>NZ_CP200314.1:0-4800000 GCF_056867975.1 Mitsuaria sp. MSU3D | reverse complement strand
TGATCGATACCCACAAGATCACTCTGACGGCTGCCGGCGGCACTGCTGCGGCTGAACAAGTGACCTGGACCTGCAGCAGCGACATCGACAAGAAGTACTTGGCTGCTTCCTGCAAGTAATTCGGTCTCTTTCAAGATCGTTCAAATGGGGCTTCGGCCCCATTTGTCGTTCTTGGCGCGCCACAATCGCCACGTTGCTCATTTTCGATTCGGCCCATGACGCCCACCCTCCGAGGACGCCTGAAGGCGTCCTCGCTCCACCTCGTCTTCACCATGATCGTAGCCGCCTCCGTGGCGGCCGCCGTATTCCTGCTTTGGTATCCGTGGCCCTATAGCGAGGTGTCCGGGGGGGGCGGCCTGTTCCTGTTGATCGTGTGCGTTGACGTGGTTCTCGGGCCTTTGATCACGCTTGTGGTCTTTGATCCGCGCAAGCCTCGGGGGGAGTTGTGGCGAGACATGTCGGTCGTCGTCGTCCTTCAACTGGCCGGTCTGGCTTTTGGAGCGCACACGATGTTCATTGCCCGACCTGTAGTCTTGGCTCTTGAGGGAGAACGCTTCCGCGCCGTGATTGCTGCCAGCGTGGTCGAACAGGAACTGTCGAAGGCGACTGAATCTCTGCGCACGCTGTCCATCACCGGGCCTCGGCTGGTGAACACAAGAGACGTCAAGGCTGAAGAGAAAATGGACGCCGTCTTCGCGGCCTTCGGCGGCGCCGATCTCGGCATGCGTCCGAGCTTTTGGCAGGAATGGGATGCGCGAGGGCGAGCGCAGGCCCTGAAGGTGGGTAAGCCGCTCACCGTCCTACTTGAGCGTCACCCTGAACAGGCAGAAGTCCTGCGTGCTGCCACTGCCAAAGCGGGCAAACCGATCGAGCAGTTGCTTTATATCCCGCTCATCGCGCGCCGCTATGACTGGTCTGTTCTGATCGACAAGACCACCGGCGACCCGGTCGGCTTCGCTCCGGTCGACGGCTTCTGAGCCCAACGTTGCATCGCGTTCCAGGTGAACCGTCCCGCGGGCGTTAGAGTTCCGCCCTGTCCCCACGACCCGGACCGTTCATGACGCTCGCCGCGACAGCGCCCGCCGCCGATCTCCCTGCCTCCTCCACCGCGCCGCACTTCCAGGTCCTGACGCTGATCGGCTTGCTGCTGGGCGTAACGCTGGCGCCCCTGGTCGCCTATAACCAAACCCCCTCGGCCACGCTTTACAACCAGTTGGCGGCATTCGCAGGGCTGGGCCTGCTGGTCGCTGGTTTGGCCTGGGGACGATCGCTGCTGGCCGGCTGGCGCGTCGATGGCGTTTCCCTCGGGTTGCTGCTGATGACGGTGGTGGCTGTCGCCGCACCGTTCACGCACGAGCTGCCTTGGTCGATGGCGCTGACCAGCATCGCCATGCTGCTCGGCGTTCTGCTTGCGGTACAGACCGGTCGAGCCGTGACACCCAGCCAGCGCGACGGCGTCCTCACGCTCTTTTGTATCGCACTTGTAGGCGCGGGTCTGCTGAGCGTGGTGGTCAGCTTCGTCCAGATGTTCTTTCCGTCGCTCGCCGACGGCACTGTCATCGCCCGCTCTGGCCTCGTTGGTCGCGCGGTCGGCAATATGCGCCAGCCGAATCACCTCGCCAGCCTGCTGATGTGGGCCTGCGTGGCGTCGGTCTGGCTGGCACAGAGCGGCTGGCTCGCGCGGAGGCTGGGCGGCGCGCTGCGAGGCACGATCGCGCTGTACCTGCTGCTGTTCCTGTTCGTGTTCTGCGTCCTGCTGAGCGCGTCCCGCACCGGGATGATCGGCATCGGCATGCTGGCGATCTGGGGCGCGATCGATGGTCGTCTCTCGCGCCGCGTGCGCATTGCCTTGGGGTCGACGCTGATCATGTTCGCGATCGGCTGGGGCCTGCTCGAGTGGTACACCGCCGTCAGCCACCACGCCTTCGGCGCGCAGTCGCGAGTCTCGGAAGAAGGCGCCGGTTCCCCGTCCCGCATTGCGATCGTGAAGAACGCAATCGGCCTGCTGCAGCGCTATCCGCTCACAGGCTCCGGCTGGGGTGATTTCAACTTCGCCTGGACGATGACGCCATTTCCGGATCGTCCGGTGGCCTTCTTCGATCACACGCACAACCTCGAGCTGCAACTTCTCGTCGAGATGGGTCTGCCGCTGGGTCTGCTCACGTTGACGCTGCTGGCCTGGGGCCTCTGGGTCGGCCTCAAGCGGTCGATCAAGGGCGATGCCGCGACGCGCTGTGCAGGAATGCTGGTCGCGATGATCGGCCTGCATAGCCAGTTCGAGTACCCGCTCTGGTATGCCTATTTCCTGTTGCCCGCGGGGCTGGCATACGGCCTGTGCATGGTCGAGGTCGCGAAGGAGCCGGCCAAGAAGGCTGAGGCGGGCCAACGCCGACCTGCGCTGGCGGCGCTCGGTCTTTTGACGGCAGCACTGGTGCCGCTCGTCGTGTTGGACTACCTGCGCATCGTCCACATTTACGCGCCGCCGGCGGGCGCTGCGTCGCTCGACGATCGAATCGCTGCGGGCCAGCGCTCCCCGCTGTTCGCGCTGCAGGCAGACTACGCCGAAGCGACGGTTCAGCCGCCCGGCGCAGTGGCGCTCGAAGCATCGCGGCTGACCGGTCATCACCTCATCGACACCCGGCTGCTGATGTCCTGGGCGAAGTCGCTCAACGCGGTGGGAGAGACCGACAAGGCCCGCTACCTGGTGCAGCGGCTACGCGAGTTCCGCAACGCAGCGAGCGAGGAATGGCTGGCCGAATGCGATGAAGTGGCGGCGCTCGGCGCGGCGGCGAAGCCGTTCCAATGCGAGCCTCCGCAGCGCGAGTACAGCTTCCGCGAGCTGCGCTGAGGGTGTCGATGAAGGCGAGATCGGTCGGGTGACCGACGCGCTCAGACCTCAGCGTGCCAGCCGCCCGACTTTCCGCCCTGCTTCTCCAGCACCCGGATCTGCTCCATGACCATGCCGCGATCCGCCGCCTTGCACATGTCGTAGACGGTGAGGAGTCCGACCTGTACAGCCGTCAGCGCCTCCATCTCCACACCGGTGCGTCCGAGCGTCTCCACCTGAGCCGTACAGATCACAGCGCTCGATGCCTCGTCCAGCTCGAACTCGACCGCGACTCGCGTGATCGGCAGCGGATGACAGAGCGGAATCAGATCCGATGTTCGCTTCGCGGCCTGGATCGCCGCAATCCGCGCCACCCCGATCACATCGCCCTTCTTGGCATTTCCATCGCGGATCAGCGCCAGTGTCTCAGCCTTCATCCGGATGCGACCGGCGGCCCGGGCCACACGGTGCGTGACATCCTTGCCGGAGACGTCCACCATGTGGGCTTGTCCGTTGGCGTCAAAATGGGTCAGAGGCGAGCTCATGAGCGCGGCAACAATCGCGAAACCGAAGAGGCGTCATCATAGTTCCCGCCCTGGAGATCCCTTGAAGCGAACGAACCCCATTCCCTTCACCCGGCGCTGCTTGGCGGTGCTGCTCAGCGCGGCGCTGCTTGGCCAGGGCGCCATCGCGCAGGTGAACCTGCCGGCCTTGGGCGACTCGGTGTCGGCCGACGTCAGCATCAGCGCAGAGAAGAAGCTCGGCGATCAGGTCATGCGGCAGATCCGTCCGGACCCGGACTACCTCGATGATCCGCTTCTGCTCGAGTACGCGCAGAACACCTGGCAGCCGCTGGTGGATGCCGCGCGTCGACTCGGCAACATCAGCGATGACACCAGCGATCGCTTCGCCTGGGAGCTCTTCCTGGTCCGCGACCGGTCGGTGAACGCGTTCGCGCTGCCGGGCGGCTACGTGGGGATCCACCTGGGCCTGATCGCGATGACCGGGGCGCGCGACGAGATGGCGTCGGTGATGGGCCATGAGTTGTCGCACATCACTCAACGCCACATCGCGCGCAGCATCGTCGGAGACTCCCGCACCAGCGCGCTCGCCACGGTGGGTCTGCTTCTCGGCATCCTGGCCGCGGCGAAGGCTCGCAGCATGGACGGCGCTCAGGCGGTGATCGTCGGCAGCCAGGCGGCAGCTGCACAGGCGCAATTGAACTTCTCGCGCGACATGGAGCGCGAGGCTGACCGCGTCGGCTTCCAGGTCATGACGCAGGCCGGCTACCAGCCGGCCGGCATGGCTAGCATGTTCGAGCGCATGGAGCAGGCTTATCACCTGATGGATTCGGGGCAGTACCCCTACCTGCGCAGCCACCCGTTGACCAGCGAACGCATTGGCGAAGCGAAGGCCCGACTGGGCACGAGCACTCAAGCCAAGCTGGTCGGAACTCCGGAGCACGCCTTGATGGCGGCACGTGCGAAGGTGTTGATGGACCAGCGGACCGACCCTTGGCGGGTGCTCCAGGGCCTGGACGCCGGATCGAGAGCCGGAGAGAAGAACATCGACCAGTTGGCCGCCCGATACACGAGCGCGCTCGCGTCGATCAAGCTGCGTGACTTCTCGCGCGCCGAAGCCACCTTGAAGACGGCCGATGCCTTGGCCGGTCTGCTCGGCGCAGACCCGGGCGCGAAGCGCCTGCTCGTGTACGCGCATGCCGAGCTGGAAGTGGCACGAGGCAAGCCCGAAGCCGGCTTCGCGGCACTGGAGCCATTGAAGAACGAACGCTCGCGTCCGATGCTGATGATCCGTGCAGACCTCGCGCAGGCGGATCCGCGGCCGGAGGTGAAGCGCGAAGCCGCCGAGGCCCTCCAGACCCACCTTGCGCTGCATGCCCAGGACGCTCTGGCCTGGCAGGAAAGCGGGACCTTGTGGCAGCAACTCGGCCAGCCGCTGCGCTCGTTGCGGGCGCAGGGAGAGACGCGAGCGGCGCTTGGGGACATCACTGGCGCGATCGACCGGCTCGCCTCCGCGGAACGGCAAGGTCGGGCGAGATCGGCCGACCAGTTCGAAGCCTCGGTGATCGACTCGCGCCTGCGGGACCTGCGCTACGAACGTCGCCAGATGCTCATGGAGATGTATCCGCGCGGCGTTCCGCCAGGCGCTGAGCCCTGATCGAGCGTTACTCGCTGTCCGGGAACAGGCGTTCGATCAGCACGTCGATGGCCATCCCGCACAGCGAGTAGATCAGCGAGCCGATCAAGGCTGCGCCGAAGCCCGCGACGGTGAAGCCGTCCAGCACGCTGGCCGTTGCCCAGAACAGCAGCGCGTTGATGACGAACAGGAACAACCCCAGCGTCAACAGCGTGACCGGGAGCGTGAGCAGCACCAGCACCGGCCGCAGGACGGTGTTGAACAGGCCCAGCACGAAGGCCGCGATCAGCGCGGTGACGAAGCCCTTCACCTGGACGCCAGGATAAAGGTGCGCCACCAGCAGCAGTGCGGCGGCCAGCAGCAACCAGCGGGTCAGCGTTTTCATGTGCTCAGCATACCGGTATCGATCATCAGTAAAATACGAAGTTGAAGTTTTATAAGTGAAGGATAATCCGAACCTTCCGAAGGGGGAGTAGCCGCGCGGCGCAGGCCGCGGCAGACGCCCGTCAAGACGTTGCCGTGAAGGCAGCCGGGCCCTGCACCTGATGCCGGACTCGAGAGGTCGTCAGACCCCGAGCGGCATCAGCCTTGCAAGACCCTTCGGCCTCAGCGTGCCACCCTGGCGGCACGCTGTCGTTGAAACCGGGACGGCGCTTGTCCGCCGTCCGCTTCTTGCAAGGAGCTCTCATGAGCACGATCGTCCCCATGTGGCTGTGGGTGGTATTCGTCGGCATCGTCGTGGTGTCCCTGATCCTGGACTTCGTCGTCCTGCGCAAGCAGGGCGCGCACGACGTGGGCGTCAAGGAGGCGATCAACTGGTCGCTGGTGTGGGTGGCGCTGAGCGTCGCCTTCATGGGCCTGCTCTGGTGGGCCGTACGCGACGGCACCGGCAGCACGGAACTCGCCAACACGAAGGCACTGGAGTTCATCACCGGCTACCTCATCGAGAAGTCGCTGGCGGTCGACAACATCTTCGTCTTCCTGATGATCTTCACCTACTTCGCGGTGCCCTCGGCCTACCAGAAGCGGGTGCTCATGATGGGCATCATCGGCGCCATCGTGCTGCGCACGGTGATGATCCTCGTGGGTGGCTGGCTGATCGCGCAGTTCCACTGGATCCTCTATCTCTTCGGCGCCTTCCTGCTGATCACCGGCATCAAGATGTGGTGGGCGGCCGGCCAGGAGCCCGACCTCGAGGACAACCCCGCGCTGAAGCTGCTGCGACGTGTGCTGCCGGTCAGCAAGAACTTCGACGGGGAACGCTTCTTCACGCTCGAGAACGGCAAACGGATCGCCACGCCGATGCTGCTGGTGATCGCGCTGGTGGGCATGACTGACGTGATCTTCGCGGTGGACTCGATCCCGGCGATCTTCGCGATCACCAACGATCCGTTCATTGTGCTGAGCTCCAACATCTTCGCGATCCTGGGTCTGCGCGCGATGTACTTCCTGCTGGCGGCGATGGCGTCCAAGTTCCATCTGCTCAGCTATGGCCTGGCGGTGGTGCTGGTGTTCATCGGCGCGAAGATGATGCTGATCGACGTGATCAAGATCCCCGTGCTGCTGTCGCTGGGCGTGGTGGTGGCGATCCTGGCCATCACCATGGTCTGGAGCCTGCGCACCGCGCCCAAGCTGCCGGCACGCCATTCGGACGAGCCCCAGAAGGCGGTCGACTGACGCCGGCCTGACCGGATCCGGGCGAATGCCGGGTCCAGCGTTCATTGCCCCTTGAAACCCGCGCGACGCGCCAGCGTCCCGCGGGTTTTTGCTTTACAGAACAGAAACAGGGGCGTCGCGCGTTCGCCACGCGGAATGACCGCGGAACAGCAATTCTTTGACATAGTCAAATGAGAATGCTTAGCATTTGCGGCTTTTGAGCCCAACCGCTCTCAATCACTCGCCACCGCCAGCCAGACGCGATCAGGGAGGAGGCCCGCCACGTGCGCCGTGAAGCGCCGGGACGACGCCGCCAGCACGCGCAGCCAGCCGAGCCGATTCCTACAAGAACTTTTCCCTCGGAGCTCGATTCCATGTCCCGCTACATCAAGAGCCGCAAGCACGCGGTGGCCCCGCTGGCCGCGCTGGCAGCCTCCCTGACCCTCCCGCTGGCCCACGCTGCTGACACCCCGGCTCCCGCCGACGCCTCGACCGCCTCCGCCGCTGCCGCGCCCTACCTGCCGCAGGTGAAGGTCGAGGGCACCGCGCAGTCCGACTACAAGGCCGACAAGAGCGCTTCCTCGAAGCTGACCCAGCCGCTGCTGGAAACGCCCAAGACCATCTCGGTGATCAAGAAGGAAGTGCTGCGCGAACAAGGCGCCGTCTCCCTGATCGAGGCGCTGCAGAACACCCCGGGCATCACGATGCAGCTGGGTGAGAACGGCAACACCTCCGCCGGCGACACCTTCCAGATGCGCGGCTTCTCGGCCAGCACCTCGACCTTCGTCGACGGCATCCGCGACCTCGGCGCGGTGACCCGCGACGTGTTCAACATCGAACAGATCGAAGTCGTGAAGGGCCCGGCGGGCGCCGACACCGGCCGTGCCGCGAGCGCCGGCTACATCAACCTGATCAGCAAGCTGCCGCAAGTCGAGAACTCGATCGACGGCTCGGTGACCATCGGCGACGCGAGCCGCAAGCGCGCCTCGGTCGACGTCAACCAGAAGATCTTCGACAACAGCGCCGTGCGCCTGAACGCAGTGTGGCAGGACTACGGCGTCCCGGGTCGCGACGAGGTCAAGCGCAAGAACTACGGCATCGCCCCGTCGATCGCCTTCGGGCTGAACACGCCGACCCGCTTCTTCCTGTACTCGCAGCATCTGCGTCAGAACAATCGCCCGGACGGCGGCATCCCCACGATCGGCTGGCCCGGTTATACGGCGGTGTCCTCCGCGACGGTGACCCCCGCCCAGGCGGCCGCGCTGATGGCGGCCCCGAAGATCGACAGCAAGAATTTCTACGGCAGCGTCCACGACTATGAGGACGTCAAGGCGGACATGGTCACCGCCAAGCTGGAGATGGACATCGGCAACCAGATGACGGTGCGCAACATCTCGCGCTACGGCCGCACGTACATGGACCGCATGGTCACCGGCATCAACACGATCGTCGCGGTGAACCCGGCCGACCGCAGCACGTGGACGCTGAGCCGTTCACGTCAGCGCGTCAACCAGACGAACGAGATCCTCGCCAACCAGACCAGCATCAACACGACGCTGTCGACCGGCGGCATCAAGCATGACCTGTCGACCGGCATCGAGCTGATGTACGAGAGCCAGGACAACCGCGCCTTCACCCCCGCCGCCGCGACGCCCGCCAACCTGTACAACCCGAACCCGAACGTCGACCTCGGCGGCTCCACCCGCAACGTGGCCGGCGACACCTCGGGCAGCACGACCACCACCGCGATCTACGCGCTGGACACGATCTCGGTGACCGACGCGCTGAAGCTGACCGCGGGCCTGCGCACCGAGCACTACAAGGTGAAGTACGCCAGCGTCGCCACCGGCGCCCTGGACACCGGCAAGTGGGTCACCAGCTGGAACGTTGCCGCGCTGTACAAGCTGGCCGAGAACGGCACGGTCTATGCCGCCGCCGCCAATTCGCTGACCCCTCCGGGCGGTGCCAACTCGACGCTCGCCGCCTCGGGTCAGAACTCGACGGCTGCCGATGCGCAGGAAGCGAAGAACTACGAGATCGGCACGAAGTGGGACCTGCTGAACAAGCGTCTGAACCTGACTGCCGCGCTGTACCGCAGCGAGAACGACGGCCAGGTCAGCGTGGACTCGGTGACCAACGTCGCGACGCAGGGGGGCAAGACCCGCGTGCAGGGGATCGAGCTGGCCGCGGTCGGCCAGATCACCAACTTCTGGCAGATCACCGCCGGCGTCCAGACCATGGATGCCAAGGCGCTGAATCAGCGCAGCGTCAACGCGACCACCGGCGTGCAGACCGTCACCGACGGTGTGCGTTGGACGCCGAAGTGGTCCGCCACGCTTTGGAACTCGTACCAGTGGAACGACTTCACCATCGGCGGCGGTGTGCGCCACACGGCGGACCAGAAGCGTGTCGTGACCGTGGCCGCGACGCCGTCGAACGGTCTGTCGACGCTGCCGGCCTACACCGTGGTGGACGTGATGGGCGCCTACCGCGTCAACAAGAACCTCAGCCTGCAGCTGAACGTCACCAACCTGTTCGACAAGGAATACATGTCCTCGCTGAACAACGGCGGCAGCCGCCTGGTGCTGGGCGCTCCGCGTGCCGTGACGCTGATGGCCAACATCGGCTTCTGAGCCGGGCCTGACCGTTTGAGGTAGCGTACGACCGGCCCGTCCCTGTCCTGGCAGGGGCGGGCCGCCGTCCGTCCCGGCCTCCTGAATTGATTCGATCCGGACATGCTTCTTCACATCCCCGAAGTGCTCAGCAAGCAGGACGTGCGCGAGATGCGCAAGCTCCTGGACGCCGCGGACTGGACCGACGGCCGCGCCACCGTCGGTGAGCAGGGCGCGAAGGTCAAGCACAACCGGCAACTGCCGGTCGAGCATCCGGCCGCGCGCGAGATCGGCGCACACATCCGGGAGGTACTGGCGCGGCATCCGCTGTTCATCTCGGCGGCGCTGCCGCTGCGCACGCTGTCGCCGCTGTTCAACCGCTACGAGGGCGGCGAGCATTACGGCTTCCACGTCGACGGCGCGATCATGCGCCAGCAGGGCACCGACCAGCCGCTGCGCAGCGACGTGTCCTCGACCCTCTTCCTGAGCGAGCCCGACGAGTACGACGGCGGCGAGCTCGAGGTCGTCGACACCTACGGCACGCACGAGGTGAAGCTGCCCGCGGGCGACCTCATCGTCTACGCGAGCACCAGCCTGCATCGCGTGACGCCGGTGACGCGCGGCGCGCGCATCTGCTCGTTCTTCTGGACGCAGAGCCTGATCCGCCAGGACTGGCAGCGCGCGATGCTGTTCGAACTCGACCAGACCATCCAGAAGCTGCGCGGCCGACTCGGCGACGATGCCGAGACCACCGCGCTCACCGGCCACTATCACAACCTGCTGCGCCTCTGGGCCGAGACATGAACGGACCCAAGAGTGCGAATCCCGGCAGCCACGCGAAGCGGTCCGGCTGGCTGAAGCAGCTGCACCAGTGGCACTGGATCAGCTCCGCGATCTGCCTGATCGGCATGATCCTGTTCGCCGTCACCGGCATCACGCTGAACCACGCCGCCGACATCGAGTCCAAGCCGGCCATCGTCAGCAAGACCGCGCAATTGCCGGTCGAGCTGGCCGCGCCGCTGAAACCGAAGTCCGCCGACGAAGCCGACAGCAAGGCCCCGGTGCCCGCCTCGGTGCGCACGTGGCTGGCCAAGGAACTGGGCCGCGCGATCGACGGCCGCGAGGCCGAGTGGAACCGCGATGAGATCTACCTCGCGATGCCGCGCCCCGGCGGCGATGCCTGGGTCCGCATCGCGCGCGACAGCGGCGAGGTCGAGTTCGAGGACACCGACCGCGGCTGGATCTCCTACCTCAACGACCTGCACAAGGGCCGCCACACCGGTGTGGCCTGGAGCTGGTTCATCGACATCTTTGCCGTCGCCTGCCTGCTGTTCTCGATCACCGGGCTGCTGATCCTGAAGTTCCACGCGGTCAGCCGACCCAGCACCTGGCCCCTCGTCGGCCTGGGGCTCGTGATTCCCGCGCTGCTGGCGCTGTTGCTGATCCATTGACCGTCCGACGACCGACACGCGCCGCTCCGACGGCGCGGTGGTCGTCTTCCAGTTTTCTCGCCGCTTCCTCTTCTTCTCCGCTCCGAGCCGCCGCCAGGACCTCCCCACCTTCAACCGAGACTCGACCATGAATCGCTCCGCAAGTCGTACCCTCCTCCAGATCGGTGCCCTCGGCACGCTGGGCACCCTGGCCGTCGGCTCGTCCGCCTGGGCCGCCACCGTCCAGCTCAAGCTGGAAGTGCCGCGCCTGAACGTCGCCGAATACCACCGCCCCTACATCGCCGTGTGGGTCGAGAAGGCCGGCGAGTCCGGCCCGGCCGTCGCGCAGCTGGCGGTCTGGTACGACACCAAGAAGCAGAACAACGCCGGCACCAAGTGGCTCAAGGACATGCGCCAGTGGTGGCGCCAGGGCGGCCGCAATCTCACGGTGCCTGCCGACGGCGTCACCGCCGCCACGCGCGCGCCGGGCGAGCACGCGATCTCGCTGGACACGAGTGCCGCGCTCGCCGCGCTGCCTCCGGGCAAGTACGAAGTCGTCGTCGAATCGAGCCGCGAAGCCGGTGGCCGTGAAGTGCAGCGCCTGCCGCTGACCTGGCCGGTCAAGGCCGCCGCGACGGCCAAGGCGCAGGGCGAGCACGAGCTCGGCGCGCTGGAACTGACGGTCAAGCCCTGATCGCGCCGCGACAGGCTCCACGACAAGACACGGAGGAACTCACCATGATGAAGACTTCGATCGCTTCGCTGATCGGTACCCGCATGGCGACACGCGTCGCTCCCGTCGCGCTGGCCATCGCCGCGCTGCTCCCGCTGACCGCGCACGCGCACATGACCTGGCTGCTGCCCAACAAGGCGGCCTTCGACGGCAAGGAGCCGGTGGCATCGTTCGACGCCGCCGTCTCGGAAGACCTCTTCAACTTCGAGCGCGCGCTCAAGCTGGAGACCGTGCGCGTCACCGCGCCCGACGGCAAGACCGTCGAGGCCGAGAACCGCAGCGCCGCCCGCCATCGCGAGAGCTTCGACGTGAAGCTGACGCAGGACGGCACCTGGCGCATCAGCAACGTCAGCCAGTCGCTGATGGGCGCGTACAAGCAGGGCGGCGAGACCAAGCGCTTCCGGGGCACCAAGGAAAGCTTCGCCAAGGACGTGCCGGCCGATGCCGAGGTCACCGCGCTGACAGTGATGAGCAATCGCCAGCAGACCTTCGTCAGCAAGGAAGAGGCCGGCAAGGTCGACTTCAAGCCCGAGGGCGACGGCCTGGAGCTGCTGCCGCTGGGCCCGGTCACCGACCTGAGCCACGGCGACAAGACGAAGTTCCGTCTGGTGCTGGACGGCAAGCCGGCCGCCGACGTGCAGCTCAAGCTGATCCGCGAAGGCAACCGCTATCGCTACAAGTTCGGCGAGGTCGAACTCAAGTCCGACGCGAAGGGCGAATTCACCGTCGAATGGACGGAGCCGGGCCGCTACTTCATCGGCGCGAGCACCGGTCCCGCGCGCGGCCCGAACGCGGCCACCGGCACGCGCGAAGCGCCAGTGCAGCGCGCCAGCGTGAGCGCCACCTTCGAGGTGTTGCCGAAGTGAGCGTGACCAGCGGGACGATGGCGACGCGCGGCGCGGGCATCGCGCCGGAGCCGCGCGTTCTCGTCCCGCTGCGCATCGACGGCGAGCCGCCGGCGCTCGGCCAGGCCGTGCATGCGCTCGCCGGCGAGACGATGGGGACGACCTGGTCCGCGCGATTCATCGGTCCGTCGGGACTTCGCCTCGCCGCGATCGAGGCGGCGGTCGTCCACGCCTGCGACGAGGTCATCGCGCAGATGAGCAGTTGGGACGCGAACTCGGACCTCTGCCGTTTCAATGGCGCCGCGGCGGGCACGGCGTTCCCCTTGCCCGACGGTTTCGCCACCGTCGTCGACGCGGCGCTGCGCATCGCGGCCGAGAGCGACGGCGCCTATGACCCGACCGCCGGCGCGCTCGTCGCGCTGTGGGGCTTCGGCCCCTCGGGCGAGACCGCGCGCGCGCCGCGCCACGAGGCGCCCGACTTCCATGCGCCGACGCCCGAGGCCTGCGAACGCGTCCATTGCGGCTGGCAATCGCTGCCATGGGACGGCACGCGGCACGTGCTCATCCAACCGGGCGAGGCGACGCTGGACCTGTCGGCGATCGCCAAAGGCTTCGCGGTCGACCGCGTGTCCGCAGTCCTGACGGCACTCGGCATGCCGGACCACCTCGTCGAGATCGGCGGTGAACTCCGCGGGGCCGGGCTCAAGCCCGAGGGGCAGCCCTGGTGGGTCGACCTGGAGCCGCCATCCGCCGATTGCGGCCTGGCGCCGGTGCGCATCGCGCTGCACGGACTGTCGGTCGCAACGTCCGGCGACTACCGGAAGTTCTTCGAGGAGGCCGGCGGACCGCGACGTTCCCACACCATCGATCCGCGCACCCGGCGGCCGATCGAGCACGGCCTGGCATCGGTCACGGTCCTGCACGACAGCGCGATGTGGGCCGACGGCTGGTCGACGGCGCTGATGGTGCTCGGGCCGGATGAAGGCCTCGCCTTGGCGGAGCGACTCGGACTGGCTGCGCTGCTGGTGCGGCGTCGCGCGTCGGCTGAAGGCGGCGGCTTCGAGGAGCGCTTCTCCACCGCGATGCGCGCGCTGATGCTCTGATGGCTCCGATCCTGTCCCGACCCGCGGTGGCGCTGCTGCTGATCGCGCTCTATCTGCTGATGTGCGCCGCGGTCTGGTGGCGTCATCGCCGCCGACTGCGCCAGGCCGCCGCCGCCGCCGCCGCGCTGCTGCCCGCCGCCGACGCGGGACCGCCGGTGCTGGTGCTGCACGCGAGCCAGACCGGTCAGGCCGAGGAGATCGCCTGGCAGACCGCCAAGGCGCTGCACCTGGCTGGCATGCCGGTGCGCGTGGTCGCGCTCGGCGAGATCGATCAGGAGGCCTTGCGCGGCGCGCGACATGCGCTGTTCATCGCCAGCACCTACGGCGAAGGCGACGCGCCGGACAGCGCGTCGCCATTCGCGCGCGACCTGATGGCGGCGGAGGGGAGCGGCCTGGATCTGTCCTCGCTGGAAGTCGGCGTGCTGGCGTTGGGCGACTCGACCTACACGCACTTTTGCGGCTTCGGCCGCGCGCTCGATGCCTGGTTGCACGAGCGCGGCGCGCGTCCGATGTTCGATCGCATCGAGGCCGATCGCGCCGACGAGCATGCGCTCGCCTCATGGCGCCAACGGCTCAGTCACTTCGCCGGCACCGCCGATCTCGCCGAATGGGAGATGCCGGTCTTCACGCCGTGGCGTCTGCGCGCGCGGCGACATCTGAATCCGGGCAGCCAGGGCGGCCCGGTGTTCCATCTGGAACTGACACCGGCGGACGGCTCGCCGCTGCCGGGCTGGGAGGCGGGCGATCTGGTGCAGGTGAGCGTCGTGGCCGATGGCGCCGACGACGCCGATCACGACGCGCAGCGGCCGCGCGAGTACACGATCTCCTCGCTCCCCTCGGACGGGCGCGTCGAGCTGATGGTCCGACGCACCGCGCGCGAGGACGGCACGCCCGGACTCGCGTCGGGGTGGCTGACCGGAGGGCTGCCGCTCGAAGGCACCGTGGCGATGCGCCTGCGCTCGCACGCGAGCTTCCGCATCGGTGCGAACGCCGATCGCAAGTTGATCCTCGTCGGCAACGGCACCGGACTGGCGGGACTGCGCGCGCACTTGAAGGCGCGGGCAACGACCCGCATGGACACGACGAACGCCGCCGGCGGCCCGGCCGATCACGAGAAGGCGCACGCACCGGTCTGGCTGCTCTTCGGTGAACGCCAGTCGGCGCACGACGCGCACTACCGCGATGAGATCGAGGCCTGGCAGCGCGACGGCCTGATCGCGCAGGCGGACTGGGCCTTCTCGCGCGACCAGACCGAGCGCGTGCATGTGCAGCATCTGCTCGCGCGGCACGCGCAGCAGCTGCTTGAATGGGTCGCCGACGGCGCCGCGTTCTATGTCTGCGGCAGCCTGCAAGGCATGGCCGGCGCGGTCGACGCGGTGTTGCGCGAGACGCTCGGCGAGGCCGATGTCGACGCCCTCATCCGCGATGGCCGCTACCGTCGCGACGTCTACTGAGCGCGCCGACCTGGATGCGGACGCCGATGCGCGCGCGGCGCGATGACCACGGGGAACCCCGTAGGTGAAGACGTGCGGCGCGCGTAGGACACGCGGAGATTGATGCGCGGCTGCGACAAACACAGGCCGCGACGTTGACTTCGAGGCCGTTTCCCCCCGGTAAAGCCTTCTCAATGACAGAGGTGCGCAGTACCATTGCCCGCGCAGGGTGCCATCGAGTACCGAAGGCGTCAGACCTTCACCAGGGCCCGGCACATCAACAACCCTTGATGGAGAGAATCGAAATGGCAACTGCGAAGAAGGCTGCGCCCGCCAAGAAGGCGGCACCGGCCAAGAAGGCGGCTCCGGCGAAGAAGGCCGCCGCTCCCGCGAAGAAGGCGGCTCCGGCGAAGAAGGCCGCGCCCGCGACGAAGGCGGCAGCCCCTGCGAAGAAGGCTGCTGCTCCCGCGAAGAAGCGCACCCCCAACGCCGCCTTCATGAAGGCCCTGACCCCCAGCCCCGCGCTGGCCGCGATCGTCGGCGACAAGCCGCTGCCGCGAACCGACGTGGTGAAGAAGGTCTGGGAATACATCAAGAAGCACAACCTGCAGGACGCTGCGCAGAAGCGCGTCATCAACGCCGATGCCAAGCTGAAGGAAATCTTCGGCAAGGCCAAGGCCGACATGTTCGAGATGACCCGACTGATCAACAGCCACCTGAAGGATTGAGCGGAGGGGTCGCGAGACCCCGCCGCATTCCGGACAAGGCCCGCCTCGCGCGGGCTTTTTTACGTCCGCCGGTCGGCCGCGCTCAGCGCGGCTCAGCGAGGCTCAGAGCCGTTCAAGGGCCGCGCGCAACTGGCGCACGTCGATCGGCTTGAGCCAGTAATCCTGGAAGCCCGCGGCACGCGCACGCTGGCGTTGGTCGTCCATCACATCGGCGGAGAGCGCGATGCAGCGCAGCTGAGTGAGTTGCGGCTGGGCCCGGACCAGGGCCATCAACTCCAGGCCGTTCATGTCGGGCAGGTTCATGTCCATCAGCACCAGCGAGGGCGTGACGCGCGACAGCGCGTCCATCGCCTGCGCGCCGGTCTCGGCGATGTCCAGGGTCCAGCCGGGCATCAGACGGAACACCTCTTCCATCAGCACGATGTTGATGCGGTCGTCCTCGACGTAGAGGACGTGACGGGCGGCGGTGGGGGACGACATGGCGGTGGCTGGCAGGGGACACGGCACGATAACAGCGAATCTCCGAGAGGGCAGCGTTGTCCATGCCGCCGGTGCTTTTACCCTGGGTGTGCGAACTGCGAGAGCAGTGTGACAAAAACCACGCGCGACCACACCCCCGGCTGAGGGGGACGGCCCGTAGCGACGGGGTTTCGCTCCCTACACTCCCGACCAATTCCTGTCACATCCCGTGATTCAAGCGCACGGATGGATACAGGAAAGACTGCCGGCAAGGCCTGACCCCGACGAGGTGTTCTCACGGAGGCGGCCGCCGAATAAAGAGATCAGTCATGTCGTTGGTGGCCGCATTCGCGTTGGCCGCGTCCACGGTGACGCTGCCGAACTGTTCCTGGGATCGACCCGGCGTGAACCCGTTCATGGGGGATCTCGTCGCGGCCGTGGACCGGTACAAGGACATCCCGGCGGCCACGCGCGCCAAGCTGAAGACCCGCATGGCGGCGCGTCAGTACGACGAGATCGTCGACATCCATCGCGACAGCATCGTCGGCCGCTACGACTACGGCGCCGAGATCCGCGACATGCACTTCGGCGCCGGATCGGTCTGCAAGACCGTCACGCGCGGCAAGTGGACCGAGCAGACGCTGGAACGCGGCCTCGTGTATTGCGAGGACGGTCAGTGCATCCTGGTGCCGACGGTCTGCCGCAATGTGAGCCGCATCTCGCGCGGCAAGCTCAAGCCCGCCGCGGGCGGCGCGCAGACGGCGAAGAACGAGGAAGATCCGCTCATGTTCGAACCGCCGGCGGCCGGTGCCGCCGAAGGCGCGGGCGATCCGGGCAGCTTCTCGCGGACAGCAGCGCTGCCGCCGACGGCGACGTCCGATACCAGCCTGCTCGCGCCCACCACGCCCGGCAGCAGCAGCGGCGGACTGAGCGGCGGCGCAGCGCCCCCTGCGGGTGGCAGCCCCGGCATCATCACGCTGCCGCAGATCCCGCAGAACAGCGGTGGCAACGGCGGCACGCTGCCTGTGGTGCCCGGTGTGCCGGAGCCGCAGACGTGGCTGCTCTTCGCGTTGGGACTGGGCGCGCTGGCGTTCGCGGTGAGGCGCAAGACGGTTGCTTGACTGCACCCTTTGGCGCGCGATCAAGCCGACCTCAGCCCCTCTTCTCCATCTCCCTCCTTCACTTGCCTACCGGCAAGTGAATTCCCTCCTTAAGTTCCGAAGAGGGGCTGAGGTCGTCTCGATCCGAACGATCGAGTGGGGCGAGGAGCGAGGTGCGGGGGGTTGATCAGCCGCGGGCGAGGAGCGGCTTCAGATAACGACCCGTGTGGCTGGCCTCGCAGGCGGCAACGTCCTCGGGCGTTCCTGCGACGAGCAGGCGGCCGCCGCCCGATCCTCCTTCGGGACCCATGTCGATCAGCCAGTCGGCCGTCTTGATGACGTCGAGGTTGTGCTCAATGATCACGATGGTGTTGCCCGCGTCGCGCAGTTGGTGCACGACCTTCAGCAGCAGCGCAATGTCCGCGAAGTGCAGGCCGGTCGTCGGCTCGTCCAGGATGTAGAGCGTGCGGCCGGTGTCGCGCTTGGACAGCTCCAGCGCCAGCTTGACCCGCTGCGCCTCGCCACCCGACAGCGTCGTCGCACTCTGCCCCAGCTTCACGTAACCCAGACCGACATCCATCAGCGTCTGCAGCTTGCGCGCCAGCGTCGGCACCGCGCTGAAGAAGGGCAGCGCGTCCTCCACCGTCAGGCCCAGCACCTCGGAGATGTTCCGGCCCTTGTAGAGCACCTCCAGCGTCTCGCGGTTGTAGCGCTTGCCGAAGCAGGTGTCGCACGGGACGTAGACATCAGGCAGGAAGTGCATCTCCACCTTCAGCACGCCGTCGCCCTGGCAGGCCTCGCAGCGGCCGCCGGCCACGTTGAAGCTGAAGCGGCCCGCGCCGTAGCCGCGCTCGCGCGCGGTTGGCATCTCGGCGAACAGCTCGCGGATCGGCGTGAAGAGGCCGGTGTAGGTCGCCGGGTTCGAACGCGGCGTGCGGCCGATCGGGGACTGGTCGACGTTGATGACCTTGTCGAAGGCCTCCATGCCCTCGATCTCGTCGTGCTCGGCCGGCTCGGCGTGGCTCTGGTAGAGCTTGCGCGAGACCGCCGCGTACAGCGTGTCGTTGACCAGCGTGCTCTTGCCCGAACCGGACACGCCCGTCACGCAGGTCAGCAGGCCGACCGGGAACTCCGCGGTCACGCCCTTGAGGTTGTTGCCGCGTGCGTTGACGATCTTCAGCGTGCGCGGGTCGGGGCTGTCCGCCAGCGCATGGCGCTTCTTCGGAACCTCGATGCGGTCGAGACCGCTCAGGTAGCGACCCGTGGAGGACTCATGATTCGCCGCGACTTCCTCGGGCGTGCCCTGCGCCATGATCCGGCCGCCGTGGACGCCCGCGCCCGGACCGAGGTCCAGCACGTGGTCCGCCGCGCGGATCGCGTCCTCGTCGTGCTCGACGACGAGCACCGAGTTGCCCAGGTCGCGCAGTCGCCGCAGCGTGGCGATCAGGCGGTCGTTGTCGCGCTGGTGCAGGCCGATGCTGGGCTCGTCCAGCACGTACATCACGCCCGTCAGGCCCGAGCCGATCTGCGACGCGAGCCGGATCCGCTGCGCCTCGCCGCCCGACAGCGTGTCGGCGCTCCGGTCCAGGCTCAGGTAGTTGAGGCCGACGTCGTTGAGGAAGTGCAGCCGCGAGGCGATCTCGCGGATCACCTTGTCGGCGATCTCGGCCTTGGCGCCCTTGAGCTTCAGCCCCTCGAAGTAGTGCAGCGCCTCGCGCAGCGTCGCGTGCTCGACCTCATAGATCGGCTTGCCGCGTTCGCCCTCGGCGGCTTCGGCCGGTTGCAGCAGCACGTTGCGGGCTTCGCGGCGCAGCCGCGAGCCGTCGCACTGCGGGCAGGGCTTGGCGCTCTGGTAGCGCGCGAGCTCCTCGCGCACGGCGGCCGAGTCGGTCTCGCGATAACGCCGCGTGAGGTTGGGCAGGATGCCTTCGAACGGGTGGGCGCGCTTGACGCTGCGCTTTTTCCCGTTCGCACCCTCGGCCTCGTAGGTGAAGCTGATCTCGTCCTCGCCGGAGCCCTGCAGCAAGACCTGGCGCGCCTGCTCGGGCAGCTCCTCGAAAGGCAGCTCGATGTCGAAGCCGTAGTGCTTGGCGACCGTCTCCAGCATCGAGAAGGTGTAGGCATTGCGCCGGTCCCAGCCCTTCACCGCGCCGCTGGCCAGGCTCAGGGTGGGGAAGGCGACGACGCGCTCCGGATCGAAGACCGTGACCTGGCCGAGGCCCTCGCAGGACGGGCAGGCGCCCACCGGGGAGTTGAACGAGAACAGCCGCGGCTCGAGTTCCGGCAGCGAGTAGCTGCAGATCGGGCACGCGAACTTGCTGGAGTAGATCGCCTCCGTGCCGCTGTCCATGTTCAGCACCAGCGCGCGGCCGTCGGCCAGGCGCAGCGCGGCCTCGAAGCTCTCGGCCAGGCGCTGGCGCAGCGTGTCGGCGCTGTCGTGGCGCAGCTTGATGCGGTCGACGACGACGTCGATGTCGTGCTTCTCGGCCTTCTTCAGCGCGGGCAGCTCGGTCACCTCGACGGTCTGGCCGTCGACGCGGAAGCGGACGTAGCCCTGCGCCTGCAGGTCCTGGAACAGCTCGACGAACTCGCCCTTGCGATCGCGCACGACCGGTGCCAGCACCATCAGGCGCGACTCGTCCGGCATCGCCAGCACCGCGTCGACCATCTGGCCGACGCTCGACGCCTCCAGCGGCAGGTGATGGTCGGGGCAGAACGGCGTGCCGGCGCGCGCATAGAGCAGGCGCAGGTAGTCGTGGATCTCGGTGACCGTGCCCACGGTGGAGCGCGGGTTGTGGCTGGTGGCCTTCTGCTCGATCGAGATGGCCGGCGACAGGCCCTCGATGACGTCGACATCGGGCTTGTCCATCAGCTGCAGGAACTGCCGCGCGTATGCCGACAGGCTCTCGACGTAGCGGCGCTGTCCCTCGGCGTACAGCGTGTCGAAGGCCAGCGAGGACTTGCCCGAGCCGGACAGGCCGGTGATGACGACCAGCTGGTTGCGCGGCAGGTCGACGTCGATGTTCTTGAGGTTGTGGGTGCGGGCGCCCCGGACGCGGATCATCGGCGTCTCGCCGACCGGTCGCAGCGCCTGTCCCAGGTATCGGCCGGCGCCCGACTGCAGCTCTGCGCCCGCCTTCGGCTCGGCGCTCGGCTCGGACGGGGCGGGGACGGCGGGCGGGACTTTCGTGGACATGGGGGCCGGGAGACAGCTGGAGTCGAACTCGCCATGATAGGGCCAGGGCTGGTTCCGCGCCGGGCCCTGCTGACACCGCGTGGCAGCGGGAGGAATGCCTAAATCCTTCCCGGCGACCCCGTCTTTGCGGGGGGGCTCCCACATTTCGGACGTGCAGAATCAGCCATCCCCCTCCTGCCCCACCCTCCTTGATGAAGCTCAAAGCGCCGTCGCTGTCGCTGCGCAGCGTGATCCTGCTTGCGGTGGTGATCGGAATCGCCGTGCCGGCGCTGGCGCTGGTGGCGTTCAGCGATGCCTTCATTCGGCGCAGCCTGGAGCCGGTGCTGGAAGGCCAGCGCGCGGCCGTGCTGACGCTCGCCGCGAACGGCCTGGCCGAGCCGCTGTGGACGGTGGACAGTCCGGCGGTGCAGCGGGCGCTGGATCAGCTGCTGTCGGACGTGAACGTCTGCGCGGTCGAGCTCAGCGAGGAACGCGCCGACACCCGCGATGTCGTCCGCACCAAGTGCAGCCCCGGCTGGCCGACGGTCACCCTGGCGGCGACCATCCAGCGCGACGCGCAGGTGCTGGGCAGCCTGCGTGTGCAGTTCGACGACGCCGCGCAGGAGCGCATGCTGGAAGAAGGCCGTCAGCAGACGGCGCTGATCGTGGCGTTCCAGGTGGCGGCGGGTGTCGTCATCGTGCTGCTGGTCTTCTATCTGCGTCTGGTGCGACCGATCGACCGCCTGAAGCAGCTGGCCAGCGCGATCGCCGAACGCCAGCCGGTCCCGCGCCTGCGCTGGAACCGCAAGGACGAGCTGGGCCAGCTGGGCGTCCACCTGGATCAGATGGGCCAGCAGATCGCCGGCCTGCTGGCGGACATGGAAAGCAAGAACGCGCAGCTGCATCAGCTGGCGATGTACGACCACCTGACCGGACTGCCCAACCGGACGCTGTTCCGCGAGGTATTCCTGCACGAGGCCGCCGTGGCGCGCCGCGAGCAGACGCATCTGGCGCTGCTGTTCGTCGACCTGGACCGCTTCAAGGCGATCAACGACTCGCTCGGCCACGCGGCCGGCGATCGCATGCTGCTGCAGGCCAGCGAGCGTCTGCGCCAGGCGGTGCGTGAATCGGACCTGGCCTGCCGCGTCAGCGGCGACGAGTTCCTGCTGCTGATGCGCGATTCGAGCGAGCACGTCGGGCACGCGGCGCAGCGGCTGATCGAGGCGCTGAACGCGCCGCTGCAGCTCGAAGGCGGCGTGGCGAGTGTGTCGGCCAGCGTCGGCATCGCGCTGTTCCCGCGCGACGGCGAGGACTTCGATACGCTCGTCCGGCACGCCGACCTGGCCATGTACCGCGCCAAGCAGATGGGGCGGTCGCGCTACAGCTTCTTCCAGCAGGACATGGACGCGGCGGCGGTGGAGCGGATGGAACTCGAGCGCGAGCTGAAGCTGGCGCTCGAACGCGACGAGCTGCTGCTCCATTACCAGGCCGTCGTGGACGCCCGCACCGGCGAGTGGTCGGGGCTGGAGGCGCTGATGCGCTGGCAGCATCCGCAGCGGGGTCTGGTCATGCCGGGCCAGTTCATCGAGCTGGCGGAAGAGACGGGGCAGATCCTGGCGCTCGGCTGGAGCACGATCGAGCAGGCCTGCGCCCAGCTGGCGCGCTGGAAGACGGCGGGGCGGCACCCGGGGCCGATCTCGATCAACCTGTCGGCGCTGCAGTTCCGGGAACCCCGGCTGGCCGAGCGCATCGCCGAGTCGATGCGCCGCCACGCCGTCGCTCCCGGCGAACTGGCGATCGAGCTGACCGAGAGCTCGCTGCTGACCGACACCGACACCGTCCTGCAGACGCTGGCGCGTCTGTCGGAACTGGGCCTGAGCCTGTCGGTGGACGACTTCGGGACGGGGTATTCCTCGCTCGCCTATCTGAAGCTGCTGCGCCCGGCGCGCCTGAAGATCGACCGGGCCTTCGTCCGCGACCTGCCCAACAGCGCCGACGACCGGGCGCTGGTCCGCGCCATGATGGGCATGGCCGAGGCGCTCAGCATCGACGTCGTCGCCGAGGGCGTCGAGACCGAGGCGCAGCGCGACGCGCTGCTGGCGCTCGGCTGCTGGCAGCAGCAGGGCTATCTCTACTGCCGGCCGCAGCCCGCCGTGGCGCTGGCGGACCGGCTGGCCGCCTGGCCGCCCCAGGCTGGGGCATCGCTCGCCGCGAGCGTCTGAGACCACCCCCCTAACTTCCGTTCAGCCGGCTGGCCGGCATTTCGGCGCGCGATTGCGGCAATTCGTCGCGTCCGGATGGCCTTGTCATGGACGGCGGCGCACAGTCCAACCTCGTTGAACCTTCCAGGACAGGAAAGACACCGCAGGGGACCACCATGAACGACGCCGCAAAGACCTTCCTCACCGCCTTGGCCGCCGTGGCCAGTGCCGCCGTCATCGCCTTGTGGCTGGCGGACACGAACGAGGCCGCGCGTCCGTCCAACACCCTGCCCCTGCACTGGGCCGAGCAGACCATGCCGGGACCTCAGGCCGATGAGGCCAGCAAGCCGCGCGGATGACCGTGCGGCCTGCGCTCCGATAGACGCCACGCTTCCCCCCGGCATTTCGAAGCCCGCCTGACCAGCGGGCTTCTTTTTTGACCGCTCCGGGTGTCCGCAGTGTCCGATGTGTCCGCGGACACAAGAAGCCAGATCGCTCAGAACACCGATGGAATGGGCGATCCCGGCGATCGAGGCCTTCCACTCATCCATTCGTCGCGATTCCGCGCAGTTCACTCCGCCGCCGCGCGCATTCGTCGCTTGTGGCTCGCGAAGCAGGGCCGCAATGACGACACTGACTTCACTGACACACGCAACCCCTTCAAGGAGATCGACATGAGCACCACCACTTCCAAGACCCGTTCCACGCGCAGCCCGCGCATCGGCATGACCGGCGCCGCGAGCTTCAAGGCCTTCGCCTTCGGCATCGGCGCCACGCTGGCGATCGCATTCAGCCTGCTCCACGTGCAGGAACAGCGCGAGCAACGCGCCGCCGTCATCACGCTGGATCCGGTGGTCATCACCGCCAAGCGCACGCAGCTGCCCACGGTCTACATCACCGGCCGCCGCGACACGTCGGCCGACGGCCGGCAACTGGCTTCGGCCGCGCAGGTCGGTTGCACCACCCAGCTCTGCTGAGCTCCCGCGGTTGCGCTGTCAGAGCGGCGACCGCGGCAGATCAGCTGTAGCGCTCGCCAACGAAAACGCCCGGCAATGCCGGGCGTTTTCCTTTTCATCAGGGCGATCGCATGACGATCGCATGACGCGACGAAGGGCTCGACGGGGCCGCGGGGTCAGTCCTCGCTCAGTCCTCGCTCAGCACGCGCAGCAGCGCGTCGCCGTAGGCCTCGAGCTTCTTCGCGCCGATGCCGCTGATGCCGGACATCTCGTCGAGGGACTTCGGTTGCACGCGCGCGAGCTCCGCGAGCGTGACATTCTGGAAGATCACGTAGGCCGGCAACCCGTGTTCGCGTGCCACCTCGGCGCGCCAGGTCTTGAGCGCGTCGAAGCGCCCCTGCGCCGCCGCGTCCAGATCGGCTTCCGCTTCCGAGCGCCGGGCCGACGACGCGCCCGTGCGGCTGGACTTGCTCCGCTTGGTCGGCGTGGCGGGCTGACGCAGCAGCATCCGCACTTCGCCGCGCAGCACGGCCTTGGCCTCGCCGCCGAGGGAGAGCGTGTTGTATTCGCCCTCCGTCACCGCGTAGCCCAGCGCGATCAGCTGGCGGATCACCGCGCGCCACTGCTGCTCGCTGAGCGATGCGCCGACGCTCCAGGTGCTCAGCTCGTGGTGCCGGTACTGCTTGACCTTGTCGGTCTCCTTGCCGCGCAGCACGTCGATCAGGTGGCCGGAGCCGAAGCTGAATCCCGTCACCTGATGGAAGCGGTAGATGCACGACAGCGCCATCCGCGCCGCCTCGGTCGCATCCCAGGTTGCGGGCGGGTTCAGGCAGTTGTCGCAGTTGCCGCAGGGCTGGCTGTCCTCGCCGAAGTAGGCCAGCAGGCGCACGCGCCGGCAGTCGATGGCCTCGGCCAGCGCCAGCAGCGCGTCGAGCTTGCCGCGCTGCACCTGCTTGAACTCGTCGGTGGACGGGCTCTCGTCGATCATGCGCCGCTGCTGGACGACGTCCGCCAGGCCGTAGGCCATCCATGCCTCGGCCGGCGCGCCGTCGCGACCGGCGCGGCCGGTCTCCTGGTAATAGCCCTCGATGTTCTTGGGCAGGTCCAGGTGGGCGACGAAGCGCACGTCGGGCTTGTCGATGCCCATGCCGAAGGCGATGGTCGCGACCATCACGATGCCGTCCTCGCGCAGGAAGCGGTCCTGGTGGCGCTTGCGCTGGTCCTGCTCCATGCCCGCGTGGTACGGCAGCGCGTTGATGCCCTTGGACCGCAGCCAGTCGGCGGTCTCGTCGACCTTCTTGCGGCTCTGGCAGTAGACGACGCCGGCCGCGTCCTCGTGCTCGTCCTGGATGAAGCGCAGCAGCTGCTCGCGCGGGCTGTCCTTCTCGACGATCAGGTAGCGGATGTTGGGCCGGTCGAAGGACGCGACGAAGACCCGTGCCTCTTCGAGCTGCAGCCGATCGATGATGTCGGCGCGGGTGATGTCGTCGGCGGTGGCCGTCAGCGCGATGCGCGGGATGTCGGGGAAGCGCTCGTGGAGCAGGCTCAGCGACAGGTACTCGCTGCGGAAGTCGTGGCCCCACTGGCTGACGCAATGCGCCTCGTCGATCGCGAACAGGCTGAGCAGGCCGCGCTCGTACAGCGACTGCATCTGCGCGATGAAGCGCGGCGTGTTGACGCGTTCCGGCGCGGCGTACAGCAGCGTGATGCGGCCGGCGAGCATCTCGCGCTCGATGCGCTGCGTTTCCTCGGACGTCTGCGTGGAGTTGAGGAACGCGGCCTCGACGCCGGCCTCCTCGAGCGCGCCGACCTGGTCGTGCATCAGGGCGATCAGCGGACTGACGACCACGGTGACGCCATGGCCGGCGCGCTGGCGCGCAATCGCGGGGATCTGGTAGCAGAGCGACTTGCCGCCGCCGGTGGGCATGAGGACCAGCGCGTCGCCGCCGGCGGTCACGTGATCGACGATCGAGGCCTGCTGGCCGCGAAAGGCGCTGTAACCGAACACCTCTTGCAGGATGTCGAGCGGGACGGGATGATGGCTGGACGAACTCATGGAGCTCTCGATTGTCCCGCACATCGACGGGTCCGCCGTTGACCCGATCCCGATCGAGCCGAGATCCGGGCCCCGGTCGGCGCAGAGCGGCATCGAACCTCCACAGCACAGGCAGACACGTCGACCATGATCGCTGCGCCGTTGCCCGATGACGAGAACGCCCGCCTGTCCACGCTGCGCGTGCTGCAGGTGCTGGACACGGATCCCGAGGAACGCTTCGACCGCCTGACGCGGATGGCCAGACGGCTGTTCCAGGTGCCGATCGCGCTGGTCAGCTTGATCGACGCGGACCGGCAATGGTTCAAGTCCGCGCAGGGCCTCGACGTGCGCGAAACACCGCGCGACCTCAGCTTCTGCGGCCACGCCATCCTGTCGGAAGACATCCTGCTGATCCCCGACGCGCATGCGGATCCGCGCTTCGCCGACAACCCGCTGGTGACCGGCCCGCCGCACATCCGCTTCTACGCGGGCTGCCCGGTGCGTGCGCCAAGCGGTCACCGGCTCGGCACGCTGTGCCTGATCGACCGCGTGCCGCGCGGCTTCGACGCGGACGACCAGGCGACGCTGCGCGATCTGGCCTTCATGGTCGAACAGCAGTTCGCGGCGATGTACATGGCGATGGTCGACGAACTCACGGGTCTCGCGAACCGGCGTGGCTTCGAATCGCAGGCGGGCCACGTGCTGGCGCTCTGCCGACGCCAGCAGTGGCCGGCGACGATGCTGTACTTCGACCTCGACCACTTCAAGCACGTCAATGATCGCTACGGCCACGCGGAGGGCGACTGGGCGCTGAAGTCCTTCGCGGACATCCTGCGCTTCTGCCTGCGGGCGTCGGACGTGGTGGCCCGCACCGGCGGGGATGAGTTCGTGGCGCTGCTCAGCGGCACGGCCACCGAGCAGATGGCCCCGGCGCTGGAGCGGGTGCGGACGCAGGTCGGCGCGCTCAATCTGCGCGCGCAGCGGGGCTACGAGTTGGCCTTCAGCGTGGGCGACGCGGCGATGCCCGCAGAGCAGCCGCTGGCCCTCGACGAACTGATGCAGCAGGCGGACGCGGCGATGTACGCGCACAAGCAGTCGAGGCGGCGGCTGGACTGAGCCGCGGGCTCCCGATCCAGGTCGTTCAGCGACTTGGAGATGCCATCGGATTGGTGTTTGCTTGGAAGTGTCCTGGGAAAGGGCAGGCGGCATAATCCGACCCCTGCGCCGCGTTTCGGGAAGCCGAACCGGTCCGAAACAGCTCAATG
Organism: Mitsuaria sp. MSU3D; assembly: GCF_056867975.1. Lineage (NCBI taxonomy): Bacteria > Pseudomonadati > Pseudomonadota > Betaproteobacteria > Burkholderiales > Sphaerotilaceae > Roseateles > Mitsuaria sp. MSU3D. Next base: position 4,773,285 of record NZ_CP200314.1, on the reverse strand, counting down.
CAACCCGAAACGCCTGTTCCGGGCGATTGGCGGCGCAAAAGCATCCTTTTCAGAACACCCCAACCATACGCAAGCGAAGGCAACCACCATGGCCTCGGTCAACAAAGTCATCATCCTCGGCAACCTGGGCCGTGATCCCGAACTGCGCTACACGCCGAGCGGCAGCGCGGTGTGCAACGTGAGCATCGCGACGACGCGCAACTGGAAGAGCCGCGAAGGCGGCGAGCGCCAGGAAGAGACCGAATGGCACCGTGTGGTGTTCTACGACCGCCTGGCCGAGATCGCCGGCGAGTACCTGAAGAAGGGCCGCCCGGTCTACGTCGAAGGCCGCCTGAAGACCCGCAAGTGGCAGGACAAGGAAGGCAAGGACAACTACACCACCGAGATCATTGCCGAGCAGATGCAACTGCTGGGCGGCCGTGACGGCGGCGATGAGATGGGCGGTGGCGGTGGTGGCGGCTACAGCCGCGAGCAGCGCGGCGGCGGTCAAGGCGGTGGCCAGGGTGGCGGCGGCAGCGGTCGCGACAGCGGCGACTTCGACGCGCCGCGCGCGCCGGCTCCCCGCGCCGCAGCCCCTCGCGCCCCGGCCCCCGCGCCGAAGGCCGCGACCGGCTTCGACGACATGGATGACGATATTCCGTTCTGATCGCCATGGAGCGCAGGCTCCTTTGGCATCTGGCCCGTCGCTCAAAGCCGCGGGCCATTTTTTTGCCTGGAGGTTCTCCACCGGTCGGACTGAAAGTCGGCCGCGTGCCGGAGCGCCGCAGGGGCGCCGTGAGGCACCCCTCGCTACATCAGAAGAAGTAGCAGTACGGCTGCACCGGCGTGTTGGGGCAGAAGACCTCGTTGATGTAGGTCCGGTTGTCCCACAGCGCGAAGTTGTAGCCGTTGAAGTTCAGCGAGAACACCGGGTCGTTCGAGGTCGCCGTATGCGCATACCCGGTCGGACCGTGGATGTAGTGCTTCGGATCACCGATGGTCATCGTCAGGTCGATGGACCAGAACGCGTTGGCCAGGTCCGACTTGAAGCTCGGCCACAGGTCCGAGCCGTTCACGACGAACAGGTTGTTGGGCAAGGTGTCCAACCCCATCAGCTGAACCGGCGCCAGCTTGCTGACCTCGCCCAGCGCGTTGTAGGCCGCGCGGACGCCGTCGGCGATGGCCTGGTCGACGTAGTGATCGACGACGGCATCCACCACGATGTTGACGAACGGGATCCAGTCCAGGCTGGTGTCGCAGGTGTACGACGGCGTCACCGAGAAGTTCTCGACATTGGCGAAGGTGAACACGCCGGTGTACGGGTCGATCGTGCCGTTGACGCGCGTCGACGAACTGATCGTGGCCTGGACCTGGCAGCTCACCGTGACGCCGAGCTTGGACTGCTGCACGCGGACCGATCCGGTGGCCTGCAGACCCCAGAAGGAAGCGACACCGTTCTTCAACTGCAGGTAGACCGGTCCGCTGACGGTCGAGGCCGCGCTGTTGGCGACGGCGCCATTGACCGACTGCAGTGCCTCCTTGATCTTGGGCTGGATGGCCGACTTGATCTTGGACATCACCGCGGTCTGGGCATCGACGATCGGCCGGTAGACGCTGCCGGCCTGAGCCTGGTCGAAGCGTGTGTTGCGGCCATCGGGCAGGACCAGCGTGCCGCTGTAGACATTGGTGCTGGCGAACGCGGACAACGAGGTCAGTCCGCCGAGGGCCATCGCGGCGATGACGCCGAGTCGGGACAGAGTTCGATTCATGACAGAGAAGCTCCCTTGTTGAGTGGCCCAGCGACGGCCCATCGGGACACATGGCCGCGGATCAGTCAGGAGAGCGTGCTCACGCCGCGATCGGACATGCGGCGGCCTGCGAAGGCGGCGTCGCTTCTTTCCTGTCGTGGTGGAGCCCTCCCCTGGGCTTGTCCGCGTGTGGTCTGGTGTCGGACGGCGACGGCGCTTGGCGCCTGTCGCGAGGCCATGCTAGCGATGACCTTTCGCGGGCTCGTGCAGTGGAAACCCTGGACGGACCTCAGGCGTTCGCACTGAAGCGATCCGGCTCACGCGTTCTTGACGAGGCGCATCGTCATGGCCCGTTGCCTATCGGTAGCCGACGCGAACCCCGCTCGCCCGACCGCGACTGAGCCGACGCCTCCTGCCCGTCGCCAACGAAGATGACGGATGTCAGGTCGTCGAGGCGGCTGTAACGGGCGTGCACTTTCCATCCGTTCGTGCACGGGACAAACCTACGTCGGCGCGGCGTCTCCCGCAAATGCCGATCAGCAACGCGACGATGCGACGGGTGGGAGGCGCCCGTCGTCCTCCGCCCGTCAGGGCTGGACGGCGACCGTCAGATCCAGCTCCACGCTCGCATTCTTCGGCAGCGCGTAGACACCGACCGATGTCCGCGCATGCGTGCCCGCCGGGCCGAGGATCTGCACCAGCAGCTCCGACGCGCCGTCGGCCACTTCGCTGAGCTGGGTGAAGTGCTCGGCACCCTGCGTGAACACGTTGAGGCGCAGGATCTGCTTCACCGCGTCGAGCGAGCCGAGCGAGCGCTGCAGCAGCACCAGCGCGCGCATCGTGCAGATCTTCGCGGCGAGTTGCGCGCGGGCCAGGTCCACCTCGGCTCCGACGCGGCCCGTGACCACGACGGTGTCCTTCACGCGCGGCACCTGGCCGCTCACGTAGACGACATTGCCGTCGCGGATCAGCGGCTGGTAGTTGCCGCCGGCCTTGATCTCGCCGTCGAAGTCGTAGCCCAGTTGCTGGGCGGCCTGGGTGAGGGCCTGGTCTCTGCTCATGGTGTTCTCGTCGAAAGGGAATGACCCATTCTGACGCGATCACCCCTTGTGATCCGTCCTCACATCCATCACGACCAGACCGACGAGCATCACCAGCGGTAATAGCAGGGACCAGAACTTCCACCCTGCATACGCGAACGCTCCGGACAGCGCGCCGACCGCGAACGCCAGCACCGGCCAGATGAACCGCTTCAACCGGTCCCGCACCTCCGGGCCCGCCGCGCCGCGCAGCAGGTCGACGCTGTCGATCACCACCTGCGTGACGTTGCCGGTCATCACCGTCGTCGGCGTCAGCGCCGGCCATGCCAGCCGGCCCGCCGCGTTCTGCACGGCCATCGCGGCCGTCATGAACAGCCCCGTCGCCATCGCCCACGGCGCATCCGGCGCGAGCACCGCGCCCGCCGGCACGCTGCAGACCAACGCCACCAGCAGCAGCACCGTCTGCATCACCAGCAGCGGCCGGCTCGCCACCGTCTTCGTCCGCTCGCAGCGCAGTGCCACCAGCCGCGCAAGCGCCACCGCCGCGATGAAGGTCGGGAACACCAGCAGCTTCAGCAGCACGCTGTTGGCGCTCGCGCGGCTCAGCTCCGCGCCGATCAGCACGAAGTTGCCCGTCACATGCGCCGTGAACAGGCCGAACAACGCCACGAAACCCACCGTGTCCACGTACCCGCCGATGAAGCCCAGCGCGAGGCTTGCCAGCAGCAGCTTCTTCGCGCCGGTCATGCCGCCCCCTTGCGCTCGAGCACGGCGATCCTCGCCGCCATCGCCAGCGCACAGATCAGGCCGAGGTGCTCGAGGAACGCGTTCTTCGCCATGAAGCGCGCCTGACCGCTCAGGTCCCAGAAGTTGTTGGCGACGAGCATCGCCACCAGCGTCAACACGCCCAGCGCGCCGGCCGCCAGCCACACCTGGCGGTTGACGATCAGCAGCACCGCGCCGACCAGCTCCACCGCGATCGCCAGCACCGCCCACAGCGCCGCCGGCTGCAGGCCGAAGTGCGCCTGCTCCGCGACCGCGCCGGGGAAGTCCATGGCCTTGTCGATCCCGCCGATGAGGTAGGCCGAGGCCAACCCCACCCGAAGCAGGAGCCCGAAGGTGGGCCATTGCAGGATCCTCTCGACCCACCGCGGCGCCGCGGGGGGCAAGGTCTTCAAGGTTCGGAACTCGCTCATCACACTGCTTTCATCACGCGTCGCCCATCACACAGCGCTCATCACAGCGCCCATCAAAGCGCCCATTACACGGCGCTCCCTGCACGTCGCTCTTCACACCGCCCAGCACGCGCAACCCAGCGCGCCCCAGAAACCGCGCAGGTCCGACGCCGGAATTTCCGACGCCCACGCGTTCGCATGCGCATGCCCGTGGACGCCGCACGCCGTATCGCAGCAGGCGACGCGTTGCATCGCCGCCTGCAGCGGCTTGCCTTCCGAACCCCAAGCGCCGTAGCCGCCGAAGCGCCGCACCGGCGACCAGTCCGGCATCGCCGGCGGCGGTGCCGAGTCGTCGAGCTCCGCGAACTCGCCCGCGCCCCACACGACCTTGCCGCCGACCATCGTCAGCAGCGCGCTCGTGTCCGCGATGTCCGATTCCGGGCAGCCGAAGAAGTCGCGGTCCGGCACGACCAGGTCGGCGAGCTGGCCCGCCACGATCTGGCCCTTGTTGCCCTGCTCGTTCGAGAACCAGGTGACGTTCTCCGTCCACATGCGCAGCGCCGCCTCGCGGTCCAGGCAGTTGCGCTGCGGCGTGATCTGCAGCCCGCCGACGGTGCGTCCCGTCACCATCCACGACAGCGACACCCACGGGTTGTACGAGGCCACCCGCGTCGCGTCCGTCCCCGCCGAGACCTTCATGCCCCGGCGCAGCATCTCGGCCACCGGCGGCGTCGCCTCGGCGGCGCGCGCGCCGTAGCGCTCGACGAAGTACTCGCCCTGGTAGGCCATGCGGTGCTGCACCGCGACGCCGCCGCCCATCGCGGCGATCCGATCCATCGAGCGCGTCGAGATCGTCTCCGCATGGTCGAAGAACCAGTTCAGCCCATTGATCGGCGTGTCGCGATGGACCTTCTCGAAGACATCGAGCGCGCGCGAGATCGTCTCGTCGTAGGTCGCATGCATGCGCCACGGCCAGCGGTTCTGGACCAGGATGCGCACCACCTCCTCGAGCTCGCCTTCCATCTGGTCGGGCATGTCCGGCCGCGGCTGGCGGAAGTCCTCGAAGTCGGCGGCGGAGAACACCAGCATCTCGCCCGCGCCGTTGTGGCGGAAGTAGTCGTCCCCCTGCTTGTAGGTGACCGACTGCGCCCAATGGAGGAAGTCCTCCTTCTCCTGTCCCGCCTTCTGGGTGAAGAGGTTGTAGGCCAGCCGGATCGTCAGCTGTCCGGCGTCGGACAGCTTCTGGATGATCTGGTAATCCTCGGGATAGTTCTGGAAGCCGCCGCCGGCATCGATCGCGCCGGTGACGCCGAGCCGGTTGAGCTCGCGCATGAAGTGGCGCGTGCTGTTGAGCTGGTATTCGGGCGGCAGCTTCGGCCCCTTGGCCAGCGTCGCGTAGAGGATCGATGCGTTCGGCTTGGCCAGCAGCAGGCCAGTGGGATTCCCGGCGGCGTCGCGCAGGATCTGGCCGCCCGGAGGCTCGGGCGTCTCGCGCGTGTAGCCGACGGCCCGCAGCGCGGCGCCGTTCAGCAACGCGCGGTCGTAGAGGTGCAGCAGGAAGACCGGCGTGTCCGGCGCGACGGCGTTCAGCTCGTCGATCGTCGGCAGCCGCTTCTCGGCGAACTGGTGCTCGGTGAAGCCGCCCACCACGCGCACCCACTGCGGCGCGGGCGTGATGTCGACCTGCGCCTTGAGCATCGCCATCGCGTCGGCCAGGCTGCGCACGCCGTCCCAGCGCAGCTCCATGTTGAAGTTGAGCCCGCCGCGGATGATGTGGAGGTGGTTGTCGATCAGGCCCGGCAGCACGCCGCGGCCCTTCAGGTCGATGCGGCGCGTTGCGGGGCCCGCGAGCGCCAGGATCTCCTGGTTGGCGCCGACGCTCTGGAAGCGGCCGTCCTTGATCGCGACCGCCTCGGCGCGCGGCCGCGCGCGGTCCAGCGTCGTGAAGCGGCCGTTGAACAGCACCAGGTCGGGCCAGGCCGCCGCAGCGGAAGAAGCCGCCGAAGCGGCCGTCGATGAGGAGGTGGATCCTGTCTCAGACATCATGGGTCTCCGCCTTGGCCGGGGTCCCGGCCTGTGCCTTCGCCTGATCGCACCCGGGCATCTGCCCGAACATGTGCGGGCGCACCTTCTGCTCGATCCAGCTGGCCTGGTGCGTGTCGCGCTGCAGCCATTGCCGCACCAGCGGCGGGATCTGCTCGCCGGCGAGGATGCCCAGCAGGCCCACCAGCGCGATCACCGGCGGCGCCGGCGATCGCACGTTGAGCACGCCGTAGATCACCCCGACGAGCAGCCCCACGGCGGCCGACAAAACATATGCATTCATGAGGGCCGCCTTTCCGCGGGAACGAGGGCCATCAGCCCTCGTGGGCGTTGAACATCGTCTTGGCGTAGTTGATGCCGATGCCGTACGAGCCGCCGACCTTGCGCGCGATGCCGGTGGTCAGGTCGTAGGTCTCGCCGCGCGCCCAGTCGCGCTGCAGCTCCAGCAGGTACTGCAGCGACGTCATCGGCTGCGCGCCGGCCTGCACCATGCGTTCGACCGCGCGCTCATGCGCCTCGGCCGAGACGTCGCCGCAGGCGTCGGTGATCACGTAGACCTCGAAGCCCTGGTCGATCGCCGACAGCGCCGGACCCACGATGCACACGCTGGTCCACAGGCCGGCCAGCACGATGCGCGGCTTGCCGATGCGGTTGATCTCCTCGATCACCGCCGCGTCCTCCCAGGTGTTCATCGAGGTGCGGTCCAGCAGCTTCTGGCCGGGGAAGGGCGCGGTGATCTCTTCGAACATCGGGCCGGAGAAGCTCTTCTCGGCGACCGTGGTCAGGATCGTCGACACGCCGAAACCGGCCGCCGCCTGCGCCACCAGCGACGCGTTGGTGCGCAGCTCGTTGGCGGAGATCGAATGCGTGGCGAAGGCCATCTGCGATTGGAAGTCGATCAGGACCAGCGTGTGGTCCTTCGGGTTCAGCAACTTGGCGCCGGGGGCGGCCTTGGCGGTCGGGGTCATGGGAATCTCCTTCGGGGAATGAGGGGCCGATCGATGCCCGTCGGCGCGGGGGCCGGCGGCGGCGATCGACCCGGGACGATCAGGACTTGGCGAAGGCCAGCAGGTCGGCGTTGAGCTGGTCCTTGGCGGTGACCGCCAGGCCGTGGGCGCCGCCCTTGTAGACCTTCAGCGTGGCCTTGGGCGCGAGCTTCACCGACAGCTCGCCGGCATTGCCGATCGGCACGATCTGGTCGTCGTCGCCGTGGATGATCAGCGTGGGCACGGTGATCTTCTTGAGGTCTTCGGTGAAGTCGGTTTCCGAGAACTGCTTGATGCAGTCGTACTGCGACTTCAGCGAGCCCTGCATGCCCTGCAGCCAGAAGCTGTCGCGCGCGCCTTGCGACACGACGGCGCCGGGGCGGTTGGCGCCGAAGAACGGCGTGGTCAGGTCCTTGTAGAACTGCGAGCGGTCCTTCTGGACGCCGGCGCGGATGCCGTCGAAGACCTCCTTGGGCAGGCCGTTCGGATACGCGGCGGACTTCATCATCGTCGGCGGCACGGCGCCGACCAGCACGACCTTGGCCACGCGCTTCGTGCCGTGGCGGCCCACGTAGCGGGTGACTTCACCGCCGCCGGTCGAGTGGCCGACCAGCACCGCGTTCTTGACGTCCAGCTTGTCGAGCACCGCGGCCAGGTCGTCGGCGTAGGTGTCCATGTCGTTGCCGTTCCAGCTCTGGCTGGAGCGGCCGTGGCCGCGGCGGTCGTGCGCGATGACGCGGAAGCCGTTCTGGCCGAGGAACAGCATCTGGTCTTCCCAGGCATCGCTGCTCAGCGGCCAGCCGTGCGAGAAGACGACCGGTTGGCCGCTGCCCCAGTCCTTGTAGAAGATCTGGGTACCGTCCTTGGTGGTGACGTAGCTCATGGGGGCTCCTGGCAGGGTGTGATCGGATGAAGAAGAGGAAGAGGCCGCCGGGGTCGCGGCCGCGGCGCCGTCGGCCAGCGCGAGCGGCAGTGCCGCGGCGAGCGCGAACTGGCCGCCCAGCGCGAGCACGTCGCGGCGGGTGGGATCCGTGGGGATCGAGGGAGTGGTCATCGAGGGTCTCCGGGGAATGCCACCATCGTAGGAACGGCTCCCCGGTGGAACCAGCCGCCGATGGCGCACCCGATGCTCTCCCGTCGGAGGCAGGCCGGCGTGACGCCCCGTTGCAGTCGGGGTCCGGACGGATTACAGACGCAACAGACCGCGCTTGAGCGCGAGCACGACGGCATGCGTGCGGTCGCGCGCGTCGAGCTTGGACAGGATGGTCTTGACCCGCGCCTTGATGGTGTCCTCGGACAGCGAGAGCAGGCCGCCGATCTCCCGGTTGCTCCGGCCCTGCGCGATGTGCTCCAGCACGTCGATCTCGCGGCCGGAGAGCTGCTCCTGGCCGGCGTGGGCGGCGATTTCCTGCGCCACCTCGTTGGGGATCCAGCGGTTGCCGCGGTGCACGGCGCGGATCGCGTCCAGCAGCTCGGTGCGCAGCTGCGTCTTGAGCAGGTAGCCGCTGGCGCCCAGCTTCAGCGCCTGCCAGGCCTGGCCGTCCGACTTGAAGGTCGTCAGCACGATGACGCGCGCCGCCGGGCTCAGCGCCCGCAGCCGCGCCAGCGCCTCCAGCCCGTCCATGCCCGGCATCTGGATGTCCATCAGCGTGACGTCGGGACGCAGCCGCTCGAAGGCCTGCAGGCCCTGCCAGCCGTTGTCCGCCTCGCCCACCGGCGTCATGTCCGGCTGCTCGCCCAGCACCGCGGCGATGCCCTCCCGCATCAGCGGGTGGTCGTCGACCGTCAGGACGCGGATGGGATCGGACGCGGGCACCATGGCGGCGATCATAGGGGCGCCCCCTCGCCACCGTCCCCGTTCCAGGGGGCCGATACCCTTTCGGGTAGGCGTTGTCGACTCGACCGGGGCTATCGCAGTGCAGCATCGCTTCCGATGATCGGCGCAGTCCTTCGAGAGAGCGCTTTCAGCGTCTCCCAGCGGCCCTCCTCCGGTCCGCCTTCGCCATCACCGCCCTTCAACGCCCTGGGAGCCGTCCATGTCCCTGATCGAGCGCCTTCATGCCGTCCCGGATGCCGTCCTCGACGCGATCGTCCTCCACCGCAATCCGCTGCTGCGCGCCGGCATCGCCGCCGCGTTGTCGCCGTTCTTCCGCGCCCATGACGCGGGGGATGACGCCGGCCTGATCGCCGAGTCCGGTGTGCTGCCGACACTCGCCGCCGGACCGTCCGGCCGCGCCGAGCCGATCCGGCTCGTCGTCGCCGACCACGACGGCGCGCTGCAGGCGCTGGCCGGCGAGCCACGCCGGGCCCCGGTCGGCGGCGCCGGCGCACTCGGGCGTCATGCCGGCGCCGGACTGCCCGGGCCGCATTGGCTCGTTGTCAGTCCCGTGGTGCACGGCGGCCGGGTCCGCCAGGCCATGGCCGCGGGGGTGCTCGGCTACGTGCATGCCGCCTGCGCGCTGGAGGAATTGCGCGACGCCGCGCGCGCGGTCGCGGCCGGCCGTCGCCACCTCTGCCGCACGGCGGCCGCCGCGGTCGCCGAAGGCTGGCTCGGCGACGACCTCACCCCGCGTGAGCGCGACGTGCTGCGCATGCTGTGCCTCGGCCTGGACAACAAGTCCATCGGCCTGCGGCTGGGCGTCGCGGCCGGCACGGTCAAGACGCATGTGAAGACGCTGCTGCAGAAGCTTGGCGCGCGCAGCCGCACGCAGGCGGCCACCGAGGCGCTGCGCCGCGGGCTGCTCGACGACGAGCCGCTGATCGACGACCCCTTCCCGCATCCGGTGCGCGTCGCCGTGCGCGGGGCGGCTCACGGCCTGTACGGGCTCCGTCCGCTGCCGGCCGCATGAACGGTCCAGCGCGCGCTTGACCCCGGGCGGCGCACAGGGTCACAGTCGGTGCCGGACCGGCATCGGAACAGGGAGGACGCGTGTGGCGAGGTGGTGGGCGGGACTGATCCTGGCGGCGGCGAGCCTCGTCGGCGCGGACCATGCGCCGGTGCGCGCGGCCGAGGGCGGCCTGGCCGATTTCTCCCACCGCTCGTGGAGCGTCCGCGAAGGCGCGCCGCCGGACGTCTGGACGATGGGCGGCGGGCGCGAGGGCGAGCTCTGGCTCGGCACCGGCATGGGCCTGTACCGCTTCGACGGCCTGCGTTTCGAGCGCTACCGGCCCGGCGATCCGTCGCTGCCGGCGGTCAACATCAACGCGCTGCTGGTCGACGACGACGGCACGCTGTGGCTGGGCCTCTTCGAAGGCGGCGTGCTGCAACTGCGTGAAGGGTCCGGCGCGCGCGAGGGTCAGGTCGTGCGTCACGGCGCGGCCCAGGGACTGCCGGGCGGCCGCGTGCTGCGCCTGGTGCGGGCGTCGGGCGCGCTGTGGGCCGCGACGGGCAAGGGGCTCGCGCGTTTCGACGGCCGGCGCTGGTCCCGCATCGGCGAGCAGGAGGGCTATCCGGAGCCCGCCGCCGAATACCTGTTCCGCGATCGGCAAGGCACGCTCTGGGTCAGCTCCGGCGAGCGGCTCTACCGCCTGGCCGCCGGCGCCGAGCGTTTCGAGTTCACCGGCGTGCGGACGGGGCGCTCCGCCGTGATGACGCAGGACGTCCAGGACCGGCTCTGGCTGGCGGACGGGCGCGGCGGCGTGCGGCCGCTCGGACTGCCGGGCTCGTGGCGTGCGTGGACGGCGCTGCCGGGCACGGCGCCGGCGCCGGGACCGCTGCGGGCCGACGATCTCGCCGCGGCGCCCTTTTCCCCCAGCGTGGTGTCCTCACGCGACGGCCAGCCGGTCACGCTGGTCAAGCAGATGCTGTTCGCCAGCGACGGCGGGCTGTGGGTCACGGTGAATGGCCGCGGCGTGTTCCGGACCGATGCCGCGGCCACGGCGCGGCTGCTGGCGGGCGAGCAGCTCGACTGGACGCGCGGACGCTGGTTCACCGTGGCGGACGGGCTGGGATCGTCGATCACCGTGCCCTTGCTGGAGAGCGACGACGGCGAGATCTGGGTCGGCACCAACGTCGGCGTGAGCAGCCTGCGCCAGCACCGCATCCAGCGCGTCACGCGCCTGGAGGACGCGGCCGCCACCGGCTTCAGCGTGCAGCCGGACGGCAGCGGCGTGCTGCTGTCGAGTTCCTCCGCCAGCTGGCGCGTCGACCCGCCCGGCGGCCCGGTGCGCGACAACGGCGTCGATCCCCGACCCTTGTCGCGGCGGCCGGCCACGCAGGCGATCCGCGCCACCGACGGCGCCCTCTGGCTGTGGGACAACGAGACCCTCTGGCGCTCGCTGCCCGGCGGACGCTGGGACCGCTGGGACCTGTCGCTGCCCGCCGGCGCGATGGCGGCCGCGAATGCCATGGCGGCCGATCCCACCGGCGGGCTGTGGCTGTCACTGCAGGACGTCGGCGTGTTCCACGCGACCCGCGCCGGCGTCGAACGGGTGAAGGACGCGGAACTGGACGGCGCTCCGCCGGCGGCCTTGGCGGTCGATGCGGACGGTGCGGTCTGGTTCGGACACAACGGCGTGCTCACCGGCATCGACGACCGCGGCCGACGCCTGCGCTTCGGTCCGGAGCAAGGGCTGCGGACCGGCCGCATCCACACGATGATCAACACCCGCCACGGGCTGGTCGTCGCCGGCGAGAACGGCGTGGCCCTGGGCAGGAACGGCGGCTTCGCCACGATCACGCTCGCCCGCGATCCCGCCTTCGCGCGGGTGTCCGGCGTCGTCGAGTCCCTGGACGGCGACCTCTGGCTCAACGGCGCGCGCGGGCTGGTGCGGCTGGCCGCGGCGGAGGTGCCGTCGCTGTTCGACGAGTCCGCCCATCCGCTGAGCTATCAACTGCTCGACGCCGCCGACGGGCTGCCGGGCATCGCGCGGCAGGCCTCGGCGACGCCCACCGCCGTGCGCGACGCCCGCGGCCGGTTGTGGTTCGTGACCAACCTCGGCGTGGTCTGGCTCGATCCGGCGCGGACGCCGCGCAGCTCGCGCGAGGTCCGTGTCGACGTGCAGGCGCTGATGGCCGGCGGGCAGAACTATCCGGCCGCGCAGGGCCAGCAGCTGCCCAGAGGAACCAACGCGCTGACCTTGCGCTACGCCGCGCGCGTGCTGAGCAAGGCCGAGCAGGTCCGCTACCGCTTCCGGCTGGTCGGCGTCGACGCCGACTGGCGCGACGCCGGCACGCAGCGCGAGGCGACCTACGCCAACCTCGGTCCCGGCGACTACCGCTTCGAGGTGCTCGCCTCGAATCCGGACGGCCTCTGGAGCCGCCAGCCGACGGTGCTGGCCTTCCGCATCGCGCCGATGCTCCATCAGCAGCCGGCCTTCCGCTGGGCGGTGGCGCTGGCGCTGATCGTGGCCGTCTGGGGCGGCTACCGGCTGCGCGTCCGGTCGCTGCAGGCCCGGCTGCGTCTGCGCCTGGCCGACCGCCACCGCGAGCGGGAACGCATCGCCCGTGACCTGCACGACACCCTGTTGCAGGGTTTCCAAGGCTTGTTGCTGGGCCTGGATGCGAGCGTGCGGCGCGTTGCCGACGCGGCATTGCGCCACAAGATGGAACGCGATCTGACCCGCGCGGAGGCGCTGCTCGCGGAAGGCCGCGATCGCGTCGGACAACTGCGGCAGCGCATCGACGACGAGGATGCCGCCGAGCGGCAGGAGCGGCGAGGTCGTGACCGCGATGACCGCGATGACCGCGACGACGGTGGGAGCGATGACGGCGCCGATCGCCACGGCGGCGGCGGTCATGGGGGCGGCGATGGCGATGGCGATGGCAGGCGTGATGGCCGTGCCTTGGCCGACGGTCTGGCGCGCGCCGGGCAGGATCTGATCCGCCCGCCAGGCCAGTTCCGGATCCGGGTGAGCGGAACGCCGCGCGCACTGCCGGCGCCGGTGGAGGATGAGCTGCTGCTGATCGCGCGCGAAGGCCTGACCAATGCCGATCGCCACGCCCGGGCGACCGAGGTGACGCTGGCGCTCGACTACCGGGCCGACGTCGTGCTGCTGACCGTGCGCGACAACGGCATCGGCCTGGCGCCGGACTGGGAATCGCGCCAGGCGCGAGGCGTGCGTTACGGCATGTGCGGGATGCGCGAGCGGGCGCGGCTCATGGATGCGAGCTTTACCGTGCACAGCGTGCCCGGTGCGGGCACTGAGCTGGTCCTGCGCGTGGCCGATCCGCGACACGCGGGCTGGCTCGAGCGCTGGCGGCAGGTGCGCGCGCCTGTCTCCCCGTGAAGTCCCGAAGGGTCAGGGCAAAACCCGCTCCCTAGAATCGGCCGCGCAGTCGAAGTCCGACGCATGACGAGGGAAGAGAGATGAAGAAGTTCGCCGCGCTGTCCGCGCTATGCCTGTCCTTGACCGCCGCGCTGCCGGCCTTCGCCGATCCGGCGCCGGTGCCCGACACCGCGCAGGCCCAGTCGCTGCGCGACGCCGTCCGTGCCGACCGCAAGGGCGTCGTGCTGAAGGCGCTGGCCCTGGACGAGGCCCAGACCAAGAAGTTTGTGCCGGTCTATGAGGCTTACGAGCGCGAACTCGCCGCGCTGAACCGTCAGTTCACCCGCATGTCGGTGGAGTACGTGCAGATCGGCGACAAGCCGACCAATGCGCAGTCGAAGTACTTCTCGCGCGGCTACCTCGGTTACGTCGACGCCGAGCAGAAGCTCTACAAGAAGTACCACCCGCGCGTCGTCAAGGCGATCGGCGAAGTGGGCGCCGCCCGCTTCCTCTCGGTCGAGCGCCGCATCCGCGCCCTCCAAGACTACGACCTCTGGATCTGAGAGCGGGGGCTGCTGCGCGAACGTCATGCGTCGTTGGTCGGATGCTCGGAATCCTCACGTACAGGAAGTACGTTCCGGTTCCTCCGCTCCGCCCGCCTAGCCTGACGTCCGCTCGCGACGCCCCGAGAGACCGAGCCGGATTCAAATCCAACCGAGGTCGATGGCTCTGAGGACCGCCTGGGTGCGGTCTCTCACGCCCATCTTCGCGAACACTGCCGAGCAGTGGTTCTTGATCACGCCCTCGCTGTTGCCCAGCAACGCGGCGATCTCGGTGTTGCTGCGGCCGCTGGCCACCAGACGCAGCACCTGAAGCTCCTTGGGGCTGAGCGTCTCGGGCTCGGGCGTCGCGGCGAAGGCGCGCTCGACCGGCGCGCGCTCCATGCGCTCGGTCAGCAGCGGCCGCAGCGCGGTCGATCCGCCGACCACGTCGCGCAGCGCCTGCACCAGCGTGTCCGGGCTGATCGCCTTCAGCAGGAAGCCGCGCGCCCCCGCCCGCACCGCCTCGTCGAAGGCGGCCGTGTCGTCGAAGGTCGTCAGCAGCACCACCGGGATCTTCAGCGCCCGCGCCGCCAGCGCGCGGATCAACCCGATCCCGTCCAGCCGCGGCATGCGCATGTCCGACAGGATCACGTCCGGCTGCTCGCGCGCCAGCAACTCCAGCGCCTCCGCCCCGTCGGACGCCTCGCCGATCAGGCGGATGTCGTCGTGCAGCGCCAGCAGGCCCTTCAGGCCCTCGCGCACCAGTTGCTGATCTTCCACCAGCAGCAGCTTGATCGTGTTCTCGCTCATGTCGTCTCCTTCCCTGGATGGCGCCGGCCCGCTTCAGGCGCGCCGCGGGCAGTTCAGTTCGATCAGGAATCCGGGGTGATGCCGCAGCACCTGCATCGTCCCGCCCAGTTCGGCCATGCGCTCCTGCATGCCCTTCAGACCGTTGCCCTCGCGCAGCTTGCGCGTGCCCCGGCCATTGTCGTCAACCCGCACGCGCACCTGTGATCCCGCGGACAGCAAGGCGGCCGGGCCAGGATGACCGCCGACGAAGGCCGTCTCGCCGGCCCTGACCGGTGCGACCGGCGCGGCCGACTCCACCGCTTCCAGCGTCACCCGCACATGCGTCGCGCCGGCGTGGCGCACCGCGTTGGTCACCGCCTCCTGCACGCAGCGCAGCAGCGCGTGCGCGCAGCGCGGGGTCAGGTCCTGCGCGACCGGGTCCAGCGCCAGCTCGATCTGCGTGCTGGCGATGCCGTCCGCCAGCGTGCGCAGCGCCGCCTCGAGGTTGATGCGCTGACTTTCGCGCTCGCGCGACACGGCGGCGCGGACTTCCGCCAGCAAGCCCGCCGCGCCGAGCCTGGCCTTCTCCACCGCCTGCGCCGCGCCCGGCTCGTCGTGGCGCTTGAGCAGCGCCTCGCTGAGCTGCAGGTGCAGGTTGAGCGCGGTCAGGTGGTGGCCCATCACGTCGTGCAGCTCGCGCGCCATGTGCAGGCGCTCGGCATAGCGCAGCTGCTCGATCTGCAGGCGCTCGCCGGATTCCTTCTCGGCCAGCATCGCCTGGAACCAGCGCCGGCGTTCGCCTTCAGCCGCGGCCAGCCGCCCCAGCCCGAAGGCCATGCCGTGCAGCGCTACCATCGACATCGACAAGCCCACGCTGTTCAGCCACCAGGGCATGTCGGGCTGGATCTGTTCCAGCCGCTGCGCCTCGCTGGGCAGCAGCCAGTACAGCGCGACGTTGATGACGACCTGCGCCAGCGCGAAATTGAAGGCGCGCCGCACGTTGAGCAGCAGCGCCGCCAGCACCGTGACCAGGAAGGGGAGCCCCGGCGTCACCAGCAGCGCCAGCAGGTTGAGCAGCACCACGCGGGAGAGCGCGTTGCGCGGCGGCAGGTCCAGGTGTTGCTGGCGCGCCAGGCGCCAGAAGTGCCAGGCGAACACCATGACCAGCGCCAGGCAGGTGAGGACGAAGGGTGCGTCGTGCGTGGTGCCGCCGGTGCGGCGGTAGAGGCTGGCCAGGACGCCGTCGTACGGCTCCGTCTGGTTGCCCATCAGGCCCCAGATCGCCGAGCCCAGCTCCAGCAGGCAGATCGCCAGGGCGGCGATGCGCAGCACGAAGGCGGGCTGGGCGATGCGGGCGAGGAGACGATCGAGGGGGCGATCCACAGGGCGATCCAGACGAAGCAGACACGGAGCGACAAGCCGCCAGCGTGCCACAGGCGACGTCCGGCAGGGAAGGTGCGCATTGTCATGGGACACCCACGGGGCGGTTCCGCCCATGCGACGAGTGCCCCGAATCGCTGGATGAGTTGCGGAGGTCTACGCGATCGCTTCCGCGATGACGCCGCCGCCCAGGCAGACGTCGCCGTCATAGAGCACGGCGCTCTGGCCCGGCGTGACCGCCCATTGCGCCTGCGGGAAGTCGAGCCGGATGCTGCCTTCAGCCGGACCACCCGGCTCACCCGGCGTCATCGCGCAGGCGGCGTCGGCCTGCCGGTAGCGGGTCTTGGCGCCGAAGCCGCCGAAGGCCGGCGCCTCGTCGGTCCAGCTCAGGTCCTGCGCGACCAGGCCGCGGCTCTGCAGCAGCGGGTGATCGTGGCCCTGGACGACGACCAGCGTGTTGGTCTCCAGATCCTTGCGGGCGACGAACCACGGCGCGTGCTCGCCGCCGCCGCGCGGGGCGCCCTTCTCCTTGATGCCGCCGATGCCCAGTCCCTGGCGCTGGCCCAGCGTGTAGAACGACAGGCCGACGTGCTCGCCCACCTTGCGGCCGCGGTCGTCCTTGATCGGACCGGGCTTCTGGGAGAGATAGCGGTTGAGGAACTCGCGGAACGGGCGCTCGCCGATGAAGCAGATGCCGGTCGAATCCTTCTTCTTCGCGTTCGGCAGGCCGATCTCCTCGGCGATGCGGCGCACCTCGGTCTTGGGCAGGTCGCCGACCGGGAACATCGTCTTGCGCAGCTGCGCCTGGTTGAGCCGGTGCAGGAAATAGCTCTGGTCCTTCAACGGATCGAGCCCCTTGAGCAGTTGCACGCGGCCGTCGACCTCGCGCACCCGGGCGTAGTGGCCGGTGGCGATCTTCTCCGCGCCCAGGCGCATCGCGTGGTCGAGGAAGGCCTTGAACTTGATCTCGGCGTTGCACAGCACGTCCGGGTTGGGCGTGCGGCCGGCCTGGTACTCGCGCAGGAACTCGGCGAAGACGCGGTCCTTGTACTCGGCGGCGAAGTTGACGTGCTCGATCTCGATGCCGATGACGTCCGCGACGGCGGCCGCGTCGACGAAGTCGATGTTGGAGGAGCAGTACTCGCTGTCGTCGTCGTCTTCCCAGTTCTTCATGAAGATGCCGACGACCTCGTGGCCCGCCTGCTTCAGCAGCCAGGCCGTCACGGCGGAATCAACGCCGCCGGACAGCCCGACGACGACGCGTTGCTTCTTGGGATTCATGGGGCGGCATTGTCCCAAAGGTGGACATCACCCGTCCCCCGCGGGGTTGACCCGAGCCCCGAGGCGCGGTGGTCTCCGATCCGTGACGCAGTCCTCGCCACGAGGGGCGACCCCCGATTCGCGTGTCAGGGATGGCTGACAAGGGATTGCGCCAACGCTGACAGGGGCTCGCGGCAACGCCGGCTCCACCGCCACGCGGGGCGGGAAGAAACTGGATGAAACAGGGAGCACAAGGTCATGAACATCGTCATCGTCGATGGATCCATCACGGCACGGGCGCAATGGCAGGCGCTGCTGGCACGGGAGCGCCAGATCCACGTGGTGGGAGAGGCCGGGTGCGAGCGCTCCGCCATCGAGGTGATCGCCCGGGCGCAGCCGGACGTGGTGCTGATGGACCTGGCCTTGCAGCCGGGCAGCGGGCTGCGGGTGCTGCGGGCGATCCGGCAACTGGGCGTCGGCGCGCGGGTGATCGTGATGACCCACAGTTACTACGAGGAGATGCGGCGGGCCTGCGCGGAGCACGGCATCTCGGGCTTCTTCGACAAGGGCCGCCAGACCGACGAGGCGCTGGCGATGCTGCGAGGCTGGCGCGCGCCGCTGCCGGTCGACGAGGACGAACGCCAGGCCGCCGTGGACGGGCTGGACCTGCAGTCGCGGGTGCACGTCGCCTTCGACGAACTGGCCGATCTGGCCTGCGACATCAGCGGCGGCGCCATGGCGGCCGTGGGCCTGGTCGACGGCGACCAGTTGCGGCTGATCGGCACCTCGGGCCTTCACCTGCGGCTGATGCCGCGGGCCCGGGGCCTGTGCACGCACGTGATGCACCACGGCAGCCTGCAGGAAGTGCCGGACACCTGGCATGACCAGCGATTCCTCGATCACCCGCTGGTCCAGGGCGCGCCCTACGTGCGCTTCTATGCGTCGGTGCCGCTGTCGCTGTCGACCGGCGAGGTGGTCGGCAGCCTGTGCGTGATGGACCGGCTGCCGCGCCGCCTGCGGGACCGGCAGCGCGAGTCGCTGACGACGCTGGCGCGCTGCGCGGTCAACGAGCTGGAAGCCTGCCGGCGCGAACCCCGCCACAGCCAGCAGGCCATCAGCGCCGCGATGACGCTCTGAAGCCGGCGCCGATCGCTACGACCGCGCGTGACGACAGGCCCTCCGGGGCCTGTCGGCGTTCCGGGGCCGCTCAGTGCGGCCAGGCCCGGGGCGCGTAGAGCGACGGGTGGCCGCTCACCGCCTCGATCGGCAGGCGGCGACCGGCGGCGTGATCCTCGATGCACTGCAGGATCAGCGGGCTGCGGTGGCGGTCCTGGCTGGCGCGGATCTCGTCCAGCGTCAGCCACAGCGTGCGCTGGATGGGCTCGTCGAACGGGCGGCCCGGGATCTGTTCCCCGACCCGGCCGGTGAAGGCGAGCCGGACATAGGTGACATCGTCGTTGCGGTCGGGCCGCAGGAAGCGCGACATGTAGACGCCGAGGAAGGCGTCCGGCGTGAACGGCCGGGCGGTTTCCTCGAGGACTTCGCGCACGACGGCGTCGATCGCCGATTCCGCCTGCTCCAGGTGGCCGGCGGGGTTGTTCAGCAGCAGTCCGTCGCGGGTGAGTTCCTCGACCAGCAGGTAACGGCCCTCCTGTTCGATCACGGCGGCGACGGTGACGCTGGGCTTGAATCGTTCGGTCATTGGTCCTTCCTGAAAGGGCGGCTCGAGCCGCGGCGCCAATGCCGGGAACGGCCACCTCGATGGGTGCGGGCCGCATTGTGAACGCCGAAAATGAAAAACCCCGGCAAGCCGGGGTCTTGTCATCGGGACAGGGGATCAGCGACGGCCGCGGTCGTGGTCATCGCGGTCGCGATCGGGACCGCGTCCGTGATCCCGGTCCGGGCCGCGGTCATGGTCGCGGTCATGGCCACGGCCATGACCGTGGTCGTCGCGCCAGTCGCGGCGGCCGTCCGGGCGCCAGCGGTACTCGGTGTGTTCGCGACGATATTGCGGCGCGTAGACGTCGCGATACCAGGTGTCGCGAACGAAGTACACCGGGCGGCCGCAGGCGTTGTAGCGCGCGCAATGACGCGCCCAGTTCTTCTGGTGGCCCGGGGGCACCAGCAGGTAGACGGCGGGCTGTGGCGCCGGGACGCGCTCGACCAGCACCGGCCGCTCGTACACCACCTGCGGGCGGACGTTGCCGATGTCGATCTGGCCATAGAAGCCCGGCTCGCCGATGCTGACCGACACGCCGACATCGGCCGCCCGGGAAGTCATCGGCACCAGGGCCGCGATTGCCAACGCACTGCTGAAAACCATCTTCTTGATCATGGGTGACTCCTTTCGGGGGTCATTGGACGCCCCAATTTAACGCTGCTTTCACCCCTGCGGACGACAGCGGTTCACCTTTCGAAACAGCATTGCCCCCACGTTGCGGGGTGGCGTCTCCCTGGTGAAAACCCCTGTCGCGGGCGAGGCTCGCCCAGGGCGGTCGCCCGGTTAAGCTCGCCTCGACCCGGATTCGGACGGAGGGACTCCAGATGCTGATCGGTGTGCCGCAGGAAACCGCGGCGGGAGAGACGCGCGTCGCCGCGACGCCGGAAACCGTCAAGAAGCTCGTCGCGCAGGGCCATGTGCTGCGCGTGGAGCAAGGCGCGGGCCTGAACGCCAGCGCCACCGACGAGGCCTATGCCGCCGCCGGGGCGGAGATCGTCGCCCGGGAGGCCGCCTTCGGCGCCGACCTGGTGCTCAAGGTGCGGTCCCCGGACCCCGGCGAACTGCCGCTGTTCAAGCCCGGCGCGGTGCTGGTCGGCATGCTGAACCCGTTCGACCGGGACGGCCTGGAGCGTCTGGCCGGGGCCCGCCTCACCGCCTTCGCGCTGGAGGCCGCCCCGCGGACGTCCCGTGCGCAGAGCATGGACGTGCTGTCCAGCCAGGCCAACATCGCCGGCTACAAGGCCGTGATGCTGGGCGCCTTCCACTACCAGCGCCTGTTCCCGATGCTGATGACCGCCGCCGGCACGATCAAGGCCGCGCGGGTGGTGGTGCTCGGCGTGGGCGTCGCCGGTCTGCAGGCGATCGCGACGGCCAAGCGGCTGGGCGCGGTGATCGAGGCCTCGGACGTCCGGCCCGCCGTCAAGGAGCAGGTCGAATCGCTGGGCGCCAAGTTCATCGAGGTGCCCTACGAGACCGACGAGGAACGCGAGGCGGCCGTCGGCGTCGGCGGCTACGCCCGCCCGATGCCGCCGGGCTGGCTGCAGCGCCAGCAGGTGGAGGTCGCCAAGCGCGTCGCGCAGGCCGACGTCGTCATCACGACCGCGCTGATTCCCGGCCGCCCGGCGCCGGTGCTGGTCACCGAGGAGATGGTCCGCGCGATGAAGCCCGGCTCCGTGATCGTCGACATCGCCGCGCCCGCCGGCGGCAACTGTCCGCTGACCGAGCCCGGCCAGACCGTCCGCAAGCACGGCGTCACGCTGGTCGGCGAGACCAACCTGCCCGCGCTGGTCGCGGCGGACTCGTCCTCGCTGTACGCGCGCAACCTGCTGGACTTCCTGAAGCTGGTGCTGACGAAGGAGGGCGGCTTCGCGCTGCCCGCCGACGACGACATCGTGACCGCCTGCCTCGTCGCGCACGAAGGCCAGGTGCTGCGCAAGGCCTGACCCCGGATCCGCGCCCCGTTCCCGCTGTTCCCGCCGTTCCCGTTTCCCCGGAAGGAGCTCTCCGCATGGACGCCGTCTCCCCCACCCTGATCAACCTGACGATCTTCGTGCTGGCCATCTACGTCGGCTACCACGTCGTCTGGACCGTCACGCCCGCGCTGCACACGCCGCTGATGGCCGTGACCAACGCGATCTCCGCGATCGTCATCGTCGGCGCGATGCTCGCCGCCGCGCTCACCGAGACCACGCTCGGCAAGGGCCTGGGCACCTTCGCCGTCGCGCTGGCGGCGGTCAACGTCTTTGGCGGCTTCCTCGTCACGCGACGGATGCTGGAGATGTTCAAGAAGAAGGAGCGCAAGTGACCCACCGCCGCATCGACGTGGACCGGGCCGAGCGCCGGGCCGCTCCCAAGCCGGCCCGAATCCCCTCGTGGGATCGGGCGACGTACCCATCGACCGGGGGGGCCACATGACGATGAATCTCGTCACCCTGCTGTATCTGATCGCCAGCGTCTGCTTCATCCAGGCGCTGAAGGGCCTGTCGCATCCGACGACCTCGATCCGCGGCAACCTCTTCGGCATGGTCGGCATGACCATCGCCGTGCTGACGACCGGCGCGCTGATCCTCAAGCTCGCCGGCGGACAGACGCTCGGCCTGGGCTACGTGCTCGGCGGCCTGGTGATTGGCGGCGGCATCGGCACGGTCATGGCGCAGCGCGTCGAGATGACCAAGATGCCGGAGCTGGTCGCCTTCATGCACAGCATGATCGGCCTGGCCGCCGTGTGCATCGCCGGCGCCGCGGTCGTGGAGCCGCATGCCTTCGCCATCGCGCCGCGCGGCGAGCCCATCCCCGGCGGCAACCGCATCGAGCTCGCGCTCGGCTGCTTCATCGGCGCGGTGACCTTCTCCGGTTCGGTGATCGCCTTCGGCAAGCTCAGCGGCAAGTACAAGTTCCGGCTGTTCCAGGGCGCGCCCGTCACCTTCCCCGGCCAGCACTGGCTGAACGCGCTCCTCGGCCTGGCCGCCGCGTTCTTCATCTTCGGCTTCTGGCATTCGCAGAGCTCGATGGATTTCATCCTCGTGGCGCTGCTGGGCTTCGCGCTCGGCGTGCTGCTGATCATCCCGATCGGCGGCGCCGACATGCCGGTGGTCGTGTCCATGCTCAACAGCTACTCCGGCTGGGCGGCGGCGGGCATCGGCTTCTCGCTCAACAACAGCATGCTGATCATCGCGGGATCGCTGGTGGGCAGCTCGGGCGCGATCCTGAGCTACATCATGTGCAAGGCGATGAACCGCTCGTTCTTCAACGTGATCCTGGGCGGCTTCGGCGCCGAGGCCGGCGCGGCGGCCGCCACCACGCAGCAGCGCAACGTCAAGAGCGGCAGCGCCGACGATGCCGCCTTCATCCTCGGCAATGCCGAGAGCGTCATCATCGTCCCCGGCTACGGCCTGGCGGTGGCGCGCGCGCAGCACGCGGTGAAGGAGCTCGCGCAGAAGCTCATCGACAAGGGCGTGACGGTCCGCTACGCGATCCATTCGGTCGCCGGCCGCATGCCCGGCCACATGAACGTGCTGCTTGCCGAAGCCGAGGTCCCCTACGACCAGGTGCACGAGATGGAGGACATCAACGCCGAGTTCGGCCAAACCGACGTCGCGATCATCCTCGGCGCGAACGACGTGGTGAACCCCGCCGCGCTGCAGAAGGGCAGCCCGATCTTCGGCATGCCCATCCTCGAGGCCTACAAGGCGCGAACCATCATCGTCAACAAGCGCTCGATGGCCGCGGGCTACGCCGGCCTGGACAACGAGCTGTTCTACATGGACAAGACCATGATGGTCTTCGGTGACGCGAAGAAGGTTGTCGAGGACATGCTCAAGGCCATCGAGTAGCACATCCGCGGGGCGGAGCTCGCGCGGCTCCGGTCATCTTCCAGCCTTATTGGTAGCTGGCCTACCGACTTGGGTGGGAGCTGTCGCCATTTGCTGCAAATCGAGGCTGGTGCGGGCGGGCGCTGACATGAAGAGACTGCAGGGTCCTTTCTTCTGCTGTGTCCATGATGTCCGCCAACCTAGATCTGTTGCCCGGCGCGCCTGCGCCATTGACCTCGAAGGGCAATCCTGCGCCACGCGCGCACGACCGCCGTGTCCGACCTGACGAGGACGAACGTCTGGACGAGGCAGCCACCGAGTCCGGCAGCGCCCCGCCGGACTCGCCCGCCGCCAGCACGCTGGAAACCGCGGCCACTCCGGACGCCCCTGCGGTGTCGGACGTCCCTGCGTTGCCGGACGCCGCCGCGATGCCGGATGGCGACGCCGGTGCTGCCGAAGCACTCCCCGCCGCCGCCTCGGCCAGCGGCGAACGCCATGACGACCGCTCCTCGGCGCTGCTGGCCGCGGGCCTCGGTCTGCTGGGCATCGGCGGCGCGGCGGGCCTCGCGGGTTCGTCGTCCGCAGGGGACTCGAAGCCGATCGGCGCCATCGATCCTCCGAAGTCCGATCCTCCGAAATCCGATCAACCGAAGTCGGATCCGCCCGTGTCGGAACAGAAGCCGGACCCCGGAACGTCGACGCCGGGCACGGATCAACCTTCAGCGGACCATCCGCCGGCAGATCAGTCCCACGCGGGTCAGTCTCAACAGCCGGACCCTGGCAAGTCGGATCCCGACCCCTCGCCGCCGGCCGATCCCGCTCAACAGCCACCCGCGCCCGTGCCGGTCGCACCGACGCTGTCGCTCGCGGTCGACACCGGTCGCAGCGGGCAGGATCACATCACGTCCTCGGGCGCGGTGAACGTGTCGGGGCTGGCGCCGGGGGCCACGCTCGCGGTCAGCCTGGACGAGGGCAAGACCTGGACCTCGCACAGCGGCGACGAGCAGTTGCCGGAAGCGCTGTTCGGCGCGGACGGGATGAAGCATCTGGAGGTCAGGCAGATCGACGCGAAGGGCAACGCGGGCGAGGTGGCTGAACTGTCCTTCACGCTCGACCGGACGGCGCCGGACGCGTTGCATTGGTCGATGCCGACCGACAAGACCGCGCTGGGCCTCGCTGACACGATCGCCGTCCAGGGCGTCGAAACGGACGCGATCGTCCAGTACCGCCCCGACGCGCAGACGCCGTGGCTCGCCGCCGCGGGCGGCCTGATCCCGGTCTCGATGTTCCAGCACGACGGCGCCGGGCAGGTCGAAGTGCGCCAGATCGATGTGGCCGGCAACGAGAGCGCAAGCACCACGCTGGTCGCCCGTGTCGATGTGACCGCGCCTGCGACTCCGACGCTGTCGCTCGCGGTCGACACCGGTCTCGACCGTCACGATCGCGTCACTGCTGCCGGCCCGGTGAACATCGAAGGACTGGAGCCGAACGCCACCCTCGCCATCAGTCTCGACGGCGGCCAGACCTGGACCCCGCGCAGCGGCGACGCGCAGCTGCCGGAGGCGCTGTTCGGTGCCGACGGATTGAAGCAACTGCTCGTCAAGCAGATCGACGCGAGCGGCAACGAGAGCGACGCCGCCCAGCTGTCCTTCCAACTCGACCGGACGGCGCCGGGCGAGTTGCAATGGACGATGCCGGCCGGCAAGCCCGCGCTGGGCATTGACGATGCCATCCAGGTCCACGGCGCCGAAACCAATGCGCTGGTGGAATACCGGCTTGATCCGGCGGCACAGTGGTTCCCCGCCAACAACGGCCGCATTCCGGTCTCGGAGTTCCACCAGGACGGGACGCAGCAACTCCAGGTGCGCCAGTCCGATCTGGCGGGCAACGACGGCCCGGTGACGACGTTCAACGTCCCTGTCGACGTCACCCCGCCCACCATGCCCACGCTGAAGCTGCTCAACGACACGGGTGTCAGCAGCACCGACGGGATCACGTCGTCGGGCAAGGTTCATGTCGACGGTCTGGAAGGCGGCGCGACGCTGCTGGTCAGCACGAATGGGGGCGACTGGCAGGCGTTTGCCGAGGGCACGACCGTGGTGGATTCGGATTGGCTCTTCCCCTTCGGCGTCGGCAAACCGAGCTTGCTGGTCAAGCAGGTGGACACCGCTGGCAACGCCAGTGACGCGGCCAGCTTGAGCTTCACGCTGGACAACCAGGCGCTGAATCCCAGCTGGATGTCCTCCGGCAAGGACCACAGCGGGGGAGAAGGGCCGGCGCAGGTCACCCTCGGTGCGCAGGACTTCTTCCAGGTGAATCGCTACAGCGGCTGGGACGCCCGCCAGGACGTCGTGTCCTACCGCGTCGATGGCAGCACCTGGAAAGAGGTGCCCGCCGACGGTCGTCTGCCATTGAGCGCCTTCGGCGCCGACGGCAAGCACCAATTGGAGATGCGCGAGACGGATCTGGCAGGCAATGTCGCCATCAGGCCGGTCGAGATCACCCTCGACACGTCGCCGCCGAGTGCACCGAAGCTCTCGCTGGAGCACGACGACGGCGCGAGTTCGACGGACTTGATCACTTCCAATCCGATCGTCCTCGTCGGCGGCCTGCAACTGGGTGACACCTTCCGGTCTCGAACGAACGGAGGCGAATGGGGGCCCAGCGAGCCATGGGTCCCGGGTGTCGGAACGGGTGGATGGGTCATCGGTTCCAACACGGTCGAGGTCTACGCGATCGATGCCGCCGGCAACGCGGGTCCGAGCAGCCAACTGACCTACCAGTACCAGTTCGCCGGCGCCGTGATCTGACCTGAGACGCCCCCTAGGTCCGAGGTGTCGCCCAGACCCGTGATGACCTAGCATCTCCCGCGGCCGGTTCCTCGCGGAGCCGGCCGTTCCCTTTCATGTGCGGCGTGGGGGTGATTTGGCGGTATTCACGCGATCGATGGAGGTCCGTCCGGCAGCGGCGATGGTGTCGATCCGGCGGCTGGCGCTGCTGGTGGCGCTGCCGTTGCTGATGCTCGGCGTCGTTCATCTGTTCTCCCAGCAGTACGGCACGGCGACGCCGCCGCAGGTGCTGCGACTGACCGAAGCCCGCCTGCTGCCAGGCGATGCGCTCGATCCCGCGCAGATTCCCGGAGCATTGCCCGATGCGCGGTCGGGCGCGCGACTGCGGACCGGGCCGGCCTCCGCGGACTCGGCCGCGTCGTCCGTCGTGTCCCGGCCGTTGAGTCCGACGGCCACCCCGACGCCGATGCCCTCGACGATGCCGACCACGCCCGCCGTGCCCCTCGCACCGGGCCACGTGGTCGCGCTGCCGGTCCAGATCCACGACACCGACGCGCCGGGCCCGCTCTGGCTCGCGCTCGATTTCCACCTGGACCGGTCCGCCGAGGCGCCGTACTGGCTCGTGATCCAGCACCGGCCCGCGGCGACGGTCTATCTGGACGGGCAGTTGATCGCAACTTCCAGCCCGGGCAGCGGTTATGCGTCCGAGGACGAGGACGATCTCGCGCAACGCGGCCTGCTGCTCGCAGGTCGCCGGCTGCAGGTCAGCATCCCGCCCGCGATGCTGCCGGCCGGCGAGCATCGGCTCAGCCTGCGGCTCGCACGTCCGGGCTTCGAAGGCGCGGGGCTGTCAGCGCCGCTGCTGGGCCCGTCCGCGCAGATCCGCGCCTTGCAGGAGGGGCGCCGCTTCTGGCAGGTGATCCGCGTCACCACGGCGTTGGCCGGCATCGTCATCGGTGCGTTCATGCTGATGGTGTGGCTCGCGCTCCGCCAGGAATGGCTGTATGGCGTCACCGGCCTGTTCTGCCTGTGCACCGCGCTGCTGCTGTCGCCCTACCTGCTCAACGGCGCGCTGTTCCCCGCGCCGTGGTGGCGCGTGACGCTGGACCTGGCCGACGTGCTTTCGAAGGCGGGCCTGCTCTTCCTGGTCGCGCGGCTCTCGGGCATCGGGGCGCGCTGGCCCGAGAAGATGGCCATGGCCTACCTGGTGCTCGGCACCGTGATCGACGGCGCCGCCGCCTTCCTGGGCTGGAGCTGGACCGACTTCCATCACCCCTGGCCGTGGTGGGCGCTCGGCAGTCGTGCCGTCGTGCTGGGCGCCGCGGCGGTCCTGGCGGCCCGGGCCGCGCTCGCGACGCCGCGTTACGCCCACCTGGTCGGCGCCTGCGCCGTGGCGCTGTCGGCCTGGGTCTGGCTCTATGTGAGCTGGTTCGCGCTGGTGTTGTCGAAGCAGATGAGCGTCGTCGACATCAACGTCGTGGGACACGCCGTGCTGATCGCGATCGCCGGCGTGGCGCTGCAGCGGCGCTTCGTCGGGTCGCTGCGCGACGAGGCGATGGCGCGCATCCGGCTCGAGCAGGCGCTCGATGCGCGCACCCGCGAGCTGCAGGATCGCTGGGAAGACCTGCAGGACAGCGAGCGTCAGCGCACGGCCGCGCAGGAACGCGAGCGCCTGCTGCAGGAGATGCATGACGGTCTGGGCTCGCAGCTCGTGACCGCGCGGCTGTGCGCCGAGCGCGGCGTGACTTCGCAGTCGCTGGTCGGGCTGCTCGACGAGTGCATCCGCGAGATGCGCCTGACCGTCGACGCGCTCGCCGTCACGGACGGGGATCTCACGCTGCTGCTCGCCAACCTGCGGCACCGGATGGCGCCGCGGCTGCAGGACGCGGGACTCGAGCTCGACTGGCAACTGACCGACATCCCGCTGCTGCCGACCTTGCGCGGCACCGGCGGCCGCGAGTTGATCCGCATCGTGCAGGAGGCGCTCAGCAACGTCATCCACCATGCCGGCGCGACGCGGGTCCGCTTCTCGACGCGCGTGGACGAGGCGCGGGGACAGGTCTTGCTGTCCATCGTCGACAACGGACGCGGCATGGCGGCCGACCTGCGCCAGGGCAACGGCCTGCGCGGCATGCGCCGCCGCGCCGAGCGGATCTCCGCCGACATCGACTGGCGCGCGCCGGAAGAGGCGCCGGTCGAGGGCGGCACCGAACTGCTGCTGTGGCTGCCACTGCACGTCGACCCGTGAGCGCAACGCGCGTGCGCGGGCACGTCGCGGGCCCGCAATCGCGTGGCATTCAAGCCGCATTCAAGCCGTTCCCGATGCGTTCTGGAGTCATCTCTCCACTTTGTGCGGTCTATCGAATCCCCTGATGGGGCCCCGATGGCGATCGGCGAGAATCCGCGCCGTACCTTGGAGACAGAACAATGGAGAAGAACTGGCTGAAGCACTATCCGGCGGGAGTGCCTGCCGAGATCGATGCGGACGTCTATCCCTCGCTCGTCGAGCTGATGGAAGCGGCGTTCAAGCAGTTCCCGGAGCGCGCCGCCTACAAGATGCTGGGGCGCTCGATCAGCTTCGAGCAGATCGACGAGGCCTCGCGCGCGTTCGCCGCGTACCTGCAGGGCCTGGGCCTGGAGAAGGGCGATCGCGTCGCGATCATGATGCCCAACGTGCCGCAGTACCCGGTCGCCGTCGCGGCGGTGCTGCGCGCCGGTTTCGTCGTGGTCAACGTCAACCCGCTGTACACGCCGCGCGAGCTGGAACACCAGCTCAAGGACGCCGGCGCGAAGGCGATCGTCATCATCGAGAACTTCGCCGCCACGCTGCAGCAGGTGCTCGCGAACGTGCCGACGAAGCACATCGTCCTGGCCGCGATGGGCGACATGCTGGGCTTCGCCAAGGGCATGGTCGTCAACTACGTCGTGCGCAAGGTCAAGAAGCTGGTGCCGGCGTTCGAGCTGCCTTCGGCCGTGCGCTTCAACGACGTGGTCTCGAAGGGCCGCGGTCAGACCTACAAGCGTCCGACGGTCGGCCCCAACGACATCGCGGTGCTGCAGTACACCGGCGGCACGACCGGTGTCTCCAAGGGCGCGGTGCTGCTGCATCGCAACCTGGTCGCCAACACGCTGCAGTGCGAGGCCTGGTACCAGCCCGCGCTGAAGAAGAAGCCCGCCGATGAACAGCTGATGAGCGTCTGCGCGCTGCCGCTGTATCACATCTTCGGATTCACCACCAACCTGATGCTGTCGATGCGCGTCGGCGGCTGCAACGTGCTGATCCCCAATCCGCGGGACCTGCCCGCGGTGTTCAAGGAACTCAGCCACCACAAGATCCACAGCCTGCCCGCGGTCAACACGCTCTTCATGGCGATGGCCAACCACGCGCAGTTCAACACGGTGGACTGGAGCGGGCTGGTGATCTCCGTCGGCGGCGGCATGGCCGTGCAGCAGGCCACGGCACGGCTGTGGCTGGAGAAGACCGGCTGCCCGATCGTCGAAGGCTACGGCCTGTCGGAAACGTCCCCGGTCGCGTGCTGCAACCCGACGGACAGCACGGCCTATACCGGCTCGATCGGTCTGCCGCTGTCCGGCACCGAGGTGACGCTGCTCGACGACGACGGCAACGAAGTGCCGACCGGCAGCAGCGGCGAGATCGCGATCCGCGGTCCGCAGGTGATGGCGGGCTACTGGCAGCGGCCCGACGAGACCGCCAAGGTCATGACGGCCGACGGCTACTTCCGCACCGGCGACATCGGCACGGTGGACGAGCGCGGCTTCTTCCGCATCGTCGACCGCAAGAAGGACATGATCCTGGTCAGCGGCTTCAACGTCTATCCGAACGAGATCGAGGACGTGCTGACGCAGATGCCGGGCGTGGCCGAGTGCGCCGCCGTGGGCGTGCCGGACGAGAAGGCCGGCGAGGCGGTGAAGGTCGTGATCGTGCGCCGCAATCCGGCGCTGACCGAGGCCGACGTCAAGGCCTTCTGCGAAGCGAACCTGACCGGCTACAAGCGCCCCCGGGTCATCGAGTTCCGGACCGAACTGCCAAAAACTCCGGTCGGCAAGGTGTTGCGCCGTGAATTGCGCGACAAGAAGTAGCAGTCGGTAGCAGTTTTAGGGATTGCACTTGGGCGAAACCCGCCCTTGACACCCTAAAGTTCGCCCTCCTGAGGAGGAGGCAAGGCCGTGCTCGAAGAACGTTACGAAAAGACCGAGGCCGGGCGTGCGGAAATCAAGTCGCGCGCGCTGGTGCAAGCGCGCGTGGCGCGCAACCTGCTGCTGGTGATCGACGCCAGCAAGACCGGCGGCGACTGGGTGGGGGTGGTGCAAGGCGCCACGTCCGCCGATCTCGAACTGCTGGTGCAGCATCAGCTCGTGAAGGTGACCGCCGGTGCGCCGCTGTCGCGGCCCATGGGCCCGGCATCGATCGCGACCCCGCTGGGATCGGGCGGGCCGTCGTCGCGCATGAGTGGCGCCTCGGCGTCGCGACCCGTGCCGTCGCGGCTGGCGGGCGCGCCCACCTCGTCGCTGCCCTACCAGGAGCTGTACACGGCGCTGAGCACCTTCGCCAAGCAGCAGGGGCTGCTGAAGGGCTACAAGATCGCGCTGGAGGTCGAGCAGTGCGCCGACATGAGCCAGCTGCAGACCCTGGCGCTGGACATCATCGACCGCGTGCGCGCCGCCAAGGGCGACGCCGCGGCGCACGAACTGCGTGCGACACTGGGGTTCAACTGAACCGGACCGCCTGACATCCTGGAGGCGGTCCTTCCATTGTTGGGAGCCCCTCCATGTCCACGTCCTACCGCGTCGCGGTACTGGTCGGCAGCCTGCGCAAGGCGTCGTTCAACCGCAAGCTGGCCCTCGCGCTGGCAAACCTGGCCCCCGCTGAGCTGAAGCTCGAGATCGTCGAGATCGGCGCGCTGCCTTTCTACAACGAAGACGAGGCGGCCGAGCCGCCGGCGGCGTGGGTCGACTTCCGCAAGGCGGTGAAGTCCGCGGACGCGCTGCTGTTCGTGAGCCCCGAATACAACCGCTCGATCCCCGGCGTGCTGAAGAACGCGCTGGACGTGGGATCGCGGCCCTACGGTCAGAGTGCCTTCGACGGCAAGCCGGCCGCGGTGATCACGCTGTCGCCGGGCGCGCTGGGCGGCTTCGGTGCGAACCACCATCTGCGCCAGGTGCTGGCCTGCCTGAACACGCCGCTGTTGCCGTCGCCGGAGGTCTACCTCGGCG
This sequence comes from Mitsuaria sp. MSU3D, assembly GCF_056867975.1. Lineage (NCBI taxonomy): Bacteria > Pseudomonadati > Pseudomonadota > Betaproteobacteria > Burkholderiales > Sphaerotilaceae > Roseateles > Mitsuaria sp. MSU3D. The sequence goes on along the minus strand of NZ_CP200314.1, from coordinate 4,742,580 downwards.
GCGCGGCCGACATGTTCAAGGATGACGGCAGCGTCGCGAAGCCGGAGACGGAAGCCTTCCTGCGCAAGGTCCTGACGGCTTTCGCCGCCTGGGTGGGCAAGAACAAGGGGTGAGCGTTGGCGGCGAGGTTGTTTGTCGAGCAGCCGCTGGGTGCGGTGGGGCTCGACGCTGAACTGGCGCTGCCCCCCGGGGCGGCGCGTCATGTGCAGGTGCTGCGGCTGCAGCCGGGGGACGAGGTCACGCTGTTCGATGGCAGCGGCGACGAGTGGACCGCGGCGGTCACGGCGATGGGGCGCAGCGAAGTCCGCGTCGCGCTGAAGGCGCGTCAGGCGGTCGATCGTGAGCTCAAGCGCGCGGTCACGCTGGCTGTCGTGATGCCGGCCAACGACCGGATGGACGGCATCGTCGAGAAGGCCTGCGAGCTCGGCGCGGTAGCGATCCAGCCGCTGATGAGCGAGCGCTCCGTGCTTCGCCTCAACGGCGACCGCGCGGACAAGAAACGCGCGCACTGGCAAGGCGTCGCGATCGCGGCGGCCGAGCAGTGTGGTCGCTCGAAGCCCTTGCAGGTCGCGCCGGTGAAGACGCTGGCGTCCTGGCTCGCCGAGCTACCCGCCGATGCCGACGAGCAGCGCTGGCTGCTGAGCCCGGTGGCCGCGCAGCCCTTGTCGACACTGACGTCGTCATCGACCGATGCGCAACGCATCACCGTCCTCAGCGGCCCCGAAGGTGGTCTCAGCGAAGCTGAGGAGCAGTCCGCCCGATCACGCGGGTTCAGCGCTGCGAAGCTCGGTCCCAGGATCCTGCGGGCCGACACTGCGCCGCTCGCCGTTCTTGGCTGGTTAGCGCTGACCGAAGCTTGAGCGGGCTCTGCCACCGTGCCTCATCGCAGGTGAGGGTACTTCTCGAACAGTCTTTTGAAGGCTAGCTCAGCTGGAATACCGCCACCAGCGTTGATCTCGGCGAGGCCACGCTCAATCGATGCGTCGAAGGCGCTTGACTGCGCCGCTGCTGACTTCTGTGGCTTCTTATCATTGCCGAGCACTTTCGTACTTGATGAGGCATCCGCGCTCTCAATCAGATTTCGTTCGTCGACTTTCAATTCGCGTCCCTCTCCCTTCGGGCAAATTCGGCCGGCGCTAAAGAAGCTCGATCATGTTGATATCCCGCGCCGAATGGAGAACGCGGATGATCGTCACGCGGTTGAGACGAGGAATGAGCCGAAACAGGATCAGGTAGCGGCCGTGCAGCCGCCGTCGAATGTCACCGAGACCGATGAGCGGATGAGCTTCCGGCCTGTGAGACAGCGACGCGATCTTTCGGCGCAATTCGAAGATAAAAGCGTCCGCATTTCGCTCGTCGTACCTGGCGATGTACTTGTGAATATCGAGCAGATCCTTTTCAGCCTCCGCGAGGAGGTGAACGTGCATCAGGATCCTTCGGGACGCTTGCGAGTCTTAGCCACTAGTTCGTCGAAGAACTCGTCGGCAGGGCGACCGAGGCCGTTCTCCGAGTCCTCGATGCCCTTGTCGAGCATGGCCTTGAAGGCCTTCAAATGCTCCTGCTGCTGAAGGAGAAGGACGCCTTCCTTCAGCACTTCCTGCCGGGATGAATACCGACCGCTGTCGATCAACTGCTGCACGTAGGCCTCCAATTCAGGTCCAAGTTCAGCGTGAATCATCTCGGTCATTCCCTCGAAAAGAAATCGCATCGTCGGGGGAGGCGCATCCCCACCAAGGGGGCCTACCTTCGGCGGAGTTACTCGTCGGAGTCAGTGTTGCCGGCGTTCTGCTTGCGGGCCGATCCTGCGACAAGATCGAACTTGAAGAGCCGGCATTCGATCGGTCCGTTCCACATCGGGATGCGGCGCGACTCCTTGAGTCGCATCTTGCTGGGCAACTTCATTTCCGGGCACAGCAGCCACGCGGTCCATCCCGCCGGATGCTGCGTGTAGGCGCGCTTCCAATGCGCGGAGAGGCGCGGGAAGAAGTCGTCGCCCGCATCACGCTCCTCCGACAGCGCGCCGCCGTCCATGCGCTGCGTGCCGGCCTTGCCGCGCACCTCGATCCGTTCGCCGTAGGGCGGGTTCAGCATCAGCGTGCCGGGCATGTCGTCCAGCAGCGCCGGCGCAGGACGTTCGAGCGCGTCACCGCCGTTGAACTGGATGTACTGCGCGACGCCGGCGCGCTCCGCGTTGCGACGCGCGAAGTCGACCATCCGGAACGACACGTCGCTCGCGAAGATCGGCACCTCGGACGGACGCTCCGCCGCGCGCGCCTGTTCCTTGATCGCGCGCCAGGTCGGCAGCAGTGTCTGGAACGGCTTCAGCTTCTCGAACGCGAAACGACGCTGGATGCCCGGCGCGATGTTGCAGGCGATGGTCGCGGCCTCGACCGGGATCGTGCCCGAGCCGCAGCACGGATCGTGCAACGCGCCGCCGGCCTCCCGCGTGCCCTTCCAGCCCGCCGCGGCCAGCATCGCGGCCGCCAGCGTCTCCTTCAGCGGCGCGTCGCCCTTGTCCTCACGCCAGCCGCGCTTGAACAGCGATTCGCCCGAGCTGTCGACATAGACCGTCGCCAGGTCCTCGGTCAGATGCAGCTGCAGCGGCAGGTCCGGCCAGCGCGTGTCGACGCTGGGCCGCTCGCCGGTCGCGTCGCGCAGGATGTCGCAGACGGCATCCTTCACCCGCAGCGTCGCGAAGTTCAAGCTGTGCAGCGGCGAGCGCTGCGCCGTCGTGTCCACACGCAACGTCTGCTGCGGCGTGATCCAGCGCGTCCAGTCGACGGTGCGCGCGATCGCGTAGATGTCGTCCTCGTGGCGGTACTCCTCGCGCGCGACCTCGATCAGCACGCGCTGCGTGAGCCGGCTGTGCAGGTTGAGCCGCATCACCGCCGCGAGCGTGCCGTACAGGCCGACGCCGCCGCGGAAGGCCTTCGGGCCCTGCAGACACTCGTCCGGACCGAGGATGTCGCGCACCTCCGCCTCCAGCCAGTCTTCGACGCCGGCGGCGCAGGGCAGGAACAGGTGATAGGCGGAATCGGACATCGTGCGTGCAGCGTGAATCAGGCGCCGCGGCGCCCGGGAGGATCAAGCAACCGATTGTCCCACCGACGTCGACCGTGGCTTGACGCCCTCTCCCGCTTGCGGGAGAGGGCAGGGGTGAGGGCCAGCGGCGGTGGCAGTGCGACGTCAGCGCGACTTGCGCAGATTGGCCGGCGCGAGCTTGAGCGCCTCGCGGTACTTCGCGACGGTGCGTCGCGCCACGGTGATGCCCTGCTCGCCGAGCATCGTCGACAGCTGGCTGTCGGACAGCGGGCTGGTGGTGTCCTCGGCCGCGATGAACTGCTTGATCAGCGCGCGCACCGCCGTGCTGGACGCATTGCCGCCGGCCTCGGTCGACAGGCTCGACCCGAAGAAGTACTTCAGCTCGAAGGTGCCCCACGGCGTCGCCATGTACTTGGCGGTCGTGACGCGAGAGATCGTCGATTCATGCAAGCCCAGCTCGTCCGCGATCTCGCGCAGCACCAGCGGCTTCATCGCCAGCTCGCCGTGCGTGAAGAATCCGCGCTGGCGCTCGACGATCGCCTCGCTGACACGCTGGATCGTGTCGAAGCGCTGCTGGATGTTCTTGATGAACCAGCGCGCCTCCTGCAGCTGCCCGCCCAGCGGCGAGTTGCTCACGCCGCCGCGCGTCGCGCGCAGCGCCTGCGCGTAGAGATCGTTGATGCGCAGCTTGGGCAGCACGTCCGGGTTGATGGAGACGCGGAAATTACGCCCCGCCTTCTGCACGATCACGTCGGGGATGACGGGCCGGTTCTCGCTGCGCGCGTAGCGACGGCCCGGCTTGGGCTCCAGGCCGGCGATCAGCGATTGCCCGTCGCGCAGCAGCTCCTCGTCGGCGCCGGTCAGCGACATCAGCCGGCGCCAGTCGCGCTTGGCGAGCAGGTCCAGGTGCCGGCGGCAGATCACGATCGCCAGCGCCTGCTCGGGCGAGCGCGGCAGCGTGCGCAGCTGCAGCTCCAGGCACTCGCCGAGGTCGCGCGCGCCGACACCGGCGGGCTCCATCGACTGCAGCCACTTGAGCGCGACCTTGAAGCGGTCCAGCAGCTCCTCGCGCTGCTCCAGATCGGCGTCCTCGCCGAGGATCGCGGCGACCAGCTCCTCGAGCGGGTCCTCCAGATAACCGTCCTCGTTGAGCGATTCGATCAGCGCCAGCAGCGCCGCGCGATCCACCGCGCTCAGGTTCATGCCGGGGATCTGTCCGCGCAGCACGTCCTGCAGCGATTCGTCGGGCGCTTCGGTCTCGGGCCGCTCGTCGTCGTCCCCGGACGAGGAGGACGCGCTGCCCGGCGTTTCGCGGATGCCGTCGAAGTCGTCACGCTCGGTGCCGTTCTCCCAGTCGTCGCGTTCGGTGGTGCCGAATTCCTCGGCACGCATCTCGTCGCCCGCGGGCGTGTCGCCGGCGGGCGCGTCCGACTCGGTCTGCGCGACGCGCTCCTCGCGTTCCTCGCGCTCGGTCAGGCGCTCCTGCGTGGCGGTCGGCAGCGGGGCGTCGAATTCCTCGTCGGTCTCCAGCAGCGGGTTGCTCGCGAGCATCTGCTCCACCTCCTGGTGGAGCTCCAGCGTCGACAACTGCAACAGACGGATGGACTGCTGCAGCTGAGGCGTCAGCGCAAGATGCTGGGACAGGCGAACCTGTAGCGTCGGCCTCATGTCGACTCCCGGCCCTTACATCTTGAAGTGTTCGCCGAGGTAGACCCTGCGCACGTCCTGATGCTCGACGATGTGCTGGGGCGTGCCTTCGGCGAGCACCGCCCCTTCGCTGATGATGTAGGCGCGGTCGCAGATGCCCAGCGTCTCGCGCACGTTGTGGTCGGTGATCAGCACGCCGATGCCGCGCTGCTTCAGGAAGCGGATGATCCGCTGGATCTCCAGCACCGCGATCGGGTCGACGCCGGCGAAGGGCTCGTCCAGCAGGATGAAGCGCGGCTGCGTGGCCAGCGCGCGGGCGATCTCGACGCGGCGGCGCTCGCCGCCGGACAGCGCCGGCGCGGGCGTGTCGCGCAGCTTTTCGATCGACAGCTCGTTGAGCAGCTTGTCCAGCTCCGCGTCGATGCGCGACGAGGGCCAGGCCTTGCCCTTCTCGTCGAGCTGCAGCTCCAGCACGGCGCGGATGTTCTCCTCGACGTTGAGCTTGCGGAAAATCGACGCCTCCTGCGGCAGGTAGCTCAGCCCCATGCGCGCGCGCTGGTGGATGGGCATCGTCTGCACCGGCTGGCCGTCGATCTGGATCTCGCCGGCATCGGCGCGGACCAGGCCCACGATCATGTAGAAACTGGTCGTCTTGCCGGCACCGTTCGGGCCGAGCAGGCCGATCACCTCGCCGCTGTGCAGGTCGATGTGGACGTCCTTGACCACCTTCCTGACGCCGTAAGACTTCTGCAGCCCCCAGGCCTGGAGGCGGCTCCGGGGAGCGTTCGTGCGGGCTTCCGTCATTGCTGGGGGGACTGGCGAGGCGTCAGGTTGATGCTGGGGCGCAACGGCAGCGGGGCGCTGCTGGCGGGCGGCGGTTCGCTCGCGGCGTTGCGCGGCATCAGCACGACACGGCCGCGGCCGCTCGGATGCGGCGAACCGGCGCCGGTCTCGACGATCAGGCGTTCAGTGCGGTTGTCGTAGTTCAGCGTGGCGCCGGAGAGCGCCTGCTTCAGCTGGTCGCCCTGCATCACCCGCGCTTCGGCGTTGCCGACCAGGCGGATGGTCTCGGTGCGGGTGTCGTATTCGATCTGGTCGGCGCGGCCTTCGATGCGCTCGCCGGGGGTGTCACGGTCCTGGCGAAAATGCACCTGCTTGGCGGAGGTGCCGTTGGCGTAGGCCTGGTAGTAGCCGTCGCTGGTCTCCTGGACGTCCATCCGGTCGGCGCGCAGCTCCATCGAGCCCTTGGTCATGATCACGTTGCCGTTGAACTCGGACCGCTGCTTGACCTTGTCGATCGCGCCTTCACGATCGAAGACCAGGTTCAGGGGCTTGGCGCGGTCGTCCTTCGCGGCCTGCGACAAAGGCGCGGCCAAGGCCAGCGCGAGCGCGGTCGACAACAGCAAAGGGCGGCGAAGCGACATGGGGGGATCCTGACGGCACAAAACTTGCTGGCCATTCTAGCCATCGCTGGAGGAGCGAGCAGGAGGTCGTCCCGCGTGAGCGAGGGGCTAGTCTTCGCGCTTGTGGAAAGTTCGGTTTTGGTGCATTCGGGGGCGGGCGGGGGCAAGGGGTTGAGGGACCGAGCGGGAGCCGACCGAACAGGGGCCCCTTTTCTCCATGCCTGGGGCCAGAGGCCCCAGGCCTTCGCTAGGCACAAACAGTCCTCAGGACTGTTTGTGTCCGAGCGAAGTCCCTCCGCCGGCGGAGCCGGCAATTCCGTCCTTGACCTCCGAAAAGGGGCCCCTGTCCGGTCGGCTCAGGCGACGCTCGCTGTGGGCTCCGTGCCTTGATAGCCGCGTGGGACGGCACCCAACAGACGCTTGGTGTACTCCTGCTTGGGTGCTGCCAGCAGCGCGCGGGCATCGGCCTGCTCGACGACGTCGCCGTGCTGCATGACCAGGACCTCGTCGGAGATGAACTTCACCACCGCCAGGTCATGGCTGATGAAGATGTAGCTCAGGCCGAATTCGTCCTGCAGATCCTTCAGCAGGTTCAGCACCTGGGCCTGGACCGAGACGTCCAGCGCCGAGACGGCCTCGTCCAGCACCAGCACTTCCGGCTGCAGCGTCAGGCAGCGCGCGATGGCGATGCGCTGGCGCTGGCCGCCGGAGAACTCGTGCGGATACTTGTGCAGCGCCGACTCGTCCAGCCCGACCTTCTTCAGCAACGCGCTGGCCGTGGCCACGCGTTCGTCGTGGCTCTTGCCGATGCCGTGGATCTCCATCGGCTCCAGCAGCGTCTGCGCGATCGTGAAGCGCGGGTTCAGCGAGGCATACGGGTTCTGGAAGACGACCTGGATCCGGCGGCGCATCTTCTGCCAGTCCGGCCCGTTCATCTTCAGCAGGTCCTTGCCCTCGAAGAGCACCTCGCCGCCGGTGGGCTCGTGCAGCCGCAGCAGCGTCAGGCCCATCGTGGTCTTGCCCGAGCCGGACTCGCCCACCACGCCCAGCGTGTGACCCTTGCGCAGCTGGAAGTCGACACCCTTGACCGCCTTGAACTCGGTCTTGCTGAACAGGCCCGACTTGAAGAAGAAGCTCTTCCTCAGACCCTTGACCTCGAGGATCACCGGCGCATTCGGATCCTTCGCCTTGCCCGTGCCCTCGGACACCAGACGGCCGGCGATGTGGTCGTCGATGACCATCAGCCGCGCCGGGTTCTCCGTCAGCGACGGCCGGCAGGCCAGCAGCGCCTTCGTGTAGGCGTCCTGCGGGTGGTGGAAGATGTCCGCCACCGGCGCCTGCTCACGGACCTCGCCATGACGCATGACGACGACGTGGTCGGCGATCTCGCCCACCACGCCCAGGTCGTGCGAGATGAACAGCATGCTCATCCGGTGCGATTCCTTCAGGCGCGCGAGCAGCTCCATCACCTGGCGCTGGATGGTCACGTCCAGCGCGGTGGTCGGCTCGTCGGCGATCAGCAGCTTGGGGCTGCAGGCCAGCGCCACCGCGATCATCACGCGCTGTTGCTGGCCGCCGGACATCTCGTGCGGATAGCTCTTCAGGCGCCGCTTGGGGTCGGGGATGCCGACCTCGTTGAGCAGCTCCTCGGCACGCACCAGCGCCTGGCGCCGGCTCATGCCCAGGTGCTTGATCAGCGGCTCCATGATCTGGTCCGCGACCGGGAACACCGGGTTCAAGGAACTCATCGGATCCTGGAACACGCAGGCGATCTCGCGCCCGCGCACCGACTGCAGTTCGCGCAGCGAGGTCTTCAGCAGGTCGCGGCCCTGGAACAGGATCGCGCCGGTGCGCTCGGCGTTGTCGGGCAGCAGGTTGAGGATGGACATCGCCGTGACGCTCTTGCCCGAGCCCGACTCGCCCACCAGCGCCACCGTGCGGTTCTCCGGGATGTCGAAGCTGACGCCCTTGACGGCCAGCTGGCGCTGCATGGCGCCGTCGACCTTGCCCATGCGGAAGGCGACCTTCAGGTCTTGAATGCTCAACAGCATGGCGTTACTCCAGACCGCGCAGTTTGGGATCGAGCGCGTCGCGCAGCGCATCCGTGAAGAGGGCGAACGCCGTGACGAACACCGCCATGAAGCCGGTCACCGCGGCCAGCTGCCACCAGTAGCCCAGGATCAGCTCGCTCTGCGCCTCGGCCAGCATCGTGCCCCAGGACACCTGGTCCACGCTGACGCCCAGCCCGAGGTAGGACAGGATGACCTCGCTCTTGATGAAGCCCACCACGTGCAGCGAGAGCTGCACCAGCGCGACGTGCGAGACGTTGGGCAGGATGTGCTTGAACATGCGCGAGCTCTTGCTCGCGCCGATGGCCTCGGCGCTGCGGACGTATTCGCGCACCGAGTGCTTCATGAACTCGGCGCGCACCAGTCGGTAGATGCCGGTCCAGCCCGCCAGGCCCAGGATCATCACCACCGGCAGCACGCCGCGGCCGAAGACCACCGCGAAGGCGAAGATCAGCAGGATGTTGGGCATCGCCGTGAAGACGTTGTAGACCCACTCCAGGAAGTCGCCGACCTTGCCGCCGTAGAAGCCCGACAGCGCGCCCAGCACGGTGCCGATGAGCGTGGCCACCAGCGCGGCCAGGACGCCGACCATGATGGAGATCTCGGCGCCCTTGATGGCCTTGGCCAGCACGTCGCGGCCCAGGCGGTCGCCGCCGAAGGGCAGCGTCTCGGCGCGCGGCGCCTCGTCGGTCTTGTACTGCTTGGCCTTCTCGGTCCACTCGGCGTACTTGGGCGCGAGCGGGTCGATGTCGCTCAGGTCGACGTTCGGGCCCTTGGGCTGCGCGATCGCGCCGGCGCTCTCGGCCGGCGCGGGACCGACGAAGGTCGGCGGCGCGTTGGGCACGCCGGTCTCCTTCTGCCAGTCGCGGGCCACCAGGCCCAGGCCGGCGGCCAGCACCAGCAGCAGCGACAACGCGACGACGACCATCGCGAACATGCCGAGCTTGTCGGACTTCAGACGCCGCCACGAGGCGTACCAGACGCCGCGCGAGCGCTGGGGCTTCACGCCCACGGGTTGGTTGGACAGCACTGCGCTCATTTGAGGACCACCCGCGGGTCAACCAGCTTGTAGAGAAGGTCGGTGATCAGGTTGACCACCATCGTCAGCGCCGCGATGTAGATCGCGAAGGCCTGGATCACCGGATAGTCGTTGCGGTTGACCGCCAGCAGGATCTCGCGGCCCAGGCCGGGGATCGAGAAGAACACCTCCAGCAGGAAGGAGCCGACGAACACCCCCGGCAGCGCCACCGAGATGTTGGTCATGATCGGGATCATCGCGTTGCGCAGCACGTGCTTGAGCAGGATGGTCTTCTCGGTCATGCCCTTGGCGCGCGCGGTGCGGACGTACTCGTGGCCGATCTCGTCAAGGAAGAAGGTGCGGTACAGCCGCGTGTACGGCGACAGCGCGACGGCCACCGCGACCAGCACCGGCAGCGGCGCGTAGGTCGTCAGATTGGTCCACAGCGAATCGCTCCAGCCCTGCACCGGGAACCAGCCCAGGCGGAAGGCGAAGAAGTACTGCGCGACGATCACGTAGACCAGCAGCGAGATGGACACCGCGACCGTCGTGAGGATCATCACCGCGCGGTCCGTGAGGCTGCCGCGCATGTAGGCGACGGCCAGCGCGAACGGGATCGCCAGGATCACCTCGAGCACCAGGATCGGCAGCATCACCGTCAGCGTGGCCGGCATGCGCGTGGCGAAGAGGTTGGCCACGGACTCGTTGGTCGCCCAGCTCTTGCCCCAGTCGAAGGTGACGATCTGCTGCAGGAAGATCCACAGCTGTTCCCACACCGGCTTGTTCAGCCCGAGCTGATCGCGGATGGCCTCGATCTGGTCCTGGCTGGCGTTCAGGCCGCCCAGCACTTCGGCGGGATCACCGCCAAACCATTTGAAGAGGAAGAACACCAGCAGCACGACACCCAGCAAGGTGGGGATCATTTGCCACAGGCGCCTGATGAGATAGGCCGCCATACGCGCGGAACTCCAAGCAAGCGCCGCCGAGCCCGTCTTCGAACGCGGCGACCGATAAAGACAAACCCCGGACGCTTGTGACGGCCGGGGCCTGAGGGTCGAAAACCACGCGCGAGTCTACGTGAGCGCCTGCAAGCCCCGCACCGGCATTTGCCCTGAATCCATCGAAGAAAACTGATGATGGACCCTCGTGGAAACAGGTGTGTTCATCCGCAATGCGCCCCCGCTCGCCCTTGCGTTCAAGCTCTCGGGGTTGTTGGCATGGCGGGCGCGGACATCGCCCACTAGACTGGCGCGCTTTCGAATTCAAGGACGGCATCCAGATGCGACGCGGCACGGCCGGGACACAATCCCAGGCGCTCTTACTTTCGGCATCCCTCGCGTCATCCCTGGCGATCCTGGCGACCCTGACGGCGATCCCGTCGAGCGCGCAGGCCGCTGGCGATGCGCCCGTGAACACGGCCGCGACGGCCCCCGCGCCCAAGGTGCTGCGCTACGCGATCCGCGTCGCGGAGACCGGCTTCGATCCGGTGCAGGTCACCGACCTGTACTCGCGCAACATCACGGCGGCGATCTTCGACGCGCCGCTGCGCTACAGCTACCTGGGCCGCCCGTATCGCCTCGAGCCCAACATCACCGACGGCATGCCCGAGGTCTCCGACGACTTCAAGCGCTTCGTCTTCAAGATCAAGCCCGGCATCTACTTCAACGACGATCCGGCGTTCAAGGGCCAGAAGCGCGAGCTGGTCGCCGACGACCTGGTGTACACGGTCAAGCGCCACTACGACCCGCGCAACAAGAGCGGTCACCTGTATCGCCTCGAAGGCGCGAAGATCCTCGGCCTGTCCGAGGTGCGCGCCGAGGCGCTGAAGAACAAGACGCCGTTCGACTACGCGCGGCCGGTCGACGGCGTGCGCGCGCTGGACCGCTACACGGTCGAGATCCGCGTCGCCAACAGCGATCCGCGCTTCCTCATGCACTTCGCCGATCCGATGGTGGGTCTGATGGCGCGCGAGGTCGTCGAGTTCTACGGCGACCGCATCATGGAACACCCGGTCGGCACCGGCGCCTGGCGCCTCGCCGAGTGGCGCCGTTCGTCGCGCATGGTGCTGGAGAAGAATCCCAACTTCCGCGATGTGCGTTATCACGAGGAAGTCGGCGCGGACCGTCCGCCCGCGCTGGTCGAGGCGGTCAAGCGCCTGCAGGGCCGCAAGCTGCCGATGGTCGACCGCGTCGAGATCTCGGTGATCGAGGAAAGCCAGCCGCGCTGGCTCGCGTTCCTGCGCAAGGAATTCGACTTCATGGACGAGCTGCCGGAGGACTTCGCGCCGGTGGCGATTCCGCAGAACAAGCTCGCGCCCAACCTGGTCAAGGACGGCATGCGGGCGGTCCGCTACGAGCGCGCCGACATCTCGGCCTCCTACTTCAACATGGAGGATCCGGTCGTCGGCGGCTACACGCCGGAGAAGATCGCGCTGCGTCGCGCGATCGCACTGGGCGTCGACGTCGAACGCCAGGTGCGCCTGCCCCGCAAGGGCCAGGCGATCCCCGCGCAGGGGATCATCTCGCCGGGCGTGACCGGCTACGACAAGGCCTTCAAGACCGAGATGAGCCAGTACGACCCCGCACGCGCGAAGGCGCTGCTGGACCTCTACGGCTACGTCGACAAGGACGGCGACGGCTGGCGCGACCTGCCCGACGGCAGCCCCCTGGTGCTCGAGTACGCGACGCAGCCCGACGGCCGCAACCGGCAGCTGGTCGAGCTCTGGCAGAAGGACATGGACGCGCTGAAGGTCCGCATCAAGTTCAAGATCGCCAAGTGGCCGGAGAACCTGAAGGCCGCCAACGCCGGCAAGCTCCAGATGTGGGGCATGGGCTGGAGCGCCGACATCCCCGACGGCGAGAACTTCCTCGGCCTGGCCTACGGCGGCAGCAAGGGCCAGTCGAACAAGGCCCGCTTCGACCTGCCCGAATTCAACGCGCTGTTCCGCAAGCAGCACTCGATGGCCGACGGCCCCGAACGCGTCGCGGTCATGCAGGACGCGCAGCGGCTGCTGACGGCCTACATGCCCTACAAGGTCGAAGTGCATCGCATCTACACCGACATCACCCAGCCCTGGGTGATCGGCTACGACAAGAACCTCTACCAGCGCGACTTCTATACGTTCGTCGACATCGACCCGGATGCGTTGGCCAAGGCTCACGCGAAGAAGCACTGACGCCACGCCGCCGCCCATGACGATGCTCCGCGCCCGACGCTTCCCTTCGATCCTGCGCGGGGCACTCCTCGCGTCCGCGCTGGCGATGGCCGGCGCGAATGCCGGTCATGCGGCGGACGGCGCCAGCGCGCCGACAGGCGCGGCCTCTTCGGCCTCCGCGCCCAAGGTCCTGCGCTACGCCTTCCGCGTCGCGGAGACGGGCTTCGATCCCGCGAAGATCTCCGACATCTATTCGCGGACGATCACGCCCCACATCTTCGAGGGGCTCTACACCTACGACCAGCTCGCGCGCCCCGCACGCATGAAGCCGCTGACCGCGGCGGCGATGCCGGAGACCTCTGACGACTACAAGGTCTGGACGGTGAAGCTGCGCCCGGGCATCCGTTTCGCGGACGCCCCGGCCTTCAAGGGCAAGTCGCGCGAACTGACTGCCGAGGACTATGTGTATTCGATCAAGCGCTTCGCCGACCCGGCGGTGGCGTCGCCGGCCTGGAGCGAAGTCGAGGAACTCCTGCTCGTCGGCCTCAACGAGTACCACGAGCAGGTCCGCAAGTCCGGCAAGCCCTTCGACTACGACAAGCCCATCGAGGGCCTGCGCGCGCTGGACCGCTACACGCTGCAGTTCAAGTCGAAGGAGACGCGGCCGCGCCTGATGGAGGTCTTCGCGCAGGGCGACCTGTACGGCGCCGTCGCGCGCGAGGTGATCGAGGCCTATCCGGGCGATTCGATGGCGCATCCGGTGGGCACGGGGCCGTTCGTGCTCAAGCAGTGGCGGCGCAGTTCGCTGATGGTGCTGGAACGCAACCCCGTCTACCGCGAGCGTTTCTACGACCAGGAAGTGGATCCCGCGCCCGACGACGCGGAGGGCCAGGCGTTGAAGGCGCGCTTCAAGGGCCGGCGCCTGCCCATGGTCGATCGCGTCGAGATCGGCGTCATCGAGGAGAACCAGCCGCGCTGGTTGTCCTTCCTGAACGGCGAGTACGACTTCATCGAGCGCACGCCCGAGGACTTCATCACCCAGGCGATGCCCAACGGCAGGATCGCGCCCAACCTCGAGAAGCAGGGCAAGCACGCGTACCGGACCGTCGCGTCGGACGTGCTGTTCACCGTGTTCAACATGGAGGACCCGGTCATCGGCGGCTACACGCCGGAGAAGATCGCGCTGCGCCGTGCGATCGGGCTGGCGATCGACGTCTCGCGCGAACTGCGCCTGGTGCGTCGCGGACAGGCCATGCTGGCGCAGTCGTTGTACATGCCGGGCACGACCGGCTACGACCCGGACTTCCGCAGCGACATGAGCAGCTTCGACCCGGCGCGCGCGAAGGCGCTGCTCGACCTCTACGGCTACGTCGACAAGGACGGCGACGGTTGGCGCGACAGGCCCGACGGCAGCCCGCTGCTGCTGGAGAGCCTGACCACGCCCGAGCAGTTCCAGCGCCAGATCGACGAGATCGTCCAGAAGAACCTGAACGCGATCGGCCTGCGCATCGCATTCAAGCCGGCGAAGTGGCCGGAGAACCTGAAGTCGCTGCGCGCCGGCAAGTACCAGATCTGGTCGCTGGCGACGTCCGCGTCCAAACCCGACGGGCAGGACTCGCTGGCGCGCATGTACAGCGGTCAGATCGGGGCGCAGAACTACGCGCGATTCCGGCTGCCGGCGGTCGACAAGCTCTACGACGAAGCCTCTCATCTGCCCGACGGGCCGCAACGCATGAAGATCTTCGAGGAGACCAAGCGCTATGCGGTCGCCTACATGCCGTACAAGTACCGCGGCCACCGCTTCATCACCGACATCGCCCAGCCGCAGATGAACGGCTACCGTCGTCCGCAGTTCTGGCTGAACTGGTGGGAGTACGTGGACATCGATCCCGACGCCGCCGCGAAGTTCAAGCACTAGGCCCGACGTTCAAGTTCCGAGGTTCCGACTCCCATGCGCGCACGCTGCCCCGTTCCGTTCCATCGCGCGGTCGCCGCGCTCGCCGCGCTCGCCGCGTTGACACGGAGCGCCGCGGCGCTCGCCGTCGCGGTCGTCGCGGCGTCCGCCACCGTGGCGACGATGGCCCTCGCCGCGCCTCCTCCGGTGGCGAAAGCCTCCGAGGCGCCGCCGCCGGCGAAGCAGGAGGGGCAGGAGAAGGTGCTGCGCTACGCCTTCCTCGTCGCCGAGACCGGCTTCGATCCCGCGCAGTTGAGCGACCTGTACTCGCGCATCGTCACGGCCCACATCTTCGAGTCGCTCTACAACTACGACTACCTCGCGCGGCCGTTCAAGCTCAAGCCCAACACGGCGGCGGAGATGCCGGAGGTCTCGGAGGACTTCCGCACCTGGACGATCAGGATCCGTCCCGGGATCTACTTCGCCGACGATCCGGCGTTCAAGGGCAAGCGGCGCGAGCTGACGGCCGAGGACTACGTCTACAGCCTCAAGCGCTTCTACGACCCGGCGACGAAGGGGCCGCTGTACTCGAGCTTCAAGCAGGAGGGCATCCTCGGCCTGGAGGAACTGCGCGTGGCGGCGCTGAAGACGAAGAAGCCCTTCGACTACGACAAGCCCGTCGAGGGCGTGCGCGCGCTGGACCGCTACACGCTGCAGTTCAAGCTGGCGGAGCCGCGGCCGCGCTTCATCTACAACCTGGCGGGCGGCGACACCTACGGCGCGGTGGCGCGCGAGGTCATCGAGGCCTATGCCGGCAAGACCATGGAGCATCCGGTCGGCACCGGGCCGTTCATGCTGGAGCGCTGGCGGCGCGGTTCGCTGATCCGGCTGGTGAAGAACCCCGGCTACCGCGACGTCTTCTACGACGCGCAACCCAATCCCGGCGACACCGAGGGCGAGCAGATGCTCGCGCGCTTCAAGGGCCGCAAGCTGCCGATGGTGGACGCCGTCGAGGTCAGCATCATCGAAGCCGGTCAGCCGCGTTGGCTGTCCTTCCTGAACCGCGAGTTCGACCTGCTCTACCTGCTGCCCGAGGAATACGCGGACATCGCGATCCCGCACGGCAAACTCGCGCCCAACCTCGACAAGCAGGGGGTGAAGCTGTACCGCGTGCTGGCCAGCGACCGCACGATGTACTACTTCAACATGGAGGATCCGACGGTCGGCGGCTACACGCCGGACAAGGTCGCGCTGCGCCGCGCGATCGGCCTGGCCACCGACGTGCCGACCGAGATCGCCACCACGCGCCGCCACCAGGCGGTGCCCGCGCAGTCGGTCATCGCGCCGGCGACCTGGGGCTACCAGGAGGACTACAAGAGCGAGAACAGTGACTTCGACCTGGCGCGCGCCAAGGCGCTGCTCGACACCTACGGCTACGTCGACAAGGATGGCGACGGCTGGCGCGACAAGCCGGACGGCAGCCCGCTCGTGCTGGAGGTGGCGTCGACGCCGGACTCGCGCTCCAAGCCCTATGACGAGCTGTGGAAACGCGACATGGACAAGCTCGGTGTCCAGATCAAGATCCGCATGGCGCAGTGGCCGGAGAACCTGAAGTCGGCGCGCGCGGGGCAGCTGATGATCTGGCAGTTGGGCTTCAACAGCTCGACGCCGGATGCGCAGCTCGGTCTCGAGCTGCTGTATGGACCGGCGTCCGGCGGGCAGAACCTGGGCCGTTTCAAGCTCGATCGATACGACGAGATCTACCGCCGCATGATGGTGCTGCCCGACGGCCCGGAACGCGCCGAGCTGCTGCGCGAGGCGCAGAAGCTGCTCACCGCCTACATGCCGCAGAAGTTCCGCGTGCACCGCATCGTCACGGACCTCGCGCAGCCGTGGCTGGTCGGCTACCGGCGTCCATTCTTCAACCAGATCTTCTGGCCCTACGTCGACATCGAGACGGACAAGCTGCCGAAGCGCTGAGCGTTTCGCGTCGGTCACGCGCGTGACGGCAAGCCGAAGGGATCTCGGCTACCGTCAGGACTCGACAAGGAGTCCCGCATGCCCCCGACCCCGCAGATCGATCACTACCGCCGTTTCCTGCACGAGCAGCGAGGCCTGGTCTTCGACGACTACGCGTCGCTCTGGGGCTGGTCGGTGACGGAGCTGGACGCGTTCTGGCGCAGCATCTGGGATCACTTCGACCTGCGCTCGGAGACGCCGTTCGAGGCGGCGCTCTGCGAGGAGCGCATGCCCGGCGCGGTCTGGTTCGGCGGCGCGACCCTGAACGTCGCCGCGCAGGCGCTGCGGCATGTCGACGCGGCGGAAGCCGCCGGCCATCCGGCGATCGTGCATGCCAACGAGGCGATGCTCGCGCGCGGCGAGCTCGGCGAGATGCGCTGGTCGGAACTGCGTCGTCAGGTCGGCGCTCTCGCGGCCTCGATGCATGAACTCGGCGTGCGGCGCGGCGACCGCGTCGCCGCCTACCTGCCCAACGTGCCGGCGACGGCGGTCGCTTTCCTTGCCGTCGCGAGCCTCGGCGCGGTGTGGTCGGTGTGCTCGCCCGACATGGGGCCGGTGGCGGTGCTGGACCGCTTCCGCCAGATCGAACCCAAGCTGCTCATCGCCGCCGACGGCGTGCGCTACGCCGGGCAGGACATCGACCGGATGGCGATGCTCGGTCAACTGCTCGACGAGTTGCCGACGGTGACGGACGTCGTGCTGCTCGGCAACCTCGATCCCGAGGCGGACCCGGCGCCGTTGGCCACATCCTCGGGCGCTGCGGGCGCTGCGGGCGCTGCGGGCGCTGCGGGTGCAACGGGTGCAGCGGGTGTGACGAAGACGGCACGCGGCGCGCATCGATGGGACACGCTGATCGCCAACACGCGATCGCACGCGCCGGAGGCGGTGCCCTTCGACCATCCGCTGTGGATCGTCTATTCGAGCGGCACGACCGGTCTGCCCAAGCCGATCGTGCACGGTCACGGCGGCGTGCTGCTGGAGATGCTCAAGGGCTCGATCCACAACAACGTCGGCGCGACGGTGGAGACGGGCGATCGCTTCCACTGGTACAGCTCGACCGGCTGGATCATGTGGAACTGCCAGGTCGGTGCGCTGATGGGCGGCACGACGATCTGCCTGTTCGACGGCAGCCCGGCCGGACCGAAGGAGGCGCCGGACTGGAGCACCTTGTGGCGCTTCGTCGCGCTGTCCGGGGCGACCTTCTTCGGCGCTGGCGCGGCGTTCTACGCGAGCTGTCTGAAGGCCGGCGTCGAGCCGTTGAAACACGGTGACCTGAGCCATCTGCGCGCGATCGGCAGCACGGGCAGTCCGCTGGCGGACGAGAGCTACGACTGGATCTGGGCGAACTGCCCGAAGCCCGACGGCCAGCCGATCTGGATCTGCATCATCAGCGGCGGGACGGACTTCGCCGGCGCGTTCCTGACGGGGCTGATCACGGAGCCGCTGGTGCGCGGCCAGATGCAGGTGCGCAGCCTGGGCGCGGCGGTGCATGCGTTCTCCGAAGTGGATGCGGACGGTCAGGGCCGGCCGCTGATCGACGAGGTCGGCGAGCTCGTCTGCACGCGGCCGATGCCGTCGATGCCGTTGTACTTCTGGGGCGACAAGGACCACGAGCGCTACCTGTCGAGCTACTTCGACATGTACCGCGGCCCCAACGGCGAAGCAATCTGGCGCCACGGCGACTGGCTGCGCGTCACGCCGTCGGGCGGCGGGATCATCTACGGGCGATCGGACGCGACGATCAATCGCCACGGCATCCGGATGGGCACGTCGGAGCTGTACCGCGCGGTGGAGGCGCATCCGGAGGTGCTGGACAGCCTGGTCGTGGACCTGGAGTACCTGGGCCGGCCGAGTTGCCTGCTGCTGTTCGTCCAGCTCCGGGACGGCCTTCCGCTGGACGAGGCGCTGCAGCTGCGCTTGAAGACATCGATCAAGAAGGCGCTGTCGGCGCGCCACGTGCCGGACGAGATCCATCAGGTCGAGGCGATCCCGCGCACGCTGTCAGGCAAGAAGATGGAGCTGCCGATCAAGAAGCTGCTGCTCGGCGCGGCGGCGGAGCAGGTGATGAAGCGCGATGCGATGGCGAACGCCGATGCGGTGGCCTGGTATCAGCGGTTTGCCAAGGACCGCGCGTAGTCCGCGCCCCGACGCCACCTTTCAACGTGTGAGACGTTGGGGGGTCAGAGATGGCGAAGTCACCTCCTCGCAATCGGTCATCAGTTGATGCGCCGCTTTCAACTGTTTGTCGACCAGAGCTTTCGAGATCGGGGCATCCAACTCGTAGTCGGCGATCGCTCGTAGCTCCCGCTGCTGCCTGAGCAACTTGCTGATGGCTACCGATCGCTCCGATTCGACAGCGCTGCAGGCCTGGTCGGGATGCCGAAGCCGCGAGATCAATTGAGCGTGGACGCCACTGAGTGGATCGCATGAGCCGCGCGCCGGAAGGCGACCCTCCCAGGCCAGACATCGGTGGTACGACGCGTAGTACGCGCGCTGGGACGCCTCATCCGAGCGGCATCCGAGTTCACGTGCGAGCCTGTGCCAAGCGCTGGGTTTGTTGGACATGACGAGCTCCAGGAATCTGCGTGGACAAGCTATCAGCAGGGGCCACCATCGGTCAGACGAAGGTAGAACGAATCGCGATCCAGGCGGCGACTTCGGAGGACGTCGTCGAGTCGTTTGTCCCAGGTGTTCGCATCCTCGTAGTCCAGCGAGGTATGCACGTCATATCGCGCCCAAGATCCTTCCTCGGTTTGGAAGGTGCAGAGCCAGGGCTCGCCGTCGAGGCGAATCCGATGGCGCCTCAGGAACTCTCCGGTCAGGTGCAGCATGGCCAATGCATCCGAAGCTGAAATCCTGTGGTGCTTCAGGACTTCCTTCAATGCCTGCGCGGAGGCGTCCCAGTCTTCCATTGCACATCGGGCGATGAGGTCGGCGTCGGCTGCAGCGCCAACGGCGACATGGGGGTGTCGCAACGCGTGAATCAGCGCGTCGAAATCTGCCTCGCTCGAATGGGTTCGTTGAACAAGCAGTGACGTCGTCGCGATCTCGGCATCAGTACGATCGTTCTTGAATTTCACGCTCATTGTTCGCTCACTTTCGTCGGTGGGTTCTGTGATCCGATACCTGCAGTTTCGGCAAGTGGGGACCTCGCGTCTTTCCTCCAAATTGCGGTCTCGACGGGGGAACTGGTCCGGGTAGGTCATTCCCCCTCCCGATACTGATCAAAGCCATTGCGCCTCAGCGTTACATGACGCCTTCGCGTCGCTCCCGCGACGCGCCCCTGCTTCCAGGGACGACGGCCCCGCGGGCAAGTTCCGGGCCCGTCGCTGACACCGACCGGTCACCGGTCTGTCACCCCGCCCTCTGAACATCCGCCCCGTCCAACCGCGACCGCAGCGTCAAGACCTGACCCCCCGGGCAGATCGACGCGCGGGCGCGGCGCTTCCCGTCCGCCCGACCTCCCTGGAGTCTCCATGCGCAAGCCCTTCGCCCGCTCCCTCGCCCATGCGTTCACGCACGCCATCCCCCGCGCCTGCGTGCCGCTGGTGCTGGCCATCGCCGCGCCGTTCGCGTCCGCCACCGTCGTCACCTTCGACGACCTGACCGACGACGGCCTCGTCCCCGCCAACTACGCCGGGCTCGACTGGTCCGCCAGCTCCTGGTTCCAGTACGGCGGCGAGCAGGCGCCGTACACGCCGCATTCCGGCGACCGCCGCGCCACGCTCGGCTTCGATGGCGGCAGCGCCACCAGCGCCATCGGCTTCCTCACGCCCAGCACCTTCCAGGGCGCCTGGTTCGCCGGCTTCGACGGCGTCAACGTTGCGATCGACCTGTACTTCGGCGGCTCGCTCGTCGCGTCGACCTCGCTGCTCGACCTGAGCGACAGCCCCGCGTTCCTCGGCAGCGGCTACGCCGGACTCGTCGACCGCCTCGTGTTCCGCAGCAACGATCCGGCCTTCTTCGTCATGGACGACCTGACCTTCGCCGCCGTGCCGGAACCCGCCTCGGGCGCGCTCGCGCTCGGCGGCCTCGCCGTCGCCGCGCTGGTGATCCGCCGCCGCAAGACCTCGGGACACGCCGACGTCAATGCCAACGCCACCGCCACCGCCACCGCCTGAGGAGCCCGCCATGACGCAACAGCAACCGCCCCGCCGCCAGTTCCTCCGCGCCGTCGCGGGCGCCGCCGGCGCCACCGCCGCGATGACCAGCTTCCCGCCGGCCATCGCCCGCGCGCTGTCCATCAAGGCGGCCGTGCGCACCGGCACGATCCAGGACGTCGAGCACATCGTCATCCTGACCCAGGAGAACCGCTCCTTCGACCACTACTTCGGCACGCTGAACGGCGTGCGCGGCTTCGGCGATCCGTTCCCGGCGCCGGTGGCCGACTCGGCCAACGTGAAGGGCCGCTCGGTCTGGGTCCAGCCCACCGTCAACAACGCCGCGCCCGGCGCGATCGCACCCTTCCACCTGAACACCGCGCAGAACTTCGCCTTCATGCGCGTCAGCGGCACGCCGCACTCGTGGACCGACGCGCAGGCCGCATGGGACCACGGCCGCATGAACAACTGGCCCAAGGCCAAGCAGAACCATTCGATGGGCCACTTCAAGGAGCAGGAGCTGCCCTTCCAGTTCGCCCTGGCCAACGCGTTCACGCTGTGCGACGCGTACCACTGCGCGACGCAGACCGGCACCAACACCAACCGCCTGTTCATCTGGACCGGCACCAACGATCCGCTGCGCCTGGGCAACGGCCCGTCCACCGACAACAGCCACGACTGGTTCAACCCGAATCCGCTCGACGACTACACCTGGACGACCTACCCCGAGCGGCTGCAGTCGGCCGGCATCAGCTGGCAGGTCTACCAGAACATGGCGGACAACTTCACCGACAACTCGCTGGCCGGCTTCAAGGTCTTCCGCGACGGCTGGTACAACCGGCCGGGCTTCTCGCAGGTGCTCAAGGACCGCGGCATCTCCACGCGCGACCTCGACCTGCTGCGCGACGACGTGATCAACAATCGCCTGCCACAGGTGTCGTGGGTCGTCGCGACCGCGGAAGGTTCCGAGCATCCCGGTCCGTCCAGCCCCGCGCAGGGCGCCGACTACACCGCCAAGGTGCTGGACGCGCTGACCTCGAATCCCGACGTGTGGGCCAAGACCGTCCTGTTCATCAACTTCGACGAGAACGACGGCTTCTTCGACCACGTGCCGCCGCCGGCCGCGCCCTCGTACGTGACCTGGAACGTGAACCCGGCGCAGGCCGTGATCGCCGGCGCGTCGACCGTCGACACGACGGGCGAGTACTGCGAGATCCTCAACGGCGCGTCGGCCACCTACCTGCACCGTCCCTACGGCATGGGCCCGCGCGTGCCGCTGTACATCGTGTCGCCGTGGAGCAAGGGCGGCTGGGTCAACTCGCAGGTGTCGGACCACACGTCGGTGCTGCGCTTCATCGAGGCGCGCTTCGGCGTGAAGGAGACCAACATCGGCCCGTGGCGCCGCGCGGTCGCGGGGGACCTGACCTCGTGCTTCAACTTCGCGGATCCGGAGGACAGCGAGTTCTTCTCGAAGCTGCCCGACACCGTGGCGCTTGCCAACAAGGCGCGCGCGCTGCCCGGCACGACGACGCCGGCGATTCCCGGCGCGTTGCAGCTGCCGTCGCAGAACGCCGGCGTGCGTCCGGCGCGTGCGCTGCCGTATGACCTGCAAGCCACCAGCGCGCTGACGCCGGGCGCGGGCCCGAATGCGACGTCGATCGCGGTCACGTTCCAGAACACCGGCAGCGCCGCCGCCGTGTTCCATGTCTACGACCGCACGCGCCTGGGCGAGATCCCGCGACGCTACACGGTCGAAGCCGGCAAGCAGCTCACCGGCAGCTTCGCGCCGCAGGCTGCGGGCGCCTACGACCTGTGGATCCTCGGCCCCAACGGCTTCCACCGTCATCTCGCCGGCAATGCACGGCGCGCGGCCGCGGCGGGTCAGCCCAATCCGGATGTCATCGCGAAGTCCGCGCCGGCCACCGGCGAGCTGGTGCTGACGCTGGTGAACACGGGGCCTGTTGCCGCGACCTTTACCGTCGCGCACAACAAGTACCAGGGCACGGCGCCGCGCACGGTGAACGTGCCGGCGCGCAGCAGCAGCGAGCTGCGGATCGGTGTCGCCGTCGCGGCGCATTGGTACGACGTGTCGGTGCGCGTGAACGGCCAGGCCGATTTCCTGCGCCGCTTCGCCGGCCACATCGAGACCGGCGCGCCGTCGGTCAGCGATCCCGCGATGGAAGGTGTGGCGAAGGCGGATCAGTACCGCGTGCAGGGCGCGTGAAGGCGCGCTGAGCGGTGCAGCGGGGCGTGAGCCCCGCCGCAGGTTGGGCGAGCCGCGGGAGCGATGCTTGCCCAACCCGGGCCTCCCCATGAAAACACGGAGGTCCTCATGTCCGTCATGCGTCTTCGTCTCCAACGACAACCGCGTTCCGTTCTCCGATCCACCCTGACCGCGGTCGCGGCCACGGCTGCGTTCTGCGGTGCAGCAGCCGGCGCGTTTGCGCAGTCCGCAGGCGTCCCTCAGGACGCGATCGGCTTCACCGAGTACGTCGCCTCGCAACTGCGTCAGCAACTGGGCGATGGCACCGTCGTCGTCCGCGAGCCGCTGACGCTCGGCGTCGCGGACCAGCGCACGCGGCTCGACAAGCTCTATGCGGGCTGCCAGACGAATCGCGGTAACTGCGCCGACGATGTGAACGTGTTTGTGAAGACGACGACGCAGCAGTTCCGCGCGTCGACCATCCCCGCGACGCGCGAGTCGCTGCGGCTGGCGGTGCGCACGGCCGCGTCGGTGCAGCAGGCGCAGCGCGAGGCCGGCGGCGACGCGACGACCTTCCGGCCGCGGCCCTTCATCGGTCCGCTGGTGACGGTGCCGGTCTTCGACACGATGCGCGCCTCGCGGCTGGTCAGCGAGAAGGACTACAAGACGCTGAACCTGTCGGTCGACCAGGTGCGCGAGACCGCGCGCAAGAACACCTATGACGCGATGCCGCAGGTGCTGCAGCAGGCCAAGCCGGTGCCCGCGGGCGAGGTGGGCAAGCTCGACGGCGCGGTGCCGCAGCCGAGCCGGCTGCTCTTCATCGACGACTGGAAGCCGCTGGCCGATGCGCAGAAGGGCAAGCTGATCGTCGCCGCGCCGGCCAACGACACGGTGCTCTACGTCAGCGACGACGACGCGTCGACGCTCGATGCGCTGCGGGCGCAGGTGCGCGAGCTGATGGGCAAGTCGCCCAATCCGTTGACGGACGTGCTGCTGCGGTGGTCGCCGTCCGGATGGGTGCCGGTGCAGTGAGCGCGTCGGCGGTGTCCATGGCGGCGCTCAGGCCCGGCTCATGTGCGGACGGACCAGCCGCCGGCCCAGCGCCCAGCCGACGCGCTGCAGCGCGAGCAGCCATCCCCCGCTGAGCCACAAGGCGCCGAGGGCCGCCAGCGCGAGCACCGTCGGCGGACTGCCCGCGGGCAGCAGCGGCGGCAGCACGCTGGCGAGCAGCAGGGCGCCCAGCGTCATGCGCAGCCCCGCGATGCCGGACAGCCAACTCGTGAGCACCGGCAGGCCGACCGTCATCAACACGGGGATGGCCGGCCAGCCGCCGTGCGGCCGCGCGGGCTGCAGGCGCCAGACCGGATTCGGCGTATACAGCCCGGCGCGCAGCACCATCGGGCCCGCCAGGACCCACGCGGCGAGCAGACCCGCCGGCAGCGGCGCGACGGCGCCCGGCAGCGTCAGCAGATAGAGGTAGAGCCCCGTCTGCGTCATGCCGGTGGCGAGGTCGTCCGGCATCGCCAGCATCACGCCGAGCAGGGCAGCGAGGATGGCCAGCGGCACCAGCCACGCGTGGATGGGGTCCCTGATGGGGACCAGGCTGTCGAGGTAGCCGGCCACGCCGCTCGCCGCCAGCAATCCCACGCCGATCCAGGACCACAGGTGCGGCAGACCTCGAACGCGCAGGCGTCCGAACGGCGACTCGGCGACCCGCTTCCGGCCCTCGCGCAGCGAGCCCATCAGCGTGTCGAAGACGACGATGCCCAGCGGCACCGAAATGCCCAGGACCACCGCGTGGCTCACCGCGCGCGGCCAGTCGTGGCCGATCGCGAGGTGCAGGCCGAAGAGCAGGATCAGCAGGAGCAGGAAGTGCCATCCCTGCACGCGCTTGATCAGCGTGAGCGCCGCCTGCTGGTCGCCACGATCGGCGCCGAGCCGGCGCAGCAGGAAGCCGCCGGCCTGATGCAGGTGCAGGTGGAAGGCGTAGCCCATCATCGCCGCGGCCAGCGAGGCGATCGAGCGGTCCCGGTCGCGCACCGATCCGGCCAGCCGCGCGACGGCGGCCGTCGGGCCGAACTCGCGCAGTACCGCCGGATCGGTCACCGGGCGCGGGAACTCGCGCAGCAGTTCCATCAATCCCGCCATGCGCTCGGGGCCGAGGCGGCGCTCGGTGCGGAAGTCCTGCTCCCACGCGAAGTGGTCGCGCAGCAGGTCGATCATCGCCACGGGCAGTTCGGCGTGGGTCTCGAGGATCAGGTGCGCGAAGCAGATCGACGCGTGGTCGCGTGCCTCCAGCGGCATCGCGAGCAGTTCGTCGCGCAGCGCCGGGACGGCAGCGGCCAGGCGCGGCTGGCCTTGGCGGCGCAGCTGCATCAGTTCCTCGCAGATCACCTCGGGCGCCCGCCATGCCGGCAGCGTCGGGGTGTCGGGTGCCGGATCCGCGTGGTGGAGAGGTCTGTCGCGCTGCAGCACGTCGTCGTCGCGCGGCAGCGGCAGCGGCGGCAACTTCGCCAGAGCCGCCTCGCGCGTTGCCGCGTCCTGGTCGGACGACGTCGGAGGCTTCGCGGGCGGCTCGTCGGTCGCGATGGCGGTCGTCAGGGCGTCGGCCACGTCGGCCACGTCGGCCACGGCGGGGGGCTGGGCCGCCGCTTCAGCTTCGGCGCGCTCCACGGACTGCTGATGCCACCGCGCATGCCCGACGACCCGGTCATACGCCTCGCGCAGCGCCTGGTAGGCCTGCGCGTCATCGTCGGGTCGCGTCTTGCGCAGCGTCTTCGCGTAGGCGCGCTTGATCTCGCCGAGGTCGGTGCTCGGCGCTGCAAGCCCCACCGTCTCGCAGTCCTGACGCCAGGCCTCCTGCCAGTCTTCCATCGCGACGCTCTCCGTCAGAAGCGGAAACCGCCGTCGATGCTGTCCAGCGCCTCGCGCATCTGCTGGCGGGCGTGGCGGATGGCGCGCGGATCCTGCGTGTCCAGCGCCTGCTCGAACTCGCCCAGCCACGACTGGATCGCGCTGCGCTGCTCGCCGAGCCGGTCCTCGTAGAGCCGCTTCGCGCGCTCGACCAGATAGCGGTTCTCTTCCTCGTCGCGCGGATGCCGCTTGAGCGCGCGCAGCTGCTTGAGCGCCTCGGTCATCTGCGCCTCGCTCATCTCGGTCGCGGTGTTGCGGATCAGCGTGCTGGCGGTGTGGCCGCCCAGCACGTCGCGCACGTCCGCCTCCAGCAACCCGTTGGCGTCGTAGGTGAAGCGCACTTCGATCGAGGCCTCGCCGGCCGGCGCCGGCGTCAGCGCGATCTCCAGCTTGCCCAGGTGCAGGTTCTCGCTGCCGATCGGGGACTCGCCCTGGCGGATGTCCAGCTCCACGGACTTCTGCTGGTCGCTCACGCTGAAGTAGCGCTGCATCCGCGACACCGGCACCGGCGTGTTGCGCTCGATGATGGGACTGAAGCGGTCGTCCACCCGCTGCTGGCCGACGCGCTGCGACGTGATCACGCCCAGCGAGAACGGCATCACGTCCGTCAGCACGACCTCGTCCAGCGCCGCGTCGCGGGCCTTCAGGCCCGCCTGCACGGCCGCGCCCTGCGCGATCGCCTGATCGGGATCGATGGTCCGCAGCGGCAGGCGCTGGAACAGCCGCGTGATCATCTGGCGGATCATCGGCATGCGCGTCGCGCCGCCGACCAGCACCACCTCGTTCAAGGCGCCCGGCGACAGCTGCGCGTCCTGCAGCGCGCGCTCGATCGGACGGCGCAGGCGTTGCAGCAGCTCGGCAGTGGCGGACTCGAAGTCGGCGCGGGTGATCTCCAGTTCGGCGCGGCGCCCGTCCAGCATCAGGCCCATGACGGCGCTCTCGCGCTCGCTGAGGTCGCGCTTGGCCTGCTCCGCGGCGCGCCACCACAGCGCGGGATCCTTCTGCAGCCGCTCGCGCTCGGCCAGCGACAGCGCGCCGCAGCGTTCGATGAACAGCTTGCCCATGGCATGCGCGAAGTCCTCGCCGCCCAGGCGTGTGTCGCCGGCGCTGGCGCGCACCTCGACGACGCCGTCGAAGTACTCCAGCACCGACACGTCGAAGGTGCCGCCGCCCAGGTCGAAGACCAGGAAGGTGCTGTTGTCCGGCCGGTCCTGCAGGCCGTAGGCCAGGCCGGCGGCGGTCGGCTCGTTGAGCAGCCGCTCGACCTTGAGTCCGGCGAGCTCGCCCGCGGCGCGCGTGGCGCGGCGCTGGGCCTCGTTGAAGTAGGCGGGGACGGTGATGACGGCCTCGGTGACCGGCTCGCCGAGGAAGGCCTCGGCATCGGCCTTCAGCGACTGCAGCACCAGCGCGGACAGCTCTTCGGCGCGCAGGTTCCGGTCGCCGAGCCGCACCGTGCGGTCGGTGCCCATCAGCCGCTTGAAGGCCTGCGCGGTGCGGGCCGGATCGGTGGCGGCGCGCTCGCGGGCGGCCAGGCCCGTGATCAGCTTGCCCGCGTCGTCGATCGCGACCGCCGAGGGGGTCGCGAAGTCGCCCAGGGCGTTGGGGATCAGCTGGGGACGGCCGTCGCGGAAGACCGCGATGAGGCTGTTGGTCGTGCCGAGGTCGATGCCGACGATCATGGAATTCGGAGGGGTCGGGTGTTGCGCGGCGGAGGGCCGCAGGCGCGCCTGAGCGCGAGGCGGCGGCAGGATATCAGCGCCCCGCCGCCGCGGGCCCCTCGTCCACCCGGAGGCCCCCCCACGGGGGAGGCCTTGCGTGGCGAATCCGGCGACCTGTCACACCGCGGTGGCGCCGGCGTTGCGCACCGTCAACAGGTCGCCGAGCTGGACACGGCGCAGGAACTCCGACCGGATGCGGTCGGCGACCGCGCTGACGACGTTGCTGCCGTCCTCCGACGGGTCGATGTGGACGCGGAACGGCCGCTTGCCGAAGGGTGTGCCGACGACGTCCACGACGGCGCGGGCCACCTCGGTCGGATCCGCGTCCGCCGGCTCGGCGGCGGCGAGCTTGGTCATGATCTCCTGGGCCAGGCCTTGCGTCGGACCGCTGTCATAGGCCGCGACGCGCTCGACGTCGCCCGGCGAGCCCGAGTGCACGAAGTGGTTGGTGCCCTTGGTGAAGGCGCCTGGAACGACGATCGCGGTCTCGATGCCCCAGCGCGCCAGTTCGCCCGCATAGCTGACGGCGACCGCGTCCATCGCCGCCTTGGCCGCGAAGTAGGGCGCGAGGTACGGTGGCGTCCCGCCGCGCGTGCTGCTGCTGCCGATCCACAGCAGCAGGCCGCGACCCTGGCGGCGCAGCTGCGGCAGCGCCGCGCGGTTGACGCGCTGCGCGCCGATCACGTTGACGTCGTAAAGCTGCGCGTACTGCTCCGGCAGGAAGGCCTCCGCCGGGCCGAAGGCCATGTGGCCGGCGTTGTGCATGACGACGTCGAGCCGGCCCTGCTCGGCCACGATGCGCGCGATGGCGGCGTCTGCGGACTCCTGCGACTGGACGTCGAGCTCCAGCGCATGGAGCTTCACGCCGTGCTCGCGGGCATAGGCGTCGACGGCCGCGACCTGCGGCGCGTTGCGGCCCTGCGTGGCGCGCATGCTGGCGTAGACGATGTGGCCGGCATCGGCCAGCGCGCGGGCGCTCATGGCGCCGAAGCCGCTGGAGGCGCCGGTGACGAGGATGACCTGGGAAGAAGAGGTTGAAGTGCTCATGACAGTGCTCCCATTTCTCAGGCGAAGCCGCCGTTGGCGCGCAGGACCTGGCTGTTGATCCATCCGCCGTCCGGGCCGACGAGGAAGGACACGGCGTTGGCGATGTCCTCGGGCGTGCCGAGGCGTTCCAGCGGAGCGACCTTGGCGACGCTGTCGATCTGCTCCTGCGACTTGCCCTTGAAGAACAGCTCGGTGCCGACCGGCCCCGGAGCGACCGCGTTGACGGTGATCGAGCGGCCGCGCAGCTCGTTGGCCAGCACGTGCACCAGGCCTTCGACGCCGGCCTTGGACGCGATGTACGGGCCGTAGTTGGGGAAGGACTTGGCGATCACGCTGGTCGACAGCGCCACGATGCGGCCGCCGGCGGCGACCTTCTCCGCGGCGTGCGCCAGCACCAGGAAGGCGCCGCGCAGGTTGGTGTCGATGACCTGGTCGAAGGTCTCCAGGCTGGACGGCTTGATCGCGGCCATCGGCATCACGCCGGCGCTGTGCACGACGGCGTCGAGGCGGCCGTAGCGACGCAGCGTCTCCTCGAACAGCGCGGCCACCTGGCCGGCGTCGGACACATCAGCCTGCACGGCGGTGGCACGACCACCGGCGGCCTCGATGGCGGCAACGGTCTCCTGGGCTGCTGCGGCGTTGCCGGCGTAGTTGACGACGACCGAGTAGCCGTCGGCGGCCAGCCGCTTGGCGATGGCCTGGCCGATGCCGCGTGAGGCGCCGGTGACGAGGGCGGTGCGCAGTCCGTGGTCGGTGGAGATCGAGGTCGGGATGGAAGTGGCGGTCATGGTTCGCTCCAAGGGTTGAGGGAAGCGCCTGAGAGGGGGAGGCGGGAGGGGGAAGGGCTTCCGGGTTGCGATGGAACGAATTCTGGTTGTTGATCTGATCCGGAAAAAGGCGTGACAATTGACTTGTCAGTTCAACCTGACTCAACAAACGCCTGCGAGGATGCTGGCATGGACCGATTCGAGACCCTTCAGTTGTTCACCCGGATCGTGGAGCTGCGCAGCTTCACGCAGGCCGCCGCCCACCTGGACATCCCCCGGGCGACGGCCACGCACGCCATCAAGGCGTTGGAGGCCCGTTTGGGCACGCGACTGCTGGACCGCACCACGCGGGACGTGCGGCCGACGCTCGACGGCCAGGCGTATTACGAGCGCTGCGTGCTCGTGCTCAACGAACTCGACGACGCGGAAGCCTCGTTGAAGCAGGTGGCGGCGAACCCGCGCGGCGTGCTGCGCGTGGACATGCACGGGGTGCATGCGTCGCACATCGTGTTGCCGCGCATCGATGAGTTCCGCGAGCGCTTTCCGCAGATCGAGCTGGTGGTCAGCGGCGGCGACCGGCTGGTGGACCTCGTGCGCGAGGGCGTCGACTGCGTGCTGCGCGCGGGCACGCCGCGCGACTCGACGCTGATCGCGCGCAAGCTGGCCTCAATGCCGCAGGTCGTGTGCGCGAGCCCCGATTACCTCGCCCGCGTCGGCACGCCGCGGCATCCCGACGATCTGCCATGGCACCAGACGGTGCGCTTCTTCGCCAGCGGCGGCGGCGCGGACTATCCGCTCGAACTCACGGTGGATGGACAGTTGCGGCGCTATCCGCTGCCGGGATGGATCTCGGTCAACGACGCGCAGAACTACGTCGCCTCCGCGCTGCGCGGCTGCGGGCTGATCCAGGTGCCGCGCTTCCACGTCGAGCAGGAACTCGCCGACGGGCGACTCGTCGAAGTGCTGTCGGACTGGGAGAGTCCGGCGATGACGTTGTCAGCGCTCTATCCGCAGCATCGGCAGCTGTCGCCGCGCGTGCGGGTGTTCGTCGACTGGCTGGCGCAGCTCTACGCGGAGAAGTTCCCGGCGCCGCCGGCTGCGGCCTGACCGAGCGCCCACGGCGTCCTCTGCCGCCGAGATCGCAAGGGCCAGGTTGCCCAGGCCGATGCGCGACGTCCCGGAGCGCCGCGGCCTCACCCCCACTTCATCTCGCCCTTGGCCACCTTGGCGCCAATCTGCAGCGCCACGCCCATGCCCGCATTCGGATAGCGCCGGGTCATGGCGGCGATCAGTGCGGCGCTGTCGGCGGCCTTGGCCAGCTCTTCCTCGAACGCCACGAGATAGTCGCGCGTGTATCGGATCGCCGAGATGTCTGTCGCCGCGCCGGGTGCCAGGTGGCCGGGGACCACCACGGCCGGCTTGCGCGCGGCCATGGCATCGAGCGTCCTGATCCACGCCGCACGCGCCTGCGCACCCTGCGTGTCGGCCGTCCAGACATGAACGCCGGAGAACACCAGCACCCCGCCGACAACGGCGTTGAGCGAGGGCACCCAGAGGTAGCGCCGGTTCTCGAGACCCTCGGCATCCACGATCTCCAGCGGCTGGCCCTCCACCGTGAGGGTCCGGCCGTCGAAGGGCTCGGGCATGACGATGTCCGCCAGGACCTGCGGACCGTTTTCCTTGAGCTGCGGCCCCCAGGTCGCCAGCTTCTTGGCCACATTGCCCTGGATGGCCGCGATCGTCGCCGGCGCGGCGATCACCTTGGCGGCGGGAAACGCTGCCTGGATGGGCGCGAGGCTGAAGTAGTAGTCGGGGTCGCTCTGGCTGATGTAGACGGTCGTGAGCTTCTTGCCGCTGGCCTTGATGGCCTCGGCCAGCGCCCTGCCGTCGGGGAGCGTGAAGCCGCCGTCGATCAGGATGGCGTCGTTGGCGCCGGAGATCAGCACGGGAGCACGGAAGAAGCCGTTCTCGCCGGCAGGGAAGTGCTTCCAGGTCAGTCGTGTCGTTGCAGCCAAGGCGTTCTTCACGCCCAGCATGGCCGTCGCGACACCGGCGGCGCCTGCCGTCTTGATCACATCTCTGCGCGTCGTCATGGGGGTCGTGCCTTCTTCAAAAAGTGGAGGGGGAGGGTCTGGACCCCATCGTAGGCACCGAGAATTGATCATCAAATACACACGTGATAAACACAATGTATGTTCAAGGCAAACAATCTGGCTGAGAACCGCACGGGAAGCCACGGCAACCTGAGGCGGCTGACCTACTTCGTGGCTGTGGTGGAAACCGGCTCGTTCACGGCGGCGGCAGAGCGCCTGGGCATCACCAAGGCCGTGGTCAGCCAGCAGGTGGCGCGGTTGGAAAGCGAGTTCCGGACCTCACTGCTGGTGCGGACCACGCGCCGGGTGCAGCCGACCGAAACCGGGCGCGCCTTCTACCTGCGTTGCGCCACGATCCTGCGCGAAGCCGAGGAGGCCTTCGACGAACTGGCCGAGGGATCGACCGAGCCGTCGGGCGTCCTGCGCTTGACGGCGCCGTTCGACTACGGCGTCGGGATCGTCGTACCGGTCATCGCCGCTTTCATGCAGCGGTACCCCGCCTGCAAGGTCGACGCCATCCTGAGCGACCAGACGCTCAACATCATGGACGGCAACATTGAACTGGCGATCCGTGTCGGCTGGCTGGCGGAAACCGGGCTGCAGGCGCGCAAGATCGGCTCGTTCAGACAAGTGCTTGTCGCCGCCCCCGCGATGGCGCCGCAGCTCGCGCCGCTCACCGGACCGGAAGACATCGCCCGGCTTCCTTTCGTCGCCAACACCGCGTTGCGCGATCACCTCCACTGGGACTTCTCCCTCGGCGAGACCGAACGCCGGAACGTGACCGTGCAAGCGTCCGTCCGCCTCGATGCGACGCTGGCCGTGCGCGAGGCCGTGCGCCATGGCATGGGACTCTCCGTCCTTCCGGATTTCGCCGTCGAAGAAGACCTGGCCGCAGGGCGTCTCATCGAAGTCCTGCCGCAATGGCGCCTGCCTTCCGGCGGCATTCACGCGGTGTTTCCGTCGGCGCGCTTCCGCCCCGTGAAGGTGAGAGCCTTCGTTGATCTGTTGGCGGACAGCGAGCAGCGGCGACGGGCCCTCAACGGGTCACAGGCATAGGCGCGATGGTCGATGTCGGATGCAGCCCACTGCGCTTCAGGGCGTCCGCATTCGCTGTCGCGGCCAGATAGCGGATGAATGCCTGTGCTGGCCCGTGATTCCGACTGGAGCTCACCACGCCGGCCGCATAGGGCGTGACCTTCTGAATCTCCTCCGGCAGCTCGCCGACGATGCGGATGCCCTTCACGGCCTGGAGTTCGCTGCGCTGCTGGCATCCGAAGGCTGCCTGGCGTGAGGCCACGATCTCGCCCACAGGCGTCGCCGGGATCTGGCGGCCCTTCGCCTTCACTTCTTCCTCGATGCCGAGCCGCTTCAGCAGCACGTGCTGGATGTACTCACCGCTCGCGCTGTCCGACCAGGCGATGGAGGCGGCGCCCAGGAACGCTGCCTTGACCTTCTCGACCGTGTCCAGCTCAGGCGCCGGCTCCCCGGCCGGCACGGCGCAGGCGATGTACGAATCGGCGAGGACGACCTTCGTCGCCCCGTCGACCAGCCCTTGCGCGATCAGCTTGTCCAAGGCCGGGCCCACCATGATCACAACGTCCAGCGGCTCGCCGCGGGCGAGCCGTGCCGGAATCGCCTGCTTCGTCTCTCCCATGGAAGGCCCGAACTGCCGATCGACGATCGCGCCGGGCACGTCCTTCTCATAGCGGACGGCCAGCTCCTTGAACGCCTCGGCGAAGCCGCCCGAGGACACCGCGACGATGCGGTCCGCGGCTTGCGCCAGCGGCGCGGCGGAGAGTGCCGCCACCAGGACGGCAGGGAGAACGAGACGGCGGCGGCTGGACGAGGACGGGCGTTGCATGGGGAGGTCCGGAATCAAGATGCCTGGATCTTGAGGACCCCCTGCCGATGCGTCCAGTGCAAGGTTCAGCACATTCATTGCGCGGCATGCATCACGCCCACCGCGTCAAGCCGCTGAAGCGCCCTTTCGGCTGTCCTTCGGCGTCGCGTCCTGCGCCACGCCCGCCTTCTTCAGCGCCTGCACGAGCAGCTTCGCCAACACCTCGGCCTGGGTGGAGAGCCGATGCCCCTTGCGCGTGATCAGGCCCAGCGTCCGGCTCACCAGCGGCCGCGTCAGCGGCACGCCCACCAGGTCCTTCGACGAGGTGCCGGTCAGCGCGAGCCGGGGAATCGCGCTGACGCCCAGCCCCGCCCGCACGAGCGCCAGCGCCCCTTCCACGTGATTCACCTCGACATGCGTCGTCGGCCGAGCCTTGGCCTGCGCCACCGCGTTGTCCAGCAGCATCCGGTTGCCGCTGTCCGCCGCCAGCGAGATGAAGCGCTCGCCGACGAACTCCTCCCACCCGACCGACCGCAGCGTCGCCAGCCTGTGCCGCGCTGGCACCGCCAGCACGTAGCGCTCCTTCACGATGGCGGCGAAGTCGATCGACGGCTCTTGCGCGCCGAGGAAGTTGACGCCGAAGTCGGCCTGCTTCTCCACGACGGCCTTGAGCACCTGCGGCGCGCTGAGGTCCAGCATCTTGATCCGCGTGTCTGGCTGCAGCTTCGCGAATTGCGCCAGCACCTCCGGCAGCAGGTGATTCGCCACCGACGGGATGCAGGCCACGGTCACCAGCCCCGCCCGGCGCTCCGCCCGGTCGCCCACGTCGGAGATCGCGTTCTGCAGCGCGGCCAGCGCCTCGCCCGCATGGGTCAGGAACTGCTCCCCGTCCTCGGTCAGGCTCACCCGCCGCGTCGTGCGGTCGAAGAGCCGCACGCCCAGCGCCTCCTCGATGCGGTCGATGCGCCGACTCAGCGCCGACGGCGAGATGAACAGCGCCTCCGACGCTGCCCGGAAGTTCATCCGCTCCGCCACCGCGACGAAGGCCGCGAGCTCACCCAGGTCGAAATTGATTCTCATGGCGCATCAATCGTTCCGTTCTTTGCACTTCCCGCAACTTTGAAGGAAAAGCATGATGCCCCACAAGAGAAAAACCGATTCCGGAGACTGCCATGACCTCTCTGACCGCGTCGGCGACGACCGCGATGCCGCCCAGGATGCCCCGTCGCGCTGCCCTCGGCGCGGTGCTCCGCGTGACCAGCGGCAACTTCCTGGAGATGTTCGACTTCTTCCTGTACGGCTTCTACGCGACCTACATCGCGCAGACCTTCTTCCCCAGCGACAGCGAATACCTCTCGCTGATGCTCACCTTCGTGACCTTCGGCGCGGGCTTCCTGATGCGGCCGCTGGGCGCGATCATCCTCGGCGCCTACATCGACAAGATCGGCCGCCGCAAAGGCCTGATCCTGACGCTGGCCATCATGGCCTGCGGCACGGTGTTGATCGCCTTCACGCCGGCCTACGCGACCATCGGCGTGCTGGCGCCGGTCCTCGTGCTGACCGGCCGCCTGCTGCAGGGTTTCTCCGCCGGGGTGGAACTGGGCGGCGTGTCGGTCTATCTCGCGGAGATGGCCACGCCGGGCCGCAAGGGCTTCTACGTCAGCTGGCAGTCCGCCAGCCAGCAGGCCGCCATCATGGTCGCCGCCGCGCTGGGTTACGGCATCAGCCAGTGGTTCTCCACCGCGCAGATCAGCGAGTGGGCCTGGCGCATCCCCTTCCTGATCGGCTCGCTGATCCTGCCCTTCGTGTTCCAGATCCGACGATCGCTCGCGGAGACGGAAGCCTTCCTCGCCCGCAAACACCACCCGTCGATCGGGGAGATCGTCGCCTCCATGCTGCGCAACTGGGCCCTGGTGGGGGCGGGGATGATGCTGGTCGTCATGACGACGGTGTCCTTCTACCTGATCACCGTGTACACGCCGACCTTCGGCAAGTCCGTCCTGCACCTGTCCGCCACCAGCGCCTTGCTGGTGACCTTCTGCGTCGGCCTGTCCAACTTCGTGTGGCTGCCGGTGATGGGCGCGGTGTCCGATCGCATCGGCCGCTGGCCGCTGCTCGTCGTCTTCAGCCTGCTCACGCTGCTGACCGCCTACCCGGCGATGTCCTGGCTGGTCCAGGCGCCCAGCTTCGAGCGCATGCTCGCGGTCGAGCTCTGGCTGTCCTTCCTCTACGCCAGCTACAACGCCGCCACCATCGTCGCGCTCACGGAGATCATGCCGGTGGAAGTGCGGACGACGGGGTTCTCGCTGGCCTACAGCCTGGCCACCGCCATCTTCGGCGGCTTCACGCCGCTGGTCTCCACCTGGCTGATCCAGACCACCGGCAACAAGGCCGCGCCCGGTCTCTGGATGAGCGGCGCCGCGGCCGTCGGCCTGGCCGCTACCGCGCTGCTCTATCGCGGGATCGTCAAGGCGCGATGAACGCACGGCCATCCACTTGACGTCTCCCGGAAGAAGTCCGGTCACCGAGTGAAGTCCTCCGCCGCCTGCGGGATTGACGCATCGTCCTGTTGTGTATTACTGTACTGATACACGCTGACGATGCCGTCGGCGCCGCCAATCGCCACTTGCCGATGGACGCCGACCTCCTCTTCAGCATCAACCCGGGCTCCCCCGAGCCGATCTACCGCCAACTGGTGGAACAGCTGCGCCGCCGCGTGGCCAGCGGGCAGCTGGTGGCGGGGCAGGAGATCCCGTCCGTGCGCGAGCTGGCGCAGGCGCTGGCGGTGAATCCGATGACGGTCTCCAAGGCCTTCGGGCTGATGGAGGCCGAGGGGCTGGTGGAGCGTCGCCGCGGCTTGCCGATGGTGGTGGCGGCGCAGCATCAGAAGGCGATGAAGACGCGCGGCCGCGTGGAGCTGCTGCGCCCCACGCTGGAGAAGGCCGCCGCGGAGGCGCGCCAGCTGGAGCTGCCGGCGGATCAGGTGCTGGCGCTGTTCAAGGCGCTGCTCGAGGACCAGGGAGAGACGCGATGACTCACACGCTGAAGCAGACACTGCACGAGACGCTCGATCACTCGATGACGATCAGCCCGGCGCAGAGCCGGGCGCTGGCCGATGACGCCCTCGCCGCACCGCCGGTGAGCGCGAGCGGCCTGCGGGTCGACTTCAAGGGCCAGCCGGGCGTGCTGGCGGGCCTCGATTGGACGCTGGCGCCGGGGCAGGTGGTCGGGCTGCTGGGCCGCAACGGCGCCGGCAAGACCACGCTGCTGGAGACGCTGCTGGGCCTGCGCGAGCCGCAGGCCGGCGAGGTGCGTCTCTTCGGCCAGCCGGCGCTGACCCCGGACGACGCGCTGCGCGCACGGCTGGGCTACGTGCCGCAGCAGGCGGCGCTGTTCGAGGACTTCTTGGCCGGCGACCTGCTGCGCTACTTCCGCAGCTTCTACACGCGCTGGAACGACGCGAAGGTCGACGGCCTGATGTCGCGTTGGGAGATCCCGCGAGATCGCCGTGTCGGTCAGCTGTCGCAGGGGCAGCAGCAGCGGCTGTCGATCATCCGCGCGCTGGCGCACGAGCCCGACCTGCTGGTGCTCGATGAACCGGTCGCCAGCCTCGACGCCGCCGGGCGGCGCGACTTCCTGCGTGAGCTCGTCGATCAGGTGCTGGACCGCGGCACGACGGTACTGTTCTCGACGCACATCCTGTCGGACCTGGAGCGCGTGGCCTTCAACGTCGCGTTCCTCAGCCGCGGTCGCATCGCGCTGCAGGCGCCGCAGGACGCGCTGGCGGATGAGGTGCGCTTGCTGGCCGGGCCGCTGGGCCGGCTGCAGGCGGCGGTCGACGCGCATGGGGGTCAGGTGCTGAGCCGGCGCGACCTCGGCGAGCAGCCGCGCTGGCTGGTGCGTTTCCCCGAGGGGAAGCTCCCGCAAGGCGATGCCGCGCTGCGCTGCGAGGCGCTCAGCCTTGAGGACCTCTTCCTGGAGCTGACGCAATGAACGCGGCGATGAACGCGGCGCTCCCGCTGCCCGGCGTCGGCGGACACGTCGCGGTGCTGCGCGCGACGACGCGGCCCTTGCGCCGGCTGTGGTGGCTGCTGCTGCCGGTGGCCGGGATCACGGGCCTGACTTCGATGAAGTCCGCGTCCGCAGCGGGCGTCGCGTTCTGCATCATGGTCGCGATCGGACTGCAGTTCGTGTGGTGGCTGTGCGCAGGTGCCTTGAGCATGCAGAACCACCCGATCACCGCGCGTCTCGTCCCCGGCCACCTGCGTCTGTTGCGCGAGGTCGGGGTCGCGCTGTTCCTGTTGATCGCCACGGCGACCGGGTTGCTGCTGCATGCCGTGTTCGGCCACTTCCTGCTGTTCACGATGCTGGCGGGGGCTGTGCTCGTCAGCGTCTCGGTCGCGCTGCGCTGGCCGATCGCCTGGTTCGTGATCTGGGTCTTTCCGTGGATCCCGAGCGCGCTGCTCAAGGACACCGTCGTCTGGCGCGAGACCGCGGCGGTGCTGCGCGGCTGGCACGAGCAGCAGCCCGTGACGCAGGCCGCGCTGGCGATGATCGCGCTGAGCGTGATCCTCTGGCACCTGTTCCAGGACGGCGGCCCCGGGCACTTGCGCTCCTGGCAATCGGCCAAGATGTTCAGCGACCTGATGTCGATGAAGGCGACCTGCGCGACGCGCGCCGCGCGGCCGCCTGCCCACCCGGTCCTGCGCCTCCTCGGCAAGCCATTCACCTGGGGCCTGCCGACCTGGACCCGCCACCTGATCCGCACCGCCACGCCGACGGCCGACAGCGTGGCGGCGCGTGCAGAGGTCGCCGCCATGCGGAACCTGCACTGGTCGGCGACCGTGGGCGTGGCCGCCGTCATCTTCCTGGCGCTGCTGCTTGCGGAACTCGCGGTGCTGTACTGGCTGCCCGCACCGCGCGCGGCGACGGTGCTGCACAACGCGCTGCCGGGCGCCTCGTTCGGCGTGATGTGTGCGTTGTTCGGGCCGACGCTCAGCCTCTCCGCGATGCTGCGACGGACCCGGATGGAGCAGGCCTTGCTGACCCTCGTGCCCGGCATGCCGCGCGGCGAGGCGATGAACCGCGTGTTCGCGCGCCGCATGCTGACCCAGTTCCTGCTGGTGCTGGGCTTCGGGGCGGCGGTGTTGATGCTGATGGTGGCGCTCGTGCCCGGCGACTGGCCGCGCGACCAGCCGCTGATGGGTCTGCATTTCGCCGCCATCGCGCTGCCCGCGGGGCTGCTGTTGTGGCAGGACTGGTCGCGCAAGCGTCAACCGGGAGCGACGCAGGCCGTGCTGCTCATGCTCGGAGGGATGCTGGTGGCCGGACTGAGCATCGGCGCGAACCGGTTCTTCGAGATCATGCCCTGGCATGTCGTGGCGATCACGGCACCACTGACCGTCGTGCTGGCCGCGTGGCGGTGGCGCGCGGTTCGGCGCATGGCGCCGTTCTGGCCGGTGGGCAGGCACGCCGGAGACTGAGCTTTCGCCTTGCAGGTGGCGCGGTGTGCCGCGCCTTCTGTTGCGCGACAACCTGCGACCAAGACATTTCCGTCCCGGAAAGCGGAAGGCCTCCTTTCGGAGGCCTTCACACTCTTTACACTGGGGCTCCCTCTCGGGTTGGCTTACCAGCGCGTCGGGGACAAGTGTACTCCAGTAATGTCCTAGGACAGGGACGGGATGCTTCCACCAGCCAGCGTATTCGAACAGATCGTCTCCAAGCCTCGATTGGACAGCTATCGCAACTACTGGAAGGTCAGCGCGGATGCAGCGGTTGGCCTGTACATGTGGAACGGCGAAGTCTCCGCGGAGGTGGCGAAGCTACTTTCGTACTTCGAGGTGGCCCTCAGGAACAACATCCACCGAGAGCTGAGCCTCAACGTGACTGGCAACGCAGCCGCGAGCGCCCACTGGTGGGACGCGCTTTCCGGTCAACTACGGTCCGGGACGTTGGACAAGGTTGCGGAGCTCCGTCAGAAGGCGCTTCCTGCAGTTCCAAATGCCGACGAAATCGTTTCGCGGCTGTCCTTCGGGTTTTGGCCGAATGTCTTGACCGGGGTGGCCAAGCATCGAACCTCATTGATGCCTCGAATCCTTCCGGCACATCCGTTGAGCCAGCATGCAGCAGTTCCCAATTGGGCAAATGCCGTTGCCCGACGGAATGCATTGACGGAGTTCTTCGAAATCAAAGACCTTCGAAATCGCATCGCGCATCACGAGCCGTTGTGGAAGTTCGCAGCTGTCATGGACACGTCGACATCGCCCGCGACCCTTCTTGCGGCGGCCTCTACGGATGAGGCTTCGAGCCTTGCCCGGTTGACACGCCTGCTCCAGCGTTATGACCATGCGGTCAATGCGCTCTCGCCTGATCTCTTCGCACACATCCGTAGTTCTTCTTGGCGTGCGAGGGTGAACTATCTGCTGTCCAGGCGAGGACTGGACCGCTACAAGGATGGCGCGCATGTCGCAGAACCGAATGCCATCAGCACGCTCGCTCTGCGTCAACAGTTTGCCGCCGTGATGCGGCGGAATCGGCCTGTCCGCCTCGTCGATCAGGCTGGCGAGGGCCTCTTTATCCCAGCCTGAAGAGGCCCATCAACTGCTCGAGACAACGGGAGCGCAGAGGGGCTTTGGACAAAGGGGCTTGATCGACGTGCCGCCGCTCAGATCGGCAGCTCGGTGTAGTACCGCCCGCCGTGGAAGATCAGCGGCTGCGCCTGTTCGGCGCGGGTGCAGGCCTCCACCTCGCCGACGAAGATGACGTGGTCGCCTTCCTCGTACTGGCTGCGGTTGGCGCATTCGAAGACGGCGGCGCAGCCCTCCAGCACCGGCGCGCCGCCGCAGCCTTCCCGGAATCTCACGCCCGCGAAGCGGTCGATGTCGCGCGTGGCGAAGCGCTGCGCGAGTTCCTTCTGATCCGCCGCCAGGATGTTGATCGCGTAGTGCGAGCCGCGGCTGAACACCGGCATCGATCCGGCCCGGCGCGCCAGGCTCCACAGCACCAGCGGCGGGGACAGCGAGACGGAGTTGAACGAGTTGGCCGTCAGGCCGACCAGGGTGCCGTCCTCGGCGCGCGCGGTCACGATGGTGACGCCGGTGGCGAACATCCCGAGCGCCGCGCGGAACTCCTGCGGGTCGAGCGGCGAGGTGGCGCAGGTCGGAGACGGCGTGATCAGGGGCGACTGGGACATGATGACCGGGATTGTCGCCTGCCTAGAATCTCGCCATGGTTGATGCTGACTTCTCTCCCGATGCCGAGGTTCACCTGCCGTCGGCCCCCGCCTACGGCTTCGGTCGTTGCGATTGCCGCCGCTGCGGCGCCGACGGCGCGCCGCGCCAGCCCGCGCGGCGCCTGTTCACCGGCCTGATCGCGGCCGGCGGCGCCATGGCGCTGTCGCCCGCCTGGGCCCAGGACGGGGTCGATGTCGGCAAGCAGAGCCGCTTCACG
Organism: Mitsuaria sp. MSU3D; assembly: GCF_056867975.1. Lineage (NCBI taxonomy): Bacteria > Pseudomonadati > Pseudomonadota > Betaproteobacteria > Burkholderiales > Sphaerotilaceae > Roseateles > Mitsuaria sp. MSU3D. The sequence continues at coordinate 4,702,204 of NZ_CP200314.1, read as the reverse complement.
AAACTGATCTCGGCCGAACAGGTCGAGGCCGCCGCCCAGCAGCAATACGTGCAGATGATGCGGCAGGCGCAATCGCAGAAGGCGCTGGCGCCGCCCAACAACGCGCAGCTGATCCGCCTGCGGGCCATCGCGCAGCGGATCATCCCGTTCGCGGCGGCGTGGAACCCGCGCGCGCAGCAGTGGCGCTGGGAGGTGAACCTGATCGGCAGCAAGGAGCTCAACGCGTTCTGCATGCCGGGCGGGAAGATCGCGTTCTACTACGGCATCCTGCAGCAGCTGCAACTGAGCGACGACGAGGTCGCGATGATCATGGGCCACGAGATGGCCCACGCGCTGCGGGAACACGCCCGCGAGCGCATGGGCAAGAACATGGCCACCAGCGGCGCGATCCAGCTGGGCGCGGCGATCTTCGGCCTGGGCGACTTCGGCCGCGGCGTGGCCAACATCGGCGGGCAGCTGCTGTCGCTGACCTTCAGCCGCGAGGACGAGAGCGAAGCCGACCTGGTCGGCATGGAGCTCGCGGCGCGCGCCGGTTACAACCCGCACGCGGGCATCACGCTGTGGGAAAAGATGGGACAGGCGAGCAAGGGCGCGCCGCCGCAGTTCCTGTCCACGCACCCGTCGGGGCCGACGCGGATCCGCGACATGGAGCGCACCCTGCCTCGGGTGCAAGGCCTCTACGCCCGCGCCGCCAAGCCCGAGCAGCGCTACCAGCCGCCCGCGCCGGCGGCCAGGTCCTGACGGAGATCGGCGGGGGACCTCGGGCAAGCACGGGGAGACACGCCCGGCCTTTCGGGGCCTGATGGCTCGAAAGGCCGATGCCATCGGGCTTCCCTACGGTTAGGTGCTGGCACAGCGATTGCCCACGCGGCCCACGGGGTCCACACTGGCACCTCGTCCAGAAGGGGTCCACATGCCGGGTCAGGAGCCGTCGTCGCACGGGTCGGGTGCATCCACCGCACCCGAGGAAGGCGCCGCGCACGTCGGGGCCGCGCTCGACTACGTCACCGACGCCGTCATCCTGCTGGAACACGACTGGACCATCGAGTTCGTCAATGTCGCCTTCGAACGCGCGAGCGGCCGGCAGCGCGAGGCGCTGATCGGCAGGAATTACTGGACCTGTCTGGCCGGCGCGATGGGCGACCGATTCGACGTCGAGGCCCGGTCCGCGATGCAGACGCGCGCCGCGCACATCTACGAGGAATTCAACGCCCGCCTCAGCAAGTGGTTCGAGTGCCGGGCCTTCCCGTGCGAACACGGCCTGGTGGTGCTGTTCATCGACGTCACGATGCGCAAGGCCGATGAGCTGACGCGCGTGGACTTCGAGGAAAAGCTGATGCGCATCCAGCGGATGGAATCGCTGGGCACGCTCGCGGGCGGCGTGGCGCACGACTTCAACAACATCCTGGCGGCGATCCTCGGACACGCGGGGATGATGCTCGACGAGCTGCCGGCGGCGTCGCCGCTGCGCGCGCACATGCAGCAGATCAAGCGGGCCGGCGACCGGGCACGCGACATCGTGCAGCGCATCCTGGCCTACGCGCGGGGCGGCGGACATGAGTTGTCCAAGCACCGCCTGCGTCCGCTGGTCGAGGACAGCATCGGTCTGCTGCGCTCGACGCTGCCGGCGTCGGTGCGGCTGACGGTGGACCTGCACGGGGACGACTGCGTGGCGACGGTCGATCCGGCGGAGGTCCAGCAGGTGGTGCTGAACCTCTGCACGAACGCCTGGCAGGCGATGCCGGGCGGCCATGGGCGGCTGCATGTCGGGCTGCGCGCGGTGCAGTTCGACGTGCCGCACGCGTTCGCGATCGGCCGCGTGGCGCCGACGCACTACGCGGAGCTCAGCGTGCGCGACGACGGCCACGGCATGGAGGAGGACGTGGCGAAGCGGCTGTTCGAGCCCTTCTTCACGACCAAGCCGCGGGGTCAGGGCACGGGGCTGGGGCTGCACATCGTGCACGGCATCGTGCATGCGCACGGCGGCGCGATCGACGTGCAGTCGCGGCCGGGGAAGGGGACCGTGTTCTCGGTCTATCTGCCGGTGGTGGGCAGCGAGGCGGCGCCGCTGGACACGGCGGCGCTGGCGCGGGTCGCCGACCCTGGCACGGGCGAGCATGTGCTCTATGTCGACGACGATCCGATCGTCCTGATGATGGTCGAGGCGCTGCTGAAGAAGGCGGGCTACGACGTCCGCACCTACGCCGAGCCGGCCGACTGCCTGGCGGACATCGAGCAGGGCCGCGTGCCGGTGCAGCTGCTGATCACCGACTTCAACATGCCGGGCATGAACGGCCTGGAACTGGCGGTGGCGGTGCGCGCGACCCTGCCGGCGGTGCCGGTGATCATCACGACGGGCTACATCGGGGACGAGCTCACCGACTCGGCCGACCGCATGGGCGGCGTGGCGGTGCTGCAGAAGGAGCGCAGCTTCGAGGAGCTCGTGGAGCTCGCCGCGTTGGCGCTGCGGGGCTTCCCGGAGTCGCGGTTCCTCGATACGGGGTTGTCGCCGCTCTGAGGGCGTTCCGGGGCCGCTGCAAACGCTGTCGGGAGACGGTGAGGCCTCAGCCCCAGCGCCCGCCGACGAAGGGGTTGGTGCGGCGTTCCTCGCCGAAGCTGCTTTCCGGCCCGTGGCCGGGCACGAAGACGGTGTCGTCGCCCATCGGCCAGAGGCGCTCGTTGATGGAGCGGATCAGCGTGTCGTGGTCGCCGCCGGGGAAGTCGGTGCGGCCGATGCTGCCGGCGAAGAGCACGTCGCCGACGAAGCAGCGCTTCGCGCTCGCGGAGTGGAAGACGACGTGGCCGGGCGTGTGCCCGGGGCAGTGGCGCACGGTCAGGGTCTCGTGGCCGATCTGGACGGTGTCGCCGTCCTCGAGCCAGCGCGTGGGCGTGAACATCTTGGCCGGCGGGAAGCCGAACATCGCGGACTGCTGAGGCAGTCCGTCGATCCAGAACTGGTCGCCCTGATGCGGTCCGATGATGGGCAGGCCGCGCAGACGCGCGAGCTCGCCGGTGCCGCCGGCGTGGTCGATGTGGGCGTGGGTCAGCCAGATCGCCTTCAGCGTCAGGCCCAGGCGCTCGACCTCGGCAAGCAGGCGCGGGATCTCGCCGCCCGGATCGACGATCGCGGCTTCCTGCGTGGCGTCGCACCAGACGATCGAGCAGTTCTGGCGGAAGGGGGTGACGGGGACGGTCTGGTCGCGGAGGGGCATGGGGGGCGGAGGTTCTGCTGGGATGCAGACTGAAGGATGCCATGACCCTCCAAGCAGGACACGGCGCCGACGAGGGGTCGATGACATCCTGGCGGTAAAGGAGTCAAGTCCGCAGCCGCGCCACCGCCCAGCCCAACGCCGGCCACGCGACCCGGCGGACGAGGAACGAGCTCAGCGCCAGCACCGATCCAACGAGGATCGGCAGGATCGGGCCGAAGGTCCACGCCATGCCGAGGACGAAGCCGAGCAGGTACTCCGCGCGATAGGTGGGGAACGCGACGCCGCTGAGCAGGATTGCGAGCAGCACGACCGCCGCGTGATCGGACGTTCCGAGGCTGAAGGCCAGCGAGAGTCCGATGCCCGCGCAGGCGGCGCCCAGCGCGGCGATCAGGATGGCGCGTGTCGCCGGGCCGGAGGTCGCTCGGCGCAGGAAGCGGCCGGAGAGGAACCACGCCAATGCCGGCAGGGCCACGATGCCCCAGCCGTTGGACACGGACGGCAGGTCGGGATTCGCGAGCAGGTGATGGCTGACGATGCCGCCGTGCGTCCACTGCCACGCGAGATGCGCGAGCTCGAGCACCGCGACCAGGATCGTGATCAGCGCGCGGGTGCGGCGCGTGCCCGTGGCGGTGGTGAGGGACATCGCTCGCTCCTTGAATGGAAGAAGCGGCGATGGTCCGTGAGGGGGCCAGGCGTTGCGCGGCGAAAGCGATGAGACGTCGAATGCGTCGGATGGGACGGCGATCAGCGCGGCTGCGGTGCTCGCGTGTTCACCGCCAACTGGTCGGCGAACGCCCGTTGGTAAGCCGGCCGCGACTCGCCGCGCGCGACATAGGCGGCCAGTCGCGGGACCTCGTCGAGGAGACCGGTCGATCGCAATCGCAGCAGCACGTGCACCATCATCAGGTCCGCGGCGTTGAAGGCGCCGTCGAGCCAGTCGGCATCGCCCAGCCGCGCCGACAGCTGTTGCAATCGCGTGCGCACACGCGCTTCCAGCGTGGGGAGTCGGGCGGCGTACCAAGGCTGGTCGCGCTCGAACAACCGGGCCATCGTCAGCTCGAGGATCGGCGGCTCCAGGGTGTTCACCGCGGCGAAGACCCAGGCGACGGCGCGCGCTCGCGCATCGGCGTCGTCAGGCAAGAGGCCGGGATGCTGGTGACCGATGTGCAGGACGATCGCCCCCGTCTCGAAGAGCGCCAGCCCGCCTTCCTCGTAGGTGGGAATCTGGCCGAAGGGGTTGAGCGCCAGGTGCGCCGGCTCCTTCATGGCCTGGAAGGAGACGAGGCGGACGTCGTAGTCCAGCCCCGCCTCCTCCAGCGCCCAGCGGACGCGCGTGTCGCGTGCCAGCCCTTTGCCCCCGTCGGGTGAGCGTTCGAAAGCGGTGATGGTGATGGTCATGGCGTCGATCCTTGCACGAGGCGTGTAGGGGAACGACGAATGACCCTCACCGCGATCGACAGTTCAGCGCGAGAAAGCGCGCGCGGGGAGCGTCCTTACCGACCGGCGCGGAAGCCCCGAGCTGCCAGTCGCGCGAGGACGGCAACGACCACGAGGGCCACGCCGTCAAGGACGAACAGCTCGACGCCCGGACCTGCCCGCTTGGCCATGTCGGTGGATTGACCGAAGTGGCTCGCGCCGATGCCATAGGCTTCGACGAAGCTCATGGCGGTGATCCACGCCGCCGTCGCGGCAATCGCGATGGCGGCCACCGTGGCCACGTTGGCCTTCAGATAACTCGTCTTCCTGCGCGTGATGGTCGGCACGTGGTCCGCGCCCGCCGCCACGTCGATATCTGCCTGCATGTTGATTCCTCCGTCTGTCCGAGGAGGCGTTGTATGAGGAGAGCCCTTTTGAATGGCCCGGCGTGTCGTGAACTGCGGAATGGGGCGTTGAATGGGGCCGAGCCGAGGCCAGACGGAGGCGCGCCTGGGGCGCGTGAGCGACGATGGTTGCGGGGCGAAACGCTCGCATGCTTCAATCACCGCATGCCCCAAGACGCCGCCTTCCTGTCCGGCACCGAGAACCTCTCGATGTCCTCGGCCACGGTCATTCCGGTGCTGCACTACCCCGATGTGGCGGCCGCGGCGGCGTGGTTGGTCCGTGTCTTCGGCTTCACCGAGCGCCTGCGCATCGGTGGCCATCGCGTACAGCTCGATATCGGCGCCGGCGCGATGGTGGTGGCGCAAGGCGATGCGCCAGCGGAGCCCGTCTTCTCCATCATGGTCCGCGTCGCGAGCGCGGACCGGCACGCCGCGCGAGCCGCGGCCGAGGGCGCCAAGGTCCTGTCCCAGCCGCACTCGTTCCCGTACGGAGAGCGCCAGTACACCGTGTCGGACCTGGCGGGCTACGTGTGGACGTTCTCGCAGTCCGAGCGCGATGTGCATCCGGGCGATTGGGGCGGGGAGCTCGTCGCCGCGTGTTCGGATGTGACGCGGCCTGCCGGCGGCGGCTGAAGCGCTCAAGAGCACTAAAAAATCGGCCTGGTGCGCCCCCGAGCTCGAAGACGCCATGAGCGTCTCTCCGCTGCGAGTTGCGCACCAGGCCGTCGCCTGGGCGGAGGAGTCGCCTCCCCGTCTGATCCTTAGAGCGAGTTGAGGAACGCCAGCAGCGCCTCCCGGTCCGCCGTGCTCAGCTTGACGAAGCGCTGACGGCTGGCGTCGCCTTCGCCGCCGTGCCACAGCACCGCCTCGGTCAGCGTGCGGGCGCGGCCGTCGTGCAGATAACCGACCTTCACGCCGGTGCCCGCCACGCGCTCGGTGTACCCGATGCCCCACAGGGCCGACGTGCGCCACTGGCTGCCGCTCGCCTGCGATTCGGCGAAGTTGTCGGCCAGCTCGCTGCCCATGTCATGCAGCAGCAGGTCGGTGTAGGGCTTGATGGTCTGGTTGCGCATCTCGGCCAGCTCGGTGCCCGCGCCCGTCTTCATCTCCGCGATGTGGCAGGCCGTGCAACGGATGGTGGAGAACACCTTCGATCCCGCCGCGACCTTCACCGGATCCACGTCCAGATAGGACAGCGGCGTCACGCCCTTCGGGAAGCCGCTGACCACGCTGCGCTGCGCCGGCACGCCCAGCTGGGCCACGTAGCGCGAGAGCAGCTGCAGCTCGGCCTCGGACACGCCCTTTTCCACCTTCTTGTTGTTGCACTGGGCCGGGCCGGCCAGGCAGTCGCGGTTCGGGTAGACCGGGGATGTGACCGACATGTCCAGCAGCAGCGCATTGGCCGTCTGGTGACGCAGGCTCACCTTGGCCGCCTTCCAGCCGTAGCGACCCACGCGCACGGCGCCGGTCTCCGGGTCGTAGACCAGGTTGGCCTGGCCCTTCACACCGTCCTCGTCCGGCGTGCTGCGCACCCGCGACAGGATGTCCGCGTCGGTGATCGCCTCCAGCAGACCCATGCCGATCACGGGCTGCGCGCTGCGCAGCGAGTACACCGTCGGCGTCGGGCCGTCGAAGCTGACCTTGGGCTTGCTCAAGGTCACGACGGTGCCGTCGGCCAGCGTGACGTTCTTCGTGTCGAAGCCGGCGACGCGCACGCCGTTGCCCCAGTCCTGCGCCGCACCGGTGCTGAGCGAGCGGGCGTTCATCTGCACGGCCTCGCCGTAGACCGGGTGGGGCAGCTGCTTGCCGTTGCCGTCCAGCGCGGCCACGCGCACGGCCATGGTGTCCAGGCGCTGGTTGAGCACCTGCGGCGCCAGGCTGCGGCCGTTGTTGATGTGGCAGCCGAAGCAGTTGGTCTGGTTGAAGCGCGGACCCTGCAGCTTCACCGCGTCGGTGTTGCGATCGTTGCCCTGCTCGTTGTGATCGCCGGTCCACATGTTGGTGTGGAACCAGCGCCGGCCTTCGACGAAGGTCTGCATGTTCTTCATGCCGATCTGCGTATTCGGCTGCTGGAACATGAAGGTCGAGTTGTCCGCGTAGTCGTAGGAGATCGACCCCGTGCCGCCCGACAGCGTCTCGACCGGCAGCGGCGCGTTGTTCAGCCGCGGCTGGATGCCGTACTGCGGACGCAGGCCGCTGCCCACCACATAGGTCACCTCGTTGGTGTAGTAGCGGAAGTTGCCGTTGTCCTGGATCGCGTCCATCGCCGCGCGGCTGGAGAAGAACGAGCCGGTGAACTCGATCGCGTCGCCCACCTTGAGGTTGCGCGACGGGATGTTGACGCCGTTGGGCACCATCACGCCGTTGGCATTGGGCGCCAGGTCGGAGTGGCCGGGCACGTTGTCCAGCACCACGGAGCAGCCGTCGTTCGCGCCGACGATGCCGCCGTAGCCCGTGGTGGGCCGGGCCAGTGCGCCTTCGGGCGGCTTGGGCACCACCGGGCAGGAGGTCTTGTCGACGAATCCGTCCGTGTAGGTGGTGTTGTCCAGCAGCCGGCCCGGCGACATCCAGCCGTAGCCGGTGACGTTCGGATCATCGATGCGGCGGAAGAAGGAATGACCGCCGCCGCGCTGCGCCTGCTGGTAGTACTGGTTGACGATGATGCTCGGCTTGGTGACGCCGGCCACGCGGCTGTTGTCGATGAACTCGACGCCCCAGGTGCGGTTCTTGAAGTAGTTGGCGATGAAGTTCAGGTACGCGCCCGGGCCCTTGTCCTGCGGCTTGCCGTTGGCATCCACGGTGTCGTTGGGGCCGAAGCCGATCTCGTTCCAGTCCTCGCCGCGCTCGCGTCCATGGCGCGAGCGGCCCACGAAGCCGAAGCGCGTCACCAGCGTGCCGTCGGGCAGCGTGAACTGCACCTGCTCCAGCGTGGGCGGCGTCGCCGGCGTGACCACGGTGCTGTTCGCGGGCGGCGTGGGCACGGCCGAGGCGGTGAGCATCGGCAGCGTGTTGTCGCTGCCGGGCGAGCTGAAGCTGACCTCGAGCAGCGAGTAGCCGTACTGCGTGCCGCGGGCCACGCCCTGCAGGCGCACGTAGCGCGCGTTGGCGTTCAGGTTGAAGAACTCTTCCGTCCCGCCCTTGCCGCCGGCCACGTAGCGCAGCTGGTACCAGGTCTGGCCGTCATCGGAGACCTGGATCGCGTACTCCTTGCCATACGCGTTCTGCCACACCAGCTTCATGTAGCCGACCGGCGTCTTGGTGCCGAAGTCGAACTGGATCCAGGCCTTGTCGTCGAAGGCGCTGGCCCAGCGCGTGTTCAGGTCGCCGTCGAGTGTCTTCTGGGCGGTGTCGCCGTTGTTCTCCAGCGCGCTGGACGTCGCCGTGATGCCGGTGATGGCCTTGCCGGGCTTGCTGATGTCCAGGCCGGTGGGCGATTGCAGCGACGGGGGCAGCGCGGGCGTCGTGGGGCTGCCGCTGTCGCCGCCGGTGGGCAGGCTTGGCGGCGCGGGCGCGGGCGGAGGCAGTTCGGGTTCGTCGCCGACGGGCGCGGACGCCGGAGGCGCGGGGGCCGGACCGGGCGCCGGCGCGGGTGCCGGCGCGCCGGACACCGGCGGGCTGCCGCCTGCGTCCGAGCCGCCGCCACCACCACAACCTGCCAGCGTGCCGACGGCGCTCAGGGCGACGACGGCGCTGAAGACGATTCCCCAGGGGTTTCGCGGGGAAGGGCATGCCGACGTCGGGTCAGCCTCTGAAATGTTGTGGCGCATGGCGCTCCTGCAGGTCCGTAGAACGAGACACCCGGGGAGCGCGCACGAACGCCTGACCCGGGTGGACTTTCACCCCGTTCAAGCAGAGAGCGTGCCGGTTGCGGTTGGTCACAGAGTGCGGTCAGCGTTGCAAAACGCGAGCGCGCGACGCCTGACCCTAATCCCAAAGAGGTATTTGCGCGATGTGCGGATCGAGGGGCAGGGTCAGGTTTTGTCACGTCTGACATCAGACGCGACAAATAGTGTCACTTCGACAGGCTGGCGCTGGCCGTGGTCACGAGGAGCGCGCGTTGGCCGGCCGCCTCGACACGGGCGAGCTGCTCGGGTGTCGCGATCACGAGGCCGTCATTCCCCTGGGTGTCCAGCAGACCCAGGCGACGCGCTTCGGACGTCTCCGCCCGGACCTGCTGCCGGGTCTTGGGCGTGCCGGTCAGCGCGGGTTCGTAGTTGTCGCGCTGCGAGCGCTGGAGCTCGCCGCTCGCTTGCGCGGCGGCCAGTTCGGCCAGCACCTCGGCGCGCGTGCGCGGCGTGCCCACGTCGCTGGTCCGCGAGAACGGCGCGTCCTCTTTCCAGTCGCCGTTGTCGCCGGCCGCGTGGGCGCGGATCAGGTCGGCCTGGACTTGCACGCGGGGGAGCGCGGCGGTCTGCGCGGCGGCGGGTTGCGCGATGGCGGCGAGCGTCGCGGCGATGAGGGTGGCGGCGAACAAGGTGCGGGACGTGGCGGTGGTCATGTCGGACTCCAGTGAAGGGTTGGGGTTGGCGTGGGATGGATTTCATCCGTCGCAGGTATCTGGGGTTTGTCCCCGCCCCGTGCTTTCAGCAAGAGCCTGTATGCGCGCCGACGCGCGATACATGGCGGTACAAGCGCGCGATCCGCCGATGCCCGCCGCGCTACGCGATGGGCGCGAAATCGTTCGCCAGGCCGCGTGCCAGCGCGATGGCCGCCGCATGGGTGCGCGAGTTGGCGCCGAGCTTGCTCATGATGGCGCCCACGTGCGACTTGACCGTGCCGAGCTCGATGTCCAGGGAGCGCGCGATCGTCTTGTTCGACTCGCCGGCGGCCACGAGACGCAGCACCTCCGTTTCGCGCGAGGTCAGCGCCGTGCGCGTCAGGCTGTCGGCCATGCGCTGCGCCACGGTCAGTCCCAGATAACGCTGACCGCGCGCCGCCGCGGTCACGCCTTCGACCAGCTCGCTGAGCGGGCCGCCGAGCAGCAGGTAGCCATGCACGCCCGCCTCGATCGCACCGCGGATGTCGGCCTCGCGCCCGTGGCTGGTCAGGGCGACGACCCGTGCGCCGTCCAGGCGCTGCAGGGCGCGCTGTCCCGGCGCCGCGAGCCGCAGGGCGTCCTGCAGGTCCGAGACCACGACGTCGATGGGCGGATCCTGCCGCCGCTCGTCGACGCCGTCCTTGAACACGTCGATGCCGCCGTGCTCCCCGAGCGCGGCGGTGATGCCCACGCAGAGCAGGGGATCCGGATGCATGACCAGGACGCGGATCCGGGGCGTCGTGGAACGGGGCGTCGTGACATGGGGCGGTTGGGACGGGAACATCATGGACTTGCCTGGCGAAGTGGTCGGAATGCTTGGCGCCGCCGGCATCGGCCGACGGGGTGTCATGGCGCCGACTCTAGAAGTGGAGCCCCCCGCGCAGCAAGACGCTGACCGCCAAAGTGCTTTTGTGATTTCGACAAAGATCGCCGCCGCGATCTAATCGAGTTCGCGCACATGAGAGTCCGGAGGTCCCCATGGATCGGATCGCTGCAATGAACGCCTTCGTCCGTGTCGTCGAGGCCGGCAACTTCACCAAGGCCGCGGAGTCGCTCTCCCTGCCCAACGCGAGCGTGACGCGCCAGATCCAGAGCCTGGAGCAGGACCTGAAGGTGCTCCTGCTGCACCGGACGACCCGCGCCGTCACCGTGACGGCCGAGGGCGCGACCTACTACGAACGTGTCGTGCGGCTGTTGTCGGATCTGGCCGACATCGAGTCCTCGACCCGCCAGTCGAGCGCGAAACCGGTCGGCACCGTGCGTGTCGACGTGCCCGCGGCGATCGCGACGATGGTGCTCGTGCCGGCGCTCGGCGATTTCCGGCGCGCCTATCCGGACGTGAAGATCGAGCTGGGGGTGGGCAACCGCCACACGGACCTGGTCGCGGAAGGTGTCGACTGCGTGATCCGCGCGGGGGAGGTCAGCGAGCAGTTCCTCGTCGCGAGGCGCATCGGCGGCTTCCGCTTCGCCACTTGCGCGACGCCGGCCTTCCTCGACGAGCACGGCACGCCGACGTCTCCGGAAGAGGTCCCCTTCTATCCCACCGTCGGGCTGGCGGGCGGATCGGGCGGGCGCGTGCAGCCGTTCCGCTTCACGCGGGGCGAGGTCCAGCACCGCTTCACGCTCGAGCACACGCTCGTCGTCAACGACACGAACGCCTACCTGGCGGCGGGGCTCGCCGGATTGGGACTGATCCAGGCGCCGTGCTACACGATCGATGCGGCGGTCCTGGACGGACGGCTGGTGTCGCTGCTCGACGAGTGGCATCCCGACGAGAGCCCTGTCCACGTGCTCTACGCGCCGAACCGCTACCTCAGCGCCAAGGTGCGGGTCTTCATCGACTGGACCGTGGACCTGTTCGAGCGCCACGAGCACCTGCGGCGCGGCTGAGGGTTCAGTTCCGCCTACGACTTCAGTCGCAGCGGCGGACGGCGTCAGGTCGGATGTGGTCTCCCTCGGGATCCGCGAGCCTAGCGGCTCCGAACTCCCGAGGACCCACCGAGCATGAACACATACCCGAGCCGACGTCGCCTGCTTGCGGCGGCCGCCGTCGTCGGCGCTTCCAACATGGCCTTGCCCTGGCTGCCCGCCAGCGCCCACGCGGCTGCGCTGAAGGACGCCGCCATCGGCGACAGCACGGCGATCCGCCCGTTCCGCGCCAGCTTTGCGCGCGCGGATCTGGCCGACCTGCGCCGGCGCATCGCATCGATGCGCTGGCCCACGCCGGAGACCGTCACCGACGCGTCTCAAGGTGTCCGGCTGAGGACCATGCAGCAGTTGGCCCGCTACTGGACGCACGGCTACGACTGGCGGCGTCTCGAAGCGCGCCTCAACCGTCATCCCCAGTTCGTCACGACCATCGACGGCGTGGAGATCCACTTCATCCATGTGCGCTCGAAACATGCGAACGCGCTGCCGGTGATCGTGACGCACGGCTGGCCGGGCTCGGTCGTCGAGCAGCTCAAGCTCATCGAGCCGCTGACCGATCCGACGGCGCATGGCGGCCGCGCGGAAGACGCGTTCGACGTGGTGATCCCGTCCCTGCCGGGCCACGGCTTCTCAGGCAAACCGCGGACGACCGGCTGGGATCCCGTGCGCATCGCCCGCGCCTGGGTCGAGCTGATGCGCCGCCTCGGCTACACCCGCTACGTGGCCCAGGGCGGCGACTGGGGCGACGCGGTCACGGAGCAGATGGCCTTGCTCACGCCGCCCGGGCTGATCGGCATCCACGTCAACATGCCGGCGACGCTGCCGCCCGACGTGGCCCGCGCGCTGAAGCTCGGCGAGCCCGCGCCGGCGGGACTGTCGACCGACGAGCAGCAGGCCTTCGACCAGCTCGACGACTTCTTCAAGCACGGCCTGGGTTACGCGCTCGAGATGTCCAACCGGCCTCAGACGCTCTATGCGCTGGAGGACTCGCCGATCGGCCTGGCAGCCTGGATGCTCGACCACGATGCCCGCAGCCAGGCGCTGATCGCCCGTGTGTTCGACGGCCAGGCCGAGGGACTCACGCGCGACGACATCCTCGACAACGTGATGCTGTACTGGCTCACGAAGACGGCGGTGTCCTCGGCCCGGCTCTACTGGGAGAACAAGCTGGAGTTCTTCGCGATCAAGCAGGTCGCGATCCCCGTCGCGGTCAGCGTGTTCCCCGACGAGATCTACGCCGCGCCGCGCAGCTGGACGGAGCGCGCCTACAAGCGGCTCATCCACTTCAACCGCCTGGACAAGGGCGGGCACTTCGCGGCGTGGGAGCAGACCGAGGTCTTCGTCCGCGAGCTGCGCACGGGCTTCGCCAGCCTGCGCTGAGCGCTGTCTGAGCGCCCGACAAGGCGTCGCCCTCGTGCGGCGCCTTGTCATTGCGCGTTCAGGCGCAGGGCGCCACCGCCATCGAGAGCACGTACCCCGCGCTGCGCACCGTCTTGATGTAGCGGGGTTCGCGCGCGTCGTCCCGCAGGCGCAGGCGCAGGCGGCTGACCAGCAGGTCGATCGAGCGCTCGAAGGGCTCCGTCGGGCGACCCTGCGTGAGGCCGAGCAACTGGTCGCGGCTGAGCACGCGCTGTGGATGGTCGAGGAACACGCGCAGCAGCCGGTACTCGGCGCCGCTCAGATCCACCATCGACTCCTGGTCGTCGAGCAGGTGGCGCTCGACGGTGTCGAGCTTCCAGGTGCCGAACGCCAGGCGCGGGACCGTGTCGGTCGACCGCATGTTGGGCGGCAGCATGCGGGTGCGCCGCAGGACGGCGCGGACGCGCGCCAGCAGCTCGCGTTGCGCGACCGGCTTGACCAGGTAGTCGTCGGCGCCCATCTCCAGCCCGAGGATCCGGTCCACTTCGTCGCCGCGCGCGGAGAGCATGAGGATGGGCATCGTCCGGTGCTTGCCGCCGCGCAGCTCGCGGCAGAGGTTCAGCCCGTCGTCGCCGGGCAGTTCGAGGTCGAGCACGATCAGGTCGAACGGGCCCGACTGCTCGAGCGCCGCGCGCAGATGACGTCCGGTCGCGACCGCCGTCACGTGCATCCCGTGTTGCTCGAAGTAGGCCTTCAGCTGCTCGCGCTGCGCGCGATCGCCGTGGACGAGGAGGAGGTGGTCGCTGGTGTTCATCGTCATGCTCGTCGGAACTCGACGCCCATTCTTCGCAAGGAACGGGCGCGCGCCATCCGACCTTCGTCGAAGTGCCGGCTGCATCGAACGGTCGGCCGGCGGCAGGCCGGGACCGTCTGCGACTTTGGAACGAGGCGTCGATGCCGAACCAGTCGGATGGCAGGCGGCGGCGGCCTCCGTAGTCTTCGATGCATGGACGTTATCAGGACGTTCTCGCGACAAGGAGCGCCGACGATGGCAACACTGAAATTCCAATTCGACACCACGCTGACGCCGGAGCAGTTCATCGCCGGGCTCACGGACTTCGGTCCGGGTCGGTCGAAGATCTTCCGCTTCAGCACCGACGACTTCCTGCGGGTGCATCGTCAGGGGCGCACGCAGGCGGTCGTCACCGAGGGCTCGCCCAGCCTCTGGGAGCGGCTGCACTACGACTGGTCCGTCCCGACCCGCGTCGTGCTGACAACGATGGATTCGAATGTCTGGGGCGGCCGGTCGGGACACAGCTACACCTTCCATCCGTTGGCGGGCGGCAGGACACGGCTGGAGGCGGTCGTCGTCCGCGAAGGCCGCAACCTCAAGGGCCGGCTGCTGGGTCTCCTGCTTGGCAGCGTGGGCCGTGGCACCTTGAGGAACGCCTTGGCCGCGGCGATCGCGGCCATGGAGGCGCGGTACGCCTGATGTCGCCGCCCCACGACGCACCCATGACAATTTCTTCAATGCAATGAACGAGCGATCCAGGACGACCCCATGGAACTGACCGCCACCACCATCCTGGTCGCCTTCGCCGGCGTCTTCCTGATCTGCTTCATGAAGGGCGCCTTCGGCGGCGGCTTCGCCATCGTCGGCATCCCGCTGCTGTCGATCGTGATGGACCCGGTGACCGCGGGCGGCCTGCTCGCGCCGCTGTTCATCGCGATGGACCTCTTCAGCCTGCGCTACTGGAAGCCGTCGACCTGGTCCAGGCCGGACCTGCAGCTGCTCGTTCCGGGTCTGGTGGTGGGCATCGGGGCGGGTTACCTGCTGTTCCGCGTGCTGGACCATCGCGCGATCGCCATCCTGATGGCGGTGATCACGCTGGTGTTCGTCGGCCTGTGGTTCGTGCGAGGCGGCGAGGTGGTGGTGCAGCCGCGGTCGCCGCGCAAGGCCGTCGCCGCGGGGCTGACCTCGGGGATCACCACCATGGTCGCGCACTCGGGCGGACCGCCCCTGGCGATCTATCTGCTGCCGCTCGGCTTGAGCAAGCAGGTCTATGCGGGCACGACCAGCCTGTTCTTCACGGTCGGCAACCTGCTCAAGGCGGCCCCGTGGCTGATGCTGGCCAAGCCGGCCGGCGCCGTCTGGAGCCTGATGGCGATCTGCCTGCTGGCCATCCCCTCGGGCGTCTGGCTGGGGTGGCGCCTGCATGCCAGGCTGGATCAGCGCCAGATGTACAGGGCCTGCTACGCCTTGCTGGTGGTCACCGCCATCAAGTTGCTGTGGGATGGCGTCTCGGGTTACCTGCGCTGAGCAGCGCGGCGGCCGATCGTTTCAGCGTGCCGCGTTCAACGCCGTCCGCGCTTGCCGGCGGCGGCCATCCAGGCTCCACGAGCCCGCACCGAACGCGACGATCTGCAGCAGGCCGCCGGCCATCGCGATGTTCTTCAGGAAATGGAACATCTGGTTCTGGTCGCCCAGCGCGCTGTGGAAGAACACGGCGGAGACGACCGAGAACGCGGCCAGCGCCGCGGCCACGAGACGGGTGCGATAGCCCAGCACGAGCAGCAGGCCGCCGCCCAGTTCGGCGACCAGCGCCGCGCCGTAGGCGAGCGTCGGCGCAGGCAGCCCCACGGAGGCGATGTAGCCGATGGTGCCGGCCGGGGCGGCGAGCTTGCCGAAGGCGCTGATGAGGAAGATGGCGGCCATCATCACGCGGCCGGCAAACGGCAGCGCGGAGGTCGAAGCGGAGGAGTTCTGGAAGGTCATGATGGATTCCTTTGACGATGAAGTGGAGGGCGGAAACGGAAGACTCGGTCCTGGCGCCGTCAGCGCACTCGGCCGCGGGCGCGGAGTTGCTCGCCGAGCAGAGCAATTTCCTGTTCACCGCGCCTCAGCGCGGCCTGGCTGGTGTGGACGGAGTAGCGACCCAGCACGAGATCGTGACGATGCGGAACAGCCGTGCCGACGATGAATTCGGTGTCGCCTTCGGCGATCACATCGATGGGGGCGTCGCTGCTGTTCAGGATGGCCAGCTCGTTCTCGAGGCGGTGGCCGTCGAAGCGCAGGGCGCCTTGCGACACATGGAACCAGCCCACGCGGTGACCTGTCGGCGGGGTCAGTTGCCAGCGCTCGCCGTCGCGCAGCTGGACGTGCACCAGCTGCAGTCCGGCCGGGGCATCGACCTGGCTCGCGCCGCCGCCGTGACGCCCGAGGATCACGCGCGCCGGGCCGTGCCGCGGCACGGCTTCCGGGCCGAGGTACTGGCTGCGGGCCTCCGCGCCTTCCAGCGCTTCCGGCAACGCCACCCAGAGCTGGTAGCCCCGGAACCGGGTCGAATCGACCGGCACGCCGTCGTGCCAGATGCCGCGCCCGGCCCGCATCCATTCGACGCTGCCGCCTTGCAGCTCGCCGTGCGCGCCGGTGGTGTCCTCGTAGCGCATGCGGCCCGAGAGCAGGACGGTGGTGGTAGCGATGCCCGAGTGCGGATGCATCGGGAACAGGGGGCCGCCCGTCGGGATGAAGTCGAAGTGGTCCAGGAACACGAACGGCTTGATGAGCTCGCCGATGTCGCCTGGGCTGAACACGCGCGTGACGGGGCCGTGGCGTCGACCGGCGGCGCGGAACTCGAGCGTTCGCGAGAAGAGGGACTCGCGGCCGCCCTCAGGCATTGGCGCTTCCGTCGACGACGTGTCGGCGCGACGCGCACTCTGGAGATCAACTGACATCGGGGTGGCCTTCGTTCGATGGGATGGATCGAAGCTTAGGAACTGGACAGCCAGCTGGGTAGCCTATATGTTTGGATGGATACCATCTGCTGGAGCGATAGATGCTGGACGGCGTATCCATGGACCAGCTGCGGACCTTCATCGCGGCGGTCGAGGAAGGCAGCTTTTCCGCGGCGGGGCGCAAGCTGCGGCGTGCTCAATCCGTGGTCAGCCAGACCATGGCGAATCTCGAAGCGCAATTGCGCGTGAGCCTGTTCGATCGCAGCGGCCGTTATCCGGTGCTGACCGATCAGGGTCAGGCCTTGCTCGGTGAGGCCAAGACGGTCGTGAACGGGATGGACGCGTTCAAGGCGCGCGCCCGCACGCTGTCGGAGGGCCTGGAGCCGGAGCTGTCCGTCGCCATCGACGTGATGTACCCGATGGCCTCCTTGACCGAGACGGTCGGCGCTTTCCGCCTGGCCTTTCCCTCGACACCGCTGCGCATGTACGTCGAGGCGCTGGGGGCCGTCGTGCAACCCGTCCTGGACGGCGCCTGCCGCATCGGCGTCATCGGCTCCCTGCCCGTGGTGCCGGACGGGCTGCAGGCCGAGCCGCTGGCCGAAGTGCCGATGGTCACCGTGGTTGCGCCGGGTCATCCGCTGGCGCAGCAGCGGGGATTGCTGCGCTCCGCCGAGCTGGAGCGGCACGTGCAATTGATCCTCACGGACCGGACGACGCTCAGCACGGGACGCAACTACGGCGTGATGTCGCCGCAGGTCTGGCGCCTGGCCGACCTGGGCGCCAAGCACGCCTTCCTCAAGGCCGGATTCGGCTGGGGGCACATGCCGCTGGCGATGGTGCAAGCCGATCTTGACGCGGGGCAACTGGTGCGACTCCGGCTGGAGGCGCATCAACCGGCGACGCCCGGCATCGTGATGTACGCGGCCTATCGGAACGACGCCCCGCCGGGGCCTGCGGGGCGATGGTTCATCGACAGATTGCGCCAGCCGACCGTCGATCAATCTGTTTGAAAGATGGATGCCATCGAAACAAATAGGCTACCGCGATAGAGGGGCGGTTCCTACTCTTCGAGGCATGCAACTCGCCGAGTTGCTCCCACTCGAAGGAGTAGACGATGTCTCAGAAGAATTTCAGCGACGCCGCCGCGTCCGTCATCGCGGCCAAGGCGCACAACACCACCATCCGCTTCCATCACTACGGCAGTCCCGCGGTCCTGCAGGTCGAGGAGGACGTCATCCCCGCGCCCGGTGCCGGCCAGGTGCGGCTGCGCCACGAAGCCATCGGCGTGAATTTCATCGACACGCTGTTCCGCCAGGGCGCCTTCCCCGTGCCGCTGCCGTCGGTGCCCGGCGTCGAGGGCGTGGGCATCGTCGAGGCGCTGGGCGCCGGGGTCGCCGGCATCGCGGTGGGCCAGCGCATGGCCTACTACCTGGCGCCCGGCAGCTACGCGCAGGAACGCCTGATCAACGCGGACCAGCTGGTGCCGGTGCCCGACGACCTCTCCGCGGAACAGGTCGCCGCCATGTTGACCAAGGGCCTGACGGCCTGGGCCGGTCTGAACGGCTATCACCAGCTTCGTGCCGGCGAGACGATCCTGGTCCAGGGCGCTTCCAGCGGCGTGGGTAGCCTGCTCGCCCGCTGGGCCAAGGCCCGAGGCGCCATCGTGATCGGCACGGCTGGCTCGGCGGAGAAGCGCGCGGCGCTGGCTTCCGTGATCGACCATGTCCTGCCGTCGGACGCGGCCGACCTCGCGCAGCAGATCCGGCGCTTGGCGCCGCAGGGCGTCGACGTGGTCTACGAGTTCGTCGGCAAGGCCACGTTCGCGACCACGCAGGCGGTGGTGCGCGACGGCGGTGTCATCGTGTCGATCGGCGCCGCATCGGGCGCTCCCGAGGTCGACAAGGCCGAACTGGCGCGACGCAACGTGTCGATGGTGGGCGGGCCGATGGCGAGTCATCTGCAAGGGCGCGTCGACGAAGCCGCGGCCGCCGTGTTCGACGCCTACCGGCGAGGCCTCTTCGGCGCCGTTCCCGTCACGCGCTACGTGCTCACGGACGCCGCCCAAGCGCACGTCGACATCGCGGAGCGTCGCAAGTCCGGATCGCTGGTGCTGATTCCGTAAGCGCCTTGGTCAGTGTCGCCTCATGGTTGTGCCGGCATCGCCGTGACGCCAGCCTGGACAGGGGTCCCGCCTTGATCCGCGCCGCGCCGCGCCACTGACGCCGCTAGACGAGCACGCAGTGCGCGACCGCGCCGAAGTGACAGCCGCTGCCCACCACGACGAACAGGTGCCAGATGCCGTGGGCGTGACGACTGCAGCCCGGGTTGGCGAAGAAGTAGGTGCCGGCGGTGTACGCGCCGGCACCGGCGACGAACAGCGTGACGCAGGCCACCGGCAGTTCCTGCAGGGCGGGGATGCACACCATCGTGGCCAGCCAGCCCATCGCCAGGTAGACCTTGAGCATCGGCCGTTCGACATCGCCCCACACCGTGCGCCGGATGCCCCACAGCGACACGATCCAGACGCTCGCCAGGGCCACCCACCGCCACCAGCCGTCGCCGGTCAGGACCGCGAACGGCGTCATCGTCCCGGCGATCAGCAGGAAGATCGCGCAATGGTCCAGACGGACCCACAGGCGTTGCCGCCGACCCCGGGTGCTGTGGCAGAGCGTGGAGGCCGCGAACAGTGCGATCAGGGCCGCGCCGAAGATGCAGGCGACGGCGAAGCGCCGGCCGCTGCCCGTGCCCAGCGCCTGATGCGCCAGCCACGCGACGGCGGGAAGGGCCGCCAGCAGCCCCAGGAGATGGGTGCCGGCGTTCAAGCGCTCGCCTGGGTACATCGCCGCCTTCACGGTCATGGGATCTCCCAGCGTAGCCCGCTCATGTGACGCCACGTCGGGCGTCCGTCCGGTTCAGTCCCGCAGCGCGTGGGCCAGTGTCTTCCGGACGCGTTCGAAGCGATCGGGATCGGTGGCCCGCAAGGTCTTCAGATCCTGCGCGACCCGCTCCAGCCGGTCCTCCGCCCCGTCGGCCTTGAGCGCCTCGATGTCCTCGCGCAATTGCTCGAAGCGCGCGAGGGGCCCGTTCGGGCCATCGGGCGCGCCCTCCGGATACAGCACGTCCATCAAGGCCTGCACCGCGTCGGACAGCCGGCCGAGCTGCCGCCCGTAGCTGTGCTGCGAGACGATGCGGGCCTCGGTCTGCGGCGCGCTCGAATTGAACGCGTTGATGTTGTAGGTGATGGGCAGGATGGGCTGGGTCAGCTGGCTCGGCGCCAGCGTCAACGCCCGGAAGGGCCAGCCGATCAGCTGCGAGACATCGAAGGACGGCGACGACGTGGTCATGCGGGGCTCCCTGGGTGCGTGTGGCACGCCGAAGCCTACGGAGATCGCCGCGCAAGCGAATCCCTCATCGAGGGGACGCACGCTCAGGCCGGGATCACGGATCAGGGCAGGCTGCGCGCCGGTGCGTCGCAACGCAGGCCCGCCACGCCGAGCGCCCGCGCCGCCGCGCAGGCATTGATCGAGCCGGACACGCCCATCGAGCCCAGCAGCGCGCGTTTGAGCCGCTCCGCGTCCGCGCCCGGCGCCGCCGCGCGCAGCAGCGCGATCACGCCGGTCGCGTGCGCCGCGGCCAGCGAGCTGCCGGCATCGATGTCGTAGCCGCCGCCCGGCACCGTCGTCAGGACCGATCGGCCGGGCGCGGCGAGCCAGCCTTCGGAGCCCGCGGCCTCGCCCGTGCTGGCCACGACCAGCGCGCCGGGCACCTCGCTCGGAAAGCCCTTGCCGAGCCGCCCCGGCGGCGCCGCCGCCACCAGCACCGCGCCGCGCGACAACGCGTGCTGCGCGAGCTTCGTCAGCAGCGGATCGCTCGGACCGCCCAGGCTGAGGTTGATCACCTCGGCGCCGTCGGCGATCGCCGCGCCGAGCGCTTGCGCCAGCGTGAAGGAGTTGCAGCGCGCCGGCGCCGGGCCCGCGGCCGCGCCGGCACCCGCCCGCGCGGCGTCCGTCCAGCACGCGCGATAGCTCGTCACCACGGCGCCCGGCGCGACGCCGACGATGCCCTGGTGGTTGTTCACCTTCGCCACGATGAGGCCCATCACTTCGGTGCCGTGGCGCTCCGGCACGGCATCGACCAGCGCGCCGCCGCCGGCGACGTAGTCCCGCTGGCCCGACACCTGGCCGAGCAGATCCGGATGCCGCGCGTCGACGCCGGTGTCGATCACCGCGACCTTCACCCGCGCGCCGACGCTCACCTGCTGCAGCGCCGCCGCGGACATCTGCTGGAAGCCCTTCTGCAGGCCGAAGTAGGGATCGTTGTAGAGCGAGATCGGCGCGGATGCTCCCAACGCAGAGGCAGGCGGGGACGCCGGTGCAGAGGGCGAAGTCGGCGACGACAGTGAAGACGGCGAAGGCACCGGCGCTTCCGGCGCGGGGTCGTTCAGCGTCTCGAATTCGTTGAGCGGCTGCGCCAGCTTGACGCGGGCGTCCTGGCGCAGCCGCGCCAGCACCGCGTCAGCGTCATCGCCCGCGCCGAGCGCATAGAGCATGCAGCGCAGGTTCAGCGGCGCGATGGTCCATGCGGACTGCTCGCGCAGTCCGTACTCGCGCGCGAGCGCCTCCGACATCGCCAGGGCCCGCGCGCTGCCGGCGTAGCCTGCCATCCGGCGATAGTCGCCGCGCGCCGACCCGCCGGCGCCGGGCAGCGGCTCGCCGCGGTCCTCGACGGCCAGGATGATCAGACGGACGTCAGAGGGCGCCTTCGCCGGCGAAGGTGCCGCAGCGGTGATGGCAGCGGCGGACGCGTCGCCGCCCTCGGCCGCACGAGTCGGACCCGCGGACGCCAGCGCGGCGACCAGGATGGCCAGCGCGATGGGGCCGACGGTCCGCAGGCGGCGCGCGATCGCCGATGGCATCGCTCAGCGTCCCGGCGCCGCGGCGCCGACCGGCTCCGCGAGCAGCACGCCAGGCTCCGCGCGCAGGCGTTCCACCATCGCGGGCACGGCCGCCACCGGCGCCGGCTGCAGCGGCGCCAGCAGCAGGCTGCTCGCGTCCTCGTCCGCGCCGACGATCCTCAGGCCGTGGTGCGTCAGCACCTGCCGCAGCCGGCCCATGTCCACACGCTCTTCCGGCACCAGCCTCACGACCGCGCCGGCGGGCAGCGCGGCCGGCTGGCTCAGCGTCACATAGTCGGCCGGCGGATGGCCGTCGCTCCACAGGCGCAGTCCGAGCACGCACATCGCCACCGCCTGCACCGCCACCGCCGCCGTCAGCCAGCGCGTCGTGCGCGATCCGCCGTCGTTGGCCGAGGCGCCGCGTCGTCCTTCCACCGGCGTCGCCGGACCCGCGTCGCGGTCGCGCGCCCAGAGGCGGTCGAGGCCGGCCTGGATCGAGGCCTCCTCGGCCTCGCTGGCCGCCGCGCCCACTTCACCCGCGGCACCCGCGGCGTTCGCCGAACGCGCGTCCTGCATGCCGCGATGGATGTTGCGCTGGAGTTCCAGCTCATCGCGGCAATGCGCGCAGTGCGGCAGATGCGCCTGCACCAGGCGGCGCTGTTCGGGCGTCGCCGTGCCGGCCACGACCCACGCGATCGCGTCCCACACCTGGCGGTGCTCGTTCGGCTGACCCATCGCCGGATCGCCGGCAGGCAGTCCCGTGGGGTCGGAGGGGGCGTCGTCGTGGGAAGTCATCGGGTCGGTCCTTCGGTGCCGCTGGCCGGGCGGTCTTCGCCGCCCAGCTCGGGCAGCACGTTGCGCAGCCGGACGCGCGCATGGAACATGCGGGCCTTCACGGTGCCGGTGGCGCAATTCATGATGCGGGCGATGTCCTCGCAGGTCTCGCCCAGGTAGTACGCCAGTTCCAGCGTCACCCGCTGTTCCACCGGCAAGGCGGCCAGCCCCCGCATCACCCAGTCGCGCAACTCGCGGTCGGCGGACTCGTTGACCGAGGGCTCGGCCATCGCCAGCTCCGCCTCGCTCACCGAGGAGGCGTTGATCTCCTGCGCCGTCACGCCGTCGCGCAGCGCCTTCAGCATGCAGCGGTAGGCGATGCCGTGGATCCAGGTCGAGACCCGCGACTCGCCGCGGAAATTGCCCGCGGTCCGCCACACGATCCACAAGGTGTCGTTGACGACCTCCTCGGCCAGGTCCGGCCGCCCGCAACTGCGCAGCACGAAACGCGACAGCCGCGGTTGGCAGTGCCGGTACAGCTGCTCGAAAGCCGACCGGTCGCCGGCCGAGGCGGCCTGCAACCAGGCACGCAGACGCGACTCGGCGGCCGTGTCCGCTTCATTCGGAACAGGTTGAAACATGGGCGACTGATTTCTGCAGAAGTGTCCCTCATGGGTGCCAGAATCGCCGCCGATGGTTGCCATGCCCCGAAAAAATCCTGCTCGAGCCCTCGCCCTCCTGGCGGCGGGCCTCATCGCGTCGGGGGCAGCCGCCGCACAGAACTGGGGCGGCACGCTGTCGGCCGTGACGGAACGCGTCTCGCGCGGCAACAGCCTCAGCGGCGACCATCCGGGCGCCACCGCCGACCTCTACTACCGCGACGACCGCAACTGGAGCCTCGGCCTCGGTCTCGGCACGATGCACATGTCCAACGGGGCGAAGGCGGAAGCCGTCGTCTCCGCGACCCGCTGGTGGCAGATCGACGACCGCCGCGTCGTCACGCTGTCCGGCGCCCACTACGCCTACGCCGGCGGCGTCAACGCGAACCGGCTGCGCTACAGCGAGCTGTCGCTCGGCGGGCTCTGGGACACCCCCGCGTGGGGGCAATGGGGGGCGACGGTGTCGGTGTCGCCGGACCTGGCCGCGTACTCGTCGTGGGGCTACCTGGGCCATCGCGGCGCGACCATCGCCGAGCTGACCTGGCACCGCCGGCTCGTCGATGCGCTGGCCGCGGACGTGGGCTGGGGCATGGTCTCCAACTGGGGGCATGGCAGCGGCTCGTACCGCTTCGCCAATGCCGGGCTGGCCTACACCGTCGGGGACTGGCGCTTCAGCGCCGCGCGCTTGTACAGCTCGCTGCCGCAGCGCGGTGACCCGTCGCTGCAGCGCTGGGTCGCCGGCGTGGCGTGGTCGTTCTGAGCCCTTCCTGCCCGCTCTCCCGCTTGCGGGAAAACGGGTAAGAAGAGCGCCGGACGGACTCCCTCTCCCGCTTGCGGGAGAGGGTGGGGGTGAGGGCCAGCGATCTCACGCAGTCAGCCCGACTGCTGCTCCAGGAAGCGCTGCGCGTCGAGCGCCGCCATGCAGCCGGTGCCCGCGCTGGTGATGGCCTGGCGATAGACGTGGTCCTGCACGTCGCCGGCGGCGAACACGCCCGGCACGCTCGTCATCGTGAAGAAGCCCTCCGAGCCGCTGCGCGTCAGCACGTAGCCGTCGCGCAGCTCGACCTGTCCGCGCAAGATCTCGGTATTGGGCTTGTGGCCGATGGCGATGAAACAACCCTGCAGCTTCACGTCCGTCGTCGTGCCGTCCTGCGTGCTCCTGATGCGCACGCCGGTCACGCCGCTCGCGTCGCCCAGCACCTCCTCCAGCGTCTGGAACACGTGCAGTTCGATCTTGCCCGCCTTGGCCTTGTCCATCAGCTTGTCGACCAGGATCGGCTCGGCGCGGAACTTGTCGCGACGATGGATCAGATGGACCTTGCTGGCGATGTTGGACAGGTACAGCGCTTCCTCGACCGCGGTATTGCCGCCGCCGACGACGCAGACTTCCTGCTCGCGATAGAAGAAGCCGTCGCAGGTCGCGCAGGCGCTGACGCCGCGGCCCATGAACGATGCTTCCGACGGCAGTCCCAGGTATTGCGCGGAGGCGCCGGTGGCCAGGATCACCGCGTCGGCCGTGTAGACCGCGCTGTCGCCGGTGAGCGTGAACGGACGCTTGGAAAAGTCGACGCTGTTGATGTGGTCGAAGACGATCTCGGTCTGGAAACGCTCGGCGTGTTCCTGGAAGCGCTGCATCAGTTCGGGACCTTGCACGCCCATCACGTCGGCGGGCCAGTTGTCCACCTCGGTCGTGGTCATCAACTGACCCCCTTGGGCCATGCCGGTGACGAGCAGCGGCTTCAGGTTCGCGCGGGCGGCGTAGAGCGCCGCGGTGTAGCCCGCGGGGCCGGAGCCGAGGATCAGCAGGGCGGTGTGTCGTTGTACGAGGCTCATGTCGGTTCTGCTCGGTGCTGGGTGGTACCGGTCGGTGCCGGTCGGTGCTGCCGGTTTCGTCCCTGGGGTCAGGTCTGCGAGGGTCACAGCCTGGCGCGATCCAGGCGCTGGGCGAATTCGTCGGCGGGCAGGAAGCCGATCGTGCGGGCGGCGGCCAGCTCCTTCCCCTGCGCGTCGAAGAACAGGATCCCCGGCGGGCCGAACAGCTGGAAGCGCTTGAGCAACGCCTTCGCCTCGGCGCTGTTCGCGGTCACGTCGGCCTGGAGCAGGCGCGCATTGCGCAGCCGCGTGGCGATCGCGGGGTCGGAGAAGGTGAGGTGTTCCATCTCCTTGCAGGCGACGCACCAGTCCGCGTAGAAGTCCAGCATCACGGGACGGTCCGTCGACGCGAGGGCCGCATCGAGCTGCGCCACCGTCGTGATGCGCTCGAAGGCCGGCGCCGGCGTGCCGCGCGACGCGGCTTCGGCGCTGGCGAGCGGCAGGGCACCCGCGGAGCTCCGCGCCAGATGGCGCAGCGGCATCAGCACGCTGTCGCCGCCGGAGAGCGCGCCGCCGATCATCGCGGCGGACCACAGCGCCACCAGCGCGCCGCCCGCCTTGAGGGCGCGCGGCCGGCCGGACTCGAACGCGCCCAGGCAGATCGCCGCGACCAGTGCGACCGCGCCGATCAGGAACATCAGCGCGCCCGTCGGCAGCACCGGCGACACCAGCCACAGCGCGACCGCGATCAGCAGCAGGCCGAAGAAGGTCTTCACGTGTTCCATCCAGCGGCCCGCGCGCGGCAGCAGCGTGCCGGCGGACAGCCCCAGCAGCAGCAGCGGCACGCTCATGCCGCAGGCCAGCGCGAACAGCGCGGAGCCGCCCAGCACCACGTCGCGGGTCTGGCTGATGTAGACCAGCGCGCCGGCCAGCGGTGCCGCGACGCAGGGGCCCACCAGCAGCGCCGACAGCCCGCCCATCAGGAACACGCCGACGTGGCGGCCGCCCTTGATGCGGTTGGAGGCGTTGTTGACGCGGTCCTGGATGAAGCCCGGCATCTGGAATTCCCAGACCCCGAACATCGACAGCGCCAGCACTGAGAGCAGCAGCGCGAAGCTGCCCAGCACCCAGGGGTTCTGCAGCGCGGCGGCGAAGCCCGAGCCGAGCAGGCCGGCGACGACGCCGGCGCTCGTGTAGACCATCGCCATGCCCAGCGAGTACGCGACGGCCAGCGAGAAGCCGCGCGCCCGCGAGACGGGCGCGCCCTGGCCGACGATGATCGACGACAGGATCGGGAGCATCGGCAGCACGCAGGGCGTGAAGGACAGCAGCAGGCCGCCGAGCAGGAACATGCCGACCACGCGCAGCAGGCTGCCCGACTGGAGCGCGGCGGCGCTGCTGTCGACGGGCGCCTGGTCGGCGGCGGCGGAGGTCGATGCCGTCGAATTCGAGGCCGATGCTGCGGCCGATGTCGCGGTGGCCGTCGAGGACGTCGAAACAGCCGGCGTGGCCGAGCTTCCGGTCCCCGTCGAGGCGGTGTCCTCGAGGGGCGCGGACAACGCGTCCGGCTGCGCCTCCCAGCGCGCCTTCAGCACGCCGTCGCCGCCTCGCTCCAGATGCACCAGCGCCTGCTGCGGCGGGTAGCAGAGCCCGCGATCCGCGCAGCCCTGATAACGCACCGTCAGCGCCTTCGGCGCGACGCCCTGCGGCAACGGCTGCACGACGCGGATGGCATCGGCCCACAGCGTCATCGTCTTGTTGAAGTTGGGATCGAAGACCGCCTTGCCGGCCGGCAGGCCCGGCGCGGGCAGCGTCGCGCCTTCCGCCTCGATGGCGAAGCGCTCGCGGTACAGGTGATAGCCGGCGGCGACGTTGAATTCGACGATCACCGCGGCCGCGCCTTGGCCTGCGGCCCCGCCGTCCGGGGGCAGCTCGACGCGGGCCCGGCCCGGGAAGGCCTGGGCCGGCTCGAGGAACGCGGGCTCTTCGGCCGCCGCATGCGCGGAAGGGGGAACGGTGACGGCCAGCGCGAACGCGGCCGCCGCACCGGCGAGGAAGGTGGCGAGGAGTCTCATGGCGAAGTCAGAGGTTGAAGCAGTTGTTCGGGGTCGTGCGTGCGGACCTGGCCGTCGGCGTCGACGAGCAGGAATCCGACGCCCGGCGTGCTCAGCCGCGAGGGCGCCTGGGTGCCGATCAGCATGGTCATCGTGGCCAGCGCGCCGGCCGCGACGCACAACGGCGCGACGACGCTGACGGCCTGCCAGTGGCGCACCGGCTGGCCGCTGCGCGGATCGAGGATGTGGCAGCAGCGCCGGCCGTCGGGGGTGATGAAGAAGCGCTCGTAGTCGCCGCTGGTGGCGAGCGCGCCGTCGCTGAGCGGGATGCGGGCGCAGACCTCGTCCTCGCGGCGGGGATGCCGGATCGCGAAGACCCAGGGTTGGTCGTCGGGTCGCGGACCGATGACCCGGATGTCGCCGCCGAGGTTGACGAAGCCGTGCCGCAGCCCGAGTCCGCGCAAGACGGCGACCGCGCGGTCGGCGGCGTACTCCTTGCCGATGCCGCCGAAGTCGATCTCCATGCCTGGCTGCGGCAGCGCGATCGCCCGGCCGTCCCACTGCACGCGGTGCCAGCCGATGCGTTGAAGCTGCAGCGCCAGGGCATCGGGCGTGGGCTCGCGCGCGGCCTTGAAGTCCCAGGCACGGCGCAGGCAGCCGCTGGTGATGTCGAAGAGACCGTCGCTCTGCCGATGCAGCTCGGCGGCGAAGTTCAGCAGCTGCGCCGTCTCCTCGTCGACGGCGACCGCGTTGCGGCCGGCGCGCACATTGATCGCGGAGATCACGCTGTCCTCGCGGTAGCGCGAGTACTTGCGCTCGATGCGGCGCACCTCGGCCTCGGCGGCCTCGCAGGCGTCGGCGGCCCGGTCCGCCGCCACGCCGCCGAGCACGATCTCGTTGGGCGAGGCCATCGCGGTGAAGGCATGGCGGTGCAGGGACCACATGGCGCGTTCGTCGCTTCCGTCCGTCGTTGCGGGTTCGTCGTGTCGGGGTCGTCGTTTCGGGGCGTCGATGCCGGTCAGAACTTGTGCGAGAGACCGACCTGCAGCCAGTCGGCCTGGAAGCGCGCCAAACCCGGCGAGCCGCTGCCGCCCAGGCGCCAGGCGGCGCGCTGTTCGTAGTGCTCGAGGCTCAGGTCGGCGGTCCAGCTCGGCGCGATCTCATAGGCGACTTTCATCCCGACGGTGATCGCGCCGAACGCGGACAGGCGCTGGTCCGGGGACAGGTATTGCGGCGAGGTCGCCGTGTAGCCGGGCGGCAGCGGCGCGCCGAGCGCGGTGTCGTAGACCGGGTCGTAATAGAACTTCGCGGCGCGCTGCGTCGTGTAGCGCAGCGTCGGCGTGACCGTCCAGCCGCCGGACAAGGGCTGCACCCAGGCCGTCTCCAGCGTGTTGGCGCGCACGCCGAAGCTGTCGGCGTAATAGCGCCAGCTGCTGCGCAGCGTGGCCTTCCAATCGCTGAAATGATGGTTCCAGCGCGTCATCAGCGTGTACTGCTCACGCCGGTCGGGGCGACGGTCCGGGAACTTGTACGGGTCCGAGTACATGCCGTGGCCCCAGCTCGCGCCGAGGCTGACCTGCACCAGGTCCACCGCCGTCCAGGCCTGCGTCACGCCCGCGGTCAGCTGCGTGGTGTTGCGGCCGCGGCTGAGGGTCGGATCGTCGGAGGAGCCGATCCAGTCGTCGCTGTACGCGGCGCCGATGTTCCAGGTGGTGTTGTTGTCCTCGCTGGAACGGCGATAGCCCGCGGAGACGGTGCGCGAGCGGTAGTCGTGTTCGGTCGAATACGCCGCGCCGAGGGACCACGCGTCGCGGTCGTTGTAGCGCGTCACCTGGATGTCGCCGGCCTTGCGGGTCTCGTCGAGCCGCGAAGCGCCGGAGACTGCGCTGTGATAGCGCGGCGAGGCGCCGGAGACGCTGTCGTTCACCAGCGATCCCTCGACGGACCAGCGGCCGGCAACCGGCACCATCAGGTAGACCGACGGAGCGGTGACCTTGATGCGGTCGAAGCCCGGCTGGCGGTCGCGGTAGTGCAGCAGCTTGACGGACATCTCGGCCTGTTCGGGCGGGGTCTCGGCCAGGGCGGGGGCCTGCAGCCCGGGGAGCAGCAGCGCGGCGGCGAGCACGCCGCCCCAGGCGTTGCGCCCGCCGGCGCCCGCGTCGACGGCATCAGCAGGCATCGCCGTACCGGCGCGAAGGTCGTGCTCAGTTGCAGCCACAGCCACCCCCTCCCACGCCGTTGCCGCCGGACGCGTTTTCCTTGCTCGTGTAGATGTGCTGCGCGAAGCGGTCGCCAAGGACGTCGCCGCCCATCGTCATCTCGGGACGGGCGAGCGCGCCCTTCTCCCAGGGCTGGGGCGGCTGCAGGGCGCAGCCGGTGGCGGCAACCGCGATCAACGCGAGGATCGCGGCGCGCGCGAGGCGCCGCGGCATCGGACGTGGGGACATGGGAAACTCCTCGAAAGAAAAATCAGGTCGAAGAAGAGCGCAGCGACTCACGACGCCTTCAGCGCGGCGACGATGCGGGCCTCGAGCTCGGCCTCGTCCTCGGCACGGAAACCGCTGTGCTGCATCAGCACGCGTCCATCCGGACCCAGCAGCACGGAGCTCGGCATCGTCCGCACCCCGACGCGACGGGCAGAGTCACCCTTGGGGTCGAAGCCGAGCGAGACGCTGGCGGGCACCTCCTTGAGGAAGGCCTGGGCATCGGCGCGGCTCGCGTCCAGATTCACCGCGACGATGCGCAGACCCTGCGCGCCATACTTCGCCTGCATGCGGTTCATCCACGGGAAGGACTGGCGGCAGGGGCCGCACCACGACGCCCAGAAGTCGACGTAGGTCACCTTGGCCTTGCCGTCGTGCAGCGGAACCGGCGCGCCGTCGGCGCTCGGGACGCTCGCGATCGGGAGAGGCTGGCCGATGTCGGCTGCTTGCGCGTCTTTGGGGGCCGAGGAGAAGACCGTCGTCAGCGCGATCGCCGCCAGCGCCAGGAGGGACGTCTTTCGGGAGACCGCCTGGACTGCTCGGCGCCAAGCGCGGGCTCTCCACGGTGCAGGGGGCATCCCTCCGGGAACCCCCAGCACCATTCCGGCCCCAGCATCACTCGCTGCCTTCGCGTTGGTCGCGGTGCTCGCGTTGGTCGCGGTGCTCGAGGTCCTCGTCGCACGGCGGCGCCACAGGATCAGCGCGGAGAGGCCGGCCATCAGCAGCAGCAGCGGGTCGGCAGCGCCGGTGCCCGAGCCGATCGTGCATCCACCACCACCGCTGTTCGAGGGTTCGGTGTTGCCCGGCGTGCCGCGCAGCGCGACCGTCGTCGTGGCCGGCGTCATGTCGCCCTGCAGGGTGAGCGTGCCGGTGTCCGTGCCGGTCGGTGCCGAGGCCGCGCCGGCACCCAGCCAGCGCAGCGTGATCTGGCAGTTCGCGCCGGGCAGGACGGTGAAGGGCGCGGGTCCGCAGGTGTTGGTGCCCGTGATGTCGATCGAGAAGCGGGCGCTGTCGACGCTGATCGCGCTGATGTGCAGGACGCCGGCGCCGCTGTTGCTCAGCGTCAGCGGGCGACCCGTCGTGTCGGCGGGACCGAAGTCGAGCGAGGTCGCCGACAGCTGCAGCGCCGGCTGCGGCGGGGCAACACCGACACCGGTGAGCGTCAGCGGCGCGGGCAGCGAGGCGTTGTCCGCGACGACGGCGGCCGTGGCCGCGCGTGCGCCGACGCCGCGCGGGCTGAAGCCGATCGCGAGGTCGCAGTTGGCACCGACCGCCAGCGCGGCACCGGCGGTGCAGGTGGAGCTCGTGTCGACGCGGTAGTCGGCGGCGGCATCGCCTGCGAAGGCGAAGCTGCCCAAGGTGGCGGCGACGTCGCCGGTGTTGCTCAGCGTGAAGTGCTTGAGGCCGCCGTCGGCACCCATCGTGACGGAACCGAAATCGGCGCTCGTGGCGGCGGTCCAGACCAGGATCGGCGTGTTGGCAAGGACGCCGTTGCCGCTGAGCGCGACTGACTGCGGCGAGGCGGCCGCGTTGCTGGTGAGAGTCAGCGTGCCGGTGGCGGCACCGGCGCCGGCGGGTGCGAAGCTGACGTTGACGGCGCAGCTGCCGCCGGCGGGAACGCCGCCGCTGCAGTTGTCCGTCGTCGTGAACGGTCCGGTGGCGGCGATGGCGCTGAAGCTCAGCGCGGCGTTGCCGGTGTTGGAGACGGTGACCGTCTGCGCGGCGCTGGTCCGTCCGACGGTCAGCGCGCCGAAGCTGAGTTGCGTGGTCGACAGCGAGGAGACCGGTGTGGGCTGCGCCTGGCCGGTGCCGCTCATCGCGATGTTGACGTTGGCGGTGGCGTTGTTGGCCGTCGGCGCGGTCGCCGCGACCGCCAGCGTGGCGGCGCGCGCGCCGGTCGCAGCGGGGGTGAAGGTGGCGGTGACGGTGCAGGTCGCGCCGACGGCGAGCGGTGTGCCGACGGCGCAGCTGCCGCCGCGGCTGAAGTCGCCGGCGTTGGCGCCGGTGACGCCGATGCTGCTGAAGTCCAGCGACGCGGTGCCGGTGTTGCTCAGCGTGACGGTGCGCGCGGCGGAGGCGGTGGCCAGCGGCTGGTTGCCGAAGGCCAGCGTGGTGGCGTCGGCGGAGAGCACGGCTGTGAGCGCGACGTTGGCGGTGCCGCTCAGCGTGATCGGGATGGGCGTGGAGATGCCGTTGTGGCTGATCGTCAGCGCGCCGCTGCGCGCGCCGGCGGCGGTGGGGCGGAAGACGACGCCGACGGTGCAGCTGGTGCCCGCGGTCACGGTGGTGCCGCAGGAGCCGCCCTGCACGGCGAAGTCGCCGCCGGCAACCGCGGAGAGGCTGCCGAGCGCGGCGAGCCGGCTGGCGCTGATGGTGATCGTGGAGACCGCGCTGGACTGGCCGACGGCGGTCTGCGCGAAGCTGATCGACGAGGGCGAGTTGCCGAGGTAGGCCGCGATGTCGGCGAGGTCGGTGGCGGAGACCGCGCCACCCACGCTGCTCATCTGCGGGATCGTGTTGATGGCGTTCTGGATCATCGCGGGGTTGTTGCGGCCGCGGTCGACGACGGCCGTCGAGGCCACCGTGTGGCAGGCGGCGCAGACCTGCGAGAAGCGGGCCTGGCCGGCGACCGGGTCGGCGGCGAAGGCAGGACCCGCGAGGACCGCGGCCGTGATCGCGACGATTGCGCCGGGGAGGGCGGTGCGCAAGGGAAGGGTCATGTCGGGAGCCTCGTCAGGATGAGGAGAGGGAAGTGGGGAAGGCCGATGAAATCGAGGTGTGGCGCGGGGCATCGAGCGGAGCGTCGAGCGGGGACGCGAGCACCGAAGCCAGTACCGAAGCGAGCAGCGGCAGCAGCGTGGGGGCGGCGAGCAGCCAGCAGGCGTTGAAGCTTGCGTGCCAGGCGATGCAGCGGGGCAGGGAGCGATGTCGTCGGTAGCTGCGGCCGATCCACCAGGCGGGTACGGCGGTGGCGAGCGCGAGCAGCAGCGCCGGGCTGGCCGGCGTCAAGCCGGGCGTGACGATGGCGAGCACGAGGGCGTGCGTCGCGCCGAAAGCGATCGCGGTGAGCGCGACGGCATGACGCCGCGCGGCGGCGGCGCGCGCGGTCGACAGCCGCTCCTGGAGGCCGAGCCGGAAGAGGATCTCTTCGAAGCAGGGCGCGAGCAGGAGCTGCCGGAGAACGACGTCCCAGGGGATCGGGACGGAGAAGAAAGGCAGCATGGGCGCGGCGGAAATTCACGCAGGGGTTCTGCGTAGGTGCCGGCGCGCGGGAGAAAGGTTGCGAAGGGGCGGGGGCGTTACGAGTTGGTCACAAACGGATTCGCGAGGGATTGCTCCCCCGGGGTGCAGCCCCGAGTCAGGCTGGCTCCATGTCGGCGAACGAAGAGAAGTCCATGACGTAGCGCAGTTCCGCCAGGCGCGCCTTGAATGCGTCTGCCTCGGGAATGGTGATCAGTCCTTCCTCGACGCATCGCCAGATCACATCCTCCGTGCGAAGCAAACGCCTCTCACCAAGCATCTCGATGGCAATTCGCTTGGCGTGCTTCTTCTCATCGGTCGCCACCAGGTGCCCGCGCATGAACGCAATCGCGATGCAAGCTGCTTCGCCGATCTCAATCCGTGTGCAGAGGTCCGCGAACAGATCCCTCGTTGCGGAATCGTCGGTGTCGCAGCGATCGATGTGGCGGCATTCGAAGGATGCAGCCAGGGCCAGGGCTTGCGACTCCCGTGTGATTTCGTCGACCACTTGATTCGGAACGGCGCATCGGTAGGAGCACATGCTTCCGAGCAGTGGCAATTGCGCCAGATGAAGGAAGTTGATCAGAACGTTGGTGTCCGTGACCACGACCTCGGGCGCCGGGTGATTCGTCGCAAATGTCATCGGTTGATCACTCCATGCCAAGCGCTTCGACCATCCGCGCGATGGCACCCCGTTCGAAGCCGGCCAGCTGGCCGATCTCATTCAGTTTTCCCCGCGATATCTTCTCCAGTCGATAGGCCTCGCATGCCAGCCCCAGGAGACGGCCGCGACTCTCCCTTCGGCTGTCTGCCTCTGGTGGATTGAACAGACCGAGCAGCGTCGAATACGGTTGGCCGACTCCCCGCGCTTCCTCGGACCTCAGCGCCTCGAACTCCTCCATCGAGACGAGCTGAAGATTGCGAAGGCGCCGGAGGGCCGATCGGCGGCTGACGCCGAACGCTTGCGCTACAGCCGCCACGTGCAGCATGCCCACGGTCGAAGGCTGCAAGATCTCGCGATCGACGGCCATCGCAGGCTGCCGGGCGTGCGACCGCCTGGCGGCGATGCGTCGGACGCCGTCGGCTGGCATGAGGAATGCCGCAGCGAAGGCGTCGGCCCGACGTTCAATCAGATCATCGCGAGCATCGATCCTGCTGAGACAGCCGAGTCGATGCCGATCCATCAGGACATGGCCGTACTCATGAGCAATCGAGAAGCGGCGGCGGGTGAGAGGCTGGGCCGAGTTGAAGAGGACGAAGGCCCCGATGCGGGCTTCAAAAAGCATCACGCCAGAAACGCTGTCCGGCAAGGGCGCTGCCATGCTTCCGACACCCTGCATTTCCAGCAAGTGCTGGATGCGATCGATGGACTGCTCACCCAATCGGAGTCGTAGGCGCTCCGTTGCCGCGATGTGCTCACCTTGCTGAACCGCCTCGTCGAAGTTGCCGGGATCCGCAAGGCCGGCGGCGGTGGGCAGCAACGCTTCCCGGCGGATGCCGAGCATGGCCTCCAGCGAAGTGAACTGCAGAGCATGGGCCATGCCTTCCTGTAGCGCCCTCGTCAGACGGTGTCGATCCCGGATCTCGACATCGGCGCGAAACAGGGCGGACAGGGCGCCGCTGTCCGCAAAGCTGTCCTCGAAGAACTCTCGGAGATTGCGCCCCAAGGCGTAGGCAATGCGCATCAGCGCCCCGGTGCCGAAGTCCTGGGTACCTCGCTCCAGGGCGTCGATATCGGCCGTCGACAGGCCGACGAACTCCCCCAGCTCCTGCTGAGTCAAATGGAATCGTTCCCGGGCGACGCGGATGCGCTCGCCAAACTGCTCGTCCGTCACCGTCATCGCGGCTCCCCGATCGAAGTGGAAAGCAGCAGATGGTGAATCGCGGCGCGCTCATTGACGATGACTCAGTCTCATCGTCTTTCGTGCAGCTCCCACTTGTTTGAGGAGTCCCCATCGCGGCGATGAGTGGGCGACGGATTCAGGCGCGTCGCCGCCCGGCCATTTCCTCGCCCATCACACGCAGCACGGTGCCAGGCGTTGCCGCACTCGCCGACGGATACGCGTCGTGGTCTTCGGCATCGATATGACGCCGGTACAGCGTGGCGAAGGTCTGCCAGCGTTCCCGCGCGGCGTTGAGCGTCTCGGTCGGCATCGATCCGTCACGGATCGCCTCGAGGTCCGGCACGATCTCGGCCCAGCGCGCTTCCATCTCCCGATGGTCGGCCAGCAATCGATCGGCGAGCTCGTCGTTGCCCAACTCGCGCAGTCGAGGCAGGACGTGCAGCTCCTCGTCCTCGTGATGCAGCGGCGCAGCGATGGTGAAGTAGCGCAGCACGTCCTTCGCCGCGTCCCGCGCCTGCTCGTCGCAGCCGTGCGTCGCCACATGCGCGCCGATGCGTTCGAGCAGGGTCAGGGTCCGCGCCATCCGCTCGTGGCACGCGGCCATCAGCGCGAAGGGCTCGTCGAAGCCAGCGGCCGGGGCGGTGTGCAGGAGGCTCATGGATGGCTCGCCGGCGTCAGTCCGGGATGACTCCGGGCTCGTGCCCGGATCACTCCAGGTAGTGCCCCATCCGCTTGCGCTTGGTCTCGAGGTAACGCTCGTTGTGCGGGTTCGCCGCGATGCGCAGCGGCACCAGCGCCTCGACCTCGACACCGCCCGCCACCAGCGCGTCGCGCTTCTGCGGGTTGTTGGTGATCAGCCGGACGCTCTTCACGCCCAGCAGGCACAGGATGTCGATGGCGTCGGCGTAGTCGCGCTCGTCCTCGGCATGGCCCAGGCGCAGGTTGGCGTCGATGGTGTCCACGCCGGCTTCCTGCAGCGCGTAGGCGCGCAGCTTCTCGACCAGGCCGATGCCGCGCCCTTCATGACCGCGCATGTAGATGACGATGCCGCCCTCGTCCTTCAGCAGGTCCAGCGCGCTCTGCAGTTGCGGACCGCAGTCGCAGCGCAGCGACTGGAAGACGTCGCCCGTCAGGCACTCGCTGTGCACGCGCAGCAGGCCGCCGCGCGCCTGCAGCGGACCGACCGACAGCACCAGGTGCTCCGATCCCGTCGCGGGGCTGCGGAAGGCCCGCGCCTGGAAATCGCCCAGCGTCGACGGCAGGTGCACCACTTCCCACTCGGTCGCCCCTTGCGTCCCCAACGGGATCTTCTCGCAGTGATTCACAGCCATCTCTCCAGCTTCGCCTCGGCGCCCTCGCGGACGTCCCGGTCATGTCGTTCGTTCATGTCGTGCGATGCGCGCCCGTCTGAGCGGCGGCGCGCACGTGCAAGTCCAGCAATTTAACCCGTCTCAGGGAAAACGCGCTGTCGCGAGGTGGAGAGCCCTCTCGGTCGCCGGGGCCTGGGCATGCAAAATCGGCCGCACCGACACCGCCCCTGGGACGCCCATGACCGCTCTCCCGCCCGCCGCCGCGCCCGCGTCGACGCCATCGCTGCCGACGCCGCGCTTCGACGAATTCCCCCGCTACGACGCGCTGACGCAGCTGCTGTTCAGTTACGCCGAGGCCTGTCCCAACCTGGTGTCGGTGCGGTCCATCGGCAAGAGCTTCGAGGGCCGCGAGATCTGGGTCGTCATCCTGACCAACACCGCGACCGGCAGCGATGTCGAGAAGCCCGCCTTCTGGCTGGACGGCAACATCCACGCCGCCGAGCTCACCGCCTGCACGACCTGCCTTTACTACCTGCACGATCTGTTGAGCAAGTACGGCACCGACCCGCAGGCCACCCACCTGCTGGACACGCGCACGATCTACATGGTGCCGCGCCTGAACCCGGACGGTGCCGAGCTCGCGCTGGCGGACCGGCCGCGCCACATCCGCTCGTCGACGCGCCCGTATCCGTTCGACGAGGAGCCGGTCGAAGGCCTCAGCGTGGAAGACATCGACGGCGACGGCCGCATCCTGACGATGCGCATCGCCGATCCGCACGGCGGCTACAAGAAGCACCCGGACGATCCGCGCCTGATGGTCGCGCGCCAGCCCGGCGAATTCGGCGGCGAGTACTACCGCCTGATGCCCGAGGGCCTGGTCATCAACCACGACGGCTTCAGCATCAAGGTCAACCGCGACAGCGAAGGCCTGGACCTGAACCGCAACTTCCCCGCGGGCTGGCGGCAGGAGTTCGAGCAGGTCGGCGCCGGTCCCTACCCGACCAGCGAGCCCGAAGTGCGCGCGATGGTGGACTTCATGGTGAGCCACCCCAACATCGGCGCGGCGATCA
Organism: Mitsuaria sp. MSU3D; assembly: GCF_056867975.1. Classification (NCBI taxonomy): domain Bacteria; kingdom Pseudomonadati; phylum Pseudomonadota; class Betaproteobacteria; order Burkholderiales; family Sphaerotilaceae; genus Roseateles; species Mitsuaria sp. MSU3D. The sequence continues at coordinate 4,665,472 of NZ_CP200314.1, read as the reverse complement.
GCTTCCACACGCACAGCGGCGTGATCCTGCGTCCCTGCGGCACGCGCAGCGACGACGACATGGCGCCCGAGGACCTCTGGGCCTTCCAGCGTTTCTCCAAGCTCGGCGAGCAGCACACCGGCTACCCGGCCGTGAGCATCTGGCACGAGTTCAAGTACCACCCCAAGGAAGTCATCACCGGCACGCAGGACTGGGTCTACGAGCACCTGGGCGCGCTGTTCTGGGTGGTGGAGCTGTGGTCGCCCAACAAGGAGGCCGGCATCACCGGCTACAAGTGGATCGACTGGTTCCGCGACCATCCGGTCGAGGACGACCTCAAGCTGCTGAAGTGGAGCGACGAGCACTGCGGCGGCAAGGCGCATGTCGAGTGGACCTCGTTCATGCATCCGCAGCTGGGGCCGGTGGAGATCGGCGGCTGGGACAAGATGAACTTCTGGCGCAACCCGCCGCCGCACCTGCGCGAGCGGGAGGCGGCGCGCTTCCCCGCGTGGATGAACCAGATCGCGCTGAGTCTTCCGAAGCTGGAGCTGCTGCGCACGGAGGTCCGCGCGCTGGGCCCGGACACCTGGCGCGTGCGCATGGCCGTGGGCAACAGCGGCTGGCTGCCGGCCTACGTGACCAAGCAGGCGCTGGCGCGCAAGCAGACGCGCGGCGTGATGTTCGAGATCTTCCTGCCGGTCGATCCCGAGGTCGGGCTGGTCAGCGGCAAGCCGCGCATGGAAGGCCCGCAGCTCGAAGGCCATGCGCCGAAGCAGACGCAGCTCGCGTTCCTGCCGGAGCGGGATATCACCGGGGATCGCGCCTACGGCGAATGGACGGTGAGAGCGCCGAAGGGCACGCGACTGAGCCTGGTGGCGTGGGCCGACCGCGCGGGCACCGTGAGGACCGAAGTGACGCTGGATTGAGCCCCGAACGGGCCGCGCTCAATGGCGCGGCTCGTTCTTGTCCTGCTCCGCAGCCGTGAGAACGGCTTCGCGCCAGAGGCGCGCAGGAATGAACGTCCGCAGCTGCTCCATCGCGCGCTCGATGAGCGCCGGATGCAGTTCATGGCCCACATGCGGGAGCACATCCGCCGTGATGTCCGCGCCGAGCGACATCAGCTCGCGCGCGGCGTTCAGCAGCGCCGGATAGGGCAGCTCGCCATCGTCCTTGCCATGCAGCAGATGGATGGAGACATCCTTCGGCGCATGCTGCGGCCAGTAGGCAAACGCACCGCCGAAGGCGAGCACGCGACCGGCCAGCTGCTCTTCCTGCTGCAGCGCCTCGAGCGCCAGGATCGCGCCCTGCGAGAACCCCGCCAGCGCGACGCGCCCCCACTCCAGATCGAGCTTCTCCGCCCACCCGCGGACCAGCGCGACCAGCGTCGGCACCGCCGCGCTCAGGCGCAGCGCCCGGAGCGTGTCGTCTCCGTCCTCGGAGTACCACTGGAAGCCCGCGCCGCCGCCCGGGATCGCATCGAAGGGCTCGAAGCCGTCGAGCAGCACCAGCGCGGCGCGCGGGTACTGGCGATGGAGTGCCTCGGCGAGCGGGCGCATCTGTTCGGCATCGGCGCCGGCGCCGTGCAGCAGCACGAACAGCAGTTCAGGAGCTCCGTCCTTGGGGAGCAGCACATGGGCTTGGGTCATGGCCCCGATTCTCCGTCACGTGCCGTCGATGCGCTCCAGCGCGGCCCGGATATCCGCGGCGTTCGTGGGCCTGACCAGGCGCTCCACCTCCTGCCCGTCGCGCATGAAGATCAGCGTCGGCCAGAGCTTGACCTTGAAGGAGCGCCCCAGCGGCTGGCCCTTGCCGTCCTCGACCTTGATGTGCTGGACCATCGCGTGCCGGCCTTCGAAAGCCTGCTCCAGCAGCGGCTGCGCCGCCTCGCAGATGGGGCACCACGAGGCGCCGAACTCGACCAGCAGCGGATGTTCCTTCGACAGCGTGTCGACGGCGTCGCGGATCGGCTCGGTCAGCGCGTAATGGGGATTCATCGGCATGAAGACCTCCTTGTCGATTGAGGCGGCGCGGCTCAGGCCGCGGCGCGGCGCAGGCTCATCTCGAACACCACGCCTTCCGGCACATTGAATGCCCGGATGCTGCCATCCATCTTCGCCAGGTAGGTCTTCGCGACGAAGAGCCCCTGGCCGCGGCGTTCCCCGTTGACCTGCGGGGCGGTGTCGGAGACGCCGTATTCGAAGATCTGGTCGAGCATCGCCGCGTCGATGTGCGGCCCCTGGTTGCGGATGCGCAGCAGGACGAAACCGGGCTCGCCCGCCTCCAGGGTGATGGCAATGGGCGTGCCTTCGGGCCGGTAGCGGTCGGCATTGCGCAGCACGTGGGTGACGGCGTCCTCCAGCGCGTAGGCCTCCGCGTGCACGGGCTGCGGCTCGGGCAGCTCGGTGGCGAAGGTCACGCCGTCGATGCCGGCATAGTGCGCGTTCGCGGCCACCTCGCGGCAGAAGGTCGCCAGGTCCAGCGCCTCCGTGTGCAGGTCGGCGGATGCCAGCGCCTCGCTCGGCGGCGCGCTGCCGTAGAGCACCTTCACCGCCTGCTGCATCCGCTGCACGTAGCGGTGGCTGGGATCGTCGCCCGCGCCGTGCAGCACCATCAGCGACTGCAGCGGCGACATGATCTCGTGACCGACCGCATGCCACATCTCGCGCTCGCGTTCGGCGCGCAGCTGCTCGCGGCGCAGGCCGTCCTTCACGCGGGTCAGCGCGTCGGCCAGGCTGCCGGCCAGGATGCCCAGCTCGTCGCGGCCGCGCAGGTCGGCCACGTCGAGCTCGCCGATGCGCTGGTCCGCGCGCGCGTCCTGCATGTTGTAGGAGACGGCGGCCGCGCGCTTCGTCAGCACCGCGATGCCGCGGATCAGCCCCAGCTCCACCATCAGCCACGCGAGCGCGACGGCCGCCAGCATCGCCGCCGCCAGCCAGGCCAGCGGGCGCGCCTCCAGCGCCAACTGACGGTCGAGGCTGCGCAGGTCGCCGCGCAGGTCGAGCCGGTAACGGCCGCTCGGCGTCGCCACGTCGTCGGACGCCGTCAGCCAGCGGATCTCGGTCGCGTCGGTGTCGGCGCCGACGCCCAGGACTTCGCCTTGCACCGGCAGGCGGCGCATCACGTGGATCAGCCACGGCAGCGCGCGCTCCGACAGCTCCGGGCCGCGGGGCTCGGCGATCGTCGTCGCCTGCTTGCCCAGTCGCTCGATGCGCAGCGTCTCGCCCGGCTGCAACGACGCGCCGATCCGGTCCAGCGACAGCGCGAGCGACGCGCCCGGCTTGGCGCTGTCGAAGAGGATCGGAGCCGGAGCCGGCGTGGGAGCCTGTGTCGGCGGGGCGATCACGCTGGCGTGCATCGACTCAGAGGCCGCAGCAGGCAGCTCGGTGGGCGCTATGGGTTCGGAAGGCCCGAGCAGCTCCACCCGCACCCGCATCTGGTCGAGGTCCGCCGGCGGCCATACCGGCCGGGCGCGATGGCCCGCGTCGTCGAAGAGCGCGTCCTGGAACGCTTCCACCGGGAGCCGGATCGAATAGAAGGTGCGCCTGGCGCAGTCCGGACCGCTGCTGCCTTCGGCGCAAGGCCCCTCGCGCCAGAGCCAGCCGCGGAACTCGCGCACCGGGCGCGCCTTGCCGGGCAGTTGCGGTCCCGCGCCCAGGAAGCCGGTCAGCCGGCCGCGCTGCGTGCCGTCGGCCGCGGCGGTGCCTTCGAACGGCGCGATCCAGGTCTGCGTGCCGCCGCGCAGCTTCAGCGTCACGCGCGCGCGGTGCACGCCGCTCAGGTCCAGCGCGCCGTGCTCGCGGCCGGCGAGCGGGCCGCTCTCCAGGCTGCCGACCAGGTAGAGAAATCCGCCCGCGTAGGCGTTCGCGCCGACGGCGGCGCACAGGCTCGCGCCGTCGGGCCAGCGCAGGCCGCAGCCGGCCATCTCGACGGCGCGCTGCGCCTTGTTCTGGTCGTCGAAGTCGATCGCCGAGAACGGCAGCAGCACCGGCGCCTGGCCGTCGCGGTCGCCCACGCCCATCGTCGGATTCAGCAGCGCCAGCTGGCCGCTCGGATGGCGCAGCTGCAGCACGATCTCGGCCAGCGACTGCCGGAAGCCCTGCGCATACCGCTGGTAGGCGCGCTGCTTCTGATCGATCAGCACGGTCAGCACCAGGCCGACCGTCGCCAGCGCCAGCAGCAGGAAGGCCAGGTGCACGACCGCGCGGCGGCGGAACGCTGCCAAGCCCAGTCGCGGCACGGCCAGCGCGGGCAGTTCGACCGGTCCGAGCTTCATGCGACGTCCATGCCGACCGTCATCGCGGGCCCGACCACCGGAACCCCCGCATCGGCACGTTCTCGATCGCGTCGAACGACGGATCGACTTCCTTCAGCGCCTCGCGCAGCGTCGACACGTGCTTGCGCACGTTGTCGCGCGTGCGGCCGCTCTTGACGACGTCGTAGAGCTCCTCGTACGACACCACCTGCGGCGCGCGCTGGTACAGCGTGGCGAGGATGCGCTGCGCCGTCAGCGGCAGGTTGATGCGCTGGCCCTTCCACAGCGGGCTGCGCTGCCACAGCGGGTCCAGCTGCAGCGCCTCCGGCGCGGCCGGCACCGGCTCGGTCGCTTCGCGGGCGCGGGCGGCGCGCAGGATGTCGAGGAAGGTGTCGATGAATTCGGCCTCGTCGAAGCTGGTCTTCTGCAGGTAATCCCAGGCGTCGAGCGCCTTCATGATCCCGCGGTAGATGGCGGCCGGCATCGCCGACACGACCAGCACCGGCGTGCCGGCGTTCAGCTTGTTGATCTCGTTGATCAGCGCGATGCCGGCGTTGCGCTCGCGGCCGAGCTCGATGTCGAGCACCACCATCTCGTAGCGCTCGCGCGCCAGCGCGGCCTCGGCGGCGTCGCGGTCGAACCATTGATCCACCTGCAGCTCGGGCCGCGCGGCGCGGATCCAGCCGGTGAGCTGCTCGCTGGTGGGGCGGTCGTCCTCGATGACGGCGACCTTGTTCCTGGGGATGGCCATGGCGCCGGATTATCGACATCGCCGCGCCCGGCGGCGCGACCCGCCCGTGAAGGTTTCTTCCGGACCGTGAAGGGACCCGCCGACGCCCGCATTGAGGCTTCCGGGGCGTCTGCGGACCATGAGCGTCATCCCAACACCCGAATCAACGGGAACCCCGGAGGACCTCATGAACGACCGCCTGCAATCGATCCGCAACGCCGCCGCGCGGCTCAAGGCTCGGCTGCCCGGTTTCTCCCGCCGCCACCGCGGTGACGAGCTCGGCGACGAGTTCGGCGGCGAAGGCGCCGGCGCTGGTGCCGGCGGCCTAGGCCTGCCGCTGAAGCGCGCCGGCGCCGGCCTGGTCCGCTGCCTGCCCTGGCTGGCCGGCCTGACCGCCGTGGCCGGCGCGGTGGCCCTGCTGGTGATGCATCCGCCGGTGCACGAGGTGCCGCGCGGCGCCGTCAGCCTGCGCACGAACATGCTGACCGGCGGCGTGACGGAGGCCCGCTCGGGCTCCATGCTCCAGCTGCCTGGGCTGCATGACGTCCGCGACCTGCCGGTGCGTGATCGCAGCTATCACCCGCAGCGTTTCGCCCGCGCCGACGGCGAGGCGCCGCTCCAGTCGCTCGAAGGGCTGTCGCTGGGCCTGGACCTGACGGTGCGCTGGACCGTCGACACGACGCGGCTGGCGCAGCTGGCGACCTCGCTGCCCGATGACATCGAAGGCGACGTGATCGCGCCGGCGCTGCAGGGCATCGTCTACCGCCAGATCGCGACGCACACGGTGCGCGAGATCTTCTCGACGCAGCGCGGTCCCATCCAGGCCGCGCTGGAGTCCGAGCTGCGCCGCAAGCTGGCGGTGGACGGCATCGTGCTGCGCGGCCTGGAGATCGGCAACGTCGACCTGCCGCAGGAGTACCGCGCCGGCCTGGAGAACCTGCTGTCGGAAGGGCTGGCCAGCGAGAAGATGCGCTACACGCTGGAGCTCAAGGAGAAGCAGGTCAAGCAGACCGAGCTGGAGGCGGCCGCCGAGAAGGTCCGCCGCGAGACCGCCGCCGAAGCCTCGGCGCGCGAGCAGATCATCGCCGCCAAGGGCCAGGAGGAGGCGATGAAGCACGTGCTGCCGTTCAAGCAGCGCCAGGTCGAGCAGCGCCAGCTGGAAGCCGAGGCCGAGCGCGTCGCGCGGGTCCGCATGGCCGAAGGCAACGCGCAGGCGCGCGGCATCGAGGCCGAGGGCGAGGCCAAGGCGCGCGAGAAGCTGGCCGACGCCGAGGCTTATCGCCAGACGCGCATCGGCAAGGTCGCCGTCGACCAGATGGCTGCCGAAGGCGCGTTGCTGAGCCGCCATCCGTTGCTGATCCAGAAGGCGATGGCCGACAAGCTGTCCGACAAGGTGCAGGTGATCATCGCGCCGCCGCCGTCGGACGGCGGATTCATCGGCAAGACGCTGCTCGGGACGAAGCAGGACGGGCGTCCGGAAGGACGCCATGAAGGTCGCTCGGAAGGCGAAGGCGAGGGGACCTCGCAATGAACCGCCACCGTTCCTCCGCGTTTTTGGTCCCGTCCCTGATCCTGAGTCGAAAGGGTTCCGACATGTGCCGCCTGAAGCTCGTGATGGCTGCCGCGATTGCCGCCGTCGCCGTTCAACTGCTGTGCGTCCACTCGGCCGATGCCGCCACGCTGACCGCGACCGCGACCGCGACTGTCGACGACGCCGCGCCGAAGCCGCCGATCAAGCGCGTCTCGCCGGATGACGCCGCGCCGCGCACCGCGCTGGTGGTGCAGGACAACGTCGCGATGCGCGCGGCGGCGAAGGATTCGTCGCCGGCGCAGGCGCAGCTCTGGCGCGGCGAGGCGCTGGAGATCCGCGGCGAGCGCCCCGACCACTTCCAGGTCTACGACTACCGCCGCGAGCGCGGCGGCTTCGTTCGCAAGACCGCGCTGCTGCCGCTGAACGGCCCGGCCGCGCAGCCGGACGCGCTGCTGGCCGCGCTGCGCGTCGTGCGCCAGCAGCCGGGCGCGGAGTCGCTCGGTCTGGGCCTGGCCGCCGCCTACGTGCAGGCGGCGAGCGCGGCGCAGATGAACGGCGTCGACGGCGCGGAGGTGCTCGATGCGATGGGCACGCTGGCCGAACGGCTGGCCGATCGCGCCTCGCGCACGCAAGCGCGGACGGACGGCGTGGCGACGGTTGCCCCGTCCGCTGCGGAGACGCAGGTCGCCGCGCAGCTCGACGTCGCCGCGCGCTACGGCCTGCGTTTCCGCACGCTGGAACGCGAGGCCGGCGCGATGCAGCTCTGCTACGACGGCGAGGCGTTCCGCCGCGTGCTGGCGATGCCGGCGTCGATGCCGGAGCAGAAGGCGCGCGCCGCGCTGGCGCTGACGCGCGCCGACTGCCTGGACCCGGTGGCGACGCCGCCGCAGCGCGAGCAGATGGACCAGTGGCGCGCGGACGTGCTCGACAAGGTCGACCTGCGGGATCCGGCGTTGGCGACGCATTGGCGCAACCGCGTGCTGATGCGGCAGTCGGGCGTGTGGAGCAGCCTGGCGTTCATCCGTGCGCGCCGCGCCAGCGTCGCGGGCGTGACCGGTGCTGCCGCCTCGTCCACGACCTTGCAGGTGGACGCGTCGTCGGCCGCGTCGCGCCGGGCGCTCGAAGCCTTCGCTCGCGTCGTCCCTGCGGAGCTCTCCGACGACGATCAACCCACCTACAACGACGCCGCCATGCGTGGCAACGCCATGCGCTGGGCGGCCCTGCCGGCGGGTGCGCCGGAACAGACGCTCGGCCCCGTGAAGCTGAGCGTGGCCGCCGGCCAGCCGGGCGAGACCTGCCTGACGCTGACGATGAACGGCGCGAAGGAAGGCAGCGCGCCGCTGCTGCGCCACTGCGCCTGGGGGCTGGTGATGACGGCATCGGCGCGCATCAACCGCGAAGGCACGGCGATCGCGATCGCGTCGGTGCCGGCGGACGGCTGGCGCGAGCTCTGGCTGCTGCGCCGCACGGCGCAGGGCTGGAAGGTGTCGGTGCTGCCGCCGGTGGCGGCGCAGCCGGGCCTGGGTTACGCGGAGTTCGCCGGCTGGGTGCCCGGCGGCAAGGAACTGCTGGTCGCGCGTGAGGCCCGCGCGGAAGGCCGCTACAAGCGCAGCTACGAGCTGGTCGACCTCGACACGCTGGAGACGAAACGCCAGGCCGGCGACGTGACGATGCTCGGCGCGTTCCAGCGCTGGCAGGCGGCGGACTGGAAGGGCGCGACGCTCAGTCTGCGGTGAGCTTCACCAGCACCTGCCGCAGCCGCTGCGCGTCGATCGGCTTGGTGAGGAACTCGTTCATCCCGGCGGCCAGCGCCTCGTCGCGCTCCTGGACCAGGGCGGCGGCCGTCAGCGCAATGATCGGCAGCTGCGTCCCGTCGTAACGCTGGCGCAGCTGTCGCGTGGCCTCGTGGCCGCTCATGACCGGCATCTGCACGTCCATCAGCACCGCGTCGAAGGGCTTGCCCATGCTGGCCGCGGCCGTCACCGCCTCCACCGCCTGGCTGCCGTCACTGGCCTGCGAGACCTCCGCGCCCCACTGCTCGAGCATGGCCACGGCGATCATCATGTTCACCGGGTTGTCCTCGACCATCAGGATGCGGCGTCCCGCGAGTTCCGCGTCATCGGCCGGCGCGCGGCGTTGCGCGCTCACCGGCGCCGGCGCCGCGGGCAGCGGCAGCTCGGCCCAGAAGGTCGCGCCAGCGCCCGGCTGGCTGTCCACGCCCACGTCGCCGCCCATCAAGGTGGCCAGCTCGCGGCAGATCGACAGGCCCAGGCCCGTGCCGCCGTAGCGGCGCGTGGTCGATTCGTCGGCCTGCGTGAAGGGCTGGAACAGCCGCTCGTGCATCGCCTCGGCGATGCCGGGGCCGGTGTCGCTGACCTCGACGCGCAGGCGGCGCTCGTCCAGCCGACGCACCCGCACCGCCACGCGGCCCTGCTCGGTGAACTTCAGCGCGTTGCTCAGGTAGTTGCTCAGGATCTGCCGCGTGCGCACCGGGTCGCCGATCACCCAGGCGGGCACCGCGTCGTCGACGTCGATGCTGAACCCCAGCCCGCGCGCCTGCGCCAGCGTCAGGTAGCCCATGCGCATCGTCGCCAGCATGTCGCGCAGCGCGAAGGGCACGGTCTCCAGCGTCAGCCGGCCGGCCTCGATCTTGGACAGGTCCAGGATGTCCGACATCAGGCCCGACAGGCTCTCCGCGCTGTCCACCATCTGGTCCAGGTAGTGGCTGCGCGTGTCGCCGTTCAGGTCCGGCTGCTGCAACAGCCGCGCCAGGCCGACGAGGCCGTTCAGCGGCGTGCGGATCTCGTGGCTGATGTTGGCCAGGAACGCGCTCTTGGCGCGGTTGGCCGCCTGCGCCTCGTCCTTGGCCTGCGCCAGCGCGGCTTCGACGCGCCGGCGCTCGGTCACGTCTTCCATGATCCAGATCGTGCCGCCGCGGCTGGGGTGGTTCGGGTCCACGGCCCGCGCCAGGATCCGGCACAGGAAGCGGCTGCCGTCGCGGCGCCGCATCAGGCGTTCGACCTCGACCTGTTCGCCCGCCGCCAGGCGCGGACCGAGCTCGTGGCCGACGGCCTCGTAGTCCTCCGGGCTGGGCCACACCACGTTGCCGGCCTGGCCGATCAACTCGCCCGCGGGCCAGCCGAACATCTCCTCCACCAGCCGGTTGGCCTGCACGAAACGCTGGTCGCGCGTCAGCGCGATGCCGATCGACGCGTTCTCCAGGATCGCCGCATGGACCAGCCGCGTGCGCTCGGTGTCGCTGACGTCGCGCGAATTGACGACCAGGTAGGACATCCCGTCCATCACGAACGGCGCCGCCGACAGCAGCATGGGGATCGGCTGCCCGCGCCGGTTGACGAAGCTCGCCGGCAGGTCGCTGACGCGGCCGTGCTGGCGCAGCGCTTCGACCAGCCGATCGCGGTCGGCGATGTCCTGCCAGATGCCGAGCTCTTCCGAGCTGCGTCCCAGCACTTCGTCGGCCGTGTAGCCGCTGACCAGCTCGAAGGTCTTGTTGACCATCACGTAGCGGCCGCTGACGGTCTCGGTCAGCGTGACGACGTCGGGGCTGGTAGCGAACAGGTGCGACAGCAGCGCCTCCGAGCGGCGCAGCGCATCCTGCGCGCGCGAGGTCTCGGTCTGGTCGATGAAGAAGGACAGCGTCGCGGGACCGGTGGCCGCGTCCACGCGCACGCTGGTGGCCTGCACCAGGCGCCGGCGGCGCGACAGGGTCCGCAGCCGGAACTCCGTCATCGGCAGCATCGCGCCGACGGGCAGCGATTCGATCTTGGCGGCGCGCTGGCGGGCGCGTTCCTCGTCGCCGGGCTCGTAGTGCGAGAACAGGTCCTGGCCGATCATCGACGAGCGCTGCGTGTACCCGAACATCGCCATCGCCGCCGGGTTGGCGTCCATCACGCGGCCCCAGCGGTGCAGCACCAGCGGCGACGGCGAGCGGCGGAACAGCTCGCGGTAGCGCGTCTCCGTGGCCACCATGGCCTGCTCGGTCTGGACCTCGTCGGTGACGTCGCGGCCCACGCCCCAGTAGCCGCGGAAATTGCCCTTGGCATCGAAGCGCGGTTCGCCGCTGATCGACACGTAATGCAGCGATCCGTCCTCGGTCGTGCGGCGCATCACCAGGCCGCGGAACGGGCGGTGCGATTCGAGGTCGGCGCGGTGCGCGTCGAGTTCCTCGTCGGAGAGCCCCAGGTGCTCGATCTCCCACGGCGCGCGGCCGAGCCGCTCCGCCATCGATAGGCCCGAGGCGCCGGGGTTGTGTTCGGTCAGATGTGTGAAGCGGAACTGGCGATCCATCTCCCAGTACCAGTCCGCCGCCATGTTGAGCAGGTGACGGAAGCGCGCATGGCGGTCGTTGACCTCCTGCATCGCGCGCCGGATCAGCTTGGCCGTGCCGAGGCCGACGACCAGCCCCGAGGTGAGCAGCAGCAGTTGCGTCAGCAGCCGGGCGGTGAGTCCGATCGGCGCGCCGTCGACCGGGATCCAGCCGCCGAGTTCCGCCGAGGCCAGTCCGCCCAGCGCGGCCAGTCCGAGCCCGAACAGCGACAGGCCCGCGCCCAGTCCGATCATGCCCGTGCCCAGCGCGACCATCAGGCCCATGATCCCGAGGCTCGCGGCGTTGAGCCCGAGCTGGCGCGACACCGCCAGCGACAGCGCCGTCGCCATCGCCAGGCACATCAGCGTGACCGTCGCCGCGGGGCCGTGATGGGAAGGCAGCCGCCACAGCATGGCCAGACCCGCGAAGGTGGTCACGAGGGCGAGCGCCGGCGGCAGCAGGCCGCCAAAGGGTTCCGACGCGCCGGCGCTGGCCAGCAGCAGCAGGCCGGCCATGCCGGACAGCAGCACGCACGCGGCCATGAACAGCCGCGCGGCGCGCCATTGCAGCTTCGCGGGCAGGCTGTCGCCGCGCGACAGTTCGTGCCCCACCAGACTGCTCAGATCGTCCTGGGAATCCTTGCTCACTCGTCCCCGCCCCAACTCGTTGTAGGTGGACATGCCCTTTCCCTCCTTGGAAAGGTTCCGGGGCGAGCGGCATGCCGGATTGGCGCGTCGACCCGGAATTGCAACGTCCGGTAACGGAGTCTCGGCGAGCGGGGGGTGTTCTGAAGAGGCGAGAAATCCCGAAAGCCGCCCAGTCCGGTGCGCGTTCGGGGTTTCTGCCAATTAATTGGCGGGCGTTGCCGCCGGGGAGTCAGGCGGCGGCGGTGGGACGCAGGGCATCGCGTGTCGCCAGTGCGACACGGCGGGCGGCGGCGGCGAAATCTTCACCGGCGGAGGCGTACAACACCGCGCGGGAGGAATTCACGATCACCGTGCCCGCATCCTTGCGCCAGCCGGCCGCGACCGTGGCTGCGGCATCGCCGCCCTGGGCGCCGACGCCCGGGATCAGCAGCGGCAGCGTCGGGGCGAGCTCGCGCACGCGCTCGATCTCCTTCGGGTAGGTCGCGCCGACCACCAGGCCCAGCTGGCCGTTGACGTTCCAGTCGCCCTGGGCCAGCGCGGCCAGGTGCTCGAAAAGGCGCGGCTGGCCGGGGACGTCGGCCAGGCGCTGCATTTGCCAGTCGTCGCCGCCCGGGTTGGACGTGCGGCACAGCAGGAAGGCGCCCTTGTCGGCGTAGCGCAGGTAGGGCTCGACGCTGTCTCGGCCCATGAACGGCGACAGCGTCACCGCGTCGGCCTGGTAGCGCTCGAAGGCCTCGCGGGCGTACTGCTCGGCGGTGGCGCCGATGTCGCCGCGCTTGGCGTCCAGGATCACCGGCACGTGCGGCGCGTGGCGCTTGATGTGGGCCATCAGCTGCTCGAGCTGGTCCTCGGCGCGGTGCGCGGCGAAGTAGGCGATCTGCGGCTTGTACGAGCTCACCACGTCCTTGGTGGCGTCGACGATGGCGGCGCAGAAGTCGTAGATCCGGCCGGCGTCGCCTTTCCAATGGGTCGGGAACTTCGCGGGATCGGGATCCAGCCCGACGCACAGCAGGGAGTCGTTCAGGCGCTCGGCGGCCTGGAGCTTCGACATGAATTTCATGTGCGGTATTGTCCCGCTTTTGTGGGGGACGGCGTCCACGGGGACGTCGGCAATGACGCTGATGATGGCGTCGATGAGGATCCTGACGATGACGCTCACGGGCGCTGGGAGGCGTGGATGGACGTGTTGAGAACGGCGCGCTTGCGCCTGCGGTGGTTTCGGCAATCGGATGCGGCCTTCGTCCGCGGGCTGCTCAACGAGCCGGCCTGGATCGAGCACATCTACGACGCGCAGGTCCGCACCGACGAGCAGGCCGCGGCCTGGATCCGGGAGCGGCTGGAGGCGCGCTACTGGCTGCTGGGCTTCGGTTTCTGGGCCGTCGAGCGGCTGGAGGACGGCGAGCTGCTCGGCCTGGCCGGCGTGATCCAGCGCGAGGGGCTGCCGCATCCGGACATCGGCTACGGCTTTCCGGCGCGCTTCTGGGGCCAGGGCTACGCGCGGGAGGCGGCGGCGGCCACCTTCGACTACTGCCGCCAGGTGCTGGGGATGCGGCACCTGCTGGGCACGACGGCGCCGGAGAACGAGCCGTCCGGGCGCGTGCTGCTCGCGATCGGCATGACCGACGAGGGCCTGCAGCAGACCGAGGCGCACGAAGGCCTGTCGCGGGTCTATGCCTGGCACGATCCCGAGGGGCGGGACGACGCCGGGGAGATCGCCGCGTTGCGCGCCCGCTGGCACGCCGCGCTGCGCGGGCCGGCGCGGGCGGCGCTGATGGCGTGCGTGACGCCGGAGACCGTCGATCGCGTGATGGCCAGCCGCACCGACCTGTCGCCGCAGGCGATGGACCACCTCGCGCAGCGCTGGGCGCCGATGGCGGACGACCCGACGCTGCGGGCCGTGCGCACCCCCGCGGGCTGGCGGCTGGACATTCCGGCCGACCGCTGACGCCCCCTGTCGCCCCGGTGGGCGCCGGCCAGCACGGCGCCGTCGGGCGTCGGCGGCAAACACGCGCGTGCGCATGCGCGCTTAAGCGTGGCTGAAGTCGGCGGGGGAGGGCCTCGCCTATGCTCGGTGCCATGGACATTTCTGCTCAGAGCGCCGCGCGCATCCTGCTCATCGAGGACGACGAGCGTCTGGCCCAACTGGTCGCCGACGCGCTCAGCAAGGCCAACTACGCGGTGACCGTCTGCGGCGACGGCCTGGCCGGCGAGGCGCTGATGCGGCAGGAGCCCTTCGATCTGGTGCTGCTGGACGGTCACCTGCCCGGCAAGGACGGTTTCGACGTGCTGCGCGACACGCGTCGTGACTTCGGCGGCCGCATCGTGATGCTGACCGCGCGGGACGACGACATCGACCAGGTGCTCGGTCTGGAGGGCGGCGCGGACGACTACATCGCCAAGCCGGTGGCGCCGCGTGTGCTGCTGGCGCGGCTGAAGGCGCTGCTGCGTCGCGACGCGCTGCCGGCGGCGCACCCGGTCGGCGAGGCGCTGCATTTCGGCCCGCTGACGCTGCTGCCGCAATCCCGCGAGCTGCGCCTGAACGGCGAGCCCGTCATCCTCACGACCGCCGAATACGAGCTGCTCAACTTCCTGGCGCACCGCGCGGGTCAGGTGGTGAGTCGTGACGACATCATGCAGGGCCTGCGCGGGCTGGAGTTCGACGGGCTGGACCGCGCGATCGACGCGCGCATCTCGCGGCTGCGCAAGAAGATCGGCGACGACGCGCAGGCGCCGGTGCGGATCAAGACGGTGCGCGGTCAGGGCTACCTCTTCGCGATCGACTGATGGCCGCGATCACGCTGCGCGCCTCGCTGTTGCGGATGGCGCTGGGACTCGGGCTGGCGGTGCTGGCGCTGATCCTGCTCGTCGAGGGGCTGGTGCTGATCGGCGCCTCCGAGGTCACCAACGACTACGTCCGCAACTTCATGCGCGGCACGGTGGACCTGCTGGTGCGGGACCTCGCGCCGCTGGACCCGCCGGCGCGGCGCGAGCGGGTGCGCGAGCTCGACGCGCAGTTCGACTATCCCGTGCGCCTGATCCGCACCGACCTCGCACAGCTCAGCGCGGACCAGCGCCGCCGGCTCGAACGCGGCGAGGTGCTGGTCACCGGCTTCAACCGCCGCATCTACGCGGCGCTGCCGGGCGAGCCCGACCAGTTGCTGCTGCTCGGCCCGCTCGATTCCAAGCGGGCGGGCGAGCTGCCGAAGGAGCTCGCCGCGCAACTGGGCGTGGCGGTCGTGATCGCGCTGGCGGTCGCGCTGATCGCGTGGTGGCAGTTGCGGCCGTTGTGGCGGGATCTGCGCGGATTGCAGCGTGCAGCCGAGCGATTGAGCGCGGGCCGGCTCGACACGGAATTGCCGCCGTTGAAGAGCCGCCTCTTCGCGCCGGTCGCCGCGGCGACGCGCGCGATGCTGGAGCGGCTGGCCGCCGCGATGGCGACGCAGCGCGAGCTGACCGGCGCGGTCTCGCATGAACTGCGCACGCCGCTCGCGCGCTTGCGCTTCGCGGTCGATGCGCTGGTCGACGAGGACGACCGCGACCGCCGCGAGCAGGCGGTGATGGCCTGCGAGCGCGACATCGCCGAGCTCGACGAACTCATCGACGCGAGCCTGACGCTGGCGCGGCTCGACATGGGCGCGCTGCAGCCGCATGTGATGCAGGGCAACCTGGGCGACATGCTCGCGAAGGAAGCGGCGTCGCTGGCGCCGCTGCTCGACGGCAAGGCGCTGGACACGGACCTGCGGCTGCCCGATGAATTGCCTTTCGACGAACGCCTGCTGCCTTATGCGATCCGCAACGGGCTGCGCAACGCGGCGCGGTACGCGAAGGGGCGCATCCTGATGACGGCGTGGGTCGAGGCGGGTCAGCTCTGGCTCGCGATCGACGACGACGGCGAGGGCGTGCCGCCGTCGCTGCGCGAGGCGGCCTTCGAGCCCTTCAAGCGGCTGGAGCGCAAGGGGCGCGGGACGCGCGGTTTCGGCCTGGGCCTGGCGGTCGTGCGGCATGTCGCGCATGCGCACGGCGGGCATGCGCGGCTGGGCGAGGCGCCGCGGCTCGGCGGCGCACGGTTGCTGCTGTACTGGCCCGCCGAGGCGGCCTGAAGACCCAAGTACTACCGCCGCCGCTGGCCCTCACCCCCGCCCTCTCCCGCAAGCGGGAGAGGGAGTCAGACCAGCGCCACTCGCAGCGTCGCCTCCTCTTTCCCCCTCTCCCGCTTGCGGGAGAGGGAAGGGGTGAGGGGCGCGCGCAGCGCGCAGGGTCCAGGGAGTCATGCGGCGCTCCTCTTTCCCCCTCTCCCGCTTGCGGGAGAGGGAAGGGGTGAGGGCCAGTGGCCGTCGCAGTGCGCAGACCGCCCCGCGTGAAGCTTCGTCAAGCGCTGCGTGCGCGGCTGTCATCGACCGTCACACAAGCGCTCAACTCGCGCCACAGACGCGGCGAGGCCGAATTCCCAGAATGAGCTCCATGTCGAACGAGCCTGGCGGATGTCCAAGGCAACCCCGGACGACAGATCGGTCAACAGCTCTGAAGGAGTTCCAAATGAACAGCAACAACAACACCCGCACCTCGATCAACGGCAAGAAGGCCGGTCTGCTGGCTGCCGCGGCAGTCGCGCTGACCTTGGGCGTGGGCGTCGCGCACGCCGATCCGGTGACTCCGTACTACATCGGCGGCGACGTCGGCAAGGCGTCGCAACGTGTGGACGGCAACGCGCAGAAGCGTTCGTCGGACAGCTACAGCATCTTCGGCGGCTACAAGTTCAACGAGAACTTCGCGGCTGAAGTGGGCTACACCGACCTGGGCAAGGTCGACTTCGGCGGCGTGACGGCGAAGAACAAGGTGTACTCGCTGGACGGCATCGCCCGCGCCCCGCTGGGCAAGGGCTTCGGCGTCTACGGCAAGGTCGGCGTGGCGTATGCCGAGCGCGACTTCAGCAACGGCCTGGGCGACAAGGACAAGACCGGCCTGAAGCTGGGTGTCGGCGTCGACTACGCGCTGACCAAGAACGTCTCGCTGCGCGCCGAAGCCACCCGCTTCAACAACATGCCGCAAGCCAACGGCTTCGACAAGAAGGACGATCGTCTGAGCATGGGCCTGGCCTATCAGTTCTAAGACGACCGGTCACGGTTGACCGGTGCCGATTCCCCCCGGCACCGGCGCCTGACGGGGCTGCTCCGAGCGACACCCGACCCCCGATTCCCCGGCAGGTGCAAGGGCAGTGCAGAAATGCACTGCCCTTTTTTCATTGCCATCGGACACGCGCGTGTTGTGCTCGCGGTCCGCGCCCGATGTCGTCGACGCACAGGCGGGTCATGGGCGCCGCTCTCCGTTCTCGATGGAATGCATCCGCGCCGTCACCCGACGGTGTGATTCATCGAATCCGACTTCGTGGATCCGACTTTCTTTCGAGAACATCGACATGAACGCACTGAAATCCTCTTGTGAATCGCGCGACCTGGAGTTCCGCGAGCTGACCGACGCGGAGATCGACACCGTGCACGGCGGCGATTCGTGGGCCGGCACGCCCGAAGGGCGCGCCACGGCTGACGGCACGGCCTGCGCCAACACCATCCTCGCGTGGAGCAGCATCGGCTCCACCGTGGGCGGCATCGGCGGCAGCTTCATCACCGTGCTGGGTGGCTGGGCCATCGGCGGCGGCCTGGCCGCGGAGTACTCCAAGGCATGCAACATCACGCGGTGAACACGGACGCCCCCGTCCGGCTGCGGCCGGGGTGCCTGCCCCGCGCCGTGGCGCGCGTGGTCGCCGCGGGCGCGGGCGCCCGGCTCGTGCTCGCGCTGCCGGGATGCTGTGCGGCCTGGTCGTACGCCGGGATCTTCCTGGCGATCCTGGCGGCGTTCCTGTGGGGCGTCGTCGTCTTCCGGGTGACGCTGGTGTTCCTGGCGGCAGCCGTCGGCGGCACGCGCCCCCGGATCTCGCGGGCAGGTGTCGCCGCGCTGGGGGTCGTGGTCGCGGCGATCGGCGCGGAGGCCTTCCTCGCGATGGCGGGCGTCGCGACTGAACCCGTGGTGGCCGTGGTGCTCGAGGTCATCGCCGCGAGCTGGGTCATCGGCTGCGTGGTGCTCGTCGGACGTCGCTGGCGTCAGCCGCCGACGGCCGATCGGGAGGCCTGATAGCAAAAAGGGGCAGTGCCTGTTTGCACTGCCCCATTCTTGCAATCCTGTCGATCGCTCAACGCGGATCGAACGCCGATCGACCGGGTCGATCGGTCGGATCGATCAGATCCGCTTCGCCAGCGCTTCCGCCGTGCCGGTGTAGTTCCCCGGCGTCATCGCCAGCAGGCGCTGCTTCTCGGCCTCGGGCAGTTCCAGGCCTTGGATGAAAGCCTGGATCGATTCACGCGTGATCGCCTTGCCGCGCGTCAGTTCCTTCAGGCGCTCGTACGGGTTGGGCAGCGCGTAGCGGCGCATCACCGTCTGGATCGGTTCGGCCAGCACTTCCCACGAGCTGTCCAGGTCTGCGTCCAGCGCGGCCTGGTTGAGTTCCAGCTTGTCGAGGCCCTTGGTCAGCGAGTCGTAGCCCAGCAGCGCATAGCCCAGCGCCACGCCCATGTTGCGCAGCACCGTCGAGTCCGTCAGGTCGCGCTGCCAGCGGGAGATCGGCAGCTTCTGGCTCAGGTGCGTCAGCACCGCGCTGGCCAGGCCGAAGTTGCCTTCGGCGTTCTCGAAGTCGATCGGGTTGACCTTGTGCGGCATCGTCGACGAGCCGATCTCGCCGGCCTTGGTCTTCTGCTTGAAGTAGCCCAGCGACACGTAGCCCCACACGTCGCGCGACCAGTCCACCAGGATGGTGTTGGCGCGCGTCACGGCGTCGAACAGCTCGGCCATGTAGTCGTGCGGCTCGATCTGGATCGTGTACGGGTTGAAGGTCAGGCCCAGCTGCTTTTCGATCACCGACTGGCTGAACGCCTCCCAGTCCTTCTCCGGATAGGCCGACAGGTGCGCGTTGTAGTTGCCCACGGCGCCGTTCATCTTGGCCAGCAGCTTCACCTCGGCGATGACGGTGCGGGCGCGGCGCAGGCGGGCCACGACGTTCGCGATCTCCTTGCCGACGGTCGTCGGGCTGGCGGTCTGGCCGTGCGTGCGGCTCAGCATCGGCGCGGCGGCGTGGGTCTGGGCCATGGCGGTCATCTTCTCGATGACGCGGTCCAGCGCCGGCAGGATGACCTGGTCGCGCGCGGCCTTCAGCATCAGGCCGTGGCTGGTGTTGTTGATGTCCTCGCTGGTGCAGGCGAAGTGCACGAACTCGCCCGCGCCTTCCAGTTCCGCCTTGCCGGCGAACTGCTGCTTGATCCAGTACTCGACCGCCTTGACGTCGTGGTTGGTCGTCTTCTCGATGTCCTTGATCGCCTGCGCGTCGGCTTCGGAGAAGTTCGCCACCAGCGCCCGCAGGAACTCGCGCGACGCCGTCGACAGCGGCTTCAGTTCCGCCAGGCCGGCGTCCGACAGGGCGATGAACCACTCGATCTCCACCTGCACGCGGCGGTGCATCAGGCCGAATTCGGACAGCAGCGGACGCAGCGCGGCCATGCGCGACGCATAGCGACCATCCAGGGGCGACAGGGCGGTGAGGGCGGAGAGATTCATGGCGCGCGCGGGCCGGAACCGGCCATTCAGGGGGTGGGACAAACCCGGGGATTCTACAGAGCGGGTCACAATGGCCCCCGCTCCGCGCAGCCACCGGCCGAGGGACGGTGTCCGGCAGGTCCGGCGCGGGGATATTGAGGGAAGGTTCGAGGGAAGGCATGCAAGAGAGAAGTCAACGCAAGGGCGCCGTCTGGATGACCGCCCAAGCGGCCGTCATGGCCGCGGCATCCGCCGTCACGATGACCCTGATGAGCGGCTGCAAGCCCGGCGGCGATGCGCCCCGGCCGCTGGCGCCGGTGGAGGCCGCCTCGGCCAATCCGGCGATCAGCGCCACGCTGCTCAAGCAGAGCGACGAGGTGCTGGCGCGCTACCGCCAGATGATCGTGCTGATGGACGGCGAGTCCGCGCTCAAGCCCGCCGAGCGCGACGCGGTGCGCGCCGTCGGCATGCTGCTCTTCCACGACATGCAGGACAGCATGCGTGCTCTCGGCGAGACCGCCTCGAAGAGCACCGACCCCGCCGGCCTGGCGGCGCTCTCGGACCTGCTCGATCGCATCGAGCAGGAGCCGTCGTGGTTCGACGCCGACCGGCTCGCGTTCAAGGAATTCCTGACGCAGCTCTCGCAGCAGTTCTCGACCTCGCAAAGCATCGCCGGACTCAAGCTGGCCAAGCGCGCGGGCGAGGACCTGAGCGTGCTGGCCGAGATCGAGAACGCCTATGAGCAGGAGCTGCGCGACACCTTCGGCCGTTTCGCGCAGCGCGGCATCGTGCCCAAGCGCGAGAAGTGGACCGACTACGTCGCCAAGCTCAAGGGCCTGTACGCGCGCGACCGCATCCTGAAGGACTACGCGACCATCCTGCCGGACCTGCAGGCACGTCCGAGCATCACGGAAGGGGCCGACGAGGGCGCGGCCTCGACGACCGCGGTACCGACCGCCCAGACGGCGCAGACATCGCCGGCAGCGGCTGCCACCCGCGGTCCCAGCAAGCAGGAACGCGAGTTCTTCGGCCGCCAGCTGCCGCCCAAGACGGTGCTGCTGACCTTCGACGACGGCCCGCACCCGCGCTACACCGACGAGATCCTGGAGATCCTCAAGCGCTATCAGGCGCCGGCCGTGTTCTTCGAGCTGGGCCGCAACCTGGGCAGCGTCGACGCCAACGGCAAGGTCAAGCCCGGGCCCGGCAGCGAGGTCGCCAAGCGCGTGCTCGCCGCCGGCCATCCGATCGCCAACCACAGCTTCAGCCACGGCGTGATGTCGAAGTTCGAGCTCGACAAGGTCCGCCAGGAAGCCAGCTCGACCGAGGCCCTGCTCGACGCCGCCGGCCGCGACGGCCAGGCGCTGTTCCGCTTTCCCTACGGCGCGCGCAACGACGCGGCGCTCGGCGCGATCGAGGCGCTCAAGCTGCGCTCGATGATGTGGAACGTCGACTCGCTGGACTGGTCCGACCCGATTCCCAAGTCCATCGCCGCGCGGGTGCTGGGCGAGCTCGGCAAGCAGCAGCGCGGCATCGTGCTGTTCCATGACATCCATGCGCGCACCGTCGAGGCGCTGCCGCTGGTGCTCGACCAGCTCAAGGCCGAGGGCTACAAGTTCGCGGCCTGGAAGGACGGCAAGATCGTCGCGACCGACACGCCCGCCGCGGACGCGGCGGCGCCGGACCTTGCGGGCGCGAACCTCTATCGCGACAGCGTCGCGCTCGTGATCGGCATCGACCAGTACAAGGCCTGGCCGCGACTGCAGCACGCGGTGCGCGACGCCCGCGCGATCCAGGAGACGCTGCAGACGCAATTCGGTTTCCGGCCCGAGAACGTCACCACCTTGACCGACGGCGACGCGACGCGCGCCAACATCCTGCGCGCGCTCAACGGCATGGCGCGCAAGGGCGGGGACGGCAAGCTCAAGCGCGACGACCGCGTCTTCGTCTTCTTCGCCGGCCACGGCAGCACGCGCAAGCTGCCGAGCGGACGCGACGTCGGCTACATCATCCCGGTCGACGCCGGCACCGACGACCTGCAGACCGACGCCATCGCCATGCCGCAGCTGCAGGAGCTCAGCGAGGCGCTGCCCGCCAAGCACGCGTTCTTCGTCATCGATGCCTGCTACTCGGGCCTGGGCCTGACGCGCGGCGGCGCGCCGGGCGGCAGCGCCAACTTCGTGCGCGACAACGCGCGGCGGATGGGCCGCCAGATGATGACCGCCGGCGGTGCCGACCAGCAGGTCGCCGACGACGGCCCGGGCGGACATTCGGTCTTCACCTGGACGCTGCTGCAGGCGCTCTCGGGCAAGGCCGACCTCAACGGCGACGGCCTCATCACCGCGACCGAACTGGCGGCCTACGTGGCGCCGGCGGTGTCCGCCATCGCACACCAGACGCCGGCCTTCGGCAGCCTGCCGGGCAGCGAGGGCGGCGAGTTCATCTTCGAACTCGCGTCCGCGCAGGAGCAGGCGCTCAGCGGCGACAGCAACCAGCTCGACGTCAAAACGAGCGCGCTTGCCAAGCAGGCCGACGATGCCCGCAACGCACAGCTGCAGCCGGTGGCGCAGGCCTCCGCGCCGACCGGTGCCGCGCCTGGATCGCCCGCGGCCAGCGCGACCTCGGTGCAGGTCACGTTGAAGGGCCTGGACGGCAGCGACACCGCGATCGCCACCAGCGCCGCGCCCGCGCCGACCAGCGCGCGCATCGCGGCGCAGCGCGCCAACGACCGCGGCCTGCTGCTCTACAAGGAGCGCCGCTACGACGAAGCCGAAGCCGCGTTCACCGAGGCGCTCAAGCTGCAGCCGAAGTTCGCGCTGGCGGCCAACAACCTCGGCTTCATCTACTACAAGCGCGACAAGCCGGCCGAGGCGGCGCGCTGGTACCGCAAGGCGATCGAGATGGACGGCAGCCGCGCGCTGGCGCATCTGAACCTCGGCGACGCCTTGCTGCGCGCGGGCGACGACGCGGGCGCGCAGGCGGCGTACCGGGCCTTCATCGAGCTCTCGCCCAAGCACGCGCGGGCCGCGGAACTCAAGGCCTGGATCGAGCATCCGGACAGCGCGAAGAAGCCGGAACCACCGCGCTGAAACGACGCCCTTGCCGCTGCCGCGTGATCGGCCGGGAGGGGCCGCGAACGGCGACCGATCAGCGATCGGGCCGCGATCGTTCAGCGACCGGAACTGACGGCGACCGGGCGTTGGAAAGGACCGACGGCGGGCGGGTTGTCCCTGATGCGAGGGGCATTCCGCCTGCTGCTTAATCCGTCCTTTCCCGCTCGGTTGACGACTGGTTACCGCTTCGTTCGATGCTTTCCCTGGCCTCCGATGGCGCCGCACCGCGCCTGATCCGTGTGCATCAGATTGATCCCCTTGCCTGGGCGCCGTTGCTGGCGGCCAGCGAGAGCGAGGGGCGGCAGATGCTGCGCCGCCTGATGGACGAATGGCGCAGCGGCGCCAACCGTTACGAGCAGCCCGGCGAATCGCTGTGGGCCTGGCTCGACACGAACGGGCAGGTCATCGCGGTGGGCGGGCTCAACGTCGAGCCGCCACCCGGACGTCCTGGCACCGGCCGCATGCGTCGCTTCTACGTGCATCCCGACTGGCGCGGCCACGGTCTTGCGAAGCGTCTCGTGAACGCGGTGCTCGCCAGCGCGCAGGGGCATTTCAGCCGCTTGCATGTCAACTGCGAAGAAGCCGCGTCCGCGACCTTCTGGACCCGTTGCGGCTTCGCGCCGATCGACGCGACCCTCGATCCCATCGATCGTCCTGCGCGCTACACCCACGTGCGGCTGTTGCCGCAGTTCCACGCCGCCTGACGACAAGACCTGTCCCTCACCCTTTCCCTCCCCCCAAGTCCTCGGTAGCAAAACCGCGGCAGTGAGACAGTGATGGGGGACGGGAGGGCGTGGGGTTTTGGCGCTTGACGCCAAGGCCCCATGCCCTCGCGGCCAACGCCCGTGCCGACGAAGGAAAGGGCGCCTCAGGAAGTCTTGGGCGGCCAGTGCTTTGCGCAGACCTCGGCCACGTGCGGCAGCGCTTCGATGCGCCGGAGCAGCGCGAAGAATTCGGGCCGACTCGCCTCCAGGTGTTTCCTCGACCCTGACCACTTCGACACGATCACTGCCATTGCATCGAGCGCACCGGGTTTAGCGCCGCTGAGCCACGGCTGGCCGGGGAACATGTCCGCGAAGATCTCCCAGTGCTTGTGCAGTCGCGCTTTCGTGCCGGCGATGATGGCCTCGCGGTCGTCCTTGTCGGTGCGGGTCGAGTAGCGTTCCGGGTAGTCGATGACGCTGATGCAGCTGTAGCAGTTGGCGGCGATGTAGACGAGGCCGCGCAGGATCTGGTCGCGTTGGCGATCGCTGTTGCCGAGCAGTGTCGCGTCCGGGAATCGCAGGCCGAGGTGCATCAGGATGGCGCCGCTTTCTGTGAGCACGTCGCCGTCGGGCGTGTGCAGCGTCGGGATCTGCATCAGCGGATTGAGCGCGCGCAGCGCGTCCTGCTCCGACGCGTTTTCCCATGAGGATGCGTGCACCGTGCGGTACGCCTGGCTGCACCAGCGCAGGCCGATCTCGACGATCGAGGAGCCGGAGCCCTGCGTGCCGTAGAGGACGTAGCCGACGTCGGACGCTGAGTGGGAAGTCGAGGTGGAAGCCGAGGGGGAGGCGGTCATCACGATCTCCGCGAAAGTGGAGCGGAGAGTGTAGAAGCGCCGCCCGGCGCTCGGTCGGCCCTCGATCAGCGCTCGAAGAACCGCATCCGCTCGTCGTCCGCCGGATGCGTGTTGAACGCGATGCGCAGCAGTTCGCCCGCGCCCGCCTTGGCCCGTTCGCCGACGTCGCGGCCGAGGCCCTGGGGCTCGGAGGCACGCTCGGCACGGGCCTGAGCGGACCGCTTTGATCGCCACTCGCCGATGCGCTCGAACAGCACCAGCATCGCCCGTGGCGACCGGCCGCTGTCGATCAGCAGCCGCTTCGCCTGCGCGTCGGCCGCGCGTTCGAAGTCGCGCGAATAGCTCGCCTGCATCAGCACCGCCGGCGCGCCCGCGAGCAGGCTCGAGAAGTCTCCCACCGCGAAGCCCAGCAACCCGCCCATCAGACTCGCGCGCATCGTCAGCCGCAGGCCGTGCTGCTCGCGCACATGGCCGAGCTCATGCGCCAGCACGCCGAGCACCGCATCGGGCTCGTCGCCGAGCAACCGCAGCAGTTCGTCGGTGACGACGATGTGCCCGCCCGGCAGCGCGAACGCATTCGGGCCGAAGGTCTGGCCGGCGTCGCGGAAGTGCAGTTCGTACGCCGTCGATTCGCCGGGCTGGCTGGCGACCATCGCGGCGAAGCGCTCGCGCCATTGCTGCTGATCGCGTACCGGCGTCTTGCTCGGCTTGAGCAGCAGACTGTCGATCTGTTCCATCGAGCCGTCGCCGATCGACTGCTCGATCGACGCGGGCAGGTGACGCGCGATCACGTCCGCGGCGGCGGGCACGCCCCAGTGCCAGGTCGCGCCGCCGACGGCCACGACCACGACCAGCGCCACGATCGAATGCTTCCAGCTGGAGAACCATCGCACCGCGAGTCCGCCCCCCAGCCCGCGCCCCTGCGTGGAGTCGTCGGCCCAGGCGTCCCAGTCGGCGGCGTCCTTAGCCATCAGCACGCCGCCGTCGGGCAGCTGCGCCTGCCGCTGTCCGTGCCGCGTGCGCTCGGGCCATTGCACCGCGCGGATCGGGTAACGGCGTTCGATGCCCTCCAGCGCCTGGTCGTGGACGACCAGTTGCTCGCGCTCCAGCCACAGCCGGACCGGCCGCGCACGGGCGCTGCGGCCGTCGAACCAGTCGGCGTGGAGCGTCGCCGCCTGCGCGCCTTCCACGCCTTCCACGCCTGTCGCGTCGTTCGATGCGTTCGATCCGCCCGCTGCGCCCGGCATCACAGGCCCATGTCGATGCCGAAGAAGTCGCCCGCGAGCTCGCCCGCGGCGTCCTGCGAGGCGCTCTCCTGGCCGGCCACCCAGGTCTCGGGATCGCCATCCATCGTCAGGCTCACGGCCTCCAGGCGCATGCGCGCGGTGTGCACCGCGGCGAACGGCCGGTACAGGCCGAGGGTCACCGCCGTCAGCAGCCAGTTCTTCAACGTGAGCCCGGCCAGCGCGCCGAAGCGCAACTGGCTGGTGAAGGACAGGTCGTCGGTCGTCGTGCGGTTCCAGAGCAGGTTCTGGAACCGCGCCGTGAAGAAGGGTCCGACCAGCGCGAAGAGCAGCAGGTAGGTCAGCCCGAACGACACGAAGGTCGAGATCATGAGCACCACCTTCGATCCGCTCAAGGCGCTGGCGCCCACGACCGCCATGGCCGCCAGCATGCCTGCGATCACCACGGCCAGCCCGATGCCGGCACCCTTGAGGCACAGCCAGTACACGCTGCCGGCGCCCAGGCGCAGTTCGCCTTGCTGTGCCGCGATGCGGTAGCCGTTGTGCTGGTAGCGCTTGGCCGCCGCGACGATCCATGGCATCACCAGCGTGATGCCGAGCACGGCCAGCAGCACCAGTTGCTCGACGATCCCGAAGCGCGGCTTGCCGTTGACCAGCAGCCCGGCCGGGCCGCCGACCGCCTGTGCCACCAGCACCACGCCCGAGAGGATCCAGACCGGCAGCGCCGGGGCATAGGCGCCCTTGAGCGTCCCCGTGAAGCCGAAGCGCAGGCCGCGCCAGCCGGTGTTGCCCAGCCGGAACTGCATGCCCGCGCGCCACAGCGCCGGCCAGATCGCGGCCATCACGACGAAGGCCACCAGTCCCGCCATCGGCGAGAAATGCCCGGCCGCCGAATACGTGCCCATCAGCACCAGCAGCAGCACGTGGCCGCGGAACATCTTCCACGGATCGCCGTGGAAGGTCAGCGCATGGCCGTCGACCAGCGTGTTGGCGTAGAAGTAGCGGATGCGCCGCGCCTTCGCGAACGGCCAGTACAGGCTGGCCGTGACGATCGTCAACAGCAGGTTGACGATCCAGATCCGGAAGTATTCGCTGCCCGATCCGGTGAACTGGATCTCGAGCTTGCGCTTGCGGTACTCCGACAGCGGCCATCCGGTCAGACCGCCGGTCGCCGCTCCCTCCTCGTGCTCTCGCATGATTCCCTCTCTCTGTCGTTGTGGTGGCCGGTCTCCCGGGGAGCCGGTCCGTGTCCATGGGCGCACCGCTTGCCTGATGCGCCGTCGTCGGCCCCCTCGGCCGCGACCCCGCATCCAGGCGGGGCGGGCGGGAGTGTGCGTCACCGGCGCAGGGGACGGCAATACACCCAAATGAGGGCTGCGCCACTGTCGCGTGCGGGAGTCAGTCCCCGGAGGCGACTCGTTAGAATCCCGCGACACCATGAAGCTCATCGGATCCCTCACCAGCCCCTACGTCCGCAAGGTCCGCGTCGTCATGGCGGAAAAGAAGCTCGACTACCAGTTCGAGCTGGAAGACGTCTGGGGCAGCGACAACATCCTCAAGATCAATCCGCTCGGCAAGGTGCCGTGCCTGGTCATGGAGGGGCAGGACTCGATCACCGGCGCGGTGTTCGATTCGCGCGTCATCGTCGAGTACGTCGACACGCTGTCGCCGGTCGGCCGCCTGATCCCGGAGCGCGGCCGCGAACGCTGCGAAGTGCGCACCTGGGAGGCGCTGGCCGACGGCCTCATCGACGCCTGCGTCGCCGCGCGTCTGGAGCACACCTGGTCCGGCCGCGCGCCGGGCGAGCGCAGCGAGGCCTGGGTGAAGCGTCAGATGAACAAGGTCCTGGCCTCGCTGCAGGCGATGGCCAACGGCCTGGGCGAGAAGAACTGGTGCTCCGGCAACCACTTCACGCTGGCCGACATCGCGCTCGGCTGCGCGCTGGGCTACCTGGACTTCCGCTTCGCCCAGATCGACTGGCGCGCGGCGCACCCCAACCTCGCGAAGCACTTCGACAAGCTCATGACGCGTCAGAGCTTCCAGGACACGCTGCCCCCCGCGAACGGCTGACGCGCCACTGACTTCCCGCCCGGGTGTTCAAACGGGCTCACAATCGCCCGATCCGGCTCGACATCCGAGCCGTTCTGACATTCCTTTGACGGATCCCGGGAGGATTGGATGGGTGTGAAGCGAGCGTTGGCGCCGATCGGGCGCTTTTTCGGTGGCGTGTGGTGGTTCCTGAACGGCACGCGGCGCGTGGTGTTCACGCTGCTGTTCTGGGTGATCCTGATCGCCCTGATCTGGGCCGCGGTGCACGGCGGCAAGCCGCTGCAGGACAAGACGACGCTCGTGCTGGACATCCGCGGCGAGGTCGTGGAGCAGTTCTCCGGCTCGCCGCGCGACCAGGCGATCGCGCAGATCAAGGGCGAGGCGCGCGCCCAGACGCGGCTGCGCGACATCCTGCGCGCGCTGGACGCGGCGGCCAAGGACGATCACATCGTGCAGGTCGCGCTGAACCTGGACCAGTTCGGCGGCGCCACGCCGGCCGCGCTGCATGAGATCGAAGCCGCGCTGACCCGCTTCAAGGCGAGCAAGAAGCCGGTGATCGCCGCCGGGCTGGCCTTCGACCAGCGGTCGTACTACCTGGCCGCGCAGGCCACCGAGGTCTACATCCACCCGATGGGCGGCGTGCTGATCGAGGGCTACGGCCGCTATCGCAACTACTACAAGGACGCGCTGGACCGCGTGGGCATCACGCCCAACGTGCTGCGTGTCGGCACCTACAAGAACGCGGTCGAACCCTACTTCGCCAACGGTCCGTCGCCCGCGACGCTCGAGGCCGAGGGCTATCTGTACGACGAACTCTGGGCGCGGTACCAGACCGCGATCGAGACCGCGCGCAAGCTGCCGAAGGGCTCGGTGCAGCGCGCCATCGACGAGTTGCCGCAACGGCTGAAGGCGGCCGGCGGCGATCCCGCCAAGCTGACGCTGGCCGAGAAGCTGGTCGACGGCCTGAAGACCGAGGACGAGGTCGAGGCGCTGCTCGAGAAGCGCGGCGCCAAGGACGAGAAGCGCCTGCGCCAGATCAACCTGGGTGCCTACGTCGCGCAACTGCCGCCCAAGCTGCCCAAGCCCGAGGGGCAGGTCGGCGTGATCGTGGCCGAAGGCGAGATCGTCGACGGCAGTGCCGGCCCGGGCAAGATCGGCGGCGAGTCGATGTCCCGGCTGATCCGGCAGGCGCGCGAGGACGACAAGGTCAAGGCCGTCGTGCTGCGCGTGAACTCGCCGGGCGGCAGTGCGTTCGCCTCGGAACTGGTGCGTCGCGAGCTGGAACTGACGCGCGCGGTCGGCAAGCCCGTCGTCGTGTCGATGGGCGGCGTGGCGGCGTCGGGCGGGTACTGGATCTCGATGTCTGCGGACGAGGTGATCGCCGACGCGTCGACGATCACCGGCTCGATCGGCGTGTTCGGCATGCTGCCCACCGGCGAGAAGCTGCTGGACAAGCTGTCGATCCACACCGGCGGCTACACGACGACCTGGCTGGCCAGCGGCTATGACCCGCGGCGCCCGCTGGATCCGCGGATGGCGCAGGTGGTGCAGTCGTCCATCGAGCACATCTACGCCGACTTCACCGGCAAGGCGGCGCAGGCGCGCAAGAAGTCCTCGCAGCAGATCGACGCCGTCGGCCAGGGCCGCGTGTGGACCGGCTCGCAGGCGCTGGAGCGCGGGCTGGTCGACAGAAACGGCCTGCTGTCCGATGCGATCGCCAGCGCCGCGAAGCGCGCCAAGCTCGGTGACGACCCGTCGGTGCGTTACGTCGAGCCTGACCGCAGCGCCTTCGATCGTCTGCTGACGAGCATGGGCGACGCCGCGGCGCCGTCGCTGCGCGGCATGGTCATGCATGCGCTGGGCGGCATTCCGGCGGTGCCGGCACCGCTGCGCGAGGCGCAGGTCGACATCACCTGGCTGGCCGAGCAGGCCGAGGCCGGCCCCGCGGGGTCGAAGCCGCCGGTGCGCGCGATCGTGCACTGCCTCTGCACCGCGCCGTAGCTATACTTCCGCCGATGGCGCCGATTTGTCCGGCTTGCGGGCGCCTTAGAAATGCAGCTAAAGAGGGACACCCGATCCACGGATCGAGACCCGGTGTTCCGCTTCAAGCAGCGGCGCCGGGTTTTGTTTTTTGGGGTGTTCCATGGGATCTGTCGGTGACGTCACACCGCAGCGGCTGTTGTTCGACGAGCCGCTGATCTTGCGCAGCGGCGCGCGCATCGCCGGTTATGAGTTGATGGTCGAGACCTACGGCCGGCTGAACGAGGACAAGTCCAACGCGGTCCTTGTGTGTCACGCGCTGAACGCGAGCCACCACGTGGCCGGCACGCACGCCGACATCGACAAGAGCGAAGGCTGGTGGGACAACCTCGTCGGTCCCGGCAAGCCGCTGGACACGGACCGCTTCTTCGTCATCGGCATCAACAACCTGGGCTCGTGTTTCGGTTCGACCGGCCCGATGCATCTGAACCCGGAGACTGGCCGCGTCTACGGTAAGGACTTCCCCGTCGTCACGGTGCAGGACTGGGTCGACGCGCAGGCGCGCGTGCTGGACCGTTTCGGCATCCAGAAGCTGGCGGCGGTGCTGGGCGGATCGCTGGGCGGCATGCAGGCGCTGGACTGGTCGCTGCGGTATCCGGAGCGCCTGCGCCACTGCATCGCGGTGGCGACGGCCCCCAACCTGTCGGCGCAGAACATCGCGTTCAACGAGGTCGCCCGGCGGGCGATCATCACCGACCCCGAATTCCACGACGGCTTCTTCTACGAGCACGGCGTGGTGCCGCGCCGCGGGCTTCGCGTGGCGCGGATGATCGGCCACATCACCTACCTGAGCGACGACGTGATGGAGGAGAAGTTCGGGCGCCAGATGCGCTCGGCGGAGCTGGGGTAC
The DNA here is from genome assembly GCF_056867975.1 of Mitsuaria sp. MSU3D. Taxonomy (NCBI): domain Bacteria; kingdom Pseudomonadati; phylum Pseudomonadota; class Betaproteobacteria; order Burkholderiales; family Sphaerotilaceae; genus Roseateles; species Mitsuaria sp. MSU3D. The sequence goes on along the minus strand of NZ_CP200314.1, from coordinate 4,635,571 downwards.
TCGACCTCGGACATCGAGTTCCAGATCGAGAGCTACCTGCGCTACCAGGGCGACAAGTTCAGCGAGTACTTCGACGCCAACACCTACCTGCTGATCACCCGCGCGCTGGACTATTTCGACCCGGCGCGCGAGCACGGCGGCGACCTGAGCCGCACCTTCGCCACGGCGCTGTGCAAGTACCTGGTGGTGAGCTTCACGACCGACTGGCGCTTCTCGCCGGCGCGCTCGCGCGAGATCGTCAAGGCGCTGCTCGACAACCGGCGCGACGTGTCCTACGCGGAGATCGACGCGCCGCACGGTCACGATGCGTTCCTGCTCGAGGATCCGCGTTACCACGGCGTGCTGCGCGCCTACTTCGACCGCATCGCGAAGGAGCATGAAAAATCCTTGCCCGGTGGTGCGTCCACGCCGGTCTCCCACCGTCTGCAGGGGGTGGCGGTATGAGCGCAGCGCAGGGCCGTCCCAAGCAAGCTCACGTCCCGTCGGGGGACCGGACGCGGCGCGCCGCGGACGAGGGGAGCCAATCATGAGTGATCGCGCGGTGATGGACATGATCGCGGAGCTGGTCCCGACGGGCTCGCGCGTGCTCGACCTGGGCTGCGGCACCGGCGAGCTGCTGGCGCATCTGCAGGCCACGAAGGGCTGCACCGGCTACGGCGTCGAGCTGGACGATGCGAACGTGCTCGCCTGCGCGCAGCGCGGCGTGAACGTGATCCAGCTCAACCTGGAAGAGGGCCTGGCGATCTTCGAGGACCAGAGCTTCGACGTCGTGTTGCAGCTGGAGACGCTGCAGAACCTGCGCAACACCGAGGCGATGCTGCGCGAGACCGCGCGCGTCGGCCGGATGGGGGTGGTGAGCTTCCCCAACTTCGCGCATTGGCCGAACCGTCTGCAGATCCTCGCGGGCCGCATGCCGGTGACGCGCGTGCTGCCGTACCAGTGGTACGACACGCCCAACATCCGCGTCGGCACCTACGCGGACTTCCAGATCCTGGCGCGCAAGTGCGGGCTGCGGGTGCTGGACAGCTTCGGCGTGCAGGAGGGGCGCCAGGTCCGCGTGCTGCCGAACCTGATGGCCAGCATGGCGGTGTTCAAGTTCGATCGGGACTGAGCCTGGGCGACCCCGGCGGGGCGCTCACGCCTCGTAGCGCCCCAGCCGCACCATCGTCTGTCCGCTTTGACCGGCGCGGCGCGACGGCATGATCAGCACGCAGTCGTCGTGCGGCGTGACCCACAGGCGATCGCCGTCCTTGGCCAGCGGCGTGCCGGCCTTCGGGATCACCTTCAGGTGGTGCGTCGGCACCAGGAACCGGAACTCCGGCGTCACCGCCGTCACGCCTTCGCCGACGCGCACCAGCCGTTGCCGTTCCGGGGACGGTAAGCGCAGTCGAGCGTCCGCCCAGGGCGCGTCGACCATCTCCAGGTGCCGCAGGAAGCGCAGCGTGACGTCGAGGGCCATGTCGGCGCTCGCCGGCTCCCAATGCGAGCCGCATTCGACCAGCACCGCCTGCCGGGCGCTGCGCGGATCGGCGAAGCCGCCGCGATCGATCAGCCGCAGGCCCGCCGCATGGCCGGTGTCCACCAGCAGCGTCTCCGGCTGACCCAGCGCCCGCGCCAGCGGCACGCTCTTGTCTGTCATGCCGCAGATCGTCAGCGCCGGCGCGCCCGCCTCCTGCATCGAATGCAGATCCAGCAGCACGTCCGCCGCGTCGATGAAGGGGGCGAGCTCGCGCGCCCGCCGCAGTTCGGCCGAGTCGCGCGGACCGCGCAGCACGGCGTCGTCCCAGACCCGGTTCATGTCCTCGTCGACGCAGCGCGACGAGAACGGCTCCATCGCATCGAATCGCCCGAAGGCCTCGACGTTGGCGAAGGCCAGCACCAGTCGCCCGCGCAAGGGCGTGACCTGCTGGCTCAGCAGCGTGTCCAGCGCGATCGCGCCGCACAGCTCGTTGCCGTGCGTCAGCGCGACGACCATCGCCGTCGGTCCCGGCCGGCCGGAGTCCAGCACATGGACGAACTCGACGTCGGTTCCCGGGCCGTGCCGCCAGCGCTCGATCGTCGGCGGCTGGAGCCGGACTTCCGGGTTGAAGGGCGGGAAGGACTCGAGCAGGGCGGGCGTCATCGTCTTCGAAACGTGGGGGTCGTCCACGGCGGGGGACATGCCAGGCGATCCTACACTCCGGCCCCATGAAGACTCTCACCGGCCATGACGGCCTCCCGCTGCACTGGCGGGAATGGGGCGCCGACCTGTCGCTGCCCACCCGCGGCACCGTGCTGATCGTCCACGGCCTGGGCGAGCACATCGGCCGCTACGAGGCCGTCGCCCAGCGCCTGAACGATTGGGGCTGGCATGTCGCCGGCTTCGACCAGCGCGGTCACGGCGCCTCCGGTGGGCCGCGCGGGGACATTCCCCGGCATGACAGCCTGCTGCTCGACCTCGCCGCCACGATCGACTGCCTGCGCGCCGACGAGCGCAAGGGGCGGGGCCCCTTGATCCTGCTCGGTCACTCGATGGGCGGCGCGATCGCCGCCCGCTTCGTCGCCGGCGCCTTGGAGCAGGCCCCGTGGTCGCGGCCGGTCGACGGGCTCGTCCTCAGTTCCCCGGCGCTGGACGCGGGCCTGTCCGCCTTCCAGCGCGGGCTGCTCGGCGCCACGCTGCCGCTGCTGCCGCACCTGGCCGTCGGCAACGGGCTGAACCCGTCCTGGGTCTCGCGCAGCGCGGACGTGGTCCAGGCCTACAAGGACGATCCGCTGGTCCACAACCGCATCACCCCGACGCTGGCGAAGATGATCGCCAGCTTCGGCCCCGAGACGCTGCCGCTGGTGCCGCGCTGGACCACGCCGACGCTGCTGATGTGGGCGGGCGCGGACCGTTGCGTCGCCCCCGCCGGCAGTGCCGCCTTCGCCGCCGCCGCTGCCGCGGGCGGCGCCGTGCAGGCCGTGCCCTTCCCGGGCCTGGCGCATGAGATCTTCAACGAGCCTGAGCGCGAACAGGTCTTCGCCCGCCTGCGCGCCTGGCTGGGCTCACGCTCCTAGAATCGCCCGATCCAGCCCCCATTCCCCATTCCCCATCCCGTCACTTTCCGCCCGGACCGGCCGCCCCGCGCGACCCCGGACCCAGCCAAGGCGGCCCACCGGCCGCGCAGGAGACCCGCATGAACGCACGTGATCCGTCGTTGCCGCTGCAGACCGATGAAATCAGCGCCCTGGGCGCCTTCGCCGAGAAGGTCTGGGACCAGGAGATCGTCCCCGCGCTGACCGACTACATCGCCATCCCCGCCAAGAGCCCGATGTTCGACGCCGACTGGCAGGCCAATGGCTACATCGAGCGCGTCGTCCGCGACGCGGCCCAATGGGTCGAGAGCAAGAAGATCCCCGGCCTGAAGCTGGAGGTCATCCGCCAGGAAGGCCGCACGCCGGTCATCTTTTTCGAGCTGCCGTCGACCAAGGCCGAGAGCACCGACACCGTCGTCCTCTACGGCCACCTGGACAAGCAGCCGGAGTTCAACGGCTGGCGCGCCGACCTTGGCCCGTGGACGCCGAAGTACGAGGACGGCAAGCTCTACGGCCGCGGCGGCGCCGACGACGGCTACGCGATCTACGCCTCGATCACGGCGCTGCTGGCGTTGGACCAGCAGGGCATCCCGCGCCCGCGCTGCGTCGGCCTGATCGAGGCCTGCGAGGAATCCGGCTCCTACGACCTGCCGGCCTACATCGACCTGCTCCGGCCGCGCCTGGGCAACGTGTCGCTGGTGGTCTGCCTGGACTCCGGCGCCGGCGACTACGACCGCCTCTGGATGACGACCTCGCTGCGCGGCATGGTCTCCGGCGTGCTCAAGGTCGAGGTGCTGACCGAAGGCATCCACTCCGGCGACGCGTCGGGCGTGGTGCCGTCCTCGTTCCGCATCCTGCGCCAGGTGCTGGACCGGCTGGAGGATTCCAAGACCGGCCGGCTGCTGCCCGAATCCTTCCATTGCGACATCCCCGGCGTGCGCTTCGAGCAGGCGCAGGCGACCGCGGCGATCCTGAAGGAAGAGGTCTACAAGCGTCTGCCCTGGGCCTGCGGCGCGGACGGCGGCCCCGTGCTGCCGGTGACCTCCGATCCGGTCGAGGTGTTGCTCAACCGCACCTGGCGGCCGACGCTGTCGGTGACCGGCGTGGACGGCTTCCCCGAACTGAAGAGCGCCGGCAACGTGCTGCGCCCGTACACGGCGTTCAAGCTGTCGCTGCGCCTGCCGCCGCTGATCGACGGCAACGAGGCGGCGCTGAAGCTCAAGGCGCTGCTCGAGGACAACGCGCCGTACAACGCCAAGGTCAGCTTCGTGCCGGACGGCCGTGCGGGTGCCTACGGCGCCACCGGCTGGAACACGCCGGAGCTGTCGCCGTGGCTGAGCCAGGTGCTGGACGACGCCAGCCAGGCCCACTTCGGCCAGCCGGTCGGCTACATCGGCCAGGGCGGCACGATCCCGCTGATGAGCATGCTGCAGAAGGGCTTCCCGGCCGCGCAGATGATGGTTTGCGGCGTGCTGGGCCCCAAGAGCAACGCCCACGGCCCCAACGAGTTCCTGCACGTGCCCTACGGCAAGCGCCTGACCGCCGCGGTGGCGCAGGTGATCGCCGCGCACCCCTGACCGCCGCGGACTCCCTGTAGGCGGCCCCGCGGACCGCGGGTCGCCATGGTCCGCTGATCGACACGCACAGAGAGGCGGCCCGCGGCGACGCGGCGTCCGCCCGAAGGAGACGGGATGGATCAGGTCAAGGCGATGCGGGTCTTCACCCGCGTGATCGACGAGGGCAGCCTCGCCGGCGCCGCGCGGGCCATGGACCTGGCGCCCGCCGTGGTCACGCGGCTGGTGGCGGACCTCGAAGAGCACCTCGGGGCGCGGCTGCTGAACCGCACGACGCGGCGGCTGTCGCTGACCGACGTCGGCGAGGGCTACCTCGAACGCTGCCGCCGCATCCTCAGCGACATCGAGGAGGCCGAGGCGCTCGCCTCCGCCGCGACCAACGAGCCGCGTGGCACGCTGCGCGTCCTGATCCCGCCGGCCATCGCGATCCATCAGCTGGCGCGGCACATGGCACGCTTTCATGCGCTGTACCCGCTGGTCAGCGTCGAGCTGGTCGCGCCGGGGCCCGTCGACACGCTCGACGAGAGCTTCGACATCACCGTCATCTCCACGCGCAGCCCGCTGCAGGGCGACTTCATCGCCCGCAAGCTGGCGCGCACCGAGGTGATCCTGTGCGCGTCGCCCGAGTACCTGGGCCGGCGCGGCAAGCCGCAGCATCCGTCCGACCTCAAGCAGCACGACGTCATGCTGCCGCCGATCCATGAGCTGACCCGCGGCGTGACCTTCGAGCGCTGCGGCGCGGACGGCCTCACCACCGAGAGCTTCTTCGCGATCCCCAGCCGGCCGGTGATGACGACCTCCTCGGTCGACACCAAGTACGCCTGCGCGCTGCACGGGCTGGGCGTGGCGGGGCTGCCGTCCTTCGTCGTCGGCGACGCGCTGATGGAAGGGGCGCTCGAGCGCGTGCTGCCGCAGTGGCGCATCTACAGCTACCAGCTGTGGGCCGCGATGCCGACCCGCAAGTTCGTCCCGGCGCGCACCCGCGCGTTCATGGACTTCCTCGTCGAGATCTTCGGCGGGAAGGACGAGGATCCGTGGCTCACCGCCGCGGGATGCCCGTCGTATCGGGCGGCGCAGGAGTTCCTGGCCGCGCAGGCCGCCAAGGCCGCCGCCACGCCCGCCGAGGGCGACTGAGGCAGCGCGGGCGCCCGGCCGCGCTGCTTAGACGCCTCAGCGCAAGCTGAAACCGACCTGCGTGTACTGCGGCTGGAGATCTTCGATCAGGCGCAGCAGCGGCGACAGCTCGATGTAGCGCGTCGCCGTCTTCACCACGTAGGCGTAGAAGCGCGGCAGGTCTTCCGCGTAATGCGGCTTGCCGTCGCGGTGCTTGAGCCGGCAGAAGATGCCCATGATCTTCAGCTGCCGCTGCAGCACGGTCCATTCGAGGCGGCGCCAGAACAGGCCGAAGTCCAGCGCCATCTCGTGCGGGTCCTCGCCGTTCGGGTCCAGGCCGAAGAGGCCGGCGCGCTTCGCGCCTTCCCAGTAGCGCACCGCCCAGTCGAGCTCCTCGGCCTCCTCCCAGGAGATGAACGCGTCGCGCATCAGCGAGGCGATGTCGTAGGTGACCGGGCCCATCACCGCGTCCTGGAAATCGAGGATGCCGGGCGTGGCGAAGGACGCGGTGCCGGCGGCACTGGCAGTGTCGGAGGCGGTTCCCGCCGGACAGACCATCAGGTTGCGCGGCATGTAGTCGCGGTGCATCGGCACGCGCGGCTGCGCCAGCACGTTGGCCGACAGCAGCGCCACGGTGCGGTCCCAGTAGCCGCGCTGCTTGTCGTTCCAGGTCTTGCCGTGGTGGGCCTGGACGCACCAGTCGACGAAGATCTGCAGCTCGCGGCGCACGAAGGCGTCGTCGAACAGCGGGAGCGCGCCGTCGGCGCGGGCCGCGTCGCTGGTCTGCCAGCGCAGCAGCGCGGCGGTGGCGTCGCGCATCAGCACGCGGGGCGTTTCCGAGTCGCCGGCGCGCTGCGCGGTGAGCAGCGCGTCCAGGTAGGACGCGGTGCCGAGGTCTTCCATCAGCGCGAAGCCGAGCCCGGCATCGTGCGCGAGCATCTCCGGCACATGCAGGCCGCGTTCGGCCATCAGGGCGCCGACCTTGACGAAACTCGCCACCTGATTCGGCGAGGCCGGATCGTCCATGACGATCCGCGTGCCGCCGTCCGCCGTGGCGATGCGCAGGTAGCGGCGGAAGCCCGCGTCGCTGCTGGCCGCGGCGAGCGTCTCCTCGCGCAGCCCGTGCGTCGCCACGAGGGGCGCCAGCCAGCGATGGAATCGGGCGGCACGGTCGGCATCGGGCCAGAGCGGGGACGATGCGTGCGGGGCGGAAGGGGTCATCGGCGGGAGAAGCAGAAGGGCCGCTGCGCGAGCGGCCCCGGGGTCGGTGACAAGGCGCTCCGGCGGTCCTGCCGGCTTGCGAGCCTCGTGGATAATGATTCTACAAACCCCGGGCAGCGCGGCGCGACCGACGCGCGGCCGCCTGACCTCTGCAAGACGCTGCCCGCCTGATGCGCCCACCGGTTTCCCGTCCCCGTCCGATCTCGCTGGCCGCCGCCCTGGCGGTCGCGTTGCCCGCGTTCTCCGCGGCTTCCGCGCAAGCGCAGGAGTCCGCCGGCCAGCCGCTGATCCTCAAGTCGGTCAAGCAGTTGCACCAGACCAAGCGCAAGGACGCCCGTCCCGCGATGGCCCTGAGCGCCGACCGCATCACCAGCGACATGGACCAGACCTCCACCGCCGAGGGCGACGTCCAGCTGCGTTACGGCGGCATGCTGCTGAGGTCGAAGACGCTGCGCTACGACTACCCGCAGGACCTGGCCACGGCCGAGGGCGAGGTCGAGCTCAGCCAGAACGGCGCCGTGCTGCGCGGACCGAAACTGGAACTCTTCGTCGACAAGTTCGAAGGCCAGCTCGAGAGCCCGACCTACTTCTTCGCCGCGACCGGCGGCAGCGGCAGCGCGCGTGCGATCCACTTCCTCGGCGACCAGCGCATGCGGGCCGACGAGGCCACCTACTCGACCTGCCCGGTGTCGGAGAAGGGGGAAAAGGACGCCGCCGATGCCGCCAGCGGAAAGGGCAAGCGCGACTGGGAACTGGTCACCAGCAGCCTGAACCTGGACTTCGATGCCGGCGAGGGCGTCGCCAAGGACGCCGTGGTGCGTTTCCTCGGCGTGCCCATCCTGGCCGCGCCGTCGCTGAGCTTCCCGCTCGGCGACCAGCCCAAGTCCGGCCTGCTGCCGCCCAACGTCAACATCGACAACCGCAGCGGCGTCGAGTACAGCCAGCCCTTCTACTGGAGCATCGCCCCCAACCGCGACGCGACGATCACGCCCTTCGTGATGACGCGCCGCGGTCCCGGTGTCGACACCCAGTTCCGCTACCTGGAGCCGGGCCACCGCGGCCAGATCGACTACGCGCTGCTGCCGCACGACCGGGTCACCGGCATCTCGCGCTGGGACCTGCGCCTGAACGCCGACGGCGACGTGATGCCGAACTGGACCTACAACGTCCATACCGAGCGCGTCTCCGACGACAACTACTGGAAGGACCTGCGCAGCCGCATGCTGTCGCAGACGCCGCGCCTGCTGTCGACGGACCTGCGCACGCAGCGCGACTTCAGCTTCAACTGGGGCGAGATGCAGACCTACGCGCGGGTCCAGAAGTGGCAGCCCCTGCAGGTCGCGCAGGTCGAGGACCAGTTCGCCTCGCCATACCAGCGTTCGCCGCAGATCGGCGTGCGGCTGCAGACCGGTGCGGACGAATCCGTGCTGGCTGGTTACCTGCCCACCGGCCGCCGCGCGCGGCTCGAGGGCGGCCTGGAGCTCGAGTACAACCGCTTCGACCTGCCCGGCGGCGCGCTGGGCTCGCAGACGCAGACCGGCGAACGGGTGCACCTGCTCGGCCACGTCAGCCTGCCCTTCAGCGGCGCGGCGTGGTGGCTGATCCCGAAGATGTCGATCAACGCGGCGAGCTACAACCTCGACCAGGCGATCGACGTGACCGGCCGGCGCTCGATCGGCCGCACCATCCCGACCTTCAGCGTCGACCATGGCTGGATCCTGGAGCGCAATACCTCGCTGTTCGGCCAGGCGATGCGCCAGACGCTGGAGCCGCGCCTGCTGTACGTCAACACGCCGTACCGCGACCAGAGCGCGATGCCCAACTTCGACGCGGCGCCGCGGGACTACAACTTCGATTCGGTCTTCGCGGAGAACCAGTTCTCCGGCGTCGACCGCGTCAACGACGCCAACATGCTGGCCTTCGGCGCGACCACGCGCTGGATCGAGGACGAGCGCGGCGAGGAGCAGCTGCGCCTGGGCATGGTCCAGCGCTACCTGTTCCGCAACCAGCAGATCACGCCAGACGGCAGCCCGCAGACGCACCGCCTGTCCGACGTGGTGCTGCTGGCCTCGGCGCACTTGAACCAGGCCTGGTGGACCGACAGCACGCTGCAGCTGAACTCCGCCGACGGCAAGGTCGAGCGGACCGTGCTGCGGCTGCGTTATTCGCCGGGCCCGTTCCGGACCGTCAGCGCGTCCTATCGCCTGGCCCGCGGGCAGAGCGAGCAGGTCGAGCTGGCCTGGCAATGGCCGCTGTTCGGACCCGACCGCAAGTCGGTCGCCGGCGGACCCGGCTGCGCCGGCGCCTGGTACGGCGCGGGCCGCCTGCAGTACAGCATGCGCGACAAGCGCTTCACCGATTCCGTCATCGGCGCCGAGTACGACTCCGGCTGCTGGATCCTGCGCGTCGGCGCGGAACGCCAGGCCACCGGCCGCGCGGAGACCAACACCCGACTGATCCTCCAATTGGAGCTGGTCGGCCTGTCGCCGCTCGGTTCCAATGCCCTGAAAGTGTTGAGAGACAATATTCCGGGTTACCGTTCGCTGAGCTCCGAGCGCTCGGCTTTTGGCACATATGACTGAACTGCGTTCGATGCGACATCTCAAGCCGGTGGCGGCCACCCTCCTGTCCCTGATCGCCGCCCTGGCCGGCTCGGCATCCTCGGCGCAGACGACGCGCGCTCCAAGCCCTGCGACCGCGGCTTCCGCGCCTGCCGCGGCGGCGTCCGCGCCGGCGGTCAACCGCCCCGTGGTCGAACAACGGCAACTCAAGCCGGGCGACTACATCGCGGTGATCGTCAACACGGACATCGTGGCGGCGTCGGAAGTGATCCAGCGCACCGAGCGCGCCCGTGAGGAAGCCCGCCAGCGCGGCCAGACCGTCACCAACGAGCTGCTGCACAAGCAGGCGGTGGACAGCCTGGTCGATGAACGCGTGGTCGTGACCTACGCCCGCGAGAACGGCCCGCGCGTGGACGAGCCGGAACTCGACCGTGTCGTCGCCAACGTCGCCACCCAGAACAAGCTGACCTTGCCCGAGCTGCGCCAGCGCCTGGCCGCCGAAGGCATCGACTTCAAGCGTTTCCGCGAGAACCTGCGCGACCAGATGCTGAGCGAACGTGTCCGCGAACGCGAGGTGCAAGGTCGCATCCGCATCACGGACGGCGACATCGACAAGTACCTGGAAGAGCGCCAGGCTGCGTTGCAGGGCCGCGCACAGCTGAACATCGCGCAGATCCTGGTGCCGGTGCCGGACGGCCTGGGCGTGGCGGGCGTGGCCGAGCGCAAGGCGCGTGCCGACGCGGCGCTGGCGCGCATCCAGGCCGGTGAGGACTTCGCCAAGGTCGCCCGCGAGGTGTCGGAAGACGCCAACAAGAACCGCGGCGGCGAGATCGGCCTTCGCGCCGCGGACAAGCTGCCCGACGTCTTCGTCGACGCGGTCAAGGACCTGAAGGACGGCGAAGTGCGGTCGCAGCCGCTGCGCTCCGAGGCCGGCTTCCACGTGCTGAAGCTGATCGAGCGCCAGACCGGCAAGGCCTCGATCAACGTGGTCGTGCAGACCCGCGCGCGCCACATCCTGCTGCGTCCGTCCGAGCAACTGAGCCCCGAGCAGGCCACCCGCCGGCTGGTCGAGTTCAAGCGTGCGATCGAGTCCGGCCGCGCGACCTTCGAGCAACTGGCCCGCGCCAACTCGGAAGACGGCAGCGCGCAGGAAGGCGGCGACCTGGGCTGGGTCTCGCCGGGCGGCTTCGTGCCCGAGTTCGAGCAGGCCATGGACGCGTTGCCGCTCAAGGGCATCTCGGACCCGGTGCCGTCGCGTTTCGGCATCCACCTGATCCAGGTGATGGAGCGCCGCGACGTGGTGCTCGACACGAAGCAGCTGCGCGAGCAGGCCCGCAATGCGCTGCGCGAGCGCAAGTACGACGACGCCTACAACGACTGGATGAAGGAAATGCGCGCCCGCGCCTTCATCGAGACGCGCGAGTGGCTGGACTGAGCGGCCGGGACTGAGTTCATGGGACATGTCGCGCGCAAGCGCTTCGGCCAGCACTTCCTGACCGACAAGGCCATCATCGATGGCATCGTCGATGCGATCGCGCCCGGCGAGGACCAGGCCATGGTCGAGATCGGCCCGGGCCTGGGCGCGATGACGCTGCCGTTGCTGCAGCGCCTGCCGGCGTCCAGCCGGCCGTTGACCGTCATCGAGCTCGACCGCGATCTCGCCGCCCGCATGCGCAAGCGTAGCGACGTGACGGTCATCGAGTCCGACGTGCTGAAGGTCGACTTCGCCGCGCTGGCCGCCGAGCGCGGCCGCAAGCTGAAGGTCGTCGGCAACCTGCCGTACAACATCTCTTCGCCGATCCTGTTCCACCTGCTGGGTTTCGTGGACCATGTGGTCGACCAGACCTTCATGCTGCAGAAGGAAGTCGTCGACCGCATGGCCGCCAGCCCGGGCGGCAAGGACTATGGCCGACTGAGCGTCATGCTGCAGTGGCGTTACGACGTCGAGGCGCTGTTCGACGTGCCGCCGGAAGCCTTCGATCCGCCACCGCGGGTCGACTCCGCGATCGTGCGCATGGTGCCGCTGTCGACGCCGGCCCAGATCGACGAGGCGCTGCTGAGCGAGCTGGTCGCGTCGGCCTTCTCGCAGCGCCGCAAGCTGCTGCGGCATTCGCTCGGCAAGTGGCTGGAAGCCCGCGGCTTCCAGGGCGAGTTCAACCTGCAGCGCCGCGCCGAGGAAGTGCCGGTGGCGGAGTTCGTCGCGCTGGCGCTGGCTGTCCAGGGCTGAGCCCGTCGCGACTCCACGCGATTCCACGCGGTTCGTGCGATTCGATGGCTCAAACAAAAAGGCCTTCCGTCGCCGGAAGGCCTTCTGCATCGGACCCGAGGGTCAGTCGTTCTTCAATCCATCACGCGGCGCTGAGCCACATGGACGTATCGAAGGCACTGCACATCATCGGCATGTTCATGCCGAAGTTCGGATTCGGATTCGCCTTGGTGCTCTTGAGCACCGGCTTCGCTTCGGGGGCCACCTCAGTCGCCCGCTCCCATGACCCTTGTTCTTGGGAGCGGGCTACTGAAAAGAATAGAAACACCGGAATGAGACTTTCCGCTCGGCCCAGAAATCGGCCGCCTCGCGGAAGACGTCGAGCAACTGCTCGCGCGCCTCACGGTCGAACTTCGCATGGTCCGGCAACTGGTCCAGCACCACGACGAAACCCGGTTGCGTGCCCGACTTGTGGACCAGATTGGTCATGCAGTCGTACAGCGCTTCCATGTTCTTCCCGAAGTGAGCCGGGAACAGGAAATTGCTGGCAATCAATTCCAGCACGTCCTGTTTGGTCTCCGCTGGAGCCAGGTCGGCGTACAGGAAGTGTTGGCCGGCGTCCTGCGCGGCCTGCATCAAGTCCTCGACCCGGTAGGCTCTGATCGCCTGCACGATGTTGGGACGGACTGTCTGCAAAAGCATTGTCGCGTTCCTCCTAGATGGGGTTCCGAGTTCATGTCCAACCCTCGCCGTGGCCCCGGACAGAACCCGCTGGGGAGCCTGCGATCGTCGGTGGCATGGGTGGGGTCAGAGAGGGTTAACCCTGAACTCTGAAACCGAGATGGTACAGAAACGGACCCGAATGCTCAAGCCGGGGGCTCCCTGAATGCCCTAAAAAGCGGCACTGTGAGCGTGCGCACACATTCGGTCTTTACTCAGCCAGCGTTGGTAGTCATCCGCCAGAAATTGACTGGTGAGCCGCTACAAACTTTTTATATAGGCCGGGTCGCAGGTCGGGTTTAAAGGCCCTCTGCGGGCCCCGTCCAGGGGCGTGAAGGTCCCGGCGACCGAATATTCTTCGGTCGCCGGGCGCGCGTCCGGGCAGGGACGCGAGACCGCGCGGGACTGGATTTCCGAAGGAATCCGTCCGGATCTCAACGGGCCGCGTTCGCGTCCGCGACGGTCAGGGCCGTCATGTTCACGATGCGGCGGACGGTGGCGGACGGCGTGAGCACATGGACCGGCTTGGCCGCGCCCAGCAGCACCGGCCCGATGGCGATGCCGCCGCCGGCGGCCGTCTTCAGCAGGTTGTAGCTGATGTTCGCGGCGTCGATGTTGGGCATGACCAGCAGGTTGGCTTCGCCCGTCAGCGTGCTCTTGGAGACCAGCTGGTCGCGGTAGTGCGGGTCGAGCGCGGCGTCGCCGTGCATCTCGCCGTCGGCCTCCAGCCAGGGCGCCTGCTCCTTGATCAGCGCCAGCGCGTCGCGCATCTTGACCGCGGACGGGCAGTTGCTCGAGCCGAAATTGCTGTGCGACAGCAGCGCCGCCTTCGGACGCAGGCCGAAGCGCATCATTTCCTCGGCCGCCATCTGCGTGATCTCGGCGATCTGCTCGGCGGTCGGGTCGTAGTTGACGTGCGTGTCGACCAGCATGACCTGACGGCCCGGCAGGATCAACCCGTTCATGCAGGCGAAGGTCTTGACGCCGGGGCGCTTGCCGATGACCTGGTCGATGTACTGCAGGTGCATCGCGGTATTGCTCCAGGTGCCGCAGAGCATCCCGTCGACTTCCCCCTTGTGCAGCATCATGGCGCCGATCAGCGTCAGGCGGCGGCGCATCTCGATCTTGGCGAGCTGCTGGGTCACGCCCTTGCGCTCGGTCATCTCGAGGTAGGTCTGCCAGTAGTCGCGGTAGCGGTGGTCGAACTCGGTGTTCACCACGTCGTAGTCGCGACCTTCCTGCAGGCGCAGGCCGAAGCGCTCGCAGCGTTGCGCGATGACCTGCGGACGGCCGATCAGCGTCGGGCGGGCGATGCCCTCGTCGATGACGATCTGCACGGCGCGCAGCACGCGTTCCTCTTCGCCTTCGGCGTAAGCCACGCGCTTGTGCTTGGCCTTCTTCGCGATCTGGAAGATCGGCTTCATCGTCGTGCCGGAGGCGTAGACGAAGCTCTGCAACTTCTCCAGGTAGGCCGGCATGTCGGCGATCGGACGCAGCGCGACACCCGAGGCTTCCGCCGCCAGCGCGACCGCCGGAGCGATCTTCATCATCAGGCGCGGGTCGAAGGGCTTCGGGATCAGGTACTCGGGGCCGAAGCTCAGGTTCGCGCCCGCATACGCGGCGGCGACGACTTCGCTCTGCTCCGCCTGCGCGAGCTCGGCGATCGCATGGACGGCGGCGATCTCCATCTCATCGTTGATCGTCGTCGCGCCGCAGTCCAGGGCGCCACGGAAGATGTAGGGGAAGCACAGGACGTTGTTGACCTGGTTCGGATAGTCCGTCCGGCCCGTGGCCATCAGCGCGTCGTTGCGGATCGCGTGGACGTCCTCCGGCTGGATCTCGGGATTCGGGTTGGCCAGGGCGAAGATGATCGGCGTGGCCGCCATCGACGCGACCATGTCCTGCTTGAGCACGCCGCCCGCCGACAGGCCCAGGAAGATGTCCGCGCCGGCGATCACGTCGCGCAGGCTGCGCTGCTCGGTGGGCTGGGCGTAGATGGCCTTGTCCGGATCCATCAGCTCGGTGCGGCCTTCATAGACGACGCCGGCCAGGTCGGTCACCCAGATGTTCTCGCGCGGCAGGCCCAGCTTGACCAGCAGGTTCAGGCAGGCGAGGGCGGCGGCACCGGCGCCCGAGGTCACCAGCTTCACCGACTTGATGTCCTTGCCCGCGACCTTCAGGCCGTTGAGCAGGCCGGCGGCGACCACGATGGCGGTGCCGTGCTGGTCATCGTGGAAGACGGGGATCTTCATCCGCTTGCGCAGCTCGCGCTCGACGTAGAAGCAGTCCGGCGCCTTGATGTCCTCGAGGTTGATGCCGCCGAAGGTGGGCTCCAGCGCGGCGATCACGTCGACCAGCTTGTCGAGGTTGTGCTTCTCGTCGATCTCGAGGTCGAAGACGTCGATGCCGGCGAATTTCTTGAACAGGACGCCCTTGCCTTCCATGACCGGCTTGGAGGCCAGCGGTCCGATGTCGCCCAGGCCCAGCACGGCGGTGCCGTTGGAGATCACCGCGACCAGATTGCCGCGCGAGGTGTAGCGGAACGCGTTGGCGGGGTCGGCGACGATCTCCTCGCACGCGGCGGCCACGCCCGGCGAGTACGCCAGGGCCAGGTCACGCTGGTTGATCAGCTGCTTGGTGGCCGCGATGGCGATCTTCCCGGGGGTCGGGAACTCGTGATATTCGAGAGCGGCCTGGCGCAACTGCGCACGTTTTTCTTCGGACGTGGACATGGGGGACTCTTCTGGTTGAAACCGGTCCGCCGTCGTGGGCCGGGTCGGCGATTGTAGGAGTCCGCCCCGACGGCGGCAGTGCGGACTATGCGTATGCTGCATGTCGGGAGGGCCGCAGGCACATACGCGAAACTGCGCATCGCCAGGGGCCTCCGGCGCGCCATACTGCCTGCCCCGCACGCGCGCGAGACACTTGCCAGGCGCTTGGCGCAGTGCGCCCGGGCGATCCTTTCAATCGCCTTTCACGCTGCGTTCACGCGTCACGTGCCGACTTCCCTTTCGACGCCCCTTCGATCCGCTTGCCTGCTCCGACCATCATGCGGCCCGCCGCTCCCTTCACCCCGTCGGCACCGGGCGCCCGGCCGCGGCGCTGGCGTCGCGCCCTGCTGTGGGGGACGCTGGTCGCGCTGCTGTTGATCGCGCAGTCGCTGCTGCTGTCGCTGACCTTGAGCCACGAAGCGGCGCGCGCCCAGGAGGCGTCGGACCTGGCGGCGGCCGAGGTGACCGCGCGCGCCAAGCAGCTGATCGGTCGCGACCTGCAAGGGCTGCAGGGCCTCATGTGGGCCGAGGACGACGACTGGCGCGGCAACGCCGCGGCGCAGCTGCGCCAGACGCGCGTGCTGCTGCGCATCGAGCTGCGCGACTCCGAGCGCCAGGTCCGTCGCGCGGTCGACTCGCCTTACGCGCCGCCGCTGTTCTCCATCCTGGCACGCGAGCAGCTGCAGATCGAGACCGAACTCGCCTGCATCGCCGCGCTTCGGCAGGGCACGCCGCTGTTCTCGCGCTCGTACTTCGTGCCGGGTCCGGGCGGCGACGGCATGGAGGTCGCCGACCTCTGCCTGCCGCGCGTGCGCGCCGGGGAGCCGCGCTCCTACGTCGTCGCGACGATGGGCCTGCGGCCGCTGCTGGAGGAGTCGATCTCGCAGGACCAGGCGCGCCGCTTCGAGATGTCCTTCGTCGAGGGCGACGGCACGCGCCTGGCGCGCACCGGCCTGACGCGCGGCAGCGGCTTCTACCTGTCGGAGCGTCTGCTCGACCTGCCCGGCCTGAGCCTCCAGCTGCGCGTCGACAACGCGACCGGGCGGCCGCAGCTGATCCCGAACCTGGCGACGGCGCTGGTGCTCGGCCTGTCCATGGCGCTGTTCGCGCTGGTCATCATCCTGGCGCGCGACACCCGCAAGCGCGCGCAAGCGGAACATGCGCTGGCGGAGTCGCTGGCCTTCCGGCAGGCGATGGAGAACTCGCTGATCACCGGCTTGCGTGCGCGCGACCTGGACGGCAACATCAGCTACGTGAATCCGGCGTTCTGCGCGATGGTCGGCTACCCGGCGGAAGAAGTGGTCAACACCGGCCGTCCGCCGCACGCGCCGCCGTACTGGCCGCCCGAATTCACCGATGAATACTGGCGCCGGCACCACGACCGCGAGGCGCGCTGGGAAGCCGGGCTGCCGCCGCGCGAGGGCTTCGAGACGGTCTTCGCCCGCAGCACGGGCGAGCGTTTCCCGGTGATGATCTACGAGGCGCCGCTGCTGAACGCCGAAGGCCAGCAGACCGGCTGGATGAGCGCGGTGCTGGACCTGAGCGCGCAGCGCAAGGTCGAGGAGCTGTCGCGTCAGCAGTCGGACCGGCTGCAGGCGACGGCGCGGCTGGCGACGGTGGGCGAGATGGCCTCGCTGCTGAGCCACGAGCTGAACCAGCCGCTGGCGGCGATCGCGAGCTACGCGACGGCCTCGATCAACCTGATGGTGCGCGAGGCCGACGATCCCCAGACGCCGGCGATGGTGCGCCAGGCCGTGACGCGCATCGCCGAGCAGGCCGAGCGCGCCGGCCGCGTCATCAAGAGCGTGCACGACTTCGTCCGTCGCCGCGAGGCGGCCCGGGAATGGGTGAACGTGGAGCAGCTGCTGGACGCGGTGCTGCCGCTGATCCGGCTGCAGGCGCGCAAGAGCGGCGCGCGCATCGAGATGGACCTGGCCAAGGGCCTGCCGCGCGTGCGCTGCGACCGGA
The DNA here is from genome assembly GCF_056867975.1 of Mitsuaria sp. MSU3D. Taxonomy (NCBI): domain Bacteria; kingdom Pseudomonadati; phylum Pseudomonadota; class Betaproteobacteria; order Burkholderiales; family Sphaerotilaceae; genus Roseateles; species Mitsuaria sp. MSU3D. Next base: position 4,618,383 of record NZ_CP200314.1, on the reverse strand, counting down.
CGATGGTCGAGCAGGTGCTGCTGAACCTCACCCGCAATGCGATCCAGGCGATGGACGGTCCGACGCCGCTGGCCGACCGGACGTTGATCATCCAGGTGAAACGGCTGCAGCCGCGCTGGCTGAGCTTCGCCGTGATCGACCGTGGGCCCGGCATTCCGCCGGAAGTGGCGCGCCAGCTGTTCACGCCGTTCTTCACGACCCGGACCGAGGGCATGGGCCTGGGCCTGAGCCTGTGCCGCACGGTCGTGGAGCAGCACGGCGGCGCCATGGATTTCGAAAGCCGCGTCGCGCCCGCGTCGCCGACCGGGACCGAGTTCCGTTTCAGCCTGCCGTGCGAGGATGCGCCTGGTTCGGCCCTGAAGTCCGGGACCGAGCGCTTCCCCGTCACTGGATCTGGAGAGTCGTCCGCATGAAGCCGCAGTCCCTGCCGATGGTCTACCTCGTCGACGACGAGGAAGTGGTGCGCGACGCGCTCGCCTGGCTGCTGCGCTCGCGGCGGCTGTTGTCCGAAGGCTTCGGCAGCGCCGAGGCCTTCGAGTCGATGCTGGACGGCCTGCCGCGCAGCGGGCGCGACTGGCCGTCGGCGCCGAGCTGCCTGCTGCTGGACGTGCGGATGCCCGGGATGAGCGGCCTGGCGCTGTTCGAGCGGCTCATCGAGCGCGGCCTTTTGGAGACGCTGCCGGTGATCTTCCTGACCGGCCATGGCGACGTGCCGACGGCGGTCGCAGCGGTGAAGCAGGGCGCCTACGACTTCGTCGAGAAGCCCTTCTCGGACAACGCGCTGGTGGACCGCGTCGAGCATGCGCTCGCGCAGAGCGCGGAGGCGATCTCCGCGCGCGACGCGAAGCTGGCCCTGGGCCATCGCGTCGGCGACCTGACCGAGCGCGAACGCGAGGTGATGCAGCTCGTCGTCCAGGGCCTGCCCAACAAGCTGATCGCGGACCAGCTCAACATCAGCGTGCGCACGGTGGAGGTCCATCGCGCGCGGGTCTTCGAGAAGATGGATGTGAAGTCCGCGGTCGAACTGTCCAACCTGCTGCGCGGCGACAATGCCGCCCATGGGTGATTCTTCTGACGCATCGGGTGCGGGCGGGCGCCGGGACGGCCGGCCGCTGGGCGAGTTCGACCTGATCGACCGCTTCTTCGGCCGCGCGGGGCGCGCCGGCCGGACCGAGGGGGGCGCGGTGGCGCTGGGCATCGGCGACGACTGCGCGGTGCTGACGCCGTCGGCGGGCCATCAATGGCTGGTGACGGCGGACATGCTGGTCGAGGGCCGGCACTTCCTGTCGACGGTGTCGCCGCGGCGGCTCGGCCACAAGGCGCTGGCGGTGAACCTCAGCGACCTCGCGGCCTGCGGTGCGACGCCGAAGGCCTTCTTCCTGTCGCTGGCGCTGCCGCGCGTCGACGAGACCTTCCTGGCGGGCTTCGCGCAGGGGCTGTTCGAGCTCGCGGACGCGCATCACATCGTGCTCGCCGGCGGCGACACGACGGCGGGGCCGCTCAACATCAACATCACCGCGATGGGCGAAGTGCCGGCTGGCCAGGCGCTGCTGCGCTCGGGCGCGCAGGTGGGCGACGACGTCTGGGTCAGCGGCACGCTCGGCGATGCGCGGCTGGCGCTGGAGGTGTTCCGGGGGACGCTGTCGCTGAGCGCGGCGCAGTTCGATGAAGCCCGCCTGCGGATGGAAATGCCCGAGCCGCGTGTCGCGCTCGGCCGCGCGCTGCGCGAGATCGCGACGAGCGCCGTGGACGTCTCGGACGGCTTGGCCGGCGACATCGGCCATGTGTTGAAGCGCTCCAACGTCGGCGCGACGCTGCGGCTCGCGGACCTGCCGCGCTCGGCGGTGCTGGGCGCGATGCCGGAGGACATCCAGCAGCTGTGCCTGCTGAGCGGCGGCGACGATTACGAACTTGTCTTCACCGCGCCTGCGGATGGGCGCGAGCGCGTGCTCGATGCGGGGCGCGCGTCCGGCACGCCGGTGTACCGCATCGGTCGCATCGACGAAGAACCCGGCCTGCGCGTCGTCGATGGCGCGGGCCGGCCGCTGCAGGGCTTGCTGCAGAGTTTCGACCACTTCAAATCATGAGCGCGGTGCGTCCGACTTTCGGCTTCATGGCGAGGCACCCCGCGCACTGGATCGCGATGGGTTTCGGCAGCGGCCTGGCGCCGAAGGCGCCGGGCACCGTGGGCACGCTGTGGGGCTGGGCCGCGTTCGCGATCCTGAACCTGTGGCTGACGCCGCTGCTGTGGGGCGTGGTGATTGCCGCGAGCATCCCGATCGGCTGGTGGGCCTCGACGGTCACCGCGCGGAACCTGCGGACCTGCGATCCGGGCTCGGTCGTATGGGACGAGATCGTGGCGATCTGGCTCGTGCTGTGGCTGATCATGCCGGCGGGCTTCTGGTGGCAGCTGGCGGCGTTCGGTGTATTCCGCTTCTTCGACGCGGCGAAGCCGGGGCCGGTGCGCTGGGCCGACGCGCTGTTCAAGATCGAACCCGGACAGCCGGTGACGGTGTGGCAAGGCTTCGGCATCCTGTTCGACGATCTCGTGGCGGCCGGATGTACGCTTGTGGTGTTGGCCGGCGCGAGGGCGTTGCTGCAATGAGGAGATCCCCATGCTGTTTCCCGACGAATCCGAACTGATCGAACGCATCGCCCTGGCGCTGATCCAGCGCAAGGAGCGCATGGGCACCGCGGAGTCCTGCACCGGCGGGCTGATCGCGGCGGCATGCACGAGTCTGGCGGGATCGAGCCAGTGGTTCGAGCGCGGTGTGGTGAGCTACACCAACCAGGCGAAGACGGAACTGCTCGGCGTGCCGGCGGCGCTGATCACCCTGCACGGCGCGGTGAGCGGAGAAGTGGCCGAGCAGATGGCGCGCGGGCTGGTGGCGCACGCGCCGATCGACTGGGCGATCGCGGTGACCGGCGTGGCCGGACCGGGCGGCGGCACCGAGAACAAGCCGGTCGGGACGGTGTGGCTGGCGCTGATGCACGGCCGCCAGCGTGTGCGCGTGTGGAAGGAACACTTCACCGGCGACCGGCATGCGGTGCGCGCGCAGACCGTGCGCGCGGGGCTTGAGGCGCTGTGTGATGCCCTTGAGGACAGAGATTCCTGACAGGCGTCGATCAGGCTCATGCACGGAAGATCCCGAGGACGTCTCGGGACAGATGCAGGATTCTTTGCACGTGGACGAGCTCCGCAATTGCGTCAACGGTATAGAAGATGCCGTAACTGCGATAGGTCCGACGTCGGAGGTCAGGATGCTCGGGAATCCTCGCATAAGGAAATGCTTCGGCCATTGTCTGCAAGCCATGCACTTTCAGGCGAAGTTCAGCGACGAACGAAACAGCTCGTCGAGGATCGTCGCGGGCGATGTAGTCGCCGATGGACTCCAGATCATCTTCCGCCTCCGGCAGGAGGCGGACGATCATTTTCGAGCGGCCTCGGACATGGCCTTGTACTTCGCACTCAGGCGGTCGAAGACCTCATCGGCAGGCTTGCCGCCGCCTGCAGCGGCGATCGCCTTGCCCCGCGTGATGGAGTCCGAAAACTCCTTTAGCTTGGCCTCACGCCACCCCCGCAGCGCCACGCTGTCGCGCAGCACCTGCGTGCGCGACGAGTACTTTCCGCTCTCGATCAGATCCAGCACGATGGCCTCCAGTTCGGGTCCCAAATCTGCGTGAATCATCTCGTTGAGTCCTAAGGAAAGAAATCGCTTCAGAGGGGGAGATCGCATCCCCAATCGGCGGGAGCAAAGTGGAGGAATTGACTCGCAAGAGTGAGTGGGTCACCGATGGCCGACGGTCATCCAAGGCAAGACCTGTCCCCCTCACAACCCCGCCAGAATGGTGTTCGCTCGCGCGTCTCCCAGGTCCGGCGGCTGCCAGCCGCGGAGCCAATCGGCGAACTTCTCCGCCGGCATCGGCCGCGACAGGTAGTAGCCCTGTCCCTGGTCGCAGCCCAGCGTCTGAAGCAGCGTCCATTGCTTGGCCGTCTCCAGCCCCTCGGCCACCACCGTCAGCCCCAGGTTGTGCGCCAGCTCGATCGTCGAGCGCACGATCTTCGCGTCGTCGATGTCGCGCTCCATGTTCATCACGAAGCTGCGGTCGATCTTCAGCTCGTCCACCGACAGCTGCTTCAGATACGCCAGCGACGAGTACCCCGTCCCGAAGTCGTCGATCGACAGCTTGAACCCGAGCGCGTGCAACTGTTCGAGGGTCTGCAGCGCGCGCTGCGGATCGTCCATGATCGCGGACTCGGTGATCTCCAGGCACAGCGCCGGCGGCGGCACGCCCGCCACCAGGTCCGCCACCTTGATCGGCAGGTCCTGGTCCATCAGGTCGCGTGTCGACAGGTTCACGCTGATCGGCAACGCGAGGCCATCCCGTTGCAAGGCCATCCACGCCTGCGCCGAGGCATGCAGCACCCACGCGGTGATCTGGCGGATGAAGCCCGTCTGCTCGGCGAACGGGATGAATTCCATCGGCGGCACCAGGCCGCGCGTCGGATGCTGCCACCGCACCAGCGCCTCCGCGCCCGAGATCTTCTGGCCGTGCAGATCCACCTTCGGCTGCAGGAACAAGCGCAGTTCACCGGCGTCGATCGCATGTCGCAACTCGCTCAGCAGCGACAGCGATTCCTGGCTGGCCGCATCCATGCTCGGTGCATAGACCTCGCAGCCGCTCTGGCCGCGCTTGGCCGCGTGCATCGCCAGCTCCGCGCGTGCCAGCAGCAGCATCGGGTCGCGCCCGTGCTGCGGGTACAGCGCCACGCCCATCCCCGCCGACAGATCCACCGTCTGATCGTCGATGCTCAGGGCCCGTTCGAAGTCGCGCTGGATGCGCTTGCAGATCGCCTCGGCCCGGGTCGCGCCGGCGCCCTCGATCAGCAGCAGGAACTCGTCGCCGCCCACCCGCGCGATCAGGCTCACCTCATCCTTCAACAGGTGCTGCAGCCGATCCGCCACCGCGCGCAGCAGCCGGTCGCCGAAGGGGCGCCCCAGCACGTCGTTGACATGCTTGAAGCGATCCAGGTTCAGCATCAGCAGCGAGAAGCGCACGTCGCTGTCCGCCATCCGTCTCGCGAGGGCCTGCTGGAACTGCTCCCGATTGGGCAGGTCGGTCAGCGGGTCCCAGAAGGCGAGGCGGTTCACCTCTTCCTCGCGCGCCCGGATGCCCTGGCGCATCGCTTCGAAAGCCTCGGCCAGATCGCCGATCTCGTCGCGCGAGGGGCGCTCCACGGGTTGCGCGTAGTCCCCCTGGCCGAGCCGGTGCGCCGCGCTCGCCAGTGCCTTCACCGGGCCGCTGATGCGTCGTGCGGTCAGCACCGCGCCGATCGCGAACAGCACCACCCCGGCCAGGCTGACGCCCAGCAGCATCCATTGCAGACGGCGGTAGGGCGCCACCGCCTCGTCGACCGAGCGCAGCAGCAGTACCGCGACGGTCTTCTCCATGTCGCCGCCGTGTGCCAGAGGCTGCAGGCGTGCCTGGAACTGTTCGCCGTCCAGTTCCAGATGGAAGGTGTGCGTGGCGCGCTCCGCCGTCGCGATCGCCGGCATCGCCTGCACCGCGCGCGCCGTCGCCGCGGGATCCAGCACGCTCGACAGCACCTGCCACTGCCCCGGTGCGGCCTGCGTGAGCAGCACGCCCTGAATGTGAACGATCCGCTTGAGCTCCTCCAGCTGCTCGTTCTTCATCTCGAAGCCGGTGAAGATCCAGCCACCCAGCCCCGCCGCCCGCATGCGCGCGACGACCACCTGATAGGCCTTGCCGTCGAGCAGCAGCAGCTGGCTTTGGGTGCGCCCCTGCTGCTGCCGCGTCACCCCGCGCAGCAGCGGCGCGATCCGGCGTGCGATCGGGTCGGTGGCCGTCACCAACTCGAAGGCGTCGCTGGCATAACCGATGAAGGCGGCGTCGCCGCGCTCGCTCAGGTTGGTGAACACGTCCTGCAGCGTGGCGCGCAGTTCCTCGCCCTGCAGGCCCTGCGCGACCGCCTCGCGCAGGCCGTGGTCGGACTGCAGCAGGTCGGCCACCAGGCCGCGCTGCTCGTTGTCCTCGTCGATCAACTGGATCAGGATGCGCTCGCTGGCCTCGAGCTCCTCGGCCACCGAGGCCCGCGCGTTGCGACCGATGCCTTCGTTGATGAGCGTGAGGTTCAGCACCTGGACCACCAGCAGCAAGGCCAGGAACAACGCGACGATGCGCCCTTCCAGCCGCCGCAGGTTGAGGAAGTCCGGCCAGCGCATCGCGGCGTCAGTCCTTCAGCTCGACCTTCAGCACGCCCGCCGCCCCCGCGCCCACCGTCAAGGGTTGCGCGGTCGGCGCGGCGTTGCCCAGGCGCGTCGCCCACAGGCGCAGGCGGTGATCGCCCGCCGGCAGGTTCAGCCTGACCTCGCCCCTGGCGTCCGTGATGCCGAACACCGGCGTGTCGACGACCACGATGTGCGCGCTCATCCGGTCATGGATGTTGCAGCCCAGTTGCGCCACGCCGGCCTTGTCGAAGACCACCGGCTCCGACGGCGTGCCCGAGTACAGCTTGAGCTCGAACTTCTTCGTCGGCGAGAACGAATAGACGTGGTGCCGGACGGTGTCGAAGTTGGGGAAGTTCACCGCCGTGCCGGTCTGCACCACCAGCAGCTGGGGCTGGAACTGGCGGTCCCGCTGGGACATCTCGGCCGTCACACCGGTCGCGGGCCTGGCCGGCTGGCCCTTCAGTTCGACGGCGACGGCCGCGTTCGGCACCGGTGCGCCACCGGCGTCACGGACCTGGATCGTCCAGTCCGCCGCGTGGGCGGCCGTGGCGCTCATCAGTGCGCCCGCCAGTGCCGCGGCTGCAATCGACGAGAGGGCGGAACGGGAGGGGCTCATCAGCAACGCGAGAGGGAAGACAAGCGTCAACCATAGCGGGTTTTCTGTGCTGGCGGGCGCAGGGCTTGCTCCAGCATCAGGGCCAATCGCCCCAGCGCTTCCCACGGATCGGTGGGCCATTCCGGGTGGCGCAGCCCCTTGACGATGCCGTCGCAGATCTGCGCCGCCACGACCAGCCGCGTCAGCGCCGCGCCGTGCAACTGCGGCACGATGCGTTCGAAGAGGCGCTCCTTCGGCCCCCAGATGCGGGACTCCCGCAAGGCCATCGGCAGCGGCTTGCCCGCGGCCACCGCGTCGTGGACGCGCTTCAGGCCGCGGATGTCCTCGGCCATGGTCCAGTGCACCAGCACCGCGGCCTCGCCCTCGGCCTTCAGGCCGTCGAGCATGCGCAACACCCGACCCACCTTGCCGCTCAGCAAGGCTTCGCTGAGCTTGAAGACATCGAAACGGGCCACGTCGAGAACCGCCGCCTCGATCTGCTGCAGGCTGAGCTCGCCCGCCGGGTGCAGCAGCGCGAGTTTCTGAAGCTCCTGATGCGCGGCGAGCAGGTTGCCCTCGACGCGATCGGCGAAGAATTCCAGCGCGCGCTGGCCGTCCGGGCCGGCCGCCACCGGCTGCCCCTGCTGCTGCAGCCGCCGGGCGATCCAGGCGGGCAGCTCGCGCCGCTCGACCGGGTCGACTTTCACCGACACGCCGGCGCTGTCCAGCGCCGTGAACCAGGCGCTGCTCATCTGGGTCTTGTCCAGGCGCGGCAGCGTCACCAGCGTCAGCACGTCCGGCGGCAAGCCGTCGACATACCGCTGCAGCGCGTCCGAGCCATCCTTGCCCGGCTTGCCGCCGGGGATGCGGATCTCGATGAGCTGCTTGTCGGCGAACAGGCTCATCGCCTGCGACGCCGCGATCACCGAGGCCCAATCGAAGTGCGCGCCGCTGACGATGAAGACCTGACGCTCGCTGTAGCCCTGCTTGCGCGCCTCGGCGCGCAGGATGTCGGCGGCCTCCTGCGCGAGCAGGGGCTCGTCGCCGTGCACGACGTACACCGGCTTGAGCCCCTTCGCCAGGTGGCCGGCGAGCGCTTCGCCCTTGATCTGCATGCGCGCGGTCCGTCCGGGTTCAGTTGGGCAGGTGCACCGCCGCCAGGCGACGCAGCAGCAGGCCCACGGCCTCCACCTGCATCGCCTTCTGCAGCGACGCCTCTTCCTGCTCCTTGGCCAGCGCCGCGCTTTCGCTGTAGTTCATGTCGCGCGTGAGCCGCAGCTCGGTGCGCGGCAGCAGGATGTCCCCGCCCGCCGTGCGCAGCGAGTAGTCCAGCGACAGCCGCAGCTGCCATTCCGTGATCTGCCCGGCCGCGGTCGTCGCCACCGAGGTCTTGTCGCGGATCTCGCGCTCGGCGTCGATGATCACGTCCGCGCGGTTCGGGTCCTCGACCAGGCGCACCGTGCTGCGCTGCACCTGCCGACGCAGTTCCTGCGCCAGCGGCGAATGCGGGATGAAGCCGGTCAGCGCCAGCGTCTTGAAGTGATAGACCGGTTCCTTGCGCAGCTCGAAGCCGCAGCCCGAGAGCAGGGCGGCGGCGGCCAAGGAACCGAACGACAGCAGATCGCGGCGCTTCATGCTCAGACCACCACGTTGACGAGACGACCGGGCACGATGACGACCTTCTTGGGCGCCTTGCCTTCCGCGAATTTCTCGAAGTCCGGGCTGGCCAGCGCGATGGCTTCGATCGCGGCCTTGTCGGCCGAGGCCGCCACCTTGATCGCGCCGCGCAGCTTGCCGTTGACCTGCAGCATCAACTCGATCTGGTCCTGCACCAGGGCCGACTCGTCGACCTGCGGCCAGGCAGCGTCCAGCAGCTCACCCAGCTCGGCGGCGAAGCCGAGCTCGGTCCACAGCGCGTGCGCGATGTGCGGGCAGGCCGGGTAGATCACGCGCAGCAGCACCGAGAAGCCTTCGCGCACCGCGGCCGACTGGCCCTCGGCCTTGAAGCCTTCCAGCGCGTTCAGCAGCTTCATCGCGCCCGAGACCACGGTGTTGTACTGCATGCGCTCGTAGTCGTACGAGACCTGCTTCAGCACCAGGTGGACTTCGCGGCGCAGCGCCTTGCCGTCGTCGCTCAGCGCGGCGAAGTCGACGCCGCCGGTCTTGATCGCGTCGGCGTGCTTCGTGCCGAAGCCCCACACGCGCTTCAGGAAGCGGTGCGCGCCCTCGACGCCGGCATCATTCCACTCGAGCGTCTGCTCCGGCGGCGACGCGAACATCACGAACAGGCGGGCCGTGTCGGCGCCGTACTCGTCGATCAGGGCCTGCGGGTCGACGCCGTTGTTCTTCGACTTCGACATCGTCGTCATCTCGTACTCGAGCGGCTTGCCGTCGGCCTTCAGCGTGCCGCCGGTCGGCACGCCGTGCTCGTTGCGGGTGACGTCGACCTCGTGTTCCCAGTAGTAGTGCTTGCCGGCGTCTTCCGGCTTGCGGAAGAACGCGCCCTTCAACACCATGCCCTGCGTCAGCAGGTTGGTGAAGGGTTCGCTGAACTTGATCAGCTTCAGGTCACGCATGACCTTGGTCCAGAAGCGCGCGTACAGCAGGTGGAGGATCGCGTGCTCGATGCCGCCGATGTACTGGTCCATCGGCATCCAGTAGTCGGTGCCGTCGGCGACCATCTTCTCCGGGTTGGTCGCGTCGCAGTAGCGCATGAAGTACCACGAGCTGTCCACGAAGGTGTCCATCGTGTCCGTCTCGCGCTTGGCCGCGGCGCCGCACTTGGGGCAGCTGCAGTCCAGGAAGTCGGCGCGCTTGTTCAGCGGGTTGCCGCTGCCGTCGGGGATGCAGTCCTCGGGCAGCACGACGGGCAGGTCCTTCTCGGGGACGGGTACCGCGCCGCAGCTGTCGCAATGGATGATCGGGATCGGCGTGCCCCAGTAGCGCTGGCGGCTCACGCCCCAGTCGCGCAGGCGCCAGGTCGTCTTCTTCTCGCCCAGGCCCTTGCTGCCGACCAGCTCGGCCACCTTGTCCACCGCCTGCTTGTGCGTCAGGCCGTCCAGCGCGCCGGAGTTGATGCACACGCCGCGCTGCTTGTCGCCGTACCACTCGGCCCAGGCGTCGGTCGAGTAGGCCTCGTCGCCCACCGCCACGACCTGCTTGATCGCGATGCCGTACTTCTTCGCGAAGGCGAAGTCGCGCTCGTCATGCGCCGGCACGCCCATCACGGCGCCGTCGCCGTAGCTCATCAGCACGTAGTTGCCGACCCAGACCTCGACCTGCTCCCCGGTCAGCGGGTGCGTCACGAAGAGGCCGGTCGCCAGGCCCTTCTTGTCCTGCGTGGCCAGTTCGGCCTCGGTCGTGCCGCCCTGCTGGCATTCCTCGATGAAGGCGGCCAGCGCGGGATTCGTCTTCGCCGCGTGCGCGGCCAGCGGATGCTCCGGCGCGACGGCGCAGAAGGTCACGCCCATGATCGTGTCGGCGCGCGTCGTGAAGACGTAGAGCAGGCCGCCCTGGATGGGCTGGCCATCGTCGCCGGCGATCGCATGCGGGAAGGCGAAGCGCACGCCCTCGCTCTTGCCGATCCAGTTCTCCTGCATCAGGCGCACGCGCTCGGGCCAGCCCGACAGGTAGTTCTTGTCCGACGGATCGGCGACCGCGGCCAGCAGTTCCTCGGCGTAGTCGGTGATCTTCAGGTAGTAGCCGGGGATCTCGCGCTTCTCGATCGTCGCGCCCGAGCGCCAGCCCTTGCCGTCGATGACCTGCTCGTTGGCCAGCACGGTCTGGTCGATCGGGTCCCAGTTCACGACCTGCGTGCGGCGCTCGGCAATGCCGGCTTCCAGCATCTTCAGGAACAGCCACTGGTTCCAGCGGTAGTAGTCGGGCTTGCAGGTGGCGATCTCGCGCGACCAGTCGATCGCCAGGCCCATGGCCTGCATCTGCGACTTCATGTACGCGATGTTGTCGTAGGTCCACGCGGCCGGCGGCACCTTGTTCTTCATCGCCGCGTTCTCCGCGGGCAGGCCGAAGGCGTCCCAGCCCATCGGCATCAGCACGTTGTAGCCCTTCATGCGCAGCTGACGCGTCAACATGTCGTTGATCGTGTAGTTGCGGACGTGGCCCATGTGCAGCTTGCCGCTGGGGTAGGGCAGCATGGAGCAGGCGTAGAACTTCGGCTTGGACGCGTCCTCGACGACGCGGTAGGCGTCGCGGGCGTTCCAGTGATCGCGGGCGGCCTGTTCGACCTCGGAGGGGGCGTATTTCTCGTTCATGGTGGCTCGGGCAACGTAGCCGTCGATTGTAGGAGGCCGCGCACGGTCGCCCCATCCACCGTGGGAGGGCCACCGCACGGGGGGAACGATCAGCGCTTCGGGGGAGTGGCGGCGGCGCTTTTTGCGGGCTCGACGCCGTCGGCCGGTTCGCCGTTCTCGGCGACGAACGCGATCCGGTTCAGGCCCGCCTTCTGTGCCCAGCCGATCAGTTGCGCGACCTTGCCGTAGGGCACGGACTGGTCGGCGCTCAGGCGAAGTTCGGCATCGGGCTGACGCTGGGCCAGTTGCGCCAGGCGCTCGCGCATGGCCTTGGCATCGAGCTTGTCCTCGCCGAGCACGTACTCGCCTTCCGGCGTGATCGCCAGCGCGATGAAGCTCGCACCCGGCGCGGGCGAGGCCGCGTCGCTCTTGGGCAGGTCCAGCTTGAGCGCGCTGCCCATCAGCGGCGCGGCGATGATGAAGATCACCAGCAGCACCAGCATGACGTCGATCAGCGGCGTCATGTTGATCTCGCCCATCGGCTTGGGCGCTTCGCGGCGTTCGAGGCGGCCGAACTTCATCGCGCGGTCCGGACGGGAAGGGCGCTCACGCGCCGCCGACCAGCTCGCGCAGGTCGTGCGCGAAACCTTCGAGCTCCGCCTCACAGGCGGCGACCCACTTGCCGAAGAGGTTGTAGGCCAGCACCGCCGGGATCGCCACGGCCAGACCGGCGGCGGTCATGATCAGCGCTTCACCGACCGGGCTGGCAACCTTGTCGAGGCTGAAATTGCCCGTGGACGAGATGCTCATCAGCGCGTGGTAGATGCCCCAGACGGTACCGAACAGGCCGACGAAGGGCGCGGTGGCGCCGATGGTCGCCAGCACGATCTGGCCCCGGCTCAGGCCGTTCAGCACGGCGTGCAGCGCATCGCGCAGGCGGCGCGTCAGCTGCGAGGTCTTCTGCGCGGAGGCCGCCAGCGTGCCCGGCGCACTGTCCTGCATCGCGGCGTCGATCAGCGGCAGCATCAGCGCGCCGCGATCGAGCGTCTTGAGCTGGTCACGGCCCTGGCCGACGTCAGGCGCTGCCCAGAACACCGGCAGGCCGCGGCCGAGGTCGGTCCGCGCCCGGGCCAGCGTCCAGCTGCGCCAGAAGATCAGGACCCAGCTGCACACCGACATCGTCAGCAGCAGCAGCGAAACGAAACGGGCGACACCGTCGCCCGCTTGCCAGAGATGGATCAGTTCGGTCATCGCGTCGCGGGTCGGGCGCCGATCGTGGCAGCGTGCGGGGTCAGGCGATGCCGAGCACGTCGTTCATGTCGAACAGCCCGGTCTTGCGTTCGCCCAGGAAGCGCGCGGCGCGCAGGCTGCCCTGCGCGAACGTGGCGCGGCTCGACGCCTTGTGGCTGATCTCGATGCGCTCGCCGATGCCCAGGTACATCACGGTGTGGTCGCCGATCACGTCGCCACCGCGCACGGTCGCGAAGCCGATCGTCGACGGATCGCGCTCGCCGGTGACGCCTTCGCGGCCATAGACCGCGCAGGTCTTCAGGTCGCGGCCGAGCGCCTCGGCCACGACCTCGCCCATCTTCAGCGCGGTGCCGCTGGGCGCGTCGACCTTGTGGCGGTGGTGCGCCTCGACGATCTCGATGTCGTAACCCTGCGCCAGCGCCTTCGACGCCTGCTGCAGCAGCTTGAGCACCACGTTCACGCCCACGCTCATGTTGGGCGCCATCATGACGGCGGCGCGCTGCGCGAACTCGCCGATCTTCGCCTTCTCGTCCGGGCTGAAGCCGGTGGTGCCGATGACGGTCCGCACGCCCAGCTCGGCGCACAGCGCGAGGTGAGCCATCGTGCCTTCAGGACGGGTGAAGTCGATCAGCACATCGGCCTTGGCCAGGCCGGCCCTGACGTCGCTGGAGATCGCGACGCCCGTGGTCTGACCCAGGAAGGCGCCGGCGTCCTGGCCCAGCGCGGGGCTGCCGTCGCGATCGAGCGCGGCGGCCAGTTCGAGGTCGTCCGCCGCCAGCACCGCTTCGACCAGCATCCGGCCCATGCGGCCGGACGCGCCGGTGATCGCGATCCGCAGACGGCTCATCGGCGGGGCTCCAGCGGCGGGTACTCGCGCGTCGGGCCGATCGGCTCCGGCGTCGCGGTCGCTGCGGTGCGCACCGGCGGGGGCAGCGCCTTGCGCTCCTCTTCCGTCAGTTCGAGCTTGGGCTCCTTGCCGGAGACCTTCAGCGTGTTGATCGACGCGATGAATTCCTTCTCGGTCGGCAGGTCGTCCGGCGCGTCGATCTTCGACAGCTGATCGCCGTTGAAGGTCAGCAGGATGTGGCGGTTCTGCGGTGCGGCACCCTGGCGCCGGATCGTGAAGACGTAGTCCCAGCGGGATTCATGGAAGACGTCGGCCAGCAGCGGCGAGCCGAGGACGTCGCGCACCTGGGCGCGGGTCATGCCGGGCTTGACCGCGGCAATCTGCTCCTTCGTGACGACGTTGCCCTGGACGATCTCGACGCGATACGGCGTGACCAGGCCGAGCACCTTCTCGCCGCTCACGGAGAGCGCGTCGAACTTGGGCATCTGCGAGCAGCCGCCCAGCGCCAGGAGACCAACAACCAGGCCGGCCACGGCGGTGCCGGAGGCGTTCCGGCGTGCAATGCGGGGGATACGGAAATTCAATGACATGGCACGTCTCGGCCGAGGCGCTAGGGCTATGATCGACGGATTCTAGCGGCACGCACCCACGCTATTCCGCAGGCGCAAACCCCATGAACCGGTCAGACGAAATCAAGAACAGCGGGCTCAAGGCCACCTTGCCCCGCATCAAGATCCTCGAGATCTTCCAGACGACCCAACAGCGGCACATGACCGCCGAGGACGTTTACAAAGCTTTGCTCGATGAACGCGCGGACATCGGTCTTGCGACGGTCTATCGCGTGCTCACCCAGTTCGAGCAGGCGGGCTTGCTGTCACGCAATCACTTCGAGTCCGGCAAGGCGGTGTTCGAGCTCAACGAGGGCCATCACCACGACCACCTCGTGTGCCTGACCTGCGGCTTCGTCGAGGAGTTCTACGATCCGCAGATCGAGGAACGCCAGCACGCCATCGCGATGGATCGCGGCTTCCAGTTGCAGGAGCACTCCCTCGCGCTGTACGCGAACTGCGTGAAGAAGGACTGTCCGAACAAGACGGCCCGTTGAGCGGTCCGACGTCGGCGATCAAGACGCCGACAACGACAACGACAAGGGGCTCCGATGGAGCCCCTTTCTCTTTTCCTGATCCGCTGGGGATCGAGGCTCAGTTCGTGTCGTTGAGGCCCTGTTCGATCGCACGCTGGTGGCGCTCGACGAACTCGCGGTAGGTGTCGATGCCGCGCAGCTGCAGGATGGTGTTGCGTACCGCGGCCTCGACCAGCACGGCCAGGTTGCGACCGGCATCCACCGCGATCACGACCTTGCGCACCGGCATGCCCAGCACGTCCTCGTACAGCGGCTCGTAGGGCAGGCGTTCGAAGTCCCGCTCCATCGTTTCCTTGCGGACCAGGTGGACGATCAGCTTGAGGCGCATCTTCCGGCGCACCGCCGTCTCGCCGAAGATCGCCTTGATGTCCAGCAGACCGATGCCGCGGACTTCGAGCAGGTTCATCAGCAGCTCGGGGCAGCGGCCCTCGATCGCCGTCTGCGCGATGCGGAAGAAGTCCACCGCGTCGTCCGCCACCAGGCCGTGGCCGCGGCTGATCAGCTCCAGGCCCAGTTCGCTCTTGCCCAGGCCGGACTCGCCGGTCAGCAGCACGCCCAGGCCGAGGATGTCCATGAACACGCCGTGCCGCGTCGTGCGGTTGGCGCAGACATGCGCGAGGTAGGCGCGGACCAGGTCGATGACGTGGCCGGCGCTCTCGGCGGTGGTGAACAGCGGGATCTCGGCGCGGTCGCACATCGCGACCAGCCGGTCCGGCGGCGCCTGATCGTCGGCGACGATGATCACCGGCGGTTCCAGCGTCACGATGCGCGCGATGCGACGGTCCAGCACGTCGCCCGAGGCCTGGCTCAGGTAGCCGACCTCACGTCGGCCCACGATCTGCACGCGGTACGGATGGATGTAGTTCAGGTAGCCGACCAGATCGGCGGCCGACTGCGCGTCGCGCAACGCGGCTTCGTCGAAGCGGCGCTCAGGATGCGCGTGTCCCGCGATCCACTCCCAACGCAGGGCCTCGCGGTGCTCCTCGAACAACCGGTCCGCGCTGATGGAGGTGGCTTTCAAGTTCGGCGGCCGTGGTCGTGGCGGTGAGGGGTCGGAGGGCTGTCGGCGCTCAGGCGACCGACTTCAGCGGTTCCCAGTCGGCGATCAGGCGATGCACCGTCGCGGCTTCGGGCTCGGTCTTGAGGCGCTCCCGCAGTTCGCGATCGGACAGCATTTCGGCGATCTCGGACAGGATCTCGAGGTGTCTCTGCGTCGCCGCTTCGGGCACCAGCAGGAAGATCAGCAGCGTGACCGGCTCGTCGTCCGGCGCGTCGAAGCCGATCGGCTGCTGCACGCGCAGCACGGCGGCCAGCGGATTCTTCAGGCCCTTGATACGGCCATGCGGGATCGCGACGCCGTGACCCAGGCCGGTCGAGCCCAGACGTTCGCGGGCGAACAGGTTGTCCGTGACCGCGGCGCGGGAGATGGAATGGTTGTTCTCGAAGAGCAGCCCCGCGTGTTCGAAGACCCGCTTTTTGCTGGAAGCGTCCACATCGACCAGCACGTTGCTGGCAGGAAGGATGGCGGCGAGACGGTTCATCGGGCATTTGCCGGTCACGACGACCGGCGGGCTGGGAGAGCAGCGCTGCGCACCAGCGGGGCGCAGATTCGAGGGTTGAGGGACAGGATTATAGGAATCCCGCTACCGACAGGGGGTGTGACGGATGCGACGCTCCTGTGAAAAGGTCGTCCCTGGTGTTGCATTGCAACAATTCTCGGCAAAAAGGCGGCCCGACGGGCCGCCTTGCGGGCAGAACCCCGGGAAATCCCCGGGGTCCGGAGCGGGTTCACCGCCCGGCGTGGGCCGTGGCGGGAACCCGGGAGCCGGTCATCCGGCGCTCAGGTCCATGCGCTTGGCCGATTCATGATGATGGTTCTGCACACGGTCCTTGTGGCGGCAGACCTGCCGATCCAGCTTGTCCATCAGCTCGTCGATGGCCGCGTAGAGGTCCTCGTGCGAGTGCTCGCAGAAGATCTCCCGTCCCTTCACATGCAATGTGACTTCCGCGCGTTGGCGTCGATCCTTCTCCTTCTGCTTCTCCACGGTCAGCAGGACGTTGATGTCCACGACCTGGTCAAAGTGCCGGATCACCCGGCTCAACTTGTTCAGCACGTACTCACGCAGAGCCTGTGTCACTTCGAGATGGTGGCCGCTGATGGTCAGGTTCATAAAGCCTCCTTTCACAAGGGCTTGGTCGGAAACGGTGTCGGAGTCGGCGGCGGATGCCGCGGGAAAAGAGCGGTTCAGGGTCTTGGGGGTCTTTGTGCCTTGAGGCGGTGGGGAAATCGATGTGGGTGGAAGGCCACGCCGCCGACAGGGAGTCGGAAGCGTGCGGGAAGCGGATGGGGGATCAGAGGATGGCGTCGGAATGAACGGTCCGCGAGGGACCCGGAAGGCCGCGAGGGCCGATGGCATGCGGGTTCTGAGGCGACATCGATGAAGAAGACGAGGCCAGTCTGCTCCCGATCCGGGGCTCGGGCAAGTGATCAAAAGCAAGGTTTGGGGGCGAATATTCCCGCCTTGCGGCATGGCGAGGTCCGTGCTCGAATGCTGGGTGTTGTGCGGCGGACGCTCCGAGGCGCTCTTCCTTGCCGCTCCCGAGAGCGCGATGTGATAATTCCGCGTCCCGATTACTGGAGTTTCCCTTGGACAGCGACCACCCTCGGTGGCCATCCACTCCAGCGTCAATCCGCCGCAGCCCCTGAGCGTTCAGCGTCACCGCGCCAACGCCGCCGCGACGCTTGTCCGGAGTGAGACGGGCCACCTTCGACCTGCATTCCGCGCGCGCCGCTGTCCCGGCGCCGCCCGCTCCCCGACAACT
Organism: Mitsuaria sp. MSU3D; assembly: GCF_056867975.1. Lineage (NCBI taxonomy): Bacteria > Pseudomonadati > Pseudomonadota > Betaproteobacteria > Burkholderiales > Sphaerotilaceae > Roseateles > Mitsuaria sp. MSU3D. The sequence goes on along the minus strand of NZ_CP200314.1, from coordinate 4,601,222 downwards.
TCCTGCGCCGCGACGATCCCGAGGATCCGTCAACGCGCACTCCGGCTTGCGCGTTCGCCAGAGCGCGTCACCGCCGACGAAGGACCTGCATGCTCAATGTTTTCACGCTGGACAACGGCCGCCTCAAGGGAGGCATGGTCCAGGAGGAGATCGCGACCGCCGCCGAACTGCTCGCGCGCACGGACGACGGTCGTGACCCGGTCTGGGTCGACCTGGAGTCGCCCACGCCGGAGGAGAAGGACTGGATCCGCGAACGCTTCGGCCTGGTGATCCCCGAAGACATCGTCGACGAGGATCTGGAGGAGTCCGCCCGCTTCTACGAGGAGGACAACGGCGAGCTGCACATCCGTTCCGACTTCCTGATCGACGACATGGAGGCGCCGCGCAATGTGCGCGTGGCCTTCATCCTGTTCAACAACGTGCTGTTCTCGGTCCACAACGAGGACCTGCCGGTGTTCCGCCTGCTGCGCCTGCGCGCGCGTCGCATCCCCGCCCTGATCGAGGACGCCAAGGACGTGCTGCTCAAGCTCTACGACGCGGATGCGGAGTACTCCGCCGACGTGCTCGAGGGCATCTACGACAACCTCGAGAAGGTCAGCGCGCGCGTGCTGAAGAAGGACGTCAACGACACCGAGGCCGGCGCGGTGCTCGCCGCCATCGCGCGCGAGGAAGACCTGAACGGCCGCATCCGGCGCAACGTGATGGACACGCGCCGCGCGGTCAGCTTCATGATGCGCAGCCGCATGCTCAACGCCGAGCAGTTCGAGGAATCCCGGCAGATCCTGCGCGACATCGACTCGCTCGATTCGCACACGGCCTTCCTCTTCGACAAGATCAACTTCCTGATGGACGCCACGGTCGGCTTCATCAACATCAACCAGAACAAGATCATCAAGATCTTCTCGGTCGCGAGCGTGGCACTGCTGCCTCCGACGCTGATCGCCAGCGTCTACGGCATGAACTTCGACGGCATGCCGGAGCTCCATTGGAAGTACGGCTACGTCTTCGCGCTGGGACTGATGGTCGCGTCGGTCACCGCCCCCTTCATCTACTTCCGCCGCAAGGGCTGGCTCGCCTGATCCCGTCCAAGTCCGCCCAGGCTCTTGCGAGCCCGGGAGGCGTCTGCAAGGCAGAAATACAAAGGGCCTCCGCGATGCGGAAGCCCTGGGTATAAAAGTAGCCTCAAGACGCCCCTGGCCAACGAGGGAGGGAGGGAGGAGGAGGAGAAAGGCCTCGGGATTGCAGCTTCACGAGGAAGCAGGTCTTGCGGCTGAAAGTGGATGCGTTGACTTTACTCCCATCGCTGCCGGGATCGGTGGAAACCCGGAATGCCCTCCTGAACCGCTGCGCCTTCCGGCCCGTTTAAGCGTCCCCAAAGGGACCGCTGCTACCGGCTGTTGGCGCTGGCGTTTGTCGTCAGCGATGTGTTGAACGAGCCGTCATGGTGCAGCGCATCGCCGTCGATGTCATCCCATCGATGAACGAATAAGTGAGCAACTGTCACTGTTGTCCCGCCTAGCCGGGACAGTTTTCAGGGTGATGACGAGCCTTCGCTACAGGCGCACCGATTGCCCAACCCCGCGCCCTGAGATCAGTTTTTTCGAGAGAAAATGAGGCGCAGGCGCAGGTTTTCCGATTCAGTGGCTCAGCGCACTCATCACTGCGGTTGCGCGACCAGCTTTTCCACGGCCTGGGTGAACTGGGTGCTGTCGGGGCTCACGCCGGACGCGAAGCTCATGACCTGCTTGCCGTCGCGCGAGATCAAGTACTTGTGGAAGTTCCACTTCGGCGCCTGACCCGTGCGCTTGGCCAGGTCGGCGAAGAGCGGATTCAGATCGGCTTTTCCGGCGGCCACGTTGCTCTTGCTGAACATCGGGAATTTCACGTTGAAGGTGTTCTCGCAGAACTCGGCGATCTCCTTGTTGCTGCCGTACTCCTGGTTGCCGAAGTCACCGGAGGGAAAACCGAGCACCACCAGTCCCTTGTCCGCATAGCGCGCGGACAGCGCTTCCAGCGCCTTGTACTGCGGCGTGTAGCCGCAGAAGCTGGCCGTGTTGACCACCAGCACGACCTTGCCGGCGTACTGGCACAGCGCCTGCGGCTTCTCGTCCTGCAGGCGGGGCATCTGCCGGTTGAGCAGTTCGGGGCACGAGGCGCTCGATGCAGTCGTCTCGGCCGCGGGCGCGGCGTGGGCGGACGTCGCGGCGAACGGCGACACCAGCGCCAGCAGGAGCGCGGCTCGCCTGAAGAAGGAACCGAAGGACTGGGTCATGTCGTTATCTCCTGGGATCGGTAAATCCGGATGGTCCGAAGGCTGCGGCGCTGCGTAAGAAGCGAACGTGGCTTCAGGTCCGTTGGAAGCGCGATTAGGCCAGATCGCCCCACGGGCGGATGGCGTAAGGGAATGTCATGGTGCGACCGGTAGAATCCGCCGCGCTCAACAGGACGCAGACAGATGCTTTATCCCGAACTCTTCAAGCAACTCGAGGCCGTGCGCTGGAACATGGACACGGATATCCCGTGGGACAAGTTCGACGCGTCCAAGCTGACCGACGACCAGGCGCGCACGATCAAGATGAACGCGATCACCGAGTGGTCCGCGCTGCCTGCCACGGAGATGTTCCTGCGCGACAACAAGGACGACAGCGACTTCTCGGCCTTCATGAGCGTCTGGTTCTTCGAGGAGCAGAAGCATTCGCTGGTGCTCATGGAGTACCTGCGCCGCTTCCGTCCGGACATGGTGCCGACCGAAGCGGAGTTGCACGAGGTGCGCTTCGAGTTCGACCCGGCCCCCGCGCTGGAAACGCTGATGCTGCACTTCTGCGGCGAGATCCGCCTGAACCACTGGTACCGCCGTGCCGCCGAATGGCACACCGAGCCGGTCATCAAGGCGATCTACGAGACCCTGTCGCGCGACGAGGCCCGCCATGGCGGCGCCTACCTGCGCTACATGAAGCGCGCGATGACCAAGTTCGGCGACGAGGCCAAGGCCGCGTTCGCGAAGGTCGGCGTGCTGATGGCCAGCGCGCGCCGGACGGCCCAGGCGCTGCATCCGACCAACCTGCACGTGAACGCCAAGCTGTTCCCGCGCGACACCATCCAGAGCCGCCTGCCCGATCCGGAATGGCTGGAGCGCTGGCTGGACAAGCAGATCCAGTTCGACACCGTGTGGGAGAACAAGGTGGTCGAACGCATCCTGCACAACATGAGCCTGCTGATGGAGCGCAGCTTCGCCAGCGTCCAGGAGCTGAACCGCTTCCGCAAGGAACTGACGCAGCGCCTGGCCCAGGCGGCGCAACAGGCGCAGGGTGGCGACGCGGCGCCGAAGGCGACCTGACCCTCCGAGCCCGCCGCTCGCACGAAGGCCCGCTGACGCGGGCCTTTTCTTTTGTCGTGGCCGCACCGAGGCGGTCCTCGCACATGGCCCTGGCGCATGCGCACCTGGCCCGCCGCGGCCACAATGCATCATTCCCTTCCCCTTCCCCTTCCCCTTCCCCTTCCTCCCACCGCCATCCGCCGACCGCTCATGAAGTATCTGCACACCATGGTCCGAGTGACCGACATCGAAGCGTCCATGAAGTTCTACCGCGACGCGCTCGGCCTGCAGGAAGTGCGCCGCAGCGAGCACGAGGCCGGCCGCTTCACGCTGGTCTATCTCGCCGCGCCCGGTGACGAGGATGCCCAGATCGAACTCACCTACAACTGGGATCCCGAGGTCTACACCGGCGGTCGCAACTTCGGCCACGTGGCCTACGCGGTGCCGGACATCTATGCCGCCTGCCAACGGCTGATGGACGCCGGCGTGACGATCAACCGTCCGCCGCGCGATGGCCGCATGGCCTTCGTGCGCTCGCCCGACAACATCTCGGTCGAACTGCTGCAGGACGGCCCCGCGCTGCCGCCGGCCGAGCCGTGGATCTCCCTGCCCAACATCGGCGCCTGGTGATGCTTCGATCGCTGGTCCCCTTGCTGCTGGCCGTGCCGCTGGCCTGTGCCGCGCAGGCACAGGGCAAGCTGCTGCTGACCGGCGGGGTGAGCAGCATCGACGGCGCTGCCGGTGGCGGCCTGACCCCCTGGGCCCTGACCGGGAGTTATGCCACCAGCGGCCAGGTCGGCGCCACGGCCTACTTCACGCGCCTGCCGGTGCAGGACTACGGCCTGTCCGGCTACGGCGCGTCCGTGGCCTTCGGCGAGCGCGCCGAGCTGTCGATCGCGAAGCAGGATTTCAGCGCCGGCGGGACGGGCGCGGCACTGGGTCTCCCGGGGCTCCAGCTGAAGCAGACGATTCTCGGTGCGAAGGTCCGGCTGGGTGGAGACGCCGTGCTGGACGCCGATACCTGGATGCCGCAGATTGCGCTCGGTGTCGAATACAAGCATCTGGATGCCGGCGGCCTTGCGCCGACGCTGAGCGCGCTCGGCGCGAAGCGCAACGGCGTCGACGTCTATCTGAGCGCCACCAAGCTGTTCCTGGCGCAGAGCACGCTGGTGAACGTGACCTTGCGCGCGACGCGGGCCAACCAGAACGGTCTGCTGGGCTTCGGCGGCACGGCGAGCAGCCGGTATTCGCTGATGCCTGAGGTGTCGATCGCGTACCTGATCAACAAGCAGTGGGCGATCGGCGCCGAGTACCGCATGAAGCCCGACAAGCTCTACCCGTCGATCCTCGGCGACGGGCTGCGCGAGGATGACTGGAAGGACGTGTTCGTCGCCTGGGCGCCGAACAAGCACGTCTCGCTGACGGCGGCGTACGTGGACCTCGGCCGTGTGGTGCCCGGCATCCAGCCGCGGAGACAGCGCGGTGTGTACGGGTCGATCCAGTTCGCGTACTGATCCCGGCGCGACGCCAAGTCGCCATCACGACGAATCGACGAGGAGACCTGGACGATGCGATCTGCTCGAAGACTGTGGACGGCAAGCGCGCTGGCGCTGCTGATCGGCGTGGGCGTGCATGCGCACGCGGCGGACGACGCGTTGTACCGTTCGCTCGGTGGCGATGAAGGCATCGCCCGGATCGTCGACGGCATGGTCGATCGCGCCTATGCGGATCCGCGCATCCAGAAGAAGTTCGATGGCGTCAATCCGAAGGCGCTGAAGGAGTCGCTGCGCAACCAGTTCTGCGTGCTCAGCGGAGGCGCGTGCAAGTACGAGGGCGAGACGATGAAGAACTCGCACGCCCATCTGGCGCTGACCAAGGCCGACTTCAACGCGTTGGTCGAGGACCTGCAGTTCGCGATGGACGACCAGCAGGTGCCGTTCGCGGTGCAGAACCGATTGCTGGCGCTGCTCGCGCCGATGCATCGGGACATCATCACGCGCTGAGGCGCGGCGGGAGCCGTGCCCTCGATGGCCCGACTGGCGCGTCGAGGCAGAAAGCAGAAAGCCCGGCAGAGCCGGGCTTTCTTGAATCTGGTGGCCAAGGGCGGAATCGAACCACCGACACGCGGATTTTCAATCCGCTGCTCTACCAACTGAGCTACTTGGCCGTGAGACTGTGTCTCTCGCTCCGTTGTTCCAGGTCTTGCGTCCTGTGCCGAACAACGAAGACAGCGACTATAGCACTAAATTCCGCTGCCTCGCTTGTTTCTCGACAAATCGACGCCCAGTTGCTTGAGCTTGCGGTACAGGTGGGTGCGTTCCAGGCCGGTCTTCTCGGCCACGCGGGTCATCGAGCCGTTCTCCTTGGCCAGGTGGAATTCGAAGTAGCTCTTCTCGAACGCATCGCGCGCCTCGCGCAGCGGACGGTCCAGTTCGAAGACCTGTTCGGAAGCCAGGCCCTGATGCGGCAGCGGCGTCACCGGGGCGAGGCCGGCCGTCTGGACCGGCAGCGTGCCGGCCGCGATGGGCGGCAGCGTCTCCGGACGCGGATAGCTGTTGCCGATCGCCGTCCCGATCACCGGCGCCGCCGGCGGCGCCGGGCGGGGCGCGGTCTTCACCAGGGCCTGCTCGACCGCGCGCAGCAGCTTCTGCAGCGTGATCGGCTTTTCCAGGAAGGCCATCGCGCCGAACTTGGTCGCCTCGACCGCCGTGTCGATCGTGCCGTGGCCGCTCATCATGATGACCGGCATCGTCAACTGCCCGGTGCTGCCCCACTCCTTGAGCAGCGTGATGCCGTCGACGTCCGGCATCCAGATGTCCAGCAGCACAAGGTCGGGACGCGAGCGCTCGCGGCTCGCCCTCGCCTGCTGGGCGTTCTGCGCGAGTTCGATGGTGTGCCCCTCGTCGGAGAGGATTTCGGACAAGAGGGCGCGGATGCCCAGTTCGTCGTCAACAACAAGAATGGTTGCCATGTATGCCTACTGTTCACGCGGCCGAGGCGCGTCCTGCGCAGGGCTCGGTGCAGTCGCGAGTTTTGAAAATGATAACGAAACTTGTGCGCCGCTCGGCGGCTGATCGGCGCCGCTGGCTGCTGGGAGATTCACCAAGCGGATGCGAGCGCCGTGCTCGTCCGCGATTTTCTTCACCACGGCAAGCCCGAGCCCCGTGCCCTTGGTCTTGGTCGTGACGTAAGGCTCGAAGGCGCGCTTCAGCACGTTCTCGGCGAAACCGGGCCCGTTGTCGACGATCACCAACCGCAGCGCCCGCAGCTCGCCGGCTTCGGTCAACGACTTCTGGGTCCGCACCGTCACGTGGCCGTCCGGGCGATGGCTGACCGCATCCAGCGCGTTCTGCACGAGGTTGTGGATCACCTGCCGCAGCTGCGGCGCGTCGCCCATCATCAGCGGCGGATCGGTCGCCAGGTCCGCCTTCAGCTGCCCCGCCTCCTGGGCTTCGGCGTACAGCGTCAGCACCTCGGCGACCAGCGCGTTCAGGTCCAGCGGCGAGAGCTTGGCCGCGGGCAGCCGCGCATAGTCGCGGAACTCGTTGACCAGCTGCTTCATCGCCTGGACCTGGTTGACGATGGTGCCCACCGAGCGCACCAGCATCGCCTGATCGGTGCCTTCGAGCTTGGACTCGAGCTTGAACTGCAAGCGCTCCGCCGACAGCTGGATCGGCGTCAGCGGGTTCTTGATCTCGTGCGCGAGCCGCCGCGCCACCTCGCTCCAGGCGGCGGAGCGCTGCGCCGACACGACCTCGCTGATGTCGTCGAACACCAGCAGTCGCGCGCCCTGCGGCAGCAGTGCGCCGCGCACCAGCAGCGTCAGCGCGGTCTTTTCGTCGAGCTGCAGTTCGAACGAATCCTGCCAGTGCTCGCGCTCGCTCGCCTCGGGGCTGCTCTGCAGTTCGAAGCGCTGCCAGATGTCCTTGCCGAATACCGCCAGCACCGGCAGGTCCTCCAGCGGCCGACCCACGTAGGCCGACAGCGGCAGCTTCAGGATGCGCGTCGCGCCGGGGTTGACGGTTTCGATGCGGCGATCGGCGTCGAACACGATCACGCCGGCCGTCAGGTTGTCGAGGATGGTCTGCACGTGCGTGCGCGCGCTCTCGAGCTGCGTCACGCTGTGCTCGACCAGCGCGCGCGCGTCGGCCAGCTGCTGCGTCATGTCCGCGAACGAGCGCGTCAGCCCGCCGAGCTCGTCGCGCGAGCGGAACACCGGCTTGGCCTTCAGGTCGCCGGTCGCGACCTCGCGCATGCCTTCGGCCAGCAGCAGCAGCGGCTGCACCAACTGGTTGGACAGCGCCACCGCCAGCAGCAGCGCCGCGAACACCGCGAGGATCAGCACCAGCGTCAGCGTGCCCAGGTACATGCGCCGCAGGCCGTCGCGCAGCAGCGAGCGCTGCAGGTATTCCTGGTTCGCCGCCGACACGTTCAGCGCGTTGCTGATCACCTTGCCGGAGATCTGCTTGACGACCATCAGATAGCGGTCGCTGTTGGTCAGCTGCAGCGCGCTGCTCGGCAGCAGGGCCAGCGAGCGGATGCGCGCCTCGCCCTGCATCGCCAGTTGCTCGTCCTCCAGACCTTCCAGCCGCGAGGCGATGCCGTTGCTGCGCGCCTGCGAGATCAGCGTGGAATTGGGCCGCGCGGGGATCTCGCTCGACTCGCCGCCGGCGGACAGCATGATCTGGCCGTTGCCCGCGACCAGGGCGACGCTGCGCGCGCCCAGCTGATCGCGCAGCCGCTCCAGCGCCAGTGGCGCCAGCGCGCCGTCTTCCCAGCGTTCGGCCGCGGCGCGGGTGCGGACGGTCTGCTCGGTGCGCAAGTTCTCCAGCGTGTCCTGGCCCAGCGCCAGGCCCGCCTCCAGCGCGCTGGCGAGGCGTTGGTCGAACAGGCTCTCGATGCTCCGGTTCACGAACTGGTAGGAGACCGTGTAGATCAGCAGGCCCGGCACCACGCCGACGATCGCGAAGATGCCCGCGAGCTTGAGCAGCAGGCGGCTGCCGAAGCGGCCGCGCTTCACCCGCAGCGCGAGCCGCGTGCCGGCGACGCCGATGACGACGATCAGCGCGGTGGCGACCGCGACGTTGACCCAGAACAGCCAGACGTAATGGCGCTCCAGGAAGCCGCGCTGCGCGGTCGTGCTGATGGACAGCAGGAAGGCCAGCATGCCGCTGGCACCCGCGATCGCGGTCACGGAGATCAACCACGCCAGGCGCGCCGACTTGGTCACGGGTCAGGGTCCTTGCTGAAACAGGGGGATCGGAAAAACGACGGAGGAAGACGACGGCAAGGTCTGCCTGTTCAAGGCTGCGGCCGGTTGGGGGGCGGCGTGGACGGCGCCTCCAGCGTCAGCGTGAGATTGCGGTCGACGCTCAAGGCCCAGCCCTGGCTGCCGCCCAGCCCGATCTGCATCGGCCGCGGGAGCTGCGCGGTGTCCAGCTTGTAGCTGAACTCCAGGTAATAGCGGCCATCGTCCTCGATGTCCTTGGTCTCGGCCACGCGCCAGCCGGACACGCCACGCAGCGACGAGATCGCCTCGCCGAGCGTGTCGAAGCTCTGGTGCAGGCCGCCGGTGCTGACGCGGTATTGACGGGTCAGCGGCTGCCAGGTCAGTCGCCAGGTCCGGCTGGCCTGGGCGACACGCGCATCGCGCCAGTACCAGCGGTTGCGCAAGACCTGGATCTCGGCGACGAAGTAGATCGCCACGCCCTTGAGCAGCGCCTCCTCGGCCTGCCGGGGCAACTCGAAGCGGGTGCTGAAACTGACGGCCAGGCCGTCCTCGACGCGTTCCGCGTTCAGCACCTGCAGGGCCACGCCCTGGGCCAGCGCCCAGCCGTGCAAGGCCAGCAGCGCGCCGACCAGGGTCAGGCGCTGCCACCAGGAACGCAGCGGAACGGGACGGGACGGCGGGGACACGCGGACGGATGCAGGGGGGAAGTTCTCGGGTCAGGTCTTCTGCAGCAGCGCGTAATAGAAGCCGTCGGTGACGGCCGCCGCGCCAGATGCGGAGTCCTGCGGACCATTGTCTGCGAGCGGCAGCAGATGCCCGGCCCCCTGGTCGAACTGACGCGACCGCGCATCGCCATGGCGTTGCAAAAACGCGTCGATCTGGTCCTGGCCTTCGGCCTTGAAGACCGAGCAGGTCGCGTAAACCAGCCGCCCGCCTGGCTTGAGCAGCGGCCACAGCGCCTCGAGCAATTCGGACTGGATGCGTGCGAGCGACGGAATGTCGTCCGGCCGGCGCAGCCATCGCACATCCGGATGCCGGCGCACGATGCCCGACGCGCTGCAGGGCGCGTCCAGCAGGATGGCGTCGAACGGGCGGCCGTCCCACCAGGCGGCGGTGTCGCGGGCGTCGGCGGCCTTCACGGCGCCGTCGAGCTTCAGGCGCTGCAGGTTCTGGCTCACCCGTTCCAGCCGCTTGGCATCGGCGTCCAAAGCCAGCAGATCGAGGCGGTTGCCGGCGAGTTCCTGCAGGTGGGCCGTCTTTCCGCCCGGCGCGGCGCAGGCGTCCAGCACCCGCGCGCCCTCGCCGAGCTCGGGCCACGCCTCGTCCGGGGACAGGTCTTGCGGGCGCCGGCGGCCCAGCACCAGCGGCGCGGCCAACTGCGCGGACGCGTCCTGGACCGAGGCATGTCCGCCGTCGAAGCCGGGCAGGGCCTGGACCGGCCGCGGCTCGTCGAGCACGACGGCCTGCGGGAACAGCGGGCCTGCCGGGTGCGCGGCGATGCCGGCCTCGCGCAGGCGGGCGAGGTAGCCGTCCAGGTCGTCGTGCGCCGGATTGACCCGCAGGGTCATCGGCGGCTTCTGCTGGTTGGCCTGCAGCAGGCCTTGCCACTGGGCGGGCCAGTCGTTGCGAAGGCGGTCCTGCCACCAGCGCGGATGATTGAAGCGGGCGACGGGATCCGCTTCGGCGGCGGCGACCAGCGCCTCCCGCTCGCGCAGGAAGCGCCGCAGCACCGCATTGACGAAGCCCGCGCTGTTGGGCGCGCGCTGCCGCACTGCATGCACGGCCTGATCCACCAGCGTGTGATCGGCGTACGCGGTTTCGCCGGGCCAGAGCAGCGCCAGCACGGTCACCAGCAGCGCGTCCACGCGCGGCGGCGGGTTCTTCGGAGCGAGCGCCGCGCGCACCGCCTGCGCCGCACCCAGGCGGCGCAACACGGTGAAGCTCAGCGCCTGCACGCCGGGGCGGATATCGGCGGGAGAACGGGCGAGCCACTCGGTCAGCGAGTGGCCGTCGCGCACGGCCTGGACCGCATCGGCCGCACCGGCCAGCAGCCGGTGGAGTGGCGGGGCGCCGCCGGACACGGCGTTCTTGGACGAGGAAGGGGAAGGAGAAGAGGAGGCAGACACCGGTGGAGTTTAGTGGCGAAGGCAGCGTGCGCTTGTGGGGCCGGAATGACTCTGGGGGTTCCCGGAGGGATGCCCCCTGAGTCGTGGAGAGCCCGCGCCAGGCCTCCCGCCAGCAAGTGCCTCGGCAGGAGGAACCCCGCGCCCCGCCAGGGCCCCTTGCTACCCCCAAGAGCCTTGCTTTCGCAATGGCATGAAGATGCCGCGACAATCCCGCCCCATGACGAGCACCCTCATCCTGAGCCCCGAAGAGTTGGCAGCGCTGCCGGCTTCCGACCGCATCCGTTACCGGCTGGTCCAGGCGGGCCGGCGCCATCATGCCAACGACAACATCGCCGAGTTCATCGAGGCCGGCGAGCTCGACCAACTGCAGGCCGAGGTGCAGGCGCGGATGCAGGACGTGCTGCAGTCGCTGGTGATCGACACCGACAGCGACCACAACACGCAGGAGACGGCCAAGCGGGTGGCGAAGATGTTCGTGAAGGAGGTCTTCGCCGGGCGCTACGCGCCGCCGCCGCCGGTGACCGAGTTTCCCAACGCCGAGCGTCTGAACGAACTGATGATCGTCGGCCCGATCACCGTGCGCAGCGCCTGCTCGCACCACCTGTGCCCGATCATCGGCAAGGTCTGGATCGGCCTGCTGCCGAGCGAGCACTCGAACCTGATCGGCCTGTCCAAGTATGTGCGCCTGACCGAGTGGATCATGAGCCGCCCGCAGATCCAGGAAGAGGCGGTCGTGATGCTGGCCAACGAGCTGCAGGACCGCGTCAAGCCGGACGGTCTGGCGATCGTGATGGATGCGGACCACTTCTGCATGCACTGGCGCGGCGTCAAGGACATGGACTCGACGATGACGAACAGCGTCATGCGCGGCTCGTTCCTGAAGGATGCGACGCTGCGCGCGGAGTTCCTCGCGCTGATGAAGAACAAGAAGGCCTGATCGCTCCCGCGATCGGTGACGAGGGCCCGCCTGGCGGGCCCTTCGCGTTTCGGCTCAGAGGCTGCGCGCCTCGCTGAAGCCGACGAAGCTCATCAGCACGCGGGTCGGGAACTGCCGGATCGCCGCGTTGTAGGCGTCGACCGCCTGATTGAAGACCTGCCGCGAGAACGCCCGCTGGCGGTCGATCATCTTGAGCTCGTCGACGGCGCCGCCGAGGTCCGGATCGGCGCTCAGCTCCGCGTGGTGCTCGACCAGCGACACCATCCGCGTCAGCGCCGCGCCGTGCACGGCGGCGGCCACCGCCAGCAGCGCCACCGGATCCGCCGCATAGGGCTTGGCGCGCACCGCCTGCGCGGCGGCCCGGGCCTCGGCCTGCGTCGAGGCCAGCGCGTCCAGGCTGGCCTGCTCGCTGGGAAGACGCTCACGCAGCCGTTCCAGCAGCAGATCGCCGTGGGCGAAACGGCGCGTCAGCGCGTCATCCAGCTGCGCGTAGGCCTTCCCGATCTCATTGCGGAGCAGCATCACGCGGTTGTAGGCGCCGATGCTCCAGAAGGCCAGCACCGCGGCCAGGCCCCACAGCCACCAGTTCCAGTGAATCGCCTGCACGGTGCTGGCTGCGCTGACGGCGCTGACGGGGATCACGGAGCGACGGCCGGACCGGCCGACGACCTGGCGACCTGGAACTCGTTCCAGCCCTTGGCGCGCAGCTCGCAGGCCGGGCAGTGACCGCAGCCCCAGCCCCAGGCGTGCCGGGTCTTGCGCTCGCCGAGGTAGCAGGTGTGGGTGTGTTCGATGATCAGCTCGTTGAAGGCCTCGCCGCCGAGCGACTCCGTCAACGCCCAGGTCTGCGCCTTGGTCAGGAACATCAGCGGCGTGTCCAGCGTCATCGGCGTGTCCAGGCCCAGGCTCAGTGCGACCTGCAAGGCCTTGAGCGTGTTGTCGCGGCAGTCGGGGTAGCCGGAGAAGTCGGTCTCGCACATGCCGCCGACCAGCACCGACGCGCCGCGGCGGTAGGCCAGCGTCGCGGCGAAGGTCAGGAACAGCAGGTTGCGCCCCGGCACGAAGGTATTCGGCAGGCCGTTGGCCTGCAGCTCGATCGCGCGCTCCTGCGTCAGCGCGGTGTCGGAGATCTGGCCCAGCAGGCTCAGGTCGAGCAGGTGATCCTCGCCGAGCTTGGCGGCCCACCGCGGGAACTGCGCGGTGATCTGCGCGCGCACGGTCTGACGGCAGTCGAGCTCGACCCGGTGGCGCTGGCCGTAGTCGAAGCCCAGGGTCTCGACCTCGGCGAAGCGGTCCAGCGCCCAGGCCAGGCAGGCGGTGGAATCCTGGCCGCCGGAGAACAGCACCAACGCCTTGCGGCGCGAGGCATGGACAGCGGGAATCGGGGCGGTGGCGGCGTCGGACATGGGGAAATGGTAGCCAGGGGACCAGCGGTTGACAGGGAATGCGGCAGGCCGGAAGTGTGCCAGCACCGTGATAGCGTCGTCCGCCTCCAGGAGGAAAAGCAATGCAACGAGTGTTCATGATGTCGGTCATCGCCGCTGCCGGCGTCGCCGCGTTCAGTGCTCCGGCAACCGCGGCGACGGGCCCGTCCGCAGGCGCGACGCCGCAGGGCGCGTCCGCGATCGCCCAGGTGCTGCTCTATCCCGGCGGCGCCCAGGTGGAGCGCGCCACGCGCGTGCCGGCCGGCGCAACGCAGGCGCGCTTCGCGTGCCTGCCGGCGGGTCTGGAGCGCGACGCGATCCAGGTGCAGGCCGCCCCGGGCATCAACCTCGGCGAACTCAAGATCGATCGCGTGCCGCGCGACTCCCTGCCCGAATGCCGCCAGCGCGATCCGCGCGTCCGCGAGGTCGAGCAGCAGCGCGACGCCGTCGAAGCCGAGATCGCCGGCGTCGACTTGGCGCTCGGTTATCTGAAGGGTCTGTCGGATCGCGAGGCCAAGCCCGGCGCGGCGCTGGCCACGAGCCTCGAAGCCCTGCGGCGCAACGCCCAGGAATTGACGCTGAAACGCCAGGCGCTGAAGGAGCGGCTGACCGACATCGGCAACGACCTCACGGCGGCGAAGGCCGCGGCGCCGACGGCCTCCAGCCAGGTGTCGGTGGTGACGCTGCGCCTCTCGACAGGCGAGGGCGGCGACATCGGCCTGTCGTACCGGCTGAGCGGCGCCGGCTGGCAGCCGCAGTACCGTGCGCGGCTGGACACGGCGACCGGTGGTCTCGTCATCGAGCGTCTCGCGCAGATCGCGCAGAACAGCGGCGAGGACTGGACCGACGTGAAGCTGAAGTTGTCGACCGTGCGACCCCGTCAGAGCGTGGCGGTCGATCCGCTGCAGCCGTGGACGCTGGAGCTCGACCGCCCGAAACCGAACGCGCGCGGGCGACTGTTGTTTGAAGCCGCGCCGGCGGCGGCCATGGCGCCCGCGCCGATGGAGCGGATGGTTGAGGTCACCGGTTCCCGGGTCGCGCCGTTGAGCTTCGATCCGAGCGTCTTCGAGGGCGAGTTCGGCGCCGAATACGACCTGCCGCAGCGCGTCACGCTGCGCGCCGATGGCGCGGTATCGACGGTCAGCCTCGGTCGGACGACCGCGGAGGCGCGCCTGCTCGCCCGCGTGCAGCCCAAGACCGAGCCGGCGGCCTACCTCGTCGCCGAGCTGCCGCGTCCTCAGGGCTCGTGGCCGACGGGGCCGGTGCAGCTGTTCCGCGACAACGCGCTCATCGGGCAGGTGCCGCTGCAGTTCGGCACCGAGAAGACCTGGACCTTGCCCTTCGGTCTCGACGACCGGCTGCGCGTGCGGGTCGAACCCGACAAGCGCGAGGGCGCCAACGGCGGCTTCATCGGCTCGCGTCGCGAGGTCGTGCTTACGCGTCAGTGGCAGGTCGAGAACCTGCGCAGCCGCCCGGTCACCTTGCAGGTGCTGGAGGCCGCGCCAGTGCCGGACCATGAGGACGTCCGTGTGCAGACGCAATTCACGCCGCCGGTGACGACGGCCGGCTGGCGCGATCGTCCCGGGATCCAGATGTGGGAATTGCCGCTGGCGCCCGGCCAGACGCAGCGCTTCCAGGCGGTCTACCGGATCAGCGCGCCGAAGGACGAGTACGTGTCGAACATGCCCTGAATGCCCTGAATGCCCTGAATGCCCTGACCCTCGGGCCCGGCATCGCCATCGGCATCGGCATCGGCATCGGGCCAGGGACCCGGCCTGGCCCTGCCCTGCCTGCCCACGGATGTCGAGGCCCGGGCCGGATCAGCCCCTGATCTCGCCCTGACCCAGCACCACCCACTTCATCGACGTCAGTCCCTCCAGGCCCACCGGACCGCGGGCGTGGAACTTGTCGGTGGAGATGCCGATCTCGGCGCCCAGGCCGTACTCGAAGCCGTCGGCGAAGCGCGTGCTGGCGTTGACCATCACGCTGGCCGAATCGACCTCGCGCAGGAAACGCATCGCGCTGACGTGGTTGGTCGTCAGGATCGCGTCGGTGTGATGCGAGCCATGCCGGTTGACATGCGCGATGGCCTCGTCGAGCGAGTCCACGACCTTGATGCTGATGATGGGCGCGAGGTACTCGGTGTCCCAGTCCTCGGGCGTCGCGGGCTTGAGCAGGTCGCGCGGCACCGCTTCCAGCAGTGCCAGCGTGCGCTCGCAGCCGCGCATCTCCACGCCCTTGGCCGCGAACACCATGCCGATGCGGGGCAGGAAATCCGCCGCCTGCTTCGCGTGGACCAGCAGCGACTCGGTCGCGTTGCAGGGGCTGTACTTCTGCGTCTTCGCGTTGTCGACGACGGTCACCGCCAGATCCAGGTCGACCTCGGCGTCGACGTAGCTGTGGCAGTTGCCGTCCAGGTGCTTGATCACCGGCACGCGGGCCTCGCGGCTGATGCGTTCGATCAGGCCCTTGCCGCCGCGCGGGATGATGACGTCGACGAAGGCGGGCATCGCGATCAGCAGACCCACCGCGGCGCGGTCGGTCGTGTTGATCAGCTGCACCGCGTCGCGCGGCAGGCCGGCTTCCTCGAGGCTGTCCGCCACCAGCGCCGCGAGCGCCAGGTTGCTGTGCAGCGCCTCGGAGCCGCCGCGCAGGATGCAGGCGTTGCCGCTCTTGATCGCCAGCGAGGCGGCCTCGATGGTCACGTTGGGGCGGCTCTCGTAGATCATGCCGAACACGCCCAGCGGCACCCGCATCTGGCCGACGCTGATCCCGGTCGGGCGGCGCTTCATGCCGGTGATCTCGCCGATGGGGTCAGGCATTGCGGCGATCTGCTCGCAGCCTTCGGCGACGGTGGCCAGCACCTTCGCGGTCAGGCGCAGGCGGTCGACCATCGGCGCTTCCAAGCCGGACGCCGTCGCCGCGGCGAGGTCGCGTTCGTTCGCGGTCGCGAGCGCCGGGCCCGCTTCGCGCAGGCGGCGCGCGAGCGCCTGGAGGGCGAGGTTCCTGGCGGCGGTCGGAGCGGCGGCCATCAGCGTCGCGGCCGCGCGGGCCGCCTCGCCGACGCCGGTCATGTAGGCGTTGAGGTCGGACATAGGTCTTGGATTCTGACCGATGCCCCGCCGCCGCCGCCGCGCCGGGGCCATCGAAAGCCGAAAGCCAAGCCTTCGCGGTGTCACCCATGTCCTCGGTCCATGCGGCTCATGGGAGAGGGGAGGGCTACGGGTATGTCCCAGGAGCCCGGACCTTGCGGCAGGTCGGCTCGATCTTCTACAGTTGTAGTACGACAGTTGTAGAAATACGGGATCCGGCGATGGACGAGTCGATCAACGACGACGGCAAGGGCGACGTGTCGCTCAGCGAGCTGCAGCTGGCGCTGATGCGCGTGCTGTGGACGCGAGGGCAGGCCAGCAACGCCGAGGTGGCGGAGGCGCTGCGCGAGCAGCAGCGCCCGCTGGCGCACACGACGGTGGCGACGTTGCTGTCGCGGCTGGAGAAGCGCGGCCTGATCGCCAGCGAGCGCGACGGCCGCGCGCTGGTCTACCGCGCCGCGGTCAGCGAGCCGGAGGTGCAGCGTTCGATGGTGTCGGGGCTGCTGAGCACGCTCTTCGGCGGCAAGCCCGAGGCGCTGCTGAGCCATCTGGTCTCCGAAGGCGAACTCGGCGACGATGACCTTGCCAGGATGCGCGCGCTGCTGAAGAGCAAGGGAGGCCGCCATGATTGAAGCCCTGTCCGGCTGGTTGTTGAACTACCTGCTGCACAGCACGGTGCTGCTGGGCGGCGTCTGGGCGCTGGAACGCGCGGGCTGGCTGAAGCATCCCGCGTGGCGCGAGGCGTTCTGGCGCGCGGCCTTCTTCGGCGCGGTGCTGACGGCGAGCGTGCAGCCGCTGACGCAGGTCACGCGGATCGCGTTGCCGGATGTCTGGACGGCGGCACAGGAGCAGGGTGCGAGCGCTGCTTCAGTGCCGGACGCCGCGCGCTCGGCGATCGTCGAGGGCGAACCGACGCCTGCTCCGACGCCCTCGCCACCGCCCGCGCCAACGCCTGTCGGGCGCTCGGCCAATCCCCTGACGGTCGTCGCCGACAACGTCGCCGATCACGTTGCCGAACACGTCGTCGACATCGGCGATGACGCGATGGCCCATCGCCGCGAACTCCTGCGCGAGGGTCTCGCCGCCCTGCTGCTGGCCTGGCCGCTGGTCGCGCTGCTCGGTCTCGGGCTGACGCTGATCCGCTGGTTGGGACTGCGCCGGCAGGTCCGCGCGCTGCCGGTCTGCGACGACCCGGAACTTCAGCAGGCCGCCGCGGAACTCGCCGGCATTGCCGGCGTGCGCGCGCCGACGCTGCGCGTGAGCCCGCACTGGGCCAGTCCGCTGGTCGCGCCGGGTAAGCAGATCTGCCTGCCCGCACGCCTGATGCGCACGCTCGATGGCCAGCAGCGTGTCGCGGTCCTCGCGCACGAGATCGCTCACCTGCGCCGTCGCGATCTGGCCTGGCGCCTGGCGGCCCGGCTGGTGTCGCAGCTCGGCTGGCTGCAGCCGATGAACCGGCTGGCGATGCGTCGGCTGGACCTGCTCGCCGAGCTGGCCTGCGATGCCTGGGCCGCGGCCGAAGCCGGCGCGATGCCGTTGGCCGAGGGCCTCTATGTCTGCGCCCGGGACCTGGCCGCCGCGACCGCTGCGACCGACGGACGACGCGGCGCCCGGCCGATGCCGGTGCTGGCCAGCGCGATGGCCGCCGCCCGGTCCCCGTTGATGACGCGCATGGACGCGCTGCTGGAGGGCACGCCGCTGGCCGGCACCACGCCCACCCGCCGCCGTCTCGTCCGCGTGCTGATCGCCGGCGGCCTGTGCGCCGTGGCGCTGGCCGTGCCGATGCTGGTCATCGGCAAGGCGCCGCGGCTCAACGTCGACCTGAGCGGGGTCAGCGGCGCGTTCTCGTCGGCGTTCAGCGGCATGAAGGTCACGCGGCAGGTCGTGATCGCCGATGGCGTCGAACGTCGCGTGAACTACTCGGGCGAACTGGAATTCAACGGCGACGAGACCGACGTCGTCTCGCTCGACGACAAGCTCTCGATCATGGAGCGCGCCGACGGCGTGACGCGCCGCGTCGAGATCGCCGCCGACGGCAAGGGCGGGCAGGTGCGGCGCTTCTGGCTCAATGGCGACACGAAGCCGATCGATGCACCGGCGCAGGCCTGGATCGCCGGGCAGATCGGCCTGATCGCGGAAAGCGTCCAGGGCAGCGGACCGCGCGTGGAGCGCCTGCTGCGCCAGGGCGGGACCGAGGCGGCGCTCGCCGACATCGGCAAGGCGCAGGACGCGATGGCGCGCCGCACCCGCATCGAGGCGCTGCTCGAGAGCGGGCCGCAGAGCGACGAGACCCTGTCGCAACTGATCGCGCTGGCCGGCCGGATGAAGGACGACTTCCAGCGCCGCACCGCGTTCATCGCGCTGATCCAGCATCGGACGCTGGCGCCGGGCCAGCAGCGCGAGCTGCTGGAACTGGTCCCGACGCTCAAGGGCGACTTCGACCGCCGCGAGGTGCTGGTGGCGCTGTCCCCGCAGCTCGTCAACGACGGTGCCGTGATGACCGCTTGGCAGCAGGCGGTGCGCGGCTTCGGCGGCGACTTCGACAAGCGCGCCGCCATCGTCGCGCTGATCGACGAGGACCACGAGGCCACGCCGGATCGCCTGCGCACGGCGATCGCCGCGAGCGGCATGATCGGCGGCGACTTCGACCGGCGCACCGTGCTGGAGGCGGCGGCCCATCAGATGCGCGGGAATGCGGCGCCGTACGCCGCGGCCTATGTCGACGCGGTGCGGGGCTTTTCGAGCGACTTCGACCGCCGCTCGGCGCTGACCGCGCTGATGGACGAGACCCAGGTCGATCGCGAGATCGCGCTGCAGGTGTTGCGGGCCACGGGCAGCATGAGCGCCGGTTTCGACCGCGCCGAGCTGTTGATCGCGCTGGCGGAACACCTGCCTGCGGATCCGGACGTGCTGACGCAGTACCGGCAGGCGGCGCGCGGGCTGAGCACGCACGACCGCGGCCGCGTGGAGGCGGCGATCGACCACCTGGCGCCGTCCTGAGGCGCACAATCGCCGGCATGGCACTGCACACCTGGACCCTCTACTTCCTGGCCGTGATCGGCCTGTCGCTGACACCCGGCCCCAACAGCCTGCTCGTGCTCGCGCATGGCGCGGCGCACGGCAGCCGTCGCACGCTGTGGACGATCGCGGGCGGCGCGACCGGCTTCGCCGCGCTGATCGGCTTGTCGATGCTGGGCATCGGCGCGCTGCTGCAGACCACCGCCAGCGCGCTGCTGGTGCTGAAGATCGTCGGCGGCGCCTACCTGATCTGGCTGGGCATCCAGCTGTGGCGCTCGCCGGCCATCCAGCTGCGTCCGGCCGAGGGCGCTTCCGAGGCGCAGGGACGCGGTCGCGTGCTCTTCCGGCAAGGTCTGCTGTCGGCGGTCTCGAATCCCAAGGTGCTGCTGTTCTACGGCGCCTTCCTGCCGCAGTTCATCGATCCTCAGCGCGATCTGCTGGTGCAGTTCGTGTGGCTGGCGGCGACCTTCGTCATCACCGAGGCGATCGTCGAATTCCTGATCGCCAGCCTCGCGCACCGCGTGCGCCCTTGGCTGGAGCGCTCCGGCCGCGGCTTCAACCGCGTCTGCGGCACGCTGTTCGCGATGATGGGCGCCGCGCTGCCGCTGACCCGCTGACCCGCCGAAGCGATGAAGCGATGAAGCGATGAAGCGATGACCCGCAGGACGGCGGGCCGCTGAGCGACTGAGCGACACAATGGAAAACGGGCGCCGAGGCGCCCGTTGTCGTTGGTGCCCGCGATGTCAGCGCGGGAGGGAGCCTGTCATCACGGCTTCGCGGCCGAGGCCGGCGCCGACGGCGCGGTCACGTCGACCGGCGCGCCCTGCAGGTCGCGGATCTCCAGCGGCTTGCGCCCCAGGGCCTCCAGCTGCGGCAGCACCTTCGCCTTGTCGCCGACGGCCACGACGATCAGCGCGGCCGGATCGACGTAGGTCTTCGTCGCCTTGTAGGCGCTGCTGGCGTTCACGGCGCCGTACTTGCGCGGCAGCGACGTGATGCTGTCCGCCGGCGCGCCGACGGCCCATTCGCTGGCGTAGCTCGACGCCACGACGCGGTTGGTGTCGAACAGCCCCGGCAGCGCCAGCAACTGCGCGTTGCGCACGCGGTTCAGCTCGTCGGCGCCCATCGGCTTGGCGCGCATGCCGTCGATCTCCTTGAACATGTCGGTCAGCGCGGGACCGGTGACGTCGGTGCGCACGCTGCCGCGGATGCCGAACAGGCCGCTGTCGCGGTTCATCGTGTAGGCCGAGTAGATGCCGTAGGTGTAGCCCTTGACCTCGCGCAGCTGCGTGTTGATGCGCGACGTGAAGAGACCGCCCATCGCGGCGTTCATGACCTTGATGTCCTCGGCGTCGGGCGTGCCGGCCTTCGGTCCGGGCGCGACGACGCTCAGCGCGGTCTGCGGCGCATTCGGCTTGTCGACCAGGATCACGCGGGCGGCGACCGGCTGCGGCGCGGCGGCGTTGACGGCCGCGGCGGCCGTCGACGGACGCGCCCAGCCGCCGAACAGGCGCTCGGCCAGCGACTTCAGCTCGTCGGCCGAGATGTCGCCGGCGACCACCAGCGCGGCCTGGTCGGGCCGGTAATGCGTCGCCCAGAACTGACGCAGCGCGGCGGCGTCGGTGGCCTTGATCGAGGCCTCGTCGCCGATCGCGGCCTTGGCCAGCGGGTGGCCTTCGCCGTAGATCACGCGGTTGGAGACGACCGACGCCACGGCCGGCGCCTGCTCGCGCTGCTGCTGCAGCGCGGCCAGGCGCTGGTTCTGCATGCGCGCGATCTCGGCGGCGTCGAAGGCCGGGTGCAGGGTGACGTCCGCCATCAGCGCCAGCGTCTGCGCGAAGTTGCGCTTCAGGCTGCTGGCTTCGATGCGGGCCTCGTCGCGACCCGCGCCGCTGCTGATCGCCGCGCCCAGCGCGGCGGCCTCGTCGGCGATCTGCTGCGCGGTGCGCGTCTGCGTGCCCTGCTGCAGGATGCCGGCGGTGAAGCTCGACAGGCCCGGGCGGTCCGCCGGGTTGGCGGTCTGGCCGGCGCGCACGACCAGCGTCGCGCTCACCAGCGGCAGGCCCGGGTTCGGCACGTGGATCAGCGTCAGCCCGTTGGCCAGCGTCAGGCGCTTGCCTTCCGGCAGCACCGAGGCCTTGGCCTTGCCGCCCTTGGGCTGGGTCTTGCGCCAGGCGACGTCGGCGTTCATCGACTCGCGCTCGCCCTTGGCGGCCTTCTCGGGCACCGGCGGGGTGGGGACTTCAGCGGCCAGCTTCTGCTCGCCCGGCGTCGCCAGCACGACGACGCGCGCGTTCTTCTTCAGCTGCTGTGCGACGACGTCGCGGATCTTCTCCGGCGTGATCGCCTGGTAGCGCGCCAGGTCCTTGCCGATGTAGTTCGGATCGCCGGCCTGCTGGTTGTAGTAGTTGATCTGGTCCGCCAGGGCCTGGACCTTCTCCAGGCGCGCCAGCGTGCTGGTCTCGATGGCGGCGCGGGCGCGGACCATCTCTTCGGGCGTCGGCGGGTTGACGGACAGCTCGGCGACCGCGTCGTCGACGATCTTCTGGATCTCGTCCAGCGACTTGCCGGGACGCGCGATCACCTCGACCGAGAACACCGAGCCCAGCGACAGCGAGTACTGCTGTACCTGCACCGACTGCGCCAGCTGCTTGTCGTAGACCAGCGTCTTGTAGAGGCGGCTGGACTTGCCGCCGCCCAGCACGTGGGAGGCGAGGTCCAGCTCCGCGTCGCCGGGCTGGAACACGGCGGGCGTGTGCCAGGCGATGTCCAGGCGCGGCAGTTCGATGCGGTCGGTGACCTCGATGCGCTTCTCCTCGGTCAGCTTCGGTTGCGGGACGTTGACCGGCGGCACCGGATCGCCGGCCTTCAACGGACCGAAGTACTTCTGCACCAGCTGCCTGGCCTGTGCGGGATCGAAGTCGCCGGCCAGCACGAGCGTCGCGTTGTTCGGGCGGTAGTAGCTGCGGGCGAAGGCCTTGACGTCGTTCAGCTTGATCGACTGGATGTCGGCGTGCGAGCCGATCACCGTCGCGCGGTACGGATGGCCCTCGGGGAACAGCGCCTGGTACAGCGCTTCCTCGACGATGCCGTAGGGGCGGTTCTCGACGGACTGGCGGCGCTCGTTGCGCACGACGTCCTGCTGGTTGGCCAGCGACACCGAATCGACCTCGTCGATCATGTAGCCCAGCATGTCCGACTTCAGCCACAGGCCGAGTTCGAGCTGGTTCGAGGGCAGCGTGAAGAAGTAGTTCGTGCGATCGAAGTCGGTGGAGCCGTTGGAATCGGTGCCGCCGGCGGCGTCGATGATCTTGTCGGCCGTGCCGCGCGGGATGTGGCGGGTGCCGGCGAACATCAGGTGTTCGAACAGATGCGCGAAGCCGGTCTGGCCCGGGGCCTCGTTGCGCGGGCCGGCGTGCACCCAGAGGTTGAAGGCCACCAGCGGCAGGCGGTGGTCCTCGACCAGGATCACCTCGAAGCCGTTGGCCAGCTTCACCTTCTCCAGCTTCACGTTGAGCGTGCCGCCGACGGTGGTGACGGCGCTGGTGCCGGCCGCGGCCGGAGCCGCCAGGGCCGCCGACGTGGCGGTGGCGCCGCCGAGGGCGGTCAGGACGGCCAGGGTGATGGCGGCGGGTGCCGCGGGCATGAATCGCATGGTGGGACGCTTCCCTTCAATGTTGGTGCGGGGCACGCTAACCAAAGCGGGCCTCCCTCACAAGTGCCGGAACTCTGAAAGATCAAGGTTTGGCGAGTTGGAACCGATCGTGCGGTCGGTGCCACGTCAAGGCCTCGTCAACACGAGCCTTGTCCAACGAGCGTCGTCACAGCGGGCGCAGCATCAGTTGTTGATGCAGCGGCTGCGGCACGGCGCCCAAGGCGCGCAGTGTGGCACCGCCAAGGTCCTCGCGCTGCAGTTGCGGCACGCGCAGGCGGCGTTCCGGATACACCGCGGCGATGGCCCGGATCAGCGCGCGGGCTTCGTCCGGTCGCGGCGCGATGAAGCTGTGGACCATCACGGTCTCGTCGGGCAGGCTGAAGACGATCTGGCTGTCGGCGGTCTGCCAGCCGTGATAGTCGATGCCGTGCCGGATCGTGGCGGCGGTCACCTGCAGCGGCAGGTCGGGAATGCGGTGCTCGGCGGCTTCCAGCCAGCCTAGCAGATGGGGCATGTCGATCGCATGAGGCGCGCCGGTGGTCGAGGGCGCGGGCGCGATCGTGCCGGGCTCGGCCACGAAGCCGAACAGGTCATGTTGCTTGCGGAAGCCGCGTCCCTCATACAGGCGTCGCGCTCGCTCGTTCTGCGCGAAGACCTCGAGCTCCACGGCCCGCAGCCCTGCAGAGGCTGCGCGGGCGATGAAGTCATCGAGCAGCGCGGGCGCGGCTCCGGTGCCGCGCGCGGCGGGCAGCGCGCCCATGGTCGCGAGGCGCCAGCGATTCGACACCGGCCGCTGCGCGACGAACGCGAAGGCCAACGGCGCGCCGGCCGCGTCGAGCGCGACGCGCGACAGCGGCAGGTCGACGCCCTGACGCGCGAGGAACATCGGCCACTGCGCGAACGGGATCTGGAACGGACCGATCAGGTAATCGGCGAACGCGCCGGTGAACGCGGCGTAGAGGATCTCCGGCGCGACTTCGTCGCCGCGGACGAAGGAGAAGTCTGCGCTCGAGGTGGTCGTCGTTTCCGTCATGTCGTCCTTGTGTTCAGAGGCAAAGATCGGAAGGCCCGTTCACGTGAGCCACGCCGGAATCGCCAACCAGATCGGCGCGGTCGCCGCGAACAGCAGCGTGCCCAGCACGATGGCGCCGGAGGCTTCGGCCTCCAGCGTCCGGTAGCGTTGCGCGAACATCATCGCGTTCGAGCCCGGCGGCAGCGCGGCCATCATGACGATGACGGCGAGCGGCATGCCCGACAGCCCGAAGCCCCAGTGCGCGATGCCCAGCACCAGCGCCGGCAGCACCAGCAGCTTGAGCGCGGCCAGGCCGAGCAGCGTGCGCATCGCGCCGCGCGGCAGGCCGTAGTAGGACAGCGACATCCCGATCAGCACCAGGCACAGCGGCACGACCGCGCTGCCCAGCATCTGCAGCACCTCGTCGAGCACGGCGGGCAGCGGAATGTCGGTGGCGTGCCAGGCGAAGCCGCAGAGCACCGGCAGCACGACCGGGTGGATGACGGTGTTGCGCATCGTCGTGAGGATGGTCCGCTTCAGGCTCGCGCCGTGGGGCGTGTGGCGGGCGAGGTCCATCTCGACGAGGACGGTGGCGATGGTCAGCAGCGTCAGCGCGTGCAAGCTGACCACGGTGATGTGGACCGCGAGGCCGCTTTCGCCGAACACGCCGGCGACCAGCGGCACGCCGACCTGCAGCGTGTTGCCGAAGCTCGCGGTGATGCTGCGCACGGCGGGGGCGGCGGGGCTGTCTGGGTGGCGCTTGCGCTCGTACAGGTAGACGGCGACCAGCATCAGCACCACCGGCGCGAAGAACGCGGCCACGGTGAGCCAGGGCAATTCGGAGATCTCCACGCGCGCGGTGGTGCGGAACATCAGCGCGGGGACGAAGAGATAGAACGCGATGTTCGAGAGGATGCGGGCCGGGTCGTTCTCGCCGCCGGCCTTCCCCAGCCAGCGCATGTGCCCGACGAACCACCCCATGCCCGCGGCGATGAAGATCGCCAGCAGCTTGTAGAACAGGACGGCAGTCATGGCGGAGGAGTATGCCGCCGCGCACCTCCCGACCGCGCGCCGCCCGCACACCGCGGTCCTCCAACGACGCCGAAGTCAGCGATCGCCACTGGGGCCGGCATGGTGCTGGGGGTTCCCGGAGGGATGCCCCCTGCACCGTGGAGTGCCCGCGCCCGGCGAAGCGAAGTCCGAAGGGCCGTGTCAGGAAGCCAGCGGCAGCTCCAGCGCGAAGCTGAACTTGCTGCCCTCATCCGGCGAGGTCTCGACGGTGATCTCCCCGCCCATGAGCCGCACCAGTTGCTGGCTGATCGCCAGCCCGAGCCCGGTGCCGCCGGTGCGGCGCGACTGGTCGGCCACCTGCTCGAAGGGCTGGAACAGCCGTTCCATCTGCTCCGGCGCCATGCCGATGCCGGTGTCCGAGACGGTGAAGCGCAGCATCAGGCTGCTGGGTCCCTGCGCGACCACGTCGACGGTGAGGCCGATGCGCCCGTGGTCGGTGAACTTCACCGCGTTGGACAGCAGGTTCAGCAGCACCTGCCGCAGCCGCTGCCCGTCCGCCCGCACGCGCGAGGGCAGTTGCGGGTCCAGCTGCACGGCGAAGGCCAGGCCCTTCTCGGCCGCGCGCGGTCGTATCGATTCGCTGCAGATCTCCAGCAGGGCCCGCAGGTCGAGCGGGCTCATCTGCAGCGTCAGCTTGCCGGCCTCGATGCTGGCGACGTCCAGCAGGTCGGTGATCAGCACCAGCAGGTGTTCGCCCGATTCGCGCATCAGCCGGATGCGATGCTGCTGGGCCGGGCTGAGCGAACTGTCCATCTGCAGCAGCTGCGCGAAGCCCAGGATCGCATTCAGCGGCGTGCGGAACTCGTGGCTCATCGTCGCCAGGAACCGGCTCTTCGCCTGGTTCGCGGCTTCCGCGCGCTGCTTGGACTGGGACAGCTCGACCGTGCGCTCGGTGACGAGCTCCTCGAGGTGGTCGCGATGCTGCGTCAGTTCCTGTTCCGCCAGCCGGCGCAGCGTGATGTCGCTGACCAGGCCCTCGATGCGCGGCGCGCCGTCCAGCACCAGATGCAGGCTGAGTTCGACCCACAGGTCGCGGCCGTCGCGCGTCGTGACCAGCAGCGGCACCTGTTGCAGCAGCCGGTGGCGCTCCAGCGCGCGGGCCAGCCGGCGGTACTCGTGGTGTTCGATGCGCACCATGCGCCGCAGGGTCACGCCTTGCGCGTCCTCGGGACGCCCCAGCCCCAGCATCTGCGCCAGCGCCTTGTTCACGCGCAGCAGCCGTCCGTGGCCATCGGCCTGGAAGATGCCTTCGGCCGCGTTCTCGAACAGGCTGCGGTAGCGCTGCTCGCTGCTGCGCAGCCCTTCGGCGAAGTCGAGCAGCTTGGCGCTCATCGCGTTGAGCTGCTCGGTCAGGTCACCGATCTCGTCGGCATGCTCGGGCTCGATGTGGGCGCCGAGCTCGCCGCTCGCGACACGTTGCGCCAGTCCGCGCAGGCGGGAGACCGGGCGCTCCACCAGCCGCCGCACCAGCACGTAGCTGGTCAGTCCGATCGCCAGCAGCACCGTCGCCAGCAGGCTGGCCACCAGTCGACGCGTCTCGCCCAGGGTCTGGTCGATGTAGCTGCGCGTGTAGACCAGCGTCGCGCGGCCCAGCGCACCCGCCGGGCCTTGCGCGCCGGCGCGGTGGCTCAACTCGAATTCGAGCGAGAGCGGCCGCACCGCCGGCGTCTGGCGCGAGCGCTGCAGCGTCTCCAGCCCCGGCGCCGCCAGCGTGATCGACTGAACCTCCGGATCCGCCATCACGGCGTCCAGCAGCTCCGACAGCGCGGCACTGTCCAGGTTCCAGACCGGCTCCGCGAAGCCCCGCGCCACCAGCTGCGCCATGCGCTGCTGGCGCTCGATCAGCGCCTCGTTGAGTTCGTGCTCGTGGCGGTCGACCCAGTAAAGGCCGATCAAGCCCACCAGCACCGTCGCGCTGAGGCTCAGCGCAGCGACCAGCCGCGTCTGGATGCTCAGCGTCGATCGACCCATGACCGCATGCCCTCTCCTGATCCGCAAAATTGTTTGCGGTCGAGTGTCGCGCAAATGCGAGGGGCGTCCGAAGATTGAGGCACGAACCGACCCCCCAGGATTTCACGGGTTGCGAATTGGGGGAGCGCGAAAGGGCCGCCCGCGTGGCAGGCGATCGAAGCCGGGCGCGACCGGTGCCCCTCTCCGCTCAATCGCCTGCGCATGCTCGGCATTCGCTTCGAGGGGCACCGGTCGCGCCCGGCTTCTCCAACTGGGGACTAACGCGGGTGCGGTCCTGGCTCGGCGGTGAATTGGGGCGCGAGACGCGCTTCGTTCCAGCGCCAGGGCAGGGCGCCGGGGCGGCGCAGGCCGGCCGTGACGCGCAGGGTCAGTCCGTGCTTGTCGTCGGTCCAGGTGACGTCGGACTCGGCGGTCAGGTGCAACAGCTCGCCGCGCGCGTAGTCGGGCACCAGCAAGCCCGCGCGCGGATGGCGCAGCAGGTTGCCCAGCGTCATGAAGAAGCGGTTGCCGGGAAACTCCGGGATCCACAGCGTGATGCCGCCGTCCAGTCGACGTTCTGCCCGGATGAAGCCGGGCGGGCCGCCGCGGTGCGAGACGTCGACACCGTCCGCGCGCCCGTCGCCGGGCACCGGCGCCGACGCGCTCGCGATGAACAGGGTGTCCGCGGCCTCGATCAGCGCCAGCGCGCCGTCATCGAGCGCCGCGCCCAGCGGCTGCGCCAACGCGGGCGGCGCATCGTCCCAGGCCAGCGGATCACGCGCCTGGATGTACTTCGGGCAATTGCCGAAGCTCTGCACGACGCCGACCGACAGGCGTTCGCCGGACAGCGCGAGCAGCCGCCCGTTCATGCGGTTGCGCCGGCGTGTGTGCGGCTCGAGCCCGAGCAGCCCCACCGGCGCACCCGGTCCGTGCGCCCGCAGCGCGGCGAGCGCGGGATCCTGGCCGTCCAGCGCCGCAGCCACCGTCATCGTCCGCGCGTCCGGTGTCGCGACGAAGCCGGGTGGGCCCGCCACCATCGTCGCCCACGGCTGGCCCGCGGCATCGATCGCGCCGAGCAACAGCGTGGGCAGCTTGTTGAACAGCTCGCGGTGCTGGTCGGGCATGTGGTCCCGGACCACCTGGGGGCCGATCTCGGCCATGCGCTCGCGGACGCCCATCCGTTCCTGCAGCGTCTGCTCGCCGGGGTGCCAGGTCGTGTCCATGGCGTGCCTCAGAACTTGTCCGGCAGCGGCTTGAAGCGCGGCAGCGCCTCGATGCGCGCCAGCCAGCCGCGCAGGCGGGGGTAGTCGGCCAGCGACAGGCCGCCCAGCGGCGCCTGCGCCGTGTAGCCGTAGAAGGCCACGTCGGCCAGCGTCGGGCGGTCGGCGATCAGGAAGTCGGTGCGGGAGAGCTGCTCCTCGATGAGCGCGAACAGCCGATGTCCCAACGCCAACGAGGCCGGATCGACCGGCAACCCGGTCAGCGTGCGGAAACGCGGCGTCGCCGCGCCCGGCCCGAGCAGGCTCACCGACAGGCTGAACCAGCGCTGCTGCCAGGCGGCCTCGATGGCATCGCGCGGCAGCCAGCCGGCATCGGGCGCGTAGCGCGTCGCCAGGTAGACCAGGATCGCGTTGCTCTCCGGCAGGACCAGGTCGCCGTCTTCCAGCACCGGCACCTGGCTGAGCGGATTCATGGCCACAAACGCCGGTTGCCGTTGATCGCCGCCGGCCAGGTTGATGTCGACCACCGTGTACGGCAGGTCGAGCAGGGACAGCAGCAGCTCGACGCGGTGGCAATGGCCGGAGGCGGCCACGCGATGCAGACGGAACGGCGCGGATGGGCGGAGGACGGAGGCGTTCATCGGGGAGGGCTCCAGCGGAGGTCTTCAGAGGCCCGTACCGTAGCTCTTGCAGTTGCTGGCTGGAATGCCGATGGCGGATCATTCAGAATTGCAGCTGCCGAAATAATGTGACGCTGCGGGCTTGCGGCGTTCCTGGACATGGATCACCTCGACCGCCTGCGCTGCTTCGTCGCCGTGGCCGACACGCAGAGCTTTGCCGCTGCCGCGCGACGGATGGGTTGCTCGGCGCCGGCCGCCACGCGCGCCATCGCGGCCTTGGAGCAGCGGCTCGGCGTGCAGCTGTTCCAGCGCAGCACGCGCTCGGTGCGGTTGACCGAGGCCGGGGAGCGCTTCGTCGTCGACTGCCGCCGCATCCTTGGCGACCTCGACGAATCGGAGGCCGCGGCGGCCGGGGCGCAGGCCGAGCCGGCGGGCCTGCTGTCGCTGACCGCGCCCTCGATGTTCGGACGGCAACACGTGGCCCCGCTCGCCGCGGAGTTCCTCCAGCAGCACGCGCGGATTCGGCTCAAGCTCTTGCTGGTCGACCGGGTCGTGTCGCTGCTGGACGAGGGGCAGGACCTGGCGGTGCGGATCGCCCACCTGCCGGATTCAGGATTGACCGCGGTGCCGGTGGGCGCGATGCGACGGGTGATCGTGGCATCGCCCGACTATCTGCGCCGTGCCGGTGAACCGCGCACGCCGCGGGACCTCGTCGACCACCGGATCATCGCCAGCTACTTCGACGGCCAGAGCATGACGCCCTGGCGCTTCCGCGACGGCCCGCAAGCGCTGTCGCCCACGCTGATGGTGAACGACAACGCCGCGGGCATCGCGGCCGCGGTGGCCGGTGTGGGTCTGGCGCGGTGCCAGGTCTATCAGGCGGCGGACGCGGTGCGGAGCGGCCTGCTGCGCATCGTGCTCGCCGACCATGAACTGCCGGCGGCACCGGTGCATCTCGTCCATGCCGCCGGGCGGCGCGTGCCCGCGTCGCTGCGGCTGCTGGTGGACTTCATGGCCGCGCGGCTGCGCGCCGAGCCGGTGCTGGGCGGCGACGCGTTCCTGCGCGCGCCCTAGCGCCGTGCATGGCGAGGGAATCAGCCCTTCGCCGTCGCCTTCTTCGCCGCGACCTTCTTGGCTGCGGGTGTCTTGGCCGCGGGCGTCTTGGCTGCGGGCCTGGCGCCGGTCTTGGCGCCCGGCTTCGCGGCGCGCGGCTCGAACTCGAAGATCACCTTGCCTTCCTTCTTGTCGTAGGTCAGGAAGGCCTTGAACTTGCGACGCGTCTTGTTGGAGACGAAGTTCTCCAGCAGGTCCGTCTTGCCGGTCGCGAGCAGCTTGCTCATCTGCTCGGGCTCGATCGGCTGCTGCAGGATGATCTTGCCGCTCTTGAAGTCGCAGGTGACCTTGTCGCCGACCGCGTGCTCGCAGACGTAGTTGCTGCCGAAGTCGAAGACGCGGCCGTTGCACTTCGGGCAGTGGCCCAGCGGCGTGTGAGCGCTGAAGTCCACCGGCTCGCCGTTCTCCTCGGCCTTCTTCGCGTCCTCGCCGAAGTCGAACTCCAGCTTCCAGTTGTCGATCTCGGCGTCGAACACCAGCGCCAGCTCGGCGGTGAACGGCCAGCCGGCCTTGGACCGGAAGCCCTCCAGCGGACCGACCTTCTTGTCGCGCAGGAAGGTCTCGACCTCGGCCAGCTCGAAGCTGCGGCCGCCCGGGATCTTGGGGATGGAGAAGCCGCACTCGTCGCCGTTGCCGACCTTGCCGGTGCAGGTGAAGCGGCGGTAGTTCTCCTTGACCACGCCGCCGCACTTCGGACACGGCGTCTTCAGCGTCGCGTAGTCGCCGGGGATGGTGTCGCGGTCGTATTCCTTGGCCTTGCGCACGACCTTCTCGGTCATCGCGGCGATCTCGGCCATGAAGGCCTCGCGCTTGAGGCGGCCCTTCTCCATCTCGGACAGCTGGAACTCCCAGTTGCCGGTCAGCTCGGGCTTGGTCAGCTCCTCCACGCCCAGGCCGCGCAGCAGCGTCATCAACTGGAAGGCCTTGGCGGTCGGGATCATCTCGCGGCCTTCGCGCAGCATGTACTTCTCGGCCAGCAGCCCTTCGATGATCGCGGCGCGCGTGGCCGGCGTGCCCAGGCCCTTCTCGGCCATGGCCTCGCGCAGCTCGTCGTCGTCGACCAGCTTGCCCGCGCCTTCCATCGCCGACAGCAGCGTCGCTTCCGTGTAGCGCGCCGGCGGCTTGGTCACCAGCGCCTTCACCTCGGTGCCCTCGGTGCGCACCACCTCGCCGGCCTTCACCGGCACCAGCATCGCGCCGCTGGTGCCCGGCTCGGCGTTCTCGTCGGTCGCTTCCTTGCCGTAGACGGCCTGCCAGCCCGGCTTCACCAGCACCTTGCCGTTGGTCTGGAACGCATAGGCCTTCTCCGGCGTCTTCACCGTCGAGATCCGCGTCGTGACCTGGAACTCGGCCGGCGGGAAGAACACGGCCAGGAAGCGCTTGACGACCATGTCGTAGAGCTTGGCCTCGGCCTCGGTCAGGCTGCGCGGCGGCTGCAGCGTCGGGATGATCGCGAAGTGGTCCGACACCTTGGTGTTGTCGAAGACCTTCTTCGTCGGCTTGATGTAGCCCTTGTCCAGCGCCGTCTTCGCGTGCTGCGCCAGCGCCTGCAGCGGGCCGGGCATGTCCTCGCTGGCGATCATGCGCGCGGTGTCCTGCGCGACGATCAGGTAGTCCTCGGGCAGGTAGCGCGAGTCGGTCCGCGGGTAGGTCAGCACCTTGTGCTTTTCGTACAGCGCCTGCGCCAGACCCAGCGTCGTCTTGGCCGAGAAGCCGAAGCGCGAGTTGGCCTCGCGCTGCAGCGTGGTCAGGTCGTACAGGCCGGGGCTGGCCGTCGTGCTGGGCTTGGATTCCTCGGTCACCGTCGCGGGCTGGCCCAGCGCCGCGGCGGCGATGGCATCGGCCTCCGCCTGCGTCCAGACGCGGTCCGCGCGCTGCTCGGGATCGTCGGCGTTCTTCTTGAACGCGGGGTCGAACCACTTGCCCTCGTACTGGCCGGCCTCGGCGTCGAAGCTGCCGCGGATTTCCCAGTAGTCGCGGTAGACGTGCTTGCGGATCTTCTCCTCGCGCTCGACGACGATGGACAGCGTCGGCGTCTGCACGCGACCCACGGTGGTCAGGAAGAAGCCGCCGTCGCGCGAGTTGAACGCGGTCATCGCCCGCGTGCCGTTGATGCCCACCAGCCAGTCGGCTTCCGAGCGGCAACGCGCCGCGTCGGCCAGCGGCAGCATCTGCTGGTCGGTGCGCAGGCGTTCGAAGCCGTCGCGTATCGCCTGCGGCGTCATCGACTGCAGCCACAGCCGGCTCACCGGCTTGGCGACCTGCGCCTTGGCCGTGCCGGCGTACTGGACGATCAGGCGGAAGATCAGTTCCCCTTCGCGCCCCGCGTCACACGCGTTGATCAGCGAGGTCACGTCCTTGCGCTTGATCAGCTTGACCAGCGCGTTCAGCCGGCCCTTGCTCTTGTCGATCGGGTTCAGATCGAAGTGGGGCGGGATCACCGGCAGGTGGGCAAAACTCCACTTGCCGCGTTTGACGTCGAACTCCTCCGGCGCCTTGATCTCCACCAGATGGCCGACGGCCGAGCTGACGACGTACGCGTCGTTCTCGAAATACTCGTCGTGCTTCTCGAACTTGCCCGACAGCGCGGTCAGCGCCTTGACGATGTCTTGCGCCACCGACGGCTTCTCCGCGATCACCAATGCCTTGCTCATGCGCTTGCTTCTTTCCTCTTCGTTCAGGCGTCCAAGATCTTCATGAACGTCTGCCTACAATCCGGCCTCGCGCGCCTACGTACGTGTGTACACGCGCGCGCACCCATGAATTCAATGTACCGGACTCGCTCCATGCCGCAACCGCGCCCCGCTCCGAGTGTTCCCGCCCCCGCCGACGATGCCGTCGTTCCTCCCGTGACCCGGAGAAGCGCCCGGATCCAGGTCCGGGCCTCCGGCGTGCATGGCCGCGGCGTGTACGCGCTGGTGCCGCTGCAGGCCGGCGAGAAGCTCATCGAATACAAGGGCGAGCACATCGACTGGGACGAAGCGCTGCGTCGCCATCCGCACGATCCGTCGCAACCGGACCATACCTTCTACTTTCACCTTGAGACCGGCGGGGTCATCGACGCGGCCGTCGACGGCAACAACGCGCGCTGGATCAACCACGCCTGCAGCCCCAACTGCGAGGCACGCGAACTCGACGGCCGGGTGTTCATCCATGCGTTGACGGACATTTCCCCTGGCGAGGAGCTGTTCTACGACTATGGTCTGGTGATCGACGAACGCTATACGCCCAAGCTGAAGAAGCGGTTCGAGTGCCGCTGCGGCACGCCGGGTTGCCGCGGCACGATGCTGGCGCCCAAGGACAGGAAGCGCTGAGCGGCGTCCGGAGCGGGCGGGGGGCGTCGGAGGTCGCCGAGGCACCCTGTCAGGTCCTACAGCCACCGATTCGCGGTGCGGGCCCCCGGACCATGACCATCTCCCTCTAGACTCGGACCATTCACGACCACCGGGCCGCTCGGCCCGGGAAGACCAAGACGGATCGCAAGATCACATTCGCGGCGATGCAAGAACATCAGAACTGGGGCGCTGAGGCCCTGTGGCAAGACCTGGAGCCGTTGCTGCCGGGGCTCAGCATCGAGGTGCTGGCGCGGGTCGAATCGACCAACGCCACGCTGATCGAGCGCGTGCGCCGCGACGAGGGCACCGTGGCCACGGGCCGCGCCGGCGATCGTCCGTACGGACGGCGCCAGCATGACCTGCACCCCTGCCTGCTCATCGCCGAACACCAGACCCACGGCCGCGGCCGGCAGGGCCGCGCCTGGCACAGCACGCCCGGCGCGTCGCTGACCTTCTCGCTGTCGATGCCGGTGGAGGTCGCGGACTGGTCCGGACTGTCGCTGGTCGTCGGCGCGGCGATCGCCGAGGCGCTCGACCCCGACGGCAGCCGCCTCGGCCTGAAATGGCCCAACGACCTGTGGCTCGATGAGCGCAAGCTCGGCGGCATCCTGATCGAGACCGTGCCGGCGGGCAACTCGCGCATGGCGGTGGTCGGCGTGGGCCTGAACGTGTCGGATCGCGCGAAGGTCGCGGAGTCGCAGCTGAACACCGGCTTCGCCTGCCTTCAGGAACTGATTCCCGACGTCACGCCGCCGCAGGCGCTGGCGCGGCTGGCGCCGGTGCTGGTGAAGGCGCTGGCGGCGTTCCCGCAGAGCGGGTTCGGCGCCTGGCGCGAGCGCTTCGCGCGCCGCGACCTGCTGCAGGGCAAGGCGATCACCGCCGGCGCGCTGGAAGGCACCGGCGCGGGCGTCAACGATCGCGGTGAACTGCTGATCGACACCCCGCAGGGGCGCCAGACGGTCAGCGGCGGCGAGGTCAGCGTGCGGCTCGGCGGCGCGTCCGCCGGACAGGGGTAAGCCACGATGCTGCGCGCCGCGGTCGTCCTGTTGTTCGTCGTCAACGTGCTGGTGTTCGCGTGGAACAAGGGGTGGATCGCCGGTGTGGCACCCGCCACGCCACGGTTGGACCAGCAGATCAATCCGGAGCGGCTGTCGCTGCTCAACCAGAAGGCCGTCACGCAGCTCGCGGCTCGGTCTTGCCTGGAGCTGGGGCCGCTGATCGGCGATGAGCTGCTCAAGCGCGCCAATGCGGCGCTGACGGGAGCCGGGATTCCGGCGTCGTCGATTGAGGCCAATGCCGTCAACACGGGCGGCGTGTGGGCGCTGGCGACGATCAAGATGCCGAGCAAGGACTTCCGCGAACGCAAGGAAGAGACCTATCGCAGCGCCAAGATCGCGTTCGAGCCGCTGCAGGGCTTCCCCGACGAGCAGCCGACGCTGGTGCTCAGCAAGCACGACAGTGAAGCGGCGGCGCAGGCGGCCCTCGACGGCATGACCAAGCGGAACTACAAGGGCCTGCGCGTGATGCGTCTGCAAGAGCCGCTGCAGCAGACCACGCTGCGGCTGGCGCGGCTGGACGGGACGCAGTCCGGGAAGTTGAATGCGCTGGCCAATCCGCCTTGGGGCGAGAAGCGCAAGGATTGCTCCGTGGAGGCGCCGACCGCTTCATCCGCGGCAAGCGCGGCGAACGGCTCAGGGTCGGGCGCGAGCCGCTGACGACAAGACCTGACCCTCGCTGACTGCTGCGTCTGCTGGCCCTCACCCCCACCCTCTCCCGCAAGCGGGAGAGGGAGTGAGAGTGCACCGAGCTGACCGGATGATTCCCTTTCCCACTTGCGGGCGGTCACGGCGGACCGAGGGAATGACTCCCTCTCCCGCTTGCGGGACACCGCCTACCTGACGAGTTCCGGGCGTTGGCCGCCTATGCGTGGGGCCCCCGCGGCAAGCGCGGAAACCCCACGCATAGCCGTCCCCAACCAGTTCCGTACTGCCCCGGTTTTGCTACCGAGGACTTCGTGGATCTCGGGCTCGATTACTTCGAGCGGATCTTGGCAAGACGCGGCTTCGGCCAACGCAGTGCCACGATCGCCAGCACCAAGCCTGCCAGCCACAGGCCGCTCATCGCGCCACCACCGCCACCACCCGACGACGGCGGCGTGTTGTCGACGGGTGTCGTGGACGTCGTGACCGCAGCAACCGCCGCATTCGCATCGAGCATCCCGGCGCCGCAGGTGCTCGTCGTGCAGTTGCACTCGAGCTGCGGCTGCGTGCTGTTGCCGGCCACGCACTGCGCAACGCCCGCCGCGGCGGCCGGGAAGGCCCGGGCCGACGACTGCAGCGCGGCCTTGATCTGCGTCGGCGTCAGGCTCGAATTCACCGACAGCATCAGCGCGATCGTGCCGCTGACCAGCGGTGTGGAGAAGCTCGTGCCGGTGCCGGTGTAGTTGAAGGCGTTGCTGGCCGCGACCGGCGTGGTCGTGCCGCTGTTGCTGGTGGACAGGATCGGGTACAGGCAGGCACCGGTCGTGTTGACGCAGTTGCCGCCCGGCGCACTGATGGTGATCTGCGGGCCCAGGTTGGAGAAGCCGACCTTGGTCCCCGCATGGCGCAGGCCCGCCACCGCGATGACGTTGCTGCAGTTGGCCGGCGTGCCGACGGCGACGCCGCCTTCCTTGGTCGGGTCGTCGTTCTCGACGCCGTTGCCGGCGGCCGCGACGACCGTCGCGCCGACGCCGACCGCCGCGTTGATCGCGTCCTGGTAGGTGGAGGAGCAGGCGCCGTCGCCACCCAGGCTCATGTTGATGACCTTGGCCGGGTTGCTGTTGGTGGGCAGGCCCGGCACGGTGACGCCCGCCGCCCAGCGCATGCCGGCGGCGATGTCCGAGGCCCAGCCGCCGCACTTGCCCAGCACGCGCACCGGCAGGATCTTGGCGTTGTAGGCCAGGCCGGCCATGCCCTGGCCGTTGTTGGCGATGGCGGCGATCAGACCCGACACGCGCGTGCCGTGCCAGGAACTGGAGCCGATGTCGTCGGCCGTGCAACTGCTGCCCAGCCGGCCGCTGTCGATGTCGGACTGGTCGACCCAGTCGCCGGGATCGCTCGGGTCGCTGTCGGCGCCGTCGCCGTCATTGGCGGTCGCGATCACGCTGGTGCCGCTGTTGCCGAAGCCGATCATGTCGTAGCCCTGGACGAACTGGCCGGCCAGGTCCGGGTGGTCCATGCGCGCGCCGGTGTCCAGCACCGCGACGACGACGCCCGTGCCGGTCGACTTGTCCCACGCCGCCGGCGCATTGATCGAGGACAGCACCGTGGCGTCCGGCGCCTTCAGGTACCACTGGCCCGCGGTGACGCCGGCCGACGCGGCGGTCGCGTACAGCGGATCGTTGGGCACGGAGAAATGCTTCTGCCAGCGGTCGATCTCGACCGACTCGACATCGCCGTCGGTGGCCAGCCGCTTGGCGAGCTCGGCCGAGCTCATGCCGCTGGCCGTGTAGACGTGGGTGCGGCTGTCCAGGCTGCGGCGCGCGTGCAGCGTGGCCGCGTGTCTCATGCCCAGCGTGGTGCCGCGCACCTGCGCGATGTCCTTCGCTTCGGAGGCCGTCGCCCGCACGGCGAGCGGCCGTGCCTTGACCGCATCCGCCTGCGCCTTGAAGCGCACGATCACGCGCGCGAAATCGGGCTGTTGATCCGGCTGCAGCGCGGTGCCGGTGACCGCGCCGGCAGTGCCGGCTCCGAACAAACCGAGTACAGCCACGGCAGCAGCCAGACGCTTCGGCAAAGACAGCACGGACATGCGGAAACTCCACAAAACTGAGCTAACCAGTTTATGTGTGAGGCCGCCAAGAAATTGCTAATGCGATGACACATTTGCTGCGAGGCATCACCTCCAAAGGGGGATTCCTCACGCAAATTTGAGTCATCTATCGTCGAAGTGGTGACCGTTCGTATCGGGGACGGTTTTGGCATGCCGGGAGGCCTTGAGAGACGCCTTGAAGGACGCCTTGAAGGACGCTCGCGACCTGGACGTCACGGAAACGAAAAAGCCCCGCCGGGGCGGGGCTTCGGAAGGCGGGAAAGAGGCCGCCGGGGTCGCTTACTTGGCGACGACCTTGACCATCTCCAGCACCTTGTTCGAGTAGCCCCACTCGTTGTCGTACCAGGACACCAGCTTGACGAAGGTGCCGTCCAGGGCGATGCCGGCGTCGGCGTCGAAGATGGAGGTACGCGGGTCGCCGCGGAAGTCGGTGGCGACGACCTTGTCCTCGGTGTAGCCCAGCACGCCCTTCAGGGCGCCTTCGCTCTGGGCCTTCATTTCGGCGCAGATTTCGGCGTAGGTGGCGTTGTTGTTGAGCTCGACGGTCAGGTCGACGACGGAGACGTCGGAGGTCGGCACGCGGAAGGACATGCCGGTCAGCTTCTTGTTCAGCTCGGGGATCACCACGCCCACGGCCTTGGCGGCGCCGGTGGAGGACGGGATGATGTTCTCGAGGATGCCGCGGCCGCCGCGCCAGTCCTTGTTGGACGGGCCGTCGACGGTCTTCTGCGTGGCGGTGGTGGCGTGCACGGTGGTCATCAGGCCGCGCTTGATGCCCCACTTGTCGTTCAGCACCTTGGCCAGCGGGGCCAGGCAGTTGGTGGTGCAGCTGGCGTTGGAGATGATGGCCTGGCCGGCGTAGGTCTTGTCGTTGACGCCGTAGACGAACATCGGGGTGTCGTCCTTGGACGGGGCCGACATGATGACCTTCTTGGCGCCGGCGGTCAGATGCTTCTCGCCGGTTTCCTTGGTCAGGAACAGGCCGGTGGCTTCGACGACGATGTCGGCGCCGACCTCGTTCCACTTCAGCTCGGCGGGATCCTTGACCTGGGTCAGGCGGATGCGCTGGCCGTTGACGATCAGCGTGTTGCCGTCGACCGCCACATCGCCGTCGAAGCGGCCGTGGACGCTGTCGTACTTGAGCATGTAGGCCAGGTAATCGGGCTCGAGCAGGTCGTTGATGGCGACGATCTGGATGTCCTTGAAGTTCGCCACGGCGGCGCGGAACACCATGCGGCCGATGCGACCGAACCCGTTGATACCGATCTTGATGGTCATGAGGAAAGTCTCCTGCGAGTGAAATGAATCGATGACGTCATGGGCGCGTCGCCCAGCCAGTGGACGTCGTGCCGCGGAGGTGTTCGGTCCGGCGCGTCGAGCGGGGCTGCGAGGCAGCGGGCCAGGGCGCCGGGAACCCTCGATTTGAACAGATAGTCGCGGACCGGCGTTTCGAGCGGGTTACCGGGTTACGAGTAATTTCAAAGCGCGGGTACATCGCCGGTGCGGGACGCTTCGTTCGAAGCTGCACGCCCAGCAAAAAGGGGTGCCGAAGCACCCCTTTGCTGTCGATCGCCGAAGCGGTCGTGGCTTACTTCAGGCGCGCCTTGCCCAGCACCACCTTGACGGTGTCGGCGACGTTCTCCGGCGTGAAGCCGAAGTGCTTGAACAGCACGTTGGCCGGGGCCGACTCGCCGTAGGTGTCCAGGCCGACGACGGCGGACACGCCGTACTTCCACCACAGGTCGGTCACGCCGGCCTCGATGGCGACGCGCGGCAGGCCGTCCGGCAGCACGCCCTTCTTGTACTTGGCGTCCTGGCGGTCGAACAGGCTCGTGCAGGGCATCGAGACCACGCGCACCGGGATGCCGGCCACGGCCAGCTGCTGCTGCGCCGCGATGGCCAGCTGCACTTCCGAGCCGGTGGCGATCAGCACGGCTTGCGCCTTCTTCTTCAGGCCGACGTCGGCCGGCTCGCTCAGCACATAGCCGCCGGTGGTGATGGCGTCGACGGCCTCGCCCGACTTCTTCAGGTAGGGCAGGTTCTGGCGGCTCAGCGCGAGCACGCTGGGGCGCTGGCTGTTGGCCAGGGCCAGCGTCCAGGCCACCGCGGTCTCGGCGGTGTCGGCGGGACGCCAGACGTCCAGGCCGGGGATCAGTCTCAGGCTGGAGACGTGCTCGACGGACTGGTGGGTCGGGCCGTCTTCGCCCAGGCCGATGGAGTCGTGCGTGAACACGTGGATCACGCGCTGCTTCATCAGCGCGGCCATGCGGATGGCGTTGCGGCTGTAGTCGCTGAAGGTCAGGAAGGTGCCGCCGTAGGGGATGAAACCGCCGTGCAGCGCGACGCCGTTCATGATCGCGGCCATGCCGAACTCGCGCACGCCGTAGTTGATGTGGCGGCCGCCGTTGGAGCTGCCGTCCTCTTCCAGGCGGAAGGCGGGCGTGCTCTTGGTGTTGGTCAGGTTGGAGCCGGTCAGGTCGGCCGAGCCGCCCAGCAGTTCGGGCATCGCGGCGGTGAAGGCTTCCAGCGCGATCTGGCTGGCCTTGCGGGAGGCGACGGTCTCCGCCTTCTCATGCGCGCCGATGACGGCCTGCGCGGCGACGTCGGCGAAGTTGGGCGGCAGCACGCCGGCGATGCGGCGGGAGAACTCCGCGGCCAGTTCCGGGAACTGCGTGGCGTAAGCGTCGAACTTCTCGTCCCAGGCCTTTTCGAAGCCCGTGCCGGCGTCCTTGGCGTCCCAGTCGGCGTAGACCTCGGCGGGCAGCACGAAGGGCTCGTGCGACCAGCCCAGCGCTTCGCGGGTCAGCTTGATTTCCTCGGCGCCGAGCGGCTCGCCGTGGGCCTTCGACGTGTTGGCGCGGTTCGGGCTGCCCTTGCCGATGTGCGTCTTCGCGATGATCAGCGAGGGCTTGTCCTTGCTGGTCTTGGCCAGCGCGATGGCGGCGTCGACGGCGTCGACGTCATGGCCGTCGACCGGGCCGACGACGTTCCAGCCGTAGGCGGCGAAGCGCTTGGCGGTGTCGTCGCCGAACCAGGGACCGACCTGGCCGTCGATGGAGATGCCGTTGTCGTCGTAGATCGCGATCAGCTTGTTCAGCTTCCACGAGCCGGCCAGCGAGCAGGCTTCATGGCTGATGCCTTCCATCAGGCAGCCGTCGCCGAGGAAGGCGTAGGTGTGATGGTCGACGATGGTGTGGCCGTCGCGGTTGAATTCCTTGGCGAGCTGCTTCTCAGCCAGCGCGAAGCCGACGGCGTTGGTGATGCCCTGGCCGAGCGGGCCGGTGGTGGTCTCGACGCCGGGGGTGATGCCGACTTCCGGGTGGCCCGGGGTCTTGGAGTGCATCTGGCGGAAGGCCTTGAGCTCGGAGACGGGCAGGTCATAGCCGGTCAGGTGCAGCAGGGCGTAGATCAGCATCGAGCCGTGGCCGTTGGACAGCACGAAGCGGTCGCGGTCGGCCCACTGCGGGTTGGCCGGGTTGTGGCGCAGGTGGCGCTTCCACAGCGCGACGGCGATCTCGGCCATGCCCATCGGGGCGCCCGGGTGGCCGGAGTTGGCCTGCTGGACGGCGTCCATCGCCAGGGCACGGATGGCGTTGGCCATCTGGGTGGTGTTCGGGGTGACGACGGCAGCGCTGGTCTCGGCCATGGTGTTGGTCTCGGGCAGGAGTTGGGGCAAACCCGGCATTCTAGTGACCCGCCGCAAACTCGCTTTGGGCGCCCCGCTTCGTTGCGAATCCTCGCCATAGCTGGGCTATGGCTCCGGTTCACGCCTAGCGGTGCATCCCAAAGCGAGTCCGCGGCGGGTCACTAGATCGAGCGGTGTGGTCGAACACTACACTCGCGCTCGATATTTTCTGGATTGACGATGCGAGCCATGATCCTCGCGGCCGGGCGCGGCGAGCGCATGCGGCCGCTGACCGACCACACGCCCAAGCCCTTGCTGAAGGTGCGCGGCAAGCCGCTGATCGAGTGGCACATCGAGGCGTTCGCGCGGGCCGGGATCCGGGACATCGTGATCAACACGGCGTGGCTGCACGAGCAGTTCGAAGCGACGCTGGGCGACGGCGCGCGATTCGGCGTGACGCTGCACTACAGCCACGAAGGCGAGCGCTACGGCCACGCGCTGGAGACGGGCGGCGGCATCGCGACGGCGCTGGACCTGCTGTGCGCGGATGGCGACGACGCGTTCTGGGCGGTGTCCGCGGACATCTTCATTCCCGATTTCGAGTTTGATGCGGCACAGGCCGCAGCCTTCGCGGCGAGCCCGCTGCTGGCGCACCTGTGGTTCGTGCCGAAGCAGCCGCGACATCCGACGGGCGACTTCGGCATCGACGCGGAAGGCTTCGCGACGATCGATGGCGATCTCGAGGTCTACAGCAACATCGGTCTGTACAAGCGCGCGTTCTTCGACGGCGTGCAGGCGGGGCAGCATCAGCGCATTCGCGCGAGCCTCGACCGCGCGATCAACGCGCGGGCGGTGACGGCGGAGCTCTACACCGGGCCGTGGGCGAATGTGGGGTCGCCGGAGCAGTTGGAAGAGCTCAACGGCAAGGGCTGACAACGAGCAGCCTGTTTTTTGAGATCGCAATTTGCGATCTCAAAAAACCGTCACTCCATGAGCTTTCTGAGGCCGGTCTGGAAGGCGACGGTGAGCACGCCAATGATGAAAGCGCCGAGGAAGCTGGTATCCAGGATGAACTTGAAGGCGACCAGCATCAGCAGAGGCGCGACCAGCAAACCGCGCAAAGGTCCGAGCAGCAGCAAGCCGGCGATCACGACCAACCCCGACACGACGCTGGCGACCGCGCAGCGACCGAAGCTCACTTCATGCGCGCCAACGATCTTTGCGGCGAACCAGATGCAGCCAATGCTGGCGATGGTCGAGACGACCATGGAGAGCAGGCTGAAAGTGGCGAAGAGGGTGCTCATGGCGTGCGCGTTCTGACAGTCCGGAATCGAAGCGCGCGAGTCTAGATCCCGCGCGTGTGCTCGCGAGACCCTCTGAAGAGGGGGGCAACTGCGGAAATTCGAGCGGAGCACTGCGGCGTTTTGAGATCGCAATTTACGATCTCAAACGATGAGACCCAGAAACGAGAAACCCGCCTTTTGCACGTCTGCTTGCGCAGAACCCTGGCCGAAAACCAGGACGTGTGGCGGGTGTGTTGGGATGAAGTCTAAGCGGCAACTTCGGGATGAAGCAAGGGCCGTGTGGCGTCGTTGACGACGACCTGACAAGACCTGGCCCTTCGGTGGGAAGCGCATCCCCCACACGACCCCACGATGGCGGAATCGCCGGAGCTCTTTGATCTTTATCAGAGAGTGAGACCGCGACCGGTTGCACGATGGACTCCGGTGTTTCAAACCCACCTTGCTGATCCCGCTCTCGCGTTCAATGCGAGTGCGCCGTCCCTGTCATTTCGATCATGGGCGAGATGGACCATTCCGTGAGGGTGGTCACACGGCGAAAGCAAGGTGGTTTGAACATCTCGCCCACCCCTTCGATTCGATCGTCCGCATGTCGCGGCTTGGCAGTCGAAGCCGGTGGTTTCCAAAGTTCTTCGGAGTCTTACGAACATGGGAACCCTGCATCAAACGCATATCAACGAAGCGCGCGGTCCGATCCGCGACCGCCGTCCGCTGGCGGGCTGCGACGTCGGCGCGCTCATCAGCCTTCAAAACGAATGGGGCATGAGCGACGCGCAGCTCTTCGGCCTGCGCCTCGGCGCCGACGCTGTGTGCCTGCGCACGGACGTGTCCGTTGCCTCGGCAATCGCCAACCTGCGTCACACGCTGGTGTCCGCAGCGGCGACGCTGTCGATGGTCGAGGAGAACTGCGTGGAGGGCGATCCCTCCCGCCACGTCGTCGAGAGCGTGCGCCAGTCTCTGCGCGAAGGCCTCGGAATGCTCGGCATCGTCAGCCGCGCCGTCGACGAGGTGCCTGTTTGAGATCGCAATTTGCGATCTCAAACAGCAGAGCGCCGCTAGGGCAGAGCCGCCCACGCTCATGGGTCAATGACATGGCCCATGAGCGTGGGCGGCTGCGGGTTCGGTCCGGCGGGATGTTGAGACAGCAGCTTTGATCTTTGAGATCGCAAATTGCGATCTCAAACCCGAGTCGCGAGGAAAGTGGACTGATGTTTTGAGATCGCAATTTGCGATCTCAAACG
Organism: Mitsuaria sp. MSU3D; assembly: GCF_056867975.1. Lineage (NCBI taxonomy): Bacteria > Pseudomonadati > Pseudomonadota > Betaproteobacteria > Burkholderiales > Sphaerotilaceae > Roseateles > Mitsuaria sp. MSU3D. Next base: position 4,558,123 of record NZ_CP200314.1, on the reverse strand, counting down.
TTCATAGGCTCACGCCCCCGAATGCCACCGCATCCACGCCGCCAGCAGCAGCCCCGCAGCGACCGTCCACGCGACCGTCGCTGCGATCAAGGTCTGCGTGAGCGCCATCCTCAGCGCCAACGCATACACCGTGGCGAGGTACACCGCATACGGCAGCAGGGACAGCAGCCCGAACAGCGCCGTCGTCCTGAGATCCGCCGCGGAGCGCTCTGTGCCGACGATGTAGTGCGCGATCAGCGCGAACGTCGGGAACAGTGGCACCAGTCCCGCGATGAAGAAGCTTTTCGACTTCGACAGCAGTGCGATGACCAGCACTGCCAGTGCGCCGAGCAGGCACTTCAGGAACAGAGCAAGCATCGTGCAGGCTCAGCCGCTTACCTCGCCGTCCCCACCGGCCTTCCCGCCCAGCGCTCGCACTGCTGCCGCACCAACTCATTCAGCAGCTGTTCCTTCTCCACGACCCCGCGCGCCCACGTCGCGTCGTTGCCCTGCCAGCGCATCTCCTCGCGGACATAACGCAGCGCCGGCTCCGCCTTGAGCGCGACCGCGTGCGGCTCCAGCGCATGCAGCGTCACATTCAGGTCCTCGCGCAGGCTGCGGTGCTCGCCGCTCTTCGGATCGACGAAGGTCCCGTCCAGTCCGAACCGGCACGCCTGGAACCGGTTGAACGTGTAGGGCAGGTAGTCGTCCTCGTGCAGCTCGAACGGCTTGTCGTGCGAGATCCACCGCGCCAGGCACTGGATCAGCGCCGCCAGCGCCGACGCCTTCTCGATCGTCAGCGGCGTGTCGAGCACCCGCACCTCGATCGTGCCGTACTCGGGCTTGGGGCGGATGTCCCAGTAGAAGTCCTTCATGCTCTTCACGACGCCCGTGTGGGTCATCTTCTCGAAGAACACCAGGAAGTCGTCCCAGGTCAGCACGAAGGGCGCGCGCCCCGACAGCGGGAACGCGAACACCGAGTTCAGCCGCGCAGAGTGGAAGCCGGTGTCATTCCCCTGCACGTACGGCGACGACGCCGACAGCGCGATCAGATGCGGGATGAAGCGAGACAGTCCGTGCAGCAGCCGCAGCGCCTGGTCCGGGCCCTCGCAGCCGATGTGCACGTGCTGCCCGAACACCGTGAACTGCTTGCTCAGGTAGCCGTACAGCGACGAGATCTCCTGGAAGCGCGGCTTGTCGAAGATCCGTTGCTTGCTCCAGTGCTGGTACGGGTGTGTGCCGCCGCCGGACAGGCCGAGGTTGAGCCGGTCGGCGCTGCGCACCAGCGCGTCGCGCGTGACCGTCAGCTGCTCCAGCACCTGCTCGTAGTTCGTGCACACGTTGGTGCAGAGCTCGATCATGCTGTCCGTGATCTCGGGCGTCACGTCACCCGGCACGGTCTCGCCCTTCATCACCCGCAACAGATCCTTCGAACCCGGCATCAGGTCGTAGTCGTGGCGATTGACGATCTGGAGTTCGAGCTCGACCCCCATTGTCAGGGGCTTCGAGATTGCAAATGGTTCGAGGCTCATCGCTTCGCAGCCTCCTTGACTACAGGCGTTTCAGGGTGATGCTCGCCGGCGAGGCGCAAGCCCCATTGCACGGCGATCGGGCCGACCAGCTCCATCAGGGCGATCGTCGACAGGATGACGGGTGCGAGCAGGGTCGCAATCTGTGGATGGTGCAACTGCACCTCGCTGAACAGGACCAGCATCGTGCCCGACACCGGACTCAGGCACACCGCCAGCGCGATGCCCTGGCGGGCGTCGATGCCGCTCAGGCGCGCCATGCTGGTCAGGGCCAGCGCCTTGGCCACCAGGCGCAGCAGCAGCAGCGCCAGCGCCAGCACCGCGCCCATCGCCAGCGCCTGCAGCGTCCACGCGGAACCCACCGCGACGAACAGCATCAGCACCAGCACCCCGCCCGCCGTGCCGAAGTGGCGCGGCCAGACCCACGGCCGTTCGGTCGTGTTGCGCAGGATCATGCCGGCCAGCAGCGGCACCAGCAGCGTCGACAGGTTCAGCACCCGCGCCACGCTCAGCGCCACCAGCACCAGGCCGAGCAGCATCAGCACCGAGTTCTCGTTGCGCAGGTCGAGCCGGCGCATCAGGTTGGCGGTGAGCCGCGCCAGCAGCGCGGCGACGATGATCGAACCGACGAAGGCATACAGCGGCTGCGCGACGGCTTCCAGCCAGTCGCCCTTCTGGTCCAGCGCGAGCCAGCCCAACAGCAGCTTGTGCGCCAGCACGCCGTAGATCGTGTTCAGCGAGGTCAACGCGAGCATGCGCTCGCTCACCTGACCGGCGGCGCGCAGCTCCGCGCCGACTCTGCCGACCACCGCGGCACTGGACGCCATCGTCAGGACCGCGCAACTGAACGACACCAGCGGACTCACGCCCAGCAGCGTCAGCCCGAAGCCGACGACGACGAAGGACGCGAGCGCCTCTGCCGCGCTGGCGCCCAGCAGTGCCTTGTTGTTGCGCAGCCAGCGCAGGTTCACGCGCGAGCCCATCTCGAACAGCAGCAGCGCCAGCGCCAGATCGACGACGAGCCGCAGCCGCGCGTCCAGCGCGCCGTTGGCGAAGATGCCGTGGCCGAGCGCCGCCAGCACCATGCCGACGACGCTGTAGCCGACGACGCGGGGCAGGCCCAGGCGGCGGTTCACGAATTCGCCGAGCACGCCGGCGGCCACCATGGTCAGCGAGGCCCAGAACAGCCAGTCGGGCCGAGGCGGCCAACTGCTGAACTGCAGGAAGTTCGCAAAGTCGTTCATCAAAACGAAGGTTCTCCTCGATTCGTGGACGGCGGCCAGCTCCGGATGTCCGGAGGGCCGGGGGACAGCCCCCGATCATCGGGCCAATCCGGTCGCCATGGCGGCGATCCAGGACAGGCGCTGGCAGCCTTTACTTGTCGGCTTTACCGATTGCCGGTCATCGGCCATCGGGTGGGAGCGTCAATTGCCGTCTCCGCGCCGGTCTCGTCGCACGTGGGGCAATCGGCGGACCGGGAGGTGATCCGGACGGGCCGTGCCGCAGGGGTCAGGACTTGCCGGCGTCGATCCCCCGCGAGGGTGCGGATCGGGGATCGGGAATCAAAGGGCCGGCGGCGAAGAGCGCACGACCGTCAGGTCGCCGCTCGTCAGCCAGTCTGCCATCGATTCGCGCGAGTGCTGGCGCAATGCGCCCTCGAGGTCGGGGACATCGTCCCGCGGCGGTACGCCGATGACGCCCTCCCACCCGTTGCGCCCGCGGCGCTTGACCGCGTACAGGGCCTCGTCGGCGAGCGCGATCGTCGCGGCCCAGTCCAGCGCGCGCGGGAACGCCGGTGCGAGCGGGAAGGCCGCGAAACCCACCGAGCAGGTCACGTCCACGGTCCGGCCTTCGCCGAGATCGAACGGCGCGCCGCTGACCTGCAGGCGCGCTCTTTCGGCGAGTTCGGCCGCATGCGCCCGCGACGTGTCGCGCGCGACGATGAGGAACTCCTCGCCGCCCCAGCGAACCAGATAGTCCGCCTCGCGGAACACCGCAGTGAGCCGCTCGCGCATCTGCTGCAGCACCGCGTCGCCGGCCGCGTGGCCGAGGCGGTCGTTCAGCGCCTTGAAGTGGTCGAGGTCGAGCAGGAAGAAGATCAGGTCGCCGTCGTCCGGCGGCGTCACGCCGTCGCTGTGCGCCTGCTCATGACGGCGCACCGCGAGCGCCACGTCCGCGTCGATGTGCTGCGTCAGGAAGCGGCGGTTGCGCAGACCGGTCAGCGGGTCGGACAGGCTGGATTCCTCCAGCGCCACCGTCTTCGCCTGCAGATCGAGCGAGAGCCGTTCGAGCTCCGCCGTCCGTGCCCTCACCTTGATCTCCAGCGCCATCTGCGAACGCCGCAGGTACGAGGTCCGCAGCGCCACCAGCAGGTAGACCAGCGCGATCAGGGTCGCGCCGCCGAGCGTGCGCGCCCACCAGGTCTGCCACCAGTCCGGCAGCACGCGCACGGGGATGTCGAGTTCCAGCGGGCTCCACACGCCGTTGCGGTTGGTGCCGCGCACACGCAGGCGGTACTTGCCCGGATCGAGGTTGGTGTAGACCGCCACGCGCAGGTCGGCGCCGGTGCTGATCCACTCCGGATCGAAGCCCTCCAGCTGGTAGGCGTAGCGGTTGCGTTCGGGCTCGCTGAAGTCGAGCGCGGCGAACTCGACGCTGAAGCTGCGGTTGTCGGCGCCGATGGTCAGGCCGTTCTCCGGCAGCTTGCCGGCGGCCAGGCGCTGGCCATCCACGCGCAACTCGGTCGTGACCAGCGCGGGCTGATAGGCCCAGGCCTCGAAGCGTTCGGGCGTCACCACCAGCACGCCCTTGCTGCCGCCGAACAGCAGACGTCCGTCGCGCGTCTTCATATAGGCGCGGAACCAGCCGGTGCCGATGTCGACGCCGTCGGCGTTGGTCAGCTCGTAGTAGTTGTCCTTGGCCGGGTCGTAGACGAAGTTCTGCGACCAGATGCGGCCCTCGCCGTCCTCGAGCAGGTTGGCGCCGAAGGCGCGGCCGAGCACGCCGTGCTTCTCGCTGATGCGGTCGAACTCGGCATCGCGGCCGTCCCAGCGCGTGAGCAGGTGCAGCCCCGCCGCGGTGTCCACCCACAGGCGCTGCTTCGAATCGACCAGCAGGCCGACGATGGAGTGGTGGCTCAGGTCGCGGCCCGGCCGGGCGCGCGCGACGATCAGTTCCTTGCCGCCCGGAGCGATCCGGTACAGGCCCTTCTCGGTGCCAACCCACAGGCCGCCGTCCTCGGTCTCGGACAACGCGTTCACGTCGCCGGTCAGCGGCTGGCCGCCTTCCTGCCGGAGCCGGATCGGTGTCGTCAGTCCGGCCTGAGCGCCGTGTGCGCCTTGAGCGCTTTGAGCGCTTTGAGCGGCCTGCGCCGACGAACCCGGTGGCAAGCGGAAGAGCCCGTCCTGCGTGCCGATCCACAGCGTGCCGTCGCGGCCGGCGAGCAGCCGTCGCGCGCGGCCCGTGCCGGCCTGGATGACGCGCAGCAGCTGCCGGTCACGCGTGTACTGGTGCAGGCCGCCGTCGCTGCCGAGCCAGATCGTCCCGTCCTTCATCTGGACGAGGCTGGAGATGCGTCCGCCCGACAAGCCGCCGCGCTGACCCGGCGCGGGGCGCAGCGTCGCGATCGAGCGCAGTTGCTCGTCGAGCACGGTCACGCCGCTCTCGTTGCTGCCGAGCCAGATCTCGCCGCTGTCGAGCTGCACCATCGCGCGCGTGCTCGGGTCGATCAACTGGGCCTGCTTGCCCGGATCGCGGCCGCGCACCCAGGTGCTGGTGTTCGACGGGTTGTGACGCTGAAGGCCACCCCCGTATCCGCCGGTCCAGATCCAGCCGGCGCGATCGCGCATCAGCGCGCGGACCTCGTTGCCGCCGAGGCTGCCGCGGTTGAGCGGATCGTGCTTCATGGTCCGCAGCAGCTCGCCGCTGGCGACGGCGCGCAGCTCCAGCCCGCCGTTGCGGCCCAGCCAGAGGTGGCGATCGTCCAGCGCGACGAAGGTGTTGACCGAGCCGTTCACCGCTTCCTCGGCGCGCTCGAGCAGCGTGCCCTCACCGGTCTTCGGATCGACGAGGGCGAGGTCGCCCTGCTGCGTGCCGGCCCAGACCCGGCCGTCGGGCGCGAGGAACAGGCTCAGCACGATCTTGTTGGCGAGGCCCGGCTTGCCCGGCGTCGAGAACACCGGCTCGAAGCGGTCTGAGCCGGCGCGCTTGCGCGCCAGGCCCTTCCAGGTGCCGACCCACAACGAGCCCTCGCCATCGACGACCAGCGACTGGACGCGGTCGTCGGGCAGGCCGCCTTGCGCGCGGTCGGCCTGGCGGAAATGCTGGAAGCGGCCCTCGACCGGGTCGTAGCGGTCGAGCCCGTGACCGATCGTGCCGATCCAGAGCTGGCCATCGCGATCCTCGGCCAGCGCGCGGATCGTGCCGGCGGAGACCGCGCTGCGCGGCAGCTGCGGATTGGCGTCGGAACGGAACAGCGACAGCTTCTCGCTCTGCGGGTCGTAGGCGGCCAGGCCGTCGGCCTCGGTGCCGATCCACAGGCGGCCGTCGCGCGCGACCAGCAAGGCGCGGATGAAACCCAGGCTGCGCGCCGAGCGCACGCCGTTCTCGATCGGAGCGCCGGGCTGGCGGAAGTTGTAGCCGTCGAAGCGCACCAGGCCGGCGCCGGTGCCGATCCACAGGAAGCCGGTGCGGTCCTGCGCGATCGCCGAGATGATGTTCAGCGGCACCGGGGCGTCGATGCCGACGGTCTCGAAACGCGGCTCGGCGAGGAGCGACACCTCGGGCGGCGCGGGACGGTCCGCGCGCGCCTCGTCCGGGAATGCGGCGGCAACGCCCGGCGTGAGCGCCATGGCCGAAGCCAGGACGAGCACGACGGCGGCGCACAGACTCGACAGCAGGGGAAGGGCACGTCGTCGCAACATCGCGCGGGATGCTAGCTGGCCGCCCTGCAGGATTGCGGCACCGGCGCGACAACCCCGCCCCGTCAATGAGGGGCTTGGCGGGCGGTCTGCGGACAAACCCCGAGGCCGGGGCGAAGGATGGTGCAGGCGGCGACAGCCTGCGTGAGGCCAGGCGCGGGCACTCCACGACGCGGGGGGCATCGCCTCCGCGAACCCCCCGCATCATTCCGGCCCCACAGGCACTCGCTGCCCGCGGGGCAGAGGCCTGCTCCGCGACTACTTGGCGAGGGGCAGGGTGATCGCGTCGATGCGCGCGAGGATCTCGGGCGTCAGCTTCGGCGTGACGGCCAGCGCGCCCAGGTTGTCCTGCAGCTGCGAGAGCTTGCTCGCGCCAAGGATCACCGTCGACACGCGCGGGTTGCGATTGATCCAGGCGATGGCCAGTTGCGCCAGCGTGCAGCCCAGTTCGTCGGCGATCTTGCCCAGCTCGGCCACCGCGGCGTTGCGCTGCGGTTCCTGCAACTGCTCGCGCAGCCAGGACATGCTCTCCAGCGCGCCGCGGCTGCCCTCGGGGATGCCGTTGCGGTACTTGCCGGTCAGCAGGCCGGAGGCCAGCGGGCTCCACGTCGTCAGGCCCAGGCCGATATCCTCGTAGAGGCGGGCGTACTCCTTCTCCACGCGCTGGCGGTGGAACAGGTGGTACTGCGGCTGCTCCATCACCGGCTTGTGCAGGTGATGGCGCTCGGCGATCTCCCAGGCGGCGCGGATCTCGTCGGCGCTCCACTCGCTGGTGCCCCAGTACAGCGCCTTGCCCTGCGTGATCATGTCGCTCATCGCGCGCACGGTCTCCTCGATCGGCGTGTGCGGGTCGGGACGGTGGCAGTAGACGAGGTCGATCTCGTCCAGCCCGAAGCGCTTGAGCGAGCCGTCGATGGCCTGCATCAGGTACTTGCGGTTCAGCGTGTCCTTGTAGTTGATCGTGGTGCCCGACTTGTCGATTCCCCAGTAGAACTTCGTCGAGACGACGTAGGTGTGGCGGCCCCAGCCCAGCTGCCTGAAGACCTGGCCCATGATCTCCTCGCTCTTGCCGAGCGCGTAGGCCTCGGCGTTGTCGAAGAAGTTGATGCCGGCGTCGCGGGCCGCGGCCATCAGCTCGACGGCCGAGCCGGTATCGACCTGGTTGTGATACGTCACCCAGGAGCCCAGGGACAGTTCGGATACCTGCAGGCCGCTGCGGCCGAGTCGACGGTATTGCATGCGTCTTTTCTCCTCTTAGAGGCGCGCAAGGTTAGCGGAGCCCGGCGCGGCTGTCAGAGGGCATGTCGAATGCCCCGTTCCCGTGGGGACGTCCCTGTCATCGCCCCGCTGTCGCCCTGCCGTCGCCCTGCCGTCGGGTTGTCGTCGTCATGTCACCGTGAACACGAACACTGCGCCGCGCACATGCGACTGCATGTGCTTCATCCTCATCACGCCAGCCTCCGCTCGCCCGACCATGACCAAGAAGCCCCTGCTGAACCTGCTCAAGAACGACGAGCCTGCCTCGTCCTCCGAGACCATCGATCACACCCGGCGCCATCTGGTGCGTGGCGCGCTGGCGGCCGGCGCATTGGCCGGCCTGCCGCTGGCCGGCTGCGGCGGCGACGACGGCGATGCGCCGCAGGTCGCGGTGGTCTTCAGCCACGGCGTGGCCAGCGGCGATCCGCTGAGCGACCGCGTGATCCTCTGGACCCGCGTGCTGGCGCAGGACAGCGCCGACGCGCGCGACGTCCCCGTGAGCTGGGAAGTCGCGAGCGATGCCGCCTTCGCATCCATCGTGGCCAAGGGCGACGCGACCGCGCGCGCCTCGAACGATTTCTGCGTGAAGGTCGACGCCACCGGCCTGCAGGCCGGCGTGCGCTACTGGTATCGCTTCAAGGCCTACGCGGCGACCTCGACCGTCGGTCGCGCGAAGACCTTGCCGACCGCCAACGTGGCGCAGGTGCGGCTGGCGGTGTTCTCGTGCTCGAACTACCCGACCGGCTACTTCAACGTCTACGCCGAGGCGGCCAAGCGCGCCGAGACCGACAGCTACGACGTCGCCGTCCACCTGGGCGACTACATCTACGAGTACGGGCCCGGCGGATACGGGAGCGGCGGCGCCCAGGCGCTGGGCCGCGTGGTCGAGCCGCAGAAGGAGATCGTCGCGCTGGCCGACTACCGCCGCCGCTACGCGCAGTACCGCGCCGACGCCGATCTTCAGAAGCTGCATGCCGCGCTGCCGATGATCGCCGTCTGGGACGACCACGAGGTCGCGAACGATGCCTGGAAGAACGGCGCCGAGAACCACCAGCCGGCCACCGAGGGCGACTTCGCCGCGCGCCGCGCCGCCGCCGTGCAGGCCTGGCACGAATGGCTGCCGGTGCGCGACGGCGGCGATCCGCTGACCACGTACCGCAGCTTCAACTTCGGCGCGCTGATGTCGCTGCACATGCTGGACACGCGGGTGCTCGCGCGCGACAAACAGCTCGACTACGCCGACTACATCACCGCGTCCGGCCTGGACAGCGTGAAGTTCCAGACCGACATGGCCCGCACCGACCGCACGCTGATGGGCGCGACGCAGAGCCAGTGGCTGCAGGCGCAGATGCAGGCCTCGACGGCGACCTGGCAGGTGCTCGGCCAGCAGGTGCTGATGGGACGGATGAACATCCCCGCGCCGATCCTGTTCGAGGCCAACGCGCCGGGCACCGGCGTGTCGGTGTCGCAGTACGCGGCGATCGTCGCCAAGGCGCAGAGCAATCCGGCCGGCCTGACGTCGCAGGAGCAGGCGGTCCTCGCCGCGCCGAGCATTCCCTACAACCTCGACGCGTGGGACGGCTATCCGGTGGCGCGCGAAAGCTTGCTCGGCACCGTGCGCCAACTGGACAAGAACTTCGTCGTGCTGGCGGGCGACACGCACAACGCCTGGGCGAACGATCTGCTCGACGGCGCGAACCGCCAGATCGGCGTCGAGTTCGCGACCTCGTCGGTCACCTCGCCGGGCTTCGAGGAATACCTGTCCAAGGAGAACCCGCAGCAGCTCGCCGGTGCGCTCACGCAGCTGATCGGGCCGCTGGTCTACGCGGACACCTCGCGCCGCGGCTACATGACCGTGACCGCGACGGCGACCGAGTGCCGCTGCGACTGGATCTTCGTCAGCACGATCCTGAGCCGCGACTACACGGCGACGGTGGCCCAATCGCTGCGCACGCTGCCCGGCGCGAGTGGGCGCAAGCTGGTCGCGGTCTGAGGCGTGCGGGGGAGGGCGGCGATATAGTGATCCGCAACCGGTCGCCTGACGCGACCGGAGCAGTTTCACGGGTCGATGCCATGCCCCAGCCTTCAGACTCCGCCGCTCAGGACGGCGCCGCCTCCGCGGCCGCCGATGCCTTCGATGCCTCCTTCGACGGCAACGCGCCGCCGCTGCGCCTTGCGGTGATCGGCGCGGGCCCGGCGGGCCTGGCGCTGGCGTTGCTCGCCGCGCGTTACCTGCCGCAGGCGCAGGTCAGCCTCTTCGACGCCCGGCCGCTGGAGCGCGACGTCTCCGGCGATCCGCGCACCATCGCGCTGTCGCTGGGCAGCGTGCAGCTGCTGCAGCGCCTGCGCGTGTGGCCCGCGGCGCAGGCACAGGCGATCCGCGAGGTCCACGTGAGCCAGGCGCCGCCGACGCTCTCCAGTCCCTGGTTCGGACCGTCGGGCGAGCCGGAGGTGCACATCTCCGCCGCCGAGCAGTCGGTGCCGCAGCTCGGCGCGGTGCTGGCCTACGGGCAACTGGTGGCACCGCTGCAGGCCGCCTGGCAGCAGGCCAGCGCGCTGGAGCCCAAGCGCCTGATCAGCCGTTTCGGCCAGGCGGTGGACGGCATCAAGCAGGACCGTCCCGATGAGGTCGAGATCGACGCCGGCATCGCCGAGCGCTTCGACCTGGCGGTGGTCGCCGAGGGCGGCGTGTTCTCCGACCAGGCCCGCAAGGCGCTGGCGCACGACTACCAGCAGAACGCCTGGGTGGGCACGGTGACGCTGTCGCCGGACAGTCCGGCGGGCGTCGCCTACGAGCGATTCACGCGACGCGGCCCGCTGGCGCTGCTGCCGCTGCCGGACCGCGAGGGCCAACGTCGCGCCGCGCTGATCTGGTGCCAGCCGCAGGACGAGGACGAGGTTGCCGGCCTGACCGACGCGCAGCGGCTGACGGTGATCCAGCAGCAGCTGCCGGACCGCGTGGGCCGTCTGCACGGCATCGGTCCGCTGAAGTGTTTCCCGCTGGGCCTGAACGCCGAACGCACCCTGGTCGAGGGCCGCCGCATCCGCATCGGCAACGCGGCGCAGACGCTGCACCCGGTGGCGGGCCAGGGGCTGAACCTGGGCCTGCGCGACGCCTTCGCGCTGGTCGAGGCGCTGCGGCGCGATCCGCGCATCGACACGGCGCTGCGGCGCGTCGAATGGCAGCGCGCGCCGGACCGCTGGGCGACGATCCTCACGACCGACTTTCTGGCCCGGACCTTTGCCTGGCGCTGGCCGGGCCTGCCGGCGGCGCGCGGCCTGGGTCTCGCCGCGCTGCAGGCCCTGCCGCCGCTCAAGCGCGCGCTGGCCGGGCAGATGATGTTCGGCCGCCGCTGAGCCTGCGCATCGAGCCGTTCCGCCGAGCCATCCCGACGATCCTTCCATCGAGCCGCCGCCGACCGCGCCCCTTCCCATGAGCAGTCCCCCGGGCGCGGCGAGTGCCGCCGCCTCCCTCCACGACTACGCCGAACCCGGCACCACCGCCTACCGCCGCATCGCGTTCGCGCTCTTCCTGGCGGGCTTCACGACCTTCTCGCTGCTCTACAGCGTGCAGCCGCTGCTGCCGCTGTTCGCCGCGGAGTTCCACGTCGGCGCGGCGGCGAGCGCCTTGTCGCTGTCGCTGGCCACGGGTGCGCTGGCCTTCGCGATCCTGTGCGCCGGCGCGCTGTCCGAGAGCATGGACCGCAAGCGGCTGATGTTCGCGTCGATGGCGATGGCCGCGGTGCTGAACCTGATCGCCTCGGTGGTGCCGAGCTGGCACGCGATGCTGGTCGCGCGGGCGATCGAGGGCCTGGTGCTCGGCGGCGTGCCGGCGGTGGCGATGGCCTACCTGGCCGAAGAGATCCACCCCAAGGGCCTGGGCCGCGCGATGGGCCAGTACGTCGGCGGGACGGCCTTCGGCGGCATGATGGGCCGGGTCGGCGTGAGCGTGCTGAGCGACGCCTTCGGCTGGCGGCCGGCGCTCTTCGTCGTCAGCGTGCTCGGGCTGGCGGCGGCGATCGGATTCTGGTTCCTGCTGCCGCCGTCGAAGCACTTCGTGCGACGCACCGGCGTGAAGCTGTCGGAGCACGTGGCCGCGTGGCGCGGCCACCTGACGCATCCGATGCTGCCGCTGCTGTTCGCGATGGGCTTCCTGATGATGGGCATGTTCGTCGCGGTCTACAACTACGCCGGCTTCCGGCTGATGCGCGCGCCGTTCTCGCTCAGCCAGAGCGCGATCGGATTGATCTTCTGCGCCTACCTGTTCGGCATCGCCGCGTCGGCGACGGCGGGCGGCCTGTCCGACCGCTTCGGGCGCGCCCCGGCGCTGCTGTCGGGCATCGCGCTGGCGACGACCGGCGTGCTGCTGACGCTGACGACCTGGCTGCCGGCGGTGATCGTGGGCATCGTGCTGCTGACGATCGGTTTCTTCGTCGCGCACTCGGTGAGCAGCGCCTGGGTCGGCGCGCTCGGTGGACGCAGCAAGGGGCATGCGGCGTCGCTGTACCTGCTGGCGTACTACATCGGCTCCAGCACGCTCGGCGCGATGGGCGGATGGTTCTGGGACCACAGCGGATGGGGCGCGCTGGTGGGGTACGCGCTGGCGGTGCTGGCCGTCGCCGCGCTCGCCGCCAGCAGCTTGCGTCGCCGGGCGAAGCAAGCTGCCGTCTGACGCGTGGATCAGCCGAAGGTGCCCGCGCCCGAGCCGGCGCCGGTCTGGAATTCAGCCGCCGCGCCGGACTCGTTGTGGTCCCGGATCGCGTCCCAGGCCAGGTCCAGCAGTTTCCCGCCGCCCCAGCCCCGGAGGAAACCGATGACGCAGACCTGGCCGAGGAGGCCGCCGCTGACCTGATCCATCAGGCCCAGGTCCAGTTCTTGGATGTCATTCATGTCGTCGCTCACTTCCTTCAATGGAGTCAAGAACGGTCCGCGGATCGAGTCCCGCGGACCGGATGGCGTGAGTAGCGACCGTGCCATGGGGCTGCATGACACCTCCGAGCGAGTGGCCAGGCCCCATGCGAAGTCGGTCGTGCACGCGAGCCGCGTGCACCTGCCTGGTGTTTGCTGTCGACACGTCCAGCTACCTGACACGACGCTGAACACCCCGATCGGGGTTTTCGATTACGTAGTCGCCTGCGTGCATTTGGACACGCTTGATGCACCATGCGCCGAGAAGGCTGACGCCGGGCGTCCGGCTGCTGTTTCGCCGCGCTCCAGGGTTGGCATTCCGACCCCTCATGGACCAAGACCATTCGGAGACAAACATGAAGTTCAGCGCGCGTTGGATCACCGCTACCGCACTGGCCGCCGCCAGCTTCGCCGCCCTCGCGGCCGACCCGATCAAGATCGGCGTCTCGGGTCCCTTCACCGGCGGCTCGTCGTCGATGGGCGTCAGCATGCGCGACGGTGTGCGATTGGCAGCCCAGGAAATCAACAAGAACGGCGGGGTCTTGGGTCGCCAGATCCAGCTCATCGAACGCGATGACGAAGCCAAGAACGAACGCGGCGTCCAGATCGCCCAGGAGCTGATCAACCGCGAGAAGGTCGCCGCCACCGTCGGCTTCATCAACACCGGCGTGGCCCTGGCCGCGCAGCGCTTCTACCAGGACGCCAAGATCCCGGTGATGAACAACGTGGCCACCGGCTCCGTGATCACGCAGCAGTTCAAGGACGCGCCGGACAACTACGTCTTCCGCAACGCCGCCCACGACAGCATCCAGGCGCCGATGATCGTGGAAGAAGCTGTCACCCGCCGCGGCTTCAAGAAGGTCGCCATCCTGGCCGACTCGACCAACTACGGCCAGCTCGGCCGCGCCGACCTGGAGAAGGCGCTGGAGCTCAAGGGCATCAAGCCGGTCGCCGTCGAGAAGTTCAACATCAAGGACGTCGACATGACGGCCCAGCTGCTCAAGGCCAAGGAAGCCGGCGCCGAGGCCATCCTGACCTACGGCATCGGCCCCGAGCTGGCGCAGATCGCCAACGGCATGACCAAGCTCGGCTGGAAGGTGCCGATGGTCGGCAGCTGGACGCTGTCGATGGCCAACTACATCGACAACGCCGGCCCCGGCGGCGAAGGCGCGCGCATGCCGCAGACCTTCATCCAGGAACCGACGACGCCCAAGCGCCAGGCCTTCATCGTCAACTACCTGAAGACGTTCAACCCGAAGAACAGCCGCATCGACTCGCCGGTGTCGGCGGCGCAGGGCTATGACTCGATCTACCTGCTGGCCGCCGCGATCAAGCAGGCCGGCGGCACCGACGGTCCCAAGGTCAAGGCCGCGCTGGAAGACCTGAAGGCGCCGGTGGAAGGCGTCGTGACGACCTACAACAAGCCGTTCACGAAGACCGACCACGAGGCCATCACCGCCAACATCCCGGTGTTCGGCGAAGTGAAGGGCCAGCGCGTCGTCTACGCCTACGAGGCCGACTTCAAGGCCGCCTCCGAGATCAAGGTCAAGGACGTGAACGCCAAGGGCGCGCTGACCCAGAAGAAGTGACCCACTGGAACGGCCGCCTCGCGCGGCCGTTTTTCCGGGCGCCGTCCTCGCGGCGGCGCCTCCGATTTCCCAGCAGTTCCGGACTCCGTATGCAGATCCTGACCCAACTGGTGTTCAGCGGCATCGCGCTCGGCATGATCTACGCGGTCATCGCCTTCGGCTACCAGCTGACCTTCTCGACTTCCGACACCCTCAACTTCGGCCAGGGCGACGCGCTGATGCTCGGCGCGCTGGTCGGGCTGACGCTCGTCGGCCACGGCGTCAATTACTGGCTCATGATCCCGATCGTGTGCCTGTTCGGCGCGCTGCAGGGCGCCTTCGTCGAGCGCATCGGCGTGCGGCCCGCCATCAAGATCAAGTCGGAGTTCGGCTGGATCATGTCCACCATCGCGCTGGGCATCATCTTCAAGAACGTGGCCGAGAACGTCTGGGGCCGCGACGACCTGAAGTTCCCCTCGCCGCTGCCGGAGGCGCCGATCAAGTTCCTCGGCGCCAACGTGCTGCCGATGGAGATCCTGGTCGTGGGCGGCGCGCTGGCGCTGATGCTGGCCGTCGAGCTCTTCAACCGGCGCTCGATCTACGGCCGCGCCGTCGTCGCGACCTTCAACGACCGTGACGCCGCCAAGCTGATGGGCATCAACACGGGGCTGGTGATCACCTTCTCGTATGCGCTGTCGTCGCTGACCGCCGCCTTCGCCGGCGTGCTGATCGCGCCGCTGACGCTGACCGGCGCCACGATGGGTGCGGTGCTCGGCCTGAAGGCCTTCGCCGTGGCCATCATCGGCGGGCTGACCTCGGGCATGGGCATCATCGTCGGCGGGATCATCCTGGGCATCGCCGAGACGACGACGGGCTTCTACCTCTCCACCGGCTACAAGGACGTGCCGGGCCTCGTGCTGCTGCTGATCGTGCTGGCGTTCAAGCCGGCCGGCCTGTTCGGCAAGACCGCGATCAAGAAGGTCTGAGCCTCATGAGTGCCACTGCCAAGATCAATCCGAAGAAGTTCATCGCGGGCGCGATCGCGCTTGTCGCGCTGCTCGCGTTCCCGCTGGTGTCCGGCAACCCGTACTACATCCACCTGGTCGAGACGATCCTGATCTACGCGATCGTGCTGTTCGGGCTCGACATCGTCGTGGGCTACACCGGGCAGGTGTCGCTGGGCCACGCGGGGCTGTTCGGCGTCGGCGCCTACACGGCCGGCGTGCTGGTCATGAAGTTCGGGCTGCCGATCTACCTGACGCTGCCGGCGGCGATCGCGGTGACGGCGGGCTTCGGCGCGCTGCTGGCGCTGCCCGCGCTGCGCGTGACCGGTCCCTACCTGGCGATGGTGACGCTGGCCTTCGGCACCATCATCCAGATCCTCATCAACGAGATGGACTTCCTGACGAACGGGCCGATGGGCATCACGCTCACCAAGCCCAAGCTGATGGACCACACGATGACGGAGGACGAGTACTACTGGCTCGTCGTGGTGATGCTGATCGCGTCGCTGGTGTTCGTGCATCGCGTGCTGCGCTCGCACCTCGGACGCGCGTTCGAGGCGCTGCGCGGCAGCCCGGTGGCGTCGGACTGCATGGGCGTCTCGGTCTACCGCTACAAGGTCTACGCGTTCGTGATCAGCGCCGGTCTCGCCGGCCTGGCCGGCGCGCTGTACGCCTATTCCGAGCAGTACATCTCGCCCAACACCTACAACTTCGAGCTGACGGTCTTCTTCCTGCTGGCCATCATCATGGGCGGCCGCAAGACCCGCACCGGCGCGCTGCTGGGCGCGGCGATCATCGTGGTGCTGCCCAAGCTGCTCGACGACCTGGAGCTGTTCCGCTACGTGTCGGTGATCTTCGCGATCGTCGTGGCGGCGGTGACGGCCGTGGCGTGGCGCCGCGGCAAGGTCAGCGGCGTGCAGGCGGCGATCCCCGTGGTGGGCAGCATCGCGCTGGCGGCGTTGTCCTTCGTGCTGCAGACGATGACCGACTGGCGGCTGTCGATCTTCGGGCTGATCACGCTGTTCGTCGTGTACTACCTGCAGGACGGCATCGTCGGCTTCGTGCGCAACGCGCTGCACCTCAAGGCCAAGCCGGTGGGCGAGGGCGGTCCGGTGGCGGAGAAGCCGTCCGATGCGATCTCCCAGGCCACGGGCGCCGGCGCGGGCGACGAGGTCCTGATCGACGCGCGCGGCGTGCTGATGCAGTTCGGCGGCCTGAAGGCGCTGAACAACGTCGACCTGCAGGTGCGGCGCGGCACGATCCACGGCCTGATCGGGCCGAACGGGTCGGGCAAGAGCACGATGATGAACGTGCTGACCGGCATCTACGTGCCGACGGCGGGCGAACTGAAGTTCGTCGACCGCTCGCTGGTGGGGCGGACCTCGGCGGACATCGCGCTGTCGGGCATCGCGCGGACCTTCCAGAACGTGCAGCTGTTCGGCGAGATGAGCGCGCTGCACAACGTGATGGTGGCGCTGCATCACAGCTTCGGCAGCAACCTGGTGCAGGTGGCGCTGCATTCGCCGCGCTACAACGCCGAGGACGCGAAGGCCCGCGCGCGGGCGCTGAGCCTGCTGGACTTCGTCGGCCTGGCCGACCTGGCGCTCGAGGAAGCGCGCAACCTGCCCTACGGCAAGCAGCGGCTGCTGGAGATCGCGCGGGCGCTGGCGCTGGACCCGCGCCTGCTGCTGCTGGACGAGCCGGCGGCGGGGCTGACCGCGCCGGACATCAAGGAGCTGATGCGCATCATCGGCAAGATCCGCGACCACGGCATCACGGTGATCCTGATCGAGCACCACATGGACGTGGTGATGGGCATCTGCGACGTGGTCTCGGTGTTGGACTTCGGCCAGAAGATCGCCGAGGGCAAGCCGGCGCAGGTGCAGGCCGATCCGAAGGTGATCGAGGCTTACCTCGGCGGCCAGGCGGCTTGAGCGCGGAATGCAACGGAACGAACTGACATGCTGAAGATCGATCAACTGCATGCCGGCTACGGCAAGGTCGAGGTGCTGCACGGCATCTCGGTGGAAGTGCCCAAGGGCAAGGTGGTGACGCTGATCGGCTCGAACGGGGCCGGCAAGACGACGACGATGCGCGCGGTGTCGGGAATGATCGCGCCGAGCGCCGGCCAGATCACGCTCAACGGCAAGCGCATCGACGGGCTGGAGTCGTATCACATCGCCCGGCTGGGGCTGGCGCATTCGCCGGAAGGGCGCCGCGTCTTCGCGACGATGAGCGTCACCGACAACCTGCGGCTGGGCGCGTTCCCGCGCTACACCGGCGCGCGGCCCAAGGGCGACGTGGAGGCCGACCTCGAGAAGGCGATGGAGCTCTTCCCGCGCCTGAAGGAGCGGCGGCAGCAGCTCGCGGGCACGCTGTCCGGCGGCGAGCAGCAGATGCTCGCGATGGCGCGGGCGACGATGCTGAATCCGGAGGTCGTGCTGCTGGACGAGCCGTCGATGGGCCTGGCGCCCATCCTGGTGGACGAGGTGTTCCGCATCATCGCGCGGCTGAAGTCGGAGGGCGTGACGATGCTGCTGGTGGAGCAGTTCGCCGCGGCGGCGCTGGCGGTGGCGGACTACGGCTACGTGCTGGAGAACGGTCGCATCTCGCTGCACGGGCCCGCGGAGAAGCTGCGCACCGATCCGGCGGTGAAGGCGGCGTATCTGGGCGGCGGGCACTGACGGGCGGACCACCGTTCGTATCAGCGTCGACACGAACGGTCTCGAACGTGTCGGCGGCTCGGCGAGCCGGCCAAACCGGCGATACGTCGCACCGCTTCAATGGGGGGCACCGCGCGGCCGTCGCCGCGACGGTCCCCGCCCTTGTTGGAGCGACCGATGCCGACCCTCTCCCTGCCTGACCGCCCGCGCCGCAATCTCGTGATCGTGCGTGCGGGTGATTGCTCGCTGCATCCGCAGTGGGTGGCCGCACCGCGGCGCAACTTCGATCTGCTGGTGTCGTACTACGGCGCGATCGACGGCCTGCATGCCGACACCTGCGACCTGTACGAGCGCCGCCGCGGACCGAAGTGGCCGTGCCTGGGCGAGCTGCTGGACCAGCAGCCGCAGCTGGCCGAACACTACGACGCGGTCTGGCTCCCCGACGACGACCTGGCGGTGGACACGGCGACGATCTCCCGCATGTTCGATCTCTTCCATGCGCACGGGCTGGCGCTGGCGCAGCCGGCGCTGACGCGCGACTCGTACTTCACCTTCGACACGCTGCTGCGGCAGGACGGCTTCCTGCTGCGCCACATGGGCTCCATCGAGGTGATGGCGCCGATCTTCTCTCGCGACTCGCTGCTGCGCTGCCAGCCCTCCTTCCACCGCAGCCGGATCGGCTGGGGGCTGGACTTCGTCTGGCCGGGCCTGATCGACAACGCGGACCGACGCCGCATCGCGGTGCTGGACGCGACGCCGGTGTGGCACACACGACCGGTGCGGGGCGGCGATCTCTACAAGAACCATCCAGACGCGGATCCGAAGGAGGACGAACGCCGTGTGCTGGCGACCTACGGTCGGGAGGCGTCGCGCTTCTTCGCGAAGTACCAGTTCTTCGGCGGCGTGCGCGAGGTGCGACCGCCGCTGGGACAGCGCCTTGCGCTGGCGCTGCGCGGGCTGAACGCGAAGCGGCGCTGGGCGCGCCGGCGCCGGCAGTTGCTCGAGCGCGGCATCGTGACGACGGAAGGCGGCGAGAAGACGGGGACGGTGTGAATCCGGCAGCGCCCTACTTGAAGCAGTAGGAATCGCGCGCACGTCGACCGCGAATGCGCAGGTGTCGTCGGCGCCTCGACTGCATAGAGTGACTGCATCGCCCAACCGGGCTTCCAGCAGTCGAGGTGCATGCATGACGACAGAATCCCATCGCGAGCCGGACCGCCCGCCCGTGGAAGCGTGGCAGGCGCAAGGCCTCTATCCGTTCTCCGGCGATCCCGCAACGACTGTTGAGGTGATCGAGCGTCAGCTCTTCGATGAAGCGGCCTGGCACTTGTCTCGCTTCCATCCGGTGTTCCCGACCCTCACGCCCGAGGCCGTGGCGCTGCAGTTCCGGCTGTTGCGGCAGGCGGTCGAATGCGGTCCGGAAGAGCTGCAGCTCCTGCTGACCGAGGTACTCAACCTGCCCGCTGAGGAGCGGCAGATGATGGCGGAGCTCCTCAAGGATGTGTCGTTGTCGTCGGTGATCCGCGAATCGCATGTGGTCGCGCAGCGGCTGCAGTTGCTCGACGGACTCGAGACGCTCCTCTTTGACACGCAGCTCCAGCCGCACGTGAAGGAGCGCGGCGAATTGCATCCCATCGTCGCGCGCAATCCGTGGCTCTTCGGGGACGAATTCGCTCTCTCCGTCGACAACCGGTCGCTCACGGAGGTGCTGCGCAAGCACCAGAAGATGCTGGGAAGCGAGATCCAGATCGACAAGCCGCTCGAAGGCCCGAAACAGAAGCTGGCCATCATCGACCTCATGTTCTCCCGCGCGACGCGTCGCCATCAGCCGTCGACGCTGGAGCATCTGGTGGTGGAACTCAAGGCGCCGCGGGTCAGGATCTCCGAGGACGAGATCGATCAGATCAACCGCTACGCCAAGCGCGTGTCACGCGATGAGCGCTTCCGCGGCGTCGAGGTCAAATGGTCGTTCTGGCTGGTGGGCCGGGAACTCGCGAGGGGCGCGCGCGAGCACGCGGAGTTGGAGCGGGAAGTGCATCTTCCGTACAACTTTTCGGTCCGCGTGACGACGTGGGCGGAGGTGATCGACGAGAACCGCGCACGTCTCCAGTTCCTGCAAGAAACCCTCGACTACAAGGCCAGCCGGCAGACGGGATTGAAGCACCTTCAGCGGCGTTATCCCGACTGCCTGGGCGAAGTGGTCCAGCGCGCGCGTGAACCGCAGGGACTCTATGCGCGCGGGAGGTGAGCCTGTGCGAAGGGGCAGCATCGCCGCCGCCTTCGCTCACGCCATCAGACAAACATGCCGCCCGACGCCTCCACGCGCTGCGCGGTGATCCAGCCGTTGTCGTCCGACAGCAGCGAGGCCACGACCGGGCCGATGTCGTCCGGCAGGCCGGCGCGGCCGAGCGCCGTGACCGAGGCGATGAAGCCGTTCACCTCCTTGTTGTCGCGCACCGCGCCGCCGCCGAAGTCGGTCTCGATCGCGCCGGGCGCCAGCGTGTTCACGCGGATGCCGCGGGCACCGAACTCCTTGGCCATGTAGCGGGTCATCACCTCGACGCCGCCCTTCATCGTCGCGTACGCGCCGTAGCCGGGAATCGTGAATCGCGCCAGGCCGCTGGACACGTTCAGCACGCTGCCGCCGTCGTTGATCAGCGGCAGCAGCGCCTGCGTCAGGAAGAACGGGCCCTTCAGGTGCACGCGCATCAGTTCGTCGAACTGGTCTTCGGTCGTGTCCGCCATCGGCGTGTGGACGCCCATGCCGGCGTTGTTGACCAGGTGGTCGAAACGATCGCGCTGCCAGTGCTGCTTCAGGGTCTGCTTCAGCGCCTCGGCGAAGGCCGGGAAGGCGCCGCTGTCGCCGACGTCCAGCTGCAGCGCCGCCGCGCGTCCGCCGAGCGCGCGGATCTCGTCGACCACGGCCTGCGCTTCGCCCTGCTGGCTGCGGTAGGTCACGATGCTGTCGATGCCGCGGCGGGCCAGATGGACGGCCGCATTGCGGCCCAGGCCGCGGCTGCCGCCGGTGATCAGCGCGATCTTGGTGTTGGAGGAAGTGGTCATGGTGAGCTCCTGTTCGGACGGGTTGATCGGATGCAGGAACTTTATTGATCGACGAATGGCGTATAAATCACCTAAGTCTGATTTGACCGTTCGTCCAAGGTGAACAAATGAGCGACGCCAACGTCCTTTCCTCACCGATCTCCGCGGCGCCTGCAGCGACTGCGCCCGCTCCTCCCACGGCGCCGGGCGCCACGCCAGGCGCAGCGCTGGCCTCGCCGCCGCCGTCCCTGGACACGCTCCAGGTCTTCGTCCGCGTGGCGGAGCTGGCCAGCTTCACGCAGGCGGCGCAGAGCCTCGGCCTGCCGAAGGCGAGCGCCTCGACGGCGGTCCAGCGGCTGGAAGCCAGCCTGGGTACGCGGCTGTTCCACCGCACGACGCGGCGCGTGCAGCTGACGCAGGACGGCCAGGCCTGCTACGAGCGCTGCAAAGACCTGCTGGCCGATCTCGACGACATGCAGACGATGTTCCAGCCGGCGGCCAGCGGGCTGCGCGGCCGGCTGCGGGTCGACATGCCGATGCGGGTGGCGCATGACATCGTCGTGCCGCGCCTGCCGGAGTTCCTCGCGGCGCATCCCGGCTTGGAGTTGGAGCTCAGCAGCACGGACCGGCGCGTGGACCTCGTGCGCGAGGGCTTCGACTGCGTGCTGCGGGTGGGACCGCTGAGCGACTCGAGCCTCGTCGCGCGACCGCTTGGCGGGATGGAGATGGCCAACCTGGCCAGCGCCGAGTACCTCGCCGCCTTCGGCGTTCCGCAGTCGTTGGAGGATCTCGCGCACCATCGGCTCGTCCAGTACGCCACGACGCTCGGTCAACGCTGCCCGGGCTTCGAGTGGTGCGACGCGTCCGGCGCGACGCGCTTCGAGCCCATGGCAGGGGCGCTCACGGTGAGCGATTCCGGCTCGTACACGGCGGCCTGTCTCGCGGGTCTCGGCATCACGCAGGTGCCGCGCCATGGCTTCGAAACGGAGGTGCTGGATGGCCGGCTGGTCGAGGTGCTTCCGCAGTTCCGGCCCGCGCCGATGCCGGTCCACCTGATCTATGCGCACCGCCGGCAGTTGCCCCGGCGCGTCCAGGCCTTCATGCAATGGCTGGCCGACCTGATGGTCCCGCGCCTGTTGCCGCTATCCTCTGCGTCTCCGGCCCCGACGGCCTGAACCGCTGATCACCTTGCGTTCCGACGACCCCCTCTTGGACCCGCACACCGCCCCTTCCCAGCAAGCCCGCGCCGCGCTGCAGGCCGGTGACGCCGTCGCCGCGCAGGCGCCCGGCGAGGAGTGGCTGCTGCTGGCGCTGGAGGAGGGGGACGACGCGCAGCGCGCGCAGGCGCTGCTGCACCTGGCGCGTTGCGACCGCGTGCTGCACCGGCCCGGTGACGCACGGGAGCGGAGCGAGCTGGCGGCACGGCTGTTCCGGCAGCAGGGCGACGCGATCGGCGAGGCCGGCGCGCTGTCGGTGCTCGCGCACAGCGCGTCGACGGCGGGGCATCACGAGGAAGCGATCGAGGCGGCGCTGCTCGGCCTGCGGCTGGCGCAATCGCGCGGTGACGGCGCGGCGCTGGTGGTGGCGTTGCAGGACCTCGGCGCCTGCCACGTGTGGGCGCGCAATTTCGACAAGGCGGCCGAAGTGCTGCGACAGGCCGCCGACGCGGCCAACGCGTGCAAGCCCCGGCTCAGTCCGCTGATCGCCTGCCTGTGGCTCGCGCTGGGGTCACTCCTTGCCTACGCCGGCGAGCGCGAGCAGCGCGGCCAGTTGCCGCCGCTGGGGCCGCTCGAGGGCCACCTCATCAACGCGCGGCATCTGCTGTCCGAAGGCGATGCCGAGACGCACTGCTGGTGGACGTTGATGCAGACGATGGCGCAGATCTGGAAGGGCGCCACGGCCTACGCGCAGCCGGAGCTGCAGCAGACGCTGGCGCAACTGCCGGAGCAGGAGCGCCACTGGCTCGTCGCCTTGGCGGGCTGGGTGCAGGCGGAGCTCGCGTGGGCGCGACGGCTGTGGCCGCAGGCGCGGCGCGCGGCGGCGCAGACGGTGACGGCGGCGGACGCCGTGCAGCATGAGCCGCTGGCGCAGCTCGGCGAGCTGATCGCCAGCCAGATCGAGGAACAGCAAGGGCAGCCGCAACGCGCGCTGCAGCGGATGCGCGCGCTGCGCGAGCGCGAGGCGCGCGTGCGGATCGCGAGCCTCGCGAGCCGCGAGGCGACGGTGCAATGGCAGCTCGACGCGCGCCGCAGCGAGCGCGACCGCGCGCAACTCGCCGACGAGGCGTTGCGGCTGGAGAAGCTGTCGATGGAGGATCCGCTGACGGAGCTGGCGAATCGCCGCAGCTTCGAGGATCACGCGCGGGCGCAGCTCGCGGGCGGCGGCGTGGTGAGCCTGGCGCTGATCGACGTCGACCATTTCAAGCAGGTCAACGACCGGCACTCGCACCTGGTCGGCGACCAGGTGCTGAGCCAGATCGCGCGGCTGATGCGGCAGCACGTGCGGGAGCACGACGTCGCCGCACGCCTGGCCGGCGACGAGTTCGTGCTGCTGCTGCGCGGCGCGACCGAGGAGATCGCGCAGCAGGCCTGCCGGCGGCTCGACGAGGCGGTGCGCAAGCACGACTGGAGCACGGTGTCCGAGGGCCTGCAGGTCAGCATCAGCATCGGCGCCGCGCAGCGCCAGGAGGGCGACACGCTGGAGACGCTGATGGCGCGCAGCGACGCCGCGATGTACGCCGCCAAGCGCGAGCGCAAGAGTGCCGCGATGACGGGGACTTGGCTGACCGATGAGAGCGAAGGCGAGGGCGATTCGCCGGATTGATCGCCGCTATCCTTGGCGCCTCTTCGCGTTCACAGCATCCTCCCTCGAGCGGGCGATCAAGCCGCTTTGCCGCATGCATTTGATTGAAGGGGAACGACATGGCGCTCGCCCTGCCATCCGGCTTCGAGATCGCGAAGTTCAGCGATCTCGATTACGAAGGAATGACCGTGGAGGTCCGGTACCGCGGCGTGCCGGTCGCACAGTTGAATCGCGAACACGGGAAGGACTGTCAGGAGGTGGAAATCCCGACTCGTTTCTCACCAGAGGATGAACGCTTCCGCTTCCCGCTGAAGGACTTCATCGAGGCGTTGGAAGCAGCACGGGAGTTGCTCGCGACGCTCGAATAGAGACTGCAGGGCAACGGCGACAGAGTTCGCGGGGAGCCGAAAGGGCCTCAGTGCCCCTGCTCCCTTGCCCGCTTGAGCAGCAGCTCCCGCTCGCGCTCATTGCCGGTCATCGCGGCGGCGCGTTCGAATTCCTCTTTGGCCTCCGCATTGCGGCCGAGCTTGGACAGCAGGTCCGCGCGCACGCTGGGCAGCCAGTGGTACTGCTTCAGCGCGGGCTCTTCCATCAGGCGGTCGACGATCTCCAGACCGACCGCGGGCCCGAAAGCCATCGACAGCGCCACCGCGCGATTCAGCTCCACCACCGGCGACGGCTGCCGCACCGCGAGCGCCTCGTAGAGCGCCGCGATGCGTGGCCACTCGGTGTCTTCGGCGCGACGTGCCCGCGCGTGGCAGGCCGCGATCGCCGCCTGCAGCGCGTAGGGTCCCAGGCCTTGCCCATCGTCCAGCTCGGCGGCCAGGCGGTCGGCCGCTTCCAGCGCCGTCAGGCCACGTTCGATAGCCGCCGCATCCCATGTCGACCGGTCCTGCTCCAGCAGCAGCACCGGCTGCCCCTGCGCATCGACACGCGCCGCGGCGCGTGAGGATTGCAGCTCCATCAGCGCGAGCAGGCCGTGCACCTCGCTCTCCCTCGGTGCGAGCTTCACCAGCATGCGCGCCAGCCGCAGCGCCTCGTCGCACAGGTCCTGGCGGATCCAGCGCTCGCCGCTGGTGGCCGCGTAGCCCTCGTTGAAGATCAGGTAGAGCACCTCCAGCACGGCGGCCAGCCGCTCGGTCAGCGCCTCGCCGCGCGGCAGCTCGAACGGCACGTTCGCCTCACCCAGCGTGCGCTTCGCGCGGACCAGCCGCTGCGCCACCGTCGGCTCCGACTGCAGATACGCGCGGGCGATCTCGCCTGTCGTCAGGCCGGCCACCATCTTCAGCGTCAACGCGACGCGCGCTTCCAGGCTCAGCACCGGATGGCAGGCGCAGAACATCAGTCGCAGCACGTCGTCGCCGATCTCGCGCGCCGCGCGGTCGTCGTCCAGGCGCTCGACGAAGTCCGGCACGATCATCGCCTCGCGCGCGTCGAGTTCATGGCCGAGCTGCTCCAGCTTGTCGCCGCTCAGCTTCACGTGGCGCAGCCGGTCCAGCGCGCGGTGCTTGGCCGTCGTCATCAACCACGCGGCGGGCTTGTCCGGCAGGCCCTGCCTCGGCCAGGTCTCCAGCGCGGCGACCAGCGCGTCCTGCGCCAGTTCCTCCGCCAGCGGGACGTCGCGCGTCAGCCGCGACAGGGCACCGATGATCTTGGCGGACTCCTGCCGCCAGACGGTCGTGATCGCGCGATGGGTCTCGTCGGTCATGCGCGCGATGGTACGCGCGCGCGCTCAGCCTCAGGCGCCGGGGAACTGCGTGATGTCCATGTACATCAGCTCCCAGATGTGCCCGTCCGGGTCCGCATACGCCTGCGAGTACATGAAGCCCATGTCCTGCGGCTCGCGCGGCACGGTGCCGCCGGCGGCCAGGGCCTTGGCGATCAGCTCGTCGACCTGCGCCTTGCTCTCGCAGGACAGGCAGGTCAGCACCTCGGTCGTCGCATGCGCGTCCGCGATCCTGCGCGGCGTGAAGGTCTGGAAGAACTCCTCCACCAGCAGCATCGCGTAGATGTCGTCCGAGATGATCATCGACAAGGCCTGCTCGTTGGAGAACTGCGGATTGAACTCGTAGCCCATCGCGCCGTAGAAGCGCTTGCTGCGCTCGACGTCCTTGACGGGCAGGTTCACGAAGATTTGCTTGTGGCGCATGGGGGAACTCCTCGATGGGTGTGAAGTCGTCGGGCCCGTGCGGGTGGATCGGTGGTCGCATCGTGCCCTCCTGATGGCGGCGCTCCGCTTCCGGAGCGTCCACACTGGCACGACGACGCAGCCCCGCCGGTTTCGACAGGACGCGACGCGATCCTGGAAAAAAACTTCAGGGAGTCCTCGGGAGGCGGCCTCAGGCCTTCGACTCCGCGTAGCAGGGGACCAGCGAGCGGACCTCCACCGTGCACCACTCCGCCGCCGGGCATTCGCGGGCGATCGCGAGCGCCTCCTCGCGGGTCGTCACGTTCAGCCAGAAGAAGCCGCCGACCATTTCCTTGGCCTCGGCGAACGGGCCGTCGATCGTCGTCATGCGACCGTCGCGCTTGGCCACGCGGGTCGATCCGTTGACCGACTGCAGCGACTGCGCCGCGTGCAGCAGCCCCTTCGCCTGGAGCTGCCCGGCGTAGGCGGTCATGCGGTCGTAGGCCTCGCGGCCTTCCTCCGGCGTGCGCGCCTCGCGCTGGCCGACAGGTTCGTTGATCAGCAGGATGTAGCTCATGCGGGTCTCCGTGGAATGCGGGCGGAATGCCGGGGAAGGCGGACTTGGCGGGAGTCGACCGGATCTGCGGGCTATTGGACACCACGTGCCCCCGGCACTGTCAAAGGTCAGGGCATGAGACGCCGGCGATGGGCCCGTCCACGCCGGCCGCCGTCGATCCGCCGGGCGCGCTGTCGATCCGTCGTTTCCCCGGGCCGGGCGGCCACGGCGGCTCCCTACACTGCGCCGCATGACTCCCGCCCCCTCCCGGCCTCTCTGGCGTGACGCCCGCCGACTGCGCGCCTCCTGGCATGCCTGGCTGAGCAACGACGTCCAGCCCAGCGGCCCCGAATGGCTGCAGTGGGTCTGGACGCTGCTGTTCTCCTGCGCGCTGGCGGTCGGCTTCACGGTGCTGGGCTTCCTCCTGAACGCGCGCTCCGCCCGCTGGACCGATCCCGCGATGTGGGCCTGGTGGTACTGGAAGAACGTTGTTGTCTGCGTGACCATCGGCCTGGTGATCCAGACGCTGTTCACGATCCTCGTGCCGCTCTTCGGCGGCCGCGCCCGCATCCGCGCCTGGGCGGACTGGAAGCGCACGGTGTTCTTCTCCGCCGTGCCCTTGCTGGGCGTGCTGATCGGCTGGGTACCGGGCATGTGGATGGCGGGCCTGGCGAACTGGGTGCGGATGGACTGGTCGCAGGGCGGGAAGATCATCGGCATCACCTCCGCGCTCTCGCTGTGCATCACCTTCGCGTTGCACCACTGGTTCGCGTCGAGGCACCGGCAGCTCACCGCCGAGCGCCGCGCCACCGAAGCGCAGCTGCGGCTGCTGCAAGGCCAGATCGAACCGCACTTCCTGTTCAACACGCTGGCCAACGTCCACTCGCTGATCGACTACGACGCGCCCAAGGCCAAGGAGATGCTGGGCGCCTTCACGGCCTACCTGCGGGCGTCGCTCGGCGGCCTGCGTCGCGAGACCGGCCCGCTCGACGACGAGCTGTCCCTCGCCACCGCCTACCTGACGGTGCTGCAGACGCGGATGGAAGACCGCCTGCGTTTCGAGATCCACGCCACGCCCGAGGCCCGCGTCGTGCCGTTGCCGCCGATGCTGCTGCAGCCGCTGGTCGAGAACGCGGTCCATCACGGGCTCGAGCCCAAGATCGAGGGCGGCACCGTGCGCGTCGATGCCGCGCTGAGCGGCGGCTTCCTGGTGATCGAGGTGCGCGACGACGGCGTCGGCCCCGGCGCCTCCCGCCGCACCGGCAACGGCATCGCGCTGGCCAACCTGCGCGAGCGCCTGATGACGCACTACGGCGACCGCGCGTCGCTGACCCTCGTTCCCGCCGAGCCCGGCTGCCGCGTCACGCTGCGCGTGCCGCTGGACACCTGAACGCCTGAACGCTTGAACGCTTGAACGCTTGAACGCCCGACGGCCTGACTCACTTCTTCTTCCCATGCCGACCATGACCGCACCCACCGCGCTGATCGCTGACGACGAACCCCACCTGGCCCGCGCGCTCGCCGCGCAACTGACCGCCGTCTGGCCGGAGCTCGACATCGTCCACATCGCCCGCAACGGCCAGGAAGCCGCCGAGCAGATCGCGGCGTTGCAGCCGGACCTGGCCTTCCTCGACATCCAGATGCCGGGCCTGACCGGGCTGGAGGTCGCGGAGGGCATCGAGGGGTCGACGCGAGTCGTCTTCGTCACTGCCTACGACCAGTACGCGGTGCAGGCCTTCGAGCAGGAAGCGATCGACTACGTGCTCAAGCCGGTGGAGGCGGAGCGGCTCGGTCGCACGGTCGAGCGGATCCGCCGCGCGCTGGCGAAGCGGGACGCGGGCGCGGCCGGCGCGGCTGGCGAGGACGGAGTGGACGCGCGCCTGCTCGCCGCGCTGCAGCGCCTGCACGCGCCGGGCAGCGCGCTGGCGAGGGCGGCGGGGCCGCTGCGCTGGGTGCGCGCGACGCAGGGTGACCTGATGCATCAGGTCCCCGTCGACGAGGTGCTGTTCTTCCGCGCCGACGACAAGTACACCTGCGTGCAGACCGCGACGACCGAGTACCTGATCCGCACGCCGATCCACGAGCTCGCCGCGCAACTCGACGGCGAACGCTTCTGGCAGGTGCACCGCTCGACGATCGTGAACCTGGACCATGTGAGCGGCACGCGCCGCGACGAGCTGAGCCGGCTGTTCGTGCGCGTGCGCGGCCACGCGAGCGAGCTGCCGGTCAGCCGCGCGTACGTGCATCTGTTCAAGTCGATGTAGGCCCCCGGGCGGTTGGCGGTCTGCTGGCGGCCTGTTGGCGAGCGGCGGCGGCCGAGGCGGGCGAGGTCCCGTCACGGGCGCCCCCTACACTGGCGGGCACATGCAGCTCGATCCCCGCTCGATCACCGTCATGACCGCGCTGATGGCGGCGATCATGGGCGGCGTGCTGCTCGGCGTGCGGCGCAACTATCCGCCGACGATCCGCGGATTGCTGCCCTGGGCGCTGGCGCCGATGACCTGCGCGCTCGCCGCCGGCGTCTACGCGCTGCAGGGACTGCTGCCGGAATTCCTGGTGGCGCAGACCGGCAACGTGCTGCTGCTCACGGGGTGCGGCCTGTTCTATTTCGGCTCGCAACGCTTCTTCGGACAGCGCGTGACCTGGCGCCTGTGGGGCGCGATCGCGCTGCTCAGCCTGGCCGTGCTGACCTGGTTCCTGGTCTGGCCGGACTACCGCGTGCGCATGGTCGTGTTCACCGGGACGATGACGGCCTGCGTGCTGGCGCATGCGCGGCTGGTCCTGCGGGATGGCCGCGGTTTCGCGGCGCGCCTGATCGGCGCGACGCTGCTGCTGCAGGCCGCCGTGCTGGTGCTGCGCGGCCTGGCGACGTTCTGGGTCGATGGCGCGCAGTCCTCGCGTTTCGCGATGACGGCGGTGCAGACGAGCTACATCGCGAGCTATTGCTTCAGCGTGCTGCTGCTGAGCGTGGGCGTGCTGCTGATGGCCAGCGAGCGCGTGCGCGAGGAATTCGAGCTGCTCGCCACCCGCGACGCGCTGACCGGCGCGCTGACGCGTCGCGCGCTGCTGCAGGCCGGCGGCGAGGAATTCGATCGCTGGCGCCGCTACGGGCAGCCGCTGTCGCTGCTGCTGCTCGACATCGACCACTTCAAGCTGGTCAACGACCGGCACGGTCACCAGGCCGGCGACCGGGTGCTGGCCGGCGCGGTGGCGGTGATGCGTGAGCAACTGCGCGTGACGGACCGGCTCGGTCGTTATGGCGGCGAGGAGTTCGTGATCCTGCTGCCGTCCACCGATGCCGAGGCCGCGCATGCCTCGGCCGAGCGCGTGCGGGCCGCGCTCGCGACGCACGCGCCGGAACCCGGCATCCCGCCGTGCACGGCGAGCCTGGGCGTGGCCTGGGCGCTGCCGGGGGATGTCAGCCTGGACGCGCTGCTCGCGCGTGCCGACGCGGCGCTCTATCGCGCCAAGGCGAACGGGCGCGATCGCGTCGAGTGATGCGGGCGCCGCCTCACTTGAAGAACCAGTACCCCACCACGATCGCGCCCACGAGGCCGACGAAATCCGCGAACAGGCCGCAGGTCAGCGCGTAGCGGGTCTTCTTGATGTTGACGCTGCCGAAGTAGACGGCCAGCACGTAGAAGGTGGTCTCGGTCGAGCCCTGGATGATCGCGGCGAGCTTGCCCTCGAAGCTGTCGACGCCGTAGGTCTTGAGCACGTCCACCATCAGGCCGCGCGCGCCGCTGCCCGACAGCGTCTTCATCAGCCCGACCGGCAGCGCCGGGACGAAGTCGGTCGGCAGGCCCAGCGCGCCCACGCCGGCGGCGATGCCGCGCACGACGAACTCCATGCAGCCCGTCGTGCGGAACACCGAGATCGCCACCAGGATCGCGATCAGGTAGGGAATGATCTGGATCGCGACGCCGAAGCCCTCCTTGGCGCCTTCGACGAAGGACTCGTAGACGTTGATGCGGCGCCACGCGCCGACGGCGACGAACATCACGATGATGCTCAGGATCACGCCGCTGCCCAGCACGCCGATGTACTGCGACATCACCTCCGGCGGGTAGCTGTGCAGCCAGCCGAAGACGCCGGCCATGATCGCGATGAAGCCGCCGACGAACACCAGCACCGGCACGCTGAACAGGTTGATGCGCTGCACCCACGCCACCGCGATCAGCCCCGACATGAACGAGATGAAGGTGGCGATCAGCGTGGGCAGGAAGATGTCGGCCGCGTTGAACCCGACCAGGCCCTGGTCCACCGCCATCGCCTGCCGGATCGCGATCACCGTGGTCGGGATCAGCGTGATGCCGGCGGTGTTCAGCACCAGGAACATGACCATCGCGTTGCTGGCGGTGTCCTTCCGCGGGTTGAGCTCCTGCAGCTCCTTCATCGCCTTCAGGCCCAGCGGCGTGGCGGCGTTGTCCAGGCCGAGCATGTTGGCCGAGAAGTTCATGACCATCGAGCCGCCCGCCGGATGGCCGCGCGGCACCTCCGGGAAGATGCGGCCGAAGAACGGGCCCATCGCCCGCGCGAACAGCTGGATCACGCCGGCGTTCTCGCCGACCTTCATCAGGCCCAGCCACAGGCTCATCACGCCGACCAGGCCGAGCGAGATGTCGAAGCCGGTCTTGGCCGTGTCGAAGATGCCGGTCAGCACCTGCGTGAAGATGGTCAGGTCGCCCTGGACCAGCCGCGCCAGCGCGACCGCGAAGCCGATCAGGAAGAACCCGATCCAGATGAAGTTGAGCACCATGGGCGCGCATTATTCCGGCCCCGCGCGCATCGGGCCGAGGCGACTGGGGATTGCGAGCATCACCTTGTGGGGGCGGGTCATAACCGCCGCGGGACAGGAGGGAGGATCACGTCGGGCGGACGGCGGACCGCCGCAGCCGTCGCGCGCACGACATCGGCACACCTGGGGCCGTCGAGCCCGATGCCGGGCAGTCGAGGGCCGAGGTGCCCCTGCTCGCGGTCATTGAGCCGCGAGGGCGGTCTCCGAAGAATGGCCTGGCCCTTCCTGTCGTCGAAGGGCTGGAGACCGTCATGTCGATCCTTTCCTGCTGTCGAGGGCCCGCCGGCCCGATCTCCCACGCCAGGCGCCCCGGCATCCGCCGCGGACGCGGACCGTGGATGCTCGGCGCCCTGCTGGGCACGATCCTCGCCGCCGAGGCGGCCGCGGACGCACCGCGGCGTCCCGCGCCGTCCGCGACGCTCTACCAGGTGCCCTTGTGGGTGCTGGGGCGGGACCATTGCTCCGCGACGCAGATCTCGCCGCGCGTGGCGTTGACGACCTACGCCTGCGCCGTCGGCGCGTTGTCCCCCGCGGGCGATGGACGCGTGCAGCTCACGCAGCGCGTCAATCGGCGGCCGTTGAGCGGGCGCCTCATCGAGGATCGCCTGCTGAGCCACGCGCCTCCGGCAGGACTGCAACTGATCCTGCTGGACGAACCCCAGTCCTGGGAGCCGTTGGGCACCACCGGCGCGCCGATCCCGAGCTATCGGCGCGAGCGGGAACTGCTGCGCGATCCTGCCGCGCCCAACCCCGCCCGGTGGGAGGGCACGCGCCTCTATGCCTACGGACCCACGCCGACGCGGGCCGATCGCACCGACACGCCCATGTTCATCCGGAGCTATCACGGCGTGATGGGCTCGGGCTTTCGATTCGGCGATGAGGTGAACGTGCCGCTGACCTACCGCTCGCTGGCCTTCCACAGGAAGACTGAACCGGCGCGTTTTGACGCCGCTCCCGGGACGGCTGCCAGCGGCGTGGACACCTTGGGCACGGACGTGACGGCGGCCTTGCACGGCCGCGATGACGTGTTGCGCGCCGACCGCTGGCTGATCCCGCTGGTCGGAACGGCGGCGGACGGCATCACCCGCACCGGCCGCCCGGTGCCCTTGCCCGGTCAGCCGGCCGTGCTCTACGCGCCCTTCATCGGCGCCAACCAGGGCGCCGGCCTGATGGCGACGCGCGCCTCGCCCGTGGACGAGTACTACCTGCCGGGGGCGCTCGTGGGTCTTGTGGCCGCGCCGGGCACCTTGCATCCCCGTCTGGCGCTGCATTGGCCGGAGGTGCACCGGGTGATGCTGGCTCAGGGACTGCGGGCCGATGCCGCGCATCTGGCGCGGCAGGTCCTGGATGCCAGGCTGCCGTGGAACGGCAATGCCGAAAGCGGAGCACCGGGCGACATCTTCGAGAGCGAGGATTCCCGGACCGGCGCGACGAGCTTCTATCGACTGAAGGCGCGGATCCCGGAAGGGTCCTACTGGTGGTTGCCGAGGATCGGGGACGACAGCGATCCGTGGTGGGAGCCGCTCGGCACCGCGCTGCCGACGCGTTGGCGCGTCCTGGGCTGGCGCGCGCCGCAGTCGGGCCGCGCGCCGGAAGTCGACGACATCCCTGCCGAGGATGCCACCGTGCCCTGACCTCGACCGGGAGGAGACCTGACCCCGGTCGGTCGACGCGGGTCGCGGTCCGGCACAAGCTCATTGGGCCGGCGCGACCGACTTCGAAGAATGGCCAGACCCTTCCGGTGTGGAAGGGGTGGAGTGCCTCATGAATGATCGTCTGTCCCGGCCCCGTCGTGGCCTTGCCCGCTGGCTGCTCGCGATGCTGCCGCTGACCGGCGCGGCAGGCGTCGGCGCCAGCGTCACCACCGGCGTCAACAGCGGCGCCCACATCGAGATGCCGCCCGCCTGGCTGCTCAGCAACATGCATTGCTCGGCGACGCTCATCACGCCGCGCGTCGCACTGACGGCGCAGCGCTGCGTCGAGGGCTGGCCTCACCACAGCTTCCGTCACCGCGGGACGGATCAATGGCAGATGGGCGTGGCGGTGACGTATCCCCGCCAGCTCGGGCCGTTGGGCGATGTGGCGCTCGTCCTGTTCGACGCGCCGTTCGGCGGCGGCATGCCGACCACGGTCCCCATCCCCAGCTATCGCCTCGAGCAGCGGCTGCTCTCGGATCCGGTGCCGATGACCGGCGAGCGCATCAGGACGACCCTGGCGGTCTACGGCCAGGATCACGATCCCGGCGGCGTCTGGACCTCCGCGCGCCGCAGGACGACGTATGTGGCCGACACCGAGATGCCCCTCATCCATCGATCCTTTGCCGGGATTCGCGCCTGGAGGACCTCGGATGACCTCTACCGGCACTTCTTCTTTCCCTACAGCTACTTCTGGCAGTCGGCGGCCAGCGGCCTCCATGCGTCGCTCTATGAGACGCCCGCCGGTCAGGGCGGGCTGGCGTTCAGCGACAGCGACACCGACGACCTGATCGTGGGCCTCACCGGGCACACGGCCGGCTGGGGCCGGTTCGCGGTGTCGCCCATCGATGCCGGCGACCGGGGCGGCGCCATCCTCGCGACCCGGCAGGTCGGCGAGTGGCTGGTGAGCACCGTCTCCGGCAC
Organism: Mitsuaria sp. MSU3D; assembly: GCF_056867975.1. Taxonomy (NCBI): domain Bacteria; kingdom Pseudomonadati; phylum Pseudomonadota; class Betaproteobacteria; order Burkholderiales; family Sphaerotilaceae; genus Roseateles; species Mitsuaria sp. MSU3D. The sequence continues at coordinate 4,524,352 of NZ_CP200314.1, read as the reverse complement.
GGTCGTGCATCCGCGGCTGAGCGCCTATTGGCCCTGGGTCTACAGGACGCTGATGGCCCGGGGGATGCGCGACGACGCGGTGCAGCTGGCGAGGCAGGTGCTGGGCACCGGCCGCTGGGGCGACAACGATCACCGCGGCACCCTCGGCGACATCCATGTCTACGAGAACCCGTACAACGACGATGTCGAGTTCTTCCGGCTGGCGGCGTTCGACGGCGAGGGCCGCTACTGGTACTTCTCCCCCGGCAAGACGGACAACCTCCACTGGGAATACCTCGGGACGGATCTGCCGGACAAGCTGCAGGCGACGACGCCGGTTCATGCCTGGGGCGAGAACGATTTCCGGGGCACCGTCGGCGATGTCTTCATCCATGCCAACCCGTACTCGAATCGCGTCGAGTATTTCCGCTTGAAGGCACTGGACAGCGATCAGCGCTACTGGCTGTTGCCGAGGGACGCCGGCGACACGTTCTGGTGGACCTATCTCGGCACTGATCTGCCGACGCGGACGCTCAGGTTCGTCGAGTGACCGTGACGTCGCCCGGAGATTCCGCGCGCGCCGACCCAGGCCCAGGCTCAGGCCCAGGCGTCGGGTCAGCTTTCGAGGAAGCGCTCCCGCACTTCCAGCACCTGCGGCAGCACGCTGATGAAGAGCTCCACCAGCGCCGGATCGAAGTGCCGGCCGGCTTGCGCGCGCAGGTGCTCGACCGCCCGCTCGATCGGCCACGCCGGCTTGTAGGGCCGGATGCTGGTCAGCGCGTCGAAGACGTCGGCGATGGCGACGATGCGGGCCTCCTGCGGGATCGCCTCGCCGGCCAGTCCTTCCGGATATCCGCTGCCGTCCCACTTCTCGTGGTGCGTCAGCGCGATGCGGCGCGCCAGGCCCAGCAGTCCGGTCGTCTGGTCGCCGAGGATCTCGGCGCCGATGGCCGGGTGCCGGCGCATCACCGTCCACTCGGCTTCCGTCAACGGACCCTGCTTCTGCAGGATCGCGTCCGGAATGCCGAGCTTGCCGACGTCGTGCATCGGCGCGGCGTGCAGCAGATCGTCTGCCTCCCGGTCGGTCCAGCCCGCGGCCAGCGCCAGCAGGTGGGCGAAATGGCTCATGCGAACGACGTGCCAGCCGGTCTCGTTGTCCTTGTATTCCGCCGCGCGGCCCAGCCGCTGCACGATCTGCAGCCGCGTCTCGCGCAGCTCGTCGGCGCGCACCAGCGACAGGTGCGTGCGCACCCGCGCGCGCACGACCGGGGGGCTCACCGGCTTGGCGATGTAGTCCACCGCGCCGGCCTCGAAGCCCTCGGTCTCGTCGCTCGAATCGGCCAGCGCGGTGACGAAGATCACCGGCGTGCGTTTCGTCGCCGGCTGCGACTTCAGCACCCGGCAGACGTCGAGGCCGGACATGCCCGGCATCATGATGTCCAGGAGGATGAGTTGCGGGGACTCGCTCTTCGCGAGCTCCAGCGCCTTCTGCCCGTCGCGCGCGAACAGCAGCCGGTAGTCGTCCTGCAGCACGTGGCGCAGCACCTGCAGGTTGGCCGGCTCGTCGTCGACGAGCAGCAGCTTGGGGCGGTGGTCGGCGATCACGGCGTCATCCTCGCGCGCCCGAGGCCGCTGACGAGGCCGCGCTCAGTTGCCTGCGCAGCGACTGCAGCAGCAGCACCGCCGCGTCGAAGTCGAAGTCGTCCAGTGCCTGCGCCAGCGGCGCGATGCGATCGGCGCCGAAGGCGGTGCGCAGCGCGGCCAGCGATTCGTCGTCGAGCTCGCTGCGCTTGAGGGCCGCCGCCAGCCGATCGATCAGCGTCTTCTTCTCGCGGATCTCCTGCGCCACGGCGACCGCCGCGGCCGACGGCTCCGCCATCGGCATCGGCGCGCTCGCGGCAAAGCCCGACGGCGTGCCGTCCAGCTCCACGATCGCGTCCAGCGTGTGCTGCAGCGCCATCGCCAGCGTGTCGACGAGCGCCATCAGATCTTCCTGCCGGCCCAGCCGCAGCGCCGATTCGACCGGCTGCGCCGCGGCGAGCAGTGCCGGCATCGCCAGGCTGCCGGCCACGCCGCGCCAGCGATGCACCAGCCCGCGCATCTCGATCCATTGCCGGCTGTGCGTCAGCTGATGCAGCCGCGCGACGCCGTCGCGCTGTTCCTCGGCGAAGCGGCGCAGGCCGCGCTGCCACGCGGTCACGCTGCCCCACAACCGCAGGCCCTGCTGCCAGTCCAGCGGGCCGGCCATCGCGCCCGCGACGCGGGCATCGATCGCATGGCGCGTCGTCGGCACCGGACCGGCGAGAGCCGGCGAGCGGCCCGGCGTCAGGCCCAGCACGCGGGCGATCTCGGCGAACAGCCGCGCCGGGTCCAGCGGCTTGACCGCGAAGCCGTCCATGCCGGCGGCCAGCGCCGCCTGGCGGTCTTCTTCCAGCACGCTCGCGGTCAGCGCGACGACCGGCGTGTGGCCGCGACCCTGCGCATGCTCGAAGTTGCGGATCCGGCGCGTCGCGCCCAGCCCGTCCAGCCCCGGCATGTGGACGTCCATCAGTACCGCGTCGAAGCGTTCGTCGGAGAAGGCCTTCAGCGCCTGCAGCCCGTCCGAGGCCAGCGTGACCTGATGGCCCTCGCGGCCCAGGATGATCTGCAGCAGCTCGCCGTTCTGCGCCACGTCGTCCGCCACCAGCAGGCGCAGGGGCGGCAGCGTCACGGCCACCTCGGTCGCGTCGGACTCGGCGCGCGCGGCGTCGCCCGCCGGCAGCGGCAGCCAGACGTGGAAGGTGCTGCCCTGGTCGACCTCGCTCTCGACGGTGATGCGGCCGCCCATGCGCTCGACCAGCTGGCGCGAGATCGTCGTGCCCAGTCCGGTCCCGCCGAAGCGGCGCGTCGTCGAGGCGTCGGCCTGCGCGAAGGCGTCGAAGATCCGGTCCAGCCGGTCGGCGGCGATGCCGATGCCGGTGTCGATGACGGCCAGGTGGATCTGTCCGCCCTCCTGGCGCATGCGCAGCGTCACCACGCCCCGCTCGGTGAACTTGATGGCGTTGCCGACCAGGTTCAGCAGCACCTGCTGCACGCGCAGCGGGTCGCCCTTGAAGAAGCGCGGCTCGGCGCCCGGATAGTCGAGGTGCAGCGCCAGGTTCTTGCGTTGCGCCAGCAGCCGCAGCGAGTCCAGCGCCTGCTCGCAGACGGTGCGCAGCGAGAAGTCGACGACCTCCAGTTCCATCGCGCCCTTGTCGAGCTTGGCGGTGTCCAGGATGTCGTTGAGCAGCGACAGCAGCGAACGCGCGGAGCCCCGCACCGTCGTCAGATGGCGGCGCTGCGAGTCCGTCAGGGTGGTGTCCAGCAGCAGCTCGGTGAAGCCGAGGATGGCGTTCATCGGCGTGCGGATCTCATGGCTCATGTTGGCCAGGAAGGCGCTCTTGGCCGCGGCGGCGGATTCGGCGCGTTCCTTGGCTTCCTCGAGCTGGCGCTGCAGGCGCTTGGGTTCGGTGATGTCGAGGATCACCCCGTCGATCCACTGCGCCGCGCCGCGGGCGTCGCGTACCGCGCGACCGCGCTCGGACACCCAGCGTTCGCCGGCTTCGCGGGTGTGGACGCGATACTCGATCGAATACGGCGCATCGGCGGCCACGGCGGTCTCGACCGATGCGTTCACGCGCTCCTGGTCGTGGCGGTGGATCAAGGCGGCGAAATGCTGCCGGCCCTCCAGGAAGTCCTGCGCGGGCCAGCCGGTCAGTTCCTCGACGGCGTCGTTGATCAGCAGCATCGACCAGTTCTCGTCCATGCGGCAGCGGAAGGTCACGCCCGGGCTGTTGGCGATGACGGTGCGGTACTTGGTCTCGCTGTCGCGCAACGCCTGCTCCATCGTGAGCATGCGGCGGCGCTCGTCCATCAGGTCGGTGTTGAGGCGGCGCAGCGCCAGCAGGCCGTTGGCGCCGGCGGTGATCGCGCTGATGGCCAGCGCCATCACGGTCACGGCCAGGGCGAGCCAGCCCGCGTTCTCGACGCTGGTGTTGCAGGGGCCGTCGCCCAGCCCGACGAAGCGCGCCGCGCCCATCGCCGTGTAATGCATGCCGGCGATCGCGCAGCCCATCACCAGGCCGCCCAGCGCGATCGCCCAGTGACGGTGGATCCGGCCGGCCAGGCCGAAACGGATCCACAGCGCCAGCATCGCCAGCAGCACCGCCACGACGATGGAGGCGGCGAACCAGACGGGGTCGTAGCGCAGCGCGAGGGACATCTCCATCGCCGCCATGCCGGTGTAATGCATCGTGCCGATGCCGGCGCCCACCAGCACGCCGCCGACGACCAGCCGCCAGCCGTTGAGCTGGTGACGGGCCAGCAAGGCCAGCGCGACCCAGGACGCGATCACCGCCGGCACCATCGAGATCGCGGTGATGTGGGCGTCGAAGGCGACCTGCGCGCACAGTTCGAACGCCAGCATGCCGATGAAGTGCATCGACCAGATGCCGCCGCCCAGGGCCAGCGCGCCGGTGGCCAGGATCGCCTGGCGGCGCCAGCCCTTGGCCGGCTTGGCCACGCCCGCGACCTGCAGCGCCAGCGCCGAGGTCAGCGAGGCGACGGCCAGCGACAGCAGCACCAGTGGCCAGTCGTAGCGGCCGGTGAGCAGCAGCGTCGGGGCGCCGTCGCGGAACAGGAAGAACTGCGGCAGGACCGCGAGGAGGTCGGACACGGAGGGGGCAGGTCGTGCGCTCGCGCGAGCGCACGACCCGGGCATGGGAGGAGGGCGCCATGGTGCCAAGAAGCGGCGTTCGTCATACGGCACAAATGCGCGACTACTCGCCCGCAAATGCAAACGCCCCGCGAATGCGGGGCGTTTAGCGGAGCGTCCGGAAATCAGAAGGCGGGGACGACCGCGCCCTTGTACTGCGTCTGGATGAAGCGCTTGACCGCCTCGGTCTGCAGCGCGGCGGCCAGCTTCTTCACGGCCGGGGCGTTCTGGTTGTCGTCACGCGTGACCAGCCAGTTGGCGTAGGGCGACTCGCCGCCCTCGATCGCCAGCGCGTCCTTGGACGGATTCAGCTTCGCCTCCAGCGCGTAGTTCGTGTTGATCAGCGCCAGGTCGACCTGCGGCAGGATGCGCGGCAGCGTGGCGGCCTCGATCTCGCGGAACTTCAGCTTCTTCGGGTTGTCGGCGATGTCCTTGGTCGTGGACAGGATGTTGGCCTTGTCCTTGAGCTTGATCACGCCGGCCTTGTCCAGCAGCAGCAGCGCGCGGCCGCCGTTGGTCGGGTCGTTGGGGATGGCGACGGTGCCGCCCTCGGGCAGCGCGGCCAGGGTCTTGTGCTTGGTCGAGTAGGCGCCGAAGGGCTCCACGTGCACGGCGGCGACGGCGACCAGGTGCGTGCCCTTGCCCTTGTTGAACTCGTTCAGATAGGGCTTGTGCTGGAAGAAGTTGGCGTCCAGGCGCTTCTCAGCGACCTGCACGTTGGGCTGGACGTAGTCGGTGAAGACCTTGACCTCGAGTTCCACGCCTTGCCTGGCCAGCTCGGGCTTGACGAGGTTCAGGATCTCGGCGTGCGGCACCGCGGTGGCGGCGACGGTCAGCTTCTCGGCGGCGGCGGTGCCGGCGGCCGCCAGGGACAGGGCCGCGACGGCGGCGGTGAACAGCTTCTTCATGGGTAGAACTCCTCTGAGGGAACGGTGCCGCGCGCCTGCTTGGGGCGCCCGGCGATGGAAGGGGGGAGGCGGGGTGCGGGTCGACGTGACTAGCGATGGGAGACGCGGGTCACCAGCCAGTCGCCGAACATCTGCAGCAGTTGCACGAGCACCAGCAGCAGCACGACGGTCACGACCATGACCTCGGTCTGGAAGCGCTGATAGCCGAAGCGGATGGCCAGATCGCCCAGGCCGCCGCCGCCGATGACGCCGGACATCGCCGTGTAGCCGACCAGCGTGATGGCGGTGACGGTGAGCGCGGAGACGAGACCGGGCAGCGCCTCGGGCAGCAGGCCCTGCCACACGATCTGGCGTGTGCTGGCGCCCATCGCGAGACCGGCCTCGACGATGCCGCGGTCGACGCCGCGCAGCGCGGTCTCGACCAGGCGTGCCAGGAAGGGCGTCGCACCGACGACCAGCGGCGGGATGGCGCCGGCCACGCCGAGCGAGGTGCCGGTGACCAGCAGCGTGAACGGGATCAGCACGATCAGCAGGATCACGAAGGGCAGCGAACGCAGCACGTTCACGACGAAGGACAGCAGCGTGTACACCTTCGGCGAGGACACCAGCCGGTCGCGGTCGAACAGGTAGAGCGCGATGCCCAGCGGCAGGCCGAGCAGCGCGGTGAACAGCAGCGAGCCGCCGAGCATCAGCAGCGTGTCGCCGCCGGCGGTGGCGATCTCGGGCCAGTCGATGGCCTTCAGCGTGTCGAGCAGGGAAGGGGTGGTGGCGGGGCTCATGCGCGCAGCTCCTCGACCTGCACGCCGCGCTCGGCCAGCAGCTGCCGCGCCGCGGCGTGATCGCCGCCGCTGACGGCGATGGTCAACTGTCCATAGGGCTGCTTCTTGATCCGGTCGATGCGGCCGGCCAGGATGCCGAAGTCCAGATTCGCGTGACGGGCGACTTCGCCCAGCAGGGGCTCGTAGGTGCGTTCGCCGAAGAAGGTCAGCCGCCAGAGACTGCCCGCGACATGCGCGTAGTCGTCGCGCTGCTCGCCTTCGTCGACGTGTTCCGCGGCGAGGACGAAGCGCTTCGCGGTGCCCGAGCGCGGATGCAGGAAGACCTGCGCGACGGGACCCTGTTCGACGATGCGGCCGCCCTCGAGCACCGCGACCCGGTCGCAGACGCGGCGGACCACGTCCATCTCATGCGTGATCAGGACGATGCTGAGCTTCAGCTCTTCATTGAGCTCGGCGAGCAGGTCCAGGATGGAGCGCGTGGTTTCGGGGTCGAGCGCGCTGGTGGCCTCGTCGCACAACAGCACCTGCGGGTCCAGCGCCAGCGCGCGGGCGATGCCGACGCGCTGCTTCTGTCCGCCCGACAACTGCGCGGGATACTTGTCGGCCTGGTCGGCCAGACCCACCCGGGCCAGCAAGGCCTGCACCCGCGGGGCGATCCGGGCCGCCTCCCAGCCGGCGATGCGCAGCGGCCAGGCGACGTTCTGCGCGACGGTGCGCGAGCTCAGCAGATTGAAGTGCTGGAAGATCATCGCGATCTTCTGCCGGGCGGCACGCAGGCCGGCGGCGTCCAGCGCCTGCAGGTCCTGGCCGGCCACCACCACGCGGCCGCTGTCCGGCCGCTCCAGCAGGTTGATCACCCGCAGCAGCGTGCTCTTGCCAGCGCCCGACGCGCCGATGATTCCGAACACCTCGCCCGATTCGATCTTCAGATCCACGCCCTGGAGCGCCAGAACGCGGCGACCCTCGACGTCATACGATTTGTGCAGGCTTTGGAGTTCGATCACGGGACGATGAAGGACGCTAGCGGCAGGTGACACCCGTTGCCGTCGTGCGCCTCTCTTTGGGGCGGAAACCGTGATGCTTAGGGATTACCCGGCGTTTGGCAAGCAATCAATGCTTATATGCATATGCCGGGGTGGGGATTCTGCTGAATTCGTATAACGGGAAGGGAGCTTTCAGCGTCCATGCCCGGGGGGCGCTTCGGTGTCGGACGAATATCCTTCGGCGGTTCGGGCGTTGGCCGCCGAGGCATGGGGCCCCGGACGCAAGGTCCGAAACCCCACGCCTCACCGTCCCCAACCACTTCCGTACTGCCCCGGTTTTGCTACCGAGGACTGCCTACGCTGGAAGAGCGAGGGAGGCGAGCTCGCGGATCAGGTCCGCAATGTTGTTGCGCAGCGCGGACTCCGTGGCGATGCGCAGTTGCTCGCTCGGGTTCAGGCTGTCGTCGATGCCGGCCTTCTGCGTCGTGCGCAGCGTCCGCTGATAGAGCACCTTGCCGCCGCCAGCGGCACGTTCCGTCAGTGTGTAGCGGACGGAGAGGGCGACCTCGGGCAGCACCGGCACGTTCGGCTGAGCCAGCGCAAGGACCTCGACCTGCAACTGGTAGCGGCCGGTGTCGGGAACGTCCGGCATCAGCCCCAGGCGCCGCAGCGACTCCTGGTAGGTCTGGTTCAAGGTCATCGCGTTGATGCGGCTGCCCCACCACATCGAGGTCTCCTGGCCCCCGGTGACCGGCAGCAGGTCGATGTTGCGCCGCAGTTGCGGACTGATCCACGAACGCAGCTGCAACGACTCCATGTCGGTCAGCGAGGACTCCAGCGGCCGCGCCGGCGTGCCGCATCCCGCCAGCAGCGCGCAGGCGCACGCCGCGGCAGCCAGCTGGGCCAGCGCGGAACGGAGAGGAGCGGGGCGACGGTCGATCATGCCGGGCATCTTGCCTCCGCAAAGCGGGCGTCGATCGCCCGAAGTGGACCGCTTTCGGGGCTCAGTGTCTGAGGCTCAGGGGACGAGGCTCAGAGCCGCCGATGCTGCAGCGCCGGCAGTTGCTCGCGCACCTGCGCGATGCGCGCCGGATCGATCCTGGCCACCGCCAGGCCTTCGCCCTCGGGCACGCAGGCCAGGACCTCGCCCCACGGGTCGACGATCATGCTGTGGCCCCAGGTGCGGCGGCCGTTCTCATGCGTGCCGCCCTGCGCCGCGGCGATCACGTAGGCCTGGTTCTCGACCGCGCGGGCGCGCAGGAGCAGCTCCCAATGCGCCTGTCCGGTCGTGAAGGTGAAAGCGGCCGGTACGCTGATGAGGTCGAGCGGACGCTCGCCGCCGAAGCTCATGGCGCGGTACAGCTCCGGGAAGCGCAGGTCGTAGCAGATGGACAGGCCCACGCGCAGCGTCGGTCCGTCGGGGATCGCCGCGTCGACCGTCACGGGAGCCTCGCCGGCTTCCAGCACGCGGGCCTCGTCGTAGCGCTCGCGGCCGTTGTCGTAGCAGAACAGGTGGAGCTTGTCGTAGCGCGCCGTCAGCGAGCCGTCCGGCGCGAAGACGCAGGTGGTGTTGCGCACCCGCTCCGCCGGCACCGGCGCGCCGTCGATCGCCATCGGCAGCGTGCCGCCGAGGATCCACACGCCGTGCTCGCGCGCCGCGCGGCTGAGCACGCCCTGGATGGGCGCATCGACGTCACCGGGCCGCTCGGCGAAAGGCAGCTTGTCGGTGTCCTTGTGGCCCATCAGGCAGAAGTACTCGGGCAGCGACACCAGCGCGGCGCCTTGCCGGGCGGCCTCGCCGATCCAGTGGCGGGCGCGCTCGAGGTTCTCCTCCAGCCGGGTGCCGGCCACCATCTGGATCGCGGCGACGGTGACCGGGGCGGCGGCGCGCGGCCCGGCGCTGGGGGAGGCGGTGGATGGCGTGCTCATGGGGCGGTCTCTCCTTGCGGGGCGGCCGTGCCGTTGTAGCTGCCCTGCGGCTGGGCGCGGCGCGGCAATTGCTCGATGCGGGGATCGGACCAGGTGCCGGTGACCCGGAATTCCTCGCTGCTGGCCGCGGCCAGCGGCTTGCGCAGCAGCCACTGCGCCAGGAAGGCGCCCAGCCCGATCGCGGGGTTCACCGCCGCATAGGCGAGCGCCGCGCCGCCGGCGTTGATCTCGGGCAGCACCAGCACGTGCAGGTCCTGGGTCTCGGCGGCAAGGTCCGCGCTGCCTTCCATCAGCACCGCGGCCTGCAGGCCCTTCATGCGCAGGTTGTCGCTGCGGGCCACGCCCTTGCCGATGCGGATGTCGCCGGTGACGTTGTCGAAGGCGAAGCCCTCCGAGAACACGTCGCGGAAGTCCAGCATCAGCCGCCGCGGGATGGACTGGAGGCTCAGCACGCCCAGCAGCCGCCCGACGCCGGGCTCCGCCTTGAGGAACTGGCCCTTCTCCATCGCGACGCTCAACTGGCCGCTCATGCTCGCGTAATCCGGCGAGAGCGGCGACCCCTGCCAGGCCACCTGGCCGGTCAGTTCGCCCTTGCCGCCGCGCAACACCTGGCCCTGGCCGAGGCGCTCCATCAGCTTGCCGGCGTCCGCGACGTCCAGCTTCCAGTCGAGCTCGGTGCGGCGCAGCGCCTGGCCGGGTTCCGGCGCCCACTTGCCGGACGCGCTCAGCGTCGCGTCCGGGCTCTTGAGCACGAGCCGACCGAGACGCCAGTCCCGCGCGTCGCTCTGCTGCTGGGCGTCGATCTCCAGCCGGCCCAGCCGCTTGCCGCGCAGCTCGAAGTCCTCGACGACGATGTCCAGCGTCGGCACCGACTTGGGCTGCTTGTCGAGCAGCTGCTCGACGCCGTCGACGTCGCTGCGGGGCACCGACAGCCGCGACAGCCGGGCATAGACGCGGCCCGGCTGGTTGGGCTTCGCGGCCCGCACCTCGATCAGGCCGCTGAGCTGCTGCGCGTCCATCGAGACCCGCCAGCCCGCGCCACTGTCGTGCGAGATGCCGGCGGTGACGGCGTTCAGCGTGCGGCCCGCCACCTGCAGCGTCTGCGCCTTCAGCGTCAACTGCGACGGCGCGTACCCGCCGTCGGCCATGCCGTCGGTCGCGCTGTCGAGCGCCGTGCCTTCCTTCCCGCCCGTCAGCCCCGGCAACGCGGTCTGCCAGGCGTCGGCGTTGAACTGGTCGAAGGTGGCGCGGGCGACGACGCCCTGCGCCGGCAGCTCGGGCAGCTTCTCGCGCACGGCCACAGCGCCGCGCAGGACCTTCGCCTCGTGCGTCGTCACGTCGCGCTGGTAGAGCGCCTGCACCGGGCCGGCCTCGACGCGCAATTCCTCGCGCTGCGTGCCGGCCTGCGCCGCGATCGCCCGCGTCGCGATGCGCAGGGGCCAGGTCTCGTCGGCGGACTTGTGCATCGGCGCCGGCAGGTTGACCGCGATGCCCTGCATCGGACTGGTGACGGTGACCTCCGTCTGCCCGCCCTTGAGCACGCCCAGCTCGAAGCGCAGCGAGGTCTGTCCGGTCATCACCGACGCGACCTGCTGCAGCCCCAGTTCGGGCGCGTTGCGCAGCGCCTCGGCCGTGACCGTGCCCAGCGCCGCGAAGCGCATCGAGCCGTCAGGCTGGCTGCCGCCGTCGAAGGTGGCGTCGCCGCCCAGCACGCGCGCCTGCCCGCCGCGGATCTGCAGTCCCTTCTGGTCGAAGCTCACCAACGCCTTCGCCTGGCCGAGCAAGGGGGTGTCGGGCCGGATGCGCACGTCGTTGCCGGTCAGCGTGACCAGGCCCTTCACCGTCGTGTCGTCGATGTGCATCAACGGCAGCCGCAGGTTGAGCTTCAGCGCCATCGGGCCGGTGGCGGTCGTGTTGTCCAGCACGTGGCTGGTCAGCGCCGCGACCGGCGAGTTCTTCACGTAGCGCAGGCCGTCGACCAGCGCGCCGCGCGCCTGGCCGTCGATTTCCAGAACGGGCGCGTGGTGGTACAGGTCGGGGATCGATCCCTGGACGTTGAACAGTTCCACGCCCATCAGCTTCGTCTTGGCGTTGCGGATGCTCATGGCGGCGCGGTCGAAGATCAGCTCGGCGTCCAGCTGTTCCATCGCCGGCCACGGCGACTGGAAGGCCGGATGCTCGTCGTCGGCCGGGTGGCTGGGCACATAGGCCAGCGTCAGGTTGCGGACCTGCCCGGACACGCGGAACTGGCCCTTGCTGCGCGGCGCGTCGAAGGGGAAGTCGAGCAGGTCGCCCTGCAGCCGCACCTGGATCTTGTGGACGGTGCCGTCGCGGATTGCGTCGCGGACATACCGTCGCGCCTCGTGGCCCATCGACGCGGGCAGGTAGCGCAGCACCCGCGGCGCGCTGATCTCGTCGATGCGGCCGGTCAGGTCGAGCTTGCCCGCGTCGTGCGGACGCTTGCCGTCACCGCTCTGCCAGGCGCCGTCGATCTCCGCGCGCAGGTCGTCGTTGGCGATCCGGACGCCGTTGAACTGCACCGACCAGCGCGTGCGGGGCTCGTCGGGGGCCGACGCCGCGGTCGCGATCGAGGCCGCCGCGAGCGGGCTGACCGCCGGCTTCACCGTAGACGGCAGCGTCGTCGGCAGCACTGTGGCTGGAGCCGGCGCGCGCTTGCCGCCGAGGGGCGCCGGACGCTGCGCCTGCCAGCGCAGGGTGGCCTGCGCCTGCTTCAGCGGCAGGGACGGCTCTTCGAAGACGCCGGGCAAGGTCACTTCGCCGTTGTTGATCGCCAGCGTGGCGGTGCCGCCCTGCTCGTTGGCGTCGAACTGGAGGTCGGCGCCGCTGACGCCGGGCCGGCCGGTCGGCGGCGAGGAGCCCGGATCCGCAGGCGCTTCCGGCGCCGCGGCCGTCAGGTGCAGGCCCTGCAGCTGTCCCTTGGCGCGGTAGCTGCGCGGCGCGTCGAGCGTGCCCTCCCAGTGGAGCTGCAGCGCGTTGAGCAGACCACCGGGTTTCATGTCGGCGATCAGCTGGCGTTGCGACTCGGCCAGCGGCAGCCGGGCCAGGATCTGCGCCCCGAGGGTCAGGTCCAGCTGCTGCGCCTGGAAGTCGCCTCCGGTCAGCGCTCCGGTCTTGGGGTCGCGTTTCACGTCCAGCAGCCAGTCCGAGCGCGGCCAGTCGAGGCCGTCGCCCGCCTGGAAGCCGAGCCCCTTGGCCTCCAGCGACAGCGATTGCGGCGTCTGCTTGAGCACCAGCCGGCCGCCGATCTTGGCCAGCGCCAGCTCCGGCAGTCCCGGCGCGACGCGCAGCTTCACCGCGCGCAGGCCCATGTCCAGGGTCAGGCTGCGCGGCTCGCCGCGATCCACTTCCAGCCAGGCGCGCAGCGCGCCGTCGCCTTCGTTGAGCTCGAAGGGCAGGTCCACGTAGCGGCGCAGCTCGCTGACGTCGGTGCGCGGCAGGTGGCCGAAGAGCTGCCCGCTCCAGCGCTGCACGTCGCCGGGGCGGTCCAGCAGCGATTGCGTGAATTCGCCGCGCAGCGTGAAGCGCTCGCCCCAGCCGGCCGGCGGCGTCGCGTCCAGCCGCAGCCGGTGGCGCCGCAGGCCGTTGCGCAGCACCAGGTTCAGGTCGAAGAGCTCCAGCGGCGGCGCCGCGCGCAGCTCGTCGACCCAGCGGATGCGGCCATGCAGGATGACGAATTCATGCTGCTCGAAGAACCAGTCGGCGGCGTCGTCGGAGGCCTGCGTGTCGGACGGGCCGTCGACGCTGAGGCCGGCGACGAAGACGCGGCCCTTGGCATCGCGACGCAGCAGCAGCTCGGGGCTGTCCAGCAGCAGCTGGGAGAAACGCAGTTCAAGGGCCAGCAGCGAGCGCGGCGACAGCGCGGCGCTGACGCGCGGCAGGTGCAGGGCTTCGTGGCCGGCGGCGTCGGTGATCCGGACGTCGCGCAGGTCCAGCGTGGGGATCCAGCCCGAGGATTTGGCGCTGATGGCGCCGATCTTCACGGGTACCCCCAATGCCTGGGTGGCTTGCTTTTCGAGCTCGGGTCGCCAGTCGTCGATGTGGGGCAGAATCGCCCAGTGCAATGCCAGCCAGGCCGCGATCAGCAGGGAGAAAACCCCTGCCGAAGCCAGACCGAGCCAGAGGGCGCAACGTGCCCACCAGCGTCGTTTCGCGACCGCGGAACCGGAGTCAGGACTGGTGGCGGCGGACGAAGACATGTAAGGGTGGACGGCGGTCGCCGAATCTAGCACAGCCATTCCGGCCATGAGCCAGCGAGAGCATTCTTTACCGATGGATTCAGTTGCCTCGGCAACCTCGAACCCGGCAGGCGCCACGACGCCCGCCGCGTCCGCGGACCACAGCCGTTTCGTTCAGCGCATCCGCCGCCGTTACGCGGCTGAGTTGCCGTTGCTGCCGCCCGGGCTGCCGGACGACGTCACGATGCGTGCCGTCGTGGACCGGCTCCGGCAAGCCGGGCGCCCGCTGCCCGCCGCGCTGCGCGTGATGCGCCAGCTGGTGATGGAACGGCTGGCCGTGCTCGACGTCGAGCAGGGCGCCCCGATGACCGACGTGACGCAGGCGATGACGCACCTGGCGGAGGTGACGCTGGACATCGGCGTCGTGGCCTGCCGCGCCGAACTCGACGCCCAGTACGGCGCGCCACGCGACGCCGTCGGCCAGGACATCGACTTCTGGGTCGTCGGCATGGGCAAGCTCGGCGGGCGCGAGCTCAACGTGTCCTCCGACATCGACCTGATCTATGTCTACGAGGAAGACGGCCAGACGGAAGGCAACGGCGCCGGCGGCCAGAAGATCTCCGCGCACGAATACTTCGCCCAGCTGTCGCGGCGGCTGTCGACGCTGATCGGCGACGTGACCGAGGATGGTCAGGTCTTCCGCGTCGACCTCGCGCTGCGGCCGAACGGCAACTCCGGACCGCCCGCCGTCAGCATGGCGATGCTGGAGGAGTACTTCCTCGTCCAGGGCCGCGAATGGGAGCGCTTCGCGTGGTTGAAGAGCCGCATCGTCGCGCCGCGCGAGAGCGTCAAGAGCGGCCGCGCGATGCAGCTGCGCAGCCTGGTGACGCCCTTCGTCTACCGGCGTTATCTGGATTACGGCGTCTTCGAAGGCCTGCGGCAGCTGCACCGCAAGATCCGCGACGAGGCCCAGCGCCGCGCCGCCGGGCGGCCCGAGCGGGCCAACGACGTCAAGCTGTCGCGCGGCGGCATCCGCGAGATCGAGTTCATCGTCCAGCTGCTGCAGGTGGTGCGCGGCGGGCAGTTCCCGGAGATCCGCACCCGCTCGACGTTGAAGGCGCTGACGCGGCTGGCCGCGCGCGGCCTGATGAAGCCCGAGACCGCCACGGCGCTGGCCCAGGGCTACGACTTCCTGCGGCGCGTCGAGCACCGCATCCAGTACCTGGACGACCAGCAGACCCACTGCCTGCCCGCGGCGGACGAGGACATCGGCTGGATCGCGCGCAGCCTGAACCTGACCTGCAACAGCCACGCCTGTCCGCTGCTGGACAAGCTGATGGAAGTGCGGGAGCTGGTGGCGACCGAGTTCGACGCGCTGCTGCACGACGGCGTCGCGCCGGGCGGCAAGGGCAATTGCAGGAACGGCATGTGCGGCGGGCCGCCGCTGCCGATCGACAGCGAGGAATTCCTCGACAAGCTGCCTGCCGAACTGGCGGGCAATGTGCGCCGCTGGGCCCAGCAGCCGCGTGTGCAGAGCCTGCGCGAGGAATCGCGGCTGCGGCTGGCCAAGCTGGTCGGGCGCGCGGCGCAGGCGGTGCGCCAGGGCGAGTGCACGATGGACGCGGCACAGCGCTTCGTCGACTGGATCGAGCCGCTGCTGCGCCGCGAGAGTTACCTGGCGCTGCTGGTCGAACGCCCCCCCGTGCAAGGCCGGCTGCTGCGCCTGCTGGGACTGGCGCGCTGGCCGATGCGCTACCTGATGCAGCATCCCGGCGTGATCGATGAACTGGCCGACGCGCGGCTGCTGAACGAGCGCTTCGACGGTCCGGCCTTCATCCAGGACCTGCAGGCGCGTCACGACGCCTGGGCCGAACACGGCGAGGCGAGCGAGGATGCGCTGCTCGACAGCGTGCGCCGCGCGCATCACGCCGAGGTCTTCCGCACGCTGGTGCGGGACGTGGAAGGGCAGATCAGCGTCGAGCAGGTCGCCGACGAACTGTCGCTGCTGGCCGATGCCACGCTGCAATGCGTGCTCGACTGGGCCTGGGACCGCCTCAAGCAGAAACACCGCCCGGCACCGCGCCTGGCGGTCATCGCCTACGGCAAGCTGGGCGGCAAGGAACTGGGCTACGGCAGCGACCTGGACCTGGTCTTCCTCTTCGACGACGAGGACGACAACGCGGCCGAGATCTACGGCGCCTTCATCCGCAAGCTGATCACCTGGCTGACGATCCGGACCGCGGCGGGGGAGCTCTTCGACATCGACACGGCGCTGCGGCCCAACGGGAACTCGGGGCTGCTGGTGACCTCGCTGTCCTCGTTCGAGAACTACCAGGGCGGACGTGGCAGCAACACGGCGTGGACCTGGGAACACCAGGCGATCACGCGGGCGCGTTTCTGCGCCGGCGACGCGTCGCTGGCCGAGCGATTCGAGGCCACGCGCCGCGCGGTGCTGACCGCGCCGCGCGATCCGGCGGCGCTGCGCGAGGAGGTCGTCGCGATGCGCGAGAAGCTGCGCGCCGCGCGGACCGTGCGCGCCGGCTTCTTCGACGTCAAGCACAGCCCGGGCGGCATGGTCGACGCCGAATTCGCGTTGCAGTACCTGATCCTGGCGCACTCCGCGCAGCACCCGGAACTGCTGGCCAACGCCGGCAACATCGCATTGCTGCAGCGCGCCGAGTCGTTCGGACTGCTGCCCGCCGACGTGGGCCGCGCAGCCGCGGACGCGTACCGCGAGCTGCGGCGCGTGCAACACCGGGCGCGGCTGAACGAGCAGTCGACCTCGCTCGACGGCGAGGCCGCCGAGGCGCTTGCGCCGCAGCGCGACGCGGTGCTGGCGCTCTGGCGGGCCGTCTTCGGCTGAGTCGCGGAGCGGGACCGGATGCCGGGACGCGCTTGGCTCCTCGTCGCGATGGCGTTGGCCATCGGCTCGATGGTCGCCTGGATCCAGCCGCCGCAAGTGCAGGCCGCGATGGCGTGGCGACCCGAACTTGCGGCGACCCAACCCTGGCGTGCCGTCAGCGCGGCGTGGCTGCACTGGAGCCCGCAACACCTGATCGCCAACCTCGCCGGCTGCGCCGTGATCGGGCTGCTCGGCATCGCCGCGCGGCTGACCGCGCGTGACGCGGCGGCGTGGCTGCTGGCGTGGCCGCTGACGCAGTTCGGCCTGCTGATCGAGCCCTCGCTCGAGCGTTTCGGCGGCGCGTCCGGCGTGCTGCACGCGGGGGTCGCGGTGGCCGCGATCGGGATGATGCGGATGCGGGCGTCTCACGGGCGGGAGCGCGTGATCGGGCTGCTCATCGGCGTCGGACTGGCCGTGAAGGTCGCGGCGGAGCGGCCCTTGTCGGCGCCGGCCTTGCGGCACTGGGACGGCTGGAACATCGCGATCGCGCCGCTGGCGCACCTGACGGGGCTGATCGCCGGCGTGGCGACGGCGCTGCTGTGTGCGTTGGCCGCGCGGGCCTGGGCAAGTCGCACTGACCGCCGGGCATGATCCGGCGCCATGGAACGCAAGCAGCATCTCGACAGCACGGCGGTGGTCATCCTCCTGGGATGCTGCGTGCTGTGGGGCCTGAACCAGGTCGCGGCCAAGGCCGCGCTGACCGAGATCGGTCCGCTGTGGCAGGCGGCCTTGCGCTCCGGCCTGGCCGGCGCGCTGGTGTGGGGCTTCGCCGCGGCGCGCGGCATCGCGCTGTTCCGGCGTGACGGCAGCCTGCCGGGCGGGCTGCTCGCGGGCCTGCTGTTCGCGGCTGAATTCGCCTGCATCTTTATCGGCCTGCAGTACACGACGGCGTCGCGGATGGTGGTCTTCCTCTACCTGTCGCCGTTCGTCGTTGCGCTGGGCATGCCCTTGATCTCGCCGGCCGAGCGGCTGACGAAGCGGCAAGCCGCGGGGCTGCTGGTCGCCTTCGGCGCGGTGGCCTTCGCGTTCGGCGAGGGACTGCACGGGACCGGGCAGACGATGCAGTGGCTGGGCGATGCACTGGGGGTGCTGGCCGCGCTGCTGTGGGGCGGAACGACGCTGGCGATCCGCGCGACGAAGCTGTCGTCCGCCAGCGCGGAGAAGACGCTGCTGTACCAGCTGGCGATCTCGGCGATGGCGCTCGCGGCCGGCGCGATGGCGGCCGGCGAGTCGCTCCCGCTCGACTGGTCTTGGCGCCTGCTGGGGCTGTTCGGTTTCCAGGCGGTGATCGTGTCGTTCGCGAGCTACCTGTTGTGGTTCTGGCTGATCCGCCACTACCCGGCGACCAAGCTGTCCAGCTTCACGCTGAGCACGCCGTTGTTCGGCCTCATCGCGGGCGCGCTGCTGCTGGGCGAGCCGATCACCCCGCGATTGATGCTCGCGCTTGCGGGCCTGGCGGCGGGGATCGTGATGGTGAATCGCTGAGGCTGCTCAAGGCGAATTGAGGAAGTCGAGCACGGGGTTGCGAGGCGGCGGCGGCGGATCCCTGTCGAAGTTCCGTTTGGCCCATTGGGCCAAGGGAGAGTTTTCGGGAAGGGCTTTTCGGATTCGTTCTTCCTCCAGATATTGTTGAAGCACCTCGCCGAAAGTGATTTCATGCGGCGCCTTTCGACGCGGATGCTGGACAAGGGGGCTGGGCATGACGTCAATCGTCGCTGCATGGTCTATCGCGTTCATGTGATGGCCTTCAAGCAAGTGAGTGATGGAGTCGCGCCGAGTAGCGCGTGTTCCGGCTGAGGTCGAAGAAGTGCTTCCGGTGGATCCATACCAATCCTTCTTCTTTGGTAATGACCGCCACGTCGATGGGTCCGCCAACGGTCTCGGTTGACGATGTCACCCGTTCTTTCAGGGACTGGAGTTCGAGAAGAGATGTCGCCAAATGGGCCATCTCCTCGATGCCCAGGCTTTGAAGAATCCCAAGCAGCGGAGCCCGGTTGCTCTGCCAGTTCAGCCGTTTCCAGTCCGCCATGAAATCGCGCTGGCAGGTGTCGGAAATCTGTTCGATGCACTGGTCTGGAACGTCAATGCCAGCCTCATGAAGTCGCTGGAAGACCTTCGCGAAAGCAATCTGGCTTTGTTCATTGACGATGCCCTCGAGGGCTCGATCGAAGCCGTCCGTGAAGACATTGATCATCGAACTCATGGCGAACGGCTGGATCAAGGCGTCTCCGTCTCGCGTCATTTCATATGAGTTCTGAAGTCGATAGAACAGCTCGTCGCCCAGATGACCGAATATCTCCAGCTGGACATAGGAGGGGAAGATCTGATCCTCGCCATACCCCGCGATGACGAGGCCGGAACGTGGCAGAAGGACCTCGGGCATGACATACCGCAGTCGATGCCCCAGGTCGGCAAGGTCCTCGCAGTCCATCGCCTGCAACGAGTCAGATCCTGCGATTTGGATCTGCGCGCGCCGCACCCAGGGATCCAGTTCTTCGAGAGCGCGATGCATGGCTTCTTCCGTCAAAGGGGCGGCGACGCCCTTCGCATTCAGAATCGCACGGATGCGGTTCACCTGCCTGTCCCAAGCCGACCGACGCAGATCGAGTGGCAGTGCTGTGTCGAGGATCGATTCGTCGCCGTTGCACGCGAGGCGGGCGACCTCCTTGATCGCTGCGTCGAACTGCCCGGTCGTCTCTTGTTCCCTGAACGTCGTTGGAAACAGCCGGTCGTTGGCGGTCAAGAACGAGATGATCGCCGCAGCGTATTCGAGCGTCCGATTGAAGGTCCTCGGCCCAAGATGTGAGCGAAACAGTTTGATCGCCAATTCCCAGGGGACAGCGTCGATGCTGGCGTTGCCGAAGACGGCTGCGGCCATCGCGCCGTTCTTCGTCAACTCGAAGATCTTGTTGGCCGACTTCGAGTAACGCGGATGGTCGGAGCCGGACGAGGTCGTCGCGGCGCTGTCGGCGCCGATGACGATTGCGCGCTTGTTGAGAAGAAGTACTTCGCTGGTCATCCGATGTCCCGGTTCAGGAGAACTGACGTTTCGAGCGCCGTCTGCCTGATGCGGAAGCGACCGAAGGAAGCTTGAAATTGTTGGCGACGGTCGGCGTCACTGGCAATTCGCTCATTTCGGTGAGATCGATGCAATTGCATGCAGTCGCTCCCTCCAAATGGGAGCGCATGGGCTGTGGATGTCACCCCTTCGACCCTCGAATGGGGGAAGCGCCTACCGCTCGCATCGCCGTCCGTCTATACGCCTGCTAGAGCGCCTGGAGGGCCTCGCCATTCGACTGTGACCCCCTCGCTGCCGGATTCGCCGGCTTCGAGCAGCCACGCCTCGTCGCCATCGCGCCCCCGACCGACATCGAGATGGGCCGGGTGGGCGACGGGACCTGAGGGCGCGGGGCAGGCCGCTTCCGGCCCGGCCGCGGTCAGGCGTTCAGAGTTCGATGATCCCGCGCTTCAACGCGATCGTGACCGCGTGGGTGCGGTCCTTCGCCGACAGCTTGCCCAGGATGGTCCGCATGTGGACCTTCACCGTCTCCTCGGTCAGCGAGAGGTGCTCCGCCACCTCCTTGTTCGCGTGACCGAGCGCCACCAGGCGCAGCACCTGCGTCTCGCGCAGCGACAGCGCACGGCTGCCGGCATGCTGCGCGATGGCGGCCTCGATGGCCGGCGGCACCATCATCCGGCCGGCATGCACGCCGCGGATGGTGTCCAGCAGCTCGGTGCGCATCAGGCCCTTGAGCAGGTAGCCCACCGCACCGGCCTTGATCGCGCGCGCGGCCTGGAAATCGCCGGGAAAGGTCGTGAGGATGACGATCCGCGCCTGCGGGAACTCGCGACGGATGGCCGTCATCGCCTCGATGCCGTCCATGTCCCGCATGCGCAGGTCCATCAGCGTCACGTCGGGCTGGTGCTGGCGGAAGCGCGACAGCGCCTCCAGGCCGGTCGTGGCCTCGGCCACCATGCGCATGTCGGGCTCGGCGTCGATGACCGTCGTGATGCCGCTGCGCATCAGCGCATGGTCGTCAACGGCCATCACCGTGATGGGGGAGGAGATCGGGGCGGAGTCGTTCACGCGCGGTCAGCGGTCAGGTCGGGAGCGCCGGCTCGTGGGCGCAAGGGCCGAAGCGTAGCCGCAGCCGACGGTCCGGATCGCCCCTGGGGCTACTCCCGCTCCCTCGAAAGAGTTAGCCCGGAGGTGTCGCGCCGGCGCCTCGCGCCACCCCCGCGGCTCGCCCGATCCGCCCGCCGCTTCTGCTAGTGTTCCGGCCCCATGACGTTGTCGCTCGTGATGTCCGCTCCCATGCGCCGTACGCCCCGGGCTTCGCCGGCGGCGACGACGGCGTTGCGCGCGATGGCGACGCTCATGTCGATCGCGAGCGGGGCCTGGAAGGCGGTTGGGATGGCGGTGCTGGCCGCGACGCTGCTGCTGGCCGCCGTGCCGGTCCGCGCGCTGGACCACGGGCTCGCCATGAACCAGTTCCATCACCGTGCCTGGACCGCCGAGGACGGCGTGCCGATGGAAACCTGGACCATGGCCCAGACGCCGGACGGACTGCTCTGGATGGGCGGCCCGAACGGCTTGACGCGCTTCGACGGCGTGCGCTTCGAGCGCTTCCGCCCGCCGCCGCCGCAGGAGTTCCCGTCCGGCACCGTGGCGAAGGTGCTGGCGACGTCCGGTGGCGATCTGTGGGCCGCCTTCTTCCCGCGCGGGCTGGTCCGGATCCGCGGCGACCAGGTCTGGCGCGTGCCGGTGACGGAGGCGGTGGCGACCGCCCGCATCCGGTCCATCGCCGAGGATGCGGACGGCGCGATCTGGGCGGGCGGTGCGACCGAGCTCTTCCGCTTCCAGAACGACCGCTGGGAGCGCATCGACGCGTCGTGGGGCGTGGAGGGCCGCGCCATCGACGGCGCGGTCGTCGACGGGCGCGGCACCGTCTGGATCTGCGACAACGAGCGCCTGCTCGGACTGCCGCAGGGCGAGACGCGTTTCCGCGCCGTCGGCGACTGCAAGGAGGCGACCAGCCTCCAGGTGCTGCGCGGCGAGACCTGGCTGGTCTTTGCCAACGAGATGCGCAAGGCGCCGGCGCTGTCGCGGATGGCCATCGCGCGGGACCCGCGGCTGTCGACGCGGCGGGGGTCGTCGACCGTGGTGGACCGCGACGGCAACCTGTGGACCGTGTTCTGCCCGGCGGGCCTGTGCCGCCGCCGGCTGCCCTGGCCGCTGGAGGGCGACCGCGTGCCGCTGACCGGCGAGTACGAACGCTTCGCCGCGCCGGAGGGCCTGTCGGGCGACTTCGGGATGATGATCCTCGAGGACGTCGAAGGCAGTCTGTGGGTCGCGACCAAGACCGGCCTGGACCGCTTCCGGCGGGCCGCGCTCGTGCCCGCGCCGATGCCGCGCGCCACCAGCAATTTCGCGCTCGCGGCGGATCCGGGCGGCGGGGTGACGGTGGCGGCGTACTCGCCGGTGGCGTCCACCGTGTGGCGGCTGTCGGGCCCTGCGGGCGAGGCCGAGAAGCTGCCGGCGCCGGGCGCGCAGATCACCGCGGCGGGCCGCGACGGCCAGGGGCGGCTCTGGCTGGTCGGACCCGCGGGACTCTGGCGCCGCGAGGGCGCGCGGTGGGAGGGGATTCCCAGACCGCCGGGCGTCGGGGAGCGCTGGATCAGCGGCATCGTCCCCTACGGCGACGGCCTGATGGTCGCCTTCCAGCGCGGAGGCGTGCAGACCTGGGAGGACGGCCGCTGGCAGCCGCTGTCGTTGCCGGGACAGCCGTCGCCGCTGGAGGCCGCGGTGGCGTGGGCCGGCGACGGCACCTACTGGTTCGGACTCAAGGACAACCAGGTGCTGCGCTGGGCCGACGGCAAGGTGCGCAGTTTCGGGCCGGCGCAGGGTGTGGATGTCGGCGACGTGTTGCTGGTCCATGCCGGCCGGTCGCGACTGCTGATCGCGGGCGAACGCGGCGTGGCGATCCTGTGGGACCACCGCTTCGTGCCATTGGCGACCGAGGTGCCGGAGACGCTGGCCGGCGTGTCCGGCATCGCCGAGACCGCGGACGGCGACCTGTGGCTCAACGGGCGCAAGGGGGCGGTCCATGTCCGGCGCGAGGACCTGCTCCGCTTCCTGGGCGATCCCGGCCAGCCGCTGAAGGTGGAGGTGCTGGACACGCTGGACGGCCACCCGGGCGGCGCCACCGCCTTCTGGCCGCAGCCGAGCGTGGTGGAGGCCGCGGACGGCCGGTTGTGGTTCGCGGGCACGACCGGCGTGGCGTGGCTGGATCCGCGGCGGTCACGGCGCAACGCGGTGCCGCCCGTGGTGCGGATCACCGGGCTGCGCGCCCATGGCGTCGAGTACGCGCCGGGCGCGACGGTGACGCTCCCGAAGCACGCCGAGATGATGGAGCTGCGCTTCTCCGCCGCGAGCCTCGCGGTGCCGGAACGGGTGAGCTTCCGCTACCGGCTGGACGGGGTCGATACGCGCTGGCGCGACGCGGGTCCGCGGCGGGAGACGGCCTACAACAGCCTGGGTCCGGGCAGCTACCGCTTCCACGTGCTGGCCATCAACAGCGACGGCGTCGCGGCGCCGCAGGAAGCGATCCAGGACATCGTCATCCCGGCCGCCTGGTACCAGACGGCGCTGTTCCGCGTGTTGTGCGTGGCGGCGGTGATCGCGCTGATCTGGGCCTTGCACCGGCTGCGCCTGAGGCAGGCCGCGCGGCGGGCGCGCGAGAAGATGCGCACCCGCATGGCCGAGCGCGACCGCATCGCCCGCGAGCTGCACGACACGCTGCTGCAGGGCGTGCAGGGGCTGATCCTGCGTTTCGAGGCGCACTCCGCGCAGCTGCCGGCGGCGCATCCGGTGCGCGCGGCGATCGATGCGGACCTGCTGATGGCCGACGACGTGCTGGATGAGAGCCGCCGCCGCGTGATGGCGTTGCGCGGCTCCCAGCCAGGTAGCGCGAGCCTGCCGAGGGCGCTGGAGGACATCGCGTCGCAGCTGGCGCGGGACTACGACGGCGAGTTCCGGCTGGAAATCGTCGGCCGCGAGCGGCCGCTGCGGGCGGAGGTCCGGGACGAGCTGCGATTGATCTTCGGCGAGGCGCTGCTGAATGCCTTCCGGCACGCGCGGGCGAATCGCATCACGATGACCTGGCGCTTCGGATGGTGGCGACTGCGCGTGGAGCTGCGCGACGATGGCGAAGGCATGCCGCCGTCGCTGGCCGCGAGCGGCCGACCAGGGCACATGGGACTGGCGTCGATGCGGGAGCGCGCGCGCGCGGTGGGCGCGCGCTTGACGATCACCAGCGCGCCGGGGCAAGGCACGAGCGTGACCTTGACGATGCGTGCATCGCGCGCGAGCTGAACGCTGGCAAACCCTTCTGGAAAAGCATGCACATCGAAATCCGTTTGACAGCGTTCTTCTCGCATGGCGATGAGCGACGGTTCTTTGAAGGGCTGCGAGAGCTCGACTGCATCAAGGATTTCAAAGGTGTCGGCCGGGGCCTGGTGCTGAATGTCGAACTCAATCGACTCAGCAAGGAGCGTGTCTTCGAGTTGATGGCCTTGTTGTGGCGGTATGAGATCGATCTGAGCCCCTTGCGGGAACTCTCGAAGAAGGAGAAGTTCTCATGGATCTTGCGACCGGATTTCTATTGGCATGAGCGTCTGTGTCGATGAGGCGAGCTCGGAGATGCAAGGCCTTGAAACGATCTTCAGTGGGGCTCGCGTCGCGCAGGAACGGGTGAGACAACCATGATCATGAAGACAAGATTTCGTGAGGGTGCTTGGTTTGCCGCCGCCATCGCAGCGGCGTTGGTGTTCATCCCTCCGCTTTTTGCCCACAAGCTCGATGGATGGAATGCCGCCAAGGAGCTCCTGCCTGCCGAGCAGGCGCTGGTCGCCGCATGCGGCAAGGAGATGCGAGTGGACCTCAGCAGATGGTTCTATACGTACCAGTTCTCCGGCGACAAACGCCGAGGCGAAGTTTCGAGGGCGGGTGACCAGCCCGAGTTGCGATCGAGGCTTCACGGTCGAGCTGCGGAGCAGGTCCGATGCATGGAAAGTCACCAAACTCTCCATGACTTGAAGACGCTGCGCCCGATGGGCGCTGATCTCTTCCAGATCATCGACCTGCAGAGGGATTCCCTATGAGTTCAAGACTGATTGTCCTGGCGACCGCCGCCGCGCTGATCAGTTGTCGGCGCAAGGATGGTTTTCATTCCGCCGCTCTTTGCGGATAGGCTCGACGCTTGGGATGCTGCTTGTGTCAGCTTCATGGAGAAGGCACGCCAATGGATCGTCAGACGGGATTGAAATGGCTGCGTCGCGCGGCGAAGGGCGGTCATCGGGACGCGGCTCGCATGCTGACTGCGGCGACAGAACGCTCTGCGCCGGGCGGAAGTGACCTCGGCGGTGCGGCCGGTGCCGCCGCGGGCAGCGCAATGGTTGAGGCGGTCAAATACGGGAACGACTGCGGATGCAAGAAGTGAACAGATACATGAAACTCGCCGGGACGCTTGGACTCGGAATCTTGTTGATACTTGCTGGCGCAGGCGCGGTCCTCGTATTGCGGTGGGCCGTCGAGGCGATGGGCTATGTGGTACCGCCATTGCTATTCCTCGCCATCTTCTGCGGCGTTATCGGGCTGACGGTTTCGGCCGCAAACCAAATGTGGCTGAAACAGGGCCACCGACTGGGCTTCATCAAGCCAAAGAAGGCGCAGGACTGAGTGCGTGGGCTAATGAAGGGGATCGCAAAGACCCTACCCGTGCCAATGTTGGGCGTGGTGCTGGTTGCTGCCTTCCTGGTGGCATGCGGAGCCAGCGATGACGGGCGCAACCTGCCTGAAAGGTGCAATCTCGCCTTCGGTCAAAGGTCAATCGGCGAGATCGTGGAAAAGATTGGCGCCCCGCAGGAAGACGCGTCATCCAAGCAGTTCCTGAATTGGGTCGAGCCGACACCGGCCGGCAAGCACTTGCTGAAAATCATCTGCCCGATCAAATGCCAGGCCAGTGAAATGCCAACAATGGTGCTCTTCATCGTCCATCGCGGTGAGGACGACAAGCAGGTCCACCTGAAGGTGCTGTTCGAAGCCAAGTCGGGGACGGTTCGAGGGGCGGTGCAATGAAGAGGTATCTGCGCCTTCTCCTTGCCTTTGCCGCCGGTGTTGCACTACAGGTGTCGACCATGGTTTCGATCCATTTCCTTCAGATCTGGCTGCCTGCGAACGGCGTCATGGTGTCGGAGCAAGTCTTCCTGGGCGTTTCATGCGGGGCCATGGTTCTTGCATTCGCAGTAGGCGCGAAGTTGTGCTTGCGTGAGGCAAGGAGGCTCGGCCCGGCACGTCCCGGGCCAATGGACAGGATGAGATGAAGACCTCACGCGTTTCTCCTTTCTGCCGGGTCAGCCATGACTTGAAGACGCCTTGCGGGATGAGCGCTACGCTCCTCCAGATCATCGACCTGCAGAAGGAGCCCTCATGAGTTCGAGACTGTTCGCGCTGGCCACCGTGACCGCCGCCGCGCTGATGTCGTCGCTGGCCATGGCGCAGACGCCCGTCGTCGACGCCGCCGTCTCCGCGGCGGTGGCGGATGCGACACGACCTGCCAAGGACGTCCAGCAGGACGCCTCGCGGCGACCGGCGGACCTGGTCGCCTTCTCCAAGGTGAAGCCCGGCGACAAGGTCATCGACGCGGTGCCCGGCGGCGGGTACTGGACGCGGATCTTCTCGACGCTGGTGGGGCCCAAGGGCAAGGTCTACGCCTACGTGCCGAGTGAGTTCGCCGTCTTCAAGTCGAACCCGGCCGCCACCGCGAGGGCCATCACCGCGGAGCCCGGCCATGGGAACGTCGAACAGACCTCGAGCCCGCTCGCCGAGCAGCCGCCGGCGTCCATCCACAACACGCTCGACGTCTTTTGGACCTTCGAGAACTATCACGACTTCCACGACAGCTTCATGAAGGGCGCTGACGTGAACGCCTACAACAAGGCGGTCTTCAGCCTGCTGAAGCCGGGCGGGTACTACATCGTGGCCGACCATTCGGCCGTGGCGGGGTCAGGTCTGAAGCACACCGAAGACCTGCATCGGATCGACCGTGAGACGGTCAAGGCCGAAGTGGAGAAGGCCGGATTCGTGCTCGACGCGGAAACCGATGCGCTGGCCAATCCCGCCGACGACCGCACGCTGAAGGTGTTCGATCCGGCGATCCGGGGCAAGACCGATCGCTTCGTGCTGCGGTTCAGGAAACCGTGATCTCAAGGCAGCAGGACGATCTTGCCGATGGTCTGACGAGTCTCCAGGGCGCGGTGCGCCTGCGCGCCGTCGCGCAAGGCGAGGGTCTGAGAGAGACGCAACGTCACGACGCCTGATCGGATCCAGCTGAACAATTCCGTTGCGCGAGTCCGGCGCTCTTCGGCAGTGGTGAGCACGTTCCACAGATCACCACCGACGAGGGCCAGCGAGCGATCCATGAGCCGCCGGGGATCCACCGGCGCCGGGTCGCCCGCCGCCATGCCGTAGAACACGATCGTGCCGCCGGTGCGCGCGGCATCCAGGCTCTCGCGCAGCGTGGTGCCGACCGAGTCGTACACGACGTCCGCGCCGCGCCCGTCGGTGAGCGCCTTCACGGCCTGCAGCCACCCTTCGGTCGGGATCACCACGTCGGCGCCGGCCTCGCGCACGGCTTGTCGCTTGGCGTCGGTCGAGGCGATGCCGATGACGCGCGCGCCCAGGTGCTTCAGGATCTGCACGAGCAGCAGCCCGACACCGCCCGCCGCCGCATGCACGACGGCCCAGTCGCCAGCGCGCACCGCGTAGCTGTCGCGGCACAGGTACTGCGCCGTCAGGCCCTGCAGCAGGCAACCGGCGGCCGTCTCGAAGGACGTCTCGTCCGGCAGCGGAATGAGCCGGTCCACATCGACCGCGCAGAGTTCCGCGTTGGCGAACGGGCTGTCGGCGAAGCCGACGCGCTGACCGGGCCGCAGGCCGCTGCCCTCGGGCGCCGCGACGACCTCACCCGCGCCTTCGTAGCCCAGGATCCACGGCGGTGATCCCGCCAGGTGATAGTTGCCCTTGCGACGATAGACGTCCGCGAAGTTCAGGCCGACGGCGCGCATGCGAACGAGCGCCTGATCGGGGCCAGGAACGGGATCGGGCACCGCTTCGTAGCGGAGGACGTCGGCATCGCCGAATTGGTGAAAGACCAGTGCTTGCATGGCGCCCCCTTACAGTGATCGCGTCAGGCCGCCGTCGACGCGCAGGTTCTGGCCCGTGATGTAGCCGGCCCCTTCGGACGCCAGGAACGCGATCGTCGCGGCGATCTCGTCGCTGCGTCCGTAGCGCTGCATCGGCACGCCGTCGCGGCGTTCGTCCGTCGCGGGGAGGCTGTCGATCCAGCCTGGAAGCACGTTGTTCATGCGGATGTTGTCCGCCGCGTAGGTGTCCGCGAAGATCTTCGTGAAGGCGGACAGGCCCGCCCGAAACACGCCCGAAGTCGGGAACTGACCGGACGGTTCGACGGCCCACGCCGTCGAGATGTTGATGATCGTGCCGGACTTCTGCTGCTGCATCGTCGGCACCACGGCCCGGGACGCGCGCACGACGTTGAGGAGGTAGGTGTCCATGCCCCGATGCCAGTCGTCGTCGGAGAGCTCGAGCAGCGGACCGCGCGGGCCATGCCCCGCGCTGTTGACCAGCACGTCGATGCGGCCCCAGCGCGCCAGCACTTGATCGACGAGACCGCTCAGATCCGACGCGGATTGATTGGAACCGGTGACGCCGATGCCGCCCAGTTCGCGTCCGAGGGCTTCGCCCTTGCCCGACGAGGAGAGCACGGCGACGCGGAAGCCGTCCTGGGCGAGGCGGCGCGCCGCGGCGGCGCCCATGCCGCTGCCGCCCGCGGTGATGATGGCGACCCTTTCTACTGTCGTATCGGCTGTCATGGTGCTCTTCCTGTGTCGTGCCGCCGCCGGATGGCGCCTGCCCACGTGGGTCGATACGCTATCAGCGCCGTCTCGATCCGGCGAGTCCGTGCACCTACATCCATCCAGTAGAAAAGCTACAGTCCATCCATGAACACACCGCTGGTGGGGCTCCCGTCGCTGAAGGCGCTCCGGATCTTCGAGGTCGTGGCGCGGCACCTGAACTTCCGGCTCGCGGCCGAGGAGCTCGACGTGACGCAAGGCGCCGTGGCGCAGCAGATCCGTGCCCTCGAGGCCGACCTGAGCGTCAAGCTCTTCGAGCGGCATCCGCGCGGCCTGGCGCCGACCGGTGCCGGCGCGGCCTACGCGCGCCGCGTGCGCCTGGCCCTGGAAGAGATCGCCGACGCCACGCGCCTGCTGCGTCCTGGCGACCGGCACGTCACGATCAGCGTGGCCCCGACGATCGCCACCAAGTGGCTGCTGCCGCGATTGCCCCGCTTCACCGCGCGTCATCCTGATATCGACTTGCGTGTCCTCGCGACGGAACGCGTGTCCAGCTTCCACGCGGAAGGTGTCGACCTGTCGATCCGCTGTGGTCGTCCGCCGTTCGGCCCGGGTGTCGAGGCGCGGCTGCTGCTCGAGAACAACCTGATCGCCGTGGGCAGTCCGTCGCTGCTCGCCGGCGCGGCGGCCCTGACGCCGGAGCGGCTGGCGAGCTGTCCGCTGATCCACGACGGGCATGACTCCTGGCCGGCATTTCTCGCGCAGGCGGGCGTGGCGGCTTTGCCGTTGAAGGGCACCCGATTCAACCAGACGGGCCTGGCCATCGACGCGGCGATCGCCGGGCAAGGCCTGGCCCTCACGGGCAGATTCTTCATCGAGTCCGACCTGGCGGCCGGCCGCCTGGTGCAGGTGACGCCGCAGGTGCTGCACCTGGGCCTCGATTACTACCTCGTGTCGCCACGACGCGCTCGCGGGGACGCGCCGTTGGGGGATGTCGCCGCGTGGCTGGTCGAGGAGGCGGCGAGTGCTGCTCAAGGCTGCGTCGCATGAACGACAAGCTGCTTGCCCTCCGACTTTTTGCGCGCGTTGCGCGCACCGGGAGTTTCTCGGCCGCCGCGCGAGAACTGGACCTGTCCCAGCCTTCGGTCTCGCGGATCATCGCGGCGCTCGAGCAGGACGTGGGCGCGGCGCTGGTCACCCGCACGACGCGGGCGCTCACGCTGACGGATGCCGGCACGGACTATCTGGCGCGTGTCGAGGCAATCCTGGCCTCGCTCGAGGAGGCCGATCACGTGGCTCGCGGGTCGCTGGAACTGCGCGGCTCATTGCGGGTCGCCTTGCCTGCGAGCTTCGGCGTGCGCGAGATCGTTCCCTTGCTGCCGGGTTTCCTGACGCGCCATCCTCTGCTGAACGTCAACCTGTTGATGAACGATCAACGGCAGGACACGCTCAGGGAGGGCGTCGATGTTGCGTTGCGCCTCGGCGATCTGGCGGATTCGAGCGCGACCGCGCGCCTCATCGGTCGCACGCATCGCTTGATCGCGGCATCGCCGGCCTACCTGAGAGCCAACGGCACGCCCACGACGCCGGCCGACCTCGCGACTCACACGGCCATCGTCGGCCCTGCGGGAACGAGTGCCGCGGGCTGGTGGTTCCAGAAGGACGGCCGGGACATGACGATCCGCGTCGACAGCCGGCTGAGCGTGTCCGTGAACGAAGGCGCCGTCGCCGCTGCTGTGGCGGGGATGGGCGTCGTGACGACGGCGTTGTGGGGATGCCGCGCCGAACTCGCGACCGGCGCGCTCGTCCAGTTGCTTCCCGACTGGACCATGAAGGACGTCGAAGTCCACGGCATGTTCACGCCCGGCCGGCCGCCGAAGCCGTCGGCCCGGGCATTCGTCGAGTACCTGATCGCCGAACTGCCGCGCTAGCGCGGCAATCCAGACCTGATCAGGCGCGCTGTCCACCAGAGGCCGTGATCCGTTCGCCGGTCACCCAGGCCGAGTCGTCGGAGGCCAGGAACCGCGCCACGCGGGCGATGTCTTCCGGTTGGCCCGGGCGGCCGAACGGGATCGAGGCGATCACGGCCTCGACGGCCTCCTTCGGCCAACCCAGCGCGGCGATGCCTTCGGTGATGGTGGCGCCCGGCGCGATGCTGTTGACGCGGATCTTCTTCGGCGCGAGTTCGACCGAGGTCACGCGCGTGACGGCGTCGACGGCGCTCTTGGAGGCCGCGTAGATCGCCGAGTTGGGCATGTAGCCGACGCTGGCGATGGAGCTGATGTTGATGATGCTGCCGCCGTTCGGGCCGAAGTGCTTGGCGGCCTCCTGCGTCGCGGTGATCAGGCCCAGCACGTTGGTGTTGAACTCGCGATGGAACTCCTCCTCCGTGGCGTCCTGGACGGCACCGAAGGCGTAGACGCCCGCGTTGTTCACCAGAATGTCGAGCTTGCCGAAGGCGCGCTTGGACTCTTCGAACAGCCGGCGGATGTCGGCGGTCTTGGAGAAGTCGGCCTGGATGGCGACGGCCTTGCCGCCCGAGCTCTGGATGTCGGCGACCAGGGCGAGCGCGGCGTCCTTGCTGGTCGCGTAGTTCACGACGACCGAGGCGCCGGATTGGGCGAATAGCTTGGCGATGCCAGCGCCGATGCCTTTGGAGGCGCCGGTGACGATGGCGACCTTGTCGGTGAGTGTGGTCATGGATTCAATCTCTGGATGACGGCGCCGGGGTGGCGTCGGGATGAACTTTGGTTCATCGTCCAGTGAATGAGTAGGTGCGAGGACGACTAAGACTTATTCGTTGAGAGGGGTGAATCGTCTGCCGCCTCACGGTGGCGATGAGTCACCTTTCGCCTCAGTGACTGCGGCCATGCACTGCCGCTGGCGCCGCGCATCGTTAAGACTGGCGCGATGCCTATCCGAGGTGAGGTTTGAAGCTCGGGCTTGAGCGCTCAGGCTTGCAGCGAAGGCTGCTCCGCTTCATCCCCCCTTTTCTGCAGTCTGTCGCCCCCCGCTAGGGGAGAACGGGGGCGCTTGATATGGTGTGCTACATCAGCAACACACCGGCGCTTCCGCGCCCCGCGTCATGCACAGCTGGAACGATCAAGCGCCGATCTATCAGCAGCTCGCCGACCGACTGGCGTCGCAGCTGCTCGACGGCGATCCCCCCGAAGGCGAAGCGCTGCCATCCGTGCGCACGCTCGCCAGTCAGTACCTCATCAACCCGCTGACCGTCAGCCGCGCGCTGCAGGCCCTCGTCGACGAGGGCCTCGTCGAGAGCCGCCGCGGCCTGGGCATGTACGTCCGCGACGGCGCCCGCATCCGCTTGCTGCATACCGAGCGCGAGCAGTTCCTCCAGGAGGAATGGCCTCGGTTGCGGGAGAAACTTCGCCGCCTGGGCCTCCGGCCCCAGGACCTGAATTGGGAGGACGCATGAAGACGCTCATCGAGGCCAGCCACCTGAGCCTGAACTACGGTCGCAAGGCCGCGCTGCAGGACCTGACCTTCACCATCCCCGCCGGCCGCGTCGTCGGACTGCTCGGCCACAACGGCGCCGGCAAGACCACGCTGATGAAGACCCTCGTCGGCCTGAAGCGCGCCGAAGGCGAGCTCCGCGTGCTCGGCCTGGATCCGCATGCGGACCGCGCCCAGCTCCTGACCTCGCTCTGCTACATCCCCGACGTGGCCGTGCTGCCGCGCTGGGCCAAGGTCTCCGAGCTGATCCGGCTGATGGCCGGCCTGCAGCCCGCGTTCTCCGCCGACCGCGCCCGGCAACTGCTCAAGCGCACCTCGGTCACCGAGAACGACAAGGTCAAGCAGCTCTCCAAGGGCATGGTCACGCAGCTGCACCTGGCGCTGATCGCGGCCATCGACGCGAAGCTGATGATCCTCGACGAGCCGACGCTCGGCCTGGACGTGATGTCGCGCAAGAGCTTCTACGAGATGCTCATCGACGAGTGGTGCGACGGCGAGCGCTCGGTGCTCATCTCCACCCACCAGGTCGAGGAAGTCGAGACCCTGCTGTCCGATGTGCTGATGCTCGACGAGGGCAAGCTGGTGTTGAACATCTCGCTGGCGGAGATGGACGAGCGCTTCGTCGCGCTGTCCCATGACCCCGACGCCGCCGAGCTGGTCGCCGCCAACCATCCGCTGCTGCGCTACCGCGTCCAGGGCCGGCCCGCCGCGCTCTTCGACGGCGTGCCGCCCGATGCCGTCGCGCATCTGGGCCAGCGCGTGCGCCCCAGCCTGGTCGACCTGTTCATGGCGCTGACCCGCAAGCCCGAGCGCCAGGCCACCGAAGCCTGATAGCCCCTCTACCAAGGACCCTCCCATGACGCTCTTCAACACGCTGCTGCTGCGCGAGTGGCTGCAATACAAGCGGGCCTGGATCGGCCTGGTGCTGGCGCCCGTGCTGGTGCTGCTGGCGCTGGTGCCGTTCAGCCAGGTGGATGGCATCGACGTGCCGAGCCCCGAGCCGGTGGCGCTGATCGCCGGCCTGCTGACCGTCGGCCTGGTGCTGGCGCTGGCCCTGGCCGTGTCCGTCTACCAGCTGATGGGCCTGGCCCGCCGCGACCAGCAGGACCGCTCGATCGAGTTCTGGTCCTCGCTGCCCGGCAGCCATGCGGCCAGCATCGGCGCGCCGATCGTTGCCCACGGCATCCTGGTGCCCGTCGTCGCCACGCTGCTGGCCCTGGTCGGCGGCGCGATCGTCGGGTCCGCGATGGCGTTCAAGGAATTCGGCCTGGCCGCGCTGCAGCAGACGCAGTGGTCGGCGCTCTTTGCGGCTACCTTGTGGCTCGGGCTGCGGCTGGCGGTCGGGCTGGTACTCGCGGCGCTCTGGCTCTCGCCGATCGTGCTCGCGCTGATGGCGGCCTCGGCCTGGCTCAAGCGCTGGGGCGCGCCGCTGCTCGTCATCGCGGTCGCGGCCTTCCTCAACATCTACAAGAACGAAACCGCCGCCGAGGTGCTGCGCAACGCGCTGATCACGCAGGTCGCCGGGGTCGGCGCATCGCTGGTCCAGACCGGGACCAGGCTGGTGATCGACTCGGACCGCGAGGGCCATCTCAACATGCAGGACTTCTTCGACATGCTCTACCGCTTCCCGGACTACGCCCGGGAGGGGCTGCCGCAGGTGCTGCAAGCCGCGTGGCATCCGCAGTTCGTCGGCGGTCTGGTGATCGCGGGCCTGTGCTTCTGGCTGCTGGTCCTGCAGCGCAAGCGCAGCCTCTGAGCAGACAGGAAGCGCCCGCCCAGGGCGCTTCCTTCATCCCATCGTCGGGAAGGGACTGACGCCGATGATCAGCCGGTGCAGCCCCATGACGAGCGCGATCCAGGCGACCACGCCGATCGCGACCGAGATCGCCGTCCCCGTGGCGGTCCCCGCGGGCGGCGGCGGAGCGCCACGGCGCCGGGCCGATCGGAAGTCCAGGATCGCCCAGGCCAGGAAGGCGCCGAACAGCACGAGGTCCGCGACGGTGTTGTTGGCCAGCAGGTGACCGAAGGCCCACAGCTTCACGGACAGCAGCATCGGGTGATGCAGCTTCGCCTTGATGTGGTTGCGGGGCACCTGCGAGGCCGCCAGCAGGATCAGCGAGGGCAGCATCAGCAGCCCGGCCAGATGGTTCATGCCGCGAGGCGTCGCCCACAGCGGGTGCGGATCGAGCCGCGCCTGCCCGTAGCCCCAGATGATCAGCAGCAGGCCGATCACGGAGAGGGCGGTGTAGCTGAGCTTCCAGCGTTTCTCGCCCCAGGCGGCGAGGCGGGCGTCGCGCCAGGCCGGCGCGACGATGCGGACCGAATGCGGCCCGAGGAAGAGAATCAGTCCGAGGATGAGTGCCCACATGGTGAAGTCGCTCCTTTGCGGCGCGGACTATGCGCCTGCCGGGAGGACATCACCAGTGCCTGGCGGATCAAGAGACCCTTGTCGCGGACGGCTGGAATGCGGGAGAAGCCGGCGTCGTGGCGGCCGGCTCTCCGGTCGGGGCCTGGACCTGGCGCAGATCGCCTTCGGCATGGTCGAGCCACGCCATGGCCGCCAGCAGGGCCAGCACCGCGACGGCGATGCCGATCGCGGGCAGCAGCAGGCGCCGCCAGCGGTGGGCGGCAATGGGCGGCTGCGCGGGCACCGGCGGTGCGGCGCCGTGGAGACGGGCAGGGGCTTTCATGGCGGAACTCCGGTGGACGTGGAGGTCGCCGCGGCGCTCAGGGGAGCACGGCGCCGAGACCCCACAGCAGCGACGGATAGACCGCGCCCCAGGCCACCGCGAGGATCGCGAGGGCCTTCATGCCGACGAAGATCGGCGGGACGTACTTGGCGGTGACGGTGGGCTTCGACATGGTGCGCTCCTTGAGCTGGCGACTCATGAATTGCAAACGGCGTGCCAGCTCGGCGCGTTGACGGGCGCGGGCGTCGAAAACATGACGTTACTCACGCATCACGAGACCGACATGGTCCGCGCGGCCGGGCTCACGCGCGCTTCACGCCGCGAGCTTGCCGCGGCGAGCGTCACGCGCTCCGGTCCACCCGGAGCGCCAGCAGCACCGAGGTGTGCGTCTTGATCACGCCCTCGATGTCGCCGATCTCGTCGAGCAGCGCATCCAGTCGCGCCGTGCTGTCGGCGCGCAGCGTGGCCATGTAGTCGAACTCGCCGCTGACCGACGCGAGCTGGCGCAACTCGGGCAGTCGCGAGAGTCGCTTCACCACCTCGCGCCCGGCGCGGGGCTGCACCGTGATGCCGACGAAGGCCTGCACGCCGCGCTCGACCGCCTCGCCGCCCAGACGCACCGTGTAGCCGGCGATCAACCCCTCGGCCTCCAGGCGCGCCAGCCGCGCCACCACGGTGGTGCGGGCCACGCCCAACTTGCGTGCAAGGTCGGCGGTGCTTTCCCGCGCATTCGCCTGCAGCAGCGCGATCAGGTCGCGGTCGGTTCGGTCGCGCAGGGTCGCGGGCGACGAGGGGAGCGATTCGGACGCCGGATCGGGCGCGGTCTTCCTGGCATTCATGGGCGGGACCTTCGACAGGCTGTGACGGAGTGCTCGGGATAAACCCTCGTTTTCGCCGGAATGAATGATTCGGCTGACGAATCGTCAGTATCGACCTGTTTTCCGTCGAACTCGTGCTTTCTTTCGTCAGCGGAGGTTCCGACACTGCCCGCATCGCATCTGAAACCTCATCCGCACAGGATCACAAGGAGTACGACATGAAAGTGGCACTGCTGGGCGCCGGACACATCGGCCAGACCATCGCGCGACTGCTGCAGGGCAGCGGGGACTATCAGGTTACCGTGATGGACAAGAACGCCGGCGCGCTGAAGCTGCTGGCCGGCCAGGGCCTCGCGACGAAGACCGTCGACACGGAGGACAAGGCCCAGCTGGCCGCCGCGCTGCGCGGCAACGACGTGGTCGTGAACGCGCTGCCGTACCACCTGGCCATCACCGCCGCGCACATGGCGCTGGAAGCCGGCTGCCACTACTTCGACCTGACCGAGGACGTGGCCGCAACCAAGGAGATCAAGCGCATCGCCGAAGGCGCGAAGACCGCCTTCATGCCGCAATGCGGCTTGGCGCCGGGCTTCATCGGCATCGTCGCGCACCACCTGGCCAAGCGCTTCGACTCGCTGAGCGACGTCAAGATGCGTGTCGGCGCGCTGCCCGCGTTTCCGACCAATGCGCTGAAGTACAACCTGACCTGGTCGGTCGACGGCCTGATCAACGAGTACTGCCATCCCTGCGAGGCGATCCACGACGGCGCCCTGATCGCCGCGCTGCCGCTGGAAGGCCTGGAGCACTTCTCGCTGGACGGCACGGAGTACGAGGCCTTCAACACCTCCGGCGGCCTGGGCACGCTGTGCGAGACCTGGGAGAACAAGGTCCGCAACCTGGACTACAAGACCGTCCGTTATCCGGGGCATCGCGACCTGATGATGTTCCTGCTGGACGACCTGGCGCTGAAGAACGACCAGGAGAAGCTCAAGGACATCATGCGCAAGAGCATGCCCGCGACGATGCAGGACGTGGTGCTCGTGTTCGTGACCGTGTCGGGCATGAAGAACGGCGTGCTGATGCAGGAAGTCTTCGCCCGCAAGATCTTCGCGGAGCGCGACGGCGCGCAGCCGCTGTCGGCGATCCAGATCACCACCGCCGCCGGCATCTGCGCCGCCGTCGACCTGTTCCGCGAAGGCAAGCTGCCGCAGTCGGGCTTCGTCCGTCAGGAAGAAGTGGCGCTGCCCGATTTCCTCGCGAATCGCTTCGGCAAGGCGTATCAGCAGTCGCGTCAGGTTGAATCGATTGGTTGATCGATCGATTCGATCGGCTCATCGCACGACCCGCCTGAACGGCTGAAGGAGAATTCCCCGATGACTTCCACCACCACCGACTTGCTGGCCGCCCTGGGCGTGCCGGCCGCCGCCGTCACCGGCGGCTCCATGACCGTCCGCAGCCCCATCGACGGCGCCGTGATCGGCGCGGTCCACGAGGCCAAGGCCGCCGACATGACCGCCGCGATCGCGAACGCGCAGCAGGCCTTCCTGGCCTGGCGCACCGTGCCGGCGCCCAAGCGCGGCGAACTCGTGCGCCTGTTCGGCGAGGAGCTGCGCGCCAACAAGGCGGCACTGGCCCGCCTGGTCTCGCTGGAAGCCGGCAAGGTGACCAGCGAAGGCGAAGGCGAAGTGCAGGAGATGATCGACATCTGCGACTTCGCCGTCGGCCTGTCGCGTCAGCTGCACGGCCTGACGATCGCCAGCGAGCGCCCCGGCCACCGCATGATGGAGCAGTACCTGCCGCTGGGCGTGGTGGGCATCATCTCGGCGTTCAACTTCCCCGTCGCGGTGTGGGCCTGGAACTCGGCGCTCGCGCTGGTCTGCGGCGACACCTGTGTCTGGAAGCCCAGCGAGAAGACCCCGCTGACGGCGCTCGCCACGCAGGCGCTGTTCGAGAAGGCCGTCGCCCGTTATGAAGGCGCGCCGAAGTTCCTGTCGCAGGTCCTGATCGGCGGCGCCGGTGTCGGCGAGGCGATGGTCGACGATGCGCGCGTGGCGCTGGTCTCCGCGACCGGCTCGACGCGCATGGGCCGCGCGGTCGGCCCGCGCGTCGCGGCGCGTTTCGGCCGCTGCCTGCTGGAGCTGGGCGGCAACAACGCCATCGTCGTCACGCCGAGCGCGGACCTGGACCTCGCCGTGCGCGGCATCCTGTTCGGCGCCTACGGCACGGCCGGCCAGCGTTGCACAACGACCCGCCGCGTGATCGCGCATGAATCGATCCATGACGAGCTCGTCGCCCGCCTGGACCGCGCCCGCGCGCAGCTCAAGATCGGCAGCCCGGTCGAGCCCGGCAACCTGATCGGCCCGCTGATCGACAAGGCCGCCTTCGACGCGATGCAATCGGCGCTGGCCGCTGCGCGCGAGCAGGGCGGCGAGGTCAGCGGCGGCGAACGCGCGCTGGCGTCGCAATATCCGGAGGCGTTCTACGCGGTGCCGGCGCTGGTCCGCATGCCGGCGCAGTCGGCCATCGTGAAGCACGAGACCTTCGCCCCCATCCTGTACACGCTGAAGTACAAGACGCTGGACGAGGCGATCGCGCTGCAGAACGACGTGCCGCAGGGCCTGTCCTCGGCGATCTTCACCAACGACATCCGGGAAGCCGAAACCTTCGTCAGCGCCAGCGGTTCCGATTGCGGCATCGCCAACGTGAACATCGGCACCTCGGGCGCGGAGATCGGCGGCGCCTTCGGCGGCGAGAAGGAGACCGGCGGCGGTCGCGAATCCGGATCGGACGCGTGGAAGGCCTACATGCGCCGCACGACCAACACGGTCAACTATTCGCGCGAGCTGCCGCTGGCGCAGGGTGTGAAGTTCGATGTCTGATCTGACGGCGGAATTGAAGGCCCGCGTGGCCGAAGCCGCCGGCAGCGGCGTCTTCCAGGTGTTGAGAGCCGCGCTCGGCGAAGAGGCGGCCTCCGCCGCCTTCGCCCGAGTGCAGGTGGTGCCGGGCCTGCGGCGTCCCGCGGGCGAGCGCGTGTCGCGCGCCGAGCTGGCGCAGGCGCTGAACATGGCGCTCTTCCTCGACGTCACCGATCGCGTGCCGATGGCCGCTGCGTACGTGGCCGACCTGCAGCGCGACGGGCAACAGCTGGTCTTCGACCACGGCGCGCTGCGCACGGTGGCGTGGCCGTCCGGCGCGCTGCCGCCAGGAGAGGCCGCGATCACGCGCGTGCTGCGTCCGCTGGGCTTCACGATGGCGGCGACTTATCCGCTGCCGCGCCTGAAGATGACCGGCCGCGCCTGGCGCCACGCCGACTTCCCCGAGGACATCGCGCAGTTCTTCGTCTCGGAGCTGCATCCGGAGCGCTTCTCCGGCAGTTTCCAGGGCGCGGTGACGCGGGTGCTGGCGACGTCGCAGGATCCGCTGACACCGGGCGATCTGGCGCTGCTGGAACAGCTCGCGCGCGACGGCGATCTGCCGACGGTGTCCGCGGTGGCGCTCCTTCCCCAGCTGGTCGGCTGCTTCGCGCGGCAGCATGCGCTGTTCGAGGCGGACGACTACCAGGTGCTGCTCGCCGAGTCGGCCGAGATGGCCTGGATCGCGACCGAAGGCAACGCCTTCAACCACGCGACCGATCGCGTGGCCGACATCGAGTCGGTGGTTGCGGCGCAGCGCGCGCTCGACCGGCCGGTGAAGGACGCGATCGAGACCTCCGCGACCGGGCGCGTGCGCCAGACCGCGTTCAAGGCGGCGCGCGTGATGCGCGAGTTCCTCGATCGCGGCCAGCGCGTGATGCTCGAAGTGCCGGGCAGTTTCCACGAATTCATCCAGCGCGCGCCTCTCGATGAGTCCGGTGCGCTGGACCTGGCCTTCGACGCGGGCAACGCGACCGGCATCTTCAAGATGACGGCGGGCGCGGCCAAGGACGCCGACACGACGGGCGAGGCCGCGGCGTGCTGAGCTTCCAGGCCGGCGGCTTCCTCGCGGAGGCCATCGCCGTCTGCGGCGAAGCATTCGTCCAGGTGGGCGCGGACATCGAGCCACGCTTCCTGCAACCGGCGCGTTATGCCGCGGGGCGGGCCGCCGCGCTCGTGCGTCCGGGCAGTCGCGACGAGGCGGCGCGCGTGCTGGCGCTCGCGGCCGCTTGCGGGCTTCGTGTGGTGGTGCAGGGCGCGCACACCGGGCTGGTCCGCGCGGCCACGCCGGATGATGCGCACGGCGAGGTGCTGCTCAGCACCGAGCGGCTGCGCGAGGTCTTCGAACTCGACCTGCTCGATCGCACGCTGCGCGTGTCGTCGGGCTTCCGGCTGTCGGAGATCAA
Source organism: Mitsuaria sp. MSU3D (assembly GCF_056867975.1). NCBI lineage: Bacteria > Pseudomonadati > Pseudomonadota > Betaproteobacteria > Burkholderiales > Sphaerotilaceae > Roseateles > Mitsuaria sp. MSU3D. The sequence goes on along the minus strand of NZ_CP200314.1, from coordinate 4,484,710 downwards.
CGAGCGTCTTGAGCCGCACGGCGTGTGGTTCCCCGTCGACCTCAGCGCCGATCCGTCGATCGGCGGCATGGTCGCTCACAACACCGGCGGCACGCGGATGCTGCGCTACGGTGACGTGCGCGCCAACACGCTGGCACTGGAGGTTGTGCTGGCGGAGCCGGCGGGTCAGGTCTTGCGTCTGGGGCAGGGGCTGCAGAAGGACAACTCGGCGCTGGCGCTCGGACAGCTGTTCATCGGCTCGTCCGGCAGCCTGGGGCTGGTCAGCGAGGTGACGATCAAGCTCGCGCCCTTGCCGCGCCAGCGGGCCGTGGCGCTGGTGGCGCCGGCATCGCTGGCCGAGGTGTTCCCGCTGTACGCCGACGTGATGCAGCATTGGGGCGGGCTGGTCTCGGCCTTCGAAGGCATCAGCCGCGCGGCGCTCGAGGCCGGGTTGCATGGCCAGGATGTCGCGCGCTGGTTCGAAGGGCAACTGCCAGACTACGCCATGCTGATCGAACTCAGCAGCGAGCTGCCGGCGGATCAACTTGCGCTCGACGGACTGCTGCAGGGCTGGCTCGAGGGCGAGTTCGAATCCGGACGGGTGCGCGATGCCGTGCTCGATGCCGACGAGGCGATCTGGGGACTGCGCCATCGCATCAGCGAAGGACTGCGGGTGCAGGGCAAGGTGATCGGGCTCGATCTCTCGCTGCCGCGCAAGCACTTCATGGCGTTCCGCGAGCGCGGGGCGGCGTGGCTGGCCGAGCGCTTCCCGCAGGTCCGGCTGGCCGACTTCGGCCACCTGGGCGATGGCGGGATGCACTTCAACATGGTGTGGCCGGCGACGGCTGGCGCGCTCACGCCGGAGCAAGAACTGACCCTGCGCGAAGGCCTGTACGCGCTGATCGCGGAGCTGGGTGGATCGATCAGTGCGGAGCACGGGGTCGGGCCTCAACTGCAGGCGGCGTACCGGGCGCATTGGGAGCGGGTGGAGCCGGGGATGCTGGATTGGGCGAGGAGAGTACAGGTGTTGTGGGATCCGCACGCCCGTCTTGGAAAAGTGAGTTGGGGTGGTTGAATCGCTTGTCAGTGTTCAAAACCATGCTAAAGTCCGATTCCTCGCTGCAACGGAAGTTGTGACGGGGAAGAAATCCTGAAAGCCCAGGTGGCGGAATTGGTAGACGCACTAGTTTCAGGTACTAGCGGGTAACTCCGTGGAGGTTCGAGTCCTCTCCTGGGCACCAAATCTGAAAAGCCGGCTTCTAGCCGGCTTTTCTCATTCTGAGGCCCAGGAAGTGATGTCCGGGGGACATCACGGGAGGACTCGAATGGTTTGGACCGTGAGGTCCAAACCGGGGTCGCGCTTGCGTGACCGAGTCCTCTCCAGCGGGGTCGGCGAGCGGTGCTGAGGTGCTCCGGGGCTCCCCTCCCACGCCGACCGTTTCCCTATGGCAAAGTCGGGCGAGCCTTCCGGACCCATATGCCGCCACGTAAACCCGCCACCATCATCGACGTTGCCCGAGAAGCGGGGGTCTCCATCAAGACGGTATCCCGGGTTCTGAATCAGGAGCCCGGCGTCCACACGGAAACCCGCGAGGCGGTCCTGAAGGTCGTCGCCGACCTCAAATATCGCCCGAAGCAATCCGCCCGCAGCCTCGCCGGCGGCCGCTCCTTCCTGATCGGCCTGCTGTACTACGACCCGTCCGCGGCCTTCGTCGGCGGTGTCCAGCAAGGCGCGACGCTGCGCTGCCGCGAGGCCGGCTACCACCTGGTCGTCGAGTCCCTCCACAACGACGCGCCTGACCTCGCGATGCAGGTTGACCGCATGGTCTCCGCGCTGCGCCCCGACGGCATGATCCTCACGCCCCCGCTGTGCGACCACCCCCAGGTCCTGGCCGCCTTGCGCGAGAGCCAGACCCCTTGCGTGCTGATCTCCCCTGCCGCCGACCAGCCCGACCACCCGAGCGTCCGCATGGACGACGTCCACGCCGCCGAGGAGATCACCAACCTGCTGATCAGTCTGGGACACACCCGCATCGCGATCATCAAGGGGGCGAAGGAGCAGGTCGCTTCCAAGCGCCGGTACCAGGGCTACCTGTCCGCGTTGAAGGCGCACAAGCTGCCGCTGGACAAGGACCTGGTGGTGCAGGGCGACTTCACCTTCGACGCCGGTGTCGAGGCCGCCTATCAGCTGCTGAGCCGTCGCCAGCGTCCGACCGCGGTCTTCGCGAGCAACGACGACATGGCGCTGGGCGTGCTCGCCGCGGCGCAGCGCCTCGGCCTGGCGGTGCCGGGCGATCTCTCGATCGCCGGCTTCGACGACACACCCGCCGCCGCGCGCGTGTGGCCGCCCTTGACGACGGTGCGCCAGCCGATGGACGACATGGCGCGCGTCGCCGTGGACCTGCTGATCGGCGCGCCGCGCGATGCCGAGCCGGATGCGGAAGCCGACGAGGCCGCCAAGCCCCGGCACCGCGTCCTGCCGCATGAACTGGTCGTGCGCGACTCCACCGCGGTGCTCGGCACAACCACCGCGCCGCGCCTCAAGAAGCCCTGAGCGCTTCGAGCGCCCGAGGCCCGTCCTCGCGACGTGCCTTCAGGCGGCCCGCCGTCCCGTCCGCGCGAGGAGTTGCTCGATCAACACCCGATGCGGCGGCAGATCCCGCAGCGCATGCGCGCCGAGTTGCGCGATCGTCGCGAACTCCCGCCGGGCCTCCTCGCTGCGCATCAGTGCGGCAGCGCCGGTCCCGAGCTGGGTCTCGAATTCCATCCCGTAGAGCACGTACTGCCAGCTCGCCGGCAGGTACATCTCGACGTCGGTGATGAAGTCCAGCCGCTGCGGCGGCCGGCAGCGCCACATCGCGAGCTTCTCCTTCAGCGAGTCCGTGAACGACGCCGGATCCGCGTTGTCGCGCCAGAACGTGGTGTCCGTGCGCCGCGTCAGTCCGTAATGCAGCTTGATGAAGTCGACGATCCGCGCGTAGCGTTCCTTCATGAACGCGTTGAAGTGCTTCGCCACCGGCGCTGTGTCGCCGTTGAACGGGAACAGCTGCCCGATCAGATAGGCCGCCGTCTCGATGAGCCCGATGCCCGAGGACTCCAACGGCTCCAGGAACCCACCCGACAGGCCGACCGCCACGCAGTTCTTCACCCACTGCGTCTCGCGGTAGCCGATGTTGAGCGCGAGCTTGCGCGGCGTCAGCGCGTCCGACGCCGGGCCGATGTAGCGCCGCAGCGCGCGTTCCGCCTCGTCGTCGTCGCAGTACCGGCTGCTGTAGACGTGACCGATCCCGCGGCGCTCCTGCAGCCCGATGTCCCAGATCCAGCCGTGGTCCTGCGCGCTCGCGATCGTGTACGACGCGATCGGCGCATCGGGCTTCGCATACGGCACCTGCATCGCGAGCGCGCTGTCGACGAACAGCACGTCGCTCATCGACTTGAACGGTGAACCCAGCGCCTCGCCGATCAACCGCGCGCGGAAGCCGCTGCAATCGACATAGAGCCCGGCCGTCAGCGTGCCGGCCTCCTTCGTGTGCACCGCGGCGATCGCGCCTTGTTCATCGAGGTCCACGCGATCCACCGTCGCGATCACGCGCTTCACGCCGAGCGCCTGCCCGTGCTCCGCCAGCAGCGCGGCGAAGCGCCCCGCGTCGAAGTGATACGCATAGTTCAGCGGCCCGAGGAAGTCCCCGTCGCTCGCGCGTTTCGGTCCATGCCGGGCATCGGCCACCGCCTTCTGCAGCGTCACCGCCTCCGCGAACGCGCGCCCCTCGCCGGCCTCGCCCATCAGCCAGTACGGCAGCAGTTCCGGCGCGCCGGGGCGCTGGCTCGGCTGGCTGAACGGATGGAAGTAGTGATCGGCGCCGGGCGTCCCCGGCGGCCGCACCCAATGCTCGAAACGGATGCCCTGCTTGTACGTCGCCGAACAGGCCTCGAGGAATTCCGCCTCGGCGATGCCGATCGCCGACAGCGTGCCGCGGATCGACGGGAAGGTCCCTTCGCCCACGCCGATGATGCCGATGTCGCTGGACTCCACCAGCGTGATGCGGACGCCGCCGTGCGTGGTGCCGAGCTGTCGCGCGAGGAACGCGGCGGTCAGCCAGCCGGCCGTGCCGCCGCCGACGATGAGGATGTCCTGGATGGGCTGCATGCGCTTGTCTCCTGATGTTGTGGGGCGCGGTCCGATCTACGGGTAAATGATAGTGAGCAAAATGACAACGATGTCAATCGACCCGTTGACAGCGTTGTCATGCGTTGCCTACGATGCACTCAAATTACAAGAACAAGACCCGGAACAGAGCTTCGTATCGAAAGCCCACCAGGAGACAACATGACTGACCGCCTCATCCGCCGGCCGCGCCTCGGCCTGTCCACGCCTGTCCAGATCGCGGTCCTCGCGCTGATGGCCGGCGCCGCCCACGCCCAATCGACCGAAGCTCCCGCGCCTGCGCCGCAGGCCGAAAGCAGCAGCTCCGCGTCCTCGACCGACGCCAAGGAGAACAAGGCGTTGCCGCAGGTCGTCGTCACGGCGACCAAGCGCAGCACCTCGCTGCAGAAGACCCCGATCGCGGTGACCGCGATCAGCGCGTCGACCATCGACGACGCCCACGTCAAGAGCATGCTCGACGTGTTCAACCTCGTGCCCAGCATGCAGGGCACCGGGCAGGGCGACCACGGCATCGTGAGCATCACGCTGCGCGGCATCGGCAACGACTCCGCCAAGACCGAATACGCCGACCCCGAGGTCGCGCTGTTCGTCGACGGCGTCTTCGCGCCGCGGCCCGAGGGCGCCGCGACCATGCTGTTCGACCTGGACGGCATCGAAGTGCTGCGCGGCCCGCAGGGCACGCTGTGGGGACGCAACTCCACCGTCGGCACGATCAACATGAAGACGGCCAAGCCGGTGTTGAAGGACAACACCGGCTACGTCGAGCTCGGCACCGGCAGCTACAACCGCCTGGGCGCGAAGGGCGCGATCAACATCCCGCTGGGCGACACGCTCGCCGCGCGCGTGGCCTTCATCCACGAGCAGCACGACGGCTACGTCGACTACCAGAAGCCCACGCAGTACACGCTGGCGCAGCAGCAGGCGGCGTACAACGCGGGCAACACGGGCGGCACCTTCCCGCCGTTCCAGCCGATCAACTACAACCTGTTCACCACCGGCGGACCGAAGTACAACGCGCAGGACCAGACCGCCGCGCGCCTGAGCTTCCTTTGGCAGCCGATCAAGGCCTTCCGCTGGGACGTGTCGGTCGAGCAGTTCGCCGACCGTGGCACGCCGGCGATGAGCCTGATGCAGACGCCGCGCGAAGGCCAGAAGTTCTGGTCCGCGCTGATCGACACGGCGCCGTCGCTCAAGCGCGACTCCACGTCGATCCGCAGCCGCGCCGAGTACGACATGGGCGGCATGTCGCTGGCCTACGTCGCGGGCTACACGCACTTCAAGGGCTCGGGCACCTACGACCAGGACCTCGGCGTGCAGATGCCGACCAGCTTCACGACCGGCGCCAACCACCAGGAAGACAACACCGTCTGGACCAGCTACCGCAGCCAGAGCCATGAGCTGACGCTGCAGAGCACGCAGAAGCAGACCATCGACTGGGTGCTGGGCCTGTACTACGCGGCCGAGGACAACGGCATCCGCTTCGACATCCCGATCATGAACGGGACGCAGCAGGGCACGGTGAGCTGGCAGGGCTCGTTCATCCAGCCCAAGGAGACGGTCGATTCGAAGGCCGCCTTCGGCCAGGCGACCTGGAACCTGACCGACGCGTTCCACCTGACCGGCGGCCTGCGCTACACGCACGACGACCGCAAGAACATCGGCGGCCGCGGCTGGACCTGGGCATACAACGCGGCGGCGCCGCAGATCCCGCTCAATCCGACGATCGATCCCACCGATCCGGCCAACGGCTACCAGGCGGGCAACATCAACGACGCGCACTACAAGGGCAGCAAGACCACCTGGCTGGCGCGCGCGACCTACGACATCGACAAGAACTCGATGGCCTACGGCAGCGTGTCCACCGGCTACAAGTCCGGCGGCACCGGCGACGGCGGCCTGCCCTACGGTCCGGAGACGCTCACCAACTACGAGGTCGGCTACAAGACTTCGCTGCTGGACGGCCGCATGACCTTCAACGTCAGCGCGTACCACATGAAGTTCAAGGACTTCCAGTTCAGCGCGCCGGTCATCGTCAACGGCAACCGCCAGTTCGCGTACTCCAACGCGGAGGGCGCGAAGGTGTCCGGTCTCGAGCTCGAGACCGCCTGGATGATCACCAACGACGACAAGCTGATGCTGTCGGCCTCGTACACGAAGACCAAGCTCGGCGCGCTGGTGGCCGCGTCCAACGACTACCAGCTGCCGACCTGCTTCGACCCGACGCTGGGCGGCACCTGCCTGAACGTCACCGGCAACGAGCTGCCGCACGCGCCGAAGGTGGCGATCCAGCTGATGTACGAACACGTCTTCCCGCTCGCCAACGGCGATCAGGTCGCGCCGCGCATCAGCTACCACTACCAGTCGGCCAACTGGCTGTCGGTGTTCAACCTGGGCGAGGGCGATCGTCAGAAGGCGTATTCGACGGCGGACATCAGCGTGCGCTACTCGTCGAAGAAGAACTGGTACGTCGACGGCTTCGTGCGCAACGTCTCGGACGAGAAGATCAAGACCAGCGCCGGCAGCGCGGTCAGCTTCGCCAATCCGGTCTGGACCGCGCAGTACGCGGCGCCCCGCACCTTCGGCGTGAACGCAGGCTACAACTTCTGAGCGCTGTGCCGACTGTCCACCTGAACCGGCGATCGGCAGCGTGCGCGCTGCTGGCTGCCGGGGTGGCCGCCGCCGTTCCTGCCTCGCTCCCTGCGGCGGCCCAGGTGCTCCCGACGCGCACGCCGACCTCGGTGCTGCGCGTCGCCACATTCCCCGATCTCGATCGCGCCGCGATCGCCGCCGCGCCGCGCTGGCGCGCGCTGCATCCGGACGTCGAGCTCAAGTTGCTGTCGATGCAGTACGCCGATCACCACCTGTCGATGACGACCGCGCTGGCGACCGGCTCCGGCCTGCCCGACGTGATGGCCATCGACCTGCGCTACATCGGCAAGTTCGCCGGCTCGGGCGGATTCGTCGACCTGAACCAGGCGCCGTTCAACGCGGCCGCGCATGCGGACGAGTACGTCCGCTTCGCAATGACGCAGGGCGTGGGGCCGACCGGCGCGCAGGTCGCGATCCCCGCCGACATCGGCCCCGGCACGCTGATCTATCGCAAGGACCTGCTCGACCGGGCCGGTGTCAGCGAGGCGGAGATCACCCGCGACTGGTCCTCGTACCTCGCCGCCGGCGAGCGCATCCGCAAGGCCACCGGCGCGTACCTGATGGCCGATGCGGCCGACCTGCGCGACATCGCGCTGCGCCAGGGGATTCAGGACGGCGAGGGGCTCTACTTCGATGCGGAGGGCCGCGTGCTCGTCGAATCGGCCCGCTTCCGCCACGCGTTCGAGCTCGGCCGCGCCGCGCGCCGCGCGGGCCTGGACGCGCGTGCGATCGCGTGGACCAACGACTGGGCGGCCGGCTTCAAGCAGGGCCGCATCGCGACGCAGATGATGGGTGCGTGGCTGGTCGGCCAGTTGCGCAACTGGATCGCGCCGCAGACGGCGGGGCTGTGGCGTTCGGCGCCGCTGCCCGGCGGCGTGCAGGCGGCCTACGGCGGATCGTTCTATGCGATCCCGAAGAAGGCCGCCAACAAGACGGCCGCTTGGGACTTCATCCGCTTGATGACGGCTGACGCGCAGGTGCAGCTCGAGTCGCTGAAGGTGCTCGACAGCTTCCCCGCGATGCGCGCGGTGCTGCGCGATCCGGTGATGGACGAACCGATCGCCTTCCTTGGCGGCCAGCGCGCGCGCCAGCTGTGGCGCGAGACCGCGTCGCAGATCCCCGCGATCCCGGTGAACCGCTTCGACGCGCTGGCCACGACGGTGATCCGCGACGAGTTCGAGCGCGTCATCGCCAAGGGCAAGGCCATCGCGGAGGCCCTGGCCGACGCGCGCCATCTCATCGAACGCCGCGCGCGCCGCCGCTGAGGTCACACGCATGTCTGCGCGTCGATTCCCCTCGCTGTCCGCACTGCGCTGGCCATCGTTCCGGTTGCCGGCGCTGCGCTCGCGGCGTCTCGCGCCTTACCTGTTCATCGCGCCGTTCTTCGCGCTGTTCCTGGTGTTCAGCCTGTTCCCGCTGGTGTTCTCGATCTACCTGTCGCTGCAGCAGTGGAACCCGGCCGAAGGCCTGCACACGATGCACTGGGTCGGGCTGGAGAACTACGGCTACGCGCTCACCGACCCGTGGTTCTGGGACGCGCTCTACAACACCGCCTGGTTCGCGCTGGTGGCCGGCGTTCCGCAGCACCTGGTGGCACTGCCTCTGGCGTTCTTCATCCATCGCCGCTTCAAGCGCGGCCGGGACCTGATCGTCGGCGCGTATTTCGTCCCGTACATCACGTCGAGCGTCGCGATCGCGCTGATCTTCACCACGCTGTATTCCAAGGACTACGGCCTGATCAACGCCGCGTTGGCCGAGCTGACGCGCATCCCTTTCATCGGCAGTCCGCTGGCCTCGCTGACGGCGCTGAAGGAGGGCGGCATCGACTGGCTGGGAGACGCCGACGTCACGCGGCCTGCCGTGGCCTTCGTCGTGTTCTGGCGCTACCTGGGCTGGAACCTCGTGCTCTATCTGTCGGGCCTGCAGGTCATCGACAAGGACCTCTACGAGGCGGCGACGCTGGACGGCGCGACCGAGTGGCAGCAGTTCTGGCACGTGACGCTGCCGCTGCTCAAGCCGATGATGTTCTTCGCGGTGACGCTGACGATCATCGGCAACCTGCAGCTGTTCGAGGAGCCGTTCATCCTCGTCGACGGCGAGAAGGGCGTCGCGTCGTCGGTGATGACGACGGCGATCTTCATGTACCGGACGGCGTTCTCGGACGGCGACTTCGGCACCGCGTCGGCGATGTCGTGGTTGATGTTCGTGCTGATCGCCGTGCTGACCTGGGTCAACGCGCGGCTCTTCGGCCGCGATCCGCGGAGTCGCCATGACACGCGGTAAGAAGAACTGGCTGGCGGGGCTGATCGTCGCCGGGGGCGCGCTGCTGCTGGTGGCGCCGCTGTACTTCACCTTCGTCTTCGCGACGCATGGCCGCACGGACATCTTCAATACGCCGCCGCCGCTGTGGTTCGGCGACGCCGCACCTTCGAACCTGCGGCTGCTCGAGGAGCGCCTGCCGTTCTGGCGCAACCTCGGGATGAGCCTCTACGTCGCGTCGATGACGACGGCGCTGAACCTGCTGTTGTGCTCGCTGGCCGGTTACGCGTTCGCGATCTACGAGTTCCGCTTCAAGCGCACGCTCTTCGCGATCGTGCTCGGCTCGATGATGCTGCCGGCCTTCCTGCACATGATCCCGAGCTTCATGGTGATGGACGCGCTGGGCTGGATCGACGAGCCCCGCGCGCTGTATGTGCCGGCGGCCGCGAGCGCGCTGGGCATCTTCCTGATGCGGCAGTACATCGGCTCCGCGATCCCGCCGGACCTGATCGACGCCGCACGCATCGACGGCTGCGGCGAGCTGCGCATCTTCTGGAGCATCGTGCTGCCGCTGCTGACGCCCGCGCTGGGCACGCTGGGGCTGATCACCTTCATCGCGAGCTGGAACAACTTCGTCGCGCCGCTGGTCGTCATGCGCTCGGCCGAGAACTACACGCTGCCGCTGGCGCTGCGCTCGATGCAGGCGCCCAACAACACGGAATGGGGCGCGCTGATGATCGGCAGCGCCATCGCGATGCTGCCGCTGCTGGTGGCGTACTTCTTCAGCGCCCGGCGGCTGGTCGCCGGGCTGACCTCGGGAGCCGTGCGCGGCTGAGGCCGGCACGCTCCCCGCAACCGACCGCCGGAAACGCCATGTCCTCTCCCGCGATTCCTTCGACCTCCTCGATTCCCTCGATCTCTTCGACCACGACTGCCACCACCATGCACGCGAACGACGCCAACCCCGCCGCAGACACCGCCACCTTCCAATCGCTGATCCAGTCGTTGCCCGCGGACTTCCAATGGGGCTCCGCCACCAGCGCCGCGCAGATCGAGGGCGCGGCCCGCGAGGACGGCAAGGGCGAGTCGATCTGGGACCGCTTCTGCGCCCAGCCGGGCCGCATCAAGGACGCGTCCAACATCGACGTGGCCTGCGACCACTACCGCCGTTATCCCGAGGACGTGAAGCTGATGAAGTGGCTGGGGCTGGACGCCTACCGCTTCTCGTTCTCCTGGCCGCGCGTGCAGCCGCTGGGACGCGGCGCGTGGAACGAGGCCGGCTTCGCGTTCTATGACCGGCTGATCGACGAACTGCTCGCCGCGGGCATCAAGCCCAACGCGACGCTCTACCACTGGGACCTGCCGCAGGCGCTGGACGATTCGATCGGCGGGCTGCTGTCGCGCGACGTGGTCCCGCTGTTCGCCGAGTACGCCGCCGAGATCGCGCGGCGCTTCGGCGACCGGTTGTCGACGATCGCCACGCTGAACGAGCCGTGGTGCTCGGCCACGCTGGGCTACGAGACGGCGCAGTTCGCGCCCGGCCACACCAGCCGGGCCGAGGCCTACCAAGTCTCGCACCACCTGCTGATGATGCACGGCGCCGCGATGCAGGCGATGCGCGCGGTCGGTTCCAAGGCCCAGCTCGGCATCGTGCTGAACCACACGCCGTCTTTCCCGGCCGATCCGCTGAGCGAGGACGACCGCCGCGCCGCGCGCATCGACGACGGCACCAACGTGCGCTGGTACATGGACCCGGTGTTCCGCGGCCAGTACCCGGCGGACATCGTCGAACACCTGGGCGCCGACGCGCCGAAGATCCAGGACGGCGACCTCGCGCTGATCCAGCAGCCGCTGGACTTCCTGGGCATCAACTTCTACACCCGCAGCGTGCTCAACGGGCAGCAGCAGTTCGTGACGCCGCCGGGGGAGCTCGGCTTCACCGACATGGGCTGGGAGATCTACCCGCAGGCGCTGACCCAGCACCTGCTGCGCATCACGCGCGAGTACACGCCGCCGCCGATCGTCATCACCGAGAACGGCATGGCCAACGCGGACAGCGTCGTGGACGGCCGCGTGCCTGACGCGGCGCGCATCGCCTACCTGCGCGGCCACCTGGAAGCGCTGGCGCAGGCGGTGGCGCTGGGCGCGGACGTGCGTGGCTATTTCTACTGGAGCCTGCTGGACAACTTCGAGTGGAACTCGGGCTATCTCAAGCGCTTCGGGTTGTTCCACGTCGACTATGCGTCGCAGCAGCGGCTGGCCAAGGACAGCGCGCACTGGTATCGCGACGCGATCGCGGCATTCAAGGCCGGTCGCTGACGGGCGCGTTGAAAGGCGCGTTGATGGGGACGTTGAGCGCGACGCGCTAAACACCGGCCGCAACGGCGTCCGTCACCGGGATCCTGCGACGGACTGTGGCAGCATCCATGACTTTTCGGGGCAGGCGACCCACTTGCCCCGCAAACGCATGGAGCATCGGTGAAGGAGCACAAGGCATGACACAGGGCGCAACGGCGCCAGCGCGGTTGCTGGCGGATGTGGGCGCGACGCACGTGCGTTTCGCCAGCCAGGGCGGTGCGGCCGAGCCGCTGGAACACGTGGCGCGATATGTCTGCCAGGACTTCGACACGCTCGCGGACGCCATCTTCTATCACCTGCATCGCGAGGGCCTGCCGACGCCGCGCAGCTGCGCGATCGGCATCGCGACAGCGGTCACCGGCGACCATGTCCGGATGACCAATCACCACTGGAGCTTCTCCACGCGGGCGCTGCAGTCGGCGCTCGGGGCGGAGCGGCTGCTGGTGATCAACGACTTCACGGCGCTGGCGCTGGCGTTGCCGACGATCGGGCCGCAGTCGACGCGCAAGGTCGGTGGCGGCGAAGCCGTCGTCGGTGCGGCGCGTGGGTTGGTCGGACCAGGGACAGGATTGGGCGTCTCGGGACTGCTGCCGTCCGAGGATGGGACCTCGATGGTCGCCGTCGGCGGCGAGGGCGGGCATGCGACGCTCTCGTCGTACGAGCCCGAGGAGCGTGCCGTGCTCGACCTGCTGCATCGTCGCTTCGGTCATGTGTCGGCGGAGCGCGCGGTGTCCGGGCCTGGACTTGAAAATCTCTACACGGCGCTCGCCGAACTGCGCGGACTCAAGCTCGCACCCGGCGAAGGTCGGACCGCGCCGGCCATCACCGCCGCCGCGCTCGCCGGCGAACCCTTCAGCAGCGACGTCGTCAGCATGTTCTGCGCGCTGCTCGGCGACATCGCCGGCCACGTCGCGCTCACGCTGGGCGCGCGTGGCGGGCTCTACATCGGCGGTGGCATCGTGCCTCGCCTCGGCGAGTGGTTCGATCGCAGCCCGTTCCGGACGCGTTTCGAGACCTGTGGACGATTGACGTCATATCTGCGAGCCATCCCCACGTTCGTCGTCCACGAGGCGGATCAGGCGCCGTTGCTCGGTGCAAGCCGCGCGCTTGACCGGGATGTGCTGACGCACTGAGGGCGGTTGTCCTTCTTCGGTCGGGGCGTTGGCCGCCGATGCATGGGGCCTTGGCGTCAAGCGCCAAAACCCCACGCATCGCCGTCCCCCATCACTGTCATCCTTCCACGGGTTTGCGACCGAGGACTGTGAAGGTGGCGACCGAGGACTGCGATGAAAAACGGCCGGGGACTTGGTAGTCGCCGGCCGTCCGTTGCGGGGTCAGGTGTTACCAGATCCGGATGCGGTCCTCGCTGGGCTTGAACATCTTGTCGCCCGGCTTGGTCTTGAAGGCCTCGTGGAAACCGTCGTGGTTGACGGCGGCACCGTTGGCACGGAACTCCGGCGGCGAGTGCGGATCGATCGTCAGCAGTTGCAGCTTGCGCTCGTCACGCGCCTTCTCGCGCCAGGCCTGCGACCAGCCCATGAAGAAGCGCTGCTCACCCGTGTAGCCATCGATCACCGGAGCCGGCTTGCCGCCCAGCGAGCGCAGGTAGGCCTTGTAGGCGATCTGCAGGCCGGACAGGTCGGCGATGTTCTCGCCCAGCGTCAGCTTGCCGTTCAGGTGCTTGCCGGCGATGGGCTCGTACCCCTCGTACTGCGCGACCAGCTTTGCACCGATCGCGTCGAAGGCCTTGCGGTCGTCGTCGGTCCACCAGTTGCGCAGCTTGCCGTCACCGTCGAACTGGCTGCCCTGGTCGTCGAAGCCGTGGCTGATTTCATGCCCGATCACCGCGCCGATGGCACCGTAGTTCACCGCATCGTCCGCCTTGGTGTTGTAGAAGGGCGGTTGCAGGATGGCGGCCGGGAAGACGATCTCGTTGAGCGTCGGGTTGTAGTACGCGTTGACCGTCTGCGGCGTCATCAGCCATTCGCGCCGATCGACCGGCTTGCTGGCCTTGGCGGCCTGGCGCTTCCATTCGAAGGTCGATGCGCGCAGGTTGTTGCCCACCGCGTCGCCCGCCTTGACTTCCAGCGCGGCATAGTCGCGCCAGACGTCGGGGTAGCCGATCTTCACCATGTACTTCGACAGCTTGTCCTGCGCCTGCGCCTTGGTCGACGGCGTCATCCAGCTCAGCTTGTCGATCGACTCCTTGTACGAGGCCAGCAGGTTGTTGACCAGCTCCACCATCCGCGCCTTGTCCGCGGCGGGGAAGTAGCGCGTGACGTAGACCTCGCCGACGGCTTCGCCCAGCGCGCCGTTGACGTTGCCCACCGCCTGCTGCCAGCGCGGCAGCGGGCTCTTCGCGCCGGTCAGCGCCGCGCCGTGGAAGGCGAAGTGTGCGTCGCGGTAGACCTTGGGCAGCGTCGAGGCGTTGGCGTCGATCGTGCGGAAGGTCAGGTAGAGCTTGAGGTCGTCCAGCGGCGCTTCGCCCAGGATCTTCGCGGCGCCCGTCAGGTAGCTCGGCTGCGAAGCGGAGAGCTTGTCCAGGCCCGGCAGCGAGGCGGCGGTGAAGAAGGCGTTCCAGTCGAAGCCCGGCGCCTTCTGCGCCAGCTCGGCCGGCGTCATCGGGTTGTAGGTCTTCTGCGGATCGCGCAGCTCGACCTTGTCCCATTGCACCTGGGCCAGACGCTCCTCGAGCGCCAGCACGCGCTGCGCGCTGCCCGCCGGATCCGCGATGCCCGCGGCCTTCGCCAGCTTCTGCAGGTAGTCGACGTAGGCGCCGCGCGCCTTGGACAGGCGCTCGTCGTCCTTCTTCAGGTAGTAGTCGCGGTCCGGCAGGCCCAGGCCGCCTTGCCAGGTCTGCAGGCGGTTGATGGTCGGGTCCTGGTAGTCGGCCTCGATGCCCAGCGGCACCGGCAAGTCGACGACGCCGGTCTGCGCGCCCAGCCAGATGGCCAACTGCTCGCGTGTCTGGATCGCCGCGATGCTGTCCAGCAGCGGCTTCACCGGCGCGAGGCCGGCCTTGTCGATCGCCGCGGTGTTCATGTAGGCGGCGTAGTAGTCGCCGATCTTCTGCTCGACGGTGCCGGCCTTGGCCTTCTTCTTCGAGAGGTCCTCGATGATCGAGCGCGCCCGCTTGTCGGAGAGGTCCGCCAGCAGGTGGAAGGCGCCGTAGGAGGACTTGTCGGCGGGGATCTCGGTGGTCGAGAGCCAGTGGCCGTTGGCGGCGCGGAAGAGGTCGTCCTGCGGGCGGACCGACTTGTCGTAACCCTTGAGATCCAGACCCGATTGCGGCTGTGCCGCCATCGCGAAGCCGCCCAGCTGCATCAGCAGGGCGAGGGTGGTGAGGCGGAGGACATTCTTCATCGCAAGCAGCTCTTGAGCGCGGGCCGGGCCCGACGAGGCCGCCAGCCTATGCCAGAAGACAGCCCCATGACAAAAGGCATGAGGCCGTCTGTGGCGCCCGTCGCACCGGGGCTTTCCAGCTTGCCGGGAGGCGCCTCAAGTGGCTGCGCACCGCCCGCCGGTACTCGCCATCGCCCCGACCTTTACCTCCGCTTTACCGGAGGCACGGTCCGCTGTTCCGGTGAGGCCGTTGAGGCCGTTGAGGCCGATGGCCGGCGCTGCCGATGCCGGCGACCTCGTGCTCAGCGTGAGGGCCGCGATGACGAGCGCCGCGCCGATCCATTCCTGCATGGCCGGATGCTGGCCCAGCGCGACGCTCATCAGCAGTGCCGACACCGGCACGCCGTTCAGGAACAGTGTCCCGCGCGAAGCGCCCAGTTGCCGCACGCCGAAGTTGAACGCGACCACCGCCGCCACCGTGGGCACTGCCGCGATGTAGATCAGATGCGGCGCGACGGTCGTCACGTCCTGCCAAGCGGGCGCGTCGATCCAGCCGCCGGCGGTGGCGACGAGCGCGAAGGCCACCTGCCAGGGCAGCGCCGCGATGGCGGTCAGGCCGGTGTATTCCAGCGGACTGAGGTCCGGCACCTTCGCCGCGCCCCGCGTGTAGAGCACCCAGCCGACCGTGCCCAGCAACGTCAGCGCGTCGCCGAGCAGCATGTGCGGCGGACCGTCGGTGCGCCCCAGCACGCCGGAGACGAGGATGACGCCGCTGAGCGCCAGCACCGCCGCGCCGGCCACCGCGATACCCGGCCGCTGACCGTCGAGCAGCCAGCGCAGGAGGATCGTCGTCATCGGCAACGTCGCCATCAGCACCGCGCCGTGCGAGGGCAGCGACAGCTTCAGCCCCTCCAGCACCAGGATGCCGAAGAAGCCGTAGCCCAGCACGCCGTAGCGCGTCAGCGTGCCCCAGTGGGCGCGGAGCTTGGCCCAGGGCCGTTCGCCGAAGAAGACGACCAGCAGCGTCATGCCGACACCCGCGAGCAGGTAGCGCACCGCCGTGAACCAGATGGGATCGAGCCGGCTCAGCACCGGCTTGCCGACGAGGAACAGGCTGCCCCACGAGATCGCCGCGAACAGCATCGCGACGGTGGCGGCATAGGGGTTGGAGAGGCTCATGGCGCCCTTCGCTTTCGCAAGACTTCGATGGGAGGGAAGTCTGGGCGCCGCCTCGCGCGGGGTCCATGCGCATCTTTGGAACACGCGTTCCGAGAATGTGAACAACGGTCCCGCGGCGGCTTGTCAGAATGCGGACCCATGGAGCTGTACCAGCTGAAGAGTTTTCTGGCCGTCGTGGCCGAACGCAACCTGACCCGCGCCGCGGAGAAGGTGTTCACGTCCGTGCCTGCCGTCAGCGCGCAGATCAAGGCGCTGGAGGAGGAACTCGGCGTCCAGCTGTTCGAACGCAGCTCGCGCGGCATGACACTGACGATCGCCGGCGAGAAGCTGGCCGAGGAAGCTCGACGGACGCTGGACGCCGCGCAGCGCCTGCGCCAGGCGGCGGCGCAGATCCGCGGCGACGTCCAGGGCGTGCTGCGCATGGGCACGGTCAGCGACCCGATCTCGCTGCGCTTGGGCGAGGTGCTGGTCAAGCTGGCGGAACGGCATCCCGGAATCGGTCTGCAGTTGATGCAGCGTCTGTCGCTGCACAGCGTGCAGGCGCTGCGCCGGGGCGAGGTCGATTGTGCGTACGTGCTCCATGACGGCGAGACCGCCGAGGGGCTGATCGTCAATCGCCTGCGACGGATGGAACTCGCGGTCGCGGTGCCGCGTCGCTTCGCGGACCGCGATTGGCCGGTGTCGCGCGACGCGCTGCTGTCGCTGCCGTGGATCGGCACGCCGGTGGACTGCGGTCTGCGCGCCGCGGCCGAACGCCTCTTCCAGAGCGCTGGTCGCGAGCCGCCGCACAGCCTGATGGCCGAGACCGAAGCCGCCGTGCGCGGCATGGTCGCCAGCGGCCTCGGCGCGGCGGTGCTCCGGCTGGATCAGGCGCAGGCCGCCGTCGACGCCGGCGAGTTGCGCATCTGGCCGCACTGGCAGGACGAGACCTGGCTGTGCTGGCTCCAGAAGGATGGCCCCGAGGAGCATGCGCTGACCGCGCTGCGCGAGCTGGTCGAGGAAGTCTGGCGGGAATGAACGAACGTTCGGGTTGATTTTTCGACCGACCGGTCGGGCTGCGATACTCCGTCGATCACAACGGAGACTGCATCGTGGAGACCCTGCAGATATCGACCGACACGCGTGGCGTGACCCGCGTGACGATGAACCGGCCCGAGGTGTTCAACGCCTTCGATGAAGCGATGATCGCGGATCTCGATGCCGCTTTCGTGCGACTTGGCCAGGATCCTGCCGTCCGGATCGTGGTGCTGGAGGGCGCCGGCAAGGCCTTCAGCGCCGGTGCCGATCTCCAATGGATGAAGCGTGCGTCGGAAGCGACGCAGGCGTGGAACGTCGAGGACGCGCGCCGATTCTCCGGCATGCTGGACCGCATCGCCCGCTGCCCGAAACCGACGATCGCGAAAGTCCACGGCGTGGCGCTGGGTGGGGGCGTCGGATTGACGCTGGCCTGTGACATCGCCGTCGCCACGGCGGGCGCGCAGTTCGCCGTCAGCGAGGCCCGCTTCGGGATCCTTCCGTCGGTGATCGGCCCCTACGTGATCAACGCCGTCGGCCCGCGTGAGGCGCGTCGGCTGGCGTTGACCGCCAGTCGCATTCCCGCCGCCGAGGCACTGAGAATCGGCCTGTTGCATGAGGTCGTCGAGAGCGACGCGGCCGGCGGACTTGACGGCGCCGTTGAGCGCTGGATCGCGGAGCTGCTGATGAACGGCCCTCAGGCGCAGGCGGAGATCAAGACGCTGTTCGCGCAGCTCGAGGTCGGACCGGTGAGCGGCGAGGTCCGCGAACTGACGGCCCAGACCATCGCCCGCGTGCGCATGGGCGCCGAGGCGAAGGAGGGCTTCGCCGCATTCCTCGCCAAACGACCGCCCGACTGGGTGCCGAAGCCCGACGGTGCAGCGTAGCGGTGACAGGACGCGGGTCGGCGCGCGATGCGCCGCTTCGCAGGATCGACAGCGAGACACGAAGAGAAGATCAGGAGACAGCAATGGCGAAATCGACGGGATCCTGGCGCATTGCGACGGCCGAAGCCGCGCAGGCGCCGGTGGCGGTGATCGGCGCGGGCGTGATGGGCGCGGGCATCGCGCAGGTGGCGGCGCAGGCCGGTCACCCGGTCCAGCTGATGGATCTGCGTGAGGGCGCCGCCGCTGCGGCGATCGCGCAGATCGGCAAGGCGCTCGACGGACTCGTGTCCAAGGGACGCCTGGAGGCGGCCGAGCGCGAAGCGGTGATGGGCCGGCTCTCGCCGGCCGCCGCGACGGTTGAGTTGAAAGACGCAGCGCTCGTGATCGAGGTGATCGTCGAGAAGCTCGAGCCCAAGCAGGCGCTGTTGCGTGAACTCGACGCCCTGCTGCCGTTCGATGCGCTGATCGCGTCCAACACCTCTTCCATCAGCATCACCGCGCTCGCCAACGGCATGGCGACGCCGCGCCGCCTGGTCGGCATGCACTTCTTCAATCCAGTGCCGCAGATGAAGCTCGTCGAGATTGTCGGGGGCGCGGAGACCGCCTCCACCGCCGCGTCGGCGATCGAACAGTTGTCGCGCCGCTGGGGCAAGACGCCGGTGCATGCGAAGTCGACGCCGGGGTTCATCGTGAACCGCATCGCGCGGCCGTACTACGCCGAAACGCTCGCGTTGCTGCAGGAACTGGCCGGGTCACCCGCGCAGCTGGACCGCGCGCTGCGCGGGGCCGGCTTTCGCATGGGGCCTTGCGAGTTGATGGATCTGATCGGACACGACACCAACTACCTGGTGACGCAGTCGGTGTTCGAGGCCAACTTCGGCGACAAGCGATATCAGCCGTCGCTGGTGCAAAAGGCGCTGGTCGACGGCGGCCGGCTGGGACGCAAGTCCGGCAAGGGCTTTTACAACGGCGTGCCCGCCGTCGCGCCACCGGCCGCTCCCGCCGAGGAGGACGTCGGTCCGGTCACGCTGGCGGGACAGGGCGTGTTGATCGACCGGCTCGGCGACTGGATGATGACGCGCGGCGTCACGTTCGAGCGCGATCTGACGGCGGACTGGCAGGGCGCGGCCATCGAGGGTCTGCAGTTGCACTTCACTCGAGGGCGTTGCGCCGCACAGCTGGCGCATGAGCGCAGCCAGCCCGGCCTGGCCGTGATCGACTGGCCACTGGTCCCGGACCGCATCGACGGCCTGGCCATCGCCTTTGCGCCGCGCATCGAGGCGGCGCTGCGGACGCGCGCCGAAACGCTGCTGCGCAGCCTCGGCTGGGAGCCGCTGGTCCTGCGCGACGTGCCTGGTCTCGCCGTCGCGCGGACGATCGCGATGCTCGTCAACGAAGGCGCCGACGCGGTCTGGCAGGGGGTCTGCGACGAGGCCGGCGCCGACACGGCGATGAAACTCGGCGTCAACTATCCGGCAGGCCCCTTCGAATGGCTCGCGCTGCTCGGCGCGCCGGTCGTCGTCGACATGCTCGACGGGCTCTTCGACGCGTATCGCAGCGAGCGCTATCGCGTCAGCCCGCTGCTGCGGCAGCGCCTGTGGGCCTGAACGGCAGGCTCGCACCGACCGGACCTGGATCCGGACATGAAAAAAGCGACCCGCGGGTCGCTTTTTCATTGGCGCTTTCGAGCGCAGTCCGGACGCCTCAGAGCAGCATGCGCAGGTGCGCTTGCGCCTGCAGCAGCGGCGGCAGGCAGTGCTCGACCATCTGCTCCATGCTCATGCGCGTCGCGTGGACGCTGATGGCCATCGCGGCGACGGTGTCGCCCTTGTAGTTCTTCAGCGGCACGGCCACCGAGCGCAAGCCTTGCTCCAGCTCCTGGTCGATCAGCGCGTAACCCTGGGCGCGGGCGCGGGCGATCTCGATGCGCAGGCGTTCCGGATGCGTGATCGTGTGCGGGGTCAGCGCGGTCAGTTCCTGGCGGGCGATGAAGGCGTCGACTTCCGCTTGCGGCTGGGCCGCCAGCAGCACGCGGCCGTTGCCGGTGCAGTAGGCCGGCACGCGCGTGCCTGGCTGCAGCGTCGGGGAGACCACGCGGCCCGCGCTCGTCGCCGAGATGCAGATCACGTCGTTGCCGTCTAGCACGCCGGCCGACGAGGCTTCCTTCATCGCGTACGCCAGCTTGTGCAGCTCGGGTTCGATGATGCGCGGCAGGCGGGCGGAGTGCATGTAGCTCTGGCCCAGGCGAAGCACCTTCGGGGTCAGCGCGAACATCTTGCGGTCCTGCGAGACAAAGCCCAGATGGGTCAGCGTCAGCAGGTAGCGGCGGGCGGCCGCGCGGGTCAGGCCGGTGCGGCCGGCGACCTCGCTGATGGTCAGTCTGGGGCGTTCCTGATCAAAGGCTTCGATCACGGCCAGGCCTTTTTCCAGGCCGGCGACCAGATCACGCTTCAGCGGACCGGTACGGACTTCAGCGTCAGGGGAGGGGACGACCGCTTGGATTGCGGTCAGTTCATCATCGTGGGCTCGTGCAGCGGACATGGCGGGAGGGAGGACGTGCGTTTGACGCCCAAATCTGCTGGGCGTAAGCAGGTGATGTCCACGACTATAGGGACAACCCTGTGAAGAATGTTTGCCAGGGCAAATGTTTTATCCGCAAATCGCACGCTCATGCATCAAATTGGTGCGTTTTCTGCGCAGAACGCCCCACCGCCTTGGTCAGGTGGTGTACGTGGGCGTTCAGCGGGAAAAAGGTGCGCGAAACCGCGGTCGGTGGTCGCTAAGCAGGCGGTCAATAGTCAGACATCATGCTTGTCACCGCATACCCTACATATATGAGCGGTATGCGCCATCAAACGAAGTCAGTATCACACGCGGTGTGCGATTGGCGCCTACGTGGTCCTACGTGCGCCCATGACTATTTCTTTGCCGCCCCCAACCTTTGGCTATGGGTCCGTTCGCAGTGGTTGGCTCGATCACGCTCTCGCCCTGCACCAAAATGAGGTCAGACAACCTGGGCGACTGCTGGAATTCTCAAACGCTTCTCAAAATGTCGCGTTCAGCCATGAACGAGGGACAGGAAGCCGGTCACCGCCGGCTCCTGAGCAGGTCAGACGCGCTCGACGACGACCGCGATGCCCTGGCCCACGCCGATGCACATCGTGCACAGCGCGTAGCGGCCCTGGATGCGGTGGAGCTGGTTGATCGCCGTCGTGACCAGCCGGGCGCCGCTGGCGCCGAGCGGGTGGCCCAGCGCAATCGCGCCGCCGTTGGGGTTCACGCGAGCGTCGTCGTCCTGCAGTCCGAGGTCTCGCAGCACCGCCAAGCCCTGGGCGGCGAAGGCTTCGTTCAGTTCGATGACGTCCATCTGGTCCAGGGTCAGGCCCACCTGGGCCAGGACCTTCCGCGTCGCCGGCGCAGGGCCGATGCCCATGATGCGCGGCGCAACGCCGGCCGTCGCCATGCCGAGCACGCGTGCCCGCGGGGTCAGGCCGTGCCGGGCGATCGCGGCTTCGCTGGACATCAGCAGCGCGCAGCTGCCGTCATTGACACCGGACGCGTTACCGGCAGTCACGCTACCGTCCGGTCGGACGACACCCTTGAGCTTGGCCAGCGCCTCCAGGCTGGTCTCGCGCGGGTGCTCGTCCTGGCGCACGATGACGGCGTCGCCCTTCTTCTGGGGAATCGTGACCGGGCAGATCTCGGCGTCAAAGAATCCGTTGCGCTGCGCGGCCAGTGCCTTGGTTTGGCTGGAAAGCGCCATGCGGTCCTGCGCGTCGCGCGCGATGGCGAAATCGACGGCAACGTTCTCGGCCGTTTCCGGCATCGCGTCGACGCCGTACTGCGCCTTCATCCTCGGATTGATGAAGCGCCATCCGATGGTCGTGTCGTAGATGGCATTGGCGCGGGAGAATGCGGTCTCCGCCTTGGGCATGACGAAGGGCGCGCGGCTCATGCTTTCGACGCCGCCGGCGATCATCAGATGGGCTTCACCGGCCCGGATTGCTCGGGCGGCGCTGCCGACGGCGTCCATGCCGGAGCCGCACAGCCGGTTCAGCGTCACGCCGGGCGCGCCGATGGGCAGGCCAGCCAGCAGGGCGGACATGCGCGCCACGTTGCGATTGTCTTCGCCCGCCTGATTCGCGCAGCCGTAGAACACGTCGTCCAGCGCTTCCCAGTCCAACGACGGGTGACGCGCCATCAGGGCCTGGATCGGTACCGCACCCAGATCGTCCGCGCGAATCGACGACAGGGCGCCGCCGTAACGCCCGAAAGGGGTGCGCTGCGCATCGCAGATGAAGGCGTGCATGAAAAGTCTCCTGTATCTTTATGAGAATGCGAGGTTCGGAGGATCATAGGGGGGTGCAGGAAAAACCTGTGACAAGTTGCACGATCCCCCCGCGATCATGCGCAACGCCGTACGGTTGACGCGCTTTTGATTTAAGTTGCGCCCCTCCGCAGCCGAAGCTGCTGACGAGGGCGTCCGAACCGGGACGCGGAACTACAAGAATGAAGGACAGATCGGCAGACCCGCTCATCGATGTGAACCAGCTGAAAGTCGGGATGTTCATCCATCTCGACCTCGGCTGGATGTCGCATCCGTTTCCGCTCAGCAGCTTCAAGCTGAGTTCGGAAGAGCAATTGCTGATTCTTCGCCGTCTTGGCCTCAAGCAGGTGCGCTGGAGTCCGGGCAAGAGCGACCTGCCGCTGGAGGCGACGCCGATGCCCGCGCCGATGCCCGCGGCCGCCGTCGTCGAGGAAAACCGCAGCGCCGAAGACGAGGTCCGCGAACGCCATCGCCGCCTGTTGACCGAGCAGCGCGAGGCGCTGCTGCTGTGCGAGCGCCAGTACGCCGAGGCCGCGAGTGCCCTGCGCGACCTGATGGACCTCGTGCCGCGCGAGCCGACGGACGCGCGAGACCGGTCGTCCGCGTTGTCCCGGGCGCTGCTGGACAAGATGCTGGTCGAGGGCGACATCAACATCCGCCTGCTCAACGAAGGTGCCGGCGACCGCGGCACCGCGCATGCGCTCAACGTCGCCGTGATCGCGATGCTGCTGGGCCGCGCCTTCGGCCTCGGCCGCGACGAGATGCTGGACCTCGGGCAAGGCGCGCTGCTCCACGACATTGGCAAGATGGAGCTGACCGCCCGATTCCGTCACCGTGACGACAGCTTCACCGCCGCCGAGGTCGCCGCCTACCAGCAGCACGTCGCCAAGGGAGTGGTGCTGGGACAGAAGATGGGCGTGGGGGCTGGGCCGCTGCTGATCATCGCGCAGCATCATGAACACGCCGACGGCAGCGGCTTCCCGCAGCGCCTGAACGCAGACCGCATGAGCATCGGCGCCCGCATCGTGGCGCTCGTCAACCGTTTCGACGGCCTGTGCAATCCGCTGCTCAGCTCCAAGGCGATGACCCCCCACGAAGCGCTATCCCTGATGTTCGCGCAGGGGCGCAGCCGTTTCGACGCCACCATGCTCAACGCCTTCATCCGGATGATGGGCGTGTATCCGCCGGGCTCCGCCGTGCAACTGACCGACGACCGCTATGCGCTGGTCGTGGCCGTGAACTCGTCACGCCCGCTCAAGCCCAAGGTCATGGTCCACGACCCCAAGGTGCCGCGCGACGAGGCGCTGGTGCTGAACCTGGAAGAGCTGCCCGACCTCGGCATCCGCCGCAGCGTCAAGCCGCAGCAGTTGCCGCGCGCCTCGCTGGACTACCTCAGCCCGCGCAGCCGCATCGCCTACTTCTTCGAGTCCGCCGGTGTGACCTCCCTCCCGCCGCCACCCCCCGGGGAGATGGCTGCGTGAATCTGCCGACCCGAGCCACCGCCGCATCTCCCGCGGTGTTCAACACCGCGTTCCTGCCGCTGATCGACGGCCTGCAGGAAGCGGTGTGGCTCGTGGACGCGCGCACCCACAGCGTCGTGGCAGTCAACCACGCGTCGCAGCAGTTGCTCGGACTGCAGGCCAGGGACCTGGTCGGAAGCAGCGTCGAATCGCTGGCTTCCACGCCGGAGGACGCGCTGTTCTGGATGGACGCCGCGATCGGCCGTCGCGAGAGCCTGCACACCGACACGATGATGCGTCACGCCGACGGCCGCATGCTGTGGGTCTCCCGCCGCATCAGCTACGTCGCGCAAGCGCAGGGCGACGGCCTGTGGCTGATCGCGATGCGCGACCAGACCCAGCAGCGGCAGCATGACGAAGAGCGAGAGACGCTGCTCGCCGAACTGCGTGCCACGCTCGAATCCACTGCGGATGGCATCCTGGTCACGGACCTGGCCGGCCGGATCCGCAGCTTCAACCAGCGGCTGGCATCGCTATGGGGCATTCCCGAAGACCTGCTCAACGATCGCAATGACGACGCCGTCCAGGCCTGGATGCGGCGCAGCGTCGTCGACGGTGCCGCCTACGCCATGCGGCTCGGCGCGATCCAGGAATCACCGCTGCTGCACACCAGCGACAACCTCAAGCTGATCGACGGCCGCGTGCTCGAGCGCGTATCGCTGCCGCAATGGAGCCGGGGCCGGCCGATCGGCCGCGTCTACTCGTTCCGCGACCTCAGCGAGAAGCTCGCCGCGCACCAGCGCATTGAAGAGCTGTCGCACAACGACATGCTTACCGGGCTGCCGAACCGTCGGGCGCTGATGGAACGCGTCGACTACGCGCAGGCCATGGCACGCCGCGAGACGACCCCGTTCGCGCTGCTCAACGTCGACCTCGACCGCTTCAAGCAGATCAACGACACGCTAGGCCACTCCTACGGGGACCGCGTCCTGAAGGAAGTTGCGCTGCGCCTGAAGGAGTCGCTGCGCGAGGTCGACACCGTCGCGCGGCTTGATGGCGATGAGTTCGCGCTCTTGATCCATCAGGCAGACGCCCGCGGCGCCGAGCACGCGGCGCGCCGCGTCCAGGAGGCGATGTCGCGGCCATTCTGCTTCGACACGCTGAGCTTCACGGTCACCTGCAGCACTGGCATCGCGCTGTTCCCCGGCGACGGCGCCAGCGCCGAGGAACTGCTGGCCAGTGCCGAGCGCGCCATGCACTGGGTCAAGGAAAGCGGCCGCAGTGCCTTCCGCTTCCACCAGCCGCGCAAGGACGTGGACCTGCTGTCGCGCATGCGGCTGGACCACGCGATGCGACAGGCGCTCCAGGAACACGAGTTCCGCCTGCACTTCCAGCCGCAGGTCTCGCTGGAGACCGGCGAGCTCATCGGTGCGGAGGCGCTGATCCGCTGGCGCGATCCGCTGCGCGGCGACGTGCCGCCGTCCGAGTTCATCCCCGTGGCCGAGGAGAGCGGCTTCATCGTCGCGATCGGTCAGTGGGTGCTGCAGCAGGCGGTGGCGCAGGCCGCGGCGTGGCTCCAGAAGGGGCTGCGCGTACCGGTGGCGGTCAACGTGTCGGCGCTGCAGTTTCAGCAGACGCAGTTCGTCGAGCAGGTGGCGCAGGCGCTGCGCGCCTACGACCTGCCGCCGTCGCTGCTGGAACTGGAGCTGACCGAATCCGTCCTGCTGCGCGATGCCGAGGAAGCCTTGCATCGGATGGAGGCGCTGTCGGAACTCGGCGTGCTGATGGCCATCGACGATTTCGGTACGGGCTACTCCAGCCTGGGCTATCTGAAGCGCTTTCCGATCCAGCGCCTCAAGATCGACCGCAGCTTCGTCAAGGGGCTACCGGGGGATGCGAGCGATGCCGGCATCGTCAACGCGATCGTCCAGATGGGTCGTGCGCTCAACCTGAAGGTCATCGCCGAGGGTGTCGAGACCGATGCGCAGCGCGACTTCCTGGCCCGCTGCGGCTGCCACGAGTACCAGGGCTTCCTGTGCGCGCCGGCGCTGGAGACGCGAGCCTTCGAGGAGCGTCAAACCCAGATCGCGGCGCAGGCTGAGGCCGGAAGGCTGGCCCGCGGACAGGCGGTGGCGCCGCGTGCCGCGCGCGCGTCCGTGCATCTGCTGCGCGGCGGGTGAGCCGCACTGCGTCCGAAGGTGCATCGGGATCGACCCGGAGAACGGGCGAACCGGGGTCGGGAGGTCTCTCCACTGCCTGCCGCGCGAGGGCGGCACAATGCGTCGATGGCCGCCGTCGACGGCCGGGAGACACGCGTGCTGTACAAGTTCAAGTCGAAGGCCGGGGCTGATGTCATCATGCTCGCCGCCCATGGCGATCAAGCGCTGCAGGCCCTGGGCCGCAGTCCGGCTCCCCAGGGGATTCTCCAGGCGTCTGACCTGCCCGCGCTGATCGCGCAGGGAGAGTCCGCGATTGCCGAGGAGCAGCGAGCGCTGGATCGTGCCGCCGAGGAGGCCGTGGCCGACGGCCGCAAACCACCGCCCAAGCCCGAGGTCACGTTGCGCCAGCGCCTGTGGCCGCTGCTGGAACTGATGCGTACCGCGCAGGCCGCCAGCACCGATGTGGTCTGGGGCGTCTGAGTGGACTCGACCCTGATCCTGGCCATCCGGCATGGCGAGACCGCGTGGAACCGCGAAGGCCGTTTGCAGGGACACTTGAACCTCCCGCTGAACGCTCTGGGCGAGCGTCAGGCCGAGCGGCTCGGTGCCGCGCTGGCCGAGCATCCGATCGACGCGATCTATGCGAGCGACCTGGATCGAGCCGCAGTGACGGCCCGGCATCTGGCGGCGCCGCACGGTATCGATGTCCAGCTCGATGAGCGACTGCGGGAACGCGCTTTCGGCATCCACGAGGGCAAGCTCTGGACCGAGATCGAATCCGGTTTTCCTGAGGACGCCCTCCGCTGGCGCCGGCGTGAGCCGGACTTCGAGCCGCCCGGCGGCGAGAGCCTGATCACGCTGTACGCGCGTTGCGTCGCCGTCGTGTCCGAACTGGCCGCGGCGCATGCGGGGCAGACGATCGCGATCGTCGCGCACGGCGGAGTGATGGACTGCCTGTACCGGGCCGCGACCCGCATCGACCTGCAGGCGCCGAGAAGCTGGGTCCTCGGCAACACGAGCATCAACCGACTGCTGTACTCGCCGCAAGGATTCAGTCTGGTCGGATGGAACGATGATCACCATCTGCAAGGCCTGACGCTGGATGATCCTGGCGTGCCGGGCTTCATGCCGGCCACGACGGTGACAGCCAAGGCTTGAGCGCCGGATCGCCGGCTCCCTCGAGGGACGGCGGCCGCGGAGATCGACAGAAGCGCCGCATCGAGCGCTCATCGAGGAGACACATGACCGACGCACAGATCATCGTGCTGGCCACGCCGGTGTTCTTCGCCCTGATCGGGCTTGAATACTGGGTCGGCCTGCGCCGCGGCCGCAACACCTACCGCCTGAACGATGCAGTGAGCAGCATCGCGCTGGGCATGCTCAGCCAGGTGGTGGGCGTGCTGACCAAACTTTTCACGCTGGGGATCTACACCTGGGTCTTCGAGCGGGCGGCCTTGACCCGACTGGACGCAGGTGCCTGGTGGGTCTGGCTGTTGGGGCTGCTGCTGTACGACTTCCTCTACTACTGGCACCACCGGCTCGGTCACACGACCGCGCTGCTCTGGGCCGCGCATGCCGTCCACCACCAGAGCGAGGACTACAACCTCTCCACCGCGCTCCGCCAGACCGGGAGCGGTTGGCTGGTGGGCTGGATCTTCTACATGCCGATGGCCATCCTCGGCTTCCCGCCGCTGGTGTACGCAGTCGTCGCGCTGATCGACTTGCTGTACCAGTTCTGGGTGCACACGCAGCAGATCGGCAAGCTCGGCTGGTTCGACCGCTGGTTCTGCTCGCCGTCCAATCACCGCGTGCATCATGCCGTCAACGATCCCTATCTTGATCGCAACTACGGCGGAATCCTCATCATCTGGGACCGGATGTTCGGCAGTTTCCAGGAGGAACTGGATCGCGAGCCCTGCGTCTACGGCACCCGGGATGCGCTGAAGAGCTGGAGCCCCTGGACCGCCAATGTCCAGGTCTATGCCAAGTTGCTGACCAAGACGCGACGCACGACGCGCTGGCGGGACAAGTTGCGCCTCTGGTGGGAGCCGGCGCACTGGGAGCCCGGTGTCGGCGCCCGCATAGCGCCCGGATATGACCCGCACACCAGGCCGCTGTTCGACCCGAAAGTCGCGTCCTCGCACGCCTGGGCAGCGGGAGCGATGTTCCTGCTGCTGCTCGTCGCCGTCGCGCTGTTCCTCTGGAACGCCCATCGACTCGGTCCGATCGAGCAGATCGCCGTCCTCGCCGGACTTCTGGCGGGACAGGTGCTGACCGCGCGTCTGCTATCACCCGCCGACCCCCTCGTTCACCCCTAACGGGGAACTGTTGCAATTTTGCGTCGGGCGTTATGGGTGCGTGCAACGCACTTCTATACTCCGCACACCTTGCAGTAAAGCCATTGAGCCAGACCGGCTGAAACCTCCAACTGGATGAAGGTGGGTATGAAAAAGATTGCATTCGCTGCGGCCATCGCGGCTCTTTCCGCTCCCGTGTTCGCGCAGAGCTCCGTCACGCTCTGGGGTCGTATCAACACCTCGGTGGAAAGCATCAAGACCGGCAACAACGACCGCGTCGCCTCGGTGATCAACAACAACTCCCGCCTGGGCTTCAAGGGCACGGAAGATCTGGGCAGCGGCCTGAAGGCCAGCTTCGCGCTGGAACACGGTCTGAACTCGGACGACGGTCGCCAGACCAGCTCGGCGTTCTGGAACCGTGAAGCCAGCGTGCAACTGGCCGGCGATTTCGGCGCGATCCGTCTGGGCCGCTGGACGCCGGGTTCGTACTACGCCACCGCGGACTACGTGTCGATGCACAACCACGACACCGGCACGTCGGAAGACAAGCTGTACTCGGGTGCCGGCTTCACGCAGACCAACAAGGTCGGCTACTTCACGCCGAACATCAGCGGCTTCAACGGCGAGTTCACGCTGCACGCCGGTGAAGGCGTCGACCCGCGTGGTTACGACGTCGCCCTGAACTACGACCAAGGCCCGGTGCACCTGGGTGCTGGTTACAGCAAGCAAGGCAGCGCCAAGCAGTACGCGATCCGCGGCCTGTATGAACTGGGCGCCTTCACCTTCGGCGGCTACGCGCAGCGCGAAGAGTCGGGCACCGCACTGGTTGCCGGTGGCAAGGACAGCCGTTGGATCGGCCGCGCCGCCGTGATGTACACGCTGGGCCAATCGGAATTCCACCTGAACGTCGGTGGTACCAAGGCGGGCGCGTACTCGTTCAACAGCGGTCGCAACGGTGGCAAGCAATACACGCTGGCCTACAACTACAACCTGAGCAAGCGCACCAAGGTCTACGCTTTCTACACCGCCGTGGACGCCACCACTGCGAACAAGCGCGACGATCTGAACTCGTTCGCCCTGGGTGTTCGTCACAACTTCTGATCTCCGGATCACGAAGCAGAAAGGCGCTCCTCGGAGCGCCTTTTTCATTGCAGCGTCGGTGCACCTGTTGTCTTGCAGGCTCAGCCGGCGCTCATTCAAGCTCGAACAACTGCCCCGCCTGTTTCGGCGGAGCGACTCCGAGGTGGCGATACGCCGCCAGCGTTGCGATCCGCCCGCGGGGGGTGCGCTGGAGAAAGCCCTGCTGGATCAGATAAGGCTCGATGACGTCCTCGATGGTGCCGGGCTCTTCGCCGATCGCCGCAGCGACGTTGTCCAGCCCCACCGGCCCGCCGTCGAAGCGGTGCACCACCGCCTCAAGCAACTTGCGGTCCATCAGATCGAAGCCCAGCGGATCGACGTCCAGCATCGCCAACGCCTTTTCCGCGATCGTGCGGGTGATGGTGCCATCGGCCTTGACGTCGGCGTAATCGCGGACGCGACGCAGCAACCGGTTGGCGATCCGCGGCGTGCCGCGCGAACGCCGCGCAACCTCGAGCGCGCCTGCCGGCTCGATCGGTGCGCCGAGCAGCGACGCGGACCGCGTCACGATGCGCTGCAGTTCATCGGCCGTGTAGAACTCCAGCCGGGCGACGATGCCGAAGCGATCGCGCAGTGGGTTGGTCAGCATGCCGGCGCGCGTGGTCGCGCCGATCAGCGTGAACGGCTGCAGGTCAAGCTTGATCGAACGCGCTGCCGGGCCTTCGCCGATCATGATGTCGATCTGGTAGTCCTCGAGCGCCGGATAGAGGATTTCCTCGACGACCGGCGAAAGCCGGTGGATCTCGTCGATGAACAGCACGTCGTTGCGCTCGAGGTTGGTCAGGATGGCGGCGAGGTCCTTGGGCTTTTCGAGGACCGGCCCGCTGGTCTGGCGCAGGTTGACGCCCAGCTCCGCGGCCACGATGTGACTCAGCGTCGTCTTGCCCAATCCCGGCGGTCCGAAAAGCAGCACGTGATCGAGCGCCTCGCGTCGCTTTTTCGCGGCGCCGATAAAGATCTCCAGCTGCTCCCGCGCCTTGGCTTGGCCGACGTACTCGTCGAGCAGCTTGGGGCGCAGTGCGCGTTCGATCGCGTCCTCGTTCGGCGACGCCGGTTGTGCGCTGATCAGGCGGGCCTGCTGCGGCGCGGGCGTGAAGTCGTCGGTCTGGATGCTCATGGTGGGAGGGTACGCCGCGCGCGCGGATTCATGACAGGTGCTTCATCGCCAGCTTGATGCCTTCGCTGACGCCAATGTCCCCCGGCAGCGTCTTCAGCGCCGTACCGGCTTCCTTCTCGCTGTAACCCAGCGCGACCAGCGCCTGGAGGATGTCGGCCTGCGCGTCGTTGGCCACGGACACCGGCAGCGACAGGTCGGGGCTCAGCTTGCCCTTGAGCTCCAGCAGCAGCCGTTCGGCCGTCTTCTTCCCGATGCCCGGGACCTTCACGAGACGGCCAGCCTCCTGCCTGGATACGGCCTGCGCCAGGTCGCCGACCGACATGCCGGACAGCAGCGACAAGGCCATCTTGGGGCCGACGCCGCTGATCTTGATCAGCAGACGGAAGGTGCTGCGCTCTTCGGCTGTGAGGAAGCCGAAGAGGACGTGGGCATCCTCGCGGATGCTCAGGTGCGTCAGCAGTGTGGCGCGCTCGCCCAGGCCCGGCAGATTGAAGAAGGTGCTCATCGGCACATCGACTTCGTAGCCGACGCCTTGCACGTCGATGAGGACCTGCGGGGGCGATTTTTCCGCAATGACGCCGGTGAGCTTGCCGATCATGGGCGCGGATTATCCGCGTTCAGCGGCGATTCGACGGTGATTTGCTGGATGTTTGTCCAGTATTTTCCCGAGGCGTGCGGCCACGCCTCGAGATCCGGCGCGCGAAGCGCTCAGTTGCGCCCGAAAAGCCCCAGGCGTTGTGCTTCCAGCGCCGCTTCGGCGCGCGAGCTCACATTGAGCTTGCGGTAGATCTGCTTCACATAGTCGGCGATCGTGTGGCGCGACAGCCCCAACTGCACGCCGATCTCCGGCAGCGTGAAGCCCTTGGCGACGCGAAGCAGCACTTCCGTCTCGCGGTCCGTCAGCGAGACCTCGTGCAGCACCTGCGCGGCCTGCGGCCGGCGTTGCGACGTGAAGTAGGCGATGACCTTGCGCGCGATCGACGGGGACAGCGGCGGCTCTCCCTGGCTGATGCGCTGGAGCTGCTCGACCAGCAGCTCGCGCGATTGCTCCTTGAGCAGGTAGCCGAAGGCACCGGCCTGCAGGGCAGGGAAGAGATGCTCGTCGTCGTCGTGGATGGTGACGATCACCGACTGGACTTCAGGCTGTTTCTCTCGCAGCGCGGAGATCACGTCGACCCCGGAACCGTCCGGCAGGCCCAGGTCCAGCAGGGCCAGCGTGAAGCGCTGCGAGTTGACCTGCTGCAATGCGTCCTGCACCCGCGAGCACTCGGTGACGACCGCGTTGGCGAAGACCTGTTTGACCAGGACCTTGAGCCAGGCGCGGATTTCGGGAATGTCTTCGAGGAGCAGGATGTGGTTCATGGCGCGGATTCTTGCTCAGGATTGTCGTGCGGGCGGAGTGCTCGCTGACTTCCTGCAACGGTACGGCTTTCTGGAGGGACTGACCATCCTGATCAACGCCGGACTGTGGCGCCGGCGGCAATGGATCACGCTGGCATGCGATCAGAGCGGGATCGTCAGCCGGATGACGGTGCCCCAACCGGGGCCGGATTCGACCAGGCACTGACCATGCATCTGCTTGGCGCGCGCCTTCATGCTGGCCATGCCGTGTCCCTTGTCCAGGCGACCTTCGAGCTCCAGCGGGATGCCCTGGCCGTTGTCCTGGATCACCACGGAGAAGTAGC
The DNA here is from genome assembly GCF_056867975.1 of Mitsuaria sp. MSU3D. Taxonomy (NCBI): domain Bacteria; kingdom Pseudomonadati; phylum Pseudomonadota; class Betaproteobacteria; order Burkholderiales; family Sphaerotilaceae; genus Roseateles; species Mitsuaria sp. MSU3D. The sequence continues at coordinate 4,452,693 of NZ_CP200314.1, read as the reverse complement.
CGTCCTGCGCCGAGCAGCTGATCACGCAATGCGTGGCGCCGCTGTGCTTGATGATGTTGCTCACCGATTCGCGCAGGATGCGCGTCGTCTGCACGTAGGCGCGGGCGGGGAAGGTGTGCTCGATGTCCTCGGCGGGCGATTTCCACTCGGCCAGGATGTTGGCCTGTGCCAGTCGCGAGACCACCTCCGCGCGCCAGTCCCCCAGCGCGTCCAGCAGTTGCACGGGCTTGCCGGTCAGGCCACGCACCGACAGCCGCATCTCCTCGAGCGCCTCGCGCGCGAGCGTGGAGATCCGGTCCGACTCGCTGGTGTGGACGATGGTCAGCAGCTTGGCACCCAGGTCGTCGTGCAGGTCGGCGGCGATGCGCTTGCGCTCGCGTTCGGTGACCTGCTCCAGCTTGGTTTCCGCGACCTGATCGAAATGGCGCTCCAGCTCGGCGATGCGCTCCTGCAGACGCAACTCGCCTTGCAGGACGGCGAGCTCGGACTGCGTGAGCGCGCGGGCGAACTCGCGCACGCGATGCAGGCCGAGTCCCAGCAGGCACAGTGGCCCGAGGATGCCCGCCAGACCGCTGCCCGGCAGCGTCCAAGCGGCCAGCACCGCGAGCGCGCCGAAGCCGATCAGCACGCAGCTGAGGATGAAGTCGGACTGCGGGTATCGCTCCTCCAGCGTCGGGAGGAACATGTCCTGCCACAGATGCCAGAGATGCCAACCCATCGCGACCAGCAACTGGGCGCCCAACCACCAGAGCGCGAAGGAGGCGATCCGTGTTGCCGGCACCGGCAGCAGCAACGCGGCAGGAAAGAGCAGCGCCTGGGCCAGCAGCGCGCGATGCATGCGGCGATCGCGTCGTCGCATCCGCCGCATCAGGTAATGGATGGCGCACCACAGCAGCCACGGCGCCAGGATCACCGCGATCCCCGTGCGCCATGACGACAGGGGCGCGAGGCCAACCGTGACGACCCATCCCGGCATCAGCACGAGCAGCCAGCTGATGTGACGTTGGGCGCGGCGTTGCCAGATCAGCAATCCCAGCACGAAGGCCATCAACACCAGCGCGGACTGCAGACCATAGGCGAGCTGCGGCGCCAGACGCGTCCATAGCGTCGCGAAGGAATCGGTGGCGACGCCGTCGGCACCGGCGACCGCCGCGCCCGCGACCTGGGCGAGACAGACCGGCACGGCCAATGTCAGCGCGGCCGCGGCGCCGAACGCCGCAGGTCTGGATCCTCCCTGTGCCGGCACGGCATCGCAGTGGCCGGCGTCTCCTTGTTGTTCCGTGATCCGGTGCATGGGGGGCGATTGTGCAGGCGCAGCAAGCGCGCGGCGCACTGGCGCGCGACAATACCGCCCTCAACCCCCCTGAATACGGAGCCTCCTCCGCCTTGAACCTGCGCCACGCTTTCACCCCCGCCGACAACCGGCGTCTGTCGCACCTGTGCGGCCCGCTGGACGAGCATCTCCGCCAGATCGAGGCGGCGCTGACCGTGCGCATCACCCATCGCGCCGAGCACTTCAACATCGAGGGCGACCGCGCTCCGGCGCAGCGCACGCTCGCCTTGCTGGAGTCGCTGTACGCGCGGGCCGACCGGGCCATTCCCGGCGAGAGCCTGCGTCTGGCGATCGTCGAGGCCGCCAATGACGTGGCCGCGCCGACGAAGCTCGCCAACGGCGAGGACGCGGACGGCGACAACATCGTGCTGCGCACGCGCCGCGCCGACCTGGCCGGTCGCACGGGCAATCAGCATCTCTACCTGCGCAGCATCCTGTCGCACGACATCAGCTTCGGTATCGGCCCCGCAGGCACGGGCAAGACCTTCCTCGCGGTGGCCTGCGCGGTGGACGCGCTGGAGCGCTCGACCGTGCAGCGCATCATCCTGACGCGCCCGGCCGTCGAGGCGGGTGAGCGCCTCGGCTTCCTGCCCGGCGATCTGACGCAGAAGGTCGATCCCTACCTGCGCCCGCTCTACGACGCGCTCTACGACCTGATGGGCTTCGATCGCGTGACCAAGGCGTTCGAGAAGGGTCAGCTGGAAATCGCCCCGCTCGCCTTCATGCGGGGGCGCACGCTGAATCATGCGTTCGTCATCCTCGACGAAGCGCAGAACACGACGCCCGAGCAGATGAAGATGTTCCTGACGCGCATCGGCTTCGGCAGCAAGTGCGTGGTGACCGGCGACACGAGCCAGATCGACCTGCCGCGCGGCATGCACAGCGGGCTGGTCGACGCGGAGCAGGTGCTGGACGGTGTCGAGGGCATTGCGATCACGCGCTTCACGCGCGCGGACGTCGTGCGTCATCCGCTGGTCGCGCGCATCGTGCAGGCTTACGAGGACCAGGCGGAAGTGCTGGCGCGCGAGGAAGCGCGCGCCCAGGAAGAGCATCGTGCGCAGTTCGCGGAAGAGCGTGAAGAGCGTCGTCTGAGGGCATTGCGCATGCGCGAGGCGGCGATTCGATTCGATGAGGTGCCATCGGCACCGCCGCCGCCGCCGCCCGCACCGGTGAAGAAGGCGCCCACCAGGAAGCCCGCGTCCAGGCCGGCGGCGAAGAGCTCGGCGACGAAGCCCGTCGCGACGAAGACTGTCGCGAAGAAGGTGGCCGCGAAAAAGGTGGCCGTCAAGAAGCCCGCTGCGAAGCAGGCGGCGGCCAAGTCTGCCGGCAAGTCCGCGCGAAAGGGAGCCGCGCGATGAGCCGCCCAGAATTGAGCCTGTCGCTGCAGTTCGCGGACCCGCGCCACAAGGCGCTGCTGCCGCGGCACAAGGTGATCCGCTGGATGCGCGCCGCGCTGGAACTGCCGGGCGAGATCACTGTCCGCATCGTCGACGCGGAGGAAGGGCAGTCGCTCAACCGCGAGTACCGCTCGAAGGACTACGCGACCAACGTGCTGACCTTCGACTACACGCACGAGCCCGTTGTCGCCGCGGACCTTGTGATCTGCGCCGAGGTGGTCGAGCGCGAGGCGAAGGAGATGGGGCTGGACCTCGCGGCGCACTACGCGCACATGCTGGTCCACGGCACGCTGCACGCGCAAGGCTACGACCACGAAGAAGACGACGAGGCCGAGTTCATGGAAGCACGCGAGACCGAGGTGATGCTCGGCCTCGGCTTCGCCGATCCCTACGCCAGACGCTGAGCACTACTGCTGCGTGCCCAGGTAGCGCTTGCGCCAGAAGAAGGCGCCGAGCGCGAGGGCGGTGACGACCATGACGCCGACGGCGATCCAGAAGCCGGTGGCCCGGTGGATCAGCGGCAGGGTGTCGAAGTTCATGCCGAAGACGCCGGTGATCAGGTTCAGCGGCAGGAAGATGGCCGTCAGCACGGTCAGCGTCCGCATGATGTTGTTGGTGCGCTCGCCGGTGAGCGAGAAGTGCATCTGCACCGAGGTCTCGGCTGAAGTCTCCAGCCGCCGCACATGGGTCAGGACCCGCTCGACGTGTTCGAGCACGTCGCGCGACCGCACGCGCAGCAGCTCGCGCTCGCGCTCCGCGCGCGCATCGCCGACGGGCCATTCGCCGAGCGCGTCGATCCATTCCTGCACGGCGCTGCGCTGGTCCTCGCAGAGGTCTTCCAGCCGCGACAGCGTGTCACGGGCGTGCAGCACCACCGGCCAGTCGCGGAAGTGGCCGCGCCGATCGAGCAGCAGGTTCTGCAACGTGGTCAGCTGACGCGTGAGCAACCGGCGCAGATCCAGGTAGCTGTCCACCATGTGGTTGACCATGCGCAGCATCAGCTCGGCCGGGCTGTGGGGCAGGCGGGTGCTGCCACGCAGGTCGCGACCCTCTTGCTGCGCGCCGAGCTTGCCGGCGAAGTGATCCCGCAGCGAGCACTCGCCCGGATGCACCGTGATCAGCACGCGGTCGAAGACGGCGAAGCCGACCGGACTCGTGTCGATGGCCTTCAGGGCCTCGTTGACCGCCGCGGCGTGGCGGGGCTCATCGTCGGACAGGTACTGCTCGCTGCCGGGCATCGTCGCGAGCCGGCGGAAGACCATCAGGTCGTACGAGCTCGTGTAATCGAAATGCGACGGCAGCTGCGGATTCATCAGATCCGATACATGCAGGTCGAGCAGTTGCGCGCCGGCCCAGCGCATCAGCCGCTGCTGCAGCGTGCCGAGCTGGAGCTCGAATTCACGCCGCGGCAGCCCGATCCACAGGAAGCCCTCGGGCGGGAGTTCGTCGGGCAGCTCGGCGAGTTCCTCGTAGAGCGCGTCGCTGAGATGGAAGATGCGCATGCGTCGGTCGGGCAGCCGGCGTTCCCTGGAGCCGTCGAAGCTCAGGCGCCGGCGCGGATCAGGCGCGCCGCGTCCATCGCGAAGTAGGTCAGGATGCCGTCGGCGCCGGCGCGCTTGAAGGCGAGCAGCGCTTCGAGCATCACGGCGTCGTGGTCCAGCCAGCCGTTGGCCGCGGCGGCCTTGATCATGGCGTACTCGCCGCTGACCTGATAGGCGAAGGTCGGGACCTTGAACTCGTCCTTCACCCGGCGGACGATGTCCAGATACGGCAGGCCGGGCTTGACCATCACCATGTCGGCGCCTTCGGCCAGGTCCAGGCCGACTTCGCGCAGCGCTTCGTCGCTGTTGCCCGGGTCCATCTGGTAGGTCTTCTTGTCCGCCTTGCCGAGGTTGCTGCGCGAGCCGACCGCGTCGCGGAACGGGCCGTAGAAGGCACTGGCGTACTTGGCGCTGTAGGCCATGATCCGCGTGTGGATGTGGCTGTCGGCCTCGAGCGCGGCGCGGATCGCGCCGATGCGGCCGTCCATCATGTCGCTGGGCGCGACGATGTCCACGCCCGCCCGGGCCTGGACCAGCGCCTGTTGCTTGAGCAGCTCGACGGTGCGGTCGTTCAGGATGTAGCCCTGCTCGTCGAGCACGCCGTCCTGGCCGTGGCTGGTGTACGGGTCGAGCGCCACGTCCGTCAGCACGCCCAGGCCGGGCACCTTCTCCTTGAGCGCCCGCACGACGCGGGGAATCAGACCGTCCGGGTTGGTCGCCTCGATGCCGTCGGGCGTCTTCAGCGCCGTGTCGATCGCGGGGAAGAGCGCGATCACCGGGATGCCGAGTTCGACGCATTCCTCCGCGACGGGGATCAGCCTGTCCAGGCTCAACCGGGACACGCCCGGCATCGACGCGATCGGTTCGACGCGGTTCTCACCCTCATGGACGAACACCGGGAAGATGAAATCGCTGGCGTGCAGGCGGTGTTCGCGGACCAGCGCCCGGGTGAAGGCGTCGCGACGCAGGCGACGGGGGCGGCTGGCGGGATAAGGGGCAGGAAGTTGCATGATTTCCGAGAAGTACCACCAGCATGAGGGGTCACTAGGTGGAAAGACGTAGATTCCGAAATTCGGCAGATCTGTTAAAGTCGTTCTTGAATGATAGCCGCTGGCTGTCGTTCCCTGCTTTTCCTCCCTGAGCAGGAGCCTTAACGTGATGACAGCGATAAGGCTTTCCGACCCCGGCTGTGAAGCCGGGGTTTTTTTCGCGCCCTCCATAATGCCGCGATGCTCTGGATCAAAGCGCTACACATCATTTTCGTCGCCGCGTGGTTCGCCGGCCTCTTCTATCTGCCGCGGATCTTCGTGAACCTGGCCATGGTGCCCGCCGACAGCCACGCCGAGCGCGAACGGCTGTTGATCATGGCCCTGAAGCTCTACCGCTTCAGCTCGGGATTGATGCTGCTCGCCCTGGCCTTCGGGCTGACGCTGTGGCTCTACTACGGCATCGGGCGCGGCCCGGGCAACGGCTGGATGCATGCCAAGCTCGCGCTGGTCGTCGCCGTCATCGGCTATCACCACGTGTGCCGCGCGTTCCTGCGCAAGTTCGAGATGCTCGCCAACCGTCGCAGCCACAAGTGGTTCCGCGTGTTCAATGAGGTCTCGGTGCTCATGTTCGCGGCGATCGTGATCCTGGTCGTCGTCAAACCCTTCTGATCCGGTGATGCATCGGCGCAGTTCCGCCACCTGGCTGGCCCTGTGTTACGCCGTGCTGGTGGTCTACGCCAGCCTGTATCCCTTCTGGCCCTGGCGGATGCCGCCGAGCCTGCCCTGGCCCGGCTTCGTGGGGCTGCCCTGGCCGCGCTACTGGGGCAAGTTCGACATCTGGGTCAACGTCGTCGGCTACTGGCCGCTCGGATTGCTCTGCTTCGCCGCGGTGAGCCGCGGCAGCGGCAGTCTCATGCGTGCACTGCTGCTGACGGTGGTCGGGCTGCCGCTGCTGTCGTTCTCGATGGAGACACTGCAGTACTTCCTCCCGGGCCGCGTGCCGTCGCTGGCCGACTTCCTGTTGAACAGCGCCGGCGCCTGGCTGGGCGGGCTGTGCGCGTGGGCGGTGCTGGGACTGGGCGGGCTCCGGCGCTGGAACGGCTGGCGCGAGCGCTGGTTCGTGCCGCACAGCGCGGGCGCGCTGGCCTTGCTGGCACTGTGGCCGGTGGGGCTGCTGTACCCGGCGCCGTTGCCCCTGGGGCTCGGCCAATTGTTCCCGCGTCTGCGCGAGTGGGCCGAGCTGCTGCTGGAGAACACGCCCTGGGAGCTGGTTCCCAAGGAGCTGACCGACGAGCTGCCGCTGCCGCCGGGACTGGAGGCGATCGCGATCGCCATGGGCGTCCTGGCGCCGTGCCTGCTGGCGCTGTCGGTCGCGCGACCGGGCAGGCGTCGCGCGTTGCTGGTGCTGGGCGCGATCGCGCTGGGCGTGACGACGACGGCCTGGTCGACGGTGTTGAACTTCGGCCCCGATCACGCCTGGGCCTGGCTGACCGCGACGACCGCGCCGGGCCTGATCATCGGCGGCGTGCTCGCCATGCTGGCGGCGTTCATGTCGCGGCGCGCGAACGCGGCGTGGGGGCTGGTCGTGCTGACCGTGCTGATCGCGCTGATGGCCGAGGCGCCGTCCGACCCGTACCTGCTCGAGAGCCTGCAGTTCTGGGAGCAGGGCCGCTTCGTCAACCTTTACGGGCTGGCGCAATGGGTGGGGTGGTTGTGGCCGTTCGCGGCGCTGGCGTGGCTGCTCTACGGCGTCACGCAGAGCGATCGATCAGGCCCGCCGCCTGCCGATGGGCGGTCTGAAGGACAGGCCGATCGTGACGGACCGCACGAACGGCCGCTCGGTGGAAACCCTGAAACTACAATCGACCGATGAGCTCTGCCAGCTACTACCAACGCCACATCTTCTTCTGCCTGAACCAGCGCGAGAACGAGAACGCCTGCCTTCAGCACAACGCGCAGGAGGCTTTCGACCACTGCAAGAAGCGCGTGAAGGCCGAGAAGCTGGCCGGCAAGGGCGGCGTGCGCGTGAACAAGGCGGGCTGCCTGGACCGCTGTGCCGGCGGGCCGGTGGCGGTGGTGTACCCGGACGCGGTCTGGTACTCGTTCGTGGACAACAGCGACATCGACGAGATCGTCGAGCGCCACCTCAAGCATGGCGAGGTCGTCGAGCGATTGGTGCTCGACGATTCGGTCGGCCGCTGATCGGGAGCCCGCTCGCATGAATGCACAGACCCAGCGCCGGCAGATCGCCGGTCCGGCCGGCGAGATCGAATGCGCCATCGATGAACCCGCGGTCGACGCGGGCCCGCTGCGCGGCGTGGTGGTGATCTGCCACCCGAATCCGACGCAGGGCGGCACGATGGACAACAAGGTGGTGCAGACGATCGCGCGTGCGTTCGTGCACCTGGGCTATCGCGCGGTGCGCTTCAACTTCCGCGGCATCGGCAAGTCGGCCGGCGCCTGGGACGAAGGCCGCGGCGAGGTCGACGACGCGCTGGCCGTGATCGCCGCGTTCCGCGATCCGGCGCAGCCGCTGGCACTGGCCGGCTTCTCCTTCGGCGGCTTCGTCGCGTCGCAGGCGGCGCTGAAGCTCGAGCAGCCCGCGGAGCGTCTGCTGCTGGTCGGTCCGGCCGCGAGCCGCTTCGGCGTCGCGACGGTGCCGGCCGATACCGTCGTGATCCACGGCGAACAGGACGATGTGGTGCCGCTGAGCGCGGTCTTCGACTGGGCGCGCCCGCAGGCGCTGCCGGTCATCGTGGTGCCCGGTGTCGGGCATTTCTTCCATGGGCAGTTGCCGCTGCTCAAGAACTTGGTGCTGCGCGGCTGGCATGCCGTCGGCGACGCGCGCACCTGAGGATTCCTCCCGAATGAAACGCTTCCTTGCCTCCCTGGCCCTCGGCTTGGGCCTGTCCAGCTTCGTGATGACGACCGGCGCCTCGGCGCAGGCGCTGACGCCGCCCGAGATCGCGGCGCGCAACTTCGTCCTGCTGGACCTGACGACGCACCAGACGCTCGCCGAGCGCGACGCCGATACGCCGCAGGATCCCGCCTCGCTGACCAAGCTGATGACGGCGTACGTCGTCTTCGACGCGCTCAAGGCCAAGCGCCTGACGCTGGACCAGACGCTGACCGTCTCCAAGCGCGCCTGGGACGAGCGCAAAGGCGACCCGTCGCTGATGTTCATCGACACGACCATGACGCCCAAGGTCGACGAGCTGCTGCGCGGCATGATCATCCAGTCGGGCAACGACGCGTCGGTCGCGCTGGCCGAAGGCGTGGGCGGCACCGTCGAGCAGTTCGTCGCGATGATGAACAAGCAGGCGCAGGCCTGGGGCCTGAAGAACACCGCGTTCAAGAACGTCACCGGCATCACGGAGCCCGGCCACAAGACGAGCGCGCGCGACATCGCGGTGATCTTCTCGCACGTGATCCAGGACTTCCCGCAGTACTACGCCGACTACTACTCCAAGCGCGAGTACACCTTCAACAAGATCCGCCAGTCCAACCGCAACATGCTGCTGGGCCGCGATCCGTCGGTGGACGGCGGCAAGACCGGCTACACCGATGCGGCCGGCTACTGCCTGGCCGCCAGCGCGCAGCGCGACGTGCCCAACGGCAAGCGCCGCCTGCTGAGCGTGGTCATGGGCACGGCCTCGAAGGAGGCGCGCGCGACCGAGAGCCAGAAGCTGCTGAACTGGGGTTACTCGGCCTTCGACGCGGTGCGCCTGTTCGAGAAGAACCAGCCGATCACGACCGTCAAGGTCTGGAAGGGCGCCGTGCCGGAAGCCAAGCTGGGCGCGGCCGACGCGGTCTTCGTCGCGGTGCCGCGCGGCGAGGGCGGCAAGCTCAAGACCGACATTCAGCGCACCGACCCGCTGGTCGCGCCGCTGGCGCTGAACCAGCGCGTGGGCACGCTGAAGGTGACGACCGCGGGTGGCGCGCCGGTGGCCGAGGTGCCGCTGGTCGTGCAGCAGGAGGTGCCGCTGGCCGGCATCTTCGGCCGCGCCTGGGACGCGATCCGGCTCTGGATCAAGTAAGACCCGAAGACCCGCGGGTCGGCGAGGTGCTGGCGCCATGGCCCGGTCGGGCCGTGGCGACGGGCCTGTCGGCCAAGGCCCCTCGCTTGCCGGGGTTGGCGAGCCGGGCCGGCGGCGTACAGTCGGTGGCTTCGGCGTGACCACACAGCGGGAGCCACTGATGACCATGCCCTGGGTTGACCTGCCCTGCTACCTGAACGGCCACCTGGGCCGGCTCGGCGATGCCCGGGTGCCGGTGATGGACCGGGGATTCCTCTTCGGCGACGGCGTCTACGAGTCGATCCCCGTCTACGCGCGCCGGCTGTTTCGCGTCGACGACCACCTCGACCGGCTCGGTCGCAGCCTGAAGGCGTTGCGCATCGAGGACCCCTACGAGCGTGAAGCCTGGCTGGACCTGTTCCGCAGCCTGGTCGCGCACCTGCCGGAGGTCGAGGACCAGATGATCTACCTGCAGGTCACCCGCGGCGTCGCGGCGCGCGGCCATGCGATGCCCAAGGACCTGGAGCCGACGGTGCTCGCGTACACACAGCCGCTGCACGCGCTGACGCCGGAGCAGCGCCACCAGGGCCTGAGCTGCGTGACGGCGCGCGATTTCCGCTGGCAGCGCGGCGACATCAAGAGCATCTCGCTGCTGGGCAACGTGCTGGCGCGGCAGGCGGCCGCCGATCAGGACGCCGACGAGACCGTGCTGATCCGCGACGGCTACGTGACCGAAGGCTCCAGCAGCAACGTCTGGATCGTGCGTGACGGTGCGCTGCTGACGCCGCCGCCGGGCGAGACGCTGCTCGAAGGCATCCGCGTGCGTCTGCTCAAGGAGCTCTGCGAGGAACTCGGCATCGCCTGCAACCTGCGCCCGATCGCGGAGACCGAGCTGAGCACCGCGGACGAGATCCTGCTGACCTCCGCCAGCAAGGAAGTCGCACCGGTCACGCGGCTCGACCACGACCAGGTCGGCCATGGCGCGCTGCGCGGCAAGCCGGGCCCGGTCTACGCAAAGCTCCACGAGGCCTATCAGCGCGCCAAGGTCTTGCAAAGCCGCTGACCGACTCCACTTGAATTCCCCATCATGACCAGCTTCAACAACGCCCCGATCCCGCCCGAGCAGTCGCTCATCGAGTACCCGTCGCAGTTCCCCATCAAGGTGATGGGCGCGCATGTGGAGGGCTTCGTCGAGGCGATCGTCAGCGTCGCGCAGCAGTTCGATCCGGCCTTCGACGTGTCGAGGGTGGAGAAGCGCCCGAGTTCGGGCGGCAAGTACCTGGGCGTGACGATCACCGTCACCGCCACCAGCCGCGAGCAGCTCGACGAGCTCTATCGCACGCTCACCACGCACCCGATGGTGAAGGTGGTTCTCTAACGCTCAGACCGAGCCGGCGTCGGCGGCCAGCGCGTCGTCGACCGCCTTGAGCTTGTACGGTGCGGCCTCGTCGCCGTTGCGTGCCGCGATGTCGTACCAGTAGCGCGCCAGTCGCAGATCGCGCTCGACACCCAGGCCCGACTCGTACATCGACGCGATCAGGTACTGCGCGCCGACGTCGCCGCCCTTGGCCGCTTCGCGGTACCACTGCGCGGCCTGCGGGAAGTCTTTCCCGGCACCACGACCGAGATAGAACGCGGTGGCCACGGCCACCTGCGCGTCGACGCTGCCGTGCTCGGCCGCCTTCAGGTACCAGGACTGGGCCTGGACCAGATCGGGTTTGCCGTCCTCGCCCTGCTCATAGAACTGACCCAAGGCCAGCTCCGCGCGCACAAGACCGCGACCGGCTGCGCGTACCAGCAACCGGCGGGCGAGCTTGGCATCGGGCTTCGGCACTTCCGCGCGCAGATGCATCATCGCGAGGTTGTAGTCGCCCAGTGCCAGGCCTTGCTGCGACAGCGCGCGGAACTGCTTTTCAGCGGCACGGAGGTCTCCGCGCTCATAGGTCGCGAGGGCCTGTTCGAGCGTGACGCTGGCGGCCGACGCGGTGCCGCCCTGCAGCGCGAGGCAGCAGACCGCGAGCGCGGCAAGGGCCGTGATGTGACGCGGCATGGCGCGGCTCCTGAATGTCCCGATGCCGGCGATGCTAGAGCCATCGCGGCTAGCATGCCGGGATGCTGATCAAGACCCTGGGCCGCGTCGACTATGCGGCCACGCTGGAGGCGATGCGCGCTTTTACCGAGACGCGCGGTCCGGACACGCCGGACGAGCTCTGGCTCTGCGAATTCGACCCCGTCTACACCCAGGGCCTGGCCGGCCAGGCCGACAACGTCCTGGATCCTCAAGGCATTCCGGTGGTGCAGACCAACCGCGGCGGACAGGTGACGTACCACGGCCCCGGTCAGGTGGTCGCCTACCCGCTGGTGGACCTGAAGCGGCTGGGCATCTTCGTCAAGGAATACGTGTTCCGACTCGAGACCGCCGTGATCCAGACGCTGGACGGCTTCGGCGTGACGGGTCACCGCGTGGCCGGGGCGCCCGGCATCTATGTACGGCTGGACGACCCGGGGGCGCATGCCGCCCTGACCGGGCCGGCCAACCCGGCGGACCCGTTCCGCGGACTGGGCAAGGTCGCGGCGCTGGGGATCAAGATCAGCCGGCACTGCACGTATCACGGCGTCGCGCTGAATGTCGCGATGGACCTGAAGCCCTTCCTGGGCATCCATCCGTGCGGATACGCAGGGCTTCAAACGGTGGACCTCGGTACACTCGGGGTTTTCACGGACTGGGCCACGGTGGCCCAGCGGTTCGGAGATCGGCTCTCAGCCCAGCTCCAACCCTGAGGCCCGGAACAAGGCAACCGAGAGAACGCCTGATGGCAACCGAGAACGTCACCCACGAAGCCAAGAGCGCGTCCGACTACGACGCGACCGCCAAGCAGAAGGCGCAAGCCAAGACGGCGCGGATCCCGATCAAGATCATTCCGGCGGAACAGCTGAAGAAGCCGGACTGGATCCGGGTGAAGGCCGGTTCGCCGTCGACGCGCTTCTACGAGATCAAGCAGATCCTGCGCGAGCACAAGCTGCACACGGTCTGCGAGGAAGCGTCCTGCCCCAACATCGGCGAGTGCTTCGGCAAGGGCACGGCGACCTTCATGATCATGGGGGACAAGTGCACGCGGCGCTGCCCGTTCTGCGACGTCGGCCACGGCCGGCCGGATCCGCTGGACGTGGACGAGCCGCTCAACCTGGCCAAGACGATCGCGGCGCTGAAGCTGAACTACGTGGTGATCACCAGCGTGGACCGCGACGACCTGCGCGACGGCGGCGCCGGCCATTTCGCCGAGTGCATCCGCAAGGTGCGCGAGCTGAGTCCCCGCACGCAGATCGAGGTGCTGGTGCCCGACTTCCGCGGCCGCATGGACCGCGCGCTGGACATCCTGAAGGCCGCGCCGCCGGACGTGATGAACCACAACCTGGAGACCGCGCCGCGCCTGTACAAGGAAGCGCGTCCGGGCTCGGACTACCAGTTCAGCCTGAACCTGCTGAAGCGTTTCAAGGAAGCGGTGCCGGGCGTGCCGACCAAGAGCGGCATCATGGTCGGCCTGGGCGAGACGGACGAGGAGATCCTCCAGGTCATGCGCGACATGCGCGCCCACGACATCGACATGCTGACGATCGGGCAATACCTGGCCCCGTCGGGTCACCATCTGCCGGTGCGTCGCTACGTGCACCCGGACACCTTCAAGATGTTCGAGGAAGAGGCCTACAAGATGGGCTTCACGCACGCGGCGGTCGGCGCGATGGTGCGCTCCAGCTACCACGCGGACCAGCAGGCGCATGCCGCGCTGGAGAAGGTGGAAGCGGAGAAGGCTTCCGCGGCCTGACCCATCGAACGCCATGAAAAACGGCTCCCTGGCGGGAGCCGTTTTGCTTTGATGCGCTGCCGCGGTCCTGCTTCGGCTGGGGAGAACGCCCTTGAGCGCCCGTCAGGCCGGCGTCCAGCGCCCCGCCACGTTCTTCAGCAGCAGGTTGATCGCCGCCAGCTGACGGTTGCGGACCGACAGCAGCGAAGCCTCCGCGTTGAAGGCGCTGTTCTGCGCGGTCGTGACGTCCAGGAAGGACACCGTGCCCGCACGGTACTGGTCCGTCACCAGTTCGAGGTTGCGCTGCGCGGCGTCGAGCGCCTCCTGCTGCAGCCGCGCTTCCTCGCGCAGATGGTTGGTGAGGATGAGGTTGTCCTCGACCTCCTGCAGCGCCGTCAGCACCGTCTGGCGATAGGTCGACGTCGCGACCTCCGCGCTCGTGCGCGCCTGCGCGCTCGCCAGCTTGCGCTGGCCGCCGTCGAAGATCGCCTGCGCCAGCGACGGGCCCAGCGACCAGAACAGGTTGGGCGCGGACAGCAGGTCCGTCAGCGTGCTGTTGCGATAGCCGGCGCTGCCCGACAGCGTCAGCGACGGGAAGTACGCCGCGTCCGCGACGCCGATCTGCGAGTACGCCGCCGCCACGCGCCGCTGCGCGGCCGCGATGTCCGGCCGGCGCTCCAGCAGCTGCGAAGGCAGCATCTCCGGCACCGCCGGCGGCTTGGGCAGCGCCGCGTTCTTCGCCAGGTCCAGCGCCGACGGCGGCAGTCCCAGCAGCACCGCGATCGCGTGCTCCAGCTGGCCGCGCGTCGAGCGCGTCTCCAGCAGCTGCGCCTCCGCCGAGCGCAGTTGCGTCTGCGCCTGCAGCACGTCGCTGCGCGCGGCGACGCCGCTCTGGTAACGCGCCTGCGTGAGGTCGAGGAAACGCTGATACGCCTTCACGCTGCGGTCGTAGAGCGCTTCCTGTGCTTCGGCGGTCCGCAGCGAGAAGTAGGTCTGCGCCAGCGTGGCCTGCGCGCTGAGCCGGGCCGCGGCGAGGTCGTCGGCGCTCGCCTGCAGCGAGGCGCTCGCGCCCTCGCTCGCCAGGCGCAGCCGTCCCCAGAGGTCGGGTTCCCAGCTCGCGTTCAGCGAGGCCTGCACGCTGTTGGTCGGTCCGCGGTTGATCGAGCCGTTGGTGACATTGCCGTCCGGGCTCGCGCTGCGCGTGCCTGAGACGCCGACGGACAGCGTGGGGAACAGCGCCGAGCGGCTCGCCTCCAGCGCGGCGCGGGCGCCGGCCACCTGCGCGATGGCCGCCTTCAGATTCTCGTTGCCGATCACCAGCCGGTGCTGCAGGTCGTTGAGCACGGGGTCGTCGAACAGCGTCCACCACTGCTCGGGCACCGGCTCCGCGGCGGCGGGGCGCGCCTGCTTCCAGAGCGCGTCTTCCTTGAACTGCGCCGGCGCCGCGACCGGCGCGGGCGGATCGACGCGCGTCATCGCGCAGCCGCTCATCAAGGCGATCAGCGCCGCGGACGCCGCCGCTGCCGCGATCGTGGTGAGGGCCGCGCGCGGGCGGGCGGAGGGGGCATTCATCATCATCGGGGTCTGCATGTCTCAGCCCTGCAGGGTCGGAGCCGGGGGCGGCTCGGGATTCATCGGGGGCGCGGCGTTCGAGGCCTTGGCGACCTTCGCGGCGCGCCTGGCCGCGCGGCGCTTCATCACGCGCTGGCGCAGCCGCTCCATCGTCACGAAGACGACCGGCGTCGTGTAGAGCGTCAGCACCTGGCTCAGGATCAGGCCGCCGACGATCGCGATGCCCAGCGGCTTGCGCAGCTCGGCGCCGTCGCCGCTGCCCAGCGCCAGCGGCACCGCGCCGAAGATCGCGGCGAAGGTCGTCATCAGGATCGGCCGCAGCCGCAGCTTCGCGGCGCGGAAGATCGCCGCGCCCGCCGTCAGGTGCGCCGTCGTGCGCTGCCGCGCGATGGCGAAGTCGATCATCATGATCGCGTTCTTCTTGACGATGCCGATCAGCAGGATCACGCCGATCAACGCGATGATCGAGAACTCCGTGTTGAACATCATCAGCGCCAGCAATGCGCCCACGCCCGCCGACGGCAGGGTCGACAGGATGGTCACCGGATGCACCAGGCTCTCGTAGAGCATGCCCAGCACCAGGTAGATCGCGATGATGGCCGCGCCGATCAGGATCGGCTGCGACTTCAACGCGTCCTGGAATGCGTTGGCCGTGCCCGCGAAGGTGCCGCGCACCGAGACCGGCACGCCCAGCTCCGACATCGCGTTGCCGATCGCGTCCGTCGCCTGCGACAGCGACACGCCCTCGGGCAGGTTGAAGCTGATCGTCGATGCCGGCGAGCCGCTCTGGTGGTTCACCGACAGCGGCGTGTTGGTCGTCTCGAAACGGCTGAACGCCGACAGCGGCACCTGCGCGCCCGTGCTGCTCGTGACGTAGAGCTTGCGCAGCGTCTCCGGCCCCTGCAGGTACTGCGGGGCCAGCTCCATCACCACGCGGTACTGGTTCAGCGGGTTGTAGATGACGCCGACCTGGCGTTGGCCGAAGGCGTTGTTCAGCGTCGTGTCGATGGTGCTCACCGTCACGCCCAGCCGCGCGGCCGCGTCCCGATCGATGACCAGCGAGGTCTGCACGCCCTTGTCCTGCTGGTCGGTGTTGACGTCGGTCAGGTCCGGCAGTTGCGACAGCGCGTTGCGCACGCGCGGCTCCCATTCGCGCAGGACCTCCAGGTCGTCCGCCTGCAGCGTGAACTGGTACTGCGCGTTGGCCTGCCGGCCGCCGATGCGGATGTCCTGCACCGGCACGAGGAACAGGTTGGCGCCGGGCTCATGCGCCATCTTGTCGCGCAGCCGGTTCACGACCTGGTCCGCCGAGACCTTGCGTTCCTTCAGCGGCTTGAGCGTGATGTAGAAATTCGCGCCGTTGCGCTGCCCGCCGCCGGTGTTGCCGTTGACGTTCTCCACCGCCGGATCGGACAGGATGATCTCCATGAAGCGGTCGACCCGCTTGCGCATCATCTCGAAGGAGCTGCCCTGGTCCGCCTGCACGCCGCCGATCAGCACGCCGGTGTCCTGCTGGGGGAAGAAGGTCTTGGGGATCGCGCCGTAGAGATGCACGTTCAGGGCGACCACCGCCACCAGCGACAGCAGCGCCACCGGCTGGTGCCGCAGCGTCCACATCAGCGAGCGCCGGTAGCCGCGCGCCAGCGCGCGGTTGAACCGTCCCGCGGCGCGCGCGAACCAGCCCTTGCGTTTCGTCGCGGCGCCCGGCTCGGGTTCCTTGCGCGGCTTCAGCACGCGC
This sequence comes from Mitsuaria sp. MSU3D, assembly GCF_056867975.1. Taxonomy (NCBI): domain Bacteria; kingdom Pseudomonadati; phylum Pseudomonadota; class Betaproteobacteria; order Burkholderiales; family Sphaerotilaceae; genus Roseateles; species Mitsuaria sp. MSU3D. The sequence goes on along the minus strand of NZ_CP200314.1, from coordinate 4,436,304 downwards.
GAGGCCATCATCGGCGTCGTCGTCAGCGACACGATCATCGACACCAGGATGGAGGCCGACAGCACGACGGCGAATTCGCGGAACAGGCGCCCGACGACGCCGCCCATCAGCAGGATGGGGATGAACACCGCCACCAGCGACAGGCTGATCGAGATCACCGTGAAGCCGATCTCGCGCGCGCCGCGCAGCGCGGCCTCGACGGGCTGCAGGCCCTGCTCGATGTAGCGGGTGATGTTCTCGAGCACCACGATCGCGTCGTCCACGACGAAGCCGGTGGCCACCGTCAGCGCCATCGCCGACAGGTTGTCCAGGCTGTAGCCGCACAGGTACATGACGCCGAAGGTGCCGGCCAGCGACACCGGCACGGCCACCGCCGGCAGCAGCGTCGCGCGCCAGCTGCGCAGGAACAGCAGCACCACCAGGATGACGAGGCCGACCGCGATCGCCATCGCGCGCTGCACCTCGTCCAGCGAGGCGCGGATGGTGGGCGTGCGGTCGCTGATGACCTTGAGGTCGATCGCGGGCGGGATGGAGGCCTGCAGCCGCGGCAGCAGCTCGCGCACGTGCTGCACCGTCTCGATGATGTTGGCGCCCGGCTCCTTCTGGATGAACAGCAGGATCGCCGGCTGGCCGTTGGAGGCGCCGTAGTTGCGCACGTCCTGGACCGAGTCGCTGACGTCCGCCACGTCGCGCAGCCGCAGCGCGGCGCCGTCGCGGTAGGACAACACCACCGGCGCGTATTCGGAGGCGGTGCGCGCCTGGTCGTTCGCGCCGACCTGCCAGTAGCGGCCCGACTGCTCGACCGCGCCCTTGGGCCGGTTGGCGTTGGTGTTGGTGATGGCCTGGCGCACCTGGTCGAGCGAGATGCCGTTGGCCGCCAGCTTGTCCGGGTTGAGCTCGACCCGCACCGCGGGCAGCGCGCCGCCGCCGACATTGACCTGCCCGACGCCGCCGACCTGCGCCAGCCGTTGCGCGAGCACGGTCGATGCGGTGTCGTACATCTGGCCGCGCGTCAGCGTCTGCGAGGTCAGCGCCAGGATCATGATCGGCGCGTCGGCCGGGTTCACCTTGCGGTAGGTCGGGTTGCTCGGCATGCCGGTTGGCAGCAGCGTGCGCGCCGCGTTGATCGCGGCCTGCACGTCGCGCGCGGCACCATCGATGTCGCGGCTCAGGTCGAACTGCAGCGTGACGTTGCTCGATCCCAGCGCTGAACGCGACGTGATCTCGGTGACGCCCGCGATGCTGCCGAGCGCGCGTTCGAGCGGCGTCGCCACCGTCGCGGCCATCGTGTCCGGGCTCGCGCCCGGCAGCGAGGCGGACACTGAGATCGTCGGGAAGTCCACCTGCGGCAGCGGCGCAATCGGCAGGAAGTGATACCCGAGCATCCCCGCCAGCGCGATGCCGATCGTGATCAGCGTCGTCGCGACCGGCCTCGCGATGAACGGCGCCGAAATATTCATGGAGCACCCCGATCGCCGGGTACGGCGATCGACCCTCCGAGAGGGTCGGGCCCGGCTTGGGGCGGCCCGGCGCTCGGGCCCGTCGCCTCCGATCCAGAGCCCGAATCCGACCCAGGACTGCGGCGACGCTCGCGCCAGCGCTGCGCCATCTGCGCGAAGCCCAGGTAGATCACCGGCGTCGTGAACAGCGTCAGCAGCTGGCTCACGATCAGGCCGCCGACCATGGTCACGCCCAGCGGGTGCCGCAGTTCATGGCCGACGCCGGTGCCCAGCATCAGCGGCAACGCGCCCAGCAGCGCGGCCATCGTCGTCATCAGGATGGGGCGGAAGCGCAGCAGCGAGGCCTGGTGGATCGCGGCGCGCGGCTCGAGTCCCTGCTCGCGCTCGGCCTCGAGCGCGAAGTCGATCATCATGATCGCGTTCTTCTTGACGATGCCGATCAGCAGCACGATGCCGATGATCGCGATGATCCCCAGGTCCAGCCCGCCGAGCAGCAGCGCCAGCAGCGCGCCGACGCCGGCCGACGGCAGCGTCGACAGGATGGTGACCGGGTGGATGTAGCTCTCGTAGAGCACGCCCAGCACGATGTACATCGTGACCACCGCCGCCAGGATCAGGAACAGCGTGCTCGACAGCGAGTTGCTGAAGGCCTCCGCCGCGCCCTGGAAGCTGGTCTCGACGCTGATGGGCAGGTCGAGCTGGGCCTGCTCCGCCTTGATCGCGTTCACCGCATCGCCGAGCGCGACGCCCGGCGGCAGGTTGAACGAGATCGTCGCGGCCGGGAACTGCGCGACGTGGTTGATCGCCAGCGCGGCGGGGCGCTCGACGATCTGCGCGACCGAGCTCAGCGGCACCTGAACCGAGGTGGTCGACGCCGTGCCGGTGGCGCCGGTCGTTGTCGTGCTGCCGGGCACGTACAGGCCTTCGAGCGCGCGCGGTCCGCTGCGGAACTCCGGCGCCGCTTCGAGCACGACCCGGTACTGGCTGGACTGCGTGTAGATCGTCGAGATCAGCCGCTGGCCGAAGGCGTTGTAGAGCGCGGTGTCGATCGCCGCGATCGTCACGCCGAGCCGGCCGGCCGCCTCGCGGTCGATCTGCACCCAGGCCTGCAGGCCCTGGTTCTGCAGGTCGCTGGCGACGTCGGCCAGCTGCGGCAATTGCTTGAGCCGCTCCAGCAACTGGTCGTTGGCCTTCTGCAGGTCGCCCGAGTCGGGCGAACTCAGCAGGAACTGGTACTGCGTCTTGGAGATGCGGTCCTCGATCGTCAGGTCCTGCACCGGCTGCATGTAGGCGGTGATGCCCGGCACCTGCCGGTTCGCGTCGCCCAGCCGCGCGATGATCTCCGTCGCGGACGCGTGACGCGCCGAGAACGGCTTCAGCGTGATCTGCATGCGGCCGGTGTTCAGCGACGCATTGGCGCCGTCGACGCCGATGAAGGACGCGATGTGGTCGACGTCGGGATCCTTCAGGAAGACCTCGGCGAGCTTCTGCTGGCGCTCGCTCATCGCGTCGAAGGAGGTGCTCTGCGTCGCCTCGGTGATGACCTGCAGCAGGCCGGTGTCCTGCACCGGGAAGAAGCCCTTGGGCACGACGACGTACAGCAGCGCCGTCAGCGCCAGCGTCCCGAAGAAGCCCAGCAGCGTCAGCACCGGACGGTCCAGCACCCAGTCCAGGCCGCGGCCGTAGGCCCGGATCATGGCGTCGAACTTCTCGCCGAACCAGGTGCCCAGGCGCGAGTGCTTCTGCTCGACCTCGGGCTTCAGCAGCCGGGCGCTCATCATCGGCGTCAGCGTCAGCGAGACGAAGGCCGAGATCAGGATGGACACCGCCAGCGTGATCGCAAACTCATGGAACAGGCGGCCGACGACGTCGCCCATGAAGAGCAGCGGGATCAGCACCGCGATCAGCGAGACCGTCAGCGAGATGATGGTGAAGCCGATCTGCTTCGAGCCCTTGATGGCCGCCTCCATCGGCGAGTCGCCCTCCTCGACGTAGCGGGCGATGTTCTCGATCATGACGATCGCGTCGTCGACGACGAAGCCGGTCGAGATGGTCAGCGCCATCAGCGTCAGGTTGTTGATCGAGAAGCCGGCGAGGTACATCACGCCGAAGGTGCCGATCAGCGACAGCGGCACCGCGACGCTCGGGATCAGCGTGGCGCTGCCGCTGCGCAGGAACAGGAAGATCACCGCCACCACCAGCACGATCGCGAGCAGCAGCTCGATCTCGGTGTCGTCGACCGAGGCGCGGATCGTCGTCGTCCGGTCGGACAGGATCTGCACGTCCACGGACGCGGGCAGTGTGCCCTGCAGCTTGGGCAGCAGCGCCTTCACGCGGTCGACGGTCTGGATCACGTTGGCGCCGGGCTGACGCTGCACGTTCAGGATCACGCCGGGCGTCGTGTCGGCCCAGGCCGCCAGGCGCAGGTTCTCGGCGTCGTCGACGATCTCCGCGACGTCGTTCAGGCGCAGCGGGTTGCCGTTCTTCCAGGCGATGATCAGGTTCTGGTATTCGGCGGCGGAGCGCAACTGGTCGTTGGCATCGATCGTCGACGCGCGCTGCGCGCCGTCGAAGCTGCCCTTGGCCTGGTTGACGTTGGCGGAGGCGATGGCGCTGCGCACATCGTCCAGCGACAGTCCCAGCGCGGCCAGCGCGCGCGGATTCGCCTGGATGCGCACGGCGGGCCGCCGGCCGCCGGCGATGCTCACGAGGCCCACGCCGTCCACCTGCGACAGCTTGGGTGCGAGGCGGTTCTCGACCAGGTCGTGGACCTTGATCACCGGCAGCGATGGCGAGGTCACGGCGATCGTCATCACCGGCGCGTCGGCCGGGTTGACCTTGCTGTAGACCGGTGGCATCGGCAGATCGCTGGGCAGCAGGTTGCTGCCGGCGTTGATCGCGGCCTGCACTTCCTGCTCGGCGACGTCCAGCGACAGGCCCAGCGAGAAGCGCAGCGTGATCACCGAGGCGCCGCCTGAACTCGACGAGGTCATCTGGCTCAGGCCCGGCATCTGGCCGAACTGACGCTCCAGCGGCGCGGTGACGGTGGTCGAGATGACGTCGGGGCTCGCGCCCGGATAGAGCGTCGTGACCTGGATGGTCGGGTAGTCGACCTCCGGCAGCGCGGACAGCGGCAGCAGCCGGTAGGCGAGCAGGCCGGCCAGCAGGATGGCCAGCATCAGCAGCGAGGTCGCGACCGGCCGCTCGATGAAGGGACGGGACGGGTTCATGGCCATGGCCGGGCCTCGATCAGTTGCCGCCGCCCGAGGCCGCCTGCCGCTTCGCGCGTTCGGCGCGTCGCTCGGCGATCCAGGCTTCCCGCTCGGCGGGACTCATCTTCATGACCTTCTCTTGGACATCGGGCGGCAGGCGGTCCAGCCAGGCGGGACGTTCGCCGCCGGACTGCGCCGCGTCATTGCGAGCTTCCGCCGTCGGCGCGCGCACCGCAGCGTCGGCCGGATTGCCGGAGCCCTGGGGCGACGACGCGCCCGAAGCCCTGCGGCCTTCGCCCCAAGCGCCGGAAGCGGTGCCGCCCGGTGCGCTCGCGCCACGGCCGCGACGCGGTGCCGCGTTCGCGCCGGCGCGCTGCTTCGGATCGGCGGCGATGACCTCGACCTTCGCGCCTTCGCGCAGCCGGTCGACGCCATCGATGACGACGCGATCACCCGGTTCGACCTTGCCGTCCACGGCCATCCAGTCGCCGTCGACCGCGCCGGTCTGCACGACCCGCGTGGTGACGGCGTTGTCCGCGCCCACGACGTAGACGTAGAAGCCCTGCGCGCCGCGCAGCACCGCGGCGGCCGGCACGGCCAGGCGGTTCTGCTCGGTCGCGAGCTGCAGCTTCACGCTGACCGACTGGTTGGGAAACAGCGCATCGTCGTCGTTCGGGAACAGCGCCTTGAGCTTGATCGTGTCGGTGGTGATGTCGATCGCGTTGTCGGCGGTCGCGAGCTTGCCGGTGGCCAGGCGCGTCTTGCCGTCGCGGCTCCAGGCCTCGACCGTCATCGCGGTCTTGCCCTTCAATCCGGCACTGACCTGCGGCAGCAGCGCCGAGGGGACGGCGAAGGTCAGCGCGATCGGGCGCGTCTGCGTGATGCTGACGATGCCGTTGGTGTCGCCGGTCTGCACGACGTTGCCGATGTCCGCCTGCTTCAGGCCGACGCGGCCCGAGATCGGCGCCTGCACCCGACTGTAGGTGACCTGCAGCCGCGCGCTGTCGACGGCGGCCTGATCGGCCTTGACCGTGCCGACAAGCTGGTTGACCGTGGCCTGCTGCGTGTCGACCTGCTGGCGCGCGATCGCGTCCTTGGCGAGCAGGTCCTGGTAGCGCGTGAGGTCGATGCGGGCGTTGTCCAGCGTGGCCTTGTCGCGGGCGAGCTGGCCTTCGGCTTGGCCGAGCGCGGCCTGGAACGCACGCGGGTCGATCTGTGCGAGCGTCTGGCCGGCCTTGACCTGCTGGCCTTCGGTGAAATGGATCTGCTGCAGCACGCCGCTGACCTGCGCGCGCACGACGGCGGTGTTGGACGCGCTGATCGTGCCGATCGCGGCGGCGGTGTGGCGGATGTCCTGCAGCCGCGCGGGCATCACCGACACGGGCTGCACGCGGTTGGCGGCGAAGCGGCCGCCGCGACCGGGACCACCCCCACCGGGGCCGCCGGCACCGCCCGGTCCGCTGGCGGCCGAGGCGGGTCCGCCCGCCGCGCCGTCGGCGCCGCGACCCTTCCACCACCACCAGCCGCCGGCCGCGACGGCCAGCACGAGAAGGCCGAGGACCCAGGGCGTCGCCCGACCTCGCTGTCGCCGGTGCGTGAACGCGTGGGAAAGCGGGGAGATGACAGTCCCCGGCGTGCCGGGCAGGTTCTTGTTCGTGTTCATTCGGGCGGGCGATGCTTGCTATGTCGCTACCCTAGTATCTGGCGACAGCACCCTGGTGTACCCGAGGAAAAGAATCGCAAAGCGTCGGGGCTAACCCGCGCATTCGAGGGGATCACGAGGGGGGCATCGACGCCGTTCTGGCCTCGCGTCGACCGGCGATCCGCGCTTGGTCGACGGGGCGCTCCGACCAGGAAAAATGCCGCTCGAAAGCGGCATGGATCGGTGGGGCGGCGCGGGCTCAGCTGTCGGCGAGCAGCTTCTCGATCGTGCCGTGCAGCGCGGCGAAGTCGGGTTCGCCGACGAAGCGCTTGACGATCTCGCCGCGCTTGTTGATCAGGAAGGTGGTCGGCGTGAGCTGCACCTTGCCGAAGCTGCGGGCGATCTCGCCGGTGCTGTCCATCGCGACGCCGAAGGGCAGGTTGCGCGTCTCGGCGTAGTTGGCGACGTAGGCTGGCGGGTCGTAGCTCATGGCCACGGCCAGCGTGTCGAAACCCTTGTCCTTGTACTTCTGGTGCGTCGCGATGACCTGCGGCATTTCCTTGACGCAGGTCGTGCAGGAGGTCGCCCAGAAATTGACCAGCATCACCTTGCCGGGCCACGCCTGCGCGGAGGCGTGCTTCGAGCCGTCGAGCAGCACGTAGTTCACCTGCGGGGCAGGTTCGGGCTTCAAGCCCTCATAGGCGAGGCCGGCGCCGACACCGACGGCGGCAACCAGCAGCAGGAGTCCGGACCAGCGAGGCAGCTTCATGGTGCGCGAGTGTATGCGCGAGGGTGTCGGCCCGCCACTTTGGAGGGGCTTAAGCCGGGTGCCCGCCCAAGGCGGCGGCGAGGGGCGGCGCCGAGGGGCGGCTCCGGGTCGGCTTGCCTGGGCGTCAGAGCGCCTTGGACAACTCGAACAGCAGCACCGACGGCAGCGCGTCCTGCAGGTTCTGGCGCGAGATCCGCGCCATGTGGTCCGCCGTGGCCGTGGACAGCTGCGTCTGCTGATCGCCGTCCAGCACTTCGATGAAGCTGAAGCTGGGCACCTCGCTGGTGATGTCGGCGCGCAGGCGGTCGAAGTCGGCGTCGCGCATCGATTGCTCGAAAGCGATGCCGTGTGGCAGCCCCTCCTCGCAGAACTGCAGCGCCTCGTCCATCGAGCCGACGGCGTCGATGATCAATCCCATGTGGCGCACGGCGTTCTGGATCTCCTGACGCACCTCGCGGCGCGGCGAGACGATCAACAGATGGCAGCCTGCCAGCGGCTTGGAGTTGTGCGACGGCGTCGGATCGTCGAGTTCGGGCCGTTCCGGCCGGGCCGGCGGCGCCAGCTCGTGCGGCGCGGCGGGCTCGTCGACGGCGACATGCGGAAACTCCAGCGTCAGCATCGTGATGCCGGCTTCGTCGTCGCGCAGCGGCAGCGCGCCGAGGGTCAGCGCGGTCTGCTCGATCAGGCGCCAGTGCAGCGAGTTCAGCGACTCCGGCGGCGCGTTGATCACCGCCGACGGGGCACTGCCCAGGTCCAGCGAGCGGTGGGCGAAGCGACACATCAGTCGCGCCTTGGCGGGCCACGGCGTCACGTCCAGCCGCATCTCCAGCGAGGAATGCGTGTTGGCGAGCGCCCAGTCCATCACCGCGTTCAGCAGCGAAAACAGCAGCGACGCGTCGGTGACCACCTCGATCGGCTGCAGCAGCTGCCGGATCTGGATGCCGCGGGCCTGCGTCTCGCGGCTGCGCTGCGTCAGCACGCCGCGCAGCACCTGCGTCAGCGGCACGCGCTCGCGGGACAGCCTCAACCGTCCCGAGGCCAGCCGCGCCAGCTGCTGACTCACCATGCCCGCCTCGCGTGCCTGCGCCACCGAGTCGCGCAGCGCCCGCAAGCCCTGGCGATCGATCTGGCCCGTGCTGATCAGCGTGTGGATCCGCTCCAGCGCCGCGCTCAACGGGCCGGCGATCTCGGCGCCGAGCTGCTGGACGATGTCGCCCCATTGCGAATCGCTCGGGGGCTGCGCCATGTCATTGGCAGCCAACGGCGCGGCAATGGAGGGGGGCGGGCGGGACATGCTCTCTCGTTCTTGTGAGCCTCCGGCGGCATGCCGGGGCAGGGAGGCGCCATGGTTCCGCGCGGTCCCGGGGGAGGCCATCCCGTGACTCGGGGGCAATCGCCCCCCTGGGTGGATGGCGTGAAATGGCTCACGATTGCTCGGGTGTCGGGGGCGGATGGCGGACGTTCCTGGACTGCTTGCGCCGAGCGTTGGCCGCCAGGTCATGAGGCCCCCGCGGCAAGCGCGGAAACCTCACGACCTGCCGTCCCATCCACTGCCGTCCTTCGACGGTGTTGCTACCGAGGACGCCGTCAGGGCTCCTGGGCCTGGCGGTCAGCGAGCATCAGGAGACGTTCGGTGAGTTCCTTTGGAGCGGAAACCATGACCTGATGACCGGTGGGGATCTCGAAGAGCTCCCAGCCGGGCTGGCTGCGCGCGCGTTCACGCGCGGCGGCGATGGTGAGGAGGGCCGGACGGTTGCAGTCGATGAAGGTGCGTGGGCGCTTCAGCCACGCCGCCTGGTCGAAGTCGAGCGGGCTGTCATAGACGCCGCCGGGCTGCGGGCGCTGGCAGCGCATCATCCAGTCGAAGTCGTCCGGCTTCAGGCCCATGCCGTTGGGCTCGGTCACCGGCAGGTGGCCGAACTTCGAGATCAACTCGCGGCGCTGGATCTGGGTTTCCGGCGTGTGGCGGCTGGACCAGGACTCGCCCGGTTCCGGCACCACGGCGTCCAGGTAAACCAGTCGCGAGATGCGGTCCGGCATCTGATCGGCGACGCCGGTGATCACCATGCCGCTGTAGCTGTGGCCGACGAGCAGGACATCGGCCAGTTCCTCGCACTCGATGACCGCCTTCACATCGTCGATGTGCGTCTGCAGGCGGATGTCCGCGTGCGGTTGATGGGCCCGTTCGCCGACGCCGCTCAACGTCACGGGGAACACCTGGTGCCCGGCCGCGCGCAACGGTCCGAGCACCCGCTTCCATGCCCAGGCGCCCAGCCAGGCACCGTGCACCAGCACGATGTTCACGCCCTTGCCGGGAGATTCCTCATTCCGGACCTGCGCCGGATCCTTGCTGCTCATGCGATGACCCCTTCCTCGCGCCATGCGGCGATCGCGTCGGGGCCGTGTCCGAGCTCGGCGAGAACCTCGTCGGTGTGCTGCCCCATCAACGGCGGGGGCAATCGGTAGGCCACGGGTGTCTCCGACAGCTTCATCGGACTGGCGACCACTCGCAGCGCATCGCTCTGCGGATGCGCCATCGACACCACCATGCCCCGGTGCTGGACCTGTGGGTCGTCGAAGACTTCAGCCAGGTCGTTGATCGCGCCGCCCGGGACCTTCGCCGCTTCCATCGCATCGAGCCAATGCTGCCGAGGTCTTTCGGCGACGCGGGCGGCCAGCATCGGGACCAGGTCGTCCCGATGCCGGACCCGCTGCGAATTGGTCGAGTAGCGCGGATCACGGGGGAGGTCCGGCAGGCCGAGGAGCTCGCAGAACTTGACGAACTGACCGTCGTTGCCCACCGCGACGATCAGGTGCCCGTCGCTGGCCTGGAAGACCTGGTACGGCACGATGTTCTGGTGGGCGTTGCCCATGCGGCGCGGCGCCTTGCCGGTCGTCAGGTAGTTGGCGCCGAGGTTGGCCAGCATCGCGACCTGCGTGTCCAGCAGCGCCATGTCGACGACCTGACCCTGGCCTGTCGCGTCCCGGTGGCGGAGCGCGGCGAGGATCGCGACCGTCGCATACATGCCGGTGAAGAGATCGGCCACCGCCACGCCGACCTTCTGCGGCCCGCCGCCGGGCAGCGCGTCGGCCTCGCCGGTGACGCTCATCAGTCCGCCCAGGCCCTGGACCGCGTAGTCGTAACCGGCGCGATCACGGTATGGCCCGGTCTGGCCGAAGCCGGTCACCGAGCAGAACACGAGGCGCGGATTGATCTCGAGCAGCGCCGCGGCGTCGAGCCCGTAGCGGGTCAGGTCGCCGACCTTGTAGTTCTCGACCAGGACGTCGGCCCGTCGCGCCAGCTCCCGGATCAAGTCCTGACCCCGTGGGCTGGCGATGTCGATCGCGACCGAACGCTTGTTGCGGTTCGCGCCGAGGTAGTAGGCCGCCTCGGCGGTGTCCTGCCCGTCCCGGTCCTTCAGATAGGGAGGCCCCCATCCGCGGGTGTCATCCCCCCCTGGGTGGCCGCCCTTTGGCGGGCGCTCGACCTTGATCACGTCCGCGCCGAGATCGGCCAGCGTCTGCGTGCACCAGGGGCCCGCCAGCACGCGGGAGAGATCCAGCACGCGCACGCCCGTCAGGGCCATGGCGGAGGGCGTGGGAGAGTTCGCTTCGCTCATCGGGGCATTGTGGGGGATGCTGCGGTGGGCCGCACCGGGGGCGCGCGTCGTCGTCACGCCCTCGATAATCGTCCGATGCGTTCGTTGTCCCTGCTTGTTTCGATCGTCCCGCTGGTGTTGGCCGCCGGGTGCAGTCCGGCGTTGAACTGGCGCAAGGTGAGCCCGGAAGGGGCGCAGATGCAATTGATGTTTCCTTGCAAGCCAGACCGCGAGGAGCGTATGCAGCCTGGCCCGGCGGGTCAGGCGGTCGCCGTGCGGTCACTGAGCTGCAAGGCGCGGGGGGCCCAGTTCTCGTTGACCTGGACGGATCTCCGGGAGGCCGGGGCGACGTCCGCGGCGATGCGTCGCATGCATGAGGGCATCGCCCGGCAGATGCTCCCGCAGGCGTCCGCGCCCTTGGGCATGCGCGGTATCGCGGCCGATCCGGAAGCGTTCCAGCAATCGTTCGAGGCTCGCGCCGGCCAGCCCCGCCAGCAGGTGCGGCAGGCGGTGTTCTCGCGCGGGGGACGGCTGTATCAGTTGCTGATGCAAGGCGAACGCCTCGACCCGGAAGCCTGGGACGTATTCCTCGGGTCGGTGGAACTGCCGCCCTGAGGGCGGGGGGGCTGCATCCTCCCCACGATTGAGGGTTTGTGCGAGCCTCGCCCGCACCATGCTGCGCCGCACGATAATGATCGCCATGTCCGGCCTGCTGTTGATCGCTCACGCCCCGCTGGCCACCGCGCTGAAGCAGGTGGCCGAGCACACGTTCCCGCATTGCTCGCTGCAGCTGAGGGTGCTGGACGTGACGCCTGAGATGAGCGCCGACGACGTCGAGTCGCAGGCGCGCGCGCTGATCATCGCTTCCGGACACCAGCAGACCCTCGTGCTGACCGACGTCTACGGCGCGACACCGACGAATGCGGCGCTGCGCCTGCAGGGCGAGCAGGTGAAGGTGTTGACCGGCGTCAACGTGCCGATGCTGTGGCGCTCGTTGTGCTACGCCGGCGAAGGCCTGGAGGCGCTGGTCCAGCGCGCCAGCCAGGGCGGCACCCAGGGCATCCTGTGCGACGCGACGGCGCCCTGCGCCTCCAACAATTCCTCGTCCCATCCTTCCTGCACATGATCAAGTCGACCCTCACCATCAGCAACAAGCTGGGCCTGCATGCCCGGGCTTCGGCGAAGTTGACGAAGTTGGCGGGAGGATTCAAGGCGGAGGTCTTCATGACCCGCAACGGCCGTCGCGTGAATGCCAAGAGCATCATGGGCGTCATGATGCTGGCGGCGGGCATCGGCGCGGAGGTCGAGCTCGAGACCTCCGGCGAGGACGAACAGCCCGCGCATGACGCGATCACGGCGCTGGTCAACGACAAGTTCGGCGAAGGCCAGTAAGGCGAACGCCAGCCCCTTCAATCGCCCCCACGAACCGCGCGATCCGAAGAAGCCGGAGCGCCGGTACCCTGCGGAGCGAATGCCGAGCGTGAGGAGGCGATTGAGCGGAGCGGGGTACCGGCGCTCCGGCTTCGCAGCGCTGTGCTCAACGCCCCAGGAAGTGCTTCCGGTACCGCGCCGGCAGATCCGCGATGCGCATGATCATCGGCAGGTCGGCGGTATTGAAGTCCGGATCCCAGGCCGGCCGGCCGAGGATGCGCGCGCCGACCCGCAGGTAGCCCTTGATCAGGGGCGGTGGCTCGACCACCAGGTCCTGACGTAGCTCGTCGACCGGCAGCGGCAGGCGCGGGCGCACTTGCCAGGCGATGTCCGCCATGTGACTGGCGTCCAGCTGGCGCCACAGGCTGGCGGCGTAGTGACCGCCGTCGCGCATGCTGATGCTGGCGCAGCCGATCATCGTGTCCAGGTCGTTGCGCACCATGAATTCGGTGAGGGCGCCCCACAGCGCCATGATGGCGCCGCCGTTGCGATGATCCGGGTGAACGCAGGAGCGGCCCAGTTCAACCATGCGCGGACGCAGCGAGCGCAGGCGGGTCAGGTCGAACTCGGTTTCGCTGTAGAGGCCGCCGGCGCGGCGGGCCGCCTCCGGCGTCAGCACCCGGTAGGTGCCGATCACCTCGCCGGGCTGTCCGTGCTTGTCGAGCGTGCGCACCAGCAGGTGCTCGCAGAAAGGGTCGAAGAGGTCGATGTCGTGCCCGGCGGGCGCGCCGGCCGGCACGCTCAGGCGCGCGCCCATCTCATCGACGAAGACCTGGTACCTCAGGCGCTGGGCCTGGCGGACTTCGTCCTCCGTGCGCGCCCAACCCACGTGGAAGCGAGTGCGCGCAGCATCGACAGCGACGTCTTGCGAACTGGCTGGAAGTGACCTCCGAGGCGCTTCGACAGGGCGCAGATCGGAGAAGGGCAGGGTAGGCAGCGGCAGATCCCTCATGGCAAAGCCTCGCTGAAGTGATGGCTGCGATGCTGAGCGGGCGGGGTGACGCGTCGGTGACCCTCAAGTGAACGAACCGTGACAGTCGCGGCCTCGTCACGTTCATGCATCGGGGTGATTGACGCCGGCTCCACAGAGGTTTTCGCGGAGTTCACCTTCGTCCACCGGGGGATTCGGAACCCGCTGCTAAAGTCGGCGCATGAGTTTCCAGGTCTTCGGCATTCCCGTTTCTCGCGGCGTGGCGATCGGCCGCGCGGTGCTGGTCGCCTCCAGCCGCGTCGACGTCGCGCATTACTTCATCGCCGCCGCCGATGCGGAGCAGGAGTACGCCCGCTTGGTGCGGGGCCGCGATGTGGTCACCCGTGAATTGCAGGGGCTGAAGGCCGAACTGCCGGAGGACGCGCCGCACGAACTCGACGCGCTGCTGGATGTCCACCTGCTGCTGCTGAACGACGAGGCGCTCGTCGATACGGCTCGCGATTGGATCGTCGATCGCCACTACAACGCCGAATGGGCGCTGTCGGCGCAGCTGGAAGTCCTGGCGCGTCAGTTCGACGAAATGGAAGACGACTACCTGCGCGAGCGCAAGGCGGATCTGGAACAGGTGGTCGAGCGCATCCTGGCCGCCCTCGCCGCGGAACTGGACGATGCGCCCGCCGGCGGACCGGCCGCCGTGGTGGCCCGGGACTTCGCCGGAGAGGATCCGCTGCTGCTGGTGGCCGCCGACATCGCGCCCGCCGACATGATCCAGTTCAAGCGCAGCGTCTTTCAGGGCTTCATTACCGACATCGGGGGAAGACCTCACATACCGCGATCGTGGCGCGCAGCATGGCCATCCCCGCCGTGGTGGGAACGCGAGAGGCCTCGCGGCTGATCCGCCAGGACGATTGGGTCATCATCGATGGCGACGCGGGGACGGTGATCGTCAACCCGTCCCCCATCGTGCTGGAGGAATACCGCTTCCGGCAGCGTCAGTCGGAACTGGAGAACGCACGTCTCGCTCGCCTGCGGCACACGCCGGCGATCACCATGGATGGGCAGCGAATCGAACTGCACGCCAATATCGAGTTGCCGGGCGACACGGTGGCGGCGCTGGCGTCCGGCGCAACTGGCGTGGGGCTGTTCCGCAGTGAGTTCCTCTTCATGAACCGCGACGGCGACCTGCCGAGCGAGGAAGAGCAATTCGCCGCCTATAAGAGTGCGGTCGAAGCGATGGCCGGTCTGCCGGTGACGATCCGCACGGTTGATATCGGCGCCGACAAGCCACTGGACCGGATGTCGGTCAACGAGCTCCGGCACGAACATGTGCTCAACCCGGCCATGGGCCTGCGGGCGATCCGATGGAGTCTGGCGGAGCCGAGCATGTTCCGCCAGCAACTGCGTGCGATCTATCGGGCGAGCGCGTTCGGCAAGGTGAAGCTGCTGATCCCGATGGTCGCCCATCTGGGTGAGATCCGTCAGGTCCAGGAGGCCGCCAAACGAGTGAAGGCGCAGCTCGACGAGGCGGGGCAGGCTTATGGCGAAGTCGAACTCGGCGTGATGGTGGAGGTGCCCGCGGCGGCGATCATGCTGCCGCAGCTGCTCAGGCATGTGGACTTCGTGTCGATCGGGACCAACGACCTCATTCAATACACGCTGGCCATCGACCGTGCCGATGAGGCGGTCGCCCATCTCTATGACCCGTGGCATCCCGCAGTCCTCCATCTACTGGCGCATTCGATCGCGCAGGCGCGAGCGGCCGGGAAGGAAGTCAGTGTCTGCGGCGAAATGGCGGGCGATGCCGCCTTCACCGATCTGCTCCTGAGCATGGGACTCACCAGTTTCTCGATGCACCCGTCGCAGATCCCTTCGGTCAAGCAACGGGTCCTGCGGGCGGACGTGCCACGGTTGGCTGCTGCGCTGCCTCGCATCCTGGAGAGCGATGAACCCGCGAAAGTGGCTCTGGAAGTACTCGCGCCGCAGTCCCGCCTGCATTGAGCCGCGCCTACTCGGGCGGCTGCGGTCGAACATCGCACCTCCCCAAGCAAGTCGTACGGGGGAGTTGCGCCGGTGAAAAAACTCGTGCTAGACTAGCGGTCTTCGCTGTTCACGACATCGTTCTGAACAGCGGCCTCGGAGGGTATGCCGAGGTGGTCAGATGAATAACTAGCAAAAGCTAGTTTTCATTTGACGGCGAGATTCTCGCAGTCGCTGATGAAAATAATTTCTCTGACTGCTTGACGGGTTCGAAAGAAATCGTTCATAATCTCGCTTCTGCGCTTCTGACGACAAATCAGCGGTGCGACGAAGCAAGGCGGAAAGCCTGAAGCGAAAGCTGCTTCGATGTTCTTTAAGAATTTACAGCCGATAAGCGTGGGCGTCTGGACGAGCGACCTGAGAAGGTTAAATCGCTAGATGCTCACGGAAGATATGAATGAAGCTATGAAAGTAGTCTTTGTTCGATTCCGTTGAGTTTATTCAAGATCGAACTGTAGAGTTTGATCCTGGCTCAGATTGAACGCTGGCGGCATGCCTTACACATGCAAGTCGAACGGTAACGCGGGGCAACCTGGCGACGAGTGGCGAACGGGTGAGTAATATATCGGAACGTGCCCAGTTGTGGGGGATAACTGCTCGAAAGAGCAGCTAATACCGCATACGACCTGAGGGTGAAAGCGGGGGATCGCAAGACCTCGCGCAATTGGAGCGGCCGATATCAGATTAGGTAGTTGGTGGGGTAAAGGCCTACCAAGCCGACGATCTGTAGCTGGTCTGAGAGGACGACCAGCCACACTGGGACTGAGACACGG
Organism: Mitsuaria sp. MSU3D; assembly: GCF_056867975.1. Taxonomy (NCBI): domain Bacteria; kingdom Pseudomonadati; phylum Pseudomonadota; class Betaproteobacteria; order Burkholderiales; family Sphaerotilaceae; genus Roseateles; species Mitsuaria sp. MSU3D. The sequence continues at coordinate 4,420,450 of NZ_CP200314.1, read as the reverse complement.
CCCAGACTCCTACGGGAGGCAGCAGTGGGGAATTTTGGACAATGGGGGCAACCCTGATCCAGCCATGCCGCGTGCGGGAAGAAGGCCTTCGGGTTGTAAACCGCTTTTGTCAGGGAAGAAAAGACTCCTACTAATACTGGGGGTTCATGACGGTACCTGAAGAATAAGCACCGGCTAACTACGTGCCAGCAGCCGCGGTAATACGTAGGGTGCAAGCGTTAATCGGAATTACTGGGCGTAAAGCGTGCGCAGGCGGTTATGCAAGACAGATGTGAAATCCCCGGGCTCAACCTGGGAACTGCATTTGTGACTGCATGGCTAGAGTACGGTAGAGGGGGATGGAATTCCGCGTGTAGCAGTGAAATGCGTAGATATGCGGAGGAACACCGATGGCGAAGGCAATCCCCTGGACCTGTACTGACGCTCATGCACGAAAGCGTGGGGAGCAAACAGGATTAGATACCCTGGTAGTCCACGCCCTAAACGATGTCAACTGGTTGTTGGGAGGGTTTCTTCTCAGTAACGTAGCTAACGCGTGAAGTTGACCGCCTGGGGAGTACGGCCGCAAGGTTGAAACTCAAAGGAATTGACGGGGACCCGCACAAGCGGTGGATGATGTGGTTTAATTCGATGCAACGCGAAAAACCTTACCTACCCTTGACATGCCAGGAATCCTGCAGAGATGTGGGAGTGCTCGAAAGAGAACCTGGACACAGGTGCTGCATGGCCGTCGTCAGCTCGTGTCGTGAGATGTTGGGTTAAGTCCCGCAACGAGCGCAACCCTTGTCATTAGTTGCTACGAAAGGGCACTCTAATGAGACTGCCGGTGACAAACCGGAGGAAGGTGGGGATGACGTCAGGTCATCATGGCCCTTATGGGTAGGGCTACACACGTCATACAATGGCCGGGACAGAGGGCTGCCAACCCGCGAGGGGGAGCTAATCCCAGAAACCCGGTCGTAGTCCGGATCGCAGTCTGCAACTCGACTGCGTGAAGTCGGAATCGCTAGTAATCGCGGATCAGCTTGCCGCGGTGAATACGTTCCCGGGTCTTGTACACACCGCCCGTCACACCATGGGAGCGGGTTCTGCCAGAAGTAGTTAGCCTAACCGCAAGGGGGGCGATTACCACGGCAGGGTTCGTGACTGGGGTGAAGTCGTAACAAGGTAGCCGTATCGGAAGGTGCGGCTGGATCACCTCCTTTCTAGAGAATGACGAGACCGTCGGGTTGCCTAGGCAGCTCGGGAGAGTCGAGTCGAAAAATGCGAGTTCAGCGCGCCCACACTTATCGGCTGTAGACACACAACAGTGAGTGAGAAAACGCGTGAGCCTGGCGAGCTGGCCTTGCCGGTTGGCGCGATACAGGAGCACGCATGAAACGCGTGGGTCTGTAGCTCAGTCGGTTAGAGCACCGTCTTGATAAGGCGGGGGTCGCTGGTTCGAATCCAGCCAGACCCACCACGAGGATCGTCAAGATCTTGGGGGATTAGCTCAGCTGGGAGAGCACCTGCTTTGCAAGCAGGGGGTCGTCGGTTCGATCCCGTCATCCTCCACCAATCACTTCACAAGGGTGGCAAACCACAGCGTCAAGCATGACGTTGTGGTTTGCCAGTCTCGACTTTTTAGTCGGCTGTTGTTCTTTAACAATTCGTAGAGTCGAATCAGCGTTGCTGGCGGAAAGCTTAGCGCTTCGTAAAGGGGCGCGGCACCGTGCCGCCAGCGACATTTGATTGCGTCAACAAACTTCAACTCTGAAAAGAGTAGAAATTGAAGAACGGCGAACGCGTGATACTCAAATAAATGCTCAAGTTGTTGAGCATCTGTCCTTGACGACATCTGCGGATGTCAAAGTTATAGGGTCAAGTGACTAAGTGCATGTGGTGGATGCCTTGGCGATTACAGGCGACGAAGGACGTGATAGCCTGCGATAAGCTTCGGGGAGCTGGCAAATAAGCTTTGATCCGGAGATTTCCGAATGGGGAAACCCACCTCGTTTAGAGGTATCGCACACTGAATACATAGGTGTGCGAGGCGAACCGGGTGAACTGAAACATCTCAGTAGCTCGAGGAAAAGACATCAACCGAGATTCCGAAAGTAGTGGCGAGCGAAATCGGAGTAGCCCTCGTGTTTTAGCAGTTGGCATATCAGAACGGAATGGAAAGTCCGGCCATAGCGGGTGATAGCCCCGTATGAGAAATGTCGATTGTGGAACTAGGCACGAATAGAGTAGGGCGGGACACGTGAAATCCTGTCTGAATATGGGGGGACCATCCTCCAAGGCTAAATACTCGTAATCGACCGATAGTGAACAAGTACCGTGAGGGAAAGGCGAAAAGAACCCCGGGAGGGGAGTGAAATAGATCCTGAAACCGCATGCATACAAAAAGTAGGAGCCCGCAAGGGTGACTGCGTACCTTTTGTATAATGGGTCAGCGACTTACATTCAGTGGCGAGGTTAACCGAATAGGGTAGCCGTAGAGAAATCGAGTCCGAATAGGGCGATTTAGTCGCTGGGTGTAGACCCGAAACCAGGTGATCTATCCATGGCCAGGATGAAGGTACCGTAACAGGTGCTGGAGGTCCGAACCGACTAGTGTTGCAAAACTAGCGGATGAGCTGTGGATAGGGGTGAAAGGCTAAACAAACCTGGAGATAGCTGGTTCTCTCCGAAAACTATTTAGGTAGTGCCTCAAGTATTACCTTCGGGGGTAGAGCACTGTTTAGGCTAGGGGGTCATGGCGACTTACCAAACCTATGCAAACTCCGAATACCGAAGAGTACAGCTTGGGAGACAGAGCACCGGGTGCTAACGTCCGGACTCAAGAGGGAAACAACCCAGACCGCCAGCTAAGGTCCCTAAAATTGGCTAAGTGGGAAACGAAGTGGGAAGGCTAAAACAGTCAGGATGTTGGCTTAGAAGCAGCCATCATTTAAAGAAAGCGTAATAGCTCACTGATCGAGTCGTCCTGCGCGGAAGATGTAACGGGGCTAAGCCAGTTACCGAAGCTGCGGATGCACAGTTTACTGTGCGTGGTAGGAGAGCGTTCTGTACGCCTGTGAAGGTGGGTCGTGAGGCCTGCTGGAGGTATCAGAAGTGCGAATGCTGACATGAGTAGCGTTAAAGGGGGTGAAAAGCCCCCTCGCCGAAAGCGCAAGGTTTCCTACGCAACGTTCATCGGCGTAGGGTGAGTCGGCCCCTAAGGCGAGGCAGAGATGCGTAGCTGATGGGAAACAGGTCAATATTCCTGTACCGATCAATAGTGCGATGTGGGGACGGAGAAGGTTAGCTCAGCCGGGTGTTGGATGTCCCGGTTCAAGCCTGTAGTCGTGCCTGGTAGGCAAATCCGCCGGGCTTAGATGAGGGGTGATAACGAGTCTGCTTGCAGACGAAGTGAGTGATACCCTGCTTCCAGGAAAAGCCACTAAGCTTCAGCTATTGACGACCGTACCGCAAACCGACACTGGTGCGCGAGATGAGTATTCTAAGGCGCTTGAGAGAACTCTGGAGAAGGAACTCGGCAAATTGACACCGTAACTTCGGAAGAAGGTGTGCCTTTAGTAGGTGATCCATTTACTTGGTTAGCCCAATGAGGCCGCAGAGAATCGGTGGCTGCAACTGTTTATTAAAAACACAGCACTCTGCAAAGACGAAAGTCGACGTATAGGGTGTGACTCCTGCCCGGTGCTGGAAGATTAAATGATGGGGTGCAAGCTCTTGACTGAAGTCCCAGTAAACGGCGGCCGTAACTATAACGGTCCTAAGGTAGCGAAATTCCTTGTCGGGTAAGTTCCGACCTGCACGAATGGAGTAATGATGGCCACACTGTCTCCTCCAGAGACTCAGCGAAGTTGAAATGTTTGTGATGATGCAATCTCCCCGCGGAAAGACGGAAAGACCCCATGAACCTTTACTGTAGCTTTACATTGGACTTTGAACAGATCTGTGTAGGATAGGTGGGAGGCTTTGAAACCTGGTCGCTAGATCAGGTGGAGCCAACGTTGAAATACCACCCTGGTGTGTTTGAGGTTCTAACCTTGGCCCGTTATCCGGGTTGGGGACAGTGTATGGTGGGCAGTTTGACTGGGGCGGTCTCCTCCCAAAGTGTAACGGAGGAGTTCGAAGGTACGCTAAATACGGTCGGAAATCGTGTTGATAGTGCATTGGCATAAGCGTGCTTGACTGCGAGACTGACAAGTCGAGCAGGTACGAAAGTAGGACAAAGTGATCCGGTGGTTCTGTATGGAAGGGCCATCGCTCAACGGATAAAAGGTACTCTGGGGATAACAGGCTGATACCGCCCAAGAGTTCATATCGACGGCGGTGTTTGGCACCTCGATGTCGGCTCATCTCATCCTGGGGCTGTAGCCGGTCCCAAGGGTATGGCTGTTCGCCATTTAAAGAGGTACGTGAGCTGGGTTTAAAACGTCGTGAGACAGTTTGGTCCCTATCTTCCGTGGGCGCTGCAAGATTGAGAGAGCCTGCTCCTAGTACGAGAGGACCGGAGTGGACGCACCTCTGGTGTATCGGTTGTCACGCCAGTGGCATCGCCGAGTAGCTAAGTGCGGAAGAGATAACCGCTGAAAGCATCTAAGCGGGAAACTCGTCTCAAGATGAGTCTTGCCGGGGCCTAGAGCCCCCTGAAGGGTCGTTCAAGACCAGGACGTTGATAGGCTGGGTGTGGAAGCGCAGTAATGCGTTAAGCTAACCAGTACTAATTGCCCGTGAGGCTTGACCCTATAACTTTGACACTCAAAACGTCAAGGTGAGTGGTCACGCAGATCGACGCGCATCCCGCTCATGCTGGGAATGCCCGATCAAAACCGTTCTTCAAACCTGAAGACGCAATCAAACCAAGCTGATTTGACTCTACCGAATTGGGCCTGCTGAGTTCCTCAGCAAGCCAACCAGTCAAGCCTGATGACCATAGCGAGTCGGTCCCACCCCTTCCCATCCCGAACAGGACCGTGAAACGACTCAGCGCCGATGATAGTGCGGATTCCCGTGTGAAAGTAGGTCATCGTCAGGCTAATATCCGGAGACGCCCGGTCGGATGACCGGGCGTTCCTTTCTCTGCTTGCAGAGATCAGCGCTTCGCGGAGCGTTGATCTCTGGAGCTGAGGCGGTGTCGATCAGATCATGAGAATGATCGTGAAAGACGCTTGACAAGTTCAAACGAACTCGTTTATAGTCTCATCTCTGCGCTTCTGACGACAAATCAGCGGTGCGACGAAGCAAGGCGGAAAGCCTGAAGCGAAAGCTGCTTCGATGTTCTTTAAGAATTTACAGCCGATAAGCGTGGGCGTCTGGACGAGCGGCCTGAGAAGGTTAAATCGCTAGATGCTCACGGAAGATATGAATGAAGCTATGAAAGTAGTCTTTGTTCGATTCCGTTGAGTTTATTCAAGATCGAACTGTAGAGTTTGATCCTGGCTCAGATTGAACGCTGGCGGCATGCCTTACACATGCAAGTCGAACGGTAACGCGGGGCAACCTGGCGACGAGTGGCGAACGGGTGAGTAATATATCGGAACGTGCCCAGTTGTGGGGGATAACTGCTCGAAAGAGCAGCTAATACCGCATACGACCTGAGGGTGAAAGCGGGGGATCGCAAGACCTCGCGCAATTGGAGCGGCCGATATCAGATTAGGTAGTTGGTGGGGTAAAGGCCTACCAAGCCGACGATCTGTAGCTGGTCTGAGAGGACGACCAGCCACACTGGGACTGAGACACGGCCCAGACTCCTACGGGAGGCAGCAGTGGGGAATTTTGGACAATGGGGGCAACCCTGATCCAGCCATGCCGCGTGCGGGAAGAAGGCCTTCGGGTTGTAAACCGCTTTTGTCAGGGAAGAAAAGACTCCTACTAATACTGGGGGTTCATGACGGTACCTGAAGAATAAGCACCGGCTAACTACGTGCCAGCAGCCGCGGTAATACGTAGGGTGCAAGCGTTAATCGGAATTACTGGGCGTAAAGCGTGCGCAGGCGGTTATGCAAGACAGATGTGAAATCCCCGGGCTCAACCTGGGAACTGCATTTGTGACTGCATGGCTAGAGTACGGTAGAGGGGGATGGAATTCCGCGTGTAGCAGTGAAATGCGTAGATATGCGGAGGAACACCGATGGCGAAGGCAATCCCCTGGACCTGTACTGACGCTCATGCACGAAAGCGTGGGGAGCAAACAGGATTAGATACCCTGGTAGTCCACGCCCTAAACGATGTCAACTGGTTGTTGGGAGGGTTTCTTCTCAGTAACGTAGCTAACGCGTGAAGTTGACCGCCTGGGGAGTACGGCCGCAAGGTTGAAACTCAAAGGAATTGACGGGGACCCGCACAAGCGGTGGATGATGTGGTTTAATTCGATGCAACGCGAAAAACCTTACCTACCCTTGACATGCCAGGAATCCTGCAGAGATGTGGGAGTGCTCGAAAGAGAACCTGGACACAGGTGCTGCATGGCCGTCGTCAGCTCGTGTCGTGAGATGTTGGGTTAAGTCCCGCAACGAGCGCAACCCTTGTCATTAGTTGCTACGAAAGGGCACTCTAATGAGACTGCCGGTGACAAACCGGAGGAAGGTGGGGATGACGTCAGGTCATCATGGCCCTTATGGGTAGGGCTACACACGTCATACAATGGCCGGGACAGAGGGCTGCCAACCCGCGAGGGGGAGCTAATCCCAGAAACCCGGTCGTAGTCCGGATCGCAGTCTGCAACTCGACTGCGTGAAGTCGGAATCGCTAGTAATCGCGGATCAGCTTGCCGCGGTGAATACGTTCCCGGGTCTTGTACACACCGCCCGTCACACCATGGGAGCGGGTTCTGCCAGAAGTAGTTAGCCTAACCGCAAGGGGGGCGATTACCACGGCAGGGTTCGTGACTGGGGTGAAGTCGTAACAAGGTAGCCGTATCGGAAGGTGCGGCTGGATCACCTCCTTTCTAGAGAATGACGAGACCGTCGGGTTGCCTAGGCAGCTCGGGAGAGTCGAGTCGAAAAATGCGAGTTCAGCGCGCCCACACTTATCGGCTGTAGACACACAACAGTGAGTGAGAAAACGCGTGAGCCTGGCGAGCTGGCCTTGCCGGTTGGCGCGATACAGGAGCACGCATGAAACGCGTGGGTCTGTAGCTCAGTCGGTTAGAGCACCGTCTTGATAAGGCGGGGGTCGCTGGTTCGAATCCAGCCAGACCCACCACGAGGATCGTCAAGATCTTGGGGGATTAGCTCAGCTGGGAGAGCACCTGCTTTGCAAGCAGGGGGTCGTCGGTTCGATCCCGTCATCCTCCACCAATCACTTCACAAGGGTGGCAAACCACAGCGTCAAGCATGACGTTGTGGTTTGCCAGTCTCGACTTTTTAGTCGGCTGTTGTTCTTTAACAATTCGTAGAGTCGAATCAGCGTTGCTGGCGGAAAGCTTAGCGCTTCGTAAAGGGGCGCGGCACCGTGCCGCCAGCGACATTTGATTGCGTCAACAAACTTCAACTCTGAAAAGAGTAGAAATTGAAGAACGGCGAACGCGTGATACTCAAATAAATGCTCAAGTTGTTGAGCATCTGTCCTTGACGACATCTGCGGATGTCAAAGTTATAGGGTCAAGTGACTAAGTGCATGTGGTGGATGCCTTGGCGATTACAGGCGACGAAGGACGTGATAGCCTGCGATAAGCTTCGGGGAGCTGGCAAATAAGCTTTGATCCGGAGATTTCCGAATGGGGAAACCCACCTCGTTTAGAGGTATCGCACACTGAATACATAGGTGTGCGAGGCGAACCGGGTGAACTGAAACATCTCAGTAGCTCGAGGAAAAGACATCAACCGAGATTCCGAAAGTAGTGGCGAGCGAAATCGGAGTAGCCCTCGTGTTTTAGCAGTTGGCATATCAGAACGGAATGGAAAGTCCGGCCATAGCGGGTGATAGCCCCGTATGAGAAATGTCGATTGTGGAACTAGGCACGAATAGAGTAGGGCGGGACACGTGAAATCCTGTCTGAATATGGGGGGACCATCCTCCAAGGCTAAATACTCGTAATCGACCGATAGTGAACAAGTACCGTGAGGGAAAGGCGAAAAGAACCCCGGGAGGGGAGTGAAATAGATCCTGAAACCGCATGCATACAAAAAGTAGGAGCCCGCAAGGGTGACTGCGTACCTTTTGTATAATGGGTCAGCGACTTACATTCAGTGGCGAGGTTAACCGAATAGGGTAGCCGTAGAGAAATCGAGTCCGAATAGGGCGATTTAGTCGCTGGGTGTAGACCCGAAACCAGGTGATCTATCCATGGCCAGGATGAAGGTACCGTAACAGGTGCTGGAGGTCCGAACCGACTAGTGTTGCAAAACTAGCGGATGAGCTGTGGATAGGGGTGAAAGGCTAAACAAACCTGGAGATAGCTGGTTCTCTCCGAAAACTATTTAGGTAGTGCCTCAAGTATTACCTTCGGGGGTAGAGCACTGTTTAGGCTAGGGGGTCATGGCGACTTACCAAACCTATGCAAACTCCGAATACCGAAGAGTACAGCTTGGGAGACAGAGCACCGGGTGCTAACGTCCGGACTCAAGAGGGAAACAACCCAGACCGCCAGCTAAGGTCCCTAAAATTGGCTAAGTGGGAAACGAAGTGGGAAGGCTAAAACAGTCAGGATGTTGGCTTAGAAGCAGCCATCATTTAAAGAAAGCGTAATAGCTCACTGATCGAGTCGTCCTGCGCGGAAGATGTAACGGGGCTAAGCCAGTTACCGAAGCTGCGGATGCACAGTTTACTGTGCGTGGTAGGAGAGCGTTCTGTACGCCTGTGAAGGTGGGTCGTGAGGCCTGCTGGAGGTATCAGAAGTGCGAATGCTGACATGAGTAGCGTTAAAGGGGGTGAAAAGCCCCCTCGCCGAAAGCGCAAGGTTTCCTACGCAACGTTCATCGGCGTAGGGTGAGTCGGCCCCTAAGGCGAGGCAGAGATGCGTAGCTGATGGGAAACAGGTCAATATTCCTGTACCGATCAATAGTGCGATGTGGGGACGGAGAAGGTTAGCTCAGCCGGGTGTTGGATGTCCCGGTTCAAGCCTGTAGTCGTGCCTGGTAGGCAAATCCGCCGGGCTTAGATGAGGGGTGATAACGAGTCTGCTTGCAGACGAAGTGAGTGATACCCTGCTTCCAGGAAAAGCCACTAAGCTTCAGCTATTGACGACCGTACCGCAAACCGACACTGGTGCGCGAGATGAGTATTCTAAGGCGCTTGAGAGAACTCTGGAGAAGGAACTCGGCAAATTGACACCGTAACTTCGGAAGAAGGTGTGCCTTTAGTAGGTGATCCATTTACTTGGTTAGCCCAATGAGGCCGCAGAGAATCGGTGGCTGCAACTGTTTATTAAAAACACAGCACTCTGCAAAGACGAAAGTCGACGTATAGGGTGTGACTCCTGCCCGGTGCTGGAAGATTAAATGATGGGGTGCAAGCTCTTGACTGAAGTCCCAGTAAACGGCGGCCGTAACTATAACGGTCCTAAGGTAGCGAAATTCCTTGTCGGGTAAGTTCCGACCTGCACGAATGGAGTAATGATGGCCACACTGTCTCCTCCAGAGACTCAGCGAAGTTGAAATGTTTGTGATGATGCAATCTCCCCGCGGAAAGACGGAAAGACCCCATGAACCTTTACTGTAGCTTTACATTGGACTTTGAACAGATCTGTGTAGGATAGGTGGGAGGCTTTGAAACCTGGTCGCTAGATCAGGTGGAGCCAACGTTGAAATACCACCCTGGTGTGTTTGAGGTTCTAACCTTGGCCCGTTATCCGGGTTGGGGACAGTGTATGGTGGGCAGTTTGACTGGGGCGGTCTCCTCCCAAAGTGTAACGGAGGAGTTCGAAGGTACGCTAAATACGGTCGGAAATCGTGTTGATAGTGCATTGGCATAAGCGTGCTTGACTGCGAGACTGACAAGTCGAGCAGGTACGAAAGTAGGACAAAGTGATCCGGTGGTTCTGTATGGAAGGGCCATCGCTCAACGGATAAAAGGTACTCTGGGGATAACAGGCTGATACCGCCCAAGAGTTCATATCGACGGCGGTGTTTGGCACCTCGATGTCGGCTCATCTCATCCTGGGGCTGTAGCCGGTCCCAAGGGTATGGCTGTTCGCCATTTAAAGAGGTACGTGAGCTGGGTTTAAAACGTCGTGAGACAGTTTGGTCCCTATCTTCCGTGGGCGCTGCAAGATTGAGAGAGCCTGCTCCTAGTACGAGAGGACCGGAGTGGACGCACCTCTGGTGTATCGGTTGTCACGCCAGTGGCATCGCCGAGTAGCTAAGTGCGGAAGAGATAACCGCTGAAAGCATCTAAGCGGGAAACTCGTCTCAAGATGAGTCTTGCCGGGGCCTAGAGCCCCCTGAAGGGTCGTTCAAGACCAGGACGTTGATAGGCTGGGTGTGGAAGCGCAGTAATGCGTTAAGCTAACCAGTACTAATTGCCCGTGAGGCTTGACCCTATAACTTTGACACTCAAAACGTCAAGGTGAGTGGTCACGCAGATCGACGCGCATCCCGCTCATGCTGGGAATGCCCGATCAAAACCGTTCTTCAAACCTGAAGACGCAATCAAACCAAGCTGATTTGACTCTACCGAATTGGGCCTGCTGAGTTCCTCAGCAAGCCAACCAGTCAAGCCTGATGACCATAGCGAGTCGGTCCCACCCCTTCCCATCCCGAACAGGACCGTGAAACGACTCAGCGCCGATGATAGTGCGGATTCCCGTGTGAAAGTAGGTCATCGTCAGGCTAATACCCCGCCAAACCCCTCGATCAGTCATGGTCGAGGGGTTTTGCCTTTTCCGGAAGCAATTTCCGACTTCAACCGCTCGCAGCTGAGATTGTTCGAATTGGCGTCGAGTCCTGTTGCAAGGCGCCGCCAAGTACGAGGTTCTGCACCAACTGCGCTGCCCAACCATGTAGCGGATCCGAGTCAAAGAACCGTCTCCAGGTCTGGACCAGGATAGGGGTGCTCGTCAGCCACTCGACCAAGTCCTCCGTTGGGCAGGCTTGAGCTTCGAGCATGTGGAAGACCGTCAGTGCCTTAGCCGCATGCATGGCGTGTTTTCGAGGCTCGCGCTGGAAATACTCGAGTCTTCCGCGTGCAGTGCTCAGGGCGGCTTGTGCATCTTTAAATGGCGAGCCATGACCCGGGATAACGATTCGAGGGTGGAGCGATTCGATGAGGTCCAGCGTCGCGCCCACGTGCGCGAACGCGTGTTCGTCGTCGAGCTCCGGAAACACAATGCCGAAACCTCGTTCCCACAACGCGTCAGCCGAGATCAGTGTCCGGTTCTCTGGCTCAAAAAGGATCACCGAGTGAGGATCATGGCCTGGTGCCGAATGAATCTGCCATTCGTGCCCACCTTGGTACAAGGCTTCGCCGGGAATCAGCTTGCCCGTGGGGCTGAACTGTTCACAGTATTGGCCAGTGGCGCGAAAACTGAGTGCGGCCTGGTCCCAGGCCAAGATTGCCGAGAATTCGCCCGGGGGGATCAAAACTGGGCAACGATATCTCGCCGAGAGGGCCGCGTTTCCACCGCAATGATCCGAGTGCAAGTGACTATTGGCGATTAGCCGGAGCTTTTCACCCGGCCGGAGTGATTCCGCGATCAGTGCGAGCGTCTGTTCACGATGGGACGAGTACCCGGTATCGACCAGGACCGCACCTTCCTCACGTGTCGCGCCATGAAGCAGGATGTTGTTGGAGGAGAGCCATCCGCGCTCCAGCACTGTCATGCCGGCAGGAAGGTTCAGGTGGCCCATCGCCCCGCGTCTCGCCAAGTCCAATCGAACTGCTACTGGCGCAACTCGCGCCTGAGGATCTTGCCGACATTCGTCTTGGGCAGCTCATCGCGGAACTCGATGTACTTCGGACGTTTGTAGCCGGTCAGTTGCTTATGGCAGTAGGCGGACAAGTCCTCTTCCGCGAGCGCCGAATCCTTCTTGATGACGAAAAGCTTCACCGCCTCACCTGAATGCTGATCGGGAACTCCGATCGCAGCGCATTCCATGACCCCGGGATGCAGATTGACCACCTGTTCAATCTCGGTGGGATATACGTTGAACCCGCTGACAAGGATCATGTCCTTCTTGCGATCTACGATGCGCGTGAAGCCTTCGGCGTCCATGACGCCGATGTCGCCGGTCTTGAAGAATCCGTCCGGGCCGATTGCCTGTGCGGTGTCGTCCGGGCGATTCCAATAGCCGGCCATCACCTGAGGGCCGCGGATGCAGATCTCTCCGCGCTGCCCCAATGGCACGTCATTCCCGTCGTCGTCGCGGATGGCAATCTCAGTATTTGGAACAGGCAGCCCGATCGAGCCGTTGAACTGATCCAGGTCGAGGCGGTTGACCGTCGCGACAGGAGACGTCTCCGAGAGTCCATAACCTTCGACGACGGGACAGCCGGTGATGCGAGCCCATTTCTCCGCCGTGGCCTGCTGCACTGCCATGCCACCGCCGTTCGAGATCACCAGTTCGCTGAAGTCCAGCTTGGCGAAGGCGGGGTCGTTCGCCAAGGCGTTGAACAGCGTATTGACCGCGGGGAACATGTTCACGCGGTAGTTGCGAAGCGTGGCGATCAGCCCTGGAATGTCGCGCGGATTGGGAATCAGCAGATTCATGATCCCCATCCGCGCGCCCAGCATGTAGCACGCCGTCAGCGCGAAGATGTGATACAGCGGCAGCGCGCAGACGATGGTCAGCGGCTTGTCGCCCAGCTTGTTGAGCATCGGCGCGAACCACGCCTCGCTCTGCAGGATGTTGGCCACGACATTTCGATGCAGCAGCGTCGCCCCCTTGGACAGGCCGGTCGTGCCGCCGGTGTACTGCAGGAACGCGGGATCCTCGGCGCCCACCTGCACCGGCCTCAGCGGCTGGCCTGCGCCTTCCGCAAGCGCCTTGTTGAAGCGCGTGACGCTGCGGCCGCCGGTCAATGGCAGGCGGAATTCCGGCACCATCTTCTTGACATGTCGAACCGCGAAGTTGATCAGTGGCCCGCGCCACCAACCGAGCATGTCGCCCAAACCGGTGAGCACCACGTGCTTCACCTGAGTTCGGTCGATGACCTCCGACAGCGTCTTGGCAAAGTTCTCGAGGACGATGATCGCCTCGGCGCCGGAGTCTTTCAGCTGATGCTCGAGCTCGCGAGGCGTGTACAACGGATTGACGTTCACGACGACGTAGCCTGCGCGCAGGATCGCGGCGATCGTCACCATGTACTGCAGCACGTTCGGCATCATGATGGCGACGCGAGCACCCCGCGCCAGACCGCGGTGCTGCAACCAGGCGCCCAATGCGGTCGAGAGCTCATCGACCTGCGCGAAGGTCAGGCGCTGATCCATGCAGGCGGCCGCATCGCGGCGCGCATGCTTGCGGAAGGCCTCCTCCAGCAGGGCTACCAGCGAGGGATAGACATCGACGGGGATCTCGGCAGGAACGCCTGGCGGATAGTTCTTGAGCCAAGGCTTGTCGGTGTGGGTTGCGGTCATGTCTCCTCGTCGCGTTCTTGATGTTGGGGAGGGGGCTGGCCCCCGAGGAACTGCCGATGCTGGCGGCTGACGCGGTCTCGTCGTAGCGGGGATGCCCTAGGCCGACGCGTCACGTGAGGGACAACGTGGGTGATCCGAGGGGCGGTGCACGCCGCCGCAGAATTTTCCGAACTCCCGGCGACGCCGAACCCACCTCTACACTCGATGCTTTGCCCGGGAGTCCGGATGAACGGCAGGCTGCAGCGCCTCACTTCCCTGTTTCGCTGGATCGTCGGACCGCTGCTGTCCGTGTGTGCGGCCGTTCTCTGGACGCCATGGATCGGTCTTTCCGTCCTCGCCCTGTTCGTGCTGGGACCCCCTTTGACGATGCTGCCGCAGTTCCTGGTTCTGCGCGTCATACCGCCGGCGCCGGGGCTCCCGACCGCGCCGCTCGGCGACCTGCTGCACGCATGGTGGCGCGAAGTCGTCGTGGTGACCAAGGTGTTCAGCTGGCAGCAACCGTGGGCAGAGCACCAGGAGCCCGACTTCATCCCCGACGCCGCGCAGGGACGAGGGGAGCGCGGCGTCGTGCTCCTGCACGGCTATGGCTGCAATCGCGGCTTGTGGAACGGATGGATGAAGGCGCTGCGCAAGCGCGGCATTCCCTTCGTCGCCATCACCCAGGAGCCGGCATTTGGCTCGATCGATCGTTACGCGCCTCAGATCGACGCGGCTATGCACGCGCTGCAGGCGTGCACGGGGCAGGCGCCGTTGATCGTCGCGCACAGCATGGGCGGATTGAGCGCTCGCGCCTGGTGGCGCAGCCAGGGCCACGCCTTTGACCGCGTCCATCGCATCCTGACGCTGGGCACCCCGCATCACGGCACGCTGCTGGCGAAACTCGGGACCACCGAAAACGCTCGCCAGATGCGCGGCGATTCGGAATGGCTGAATCAGATGGCGCGCGAGGAGCCTGCACAGCTGGCAGGTCATTTCGATTGCCTCTACGGACACTGCGACCAGATCGTGTTCCCGGCGGAAACCGCCATCCTGCCCGGCGCCCGCGTCCTGCACCTCCCGGCGCGGGGACATCTGCAACTGGTGTTCGAGCCGCAGGCCTTCGAACGGGCGATGCAGTTGCTCGAAGAGCCCGCCCAGCGTGCACCCGAAAGGGCGAGCCGGGCGGGCTGAGTCAGGCAAAGATCAGGCGTCGGCCTTGAGCACGCCGCGGCGGATCTGGTCGAGCTCGATGCTTTCGAACAGCGCCTTGAAGTTGCCCTCGCCGAAGCCTTCGTTGCCCTTGCGCTGAATGATCTCGAAGAAGATCGGGCCGATCACTTCCTTGGTGAAGATCTGGAGCAGCAGCTCGTGCGGCGCGCCCTGATGCGCGGCGCCATCGATCAGGATGCGCAGGCGGCGCAACTCGTCGAGGTTCTCGCCGTGCTCGGGCAGGCGCTTCGACACCAGGTCGTAGTAGGTCTCGATCGTGTCCTGGAAGACCACGCCGGTCCCCCGCATGCCTTCGATGCTGCTGTAGATGTCGTCGGTGCCCAGTGCCACGTGCTGGATGCCTTCGCCGTGATACAGGTCCAGGTACTCCGCGATCTGGCTCTTGTCGTCGCTGCTCTCGTTGATCGGGATACGGATCTTGCCGCAGGGGCTGGTCATCGCCTTGGACTTCAGGCCGGTCAGCTTGCCCTCGATGTCGAAATAGCGGACCTCGCGGAAGTTGAACAGTCGCTCGTAGAACTCAGCCCATTCCTTCATGCGTCCGCGGAAGACGTTGTGGGTCAGGTGATCGATGTAGGTCAGGCCATGACCCTTGGGCGTCGACTGCACCGGCTGGCCTTCCGCGTCCAGCAGCGGAACGAAGTCGACGTCGTAGATGCTGATGTTGCCGATCTCGCCGGCGGCCGCGCCGTTCTTGCCTTGCCAGCGGTCGACGAAGTAGATCAGCGAGTCGCCGATGCCCTTGATCGCCGGGATGTTCAGCTCCATCGGGCCGGCCTTGTTGTCGAAGCCCCAGGCGCCCAGTTCCAGCGCGCGGCGGTACGCGAAGGCGGCGTCCTTGACGCGGAACGCGATCGCGCAGATCGACGGGCCGTGCAGGCGCGCGAAGCGCTGTGCGAAGGCGTCCTGCTCGGCGTTGATGATGAAGTTCACATCGCCCTGGCGATACAGCGTCACGTTCTTGTGGCGGTGGCGTGCGACAGCGACGAAGCCCATCGAGGTGAACAGCGCGCCGAGCGCGGCGGGATCGGGCGCGGCGAATTCGATGAACTCGAAGCCGTCGGTGCCCATCGGGTTGTCCCAGGGGGTGAATGCCATGTTTGTCTCCGTTTCCCGGTCAAGGGGATCTGGTCAGAAATGCGATGGCGTCACTGTAGAAGGCGGAGGGCGCAGGATTTCTGCGATCCACGTCGTCCTCTTGGGGTGAGGCGCAGGAATCCTGCAAGAATCCCGGCATGGACAAGCAGATCGAGCTCGATGCGATCGACCGACGCATCCTCCACGCCCTCCAGGCCGATGGCCGCATGACCTACGACGCGCTGGCGGCGCAGGTCAACCTGTCGTCGTCCGCGGTGCTGCGGCGGGTCCGGAGGCTGGAAGAAGGCGGCGTGATCACCGCCTACGTGGCGCTGGTGAATCCGGAGCGGGTGGGGCTGGGGCTCACGGCCTACATCAACGTCCGATTGGAGAAGCACACGGAGAGCCACAAGCGCACGCCGATGGACCTCTTCCGCGCCGCGGTCCAGACCTGGCCCGAAGTGGTGGAATGCGCCGCCCTGACGGGGGAGATGGATTACCTGCTGCGTGTGCTTGTCGAGGACATGAGCCACTACGCGCGCTTCATCAGCGACACCCTGTTGCGTCATCCCAGCGTGCAGGACTGCAAGACGAGCTTCGTGCTGGACCGGTTGAAGAACACGACGGCCTTGCCGGTGTGAGCCGGGGACGTCAGCGGCGTTCCAGCACCACCGCCAGTTCGAACCACCCCCGCTCGTGGGGGCGTTGCAGGTAGGGCGGCGCGGGCCACTTCCAAAGGGCGAGCGGGAACAGGGCCCTCACCGCGTTGATGTCGCAGTGGTACGGCGGGCCGACGACCTGGCCGAGCTCGGACTCTTCGCGCCGCGCCTGCATGAACAACCCCAGCAGCCGCCCTCCCGGCTTGAGCCAGCGCTGCAGTTGCTCGGCGTAGGTCGTCCATTGATCGGGGTGCAGGGCGCAGAGGCAGGTCTGCTCGTAGACCAGGTCGAGCGGCTGGTCCGGACGCCAGGCCAGCACGTCCGCCTGTTCGACCCGACCCGGCAGGCGCGCCTCCTTGAGCTTGGCGCGGGCGCTCTCGACGGCCGCCGGCGTGTAGTCGAGCCCGGTCACGTCGAGCCCCGCCTGCGCCAGCACGGCCAGTTCGTGGCCGCGACCGCAGCCCGGCACCACGACGCGCTGGCCGTTGCCGAGTAATCCGTCGCCCATCCACGTCGCCAGTTGCGGATGCGCGCTGCCGCGGTCCCAGCCGGTCTGACCGGTCTCGAACCGCTGTTGCCAGAACGCTTGATCGGGGCCGGCCATGTTGTCTCCTCGCGCGGTGTCCGCGTTCCTGCGAAGCGGACAGCGTAACCGGGCGCGGGGGTCAGATGACGCCGTCGACCTCGTGGACGAGTTTCAGCGTATGGGCGGGCGAGAGGCTCATCAGCTGTCCGATCTCGATGAGATCGTCCGGCACGGCCGGGTTCTCCCAGCTCTGTGCGGTGTGTCGCGCCAGGCGGACTGCCAGCATCACGCTGCGGACCTGCGGGTCGTGGACCTTCTTGTCATCGACGATGTGGGCGAGCAACTCCGGCAGACGCCAGGTGCGCATCAAGGCCTGCTCGAGATCGCCGAGTTCCACGTTGAGCACCGCGCGCTGCGCCGCGACGCTGCGCAGCGTCGGATCGGCCTCTTGACGGCGCCGGATCTCGAGCGCGAGGTCCGGCGCCTCGCACCACAGCAGCATCTCGGAGAAGTCGTGGAGCAGCGCGGCGCTGTGGATGACGGCGGCGTCGGGATCGGCGCGGTGGGCGGCGAATCCCAGTGCGAAGCGGGCCGCGCGCTCGGCGCGGTGCAGTACGCGCTGCACGCCGGCCAGCGCGTCCGGTCGGTCTGCCAGACGCTGCTCGACCGTCGGCTGTTCGCCGAAGGCCTTGAAGAAGGGGGTGATGCCCATCAACACCAGCGCGGCCGTGACCGTCTCGGTGTCGGTCAGCAGCCGGCTGGAGCGCTGCGACGCGGCATGCGCCAGCAGCTTGAGCGTCATCAGCGGGTCCTTGCTCAGGAACTCGCCGAGCAGGTGCGCGTCGACCGCATCCTCATTCGCGCGCCAGAGCTCCAGTTGCTCGGCCGTGCTGGCCAGCACCGGGATCTCCATGTCGCGAAAGCGGGCCGTCCACGCCGCCAGATCCGGCAAGGGCCGGGTCAGCGGCTGGAACGGCGTCCGCGGCGCCGGAGGCGGGGAGGGAATCGGCGGATTCCCCGGCCCGCTCCCGGACGGGGCAGACGCAGCGGGCGGAGCGCTCTGGGTCATGAAGCGGGGTCGTCGCGTGGGCGGCGATGCACGGTGAACGTTGTTCATCGTATATCGGCTCGGCGCCCGCGAGCTTGATCCCCACCGCGGCCACGGCGACCGCGAGCCAGACCGGCATCACAGCCGTTGCACACCCGCGAGGGTGCCCTGCAGTTGGCCGTCGACGTAGATCCGGCCGGCGCCATCGGCATCGGCGTGGAACTCAAGCCCTTCGGCCGGAGCTTCCCGACGCGCCGCCGGAGCGACGTGCCAGGCCCAACTGATCAGGCGCCCGCCGGCGCTGAGCAGCAGGATCGCCAGCCAGCCCCGGAGGCTCTGCTGGCGGACCAGACCGTGCATGCGGCCTGGCATCAAGGTGATCTCTTGCATTTCTTGTCTCCCGGGGCGGCCTGCGCCGGACCGGGAGGACATCCCGTTCCGTCGGAGGCTACCCTTTCAAGGGCTGAAGTCGTCGTGCCGCTGAAGCGCGCGCTTCAGGGCCTGCTGTTCCTGCTGGCGGCGGCCGCCGGTGCCGGGGCCGTGACGGCCCGCGGAACGGCCGTGGCTCAGGGCCACGAAGGGATTGCGCGGCTTGCGCAGGGTCATTGCACGCGGACGGGGAGTGGTGAACTGGGCCATGGCAGCCTCCTGTGATGACAGACGAAAGGGGACGGAAAGGGGTCGACAGCGTGAGCGCCTCGGTCCCGGAACGGCGCCAGACAGCGCGGCCGTTGCGGCGGGGGCTCAAAAGTTGCGCAGATGATAAACATCTGATTATCAAGCGCAAGAGCTTTTCATCAGACGTTGTCCCTGGGCGACGGGACGCGCCCAGGCTGGCGCCCACCGGGTCGGCGTGGCGTGTGCAGGGTTGGGGCGTGCGGAAGAAGCGCGTCAGCGCTTCTTGGATTTCAGCGGTGCGATGCTCCGCTGCAGCTTGTGCCAGTCGTCGACGTCGGAGGCCGCTGGCACAGCGGCCCTGGGCGCCGGCACGGGCGGCGCATTCGGCGCGGGTGGGGTGAGCACCTCGCCCAGCAGATCCAGCAGGCGCGTGCGCGCCCGTTGCGGATGGCGGCGGTAGTAGGTCAGCACCAGACCGACGATGAAGCGCTCGTCGTCGTCCTGCGGCAGGCTGGGGGAGTTGTCCGCCGAGCCTGGCCGGCTTGCGCTTGATAAAGCCGTGTTGCTCTGCGAGGTACCGCCGGCCGCCGGCGCGGCGGTGCCGAGCGGGCCGTGTTCCTGGTCCATCCAGCCGTTGGGCTTGTGGGTCAACTGTTCGAACTGGCGGGCCAGCCGCTCTCCGATCTGCCGCGAGCGGCTCTTGATCTGGCTCCAGTAGCTGGGCTGGATCTGCAGGCGCTCGGCAAAACGGCGCTCAAGGCCGCGCAGGGCGGCGGCATCGGGATGTTTGATCGTCGCGGAGACAAACTCGTCGAACAAGCGCATCGCGTTGTCCAGGCGGATCTGCGCGACGTCTCGGTGGGCGGAACACATCCCCCAATGATAAAGCTTCGTTCACAAACGCCCGGCCCCCACCCCGGGGCCAGCGCCGTGCCCATCGGCGTGGTAGCGCTACGGTGAGGGGAGCGGGGGCTACTCCTCCTCCTTCAGGTGGTAGCCGGCCACCAACTGGGCCTGTGTATTGGGGGGCACCGCCTCGTAGTGGGACAGCACCATCGTGTAGCGCCCCTGGCCGCTCGTCATCGCGTTGAGCCGGTTCTGGTACGCGCTGAGCTCGGCCAGCGGCGCCAGCCCGTCGACGCCGATCAGTCCAGGCACGCTGCTGCGCGTCCCGAGCACCTGACCGCGCCGCGACGCCAGATCGCCGGTGATGTCGCCGGTCGCGTTCTCGGGCGCGCTGATCTCGACCTGCACGATCGGCTCCAGCACCACGGGTCGCGCTTCGCGGACCGCCGCGATCAGCGCCTTCTTGCCCGCCGTGATGAAGGCGATCTCCTTGGAGTCAACCGAATGGTGCTTGCCGTCGAAGACCGTCACCCGCAGGTCGACGACTGGATATCCGGCCACGACGCCCTGCGCCAGCGCCTGCCGCACGCCTTTCTCGACCGCCGGCATGAACTGGCCGGGGATCGTCCCGCCCTTGACCTCGTCGCGGAACTCGAAGCCTGCGCCGCGCTCCAGCGGCTCGATGCGCAGCCACACCTCGCCGAACTGCCCTGCGCCGCCGGTCTGCTTCTTATGGCGGTAATGCCCCTCGGCTTTCGCCGAGATCGTTTCGCGATACGCGATCCGTGGCGGTTGGGTCTGGACGTCGAACTTGTAGGTCTCCTTGAGCCGGTCCAGCAGCACCCGCAGGTGCAACTCTCCCAGTCCGTAGACGAGCGTCTCGCCGCCTTGCGGGCCGAGACCCTCCTCCTGGCCACCACGTTCCAGGCGCAGGCACGGGTCCTCCTCGACCAGACGCGCCAGGACCTCCCACAGCCGCTGCTCGTCGCCATGCCGGCTGGGTCGGATCGCCACGCCGTGCACCGGCGTCGGCAATGCGATCGGCGCCAGGTGCAGATGCTCGTCTTCCTGCGCGTCGTGCAGCACCGCGTCGTAGTGCAACTCGTCGATCTTGGCCAGCGCGCACAGGTCGCCGGGCAGCGCCTGCTCGATCTCGACGTGCTCCTTGCCCTGCAGCATGAACAGATGGGCGACCCGCACCGCCTTGCGCGCGTGGCCGACGAACAGCTGGGCGTTCTTCCTCAGCGTGCCCTGGTGGACGCGCAGCATCGCGAGCTTGCCGAGGTAGGGGTCGGACTGGATCTTGAAGACATGCGCGACGACGTGCTGCGCCGGATCCATCGCGACGATCAGCGGTTCCGCCTCGTCGCCTTCGCGTCGCATGAACTGCGGCGGGTTCGCTTCATAGGGGTTGGGCAGCAGCTTCTCGATCACGTCGAGCAGTTCCGCCACGCCCGCGCCGGTGCGCGCGGACACGAAGCATACGGGGATCAGGTGACCCTCGCGGAAGGCCTGCTCCAGCGGGGCATGCAGCTCGGTGGCGGGCACGTCGCCGTCGTTGAGGTAGCGGTCGACGAAGTCCGGATCGACCTCGACGACCTGCTCCACCAGCGCGCGATGCGCCGCCTCGACCGAGCCGAAGTCGCTCTCCCCGCTGCAGCCGAAGAAGCAGTCCTGCACCCGCGCGCCGCCCGCGGCGGGCAGGTTCAGCGGCAGGCACTCCCGTCCGAAGGCCGCTTGCAGCTGCCCGAGCAGCGCCTGCGCGTCGACACCCGGCGCATCGATCTTGTTGACGATGATCAGCCGCGTGAGGTCGCGCCCCGCCGCCGCGTCCATCATCCGTTGGACCATCAGCTCGAGGCCGTTCTGCGCGTTGATGACGACGGCGACCGTTTCGACGGCCTCGAGCGCCGGCAACGCCTGGCCGATGAAATCGGGCGCGCCCGGCGTGTCGAGCAGGTGGATGCGCAGGCCCTCGTGCGTGATGTGCATCTGCGAGGCCTGCAGCGAATGCAGCATCCGCCGCTCGAGTGGATCGTGGTCGCTGACCGTGCTGCCTTTCTCGATGCTGCCGGCGGTCTTGATGGCGCCAGCTTTCAACAGCAGGGCCTCGGCCAGCGTGGTCTTGCCGGCGCCGGCCGGGCCGGCCAGCACGAGGGTGCGGATCGCCGCGATGCCGGGATGCCGGGCCACCGCGGCGCCGCCTGGGCTGCCCGCGGGGGCGCCTTCCGTGTCGGGGGAGGGAGTGGGGGACATGGCTCGTTCCTCTCAGGCAAGAGTTGGACGTGGGTCTGGAGCCGGACTGCGGCCAGCGTAGAGGAAGCGCAGGGCCTGCACAAGCAGGGGCATCCGGGCCGGTTCCGGGCGCGCATGGTGATTGCCCGTGTCGCGGGAGCGTCCGGAGACGCCGATTTCATCCGCTTGCAACTCCGTTGCGGACGCGGCCTAGACTGGCCGCCTTCACGGTGTCGTGACACCGGCACGGGCGGCAGGCAACAAGGAGAACGGACATGAGCGTGGCGGAATGGATGTCGACACTGGCCGTCGCGATGGCGGCCACGGCGTGCGGTGGTGGCGGCGGCGGCGGGGATGACACCGCCGCGCCGACCCAGCCCGGCGGCGGCGCGGCGGCGCCTTCGATGCAGACGCTGAACAGCACGCTCGACCGTCCCTGGGGCCTGGCGCAGCTGCCGGACGGCCGGCTGCTGGTGACGCAGAAGGGCGGCACGATCGTGCGGCTGTCCGCGGCCGGCAAGACCGAGGCGACCGTCGCCGGCGTGCCCAAGGTGCTGGACAGCGGCCAGGGCGGGCTGCTGGGCATCACGATCGACCCGGACTTCGCGACCGCCGGCAGCAACTGGGTCTACTTCTCCTACTCGGAGCCGGGCACCGGCGCCGAGTCCGGCAAGGCCGGCACCTCGGTCGCGCGCGGCCGGCTGGAGGGCGACGCGCTCACCGGCGTGCAGGTGATCTTCCGCCAATCCCCCAAGGTCGACGGCACGGGGCACTACGGCTCACGGCTGGTCTTCGCGCGCGACAAGACGCTCTACATCACGACCGGCGAGCGCATGAAGGGCAGCCCGTCGCAGGACCTGCAGCAGACGCTGGGCAAGGTGATCCGCGTGAACCGCGACGGCAGCATCCCGGCGGACAACCCGAGCTTCGCGGCGGGCGCCAAGCCGGGCATCTGGAGCTACGGCCACCGCAACATCCAGGGCGCCGCGCTGCATCCGCAGACTGGCGAGCTGTGGATCACCGAGCACGGACCGCAAGGCGGCGACGAGGTCAACATCGCGCGCGCCGGCCAGAACTACGGCTGGCCGATCAAGAGCTACGGCTGCGACTACGGCTCGCCGGTCGGCGATGCCTGCCGCATCGGGGGCGGCACGCATGCGCCGACCTATGTCGAGCCGCTGACGACCTGGACGCCGATCTCGGTCGCGCCGGCCGGGCTCGTCTTCTACACGGGCAGCATGTTCCCGGAGTGGCGCGGGCAGTTGATCTCGGGCTCGCTGGCGGGCACCGCGCTGTGGCGCATCGCGCTGAACGGCGACACGGTGAGCGGCAAGGAGAAGATGTTCGGCGATCTCGGCGAACGCTTCCGCGACGTGATCCAGGCGCGCGATGGCGCGCTGCTGACGGTGACCGATGGCGGCAAGCTGATGCGCTTGTCGCGTTGAGGCGCTGATGCGCTGGCGAGCGCTCAGTCCAGCCGCTTCCAGTACAGCGCGGTGGCTTGCAGTTCGCCGCGTGGGTTGGCGGCGAAGCACGGAATCTCGCCGGTGCGCTGGAAGCCTTGCGACTGGTAGAAGGTCTCCGCGGCGGACTGGGCTTCCGTGTCCAGGGTCAGCAAGGTGAGGCCCGCGTCGCGCGCGGTCTGTTCCAGCGTGGCCATCAACTGGACGGCGAGGCCACGTCGCCGCGCGTCGCGGTGGACCATCAGCTTCATCACGTCCGCACGATGGCGCTGATTGGGTTTGCCGCAGATCGCCAGTTGCACCGTCCCGAGCACCCGGTCGCCTTCCCGCACGATCCACAGGCGATGGCGCGGTCCGAGCTGCTCGAACACGCCGTCCCAGTACTCGCGCATCTGCGCCTCGTCGACGTCCTCCAGGAACCCCAGCGAGCCGCCGCCATCGATGACATCGAAGAACAGCTCGCCGAGCGCCGGCATCCAGTCGCGGTCGGTGCCGCGCAGTTCGATCAGATCCATGAGGCTTCCTTGTTCAACGATGGGGCGGCAGCGTGGCGCAGCGGCTTGCCGAGGCACACCGCCTCCTCGCGGCCGACGTAGCTGCCGTAGTTGGGAATGTCGGAATAGCCGTGCCGCCGATAGAAGCGCAGCGCGCGTCCGTTGACGCGACGGGTCTCCAGCCACAACGCGCGATAACCCATGGCGAGGGCTTCCCGCTCCAGCGCGGCCAGCAGCGCGGCACCGACACCGCGGGTGCCGTCGCGGGCGAACATCCGCTTGAGCTCGGCCACCGGCGCCGCGCCAGCCTGCGCGAGCGGGCGGATCGCGCCGCAGCCGAGGAGGGCGCCGTCGGCGCCTCGCGCAACCAGGAACACCGACCGCCCGGTCGGCATCGAGCCTGCTTCGAAACTGCTGGCGCCGGAGTCGCCGCTGAGCGATGCCAACCGTTGGTTGAGCTGATGCATCAGCAGCACCGCATCGGGGTGAGCGACGGAGACTGCCTCCAGCACCGGCAAGGCGAAGGGTGCGTCGGCATGGTCAATCGCAGGGTTTTGTGGCATCGTCCAGTCTTTATTCAAACCGTTGATCAAATACTAACCAATGGTTAGCAAATCCACAAGTGGCGGCCGCGCGCCGATGCCGGACCCGCGTCCGAGCGGTCCGAAAGGCCTGCACAACACGTCGGGCGTCGTGCAGGACCGGCCGGATGGTTCGGCCGATGCGAGACCGCAGGCGAAGCCCCAGCCGCGCGTGCGACAGAAGGTGGCCAAGCCGGAAGGTCCACTCAAGCGTCAGGCGCAGCGAAAGGCGTTGAACGAGGGCGACCTCGACGGCGAGGCCGCCCTGGGTCTCGGTGACGATGCGGATGTGCCGCAGACCGCCTCCCAGCAGCGGCGCGCCGCGCACAAGCTCGCGCTGGAGGCCGGGATCCTGGCCGCGGCGCGCGAGCTGTTTGCGGAGCGCGGCGCCGACGCGCTCACGCTGCGCGAAGTCGGCGCGGCGGTGGGCTACTCGCATGCGACGCTCTACAGCTTCTTCCACGACAAGGGGGAACTGCTCGCGCGCCTGGCCGAGGACAGCCTGCGCACGCTGCTCACGCGCTTGCAAGGCGCGGCGGACGGAGCCGCCTCAGGCGGTGAAGCCGCCGCCGTGGCGCGGGCCTTCGTGAACTGGGGGTTGCTGCACCCGCATGACTACCGGCTGCTGATGCTCGACACGCCGGTCGCCCTGCGCGAATCGCTGATCGCGGGCCTGGACGGATTGATCACCCCGGCGGCGTTGCCGGCGCCGCGTGCCGCGGCGCTCTGGGCGGGGCTGCATGGCCTGGTGATGCTGGAGCAGGGCGGGCTCGCCGCGCTGGGCGGCGTTGCCGCGCGAGCGAAGCGCATCGAAGCGCTGCTCGCGGGCCTGCTGGCAGGGCGCTGACGCACGCGCTGCCGGTCGGGCGCACCAGGACGCCGGGCGCCGGCGTCCGTGCGCTGGCGCGGGAAGCTCAGACCAGATGCGGCAGGCGCTTGTAGTACAGCGCGGCGGCCTGGAGCTGGCCCTCGGCGCCGTGGCAGTGATCCGGGATCTGGCCGGCGCGCTGCCAGCCGAGATGCGCGAACACCGCTTCCGCCTGCGAGTCCGCGCAGGTCTCGAGTTGCAGCAGGAATCGGCCCTGCGTCGCCGCCGCGCACTCCAGGCGCGACATCAGCTGTCCCGCCACGCCGCGGCTGCGTTCCTGGCTGTGCACCATCAGCCGTTGGACTTCCCCACGGTGGTGCGCATTCGCCAGCGGGCACAGCGACAGCTGGACGGCGCCCAGCAGACGGCCCGGACCTTCCGATTCGCAGGCGATCCACAGCATGTGGTGCTGGCCCAGTCGCGCGAAGACACCGTGCCAGTAGTCCAGCGCCTGGTAGCGCGACAGCGGGGCCAGGAAGCCCAGCGTGGCGCCGAGGTGGACGTTGTCGATCAGCAGGTTCGTCAGGGCGGGCAGCCACTGCAGATCGCGAGAGGTCAGCTTGACGACCTCCATCGGCGCGCGTTGCAGGTGCTGCGACGCGGCGGCATCGCTGGCCAGCGGATTGAGGGCGCGAGGGGCTCGAGCGTGAACGGCCGTGGGACTGAGGGCGACATGCATGTGCGGGAACTCCAGGGCGAGGGTCTACGGCATCCCGACCGATCTTGTGGATCACGGCGGGACCTGGAAAACCCTGACGCAAACGTCATGCCAACCGGGCGTTGGCGCCTGTCGACTGGGCGATTGCCGCGCGAGTGGTGTGGCGCGCGTGAACCGCGTCACGTCTCATGGCCTCGCCGGGAGGTGGACGGGGGCCGGTCGGACCTCGTCCCGACGCCGTCGTGCCCGCCGGGGCCGTGAGCGAGGGGGGGCTCAGGCCGGAACGGCCACGCTGAGCTCGGCCTCGAGCCCCGGTTCGGCGCACAGGCGCCCCTTTCCCTGGCGTTTGGCGGCATAGAGCGCTGCTTCGGCGCGGTGCAGCAGGTCCTCGATGTTGCGGTCGCCGTTGCGCAGCTTGGCCCAGCCGGCGGAGTAGCCCAGCGTGAAACCGAGCTCGCGCGGCGCGAGTTCGAGCAAGGCATCGCGCAGCCGGCGGTCGAGCGCGGGCGGCCCCACCAGGTCGGAGCGCGCCATCAGCACGGCGAAGCGCTGGCCGTCGATGCGCGCGACGACGTCGCCCAGGCGCTTCTGCTCGTCCAGGCAGCGACCGAACAGCGCGATGGCCTGGTCGCCCTTGGCCTCGCCGTGCGTGGTGTTGATCGCCTTGCAGCCGTCGACGTCCATCACGAGCAGCATCAGCGGCTCGCTGTAGCGCCGGGCCATCGAGATCATGTCCACCGAACGCTGCTGGAACGCACGGCGGTTGGCCAACCCGGTGGACGCGTCGATCTGCGTGAGGCGGCGCAGCTCGGCCTCGCTCTCGCCGCGCCAGGCCACGAGGATCGCGACTGCGGCGGCCAGCACGCAGACATTGGCGACGACGGCGAAGACCATGTTGAGCGGATGCGGGGCGTCGAAGCGGGGCAGGTTCGCGGTGTCGAAGCCGGCCAGGTAGGCCCGCGCCAGGTTGAGCACGGCCAGCAGGCCGAGGCTGACCGTGAACAGCAGCCGCCATCGCAGGTTGCCGACCGGGCCGCGCTTGACGGGCTGCATCAGGCTGGCGCCGAGCGCGAGCATCTGCAGGCCGATGCAGCCGTTGGACCAGGCCAGGCGCAGCGCATAGTTGTCCCAGCCGGCACCGTAGCCGACCATGACCAGCACCGGCATGCCGTACTGGAAAAGGCGGCCGAGCCGCCCCGGCAGCCAGCGGTCGGCGGCCATCCACAGCAGCGTGACGCTGAGGCTGAGCAGCCCGAGCGCGACGATCGACGTCAGGCGCGTGCCGTCGGGCGGCAACAGCAACAACGCCCAACCGGTGGCCTGCGCGGCCGCGCTGAGCTGCGCGCGACGGGCGGCGATGCTGTCGCACCAGCCGAGCAGCAGCGGCAGCAGCAGCGCCAGCGCCAGGGACTGGATCAGCATCAGGCTGAACAGCGTCGGGACGTCGAAACGCATACGCGGCACCCGCCGGCGAGGACGGGCTGGAGCTGGTCATGACAGGACATTGTGGCCGTAAAGTCGCGCTCCGATGACCCCTGCCACCCCCACGATTTCCTCGGCCCCGTTCGAAGGCCTGACCTTCGCCTATGCGGGCGGTTATGCGCCGCCATGTGCCGGCATCCACGCGCTGGTGCGCGATGCCGAGGGGCATGTCCGGGCGCGCCTCGCGGCGGCGCTGCCGGGCAGTCCGACCTGGCTGCACCTCGCCGAAGGCGGAAGGCATCTGCATGCGTTGCTGGAAGACGGCCACGAGCTGGCGAGCTTCGACGTCGACCCGGAGGACGGGACGTTGACCCTGCTGTCCCGACACGCGACCGGCGGGACCTTGCCGGTGCACCTGGCACTCGATGCGCAGGCGCGCCATGCATGGATCGCGCATTACGGCGACGGCACACTGCGCCGCGCGGCGATCGGCGCGGATGGCGCGCTGCGGGCACCCGAGCGGGTCGTCATGCCGCGAGTCGGTGTCGACCCCGTCGCCGATGCGCATGCGCACATGATTCGCCACCATCCGCGATGGCCGCTGATGCTGGGAAGCGACCTCGGGCGCGACCTGCTGCGGGTGTGGCGGCTCGAGGGGCCCGACGCAGACCCGCTCGAACTCGACGGCTTGACGCTGCCGACGGGATCAGGTCCGCGCCACTTCGTCATCCATCCCCGGGACGACGGACAGGTCTATCTGCTCAACGAGCAGGCCAACGCGCTCGACTGGCTGGGCCTGGACGGGGAGGGCCGTCTGACGCATCGACTGCGGCTCAGCAGCCTGCCCGAAGGATTCGAAGGCCTGAGCTACGCCTCGGACCTGCTCGTCGCGCCGGATGGTCGTCGGCTCTTCGCGCTGAACCGGCTGCACGACGCGATCGCCGTCTTCGACCTCGACGACCAGGGGCGGCCGTCATGGCGCGGCGAGACCTGGGCACAAGGCAGCTACCCGCGCAGCGCGACCTTCAGTCCGGACGGCCGGGAGCTGTGGGTCTGCCTGCAGCGCAGTCATCAGGTCTGCGTGTTCCGGCTCGACGGCCAGGAACTGCCGCGCTTCGACGGCCGCTTCATCGCCATGCCTGGCGCGGCCTGCGTCGTGTTCCGCTGAGCGGGTGGACGGGCGACGAGCGGGCGTCCGTTCAGCCGAATTGCCGCCGATAGCGTGAGGGCGCCGGCAGGCCCATCAGCCGGAAGTGCCGGCGCATCGACTCTGGCGAGCCCAGTCCGGCGAGGTCCGCGACGGCCTCGACATCGAGCGCGTCACGGGTCTCGAGCAGCTCCTTCGCGATGGCGACGCGCTCGCGGGTCAGCCACTCGAGCGGCGCGAGCCCGGTGGCGTCCTTGAAGCGGCGCTGCAGCGTGCGGGCGCTCATCGCGGCGTGGCGGGCCATCGACGCGACGGTGTGTGCCTCGCGCGGATGCGCGCGCAACCAGTCCTGCAGCACGGCGATGGGGCTGGATTCATCCGAAGGCATCGGCCTGGGAACGAATTGCGCCTGGCCGCCCTCGCGGTGTGGCGACATCACCAGCCGCTGCGCCACGGCGTTGGCGACACGCGGACCGTGATCGCGGCGCACGAGATGCATGAGCATGTCGAGCCCGGCGGCGGATCCCGCCGACGTGACCAGTTCGCCCTCGTCGACGTAGAGCGCGGACCGGTCGACGTCGATCAACGGGAACTCCTGCGCGAGCCGCTCGGCATATCGCCAGTGCGTGGTCGCGCGCCTGCCGTCGAGCAACCCCGCATGCGCGAGCACGAAGACGCCGGAGCAGATCGTGCACAGCCGCGCGCCGCGCGCGTGGGCGGCCCGCACGGCCTTGAGCAGCGCCTCGGGCGGCCGCTCCGCGGCATCGCGCCAGCCGGGGATGACGATGGTGTCGGCGCGGCGCAGCATCGCCAGCGTGTGCGGCGCTTCGACACGGACACCGCCGGTGCCGCGCAGCGGCCCGGGCTCCGCGGCGCAGATCGCATGCCGGTACCAGGCGACGCCCAGCTCCGGACGCTCGAGCGCGAAGAGTTCGACCGCGCAGCCGAACTCGAACATGCAAAGCCGGTCGTACGCCAGGATCGCGACGAGATGCGGCTTGTCCACGGCGGAGGCAGCGGCGGAACGACTGGCGGCACGGGCGGCGGTAGGCGGACGGGGCATGGCGCGATCTTACCGATTGGCGTCGTTCCGGCCACTCGTCCGAAGCGAGGCGCTTCGCGACACTGGCTGCCGTCGATCCACTCCGTTGAAGGAATCCCCGATGAGCTCGAACATCGCTGCCGTCCCCGCCGCCCCGAGCGCCCAGGCGCTTGCCCACTTCGAGCAGGCGTTCGCCTTCGAGACCGACTGCTGGGACGTGCACGACGCGTTCACGCGCGGCGTCGAGGACTTCGTGCTGCTCGACGTCCGCAGCCACGAGCTCTTCGCCCGCGGTCACGTGCCCGGCGCCGTGAGCCTGCCGCACGGCAAGATCACCGAGGGCAAGATGGCCGCGTACCCGATGGGCACGCTGTTCGTCGTCTACTGCGCCGGCCCGCACTGCAACGGCGCGCACCGCGGCGCGATCCGGCTCGCGAAGCTCGGCCGACCGGTGAAGCTGATGATCGGCGGGCTGACGGGGTGGATCGACGAGGGGTTCGAGGTCGCACGCGTCGCAGTGCCGACCGTCGCCGGTGCCGACCGGTGACGCTCTTGGCTGAGGCTGACCGTCGCCGTCACTTCACCGGAATCACCGTCCCCCGATCCACCGGCACGGCCGTCACGCTGTTCTGCGGCGAGCCTTCGATCACCCGGTCCGAGTAGGTCAGGTAGACCAGCGTGTTGCGTTTCGGGTCGACCATGCGGACGACGCGCAGCCGCTTGAACACCAGCGAGGAGCGTTCCGAGAACACCTCCTCCTGCTTGGGCAGCGGCTTGGGGAAGCTGATCGGGCCGACCGCGCGGCAGGCGATCGAGGCCTCCGACTTGTCCTCGGCCAGGCCGAGGCCGCCCTTGATGCCGCCGGTCCTCGCGCGCGAGACGTAGCAGGTCACGCCGTTCACGGCGGGATCGTCGTAGGCATCGACGACGATCTTGTGGTTCGGGCCGATGAACTTGAACACCGTGCTCACTTCGCCGATCTCTTCGGCGCTGGCGGCGACACACGCCGAAGCGACGAGCGCGAGCACGGCGGCACCGGCGGACAGGATCGCCGCGCGGCGCGGGCTGCGGACAGGGCGGGTGGGGCTGGAAGGACGAGGGCTACGCATGCTGGGGACTCCTTGGATCCGCCGTTGTAGCACGCTGTGTGTCGACGAATTGCGAAGGGATCCAACGGTCCCGCAGGCGCATGAACGGCGACTCCACCCACCGGTACAGCAGCCATCCGCCGAGCAGGCAGGCCGCCGCGATCACCGGCACGGTCCATCCCGACGCCCGCATGAGTCCGAGCGCCGCCAGCGGCTTCACGAGCGCGAAGGCGATCGGCTTGTGCGTCAGATACAGCGCATACGACCAGCGTGCCAGCGCGTTCGCACCCGGGACCTGCGCGCGTGCCAGCGGCCCGCGCGGTGCAAGCGCGGCCAGCACCATCAGGCCGAAACTCCAGGCCAGCGCGCTGTAGCCCCAGCTGCTCATGGCATGGCCGTAACCGTAGCCATCGATGTAGTAGAAGTGCAGCATCAAGGTCAGCATGCCGAGGCTCGCCGCCGCGCCGATCGCGAGCAGCGTCTTCGCGCGCCGCATCAGCGCCGACCAGAGATCCGCGTGGCCATGCTTCAGCAACGCGATCGCGACACCGGGCAGGAACTCGTCCAGTCGCGCGAGGCTGCCGTAGTACAGGTGCGGGTAGTAGCCCAGCGACGGATCCTGCGTCCCGTAAAGGCGCCACAGGTGATCGCGCCAGAGGATCGCCGCGAGGGTCAGCACGCCGATCAGCGACCACGCCAGCGTGCGGCGGTGCCGCTTCAGCGCGGCCCCCAGCATCAGCGCCGCGGGCAGCACCAGGTAGAACTGCTCCTCGATGCACAGTGACCAGGCGTGCGAGAACGCCGTGCCCGGCGTCAGCGCGATGTTCTGCGTGAAGGTGAGGAAGCGCCACAGCGGCGGCGGCTCGCGTCCGCCCATCACCTGCGGGAGCAGCCAGTAGAGCGCGAGCACCACATAGAAGTTGGGCAGCGTGCGCAGCAGGCGCCGCCCGTAGAAGCGCGGCAGCGAGAGCTGCCCGCCGCGCGTCATCCCACCCATCAACTGGTTGGCGATCAGGTAGCCGCTCAGCACGAAGAACAGGTCGACGCCCGCCCAGCCGATGCGGCTCAGCCAGCCGAAGGTCGGCGTGCCGCTCACGAAGACCTGGTAGTGGTACGCGAAGACCAGCAGGATGGCGGCGGCGCGCAGCGTGTCCAGGCCGTGCTGGCGCGGCGAACCCATGGCGGGCAGGGAAGGGGATGACATGAGCGGGGCCGGCCTCGAGGCCGTGTCGTAGGAGCGGCGGCGATTCTCGGCGCGCTGCCCGACGCCGGGCGCGATGGTGCGACGGAATCGTCCTCTCCGACGACGAGACCCCGGCGGAAGGCGCGTTACGTGCGTTACGCGCTCTATGCGCTCTATGCGGGCTCAGCCGCGATGCCGCTCCCGGCTATCCGCCGGCGCCTGCTCGCGCTCGGTCATGCCGTAGTCGCGCAGCACTGCGGCGACGCGCAGGCGGTAGTCGGCGAAGACGCCCGCACGCCCCTCCGATTGCGCGCCGCGGTGCGCCTCGATCCGACGCCACTCGCGCACCGCCGCCTCGTCGCGCCAGAAGGACAGAGACAGCAGCTTGTCCGGGTCGGTCAGGCTCTGGAAGCGCTCGATGCTGAGGAAGCCGTCGACCTCCTGCAGCAGCGGCTTGAGTTCGGCGGCGAGTTCCAGGTAGCGGTCGCGCCCGTCGGCGCTGGGGATGACTTCGAAGATGACGGCGATCATGAGCGGAGCTCCTCGTCCAGGAATTGCGGAATGTCCATGTTGGGCAGCGACAGTGGCGGGGCCGGATCAGGCAGCGGTGGTCCGGGCTGACCGGCGAGCCAGGCCAGCGCCGCGTGGAGGCTCGTCAGTGCCAGGCCTTGCCCGGGGCAGCGATGGGCGCCGTCGCCGAAAGGATGGTCGGTGCCGGAGAGTGGAACGCTCACCGGCGTGGCGGGATCCTGCCGCACATCGAAGCGACGGGTCACGCGGACCGCGCCGCCCTCGCGCGCGATGCGCAACAGGTCCTCGCGCGTCGGCACGCGACCGGTCGACCGCCAGTCGAGCAAGGCATGCCCGAGCAGCGCGGCGCCGGCTTCGTGGCTCTGCCAGATCAGCGCCAGCCGGTTGGCGGTGAACGTGGCGCGATCGGTCCATCGGGCGGGCGGCGCATGGCGCAGCAGGGTCCATTGCAACGGGGCATCCGGCGAACGGCGCTCCGCGTCGTCGAGCGCGGTCAGCAGCGTCGTGACCGCCGCGCCACCCGCGAGCACAGCGTCGGCATTCGCGTCCGCGCCGAGGCCCGCCGCCATCGCGCGCAGGCTGGCGTACAGCCGACGTTGCGCGTCGACGTCGTTGAGCTCGATGCCGAGCAGGCTCGCCGCTGTCGACGCCGGGACGGCCCAGGACCAGTGCGACCACCCGCCTGGCAGCGCGATCGCGGCCTGGCGCCGTGCGTGGGCGCGGATGTCGTCGTCGGAGAGCGCCTGCAGCGCACGCGTCAGCGCGGCCTTCTCAGGCGCGTGTGCGCCATCGTCGCGCTGTCGCAGCCAGCGCGCGAAGACGTCGCCCAGCGGCCCGCCGTGCGCGCGCAGCGGCGGAGGCAAGGGCTCACCGGGCGGGCGCATGCGCAAGTCAGGATCGAGCAGCGGCGAATGAATGGG
The DNA here is from genome assembly GCF_056867975.1 of Mitsuaria sp. MSU3D. NCBI lineage: Bacteria > Pseudomonadati > Pseudomonadota > Betaproteobacteria > Burkholderiales > Sphaerotilaceae > Roseateles > Mitsuaria sp. MSU3D. The sequence goes on along the minus strand of NZ_CP200314.1, from coordinate 4,387,328 downwards.
ACAGGAGGTCATGGGGGAATCTTCGCGATGGATCGCCAGGAACGCTTCGCTTAGCATCGAAGCATGATTGACGCCCCCACCGCCGACGAGGCGCTGGCCCACATCGCCGCCAGCATGGCCGAGCCGGTGCGCGCGCGCATGCTGTGCTGCCTGATGGACGGCCACGCGCGCACGGCGACCGAGCTGGCCGCCGTCGGCGACGTCGCCGCGTCCACCGCCAGCGCGCACCTGGCCAAGCTGCTCGGGCAGGGACTGGTCGGCTGCATGGCGCAGGGCAAGCACCGCTACTACCGGCTGGCCGGCCCGGAGGTCGGCCAGGCGCTGGAAGCGATGCTGGTGCTGGCCGGTCTGCCGCGGCCGCGTTTCGAGCCCAGTACGCCGCCCGCGCTGCGTCAGGCGCGGCGCTGCTACGACCACCTCGCCGGCCATTGGGGCGTGCGGCTGCACGACCACGCGCTGCGTCTGCACTGGATGACGCCCGACCCCGACGAGGTCCGCGGCTATCGCTTCACCGGCGAGGGCCTGGACGCGTTGCGCGACCTCGGCGTCGATGTCGATGCCGCCACCGGCGCGCGCCGCCGTCGGCTGGCCTGCGCCTGCATGGACTGGAGCGAGCGGCGCCCGCACCTGGGCGGCGCGCTCGGCGCCGCGTGGCTGCAGGCGATGCTGACGCAGGGCTGGCTCGATCCCGACCCCGACAGCCGCGCCCTGCGCGTGACGCGCCGCGGACAGACCCGACTCGAACGACTTCTGGAGGACACGACGACATGAGCACCTCGATCCACGTGGGCATCGGCGGCTGGAACTTCGAGCCCTGGCGCGAGACCTTCTATCCCAAGGACCTGCCCGCCTCGCGCGAGCTGGAATACGCCAGCCGCAAGCTGAGCGCCATCGAGGTCAACGGCACCTACTACTCGACCTTCAAGCCGGCGACCTTCGCCAAGTGGCGCGACACCGCGCCGGAGGGCTTCGTGTTCTCGCTCAAGGCCAACCGCTTCGCGACCAACCGGCGCGTGCTGGCCGAGGCCGGCGAGTCGGTGATGCGATTCATCGACAGCGGCGTCGCCGAGCTGGGGCCCAAGCTCGGCCCCATCGTCTGGCAGTTCGCGCCGACCAAGCGCTTCGATCCGGTCGACTTCGGCGCCTTCCTGAAGCTGCTGCCGAAGGACTCCGCCGGCGTGGCGTTGCGGCATGCGCTCGATGTCCGGCATGAAAGCTTCCGATCGCCGGAGTTCCTGGCGATGGCGCGCGACCACGGCGCGGGCGTCGTGTTCACCGAGTCCGACGACTATCCGCCGATCCCCGACCTCACCGCCGATTTCGTCTACACGCGGGTGATGCGCACGCGCCCGGAGCTCGTCACCGGGGTCACGGAGGAGGAGCTCGACGGCCTCGCCGCCAGCGCCTCGCGCTGGGAGTCCGGCGGCCAGCCCGACCGGCTGCCGCTGGTCGAGGCCGACCGCGCGCCGCCCAAGCGTGCGCGCGACGTGTTCGTCTTCTTCATCAGCGGCGCGAAGGAGCGAGCGCCGGCCGCGGCGATGGCGCTGATCGAGCGCCTGTCCTGAGCCGGACCAGCCGCAGCCGAGACCGACCTGAGGCGGACCTGAACCGGACCTGAGGGGGAGGGACGCGGGCGCGCTGGCGACCGCTGTCAACTTCGCGGCAGCGCGCGGCCGGCGGGCCGCCTAGAGTCGGCGGTCTCCCGGGAGGTTCCACATGCCGTCGCTCGTCGCTCCGTTGTCCGCCACCGTCCAGCAGTGGCTCGTCGCCGTCGGGGAAGTCGTCCGACGCGGCCAGCCGGTCGTGCGGCTCGAGGCGATGAAGATGGAGCACGAACTGCCCGCGCCGGCTGATGGACGCATCGCGGAGCTCTTCGCCGTCGAAGGCGAGCTGGTGCGCGAGGGCGATGCCCTGATGGCGTGGCAGGCCGCGTCTCCCGCATCCGAATCCGCATCCGAATCTGCGGCGGAAGCAGCGGACGGAGTCGCGGCCCGTCACGGCGCCCCGAACGACAGGACCGTCGAATCGTCGACGACCGGAGAGCGTGCCGACCTTCGCGCCTGGCGCGAGCGTCACGCGCTGCTGACCGACGAGGTCCGGCCCGATGCCGTCGCCAGGCGGCATGCGCTGGGCCAGCGCACGGCGCGCGAGAACGTCGATGCCCTCTGCGATCCCGGCAGCTTCACCGAATACGGTGCGCTCGCGATCGCCGCGCAGACCGCACGTCGTCCCGTCGAGGAACTGCGGGCGCAGACGCCTGCCGACGGTGTCGTGACCGGCATTGCGCGCCTGCGCGGCCGGCCGATCGCCGTGATGGCCTACGACGCCACCGTGCTCGCCGGCACACAGGGCTTCCGCAGTCACCAGAAGACCGACCGGCTGATCGAGCTCGCGGAGCGCCGCCAGCTGCCGTTCGTGCTGTTCGCCGAAGGCGGCGGCGGTCGGCCCGGCGACACGGACATGCCGGTCGTCGCCGGCCTGCATGTCGCGACCTTCGCGCGACTGGCCGCGCTGGCCGGACAGGTGCCGACGATCGGCGTTGCGGCGGGACGCTGCTTCGCGGGCAATGCCGCGCTGCTGGCCTGCTGCGACCTGGTCGTCGCCACGCGCGGCAGCAACATCGGGCTCGGCGGTCCGGCGATGATCGAAGGCGGCGGCCTCGGTCGCTTCGAGCCCGAGCAGATCGGCCCCGCGCCCGAGCTCGCGCGGGCGGGTGTCGTCGATGCGCTGGTGGACGATGAGCAACAGGCGACCAGTCTCGTCCGGGCACTGATGGCCTGGATGTGCCGCCTGCCCGCAGCGACGGCGTTCTCCGAGCCGGACCAGGCACCGCTCGACGACGCGATCCCGGAGATCCGCCAGCGGGCGTACCCGGTCCGCGAGATCCTTGCGCGTCTCTTCGACGCGGGCTCGCTGATCGAGCTCGGTCGCGGCAGCGGCGACAGCGTGATCACCGCCGCCGCCTTTCTCGAGGGCCAGCCGGTGGCCGTCGTGGCGAGCGACTGCGCCGTGCTGGGCGGCGCGGTCGATGGCGCCGCGTCACGCAAGCTGGCGCGCTTCTGGCGGCTGTGCGAGCGCCTCGGCCTGCCCGTCGTCAGTCTGATCGACAGCCCCGGCTTCATGGTCGGCCCGGAGGCCGAATCCACCGGCCAGCTGCGAGAGGCCGGCGACCTCTTCCGCGCCGCGGCGGCGTTGACGGTGCCGCTGGTGGCGGTGGTGATGCGACGCGCGTTCGGGCTCGGCGCGATGGCGCTGGCCGGCGGCAGCCTGCACCGGCCGATCGGCTGCGCCGCGTGGCCGAGCGGCGAATTCGGTGCGATGGGACTGGAAGGGGCGGTGCGGCTCGGCTACCGCAAGGAACTGGCGGCCGTGCCCGACGGACCGGAACGGCAGGCGCTGTTCGAGCGCCTGCTCGCGGCGCAGGTGGCACGAGGTCAGGCGCTGGCGATCGCGGAGACGCTGGAGATCGACGCCGTGATCGCGCCACGACAGACGCGCGACTGGATCGCCGGGCTGATCGGCGCTGCCCCGGCGACGTCCCGCGCGGGCCCGCCGGCACATCTGCCGGTACATCCGCCGGCAAGGTCGTGAGCGACGCGACTTGACGCGCCCTTCACGCGCGGCGCCTGCGATGTAGGGGGTCTGCCGGCGGGCGTCGATCACTACACTCACGCGTCATGGCGTCCATCCACATCCCCACGCTGATGTTGGCGCTGCTGAGCGGTTTCGCGATGCTCGGCGTCCAGCTGTGGGCGGCGCAGCGCAGCCGGCTGCGCTACCTCGACCTCGGCGTGTGGACCTGGGGCTCGTGGACGCTGCTGGCCGGCTTCACGATGCTGACGGCGCGCGTGGTGCTGCCGGTCTGGGTGTCGGCGCTGATCGGCAACGGGCTGATCGCGCTGGGCATCGTGTTCTACAACGAGGCCATCCATCGGCATGTGCTGGGGCGTTCGCTGCCGCGCTGGATGTGGTGGGGCGGCCCGACGGTGGCCTGGGGCCTGACGGCATGGATGCTGGCCTGGCCGCTGGCGGTACGCACGAGCGCGATCTCGCTGGTCTTCGCAACCCTGCTGCTGCCGGCGATCTTCGTGCTGCTGGGGCCGGGCTGGCGCGGCGAGTCGTCGCTGCGCGCCGTCGGCATCACGCTCGTGGCCGCGGCGGCGAGCCTGCTGCTGCGCAGCCTGCACGCGATGACGAATCCGGAGGAATACCTGGACCTGATGCAGGGCAGCCTCGGCCAGGGCCTGACCTTCCTGTTCAGCTTCCTCTGCCTGATCGGCGCGGGTTTCGGCTTCGTGCTCGCGAACTTCGAGCGCATCGCGCGGCGCATGGAGGAGGTCGCCTCCACGGACGGCCTCACCGGCTGCCTGAACCGGATGACCGCCGACGCGCTGCTGCGGCACGAGCTGGAGCGCGGCCGGCGCGAGGGCACGCCGCTGGCCTTCGTGCTGCTGGACCTGGACCATTTCAAGGACGTCAACGACTGCCACGGCCATCACGCCGGCGACGACGCGTTGCGCGCGTTCGCGGCCGAGGTGCGGGCGCGGCTGCGCGCGTCGGACGTCGTGGGCCGCTGGGGCGGCGAGGAATTCGGGCTCGTGCTGCCGGCCACCGACGGATCGGGCGCGATCCGTCTGGTCGAGCAGATCCGCGAAGCGGTGGCGACGCTGCAACTGTGCGACGGCGATGGGCGTGCCTTCACGCTGACGGTGTCGGCCGGCGTCGCGGTCGCGGAGCCCGGCGACCAGGTGAGCGCCGATCAGCTGTTCATGCGGGCCGACCGCGCGCTGTATCGCGCCAAGGACGGCGGTCGCAACAACGTGCAGGTGCACGACAGCAACTGGGAGCTCGGCGCGGGGTCGTCCGCGGCGTGAGCCTGCGCCAAGCCGCTGGCGGGCCGTGGCCTCAGCAGTTCTCGTACTTCCAGTTCCGCCGCTTGCCTTCGGCCATCCACTCCACGGCCTGCGCCAGGCGGCGCTCGCGCGTCTCGGCCTTCCTGGCCTCGACGATCCAGTCGACGTAGTCGCGCTTCTGCCCGGGCGGGAAGGACTCGAAGGTCTTCCGCGCGGCGGGATTGGCCCGCAGCGCGGCGGCGAGGTCGTCGGGCACTTCCGGCGGCGGCTTCGGCGCGGTCGGGCGCGCGGGTCGGGCCTTCACGCCGTCCTCGATCAATTGCATCGCGCGTTTCAGGATCGCCTGCTGCTCGGCCTTGGGCGGCAGGTCCTGGAGCGACGTGAGCTTGCCGAAGTCGCCCATCGCGCCCCCCTTGGCGTGGTCGGCGCCGACGGCCGCCTCGCCGTGCCAGAAGCCGATCGAGCAATGCGCCTTGAAGGCGGCCATGCCGGTCAGGATCTTGTCGCGGTACGTGAAGTTGGGGAAGCCCCACTTGATCGTCTCGACCACGTCGGGGCAGTGCGCATGCACGGTCGCGCGCCAGTGGCGCAGCAGGTCCTGGGCGAACGGGGCGGCGCGGTCGATGTAGGCGTCGACGCGCGGATCGAGGGTCGGCATGGCTGCCGAGCGTAGCGCTTCCGAGGTCGCCAGACCATCGTGGTCTATGCTCGGTCCATGCATGTGAAGCGCTCCAACTCCCTCCTTGCCCGCCTGCCGGCGGCCCTGCCCATCTGGTCGCTGCTGGCGCCGCTGGCCGCGATCCTCGCGCTGCTGGGGCTGACGGCGGGCGCCAATTCGACGCTGGTGCTGACGGTGGTGAGCGTGCTGCTGATCGCCGCGGTGCTCGCGGCGGTGCATCACGCCGAGGTCGTCGCGCACCGTGTGGGCGAACCGTACGGCTCGCTGGTGCTGGCGGTGGCGGTGACCATCATCGAGGTGGCGCTGATCGTGTCGCTGATGCTGGCCGGCGGCGAGTCGACCAACGCACTGGCGCGCGACACGGTGTTCTCCGCGATCATGATCGTGTGCAACGGCGTGCTGGGGTTGTGCATCCTGGTCGGCGGCTGGAAGCATCAGGAGCTGGCCTTCCGTGTCGAAGGCACGAGTCCGACGCTCGCGGTGCTGGCCGCGCTGTCGGTGCTGACGCTGGTGCTGCCGGCGTTCACGACGAGTTCGGCCGGGCCGACGTTCACGACCACGCAGCTGCTGTTCGCGGGCGGCGTGTCGCTGGTGCTCTACGGAGCCTTCGTGTTCGTGCAGGCGGTGCGGCACCGCGACTACTTCCTGCCGGTGGCCGGCGTCGACGACCAGGACACGCATGCGGCGCCGCCGAGCTGGCGCGTGGCCGGCACGAGTCTGGCGCTGCTGCTGGTGTGCCTGGTCGGCGTGGTCGGCCTGGCGAAGCTGCTGGCGCCGACGATCGAGCGCGGCGTGCATGCGATCGGCGCGCCGCCGTCGCTGGTGGGCGTGATCGTGGCGATGCTGGTGCTGCTGCCGGAGACGGTGGCGGCGGTGCGCGCGGCGCTGCACAACCGGCTGCAGACCAGCCTCAATCTGGCGCTGGGTTCGGGCCTGGCCAGCATCGGGCTGACGATCCCGACGGTGGCGGTGCTCTCGCCGCTGTTCCCGCACTCGCTGGTGCTGGGGCTGACGCCGTTGAGCATGGTGCTGCTGTTCCTGACCTTCATCGTCGGCGGCCTGACGCTCGGCGGCGGCCGCGCGACGGTGCTGCAGGGGGCGGTCCACATGGTGGTGTTCGTGGTGTTCCTGTTCCTTGCGGTGTTCCCGTGATGTCTGTCAGCGCGGCCAGGCTGTCGCCTTCGACCCGTACTCCCACGTGAACGGCACGCCGGTCTCGCTGAGCACGCGGCGCACGATCGCGGGGTAGAGCCGTTCGGCCATCACGTCGTTGGACAGCAGCACGACGCAGGCGCGGCGCTGTTCGAGGCACACCATCGTGTTGCCCGTCTGATCGTCGTGGCCGCCCTTGAAGTAGCCACGGCCTTGCGGGCCGTCGAACACGACGACGCCCAGTCCGGCCGCGAGGTCCGGCCTGCGTTGCGTCGCAGGCAGCTCCGGCTGCAGCGTCGGGAACTGCGACGCGGTCGTGATCGGTGCCTGCGGGCGCGTCATCTCCGCCCGGCTGCGCGGCGAGAGGCCGTCGCCACGCGCAAGCCCCGCCGCGAAGCGCGCGAAGTCGTCGATCGACGTGTCCATCGAGCCCGCCGCGCGCACGCGGCTGCGCGCATCGTGCGGGACCCAGCGGCGCACTTCGGTCACGCCGTCCGCGAGGTTCGTCGCGAAGTCCGCCCGCCACTTCATCGCCGTCATCGTCATGCCGAAGCGGTCGAAGACGCGGCGCTGCATCTCCTGGCCGAGGTCCAGCTTCAGCCGGCCCTGTTCGAGCACGAACTGCAGCAGGATCAGGCCCTCGCCGGAATACGCGTAGCGGCTTCCCGGATCAAAGTGGAAGCGCAGCTTCCCGTCCGGCTCCAGGAACGCGAAGTTGCCGAAGCCGCCGCGGTGCGAGAGCAGCAGACGCGGCGTCAGCGCCCGCCAGCGTTCATCGCCGCGCAGGTCCGGCCACGGGCCGTAGCGGGCGTCCTTCGGGTAGTCGGGCAGCGGACGGTCCAGCAGGGTGGCGATCGAGGCGTCGAGATCGATCCGGCCCTCGTCGACGAGCTGCATCACCGTGTAGGCGAAGACCGCCTTGGTCAGCGATGCCCCGTACATCACCGTGCCGGTCTGCAGCGCCTGACCGTCGGCGTTGCGATGGCCGTAGCTGCGCACCGCGCGAATCTGTCCGTCCTCGATCACGGCGAGCGCCAGGCCCTTCACCTCGCCCGAAGTGATCGATGCCCTGATCAACGACTCCGCGCCATCGAGGTCCGGCGCGGAGACGACGACGGACGTGCCCGTCTGATCGCGCGCGCATCCGCTCAACGACGTGGTCAACGTCCCCAGCGCCGAGCCGGCGACCAGTGCGGCGAAGGCCGCGGCGATGCGCTGTCCGTCGCGACGCCTCATGCCGCCAGTCGGAAGGTGCTCACCAGCGCGTTGAGCTGTTCCGCCTGTGAGCGCAGGCTGCCCGCCGCCGCGGCCGATTCCTCGACCAGCGCCGCGTTCTGCTGCGTCATTTCGTCGAGCCGCTGCACGGCGACGTTGACCTGGCCGATGCCGTCCTTCTGCTCGGCGGCCGCCGTCGCGATTTCGCCGACGATGTCGGCCACGCGGCGCACGCCCTGGACGATCTCGCCCATGGCCAGTCCCGCGTTCTGCGCCAGGCGCGTGCCGGTATCCACGCGCAGCACGCTCTCGCCGATCAGCGCCTTGATCTCCTTGGCCGCGCCGGCCGAGCGCTGCGCCAGCGCCCGCACCTCGCCGGCCACGACCGCGAAGCCCCGACCCTGTTCGCCGGCGCGCGCTGCCTCGACGGCGGCGTTCAGCGCCAGGATGTTGGTCTGGAACGCGATGCCATCGATGGTCCCGATGATGTCGTTGATGCGGCGCGAGCTCGACTCGATCTGCTGCATCACCGCGACCACCTCGCCGACGACATCGCCGCCCTTGGACGCCGACACGCGCGTCGCGCTCACCAGGTCGTTGGCCTGCTGCGCCGAGCTGGCCGTGCTGGCGACCGTGCCGGTCAGTTCCTCCATCGAGGACGCCGTCTCCTGCAGGTTGGACGCCGTGGCCTCGGTGCGCGCCGACAGGTCCTGGTTGCCGGTCGCGATCTCGCGCGTCGCGACATTGATCGTCTCCGTGCCGTCCCGCACCTGGCGCACCATGCGCCGCAGCGACTCCTGCATCGCGCTCAGCTCGCGCAGCAGCACGCCGATCTCGTCGCTGCGGTCGACGACGATGTCCTGGCTCAGGTCGCCGCTGGCGATGGTCTGCGCCACTGCGCCGGCCCGCACCATCGGCGCCCGCACCGAGTGCGTGATCCGCCACGCGATGAAGATCCCCAGCACGACCGCGACGCCCGTCAACGTCAGCATCAGCGTCGCCGCCTGCGTGGCCTGTTCGCGCTGCTGTGCGGCGAAGTGGTCGGTGTCCTCCGAGATCAGCGTCACCAGCTTCTCGACCGATGCCAGGTAACTCGCCGCCACCGGGATCAGCGTCTGGTCGACCTGCCGCCCGCCGGCCTCCGGGTCCGCCTTGATCGCGGCCATCACGCCCTTGCGGATGTCGACGTAGCGCTGTCGCTCGGACGCGATCACCGGCAGCTGGGCCTTCTGCTCGGGATCGTCGATGACCTTGTCGAGCTCGGCCTGCAACTGGTTGATGCGTTCGGTGGTGCGCGTCATCTCGGCGGACAGGAAACTGCTGAGCCCCTGATGTCCGCCGGACTTGGCCATCGCCATCACGCGGTTGAGGTTGAGCTCGGTGGCGGCGCGCCAGTTCGTGGCCATCAGCCGGCGCTGCTCCAGCGTGTGCAGCTGTTCGCTGAGCCGCACCATCTCGCGCAGCTTCATCACGCCGACGCCGGTCATCAAGGCGGCCATCGCGAGCACTGCCGCGAAGCCGACTTGCAACAGGGTCGTGATCTTCATTCGGCTCAGGACCTGCAGCATGTCGTACTCCAACAGCGATGGTGCAATCGATTATGGGAGTGCCGCTGCGGGGCGGCAACACGCGGGAGAACCCGGCCCCCCCGGCCCCGGGGGCGCGCGCTCACGCGAGCCGGAACACCCGCACCAGCGCCGCGAGTTCCTTGGCCTGCTGCTGCAGGCTGTCCGCGGCCGCGCTGCTTTCCTCGACCAGCGCGGCGTTCTGCTGCGTCACCTGGTCGAGCTGCGAGCCCGGTGTCACGACGGATCGTCCGCCTGCGAGAGCGGGTCCGCGAAGGTGACGCGCCGGGATCGCGGCCGCGCCGTCAGCGCTTCCATCTGCAGCAGGCCCATGCGGCGCAGCACATCGCCCTCGGGCAGACGCACCTGCCATTCGGCAAAGTTCAACATGGCCTCGCCGAAGCCCTGGCCCCCCTCCCAGGCCTTGCGCAGGCTGGTCGCGGCGGCGTGGCGCGCCTTGCACGCCTCGTCGATGCACTTCGCCCGCGTGTAGAAGTCGTCCGGCCACGCCCACCGCTGGAGCTTGGCCAGCGTGACGAGGTCGCGCGGCGGCCGGATCGGTCGGAACGCGCCGCGGGGCGGACTGGCGATGTGCCATTGATCGTCGAGGAGGTGGGCGATCCGCAACAGGTCCTGCTCGTCCAGCCCTTGCTTGAGGTAAGGCGGAGGCGCCAGGCGCAGGGGAAGCATCCGGAGCAGCAGGTCCTCGATGGCGATCGAGCCCGGCGCGGGAAGCAGTTCGCGCGGCACCATGCGCAGCGCACGGCCGATCGTGAGCTGCTCCTCGGCGTTCGGCTGGATCCTCGGGTGAGCGCCATCCTTGCGGTTGTCGTCGACGCCGGAGCGGCCGAACCAGGAGGCAAACAGGTCGGCGAGCCGGCGCGACAAGTCCCCGAACGCCTTTGCCGGCGGCAGTTCCAGCCGGCAGTCATCGCTGCACAGGGCGTCGCGCAGGGCGGCGACCGCCATCAGGCGTGTCGGGGCGACGTCGCTGTCTTCCCGCGCCAGAGGCACGCAGCTCGGGGCCCGTTCGGTCAGGCGGAACAGCACCGGAACACCGGACGGGTTGAGCAGGTAGGGGAGCGGGTCCGTGGTCTCGAACAGGCGCAGCGCCGTGTCGGTCGGCAGGTCCACGAGGGTCCGCTGCGCGTCGACATGCGGCGCGCTGACGCATTCCGTGCCGGACAGCTCCCGCAGGAAGCGGTTGACCGTGGAGGCCGTGCAACCGTCCGGCAGCGCCACCACCGGCGGATGGTCGGCGGGGTGCGGAAACGCGTGTTTTCCCAGCAGCCGGAGGAAGCCGTCCGGCAACTCGTCGAGCGTGGTCGGACGCAGGTCGCGCAGATCGGCGACGGACGTGCCGGCGCCGGTCAGGCGCTGCAGCACCGGATGGAGGATCGTCCTGTCGCCGCCGCGGCGCGACAACGTGGAGAACGCCTGGACGAGCGCGGAGGGGAGAGCGGATGGTGGCAGCATGGTGGGAGACCTCGACGAAGGTCTCCCCTAGTGCCGGGCCGGCGGACGCGCGGCGCGCGCCCGCGGATCGCTCACATGCTGCGCCGGTACTGCCCACCCACTTCAAACAGTGCCGCGGTGATCTGTCCCAGCGAGCACACCCGCACCGCGTCCATCAGCACGTCGAAGACGTTGCCGTTGGCGATCACCGCCTGCTGCAACCGCTTGAGCATCGCCGGCGCCTCGGCCGCATGGCGCGCGTGGAAATCGCCCAGGCGCGTCAGCTGGCCCTGCTTCTCCTCCTCGGTCGAGCGCGCCAGCTCGATGTGGTCCGGCACCGGGTCGCCGTGCGGGTTGCGGAAGGTGTTCACGCCGATGATCGGGTACTCGCCGGTGTGCTTCAGCATCTCGTAGTGCATCGACTCTTCCTGGATCTTGCCGCGCTGGTAGCCCGTCTCCATCGCGCCCAGCACGCCGCCGCGCTCGGCGATGCGCTCGAACTCGGTCAGCACCGCCTCCTCGACCAGCTCGGTGAGCTCGTCGATGATGAACGCGCCCTGGCTCGGGTTCTCGTTCTTCGCCAGGCCCCACTCGCGGTTGATGACCAGCTGGATCGCCATCGCGCGGCGCACCGATTCCTCGGTCGGCGTGGTGATCGCCTCGTCGTAGGCGTTGGTGTGCAGCGAGTTGCAGTTGTCGTAGATCGCGATCAGCGCCTGCAGCGTGGTGCGGATGTCGTTGAAAGCGATCTCCTGCGCATGCAGCGAGCGGCCCGAGGTCTGGATGTGGTACTTCAGCTTCTGGCTGCGCTCGTTGGCGCCGTACTTGTCGCGCATCGCCACGGCCCAGATGCGTCGCGCGACGCGGCCCAGCACGGTGTACTCGGGGTCCATGCCGTTGCTGAAGAAGAAGCTCAGGTTGGGCGCGAAGTCGTCGATGTGCATCCCGCGCGCGAGATAGGCCTCGACGAAGGTGAAGCCGTTGGACAGCGTGAACGCCAGCTGCGAGATCGGGTTCGCGCCCGCCTCGGCGATGTGATAACCGCTGATCGACACCGAGTAGAAGTTGCGCACGTCGTGGTTGACGAAGTACTGCGCGATGTCGCCCATCACCTTCAGCGAGAACTCGGTCGAGAAGATGCAGGTGTTCTGGCCCTGGTCCTCCTTGAGGATGTCCGCCTGCACCGTGCCGCGCACGTTGGCCAGCACCCAGGCGCGGATCTTGGCGGCCTCGTCGGCGGTCGGGTCGCGGCCATTGTCGGCCTTGAACTTCACCAGCTGCTGGTCGATCGCGGTGTTCATGAACATCGCCAGGATCGAGGGCGCCGGGCCGTTGATCGTCATCGACACCGAGGTCGTCGGGTGGCAGAGGTCGAAGCCGTCGTACAGGACCTTCATGTCGTCCAGCGTCGCGATGCTGACGCCGGAGTTGCCGACCTTGCCGTAGATGTCGGGCCGCGGCGCGGGATCGGCGCCGTAGAGCGTGACCGAGTCGAAGGCCGTCGACAGCCGCTTGGCCGGCAGGCCCTCCGACACCAGCTTGAAGCGCCGGTTGGTGCGGAAGGCGTCGCCCTCGCCGGCGAACATGCGGGTGGGGTCCTCGCCCTCGCGCTTGAACGCGAACACGCCGGCCGTGTACGGGAAGCTGCCCGGCACGTTCTCCAGCATCAGCCACTTCAGCAGCTCGCCCTGGTCCTCGTACGGCGGCAGCACGACCTTGCGGATGCGCGTGCCCGACAACGAGGTCGACACCAGCGCCGTGCGGATCTCCTTGTCGCGGATCTTCACGACGTACTCGTCGCCGGCGTAGGCCTGCTGCATGTCGGGCCACTGCGCGAGCAACTGGCGCGCGTCGGCGTCGAGCTTCGCCTGACGCGAGGTGGCGAGTGCTTCAAGCGTGGACAGCGACGCGGCATGAGCCTGGATATCGCCGCCGGCTCCGGCGCTACCGAGCATCGCGGCGCTGGCGGTCAGCTGCTGGATCTCGCGGGCCAGGCGCGCTTGCGCGCGGGCCCGCTTCTTGTATGAGCGCACGGTGTCGCCGATCTCGGCGAGGTAACGCGAACGCGCCGGCGGCACGATCGGTGTCTGGTGGGTGCTGAAGCGCGTGGCGGCGACCGGCAGACGGCCGTCGCCGTCCCGCAGCGGCAGGCCGAGCTCGGCCAGGCGCGGCTTCAGCGCCTGGTAGAGCGCGGTGACGCCGTCGTCATTGAAGCGGCTGGCCATGGTGCCGAAGACCGGCAGTTCCTCGGCCTTCTTCCCCAGGCCTCCTTGTTGCGCTGCACCTGCTTGGCGACGTCGCGCCACGCGTCGGCCGCACCCTTGCGGTCGAACTTGTTGATCGCGACGAACTCGGCGAAGTCCAGCATGTCGATCTTCTCGAGCTGGCTGGCCGCGCCGAACTCCGGCGTCATCACGTACATCGGCACGTCGACGTGCGGCACGATGGCCGCGTCGCCCTGGCCGATGCCGGAGGTCTCGACGATGACGAGGTCGAAGCCCGCGACCTTGGCCGCGGCGATCACGTCGGGCAGCGCCTGCGAGATCTCGGAGCCGAAGTCGCGCGTCGCGAGCGAGCGCATGTAGACGCGTTGACCTGCGGCCCAGGGCGCGATCGCATTCATGCGGATGCGGTCGCCCAGCAGCGCGCCGCCGCTCTTGCGGCGCGACGGGTCGATCGAGATCACGGCGATGCGCAGCGCGTCGTCCTGGTCCAGGCGCAGGCGGCGGATCAGTTCGTCGGTCAGCGAGGACTTGCCCGCGCCGCCGGTGCCGGTGATGCCCAGCACGGGCGTGCGCAAGCCCTTGGCGGCATCGCGCAGCGCCTGCGTGAAGCTCGCATCGGCGCGACCGTTCTCCAGCGCCGTGATCGCCTGCGCGAGCGCGCGCCAGGCGCTTTCCGAATGGCCTTGCAGCGCGGCCACGGCCTTGGGCGCGGCGGCGCTGAGGTCCTGGTCGCAGCGCATGACCATCTCGCCGATCATGCCCATCAGGCCCATGCGCTGGCCGTCCTCGGGGCTGAAGATGCGCACGCCCTGGTCGGCCAGGTCGCGGATCTCGGCCGGCACGATCACGCCGCCGCCGCCGCCGAAGACCTGGATCTTCTCACCGCCGCGCTGGCGCAGCAGCTCCACCATGTACTTGAAGTATTCGACGTGGCCGCCCTGGTAGGAGCTGACCGCGATGCCCTGCGCGTCTTCCTGCAACGCGGCGGTGACGACCTCGTCCACCGAGCGGTTGTGGCCCAGGTGGATGACCTCCGCGCCCATGCTCTGCAGGATGCGCCGCATGATGTTGATCGCCGCGTCGTGCCCGTCGAACAGGCTGGCGGCGGTCACGAAGCGGACCTTCTGGGTGGGGCGGTACTCGGCCAGGGCCTTGTACTCGGCGGACATCTCGGTCATGACGTGTGTCTCCGGCTGGGGGCGCGGTCGCCTGCGATGGAGAGGATGGTCCCGCCGCGGCGCCTGTCGTGGGTCGACCCCTTTTGGGGATCGATGTTGCGCGCCGATTCTAGATTCCGGTTGACGTTTACGTAAACGTGAGATGTCCGGGGTTGTTCACCCGCGAAGGGCGGGGAATCCCTAGGATGCCGGTTGATCCGAGCGATGGCGGCGACGCGAGCGTCCCAGCGCGAGCAGCGCCAGCCCGGCGACCATCAGCGCCCAGGTGCCCGGTTCGGGGACCGTCGCCGCAGCCAGCGAGGCGGCGTAGTTGATGCCGACGTCGTTGAAGGCGGTCACGTCCGCCATCGGGCGGCCCTGCGCATCGGTGACGCCGACGATCCCGTCCCAGCTGAAGCTGTGGGAGAAGTCGGTCAGACCGGCGGCCCAGGCGGTGATGCGCGAGTCCGGGTCGGTGAGGCCGACGACGGCGGTCGCGTAGAGCGAGCTGCGCCAGCTGATGTCGATCGTTTCGCCGAAGGTGACCGGCACCGTGTAGGCGAAGGTGCCGACGCCCTCGCCGAGGCTGAAGCGGGTGCGCTCGCCGGTGGTGAAGTAGTTGACCTCGTGGCTATCGAAACGGAACGGCGACGCGCCGGGCGCGCTCAGCAACAGGCTCGTCTGCCAGCCGCTCTCCGCGGCGTAGACGCCGCCCGGTCCCTCCAGGACCGAGGCGTAGCCGTCGGGCCAGCGCACGCCGTCGACGACGATGCGGAAGGTCATTGCGCCGGCGCTCCCGGACACGCAGGCCGGGCAGGTGAGGGCGAAGCGGTCGCTCGATTCGGCAGCGACGAAGGAGGAGCCGAAGGCGACGCCGGTGCCGTCGCGGCTGTCGAGGAAAGCGCTGGACTGCGCGCTCAGGCGCGCGTTGCCGTAGGTGACGTCGACGCGGGCCTGCGACTGCGCGAGACTGCTGTGACCGGGCGCCTCGCCGGCTGCCGAGGTGACGATCCGCGCGGTGAGCGGCGATTCGGCGTAGCGGTCTTCCAGCGTGCGTTCGTCCTGTTCGGAACCCGTGCGGCTGATGCTGTTGCCCCGCGTCACGAAGTTCGCCCCCTGGGCGTCGATGAACACGCCGGCCAGCAGGGCGGCGGTCGCGGCCTGCGCCAGGAGCCGAGAGATGAGCGCGGGCATCACGCGATGTCCTCCAGCGACCGGCCGCGCCGATGCGCGATGACACCGAGGACGCACAGGCCCAGCGCCATCAAGGCCCAGGTGCCGGGTTCGGGGATGGCGGCGACCGCCAGCGATTGCGCGAAGTCGACGCCGTCCGCGTTCAGCGCGCGGTAGCCGGCGACGCTCGCGCCGCTGCTGTCCAGCACCGAGGTGATGCCGCGCCAGTAGGTGTCGTCGGGTCCCATGGACAGCGCCAACGACGCCCAGGTGGTCGCGTTGTGAGGCTCCTCGCGGCCGGCGACGGCATAGACGCCCATCGAGACGTTCCAGACGAATCCGACCGGCTGACCGAAGACGAAGTCGATCGTCAGCGACTGGCGTCCAGGCGGATCGCCGCCGGTCATCGTCAGGGGCTCGCCGTTGGCGAACTCATAGTTGACGGTGGTGTTGAGTTGGCGGTAGATCGTCTGCCCGTTCCCGTCCCGGATGCCTTCGGCGTAGGTCTGCAGATAGCTCCCCCAGCCAGCCGAGCCACCGTAGACGGGACCGAGCGAGAGTGGCATGGCGCCGCCGTTCCAGGTCGCAGCGTCGGCGCCCACCTGGATCTGAAGCGTGAGGCTGCCCCGCGTGCCCGCCACGCAGGTCGGGCAGGTGACGATGAAGCTGTCGACGGTGGAGCCCGTGACGTTGCCTTCGGCGGAGATCCAGGAACTCTCGTTGTTGGCGGCGGCCAGCACGGAGCCGGAGACGGACATCTCGAACCCGCCCGGCCGGGCCTGGCCCCAGGTCCGCGCCTGGCCGGTGGCCGCGTAGCCCGGACCGGCGTCGAACACCGAGACATGGCTGGAGGCCGGACCCAGCCACGGCGGCTTGATGGACGCGTCCCGCTCGTCGGACACCGGACCGAGGACATGGGTGTTGGTGGAGACGAAGGTCTCGGCGGCCCCCGCCATCGCGGGCCAGGCCAGCGCGAGCAGGACGAGACGCCACGGACGGCGGCGCGGGGAGACCGGTCGCGCCGTCGGGGTGCGACGGGTCGCGGGGCCGACGCCCCGACCGCGACGTCCTGTGGCGAGCAGGACGAGCAGCGCCGCTCCGGCGGCCATCAGCGCCCAGGTGCCGGGCTCCGGGATGACCGCGGCGCTGGCGAAGGCGCGGGTGTAGTCGAGTCCCCGTGCATTCAGCGCGGTGACGCCGGCCACGGCGTTGCCCTGCGCGTCGAGCACGCTGGTGATGCCGGCCCAGTACATGCTGTGCGTGGCGTCGGTCTCCATCGCGGCCCGGGCGCTGAACGAGTCGGTGTTCCGCCCGGAGTAGAGGGCGCCGGAGAGGGAGGCGGCCAGGGTCATGTCGAGGTGGATCGGCTGTCCGAAGACGAAGTCGAGGGACAGGTTCTGCATGCCGGCCGTCATGCCCGGACTCTCCTCGACGCCGGCGACATCGTTGCGCAACGTGTCGAAACGGTAGTAGCGGAAGTCCAGTTGTCCCTGGCCGGACGGGCCGGACACGCCGTCGGCACGGACCGCGACGTCGGACCACCAATGGTTGTCGGCGTTGTAGAAGCCGCCCGCGTCTGCCGGCGACTGCGTCATGCCGCCCTGATGGGCGGTGACGGCGTCGAAGAAGATGCGGAAGTTCATCGTGCCCGCCGTCCCCGCCGTGCAGCCGCCGCATTGGATGACGAAGGTATCGGTCAGCGAGCTTTTCACCTGCGCGAACGAATAGGCGTCATGGTTGGGTCCCTGTGCCACGAGCGAGGTCGATCCCTTGACGTAGGCCTGCAGGTGTCCGTAAGAGGCGGCGCCCCAGCCCTCGATGCTGGCGTCGGCGTGTCGCGGGCCGCCGTCGAAGCTGATCGCATCGCTGAACGTGCGCCGTTCGCCGGGGTCCATCTCGCCGCCGACCTCGTCGCTGCGTCCGGGGACGCCGAAGGCGCCGAGGCCGTAGCTGTAGCTCACGGACAGCGTCTGCGCCTGGGCCAGGCCGGCGACGCCCACAAGACCCGCGGCGCCCAGGGCGCCTGCCAGACGCCGGATAGCGATGCGGCGACGCCGCAGGCTGGCTCCCAGCATCCCCAGCCCCGCCAGCATCAGCGCCCAGGTGCCGGGCTCCGGCACGACCGCGGCGGTCGCGAACGAGCGCGCGTAGTCGATGCCCACGGCGTTCCGCGCGGTGAAGCCGTTGACCGCGTTGCCCTGCGCGTCGATCACGCTGGTGATGCCGTCCCAGTACATGCTGCGCGTCGCGTCGGTCTCCATCGCGCCGTGCCCGCTGAACGGCGTCGTGTTCTCGCCGGTGTAGACGCCGCCGAGCAGCACGGCGCTCAGGCCCATGTCGATCCGGATCGGTTCGCCGAAGACGAACTGGATCGACAGCTCCTGCAGACCGGCCGACACGCGCGGACTTTCCTCGATGCCGGGGACGTCGTTGTGCAGCGTTTCCAGGCGATAGAACTGGAACCCCAGCTGGCCGGGGTTCGGCGGCCCGGGCACGTCGGGCGGCGACGGATTGGGCACCCCTTGGGCGGTGATCCCGAAGCCGGTCCACCAGTCGGTATCGGCGAGGTAGCCGCCGGTCTGCGAGACCGGCTGGCCGAGTCCGCCTTCGCGCGCGGTGGCGGCGTCGAAGAACACGCGGAAGTTCATCGAGCCCACGGTCCCCGCCGCGCAGCCGCCGCACTGGATGACGAAGCTGTCGGTCAGCGTCGCGGTGACACTGCCCAGCAGGTAGGTGCTCTGGTCCGCCGCCTGGGCCGCGAGCGCCGTCGATCCCTTGACGTAGGCCTGCAGGTGGCCGTAGCGCGCCGCGCCCCAGCCTTCCATGCGTGCATCGGAAGACAGCGACGCGTCGCTGAAGCCGATCGCATCGCTGAAGCGGCGCACCTCGCCGGCCGACGTGAAGGCGCTGCGGTGTTCCATCCGGCTGGGCGCGCCGGGCGCGACCAGCTGGTAGTCGTAGACCACCTCGAAGGGCGGCAGGGGCTGCGCCTGCGCAGGACCGTTGATGCCCAGGCCCAGGAGTCCGCCGCAGGCCGCGAGCAGCGTCGTGAACCGACGCGTCGGCCTTGACGTCGACATCGGGTCGATTCGCCGCGAGCGCCGACGCCCGGCGATCAGTCCCAGCATCCCCAACCCGGCCGCCATCAGCGCCCAGGTGCCGGGCTCCGGCACCAGCGCCGCATTGGCGAAGGACTGCGCGTAGTCGACGCCGACGCCGTTCTTCGCGGTGAAGCCGTTCACCAGATTGCCGTTGGCATCGGTGACGGCGGAGATGCCATCCCAGTAGAAGCTGTTGGAGAAGGCGGCGTAGCCCATCGCGCTCAGCGCGCCGATGGCGTTGCCGTCGCCCGCCCGCAGGTCGGCCAAGGACGATGCGCTGGCCAGCCAGTTCATATGGATGGGGCTGCCGAACTCGAATTCGAGCTGGTAGTCGTAGATGCCCATGCCTTCGCGCGAGCCGCCGGCCACGATGTCGTCGTTGACCATCGCCCGGTAGTCGTAGGCGAACAGCGCCAGCGTGCCGGGGCCGGGAAAGTCCATGGCGACACCCTCGGCGCGCATCGACAGGTTGCTGCTCCAGTAGTACTGCGTGGTCCGGGCCGCGCCTGGGATCGGTTGACCGCCGAGGCTGCTGGACGAATTGTTCAGACCCACGTCGCCCTCCAGCACGACCCGGAAGTTCATCGTGCCGCGCGTGCCGGCGACGCAGGTGGGGCAGGCAACGACGAAGCTGTCGGCCATCGACGCGCTGGCGTTGGATTCGGCGTGCAGCCCGGGCTGATCGCCCGACACGGAAGTCTGGTTCGTCGACGAGCGGGAGACGAAGACCAGGTGACCGTAGCTCGCGCTCGCGTAGGAGATGGCATTGGTGTTCTGAAGGACCCCGGGCACGGCGTCGTACAGGATGAGGTCGGTGCCGGCCCACACCGGCGAGCTGCCCGATCGGGGATCGCCGCCGCCCTGCTGCACGTTCTTCGTCGCCGTCTGGCTGGACGCTCCGGCCCCGGCGGTGAATTCGGCGGCGCAGACCGCGCCGCCGCCCAGCGACAGCAGTGCGATCAGCAGGGCCTGGCGACCCACGCGACGCGGGAGGTGGTGCGGAATCCCGTGTGGGATCAAATGCGTTGAAAGGCGCATGGTCATCTCCCTGGCGACGTGACCGCCGCTCGCCGCGACAGTACGGCGAAGCGCCGGTTTGCGCGGCCCCTTCTTGGCAGGACCCTGGGCACGCCGGTTGCGGTGGTTCAGGAGCGTGCCTTGCCCGGCATCCCGGCGTGGAAGCGGCCGGACTCGGCATGGAACTTGCGCCGTGATTGGCGTGAAGCCGCCGCCCGCCCCCGATGCCAGCCCGCCGCCCGCGCATGCCGCGCATGCCGGCTTGCGCGTGCTGCTCATCGACGACGGCGCCCATCGCGTCGACCTGCTGCGCGATGAACTGGTGCGCCAGGGCTGCGAGGTCGTCGGCGTCATCGAGCAGGCCACGCTGATCCACGACTGCGTGCTGCGCCTGCAACCGGACGTCGTCATCGTCGACGCCGAATCGCCGACGCGCGACACGCTCGAGAACCTCGCCACGCTGTCGACGAAGATGCCGCGCCCCGTCGTGATCTTCGCGGAGGACGAGGACCGCGCCCCGATGCGCCGCGCGATCCAGGCCGGCGTCAGCGCGTATGTCGTGGCGGGACTGCAGACGCAGCGGCTCGCGCCCGTGCTGCACGTGGCGATCGCGCGCTTCGAGCAGGACCTCGCGCTGCGCGAGGAGCTCAGCAGGACGCAGGCGCAACTGGCTTCGCGCAAGCTCGTCGACAAGGCCAAGGGCATCCTGATGCGCGAGCAGGGCCTGGACGAGGACCAGGCCTACCAGCGCCTGCGCAAGCTCGCGATGGACCGCGGCGAGGCGCTCGCGCAGGTCGCGCGGCGCGTGATCGACGCGCACGATCTGTTGCGAGGCTGAACGCACCGCAACGGCGCATGGATGCCGCGAGACAGTGCATCGCGACGGACTTCGGCGTGCCTGTCCGCCTGCTTCCTCCTGGGCCGCGTCGTATCGACCTCGTGGCACGCTTCCTGCAATGCCCTGCTCGTGCCCTCGCAACGGCGTGAGGGTCACATCGAAAGATTTGGGCAAAGGCGTCCGATCGGTTCCGCTTCGACGAAGCGGGACGGTCGCGACGCCTTTTTTGTTTTTCCCGGAGGTCTTGAATGCAACACGGTTCCCAGGAGGGTCTGATGAGCGCTGAGCGTCGCAAGCTGCTCGCCACCGGCGCGGCGCTGGGCGGGCTGTCCGCGCTGCCGGGCGGCGGCGCGTTCGCCGCCGGCTCCGACAAGCCGGAGAAGGAGGAGGTCCGCATCGGCTTCATCCCGCTGACCGACTGCGCGTCGGTGGTGATGGCCGCCGCGCTGGGCTTCGACAAGAAGTACGGCATCAAGATCATCCCGACCAAGGAAGCTTCCTGGGCCGGCGTGCGCGACAAGCTCGTCAACGGCGAGCTCGACATGGCGCACGTGCTCTACGGCCTGATCTATGGCGTGCAGCTGGGCGTGGCCGGTCCGAAGAAGGACATGGCCGTCCTGATGACCCTGAACAACAACGGCCAGGCGATCACGCTGTCGAAGAAGCTGGCCGAGGCCGGCGCGGTGGACGCGGCCTCGCTGGCCAAGGTCATGAAGAAGGACAAGCGCGACTACACCTTCGCGCAGACCTTCCCGACCGGCACGCACGCGATGTGGCTCTACTACTGGCTGGCCGCCGCGGGCGTGAACCCGATGAAGGAGGCCAAGGTCATCACCGTGCCGCCGCCGCAGATGGTGGCCAACATGCGCGTGGGCAACATGGACGGCTTCTGCGTCGGCGAGCCCTGGAACCACCGCGCCATCATCGACGGCATCGGCATCACCGCCGCCACCACGCAGGACATCTGGAAGGACCATCCGGAGAAGGTGCTCGGCACCACCGGCGACTTCGTCAAGAAGTACCCCAACACCGCGCGTGCCGTGATCATGGCGGTGCTCGAGGCCGGCCGCTGGATCGACGCCAGCCTGTCCAACAAGCAGAAGATGGCCGAGACCATCGCCGACAAGGCCTACGTCAACACCAGCGTCGACGCGATCAACCAGCGCATCCTGGGCCGGTACCAGAACGGCCTGGGCAAGACCTGGGACGACCCCAACTACATGAAGTTCTTCAACGACGGCCAGGTCAACTTCCCCTGGTTGTCCGACGGCATGTGGTTCCTGACGCAGCACAAGCGCTGGGGACTGATCAAGGAGCATCCGGACTACCTGGGCGTCGCGCGCCAGGTGAACCAGGTCGAGCTCTACAAGCAGGCGGCGTCGGCGCTCGGCGTGTCGGTGCCGAAGGAGACGATGCGCTCGGCGAAGCTGTTCGACGGCGTCGTCTGGGACGCCAAGGATCCCGCCAAGTACGCGGACGCCTTCAAGGTCCGCGCATGACGGGCTTCCTCACCTCTCCCTTCTGATCGATGCAGGAGTCCGCCATGGTCAGTGCCGTTTTTCATTCCCCCGGCGATGCGAACGGTGAGCCGGTCACCGTCTCCGTCGCGACGCCCCTGCCGCTGGCGCGTGACGCGGCCAACGAGCCGGTCGCCAAGCCGGTCCCCGCGCGGCCGCCGCGCGCCGGCATCGACTGGCGCGCCGTCTGGATGCGCGTGCTGCCGCCGGTGTGCGGGCTTGGCCTGCTCTGGCTGGTCTGGTACGTCGCGACGATGAAGGGCGGCGAGTTCCCGACGCCGGGTGCGACGTGGGACGCCGCGGTCAAGCTGTTCGCCGATCCGTTCTATCGCAACGGGCCGAACGACCAGGGCATCGGCTGGAACATCCTGAACTCGCTGCAGCGGGTGGCGCTGGGCTTCGGTCTTGCGGCGGCGGTCGGCATCCCGCTGGGCTTCATCATCGGCCGTTTCGAATTCGCGAGCCGCATGCTGTCGCCGCTGATCAGCCTGCTCAAGCCGGTGTCGCCGCTGGCGTGGCTGCCGATCGGGCTGCTGGTGTTCAAGAGCGCCAACCCGGCGGCGATCTGGACCATCTTCATCTGCTCGATCTGGCCGATGGTCGTCAACACCGCGGTGGGCGTGCAGCGCGTGCCGCAGGACTACCTGAACGTCGCCCGCGTGCTGCGCCTGTCCGAATGGAAGCTGGTGACGCGCATCCTCTTCCCCGCCGTGCTGCCCTACATGCTGACCGGCGTGCGGCTGTCCGTCGGCACCGCGTGGCTGGTGATCGTGGCGGCCGAGATGCTGACCGGCGGCGTCGGCATCGGCTTCTGGGTCTGGGACGAGTGGAACAACCTCAACGTGCAGCACATCCTCATCGCGATCTTCGTGATCGGGATCGTGGGGCTGTTGCTGGAGTGGTTCCTGATGACCCTCGCCAAGCGCTTTTCCTTCGATGACTAGGCCCGAGGAGACTTCGATGAGTCCGTTCATCCGTGTGCAGCAGGCCGAGATGGTCTTCTCCAGCCGCAAGGGCCGCTTCCATGCGCTGCGCGAGATCGACCTCGACATCGCCAAGGGCGAGTTCGTGACCCTGATCGGCCATTCGGGCTGCGGCAAGTCGACGCTGCTGAACCTGATCGCCGGCCTGCTGCAGCCCACCGACGGCGGCCTGCTCTGCGACGGTCGCGAGATCGCCGGCCCCGGCCCCGAGCGCGCGGTCGTGTTCCAGAACCACTCGCTGCTGCCGTGGCTGACCTGCTTCGACAACGTGCTGCTGGCGGTGGAGTCGGTCTTCGGCAGCCGCGAGCTGCGACCGCGCCTGATGGCGCGCACCGAGGAGGCGCTGCACCTCGTCGGCATGAGTCACGCGATGTTCAAGCGGCCGCACGAGATCTCCGGCGGCATGAAGCAGCGCGTGGGCATCGCGCGGGCGCTGGCGATGGAGCCCAAGGTGCTGCTGATGGACGAGCCCTTCGGCGCGCTGGACGCGCTGACGCGCGCGCACCTGCAGGACGAGCTGCTGAAGATCGTCGCCGCGACGCACAGCACGGTGGTCATGGTCACGCACGACGTGGACGAGGCGGTGCTGCTGTCCGACCGCATCGTCATGATGACCAACGGCCCGGCGGCCACGATCGGCGAGATCCTGCCCGTCACGCTGCCGCGGCCGCGCGACCGCGTCGCGCTCGCCGAGGACCCGACCTACGTCCATGCGCGCAAGGCGGTGATCGACTTCCTCTACACGCGCCATCGGCACGTGGAGTCGCGGGCCGCTTGACTGCGTGAGTCAGCTGGCCCTCACCCCCGCCCTCTCCCGCAAGCGGGAGAGGGTGTCCGACGGGCTCCATTCGCGGCGCTGGCTCTCTTTCTCCCTCTCCCGCTTGCGGGAGAGGGTAGGGGTGAGGGCCAGCGGCCGTGGCAGTCCTGAAGCCCTCAACCCAGGATGATCTGCAGACTCTGTTGGTAATGCACCGTGAGCAGCTCCAGCCGATCGAGCAGCACCTCGCTGCTGCGCGCCAGCCCTTCGGCCGCCTCGCGGCCGTGGGCGTGGCGCACGCTGCGCATCAGCCGCAGCCATTCGGCGCCGACCTCGGCCAGCAGCGCGCGGATCGCGTCGCTCGATAGCGGCGAAGACTCCAGTTCCGCGAGGCCCGCGGCGAAGCGATCCAGGCTGTCGATCAGCACCGCCGTGTCGCGACCCGGCAGCAGGACCGCGAGCAGGGCCTCCTTCGCCAGTTGCTGGCTCAGCATGCGCTGCCGTCCGCAGACATTGACGACGTGCAGCGGCTTGCCGCCGCCCGAGGCCGCGAGTGCCGTGGCCAGCGCGTCGGACTGCGTCAGCAGGTCTTGCGCGGCGCCATCGGCGGCCGCCAGCGCCTCGGTGCCGGGCTTGCCGGCGAGCAGGGGCTCCAGCCGGTGCCAGGCGTTGATCACGGGGTCGACGAGGTGGGCCGGTGTGCCCGTCGACGGCGGCAGGCCCGCCACCAACGCGGGCAGTCGGGCCAGGTTGGCGGTGACGCGCGCGCAGGACTCGTCCTGCAGCGCCTTGGCGCGCTTGCCCTCGATGCCGGCGGCGCGCTGGGCCATCAGCTTCACCAGCCGCTGGCTGAGCATGCGCTGCTGGCCGGCGAGGTTCACCGCCTCCGCCAACTGGGCCGACTGCACGACCGACCGCGCCACCTCGCCCAGCCGCAGGTGCGCGTGCATCGCCGCATCGCGCAGCAGCCGGAAGGCGGCGTCTTCATCGAGGTCGCGGGCCGACATCAGCAGGCCCTTGGCGCGATCGGTCCACTTGCGGTCGTCCAGCTGCGCCCGCAGCGCCGCGAAGCGGGCGCTGGCCCCGACCGCCCAACGCAGCTGGCGACGCAGCGCGGCGGGTTCCGGCATCGACTCGAGGAGCACCTGCACGCCGACCGACATCGCGCGCTGCTGGAACTCGACGGGCATCCGATCGGCGCCGGGCGCCACGCACACACCCGGCAGGTTCAGCTGGGCGGCCTCCAGGGCGTCGAACCAGTCCGACCAGTCCGGCACCATCGACCGCGCCGCGATCGACCGATCCGACGCGCTCGCAGGCGACGCGCTCGCAGGAGACGCGCCGAGGTCGAGCACGAACGCCTCCGCGTCCCGTTCCTGTGCGGCGCGCACCAAGCTGTCGCGTTCCGACTGGTGCACGGCTGCCGCAATCCAGTGCGCGGCGGGGTCGCCCGCCAGCGCGGCGGCGCCGAGCAGCAGGACGCGGCGGGGCAGCGTCTCGTCGTCGTCGGCGGGATCGGCATCGGGTCGGGCGAGGGGCTCGGACATGGGGCTGACAGAGGAGGGCGGCGACGGTCTCCGGCCATCGACGGACGGTCCGGCGGAGCGCCGCAGCATAAGCCTGTACCGGTCCGGCGTTGAAGAAATACCGACCGCCGCGCGCGCTGGCATGCGACTTGCGAAGTCTCCGGCGTGGCGCAACGACGCGCCGCACCCGCGCGGGGCTCCGGTCCCGCGGTCTTCGCGCCGGATCGCCCGCGATCCGATGCCTCATCCGTCAGAAGGCCTCGCCGAGCCCCGCGCTCGACGCGGCCTTTTTTCGTTTCCAGCCCCCCACAGCAATTCCGCCATGGCAGCGTTCCGCACCTTCCTGCGCTCCGGCCACGCCCCGACCCTCGGCGCGGCGTTCCTGTACTTCGCCTGCTCCTGCTGCATCTGGGTGCTCAACGGCGCGCTCGCGCCCTTCATCAGCGAGGCCTACCAGCTCACCGCCGCGCAGAAGGGGCTGATGCTGTCGATCCCCATCATGGCCGGCGCGCTGATGCGCTTCCCGCTGGGCGTGCTGTCGCAGTACATCGGTCGCAAGAACGCGACGCTGGTGGAGATGGCGCTGATCGCCGTCGCCATGAGCTACGGCTACTTCATGGTCGAGAGCTACGGCGATCTGCTCGCGATGGGCGTGCTGCTGGGCATCGCCGGCGCGAGCTTCGGCGTGGCGATGTCGCTGGGGTCGGGCTGGTACCCGCCGAAGTACAAGGGCCTGGCGATGGGCCTGGTCGGCGCGGGCAACGTCGGCACCGCGGTGTCGGTGCTGGTGGCGCCGCCGCTGGCGCAGTGGCTGGGCTGGCAGAGCGTCTACGCGATCGCCGCCGCCGCGATCGCGGTGCCGATGGTCGTGATGGTGGTCTTCGCGAAGGAGCCGCCGGACGTCGACGCCCACGCCGGTCTGCGCGAGCACGTCGCCTGCCTGTTCGAGAAGGACGGCTGGGCCTTCAGCCTG
The DNA here is from genome assembly GCF_056867975.1 of Mitsuaria sp. MSU3D. NCBI lineage: Bacteria > Pseudomonadati > Pseudomonadota > Betaproteobacteria > Burkholderiales > Sphaerotilaceae > Roseateles > Mitsuaria sp. MSU3D. The sequence goes on along the minus strand of NZ_CP200314.1, from coordinate 4,361,142 downwards.
CTGTACGCGGTGACCTTCGGCGGCTTCATCGGCCTCACCACCTTCCTGCCCACCTACTACCACGACCAGTTCGGCGTCTCCAAGATCGCCGCCGGTCAGTTGACGATGCTGGCGGCGTTCATGGGCGCGGCGGTCCGTGTCTTCGGCGGCGCGCTCTCGGACCGCTGGGGCGGCGTCAATGCGCTGACGGTGGTGTTGGCGATGGTGACGGTCTCGCTGCTGCTCATCGGGCCGGCCAACGGCTCGCTGGTGCTGACGACGGTGCTGCTGGTGGTCTGCTTCGGCGCGCTGGGCGCGGGCAACGGCGCGCTGTTCCAGCTGGTGCCGCTGCGCTGGCCCGCGGCCACCGCGGTGGCCGGTTCGATGATCGGCGAGATCGGCGCCCTCGGCGGCGGTGCGGTCCCCAACCTCATGGGCCTGTCCAGGCAATGGGCCGGCACCTACGCCTGGGGCTTCGCGGCCTTCGCCGTCTTCGCGCTCGCGATGCTCGGCCTGCTGCGCGTGATGCAGGCCCGCTGGACCCGCACCTGGGTCGGCGCCGGCGGCCGCGCGCATCCCTCTGCGTCCACCGAGACGCCTCTCTCACTCCCTCTCCCGCTTGCGGGAGAGGGCAGGGGTGAGGGCCGGGCTCTCCCGACCGCCACCTTCCGCATGGAGCGCTCCGCATGAACGCCACCACCGAACTCGCGCCTCTGAACACCCCAGCCGGAGCCCCTGCCATGAAGAAGATGAAGCTCGTGATGATCGGCAACGGCATGGCCGGCGTGCGCACGCTGGAAGAGCTGCTGAAGATCTCCCCCGACCTGTACGACATCACCGTCTTCGGGGCGGAGTCCCATCCCAACTACAACCGCATCCTGCTCAGCCCGGTGCTGGCCGGCGAGCAGACGCTCGACGAGATCATCCTGAATCCGCTGTCCTGGTACGAGGACAACGGCATCACGCTGCACCTGGGCAAGACGGTGACGACCATCGACCGGGTCCGCCGCAAGGTGGTCGCCGACGACGGCACCGAGGCCGAATACGACCGGCTGCTGATCGCCACCGGTTCCAATCCGTTCATCCTGCCGGTGCCCGGCAAGGAGCTCGCGGGCGTGATCGGCTACCGCGACATCACCGACACCAACACGATGATCGAGGCGGCCGCGAAGTACCGCCATGCCGTGATCATCGGCGGCGGGCTGCTGGGCCTGGAGGCGGCGAACGGCCTGATGTTGCGCGGCATGCAGGTCACGGTGATCCACATCGCCGGCTGGCTGATGGAACGCCAGCTTGACGACCAGGCCGGCGACCTGCTGCGCAAGTCGCTGCAGGAACGCGGCCTGCGCTTCCGGATGGGCGCGCAGACGGAGGCGCTGATCGGCGACAAGGACGGACGGGTGATGGCCGTGCGTTTCAAGGACGGCGAGGAGATCCCCGCCGACCTCGTCGTGATGGCCGCCGGCATCCGTCCCAACACCGCGCTGGCCGAGCGCGCCGGCCTGCACTGCCAACGTGGCATCGTCGTCACCGACACGTTGCAGACGGTCACCGATCCCCGCGTGTACGCCGTCGGGGAATGCGCCGCGCACCGCGGCATCGCCTACGGTCTCGTGGCGCCGCTGTTCGAGCAGGGCAAGGTCTGCGCGAACCACCTGGCGCAGTTCGGCATCGGCCGCTATCTCGGCAGCCAGACCAGCACCAAGCTGAAGGTCACCGGCATCGACCTGTTCTCGGCCGGCGACTTCATGGGCGGCGAGGGCACCGAGGAGATCGTGATGAGCGATCCCTTCGCCGGCGTCTACAAGAAGCTCGTCATCAAGGAGGACCAACTGGTCGGCGCCTGCCTCTATGGCGACACCGTCGACGGCAGCTGGTACTTCAAGCTGCTGCGCGAGGGCCGCAAGATCGGCGACATCCGGGACAAGCTGATGTTCGGCGAGAGCAACATCGGCGACGTCGGCCACCAGGGGCACAACAAGGCGGCCGCGATGGCCGACAGCGACGAGGTCTGCGGCTGCAACGGCGTCACCAAGGGCGCCGTCTGCAAGGCGATCAAGGAGAAGGGCCTGTTCACGCTGGAGGAGGTGCGCAAGCACACCAAGGCCAGCGCGAGCTGCGGCTCCTGCACGGGGCTGGTCGAGCAGCTGCTGATGTTCACGGCCGGCGGCGACTACTCGTCGGCGCCGAAGAAGAAGGCGATCTGCGGCTGCACCGACCTGAGCCACCAGGAGGTGCGCGACGCCATCTTCGACGAGCACCTGATCAAGCTCGGCGACGTCTACGCGCGCCTGAACTGGAAGACGCCCAACGGCTGCGCGACCTGCCGGCCGGCGCTCAACTACTACCTGCTCTCGTCGTGGCCCAAGGAGGCCGTGGACGATCCGCAGTCGCGCTTCATCAACGAGCGCAGTCACGCGAATATCCAGAAGGACGGGACCTACTCGGTGATCCCGCGGATGTGGGGCGGGGAGACGACCGCCGATGAGCTGCGCCGGATCGCCGACGCCGTCGACAAGTACAAGATCCCGACGGTGAAGGTGACCGGCGGCCAGCGCATCGACCTGCTGGGCGTGCGCAAGGAGGACCTGGTCGACGTCTGGCGCGACATCGGCATGCCCAGCGGCCATGCCTACGCCAAGGCGCTGCGCACGGTGAAGACCTGCGTCGGCTCCGAGTGGTGCCGCATGGGCACGCAGGACAGCACGCAGATGGGCAAGGACCTGGAGCGCGCGATGTGGCGGATGTATGCGCCGCACAAGGTCAAGTTCGCCGTCAGCGGCTGCCCGCGCAACTGCGCCGAGGCCGGCATCAAGGACGTCGGCATCATCGGCGTGGACTCCGGCTGGGAGATGTACGTCGCGGGCAACGGCGGCATCAAGACCGAGGTGGCGCACTTCCTCGTCAAGCTCAAGACCTCGGAAGAGGTCATGGAATACACCGGCGCCTTCATGCAGCTCTACCGCAAGGAGGGCTGGTACCTCGAACGCACCGTGCACTACGTGAGCCGCGTGGGCCTGGACCATGTGAAGCGCCGCATCCTCGACGACGCCGAGGGGCGCAAGGCGCTGTGGGCCGAGCTGCAGTTCGCGCTCGACGGCGAGCCGGATCCGTGGTTCGAGTTCGCGAAGGCCCAGGTCGACGTGCGCCAGTTCGAGCCGGTCGCCACCGTTCAAGCGTGAGGAACACCCCATGACGAACTGGATCTCCGTCTGCACCGTGGCCGATATTCCCGTGCTGGGCTCGCGACGCGTCGCCCGCGAAAAGGGCCCGCAGGTCGCGCTGTTCCGCACCGCGGACGACCGCGTCCATGCGCTGCTCGATCGCTGCCCCCACAAGGCGGGGCCGCTCAGCCAGGGCATCGTCTTCGGCAACGCGGTCGCGTGTCCGCTGCACAACTGGACCATCGCGCTGGAGAACGGCTGCGCCCGCGAGCCGGATGAAGGCCGCACGCCGGTCTTCCAGGTGAAGGTCGAGGACGGCGTCGTGCTGCTGGACCGCGATGAACTGGACACGGTCGGCATCGATCTGCCGCCGGTGAAGGCCGGCCCCTGCACCCGGGTGGCCTGCTGAGAGGCCGATGGCGATGAGCCCGGACGTCCGCACCACGCGCTCGACCTGCCCGTACTGCGGCGTGGGCTGCGGCGTGCTGATCGACGCGACGGGGGACGGCGCGGACGCCCGGATCGTCGGCGTGCGCGGCGATCCGGCGCATCCGGCCAACTTCGGCCGCCTCTGCACCAAGGGCTCGACCTTGCACCTGACCGCGACGCCGATGGTGCGCGCGCAGCAGCGCTTGCTGCAGCCGGCATGGCGGGCGACGCGCGACGCGCCGCTCCAGACGGTGGCCTGGGACGCGACGACGCAGCGTCTCGCCGATCGATTGCTGGCGATCCGGACGGAGCACGGCCCGGACGCGATCGGCTTCTACATCTCGGGGCAGCTGCTGACCGAGGATTACCACGCGTTCAACAAGCTGGCGCGCGGGCTGATCGGCACCAACAACATCGACAGCAACTCGCGGCTGTGCATGAGCTCGGCGGTCGTGGGCTACAAGCAGTCGTTGGGCGCGGATGCGCCGCCCACCTGCTACGACGACCTGGAGCAGACGGACTGCCTGTTCATCGCCGGCGCCAACACGGCATGGGCGCATCCGATCCTGTTCCGCCGCATCGAGGCGGCGCGCGCCGCGCGGCCGGCCATGAAGATCATCGTCGTCGACCCGCGCCGCACCGAGACCGCCGAGTTCGCCGACCTGCATCTGGCGCTGAAGCCCGGCAGCGACATTGCGCTGTTCCACGGGATGCTGCACGCGGCGATCTGGGAGGGCTGGATCGACGCCGCGTTCATCGAGCGGCACACGAGCGGCTTCGACGCGCTGAAGGCGCTGGTGCGCACGACCACGCCGGCCGAGTCGGCGCGGCTGACCGGGCTGAAGGAAACGGACATCCTGCAGGCGGCGCAGTGGTTCGCGCGGTCGCCGTCGACGCTGTCGCTGTACTGCATGGGCCTGAACCAGAGCAGCAGCGGCGCGGCGAAGAACACGGCGCTGATCAACCTGCATCTCGCCACCGGCCAGATCGGTCGCGCGGGCGCGGGGCCCTTCTCGCTCACGGGCCAGCCGAATGCGATGGGCGGTCGCGAAAGCGGCGGCATGGCGACGCTGCTGCCGGGTCATCGCGACCCGGGCAACGCCGCGCATCGCGCGGAGGTGGCGGCGCTGTGGGGCGTGGACGCCTTGCCGGAGCGGCCGGGCAAGACGGCGGTCGAGCTGTTCCAGGCGGCGGCGCGTGGCGAACTCAAGGCGCTGTGGATCGCGTGCACGAACCCGGCGCAGTCGATGCCCGACCAGGCGCTGGTGCGCGCGGCGCTGGAACGCTGCGAGCTGGTGATCCTCCAGGAAGCTTTCGCGGGCACGGCGACGGCGGCGTTCGCCGACGTGGTGCTGCCGGCGGCGACCTGGGCGGAGAAGGAAGGCACGGTCACCAACAGCGAGCGCCGCATCAGCCGCGTGCGTGCGGCGCTGCCGGCGGCCGGCGAGTCGCGCGCCGACTGGCGCATCGTGCGGGACGTCGCTCGCCGCATGGAGACTGCATTGCGACCGGGGCAGGCTTCGCTTTTCGCCTGGGACCGGGAGGAGCAGCTCTGGCTGGAGCATCGCGAGGCGACGCTCGGACGGGACCTGGACATCGGCGGTTTGAGCTACCCGATGCTGGAAGAGGCACCCCGCCAGTGGCCCTGGCCCGCGGGCGCGAACGCGGCGACGACGAGGCTCTACGAGGACGGCGAGTTCGCTCACCCCGACGGCCGGGCGCGCTTCATCACGAAGCCCTTCGCGCCGACCGCGGAGGTGCAGGACGCCAGGTTCCCGATGGCGCTGAGCACCGGACGTCTGCGTGACCAGTGGCACGGCATGAGTCGGAGCGGCACGGTCGCCAGGCTCTTTGCCGGCGCGCCGGGGCCGGCGGTGGCGATGCACCCGCAGGACATCGACCGGCGCGGCTTGACGGCCGCTTCCCTGGTCCGCGTGCGGTCGCGGCGCGGCGAACTGATCGTGCCGCTTCGCGCGGACGAGGGCGTCGGCGCGCAACAGGCGTGGCTGCCCATGCACTGGGGCAGCGAGTTCCTCGGCGGGCGCGGCCTGTCGGGCATCAATGCGCTGACACAGCCGGCGTACTGCCCCGATGCGCGGCAGCCGGAGCTCAAGTTCACCGCCGTGGCCGTCGAGGCCGTCCAACTGCCGTGGCGCGTCTTCGGCGCTGCGTGGGTCGGCCCGGGCGAGGGCGCGGCGCTGCGCAGCCAGCTTCGCGCGTTGATGGCGGAGGCGGATTACGCCTGCTGCCTGCCAGGCCCCGCGCAGGACGCGCAGGAGGGACTGGATGCGATGGAGGGATGGAGCCTGGAACTCGCCTTCGCGGAGCCGCCACCGGCACCGGTGGTGCAGGCGCTGGCGGCGGTGCTGCAACTGAACGGCGTCGGTGTGTTGCGCTACGCCGATGGGCGCCGTGGGCGCAGTCGATCGTTGCGGCTCGACGGCGAAGGGACCGAGGCGAGGCTGCAATCGCTGATGCGCGTCGGCGAGGGCGGCGAAGCGGCCTGGCTCGACACGCTCTGGCGCGAGCGTGTGCCGGTGGCGCCGTTCGGGCGCCGCCTGCTGGCGCCCGATGCGGAGTCGCCCGCCGTACCTGTCAGCCCGCAGGTCTGCAACTGTTTCAACGTGCGGGAAGACGCCATCGGCGCCTGCCTCCGGCGACTGCCGGAGGGCTCGCCCGAAACCCGTCTCGCCGCGCTGCAGGGCGAGTTGCGCTGCGGCACGCAGTGCGGCTCCTGTCTGCCGGCGCTGCGCCGCCTCGTGCACACCAAGGCACCGAGGGTGCCACCCGTCTCGAATGAAGTGAAGGAACCGACATGAGCCCGCTCGACGCCAGCCCACCTCTCGGTCATGCCGTTCGCACGCCCTGCGTGTCCCTCGTCGGCGCCGGACCGGGCGATCCGGAGTTGCTCACGGTCAAGGCGCTCAAGCGGCTGCAGCAGGCGGAGGTCGTGCTGACGGACGATCTCGTCGACCAGCGCGTGCTGGCGTGTCTGCCGGCCTCCGCGCGCGTGTTGCGCGTGGGCAAGCGCGGCGGCTGCGTGTCGACGGAGCAGCGCTTCATCCACGAACTGATGATCCGCGAGGCCAGGGCCGGCGCGCGCGTCGTTCGCTTGAAGGGCGGCGACCCGTTCGTGTTCGGACGCGGCGGCGAGGAAGTCGACGCGTTGCGCGAGGCAGGGATCGAGGTCGAGGTGATCAACGGCCTGTCCGCCGGGCTGGCGGCGCCCGCGTCGGTCGGCGTGCCGGTCACGGACCGGCGCTGCACGCCGGGCGTGGCCTTCGTGACCGGGCACAACGGCGAGCATGGCGTCGCGCCGGACTGGGCAGCGCTGGCGCGCAGCCGGCTCACGCTGGTCGTGTACATGGGTCTGACGCGCGCCGCGGTCATCGCTCAGTCCCTGCAGGACGGCGGACTGGCCGCCGGCACGCCGGCGGTGATCGTCAGCGCCGCACACACGCCGCGTCAGCGCGAGTGCTTCACGACGCTCGCCGACCTGCCGGCCGCGATCGAGCGCGAAGGTCTGCCGAGTCCGGCGCTGCTGGTCATCGGCGACGTGGTGGCGCTGTCGCCGCAATGGCGAACGGACCTGGGCCTGGAGGGCTCGACGTCCGCCCCGGATGAAGTGGCCGCCGTGTCCGTCAGGGCCGCAACGGCCGCGACGGCCGCAATGGCCGATGGCATCGATGACTCACGCGTCGCCGCGCGCTTCCAGGCCGCGTAGTCTGAGCATGATCAGCATGCCGACGGTGAGCACGGCGGCGGTCAACCACAGCGACGCGCTGTAGCTGCCGCTGGCCTGCGCCATCGCGCCCGCGAGCGCCGGCGCCGTGACCTGCGCGACGCCGTAGCTCAGGGTGAGGCGCGCCATCGCCTTGCCGGGATTGCCGGGCGAGCGCCGTCCCACGAGCGCGAGCGTGAGGCTCACGAGCCCGATGAAGGTCGCCCCGTAGAGCAGCGCGCCGGTGAGTGCGGCGGCGAGGCCGCCGGACAGCATGGGCAGGACGACGGAGACGATCTGCAGCGCGAAGGCGGCGAGCAGCGCGTTGAGATCGCCGAAGCGGCGGGCGACGCGGTCCCACAGGAACACGGCCGGCGTGGCGGAGAGCCCGACCAGCAGCCACGCCCAAGGGCCCTGACCGTGAAGCAGCGGCTGACGCTCGACGATGGTCACGGTGAACGTGGCGCTGATGACGAAGCCCCAGCCGGCGCAGAAGTAGCCGGCGATCATCCACCGCATCCAACGGACGCTGGGCGCGCCGGCGGCGAGTGTCGCGGTCGCGGGGGGCGGCACGGGCGGACGCCACCACCAGGTGATCGCGAGCAGCGGCGCGCCGATGACGACGAAGCCCCACCAGTGGCCGGCCCAGTCGAGCGCGAGCCGGTCCATCGCCATCGCGCCGATCGCGGAGACGACGATGCCCAGGCCCAGTCCCATGAAGTGGACGCCGAGTTCCGGGCGTCTGCCGGCGCGCATCAGGAAGCCCAACACGAGGCCGGAGCCGAGCAGCATGCCGGCGGCGCCGCTGAGGCCGCCGAGGTAGCGGGAGACCGCCCACAGCGCCAGGTTGGGCGCGAGCGGCATCAGCGCGGTGGCGACGAGGCCGAGCAGCATGCCCCAGAAGTACAGCCGCGAGCGCCAGCGCGGATCGTCGATGAGCGCGGCGAGGACGGCGCCGCTCATGTAACCGGCGTAGTTGACGGCGGCGAGCGTGCCGCCCATCGCGTCGCCGAGCGCGGCCTGCTGCTGCATCAACGGCAGCACCGGCGTGTAGGCGAAGCGCGCCAGGCCGATGCTCAGGATCAGACCGGCGATGCCGCCAGTGGAGACTTGCCAGGGGAGGAGGGGGCTGGCGCTGCGCATCGCTCACGAATCGATGAAGGATGTCAGTCGCGACTAAGGCATTGCGTCATGTCACGACGCTCATGAATCATGTCGATCACGCGTACATGATCTTCGGTCTCAACATAGAAGACCTCCTGAGGGGACTTGTGCCCAACGCGCCAATTCGTCGGGCAATCCGAGGTTAAGAGTAGCCATCGTGGCGATGTGGCGGTCGGGGACGGGAGAGGGGCATCGTCGGGATGCGGGATGAAGTGCATGCTACGTCCGCAAGAGTTGGAGGAGGGCAGTCAGCCTAAACCTGTCGCGGACGCCAAAAACCCATTCCCAAAGCAAAACGACCTCTATTCAAGAGGTCGTTGCGCCAGATCAAAAAGTTTCCCAATCGCCGTCGGGAGCAGCCGTTGCGCTGGGTCCCGATGGCTTTGGGGCCGCCGGTCTTGGTGTATGCGACGCGGCGGGCGCTTTCGGCGCGGGCGCCTTGGGGACAGGTCTTGCCACCGGCTTCGGCGCGGACGCCTTGGCCGCGGTCTTCACGACCGGCGTCTTGGTCGCAGTCGATGGCCGCGGTGCCGGCGGCTTCTTCGCGACGGGTGTCGCCGCCGGACGGGGAGCAGTCGCCGGTCTGGCGACCGGTGCCGCGGCACGCGCGATCGGCGCGGGCGCCGCGACGACGCTCGTGGCCTCCTCCTGCGTCGGCTTGGGATCGCTGACCTTGAAGTGCCCCACCAGCGCGGTGAGCTTGCGCGCCTGCTCGCTGAGCGACTCGGCGGCGGCCGCCGATTCCTCGACCAGCGCGGCGTTCTGCTGCGTCATCTGGTCCAGCTGCGACACCGAGCCGTTGACGCTGCCGATGCCCTGGCTCTGCTCCACGGTGCTCGCGCTGATCTCGCCGATGATGTCCGACACGCGCTGCACGCTGGCGACGATCTCGTTCATCGTCGCGCCGGCGTTGCGCACCTGCTGCGAGCCGACCTCCACCTTGGTCACGCTGTCGCCGATCAGCGCCTTGATCTCGCGCGCCGCGCCGGCGCTGCGCTGCGCCAGCGCCCGCACCTCGGACGCGACCACCGCGAAGCCCTTGCCGTGCTCGCCCGCGCGGGCCGCCTCGACGGCCGCGTTCAGCGCCAGGATGTTGGTCTGGAACGCGATGCCGTCGATGGTGCCGATGATGTCGTTGATCTTCTTGGCCGACGCGTCGATCTGCGCCATCGTGCCCACGACGTCGCCCACCGCCGTGCCGCCGCGCTCCGCCACCTCGGCGGCGCTGCCCGCCAACTGGTTGGCGGTGCGCGCGCTCTCGGCGCTCTGCTGCACGGTGCCGGTCAACTGCGACAGCGACGACGCCGCCTGCTGCAGGCTGGACGCGGTCTGCTCGGTGCGCAGGCTCAGGTCCTGGTTGCCGCTGGCGATCTCCTGGCTGGCGGTCTGCATGCCGTCGGCGCTTGCGCGCACCTCGCGGATGACCTTGCGCAGCGAGCTCTTCATCGCGGCCAGCGCGCGTTGCACGTCGCCGATCTCGTCGTCGCGGTAGTCGCGCTCGACGTGGTACAGATCGCCCTCGCCGATGCGCTCGGCTTCGGACATCAGCGACTTCAGCGGCGCCGAGATCGTCCGCACGAAGTACGCCGTGGCCAGCGCCAGCAGGCCGACGATGACCGCCATCAGCGTCGCCACGCCCCACAGCGTGCGCATGCGCTCGGCGCCCGCGGCCTCGCGCAGCGACGCGGAGCGCTTCTGCTGCAGCGCGACGAAGTCCTGCTGCGCGGCCAGGTACTGCTCGATCGCGGGCACGACCTTCTGCTTGAGCGCCTGATGCGCGCCGTCCGTGTCGCCGCCGGACTTCAGCTTGTTGGCATCGTTGCGCGCGGCGATGTAGACCTTGCGCTGTTCGGCGATCTTCGCCATCGCGGCCTTGTCCTCGTCGCCTTCGGCGAGCGCCTCGAGCTGCTTCTGGACATCGTTGATCGTCTCGGTGGTCCGGGCGATGTCGGCCTTCATGGCGTCGGCGACGGCGTTGTCGTTGGCCGCCAGCCCGGCCTGCACGCGGCTGGCGTTGGCCTCGGTGAGGCCGCGCCAGCGCAGCGCGAGTTCGAAGCGCTGCTGCTGCTTTTCCTGTGTCACCTGGGCGACTTCCAGCAGGGCGCGGGTCCGGGAGGCCGCTCCCAGCGTCATGACGACGGTCATGACGGACATGACGGCGACGGGGATCCACAGTCGCGTGGCGATGGAGAACTTCATCGGTCCGGAGCCTTGTTGTTGTGACGACGGCGTTGCCCCGGGATGGGGCGACGAGCCTCGATTCAATCCTAAATCGGCTGTCCGGTGCACCGGCTTGAGGACAAACACTGCTAACCTGCCGCCCTGTCCCTCACGGCACCGACATTTCCCCAAGAACCGCACGGATTCGCGCAACGCCCATGAGCTTCCTGGCCATCGACATCGGCAATACCCGCCTCAAGTGGGCGCTTTATGCCGGCCCGCAACCGGGCAGTCCGATGCTGGCGCACGGCGCGCAGTTCCTGGAGAACATCGAGAAGCTCGCCGAGGACGACTGGGCGAAGCTTCCCGCGGCGCCCGGCAGCATGCTCGGCAGCAACGTCGCCGGCGACGCGATGCGGCATCGCGTCGAGGAGCAGATGGAGGAGATCTGGGACATCGAGCCGCGCTGGGTCGCCTCGTCGGCGCAGGCGGGCGGCGTGACCAACGGGTACGACCATCCGGGACGCCTGGGCGCGGACCGCTTCGTCGCGCTGATCGGCGCGCGGCACCATGTGGTGGCACGCGGGCGCGGACAGGCGCCGAAGCCGGCGCCGGCGCTGGTGGTGATGGTGGGCACGGCGGTCACGGTGGACGCGCTCGATGCGGACGGCAGGTTCCTCGGCGGACTGATCCTGCCCGGACACGGGATCATGCTGCGGTCGCTGGAAGGCGGCACCGCCGGCCTGCGCGTGCCGACCGGCGAGGTGCGCGAATTCCCGACGAACACGTCGGACGCGCTCACCAGCGGCGGCAACTACGCGATCACCGGCGCGATCGAGCGCATGCATCGCCACATCCTCAAGCGCTGCGGCCAGGCGCCGGTCACGCTGATGACCGGCGGCGCGGGCTGGAAGGTCTCGCCGGCCCTGGACATCCCGCACGAGCTGATCGACTCGCTGATCTTCGACGGGCTGCTGGCGCTGCAGGCGCATCGGCTGGCGCTCTGACTTCGCGCCCGCGGTTGTCCCCTCGCTGCGGGACGGTGCGGATCGACGCTTGCATGTGACACTGGTTTCGTCCGTCACCGTTCACGCCAGGGAGCATCGAATGAGCGAGATGAAGACCATGTTGCCGCTGATCGCCGCTGTCGTCGGCACGGCGGTGTCGATCGGGCTCGGAGGTTGCGCGACCTCCCATCACCACTGGGAGAAGTCCGACGCGCCGATGTCGCAGGTCGAGAAGGACAAGGCCGAATGCGAGTACGAGGCCAAGGCCGCGACCGCGAGTTACTCGACGGCGAGCTCCGGCAAGGAGAGCGGCAGCCAGGCCATGGGCAAGGCCGTCGGCGACGGCATCGTCATCGCCGAGAAGCGCATCGAGCTGACCAACGAGTGCATGAAGGTACGCGGGTACCGGCCGCGGGCGTCGTGAGCATCACACGTCGACCTTGAATCCGAGGTCGATCTCCGACGCCGGCACGCCGCCGCGCAGGCCCCAGTTCTCGCGCTCCACTTCGTTGAGCGTGATCGTGATGTGGTCGGCGGGAATGTCGAGCGCGCCCAGGCGCTCGACGATGCTGCGATAGAGGCGACGCTTCGCCTCGATCGTCCGGCCGGCGAAGCCGGTGACCGTGACCAGGGTGTAGCACTCGGGGCGCGACAGACGCGGCGGGTAGATGAACCGGTGCGGCTCGTAGGCGACGAGGCGCACGCAGCGGTCTTCCGCCGGGATCTTGAAGCCTTCGATCAGCGCGTCCTGCACGGCTTCGATCAACTGGACTTCCTGCTCCTGAGCGTAGGCGCGGCGGACTTCGATGAGGGTGCTCGGCATGGGCGTGGCTGTGGAGGGCGACGGGCCCAGCAGCTTATCGCGACCCAGGCGGAGAGAGACGTGGAAGTGCGGCATGACGGATCGGTGTCCACTCGTTGAGGAGACGCCAGTCTCGTCATGCCCTTCGAGGGCAGCATGAGCCCGCGGTGAGGTCGGTGTGAAGTCGGACGCCTCCCGACGTCCTCGGCCCTTCATCGACGCTTCAGCGGCTCACCACCTGCTTGCTCTGGAAGTCGACCGGCACGGACGTGTGCTGATGGACGACACGCCACGTGCCGCCGTCGTTGCGCAGGAGCACGGTGAGGCGGTTCTCCGTGGACCGCAACGGCCGGCCATCGGCGTCGAGCGCGGCGAACTCCAGCATGGCCGAGCCGCCGGCCACGTGGGCATCGTGCCAGGTCTTGACGTCCTTCGCCGTGACGCGCACACGCACGTCCCGGATGCCTTCGAACCAGCCGGCGATCATGCCCGCCCAGTCTTCGCGGCCAGCGAACTCCCAGCGGTCCCAGCTGTCGAAGACCTGGACATCCCCGGCGTACAGGCCGACGAAGCGCTGCAGGTCGCGGTCGAAGACTGCCGCGGCGTAGTCGCGCAGGAAGATGTGAACGGGATCGTCGGTCATCGCGGGCTCCTGGAGTTCATCGAAGGTAGATGACGAACGACGAACGGGATCAGCGGTTTTCGACATGAGCCGTTCGAAGAGGTTCCGCCCGGTCCGGTGCCATCACCGCACGCGCTGCTGATGCCGCGCCCAGTCGCGTTTCCACGCCACGACGTTGTACAGCAGCACCGAGGCCGACGTCGCCCAGAACATGCCGAGCCAGATGCCGACGACCTTCAGCGTGAAGGCCAAGTCGCCGTCGCAGCGGCCGATGGCGGTGCAGGGCGACGGGACGTAGACGTCGATGAGCAGAGCGGTCGAGACGTTCCACACCAGCAGCCCGATGAGCACGGAAGCGAGAAAGCGGTTCATGGCGAGACGAGTCCTTTCCTGAGGTGAAGGACCCAGTTTCGCCATGGGGTTCGAACTCAGCATGAGCCCTGTGTGAGCTCAGGGTGAAGGCGGCGGACGCCGCACGGCAGGCGTCCCGTGCGCCGCGATCACTGCACGATCACTTCGGGAAGTCCGTCGACACCGCCAGCTCACGCCACTGCGCGAGTTCCCCCGCGACGAAGGCGTTCTTCTGCTCGATCGCCGCGACGGTGTCCGAGCCGAACGGCATGCGCAGCGGCGGCTGTTCCGCGTCGACGACCTGCAACAGCGCCTTCGCCAGGCGCGCCGGATCGCCGGGCTGCTGATGGTTCAGTTCCGTCGCGATGCGGCGCACCGCGCCGACCGGCGTGTCGGCATAGTCGGGGATCGTGGCCGGTGCCGTCGTCAGCGAGCCGCCGTCGAGGAAGTCGGTGCGGAAGTAGCCCGGCTCGACGATCGTCACGTGGATGCCCAGCGGCTTCACTTCATCGGCGAGCGCCTCGCTGATGCCTTCGACGGCGAACTTGGTCGAGGCATAGACGCCGAAGCCCGCCGCGCTGCGATAACCGCCGATCGACGAGATGTTGATCACATGCCCCGCGCGTTGCTGGCGCAACTGCGGCAGCACGGCCCGCGTCACCGCCAGCAGGCCGAAGACGTTGGTGCGGTAGAGCGCCTCGACGTCGGCGGCGCTGGTCTCTTCGATCGCGCCGAGCACGCCGAAGCCGGCGTTGTTGACGACCACGTCGATGCGGCCGAAGCGCTTGACCGCCTGCTCGACCGCGGCGCGGGCCTGCGCCTCGTCGGTGACGTCGAGGTTCGCCGCGAGCAGGCGAGGGTGGTCGCCGAATTTGTCGATGATGACGCGTGCGTTGCGCGCCGTGGCGACGACGTTGTCGCCGCGCTCGAGCGCTTCCTTGACGAACAGGGTGCCGAAGCCGCGCGAGGCGCCAGTGATGAACCAGGTCTTCATGGGGAACTCCTTGTGGGAAAAAGGGGGTGAGGGCAGGGGGACTCAGTCGCCGCGATCGGGTTCTGCCGCCAGAACTCGTCGAAGGCGATGCTGTCGAAGAAGGCCGTGACGCGGACGGCCTTGCCGTCGCGCATCGTCAGCATCCAGACGTAGCTGTTCGTGTAGGGCTTGCCGGCGTTGGTCGTGCCGGCTGCGGAGAAGTGCGCGACGACGGTGTCGCCGTCCGCGTGGATCGCATGGATCGTGCGCGGCCGGAAGCGGTCCTGCGACTGCGCGAAGCGCGCGCCGAACGGGCCGAGCACCGTGCAGTTGAGTTCATCGCGGCTGCGCGTCGTGCCGGCGACGAGGGAGTTGCCGGTGATCGTCCATTCGATGTCGTCGGCGAGCATCGGCTGCAGCGCGCCGTAGTCGCCGCCCATCCAGCGGCGCAGCATCGTGTCGACGGCGGCCTTGTTGGCGGCGGCAATGGCGACGGCAATGGCGACGGCATTGGAAGCGGCATCGGCGCTGGCCTGAGCCTTCGCCTGGGCTGCTGCGGTCGCGGCGCGGGCTGCGGGAATCGCCATCGCGAGCGACGCGATCACGGCGCCCGTCATCACGGCGGAAACAAGTCGGGTGCTGGTCATGGTGCGGTTCCTTTGCTGGTCGTCTCCCGCCACCTGGTCGATGGCGTCGCGGTATGGAACGAACTCTAGGAACCGGCGATTGATGCGTCTATGCTCAGGAATTGAAACGAGCTAGTGGCGAATCTTCATGAATAAGCGTTTCGGACGGTCCCCGTGACTGAGCGCCCCAGCCTCGCGGAGCTGACCGCCTTCCTGGCGATCGTCCGCCATCAATCCTTCCGCGCGGCGGCGGATGAGCTGGGGATGTCGCCGTCCAGCCTGAGCCATCTGGTGCGGGGTTTGGAGGAGCGGCTCGGCGTGCGCCTTTTCAATCGCACGACGCGCAGCGTGGCGCCGACCGATGCCGGCCAGCAGCTCGCGCGCGACGTCGGGCCGATCCTGGCGGAGCTGGACAACGCGCTGGGCGACCTGGGCTCGCTGAGCGGGCGCACGTCGGGCCGGCTGAGGATCAACGTCTCCGAGATCGCGGCCGGCGAGTTGATGCGGGACATCGTGCCGACGTTCGTCGAACGCCATCCGGACGTGCAGCTGGACCTGGTCACCGAGGGCAAGCTGGTCGACATCGTCGCCGAAGGCTTCGACGCGGGCGTGCGGCTCGGCGAGGCGCTGCCGCAGGACATGGTGGCGGTGCCCTTCGGTGGCGACGTGCGATTCATCGTGGTCGCTTCGCCGGACTATCTCGCGAAGCACGGCACGCCGCGCACGCCGGACGCGCTCGCGGAGCACCGCTGCCTCCGCTTCCGCCTGCCGAGTGGAAAGATGTACCGCTGGGAGTTCGAGCGCCAGCGGCAGTCGCTGAAGGTCGACGTGCCGGGCTCGCTGACGCTCGATCACATCGGGCTGATGGTCGAGGCCTCGGCGAAGGGGATGGGCCTCGCGTACGTCTGGTCGACGAAGGCCGAAGCGGAGATCGCCGCTGGCCGCTTGGTGACGGTGCTCGACGACTGGACGCCGCCGATCCCCGGCCATCACCTCTACTACCCCAGCAGTCGCTTGATGCCCGCGGCGCTGCGAGCGTTCATCGAGGTGATCCGGGAAGTCGAGGCCCAACGCGCGCCGGCGAAGGCGCGGGTGACGGCGACGTCGGCGCTGGGAAAGGCGAAAGGTCGGACAACGGCTGCCAAGGCGCCCGCGAAGCGGGGCTGAAGCGCGCGCTCAGGAGCCGGCGACGAAGTCGCCGATCACGCTGGCTCCCAGCATTCCCGCAGCACGTCGCGGAACAGTTCGGACAACAGCGGCTCCACTCCTCCTGGAGCGCATCGGAGAGGCTTCGGTTGGAGAGATGGAGAGCCCGAGCGTCCGAGCGCCGCGGGCCTGCTCTCAGAGAATGAACCGGCTCAGATCCTCGTCCTGCGCCAGCGCGCCGAGCTTGTCATCGACCTGCGCGCCGTCGATCGTCACCGTCTTGCCGGCGTGCTTGTGCGCGTCGAAGCTGATGTCGTCCAGCAGCCGCTCCAGCACCGTCGCCAGGCGGCGCGCGCCGATGTTCTCGGTGCGCTCATTGACCTCGTAGGCGATCTGCGCCAGCCGGCGGATGCCGTCGGCGCTGAGCTCCAGCGTCAGGCCTTCCGTCGCCAGCAAGGCCTGGTACTGCTTCACCAGGCTCGCGTGCGTGCTCGACAAGATCGCTTCGAAGTCGCCCACCGACAGCGACTTCAGCTCCACCCGGATCGGGAAGCGGCCTTGCAGCTCGGGGATCAGGTCGCTGGGCTTGCTCAGGTGGAACGCGCCCGAGGCGATGAACAGGATGTGGTCGGTCTTCACCATCCCGTACTTCGTGTTCACCGTCGTGCCCTCGACCAGCGGCAGCAGGTCGCGCTGCACGCCCTGGCGCGACACGTCCGCGCCGCCGCTGTGCTCGTTGCGGGTCGCCACCTTGTCGATCTCGTCGATGAAGACGATGCCGTTGTCCTGCGCCATGGCCAGCGCGGCGGTCTTGATCTCGTCCTCGTTGACGAGCTTGCCGGCCTCTTCCTCGACCAGCAGCTTGCGGGCCTCGGCGATCTTGAGCTTGCGCGTGGTCTTCTTCTCCTGCCCCATCTGCGAGAACAGGCCCTTGAGCTGCTCCGCCATCTCCTCCATGCCCTGCGGCCCGAGGATCTCCATGGAGGGCTTGGCCTCGATCAGCGCGATCTCGATCTCCTTGTCGTCCATCGAGCCTTCACGCAGGCGCTTGCGCATGACCTGGCGCGCGGTGTTGTCCGCGCCGCCGCTCTCCGTCGCCGAAGGGGCGAAGCCGGTCGAGGATCGCGGCGGGGGGACCAGCACGTCCAGGATGCGCTCTTCGGCCGCGTCCTCGGCCCGCGCGCGCTGGAAGCGCATCTGGCGCTCGCGCTCCTGCTTGACGGCGATGTCGACCAGGTCCCGCACGATGCTGTCCACGTCCTTGCCGACGTAACCGACCTCGGTGAACTTCGTCGCCTCGACCTTGATGAAGGGCGCATCCGCCAGCTTGGCCAGGCGGCGCGCGATCTCGGTCTTGCCGACGCCAGTCGGGCCGATCATCAGGATGTTCTTCGGCGTGATCTCGCCGCGCAGCTTCTCGTCCACCTGCTGGCGACGCCAGCGGTTGCGCAGCGCGATCGCGACGGCGCGCTTCGCATCGGCCTGGCCGACGATGTGCCGATCGAGTTCGGAGACGATTTCCTGCGGGGTCATGCTGCTGCTCATTCGTGTACTCCGCGCCGGATCAGTCCAGCGTCTCGATCGTGTGATTGCCGTTGGTGTAGATGCAGATCTCGCCGGCAATGACCAGCGACTGCTTGACGATGTCCACCGCGCTCAGCTCGCTGTGGTTGAGCAGTGCCTTCGCCGCCGCCTGCGCATACGCGCCGCCGCTGCCGATGGCGACGATGCCTTGCTCCGGTTCCAGCACGTCGCCGTTGCCGGTGATGATCAGCGAGGCCGTGCGATCGGCCACCGCCAGCATCGCCTCCAGCCGCCGCAGCACGCGGTCGGTGCGCCAGTCCCGCGTCAGCTCCACGGCCGCGCGCACGAGGTTGCCCTCGTACTTCTCCAGCTTGGCCTCGAAGCGCTCGAACAGCGTGAACGCGTCCGCCGTCGCGCCGGCGAAGCCCGCCAGCACCTGGTTCTTGTGGAGCTTGCGCACCTTGCGCGCCGTCGACTTGACGACGATGGTGCCCAGCGTGACCTGACCGTCGCCGCCGATCGCGACCTGGTTGCCGCGGCGCACGCTGACGATGGTGGTGCCGTGGTACGGCGGGAGCGGGGAGGAATGGTCTTGAGACATGGGCGATCCAAACGTCTTGAACGTCGTGAAGACCTCACGTGGGTTCCCTCGCGGAAATCACAAGGTGAGGAGACGGTGAGGAAAAGGCTGCGGCGCCGCGTGTGCGAAAGCCGGTTGACGAGGTCGATGATCGGACATCCGAAAGCACAACGGGGCCAGAAGCCCCGTTGTCGCGAAGGTCGCGAGGTGTGAACCGCCAGGACGGCCAGGACGGCCAGGACGGCCGTAGTGCCTCAGACGTGCCGGACCTTGACCCGCGCGTGTTCGTTGATGCCCATCGCGCCGAAGAACAGCGCGACCAGCCGGTGCGCATCGCTGAACTGCACCGCGCGGTTCTCGCTGCGGCGGGCCAGGACCCAGTTCAGCAGGTCACCCGCGGCCATGAAGTCCAGGCGGATCAGCTTCGGGCAGGCGATGGTCACCAGCGACGCGCCGCCCAGCTGCTCGGTCATCAGCGCCAGCGTCTCGCTGATGTCGCCGCTGAGCTGGCCGGACAGTTCCATCAGCGCCGCCGTGTTGACCGCGTCGGTCATCGTCGACTCGAGGAAGGCGATGCCGGTGTCCATCGCCGCCGGCTGGATGGAGGACGGCGAGCTCGTCGACAGCGCGTTGCCGCTGATGCGGACGTGGCACAGCGCCTTTTCCCAGCTCGGCGGGGAGACCTCGTAGGTCACGCAGTAGTCGATCGCGACCTCGTCGAACTGGTCCGGGCGATTGGCCAGGCGCAGCGCTTCGAGCCGCAGCATCCAGAGGATGGGATCCGCGTCGCGGCTGCCCACCGGCGCCTGGTCCCGCAGCACCTGGAAGAAGTGGTCGCCGGACAGCCAGCGCAGGTCCAGCGCCTGTTGCGCCCAGGCACGGAACAGGTCGCGCAGCTTGGCGCAGGCCTCGATGTCGATCTGGCGCAGCGGCGCCCAGTCGATCACCCAGGGCATCGGCAGGTTCTCGCAGCGCGTGCGCATCTGCGTCACGGCCTCGGTGTCCAGGTATTCCGGCGTGGTCCACGACACGCTGCTCGCGCGGCCGCGCGGGGCGCGTTCCGCCTGCACCGCCTCGGCCACCAGCTTGGGCAGCGAGAACCATTGCGGCGACGACAGCCCGAACTGCTGCGCGTAGTCGTTGGCCAGATTCTCGAACTTGCCCTGCTGGCCGGTCGCCCGGTAGAGGTCGAACAGCACCAGCCAGGTCTCGGGGTGCTCGTGACGCGCGCCGCCCTCGCGGGTCAGGTCGATCAGGCTGCGCTCGCAATGCTCGTAGTCGGCATTGGCGAAGGCGATGACCGCCTCGTCCAGCTCGGCGTCGTGGACGACCTCGCTGACCTCGACCTGCGGATCCGCGACGTGGAAGCTCAGCGTCGGGATCTCCTTCTTCAGCTCGGGGATCGGCGCCGGAGCGCCGGCCGGTGCCGGCGGCGCGATGCCGCCGCCCATCGACGCCGCGGCCGGCGCGGGCGTCAGGTCCAGGCGTTCGATGTCGGCGCGCGGCGCGTGGTCGGAGACGCGCGCGCCGATCTGGTCCGCCGGCTGCGTCGCCGCGAAGTTGATCGGACGCGTGCTCGTCTCGAAGAAGCCGGGCGGATGCTGCCCCTGGATCTGCGTCGGGACGAAGCCTTCGCCGACCATCTGCTGCTCGATCTGGTCGATCTTGGCCTTGACGGTGCCGTCGTCGCGCCGCACGCCCTGGATCTCGCTGATGCGGCCCAGTTCGTCGATGCCCGAGGTCGCATGGCCACCCAGGGCGGCCAGCTGCTCGGGCGTCAGGCCTTCACGGCGGATCTTGCGCAGCATGTCGAGTTCGCGCTTGCGCACGAAGTCGTTGCGGCGCTTGCGCTCCACCATCGCCCGCAGCTCGGCCTTCGCGGCGTCGGCCTCGGGATCGTCCTGGCGCGAGTTGATCTCCGCCCAGTCGGTCGTCGGATTGGCGACGAAGCGCGCCACCTTGCGGAAGAAGCTCTCGCCTTCTTTGGTGCCGTCTTTGGGGTCGGACATGCTCTAGCGGACCTTGCTCTTCGCAGTGTTGCGCGGTAATGCGCAGTGTTGGCGGTTCTTCCTGTGGCTTGGCGGGCGAAGCCCGGGCGACTCAGTCGCCGAACATCTTCTGCTTCAGCTCGCGGCGCTGCTGCGCCTCGAGCGACAGCGTGGCGGTCGGACGGGCGATCAGGCGGCCCAGGCCGATCGGCTCGCCGGTCTCGTCGCAGTAGCCGTACTCGCCGCTGTCCAGGCGCGTCAGCGACTGCATGATCTTCTTGAGCAGCTTGCGCTCGCGGTCGCGGGTGCGCAGCTCCAGCGCGTGCTCTTCCTCGATCGTGGCGCGGTCGGCCGGATCGGGGACGATGGACGTGTCCTCGCGCAGGTGCTCGGTCGTCTCGCCGGCGTTGGACAGGATGTCTTCCTTCAACTGCGTCAGCTTGGCGCGGAAGAAGTCGACCTGCTTGTCGTTCATGTATTCGGTGTCGGGCATCGCGAGCACTTCGGCATCGGACAGTTCGGCACCGGCCTTGGTTTTCCAGGCAGAGGAGAGTTTGGGATCGGCTTTCACGGCAGGTCGGCTGTTCTGGTTCGTTGATGTCGGGGTCGAGGGCCGGACGGGGCTGTCCAGCAGTGAGACCGTGCTGTCGGGGGCGTCCGCCACGGCGGACTTGTCCTCCGCCGCGGCCCTGGACGCCTTCGAGGGAGTCTTGGTCGCAGCGGTCTTGGAGGCCGGGGTCTTGCTCACGTTCACTCTCCTAGCGGCTCTTTATACCTGCTCGACATGAGAAGCCGGGGCTTCCCGCCGTTGGCGCAGGGGCCTGGTTCGGGCGCGGCGGATTGTAGCCACCTCCGCCGACGTCCCAGCGATGGCCTTGAGCCATCGGTCAGTGTGGCACTAAGCCAGACACCCTTCCAGCCCCTGCATGAGGATGTCCTTCGGCAAATCGATACCGATGAACACCATCTTGCTGACCTTCTTTTCATCGGGCAGCCACTTCGGACCGAGATCCGAGCCCATCAGCTGGTGCACGCCCTGGAAGATGACCTTCTTGTCGGTGCCGTTCATGTTCAGCACGCCCTTGTAGCGCAGCATCTTCGGGCCATACACCTGCACGATCGCGCCAAGGAAGTCCTCCAGCTTGGCCGGATTGAACGGCCGTTCCGAGCGGAAGACGAAGGACTTGACGTCGTCGTCGTGGTGATGGTGGTGCGGATGGTCGCAGGCTTCGCCGGGGGCGTGGTCGTGGCCTTCGTGGCCGTGATCGTGCGAATGGCCGTGGTCATGGCCGTGATCGTGTCCGTGGTCATGCCCGTGATCGTCCACGGCCAGGAACTCCGGATCGATCTCCAGCTTGGCGTTCAGGTTGAAGCCGCGCAGGTCGAAGACGTCCTTGATCGGCACCTCGCCGAAATGGACCTTGGACTGCGGCGCGCGCGGGTTCATGTGCTTGAGGCGGTGCGACAGCGCGTCGACCGCCGCGGCGTCGACCAGGTCGGTCTTGCTCAGGAAGATCTGGTCGGCGAAGCCCACCTGGCGGCGTGCTTCCTGGCGCGTGTCGAGCTGGTCGTTGGCGTGCTTGACGTCCACCAGCGTCAGGATCGAGTCGAGCAGGAAGGTCTCCGCGATCTCGTCGTCCATGAAGAAGGTCTGCGCGACCGGGCCCGGATCGGCCAGGCCGGTGGTCTCGATGACGACGCGCTCGAAATCGAGCTCGCCCTTGCGCCGTTTCGCGGCCAGATCGGCCAGCGTGGTGCGCAGATCCTCGCGGATGGTGCAGCAGACGCAGCCGTTGCTCAGCTGGATGATCTGCTCCTGGGTCTCGCTGACGAGGATGTCGTTGTCGATGTTCTCCTCGCCGAACTCGTTCTCGATGACGGCGATCTTCTGGCCGTGCGCCTCGGTCAGCACGCGCTTGAGCAGCGTGGTCTTGCCCGAGCCCAGGAAGCCCGTGAGGATGGTGGCGGGGATGAGGCCCGTGGCGGCACTGCCGGCCGGACTCGTTGTGGAAGCCTGTGCGGCGGTATCAGGGACGGACGACATGGTGAAGACCAATCTGTAAGGGAAGCCTGGGCCCGGCAACTGAGGGCGGATGACTGTGTTTCAAGCGAATGTCAATGTCAATCGGTTATTCTGGCGCCTCTTCAACGACGGCACACACCCCAGTGTCTGAACCTCAGCCTAGTCGGCCCGCCAAACATGGCGGGCGTGGCAATGAACAACGCGGCCTGCTCGAACGCGTCCTCGAATTCCTGCACCCCGGGCCCGACTCGACCAGCGAGCTGATCGAGAACTTCGCCGAAGCGGAGGAGCGCGACCTGATCGCGCCCGAATCGCGCCAGATGCTCGAGGGCGTCCTGCGGATGGCCGAACTCAGCGCCGGCGACGTGATGGTCGCCGCGCCGCGGATGGACCTGCTGGACATCCAGTCTTCCGCCGACGAACTGCTGGCCTACGTCATCGACACCGGCCACTCGCGTTTCCCGGTGTACGACGGCCAGCGCGACAACATCATCGGCATCCTGCTGGCCAAGGACCTGCTCAAGCTCCAGCGCGCGCCGGAACTGAACCTGCGCGCCTTGCTGCGCCCGGCAGTTTTCGTGCCCGAGAGCAAGGGCCTGAACGAACTGCTGCGCGATTTCCGTTCCAACCGCAATCACCTGGCCATCGTCATCGACGAATTCGGCAACACGGCGGGCCTGATCACCATCGAGGACGTGCTCGAGGAGATCGTGGGCGAGATCGAGGACGAATTCGACGTCGGCGACGGCGATGCCGGCATCTACACGCTGGCCGACGGCAGCTACCGCGTCGCCGGCGACGCCGACGTGGCCGCGGTCAACGAGTCCTTCGGGCTGTCGCTGTCGGTGGCCGACTTCGACACCATCGGCGGCCTGGTCGCGCACGAGCACGGCCGCGTGCCGCGGCGCGGCGAGACCGTCGAGGTCGCCGGGCTGCGCTTCTCGGTGATGATCAACCGCGGCGGCGCCGTGCGCTGGTTCAAGGTGACCCGCGCGCCGGCTTCCGAGGCCGACGACCACAGCGGCTGATGCGCCGCGGATCTCGCTTCGACGGCTCCCGCGGGGCCGACGGATTCGAACGCCCCGCCCGCCAGGGATGGCGCGCGTGGCTGTGCCATCCCGCGCTGGCGCTCGTCGCCGGCGTGCTGCACACGGCCTCGTTCTCGCCCAGTCCGGCGTGGTGGCTGCAGCCGCTGGCGCTCGCCTGGCTGATCGCGGCCTGCGACGGTGCCAGGCCGCGCCGCGCCGCGCTGACCGGCGCGCTGTTCGGCGTCGGCTGGCTGGCCTCCGGGCTGTGGTGGCTCTACATCAGCATGCACGACTTCGGGCATCTGCCCGCGGCCGTGTCCGCGCTCGCGGTGCTGGCGCTGGCGCTGTTCCTGTCGACCTACTACGCCGCCGGCATGGGCCTGGCCGCGCGCTGGTCGGCGGGCGCCGCGGCGTGGCGGCGCGCGCTGGCCTTCGCCGGGCTGTGGCTGGGGGCGGAACTCGTCCGCGCCACCTTCCTCACCGGCTTCCCGTGGATCGCCAGCGGCTACGCGCATGCGCAGGGTCCGCTGGCCGCGTTCGCGCCCTACCTGGGCGTCTACGGCATCACGGCGCTGGCGGCGCTCGTGGCGGCGGCGCTGGCGCTGCGGCGCTGGGCGCTGCTGGCCGCACTCGTCGTCGCCATCGGCGCGGGACAGTTCCTGCCGCAGGACTTCACGCGGTCCACCGGCACGCTGGCCGTCTCGCTGGTGCAGCCCAACATCCCGCAGGACCAGAAGTTCGATCGCGAGCGTTTCGACCAGAACCTGGACCAGTTGATCGCGCTGATCGACGCCGCCCGGGGTCAGGTCGTGATCACGCCGGAGTCGGTGCTGCCGGTGCCGCTGGCCTTCCTCGACGAGGACCACGTCGAGCGCCTGCGCCGCGGCGCCGAGACGCGTCCGCTGCTGCTCGGCACCTTCCTGGGCAACTCGACGGACGGCTTCGTCAACTCGCTGGTGGGCGTGGGCTTCGCGCGTCGCTACGACTACGGCAAGCGCCATCTGCTGCCCTTCGGCGAGTTCATCCCGCCGGGCTTCCACTGGTTCGTCAAGGCGATGGACATCCCGCTGGACGACCAGGCCAGCGGCACGCACGAGGGCGCGCTGCCTTTCGCGGGACAGCGCCTGCGGCCGCTGATCTGCTACGAGGATCTGTTCGGCGAGGACGTCGTCGCCAGCGCGCTCGACAGCGGCGAGCCGGCCGCGACGGTGCTCGTCAACGTCAGCAACCTGGCGTGGTTCGGGCCGCGCATGGTGCAGGACCAGCATCTGCAGTTCTCGCAGATGCGGGCGCTGGAGTTCCAGCGCCCGATCGTGCGCGCGACCAACACCGGCGCGACCGCGCATGTCGACCACCGCGGGCGCGTGCTCGCGCGGCTGCCGGCGGAGCAGGCCGGCGTGCTGGAAGTGAGCGTCGACGGCCGCAGCGGCGTCACGCCGTATGCGCGCTGGCTGGCGCTGCTCGGGCTGTGGCCGTTGTGGGCGCTGGCCGCGCTCGGCGTGCTGCCGGTGCTGGGCCGTCGCCGTCCCGCGTCGGCGCGCCTGGCCTGAACGGGGTCCGCGTCCCCGAGACGGGACGCCGGTGCGCGGCACGAGGCGCACATAGAATCGGTCGGTTTTCTCCAACGCCCGCCGACGGCCCGACGTCCCTATGCTGACTTTCCAGCAACTGATCCTCCGCCTGCAGGAATACTGGTCCCAGCAAGGCTGTGCCCTGCTGCAGCCCTACGACATGGAAGTCGGCGCCGGCACCAGCCACACCGCGACCTTCCTGCGCGCGCTCGGTCCCGAGCCCTGGAAGGCCGCCTACGTCCAGCCCAGCCGCCGCCCCAAGGACGGCCGCTACGGCGAGAACCCGAACCGCCTGCAGCACTATTACCAGTTCCAGGTCGTGCTCAAGCCCGCGCCGGCCAACATCCTGGAGCTCTACCTCGGCTCGCTGGAGGCGCTCGGCTTCGACCTGAAGAAGAACGACGTCCGCTTCGTCGAGGACGACTGGGAGAACCCGACACTCGGCTGCTGGGGCCTGGGCTGGGAGGTCTGGCTCAACGGCATGGAGGTGACGCAGTTCACCTACTTCCAGCAGGTCGGCGGCATCGACTGCAAGCCGATCACCGGCGAGATCACCTACGGCCTCGAGCGCCTGGCGATGTACCTGCAGGGCAAGGAGTCCGTGTACGACCTGGTCTACACCGACGGTCTGACCTACGGCGACGTGTTCCATCAGAACGAGGTCGAGCAGTCGACCTACAACTTCGAGCACAGCGACGTCGACTTCCTGCTGAACGCCTTCGGCGCGTATGAGCGCAAGTCCAAGGACCTGATGGACGCGCACCTGGCGCTGCCCGCCTACGAGCAACTGCTCAAGGCCGCCCACACCTTCAACCTGCTGGACGCGCGCGGCGCGATCAGCGTGACCGAGCGCGCCGCCTACATCGGCCGCATCCGCAACCTCGCGCGCGCCGTGGCGCAGAGCTATCTGGAGAGCCGCGCGCGGCTCGGCTTCCCGATGGCGCCCAAGGACTGGGCCGACGAGGTGATCGCGCAGATCGAGAAGAAGAGCGCCGAGGCGGCCGCCAAGTCTGAAAAGGCTGCCGACAAGGCTTCGGACAAGAAGACCGCCGCCTGACGACGAGGAACCCCCCAGCATGACCACGAAGAATCTTCTCGTCGAACTGTTTGTCGAGGAACTGCCGCCCAAGGCGCTGAAGAAGCTCGGCGAGGCGTTCTCGACGGCGCTGACCGACTCGCTGAAGGCGCAGGGCCTGGCCGAGGCCGGCGCCGCCGTGACCGCCTTCGCGACGCCGCGCCGCCTGGCCGTGCACCTGACCGGTGTCGGTGCCAAGGCCGCCGACCGCGCCGTGCAGCAGAAGCTGATGCCGGTGGCGGTGGCGCTGGATGCGTCGGGCAACGCGACGCCCGCGCTGCTGAAGAAGCTGGCTTCGGTCGGCGCGGACGCGTCGGTCGTCCCCAGCCTGAAGCGCGCGCCGGACGGCAAGGCCGAGGCGCTGTTCCTGGACACCGTCGTCGCCGGCGTCACGCTGAAGGACGGCCTGCAGAAGGCGCTGGACGAGGCGCTCGCCAAGCTGCCGATCCCCAAGGTCATGACCTATCAACTGGCCGACGGCTGGAGCGACGTCAAGTTCGTCCGCCCCGCCCACGGCCTGATCGCGCTGCATGGCGACGAGCTCGTCGAGATCGGCGCGCTCGGCCTGACGTCCGGCCGCACGACGCGCGGTCATCGCTTCGAGACGACCGTCGCCTCGATCGAGATCAAGAGCGCGGACACCTATGAGCAGCAGCTGCGCGAGGAAGGCCGCGTCATCGCGTCCTTCGAGCAGCGTCGCAACGACATCGTGCGTCAGCTGCAGGCGCAGGCCGAGCCGCTGGGCCTGACGCCGATCGACGCGCCCGAGCTGCTGGACGAAGTGACCGCGCTGGTCGAGCTGCCCAACGTGCTCTCCTGCCAGTTCGAGCCCGAGTTCCTGGCCGTGCCGCAGGAATGCCTCATCCTGACGATGAAGGCCAACCAGAAGTACTTCCCGCTGCTGGACGGCCACGGCAAGCTGACGCACCGCTTCCTGGTCGTCAGCAACGTGCATCCGGACGACGCCTCGAAGGTCGTCGAGGGCAACGAGCGCGTCGTGCGCCCCCGCCTGGCCGACGCGAAGTTCTTCTTCGACCAGGACCGCAAGAAGACGCTCGCCTCGCGCGTCGAGGGCCTGGGCAAGGTCGTGTACCACGGCAAGCTCGGCAGCCAGGGCGACCGGGCCGAGCGCGTGCGCGCGATCGCGCACACGATCGTCAACCAGCTGCGCATGGCCCAGCACCCGTACACGGCGGAAGCCAAGGACGAGTTCGACATGCTGGACAGCAAGGTCAAGGAAGCCGCGCTGCTGGCCAAGACCGACCTGCTGACCGACATGGTCGGCGAGTTCCCCGAGCTGCAGGGCATCATGGGCGGCTACTACGCGCGCCATGAAGGCCTGCGCGACGGCGTCGCCAAGGCCATCGAGGACCACTACAAGCCGCGCTTCGCCGGCGATGCGCTGCCGCGCAACCACACCGGCACCGTCGTCGCGCTGGCCGACAAGCTGGAGACGCTGGTCGGCCTGTTCGGCATCGGCCAGCTGCCCACCGGCGACAAGGACCCGTTCGCGCTGCGCCGCCATGCGCTGGGCGTGATCCGCATCCTGGTCGAGAACCACATGCATCTGTCGCTGCCCGAACTGATCGAGGGCGCGCTGCCCGCGTTCGGCGAGCTGATCCAGGACCCGAGCGAGCCGCTGCTGAGCTTCTTCGCCGACCGCCTGGCGGTCAGCCTGCGCGACCAGGGCTACAGCGCCCAGGAAGTCGACGCGGTGCTGGCGCTGAACCCGGCCCGCCTGGGCGACGTGCCCAAGCGCCTGGGCGCCGTGCGTGCCTTCGCGGCGCTGCCGGAATCGGCCTCGCTGGCCGCGGCCAACAAGCGCGTGGGCAACATCCTCAAGAAGGTCGAGGGCGAGCTCCCGACCGAAGTGACCCCTGCGCTGCTGACCGAGGCCGCCGAGAAGGCGCTCGCCGACGCGCTGGCCGGCGTGAAGCCGCAGGCCGACGCGCTGTTCGAGCAGCACGACTACGCCGGTTCGCTGAAGGCGCTGGCCGCGCTGAAGGCGCCGGTCGATGCGTTCTTCGACGACGTCATGGTCAACGCCGAGGACCCGGCCTTGCGCGCCAACCGCCAGGCGCTGCTCAAGCAGCTGCACGAGGCGATGAACCGCGTGGCCGACCTGTCGCGCCTGGCCGTCTGAGCGGCGGCTGATCGTTCCCCGTCGTCGCCCCTCGTCGCCCCCTCGTCGCCCCGTCGTCGTCCAAACGCAGTTCACTGGAGACCCCGATGCCTACCCGGTCCGACCATCCGCACGGCATGAAGCTGGTGATCCTGGGCCGCGACGGCACGATCAACCGCTACCGCGACGACCACGTGAAGTCGCCCGAGGAACTCGAGCCGCTGCCCGGCGCGCTCGAGGCCGTCGCGCGGCTGAACCACGCCGGCTGGCACACCGTCATGGCCACGAACCAGCCCGGCATCGGCCGCGGGCTGATCGACATGGCCTCGCTGAATGCCGTCCACCTGCGGCTCAACCAGCTGCTGGCGGAGAAGGGCGGCCGGCTCGACGCCGCGTTCTTCTGCCCGCACGCGCCGGAAGACAACTGCAACTGCCGCAAGCCGCTGCCGGGCCTGATCGAACAGATCGGCGAACGCTTCGGCGTGGACCTGAAGAACGTCCACATGGTCGGCGCCAGCGTGCGCGACCTGCAGACCGCGCGCAACGCCGGCTGCGTGCCGCACCTGGTGCGCGGCGACCGGCTCGCCGGCGTCGAGGAAGCGCAGCTGCAGGAGCAGATCGCGCTCGTGCCCGGCTCGCGCGTGCACCAGGACCTGGCGGCCTTTGCCGAAACCCTCATCCACGCGGAACGCCGCGCCCGCGCCGAGTCGCGGGGCGAGTCCGCCGAACCCGATACCGCTCCTGGAGACCTGGGCTGATGCTCGTTGCGCTGCGTTCCTTCCTCTTCGTCCTCTACCTGATCGTCACCGTCGTCCCCTGGGGCAGCGCGGTGGTGCTCTGCTCGCTGTTCCTGAACAGCACCCAGCTGTACTGGATGTGCGCCAACTGGCTGCGCGTCGCGATCTGGGGGGCCAAGCTCATCTGCGGCGTGCACTGGCGCGTCCGCGGCATGGAGCACCTGCCCACCGACCCGAAGCAGTCGGTGATCCTGCTGTCCAAGCACCAGTCGACCTGGGAGACCTTCGCCTACCCGATGCTGATGCCGCGGCCGCTGGCCTACGTGTTCAAGCGGGAGCTGATCTACATCCCGTTCTTCGGCTGGTCGATGGCGCGGCTCGACATGATCCACATCGATCGCAGCAAGCGCAGCGAGGCCTGGAACAAGGTGGCCGCGCAGGGCAAGCGGATCGCGGCGCTGGGCCACTGGATCATCATGTTCCCGGAAGGCACGCGCGTGGCGCGCGGCAAGGCCGGCGACTACAAGACCGGCGGCTCGCGCCTGGCGGTCGAGACCGGCGTGCCGGTGGTGCCGATCGCGATGAACTCCGCGACCTGCTGGCCGCGCAAGAGCTTCCTGTTGAAACCTGGCACGATCGATGTCTCCATCGGCCCGATGATCCCCAGCACCGGTCGCGCGCCGGCCGAACTGATGAAGGAAGTGCAGGCCTGGATCGAGGCCGAGATGCGGGTGCTCGACCCCGCGGCCTATCCGGCGTCCGCGTCGGGCGAGGTGACTCAGGCACCGCCCACGCCGCCTGCGCCACCCGCGCCGCCGCCCACGCCGGCCGCCGCCTGATTACACTCGCAGCCCATGCTGCCTTCCAAGCTGCGGGGACTGGGCGCGCTGCTGAACAACTTCACGCAGCTGTCGCTGTTCGACACCGAGCCCCAGCCCCAGCCCGTTTCTCCGACAACGTCACCGCTGCCCCCGCCGGAGCCGCTCGCGCCGACGCCGCGGTCGCGTGGCGATGCCGGCGCGTCGACGCGTCAGGTCTTGCTCCAGGGCCAGTCCATTCCCTATGAACTGAAACGCGCGCGGCGCCGCAGCATCGGCTTCACCGTGAGCGAGGACGGCCTGCGCGTGTCCGCGCCGAAGTGGGTGCCGCTGGGCGACATCGACAAGGCGCTGCAACAGAAGGGCGAATGGATCCTGCGCAAGCTCGTCGAGCAGCGCGAGCGCGCGCGACGCACGCAGGCGGCCCGCGTCCATTGGGGCGACGGCTGCAGCCTGCCTTACCTGGGCGAACCGCTGATCGTGGTGCTCGATCCGTCGCAGACGGGCGCGCGGCTCGACGAGGGTCAGGCCGATCCGCAACCGACGCTGGCGACGGTGCCGCGCCGCATGCTCTACCTCGGCCTGCCGCAAGACGCGACCCCCGAGCAGATCCGCGACACGGTGCAGGCCTGGTTGCAGCGCCAGGCGCGGCAGCGATTCGAGCAGCGTTGCCGGCACTTCGCGGGGCCGCTCGGCGTCACGATGACGGGGTTGCGGCTCTCGTCCGCGCAGACGCGTTGGGGCAGCGCCAGCGCGGACGGCATGATCCGGCTCAACTGGCGGCTCATCCACTTCTCGCCGGCGCTGATCGACTACGTCGTCGCGCATGAACTCGCGCACCTCAAGGAGATGAACCACAGCCCGCGTTTCTGGGCGGTGGTGAGATCCGTCTTCCCCGAATACGAGCTCGCGCGCGATCGTCTCAAGCAGGCCGTGCTGCCGCTGATGGACGAGGCCTGAGGCGGGCGGACGCAGTACGTTTCGGGCTTCCCCCTTCAGGGGGGCTTGTAGCTGATTTGAGTGGCGGTACACACTGCGAGTTGCTGTCATCACTCGCATCTGAGTCAGAACTTCCTCCCGCGTTCCGCTCCCGGCGGCGCTCAGGGTTCCCCGGCCGACAGGCTGCGTCAGGACAACCCGCGCTCAGAGCCGACAAGCTGATGCATAACAAGGCGCAGCGCCGCCGTCCCGTGATCGGGGCGGCGGCGACTGTCTTTCTGGGGGCTGTTTTCTTGCGCCGTCGCGCACGGACGCCAGCGCGGCGTCGCGGCCTCAGGCCGAGAAGCGATGGATCCCGTCCTCGTCCAGCGTGCGCCGCAGCAGCCCGCCCAGCCACAGGCGGTTCAGGTGGGCCACCGCCTCGCCCATCGCGAAGGTCGTCTGGTGCAGGTCCAGCGGCCGGCGGAACATCATCGGCAGCAGCTCCGCCGCATGACAGGGCTTCGCCGTGCAGGCCTCGAGCACTTCCGCCAGACGCTCCCGATGGTGCTCCTCCAACTGATCGATGCGCGCATGCAGGCCGCGGAACGGCTTGCCGTGGGCGGGCAGCACCAGCGTGTCGGCGGGCAGGGCGGTCAGCCGCGCGAGCGAGTCCAGGTAGAGCTGCAGCGGATCCGCTTCCGGCTCCACATCGACGACCGACACGTTGGTCGAGATCCTCGGCAACACCATGTCGCCGGCGATCATCACGCCGAGCCCGTTCCCCTGCGTCTGGCTGAACAGGCTGATGTGCTCGGGCGCATGACCGTAGCCGACGAGGCAGCGCCAGTCGTGATCGCCGATGCGCACCGTCATGCCGTCCATGAGCCGGCGGAAGGCGGCGGGGATCGCCGGCACCATGCTCGGGTAGTAGCTGGCGCGGCCGCGGATCTTCTCCAGTGCCGCGGAGTCGGTCAGCCCATGGCTGCCGAAGAACGCCGCCGCCGCTTCGCCGCCCATGCCGACCGTCGACGACGAGGCGACCCTCGCCAGCTGATAGTCGGTGGCGCTGATCCACAGCCGGCACTGCCAGCGCTCGGTCAGCCAGTGGCCCAGTCCGAGGTGGTCGGGATGGAAGTGCGTGGCGATCACGCGCAGCACCGGCAGTCCGTCCAGGCGCTCGGCGAAGACGCGCTCCCAGTTCGCCTTCGTGGTGTCGTTGTGGATGCCGCAATCGACGATGGTCCAGCCCTCACGACCGTCGAGCACGTCGCGCAGCAACCAGAGGTTGATGTGGTCCAGCGCGAAGGGCAGCCCCATCCGCACCCAGCGCACGCCGGGCAGCAGGTCCAGTGCTTCGCCGGGACCTGGCAGCGTGTCGCCCAGGGGGTAGGAGAGTTCCGATTCGCGAGGATTGGCCATGGCTTTAGACTTACGTTTACGTCAACGTCATTTGCCAGTGTAGCCATGAGCCCCTCACCCCGCCCGACCCCGGCCGATGACCTGCCCGAGGACGCGCTGCCCGAGGCCGGCGACGACGCGGGGCCGCTGTTCACGATCACCGAACTGGCGGCCGAGTTCGACATCACTCCCCGGGCGATCCGTTTCTACGAGGACATGGGACTGCTGACGCCTGCGCGTGCCGGTCGCAACCGTGTCTACACGCAGCGCGACCGCACGCGACTGAAGCTGACCTTGCGCGGCAAGCGGCTGGGCCTGTCGCTGCAGG
This sequence comes from Mitsuaria sp. MSU3D, assembly GCF_056867975.1. Lineage (NCBI taxonomy): Bacteria > Pseudomonadati > Pseudomonadota > Betaproteobacteria > Burkholderiales > Sphaerotilaceae > Roseateles > Mitsuaria sp. MSU3D. The sequence continues at coordinate 4,328,885 of NZ_CP200314.1, read as the reverse complement.
AGATCAAGCAGCTGGTCGACATGTACGACAACCAGTCGGACACGGTGCCGCAGGCGCGCGCCTTCCTCGGCGTCCTGGAGCAGCACCGCCGCCAGTTGCAGCAGCAGCTGAACGACATCGAGATCACCCTCGAAGAGATTGCTCAGCACGAAGAGCGCTGCCACGCGCTCCTCGCCGAGGCCGGCGCCGAACAACAACCGACCGCCTGACTCGGTCCCAGACTGCGGCAGTACGCCAGTGGTGGGGGACGGCTGTGCATGGGGTTTTGGCGCTTGCCGCCAAGGCCCCATGCACAGGCGGCCAACGCCCCGGCCTCCGCAGGACTGCCCTGCGCAGGACAGCCCCTAAACTCCCAGCCAATGAACGGCTTGCACCTCACCGCCGACCTGGCCGGCTGCGCCAACGGAGATCTGCTCACGGACGGGTCAGGTCTTGCGCGGGCGATCCGAGCGGCCGCGGAGGGGGCGGGCCTGAGCGTCGTCGGCGAACACTGGCACCGCTTCCCCGACGCGTCGGACGGTCAGCCCGGCGGCATCACCGGCATGCTGCTGCTCGCGGAGTCGCACGTCGCGCTCCACACCTGGCCCGAGATCGCGTCGGTCACGCTGGACGTCTACGTCTGCAACTACGGCGGTGACAACTCGGCCAAGGCGCGCGCGCTGATGGCGACGATGGTGGCGCTGTTCGCGCCGGCCGACGCCCGGGAGCACACGCTCGTCCGAGGGCGGCTCGGCGCCGAGGCCCTTTAGTAGACTCTCGCCCGGGCCGTGAGAGCCCGGGAGTAGAGGGATTGATCGAGAGCACGACCGAGCTGACGCTGGTGCCGAAGGCGCCGCCGGCGGCACCAGCCACGTCCGCGCCTGCGCGCGGGCCGGGCTCGGTGTCGCCTGCGCCCGCGCCTGCGCGGCCGGTCGGCCGGTCGTCGGGCGCCGCGTCCGCGCCGGACGCCCCCGCCGCCCAGCGTCATGCGCAGCGGCTCGAGTTCACCGGCACCGGCGGCGACTACTTCCGCGTCTGGATCGTCAACGCGCTGCTGACGCTGGCGACGCTGGGCGTCTATTCCGCCTGGGCAAAGCGCCGCAAGGCCCGCTGGTTCGCGCGGCACACGCTGCTGGCGGGTGAACCCTTCGACTTCCACGGCGACCCGCGCCGCATCCTCGCCGGACGCGTGATCGCGTTGATCCTGCTGATCGCCTACGGCCACGCATTCGACTGGTCCGCGGTGGCGGGCTTCGCCATGCTGGCGGTGCTCTGCGCGGTCGGACCGATGCTGTTCGCGGGCGCCCAGCGCTTCAAGCTGGGCAACACCAGCTGGCGCGGCCTGCGCTTCGGGTTCCAGGCAAACGCCGTCACCGTCTATGCGTCCTGCCTGCCGCTGCTGGTGGCGTGGACGCTGGCGTCGTTGGTCGCGGGCTGGGGCTCGAATCCGCTCGTCGACGGGCTGGCCGCATTGGCGCTGTTCCTGCTGCTGCCGCTCGCGCATGGCCGGCTCAAGCGCTTCCAGCATCGCCATGCCCGCTACGGCACGCTCGCCTTCGACTTCCAGCTGTCCGTCGACGCGTTCTACGGTCTGTACGTGCGTCTGGGGTTGGCGCTGATCGTCGGCGGCGTCGTGGCCGCGCTGCTCGGCTTCGGCGTGTCCGCCGCCTTGAAGCTGGTACCAGGCGCGGAAGAAGGGCCGGTGAGTACCGTCCTGCCGCTGATGGCGCTGGCCGTGGTCTGGACCTTCGCCTGGCCGGTCTACGTCGCGCGGCTTCAGCAACTCACCTGGACCCGCACGCACCTGTCGGGCGGCATCGGATTCGCCTACGCGATCTCAGAATTCGCGCTGTTCAAGACGCTGCTGACCCACGGCCTGCTGACGCTGCTGACGCTGGGCCTGTACTGGCCCTTCCTGGCCGTGCGGATCGCCAAGATGCGCATCGAGGGCCTGGTCGTGCTGTCCGATACCCCGATCGGTGAACTCGTCGTGACGGCCCCGCAGCGTCGCGGTCGCGGTCGCGGTCGCGGCGCGATCGGCGACGGCGCCGCCGAGGCCTTCGGCCTGGACATCGGCTGGTGAGCGCGCAGGACCCGCCATGAAACCGCAGACCCTCACCGCCACCGCCCGCTGGTTCGACGGCGCCGGGAACCGGCCGCACGAGGTGCGCGTGCGCCTGAGCCGCAACCACTTCGAATTCATGCCGTGGCCGCCGCGCCCGCAAAGCTCGTCGTCGACGCCGCCGTCGGAGGCGGAGCTGGCCGCGTCGCGGCCGTCGATGCCCGGCCTGCGCCGCTACGCCCGCAAGGCGCTGCAGGTCGGCGAATGGTGGCGCGGCCGCCCGACGCCGGTCGGCCTGCCGGACGGCGGCACGGTCTGGCTCCCCGCGGACAGCGCGATGGGACGGGTGCTCGGCGGCCAGTCGCTGATGTCGCTGGTCATCGGCAGCTGGAGCCTGGCCGCATGCGCGCTGGTGGCGCTGATCGCGCTGGTCGTGTGGTTCGACCGCCAGGGCGTGGGGCTGCTGGCGCATGCCGCGCTGCCGCTGATTCCGACGCAGCTGGACGGCGCAGTCGGCAAGCGGGTCGAGGAGCAGCTCGCGGCCACCTGGCTGAAACCGTCCCAACTGCCGGCGCAACGCCAGCAGGCGATCCGCGCGCGCTTCGCCGACATCGCCGGACGCGTGTTCCCGGGCGTGGCCCTGGACGTCCGCTTCGCGCGCCAGGGCGACCGCCCCGGCTTCAATGCGATGGCGCTGCCCAACGGCACCCTCTTCGTCTTCGACGGTCTGGCGGAATTGCTGAGCGAGGACGAGCTGATCGCCGTGCTCGGCCACGAGGCCGGCCATGTGAAGCACCGCCACGCGATGCGCCACCTGGTGCAGGGCGCCGGGCTGCTGTCGGTGGCGGGCGTGGTGATGGGCGACTTCTCATCGGTCGCGGCGGGCACGCTGGCCTCGGTGCAGACGCTGCGCTACTCGCGCGACGCGGAGCGCGAATCCGACGCCGAGGCGCAGCGCCTGATCCTGCGTGAACACCTGCCCAACGAGACGCTGGTCGGCGCGTGGCTCAAGGTGCTGGAGCAGATGCGGCGGGACGGCCGCGTCGACAGCGGCACGGAGTGGCTGTCGATACACCCGCCGATCGGCGAGCGCATCGAGAGCGCCCGGCGCGCGGCGCAGAACGCGGAACCGCCGCGCTGAGACCTACTTGGCGCTCGTCGAGGTTGACGATTCCTGGCCTTTGGCCACGGCGGTCTCCGCCGGCGGCGTCGCCGGTTTGAACTGGCCCATCACGTCGCGCTTGCCCCGTTCGAGGTAGGGCACCGGCTGGTCCATCCACGTGGGCCGCGGACTGCCGAGCAGGTAGTGATCGAAGAACTCGGCCATGTGCACGGTGAAGTGCTTCATGTTGTCGCGGTCGCGCAGACCGTGCTTCTCGCCGTTGTAGTTGAACCAGTACGCCTCCTTGCCCAGGCGGCGCAGCGCGGTGAAGAACTCGATGCCCTGGTACCAGGGCACCGCGTCATCCTCGTCGTTGTGGATCGTCAGGTAGGGCGTGGTGACCTTGTCGACACGGAAGATCGGCGAGTTCTCCAGGTACAGGTCCGGACGCTCCCAGGGCGTGGCGCCGATGCGGCTCTGGCCGTGCTCGTACTGGAACGCGCGGCTGATGCCCGCGCCCCAACGGATGCCGCCGTAGCCGCTGATCATGTTGGCCATCGACGCGCCGGCCTCCGCCGCGCGGAACTGGTTCGTGTGCGTGATCAGGTAGTTGATCTGGTACGCGCCCCAGCTGTGTCCCTGGATGCCGACGCGCTTGGGATCGACGTAGCCCTTGGCGATCTGCTGGCGGATCGCCGGCAGCACCGTGTTCATCGCACTCTTGCCGGGCTGCCCGGTCGTGTAGACGATGTCCGGACGCAGCACCAGGTAGCCGTTGCTGACGTAGCGCGTGACGTTGATGTTCTGCGCCGGCGCGGGCGGGATGTAGCGGTACCGGTTGTCGGTCATCTTCTCGTAGATGTAGACCATCATTGGGTACTGCTTTTTCGGGTCGAAGTCGGCCGGCTTGGCCAGCAACGCGCGCAGCTTCTTGCCGTCGGCGGCGGTGTACTCGACCAGCTCCTGCGTGCCCCAGGCATACCGCGACTGCTGCGGGTTGGCGTCGCTGACCTTCTGCGGCTGCTGGAACGCGAGCGTCGAGGTCCACAGGTCCGGGAACTGCGTGAAGCTCTGCTGCGTGAAGACGATGCGGTCCGCGTCCTTGGCCTTGATCAGGCCGCCGATCATGCGGTCGTCCTGGATCAGCGCCTTCGGCACACCGCCGGTCGCGTCGACGCGGTAGTAGCCGCTGGCGCGCGTGATGTCCTGCGTGCCCGCCAGCGTCAGTGCATCCGCGGGCAGGGGTTTCTTGTCGGCGTCCTCGGGATCGAGCGGCACGACGCGCAACTGCAACTGCTGCTTGCGGCCCCAGCCCTGCGTGAGGTTGCCGGACTGGCCGGTGGCCGGCTGCACGGCCCAGAGGTCGAACTTGTCGTAGACGACGACGCTGTCGTCATCCGCGGTCCAGCCGGCGCTGCCGTAGGGGGAGGGCAGGTCGGGCACGTCGCGGTCGTCGTTGTCGAAGCGCGACTTGATCTTGCCGGTCAGGTCGATGGCGGCGGCGGTGTCGGTGCGCCAAGCCATCCAGCGCGCGGCCGGCGCGTCGAAGCCCAGCACGTAGCGGCCGGCGGGCGACAGCGTCGGCGCATGGCGCAGCTTGCGCGCCAGCGGCCGGGCCGCACCGGTGTTCAGGTCGACGGCATAGGCGTCCATGTAGGCACCTTCCCACGACATCAGCTGGCGATACGGCAGTTCGCTCAGGCCGAGCGCGACGGTGGCGTTCTCGTTGACCTGGATCGTGGGCAGGTCCTTCGTCGCGAGCTGCACGAAGCGCGCCGCGTCGACGTCGTTGCCCAGGTGCACGACCGCGCGGTAGCTGCGCGTGCGCTCCCGCTCGGCCTTGGCCTTCTGCGCCGACTGCAGCTCCGGATCCTTCCAGTGCCAGAGGTCGACCTTCATCGGCTCGGGCGCATCCTTGGGCTCGGGCGCGGGGAGCTCGGCGGTGCCGAGGAACAGGCGCTGGCCGTCCTTGCTGAAGGCAAGCGCGGCGTGCTCGCTCGGTGTCCAGCCGGCGGGCATGCCGGCGGTCTGCGCGCTGACCAGCACCGCGGCGCGCTCCTGGCCGGCCTTCCACAGGAAGAGCTTGAACGGCGTGGGATCGGGCTTGTCGGCCTTCTCGTCCTTCTTCTCGTCCTTCTTCTCCTCCTTGTCGTCGGCCCGCTTCGCCTTCTCCGCGGCCTTGGTCTCGGCGACGTGATCGCGGCTGCTGACGAACGCCAGGCGGCGGCCGGCCTCGTCGAAGCGCACCTGCTTGTAGCTGCCGGCGCCCGACATCACCGCGCGCGCCTGCGTCGGCGCGGCCGGGTCGATCAGGTAGACGCCCTCGCGGGCGGTGTCATCGGGGGCAGGTCTTGCCTCGGCGACGACCGCAGGCGGAACGTCCGATACGGTGGAGGCGCCGGGGACGCCTGGGGCGCTCGATGCCGACGCTGCGGGCACAGCGGGCACAGCGGGCACAGCGGGCACGGCGGGTGCAGCGGGCGCGCTCGGCTTGGACGCGTCCTTCTTCGCCGGTTCCTTGACGGACACGACGTAGGCCAGCAGCGTTCCGCCGTTGTTCCAGGCGAAGTCCGACGCGTCCTTGAAGGTGTTGCGCTGCTTCGTCTCCGCGTCGATCAGCAGCAGGTCGTTGCCAGGGACCTTCTTGGCGGATGGCGCGCCGCCCTCTGCGGGCGCTTCCTGATCACGCGGATTCGCGTCGAGATCGGCATCGATCCCGTCATCCATCTCGGCGTCGACCTTGGCCGGCGCCGCCTTGGCGTCCTTCGAGCCTTCCTTCTTCGCCGGCGCCTCCAGCAACAACGCCAGATGCTGGCCGCCGTCCTTGCCCCAGGCGAAGCGCTTCACGCGGTCGACGGTCTCGACCTTGCCGGTGCTGAGGTCCATCCAGGCCGCGCCGGCCTTGGGCGCGTCGTCGCCCTTCTTCTTGTCCTTCTTGGCCTTGTCGAGCTCGACCCGCGTCGGCTGCACGGCGAAGGCGACGAAGCGCCCGTCGGCGCTGAACTGCGGCGAGGTCCCGCGCGGCGCGCGGTACTCGCGGCCGTCGGCGACGTGGCGCACGACGAGTTCGCCATCGGCCTCCTGCGCCACCAGCGCGTAGGCGATCCACTGCCCGTCGCGGCTCAGCTGCGTGTGCTGGATGCTGCGCCAGGTGGCGTAGACGTCGTGCGTGATCGGCAGCCTGGCGGCGATGGGCTGCGCCACCGAAGCCGCCGCCGCGGCGACCGGCGTGGCGGACTGCGGCGGCGTGGCCGCGGACAACGGTGCGAGCGGCGCCAACGGCAACAGGGCGAATGACAGCGCGGGAAGCGAGGACAGGAGGGACCGGTTGGACATAGGACGGAAGCAGAAGTCGAGGAATTGGGCGGGCAGGCTTCGGGAGCCGAGGGACAGGAGCCGCGCGGATCAGCCGCCGGCTGAGTCCGCGGCGCCCGCGGCGGTCAGCGTCTTCACGAGCCAGGCCTGCAGGTCCTGGATCTCGTCCATGCTGACCTCGTGGGCCATCGGGTACTCGTGCCACTCGACGTCGTGGCCGAGCCGGCGCAGCTCGGCCAGCGACGCGTGCGCGCGGGCCGGCACGACGACGCCGTCGTTGCTGCCGTGCGCCAGGAAGATCGGTGTGTCCGCGTTGGCGGCGTTCCGTTCGGCTTCGGTCGTGCCCAGCACGGGCAGATAGCCGGACAGGCCGACGAGCCCCGCCAGCCGTTTCGGATACCGCAGCCCGGTCATCAGCGTCATCGCGCAGCCCTGCGAGAAGCCCATCAACACGACGCGCTCCGGCGGGATGCCGAACTCGCTTTCCTCGCGGGCGATCAGGTCCTCGATCAGGCGCTGCGACACGCGCAGGCCGTCGGCGTCCTCGCGCTGGCTGAGGTCGCCGTGGCGGATGTCGTACCAGGCGCGCATGCGCATGCCGCCGTTGATGGTGACGGGGATCTCGGGCGCGCTCGGCAGCACGACGCGCAGGCCGCCCAGCGCCAGCACCGGCGACAGGTCCAGGGCCTGGACCACGGGCACGAAGTCGTTGCCGTCGGCGCCCAGGCCGTGCAGCACCAGCAGGCTGAAACGGGGCGCCTCGCGGGTCTGCAGTTCGATGGTTTCGAGGTTCATGGACGGGAATGCTAGTCCGCCGCGCGGCGCCGGTCCTGGGTGGAAACGCCCTGTCGCGCCTCATCCGCTCCGCATCGCGCCCAGATGCAGCCGGTCGCACGCGCCTCGCGGCGGGCCGGGCCGATGCGTAGTCTTCAACCCATCGCATCTTCCGATGCACGACTCTCCGGGAAAGGAGCCCACCATGTCCGACAGCGAAGAACTCAGCCGCCTGGCCGATCTGCATCAACGCGGCATCCTCAGCGACGAGGAGTTCGCCAAGGCCAAGGAGCGCGTGCTGAACGCCAGCGCCCGGTCGTCGAGCTCGACGTCCTATGCGTATGCCACGCCGCATGGCGGCAGCAGCGGCGCGCCGGTGGTGAACGCGATCAACACCTTCCGCCGCAGCCGCGACGACCGCTGGATCGGCGGCGTGTGCGGCGGGCTTGCCCGGCTCAGCGGCCTGGCGGCGTGGTTCTGGCGGATCGTGTTCGTGGCGCTCACGACGTGCGCGGGCGGTGGGGTGCTGCTCTACTTGCTGTTGTGGATCTTTGTGCCGCTGGAGGATTGAGGGAGGCCGCCTGCCTGCGGAGGGTGGGGCGTTGGCCGCCGAGGCATGAGGCCCCGGAGTCAAGCTCCGAAACCTCACGCCTCGCCGTCCCCAACCACCACCGCCCTTCGACGGTTTCGCGACCGAGAACCCCGTGAGGCCGTGAGGGCTAGACCGAGCCGGTCAACACATACGCGGAGGCGAGCCATCGGCGCTCGACCTCCGCGTTCTTCATCCGGGACTCGAGCAGCTTCCATGGGCACTCCAGTCCGTCCATGCGCACGATCGAGTGCATCGCCGCACCAAGCACGAACAGGTTGCTCACCGGCATCCACGGCGGCGCCCAGGCGAGGCCCGCCGCAACGACGCGAGCACCGGGCTTGAGCGCCGAGAAGGCGCGCTCCAGGCCTTCCTCGCTCTGCAGCACATCGTGCGTGAAGAAGAAGAGCGCCGCGTCCGCGCGGCGCCTGCCGAGCACTGACGCGTAGTCCGCGTCCTCCGCGGTGGCCGGCAGGAAGTCGATCGATGCATCGAGGTGATCGACCCGCGCGCGCTGCCGCGCCTGGCGCATCATCGTCTCGCAGGGCTCGACGGCCACCACGCGGCCGGTGCGTCCGACGGCTCGGTTGAGGCCGGGCAGGCTCAGCCCCGTGCCCGCGCCGACGTCGAGCACGGTCTGCCCCGGTTGCAGGCCGAGCAGCGCGATCGCCTCGCGCCGCAGCGGCGCCACCGGCATCAGCTCGTAGTCGTAGACCGGCGCACGGCGCGCGTACAGCGCGTTCAGGGCCTGAAGCCCGGGCCGAGGGTCTGGCGTGTTCATGGACTCCCTTGTGCTGGCGGGCCAGCTTCGCGGCGTGCGACCCGCGGTGTCAAGCAAGAAAAACGGAGCGTCACGGAACCGTCACGCGGGACCGAAAGAATCGCGTCCCTATGTGCGTCCAACTCACCACAGGTACGCGGCTTGCCCGCCGTGCCGCCCGCTCGATCGCCGCGCTGTGCGCCGCGGTCGCCCTTCTGCCCCTCTCCGTGTCCGGGGCACACGCCGGGCCCGCCCCCGCAGATGCGGTGGCCGATCTGAAGTTCGCTCAGTTCTTCAAGTCGCCGATCGGGCCAGCGGGCCTGGAGCTCTCCGACCAGCTGCGCGCCGCCGATGGTCGCGCGGTGCGACTGGTCGGCTACATGGTCGCGCAGGAGCAGGCCAAGCCGGGCCGCTTCTGGCTCACGCCGCGCCCGGTGCGCATGAGCGAACACGCCGACGGCGAGGCGGACGACCTGCCCGCGGCCACGGTCACCGTGCTGCTCGATCCGGCCCAGCGGGACCGCCTCGTCGCCCATCGCAACGGACTGGTGACGCTCACCGGCACGCTGTCGATCGGCCGCGTCGAGGACGAGACCGGCCGCGTGTCCTGGATCCGCCTGCAACTGCCGACCGACGCCCTTTCCGATTCCCCCGACTCGAGCTCCCAACGATGAAACATCTGCCTTCCCTGCTCGCCGGCGCTTGCGCGTTGCTGGCGCTGAGCGCCGCGAACAACGCTGTGGCGGCTCCGACCGTCACCCGCCTGACGCCGCCGAGCGAGCGCTTCTCCAGCGGCCAGCCGGAGCCGGTCATCGCGCGCTTCCTGCCCGGCCAACGCTTCGACCTGCAGGCCACGATCAAGCCGGACGCCGGCCAGCGCATCACCGCCGCGCGCTTCGTGATCGACGGGAAGCCGGTCGACGCGACGGTCGCGTTGCGCGACTGCGCCACCGGCTGCGTGAAGGGCGTGAGCGCCGAGACCGCGATCGCGACGATCCGCGCGGTGAGCCTGGACAAGGCCGGCCGCCATGAGTTCAGCGTCGAGGCCACCCAGTCCGACGGTCAGAAGGTCGCCGCCACCGGCAATTTCGACGTGGTGCCCTTCACCGCGGCGATGGGCCCGAAGGTCAAGAACATCATCATCCTGCTGGGCGACGGCATGGGCGCCGCGCAACGCACCGCGGCCCGCATCGTCAAGGGCGGCTACGCGCAGGGCAAGGTGATCAACCCGCTGGCGATGGACACCTTCCCGGCGACCGGCATGGTGAAGACGGCGTCGTTGAACTCGGTGGTGACGGACTCGTCGCCGGGCATGACGTCCTACGTCTCGGGCAACAAGAACAACAACAATGAAGAAGGCGTGTTCCCCGACGACACCGTCGAGCCCTTCGACAACCCGCGCATCGAATACCTGTCGGAGTACCTGCATCGCACGCAGGGCAAGGCGCTGGGCATCGTGACGACGGCCGACGTGTTCGACGCGACACCGGCTGGCAACGCAGTGCACACGAGCAACCGCGGCGCGGGCACCGGCATCGTCGACCAGTTCTTCGACGACCGCTCGCGCACCGGCCTGACGGTGCTGCTGGGCGGCGGCCGCAAGTGGTTCCTGCCCGCGGGCACGGCGGGCTCGGAGCGCGCCGAGGGCAACGACTACGCGTTCTCGTCGACCGACCCGCACACGTCGGAGATCGTCAAGCGCTGGGGCGCCGCGCCGGGCGCGAAGGACAAGGGCCGGGACCTGATCCAGGAGTTCCAGACCGCCGGCTACCGCTACGCGCCGACGAAGACCGAGCTCGAGGCCGCCACGGCGGGCGCGGGCGCCGACAAGCTGCTGGGCCTGTTCGCGTTCTCCAACATGAACGTGGCGCTGGACAAGATCGACGGCCGCCGCGGCGCGAAGAAGGGCCTGGCGGGCGGCAGCGTCGTCGACGACTACGGTTTCCCCGACCAGCCGATGCTCGACGAGATGGCCAAGGCCGCGATCGCGACGCTGAAGAAGCAGTCCAAGGGCTTCGTGCTGATGATCGAGGGCGCCTCGATCGACAAGCAGGCGCACAACATGGACAGCGAGCGCTGGATGCTCGACACGATCGAGTTCGACCGGGCCGTGCAGGTCGCGCAGGATTTCGCGCGCGAGAACGGCGACACGCTGGTCATCGTGACGGCGGATCACGAATGCTCGGGCGCGGCGCTGATCGGCGGCTCGATGCTGACCGACCAGGCGCTGCTGGACGCGGCGACGAAGAAGGGCGCGGCCAACCTGCGCGACAAGGTCGTCGGCGTGTACGAGAAGGCGGGCTTCCCGCGTTACCGCATCGCCGCCGACGGTTATCCGGAAGCGACCGACATCGACTACCGCCTGCTGGTGGGATACGGCGCGAACGCGGACCGCTACGAAGACTGGCGCACCAACGCGACGCCGCTGCGGGATTCGCAGCAGCCGCTGGCCAAGTCCGAGCCGCTGAAGTGGTACCCGGCCAACGCCGCCGAGCGCGACGACGCGACGGGCGAGTTCCTGGTCACCGGTCAGGTGCCCGGCGAGCAGGCGGTGCACACGGCGACGGACATTCCGCTGTCGGCGTTCGGTCCGGGCGCGCTGGCGTTCACCGGCGTCATCGACAACACGGACGTGTTCTTCAAGCTCGCGCAGGCGGCGGTGAAGGGCGCGACGGCGCCGGCGGATGCAACCGGCGCGAAGCGGCCGGCGAAGGTCACCAAGCAGTGATCGTCATCGCCCGGCAGGGACTTCAATGGCGGGGCCCGTAAGCCCCTGTCCTGCGCAACTCGACACTGCGCAGCTCGCAGACAACCGCGACGAAATCTGCGAGGCGGCGAACCAGAGGGGACAAGTTCCGACAAATGAACTTGTCCTTTTTTTTGCCGCTTTCGCCATGAGAACTTCGCACAACACCAATGCCAGCCCGCCAGCAGCGATCACGCCGATCATCGAGGCGCACGGCATTGAAGTCGGGGCCGCAGCGCCAGCCGGTGAGGCGTCGACATCGCCACGCATCAGTTTCCGCGGCGACATGCCCCTGGACGACTTCATTCGCGAGCAGGGTCCGCAAGCCGTCGCCCAGGTCGTGTCCGTCTGTGAACGGCTGTCCGCCGTCGCCGACGCTGCCAAGGTGCCGGGTCTCCGACAAGCGCTTCAACGCGAGGTGGTTGATCCGCTGTCCGATCTACGGGCCCCGCATATCGGTGTCCGGCTGGGTTATCAGAAGCTGGCCCTGGAAACATTGCTCCGTCGCCTCGAAGGCCCGGGGGTGGACGGCGAGCGACGCGCCGAGGTCTTGAAGAAGCTGGAACAGCGCCTTCGCCTGCCAGGGTTCGATGTGGCTTCCACGATCCTGAAGGCGTCTCGCTTCAGCTTGAGCCATCCGCTGTCCGCTTGGCACAAAGAGCGGGCCACGTGCAAACGGCAGGGGGCCATCCTCAACTTCGCGATTCGCGCGCCAATTGCCGTGGGGCGCTCACAGCACGACGTCGTCGGGTACGCGAACGCTTTGAGCCAACGTCTGGAAGTTCCCGAGATGGTCCCCCATCCTCGACTTCCCCGCGGCATGGCCGTCAGCGACGACATGGCCAACCGTTGCTTCCTGGCGATGGAGACGGCGGCCAACAAGATTCCCAAGATCGCTCAGGAGATGGCTGCTTTTCACCTGCCACTTCTTCCCGCGCCCGTCCCGGGGAACCTGCGAAGTCTCGACGTCTCGGACATTGATCAATTGGAACGCCTCGCAGAAGCGCTGTACGCGGATCCACTGGGCGACGTGGTTGCGAAAGGCATCGAGTTGGTCGGCCCGCAAGATGGGCGGCATTTCAGCGCCGATCCATCGACGCTGGCCTACCACTACTGGCAAATCCTGAAAGGGCTGGGCGAAGGCGGCGAGGAAGTTCCCGAGACGCTCTGGCAGGGACCGGACGAAGCGGGGAAGCCGATGCGTATCGTTCAGGTGGACGACGCCTTTGTAGTCAGCATCGTCGACGCAGGTCCGGATCAAAGGGTGCGGGGCATCAGCGAAAGGGATGCGGACCAGCTTGAACAGAGCGTCGGCTTTGCTTCGCTGCCGCCGAAGACGCGCGGACTGATCACCGACGCGCTGAGGCGGTCGATCGCGCCGACACCGTCACGGGAGGCCCGAGAGCTACGGTGGCAATGAGCGCGACAGACCCTCTTCGGCTGCTGCACCGTCGCTGTCGAAGTCACTGCAACAGGCCTGACAGCCGTGCCAGCGCCTCGTCGATGACCTCCATGGGCACCTGCTCGATGCGTCGCGTCTTGCGCGCGTGGAGGTCCAGCATCCGGATCTTGTTGACCAGCGCCGCGCCCTGCGTCTTGCATCCTGTGCCGGTCAAGGTCACGGCGAAGCCAGCATGACGAGCGAAGTCGCCTCCCTGCGTGATGGGCGCCACCAGGACGTCTCCGAGCGCGTTGAACTCCTTGGTCGTCAGGACCAGGGCGGGGCGTGTCCCGCGCTGTTCGAGTCCCAGCGCGGGATCGAGAGGCACCGCGACGATATCGCCTCGGTCAAAGACTTTCCTCACCACGCTTCACCGCCTTCCGGCTTCATGCGATCCCAGTCCGCCATGACCGCCGGTGGCGCTGCGGAGAGATCGCACTGGGCAATCATCTCGGCCAGCGTGTACTTGCGTTTCGGGGTCAGGACGATGCGACGGTCGGACGTGGTCTCCAGCGTCAGGGCATGACCCGCGGCCAGACCCAGGTTGCGGAGCACGGTCGGCGGGAGGATCAACGCGGTACTGTTTCCCATTTTCTTCAACACCACTTCCATGAGCGCCTCCCTTCCATTGCAGCCTGGGTCGGATTCTAGAAGGGCGATGCAGTTGACGTAAAACAAAGTTGTACGTCCGTTGCAACGCCGGGCGACCCTTCGGAGGCAGTGGAAGGAGATGACGATGTGGGCCGCCCGGCGTGCATCGAACGAGCCCAGATCCTGCACCCGAGACCGGCAGTTGGAAATCGCGCCAAGGGGGGCACTCCAAATGGCGAGACGCAGGAGCGACATCCCTCCTCGCATTTCTCATACCGGGAAACCTTGGCAACACTGCCCCGTTTGCGGCGCGTGGATCGAGCGGCGATCGCGGCGATCGCCGTCATCCACCACCCAACGCCCGCACCAGCGCCAGCCGGTTCTCCAACTCGCTCTGCAGGATGCGGATCAGGTCGTTGTCCTGCGCGAAGAGCTTGCGCCGCGCGTCGATGACTCAGAAGCAGGTGACGACAAGCGCCCCTTCGCCACCATCTCCTCCGCCGCCCGCACCAGGCACATGGCCGTCGCCCCGGCGGCCAGGCCGGCGCGCCACTGGCGCTCCTCCAGCACGCCGCCGATGCCGACCACCGGCACGCCCGCCATGCGCGCCCACCAGCGCAACTGCGCCAGCCCTTGCGGCAGCCACGGCATGTCCTTGGTCGTCGTCGGCCACAGCGGGCCGCAGGCGATGTAGTCCGGCGCCACGCCGCGCGCGCGGGCGAGCTCCCACAGGCTGTGGCTCGACAGGCCCAGGCGCACGCCGTGCCGCGTGCGGCGCTGCTGAAGATCGTCGCGGTCCTCGCCGCCCATTCCCGCCCAGTCCTCCTGGCCGAGGTGCAGCGCCCGCGCGCCTTCGTCCAGCGCCAGCCGCCAGTGGTCGTTGATCCACAAGCTCGCCGACCGGCCCGCCATGTCGCGCACCGCCTCGCGGATCGCCGAGCGCAGCGCCTCGTCATCGGTCGACGGGCCCCGCTTGATGCGCAGCTGCACATGCTCGAACTGGCCGCTGAGCGCCAGCGCCGCCACGCGTTCCGCTCGGTCCGTGATCGCGTACAGACCGGTGGCGAAGGGCGGCGGACGGCGCGACGCCGGCCACATCACCTCGCGCCAGCGCGTCAGCGTCGCGCGATCGGGTGCCGTCTCGTCGTCGAAGCCCATCACGGGCATCGCGCGGGGATCGTCCACGAAGCGTCGGTCCGGGCGCAGCGGTCCCGCGCCCGCGCCCGCCGCGTGGCCGTCGCGCAGGGCGCTCCAGGTGAGCATCTTCGCGAGGATCACCGCGTCCGGCACGGCGAAGCCGCGCGCCAGCGCGGCGGCCGCTGCGGTCGCGAAGGTGCAGCCGCTGCCGTGGTGATGCGGCGGTCCGCCGTTGCGGCCGGACAGGCGCGGCAAGGCGATCCATCCCGTCGCCAGCGGACTGTCCAGCCAGTCCATCGAGAGCCCGTCGACCTGCGCCGCATCGTCGCCGCCGGTGATGCAGACCGCCTGCGCGCCCATTCCGCGCAGCATCGCGGCCAGTTCCGGCACCGGCAACTGGCCCGTCGCGACGCCGAGCAGCCGTTCCGCCTCGCGCCGGTTCGGCGTGATCAGCGCCGCGCGCGGGACCAGTTGATGGCGATAGGCGCCGAGCAGGTCGTCGTCGCAGAACGCCGCGCCGCCCGCGCTCGCGCCGAGGACCGGATCGACGACCAACGGGGCCTCGCCGATCTGCGCCAGCAAGGCGTCCACCGTCGCCGCGCTCGCGAGCAGGCCGGTCTTGACGACGCGCGGCGGCAGGTCCTGGCGCAGGGCGCTCAGCTGCGCTCGCACCTGGCTGGCGGGAAGCGGGAACACCGCGTTCACGCCTTGCGAGTGCTGCGCCGTGACGGCCGCGACGATGGGGCAGAGATGAACGCCCATCGCCGCCGCCGCGCGCGTGTCGGCGCTCAAGCCCGCGCCGCCGCCGCTGTCGGTGCCGGCGACGCTCCAGATGACCGGCGGCGTCGGATCGTCGGTCCACGGCGTCAGGGTCAGCAGGTCCGGATCGATCGTCGCGGCCCAAGGTCCCGGCAGGCTCGGATGCGGCACGGCCGGCGACGGGCGGGCCATCGCGGCGGACTCGCGCCGATCGCCGTGTTCGTTCTGCCCGTTCATGCGTCCCCCAGCAGGAAGGCATGGCCGCCGACCGGCGTGGTCGCAACCGCGAAGGCCTGCGGCGCCATCAGGCCCGCGCGGAAGGCTTGCCGACCCGCGCGCACGGCGTCGGCGAACGCGCCCGCCATCGCCACCGGATCGGCGGCCTGCGCCACCGCGCTGTTCAGCAGCACCGCGTCGAAGCCCAGCTCCATCGCGCGCGCGGCCTGCGACGGGGCGCCCAGGCCCGCGTCGATCACCAGCGCGGTGTCGGGCAGGCGCTCGCGCAGCGTGCGCAGTCCGTGCAGGTTCAGCAGTCCCTGGCCCGATCCGATCGGCGCTCCCCACGGCATCAGCAGCGGACAGCCGGCATCCAGCAAGCGCCGGCCGAGGATCAGGTCCTCCGTGCAGTAGGGAAAGACGACGAAGCCCTCGCGCACGAGTTCGGTCGCCGCGGCGACCAGCTCGAACGGATCGGGCTGCAGCGTGTGGTCGTCGCCGATGACCTCGAGCTTGATCCAGGCCGTGCCGTAGAGCTCGCGCGCCATGTGGGCGAGCTGCACCGCCTCACGCGCGCTGCGGCAACCCGCGGTGTTGGGCAGCAGCCGCGCGCCCTGCTCGCGCCCCACCGCGAGGGCCTGCGCCAGCGCGCCGTTGTCGCCCGCCTGCAGCGTGCGCTTGAGGCCGACGGTCAGCAGCTGCGAGCCGGACGCGCGGATCGCGTCGCACAGCGTCGCGGGGCTGGGGTAACCGGCCGTGCCGAGGAAGAAGCGGCTGTCGAGCGCGACGCCGTCGATCAGCAGCGGATCGTCCGTTTGAAGATGCGGCGGTGACGGATGGGGCACTCCTGGATCGACGGATTGCGGATCGGTGGACTGGGCAACGGTGGTGAGCAGCATGTCAACCTCCGACGATCGGTTGGAAGAAGAGCACGACGTCGCCGTCGTTGAGCGCCGTGCCCGCGCGCGCGTCTCGGGCGACGAAGCGGCCGTTCAGCGCGGTGGCCACGGCGTCGGCCTCGCGTCGTTCGAGTTCGAGCAACTGCGCCAGCGTCGCGCCGGCGGGCATCGCCACGGCGCGGTCGTCGAGCCGCACGGTGATCGGGGGCGGGGTGGTCATGGGGAGGTCTCCAGGAGAGGGACGGCCAGCCCGGCGTCGTCGAGCAGCCGCTCGACCAGCGCCGGCGCGAGCAGCCAGCCATGGCGGTACAGGCCGTTGAGCCGCAGCAGGCCGGGCTCGTGATGGGTGAAGGGCAGGTTGTCCGGCAGCGCCGGCCGGAGATGCCGATCGAGTCGCACGATGCGTGCCTCCGACAACGCCGGCAGCACGCTCTGCGCCGCGGCCATCAGCTCGACGGCGGAGCGCAGCGAGACGGGGCTGCGGTCCTCGCTCTCGATCTCGCTGGCGCCGACCACGAGCTCCTCGTCGGAGCGCGGCACGAGATAGACGCGATGCCGCGGATGCAGCAGCCGGACGGGCCGGCGCAGACCGTGAGCGGGCAGCGAGAGCGTGATGATCTCGCCGCGCACGCCGCGCAGCGGCAGCGGCGGCCGAGCGCCGAGTCCGCGCGCATCGATCGCCCAGTCGCCGCGCCAGCGCCCGCCGTCGGCGAAGTGCAGTTCGCCGGGCAACACCTGGTCGACCGCCCGCGCCCAATGCCAGCGCGCGCCTGCCGCGCCGTCGTGCAGCGCGGCCATCGCGGGTATCGGCGCGATCAGGCCCTCGCGCGGCAGCAGCCATCCCCGCAGGCCCGGCGCGAGCATCGGCTCATGCGCGCGCAGCGCGTCCGCATCGAGCGGCTCCGCGCCCGGCATGCGCATCAGCGCGCGCTGGGCCGCACCGAGGTCCGCGCGATGCGACAGCAGCAGGCTGCCGTCGATGCGCAGTGGCACCGGCCGCGACGCTGAACTCGACCCCGAGCTCGAGCCAGAGCCAGAGCCAGAGCCAGAGCTAGAGCTAGAGCTAGAGCCCGAGCCCGAGCAGGACGCCGGTCGCGACAGCGCCGCGACGATGCCCGGCCACAGCGCCAGCGAGCGCCAGCCCAGGGCGGCGATCTCCGCGCCGCCCTGTTCCTGCTCGGCGAGCGGACTCAGCATGCCGGCGGCGCTGAACGCGGCCGCGCCGTGCGCGTCGAACGCAGGCCCGGGGCCGGGCGACGCGTCGAAGACCTCGACGCGATGTCCGGCCCGCGCGAGCGTCCACGCCAGCAGCCGTCCGGCGAGCCCCGCGCCGGCGATGGCGATCGCGGCCATCGCGCTCAGGCCTGGCGGATCGGGATGTAGAGCTCGCCGCCGCCGGCGAGGAACTCGGCGCTCTTCTCCCGCATGCCGGCTTGCGCCTCGGCATCCGCCGCATGGCCGCCATGACCGCCATGGCCGTCGGCCTCGCCGTTCGCCGCCAGCTGCGCGCTGTACTCCCGCACGTCCTGCGTGATCTTCATCGAGCAGAACTTCGGTCCGCACATCGAGCAGAAGTGCGCCACCTTCGCGCTGTCCTTGGGCAGCGTCTCGTCGTGGAACTCGCGCGCCGTCTCGGGGTCGAGGCCGAGGTTGAACTGGTCCTCCCAGCGGAACTCGAAGCGCGCCTTGGACAGCGCGTCGTCGCGCGCCCGGGCCGCCGGATGGCCCTTGGCGATGTCGGCCGCGTGCGCCGCGATCTTGTAGGCCATCAGGCCCTGCTTGACGTCGTCGCGGTCGGGCAGACCCAGGTGCTCCTTGGGCGTCAC
This sequence comes from Mitsuaria sp. MSU3D, assembly GCF_056867975.1. Classification (NCBI taxonomy): domain Bacteria; kingdom Pseudomonadati; phylum Pseudomonadota; class Betaproteobacteria; order Burkholderiales; family Sphaerotilaceae; genus Roseateles; species Mitsuaria sp. MSU3D. Next base: position 4,310,689 of record NZ_CP200314.1, on the reverse strand, counting down.
GTAGCACAGCATCGCGCAGCCGAACCAGCCGATCATCGCGGCGCCGATGCCGCTGGTGATGTGGTCGTAGCCCGGCGCGATGTCCGTGGTCAACGGGCCCAGCGTGTAGAACGGCGCCTCGTCGCAGTGCTTGAGCTGCTCGGTCATGTTGGCCTGGATCATGTGCATCGGCACATGCCCGGGGCCTTCGATCATGGTCTGCACGTCGTGCTTCCACGCGACCTTGGTCAGCTCGCCCAGCGTGCGCAGTTCGGCGAACTGGGCCTCGTCGTTGGCGTCCGCCAGCGAGCCCGGCCGCAACCCGTCGCCCAGCGAGAAGCTGACGTCGTACGCCTTCATGATCTCGCAGATCTCCTCGAAGTGCGTGTACAGGAAGTTCTCGCGGTGATGCGCGATGCACCACTTCGCCAGGATCGAGCCGCCGCGCGACACGATGCCGGTGCGGCGCTTGACCGTCATCGGCACGAAGGGCAGGCGCACGCCGGCATGGATGGTGAAGTAGTCGACGCCCTGTTCGGCCTGCTCGACCAGCGTGTCGCGGAACAGCGCCCAGGTCAGGTCCTCGGCCACGCCGCCGACCTTCTCCAGCGCCTGGTAGATCGGCACGGTGCCGATGGGCACGGGGCTGTTGCGCAGGATCCAGTCGCGCGTCGTGTGGATGTTGCGGCCGGTGGACAGGTCCATCACCGTGTCCGCGCCCCAGCGCGTCGCCCACACGAGCTTCTCGACCTCTTCCTCGATGCCCGAGCTCACGGCCGAGTTGCCGATGTTGGCGTTGACCTTGACCAGGAAGTTGCGGCCGATCGCCATCGGCTCGACTTCCGGGTGGTTGATGTTGGCCGGGATGATGGCGCGGCCGCGGGCGACCTCGTCGCGGACGAACTCGGGCGTGATGATCCCGGGGATCTGCGCGCCCAGGCCCTGGCCGCGCAGGCGCTGCTCGCGCTCGGTGTCGGACAGGTACTCGTGCATCCAGGCGCGGCGGCCGTTCTCGCGGATGGCGACGTATTCCATCTCGGCGGTGACGATGCCGCGTCGCGCGTAGTGCATCTGCGTCACGTTGGCGCCGGACTTCGCCCGGCGCGGCGGACGCGTCAGCGCGGCGCTCTGCGCGCGCAGCGCCTGCTGCTGCGCGGCCTCGCGCAGGCCGTCGTCGAAGAGCTGGATGGCGCGGCCGGTGTAGGGCTCGGTGTCCCCGCGCGACTCGACCCACGCGGCGCGTGTCGTCGGCAGGCCGCGGCGCACGTCGGTCTCGACGGCGGGATCGGTGTACGGGCCCGAGGTGTCGTACACCGTCAGCCGTTCGCCGTTGGTCAACGCGATCTCGCGCAGCGGCACGCGCAGTTGCGGATGCAACACGCCGGGCTCGTGCGTCTTGGTCGACGCGGGCAGCGGCGCGCGGCTGGCGGCGAGGCGGTCGTGGAAGGCGGCGGCGGCCGGGGGCAGGTCTTGCTGCAGGTCAGGCGTCGAGTCGGGCATCAGGGTCTCCGGTTGGGCGCCGGAGGCTGGACTGACGGGGACGTTCGGACGTTCGGAACAGACCCCTTCCTGGGCGGGGCGCACGGGCGCGGTGCGGGACCGCTGGGCGTTGGTGCGGGCCTGGGGGGCTCGCGATTCGCCGAGGTGCGCCTGGAAGGGCGGGCTCTTCTTACGCCGGTACGAACCGGATCAAGTTCAGCGGGTCCACGGCTTCATCGCCATGTCTCAGCCCGTGCCGGCGATGCGCGAAACGCGTCGTCGACCCAGGGCTCCCCGGAGCAGGCGCGCAGTATAGGTCCGGTCGCGCGCGGCGCGGCGCGGATGTGAATTCCTCGACGGAACCCCGACGCCATGGGGCTTCCAGGCCGCTGTTACATCCTGATTCCGGGGAAACACCGAGGGGGATGCACCCAGGTGACTTCTTACACTGCGGCGCTCATGCCGGGGCGCGAAAGAACCACAGCAACAAGCAGTAGACAAGACCGGCGTTGTCTCCAAAAGAGAGCAACCAGCGCAATCGAGAGGGTGGAGTGATGAGCAGCCGTAGTCTCCCGAGCGTCCGACGCCGTGGCCTGGTCGCGTGCCAGGTGTTGACCCAGGCCCTGACCTGGGGTCTGGTCGCGATGACCGCGCACGCGCAGACCGCGCAACCCGCGCAGACAGCACCGACCGCGGCGGCCACGTCGGCCGCGCCGGTCGATCCGAAGGCGGCCTTGAGCGACGTCGACCGCGCCAAGCGCGATGCCGACAAGGTGTTCCAGTGGATCAAGTTCCACGCGGAGAAGGGCGAGAAGAAGCCCGCGCACGAAGCCAAGGCCGAGGCGCCCAAGCCGGTCGCCCGGCCCGTGGCCACGGCCGCGCCGGCCGCCGCGCCCGTGGCGCGTCGACAGGACCTGGACCCCGCCGCCGAGCGTGCGCTCGCGACCCGCAATGCCGCGCCCGATACGGCGCCGGTGCCAGTCGTTGCCACGGCGTCGCCCGCGCCCGCGGCGATCGGTCAGTCCGCCGCGCAGACGATCGCGCCGCCGACGCCCGTGCCGCAGCCGATGTCGGAAGCGCCGGCGCCGCAGGTCGTGTCGATGGCGGCACCGTCGACCGCCGCGCCGGCCGGCAAGGCGCCCGAGCCGGAGCCCGACGACGAGCCCGTGCCGCTGAAACTGCTGCGCAAGGTCGATCCCGAGTACCCCCGCTCCTTGCTGGCGCAGCAGCGCGCCGGCTCGGTGCTGGTGCAGTTCACGGTCCGGCCGGACGGCTCGGTCGATGGGGCGCAGGCCTTGCGCTCGCCGGATCGCAAGCTGAGCACGGCCGCGATCAACGCGGTCAAGCAGTGGCGCTTCGGACCCATCCCGGCGCCGCGTCAGGTCAGCGTGGAGATCGGCTTCCAGGTGGAGTGACGCCCCGGCGATCGAAGACGTGAACCGCGAGGGGGTGTGCAGCGCACCAACCCCTCCTTGTTCATGCTTCCTGGGGTGTTCGCCGTGTATCCATCGTTCTCTCAATCGCCGCCGTTCCTGAGCTTCGACTGGCCGTTCCCGTCGACCACGCCGTCGGAGGTATCCGCTCGCAGCGACGTGAACGGACCGGCGCGCGATGAGTTGTCCGTCCTCTTCCGCCGGCTGACGGCGTCGCTTCCGGTGACGGGCCCGCATGCGGACGTGACGCAGGCCATCGGACGACAGGCGGCGGGGTGGACCGATCCGCGCTCGGCCATGGGCCCTGCGCAGGCGCAGATGTCGGGTGCCGGCAAGCGCCTGCTGGTCGAGTTGTGCCAGGCCCTGGAGGCCAATCCGCAGCCCGACATCCAGGCCTTGGCCTGCCACCCTCTGCGTGCCGGCTTCGTGCCCGGTACGGACCTGGATCCGCGCGCCGTCACGGCGATCGGACGGGCGCTCTCCGCGGTGATCGCCGCCAACGATCCGGACCTTGCGTTGCGTCGCCGCGAGCAGGCCCTGTCGAAGCTGGAGGCCTGGGCGCGCACCTGCAGTTTCCCGGGTGTCACGCCGGCCGACGTGGCGCGGAGTTTCCTGCAGTATCTCGGCTTCGACGAGACGTCCAAGGTCTCCGCCAAGCGCGAGTTCTGTGCGATGTCAGCCGATGCCCAGACATGCGACGCGGCCGCTGCGGCCTGTGCGGGGCTCCTGCCACGGCGCCCGGACTCCTCGGTGCCCGAAGAATACTTGCATGAACGCGTCGAGGAACTGCGCCAGCTGGCCGTCCAGCTCGGCGTCGGGCCGGTGGAATCGCTTGACCGGTTCATCGAACGATTCGCCGGGCGCAGTCCGACAGGCGGGCAGGTCGACCCGGTAGGCAATCTGCATCGCTTCGGGTTGGAGGCGCTGAAGCACCTGTGCTCGCGGGCGAAGGAACGGGGCTGGAAAGAGGAGGGCAAGGTGCGTGACGTGCTCGAGCGCGTGCTGCATGGCATCGGAAGCGCCGAGGAACCCGCGGCGCTTCTGCTGAGCGCCCTCCGATACCGTCTGCCCAGGTTGGATATCCGGCCCGGCGACAGTGATGTGGAGGATCAGGCTCGTGTGCGTGTGATCCGCGATGCCGTTGAACGCAGCGCCGAAGGACCGCTGATGAACTGGTCGGCGCGGGAACGAGAAGCCCTCGTCGAATCGGCGGTGGCCAAGGTGGCGGAGCTGCTGGGGATTGCCCTGAGCGTGCCCGAAAGCCAGTGGTCGACGACCTCGGGACTCATCGATGTCTCGACGGACAACCTGGCGGCGCTGCTCCAGAAGACGCGCATAGAGGCCGGACGTGCCGTCGACCGGCGGTCCTCTCATCGTCATTGACGACCCTGGGTGCGCGGCCGTCCAGGTCGCGGCGCTTCGGACCGCTGCCGGCGCCTACATCCCGTACATCGCCGCCTGATCGAACGGCGTCAGCGCCGCGGCCATCGCGTCCAGGAACAGCCGCGTGCGCAGCGGCATCAGGCGGCGCTGCGGGAACACGGCCCAGCAGGTCGACGGCTCCGCGCACCAGGCCGGCAGCACGCGCAGCAGCTCGCCGCGGTCGACGAAGGCCTGCGCATACTGGTTGCCGACCCAGGTGATGCCCAGGCCCGCGCGGGCCATCTGCAGCAGCATGTCCGGCGCGTTGACCAGCGTGCGGCTGTCCGGCACGCCGACCCATTCGATGTGCTGGTCCGCCTGTCCGTCGACGATGCCGAACAGGCGCCAGGGCAGGGGCTCGCCGGCGCGGCTCAGGATCATCAGGCCGTGCATGCTCAGCAGACCCTCGGGCAGTTGCGGCTCGCCGTGCCGTTGCAGGTAGTCCGGCGAGGCATACAGGCCGCTGCTGAACATCGCCATGCGCCGGGCCGCCAGTTGGCTGTCCGGCGGCAGCTGGCCCATGCGCACGGCGATGTCGAAACCTTCGGCGATCAGGTCCACGCGACGCGGTGACAGGTCCAGCTCCAGCTGCACCTCCGGATAGTCGCCGACGAAGCGGCTCAGCATCGGGATCAGCATCTGGTTGGCGAAGTCCGCCGGCATCGACACCCGCAAGCGCCCCGTCGGCCGCTGCTGCCGATGCAGCGCCAGCGCGAGCGCGCCGTCCACCTCGCCCGCCAGCACGCGCGCATGCTCCAGCACGCCCTGGCCGAACTCGGTCAGCGTCAATCGCCGCGTGCTGCGCTGGAGCAGCTTCTCGCCCAGCCGCTCCTCCAGCGCCGCGATCCGGCGCGACACCGTCGACTTCGGCAGTTGCAGCCGCTCCGCCGCGCGGCTGAAGCTGCCGCTTTCGATCACGCGGGCAAAGACCAGCAGGTCGTCGGCATCGAGGCTCATGGACGAGGTGCTTTCAAGGCAATTGGATTGTTCGTTGAATGGAACAATCTTATCCAGTACGACGTCTTCCGGTGCCGGCAGGGGATCAATAGAGTTCACTCCATCCCATCACACCCCGGCTGATCCAGCCGAAACGCCCGGAGAAACGCACCATGAACATCCTCCAGATCAACTCCAGCGCCCGCCGTCTGCATGAGGGCCAAGGCTCGGTCTCGACCCTGCTGGCCAACGAAGTCGTCGCCCAGCTGGTGGCCCGCAATGCCGGCGCCACGACGGTCGTCCACGATCTGGCGGTGCGCCCGCTGCCCGCGATGGACGAGGCCACCCTCGGCGCGCTGTTCACGCCGGCCGACGCCCGCACCCAGGCGCAGACCGACCGCGTGGCCTTCAACGACCAACTGATCGCCGAGCTGAAGGCCGCCGACGTCATCGTGCTGACCGCGCCGATGATCAACTTCGGCGTGACCTCGCAGCTGAAGAACTGGATCGACGCGGTCGCCCGCGCCGGTGCCACGTTCAAGTACGGCGCCAACGGCCCCGAAGGGCTGGTGACCGGCAAGCAGGTCATCGTCGTCAGCACGCGCGGCGGTGTGTACCGCGGCCAGCCGGCGGACAACATCGTTCCCTACCTGCAGCTGACGCTGGGCTTCCTCGGCATGACCGACGTGAAGTTCGTGCTGGCCGAAGGCCTGAACATGGGCGAGGAAGCCGCGGCCAAGGGCCTGGCCACCGCCCGCGAAGAAATCGCCGCGCTGTTCGGCGAAACGCAGCCGGCTTGATCGCCGAGACGGTGGCGTAACCGGCCTGATAGACCGCGCGCGCCCTCCACGGGGCATGGGGGATCCCTCCTGGACCCCCAAGCCCCATGCCGGGCCGGCAGCACCCGCTGACGGCCGGCACAGACATTCATCGACACCTTGGAAAGGAATCCATCATGACCGCCGCCACCCCTGTCACCTCTCTTCGGACGCCCCGCCAGGTCGAGCGCCTGGTGCAGGGCAGGGCCACCAGCGACGGCGCCGGCGTCAAGCTGACGCGCGTGCTGACGCAGGACCTGCAGCGGCGCCTGGATCCTTTCCTGATGCTGGATGCCTTCGGCACGGACAACGCCGACGACTACATCGCCGGCTTCCCCGACCATCCGCATCGCGGCTTCGAGACCGTGACCTACATGCTCGAGGGCCAGATGCGCCATCGCGACTCGGCGGGCCATGAGGGCCTGCTCGGTCCCGGCGGCGTGCAATGGATGACCGCCGGCCGCGGCGTGGTGCATTCCGAGTTGCCCGAGCAGCAGGAAGGCCGCATGGAAGGCTTCCAGCTGTGGCTGAACCTGCCCGGCCGCGACAAGATGCGCGACCCCTGGTACCGCGACATCGCCAGCGCCGAGATCCCCGAGCTGACGCTGCCGGGCGCGACGGTCCGCGTGATCGCGGGCGAGAGCCACGGCGTGGCCGGCGCGATGCAGCGCGACGTCACGTTGCCGATCTACCTCGACGTGCATCTGGAACCAGGCGCGACCTTCGAGCAGGCGCTGCCGGCGACGCACAACGCGTTCCTGTACGTGTACCGCGGGGCGCTGCGCTTCGACACTGGCTGCTTGGTGCCGAGCGGCCGCATGGCGATCCTCGCCAACACGGCCGGCTCCGATGGTGCGCGACTGACGGCCTCCGATGAAGGCGCCCGCGCGATCCTGATCGCGGGTCAACCGCTCGGCGAACCGATCGCGCAGTACGGTCCGTTCGTGATGAACACGGAAGGCGAACTGCTGCAGGCGGTTCGCGACTTCCAGGCGGGCAAGTTCGCCTGAGGAAGGGGCCGGTGCCGAGGGTTCGGTACCGGTCCGCTTGTCGCCGGAACCAGAACGGCTGGGAATGAACTGAAGCGGCCTCAACTTCTGGAGCGGCCATGTATCAATCCCCCGTTCATCGACAAGAGTCCGCAGGGCTGTCGATTGCGTCAACCATTGAGACCGGAGGTGCCGCCGATGCGGCGGTGGTCGACCCGATCCGATTCTCCGGCGAACAAAAGCGCTTCCTGCTGTCGCTGGTCGAGAGACTGGAAAAGCGTCCGTCACCGAGCACGGTGAATGCGGTCTGCGGCGAGTTGCGCCTGGCGACTGACGCACCGAATGCAAAGGCGCATGGAGCAAGGCCCGTGCCGCAACCCAGGCGAGCTTTGATCGCTGGTCCGAAGGCACTGGCCGTCCCCTCAACGAGCGCTCCCGCCGTAGCGCCGCTGCCGCAGTCCGACGATGTGGTGATCACTCAGGCTCTGACGGACATGGGGGCCGAGGAAGTCCGACGACGCTGCACACGACTGAGTAGCAGCGTTGACCGGCTGCTCCGCCTTGTGCCGGAGGACATGCACACCTTCCGAGGGCACCTGATCGCCCTGCGCGACCGTTATGCGACCCCGCCGGCGCGTATTGAGGGGAAGCACGCCGAGATGCTGGAGGGCGGCCACCTCGTGCTCACTGCAATCTGCAATGAGCTGGAAAGACGCGATCCCAGCACCCGCAAAGGAGCGCTCTGGTACCTATCGTTAAATGTGCCTAAGGAAGGCGAGAGAGGATCTCAAGTCAGCAAGCTGTTCCACGGCTTGACCTTCTCGGAGAGCTTCGAGGTGGATGGAGACGGGTCCGGAGACAACGACCTTCATCTGAGCGAACGGCGCACGCGATTCGAAGCCTGGGCCGAGCCGCTGCTAAAGAGTTCGAAGTTGACGGTGGCAGAGGTCAGCCGGGGCATGAAAGACCTGGGCCTGGAACTTCCCGACTTGGAGGGCGAGGGAGTTTCCATGTGGCTGCACCCTGTCTACAACAACGCGGCCTGGCGCGCGTGTCTGGGGATCCCGCTCGATCCGAATGATGTGCCTGCGCTGGCGAACGTTGACAGAGCCGAACTGGTCCTGGCGCTGGATGGGTTGCGGCAACGCTGCGAGGGCCTGAGGGTGGACACGACCGCGCTCGACAGGTTCTCCGACACCTGGCTTGGACACAAGCCATCGGACGATCGCGACGACAGGGTGTGGCGGCTCCAGGGGGCCGGTGTGGATTCGTTGTGGCGTATCAACGAACACCTTGCCGGCAAGGGCGATCGCGGATCCAAGCGTCAGTTTCTGGTCGACATGATGCGCTCCTTGTCGGTGGCCCAGGACCCGGCAAACGAACTGCGCTTCCTTACCAACCGGATGAAGGAGTGAGCTGTCATGTATCACCACTCCGACTATCGCAACGCGGTCTCGGGACTGTCGACGGCGTCAATGATCGAGACCGACGGTCCTTCCGATGCCGCCATGGCCCGGATGATCCGGACTGCAAGGGAGCAGACGCACTACTCGGATGGACTGAAGCTGGAGACGTTCAAGCACTGGTCGGAATTTCCCGCAGCGCGCAAGGAGTTGTTCTGCTGCCTGCAATGGCTGACGACCTTGCTTCCCGGCGATGGCGATGCGGCCACCGTGAGAGCCGCGATCGCCAGCAAGGCCGGAGAACTCAGCGACCCCATCCCCCCTCACGACAGCGCTGATCGATCCCGACATCGATATCGACGGCGAACTCACCCGGATGCATCCCATCCGCAACAACGCGGCGTGGCGTGTCTGCCTGGGGATGTCCGTCGAACCGGGCCATGTGCCCCCCTGGCGGGCCTCCGCTACGCGGACCAGGCTCCGGCGCGACACAACGGCGCAATCAGAATCTGACCGCGGCACGACAAAGCGGAGCTCATCGCTCCGTCGTGCCTCATGTCGTCGTTCCTTGTCGCCTCTCCGCTCGCCCCCGATGGCGCCTTCGATCCGCACTTCGGGTTCGCGCCCGGCATCGAGCCGGACCTCGCGCCCGTCGCGCCGGCCAAGGGCGTCGAGGCCGGATGCGACCTGGCGCGGACCCTCGCCTCGGCCTGCGCCGATCTGTCGGCCGGCGCGAGCGCGCTGGGCGCGGCACGCGAGGCGGCGCTGTTCGGCGACCTGCCGGCGCGCACCGAGGACGTCGAAGACCCGGCGTCGGAGTCCGATCGCAGAATCTTCTTCCATGGTGAGGGCGCGGCGCTGCTGCAGGCGCTCGCCCGGCTGGCCGTCGATCCGGCCATCGCCGCCTTGCTGCGGCGGGAACAGTTGGTCCTGGCCGCCGAGGCCATCGGCCTGTGCGTGAGAGGTTGCGTCACGGCCTTGCGCGACGCGGTGCACCGGCTGAGCTGCGCCGCGGGCGGTGCGACACAGGCCGCCGCGCTGCGTCGCACCGAACTCGTCCGGCAGACGCTGATCGAGGTCGTGCGCGCGACCGTGGGCCGTGATCCGGACGAGGGGTTCCGGTCGCTCGCGAATTACGAGTCCCACTACGTCACCGCGCTGGAGCAGCGGTTGCGACTGCCGTTCGCCCCGGATCAGCCTCACGACCGCTACTTCGACGCCGGGACCTTGGCGCCCGAGATCGTGACGCGCGCCCGGCTCGCCTTGCGCCAGCGTGTGACGCCGACGGCGGTCGCGCGCTCGCTCGCCGAAGAGGCCTTGGAGCGCCTGCGCGCACGCCTGGGCGAGGCGGGTGTGAATCTGGCGTGCGTGTGGCCGGCGACTGCGGACCAGCAGGCGGTGATCGACGAGGAGATCGTCGCCATCGAGCGCGCGCTGGGACCGGTGGACCGCTGGGCCTTGTTCCATGAGGACGCCGGCAGCGGCCAGGCCGGCCTGCTCGCACATCCGACCTGGCTGGCCGTGCAGGTGCTGCTGAACCTCATGCACAACGGGGCGTTGCCGGCCCGTGCGATCGACACGCGCCTGGCCTGGACGGCCGCCGACGGACCCCACCGGCTGCGCCAGCTGGGCGAGGGGCTCTGGTGGGTGCAGACCGGCCGCGCGGAGGATTTCGACCCCGGCGAGGCCTTGCCGGTTCGTGTCCGGCAGTTGCGCGAACTCGATCGCGAGCAGACCCGGGGTCATCGCAGGCGCCTGGGCGCGGAGGAGCGCGAGGGCCTCGCGCGAATGCCGATCCTGTTCGATGCCGAGGACGCCTTGCGATGGATTACCCCGCATTGGCTGGTGACCGATGAACTGACCGGCATCTGGTGGCGCCGCATGGGCGAGGCGCGCTGCAAGGACTGGCTGCAGAGCCATCGGACCGATGGCCTGCCGGCGGATCTGCGTCATCGGCTGATGCTCGCCGCGGACGCCGCCGACCAGGCGTGGGCCTTCGCCCGCCTGCTGCCGAGGGAAGAGGAGGCCGCGGCCCGGGCATGGCTCGTGTGTGACGGCCCCGGCATCGTGGCCGCCGCGGTCCGGCGCGACGACGTCACGCGGCTCCAGCGCTGGCAGGTCCTGCTGCAGATCGCCGCGCCGGCGCTGGGCGCGCGGCAGCGCGGGCGGGCGCTGGTGGCCCGCGACGACCACGGGCAGGCCGCGCTCGCGCGCGCCATGAGCCTGCCGGACGGCGCGGACACGGTGCGCGAACTGGTGGCGACGATGCTCGCGATCCGGGCGCATCCCCGGCCGGCGCCGCTGTCCATGTGGCCGCCCTTCAACGAGATCCTCGCGGGTGGCGACGCCGACTCGCTGGGAGCCATCGGGGTGGCGCTCGCGGAAGGCCGGGCCGCGCCGCTGCAGGCCTTCCTGGACGCCGTCGAGGTCGCCCACGAACGTGGCGTGCTGACGCATCCGGAAGTCCGGGGACTGCTGATGGGACTCGACGATGCGGACGGTCCCGGGCATTGGTGCGGGTTCGAGTACGCGATGGCGCGCAACCACGCCGACGTGATCGTCGTCTGGACGCAGGCCCTCATCGGCATGGCGCGACAGGGCGTGCTCGACGGTCCTGATCTCTTCGATGCCTTGAAGGTACCTCGGGTCGATGGCTCGGGCGTCTATCACCAGGCGATGCGCGAAGGATCGTGCGAGGCGGCGGCCCGCTATCGCGATGCGCTCCACGCCGCGCGGACGGATCGTCTCCTGTCGCGCGACCAGGTGGGCCGGCTGCTCCTCGGTGAGCGCGACGAGCCGCAGCCGCTGTTGCTCGCTGCTGCCGCGGGCCATGCGCGCGCGGTGGCGGAACATCTGCGGGAAGAGCTGACCGTGCTGGACCTCGGGCGCTTCTTCGACGTGGAAGACAAGGTGCATGCGCGCTGGTACCGGCGCGGTGGGCACGTCGCGATCGGCGCGGCGATGCGGTACGGCCAGGTCGAGGTGGTGGGTGTGCTGACCGGGCATGCGCTCGCACTGCAGCGGGGTCTCTGGCGGCCGGCGTTGTTCCCGTCCTTCGAGGGGGTGCTGGGCGATTCGCCAGCGATCGGTGTCGCCGTGACGGCGGGCCATTTCGATGCGGTGAGCCTGTGGATGGGGGCACTGGCCCGGGGCGTGGAAATGGGCTGGATCGACCGCCGGGACATGCTGGCCCTCATCGCGGCCAAGGACCGCCGCGGCGTCCGTCTCGTCCACATGGCCGCGCTGGTGCTGGAGCCCGTCGCCCTGGGCGAGCTGCTGGACCTGACGGTCGAGACCGTCCGCCCGGCGCGGCTGCGATCGTCGGACCTGATGCGACTGCTCGGGCCGGGGCGGCGTCAGCCGTCTCCGCTCGCGGCGGCCCTGCTCGCGGACCGGGCCGGCGCGGTGCGGCAGATCGGACGCTGCCTGCTGCGTCTGCACGGCGAGGGCGCCTTGTCGTCGCGCGACCTGCACCGTCTGCTGGCCCTCCGGGGCCGGCCTCGCTGGTGGGGCGGCAAGGCGCCGCGTCAGACGCCGACGGCCGGTGGGCCGCGCCCCGCGGCCGCGATCGAGGCCTACGTCGCGCTCATCCGGTCGGCTGTCAGCAGCGGTTGGGTGGACGAGCCACGCGCGCATCGGTGGCTGCAGGCGTGGACAGCCGCTCCTGCCGACTAGTGCGGCGTCTTGAGCGGCGGCACGACGGGCGCCAGCAGCCGAGGGCCGTCGAAGCCGTGGACCGCGCCGAAGCGGCCGCCATCCTCGCGGCTGTTCCATTCCTCGGCGTAGACCTGCATCTCCTCGCGCGTGCGGCCGACGAAGTTCCAGAACAGCAGCACCGGCTCGCCGAACGGCGGGCCGCCGAGCAGCAGCGCGCGGCTCTTGCCGCCGCCCGACAGCAGCGTCAGCGACTGCGCGCCCGGCGCGATGTAGAGCAGCTCGCCGGGCTTGCTCGCGCCGGTGGATTCGCCGTCGAGCGTCACCGACAGCTCGCCCTCCAGCACCATCAGTCCGTACTCCTGATCGGGGTGCAGCGGGATCGTCGCCTCCGCGGCGCGCGTGGCGCTCAGGTCCACGCCCAGCAGCGGCGTGTGGCTGGGCACCGGCGAGCGGTGACCGCCGAACTCGCCCACCAGCAGCATCGTGTCGAAGCCGCCCGTCGCGAACGACGGCAGCTCGGGGAAGTGCTCGAAGGCCGGCTCGCGATGGCGGTCCGCGTCCGGCAGGGCGATCCACAGCTGGGCCAGCTGCAGGCGGTCGGACTGCGACTCCTCCGTGTGGCTGATGCCGCGGCCCGCCGTCATGAGGTTCACCTGGCCGGGGCGCAGCATCTGCTGGGAGCCCAGGCTGTCGCGGTGCAGCACCTCGCCCTCGATCATCCAGCTGAAGGTCTGCAGGCCGGTGTGCGGATGCGGGCCGACGCGCATGGCGTTCTCCGGCGTCAGGTCGGCGGGGCCTGCGTGGTCGAGGAAGCACCAGGCGGCGATCATGCGGCGCTTGGGCGTCGGCACCGCGCGCCGGATCGTCAGGCCGCCGACGTTGCCGAGATGCGCGGTGATGCGCTCCCAACGGGCCGGGACGGGATCGGCAGGGCTGCCGGATGCGGGATCGGAATCGAGGGGGGCGCTCATGGGGCGGCTCCTTGTGCGAGGTCGTCGAGGATGGGGCAATCGGGGCGGTCGTCGCCGTGGCAGCAGTGTGCGAGCTCGGCCAGCGCGCGGCGCATCGCCTGCATCTCCGCCATGCGGCGGTCGAGGTCGGCGATGTGCGTCTCGGCGATGCGCTTGACCTGGCCGCTGGCGCGGCGGCGGTTCTGCCAGAGCTTGAGCAGCTCGGCGATCTCCGCCATCGAGAAGCCCAGGTCGCGCGCGCGGCGGATGAAGCGCAGCGTGTGCACCTCCTTCTCGCCGTAGAGGCGGTAACCCGCCTCCGTGCGCGCCACCGGCGGCAGCAGGCCCAGCGATTCATAGTGGCGCAGCATCTTCGGCGACACGCCGGAGCGCTCGGCGGCCTGGCCGATGGTCAGCGGCGACGGGGTCATCGCGCGGCTCCCTTCCAACGCTTGAGCAGCAGCGCGTTGCCCAGCACCGAGACGCTGGACAGCGCCATCGCCGCGCCGGCGATCACCGGGCTCAGCAGTCCCAGCGCGGCCAGCGGCACGCCCAGCAGGTTGTAGATGAAGGCCCAGAACAGGTTCTGGCGGATCTTGGCGACCGTGGCGCGCGACAGCGCGATCGCCTCCGCGACGAGCCGCGGATCGCCGCGCATCAGCGTGATGCCGGCGGCTTCCATCGCGACGTCCGTGCCGCCGCCCATCGCCATGCCGACGTCCGCGGCGGCCAGCGCCGGCGCATCGTTGATGCCGTCGCCCACCATCGCCACGTGCGTGCCGTCGGCGCGCAGCCCGGCCACGATGCGGGCCTTGTCCTCGGGCAGCAGCTCGGCGCGGACGTCGTCCAGCCCCAGGGCATCGCCCGCGGCCTGCGCGGCGGCGGCGTTGTCGCCGCTGAGCATCAGCGTGCGCAGGCCCAGCGCCTTCAGATCGGCGATCGCCGCGGCCGACGAGGCCTTGACCCGGTCGCCGAACGCCAGCATCGCGAGCAGCACCGGCGCACCGGGACCATCGGCGGCGGCCAGCCACGACAGTGTGCGGCCCTGTGCCATCGCCGCCTGGGCTTGCGTCTCGAGCGCCGACAGGTCGACCCCGAGCTCCGCCATCCATCGCCCGCTGCCCAGCATCAACGCGCGGGCCTGGACACGGCCCTCGATGCCGCGTCCCGCGATCGCGCGCACCGAGGCCGCCGGCGCCGTCGTCAGCGCACGCTCGACGGCGGCGTCGCGCACCGCGCGGGCCAGCGGATGCTCGCTGCCCATCTGCAGCGCGGCCGCGAGGCCGAGCGCATCGTCCTCGCGCCCGCCGGGCGCCGCGACGAAGTCGGTCAAGCGCGGCTTGCCCTCGGTCAACGTGCCGGTCTTGTCGAACACGACCAGTTCGACGCGCCGTGCCTGCTCCAGCGCCTCGGCGTCCTTGATCAGCAGCCCGCGCCGCGCGGCCACGCCGGTGCCGACCATGATCGCCGCGGGCGTGGCCAGTCCCAGCGCGCAGGGGCAGGCGATCACCAGCACGGCGACCGCATGGATGAGCGCGCGTTCCCAGTCGCCCGTGGACAGGCCCCACGCCAGCAGCGTCACCGCCGCGATGCCGAGCACCGCCGGCACGAACACCGCGCTCACCTGGTCCACCAGCCGCTGGATCGGGGCCTTGTGGGCCTGCGCGGATTCGACCAGACGCACGATCCGCGACAGCGTGGACTCCGCGCCCAGCGCCGTGACCTCGACGAGCAGCAGCCCGTCGCCGTTGACCGCGCCGCCGACGACGCGGTCTCCTTCTGCCTTGTCCACCGGCAGGCTCTCGCCGCTGATCAGCGACTCGTCGACGGGACTGCGGCCCTCGCGGATGCGGCCGTCGGCGGGAATGCGCTCGCCCGGACGAACCACCATCAGATCCTTCAAGCGCAGCTGCGCGAGCGGTACCTCGATGTCTGTTTCGGCGCCGGCGGGTCCGCGGCGCACGCGCGCGTGGTCGGGGCGGAGCTGCTTGAGCGCGGCGATCGCGCTGAGCGTCTGACGCTTGGCGCGGCCTTCCAGCCACTTGCCCAGCAGCACCAGCGTGATGACGGCGGCCGCCGATTCGAAGTACAGCGCCGTGCTCATCGGACCTTGCTGGAGGAGCTCGTAGACGCTGAGGCCGTAGGCGGCGCTGGTGCCCAGCGCGACGAGCAGGTCCATGTTGCCGCTGCGGTCCTTCAGCGCGGCCCAGCCGGCGCGGTAGAAGCGCGCGCCGAGCCAGAACTGGACGGGCGTGGCCAGCGCCAGTTGCCACCAGCCGGAGAGCATCCAGTGGCCGCCCCACGCCATGGCGATCATCGGTGCGATCAGCGGCAGCGTGAGCAGCGCGGCGGTGAGCACCGGCCAGCCGGTCGCGGCCCAGGGCGGCGGGGGTGGGGGCGAGTCGTCTTCCGCGGCGATCACGTGGGCGTCGTACCCGGCCTTGGTGATGGCGGCGACGAGCGCATCGACGGCGATGCTGGCGGGTGCGCGCACGGTGGCGCTTTCCGTGGCGAGATTGACTTCGGCGCCTTCGACGCCGGGCACCTTGCGCAGTGCGCGTTCGACGCGGTTGACGCAGCTGGCGCAGGTCATGCCGGACACGGCGAGCTGGAACTCGCCCGTGGCTCCGGCGGCGCCAGCGGCAATGGTGGGGGTGGTGGCGATGTTCATGGCGTCAGTCTCAAGCTTGCCATGATGGGAAGGTCAAGGCCATGCCCCTGATGGGAGAGGTGTCCGAGGGCCCGAGCGACGCGGTGGACCGGTCTGCGGGATCCGGTGCCGGCCGACCGATTTGCGGAACATGTGCAGCGTATGAGGGCGGCCGGCACCGGATCCCGCAGACGCGCTCGACGACGGCAGGCTTGACCTTCCCATGGCGGCAAGGTTTAGGCTTGAGCCTGAAGACTGATCCGAAGGAGATCCCCATGCATGAATTCAAGCTTCCCGACATGAGCTGCGGGCACTGCCTGGCTGCCGTGACCGAGGCGGTGAAGGAGGCCGACGCGCACGCCGAGGTGAACGTCGACCTGCCGCAGAAGACGGTGAAGGTGGAGAGCGGCCTGAGCCGCGAGCAGCTGGCGGGTGTGCTCAGCGAGGCCGGCTACCCGCCGGCCTCCTGAGCGTGGGACAGGCGCTCGGGCGCCTGCTTGATCAAGCCTGCTTGAGCGCCTCGCTGTCGAACGGCAGCTGGCGCAGCCGCTTTCCGGTGGCCGCGAAGATCGCGTTGGCCACGGCCGGCGCGATCGGCGGCGTGCCGGGTTCGCCGATGCCGCCGGGGGCTTCGTTGCTCTGCACGATGTGCACGTCGACCTTGGGCATCTCGTTCAGGCGCAGCACCGGGTAGTCGTGGAAGTTGCTCTGTTCGACCTTCCCGTCCTTGAACGTGATGCGTCCGTACAGCGCTGCCGACAGCCCGTAGACCACCGCGCCCTCGATCTGCCGGGCGATCGTCTGCGGGTTGACGGTCTGGCCGCAGTCCACCGCCGCGGTCACGCGATGGACCTTGATGCCGCCGTCCTTGGCCACGGACACCTCCGCCACCTCGGCGACCCAGGTGCCGAAGCTTTCCGCCACCGCGATGCCGCGATGCCGGCCCTTGGGCAGCGCCCGGCTCCAGCCGGCCTTCTCGGCCGCCAGCAGCAGGACGCCCCGGGCGCGCGGGTGCTTCTCGAGCAGCGCCAGCCGGTACTTCAGCGGATCGGCCTTGGCGGCGTGCGCCAGCTCGTCGATGAAGCTCTCGATGAAGAACGCGTTCTGCGAATGTCCCACCGAACGCCAGAACCACACTTGCGGCCCCGGCTCCGCGCGGCCGTAGGCGATGCGCTGGTGCGGGATCTCGTAGGGGTGGTCCGCGAGCCCTTCGACGGCCATTGCATCGACGCCGTTCTCGGGAATCTTCATGAAGCCCGACGCCGCCATGATCGACGGGCTCGCGACATCGGCGCGCAGCATCAGCGGCTGGCCCTTGTCGTCGAGCCCCGCCTCGAAGCGCACGCGCGACGTCGGCCGGTAGTAGCCGGCGGCCATGTCGTCCTCGCGGGCGTAGACCAGCTTGACCGGGCTGCCGCTGAGCTTGGACAGCAGCGTCGCGTCGATGGTGAAGTCCGGCGCGAAGCGGCGTCCGAAGCCCCCGCCCAGCAGCATCGTGTTGACCTTCACCTTGGCCGGCGTGACCTGCGCGACCTGCGACAGGATGCCCTGCGCCGGCCCCTGGCTCTGCGTGCCGGCCCAGATGGTGACCTCGTCGCCCTTGACCCAGGCCAGGCAGTTCAGCGGCTCCATCGCGGCGTGGGCCAGGTAGGGCACGTCGTACTGTGCGGACAGGTTGCGCGCGGCGTTGGCGCTGCCGTCCTTGACGTTGCCCACGTCGCGCGCGATCGCGGTGGCGTTCTGCAGGCCTTCATCGAGCGCGCTCGAGACCTTCTCCGACGACAGGTCCGCATGCGCGCCCAGGTCCCATTCGATGCCGAGCGCGTCGCGGCCCTGCTTCGCCGCCCAGTAGCCGTCGGCCAGCACGGCCACGCCCGACGGGATGGCGATGACCTTGCGTACGCCCTTGATGGCCTTGGCCTTGCCTTCGTCGAAGGCCTTGGGCTTGGCGCCGGCGATCGGCGCGCGCGCCATCACCGCGACCAGCAGTCCGTCCACGTGCGCGTCGATGCCGAACTTGGCTGTGCCGTTGATCTTGGCCGCGCTGTCCAGCCGGCGCGTCGGCTTGCCCATGATGCGGAAGTCCTTGCGGTCCTTCAGCGCGGGCTTGTCCGGCACCGGCTGTTTCGCGGCGGCGTCGACCAGCGAGCCGTAGCTGGCCTTGCGGCCGTTCGGGCCGATCACCTGGCCGCGTTCGGTGCGCAGCGACGAGGCGTCCACGCCCCATTGCTTCGCCGCCGCGGCGACCAGCATCTGGCGCGCGGCGGCGCCGGCCTGGCGCACCGGCGTCCAGTGCGCGCGCACCGTCGTGCTGCCGCCGGTGGCCTGCATGCCGAACATCGGGTTGTTGTAGGCGGCGTCCGCCGGCGCCTGCTCGACGGAGACGTGCGCCCAGTCGGCGTCCAGTTCCTCGGCCACCATCATCGGGATCGCGGTCAGCACGCCCTGGCCCATCTCGGCCGAGCCGCAAACGACCGTGACCTTGTTGTCCGGCGTGATCCGCAGCCAGGCGTTGGGCGCGAAGGTGTTGGAGGCGGCGCCGGGCTGTGCCAGCGCCGCGCGACCCGCGGCCAGCGGCAGCGCGAACGACACGGTCAGCGCCGCGCCGCCCTTGAGCAACGAACGACGGCTCGTGGAAACCGGAGAGGCGGGAGCAGCAGGAGAAGCGGGCGAGGACGGCGTTGTCATCGCGTCCTGGTCGAACATCATGCTCATGATCAGCCTCCCTTCGCCAGCGTGGTCGAGGCGTCGTGGATCGCCGCCCGGATCTGGTTGTAGGTGCCGCAGCGGCAGACGTTGCCGCTCATCGCGCCGTCGATGTCGGCGTCGGTGGGCTTCTTCTTGCCGGCCAGCAGCGCACAGGCGCTCATGATCTGGCCGCTCTGGCAGTAGCCGCACTGCGGCACGTCGATCTTGAGCCAGGCGTGCTGCACCGCGCGGCCGGTGGGCGTGGCGCCCACGCCCTCGATCGTGGTGATCTTCTTGCCCGCGGCCGCCTCCAGCGGCGTCTGGCACGAGCGCACCGGCTGCCCGTCCAGGTGCACGGTACAGGCGCCGCACAGCGCCATGCCGCAGCCGAACTTGGTGCCGGTCAGTTGCAGGTCTTCGCGCAGCGCCCACAGCAGGGGCATCTGCGGATCGGCATCGAGCGTCACCGCCTTGCCGTTCACGGTCATCGAAATGGACATGGGGGGTTCCTCCTGGGGACGCCTGGGCGGATCCGTCGCGCCCGGCCCTTCTGAAAGGGGGTCGGGTCTTGCGTCGGGGGTGCGCAAGCGTATCGCTTTCGAACTTCCAGCGTGCGGGGTCAGGGCTTGAGGGGAGGCGATGCCCACCGAAGTCCTGAATGCTTCGGGAGAACCCCTGCAGGGTTAACTCGCATGAAAGGGCGGTCAGCGCACCTGAATGGTGCCGCCTTCAACTCAGAGGGTTTTCCCTTCCTGGAACCGCTGTCATGCCCTGTTTCCACGCGCCCTTCGCCCGCTTTTGCGGCATCAGGGCGTTCATCGCCCTCCAATGCGAAGAGTGAATGCTGCGATGTGAATGATTGTTGCGGTTTTGCAATGGATGACGACGGACATGGGGGAGGGGGCTCCCCAGAATCCGCCCCCTCGCGCCCCTCGGGAGATCCCCGGACGCGACCCCGGTGCCCACCCGGCTGCCGGTCTCCTCGGCCGATGCCACCCATCCGGCCCTTCATCAATTCGCAAGTGGAAGTATGAGAAAAAACACCCAGCTCTCCCTGTCCCTGAGCGCCGCCGCGGCGCTGCTGTGCTGCGTCCAGATCGCGCAGGCCCAGGCACAGGACACGACCCAGCTTCAGCGCGTCGAGGTGACCGGCTCCAACATCAAGCGCCTGGCCTCCGAGACGGCCTCGCCGGTGCAGGTCTACAACCGTGACGAGATCCGCCGCACCGGCGCCAACACCGTGCGCCAGGTGCTGGACACGCTGACCTCGACCTCGAGCAGCGAGATCAGGGACGACGGCAACACCTCCAGCTTCGCCTCCGGCGCCTCGGGCGTGTCGATGCGCGGCCTGGGCAAGGGCGCCACGCTGGTGCTGCTGAACGGCCGCCGCGTCGCCAACTTCGGCCTGGCCGACGGCGCCAAGGACACCTTCGTCAACGTCGACTCGATCCCGGCCGACGTGGTCGAGCGCATCGAGGTGCTCAAGGACGGCGCGTCCGCCATCTACGGCTCCGACGCGATGGCCGGCGTGATCAACATCATCACGCGCCGCTCGTACAACGGCGTCGGCGCTTCGGCCAGCTACACGTTCAACGAGCACCCGAGCGTCGGCGCGCAGCGCCAGGCCAGCGTCGTGGCCGGCTTCGGCGACCTGGACAAGGACCGCTTCAACGTCTTCGCCAACATCGAGGCGTACCGGCGCGAGGGCTACACCGTGGCCAACGTGAAGGACGACTATCCGGCCTGGCACAAGGGCTTCTACAACCCGGCCTTCGGCGACCCGAGCCTGAGCTCCTACCCGGGCAACCTGCGCGTGGGCACGACCCGCGTGCCGGTGGCGGGCTGCACGACGCTGAATTCGGCGGGCCAGTGCGTGACCGACATCAACGGGCTGAACCCGGTCTCCGACCCGGCCCGGCGCGTGAACCTGTTCAGCGCGGGGCGCCTGAAGGTCACGGAGGACATCCAGGCCTTCGCCGAGGTGTCCTACTCGAAGACGACCACCGAGTACCTGACCGTGCCGATGACCATCGGCGCCGGCGCCACCTCGCGCTGGTACGACGGCTACAACAAGGTCGCGCAGTCGGTGCCGCATCCGGTGCTGTCGGCCACGAACCCGGCCAACCCCACGGGCCAGGCCCGCGGCATCGACTACCGGTTCATGGACGACCCCAGCCTGTTCAACTATGACGGCACCGGCAAGCAGTACCGCGCGCTGACCGGCCTGCAGGGCACGTTCCGCGACATGGACTGGGAAGTCTCGATCGGCCGCAACGCCGCCGAGGCCGAGAAGCTGGCCCGCTGGGGTTCGCGCGACCTGTTCGCGGCCGTCGCGTCGGGCGAGTACAAGATCGGCGGCGGCAACAGCCGCGAATTGCTGGAGCGCCTGTTCCCGGTCAACGGCTCCAAGGGCAAGAACCACCAGACCTGGGTGGACGCCAAGCTGAGCGGCGAGCTGTTCCAGCTGCCGGGCGGTCCGCTGGCCTTCGCGCTAGGCGCCGAGCACCGTCAGGAAGGCGTGTCGATCAAGTCGACCGACAACGTCCTGAAGGCGCAGATCGTCGGTCGCGGGTCGGTGCTGATCGACGGCGAGCGCAACCTCGACGCCGCCTTCCTGGAGCTGAACGCCCCCGTGCTGAAGAAGCTGGAGCTGAACGGCGCGCTGCGCTTCGACAAGGCCTCGGGCTTCGACGGCCGCGTGTCGCCGAAGCTGGGCGTCCGGTTTGAGGTGCTGCCGCAGCTGCTGCTGCGCGGCACGGTCGCCGGCGGTTTCCGCGCGCCCAACATCCCCGAGACGCTGGGTCAGGTCGGCGTGACCGGCTTCTTCAACAACACGGTGGATCCGGCGCGCTGCGCGACCGCCACGGCCATCAGCGACATCCTCAAGAAGGGCAACGCCGCCGACCAGTCCGATGCCGCGCTGGCCCTGGCCAGCGGCTGCCGCGCCTCGGTGCCGGCGATGATCTCGGCCAACCCGGACCTGAAGCCGGAGACGTCCAAGAGCGTGACCGTGGGCTTCGTGTTCGAGCCGACCAAGAACGCGTCGATCGCCGTCGACTACTTCAAGATCGAGCGCAAGAACGAGATCAACTCCCGTGATCCGTCCTACGTGCTGGACCGCGAAGGCAAGCCCGGCTACGAGAACATGATCAGCCGCGGCGCGCTGACCGCGCAGGAGCAGGCCTGGGCGACCCGCGCCAACCAGCTGTCCGGCGGCACGCTGGCCTGGCAGGCGGGCCAGATCACCTCGCTGCTGCTGCAGTACGAGAACTTCGGCAAGACCGAGACCTCGGGCGTGGACATCGACGTCAAGGGCCGCGTGGCGGCGGGCTCGTTCGGCACGCTGAACCTCGGCGTGGCGGCGACCTATGCGCTGACCTACAAGGCCTGGGACATCGACGCGAACACGTGGCGTCCCAACCAGGTCGGCCTGTACGAGAACCCGCGCCTGAAGGCCGTGTTCTCGGCCGCCTGGAACAAGGGCGGCTGGACGACCGGCCTGCGCTTCAACTACACGTCCCGCACGGCGCTGAACCGCGACGAGACGGACGTGGCCAGCTGGGGCGAGGAGGGTTGCCAGAAGACCCTGAAGCCGGGCGCGCTGCCCTGCTACATCGACGAGGACATCCGCACCGACTTCAGCCTGGGTTACACCGGCATCAAGAACCTGCGCCTGTCGCTGAACATCAACAACCTGATGGGCGACGAGCGTCCGGTCAACCTCCGCGATGGCTACCGGATCCGTCCGCGCAGCTACAAGGTGGGCGCGTCCTACGACTTCTGATCGCCGCGCGCGATCTCCGGATACCGCCGTCGGGTTTTCCCCGACGCGGTGGTCCGCACCCAAGCCCGGCCTCGGCCGGGCTTTTTTTCGTCCGTCGGTCGCGGCGAGGGGGCCTCAAGCATGTCGAACCGGACAAGAACCGTGGAGGACCCCCCTGCCTTTTGACACCGTGGATGCCTGGGTCATGGGAATGACCCGGCATATCCGTGTGATTTGCGCCTGCATTTGAGGGGGTTTGTGGGGATAGGGTTCCCCCTGCTTTGACCCATGACTTTCGGGTTTCTTCTTATAGGTCTGTCGCTCTTTTGCTGCGCGATGTAGCAAATGTTTAAGTCGGTGAACCACACGTTTGCGCTACTGAAAAAATCCGCTCACGCATCGCACCGGACACATCACCGTCTGGGGCGCTCTGCAACGTTCGGGAAGAAGCGCCAACACCCGGTGCGACCCCATTCTCAGAAGAGGACCGCAATGTCTCGTCAACTTACCCACAGGGCGCTGGTACTCACCAGCATCGCGATCGCCAGCACGCTGGCCTGCGGCATCGCCGCCGCGCAGGAGTCGCAGCAACTGGAGCGCGTCGAAGTGACGGGCTCCAACATCCGCCGCACGGCCGCCGAAGGCACCTCGCCGATCGAACGGATCACGGCGGCCGAAATCCGCGCCAGCGGCGCGAAAACGGCGCTCGAGCTGATGAAGATGGTCCCCTCGATGGGCACCGACGGTTTCAGCGACACCCCGGGCCAGAACGGCTTCTCGCGCGGCGTCGCCACGGCCTCGCTGCGCGGCCTGGGCTCGACGTCCACGCTGATCCTGCTGAACGGGCGCCGCCTCACCCCGGCCGCCTACGCGAACCCGAACAACGGCACGTCGACGCTGTACGACCTGAATTCGATCCCGGTCTCCGCGCTGGAACGCGTGGAGATCTTCAAGGACGGCGCGTCGGCGGTGTACGGTTCCGACGCGATCGGCGGCGTTATCAACTTCATCACGAAGCAGGACTACCAAGGTGGCCAGATCGCTGCCACGGTGGGGGCCAATGACGACGGCGAATTCTCGCGCCAGACCGTCAACGGCTCGTTCGGCTTCGGTGACTTCGCCAAGGACGGATTTAACGTCCTGGTCAGCGCGGACATCTCCCGTCGTGGCCGCACCATGACCCGCGACGTCAAGGATATCCACGCGGACGACTACCGCGCGATCAACCTGCGCCTGAATCCGTACGGCTC
The DNA here is from genome assembly GCF_056867975.1 of Mitsuaria sp. MSU3D. NCBI lineage: Bacteria > Pseudomonadati > Pseudomonadota > Betaproteobacteria > Burkholderiales > Sphaerotilaceae > Roseateles > Mitsuaria sp. MSU3D. Next base: position 4,287,272 of record NZ_CP200314.1, on the reverse strand, counting down.
GTTCGTGTCGTCTTCGCCGTTCTTCACCCGTGAAGGAACGCCCGGCCAGTTGAACTTCACGCAGACGGCAACCAGCGTCATCAACGTTCCGAAGTGCGATCCTTCGCAGCAGATCACCGGCGGCGCCCAATACGGCAACACCGGCCAGCCGACGCTGGGCCGCACGTTCTGCAACTTCATTCTCGACAACTACAACGAGGCGCAGAACAAGGGCACCGACGGCAGCCTGATCTCGCGCGCCAACTTCCGCGTTACCAACGACATCACAGCGTTCGCTGAAGCCGGGTACGCGCGCACCCAGCGCGACTACTTGGGCGCGCCGCGCACGATCAGCGGCACGAGTGCGGTGACCAACTACATGTTGGGCACCATCGCCCCGCCATTCCAGGCGATTCTGGATATCGGTCATCCGGACAATCCGTTCCCGAACGCACGCTCTGCCGTGCAGATGCGGTTCGAGAACATCCGTGGCGGCAGCGAGCTGACCAACGAACAGTACCGTGGGCTGGGCGGTATCAAGGGCACCACGGGCCGATTCGACTGGGAAACCGCGGTCCTGTGGAACAAGTCCAAGCGCGAGGAAACCAGCTTCGGTTTCCTGAACCTGGACGTACTTCGCACCATGCTCGGCCCCAACGGTCGCACGTTGGCCTCGATCGCCGCAGACCCCAACCTGTCGACCCCGCTGACCAACACGGGTGACGCGTCGATCTGGCAATGGGACGCCAAGGTCGCTACCGAATTCGGTTCGCTGCCGGGTGGTGCGATCGGCGCCGCCGCCGGTGTCGAGATCCGTCGCGAGAATTTGGAAATCACGCCCGATCCGCTGAACGCGGCGGGCAAGATCCTGGGCCTGGCCAACACGGCGATCGATGCGGGACGTACCGTCAAGTCGGCGTTCTTCGAGTTCCGCACGCCTTGGCTGAAGAGCTTCGAAATGGACTTCGCGGGCCGCTTCGACAAGTACCCGACACTCAAGACTAACTTCGTGCCGAAAGTCGGCGCCAAGTGGACGGTGATCCCGCAGTTGTCGTTCCGTGGCACCTATGCCGAAGGTTTCCGGGCGCCGGCGGTGTCGCAGGTTGCGCCTGGCGGCGCGCAGTACTTCGTGTCGGTCGTTGATCCCCTGCGGTGCCAGTCTGACGGCACGACGCCGGTGACTGGCGCGGCGCCGAGCGACTGCCCTAAGAGCATGGCCGGTGTAGGCGTGAACAACCCGGACCTGAAACCCGAAGAGTCCAAGAGCCATTCGTTCGGCCTGATCTTCTCGCCGACGAAGAGCCTGGACATTCTGGTCGATTACTTCAACATCGTGAAGAAGGGCGAAGTCGCGCTGCTGGGTGTCGAGACTGTGATCGATCATCCGGAGCGATACGGCAACCTGATTCTGCGTGACTCCAACCCGGCGCTGCAATTGCCCGGCGTGCCGAACTCCGGACCGCTGCTGTTTGTGCAGACGCCGTGGGTCAACCAGGGCAAGACGGAGGTCTCGGGCATCGATTTCGAGGTCAAAACCAACATGGTCCCGAAAGAAGGCCTGCGCTGGAGCAACCAACTGCGCGGCACTTACATGACCCGGTACAGCCGTGAAGAGACGCTCGGCGACGCGCGCAACAACTTGGTGGGCACTAACGGCGGTCTCGCAGACTGGGCCACCTCGGTCGGCGATATTCCGCGTCTGAAGTTCCGCGCCACGTCGACGCTGGAGATCGACGGCCGTCACTCGATCATGGGAGCGATGAACTGGGTCAGCGGAGTGTCGTTCATCCGTCGCATGGACGGCACGGCACCTAACCCGGAATACTACTCGGGCAATACCTGCCACTACGGTGGTCCGAACCCGGACGGACTGTCCCGCTCGGTGCTGGGCGTTGCACCGACGGCGACCAACGGTCGTGATCTGTACTACAACCGCTATCCGAGCTGCGCGGTCGGCAAGTGGATGACCTTCGATCTGGGTTACACCTACAGCGGCTTCAAGGATCTGTCGCTGTCGCTGAACATCCAGAACATCACGGATGAGAAGGCGCCGTACTACCCCGGCACCAACACGGCCGCCGGCACGATCCAGGGCTGGAACTCTGGCCTGCACAACGGTACCGGCCGCTATTGGACGCTGAGCGCCAGCTACACGTTCAAGTGATCGACACCGGCTCCGGCCGGTTCAAACCTCACTCTGAACGTCACTCCGAAGGGGACCGCAAGGTCCCCTTTTTCGTCTGTACGGGCTCAACGGCGCCGCTTCTTCTTGGGCGAGGGCACTCGCACGCGGGCCTGGTCCTTGGAATGCTCGAAGCGCGCGGCCAGCGCGTCGATGAACAGCCGGGTGCGGGCCGGCAGCAGACGCCGCGACGGGAACACGAGCTGCAGCGGACCGACCTCGCCGGCCCATTCGGGCAGGACCTCGACGAGGCGGCCGTCGTCGAGTTCATCGACCACGTCCCAGACCGCGCGGCGCACCAGGCCCAGGCCGGCCAGCGCCCAGTCGTGCGCCTGCTCGCCGTTGTCGGTGACGAGCCGGCCCTGCACGGTGACCGTGCGCGGCGAGGGCGACACCGTGGGATCGGCAGGCATGAACAGCCAGTCGGACTGCCGGGTGGCGATGCGCTCCTGCAGGATGCAGTCATGACCGGCGAGGTCCTCGAGCGAGCGCGGCGTGCCGCGGCGGCGCAGGTAGTCCGGCGTCGCGCAGAGCACGCGCCGGTTCGGGCCGAGGCGGCGCGCGACCAGCCGCGAGTCCGCCGGTCCGCCGATGCGCACGGCGCAGTCGAAGCCTTCCTCGATCAGGTCCACGAGCGCGTCGGACAACGAGACCTGCACGGTGACGTCGGGATGCTCGCGCATGAACTCCGCAGCCAGCGGGCCGATGCAGCGACGGCCCAGCGCGACGGTCGAGGTGACGCGCAGCAGCCCGCGCGCCTGCTGTCGGCCCTGCGTGAGCTCGGCCTCGGCGTCGTCGATGTCGGCGAGGATGGTCTGGCAGCGCTCGAGGTAGATCGCGCCTTCGTCAGTCAGCGCGAGGCGTCGCGAGCTGCGCTGCAGCAGCCGCACGCCGAGCCGCGCCTCCAGCCGCGCCAGCCGCTTGCTGCCGACGGCGGGGGAGAAGCCCAGCTCGCGTCCGGCCGCGGACAGGCTGCCCGCCGCGACAGCGCGCACGAACAGGCGCATGTCATCGAGTTCATTCATCGGAAGACTCCAACGGATCGCCGCGTTCCCCCTCTATCGAGGGAGGTGGCGGGTGCCCTCTTCGGGGTGTCATCTGTTCCATCCGGGAACAGATACTTGTGCGGCGCGATGGATTCTCATCCGGATCGGTTGAGATCACAGTGTCCGCATTGAAATCACCGTTGGAGTCCTCCGATGACATCCGTTTCGACATGGCCGGTCCGCCCGGCGGGAGTTCCGGCGTGAGCGCCGTCATCACTCCTGGCGCGGCGAAGGACGGCGTGCCGCGCGCGTCGCGCGGTTTCCCGCTGCCGATCCTGGCGTTGGCGCTGGCGGCTTTCGCCATCGGCACGACGGAGTTCGTGATCATGGGCCTGCTGCCGGCGATGGCGCAGGACCTGGCGGTGAGTCTGCCGCGCGCGGGGCTGCTGGTGACCGGTTATGCGCTGGGCGTGGCCTTGGGCGCGCCGCCGCTGGCGGCGCTCAGCGCCGGCTGGCCGCGCAAGCGGGCGCTGCTGGTGCTGATCGCGCTGTTCATCGCGGGCAACCTGCTGTCGGCGATCGGCGGCGGCTACTGGACGGTGATGGCGGGGCGCATCGTCGCGGCGCTGGCGCACGGCTCCTTCTTCGGGATCGGCGCGGTGCTGGCGAGCGAACTGGTCGCCCCCGATCGCAAGGCCGGCGCGATCGCGCTGATGTTCACCGGGCTGACGCTGGCCAACGTGCTGGGCGTGCCCCTGGGCAACCTGATCGGCCAGGAATGGGGTTGGCGCGCGAGCTTCGGTGCGGTGGCGGGGCTGGGCATCGTCGCGGCGATGGCGCTGGTGGCCCTGCTGCCGAAGGCGAAGGACGCCGATGCCGGCGCTCAAGCGGGCAACGACTGGTCGGTGCTGAAGCGCCCGCAGGTGTTGATCGCACTGGCGCTGACGGCGGTCGGCTTCGGCGGCATCTTCACGGCGTTCACCTTCATCGCGCCGATGCTGGCGGAGGTCACCGGCCTGACCCCGGGCTGGATCACCGGTGTGCTGTTCCTGTTCGGCCTGGGCCTGACGATCGGCAACACGCTGGGCGGCAGGCTGGCCGACTGGAAGCTGATGCCGTCGTTGATGGGCGTGCTGGTCGCGCTGGCGGTGGTGCAGGCGCTGCTGGCGGTGGTGCTCGACTGGCAATGGCCCACGATCGTGACCGTCTTCGTCTGGGGCATGGCCGCGTTCGCCACGGTGCCTGGATTGCAGATGCGGATGATGCAGCAGGCGCCCGATGCGCCGGCGCTGGTGTCGACGCTCAACATCGCGGCGTTCAACCTGGGCAATGCGGGCGGTGCGTGGCTGGGTGGGTGGATGCTGACGCACGGTGCATCGCTGCGCTCGCTGCCGGTGGCGGGGGCAGGGCTTGCCGTGGTCGGGATCGGTCTGGCGGCGATCAGCGTGCTCATCGAACGGCGGGCTCGCTGACTTCAGCGATGGCCGCAATGAGGAAGGGCGACCGCATGCGGTCGCCCTTTCGCTGGGAATCAGCTTGCCAGTGCAGAGGCTGAGGGGTCCGGCCAGTTCTGTCGCGTATGGACGATGTCCAGCACTTGGATCGCCTCGGGCGTGACTCGATACGGAACGAAGTAGTTGGGGGTCACGACGATCTCTCGTGTACCGGTCACACGAGAGGAGGCTCGGTACAGCATCGGGAACCGCGAGGCCAGGCCAATCTTCTTGGTGACCAGCCGAGCAAAGTCGTCTGCAGCCATTGCGTTGTGCTGACCAATCTCGTCGATCAGGAGGTCGAAGCGAAGCAGGGCTCGGGGACGCCATTCAAGCGTTGCAGGATTGAGCATGGCGGCTCCTTAGCGATTGAAGCTTGCGTTCCATCCAGTCGAGGACGTCTTCATGAGGGATGCTGGGTCGCGGGTCCTCGATGGACAGGCGAATCTGCTCCCGGTACCACTCGTCCCAGGCTTCCTGATCAAAGTTGTCCTCGCTGATGCGAGGCGCGTACTCACCGGGGGCAGTGGGTGGAGGGAGCTGCATCGGCGCAATGCCAGCGCCCAGCAGCTCTTGAGCTGCGGGATCGATGTCGTGGTTCACGTTGTCGGTCTCCATGGAATGACTCGAAAGTCGGAGCCGTCATCGTTCCCGAACAGGGGCCGTCGAGCTATGACCTCAACTGCTGATCTTTTGACCTTCCCAGGTCTTGCGCGTTTCGACGCGTTGCGCTGAGGGTCAGGCCTTGCCGTCGACGGCGTCCATGCCGCCGCCGTCCAGCGCCTCGGCCACGCGGGCCTTCAGTCGACGCAGGGCCTTGAGCTCCTGGTCCGGCGCCTGCAGCGCCGGCCACAGCAGCGCGACCAGATCGCGCGCCGCCGCGTCCACCTGGATCTGCCGGCCGGCGATGATCACCTCCCACAGCATGTGTTCCATCGGCCCGAACACCAGCGAGCGCAGCAGCCGCAGCGGAATGTCCTGCCGCACCTCGCCCTGCGTCTGGCCGCGCGCCAGCAGGTCCATCAGCGGCGCCGTGTAGCGCCGCTGCAGGTCGACGAAGGCCGCGCCGAAGTCCTGGCCCTCGCCGCGCGCCACCGGCGCCTCGCGCTTGCGGCCTTCCGACAGCACCAGCTCGCACAGCCCCGTGCCCTGGATCAGGAACAGCCGCAGGTGGGTGTGGACCACGAACTCCAGCTGGTCCCGGATCGGCCGCTCGCGGGGAAGGCCCGATTCGATGGCCTCGATGATCTCGTCGTACCAGTCGCCGATCACCCGCATGCAGAGCTCGCGCTTGCCGCGGAAGTAGGTGAAGACCGTCGCCTCGGAGATCCCCAGCCGCTGCGCGATCTCGGTCGTCGTGGCGCGCTCATAGCCGCGCTCGGCGAACACCGCGCGGCTCGCGCGCAGGATGTCCTTCACCCGCTGCTCGGCCTTCGCGCCCACCGGCGAACGGCGCTGCGCGGGCAGGGCGGCCGCGGAGGGCGGATCGAGGCGGGTGTCCTCTCGGGACATCGGTGCAGGGCTCATGTGGAGCGCATTCTCCGGGTTTGTTGAGCCGGGCTCAAGTCCTTTCTCCGCAGGCTTGGAAACCCCCGCCATCTCGCTTATGCTTCGCGCCTTGCGTCGCTCCGGCGATCCCGGAACGGCGCCGTCAGCCAGCGCCCCCGCACCGAATTGAGCGCGGCTCATAAGACCGTCCCCGACGGTCACAAGACCGGAGACCCAGAACCATGCCCTTGCTGCCCACCAAGCTCAACGCCCGTTCGGCCGACTTCAAGGCCAACGCGGACGCGATGCGCGGCCTGATCGACGACCTCAACGCCCGACTGGCGAAGATCGCCGAGGGCGGCGGCGAAGCCGCGCGCGCCAAGCACGTCGGGCGCGGCAAGCTGCTGCCGCGGGACCGCGTGGAGATGCTGCTCGACCCGGGCACGCCCTTCCTGGAACTGGCGCCGCTGGCGGGTCTGGACATGTATGACAACGCCGCCCCGGGCGGCGGCGTGATCGCGGGCATCGGCCGGGTGTCCGGCGTCGAATGCGTGATCGTCTGCAACGACGCGACCGTCAAGGGCGGCACCTACTACCCGATCACCGTCAAGAAGCACCTGCGCGCGCAGGAGATCGCCGACCAGAACCGCCTGCCCTGCATCTACCTGGTGGACAGCGGCGGCGCCAACCTGCCCAACCAGGACGAGGTCTTCCCGGACCGCGACCACTTCGGACGCATCTTCTTCAACCAGGCGAACCTCTCCGCCAAGGGCATCCCGCAGATCGCCGTGGTGATGGGCTCCTGCACGGCGGGCGGCGCCTACGTGCCGGCGATGAGCGACGAGACCGTCATCGTCAAGAACCAGGGCACGATCTTCCTGGGCGGCCCGCCGCTGGTGAAGGCCGCGACCGGCGAGGTCGTCAGCGCCGAGGACCTGGGCGGCGGCGACGTGCACACGCGCCTGTCCGGCGTGGCGGACCACCTGGCCGAGAACGACACGCACGCGCTGGCGATCGCGCGCCAGTCGGTCGCGCGGTTGAACTGGCGCAAGCAGGGCGAACTGCTGACGCAGTCGCCCCAGGCGCCGGCCTACGATCCCGCTGAGCTGCACGGCGTGATCCCCACCGACACGCGCAAGCCCTTCGACGTGCGCGAGGTCATCGCCCGCATCGTCGACGGCAGCGCGTTCGATGAATTCAAGGCCCGCTACGGCAACACGCTGGTCTGCGGCTTCGCGCACATCGAGGGCATGCCCGTCGGCATCGTCGCCAACAACGGCATCCTGTTCGCGGAGAGCGCCAACAAGGGCGCGCACTTCATCGAGCTGTGCTGCCAACGCAAGATCCCGTTGGTGTTCCTGCAGAACATCACCGGCTTCATGGTCGGCCGCAAGTACGAGAACGAAGGCATCGCCCGCGCCGGCGCCAAGATGGTGACGGCGGTGGCGTGCGCGCAGGTGCCCAAGTTCACCGTGATCATCGGCGGCAGCTTCGGCGCTGGGAACTACGGCATGTGCGGCCGCGCCTACTCGCCGCGCTTCCTGTGGATGTGGCCGAACGCCCGCATCTCGGTCATGGGCGGCGAGCAGGCCGCATCGGTGCTGGCGACGGTCAAGCGCGACGGCATCGAGGGCAAGGGCGGCCAGTGGTCCGCGGACGAGGAAGAGGCCTTCAAGGCGCCGATCCTCCAGCAGTACGAAGACCAGGGCCATCCGTACTACGCCAGCGCCCGGCTCTGGGACGACGGCGTCATCGATCCGGCCGACACGCGCCGCGTGCTGGCGCTGGGCCTGTCGGCCGCGCTGAACGCGGAAATTCCCGAGACGAAGTTCGGCGTGTTCCGGATGTGAGGCCTTGATGTCGATGATCGCGCGCCTCCTTCGCGAGACCTCGTCGGTCCGCCATGGCCTGTCGGCGGCCGCGCTGTGCCTCGCCGCAGGGGCGGCGGGCGCCGCGACCACGGAGGACCTCTCGCGCATCAACGAACAATTGGGCCGCGTGGCCGCGCCATGGTGCGGCAAGCTTGCCGAGTTCGACGCGCAGGGCGTGCGTCGCTGCACGATCACGTCCGGCATGGTGGCGGCGGGAGGCGGGCCGGCCGCCGCCTCGTTCCTCGATGGCGCCTGGATTTCGGAAGAACTGCTGGTGGCCCTTAATCGCGACGAACTGGCGGCGGCGATGGGTCACGAGATGGCGCACCTCGTTCTGGGGCACGGTCTGTTCAGGTTCAATCAGGCGCAGGCGGGACAGGTGGGCCGGCACACCGACGGGCTGTCGACCCTCATCGAGGCCAGCAGTGTGATGCCGCGCGACGATACGCCCAAGGACCAGAGGCTCCAGGAACTGGATGCGGACACCCTGGGGCTGGTCTTCGCCGGCCTGGCGGGTTACGACGTCCGGCAGGGCGCGGACCTGTGGCGTACCGGAGCGCGGCGCATCGTGGGATTCGAGAAGGTCTCGGCGAAGACCCACCCTTCTTTCACGACGCGGGCGTCCCGCGCGCGCGCCGTGGCGAAGGCATTCTGCGATGCGGTCCGCGACGCACGCATGCCGTTGCCGATCGCGGAGCGCTTGCAGCCGCCGTATCCGCTCAATCATGAAGAATTGGCCCGTCAGCTCGACCCGGACGCGCTGACGCGCGCCTGCGCCCACGCGGCGGCGCCAGAGCCGTCCTCATCCCGCCCGTCGCCGTCGAAGGTGACGTCCCGTCCGCTTGCCCCGACCACGCCGTGACGACCGAGACTGCCGTGACTGCATTGACCGACCTCACCCTGCGGCCCCTTGCGCCTGACGATTCCATCGAGGCCCTGACCGCGCTGCTGCACGCGTCCTACGCGTCGCTCGCGGCGCAGGGCTGGAACTTCACGGCCGTCGACCAGAGCGTGCAGACGACGCGCGAGCGCGTGGCCGCCGGGCAGGCCTTCGTCGCGCTGACCGCGACCGGCGAACTGGTGGGCACCATCACCATCGCGCCGCCGAAGCGACCCGATGGCCGCTATCTCGGCGACCCGGTGCCCGAGTGCTACACGCAGAGCGACACCGCCATCCTGGCCCAACTGGCCGTGCATCCGTCGTGCCGCGGGCAGGGCGTCGCCGAACGGCTGATGGACATCGCCGAAGCCTGGGCGCTGGCCCAGGAATATGCGCACGTGGCGCTCGACACCGCCGTGCCCGCTGAAGCGCTGCGCCGCCGCTACGAGCGCCGCGGCTACGCCTACGTGGGCGACGTGCAGTGGGCCGGCAAGACCTATCCCAGCGTGCTGATGCGCAAGGTGCTGGTGCGCCCGGCAGGACGCGCAGAAACCGCATGAAGGACGAGGACCGCATGAACGTCGTTCCGCGCTCACGCCCACGCGCCGCACACAGGGTGGTTCTCGGCCTCGTGATCGCGCTGGGCCTCATCGCCGCCGGCGCGCACGCGCAGGACGCGACCGTCGGCGAGGCGCCGCAGGCCGCGCCGGCGCGACTGGCCACCGACATCCGCGAGGCCGTCGTCCGCGTGCCGGTGTCGGTCGAGAACCACATCGGCCGCACCGTCCAGGCGGACCTGATCGTGACGACCTTCCGGCCGGCGGGACAGGGGCCGTTCCCGCTGGTGGTGCTCAACCACGGGCGCCCGGTCTACGAGCAGGAACGCGCCGCGATGAAGCGTCAGCGGCTGGAAAGCGCGGCGCGCTTCTTCGTCCGAAAGGGCTTCGCCGTCGCCGTCCCGACACGCATCGGTTACGGCGAGCTGGCCTCGGTCGGCGATCCGGAATCCAGCATCAGGTGCGACACGCCGCGCTACGAGACCGCCGCGGCCGCCGCGGCCGCGCAAGTGGCCGCCGTCGTGCGCTTCATGCAGTCCGCGGCCGACATCGACGCGCGACGCGTGGTGCTGGCCGGCCAGTCCCTGGGCGGCTTCGCGACGATGGCCGCGACCGGCGAGCGACTGCCCGGCGTCGTGGCCGCCATCGATTTCGCCGGCGGCCATGGCGGCAGCCCCGATCTGCACAGCGGCGAGCCTTGCCGTCCCGACGAACTCACGCGCCGCTTCGCCGACTTCGGCCGCCGTGCCGCCGAAGGCGGTCATCCGGTGCCCACGCTGTGGGTGTTCACGGAGAACGACCGCTTCATCGCGCCACGTTTCCAGGAGCGCTGGTCCGCGGCCTACCGCGAGGCCGGCGGATTGGCGCAGACGCGGCTGATGCCGGCCTTCGGCGAGGACGGCCATTCGCTCTTCGTCAAGGGCAACGACCTCTGGCAGCCGATCGTCGACGACTTCCTGAAGCCGCTGGGCTTTCCGATTCCCGGCGCGCTGGCGGTGCCGTCCGGCGGCACGGTCGCTGTCGAGGACACGTCGGCGCTGCCCTCGGACGGGCGCGTCGTCAACGGCTACCGCAAGTTCCTTGCGGCCAAGGAGCCGCGCGCCTTCGCGACCAACGGCAACCATTGGGGCCTCGCGACCGGCGACGACGCGCCGTCGCGCGCGCTCGCGTTCTGCGACCAGCACACCGACGGCGAGGAACGCTGCCGTCTCTACGCCATCAACCGGACCGTCGTCTGGAGCCACCCATGATCTCGACCCGCTCGACCGATGCCCTGTCTCCGACCACGCTGCGCGTCGAACGCTCCGGTCCGTCCGATGCCGTCGCCCGCGTCACGCTGAACCGGCCCGACGTCCGCAACGCCTTCAACGACACTGTCATCGGCGAGCTGACCGCGGTGTTCGAGGCGCTCGGCCGCGACCCGTCGCTGCGCGCGATCGTGCTGGCAGCCGAAGGCAAGGCCTTCTGCGCCGGCGCCGACCTGAACTGGATGAAGGCGATGGCCGGCTACAGCTGGGACGAGAACCACGCCGACGCCGGCCGCCTCGCCCACATGCTGTGGACGCTCTACAGCTGCCCGGTGCCAGTGATCGCGCGCGTGCAGGGCGACGTCTACGCCGGCGGTGTCGGCCTGGTGTCGGTGTGCGACATCGTCGTGGCCGCCGAGTCCGCCGGCTTCTGCCTGTCCGAGGCTAAGCTCGGCCTGCTGCCGGCGACGATCGGTCCCTATGTCGTGCGGGCGCTCGGCGAGCAGGCGTCGCGCCGATACTTCGTCACGGCCGAACGTTTCTCCGCGGCCGACGCGCATCGCCTGGGTCTCGTCCACGAACTGGCGACCGATGCCGAAGCGCTGGACGCGAAGGTCGAGGCGCTCGTCGCGTCGCTGCTGGCCAATGGGCCGGCCGCCGTGCGGGCGTGCAAGCGCCTCGTCCAGGACGTCGCGCATGCCCCGATCAGCGCGACGCTGCGCGACGACACCGCACGCCGCATCGCCGACATCCGCGCCAGCGACGAGGGTCGCGAGGGCGTGCAGAGTTTCCTGTCGAAGGGCAAGCCCTCGTGGCTCGCCTGATCGATCCCGCCGATCCGATGCGGGTGCCCGCTCGAGCACCGCGTCCTTGTTTTCCGAGAGCAGGTCTTTTGAATGTCTGAAGCAGTACGACAAGATTGGCAGCGCCGCAGCCTCGCGGCGGTCTGGCACCCGTGCACGCAGATGGCGCGCGCGCAGGACGTGCCGCCGCTGCCCATCGCCCGCGGCGAGGGCCCCTGGTTGTTCGACCACGAGGGCCGGCGCTATTTCGACGCCAACAGCTCGTGGTGGGTGAACCTGTTCGGCCATGCCGACCAGGGCCTGAACGACGCGATCAAGCGGCAGCTCGACACGCTGCCGCACGTGATGCTGGCCGGCTGCACGCACGAGCCGGCGGTTCGGCTGGCCGAGCGCCTGTCCGCGCGCACCGGCGGCGCGCTGGGACATCTGTTCTTCGGCAGCGACGGCGCCTCCGCGGTCGAGATCGCGTTGAAGCAGAGCTTCCATTCCTGGCGCAATCGCGGTCTCACGGACAAGCGCGAGTTCGTCTGCTTGAAGAACGGCTATCACGGCGAGACCATCGGCGCGCTGGCCGTCACCGACGTCGCGATCTTCCGCGACGCCTACGACCCGCTGCTGATGCGCAGCCACATCGTGACTTCGCCGGATCAGCGTCTGGGCAACGAGGCGCAGGCGATCGATGAGATGCGCGCGCTGCTGGCCGATCGACACGATCACATCGCCGCCGTCATTGTCGAGCCGCTGGTGCAGGGCGCCGCCGGCATGTCGATGTACGCGCCCAGCTACCTGAAGGCGCTGCGCGCGCTGTGCACCGAATTCAAGGTGCACCTGATCGCCGACGAGATCGCGGTCGGTTGCGGCCGCACCGGCACCTTCTTCGCATGGGAGCAGACGGCGCCCGCCGCAAAGGCGGACTGGCCCGATTTCCTGCTGCTGTCCAAGGGCATCACCGGCGGCACGATGCCGCTGTCGCTGGTGCTGACGACCGACGACGTCTATGAAGCGTTCTGGTCGCAGGACGTGACGCGGGGGTTCCTGCACTCGCACAGCTACACCGGCAATCCGCTGGCATGCGCCGCCGCGAACGCGGTGCTGGATCGCTTCGACGCGGGCCAGCTCGAACGCAACCTGCAGCAGGCCGCGTGGCTCACCGAAGCCTTCGCGCCGCTGGCCGCCGATCCGCGCGTCACGCATCTGCGCCAGCGCGGCATGATCCTGGCCTTCGACATCCATCCGAAGACGACGGTGCCGGTCGAGCGCTTCTCCGAGAAGTTCCACCTCGCGGCCCGCAAGCACGAACTGCTGATCCGCCCGATCGGCCAGACCGTGTACCTGATGCCGCCGTACCTGATCGACGAAGCGGCCGCGAAGTTCCTGGCAAGCGCCGTGACGGCGACGCTGGAGGAGGTGCTCCATGCTGCTTGATCACCTGAAGTCGAAGCTGGACGCGATCCGCGCCCAGGACCTGACACGCTTCACCCGCATCGCCGAGACCGGCACCGCGGCGCGCCAGACGGTGCGTGGCGCCGACGGCGTCGCGCGTGAGCTGACGATGTTCTGCAGCAATGACTACCTCGGTCTCGCCGCGCATCCGGCGGTGGCAGAAGCGCTGATCGAGGGGGCGCACGTCTACGGCGGCGGCTCGGGCGCATCGCCATTGGTGAGCGGCCATTCGCGTGCGCACCATGACGTGGAAGCGCTGCTGGGCCGCTGGTTCGAGCCTCATATCCCGAGCGCCAAGGCCATCGGCTTCTGCACCGGCTACATGGCCAACCTGGCGGTGGTGACCGCGCTCGGCGACGCCGACGCGGAGATCTTCAGCGAGACGCTGAACCACGCCTCGCTGATCGACGGCACGCGGCTGGCGAAGGCCAAGGTCTCGCGCTACGCGCACTGCGACGTCGAGGACCTGCGCGCGCAGCTCGCGGCCAGCGCCGCGCGTGTGAAGCTGATCGTCACCGATGCGGTCTTCAGCATGGACGGCGACATCGCGCCGCTGCCGGCGCTGCTGGCCGCGGCCGAGGAATTCGACGCCTGGCTGATCATCGACGACGCGCACGGGCTGGGCGTGCTCGGCGAGAACGGCGTCGGCTCGCTGGAGCACTTCCAGTTGCGCAGCGAGCGGCTGATCCTCGTCGGCACGCTGGGCAAGGCGGCGGGGCTGGCCGGCGCCTTCGTCGTCGCGCATTCGACGATCACCGACTACCTGCTGCAGGCGGCGCGCAACTACATCTTCTCCACGGCCTCGCCGCCCGCGGTGGAGCACGCGCTGCTGACCAGCCTGGACCTGATCCGGGGCGATGTCGGGCGCGAGCGTCGCGCGTCCTTGCGCGCATTGCAGGCGCGCTTGCGCGATGGCATCGGGGCGCTGCTCGATCGGCATCCGACGCTCACCTGGAAACTCGCCGATTCGCAGACACCGATCCAGCCGCTGATCGTCGGCGGCAACGCCGAGGTGATGGCGCTCGCCGCCGCGCTCGAGCGCGAAGGCCTGCGCGTGCCCGGCATCCGTCCGCCGACGGTGCCCAAGGGCGAGGCGCGTCTGCGCATCACGCTGTGCGCGACGCACACCGAGGCGGATGTCGATCGCCTTGTCGCCGCGCTGGAGGCCTGCGCATGAGCACGATGCATCCGCTCCACGGCTTCTTCATCACCGGCACCGACACCGAGATCGGCAAGACCTGCATCACCGCCGGCCTGACGCGCGCGTTCGACGGCCTGGGCCGCTACGTGACGCCGATCAAGTCGCTGGCCGCCGGTCAGACGCAGAACGCCGACGGCGTCTGGGTCAACGACGATGTCGCCCGGCTGCATGCCGCGCAGCAGCAGGGCATGACGATGGACGAGGTCGGCCCGCTGCAGTTCCGCGAGCCGTGCGCCCCGCACATCGCCGCGAAGCTCGAAGGCCGCGAGATCGATCGCGCCGCGTTGCTGGCCGCGATCCGGCGTTCGGCGTCCAAGGGCGACTTCGCGCTGATCGAAGGCGTCGGCGGCTTCCGCGTGCCGCTCACCGACGACTGGGACACCGCCGACCTGGCCGTCGACCTGGCGATGCCGGTGGTGCTCGTGGTCGGGCTGCGGCTGGGCTGCATCAACCACGCGCTGCTGACGGCCGAGGCCATCCTCGCGCGTGGCCTGCGGCTGGCGGGCTGGGTCGCGAACACCGCCGACCCCCATCAGCCGCATGTGGCGGACAATCTGGCCGCCTTGCGCGCGCGCCTCGACGAGGCGCTCGGCGTGCCGTGCTGGGGCCATGTGCCCCGACTCCAAGATCCCTCTCCCGCGGCCGTGGCCGCGCACCTGCAGCAGCCGCTGCTGTTGAACGCATTGAAAGCATGACGATGAAGCAGACCGTCAACCAGATCCAGACGCTGACGCCCACCACCGACGAGCAACGTCGCAACGCCAAGCCCTGGACCGTCAACGAGATCGCCGCGCTGTTCGAGCTGCCGTTCAACGACCTGCTCTTCCGCGCGCAGCAGGTGCATCGCGAGCACTTCGATCCGAACGCGGTGCAGCTGTCCACGCTGCTGTCGATCAAGACCGGCGGCTGTGAGGAGGACTGCAAGTACTGCCCGCAGTCGGCGCACTTCGACACCGGCCTGAAGGCCGAGAAGCTGATCCCGCTGCAGGAGGTGATGGAAGCCGCCCGCGCCGCCAAGGCCAACGGCGCGACCCGCTTCTGCATGGGCGCCGCCTGGCGTTCGCCGAAGGAGCGCCACCTGGAGGCCATCGGCGAGATGATCGCCGAGGTCAAGGCGATGGGTCTGGAGACCTGCCTGACCGCGGGCATGCTGGGCGACGGCCAGGCCGAGCAGCTGCGCGAAGCGGGGCTGGACTACTACAACCACAACCTCGACACCTCGCCGGAGTTCTACGGCCAGATCATCACGACGCGCACCTACCAGGACCGCCTGGACACGCTGGAGCGCGTGCGCGGCGTCGGCCTGAAGGTGTGCTCGGGCGGGATCGTCGGCATGGGTGAGACCCGCCGCCAGCGCGCCGGCCTGATCGCGCAGCTGGCCAACCTGGATCCGTATCCGGAGTCGGTGCCCATCAACAACCTGGTGCAGGTCGAGGGCACGCCGCTGGCAGGCACCGAGGCGCTGGATCCGTTCGAATTCATCCGCACGATCGCGGTCGCCCGCATCACGATGCCGCGCGCGATGGTGCGCCTGTCCGCCGGCCGCGAGGAGATGCCCGAGACGATGCAGTCGCTGTGCTTCCTGGCCGGCGCGAACAGCATGTTCTACGGCGACAAGCTGCTGACCACCAGCAATCCGCAGGCCGAGAAGGACCGCCAGCTGATCGATCGCCTGGGCATGCACTGCGCGACGGAGGCCGAGCTGAGCGCCGACACCGTGCCCGGCTGCGCGCCGGTGGGCGAGGACGCCGCGGCCTCCTGCGGCCATCGCCATTGAGCTGAACCGACCTGACCTGAACCGACCCGACAACGCGTGACGGCCCCTGCCGGCACGCGGCCCCGGACGATCGCGAAGCGCGCTCGTCCGGGCGCACCCGGCGCGAAGCGGCCACAAGCCGCGACGCGCCGAGGACCCGAAACATGAGGAGACACCCGTGTTCAAGAAGATCCTGATCGCCAACCGCGGCGAAATCGCCTGCCGCGTCGCCGCCACGGCGCGCCGTCTCGGTGTGAAGACGGTTGCCGTCTATTCCGATGCGGACGCGAACGCGCGCCACGTCCAGGCCTGCGACGAGGCCGTGCGCATCGGCGGTCCCGCGCCGCGCGACAGCTACCTGCAGTGGCAGCGCATCCTCGAGGCCGCGAAGGCCACGGGCGCGCAGGCCGTCCATCCCGGCTACGGCTTCCTGAGCGAGAACGAGGAGTTCGCGCAGGCCTGCGCCGACGCAGGCCTCGTGTTCATCGGCCCGCCGCCGTCGGCGATCCAGGCGATGGGCCTGAAGGCCGAATCCAAGCGCCTGATGGAACAGGCCGGCGTGCCGCTGGTGCCCGGTTATCACGGTGCCGATCAGGATCCGGCGCTGCTGCGTCGCGAGGCCAATCGCATCGGTTTCCCGGTGCTGATCAAGGCCAGCGCGGGCGGCGGCGGCAAGGGCATGCGCGCGGTCCACGCGGACGAGGAATTCGACGCCGCGCTCGCCTCCTGCAAGCGCGAGGCGATCAACAGCTTCGGCGACGACGCGGTGCTGATCGAGCGCTACGTGCAGCGCCCGCGGCACATCGAGATCCAGGTCTTCGGCGACAGCCACGGCGATTGCGTCTATCTGTTCGAGCGCGACTGCTCGGTGCAGCGCCGGCATCAGAAGGTCCTCGAGGAGGCGCCGGCCCCCGGCATGACGGCCGAGCGCCGCGCCGAGATGGGCGCGGCCGCGGTCTCGGCCGCGAAGGCGGTCGGTTACCAGGGCGCGGGCACCGTCGAGTTCATCGCTGAGCAGGACGGCCGCTTCTACTTCATGGAGATGAACACGCGGCTGCAGGTCGAGCATCCGGTGACGGAGGCGATCACCGGCCAGGACCTGGTCGAGTGGCAGCTGCGCGTCGCCGCTGGCGAACCGCTGCCGCTGAAGCAGGACCAGCTGCGCATGCACGGCCACGCGATCGAGGCCCGCATCTGCGCCGAGAACCCCGAGGGCGGTTTCCTGCCCGCGACCGGCACGCTGTCGGTGGCGCGCTGGCCGGCGCACGAGGCGTTCCGCCGCGCCGACGTGCGCATCGATTCGGGCGTGGGCGAGGGCGATGCGATCAGCCCGTTCTACGACTCGATGATCGCCAAGCTGATCGTCTGGGGCGAGACGCGCGAGCAGGCGCTGGCGCTGCTGGACGCGTCGCTGCGCGACACGCACATCGTGGGGCTGCATACCAACGTCGCGTTCCTGCGCCGCTGCGCGGCGACGGCGTCGTTCACGAATGTCGACCTGGATACCGCGCTGATCGAGCGCGAGAAGGCGGTGCTGTTCGGTCAGCCGGGCCTGCCGCTCGCAGATGCCGCGGCGGCCGTCGTGGCACACACTCTGGCGGAAGAAGCGCTCACCGAATCCGTCGATCCGTGGAGCCGCCGCGATGGCTGGCGGATGTTCGGCGCGGCGCAACGCCGCTTCGAACTGGACGTCGACGGCGAGCATCATCAGGTGCTGCTCGCGCGCCACCATCACGGCAGCCTGTCGCTGTCGGTCGGCGGCGAGTCGATCGCGCTGGCGGTGCGTTCGTCGGGGCCGGAGCGCCATGAGCTCTACCTGGGCGAGCGTCGCATCACCGTCTCGACCTACAAGGTCGGCGAGCAGGTGGCGGTGTTCGGCGCGGACGGCTCGGCGCTGGTGACTGAGGTCGACGTCATCGCCCACGCCGGTCAGGGTCAATCGGAAGCGGGTCGACTGACCGCGCCGATGCCCGGCAAGCTGGTGGCTTTCCTGGCCCAGCCGGGCGATGCGATTACCAAGGGCCAGCCGCTGGCGGTGATGGAGGCGATGAAGATGGAACACACCATCACCGCGCCGCGCGACGGCGTGGTGGCGGAGCTGCTGTTCGCGATCGGCGACCAGGTCGGCGACGGCGCCGAGCTGCTTCGGCTGCAGGCGTGAGGCCGCTGGCCCTCACCCCCGCCCTCTCCCGCAAGCGGGAGAGGGAGTAAGCCAGACACCCAGCCAGAGGATCAAGCCATGACGACATTGCCCACCCGCGTCACGCTCGTCGACGTCGGCCCGCGCGACGGCCTGCAGAACGAAAAGGAAAACGTCGGCACGGCCGACAAGGCCCGGCTGGTCTCGCTGCTGCAGGACGCCGGCCTGAAGGAGATCGAGGTCACCAGCTTCGTCTCGCCGAAGTGGGTGCCGCAGATGGCGGACAACACGGCGGTGATGGCGGCGATCGAGCGCCGGCCCGGCGTGCGGCACAGCGTGCTGGTGCCCAACATGAAGGGCCTGGAAGCCGCGCTGCCGACCAAGCCGGACGAGATCGTCGTCTTCGCGGCCGCGTCGGAGGCCTTCTCGCAGAAGAACATCAACTGCTCGATCGCGGAGAGCATCGAGCGCTTCGCGCCGGTCGTGGCCGCGGCGCACGAGGCGGGCATCAAGGTGCGCGGCGCGCTGTCGTGTTCCGTCGGCTGCCCGTACCAGGGCGACGTGTCGGCGGACGAGGTCGAGCGCGTCGTGCAGCTGATGAAGGCCATCGGCGTGGACCACCTCGGCGTGGCCGACACGATCGGCGTCGGCACGCCGCGCAAGGTGCAGGCCGCGATGGAACGTGCGCTCAAGCACTACCCGCTGGTCGAAGTCAGCGGGCATTTCCACGACACCTACGGCCAGGCGCTGACCAACATCTACGCCTGCCTGGAGATGGGCATCCACACCTTCGATGCGAGCGTCGCCGGCCTCGGCGGCTGCCCGTACGCGAAGGGCGCGACCGGCAATGTGGCGACCGAGGACGTGGTGTTCCTGCTGAACGGCCTGGGCATCGAGACTGGGATCGACATCGACAAGCTGGTCGATGCGGGGGCGTTCATCTCGGGCGTGCTGGGCCGGCCGCCCGTCTCGCGGGTGGGGAAGGCGATCCTGGCGAAGCGCAAGGGCTGACGCCGCGCGACGCGTGCGGCCTCGTCCGGGGCCGCCGGGTGTCTCAACCCCTGACCCGCTCCACGAACCACCACAGGTGGCCGCCGAGGTCGAGCACGCCGTAGCTCTTGTCGGCCCAGTACTCGGGGCCGTAGTCCTCGATCTTGGGCTCGTAGACGATCGTCGCGCCCGCCGCGCGGGCGCGCTCGCAGTGCGCGGCGGCGTCGTCGACGTAGACCATCAGGCTCTGCGTGTTGGCCCCGCCCACGCCCTTGGGACTGCGCAGCGGGATGCCGAAGCGCTGCGAGCGCTCCCCTTCGCCGCCCTCGCTGACCATGATCAGCGCGTCCCCGTAGATCAGCTGGCTGTGGACGACCGAACCGTCGTCGCCATCGACCCGCAACTGCACTTCGAACCCGAAGGCCTTGCACAACCACGGGATCGCCTCGGCGGCGCTGTCGTAGAACACGGCGCTGGACAGACGCGGCCAGCCGGCGGGCGTGGGTTTCATCGCAACTCCTGCGGGTCGGCTCCGGGACGAAGCCAGGCGTCAGCATAGGCGATCGGACGTCCGACGCGCGACGAGCCCATCTCGAACCAACTGTTGGACCCGCCAACCAAGACGCCTTTCCATGTTCGAAAGGCGTTTCGATGAAAGTCTCCCTGCGACAGATCGAGGGTCCGTGGACCGCTGGTTTCGTGCTCGACAAGCAGATGCTGAGCAGCGTCTACGTCGGCGACGACCGCGAAGGTCGTCCGCAGTTCGAGCACACACGCACCGACGCCGGCGAGGCCCTGTTCCAGCTGAAGTACCGCGGCGACAAGTCGCAGGCGGAGCCGCTCGCCCGCGCATTGCGCAACTTCATCCTGCCTCGTCTCGGACCGGTCGGTTTCATCGTGCCGATGCCGCCGTCGCGCGTCCGTCCGTGGGACCCGATGTCGCTGATCGCGCGCGAGCTGGCGCTGCAGCTGCGCGTGCCCGTGTTCGAGCGGCTGCTGCTGAAGACGCCGCTGTCACGACCGCTGAAGGACTTCCCCACGCGCGAGGAAAGACTGCTGGCCCTCGCCCAGGCGTTCTCTCTGCACGACGAGGTCCGCAACCAGGGGCTGTGGAACGCCCTGCTGATCGACGACGTGGTCGACAGCGGCGCCACGATGGAGGCGGCCAGCCTGATGCTGCGCAAGTACCGGAAGGTCAACCACCTGTACGTCGCGGCGGTGACCTGGACATGAAGGAAGCGGGTGTCGATGATCAGCCGGCGGTGAGCGTTCGCGCGACGCTGTCGCGGAACTTCGCCGCGCGCTCGGCGTCGGATTCGGCCTCGATGCGCTCGCAGCAGAGGTCGATCCATTCCAGGAAGCGGCTTTCGGTGTCGGCCTGCCGTGCCAGGTCTCGCAGTTCGCCTTCGCGGCCGGCCAGCATCCGGGTGACGAGGTCGAGACCGAAGAACTTCGCGGACACGAGCCGGCGCGCCCGATCCTGTGCGGCGCGCGCCAGCGCGGCGGCTTCGAGTACTTCGGCCTCGTGGATGACGTCGAGGCCGGTGACGATCGGAGGCGTCGCGGCCACCGTCGGCGGCACGACGATGGCCGGCACCTCGACCAGCCCCTGGTCGACCAGGCGTGTCAGGCCGTCGTCGCCCAGGCCCAGGCCGCGGCCGAGCTGGCGCAGTTCTTCGGCGTTGCGCTTGCCGTCGACGGTGATGAGCAGCGCGCGCAGCGCGGGCGGCAGCCGGCGCTGCCCCGGCGCGAGCATCTCGCGCGCCAGGTCCGTCTTGCGGGGAGGTGTTACGGATGCTTGCATGGCGGGCGGATCTTGCGGAGCCCGCGTGCACGCTTGATGACACCCCCCATAGGCCTCCCGCCTCCACCTCCGCGGCCGCCGCGGCGCCGATTTGGGCGCCCCGCGTCGTTGCGAATCCTCGCCATAGCGCTGCTATGGCTCCGGTTCGCGCCTAGCGGTGCATCCCAAATCGGCGCCGCGGCGGCCGCGGAGGGCAGGGCAGACCTGAACTAGGATCCACGTGTTCCGGGCGGCGGGCCGGACCAAGGAGGACCTCCATGGACAAGCTGGTGATCGTTCATCGCGGCGCGCTGCGCGCCAAGTACGGCGCGACCGCGCTCACGAAGATCGACGCGGCGTTGAAGGCGCTGGCCGCCGCGGACAAGCGGCGCGGCGTCGACACGCTGATCGTGGCCGTGGACCTGGCGTCGGTGATGAAACCCTACAGCGTCGCGCCCGTGCCGGCTCGGCCGGACGCCAAGTCGCTCAAGGGCGTCATCGACGCGCTGGCCCATGCGCGTCTGCCGCATTACTTCGTGCTGCTGGGCGGGCCCGACGTGCTGCCGATGGTCCCGCTGAAGAACCCGGCCCATGGCGGCGAGCTCGGGGACTCGGACAAGCTGGTCCCCAGCGACCTGCCGTATGCCTGCGAGGCCGCCTACTCGACCGATCCGAACCGCTTCCTCGGGCCGACGCGCGTCGTGGGCCGGCTGCCCGACCTCCCCGGCGCGACGAAGCCCGACCTGCTGCTCCAGTTGATCCGCGCCGCCGCCCGCCACACGGGCCTGCCGCGCGACGCCTTCGCCGACAGCTTCGGCCTGTCGGCCGAGGTGTGGCAGGGCTCGACGCGGCTGAGCCTGACCAACACCTTCGGCAATGCCGACCGACTGCACCTGTCGCCGCCCGGCGGCCCGAAGTGGACCAAGGCGGACCTGGCGCCGCGGATGCACTTCATCAACTGCCACGGCGCCGAGGACATGCCGGAGTACTACGGCCAGCGCGGCGAAGACTTCCCGGTCTCGATGCGATCGGCGCTGCTGCGTGACCGCGTCACCGCCGGCACCGTCGTCGCGGCCGAGTGCTGCTACGGCGCGCAGCTCTTCGATCCAGCCCAGGCCGACGGCGACTGGCCGATGGCGCTGCGTTATCTGGCCGACGGCGCCTGCGGCTTCCTCGGCAGCACGACGGTGGCCTACGGCCCCAGCGACGGCAACGGCTCGGCCGACCTGATCTGCCAGTATTTCCTGCAACGGGTCCTGGCCGGCGCCTCGCTGGGGCGGGCCCTGCTGGAGGCTCGCCAGAAATTCGCCGGCGAGCGCACCCACCTCGATCCGATGGACCTCAAGACGCTCGGGCAGTTCTACCTGCTGGGCGACCCGTCGCTGCAGCCGGTGTCAGGGACGGGGCATGCGCTGTCGCGGACGAAGGCGTTCCGCAAGGCCTTCGCCTCGGTCGAGGATCGCGGCGTGCGTGGCCTGCGGCGCGAGCGGCTCGAGCGCGAGGGGCGCAACCTGGCGCGTTCGTTGCCCCGTCTTCAGTCCACCGACGCCGCGCCCGCCAAGGCCGTCGCCGACGCCGTGCGGCCGATGCTCAAGGAGTCCGGCATCGACGCCGACCACTGCGTCCCCATCAGCTACCGCATCGCCGGCGCGCCGGGCCATCGAACGATCCACGTCTACAAGGGCTGGGTCGATCGCCGGCTGCTGGCGCTGATCGCCACCGAACAGGACGGCCGCCTCCTGCACGTGAGACGCATGCATGCCCGCTGACCTCGACGACTCGACCGCCCCCGCCCCCACGGAGCAACTGCGCGGCCGCCTGTGCCGCGAGCGCGTCGACGCGGGCAGCAAGAGCGAGCGCCAGGCCTTGCTGCTCGCGGTGGCCGACGGCGAACGCGTCGCGTTGCGCCGCGCCGGCGCCAATCCCTTCCGCGATCCGGAACTGGAGGCGCTGGAGGGTCAGGTCTTGATCGTCGAAGGCGAACGCCGCGCGCGTTATTTCCTGGTGCGCCACTACACCGTTTGCGCCGAGGATGGCGGGTCGCCGGGGTGATTTCCTCTCTCTCGCGCGGCTACCGGGAGCGAAATCTGCCGGAAGCGGGCGCATGGCCCGCGCATTGGCAAAACCGCGCGCCGCGGTCGGACACCCGTCGGGGCGACTTGCCGGGGACTGCTCGACAGACGTACAACCGGACTCCGTCCCGCGCCGATGCGCTTTCTGATCCCACAAACCGACCAAAAGGAGTAACGCTCATGGCCAAGACCTCTCCCTCCGACCGCCTGCTGACCGACCTGCACCAGGTGGTGACCGACGCCGAATCGCTGCTGCGCGCCACGGCCGACCAGACGAGCGCCGGCGCCTCCGAGCTGCGTGCCCGCGTCCAGTCGACGCTGGACCGCGCCAAGTCCAGCCTGGGCGAGTTCCAGTCCGTGGCGGTCGAACGCGCGAGGGCCGCCAGCAAGGCGACCGACGACTACGTGCATGACAACCCGTGGCAATCGATCGGCGTGGCGGCCGGTGTCGGCCTGCTGATCGGGCTGCTGCTCAGCCGCAAGTAAGCCGCAAGGCGATCGACGACGGCGCTCGCGCCGCCGTCGATCGGCGACCGCCGTCAGGCGTCGCGGTCCAACGACCGCCGGCTCCAGGGTGGTCGTTCAGCGGCCGCTGCTGGCTGGCGCCGCGCAAGGCGCCGCCAATACCGTCACCGCGGTCGTCGCGGGCGGATCCGTTTCCCAGGACTTGGGCGCGGCCAGCCAGCGATCCAGTTCGTCCGCCGGCATGGGCTTGGCGAACAGCCAGCCCTGACCCTCATGGCAACCCAGCGCCAGCAGATGCTGGCGTTGTTCCTCGGTCTCGATGCCTTCGGCAACGACGCGCATGCCGAGGCTGCATCCCAGGTTCACCACCATCTGCGCGATCGTCGCGCCTGCGGCGGAGCTTTGCGCCTCGCGGACGAAGGCGCGGTCGATCTTGAGCCGTTCGACGTCCAGCCGGCGCAACTGGCTCAGCGACGAGAACCCGGTCCCGAAGTCGTCGATCGCGACCGAGGCGCCCGTCCCGCGGATCTCCGCGAGCACGCGCAGCACGGCCGAGACTTCTTCCATCGCCATCGATTCGGTGATCTCCAGCTCCAGCGCGGCGCCGGGCACGTCAGCGTCGGCCAGCGCGCGGCGGACCGTGTCGATGAAGGCGGGATGGCGGAACTGCGCCAGCGAGATATTCACCGCGATGCGGAATTCCGAATAGCCGGCGTCGCGCAACTGGCGCACCTGACGGCAGGCGGTCCTCAGCACGAATTCGCCGATCGGGACGATCAGTCCCGACTGTTCGGCCAACGGGATGAACTGGTCGGGCGGCACGAACCGGCCTTCGTCGGTGCGCCAGCGCAGCAGCGCCTCGGCGCCGATCACGCGGTGCGTGGCCAGCTCGACCTGCGGCTGGTAGACGACGAACAGCCGCCGCTCCTCGAAGCTGGCGCGCAGCCCCTTGAGCAGCTTGAAGCGCTCGCGCGCATCGATGCCCATTTCCGGAGAGAAGTACTGCGACGCGCCGCGGTTGCCCGCCTTGGCGCGCTTGAGCGCGATCTGCGCGTCCAGCAGCAGTTCGGACCCCAGGGCGCGCGACTGGGCCAGGCGCACCAGGCCGGTCGTCGCCGACAGCTGCAGCCGCTCGCCGGAGACGGTGAAGGGATCGTCGAAGACGCTGCCGATGCGCTGGCCGTTGACCATGTCGTCCGGCCCCAGCAGGCCGAAGGCGTTCGACGAGATGCGCGCCATCGCGGTGTTGAACCCGAGCCGCTGCGCCAGCCGCTGCGACACGGCTTGCAGCACCTGGTCGCCGAAGCGGTGACCGAAGGCATCGTTCACATCGGCGAAGTCGTCCAGGTCGATCAGCGCCAGCGTGATGCCTTCGGGCGACTTGAGGTTGTGCTCCAGCAGCTCGATGAAGCGGGTGCGGTTCGGCAACTGCAGCAGCGGGTCGTTGTACGCCTGGTCCGTCAGCTGCGTGTAGAGCATGACGTTCTCGAAACCGACGGCGATGTTGGAGCAGAACGCGCGCAGCAGCTGGCGGTCGAGCTCGTCGAGCTCGCGCTGGACCTCGACCAGCGCCGCCATCGCACGCCCGCTGGGCAGGCCGAAGAACAGGACGGTGCAGCCGTCCTCGTACAGGTTGTGGCCCACCGACAGGCAGCGCGAGAGCAGTTCGCGGATCTTGCCGGCCGGCACCGCATGCAGCGGGCGGTTGATCAGCGAGCTGTACTGGCCGGCGGCCGCGATCACGCGGGCTTCTTCGCTGACCTCGCCGCTGTGGTGCTTGGGGGCCTGCACGCAGACCAGGCCCTCGGGCAGCGTGCCCAGCAGCGCGCACAGCTGCGTGACCACGCCCTCGGCGAAGCGGTGCAGGCCGTGCTGGCGGCCGAGCTCGGTGCTGGCCTCGACGATCATCTCCAGACCCTGCCGGTTCGCCTCCAGCGCGCGGATCTGCCGGTACGACCGGATCGCGGCGGTCAGCACCGTGTAGAGCCGCGTGCGGGTCAGCTCCGACTTGGTCTTGTAGTCGTTGATGTCGTAGGCCTGGACCGTCTCGATCTCGGGCGCGTAGCCCGGCTGGCCGGTGCGCAGCACGATGCGCACGGCGCGCTGGCGCAGCTCCTCGCGGATGTGGCGCACCAGTTGCAGGCCGGCGTCGTCGGACTCCATGACGACGTCCAGCAGCACGACGGCGATGTCGGGTTCGTGCCCCAGCAGCGAGCGGGCCTCGGCCGCGGACTTGGCGTGAAGGAAGGCCAACGGCTGGCCCTCGACCTGCAGTCCCTGCATGGCGAGCTCGGTGGCCTTGTGGACGTCGGTGTCGTCGTCGACGATCAGCACCCGCCAGGGCTTGCGCGCCTCGTCGGGCTCGTCGGCCGCGTGCTCGTGGTCATCCAGGAACTGCAGCAGGTCATCGTCTTCGACGACGGCGGAGTGCGGCGTGTGCTGGCGATCAGGCATTGAATGGACCTTGTCAGGCAGGCGGCGCGGGGTCCGCGCAACCAGGCGTTACCGCACTGTAGCCCAAGCCCTGCGGGCGGATCGGACAAAGAACGCCCTCGTTTCCCCCGATTCAGTGATAGCTTTGGCACACCGAGAGGCCGGACACAGAGGAGAAACAATCGATGGAATCACGCGATCCGGGGCTGACGGAGCGGCTGCGGCGAGTGGCCGATCGGGCGCTCGAACTGGCCCGCGTGCGGCTGGAACTGCTGGGCGTGGAATTGCAGGCGGAGCTGCTGCGTCTGTTCGGCGCGCTGACCGCGCTGTTGCTGGCCTTGCTGCTTGGCGTGGCCGCCTTGCTGATGCTGGTGTTCGCCGCACTCCTGTGGGTGCCTGACGTGTGGCGGGCGCCGGTGGGGGCGGGGCTGGGCGCGGCATTCCTGATCGGCGCCGCGGGGTGCTGGTTCTGGGCGAAGCGGCAACTCGCGGCGGGCAAGCCGTTCGCGGCGAGCGTCGCCGAACTGGCACGAGACCGGCGGGCGCTCGAGCCTGAGGACGGGCCGGAAGGCGGCAGCGGAGTGCGGCCGTGATGTGGGGCGACGCACGTCAGCGGCTCCAGCTGCGGCAGCTCGAACTGCAACTGCGCAGCGCCGAGTTGCGGCTCGGCTTGCGGCACGAGGTGCAGGGGCTGGAAGGTCCGATGCGATGGGCCAACCGCGGCCATGCCCTCTATCGGTTGGCCGGCAGTCTGCCGCGACTGTGGCGGACCGTGGCGGCGCTCGCTGCGGCGGGTGGCCTGGCGGGCCTGATGCGCACGTTCCGGCGGCACGATCCGGAGGCGGCTGACAGCCCGCCGGGACGGATCGCCCGGCTCTGGGCGTGGATCAGCCTGGGATGGAAGGTGTGGCAGTGGGTGAAGCCGGCGCCGCCGGCCGGGCCGTCGACCTCGTCGACGTCGCCGGACGCCGACGACTGCTGATCCGCTGCCTCAGCGCGGGCCGCGCTTGGCGCCCGCTGCTTTTGTGCCCGCTTTTGCGCTGGCGTTTGCGCTGGCTTTTGCGCCGGCCTTCGCGCCCGCCTTCGGCGCCGTGCCGCCGCCCGTCTTGACGAAGGGCGTGGCCGGCGAACGCTGCGGGGTCCGCGCCGCGCCAGTCTCGCGCGGCGGCAAGCCGGTGTGCTGGGTCAGGATCTGGCCCGAGCGCGGCTTGTTGGGCGCGACCTTCTGGCCGGCCTGCGTCGAGTTCTTGCGCCGTGCCGATTCGTAGCCGCCGTCGGTCGCCGGCTGGAAGGTCGGGATCAGGTGGTGCTTGCCGTTGCCGATCAGGTCGGCGCGGCCCATGTCCTTGAGTGTCTCGCGCAGCAGCGGCCAGTTGTTGGGGTCGTGGTAACGCAGGAAGGCCTTGTGCAGGCGCCGACGGCGCTCGCCCTTGACGATGTCGACCGGCTCGCTGTCGCGCGTCACCTTCTTCAGCGGGTTCTTGCCCGAGTGGTACATCGCCGTGGCCGTGGCCATCGGGCTCGGATAGAAGGTCTGCACCTGGTCCGCGCGGAAGCCGTTGCGCTTGAGCCAGAGGGCCAGGTTCATCATGTCCTCGTCGGCCGTGCCCGGGTGGGCCGCGATGAAGTAGGGGATGAGGAACTGCTTCTTGCCCGCCGCCGCACTGGCCTGCTCGAACAGCTGCTTGAAGCGGTCGTAGGTGCCGATGCCTGGCTTCATCATCTTCGAGAGCGGACCGCCCTCGGTGTGCTCCGGCGCGATCTTCAGGTAGCCGCCGACGTGGTGGGTCACCAGTTCCTGGATGTACTCCGGCGACTCGATGGCCAGGTCGTAGCGCAGGCCCGAGCCGATCAGGATCTTCTTCACGCCGCGCAGCGCGCGGGCGCGCCGGTACAGCTTGATCAGCGGACCGTGGTCGGTGTGCAGGTTCGGGCAGATGCCTGGATAGACGCAGCTGGGCTTGCGGCAGGCGGCCTCGATCTCGGGGCTCTTGCAGCCGATGTGCCACATGTTGGCGGTCGGGCCGCCGAGGTCCGAGATGATCCCGGTGAAGCCCTTGACCTTGTCGCGGATGTCCTCGATCTCGCGGATCACCGAGTCCTCGCTGCGGCTCTGGATCACGCGGCCCTCGTGCTCGGTGATCGAGCAGAAGGTGCAGCCGCCGAAGCAGCCGCGCATGATGTTCACCGAGAAACGGATCATTTCCCACGCCGGGATCTTCGTGGCGTGGTCGTGGCTGCCGTTCTCGTCGGCGTAGACCGGATGCGGGCTGCGGGCGTAGGGCAGGTCGAAGACGTGGTCCATCTCGACCGTCGTCAGCGGGATCGGCGGCGGATTCAGCCAGACGTCGCGGTCGACGCCGCCCGACGAATGCCGCTGCACCAGCGCGCGCGCGTTGCCGGGATTGGTCTCCAGGTGCAGCACGCGGTTGGCGTGGGCATAGAGGACCGGATCGCTCTTGACCTGCTCGTAGGCCGGCAGCCGGATCACGGTGCGGTCGCGCGGCGTGACCAGCGCGCGGCCGTCGGTCTTCGACAGCGTCTGGCGGATGATCTTGATCGGCTTGATCTCGGGCATGCCCGGCTGAGGCGCAGCACCCGTCGCCGGGGCGCCAGGAGCGCCGGCGGCCTGGGCCTGTTCCTGCTGCTTCGAGCAATCGGTGCCTTGATCGGCGGCCGCTTCCTCGGTCGTCATGTAGGGACTCAGCAGCGCGTCGATCTTGCCGGGGGCGTCGACGTCGGTCGAATCGATCTCGAACCAGCCGTCCAGCGAGACCTCGTCCGGCTTGCGCATGAACGCGGTGCCGCGCACGTCGGTGATCGACTCGATCGGCTTCTTCTGCGACAGGCGGTGCGCGATCTCGATGATCGCGCGCTCGGCGTTGCCGTAGACCAGCAGGTCGGCCTTCGAGTCCACCAGGATCGAGCGCCGGACCTTGTCCTGCCAGTAGTCGTAATGCGCGATGCGGCGCAGCGAGGCCTCGATGCCGCCGATGATCACGGGGACGTCCTTGAACGCCTCCTTGCAGCGCTGCGTGTAGACCAGCGTCGCGCGGTCGGGCCGCTTGCCGGCGCCGCCGCCCGGCGTGTAGACGTCGTCCGAGCGGATCTTCCGGTCCGCCGTGTAATGGTTGATCATCGAATCCATGTTCCCGGCCGCCACGCCGAAGAACAGGTTGGGCTTGCCCAGGGCCCGGAACGCGTCCGGCGAGTTCCAGTCCGGCTGCGCGATGATCCCGACGCGGAAGCCCTGCGCCTCCAGCGTCCGTCCGATGACGGCCATGCCGAAGCTCGGGTGGTCCACATAGGCGTCGCCGCTGACGATGATGATGTCGCAGCTGTCCCAGCCCAGTTGCGTCATCTCCTCCCGCGACATCGGCAGGAAGGGGGCGGGGCCGAACCGTTTCGCCCAGAACGGGCGGTACGAGGTCAGCGCCTTCTGGCCGGTCTTCTTCAGATCGGACAGTGGACGGGTGGGCGGAGGTGCGATGGACACGGCGGCGGCTCGGGCGTGGGCAACCGGGTATTGTCGCCGCTGACTGGGGTTCTCCCCAGGGCAGCCTGCATAAATGCAGGGCTTTCCAACGGAATAGGCGTCAGTCTCGGGGCGTGGCGGGGTCGGCGGTACGCCGGACGCCATCGTCGCCGCCATGTTCCGCATCGTCGGCCGCGTGGCCGTGACCGGGCAGGTCGTGGCCGCGGCTCGCGTCGCAGACCGGCTGCCGGCCCAGCGCGCCACGCTCGGCGGCGGTCAGCGGCGGGAAGCGGTTCGGCACCACGACCGTCAGCGAGGACAGGTAATGCTCCAGCCGGGCCTGGCCGACCACGATCAGGTCGAAGGCCTCCGGATCCAGGATCCAGTGATGCAGCAGCCCGCCGATCAGCGCCATCAGCCCGATGGCCGCCTGGTGGGCATCGACGTCCTGGGGCAGTTGGCCGAGCGCCTTGGCGCGCTCGAAGGCTTCCCGGTTGTGGGCGGTCCACTCCCGGTGGGCGGCGACCTTGCGGCCGCGGATCGACGCCATCTCGCCGACGAACTCGACACGCAGGTTGGCGATCTCGAAGGCGCGGCGGGTGCGGGCATTGAACGCCGCGCAGTGCATGACGTTCATCAATCTCAGCCGCAGATCGTCCAATGGGCGGTCCGGTCCGGGGGACACCGACGCCTCGAAGTCTTCCTCCAACGGCATGGTGGCGCGTTCCATCATCGCGTTGAAGAGCTGGACCTTGTCCTCGAAGTGCCAGTACACGGCCCCGCGGGTCACGCCGGCGGCCTGCGCGATGTCCTGCAGCGAGGTGCGGGAGACGCCGCGCTCATGGAAAAGCTGTTCCGCGGCGTCGAGCAGACGGGCGCGGGTTTCCTGGGCTTCCTGTTTGGTTCGACGAGCCATGTTCCGATTGTAGGAGCACATGGCAGAAACATACATGCATGAATGTATGTATATACTGCGCCACTTTGGTCGAACCGTACCGATGCCGTACGTCGTGGCGGTAGGGCCGCGGTTTGCCCCGTCCGCCCGGCTGTTCGAGCCGGGCCGACCACCTGAATCTGCGAATCTGTACTTCGAGAGGAATCCCATCGTGATCTCTACCCCTCTGACAAGAGCAACGCCGGGGTCGGAGCGCCCGGTCCTGAAGGCCGGCGCACGCATGCTGTATCTGCTGCCGCTGGTGATTTCGATCGCGGCCGTGCTGACCGCGTGCGGCAAGGACGAAAAGGCCGCCGGTGCGCCGGGCGGCGGCATGCCCCCGGCCAACGTCGGCGTGGTGACGGTGGGTCAGCAGGCGGTGGCGCTGCAGACCGAGTTGCCGGGCCGCGTCGAGGCACTGCGCACCGCCCAGGTCCGCGCCCGGGTCAATGGCGTGATCCTCAAGCGCCTGTTCACCGAAGGCTCCGAAGTGAAGGCCGGTCAGGCACTGTTCCTGATCGATCCGGCGCCGTACCAGGCGCAGCTCGACAGCGCCAACGCCAACGTGGCCAAGGCGCAGGCCAATGAAGCCCAGGCCGCCGCGCAGGCCGCGCGCAACAAGCCGCTGGCCGACGCGAAGGCGATTAGCCAGCAGGAATACATCACCTCGGTCGCGACCGCCAAGGCCGCCGCGGCCGACGTGGCCGCCGCCAAGGCGGCCGCGGTGACGGCCAAGCTGAGCCTGGACTACGCCCATGTCTACGCCCCGATCGCCGGCCGCATCGGCCGCGCGCTGGTGACGGAAGGCGCGCTGGTCGGCGCGTCGGATGCCACGCAGCTCGCGCTGATCCAGCAGGTCAGCAGCGTCTACGTGAACTTCACGCAGTCGGCCAACGAGGTGCAGGCGATGCGCCGCGCGCTGGCGGCCGGCCAGCTCCGCAGCGCGGGCACGAACGCCGCACAGGTGGAAATCGTCGGCGACGACGGCACCGTGCTCCCGCGGACCGGCAAGCTGCTGTTCACGGACCTGACGGTCGATCCGACCTCGGGCCAGGTCACGCTGCGCGCCGAAGTGCCGAACCCCGACAGCGCCCTGCTCCCCGGCCAGTACGTCCGCGTGCGCGTGGCGCAGGCGGAGCTGCCGTCGGCGATCCTGCTGCCGCAGCAGGCGGTGACGCGCGGCTCGACCGGCGACACCGTGCTGGTGGTCGGACCCGACAACAAGCCCGCGCCGCGCAAGGTCAAGATCGGCAATGCCATCGGCAACCAGTGGGTGGTGCTCGACGGCCTGAAGGCCGGCGAGAAGGTCATCGCCGACGGCTTCCAGAAGATGTTCGTGCCGGGCGCGCCGGTCAATCCGGTGCCGTTCAACCCGGCCAGCGCCGCCTCCGGCGCAGCGCCCGCGGCCTCGGCCGCGGCGAGCCGCTGAGCGCCTGACGCTCAGGAAGGATCCAAGACATGGCACGTTTCTTCATTGATCGCCCCATCTTCGCGTGGGTGATCGCCTTGTTCATCCTGGTCTTCGGCGGGGTGGCGATCACCCAGCTGCCGGTGGCGCAGTACCCGACCGTGGCGCCGCCCTCTCTGGTGATCTCGGTGGCGTATCCCGGCGCCTCGGCCAAGACGCTGGACGAGGCGGTCGTTTCCGTCATCGAGCAGGAGCTCAACGGCGCGCCCGGACTGGCCTACATGGAATCGATCAGCCAGGCCAACGGCACCGGCTCGATCACGGTCACTTTCGAATCGGGCACCAACATCGACCTGGCGCAGGTCGAGATCCAGAACCGCCTCTCGCGCGCCACGCCGCGCCTGCCGGCGGCGGTCACGCAGCAGGGCGTGCGCGTCGACAAGTCGCGTTCGAACTTCCTGCTGTTCGTGACGATGGCGTCCAAGGACGGCTCGATGGACCCGATCGCGCTGGGCGACTACGCCGCCCGCAACATCGTTCCTGAAATCCAGCGCATCCCCGGCGTCGGCCAGGCGCAGCTGTTCGGGTCCGAGCGCGCGATGCGCATCTGGCTGGATCCGGCCAAGATGCAGTCGTACAACCTCAGCCCCGCCGAGGTGAGCGCGGCCGTCGGCGCGCAGAACGCGCTGGTGCCGGCCGGCGTGCTGGGCGACCGCCCGAACACCTCCAGCCAGACCATGTCCGCGACCATCGTCGTGAAGGGTCAGCTCGAGGACAAGGCGCAGTTCGAGAAGATCGTGCTGCGCGCCAACACCGACGGCTCCAAGGTGCTGCTGAAGGACGTCGCCCGCATCGAGCTGGGCGGCCAGAGCTATGCCACCTACACGCGCCTGAACGGCCAGCCCTCGACCGGCATCGGCGTGCAGCTGTCGCCCACCGGCAATGCGCTGGGCACCGCCAACGCGATCAAGAAGCGGATGGAGGAGCTGCAGAAGTTCTTCCCCGCCGGGGTCGTCTACACGGTCCCGTACGACTCGTCGAAGTTCGTGAAGATCTCGATCTCCCAGGTGGTCGAGACCCTGATCGAGGCGATCGTGCTGGTGTTCCTGGTGATGTACCTGTTCCTGCAGGACTGGCGCTACACGCTGATCCCCACGCTGGTGGTGCCGGTGGCGCTGCTCGGCACCTTCGGGGTGATGCTGTCGCTGGGCTTCTCGATCAACGTGCTGACCTTGTTCGGCATGGTGCTCGCGATCGGCATCCTGGTCGACGATGCGATCGTCGTCGTCGAGAACGTCGAGCGCATCATGAGCGAGGAGGGCCTGTCGCCCCGTGAAGCGACGAAGAAGGCGATGGGCCAGATCTCCGGCGCCATCATCGGCATCACCACGGTGCTGATCGCGGTGTTCGTGCCGATGGCGTTCTTCTCGGGCTCGGTGGGCAACATCTACCGCCAGTTCTCGCTGGCGATGGTGGCGTCGATGGCGCTGTCGGCGCTGATGGCGCTGTCGCTGACGCCGGCCCTGTGCGCCACGCTGCTCAAGCCGGTCGAGGCCGGCCACCACCACGAGAAGCGCGGCTTCTTCGGCTGGTTCAACCGCGGCTTCTCCCGCACCGCCAAGGGCTACGAAGGCTGGGTGTCCAGGCTGCTCAAGCGCGGCGGCATCATGATGGTGGCGTTCGCCGCGATCGTGGCCGTCGTCGGCTGGCTGTACATCCGCATGCCGACCTCGTTCCTGCCCAACGAAGACCAGGGTTACCTGATCGTCAACGTGCAGCTGCCGCCGGGCGCGACGTCCAACCGGACCGAGCAGGCCGTCGCCGCCGTCGAGAGCTTCCTGCACAAGCAGCCGGAAGTGGCCGACACGATCGGCGTGATCGGCTTCTCCTTCTCGGGCCAGGGCCAGAACGCCGCGCTGGTGTTCGTGCCGCTGAAGCCGTGGGAGGAGCGCGGCGGCAAGGAGCACAGCGCGCAGGCGCTGGCCGGCCGCGTGATGGGCGCGATGATGGTGGGCGTGCGCGACGCGTTCATCTTCCCGCTGTCGCCGCCCCCGATCCCGGAACTGGGCACGGCCACCGGCTTCGCGCTGCGCCTGCAGGACCGCGGCGGCCTCGGCCACGAGGCGCTGCTCAACGCGCGCAACCAGCTGATGGGCATGGCGCAGAAGAGCCAGCTGATCACCGGCATGCGGCCGGACGGCCTGGAAGACGCGCCGCAGCTGCAGATCGACATCGACCGCGAGAAGGCGCAGGCGCTGGGCATCGGTTACGACACGATCGCGCGCACGCTGGGCATCCAGCTGGGCTCGACCTACGTCAACGACTTCCCGAGCAGCGGCCGCATGCAGCGTGTCGTGGTGCAGGCCGATGCGCCCAAGCGCATGACGCCGGAAGACGTGCTGTCCATCAACGTGACCAACGCGCAGGGCGCCAACGTCCCGCTGTCGGCCTTCGCGTCGAGCCACTGGATCACCGGCCAGATGCAGGCCACCCGCTACAACGGCTATCCGGCGATGCGCCTGGCCGGCGACGCGGCGGCCGGCGCCTCGACGGGTCAGGCGATGAAGGAACTCGAGTCCATGATCGCCAAGCTCCCGCCCGGCATCGGGTACGAGTGGACGGGCCTGTCGCGCGAGGAGCAGCTGTCGGGCTCGCAGGCCGGCATCCTGCTGGCGTTCTCGCTGCTGGCGGTGTTCCTCTGCCTGGCGGCGCTGTATGAGAGCTGGTCGATCCCGCTGTCGGTGATGCTGGTGGTGCCGCTCGGTCTGCTGGGCGCGCTGCTGGGCGCCACCTTCCGGGAGATGCCCAACGACGTGTACTTCAAGGTCGGCCTGATCACGATCATCGGCCTCTCGGCGAAGAACGCGATCCTGATCATCGAGTTCGCGAAGGACCTGCAGGCGCAGGGCAAGGGGCTGGTCGAGTCGATCCTCGAGGCGGCGCACCTGCGCTTCCGTCCGATCATCATGACCTCGCTGGCCTTCATCCTGGGCGTCACGCCGCTGTTCTTCGCGAGCGGCGCGGGCTCGGCGAGCCAGCGCGCCATCGGCACCGGCGTGCTGTCGGGCATGGTCACCGCGACCTTGCTGGCGGTGGTGTTCGTGCCGGTGTTCTTCCTGGTCGTGCGCCGCTTCTTCAAGGGCAGCGACCGCCAGAACAAGCTGTACGCCCACGAACTGGACGGTCCGGATCCGACCAAGGCCATCGCGGCCGCCAAGAACGCGGACGGAGTCTGAGCATGATGAAGAGCAAACTTTCCGTGATGGCCGCCGCGGCCGCGACCGTGGCGCTGCTGACCGGCTGCGTGAACCTCGCGCCGGACCACAAGCGTCCGGACGCGCCGGTGGCGCCGCAGTGGCCGCAAGGCCCGGGCGCCGAGTCGACCGACGCCAAGGCGGCGACCGAACTGCAATGGCAGCAGTTCTTCCGTGACGAGCGGCTCAAGCAGTTGATCGACCTCGCGTTGAAGAACAACCGCGACCTGCGCATCGCGCTGCTGAACGTCGACGTCGCACGCGCGCAGGCCAACGTCACGGCGGCGAGCCGCTGGCCGACGGTCAACGCCGGGCTTTCGGCGTCGCGCGGCCCGCAGACCACGTCCAACGGCGACAGCCGCATCGTCAACGCCTACCAGGCGGGTCTGCAGATCACCTCGTACGAGATCGACCTCTTCAGCCGCGTCAAGAACCAGAGTGCCGCGTCCTTCGCGCAGTACCTGGCAACGGGCGAGGCGGCGCGGTCGGCGCAGATCAGCCTGGTGGCCGGCGTCGCGTCGGCCTACCTGGCGGTGCAGGCCGACGAGGAACTGCTGGCGCTGACGCGCCAGACGCTGTCGACGCGCGAGGACAGCCTGAAGCTGATGCAGCTGAAGTTCGACAACGGTGCCGCGTCCAACCTCGACCTGAGCACGGCGAAGTCGTCGTACGAATCGGCGCGTGCCACCTTGGCCCAGGCCGAGCGCACGCGCCAGCAGGACCTGAACGCGTTGACGCTGCTGGTGGGGCAGGGGGTGCCGGATTCGCTGCCGCAGTCCAGGCCGCTGAGCGACCAGACCATGGGCGCGCTGCTGGCGGGCATGCCGTCGCAGGTGCTGGTGGGCCGGCCTGACGTGGTCCAGGCGGAGCAGCAACTGGTGGCGGCCGAAGCCAACATCGGCGTTGCGCGGGCGGCCTACTTCCCGAGCATCACGCTGACGAGCAGCGTGGGCACGGCGAGCAGCGCATTGCGTGACCTGTTCAGCCAGAGCGCGTGGAGCATCGCGGGTTCGGCGCTGATGCCGATCTTCGACGCGGGGCGCGTGCGCAACAACGTCGATGCGGCCAAGGCCAACCGCGAGATCGCGGTCGCCCAGTACGAGAAGGTCGTGCAGACGGCGTTCCGCGAAGTGGCCGATGCCTTGGCCGGCCGCGCGACGCTCGACGAGCAACTGCGCGCGCAGGATGCGCAGGCGGCCGCGGAAGCGACCCGTCTGGAGCTGGTCGACCTGAGCTTCCGCAACGGTGCGGCGTCGAGCCTGGATCTGCTGGACGCGCAACGCGCGACCTTCGCTGCTCAACAGGCGGCGCTGCAGGTGCGCCTCGCGCAACTGCAGAACCAGGTCCAGCTCTACAAGGTGCTGGGCGGCGGGGTGTCGAGCGGAGCCGTGGTCAGCCAGTGATGGTGGGGCCGGAATGATGCGAGGGGTTCCCGGAGGGATGCCCCTTGCGTCGTGGAGAGCCCGCGCTTGGCGTGCCGACCGACAGCGTCCTGGCGATCAGCGCAGGCGCTTGATCAAGCTCGACGTATCGAAGCGATTCCCGCCCATCTCCTGCACATCCGCATAGAACTGGTCGACCAGCGCCGTCAGCGGCAACCGGGCGCCATTGCGGCGGGCTTCGTCGAGCACCAGTCCGAGGTCCTTGCGCATCCAGTCCACGGCGAAGCCGAAGTCGAACTTGTCTTCGACCATGGTCTTGCCGCGGTTGTCCATCTGCCAGCTCTGCGCGGCGCCCTTGCCGATGACGTCGAGCACCAGCGCCATCGGCAGGCCGCTCTTCTGTCCGAAGGCGATGGCTTCCGACAGTCCCTGGACGATGCCGGCGATGCAGATCTGGTTGACCATCTTGGCGAGCTGTCCGGCGCCGGCGTCGCCGACGCGGGTGACCGCCTTGGCGAAGTGGATCGCGTAGGGGCGGATCTTGTCGAACACGGACTCCTCGCCGCCACACATGACCGTCAGCGCGCCGTTGACCGCGCCGGCCTGTCCACCGGAGACGGGGGCGTCGATGAAGTGGAGGCCGAGCTTCCCTGCTTCGGCGAAGAGCTCGCGGGCGACCTCGGCCGAGGCCGTCGTGTGGTCGACGAAGACCGCGCCGGGCTTCATGCCGGCGAAGGCGCCGTCGGGGCCCAGCACGACCGAGCGCAGGTCGGCGTCGTTGCCGACGCAGCAGAAGACGATGTCCGCGTCCTTGGCCGCTTCACGCGGCGTCGCGGCGGATTGGCCGCCGAACTCGGAGGTCCAGGCTTGCGCCTTCGCGGGCGACCGGTTGTAGACCGTGACCTGCTGGCCGGCCTTGGCCAGATGGCCTGCCATCGGGAAGCCCATCACGCCGAGTCCCAGGAAGGACACGCGGAGGGACGGAGTCGATTCGTACGAACGCTGGCCGATGCTGCTCATGGAAGGACCTGTCACGGGGTGTTGAAGACCGCGTGATTGTGGCCCTTCCATCGGGCTCGGAACGCTTCAGACGATGGTCAGATGCTCGGTGCCCGACGACAGATCGCCGCTGCGCGCCCGCTCGCTGTTGAGCTTGATCTGCAGGCGCAGGTCGTTCACGGAGTCGGCGTTGCGCAGCGCGTCCTCGTAGGTCACCTTGCCCATCTCGTAGAGATCGAACAGCGCCTGGTCGAAGGTCTGCATGCCGAGCTCGCGCGAGCGCTTCATGATCTCCTTGATCTCGCCCACCTCACCCTTGAAGATCAGGTCGCTGATCAGCGGCGTGTTCAGCAGGATCTCGACCGCGGCGACCCGGCCCTTGCCTTCCTGGCGCGGCAGCAGCCGCTGCGACACCAGCGCCTTCAGGTTGAGCGACAGGTCCATCAGCAGCTGCGCGCGCCGCTCTTCCGGGAAGAAGTTGATGATCCGGTCCAGCGCCTGGTTGGCGCTGTTGGCGTGCAGCGTGGCCATGCACAGGTGACCCGTTTCAGCGAAGGCCACCGCGTGCTCCATCGTCTCGCGGTCGCGGATCTCGCCCATCAGGATCACGTCCGGCGCCTGGCGCAGCGTGTTCTTCAGCGCCTGCTCCCAGCCTTCGGTGTCGAGGCCGACCTCGCGCTGGCTGACGATGCAGTTCTTGTGCGGGTGCACGAACTCGACCGGGTCCTCAATCGTGATGATGTGGCCGTAGGTCGTCTGGTTGCGGTGGTCCACCATCGCCGCCAGCGAGGTGCTCTTGCCCGAACCGGTCGCGCCCACCAGGATCACCAGGCCGCGCTTGGTCTGCACCACGTCCTTGAGGATGTGCGGCAGTTCCAGCGACTCGACGGTCGGCAGCGTCTGCGGGATCGTCCGCAGCACCAGCGCCACGTGGCCCTGCTGGATGTAGGCGTTGACGCGGAAGCGGCCGATGCCTTGCGGCGAGATCGCGAAGTTGCACTCCTTGGTGCGTTCGAAATCGGCCGCCTGCTTGTCGTTCATGATGGCCCGCGCCAGCTGCAGCGTGTGCTGGCCGGTCAGCGGTTGCGGCGACACCTTGGTCACCTTGCCGTCGACCTTGACCGCCGGCGGGAACTCCGCCGTCAGGAACAGGTCGGAGCCCTTGCGCGACACCATCAGGCGAAGCAGGTCGTTGATGAACTTGGTGGCCTGATCGCGTTCCATGGCGGCGTCCTGTCCTGTGTGCCGGGGCGTGGCGGTCACCCGCCCGCACCCGGTCGATTTGTCGTTGTGGTGGCGGCCGGCCCGCTCAGCCCGGGAAGTTCTCAGGCATCTTGGCCTTCGCGCGAGCCTCGGCCGGCGAGATGATGTTGCGGCGGACCAGGTCGGTGAGGTTCTGGTCCAGCGTCTGCATGCCCAGGTTGTTGCCCGTCTGGATCGACGAGTACATCTGCGCGACCTTGTTCTCCCGGATCAGGTTCCGGATCGCCGAGGTGCCCAGCATGATCTCGTGCGCCGCGACCCGGCCGTTGCCGTCCTTGGTCTTGCACAGCGTCTGCGAGATCACCGCCTGCAGCGACTCGGACAGCATGGCGCGGACCATGTCCTTCTCGGCGGCGGGGAAGACGTCGACGATCCGGTCCACCGTCTTGGCGGCCGACGACGTGTGCAGCGTGCCGAAGACCAGGTGGCCCGTTTCCGCGGCGGTCAGCGCCAGGCGGATGGTTTCCAGGTCGCGCATTTCGCCGACCAGGATGCAGTCCGGGTCCTCGCGCAGCGCCGAGCGCAGCGCGTTGGAGAAGCTCAGCGTCTGCGGACCCACCTCGCGCTGGTTGACCAGGCACTTCTTGGATTCGTGGACGAATTCGATCGGGTCCTCGACGGTCAGGATGTGGCCGTACTCGTTCTCGTTGAGGTGGTTGACCATCGCGGCGAGCGTCGTGCTCTTGCCTGAACCGGTCGGTCCCGTCACCAGCACCATGCCGCGGGGCTTCATCGCCAGCTCGGTGAACACCTTCGGGCAGTTCAGCTGCTCGAGCGTCAGGATCTTGCTCGGAATCGTCCGGAACACCGCCCCGGCGCCGCGGTTGTGGTTGAACGCGTTGACGCGGAAGCGCGCCAGGCCCTGGATCTCGAACGAGAAGTCGACTTCCAGCGTCTCCTCGTAGGCCTTGCGCTGGGCGTCGCTCATGATGTCGTAGACCATGTCGTGCACCTGTCGGTGCTCGAGCGCTTCGACGTTGATGCGGCGCACGTCGCCATGGACGCGGATCATGGGGGGCAGCCCGGCGGACAAGTGAAGGTCGGAGGCCTTGTTCTTGACCGAGAATGCCAGCAGTTGGGTGATGTCCATGGGATGAGTAAAAGCGTGGGCGATTATGGCGACGATCTCCGAGAACATACAACAGCTCCATGGCCGCATTGAGAGGGCTTGCCAGCAGGCGTCGCGGCCTGTCGACAGCGTCACGCTGCTGGTGGTAACAAAGACTTTCCCGGCCCCGGATGTGAGAGAGGCCTTCGAGGCGGGGGAGCGCCGCTTCGGCGAGAACTACGTCCAGGAGGGCGTCGACAAGATCGACGCCCTGGCCGATCTGCGCGGACAGGTCGAATGGCACCTGATCGGACCGCTGCAGAGCAACAAGACCCGCGTCGTGGCCGAGCGCTTCGACTGGGTGCACGGCGTGGACCGCCTCAAGATCGCCCAGCGGCTGGCGGAACAGCGGCCCAAGGACCTCCCGCCCCTGAACGTCTGCCTGCAGGTCAACATCAGCGGCGAGGACAGCAAGAGCGGCCTGGCGCCGGCGGAGGTCGCCGGCGTGGCCCGGGCCGTCGCCGCGCTGCCGGCGCTGCGGCTGCGGGGGTTGATGGCCATCCCCGAGCCGGCGGCCACGCTGGAGGATCAGCGCCGGCCGCACCGCGCGCTCGCCGGGTTGATGGCCACGTTGAACCGGGACCTCGGCCTGGGCCTGGACACGCTCAGCATGGGCATGAGCGCCGACATGGACGCCGCGATCCTCGAGGGCGCCACGATGGTGCGCGTCGGCTCGGCGATCTTCGGCGCGCGTCCCAGACCGGAGCCTCCGTCCGATCCGTCTCCCCCGGCGGCCTGAATGGATGCGCCGCAGCGCCCCGCAGAGCTGGTACCCCAGACGCCGGGCAGCCTGTCTGTCCGGGCGCTGTGGCGCGAGGGGCGTACGGCGGAGCGCGCGTGGCTGCTCGGCGGCTGGCTCGCGACGATCGCCGCGTGCGTCGTGCTCGGACTCGTCACGATCCGCGAAGGCTGGTCCGGCATCCCGGTCGACCTCGGCGGCGCCAACGCGTTCCTGACCTTCTATCCCCCGGTTCCGTTGTGCCTGTGGTGGACGCTGTGCTTCGGCTGGCGGTGGGGGGCCGTGCCGGCCTGGCTGGCGACCTTCGTCCTGGCGATGGCCACCGGCATGACGACGCCCTGGGCGGCACTGTTCGCCTGCGCCAATCCGCTGGGGCTGGGCGTGCTGGCGCTGGGCTACCGTGCCGTCGACGCCCCGCGCGGGCTGGGCAGCCTGCGCGCCTGGCTGTTCTTCGTGCCGCTGTGCTTCGTCGCGGCGGTGTTCAGCTCCTCGGGCGCGCTGATCTGGAACTTCAGCCACGACCTCCCCGCGCATCGCCAGCTGCCGATCTGGCAAGGCTGGTGGCTGGGCGCGTTCCTGCAGAGCGTCCTGCTCGGCGGACCCTTGATGGCGCTGACCTGGCCCCGTCTGTCACGGTGGATCGCGGCGCGGCCGGTGCTGTTCACGCCGCCACCCACCGGCCGGCGGGCGATGGGCCTGGGCCTGCTGTTCTCGATCGTGCTGGCGGTGCAGGGCTACGGCCTGGTCAGTCTCGGGCTGGGCTCGCTGCAGCTCCGGACCGCGCTGGGCAGCCACGATTGGGCGAAGCTGGATGAAGCCTCCCGAGTCATGCTCAGCACGGCCTGGGTGTTCTTCTGGGTCTTCACGCTGATCGTGCTGTTCGTCGCCCAGTTCGGCTACCAGGCGCTCTCTCGCTGGCTGCGCTCGACCGAGGCGCTCGTGACGCAACTGGCGCGGGTGAACGCGGAACTGGAGCAGCGCTCGCGCACCGACGGGCTCACCGGCCTGGCCAACCGCATGGCGACGGAGGAGGGCCTGCGCGCCTTGCTGCGCACGGTGCGGCGCTACCGGACGCCGTCCGCGCTGCTCATGCTCGATATCGACCACTTCAAGCAGGTCAACGATCGTCACGGCCACGCGGCCGGGGACGCAGTGATCCGTTCGTTGGCGCAGGTGCTGAAGGCGTCCTCGCGCGACGTGGATCTGCCCGGGCGTTTCGGCGGAGAGGAATTCGTCATCGGGCTCGCCCACACGGACCTGCCCGGCGCTCGCCGTTTCGCGGAACGGCTGCGCGAGCGCATCGCGGCCACGCCGGTGGCGATCGACCCGAAGGATGGCGGCGCGGCGTCGGTCGCGTACACCGTCAGCATCGGCGTCACCGTGCTGCGCGACAGCGATCCGGGCATCGAGGACGTGCTGCGTCGCGCGGACGCGGCGATGTACCGGGCGAAGGAGGGCGGGCGCAATCGCGTCGAGGTCCTCGACACGGACGCCGCATCGCTGCCCGAGGCGCCGCCGCCGACGTCAGGCAAGGCCTGACCCTTGCCGGACCCGGACGCCCGCGGTTACTGCGCGGGTACGTGCTCCGCGCCGACGTCCTGCGCAGGAATATGCAGGAATCATGAAACCCCGCCGAGCGGCTCATTAGGGCTTCTACCAAGTGGTTCGGACGGCCGTTTTCATTCAGTTGCAAGTGACGCGTCAGAATTCACGGGGCCTCGAACAGGCCATGGATTCCCTGAATCAAGTCCAACGATGATCGCGCCGAAGCCGATGGTCGGTCCGCACGGCGGCGCCACGAGCGCTCGAAGCTCGCCGCGGTCGGTCATTCAAACAACTCAATCGTTGCGAGGGAATCGATGTCGTTTCTGTCCCGCCTGCGTATCGGCCAGCGCCTGACGCTGAGCTACGCGCTGCTG
The DNA here is from genome assembly GCF_056867975.1 of Mitsuaria sp. MSU3D. Lineage (NCBI taxonomy): Bacteria > Pseudomonadati > Pseudomonadota > Betaproteobacteria > Burkholderiales > Sphaerotilaceae > Roseateles > Mitsuaria sp. MSU3D. The sequence goes on along the minus strand of NZ_CP200314.1, from coordinate 4,245,022 downwards.
ATCCTGCTGCTGGTCGTGATCGGCGCCTTCGGCGCCCACAACGCCAGCCGCCTGTCCCATGACCTGAGCACGACGGCCAATTCCAGCCTGGTGAAGATCGCGCTGGCCAACGCGCTGGAGAGCGACGTCAACGTCATCGCCCGCGCCTCGCGCGACCTGCTGCTGCTGGACACCGCCAACGCGATCAAGCGCCAGAAGGCCGACATCGCCGCTGCCCTCGAAGACGGCCAGAAGCAGCTGACCGAACTCGACGGCAAGGTCTCCGACGCCAAGGACAAGGAACTCGCCGCCAAGGTGCGCGATGCCCAGACCAAGTTCGTCGACGCGGTGTCGAAGTTCCTGAAGGTCCAGCAGGACGGCAGCCCCGACGAAGCCCGCGAAGCGCTGATCAAGGACGTGCGTCCCGCGCAGAAGGACTACCAGGACACGCTCAAGAGCCTGGTCGACCTGCAGTTCGCCAACGGCCGGGATCTCGCCGAAGGCGGCGCCAAACTGGCCAACCAGTCGATCGTCATCACCGGCATCCTGGTGGTGATCGCCGTGGTCATCGGCAGCGTGGGCGGCCTGACGATCGCCCGCTCGATCATCGTGCCGGCCCGCAAGGCCAAGGACGCCGCCCAGGCGATCAGCTCCGGCGACCTGTCGCAGCACATCGAGGTCGAAGGCTCCGACGAACTGGCGCAGATGCTGCACGCCATGCGCGACATGCAGACCGCGCTGTCGGGCGTCGTCGCCAGCGTGAGCTCCGCGGCGGGTGAAGTGGCCCAGAACTCCAACGAGATCGCCGGCAGCAACGTGGACCTGTCGGACCGCACCGCGCGTTCCGCCGAGAGCCTGCAGAACACCGCCGCGTCGGTCGAGCAGATCGCCTCCAACCTGAACGGCGCCAGCGAACTGACCCGCAAGGCCGCGAGCATCGCGACCAAGGCGCGCCAGTCGGCCTCGGCCGGCGGCACCGTGGTGAGCCAGGTCGTGTCGACGATGGAAGAGATCAGCGCGAGCTCGCGCAAGATCGGCGACATCATCGGCGTCATCGACGGCATCGCCTTCCAGACCAACATCCTGGCGCTGAACGCCGCCGTGGAAGCGGCCCGTGCCGGCGAGCACGGCAAGGGCTTCGCGGTGGTGGCGTCGGAAGTGCGGGCGCTGGCCTCGCGCTCGGCGCAGGCCGCCAAGGAGATCAAGGTGCTGATCCAGGAATCGTCCGTCAAGGTCGAGAACGGCACCGCCCTGGTCAACAACGCCGGCGCGACCATCCGCTCGGTCGTCGACGAGGTCAACAACATGGGCCAGCTGATCGAGGAGATCTCGCACTCGGCCCAGGAGCAGGCGGCCGGCGTCGGCGTCGTGAACAACGCGATGAACGAGCTGGACCGGGCGACGCAGCAGAACACCACGCTGGTGGACGAACTGACCCGCTCGACCGACTCGCTGCGCGACAGCAGCTCGCGCCTGGTGCAGGCCGTGGGCTTCTTCAGCACCGCGCGCGCCGCCTCCTGAATCCCCAGTTCCTACCGGAAACCCGTTTTCCTCATCCAAGACGTACGAGGTCCCCCATGAGCAAGCATCTCACCACCACCGTTTCCCGCACCCTGCTGGGCCTGGCCGCCGCGCTGGTCCTGGCCGCCGGCGCCCATGCCACGCCGAAGATCGTCAAGAAGGTGCCGCCGGAGTTCCCGGCCGAGGCCGCCCGCCAGTCGATCTCGCAAGGCTCCGTGCGCGCCAAGATGAACATCGAGCCGGACGGCAAGGTCTCGGGCGTCGAGATCCTGGAAGCCGAACCCCGCAAGGTGTTCGACAAGGCCGTGACCCGCGCGCTGATGGACTGGAAGTTCGAGCCCAGCGGCCAGAAGGAAACGCACGAGGTCAAGCTCGTGTTCAAGAACGAGGACTGATCGCCGCCGCCGGTCCCCTGGGCCGGCCGATCGATGTCACCGAAGGGCCGCGCAAGCGGCCCTTGTCTTTTGCAGCCAGCGGGCCGCGTCTTCAGCATCGAATCCCCAGGCACGTGCCCGCCCCTGTGTCGATCCGGCCCCGGGCGTCACATCATGCGTTGTCGCTTGGTCGGCGGCTCGGTCACGACGTCGGTCGCGAGTCTGGCCCGGATGTGCCTCAGTTCCGGGAGCAGCGTATCCAGGCGGGTCTGGTGGAGGGCCGCGTCGATCGCCTTCAGCTTTTCGAAGGTGGCCGCTTGCAGCGCCTCGTCCTCGCCCCCGTCCTCGCCCTCCTCCTGCAGGCGTTCGTAGGCCCTCAGCACTTCCTGTCTGGCCTCGCGCAGGGCCCTGCAAGCGGGTTCCTGGTCGACGCGGGACTGCAGCATGTCGCCCAGCGGATCGTTCTCGACCGACAGGAGAAGCACGACGCCGGGGCAGTCGTCATCGGACTCGGCGGTGACCAGCGCGAGCGCCGCCTCCTGGAACTTCTCGCTGCGTGTCGCCGAGTTCCAGTCGTCGCCCGCGCCGACAGCGCCGAAGACCGGCTTGTCGGCGACGCGGACCCGATCGGCGCCCAGCAGTCCGGCGAGCACCCGCGACACGTGCCAGCGCAGCACCATGGCCTCCTCGAGCACCTCGTCGAAATCGGGCTGGCGCTGTACGCAATCCGCGTCGACGCGCGCGAGGCAGGCCTGGACGAAGGCATTGCCGGCCACTTCAGACAACGAGCTCGCCTCCGTCGCATCCCGCATCGCTGACATGGCCGACAAGGTCAGCATGCCGGCGTCCACGCAAGGGCCGACCGGCTGTTCGACCATGGCGCGGCAGCGGCGCGCGAAGTCGGTATCGGTGGCGAGTCCGTCGACGATGGTGGCCAGGTGGGCGCAGAAGGCGATGTCCCTGGCGCTGAATTCCTCGACCACCGCGCGCAGCTGACGCACGTTGGCGATGTAATCCAGCACCGGTTCGCCGTCGGGCAGCACGTTGACGGCGCGCGCCCGCAGCGCGGGCGGGAGCCGGCCTTCCGGCCACAGCGCCCGGATCGGTTCCAGGCGCTGCCGGTTGGCGTTGCGACGGCGGTGGAACAGCACCCCCTACGCCGGAGGTCCAATCGGGTGGAAGGGCGTCGGGCGGCAGCGACCGGCCGCGCTCCGGCAGCCGGATCAGATAGAGCGACGGCAGTGCGCCGCTCAGGTGGCCGATTCGCCTCGCCAGGTCCGCGGGTGCCAGTTCGTGCGTGTGGTGCAGCGTGACGACGGAGATGTCGGCGTCACGCAGGCTCGAGGGGAGCGTCGAATGCGACAGCGGTGGCGTCGCGATGTCGATGTGACGGACGCCCAGACGGTCCAGCAGCTTGGCCATGCCATCGCTGGCGTGCAGCCGTTCGCCGCGCCAGATCAGCGTGCCGCGATCGTTCAGGCTGTCCGGCGGCACCAGCTTCAACAGCGCGTTCATCGGGGGCAGCGCGCAACCGCGACGCAGCATGGGGGCGGACAGCAGGATCCGTCCGTCCGGGTTGGCCGCCCTCTCGCAAAGCAGTTCCACCCAACGTTCTCGACGCACGCCTTCACGGCCCTGCGCCTGACGAGCCCACGCGACGAGTGCGGCGGGGGTCTCGATGTCACCGGTGTAGCGCGACAGGGGTGCACCGCTGAGTCCCGCCACGGCCGGGGCGTGCGCCACCCGTGTCATGCGCAGGTGGCCATGCGTCGCCAGACGCAACAGCGACATCTGCTCCGATGACGGGGTGGCAGTCGGGTCGTCGATCAGATCGTCCAGGACGGCAAAGGCCTGCGCGCGCAGCCATTCGTGCGCCGCGGTGATCAGTCTGCGATCCAGGGACGCCAGGTGCGCGCGCAGTGACGCCGGACCGTCGAGCGAGCGCGGGATGACGGCGAGGTCCAAGGCTGCGCCGGGACTGTCGAGCGACAGCAGGTTGGTCGACGGCAGCCATTGCACGGATTCGAGCGAGGGCAGGTTGACCTCGGACGCGACGTGCGACTCCCGCGGGCTGCGACTGCTGGTCATCAACGGGGCGAGGCCTGTCGCCTGGCGGCGTACGACCAGTGACGGTGGTCTCGACGAAGTGTGCTCATCGGCGACCCGCCCGGACGTCGAACGCCCGTCGTCGCCGTCGGGATCCGGCGTCTCGATGTCGCTCAGCAGACGTTCGAAGAAGGGGATGTTCAATCCCGCGCCAGGTGCCCTGAGCGGTCCCTCGGGGATCGGTCCGGGGGACGTCACGGGATCGATCCCATCGATCGTTGGCCAGACGGCACCGGGCGACGGCAAGGACCGGCCCGAGGTGAAGGGTGTGCCCGGCGTGCTCTCAGGCGTCTGCAGGCTGTCGATCGACGACAGGCTCGAGATCGATGACGTCGGAGGGGAGCCCGACGGATCCGGCGAGGCGGGGCGCGGCAGGCAGGATTGCGGCATCTCCCTGGCGGCCTGGAGCACTTCCACCAGCAACATCACCCGTCGTGCCGGTAAGGCGTCGGGTTGTGGCCGCGCATGTGCGGCCGCCAGGGCCGCAGTGAGGTCGTCTCGCATCACGCGGTCGACCAGCTGGCAGATCTCGGCGGCGGTGGCTGCAGAGATGGGCGGACAGCTTGCGCCGGCGGTGGCGCGAATCTGATCCAGCAGTTTCGGCACGCCCGCCGCATTCAGGCGTCGCCATGCAATGCGAGTGCCCGAGTGCAATTCGGCCATCGGCCCCAGCGCCGCGATCGATGCCCGGGGATCGCCCGCCTGCAGTTGCCGACCCAACAAGTGACGCAGTTGGCCGCGTCCATCCGTTCTGACCGTGCCGGCGATTTCCGCAGGCGCAGCGGTGCCCGCCCATCGAGCAAAGACGTCGCTCGCCGAAAGCGGACGGACGCCGGGCTCCGATCCGGCCGGGCAGGACGAGGCGGTCGGCGCGAACGACGACGGCAGGGTCGATGCCGACCCGTCCAGGTCGCCGAAGTCGGGATGAGGATGAGTGGATTCGGGACGAAGAGGGTTCATGGGGCACGTTCTGGGGTAAGCGGAGCTTCCTCAGTGTTCGCACGGCTCCACTCGACCTGTCCTACACTCCTGCCCCATGTCCCGCCTGAACGCACCCGGTCCGCGCCGGCTCCTCTGGAGCCGCTGGCTGGTGCTCGCGCTGCTGAGCCTGACCCTGCCGTTGCAGGGCGCGCTGGCCGCGACGATGGGCATCGGCATGGCGCTGTTGCCGTCGAACGCGGCCGCGGCCGTGATGACGATGCCGAGCGACTGCGAGGACATGGGTCACGACCTGTCCGCCATGGCGGGGATGTCGCAGGACATGCCCGGCATGGACCACGCCGGCATGACCGCGACGGGCCACGCTGCGTGGCAGGACGACGGCGCGGATCATGCGTCCACCTCCGATCATCATTGCGGCATCTGCCTGCAGTGCTGCATCGGCGCCGCGATGCCGGTCGCCCCGCTGACGCCGGCCGCGCACGACCTGCGCGACGCCGCGCCCTCGCTCGACGCCCACGGTGCGCCCGAGCAGTCTCCCCAGCCGCTTGAGCGGCCTCCCAAAGCCTTCCTCGCCTGAACGCCGGCGCCCGTCCTGGACGAGGCGCCGTCCGAGCCGTCATCCGTCTGCGCCTTCGCAGCGGATCGGCATCGATCCTGTTCATCCGCGAGGAAGCCATGTCTTCTCGTTTCATTCCCGCACTCGCGCTGACGATGTGCCTGGGCGCCGCCATGGCCGCGCCGCCCGATCCCGCCGACGCGCGCCAGGGCGCCGCCCCGCCGCGACCCAAGCCTCCCGCCGCCGCATCGAGCGCCGCGGTCGTCGATCCCGGCGTCGGCGACTGGCGCCAGGCCAACCGTCGCGTGCTCGACGCCGGCGGCTGGCGCGCATTGCTGCGTGAGAGCCAGGCCGCCTCGGCGCCGGCCGGCGGCCATCATCACCATTGAGGAGCGTCCGATGTCCTCCACGATGACCTCCGGTCGACCCGAAGGCCGGCACACGCCGCGGCTGTTGGCACTGGCGATGGCCTTCACGCTGTCGGCCTGCGCCTCGCTGTCGCCGGAGCAGGCCGTCGCGCCCGTCCAGCAGAAGAGCCGCGACTGGCTCGGTGCCGACCTGCCCCTGCAGCGTTCCGACGATCAACGCGCCGCCGCGCGCGCGCGCACCGAGGCGCTGCTCGCGCAGCCGCTCGACGCGCAGGGCGCGGTGCAGCTGGCGCTGCTCAATCACCGCGGCTTGCAGGCCGGGCTGTACGGCCTCGGCATGGCGGAAGCGGAGCGCGTGCAGACGCTGCTCTGGCCGAATCCGGTGCTCAACATCGGCCGGCTGGTCCGGGGTGACGAACGCGAGATCGAACGCGGCCTCCAGTTCAACCTGCTGAGCCTGCTGGGCCGCGGTGCCCGCCAGGACGCCGGCGCCCGGGCACTCGAACGCGAGCAGGCCCGCGTCGCGCAGCAGTTGCTCGACGTCGCCGGCCAGGCACGCCGCGGCTGGATCCAGGCGGTCGCGTCGCAGGAGCAACTGCGGCATGCGCGGACGGTGCTCGACTCGGCGTCGGCAGGCGCCGAGCTCGCGCTGCGGATGCGCCAGGCCGGCAACGTCAGCGCGTTGCGACTCGCTCGCGAGCGCAGCGTGCTCGCCGAGGCGCAGCTCGCGCTGGAACAGGCGCAGTTGCAGGCCGAGGGGGACCGCGAGGCGCTGATCCGCGCGATCGGTCTGTGGGGTGACGACCTTGCCGCGCTGAAACTGCCCGAGCGCCTGCCGGACGTGCCCGCCGATTTCCGGACCGCGGACGACGTCGAACGCCAGGCCGTCGCGCAACGGCTGGACATCCTGGCGGCGAAGCGCGAGTCGGAGCAACTGGCCGCGCAACTGGGGCTCACGCGCCGGACCGGCCGGGTCAACGTGCTCGAACTCGGTCTGCAACGCAACAGCAGCAACGAGGAGCCGACGCAACGCGGCGTCGAGCTCAGCGTCGAGCTGCCGCTGTTCGACTGGGGTCAGGCGCGTGTCGCCGGTGCTCGCGAGGCCTACGGCCAATCGCTGGAACGGACCGCGCAGATCGCGATCGAGGCGCGTTCCGAAGTGCGCGTCGCGCGTGCGCGCGCCGAGGCCGCCTGGCGCATCGCGCGGCGCCATCACGACGATGTGCTGCCGCTGGCCAGGCAGGTCTCCGACGAGACCCTGCTCCGCTACAACGGCATGCTGATCGGCGTGATGGACCTGCTCGCCGACGCGCGCGCGCAGGCACGCGCCGTGTCCGCGACGCTGAACGCGCAGCGCGACTTCTGGCTCGCGGAATCCGAGCTGTCGCAGAGCCTGCTCGGCCCCTTGCGCGACGGCGCCACCGCGGCCTCCTCTTCTTCTTCTTCATCGACCGCCGGCGCGCCTGAAGCCGCTGGCGGCGCCGCGCACTGAGCGCGCGGCATCGAAAGGACCTTCCGATGATTTCCCGGAGAAACCTCTTCGCCCGAGCGGCCGCTGGTGCGGCGCTCGGCGCTGCCGGCGCGGTGAACGCGAGCGGGGTCTCGCGCGTCGCCATGGCGGCGCTGCCCGAGCCCGCCCTGCGCGACAACGCCGAGACGGCCCCGCCGCTGGTGCCGCCGAACGGCCGGCCCTACAACCCGGTCGTCACGCTCAACGGCTGGACGCTGCCCTGGCGCTTGCGCGACGGCGTCAAGGAGTTCCACCTCGTTGCCGAGCCGGTGCTGCGCGAACTGGCGCCCGGGTGCACGGCGCACCTGTGGGGCTACAACGGCCAGTCGCCCGGTCCCACCATCGAGGTCGTCGAGGGCGACCGCGTCCGCATCTACGTGACCAACAAGCTGCCCGAGCACACCAGCGTGCACTGGCACGGCCAGCGGCTGCCCAACGGCATGGACGGCGTGTCGGGCCTGACCCAGCCGGCGATCAAGCCGGGCGAGACCTACGTCTACGAGTTCGTCGCGCGGCGTCCCGGCACCTTCATGTACCACCCGCACGCCGACGAGATGACGCAGATGGCCATGGGCATGATGGGCTTCTGGGTCACGCATCCGAAGGGCCGGCATCCGCAGATCGCCGAGGTGCAGCGCGACTTCTGCTTCCTGCTGTCGAGCTACGACATCGATCCCGGCAGCTACACGCCGCGCACGATGACGATGACCGACTTCAACCTGTGGACCTGGAACAGCCGCGTCTTCCCCGGCATCGACACGCTCAACGTGCGCCAGGGCGACCGGGTGCGGATCCGCGTCGGCAACCTGACGATGACCAACCACCCGATCCATCTGCACGGGCACGAGTTCGAGGTCACCGGCACGGACGGCGGCCCCGTGCCGAAGACGGCGCGCTGGCCGGAGGTCACGACCGACGTCGCGGTGGGGCAGATGCGGCAGGTCGAGTTCCTCGCCGACGAGCCCGGCGACTGGGCGATCCATTGCCACAAGAGCCATCACACGATGAACGCGATGGGGCATGAGGTGGACACGCTGATCGGCGTGGATCACCGCGGTCTCGCGTCGCGCATCAACAAGGTCATCCCGGACTACATGGCGATGGGCGAACGCGGCATGGCCGACATGGCCGAGATGGAGATGCCGCTGCCCGAGAACACCGTGCCGATGATGACCGGGCAGGGGCCCCACGGCTCGCTCGAGATGGGCGGCATGTTCAGCGTGATCAAGGTGCGCAAGGACCAGAGGCCCGGCGACTACGGCGATCCGGGTTGGTACGCGGCTCCGGCGGGCACGGTCGCCCGCCCCGTGGCGGCACCGGCCGGCGCGCCGATCGCCCCCGCTCCGAAGCCTGCCGCCGCTCCCGCCGCGGAACCGTTGCGCGTCCGCAAGCCCGATGGACACGGACATCAGGGGCATTGAGCTCCGACGCCCCCCACATTCACGAATTCTGAAAGTCATCATCATGAACCGCATTCACACCACTTTCGCCGCCCTCGTCGTTGTCCTGACCGCTGCCGCTTTGCCGGTCCGCGCGCAGGAGCATTCGCATGAAGGCCATGAACAGCACGCGCAGGCGACCGACGCCGCGACGCCGTCTTCGCAGGACTGGATCCCGGCCGAGGTCCGCCGCGTCGATGCCGCGCAGCAGAAGCTCACGCTCAAGCACGGCGACATCCGCCACCTCGACATGCCGGGCATGACGATGCCGTTCCGGCTGGCGTCCGGCGTCGTCAGCGCGGCGCAGCTGTCCGCCATCAAGGTCGGCGACAAGGTGGAGGTCCGCATCGAGTCACGCGACGGCGCGCCGACCATCGTCGAGCTGCGTCCGGCGACTGCCTCGAACTGAGGGCAGGCCGCCGCTGGTTCAGGGACGGCTGTGCTTGAGGTTTTGACGCTCGCCGCCAAGGCCTCATGCACTGGCGGCCAAGCGCTGAGAAGACGCAGGTGGAAAGCTGCTTCCCGGATCGCGGACAATCGCCCCCATGGCGATTCAATGGTTTCCCGGGCACATGCACAAGACCCGGGGCGCGATCCGCGAGCGCATGAAAAGCGGGATCGACGTGGTCATCGAGATGCTCGATGCCCGCGTGCCCGCGAGCAGCGCCAATCCGCTGCTCGCGCAGCTGACGCAGGGCCGGCCGGCGCTGAAGCTGCTCAACAAGCAGGATCTGGCCGATCCGGCCCGCACGGCGGAGTGGCTGGCGTTCTATCGCGCGCAGCCGGACACGCAGGCCGTTGCGATCCATCAGGGCCAGCCCGGCCTGGCGAAGATGATGGCGGCCGAGTGCCGGGCGCTGGCGCCTCACCGCGGCGGGCTGGACAAGCCGTTGCGCGTGCTGATCTGCGGCATCCCGAACGTCGGCAAGTCGACGCTGATCAACACGCTGGTCGGCAAACGCGCCGCGGCCACCGGTGACGAGCCTGGCATCACCAAGATCGAGCAGAAGATCCTGCTCGACAAGGGTGTCTACCTGTTCGACACGCCGGGCATGCTGTGGCCCAAGATCCGTGTGCCGGAAGCGGGCATCAACCTCGCCGCCAGCGGGGCGATCGGCCGCAACGCCTTCGAGGAGGAGGTGGTGGCGCTGGACCTGCTCGGCTATCTGCGCCGTTACTACCCGCAATCACTGAAGAGCCGCTACCAGCTCGAGCCCGGCGCCTCGCTGCTCGACGGCGAGGTGCTGCAGCTGATCGGCAAGCGGCGCGGCGCGGTGCTCTCCGGGGGGCGCATCAACATGCAGAAGGCCGCCGAGGTCCTGCTGTACGACCTGCGTCAGGGCCAGCTCGGGCGCATCACGCTGGAGACGCCGGCTGAGTTCGACGAGTGGAGCGCCGCGGCCGAGGCTGCCGAGGCCGCCAGGATCGCCGAGAAGGAAGCCCGCGCCGCCGAAGCCAAGCGCGGCACGCGGGATGCGCAGCAGGCGCATGCCGCGGACGACCTCGACGACGAAGACGAGGACGAAGACGAGGACGAGGACGAGGACGAGGAGGACCTCGACCGCGAGAAGTGAGCCGCGAGGGACCGAGCACGACGGCAGAAGCCGGGTGCCCCCTCGCTCATACGCTCGCAGGCTCCGCTAAATCGCTCAGGGGCACCCGGCTTCCGCCGTCCGGAAAGGATGACCGGTGCGCTTGTCAGGGATGCACTTGCAGCATCTGCAGCGCAGGCAGTTGCCAGCCGAAGTACAGCGCCGCCAGGCGCAACGCCGCAACACCCACCATGCCGGTGACGAAAGCCCAGCGCATCGGCACGCCCATCGCCTTCAGCAGGAAATACAGCGCGATGCCGCCGATCGCGGCCGTCGCGTAGATGTCCTTGCGCAGCAGCAGCGGCGCCTGCCCGCTGAGCAGGTCCCTCAGCACGCCGCCGCCGCACGCCGTCAGCGTGCCCATCAGCAGCGCAGGCATCGGCTTCAAGCCGTGCTCCTCGGCGATCTCGGTGCCGCACAGCGCGAACAGCGCCAGCCCCAGCGCGTCGGCGATCTTCAGGATCCCGATCGCATGCTCCGGGAACGGCCCCACGATCAGCGCCGCCAGGGCACTGGCGATGATCACCAGCAGGTAACGCGTGTCCTTCATCCAGAACACCGGATGCCGGTTCAGCAGCAGGTCCCGCAGCGTGCCGCCGCCCACCGCCGTCATCGCGGCGATCACCAGCAGACCGAACAGGTCCAGCCCCGCCTGCATCGCGGCCAGCGCGCCACTGACGGCAAACACCGCCACGCCCAACAAGTCGAACCAGTAGATCATCGGCATAGGGCGCGGAGTTTAGAGGCGCGTGCCGTCCCCCCTTGAAATCGGACCAGGCCGGGCCCATCTGTCGCCGCGATAATCCTGGCCCCATCGGGGCTTGCCCTGTCGCACCCCGTTGGCATCCCTTTGGCATCACCGCTCTCACGAACGATGGACAAGCAAACCCATTCCTTCCAGGCCGAAGTCAAGCAGATCCTGCATCTGGTGACGCACTCGCTCTACTCGAACAAGGAAATCTTCCTGCGCGAGCTGGTCAGCAACGCCTCCGACGCCTGCGACAAGCTGCGTTTCGAGGCGCTGGACCATCCGCAACTGTTCGAGGACCAGCCGAACCTCGAAGTCCGCGTGTCCTTCGACACCGAGGCCCGCACCGTCACCATCAGCGACACCGGCATCGGCCTGTCCGCGGAAGAGGCCATCGCCCACCTCGGCACGATCGCCAAGAGCGGCACCCGCGAGTTCATGGCCAAGCTCGAAGGCGACCAGAAGAAGGACGCGAACCTGATCGGCCAGTTCGGCGTCGGCTTCTATTCCGGTTTCATCGTCGCCGATCGCATCACGGTCGAATCGCGTCGCGCCGGCCTGCCGGCCGAGCAGGGCGTGCGCTGGTCCTCCGAAGGCACCGGCGACTTCGAGGTCGAGACCATCACCAAGCCCGGCCGGGGCACCGACGTCATCCTGCATCTGCGCGAAGGCGAGGAGGAGTTCCTCAAGACCTGGCGCCTGAAGTCGACGATCTCGAAGTACTCGGACCACATCTCGCTCCCCATCCTGATGCGCAAGGAAGAGTGGGACGCCGACAACGCGACCCAGGTGCTGAAGGACGAGTGGGAGCCGGTGAACAAGGCCTCCGCGCTGTGGACGCGCGCCAAGAGCGACATCACGCAGGCCGAGTACGACGCGTTCTACCAGCAGATCAGCTACGACACCGAAGCGCCGCTGGCCTTCACGCACAACCGCGTCGAGGGCCGCAGCGAATACACGCAGCTGCTCTACATCCCGGCCAAGGCGCCCTTCGACCTGTGGAACCGCGACAAGCGCGGCGGCGTGAAGCTGTACGTCAAGCGCGTGTTCATCATGGACGACGCCGAGGCGCTGATGCCGGTCTACCTGCGCTTCGTCAAGGGCGTGATCGACTCGGCCGACCTGCCGCTGAACGTCAGCCGCGAACTGCTGCAGGAAAGCCGCGACGTGAAGGCGATCCGCGAAGGCTCGACCAAGCGCGTGCTGTCCATGCTGGAGTCGCTGGCCAACAGCGAGGACGCCGGCGAGCGCGACAAGTACGCGCGCTTCTGGACCGACTTCGGCCAGGTGCTGAAGGAGGGCGTCGGCGAGGACCACGCCAACCAGGAACGCCTGGTCAAGCTGCTGCGCTTCGCGTCGACGCATGCGGACGAGAACGTCTCGTTCGCCGACTACGTGTCGCGGATGAAGGAAGGCCAGGAGGCGATCTTCTACATCACGGCCGACAGCCTGGGCGCCGCGAAGAACAGCCCGCAGCTCGAGATCTTCCGCAAGAAGGGCATCGAGGTGCTGCTGCTGACCGAGCGCGTCGACGAGTGGATGCTGTCGCACCTGCATGAGTTCGAGGGCAAGGCGCTGCAGTCGGTCGCCAAGGGCGCCGTCGACCTCGGCCAGCTCCAGGACGAGGAAGAGAAGAAGAAGGCCGAGGAAGCCGCCGAGCAGTTCAAGCCGGTGCTGGACCGTCTGAAGACCGCGCTGGAAGGCCGCGCCAAGGACGTCCGCGTGACGACGCGGCTGGTGGATTCGCCGGCCTGCATCGTGGTCGAGGAACACGACATCAGCGGCCACCTGGCCCGCATGCTGAAGCAGGCCGGCCAGACCGCGCCGGTGTCGCAGCCGACGCTGGAGATCAACCCCGACCACGCGCTGGTGAAGAAGCTGGGCGCGATCGAGGGCGACGACGCCCGCTTCGGCGATCTGGCGCAGGTGCTGTTCGACCAGGCCCTGCTGGCCGAAGGCGGCGTGCTGGAGGATCCGGCCGCCTACGTGAGGCGCGTCAACGCCTTGCTGCTGGGCTGAGCCGCCGGCCGCCTGATCGTCGCGGCGGCCCCCGATCCTCGTGGGGGCGATCCGCGGCGTCAGGGTATCGATGCGGCCGTGGCGTGGATCGCGGCCGTTGAGCGGCACGGCGATGACTGCCAGGTCAGCGCCAGGCTCGGGGGGCCGCCGGGCGGCCCCTCGCCGCCCGCCATCGCGTCGATGAACTGCGCGGCTTTCAGCCGCCAATGGGAAGGCGCTGCGGCGGCCGCCGTGCCTCCAAGCGGGATGTCCCGGCCCTGAGGCCGTCCTGCCCCGTCGGCAACGTCAGGGGCTCGCTGCAGCAGCGACTCTCCGTCGGCAGCCCCTAGATCACTCGCCAGCGACCATCTCTGTGGCGCGGTCTGCGATGCATCGGCCATGAGCGTGGCGAGCGATGCCGGCAGTGCCGCCATGCGCCACGCATCGGGAGCGATCGGATGCCGCAACAGCGCGACGGGTTCCTCGTCGGCGCCGACGGCGGCCACGGCGGCATCGGATGCCGGGATGTCTGGCAGACGGACACGGTCCCAGAGCGCCCCGTCGCTGATCAGCAGGTCGGCGTCGTCTCGGGTCGTTGCCAGTTGGCTGCTGCGCACCGTCAGCAAGGGCCGCGCCAGCGTGCGCGACACCGACGGCCATGCCAGGCAGCGCGCCTCGCCTTGACCGGTGATCCGGGTGGACGGGTCGGGCCGCCAGTCGTCATCGACGGGATCGTCCGACAGGACCGTGAGTGCATTGCGGATCCGCACCAATTGGCCGCTGTCCGGCCGGTGGATCAGGAGATCGCTGCCTTCGTAGAAGGCCTCGTCGTCATCGAGCCCGAGGTCGTCCAGGTCGATGCGGCGCGGTGCGCCGTCGATCTCCTCCAGGATCACGATTTCCGCTGCTCCCAGCGCGGTGGCCCCATCCAGGTCGATGGGGCGTCCGTTGCCCTGGATGAGCACCAGCGCCGGCGCCGTCCGACCCGCGAGGAATTGCGCCTTGAAAGCACGGAAGTCGGCGTCGTCCTTCAAGTGGAACGGCGTGGTGTCGCCGTCATCCAGGCGGATGTAGAGGCGGCGACCTTCCGTGAAGCCGAAGTGCGTGCGTCCCTGGGTCGTCGCTTCGAAGCCCGTGTCGTCGAGCTGGAAACCGGAGTAGCCGTCGGGCGACCAGGCGGGAGACAGCTGCCGCATCCACCATTCGATCAGCCCGCGGGAGAAGGTCTGAGGTCGCGCGGGGTCCGGGTCCACGCGCAGGCGCAGGTCCGTGCCCAACTCCCTGGCGCTCCCGATGTCGGCCCAGTAGAGGTTGTCCCTCGACGTTGCGGAAACGGGCGGGAGTTGGTGGAAGGCGGGATCGGGACGCAGCATCAGCACGTAGCGGGCGTCGCCGTCGCGGCCGTCGATCCGGAACACGTCGCCCGGACGCCCCCCTGTCGTTCCGATGTCCTTGATGATCTCGGGGCCCGGCACCAGCCGCTGGAGGGCCGCCAGCAACTGACGGCCCAGCAGCGCGTCGTTGGCCAGCGGCGCGTGCGACAACTTCGCGCGGTCCATTTCGTCGCGCACTCGGATCAGCCGATCGCGCAGGGCGGTGGCCGCCGATTCGCGCAGGCAGGACTCGACCGGACTGCGTGGTTCCGCGTGACGTGCGTACCAGGCGTCCAGCGGCAGACCTTGGACGCCCGCCTGGGCCTGCCAGAGCCTGAAGGTCGCCGACTCGATCTCCCAGCCGTCCGCGTCGCGTGCGATGCGACCCAGCGTCGAACCGGCGAAGTGCTCGGCGGCGGCATCGTCCGCGCCGCTCAGTCCTGGCGACGGGTCTCGCACGGTCAGGCCGGCGCGCCGGACCCGGTCCAGCAGCGTCTGGGGCAGTCCACCCATGCGGCCCTCGGGGCGCAAGATGCCGGGCTCCGCGGCCCAGGCGGTGAGCGCCTGCTGAAGGGGGCTGTCGACCAGCCCTTCGACGCCCGTGGACGCGAGCACATGGGTGGACCGGTCGTCGCGCGTCAACTGATCGGTCAGGTCCTGCATGAACAGCCGCAGGGTGGGCGGCAGGACGTCGTAGTAGTCGTGCGGGCCGTCCCGGTCGGTGCTGCGCGAGTCGGCCGCCAGGGAGTACACGTCGATCCGGATGTCCACGCCGGCATCGCGCAACAGGTGGACCAGTTCTGAGGATTCGGGGGGCGTCGCCCCCAGCCTGATCCACGCCGACCCGTGGTCCCTGCCGGCCAGATGCTGGTCGAGCAGATGCTGGAGGCGGTTCACCAGCCCCTGGAGGTGGAGGCGCTGCGGCGCGGTCAGTCGCGGCAGCGCCGGCAGCAGATCCGCGGGTGCCGTGCCCGCGGCCAGGTAGGCCTGCGCCTGGTGGAGGATGAGCCACTGTTTCGTCAGCGCGATGTCATCGGAGGACAGCGCCTGGACGCCGGGATTGCGCAGGGCGCCGACGCCGACGCCGGCCAGCGACAGCGCGCCGGCCAGCGTGGGATCGGCGGCCAGACTCACCGTCGGCGCGCCGGCCGCCGACTGCTCCAGCGCGTCCACCCGGCCCCAGAGCGCCAGGAAACTGGCACCGCCGGACGGGCGGAGGGTGGCCGACAGGCGATCGGAGAATTCGATCGCCTCCAGGGGCTGCGGGGGACCGCCGTCGGGGCCGGCGAGTTCCGTGCCTGTCGCGAGCTGCTCGTTCAGGAACGTGGTCAGGCGTTGCGGCGTCCATCGCGGATTCCCCCGGAGCCATCGCATCAACGCTTCTTCGCCGGCGTCGGTGAGCATCACGGGCTCGCGGGCGAACTGTCCTGATTCCTGCCGGAAGGTGTAGGTGATCGGCTGCAGGAAATGTCCGCCGTCGTAGCGGACCATGGGACGTCCTTCGGGGTCGAGGCTGACCTCCCCGCCGCGCAGGTCATAGCGGGCCCACGCGCCGGTGCCGATCGTGGCGCCCGGTCTGAAGAGCATCAGATGCCGCTTGCTGTGGAGCGCGGCCGCGCCGGAGACCGGGTCCATCAGCCCTGAGAGCGCCTCGCCGTCTTCCAGCGAACTGGACAGGTGGATCTGCCGGTGGATGTGTTCCTGAGCGAGGGGCAGGAACAGCGAATCGGGACGGAGCTCCGCCGGTGGTGCCAACGCGATCAGTGCCCTCCTCAGCGCCGTCTCGGGACGCAGGGTGGTGGACCACGTGGGCAATGCCAGCATCAGCGAGGCCCGCCGGTTGTCGAGGTCCAGCAGAACCCGCACGTCGGGCACCAGGGGGTCCGCGAGTTGGATGACCGCATCGTTCAAGGCTTCGAAGCGCAGCTCCTGGCCGCCGATGCGGACGCCCTTCTGGTCCCCGTCGATGAAGTCGACGGGCTGGCCGCCTCGGGCCAGCCCGCCCTTGCGCATGAAGGTCCAGACGTCGCGTCCCTGGGTGGCGGGCAGGATGATGACCGGGTTGCGCACGGTGCCGTCCGGCGGCAGCGCCAGCGTGTAGCGGCCGCCGCCGCCCAGCAGCCGGAGATGGACCAGCGACTGGTCGAGCGGCAGGAGGGTGCGGGCATTCTGGTCGTCGAAGACGAACCGGTTGCCCTCGGCCTCCGAGGCGGCGGGGAGCGCCAGCACGCGGTTCTGGTCGTCGAGGACGACCTCCAGCAGGGTGCTCAGGTACTCGTAGCGCCACAGGTCCGCCGATTTGGCGAAGCTGCTCGAGGTCACGTAGTCGCCGACGAATCGGGCATCGCTGTTCACCTGCATCCGTTCGATCAGGTCGTCGTGCAACAGCGAGAAATCGCCGCCGGCCCGGGAGGAGGAATACCCGTCGTGGTGGATCCGGACATTGGGCGACGTCATGAGCACCAGCACCAGACCTGGATCGCGCAGCGGCCGGGGAAGCGGCACGCGCGGAACGGTGGCCCGGTCCGCGGTGCGCATCAGCGTCCAGAGGTCCATGTCCAGCCCGTCACGCGCATAGGTGGCCTGCCGGTCCGAGCCGTCGGCCACCCACCAGTCGTGCAGTCGCCGGCTGCCGGCCTGCCAGTACAGCTGGCTGGCCTGCAGCGCCGAAGCGCCCATCGATGCGTCGGCGAACACCACTTCGCCCTTGCGGAAATCGATGCGTTTCATCGGCGCCCAGCCGTTGGCCAGCAGCACCTCGGCGCCATGCGTCGGGCCGGCCCGCACGCGCCGCAGCGGTTCGATGTATCCCCGATTGATCTGGCGCAGCGGCCGGAGGTTGCGATCGACGCGCGCGATCGCGCCGGTGACGGCCCGGTTGAGTTCCACGATCCCGTAACCCAGTCCCGTGATCGGCACCAGGGCGCAATCGGCCGCGGCGGCGAGCAGCGAGGCGCCCAGCAGATCCGCGACCGCGGCGGCCCCCGCCAGCAGCAAGCCCTCGGAATCAATGACCAGCTTGACCGTGGCGCGCGAGACGTCGGTGCTGGTGCCGAGATTCAGCGCCTGGACCAGTTCGTTCAGGTCGGCCATCAGGACGCCGGCCTGCGCCGCGCCGCCCAGTGTCGACAGCGCCCTGGACAACTGATTGCTCGTACGCACCAGGCCGTCCATCGGAAGCAGCTGGGACTGGCTCATGGCCGCGCGGACATCGGCGACCATCGCCGCGACATCGGCGCCCGCCTGCAGACCTTGCTGGGCGACGCCCAGGTACCAGAGCGCGCCCTGATAGCGCATGCCCTCGGGCGAGTTCGTGGACAAGTCCTTCAGCGACAGGGCCAGCATGCCGACGTTGAGCAGGTCCAGGCCGCGGCCGGCGGATGTCACGTCGTTGTCGCGCGTCTCGAGCTGGGACAGCCCGTCATGGATCACGGCGATGCCGGCGCGCAGCGCCTGACGATCGGCGGGTGCGGTGACGGTGCGACTCACCGTGGCGTCCGTCGACAGGTCGAGGTAGGTCAGGGTCAGAGGACCCTCGGCCAGGTCGTCGATCCGGGGGAGCAGCACCATGCCCGCGGGGCGATGCTGATCCACCACCTCCTTGAACCGCCGGCGGATCTGGAAACTCTCCCCGATCCTGGCGCGCGCGAACGCGTGGAACCGCTCGGTCGCGCGGTCGTCCGCGGCGCCGTCCAGGACGACGCAGCAGGCGGCGCGCGCCGGCTCTCCCACGCCCCCATCGGGGTACTTGTCGCGGACGCGGAGGCTGCCCGTGTCCGGATCGGACCAGTACACCCAGGTCTTTCCCGCGGCGCGGCGCACGGCAGGTGCCTGGGGGTGGGGCCGCGTGCCCTTGCGAAGGCGCCGGTGGCCGTAGTCCAGGAGCACGGTGTCGGTGTAGACCGTCGTTTCCATGCCCGGCCGCCCCAGCGCCTGGGTCACGGCTTCGCTCGTGAACTCGCGGCCGAAGCTGCGAAGCGTGGCGGGCGTCTCCAGCGAGCAACTGAGCAGATCGACGCTGGAGATCTTCGGAAGCGGACGGTCCGGCGTCTCGAGCCTCGTCATGAGCCCTTTCAGCGCCACGGCGAGGTCCGTCGCGGAGCGGCCGCTGAGCAGCCGCTCCTTCGTGATCCAGGAGGTGTGGCCGTGGCCGTTCACGATCAGCTTCACGCGCGCATCCGGCATGGCGTTCGCCAGCAACGACTGACCCCGCACCACCTTGTAGCTGCCGTCCGGATGGAGTTGCACCCAGACGAGTTCGTTCGGATGGATGCGGCTGAGCGTCGCCCCGGCGGCATGGATCGCGGCGTCGTCCTCCATCTGCACGAACACGCGCAGCATCGGGCTGCGGGCGTCCGGCAAGGTGTCGGCGGGCAGGCGCGACGTGTAGGTGCCGGTCGTGGCGCTCCAGGCCGACAGGTCGGGAACGCGCGCGCCGTGGAAGGCGGGCTCGCCGAAGATGTGGCGGACCACGGCGGTGCCGTGGGCCTGGAATTCCCAACGCCCGCCGTCACCGCGCTTGACCACGGGAATGTTCCCCACGCGGAACTCGTCCGCGGTCAGGGTGGCTTCGGGAGGCATGCGCTCATGGCGGAAGGGCAGCGAATCTCCGAACAGCGCGACGCAGAACGCGTCCCCGAGCTCCAGATCCAGGTTCTGCGTGCGGATCTCCGCCGGCCCTGCCGACAGGGCGAGCGCCGGCAGATGGAGCTGGAATGTCGGCGCCCCGGGACCTTCGATGCCGGTGAACGTCACGCGCCCGGCCTGCCGGTCCAGGCTCTGCTCCAGGTCGGGCGCGAGCGTGTGGAACAACGGCAACGGCACGCGGTCGGAAGCCGGCAGGAGCGGGACCGGCGGGTCGCCGAGAAGGTCCGGGTCGCTGGGCATCGTCTCGGGGACCAGCAGCTTCAGCAGCGCGGACTCCTGATGGGTGATGTACAGGCCGGGCCTGACGCGGGCCCAGGGCACTGAACCGTCCGGCGTGCTGGACAGGAAATGCAGCGGGCCCATCATGTCCAGGTTGGACAAGGTCCGCAGCGGGTGCCAGAGTTTCCGCAGCGTGCCGACATGGCCTCGCGCCAGGGTGTCGCGTATCCCGACCACCTTCGCCAGATGATCCAGGTCCAGGAGGAACGGCACGCGGGCGCTCCCCGAATAGAGGGCGGCGGCCGTCAGTCGTGCCGCGGCGATGCGGTCCGCCAGGGCGTCCGGCAGTGAGTCGCCGACCGATTGCCGGACCAGGCTGTTCACCACCAGCAATCCCTCCGCCAGAAGCCCGCTGGCGCGATGCACGGGGATCTTCTGGCGAAGGAGCGGGGACGAGGCTCCCCCCAGGTTCTGCGTGCCGACGTCGCCGATGGTCCAGGTCCGGAGCATCGAGGCGACCCGCAGGTCCTGCGGTTCGAGGATGGCCTTCGCGAGCGTGTCGCGCGGGCCTCCGTTGCCCAGCAATCCCGCGTAGGCGCCATCCAGTACCGCACTCACCAGCCGTTCCGACAAGGTCTGCAGGAACTGCCGTTCCGCGGGCTCGATGCGGGCATCGCGCAGTCGTCCGATCAGGTGGGCGAGCACCTCGTCCCGCAGCGCGTCGCGCCGGTCGGCCAGCAAGGGGTCGGCGTCCGCCGCGCCGCCGCGCACGGCGTGCCCGACGGTCGACAGGATGACATGCAGACGCCCCTCCTCGGCGTGGACGGCCGGATGTCCGAGCGGGGTGAGCAACACTTGTTCAAGGGAGATTCCCGGCCCGGTCCGGGCGGGCGTCGACCGCGACGGCGTCGGGGTCGACGACAGCCGGGGCAGCGGGATCTGCAGATGCAGCGAGGACGGCATGGCGAACGCTCCTGAGCAATGGAACGTCGTCTCAGTCGTCCGCGCCGAGTGGCCCCGGCCAGGAAATCGGGGACCTCAGCGCTGGACCTTGATCGCCCTCCCTGCCTCGAATCGGTGAGGGGACCGCTGGAGAGGGCCGTTGCGTCCGGAGCGCGTCGCCGCGCTCCCTGGCGTCATCCGGGCCAGGCGTCGTGACGGCGCGTTTCCACCTGCATGACATCGAGCTGCTCCCGCAGCTTCACGACCTGGTCGCTCCAATAGTTCGGCGTGCCGAACCAGGGGAACGCCGCCGGGAAGGCCGGGTCGTCCCAGCGTCGCGCCAGCCAGGCGCTGTGATGGATCATGCGTTGCGTGCGCAGCGCCTCGACCAGCCTCAGCTCACGCCAGTCGAATTCACGCACGCTCTCGTAGCCGTCCAGCAAGGCATCGAGCTGCCGCCGCGCCGCGTCGGGCTCGCCGGACAGCAGCATCCACAGGTCCTGCACCGCGGGGCCCTGCGCGGCGTCGTCGAGGTCCACGAAGTGCGGTCCCCGATCCGGCGTCCAGAGGATGTTGCCCGGATGGCAATCGCCGTGCAGGCGCAGCGCGCGGCGATCCGGCAGCGCATCGAAGGCGGCGTCGATGGCATCGATGCATCGGGCCGCGGCGTCGTGCCAGTTGGCCGCCACCTCGGGGGCCAGCGTGTCGTTCGCGCGCAGCCAGTCGCGCGCCTCGCGCGCGGGCGCGGCGCTGTTCCATGCGAGGCGATGCTGGAAGGGCTCGCGCTGGCCGACCTCATGCAGTCGCGCCAGCAGGCGGCCGATCCAGCGCAGCACTTCCGGATCCTCGAGCTCCGGCGCGCGACCGCCCTGCCGCGGCGTCACCGCGAAACGTTGGCCCTGGAAGTGGCCGAGCGTGCCCGACGTGTCGTCGGTCGTCAGCAGCAGCGGCGGGACGACGGGCACCTCGGCGTCGGCCAATGCGCGCGCGAACGCGTGTTCCTCCAGGATCTGCGCGTCGCTCCAACGGCCGGGCCGGTAGAACTTCGCCACCACCGCCGACCCGTCCTCCAGATGCGCCATCAGCACGCGGTTCTCGTAGGAGTTCAGCTGCAGCAGTCGGCCGTCGGGGCGCAGGCCCGCGTGCTCGAGCGCGTCGAGCATCAGTTCGGGGGTCAGGAGGCCGAAACCGGCCGTCATGTCAGTCATCGGAGCGGCGAGGGCAGCAAAAACGGCGCCGAAGCGCCGTCGTGTCCTCGAAGAGCGGGCAGGGGCGTAGCTTAGCGCCGCCCGTAGCGGGGCGAGTCGACGACCACGCCGCCGATGTCGGGGTCCGGCAGTTCGCCGGGCAAGGTCGGGAAGTCGCGACCGTACTGGGAGTCGCGGAACTGCGCATCGCGCGCATGCGGGTCCCGGAGCTGGGGATCGCGGAGCTGGGAATCCCGGAAGCCCGGGGCGTCCTGGGCGCCGGCGCGCGGTCGATAGCCGCGGGCACGCGGCTCCGCGGACGGCAGCGGCGCCTGCATCGATTCGCCGCTGAAGGCGTCGTAGCGGCTGTCCGGCGCGAAGAAGGAATCGCTGAACACCGGCGAATCGTTCCACAGCGTGTTGCGCGATGTCGCCGGCGCGGCCGCCGGGGCCGGGCGGCGCGGGGCGACCGGCGGGGCGCTGGGCAGGTGCGTGGCGCCTGTGCGCGGCATCGCCGCCATGCCGGCCCGGCTGCCCTGATTGCTGTAAGGCACAAGCAGTTGCAATTCGGTGGCGCTCGGCAGGTTGTCCACCGAGGTGCGCAGGTAGCGGATGCGGCACGCGGCCAGGACCGCCTGCTTGATCTGCAGGTTGCGCGCGGAGCCCGGTCGGTCCGTCTCGATGTCGATCGCGGCGAGCACGCGACCATTGGGGCTGCAGATCGCGAAGTTCACGCTGATGCCGCCCAGCAGCTCATACCAGTAGCGCACGTCGCGGGCTTCGGTCGGCTGGCAGAAGCGCACCATCGGCAGCTTGCACATGACGACGTGGTGCGGCAGCGCCTCGCGCAGCAGGCGGAAGACGCGGCGTTCGTCGGCGCTGAAGACGGGACGGGCGTTGAGCGACCACTCCGTGGGCAGCGGCTTGCGCTCGCGACGCGGGCGCCGCAGCAGCAGTGCGGCGGCCAGCCCCAGGACTGCCAGCGCCGACAGCCCCGCGATGATCCACGGAAGCAGGTTCTGCATATCCCAATGAGCTGGACGGACCGGACGGATGGCGCGCGAGGACGCCGGCGGACGCACGGGAGCAGCGGATCAGAGACACCGTACCGGGCGGATCGCGGGAATGTAGCGGAAAGGCGTTACAAATTGCATCCGCAATCGCCCCGGAACCCCCTGGAATCGGGTGGGCCGGGAGGGAATGAAACCGGTACCTGTGCGATCAGCGGTTTGTCAGCGTTTGGAATCCGGGTCGTCGGAACGGTCGCGCACCTTGCGGATGCGGGACTTCACTTCCGCCACGCCGTCCAGGAAGTCGCCGACGGTGCGCATGTGGCGCTTGAACTGGAAGTCCCATTCGGCCATGTGACGCTCGAGGGCCTCGTCCACGTGCGAGGACACCGAGTCCGGCGGCAGGCGCAGCCAGGCTTCGGATTCGCCGCCATCGCGCTCGACCGTCGCGCCGGCGTTGCGGGCGATCTTCAGCATCGGGGCGTTCTCGCTGAGCGCGTGGATGAAGAGCGTGTCGATGCCGCGGTTGCGCGCGTGCAGCGAGGCACGTTCGAACAGCCGGCCGCCGAAGCCCTTGCCACGGGCGGATGTGGCGACCGAGACGCCGAATTCCGCCATCGCCGGACGGCCCTTGATCTGCGGCGCCGGCGCGTAGGCCAGGTGGGCCACGGCGATCAGCTGCAGGCGGCGGTTGAAAATGCCCAGCACCTCGTCGCGCACCAGATCCAGGCCGGCGACGTACTTCCCGATCTGCTCGTCGCGCGCCGGATAACCGAAGCGCAGGTAGCGGTCGCGCTCGCCGAGCGCCAGCAGGTGCTGCAGGATGCGCTTGCGGTGGCGCTTGCCCAGCGAGCGGATCGGCACCCAGCCGGTCCAGCGCGCCAGCATCGCGCGCGGGCTCCAGCGGGAGGACGGCGCGGCCTCCGGCGCCTTCGGCCGGGGCGTGTTCGGGCGGGGATCGGGCGGGGTGGGCATGGCGGGCTCGGCGATGGGGAGGGATGCTAGCGGGGAACGGTCCCGGCGCCTCCCCGGACGCGTCACAAATCGGGTCGGAAGGGCGGTGGGCAGGGCGGATGGGGCCGCTTCGGCGGTCAGGATTTGGGCTTTCGAACGGGTTCTGCTAGACTCGTCGGCTTTCCCGTTTCCAAGGCAGCGGGGGAACGTCCGTGAGAGGCCGCAAGCAAAAGCGTGCACCGAGCGTACGGGGGCAGATCGCCCGAAGTTTCGCCTTTTGAAAGAATCTCATGAAGACCTTCAGCGCCAAGCCGGCCGAAGTGACGCACGAGTGGTTTGTGATTGACGCCACCGACAAGGTGCTCGGACGTGTTGCCAGCGAAGTGGCACTCCGTTTGCGCGGCAAGCACAAGGCCATCTACACGCCTCACGTCGATACCGGTGACTTCATCGTCATCATCAACGCCGAGAAGCTGCGCGTCACCGGCAACAAGGCCACGGACAAGGTGTACTACCGTCACTCGGGTTTCCCGGGCGGCATCTACGCCACCAAGTTCAAGGACATGCAAGCCAAGCATCCGGGCCGTGCCCTGGAAAAGGCCGTCAAGGGCATGCTGCCCAAGGGCCCGCTCGGCTACGCGATGATCAAGAAGCTGAAGGTGTATGCGGGCGACACGCATCCGCACACCGCCCAGCAGCCCAAGGCGCTGGAAATCTAAGGAGCGGAGATGATCGGAAACTGGAACTACGGTACCGGCCGTCGCAAGTCGTCTGTGGCACGTGTCTTCATCAAGAAGGGCACTGGCCAAATCACGGTGAATGGCCGCTCGATCGAGCAGTACTTCGGCCGTCAGACGTCCATCATGATTTCGCGCCAGCCTCTGCTGTTGACGAACAATGGTGAAGCGTTCGACATCAAGGTCAACGTGCACGGCGGCGGCGAGTCCGGCCAGGCCGGCGCGGTCCGCCTGGGTATCACCCGCGCGCTGATCGACTATGACGCGGCCCTGAAGCCCGAACTGAGCCGCGCCGGCTTCGTCACGCGTGATGCGCGTGAAGTCGAGCGTAAGAAGGTCGGTCTGCACGGCGCCCGTCGCCGGAAGCAGTTCAGCAAGCGCTGATCGACTTCCGTCCGCTGGTGGCATCCGGGTTGGGATGTTGCCGGCGGCGAAAGCTCAAGAACAAGGCCGCTGCTTCAGCGGCCTTGTTTTTTGTCCGGCAGGGTGCATATCCTGCTGAAGGGGCTTATCTCCAAACGTCCGTTGCATGTGCGGGGGCTTTGAGATAATCCCGCCATTCCTCCGACACAACAGGATCCACGATGAGCGCAGTCCTCGAAACCACATCCACCGATCTGGGCGGCATGCCGGCACCGCTGGTCTTTACCGACAGCGCGGCTGAGAAGGTGCGCGAGCTGGTGCTCGAAGAAGGCAATCCGGAACTGAAGCTGCGCGTGTTCGTGCAAGGTGGCGGTTGCTCCGGCTTCCAGTACGGCTTCACCTTCGACGAGGCCGTGAACGACGACGACACGCAGATGGCCAAGAACGGCGTGACGCTGCTGATCGACGCGATGAGCCTGCAGTACCTGGTGGGCGCCGAGATCGACTACAAGGAAGACCTGCAGGGCGCCCAGTTCGTGATCAAGAACCCGAACGCGCAGACGACCTGCGGTTGCGGTTCGAGCTTCTCGGTCTGATCGGAGCACGCTCCGGACTCGTCGGATGCACCGGCCCTCGGGCCGAATGACAAAGACCGCCTTCGGGCGGTCTTGTCGTTTCTGGGGTGTGGAGCCTGTTCCGAGGTTCTCAGGCGGGTGTATAGCTGCCCAGCACACGAGGGCCCGACGCGCCGGTCACTGCGGGCAGGTTGCCGGGCAGCCCGCGCACATGACGCATGGCCAGCCATGCGAAGGCGGCGCCTTCGACTTGCATCGGTGGCAATCCCTTCACCGCGGTGGTGCTGACGGCCACCGTGGGCAGCAGCACCTGCAGCCGCTTCAGCAGCGTGTCGTTGAACGCGCCACCGCCGCAGACGAGCAGCTCGCGCCATGCGCCCGGCGCGAAGGCGACCAGACTGTCGAGGACGCAAAGCGCGCTCAACTCAAGCAACGTCGCCTGCACATCAACGGCGGAAACACGCGGCGCGTGCGCCGAGATCCTGGCATCGAGCCAACCGAGGTGGAACAGATCCCGCCCCGTGCTGCGCGGCGGGGCCTGGCGGAAGTAGGGCTCGGCCAGCAGTGCATCGAGCAAGCCCGCATGCACCTGTCCCTGCGCGGCCCATTGACCGCCGGCGTCGTATTCGGCGCCCTGATGGCGATGGATCCATCCGTCCATCAGGCAGTTGCCGGGGCCGCAGTCGAAGCCACCGCTGCGGCCGTCGGCCCAAAGGAGGCTCACATTGCTGATGCCGCCGACATTCAGCACGACCACGTCGGTGCCGTCCTGTCCCAGTACCGCGCGGTGGAAGGCCGGCACCAGCGGCGCGCCCTGACCCCCGACGGCGAGGTCACGACTGCGCAGATCGTGGACGACGGCAATGCCGGTGAGTTCGGCCAACAGCGCGGCGTTGAGCAGCTGGATCGTGAAGCCGGTGCCATCAAACTCGCCGGGCCGGTGCCGCACCGTCTGCCCGTGCGCGCCGATCGCGCGGACTTCCTGCGGCGCCAGTCGCTGGGACATCAGCAGTGATTGGCAGGCCTGCGCGTAGGCGCGGGCCATGGCGTTGCCGGCGAGCGCGGCACGCTGAAGTTCGTTGTCGCCGGGGCTGTTGAGCGCGAGCAGCTCCGCGCGCAGCTCCGGACCGAAGGGCTGGTAGTCGTGGGCGAGGGTGTGAACGCGACCATTGGCCTCGGCACGCACCAGTACCGCGTCGACGCCGTCGAGCGAGGTGCCGGACATCAGTCCGATGTAGAGCTCGGCGCCGGAGGTCGTCATGGCCGGAGGGGCTGGAAAGCGAAGCGCCTGCGGAGAGCGCCGGACGCCTTACTCGCCGACGACGCCGTCGTGGATCGAGGCAGCCGCCTCGAGCGCGTTCTTCGCGCTGGCGACCTGTGCCTTGAATGCGGCCTTGGCGGTCGCGGGCAGCGTGACGGCCTCGGAGGCGCGGGCAATCACACGCGGATCCTGCTGCTTGCCGTTGACGCGGAATTCGAAGTGCAAGTGCGGCCCGGTGGCCCAGCCGGTCGAGCCGACGGCGCCGATCTTCTGCCCTTGCTCGATCTTCTGGCCCTTCTTGACGTCGATCCGGCTCAGGTGGGCGTAGACCGTCATGCGGTTGCCGCTGTGCTTGAGCTGGATGACGTTGCCGAAGCCGTTCTGCCAGCCCGCGAACTCGACGTTGCCGTCGCCGACGCTGCGCACCGCGGTGCCGGTCGGTGCGCCGTAGTCGATGCCCTGATGCTGGCGCCAGGTTTGCAGGATCGGATGGAAGCGCATCGCGAAGCCGGATGTGACGCGCGAGAACTCCATCGGGCTCGCCAGGAACGAGCGGCGCTTGCTCTCGCCGTCGAAGCCGTAGTAGTTGCTCTTGCCGCTGGTCGGGTCGCGGAAGAACACGGACTGGTAGCTCTTGCCGTTGTTCACGAACTCGGCGGCCAGCAGGCGGCCCGAACGGTTGCCCCAGGTGATGGGTTCGCCGTCGGCGGTCAGGGTTTCGTAGACCAGCGAGAAGCGGTCGCCCTTGCGCAGTTCGCGGTGGAAGTCGATGTCGCCCGAGAACATGTCCGCCAGCTGCGTGGCGATCGCGTCGGGCACGTTGGCCTCGTCGGTCGCGGCGAACAGCGAGGACTGGATCGTCCCGCTGCCCAGGCGTGTCTGCGTCTCGTACGCCACGGTCTCGAGCTTGGAGACGAACTTGTCGCCTTCGCGCGTGATGCTCAAGCGGGTGAAATGGGTGTCCAGCTGCTCGCTGGCTTCGGCGGCGTAGCGGGCGACGATGGACTGCACCTCGCCGCTGGCGGTCGCGACGACCTGGACGCGCTTGCCGACACGGCCGGTCAGCAGCTTCTTGGCGGTGTCGTCGGTGCGCAGGAAGGCGGCTGCTGCCGTGTCGAACGCGCCCATGCGCTTGAGCAGCGCATCGGCGGTGTCGGCGGCGCGGGTGACGTCGCTGCGCGAGAGACCCGGATCGAACGCGGCCAGGTCGGCCAGTTGCTCGTCCAGCGACTGCAGCGGGATGGATTCGGAGACGACGCGTTGCGGAAGGTCCGCAGCATCAGGGGCCATCGGCGCGACGCCGAAGGCGGTCACGGCGAAGCAGCTCAGGACACCGACCACGGTGCCGGTCAGGGCGCGCGGGTGTTTGGCCGCGAAGGATTCGGCGCGAGCGAGGGTGCGCTGCACGCGCTGCCATTCGTCATTCCAATTCATCACGCGCCGAAGACCTTTTTCTGGAGCCTGAGAAAGTGCCGCCCGCCGCCACGCCTGCAAAAGCGCGTGGCTCGAACGGCCCGTGCCGGAGATCCGCAGCGCCTGCAAAACGAAGGACGCCCTGAAGGGCGTCCAGATGCTGCGAGGAGCGTCCACTAGAATCGCCGTCTTGCGTTGCAGCGACAGGTCAGGCATGTGAATTGCCCTCCTTGCGCCCCGCAAAAACAGCCGAAAGTATAGCGGCGGGCCCGGGTTACAAATGCTAGAAAACCCGGTAAATCAAGACTTTACGTAAGCCCGTGCGGGCTCCGAAGTGCCATGTCTGACATCCGAACCCCCGCCGCGTCGGCCCCCGAATTTCCGATCACGGACCGGGTCCATCATGCAATGCAGCAATCCCTGCGCGGCTGCGAGGAATTGCTTCCGCAGGACGAATGGCTGAAGAAGCTGGCGCGCTCCGAGGCCACCGGCCAGCCCTTGCGGATCAAGCTGGGCCTGGACCCGACGGCGCCCGACATCCACGTCGGCCACACGGTGGTGCTGAACAAGATGCGCCAGCTGCAGGACCTGGGGCACCAGGTGATCTTCCTGATCGGCGACTTCACCTCGATGATCGGCGACCCGTCCGGCCGCAACGCGACGCGCCCGCCGCTGACGCCGGAGCAGATCAAGCACAACGCCGAGACCTACTACAAGCAGGCCAGCCTGGTGCTGGATCCGGCGCGCACCGAGATCCGCTACAACAGCGAATGGAGCGACCCGCTGGGCGCGCGCGGCCTGATCCAGCTGGCTGCGAAGTACACGGTGGCCCGCATGATGGAGCGCGACGACTTCACCAAGCGCTACGCCGCCGGCACGCCGATCTCGGTGCACGAGTTCCTCTACCCGTTGATGCAGGGCTACGACTCGGTCGCGCTGAAGTCCGACCTGGAGCTCGGCGGCACCGACCAGAAGTTCAACCTGCTGATGGGCCGCCATCTGCAGGCCGAGTACGGCCAGGAGTCGCAGTGCATCCTGACGATGCCGCTGCTGGAAGGGCTGGACGGCGTCGAGAAGATGTCCAAGTCCAAGAACAACTACGTGGGCATCACCGAGCCGGCCAACGGCATGTTCGCCAAGATCCTGTCGATCAGCGACGTGCAGATGTGGAAGTGGTTCGACCTGCTGAGTTTCAAGTCGATCGAGGAGATCGCCGCGCTGAAGCGCGAGGTCGAGGGCGGGCGCAATCCGAAGGAAGCGAAGGTGATGCTCGCCAAGGAGATCACCGCGCGCTTCCACAGCGCGCAGGCGGCGGAAGACGCGGAGGCCGACTTCAACAACCGCGCCCGCGGCGGCATTCCGGACGACATTCCCGAGCTGTCGCTGAGCGGTGCGCCGATGGGCATCGCCGCACTGTTGAAGGCGGCGAACCTGGTGCCGTCGAACGGCGAGGGCAACCGCAAGATCGAGCAGGGCGGCGTCAAGATCGACGGCGTGACCATCAGCGACAAGGCCTTGAAGGTCGAGGCCGGCACGATGGTGCTGCAGGTTGGCAAGCGCCAGTTCGCGCGCGTGACGCTGAGCTGAACGCGCGACGCCAACGAAAAACGGGAGGCCAAGGCCTCCCGTTTCTGTTTGCGCAGGTCACTGCTTGATCGGCCGCAGATACGGCCCCGGCTTGGGCGTCTTGATCGGATCCTTCGCGATCGCGTCCTTCAGCCAGGCGATGGCGGCATCGAGCTGAGCATCCTGCCCGTTGGCGGTCGCCCGTGGCGGGTTGTCGACCTCGATGTCCGGCGTCACGCCCTTGCCCTCGACGAGGAACTGTCCGTCGACGGTGATCTGGCCGTTCTCCGCGGCGCGCATCAGGCCGTTGTCCATCAGTCGGTTCTGGTCGGACAGCCACACGCCGGCGCCCGAGGTCGTCTTGCCGATGACGGGACCCAGGCCCAGGCGCTTGAAGCCTTCGGAGAAGGTCTCGCCGTCGGAGTAGGTCTCCTCGTTGGCGATCACGACGACCTTGCCGCGGAACACCTGCTGCATGTTCGGATACGGCTTGCTGCCGTACGGCGAGCGCGGCTGCCAGAAGGCCCAGGCGCGGCGCAGCAGCGTCTGCAGGATCCAACTGTCGATGTTGCCGCCGTTGTTGTGGCGGACGTCGATGATCAGGCCTTCGCGCTCGCTCTGCGCGTAGAACTCGCGGACGAAATCGCCGATGTCGTCGCGGGTCATCGCACGCAGGTGCAGGTAGCCGATCTTGCCGTCGCCGCCCTTGTCGACAAGCTTGGCGCGGCTGAAGCGCCAGTCGTTGACACGCAACAGGCTTTCGCGGCGCAGGTCGACCGGCGTCACGACGACCGGGCGTTCCTTGCCGGAGGGCTCGCGGATCTGCAGCAGCACCTGCTTGCCGGCCTGGCCGCGCATCAGCTCGCTGGGATCCGGCACCGACTGGGCCTTGCGTCCGTTGATCTGCGTGATCACGGCGCCTTCGGCGATGTTGAGGCCGGGCGCGGCGAGCGGGCCGGCCTCCGACGGCAACTCCGGATCGCCGGCGAAGATGCGCGTGATCTTCCAGCCGTTGCCCTTGGGATCGCGCTCGAGCTGCGCGCCCAGGCCGGCGTAGCCGGGTTCCTCGGCGCCCTTGCGGAGTTCGCCCGGGGCGACCTGGCTGTGCAGCAGGCTGAGTTCGCCGACCATCTGCGCCATCAGCTCGGCGAGTTCGCCGCGCTCGGTGACGCGCTCCGTCAGCGGGAAGTACTTGGCGCGCATGGCGACCCAGTCCACGCCGTGCATGTCCTTGTCGTAGAAGAAATCGCGCTGCATGCGCCAGGCGTCGTTGAACATCTGGCGCCATTCGGCCTTCGGGTCGACCGCAATCTGCCAGTCGGACCAGCGCACGCGCGACTTGTCCAGATCGCCCGGCAGCTTCGGACCGGCGTCGACGATCAGGATCTCGGGCGCGGTGCCCGGCGCGGCCGAGCGGCGGATCATCAGCTTCTTGCCGTCGGCGCTCAGGTCCCAGGCGGCGACGCCGTCGGCGAAGGTCTCGATCTTGGTCTCCTGCGGACCGATCGGCAGCTGGCGCAAGGCGGTGCCTTCCTGCACATACAGGCGCTTGGAGTCGACCGCCAGACCGCTGTAGTTGCCGGCGGCGGCCGGGACCTCGTACAGGCGCAGCGCCAGGCCCGGGATCTGGATCTCGGGTTTGCCGCCCTTCGCGGCGGCAGGCTTGGCTTCCTTGGCCGCGTCAGCCTTGGCTTCCTCGACCTTCTGCTTGGACTCCTTGTTGTCGGGCTTGTCCTTCTCCTGCTCGCGGATCTCGGCTTCTTCCTTGGCCTTCATGCCTTGGAGTTCATCCGGCGCGGCGAACGGGAAGCGCAGGTTCGGCTGCAGTGCGATCGCGTAGATCTTCCAGCCCTTGTCGAAGTAGGGACCCATGTTGCGGTCGCCCCAGGGGCCGGGGTTGCCGGTCACGCTGAAGGTGCGACGCGACAGGAAGTACAGCCATTGACCGTCGGGGCTGAAGGCCGGCGCGGTGGCGGCGTAGCGATCGCTGCCGAGCTGATGGACCTTGCCGTCGGCGACGGTGAGCAGCATCAGCTGCTCGCGGTACGGGTTCGCCGTGGTGCGGACGAAGGCGAGGGACTTGCCGTCCGCCGACCAGCTCAGCGCCGCGGCGCCGTCGCCGAGCGTGTCGTGGTCGACCTCGCGCGTCGCGGCGGCGCGGGCGGGGTTCTTGAGGTCGGTGAGGAAGAGCCGGCCTTCCTTGTCGGTGTGCGCGATCCAGCGGCCGTCGGGCGACGGCGACAGGCTGCGGCGCAGCACGGTGGCGCCTTCGGTGATCTGCCTGGGCTGGCCGGTGCCGTTGGCGGCGAAGCGCCAGATCTCGAATTCGCCGCTGAAGTCGCAGAACGCGAAGACGTCGTGGCTGTCGCCGCTGAAGGCGCTGTCGCGGCAGCGGCCGGCGTCGTCGGCGGAGGCGGGGATCGGCAGTTCGGCGCGGCGCAGCGGGCCGACGCCTTGCGTGGCGAGGCGGCCGCGCGCGGTCAGCACGACCTGCTCGCCGTTGGGCGAGAGCGAGACGCCGGTCAGGAAGTCCTGCGGACGCGCGATCCAGCGCTTGCGCTGCTGGTCGTAGTCGCCGGCCAGGCGGAGGTCGATCTTCCGTTCGGCGGCGCTGCCGTCGAGGTCGACGCGGTAGAGGTCGGCACCGAGCGCGTAGACCGCCTGCGCGCCGTCCAGGCTGGCATGGCGGACGTCCCAGCCCTTGTGGCGGGTGTGCTGGCGCAGGTCGGAGCCGTCGGGCTTCACCGACCACAGGTTGTAGGTGCCGTCGCGGTCGGAGAGGAAGGCGACACGGGCGGTGCCGGACGCGTCCTTGTAGGGCATCGGGCGGCGGTCGTTGGCGCCTTCGGGCAGCAGCGGCCGGGCCTCGGCGGTGCCGGCGAGATCCATCACCCACAGCCGGGCGAGGGCGCCGCCGCGATACTGGCGTGCGTTGTCGCCGCGCAGGCCGTTGCGGGTGAAGTAGAGGGTCTTGCCGTCAGGGCTCAACGCGCCGTCGCTGGCCTGACCGACCGGCAGCGCGCGATGCAGGCCGCTGGTGAGGGAGACCAGGTGCAGCTGGGTGCCGGGCTCGCCGCGTTCGGTGGCGCCGGAGTAGAGCACCTCGTTGTCGGCGGTGATGCCCCAGACGCGCACGGCGCCGGTGTCCCAGGTCAGGCGGCGGGCGATGCCGCCGGCCGCGGGCATCACGAAGACGTCGCCGGCGGATTCCTGCTGGCCGACGAAGGCGATCCAGCGGCCGTCGGGCGAGACGGCCGGGAAGGTCTCCGCGCCGCCGTGCGTGGTCAGGCGCTGCGCGGTGCCGCCACTGACGTTGGCCTGCCAGAGATCGCCTTCCGCGACGAACACCAGGCGGTCGCCGCGCAGCGCGGGCTGGCGATAGAAACCGAGCGACGGGTCGACGAGGGCGGGCCGGGCCGGCGTGCTGCGGGCGACGGCATCCGCCGTTCCGGCGGCGGCGGCCGAGGTCGCGGTGGATTCGGCGGCGATGGCGAGGGTGGCCATCGAGCAGGCCGTGGCGATGGCCAGGCGACGGAGCGTGATGCGCATCGGAAGTCTTCCTTGTGGGAGTCCGGGACGGAGCGTCGGAACGTGAAGGGGAAGGGGCCCGGCCTGACGGCTGCCGGAAGTCATGCGGCGCGGATTCTGGCGCCGCGATCGGCGTCAGCGATTCGTCACCCCCATGGCCACGTGCCCGGCGGGCACGTGCGGGACGGCGTTCTGGACGTGGCCGTGCTGGTCGTCGAAGAAGAAGTCGGGCTCGAACTCCCGGAGGAATTCGCCCTTGGGCAGGCCGCCGAGGAACATGGCCTCGTCGACCTCGACGTCCCAGTCCATCAGCGTGCGGATGGCGCGCTCGTGGGCGGGCGCGCTGCGGGCGGTGACCAGGGCGGTGCGCAGGCGCATCGGCACGGCGGGCGCGGCCTGCAGACGCTGGAGCTCATGCAGCACCTGCTTGAACGGACCGGCGGGGAGCGGGGTCAGCTTGCGGGCGATCTCGTGTTCCTGGAAGGCGTCGAGTCCGTCGCGCTGGTAGATCTGTTCGGCCTCGTCGGAGAAGAGCACGGCGTCGCCGTCGAAGGCGATGCGCAGCTCATCGGGATAGGCGGCGGAGGCGCGCGCCGACTGCGGGAAAACACGGGCCGCGGCAACGCCCGCGATGAGCGCTGATCGCACATCGTCCTCGTTGGCGGAGAGGAAGAGCTGCGCCTTGAGCGGCTTCAGATAGCGCCACGGACTGTGGCCGCGGGTGAAGACGCCGCGTTCGATGTTCAGTCCGTAATGCTGCGCGGAGCGGAACACGCGCATGCCGGAGATCGGGTCGTTGCGCGACAGCACGACGACCTCGACCCGGGGCGTCTCGCCGGCCACGTTGAAGGCGAGCAGCTTGCGCACGAGGGAGAACGCGGTGCCGGGTTTTGCCGGCTCATCCAGGCGCTGCTGCTGCAGGCGCATGTAGGCGCGGTCGTCGCTGTCCTCGAAGAGCTGGTTCTCCTCTTCGAAGTCGAACAGCGCGCGGGAGGAAAGGGCCACCACCAGGCGGCCGTCGAGAGAGGCGGGCATGGGCGGGATGATAGGCCGCCGCCCGACCCCGAGGCATCGGCGCGTGTGCGCCAATGGAAAGCCTTACTGCGCCGCCAGCTTGTTCATGTCGATGATCGGCAGCAGCACCGACAGCACGATCAGCATCACCACGCCGCCCATCGCGACGATCAGCAGCGGCTCCAGCAGCGTGGCCAGCGTCATCGCGCGGCGCTTCACTTCATTGCCGAGCTGCTTCGCCGCGCGCTGCAGCATGTCGGGCAGTTGACCCGTCTGCTCGCCCAGTCGCGCAAACATCGAGAGCAGGCCCGGGAAGCGCTTCTTCCCCGCCAACGCCGCGCCCAGCGGCGCGCCTTCGCGGACCTGCGCCAGCGCATCCATCGCGTCCGCGCGCATCGCCTGGTTGGACAGCGTCTCCGCCGCGGCCTGCAGCGCCTTCAGGATTGGCACGCCCGCGCCCGCCAGCATCGCCAGCGTGCCCGAGAAACGCGCCGCGTTGTAGCCGCGTGCAAGCCGACCCAGCAGCGGCAGGTTCAGGAACGCCGCGTCGAAGCGCTGACGCGGCCCTTCGCGCTTGAGGATCTGTCGCATGCCGATGACGCCGCCGACGACGACGATCACGATCAGCAGCCCCCAGTTCCGGAGCACGTCGGAGATGCCCATCATGATCCGCGTCAGCAGCGGCAGCGTCTGGCGCGTCTGCGTGAACACCGCCGCCACCTGCGGCACCACGTAGGTCAGCAGGAAGCTCACCGCCAGCACCGCGATGATGCAGACGATCACCGGATACGCCAGCGCCCCGAAGAGCTCCGAGCGCAGCCGCTGCTGTTCCTCGAGGTCGTCCGCCAGGCTCTCCAGCACGGGGCCGAGCGCTCCGCTCTGCTCGCCCGCGGCGACCACCGCGCGGTAGACGTCGTCGAACTCGCGCGGCGCGGTGGCCAGCGCCCGTGCGAAGGACGAGCCCGCATTGACCTCCGCCTTCAGCTGCGACATCAGCTCGCGCTGGCGCGGATCCTCGGCTTCATCGGCCAGCGCCGCCATCGAGCGTTCCAGCGGCAGACCCGCCGACACCAGTCCCGCCAGCTGTCGCGTCCACACCGCCAGCCCTGCCGCCTTGAACGCGCGCCGCGCGAAGCGCGACTGCTTGCCCGGCTGCGCCGCCACCGCCTTCACCTCCATCGGCACCAGCCCCTGCGCCCGCAACTGCGAGCGCGCGGCTTTCAGGGTGTCGGCCTCCAGCAGGCCCTGGCGGGCTTTGCCGGACGCGTCCAGGGCGTCGTACTTGAAGGCGGGCATCGCTCGGAACCTCGTGTCTCTACTGCTCGTGCGTCCGTGTCATCGCCGCGATCACTCGCGCGTGACCCGCAGCACTTCCTCTTCGGACGTGATGCCCGTGGCCACCAGCCGGTCGCCGTCCTCGCGCATCGAGCGCAGGCCGTTGGCGCGCGCCGCGGCCAGCAACTCGGACTCCGCCGCCTGGTTGTGGATCAGGCTGCGGATCGCGTCGTCGCACACCATCAATTCGTACACGCCGGTGCGGCCCTTGTAGCCGCTGCTCGAGCAGGCCGGGCAGCCCACCGGGTGGTAACGCACGCCGCCGCCGGGCAGCGACTCCGACGACTTGCACACCGGGCACAGCTTGCGCACCAGCCGCTGCGCCAGCACGCCCAGCAGCGAGGAGCTCAGCAGGAAGGGCTCCACGCCCATGTCGGTCAGACGCGTCACCGCGCTCACCGCGTCGTTCGTGTGCAGCGTCGCGAGCACCAGGTGACCCGTCAGCGAGGCCTGGATCGCGATCTGCGCGGTCTCGTAGTCGCGGATTTCGCCGATCATGATCACGTCCGGATCCTGGCGCAGGATCGCGCGCAGCGCCTTCGCGAAGGTCAGGTCGATCCGCGAGTTCACCTGCGTCTGCCCGATGCCGGGCAGCTCGTATTCGATCGGGTCCTCGACGGTCAGCACGTTCGTCGTCGACGTGTCCACCGTCTGCAGCGCCGCGTACAGCGTCGTCGTCTTGCCCGAGCCCGTCGGACCCGTCACCAGCACGATGCCGTGCGGCTGCTGCACGACGCGCTGGAAACGCTCCAGCCGCTCGCCGTCCATGCCCAGCGCCGACAGCGTGAAGCGTGATTCCGACTTGTCCAGCAGACGCAGCACCGCGCGTTCGCCGTGCGCCGACGGCAGCGTGCTCACGCGCACGTCGATCGCGCGGCCGCCGATGCGCAGCGAGATCCGGCCGTCCTGCGGCAGACGCTTCTCGGCGATGTCGAGCTCCGCCATGATCTTCAGGCGCGAGATCAGCGCCGCGTGCAACGCGCGGTTCGGCCGCACGACCTCGCGCAGCGTGCCGTCGACGCGGAAGCGCACCGAGCTCTCGCGCTCGTAGGGTTCGATGTGGATGTCGCTCGCGCCGTTGTTCGCGGCCTGCGTCAGCAGCGCGTTGAGCATCCGGATGATCGGTGCGTCGTCGGCGGCTTCCAGCAGGTCCTCGACCGCCGGCAGGTCCTGCATCAGGCGCGACAGGTCGACGGCGTTCTCGACCTCGCCGATCACCAGCGCCGCGTTGTCCTCGCCGCCCGCGTAGGCGGCCTGGATGCGCGTCGAGAGTTCGGCGACGCTCAGGCATTCGATGCGCGACGGCGCGTAGACGCGCTGCAGCTCGGACAGCACCGGCAGCGTCAGCGCCGGCGAGGCCCACAGCGTGCGCTGCTGGCCGTCGTCCTCGATCAGCAGGTGCTGCGCCTTGGCGACGGCGTAGGGAAGGGGATGGCGGCTGGCCATGATCGCTCCGGGCTCAGCGGCCTTGCGGGTTGCTCGGCGGGGTGTTGCTCGGCGTGGCTGGTCCCGGCACCGGCGACGACGCCGGGTACACCGGCAGCGGCAACTGCTGGGGCAGCGTGCCGCCCGGCGTCGAGGCCGGCTTCTCCGGCAGCAGCGGGGCGCCGGTCTCGGGCAGCACCAGCGTGCTCTTCGGCTGCGATTCCTGCTGGTAGGCGCGGATCGCGTCGTAACGGTCCATCGTCAGCGCCGCGGCGCTTTCCGGCGTGCGCAGCACCACCGGACGCAGGAAGATCATCAGGTTGGACTTGACCCGCTTGCGGCTCTGGTTCTTGAACAGGTTGCCCAGGATGGGGATGTCGCCCAGGCCGGGAACCTTGTCCTCGCCGTCGGTGTATTCGTCCTTGAGCATGCCGCCGAGCACCAGCACCTGGCCGTCCTCCAGCGTCACCGAGGTCTCCACCGCGCTCTTGTCGAAGGTCGGACCCTGCGTGGCCGAGTTGACCGAGGCCACCACGCTGGAGTTCTCCTGATACGCCTTCATGCGCACCGTGCCGTTCTCGCCGACGGTGGCGCGCACCTTCAGCCGCAGGCCGACGTCGCGACGCTCGAAGGTCTGGAACGGGCTGGTGGTCGTGCCCGACGTCGTGGTCGAGTTGCCGGTCAGCACCGGCACGTTGCTGCCGATCAGCAGGTCGGCTTCCTCGTTGTCCTGCACGATCAGCGACGGCGTGGACAGCACGTTGGTGCCGGACACCGAGCCGAGCACGTTGGCGATGGCGCCCAGCGTGTAGAGGCTGCCGACCTTCTTGATGATGCCGACGTTCAGGCCGGTCGGGATCGTCCCGCTCGAGATCGCGCTGCTGACGCCCGTGGTGCCGCCGGCCGTGGCGGCCGTCAGGTTCAGGATGTTCGAGAAGCCGGTGCCGAAGTTGGTGCCGATGGCGCCTTCGCCGAAGAGCTGCTGGAACTGCACGCCGAACTGGCCGGCCTTGCTGGCATCGACCTTCACGATCAGCGCCTCGACGTAGACCTGCGCGCGGCGCGTGTCGAGCTGCTCGACGACCGCGCGGATCTGGCGGTACATCGGCTCGGGCGCCGTGATGATCAGCGAGTTGGTCGCGGGGTCGGCCTGGACGAAGCCGCCCGTGCTGACCTGCGCGGTCTGGCTGACCTGGGTGGAGGTGCCGCCGCTGCCGCCCGACCCGCTCGTGCCCGAACTCGACGAACTGCCGCCGAACGACGAGCTGTTGCCCGCGAAGCCGCCGGACTGTCCCGCGCTGCCGGTCTGCGCGCCGGCGAAGCTGCCGGTGCCGCCCTGGCCGCTGCTGGAGCCGCCCGCGCCCGGGCCCGCGTTGTTCGTGTAGGCCGCGCGCAGCACCGTGGCCAGACGCACCGCGTCCGCGTTCTTCAGGTAGATCACGCGGATGCTGCCGCCGGTGTCGCTGCTGGGCTGGTCCAGCTTGGCGATCATCGCGCGCAGCTGCATCAGCTTGGCCGGATTGGCCGCGCGCACGATCAGCGCGTTGCTGCGCGGATCGGCCATCACGCTGCCGCTGCCGCCGCCGGCGCCCCCCTGCACCTGGACGCCCTGCGTGCCGCCGCCGCCGTCCGACAGCCGCTGCACCAGCTGCACGATGTCCGAGGCCACCGCGTTGCGCAGCGGGATCACCTCGATGTCGGTGTTGGACGGCTGGTCCAGCGCCGCGACGATGCGGCTGATCCGCTGCAGGTTGTCGGCGTAGTCGGTGATGACCAGGCTGTTGTTGCCCGGGTTCGCGTTGATCGTGTTGTTCGGGGTGATCAGCGGACGCAGCACCGCGACCAGGTTGTTCGCGTTCTCATGGCTGAGCTTGAAGATCTGCGTCACGACCTGGTCGCCGCGCGTGCGCGACTCGCCGGCGATCGTCACCGCGCCGGTCTGCAGCTTGGCTTCGGCTTCGGGCACGAGCTTCAGCAGTCCGCCCGTCTCGACCATCGCGAAGCCCATGCCGCGCAGCGAGGCGAGGTAGCTCAGGTAGGCCTCCTGCACCGGCACCGGCTGCTCGGCCGTCAGCGTCATCGTGCCCTTGACCCGCGGATCGACCAGGATCGGCTTGCCCAGCGCGGCGGACATCGCGCGCGACACCGCCTCGATGTCGGTGTTGACGAAGTTCAGCGTGACCGGCGTGCTCGCGCGCACGGCCGGCTGTCGGCGGTTCTGCTGCTGATTCGACTGTGCGCCGGCCTGCATCGGCAGGCTGCCCGCGATCAGGGTGATCGCGACGCCCAGCGCCGTCGGTCGCATCATGTGCTTGTTCATGCTCATCCCACCGAGATGATCGAGCGCGCACCGTTGCGGCGCCCGATGATGTTCAACAAATTGGCCAATGCGGCTTCGCTGCCCGGCGCGGCTGTCGCCTCGCCCCGGAATTGCGTCCGCGTCGCGCCCAGGCTCCCCTGGCCGCTCAGTTGCAGCGGGCCCTGGATCGTGGTCAGGATCAGTTGAGGCGCCTCGCTGCCGCCCACGAGCCCCATCCGGTAGCTGCCCAGCGGCGTCACCTGCGCCAGGCGCGAGGAGAAGTCGCGCAGCTCGACCTGGGCCATGCCGTTCACCTTGACCGTCTTGCCCCGGCCCTCGAACACGAAGCCCTGCGAGCTGACGGCGATGACGCCGTCCGGTGCCAGCGTGTTCCACGGCGTGCCGAGCCCGGCGAGCCAGGCGGCCGGCCAGCGGATCCACGGCTGCTCGGGCGTGGCGTCGGGCAGGCGCACGGTGACCCGGTCCATGCCGAAGCTCGCCGTCAACGGGACGCCGGGCTTGATGCAGCAGGACTGGTCCAGCGTCAGCCGCATGGCCAGTCCGCCGTCGATCCACGCCGGGCGCAGCGACCAGCCCAGCCGTTGCGGCAGTTCGCTCGCATCGCGGCTGCCTTCGCCCGGGCTCAGGATCACGCGCGCGCTGCCGTTCCAGAGGCTGCCGCGCGCGTCGGCGAGCAGCAGCCGTTCATTCGTGGCCGAGGCCACCGCCTTCGCCA
Source organism: Mitsuaria sp. MSU3D (assembly GCF_056867975.1). Classification (NCBI taxonomy): domain Bacteria; kingdom Pseudomonadati; phylum Pseudomonadota; class Betaproteobacteria; order Burkholderiales; family Sphaerotilaceae; genus Roseateles; species Mitsuaria sp. MSU3D. The sequence goes on along the minus strand of NZ_CP200314.1, from coordinate 4,205,305 downwards.
GCCAGGCCGCCGGGGCCCAGACCACGACCGCGGTCAGCAGGCCCAGCACCGCGCCGGCCAACGCCCAGCGCATGGCGCCGCGATCGGTGCGGACCAGCGCCACGGCCTTGCCCGGAGCGGCCAGGAGCATGAAGGCCGACTGCATGAAAGCCGACTCCATGAAGCGTTGTTGTCGCGACATGGCTCAGTTCCCCGCCGCTGCGGGCAGCAGCACCGTCAGGCGACCGCTGAAACCCTGCGGACCGTTCTGCAGCTCGGCTTCCTGCGGCCGGGCGCGCGCGCCCTGGCGCGCCTCGCCGAGCCACATCGCCAGCGCGCCCCCGGGCACGCCGCGCAGCCGCAACTGCGCCTGCGTGCCGTTGATCGTCAGTTCGGCGGCCGGGCCGAGGCGGGCCGTCGCGGCCCGCAGCGCGGTCATCGACTGCTCGGCCGAGACCGGCACGGCCTGCTTCAAGGCCTGCGTCTGCTGAGCCATTGCCCGCATCTGCTGAAGCTCGCGATCAAGCCGGTCGAGCTCGCCCGGCGCCTTGCGCAACGTGGCCCAGGCCGGCGCCAGCGCGATCAGCCAGAGCACCAGCAGGCCGACGATCACGGCGGTCGCCCGCGCGATCAGACGTTCGCGCGGCGTGGCGGCCTGCCAGCGGGCCCGGAGGTCCCGTTGCATGGTCGTGAGGGCGTTCATCGGTTGTCGGGTCGCAGGCTGAGTTGGAGCGTGTCGCCGTCCTCGGCGACCCGCAGTGCGGGGTCCTGGCCCAGCCGCTCGCGCAGTTGCGCGCGTTGCGGGGGCGAGAGTCCGGCGAGTTGCAGCCGGCCCTGTTCGAAACGGACGTTGGGCAGCGGCGGCTCGCCTTGCGGCCACACGCGCGCCACGGCGCCGAGCAGGTCCTCGAGGTCGCCGGGGCCGACCTGGCCGGCGCTGCCGCGCAGGGCCTCGGTCTCGCGGACCATCTGTGCGCGGGCGTCGCGAACCACGCGGACCTGCGGGAAGGCTTGTCGCAGCAGCGCTTCCTGCTCGGCCTTGCGCGCATCGATGGCGCGGCCTTGTTGCCACGCCATCGCGTTCAAGCCGATGACCTGCACGGCGATCAGGCCGATGACGCCCCAGCGGAACGGCCGCCAGGCCGGCGTCTGCAGCGTCTGCCACGCCTGGTGGACGCGCTGCCAGCCGCGCCGGCGCGGGGTCAGGTCGAACTGCAGCAGGTTGATCGGTGCCTCGCGGGCCGCCCAGGCGCGCTCGGTGTCGTTGAGGACGCCCACCGGGCGACCCAGCCACTGCTCGGCCACCGCCGAGGCGGCGGGGCTCGCGGTCACGGGCGCGTTCGTCCACCAGTCCTCGCCGAGCCAACCGCGCAGCCCGCCGCTGTCCAGCGGGAAGGTGGCCACGCCGTCGACGCGCGAGACGCGCAGCCGGGCGCGGTCATCGGAGCCGGCGTGGATGTGCCCGCCCTCCGTGCCGCCGGCGGTCTGCGGCCACGACAGCGGCAGCAGCGACTCCACCAGCAGACCGGCGGCTTCCATCGCCTGCAGATGCGCGCGCAGCGGTTCGCGCGCGGTCACGGCGATCCAATGCGACTGGCCCTCGGTGCCGGAACTTTCCATCAGCGCGAGGTGCAGCCGATCGGGGTCCTCGAGCAGGTGATCCTCCATCACGCCGACGACGGCGCTGCGCAACTTTGCGCCCTTGATCTTGGGCAATTGCGCGGGGAGCCAACTGACCTGGTCGTCGCCGAGCAGCAGCATCACGCGGTCGGCGGGCGGCATCGCGGCCAGCGCGGCGCGCTGGCCGTGCCCGCGTGCGTGGGCCGGCGCCTGCGCGTCGTGGCTGAACCAGAATTCGTAGTCGTGCGGGGCGGCACCGTTCTGAGGCGGGCTGGCCGGCAGGAGGATGAGCAGGGTACTCATAGGATCGCGGATTCTAGGAGGGCTTGCGTGACGGAACGGCGCCGCGCGCCCCCGAGCAAGCCCGTAGTCGCGCCTTTACAAGTGCATGCATCCCGTCCCTCTTCTTTCCAATCGTTTCAAGAGCGCGTGGGCGGCGCGCGACGCCGCCTCCGGCGTTCAAGGTGTGGCCCCGTAGCCGTTGGTGGTTCCCGCCAGCGTCGACTGGCGTTGCAGGCGCTGCCGATCGATGACGCGAACGTTAGTGCCGTCCCGGAACACTAGTGAGCGCTGAGCGAGGATCCGATCATCCATGCGCAACTGGCCTTCGACGAAGAAGTAGTTCGAGGTGAAGGCGGCCATCTGCTGGCGCGTGTCGGTGGCGGGGATCCCCGCCACCAGCGAGGTCAGCCGGTCGTCCCAGGCGGTGAAGGCCTTGCTCTGGCGGGCCCGCACGATGCTGTCGGCGACGCCGAGGTCGACGCCCAGGACGTCCGCGATGACTTCCCGGGGCGCGGTGTTCAGGTTCAGCGTCGTCTGCGCCTTGGGCAGCAGCACGGCGAGCGTGCTCAGGCGGGCGATCTGTTCATCGTTGAGGCCGAACCAGCGCAACTGCTCGATCCGGGCCGGCCTCAGCGGCACCTCGCCCTGCTGGTCCGTGCCCTTGCTGCCGGCGGAGGCGATGAGATTCTTCTGGACCTGTTCGGCGATCGAGGCGCTCATGCCCGCGCGCTGGAAGATCCTGCGCGCCGCGTTCAGGTTGTCGAGGGCCTTCTGGACGGCCTGGGGATCGGGCGCCTGTCCGGGCTGGGTCTGCGCCGGCTGCGTCTCCAGGTTGCGCAGGTTGAACAGCCCCTGCGCGTCCTCGATGTGGCCGGAGAGGAACGCGTCGGGCCCCGAGTCCTCCGACTTGTTCTCGTCCTGCGACAGGAAGCTCGACAGCCGCGCCTCGGCCAGCGGCACCGCCCACACTTCACCGAGGTCGTCGCTCTTCGCGGTGTTGTTGCGCGCGGACCGGACATCCTCGCTCAGGATGAGCCGTGCCCAGTCCAGCGCGCCCTGCAACACCCAGTCCGCCTGCGCGCGACCGCGGTCGGCGGCCTCGATCTGGATCGAGCGCGACTGCCGCCACAACATCGCGGCGGACAAGGTCGTCACCAGCACCACGATCAGCAACGCGGTGAGCAGGGCCGCACCCCGGCGCGATCGCGTCGACCGCGGGGCGCGGGCGGGAGCGTGAACGGCGCGCATCAGCTGCCCCCCTCCACCGCGACCTCGCGGACCAGCTCGCCGCGGTAGCCGCTGTCCTCGCCGAACTGCAGCCGCATGCGGACGCCGTCAGGCACCGCGTTGGTCGCGGCTGCGTTCTTGTTCGCCGGGTCGCTGTTCGCCGGATCCTTGTCGAGCGTGGACTGCGCGTTGGCCCACGCACCTTGCTGGAAGAAGTACATCTGCCAGCCGACGACACGATCGAGCCCCGGCAGCTCGCGCATTTCCTTGGCGTTGAGCTGCTGGCTGCGGAACCACGCGTCCCGCAACGCATCGGCGTTGTTCAGCGTCTGCGACTCCCAGCGCGCCAGCCGGCCTTCCTTCAACTGCCAGGCGACGAGCTGCAGGCCCGTCTCGCGCCGACGTGTGATGCGCAGCGTCGCGCCGTCGAAGGTCAACGCGTCGAACACGTCGCTCTTCTGCACCTCGCGCAGATCCAGCTCCCATTGGCGGATCAAGGTCTGCAGCGTCTCGGCGCGATCCATCGCGACCTCGTTGCGCTCGCGGCTGGTCGTCAACGCCGACACCGCGCGCCAGGCCATGACCGACATCACCGCCATCACGACGAGCGCGACGACGACCTCGATCAGCGTGAACCCGCGCGCCGCGCGCCGGGAGGAGCCTGTGGCGCGGCGCATCAGGAGTTGCGTCCCACGATGGTGGTGATGGTCAGCAGCGGCCGGTCCTTGTCGTCGAAGACCTGTGCCTCGACGCGGCGGAAGTTCGGATTCGGCGTGCCGCGCACGATCATCTTGACGCTGAAGTCGCGGCCGAGCTGCGAGCAACTGACGCTGTTGTCGCCGATGCCCGGGAAGGCCTTGGTCAGTCGCATCTCGGTGAGCTCGTTCTCGGCGCACCACTGCGCCAGCGAGTTGATCGCCAGCCGGTCGGAGTTCGAGGTCATCGCGCCCGCCGCGCGCAGCCCGGCGGCCAGGCACAGCGCGACGATCGTCAGTGCCACCAGCACCTCGACGAGCGTGAAGCCGCGGTCGCGCGGCGCAGGCCTGGCGACGGGCGTGGTTCTCATGTGCCGCCCTTCGCGATCGCGAACGGCCGCAGCCCATCCGTGGCCAGCGTGATGCGGTGATCGCCGCGGATCAGTGTCAGGCGTTGCGCGCCGATCAGCGGTTCAGGCCCCAGACGGATCGAGCGCCCATTGGCGCTGGCGCCCTCGATCTCGACGATCGGCGGGTCGCCCAGCCAGGGCCGCTCCAACTCCAGGCGCTTGATCAGCGCGACCGGCAGGCCGGTGACGCGGTAGCGGCTGGCGTCGTTGTTCGAGTCGGGGACCCAGCGCACGTCGAGCGACGCCGCGCGGGCCTCGGAGCGCGCGGTCTCGAGCACGGACGCCAGATGCAGCGCCTCGCGTTCCAGCTGCACGTCGGCGCGGTCGCGCATGGCCACCGCGACGGTGGCGCTGGCGATCGCCACGATCGTGATCGCGACGATCAGCTCGATCAGCGTGAAGCCGCGTTGGAGCAGTCGGCCGGACGGACGCGCGCGCACGGCTCTGGGCAGTCGGTGGGGGAGGGGACGAAGCGCACGGCGGGCCGCGCGCTTATTCCCAGGAGCCGATGTCGGCGTCGGAGCCCTCGCCGCCGGGCTTGCCGTCCGCGCCCAGGCTGTAGACGTCGATCTCGCCCTTCAGGCCCGGGTTGTCGTACTGGTACGGGTTGCCCCAGGGATCCTTGGGCAGCTTCTCGATGTAGACCTTCCAGTTCGGCGCCGCCGGGCCGTTGGTGGGCTTGGCCACGAGCGCGCCCAGGCCCTGCTCGCCGCTCGGATAGCGGCCGTTGTCCATCTTGTAAAGCTTGAGCGATTGCATCAGCGTGTTGACGTCGGAGCGCGCCGCGGTGCGACGGGCTTCGGACACGTGGTTCATCACCGCCGGCACGACCACCGCGCCCATGACGGCGACGATGGTGATGGCGACGATCAGTTCGATCAGCGTGAAGCCGCGGGCACGGCGCGGAGAGAACTTGGAGAAGGGTCGACGCATGGTGTTGCAATCCTCGTGGAGCCACCCTTGGTGGCCCATCGCGCTGCATCATAATCGTCGGATGCATGCACGATGGTTAAGCTTCGTAGTCTGGGCGGCGCTGGCGGCGAGCCTTGCGTATTGGGCGTTGACGCTGATGGTGAAGGGGCCGCAGGCGCCCGCCATGACGCGTTCCGCGACCGGTGAAAGCGCGCCCGCAGACTGGACTCGACTGTTCGCTGCCGCGAAGGTGGCGGAGACGCCGGTCGAATCCACCTCGTCGCGTTTCCAGCTGCTGGGTGTCGTGGCTCCGACCGCCGGCGGGCGCTATCCCGGGGAAGGCGTCGCCTTGATCGCGATCGCCGGCGCGCCGCCGAAGCCCGTGCGCATGGGCGCTTCCGTCGATGGCGACCTGAAATTGATCGAGATCAATCGTCGTGACGTGGGCCTGGGCACCGGCAACGCGGTGACCGTCCGGCTGAGTCTCGCGCCGGGCGCGCCGGATGTGGTGCTCGCTCCGCCGCCGCAGTTCGCGCCGGGTGGCGGCATGGCCCCGCCGCCGAATTTCAACGTTCCGCAGATGCAGCCTCATGCTGGCGCGCCGGGACCCGACGGCATCGTGCCGCCCACCGCCGTCACCGGTTCCTTGCCGCAGATGCCCCCCGGCGACGGCAGCGCCAACCCCATCAAGTAGTTCCAAAGAGGTAGCGCGTGAGGCGTTGAGCACGCCTGGCGCGTCATCAGGCGCGTCGGCGCGCGCGCAGGGTCAGTACTTGCTGCCCAGCGTGGACCGGCCCGGACCTGTGTGCAGCGCGCCCGCGTTGCTCGATCCCGTGTCGCGCAGGTCGGACGGACGACTGTGGATGGCCCCGTCGGGCAGGTCCTGCACTTCCGTCAGCAGCGCCGCCGCGCAACGGACCAGCGGCCACGCCAAGGTCGCGCCGGTGCCATCCCCGCATTCCATGCCGAGTTCCAGCAGCGCCGCCGCGTGGAACAGCTGAAGCGCCTCGTCCAGTCCGCGATGGGTGGTGCTGCGGCAGAACACCGCGTAATCAGTGACCGGGGGCGCGATCATGGACGCCACCTTCAACGCCGCGCACGCGGCGATGCCGTCCACCAGAATCAGCTGCCGCTTCGACGCCGCGACCAGCATCGCGCCGACCATCACCGCCAGTTCGAATCCGCCGAAGGCCGCGAGCACCGCCATCGGTTCGCGCACCTCGCGGTGCCGCTGCTGAGCGCCTTGCAGCACCAGCATCAGATGCGACAGGTCGTCGTGCGGCATGTCGGGGCCGGAGATGATGAAGTCCTGCACCGGCATGTCCATCAACCGGGACAGCACCAGCGCAGAAGCCTCCAGCGAGCCTTGGCCCAGCCCCGCGCAGGCGATCACGTTGCCCGCCAGGTTGTCGGAGATTTCCATGCCGACGCGCACGCCGGCATGCGCCTGTTCCACCGTCATCGCCGCGCCAGCCCGCGAGTTGCGCGTCCCGTGCGCGATCTTGCGCGCGAGCAGACGCTGCTGCGGGCTGAGTGGCTCGGCGATGCCGCAGTCGACCACCGTCACATGCATGCCCTGGTTGCGCGCGAACACGGTCGAGGGCAGGCGGTGTTGCAGGGCGAGCAGGGCCTGCTCACGCGTGCTGCGACCGTTGGGCAATGCGATGCCGTCCACCGCCAGGCCGTGGTCGGCCGCGAACAGCACCAGCGTGGGGTCGCGGAACTTCGGTGTCTGCGTCGCCTGGATCAGGCCCAGTCGCACCGCGAGCGGTTCCAGTTCACCCAGTCGGCCGGCCAGCGTGCAGCGGCGTTCCAGGCGCTGGCGCAAGGCGCGTTCCAGCTCCGGATTGGCGGTCGGCGAGATGAGGGACTGATGAATGGACATGGGGACCGCCATTCTCGGCCCGCGCCGCGGGCAGGCCATCGGCAATTGCCCCCGCCGTCTCGCCTCTGCCCCTTGTCCCGGGGGCAGCTGTTGGTGTCAAGCCGTAACCGCCTGGCCGTCCGGGCGCCGGTGCGCCCGCGCGGTCACGGCCCCTTGACGCGGTTCAACGCAGGAAGAGCCGGTACACCGGGTTATCGGTCTCTTCGGTACAGGGGTAGTTCAACTGGTCGAGGAAGGTCTTGAACGCCTTGCCGTCGCCCTTCGGAACCTGCAGACCGACGAGGATGCGGCCATAGTCCGCGCCCTGGTTGCGGTAGTGGAACAGGCTGATGTTCCAGTCCGGGCTCATGCTGGACAGGAAGCGCATCAGCGCGCCCGGCCGCTCCGGGAAGATGAAGCGGAAGAGGCGCTCGTTCTCCGCAAGTTCGGTCCGACCGCCGACCATGTGGCGGACGTGCTGCTTGGCCAGTTCGTCGTCGGTGAGGTCGACGGTGGCGAAACGATGGCGCTCGAAGCTGCGGACCAGCTTGTCGGCTTCCTCGCGCTTGGTGATGGAGACGCCGACGAAGACGTGCGCCACCTGGCGGTCGGAGATGCGGTAGTTGAATTCTGTGACGCTGCGGCCCTGGACCAGTTCACAGAAGCGCCGGAAGCTGCCGCGTTCCTCCGGGATGGTGACGGCGAACAGCGCCTCGCGCTCCTCGCCGACCTCCGCGCGCTCGGCCACGAAGCGCAGCCGGTCGAAGTTCATGTTCGCGCCGCAGGTGATGGCGATGTAGGTCTCGCCCCGGGTCCCGTGCTGCGCCGCATACTGCTTGATGGCTGCGACACCCAGTCCGCCGGCCGGCTCCAGGATGCTGCGCGTGTCGACGAAGACATCCTTGATCGCGGCACAGACGGCGTCGGTGTCGACCAGGATGTAGTCGTCGACCAGCTCGCGGCAGATGCGGAAGGTTTCCTCGCCGACCAGCTTGACCGCAGTGCCGTCCGAGAAGAGCCCCACGTCGGTCAGCGTGACCCGCTTGCCGGCGCGCACGGAGCGCACCATGGCGTCCGAGTCCTTGGTCTGGACGCCGATGATCTTGATCTCCGGCCGCACGGCCTTGATGTAGGCCGCGACCCCCGAGATCAAACCGCCCCCGCCGATCGCGACGAAGATCGCGTCGATCGGCCCCGGGTGCTGGCGCAGCAACTCCATCGCGATCGTGCCCTGGCCGGCGATGACGTCGGGATCGTCGAACGGGTGGACGAAGCTCAGTCCGTGCTGCTGCTCAAGCTCCAGCGCGTGCCCGTACGCGTCCGTGAAGGACTCCCCGGCCAGCACCACCTCGCCGCCCAGCGCCTGCACGGCGTCGATCTTGACCTTGGGCGTCGTCACCGGCATCACGATGACCGCGCGGCAGCCGAGTTTCTTTGCCGACAGCGCCACGCCCTGGGCATGATTCCCCGCCGATGCGCAAATCACCCCGCGCGCCAATTGCTCGGGCGCGAGATTTGCCATCTTGTTATAGGCACCCCGCAATTTGAAGCTGAATACCGGCTGCTGATCTTCGCGTTTCAGCCAGACTTTGTTGCCGATGCGCTTGGAGAGATTGCGGGCGGCATCGAGGGAGGTTTCCTGCGCGACCTCATACACCTTGGCGTTAAGAATCCGTTGGAGATAACTCTGGTCGGCCGGGAGTAACGCGGGGTGTTGCGCCGATGGGCGCGTCGAGGTGTTCTTGCGCGATGCGCGGCGGGTGCCGGCCATGGAAATCCCTCCAGTTCCCCGTCCCGCGCGGACGCGGCGGGAGTCGGGCGGACGATGATAGCGAGGGTCTGCCCGGGGCGCGGGGACGCCTGAGCGGCGGCGGCTCATGCGCTTTCGCCATTGGAGGAGCGAGCCTTGCGCTGCGGAGCGTGCGCGGACGGACGAAAAAAAGCCCGAGGCTTGTGGCCTCGGGCTGAATCCACCATGGAGGCGGTGGAGGAGACAATCGGTGCGGGGCTGACCCTACAGAGTGGGGTAGCGCTGTCGCATGCCTAGAATTCTAGGGGGATGCATGTTGCGCTGCAATATTTTTCGGGGGGTCCAGCCCTGGAGTCGGGCCTCTAAATGCGCAAAATCACCGCCAGAGTGGGTGACCGTGATGGGCGGTCCCGCAAGAAGTGGGGTCAGATCACCGCCCCGCATGGCTCGAACGGCCCATGGAACGAAGGAACGACGAATGGAATGCACGATCAACTGGATGGGCGCCGACGGCATGAGCTTCATCGCCGAGACCGGCAGCGGCCACATGATCAACATGGACGGCGCGCCGGATGGGGGTGGTCGCAACCTGGCGCCGCGACCGATGGAAACCGTGCTGGCCGGGACTGGCGGTTGCACCGCCTATGACGTGGTGTTGATCCTGAAGCGCGGCCGCCACGATGTGCGCGGTTGCCAGGTCAAGCTGAGTGCCGATCGCGCCGAGGCCGATCCGAAGGTCTTCACCAGGATCCACATGCACTTCGTCGTGACGGGCAAGGGCCTGCCGCAGGCGAGCGTGGAGCGCGCGGTGCAGCTCTCCCACGAGAAGTACTGTTCGGCCAGCATCATGCTGGCGAAGACGGCGGAGATCACCACGTCGGTGGAGATCGTCGAGGTCTGATTCCCGCCCGCCCGCCCGGCGGGCGAGGGCGCACGCTAGAGATGGTGCGCCGTGCGCGTCATGACCTTGGCGGCTAGGCGCATCAAACCCCGTACCGGCGCAGGCAGGTCGACGCCGCCGAGCCCGCGCGCCTCTTCGGCGTGACGGGCCTCCTCTTCCTTCATCTGCGCGACGATCGCTCGCGAACTGTGGTCGCCCGCGGGCAGCCGCTTCAGGTGGCCAGCGAGGTGCGCCTCGACCTGACGCTCGGTCTCGATGACGAAGCCCAGGCTGACCTTGTCCCCGATCAGCCCGGCGACGGAACCGATCGCGAAGGCGCCGCCGTACCAGAGGGGATTGAGCAAGCTCGGGCGGTCGTTCAGCGCACGGAGTCGCCCGGCGCACCAGGCGAGATGGTCGATCTCCTCCTGCGCGGCGTGCTCCAGGTGTTGACGCAGGGCCGCGTCCCTCGTGGTCAGGGCCTGGGCGCGGTAGAGCGCCTGCGCGCAGACCTCGCCGACATGATTGACCCGCATCAGCGACGCGGCGAGCTTGCGCTGCGGCTCATCCAGCGGCTCGTCGGCGGATGCCGCTTCGGGCGCCGGTCTCGCCATCGGCGCGACACCCGCCAGCGTCTTCAGGCTGTGATCCAGCGTGGATATCCACGCGTCCGCTCGAGAAAGTATGCGCGCCGGGCGCTGAGGCTGGGATTCCATCTTGAATGCTCGCGGTGGGCGTGACGCCGCAGTTTAGGAGCGGGGCGTCAAGTGGTTCGGTGGTGCCGGGTGATCCTTTGTGCGAATGCGTGATGACACAATTTTTTAATCCCATACGCGTTGCTTCGATCCAACGAAATCAGGACTTTTACGGGGTGGCTGCTGGTCAGGCGTGATCGGACCTGTTGCAATACACCACAGCTTCATTGCAGGAGCTTGGTTTGCGGGCGATCTACCAACCGCAACCTCATTGAAGATCTAGGAGTCTCTAATGAAGAAATCTCTCGTCGCGCTGGCTGTGCTGGCTGGTTTCGCTGGTGCCGCTGCCGCTCAATCGTCCGTCACGCTGTTTGGCGTGATCGACGTGGCCGCCCGTTACACGAAGGCCAATGGCCAGGACACGAAGCAACTGACGAACGACGGCAGCTCCTCCAGCCGCATCGGCGTCCGTGGCGTCGAAGACCTGGGTGGCGGCCTGAAGGCTGGCTTCTGGCTGGAAGGCGCCCTGGCTGCCGACACCGGCACCGCTGACGCCACCCGCTTCTGGGGCCGTCGCGCTTCCGTGAGCCTGATGGGCGACTTCGGTGAAGTCCGTCTGGGCCGTGGCAAGACCTCGACCCGCCTGGTCGTCGATGATTTCGACGTCTACAGCACCACCGGTCTGGGTGACGTGACCCGCACGTACAGCCTGCTGGGCTCGAACATCGACACGATCAACCGTGCCGACAACCTGGTTCAGTACTTCCTGCCGGCCGACCTGGGCGGCGTGTACGGCTCGTTCGACGTGGCTGCTGGTGAAGGCACCGACGGCAAGAAGTCCTTCGGTGGCCGTCTGGGCTACAAGATCGCCGACTTCAACGTGGCCGGCGGCTACCAGTCGACCGACTCGCTGGGCTCGAAGTTCAAGCAACTGTCGCTGGGCGCCAGCTACGACTTCAAGGTCGTGAAGGTGCAAGGCCTGTTCAGCCAGCTGAAGTTCGGTTCGCGCAAGCAGAACCTGTTCACGGTCGGCGCCGTGGTGCCGGTGACGGCTGCCGGTTCGGTGACCGCTCAGTACACCAAGGCTGAGACCAACGGTGCTGCTGACGCAGTGGTGGCGGCACGCGGCGACGCTCAAGCCTTCACCATCGGCTACCAGCACAACCTGTCCAAGCGCACCGCGCTGTACACGACCGCGTCGATCATCGACAACGACAACTCGAACTTCCGCGTTCAGAACAACGCTGTTGCCGCTGCTCGCGGTGGCAAGTCGGGTGGCCTGGACGTCGGTATCAAGCACAGCTTCTGATCTCCGGATCAGCGCGCTGCGCTACGAAAGCCGCCCCTCGGGGCGGCTTTTTTCGTCTCAACGTTAGCCCGTAGGGAGCCTGTCGCGCAGGTGCCAGGTCTTGCGCCAGTCGATCAAGCACTGTCGTCGCAACGCACTGTTGTAGATTTTGTAGACAGTCTTCGCGGGTTTTCCCTCTGGGAGGGCGTCACAAACTTGACAGGGTTTGCTCGCGTGGGCGATGTGCAACACAAAGCGTCTCCGTCTGGGGGCTTCGCTGAGAATCGATCTCGGCGACCACACCAAACATACAGGAGACATCACATGAAGAAAGCCGCCTTGGCGTTGAGCATCCTCGCAGCGAGCACCAGCGCCGCCTGGGCACAGTCGACCGTGCAGCTCTACGGCATCGTTGACGTAGGTCTGCGCTGGACCAGCAATGCGAACGCCGGAAGCTCCGAGAAGCAGGTGATCCCCGGTGGCATGTCCCAGAGCCGTCTCGGGGTGAACGTGACCGAGGACATGGGCGGCGGGCTGAAGGCCATCGCCAACCTCGAGCACCGTCTGAACTCCGACACCGGCACCGTGGCCGCCGCCGATTTCTGGCGTCAGTCCTGGGTCGGCATCCAGTCGGCCGACTTCGGCCGCCTCACGCTGGGTCGCCAGTACAACATCCTGTTCGACATCTACACGTCGACCTACGCGTCCTTCAAGTACTCGCCCTACATCGAGGCCTACAAGCCCGAGATCGGCCTGTCGATGGGCGCGCGCCAGGACAACATGGTCAAGTACCTGTTCGAGAAGGGCCCCATCCGCGGCGAGGTCCAGGTGTCGGCGGGTGAAGGCAATTCACAGAACAAGTCGTTCGGCGGCCTGCTGCGCTACAACCAGGGCCCCATCGCCTTCGGCGGCGCCTTCCTGCAGGTCGAGGACACCCTGGGCAAGAAGGTCAAGGGCTACACCGCCGGCGGCGCGTACACGAGCGGCCCGTGGTACATCAACCTGTCCTGGGCGACCAACAAGTTCGACCGGGGCGGCTTGCTGGGCGCGGCCTACACGTCCGGCTTGCTGGGCACGGTGCTGAATGCGGCCGCGAATGATGTGAAGAAGCGGGACATGATCTCGGTGGGCGCCGCCTATCAGCTGACCCCGCAACTGAACTTGGGCGCTCACTATTGGTACGCCACGCAGACGCACTACAGCGCTGCTCTGGCCAACACCAAGAGCAAAGGGCACTACGTGGCCTTCGTCGCGGACTACGCTTTCTCCAAGCGCACCGACGCTTACTTCGAGCTGGACTACACCAAGCACGAGGGCGCGGTCCGCTTCGCCAACAACGCCGAGAAGCGTGGTGGTTCGATCGTCGGTATCCGTCACCGCTTCTGATCGTCCTTTGGGAGACGGCGGACCTGACCACCCCGCCGCCGCCTCGCAGCAAACCGCCTTCGGGCGGTTTTTTCGTTCTTGTGCAACGGTCGGGACGACGTCGCGTTCGCGCCGCGTCAAGGGCTAACCCACTTGCCGGTGGGCGTACGCTGCTTGATGATGGTTCCCTTCTGAAGCGCTCCGCCTCCGGGGTCAGGTCGTGCCAGGGCCGATCACAAGTCGCGTCGCCCGAGCCCATGCCGGAGGCCCTCGTCCATGCTGGTTTTCATTCTTCGCCGTCTGGCGCAGGCCGTCGTCGTCATGCTGACGGTGGCCTTCATCGCCTTCATGCTGTTCCAGTACGTCGGGGATCCGGTCAACAACCTGCTCGGCCAGGACGCCACGCCGGAGCAGCGCGAGCAGTTGCGCAAGGATCTGGGGCTCGATCAGAGCTTCATCGTGCAGTTCGCGCATTTCGCCGGCAATGCGGCGCAGGGCGAGTTCGGCGTCAGCCTGAAGCAGGGTCGCAAGGTCTCCGCGCTGATCGCGGAGCGCTTCCCGGCGACGCTCGAGCTGTCTGCGACGGCCGCGCTGATCGCACTGGTGTTCGGCATCCCACTGGGCGTCTACGCGGCGCTGCGGCGCGGGACCTTCGGCTCACAGCTGTTGATGACGCTGTCACTGCTGGGCGTGGCGCTGCCGACCTTCCTCATCGGGATCCTGCTGATCCTGATCTTCGCGGTGCAACTGGCCTGGCTGCCGAGCTATGGCCGGGGCGAAGTCGTGATGCTCGGTGCCTGGAGCACCGGGCTGCTGACCGGCGACGGGTTGCGTCACCTGCTGTTGCCGGGCGTCACGCTGGCGGTGTTCCAGCTGACCTTGATCATGCGCATCGTGCGCGCCGAGATGCTGGAAGTGCTGCGCGCCGACTACATCAAGTTCGCCCGCGCCCGCGGCCTCAGCGACCGGACGATCTACTTCGGGCATGCGTTGAAGAACACGCTGGTGCCGGTCATCACGATCACCGGCCTGCAGCTGGGATCGCTGATTGCCTTTGCGATCATCACCGAGACCGTGTTTCAATGGCCCGGCATGGGATTGCTGTTCATCCAGGCGGTGCAGTTCGCCGACATTCCCGTGATGGCGGCCTACCTCTGCCTGATCTCGCTGATCTTCGTCGTGATCAACCTGGTCGTCGATCTGCTGTACTTCGCTGTCGATCCGCGCTTGCGCGTGAGCGGCGGCGCGCATTGACATGAACGCTCCAGAGCACCTGACCGCCGCCGCGGCCGGCACCTACCAGCGACTCTTCGAGGCGCGCGGAGAGCTTGTTGCGCTGCGCCGCGAACTGCACACGATGCCGGAACTCGGCTTCGAGGAACACCGCACCGCCGCCCGGATCGTGCAGGCGCTGAAGGCCTGCGGCGTCGACGAGATCCACCAGGGCCTGGGCCGCACCGGCATCGTCGCGACCATCCATGGCCAGACGACGCCGGGCACGGCGCCCAGACTTTTCGGGCTGCGCGCCGACATGGATGCGCTGCCGCTGCGCGAGCAGAACGACTTCGCCTGGCGTTCGTCGACGCCCGGCCTGATGCATGCGTGCGGACACGACGGCCACTGCGCGATGCTGGTCGGGACGGCGCGCTACCTGGCGCAGACGCGGCGTTTTGCCGGTACGGCGGTGCTGGTGTTCCAGCCGGGCGAGGAGGGCTATGGCGGCGCGCGCGAGATGATCGCCGACGGCCTGTTCGAGCGTTTCCCGGTGGAATCCATCTACGCGATGCACAACTGGCCGCACCTGCCGCCCGGGAAGATCGGTCTGAACCGTGGCGCGATGATGGCAGCGGCGGACCGCGTGAACATCACGATCCAGGGGCGCGGCGGTCACGGCGCGCATCCGCACCTGAGCGTCGACCCGGTGCTGATCGCCGGCCATGTGATCACCGCGGTGCAAAGCCTGGTGTCGCGCAACATCGCGCCGATCGAGCAGGCGGTCGTCAGCCTCTGTTCGATGCATGCCGGCGAGCCGAGCGCCTTCAGCGTCATCCCCGAGGCCGCGCAGTTGACCGGCACGGTGCGCAGCTTCAAGCCCGAAGTGCAGCAACTGCTCGAGGAGCGGATGACGCGCCTGGTCGAATCGGTCGCCCTGGGTTTCGGGGCGAGCGCCAAGGTCGACTACCAGCGGCTCTATCCCGCGACCGTCAACAGTGCGCGCGAGGCCGACTTCGCGGTGCGCGTCGCGCAGTCGCTGGTCGGCCCGGAGAACGTTGACGACAAACTCGTGCCGAGCATGGGGTCCGAGGACTTTGCCTTCATGCTGCAGGCCCGACCCGGCGCCTATCTGCGGCTGGGACAAGGCGGCCCCTGCGGGCTGCATCAGCCGCGCTACGACTTCAACGACGAGATCCTGCCGCTCGGGTCCGCACTGTTCGCGGCCCTGGTCGAGCAGGGCCTGCCCCTCGCACCGCATTGAGCGGACCTCCGCGTCCCGCCGCCATCGTCCCGACAGCCCGCCCTCCTGATCTCCGAATGACCGCCTCCCTTCCTCCTCCGCCGGCCTCCGGTGCGCCGGCTCCGCGCCCGCCGACCGCGTTGAAGCGCTTCTTCGACGGCGACGTCTGGCACTCGTTCACCCGCTCGCCGTTCGCCATGGTCGCGGCCTTCGTCGCGCTGTGCTGTCTGATCTGCGCGCTGTTCGCGACCTGGATCGCGCCGCACGATCCGTTCGACCTGTCGGCGCTGGAGCTGATGGACTCGCGGCTGCCGCCGGCGTGGATCGAGGGCGGATCGACGAAGTACCTGCTAGGCACCGACGACCAGGGGCGAGATCTGCTGTCCGCGATCATGTACGGCGCGCGGATCTCGCTGCTGGTGGGCGTGGCCTCGGTGATCCTGTCGATGATCATCGGCGTCGGCCTGGGGCTGCTGTCCGGCTTCGTCGGCGGCAAGGTGGATGCGTTCATCATGCGCATCTGCGATGTGATGCTGTCCTTCCCGTCGATCCTGATCGCGCTGCTGATCGACGGCATCGGCCGTGTCGTGTTCAAGGATGCGCACGAGTCGCTGGCTTTCGCGGTGCTGATCCTCGCGATCTCGCTGACCGGGTGGGTGCAGTACGCGCGTACGGTGCGCGGCTCGACGATGGTCGAGCGCAACAAGGAATATGTGCAGGCCGCTCGCGTGATCGGCGTGCAGCCGATGGCCATCATGTGGCGACACGTGCTTCCCAACGTGACCGGTCCGGTGCTGGTGTTGGCGACGCTGCAGGTCGCGTCGGCGATCCTGACGGAGGCGACGCTGTCCTTCCTCGGCGTCGGCGTGCCGCCGACCAGCCCTTCGCTGGGGACGCTGATCCGCGTCGGCAACGACTTCCTGTTCTCCGGCGAATGGTGGATCACGATCTGGCCCAGCACGATGCTGGTGTTGATCACGGTGTCGGTGAACATGCTCGGCGATTGGTTGCGCGATGCGCTCAATCCCCGCCTGCGCTGATTGGATGACGGCCCCATGACCGCCTCTGCTCCCCTGCTGCAAGTCCGCCATCTGCGCGTGGAATTCCCGACCCGGCGTGGCACGCTGCTCGCGCTGGACGACGTGTCCTTCGACATCGCGCCCGGCGAGGTGCTCGGTGTCGTCGGCGAATCCGGCGCCGGCAAGTCGCTGACCGGCGCGGCGATCATTGGCCTGCTCGATCCACCAGGGCGCATCGCCGGTGGAGAGATCCTGCTCGACGGTCGTCGCATCGACAACCTGCCTGCGGACCAGATGCGCCGTGTTCGCGGTCGGCAGATTGGCGCGATCTTCCAGGATCCTCTGACGTCGCTCAATCCGCTGTATACGGTAGGCCGGCAACTGGTCGAGACGATCACGACCCACCTCGGGCTCAGTGCGAAGCAGGCCCGCGCCCGTGCGATCGAGCTGCTGGCGGCGACCGGCATCCCGGCACCCGAGGCCCGAGTGGACCAGTATCCGCACCAGTTCTCGGGTGGCATGCGGCAGCGCGTGGTGATCGCGCTCGCACTCGCGGCAGATCCGAAGCTGATCGTCGCCGACGAGCCGACAACGGCCCTCGACGTGTCGATCCAGGCGCAGATCATTGCCTTGCTCAAGCGTGTGTGCAGGGAGCAGGGCGCGGCGGTCATGCTGGTCACGCACGACATGGGCGTGATCGCCGAGACCTGCGACCGCGTGGCGGTGCTGTATGCCGGGCGCGTGGCCGAGATCGGGCCGGTGCAGGAGGTGATCCATCGCCCGGGCCATCCTTACACGTCGGGGCTGATGGGCTCCATCCCCGCGATGGACGAGGACCGCGAGCGGCTCGTGCAGATCGACGGGGCCATGCCGCGCCTCACGTCGATTCCGACCGGTTGTGCCTTCCATCCGCGCTGTCCGCGGGCCTTCGATCGCTGCCACGAGCAGCGCCCCGAGTTGATGAAGGCGCCTGCGACCCAAGCAGCGTGCTGGTTGCACGCCGCGGATGTCGCTGTCGTGCAGGGAGGCGTCGCATGACTGTGTTGAACGAGACGCCACGCGCGACGGACCCGACGAAATCGGGCGACGGCGAGCGAGCCACAGCCAGCCCCGGTGAGGTGCTGGTTGAGGTGCGTGATCTGGCCAAGACCTTCGACGTGTCGGCCCCGTGGCTGAATCGCGTGATCGAGCGCAAGCCACGGCAGTTCGTCCATGCAGTGGATGGCGTCAGCTTCTCGATCGAGAAGGGCCAGACGCTCGCGCTGGTCGGCGAGTCGGGCTGCGGCAAGAGTACCGTCGCACGCCTGCTCGTCGGGCTCTATGCACCGACGCGCGGCGAGGTGCGCTTTGATGATGCGGACATCGCCACCACGTTGAAGGGACCGGATGCACTGGCCTTGCGACGCCGGATGCAGATGATCTTCCAGGATCCCTATGCGAGTCTCAACCCGCGCTGGAAGGTCCAGGACATCGTCGCCGAACCGCTGCGCGAGCACGGCCTGGTGCGCGACGCGCAAGCACTGAAGCAACGCGTCGGCGAGCTGCTGCAGTCGGTGGGGCTGTCGCCGGTGGACGCGGAGAAGTTTCCGCACCAGTTCTCAGGCGGGCAGAGGCAGCGTATCTCCATCGCCCGCGCGCTGGCGACCGAGCCGGAGTTCCTCGTCTGCGACGAGCCGACGTCGGCGCTCGACGTCTCGGTGCAGGCGCAGGTCCTGAACATCATGAAGGACCTGCAGCGCAAGCAAGGCCTGACCTACCTGTTCATCTCGCACAACCTCGCGGTGGTGCGGCATGTGGCCGACCAGGTGGGCGTGATGTACCTCGGTCGGCTGGTGGAGCAGGCCGACAAGCGCGCGCTGTTCGCGACGCCGCGACATCCGTACACGCGGATGCTGCTCGACGCGATTCCCGACATCCACATGTCGGGTCGCTCTCGCACCCCCGTGCAGGGGGAAGTGCCCAATCCGCTGAATCCCCCGAGCGGGTGCAGCTTCCACCCCCGGTGCCCGCACGCGAACGCGCGTTGCAGCGCGGAGCGGCCACAGCTGCTCGAGTTCCAAGGGATCCGCGTGGCCTGCCACGCGGTGGAGGAAGGGCGGATCTGAGGTCCGCCTCGCGCGGACGCGGCGGCGTCAGTTCGCGGCGCTGGCGGCCGAGGCCGGCGAGGAGGCCGTCGACGCCGACGACGGCGTCGGATGCTTCGCCTGCGGCAACTGGAGCGGTCGCTTCTGGCCACAGGCGCTGACGGCGAGCGCAGCCGCGCACAACATCAGGGTTGTCATGGCCTTGGCGGCGCGGCGGCGGGTCGTCTTGGAGGCAGCGCCTACACTTCGCATCTTCACGTTCTTCATGGGCTCGCAGTCTAGTCTCTCGCGAGCCCGCTCCCGATTGCCCATGACGCCCACGCCACTGACCGATGCCGACTACGACGCCCGCACCGACGCCGTGCTGGCCAGCATCGAATCCGACATCGACACCTGGCTCGACGACGACGTGGTCGACATCGACCAGCATCGCACCGGCGGACTGCTGGAACTGGAGTTCCAGGACCGCAGCAAGATCGTCGTGAACACGCAGCCGCCGCTGCACGAGCTGTGGCTCGCCTCGCGGCGCGGTGGGTATCACTTCAAATTCGTCGACGGGCAATGGATCGACACCAAGGATGGCGTCGCCTTCTTCGCGCGCCTGTCCGAGGAGGCTTCGCATCACGCGGGCAGGCCGCTGGTCTTTTCCGGGAGCTGACTGAGCGAGTCCTGGGCGAGATCGTCCCGACCAGGCGGTCGGGGGAGCTAGCGCTTGAAGAGATCGAGGATGCTCTTCTTCTCTTCCTCGGAGCCGGTGGTCGGCACGTGCTCCTCGTTGCCGAGTGCCTTCACGCCGCTGTTGCCGGCGAATTCGTCGTAGTACCACTCGCCGTTGAAGTTCACCACGCCCTCGGGAGGCTGTATCTCCTGGACCGGCGTGTTGCGCAGGGCGTATTGCATGAACTCGATCCACACCGGCAGGGCGAGCCCACCGCCGGTTTCCCGGTCACCCAGCTTGCGCGGCTGGTCGTAGCCGATCCACACCACCGACACCAACTCCGGCTGGAAACCCGCGAACCAGGCGTCCATCGAGTCGTTGGTCGTGCCGGTCTTGCCGTAGATGTCCGGGCGCTTGAGCGTGGCCTGGGTACGGGCCGCCGTGCCGCTGCGCGCGACTTCCTGGAGCAGGCTGTCCATCAGGTAGGCGTTGCGAGGTTCGATGGCCCGCTGCGAGTCCTCGAACTGCTTGGGTTGCTGCTGGTACAGCACGCGGCCCGCGTGGTCCGTGATGCGCTGGACCAGCTGCGGCGCGATCCGGTACCCGCCGTTGGCGAAGACCGAGTACGCCTGCGCCATCTGCATCGGCGTCACCGACCCGGCGCCCAGTGCCATCGTCAGGTAGGCCGGGTGCTTGTCCGCGTCGAAGCCGAAGCGCGTGATCCAGTCCTGCGCGTACTTCACGCCCACCGATTGCAACACCCGGATCGACACCATGTTCTTTGACTTGGCCAGCGCGCGCCGCAGCGGCATCGGACCGTCGAACTGGCCATCGTAGTTCTTGGGTTCCCAGGGCTGGCTGCCGGTGGTCGTCGCGTCGAAGAACAGCGGCCCGTCGTTGACGATCGTCGCGCCGTTGAACCCCTTCTCCAGCGCGGCTGAATAGATGAACGGCTTGAAGCTCGAGCCCGGCTGCCGCCAGGCCTGAGTGACGTGGTTGAACTTGTTCTTGTTGTAATCGAAGCCGCCGACCAACGCCCGCACACTGCCGTCCTTCGGGCTGAGCGCCACCATCGCGCCCTCGACTTCGGGTAGCTGGGTGATCGTCCACTCGTCCTTGTTGTTCCTGACCAGCTTGATCACACGGATCACCGCGCCACGACGGATGCGGGTCTTCGGGTTGCCCTTGTCGGACAGTCCCGAGGTGGCTGGCTTGAGTCCTTCGCCGGTGATGGTCACCGACTCGCCGCTCTGCAGCGCCGCGATGACCTGCTTCGGACTGGCTTCCAGCACCACGGCTGCCAGCAGTTCGTCGTTGGCCGGATGGTCGGAGAGCGCCTCGGCGATGCGGGTGTCCAGCTCCTTGGGATCGGCCGGCAGGTCCACATAGGCCTCGGGTCCCCGGTACACCTGGCGGCGCTCGTAGTCCATGATCCCGCGGCGCAGGGCGCGGTAGGCACGTTCCTGCTCGTCCGCGTGCAGTGTCAGATAGACATTCAGACCGCGCGTGTAGGCCTCGTCCCCGTACTGGCTGAAGATCAGTTGGCGGGCCAGTTCGGCGACGTACTCGGCGTGGCTGGCGGCTTCCTGCGGCGGCCGGATGCGCAGTTTTTCGGCCTTGGCCTGGGCATGCTGCTCGGGCGTGATGAAGCCCATTTCCAGCATCCGGTCGATGATGTATTGCTGGCGCAACACTGCCCGGCGCGGATTGTTGATCGGGTTGTAAGCAGATGGTGCTTTCGGCAACCCGGCGAGCATCGCCGCCTCGGCGATCGAGAGGTCCTTCAGAGGCTTGCCGAAGTACACCTCGCTGGCCGCCGCGAAGCCGTAGGCGCGGTGCCCCAGGAAGATCTGGTTCATGTAGATCTCGAGGATCTTCTCCTTGGGCAGCGCGCTCTCGATCTTCAGCGCGAGCAGGATCTCGTAGATCTTGCGGGTGAAGGTCTTCTCGGTGGACAGATAGAAGTTGCGCGCCACCTGCATCGTGATGGTCGAGGCGCCCTGGCTCTTGGACTCGCTGACGTTGGCCAGGCCGGCGCGGATCACGCCCAGGTAATCCACGCCGCCGTGCTGATAGAAGCGCGCGTCCTCGATGGCCAGGATCGCGTCCTGCATCAACTTGGGGATCTCTCGGATGTCGGAGTAGCTGCGGCGTTCCTCGCCGTACTCGGCCAGCAACTGACCCTCGCTGGACATCACACGCAGCGGCAGCTTCGGCCGGTAGTCGGTCAGTCCGCTGATGTCGGGCAGTTGGGGGTAGGCGATCGCCAGGGCCATGCCGACCAGCAGCACCACTGCACCCACTCCCGCCAGCACCAGGCCGAAGAGCCAGCCGACCAGCCGCACAAACCAGGGCCGGCGCGGCTTGCCGTCGCCCTGGGGCTTCTTGCGGGTGGAGTTGCTCTTCTCTTTCCTGGATGCGGCGCCCTTGCCCGAATCGGACGGGGCGTCGAAGGAGGGTTCGTTGTCGGAGGAATTCTTCGAGGGCATGGGCCGGAGTGTGCAATCTTGCGTGCCTGGCCGCGCCCTATCAGGGCCTGTACGGGTGACGATGCGGGCCGCGAGCGACGATTATAGGAACGGCCCCCACTGGGGCTTCGCCGGGTCAGTCCGCGACCGCTTGACTGT
Organism: Mitsuaria sp. MSU3D; assembly: GCF_056867975.1. Lineage (NCBI taxonomy): Bacteria > Pseudomonadati > Pseudomonadota > Betaproteobacteria > Burkholderiales > Sphaerotilaceae > Roseateles > Mitsuaria sp. MSU3D. The sequence goes on along the minus strand of NZ_CP200314.1, from coordinate 4,183,495 downwards.
TACAGGAGTTGTGGGGACTTTCGCGGACACTGCGCGGCTGCCTTTTTCCTCCGCCCGGGACATCCCTCTTGAAGGTGTCCCGGAGGGGATTCGGCAAAGCGGGAATCTGTCGCAAAACCGTTCCGAATGGGGAGTAAAAGGGCCATTTTTTGGCGCTTTACCACCCGTCGGTGGCGTGTATGTTACGCAACGCTGCGTTACTTGCTGTGACCGCTTTGCCTTGGGGCGACAAAGGCTTTGCTGATAGCATTCAAGTAACTTATTAACAAACCGGCGCATGAGCGGCGCGTTGGGGGAACGCATCATGGGGCTGTTGGACCTACTGCGCGGACGTGCGCATCCACCCATGATTGGCCTGGACATCTCGTCGTCCAGTGTCAAGCTTGTGGAATTGAGTCAAAACTCGAATGGCGAATACGTTCTTGAACGTTTCGCCACCGAGCCATTCGAAAAAGGCTGGATTACCGACGGCCAGATCGAGAAATTCGACGAGGTCGCGGACGCCGTCCGTCGGGTGGTCACGCGCAGTGGCAGCAGGACCCGGCAGGCTTCGCTGGCGATGCCGCAAAGTTCGGTGATCACCAAGAAGATCATGCTGCCGGCCGGCCTCCGCGAGGAGGAGCTTGAGCTGCAGGTCGAGGCCGAGGCCAACCAGTACATCCCGTTCTCGCTGGACGAGGTTTCGCTGGACTTCTGTGTCATCGGCCCGAGCCCGACTTCGGTCGGCGACGTCGAAGTGCTGATCGCCGCGTCCCGCAAGGACCGCGTGCAGGATCGTCAGGCGCTGGCGGAAGCTGCCGGCCTCAAGCCGGTCGTGCTGGACATCGAGTCCCACGCGTCGCGGATGGCCGTGGGCCGTCTGGTGGAGACGCTGCCCAACGAAGGCAAGGACGCGCTGGTCGCGCTGTTTGAGATCGGTGCCGACACCACTTCGCTGAAGGTGCTGCGCGACGATGAAATGCTTTACGACCGCGATCAGGCCTTCGGCGGCTCGCAGTTGACTCAGCTGATCTCGCGGCAATACGGTTTCTCCTTCGAGGAGGCGGAGCTGAAGAAGCTCAGTGGCGAATTGCCGGATGACTACGAGACGCAGGTGCTGAATCCCTTCGTCGATTCGCTGTCGCAGGAAATCGGCCGGGCGCTCCAGTACTTCTTTACCAGCACGCCCCATCACAAGGTCCATTACGTGATGCTCGCCGGCGGTACCGCCACCTTGCCTGGCCTCAAGGAGCGGGTGACCGAACTGACGGGCTTCGCCTGCATGGTGGTCAATCCTTTCGAGAACATGGTGCTCGGGTCTGCGGTGCGCGAATCCAAGTTGCGCCGTGAAGCCCCGGCCTATCTGACAGCGTGCGGCCTCGCCATGCGGAGGTTCTTTCAGTGATTCTGATCAACCTGCTCCCGCACCGCGAGGAGAAGCGCAAGCGCCGCAAGGCCGCGTTCTTCGTCGGGCTGGGAATGTCCTTCGCCGTCGGCGTGCTGATCGCCGCCTTCATCTATCTGCTGCTGCAGCAGTTGACCGCCGCGCAGGCGAGCCGCAATGACTATCTGAAGGCCGAGATCACCAAGCTCGACATCCAGATCAAGGACATTGCGACGCTGCGCGCCGAGATCGACGCGTTGCGTGCCCGGCAACGCGCCGTCGAGAACTTGCAGAGCGATCGCAACACTCCGGTGCACCTGCTCAACGAACTGGCGAAGTTCACACCCGAGGGTGTGTTCCTGCAGTCGGTGCGCCAGGTCAACAAGGCGGTGGTGATCGCTGGCGTGGCGGCGTCGAACGAGCGTGTATCCGAGATGCTGCGCAATCTGAGTCGCGCCGAGTGGGTCGAGAACCCCGATCTCGTCGAGATCAAGGCGGCTCCCGTGAATCCGCGTGATCCGCGCCGGCTCTTCGATTTCTCCATCAAGGTCGGGATCAAGAGCGCGACGCCGGAGCCCGCGGCCGGCGCTGCCAGCGGCCCCGGCACCAAGCCGGCCACGAACGCCCCGGCGAAGAAGGCGTGAGGACCCCATGGCAAGCTTGAAAAACCTGGACCTCAACGCCTGGTTCGCAGACTTCTCCGGTCAGTTCCAGAACCTGAACATGCAGGAGCCGGGCCAATGGCCGCCGGCGCCGCGTTATGCCGCCTTCGTCGTGGGGGCGCTACTGACTGTGGTGCTGGGCTGGTTCGCCGTGCTGTCGGACGAGCAATCGGCGCTGGACGCTGAGGTCCAGAAGGAACCGCAGTTGAAGGAAGACTTCAACAACAAGCTGACGCAGGCAGTGAACCTGCCCGAGCTGCGCAAGCAGAAGAGTCAAGTCGAGGAGTACGTCCTGCAGCTTGAAAAGCAGCTGCCGGGCAAGGCCGAGATGGATGCGCTGCTGTCGGACATCAACCAGGCGGGCTTGGGTCGAGGCCTGCAGTTCGAACTGTTCCGTCCTGGCGGCATCGTCATGCGCGACTACTACGCAGAACAGCCGATCGCGATCAAGGTGTCTGGCCGTTATCACGACATCGGCGCCTTCACGGCGGACGTGTCGAATCTGTCGCGGATCGTGACGCTGCACGATCTGGCGATCGTGGTGCCGGGTGTCTCGTCCAACGCGAATACGCCCCCACGCACGGACACCAATGCGGTGTTGTCGATGGAAGCCACGGCTCGGACCTATCGTTACCTCGATCCGGCTGAGGTCGAGGAACAGAGGAAGGCCGCGGCGGCCGCGGAGAAGAAGAAATGACGCGCTTCATTCGCTCCCGCACAGCGTCGCCCGGCGTGGCGACCCCGGATCGAGCGCCTGTGCGTGCGCTCGGCCTGCTTGGCCTGGCGCTGACAGGTGCGTTGCTGACGGGTTGTACCTCCAGCACTGATGAGCTTCAGCAGTGGATGGAAGAGCAGCGCCAGCAGACGCGCCCGACCGTCAAGCCGCTGACACCGCCGAAGACCTTCCAGCCTCAGCCTTACGAAGCGCAGGCGATGGTCGACCCCTTCAGCACGCAAAAGCTGACGGTGGCGTTGCGGCGCGAAGCCACCCAGCCCAGTTCGCTGCTGGCTGCGGAGATGAAGCGCCGTCGCGAGCCGCTGGAGGCCTTCCCGCTGGACTCGATGACGATGGTCGGCAGCGTCTCCAGGGACGGTCGTCCGTACGCGTTGCTGCGGGTGGACAACCTGCTGTACCAGGCGCGGGTCGGTGACTACATGGGGCAGAACTTCGGCCGCATCACCAAGATCAGCGAAACCGAAATCACGTTGCGAGAAGTCGTCCAGGACGCTGCGGGCGAATGGATTGAACGCACCAGTACTCTCCAGCTTCAGGAGCAGGGACGATGAAGAACACTGTTGTGGAGAACGCTTCGATGAGCGTCCGTACGAGGGAACGAGAAGGGCGCGTCAAGCGCTGGCAAGCCTTGGCCTGCGCGGTGGGCCTGGCAGTTCTGCTGCCGGCGCAGGCCTGGGCGCAGAACATGATCCGGTCGATCAGCGCGACGCAGCAATCCGGTACGGACATTGTCCGCATCGAGTTGGCACAGCCGCTGACCGAAGTGCCGCGCGGGTTTGCCGTGCAGGTGCCGCCGCGTATCGCGCTGGATCTGCCTGGCGTATCGAACGGTCTTGGCCGCAGCGCGGTCGAGATCAATTCGGGCAACATGCGTTCGGCCAACGTGGCGCAGGCAGGGGATCGCTCTCGCGTCGTGCTGAACCTGCGTCAGGCGAGCACCTATCGCGCCCAGCTGCAGGACAACTCGCTGCTGATCTTCCTGGATGGCGCGCCCGCCGCGGCAACCGCTGCCGCTGCCGCCACGACGGTCGCGTCTGACCCGGTGCACTTCGCCCCGAGCCAGAATGCCGCCGCGCAGGGCTTGCAAGACATCGACTTCCGTCGCGGCAACGACGGCGCGGGTCGCGTGGTCGTGAACTTGCCGAGCAGCCAGGTCGGTGTGGACATTCAGCAGCAAGGTCAGAATCTGGTTGTCGAGTTCCTTCGCAGCACGCTGCCGGAACGTCTGCGCCGCAAGCTGGACGTCACGGACTTCGGCACGCCGGTCCAGTCGATCACCGCGACTCAGCAGGGCGACCGCGTGCGCCTGATCGTGACGCCGAAGGGCATCTGGGAGCACAGCGCCTACCAGAGCGACAACCAGTTCGTGCTGGAAGTCCGTCCCCAGAAGGTCGACCCGAACAAGCTCACGCAAGGTCCGGGTTATGCCGGTGACAAGCTGAGCCTGAACTTCCAGAACATCGACGTGCGCGCGTTGCTGCAGGTCATCGCCGATTTCACCAACTTCAACGTCGTCACCAGCGACACCGTCACCGGCAATGTGACGCTGCGCCTGAAGGATGTGCCTTGGGACCAGGCGTTGGACATCATTCTGCAGGCCAAGGGCTTGGGCATGCGCAAGTCCGGCAACGTGCTATGGATCGCGCCGAAGGAAGAGCTGGCCAACAAGGAAAAGGCCGAACTGGAGGCCAAGCAGGCAGTCGCGCAGCTGGAGCCGCTGCGCACGCAGTCCTTCCAGATGAACTACACGAAGGCCGAGGAGGTCGCGAAGGGACTGACCGGTCAGAACAACCAGGGTGGTGGCGGCACCACGCAGACCTCGCGCATCCTGTCGCCGCGCGGTAGCGTGATCTGGGAGACGCGTACGAACCAGCTGTTCGTCAGCGACATCCCATCCAAACTGGAAGAGATCCAGGCGCTGATTGCGAAGATCGACGTGCCGGTCCGTCAGGTGTTGATCGAGGCCCGCATCGTCGAGGCTGACGACAAGTTCGGGCGTGCGCTGGGTGTCAAGCTGGGCGCGAGCGACCTGCGCGGACGTCAAGGTGGCATTCCCGGCTATAGCGTTGGTGGCAGCAACTATGTGACGGTTGGCGGGAACTACTCGGCGGTCGGCTCGGCGACCAATCAGCAGACGGCATACAACTATGCGGACTCGCAGTTTGTGAATCTGCCCGCCAACGTGGCTGGCGATGCCTTCGGCGGTGCGACTGCCGCGAACTTCGCACTGTCGCTGTTCAGCGCCACGGCGAACCGGTTCCTGAATCTCGAAATCTCGGCGCTGGAAGCCGATGGTCGCGGCAAGGTGGTGTCCAGCCCGCGTGTCGTCACGGCTGACCAGACCAAGGCGCTGATCGAACAGGGCGAGGAAATCCCCTATCAGCAGTCGACATCGAGCGGCGCGACCTCGATCACATTCAAGAAGGCTGTGCTGAAGCTGGAAGTCACGCCGCAGATCACGCCAGAGGGCAACGTGATCCTGACAGTGGACGTCAACAAGGACAGCCGCGGCACGCTGACCCCGCAGGGTTATGCGATCAACAACAAGCATGTGCAGACGCTGGTGCTGGTCGAAAACGGCGGCACGGTCGTGATCGGCGGCATCTACACGCAGGAAGACCTGGAGAGCGAGAACAAGGTGCCGTACCTTGGCGACATCCCGCTGCTGGGTAACCTGTTCAAGAACAAGTCGCGCAGCACCGCGAAGACGGAACTGCTGATCTTCATTACCCCGAAGGTGGTGAGCGATCGGGTGACGGCGACCACACGCTGAGCGGAGCCGGCGCCTTGCGCCGGCCGCTCGCGGCATGATGCCAAGCAGCTAAGCGCGTTCGCGAGAGAACAGCCGCCACAAGAGCCGGAAAGGGCCGGTGGCGCGAACGCATTTCAGAGAGGATGCCGTGGCCAGGCAAGTGCCGCGGACGCAGGAGTAGCAAGACATGAAGCGAATCGAACGAGTGGCCAGCGTGGGCGGCAAGTCAGTGGTGATGCGCGGCACCGCCCGCCTGGTGTTGACGGGCACGATGGTGGCAGTGCTGGCTGCTTGCGGCGGCGGCGGTGGTGGCGATGCTGGTACGCCGGTGGTCGGGCCGGGTAGCGGCTCGGGCAGCACCCCGACGACGCCGGTGGTGACTGCGCCGACGATGACGCTCAAGCTGACGTCTGTGACTGTCACTGCCAGCGCCCCGGCCACGGTGACCGCCTCGTTGCGGACCGCAACCGGTGCTCCTGTAGCCAACACGGTGGTGACCTTCACGACCGCTGCGGGTCTGGGCAAGTTCGATTCGACGACGGCCCTGACCAACGACAGTGGCGATGCCACGGTGACGCTGAGTCCCGCGAGCGCGACGACAGCGGGTGCGGACACGATCAACGCAACGGCCACGGTGGCGGGAGCGAGCATTACGGCGAGCAGCGGTTTCCAACTTGCGGCGACCAATGTGACGATTGACTCACTGACCTCCGACTTGGCGCTGTCTGCATTGCCCCCGAACGGTGAGACGACCCTGACGGTCGGCCTGTCCTCCACGGCGATCGGTACGCCCGTCAACGTGTCGTTGACGTCCGCCTGTGTCGTGGCTGGAAAGGGCACGCTGACTCCGACCGGCACAGTCACGACGACCACCGGATCGGCCAGCTTCCGTTTCCGTGACAACAGCTGTGGCAGCTTCCAGGGCACGGACACCTACCAGGCCACCATTGTCGGCAGCACTTCGACGCGTCAACTTGTGCTGACTCTGGGCACGCCACAGGCACAAAGCCTGCAGGCCACGGACACGGCGACGAAGACGATCTACCTGAAGGGTTCCGGCTACACCGAATTCGCGAATGTCACGTTCCGCTTGGTCGATGCCGGCGGCAACGGCGTGCCGAACCAACCGATCGATCTGTCGGCCAACGTCTGGTCGGGCGGCTTGACGTTGGATGGCGTCACCGGAGCGACGATCACCAAGAATACGGACACCAACGGCGACGTGGTGGTTCGCATCAATTCTGGCACGGTGCCGACGCCGGTGCGCGTGGCGGCAACGTTGAAGAACACGACCATCTCGACGGTGTCGAGTTCCCTGTCCATCGCTGTCGGCCTGCCGTCGCAGCTGAATTTCTCGCTCGCCCAAGGATCGGCGAACATCGAGGGCGCGGACCGGGACGGTACGCCAAACACCTATTCGATCATCGCGTCGGATCGACTGGGTAATCCGGTGCCGGATGGCACAGCCATCAACTTCGTGTCGGAGGCAGGTCAGGTGGTGAACACGGTGTTCACGGCCAAGGACACCAACGGCATTTCCCGTGCGACCTCCAACTTCGCTGCGGCGGAACCGCGTCCTGCCGATGGCCGTGTGACGGTGCTCGCTTATGCCCTGGGCGAAGAATCGTTCATCGACAAGAACGGCAACAACGTTTACGACGCGGGTGAGCAATTCCAGAATCTGGGTTCTGTGTTCCTGGATCGCCTGTACAACAATAACTACAGCACGACAGACCAGTTCATCAAGCAGAACGACAGCACCGGGACCGGTGTTTGCGCGAACGATCCGAACAACGTTCTGACAGAGCCGGCCAAGTCGCTGTTCGCGTTCGGTTCGTACACGCCTTACGTGCCGGGCACCTGTGACGCCGGGCAAGGTCGCGCTTACGTCCGGCGCGCGGTCGAGACGGTGTTCTCGACTTCCAAGGCCAACATCGTTTGGGGCCTCAAGGCTCCGGGAAATCTCCGCCAGGCTGCTGTCAACGGAACTTGTCCGGACACGCGCAAGCTGATCGATTTCGGCGCTTTCGCAAAGGGGTCGGGTGTTGATGACAACGGCGCTACGGCGAACTGGTGGGGTTATTCGGATGACGGCCGTGACGCACCGAACTGGGTGACGGTGTCGCGAGTCGGCTCCGGCAACAACGTGCTGTACGGCGGCGCTGCCACGATGTCGCTCTACTTCCTGGTGAGCGACAACAACGGGACCGCGTTCAATCCGATGCCCGCAAGCTCCAAGGTGACGGCAACTGGCAGCGACGGTCTGACTGTGACAGTCCAGGCGGGCAGCTCCACTCCGAGCACGCTTGTGCCTACCGGCGCGACGGTGGACGTGAAGTTCGCGGACGCAACGGATAGCGGCACGGTGTACATCACTGTGACATCGCCCGCGGGCCTGGCCACCACCTTCTCGCAAGCGGTGGCCAAGGCTGGACCGACCGGAACGGCGTGCCCCTGACGATCTCCCTGGTCGGCATGCCCGGCGGTGGCAAGTCTACCGTCGGCCGGTTGCTGGCCAGGCAGCTTGATATCGCCTACGTCGACTCCGACGCCGAGATCGAAAAGGATCTCGGCGGCGAGTCGATCAAGGACTACTTCGCCCGTGAGGGCGAAGCGTCGTTTCGGGACCTCGAATCGCGCACCATCGCGCGACTGCTCGACGGCGCGAACAGTGGCCAGGAGCTCATCCTGGCGACTGGCGGCGGCGCGGTGCTGCGCGAGATCAATCGCGATCGACTCAAGGCGCATTCGACAGTCGTGTACCTTCGCTCGTCACCTGAAGAACTCTTCAGACGTCTGAGGCACGATACCCAGCGCCCCCTGCTGCAGGTGGCCAATCCACTGGCGAAGTTGCGCGAACTCTATGCGCAGCGCGATCCGCTCTACCGGCGTTGTGCGCATTTCGTGCTCGAATCGAGTCGTCCATCGGTGCATGGCTTGGCGAACATGATCCTGATGCAGCTGGAGTTGGCGGGGTTGATCGATCCAGCGCGGGTCGCGGCCACCGTGGGGGCGAGCGAGGCCCCGTACACTTCCGGGAATGACCGCTCCGGCTCCTGATCCCACATCCACCGTCGCCATCGACCTCGACGACCGGCGCTACGACATCCTCATCGGCTCGGGTCTCTTCGACGCTTCGTCGTCCTGGTCCGACTTGCCGCATGCCTCCGCTGCGCTGATCGTCACCAACGACGTGGTTGCGCCGCTGTACCTCGAACGCCTCCAGCGACAGCTCGCACCCCATTACTCGCGTGTCGAGACGGTCATCCTGCCGGACGGAGAACAGCACAAGAGCTGGGAGTCGCTCGACGCAGTCATCGACCATCTGCTGGCCGGCGCGGCCGACCGTAAGACGGTACTGTTCGCACTGGGTGGTGGCGTGGTTGGCGACCTGACCGGCTTTGCGGCCGCGATCTACATGCGCGGCGTGCCGTTCGTGCAGGTACCAACGACCTTGCTGGCGCAGGTGGACTCATCCGTCGGCGGCAAGACGGCAATCAATCATCCGCGCGGCAAGAACATGGTCGGCGCGTTCTATCAGCCGGTCCGTGTTGTCGCTGATCTGGACACGCTTGATACGCTGCCGGAGCGCGAACTCTCGGCCGGTCTCGCCGAGATCATCAAGTACGGACCGATCGCCGATGTGTCCTTCCTCGAGTGGATCGAGGACAACCTGGACGCCCTGCTGGCCCGTGACAAGTCAGCGCTCGCTTATGCAGTGAAGCGCAGCTGCGAGATCAAGGCGTGGGTGGTCGGACAGGATGAGCGCGAGGCCGGCCTGCGTGCCATCCTCAATTTCGGCCACACCTTCGGCCATGCGATCGAGACCGGCCTCGGTTACGGTGCATGGTTGCACGGCGAAGGGGTGGGTTGCGGCATGGTGTTGGCCTCCGAGTTGTCGGCCCGGCTGGGGCTGATGCCGGCGTCGTTCGTCGACCGGATGACGCGGCTGATCGAGCGGGCGCACCTGCCGGTGAAGGCCCCCCGGATGCCGATCGATCGCTGGCTGGATCTCATGCGTGTCGACAAGAAGAACGAGGGCGGCGAGATCCGCTTTGTCGTGATCGAGAGCCTTGGCAAGGCGGGCATGAGGGGTGCGTCCGATGTGCTCGTGGCCGAGGTGATCGCCGCTCACACTGAGACAGGGCCCCGTTGAAGGCTTGAACCGACGATGATGATGCTGCGCGCGCCCTTTGCCTCCGATCCCGCGCGCAGCCGCGGTCGACGGCACGTCGAGGTGTCCGCACCGACGCGCAGCGAGTTCCAGCGCGATCGCGACCGCATCGTTCACAGCACGGCGTTCCGCCGGCTGGTCTACAAGACGCAGGTCTTCCTCAACCATGAAGGCGACCTCTTCCGCACGCGGCTGACGCATTCGCTCGAAGTGGCGCAGTTGGGGCGTTCGATCGCGCGTAGCCTGGCATTGGACGAAGACCTCGTCGAGACCATCGCGCTCGCGCACGACCTCGGACATACGCCTTTCGGTCATGCCGGGCAGGACGTGCTGAACGACTGCATGAAGGCGCATGGCGGCTTCGAGCACAACCTGCAATCGCTTCGAGTCGTCGACAAGCTCGAGCAGCGCTACCCGGCATTCGACGGGCTCAACCTCAGTTTCGAAAGCCGCGAGGGCATCCTCAAGCATTGCGGCAAGCGCGACGCCCAGCGCATTGAAGATCGCGAGCCGGGCGGTGTTGCGGCTCGCTTCCTTCACGGCGGGCAGCCGAGCCTTGAAGCGCAACTCTGCAACCTTGCTGACGAGGTCGCCTACAACGCCCACGACGTCGATGACGGCGTGCGATCGGGATTGGTGACGCTGGAGCAACTGGAGCAGGTGCCACTGGTGCATCGTTACCTGCGCGAGACTTTGGCCGCATACCCGGGGCTCGTGGGGAAACGGCTTCTGGCAGAGACCATCCGCCGCATGCTGTCGCAGCAGGTCTACGACATCATTGACGCCACCCGCACCGCGATCGAGACGGCTGATCCCGTCGATGCTGAAGACGCGCGCACGAAGGGGCCGCTGGTGCGTTTCAGCCCTCAGATGCGCCACGCGAGCACCGAGCTCAAGCGATTCCTGTTTGCCAACCTCTATCGCCATCCCATGGTGCAACAGCAGCGCGACCGCGCCGAGCAGGTGCTGCGGGAACTCTTTCAGCTTTACCTCTCAGATCCGGGACACCTGCCCGCGGATTTCGCTGACGACGAAGACCATGCCCGCGCCTGTTCGGACTACATCGCGGGAATGACCGACCGCTTTGCAATCAAGGAACACGAGCGGCTGACCGGGAAGAAGTTGATCCCAGCATAATTGGGGACAGATTACTGCTGTCCCCCTCATGGCAAGACTCCCACGGCTGGCGCTCGCCGGCCATCTGCATCATCTGATCCACCGCGGGCATAACCTGCAGCCCATCGTCGTCGACGACGAGGACCGAAAGGCCTTGCTTGCTGCACTGCAGGACAGCGCCGCCACTCACCGGGTTGCCATCCACGCGTACGTCGTGATGCCGAACCATCTCCACCTGCTGGCCACGCCCTCCTCGGACGACGGCCTGAGTCGAATGATGCAGGCGCTGGGGCGGCGTTACGTGAGCGCTTTCAATCTGCGCCATGGTCGCCTGGGCACGCTCTGGGAGGGGCGTTTCCGCGCCGCACCGCTGGAGGCCGACAGCTACTTGCTGGCCGTCATGCGCAGCATCGAGTTGAACCCGCAGCGCGCCGGCCTGAGTGGGGATCCCGGCGAGTTTGTCTGGTCGTCGGCCGCGCACCATCTCGGTCGACGGCGTGATCCGCTCATCACAGATGCGCCGGGGTTCTGGGCGCTCGGGAACACGCCGTTCGAGCGCGAACTGGCTTGGCGTCGCTGGCTGGAGGAGGGAGAGTCCGAGACGGAGCGCCAGAAGCTGATCGATTCGGCGCTGAAGGGTTGGCCGCTTGGCTCGGCACGTTTCCTGCAGACGCTTGGCGAGATCAGTGCCCGACCGATGAGCCCGCGCCCCCGTGGTCGACCTCGCAAGGAGAAGACACCGAGGACAATTTGACTCTTCCCTTGATCTGTCCCCAATTAACAGGCGCCAATTCGCCACGCATCCATTTAATCGATACTGACCCCGTTTAGTTGTGCTTGTGCCCTTGCGGTACGCGTCTTAATCTGCGCGGGTTTCGTTTTCGAGTTCAGGAGGCCACCGATGTCGGCAGCTCAAGATCCGCGCACCGCGCAACCGTCGTCCAGTATCACGAGCCCGGCAACGATGCCGGCCAGCGGGCCGTCCACCAATGAGATCCGCGAGCTTGCCGCACACGGCCTCTACGACGGCGCCAATGAGAAGGACGCCTGTGGTCTGGGATTTGTCGCTCACATCAAGGGCCAGAAGGCGCACCACATCGTCCAGCAGGGTCTGAAGATTCTGGAAAACCTGGACCACCGCGGCGCGGTCGGCGCGGACAAGCTGATGGGCGACGGTGCTGGCATCCTGATCCAGATCCCGGACGAGTTCTATCGCGCGGAGATGGCCAAGCAAGGTGTCACTTTGCCCCCGCCTGGCGAATACGGCGTCGGCATGATCTTCCTGCCGAAGGAACATGCGTCGCGCCTGGCCTGCGAGCAGGAACTGGCGCGCGCCATCAAGGCCGAGGGTCAGGTGCTGATCGGCTGGCGCGATGTGCCGGTGGATCGCGACATGCCGATGTCGCCCACCGTGCGCGAGAAGGAGCCGATCATCCGGCAGATCTTCATCGGTCGCGGTCCGGACATCATCGTCCCCGACGCGCTCGAGCGGAAGCTGTACGTGATCCGCAAGACCGCCTCCAGCGCGATCCAGGCGCTCAAGCTGACGCACAGCCGCGAGTACTACGTGCCGTCGATGAGCTGTCGCACCGTCATCTACAAGGGCCTGCTGCTGGCCGACCAGGTCGGGAAGTACTACCAGGACCTGGCCGATCCGCGCGTTGTCAGCGCGATCGCGCTGGTGCACCAGCGTTTCTCGACCAACACTTTCCCCGAGTGGCCACTGGCGCATCCGTACCGGATGGTCGCTCACAACGGGGAGATCAATACCGTCAAGGGCAATTTCAACTGGATGCGCGCCCGCGAGGGCGTCATGAAGTCCCCCGTGCTGGGCGACGACCTCAAGAAGCTGTATCCGATCAGCTTTGAGCACCAGTCCGACACGGCCACCTTTGACAACGCCATCGAGTTGTTGACGATGTCGGGGTACCCGCTCGCGCACGCGGCGATGATGATGATCCCCGAAGCCTGGGAGCAACACGAGTGGATGGACGAACGCCGCCGCGCGTTCTACGAGTATCACGCGGCGATGATGGAACCGTGGGACGGTCCGGCCGCGATGGTCTTCACCGATGGCCGTCAGGTCTGCGCCGCACTGGACCGCAACGGCCTGCGCCCGGCCCGCTACTGGGTCACCGACGATGATCTCGTTGTCCTGGCGTCCGAATCCGGCGTCCTGCCGATTCCCGAATCGCGCGTCGTCAAGAAGTGGCGGCTGCAGCCGGGCAAGATGTTCCTGATCGACCTGGAGCAGGGGCGCATCATCGACGACGAGGAGCTCAAGACCCAGTACGCCAACGCTCGTCCGTATCGCCAGTGGATCGAGAACGTCCGCGTCAAGCTCGACGAGATCCCGGCGCCGGAGGTCACCGCGCCCGTGTTCCCTGCCTCCCTCCTGGACCGCCAGCAGGCTTTCGGCTTCACGCAGGAAGACATCAAGTTCCTGCTCGCGCCGATGGCCGCGAACGGCGAGGAAGGCATCGGCTCGATGGGCAACGACAGCCCGCTGGCCGTGCTCTCCGACAAGAACAAGCCGCTCTACAACTACTTCAAGCAGCTGTTCGCACAGGTCACCAACCCTCCGATCGATCCGATCCGCGAGGCGATCGTGATGTCGCTGAACAGCTTCATCGGCCCGAAGCCCAATCTGCTCGACATCAACGCGGTGAACCCGCCGATGCGGCTCGAGGTCACGCAACCCGTGCTGGACTTCGAGTCGATGGCTCGCCTGCGCGCGATCGAGCATCACACCAACGGCAAGTTCAAGCCTTACGAACTCGACATCACCTACCCGCTGGACTGGGGGCGCGAAGGCGTCGAGGCGCAACTCGCGTCGCTGTGCGCCGAGACCGTCGATGCGATCAAGAGTGGACACAACATCCTGATCATCACGGACCGCCACCTGAGCGCGAACCGGGTCGCCATCCCCGCGCTGCTCGCGCTGTCGGCCGTCCACCATCATCTGGTACGCGAGGGCCTGCGCACGACGGCAGGTCTGGTCGTCGAGACCGGCACCGCGCGCGAGGTGCATCACTTCGCCGTGCTGGCCGGCTTCGGCGCCGAAGCGGTCCACCCCTACCTGGCACTGGAAACGCTGCAGGCGATGACGTCGGAACTTCCGGCCTCGCTGTCGGCCGACAAGGCGGTCTACAACTACATCAAGGCGGTGGGCAAGGGCTTGTCGAAGATCATGTCCAAGATGGGCATTTCGACCTACATGTCCTATTGCGGCGCGCAGATCTTCGAGGCCATCGGTCTGAAGGCGGATCTCGTCGCCAAGTACTTCCGAGGCACGCCGACCCAGGTCGGCGGCATCGGCGTTTTCGAGGTCGCCGAAGAGGCGTTGCGCCTGCACCGCGCTGCCTTCGGCGATGACCCGGTCCTGGAGCACATGCTCGACGCTGGCGGCGAGTACGCGTGGCGCGCCCGCGGCGAGGAGCACATGTGGAGCCCCGACGCCATCGCCAAGCTGCAGCACAGCACGCGTTCGGGCAAGTTCGACACGTACAAGGAATACGCTCAACTGATCAACGATCAGAGCAAGCGTCACATGACGCTGCGCGGCCTGTTCGAGTTCAAGTTCGATCCTGGCCAGGCGATTCCGCTGGAGGAGGTCGAATCCGCCGCTGACATCGTCAAGCGCTTTGCCACCGGTGCGATGTCGTTGGGTTCGATCTCCACCGAAGCACACGCGACGCTGGCAGTCGCGATGAATCGCATCGGCGGCAAGAGCAATACCGGCGAAGGCGGCGAGGATCCGGCGCGTTACCGCAACGAGCTCAAGGGCATCAAGATCACGGCCGGCACGAAGATGTCGGACGTCGTTGGCAGCAAGGTGGTCGAGGCCGACTACGAACTGCAGAACGGCGATTCGATGCGCTCGCGCATCAAGCAGGTCGCGTCGGGCCGCTTCGGCGTCACGACGGAGTACCTGGTCAGCGCCGACCAGATCCAGATCAAGATGGCGCAAGGCGCCAAGCCCGGCGAGGGCGGTCAACTGCCTGGCGGCAAGGTTACCGACTACATCGGCTTTCTGCGCCATTCGGTGCCTGGCGTGGGTCTGATCTCGCCGCCGCCGCACCATGACATCTATTCGATCGAGGATCTGGCGCAGCTGATCCACGATCTGAAGAACGTCAATCCGCGTGCCGACGTCTCGGTAAAGCTGGTGTCCGAAGTAGGCGTCGGCACGATTGCGACCGGCGTGGCGAAGGCCAAGGCGGACCACATCGTGATCGCGGGGCACGACGGCGGGACCGGCGCTTCGCCGTGGAGTTCGATCAAGCACTGCGGCACGCCGTGGGAGTTGGGGCTGGCGGAGGCGCAGCAGACATTGGTGCTGAACCGCCTGCGTGGCCGCGTCCGCGTGCAGGCTGACGGTCAGATGAAGACCGGCCGTGACGTCGTCATCGGCGCTTTGCTGGGTGCGGACGAATTCGGCTTCGCGACGGCGCCGTTGGTCGTCGAGGGCTGCATCATGATGCGCAAGTGCCACCTGAATACGTGCCCGGTGGGCGTCGCGACGCAGGATCCGGTGCTGCGCAAGAAGTTCAGCGGCAAGCCCGAGCACGTGGTGAACTACTTCTTCTTCGTCGCGGAAGAGGCGCGCCAGATCATGGCGCAGCTGGGCATCCGCAAGTTCGACGACCTGATCGGCCGCGCCGACCTGCTCGACACGAAGAAGGGCATCAGCCACTGGAAGGCCAAGGGCCTGGATTTCACCCGCGTCTTCCACCGTCCGGAACTGTCGGCTGACGTGGCCCGCCTGCACAACGACCAGCAAGACCATGGACTGGATCGCGCGCTGGACGTCAAGCTGATCGAGAAGTGCCTGCCCGCGTTCGACAAGGGCGAGAAGGTGCGCTTCATGCAGGAGGTGACCAACGTGCGCCGCACCGTTGGCGCCATGTTGTCGGGCGAGCTGATCCGCCGCCGTCCCGAAGGACTCGACGACCAGACCATCTTCATCCAGATGGAAGGCACGGGTGGTCAGAGCTTTGGCGCCTTCCTTGCGCCGGGCATCACCTTCTACCTGATCGGCGACGCCAACGACTACACCGGCAAGGGCTTGTCTGGCGGTCGTATCGTGGTGCGGCCGTCGATCGACTTCCGCGGCGATGCGACGAAGAACATCATCGTTGGCAACACCGTGCTGTACGGCGCGACCAAGGGCGAGGCCTTCTTCCGTGGTGTCGCCGGGGAACGCTTCGCGGTGCGCCTGTCTGGCGCGACGGCGGTCGTCGAGGGCACGGGCGACCACGGATGCGAATACATGACCGGTGGTACTGCGGTCGTGCTGGGTCGGACCGGTCGCAACTTCGCCGCCGGCATGAGCGGAGGGCTCGCGTACGTCTTCGACGAGGACGGTCAATTCGCCAAGCGCTGCAACACCAGCATGGTGTCCCTGGACAAGCTGCTGCCTACGCATGAGCAGGAGGCCACGATGGACAAGGCGCTCTGGCACAAGCTCGGCGATGGGCAGGCCCGCACCGACGAGGCGCTCCTCAAGAAGCTGATCGAGGACCATCACCGCTGGACCGGTAGCCAGCGTGCGCGGGACATCCTGGACCACTGGGCCGAATCTCGCGCCAAGTTCGTCAAGGTGTTCCCGAACGAGTACCGCCGCGCCTTGGGCGAGATGGGTGCCGCCAAGGAAACCGCCGCCACGATTGCCCAAGCCAAGGCGCCCGCCGCCAAGGCCAAGGCCTGATCGTCACCGCATCGAAGATTCAGGAATTCAGGAGCGAGCCGTCATGGGAAAAGTCACCGGCTTCATGGAGTACGAGCGTCTGGAAGAGGGCTATGAGCCCGTCGAGGCGCGACTCAAGAACTACAAGGAATTCGTCATCGGCCTCAATATCGAGCAGGCGAAGCAGCAGGGCGCGCGCTGCATGGACTGCGGCACGCCGTTCTGCAACAGCGGCTGCCCGGTCAACAACATCATTCCGGACTTCAACGATCTGGTGTATCGGGGCGGAGATACGGACTGGAAGAGCGCCATCGCGGTGCTGCACTCGACCAACAACTTCCCCGAGTTCACCGGCCGCATCTGCCCAGCGCCCTGTGAAGCAGCTTGCACGCTGAACGTCAATGACGACGCCGTCGGGATCAAGTCGATCGAGCACGCGATCATTGATCGTGCCTGGGCCGAGGGCTGGGTGCCGCCACGTCCGGCGAAGGTGAAGACGGGGAAGACCGTTGCCATCGTCGGTTCCGGCCCGGCGGGTCTGGCCGCCGCGCAGCAATTGGCGCGCGTCGGGCACAGCGTCACGGTGTTCGAGAAGAACGATCGTGTCGGCGGTCTGCTGCGCTACGGCATCCCCGACTTCAAGATGGAGAAGAGCCACATCGATCGCCGCGTCCAGCAGATGGAGGCGGAGGGCGTGGTCTTCCGGACCGGTGTGATGGTGGCGCATCTGCCGGAGGGGTCCAAGGTCACGAACTGGGCCAAGGACGTGATCACCGCGGACGAGCTGACGCAGCAATTCGACGCTGTGCTGCTCGCCGGCGGCGCGGAACAGTCGCGTGATCTGCCGGTGCCGGGGCGTGACCTGGCCGGCGTGCATTTCGCGATGGAGTTCCTGCCGCAGCAGAACAAGGTCAATGCCGGTGACAAGCTCAAGGGCCAGTTGCGCGCCGACGGCAAGCACGTTGTCGTGATCGGCGGCGGCGATACCGGCAGCGACTGCGTGGGCACCAGCAATCGCCATGGCGCCACGAGCGTGACGCAGTTCGAGTTGATGCCGCAGCCACCCGAAGTCGAGGACCGGCCGATGACCTGGCCCTATTGGCCGATCAAGCTGCGCACCTCGTCCAGCCATGAGGAGGGTTGCGAACGCGAGTTCGCGATCGCAACCAAGGAGTTCCTGGGCGAGAAGGGCAAGGTCACCGGCGTGAAGACGGTGCGCGTGCAATGGGTCAACGGCAAGGTCGTCGAGGTCCCGGGCAGCGAGCAGATCCTGAAGGCTGACCTCGTGCTGCTGGCGATGGGCTTCGTGAGTCCGGTGTCGGCGATCGTCGAAGCATTCGGGGTGACCAAGGACGCACGTGGCAACGCCAAGGCAACGACCGAATTCAACGGCGGCTACAAGACGAACGCAGCCAAGGTCTTTGCTGCCGGAGACATGCGACGTGGTCAGTCGCTGGTGGTCTGGGCCATCCGGGAGGGCCGGCAGGCCGCTCGGGCGATCGATGAGTTTCTGATGGGAGACAGCGCGTTGCCGCGCTGAGCCACGGCGGACGCCCAAGTAGGCTTGCTGCCGCAAGGCAGCGGGCCTTTTCCATTCGTAGCGCGGATCTGCTGCGGCAATGCCTCCGGACAAGTGCCACCCATTCTTCAGGCGCCGACCCCCTTTGTCCCGAGTCTTCACAAAAGATGACCCGTCCCGAATGCGTTGAAACGCCCTAAGCGGCAATCACGCATTGCACAACCAGCTCAACACCGCCGAGTGCGCTGGGCCGCCGTACTCGGCCTTGCGCCCTCTTCCACGTCGGTACGTCCCCTCTTACCTGCGCCACGACAGCCAACTGAAGGCCGTCGTGTATTCGCGCGGCGCTCTACTTCACCCTCGAATCCATAGACATCGCCCTGTTGGGCAGTCCCAGGTGTGAATGTGTGGGGCTAGACGGTCACGCCCGGAAAAAAGCCCGGCGAGGGCCGGGCTTCTAGGGAACGTGGGGATCGTCAAAGGCTGCCGTTGGTCGGGGTCCGCAGCGGAATCTCGCGCCAGTTCAGGATCTTTATGCCGTAGTTCGGATCCTCCCCGGCTTCCTGGTTGCAGGTGATCTGTCCCGGCGGGCAGCAATCCTTGTCGCCCGGCTTGCAGATCTTCTCCACGCACGTGGGATCGTTGGCGGCGCAAGTGTTCTTCGAGCCCGAAGACTCGTTGGCCCCGCCGATCGTCAGCGAGATCTTCTTGTCGCCGCGCGTGAACATCAAATCAGTCACCGAGAAGCCAGGTTCGACGTAGACCGCGTTGTTGGCAAAGCGCGTCTGTCCGCTGCCCAGATCGATCATGTACACGCGACTGGAACCTGACGGGTTGCAGGGATTTTGCGAAGTCGGCAGCGTGGCGGCGAAGGCAACGGTACTCAGGTAATACACCGGATCGTTCAGCACGCGATAGCCACCCGGCAGGTCGAAGTACCAGCCGGCCTTGCTGTTGAAATCGATCACCGCCGGTTGCGATAGATCGGTCAGTTGGACCAGGTTGGCACTGGTGATGGGCAGACTGACGCCGGCTGGCAAATCGGCGCTGGACTCGACAAACTTGCCCAGTGAACCGTCGACCACCGCATACAGGCGCTGCAAATCCGTCGTGTTGATGTCGTTGGCGTTCAGCAGCTTGCCGGTGCCAAAGGCAAGGAATCGGCGGTAGGTCTTGGGATCGACGACCGGGACTACCTGTGTCGTGATTGACTGCGGGGTGCTGTTGGGGCCGACCGCGCGAGCGACCTTGACCATGTTGCTGAAGCCGCCGGATGTGTTGCGGAGATCCGCACGCCAGACGTTGCCCTTCAAGTCGCCGATGTACACGGATTCGACCTGCATGGTCGTCAGATCCTGATAGAAGGTAGACGGCTGGCCCAGGCCGGACGGCGAGGCCGCCGTGCCGTCATCGGTGATGTCGCCGTTGAGGGTGGTGATCAGCGCGCCGGTGCGGGCGTTCAGCACGTAGAGATGCACCTTGCCGGTGGCATTGTTGTATCCGCTCGACACCAGCACCACCCAACCGTATTGCGCGGTCTTCGTGATCACAGGTTCTCCGAACATGAAACCCATGTCGGCGGCGGAGAACTCCCACAGGACCTTGCTCGCAGCCACCGTTTCTGAATTGACGTTCGACAGGTCGGTCAGGTCCAGCGCATAAACGCGCTTGCCGCCCTTGCCCAAGCCGCCGACGACGATGGTGCGCCAGTCGGTGCCCGAGCCGCCGACCGTCTTGCCGAAGTCGACGTCCATGGCGGTCGGACGTGCGTCCACGAAGAAGCGGTGGTTGAAGCTGGGGTTGCCCAGCGAGGCGAGACCGTCCACGCCCGGGGTCGACGGCGTGCTTGGGCCGTCGAAGGCTGCGCCTGGAACATACGAGAAGATCTCGCGACCTGCGGTGTTGCCGGTCAGCGAGCCGTCGATCACGTGCACGACGCCGCTGTTGGTGCCGACCACCAGATAGTTCGGACGGTTTTTCTTCGCCACCACGTAAGCGCCGTAGCCTGGGTTTGCCCCTTCCGACAAGGTGAGCGATGGCGGCGCCACCACGGTGACCTTCGAGTTCACGATGTCACCGACCAGCGAAGAACGCGTGCGATAGGCCTTGGAACTGCCGGCGACGAGGGAACCCTGTTCCTGGCTGGTGTCGCCGCGCAGATAGTTCAGATAGTCCTGGGCATCGTTGCCGCGATACGCGGTGTTCAGCAGGCTGAACTGGGCGGCCGGGATGTTGGCCTTGCGGAACGGCACCCCCACGTTGGTGGTGTTGCTCCAGGTGACCATGTACCGGTTGGTGTCCCAACCGGTACCAGCCAACTGCGTCGCCAGCTTGGTGGAGAAGCGCCAAGCCTCCTCCTGCGTCAGGCTGCTGTTGCCATCGACGGCCTTCAGCGTACTGGCGATGACTTCGCCGGTCCAATCCTTCGCATCGAACTGCGTCGCGTAGCTGGCCACGCCGATCGAGGTGATCTGCTGTTGCGCGGTACTGAAGCCGGTTGAGTAGGCCTTCATCCGCGAGGCGATGCTCGTGAACGCGCTAGCCAAACCGCTGACCATCGTGTCGGCCTTGGCCGCGGTGAAGTACGTGTCCGGGCGCAACTGGCCTCCGACCGTGTCGTTGGCCGGGCCGGTGTGCCACCACGACTGGTTCAAATCGGTGGTGCGGGTCGCCGGATTGAAGTCGGCCGGCAGATTGGCGCCACCATACTTCGTGGCCAGGTAGTACTGGTTGTTAGTCTTGAAGGTCTGCAGCTCCAACACGTCCACCCAGTACGTCTGCACGGTCTGCATACCGGTGGTCTTGATGTCGGACGTGTCGGGACGAATGTCGTTCGTATTGGCCCAGTAGGCCATGCCCGCCATCAGGGCGCCGTTGTTGGTGCAGCAGCCGCCGTAGGGTTGCTGGCCTGCCAGGTTGTTGATGCCGGCCATCGTGCCGACGTAATTGGTGTACGTCGTCGCGTTCAGTGCGGTGTCTGCGGACACTTCAGCCGGCTTGGATGGCTCCGAATTTCCAGTGGCGCCGGGTAGATTGCGGTCCGCGTGAGTGTTGACGTCGCCGATGCCGAGGATGAAGTTCTTCTGGCAGGAGTATTGGATCGGATCATCCCAGGTGGAGATCACCGGGAAGCCATCGGCGTAGGTGGTTTTGGTCGTTGCGTTGGTCGTATTGGGCGCCGACCAGGTTGAGACATTGCCAAGGTTGCGGTAGTAGCGAAGTGCTGCGTAGTAGAGCTCGCCGACCGGGTCATAGGTCTTGTAGCTCTTGGATGCACCGAACTTGTTGAGGTAGTTCATCACCCCGCTGTTGGCGACGGAGCCGAAGATCGCCGAAGTGGCGCTGGCGTCGGCCGCGTCCGGATTGACAACCATCACGCCGGTCATGGCGTCCCACTCTGTGAGGGCATTCGTGGTCGGATCACCGCCCGGTATGGGTTGAGTCGGACCGACGAACTTTTGACGAGCGCGCAGCACGCCGCCGTCGCGCGATAGATTGCCGTCGTTCAGATAGCCGAAGGCGCTGAAGCGGATCTGATTCGAGTATTGCTGGATCAGGCCTTCGGGCTTGTAGCCCGAAGAATAGGGCCTGCAATTGGACTCGAGAAAGCTTGCTCCGAGCGTCGAATCGCAGACGCGCGGCCGAACGGAGACGACCCAAGACGTGGCACCGTTCCAGCTCGTGGCGCTTGGATCGAACGCCGTCGGGTTGCCGGAGTTGTTGTCTCCGCTGTTGGCGAAGCGCAGTTGGACGCCCATGCCCTGCACCCGCAGCTTGAGGCCGTTCCAGGTCGTGCCGTTCGAATTCTTCAGTGGCGTCGCGCCGGCGATCGTCGTGCTGTTGGTGATCGACCGGTCCGGGAAGTTGCCGGTGCCGCCTTGGCCGCTCGCATAGGCCTTTTCCAGCACGGTGGCGTTCGGTGTGTCGAAGACACGGAAGCCGCCCGTCAGTGCCCACCGGAACGGGTCGATGGTCTGCATCGTGGCCCAGTTCAGGAAGTTGCCGCTCCATTTGTTGGAGCAGACGTGTGCTGCCGCCTTGGCTGCGGGCACAAAGTGATCCACGGTGATCGCATTGGCGCCGGTGGCCGCCAGCTTGTAGTCGTAGCACTTGTCCGGGTCGAAGTAGCCCAGGTACGTCGTCGCGGGAGC
This sequence comes from Mitsuaria sp. MSU3D, assembly GCF_056867975.1. NCBI lineage: Bacteria > Pseudomonadati > Pseudomonadota > Betaproteobacteria > Burkholderiales > Sphaerotilaceae > Roseateles > Mitsuaria sp. MSU3D. The sequence goes on along the minus strand of NZ_CP200314.1, from coordinate 4,161,333 downwards.
ATAGGTGCTGTCGATGTGCGCGTTGCCGACGGCCGTCGGAAACTCCACGGACAGCGCCAGTGCCAGGTTGCCAGGCACGGAAACCGAAGCCAGGACCGGCTTGTCGGCCAGCACCGTCTGCGCCGCAGCCGGGTACACGGCCACGGCGATCAGCGCCGCCGCGCCCGCGCCGCTCAGGCGCGAAATGAATCGGGAGGTGGACGACATCGAGGACCTCTTAATCCAGGGTGGTGAACGTGCTCTGATAGAACGAGTACGCGTTGTTGGGGCCGGTCACGCGCACGGTGATCCGGTAGGTCGGCTGGGGGGGCGGCGTCGGGGGGCCCTGTCTGCTTCCGAACGAAATGAAGTTGCCGCGCTTCTGGCAGGTGATCGGGTTGAAGGCGCCCGTGTTGATGCAGATCCGGTCGATCAGGTAATGGACGGTGATGCCGTCCGCGGTGGACTTGATCGCATTGCCCGCCGCTCCGAACCCGCCCATGCCGTCCGCATTGGTCATGTTCAGCATGACCAGGGGAATGCCGGAGGCGTCGCTTGGCAACATCCTCGCGCTGTAGTTCTGCGCCGAGTTGTCGTTCCAGCGCGATCCCGTTGCAGACAGCGCGCCGGTGGTCAAGGCGGTCGTGGCGAGACGCAGTCCACGCTCGGCCTGATTGGTCATGTCACGCTTGAAGCCAAAGAAGCCGACGCTGGATAGCGTCACGTTCATTGAACGCATGGCTGCGGCTGCGCCGATCAGCAGCACGGCGAGCGTGATGAGCGCGATCACCATGATCACGCCACGTTCGTGACGCATGCGGCGCGCCTGGTGTTCATGGAAGGAGAGAGTGCGCATCGGTATGTTCTCTGGAGAAGAGTCGGAACAGGCGCTCATGTCGGTGGGATCCGCTTCGGCGCGGAGAGGATCGCGTTGCGGATCGGGATCGAGAGCTCGATCAGCCGATAGTTCCGGCGGCGTTCCTGGTCATCGATGGCGACCGTCCGGGCGAAGCCGGGCAGTGCTGAGAACATCGTCAACGATGTCGGAGCGACACGGGGATCGGACTCTTTTTCGATACGGTCGCCGCGAACGATCAATGACAGCCGCAGCGCCACGATGCTGGCCATGGCCCCCTGTGCTGCTGTCGTGTTGTTGTTCATGGTCGCCGGGTCGAAAGGTGCCGTCGACGGCGCGACCCAGCGGTCGACAATGCCATCTTCGTTGTTGTCGACGCCATACAGCGCGCGCATGTCCATGACGTTCTCGGCCAGCGGCACGGGAACGTCGGAATTGGGGACGTTGTTGAACTGCAGTGCGTCGTAGGCGACGAGCTGCTGGCTGGCATTGATGCCGATCAGTTGGATCTGCGGCTGGTTGCCATTGGCGTTGCCGATCGGCATGACGTTCGCGGCGCCGGTTCTGCCGTAAGCGACGATACTGGTGAGGCCCACCGCTGCGGCGAACCGTGGACCGGCGAGCGGCAGCACCGTCGTCGCGGGAGCAGCAGCGAAGGTGGGGTCGATCTGCACGATGAGGCAGTTCAACGCGGTTTCCTGCATCATCAGCAAGTCTCCGGCGCGAAGTCCCAGCGTGTTGAACAGCGTCATCGAATTGACGGTGACCGTATTCGGCTGGACCTGGAGCGGCGATTCGCTCGTGCCCGAGGCGAAGGTCGTGACCTGAATGAGGTCGGAGCCACCCTGACCGGCGCCAGGAAACACGATGAGCGGAACTGCGCGCAGGTTTACCGGCACGGCAGCAAAGGGGGCGGGGAAGGCTGTCAGCCGAGGCAGGATCTGGGCGCCGTTGCGGGCGGCCGCCAAGGGACAGCCGAAACTTGCCCCTTTGCTCGTGAACATCCCGGAGCCCGCGCTGCGGATCTGCCGATCCAGGTCGTAGGCCATGTAGCCCGTGCCTTGGGCCAGGTCCATGGTCGTCGAGTTCTGGTTCTTGGACTGCTCGAACCTGGCCATGATGATGCCCAGCGCGCCGATCAGCACGAGGCCGATCGTCATCGAGATGAGCAGTTCGATCAGCGTGAAACCGCGCGACGCGCGGCCGGATCGAAGAGAAGGGCGGCGGGAAAGGGTCATGGTCAGTTCAGCCGCACGTTGGTGAAGTAAACGCGGCGGGAAACGTTGACGTCCTTGGCGCCGGCGGCCGTCCAGACGATCGTGATCCGCGCAACGTTCTGTCCTGGAAATGTCACGGTGCCGGTCGCGCCGTTGAGCCCTGATTGGGCCGGCGTCGCGACGCGCGTCTGCCAAGCCGTCTGGGTGGGTGGATTGGTGCTGTTGTAAATCCACATGTCGTTGGCCAACTCCGCAGCCAGCAGCGCAGCGCGCTGGTTGTCATCGGCGCCGGCTGCGGCCTGCGAGGCGCGCGCCATCATGGCGACCAATCCCACGATGCCGATCGTCATGACCAGCATCGCGACCATCAATTCGACGAGCGTCATGCCGCGGGCTGCGCGGCGGGAACGATGTGTCATGACGTGTACCCCTTGTTCGCCGTGGTGCAGCCTTCGGGCGTCGTGTCGGAGATCGCGGTCTCGCGTGCGCAGGTCCGGATCGTGCCGCCGAGCGTCGTCCACACCGACAGCTTGCGCATGTTGTTGACCGTGGCGGAGGAGTCGACCCAGTAGACGATCACGCCGTCCGCGTTGACGTTGCAATTCGCCACGCCGGGAATTGGCCCAGTCACGGGAATCGGACGACCGTTGGGGCCGAAGCAGACCGCGGTCGGGCCGTTGATCGTGAGATTGGCCGTGTTCTCAGTCATCACGCCGCAAAGCGCCGGAGCCTGCGCCGACGGCAGTGTCAAGACCGCATTCGGGATGACCTTGACGACCCAGTACTTGCCGCCTGCGTTCGCGCTGGAGTTCGTCGAGCAGGTGGCGTCGTTCGTACGATAGAAGATCACCGGCTGGTAAGTGCGGATCGCTTCCGCCTGGGCCATACGCAGGCTGGTTGCCAGCGAGCTGGCCGCTGTCTTCACCTGCGCGTTGGCCGACCAGCTGCGCAGTGCCGGAGCAGCCAGCGCCGTTGTGATGCCGACGATCGCCAGCACGATCATCAGTTCGATCAGCGTGAAGCCGCGCGCAGCGCGGTGCCGCGTTGTCAGCATGCTTCGCCCTTGGACATTACCCAGCGAGCGCAAGGCAACGTGTTGGTCCAGCCAGTCGGGGCGTTGACGGTGCTTCGCGTGTCCTGCTGGTTCACCGTGAAGATGAAATCCTTCAGGAGGTTGTCGGTGCTCACCGCCTGGAGTCTGAAGCTGTCGGCTGCGACCATGCCGTTGGCGCCGGTGCAACTGACCACGAACTTTCCGTATTTGGCGCCGGTGGCGCACGGCGGCGTGCCGCCATTTGCGGCCGCGTAGCTGCGGTAGTTCTGGTAATAGGTCTCCATGTCCGCCCGCATCGACGTCAGACCGGTCGCCGCGTCGGTCAGCGAGCCGCGGATCGCATAACTGCGGTAGCTGGGAATGGCGATCGCGGCCAGGACACCGATGATGGCGACCACGATCATCAGCTCGATCAGCGTGAAGCCCCGGCCGCTGTGGGGCCGGCGTTGAGCGGAAGAGGTCTTGAAGGTCCCGAACATGAAGCGCTCCTTGTTTCCGAAATTATCGACAGCGGCCTTCGGAAGGCGAGGCCGCTCGTCGTGCCTTGGATTCCGCCCGTCTCGCGACGACCTCCGAATGTGACGTCTGTCACGCCTGGGCGGCGGACCCCTGGCACGAATGCTCCCGGGGCGCCTCATATATCTGCACCCCGCCCCAGGTGCCCTCCGGCATCAATTCGGGCTTTACCCTATGATCCCGGCTCCCGGACGCCTGCCGCCCGGCATCGTCCCGGATCGATCCCAAGGAAATGGCATTCACTGATCCCAATTCATCCAGAAGCGTCCGCCCACTGATCGAAGTGAAGGATGTGACCGTCGGCTATGGCGACCGGATCATCCTGAAAGACGTCAACGTCACCTTGCCACGCGGCAAGGTGATGGCGCTGATCGGCTCATCGGGCGGCGGCAAGACCACGTTGCTGCGGCTGCTGACCCGGCAATTGCGGCCGCGCTCCGGACAGGTGCTGTTCGATGGGCAGGATCTTGCGCCGATGGACCAGACCCAGCTCTATGCTCAACGTCGCCGGATGGGCATGCTGTTCCAGTTCGGCGCGCTGTTCACCGACTTGAGCGTGTTCGACAACGTCGCGTTCCCGTTGCGCGAGCACACACGGCTGCTTGAACCCATGATCCGCGACCTCGTCCTGATGAAGCTCAACGCGGTCGGGCTGCGCGGTGCCCGCGACCTGATGCCGAACGAGGTGTCCGGCGGCATGGCACGTCGCGTTGCTCTGGCGCGCGCGATCGCCCTGGATCCGGATCTGGTGCTGTACGACGAACCCTTCGCGGGCCTGGACCCGATCTCGCTGGGCGTGACTGCGCGGCTGATCCGCGATCTCAACGACGCGTTGGGCCTGACCAGCGTGATCGTCTCCCATGACATCCACGAGATTTTCGGCATCGCCGATCACGTCGTGATGGTGGCCAACGGCGGTGTCGTCGCCCAGGGGACGCCGGACGAGTTGCGCCACAGCACGGATCCGCTGGTGCATCAGTTCGTCAATGCCGAAGCCGACGGCCCGGTGCGTTTCCACCAGCCCGCCAAGCCTGTCCGCGAGGACTTCGGTCTTCCGCAGGAGGCATCGGCATGATCGGTTTCGCCACTTCGATCGGGCGCGGCCTGCGCCTGAAGCTTGGCGATTGGGGCGCCTCGGCCCGGCTCCTCGGTACGCTGATGCTGCATCTGGGCGCCTGCCTGCGCCGCTTCTCGCTGGTGCGGGAGCAGATCTACTTCCTCGGCAACCGTTCGCTCTCCATCATCGGCGTGTCCGGACTGTTCGTCGGTTTCGTCCTGGCACTGCAGGGCTACTACACGCTGCAGCGCTATGGATCGGCGGAGGCCGTCGGCCTGCTGGTTGCCCTGAGCCTGGTGCGCGAACTCGGCCCGGTCGTGGCGGCTTTGCTGTTCGCTGGCCGCGCTGGGACCTCGTTGACCGCCGAGATCGGCCTGATGAAGGCCGGCGAGCAGCTCAGCGCCATGGAGATGATGGCTGTCGACCCGGTGCAGCGTGTGCTCGCGCCGCGCTTCTGGGCCGGCTTCATTGCGATGCCACTGCTCGCGGCCGTGTTCTCCGCAGTCGGCATCATTGGCGGCTGGCTCGTGGCCGTGCCGCTGATCGGCATCGACGCGGGTTCGTTCTGGTCGCAGATGCAAGGCGGGGTCGACGTGTTCAAGGACGTCGGCAACGGGTTCGTCAAGAGCGTCGTGTTCGGCGTGACAGTCAGCTTCGTCGCCCTGTTGCAGGGATACGCCTGCAAGCCCACGCCCGAGGGGGTGTCCCAGGCGACGACGCGCACCGTGGTGCTGTCGTCGCTGGCGGTGCTGGGTCTGGATTTCATCCTGACCGCCATGATGTTCTCGATCTGACGCGCAGCGCGCGATCCATCGACACCACAATCGAATTCAAGAGATATCTCGGAGTTGCCTGATGCAATCCTCTCGTTATGACGCGCTGGTCGGATTCTTCGTGCTGCTGGGCGGCGCGGCCCTGCTGTTCCTGGCCCTGAAGGCGGGCAACCTGCTGTCGTTGAACTTCCAGGACACGTACACCGTGACGGCCAAGTTCGACAACATCGGCGGACTGAAGCCTGGTGCGGCCGTGAAGAGTGCGGGCGTTGTCGTCGGCCGGGTGGGCACCATCAGCTTTGACGACAAGAGCTTCCAGGCGCGTGTGATCCTGAACATGAACCAGGGCGTCGCGTTTCCGAAGGACAGCTCGGCCAAGATCCTCACGTCCGGCCTGCTGGGCGAGCAATACATCGGCCTCGAGCCGGGTGCGGAAGAAAAGAACCTCGCCACGGGCGACATCATCACGCAGACGCAGTCGGCCGTGGTGCTGGAGAACCTGATCGGCCAGTTCCTCTATAACAAGGCGGCCGATGCGTCCTCGACGCCGGCCTCGGGAGAGAAGCAATGACCACCACCACCACGGTCGGGATCGCCGGAGCGGCCCGGACTGAACTCGCGGCTGCGCTGCTGAGTGCCACGCTGCTAGGCGCGTCGGCACCAGCGATGGCGCAGACGGAGCAACCGCTTGAGCGGCCCCAGACGTTTGCCTTGACGGCGCTGCCCGTCCATCAGGCCATCGAGGAGCAGCAGGCCGTAGAGCAACAGCAGGCTGACGAATCGAAGGCTGCTGAGCCGCAGGCCGACCAGGAAGAGAAGACCCAGGATCAGGCAGCAGTCGCGGCGTCCGCGGCCTCCGCCGCTGCGCCTGCGTCAGGCGCCTCGTCCGCTGAGCCTGCCGCGGCGGGACAAGCCGGCGCGGCTGCGGCTGCGGCCCAGGATGCGCCAGCGCCGGGCCCGCGGGTGCGCAATCGCCTGGACCCCTGGGAAAGCTGGAACCGCAAAGTCTTCAACTTCAACGAGAAGCTCGACGAGAACCTGCTGCGTCCCGTCGCCACGGCGTACTCGGACCTCGTGCCGCAGCCGGCGCGTCAGGCCGTGGACAACTTCTTCGGCAACTTCTCGGACGCCTGGTCGGCGGTCAACCTGTTCCTGCAGGGGCGCTTCAAGACTGGTGCATCCCAGACGATGCGCGTGGCCGTGAACTCGGTGTTCGGCATCGCCGGCCTGATCGACATCGCCACGCCCGCAGGCCTGGAGAAGACCTCCGAGGACCTGGGGCGTACGCTCGGCTACTGGGGCGTCAAGACAGGTCCGTACATCGTGTGGCCCTTGCTGGGGCCCTCGTCGTTGCGTGATTCGGTGACGCTGCCGGCCAACATCTACTACTCGCCGGCCTATCTGTTCGACGATGGCGAATACAAGTTTGCGATCTCGGCGCTTCAGCTGATCAACACCCGCGCCAACCTGCTGCGAGTGACCGACATGCTGGATGGCATCGCGCTGGACAAGTACACCTTCGTGCGTGACGCCTACATGCAGCGTCGCAACGTCAAGACGCACAAGGAACAGGAAGAAGACGATGACTACGAAGTCATCACCCCGGACGAGAAGCCGGTCAACCCTCAAGGCGATCGCTGAGCGACGCGTGAGAGATCGTTGAGTGTCGCAACAACCGGTAACGCCCATTGGGCGCGGCCGGTGAACCGGTACCGAACTTGCCGCGTTGTGATCCGGTCCGTGTCATGAAGAGAAAGAAAGGACAAGCATGAATGCCACCAAACGACTGCTGCTGGGCGCGATCGTCTCGATCGCCGCGCTGAGCCCGCTCGCCTCCTTCGCAGCCGACAGCTCGGCGCCAGATCAGTTGATCCGCGATCTGTCGATCGAAACGCTGGACGCCGTCAAGGGCGACAAGGCCATCCAGGGCGGCGACGTCAACAAGATCATGCAGCTGGTCGACAGCAAGGTGATGCCGCACGTGGACTTCCAGCGCATCACCGCAACGGCGGTGGGCCGCTTCTGGCGCCAGGCGACGCCGGAGCAGAAGCAGCGCCTGCAGGACGAGTTCAAGACCCTGCTGGTGCGCACGTATGCCGGCGCGCTGACGCAGGTCAAGGATCAGACGATCGCGATGAAGCCGATGCGCGCGGCGCCCGAGGACAAGGAAGTCATCGTGCGTACCGAGATCCGCGGCAAGGGTGACCCGATCCAGTTGGACTACCGCCTGGAAAAGCTGGATTCCGGCTGGAAGATCTACGACGTGAATGTTCTGGGCATCTGGCTGGCGGATCAATACAAGAACAGCTTTGCGCAGGAGATCAACGCCAAGGGCATCGACGGCCTGATCAAGTCGCTGGCCGAACGCAACGCGCGTCCCGCGACGGCTGCTTCGGGCGCGAAGAAGGGCTGACGCGATGCTGAAGCTGCCGTCGCGGCTGCGTCTCGAGAACGTGCCTGATGAATGGGTGCGGCTCGAGAGCGCGCTGCGCGCCGAGTTGGCTCAGGTTGGCAATGCCGCCGGACGCAGCGTGACCTTGGATGCCAGCGGGCTGATCGACTTCGATTCGGCGGCGCTGAGCTTGCTGCTCAGCGCGCTGCGTCTGTGCGGTCAGGACGGTTGGCAACTGACGCTTCAGCAGGCGCCGCGCGAGTTGCGCGAGTTGGCGCGCGTGTACGCGCTGGAACATCTGTTCTGGGCCGATGCGACGGCTCCCGCCGAGATGGTGTGACCTTCTGTCGCACTGAATGAAATCGGGCCGCTGATGCGGCCCGATTGTTTTTCAGCGTCGCGTGCCGACGAGCATGGGAGTCACTGTGCGTAACGCTTGGTGCGGAGGTTGCGTTTGATCTCCTGCAGCATTGGACGCAGGTTTTCGCCCAGTCGCAAAGCGACGCCGGTGGTCAGCACGTCCACGACGATCAGGTGCAGCAGCCGCGACACCATTGGGCTGTAGCGGTCGTAGTCTTCCGGGTGATCGACCGCCAGCAGCACCTGGCCCGGCAACTGCCCCATCTGGGCCAGCGGCGAGCCGCTGGCGGTGATGATGATCGTCGTCGCCCCCTTCTTGCGGGCGATCTCGGCGGCATCCATCAGGTCGCGGCTGCGTCCCGAGTTGGAAATGATCACCGCGCAGTCGCCCGAGCCCAGCATCGTTGCGCTCATCAGCTGCACGTGGCCATCGCTGCAGGCGAAAGTATTGGCCCCGAGCCGGAAGAACTTGTGCTGCGCGTCCTGCGCCACGATCCCGGAGTTGCCGACGCCGTAGAACTCGATGCGCTGACGCTGACGGGCCGTCTCGGACAGTGCCGCAATGGCGCGTTCGAAGGCGTGGCTGGCGGCGTCGTTGCGGTAGTGGAGCAACGCCGCGACCGCGTTGTCGACGACCTTCACGATCAGGTCGCCGGGCTTGTCGTCCTCGTCGACGGCGCGGTGCACGAAGGGCACGCCTTCATTGACGCTGCCGGCGAGCTTCAGCTTGAAGTCGGCCAGGCCGTCATAGCCGACACTGCGGCAGAAGCGCACGACGGTCGGCTTGCTGACATGGGAACGATCAGCGAGTTCGCTGACCGGCAAGCTCGCGAACGAGCGCGGATCGGCCAGCAGCAGCTTGGCGACCCGCTGTTCGGCGGGCGGCAGCGCGGGCAGCGCGGCCTTGACTCGTTCGAGCATGCTCATCGCTTCAGCATTCCTCGATCCAGGAGTGGCCGTCGCGCGCCACGAGCGCGCTCGAGGCGGGAGGGCCCCAACTTCCGGCGACGTAGGTGCGTGGTCCGGTGCTGTCCTGCTTCCAGAAGTTCAGGATCGGCTCGACCCAGCGCCAGGCCTGCTCCTGCTCGTCGCTGCGGACGAAGAGGTTGAGGCGTCCGGCGATGGCGTCCAGCAGCAGCCGTTCGTAAGCGCCGACACGGGTGTGGGCGAAGGCCTTGTCGAAGTCCAGGTCCAACGAGACAGGGCTCAGGGCCTCTGTGCTGGAGCCGCCCTTGTTGGCCATCAACTGCAGCTCCAGGCCGTCCTCGGGCTGCAGCTTGATGATCAAGCGGTTGGGACAGCTGCTGCCCGGGAAGATCGGATGTGGCACCGGGCGGAAGTTGATGACGATCTGCGCGTCCCGCGCGGCGAGGCGTTTGCCGGTGCGCAGGTAGAAGGGAACGCCTGCCCAACGCCAGTTCTGGATCTCCGTCTTCAGGGCGACGAAGGTCTCGGTGTGGCTGTCCGCGGGGATCTTGCCCTCGTCCAGATAACCCGGCACCGGCTTGCCCTCGGCGTTACCGGCACGGTACTGGCCACGCACCACGTCGCGCGCGACGCTCTCCGCGGTGAACGGCTTGAGCGCGCGCAGCACCTTCAACTTCTCGTCGCGGATCGCATCGGCGTCGTTGCTGGAGGGGGCCTCCATCGCAATCATCGTCAGCAGTTGCAGCGCATGGTTCTGGATCATGTCGCGCAGCGCGCCGGTGCCGTCATAGAACGGACCGCGTGTGCCCACGCCCAAGCCTTCGGCCAGCGTGATCTGGATGTTGGCGATGCTCTCGCGTCGCCACAGCGGTTCGAACAGCGCGTTGCCGAAGCGCAGCGCCATCAGGTTCTGCACCGAAGGCTTGCCCAGGTAGTGATCGATACGGAAGGCCTGCGTCTCCGAAAACACCGAACGCACGACGCGGTTGATCTCCTGCGCGCTGGACAGATCGTGGCCCAGCGGCTTCTCCAGCACGACGCGCACGTTCGCGCCGTTGAGGCCCGCGGCGCCGAGCTGCTGGCAGATCTGCGTGAACAGGTGGGGACTCGTCGCCAGATAGAACACGACGGTGTCTGCGTTGCGCTCGCCCAGCCACTCCTTCAGCCGCGCATAGTGGTCGGGCTGGGACAGGTCCATGCGGCGGTAATGCACCAGCTCGGAGAACCGGGCGAATTCTTCGTCGTTCGGCCGCTTGCCGGCCTCGACCTCCTGGAAGCGCTCCTTGAGCCATTCGCGATAGCGCTCGTCGGATTGCTCGTCGCGGGCGACGGCCAGGATGCGGCCGCCTTCGGGCAGCTTGCCGTGGCGGAACGCCTGGAAGAGCGCGGGCATCAGCTTGCGCCAGGTCAGGTCACCAGTGCCACCAAAGAAGACGAGGTCGAAGGACATGAGCGCGGCACCCCGCATCGGGGCGTAAGAGTTGTTGGCGATGGCTTGATGTAACGAAGTTACCGGAATTATGATGCCCCAGTTTCTTGGGCCGGTCAACGGCGCGGCACCTCGGAAGGCGGGCGCCGCAAGCAGTTCTAATACGGGTTTCCCTGTCGTCGTCGAGGGGCAAAGCCCATGCCTCCGACGCGTCCCGTCCGTTCTCGATCGCCTCAGGCGCCTACGCTCATGAACCAGCTCGAACAACTCAAGGCCTTCACCACCGTCGTCGCCGACACCGGCAATTTCAAGCAGCTGGCGCAGTTCACGCCGCGCGATGCCACGACGAATCCGTCGCTGATCCTGAAGGCGGTGCAGTCGCCGGACTACGCCCATCTGCTGGAGGACACCGTCGCCGCCAGCAAGACCGATGCGCTGGACTTGATCGTCGACAAGGTGCTGGTGGCCTTCGGCCTGGAGATCCTCAAGGTCGTCCCGGGCCGCGTGTCGACCGAGGTCGACGCCCGACTGAGCTTCGACACCGTCGCCACGCTGGCGCGCGCGCGCCGCCTGATCCAGATGTATGAGGACGCGGGCATCGGCCGCGACCGCGTGCTGATCAAGGTCGCGTCGACCTGGGAAGGGATCCAGGCCGCGCGCGAGCTGGAGCTCGAAGGCATCCACACCAACCTGACGCTGCTGTTCTCCTTCTGCCAGGCGGTGGCCTGCGGCGAAAACGGCATCCAGCTGATCTCGCCCTTTGTCGGCCGCATCTACGACTGGTACAAGAAGGCTGCCGGCCCGAACTGGGACGAAGCCGCCAATGCCGGCGTCAACGACCCTGGCGTGAAGTCGGTCGCCGCGATCTACAACTACTTCAAGAAGCACGGCATCCAGACCGAGGTGATGGGTGCAAGCTTCCGCAACATCGGGCAGATCCAGGCGCTCGCCGGCTGCGACCTGTTGACGATCAGCCCCGATCTGCTCGCCCAGCTGCAGGGCAGCGAAGCGCCGCTGGCGCGTGCGCTCGACGCCGACGCCGCCAAGGTCCAGGACTTGCCCAAGGTCTCCTTCAACGAGGCGGCCTTCCGCTTCGCCCTCAACCAGGACGCCATGGCCACCGAGAAGCTGGCCGAAGGCATCCGCCTGTTTGCCGTCGATGCCGGCAAGCTGGACCAGATGATCGAAAGCCTGCGATGACCGAGTTCCCGCGTTGCGACCGCAGCCCGACCTGGGCGGCCTTGCAAAGTCATTTCCAGCAATCCGGGCGCGCGTTCGACGTGCGCCAGGCCTTCGCGACCGATGAGGGCCGCTTCGCGGCCTGGTCGCTGCAGGCGCCGGAAGTGTTTGCGGATCTGTCGAAGAGCCGCATCGACGCTCGCACGCTGGAACTGCTGCTGACGCTGGCCCGGGACGTTCAGCTGGAGTCGCAGCGCGAGGCGCTGTTCAACGGTGATCCCATCAACGCGACCGAAGGCCGCGCCGTGCTGCACACGGCGCTGCGTGCGCCGGCGGGGCTGGGGCCGCACTCGGACGAGGTGCAGGCTTCACTCGCGCGCATGCTGGCCTTCGCCGACTCGGTCCGCGATCAGGCGAGGAGCGGCATCACCGACATCGTCCACATCGGCATCGGTGGCTCGGACCTCGGGCCGGCCATGGTCGTGCAGGCCCTGCAGTCGTATGTGCCGGCTGGCCTGACGCTGCATTTCGTGTCGAACGTCGACGGGCACGACCTGGCCCCGGTGCTGCGCGGTCTGGACCCGAAGACGACACAATTCGTCGTCGCCTCCAAGACCTTCACGACGCAGGAGACGCTGGCCAACGCGATGGCAGCCAAGGCCTGGTTCCAGCAGAACGGTGGTACCGACATCGCGAAGCACTTCGCCGCCACGACCAGCAATGCGAAGGCCGCCGCCGAGTTCGGCATCACGACGACCTTCGGTTTCTGGGACTGGGTCGGTGGGCGCTACTCGCTGTGGTCGGTGATCGGGCTGCCGATCGCGATCGCGGTGGGCTCGGCCCACTTCCGCGCGCTGCTGGCCGGTGCGCATGCCATGGACCAGCACTTCCGCAGCGCTCCGCTGGAAAAGAACCTGCCGGTGCTGCTGGGCCTGCTGGACGTCTGGTACCGCAACTTCCACGGTTTCACGAGCCGCTCGGTGGCGCCGTACCACCAGGGGCTGCGCCGGCTTCCGGCCTATCTGCAGCAGCTGGAGATGGAAAGCAACGGCAAGGGTGTCGATCGCGCGGGCAATCCGCTGAGCTTCGCGACCAGTCCGGTCGTCTGGGGCGAGGCTGGCACCAATGGCCAGCATGCCTACTTCCAGATGCTGCACCAGGGGACCGATGTGATCCCGGTGGAGTTCATCGCCGTGAAGACGCCGAACTTCGGCCCGGAGGTCGGCGGCGAGCTCCTGGACAAGCTCAAGGATCAGCACGTGAAGCTGCTGGCGAACTGCCTCGCGCAATCGCAGGCGCTGATGCAGGGCAAGACCGCGGAGGCCGCGCGTGCGGAGAAGGCGCCGACCGCGTCGCAGGATCTTGATCCGGACGTCTTGGCACGGCATCGGAGCTTCACCGGCAACCGGCCGAGCACGACGCTGCTGCTCGATGCGCTGACGCCATCGTCGCTGGGCGCGTTGATCGCGCTGTACGAGCACCGCGTGTTCGTCAGCGGTGCCGTGTGGAACATCAACAGCTTCGACCAGTGGGGCGTGGAGCTGGGCAAGGCGCTGTGCAACAGCCTGCTGCCGCGCTTGACCAGCGGCGATGTGTCGGGCTTGGATGCCTCCACGGCCGGACTGCTCGCCAAGGTGCGCGGCTGACCTACCTTCCCGATTCCCACGCAGTAGAGAACCCGTCAGATGAAGATCGTTTTTGATTTCGGCGCGGTGCTGTTCCGCTGGCACCCGCCGAGTTTCCTGGCCCGCGTCTGGGCCCACCGTGTCGCCGACGAAGTCGAAGGCGCGGCCATCGCCAAGGACTTCTTCCAGGCCTACAGCGGCGATTGGGGGGCGTTCGACCAGGGTCTGGCCGATGCGCCGACCACGGCCGATCGCATCCATGCGCGCACCGGCTGGTCGCGCGAGGACATCGTCGCCGTGATGGAGGCGGTGCCGTCGGAGCTCAAGCTCATCGAAGGGACCGCGGCGCTGATCCAGGAGTTGAAGGCACAGGGTCACACGCTGCACTTCCTCTCCAACATGCCGGAGCCTTATGCCGACTACCTCGAGCAGAGCTTCCCGCTGAAGGAGTGGTTCGTCTCGGGTGTCTTCTCGGGCCGCGTGAAGCAGTCGAAGCCGTCACGCGAGATCTTCGACCTCGCGCTTGAACAGTTCGGCGCCAAGCCCGAAGAGGTGCTGTTCCTCGACGATCATCCGGCCAACATTGCGGCAGCAAAGGAACTCGGCTGGCACACACACCTGTTCACGACGCCGGAACTGGCGCGGGAAGACCTGGTGCGTCGGGAACTGCTTCCGGCTTGAAGGACGTCGGCTGGCGCGCAGCCCGCGCGTGAAGCGGCCTACTTCGAGGCGTCGTCCTCGTCGATCGTCGTCGGCGGCGCGGCCACGCGGAAAGATTCGTCGGACCAGTGGCCCAGATCGATCTGGCGGCATCGCTCGCTGCAGAACGGGCGCCAGAGATTGCTTGGTGCGAACAGGCTGTCACCGCCGCAGGTCGGGCAGGGCACGATGCGGGGCGCCGGCGTGGCGGGGATGAATTTCTCGGTCATGACGAATTCGGAACTGCGGCGTGCGGCGGGGCGCATTCAGCGCCGAGCGCACCAGGTCAGGAACACAGGGTCAGTTCGAAGGTGGCGTCCACGGGCGCTGGTTTCAAGCGTCCGTCCTCGTCCTGGCGCATCAGCCGGATCGAGACCATCAGACGGTGGCCGCTGATCTCCGGAATCAGGCCCAGGCTGGGGTCGATGCGCATGCGCAGCATGTGGAAGCTGCGCCCCGGCGGCAGGCTCTGCTGGTACTGGCCGCCGTGGGCGGCCACCTTGTGCGGCGAGCCGCTGTCCCGCAGCAGGCCCAGCAGCACGTTCAGCGCTTCGGCCAACGGCATCAGCGTCTGTGCCCACTGCATCAGGTCGTTACGGCGACGCACTGGCAGCAGCTGCTGCCACGCGTAGTAGGCGGGCAGGTCGAACTCGCAGGTGCCGCCCGGGATCGAAATCCGGCTGCGGATGCTCATCAGCCACTCGTTGGTCGTGAGCGCATGACCGGCCTTGCCGGGCAACTGGTTGAGCTTGTCGAAGGCGGCATCGATGCGGCCGACCACCTCGTCCAGCACGGCTTCAGACACCGCGGGATTGCCGCGGTAGCTGTTGAACTGCGTGCGGTGGCGCTCCAGCTCCTTGAGCAGGTCGGCCTTGAGGTCGGCACGCGAGGCGACGTCCATCACCTCGAAGATGGTGGCCAACGCGAAGTGGTGATCCATCGCGGTGTCGCGCGCCATCAACTGACCGAGCCGATCGAACAGGTGTTCGAGTCTGAGCATCGTGCG
This sequence comes from Mitsuaria sp. MSU3D, assembly GCF_056867975.1. Classification (NCBI taxonomy): domain Bacteria; kingdom Pseudomonadati; phylum Pseudomonadota; class Betaproteobacteria; order Burkholderiales; family Sphaerotilaceae; genus Roseateles; species Mitsuaria sp. MSU3D. The sequence continues at coordinate 4,146,264 of NZ_CP200314.1, read as the reverse complement.
GATGCTCTCGTTGAACGGGTATTCGTAGAGGACCAAGTCGACATCCCTTTGCGGCAAGTGACCATTGTTCCACAGTGTCACAGTGCCCCCCGATCCGGTAGCGGGGTCAGAGCAGGGGACTGGTCAGCAGCATGCGGACTTCTTCTTTCAACTGTTCGAGCGTGAGACCGTCGTTGTGGATGACCGCGTCCGCGGCGGCTCGGCGTTGAGCGCGCGTCGCCTGCTGCGCCAGGATGGCGCGCACGGCCGGCTCGCTCAGGCCTGATCGCGCGATCACGCGGGCGAGCTGAGTCTCTTCCTGGCAGTCGACGACCAGCACGCGGTCGACCAGGCGCCGCCAACGGCCGGATTCGACCAGCAGCGGCACATCGAACACGACCCGTTGCCCCGGCGTCGCGAGCGCTGCCTGCCGCGCCGTTTCCGCGCCGATCATCGGATGCAGGATGGCTTCGAGCGCGCGTTTGGCCTCCGGGTCCTGGAAGGCCAGTTCCCGCATCGCGGCCCGGTCCAGCGCACCGTCAGGCGCGACGAAGGTCGGACCGAATCGCATCGCGATGGCCGGCATCGCGCCGCCGTCAGGCAGGGTGAGTGCGCGGGAAATCGCGTCGGTGTCGATCAGCAGCGCGCCGCCCAGCGCCACCAGTGCCGACGCCACGGTGCTCTTGCCGCTGCCGATGCCGCCGGTGAGACCGATGCGCACGAGTTGCTCCGAGGAGAGATCAGACTGGCTGAAGTCCCAGCCAGACCGCGACCTTGGCGGTCCCGATGAGCAGCACCGCGAGTCCGCCGCCGGTCAGGAACGGACCGAACGGCACATAGCGACCCTCGCGCAATCCCCCTCGGAGTTTCAGTCCGATGCCCACGAAGGCGCCGATCAGCGAGGCGAACAGCGCGACCGGCAGCACCATCTGCCAGCCCAGCCACACCCCCAGGGCTGCCAGCAGCTTGAAGTCGCCGTAGCCCATGCCTTCCTTGCCGGTGGCGAGCTTGAACACCCAGTAGATGGACCATAGCGAGAGATAACCCACGAGCGCCCCGATCAACGCATCGGTCAGCGAGACCGGAATCCATCCGGCGTACGCCGCGATCAGGCCGGCCCACAGCAGGGGCTGGTTGATGCTGTCGGGCAGCAGCGTGGTGTCCCAGTCGATGCCGGCCAACGCCACCAGCGCCGCGGCGAAACCGCAATACAACAGGCTGGTCGGCTGAGGGCCCAGGCGCCAGGCGATGCCCGCGAACAGAAGGCCGGTGAGCAGCTCGACGAACGGGTAACGCGCGGAGATCGGCGCCTTGCAGGACGCGCATTTCCCACCCAATCGCAGCCATCCGAGCAGTGGCAGATTTTCGTGCCAGCGCAACTGGTGGCCGCAATGCGGGCATCGCGATGGCGGCCGGACCAGCGAGAACGCGGGCTGGCGATCGAGCGACTCCCGCAAGGGGCCCGCCGCGGCCGCCAGGTGACGCGCCGCGGCCTCGTCGAGCCCGGCGTGGGTGCGCAGGTCGCTCTCCAGCGCCAGTTGGTCAGCGCAGTCGGACAGCCACTCGCGGTGCAGCATCACCGGCAACCGGTAGATGACGACGTTGAGGAAGCTGCCGACACACAGGCCGATGAGGCCGAGGAACGCGGGCGAGAGCAGCGCGTCCAGCAGAGCCGGGTCCAGCACTTACACCACCGCGCCCAGCTTGAAGATCGGCAGGTACATCGAGATCACGATGCCGCCGATCAACGTGCCCAGGAACACGATGATGATGGGTTCCATCAGGCTGGACAGCGCCTTGACGGCGTCATCCACCTCTTCTTCATAGAAGTCGGCCGCCTTGCCCAGCATGTGGTCCAGCGAGCCGGATTCCTCGCCGATCGACGACATCTGCAGGACCATGATCGGGAAGATGCCGGTCGTCTGCATCGATGTGGTCAGCGAAGCGCCGGTCGACACGTCGCGCTGGATCTTTTCGGTCGCCTCGACGAATACCGCATTGCCGGAAGCGCCCCCCACCGAGTCCAGGGCCTCCACCAGCGGCACGCCCGCGGCGAACATCGTTGCCAGCGTGCGTGTCCAACGTGCGACCGCCGACTTGTAGATCAACTGGCCGAACACCGGGATTTTCAGCAGGAGCCGGTCCATGAACTTCTGCATCTTCTCCGAGCGTTTCCAGCTCTGGAAGAAGAAGTACAGGCCACCGCCGATGACGCCGAAGATCAGCCACCAGTACGCGACGAAGATCTCCGACATCGCCATCACGAACAGCGTCGGAGCCGGGAGGTCAGCACCGAAGGACTTGAACACGTCCTTGAAGGCCGGGATCACGAAGATCATGATCACGGCCGTCACGACGAAGGCCACGATCAGCACCGCGATCGGGTAGGTCAGGGCCGACTTGATCTTGCCCTTCAACGCAACGGTCTTTTCCTGGTAGATCGCCAGACGGTCCAGCAGGGCTTCCAGGATACCGCCCTGCTCGCCGGCCTCGACCAGGTTGCAGTAGAGCGCGTCGAAGTAGAGCGGGTGCTTGCGGAAAGCGGCCGACAGCGAAGTGCCGGTCTCGACGTCCTGACGGATGTCGGTCAGCAGCTTGGTCAGGCGGGGATTCGGGCTGCCGCGGGCGACGATGTCGAACGACTGCAGCAGCGGGACGCCCGCGCGCATCATCGTCGCGAGCTGACGTGTGAAGACCGAGATGTCCTTCTGCTTGATGGACTTGCCGCCGGAGCTGCGCCGCTTCTTGATCTTGCTGACCAGGATGCCCTGGCGCCGCAGCGACGCGCTGATGACGGCTTCGCCGCCGGCCCGCATCTCTCCGCGAACGATCTTGCCGTTGCGGTCCTTGCCTTCCCATTCGAAGACGTATTCCTTGATGCCCTTGGCCGCGCTCTTGGCGCCTGCGGTGGTCGTCGCCATATCACCTCCTGCCGTCGCGCCAGACGAGTGGCGCTCCCAATCTTTGACTCGTTCGATCAGTCCTGGTGACCTGACGCCGGACATGCGAACGCGGCGCCCGAGGACGCCGCGTCATGCTCCCAGTGTCATTCGTTGGTGGCCGCCAGCACCTCTTCCAGTGTCGTGACGCCCGCCCGGACCTTGACCAGCCCGGACTGCCGCAAGTCCCGCACGCCATCCGCGCGGGCTTGCTGGGCGATGTCCACGGCCGTTCCCTCGGACAGGATGATCCGCTGGATCGCCTCCGTGATGGGCATCACTTGGTAAAGGCCGACGCGTCCACGATAACCATTGTTGCAATTCGAGCAGCCGACGGCCCGATAAGGCTTCCAGCTGCCGTCGAGGTCCGACTCCACGAAGCCGGCGCGAAGCAGTGCTTCGCGCGGATATTCGGCCGGCGCCTTGCAGTTCTCGCACAAGCGGCGCGCCAATCGCTGTGCGGTGATCAGCAGCACGCTCGAGGCGATGTTGAATGGCGCGACGCCCATGTTCAGCAGGCGGGTCAGCGTTGTCGGCGCGTCGTTGGTGTGCAACGTCGACATCACCATGTGACCGGTCTGTGCAGCCTTGATGGCGATGTCCGCCGTCTCCAGATCCCGGATTTCACCGACCATGATGATGTCGGGATCCTGGCGCAGGAAGGCCTTGAGCGCGGCCGAGAAGGTCAGCCCCGCCTTGTCGTTGACGTTGACCTGGTTGATGCCGGGCAGGTTGATTTCCGCCGGATCCTCGACGGTGGAGATGTTGGTGCCGGGAACGTTCAGGATGTTCAGGCAGGTGTACAGCGACACCGTCTTGCCCGAGCCGGTCGGCCCGGTGACCAGGATCATTCCGTAGGGCCGCTGGATGCAATGCAGCAGCCGTTCTTTTTCAATCTTCTCGTAACCCAGGGCCTCGATGCCGAGCTTGGCCGAGGAGGGGTCCAGGATCCGGATCACGATCTTCTCGCCGAACAGCGTCGGCAGCGTCGAGACCCGGAAGTCGATCGCCTTGGAGCCGAACTTCAGCTTCATCCGGCCGTCCTGGGGGACGCGGCGTTCGGAAATGTCCATCCGCGAGATCACCTTGATCCGCGATGAGAGCTTGTCCTTGATCGCGATCGGCGGCTGCGTGATCTCGCGCAGCTCGCCGTCGACCCGGAACCGGACGCGGTAGTGGTATTCGAACGGCTCGAAGTGCAGGTCCGAGGCCCGCATGTTGATGGCGTCCACCAGCATCTTCTGGAGGAAGCGCACGACCGGCGCATCCTCGACGTCGGTGATTTCCTGCGTTTCCTCGGGCGGTGGTGCGTCGTCCTCGGCGATGTCGAAGTCGAAGTCCTCGCCGGAGATCGCCTCCAGGGCCTCGGCGGTCGAAGCGGCGGCGATGCCCAGCAGTTTCGTGAGCTTGTCGTGCTCGACGATGATCCATTCAGGTGTCAGCTGGGTGGCGAATTTGATGCGCTCGACGACTTCCTGCTCGGTCGGATCCGCCCCGCCGATGAACAGCCGGTTGCCACGGCGCGCCAGTACCACGACCTGATACTGCGCCGCGAGCTTCGCGTCGATGATGTTCTGCGGCAGCTTGTGCCCGTCGACCGCATTCAGATCCAGCAACGGCAAGGCGAGCGCATGCGACAGCGTGTGGGCGAGGTCCGTCGGCGAGACGGTGCCCGAGGCCATGACCGCATTGATGAAGCTGGTCTTCTTTTCCCGCGCGAGTTTGACCAGGTCCTCGGCCGCCTGCGGCTTGAGCTTGCCGGCGTGCACGAGCACGCGGGCAACGCCTGACAGGGCGGACTGAGGGGGTTCGGCCAGAGTGGTGTCCACGGATATCGCCATCGGGTAGGGTCTTGCCGGATGCCGGCGCGCGCGCCGGAGCAGCCCCTCACTTTACCCCCATGAACGGAGGGCCGGCAGCAGGGGCTGTCCTGGCTTTCACTGAAGTCAGACGCTTCGTGCAATTTCGGCCTTGGTCACTGGAAATTGAGCGCGAAATGTGCGAGACATCCCACTGCCGCCGGCTTCTGCGCAAGGCCTGACCCTCGGATCGTCGGAGCATTGCGCGACGACGCCTTGCGTGGCGTGATCTGGCGCGCAAAGAAAAACGCCGCGAATCTTGCGATTCGCGGCGTCATCGATGTGCCTGGTCGGGGTGAGAGGATTCGAACCTCCGGCCTCTACGTCCCGAACGTAGCGCTCTACCAGGCTAAGCTACACCCCGTTTTGTCACTCGATCGAGAGTCTGTTCAAGAACTTCTCTCCACCGACTGAGCCGCAAATTCTAGCAGGCTTTCTTTCCACTTGGAAAGAGGCAGTGCGGACAAATGTTGTCTCGCCTGTGCGACTTCCGCGCGGGCGGCTTCGCGCGTCGCTTCCAGCGCGCCGGTGCGGCGCACGATCGCGACGATGTCCTGCAGGCGCTCGACCTCGCCGTGCTCGATGGCGTGGCGGATCAGCGCGCGGTCGTCCTCGGTGCCGCGCTCCATCGCGATGAGCAACGGCAGCGTGGGCTTGCCCTCTCGCAGGTCGTCGCCGACGTTCTTGCCCAGCGATTCGCTGGTGCCTTCGTAATCCAGCGTGTCGTCGATCAGCTGGAAGGCTGTGCCCAGGGCGCGGCCATAGCCGGCGCAGGCTTCCTCCAGCGCGGGCGGGGCATCGGCCAGCACCGCGCCGAGGCGCGCACTGGCCTCGAACAGCTTGGCCGTCTTGTAGCGGATGACACGCAGATAGCTGTCCACCGCGACGTCCGGATCATGCATGTTCATCAACTGCAGGACTTCGCCTTCGGCGATCACGTTGGTCGCGTCCGCCAGCACTTCCAGCACGCGCATCCGGTTCACGGACACCATCATCTGGAAGGCGCGCGAATACAGGAAGTCGCCCACCAGCACGCTCGCCGCGTTGCCGAACAGCGCGTTGGCGGTCTGCTTGCCGCGACGCAGCGCGGACTCGTCGACGACGTCGTCATGCAACAGCGTCGCGGTGTGGATGAACTCCACGACCGCGGCGAGTTCCCGGCTGGCGGGAGAGTCGGCATCCAGTGCGTTGGCGAACATCAACACCAGCTTGGGCCGCATCCGCTTGCCACCGGCGTGGATGATGTAGGCGGAGATCTGGTTGATCAGGGCGACGTCCGAGCGAAGCCGCTGCGCGATCACGGCGTCGACTTCATTCATCTGCGCATTCAGCGCCTCGAGGACCTCGGTAACTGGGGTAGAGGCAATGGGCTGCACTCTGGACTCACTGTGAGGGGAAGCGCGGATTATAGGAAGGTGCGGACGCAGGCCCGTCCGTGAAGTCCACGCCTTCGCACGGGCGCGTCGTCGTTGCCGGTGGGGCGGGTTCCGGCGCGTGTCGCAGCGGCCGCGGATTTCCGCGGACGCGCTGCGGAAGGCCGGTGGTTGCGGGCTTTGCGGCTGCCCAGGGTTTGCATCAGTGCAGCAGGTTGTGCTACATTCTTGGGCTCCGCATCTTTGTGCGGTGTTTTTTCTTGGGCGGTCGGCAGGCGCTTCTGGCACCTGATGCGCCGCTCTCATGTGAAAGGGCTGATATGTACGCGGTCATAAAAACCGGCGGCAAGCAATACAAAGTTGCTGCTGGCGAAAAGATCAAGGTAGAACAGATTGCTGCGGACGTTGGCCAAGAGATCGTGATTGACCAGGTGCTGGCCGTCGGAAACGGCGCGGACCTGAAGATCGGGACTCCCTTGGTTGCGGGTGCAAGCGTCAAGGCCACTGTGGTGGCTCACGGCAAGCACGACAAGGTGCGCATCTTCAAGCTGCGTCGTCGCAAGCACTACAAGAAGAGCCAAGGCCATCGCCAGACGTTCACCGAGCTGGAAATCAGCGCGGTCAACGGCTGATTCCCTGACTCTCTCGTAATCTGATCAAGGAGTAATCCATGGCACAGAAAAAGGGCGGCGGCTCGACACGAAACGGCCGCGACTCGAAGCCGAAGATGCTTGGCGTCAAGGTGTACGGCGGCCAGACCATCTCGGCTGGCTCGATCATCGTCCGCCAACGCGGCACGAAGTTCCACGCTGGTACCAACGTGGGCATGGGCAAGGACCACACGCTGTTCGCGCTGATCGACGGCACGGTGTCCTTCACCGTCAAGGGCGAAAACAGCCGCTCCACGGTCGTCGTCACGGCGATCTGAGCGACTTGATGTCCTGACGCCGCGACGCGGGAGACCTGGTCTCCCGTGTTCGGCGGACCCAGAGCCCCGGCATCGTCCGGGGCTTTGTTTTTCTCGGTGCCTGATACCGTCGGGCGCCGCGCCGACCGCGAGTCCCGGCGAAACCTGACTCGCTCCGATTCAAAGCATGGCCTTGCGCGGGAGCGCGGGGGCGTGAATTACGATAGCCCCGCTCCGGGACTGAAGGCCATCCATGAAGTTCGTTGACGAAGCCACCATCGATATCGCCGCCGGCAACGGCGGGGCGGGCTGCGCCAGTTTCCGCCGCGAGAAGTTCATTCCGTTCGGCGGTCCGGACGGCGGGGATGGCGGCCGCGGCGGCAGCGTCTTCGCGGTGGCCGACCGCAACCTGAACACGCTGATCGACTACCGCTACGCGCGCCGCCATGAGGCCCGCAACGGCGAGGCTGGCCGTGGCTCGGACCAGTTCGGCGCTGCCGCGGACGACATCACGCTGAAGGTGCCGGTGGGCACCATCGTGCGCGACCTGGAGACCGACGAGATCATTGCCGAGCTGCTCGAGCCCGACGTGCCGGTGCTGCTGGCCAAGGGCGGCGACGGCGGCTTCGGCAACCTGCACTTCAAGACCTCGACGAACCGGGCGCCGCGTCAGAAGACGCCCGGCTGGCCCGGCGAGATCAAGAAGGTGAAGATGGAGTTGCGCGTGCTGGCCGACGTCGGCCTGCTGGGCCAGCCCAACGCCGGCAAGTCGACGCTGATCGCGGCTGTGTCGAACGCACGTCCGAAGATCGCCGACTACCCGTTCACGACCCTCTACCCGAATCTGGGCGTGGTGCGTGTGGGTCCGGAGAAGAGCTTCGTCATCGCCGACATCCCGGGCCTGATCGAAGGTGCCGCAGAAGGCGCCGGCCTGGGCCATCAGTTCCTGCGTCACCTGCAGCGCACGCGCGTGCTGCTGCACGTGGTCGACCTGGCGCCGTTCAACCCGGACGTGGACCCGGTGGCCGAGGCCAAGGCCATCGTCAAGGAACTGAAGAAGTACGACGAGGCGCTGTACGAGAAGCCGCGCTGGCTGGTGCTGAACAAGCTGGACATGGTGCCCGCGGAAGAGCGCGCCGCCCGTGTGAAGGACTTCGTGAAGCGCTACAAGTGGAAGGGCCCCGTCTTTGAGATCTCCGCGCTGACGCGCGAGGGCTGCGAGCCGCTGATCCGCGCCATCTACGAGCACGTGGCAGCGATCCAGTCACCGCCGGTGGAAGACCCGGATGCACGGTTCGACGCACCGACGATCGATCCGCCCAAGGCCTTCCAGGAAACGCGCAAGACGCGCGCCACGAAGGCCAAGGTGATCAAGGCAGCGAAGGCTGAGAAGGCCGACAAGGCGGAAAAGCCGCCCGAGCGCGACCCGCGCTTCGATCCGCTGCCCTGACTTCCGTCTTCGACCTCACGGCACCCTGATCCTCCGCGCATGAGCAACGACAACTTGAACGGCCACTCGACGGGTGTCTTGAAGGACGCACGACGCATCGTCGTGAAGGTCGGCTCGAGCCTGGTGACCAATGAAGGCCGTGGCGTCGACGCCGAGGCCATCGGCAACTGGTGTCGGCAGCTCGCGGAACTCGCCCGCGAAGGGCGGGAAGTGGTGATGGTGTCCAGCGGCGCGATCGCCGAGGGCATGAAGCGCCTGGGCTGGGCGAGCCGGCCCAAGGAACTGCACGAACTGCAGGCTGCGGCGGCCGTCGGCCAGATGGGCCTCGCGCAGATGTACGAGACCAAGCTTCGTGAGCAAGGCTTGACGAGCGCGCAGGTGCTGCTGACGCACGCCGACCTGGCCGACCGCGAGCGCTATCTGAACGCGCGTTCGACATTGCTGGCCTTGCTGCAGCATCGCGTGCTGCCGGTGATCAACGAGAACGACACCGTCGTCAACGACGAGATCAAGTTCGGCGACAACGACACGCTGGGCGCGCTGGTCGCGAACCTGGTCGAGGCGGACGCGCTGGTGATCCTCACGGACCAGAAGGGCCTGTACTCGGCGGACCCGCGCAAGGATCCGAACGCCCGCTTCATCGATCGTGCGACGGCGGGCAAGCCCGAGCTCGAAGAGATGGCCGGCGGCGCGGGCACCAGCATCGGGCGCGGCGGCATGATCACGAAGATCCTGGCCGCCAAGCGCGCGGCCAGCAGCGGTGCCAACACCGTGATCGCCTGGGGTCGCGAGCCCGATGTCCTGCTCCGCCTGGCGGCTGGCGAGGCCATCGGTACGGCGCTGATGGCATCGACCGCGAAACTCGCGGCGCGCAAGCAATGGATGGTCGATCACCTGCAGTTGCGCGGGAAGGTCGTCGTCGACGCGGGCGCGGCGATCAAGTTGCGGGAAGAGGGCAAGAGCCTGCTGCCGATCGGCGTGCAGGAGGTGTCGGGTGAATTCCATCGCGGCGACGTCATCGCGATCGTTGATCTGGCCGGGCAGGAGCTCGCACGTGGCCTGACCAACTACGGCAGTGCGGAGGCCCGGCTGATCGCGCGCAAGCCGTCGTTCGACATCGAGCGCGTGCTGGGTTACGCGGCCGAGCCCGAGCTGATCCACCGCGACAACCTGGTGCTGCGCTGACGCAGCGTCGATGCGGCGCCGAAGCGCGAACACCAAGAACAATGGCGCCCGAGGGCGCCATTTTCATTCCCACAGCAAGGGTCGCGGGCCGTCAGTCCTTCGCGGGCTCCACCGGACCACCATGGGCCGCCGCGGGCGGTGCGACTTCACGGGCATCGCGCGATTCCTGATGGGAAACCTCCGCATGCGCGGTGCCGTCGTGCTCATGGGGCCGGTGATCGAAGCGCTCATGCCGGTGATGGTCCTGATCTCCATGGTCGCCATGTCCGCCCTGGCGGTCGCCGCGCGGAGGCGGCCGCATGCCGGCGCGCAGGTAGCGGTTGTGGTGATTCAGGCGCGGCAGGAAACGCGCCAGTTCAGTCAGCGCCATCTGATACACGCCGCGCTTGAATTCGATCACGGCCTCCAGCGGCACCCAGTACTCGTTCCACCGCCAGGCATCGAACTCGGGATGGTCGGTGGCGCGCAGGTTCATGTCGCTGTCACGCCCCATCATCTGCAGCAGGAACCAGATCTGTTTCTGCCCGCGGTAATGACCGCGCGCGTCGCGCCGGATGAAGTGGTCGGGAACCTCGTAACGGAGCCAGTCCCGCGTGCGCGCGATGATGCGCACGTGGTCCGCAGTGAGGCCAACTTCCTCATGCAGCTCCCTGAACATCGCCTGCTCGGGCGTCTCTCCATGCTTGATGCCCCCTTGGGGGAACTGCCAAGAATGGGTGCGTATGCGCTTGCCCCAGAACACCTCGTTCTTGTGGTTGAGCAGGATGATGCCGACGTTGGGCCGGAAGCCTTCACGGTCGAGCATAATCAACCTTCAAATCATTCGTTGGATTGATTATTGCACCGGGGCTGCAACCCGGCGCGATCATCGCTAACCCTCGGTGATGCACGGTTTTTTCCGCGGCGGCCTGGCTGACCGCGGACTTTTATTTTCTGCGCCCATGAAAGCCTCCCAGTTCTTCATCTCCACGCTCAAGGAAGCGCCCGCCGATGCGGAAATCGTCAGCCACAAACTGATGATGCGGGCCGGCATGATCAAGCGCCTGGGCGCGGGCATCTACAACTACATGCCGATGGGCCTGCGGGTGATCCGCAAGGTCGAGAACATCATCCGCGGCGAGATGAACCGCGCTGGCGCGGTCGAACTGCTGATGCCGGTCGTGCAACCGGCCGAGCTGTGGCAGGAGACGGGCCGCTTCGACAAGATGGGCCCGGAGTTGCTGCGCGTGAAGGATCGCCACGGGCGTGACTTCATCATCCAGCCGACGTCGGAGGAGGTCATCACCGACATCGCGCGCCAGGAGCTCCGCAGCTACAAGCAGCTGCCGAAGAATTTCTATCACATCCAGACGAAGTTCCGCGACGAGCGCCGCCCCCGCTTCGGGATCATGCGCGGCCGCGAGTTCACGATGAAGGATGCGTACTCGTTCGACCGCGACAAGGAGGCGGCCGGTCGCAGCTACGACGCCATGTACACGGCCTACGGCAGGATCTTCGACCGCCTGGGTCTGCAGTACCGCGCGGTGGCGGCGGACACCGGCGCGATCGGTGGCGATCGCTCGCATGAGTTCCAGGTCATCGCCGAGACCGGCGAGGACGCGATCATCTATTGCCCGACCAGCGACTACGCGGCCAACATCGAGTTGGCCGAGGCGCTCTCGCTGATCGCCACGCGCGGCGCCGCGACGCAGACGCTGGCGAAGACGCCGACGCCCGGCAAGGCCACCTGCGCCGATGTCGCCGAGCTGCTGAAGCTGCCGCTGTCGCAGACGGTGAAGTCGCTGGTGCTGGCGACCGACGAACTCGACGAGCACGGCACGATCGTCAAGTCGCAGGTCTGGCTGCTGCTGGTTCGCGGCGATCACGACCTGAACGAGGTGAAGGTCGGCAAGCTCGAGGGCCTGAAAGGCGGTTTCCGCTTCGCGACCGCCGCGGAGATCGACGCCCACTTCGGCTGCAAGCCCGGCTACCTCGGCCCGATCGGCCTGAAGCAGCCGCTGAAGATCATCGCCGACCGGACCGTCGCCAACATGGCGGACTTCGTCTGCGGTGCCAACGAGGCCGACTTCCATTTCACCGGTGCGAACTGGGGCCGTGACCTGCCCGAGCCCGAGCTGGTGGCCGACATCCGCAACGTCGTCGAAGGTGATCCCTCGCCGGATGGCAAGGGCGTGCTGGCGATCCAGCGCGGCATCGAGGTCGGCCACGTCTTCTATCTCGGCACGAAGTATTCGGCCGCGATGAACGCGAGCTACCTCGACGAGAACGGCAAGCCGCAGCTGATGGAGATGGGTTGCTACGGCATCGGCGTGACCCGGATCCTGGGTGCGGCGATCGAGCAGAACCATGACGAGCGCGGCATCGTCTGGCCCGACGCGATCGCGCCCTTCACCGTGGTGGTCTGCCCGATCGGCATGGATCGCAGCGACGATGTGAAGGCGGCCGCGACCAAGCTGCACGAAGAGCTGCTGGATCTTGGCATCGACGTGCTGCTGGACGACCGCGGCGAGCGCCCCGGCGCGATGTTCGCGGACTGGGAGCTGGTCGGCGTGCCGCATCGCGTGGTGATCTCCGATCGCGGCCTCAAGGAAGGCCAGGTCGAGTATCAAGGCCGCCGCGATGCCACCGCGACCAAGCTGCCGCTGGCTGAGGTCGTCGCTCATCTGAAGCAACGCCTGGCGTGAATCCGGCCCGTCCGCCGCAGCGCGTCGCGGCGGTGGACGCGCTGCGCGCGATCGCACTTTTCCCGGTGATCGCCGTCAACTGGGTCGGTTACCCGGCCCTGCCGGATGCCGGACCGCTCAGCCCGCCATCGCCGGCCGATGGGATCGTGGCCCAGGTGATCTCCTGGTTCCTGCATGCGCTCATCGCGGGCAAGGGCATCGCGCTGCTCGCCTTCCTGTTCGGCTACAGCCAGGGGCTGTCCCAGTCGCGGGGCGATGAGGCCTTGGGCAAGCGCCGGCGTCGGCTGGTCAAGATGCTGACGCTCGGCCTGCTGCACGGGACCTTTCTCTACATGGGCGACATCCTGACGCTCTACGCCGTCGCCGGCGCGGTGCTGGCGATCTGGGCCGGGCATTCGATGGCGATGCTGAAGGTTCGACTGCGCGTGTTGATCGCGCTGGAACTCGCGGTGATCGCGCTCACCGTCCTGATGGCCAGCATGCCGCTGTCAGGCGAGCCGTCGATGCCGCTGTCGGCGCCGGCGTCATGGGGCGACTGGACGCTGCGCAACGCGGGACACTTCCTCGCGTCGACCATCGCCTTCGCCACCCTGGGTCTGCCGACGCCGCTGCTCTTGATGACCGCGGGATTGATGGCGGCACGCTTGCGGCTGTTGTCCCACCCGCGCTGGGAGCCTGCGCTACGGCGTTGGTCGCGCCGCTGGCTCTGGCCGGCGGTGGCGACGAACATCGCGTTCGCCACGCTGCTCTGGCCCGGGCTGCGAGATGGCGACACCTCCGTCACCAGCCGCTACGCGATCTTCTATCTCTATCCGACGATGCTGCTGTTGAGCGCCGCCGTGCCCGCGCTGGTGCTGCGGTTGCGCGGCAATCCGCGACTGCTGAACGCGCTCGCGCCGCTGGGGCGGCACACGCTCACGCTGTATCTCTCCAGTTCGGTCCTGAGCTTTGGGCTGTTCGGCGGTGCCGGCCTGGCGTGGCAGCCGGGGACGGTGGTGGTGGCCGGTCTCGCGCTCGCGTACTGGACCGGGGGCCTGCTGCTCGCACGGGCGCGCGGTCCGAGACCTTTGCCGCTGGAGCGCTGGCTGTCCCGCTGACGGCGGCGGCTCGCGCCGTTATGCTGCCGCGCCTCTTCCTTCCGCATTCCGATCGATACCGATCCCGCTGTTCCCGTGACTGATCCTGGCTTCAAGACGATTGCCCCGACTTCGCGCCGCGCGCTGCTGCTCGCTGGCGCGGCCGTCTGCCTGCCGCGCCAGGCGCTCGCCGGCGCCCAGGTGGAGGAGCCGTTGGCCGACGCGGTCCGCTCCGCGCTGTCCGCGGCGATCGCCTCGGACGCGCCGCCCAAGCCGCATTTCGATTCGATCGAGCCGCGCCTGGCTTACCTGCGCTGGCTCGGCGAAATGAGCGAGCGCATGAAGCGCAAGAAGAGCGAGACGCAGACGCGGATCGAGTTTCTCGAGACCATCTGGTACGAGAGCGCCCGCGCGGGCCTTGAGACGGCGCTGGTGCTGGGACTGGTGCAGGTGGAGAGCGGTTTCCGCAAGTACGCGATCAGCGTCGCGGGCGCGCGCGGCTACATGCAGGTGATGCCGTTCTGGACGCGCTCGATCGGCGATGGACAGGTCTCGCGGCTGTTCCACATGCAGACCAACCTGCGCTTCGGCTGCGTGATCCTGCGGCACTATCTCGACCGCGAGAAGGGGGACCTTTTCCTCGCGCTGGGACGCTACAACGGCAGCCGTGGACGGCCCGAATACCCCAACATGGTGATGGGCGCCCGCAAGGCCTGGCTGATGCCTGGGCAGACCTGACGCCAGGTCAGGCCCGATCTCAGATCAGGATTGAGGCCGCAGGCCCAGCCACGCCTGCGGCGTCGCGCCGGGCAGTTGCGCCAGTTCGAGCACGCGCTCGACGGTTTCCGCCACCATCTCGTCGATCGACTTCGGCTTCAGGTACAGCGCCGGCAGCGGCGGAAAGATGATGCCGCCCATCTCGGTCACCGCGGTCATGTTGCGCAGGTGGGCGAGGTTGAACGGCGTCTCCCGCACCATCAGGATCAGCCGCCGGCGTTCCTTGAGCGTGACGTCGGCGGCGCGGGTCATGAGGTTGTCCGACAGCCCGTGCGCGACCGCGGCCAGCGTGCGCATCGAACAGGGCGCGACAACCATCGCGGCGGTCGGGAAGCTGCCGCTGGCGACACAGGCACCGACGTCGCCGGGCGCGTAAGCGAAGTCCGCCTCGCGCTCCAGCGCGTCGCGTGCGAGCCCCAGTTCATGGTGGGCGTTGAGCACGCCGGCGGGGCTGAGGATCAGGTGGGTCTCAGCGCCGATCGCCCGGGCCCGGCGCAGCAGTTGCAGCCCGTAGGCGGCGCCGGTCGCGCCGGTGATGCCGACGATCAGGCGTGGCCGAGGCGCCGCAGCTGCCGTCATCAGGCCTTGGCCAGCAACTGCTGCAGCTCGCCGCTCTCGTACATCTCCATCATGATGTCGGAGCCGCCGACGAATTCGCCGTCGATGTAGAGCTGCGGGATCGTGGGCCAGTTGGCGTAGTCCTTGATGCCCTGGCGGACGCTTTCGTCCTCGAGCACGTTGAAAGTCTTCAACTCGCTGGCACCGCTGGCCTTGAGGATCTGGATCGCGCGCCCGGAGAAGCCGCACATCGGGAACTGCGCAGTCCCTTTCATGAAGAGCACGATGCGGTTGCCCTTGACCAGGTCGTCGATGCGTTGCTGAACGTCGCTCATGGCGGAGATCCTCTGAAAGCTGATGCGGGAAGGCGTATGCGCTGCACGGCAGGATCCGTTCCGGGCTACGGAGCCTGGGCCGGCGCAGTGCCGCGCGATTCGTGGATTATCAAGCAGCGCGCAAGCCCGCGCTGCGCAGGGCTCAAGTCGCTCGCGCGGCGTCTGGCCAGCGGGAGAGGATCAGAAGCTGTAGCTGACGCCGAACTGGACGACCGGCTTGTAGCGCAGGTCCTGCGACAACTCGCCTTGCGGGGCGCTGTTGCCCAGGCGAAGGCTGGAAGCACCACCGCCCACCACGCCGACGTCGGCGCTGAAACCCCAGCCGCCGCGCAGCGAGTAGCTGGTGTAGCCGACGCCCACGTAGGACAGCGACAAGTTGGGCTCGCGCTCCGGTCCGGTGAGCAGACTGAGGCTCCGACGGCCGGCCGACAGCGATGGCGAGACCGCCGCGCTCTGGCCCAGTGCCAGGCCGGAACTGCTCTGCAGCAACGACATCGGGCCGAGCATCAGCCCGCCGGTGGCCCGCAGGCCGCCCCGCGTGCCGGCGCCCAGGCCGGATCCGGTGAGGTAATAGTCCGCCAGCAGGTTCGCGCTCAGCAGGCGACTGCCATTGCGGGCGTCGAAGGAGAGACTGCCGCTGTCCTGGCTCTGGCTCAGCTGAAGCCGGCCTTGCCAGTTGGTGAACGCCTTGCGATCCGGTTTCAATTGCAGGCCCTGTTGGGCCCAGGCGGCGCCAGCCATGCAGACACTGCCGGCCAGGACCACGGCAACGCGCAGGAGCAAGGGGGCGGCGCTCATGACAGGTCTCCCAGACAGACGACGAACCCGTTTCAAGATGGATCAAAACGGGCACCAAGTCAGACCATGCTACGCCCGCCCCGATGACCGCGCCAGATCGAGTTGAGGGGGATTCCCGGCACTGTTGCGGATTCCCGGCGCGGTTTCTCGCAGTGTGGAAACAGTCTGTGAGCCGCGCCACATTCCTGTGAGGCGCGGCACATTCCTTACGCCGTCCAGCGGCCGCCGGTGGCGCGGGCTTGGCCGCCCAGGTCGCGGCGGTTCTCCACGTCGACGAAGCCGCGTGCGCTCAGCAGATCGGCCACCGCGTCGGCCTGGTCATACCCGTGTTCGAGGAGCAGCCATCCGTTGGCGCGCAGCCAGACCGGGCCTCCCTCGATCAGTCGCCGCAGATCGGCCAGCCCGTCGCCTTCCGGCGTCAGCGCCATGCGCGGCTCGTGCCGCAGGGCGTTGAGGTGATGATCGTCGCCGGCAACGTACGGCGGGTTACTGATGATCAGGTCGAACGCCAATTGACCCGCCAGCGGCTCATACCAGCTGCCGAGATGCGCGTCGACCGACAAGCCCAGCCTGCGCGCGTTGTCCTGGGCGACGGCGAGGGCCCCGGCGCTAGCGTCGACCATCCGGACGTCCGCTTCGGGGCGTCGCGACTTGATTGACAGCGCGATCGCACCGGTGCCCGTGCCCAGGTCGACAACTCTCGGCGCGGGCAGGTCGGCGATCCGTTCGAGGGCCCATTCCACGAGCACCTCGGTGTCCGGCCGCGGGATCAGCGTGTCCGGCGTGACGCGCAGCGTCAGGCCGAAGAATTCCTTTTCGCCGCTCAGGTAGGCGAGCGGCACGCCGTCGAGGCGGCGGGCGAGCCATTCCTGGAAGCGCTCGCGCAGCGAAGCATCGAGCGGATCCGTGTCGTGTGCGATCAGCCAGGCGCGCGAGACGCCCAGCAGCGCCTGCAGCAGGTATTGCGCCTCGCCGCGGGGCAAGCCAGCGGTGATCGCGGCGCGTTCGGCTGCTGCAACCGTCATCGCATCGTTGGAAGCGCTCATCCCTGGCCGCCTTCCAGCGCCGCGAGCTGTTCCGCGGCTTGTGCCTGTTGCAGGCCGAGCAGCACGTCGGCGAGATCGCCGTCCATGATCGCGCCGAGCTTGTAGAGCGTCAGATTGATCCGATGGTCGGTCAACCGTCCCTGAGGGAAGTTGTAGGTGCGGATGCGGTCGCTGCGGTCGCCGCTGCCGATCAGGCTCTTGCGCTGCGCGGCTTCCTTGGCGGCACGCTCGTTGCGGTCCTTGTCGCGCAGCCGCGCGGCGAGCACCGCCATCGCCTTGGCCTTGTTGCGGTGCTGGCTGCGGTCGTCCTGGCACTCGGCGACCAGGCCGGTCGGCAAGTGGGTGATCCGGATCGCGCTGTCGGTCTTGTTCACGTGCTGCCCGCCCGCGCCGCTCGCGCGGAAGGTGTCGATGCGCAGCTCGGCGGGGTTGAGCTGGATCTCCTCGGCCTCGTCGGGCTCCGGCATCACCGCGACCGTGCAGGCGCTGGTGTGGATGCGGCCCTGCGACTCGGTGGCGGGCACCCGCTGCACGCGGTGGCCGCCCGACTCGAACTTCATCTGCCCGTACACGCCGTCACCGTCCAGGCGCATCACGATTTCCTTGTAGCCCCCGAGGTCCGATTCGCTCGCCGACAGCACCTCGCAGCGCCAGCCCCGGTCCTCGGCGAAGCGCGTGTACATGCGGGTCAGGTCGCCCGCGAAGAGCGCGGATTCGTCGCCGCCGGCGCCGGCGCGGATCTCGAGGAACGCGGGCCGATCGTCGTCAGGATCCTTGGGGATCAGCGCGAGCTGCAGTTCCTGATCGAGTTGCGCCAGATCCGCTTCGGCGCCGGCGATCTCCTCGCGCGCCATCTCGATCATGTCGGCGTCGCCGCTGTCGAGCAGCTCGCGGGCGGCGGCAAGGTCCTGCTCGCGCTGGACATAGCGGCGGTAGCGCTCGACCAGCGACGACACCTCCGACTGCTCGCGCGTCAACGCGCGATAGCGCTTCATGTCGGCGGCGACGCTGCCGTCGGCGAGCGTGCTGTCGAGTTCCGCCAGCCGATAACCGAGGCGGTCGAACTTCTGGCGCAGGGCGTCTTTCATGGGCGTGGGCAGGGGAAAAGCGGAGGGACGACGGTGCGGTCCGTGGACCGCGAGCGGAAAGGCACGGCGTGCCCCGAAAAGAGCGACCGGAGCCGGTCGCCCGTGCGCGAGGAACGCGCCGCTACGAATCCGCTTCGTCGCCGAGTGCGTCCGGACGGGCGCCCGACGCTTTTGCGCTGCCGCGCAGGAACAGGCGCGACACCGTCTGCGCCATCTGCAGCCGCTGCTCGCCATCGCTGCCGTTGAGCTCGGCCATCGCGCCGTGCAGCATCTTCTGGGTGAGGCCGCGTGCCAGCGCGTCCAGCACATCGTCGATGTCCTCGCCCTTGGCGATCAGCTTGCGTGCGCGCTGGATCTCGGCCTGCCGCCAACTGTCGGCCTGCTGGTGCAGGGCCTGGATCAGCGGTACCGTGTGGCGCTGGCCCAGCCAGTGGACGAAGCTCTGGACGCCGGTCTCGATGATGGCCTCGGCCTGCTGGACCGCGGCCTGGCGCTTCTCGCCGGCGGTCTGGACCAGCTTGGACAGGTCGTCCACGGTGTAGAGGTAGACGTCGTCCAGCTTGGCCACTTCCTGCTCGATGTCGCGGGGGACCGCCAGGTCGACCATGAACATCGGCTTGTGGCGGCGCTTCTTCAGGGCGCGCTCGACGGCGCCCAGGCCGATCAGCGGCAGGCTGGACGCGGTGCAGGAGATCACCGCGTCGAATTCGTGCAGGCGGTCGGGCAGGTCCGCCAGCCGGAAGGCTTCACCGCTCAACTGATGGGCGAGCTTCTCGCCGCGCTCCTGCGTGCGGTTGGCAATGGCGATCGCCTTCGGCCCCTTGGCTGCGAAATGCGTGCCGACCAGTTCAATCATCTCGCCCGCGCCGACCAGGAGCACCCTGATGTCAGTGAGGTTCTCGAACAGCTGCGAGGCCAGTCGTACCGAGGCCGCGGCCATGCTGATCGAATGGCTGCCGATCTCCGTGGAGCTCCGGACTTCCTTGGCCACCGAGAAGCTGCGCTGGAACAGCTGGTGCAGCGTCGTGCCGAGCGTGCCGGCCGAATCCGCCTCACGCACGGCCTGCTTGAGCTGGCCGAGGATCTGCGGTTCGCCCAGCACCATCGAGTCCAGCCCGCTGGCGACCCGGAAGGCGTGCCGCGCGGCGGCGCCGTCCTCGACCACGTACGAGTGGTCCATCAGCGTCGAGCTGCCAACCCCGCCGACCTGAGCCAGCCAGTCGACGGCGGGGCGGACCATGTCGGCGTCGCCGGCGACATAGAGTTCGGTGCGGTTGCAGGTCGAGAGGATGGCCGCTTCAGCCGCGGCGGTGCGGCGGCGGTGGGGCGTGCCGATCTGGTCCTGGAAGCGCAGCAGCGTCGGGGCCAGTTGCTCGAGCGTGAACGCGAAACGTCCACGCAGATCGAGCGGCGCGGACGTGTGGTTCAGACCCAGGGCAAAGACGGACATGCAGCGATTATAAAATTCCCGCCCGACCCGTGTCTCGCACGGGCCTTGGCGGCGCGCTCATCGCCCCGGGATGCGTCAAGAATGACGTCGCTCGACCGCCGTCCTGTTACATCTACCCCTCGCGCGGAGCGTACCGACCTGTGGATCCACTCGACGCCGTCTGGCATTTCGGCAACCTGTTCCTGCCCGCCTGGGGTGTCGCGGCGCTGATGGCGTCGGCGCTCAAGCTGATCTGGCGTGAGACCGTCTCCGGCATGCGTTGGCGCACGCTGGCGTCCTGGGGCGGGCTCGGCGGCACGCTGGGCCTCTGCGCCGCGTTGATGCTCACCGGCCGCGACGGCACGATGGCCGGCTACGGCCTGATGCTGATCGGCATCACCGCCACGCAGTGGGGCGTCAGTTACAAGCGCTGAGGGAGCGCGCTACCGCTTTCGAGGGGGGGCTGCCGCCCCTCCAACGCTTCAGCCCGGCAGATCCTCGGTCACCGGCACCTCGCCGCGCAGCGAATGCGCGAAGGCTTCGGTGATGTGCATCGGAATGATCTGGTGCATCAGCCGCTCGTGGCCCTTGAAGTTGACGATGCGGTTGCACTCGGTACGGCCCATCAACTCGGTGGCGTCCTTGCGAGCATGACCTGACACCAGCACAGGCACGGTCTTGCCGACCATGCTGTGGTTGTAGCGGATGGCGGTCGCCTCGATCTCGGCCTGCAGCTCCTGCAGGCGGCGGACCTTCACCTCGTGCGGCGTGTCGTCGGCGAGGTTGGCGGCCGGGGTCCCGGGACGCGGGCTGAAGATGAAGCTGAACGACGCATCGAAGCCGACGTCTCGCACCAGCTGCATGGTCTTGGCGTGCTCCTCGTCGGTCTCGCCAGGGAAACCGACGATGAAGTCCGACGCGATGCGGATGTCCGGTCTCACCGCGCGCAGCTTGCGGACGATGCTCTTGAACTGCAGCGCGGTGTAGCCGCGCTTCATCGCCATCAGGATGCGGTCCGAGCCATGCTGCACCGGCAGGTGCACGTGGTTCACCAGCTTGGAGATCGTGCCGTAGGCGTCGATCAGGCGCTGGCTGAACTCGTTGGGGTGACTGGTCGTGTAGCGGATGCGCTCGATGCCGGGGATCTCGGCGACGTATTCGAGCAGCAGCGCGAAGTCGGCGATCTCGTCGGTGCCGCCCATCGATCCGCGATAGGCGTTGACGTTCTGGCCCAGCAGCGTCACTTCCTTGACGCCCTGGTCGGCCAGTCCGGCGACTTCCTCGAGCACGTCCTCGAAGGGCCGGCTGACCTCCTCGCCGCGGGTGTAGGGCACGACGCAGTAGGAGCAGTACTTCGAGCAGCCTTCCATGATGGACACGAAGGCGGACGCGCCCTCGACCTTGGCCGGCGGCAGGTGGTCGAACTTCTCGATCTCGGGGAAGGAGATGTCCACCTGCGGGCGCAGCTGCTGCTGGCGCTGGGCCAGCATCTGCGGCAGGCGGTGCAGCGTCTGCGGACCGAAGACGACGTCGACGTAGGGGGCGCGTTCGATGATCGCCGCGCCTTCCTGGCTGGCGACGCAACCGCCGACGCCGATCATCACGCCCTTGGCCTTCAGGTGCTTGATGCGGCCGAGGTCGGAGAACACCTTCTCCTGCGCCTTCTCGCGGACGGAGCAGGTGTTGAACAGCACCAGATCGGCCTGCTCGACGTCGGTGGTGGGTTCGTACCCTTCGGCGGCGCGCAGGACGTCGGCCATCTTGTCCGAGTCGTACTCGTTCATCTGGCAGCCGAAGGTCTTGATGAAGACTTTCTTGCTCATGGCTTCAAGGCCTCACGACATCAGGGCTTGCGCCAGACCTGGCTGGCCTGGTCGAACACCAGCTTCGAGGCCTGGTCCGGCGTGGTCGGCCAGGACTTGTTGGCCAGCTCGACCTCGCTCAGCAGCCAGATCTCCATGAGCAGGCCGTTGATGTCGCGCGTGTAGAGCACGGTGGCCTTCTGCTCGTAGAGCGAGCCCGGCGTGGCGACCAGATCGACCGCGTTGCGGATGCGGGCGCCGGGCGCGAGCCGCGCCGGCTTGCCGTTGAGCAGCACGTCGGGCGTGACGCCGAAGACGATCTCGCCGCGCAGCGCGCGCTGCGGGAAATAGCGGTGGCCCGGGGCGATCTGGGCCTGGGCGGACGTCGGCGTCGCGATCGCGGCGACGCCGCCGAACGTGGCGACCAGCGAGAACAGGGCGGTGCTGGCGGCCGCCGCCATCATCGAGCGACGGCGGGGCGGGGCGGGCGGGGCACAGCGGTACATGGTGTAGATCCAGTGGCTGCGGAAATGCGCAAGGGCGCAAGTGTAGCGGGCGTGGTCCCGTCGCCGGCTGGGGCGGGCTCCCGGTTTCCGATGGGGGCCGGGCGGTCCGGAGCGATTCAGAGGGCCGCTCGAAGACGGGCCAGCGGGGGCTCAGGGCGGCCCAGGCGCGGCTCAAAGGCGCCCGCTGGCCGTGTTCTGTGCCACGGCCGCGGAGGCCGGTTCGGGCAGCACGTAGACGACGCCCGGCCCATGGCCGAGCACCGGCGCGACGACGCGGTCGAAGAAGTCGCCCGTCACGACCACGCAACCCAGCGAGATCCGGTTGTCGTCCGGCGACAGCGAGGCGAGCCGCTCGGCACGGCGCTCGTAGGCCGGGCCCGGGCGCAGACGGTGGATGGCGAATGCGGCGTCGTAATCGACCCAGATGACGGTCTCGCCCTTCAGATTGGGACCGGGTTGGCTGTCGTAGCGACCGGAAGGGGTGGTCCGCAGATCCGGCGGGATGCCGGTGCTCACCATCTGACCCACGCCGGGCGCGACCGTGTCGCCGCGAGCCAGGCCCAGCAGCGCCGATGCGGCACCGATCAGATGGCCATCGGCGCTGAAGACGAAGAGTTTGGCTTCCTTCTTGTCGACGACGGCGAAGGGCAGGCCCTTGGCGTCGGCGTGTTCGAAGGCGACCCGGGCCATGGCGCGGGCCTCGGGCGACGCCGCTTCGCCGTGGAAGTCGACGGTGGCCGGCGCCATCTGCGCAGAAGGCTGCGACAGCTGCGTCTGGAGTGCGGGCTCGGCGTTGACGCCCGGAGTGACCGTCGACAGTGCGACGGCCGCTGCCATCGCCATCCATGCCTGTACCGCTTGTTTGGACTGAACCAACGACCCGATCGACTTCATGCTGCCCGATGTCTTTCTGGCGGACGGTCTTGCTTGCTCCGGCTGGGGCCGGGCGGGTCCGCTGGGGCCGCATATTAAGGAGCAACCGGGTGTTTCAACGGTCGATCTGTCGGCAAAAACGGCAGGACTTTCCCGGGAATTTGTAAGGCGTGCGCGTTGCGGCACGAGTTGGCGTACGTTAGGTACGAGATAGGAACTTTCGTCCGGTCGCCGCCCGCTTTTGCGACAGGTTTCGCACCACCTCGATGCCTGCCGCCCAAACGCGGGGTGCGATCCCCCGTACGCGTACGGTCATTACCGATCAGCAATACAGGGGGGCGCGTCGACACACAAAATCCGCGCTCTGCATGACCGGGAAACGGTCAAAGAAGAGAGCAACGATGACACCGATCGTGGGAACCCGTCCATGCTGATGGCCGCCGTGCGCGTCGCGCTGCGACGTCCTTACACCTTCTTCGTGCTGGCGCTGCTGCTGCTGATCCTGGGCCCGCTGGCAGCCCTGCGC
Source organism: Mitsuaria sp. MSU3D (assembly GCF_056867975.1). Taxonomy (NCBI): domain Bacteria; kingdom Pseudomonadati; phylum Pseudomonadota; class Betaproteobacteria; order Burkholderiales; family Sphaerotilaceae; genus Roseateles; species Mitsuaria sp. MSU3D. The sequence goes on along the minus strand of NZ_CP200314.1, from coordinate 4,123,074 downwards.
ACGCCGACGGACATCTTCCCGGAGATCCGGGTGCCGGTCATCGCGGTCGCCTGGCAGTACACCGGGCTGCCGCCGGACCAGATGGCCGGGCGCATCTCGACGCTGTTCCAGCGCACGCTGACGACCACCGTCAACGACATCGAGCACATCGAGGCCAACACCTATCCTGGTGTCTCGGTGGTGAAGATCTTCTTCCAGCCGGGTGTGAACATTGCGGTGGCCAACGCGCAGGTCACCGCGGTCGCGCAGGTCGCCGTGCGGCAGATGCCGGCCGGCACGACGCCGCCGCTGATCCTGAACTACAACGCCGCCACGGTGCCCATCCTGCAGCTGGCGCTCTCGGGCAAGGGGCTGTCGGAGCAGCAGCTCTTCGACCTTGGCTTCAATACCATCCGCACGCCGCTGGTGACGGTGCCGGGCGCGGCGATCCCGCTGCCCTACGGCGGCAAGCAGCGCCAGGTGCAGATCGACGTCAACCCGGCCGCGCTGCAGGCGCGCGGGCTGTCTGCGCAGGACGTGGCCACCGCGCTGGCGACACAGAACGTGCTCACGCCGATCGGCACGCAGAAGATCGGCGAACTCGAATACACGCTGCAGCTCAACAGCGCGCCGTCGGCGATCGAGGAACTGGGCCGGCTGCCCGTGAAGGTGGTCAACGGCTCGACCATCTACCTGCGCGACGTGGCCGACGTGCACGACGGCAATGCGCCGCAGACCAACATCGTCCATGTGGACGGCGGGCGCTCGGTGCTGATGTCGGTGCTGAAGAACGGCGCGGCGTCGACGCTGGCGATCGTCGACGGCGTGCGCGCCAAGCTCGGCGAGTTGCGGCCCTCGCTGCCCGACGAGCTCGAGGTCAAGCCGATCAACGACCAGTCGGTCTTCGTGCGCGCCGCCATCAAGGGCGTCGCGATCGAGGGCGCCATCGCCGCGGCGCTGACCAGCGCGATGATCCTGCTGTTCCTGGGCAGCTGGCGTTCGACGGTGATCATCGCGGTGTCGATCCCGCTGTCGATCCTCGGGTCGATCATCGGCCTGGCGGCGATCGGCGAGACGCTGAACCTGATGACGCTGGGCGGATTGGCGCTGGCGGTGGGCATCCTGGTCGACGACGCGACGGTGACCATCGAGAACATCAACTGGCACCTGGAGCATGGCAAGGGCGTCGAGGAGTCGATCATGGACGGCGCGCGCCAGATCGTGACGCCGGCCTTCGTCTCGCTGCTGTGCATCTGCATCGTGTTCATCCCGATGTTCTTCCTGGAAGGCGTGTCGCGCTTCCTGTTCGTGCCGATGGCCGAGGCGGTGATCTTCGCGATGGTGTGCTCGTTCATCCTGTCGCGCACGCTGGTGCCGACGATGGCGAAGTACCTGCTGCAACCGCACGCGCCGCTGACCGACGGCCACGGGCATCTGGCGCAGGCGCCGTCGCGCAATCCGCTGGTGCGCTTCCAACGCAATTTCGAAGCGCGCTTCGAACGCGTGCGCGAGGGCTACCGCCGGATGCTCGAGACCGCGCTGGGCAGCAAGAAGCCCTTCCTGATCGGCTTCGCGGCGGTGGTGCTGCTGTCCTTCGCGCTGGTGCCCTTCATCGGAAGCAACTTCTTCCCGCAGGTCGATTCCGGCCAGATCCTGATGCACGCGCGGGTGCCGGTGGGCACGCGCGTCGAGGAGACCGCCGCGCGCTTCGCGAAGATCGAGCAGGCGATCCGCCGCGTGATCCCGTCCGAGAAGATCGAGACGATGGTCGACAACATCGGTCTGCCGCCGTCGTCGATCAACCTGACCTACAACAACACCGGCGTGCTGGGCACGTCCGACGGTGACTTCCAGATCGCGCTGAGGGAAGGTCACGCGCCCACGGCCGACTACGTGAGGCAGCTGCGCCAGATCCTGCCGCGCGAGTTCCCGGACACGACCTTCTCCTTCCCGCCGGCCGACATCGTCAGCCAGATCCTGAACTTCGGCGCGCCCGCGCCGATCGACGTGCAGGTGCGCGGACGCGATGTCGAGTCCAACTTCGCCTACGCGCAGCAGCTGCTCAAGCGCATCAAGGCGATCCCCGGCGTGGCCGATGCGCGCATCCAGCAGTCCAACAAGGCGCCGACCTTCAATGTCGACGTCGACCGCACGCAGGCGCAGCTGCTGGGACTGACCACGCGCGACGTGGCCAACAGCCTGGTCGTGAACCTCGCCGGCAGCAGCCAGGTCGCGCCGACCTTCTGGCTGAATCCGCAGAACGGCGTGAGCTATTCGATCGTGATGCAGACGCCGCAGCACCAGCTCGATTCGCTGGCCTCGCTGAGCAATCTGCCGATCGGCAACGGCAACCAGGCGGGCACGTCGACGCTCGGCGGCCTGGCGAGCTTCCAGCGCGTCAACAGCCCGGCGCTGATCAGCCAGTACGACGTTGCGACGATGGTGCAGATCCATGCGACGACGCAGGACCGCGACCTCGGCGCCGTCGCGCGCGACATCCGCAAGGTGCTCGCCGACACGCAGGCCGACGTGCCCAAGGGCTCGAACGTGCAACTGCTCGGCCAGGTGCGCACGATGGACCGCGCGTTCTCGGGGCTGCTGTTCGGGCTGCTCGGCGCGGTGGTGCTGATCTACCTGCTGATCGTCGTGAACTTCCAGTCCTGGCTGGATCCGGCGGTGATCGTGTCGGCGCTGCCGGCGGCGCTGGCGGGCATCGTGTGGATGCTCTTCGCGACGGGGACGACGCTGTCGGTGCCCGCGCTGACCGGGGCGATCATGTGCATGGGTGTGGCCACCGCCAACAGCGTGCTGGTGATCAGCTTCGCGCGGGAGCGGCTTGAGGAACTCGGCGACGCAACCGCCGCCGCGATGGAAGCCGGCTTCGTGCGTTTCCGGCCGGTGCTGATGACGGCGCTGGCGATGGTCATCGGCATGCTGCCGATGGCGCTGGGCCTGGGTGAGGGCGGCGAGCAGAACGCGCCGCTGGGACGCGCCGTGATCGGCGGACTGGTCTTCGCCACCTTCGCGACGCTGGTCTTCGTGCCGGTCGTGTTCAGCATCGTGCACCGACACCACCGCAAGACCGGTCCTGCTTCCGACCTTTCCGAATCGAACGACTTGACTGCCGGTGCCGCGACTGCGCTGCCCGGGGCCGGAGATCCTTCCCATGCGAACTGATGCCGACAACGCCGTTGTGTCTTCCCGTCCTCCCGCGCGCTTCAAGCTTGCCGCGACCGTCGCGGTCGTGATCGCGATCGCGGTGGTGGCGGCAGGCCTGTGGGCCCGCAAGTCCAACGCCGAGCAACTGCAGACCACGGCGGACGAACGCGGTCAGCCGAGCGTCGCGCTGGTCACGCCGCAACCCTTGACCGAAGGCGGCCTCGAGCTGCCCGCGCGGATCGAGGCCTGGTCGCGCGCGCCGATCTATGCGCGGGTCAGCGGCTACCTGAAGCGCTGGAACGTGGACATCGGTGGCAAGGTCAAGACCGGGCAGCAGCTCGCCGAAATCGAGACGCCCGACCTCGATCAGCAACTGATGCAGGCCAAGGCCGAGCTGGCGACCGCGCGCAGCAACGCCGCGCTGGCGGCGAGCACCGCCAAGCGCTGGCAGGGGCTCCTGGAGTCGGACTCCGTGTCCAAGCAGGAGGTCGACGAGCGCACCGGCGACATGACCGCCAAGCAGTCGCAGGTCAATGCGCTGCAGGCCAACGTCGATCGCATCGAGGCGCTGAAACGCTTCACGCAGTTGACGGCGCCGTTCGACGGCGTCGTCACCGCGCGCAATACCGACGTCGGCGCGCTGATCAACATCGGCGGTGCGCCGGGCAGCGAACTGTTCGTCGTTTCCGACATGCGCAAGCTGCGCGTCTACGTCAATGTGCCGCAGCGCCAGGTGGCGCAGGTCCGTGCCGGCGGCAAGGCTGTGCTGACGGTGCCCGAGCGGCCCGGCCAGCGTTTCGCCGCGACGGTGCAGTCGACCTCGCAGGCCATCAACACGGCCAGCGGCTCGATGCTGGTGCAACTGGCCGTCGACAACGAGAAGGATGAATTGCTCCCGGGCGGTTTCGCGACGGTGCGCTTCGACGGCGCGGCCTCGGCCGGCGCTGACGCGCCGGCGAATGCCGCTGTCTCGCTGCCGCCGGGCGCCGTGATCATCAACAAGGACGGCGTGCAGGTCGCGACCGTCGACGCGAGCAATCGCGTGAAGCTGCGCAAGGTCACGATCGCGCGCGACATGGGCACGAGGATCGAGCTTGGCGGCGGGCTGACCGCCTCGGATCGCGTTATCGCGAATCCGCCGGACGGCATCGCCGATGGCGACGTGGTGCGCGTCGCGCAGCCCGCGGCCGCGTCGGGTGCTGCGGCTTCGGCGAAGGGGCGTTCATGATGGAGCGCCGGTCAACCCGCCAGGCCGTGCACGTTGCTCGTGGCGTCTCGCTCGCCGCTGGCACCTTGATGGCCGCGCTGATCGCGGGCTGCGCCCAGCCGCCGAAGACGGCGTTGCCCGAGGTGCCGATGACGACGGCCTTCAAGGAAGCCCGTGGTCCCTGGGTCGAGGCTGGCGCCTCGGCCGCCGCGCCGATCGCGTTCGACGGTTGGTGGAAGGGCTATGGCGACCCCGAGCTCGACGCGCTGCAGCAGCGCCTGGTCGAGAACAGCCCTGACCTCGCCTCCGCGCTCGCCCGCTACCAGCAGGCGAAGGCGGCGACAGACAGTCTGCGTTCGGCGCAGTCGCCGACGCTGAACAGCTCGCTCAATGGCCAGCGCGACCGGCAGTCGGAGCGTCGCCCGTTGCGGGTGCTCGGACCGACCTCGCCGGATTGGTACAACAGCGCGACGCTCGGCCTGGACCTGAGCTACGAAGTCGACCTGTGGGGCCGCATTTCGGAACAGGTCCGCGCGGGCCTGGCGACGGAGCGGGCGGCTGCCGCGGACCTCGCCGCCGCGCGACTCGCGCTGCAGGCGCAGCTCGCGGATTCGCTGCTGCAGCTGCGGGGCCTGGATCGCGACAACGCGCTGCTCGCCGATGCCGAAGAGGCCTACACGCGTGCCTTCGATCTGATTTCTCGCCGGCATCAGGCCGGCATCGCGTCGGGCCTGGATCAGGCGCGGGCCGAGGGCCAGCTCGAATCGGCGCGCTCGCAGCGCCGGCAGTCGCAGGCACAGCGCGCGGTGCTGGAGCACGCGATTGCCGCGTTGGTCGGGGCCAACGCGTCGAGCTTCCGCATCGAGCCGGCTCCGTCATTGGATCTGGCGATGCCGGTGGTGCCGCCGGGGCTGCCCTCGACCTTGCTGGAGCGCCGTCCCGACATCGCGGCGGCGCAACAGCGCGTGGTGGCGGCGACCGCGACGCTGGGTGTGGCGAAGACGGCGTTCTTTCCGTCCGTCGTGCTGAGCGCGCAGGGCGGATTCCAGAGCAGCGACTTCGGCCGCTTCCTCGAAGCACCGAACCTGTTCTGGGCCATCGGTCCGACGCTGGCCTACAACCTGTTCGACGGCGGCCGCCGCAAGGCCGAGGAAGCGCGCGCGAGCGCGGCGCTGGAGGAATCGGCGCAGCGTTATCGTGGGACCGTGCTCGCGGCGTTCCAGCAGGTCGAAGACCAGCTGGTCCTGCTCGATCGATACGGCGAGGCGCTGGTGGCGGAGAACAAGTCGGTCGACGCGGCGGAGCGCTCGCTCGCGCTGGCGACGAACCGCTATCGCGCCGGTGCGGCGGCCTACCTGGAGGTGGTCACCTCGCAGACGGCGGGACTGCAGGCGCGGCGCAGCGCGGTGGATCTCGCGACGCGGCAACGCCGCGCGACGGTGGCGCTCGTGAGGGCGCTGGGCGGCGGATGGAATGCGCCGATGGAGATGAAGGCGGACGCGCAACGCTGAGCGCCCCGCGCGAGTCAGGTGAAGTCAGGCCGGCTGCATCGGCATGGCCACCAGGCGCAAGCCCAGCGCCGCGCAGACCTTGCTGACGGTATCGAAGCGGGGCGAGGCGCCTGGCCGCAGGGCCTTGTACAGCGCCTCGCGGGTGATCCCGGAGTCCTTGGCGATCTGCGTCATCCCGCGAGCGCGGGCAATGTCGCCGAGCGCTGCCGCCAGCAGCGCGGAATCGTTCTCTTCGAGCACCACCGTGAGATAGATGGCGATGTCTTCTTCGGAGGTCAGATATTCGGCGGCGTCGAATTCCTGAAGGTCTGAAATCTTGATCTTCTCGCTCACGGCTCACTCCTCAAGTTGGGTCGCCACTTGAATGGCCCGCTGGATGTCGGCCTGCTGCGTGCACTTCTCGCCGCCGCCCAGCATCCAGATCGCCGTGCTGCTCCGACGCACGTAGTACATGCGCCAGCCGGGACCGAAGTGCTCACGCATTTCATGGATCACGCCGCCGCCGACAGGCGCCACGTCACCCAGGTTGCCGAACTGGACTTTGCGCAGGCGGTTGGTCAGACGCAGCCGGGTGGTCGGGTCTTCGCAGGCTCCGGAGCCAGTGCGAGAACTCGTTCACCTGCATGACCGTATAAGACATGCGCGAAGTGTAATCGAACGATGACACTCACCAGGTCGGTGCGGCGTTTGATAGCGATCCGTAACGCCAGATCGGCAAATGTAAAACGGCTTTTCGAAAATTCGCGTTCTCGTTAGTCTGCGCCCGTTGTCGACGTGGCCGCGCCTGCGCGCTGGCGCATCGACACGTGGCCTGTGCCGACGGCCACCGTCCCCGACGCGGATCCTGCAGGTCCGTGCCGTGCGAGGCGGAGGAAACGGCGTTGGGTTCCCGAACATTTTTTGATTCACCGCTGACCGGTGAGGGCGGAGCCATGTCCGCGCCGGTCGCTTCAACGACTTTGGGAGACATTCGATGAAGAGCACCCGTAATGACGAGTCCGGCGCGCTGATCGCGCCGAAGCCGCCTACCTCTGGCGCGCTGCGCGCGCCGAGCCCGCGGCAGGGACTGATGGCGATGGCGGTCGTGGTCGGCGCCGTTGCGCCGATCGGCGCGGCCCACGCGGTCGATTGGCCGTCCGGCTATTCCAAGTGCGCGGACGAAGGCGGCACCTGCAAGGTGGGCGACACGGCGCGTCAGGTGTCCTTCGGCGTGAAGGACAAGTGGGTCATCAAGACGTTGAGCGGCAACGTGGCCTGCGCGTCGGCCACCTTCGGCGGCGCGGATCCGAATCCGGGCAAGGCGGAGAAGTGCGCGGTGGGACCGGCCGGTTCGCCCGCGCCATCGCCGTCTCCGGCACCGTCTCCCTCGCCGGCGCCTTCCCCTGCGCCTTCACCCGCGCCGTCGCCTTCTCCCGCACCGGCCCCGGCGGGTCATAGCGGCGGCTACGCGGGGCAGGTCACCGGCGGCGGCTCGGCAACGCCGATCACCGTCACGACCGCCGCGCAGATGCAAGCCGCGATTGATGCCTACAGCGGCACCGGTGGCCTGGTGATCCGCTACGCGGGGACCTTCGATTTCGGCACGATCCCCGATCCCTGCGCGCAGTGGAAGAAGGCGGCAGGCGCCGTCGTCGAGGTCAAGAACAAGAGCAACGTCACGATCGAGGGCGTCAACGGTTCGGCGGCCAACTTCGGGCTCGCGATCAAGGCCGCGGCGACCAACATCATCATCCGCAACATGACGATCGGGCTGCTGCCCGGATCCATCGATGCCATCGGCATCGAAGGCCAGAGCGGCAAGTTCCCGGGCTACGTCTGGATCGACCACAACACGCTGTTCAGCTCGACGGCCGAATGCTCCGGCGCCGGCGACCTGGAGTTCGACGGCCTCATCGACAGCAAGGCGGGTGCGCATCACATCACCTACTCGTACAACTACATCCATGACCACCACAAGGTCGGCCTGATCGGCTCGAGCGACAGCGACGCGAGCGACCGCTACATCACCTTCCACCACAACGTGTACAGCAACGTCGGCTCGCGGCTGCCGCTGCAGCGCGGGGGCTACACGCACCTGTACAACAACCTGTACTCGGGCGTGCTGACCTCCGGCGCCAACATCCGGATGGGGGGCTACTCGCTGATCGAAGGCAACTACTTCGAGAACGCGCAGAACCCGGTGACCTCGCGGGACAGCTCGTCGATCGGCTATTGGGAACTGCGCAACAACAACGTGCGCAGCCCCGCCGACTTCGCGACCTATGGGATCAAGTGGGTGGCCAGCGGTTCGAGCCCGTCGCGCGACGCAAGCGATTGGACGACGACGGCCAACTTCCCCGTCGGCATCCCGTATGCGTACACGGTGCATGCGCCGGCCTGCGTGAAGCAGAAGCTGCTCACCGTGGCGGGGGCGGGGAAGAACTACGCGACCTTGAGCTGCAATTGAGCTGCCGTTGATCAGTCATTGAGTGGCTGACCATGAAGGGGCCGTCGCGACGCGATGGCCCCTTGTCGCTGATGGGTGCTGGAGACACCGATCCGGCCATCCCCAACCGGCGACCCCAAACGGAAAACCCCGCAGAACTTGCGTTCTGCGGGGTTTCGTATTTGGTGGCGCTTCAGGGATTCGAACCCCGGACCTGCGGATTATGATTCCGTCGCTCTAACCGGCTGAGCTAAAGCGCCTTGCGAAGACAGCGACTATAGCAAAGTTTTCGCAGACAATGCAAGCCCCGCCGATCACGGCATCGACAGTTCGGCGCGCGAGTCCCACTCGACCCCCTCCATGTTCAGCTTCCTCAAGAAAAAACTGGGCTTCGGCTCCGCCGAACCCACGCCGGCTCCCGCTCCCGAAGCGGCGCCTGTCGTCGATACGGCGCCTCCGCTGGCCCCAGCCCCGGCCGTTGTGCCGTCGCCGGTCCCGGCCCCTACGCCCGCAGCGCCGCAAACCCTGACCCCAGCGCCCGCGGCCGTTCCGGTCGCCGCCCCGGTCGTGGCGCCGCCCCCCGTTGCTCCCGCGCCTGTCGCAGCGCCGACACAACCCAGGGTCCCGCTCGCCGCAGCGCCGGTCCCTGCGCCCGCACCGGCGCCTGCAACGCCGCCGGCCGTCGAGGTGGCGCCGCGCAAGAGCTGGATGGACAAGCTCCGCCAGGGACTGCGCAAGACCGGGTCCAGCATCTCCCAGGTCTTCACCGGCACGCAGATCGACGACGCGCTGTATGAAGAGCTGGAGGCCGCGTTGCTGATGGCCGACGCGGGCGTGAAGGCGACCGAGTTCCTCCTCGAGGACCTGAAGCGCCGCGTGAAAGACGCCAAGGCCACCGAGCCGGCCGCCGTGCGGCAGTTGCTTGTGGACGCGCTGACCGAGCTGCTGCAGCCGCTGCAGCGTCAGCTCGTGATCGGCGAGCACTCGCCGACGGTGATGATGGTGGTCGGCGTCAACGGCGCCGGCAAGACGACCAGCATCGGCAAGCTCACGCGCCACCTGGCCGATGCCGAGGCCAACGTGCTGCTGGCCGCGGCGGACACCTTCCGCGCGGCGGCGCGCGAGCAGCTCGCCGTGTGGGCGGACCGCAACCGCGTGCAGATCGTCAGCCAGGAGGGTGGTGATCCGTCCGCGGTGACCTTCGACGCGGTCGTCGCCGGCAAGGCGCGCGGCTGTGACGTCGTCATTGCCGACACCGCCGGCCGGCTGCCGACGCAGCTCCACCTGATGGAGGAGCTCAAGAAGATCAAGCGTGTGATTGCCAAGGCCCAGGAGACGGCGCCGCACGAAGTGCTGCTGGTCGTCGACGGCAACACCGGCCAGAACGCGCTGACGCAGGTGAAGGCCTTCGACGACGCGCTCGGCCTTACCGGCCTGATCGTCACCAAGCTTGACGGCACGGCGAAGGGGGGCGTGCTTGCGGCGATCGCGCGCGAGCGTCCGATCCCGGTGTACTTCATCGGCGTCGGCGAGAAGCTCGAGGACCTCCAGACCTTCGACGCGCGCGAGTTCGCGCAGGCGCTGCTGGAATGAAAATCGGCTCCCTCGGGAGCCGATTTCCATTGGTGGGTGGGGTTGGGTTACATCGGGAACCCACCGCCCCCACCGCCCATGAGGTTCTTGAGCCCGCCCATCTTCTTCATCATCTTCATCAGCCCGCCCCCCTTCATCTTCTTCATCATCCCCTGCATCTGGTCGAACTGATTGAGCAGGCGGTTGACTTCCTGGATGTGGACGCCGGCGCCCGCGGCGATGCGGCGCTTGCGGCTGGCCTTGGACTTGCCGTCCATCAGCAGCGACGGCTGGCGGCGCTCCTTGGCGGTCATGGCGTTGAGGATGCCTTCCATGCGCTTCATGTCGCGCTCGGCCTTGTCCATGTCGGGCTGGCCGGCCTTGGCGGTCATCTGGGTGGGCAGCTTGTCCATCAAGCCGGACAGCCCCCCCATCTTCTTCATCTGCGAGATCTGCGCGAGGAAGTCGTTCAGGTCGAAGCCGTCGCCGGACTTGAGCTTCTCGGCCAGCTTCTGCGCCGCCTCGACGTCGACGCCCTTCTGGACTTCCTCGACCAGCGCGACGATGTCGCCCATGCCGAGCACGCGGCCCGCGTGGCGGTCGGCGTCGAAGACCTCGAGGCCGTCGATCTTCTCGGACACGCCCGCGAACTTGATCGGCGCGCCGGTGATCTGCTTCACCGACAGCGCCGCGCCACCGCGCGAGTCACCATCCAGCTTGGTCAGCACGATGCCGGTCAGCGGCAGCGCTTCCTTGAAGGCCTTGGCGGTGTTGATCGCGTCCTGACCCTGCATCGCGTCGACGACGAACAGCGTCTCCACCGGCTTGAGCGTCGCGTGCAGGTCGCGGATCTCGGCCATCAGCGCCTCGTCGATCGCGAGCCGGCCGGCCGTGTCGACCAGCAGCACGTCGAAGAAGTGGCGCTTCGCATGATCGAGCGCCGCCAGCGCGATGTCGTGCGGCTTCTGGTCCGGCGCCGACGGGAACCATTCGGCGCCCGCCTGCTTGGTCACCGTCTTGAGCTGCTCGATCGCGGCGGGGCGGTACACGTCCGCGGAGACCGTCAGCACCTTCTTCTTGCGCTTCTCGGTCAGGTGCTTGGCGAGCTTGGCGGTCGTCGTCGTCTTGCCGGCGCCCTGCAGGCCGGCCATCAGGATGATGGCGGGCGGCTGCGCGGCGAGGTTGATGTCGGCGACGCCTTCGCCCATCGTCGCGGCCAGTTCCTTGTGGACCACCGAGACCAGCACCTGGCCCGGATTCAGCGAGGCGACCACCTCCTGGCCCAGCGCCTTCTCCTTCACGCGGGCGATGAAGTCGCGCACCACGGGCAGCGCGACGTCGGCCTCCAGCAGCGCCATGCGTACCTCGCGCAGCATGTCCTGCACGTTGGACTCGGTGATGCGGGCTTGGCCCCGCATGGTCTTGACGAGCCGGCTCAGTCGATCGGTCAGGGTGGATGCCATCGTTTCGGCGCCGCGCAAGCGGGCGCGCCTCATTACACTTTGCGGATGATTTTATCGTCCGCCTCCGCCGAGCCCAGCGGCCTGCTCCTCGCCGCCCTCAGCGCCGCCGGGGCGTTGGCCTATGCCGCCGCCGCCGTCTTCGCCCACCGGCGGCCTCGCACCTGGCGCGCGGTGCTGGTCCTGGCCTGGCTGCTGCACTTGGCCGCGCTGGTCGTGGACATCGGCGGCATCGGGGCCGAGCCGGTCAACGGCGGTCATGCCGCGCGCTTCGGGTTCGCGCCGTCGCTGTCGATGACGATCTGGCTGATGATCGGCGTCTATCTGGTCGAGAGCCGCTTCCTGCCGCTTCCGTCGGCGCAACGGCTGCTCAGCGTGCTGGGGCTGGTCGTGATGATGGTGGCCTGGGCCTTCCCCGGCGAATACCGGCCGCAGGCGGGCTCGCCGCTGGCGCCGCTGCACTGGGCGATGGGCCTTGCGTCCTACGGTCTGTGCGGCGTCGCGGTGATGCATGCGGTGATGCTCAACCGCGCCGAGCGCCAGATGCGTTCGCAGAAGGGGCAGGGCGCGCCTGCCTTCGGCACGCCGCTGCTGCGGCTCGAACGTCTGACCTTCCAGTTCGTGGGAGCGGGTGTCGTCGTGCTGTCGATCGCCCTGCTGCTGGGCGTGGCCTTCACGCCGCAATGGCGCTGGGACCACAAGACCTTGTTCGCCGTGCTTGGCTGGATCGTGCTGACCGGGCTGCTCACCGGACGTCGCGTCTTCGGCTGGCGCGGCAGGCGCGCCACGCGGTGGCTGTACTTCGGCGCCGCGCTGCTGCTGCTGTCCTACGCCGGTTCGCGCTTCGTGCTGGAAGTCGTGCTGCAACGTCCGCCGGTCTGATCGCAGATCGCCCCCGTGTTCCTCTCCTCGATCCTCCCGACGCCCTCATCGTGATCAAGCTGCTCTTCTGGATCGTCCTGCTGGCGGTGGTCGCCTTCATGCTCGGCTTCAAGCGCGGGCGGCCGGCCTCGCGCGAGGAGCGCGGCCCGACCGCGCCTCCGCCGTCCGCACCGGCGCCCGCGCCGTCCGCGCGCGAACTCGAGTCCATGGTGAGCTGCGCCGAATGCGGCACGCACCTGCCTGCCGGCGAGGCGGTGCCGGGTCGCGGCGGCCAGTTCTGCAGCGTCGCGCATCGCGCCGCCCATGAAGCGCGTCTGGACGTGGCCGAGGCGGAGCGCGCCCGCGGCGGCGGTTCCGGGACTTGACCGCCGGAGCGCGCATGGCCACCAACGAGGCCCGCGGCGCCATCAGCGCCAGCACCATCCAGCGGCTGTACCGTGCCTTCATGGGCGCGCGCGCCGCGCTCGGCCTGGCCTTGCTGGCCACGCAATCGCTGGCCGGCCTGATGGGCGCGCGGCCGACGGGCTGGGTCGCGCTGCTGGCGCTGATCTACGGCGTGCAGACGGTGCTTGCGTGGCTGCTGCCGCGCTGGTTCGGCGGCGGCGAAGCGCCGCCCAAGGACCGCGCGGGCCTGAGCGCGCGCCAGTTCCTGGTCAGCATCGGGGCCGACCTGCTGCTGTTCACGGGACTGCAGTTGCAGGAACCCGGAGGACCCTACGGCGCGCTGTTCTTCATGCCGGCACTGATGGCCGGGGCGCTCTTGCCGCGCCTGCGGGCGCTGGGCTGCGCCGCGCTGCCGAGCCTGGTGCTGCTGACGCTCTCCGGCTGGGCCGTGCTGAGCGATCGCGACGGCGCGTTGCGTATCAGCCAGGCGGGCCTGCTGGGCTGCGGGCTGTTCGTCGTCACGCTGCTGTCCAACGAGATCGCGTCCCGCCTGGCACGCGAGGAGCGCGCCGCGCGCGGCAGCCTCGAGTACGCCCGCCAGCAGGCCGACCTCAACCGCCTGGTCATCGAGGAGATGGAGGAGGGCGTCCTCGTCGCGGACCGCCGCGGGCTGGTGCGCACCGCCAATCCGGCGGCGCGCGCGTTGCTGGCCGAGGGCGCCGCGCTGCGCTCCGGCGCCTTCCGGCTCGACACGACGCCGGCCTGGAAGCCGCTGCTCCGAGCCATCGAGAAGGCCTTCGGCGGCGAGCAATGGCCCGAGTCCGGCCGCGACCTGCTGCTGGACTTCGGCCGTGGCAAGCAGCGCTCGTTGCGCGCGCGGATGCGCTTCACGCAGCGGCCGGTGGACGGCGACGACCTGTGCGTCCTCTTCCTCGAGGACAACCGGATGCTCGAGGCCCGCAACCGCCAGGAGAAGCTCGCCGCGATGGGGCGCGTGTCGGCGGGCATCGCGCACGAGATCCGCAATCCGCTGACCGCGATCGCGCAGGCCAATGCGCTGATGGCCGAGGACCTCGCGGACGACCCGCGGCTGGAGCCGCTGACCCGCATGGTGAGCTCCAACGTGGAGCGCCTCAAGCGGCTGGTCGAGGACGTGATGGAGGTCGCGCCCGGCATCGCGCCGGTGTCGCTGACGCTGGCCGCCGCGCCGCTGGTGCGCGAGTACTGCGCCGACTGGGCCGTGACGCAACGCCTGCCCGAGGGCGACGCCAGCCCCTTGCGCATCGAGATCTGGCGTGACGGGCTGTTCATCAGCTTCGAGCCCGAGCATCTGCGTCGCGTGCTGATCAACCTGCTCGACAACGGTCTGCGCCACGCCCGGCCCGGGCCCGGCGCGCTGCGCGTGCAACTGGCCGAGTCGGACGAGTGGGTGCGACTGTCGGTGTTCAGCCGCGCGGAGGCGATCCCGCCGGAAGTCGAACGACATCTGTTCGAGCCCTTCTTCTCGACGCGCAGCCGTGGGTCGGGTCTCGGCCTGTACATTTGCCGCGAGCTGTGCGAGCGCTACGGCGCCCGCATCAGTTACCACCGCCATGCCGCGCCCACGGGCGGCCCGGCGGATGCCGAAGCCAACGAATTCCGCGTGCTGCTGCCGCGGCCGGCGACGCCGGCCGGCGTGCTGGCCTCGATCCCGTCCGCGGGGCCGGACTCCTACTTCCCTGACACCGAACTCCATGAGCGCTGATCCCCGCCTGCTGGTCGTCGACGACGAGCCCGACCTGCGCACCCTCTACGAGATGACGCTGCTGCGCGAGGGCTTCACGCTGGACAGCGCCGGCACCGTCGAGGACGCGCTGGAGCTGCTCGGTTCACGCCGCTACGACGCCGTCATCACCGACATGCGGCTGCCCGACGGCAGCGGGCTGGACATCCTGCGCTGGCTTGAGCAGCAGGGCCGCAGCGAACGCGCGCTGGTGATCACCGCCTACGGCTCGGCCGAGAACGCGGTCGAGGCGCTCAAGGCCGGCGCGTACGACTATCTGACCAAACCGGTCGACCTGCGCCAGTTCCGCATGGTGGTAGCGTCGGCGCTGGGGCGCGCGTCCAAGACCGAAGGCACGGTGCCGAGGCCCTTCTCGTCGGCCCCGCCGGCCGTGGCTGGTGGCCTGTCCGGTGGCGCCTCGCGCGGAGCCGCTGCTGCTGCTGCCGCCGACACCGATGCGGACACCGACGCGTTCGCTCCGACCGCGCCGGCCACCTTCGACGTGCTGCCCCCGGTGGATGCACCCAGGCCCGGGACGCCGGAACGGCGCAAGGCCCCGCGCCCCGCGCCGCCGCTGACCGGGTCGACCTCGGCGCTGGAGCGGCTGGTCGGCGATTCGGCACCGATGCGGCAGGTGCGAGAACTGATCGAGAAGGTGGCCCGCAGCATGGCGCCGGTGCTGATCAACGGCGAGTCCGGCACCGGCAAGGAATTGGTCGCGCGCGCGATCCACGACGTCAGCGCGCGCCGTCCGCAGCCGTTCATTGCGGTGAACTGCGGCGCGATTCCGGAGCAGTTGCTGGAGGCCGAATTCTTCGGCTATCGCAAGGGCGCATTCACCGGCGCGAGCGAGGACCGCGAGGGCTTCTTCCAGGCCGCGCAGAACGGCACGCTGTTCCTCGACGAGATCGGCGACCTGCCGATTGCGATGCAATCCAAGCTGCTGCGCGCGCTGCAGGAGCGTTCCGTGCGTCCGGTCGGCGCGGTGGCCGAGATCCCCGTCAACGTGCGTCTGCTCAGCGCCACGCACAAGGACCTGGCGGCGGAAGTGGCGGGCGGTCGCTTCCGGCAGGACTTGTATTACCGGCTCAACGTCATCCAGATCCGCGTCCCGCCGCTGCGCGAGCGCATGGAGGATCTAGCGCCCATCAGTGCGCGGATCCTGCTGCGCATCGCCGCCGACGCGGGCGTCGCGCCGGTCCCGGTGTTGACGACGGCCGCGCTGGCGACCCTGTCGCGCTACAGCTTCCCCGGCAACGTGCGTGAGCTGGAGAACCTGTTGCATCGCGCGCTGGCGCTGTCCAGCGGCGATGGCATCGATCTCGCGGATCTCGGTCTGCCCGACAGCGTGCTGGGCCCGGACGACGCGCCGGTCGATCCTGCCTTCGGCAGCATGGACCCGTCGCTGGCGGCTGTGCTGCCGGCCGAGGCTGGCGGCGGCGCACCGCTCCCGTCCGATCTCGCGGCCTACCTGGACGAAGTCGAGAAGCAGATCCTGCTGCGCGCGCTCGAGCGCCATCGCAACAACCGCACGGCGGCCGGCGCGAGCCTGGGTCTGTCGCTGCGTCAGATGCGTTACCGCATGGCGCGCCTGGCGATCTCGATCGGCGGCGACGAGTCCTGACCCCCGACTGTCTTCTGCGCGCATTGCGACCATGACCCCACCGCAGGTGGCGACTCAGGGAAGGTCCTCATCGGACTTGTCCTAGCCCCCAGGGACACCCTGCGAAGTCGTCATCGAATTGCCATCGTCGCAAGCGCAGCAACCATGGGCGTTCGCAGCGCATTCGGTCCGCCAGCCCGCGTGGATCCTGGCGCTCCGGACGCGATGCGCGAATCCATCGGACATGTGCGGGGTCAGGTCTTCCGGCTAGCCCAGCGGGTGGCGGACGTCAAGCGGGGAGGACGCTACCGCTAGTTCCTTGAAGGTCCCGGGACCACTAGATATAGTGTTTTGCATGCTATCCTGCTGACTTCGCAAACACGGCGATGAATGCTCCATCAGAAGTCTTGTCCGCAGTGCCGGCCCCCCAGCCGGAGGAGCGGAATCACCAAGCCAAGGCGCATCTTCAGCATCGCGAGCACCACCTGACCCCCTGATCGTTTGGCCCTTCGGAAAAGCCGGGCCGGGCGCAGCATTTTTTGTTTTCCAGACCAGAACGAGGATCCCATGCAGACAGTCGCCGCCACACCGACCGCTGAAACGGGCCTGGCGCAGGCTCCCCGCGAGTCCGCCGCCGCTTCGGCCAGCTTCCCGCAGCACCAGATCATCCGCCGCAACGGCGCGGTGGTGCACTTCGAGCCGAGCAAGGTGGCGGTGGCGATGATGAAGGCGTTCCTCGCGGTGCACGGCACCAGCGGCGCCGCCTCCGCGAGCGTGCGCGAGACCGTCGACGCGCTGACCGACTCCGTGACCCGCGGCCTGCTGCGCTCGCGTCCGGCCGGCGGCACCTTCCACATCGAGGACGTGCAGGACCACGTCGAGCTGGCGCTGATGCGCGGCGGTCACCATGAAGTGGCGCGCGCCTACGTGCTGTACCGCGAGCGCCGCACGCAGGAGCGTGCCCGCCAGGGTGAACAGCAGCAGGCCGCCGTGCTGGAGTCCGGCATCTCGGTGACCGAGAACGGCGTGCGCGTCCCGCTCGACCTGAACAAGCTGGCCGCGCTGATCGCGTCGAGCTGCGAGAACCTGGGCGCCGACGTCAAGCCGGACCCGATCCTGGCCGAAACGAAGCGCAACCTGTACGACGGCGTGCCGATCGACGAGGTCTACAAGGCCGCCATCCTGGCCGCCCGCACGCTGATCGAGAAGGACCCCGGCTACACGCGCGCCACCGCGCGTCTGCTGATGCACACGATCCGCCGCGAGATCCTGGGCGAGGACGCGACGCAGGCCGAGATGGCCACCAAGTACGCCGACTACTTCCCTGGCTTCATCAAGAAGGGCGTGCAGGCCGAGCTGCTCGACGAGAAGCTGCAGCAGTACGACCTGGCCCGGCTGGGCGCCGCGCTGAAGGCCGAACGCGACCTGCAGTTCGACTACCTGGGCCTGCAGACGCTGTTCGACCGCTACTTCCTGCACGTCGACGGCACCCGCATCGAACTGCCGCAGGCGTTCTTCATGCGCGTCGCGATGGGCCTGGCCCTGGGCGAGATCGACCGCGAAGCCCGCGCCATCGAGTTCTACGAAGTCCTGTCGACCTTCGACTTCATGAGCTCCACGCCGACGCTGTTCAACGCCGGCACGCGCCGCTCGCAGCTGTCGAGCTGCTACCTGACGACGGTGGCCGACGACCTGGACGGCATCTATGAAGCGCTGAAGGAAAACGCGCTGCTGTCGAAGTTCGCCGGCGGCCTGGGCAACGACTGGACGCCGGTCCGCGCGCTGGGTTCGCACATCAAGGGCACGAACGGCAAGTCGCAAGGCGTGGTCCCGTTCCTGAAGGTGGTCAACGACACGGCCGTCGCCGTGAACCAGGGCGGCAAGCGCAAGGGCGCCGTCTGCGCCTATCTGGAGACGTGGCATCTGGACATCGAGGAATTCCTCGAGCTGCGCAAGAACACCGGCGACGACCGCCGCCGCACGCACGACATGAACACGGCGAACTGGATTCCCGACCTGTTCATGAAGCGCGTCATCGAGGGCGGCGACTGGACGCTGTTCAGCCCGTCGACCTGCCCGGACCTGCACGACCTGTTCGGCAAGGCCTTCCAGACCGCCTACGAGGCGTACGAAGCCAAGGTCGACCGCGGCGAGCTCAAGCTCTACAAGCGCATGCCGGCCCGCGACCTGTGGCGCAAGATGCTGACGATGCTGTTCGAGACCGGCCATCCCTGGATCACGTTCAAGGACGCCTGCAACGTCCGCAGCCCGCAGCAGCACGTGGGCGTGGTGCACTCGTCCAACCTGTGCACCGAGATCACGCTGAACACCAACGACAACGAGATCGCGGTCTGCAACCTCGGCTCCGTCAACCTGGCGCAGCACGTCAAGGACGGCCAGATCGACCAGGAGAAGCTGAAGAAGACGGTGTCGACGGCGATGCGCATGCTCGACAACGTCATCGACATCAACTACTACGCGGTCAAGAAGGCACGCGACTCGAACCTGCGCCACCGTCCGGTGGGCCTGGGCATCATGGGCTTCCAGGACGCGCTGTACCAGCTGCGCGTGCCTTACGCCTCCGACGCCGCGGTGGAGTTCGCCGACCGTTCGATGGAAGCCGTCTGCTACCACGCCTACTGGGCCTCGACCGAGCTGGCCGCCGAACGTGGCCGCTACAGCAGCTATCGCGGTTCGCTGTGGGACCGCGGCATCCTGCCGATCGACTCGCTGGACCTGCTGGCCGAAGCCCGCGGCGGCTTCGTCGACGTGGACCGTTCGTCGACGCTGGACTGGGACGCGCTGCGCGCCAAGATCGCCCGCGACGGCATGCGCAACAGCAACTGCGTGGCGATCGCGCCGACGGCGACGATCTCCAACATCATCGGCGTCGACGCGTCGATCGAGCCCTGCTTCGGCAACCTGTCGGTGAAGTCCAACCTGTCGGGCGAGTTCACCGTGGTGAACGAGCACCTGGTCCGCGACCTCAAGAAGCTGGGCCTGTGGGACGACGTGATGGTCATGGACCTCAAGCACTTCGACGGTTCGCTGCGCCGCATCGACCGCGTGCCTGAAGAGCTCAAGCAGCTCTACGCGACCGCGTTCGAAGTCGACACCGTGTGGCTGGTGGAAGCCGCCGCGCGCCGTCAGAAGTGGATCGACCAGGCGCAGAGCCTGAACATCTACATGGCCGGCGCGTCGGGCAAGCGCCTGGACGACACCTACAAGCTGGCGTGGCAGCGCGGTCTGAAGACCACCTACTACCTCCGCACGATGGGTGCGACGCACGCCGAGAAGAGCACGGTGCAGAACGCCGGTCAGCTCAACTCGGTGAGCAGCGGCGGCAGCGGCGTGAGCGCCGCGCCGGTCGCGGCGGCACCGATCGTCGTCGCTCCGATCGCTGCATCGGCGGCGCCGGAACTGGGGAATGCGACGCCGGCCACCGACGTCACGTTCTGCGCGATCGACGACCCCGGTTGCGAGGCCTGCCAGTAATCGAAACAGGAGGTGTCGGCGTCATGCGCCGACACCTCCGTCGCTCGCGATGCGAGTGTTCATCGATGTTTGCGGCGATCGACGGTTTTTTCCGCGACGCTTGCCGACGATCGATGAACGCTTGATACGACGCCCCGCCGCGCTCATCAGAAGGCGCGCAGCACACGGTCCCACGCCGCCAATGCGATGCGGACCAGCAACAGCGAAGCGGCGTCAAAGTCAAGAAGTCCTTTGTGTTTGAACACAACACTCCGATAATCCGCGACCATAGGAAGACCACCATGCTGGTTTGGGAAGAAGACCGTAAATCCTCGAGCAACGCGCCGCAGTCGGGCGCATCGATCCACGCAGCGACGCCCGCCGTCGCGCGTGATGCCGCCACCGCCGCGGCTGGCTCGGTGTCCTCTTCTGAATCGACGACCAGCACCGCGAGCGAGCGCCGCGTGAACGTCGCCGACAAGCGCATCATCAACGGCCAGACCGACGTCAATCAGCTGGTGCCGTTCAAGTACAAGTGGGCGTGGGAGAAGTACCTCGCCACCTGCGCGAACCATTGGATGCCGCAGGAAGTGAACATGTCGCGCGACATCGCGTTGTGGAAGGACCCGAACGGTCTGACCGACGACGAGCGCCGCCTGATCAAGCGCAATCTGGGCTTCTTCGTCACCGCCGATTCGCTGGCCGCCAACAACATCGTGTTGGGCACCTACCGCCACATCACGGCGCCCGAAGCCCGCCAGTTCCTGCTGCGCCAGGCCTTCGAGGAAGCGATCCACACGCACGCGTACCAGTACATCGTCGAGTCGCTGGGCCTGGACGAGAGCGAGATCTTCAACGCCTATCACGAGGTGAAGTCGATCCGCGACAAGGACGAATTCCTGATCCCGTTCATCGACGCGATCATGGATCCCAACTTCGTCACCGGCACGCCGGAGAACGACCAGACGCTGCTGAAGTCGCTGATCGTCTTCGCGTGCCTGATGGAAGGCCTGTTCTTCTACGTCGGCTTCACGCAGATCCTGGCGCTGGGTCGCCAGAACAAGATGACCGGCGCGGCCGAGCAGTACCAGTACATCCTGCGCGACGAGTCGATGCACTGCAACTTCGGCATCGACCTGATCAACCAGATCAAGCTCGAGAACCCGCACCTGTGGACGCCTGAATTCCGCGCGGAGATCAAGGCGCTGTTCCAGAAGGCCGTGGAGCTCGAGTACCGCTACGCCGAGGACACCATGCCGCGCGGCGTGCTGGGTCTGAACGCGGCCATGTTCAAGGGCTACCTGCGCTACATCGCGAATCGCCGTGCGACGCAGATCGGCCTGGAGCCGCTTTTCCCGAACGAGGAAAACCCGTTCCCGTGGATGAGCGAAATGATTGACCTGAAGAAGGAACGCAACTTCTTCGAGACGAGAGTGATCGAATACCAATCGGGCGGCGCCCTGTCCTGGGACTGAGTTCCAGGCGGAGCGACCTCCGAGCATTGTTTGTTGAAGAAGAGATCAAGCTTGGCGATGCACTTTGAGACCGACGCAGAAGCGGCTCGAGCGCATCGCACCCCGATTCACCGCACCGCGGATCGCAACTCCCGCGAGTCGTGGGCGGTGAATACCTGCACCGGCATCAACCGGTTGATGACGGGCAGGGCTATTTCCACTTGATCAAGGAGAACTGAAATGGCAACTGCGAAGAAGGCCGCTCCGGCCAAGAAGTCGGCTCCGGCCAAGAAGGCCGCCGTGAAGAAGGCTCCGGCCGCGAAGAAGGCCGCTCCGGCCAAGAAGGCTCCGGCCGCCAAGAAGGCCGCTCCGGCCAAGAAGGCTGCGCCGGCGAAGAAGGTCGCTGCGGCGAAGAAGGCTGCTCCGGCAAAGAAGGCCGCTCCGGCGAAGAAGGCTGCTGCCGCGAAGAAGGCGGCTCCGGCGAAGAAGGTTGCAGCGAAGAAGGCTGCACCGGCGAAGAAGGTTGCTGCCGCCAAGAAGGCTGCACCGGCCAAGAAGGTCGCCGCCGCCAAGAAGCCCCCGATCAAGGCCAAGGCTGCGAAGCCCGCCGCGAAGAAGGCTGCTGCTCCGGCGAAGAAGGCCGCTGCTCCGAAGAAGGCTGCTCCGAAGGCCGCCGCCAAGCCTGCTGCGAAGCCGGCCGCCAAGAAGGCTGCTGCTCCGAAGAAGGCTGCCGCCAAGCCTGCCGCTGCCCCTGCCGCGAAGCCTGCCGCTGCTCCGGCGCCTGCCGCGAAGACCGCGCTGAGCCCGCAAGCCGCGTGGCCCTTCCCGACCGGCAACAAGCCCTGAGCTTGAACGATGACCGGGCCTTCGGGTCCGGTCCTCTCCCGAAACCCGGCTCACGCCGGGTTTTTTCTTTTGGGCTCCCGCAAGGGCGCCACAAAAGCGAAGGGCGCCGAAGGCGCCCTGGGAGGATGGAGCGGGGCCTGCGGCGCGCTCAGGGATAGAACAGCTCGACGGAATAGCCGCTGATCTTCTGCGTGCCGCTGTCGAAGACCAGCTGCAGCTGCTGGTCCGCGCCCCCGGGCAGTGCGGTGCGCCCGGCCTGCATCTCCGTCGGCGACAGCATCCGGCGCACGACGAGCACGCCGCTCGCGTCGGTCAGGCTCAGGTCCACCCACGGCTGCGCGACTTCCCAGTTGCTGCGGTTGCGCAGGCTGATGCTGAAGCGGTAGTGGTTGCCGGCGCCGGCCGGATTGAGGCTGCTGCTCTCGACGCTGAGGGCCTCGATGTGCTGCCAGGGCTTGATCTCCTGGCCCATTGCCTGCGCGACGGAGACCAGCACCGGTTTGGCGTCCGGGTACTGTGCGGCGATCGCTTCGCGCGCATGCCACAGCAGTTGGCCCATCAGTCCGAGCGCCAGCACCGTGGCCGTGCCGCCGAGGGCGATGCGCACGCCGGGGCGGCTCCAGCGGCGTGCCGCTTCAGCCTGGCGCATGAAGCTCGGCAACTGGTCCGGCATCACGCTCGGCGAGCCCTGCGCGGAGGCCGCGTCGGCCATTGCCGCGCGGGCGGCCATCAACTCGGACTCGGCGGCGAGCACCGTCATCGTCGTCTCAGGGCTTTCCGTCGTCGTGCGCTCGCTCCGACGTCTGAACAGCGACCACCCGCGGCGCGGCTTGGCGGGTTTCTTCGTCGCTTGCCTTGCCGCTTCCTTGGCGGCTTTCCTCGCCGCGATCTTGGCCGACTTCGCGGCGCGCTTGGCGTCGGTGATCGTGTCCTCGTCCGCCGCCATCATCGAAGAGCTCGGCTCGAGTGACGGCTCCTGGCCTGGCGACAGCTCGCCCGCGCGCAACTGCGCCGCGGTCGCGGGACTCAGTGCGAGTGTCACGTCCGGACGCTCGTCGTCGTCGATCATCGGCGGCGGCAGCTCGTCCTCTTCGAAGCGCATGCCCTTCGGTTCGGGGAGATCCTCGCGGGGATCGGGAACGGCTGGCGCTTCGAGGAAGGGCTCGCGGCGCGCCTCGAACGAAGGCTCGTCGAAGCGCGATGCCGACGCCTGGAAGCGTGCGTCGACGACGTCATCCGTCGGCTCCTCGTCGGGCATGCGACGCGGCGGCGCGAAGGGGTTCAGCGACTCGTCGTCGGCGGCCATCCAGCCGCTGTCGCGCGGCGCTTGATGGTGGGACGGCGGCTCCGGTGCGAAGACCGGCGCGGGCGGCGGCAAGGGAGCGGGGCGGCTCGGTGCGAAGTCGCTCGGATGAGGCGCGTAGGACGGCGCAGGCGGCGTGGGGGCGGGCGGGGACGGGCGACGCTCGATCGGCGCGGGTTCGGCCGGTGCGCTCAGCGGCGGCCAAGGCGGCGGGCTGTCGCGCTCGAGGTCGAACAACTGCTCGCGCGCGTCGAACACCTCGGCGCAACGGCCGCAGCGGACCCAGCCCTCGGAGACGCGCAGCTGGTCCTGCACCACCCGGAAGATGGTGCCGCAGGTCGTGCAGCGGGTCGCGAGATTCATGGACGCGATGATGCCACGAAGCAGGGTCAGTCCTTGCCGCGAACACCCCCAGATTGACACTCGGTCACCGGGTGGGCGAAGGCGGAGAACCGGCTGTTCATCGGGGCTGGCGGGCGGCGGGTCGGCGGTGGATGGGGCGGTGGTGAGGCGGCGGGGGCTGGGTTGTCGTCGTCAGACCGCGCGTCGCGCGGTCATCAGGATCCAGCCGTCCTCGCTGTCCGCGACCTCGAGCTGGACATGCGGCGCGTAGGCCGTCTTCAACTCATCGGCCTGGCGCTCGAGGATGCCGGCCAGCACCAGGTGCGCGCCGGGGCGCAGGTGGTTGCACAGCAGCGGCGCCAGCAGCTTCAGCGGCGTCGCCAGGATGTTGGCGAGCACGACCGGGTACTCGCCCCGGGCGGCGTCCGGCATCGCGGCGTTCAGCGTCACGCCGTTGTCCTTGGCGTTCTGCGTCGAAGCGATCAACGCGGCCGGGTCGATGTCGACGGCGTCGATGGCCTTCGCGCCGAACAGGCCGGCGGCGATCGCGAGGATCCCCGAGCCGCAGCCGTAGTCGAGCACGCGATCCCAGCCGGCCGCCTCGGCGCCGTGGCGCGCGATCCAGCGCAGGCACATGCGCGTCGTCGGATGCGTGCCGGTGCCAAAGGCCAGGCCCGGATCGAGCCGCATCACCTGCTTCGCCTGCGCGGGCGCTTCGTGCCAGGACGGCACGATCCAGAACTCCGGCGTGATCTCGACCGGCGCGAACTGCGACTGCGTCAGCCGGACCCAGTCCTGCTGCGCGATCGTCTGGATCGATTGGACGTGCACGTCCTCCGCCCAGTCCTGCGCGAGCAGCAGCGTCGCGGCCTCGGTCGCCTCCTCTTCGGTGGCGAACAGTGCCTTCACGACCGAACGATCCCAACCCGCGCGCGGCGCCGGCATGCCGGGTTCGCCGAACAGCGCGCGTTCGGCAGGGGTGTCGGCGTCGGCGTCCTCGACCGACACGGCCAGCGAGTCCACCTCCATCAGCGCGTCGCTGACGGTCTCGACGTCCTCTTCGCGGCAGATGAGTACGAGCTCGTGCAGCAGGGGATCGTTGGCGTGGTCTTCGCTCATGGCGGCTCCGGGACTTCGGTGGACTTCTGAAATGGAGAAGCCCTCAAGGCGGACTCGCGTCCACGCCTGAGGGCCTCGGTATTGTCGCTCAACGATCCGTGCCAGCTTCGCTTGGGTGTGGACCCAGCCGAGCCCGTCGAACTGGCTTTGCCAGGCCACCGGGCTCGCCCCTTGAGGGGCCGGCGAAGCCGGTCGGGGTGGTCAACGTTTATGCGCCGCCATCCATTGTTCGAGGTAATGGATGTCGGTGCCACCCTCGATGAACTTCGCATCGGCCATCAGCTCGCGGTGCAGCGGGATGTTGGTCTGGATACCTTCGATGACGGTCTCCGACAGCGCGATCCGCATGCGGGCCAGGGCCTGCTCGCGGGTGTCGCCGTGGACGATGATCTTGCCGATCATCGAGTCGTAGTTCGGCGGCACGAAGTAGTTGGTGTACGCATGCGAGTCCACGCGCACGCCCGGGCCGCCCGGCGGGTGCCACATCGTGATGCGGCCCGGCGACGGGATGAACTTGACCGGATCTTCCGCGTTGATGCGGCACTCGATCGAGTGGCCGCGCATCGTGATGTTGCGCTGCGTGAAGGGGAGCTTCTCGCCGGCGGCGATGCGGATCTGCATCTGCACGATGTCGATGCCGGTCACCAGCTCCGTCACGGGGTGCTCGACCTGCACGCGGGTGTTCATCTCGATGAAGTAGAACTCGCCGTCCTCGTACAGGAACTCGAAGGTGCCCGCGCCGCGGTAGCCCATCTTCTTGCACGCGGCGGCGCAGCGGTCGCCCACGCGCTCGATCAGGCGGCGCGGGATGCCGGGCGCCGGCGCTTCCTCGATGATCTTCTGGTGGCGGCGCTGCATCGAGCAGTCGCGTTCGCCCAGCCAGACGGCGTTCTTCTGCCCGTCGGCCAGCACCTGGATCTCCACGTGACGCGGATGCTCCAGGAACTTCTCCATGTAGACCTGCGGATTGCCGAAGGCCGCGGCCGCCTCGGCCTTGGTCATCTGCACCGCGTTGACCAGGGCGGCCTCGGTGTGGACGACACGCATGCCGCGTCCGCCGCCGCCGCCGGCCGCCTTGATGATGACCGGATAGCCGATCGCGCGGGCGATGCGGACGATCTCCTTCGGGTCATCCGGCAGGGCGCCCTCGGAGCCGGGCACGCAGGGCACGCCGGCCTTGATCATGGCCTGCTTGGCCGAGACCTTGTCGCCCATGGTCCGGATGTTCTCCGGGGTCGGGCCGATGAAGGTGAAGCCGCTACGTTCGACGCGTTCGGCGAAGTCGGCGTTCTCGGACAGGAAGCCGTAACCGGGGTGGATCGCCTCGGCGTCGGTGACTTCGGCCGTCGCGATGATGGCCGGCATCGACAGATAGCTCTGCGCGGACGGCGCGGGGCCGATGCAGACGGCCTCGTCGGCCAGCTTCACGTACTTCGCGTCGCGGTCCGCTTCCGAATACACGACGACCGACTTCACGCCCAGCTCGCGACATGCGCGCTGGATGCGCAACGCAATTTCGCCTCGATTGGCGATCAGGATCTTTTTAAACATCTGCGCCTCGGCTCAACTGCGTTGCCGCGCTGCGCGCGGACTGCGCTGTGGCTTCGCCGCAAGGCCTGCGGCCTTGTCCCCGCGATTCGCGATGAGGATCTTCTTGAACATCTCGGACCGCCTTACTCGATGACGATCAGCGACTGGCCGTATTCCACCGGCTGGCCGTTCTCGGCCAGGATCTTGACGATCGTGCCGGACTTGTCGGCCTCGATCTCGTTCATGATCTTCATCGCCTCGATGATGCAGATGGCGTCGCCTTCCTTGACCTGCTGGCCGATTTCGGCGAACGGCTTGGCATTCGGGCTGGACGCGCGGTAGAAGGTGCCGACCATCGGCGACTTCACGATGTGACCGGTCTCGACGGCCGGCGCCGGAGCGGCGACGGGCGCCGCGGCGGCGGCCGGCTGGGCCGCGACCGGCTGGGCGGCCGCCTGCGGCGCGGCCTGCATCACGGGCATGGCGGCCACGAGGGGCTGGCCATCGGACTTGACGATGCGCACCTTGCCATCGGCCTCGGTGATTTCAAGTTCAGAAATGTTCGACTCGGACACGAGGTCGATCAGGGTCTTGAGCTTGCGCAAATCCATAAGAACTCTCCAACGGGGATCGGTGATCGGTGGTGATCTTCGGTGATGTCTTCCGGTCCGCGACGGGGATCGACGGACCGCGGCGCTCAGGTGGACGAGGCTGGCCGGCTCAACTGCTGGATCGCGAACTGCAGCGCCAGCCGGTAACCGGTCGGGCCCAGGCCGCAGATCACGCCCTCCGCGAGCGCCGACAGGTAGCTGTGATGCCTGAACGGCTCGCGCTTGTGGATATTGGACAGGTGCACCTCGACGAACGGCAGCGCCACCGCCGCCAGCGCATCGCGGATCGCGACGCTGGTGTGGGTGTAGGCCGCCGGATTGATCAGGATGAAGCGCGTTCCATCGCGACCCGCCGCCTGAATGCGGTCCACCAGCGCACCTTCATGGTTGCTCTGATAGCTCTCCAGAGCTACGCCGGCTTCCTGCGCGATTTCGCGAAGATCTGTATCGATCTCCGCCAAAGTGGTCGCGCCATACACCCCAGGCTCGCGGGTGCCGAGCAGATTGAGGTTGGGGCCGTGTAGTACCAGGACTTGCATTCAGCGACCGGTCCCGCCAATTAGAGCGAAGACACTAGAAGCGTAAAAGGGTGGACTTTACGCGTTTTGAGACCAGATCCCGGCAGCAGCCCAAAAATAAAGAGCTTGACCGGCCCTGGGGCGGTCGCTATGGCTGCGGACCGCCGCTTCTAGGGGTTGACCCGGGGTCAGACTTTGCTGGCGCGCGCCATCGCGCGCAGTTCCTCAAGATTCGTCGCACCCAGTTTGCGCCAGATCGGTTCCCCTTGGATACCGAAGGCGACGGTAAATGGCAGACCGCCCTTGGCGTTGCCCAAGGTCTTCGAGAGATCAGTGCCGGTGAATCCCGCCAGCGCCACGGGGAACTTCAGCGGGATCTTCTCCAGGAATCCTCGCACCGGCGTCGGCGCGTCGACGGCCAGACCGAGCACCTGCCAACCCTGCGCGCTGAACTCGTCGTGGAATTGGTTGATCTCGGGCAGCTCCTTGACGCAGGGCGCGCACCACGTTGCCCAGAAGTTCAGCAGCAGCGGCTTGCCGCGCAAATGCGCGGCCGGCTGATAGGTCTGCTGATCGAGGGTGTCGAAGCTGGCATTCCAGAACGCCGCGGCTTCCGCCGACAACGGGCCGGACGGCGCGCCGCCTCCCGGGCCGCCTTTCGCCGCCTGCTTTTCATGATGCAGGGCGAGATACGTGCCCGCGCCAGCCGCCACCAGGCCAGCGGCGCCCAATCCCAGAACAGCGCGTCGTTGCATTCAGTCGTCCTTCGAATTCATCAGTTGGCGCAGCGCGCCGAGGTCGCCGCGTTCGGTCCGGCCACGGGCATCGGGCTTGAGCCCGCCGCGCAGGTCGTCATGGTCCAGGATGGTCAGGGCGATCGCGACGCGTTCGTTCAGCGCGCGACAGGGCGCGTCGAGGATCAGCTGGTCCACCGTCTCGCCCTTCGCATTGCGCGACTGGCCGACGTCGAAATCGATGCCCTGGTTCAGCAGCGCGATCTCCGCCGATTTGCTGTCATCGCAATACAGCTGCAGGTGGATGTGGGACAGCCGCGTCGCCGTGCCGCGCCAGACGGCGCCGGTCAGGTGCGGCCGGAACTCAGCCAAGCGCTCCATCCAGACGGCGGCCAGCTCTCGTAGCGCCTGCAACTCGGCGGGCTGGGTATCGGCGCAGAAGATGTCCAGATACTCGCGGACCTGGTCCTCGAGCTCATCGTTGTTGGGCAGCGCGGTCCGGGGCGGCAGCCCCAGCACCTTCAGCGCGCGGGACTTGGCGGGGCCGTATTCCAGGCCTTCCTCCACCACCAGCCGGGCGGCGGTGGCGGCAATCTCAATCGTCAGTTCGGATGTCATGGCGGTCTCCCGGCCCGGGGTGGGCGGTCCGGAGGGCGCGAACAAAAGCGCCTGAAAGGCGGTCAGGGTACCTCGACCGCGTTCATCCGGGCCTCGATGGTGCCAGCACGACCGAGCACGTAGGGCGAACCTGGGCGTTTCTCGAACCGCTTCGGCGCCGGAAGCATCACCGCCAACCGGGCGGCCTGGTTCGGCCCGAGCCGGGAGGCGTCGATGCGGTAGTAGTGACGCGCCGCCGCCTGGGCGCCGAACACGCCTTCGCCCCACTCGACGTTGTTCAGGTAGATCTCCAGGATGCGCTGCTTGCTGAGCATCGCCTCCAGCATCAGCGTCAGCACCAGTTCCTGACCCTTGCGCGCCAGGTTGCGCTCGGAATTCAGGAAGAGGTTCTTCGCCAACTGCTGCGAGATCGTCGACCCGCCGATGATCTTGGGAACGGGCGGCGGCTTGGCGGGATTGATCCTGGCGAGCCGTGCGGCGCGCTTGTCGGCCTGCTCCTGCGCACGCTGGTTCTTGTCCCAGGCCTTCTCGAGCGCGTCCCAGTCGACGCCACCGTGTTCGTTGAAGCCGGCGTCCTCGCTGGCGATCACGGCGCGCTTGAGGTTGCGGCTGATCAGGGCGTCGTCGACCCACTGCTGGGACCAGAGGATCTGATGCTTCTCGCGCAGCAGCCGCATCGCTTCGGAGCGCTGGAAGGTCGTCGACTGCGGCGACACGACCGCCATCAGCGCGATGCGCGCCGCGAAGAAGAGCTGCAGGCAGAGGACGCTGACCAGCAGCATCCCGGCGAAGCGCCAGAACTGTTTCATGCCTCGAGGCCTCAGTGGGAGACCAGCCGCTGGCGGAGGTCCGCGAGCACGGTCGCGCTGTCGGGGCGCACGCCGCGCCAGAGGAGGAAGGCTTCGGCAGCCTGCTCGACCAGCATGCCCAGGCCGTCGCGCGTCGCGCCGCCGGGGCCGGCTTGATCGGCCGCCCAATTCAGGAACGGCATCGCGGACGGGCCATACATCATGTCGACAGCCAGACCGCCGCGCGCGAGCACCAACGCCTCCGGATCGGGCAGCGGGAGGCCGGCGCCGCTGAGCGAGGCGCTGGTGCCATTGATCAGCACGTCGTGCCGGCCGTCGGGCGCGGCCTCGTCGAGGCCCCCGGCGCTCAGGCGCACGCCGTGCTCGGCGGCCCAGGCGCGATGGCTGTCGGCGAGCGCCAGAGCCTTGTCGGCGTTGCGGTTGATGATGCGGATCACCGCCGGTCGCCCGGTGATCAGACTGCCGAGCACGCCCGCCGACGCGCCGCCGGCGCCGATCAGCAGCACGCGCTGACCCTGCAGCGGACGCGCGGCATTGCGCTCGATGTCGGCGAGGAGACCGGCGCCGTCGGTGTTGTCGCCGAGCCAGCCGCCCGCCGACGCATCGTCGAAGCGGAAGGTGTTGACCGCGCCGGCCAGTTGCGCGCGCGGCGTCCTGCGTGCGGCCAACCGGAAGGCTTCGAACTTGAACGGCACGGTGACATTGCAGCCGCGACCGCCGGCGGCGACGAACGCACGGATCGACGCCTCGAAACCCTCGAGCGGGCAGAGCAGCCGCTCATAGACCAGCGACTGGCCGGTCTGCGCGGCGAAGGTGGCATGGATCTCGGGGGAACGGCTGTGCGCCACCGGATTGCCGGCGACCACGTAGCGGTCGACGCCGGCGCTCTCAGGGGAAGTCGGCTTGGAGGCCGGGCCGGAAGTCGATGCGGATGGATCAACGCTCATGACAGTTCCATGGAAACAGGACGACCGACGTGTTGACGCTCAGGACGGTTGGGAGCTGAGCGTCGTCTCCACGCTTTCATCGCGGTTGAACCGGAAGCGGAAGGTCATCACGAGGACCTCCGCGCCGCGCCGCATCTCCGACGTGAACTGCCCGAACGGCCCGCTCGCCCGCACGATGGCGACGGCGCGGCGGTCCAGCACCGCGTTGCCCGAGCCCTGGACGATTTCCGTCTCGACGACGCGGCCGCGGTAGTCGACCTGGATGTTCATCGTGAGCTCGCCGTAGAGCTTGCGGCCCTGGTAGCTGGGGAAGTCGCGCGTGCCGCGCGCCTCGATCCGACGACGCAGCTGGTCGTAATAGAGCGCATGCACGGTCTCGCGCGTGGCGGGACTCACATAGCGCTTCTTCGGCCTCGCGTTCTCGGTGTTCACGCGCTTCTCGATCTCGGCCAGCGTCTGGACCAACTGCCGGCGGTGTTCGGCGATCTGGCGGCCCTCGGCGGTGCTCTTCTCCCGCGCGGGATCCGGCGGCGGCAGCATGGCCAGCTGCCGGCGCAGCACGGTCAGCAGCTGTTCCTGCGCCTGCTGCAACTGCTGGATCTGGCTCTTCTGGAGCTCGATGCTGTCGCCGGTCTCCTCGATCGGCGAGGGCGCCAGCGGCGAGGTCGCCCGCACGTTGGCGGACATTTCGCCGCCGCCGGCCAGGTTGGCCTGCGCGAGCGCCTGGGCCTTGGACGGCGCTTCCTGGCCGCGCGCGTTGACGAGGATCACCTCGAGCGGCTCGTCCTGGAAGATCCGGTCGAACTGCTCCGGCGCGACCAGCTTCAACGTTCCCAGGCCCAGGTGCACCCCGGCCGAGGCGATCAGCGCGTAGTGCAAAAGGCTGAGCTTGGGCATCTTGAAATGGAAGGATCAGGAAGCGGCGGGCGCGGCCGCGGACGAGGTCGGCGCCGCGCCGTCGCCGCTCTTCGCGGTGTCGGAGCCGTCGTCGTTGACGTCGATCGCCAGCGTCAGCACGCCGCTGGGTTCCTCGTCCTCGTCGGCGCCTTCGTCGGCCTGGGCCGGGGCGGCCTCGGCGTCGAGGCGTTCGACCAGGTTGGCATGCAGATCCAGCGTCAGCTCATCGAGTCCCGTGATGCGCACCTTCACGTGCGCGTTGCGCGGCAGGCTTTCGCAGCCGAGCGCGCGGAACACCAGCGGCAGTTCGTCGGCGCGGACCAGGCCGTCCTTCAGCACGGACGCGGTCAGTTCGGTGATGCCCTGCTGCTGCAGATAACGCAGCGTCCAGTAGCGCTCGATGCCGGACTGGAAACCGTTGTACGCGCTGTACGCCGCGTCGAAGCCCGAGATGACCGAGAACAGCTGCGCGTCCTTCGGCTTGAACGGTGCGGCCAGCGCGGCCGTCTTGCCGTGGCGGGCGCACGCGATGATCTGCCACTGGTTCACCAGGTCGACATAACGGCGCAGCGGCGACGTCGCCCAGGTGTACTGCGCGACGCCCATGCCGGCGTGCGGCGCGGGCTTGGTGCCCATGCGGACCTTGATGCCGGGGGCGAGGCTGGCCTGGCTGCGGTAGATGCCGGGCACGCCGCACTCGGCGAGGAAGCCGCCCCAGCTGGAGTTGGCCAGGATCATCGCCTCGGCCACGATCAGGTCCAGCGCGGTGCCGCGCTTGCGCGTCGTGATGCTGACCTGCTCGGCGCCGGCGGGTTCGATCCCCTCGTTGTCGAGACGGAAGTTGTAGTCGGGCCGGTTGAAGGTCTCGGGCTTGCCGCGCACGACCTCGCGCTTGGCCTTGAGGTCCTTGGCGAGCCGGTAGGCGAAGGCCAGTTCCGGCGCGAAGTCGTAGTCGGCCGGCGCGTCGCCGGTCAGCGTCGCGTCGGTGATGACGTCGTCGAGCTTGTCGTGGCGCAGGTTGGCCGCGATGGGCACGCGGTCGAGCCTGGTCTCACGCGCGGTGATCTCCAGCGTCGCCTCGTCCATCGTCAGGTAGATGCTGACGGCGGGGCAGTCACGGCCCTCGATCAGCGTGTACGCCTGGACGACGTCGTCCGGCAGCATCGTCAGTTTCCAGCCCGGCATGTAGACGGTGGAGAAGCGCTCGCGGGCGACCTTGTCGACCGGCGAATCCGGCTGGATGGCAAGACCGGGCGCGGCGATGTGCACGCCGAAGATCACCGTGCCGGTGCCCAGGCCCTGGACGGACAGCGCGTCGTCGATCTCGGTCGTGGCCGAGTCGTCGATCGAGAAGGCGCGGACCGGAGCGAGCGGCAGCGTGTCCTTGATCTCGGGCGCGGACAGCGCGGGGAAGTTCGTGCCCTTCGGGAAATGCTCGAAGAGGAAGCGCTTCCAGTGGAACTGGTAGGGGCTGGCGATCGCGCCGGCGTCCTTGAGCAGGTCCAGCGGTGCCTTGTGGCTGCGCTTGGCGGCCTCGACGACGGCCTTGTACTCCGGGCCGTTCTTGTCGGGGCGGAACAGGATCTTGTAGATCTGGTCGGCGATCGGCGCCGGGCACTGGCCCTCGGCCAGTTCGGCGGCCCACTGCTCGATCTGCGCGGCGATCTGCTTCTTGCGCTCGATGCCGAGCAGGGCGGCCTTGACGGTCTCGGCCGGCGCCTTCTTGAACTGGCCCTTGCCCATGCGGCGGAAGTAGTGCGGCGCCTCGAACAGCCGGAACAGCGCGCCGGCCTGCTGGGCGAGCGTGGACTTGGCGTCGAAGTAGTCGCGGGCGAGGTCGGCGAAACCGAACTCACCTTCCGGCGCGAACTCCCAGGCCAGATCGAGGTCGATCTCCTCGGCCAGACGCTGTCCGTCCGCGATCAGTTCGGCCGGGGAGGGCTTGTCGAACTTGAGCAGGACATGGGCGGTCTTCACTTTGACGCGCTTCCCGGATTCGAGCTCGATCTGCATCGAGGAATCGGCTTCGGACAGGATGCGGCCGGCGAGGAATTTTCCGGCGTCTTCGAACAGGGCAAACATAGAGGGCGGATTGTCGCTGATCGTGGAGGGGGTGCCGGGTGGGTGCGCGTGGGGGGCGTGTCAATTCGTTGTCAACACGCGGTCACGCCACCGACGCAGACTCGCCGCGCACTCCGCGCGCCCATGCCCCCACGCTTCCACACCCTCATCGCCGCCCAGTTCTTTTCCGCCCTGGCCGACAACGCGCTCCTGATCGTCGGCATCGCGCTGCTGCGCGAGATGGGGCAGCCGGTCTGGTGGGCGCCGCTGCTGAAGCTGTGCTTCACGCTGGCCTACGTGGGGCTGGCGCCGGTGGTCGGGCTGATCGCCGACGCCTGGCCCAAGGTCGCGCTGATGACCTGCATGAATGGCCTGAAGGCGATCGGCGTCGGCGCGATGGCGGCGGGGCTGGATCCGCTGCTCGCGTTCGGGATCGTCGGCACCGCCGCCGCCTGCTACGCGCCGGCGAAGTACGGGTTGATCACCGAGATCGTGCCGCCGACGCGGCTCGTGGCGGCGAACGGCTGGATCGAGGTCTCGGTCGTGTGCTCCGTGCTGCTGGGCACGATGGTCGGCGGGCTGCTGGTCAGCCCCTGGTGGATGGCGGCGATCGGGGAACTGGGCGTCGCCCGGCCACTGACGGCGTCGCTCTGCGCGCTTCTGGGGGTCTATGCGCTGGCCGCGGCGCTGCAGCTCTGGGTGCCGGAGAGCGGCATCGTCTATCCGAAGCCGCCACGCCGCCTGCGCGAGATCCTGCGTGATTTCCGGACCTCGAACCGGGCCTTGTGGCGCGATCGCTTGGGCGGGCGGCTGTCGCTGTCGATGACGACGCTGTTCTGGGGCGCGGGTGCGACTCTGCAGCTGGCGGTCCTCCAATGGGCGCAGGACGTGCTGGGCTTGCGGCTCAACCAGGGCGCCTACCTGCAGGCGACGGTGGCGATCGGCGTCGTCGCGGGGGCAGGTCTTGCGGGACGATGGATCGCGCTGCACCACTCGTTGCGAGTCATGCCGCTCGGTCTGATGCTGGGCGCGCTGATGCTGGCGACGCCGTGGGTGACTTCCTTGGGTTGGGCCTTGCCGGCGATGGTGATGGTCGGCGCGGTCGGGGGAGCCATGGTCGTGCCGATGAATGCACTGCTGCAGCACCGTGGCGTGCAGATCCTGAGCGCCGGCCGGTCGATCGCCGTGCAGGGGTTCAACGAGAACCTGAGCATCCTCCTGATGCTCGGCGTCTACGCACTGCTGCAGGCCATGGGCGTACCGCTGGTCTGGCTGATGAGCGGACTCGGCGTCGTCGTGTTCACGGGCGTGCTGATCTTGATGATCCGCCGTCGTGCGCGGCGTGAAACCCCGTCCGACGACGTTGTGGAAGGTGGGATCGCCGGTTGAGTCGGTGGAGCGGGACGAAGAGCGCCCGGGGCCGGCGGCGTCGTCCGCCTTGGGGCGCCAACTCGCGACGCTCACCTGCGGTTCGCTCTGCTCAAACAGACGGCGCCCAGTCAGATGGGGAAGGCGGACAACGCCGCCGGCCCCGGGCGCCCTTCGTCAGCAGCGAGCGGTTCAGTGCGCGCGGGCTTCGAGACCAGAGAGGTGGGAGCCGGCGCGCAGCGCCACGGAAGTGCCGTCGATCGCGGAGGCGTAGACCTGCTCGATGCCCTGAACGATGCCGTCCCAGTCGAGCGATTCCGCGCTGCCACGTGCCGCGAGGCTCATGGCGCGGAGCCTTGGCAGGTCGTCCAGCAGTGCCAGCGTGCGCGTCTGGAAGCTCGTGGGATCGTTGAACGGCGCAAGCCCGCCGTTGATGCCGTCGCGCACGAGCAATGCCGCCGCGGCGTACTGGTAGGCCATCACCGGCAGGCCGCTGGCCAGCGCCTCTGGCGTGACGTTGCCGTAGGTCTCGGTGATGCTGGGGAAGGCGAACAGGTCGCCGCTGGCGTAGCAGGCGGCGAGGTCCTCGCCGTGTTTCATGCCGGCGAAGACGACGTTGGACGACGGCGGCAGGAGTTGCTGGAAGTCGGCTCGCGCCGGTCCGTCGCCGACCAGCACGAGTCGCGCGCGCGGATGGCGCTGACGGACTGCCGGCCAGAGATCGACGAGCAACTGGAGATTCTTCTCCGCGGCGAGCCGGCCGACGTGCAGCACCACGGGATCGCCGGGCGCTGCGCCCCAGCTGTCGCGCAGCGCGTCGCTGCGGCGCGAGGGGTGGAAGAGCTGCGTGTCGACGCCGCGCGCGATGACGCTGACGTGGCGGAAGCCTTGCGCCATCAGTTCGCCGGCGAGGGCGGCGTTGGGCACCATCGTCGAGTGGCAGCGGTTGTGGAACTTGCGCAGATAGGCGAGCAGCGGCCGGCGCAGCCAGCCGATGCCGTAATGCTGGGCGTAGGCGTGGAAGTTGGTGCGGAACTCCGACACCACGGGCAGCTTGAGCTGCCGCGCGGCCTGGAGCGCGGACCAGCCCATCGGACCTTCGGTCGCGATGTGGACGATGTCGGGGCGCTTGCTGGCCCACAGGTTGACCAGCGTGCGCTTGGACACGACGCCCATGCGAAGGTGCGGGTAGCGCGGCACGGCCAGGCCGCGCATCAGCACCTCGTCGACGGGCGCGTCGGGCACCGGCGGCGTGCCGGCGGGCGCCTGTCGGGGGCGCAGCAGCTGCACCGCGTGGTCGCGGGCCTGGAGGCCCTGGACGACGCAGGCGATGCTGCGCGCCACGCCGTTGACCTCGGGCGGATAGGTCTCCGTCACGACCGCGACGCGGAAATGCCGCTGACGCGTGGGGAGCTCGTCGACTTCGAGTTCGATCGGCGGTGTCGTCATGGCGCGGATGATGGGTCGCGAACGCAACAGTTCTGTGACGGTCCTGTCCGTCACGCGCCTGACACGGCCGATCGACACAGTCGCCACGCGTCCGTCATCGATGCATCACCGGGCCATCACGGCACTGACATCGACCGGCGTCACGCTCACCGCTCATTTCAAGGACGAGGCCCCCATGAAGGACTTTCTGGCACTTCTGAATGAACAGCGTTGGGACGACCACCGCTACTACCACCATTGCCGCATCAACCAGTCGCTGCATCTGCTGAGCGCCTGCTGCTTCGTGGTCGCCTACGGGCTGTTGCTGGTCGATCCCGCGTGGTCGGCGCTGCTGGCGTGGGGCGTGTCGATGACCAGCCGCCAGGCCGGCCATTTCTTCTTCGAGCCCAAGGGCTACGACCACGTCAACCAGGCGACGCACGAGCACAAGGAAGAGATCAAGATCGGCTACAACCTGCGCCGCAAGGTCGTGCTGATGGCGCTGTGGGCCGCCTCGCCGGTCGCGCTGTGGCTGCAGCCGGGCCTGTTCGGCCTGTTCGCGCCGGCCGCCAGCTTCACCGAGTACCTGCATCAGCTCGGCCTCGTGTGGTTCTGGCTGGGCGTCGGCGGTCTGGTGTTCCGCGTCCTGCAGCTGGCGGTGATCCGCGACCTGCGCACCGGGCTGGCCTGGGCGACGAAGATCATCACGGACCCCTTCCACGACATCCAGCTCTATCACCGGGCACCGTTGCAACTGTTGCGCGGTGAGCGGCTGGATCCCGCGTTGTGGCCGCGCGACGATGGGCACAATGCCGGGAACGGCGAACAGGCGGCCTGATCCACCAGGGATGACACGTGCCGCGATCCTCCTTGCGGGGATCGCGCACAGATGCGGGACCGGCCGGTTCGCCGGAAGAAGGAGTTCCCGCATGTGTGGAGTTGAACGGCGCCTTCGGGCGCCGATGTCGTTGGCGGTGGTCCTTGCGACCGCGGCCGCCGTGCTGGCCGGCTGCGCCAGTCCGATGCCGAACACCGGCAACCAGCGGGTCACGGGCGGTCCGATCGTCTTCACGAAGGTGGGTCACGGCGAGCCGACGGTCGTCCTGCAATCGGGGCTCGGCGATGGTCGTGATCCGTGGTCGATGGTGCTGAACGAGCTGCGTGCCGACCACAGCGTGTTCGCCTACGACCGCCCCGGCTACGGCGACAGCACGGCCACGCCGCCGGTGCCGCGCAATCCCTGCGGGATCGCGACCGAACTGCACGGACTGCTGCAGAGCGCCGGCATCAAGCCGCCGTACGTGCTGGTCGGCCATTCGATCGGCGGGCTGTACCAGTACGCGTTCTCGCGGTTGTATCCGGACGAGGTGGCGGGCATCGTGCTCGTCGATGCGACGCATCCGCTGCACCTGCGACGCATGCAGGTCGAGGTACCGGTGATGGCCAACATGCTGGACAGCATGAGCCGGCGGGTGTTCCGGGGCATGATGCAGGCGGAGTTCCTGCAGCAGCAGGACTGCATCGACACGCTGTGGCAGAAGCCGCGGCCGAACGTGCCGGTGCGGGTGTTGACGCGCACGGTCTATTCGCCGACGGAAATGGCGAGCGGGTTCGAGACGATGGTGCACAACCTGGAGCCGAACTGGCTGCCGCTGGTCGGCGGCAAGGAACTTCAGCCGGTCGAGGGATCGGGTCACTACATCCAGCGGGACAAGCCGGAGGTCGTCGTGAAGGCGATCGAGGAGGTGGTCAAGGAGGCGCGGGAGCGCGCT
The DNA here is from genome assembly GCF_056867975.1 of Mitsuaria sp. MSU3D. Classification (NCBI taxonomy): domain Bacteria; kingdom Pseudomonadati; phylum Pseudomonadota; class Betaproteobacteria; order Burkholderiales; family Sphaerotilaceae; genus Roseateles; species Mitsuaria sp. MSU3D. The sequence goes on along the minus strand of NZ_CP200314.1, from coordinate 4,085,299 downwards.
CGTCCTTCCCCGGAAACAGCCCTCGGATCACTCCCAGGAACGCCGCCAGCACGCTGAAAGGAAGCGCAGGGCCAGTCGCGCCGTGGAGAAAGGTGTCCTGGAAGAGCGGGATGCCCTTCTTCTTGAGGCGCCAGGCCTGCGCGAAGAACATGAGCTTCTGAAGCTTCATCGAGTTCAGATCGCGCAGACGACCGTCGAGCGCGCGCCCGATGAAGGCGTTGGCAACGCAAAAGGTGGAATACATGTGACAACTCCCAATGGCATACGCAAATGCGCATGCAAGGCGGAGCAGTCTAGGAATCGCGCGGCGCCCAGGACAACGGGGCGCTCTGACATTCGTCAATGAAGGTCGAGGCGCCCCGCCTTGTGGGGAGTCATTGGGGAGTCATGGGGGATTCGCGGGGGATGCCTGCCGCCCCTGGTCGATGGCTGACTCGCCGTGATCGTCAGCTGTGCAGCCCGAGCGTCTCCATCAGCAGCCGGCGCTTGATCGCCTTGTTGGTCGGCAGCGCCGGGTTGCTCCACCAGCCGCCGTCGCGCATCGCACGGGCCGCGGCGACGATGCGTCGCTGGACTTCGTCGAAGTCCGCGTCGCTGAAGTCCAGGCTGAAGATGAGCCGGCCCGTGCCGACCCAGCTCAGTGCCAGGCCTTGCTCGCGCAGGAAGTACTGCAGCATCCAGTTGTAGCGCGAGGGCTCCGTGTAATAGAGCGTCCAGATCGACGACATGTTGGCCGCGCGCAGCGGCAGCTGTTCTGCCTCGAGCGCCGCGTTCAACCGCGCGCGCCGGCCATCCTGCTGCTCGTCCTGTTCATCGAGCTGACGCAGGCGGTCGGGGTCCTCCAGCGCGTCGAGGAACACCGACATCGCGCCCATCACGTACGGATGCGTGTTGAAGGTGCCGCGCGCGAAGCAGACATCGGCGGGACGTTCGTCGCGGAAGCGCTTCATCCACGCCGCGCGGCCGCAGACCACGCCGACCGGCAGGCCGCCGCCCAGCGTCTTGCCGTAGGTCACCAGGTCCGCCTGCACGCCGAAGTAGGCCTGCGCGCCACCCGCGCCGAGGCGGAAACCCATGAACACCTCGTCGAAGATGAGCGCGATGCCGCGCTCGGTGCAGACCTGCCGCAGCTCGCGCAGCCAGGCGGCATAGGCGGCCTTGTCGTAGGACGCGCGGCGGGAGCTGTCGACCAGCGAGCCGTCGCCCGGCGCCGGCTTGTTGGGATGCAGCGCCTGCAGCGGATTCACCAGCACGCAGGCGATGTCGCGCCGCGTGCGCAGCACCTGCAGGCTGCGTTCATGCATGTCGCGCAGCGTGTAGGTGCGCTCGGCGGGCAAGGGATTGCCGGGACCCGGCTGCGCCTCGTCCCACCAGCCGTGGTACGCGCCGCAGAAGCGCACCAGGTGCGTTTTCCCCGTGTGGTACCGCGCCAGCCGCACCGCCTGCATCACCGCCTCGGTGCCGGACATGTGGAAGGAGAGCTGGTCCATCCGCGCGTGCGACAGGATGCGGCGCACGTTGTCCTCGACCAGCGGGTGATAGACGCCGAGCACCGGTCCCAGCGCGTCCACGCGCGCCGCGCCCTCGGCGATGCAGCGCTGATAGAACGCGTAGCCGAACAGGTTCACGCCGTAGCTCCCGGCCAGGTCGATGAAGCGCTCGCCGTCGAAGTCGGTCAGCCAGTGGCCGTCGCTGGCGACCATCACCGGCCCCAGCGGCAGCTCGCGCTGCACGAGCGGGCTGAACGACGGCGGTACCCGATAGCTGCTGGTGAACTGCAGGTCGGGGAGCGACGGCTTCATCGACTGCGTCGCGGCGATGCTGCGCGCGTGGCGCGTCTTCAGCGTGTGCGACAGCGCGGCGAAGCTGGACCGCCGCGTCGCGACGATGTCGGCCGGCGCGTCGTCGGCGTTGAAGAAGTGCGCGTCGTCGAAGCGCTGCGTCGGCATCAGGCGCGCCAGCCGCACCGCCATGCGCGAGTGACCCGCCAGCGATGGATGCTTCGCGCGGGAGAGCTGCAGGCGTCGCCAGCCGGTCGGCGCGTAGTACAGCGCCAACAGTCCCGCCGCCGCCGCGGCGACGGGCAACAGGTCAAAGGTGAAGAACGTCGTCGACATGGGCATGGGCCTCCGGAGCCTCGTTCAGCTGTCACACAGCGTTGGCAAATTACCGGGGTGTATCCGACGGAATTGACATGTCAATGAAACTGGCCCGCTTTCGCGACCGTCTGACCCAGCAGGAGTCCCTCAACTTCCTCCTCACCAACCGGGTGCCCCGCCTGGCGCTGACCCGCTTCATGGGCCGGTACGCCCGGATCGACAGCCCGGCGTTGACGCGTTTCAGCGTCGCGGTCTGGCGGATGTTCACCGACCTCGACCTGAGCGAGGCCGAGCCGCCCGCCCACGGCTACCGCTCGCTGCGGGACGTGTTCACGCGCCGGCTGAAGCCGGGACGGCGGCCGGTCGACCCGGCGCCGGCCACGATCGTGAGCCCCTGTGACGCCATCGTCGGGGCGCACGGCCCGGTCACGCGTGGGATGGCGCTGCAGGCCAAGGGCATGGATTACCGCATCGCCGACCTGTTCGGCGATGCCACGCGCGCCGCCCCGTATCTCAACGGCACCTATGTGACGCTGCGGCTGACCTCGGCGATGTACCACCGCTTTCACGCGCCGGCCGACCTGCGCATCCAGCGCGTCACGCACATCGCGGGCGATACCTGGAACGTCAATCCGATCGCGCTCAAGCGCGTCGAGCGGCTGTTCTGCCGCAACGTCCGTGCCGCCGTCGAATGCACGCTGCCCGATGGCACGCCGATCGCGCTGGTGCCGGTGGCGGCGATCCTGGTCGCCAGCTTGAGGCTGCATGCGCTGGACCTGACCTTGCGCCCGGACCACCCCGGTCCGCATCGCTTCGAGGTGGGCCACGATCACGCGCGCGGCGAGGAGATGGGCTGGTTCGAGCAGGGCTCGACGATCATCGTGTTCCTGCCGCCGGGCGTGAACCTGTCGGCCGGCTTGCAGACCGGGCAGCGGGTCCGCATGGGAGAGGCGATCGCGCGTCTACCATCCGCCGATGGCGATGAATGACACGACGCAGCTCCCGGGGGGATTGACCGGTCCCTATGCCGGCCCGTATGGCGGAGACGAGCACGGCCTGATCTGCGGCTTCTGGATCCATCCGGACCGGCCGACCGAGGCGCTGCCGACGCTGGCGCAGGCCCAGGCCCGGCTCTCCCAGCCGGACGGCGGCTATCTCTGGCTGCACCTGAACCTGGCGCATGCGGGCGCGCTGCCCTGGCTGCGCCGCAATGCCGCACTGGCCGAGAGCTTCGACGAGGCGCAGCAGCAGGGCTCGCGCTCGTCGCGGATCGAGCGCGTCGGCGACCACCTGTTCGCCGTGCTCAACGACGTGACCTTCGATTTCGCCTTCGACGTGGGCGATGTCTCGACGCTGTGGATGCAGGTCAGCGAGCACCTGGTGCTGAGCGTGCGGCGCGCGCCGCTGCGCTCGGTGGATCGGCTTCGGATGGCGATCAAGCGCGGCGACCGGCCGCGGTCCAGCGTCGCGCTGCTCGACCACCTGCTGCGCGACCAGGCCGATGAGCTCCAGCGCATCGTGCGCCAGGCCACCGAACGGGTCGACGACATCGAGGATGCGCTGCTCGCCGGGCGTCATGCCGGCCACGGTTCCGAGGTCGCCGCGCTGAGGCGGCTGATGGTGCGCTTGCAAAGGTTGCTGGCGCCGGAGCCGAGCGCGCTGCTGCGCATGCTGTCGAATCCGCCGGAGTGGGTCGCCGAACGCGACAAGCAGCAGCTGCAGCAGGCCAGCGAAGAATTCGCGCTGGTGCTGCGCGACATCCAGGCGCTGCAGGAGCGGATCCGCGCGGTGCAGGACGAGACCTCGGCGCGCGTCGCGCAGGAGAACAACCAGACGCTGTATGTGCTGACGATGGTCACCGTGCTGGCGCTGCCGATCAACCTGATCAGCGGCCTGTTCGGCATGAACGTCGGCGGGCTGCCGCTGCTGGCGCATCCGCACGGGTTCTGGGTCGTCGTCGGATTGATCGTGCTGCTGACCGGCCTGGTGACTTTGCTGCTCCTGAAGGCGACGGGCCGGAGGAAGTAGCGGCGACGGCATGTCCCGCCGGGACGTGTGCGCGGGCGAGACCGGCGATAGCCGCCGGGAATGACCGTCCCGCCGATTGGCATGACCGATGGTCCCGGGGCGCTCCCACAATGCGCGCGACTTCACGCCGCCGCGCCGCCATGACCTTCCCGCCGCTTCGATGCCTTGTCCACGCCGTGCTCGCGACGGCAACGGCGTTCGTTCCCGCGCTCGCCGCCGCGCAGTCGTGCGAGGCCCCCGGTGCGGCCCCCGAAGTCGGCGCGCGCATCGCGTCGATCGCGATGCAGGAGTACCAGCGCTTCAATGGCCATCGCATCGATGCACGCGGGCATCTGTGGAAGTTCGGCTCGGTGGAGACGGAGACCGAGCCGCTGCGCGCCGCCGATGGCGATGTCGCGCCGCCTGCCGACCGCTACGCGTGGCGACGTGTGTGGCACTACTGGCAGACGCTGGACCAGCACCGTCCCGGCCTCCTCGGCCAGCGCGACCTCAAGTGGGCGCCGGACCTGCTCGACGATCCGGTGTCGGCCGGCAGGAGCCGCGTCGACGCATTGGGCCCGCTGCTCGCCGCCGTGCCGGCAGACGCGCCGCAGGCGGAGCAGATGCGCGAGGCGCTCGTGCGGACCGCCATCTCCGATTCGCCATGGTCAGGCGCGTTCATCTCGTTCGTGATGCACGAGGCGGGGCTGAGCGACCAGGCCTTCCACTTCTCCGGCGCCCACGCCGTCTACATCGGCGGCGCGCTGCGCGAGACGCCGGGCTACGCCTTCCGCGCCTGCGACATCCGGCGCACCGCGCCGCGCGTCGGCGACCTGATCTGCTACTCGCGCGGCCGGCCGGTGCTCGATACCTTCGCGGATTGGCAGGCCCTGGCCGATCGCATCGACAACCGCACCAAGTCGCACTGCGATGTCGTGGTGTCGGTCGACCGCCGCGCGCTGAAGATCGAATCGATCGGCGGCAACGTGCTGCAGGCCGTGACCCGTCGCCAGCTGATGGTCAACGAGGCGGGCCTGCTGTCCCGTCGCCACTACGCGAGCGCCCCGACGAACCGGCCGCGTCCCGGCAGCCCGTGCGCCGAGGACGTCACCTGCGAGAAGTCCGATCTCAACCAGCAGCACTGGAGCGTCCTGCTGCAGCTGCGCTGAAGCACTTCCAATCGCCGGTCAGAGGCCGAGGAAGGCGGTCAGTTCGTCCAGGTAGTCGTCGAAGTCGGCCAGGCCATGGTCGCTGCCTTCGAGCAGCTTGATCCGGCAGGACGCGTAGCGCGCGTGCATCTCGCGCCAGTCGAGCACCTCGTCGCCCTTGGCGATCACCGCGAGCATCCGGTCGGGATGCGCCAGCGCGCCTGCATTCAGCGCGACGAGTTCGTCGACGAACTCGGGCCGGAAGAAGAAGCGCTCCTCCGGGTTCTGCCAGCAGGTCTGTTCGCCGATGTAGTGGGCGAGGTCCCGGGCCGGATCCACAGCCGGATTCAGCAGCACGGTCCGCGCGCCGGTGTGCTGCGCGACCCAGGTGGCATAGAACCCGCCGAGCGAACTTCCCATCACGGCCATCGTGTCGCGCGGCCAGTCGCGGATCAGCGTGTCGACGAGCGCCATCGCCTCGCGCGGCGACGGCGGCAGCTGCGGGCACACGAAGACCAGGTCCGGACGGTGTTCCGCCGTCCATCGCGCCATCCGCAAGGCCTTCGCCGAACGCGGCGACGAGCGGAACCCGTGCAGGTAGAGGAGATGGGTGCGACGGGTGACGGTGGGCTCGGTGGGGGAGGACTGCGCGGCCGGAGCGGAGGACGGGGGACTCATGGCGGGGCAGTGTAGGCGGCACCCCCCGCGCCGGGTGGCCGGGTCACTTCCGGCACGGGTGGGCGGACGTCGACGTGGGCGATCATCGCCAAACGCGCGATTCGCAGGGGCTGCGCGCTCGTTAGTGCGCATTGACGCGAGGGCGCCGGCCCCGCACATTGCCCGCTTCACCGGGGCCCATGCGGCGCAACGACCGCAACGCCCGCTTTCTCAACACGGTCCGGCCCCTCCAGGACGGACCCACGACCACATCGATCCATGATCCACAGGGACACGATCCAGCTGACGGCCATCGCCGCCGCGGCGCTGCTGCTCACCGCCTGCGCCACGACCGGCCCGGCCGGCACCTCCACCACCGCGCCGACCGCGCAGGCGGCGCAGCCGCCGGCCAGCGCCGCCTCGGGGGCACCGGGCCAGCCGGGCGCTTCGTCGCCGATGACGGCGCCGCGTCCCGCCGCCGATCCGACCGCGCCGAAGCCCTTCGCCGAAGTCAGCCGCGACACCAAGCGCGACGACGGTCTCTTCCCGATCCTGCGCAAGGACGAGAAGGTCTGGCTCGAGATCCCGCGGGCGATGCTGAACAAGCCCTTCCTGTTCACCATCAACATCACGAGCTCGATCGGCGAGCGCGGCTTCTACGCCAGCCAGATGGGCCCGGAGATCCTGGCCGAGTGGCGCCGCGTCGGCAATTCGATCCAGCTGATCGCGCTGAACACGGCGTTCCGCGCAGAGGGCGGCGGCAAGCGCGCCGGCGAGGAGGCGTTCTCGCCCAGCCTGATCGCGGCCGGTCCGGTCGCCAGCGCGGACCACCCCGAACGCAAGGCCTTCCTGGTCGACGCCGGCCTGCTGCTGAGCGACATCCCCGGCATGTCCACGCGCCTGGAAATGGCCTACCGGCTGCCTTACAACGTCGACCGCGGCAACTCGTACTTCGAGCACACCCGCGCCGACGCGCAGCTCACGACGCTGAACGCCAAGGTCCACTACTTCACGCCGCGCATCCCCGCGCCGCCGCTGGTGGCTCCGCCCGTGCCGGTGCCGACGCCGCCGCAGGCGCTGCCGGATCCGCGCTCGATGTTCATGGGCTTCGTCTACAACTTCCGCGCGCTGCCGGAAGAGAAGATGGCCACGCGCCGCGCCGACGGCCGCCTGGGTCACTTCACCGAGTCCTTCACCGACCTGAGCGACGACGCCAAGCCCAATCCGCGCGTCCACTACATCGCGCGCTGGCGCCTGGAGAAGAAGGACCCGGCGGCGGCCTTGTCCGAGCCGGTGCAGCCCATCACCTACTGGATGGACAAGAACATCCCGCCGAAGTACCGCCCCGCGGTCGAGGCCGGCATCCTGGAATGGAACAAGGCCTTCGAGAAGATCGGCTTCAAGAACGCGGTCGTGGCCAAGCAGCAGCCCGATGACGCGGACTGGGACAACATGGACGCGTCGCACGCGTCGATCCGCTGGTTCGTCGGGTCCGACGTGGGCTTCGCGATCGGCCCGAGCCATCTGGACCCGCGCACCGGCGAGATCCTGGACGCCGACATCGGCATGAGCGACGTGTTCGCCCGCGGCGGCCGCGCCTTCATCGCGGAAGACGCGCCGCGCGGCATGGCCGGCGGCCAGGTGTCGACGCTGGCGGAAGAGGCGCAGGCGCTGGCCGCGCTGAACCAGGGCTGGCGCGAGGGTCGCAACGCGACCTACTGCACCTACGCGCACGACGCGGCGGCGGAGATGGACTTCGCGCTGGACGTGCTCGAGGCTCGCGGCGACATCGCGCCGGACAGCCCCGAAGCCGACGCCTTCATCCAGGCCCGGATCAAGGACGTGATCATGCATGAGGTGGGTCACACGCTCGGCCTGAAGCACAACTTCAAGGCCTCGACGCAGGTGACGCAGGCGCAGCTCAAGGACAAGGCCTGGACCGACGCCAACGGCCTGTCGGCCTCGGTGATGGACTACAACGCCTACAACATCCCGCTGGAAGGCGAGGCGCCGACCACCTACAACAACACGACGCTGGGCACCTACGACTACTGGGCGATCGAGTACGCCTACAAGCAGGTGCCCAAGGAACAGGAAGAGGCGGAGCTCAAGCGCGTCGCCGCGCAGAACACGCTGCCGGGTCATGCGTACGCGGACGACACCGACGCCGGCGGCTTCGGGCCGTTCGACGGCATGGATCCGACGATCAACCGCTTCGACCTCGGCGACGACCCGATGGCCTACTTCCGCAAGCGCCTGAAGCTGACGCAGGAGCTGTGGACGCGCGTGCAGAACCGGACGCCAGAAGCGGGCGACGATCCGCTGCGCCAGCGCCGGCAACTGGCCAGCGGCTTCAACCAGCTGGCGCGCGCGTCGGACCTGGTGGGCAAGTACGTCGGCGGCATGTACACGCACCGCGACGTGCCGGGCGCGTCGGTCGCGGCGATGCGGCCGGTCGATCCGGCCAAGCAGCGCGAGGCGCTGCGCTTCCTGGCGCAGGGCATCTTCAGCGCCGACAGCTTCCGCTTCAAGCCGGAGTTCCTGACCTCGATCACGACCGACTATGTCGAGTTCATGCGCGCGGGCTTCGTGAATATCCCGGCGGCGGTGGCGCGGGTGCAGCTGGGGTCGCTGGACCGCCTGCTGCAGGCGCAGACGGCGATCCGCCTGATGGAGCTGCCGGCCTACGTGCCGGTGTCGCAGCGCAAGGGCCTGATCACGATCGGCGAGGTCTACGGCACGCTGCAGGCCTCGATCTGGAGCGAGCTCAAGACCGGCGCGGAGATCGATCCGCTGCGCCGCAACCTGCAGCGCGAGTACCTGCGTCGCATCCAGGCCAACCTGACGAAGAGCGGCGCGGCCTCGGGCCAGTTCGCCGATGCCTACGCGGTGCTGCGCCTGCACGCCGTGCAGCTGCAGAGCGACCTGCGCGCCGCGCAGGGCAAAGGCTCGATCGAGACCCGCGCCCACCTGGCGGAAAGCCTGGACTTCCTCAGCAGCGTGCTGAAGGCGACGATGACGCGGACGTGATGCCGGGCGAGCGGCCTCGCGGTCGCACGCCCAGCAACGCAAAGGCCGGCGAAAGCCGGCCTTTTTCGTTGGTGCGGGCGCTGGCCGGTCAGTGGTTGTCTCCGACCGGATAGCGCCGTTCGGCCGCGACGATGTCCCAGACCGCGATGAACATCGCCGCGATCAGCGGGCCGATGACGAAGCCGTTGATGCCGAACACCGCCATCCCGCCCAGCGTCGACAGCAGCACCACGTAGTCCGGCATCTTGGTGTCCTTGCCGACCAGCAGCGGCCGCAGCAGGTTGTCCACCAGGCCGATGACCACGGTGCCGAAGACGATCAGGCCGATGCCGGAGCCGACGTGCCCGGTCGACAGCAGGTAGATCGCCACCGGCGCCCACACCAGCGCCGCGCCGACCGCGGGCAGCAGCGACAGGAAGGCCATCAGCACCGCCCACAGCACCGGCGCGTGAATGCCCAGCACCCAGAACGCGATACCGCCCAGCGCGCCCTGGATCGCCGCCACGGCGATGTTGCCCTTGACCGTCGCGCGGATCACCGTCCGGAACTTCTCGCCCAGCTGGCGCTTGTACGAGTCCTGCAGCGGCAGCGCATCGCGGATGCGCGTCGAGAGCTGCTCGCCGTCGCGCAGCAGGAAGTAGAGCAGGTAGAGCATCACGAAGAAACTCACCAGGAAATCGAAGGTGTCCTGCCCGAAACCCAGCGCCTTCGTCGCCATGAACTGGCTGCCCTGGTTCAGCGCGCTGCCCAGCTTCTCCTGCAGGTTCGCCAGGTTGTGCAGGCCCAGCCGCTCCAGCACGTCGAGCAGCCACGACGGCAGCGCCGCGTAGATCTGCGCCACATAGGTGTTGAAGTTGAACTGGCCGGACTTGACCATCTCGAAGACGACCGCCGCCTCCCGCACCAGCGCGCCCATCACGTAGGTCATCGGCAGCACGACCAGCAGCAGGATCACGAGGATCGTCAGCCCCGCCGACGGCCCGGGCCGCTTCGTCTTGCGCAGCAGCTTGCGATACAGCGGCTGGAACACGATGGCCAGCGCCACGCCCCACAGGATCGCGCTCATCATCGGCCACACGATCCAGCCGAACGCCACCGTCACCAGCGCCAGCAGGCACAGGAAGGACCGGTTCTGCAGCGCAGGCACCAGCTTGCCAGGACCACTCATCGTGAAGTCGCTCCTCGGGAATCTTGAAGGATCTTGCAGGGGGCGGGGATCGCCGGATCGGCACGCGGCGTGCCCATCCGCCGCCGATGCAAACCGGGCCGGCGGCGCAGGATCGCCGGTTTACTTCAGCGCGTCCAGCAGCTTTTCGTGGATGCCGCCGAAGCCGCCGTTGCTCATGCACAGCACATGATCGCCGGGCTTGGCCGCGCGCTTGACCATCGCCACCAGGTCGTCGACGTTCGCGCCCACCAGGCCCTGCTCGCCGAGCGGGGCCAGTGCCTCGCGTGCGTCCCAGGTCAGGCCGTCCTGGTTGCAGAAGCTCAGGTCGGCTTCCTCCAGCGCCCAGGGGAGTTGCGCCTTCATCGTGCCGAGCTTCATCGTGTTCGAACGCGGCTCGAAGACCGCCAGGATGCGTTCCTGCGGCGCGATCCGGCGGCGCAGGCCGTCGACGGTCGTGTGGATGGCCGTCGGGTGGTGCGCGAAGTCGTCGTAGACCTTGATGCCGCGCACCTCGCCGCGCAGTTCCAGCCGCCGGCGCACGTTCTTGAAGCTGTCCAGCGATGCCGCTGCCTGCCCGGCATCGACGCCGACGTGCTCCGCCGCGGCGATCGCCGCCAGCGCGTTGAGCTGGTTGTGCTCGCCAAGCAGCTCCCAGTTGACGTGGCCGACCTTCAGGCTGCCGCGCAGCACGTCGAAGGACTGAGGCTCGCCGCGCGCGCGCAGCGCGCCGGGCTCCTCCTTGCGGGCGCCGAAGCGTTGCACCTCGCTCCAGCAGCCGCGCGACAGCACGCGCTGCAGCGCTTCCTCGCGCGCGTTGACGACCAGCCGCCCCGATGCGGGCACCGTTCGCACCAAGTGGTGGAACTGGGTCTCGATCGCGGTCAGGTCCGGGAAGATGTCGGCGTGGTCGTGCTCGAGGTTGTTCAGGATCGCCGTGCGCGGCCGGTAGTGGACGAACTTGCTGCGCTTGTCGAAGAAGGCGGTGTCGTACTCGTCGGCCTCGATGACAAAGAAGCTGCCCCCGCCCAGGCGCGCCGAGACACCGAAGTTCTGCGGAACGCCGCCGATCAGGAAACCGGGCGCCAGGCCCGCCGATTCCAGGATCCAGGTCAGCATCGAGCTCGTCGAGGTCTTGCCGTGCGTGCCGGCGACCGCCAGCACGTGCCTGCCCTGGAGCACGTGCTCCGCGAGCCATTGCGGTCCGCTGGTGTAGGGCAGGCCGGCGTCGAGGATGGCCTCCATCAGCGGGAAGCGTCCCTCGGACGAGCGCGTCACCACGTTGCCGATCACGAACAGGTCGGGCTTGAGGGCCAGCTGTTCCGCGCCGAAGCCCTGGATCAGCTCGATGCCCAGGGCCTCCAGCTGCGTCGACATCGGCGGATAGACGTTGGCATCGCAACCGGTCACCGTGTGGCCGGCTTCACGGGCGAGGGCCGCCAGGCCGCCCATGAAGGTGCCGCAGATGCCAAGGATGTGGATATGCATGTCTGTCTCTCAGCTGCTGTACCAATCGGTAAGCAAGCGTAATGCCTGTCGCGGTTTGAAAGGATCGCGACAGTGCTGGCTCAGTGTTTGCCGAGGCCAGGCTTTCCCGAACCGGCAACCGGGCCGCCCGCCCGGTCTGCCGACGCGCTCAGCGCAGTGCGGCGCGGGCTGCTTCCAGCGTGGCGTCGATGTCCGCATCGGTGTGCGCGGCGGACACGAAGCCGGCCTCGTAGAGCGCCGGCGCCAGGTACACGCCGGCGTCCAGCATCGCGTGGAAGAAGCGGTTGAAGCGCTCCTTGTCCGTCGTCATGACGGTCGTGTAGTTCTGCGGCAGCTCCGGCATCAGGAAGAAGCCGAACATGCCGCCTTCGCTGTCGGCGCTGAACGGCACGCCGTTCTCGGCCGCCACGGTCTTCAGGCCGTCGACCAGACGGCGCGTGCGCGCCGACAGGGCATCGAAGAATCCGGGCTTCTTGATCTCGCGCAGCGTCGCCAGGCCGCAGGCGGTCGCCACCGGGTTGCCCGACAGCGTGCCCGCCTGGTAGACGCCGCCCAGCGGGGCCAGGTGGCGCATGATCTCGCGGCTCGCGCCGAAGGCCGCCAGCGGCATGCCGCCGCCGATGACCTTGCCGAACACGCTGATGTCCGGCACGAAACCGGGGATCAGGTCGGCGTACACGCCCTGCGCGCTGCGCAGGCCGACGCGGAAACCGGTCATCACCTCGTCCAGCACCAGCAGGGCGCCGTGCTCGCGGCACAGCTCGCGCATCCGGGTCATGAAGGGCACGCTGGCGCGCACGAAGTTCATGTTGCCGGCGATCGGCTCGACGATCACGCAGGCCAGTTCCGGACCGTGCAGGGCGAAGGCCTCTTCCAGCTGGGCGACGTTGTTGTACTCCAGCACGATGGTGTGCTGCGCCGTCGCCTCCGGCACGCCGGCCGAGGTCGGGTGACCGAAGGTCGCCAGGCCCGAGCCTGCCTTCACCAGCAGCGCGTCGGTGTGGCCGTGGTAGCAGCCCTCGAACTTGATGAACTTGTTGCGCTGCGTCGCGCCGCGGGCCAGCCGGATCGCGCTCATCGTCGCCTCGGTGCCGGAGCTGACCAGGCGGACCTGCTCGCAGCTGGGGACCAGCGCCAGGATCTCCTCGGCCAGTTCGACCTCGCGCTCGGTCGGCGCGCCGAAGGAGAAGCCCTCCAGCACGGCCTTCTGGACCGCCTCGACGACCGCCGGATGGCCGTGGCCCAGGATCATCGGGCCCCAGGAGCCGATGTAGTCGATGTAGCGCTTGCCGTCGGCGTCGGCGATGTAGGCGCCTTCGCCGCGCGTGATGAAGCGCGGCGTGCCGCCGACCGCGCGGAAGGCGCGCACCGGCGAATTCACGCCGCCGGGAATGACGCGCTGGGCGCGGGCGAACAGGGTCTCGTTCTGGCTCATGGGGAAATCCGGTGCTGCGTGGCGCTCGGCCAACTCAAGGCGGAAAAGGACAAGGGCGCCGCGCGGGCGCCCTCGGCGGTCTCAATGGATGCGGCGAGGGCCGCGGCTGGACGGCTCGTCGATCGGCATCTCGTCGGTGGCCGGCGCGGTCTCGGCGCCTTCCTCCCCCTCCTCGCCGGGCGGCAGCGCCCAGAAGAAGCGGTCCGGCACGACGTTGCCCATGCCGGGGCGGAAGCCCGCCTCCAGCGACTGGTCGAGGAAGGCGAGCGCCTCGCCGACGGCGTCGTGCGGCTCCGAGCCGACCGACAGCAGCGCCGCCAGCGCCGCCGACAGCGTGTCGCCCGAGCCGACGAAGCTGGCCTCGAAACGCTCGAACTTCTCCCCGGTGATCGCGCCCTGGGAGTTGGCCAGCACGTTGTCGATGTACTGGTTGGGCAACTGGATGCCGGTCACCAGGACGTTGGCGGCGCCGTGTTGCTGCGCGGCGACGGCCAGCTCGCGCGGGGACGCCGGGCGGTCCGCGTCCCAGTCGGGCAGCAGGCAGTCGCTCAGCGTCTTCTGGTTGCCGACCAGCACCAGCGTCTGCGGCAGCACCAGCTCCCGGAACGCGTCGAGGTAGCTCTGCTGCTGTTCCTCGTCCAGCCAGGAGATGCTGGGCAGGTAGGCCACCAGCGGCACGTCGGGATAGTCGGACAGGACCTCGGCGACCGAGGAGACGCCTTCGGCGCTGCCCAGGAAGCCGACCTTCCAGGCGGCGACGGGGACGTCCTCGAGGATGGAGCGCGCCTGCTCGACGATGCAGTCGCCGTCCAGCGTCTGGTGGTCGAAGACCTCGGCCGTGTCGCGCATGACGATGGCGGTGACGACGGGCAGGGCGTGCGCGCCCATGGCGGCGATGGTGGCGACGTCGCCGGCGCTGCCGCCCGCGCCGCTGGGGTCGGACGCGTTGAAGCTCATCACGCAGGCCGGGGGCGGCGAGTCCTGGTCATCGATCGCGGCGGCGTCCTGGGGATCTTGTTGGTGCGGGTCTGGGCGGCTCATGAATGGTTCGGCGATAAGCCGTGAACTGGTGCGCATAACGTGAAGAAGCACCGCAACCGACTGTTGTTTCATCGGTACTTCCGCCCCCCGGGCCTGACCGGGGGCATGGCTACAATCTTTCGATCATTGTAGTGATGCAAAGTCAACCCATCGTGAGCGAAGCAAGGACCTGGATGTGCCTGATCTGCGGCTGGATGTACGACGAGGCCGTGGGCGACCCTGAACACGGCATCGCTGCCGGCACGCGCTGGGAAGATGTCGACATGAACTGGACCTGTCCCGAATGCGGCGCCCGCAAGGAAGACTTCGAAATGGTCCAGATCTGACCCTCGCATCGAGCTTTCGGCCAGGTGCCGGTCCTCGATCATCCGGCGTTCCTTCCAGTGCTCGGCGCCTGTCGCGAGCCTGAAATCTCTTTGACAACCATTGTCTGAACAATACGGAGAAGAGCTTGGATTCCAGCGCAAGCCCCCGCACGGCGACCAAGGTGCTGGTCATCGATGACAGCAACACGATCCGCCGCAGCGCCGAGATCTTCCTGAAGCAGGGCGGCCATGAGGTCGTCCTGGCCGAAGACGGTTTCGACGCGCTGGCCAAGCTGAGCGATTACCAGCCGGACCTCGTGTTCTGCGACATCCTGATGCCGCGCCTGGATGGTTACCAGACCTGCGCCATCATCAAGCGCAACCCGCAGTTCGCGTCGGTGCCCGTGATCATGCTGTCGTCCAAGGACGGCCTGTTCGACAAGGCCCGCGGCCGGATGGTCGGCTCGCAGGACTACCTGACCAAGCCCTTCACGAAGGACCAGCTGCTGCAGGCGGTCCGACAGCATTGCCAGGTGGGCTGACCGGCTCGACGGACAGCCCGCTTTCAACGACCTCATCCACGACATCCAACGACGCTCACGCCTGGCTCGAACGACGAATCCACCGACGCGAATCGACACGAGCCAAGACAGAGGGAGATCCCATGCCCATCCACAAGATCCTGCTGGTCGACGATTCGAAGACCGAGCTGCACGCGCTGAGCGACCTGCTGACCAAACGCGGCTTCACCGTGCGCACCGCCGAGAACGGCGAAGAGGCGATGAAGCGCCTGGCCGAGGAAAAGCCCGACCTCATCCTGATGGACGTGGTCATGCCCGGCCAGAACGGCTTTCAGCTGACCCGCGCCATCACCCGTGACGAGCGTTATGCCGACGTGCCGGTGATCATGTGCACGAGCAAGAACCAGGAAACCGACAAGGTCTGGGGCATGCGCCAGGGCGCGCGCGACTACGTCGTCAAGCCGGTCAAGGCCGACGAGCTGCTGGCCAAGATCAAGGCGTTGGGCTGACATCATGGCCAACAAGCAAGCGCTGCGCGAACTTCAACAACGGCTGGCGCAGCGCATGCAGGCGGCGCGTGAAGCGCCGCAGGCCGCGAGTTGGCTGGCGGTCGAATGCGCGGGCCTCGGCCTGCTGCTTCCGCTCAAGCAATCCGGCGAAATTTTCACGCCGGTGCCGCTTCAGGCGGTCCCGTACACGCAACCTTGGATGCTGGGCGTGGCCAACTTGCGGGGCGGTCTGCATACGGTCGTGGATCTGTCGGCCTTCCTTGGCCTGCGGGGCCCGGCCCCGCTGACATCGGCCCACCGGCTGGTGTCGATCAATCCGGAACTGGGCATCAACTGCGCGCTGCTGGTGGACCAGCTGCTGGGCTTGCGCGGCGATGAACAGCTCCAGGCCGAGCCCGATGCGGGCGGCCATCCCGATTTCGCTCCTGCCCGCATGCGCGACGGGCAGGGCCGGCGCTGGCAAGTGCTGGACCTGGATGCGCTGACGCAGCATCCGCAATTCCTGCGCATTGTTTTGAACTGATAGCCAGACGACGGTCCCGTCACAGGCGCCGATTCGACGAACGAGATCAAACGAGGGTGAGATGAGCTTCCTGGACAAGATCAAGAACAAGGGCAAGAACGAGGGCAACGACGACTTCGACGCCGGTCCGCAGACCGACGCGGGCTCGGCGCCGGAGGACACGCAAGACTTCCAGCCCTCGATCATCACCACGGCGCAGCCCACGCCGGAGTTCCAGGACACGTCCGCGGGCTATCAGCCCTCGGCGTCCGCCCCGGAATCGCCGACGCCGATGCCGGCCGTGGCCCGCCAGCCCGAGCAGCGCCGCACCGGCCTGCTGACGGCGCTGGTGGCCGCCGGTCTGATCGGCACGACGCTGACGGTGTCCTGGTCGCTGATCAGTTCGAACCGCTCCGCGGCGCAGGTGCGCGGCGCGGGTCAGGCAGCGACGCAGTCGCAGCGTCTGGCGAAGGCGGTCTCGACTGCGCTGCTGGGCAACAAGAACGCGTTCCCGGAAATGAAGGAAGCGTCGGAGATCCTGACCGGCGTGATCGGCTCGCTGCGCGACGGCAGCGGTGAGCTGGCCAAGGCGCCGGGCTCGGTCGATCCGCTGCTCGAGAAGATCGCCCCGATGGTGGCGCGCGCCGACAAGAACACCAAGGTCATGCTGGCGCAGGAAAAGGTGTTGACGCAGGTCGGCGCCGCGCTGCGCGCGATCAACCGGCAGTCGTCGGACCTGCTGGAGAGCGCCGAGGCCGTGGCCTCGCTGTCGCTGCAGAGCTCGGCGCCGACGGGCGAAGTCGCCGCGGTCGGTCAGCTGGTGATGCTGACCCAGCGGATCGGCAAGTCCGCCAACGAATTCCTGACGCAGGAAGGCGTGAGCCCGGAGGCTGTATTCCTGCTCGGCAAGGACTTGAACGCGTTCCGCGAGATCGCCCAGGCGCTGCTGAACGGCAACCCCGAGCTGCGCCTGAACGGCGCCAAGGACGCGCAGGTGCGCGAACGTCTGAAGGTGCTGCTGTCGCAGTACGACCAGACCCGCTCGCAGGCCACTGCCATCCTGTCGAACCTGCAGGGCCTGGTGTCTGCGCGGGAAGCGCAGACGGCGATGCTCAACGACTCGGAATTGCTTCGCAAGGACCTGGACGATCTGGGCGTCGGCCTGGAATCCGCCGGCGGTTTGAATCCGGCGGTGCTGATCGCCATGCTGGCCTCGCTGGCGGTGTTGGTGATCGGTTCGGTCGGCTTCCTGCGGCTGTACGTGTCCGACCAGTCGCGTCGTGCCCAGATGGCGGAAGAACAGCGTCGTGAAGCCGAGGCGCAGGAGCAGGAAGCCAAGCGCGTCAACGACGCGAACCAGGCCGCGATTCTGCGACTGATGAACGAACTGCAGACGGTGGCGGAAGGCGACCTGACGCACCAGGCGACCGTGACCGAGGACATCACGGGCGCGATCGCCGACTCGGTGAACTACACCGTGGAAGAACTGCGCTCGCTGGTGCATCAGGTGCAGACGACGGCGGTCCGGGTGACGGACACGACCGCGCAGGTCGACCAGACCTCGACCGAACTGCTGGCCGCGTCGACCGAACAGCTGCACGAGATCCGCGCCACCGGCGAGGCCGTGCTGCAGATGGCGCACCGGATCAACCAGGTGTCCGCGCAGGCCCAGCAGACCGCCGACGTGGCCCGCCAGTCGCGGGAAGCGGCCGAGCAGGGTCTGGAGGCGATGCAGAACAACATCGGCGGTATGAACCAGATCCGCGACCACATCCAGGAGACGTCCAAGCGCATCAAGCGGCTGGGCGAGTCCTCGCAGGAAATTGGCGAGATCACCGAGCTGATCTCGGACATTACCGAGCAGACCAACGTGCTGGCGCTGAACGCGGCCATCCAGGCGGCGTCGGCCGGCGAAGCGGGTCGCGGCTTCTCGGTCGTGGCGGAAGAAGTGCAGCGTCTGGCGGAACGTTCCGCCGACGCGACGCGCCGGATCGCGGCGCTGGTCAAGACCATTCAGACGGACACGCACGATGCGGTGGCCGCCATGGAGCGCTCCACGCTGGGGGTGGTCGAGGGGACGAAGCTGTCCGACGCGGCCGGTCGCGCGCTGGAAGACATCGACTCGGTGTCGCGTCGCCTGGACGACCTGATCGGCCAGATCTCGACGGTCGCGCAGAACGAAGCGCGCGCCGCCAACGAGGTCGGCGCCAACATCCAGCACATCTTCGCGGTGACCGAGCAGACCTCCGACGGTACGCGTTCCACCGCCCAGATGGTGCATGAGCTGTCGCGGTCGGCGGAAGCGCTGAAGCAATCGGTGGCCCGGTTCAAGGTCACGTCCTGATCGGACGGGCCCCGCCACGCGGCCACACCGGTAGAACAGGGATCACCCCGCACCGCGTCGACAATTAGAAGAGAACAAGAGCGAGCATGGACCTTACGCGCGAATCCGAGTTCCCCGCCGACCTGAGCCCCTTGGCCTGGGTCCAGGAGGAGCTGCGCCGCACGCTGGAATCGGTGCACAAGGCCCTTCGCCGCGTGCTGCGCGATGCCGATGCGCGGTCGACGACGCTGGGCGGCGACGGCCAGCCCAGTCCCGCCCTGCAAGGCGCGGCCCAGCAGATGCACCAGGCCGCCGGCGTGCTGGCGGTCGTCAGCCTGCCCGCCGCGGCGCATCTGCTTCGAGCCGCCGAGGCGACGCTGTTCCGTCTGGCCGAAAACCCGGCCGCCGTGAGCATCGCCGAGGTCGAGGCGGTCGAGCGCGCGGACTTCGCGGTGCTCGCCTTCATCGCCAAGACACTGGCTGGCGGACAGCCGAGTTCGCTGGCGCTGTTCCCCGCCTACCAGACGCTGCAGGAACTCAACGGCGCCGGTCGGATCCACCCGGCCGACCTGTGGACCGAGGAATTCCGCTGGCGCGAACTGCCGCTGGACCGTGGCGTGCGCGCGCTGACGTCCGAGCAGATGCGCACCCCGTTCGAGGCGCTGCTGCTCAAGCAGATGCGCGCGCCGGCGCCGGGACAAGGGCAGCTGCTGAGCGATCTGTGCGCCGGTCTGGCGCTGACGCAGACCCAGGCCAACGCGCGGACGCTGTGGATGCTGGCCGCGGGCCAGTTCGAAGCTCAATCGCGCGGCCTGCTGCCGGTGGACACGCTGGTCAAGCGGCTCGGTTCGCGCCTGCTCGCGCAACTGCGCGCCGGCAGCGACGCGGCGCCTTCCGAGCGCCTGGCCAAGGATCTGCTGTTCTTTGCCGCCGCCGCCAAGCATGCGCAGCCCGGCTCCGCGCCGCGCCTGAGCGCGGTGCAGCAGGCCTATGGCCTGATCGAGGCCGACACCGTCGACTACCGTGACGACGCGCTGGGCCGCATCGATCCGAACTGGGTCGCTGCCGCGAAGCGTCGCGTGGTCGCGGCGAAGGAATCCTGGGCCTCTGCCGCCGAAGGCGAGACCCACCGGCTGGGTGGCCTGGACGAGCAGTTCGCCAACGTCGCCGAGTCGCTGCAGAAGTTGTTCCCGAGTGGTGAAGTGCTGGGCGACACGCTGCGCCGCGCCGTCGTCACGACGCTGCGTTCGGGCCGCGCGCCCGAGCCGGCGCTGGCGATGGAGATCGCCACGTCGATGCTTTATCTGGAGGCCGCGCTCGAGGACGAAGCCTTCGACCAGCCTGAACAGGGCGAGCGCGTGAAGAGCCTGGCCCGCCGCATCGAGTCGGTGGGTCACGGCGAGGCCCCGCTGGCGCTCGAGAGCTGGATGGAGGAGCTCTATCGCCGCGTCGCCGACCGGCAGACGCTGGGCTCCGTCGTCCATGAACTGCGCGCGAGCCTGTCCGAGGTCGAGCGCCAGTGCGATGAGTATTTCCGCGACCCCAGCAAGCGCGACCTGCTGATCCCGGTGCCGGGACAGCTGCAGGCGATGCGGGGCGTGTTCAGCGTGCTGGGCCTGTCGCAGGCCGCGCAAGCCACGCTGAAGATGCGCGACCAGGTCGACGAGCTGGCCAACACCGAGGTCGATCCGACGCTGTCGGGGCCGCGCGCGCAATTCGACCGGCTCGCCCACAACCTGGGCGCGTTGGGTTTCCTGATCGACATGCTGAGCGTGCAGCCGCAACTGGCCAAGCGCATGTTCCGCTTCGAAGAAGACACCGGACTGCTGCAGTCGCTGGTGGGCCGCGAAAGCGAACTGCAGGCGGACGGGGAGGAACTGGCCGCTGCGGAAGCTGCGGCACAGCCCCAGCTGATCGATCAGTTGCAGGCCACGGCGCAAGCGGTTGCGCAGGGCGATCGCTCGACTGAGGATCTGGCCCGCGATCTGGAGCGGATCTCTCACGAAGCCCGCGCCGCCGACGACCTCGGCATGGCGCAGGCGGCTCAGCAGGCGCAGCAGCAGCTGTTGTCGGCCGGCGGCGACGCCGCAGGCAGCCATGCGGCCGAGTCGTTGCAGCAGTTCATCGAGGCCGCCGCCCCCGCGGCCCCGCCGGCGCAGGCGCCGAGCGCGCCGATCCCGCAGGCCGAGGAAGCCATCGACGAGGAGATGCTGGGCATCTTCCTGGAGGAGGCGGCCGAGGTCGTGACGACAGCTCGAGAGGCGATGACTGCGCTCGCCCGCAACGGCAGCGACAAGGAACAGCTGACGACCGCGCGTCGCGCCTTCCACACGCTGAAGGGCAGCTCGCGCATGGTCGGGCTGAACGAGTTCGGCGAAGCAGGCTGGGCCTGCGAGCAGCTGTACAACCAGCGCCTGTCGGAGCATCCGCAGGCCGATTCGGACCTGCTGCGCTTCAGCAACGAAGCGCTGGACGCCTTCCAGGCCTGGGCCGCCGCGATCGCCGAAGGGCGTCCGCACGGTTTCCACAGCGCGCCATTCCGCGCTTCCGCCGACGCGCTGCGCCTGGAAAACCGCTACGTGCCGCTGCAGGTGTCGGCCGAGCCGGTCGCCCCCGCAGCCGCGCCGATCGCCGCCCTGCCTGACGCCGTCGAGGTGGTGGAAGTGGTCGAGGTCGGCTCGGTCCCTGACGTGATCGAGGTCGCCGAGGTGGCTGAAGTCGTCGAGGTTCCCACCGTCGACGAAGTCCATGACATCGATCTTTCCGGTCTGCCGGAGCTGTCGCTCGCCGACGAGGTCGCGGCGCCTGCGCAGCCGGCCACGTCCGAACCTGCATCCGACGAACGGGCCGCGCTGGACCTGCTCGCCAGCCTGGACGCGGAACCGGTTCCGACGGGCTCGGTCCTGCCGTCGCTGGATCTGCCGGCATTGGATCTTCCCGGCCTGGACGTGCCGGCGCTGCCGGTGGCTGACCTGGGCATCGTCACCGCCGTCGAGCCCGCAACGCCTCACGCCGATTTCTCCCTGGACTTCCCGGGCGAGCTGCCCGAATTGACCCGGGCGGTGCCGGAACTGCGTTCCTCGATCGACCTGGACGCGCTGTCCGCGGCCGACCTGCCCGCGCTCGACACGACGATGTCGCTGCCGACCGTGGCTGACGTGATCGAGCCGTCGTCGCTGCCGACACCGTCGACAGCCGAGTCGCCACTTGCCGTCGAGCCGCCGGTCTTCCACGACGAGCCGACTCAGGCCCTGGAGCCGACGCTGACGTCCGTCGAAGAAGCGGATGTGACGATGGACCTGCCGGCTGGCTGGCCGGAAGATGCGGCGATGGTCGAGATCGAGGCCACGACACCGATGCCGCTGGACGAGCTGCCGGTCGCGTCGGTGGTCGACGAGCCTGCGTTGGACCTGCTGGATCTGTCCGACCTGAATACCGAACCGGTGACCGCGATCGATGCGGCGTCTGCGCCGGATCTGTCGCTGACGCTGGACCTGGGGCAGGAGCTGGTCGACACGCCGCCGGAAGGCCTGTCGCCGCGTACCTTGTCCGATCTGGACCTGCCGGACCTCGACCTGGACACGCCGCCCGTGCCCGCGACGCACGCGCCGGCGCTGAGCCTGGTGGGCGGAACGGCGGTCACTCCGCCGGCCGCCGAGGCACCGATCGAGACGCTCGACGAGGATGTCGACGCCGAGGACAGCGACGAAGGTGTCAAGGTCATCGGCCCGCTGCGCATCAGCATCGCGCTGTTCAACATCTTCCTGAACGAAGCCGACGAGCGTTCGCGCCGTCTGCAGGTGGAATTGACCGAGTGGTCGCTGCTCCCGCAGTCCCCGCTGCCGCAGGACGCGGAAGCGCTGGCACACGGCCTGGCCGGCAGCGCGGCGACGGTCGGCTTCGACGACCTGTCGACGCTTGCCCGCTGCCTGGAACATGCCCTGGGCCGCGCCCAGGGTCATGAGGTCGGCGACCCGACGCTCTTCCAACGCGCCTCGGACGAGATCCGCCGCCTGTTGCATCAGTTCGCCGCCGGATTCCTGAAGGAAGCCGATCCGGCGCTGCTGGTCGAACTGCAGGCCTTCGAGCCGGGCTCGGTGCTGCCCGACGGTCATGCCGACAGCGACGAGGGCCTGCTGGCCATGTCGCTGGAGGAAGTGTCCACCGCCTCGCTGCCGGCCAGCCTGCTGAGCGTTCCGGTGACGCCGGTCGTTCCGGACGAGCCTGAATTCCCCACCTCGCAGGCCGCCTTCCATCGGGCCGCCGAGGCGACCGACGACGATTTCGACTTCAACCAGCCCGACCAGATCGAGCCGGAACTGATGCCGATCTTCGAGGAGGAAGCCGAAGACCTGCTGGGTGAGTTGCACGGCGCGTTGCGCGAGTGGGCGGCCCAGCCGGCGGACACCAGTCGTGCCGCGGCCTGCATGCGTGTGCTGCACACCTTCAAGGGCGGCGCCCGCTTGTCCGGCGCGATGCGTCTCGGCGAGGAAGCGCACCGCCTGGAATCGCAGATCGAGCACCTCCTGGCCGACGGCGAACCCCGCTTCGAGCAACTGCTCGCGTTGCAGGACGCCGGCGACAGCCTGGAACATACCTTCAAGACGCTCCAGCGGACCTGGCGCAATCCGACGCCGGTGGTGCCCGCACCGATGGCGCCGGTCGCGCCGATCGCCGAGCTTCCCGCGTCCGTCCAGGCCGTGGAGACCGTCGAATCGCCCGCCGAGGGTTCGGATGCGATCCCGGCCCCAGTCGGTGACGTGATTGCCGAACCGGAGATCCCGGCCGCGGAGATTGCGGAGTTCGTCGAACCGGCTGTGCCGGTTGAAGAACCTGCGGCCGCACCGGTGATCGAACCCATCGCCGAACCCATTGCCGAACCCTTCGTCGAGCCTGTTGCCGCGATCGCTGAGCCGGTCGCCGAGGTGCCGACGGTCGAAGAGGCGCCGGTTCCCGCACCCGCCGTGGCGGCACCCTTGGCCGACATCGAGATCGACTGGGCGCACTTCAGCGAGGTCGCTGATCTTGGCCAGCCGCTGGAAAGCGCGCCGGTCGCTCCGGCCGCGCAAGTGCGCGTCCGTGGCGCGCTGCTGGAACGCATGGCTGCGCTCTCCGGCGAAGTGTCCATCCGTCGTGCCCGTCTGGAATCCGAGCTGGGCCAGATGCGCACGTCGTTGTCCGACCTGGACGACAACCTGGAGCGCCTGCGCACGCAGTTGCGTGAGCTGGAGTTGCAGGCCGAGGCCCGCATCGCCGCTCGACAGGAAGCCGCGCAGGCCACCGGCAAGGACTTCGACCCGCTGGAGTTCGATCGCTACACCCGCTTCCAGGAACTGACCCGGATGCTGGCCGAGTCCGTCAACGACGTGGCGACGGTCCAGCGCGGCCTGCAGCGCAACGTCGCGGCGGGCGAAGACGAACTGGCCGGACAGTCCCGTTTGACGCGCGAGCTGCAGGACGACCTGCTGCGCACGCGCATGGTGGAGTTCGACAGCAGCCTGGGCGAGCGTCTGCATCGTGTCGTCCGGCAGGCTTCCCGCGAAAGCGGCAAGCAGGCGCAACTCGAGATTCGCGGCGGCGGCGTCGAACTGGACCGCGCCGTGCTGGAACGTCTGACGGGCGCCTTCGAGCATCTGCTGCGCAACAGCGTGGTGCACGGCATCGAGACGCCGGACGTCCGCCAGCAGACCGGCAAGGCCCCGGTGGGCCGCATCGTGCTGAACCTGCATCAGGAAGGCAACGAGATCCAGGTTCGCTTCAGCGATGACGGCGCCGGCCTGAATCTGGCGCGGATCCGCGCCCGCGGCGAGAGCCAGGGCCTGATCCAGCCGGGCCAGGACGTCAGCGATTCGCAGTTGATGGACCTCATCTACGAGCCGGGCTTCTCCACCGCCGATGCGCTGACCGAAATGGCTGGGCGCGGCGTCGGCATGGACGTGGTCCGCTCCGAAGTGAACACGCTGGGCGGCTACGTGCTGACGCAGTCGACCGCGGGGCAGGGCGCGAGCTTCGAGCTGCGCGTGCCGCTGACGACGGCGCTGACGCAGGTCGTCGTGCTGCGTTACGGCGATCGCAAGGTCGCGGTGCCGGCGGCGCTGATGCTGTCGGTGCAGCGTCTGCCGGTCGAGACGGTGGAGCAGGCTTACGTCGACGGCTCGCTGATGGCGGCCGGCGAGCGCATGCCCTTCTACTGGCTCGGCGGCCTGATGCGCCACAGCGACCGCGGCTTCGCCCATGGCAAGACGCTGCCCGTGGCACTGGTGCACAGCGCGCAGCAGCGTCTGGCGCTGCACTGCGACGAAGTCCTGGGCAACCAGGAAGTCGTGATCAAGAACCTGGGCCCGCAGCTGATGCAGGTGCCGGGTCTGGCGGGCATCAGCCTGCTGGCGTCGGGCGACGTGGCGCTGATCTACAACCCGGTGGCGCTGGCCAACCGCTACGGCCACGCTGCGCAGCAGCGCGTGCACGACGCCGAAGCGGCGGCGCGCCAGGTCGTGGTCGAGGAAGCCAAGGTTCAGCTCGCACCGCTGGTGATGGTGGTCGACGACTCGCTGACCGTCCGCCGCGTCACGCAGCGCCTGCTGGAGCGCGAGGGCTACCGCGTGCTCCTGGCCAAGGACGGCCTGGATGCGATGGAGCGCCTGGGCGGTGACGAGTTGCCCACGGTCGTGCTGTCGGACATCGAGATGCCCCGCATGGACGGCTTCGACCTGGTCCGCAACCTGCGTGCCGACGCGCGTCTGGCGGGACTGCCCGTGATCATGATCACGTCGCGGATCGCTCAGAAACACCGCGAGTATGCACAACGGCTCGGAGTCAACGATTACCTGGGCAAGCCCTATGACGAAGAGCACCTGTTGGGCCTGATCGCCCGATACACTTCGCATCTGTCCGCCGGCCAGCCGGCGAGGGCGTAGCGTCCGGCCTCCCGGACATCGGAAAGCCGGCGCCAGGATCCTCCCTCCACGCTGCAAACACCATGTCCGGGGTAGTCGACCATCTTGCCGAACTGACGGGCTTCCGTGACCGCGATGTCATGGACGTCACGCTCGTCACCGCCCTGCGGGATCTGCTCAACGGCCCGGTGGCCGCGGTGGCGATCTACCGCTGCGTCGGCGAGCCCGGCCAGCAACGCTGGCTGACCCGGGCACGGCTGCGCTCGGGCGACTCGGTCGCCACGGCCGACTCGCTGTGGGTCGATCCCGAATCATTGCCCAGACTGGCCGAGCACGCGCGTCGCCTCGAATGCCTGACGCAGCGCAGCGTGCTGCAGCAGCGCGAGGGCGACGAGTGGGTGACGCTGTTCCCGCTCGCCACCGAGCGCGAGGTCGTCGGCGTGCTGGAACTGCACACCGCGCGCCGCCTCAAGGCCGAGGCGCAGCGCATGGTCTCCAGCGTGCTGCGGATCTATCACAACTTCCAGGGGCTGCTGGACTACAGCGAGCGCGATACGCTGACCGGCCTGCTCAACCGCAAGACCTTCGATGAGAGCTTCCTGAAGGCCGTCTCGGAACTGCCGATGCGCGCGCTGGGCGAGGCCGCCGCGCAGGATGAGACGGGCGAGGATCGCCGGCATGCCGCCGTGCATCCGCGCTACTGGCTGGGCGTCATCGACATCGACCTGTTCAAGTCGATCAATGATCGTTTCGGCCATCTGATCGGCGATGAGGTCCTGCTGTTGCTGTCGCGGCTGATGCGCAGCAGCTTCCGTTTCAACGACCTGCTCTACCGCTTCGGCGGCGAGGAGTTCGTCGTGCTGATGCGATGCGAGGACGAGCCCGACGCGGCCCATGCCTTCGAGCGATTCCGCAACAACACCGCGCAGTACGCGTTCCCGCAGGTCGGTCGCATCACGGTCAGCATCGGCTTCACGCAGATCCGCGGCGGCGATTCGCCGGCTGCGGCTTTCGAGCGCGCCGACAAGGCCGTCTATCACGCCAAGGGCGCGGGACGGAACCAGGTGCAAAGCCACGCCACGCTGGTCGCGCAAGGCGCGATGTCCGAGGCGAAGCACCTGAGCGACGTCGAACTCTTCTGACATCGTGACCAGGACGTGGCGCTGGACCGCGCTCGCCGCCTCGGCGGTCGCAGCGTTCACGGCGCTGCTCATCGGCTGCGCCTCTCCCCGCCTGCGAGCGGGCCTGACCTGCCGGCGCAGCCTGGTGCGCAACTGGCCGACGACGGCAGCCACCACTGGCAGGACTTCGACTGGACCGATCCCGCTCGCCATCGCGCGGTCCCCGTGCGCGTCTATTGGCCCGGCGGCGCCGCCCCGGCCGGTGGCTGGCCGGTGGTGGTGTTCTCGCATGGCATGGGCGGCTCGCGTCGAGGCTACAGCTATCTTGGCAGCTACTGGGCCGCCCACGGCGTGGTCGCGATGCACGTCCAGCACATCGGCAGCGACCGCCGGCTGTGGACGGGCGGCTTCGGCTGGTCCAACTCGCTGAATCTGGTCCTGCGGCTGCAGCATGCGGCCCAGCCGGAAGAAGCTGTCGACCGCACGCAGGACGTGCGCTTCGCGCTGGACCAACTGCTCGCCGGGCCGTTGGGTCCTCAGCTCGACCCGGCACGGCTCGCGATCGCCGGGCATTCCTACGGCGCCAACACCAGCCTTCTGCTTGCCGGCGCCAAGGTGTCGGCGTCCACGGGGATGCTGGGGGGTGCCGCGTCGATGCCCGCCCTGGCCGATCCGCGCTTCAAGGCGGCGATCCTGATCTCCGCGCCACCGTTCTACGGTGAAGGCGACCCCGTGCCCATCCTGGGCGGCATCGCCATCCCCACGCTGCACATCAGCGCCACCGACGACGAGATCACCATCCCTGGCTACTACAGCGGCCCGGCGGACCGTGTGGCGCTGTTCGACGCGACCGGCGGTCCGCACAAGGCGCTGGCGATGTTCAGCGGCGGCTCGCACAGTATCTTCACCGACCGGATGAACACCGGTGGCTTCGACCTCAATCCCAAGGTCAAGGCGGCCACGCGTGAACTGAGCCTGGCCTATCTCCGTCTGGTCCTGGACGGTGAGGACGCGCCGCTGCGTGACTGGCAACGGCGCCACGGCGCGTTGCTCGCACGCTGGCAAGCCCCTTGATCCGAGCCTGAACAGGACGTGCGATCGGGTCAAGTCCTGACCCCGCGATCGAGTACGTCGTGTATTGAGCGCGGACTCCGGCGGGTCGACGTGGCTTCCGCGGAACGCGGCACGTGAGCAGGGACTTGCTTTTCCGGCGCTACCCCTCTAGCGTTAGGCCCATGTGAACGGTCTCCGCAGAGAGACGCGACACCGGCCCCGGATGCGAGGGGCCGTAGAGAGGCGCGACGACATGTCGCGAGCCACAGAAGCACTGGGGTGGATGTCGGCGCGGATGTCATCGCTGTGATGCCGTCGTCCACAGGGTTGTACCAACACGGGCGCGCAAGCCCGGACCTTTGATGCGCATGCTGACCTTTCCGGTGGCTGCGGGCCTGTTGCTGGCCGGCTGCGTTGCTTTCGTGGCCACCGCCTACGGCGAGTACCGCAGTCTTGGCGAATTGACGCGTCAGGAGAACGTGCGCGCCCACGCGTTGCGCACGCAGCAACTGATTTCCGACCTCAATGCGCTGCTGATCGATCTCGAGACCGGCACACGCGGATTCCTGATCACCGGCGACGCCGCGTTCCTGCAGCCGTACGAGCACGCCCAACGCGACCTCGATGCCCACTATGCCGAGCTCAAGACCGCGCTCGCGCGTTCGGGCGACCGCCAGGAGGCGGCGTTCGTGCGCCTGGACCGCTTCATCGCCGAGCGCCGCCAGCAGGTCGAACGCCAGGTCGAGAGCCGCTGGAAAGAGGGCGAATCGGTGCTGAAGGACCGTCAGGCCTACGTGGCGGGGAAGCAGCTGATGGACGAGATCCGCGGCGAACTCGGCCGCTTGAAGTCCGTGCAGCAACAGCGGATCGACGGGATCGAATCGGCTGTCGCGATCCAGACGAAGGAGACGACGCTGCTGGCGCAGGTGCTGCCCTTGGCCGGCGGCGTGATGGTGGCTGCGGCGATGGCGGCGCTGTGGATGGAACGCGAGCGGCGTGACCAGGCCGAGCGCGCCTTGCGCGACAGTCACGCGCAACTGGAAGGCGCCGTGGTCGAACGCACCCGCGAATTGACCGAGGCGCTCGGCCAGATCCAGAGCTTTGCGGCGGAGCTGGATCGCAGCGTGGAGGCGGAGCGGCGCCGTCTGGCGCGAGAGGTTCACGATCAACTGGGCCAGCTCGGCACGGCGGCCAAGATGCTGGCGCTGTCCCTGGCGCGCAAGATCGCGCCGGCCAAGGAACCGATGCATGAGGAGATGCTGACCATCGCCGACGAAGTCATCGGCGCGGCGCGGCGCATCGCCAACACGCTGCGTCCGCCGCTGCTGGACGACTTCGGCTTCGCCGCGGCCGTGCAGCACTACGTGCAGGGGCTGCAGCGGCAGAGCGATCTCATCGTCGATGTCGACCTCGCGTCCGACGAGGCGCTGACGCCCGAGCAGCATAACCAGCTGTTCCGCCTGCTCCAGGAGGCCGCGACGAATGTGCTGCGGCATGCGCAGGCGCAGCAATTGACGATCGAGTCGCGCCTCGAGGACGGCGAGTACCGATTGAGGATCGAGGACGACGGGGTGGGCCCCGGCCATGTGCGGGTGGACGCGTCAGGTTTACGGAACATGCGGGAACGCGCCGTGCTCGCAGGCGGGGACATGATGTTCGGGCCGGCGCCCCAGCGCGGCACGCGGATCGACGTCCGGGTGCCGCTGGACGCTGGCGCAGACGATGCGGGGGGCGCGGACGGCATCACCAGTGGTGCCGTCGCGAGGCGGGAGAACGAGGAGGGTTGGGATGAGATTTCTGATCGTTGACGACCATCCGATCATGCGACTCGGGGTCAAGCAGTTGATCCAGGGTTACTGGCCGCAGGCGGTGATCGACGAAGCGTCGACCATCGCCGAGGGGCTGCAACTCGGCCAGGCGAACAAGCCCGACGCGCTGGTGCTGGACCTGTCGTTGCCCGACGCGAGCGGGACCGAGGGCGCCAGCCGCATGCTGCGCGCGATCAAGGGCGTGCCCGTGCTGGTGCTGAGCCTCAATGCGGAGTCCGCCTACGCGGCGCGGCTGCTGCAGATGGGCGTCTCCGGCTACCTCCCGAAGGACAAGGCGACCGACGAGCTCGTCGTCGCCTTGCAGCGCCTGCTGCAAGGCGGGCGCTATGTCACGGCGGCGATGGCGGATCACCTGCTGGGGCTGCTGAGCGGCGCGACGCCAGGGCAACTGCCGCATGAGCAGTTGTCGGCGCAGGAGCACCGCGTGATGCTGCTGATCGCCGCCGGCAAGACGCCGGCCGAGATCGCCGACACCATGCACCTGTCGGCCAAGACGGTCGGCACCTACCGTGCGCGCATCCTCGAAAAGACGGGCTGGCGCAACAACACCGAGCTGACGAAGTACTGCGTCCAGCACGGTCTCACGGACATCCAGTGATCGGGCGCAAGACGTAGGTGATTGCCCGACAAACCCTGCGGAGGCAACCCGACACCAGCTTGGGCGCGGTGCTGCTGCTGCGGGCGCAAGGGCGCGCGCAAGATGCCGGGCAGGCGGTGACAACCAGTCGCCGCGTCGATCCGGAGCACCCCTTCATGGATATCTTTCTCGTCGAGGACTCGTCGGCCATCCGCCGGCTCCTGGCACGCCGGCTTGAGGACCTGCCCGGCGCGCGCGTCGTGGGCGAGGCGGACTCCGCGCCGCAGGCGATCGCGCTGATCGACTGGCTGCAGCCGGACACGGTGTTGCTGGACATGACCCTGCTGGTGGGAACCGGGATCGACGTGCTGCGCAGGCTGCGCGCCAAGGGCTATCGCGGGCGCATCCTGATGCTCACGCATCACGCGATGGATGCCTACCGAGACATGTGCATGAAGGCTGGCGCCGACGGTTTCTACGACAAGGGGAGCGGGCTGGAGACGCTCTTCGGTGATCTCGATGAACTGCTGCAGAGCGAGCTGGTGGTCGGGCGGCAGCAGCGGCCGTCGCCGTTGCTGCGCGATGCCGCGACCGGCCTGCTCGGACAGGTCGCCTTGCTCGAGCGGCTGGACCAGGTGTTGCGCATGGTCCATGCCGAGGCCGGCAAGGTGGCCGTCTCGGTGGTCGTGCTGAAGGGGCTGGAGGCGCTGCTGCGCAGCCAGGGCGTGTCGGCGGCGGCACCGGTGCTGGTCGAGATCGGCCGGAGGATGTCGGGCTGCGCCGGCCCGGCCGACCTTCTGGCGCGACATGCCAACGAACAGTTCGCGCTGGTCGTCTCCCGCTGCGGATCGGCGCAGGAGGCGGAAGCGTTGACAGACCGCATCCGCGAATCGCTGGCCGACCCCTTCGATCTGGGCGGCCATGAGGCCAGGCTGGACAGCCATGTCGGCCTCGCCGTCTATCCGCGCGATGCGGTCTCCGCACGCGGACTGCTCATCCTGGCGGAGGCCCGCGCCCACGGCACGCGGCTGCCCGAAAGCGGCAGCGCCGTGGTGCACTGACGGGACACCGATGCCCTCAGCATGACGCTCACATGCCCGTGACGTTCATTCCCCGGAGAACCCCCGGTCCTTGACCACGGCATAGCGCGCCATCGTCGCCATCCGTGCCGTCTCATGCCGCACGACCGGCTCCGGATAGTCGCGCCCGAGCACGACGCCGCAGGCCGCGAGTTCTGCCGGCTTCGCCAGCCACGGTGCGTGGATCAGCTTGGGCGGCAGCTTCGCGAGTTGCGGCAGGTAGCGCTTGATGAACTTGCCGTCGGGGTCGAACTTCTCGCTCTGGTTGACCGGATTGAAGATGCGGAAGTAGGGCTGCGCATCGCAGCCGCTGGATGAGGCCCATTGCCAGCCGCCGTTGTTGGCGGCGAGGTCGAAGTCGATCAGCTTCTCGGCGAAGTAGGCCTCGCCGCGGCGCCAGTCGATGCCGAGGTCCTTGATGAGGAAGCTGGCCGTGACCATGCGCAGCCGGTTGTGCATGTAGCCGGTCTCGTTGATCTGGTGCATCGCCGCGTCGACCAGCGGATAGCCGGTGCGGCCCTGGCACCAGGCCTCGAAGTCGGCATCCGCATCGGGGCCGCCGGCCCAGGCGATGCGGTCGTATTCAGGGCGGAACGCACCCCCCACGACATGTGGATGGTGATGCAGGACCTGGTGGTAGAAGTCCCGCCAGATCAGTTCGGACAGCCAGGTCTGCGCGCCCGCGCTGACGTTCTTGCCGGCCTGCGGCGCATGGCCGCGCTGCCAGGCTTCGCGTGCCAGGCGGCGGATCGAGATCGTCCCGAAACGCAGGTGCGTGCTGAGATAGCTGGGACCCTTCGCGGCGGGAAAGTCGCGTGTGTCGGTGTAGCGGTCGATGCGTTCAAGGAACTCTTCGAACAGGCGCTGCGCGCCCGCGCTGCCGCCGGTCAACGCCGCGGCGAGACCGGCTGGCTCGAATCCGATGTCGCCCAGCGACGGCACGCCGCGCTGGGGCGCCTCCGCCAGATGGGACGCATAGCGCTCGACCGGATAGCTGCTCAGGAAGAACGGATTGATCTCCCGCAGCCACGCGTTCTTGTAGGGCGTGAAGACGCCGTAAGGCTTGCGTGAGCCCGTCAGGATCTCCGAACGTTCGAAGACGACGTGGTCCTTGAAGCTCTCCACCTGCACGCCGCGTGCGAGCAGCGTGTCGCCGACATCGGCATCGCGGCGCAGCGCGTCCGGCTCG
This sequence comes from Mitsuaria sp. MSU3D, assembly GCF_056867975.1. Classification (NCBI taxonomy): domain Bacteria; kingdom Pseudomonadati; phylum Pseudomonadota; class Betaproteobacteria; order Burkholderiales; family Sphaerotilaceae; genus Roseateles; species Mitsuaria sp. MSU3D. The sequence goes on along the minus strand of NZ_CP200314.1, from coordinate 4,053,325 downwards.
TCGTCGTGGTTGAAGTAGAGCGCGCCGATGTCCAGTTCCGCTGCCAGGGCCGGGATCTGTTCCCGCGCAGTCCCGTGCCGCACGATCAGCCCGGCGCCGGGCGCCAGCGCCGCCAGGTCCGCGTCCAGCACGCGCAGGGCGTCGACGATGAACTCCACACGGCGGTCCGCGCGCGGCAGCACGTCCAGGATGTCCGTGTCCAGCACGAAGGCGCAGAACACGCGCGGGTGACGCTTGAGGGCGTGGAACAGGGCGGCATGATCGTCCGCGCGCAAATCGCGCCGGAACCAGACAAGGGCGTTCATGGAGAGGGAGTGTCGGTGAAATAGAATCCGTCTCTATGTCCAAGGAACGCATCGACCTGACCAACCAGTTCCTGATCGCCATGCCCGGCATGGTGGACGAGACCTTTGCCGGCTCCGTCATCTACCTGTGCGAGCACAACGAGAAGGGCGCGCTGGGTCTGGTCATCAACAAGCCGATCTCGCTGACCCTGGGCAACCTGTTCGAGAAGGTCGAGCTGGAGCTGTCCGATGTGGACATGGCCGCGCGGCCGGTGTTCTTCGGCGGCCCGGTCCAGACGGAGCGCGGCTTCGTGCTGCATGAAGCGCTGGACGAGCAGGGCAACCACTACAGCGCGACGCTGGCCGTACCCGGCGGGCTGGAGATGACCACCAGCCGTGACGTGCTCGAAGCCCTGTCCAACGGCGCCGGTCCCAAGCGCGTGCTGGTCACGCTGGGCTACAGCGGCTGGGCCGCCGGTCAGCTCGAGGAGGAACTCGGCCGCAACGGCTGGATCACCGTCGACGCCACGCCCGAGATCATCTTCGACACGCCGATCGAGGAGCGCTACGACAAGGCGCTCGCGCTGCTCGGCATCGACCCGCGCATGCTCAGCCAGGAGGCCGGGCACGCATGAACCCCGGAAGCGCCATGAGCCTCGCTTCCCCGTCCTCCTTCGTCGCTCCCCTCGCGTTTGATTTCGGTATCAAGCGTCTCGGCGTGGCCACCGGCAACCGGATGTTGGGGAGCGCGCGCGGCCTGCGGACCGTGACCGAGCAGGGCGACGCCCGCTGGGCCGCGATCACGGCGCTGATCCAGGAGTGGCAGCCCGATGCGCTGGTCATCGGCGTGCCGCGCCATCCCGATGGCGCGCCGCACGAGATGACCGCCCGCGCGCTCAAGTTCGCCGGGCAACTGCGCGGCCGCTATCGGCTGCCGGTGGTCGAAGTCGATGAACGCTATACCAGCGCGGAAGCCCAGTCGCAGGGCGCGCGCGATCTCGATGCCGCGAGCGCGGCATTGATCCTCGAACAATTCTTCCGGGAACATCCATGAGCACATTGCACCTCGATGCGGAAGCGCTCTACGCCGACCTCGTGCGCGGCGTCCAGCGCCTGCTGCAACCCGACTGCGCGCTGGTCGGCATCTGGTCGGGCGGCGCCTGGCTCGCCGAGCGCCTCCAGCAGGACCTGAAGCTCGCCGGCCAGCACGGCGTGATCTCCAGCGCGCTGCACCGCGACGACTTCGGCAGCAAGGGCATGAACGCCAGCGCCGATCACACGAAGCTGCCCTTCGAGGTCGACGGCCGCCACATCCTGCTGATCGACGACGTCCTCTACACCGGCCGCACGACGCGCGCCGTGATCAACGAGCTGTTCGACTTCGGCCGCCCCGCGAGCGTCACGCTGGCGGTGCTGGTCGACCGCGGCGGCCGCGAGCTGCCGATCGAACCGGTGTTCTCCGCCGCCCGCGTCGCGGTCGCGCCGAACCAGCGCCTGAGCCTGGTCAAGGGTGACGGCGGCCGCTTCAGCTTCGACGTGAAGGAGGACTGACCCCATGCTGAGCAAACGCAATCCGCAGCTGAACAAGCATGGCGAGCTGATCCACCTGCTGTCCACCGAAGGTCTGCCCAAGGCCGTGCTGCACCAGATCCTGGACACGGCCGGGACCTTCCTCTCGGTCAACGACCGCGAGGTGAAGAAGGTGCCGCTGCTGCGCGGCAAGTCGGTGTTCAACCTGTTCTTCGAGAACAGCACCCGCACCCGCACCACCTTCGAGATCGCCGCCAAGCGCCTGTCCGCCGACGTCATCAACCTCGACATCGCGCGCTCGAGCACGGCCAAGGGCGAGACGCTGCTCGACACCGTGGCCAACCTGTCGGCGATGCACGCGGACATGTTCGTGGTCCGCCACAGCGAGTCCGGCGCACCCTACCTGATCGCGCAGCATTGCGCGCCGCATGTCCACGTGGTCAACGCCGGCGACGGCCGCCACGCGCATCCGACGCAGGGCCTGCTCGACATGTACACGATCCGGCACTACAAGAAGGACTTCTCCAACCTGACGGTGGCGATCGTCGGCGACATCGTGCACTCGCGCGTCGCGCGCAGCGACATCCACGCGCTCACGACGCTGGGCGTGCCGGAGATCCGCGCGGTCGGCCCGAAGACGCTGGTGCCGGGGGATCTCAAGGACATGGGCGTGCGCGTGTGCCACGACATGGCCGAGGGCGTCCGCGGTGCCGACGTCATCATCATGCTGCGCCTGCAGAACGAGCGCATGAGCGGCGCGATGCTGCCCAGCGCCGGCGAGTACTTCAAGAGTTTCGGCCTGACGCCCGAGAAGCTGGCGCTGGCCAAGCCCGATGCGATCGTGATGCATCCTGGCCCGATCAACCGCGGCGTGGAGATCTCGTCCACCGTCGCCGACGGCCAGCACAGCGTCATCCTGCCGCAGGTCACCTTCGGCATCGCGGTGCGCATGGCTGTCATGTCCATCCTGGCGGGGAACGAAGCATGATTGACGCCGGGCCGTCCCAAGACAATCAACCCTCCCTCGGGGAGGCGGTGCGCAGCACCTGGAGGGCACAATGAAAATCCTGATCCAGAACGGTCGCCTGCTCGATCCGGCCTCGGGCCTCGACCGGGTCGGCGACCTCGCCATCGCCTCGGGCCGCATCGTCGGCCTTGGCAGCGTCGGCGACTTCAACGCCGATCGCGTCATCGACGCGACCGGACTCGTGGTCGCGCCGGGTCTTGTCGACCTCGCCGCCCGCCTGCGCGAGCCGGGCCACGAGCACGAAGGCATGCTGGAGAGCGAACTCGCCGCGGCTGCCGCCGGCGGCGTTACCAGCCTCGTCTGCCCGCCCGACACCGATCCGACGCTCGACGAGCCCGGCCTGGTCGACATGCTCAAGTTCCGCGCCCGCAAGCTCAGCCGGTGCCGGCTGTTCCCGCTGGGCGCGCTGACGCGCGGCCTCGCCGGCGAGTCGCTCACCGAGATGGCCGAGCTGACCGAGTCCGGCTGCGTCGGTTTCTCGCAGGCCTACGTGCCGATCCGCAACACGCTGACCGTGCAGCGCGCGATGCAATACGCGGCGAGCTTCGGCTACACGCTGTGGCTGCATGCGCAGGATCCGTGGCTGAGCGGCGGTGTCGCGGCCAGTGGCGCGGTGGCGACGCGACTGGGCCTGTCCGGCGAGCCGGTCGCGGCCGAGACCATCGCGCTGCACACGATCCTGGAACTGGTCCGCGTCACCGGCTGCCGCGTCCACCTGTGCCGAATCAGCAGCGCTGCTGGCGTGGAGCTCCTGCGCCAGGCCAAGAAGGACGGACTGCCGATCACGGCGGATGTCTCGATCAACTCGCTGCATCTGACCGACGTCGACATCGGCTACTTCAACTCCTCGATGCGCCTGCAGCCGCCGCTGCGCCAGCAGCGCGACCGCGACGCGCTGCGCGCCGCGCTGGCCGACGGCACCATCGACGCGCTGGTCAGCGACCACAACCCGGTCGCCGCCGACGAGAAGACCTTGCCCTTTGCCGAAGCCACGCCCGGCGCGACCGGCCTGGAGCTGCTGCTGAGCCTCGCGCTGCGCTGGGGTCAGGGCGAAGGACTGTCGCTGGCCCAGTCGCTCGACACGATCACCGCTCGTCCGGTCAAGGTGCTGGGCAGCGCGCTCGGCTCGTTGGCGGCGAGCGCGGGCCGCCTGGTCGAGGGCGGCGTCGGCGACGTCGTCGTCTTCGATGCCGAAGCCACCGGTGCCGTGACGCCGGAGCGTCTCGTCAGCCAGGGCAAGCACACGCCGTTCGCGTTCGACATCACCGGCTTCGAGCTGCCGGGCCGCGTGCGCTACACGCTGGTGGCCGGCACGGTCGCCTACGAAGCGCTGGTCACCGAAGCCGAGCGGATCGCCTGATGCGGACGCTGGTCGGCGTGTGGCGTGCGCTGCGGATGCTGGCGCACATCGTGCACGGCGTCTACATCGTGCAGGTGCGCTGGCGCGGTTTCGACACGCCGACCAAGCATCGCCATGTCGGCTGGTGGTCCGCCGAGCTGCTACGGGTGCTGGGCGTGCGACTGGAGGCGCCTGGTCCGCAGGCGCCGTCGCCGCGGCTGATCACGGCGAACCACATCTCCTGGCTGGACATTGCCGCGATGCACGCGGTGATGCCGGAGGCGCGTTTCGTCTCGAAGGCCGACATCGCGACCTGGCCGCTGGTGGGCGCGCTGGCGACGGCCGTCGGCACGCTCTACATCGAGCGCGCGAGCAAACGCGACGCGCTGCGTGTCGTACACAAGACGGCGGAGGCGCTGGCTGCTGGCGAGACGGTGGCTGTCTTCCCCGAGGGCACGACAGGCGCCGGCTATCCGCTGCTGCCTTTGCACGGCAATCTGCTGCAGGCCGCGATCAGCACGCACACGCCGCTGCAACCGGTGGTGCTGCGCTGGCACCAGCCGAACGTGCCGTACAGCGCCGCCGCGCAGTACATCGGTCAGATGTCCTTGATGGAGAGCCTGTGGCGAATCCTGACCGCGAAGGACCTGTCGGTCGAAGTGCGTTCCTTGCCGGCGATGCCCACGGAGGGTCTTGATCGCCGCCATCTGGCGGGGGCTCTCTCGGAGCGAATCAACAACGCACTCCCCAGGCCCTGAGTCCTGGGTTGATCAGGGACGCCCCAACCACCGGGCTCATTTCGCCCAGCCCGGGTATGCCGGATGCCCTCCGGGTCCCGATTGGTGCGAGGATTCGCCGATGCTGCTTTGTTTCGAAGATGAACAGGAGTTGGCCACGCGTCTGGCGCGTGAGTTGGGCCGTCCGCTGGGCGTGATCACGCGCCACCGTTTTCCGGACGGGGAACTGCGCCTGGTCCTGCCCAAGCCGTTGCCGGTCGACATCATCGTGCTGCGTGGATTGCAGCATCAGCCGAACGATCGCCTGGTCGAGCTGCTGATCGCCGCGCCTGCCGCGCGCGGTTGGGGTGTCCGGCATCTGATGCTGGTGGCGCCGTATCTCGCCTACATGCGACAGGACATGGAGTTCACCCCCGGCGAGGCCGTGAGCCAACGGCACATCGCCGCGCTGCTGTCGACGCAATTCGACCGCGTGGTGACGGTAGACCCACATCTGCACCGCATCGCGAGCCTGGACGAAGTGATGCCCAAAGGGCGGGGCGTCGCGCTGTCGGCAGCGTCGTTGCTCGGGCGTTTCATCGCGACGCAGGTCCCCGGTGCGGTGCTGGTCGGGCCGGATGAAGAGTCCGGCCAGTGGGTCGCGGAGGCGGCGCGTGCCGCCAAGCTCGAACATGCGATCGGCCGCAAGGTGCGTTTCGGCGATACCCAGGTGCAGCTCGCGTTCCCGGATCTGGACGTGCGCGGTCGCGCGGTGGTGCTGCTCGACGACATGGCGTCGACGGGTCGCACGCTGATCGGCTCGGCGCGCGAGGCGTTGGAACGCGGCGCGGCCAGCGTCGACGTCGCGGTGACGCACGCGCTCTTCAACGGCGACGCGTTGCCGGCGTTGCGGGCGGCCGGCGTGCGCCACGTCTGGAGCAGCAACGCGGTGCCGCACGAGAGCAACGCGGTCTGCATCGCGGAACTGCTGGCGACGGCGTTGCGCCGCAAGTAGGGCATCCGCGCAGCGCGGCGCCTCGCGCGCCATCAACGAAAAAGCCCGGCACTGCCGGGCTTTCGTTCTTCTGCGTCAGTCCCTGTGCGCCACCGAGCGCGGCGCACGAGGACGTCGCCTGACCCTCAGGCCTTGCCCTGGTTCGCCACCGCTGCGGCAGCCTTCGCGGCGGCTTCGGCATCGCCCAGGTAATAGCTCTTGATGGGCTTCAGGTCCTTGTCCAGTTCGTAGACCAGCGGGATCCCATTGGGAATATTCACGCCAACGATGGCTTCGTCGGCGATGCCGTCCAAATACTTCACGAGGGCACGGATCGAGTTGCCGTGGGCCGCGATCAGCACGCGTTGGCCCGACAGAATCGCGGGTGCGATCTGTTCGTTCCAGTAGGGCAGCACGCGGGCCACGGTGTCCTTGAGGCACTCGGTCAGCGGAATGTCCGAGGGCTGCAGTCCGGCATAGCGGATGTCGCCGCGCTCGCTGCGCGGGTCCGACGCTTCCAGCGCCGGCGGCGGGGTGTCATAGCTCCGGCGCCAGACGAGCACCTGCTCGTCGCCGTACTGCTTGGCCATGTCCGCCTTGTTCAGACCCTGAAGGCCGCCGTAGTGGCGTTCGTTCAGGCGCCAGCTGTGCTTCACCGGCAGCCACTGGCGATCCATCTGATCCAGGCAATGCCACAGGGTCCAGATGGCGCGCTTGAGCACCGAAGTGTGGGCGACGTCGAAGTCGACGCCGGCTTCCTTCAGCAGACGGCCCGCCTGCTTGGCCTGCTCCACCCCGGTGGGCGTCAGATCCACGTCGGTCCAGCCGGTGAAGCGGTTCTCGAGATTCCAGGTCGATTCGCCATGGCGAATCAGCACGAGCTTGTACATGGGTCTTGGGTGGGTTCGTGAGGTTTGGCCGGGTTCCGGCAGGCCCGGCGGATTCTAGAGGCAGCCCTCCAGGGCGCCCGCCTCAAGAAGGCTTCCGCAGGGCCGACAACTGCTTTCGTGCCGGGCGAAAGGCGCACCTGCGCCCCAGTTTGGTTCGTCAAAAGAACATGCCCACGTTGGGCATTCACGCTGTACAGGAGTACTTGCAATGATGGTGGTGAAGAACTTGCGCATGACGCCGCTGGCGCTGGCGTTGGTGGTTTTCGGCGCGCAGGCGCAGGGCCAATCGGACTCGATGTTCTCGTTCTCCGGCTTCGGCACGGTCGGCCTGACCGGCACGACCAAGGATGGCGCCGAGTACGTGATCCCCGGCCAGGTCCACGGCGCGGACAAGACGGTCAGCGGTGAAGTCGACAGCAAGCTTGGTCTGCAGGGCACGGCGAAGTTCAACGCGCAGTTCTCGGCCACCGTGCAGGTGCTGACCAAGCAAACCGGCAAGGGCGACTGGACGCCGCAGGTCGAATGGGCCTTCGCCAAGTGGCAGGCCACGCCGGGTCTGGCGATCCGCGCTGGCCGCATCGGCGCGCCGTTCTTCGCGGTCTCCGATTTCCGTGACGTGGGATATGCCAACACCTGGCTGCGTCCGCCGATCGACGTCTACGGCCAGGTGCCGGTGAGCCACTTCGACGGTGCCGACGTGAACTGGACGACGCAGGTCGCCGGCAAGAGCGTCTCGCTGCAGGCTTTCGGCGGCGAGGCCTCGTCGTACGTGCGCCAGACCAAGCTCGAGATCAAGAAGATGATTGGCGTGAACGCGACCGTCGAACTGGCCGACGGCTTGAACCTGCGCGTCGGCCATGCGCAGGGCAAGCTGACCGCGCACAGCGCCACCGTCGCCTCGCTGGTCGGCGCATTGCGCCAGACACCGTTCGCCTCGGTCGGCAACGAGATCGACCCGACCGACAAGGACGCGAGCTTCTCCGGCGTCGGCCTGACCTACGACGAAGGCCAGTGGGTCGTCGCCGCCGAGTACACCAAGCGCCGCAACGACTCGTTCGTGCCGGACACCACCGGCTGGTACACGACCGTCGGTTATCGCGTCGGCAAGTTCACGCCGTACGCGACGCTGTCGCAGCAGAAGACCGACAGCAGCAACGTCAACAACACGATCCCGGGCACGGTCGTCGTGGGCGGCCTGCCGCTGCGCGCCGTCGTGGACGCGGTCACCGCCGCGCAGAGCACGCCGCAGAAGACCATCGGTCTGGGTGTGCGTTGGGACGCCTGGCGCAACATCGCCGTCAAGGCCCAGTACGACAGCATCAAGACCACCGGCGCCGGCCAGTTCTACAACGTCCAGCCGGGCTTCAACAACGAGCGCGTCGGCGTCTACAGTGTCGCCGTCGACTTCGTGTTCTAAGCATCAGAAGAAGAGGCCCCCATGCAGTTCAACATGATCAAGCCCGTGATCGGCGCGGCGCTGTTCGCCGCCGCCGTGGCCGCGCAGGCGCAAGTCGCCGTCGTGGTCAATCCGAAGAGCCCCGTCGCCAGCATGACCGCCGACCATGTCGCGAGCATCTTCCTGGGCAAGTCCAACCAGTTGCCCAACGGCAGCGCCGCGCAGGCGGTGGATCTGCCCGACAGCGCCGCGGCGCGCGAGCAGTTCTATTCGAAGGCCACCGGCAAATCGTCCGCGCAGGTGAAGGCCGCGTGGTCGCGCCTGGTGTTCTCGGGCAAGGGCACGCCGCCCAAGGAACTGGGCAGCGCGGCCGACGTGAAGAAGTTCGTCGCCGCGAATGCCGATGCCATCGGCTACATCGAGAAGTCGGCGGTCGACGGCTCGGTGAAGGTGGTGCTCAGCGTCGATTGACGCCGCCGCCCGGGCGGCCCCGGCCGCCCGCGCCCACCGGCGCGAGTCCGCGCAGACGGACCGGCCGGTCGGCGCACCGGCGTCTCGCGAGGAGCGGGCGCTGCCGACCTGGGGAGGTCGTTGGAGACACAGGAAGAATTGGAGTCAGGCATGAACTTGAAGACCCGTATCGCGATGCTGCCGGTGCTGGCGGCGATCGTTTTCGCGGTGGGCATCGCGGTGGTGCTGTTCTTTTCGTCGCGGACCTCGGGCGCGATCCACGCGCTGGGCGAGGCGGACTATCCGTACCTCGTGGCCACCAACCAGGTGGCCGCGCAGCTTGAGGCGTTGGGCGGGACGATCCAGTCCGCCGTCGCCGAGGGCGAGAAGAAGCGCCTGGACGAGGCCGCCGAGCGCGCGACCGCGATGCGCAAGGTGATCGCGTCGATCAAGGCGATCCCGGGTCGCGCCGATGCCGGTGCGAAGCTGGAGAGCGGCTTCGAGGCCTACTACGCCGCCTCGGTCGAGACGGCGCAGCTGTTCCTCGGCATCAAGCAGGGCGATCAGGCGGGCTCGATCCCGAAGATGCAGGCGGCGCAGAAGGCGCTGGAGCAGACGCTCGGCGACGCGCGCGCCGACGCGAAGACCACCTTCGACGCGACGCTGTCGAGCGCCGAGAAGGGCGTCGGCGCCGGCCTGTGGGCGACGGTGCTGAGCGGGCTGATCGTCGTCGTGTGCCTGGGCGCCGGCTCGTGGCTGCTGATCACCAGCGTGTGGCGCCAACTGGGCGGCGAGCCGGAGTATGCCCGCGACGTGATGCGGCTGATGGCCGAGGGCGACCTCTCGCAGGCCATCCGCGTCGCGCCGGGCGCCGAGGCGAGCCTGCTGGCGGCGGTGCGCGACATGTCGCAGGGCCTGTCGGCCATCGTCGGCAATGTGCGCAGCGGCACCGACTCGATGACGGTGGCCTCGCGCGAGATCGCCGCGGGCAACCAGGACCTGTCGGTGCGGACCGAGAAGCAGGCGGGCTCGCTGGAGCAGACGGCGTCCAACATGCAGCAGCTGACCGAGACCGTGCGCCAGAGCGCCGACGCGGCCAGCCAGGCGAACCAGCTGGCCGGCAGCGCGGCGACTGTCGCGAAGAAGGGCGGCGAGGTCGTGGGGCAGGTCGTCTCGACGATGGACGAGATCAGCGCGAGCTCGCGTCGGATCGGCGACATCATCGGCACCATCGACGGCATCGCGTTCCAGACCAACATCCTGGCGCTGAATGCGGCGGTCGAAGCGGCCCGCGCGGGCGAGCAGGGCCGCGGTTTCGCCGTGGTCGCGAGCGAGGTCCGTTCGCTGGCCCAGCGCAGCGCCGAAGCGGCCAAGGAGATCAAGACGCTGATCGGCGCGAGCGTGACCCGCGTCGAAGCCGGTTCGCGCCTGGTGCAGGACGCGGGCGCGACGATGGAGGAGATCGTGGCCAGCGTGCAGCGTGTCTCCGACATCATCAGCGAGATCACCGCGGCGTCCGCCGAACAGAGCCAGGGCATCGGCCATGTCAACGAGTCGGTGGTGCAGCTCGACCAGATGACGCAGCAGAACGCCGCGCTGGTCGAGGAGGCCGCCGCTGCCGCCAACAGCCTCGAGCAGCAGGCCCGCGCGTTGCAGTCCGCAGTCTCCACCTTCAAGCTCAGCTGACGCGGGCATGGACCGAAGTGCTCGGTCCGAGCTGGCGCAAGCCGGGGCGGGGTCGACGATTTGTGGAGCCTGCGAGACGTATGAGAAGACCCCGCCCCGGCTTGCGCCGGCGAGCGGTGTCCGCGGACCCATGCCGGCTTCCTATAATCCTCGGCTTTTGCATCCAACCGAACGGGCCCCGCCTTGAAGTTCCTGATTGAAAACTGGTATCTCGTGCTGTCGGCCCTGGTGTCGGGCGGTCTGCTGCTGTGGACGTCGATGCGCGGCAAGGCGGGCGGCGTGCCGACGGCCGAGGCGGTGCGTCTGGTCAACCGCGAGAAGGGTGTGCTGGTCGACGTGAGCGAGCTGGAGGAGTTTGCCGCCGCCCACGCGAAGGGCGCCCGCAGCGTGCCGCTGTCGACGTTGACTGGCACGGACCTTCCGGTCAAGCAACTGCCCAGCAACAAGGCCCTGCCGGTGGTGCTGATGTGCAAGACCGGCGCACGCGCGCAGCGCGCTGCTGGCATCCTGCAGAAACAGGGCTACGCGAACGCGGTCGCTGTCCAGGGCGGTCTGACCGCCTGGCGCGAGGCGAGTTTGCCTGTCGAGACGTCCGCGGCCTGACCGCCCTGGCGACCGAGCCGGCACCTCGATTGCCGGAAGAGGACGCTCGACACGATTCTTGGAGAACTGGCGATGGCCGCCGTGAAGATGTATACGACCCTGGTCTGCCCGTACTGTGTGCGGGCGAAGCACCTGCTCAACCAGCGGGGTGTCAGCCAGATCGAGGAGGTCCGCGTGGACCTGGATCCGTCGCAGCGCGACGCGATGATCCAGCAGACCGGTCGCCGCACCGTGCCGCAGATCTTCATCGGCGAGACCCATGTCGGCGGTTGCGACGACCTCATCGCGCTGGACCAGCGCGGCGGTCTGCAACCGTTGTTGCAGGCCTGAAACCTCGCCATCGAAGTCCTCGACATTCTCCGGAAACCCCTCACCGGACTGTCGCGAACGCTCGGTCATAATGCCCGCCACGGCTCGCCGCTGGCGGGCTTTTTCATTTGGATGACCCCATGGCCGACGACAACAACGCTCCCGTGTTCCAGATCCAGCGCATGTACCTGAAGGACCTGTCGCTGGAGCAGCCCAACGCCCCGGCGATCCTGCTGGAGCAGGCCCAGCCGCAGGTCGACATCAAGCTCTCGCTGGCCGCCGAACCGGTCGCCGAGGGTCTGTTCGAAGTCAGCGTCACCGCCACCGTCACGACGACGGTGCAGGACAAGACCCTGTTCCTGATCGAAGCCAAGCAGGCCGGCATCTTCGAGATCCGCAACCTGCCGCAGGATCAGCTCGAAGGCATCCTGGCGATCGTCTGCCCGCAGATGATCTACCCGTACCTGCGCGCGATCGTCTCCGACGTCTGCACGCGCGCCGGCTTCCCGCCGGTGATGCTGACGGAAGTGAACTTCCAGGCGATGTTCGAAGCCCAGCAGGCGCAACTGGCCGCCAACGGCCAGGGCAACGGCGAAGCCATCCCGAACTGAGCTTCGGCTCCATGAGCGCGCCGGCCTCGCGGACCTGTCCGCTGGCCGGCGTGTTTCATTGCGAGATTCATTTCACCGATCCTCCGAACAGACCATGACTGCTCCGCGCATGAAGATCAGCGTGCTCGGCGCCGGTGCCTGGGGCACGGCGCTGGCGATCGCCGCGAGCGCGCGCCATGAGGTGACGCTGTGGGCGCGAGACGCCGGCGCGATCGCCGCGATGCGCGCCGACCGTTGCAACGTCCGCTACCTGCCTGATTCGCCGCTGCCGGCCAGCCTGGCCTTGACCGACGACCTCGAGGGCGCGCTCGCGCACGGCCGCGACGGGCTGATCGTCATCGCGACGCCGATGTCGGGCCTGCGCGGCATGCTCGCCCGTTTGCCGGCGGGCGCACGGGCGCAGTGGCTGTGCAAGGGCTTCGAGGCCGGCACCGGTCTGCTGGGCCATGAGATCGCCCGCGAGGTCGCGCCGCAACTGGCCACCGGCATCCTGTCGGGCCCGAGCTTCGCGCAGGAAGTGGCCGCCGGCCAGCCGACCGCGCTCGTGTCCGCGTCCGGCGACGCGGCGCTCGCGCAGCTGGGCGTGTCGGCCTTCCACAGCGAGCGGCTGCGCGTGTATTCGTCGGCCGATCCGATCGGAGTCGAAGTCGGCGGCGCGGTGAAGAACGTGATGGCGATCGCCGTCGGCATCGCCGATGGCTTGCGGCTCGTCGCCGAGGCGAAGGGCGTGAAAGGCCCCGGCCTCAACGCCCGCGCCGCGTTGATCACGCGCGGACTGGCGGAGATGCAGCGGCTCGCGCTCGCGCTCGGCGCGCAGCAGGAGACGCTGCTCGGGCTCGCGGGCCTGGGTGACCTGGTGCTCACCGCCACCGGTGACCTGTCGCGCAACCGCCGCGTCGGCCTGCTGCTCGCCGAGGGCCTGGACCTGCCGGGCATCCTTGTGAAGCTGGGTCACGTCGCCGAAGGCGTCTACAGCGCGCCGACGGTGCTGGCGCGCGCGCAGCGTGCCGGCGTCGACATGCCGATCACCGCCGCGGTCGTCGAGGTCCTGGAGGGACGCATGACCACGCACGAAGCCCTGGACGCGCTGATGGGGCGCCAGGCCAAGTCCGAGTGGTGAAGCGCCGCGCGCTGATCGCCGCGACCGCGCTCGGCGCGCTGCCGCTGTCCGGTCGCGCGGCAACGCCGTGGCCATCGCGGCCGATCCGCCTCGTCGTGCCGTTCCCCGGCGGCAGTTCTCCGGACCTGATCGCGCGTGATCTCGCCGAGCCGCTCGCGCAAGCACTCGGCCAGCCGATCGTCATTGACAACAAGCCCGGCGCCGGCGGCAACATCGGTACCGGCGCGGTCGCGAAAGCCGCGTCGGACGGACACACGCTGCTGTTCACGATCCAGGGACCGCTGATCACCGCGCCGCTGCTGGCGAAGGCCTTGCCCTACGACCCGCAGCGCGAGCTGCGCGCGGTCAGCTTCATCGCGAGCTCACCGAACGTGCTCGTCGTGCCGCCGTCGCTCGGCGTGGAGACGCTCGCGCAGTTCGTCGCGCTGGCGAAGCAGCGCACGGGAGCGCTGAACTACGGCAGCATCGGCAATGGCAGTGCCGCGCATCTGGCCATGGAATCCTTCATCGCGCGCGCCGGGTTGAAGCTGGTCCACGTGCCGTATGCCGGCTTCCCACAGGTCGTCAACGCGATGCTGGCCGGTCAGATCCACGCCGGCTTCATGGTGCCGGCGATCGCGATGCCGCAGGTCAAGGCCGGCAAGTTGAAGGCGCTGGCTGTGACCAGCGCCGGACGCTTCGGCGCGCTCGCGGAACTGCCGACCGTGGCGGAATCCGGCTATCCTGGCTTCGAGGCCACGTCGTGGCAGGCGCTGCTGGCGCCGGCCGGCACGCCGGAAGTGATCGTGCGTCGCCTGGCCGACGAGGTCATCCGCATCGTCCGCGGTGACGCCTTCCGGCGCCAGCTGCTGCCGCTGTACTTCAGCGCGGCAGGCACCTCGCCCGAAGGGCTGGACAGCCTCATGAGCGACGAACGCAAGCGCTGGGGCGCGCTGATCCGGCAGCTCAAGCTGGAACGCGAATAGGCGGCCTTTGACGGCCAGCAGCGGTGGAAGTGCCGTCGTGGGGCGTCGGCGATCAGACGCCGTCGGCGTAGCCGTTCTGCCGCCACGCTTCGAAGACCGCCACGGCCACCGCATTGCTGAGGTTCAAGCTGCGCTGCCCGTCTCGCATCGGCAGCCGCACGCGCTGCTCGAGCGGGAAGCTGTCGCGCAAGTCCATCGGCAGTCCCGCCGTCTCACAACCGAAGACCAGCCAGTCGCCGGGCTTGAGCGCGACCGACGGCAGCAGCCGGCTGCCGCGCGTGGTGAACGCGAACATCCGCGTCGCATCCGGCTGCTCCGCGGCGATGAAGCGTTCCCAGTCCGCGTGCCTCAGCACCGGCGCATACTCGTGATAGTCGAGGCCGGCGCGCTGCAGCAGCTTGTCCTCCATCGAGAACCCCAGCGGTTCGATCAGGTGCAGCCGGCAGCCGGTGTTGGCCGCCAGCCGGATCACGTTGCCGGTGTTGGGCGGAATCTCCGGATGGACCAGCACGATGTTGAACATGGGGCGAAGCTCTTTCGACAAGGATCAAGGCGTGCGCGCGGCCACCCAGGCCTGCACGTCGCGGGCGCCCGCGCGGCGCAAGGCCAGCGCGGCCTCGTGCAACGTGGCGCCGCTGGTCATGACGTCGTCGACGATCGCGACACTCAAGCCGTGCACCGGCTTCACGACGGCGAACGCACCGCGCAGATTGCCGCGGCGCTCGTCGAGCGGCAACTGCGCCTGCTGGTCGGTGTTCCGCAAGCGCATCAGCGTCAGCGCGCAAAGCCGGGATTGTCGCTCGGCCTCCGGCGGCAGCACGAGGCGGCGCGCGATCTCGTGCGCCTGGTTGTAGCCGCGCTCGCGCAGGCGCTGCTCCGACAACGGGATCGGCACGATCAGGTCGGGCGGCTCGACCTCCGCGAGCGCCAGCGCGCGCGACAACCGCGTCGCGAGCAGCGGCGCATGTTCGAGCCTTTCGCCGAACTTCAGGCCGAGCAGCAGCCGGTCCCACGGGAACAGGTAATCCATCGCCGCGATGCATCGCGACAACGGCATCGGATGCGACGCGCATCGTCCGCACCGCATCGCGTCCGTGGCGCGTTCGCCCGTTGGCAGTCGAAGGGCGCAGAGCGCGCAGCGCGGCCCCGCGTCGACCGGATGCCCGGCCTCGCAGTCCTCGCACAGCGGTCCGCGGCACCAGCATCGGCAGAACGCGCACTGCCCCGGCCAGAACCGCGCGAGGCCGCTTGCCATCGAGGATCGCGCCAATGACCGGCGCCGGAACAGGTCAAGCATGGCCGCCTACAATCCCGCCCCATGACTGGAGATGAGGCCTTGCCGCCGAGCACACAGCAGATCGATGCGGGCGCGGCGCGGCGGCAGCGCCGTCGCCTGGCCGCGTCGGACCAGGCCCCGTGGCTGCATCAGGAAGTCGCCACGCGCATGCTGGACCGACTGCCGGTGATCCGGCTGCAGCCGACGGCCGTGCTGCAGAGCCGCCCGTCGATCGGCGGCGGCGACGAAGGCCTGCGCCAGCATTACCCGCAAGCGACCCAGCTGTGGCTCGAACCCGACGCCGATGTTCGCGCGCTGCTCGCGCAACGCCTCAAGCGCGGCTTCATGCAATCGATGGTGGACAAGCTGCGTGGCAGCGCGCCGACCGAGCTCATCACCGAGCCGCCGGCCGGCGCCGCGCAACTGGCGTGGTCCAACATGGAACTGCACGCCGAGGCCGACAAGCCCGAACTCGTGAAGCGCTGGCACGCGGGCCTCGCGGTCGAAGGCTGCCTGATGTTCTCGTGCCTCGGGCCGGACAGCTTCATCGAACTGCGCCCGATCTTCGCCCGCGAGGGCTGGGGCCCGCCGGCGCCGGACTGGGTCGACATGCACGACCTCGGCGACCTGCTCGTGCATGCGGGCTTCGCCGACCCGGTGATGGACCAGGAACATCTGCGCCTCACCTGGAGCTCGCCGCAGGACCTGCTGCGCGATCTGCGCGCACTCGGCGGCAACCTCGCGCCGGCGCGTCTGCGCGGTCTGCGCACGAAAGCCTGGCGCGAGCGGCTCATGCACGCGCTCGAGTCCTTGCGCGGCGCGGACGGCCGCCTGTCGCTGAGCATCGAACTGGTCTACGGCCATGCGTTCAAGCCTCAACCGAAGGTGAAGATCGCGGCCACCACCGAGGTCTCGCTGGACCAGATGCGGGCGATGGTGCGCGGCGCGGGCAAACACTGACCCCCGTCGTTCGCGGGCTCGGCTAGCCCCGCGTTTCCAGAGGGCGAGAGCGCACCATTCTGCGGGTAATCCTGGGCGGTTTGGCGCGCTGCGCCCAGTCATAGTGCGTCAGGGGGGTGGGCTAGAATCCGCCCCCGACTGGAGTACGTCTGCTGGCCCCGTAGGTTTCCGCCATCGCTTGGCGCCGGAGCCCGCGCTACGAGCGGGCTCGAGCACCGAAGCCGCCTGGAAGAGACCTGGGTGACAAGAGCTTGAGAAAGACTGGATAAAGAGACGACCATGACGATTGAACACAGTTGTGTGCAACTGGGGCGCCGCTGCAGCCAGCTCGCGTTCGGCCTGTCGGCCGCGCTGGCCAGCCAGGTCGCCTTGGCGGTCAATGACCTCCCCGGAGGTCCGGCCGTCAACCAGCTGAATCTGCACCCGCCGGTCACCAAGATCGCGCATGAGCAGATGTGGCTGCACAACATGATGCTGATCCTCTGCCTGGCGATCTTCATCGCCGTGTTCGGAGTCATGTTCTATTCGATCTTCAAGCACCGGAAGTCCAAGGGCGCGGTGCCGGCGAACTTCCACGAGAGCGTGAAGGTCGAGATCGCGTGGACCATCGTGCCCTTCATCATCGTCATCCTGATGGCGCTGCCCGCGACCAAGGTCGTCGTGGCGATGAAGGACACCACCAACTCCGACATCACGATCAAGGCCACCGGCTACCAGTGGAAGTGGGGCTACGACTACCTGAAGGGCGAGGGCGAGGGCATCGGCTTCGTCTCGACGCTGGACGCCTCGCACCGCGCGCTGTCGGACTCCGGCCACCCCGGCCAGGTCGACAACTACCTGCTCAAGGTCGACAACCCGCTGGTGGTGCCGGTCGACAAGAAGATCCGCATCATCACGACCGCCGACGACGTCATCCACGCCTGGATGGTGCCGGCCTTCGGCGTCAAGCAGGACGCGATCCCGGGCTACGTGCGCGACACCTGGTTCAAGGCCGAGCAGGTCGGCGACTTCTACGGCCAGTGCGCCGAGCTCTGCGGCAAGGAGCACGCCTACATGCCGATCCACGTCAAGGTGCTCAGCGCCAAGGACTACAGCGCCTGGGTCGGCGAGGAACAGAAGAAGATCGCCGCCAAGGCGGACGATCCGAGCAAGGTCTGGACGATGGACGAGCTGCAGGCCCGCGGCCAGAAGCTGTTCGACGCCAACTGCGCGGTCTGCCACAAGGCCGACGGCAAGGGCACGGGCCAGTTCCCGGCGCTGGACGGCTCGGCGATCGTGAAGGCCGACGACCACGCCCAGCAGCTCCACCTGGTGCTCAACGGCAAGGGCCAGATGCCGGCCTGGAAGACGGTGCTCAAGGACAGCGAGATCGCCGCCATCGTCACCTATACGAAGAACGCCTGGTCCAACAAGACCGGCCAGATCGTGCAGCCCGCGGAAGTCGTGGCCGAGCGCGCCAAGTGACCGCCGTCACCGCCGCCTGACCCGACGCCTTCCGACTGAACGACTGAACGACTGAACGCCAGATCGCCCCGGCGACCAGCTACCGAGGATTTGACATGAGTGCAGTGCTCGACCACCCGACCGGTCATGCCCATGACCATGACGATCACCACGACCACCATGCCCCGACGGGCTGGCGGCGCTGGGTCTTCGCGACGAACCACAAGGACATCGGCACGATGTACCTGCTGTTCAGCTTCACGATGCTGATGGTCGGCGGCATCCTGGCGCTGTGCATCCGTGCCGAGCTGTTCCATCCGGGCCTGCAGTTCTTCAATCCTGAGCTGTTCAACCAGTTCACGACGATGCACGGCCTGATCATGGTGTTCGGCGCGATCATGCCGGCCTTCGTCGGCTTCGCGAACTGGATGATCCCGCTGCAGATCGGCGCGGGGGACATGGCCTTCGCGCGGATGAACAACTTCAGCTTCTGGCTGATGATCCCGGCGGCGCTGATGCTGGTGGGTTCGTTCTTCATGCCCGGCGGCGCGCCGGCGGCCGGCTGGACGCTCTATGCGCCGCTGACGCTGCAGATGGGCCCGTCGATGGACGCCGGCATCTTCGCGATGCACATCCTGGGCGCGTCCTCGATCATGGGCTCGATCAACATCATCGTGACCATCCTCAACATGCGCGCGCCCGGCATGACGCTGATGAAGATGCCGATGTTCGCGTGGACCTGGCTGATCACCGCCTACCTGCTGATCGCGGTGATGCCGGTGCTGGCCGGCGCGATCACGATGACGCTGACGGACCGCCACTTCGGCACCAGCTTCTTCACGCCCTCGGGCGGCGGCGACCCGGTGATGTACCAGCACATCTTCTGGTTCTTCGGCCACCCCGAGGTCTACATCATGATCCTGCCGGCGTTCGGCATCGTGAGCCAGATCGTCCCGGCCTTCGCCCGCAAGCGCCTGTTCGGCTACGCCTCGATGGTGTACGCGACGGCCTCGATCGCGATCCTGTCCTTCATCGTGTGGGCGCACCACATGTTCGCCACCGGCATGCCGGTCACGGGCCAGCTGTTCTTCATGTACGCGACGATGCTGATCGCGGTCCCGACCGGCGTGAAGATCTTCAACTGGCTGGCGACGATGTGGCGCGGCTCGATGAGCTTCGAGACCCCGATGCTGTGGGCCGTGGGCTTCATCTTCGTGTTCACGATGGGCGGCTTCACGGGCCTTATCCTGGCGGTCGCACCGGTCGACATCCAGCTCCAGGACACCTACTACGTGGTGGCCCACTTCCACTACGTGCTGGTGGCCGGCTCGCTGTACGCGCTGTTTGCCGGCGTCTACTACTGGGGTCCGAAGTGGAGCGGCGTCATGTACTCGGAGACGCGCGGAAAGATCCACTTCTGGGGCTCGCTGATCTTCTTCAACCTGACCTTCTTCCCGATGCACTTCCTCGGCCTCGCCGGCATGCCGCGACGCTACGCCGACTACCCGATGCAGTTCGCCGACTTCAACGCGGTGGCCTCGATCGGCGCCTTCGGCTTCGGTCTGATGCAGGTCTACTTCTTCCTCGCCGTGGCCATCCCGATGATGCGCGGCAAGGGCGAGAAGGCCCCGCAGAAGCCCTGGGAAGCCGCCGAAGGTCTGGAATGGGAAGTGCCGTCGCCGGCGCCGTTCCACACCTTCGAGACGCCGCCCAAGCTGGACGTGACGGCCACGAAGATCATCGCCTGATCGAAATCGCCACCGCAGCGGAACCCGAGGACCGATCGATGTCGCCGACGCCCGAGCAACGCAAGAGCAACCTGCGCCTGGCCCTGATCCTGGCCAGCGTGGCCGCGATCTTCGGGATCGGCTTCGTGGTGAAGATCGCGTTCCTCGGCGTGTCATGACCGCACCGGCCCGACGCGCCAGCTGGATCCGCCGGGAGAACCTGCGGATGACCGGCAAGCTGCTGGTCGTGGTGGCGGTGATGTCGTGCTTCGGCTACGCGTTGGTGCCGATGTACCGGGCGATCTGCACGGCGCTGGGCATCAACGTGCTGTCGCTGTCGGAGCGCCAGCACGCGGTGCGCGCCGAGGACGTGAAGAACACGCAGATCGACTACAGCCGGACGATCTCGATCGAGTTCGACGCCAACGCCCGCGGCCCGTGGGACTTCAAGCCGGCCACGCGCCACCTGACGGTCCATCCGGGCGAGCTGACGACGGTGATGTACACGTTCCAGAACATCCAGGCGCGGACCATGTCCGCGCAGGCGATCCCGAGTTACGCGCCCAAGCAGGCGACGCCGTATTTCAACAAGCTCGAGTGCTTCTGCTTCAACGAATACACGCTGAAGCCGGGCGAGCAGAAGGAGTGGCCGGTGGTGTTCGTCATCGACCCGAAGATCCCGAAGGACGTGCGCACGATCACGCTGTCGTACACCTTCTTCGAGGTTGCGGGGAAGGGCAAGGCGCAGGCGAACCTGTCGGCGCCGACCACGGTGAAGACGCCCGCGGGCGAAGTGAAGATCCAGCCCGGCGCCTGAGCGCGGCGGGCTGAGCAGAACGACGATAGCGACGATGTCCGATGACCTGAAGCCGGGCGAGGATCTCAAGCAGGCGATGCAGCGCAAGGGCTCCTTCTGGGCCACGCTGCGCGCGGTGGCCTGGTCCTTCTTCGGCGTGCGCAAGGGATCGGACTACGAGAAGGATGTATCGCAGCTCAATCCGCTGCACGTGATCGTGGCGGGCGTCATCGCCGCGGCGCTGTTCGTGGTCGGATTGATCCTGCTGGTCCGCTGGGTGGTGAGCAGCGGTGCGGCAATGAACTGAGAACCGAGTTCGAGGAGAAGAACGCATGTCGGCAACGACGACTCATGGCAACACGCCTTATTACTTCGTGCCTGGCCCTTCGCGGCATCCGGCGATGGCCGCGTTCGGCCTGTTCTGGGTGATCCTGGGCGCGGGCCAGTGGATCAACGGCCATGACTGGGGCAAGTGGTCGCTGCTGTTCGGGCTGCTGTGGTGGGCGTTCACGCTCAAGCAGTGGTTCGGCGACGCGATCCGCGAGAGCGAAAGCGGCCAGTACAGCGACCGCATCGACCTCTCGTTCCGCTGGAGCATGGGCTGGTTCATCTTCTCGGAGGTGATGTTCTTCGCGGCCTTCTTCGGCGCGCTGTTCTGGTCGCGCGGCTACAGCATCCCGACGTTGGGCAGCCTGGACAACGCGCTGCTGTGGCCCGACTTCAACGGCCTGTGGCCCAGCGTCGCGGCGGGCGCGACGGCCTCGCCGGCGGGCACGGTGGACGCGTTCGCGACGATGGGCCCGTGGCCGATCCCGACGATCAACACGGCGCTGCTGCTGACCTCGGGCATCACGCTGACCATCGCGCACCATGCGCTGATCGCCGGCCACCGCGCCAAGACGATCGCCTGGATGTGGATCACCGTGATCCTGGGCGTGACCTTCCTGGGCTTCCAGGGCTACGAGTACTTCCACGCGTACCACGCGCTCAACCTGAAGCTGAACTCGGGCATCTTCGGCTCGACCTTCTTCATGCTGACGGGCTTCCACGGCTTCCACGTGTTCGTCGGCATGCTGATGCTGCTGTTCATTACGCTGCGGCTGATGAAGGGGCACTTCACGCCCGACCGCCACTTCGGCTTCGAGGGCGCGGCCTGGTACTGGCACTTCGTGGACGTGGTGTGGCTGGGCCTCTACGTCATCGTCTACTGGATGTGACCGCGCCGCGCGGCGCGATCCCCTGAACGACAAAGCGCCGCTCGATGCGGCGCTTTTCTTTTGCGGCGGTCCGGTCGGCGACCGGATGGGGCGGTCGGATCAGGCGATGATCGACCGCCGGTCAGGGGCTCACTTCCCGATCGGCAGGCCCGTGGGATGGATCCATCCCATCCAGGCGCTGAAGAGGATGAACAGGAACAGCGCCACCGACAGCCCGACACGCACCGCCAGCGCGCGGGCCATGGTGGCCTTGCCCTTCTGCTTGCGCAGCATCAGGATGCCGGCCGAGAAGAGCGCGGCCAGGATGCCGATGAACGCGATGAGGACGATGACTTTCATGGCGGACGATTATTCCCACCCGGCCCCGTCGGGGCCATCGGGCCGGGCCCGAAGGCGTCACGCCGTCGTGGTGATCGCGACGATCGCCGGCGTGGCGGCGGCGCTGTCGCTCGGGACCTGGCAACTCGATCGGGCCGATCAGAAAAAGACGATGCAGCGGGCGATCGACGAACGCGGACAGGAAGCGCCGCTCGCGACGGCCGCGCTGCCGCGGGCGGACCAGGCGCCGCCGCCCACGCTCGAGCACCGCCGTGCGACGCTCGCCGGCCAGTGGGATGCGGCGCACACCGTCTACCTCGACAACCGCGTGATGGACGGCCACACCGGCTTCTACGTGGTGACGCCGCTGAAGCTCGCGGGTCGCGGCGACGCGATCCTCGTGCAGCGCGGCTGGGGCCCGCGCAACTCGGCGCAGCGCGAGGCGCTGCCGCCGGTGTCGACCCCGACGGGCGAGGTGCGGATCGAAGGCCGCCTGGCGGCCTCCGTGTCGAAGGCCTATGCGCTGGGCCGGGACGCGGAGACGGGGCCGATCCGGCAGAATGTCGACCTCGCGGCCTTGCAGGCCGAGACCGGTCTGCGGCTGCTGCCGCTGGTGCTGCTCCAGACGGAGCCGGACCGGGTGGCGCCGTCGGACCGCGCGGCCCCCGCGACGCCAGCCGCCGACGGGCTGCAACGGCACTGGCCGCCGCCCGCGGTCGATGTCCACAAGCATTACGGGTACGCGTTTCAATGGTTTGCGCTCGCGGCGCTGATCCTGGGTCTTTATGTCTGGTTCCAAGTCCTCGCTCCCTATCGCGCTGGCCGAGCCGCCCGTGCCACCAAGGTCTCCGATGAACAGCGTGATGCGTGACGAACACGACCACGGCCGCGATGCCGCCCCGGCGCCCAACGACACGCCGCTGCCGCCGGACGGTCCGGTGACGATGGCCGTCCATTCGGTGCCGATGCCCGACCTCGATCCTCCGAAGCGCACGCGCTGGACGCTGTGGCTGGTGCTGCTGGTCTGCGCGGCGCCGGTGATCGCCTCGTACTTCAGTTTCTATGTGCTGGATCTGCGCGGTCGCGCCTACAGCGACCTGATCACGCCGACGCGCGATCTGCCGGCCGCGATGCCGCTGACGACGCTGCAGGGCGCGCCGGTGGCGGCTGAATCGCTCAAGGGCCAATGGCTGCTGACCTATGTGCCGGACCGCGCCTGCGACGAGGCCTGCGAGCGCATGCTCTTCATGCAGCGCCAGTTGCGCGAGATGCTCGGCAAGGACCGCGACAAGCTCGACAAGCTGGTGCTGGTGCCCGACGACGTGACGCTGACGCCGGCGCAGATCGACGCGCTGACCGGCCACGGCGCGCCGGCGACGGTGCTGCGCGCGCCGCGTGCCGCGATCGAAGGCTGGCTGATGGCTGCACCAGGGCGTCGGATGGGCGAGCATCTGTTCCTGGTCGATCCGATGGGGCGATGGATGCTGCGCTCGCCGGCGACGCCGGAACCCTCGCCGCTGAAGAAGGACCTCGAGCGCCTGATGCGCGCCAACGCCGGCTGGGACAAGCCGGGCCGGTGATGAAGAGGACGGCCCGCGCATGAACGGATTGGCGATCGGTTTCGATTTCGAGCCGCTGCTGGAGCTGCTGGCGATGGCCGCGCTCGTCGGCGCGGTGCCGCTGGTCTGGTGGCAGTGGCGGCATCGCGGCGACGCGGCGGCGAAGCGGCTGCGCGCGCTGACGGTGCTCGCGACCTTCCTGACCTTCGACCTGATTTTGATCGGCGCGCTGACGCGGCTGACCGATTCCGGCCTCGGCTGCCCGGACTGGCCGGGCTGCTACGGCAGCGCCTCGCCGATCGGCGCGAGCGCCGAGATCCTCGCCGCGCAGACGGCGATGCCGACCGGGCCGGTGACGCATGGCAAGGCATGGATGGAGATGCTGCATCGCTACATGGCGGGTGGCGTCGGTTTTCTGCTCGTGGTGCTGGCGCTCCTGAGCTGGGGGGTGTGGCGGCGCGGCCGCCGCACCGGCGAGGCAACGCCGTCGCCGTGGTGGGCGACGCTGTCGCTCGTCTGGGTCGTGGTGCAGGGCTTCTTCGGCGCCTGGACGGTGACGATGAAGCTCTTCCCCGCGATCGTGACGACGCATCTGCTGCTGGCGCTCGGATTGCTGATGCTGCTGGCCTGGCAGGCCGAGTCCTACGCGCCGAAGCCGCTGGCCTGGTCCACCGGCCTGAGACGTGCATTCATGGCATTCACGGCGCTGGCGATCGTGCAGGTGGCGCTGGGCGGCTGGGTCAGCACGAACTACGCGGTGCTGGCCTGCCAGGACTTTCCGACCTGCCAGGGACAATGGCTGCCGCCGACCGACTTCGAACACGGCTTCACGCTGTGGCGCGAGCTGGGCCGCGGCGCCCACGGCGGCTGGTTGCCGTTCGAGGCGCTGACGGCGATCCACCTGGCGCATCGCGGTGGCGCGATGATCGTGTTCGCCGCGCTGCTGGCGCTGGCCTGGGCCTTGTGGCGCCAGGGCGGCACCGGTGCCGGCGGTGACGGCCTCGAAGCCCGACGCTGGGCGCGCCGCCTGCTGGCGGTCGGCGCGTGGCAACTGGCCTCCGGCCTTTCCAACGTGGTGCTGGGGTGGCCGCTGGTGGCCGCGCTGGCCCATACCGGCGGCGCCGCGGCGCTGCTGCTGATGTGTGCGATCGTGCTGGCGCGGCTGCGTGCCGGCACGACCCGCAATGTGATCGAGCCGGCGCCCGTGCGCGCCGGCATCCTGACGATGGGTTCGAAATGAGTTCCGCGACGCAGGCCGCCATGCCCTCCCGCTGGTGGCAGTTCTACCAACTGACCAAGCCCAAGGTCGTGCAGCTGATCGTGTTCTGCGCGGTCATCGGCATGGCGCTGGCGATCCCCGGCCTGCCGCAGGGCGAGGAATGGGTGCGCCTGATCGCCGCCACCGGCGGCATCTGGCTGGTGGCGGGCGCGGCGGCGGCGTTCAACTGCCTGATCGAGCAGCACATCGACGCCAAGATGAAACGCACCGCGTGGCGTCCCACGGCCCGCGGCGAACTCAGCCGCAACCAGACGCTGCTGTTCTCGGGCGGGCTGTGCGCGCTGGGGTCGGCGATCCTGTACGCGCTGGTGAACCCGCTGACGATGTGGCTCACCTTCGCGACCTTCGTCGGCTACGCGATCATCTACACGGTGATCCTGAAGCCGATGACGCCGCAGAACATCGTGATCGGCGGCGCCTCCGGGGCGATGCCGCCGGTGCTGGGCTGGGCGGCGATGCGCGGCGAGCTCGGCGCCGAGGCCTGGCTGATGTGCCTGATCATCTTCCTGTGGACGCCGCCGCACTTCTGGGCGCTGGCGCTGTACCGCAGCGAGGACTACCGCAAGGCCGGGCTGCCGATGCTGCCGGTGACGCACGGCAACGAGTTCACGCGGCTGCAGATCTTCCTCTACACCTGGGTGCTGTTCGCGGCGACGCTGCTGCCCTTCCTGACGGGCATGAGCGGCTGGATCTACCTGGCCGCGGCCATCGTGCTGGGGCTGATGTTCTGCCATCACGCGTTCAAGCTGTGGAAGGCCTATTCGGAAGCGCTGGCGCGCAAGACCTTCCTGTTCTCGATCCTGCATCTGTCGCTGCTCTTCGGCGCGCTGCTGCTCGATCACTACGTCAGTCCCTGGATCAGTTGAGCCGCCTCGGCGCTCGGGACCTTCTTTCGGATCGGATGTGCAGATGATCTCGCGACGTTTTCTGGGCCTCGGCGCCTTGGGGGCCCTGGGTGCGGCAACGCTGCTGGCGGGCTGCGACAAGCTGGGCTTCTCTTCCGCGCCCAAGGCGAGCTTCCAGGGCGTGGACCTGACCGGCGCGGCGTATGCGCGCGGCTTCAGCCTGCCCGACCAGAACGGGAAGACCCGCACACTGGAAGACTTCAAGGGCAAGGTCGTGGTCGTGTTCTTCGGCTTCACGCAGTGTCCCGACGTCTGCCCGACCACGCTGGCCGAACTGGCGCAGGTCAAGAAGGCCCTCGGGCCAGAGGGCGACAAGGTCCAGGGCGTGTTCATCACCGTGGATCCGGAACGCGACAAGCCCGAACTGCTGAAGGCCTATCTCGAAAGCTTCGACCCCGGCTTCGTCGCGCTGCGCGGCTCGCCGGAGCAGCTCAAGGAAACGGCCAAGGAGTTCAAGATCTACTACGCCAAGGTGCCTGGGAAGACACCGGACAGCTACACGATGGACCACACGGCGGCGAGCTTCCTGTTCGATCCGCAAGGGCGGGTGCGGGTGTTCTCGCGCTATGGCGCGGGGGCGTCGGCGTTGATGGGCGATATCAAGGCGTTGATCGCCGGTCAATGAACGAGCGCTCGGCCTGCGGGGCCAGGGGCTTGGCCCTCATACGTCTCGCAGGCTCCACAAATCGGGCCAACCCCCTGGCCCCGCAGGCCTCAGGGACGGGGCGTTGACATCCGGAAAGACGAAGGCCCCGCAGTGCGGGGCCTTCTTCATGGGGCGTCGATCAGGGGATCGAGCGGCTTTTCGATCAAGCGGCTTCCGCCACCATCGCTTTGCGCATCTTCTTCATCGCGGCGACTTCGATCTGCCGGATGCGTTCCGCGGACACGTTGTACTCGGCCGCCAGCTCGTGCAGCGTCATGCCGCCGGACCCGTCGTCGTTGACGTTCAGGTAGCGCTCCGTGACCACGCGGCGGCTGCGGTCGTCGAGCTGCTCCAGCGCCTTCTGCAGGCCGTCCGTGGCCAGCCGGTCGCGTGACTTGGACTCGATCACCCGCGTCGGTTCCTGCGTGTCGTCCGCCAGGTAGGCGATCGGCGCGAAGGTCTCGCCGTCGTCGTCGGTCTGCGGCTCCAGCGCCACGTCACCGCCGGACAGGCGCGTCTCCATCTCGACCACGTCCTCGGGCTTGACGTTGAGCTCTTCCGCCACCAGGGCGATCTCGGCTTCCGTCAGCGAGGTGCGCTGCTGGTTCGCGGCGTGTTCCTTGAGCGCGTGCTTCTTCGAGCGCAGGTTGAAAAACAGCTTGCGCTGCGCCTTGGTCGTCGCGACCTTGACCATGCGCCAGTTCTTCAGGATGTACTCGTGGATCTCGGCCTTGATCCAGTGCATCGCGTACGACACCAGCCGCACGTTCTGCTCCGGATCGAAGCGCTTGACCGCCTTCATCAGGCCGACATTGCCTTCCTGGATCAGGTCGCCCTGCGGCAGGCCGTAGCCCAGGTACTGGCGCGAGATCGACACCACCAGCCGCAGGTGCGACAGCACCAGCCGGCCCGCGGCGTCCACGTCGCCATGCGTCTTCAGACGCGTGGCGTAATCCTTCTCTTCTTCCGGCGTCAGCAGAGGAATGTGGTTGATCGCCGTGATGTACGCATCCAGGTTCCCGAGCGATGGCACCAGGGACCAGGGATCGCGGACCTTCAATGCAAGGGTGTTGGACATGTGTTCGTTGCTCCTGTATCGGGCCGGTCCTCCGGCTCGACGCTGAGAATATTAGCACTCATGGACGATGAGTGCTAAGGCTCCGGAAATCGGACGCGTCACGGGAGGGCTACCCCTGAAACCGAGTGTGTGCCTGCCGTCTTAGGATCCACTTAAGTCATTGATCTACCGAAGAAATTGGCAGCTCAAAGCTGAACGTCGCCCCCTCGCCGGCGGTGCTGGCGACCCGCAACTGGCTGCCCATCAGCGCCAGCAGCCGCTGGGTGATCACCAGCCCGATCCCCGTGCCTTCAATGCCGCCGACCTCCCGGCCCAGGCGGTTGAACGGCTGGAACAGCTGCGCCTTCTGCGCCTCGGTCAGCCCCGGCCCGGAGTCGGTGACGCTCAGTTCAACCTGCGAATCCCCGACCCGCCGCGCCCGGAGCCAGACGCGTCCGCCGTCGTGGTTGTACTTGACGGCGTTGCTGAGCAGGTTGGTCAGCACCTGCTTGAGGCGGGTCGCGTCGGCGCGCACCCGGCCGACCTCGGGGGCCAGTTCGACCTCGATGCTCACCCCGCGTCGCTGGCGCTGGGTCTCGATCATCGCGAGGCTGTCCGCCGCGATCGGCGCCAGATCCTGGTCGTCGATCTGCACGCGCAGGCCGCCGGCGTCCAGCCGCGAGAGGTCCAGGGTGTCGTTGATCATCTCCAGCAGATGCCAGCCCGACTGCTGGATCTGCGCCAGCCAGCCTCGCTGCCGGGCGCTGAGCGTCGATCCGAGGTCCGACTCCAGCAGTTGCGAGAAGCCGAGCATCGCGTTGAGCGGCGTGCGCAGCTCGTGGCTCATCCGGGACAGGAACTCGTTCTTGGCGCGGTTGGCGGCCAGCTCGGCCTCATGGATGCGCTCCAGCTCCGCCAGCCGCAGTTGCTCGCCGATGTCTTCGACGACGCCCAGCAGCCGCGACGGCAGGCCTTGGGCGTCGCGCAGCAGGCTGACGGTGGCCCGGACCGTGATCACCTGACCCTGGCCGCCGATGTAGCGCTTGATGCGGCTGTAGCGGCGGAGCTCGCCCCGGATCAGCGCCATGCCCAGCCGGCTGTCCTCGGCCCGGTCCTCGGGGTGGGTGATGGCCATGATCGAGCGCGCCTGCAACTGCTCGACGCTCATGCCCAGCAGCTGGCAGAAGTAGGGGTTGATCTCCTGCGGCCGCGCCTGGAGGTCGCAGGAGACGACGCCGATCGGCGCGTGCTCGACGATGGTCCGGAAACGCTCCTCGCTGGCGCGCAGGCGCTGGGTGGCTTCCTCGACCCGGCGCGCCACCCGCGCGGTGCTGCCGGTGACCGAGAGCAGCAGCAGGCCCAGCAGCGCGGTGCCGGCCAGCCCCGCGATCGCGAAGGGCAGGGCGGCGCTGCCGTCCAGGGTCGGCAGTCCGGACGGGTTGTAGACGATCAGGCGCCAGGCCCGTCCGGCGAAATCGACGTCGCGGGACCGGCTCGGGAGCGCGGCGGGCAGGTGCAGGCAACGCTCGTCGCCGGCCAGCAGCGGACGGCGGCTGCCGGAGGTGGCATCGATGAGGCAGTAGTCGAGCCGGCCTGCGCGAGCCGGCAGCGCGTCGTGCAGCAGCGCCTCCGGGCGCAGCGTCGCGAAGGCCACGCCGGTGGGTTTGCGGGCGTGGCCGGCGGCGTCGCGTGGATCGGTGAAGCCACCCTCGTAGAGTGCGCGGTAGACCACGACGCCCATCAGCGTCACGCCGGCGTCCTGCGACAGCGGGAAGCTTTCGCTGGCCGACGGCTCGCCGGTGGCCATCGCGCGCTCCTGCGCGGCGCGCGCCTGCGGGATGTTGCGGATGTTGGCGCCCATCGCCGGCCGGTTGCGCGCGAACGGCGCGATGAGCCGGATCGGCAGCCTGTCCTCGGCGGGGTCGGGGGTCAGGTCACCGGGCCGGCGTCGTTCGTAGACGTGATAACCGACGTAGCCGTCGGCCTGGGCCGCGCGTTCGAACGTGGGCACCTCCTGCGGACGCACCAGCGGCGCCCAGCCCACCGCGTACACGGCGCCGCCGGCGCGGGCGCGCTCGGCATGGGCGCGTTCGAAGTCGCCGCGGCGGATGCCCGGCGCGACCAGCAGCAGGCTGTGGTTGGCCTCGAGCGCGGTCAGCGGCATCGACAGCTTGTCGGACAGCGAATTCAGCGCATTCACCGCTTCCAGTTCGAAGGCATGGCGCCGGCGTCCATCCTCGTTGCGCGCGACATGCAGCGTGGCGCCGAACAGCAAGGCGCACGCGACCAGCATCGGCAGGGCGACGCTCAGTCGTCGCGGCGCCCAGTGCTTGCGCGGCAGGCCGAACAGCGCCAGCGCCACCGGCGCGCCGATCAGCACGCCGATCGCGTCGCCGACCCACCACGCGAGCCAATGCGGCAGGACCTGCGACGGCCCGATCGCACCGGTGATCCACAGCGCCGCGACGCCGAAGCTCGGTGCGACGAGGCAGGCGATGCCGGCGGTCGCGGCGAGGAAGCGCATGAGTTCGGCGGGTTCGCACAGGGGCGGGTTCGCGCCGATCCAGCGTCTCGCGAGCCACGCGCCCAGCCACGCCTGCAGCGCGCCGCCAAGGCCGACCATCAAGGGCTGCAGCGGTTGAAGGTGCGCGCGCTCGACGCCGATCGCCAGGCTGACCGCCGCGCCCCCGATCGCGATGCCCGGCAGCGCGCCGGGGCCCCAGCGCAAGGCAGCGGCGACGGCGAGGCCGGCGGCGGGATAGATGGGGGAGACGAAGTCGGGCTGCAGGATCAGCTTGAGCGCCAGCACGCCGAGCGCGGCGTAGGCCACCGCAAGAGCGATGTTCAGCAGCATCAGCCAGACGGTCCCGCCCGGCGCGCCCGGTGGCGGTTCCCCGCTGCCCTGATCGAGCGCGAGCGCGATGGAGGCGGACGTGGCGGGCGCAGCGCCCGCGGCGTTCGTGGCGGCCGGAGCGGGGGAGGACGCGTCGGTCATGAACGCCAGCCTACCCTTGCAACGACGCGCCCGATATGCCGGAATGCCCCCCGGATCGGGCGCTTGTCCTGGGAAACCAACGAGGCGCCCGGCCGCCGGCGTCGCGGCGGCCGAGGCCCGATCTCGCCAAGGTCGGCGGTGGCGGCCTCAGGCCGGCAGGTCCCAGCCCAGGCCCAGGCTCTTCTGCAGCGCGACGAAGTCCTTCAGCAACGCGGACTCGCCATCCAGCGCCTTGAGTCGCGCGTCGATGTCGCGGCGCTGCGCGTCGAGCAGGTCGATCTGGCTCGCGACGCCGGCCTGGCGGCGTTGCCCTGTCAGATCGAGTGTCCGCGCCGTCGAGCCCCGCTGCGCGAGCAGATGCTGCACCGATTGACGCTGCCGGCCGAAGCGCGCCAGCGAGGTGTTGGCGTCCTGCAGCGCGCCGAGCACGGCGGACTGGTAGTTGGCGACGGCCTCGTCGCGGCCCGCCTCGGCCTCGCGCACGGCGGCGGCAGTGCGGCCGAAGTCGAGGACGTTCCAGCTCAGGTACGGCACGGCGGCGAGGGCCAGGTTGTCCGTCCGCAACAGCTTGCCAGGCTCGGTGCCGGCGACGCCGATGTTGCCCAGCAGGCTGAGCTTGGGAAGGTACTTCGCCGTCTCCTGGCCGATCTGCGCCGTGCGGCCGGCCAGGCGGCGCTCGGCCGCGCGGATGTCCGGACGGCGCTGCAGCAGCGCGGCGGGATCGCCGATGGCGACGCGGTCCGGCGCGTGCGGCAGTGCGGGCGTGGCGGCGGCCAGCGCGTCATCGAGCGTGCCCGGCGCCTGTCCCGTCAGCAGCGCGAGCTGGTCGAGCGAGGCGGTGATCTCCGCGGCCACGTCGGCCAGCGAAGCCTGCGTCGCCTCGGCCTGCTGGGCGCGTTGCTCGACATCGTCGGCGGTGGCGACGCCCTGGTCGCGCCGCTGGCGGACCAGCGTCAGCGCCTGCGCGTCGACCGCGGCCGTGTCGCGCAGCAGCGCCTGCCGGGCTTGCTGGGCGCGCAGGCCGACGTAGGTGGACGCGACCTCGGCCGTCAGCGACACCTGCGCATCGGCCAGGTCCGCCTGCACCGCCTGCGCCTGCGCCGAGGCGGACTCGACCGCGCGGCGCGTGCCGCCGAAGAGATCCACTTCCCAGGTCGCATCGAAACCGATGCTGTAGAGATGAAGCGAAGTCTCGTGGTCGGTGCCCGGGCCTTGCCAGACGCCGGCGCCGAGCGCCGACGCCGAGCCCTTCGGTCGACCGTTGGCCTCCTGCGCATTGAACGCGGCACGCGCCGAACGCAGGCGTGCCTCGGCGGCCTGCAGCGTGGGGCTCTGCCTCAGCGCCTGCACGACGAGGGCGTCGAGCGTGCTGTCGTCGAGCGCACGCCACCAGCGCGCCGCGACGGGCGCAGAGGCGTCGGTGGATGCGCCGGCAGACGCGCCTGCGGTCGCGCCGCTGGTCGCGTCATCGCGTTTGAAGCGCGTCTGCCGGAGCGCGTCGCTCGCGACGGCGGGCGCGCTTTGGTAGTCGGGGCCGACCGTGGTGCAGCCGGCGAGCAGCAGCATGGCCGCGGCGGCGGCCACGGCCGACAGCGTCGTGACCGTGGTGAGCCCGACGCGGAGCGGGCCGGGCCATCGGACGCGGGACAAGAGGGAGACGTGTGGAAAGTGGGTCATGAGGATCTCAATGGGCGTCGTTGGACGCCGGTGCCTGGCCGGGCTGCCTTGGCGTCCTGAGCGTCAGCGCGAGCGGCACGCAGAGCAGCAGCGCGGCCGCGAGCACGTAGAAGGTTTCCGAGAAGGTCATCACGCTGGCCTGCTGATGGACGGTGAGCACCAGTTCCTTCATCGCCTGCAGTTGCGCGTAGGCGAAGTCGCCTCCCTGCGCGAAGTGGCTGGCCGCACTGCCGGCGAGCCGTTCCTGGACCAGCGTCGAATTCGCGTTGAGCGTCTCGCCCAGCCGATCGATGTGCAGGCTGTTGCGTCGGTCGATGAAGGTGCCGATGACGGCGAGTCCCACCGAGCCGCCCAGGTTGCGCGCCATGTTGTAGATGCCGGCGGCGTCGCCCGATTCCTCGCGCGTGACCGTCGCCATCGAGGCCTGGTTGAGCGGCATCATGCAGAGCATCTGCCCGACGCCGCGCAGCAGCTGCGAGCCGACGAAGTCGTGGCCGACGCTCTGGGCGGTGAGGCTGATGTCGAGCAGGCAGCTCGCGGCGAAGGCCGTGAGTCCGAGGATCACCATCACGCGCAGGTCCACGCGCGAGATCAGCCGCGGCAGGATGGGCATCATCAGGAAGGCAGGCACGCCGGCCAGCAGCATGATCGCGCCCGACTGCTGCGCGTTGTAGCCGGCGATCAACGCGAGGAACTGCGGCACCAGGTAGGAGATGCAGTACAGCCCCGCGCCGACGGTGAACACGATGACGATGACGCTGGCGTAGTGCCAGTTGCGCATCAGTTTCAAGCGCAGGATGGGCCTGGACGCGTAGCGCTGCGAGAGCGCGATCATCGCCATGCCGATCGCCGAGACCAGGCTCAGCGACACGATCAGCGAGGACTCGAACCAGCGTTCGCGCTGGCCTTCCTCGAGCACGACGGTCAGCGTCGACAGGCCGACCGCGAGGCCCACGATGCCGAGCCAGTCGGCGCGGATGAACTCCTCCAGGTGCATGCGCTGCGCGGGCAGTCCCAGCAGCAGCAGCGTCAGCAGCGCGGCGCAGACCGGCACGTTGATGAAGAAGCACCAGTGCCAGCTGGCGTTCTCGGTCAGCCAGCCGCCGAGCACCGGGCCCAGCAGCGGCCCGAGCAGCACGATCAATCCGAACAGCGTCATGCCGACGGGAAGCTGATGGCGCGGCAGCCGCGTGCGGATGATGGTCTGCGCGGTGGGGATCATTGCGCCGCCGGTGAAGCCCTGACCGATGCGGGCGAGGATCAGCATCGGCAGGCTGCCCGAGAGGCCGCACAGCACCGAGAAGAAGGTGAACAGCGCCGCGTTGCCGACCAGGAAGTTGCGCAGCCCGAAGACGCGCGTGAGCCACGCGGCCAGCGGGATCATGACGATCTCCGACATCAGGTAGCCGGTGGAGATCCAGGTGCCCTCGGTGCCGGTCGCGCCGATCGCGCCCTGGATCTGCGGCAGCGCCGAGTTGGTGATGGAGATGTCCAGCGTCGCCATCAGCGCGCCGAGCGCGCCGGCCGCGACGGCGATCCAGTCGCCCGTGCCGGCGTTGGGCTCGGCGTGCGGTGTCGCGCCGGCCGCGCGCGGCGGACCTTGCGTGCTTGGTCCACCCATTGCACCCGGCGCGGCCGACGATGCGGCCTCAGCCATGGCGGGCTCCGCGGGTGTCCACGTCGGTCGTCACGGAGAGTCCGGGCAGCAGGCGGTCGCGCAGCGCCGGGTCCGCCTTCGGATCGAGCTGCACGCGGATGCGCACCGGCACGCGCTGGACGATCTTCGTGAAGTTGCCGGTGGCGTTCTCCGACGGCAGCAGCGCGAACTGCGCGCCGGTGCCGGGCGAGAAGCTCTCGACGGTGCCGTGCAGGTCGAGGTCGGGCAGGGCGTCGACGTGCAGCGTCACCGGCTGGCCAGCGCGCATGCGGCCGATCTGCGTCTCCTTGAAGTTGGCGACGAGGTAGACGTCCTGCGTCGGCACGACGGTCATCATCCGCGTGCCCGGCTGCACGAACTGCCCGACGCGCACGGTGGTGTCGCCGATGCGGCCGTCGATGGCGGCGCGCACGACGGTGTCGTCGACGTCGAGGTGGTTCTGGCGCAGCGCGGCCTCGGCGGCCTCGACCTGCGCCTTCGACTGCGCGACCTGAGCCTCGCTCGACTTCAGCCGGCCATCGGCGGCCTTCACCGCGGCGTCGGCGGCGGCCAGGCTGGCGACGGCCTGGTCGCGCGTGTTGCGCAGCTCGGCCAGACGTTCGGCGGTCGTGGCGCCGGTGGCGGCCAGCGGCGTGTGGCGCGTGACCTCGTCCTGCGCATGCGCCAGCGCCAGGCGCGAGGCCTCGGCCTGGGCGCGGGTCTGCGCGAGCTGGCCCTGCTGCTGGAGGATGTCCGCCTCGAAGCGGCGGATGTCGGCCTTGCGGCCGTCGATGGTCGCCTGCGACTGGTCGGCGGCGGCCTGGTACTGGCGGGCGTCCAGCTTCACGAGCGGATCGCCGCGCTTCACCGCCTGGTTGGCGACGACATAGACCTGCGTCACGTAGCCGCCGACCTTGGGCGCGGCGGTGACGCTGTCGGCCTTCAGGTAGGCGTCGTCGGTGGTCTCGATGAAGCGGCCGGTGGTCCACCAGTGCACGCCGTAGGCGCCGGCGGCGAGGAGCGCCGCGGCGGCAATCAACAGCAGCACGGGCTTGCGGCCGGCGGGGGACTTCGGCCCGTTCGGGCCGGCAGGGGTCTGGGACGACATGGGCGGGGCCGGGCTGACCGGCTCGAAGAATTATTCCGACCGATATCTTTTTCCAGTTGGAAGATTTCTGTCAACTGCTATATTTTTGACTTCAGTTTCCTTTACACATGACCGAACGCCCTGTCCGAGCTCCCCGACACCGCGCCGATGCGGCCTATGCGCGTGGCGAGGAGACCCGTCGCCGCATCATCGACGTCGCGCTGCGGCTGTTCAGTGAGCGCGGTTTCGAAGGCGCGTCGACGCGGGAGATCGCCAAGGCGGCGGGGGTGAACGCGCCGGCGCTGCAGTACTACTTCGACAACAAGGAAGGCGTGTACCGGGCCTGCGCGCAGTACATCGCGGACAGCTCGGCGGCGCATTTCGGACCGGTGGTCGCGCAGACGAAGGCGGTGCTCGCCGACCCGGCGGCGACGCCGGACCAGCTCTTCGAGGCCTTCGGCGTGATGCTGGACGCGCTGACCGATTTCCAGCTGCTGCCCGACGACGCCGAGTACCGCCGCCTGTTCATCGCGCACGAGCAGATCGGGCATGCGCCCGGCGTGCTGTTCGAGATCTTCGACAAGACGATCCGCCCGCAGATGGGTGAGCTGTCGGCGCGCGTGGTCGCGCGCTACTGCGGCATGCCGGAGAAGGACCCGCTGCTGGCGATGCGCGTGATGATGCTGTGCGGGCAGGTGATGGTGTTCTCGCTGGGGCGACGGACCATGCTGACCAAGCTCGGATGGGAGCGCTTCGGGCCCGAGGAGGTCGCGACGATCAAGCGGTCCTCGCGCGAGCACAGCCGCGTGCTGATGGACAGCTGGCGCGAGGAGTCGCGCAAGAGCGCCGCCGGCCGCTGACGAAGGACGGTGTCCGCGCCTACGCTTATCGCGGCTCGCTACCGGGATCTGTCAGCAGACCCTGCTGCCACTCGCCTGCCATGCGTCTTCCTACATTGAACGGACCGGTCGCGACGGGCGTCGCCATGCAACGCGGCGCAGCGCGATCGGGCTTGTTCAACGATCCCAGGAACGACCATGGCACTGACCGTCACCACGCACCTCAACTTCCGCGCCCAGGCCCGCGAGGCACTCAACTTCTATCACCGCATCTTCGGCGGTGACCTGATGGCCGTGACCTACGGCGAGGCGCATGCCGCGCGATCCGAAGCCGATACCGCGCTGCTGCTGTTCGGGCAAGTCCTGGCACCGAACGGTTTCCGCGTCATGGCCTACGACGTGCCGACCGAGCTGAGCTGGGACCGCGGCGACCGCTCGTTCTTCGTCTCCATCCAGAGCGGCGAGGCGGAGGAAATCTCGGGCTTCTGGCGGCAGTTGGCCGAGGGCGCCTCGATCCTGCAGGATCTCGCGCCCTCCGCCTGGTCGCCGCTCTACGGCATGCTCACCGACAAGTTCGGCGTGACCTGGGTACTCAACGTCGCCACGTCCTGACCGAAGCGCCGCTCGGCGACCCGAGGCGGGCGTCAGGCCTCCTGCCGCAGCAGCTCCACCTGCCGGCCAGTCAGCAGCGGCAGGATGCGCTGCACCACCAGCTCCTTGTAGTGGGTCGAAGCGCGATGCGCCTCGATCGCGGCGTGGTCGGCGTAGCGCTCCAGCAGCAGCAGTTCGCCCGGGACGCCGACGCTCTGGAACGCTTCGTAGCCCTGGCAGCCGGGCTCGGCCAGCGATTGCTCGCGCAGGCCGGCCACCAGCGCGAGGACCTCGGGTACCGTCTCCGGCGCCATGCGCCAGCGGGCGACGACCACGATCGGACCGCCGGCGCTCATGCCACGTCCTTGTTGAGCGCTGCCACGATCTCCTTGGCCAGCGGGGCGCCGGACGCGGGGTTCTGACCCGTCATCAGGCGGCCGTCGACGACGACCTTGGGCTGCCACACGTCGGCCTTCTCGTAGGTCGCGCCTTGCTCGACCAGCGCGCTCTCCAGCAGGAAGGGCACGTCGGCGATGGCATACCCTTCCTCTTCGGCGTTCGAGAACGCGGTGACGCGTCGACCCTTCAGGAAAGGCGTGCCGTCGTCCAGCGTCGCGCCGGCGAAGGCGACCGGGCCGTGGCACACGGCGGAGACGATCTTGCCGCCGTTCCAGGCGCGGATCACCGCCTGCTTCACGTCGGGATCGGTCGCGATGTCGGCCATCGGGCCGAGGCCGCCGGGGAAGAAGATCGCGTCGTAGTCGAGCACGTCGACCTCCGACAGCTTGCGGCTACGCGACATGCGGCGGAACGCCGCGCTCTCGCGGAAGGCGCGCTGCGCCGGGTCGCTCTCGTCATACGCGTCCGAGGGCGGCGTGCCGCCGAGCGGCGACACGAAATCGACCGCCACGCCGGCGTGGTCGAATACCTCGAACGGATGCGCCACCTCGGCGAAGAAGTAGCCGGTCGGGCGATGGTTCGGGCCGATCTGAGCGGTGTTGGTCAGAACGAAGAGGACATTCTTGACAGTCATGATGAGCTCCTTGGCGGTGCCCGCGTGGCGGGCGATTTGAGGGTCGTCGCTCCCCTGGGGGAGATGAATTTCGACGTCGCCAGGGAATGATGGGCGTTCGACTTCAATTCATGAAATTTATTCGATGGATATCAGTCATTCACAGCGGAGCATGACTCCGGGATTCGTCTGGCTCAGCGAAGCCGCGCGCGTGTTGACCTTCCGCGCGCCGCGCTGGGAGCGGCTCGACGGCGGGCCGTGGACGCTGGTCGTGCTGGTGCTGCTGTCGCTGGCGGTCGGGCTCGGCCTGCAGCGCGAGGCGATCGACGGCGCCGCCACCTTCGAGTGGCGCAGCATCTTCAAGAGCTGGAGTGCGACGGTCGTGTCGGTGTGGATCTGCTGGCTGATGATCGCGTCGCCCAGGCGCCTCGAGCCGGGGCCCGCCAACGTCGGCACGCTGGTGTCGCTGCTCGTCGCCGTCACGGTGCTGCTGAACATCGCCGACGGTCTTGCCGCCAAGCTCGCGCCCGCGGTGTTCGGCCCGGCCGACGCCTGGCCCGATTGGGGCCGGTGGGTCGCGTGGCTGTTTCCGATGGTCTGGGAGGGCCTCGCGAGCCTGCGTCTGTGGTGGCGGCTCACAGCCTCCGGCATGGTGCGCGTGATCGCGCTGCTGCTCACGCCGCTGCCCATCGCGATCAGCGGCTGGCTCGATCCGATGTACTTCTGGTGGCCGGCCCGTTCCGCCGAAGCGCGCGAGGAGTACTCGGGCCTTTCGCTGAGCGAGGACGTCCTCGACACGCAGTCGCAGCTCATCGCCAACGCCCTGCGCGCGTTGCCGCCGTCTCAACCCGGCGTGGTGAATGTCTACGCTGCGACCTACGCGCCGTATGCGTCCGAAGACGTGTTCATGCATGAGAGCGCCGTCGTCGCCAAGACGATGAGCGAGCGCTTCGGCACGTCGGGACGCACCGTCGAGCTGGTGACGAACGCGAAGTCGCAGAACACGATCCCGTGGGCGACGCGGCCAAACCTCCACAAGACCATCGTGCGCATCGGCGCCGTCATGGACCGCGAGAAGGACGTGCTGTTCCTGCACCTCACTTCGCACGGCGGACGCGACGGGCTGCTCGCCACCGACTCGTATCCGCTGGAGAGCGAGCCGATGACGCCCGCGCTGCTCAAGCAATGGCTCGACGAGGCGGGCGTCCGCTGGCGGGTGATCTCGATCTCCGCATGCTTCTCCGGCAGCTGGATCGAGCCGCTGGCCGACGACGGCACCTTGGTAATGACGGCGGCCGACGCGACGCACACGTCCTATGGCTGCGGCTCGCGCTCGCCGCTGACCTTCTTCGGTCAGGCGATGTACGTCGATGCGCTGAAGGCAACGTGGTCCTTCCGGCAGGCGCATGCGCAGGCGCGCCAGCTGATCGAGGTCCGCGAGAAGGAAGCGGGGAAGACCGATGGCTATTCGAATCCGCAGATCCGCGAAGGCGCGGCGATCGGCGAGGTGCTGAAGCGGCTGGAGGCGCAGCAGAGCGCGCAGACGCGTCGTTGACGGCACCATGAAGAAGACCGCCCAAGGGCGGTCTTCCTTCTTCGCGTCGTCATGTCAGCGCAGGTAGTTGAACACCGTGATCATCACGGCCAGCATCCCGCTGCTACCGAAGACCGACGCCACGACGAAGCGCTGCAGGTCGGAAATCCGTTGGATCAGGTCGCCCCTCAAGTCGGCCAGATCGGTCTTGGTGGCCATGTCCTTTGTCGCGTCGCGAACGTCACTTCGCACGCCCTGTTGAATCGCCTCTGCCGCGGATCGCGCGTCGGCTTCAGACACACCGGCGCCCTTCAGCGCCTGGAAGATCGCGATTTCCATTCATCACCTCACTTTCAGCGAGTCATTGCGGAGAGAGAAATCTACGCCCGCAGGCCAGACTTGGCACTGACTGGTTCTGAGGTTTCTCGTCGCGATCCGACGCGAATGAGTAGTGGTCCTTCGCAGCAATGAGTGACTGCGGCTTGCGCTGTCGAGCGACCGCAACACCTGACCCTGAATCGGGTGCGGTCATCGCGGCGGCCCATTGCGCGGCCGCATCGATTCGCTCAAAATCACGTCCATCATGAAGACCTCCCAAGTGATCAAGGCGACTTTCGCCACCTGACGCGCCCTCCGATCGCATTCGGAAGGCGTGCGCGCCTTCCGGTCTTCCACAGAACCCCGGCAGGCCCAGCGCCCTCCGGGGTTTTCTGTTTTCCGAGTCCACCCATGCGCACCCGCACCTACGACAAGCTGATCGCGACGATTCCCGCCCGCCGGAGTCGCGTCCGCACGCGCCTGCGCCCAAGCCCACGCTTGCGCCCGCGCACCGCGCTGCACTCCGGCAGTCAGCCGCTTCTCTCTCGACGCTAGCCCCATCAGGTGAATCCGCCTGAGGGCCGCGTCTTGCCCTCAGATTTCGAAAGAAGGATTCACCATGAACCCGGTCCACAAGCCTCTGCGCAATCTCGGCGTCATCGCCCACGTCGACGCCGGCAAGACCACCACCACCGAACGCATCCTGTTCTACACGGGCGAGAGCCATCGCATCGGCGACGTCAACGACGGCACGACCCGCATGGACTTCGATCCGCAGGAGCGTCGCCGCGGCATCACCATCAACAGCGCCGCCGTGTCCGTCCAATGGAAGGGCACGCAGCTCAACCTGATCGACACGCCCGGCCACATCGACTTCAACATCGAGGTCAACCGATCGCTGCGCGTGCTCGACGGCGCGGTCGTGGTGTTCGAGGGCGTCGCCGGCGTGGAGCCGCAGACCGAGACCAACTGGCGTCTCGCGGACAAGTACCGCGTGCCGCGCATCGCCTTCATCAACAAGCTGGATCGCGTCGGCGCGGACTTCCTGCGTGTCGTGGCCATGATGGAGGACCGTCTCGGTGCGACCGTGCTGCCGCTGCAGCTGCCGATCGGCGCGGAGGGCGACTTCCGCGGCGTCGTCGATCTGATCGCGATGAAGGCGCTGGTCTGGGAACGCGACGACGCGACCGCGCCCTTCGTCGAATCGGACGTGCCCGCCGCGATGCTCGACCAGGCGCGCGCCCATCGCGCCCGCCTGATCGAGACCGTGGTCGAGCAGGACGATGCCGCGCTGGTCGCCTATCTGGACGGTCAGCCGATCGATGACGCCACGCTGGGCCGCTGCGTGCGACGCGGCGTGCTGTCGGGCGCGTTCGTGCCGGCGCTGGCGGGCTCGGCCTTCCGCAATCGCGGCGTGGAGCCCTTGCTGGACGCGGTCGTCGACTACCTGCCGGCGCCGGAGGACATCCGCCGCGCCGACATCGACGACACGGCGGGGTCGCCTTCCGATCCGGACGGCCCCTTCGCGGCGCTCGCCTTCAAGGTGGCGGCGGACGGTCACGGAACGATGGTCTTCGTGCGTGTCTATCGGGGACGTCTGCGCCGCGGCGACGCGGTGCTCGACGTCAACACCGGCCGCATGGAACGCGTCGGGCGGCTCTACGAGATCCACGCGGACGACCGCGTCGAGCGCGACGAGCTGCGCGCCGGCGACATCGCGGCGGTGATCGGCCTGAAGGAGACGCTGACCGGTCACACGCTGTGCGACCCGGCGAGTCCGCTGCATCTCGAGGAGATCAGCGTGCCCGAACCGGTGATCGACATGGCGATCGAGCCGAAGACGCGCGACGACGTGGCCCAGCTGTCGAAGGCGCTGCAATCGATGCTGCGCGAGGACCCGAGCCTGCGGATGCGGTTTGACGCCGAGACCGGGCAGACGATCCTCTCCGGCATGGGCGAGCTGCAACTGGAGGTCTCGATCGAGAAGCTGCGCGCGCGTCACGGCGTCGAGGTGCAGGTCGGCCGACCGCAGGTGGCGTATCGCGAGACGCTCGGCCGGTCGGTGGACGTGCATCACGTCCACAAGAAGCAGAGCGGCGGCCCCGGGCAGTTCGCCGAGGTCGTGCTGCGCTTCGAGCCGCTGTCGCGCGGCGAGGGCGTGCGCTTCGAGAGCCGCATCGTCGGCGGCGCGATTCCCCGCGAGTTCATTCCCGCGGTGGAGGCGGGCATCCGGCGCGCGGCGCTCAGCGGCGTGATCGCGGGCTTCCCGTGCGTGGACTTCCAGGCCACGCTGCTCGACGGCGGCTTCCACGAGCGCGACTCGTCGGCGATGGCGTTCGAGCTGGCGGCGGCGAATGCGGCGCGCGAAGCCTTTGCGAAGGCCGATGCGCAGCTGCTGGAAC
This sequence comes from Mitsuaria sp. MSU3D, assembly GCF_056867975.1. Classification (NCBI taxonomy): domain Bacteria; kingdom Pseudomonadati; phylum Pseudomonadota; class Betaproteobacteria; order Burkholderiales; family Sphaerotilaceae; genus Roseateles; species Mitsuaria sp. MSU3D. The sequence goes on along the minus strand of NZ_CP200314.1, from coordinate 4,012,131 downwards.
CGGTGATGGCGGTGGAAGTCGTCACGCCGGCCGAGTCGCTCGGCGACTGCATCGGCGACCTGAATCGCCGGCGCGGTCTGGTGCGCGGCCAGGCGCTGCGTGGCACCGCGATCGTCGTCGACGCCCAGGTGCCGCTCAGCGAGATGTTCGGCTACATCGGCAACTTGCGCGCGCTCTCGTCGGGACGCGCGTCGTTCTCGATGCAGTTCGAGCGGCACGAACTGGCGCCGCGGAAGGTCCGCGACGCCGTGGTCCAGTGATCGTCTGAAAGCGATGGTCTGACTGCCGCCTCATGAGGCGGCCCAAGGAGCCCGCGACTGCGGGCTCCTTTTTTTCGTCAGTGCGAGGTCTTGCGACGTCGCGTCGTGAACCCCAACGCGCCGAGACCCAGCGCCGCCAGCAGAGCGGAGGTCGGCTCCGGCACCGCAGACACCGCGAGATTGAGCGACGCGTTGAGCGGCTGCACATCGCTCCACAAGTAGCTGAGCCCGTGGTTCAGATTGCGGGCGTCGGTGATCAGGCTGATCTGCGCGAGGCCGCCCTGCAGCGCGTCGAAGTGCAGCGTGCCGAGCAGCAGCGAGCCCTGACCGCCGTTGGCGACGCCGGGGAAGCTCGATCCGCCGAAAGTGCCCGCACCCAGCCACGGGCTGTCGTCGTCCCAGCCAGCGGCGGCGGTGAAGCTGCCGAAGGAGAGCTTCGTCGTGTCGTAGCTGAGGCGGAAGCCGAAGGACAGCAGTTCCTCATCGGAAGGCAGGCCGCCGAACGGATCGACGAGGCTGATGAGCAGGTCCACGCCTTCACCGGCCTTCGCCGGACCGGCGGCGGTCAGCGAGACCGTGGCGGCATGAGCGGTCGTGGCGGCCAGCGAGGCGAACGCCAGCGCAGCGGCGGCGAGCAGGGGCTTGAAGTTCATGAGGGTTCTCACAGGGTGCTGAAGAGCTGGTACCAGACGCGGTAGTCCGCTTGCGTGATGCACTTGTCGCCGTCCATGTCGGCCAGCGGCTCGAAGCGCGTATCGCCGGCGCAGCTGCCGATGGCGTTGCGCAGCGTGTCGCGGTCGGCGGCGGTGACGGCGCCGTCGGCGTTCACGTCGCCGTTCTTGCGGATGCGGACCGACAGGCGCGGCGCGGCTTCGCCGTAGCCGTCGTTGAGGAACAGGCCGAAGAAGTAGTCCCCTTCCGGCTGACCGGCCAGCGAGAACACCTGCGATCCCGACGGGCTCGCCACGTAGTTCCACTTCAACGAGCCGGGGCCGCCCGGCGTCATTCCGACGCGGTAGAGGCCGATCCAGTTCGTCGTGCTCGACGGCAGCCCGGTCCAGCTCAGCGACACGCCGCCGCCGATGCGCACGCGATCGACGTCGGCCTTGAACGTGGCGGTCGGCGTGCTCGGCGGCAGCACCGGCGGCGCGTTCCACGTGACCTGCGCGAGGCCGTTCAGCACCGGGTCGGTGAAGTCCAGGCCGGCGCCTTCGACGTGACCCGCCAGGCGGCGCAGGAAGGCGTTGTCGCCGTCGACGGTCACGACCAGGTCGTACCAGCCGTAGCTGGCCGTGACCGCGCGGACATGGTCGCGGCTCGAGCCGGCCGGCACATCGACCGTGACGACGGTCTTGTCACCGTAGGCGTTGTCGACGATGCGGAAGCGCATGGCCTGCGTGCTCGCATTGCGCAGCGTCAGCGTGACGCTCGCGCTCGCGGGTTGTTCCTTCAGGCTGGTCGCGGCCAGACGGCCGATGCCGTCGAAGCTCATGCGGAACTCGCGCAGGAAGCCGTTGTCGCCGTGCACGGCGAGCTGCATCGGCGCGCTGCTCCAGTTCCAGACTTCCTGGTCGATGCGCTTGCCCGGCTCGACGGTGTAGTGCCACGGGCCGTCGGTGCGCAGCGTCGAATAGACGATGAACGCCGCCGTGACGCTGCCCTCGTTGGCGAAGCTCAGCGCGAACTGGCGCGCGTTGGTCGCGGCGATGCCGTCGACGGTCGAGCGGTACGGCAGCGGCGCCGCGCGGCGCGGGATGCCGCTGGCGGCCTTCTCCTGCCGCGGCAGGCTCTGGTTGGCCGGCGGCAGCGCGTCCTTCGTGCCCCAGCCCTTGAAGTACACGGCGTTGGCCGGCACGCTGGACGGGAACTCGGCGCCGCCGGACTTGAAGTCGAAGGCGCTGGTCATGTCGCCGCAGACCGCGCGGCGCCACGGCGAGATGCCGTTGCACTGCACGCTGCTGCGCGGGTGGCCGAGGGCCACGAGCCATTCCTCGGTGAAGCGGATCAGCGAGGTGTGGTCGAACAGCTGCGAGCAGACGCGGCCGCCCTTGCTCCACGGTGAGATCACCATCGTCGGCACGCGGGGGCCGAGGCCGATCGGCTGGCTGTTGGCGATCTCGCCCTGCGTGGCGTTGGTCATCGTCGTGCGGCCGCGGTCGGTGTTCAGCGGCGCCATCACCGACGGCATGTGGTCGAAGAAGCCGTCGTTCTCGTCGTAGGTCAGGATCAGCGCGGTCCTGGACCAGACCTCGGGCGTCTGCACCAGTGCCTGCAGCAGGCGCGCGGTGAAGTTCTCACCGGCGTTGGGCGTGTCGTCGGGGTGCTCGCAGTACTCGGTCGGTGCGCAGATGTAGGACACGCGCGGCAGGTTGCCGCTGCGCACGTCGGCGGCGAACTGGTCGATCAGCCACTGGCCGGTCGTGCCCGGCGCGTTGGCCTGGGTCGATCCCGCGGCCAGCGCGCGGCCCTGGCGATACAGCGGCGAGGCGCTGGTCAGCTTCTGCCCGTTCGCGTCGGTGCGGAAGTTCTTGAAGTACTGGAGGTAGTTGTCGCCGTAGTTGTCCCACTCCTGGTAGACCTTCCAGCTCACGCCGGCGGTCTCCAGGGTCTCGGCGTAGGTCAGCCACTCGTTGCCCTTGGCGGCGGGGTTGTCGTTGGCGATGTCGCCGTTGTAGGTGCCGTTGGTGACGTTGTAGAGCCGGGAGTCGGAGATCCCGGTCACGACCGCGTTGCTGTGGCCGGTGAGGGCGTAGAAGCGGTTGGGATCGGTCGGTCCGAAGATCGAGCAGTGGTAAGCGTCGCAGACGGTGAACGCGTCGGCAAGGGCGTAGTAGAAGGGCAAATCGCTGCGGTCGAAGTAGCCCATCGTGCGGGGCGACTTCTTCGACACCCAGACGTTCCAGTCCTTCCACGCGGTCTCGGTGCCTTTCCAGCTGTGGTCCAGGCCGACGCGCAGCGCGTTGGTGTTGCGGATGTCGAAGTGGTAGGGCAGGACCTGCGAGCCCAGGGCGGTGCCGGGCTGCATCCACACGGGCTGGCCGGAGGGCAGGGCGATGGGGCGCGGATCGCTGTAGCCGCGCACGCCGGCCAGCGTGCCGAAGTAGTGGTCGAAGGAGCGGTTCTCCTGCATCAGGATGACCACGTGCTCCACGTCGGCGAGGGTGCCGGTGGCGTTGTTGGCCGGCGTGGCGAGCGCCTTGCGGAGGGTCTGCGCGAACGAATGGCTGCTGGCCATGCCGGCGACCGCGGCGGTCAGGAAGGACCGGCGGGATGTCGTGCTCATGAAGCTTCACCTGGGAGGTCGTGAAGCGCGTGATTTTTTTCGCGGAGGAAGTCAGCAGCGTGAAGGGATGAAGTAGCGCGTGCGATGGGGGTCGCACGCTGACGTCAGAAGCTGTGCCGCAGGCCGGCCTCGCACCCCTTCGAGTCGCCGCCCGCGGGCAGACCCGGGGGGCCGCCGGGAACCACCGCGGCCGCCCGACCCTTGTTGCTGATCCAGGACGCGGTGGTGTAGAGGGCCGTGCGCTTGGAGAGGCTGTGCACATAACCCATGGCGAGCTGGGTCGACGCGTTGCCGTCGATGCTCGTCGCGCCGACCCGCCCGTCGAACTTCGCCCGGTTGATCGAGAACTTGAGCTCGCCGGCCACGCCCAGCGGGACGACGGCGCCCAGCAGCATGAGCAGCTGCTTGGCATCGGCGTACTTGAACACGCGCAGCGCGCCGGAGAACTTCGCCCCGGCGAGGCTGACGGTGCCGCCGATGCCTGAGTCCTTCAGCTTTCCGGCCGTCGTCAGGTCATTCTCGATCTGCGCATGCGCCACGGAGATCTCGAAGGTCGGTGCCGTGTAGCCCAGCCGGGCGCTCGTCAGCTTGTGCTGTGCATTGGCCGAGAGACCGCCTTCGCCCGCCGCCACCATGACGACGCCCTCCACGCCGCCGAGCTCGCCAGGCAACACGTATTGCACCGCGTTGCTGGAGCGGACGGTGGGGGCGAGTCCGGTGCCGAACGCCGACCGCACAGGCCCCACCGCGGTGGTGTTGATGAAGTTGCCGGCGCTGGCGGCGCCCGTGTATCCGAACGGGTCGAACCGCGCCCAGTTGGTGAAGTTGGGTGTGTAGTCCCGGCCGAGGCGAACTTCACCGAGCTGCTTGTCGGCGATGGCGACAATCGCGCGGCGGTCCCAGAACTGCGACGCGGACGCCTGCGTCCCCGAATCGACGAGCACGCCGTGCTCCAGGTTGAAGGAGGCCGTCAGGCCCCCGCCCAGGTCTTCGACGCCGCGTACGCCCAGGCGGCTGGTCATGCCGCTGCCGCTCACGAGCAGCTTGATCGAGCCGACGGCGTCGTTGTGGACGTAGCGCATGGCGGAGTCGAGGATCCCGTAGAGCGTGACGGTGCCCTGCGCGTGCGCCGGTGTCGCGATCAGGGGCAGCGTGGCGGCGAAGGCACCCAGGAAGGGGACCAGGGAGGACGGTGGCTTCTGCATGATGCTCTTTCTCCAATGCGCCGTGGCGCTCTCGATCGTTGACGGGTTGAGGACTCGGACAACTGGGACCAGGCATGGCTCCGCCCATGGCGGAGGCATCCGCCATACGCTGGGTCGGTCAAGGGAGGGCTGGCGGAGCGCGAGTGGGACACGAGGCCCGCGGCCTCGATGACCTGGCCCAGGTCATCGATCCGGCGGTGTGGAACCGTGCCAGCCCTTCAGGCGTGGAGGTCGAGGGCTCAGCGCCGGTGGCGTCGAAGCGATCCGGGGCAGCGAGGCTTCTGCGGTCGGGCCGGAGCGGGCGCGTCAGGCGCGCCGACGCTGATCGTGATCGCCGCGGCCAAGGCGCTGCCGGCCCAGCGTTCGATCTGAAGCTGCTGCATGTTTGTCTCCAACGCTTTCTTATCGTGGGGCGTACTCTAGGGAGCGCTGAGCTACTCGGGAATTCGAAAGATAAGATCAACCTATCTGGAATGCCGATCAATCCCGCCACTGAGCCAGCGACTTCTCACGCCGTTGATGCCATGTCCGCAGTCTCCGACCTGCTCGCCGCTTACGACGCGCAACTCCGCTCGGAGGCCGAGACGCCGAGCGCGATTGCGGTCGCGCTGTCGGGGCCGCTGCGGCTGGTGACCTTCGCGCGTGGGCGCGGCTTCGTGACCTACCGGGATCTCGGCGGCGCCGATGCGACGGAGATCCGGCGACTCGTCGGAGCCGCGCTGCGGCACTACCAGGCCGACCCCGCCATCACGCACGTCGAATGGAAGTCGCGGGGGCATGACCTGGCACCGGGGCTGCACGAGGCGCTCATCGAGCACGGCTTCGAGCCCGATCCGCCGGAGTCGATCATGGTCGGCGAGGCGCGGCTGCTGGTCGCCGACGTGCCCTTGCCCGCGGGGGTGACGATCCGCACCATCCGCGAACCGCGGGAGGTCGCGCGCATGTGCGCGATGCAGGCCGAGGTCTTCGGCGACCTTGATCCGGAGCCGATGACCCTGTCGCTGCTGGAACGGCTGGCGCGCAACGACGGCATGTCCTTGTGGATCGCCGAAGCCGACGGCGAGCTCATCACCGCCGGGCGCCTGGAGCCCGTCGCGGGCACGGCCTTCGCCGGCATCTGGGGCGGCGCCACGCGCCCGGCCTGGCGCGGACGAGGCGTCTACCGCGCGCTGACGGCCGCGCGTGCGCGCGCCGCGCTGGCGCTGGGGAAGACGCTGATCCACAGCGATTCCACCGACTTCTCGCGACCCATCCTCGAGGCCTCAGGTCTGGTGAAGGTGTCGACGACGACGCCGTACAACTGGGAGCGCCAGACGGTCCGTGGTGTCACGCCCTCTCCCCTTCGGTCGCGGGAATGATCTCTCGCATCGGAACTGCAGTTTCCTGGCTTGTCGGCCCGGCGCTTGCCGCCGCCCTGATCACCTTCGCCTTGGTCGGAGGAGGCGGCCCCGGGTTCGTGCTTCTGGCGCTGGTCGTCGGTGCGTGGTTCTTGGTGGGGGTTCCGCTGGCGCAGGCCCTGCTGCTCAGGACGCCGAGATTCAAGGGGCGTCACTTCGAGGCATGCGGCATTGCGCTGCTGATCGGCCTGAGCGCGCTGCCGCTCGTCGCGATCCTTGGCAACTTCAACATCTGTTGAGCGCATGCACGGCGCAGGCCGATGCGCCCCTCACTTCGCAGGATTCTCATCCGGGTCCTGCATGCCCCCGGCGGCGTGGCTCCCCGCCGCCCCGAGTCCAAGTCCCGCACCGAGTCCACCTGCGCCCGCAGCGCCGCCTCCAGCACCGCCGCCGCCGCGTGACCCGCCTTCACGCCCTCCGGCTCCGCCTGCCTTGCCGCCGCCCGCGGGCCTCAGCGGCCCCTGCTTCGGAATCACGACGGACGCCGGGATCGGATCGAGCTCCAGCACCTCGCGGATGAAGTCGCGCAGCGAGGCGACCAGCGCCGCGGTCTCCACCGGCTTGCCCGTGACCATGTCCTGCGCCGCCTGCGCGGCGAGCCGCACCTGCTCATCGGTGCCGAGCAGGATGATGTCGGACAGGGCGGCCTCGACGGCATCGCGCATGCGTCGCGCGCGGTCGGAAGCGCCGATCGCCATCGTGCCCGGCTCCGCGAGCTGGCGCAGTTCCCGCAGATGGCGCGGGTCGACCGCGAGCGTGCCGGTGAACGATCCGCCCAGCGTCTTGTACGCGGCGATGAGCGTCTTCAGCCGCTCATTGATCTGGCGGTTGGCGCGCTCGCGCCGCTGCTGCACCGACTGCATCACGAGCAGTCGCACGCCGACGGCGATGAGCGACACGATGACCAGCCCGTTCAAGGTCGAGAGCATCGTCTGCCAGGAAGTGAAGTCGAGGGCGCTGCGCATGGATGGATCTCCGGGATGGCGGGCCTGGGCAAGCCGAAGGCCCGGCACGTGCGGGTACGCCATCCGGCTTATTTCCCGGGTGCGTCGACCCATTCATCATGCGCGTCACGATGTCGCCCCGGCACGCAGGCGCCGTGTCTCGTTCTCATCCCAGTGGGAGCTTCCCATGCTCATCGGGCACCTTTCCGATCCTCACGTCCGCCCGCGCGGCCAGCTCTACCAGGGCGTCGTCGATTCGAATCAGGCGTTGCGTGAGGCGATCGACCATCTGCTGCGCATGGACCGACAGCCGGACCTGATCCTGGTCACCGGTGATCTGGTCGACGAGGGACGGCCCGACGAATACGAGGTCGCTCGTGAGCTGCTCGACACGCTCGGCCTGCCGTATCTGGTGATTCCCGGGAATCACGACCATCGCGAGCAGTTCCGTGCCGCGTTCGCCGATCTCGGCTATCTGCCCGGCGAAGGGCCGTTGCACTACTGCATGGACGACTATCCCGTCCGCATCATCGGTCTCGACTCCTGCGTCCCTGGCGCGCATCACGGCCATATCGACGAGGCAGGACTGCGGTGGTTGTCGGAGACCCTCGCGAGCGATCGATCCAAGCCCACCCTCGTCATGCTGCACCACCCGCCTTTCGCTTGCGGGATTCCCTACATGGACGAGTACCGCTATCTCGACCCGAGTCCGTTGGCGTCGGTGCTGGATCGATGCGCGAATGTCGAGCTCGTCCTCTGCGGTCACGTTCATCGCCCGATGCTGCGGCGCTGGGCCGGCACCGTGGTGTGCGCCTGCCCCAGCACCGTGACCGAGATCGACCTGCAACTGCATCCTGCGGCCGCGCCCAGCAGTCATGCAGGTCCGCGCGGCGTGATGCTTCACCTGTGGGAACCGGGACTCGGCATGGTCAGCCACTTGTCGCAGATCGGCGCGTTCGCGGGGCCCTATCCCTTCGCGTGACGACCAGCCGCGCCCCGGTCAGAAACCCGGAATGCCCCGCCGTCGCAGGATGACGTGCGACAGCGCGAGGGCGACGCCGGTGGAGGCGAGGCGGGGGCGGTCATGCGCTTTCAGTCCTGGTCGTGGAACGATTCGGTGTGCTTGCCATGGTCTTCGGTCAGGGAACCAGACTGGGCGCTTATTGGCAGGACGCGACCTGCGCGCCGCGCAGCTCCCGCTCGCCGATGTAGCGCTCTTCGTCGCCGCAGTTGGAGCGCATCGACATGATCAGCGCGAAAAACAGGAACGCGATCATCAGGAGGACGGAGGTCACGATTTTCGTCGTCAGATGCATGCGCGTCCTGAAGATGAGGAAGGCCATCATCAGTCCGGCGACGATGAACGACCACGACGACAGCTCGTGCCAATGGTCGCTCCTGAATCGTCCGGGCATCTGTTCGGCAATCTGCAGACTGCCTACGGTGACGGCGAACGGCGCCGCGGCGACAGCCACGTACAGCGCGGCAGTGAGCACGCGTGACAGCACGGTAGGCTCTTCGTTCAAAGGTTCTTCGGAAACGGTCATCTTCAGGCATCAGCTCTTGGCTGCGAGATCCTCTTCCGGGTCGTCGTCGAGCCGGTAAGCGCCGGACTCGAATTCCGAGATGGTCCTGCGCGCGGCCGCAGCTTCCGATGCCGGGACCAGTACGCGCACGCCGCCGAGCGCCGGCGTCAGCAGCGAGTAGTTCCGGACCATGTGTTCGTCCGCGAGGTGCGGCGAGAGGTGGGCGGCTTCCAGCACCCCCTTGAGCAAGTGGGCTTCGGTCGGTGAGTTCAGCGTCGCGACGCAGACGAAGTCATCGGATGTCGGCTCGTTGTGTTCTGGCATGGATCCTCCCAGCCGCGAAGCTTAAATCGCTTTGCGACCGGGGCGACCCGTCTGGATGCTTGGCGATCACACGGGCACCGCCGCCCTCGGTGCCATCGCCGCCGGCGCATACCGCGTCACATACTGCTGATGCCCCGGCATCTGCGCCACGGTCTTGTCGATGCGCGCGGTGATACCGCCGAGGAAGCCGGCGAGCTCTCGATCCCCCATCAGGTCCGCCGACGGATGATGCTGCTCCGGCACCAGCCCCTGGCCGAGCATCACCTGCACCCACGAGTTCTCGGTGAACAGCTCGTTGGGCACGCGGAACACGCGCCCCGTCTCGCGGAACAGGTCCAGCCGGTGCTGCAGCGAGGCCGGCACCGGCATCTCCCGCATGGCCTGCCACATCGGTGAATCCGTCCGCTGCTGCACGTGGTAATGCAGCACGATGAAGTCGCGGATGTGCTCCAGCTCGTAGCGCATCTGCGCGTTGTACTCGTCGATGTCGGACTGGCGGATCCCGTCCTTCGGGAACATCTGCAGCAGCCGGATCGCCGTGCGCTGGATCAGGTGGATGCTGGTCGATTCCAGAGGCTCCAGGAACCCGCTCGACAAGCCCGCGCCGACGCAGTTGCGCTTCCACACCACCTCGCGCTGGCCCGGCTTGAAGCGGATCACGCGATGCGGTGTCAGCACCTCGCCGGCGATGTTGCCGAGCAGCGCGGCGCGCGCCGTCTCGTCGTCGGTGTAGCGGCTGCTGAAGACCACGCCGTTGCCGACGCGATGCTGCAGCGGGATCTGCCACTGCCAGCCCCACGGATGCGCAATGGCGCGCGTGTACGGCACGGCGTCGCGCACCGACGCCGTCTGCAGCGCGATCGCGCTGTCGCAGGGCAACCAGTGCGACCAGTCCTCGTAGCCGACCCCCAGCGCCTGGCCCAGCAGCACCGAGCGCATCCCCGTGCAGTCGACGAAGAGGTCGCCCTCGATCTCCGTCCCGTCCTGCAGCTTCAGCGCGCGGATGTCGCCGTCGGGCTGCATCAGCACCTCGGCGATCTTGCCCTCGAGGCGCTTCACGCCGTAGCCCTCGCTGAACCGGCGCAGGAACTGGCCGTACAGCGTCGCGTCCAGGTGGTACGCGTAGTTGATGCCCTCGTCGGGCAGGTGCGCGAACTTGTTCTCCTTCGCCGCGCGCAGCTCCAGGCAGTAGTCGCCGTAGTCCGACGCGAGGCCGCGCTCGCGGCCCTTCAGCCAGAAGTGCTGGAAGCCCGCCGTCCAATGGTCGACGCCGGTGTTGCCGAACGCGTGGATGTAGCTGGCGCCCAGGTCGCGCCAACCTTCGAACTGGATGCCCAGCTTGATCGTCGCCTGCGTCGCGGCCATGAACTCACGCTCGTCGAGCCCGAGCAGCTGGTGGAAGGTCAGCATCGTCGGGATCGTCGCCTCGCCGACGCCCACCGTGCCGATCTCGTCGGACTCGACCAGCCGGATGTCCAGCTGCTTGCCCAGGTGCTTGGAGATGCAGGCCGCCATCATCCAGCCTGCGGTGCCGCCGCCGGCAATGACGACGCGCTTCACCGGACGGCGCGGGGTGGGGGGCTCTGGCGAGGTGAAGGTCATGGCGTCTCCTCCATGGGGGTGGGGGTGTTCAGCGTTGCTTGAGCCGCTGAATCAGATGTCCGCGCAGGTGGCCGGCGCCTTCCGCCGTCAGCGGGGCGAGCGCATGCCGCGCGTGCTCGGGGATGTGGGCCGCCGTGTCGGCGTCCGCGTTGAACACGTAGTGATCGAAGATCCCGCGCCACGCCGCGCGCTGCGGCGCGGGCAGGTCGCGCATCGACAGCAGCGCCTGCATGAGCGCGAACAGCGGCGGATCCATGTGCGCCGGCGACTGCCGCCACCAGTAGTTGATCAGGACGTTGAACGCATCGAGCGCCTCGACGTGATGCCACCACATGCTCGGGATGTAGAGCGCGTCGCCGGGGCCGAGCTCGGCGACCTGCGCCTGCTCGAGCGCCTGCGCGAAGCGCGGGAATCGCTCGAAGTCCGGGTGCTTCAGATCGACCAGGCTCACCGGCTGACCGGCGGGCGTGAAGTCGATCGGCCCGACGTAGAGATTGGCCAGCTGCTCCGGCGGGAACAGCGTGAAGCGCCGATGCCCGGCCGCGACGCAGGCGATGTTGTCCGGCAGGTCGTAGTGCGGCGCGATGCGGCTGCGATTGCCGAGCCACACGCTGGCCAGCGCGTCCTGCGCCGTGCCTTCGCCGGTCGCCAGCGGTGAAAGGTCCAGGTCGTTCGCGGCCCGGAAGCCCGGCAGGCAGGTGTCCACCGTCGTCGAGCCGACGTAGTAGCAGGGCGGACGTTCGACGTCGGCCAGCTTGAGCAGCGCCTCCATCAGCGCCGGCAGCGGCGCGTCGGCACGACCGAAGTTCATGCCGGTCAGGTCGTCGTTGTAGAAGATGCGGCCGTCGATCTCCGGCGGCCCCGTCATGATGGCCACCGGCGCGCCTCGCCAGCAGCCGTGCAGGTAGTCGACCGCCGCGCGGTCGGAGCGCCGCGCCTCCCGCACCATCGGCCAATGCGACACGAGGCCGCGCAGCACCACCGGCTGCGCGGCCTCGAGCAGGTTCGACGGAAGCCGACCCGGGACCAGGTCCTTGATTTCCAGGATCGGCTTCATGCGGGCAGGGGCCCTCGCGGGCTCAGAACTTGTAGCGGAGTCCCAGCATATAGCGGCGACCTGTCTGCGTGACCGAGTAGACCTCCTCCGTCGTCCGACCGTGCTGGCGCAGGATCGAATCGCCGACGTTGATCACCTCGGCCTGCAGGCTCAGCTTCTCGCTGAAGTTGTAGCCCAGGCTGATGTCCACCTGCGAGTACGGCTCCGTGAAGATCGGCGCCGAGCGGCCCAGCTGGTTGCCGTCGTTGACCGCGGCCAGGAACTTGTCGCGCCAGTTGTAGGCCACGCGCACGCTGAACCTCGCGTCCTCGTAGAAGCCCACCAGGTTGGCGGAGTCGCTCAGGCCCACCAGCGCGTACTGCTGCGCGAAGCTCGAGTTGTCGTACTTCAGTCCCGACTTGACCTTCGTGTAGTTGGCCGCGACGCCGAAGCCCGAGTTCCCGAACGCGTGCTGCACGTTCAGCTCGAAGCCCTTCAGGCTGTTGGACTGCGTGTTGGCCGGCACCGTGATCTGGAAGTTGGCGATCGGATCGCCCGGACGATCGTCCCCAGCGCATGCCCGTTGCTGTCGCCGGTCTTGGTCACGCCCGGCTGGCCGTTGTAGCGGTTGAGGATGTAGTCGCGGATGCAGGTGATGTCGCTGCCGCAACCGCCGGTGGTCGACGCCTCGTTGTAGTACGCGCCGCCGATCGGCGTGTGCAGGTTGAACGGGGTCGCGTTCTCCAGCGTCGAGCCGATGTAGTTGCTGATGTTCTTGCGGAACACACCCGCCGCCACGTAGCTCGACCGGGCGTAGTAGTACTCCAGCGAGAAGTCGAAGTTCTTCGACTTCAGCGGCTTCAGCCCCGGGTTGCCCTGCGAGCCGGTACCGCCGCTCAGGCGCGCCAGGTCGTTCAGCGTCTGCCCGCCCTGGATGGCGTCCCAGCCCGGACGGCCGATCGTCGTGCCGAAGCTGGCGCGCAGCTTCAGCTTGTCGGTGAGGTCGGCCTCCCAGTCGATGTTGGGCAGCCAGTAGCTGTACTTGCCGTCCAGCGTCGTGAAGCCCGGATCGCCCTTCAGCACCGTCAGCTCGTTGTTGGAGCCCCAGGTGATGCCCGTGGCGATCGGCACCAGCGCGCTGGAGGTGACCTTGGTCTTCTCGTAGCGCATGCCGACCGTGGCGCTCATCGGCACGCCCAGCTCCCACTCGCGGGTGTACTCGGCGTAGGCGCTGCTGGACTTCTCCGTCGTGCGGCGGTCGGTCGAGAAGACGTTGGACGCGAGGTACTTCGACGGATCGCTCCAGGACTTCGCCGCCAGGTCGCGGATGGTGCCGAAGTCGAAGGTGTAGAACTGCGTGAACAGGCGCGGGTCGCCGACGCCGCCGATCTTGCCGAAGAAGTCGCGCAGGTCCTGCGGGATCCACACGTTGTCCGGATAGTTGGCCGGGCCGTTGGCCACGCCGCCCCAGTTGTCCAGCTGGACGTTGGAGTAGGCCGAGCGGTTCTTCGCCTTGGTCAGGCCGACGCCGAAGTCCAGCTTCGATTCGTCGGAGATGTTCCAGCTGCCGCGGATCTGCTGCTGGTCGACTTCCGCCTTCATGTAGCTGTTGCGGAAGGACGAGCCCGTCACCTGCTGCAGCGCCGCGTTGCGCGTCGTCGTCGGCATCATCAGGATCGGCAGGTCCTGGCTGAAGTCGACGCCGGTCTGGCCGCGGTTGAAGCTGGCCGTGCCGATCACGTTGTTGCTGCCCCAGGGGCTGTCGGCGCCCGACTTGGCGGTGGACTTGTGCGCGTCGAATTCGAAGCGCAGCTTGTCGGTCGCCTTCCAGTCGAGGTTGAAGCCCAGCGACTTGTTGTCGTTCTTGGTGGCGAAGTCCGCGCCGCCCATGGACAGGTCGGCGTCGCCGCCCGCGATCAGCTCGGTGTAGTTGAGCGGGCCGGACACCGGGCCGCCGGTCCACGAGCTCGACGACGGGCCGAAGCTGAACCACGCCGACAGGTCGTTGCGGCGCGTGTGCACCTTGTTCTGCGAGGCCGTGTAGTCCAGCGTCGTCGTCAGCGACTTGGTCGGCGCGAACTGGAAGGTCACCTGCCCGTTCGTGCGCTCACGGCGGATGCCGTTCATGTTGTAGTTGACGTTCTGCGGCAGCGAGTAGACGTCATTGGGACCGGGACGGTTGGTGATGCGCTCCGACCCCGGCGCGCCCGGCAGCGGGATCGCGCCGTTGCCCGTCTCGTCGCCCTTGAACGGCAGCCAGCCGTTGGGCACGCCGGCGCTGTTGTAGCCGGCGTCGCGCTTCTGGTAGCTGCCGGAGACGGACACGCCGAACATGCCCTCGCCGAAGGTCGTGCTGTAGATGCCCGACACCTCGGGCGTCACGCTGTCGCCCTTGATGTTGTCCGGCAGGCGCGAGTTGCCGCCGTCATGCACGGCCTTGACGCCGATGCTGGCGATGGTCTTCTTCGTGTCCAGCGGGCGCGCGGTCTTGATGTTGATCGTCGCGCCGATGCCGCCGGTCGGGGCGCTGGCGCGGCTGGTCTTGTAGACCTCCAGCGCGGCGATCGATTCCGTGGCCAGGTTGGCGAAGTCGAAGGCGCGCGAGTTCGACGGACCCGTGTCCGCCAGCGTCGACGCCGGCATCTGGCGGCCGTTGAGCAGCACCAGGTTGAAGTCGGGGCCGACACCGCGCACGGTGACCTTGGAGCCTTCGCCCATCGAGCGGTCGATCGACACGCCCGAGATGCGCTGCATCGATTCGGCCAGGTTGGTGTCGGGGAACTTGCCGATGTCCTCCGCGACGATGCCGTCGACCACGCCGCGCTGCTGGCGCTTGAGGTTCAGCGAGGTGTCCAGCGACTGGCGGATGCCGGTGACGACGACGGTGTCGATCGTCGCGTCGGCCTTGCGCTGCGCCTCGGAGGCGGCCGCCTCGGGCGCCGCCGGCGCCTGCTGCGCATGCGCGGCAGCGGCGATGAACAACAGGGCGCAGGCGGCCGCCACGGGCTGGCGCTGCGGTCCGCGGACCTGCCGCAGTCGGGTGGGGTGGACGTGCTTCATCTTGTCTCCTTGTTATCTCTCAGTCTTGACCATGACCCCCATGCGATGGCGGGCCCGATTGTCTGCAGGGCAAGCTGGATCCGTGTATTCGGCGGTAACTTTGAAAGCGCTTTCAGAATTTATCTGCTTCAGCCACGGGACCTCTACTGACTTTCCCTAGCGAGGGGTTCGCGCCACACGGGCGCGGGGGTACTGCGGGGATCGGGGCCGGCCTCCGCGCAGGGAGGCGGGCCGGGGCAGTCCCGCACCGGGACTGCCGGGAGCGTGGCGGCTCAGGCCGCGGCCGGCACCGGAACGCGCGGCTCGAGGGCCCGCGCCTCGGCGTCGAAAGCCAGCGCGTGGTCGGCGGTGGCGATCAGGCGGACGGTGTCGCCGTCATGCAGCGACGCCGCGCCCGCGGGGAGCTTGGCGGTGAGCAGGTCGGCGATGCCGTCGACGCGCAGGTGCAGGATCGAGGTGTCGCCCAGGTGCTCGGCGAGCACGACGGTCGCGGGCACGGCGCCCTCGTCGTTGCTTGTCCCCAGAAGCAGGTGCTCGGGCCGCAGGCCCAGGCGCTGCGCCGCGGGTCGCGACGCGCCGCCGAGCGAATCCCACAGGCGTCGTGCCGCGCCGGGCGCGTTGGCCGTCGGGCGTTCGATGAAGTTGATCTTCGGCGCGCCGAGGAAGCCGGCGACGAACTCGTTGGCCGGACGGCGGTAAAGGTCCATCGGCGCGCCGAGCTGCTCGATGCGGCCCTTGTTGAACACGGCGATGCGGTCGCCCATCGTCATCGCCTCGACCTGGTCGTGGGTGACGTAGATCATGGTCGTGCCGAGCTGCTGGTGCAGCCGCGTCAGCTCGATGCGCATGTCCACGCGCAGCGCGGCGTCTAGGTTGGACAAGGGCTCGTCGAACAGGAAGACCTTGGGCTTGCGCACGATCGCGCGGCCGATGGCCACGCGCTGACGCTGGCCGCCGGACAGCTGCTTGGGCGTGCGCTGCAGCAGGTCGGTGATGCGCAGGATCTCGGCGGTGCGGCGCACCTGCTCGTCGCGCTCCGCGCGGCCGACGCCGGCCATCTTCAGCGCGAAGCCCATGTTCTCCGCGACCGTCATGTGCGGGTAGAGCGCATAGCTCTGGAACACCATCGCCGCGCCGCGGTCGGCGGGGCGCAGGTCATTGGCGCGGTTCCCGTCGATCAGCAGGTCGCCGGCGCTGATGTCTTCCAGGCCCGCGATCATGCGCAGCGTCGTGCTCTTGCCGCAGCCCGACGGGCCGACGAAGACCATGAACTCGCCGTCCCGGACGTCGAGGTCGATGCCCTGGATCACCTCGTGATCGCCGTAGCGCTTGCGGATGCCGCGCAGCGTGACTTGTCCCATGACGGTCTCCCGATCAGCCCTGGCGCGCGGTGCGCCGTTGCAAAACAAAATCGCGGTAGGCGAGCGCGCTGTCCTTCGGGGTGCGCTGTTGCGTCGCGTAGTCGACGTGCACGATGCCGAATCGTTTCGCGTAACCGGAAGCCCATTCGAAGTTGTCCAGCAGGCTCCACACCATGTAGCCGCCCATCGGCACGCCCTGCGCGATCGCGTCGCCGACGGCGGCGATGTGCGTGTCGAGGTAGCGGGTGCGGTCGGCGTCATGCACCTGGCCGTCGACGCCGACCGGATCGGGGAAGGCGCCGCCGTTCTCCGTCACGTACAGGCGCCGGGCGCCGGGGTAGTCGCGCTTGATCGACACCAGCAGGTCGGTCAGCCCCTGCGGATAGACCTCCCAGCCCATGTCGGTCAGTTCCAGGCCGCTGGTCTTGCTGTCGACCGGACCGGCCGCGCTGATCAGACCGCGCGAGTAGTAGTTGATGCCCACGAAGTCGATGGGCACCTGGATCTTTGCCATGTCGCCGGCCTCGATGTAAGGCGCGTCGTGGCCGAGGTGGTCCAGCACGTCCTGCGGATACCGGCCCTCGAAGAGCGGGTCCATGTACCAGCGGCGCAGCTTGCCGTCTTCCAGGCGGGCCGCGGTGCGGTCCGCGTCCGACTCGGTGGCCGGGTACATCGGCGCCATGTTCAGCACGATGCCGAGCGCGGCCTTCACGTTGAGGGCTCGCATCGCGGTGACCGCGAGGCCGTGGCTGAGCAGCAGATGGTGCGAGACCTGCGCGGCGATCTTGCGGTCCTTCAGGCCGGGCGCGAAGACGCCGGACTCGTGGCCCAGCTGCGCGACGACCCAGGGCTCGTTGTGCGTGGCGATGGAGACGACCTTGTCGCCGAGCCGCTTCGCGATGCCGACGGCGTACTCGACGAAACGCTCGACGGTGACGCGGTTGCCCCAGCCGCCGATGTCCTGCAGCGCCTGCGGCAGGTCCCAGTGGTTGAGCGTCAGGTAGGGCTTCATGCCGCGGGCGAGCAGGCCGTCGACGAGCTTCTCGTAGAACGCGAGGCCGGCCTCGTTCCAGTCGCCTTGCCCGGTGGGCATCACGCGCGGCCAGGACACCGAGAAGCGATAGGCATCGACGCCCAGGCGCTGGATGAGGTCCAGGTCCTCTTCCCAGCGCGTGTAGTGCTCGCAGGCGACGTCGCCGTTGCTGCCGTCGGCGATCACGCCGGGCTGGCGGCAGAAGGTGTCCCAGATCGACGGCCCCTTGCCGTCGGCGTCGTGCGCGCCCTCGATCTGGAAGGCGCTCGTGGCGACGCCCCAGACGAAGTCGGCGGGGAAGTCCTTGGCGGCGGCCGTCGGCAGCGCGGACGAGGCGGCGGTCGGCACTGCAGTCGACCCTGCGGTCGATGCGGCGGACGAGACGGGAGTGGCAGATGACATCGATGCAGGCTTTGTTGTGCGTTGGAGGAGAGGCGCAGGCGTCGGGCGTCACTTCACCGCGCCGACGGTCAGGCCCGAGATGAGCTGCCGCGAGCACAGGACGAAGAGCACGATCAACGGCAGCGTCGCGATGGCGGATCCGGCCATCAGCGCGCCCCATTCGGTGTCCACCGGGCTCTGCAGTGATCGCAGCGCCAGCGGCAGCGTGTACATGTCGGGCGAGCGCATGACGACCAGCGGCCCGATGAAGTTGTTCCAGGAGGAGATGAAGGTGATCAGCCCCAGCGTGCCCAGCGCCGGCTTGAGCAGCGGCAGCACGATGCGGGCGTAGATGCCCAGCTCCCCGCAGCCGTCCATGCGGGCGGCCTCGACCAGCTCGCGCGGCACGGCGGAGCCGATGAACTGGCGCATCAGGAAGATGCCGAAGGCGCTGGCCGCGCCGGGGATGTAGAGCGCGCGCGGCTGATCGATCCAGCCCAGCAGGTCCATGATCATGAAGCTCGGGATCATGTTCATGAAGCTGGGCAGCAGCATCGTGCCCATGACCAGCCCGAAGAGCGCCTTCTTGAAGCGGAACTCGTACATCGCGAAGGCGTAGCCGCCCATCGAGCAGAACAGCAGCGTCAGGCCGGTGTTGCAGATGCCGACGTACAGGCTCAGGCCGAGGTTGCGCCAGAAGGGCAGCCGCTTGGTCAGGATGTCGACGTTGGCGAGGAAGTCGTCGCCGAACCACATCGGCGGCGGCAGGCTGAAGATCTCGGTGCGCGAGTGCGTCGCGAAGACGAACATGAAATAGAACGGCGCCAGCATGATCAGCGCGCCGGCGCCCACCAGCAGGTAGGCGGCCCAGGCGGTCATGCGCGGCGGCTGCGCGGCGTGGGGCGCGGCGGCGTCGAGGGGGGCGTGCATCGTGGTGCTCATGGCGTTTGCTCCGGTCGGCCCTCAGTCGTCCTTGCGCCGGAACGCACGGTTGGTGAGCCACGTCAGCGCCGCCACGACGAGGAACAGCAGCCACGACATCGCGCTGGCGGCGCCGAAGTCGTTGAAGTCGAACGCGTTGCGGTAGAGGTAGACGGCCGCACTCATGCCGGCCTGGTCGGAGCCGCCCTTGCCGCCGGTGAGGATGAAGGGCTCCTCGAACAGCTGCAGCCCGCCGATGACGCTCAGCGTCACGCCGAAGAAGATCATCGGCCGCAGGCTGGGCAGCGTGATGTGGAAGAACTGCTGCAGGCGGCTGGCGCCGTCCATGGTCGCGGCCTCGTAGAGATCGGGCGGGATGGTCTGCAGCGCGGCCAGGTAGAGCACGACGTTGAAGCCGACGTAGCGCCAGAACACGATCATCGAGATCGCGGGCTTGAGCGCGTCGGGGTCGTTGAGCCAGTCGACGGCGGCCTGCGGCACCAGATGGCCGAGCAGCGGGACCTCGCGCAGCGTCGCGATGGCGAGGTTGATCAGGCCGTAGTCGGTCGAGAACAGCGAGCTGAACAGGATCGCGATCGCGACCGACGAGGTGATGTAGGGCAGGAAGTACGCGCCGACCATCGGGTTGCGCCAGCGCTTGAAGGCCAGGTGCAGGAAGGTGGCGAGCGGGATCGCGACCAGGTGCTGCGGCACGCCCGAGGCGATCGCGAGCCAGCCGGTGTTGCGCAGCGACTTCCAGAACCATTCGTCCTGCAGCGCGAAGGCGAAGTTGTCGAGACCGACCCAGTGCATCGCGCCCAGGCCGCTGGTCGGTTCCCAGCTGTGGAATGCGAGGTACAGCGAGAACAGCAGCGGGAACAGCCCGAAGACCACGAACAGCAGCAGGAACGGCGCCAGCAGCGCGTAGGGCGCGTAGCGGGGCGAGAGGCGCAGGGTTTGTGGAAGGCGGAAGCTCATCGTCGTCGTTCCGGGTCAGCGGTGCGCGCGCAGTTGCAGCAGGCGCTGCGCGTCGGCCAGGGCGGTCGGGATGTCCTTGCCGCGGTCGAGCACCTTGTCGAGTTCGGTGTCGATCACTTCCTTGGCGAAGTTGTCCTGCTTGTGCACGGGGAAGGCGCGGATGTGGTCGGCGGCCTCGCGCCAGTCGCGGCGGGCCCGCTGGCCGCCGAGGAAGGGCAGCGGCAGGTCGTAGAAGGGATCGGTCTGTGCGTCGATCAGCGCGGGGAAGGCGTCCTGGGCCTTGAAGGCCGCGAGCTGCTGCGTGCGGTTCATCGTCATGAAGCGGATGAACTCGTAGGCCATCGGCTTGCGGGCCGCGTCGCCGTGGCGCGCGATGGCGAAGAAGGTGCCGCCGTAGGCCGCGAAGGCGCCCTCGGGCAGTTGCGCCGAGCGCCACTTGCCGCGGGTGCTGGGCGCGAGCCACGTGTTCAGGTGACCGGCCAGCCAGGCGCCGGACATCTGCGTGGCGATGCCGCCGCGCTTGAAGCCTTCGGACCAGTCGGAGGACCAGGCGATGACCTTGGCGTCGAGCTGCTGGCGGCGCACGGCGCGGGCGAGCTCGAAGGCGCGGACGAAGCGCGGCGTGTTCACCAGCGGGCGCGAGTCCTTGTCGAAGAACAGGCCCTCGCCGGGCTCCAGGCCGGTGCGGATCAGGATGTCCTTCATGTCGCGGGCGTGAGCCATCAGGTAGGCGCCGGTCGCGGCCTTGATCTTCACGCCGGCGGCGACGTAGCCTTCCCAGCTCGTGGTCAGGTCGGACTCCTTGAGCCCGGCCTTGGCCAGCAGGTCGGTGCGATAGAGCAGGGCGCCCGGGCCGATGTCCGTGGGGACCGCGAGCACCGCGCCCTTGGGCGTCGTCGCCTGGTCGAAGGCATAGGCGACGAAGCGCGCCTTGTCGCGGTTCAGGTCGTAGGGCGGGCCGGAGAGGTCCTCGAGCCCGGTGCCCTGCGCGAAGCGGCCGAGGTAGCCGATCTCCAGCGCCATCACGTCCGGCAGACCCTTGGCGGTCGACAGCGCCGTCGTCATCGCGGTGTGGTGGTCGTTGAGCTCGCGGCTCACGATCTTCACCTCAACGTCGGGATGCAGTTCCCTCCAGGCGGGGAGCGCGCTGCGGACGATCTCGTCGATGGCGGGGAAGGCGGCGACGGTCAGCGTGGTCGTAGTCGTCGTGGGGGTGGTCGTCGTCGCGGGCGCGGCCGGCGAGGACGCCTGCGCAGCAACGCCTGACCCCGCCTGGGCACCGCCCAGGGTCAAAGCCAATGCCGATAGCCACCGGGCCCACTGCCGCATGCTGTCCGTCTCCGAGTTCGTTCTGTTTATGAAAGCGCTTTCATGATATCCAACGAGGCAGCGTGACCGTACCAGGGTTATCGCTAGGGAGGCGCCTTGACTGCCTGGGACAGAGCGTTGGCCGCCATTGCATGGGGCCGCAGCCGGCAAGCGGCTGAACCCCAAGCAATGCCGTCCCCCATCACTGCCGTCCTTCGACGGTTTTGCTACCGAGGACTGCGGGTGGGGGGCTCTCGCGTCAGAGGGAGCGGGTGGACGATCGGATGATCAGCCGCGGTTCAGGCAACTGAGCGGTGGGGTTCTTGTTGCCGAGCAGATCGAGCAGCGCCTGGGCGGCGCAGCGGCCCAGCTCGAGGCCGGCCTGGTGGATCGTCGTGAGCGGCGGGATGCAGTGCGCGGCGCCGGCCAGATCGTCGAAGCCGACGATGGAGACGTCCTCAGGCACGCGCAGGCCGCGGCGGTACAGCGCCAGCGACGCGCCGAACGCCATCTGGTCGTTGGCCGCGAAGATCGCGGTGAAGGGCTCGCGGCTGTCGATCAGGCGTTCGACCGCCATCACGCCGCTGTCTTCGTGGAAGAGACCCGGCAGCACCAGCGCCGGCTTGTATTTCACGCCGGCCGCTTCGAGCGCGGCGCGGTAGCCCTTCAGGCGCTCCTGCGCGTCGGGGTGGACCGGGTCGCCGGTGATGAACGCGATCTTGCGGTGGCCCTGCGTCAGCAGGTGATGCGTGGCGAGACGCGCGCCCTCGAAGTCGTTGAAGTTCAGGGAGTACAGGCTGGTCGCCTTCAGCGTCCGGCCGGTGACGACGACCGGAAGCTCCTTCGCGAGCTTGCGCAGCGACTCGTCGCTGAGCCGGCCGGTGAGCACGATGATCCCGTCGACGCGGCGCGCGCGCAGCGTGTCGATGCAGCGCTGCTCTTCCTTGGCGTTCCAGTGGCCGCTGGCGAAGAGGGGCACGTAGCCGGCGGCGTCGAGGACTTCCTCGATGCCCCGCAGCGCGACGCCGTAGTACGGGCTGTCGATGGCCTGCGTCACCACGCCCACGCTGAGCGAGCGTCCGCCGGCCAGCACGCGGGCGATCGGGTTCGGAACGAAGCCGAGGTCCGCGATCGCGCGGTCGACGGCGTCCTTCTTTTCCTGGCTGACGACGGCGGTGCCGTTGAGGATGCGCGAGACGGTGCTCGGCGAGACCCCGCTGACTTCGGCAACCATGCCCAGCGTCACCTTGGCGGGCGTGCGGGCGGACTTGGTGCTCTTCATGAGGGGGATCGCGTTGTCGGTGGGCGCGGGCGAGTGTAAGGGACGGTTGCAGGACGTTGGCAAGCGGGACGGTGACCGGGTGATGTCAGGGGCGAAGGCCGATGCCTTGGTGGGGGCACGGATTGATAAGGCAGCGTGAAGACGGTAACGTCGCGCCCCGGCGCATGGCGGGAGCCCTGCGGACACGACCTCGACAACGGGGCGATGTCGAAAAACATAAGAGATTCACTGAGGGAGTGGAACCATGAAGAAGCTGGCAAGGCTGATGGCCTTCGTCATGGCAGCGGTGCTGCCGGTGCAGGTGTTCGCGTTCGAGTGCAACGTGAAGATCAATTACCTGCTCGTGTATTCGCACGGCGATGTGAATGTGCATCACACCGGACGCAACGACTTCACCGTCATCTGCAACATCAACAACACCTACCAGGGTGTCTCGCCGACCACCTGCGCAATGTGGACCGCACTGCTGCTGGGCGTTAAGAAGCGCAATGCGATGGCGACGTTCTATTGGGGCCGGGAAGGCAGCTGCGCCACCTTGCCGACCTACGGCGAGGCGCCGGTGCCGAGCTACATCGGCGAGATGCCCGGGCCGTGAGCCGCCAACCGGCGCGTTGACTGGAATGCGGCGCCCTCAGGGGGCCAGATCAATTGGGAGAGAGGCCATGAAGCCAATCGTTTCGATCGCAATCGCGGCGTGCCTCGCGATGCTCGCGCAGTCTGCGTCGGCGGTGGAGAAGGTCACGTTGATCCCCGCGGGCGCGAACTTGCAACTGCGCGCGCACTCGAGCACGCATGTCACCGTCGGCGCACGGAAGATGCAGATGCTCTACGCGCCGGGGCTCGAGAACGGCTGCACCAGCGTCTACCTGTTCTCGGATGCCGACGTCGTGATGTACGCGACGCTGATGAAGGCTGTGATGGCCAAGGTTCCGATGACCCTCATCTACGACGTCGACCTCGACAAGCGCGGCCCTTGGGGCGATCCGCTGTCGTGCCCGTTGACGTCGGTGACGGTGACGCCGTGAACGGGCAGTGAGAGGACAACGGATGACGAAGATGAAGCGTGTGGGTGTGCGTGCGTTGGGGGCGACTGTGATTGCGGCGCTGTCGGCCGTCACGTCAGGCACTGCAATGGCGGAGACGACCGTGACCGGTCAGGTCGACCTCATGCGCACGCACGACGCGGCGTCGATCCCGGGCTGGCCGGCGCCGATGTTCTGGTTCACGCTGAAGGGCGTGACCGCAGTGGAGAACTGCGGGAAGTTCTCCAACGGTCAAGTGCTGTTCGTTGGCCGCGACCTGCAGATGATGGCCTTCGTGATGTCGGCGCTCGGCAAGGGGCTGACGCTGAACGTCAACATCGATGCGCCGGAGACCGCCAACGGCTTCTGCGTGGCGCGGCATGTGACGGTGAGCAAACCGAACTGACCGACGTATTCGAAGGCGCGCACCGGGGCGGCGAAGATGCTGCTGTACTACCAGCCCGTCAGACGGCCGATGCGCTGCGAGATCAAGAGCTTCGGTTTCGAAGCCGGCCGATGAATCATTGAGAGAGTCCGCAACCATGAACTTCAAACACTTCTTTGGCGTCTTGCTCGTCGCCCTGCTGCCCCTGACCAGCCAAGCCTATACCGAATGCCCACCCGTCAAATTGACGAAGGTCTGGAGCGACATCAACGGCAACTTCTTCATTGGCACGGTCTCCGACCTCAACGGCACCATTGATGCAGTGACCAATCCGCCGTTGGCCAAGCCGGCGATCGCAGTGGCCATTGCTGCGTACACGGCCAATCGGAAAGTGGTCATCCGCTATGCGCGAGACAACGTCAACTGTGCAGCGCCGAGTTGGAGCGAGCTGATCGGCTCCATCGGCATGGCCGGCGACTGACGCTCACTGGATCCTGGAACATGAACAGCCACCTCCGACTCCTTGCCACCGGCCTGCTGGCCGCATCCACCTCCTGTGCCTTCGCCGCCGGCGGCAACCTGCCGCAGACCGTGGTGAGCGTCGGCATGCACGACACCGGCCACGCGATGGTCGAGTACGCCGCGGTCGGTCATTCCGACGGCTGCGCGACCGCTGGTCACGAGAAGCTCGTGCTCATCGAGAAGACCAACCCGAGTTTCAAGTACATGTATGCGACCGCGCTGGCCGCCGCCGCGTCCGGCAAGAAGCTCAATGGCTGGGTCGACGGCTGCGTCGATCTGTGGGGCGACGGGCGGGTCCGCATTCCCAAAGCGCTGACGCTCGGGCTCATGGGGCAGTGAGGGCGCGAAAGCGTTCCGACACGCACAGACCTCCCCCGCTACTTCTGAAAGCCTCGCATGACCTCGATGCGCTCCGTGTTCTCGACGATGCTCGCCGCCCTCGGCCTGCTCACTGCCGTCTCCGCGCAAGCCGAGGAGTGGCTCACGCTGAGGCCCCAGGATCTCGCCCAGTACGAAATCACGCAGGCCAACACCGTCAACAACGCGGCTGAGGGTCTCTACATCAAGCACATCGGCCTGTTCCAGCCGACCACCTTCACCTGCGCCCGCAAGGACTTCGTCATGATCGGGGGCGATGCCCGCGTCGTGAACCGGGCGCTAGCCACCTTGATGTTCGCCATGGCCAACAACAAGACCATCCAGTTGTGGGTGACCGGCTGCAGCACCAATTACATCGAGGCGAAGAACCTAATGTTGATCAACCAGTGAGGCTGTGAAGCGCTGGCAACGGCTCTGCCCGAGCCGGCGTGCCCAACCTAGGGCAATCTCTAGCCTCCATCGCGCCCGCCGGAAATCCAACCGCCATGCCGACACGGTAAAGTCGCGCCCTGGCCGCAAGAAGAGTCAGGCCGCGCGGCGCGCCCAGCACCGCGGATCAGGGAGGGTCACATGAAGTTTTCTGTCGTGCGCGTATCGGACGCGCAGCGGCGCGCTGCGCGTGTCGCGAAGCCATTCGGCTAGCCCGGAACCCGTCATGCGTTCGGCAGCAGTTCCGGCCGGATTCCTCCGTCCCGCCCCACTATCGATCTCGTCATGCGCCTGACCGCCATCGACTGGCGGGCGCTCACGGATCCCGCCACGCTCAAGCAACGCCTCTCCCGCGCGCCGACCGCCGTGTGGGTCGTCGTCGCGCTCGTGCCGCCGCTGATCGCTGGTGCGCTGCTCGTCGCCGCGCGCCAAGCCGAGCACCTCTCGCTCGCGCATGAGCAGGCCGCCCGCACCGAACTCGCCGCGCTGCGCGCCAAGGCCGCTGCCGCGCCGGCCGCCGACGTCTCCCCGTTCGCCGCACGTCTGCCGCTGACGCAGTCGTCCGCGCGCGCCGTCACGCACCTGCGCGAGGCCGCCGAGTCGCAATCGGTCCTCGTCACCGCGATCTCCACGGCCCATCAGGCGCCGACCGCCAGCACGCTCGGACGCATGAGCCTGGACGTCAACCTGCGCGGCAGCTACGCCGCGATCAAGACCGTGCTGGCCGAGCTGCTCACGCGCGATGCGCAGCAGGCCGTGCTGCAGCAGATCTCGATGCGGCGCGCGCCCGGTACCGCCCCCAATCCAGCGGGCGGCTTCGCGCCGATGAACACGATGAACGGCATGAACGCAGGGCGCCCCGCCGCCCCCGCCGGTGGCGACCTGGAAGCCCGCGTCGTCGCCACTTGGCTGAGCCGACCGCTGGCCGACCAGCCGTCGCCAGGCGCAGTCGTCATCGCTCCCACGGCGATCGCCGCCTCGTCGCCGACCGCGCCCGCTTCGGCTGCGAGTGCCGCCCCGGCCGCCGCTTCCGCGACGACCCGGTCGCCCGCTCCTTCCGCGTCATCGGCCTCCGCGCCGACGCCGCGTCGCTGAAAGCGCGCCGATGTTCAAGCGCACTCCCACCTCCACCGCCGCGGCCGCCACCGGCGCGCCCGCCAAGGGCCTGCGTCCCGGCTTGCGCTGGGCGCTCGGCCTGAGCGCCGTGGCCAGCGCGTGGGCGATGCTCGCGCCGGCCGATCCACCGGTCGTCGCCGCCACCTCACCGGCTCCGGCGGGGCAGGGCGGACCGAGCTCACCCGCACCGCGTCCGCCGATGCCGACGACCGCGCCGACGAATGCACGGACTGCCGCACCGGGGCAGGCACTCGCCTTGGCGTCCGTCCCGGGGCGTCTGCCCGAGCAACCCCTCGAGCCCACCGACCGCGATCCGTTCTCGATCCCGCAGCCGCCGGCCCCACCGCCGCCACCGCCGCCTCCACCCCCGCCGCCGCCGCCCCCACCGCAGGCGCCGGCGCTGAACTACCGCTACCTCGGCCAGTTCATCGACCCCCAGGGCCAGCGCAAGGTCTACCTCGCGCGGCCCGACAAGGACCTGCTGGTCGAAGCCGGCACCCGCCTCGACGAGGGCTACCGCGTCGAATCGATCACCGACGACGAGATCCGTCTCGTCTACGAACCCCTCCAGCAGCGCACCGTGATCCGCATTCCGGCGGCCGCGCCGTCACCCTGATCCGCCCGCCCGATGCTTCAACGATCCGTCCGCCTCGTCCGTTTCGGTGCCCTCCGGTCCCCGGCCCCGACGACCCGCTGCACTGCCGGCGCGCTCGCGGTGCTGCTGCTGCTGGCCGGCTGCGCCGAGAACCGCATCCGCGACGAGTCACGCCGCGCCATGGCCGGCGGCCAGTACCGCGAGGCGATGAGCACCCTCGAGAACGGCCTGCGCGACTATCCCGAGAGCACCGCGCTGCGCACCACGCTGCTGCAGGCGCGCGCCGATGCGCAGCTGCGGCTGGTCTCGCAGGCGCTGACCCAGCGCGCCGCGGGCCAGTTCGACGAGGCCACCGCCACGCTGCGCCAGGCGCTCGAACTCGATCCGACGAACGCGCGCGTGCAGGCGCTGCTGTCGGACATGGAGCTCGAACGCAAGGGCGCCGCGGACCTGGCCGTCGCGCAGAAGTGGGTCGAGGCCAAGCAGCCCGACCGCGCGCTGCGCGTGCTGGAACAGGCGCTCAAGGACAACCCCCGCCACGGCGGGCTGCAGGACCTGCAGCGCCGACTGCTCAGCGACCAGCGCAGCGCGCAGGTCCAGGCGCTCAACGGGGTGCTGACCGAGTCCCGTCCGATCTCGCTCGACTTCCGCGACGCCAGCCTGCGCACCGTGCTCGACGTGGTGACGCGACACAGCGGCATCAACTTCGTGCTCGACCGCGACGTGCGCGCCGACGTCCGCGTCACCGTGCTGCTGCGCCAGGCCAAGGTCGAGGACGCGCTGGACCTGATCACCTCCAGCAATCAACTGGCGAAGAAGGTCATCGACTCGCGCACCATCGTCATCTATCCCAACACCGCCGAGAAGCACCGCGAGTACCAGGAGCAGCTCGTGCGCGTGTTCAACCTCGCCAACAGCGATCCCAAGGGCGCCGCCGCCTTCCTCAAGGCGATGCTCAAGATCCGCGAGCCCTTCGTCGACGAACGCTCCAACCTGCTGGCGCTGCGCGACTCGCCCGAGAACATCCAGCTCGCCGAGCGCCTGCTCGCCGTCTTCGACAGCGCCGAGCCCGAGGTGCTGCTCGAGGTCGAGGTGCTGGAGGTCAACGCCACGCGCCTCACCGAGCTCGGCGTCAAGCTGCCCACGTCGTTCTCGCTGACGCCGCTGCCGATCGGGAACTCCTCGCAGCTGACGCTCGCCGACTTCGAGAACATCGGCCGCAACCGGATCGGCGTCGGCCTCAACCCGAACAACGTCCTGGTCAACCTGCGCCGCGAGGTCGGCGACAGCTCCACCCTGGCCAATCCGAAGCTGCGCGTGCGCAACAAGGAGAAGGCCAAGATCATGATCGGCGACAAGATCCCCGTCGTGTCCACGACCACGGGCACCGGCGGTTTCGTGTCCGAGAGCATCAGCTACCTCGACGTCGGCCTGAAGCTCGACGTCGAGCCGACCATCTTTGCCGACGACGAGGTCGCCATCAAGGTCGCGCTGGAAGTGAGCTCGCTCGGCACCTCGATCAAGACCTCGGCCGGTTCGATCGCGTACCAGATCGGCACCCGCAACGCCACGACGCTGCTGCGCCTGCGCGACGGCGAGACCCAGCTGCTGGCCGGCCTGATCAGCCGCGACGAGCGCGCGACCTCCAGCCGCGTGCCCGGACTCGGCGACCTGCCGGTGCTCGGCCGGCTGTTCTCCAGCCAGCTCGACGACGGCAAGCGATCGGAGCTGCTGCTCGCCATCACACCGCGCGTGCTGCGCAACGTCAAGCGCCTGAACGCGAGCGAGTCCGAGATGTGGGTGGGCACCGAGGCCTCGCCCAAGCTGCGCCAGGTCGGCGGGCTGCAGTTCAACACGCCGCAGGCCGATGCCAAGTCCGCTGCGCCAGGAACGCCGGGCGCGCCCGGGGCATCGGGCTCGCCCTCGACACCCGGCGCTCCAAGCGCTGTCGCACCGGGCACCCCCGGCGCCGCAGGACCGTCCGGCGTTCCTGGCACAGGCCTCGCCGATCTGCCGTCGCGCAAGATGCCCGCGTTGTCGCTCGCCGCGCCGGCGCAGGCCAAGGTCGGCGACACGGTCGAGGTGCGCTTGGACCTGCGCGACGCCAACCTGCGCGGCCTCATGACCGAGCTGCAGTACAGCGCCGACAAGCTGACGCTGGTCGACGCGGACGAGGATGAGTACTTCCGCAAGGGCGGCGCGGTCACCAGCTTCAGCAAGCGCGTCGAAGCGGGCCGCGTCAACCTCAGCGTGCTGCGCAACCAGGCGACGGCGGCGGAGGGAGCCGGCGGCGTCTTCAAGCTGCGTTTCAAGGCCGCCGCCGCGGGTCGGGCCGAAGTGCGCGTGGGCACGGCGCAGCCGGTCTCGCTCGAGCCCAACGGCGAGCGGCCCACGCTGCCGGCGCCCGCCGTGATCGAGGTGAAATGACGATGACGCCGTACCGCACGCCCGCCCCCGCCATGCGCCGCTCAGGCGGCGTCGGTGCGCGCGCGCGTTTGCGGATCCGCGGCTTCACCCTGATCGAGTTGCTCGTGTGCCTGGGCATCCTGGGCTTCCTCGCCTCGCTGGCGCTGCCGATGGCCGAGATGACGGCGCAGCGCGAGAAGGAACGCGAACTCAAGCGCGCGCTCTGGGAGATCCGCGACGCGCTCGACGCCTACCGCGCCGCGCGCGAGTCCGGCGCCGTGCTCGGTCCGAGCGACCGGCCGCCGTATCCCGAGACGCTGCAGAGCCTGACGGTCGAGGTCGCCGACGCGCGCACCGAACATCAGGGCCAGACGATCCGCTTCCTGCGGCGCGTGCCACGCGATCCGTTCGCGGAGCCCGGCGTGACGGCCGAGCAGAGCTGGGGCCTGCGCGGTTACCAGTCGGACGCCGACAACCCTCAGCCGGGCGCGGAGGTCTACGACGTGTATTCGAAGTCGACGGCGACCGGTCTCAACGGCGTGCCGTTGAAGCAGTGGTGAGGCGATCGTGAGACGAGAAAAAGTCCGGGGCTTCACCGTCATCGAACTGCTGGTGGTGCTGGCCGCGTTGGCGCTGCTGCTCAGCGTGGCCGCGCCGCGCTATGTGCAGCATGTCGACCGCGCGCGCGACACCGCCCTGCGGCACAACCTGCACGCGATGCGCGATGCGATCGACAAGTTCTACAGCGACCAGGGCCGGTATCCGAAGGAACTGCCCGAACTGGTCGAGCGACGTTATCTGCGCGCGATTCCGGTCGACCCGGTGACGAGCCGCGCCGACACCTGGGTCGCCGTGCCGCCGCGGGCGGGCAACGCCGACGGCGAAGGCGTCTTCGACGTGCGCAGCGGCGCGCGCGAGATCGCGTCCGACGGGAGCAGCTATGCCTCGTGGTGATCGCTGCGCCTTGCACGTTCCCATGAGCCGCCCGACGCGGGTGCCGATGCGCGTCCGCACGCGCGGCTACGGCCTGGTGGCGGTGCTGGTGCTGGTGGCGCTGGCGTCGGCGGCGCTGTCGGTCACCGCGCAGTCCTGGGCCGACGCGGCCCGGCGCGAGAAGGAGCAGCAGCTGCTGCGCGTCGGCGCGCTCTACGTGCAGGCGCTGGAGCGCTACCGGCGCAGTTCACCCGGTACCGACAAGCGCCTGCCGCAGGAGCTGGAGGAACTGCTGATGGATCAGCGCTTCGTCGGCACCGTGCGGCACATGCGCCGCCTCTATCCGGATCCGGTGGGGCCCACCGGCCGCTGGGCCGTCGTGCGCGGCGAGGATGGGCGCGTCCGCGGCGTCCAGAGCCTCAGCGAGGAGGCGCCGCTGATCGCGGGCGCCGTGCGCCGCCCCGGACTGCTCCTGCAGCCGGCCCAGCGCTATTCGGATTGGAAATTCGTCGTGGACTCCGAGAAATGAGAGACCAGAGCAACATGAAGCACACCGAGCACATCAATACCGTCGCGGCCTCCGCATCCGCTGCATCCGTCGCGCGTGGCCGCGTCCCCGGCCTGCGGCGCTCCCGCGGCTTCACGTTGCTGGAACTGCTGGTGGTGATCCTGATCATCGGCCTGCTGACCGGCATCGTCGGTCCGCGTTTTCTGGCCCAGATCTCGCGCTCCGAGGTCACGACGGCCAAGGCGCAGCTCGACGCGATCGACAAGGCGCTGCAGGCCTACCGCATCGACATGGGCCGCTTCCCCGACACCGGCGAAGGCCTGGCCGCGCTGGTGCGCAGCGACGCCAACGATCCGCGCTGGCGCGGCCCCTACCTGAAGGGCGAACTGCCCAACGACCCCTGGGGCATGGCGTACCAGTACCGCATCCCGTCGCAGCAGGCCGGCAAGGACTACGAGCTGTTCAGCTTCGGCCGCGACCGGGTCGCCGGCGGCACCGGCGACGATGCCGATGTGCAGCTCTGACGACGGGCGTTGACGAACCGCTCCGACAGCCCGCTCCGACGATCGCCACCGCCCCCCCCCGACCCGTCGCCACGACCCCGGCATGAAGCTCCGCGTCCGTCTGCTCGATCCCGTGCACCTGTCCATCAGCGAGGAGCTGATGGAGGTCGCGTCGCGCGAGTCGCTCGGCGCGCAGTTGCCCGACGGACGCAAGGTGCTCGCCGCCGAGCCCGTGCGCGAGCCCGCCACCGTGCGCGCTTCCGCCGGCGCCGGGACCGCCGGCGCGCGGGCGAGCGCGCTGGACATCGCCTGGTGGTGCCATGAGTTGCGCACGCTGCTGGTGGCCGGGATGACGGTGGTCGAGGCGATCGAGACCCTGCAGGCGCAGTCCGGCGCCGACGGCGCCCGCGCCGAGCTCCAGGCCGCGTTGCTGGCGCAGCTGCATCAGGGCAAGGCGCTGTCCGTCGCGATGGAGGCGCTGGGCCGATTCCCGATGGTGCTGGTGGCGAGCGTGCGCGCCAGCGAGCGCAGCAGCTCGCTCGCGGAGGCGCTGTCCGAGTTCCTGCGTTATCACGAGATGGTCGAGACGCTGCGCAAGAAGGTCGTCAGCGCCGCGATCTATCCGAGCCTGGTGCTCGGCCTCGGGCTGCTGGTGAGCGGCTTCCTGATCGTCGTGGTGCTGCCGCGTTTCGCGTCGATGTACGCGGACCTGCGCGGCGAGATGAGCTGGTCGACCCATCTGCTGACCGTCGCCAGCACCTTCGTGCGGGAGCACCGACTCGGCATCCTGGCGGCCGCGGCGGCGTTGGGGGCGCTCGGCGTCGTGGCCTGGCGCCAGGGCGCGATCCAGCGCGCGGCGATGCGCGCCGCCGCGGTGATCCCGCCGGTGCGGCGCGCGCTGCGCGAATTCCGCCTGGCCAAGCTGTACTACTCGATGACGGTGATGTTCCGCGGCGGCTACACGCTCGACGAGACCCTGCTGCGCTGCGAGGGCCTGGCCCTGGGTACCGACATGGACCATGCGATGCGCGACGCGCGGCTGGCGCTGACGCGGGGCGTGCGCGTGTCCAGCGCGTTCTCCGAGCACGGTTTGACCGACACCGTCACGCAGCGCCTGCTGGCCGTGGGCGAGCGCTCCGGCAACTTCGAGCGCGTGCTGCAGACGATCGCGGAGCGGCACGCCGGCAACTTCGCCGCCTTCATGGATCGCGCGACGCGCATCGTCGAGCCGGTGATGCTGCTGCTGGTGTCGCTGCTCGTGGGCAGCATCGTCGTGCTGATGTACCTGCCGATCTTCGACATCGCGAGCAGCATCCGCTGAGCGCCATGTCCCGCCCTTGCCGAATTCACCGACTCCACCGACGCTGCCCATTCCACCGACCCCGCCGACCGACTTCCCGATGAGAGCCTCCTTCCGATGAACGCCGACTCCCGCCCCGACTTCCGCGCCGCGCTGCAGGCCGCGCGTCGTCAGGCCGCCCAGGCCGGCGCGGACACGGTCCTCGACCACCTGCTGCGCGGCGGCTGGGGCGAGGACCTGCCCGCGCTGCTGCGCGAGATCGGCGGCATGGAGATGCTGCAGGGCCCCAGCGCGGACCGGGCCATCGCGGACCTGGCGCTGCTGGGCGCGGGCGGCGTCGCCGTGGCGCGGCAGCTGCGGGCGGTGCCGGTGCGGCTGGACGGCGATCCGGACCGGCTGCGTCTGGCCATGGCCGATCCCTGGGACGAGGCCGTGTTGCGCCGCGCGGCACAGGCGGCGGGACGACGCATGGCCCCGGTCGCTGCGACACGCGCTCAACTGGACGCGTGGTGCGGGACGCCCGCCGCGACGCCGGGCCAGAGTGCCGGCGTGGCGGACGCTGCGACCGCGGCGGACGGCCCGGTGGTGGCCTTCGTCGACCAGGCACTGCGCCGCGCGTACGAGGTCGGCGCCAGCGACATCCACTTCGAATGCGACCGCCAGGGCGTGACGGTGCGTCTGCGCCGCGACGGCGTGCTGATGCCGCATGGCCGCCTCGAGGGCACGCGGGGCGCGGAGGAGGCCATCTCCCGCATCAAGGTGCTGGCGCAGCTCGACATCACGGAGCGGCGGCTGCCGCAGGACGGTCGCTTCCGCATCGCCTTGGGCGGCGGCGAGATCGACCTGCGCGTGTCCATCATCCCGAGCGTGTTCGGCGAAGACGCGGTGCTGCGGCTGCTGGACAAGGCGCAGCTGCGCGACCCGGCGGACCAGGTGTCGCTGGACCTGCTCGGCTTCGACGCGGCGGGTGCGGCGATGATCCGCGAGCTCGCGGGCCTGCCGCACGGCATGCTGCTGGTGACGGGACCGACGGGCAGCGGCAAGACGACGACGGTGTACGCGGCGCTGTCGGAGGTCAACAACGGCATCGAGAAGATCATCACGATCGAGGACCCGGTCGAATACGAGCTGGCCGGCGTGCTGCAGGTGCCGGTGAACGAGCGCAAGGGACTGACCTTCGCCAAGGGGCTGCGGTCCATCCTGCGGCACGACCCGGACCGGATCCTGGTGGGCGAGATCCGCGACGCCGAGACGGCGGAGATCGCGGTGCAGTCCGCGCTGACCGGCCACCAGGTGCTGACGACGGTGCATGCGAACAGCGTGTTCGACGTGACCGGGCGCTTCAAGCATTTCGACCTGGACATGTTCGGCTTCATGGCGGCGCTCAACGGCGTGATCGTGCAGCGGCTGGTGCGCTGCATCTGCCCGCATTGCGTGAGCGACCGTCCGGCGCAGCCGCGGGAGCAGCAATGGTTCGTCGACATGGGACTGGAGCGGCCGGACACGATGCCGCTGGCCGTCGGATGCGAGCGCTGCGGTGGCACCGGCTACAAGGGCCGGCGCGTGATCGCCGAGGTGCACACGATCGACGACGGTTTCCGCGACCTGGTCACGACCGGCGCGCCGGTGTCGGCCTTGCGGGAGCACGTGTACCGCAAGGGCGTCCGGACGCTGTCGCAACTGGGCGCGGACATGGTGAGCCGGCGCGAGTCGAGCGCGGAGGAGATCAAGCGTGTGGTGGGCTGGTAAGCGCAAGCGCGCGTCGGCGCGGACGGCGGTCGCCTATGCGGGCGAGCGCGCGGTGCGGCTGTCGCTGGGCGGCATGCTGCTGGTGGCCGCGGACGTCGACGGGCGCGACGCCGCGGTGGCGGCGTTGGCTGCCGGCGTCCGGGAGCTGCCGCGCGGGACGCCATTGCGGATCACGGTGAGCGGCGCGGTCTGCCGCCCGTTCCTGCTGCCGGAAGTGGCCGGGGTCGCGGGGGAATCCGACTGGATGGCGATCGCGACGTCGATGGTCGAGGACCGCGCGGGACTGCCCGCCGGTAGCCCCGTGTGGCTGGACAACGGGCAGTCGTCGCCGCGGATGGCCGTGGCGATCGATGCGCCGTGGCAGCTTGAGCTGCTGGCGCTCAGTGGCCGCGCATTGGAGAGCATGAGGCCCTGGTGGGCCGTCGCCATCGAGGCCGTCGGGACGGATGTTTCGGGTCTGGCCGTCGCCGACAGCGACGAACTCGTGCTGTTGATCGCCGAGGGCGACACCTATCGCGTGGCGCAGACCTACCCGCTGGACGGAGAGTCCGCATCGGCCGTCCTCAACCGGGCGCTGGTGACGCACGACGTTCCGGCGGACGGGATCGAGTTGATCGAATTCAACGGCGGTGCGCTGCCGGGGCAGCAAGCCGGCGATGCGTTGCCGTTCCGCAAGGAGGCCTCGGCATGAGGGCGTTGAAGGTGGACTTCGCGCCGGCGCGGCGACCGATCGCGGTGTTGGCGGTCTGGGGCGCGATCTGTGCCGTCGCGACGGTGGGGCTGGGCGTCGGTGCCTGGCAGGCGTGGGAGGAACGAGCCACGCGCGTGGGGCGGACCGATGCCGATGCGGCCGAGATCGCGCGCCTGCGGGACACCTTGCGTCTGCGCGCGGACAAGGCGGC
This sequence comes from Mitsuaria sp. MSU3D, assembly GCF_056867975.1. Lineage (NCBI taxonomy): Bacteria > Pseudomonadati > Pseudomonadota > Betaproteobacteria > Burkholderiales > Sphaerotilaceae > Roseateles > Mitsuaria sp. MSU3D. Next base: position 3,977,482 of record NZ_CP200314.1, on the reverse strand, counting down.
GTCGGATGCCGTGCCGCCGTCCTACGCGCGCGACGCGCTGACGGTCGCGCGCACGGCGGCGTTCCCGATGCAGTCGGTCCTGCGATCGCTGGAGACCGTGGCGGTCGACGGCGTGCGCGTCAGCGGCATCGAGCTCAACGCCACGCGCGGCGGCGCCGACGTGACGCTCGAGTTCGACGACTACAAGGCGCTGCTCGCTTACCTCGAGCTGCTCAACGAGGGCGAGACCGTGCAGCGCTGGACGCTGGTTCGCGCCGAGGCTGCCGGCGCGCGGCGCCAGGCGGTGATCCGGTCGACGTGGCCGTGAGGCCTGTGACAGAAATACTCAGGAGGACCTTGATATGAAGAAGACCTTGCTCGCTTTAGCGCTCATCGCGCATACCTTCACCGCTCACGCAAACATCGCCTGCACGGGCCAGATCAACTATCTGGGCTACGACCAGAACGGGGCTGTGGTGGTCGCCAACGGCGCCAACCTCCACACCATCTGCAGTTCCTCCGTCCAGGGGAACTTCCAGATCAATACGCTGGCGTGCAAGGGCTTCTACGCCACCTTGCTCACGCACCGGATCGCCGGCAAGCCGGTCACGATCTTCTACAACGATCCCGCGCTGACCGCGTGCTCGCAGATCGGTGCCTGGACGAACCAGCCGAGCGCGTACTTCATCCAGATGGCGGATTGACGGAACCGAGGCCGTCGGCACGGAACCATTGGCGTTCTCGAACACAGCGCGCCGTCCGCAAGACTTCGAACGGACATCGCCCCGTGGGATGATCCTCGCCGCAGAAAAAATAGCTCCACAAGGAGTCAGGGAGGAATCAATGAACACTCGCGTCCATCGCGTCCATCGCGTCCTGGCCGGTCTGGCCGCCGCGGCCTTCGTCCTGAACCCGTTGGCCGCGCAGGCATTCGATTGTCAAGGCCCGGTGCGTCAACCTTCGGTCGAGGCCTCGACCGGCGATGTGCTCGCACAGGGCATCGGCGACTTGCGCTGGCCACGCCTGTGCAACTTGCGCGCGACGTCGCCGCAGGGCATCACGCCCGAGACCTGCAAGGTGATCTACGCCACGCTGATGACGGCGGCGCTCACCGGCAAGCATGTCCGCGTGGCGACGAAGACTGCGCCCTACGCCTCTTGCGGAGCCTATCCGGAATGGGTCTGGTTGCCGGACTTCTATTGGATGGTGCTGGTCACTGAGTGACCCGAGTCAGAAGGACTTCGACATGAAACGCTTCCTGGCCGTGATGGCCCTGGGCGCGCTCGCATTCTGCGCGAACGCACAACCGTGGGACGGCTCCGCCGTCGGCAAGGTGAGAACACTGGACGTGACGGCCTCCGAGAACTTCGGATTCCGCGTCTTCCTGGAGGGGCAGGCCATGTGCACCGGCGGCCCGAGCTGGGCCTACGTGAACGGCTCCGACCCGAGCTACAAGAGCTACGTGTCCTTGCTGATGATGGCGAGAGCCATGGACAAGCCCGTACTCATCTATTCGCAGCGCACCGGGGACTACTGCAAGATCGGCTACGTGTCGATGCAGCCGTGAGCCGCGACGTTGTCTGATTGACGTTCCATCGTCGGGCGGCCTGCGCCCGACCGTGTCGATCAAGCGTTAAAAACCCCCGCTTCCCGGCCACCTGGCGGTCGGACTTCCGGGTTGTCCCGTAGCTGTAACGAAGCATTGCAAGACTCGCGGCGCCTCCCCAGCACCGGCCTCCCCAGGTCCCGCCGCATGTCTCTCAAACATCGTCTCGCCGTCGTCGCGCTCCTGTGCGGCGCCGTCTGCCTGCTGCCGACCGCGCAGCTGGGCTTCAACCTCCTCGACGCCCTGCGCACCGTCAAGGCGCAGCGCGCCGCGCTGCCCGCCAACCAGGCGTGGCAACGCGTGATCGCGGATCTCTCCGAACACCGGCTGGCCTCGGCCACCGCCTCCAGCCATCCCGAGCAGGCCGCCGCGCGCGACGCCGCCGCCACGAAGATCGAGAAGGACTTCGAGGCCGTGCTCGCCGAGCTCGACGACGTGCGGCATGGCGATGCGCTGGTCGACGAAGCGACGAAGGTCCGTGAGCAGTTCAAGGCGCTGCACGCCAAGGGCGTGAGCCAGATGCTCCAGGTCCAGGCGCCGCAGTACCGGGCGCTGTTCGACGCCATCTTCGATGCCGTCGCGCAACTGAACGCGCGGTCCGGGCTGCTGATGCAGCAGGACGGCGCGACCTACTTCAACGTCGTGGCCGGGCTGCAGGTCGCGCCGCAGTTGACGGACACGTTGGCCGAGCTCGGCGCGATCGGCGCCGCGGCTGCGGTGGACGACGTCGCGGCGGTCGGCAATGCCGCCGGGCGCTACCGCGCGGACCTGCGCCAGCTCAACGCGGCGCTGCGACAGGCGGCCGTCGCGGATGCGCCGCACGCGGCCGACTACGCCGAGACGCTGCAACGCGTCGCCCGGCAGCGCCAGGTGGTGCTGGATGCGCTCGATGCGTCGGCGAAGGACGTGAACTATCCGCTCGATCAACTGGTCGCCACGCTGAAGAAGGGCGCGGTGCTGCAGTCCGAGCTCTCCGCCCGCGTGATGGACACGCTGGCGCAGCGGCTCGACGACAGCGAGTCCGCCGTCGCGCGGCGTTTCCTGTTGACGACGATCGTCGTGATCGGCGGGCTCATCGCGATGGGCCTGGTGCTGTGGCGCACGCTGCTCGGCGTCTGGCGTCCGATCCATGAGGCGGAGACGCTCACCGAGCGCATCGCGCAAGGCGATCTCACCGCCGAGTCCTCGTGGCACACGAACGACGACCTGGGCCGGATGCTCGATGCGATCCGCTCGATGCGCGACCGGCTGCGCGGTCTGGTGACGCAGATGCAGGTCGCGTCGGGCGAGATCCACGGCGCCGCCGACGAGATCGCCTCCGGCAACCAGGACCTCAGCGTGCGCAGCGAGCACGCGGCGGCACGCGTGCAGGAGGCGTCGAGCAACGTGCAGCGGCTGTCGGAGACGCTGGACGGCACGGCGCAGGCCTCGGTCCGCACGCGCGGGCTCGCCGATGAAGCCAGCGCGAGCGCCGCCGCCGGCGGCCGGATGGTGCAGGGCTTCGTGGAGACGATGAACTCGATCGGCGCGAGCTCCAGGCGCATGTCGGAGATCGTTTCGGTGATCGACATGATCGCGTTCCAGACCAACATCCTCGCGCTGAACGCGGCCGTGGAGGCGGCGCGGGCGGGCGAGCAGGGCCGCGGTTTCGCGGTCGTCGCCGCCGAGGTGCGCCACCTGGCCAAGCGCAGCGCCGGCGCGGCCGGCGAGGTCAAGGTGCTGATCGGCGAATCGGTCGCGCGGGTGGAGCGCGGACAGTCCGAGGTGCAGGCGGCCGGCGCGGCCATCGCCGGCATCGAGCGCGGCATCGGCGCCGTCAGCGCCGAGATCGAGCGGATCGCCCACGAGGTGGCCGAGGAAGCCGTCGGCCTCCAGCAACTGCGCGGGACCTTCACCGATGTCGAGCGCATGGTTCAGCAGAACGCGGCGCTGGTCGAGGAAGCCGCCGCGTCGGCCGCCTCGCTCAACGATCAGGCGGAGCGGATGAACGAGCTGGCGTCGGCGTTCCGGCTGGGCTGATCGTCCGACCGATCGAGTGTCCCGCGCCGGCGACCAGCCGCGCGCGGGCTTCGTCGAGTACGTCCACGAGTTCGGACGATGCGACGTGAACCGCGAAGCTCGCTGGCGAGGTACCCCGATCGTCCAGCGCGTCGCTGCGATCGACGCGTTCGGCGTCGTGCAGCCACAGGGCGAGCCGGTAAGCGCGCTCCAGCAGCGCGGCCAGTTCGCAGCGCTCGTCGCGGGGCGGATCGATGCTCATAGCCCCCGCCACAGGTTCGCGACGCCGAGCACGATGAAGACGACGAACAGCGCGCGCTGGAACGTCGTCGCGCTGATCCTCGCCCGCACGGCGGCGCCGACGCCCAGGCCGGCGAAGGCCGCGGCGAGCGCCAGCAGCGAGGACACGGTCAACACCGATCCGCTCTCGAAGGAATGCAGCCGCGCGGCCAGCGACAGCGTCGCGACGGTGAAGGACAGGCCGAGCGCCTGGATCATCGTGTCCTTGTCCAGGCGGAGCGCCTGGAGGTAGGGCACCAGCGGCAACGCGAAGACGGCGGTCGAGGCGGTGACGAAGCCGGTCGCCAGTCCGGCGGCGAGGCCGATCCACCACGCGTGCGGCGAGACCTGCGGAACGACGGGTTTCCACAGTCCCCACAGGCCGTAGACGACGAGGATCACGCCCAGGGCGAGCCGCGCGTCGATGGGCGCAATCATGCTGAGGTCCGGTCCCCAGACGGTGGAGACGGCCATGCCCAGCCACACCGGCCACAACATCGTGACGATGCGGCGCCAGGCCGGGCCCTGGCACTGCGCGATGTTCGTGACGAGGGACGGCATCACCAGCAGCGCCGCGGCCTGCGCCGGGGCCATCCACAGGCCGAGCAGGCTCATGGCGACCGTCGGCAGTCCCATGCCGGTGACGCCCTTGACGCCGCCGGCCAGGATGAAGACGAACCCGATGCCGAGCCAGGGCGCGAGCGCCGCGAAGGAAGTGGAATTCATGCGGCGCATCTTCGAGGCGTGCCCGACGACTGTCGATCTCGATGTGCGGCGGATATCCTTCGCGTCCGCAAGAGGATTCGCGAGAGGATGGCCTCGATGACCGCAATGCGCTCCACCGCCCGCCCGATCGACTACCGCGTCGATCCCTTCGACCTGCAGCTGTTCGAGGCGGTCGTCGCGCATGGCTCGATCACGGCCGGCGCGGCGGCGATGAGCCTGTCGCTCGCGGCCGCGAGCGCGCGCCTGAAGGGGCTCGAGCACCGGGTCGGCGTGCGGCTGCTGGATCGTTCCAAGGCCGGCGTCGTCGCGACCGATGCGGGCAGGGCGCTCTCGCGCCAGGCCCGCCGGGTGCTGTCGGAGCTGGATTCGCTGCATGTCGAGATGTCGGCCTTCGGCCGCGGGCTGCGCGGCACGGTGCGCCTGCTCGGCAACACGGCCGCGGTGGTTGAGGCGCTGCCGCCCCGGCTCGGCCGCTTCCTCGCGGACCATCCGGACATCGACGTCGAACTGCAGGAGATGCCCAGCGACGCCGCGCTGCAGGCCTTGCGCGAAGGCGTCGCCGACGTCGCGATCGTCACCAATCATGTCGACACGACAGGCCTGACATCGCAGCCCTGGGTGGAGGACGAGCTTGTCGCGCTGCTGCCCGCGGTCAAGCGAGGCCGGATGCCGAAGAGCGTGCGTTTCATCGAGCTGCTGGATCAGCCCTTCGTCGGTCTCGGCGCCGACAGCGGCCTGAGCCGCTACCTGCTGGCGCAGGCCGCGCGCAGCGGCCGCGTGCCGCATCACCGCGTGCGCGTATCGAGCTTCGAGGCGGTCGCCCGACTGGTCGAAGCCGGCGCGGGCGTGGCCGTGATGTCGCGCAGCGCGGCGGAACGCGGGAAGACGGACGGCGTCAGGATCGCCCGCCTCGACGAGCCGTGGGCGCGCCGCACGCTGATGCTCTGTCATTCGGGGCAGGCGTTGGAGCAGCCGGGGGTGATCGCGTTGGTGACGGCGTTGATGACTGCGCCTGACGCTTCGCAATGCTAGGTCAATTGCTGTCGATCAGAGCGTTCCGTCTGTTCGGAAGGCTGAGTCATTCAGGTCCACGAACTTCGGCTATTGGCAGTTCATGGTGCATGTCCGAAGCTTTGTCCTGAGTTCATTGACGACAGAAAGGAAGCACCATGGCGTTGATCGCATACCCGGTGCACTTGGCACCGGATCCGGACGGTGGCTTCGTGGTGACCTGCCGCGATCTGCCGGCGCTGATCACTCAAGGAGAGAACCTCGAGCATGCCTTAGGAGAAGCAAGCGACGCCATGGACGAAGTCTTTGCGTTTTACCTGTCAGAGGGGATTGCTTTACCGTTACCAACACGAGCGCGACAGCATGAACACCTTGCGTCGCCACCTGCAGAAACGGTGGCCAAGGCACGATTGCATGCGGCGTGCTCGGGCGTCGGCTCGTGATCGGGCTGGAGGATGTGGCCCTGCGGGACGGCCGCTAGCCCTTCCGTGCAATTGACGGATGGGTATGCGCTCCGGAAATATCCGCAGTTCACCGATTCAATTTCATGAATCGCCGTTCAGCCTCTAGATTGGGAACAAGCCACTCTTCCCGAAAGGACTTCCCATGGCTCTGAAAGACCTGCTTCCCGGCAAGCTGGGATTCGGCACCGCCCCGCTGGGCAACATGTTCCGCGACATCCCCGAGGCCGAAGCCCGCGCCACCGTCGACGCCGCCTGGAACGACGGCATCCGCTACTTCGACAACGCACCGTTCTACGGCGCCGGCCTCGCCGAGATCCGCATGGGCGACGCGCTGGCCGAGCGCCCGCGCGACGAGTACGTCATCAGCACCAAGGTCGGCCGCCTCATCCTCGACGAGGTCGAGGACGTCAGCGCCCGCGACAACGGCGAGAAGGGCGACGTCTTCAAGTACGGCCGCCCCAACAGGATCGTCAACGACTACTCCCAGGACGCGACGCTGCGCTCGATCGAGGACAGCCTCAAGCGCCTGAAGACCGACCGCATCGAGATCGTCTGGGTGCACGACGTCGCGCAGGACTTCTATGGCGACGAGTGGCTGGGCGTGTTCGAAGGCGCGCGCAAGGGCGCCTTCAAGGCGCTCGACCGGCTGCGCGACGAGGGCGTGATCAAGGCCTGGGGGCTGGGCGTCAACCGCGTCGAGCCGATCGAACTGGTCATGGCGCTCGACGGCGCGCGCCCCGACGGCTTCCTGCTCGCCGGCCGCTACACGCTGCTCGATCACGATCGCGCGTTGCAGCGCGTGATGCCGGAAGTCACCGCCCAGGGGCTGGGCATCGTCGTCGGCGGGCCGTACAGCTCGGGCGCGCTGGTCGGCGGTCCCAACTTCGAATACGCGCCAGCGACGCCGGCCATCCTCGACAAGGTCGCCCGCATCAAGGCGATCGCCGACCGTCACGGCATCAGCATGAAGGCGGCCGGGTTGCAGTTCTCGCTCGCGAATCCGGCCGTCGCCGCCGTCATCCCAGGGGCGAGCCAGCCGAGCCGCCTCGCCGAGGATCGCGCCGCGCTGAATGAGAAAGTGCCGGCCGACTTCTGGCGCGAACTGCGTCAGGCCAGGCTGGTGCATCCGGAAGCACCGCTGCCCGGCGGCGCATAAGAAACGCGGGGCATAGCACCCGTCACGGAGCGCGCACCGGGCAGCGAGGAGCAAGGAGCAAGGATCAGAGAGCAGGCGGGCGGGCAGGCAGGCGTCCGGCTTGCCGGGACGTTATCGTTCCAGCCTTCCGCCACGCCGCGCGTCTCCTTGCTCATGCCCATGCCCTTGCCGACCGATTCCCGTCTCCCGCCGCTCTTCGTCGTGTTCAACCGCGCCTCGGGCCGTGGCAACCGGGATGAAGTCGGCCCCGCCGTGGAAGCCGCCTGCCGCGCGGCCGGGCGCGAGGTGCACCTGCTGCCCATCGAGGCGCCCGGCAAGCTGGCTGAGACGGCGCGCGAAGCCGTGCGCCGTGCCCGCGAAGTCGACGGCGTCGTCGTCGCTGCCGGCGGTGATGGCACGATCAACGGCGTCGTCCAGGAAGTCCTCGGCAGCGGTTGCACCTTCGGCGTGCTGCCGCGCGGCACCTTCAACTACTTCGCCCGGACGCACGGGATCCCTGCCGACCTCGACGGCGCGCTGCGCGTGCTGCTCGAAGAGCAGGCTGCACCGGTGCAGGTGGGCCTGCTCAATGAGCGGGTCTTCAACGTGAACGCGAGCCTCGGGCTCTATTCGCAGTCGCTCGAGGACCGCGAGGTCTGGAAGCAGCAATTCGGCCGCAGCCGCCTGATCGCGGCCGGCGCGGTGCTGGCGACGATCCTGCGCGGCCATCGCAGCCTCGGCCTGACCATCGAGCTGCACGGGCAGCCCAGGCACGTGCGCACGCCGACGGTCTTTGTCGGCAACAACGCGCTCCAGATGGAGCAGGTCGGCCTGCCTGAAGCCCAGGCCATCGATCGCGGCGAACTGGCCGGCGTGATGCTCAAGCCCGTCGGACGCTGGGGCCTGCTGAAGCTGCTCGTGCGCGGCGCGATGGGAAAACTCGCCGAGGCGGACCAGATCGTCAACTTCCCCTTCAATCGCCTCACCGTCCGCAGCCGGCGCTTCGGCGCGCGCCGCGTGAAGGTCGCCACCGACGGCGAAGTGCTGTGGATGCGCCTGCCGGTGTGCTTCGAGGTGTCCCCGCATCCGCTGATGTTGATCCGCCCGGAGGGGCTGTCGGAAGAGCGGCGGCAAGCGCAGGCCGCCTTCGCTTCCGATGCCGCTTCCTCGCACGCCTCCGCCCCCGCCCCAACGTCAGCTCCCACGTCAACGCCGGTCTCCACGGAGCCGAGGGCATGACCGTCGTGCTGCAGATGTCCGATCCGCACTTCGGCACCGAGCGGCCGATGGCGGTGGGCGCGCTGGAGCGTCTCTGCGGCGAGCTGAAGCCCGACCTGCTGCTGATCACCGGCGACATCACGCAGCGCGCGCGCCCGATCGAGTTCTCGCGCGCGAAGGCCTTCGTCGAGAAACTGGGCGTGCCGGCGCGGCTGGTCATCCCGGGGAATCACGACATCCCGCTCTATGCGGTGACCACGCGGCTGCTGCATCCCTATCGGCGCTATGAGCGCGCGTTCGGGCCCGCCGAGGACGGCGAGTTCGAGAGCGACGACCTGCTCGTCATCGCGCTCAACACGACGCGCCGCTACCGCCACAAGAACGGCGAGGTGTCCGATCCGCAGATCGAGCGCACGGCGCAGCGGCTGGCGCGCGCCAGGCCCGGCCAGGTGCGGCTCGTGGCCGTGCATCAGCCGGTCGCGGTGACCAAGACGGCCGACCTCTCCAACCTGCTGCGCGGCCATGCGAAGGCGGTGCGGCGCTGGTCGGAGGCAGGGGTGGACGCCGTGGTCGGCGGCCACATCCACTTGCCCTATGTGCTGCCGTTGCATGAGCGCCGGACGGACCTGCCGCACCCGGTCTGGGCGGTGCAGGCGGGCACGGCGCTGAGCATCCGCGTGCGCGGCGGGATTCCGAATTCCGTGAACGTGATCCGGGCCGGTCCGGGGCGCGCGGCCGTCGTCGAACGGTGGGACGTCGACGAGACCGCCGGCCTCTTTCAGCGTGTGAGCTCGACGGCGCTGGCCTGACGCCCGACGCGTCTGCGGCGCGCCCAGCGCGCGAGTTCGATGCTGACGATGGAGACGGTCAGCCAGGCGGCGCCGGAAGCGAAGCCGGCCAGCACGTCGCTCGGGAAGTGCACGCGCAGGAAGATGCGGCTGGCGCCGACCGAGAACGCCAGCCCCGCCGCCGCGATCCAGGCCGCCACATGCCAGCGCCGCGGCAGCAGGCGCACGGCGAGGTAGGCGAGCATCCCCATCGCGATCACCGTGCCGGAGCTGTGGCCGCTGGGGAAGCTGAATCCCTCCTCGGTCAGCCAGCGGGTCGGATGCACGGGACGGGCGCGTTCGAAGATGTGCTTCAGCGTCGGATTGAGCGCGGCGTTGCCCAGCATCGCCAGCGCCCAGCCGAGCGCCAGCCCGCGGCGTCGCAGGAGCAGCAGCAGCACGGCCATCGCGATGCCGAGCGTGATCAGCGTCTCCCGGTTGCCGACGAACGTGATCAGGTAGAACGCCCGCAGCGCGAGATCGGGCACGTGATCGATCATCGCGACGATGAAGGCCTCGTCGAGCTGACCGAGCGTCTGCTCGGTGTGGAGCTCTTCCGCGATCTCGGCGAACAGCATCGCGCCGCCGACGATGAACGCGAAGCCCGCCGCGAAGCGCAGCAGCAGCGCGGCCGGGGAGAGCGGTTCAGGCGTCGCGGCCTGCCCACCGCGGTCCGGCAGCAGCGCGCGCGCGGCGAGCCAGGTCGTGCCGGTGACCAGCACCAGCAGCGCGCCGTAGATCGCCAGCGCATGGGCGCCGGCGAAGCCGGCGGCGTCGAGGAGAGAGACGTGGGACATGCGTCGATTGTTAGCTCAACATCCACGGATATTTCTGCATCGACCTTCGATACAGCCATTCGAAAAGATCGACGGCCACGGACACGTCGTTGCGCTCGTACACGCCGAGCATCGCCACCACGTAGTCGCTCGCCTCGACGCCGCCGAAGCTCAGCGGCGCGCAGTGCCCCGCCAACAGCGGCATGTTGGCCGATAACCGACCCGTGCGCTTGTTGCCGTCCGCGAACGCCTGCAGGTAGGCGACGTGGATCCAGAGGAAGAACGCGGCTTCGACCGGATTGAGGATCGCTGCTGCCTTGATGGCGATCTGTTGAAGCAGTTCTTCGAGGAGCGCGGGGATCCGTCCCGGCTGATAGCCGGTTCCGCTCACATGGACATGGATGTCGCGCACCCGCCCGCATCGTTCGGGCGGTATCAGACCTTCCATCAGTTGGCCTTGCAAACCGAGGAGCAGGTTGACACTCACCCGGTGCGGGTGGGTCTCGAAGACCATCAACTCCAGTGCCCGTTTGTGATTCACGACGATCCGGGCTTCTTCGCTTCGTTTCGCAGCATCGGTCTGCAGCGATTCTTCCAGGTGAAGGAGGCAGCCGGTCTCGGCAAGCGTGAATCGGCAGCCTTCCAGCTTCGATGACGACCAGCAGAACTCCGTCAGGAATTCGGTCATGAGGGTCAGTGCGCCGTCGAAGTGATGGGGCCCGTTGTCCCATCGCGCGGTGCGATGCAGTTCATCGGCGAGGCTGGGAGGCAGCAGCGAATGGACGTTCGGCGCATACGAGTCCAGGAACTCGCGCCGGTACGGCACCTTGTCCCGGAACTCGACGGGGATGTCCATGAAGTCGAACATCTGGCGGGACCGTTCGGACCAGGTCGGCGGTTTGGGCCGCGGGGCGAAATAGGTCGAATCCGGTTCCGCTACCGCAGGGGACGGCAGTTCAAGCACCTCAGGCATGTATCGCATCACTCACCTTGTTCTCTCAACAACAAGGCATCGATGCTGCTCGGCGACGGGCTTGACCCCGGTCAAAACGCCGCGGGCGGGCTCAGCGGCGTGGCGGGATTTGACGGATCACGACTCGCGTCCTCCCTCAAATCTGCAGGTCCGGCTGTCGCCCGACACCCGATGTGCGGCTTCCACGCGACAAAGAAAAAAGCCGGACCTCGCGGCCCGGCTCTTCCTTGCAGGAGGGACGCTGGTCAGGCGTCCTGAAGAACTCGGCTCAGTACATCATCCAGCCGTTGCGGGCGACGCGGCGCAGCGAGAAGGCCAGGTCCGGGCGCTCGGCCGACTGCTCGGCGGCGGCTTGCAGGACGGCTTCGCGGGGGCGCAGCTCGACGGCGGCGTGGACGAATTCGACGACGGCGTGGCCGGCGCGCAGGGCCAGGCTCACCAGACGCTCGCCGGCCACATTGGCGGTGCGAGCCCGGGCTGCGTCGGCAGCCATCACTTGGACATTCAGCGTGGCGGTGGTCATGGCGGTTCCCTTCTGAGGTGATGTTGGGTGGCGCTTGCTTGGCGGGTGGCCGTGCGCCATGGACGAGATATTGCGGTTTTCACGTACGGCACGCCAATTGCGCTTGGGAATCGCGTCATCACCGCCGGAAATGACCCGTGACGGAATTAGCATCCGACGCATGAGCACCCCCCGCCCCGTCAACTTCCGGACGCTGGACCTGAACCTGCTGCGCGTCTTCGACGTGGTGATGGAAGAACGCCACGTCACCCGCGCCGCGCATCGGCTGTCCATCACCCAGCCGGCGGTCAGCAATGCGCTGCGGCGCCTGCGCGAGGCCACGCACGAGGAACTCTTCATCCCCAGCTCCACTGGCGTCGAGCCGACGCCCCATGCCCAGTCGCTCTGGCCGGTGGTCCGCCGCGCGCTGGCCGCGCTGCAGCAGGCGCTGGAGCCGCAGGTCTTCGACCCGCGCGCCGCCGGCAACACGGTCAGCTTCACGCTGGCGATGGCGGACGCGACCGCGGCGCTGGTCGTGCCGCAACTGAGCCGGCGCTTCCTGGAGGAGGGCATCCACGTCGGCCTGCGCGTGGTGCCGCTGACCACCCGCGACCCGCGCGAGCTGCTGGAGCAGGGCTGGGCCGATCTGGCGATCGGCTTCTTCCCCGACCTGACCGAGCAGTTGATGATCGAGGACGACAGCACCGCCTTCCGGCGCGAGGCGCTCTACGCGAGCCGCTACGTCTGCGTCATGCGCGCCGACCATCCGCTGGCCGAGCACGGCGCGTTGACGCTGGATGCCTACTGCGCCGCGCAGCACCTGCGCGTGAGCTTCGCGGGCCGCGCGCATGGCTTCGTCGACGACGCGCTGGCGACGATCGGCCGCAAGCGGCGGGTGGCGATGACGGTCAACAGCTTCTTCACCGGCACGATGGCCGTGCAGCAGTCCGACCTGATCACGGTGCTGCCGGACAGCTTCGTCCCGGCCACCGGCTTCGCCGGCCAGCTCGCCTGCCGGAACCTGCCCTTCGCGCTGCGCGGCATCGACATCAGCCAGGTCTGGCACATCCGCGCCGAGCCCGATCCGGCGCAACGCTGGCTGCGGCAGATGATCGGGGATATCTCGGACGTCATCGCCGCCGGGGCGCGGGCGTTGCCGCAAGCCGCGGCGGCGGCCTGAAGACCGCCCGAAGCCGCGGTCCGGCTTCACCGCCGTCCGGGCCCCGGTTCTTCCTGTGGACCCTTGCAGCTTTTGTCTCCTTCCGCCGGGCGGACGGCGCGCCTACATTGCGCGTCTCTCCAGATGAGAGTCGTTCTCATCGACGGAGCTCGAAGTTTCCGGTCCGACCCCGTCCCCGGGGTCCCTCGTCCGTTCTGACGCCTGAGAAAGAGACAACACGATGCGCCGATCTGCCAAGTCCTTGCGTTCCAAGCTCCGCCCGATCGGCGCCACGGCGGCCATGGTGGTGTCTGCCATCGCGCTGGTGCCAGGTGTTGCGCAGGCCAACGTACCCGCCGGTGGTGAGCTGACGCTCTACACGACGCGCGAGGTCGCGCTCGTCCAGCCGCTGCTGTCCGCGTTCACCGCGAAGACGGGCACCAAGGTCAACACGGTGTTCGTGAAGGACGGGCTGCTGGAGCGCGTCAAGGCCGAGGGCGCCCGCTCGCCGGCCGACCTGCTGATGACGGTCGACGTCGGCAACCTGATCGACCTCGTCGAAGGCGGCGTGACGCAGCCGCTGAAGTCGCCCGAGATCGAGTCGGCCGTGCCGGCCAACCTCCGCGCGGCCGACGGCCAGTGGACCGCGCTGTCGCTGCGGGCCCGCGTGCTCTACGCGGATCCGTCCCTGAAGACCGGCGCGATCCGCTACGAGGACCTGGCCGATCCGAAGTGGAAGGGCAAGGTCTGCACGCGTTCGGGCCAGCACCCGTACAACACGGCCCTGGTCGCCGCCATGATCGCCCACGACGGCGAGGCGAAGACCGAGCAGTGGCTGCGCGGCCTGAAGGCCAACCTCGGTCGCAAGCCCACCGGCGGCGATCGCGACGTCGCACGCGACATCCTCGGCGGCATCTGCGACGTGGGGCTGGCCAACTCGTACTACGTCGGCCAGATGAAGTCGGCCAAGCCCGGCAGCGAAGCGCGCAAGTGGGGCGACGGCATCCAGGTGCTGAAGCCCGTCTTCGCGAAGGGCGCGGGCACGCACGTCAACATCAGCGGCGCCGCGGTGGCGAAACACGCGCCGAACAAGGCGGCCGCGCAGGCGCTGATGGAGTTCCTCGTGTCGGAGCCGGCGCAGCAGCTCTACGCGCAGACCAACTACGAGTACCCGGTGCGTGCCGGCGTCACGCTGGATCCGCTGATCCAGTCGGCGATCGGCCCGGTGAAGGCCGACGCGCTGCCGCTGACGGAGATCGCGCGCCACCGCAAGCAGGCCAGCCTGCTGGTCGACAAGGTTGCCTTCGACCAGTGACGGCGTGAGGCGTCTCTTCGGCCGGCCGCGCGCGGTCGACCCGTTGTGGCAGGCGACGGCCTCGGTCATCGCGCTCGTCGTGCTGGCGCCGCTGGGCGCGCTGGCGTGGACGGCGCTGGGCGCCGGGGCCGCGCATTGGACCCACCTGTTCGAGCACGTGCTGCCGCGCGCCGCCGCGCAGACGGTAACGCTGCTGATCGGCGTCGGCCTGCTGACGGCGATCGTCGGCACCGGCTGCGCGTGGCTGGTGACGCGTGTCGACTTCCCCGGCCGCGCGGTGCTGCGCTGGGCGCTGCTGCTGCCGCTGACGGTGCCGACCTACATCGCGGCCTACAGCTACGTCGACCTGCTGCATCCGATCGGACCGCTCCAAGGCGCCGTGCGGGCGCTGCTCGGGTTCGAGTCGCCGCGCCAGTTCCGCCTGCCCGATGCCCGCTCGATGGGCGGCGCGGTGCTGGTCCTGTCCGCCGTGCTCTATCCCTACGTCTACCTGAGCATGCGCGCGATGTTCTCGACGCAGCCCGCGCGCTTGATGGAGGCGGCGCGGCTGCTCGGCGAAGGGCCGTGGGGCGCGTTCCTGCGCGTCGCGCTGCCGATGGCGCGCCCGGCGCTCGCGGTGGGCGTCGGCCTGGTGCTGCTGGAAGTGCTGAACGACGTCGGCGCGTCCGAGTTCCTCGGCGTGACCACGCTGACCACGACGATCTACACGATCTGGGTGACGCGCTCCGACCTGGGCGCGGCCGCGCAGATCGCCTGCGCGATGCTGGCAATGGTGGCGTTGCTGGTCTGGCTGGAGCGGCAGGGACGCCGCCGTCAGCGCGCAGGCAGCGTGCGCGCGATGCGACCCGCCGCGCGGCGTCGGCTGCGCGGCGCCTCGGCGTGGCTGGCGACCGCGGCCGCGGCCTTGCCCGTGCTGATCGGCTTCGTGCTGCCGGCGGGGCATCTGGCGGTGCTGGCCTGGAAGCGGGCGGCGGAGGGGCACGGACTGTCCCCGGAGGTCCTGTCCGGCGCGATGCATTCGGCGGGGTTGGCGTTGAGCGTGACGGTGATCGCCGTGGCGGCGGGTCTGATCGTCGCCTGGGCGTCCCGGTCGACGGGCGGCGCCGGACGTCCGCGCGCGTGGTGGCTGGGCAGTGCCGCGCTCGGCTATGCGGTGCCCGGCACGGTGCTGGCGATCGGCCTGCTGCCGCCGGCCTTGGCCGTCGACGGCTGGATCGCCGATCTGCTGGGCCTGCCCGGCCTGCCGTTGATGAGCGTCGGCGCGGTGCTCATCGTGGCCGGCGCGATCCGCTTCCTGGCCTTGCCGATCGGCGGTGTCGAGGCGGGGCTGGCGCGCCTGCCGGCGCCGCTGGAGCAGGCCGCCCGCAGCCTCGGCGAAACGCCGCTCGGCACGCTGCGCCGCGTCCATCTGCCGCTGCTGCGGCCGGCGCTCATGGCGAGTGCGCTGCTGGTCTTCATCGACGTGATGAAGGAACTTCCCGCGTCGCTGCTGCTGCGGCCCGCTAACGTCGAGACACTGCCGACGCTGCTCTTCGCCGAGGCCGCGCGCGGCAGCTACGAGCACGGCGCGCTCGCCGCATTGCTGATCGTCGCTGTCGGCCTGCCGGCGGTGCTGCTGCTGAGCCGGGAAACCGCGGGGCGGACGCCTCCTGCGCCGCCCGTGCCGGACGCCAGGTCCGACGCGGAGACACCCGCCGCGTACGTGGCGATGAAGGGCACGACATGAAGGCATCGACATGAGCACGCTCACCCTTGAGAACCTCCACCTGCGCTACCCGGGCGCCGAATCCGCCGTCCTGAACGGGCTGTCGCTGACGCTGCCGCTGGGCGGCATCGCCTGCCTGCTCGGGCCGTCGGGTTGCGGCAAGAGCACGGCGCTGCGCGCGATCGCCGGCTTCGAGCCGCTGAGCGCGGGGCGCGTGCTGCTCGACGGCCGGGAACTGTCCGGCCCCGGTGCCCACGTCGAGCCGGAACATCGCGGCGTCGGCCTGCTGTTCCAGGAGATCGCCCTGTTCCCGCATCTGAATGCGGCGGCCAACGTCGGCTTCGGCCTGCGTCGCCGGGCTGCCGCCGAGCGCGACCGCCGCGTGCGCGAGCTGCTGTCGCTGGTGGGCCTCGACGACCTGGGCTCGCGCATGCCGCACGAGCTTTCCGGAGGCCAGCAGCAGCGGGTCGCGCTCGCACGGGCGCTGGCGCCTTCACCGCGACTGCTGCTGCTCGATGAGCCGTTCTCCAACCTCGACGCCGCGACGCGCGACCGGCTCGTCGTCGAAGTGCGCGACATCCTGCGCTCGGCGGGCCAGACCGCGTTGATGGTCACGCACGATGCCGATGAAGCCGAGGCGATGGCGGACTGGATCGGCGTGATGGCGGACGGGCGACTCGTCGAATGGCGACCGACTCGGGTAGCCGCCTAGCGCATTGCAGTCATTGAAAGTTCCGCAGGGAGGCGGAGCATGGCGGGCTTCTTCAAGACGGAGCCTGTATGCGACGCGGAATTGCTGGTTGCCATGAATATTCCATTGCCGGCGGCGAGGTGTGCCAGGCCTTTGTGCCGACGCCGCTGCCGCCGCGCCCCTCCCTGATCCTGGACACCGACCTGGAGATGCGTCTGGACCGCGCGAACCAGGCGTTGGGGCGACTGGATGGCCTGTCGCTGCTCATGCCGGATCCCTCCATCCTGCTGTACAGCTACATCCGCAAGGAAGCCGTCCTGTCGTCGCGGATCGAGGGCACGCAATCCTCGCTGGCGGATCTGCTGTTGTACGAGGCGGATGGCGCGCCCGGCGTGCCCGTGGACGATGTGCAGGAGGTGTCCTGCTACGTGTCGGCCCTGGAGCATGGGGTCGACCAGCTGCGCCGCGGGCTGCCGATCTGCACGCGACTGATGAACGAGATGCATCGGCGCCTGATGACACAGGGACGGGGCATGGGGAAGGCCCCGGGGGAGATCCGTCGCACGCAGAACTGGATCGGCGGGTCATCGGCGACGGACGCCAGCTTTGTGCCGCCCCCGCCGCATCGACTCGCCCAGTGCCTGGCCGATCTGGAGCGCTTCATCAATGACCAGCCGGAGCGCCATCCGGCGCTCAAGAAGGCGGCCTTGACGCACCTCCAGTTCGAGACCATCCACCCCTATCTGGACGGCAACGGCCGGCTCGGCCGATTGCTGATTCCACTGATGCTAATTGCCGACGGGGTCCTGCGCGAGCCCGTGCTGTTCCTGTCGCTCTACTTCAAGGCGCATCGGAGCGACTACTACGAGCTGCTGCAGCAGGTGCGCGAGCACGGCGATTGGGAAGAGTGGCTGTGGTTCTTCGCCGGCGGCGTGCAGGTCGCGTCGGCGCAGGCGGTGGAGCTGGCCCTGGCGATCACGCGGATGTACACGGCGGACGGCGTGCGCATCCGGCGTGAGGCCAGCCGCAACGAGGACGCCCTGCGCGTGCATCACGCGCTCTTCTGCCGGCCGGTGGCGCGCCGCGGCGACATCACCGCATTCAACGGCCTGGACGCGGCGTCCATCGACCGCGGTGTGGCGGTGCTGGTGGATCTCGGCCTGATCCATCGGGTATGCGGAACGGCCGGGGAGCCGATCTTCGTGTACACCGCCTATCTCGACCTGCTGAACCACGAAGAGACATGAGCTTCCTCCTCCGCCCCGCCGTTCCGTCCGACATCGCCGCCTGCATCGACCTGCGCGGCCGCACGCGCGAGAACGCCGTGCCGGCCGCCCGCCTGGCCGAGCTCGGCATCACGGAAGCGTCCTGGTCCGGCCAGGTCCGCGATGGCGCGCTGCCGGGCTTCGTTGCGGAGACGGGCGGCGTGATGGCCGGCTACTGCTTCGGCGATGCCGCCAGCGGCGAGATCGTCGTCCTCGCGCTGCTGCCCGAGCATGAGGGTCACGGCCTCGGCAGGGCGCTGCTGGACCGCACCGTCGCCCATCTGCGCGGGCTGGGGCATCAGCGCCTGTTCCTCGGCTGCTCGGCCAACCCGGCGCATCGCTCGCACGGCTTCTACCGCCGGCTCGGCTGGCGGCCCACCGGCGAGCGCGATGGCTACGGCGATGAAGTGCTGGAACTCCTGCCCCCGTGAACAGGGCGGATTCCCCTTGGTTTCTTTGATGCCGTCTTGATTCCGTTCGGGCTACGCTAGCGTCAAGCAAGAACATCGAGACAAGCCATGCTCATCAACTGTGTCGCCTACCGCGACGGCCGCCGGCTGGCCGATATCCAGCCTGAAGCGATCAGCGACTACCTCAAGCTGCCCGACTGTTTCGTCTGGGTCGCTCTGCGCGACGCGTCGACCGAAGAGGTCCTCGCGATGAAGGAGGAGTTCGACCTGCACGAGCTCGCGGTCGAGGATGCGCTGCACGGCCAGCAGCGGCCCAAGGTCGAGGAGTACGGCGACACGCTGTTCGCCGTGATGCAGACGGTGCAGTTCACGCCGACGGACGAGCTGTGCACGGGCGAGGTGTCGATCTTCGTCGGCAACAACTTCGTGCTGTCGATCCGCAACCGTGTCGCGCAGAGCCTGCTGGGCGTGCGCGCCCGCGCGGAGAGGGAGCCGCACATGCTCAAGCGCGGCCCCGGCTTCGTGATGTACGCGATCATGGATGCGGTCGTGGACCGCTACTTCCCGGTCATCGAGGCGCTGGAGACGGAACTCGAAGCGATCGAGTCGCAGATCTTCGAGCCCGGCGTCACGCGCGAGAACATCCGCCGGGTGTACGAGCTCAAGCAGCGCGTCACCGTCGTCAAGCACGCGGTCTCACCGCTGCTGGATGCCGTCGGCAAGCTGGTGCGCGGCCGCGTGCCGCCGGTCTGCGAGGACACCCGCGAGTACTTCCGCGATGTCTACGACCACCTGGAGCGCATGCAGTCGGCGCTCGACTCGCTGCGCGATACCGCGACGACGGTCATCCAGGTCCACCTGTCGATGGCTGCCATCGAGGACTCGGAGACCACCAAGCGCCTCGCGGCCTGGGCCGGCATCTTCGCGGCGGCCACGGCGTTCGCGGGCATCTGGGGGATGAACTTCGAGGTCATGCCGGAGCTCAAGTGGCGCTTCGGGTATCCCGTGGCGCTCGGTGTCATCACCGCGACCTGCGGCGTCCTCTTCTGGAGATTCCGAAAGGCCGGCTGGTTGTAGCGCGCGGTGTCCCGATTCTAAAATTCTGCCCGAATGAACACTCGCCACAATTTATTGAAGCTTCACAGCTAGTGCGAAATTCATTCCGTAGCTGGTGGCAGAGGAGTCGACTTCGTGTGCGAATATGGTTGTGAAGAGGACAAAGCCTGGACCGGCTCATCGCCAAGAGGACATGGTTGCGGACCTCTCTCAACACTCGCGATCACAGAGAATCGATGATAGGGAGGGGAATGAGCTTCAAGGTATTCTTCGCGGGCGACCGCGAATACGCGTTCAAACATGCGCCGGCGATGTCGATAGTGCTGTGGCCACACGAGGACCAATCAAGGGACCTCGGTTACTGCATTCAGGCCGGCATGCTCGTTCGGACACATGCGGCGCCTTTGGAAAGCCAAAGTCCTGTCGCCTTCATCGCCGAAAAATTCAAAGACTGCTCTGAAGCGATGGAGTTCGTCTTGAAGGGGCGACAGTTCGCGGAAGTGCGCATGGGACAGCTCATCGCAGACCGGGAGGACATGGACTCTAGGTCTGAGGAGCCACGCTGGTTTGCTACGCTTCAAGGAGGTGTCGACGAGTATCGGGAGCTAGTGAGGGGGCTCGGTGCAGAGAATGCCATTGAGGCACTCAAGGTCGCTCGCGACATAGTAGCCTTGAACATTGGCGAGCCGCCGGCCGAGCTTAAACAAGCTGTCGTTTCCGAGGCGTTTCGACTTGCCGTCCTCCGGTCGAACGAGCGCTACTTCGCTTATCGCAGAGGGGCAACGGTCCTGCTTGGCAACGAGGCAGAAAGCCTTCAGATGTCTGAAGCGTCCGCAACGGTTCGTTTCCACTTGGCGGGCTTCAAAGGGCGACACGAAGTCGGATTGCGCTTTCAGAGGTCGGACCTCTTCGACCGCCGAATCAATGTGCTGATTGGTGAGAACGGAGTTGGAAAATCGCAGACGCTCGCCCACATCGTTAGGAGCCTAGCCAAGCTCAAAAACAGTGGATACGTCGTGTCGACGGAACCATTTAGCAGAGTCGTCGCGTTTAGCGCAGTTCCTGCGAAGTCGTCGCTTCCAAACAAGCTGAAGAGCCAACGCGTTCTAAGGTATCGACATTTCTCGCTCTCGCCAAGGACTGAACGTCGTAGGGGCGACAACCCGCTTGCCGCTGCACTTGTCGATTTGGCTCGAGACGAGACCCGCGTCGGTGGTCAAAGTCGCGTTCAAATTTTCAAGAATGCTCTTGGTTCGTGGCTTCCGCTTTCGCGCATCTGCTTGCGGGTGAAAGAGGGCCGGCCCCATAACAACTGGCATTACGCGGGGGCAGATGGTCATCACTACCTTCCCTTGGCTCGCCTGCTAGAACCGATTGGTGACGGAGCAGTTCACCTCCTGGCGGACGTCGATCTCACGCGCGGGCCAGAATTCTTCGCGCCGCGGCGAACAGAGGACGGCGAATTCGAGGCGGAGCCCGACGATGAGTCCGGGCCAACTGGCGCCGCGTTTCAGCGTAGGACTTCAGATAGATCGAACTTGCCGGAACGACGGGGAATGCAACCGCTCAGCAGCGGTCAGGAGCTCTTCTTTCGGTTTGCGCTGAACCTGAGCACTTTCATTGAAGCTGGCACGCTCGTGCTACTTGATGAACCAGAGAACCATCTCCACCCTACATTCATAACTCGTCTGATGGCTTTGCTTCGTCATGTCCTCAGATCGACCGGCTCTTTCGCCGTCATCGCCACGCACTCCCCTTTTGTTGTCCGCGAAGTCACTCGGATGGACGTCTCAATCATGAGCCGTTCGGAGGATGGCTCACCGCTCGTGAGGCATCCTCGGCTGCAAACGCTCGGTGCAAGTGTGGTGGCCGTTTCCGGCTATGTCTTTGGCGATGAGACAGTGCCGACGCTAGCGCGCCTAACCGTTGAAGCGATGGTCAGCGTCCGCCAGGGAACTGACCCCAACAGCGAAGAGGGCCTGAAACTGTTGAGTCGGGAACTCAGTAACGAAGCGGTTGCGTACATCCGCGCTGAGCTTCTGCGTTCAGAGCGCGAAGGCGGAAGCAAAGCGTGAGGCGAATCAACCCACTGCAGGTAGATGACCTTGCAATTCTGGCGCAGTTGGCCCAGAGACCAGCGCTAAGTTCCCATCCTCTACTTGCTGCGCACCAGGCCGCTGTGGAGGGCGCATACACGGCGCATGCGCTCGCCGCTGGCTCGATTCCTGCCGTCCATCCGGTTCTACCAGTCGAGTTGCAGGAATCGATGCGGAAGCACTACGAGCACCAAGTGCAGTCACTTGAATTCATCGAGGAGATTCGACACCACCTATCGGCTGGCGTTTGCCCGACCTGTGGCTCGCAGTCAGCTTCGACGACTGACCATGTGCTGCCGAAGGCGGCCTGGCCTGTTTACTCGTTCTTCTCAAAGAACCTTGTCCCGGCCTGCGACCAATGCAATCGGAAAAAGAGCGACAAGTTCTTCGGTGACGCTGAGGGCGCACGACCGATTCATCCCTATTACGATGACTTCCTCCTCGGTCGGGTGGCGGTGGCGAAGTTGAGCCCGCCGTATGCGAACCCGCTCGTCGACATCGTCGCGGTTTCGGGCCTCCCGGCGCAGGTCGCGACGGTCGTCGACTGGCATCTAGCGGAGGTCGTCCGCAAGACAAGCGTCGCTGCGACGTTGCTTGAGCGTTGGTTGAACATTTGCCGGTCGCCAGAGCTTTCGTATGTAGGGCTGGCCTACGGCGCTTCGATGGAAGAAGCGGTTGAGAAGGAGCTGCAGGCTTGCGATGTTAGGCACCAGACTCCGAATAACTGGGAGTCGATGTTGCAGGCTGGAATCCATGGTGACCCGGATGCCATTGCGTATCTGAAGCGGTGCCACGCGGTGCCGAAGCCAAATCCGGCCTGACGTCGGATGACGAGGCGACTTTCGAATTGGCCGGTTCCCGGCATGCAACGGAAAGATGGGAGAAGCTAATGAACGACTTTGTGGAAAGAGTTCGATGGCTGCTAGAGGATGTTGTGACACTCCCCTCAGCCCAGGGGGAGCCTCCTGCGTTCACCGATCGGACCAGAAGCAAGCAGGCCGCACTCTTCTCCGGTTATGAACTTCAGAGGGTGCAGATTGACCTGTCCCACAGTGAGCCTGGTGCCGGGGACCCTCGATTGTTGTTGTACTGGGCCATCGCAAGAGCGTCAGGGACAGTGATGCCACTGGTCGGCAGGAAGCGTGAGGACCTCGTCACCTCAGATTTTCTGCACGCGCTGGAGCGTGAGCTGAATGTCGCGAATGAGATCTTCTCTACGCAGCTACACGTTTCCCACGATACGGTGTTCGCGAATGTCGGCGACGACGGTGTTGGTGAAGATGTCACTGGGGCCGATGTGCTTTTCGTCTTCAAGGGCGGAGCGTTGGTTCCCGGCAGAGGAGTTCGACTTGTCTGGGTCCAATTCAAGCACTCAACTCTCAAAGAAAGGAGATGGCAACTTGACGTGTTCCGTCCCCTCAATGAGACAAAGGTGCGTCAGTTCACAGCGTTGAATCAGATGAATGACGGAACAGGCAAGGCGGTGTCCATCTATGCCCTTGCCCATGGCGCGAGAAATTACTACGCAGCGGTACCGGCGGCTGACGTCTACGGTGTAGATGCGTCCGACAAGAGGACAAGTCGTTTTGACCTTGGAGAAGGCGGAGGTGTCCGCCTCCAGGAGTTGCTGACTGGACTTGTCAGCTCGACGGAGGCCCCGCCATTCAGGTCGGCGAAGGAGGTGGTTGACTATCTTCGGCCACGCTTGGAGAAGCAGACCTACCTGAGGCTCGAAGTCGTAGGTGTCTCCAACGGCCCAAGTGCTGAACTCGACGCGATGAAGCAGCTTGTGGCCGATATCAGTGAACTTGCGCGCGACAAATTGGATGAGGCGGTGGAGTCTGCGCGCAGCAAAGGGATTCCAGAGGCTCAAGATTGTGCAAACGGGGCATCCAATGCTCAGGCGAGTGAGCCTCAAAGTGATGAGAAGCTGCCCCGAGGCCCTCGACTCTAAAAGCAACCGTTGGCGGTTTGAATACTCAGAAGTTAAGACATTCCAGGCAGGTCTCATGCACATCGGATATGAAGAAGATACAGGGCATGTCTACGAGGGAGCTGGTCGTCCTGAATACGCGGTCGTCCCAGCGCCCTTGCTGACGCAGGCGAAGCTATTTGAGGGCAGCGAACAAGCACAGGAGTTGCCTCGTGGGCTTTCGATAGACGCGCTCCGTTGGCTATTCCGGGAGGACTCCTTCGACCCAGTCACGCGCGTGAGGCGCGGAAGACTCTATGAGCCGTTCCCGGGCGGTCAGCCGGCAGACTGCTTGACGCAAGGACATCCAGCCAACGTGGTTCGGCACAACCTTCAGACCATCTCGCTGAACAAGCGGCTGCACCATCATTGGCCGTGCCAGACCTTACTGGGCAAGCCGCGTGCGGGTCAGGGCATGACGCTGGCACTCGGACAGGACCGTGCTTGGTCCATCTGGCGCATTGTTCAGGTCGAACGGGTCGTGGGCGAAGATGTTGTCGTGACCCTCAAAGCGTTGTCTTCTTT
Organism: Mitsuaria sp. MSU3D; assembly: GCF_056867975.1. Lineage (NCBI taxonomy): Bacteria > Pseudomonadati > Pseudomonadota > Betaproteobacteria > Burkholderiales > Sphaerotilaceae > Roseateles > Mitsuaria sp. MSU3D. The sequence continues at coordinate 3,953,794 of NZ_CP200314.1, read as the reverse complement.
CGGCGTCCTACCCGATGCTCGGTTGGAGGAACTGCCGGAAGAGCATCAGCAGCCAATTCAACGAGCGCTAGAGCGCGTTTTGGACTCGGCGTTCCGTGAGACAGCCATCTCGGTTATCGACCAGTGTCGAAATGCGCTTGTGGTGTTGCTTGGTCGCTGGATGGCGAGCCAGGGTTCCGATGCGAAGGTTGTTGAGCACGACCTAGGAAGGCTGGTGCGCCTCATTCGCGAAGCTCCGCATGAGAGGCATGCGGTAGCCGGTGTGGCCGAGACGGTAGCCAAACTACATCCTCGCGGTAAGGCCAATGAGCAGGAGCCGAGAAACTTGCGTCTCGTTCAAGAGGAAGATGCTGAGCTAGCTGTGCACGCCGTTGGCTTCGTGATGCGTGAGCTTGGCTTAGCTCGATGAGGTGTCGCCTTCAAGGAAGCGCCGAACCGCTAGCCTATGCCCCAGCGTCTGAGCGGCATCGGACGCCCATTTGGGAACGCTGGGATAGCAAAAATCCCGAGTGCTACCAGAGTCGGCAGCATGGAAGCTTTACGGATAGAGCGGCTCAGCAGGAGTGAGGCTCCCTAAGGATGGGGAGCCACGCACTCAGTGCATAGCGATCAGATCAACTCAGCGATCGCCTTGCCCATCTCCGTGGTGTTGGCCGTGCCACCCAGGTCGCCCGTTCGCGGGCCCGACGCGAGCGTCTGCTCGATCGCCTTCAGGATCGCGTCGTGCGCGGCCTGCTCGCCGAGGAACTGCAGCATCAGCGCGCCCGACCAGATCATCGCGACCGGGTTGGCGATGTTCTTGCCGTAGATGTCCGGCGCCGAGCCGTGCACCGGCTCGAACAGCGACGGGAAGTTGCGCTCCGGGTTCAGGTTGGCCGACGGCGCCAGGCCGATCGTGCCGGTCGTCGCGGGACCCAGGTCCGACAGGATGTCGCCGAACAGGTTGGACGCGACCACCACGTCGAAGCGGCCCGGCTGCAGCACGAAGCGCGCGCTCAGGATGTCGATGTGCTGCTTGTCCACGGTGACCGACGGATACCCGGCGCCGACCGCGTCCGCGCGGCCGTCCCACCACGGCATCGAGATCGCGATCCCGTTGCTCTTGGTCGCGACCGTCAGGTGCTTGCGCTCGCGGCTCTGCGCCAGATCGAACGCGTACTTCAGCACCCGGTCCGCGCCGAAGCGCGAATAGACCGACTCCTGGATCACGATCTCGCGGTCGGTGCCCGCGTACATGATGCCGCCGAGGTTGGTGTACTCGCCCTCGGTGTTCTCGCGAACCACGAAGTAGTCGATCTCGCCGGGCTTGCGGTTGGCCAGCGGGCAGGGCACGCCTTCGAAGAGCCGCACCGGGCGCAGGTTGATGTACTGGTCGAACTCGCGGCGGAACTTCAGCAGCGAGCCCCACAGCGACACGTGGTCCGGCACCGTCGCCGGCCAGCCCACCGCGCCGAAGAAGATCGCGTCCTGGCCTTCCAGCTGCGCCTTCCAGTCGTCCGGCATCATCTGGCCGGTCTCGCCGTAGTAGTCGCAGCTGGCCCACTCGATGTGGGTGAACTCGAACTGGATGCCGAAGCGCTTCGCGGCGGCTTCCAGCACGCGCAGCCCCTCGGGCATCACTTCCTTGCCGATGCCGTCGCCGGGGATGACGGCGATCTTGTACGTCTTGCTCATGGTCGTGCTTTCAACGGGTTCAGTAAGGCGAGCCGGTCGGGGCCGGCAGCGGCGGGGCCAGGTCGAAGTCTGCCGCAAGGCGCCGCGTGGCCTGTGCGAGCAGCGTGACGTCGATGCCGACGGCGACGAAGCTCGCGCCGAGCGACAGATAGTGGCGGGCGAGCGTCGCGTCGCCCGTCAGCGTGCCGGCGGCCTTGCCGCTGGCGACGATGGTGCGGATCGCGCCGTCGATCGCCGCCTGCACCTCCGGATGCGACGGCTGGCCGCGATGGCCCATCGAGGCCGCGAGGTCCGCCGGCCCGATGAACACGCCGTCGACGCCGTCCACGGCGCAGATCGCCTCGAGGTTGCTCAGCGCCGTGGCGGTCTCGGCCTGGACGAGCACGCAGGCCTCGCCATCGGCTTCGTCCAGGTACTGACGCCGCAGGCCCCAGCGCGACGCGCGCGCCACGGCGGCGCCGACGCCGCGCACGCCCAGCGGCGGATAACGCGTGGCCGCGACCACCGCCGCGGCCTGCTCCGCCGTGTCGATCATCGGCACCAGCAGCGTCTGCACGCCGATGTCGAGCAGCTGCTTGATGCCGTCCTTGTCCCCGTTGACCGCGCGCACGACCGGGTGGGCCGGGTAGGGCGCCACCGCCTGCAGCTGCTGCAGCGTGCTGGTCAGCTCGTTGGGCGCGTGCTCGCCGTCGATCAGCAGCCATTGGAAACCGGCGGTCGCGCAGACCTCCGCGCTGTAGGCCTGCGCCATCGACAGCCACAGGCCGACCTGCGGCCGGCGCTCGGCCAGGCCCTGCTTGAAGGTGTTGGAGAAGTTCATGGAAGCCTTCATGGATGGCGTCGCGGAAGACGTCGTGGATGCTGCATGCCTGGATGCCGCGTCGAGGGGCTCGGCGATGTTTTCGTCGATGTCCTCGTTGACGTCCTCGTCGAGGCGCTCACGACAGCCCGCCCTGGCAAACGTACTTGATGTGGAGGTAGTCGTCGAGCCCGTGCGTGGAACCCTCGCGGCCGTAGCCGGATTCCTTGACGCCGCCGAAGGGCGCGGACTCGGCCGCGATCGCGCCTTCGTTGAGGCCGACGATGCCGCTCTCCAGCGCGTCCGCGACGCGCCAGGCGCGGGCGATGTCGCGGGTGTAGAAGTAGGCCGCCAGGCCGAAGGGCGTGTCGTTCGCCGCGGCGACGACCTCGTCCTCGGTCTCGAAGCGGAACACCGGCACAACGGGCCCGAAGGTCTCCTCGTGCCAGAGCAGCATCTCCGTCGTCGCGCCGGTCAACACGGTCGGAGCGAAGTAGTTGGGGCCGGTCGCGACCGCGTTGCGCACGCGCTCGCCACCGGTGATGACCAGGGCGCCGTGCGCGACGGCGTCGTCGACGTGGCGCTCGATCTTCTCCAGCGCGCGGGCGTTGATCATTGGACCGATCTGCGAGTCGGCGCGGCTGGCCGGCCCGACCTTCAACGCGGCGACACGCGCCGCGAGTTTCTCGACGAACAGGTCGTGGATGCCCGCCTGCGCGAACACGCGGTTCGGGCACACGCAGGTCTGGCCGCCGTTGCGGAACTTGGCCGCCATCAGCCCTTCGACGGCCGCGTCGACATCGGCATCGTCGAAGACGATGAACGGCGCGTTGCCGCCCAGCTCCAGCGACAGCTTCTTCAGCGTCGACGCCGATTCGCGCGCCAGGTGCTTGCCGACGGGCGTCGAGCCGGTGAAGGTGATCTTGCGGACGCGCGCATCGGCCAGCCAGACGTCGACGACCTCCGGCGTGCGCTCACGCGACGCGCACACGATGTTGAGCACGCCCGGCGGCAGGCCGGCCTCCACCGCCAGTGCCACCAGCGCCAGCGAGGTCAGCGGCGTGTCCTCGGCCGGCTTGGCGACGACGGTGCAGCCGGCGGCCAGCGCCGGCGCGATCTTGCGCGCGATCATCGCGGCCGGGAAGTTCCACGGCGTGATCGCCGCGACGACGCCGACCGGCTCGCGCAGCGCGAGCATCCGACGACCTTGGACCGGCGCGGGGATGACCTCGCCGTTGGCACGCGTCGCTTCTTCGGCGAACCACTCGACGTAGCTCGCCGCGTAGGCGACCTCGGCGCGGCCTTCCGCCAGCGGCTTGCCCTGCTCCTGCGAGATCAGCGCGCCGAGCCGGTCCTGGTCGCGCAGGATCAGGTCGTTCCAGCGCTTGAGGATCGCCGCGCGCTGTTTGGCCGGCACCATGCGCCAGCCGTCGAAGGCCGCGTGTGCGGCGTCGACCGCGGCGCGCGCGTCGTCGGCGCGACTGTCGGGCACCTCGGTGATGAGGCTGTCATCGGCGGGATCGACGACCGGAAAGCGGTCGCCGGCGGCCGCGTCGCACCAGTGACCGGCGATGTGGTTCTTCGTCTGCATGGAGGACCTCGGATTCAGGAAATTCAGCTCACGATGCCCAGATGCCAAGGCACGAACTCGTGGTCGCCGAGGCCGAGCAGCTCGCTCTTGGTCGGCTCGCCCGAGGCCGAACGCAGGATGTGTTCGAAGATCCGCTGCCCCATCTGCTCGATGGTCAGCGCGCCGTCGATGACGAGGCCGCAGTTGATGTCCATGTCCTCTTCGAGGCGCGTGTACATCGGCGTGTTGCTGGCCAGCTTGATCGTCGGTGCCGGCTTGGAGCCGAACATCGAGCCGCGCCCCGTGGTGAAGCAGATCAGGTTGGCGCCGCTGGCGATCTGGCCGGTGACGGCGACCGGGTCGTAGCCCGGCGAGTCCATGAACACGAAGCCCGACTGCTCGATGGGCTCGGCGTATTCGTAGACCTGCTGCAGCGGCGTCGTGCCGCCCTTCATCGCGGAGCCCAGCGACTTCTCGAAGATGTTGGCGAGCCCGCCGGCCTGGTTGCCGGGGCCGACCACGCCGTTGAACTGGCCGTTCTGGCCGCGGGTGTACGCCTCCCACCAGGCCAGCCGGTCCAGCAGCTTCTGGCCGACCTCCGGGCTGACCGCGCGACGGGTGAGCATGTACTCGACGCCGTGGATCTCCGGCGTCTCCGACAGGATGGCGGTGCCGCCGTGGCGCACGAGGATGTCCATCGCCGCGCCCAGCGCCGGATTCGCGCCGATGCCCGAGAAACCGTCCGAGCCGCCGCATTCCAGGCCGATCTTCAAGTGGGCGGCGCTCACCGGCTGCCGCGTCACGCGGTTGGCGATCGGCAGCATGGCCTCGACGGCGCGGATGCCGGCCTCGATCGTGGCGCGCGTGCCGCCGGTGTCCTGCATCACCAGCGTCTTCAGCGTCTCGCCGGGCACCAGGTGTTGCGACTCCATCAGGCCGGCGACCTGGTTGCGCTCGCAACCGAGGCCGACGATCAGCGCACCGCCCAGGTTGGGGTGCTTGGCGTAGCCGGCGATCGTGCGGCGCAGCAGGTCGAAATGGGGACTGGGCGAGGACATGCCGCAGCCGGTGGTCTGCGCGAAGGCGACCACGCCGTCGACGTTCGGATAGTCCTTCAGCCGCTCCGGCGTGAAGTGCTCGGCGATGCGGTTGATGGCGGTCGACGAGCAGTTCACCGAGGCCAGGATGCCGATGAAGTTGCGCGTCGCCACGCGGCCGTCGGCGCGCACGATGCCCATGAAGCTCGCGCGCTCGGATTCGGGCAGGTAGTCGACGGGCTTCACGTCGGCGCCGAAGGCCGGATCGCGGTCGAACTCGACCAGCGCGATGTTGTGGGCGTGGACGTAGTCGCCGGCCTCGATGTCGCGCGCGGCGACGCCGATGACGGCGTTGTACTTGCGGATCGGCTCGCCCGCGGCGATGCGCCGCGCCGCGATCTTGTGGCCGGCGGGCACCTGCGCCTTCAGGCGAAGTCCGAATTCCGGCAGGTCCTGCCCCAGCGTCAGCACCTGGCGCGCGATCAGGACGTTGTCGTCGCGATGCAGGCGCAGCAGCGGCGAGGACGTCGCCATCGCGGCCGACGCGGCGGCCACCGCGTCGGAGGTGGTCGCGCCGGCCGAGCTCACGGCGCCCGGGGCCGTCCCCGTCGCGATTGCCGTTGCGCTTCCCGTCGCGGTTCCCGTCGCAGTGCCCGTGGCGGTGCCGATGGCGGTCATGGTCAGCCCTTCGCCAGCAGCTCGCGCAGCTTCAGGCGCTCGATCAGCTGCGTGTCCTTGCGGTAGGTGGCCTGGATGTACTTCTCGTACTCCGGCTGGTCGAGGTACATCACCGGCGAGTCGATGCGATCGCAGGTGGCGATGAAGTCCGCGTCCGCCGTGGCCTTGCGGAAGGCGTCGCGCAGCTTGGCGACGATCGCCGGGTCCATGCCCTTGGGCGCGCCGATGCCGTTGGGCGCATCGACGACCAGGTCATAGCCCGCTTCCTTCAGCGTCGGCACGTCGGCGAAGTCCTTGGTGCGCGTCGCGCCCCAGGTGACCAGCAGCCGCAGCTTGCCGGACTTGACGTGCGGTGCCCACGAGGTGGAGTCGGCCACCGCGTCCACCTGACCGCCGAGCAGATCCTGCAGCGCCGGCGCGCCGCCCTTGTACGGGATGTGATTCAGCTGGATGCCGGCGAGGAGATTGAACTCCTCCATGCCGACGTGCGTCGCCCCGCCGATGCCGGCGCTGCCGTAGGTGATCAGGCCGGGCTTGGCCTTCGCGGCGGCGACGAATTCCGCCAGCGTCTTCCACGGCGAATCCGCGCGCACGACCAGGCCGAAGGTCTGGCCGTTGACGCGGGCGAGGTAGGTGAAGTCCTTGAGCGGGTCCAGCTGCACGGTGCGCAGCTGCGCGAATCGGGTCACCGAGATCGGCACCTGGCCGATCGTGTAGCCATCGGGCTTGGACGTCGACAGCACCTTGGTGCCGAGCATGCCGGAGGCACCGGCGCGGTTCTCGATGATGATGGTCTGGCCCAGGACCTTGCCCGCGGCCATGCACAGCGAGCGCATCGTCACGTCGGCGGTGCCGCCGGCGGGCCAGGGGCAGATGAAGGTGATGGCGCGCTCGGACGGATAGGCGGCGGCCTGAGCGAGGCGCGGCAGCCCGAGGGCGCTGGCGCCGAGGCCGGCGGCGCCGGCGAGCAGGACGCGGCGGCGGTCCATGCGGATGGTCATGTCTTGTCTCCTGGCTCGGGGTCGATGCGGGCATCGATCGATGTCGTGGGCGGGGGCCTCGTCGGGCCATTGGGCAATGGTCGCGAGGTCTCTGTGCGATGCATTGTGGGCATCCGCTCCATGCAACTCAATTGAGGAACTGGACTGCCTTCATGTCATGAACGGCATGAAGGTCCGTCAAGCTCCTAAGATCGGCCCATGAGCCAGATCGACCGCGTCCTCCGTTCCAACCTGAAGCTGCGCCACCTGCAGATGCTGGTGGCGCTCGACCAGTTCCGCCATCTTGGCCGCGCGTCGGAGTTCCTCTCGCAGACGCAGCCGGCGGTGTCCAAGTCGCTGGCCGAGGTCGAACGCATGTTCGGGCTGGACCTGTTCACGCGCTCCACGCGCGGCACCGAACCCACGCCCTTCGGCGCGGCGGTGGTGCGTTTCGCGCGCTCGGTGCTGTCGGACTTCTCGCGCACCCGCGACGAGATCGCCGCCGTGGCCAGCGGCGCGGCGGGCCGCGTCAGCGTCGGCGCCATGGTGGTGGCGACGCCCGGGCTGGTGGCCGGCGCGGTCGAGCGGCTCAAGCGCCATTCGTCGCTGACGACGGTGCACATCGAGGAGGGCGACCTGACGCGCCTGCTGCCGCGGCTGCGCGTGGGCGAGCTCGACGTGATCGTCGCGCGGCTGGAGCCGGGCTACGCGTCGCCGGACCTGGCGACCGAGCCGCTGGTCGAGGAGGCGATGCGCATCGTCGTGCGGCCGGATCACCCGCTGGCGACGGCGCGCAAGCCCAGGCAGCCGCCGTGGCCCGAGCTCGCCCGCATGCCGTGGGTGATGCCGCCGCCGTGGGCCTCGTCGCGGATCAAGCTGAACCAGATGTTCTATTCACAGCAGCTGGACCCGCCGAGCGACATCGTCGAGAGCGCATCCTTCCTGGTCACGCTGACCTTCCTGCGTCAGCGCGGCGCGGCGGCCTTCGTGGCGGACAACGTCGCGCGCTACCTGGCCCGGGAAGGGCTGGCGAAGGCCTTGCCGATCGACGTGCCGATCGAACTGCCGCCGGTCGGCCTGCTGACGATGCGCGCCCGCCGGCAGTCGCCGGCCGCGGAGCAGTTCATGGCCTGCTGCCGCGAGGTGGCCGCCGCTCACCCGCCTGAGCGCCAACCTCAGCGCCAACCCAAGGCGGCATCGCGGAAGCTGTCCAGGGCGAGCTCGTAGTTCATCTCCCCGAGCAGGCCGACCAGCCGGTCGCGGTCCGCGTTCCACGCATCGACGACATGGCGCCAGGCGGGCGCGAGCGAGCGGGGCTCGGCTTCGTCCGGCGGGATCTCCGCGTCGATCGAGGCCGGCGGCAGATCCGACGGCAGCATCAGGCGCGACGGCACGGCGGGCCGGTCCGCATCCTCGTCGTACTGCGTGTCCGCGTCGCTGGCGTCCGTGCCGGGATCGATGCGCCATCGGCCGTCGTCCTGCACGGTGATGCGCGGGCGCAGCCACGGCTCATGGGCGCGCGGGTTCAGCAGGTGGCAGGTGCGATGGCGCGCATCGACGACCAGCAGGCTCAGCACCGAGCCCCGGCCGTTGGCGAGCTCCTCGACGTAGTCGGGGTGCTCCATCGGGCCGTCGACGTCGACGACGAAGTAGCGGTCGTCGATCCACTCGCCCGATCCGTTGACCGAGCAGCCGAAGGTCAGCTCCTGCGGATAGGGCAGCAGCCGGCCGTCGAGCCAGAGCGCGGCGCCGTAGGGCATCTCGAAGACGCGTCCGGCGTCGGGGTACTCGGGCAGGCGCCCGTCCTCCCACCAGACGACGGCCCGGTGCAGGCGGCCCGGTGCGTCGGCGATGCGGAAGCCGGCGGTCCGCCATTCGGGCCACGAACTCCACACGCGCGCCTCGATGCGCTCGTCGAGTCCCATCGCGCGCAGGTCGCGGGTGCTGGCGTGCTGCAACAGATGCTGTGCGAAGTGCCGCCACATGGCGGGGCCCAGCGCGCGGGCGATGGGCTCGGCGTCGCGCAGCCAGTCCAGCAGCAGCGGCACGATGGGCGCCTGCCGGGACCACAGCGCATGCGCGGCGATGGACCGCGCCCAGCGGCGCTCGAGCGCCCGCTCGCCCGGCACCTCGGGCGTCGGGGGCGGTGTGGCGGGATCGGGGATCTCGTCGGACAGGGACCGTCCGACGGGCGTGGCGGGCATCCCGACCGAGGAGGGAGGGATGGGCGAAGGCGGAAGGTGGTACAGCGGCATCAGAGGGGGTGCACCGGGGTGAGGGAGGCGGTGGCGCTCGACCGGGGGCAGATGGGAGTCCTGGGGGAGGGGGCGCCCGTCACCGTCGTCGGGGACGTTCGAGGAAAGCGGTGTGGGGCCGGGTCTTGCCCGGCGGCGCGCGGCATCGGAAAAAGCTGCCGTGCGGGCGCCTGTCCCCTCCACGGGGGATGACAGTGCCGGCACCGCGCACCATCCTGACGCCCTGGGAGGCAGATGCGATGACCGATCCAGGGCCGAACCCGCAGGACGTACGCCAGGAGACCGAGGCGCACGAGGCGCGCGAGGCGCACGATGGTCGCGGGGAGGCGGACGCGACGGCGGCGCGGGGCGCGCGCGTGGCGGTCGTCGCCGTGCACGGGGTCGCGGATCAGGCGCCCGGTGCCACGGTGCATCAGCTGGCGGCGCTCCTGACGGTGCGGCCTCCCCGGGACGTGCACTACCGTGACGGGACCTGCGACTGCCTGCTGCTGCAGGTCCCGGTCCTCGAGGGCTGCGTGCCGGCGGCTCACGACCCCGACGCCCGGCCGACCGCGATGAAGGCCTTGCGGCAGTCGCTGAGATCGGACTTTCAGCGGACCGGATGGATGGATGCCTCGGCCCGCGGCGTCGCGGAGGACCGGGTGAAGGCGCGGGACTACCAGTCGACCGTCCGGTCCGCGCACACGGCCAAGGGGGCGACGTCCCAGGCGCCGGGGGATCCGCTGAAGGGCGAGCCGGACCAGGGCATCGCCTTCACCGACTACCTGCTCTTCAAGGCGCAGCGCGGCAAGGCGGAAACCGAGTACGTCGAGGGCCACCGGATCCGCCTCACCCGCGAGGATGCGCGGGCGCGGACCACCCAGCAGGTGGACCTCCACGAGATGTACTGGGCCGACCTGTCGCGCTTGTCGAGCGCGCTGCCGACCATCCTGACGGAGCTGTTCACCATCCTGTTCCGGCTGTCCAAGCTCGCGCGCGACACGATCGACCAGGCGCGCCACGCGGCCGATGCCGCCGGAGCGCCCGCGGGGATCCGGCAGCGCTGGGCCCGGCTGTCCTGGCTGCAGACGGCGCTGGACTGGTCCTTCGCCCACCTGCTGTCCAACCTGTTCCTGCAGACGCTGCTGCTGGGGACCTTCATCGTGGTGATGTCGGCGCTGAACGGCGACCCCCGGGGCGGGATCGCGGAGAGTGTGCGGACCATGCTCGCCGTCGGGCTGCCGGCCCTGAGCTACTGGTGGCTGGTCTATCGCCATGTTCGCTCGGCGGTCGGGCGCGCGGTGCTGCTCCTGCTGGCGGTGGCCGCCGGGGTCGCGTTCAAGCTCTTCGCCGCGCCCTGGGTGCTGGGCATCGTGGTGCTGGCCGCGCTCGCGCTGCTGTGCGATGCCGGCCTGAAGCTCGCGGACCGGCGCTTCGTGTCGACGCGTCAGGTCGGCCTGGTCTTCCTGGCGCTGAGCCTGGGCACCATCGCGGTGGTGATGCTCTGGTTCTCCCCGCGGCAGGACCTCTGGACCTGGTGGACCGCCGCGGCGCTGCGCGCCTTCGAGCTGATGCTGATGGGCACCTACCTCTGGTGGATCATCGCCGCCGCGCTGCTGGTGCCGTGGACGTGGTACGGCGTCCGGCAGGCCGGGCTCGGCGACGCGGCGCGGGCCAGCGTGGCGACGGCGCGGCTGGGGCTGTTCGTGTCCGTGACCTCGTTCACCGCGGTGGGCATGGTGATCTGGGCCGCCGGCCACCAGGTCCTGGAGCGTGCGGGCGGCAAGTGGGGCTACCGGCCCTGGCTGTTCGACCTCCAGTTCGAGGTGAGCGCCGACGCCTGGGGCTTCCAGCACCGGGCCGCGGAGATGTACCGCGCGCTGCCGGCGGAGAGCTTCCTGACGCTGCGCTACGTCTACAGCACGGCGACCTTCTTCCTCGTGGCCATGCTGCTGCTGGCGCTGGTGGCCTACGTGCTGGTGTCGCTGCTGCCCAGCGTGCTGGCCGAGCTGCAGCGCGGCGTGGGGACGGCGGGCCACCTGGGCCGCTGGTTGACCGGCGGGTATGAGCGGCTGGAGGACTTCGTCGCGCTGCTCGCGATCGCGAGCGCGCTGGTCGCCACCTACATCGGCGGCGTCTACCTGCTGGACCTGCTCCGCCTGGTGTCCCCCTTCACGGCGGCGGACCTGAAGCAGGCCATCGCCGGCACCGGCTTCGGCTCCCAGCTGCTGCTGGCGCCCTTCGTGATCGGCTCGGTGTCGGCGATCGGCGCGTTGACGCTGTTCGGACGCGCCTTGTCCAAGTACGCGCCGTGGCTGCGGGCGCCGCTGGACGCGATGCTGGACGTCGACAACTATCTGCGCGAGTTCCCGCGCAAGGCCATTCCCCGCGCCCGCATCTTCGCGCGCTACGTGGCGCTGCTGGAGCATCTGAAGCGGGACGGCGCCACGCGCGTCGTGATCGTGTCGCACAGCCAGGGCACGGTCATCACCGCGGACCTGCTGCGATACCTCACCTACCGCGCGATGCGCGATCCCGGCAGCCGGGCCGGTCAGCTGGGGCAGTGGCTGCAGGACATCGAGGTCCACCTCTTCACCGCCGGCAGCCCGTTGCGCCAGTTGTACGCGGCGCGTTTCCCCGACCTCTACCACTGGGTCCGCACCGGGCCCTTGCTGGATCAACTGGGCGTGGACAAGTGGACCAACGCCTTCGCCGCCGGGGATTACGTCGGGCGCTGGATCTGGGCGCCGTCGTCACCCGAGGCGCCGCATCAATCCGCGTTCTATGCGCCGGGCGCGGCGGCGCTGGATGTGCCGCCGCGCAAGGACCTCTGCGTCGGCGCCGGCGCGCACACGCACTACTTCGATGCCGACAGCGAACTGGTCGCGCAATGCGTGGATGAGTTGATCCGGTCCTGAGTCTGCATCAGCAGGCGGCTCAACGCCGCCGGCGCCACCACAGCCACGTGCCGGTGACGCCCATGCCGAACAGCACCAGTCCGAGTGCGCCGGTGATCACGCGGTTGGCGAGGCCGAAGAGCTCGCCCGCATGCAGCGGGTAGATCCACGCGGTGGAGCGCACGGCGAGGTCGAGGTCCTCCAGGCGCTGCTGGCTGAGCACGCGACCATCCACCGGATGAGCCCAGATCGACGACAGCCCGTTCGGATGCGGATCGCCCGCCAGCTTGAAGCGCAAGCGCACCGGCCGCGTGTCCGCGGCGCCCAGCTGGATGAAGCCGAGCTGCGCGCCGGGCCAGTGCTTCCGCGCCTCGGCGACGACGAGGTCCAGCGGAACGCGCTCCCCGTGCGCCTTGTCGATCTTGGGCGGCTTCGGCGCGGTCTCGCCGACCAGCGTGTTGAGCCAGCCGCCGATGGGCCGGTAGGCCATCCATGCGCCGCTCGCGACGGCCACCGCGATCAGCAGGCCCAGCACCGCGCCGGCGAAGCGGTGCAGGTCGAACAGGCTGCGCGTCGTGCCCTTGTCCAGCTTCAGCTTGAACGCGTGCTTCCACTGCGCCGCGTTCATCGGCCACCACAAGATCAGCCCGGTGATCAGCAGCAGGAGATACGCCAATGCGGTGAAGGCGAGCGTCGCCTTGCCGGTGTCGCCGAGCAGCAGCTCGCTGTGCAGCTCGAAGACGAAGTTGGCGACACCTTCCGTCTCGCCGCGTCGACCGAGTTCGACGATGCTGACCGGGTCCAGGTACACGGTGCCCGCCCAGCTCGGCGAGCGGACCGCGACGCGCAGCGACTCGCCGTCCTCGCGCGGAGGACGGATCGTCATCGTCGCCTTGGGGCCGAATTCATCGGCCACGCGGCGTCGCAGCGTCTCGAACGGCGTACTCGATGCGACGACGGCCGTCGCCGCGTCGTGGGCGGGCGCGCGGAAGAGCCCCGGATGCATGGCCTCGTCCAGCGGGCGCAGCACCGTCATCAGCGAACCGAGCAGCGCCGCCGCGGCGAGCAGCATCCCCAGCGTCAGCCCCATCCAGCGGTGCAGCCACATCCAGACGCGGCGCGCGGTCATCAGAGCCATGGTTGGTTGCTCCCGCGGTTCTGCGATCGGGCGATCAGAAGTCGACCTTGGCGGTCAGGCGCACCGTGCGCGGCGCGCCGACGCCCAGCAGGTTGTTGCCGGCCGTGCTCCAGTAATCCTTGTCGGTCAGGTTGTCGACGTTGGCCTGCAGGTTCACCGCCTTGTCCATGACGCGGAGCTGGTAGCGCGCGCCGATCGACAGCGTCTCGTACGCACCGACCCAGCCCTGGTTGAGGTTGTTCACGGCGCGCTTGCCGAAGTGGTACACGCCGGCGTTCAGCGACAGGCCCGGCACCATCGGCACGCGGTATTCGCCGAACAGGCTCAGCGTGTTCTTCGGCGTGTTCTCCGGCGACTGGCCGAGCTCGCCCGCGTTGCTGGTGCCGACGCGGGTGATCTCGGCATCGAGCAGCAGTGCGGAGGCCACGATCGCGAAGTCGCGCCCGATCTCGCCGCTGGCGGAGAACTCCAGGCCGCGATAACGCGCCTCGCCGCCGACCTGGAAGACGCGGTTGATCGTCGTCGTCAGCGCGCGGTCCGTCTGGAACACCGCCGTCTGCAGCAGCACCTCGCCCACGCGCGCCTTCACGCCCAGCTCGCGCTGCTTGCTCACGGCCGGCGCCAGCACCTGGCCGGCGTTGTCGGCGGTCAGCGGCGCGGTACCGGTCTCCTCCAGGCCGCGCAGCAGGCTGCCGTAGACGCTCAGATTCTTCATCGGCTTCCACATCACCGAGAAGTTGGGCGTGACCTTGTCGGCGCGATAGACGCTGACCGGCGCGGTGGGACTGGTCGCCTCGCTGCGGTAGATCGTCTTGCGCAGGCCGGCCAGGAACTGCCACTGCTCGCCGACGGAGATGCGGTCGAAGGCGTACAGCCCGCGGTCGTTGATCTCGGACGGGAAGCCGGCCTGGCGCAGCGTGGGGGTCAGTTGCGCGATGTCGACCGGCGCGTACAGGTTCTGCGGCGCGGTCGCCGTGCCGCTCATCCAGCCGGCGGACTCGCGCCGGTTGTAGGTCGCGCCGAAGGTCAGCTCGTGGCCGATGCCGACCGTGTCGAAGCGGCCGATGGCCTCGACGCGGTGGTTCGTGTTGGTGTACTTCTGGCCCTTCAGCACGTTGACGCTGGCCGTGCCGGCGCCGGTCTGCGGGTTGTAGTTGATGAAGGTCGTGTTGTTGCGGTCGCGTTCGGTCTGGGCGCGGCCGGTCTCGATGCTCAGCACCCAGTCGTCGCTCAGCGCGAAGTCGCCGCGCAGCAGCACGTTGTCGGCCTGCGCGTCGTAGCGGGCCCATTCGGGCGCGAGGTTGGTCTTGTTGTCCGGCACGCGCGGCAGCGTGATCACGCCGTTCACCGCGGCGGGCAGCTGGATGGCGGCCTGCTCGCTGGTGTTCTTGCGGTAGTGCTCGACGTCGAGCTTGAAGTTGGCCCAGGACGTCGCGCGCCAGTCCGCGGCCAGGGTCAGCACGTCGCGATCGCCTTTGTAGCGGTCGATGCCGGTCTCTTCCTTGCTGGTCGCGGCGTTGACGCGGATGCCCACGCTGTCGTCCTCGCCGAAGCGCTGGCCGATGTCCATGTGGACCTTCGCGCCGCCGTGGTCGTTGACGGTGGTCGTGATCGACGTCACCGGTGTCGGGCCGGCGCGCTTGGTCACGAAGTTGACGATACCCGACGGCGGCACCATGCCGTAGTACATCGACGAGGCGCCCTTCAGCACCTCGACCTGCTCCTTGTTCTCGAGCGGGATGTCGATCAGGTTGACGACGGGCAGGTTGCCGTTGAGGCGGTAGTTGCTGCGGTTCTCGACAATGATCCCGCGGATGGACAGGTTGTCGTAGGTGGAGCCGCTGACCTGCGAGCGGGTCACGCCGGCGGTGTTCTTCAGCGCGTCGAACAGGCCCTGAGCGGCCTGCGCGTCCAGCAGGTCGCGCGACATGACGTTGTTGGTCAGCGGCACGTCCAGCGGATCCTGGTCGCGGAAGGCGCCGACGCGCACGGTGGTCGGTGCGAAGGTCTTCTTGCGCACGCCGGTGACGACGACCTCGTCCAGCAGCTTCTTCGCCGTGCCGTCGCCGGGGCTCGGGGATGCGGCCTCCACGGCCGATGCATCGGCTGGCGCGGCCTGCGCGTGGACCGCGAGCGGCGTCAGCAGCGCCATCACGGAGAGAGAGATGAGGGACAGGCGCGGCGCGGAGGCTTGGAGGGACATGGAGTGGGGACCGGGGGCGGGAACTGGGAAGCCGACATTCAGCGTAACGCGACACGTTATCAAATGCGAATGGTTCGCAACATTGTGGTTGGGGCTGAGGGTGCGCAGGCCGCGCGATCTGCCCCCGTTCGCAGGAGAAAGCCGGAAAACCGTGGCGTCGTCGCCACCCTTTTGGAGGTAAAGGGGGGACGGGGCGCCACGGGCGCGACGCAGGAACAGGTCCGATTGCTGCCAGACGGCGGCAGCAGCGCGGCCTAGCATCCGTCGTCTGTCCCACCGAGGAAGCCGCCATGAGCACCGTGTCGACCCCCGACGAACCCACCTCCGAGACCCAGGCCGCGAAGGCCGCCGCGCTGCGTGCCTTGCACGAAAGACCTGACCCCTTCGTGATCGCGAACGCGTGGGACATCGCCTCGGCGCGCATGTTGGAAGCGGCGGGCTTCGCCGCGCTGGCGACGTCGAGCGCCGCGGCGGCCGAGGCCGTCGGACGCCGCGACGGCCAACTCACGCGCGAGGAGACGCTCGCGCACATCCGGCTGCTCGCGGGCGCCACGCCCTTGCCGCTGAGCGCCGACCTGGGCAACGGCTTCGGACATCGCCCCGAGGATTGCGTGCTGACGATCCGCCTCGCCGCGGAGGCGGGCGCGGTCGGCGGTTCCATCGAGGATTCGTCCAGCGAGGGCGGGGCGCCTATCCTCGACTTCGATCTCGCCGTCGAGCGGGTGGCCGCCGCGGTCGAGGCGGCGCGCGCGTTGCCGTTCCGCTTCCTGGTCACGGCACGCTCGGAAAACTTCCTCCACGGCATCAACGACCTCGACGACACGATCCGCCGCCTGCAGGCTTTCGAACGTGCCGGCGCCGACGTGCTGTTCGCGCCGCTGCTGCCGGACCTCGACGCGGTGCGCCGGGTCTGCGCGTCGGTGACGAAGCCGGTCAACTTCATGGCCGGCATCCCGGGGCGATCGTTCACGGTGCGCGAGCTCGGCGAGGCCGGCGTGAAGCGCGTGAGCCTGGCGATGTCGCTCTTCCGGCATGCGATGAAGGCGGCGCGACTGGCCGCGGAGGAGATCCGGGATCACGGCAGCTTCGGCTATCTCGATCAGCGTTGAAGCCCCTGAGGGCTGCACGCGGGGAGAGAGGGAACGACACTTGCTCGCTTCGGCGCGCCGTTCCGTCGCCACTGGAGTTCCCCGTGATGAAGATGTTGTCCGCCGCCGCGCTCGCGGCATTCGCCCTCTGCACACTCAGCGCGCAGGCGCAGAGCGCCCCGCCCACGAAGACCGCGCCGTCGGCGCAGGACGCGCCCGCCTATGGCGCTCGCCTGGAGGGCTTCGACTACCCGCATCCGCAGCAGCGCTTCAAGCTGACCTCGCAGCGGCAGGCGCTGGAGATGGTCTACATGGACGTCGCCCCGACCGGCCAGCCCAACGGCCGGACCGCGGTGTTGCTGCACGGCAAGAACTTCTGCGGCGCGACCTGGGAGCAGACGATCACCGTGCTCACCGGCGCGGGCTATCGCGTCATCGTGCCGGACCAGATCGGTTTCTGCGCATCGAGCAAACCCGCCGGCTACCAGTTCAGCTTCAACCAATTGGCGGCCAACACGCAGGCGCTGCTGCAGTCGCTGGGCATCGCGAAGGCGACGGTGATCGGGCACTCGATGGGCGGGATGCTCGCGATGCGCTTCGCGCTCGCGTACCCGACGCAGGTCGAGCAACTGGTCGTCGTGAACCCGCTGGGTCTCGAGGACTGGCAAGCCGCGGGCGTGCCATACGCGACCATCGATCAGCTCTACGCGCAGGAGTTGAGGACGACCGCCGAGACCATCAAGGCCTACCAGTTGCGCTTCTATTACAACGGCCAGTGGAAACCGGAGTACGACCGCTGGGTGCGCATGTCCGCCGGCCAGTACGCGGGGCCGGGGCGCGAGCAGGTCGCGTGGAACCAGGCGCAGACGTCGGAGATGATCTTCACGCAGCCGGTGGTGCAGGAACTGCCGCGGCTGCAGGTGCGCACGCTGCTGATGATCGGCGGCAAGGACCGCACCGCGCCCGGCGCGGTCCGCGCGCCCAAGGAGATCGCGGAGAAGCTCGGCGACTACGCGACGCTCGGCCGCTCGACGGCGAAGATGATTCCGGGCGCGTCGCTGATCGAGTTTCCCGCGCTCGGGCACTCGCCGCAGGTCGAGTCGCCGAAGGAGTTCCATGAGGCGCTGCTGAAGGGGTTGAGCGCGCGGTGAGCGTGTTGATCAAGGTCAACACACTGGGCGGCTCTTGCTTTCAGCCGACCGCCAGATTGCTCGGCACCGTCTTCAACGCCGGCGCATGCGCCTTCTTCCGGAACAGCTGCGCGGGCCGGTGGCTCCCGCCGCTGGTGAACGCGCCGGGGATCTCCTCGATCACGTCGAGCTCCTCGATGCGGCGGCGGAAGCCGCGCTTGTCGAGCTCGGCACCCAGCACCTGCTCGTAGGTGCGCTGCAGCTCGCCGAGCGTGAACTCGGCCGGCATCAGGTGCACCGGCAGCGATGAGTACAGCGTCTTCGACCGCACGCGCTCGACCGCCGTGCGCAGGATCTGCGCGTGGTCGAAGGGCAGGGAACGCAGGCTGTCGACGGCGGCCCAGCGGAAGCGTTCGTCGGCGCTGGGGGCGGCGTCAACCGTTGCCCGTGTGTCGACATCCACCGGCACGACCGCGTAGTAGCTCACCGACAGCGACCACCCGCGCGAGTCGCGATGCATGCCCGAGAAGGTCCGGAGCTGCTCCAGATACGGAGACACGAGACCGGCTTTCTCGCGCAGGATGCGTGCCGCCGCATCATCGGCGTCCTGGTCCGTGTCCGTGTGCACCCAGCCGCCAGGCAGCGTCCAGGCGCCCAGCGCCGGCGCCTTGTCGCGCTGCGCGAGACCCGCATGCAGCGCACCGTCGCGCAGCGTCAGCAGGACGATGTCGACGGTGACGATGGGGCGTTCGAAGTCCACGGCGTTCTTCTTCTTAGTGCGGAAAAGCACGAATTATGGGCGGCAACGATTCAAGACGTCAAACCGCCGCCTTGCACGCATCCTGGAATCAATCGCACAGCACGCTACACCTCGTTGCACCGTGGGACGTTTCACGCCCATTCACTTAGTGCAAACAAGCACGAAGTGAGATATGCTGGCGCCACGACATGACAAAGACGGAATCGGAACTCTCATGACCCAGCGCCTCCAGCAACCCCTGCAACTGCTGATCGTCGACCCGCAGAACGACTTCTGCGACATCCCCGGCGCGACGCTGCCGGTGACCGGCGCCGACGCGGACATGAAGCGCCTGGCCGCGCTGGTGGACCAGGCCGGCGGCGCGATCGCGGATATCGTCGTGACGCTGGACTCGCACCCGGTCTATGCGATCGAGCGGCCGGCGTTCTGGCAACAACCCGGCGCCAATGGCACTGACGGCGCCGACGGCCCGGCCGGTGCGCCGCAGCCGGTCGCACCGTTCACGCAGATCAAGGCCGAGGACGTCCGCGCCGGCCGCTTTGCCCCGCGCGATCCCGCGTTGCGCGATCAGGTGCTGGCCTACCTCGATGCCCTCGAGGCCAGCCCGAAGAAGTACATCCTGATGGTCTGGCCGACGCACTGCGTCGTCGGCACCTGGGGCCACAACGTGCATGGCGAGCTCGCCGCCGCGCTGGGCCGATGGGAGGCCGCGCGGCTGCGCACCGTGGAGAAGGTCCTCAAGGGCCAGAACCCGATGACTGAGCAGTACAGCGCCGTGCGCGCCGAAGTGCCGATCGCCTCGGACCCACGCACGCAGACGAACCGCGCGCTGGTCGACCGCATCGTCGACTTCCCCGGCCTGACCTTCATCGCCGGGGAGGCCAGCAGCCACTGTGTCGCGGCGACGGCGGAAGACCTCTTCGCCGAGATGAGCGCCGAACGGCTTGCGCGCATCGTGCTGATCGAAGATGCGATGAGCCCCGTCGGCGGTTTCGAGGCCGGCGCGACGGCCTTCGTCGACCGCGCCCGCGCGATTGGCGTGCGGACGATGACTGCGGCACAGGCGCTCGGCCTGTTGTCGGCCTGATCGGAGCGATGTCATGAACGACGCCCCTGTCATCCGCTCGCTGCTGGAGACCGACCTCTACAAGTTCACGATGTGGCAGACGCTGCTGCACGCCTTCCCCGCCAACGACGCCGAGTACCGCTTCGTCTGCCGCAACACGCCGGTCTTCCCGCTGAGCGAGCTCAGCGATGCGGTGAACCGCGAGCTGGACCACCTCTGCACGCTGAGCTTCAGCGATGAGGAACTCGCATACCTCGGCGGCCTGCGCTTCATGAAGTCGGATTTCATCGACTTCCTGCGGATCTTCCGCTTCCAGCGTCGCTTCATCGACGCGCGACCGGGCGAGGGCGCCGAGGCGGGCCAGTTGGTGATCGTCGCCAAGGGACCGCAGGTCCACGTGATGGCGTTCGAGATCTTCGTGCTGGCCATCGTGAACGAGCTGTACTTCCGCCGCCTCTGCGCCGGGCGAGAGCAGGAGGTGCTGGCCGAAGGCCGCGCCCGGCTCGCGGCGAAGACGGTCCGCCTGCGCGACTACGCGGCGGCCGTGCCGGGCACGCTGGGCGACGACGCCTATCCCTTCGAGTTCTTCGACTTCGGCCTGCGCCGCCGCTTCTCCGGCGACTGGCACGACGAGGTGGTCTCGACGCTGAAGCGCGAAATCCCGTCGGTCTTCAAGGGCACGTCCAACGTCGAGCTGGCGCGTCGCCACGGTCTGATTCCCATCGGCACGATGGCGCATGAATACCTGCAGACCTACCAGGCGGTGGGCGTGCAGCTGAGGCTGTCGCAGAAGGCGGCGTTGGAAGGCTGGGTGCAGGAGTTCCGCGGCGACCTCGGCATCGCGTTGACCGACGTGATCGGCATGGACGCGTTCCTCGCCGACTTCGACCTGTACTTCGCGAAGCTCTTCGACGGCCTGCGGCATGACAGCGGCGATCCGGTCGTGTGGGGCGAGAAGGCGCTGGCGCATTACGCGAAGCTGCGCATCGATGCGCGCACCAAGCGGCTGGTCTTCAGCGACGGCCTGAACTGCGACGAGGCCTTCCGCCTGCACACGCACTTCGCGCGGCGCGTGCCGGTGGGCTTCGGCATCGGCACGCATCTGAGCAACGACCTCGGACCGAAGCCGCTGAACATCGTCATGAAGCTGGTCCGCTGCAACGGCCAGTCGGTTGCCAAGCTCTCGGACGCGCCCGGCAAGACGCTGTGCGACGACCAGACCTTCCTCGATTACCTGCGGCAGGTGTTCAAGGTGAAGCAGGTCGGATGACCGCAGTCCGCACCCCCACCCTCTCCCGCAAACGGGAGAGGGAGCAAGAGGAAGCTGCCGCACTGCCACCGCCGCTGGCCCTCACCCCCACCCTCTCCCGCAAACGGGAGAGGGAGTCCGACCGGCGCCCTGCTTACCCCCTCTCCCGCTTGCGGGAGAGGGCAGGGGTGAGGGCCAGCGGCGGATGAAGTACTGAAACCCTCAAGGAGCGAAGTCATGCTCAAGATCACCCTGGCCCAGATCAACCCGACGATCGGCGACCTCGACGGCAACCTCGCGCTGCACCTGGATGCGGCCCGGCAGGCGCGCCACGACGGCGCGGACCTGGTCGTCTTTCCCGAACTCTCGCTGACCGGCTACTACCCCGCCGACCTGCTCGACGACGAGGACTTCCGCCAGCGCCTCGACCGCGCGATGACCGCGCTGCTGGCGGCGACGCGCGAGGTCGGCTCGCTGCACTGGGTCGTCGGCGCGCCGACGCGCAATCCCGGCGCGGGCAAGGCCTTTCGCAACTCGCTGCTGGTGATCCGCGACGGCGAGGTGCTGCTCGAGTGCCACAAGCAGCTGCTGCCGACCTACAACGTCTTCGACGAACGCCGCCACTTCGAGCCGGGCCCGGACGTCGCGCGCGTGCTGCGGATCGGCGGCACGCAGGTCGGCTTCATGATCTGCGAGGACGGTTGGAACGACGATGGCAAGGACTATGCCGTCAACCCTTTCCAGCGTCTGGCCGATGCGGCGCCGGACCTGATCGTCTCGATCAACGCGAGCCCGAGCAACGTCGGCAAGCGCGAGCAGCGCCACGCGGTGTTCCGCGCCGCCTGCTGGCGGCATCGCCTGCCGCTGGTCTTCGTGAACCAGGTGGGCGGTCATGATCAGCTGGTCTACGACGGCGCGTCCTTCGCGATCGAACCGGAACCGGGCGTGGTCTTCGAGGCCGAGCGCTTCGAATCGCACATCGTCACGCTGCGCTTCGAGACGGACCGCGGTCTCTTCTCCTCGCGCGATGGCGGTGCGCTGCCACCAGCCAGCGCCGGGCTCGACACGATGGCGTTCTACCGCAGGCAGATCGTGCTCGGCCTGCGCGACTACGCGCGGCGCTGCGGCTTCGATCGCGTCGTCGTCGGTTCATCCGGCGGCATCGACTCGGCGCTGACGCTGGCGCTCGCGGTGGAGGCGCTCGGCGCGGACAAGGTCGCGGCGATCACGATGCCGTCGAGGTTCTCGTCGTCGGGCAGTGTCGACGACTCGAAGGCCTTGTGCGACGCGCTCGGCATCCCGCTGGACGTCTGCCCGATCGAGGACATCGTCCGGCAGGTCGGCGACACCATGGCGGGCAGCACGCTGGGACTTCGGCCCTCTGGACTCGCGCTGGAGAACCTGCAGGCGCGCGTGCGCGGCATGCTGCTGATGACCGTGTCCAACGCGCAGGGCCATCTGCTGCTGACGACCGGCAACAAGAGCGAGATCGCGGTCGGCTACTGCACGCTCTACGGCGACACCAACGGCGGGCTGGGGCTGATCGGCGATCTCTACAAGACGGAGGTCTTCGCGCTGAGCCGGCACCTCAACGAGACGGCCGGCCGGGAGATCATCCCGGCGGCGATCCTCGACAAGCCGCCCAGCGCCGAGCTGGCGCCGGACCAGCGCGACACCGACAGCCTGCCGCCCTACGAGGTGCTGGACGAGGTGCTGAAGGTGTTGATCGAAGGCGAGCGGCTGGCCGAGGACGAACGGACCGCCGCGGAGGCCGCGGTCGCCGCGCTGCGCGGCAGCGACGAAGGTCAGGCGCTGATCGCCCGGATCAAGGGCATGATCGCCCGCAACGAATACAAGCGCCGTCAGGCGCCGCCGATCGTGCGGCTGCGCGCGCGGGCCTTCGGCAGCGGCCGGCAATTGCCGATCGCGGCGAAGCACTATTGAGCACTGGAAGGACTTTCATGACCCGCAAGACCGTCGCTGTCGTCGTCGGCCGCTGGCAGCTGGTGCACCTCGGGCAGGAGGCGCTGTTCCAGGCGGCCTTCGGCCTCGCGGACGAGGTGATCGCGGTGCTGGGTTCCTCGTACAAGGCGCGCGATCCGCGCAACCCTTTCGTCCATGAGGAACGCCGGCAGATGCTGCTGGCCAACTTGGCGCCGGAACAGCAGCAGCGGCTGCACGTGCTGCCGGTGCGCGACTACTTCGACGACCAGCGCTGGAACGCCGCCGTGATGATGGGCGTGCGCGCCATCGCCGGAGAGGACGCGGACATCGTGCTGGTCGGCCACCAGAAGGACCACACGAGTTACTACCTCAACAACTTCCCGCGCTGGCGGCAGCAGCTGGTGGAGCGGCTCGCCGACGTCGACGCGACGGCGATGCGCCAGGTCTTCTTCGAGGCCGACGATCCCGACGCCGCGCTGACGGTGATGACGCCTTACGTCAGCGCGCCGGTGCGGGCGTGGCTGCAGGCCTGGAGCCGCCTGCCGGAGTACCGCAGGCGCAAGGCCGAGCATGCGGCCATCGCCAGCTATCGGAAGAAGTACACGGCGGTCGCCTACATGACCGGCGACGCGGTGGTGACGGTCGGCGACCACGTGCTGCTGGTGCGGCGCAAGGGGCCGTTCGGCGAGGACCTCTGGGCGGTGCCCGGCGGCCACCTCGACCGCGGCGAGAAGCTGGTCGCCTGCGCGATCCGCGAGCTGATCGAGGAGACGCGCTTCCCGCTGCTGCCGGCTTCGATCCTGGCGGCGCTGCACGGCGTCGAGACCTTCGAGGATCCGCTGCGCAGCGCGCGGGGCCGCCTGATCACGATGGCGCACCACTTCAAGTTCGGCGAGATGGGCACGCTGCCCGAAGTCGTCGGCAGCGACGACGTCAAGGAAGCGCGCTGGTTCCACCGCGACGAGCTGGCCGCGATGGAATCGCAGCTGTTCGAGGACCACTTCGTGATACTCGACCACTTCCTCAACATCATCGTCGGCTACAGCGGCAGGCCGACGTAGTTCTCGGCGAGCGCTCGCTGCGCGGCTTCGGATCCGAGTACGTAGTCCAACTCTGCGGCCTGCAATTTCGCCTGGAAGGCGGGCTCCTGGTCGAAGTTGTGCATCAGGCTGGTCAGCCACCAGGAGAAGCGCTCGGCCTTCCACACGCGGGCGAGGCAACGCGCGGAGTAGTGATCCAGGCCGGCATCGCTGCGCTCGCGGTAGTGCTCGATCAGCGCCTGCGACAGGTAGCGCACGTCGGACGCCGCGAGGTTGAGCCCCTTCGCGCCGGTCGGCGGCACGATGTGCGCCGCGTCGCCCGCGAGGAACATCCGGCCGAAGCGCATCGGCTCCGCCACGAAGCTGCGCAGCGGCGCGATGCTCTTCTCCAGCGAGGGGCCGGTGACCAGCGACTCCGCCGCTTCGGGATCGAGCCGGCCGCGCAGTTCGTCCCAGAAGCGGGCGTCGCTCCAATCCTCGACGCGCTCCGTGAGCGGCACCTGCAGGTAGTAGCGGCTGCGCGTCGCCGAGCGCATGCTGCACAGGCTGAAGCCGCGCGCGTGGCGGCTGTAGATCAGTTCCGCCGACACCGGCCGCGTGTCGCTCAGCAGGCCGAGCCAGCCGAAGGGGTAGACCTTCTCGTAGAGCTGGATCGCGCCCGTCGGGACACTCGCGCGGCAGACGCCATGGAAGCCGTCGCAGCCGGCGATGAAGTCGGCGGTGATCTCGACCGGCTCGCCGTGGATCGAGCAGAACGCGCGCGGTGTCGATGAGTCGAAACCTTCGATGCGGACCTCAGCGGCCTCGTACAGCGTGGTCAGACCCGCTTCGGCACGCGCTTCCATGAGATCGCGGGTGACCTCGGTCTGCCCGTAGACCAGCACGGTCCGTCCGCCGGTGAGCGCGCGCAGGTCGATGCGATGGCGCACGCCGTCGACGGCCAGCTCGAAACCGTCATGCACCAGCCCCTGCGCATGCATCCGCGCGCCGACGCCGGCCTCGTCCATCAGGTCGGCGGTGCCTTGTTCGAGCACCCCGGCGCGGATCCGCGACAGCACATGGTCGCCGCGCTGTCGTTCGACGATGACGGTGTCGATGCCGGCCCGGTGCAGCAACTGACCGAGCAATAGCCCGGAGGGCCCGGCGCCGACGATGAGCACCTGCGTGCGTAAGGTCTTCATGGGATCGAGGCGCTGAGCCGAAAGCCTTCTTGCGAGGCATTGCGGCGAGGCCGTGGTGTTGTCTCCGATGAGTCGGAGCCTACGGGGCGACCGTAGGACGGTGAATGGACGAGTCCGACCTCGGCTTGCACAATCCGAACCATGGTCATCGACAGAAAGCCGCGCCGGACTCCCCGTCGACAGGGGGCGACGCCCGTGTATTCCCTCTACGGCGAGGAAGGACGATCGTCGGCGCTGGACGGGTTGCACCTGGAATCGATCGCCGATCGCAGCCGCTTGCACAATTGGGAAATCCAGCCGCATCGCCATGGTGCGCTGGTGCAGCTGCTGCTGGTCGAACGCGGCCGCGTGACCGTCCGCATGGACGAGGAGGAACGCGTGCTGCGCGCGCCGGCGCTGGTGTGGGTGCCGGCGCTGGCCGTGCACGGCTTCCGCTTCGCGCCGGAGACGGAAGGGCTGGTGGTCACGCTGGACCAGAGCCGCCTGCGGGACCTGCTCGACCACCTGCCCGAACTGCTGGACAGCCTGTCCGAGCCGCGACTGGTCGCGCTTGATCGCGGCGCGACCGTGACGCGCGCGTTGTTCGCGGTCGGTCACGGTCTGCGCGAGGACTACGCTGGCGCCGGCGCCTGGCGCGGTCCGTCGCTGGACCATGCGGTCGCGCTGCTGGCAATCCAGGCGGCGCGCTTCGACGTTGCAGAAGGGATGCACCACGCAGCCGGTGAAGGACGCGCGTTGCAGCACCTGACCCGCTACCGCGACCAGGTCGAGCGCCACTACCGCCGTCAGCCCGCGGTGGCGGAACTGGCCGAACCGCTGGGCATCACGCCCACGCAGCTGAACCGGCTGTGCCGCCGGCACCTGCAGTGCTCGGCGCTCGCGGTGCTGCACCAGCGCGTGCTGCTCGAAGCCAAGCGCGAGCTCGGCTACACGAACCTGATGGTCCGGCAGATCGCCGATGGACTCGGCTTCGCCGACGCGGCCTACTTCACGCGCTTCTTCCTGCGGCACACGGGGCGCTCGCCCAGTGCGTGGCGGGAAGAGGTCGGCGGACGCTGACCGACCTCAAAGACCCAGTTCAGTCAGCCCGGGATGGTCGTCCGGACGCCGTCCCTGGGGCCAGAAGAACTTCCGGTCCTCGGCCTTGATCGGCTGGTCGTTGATGCTCGCGTGGCGATGCGTCATCAGGCCTTGCGCGTCGAACTCCCAGTTCTCATTGCCATGGCTGCGGAACCAGTTGCCGGCGTCGTCATGCCATTCGTAGACGAAGCGCACGGCGATGCGGTTGCCGTCGAAGGCCCACAGCTCCTTGATCAGGCGGTAGTCCAGCTCGCGCGCCCACTTGCGTTCCAGCAAGGCCTGCGCCTCGGCGCGGCCGCGCGGGAACTCCGCCCGGTTGCGCCATTGCGTGTCCGGGCTGTAAGCCAGCACGATGCGCGCCGGGTCGCGGCTGTTCCAGCCGTCCTCAGCCAGGCGGATCTTCTGGATCGCGGTCTCGCGGGTGAACGGGGGCAGGGGCGGGCGGGTGTCCATGGTCTAGGTCCTCTCGTCGATGGATGGAAAGTCTGTGCGACTCATGTAGACAGGTCTGTCTACTCTTCCCGATTCTGGCGGATGTAGACAGGTCTGTCTACAATGACCGGATGAACGACACCGAACGCAGCGTGGATATCGGCGAGCTGCCCGCCCGCGAGCGCATCCTGCGCACCGCGCACGACCTGTTCTATGCCGAGGGCATCCGCGCGACCGGCATCGACCGCGTGATCGCGGCGTCGGGCGTCACGAAGGTCACCTTCTATCGCCACTTCCCAAGCAAGAACGACCTGATCCTGGCCTACCTCGAGCTGCGACACGGGCGATGGATGGACTGGTTCACCGGCGCGCTGGAACGCCACGGCGGCGCGACCAAGGGCGCGGCGGCGCTGGTGCCGACGATGTCGGAATGGTTCGGCGGACAGGCCCTCGGCGACTTCCGCGGCTGCGCCTTCCTGAACGGCGTCGGCGAGATGGGACCGAGCCTGCCGGAGGTGGTCGACGTGACCCGTCGCCACAAGCAGGACATGACCGATGCGATCGCGGCGCTGCTGCCCGCGTCGCGGCAGCGGAAGAAGATCGCCGCGGCGCTGTCCATGGCGGTCGATGGCGCGATCGTGCAGGCGCAGTACGCGGAGGATCCCGCGCCGGTGCTGAAGAGCCTGCAGATGATCGTGGACTTCGCCGCCGGCAGCGCCGTCTGAGCTGGCGAACGGCGTCGCTCTGACGCCCGACCGGCGCCCGGGCGACAGCCGACGGCAGGCGTCGCGACAGCGGGTGACACCGGCGTGCGGGTCTCGCCCCCGGCGTCCGACTTCGAGGGGAAACGCGGAAGCGTCGACGGGGACCGGCGCCTACGCTCCATCGGCCGCGGCTGTCCGCCAGGGGCGGGCCGCGTCGGAGCACTCAACCTCGAAGGAGACCGCGATGGACCGACGTTCCCTGCTCAACACCTCGGCGGCGATGGCTGCCGGCGCCGTCGCTGGCTGCGCGCTGCCCGGCCAGGCCGATCCAGCGTCCGCGACGGCGAAGACGCCGTTCGACGTGCCGCAGACCACGATCCCCATCGTCGGCAGCGACCAGCGCTTCCCGGTGCGCCGCATCTACTGCATCGGCCGCAACTACGCGGCGCACGCGCGCGAGATGGGCAGCGACCCGACCCGCGAGCCGCCGTTCTTCTTCCAGAAACCCACCGATGCGATCCAGAACGTCGCACCCGGCACCGTCGCCGATCACCCGTATCCGACGCTGACGAAGAACTATCACTACGAATGCGAACTGGTCGCCGCGCTGAACAAGGGTGGCCGCGACATCACGACGGAGCAGGCGCTCGACTGCGTCTTCGGCTACGCCATCGGGCTCGACATGACGCGCCGCGACCTGCAGCGCGGCATGGGCGACCAGAAGAAGCCGTGGGAGATCGGCAAGAGCTTCGACCGCTCGGCGCCGATCGGTCCCATCCACCCGGTGGCCCGGCTCGGTGGTCACCCGTCCAAGGGCGCGATCTGGCTCAAGGTCAACGGCCAGACCAAGCAGGATGCGGATCTGAGCCAGATGATCTGGAGCGTCGCGGAACAGATCTCGCAGCTGTCGCGGGCCTTCGAGCTCAAGCCCGGCGACATCATCTACAGCGGCACCCCCGAGAACGTCGGCCCGGTCGTGAAGGGCGATGTCATCGACTGCCACATCGACGGCCTGCCGAACCTGGGCATCCGGATCGTGTAGCCACCCTCCAGCGCCAAGTTCCCCACGCCTCCCACGCACCTCCAGCGCATCCCAAGGCCCGCGACCAGCGAGCCTTGCTGGGGCCGGAATGAGGCTGGGGGTTCCCGGAGGGATGCCCCCTGCCTCGTGGAGTGCCCGCGCTTGGCCCCCCGCATGAACGAGCGCTGCCTCATTCCGCAGCATTGCAAGCAATTCCCTGCCACGACAAGCACTTGCAGCATCCTTGCCCGGGCAGCCAACAGACTTGTCCACAGAGGCCGTGGACAGTCTGGCGGCCCGGTGCACAACCGGTGGGCACTGTGAGCAACTGCGGCGAGGGAACGAAGTTTGCCCACCGCGTCGGCTGGTCGAGTCAAGCGCTGATGGTCACCAACCGCCCGCGCCTCCATGGTGCCTTGTTTTGGAGCACGGAAAGCTTTTGCCTTGTACAACAACAGCTTACCTCGCCCCTGCAGAGGCAGCCAACAGACTTGTCCACAGTTCGCAGGGACAGTCTGACGGCTGGCGAAGTGCGCGTCGGATGGCCCGTCCGGACCATTGCCTCATTTCGCGGCATTGCAATGAATTCCGTGACGAATCAACGGCTTGCAGCATCCCTGCCCGTTGAGCCAACAGAGTTGTCCACAGAAGCCGTGGACAGTGTTCAAGGCAGCGACGCCGGGAGGGTGAGGCGCGCTTCGAGCCCCCCGCCGGTCCGGTGATGGAGGGACAAGCTCCCTCCCATGGCGGTGGCGAGCTGCAGCGCGATCGCCAGGCCGAGGCCGGTGCCGCCGGTGTCGCGATTGCGTGAAGTCTCCAGCCGGTGGAAGGGTTTGAACACCGCCTGCAGCTGGTCTTCGGGAATGCCGGGGCCCCGGTCCAGCACCGCGATCGTCAGGCGAGGGGTCGGGTCTTGCGCGGCGCTGCGCGTGACCTGGATCTCGGCCTGTCCGCCGAAGGCCAGCGCGTTGTCCAGCAGGTTGACCAGGATGCGCTTGAGCGCCTGCGGCTGCGCCATGATCGGCGCCCCGGCCTCGCCGCTGAGCGTCACCGCTTCGCCGGCGTCCTCGTAGTCGCCGACGATGCTCGCGAGCAGCGCGTCTGCGTCCAGGCGCGCGGGCACTTCGGAGGTGCCGTGCAGCGTGCGCGCATAGGTCACGCCTTCGCGGACCAGCAGGTGCATCGCGTTCAGGTCATGGCGGAACTTGTCGCGCAGTTCCTCGTCGTTCATCAGGTCCGCGCGCAGCCGCATCCGCGTGATCGGCGTCTGCAGGTCATGCGAGATCGCGGCCAGGATCTCCACCCGTTCCGCCGTGTAGCCGGCGATGCGCTGCTGCATCGCGTTGAAGGCACGCGCGGCGTGCGCGACTTCGGCGGGGCCTTCCTCCGGGATCAGCCGCGGCGACAGGTCCGGACCGAGGTCGTCCGCCGCCGAAGCGAGCGTCTTGAGCGGACGCGTCACCAGCCGCACCACCATCCAGCTGCACACCGCCAGCACGATGAGCTGCGCGCCCAGCACCCACATCACCCACTCGGGAACGGGCATGTCGACGCGGCGCGCGTGCACGGTCACCGCCGATCCGTCGTTGAGTCGCACCAGCAGTTGGTAGCGTCTGGCGCCGAGCTGCACGACGCGCTCGATGCGGAAGGGTTGCATCGCCTGCGTCAACGCGTCGACGAAGGGCCCGTTGAAGTCGGTCCGCTCCACGGGGCCGGCTTGCGGGTCGATCTCGTCGGCGAGGGCGAAGCGGTAGTTCGGGCGCTCGAGCCGGTCCAGCCAGGCGCCGCGCTCGGCCGCGGGCAGGCGGTCCAGCACGGCGACGCCGGTGGCGATGTCGCGTTCGACGCCGGACATCATCAGCGCCCGCAACGCCATCGAACGCTCCTGGCGGATCGCGACGTAGGCCATGGCCTGCGCGATCGCGATGCCGAGCACCATCAGCCAGAAGACGCGCGCGAAGAGCGTGCGCGGGCCGAAGCGGCGCTTCGGGGCCGGCGTGGACGCCGGCTCGGGAGCGGGCGCGCGTGTCGAGGCGGGCACGGTGCTCATGCGCGGTCGGCCGCCAGCGCGCGCTCGACGAAGTCCAGACGGTCCTGGCCCCAGAACGGCTCGCCGTCGATGACGTAGCTCGGCGCGCCGAACAGGCTGGCGTCGATGGCGCGCTGCGTGTTGGCGTCGTACTGCGCGCCGATGTCGTCCTCGGCGGAGCGCGTCAACCGCTCGGCCGGCAGACCCTGCTCCGCGAGGATGGCCGTCAGCGTCGCGTCGTCGGCGATGTCGCGCTGCTGCTCCCAGACCGCGCGCAGCAGCGCGCCGGTCACGCGCATCGCGGCGTCCGCGCCGTCGGCCTGGTCGACCGCGATGATCAGCCGCGCGGCCTTGTGTGGCGCGACCGGGAAGCAGGCCGGCTCGACGTTCATCGGCATGCCCAGGTGCTGCGAGAAGCGTCGCAGCTCCAGCAGGCGATAGGCCTGGCGCTGTGCGGGGCGCTGCGGCAGCGGCAGTCCGCCGGAGACGGCGAACAGCTTGAGCAGGTCGATCGGTATCAGCCGCACGGTGGCGCCGGCGTCGCGCGCGATGGCCGAGAAACGCTCGTGGCCGAGGTAAGTCCAGGGGCTGATCGGGGCGAAGAAGTAATCGATGATGCGGCTCACGAGGATCTCCAAAGCGTTGGGCGGACGACGTTCACCAGGATCTCCGAAGCGTTGGAGAAACGGCGAAGGCAAGAGGCCCTTCTAGCTCCCTCTCCCGCTTGCGGGAGAGGGCGGGGGTGAGGGCCAGCGGCGGTGGAAGTGCTGAATCCCGCAGGCAGGGTTATAGGCGCGGGCGGCGCGCTTGTGGGCGCCTTTGTATTGGCGTGTATCCGTGTCCCGCACCGGAGACACAACATTGCCTGGCCGTACCACCGGCGGGGCCGGGACCGGTACATTGCGGCTCATCCCGTTCGATGCGTTCCACCGAATCCCCATGCAGACGTCCGCCCCCACCCAGGATCATGTGTTGATCGTCGACGACGACCGCGAGATCCGCGAGTTGCTCACCACCTACCTGACCCGCAACGGCCTGAAGGTGACGGCCGTGCCGACCGGCCGGCACATGCGCATCGCGATGGAGACCGGCACGCCGGTGGACCTGGTGATCCTGGACCTGATGCTGCCGGGCGAGGACGGTCTGTCGCTGTGCCGCGACCTGCGCGCGGGCAAGCACAAGGCGACGCCGGTCATCATGCTGACCGCGCGCGGCGACGAGGCGGACCGGATCCTCGGGCTGGAGATGGGCGCCGACGACTATCTCGCCAAGCCCTTCGCGGCGCGCGAGCTGCTGGCGCGGATCAAGTCGGTGCTGCGGCGCGCGCGGATGCTGCCGCCCAACATGCGCTCGACGGACGAGTCGCCGCGGCTGGCCTTCGGCGAGTGGGTGCTCGACACGATCGAGCGTCACCTGATCGACCAGCAGGGCACGGTGGTGCCGCTCAGCGGCGCGGAGTACCGGCTGCTGCGCGTCTTCCTCGACCATCCGCAGCGGGTGCTGAGCCGCGATCAGCTGTTGAGCCTCACGCAGGGGCGGGAGGCGGAACTCTTCGAACGCTCGATCGATCTGCTCGTGAGCCGCATCCGGCAGCGGCTGCGCGACGATGCGCGCGAGCCGAAGTACCTCAAGACCGTCCGCAGCGAAGGCTACGTCCTGTCCATGGCGGTTGAGGGTCGCGACTGAACGTCGCGCCCTCCCGATCATTCAAGCCTGCTCGCTCAACCCTGCTGCTTCAGCAAGGCCTGGATCTGTGCCTCGGTCTGCTGGTACTGGCCCTCGCCGAAGTGGGAGTAGACGATCTTCCCCTGCTTGTCGATGAGGTAGATCGCCGGCCAGTAGCGGTTGTTGTAGCTCTTCCACGTCTTGAAGTCGTTGTCCTGCGCAACGGCGTGGCGGATGCCCAGGCGCGCGATGGCGTCCTTGAGGCCGGCGGTGGAGCGCTCCTCGTCGTACTCCGGCGAATGCACGCCGACGACCACCAGGCCCTGGTCCTTGTACTTCTCGTGCCAGGCCTTCACGTAGGGCAGCTGGTTCAGGCAGTTGATGCAGGTGTAGGTCCAGAAGTCCACCAGCACGACCTTGCCGCGCAGTTCGTCGATCTTCAGCGGCGGGCTGTTGATCCAGTTGTCGATGCCGGTGAAGGCGGGCGCGGGTTTGCCGGCCATGCCGGTGCTGCCGAAGAGCGACGCTGCCGCCGCGTCGGAGGTCATCGGCGGCAGCGAGAACGCCACCGCCGCCACGGCGGAAGCGCCGGCGAGCAGCAGCGGGAACAGGGAACGACGAAGGGGGGAGCGTCGGGTGGTCGGTCGCATGGGGAATCCTTTCCAGGCTGGCAGCGGAATGCTGCGATGGAGCGGATTCTTCGGGGACCCGTCGATCCGCGATACGGCTTTCGTATGCCTGTGTATCCCGCCCGGGAAGGAAAGACGATCCGATGCTCAGCGCAACAAATGCAGCGTGATGCCCGTGAGCTCGCGCTTGAAACGCGCCGGGTCATCCGGCAGCGTCGACACGGCGCGCATCACATGCGCGTAGGCCACCGTCTTGCTGATGCCGTTCATCAGCACCGAGAACAGCAGCGCCGGCTCGCAGCGGTGCAGTTCACCGGCGTCCATCGCGTCGCTGAACAGCGGCAGGCAGACATCGTGGAAGGGCCGCACGATCGTGTCGACCAGCACGTTGAGGCGCTCGCCTTCCTCGGTCGCGGCGGTGGAGAAGAAGATGCCGATGTCGGGATGTTCGAACACGCGGTCGATGAACGACAGCATGCAGTGCTCGACGCGTTGCCGCGGCCCCAGCGCGACATCGCTGCGCAGGTCCGCGGCCGTCTGCAGCATCGGGTCCATCAGCACCCTGATCTGCTCGACGACCGCCAGCCACAGCGCCTCCTTCGACCCGAAGTGATGCGCGATCAGCGCCGGGTCCACATCGGCCTGGCGCGCGATCTCGCGCACGCTGGCGGCCTCGTACCCCCGCAGCGCGAAGATCCGCCGCGCCGTGCGCAGCAGGTTGTCCGCGCCTTGCGCACAGTCCGCGCTCGGCCGCCCGCGGCGCCGTGGCGCCCCGGCCGCCTTCGGGGTCTTGTTCATCGGGAGGGCCGCCTTTGTTATATTCATCACGCGTTGAATTATTTCAGGCTTTCACGCCGGATTGTCGGCGGATGAGAAAGGCGGTGTCGCATGTACAGGGATCTCGCGAGCGATCCGTCCCGGGACGGTTGGCTGCGCACAGTGGCGTGGCTCGGCAACGGCGGCGTGCCCCATGCGCCGCAACCCGCAGTCGCTCGACACGTGAAGGCAGCCCCCACCATCCACGTGCTCGATCGGCCGACACCACGCACCGCCGCCATCTCCTGGTCCGATCCAGGCGCCTGCCATTACGGCTATCAGATCTGGGACATGGTGCCGTCCAAGCGCGACGGCATCTGCGTGCTCACCGGCTCCACCATCCGCATCGGCGAAATGATCTACACGCCGCGCGTTGATGAGCCTTCACCCATCAACGCGGGCGAGATGATCGCGGCAGCGTACGTGGACGCTTGAGACCGCGGCGGACGAGCTTGGCCGGAGCCGGCGGCTCACGCCTCGCTTGGCGCGCCAACTCGCTCCGCTCGCCTTCGGCTCTCTTCGCTCAGGCAGACGGCGCTCAAGTCAGTTCTGGAACGCTCGGCTTCGCCGCCGGCTCCGGCCAAGCTCTTCGAAACATCACAGCACCACGAAGAGGAACCAGACCACCACCGGGGCAATGACCGTCACCGCGGCACCGTAGAGCAGCAGCAGGCGGAAGAAGCGGTCGCGGTCCATGCCCTTGGCATTGGCCAGCACCAGGGCACCGTTCGTGGAGAACGGGCTCACGTCCACGATCGTCGAGGACACCGCCATCGCGGCGATGAAACCGATCGCCATCGTCGAGTTGTCGCCCGTCAGGAAGGGCACACCCAACGGAATCAGCGAGCCCAGCACCGCCGTCGACGATGCGAAAGCCGAGACCACCGCGCCGACGAAACACAGCAGCAGCGCCGCCATCATCGGCGACGTCAGATTCGCGACGCTGTGGCCCACGTACTCGATCGTGCCCATCTTCTCCATCACGCCCACATACGTGCTCACGCCGACGATCAGCATGATCTCGGGCCACGACACCTGACCCAGCGCACTCTTCTGCAGGCGCGGCTGCATCAGGCTCAGGACCAGACCGATCGTGATCGACACGAAACCGATGTCCAGCTTGTAGCCCAGCGTCAGCACCGCCAGCAGCAGCAGGCCCAGCGCCGTGATCACCTGGTGCGGACCGGTCGTCTTGAAGGTCTGCGTCTGGACCTGGCCCAGCATCGAGGACTTGCTCGACGCGACGCGGCGGCCTTCGCCGTAGGACGCCGCCTCCGCATCGCCGAAGACCTGCGGGCCGCCTTGGGCGCGCGCGACCGGCGGGATCGGCGCGAGTTCCCCGTCGTCCGCGACCCGGCCGCGCCGGATCAGCTGCAGCCCGCCGAGCGCGATGAAGAGCCCCAGCGACACCGCGAAGTTGACGCCGAAGCTCGCCAGCATCGTCGTGATCTCGCTCAGCGGCAGACCGGCCTTGGCGACGATCTTGTTGGTGATGCCGCCGTAGATGCTCATCGGCGAGAAGCCGCCCGCCTGCGCGCCGTGGATCACCATCAGGCCCATCATCAGCGGATTGATGCCGTGGCGCGCGGCGAAGCCCAGGGCGATGGGCGCGATGATCGCGACCGCCGCCGGGCTCACCGCGCCGACCGAGGTCAGCAGCGCGGCGACCAGGAACATGATCCACGGGATCGCCGCGATGCGGCCCCGCACGGCCCGCACGGCAAGCCGCACCAGCCAGTCGATGGTGCCGTTGTTCTGCGCCAGCGCGAAGAGGTAGGTGATGCCCGCCAGCGTCAGGAACAGCTCCGCGGGGAAGCCGGCCATGATGGCCTTGGCGCTCATGCCGGCGACCAGCGTGCCGACGAGGAACGCGCCGACGAAGGCCAGCACCCCCATGTTGATGGGCAGGGCCGTGGCCACGATGAACATGGCCACGAGTGGAAGGATCGACATCCAGTGAATGCTCATCGCTGTCTCCTGTTGTGACGGTCCGGCAAGTCGGGCGCCGGCCGCATCGTTTCTCGATGAAGCGCACGGTATCGACCGTGCGACGGCGCTTCAATCAAGGTGGCGCGCGGACCGTTACGCGCGCCGCAACGATCGAGGGAGAACCCGCGCCGCGCGCCTCACGGCGCGGAACGCTCGATCCACGCGAGCACGCCGTCGAGCGTGCGGAACTCGTCGGCCGAGCGCGCGGGAATCAGCGGGTGCCGCTGCTGCCAGAGCCGCGCGAGCGCCTGGCCGCCGCCGATCTCCAGCACGCAGCACGGCCCGCGCGCGGCGAGCTGATCCATGACCTCGTCCCATTGCACCGTGTGGGCGATCTGGCGGGCGAGACCGGCGCGCGCCTGGTCGCCGGTCCAGACGCGGTTGGCGTCGCTGTCGAAGAGCGCGAGCGCGGGGGCGTGCATGGCGGCGCCGGAGAGTTCGGAGGAAAAGCCCTCCGCCGCGGCGCGCATCAGCGGCGTGTGCGAAGCAACGGCCACGGCGAGTCGCGTGCAGCGCGCGCCCCGCGATGCGAGCGAGGCTTCGACCGCATCAAGTGCCTCCGACTTGTCAAACATGTCGGACGCGTCGGACGCGTCGGATGCCTCGGGAGCCACGGCGCCAAGTGTCGGGCGGAGGGGCCCGCCGATCACGACGGAGTCCTCCCCATTGCGGATCGCGATGCTCACCGAGGTGCCGCGCAGGACGTCGTCGACGTCCGCGGACGCGAGACCGGTCACCCCGCAGAGGCCGCCGGCATGCGCGCGGCCCGCCTCGTCCATGAGGGCGGCCCGTCGCGCCGCAAGCGCGATCGCGTCCGCGTGATCGAGCACGCCGGCCGCCGCGCATGCGGCGAGCTCGCCGACGCTGTAGCCGGCGACGCCATCGATCTCGATCGAAGCGGACACCAGACGCGGCGCGATCTGTGACCACGCGGCCAACGCGGTCGTGGTGATCAGCACCTGGGCGTGCGCGTTCGTGCGCGCCCATGCGGGATCGGCGAGCGCCGCACGCCAATCCGCAACGTCCAAGGTCTCGCGCATGAGGGAAAGCAGTGCCGTGGTGGACGGCGATGCATCGTCGCCCAGCCACGGCAGCATCGCGGGATGCTGGTTGCCCTGTCCGCTGAAGACGATGGCGACGCTCACCCGATCCTCTCGATCCCTTCGATCGCACCGAGGCGCCGCATCCAGCACACGGCCGCCAGCATGTCGGCGGCACCGCCGGGGGAGAGCCGCCGGGCCTCGAAGTCGGTGGCGATCGCGTCGGCGCGGGCGAGCGCGTCCGGTGCCGAAGCGCCGCCCTGTTCGAGGAAACCGCGCGCGGCGCGCTGCGCGAAGCGCAGGCCTTCCAGCCCGCCGCGATGCGCGAGGTTGCTGTCGTCCAGCGTCGCCATCAGGTGGAAGAGCGTGTCGAGCTGTGCGCGCTCGCGCGGGAGGCCGCGCGCGACGGCGGACCGCATCGCGGGCACGGCGGTCTCGAAGACGGCGGGAAAGCCGAGCGCAGCCTCCTCGGATGCGCTGCGCAGACCGAGCCGCCGTGCCGCAGTGCCGCCCGGCAAGGTCGAAGGCCGCAGCGCGCGCTGTGCCAGCGCTGCTCCCCATCGCTCGATCAGCGTCGTGCGGATCGACTCAGGCGTCAGTCGCCGATGACCGGCGACCACGGCGCCAGCGGACGCGCACAGCAGCCCCAGCTGGAAGATCGCGCCGCGGTGGGTGTTGATGCCGCCCGTCGCCTCGAGCATCCGGGCTTCGGCCTCGATGCCGGCGCGCTCGAGCGCCGGGAAGTCCGCGTCCATCGCCCCCAGGTGGGCGATGCGGACAAAGTACCGTCGCAGCGATGAGATGCTGCGCATGAAGGTCCGTGCATCCATGTCGCGATGGCTGCCGTTGCTTGTCAGCGTGACCAGGCCCGGCTTGGGCGAGAGCGCCAGTTCGTCATGCAGCGCGACCGCGGCGGCGCGCCCGATGTCGCTGGCGGTCAGTCCGCGCCCGGCGGACACAGGGTGACGGTCCGAACGCCACGCGCTGTGCCACGCGGAGTCGTGGGCCAGGACAGGCCTGTTCATCGTGTCCTCCTGGACTGGGCGGCCTTCATGTCGCGCTGCCATGTCCGACCTCACGCGGCTGCCTTGACGTCGCGGACGATCTCGCCGAGCGCCGTCGCGAGCCGGCTGCCGCCGATGGATTTCACCAGGATCGAGCGCACGCCGCCGGCGCGCCACGTGAGCCATTCGCGCCAGGACACGGCGTTGTCGCCGTCGAAGACCAGCTCGCCGTCGAGCCGCAGGCCCGGAACCTCCGCGTCCGCCAGCAGCGCGGCGACCTGGTCGGCCTGTTCGGCGTCGGTCACGGCCACCCACAGGTCCGCGTCGGAGTCGGCCCGCACATGGCCCATCGCCGACAGCGCCTGCCAGCCGAAGCTGCCGTAGACGCGCGGCTGCACACCGCAGGCGTGCGTCGCGCGGCACAACCTGTCCCATGCGGCGCGCGCCGGCGCGGGCAGCAGCTTGGCGACGGCGCGGGCGGTGGGGAACTCGTCGAAGAACATCACCTCGCCGCGAGGGACGCTCACGCCGATGCGGCGCGATTCCCAGCGCAGCGGCGCCGACAGTCCCATGGCGATCCACGCCGGATCGGTCCCCGCGTCGCAGCGCTGCTGCGTCACCACCAGCGGCAGGCCGCGCGAGGCCCACAGCGTCAGGCATTCCCGCTCGGTGGCGTCGCGCGCGATCGCGCGCAGCCGCTCCCACGCGGCGGGCGTCAGGTGCACGAGTTGATGGCGGTGCAGGCGGGTCATGGCGGACTCAAGCGGGGTCAGGCGGCGTCAGGCGGCGTCGAGCACGCGTTGCATCACGCTGGCGGCCAGCCGTCGACCGCCGCGCTCGGCGCCGTCGACCGCGCGCCGGTCCTCGGTCGGCGCATCGGTCAGCGCCTGCCGCAGCGCGGCCCGCAGGTCGCCGGTCCACAAGCGGCGCACGCCGCCCATCGCCACGTAGTTGTCGACGCCCGGCGCGAAGACCGGGTTCGTCTCGGACAGCGCGGTGAGCATCTCTTCCGGCAGCTTCGTCACGCGCGACATCGCCGGGATGCGCATCACGCGGATCTCGGCCTCCGGCAGCGCGTCGCAGGCGTCGGCGATCAGGCCCGAGGTGATGAAGCCGCCCGACAGCGCCTGGTCGTAGACCAGCCCCAGCACGCGATGCCCGCGGCGGCGCGCCAGATCGATCGTCATGCCCAGGTGCGCCATCGCGCGGTTGATGCCGAGCAGCTCGTCGCGCCGCCGCAGCTGCTGGCCCTGCGTGTCGATCAGCAGCAGGATCGGCCGGCCGGGATGCCGGGTCAGCGTGTCCAGCACGACGCGCGTCTGCGCCAGCGCGAGCTTCACGCCGATCGCCGCATGCCCCGTCGTGCCCACGATGGTCAGCGGCTCGCCGTCGAGCTCGACGGTGCCGTGCAGGAAATCGCCGTCCAGGGTCAGGCCGCGGTCCGATCCGAACAGCGTCGTCGCCAAGGTGTTCCAGTCCATCTTCGAGTCTCCTACCGGGTTCGGTCGTTCAGCCGTTCATCCGTTCAGCCGCCCTGGTGTCCGGGCGTTCGCGCCGCGGCCGCACGACCATTTCAACGGGTCAACGGCCACGAGGCCGAGGGACGCAGCGGAATGACCTCGGCCACGTCCAGGTCCGGCACGCGCGCTGCCTCCTCGACACCGAGCCGTGTCCACAGCACCTGCGCGTCGTCGCCGTCGACGGCCTCGTCGAGCAGCGCCAGGCGGCGCGCCAGCAGTGCACGCTCCGCTTCCAACGCGTCGAGCGTGACCGGGCGCGATGTCGGCAGCCGGTCCATCGCCGCGATCGCCGCCCGGCGGAAGGCGGCGACGTCGTCCTCGACGAGGGCGTCGCAGTCGCCGCTCAGCCAGCGGTGCTTGCCGCCGGTGGTGCGCCAGACCAGCGCGCGGTCGCGGGCGTCGAATTCCTCCACGCCGTTGGACGCCTCGATGACCTCCGGGCCGGACATCGCGAGCCGGCCCAGGTCGCTCATGACGACGAAGTCCGTGCACCGCGCGACGATGCCCATGCCGCCGAAGCAGCCGTTGGCCGCGCCGATCAGCGTGATCACCGGGATGCCGGCGTCGCGCACGTCCAGCACCGCGCGCATGACCTCGGACACGGCGATCAGGCCGGCGTTGGCCTCGTGCAGCCGCACGCCGCCGGAATCGAGCAGCAGCAGCACGGCGGCGGGGCGGTCGCGCCGGGCGCGGCGCAGCAGGCCGACGAGCTTGGCGCCGTGGACCTCGCCGACGCCGCCGCCCATGAAGGCGCCTTCCTGCGCCGCCACGAAGATCGGCCGACCGTCGAGCACGGCCCGTCCGATCGCGACGCCGTCGTCGAAGGCCGAAGGCACGCCGAGCTGCGCGAGGTGCGGGCTCATCACCCGCTCCTGCGGCGGCAGCCATTCATGGAAGCTGCCCGGATCGAGCAGCAGCGCCAGTCGCTCGCGCGCCGAGCATTCGGCGTAGGAGAGGATCGTCATGGCTGCAACTCCTGGACCGCCTGATCGAGCCGCAGGCTGACGACCGCCGGCGTGGCGCCCATGTCGTTGATGGACACGCGCACGCCGGCCAGGTCGTGACGGCGGTGGAAGTCGTCCAGCACGGCCTGCCAGATCGGCGCGAAGCCACGCGCGGAGGTCTGGACGCGGACCGCGCAGTCGCCGCCGGGCTCCGGCTCGAGCATCACCTCGAGGTTGCCGGAGCCGACCACGCCGACCAGCACCGGCGCGAAGGCGCTCTGGGCCTGGGAGCCGGCGAAGCGGAAGTCCAGGGTCTCGAGACCAGGGGGGACAGGCGTCATGGCATTGCTCTCGTGTTGTCTCTCACCAGTTGCGGAAGCGCTTCGGCGGGCGGTACAGGCCGCCGGAGGCGCGCACCAGGTCGCGCATGCCGCGCGCGGCGAGCAGGTTGCGGGTGGCGTCGCGCGGATCGATGCCCAGGTCCTCGGGGCGCCTGATCACGCCGCGGTCGCGCAGGTTCTCCACGGCGCGGCGATCGCGCCCCAGGCCGACGGCCGTGTAGCCGGCGACGCCGCGGATCGCCTGCTCGCGTTCCTCGTCGCTGCGGCACAGCAGCAGGTTGGCGATGCCCTCTTCGGTGAGGACATGCGTGACGTCGTCGCCGTAGATCATGATCGGCGGCAGGTCCATGCCGGCCTGGCGCTGCAGCTCCCACGCGTCGAGGTGTTCGACGAAGGCGGGCTGCATGTGCTCGCGGAAGGTCTCGACCATCTGCACGACCAGCTTGCGTCCGCGCGGCGTCGCGGCGGCGCCGGTCAGATGGCCGCGCGCCTCCTCGCCGGCCTTCAGCCAGGCGGGGCTGGCGTGACGGCGGCCGCGCGCGTCGGCGCCCATGTTGGGCGCGCCGCCGAAGCCGGCGATGCGGCCGAGCGTCGCCGTCGAGCTGTTGCCCATCAGGTCCATCTGCAGCGTCGAGCCGATGAACAGGTCGCAGGCGTAGTGGCCCGCCGCCTGGCTGAACGCGCGGTTGCTGCGCAGGCTGCCGTCGGGGCCGGTGAAGAAGATGTCCGAGCGGGCGCGGATGTAGTCCTCCATGCCGAGCTCGGAGCCGAACGAGTGGATGGACTCGACCCACCCCGCCTCGATCGCCGGGATCAGCGCCGGATGCGGGTTCAGCGCCCAATGGCGGCAGATCTTTCCCTTCAGCCCCAGCGACTCGCCGTAGGTCGGCAGCAGCAGCTCGATCGCTGCCGTGTCGAAGCCGATGCCGTGGTTGAGGCGCTGCACGCCGTATTCCGCGTAGATGCCCTTGATGGCCATCATGGCCATCAGCACCTGGATCTCGCTGATCTGCGCCGGGTCGCGGGTGAACAGCGGCTCGATGAAGTTGGGCGTCGGCGCACGCACGACGAAGTCGACCCAGTCCGCGGGCACGTCGACGCGGGGCAGGGCGGTGCCCTCGGGCAGCAGCTCGTTGACCTGCGCGATGACGATGCCGCCGGAGAACGCGGTCGCCTCGACGATCGCGGGCGTGTCCTCGGTGTTGGGGCCGGTGTAGAGGTTGCCCTGCGCGTCCGCGGCTTGCGCGGCGATCAGCGAGACCTTGGGCGTCAGGTCGACGAAGTAGCGCGCGAACAGCTCCAGGTAGGTGTGGATCGCGCCGATCTTCAGGCGTCCTGCGGACAGCAGCTTCGCGAGCCGAGCGCCCTGCGGTCCGGAGAAGCTGAAGTCGAGCAGGCTGGCGATGCCGCGTTCGAAGACGTCCAGATGCTCCGGCAGCGCGAGCACGGACTGGACCATGTGCAGGTCGTGGATGCGCGTCGGATCGAGCCGCACCAGCGCCTTGGCCAGGAAGTCGGCCTGCTTCTGGTTGTTGCCCTCGAGGCAGGCGCGGTCGCCGGGCTTGAGCACGGCGTGGAGCAGGTCGACGATCGCGT
Organism: Mitsuaria sp. MSU3D; assembly: GCF_056867975.1. Taxonomy (NCBI): domain Bacteria; kingdom Pseudomonadati; phylum Pseudomonadota; class Betaproteobacteria; order Burkholderiales; family Sphaerotilaceae; genus Roseateles; species Mitsuaria sp. MSU3D. The sequence continues at coordinate 3,912,316 of NZ_CP200314.1, read as the reverse complement.
CGGTGTCGGCGTGCCTGCCGGCCAGGCGCGAGCCGAGTGCTTCGCGGGCCGCGGCGAGCCGGGCGGCGCGGTCGCGGGCCTTGGTGTCCATGGGAGTGCGGTCCATGGAGACGGAAGTTACGGGCGCCGATCCACCCGATCAATCAACCGGGGCGCGGGACGATTACGGGGAGCGGAACGGTTGCCGGCCGGGCGCCCCCTGCTGGCGAGCCGGCGGCGAGGGGATACCCGGAGATGTCCGGAGATCTCTGGACATCGCCGGACGAGGCGGGCGTCCGGCTCAGTGGCCGCCGAGCTTCAGCGTCCGGCTGGCGGCCAGCAGGGCCAGCAGGTTGGGGTCGCGCTCCCGGGTCCGCAGGAAACACAGCGCGATGGTCTGGCGCACGGCGGCGTAGCTTTCCTGGAGCGGGATCAGCCGCACGCTGGGCGGCAGCACGCCGCGCACGCGCCCGGGCAGCAGGGTGCAGCCGATGCCGCCGCCGACGAGGTTCATCAGCGAGAAGATGTCGTTGGTCTTCATCACGATCTGCGGCTCGAACCCGGCGATGCGGAAGGCGTCGACGAAGCGGCTGTAGGTGACGAAGCCTTCCTGCAGGCTGACGAACCGTTCCTCGGCGCAGTCGCGCAGGTCGATGCGCTCGAGGTCGGCGTAGGGGGACTGGGCGGGGGCGGCGAAGAAGACGTCGTCCTCGAAGAGGGCGTGGGTCTCGAACTCCGGCGCGGCCTCGGGCAGGCCCATGACGGCGGCGTCGATGGTGCCGTCGCGCAGGCGCTGGGTGAGGTCGGAGTTGGACCCGAGGATGAGCTCGGCCTGCACATCGGGCTTGCGTGCCTTGAGCGCCATGATCATCGACGGCACGGTGCCGCTGGTCAGCGAGTACAACGAGCCGATGCGGATGCGCTCGGCGCCGTAGCCGGCGATGGCGCGGGTGGCGTTGATGCCTTCGTCCATGCGCTGGAGGATCTCGCGGGCGACGTCGGCGAGCACGTGGGCGGCGTCGGTGGGCTGCAGGTTGCGGCCCTCGAGCCGGAACAGCGCGCAGCGCGTGCCGGCCTCCAGCGAATGCAGCGCGCGGTGCACGCTGACGGCGCTCGTGCCCAGCCGCTCCGCGGCGCGCGCGAGGCTGCCGCTCTCCAGGAACGTGATCAGGATCTCGAGCTTGCGGAAGGTGATCTCTTCGCTGATGCGGGGGAGCATGGGCGCGACGTTGGGAGTCGGAGGAAGCGACCATTGTGCGGGCATCGAATGCGGGGCGCAGATTTGCGTGACGGCGGACGGCCCGCGATCGCCTGACGGCGATCAACAGTCTCGGCTGCGAACGCCGCAAAGGCCGTCATCGCCGACTGATTCCAGGGATCTGGCATCACTCAAATCACGCATCGATGCAGGCGTACCGACCTTCATCTGCCGTGGGTGTTGCACGCGCATCTACCAACGAATTGAGGATCGCGTTGCGCGGCAGAGCGCAGTGCAATGAGCCCATGCAACAACTCAATCTGAAGGGCCTGTCGACGCGGGTGGCCCTGGAGAGCTCGCTCAACCCGCCGCGCCTGTTGCTGAACCTGCACAAGCCGGAAGCTGGGTACCGGCACTGCTCCGCCTGGTCCCGTGCGATCCATCCTTTCGAGGTGCGTCAGGAGTGGTACCGCGACTACGTCCTTGAGCTGGGCGAGGACCCGCTTCCCTTCGTTGGAAGCATCACCGTGAATGGTGTGGAACGCATTGCAGCGTCCTCGATCGTGGCGTTCCTCGGTACGCGCGGAAGGACGACGTGCTGGCCCGAGCCTCGAAGCCATCTGTTCGATGTTGTCGTCGACATGGCGGAAGCGACCGGCATTCTTGTGATGACAAGTCCGTGGGTCGCCGATGCAGCGGTTGCCTCCCCTGATGGGAAGGAAGTACATGGCTTCACGCTCGCCGATGATCTGGCGCCGTTGATTGTCATCAACGAGCGGCAACCCAAGGACGAACAGCTTCTGACGCTCGCCAGGCACCTGGCCTTGTTGTGGCTCGGACAGTCGGGCATCAGCACCGCGGCTTCTCCAGTCAGCAGCGACGGCAGCCTGCCGAGCTTCTGTGACGTTGTCGCCAGGGAGGTGGTGGACAGGCTTCATCGGCATGTGGCCGCGAACAAGCTGGTCGTCCCATCGATGCCCGCCATCGATGGCTGGCTGGCCGTCGCCACCCGGTCGAGCCGCACCTTCACCCGGGCCCTGATCGGCAACACGGGGGGAACGTCGACGACCTTCCTCTCGGCATTCCGGATGCTCGGCATCCGATCCACCGACGTGTTCAACGCGATCGGCCGATCCCTTGATCTGGAGGTCTGAGATGGCTTATCTGCTGGATGCGAATGTGTTCCTGGAAGCCCGAAAAACGCATTACGGCATGGACTTCTGTCCCGCCTTCTGGCGATGGCTGACGGTCAGCCAAGCGGATGGCCAAGTGTTCAGCGTCACCCAGGTGCGCGATGAACTGACTGATGACGTCATCGTGCCCTGGGTTGCCGCGCAATCCCCAGGCTTCTTTCTTTCCGCGGATGACACTGTCGCCCTGGCGATTCACGCGGTCACGCAATGGGTCAACAGGCAGCCCCTGCTGGATCCCGTGATCCACGAGTTCATGGACTCCGCGGATATGTACCTCGTGGTGCATGGGCTCGCGCATGGTCACACGGTCGTGACATTGGAGAAGTCGGCCAAGGGGTCGAAGAAAAGGATCAAGATTCCGGACGTATGCGCCGCTCTCGGCGTGCGCTGCATCGAGCCGCACGTGATGCTGCGCGAGCTCCAGGCCCGCTTCGTGCTCGGCCCGATCCACGAGCCGTACGAAGGCGCGAATCTCGCGAAGATCTCGAAGGACGAACCGCCGAGACAAGCGGCTGCGGACGTTCAGGAAGCGCTGCTGCGCTCGGTGGCCACGGGCACGGATTGACTCGCGCAGGTCGCCAGCGCTTCATCCAGCCGCGCCTGCCAGACTGCGTTCCATGAACGCGGCGTGGCCTGGGAAAGCGCCTGCAGCGGCTCGACCAGACGCGGATCGGCAAGCGCCTCGGCCGCATCCAGTTCGTACATGTGGCACTCGGGCGTCAGCAGACCGATCAGCCGTTCGACGATCCCCTCGTCCCGCCGCCGCGCCAGCCCGACCAGCGCTTCGCCGCGCACATCGATGTCCGGATCGTCCAGGTTCCTGCGCAGCGCCGCGCGGATCGCGGGCGTGTCGTCCATGCGCAGCGAGCCCAGCCCGAACGTGGCCCAGTCGCGTACCTCGGCGGACGGATCCGTCGCGAGGCGGATCAGGCCCTCGATCGCCTCGGGCTCCTCGTAGGAACCGAGCGCCACCGCGACCTGCCATCGCATCTGGCTGTCCGGACTGGCCGAGAGTCGCAGCAGCGCCTCGACGCTCGCCGCATGCGGACGGTGCCCCAGACCGGCCACCGCCGCGCGCACCACGTCATGATGCGGATCGGACAGCCCGTGCAGCAGCAGCTGATGGGTCTCCGCCTCCGCGTACATCGCGAGCTGCCCCTGCACCTTGTGCATCAGCTGCCCGGCGATGGCCAGGCCGACCGCGCGCCGGCGAGCCCGCAGGCTCGTGCACAGCGCGGTGATCGTCGCCAGCAGCTGCGGCGACCCCCGCACGTGCAGTGCCTGCACCGCGCGCCAGCCATCGTCGGCATGCCAATGCCTCAGCGCATGACGCAGCAGGCGATCGACGCTGAAGGACTTCAACCGGTTGCGGGCAAGGCGTTTCATCGGCGCGAGTCTCGAAGACGCGATGTGCCGACTCTACTGGCAGTGCTGAAGCCTCTTTCACCGCGTCGCCGTTTCCTCATCCCCCGTCGGCAAGCGCAGCGCTCCGGTGTTGTAGTCGTACTCGAACACCTCGCCGTGCCGCGCCCAGGTCACCGCCGTCTGCAGCACCGCGTCCGCCTCGGTGTCGTCGAGGTGCTCGCTCAGCAGTCTCAGCACTGGCTTGTCCGGCATCACGCCGCTGGGCTCCTGCTCCAGGCTGTGCCGGATGTGCGCGATCAGCGGCACATGGGCGAGCAGCTGCTGACCGAAGAGATCGCGCCGCAGCCCATGCGCACCTTCCACGTACCGCCGCCCCAGCGGCGTCAGCTGCAAGTCGCCGCTGTCGAGCTGCGCCAGCCCCAGCAGCGCCAGCGCGTGCGCGACCGGCAGCAGCTCGGAGTCCGGCAGCCCCGCTTCCTCGCACAGCTGCGGCAGGTCCGCGCGGCCGTCGAAGGGCGGCTCGGCCAGCAGCTCCAGCAGGCCGTCCATCCGCGCCACGTCCGCCGCCGGCAGGCGCTCGGCCAGCGGCGCCGGCGCCGTGGCGGCGTCGACCGTGCCCGCCGCGCGCGACGGCCTCGCCGCGCCCGCGGTCATCAGCGCATAGACCTCGTCGATCAGCGCGCGCACGTCGGCGCTCTCCGGGTCGCGCGGCCGCGGCAGCTGCACCGACAGCTGGCAACGGATCCTTCCCGGATCGCTCGCGAAGATCAGCACGCGGTCGGCCATCATCACGGCCTCCTCGATGTTGTGCGACACGACCAGCATCGCCCGCGTCGGCATGTGACCGCCGTCCCATAGCTCGAGGATGTCCTCGCGCAGGCGCTCGCCGGTCAGCACGTCCAGTGCCGAGAACGCCTCGTCCATCAGCAGCACGTCCGGCTCGGTCACCAGCGCCCGCGCGATGCCGACCCGTTGCCGCATCCCGCCCGACAGCTCGCGCGGCAGCGCGCCCTCGAAGCCGCTCAGGCCGATCAGCGCGATCGCCGCCTCGGCCTTGGCCTCGCGCGCGGCCTTGGCCACGCCGCGCGCCTCCAGCCCGATCTCGACGTTCTGCTGCACCGTCAGCCACGGGAACAGCGCGAAGGACTGGAACACCATGCTGATGCCGCGCGCCGGTCCCGACAGCGGCTGCCCGCGATATCGCACCTGGCCCGCGTCGGCCGGCACCAGCCCGGCCATGATCCGCAGCAGCGTGCTCTTGCCCGAGCCCGACTGCCCGAGCAGCGCGACGATCTCGCCTTCGCGCAGGTTGAAATCGACGTCCGCCAGCACGGGACGCGGATGGCCGTCGGCCGAGCGGAAGCGCTTGCCCACGCCGTGGAGTTCGATGATGGATGCGGTCATGCCGTGCTCCTCACAGATCGCAGTTCAAAGATCACCGTTCACAGGTGCATGCGGTCTTCGGCCAGCCGGTACAGGCGGCGCCAGACGAAATGGTTCAGGCCCATCACGAAGATGCACATCACGCCGATGCCCAGCGCGATCCGCGGGAAGTCGCCCTTGGCGGTCATCTCCGCGATGTAGCTGCCCAGGCCGTGCGCCTTGAGCGTGGTGTCGCCCCAGGAGACGTACTCGGCCACGATGCTCGCGTTCCAGGAGCCGCCGCTGGCGGTGATCGCGCCGGTGACGAAGCTCGGGAACACCGCCGGCAGCAGGTAGCGGCGCCATTTCAACCAGCCGCTCAAGCCCAGGTTGCGCGCCGCGTGGCGCAACTCGGCGGGGATGTTGGACGCGCCGGCGATCACGTTGAACAGCAGGTACCACTGCGTGCCGAAGATCATCAGCGGCGAGAGCCAGACGTCCGGGTTGAGCTTCCAGCGCACGATCAGCACGACGGCCACGGGGAACAGCAGGTTGGCCGGGAACGCCGCCAGGAATTGGGCCACCGCCTGCAGTCGCCCCGACCAGCGCGGATTCATGCCGATCCAGATGCCGACCGGCACCCAGACCAGCGCCGCCAGCGCGATCAGCACCAGCACGCGCACCAGCGTCAGCATGCCGAGTCCGAAGACGTGGCCGGCCTCGGACCAGCCAACCTCGGTGTGGACGAAGCGGACCAGGTGGTACAGCGCCACCATCACCGCCGCGGCCACGACCGCGTCCCAGGCGCGCGTCCAGGTCGCGCTGGCGATGCGCGGCCGGGCGCGGATCGAGGTGCCGTCGTGATGACGGCGGAACCAGATCAGGCTGCCTTCGAGCCGGTCCACCAGCCAGGCCGCCGAACGGCGCGTGAACGAGGTGCGGCGCAGCCAGTTCAGCATCCATGAGTTCGGCGCGGCGTCGGTGCCGCTGTCCTCGAAGCGGAACTTGTCCGCCCACGCGACCAGCGGCCGGAACACGAGCTGGTCGTAGAGCACGATGCCCACGAGCATCGCGACGATCGCCCAGCCGATCGCGCCGAGGTCGCGGGCCTCGATCGCCATCGCGATGTAGGACCCGACGCCGGGCAGCTTGATGCTCTGGTCGGAGACCGAGATCGCTTCCGACGCGACGACGAAGAACCAGCCACCGGACATCGACATCATCATGTTCCACAGCAGGCCCGGCATCGCGTAGGGCAGCTCCAGCCGCCAGAAGCGCTGCCAGCCGGAGAGCTGGAACACGCGCGCCGCCTCGTCGAGTTCCGACGGCACCGTGCGCAGCGACTGGTACAGGCTGAAGGCCATGTTCCAGGCCTGCGAGGTGAAGATCGCGAAGATCGCCGCGCACTCGACGCCCAGCAGGTTGCCGGGGAAGAGGGCGATGAAGCCGGTCACCGTGATCGACAGGAAGCCCAGGATCGGGATCGACTGGAGGATGTCGAGCATCGGCACCAGCACCTTCTCGGCGGCACGGACCTTGGCCGCGAGCACCGCGAAGACCGCGCTGAAGAGCAGCGCCAGCACCATCGCCGCAAGCATCCGCAGGTTGGTGCGCAGCAGGTAGTAGGGCAGGTGAGACGGGTCCAGCGACAGCGGCAGCGGATCGCCCAGCGCGAACGGGCGCGCCATCTGCGCGGCCCCGTAGGCCAGCAGCACGAGCAGCGCCAGCACCAGCGGCAGCAGCGCCCAGTCCCAGCGGTTGGTGCCCGCCTCGACGACCGGGCGGGGGAAGAATTGGCGGCGGTCCATGAGCTTGCCTTTTTGTTCTGCATGGATTCCAGGGAACAGACGGCCTCCTGGGCCCCCCGCACGAAGGTGCGCAGGATGCCTGGGGTGGCCTTCAGAAACCTGTCCCGTTTCTGAGGGGAGTCTGTCTGGGGGAGTCCGCCCACCTGACTCGCGTGAGCGTTGGCCGCGAGGTCATGGGGCCCCCGCGGCAAGCGCGGGAACCCCACGACCTCCCGTCCCCCATCGTCGTCTCACTGCAGCGGATCTGCTACCGAGGACTCCGGGAGGTTCTTCAGGGCGGTGGCGGTGTCGAAGAATGAGTTCAGCAGGAGACTGTCCCGGCGTTCCTTGAGGCAGTAGATGTGCGTCTCGGTGAAGGCGGGATCGCCGTCGATGCGCACGGGGCGGAAACGGGCGTCGGGGATGAACTCGGCCTCGGAGACGACACCGATCCCGATGCCGCGCGCGGCCGCTTCCCGCAGCGCCTCGCGGCTGCCGATCTCCATCGCGACGCGCGGCGAGATGCCGGCCTGCCGCAATGCCGTTTCGAGGGCGCGGCGCGTGCTCGATCCGTCCTCGCGCTGCAGCAGCGGCTGGTTTTCCAAGGCTTGCAACGGAACGCTCTCGTGCTTCGCGAAAGGGTGATCGAGATGCACGAACAGGATGATCGCGTGCCGCGCGTACGCCATCGTCTCGAAGCCCGGCGCGTCATGGAAACGCGCCAGCACGCCGACGTCGATCACGTAGTTCTCCAGGTCCCCAAAGACCTGCGCCGAGTTGCCCAGCCGGATCGACACGTCCACCTTCGGGTAGCGCTGGCGGTAGGCGTCCACCATCTCGATCACGTGGAAAGGGCCTACCGCGCCGAGCTTGAGCTGACCCCGCGTGAGCTCGCCGCAGTCGTGCAGCAGGTTATAGGCCTCGACCTCCAGGGCGGCCAGCTGCCGTGCGATCGGCAGCAGCTGATGGCCGACGCTGGTCAGCTCGATCCGGTGGCCGCGCCGGTGGAAGAGCTCCACCTTGTGCTGCTGCTCCAGCCCCTGCACCTGCGTCGTCAAGGTGGGCTGCGACAGGCCCAGCGCCCGCGCCGCGGCGCTGAAGCTGCCATGGCGGGCGACGGCGAGGAAGGCGCGGAGCTTGGCGGCCGACATGGGTATAGAGACTCTCGATGATTTCGTGCGGTTCGCGATATTGATTCGATCGAGTGACGGTCACGTGACGTTCCTACGCTGCGGGGGCTTTATTCCTCAACCCGCTCGTTCGAGCCTGGAGCCTTCATGACCCTGATCCTTTCCCTGAAACGCCAGGCGGCCGCACTGCGCGCGCTGGGCGCCGCCCTGGCCCTGGCGGCGCTCGCGCCGGTCGCCGGCGCCCAGACCGCGCCGTCGCCGCTGGCGTCGTTCACGCGCACGATCAACGCCGCGATCTCGGGCTACAACCGGGAGCACCTGACCGCCGTCACCCCCGAAGCCTGCGCCGCCGCGTGCCTGAACGACTCGCGCAAGTCCTGGTGCGTCAGCTTCGACTTCTACAAGAACGCCCAGCAGTGCGACCTCAGCGACAAGCGCGCCGCCGATGTCGGCGGCCTGAAGACCGACTACGCCGGCAATCCGTATGACCATTACTCGCTGATTCCCGGCCCGGGCGTGCCCAATCCCATCGTGGGCCCGAACGGTCGCAAGCATGTGCTCGTGGTCGGCATCGACGGGTTGCGCGGCGACGCGCTGTTCTGCGCCGGCTGCGTCGCGACGCCGGCGCTCAGCGCGCTCGCCGGTAGCGGCGCATTCCACGGCAACGTGCTCGCGGGCGGCTCGCAGGCCACGCTCAGCGGCCCCGGCTGGGGCACGCTGTTCACCGGCTTCTGGGCCGACCAGCACGGCGTCACCAGCAACGACATCGCGTTGCCGCTGAAGAAGCCGCACCTGTTCGATCGCATCAAGACGGCCTATCCGACGGCCACCGTGGCGGTCGTCGGCGACTGGGCCAACATCACCGGCAACCTGAAGCCCGCGGGCGCCGACTTCGTGGTGGCGAATGCGGCCAAGAACTCGCAGCAGGCCACCAACGCCGTCAAGGGCTGGCTGTCCTGGACGAATCCGCCGACGGCGATCTTCTACTACCTGCACAACGTGGACATCCACGCCGCCAGCTACGACCCGTTCAACGCGTACTACCAGTCCAAGATCGCAGGTGAGGACGCGCAGATCCAGCAGGTGCTGGACGCGCTCGCGGCGCGGCCGACCTACGCCGCGGAGGAGTGGCTGATCGTCGTCGTCTCCGACCACGGCGGAACGGGCAGCGGCCACGGCGGACAGAGCGCCGGCGAACGCGATGCGACGCTGATCCTCACCAACAGCTACCGCAATCCGATGAAGCCGGCCTACTGCCAGGGCGACCTGACCGGCACGACGCTGCCGCAGACCGGCGCGCTGACGCCGCACGTGCTCGACTTCCTGGGCCTGGCCAACGACACGGCGGGAACGAAGCACCCGGCCTGCGGCCAGCACTGACCCTTCGCCAAGCCTCCGTCGCATCCATAGATCACCTCAATGGTTTGATCATGAATTCAACATGGCATCGATGGATGTCCTGTCATGTTGGATTCATAGAGTGGCGGCATCCGCTCACCACTCCCTGGATGCCGCCATGCGCCACGTCCCCCACGCCCCCCATGCCCGCTCGTCCGTTCTCCGACGCGCCCTCCTGGTCGCTGCCGTCGCCGTCGCGGCGGGGCTGCCGGCCGTCTCTTCCGCCCAGCAGCAGACGCTGACGATCGGCCTGATCCCGGCCGAGGACTCGCAGGCGATGATCGAATCCAGCCGCCAGGTGCTGGACGCGCTGCAGCAGCAGCTCGGCATGACGGTGAAGCCCTTCGTCGCCACCGACTACAACGGCGTCATCGAGGCGCTGCGCTCGAAGAAACTGGACGTGGCCTACCTCGGTCCGTTCTCTTACGTGCTGGCCAGCTCGGTCGCGAACGTCGAGGCCTTCTCGGTCGCGGTCACGAAGAAGACCGGCCAGAGCGCCTACAAGAGCGTGATCCTCGCCCGCAAGGACAGCGGCGTGCACACGGTCGCCGAGTTGAAGGGGAAGAACTTCGCCTTCGTCGATCCGAGCTCCGCCTCCGGCCATCTGTTCCCGAAGGCCGGCCTGCAGCAGGCGGGCTACGACCCGGACGCGCTGTTCGGCCGCGTGCTGTTCTCCGGCTCGCATGACGCCAGCATCCTGGCGGTCGCCAACAAGAAGGTTGACGCGGCCGCCGTCGCCGACCGCATCTTCGCCAGCGCCGTCGCCAAGGGCACGGTGAAGCAGGACGACTTCGTCGTGCTGTGGTCGTCCAAGCCCATCCCCGAATCGCCGATGGTCTGGCGCAAGGACCTCGATCCCGCGCTGAAGGACAAGCTCGCCAAGGCGCTGGCCAATCTGAAGGACGTGAAGTGGGGCGACCAGGGCGTGCTGAACGGCTTCCAGCCGACCAACGACGCCGCCTACGACGTCGTCCGCGACACGGCCAAGGTGCTCAAGCTCGACCTGCGGAGCATGAAGTGATCACGCTGCGCGGCGTCACCAAGCGCTTCGGCGACAACGCCGTGCTGCGCGGCGTGGACCTGGATGCGAAGGCCGGCGAGTTCCTCGTCGTGCTCGGCCCGTCGGGCGCGGGCAAGTCCACGCTGCTGCGCTGCATGAACCGGCTGGCGCAGCCGGACGCCGGGGCGATGACGATCGCGGGCCTGGACGCGATGTCCGGCTCGCGCGCGGCCGATCTGCGCGAACTGCGACGCCGCGTCGCGATGGTGTTCCAGCATCACCACGTGGTGCCGCGCCTGAGCGTGGTGAAGAACGTGCTGACGGGGCGGCTCGGCGCAGTGTCGACCTGGAGCTCGGTGCTGCAGCTGTTCCGCGCCGCGGACGTGACGCTGGCGTTGGAGTGCCTGGATCGCGTCGGCCTCGCGCACAAGGCGCAGGAACGCACCGACTCGCTGTCCGGCGGGCAGATGCAGCGTGTGGGCATCGCCCGCGCGCTGGCGCAGCGCCCGCAGGTGATCCTTGCCGACGAGCCCGTCGCCAGCCTGGATCCGCACACCGCGCGCCAGGCGCTCGGCTATCTGAAGCAGGCGTGCCGCGAGCTCGGCATCACCGTCGTCTGCAACCTTCACCAGGTCGATTACGCAAAGGAATTCGGCGACCGCATCGTCGGGCTGTCCCAGGGTCGGGTCTTGTTCGACCGGTTGCCGGGCGAGCTGTCCGATGCGGAGCTTCATGAGCTTTACGCCGGTCGCGCCGGCCGCGCTGGTCACACCGGCCTGCAGCTCATCGAGCCCGTGGCGGTCGAAGAGGAAAGGAAAACCGCATGACGACGATGAATGCCGTCGACCGTGCCGCCGCCGACCGATATCGCTGGCTGATCGGCCTGCCTACGACGCCGGGCGGGTGGTCGAAGCTGCTGGCCGCGATGGTGCTGGGCCTGTGGGCGCTGCAGTGGAGCGCCAGCGGCGCGCAGCTGAGTCCGTCGGAGCTCGCGAACGGCCTGCCGCAGATCGCCGACTTCCTGAGCCGCACGTGGCCGCCGGACTGGCGCATCCTCGACCGGCTCTGGGCGCCGGCGCTGGAGACGATCCAGATCGCGGTGTGGGGCACGCTGCTGGGCGCTGTCGCCGCAGTGCCGGTGTCCTTCCTCGCGGCGCGCAACCTGCAGGGGCCGCGCTGGCTGTACCAACTCACGCGGCAGGGCCTGAACGTGACGCGCAGCATCAACGAGCTGATCCTGGCGCTGGTGTTCGTGTCGGCGGTGGGACTGGGGCCGTTCCCCGGCGTGCTGGCTTTGGCGGTGCACGGCGCGGGGATGCTCGGCAAGTTCTTCGCCGAGGCGATCGAGGAGATCGACCAGGGGCCGCTCGAGGCGCTGCGCGCCACCGGCGCCCGGCCGCTGCAGGTGATCGTCTTCGGCGTGCTGCCGCAGGTGGTGACCGCGTGGATCGCCGTCGTGCTGTACCGCTTCGAGGTCAACCTGCGCTCGGCGACGGTGCTGGGCATGGTCGGCGCGGGCGGGCTGGGTTTCGAGCTCGTGGGCAGCCTCAAGCTGTTCAAGTACCCCGAGACCGCGACCTGCATCATCGTGATCACCGTGATGGTGGTCGCCGCGGACTTCGTGTCGAGCCAGCTGCGCCGCGCGATCCAGGACAGCGGCCGGCATTGAGAACGAGGACAACGACGTGAACGTGTGGAAGTTTCACAACCCGGTCGATGTGCGGGCCGGCATCGGCGCGCTGGAACTGTTGCCCGACCTGGTCGGCGAGCGAGATGCGCTGCTGATCGCCTTTCCGGAGGCGGAGCCGCTGGGGCTGGTCGGTCGGGTGAGGGCGATGCTCGGCGACCGCCTGGTGGCGGTGGAGACCGACATCTCCCCGAACCCCGATGTCCGCTGGCTCGCGCCGCTGTACGAGCGCCTGTGGCGCGACCACGGCGGCGCGCGTTGCGTGATTGCGCTGGGCGGCGGTAGCAGCATCGACGCGGCGAAGGCGATGCTCACCGCCACGCCGTCGGGCCGCTTCGACGAGCTGCTCGACCATCTGGTCGATCCGAAGGCGGCACCGCTGCCGGTGGACGGTCCGCATCGCGCGTTGATCGCGATCCCGACGACCGCGGGCACCGGCAGCGAGGTCACGCCCTGGGCCACGCTGTGGGACGCGGGGCGCTCGCGCAAGCATTCGCTGCACCTGCCGTGGACCTGGCCGGAAGCCGCCCTCGTCGACCCGTCGCTGATGGTCAGCCTGCCCGCGAGCGCCACGCTGGCCAGCGGCCTGGACGCGCTGTCGCATGCGCTGGAGTCGCTGTGGAACGTGCATCGCAACCCGGTGTCGTCCAGCCTCGCGGCGAGCGCCGCGCGCGCCATCGTCGCCACGCTGCCCGCGCTGCTGCGCGAGCCGCGCCGGCTCGACCTGCGCGAAGCGCTCGCGATCGCCGCGCTGCAGGCGGGCATGGCCTTCTCCAACACGAAAACGGCGCTGGCGCACTCCTTGTCCTACGACATCACCTTGACGCGCGGCACCGTGCACGGCATCGCGTGCTCGTTCAGCCTGCCGCGCGTGATGCGGCTGGCCTTCGGGCGCGACGCGGCGCTGGATGCGCAACTGCTGGCGATCTTCGACGCGGCCGATGCCGACGGCGCGGTCGCCGCGCTGGAGCATTTCCTCGACGCGCTCGGCGTCTCCACCGATCCCGCCGACTACGGCATCGCGCCCGCCGACTGGGACGCGCGCGTCGAACAGGCGCTGCGCGGCCCGCGCGGTCGCAACTTCATCAAGGCCTACGCATGAACACGCTCTATCCCCATCTCCAGGCGGTCATCTTCGACTGGGCCGGCACGCTGGTCGACCATGGCTCGTTGGCGCCGACGCAGATCTTCGTCGACGCGTTCGCGACCTTCGGCATCACGCTGACGCTCGACGAGGCCCGCGGCCCGATGGGCCTGTCCAAGCGCGATCACATCCGCACGCTGCTCGAGGACGCGTCGCTGCAGGCGCAATGGCAGGCGCGCTTCGGCCGCCCGTCGACCGCCGCCGACATCGACGCGATCTACGAGCGCTTCATGCCGATGCAGATCGAGAAGGTCGGGCGCTACTCGCAGCCGATTCCCGGCGCGGTCGAGATGTTGGCCGCGCTGCGTCGTGCGGGGTTGAAGATCGGCTCCTGCTCGGGCTATCCGCGCCAGGTGCTGGACGTGCTGCTGCCGCAGGCGAAGGCCGATGGCATCGCGGCGGACCACGTCGTCGCCGGCGACGAGCTGGCCGCCGGTGGCCGGCCGGGCCCCTTCATGGCGCTGGCGAACGTGCTGGCGCTGGGCATCGGCGACGTGCGCGCCTGCGTGAAGGTCGACGACACGACGCCGGGCATCGAGGAAGGTCGCCGCGCCGGCATGTGGACCGTCGGCCTCAGCCTGTCGGGCAATGAGACGGGCCTGACCTTGGCGCAACTGCAGGCGCTGCCGGATGCCGAAGTCGTGGCGAAGCGCGCCGCCGCCACACAGCGCCTCACGGCGGCGGGCGCGCATCTGGTGATCGACTCGGTTGCCGACTTGCCGAAGGCGCTGGCTGAGATCGATGCGAGGATGGCGCGCGGATTGACGCCCTGAGGCGCTTCCCCTCCAATGCCTGCTTCCTTCTTCGGGACGCAAGACATGGCTTGGACTCTCTTCGGATCGGCCGCCTCCGGATCGACCGCGGTGGAAGCGGCGCTGACGCTGCTCGGCATTGATTTCGACCTGATCGAGGGCGCGACCTGGGAGGCCGAGGCCGCCCGGGTGCGCGTGGGCGCGGCCAATCCGATGCGGCAGATCCCGACGCTGGTCGATGCCGACGGCCGCGTGATGACCGAGAGCGCCGCGATCCTGATCCACCTCGCCGACACGCATCCGCAGGCGCGGCTCGCGCCGGCGATCGACGATCCGCGGCGCGCGGAGTTCCTGCGCTGGATGGTGTTCGTGTCGTCGGCGATCTATTCGCTGCACTGGATCAAGCCGGACGTCACCCGCATCGGCGCGCGGCCCGATCAGCGCGACCAGGTGGTCGACGCGGTCCATGACCGCATCGCGTTCTGCTGGGGCGTCATGGACGCGCAGATGACGCCGGGACGCTACCTGCTCGGCGACGAGCTGTCGGTGCTGGACTTGTACGTGACGGTGGTGTCGCGCTTCGGGCCGTGGCGGGAGCGCTTCTACGAAGTCGCGCCGACGATGTCCCCGATCGTCCGCCGCGTCGACGCCGACCTGCGCCTGCAGGACTTCTGGGCGGCGCGTTTTCCGCTCGACGAGGATTGACCTTCACGGCGTGCGAAGCGCGTGCGCGCCCTGGCAGGCACGCGCGATGGCGCTCCTATCATCGACGGCGAACTCCCTGACTCCATGAGGTCGCCGTGTCCGTCAACCCTTCGTCCGCCAGTCCCTCGTCCGGTTCCCCCCGTCGATTGCTCGTCCTGATGCCGACGGCGGAAGAACATCTGGCGCAGTTCCGCGCGCGCTACGACGTGATCTACGCGCCGACGGCCGAAGCGCGCGCGAAGGCGGTCGCCGAGCACGGCGCCGACATCGAGATCGTCCTGACCATCGGCGCTGTCGGCCTGCGCGCCGACGAGATCGCGGCGATGCCCAAGCTCCGCGCCGCCGCGGCGCAGGGGGCCGGTTACGAGGCGATCGACCTGGCCGCCGCCAAGGCGCGCGGCCTCACGTTGTGGAACGGTGCGGGCACCAACGATTCATGCGTGGCCGATCACGCGATGGCGCTGCTGCTGGCCTCCGTGCGCGCGCTGCCGCAGCAGGAGCAGGCCCTGCGCGCCGGTCTCTGGCGCGATGCGCTGCCGCTGCGTCCGAGCGTCAACGGGCGCAAGCTCGGCATCCTCGGCATGGGCACGATCGGGCTGCGCATTGCCAGGCGCGCGCTGGCCTTCGACATGGAGGTCGGTTATCACAACCGTCGCGAGCGCAACGACTCGCTGGGCTGCCAGTACTTCGGCTCGGCGCTCCAGCTGGCGCAGTGGGCGGACTTCCTGATCGTCGCCGCGCCGGGCGGCCCGACCACGAAGCACATCGTCAACGCCGAGGTGCTGAAGGCGCTCGGCCCGCAGGGGCACGTCGTCAACATCGCCCGCGGCAGCCTGGTCGACACGGCCGCGTTGGCCGCGGCCTTGGCGGCCGGCGAACTCGGCGGCGCGGCGCTCGACGTCTACGAATCGGAGCCGAAGCCGCCGGAGGCGCTGCTCGGTTTCCCGAACGTGATCCTCACGCCGCACATCGCGGGCTGGTCGCCGGAGTCGGTGCAAGCCACGGTCGACCTGTTCCTCGAGAACGCCCGGCGCTGGGAAGCCGGCGAGCCGGTGCTCACCCCGCTGTAGTCGACATCGCGTCCAGCCGCGCCACGGCATCGGCGGGAAGCGTCAGCGAGGCCGCCTGCAGGTTCTGCCGCAGGTGATCGACCGACGAGGTGCCCGGGATGAGCACGAGGTTGGGCGAGCGCTGCAGCAGCCAGGCCAGCGCCACCTGCATCGGCGTCGCGCCGAGTTCGGCGGCGACGGCCGACAGCGTCTCCGACTGAAGCGGCGAGAAGCCCCCGAGCGGGAAGAACGGCACGAAGGCGATGCCTTGCCCCGCCAATTGATCGAGCAGCGCGTCGTCGTTGCGGTGCGCCAGGTTGTACTGGTTCTGGACGCAGACGATCTCGACGATCTTGCGGGCATCGGCGACCTGACGTGCCGTCGCGTTGCTCAGGCCGATGTGGCGGATCAGGCCTTGCCGCTGAAGCTCGGCCAGTGCGGTCAGCTGCGGCTCCAGCGAGCCTTCCGCCGGGCCGTGCACGTCGATCATGCTGCGCAGGTTGACGACGTCGAGCACGTCCAGGCCCAGGTTCCGGAGGTTGTCGTGGACCTGCTGCGTCAGCGCCTCGGCCGACTGCGCGGGTTGCCAGGAGGCGTCCTCGCCGCGCCGGGCGCCGACCTTGGTGACGATCGTCAGGCTGTCGCGATAGGGGTGGAGCGCCTCGCGAATGATCTGGTTGGTGACATGCGGGCCGTAGAAATCGCTGGTGTCGATGTGATCGACGCCGAGCTCGACGGCTTCTCGCAGCACTGCGACGGCGGCGGCGCGGTCCTTCGGCGGCCCGAAGACGCCAGGCCCGGCCAGTTGCATCGCGCCGTAGCCGATGCGCGTCACCGTGCGGGTGCCCAGCTTGAACGTGCCGGCCTGGTCGAGGAGGCGGGAAGGGGTGTTGCTCATGGGGGAATCCTTCAATGCTTCGGAGGGAGTTCGGGAGAACGTCGAATGAACTTCGGGGGAGATCGGCGACGTCGTGGAAGGACTGTAGGCAGCGCGCAGTCGTACGATAAGGGGATCGAATCCGCACGAGCTGTGCGAAATCAAGGACAGTGAGATGGAACTGGGCGATCTGTCGGCCTTCCTCGCCGTGGCGCGATCGGGCGGCTTCCGGGAGGCTTCGCGGCAGTCGGGCATGAGTCCGTCAGGACTGAGCGAGGCGGTGCGTCGGCTGGAGACCAGGCTCGGCGTCCGGCTGCTGCATCGGAGCACCCGCAGCGTCGCGCCGACCGAAGCCGGTGCACGCCTGCTGGACCGACTCGGACCCGCACTGGGCGAGGTCGAGGCGGCACTCGACGTCGTCAACGGTTTCCGCGAGCGGCCGGCCGGCACGCTGCGGCTCAATGTGCCGGCGAGCGCCGCGCGGCTCGTGCTGCCCAAGATCGTCCCGGCATTCCTGAAGGCGTACCCGGACATCAAGCTCGACATCACCGTCGAGGAGAGTTTTGTCGACGTCCTCGCCGCCGGCTGCGATGCCGGCATCCGCTATGAGGAGCGGCTGGAGCAGGACATGATCGCAGTGCCTATCGGCCCGCGGACGCAACGCATGGTCACGGCGGCATCGCCGGCCTACCTCGCCGAGCACGGCCAGCCGGCACATCCGCGTGACTTGCTCGCCCACCGCTGCCTGCGAGGCCGCTTCCCCAGCGGAACGATGCCCGCCTACGAGTTCCAGCGCGAAGGCGAAGTCGTCACCGTCGATCCCGACGGTCCGATGATCGTGCGCCTGGGCGGCGGCCTGGACCTGGCGATCGACGTGGCGGTCGCGGGTGGCGGCGTCATCCAGACCTTCGAGGATTGGGTGCGACCACACCTGGACAGCGGCGCGCTCGTGCCGGTACTCGAGGACTGGTGGGTGTCCTTCAGCGGTCCGTTCCTCTACTACCCGGGCCGGCGCTATCTGCCCGCGCCGTTGCGTGCCTTCGTCGACTTCGTGAAGGACGGACAGGCTGCACCGGATGGATGGGGCGGACAAAAAAGTCCGCCGCTTGAGCAACGTCCAGGACCGGGGTCAGGCGTTGCTCAAGTCGAGCGGACGAAAGGTGTGAGAACTGAAAATGGCCCCTCGAAGCAGGGACCGTGGCTCCGCGAACGGAACGCTGGAGGCGAAGGGCTCGCCAGGCTGAGCTAGGATCTCAACCCAGCAGGCCCGTCGCCAGTCCGAGGCAGGACATGACGCCGATGCAGACCACCCAGGCATCCGCGTTGTTCAACGAAGACCAGACCGTTTGCTTGAGCATCTGCATGACCATCTCCTGCTGCAGCCGGGTTGGCTGCGATGGATGGAAATATACTGTATGCCCATACAGTATTCAACAGGGAAGCGCCGGATTGTGCGCGCCTTGCGACAGACGCCTCGGATTCAGCCGGCCCTTCAACGGTGGCGCTTCGCCCGGCACTCCGGGTTCGAGCACAGCCCGTACAGCGCGAGCGCATGCTCGACCAGCTCGTAGCCCCGCTCTTCGGCGATCTCGCGCTGACGCTGCTCGATGCCGGCGTCGTAGAACTCCTCCACCCGGCCGCAGGCCAGGCACACCATGTGGTCATGGTGCTGGGCGGAGTTGAGCTCGAACACCGCCTTGCCCGATTCGAAGTGCTGCCGCGCCAGCAGCCCCGCCTCGACGAACTGCATCAGCACCCGGTAGACGGTCGCCAGGCCGATGTCCGCGCCGTCGAGCAGCAGCGCGCGGTAGACGTCCTCGGCGCTGAGGTGGCGCTGGTCCGATTGCTCGAAGATCTGCAGCACCTTGATGCGCGGCAGGGTGGCCTTCAGGCCGCTGGATTGCAGGCTCTCGATCTGGTGCTTGGGGGAATCGGGCTTGTGCGAGTCAGGCATGTGCGGTGAGTGTGATCGTGCGGACTGGCGATCAGGCGGCCGCGGTTTCGGGATTCTTGGCGTCGTCCAGGTCGTCGGCGGTCGAGGCCGACGCGCCCTTCGCGCCCTTCTTGTCTTTCCTGGCGCCCTGCGGCTTGCGCACCCACAGGTAGAGGCCGCTGCCGAGCACGACGATGGTCGCCACGTCCAGCAGCGCCCACAGGATCTTCATCGGCATGCCGCCGTAGTCGCCGAAGTGCAGCGGCTGCGACACCAGCAGCGCCGTCAGGTACCACGGCAGCTCCGGTGCCGCCGTGAGCTGCGAGGTCTTCGCGTCGATCAGCAGCGGCTGCAGCAGCTTCGACGTCAACGGCGTCGTGCCCTTCAGGAAGAAGGTGTTGTGGTGCGGGCTCGAGAAGGCGGTGCCGGGGAACGCGATGAACGAGACCTTGCGCTGGGCGCCGACCTGCATCGCCGTGTCCATCGACCCCTGCAGCGGCGCGCGCTCGGCAGCGATGAGCAGCGGCTGGTCCTTGTACGGCGCCAGCAGCGCGGTGACCTTGTCGTACTGCCAGTACTGCACCAGCAGCTCCGCCCAGGTGTTGATCATCCCGGTCGCGCCGACGACGAAGCACCACACCAGCGTCACGATGCCGACCAGGTTGTGCAGGTCCAGCCACTTCACGCGTGTCGAGCGGTCCTTGCGCACGGCGCCGAAGTCGAGCTTGCGCATGAACGGCGCGTAGAGCACCACGCCGCTGACCAGCGCGATCAGCAGCAGCAGGCCCATCAGGCCGAGGAAGAGCTTGCCCGGCAGACCCGCGAACAGGTCGACGTGCAGCCGGAACATCAGGTCCATGAAACCTTCGCCGATGCGGTACTCGCGCACCGCCAGGCCCGTGCGGGCATCGACGGCGACCGACTTGAACTGATCGGTCGGCGCCGGCGTCGGGGCCAGCGTGAACCACCACAGGCGCGGGTCGTCCTCGTTCTCGCCGGCGTACTGGATCACCATCGTCGGATGGACCGCGTTGGCCGCCTTGGCCATCACGTCCAGCGACACGCGCTGCTTGTCCATCGCGGCGGGCAGTTCGGGCGCCTCGATCTCGTCGCCGAGCAGGTGACCGATCTCGTGATGGAAGATCAGCGGCAGGCCGGTCAGGCACAGCAGCAGCATGAACACCGTGCAGACCAGGCTCGTCCACTTGTGAAGCCAGGTCCAGACGCGGATGGCGCGCGAGCTCAGCATCGTCGTGTCCTCAGGCCTTGCGTTGGGAGCGCTGCGGCCGCCACGCGTACCAGGCGATGACCGCCACCGGCACGCCCAGACCGACCCAGGACCAGGCGTCGCCCCAGTCGTCCGACACCAGCGCGGTGAGCAGGCCGGAGGTGCTCAGCAGGCCCAGCGCGATCGGCCAGGCCCAGAGACGGCGGGATTCGGGAGACAGCATCGGACGGCGCCTAGTTTGCAAATAACAATTATTCGCATTCTATGGCGAAGCGCCGCTCCGGAAAGGGGGCGTCAGCGGGAATCGGCGGGGGGCCCGCCTGCCTCAGGCCGTCACGCGGGCCACGGCGGCAGGGCTGAGGCGCTCGGCGCGCGCCGCGTCCTGGCGGGCCAGGTACTGGTGGATGCTGGCGACGACCTGTGCGCCTTCGCCGATCGCGCCGCCGACGCGCTTCACCGAACCCGAACGCACGTCGCCGACCGCGAACACGCCGGGGATGCTGGATTCCAGCGGCTCCGGCTTGTACTCGGACAGCGGGCAGGCGCAGGCGCGGCCGGTGATGATGAAGCCGGCCTGGTCGAGCTCCAGGCCGCATTCGGCGATCAGGCCGGTCTCCGGCTCGGCGCCGATGAACATGAAGAGGTGCTGCAGCGCCAGTCTGCGTTCCTGGCCGTTGCGGCGGTCGCGCCAGCTCACGGCTTCCAGCGCGTCCCCGCCTTCGAGCTGGCAGAGCTCCTGGTGCGGCAGCAGTTCGATGTTGGCCGTGCCCTGGATGCGGTCGATCAGGTAGCGCGACATCGTCGCTGCCAGCCCCGGACCGCGGATCAGCATGATGACCTTCGCCGCGTGGTTGGCGAGGAACACCGCCGCCTGTCCCGCCGAGTTCCCGCCGCCGACGATGACCACCGTCTGCCGGCTGCAGATGCGGGCCTCGATCGGCGAGGCCCAGTACCAGACGCCGCGGCCCTCGAAGCGGGTCAACTCCTCGATATTGGGCCGCCGGTAGCGCGCGCCGGTGGCGATCACCGCGGTGCGGGCGCGCACCTTGCGGCCGTCCTCGAGCGACAGGTGGAGTTCGTCCTCCATGCCTTGCCGCTCGCAGCTCATCTGGGTGACCTTGGCGGGGATCAGCATGTCCGCGCCGAACTTCTGGGCCTGGACGAAGGCCCGGCCCGCCAGCGCCTGGCCGGAGATGCCGGTCGGGAAGCCGAGGTAGTTCTCGATCCGCGAACTCGCGCCCGCCTGGCCGCCGAACGAGCGGCAGTCCAGCACCAGCACCGACAGCCCCTCGGACGCCGCGTACACGGCCGACGAGAGGCCCGCCGGGCCGGCGCCGATGATGGCGACGTCGTATAGCTCGGTCCGCTCGCGCATGTCGACGATGCCCATGCAGCGCGCGACTTCATCGTCCGTCGGATCGACCAGGACCTCGCCGCCGGGGCAGATGACCAGCATCTGCACGCCCTCGGTCATGTACTGGTCGGCAAGGGCCTTGGCGTCCTCGTTCTGGTCGGGCTCCAGCTGCTGGTGCGGGTAGCCGTTGCGGCCCAGGAAGCTGCGCAGCCGCATCACCGGCGCGGACTTGCCCCGGCCGATCAGCGTCGCGCCGCTGGCGCCGGCCTCGATCAGCCCGACGCGGCGCAGGATGAAGGCGCGGGTCAGGCGCTCGCCCAGATCGGCCTCGCCGATCAGCAGCGCGCGCAGTTGCGGCGGGCTGACGTCGACGGCCTCGACCTCGGTCTCTGCGATCGCATCGATGAAGGAGGGCCGGCCGCTGAGCTGGCCGACCTCGCCGAGGAAACCGCCGGGCCCGTGCCGGTGGATCGGCGTCACGTGGCCGAGGCTGTCGCGCTGCGACACGGTGATCTCGCCGCTGAGGATCAGGATCATGCCCATGCCGGTGTCGCCGGCGCGCACGACCCACTCGCCTTGGGAATAACGCCGGAACCGGCCGAAACGCGCGACGCGCGCGATGTCGGCGACGCCGAGCGCGGGGAACATCTGGGCACCGCGCGTGTCGACGATGCTGGGCTGCTGGACCTGGACCATGGAACCTCCTGGCATCCACCCTAACCGACGCGCGTGTCAGCGGCAAGCGCCATAAGAGGGAACCTCGGGGCCCCAGGAGTCTGGCACCATGGCGGCCACTCCCTCACTCCCTGATCCGATGCCGGATCCCGCGCCATGGACCTGCCTTCCCATCAACTCACGATGACGGTGCTGATGACGCCGGACATGGCCAACTTCTCCGGCAACGTGCACGGCGGCACCATCCTGAAGCTGCTCGACCAGGTCGCGTACGCCTGCGCCAGCCGCTATGCGGGCCGCTACACGGTGACGCTGTCGGTGGACCAGGTGATGTTCCGCCAGCCGATCCATGTCGGCGAGCTGGTCAGCTTCCTGGCGACGGTGAACTACGCCGGCACCTCGTCGATGGAGATCGGCATCAAGGTCGTCACCGAGAACATCCGCGACCAGGTCGTGCGCCACGCCAACAGCTGCTTCTTCACGATGGTGGCGGTCGGCGAGGACGGGCGCCCCGTGCCGGTGCCCACGCGCACGCCGACGACCCCGGACGAGCAGCGCCGCTGGGACGCGGCGCTGGAGCGCAAGAAGCTGCGTCAGGAATTGCAGAAGCGCCACGACGAGCTGCGCAGCTCGTCGCTGCCGGGCTGAGCACCGGACCCGTCGCCTTTCGCGGGAACTTCAGTCCACGATGAAGAAGCGCCGGCCCAACTGGCGGTTCCGCTTCTCCATCGCCTTGAGCAAGGCGTCCCGCCGTGACTCGGGCTGCAACTGCTCAAGCTCCGACCGACAGATGTGGATCTCCTTCACATCGCGGTCCAGCTTCAGCCGGCCATGGATCTGCGCCTCGATGTAGCCGTGTTTCTTGCCTTTGCCGTAGCGGGCCGGCACCTTGCCGACGATACCGGCGGCGGCGTCTTTCAATGTGGTCAGGCAGTTGTAGCCGACCTCGTTGTTCTGGGCGTGGACGATCAGGCGGGGAAAATGGTGCCAGGTGCAGACACGCTCCGGCTTCACCATTCTGCTCCTCGATGGCGACAGGTCGCGAGCGAATGAATCGACCGACGAAAACGTGCTGACGTGCTTCATGTGCTCGGCCAGAACGAGGTAGGACTTCCCGTAAGCCTGAGCCCCTCCGCGCGGTGACTTCAGGAAATCCACCGCGCAATAGAGTGGGCGGCTGGTCCACTGGAACGAAGGATTGCCGCCGTCCCCGCCGTTGGCGGAGCGGTATTGTCCAAAGTCGCGGTAGGCGCTTTTGGCCAGCGTCTCGTGCATGCCCAGGGCCTGCTCCTCGAGCTTCGCGCGTTGCGGAACGTAGTCGGGGCGCTTTTGTATCTGGCCTGAGCGAGCGAAGCAGTTGAGGTACTCGCCACCGGAGCCGGGCGCCATGAACTCGAGCAGCCGCTCGAGCGGCATGTTGATGGTGAGCCGCGCGTCTTGCAGCACCGCGGTCATCTTGTCCAGCAGCACCTGGGCCTGCGCTGGCGCCACGCCGGTCTGGCGAAGCCGGCGCAGCGCCGCATCCCGGTCCTGTTCAAGCGTGTGCTCGCAGTCGTCGAATACTTGCCGCAGGAAGTCCGCCCTGAAGAACTGTCCGAGGATCTCGCGATGCTCGTGGCCCAGTGTCTCCAGTAACCGTCGCTCGAACGGCGGTTCGCCCGGAGTCTGTTCGGGCTGCTGGATATCGCTGTCGTTGGAAGGGAAGCCGGAGCCTGATGCGCCAGGGAATTTGACCGGAGGCATGCGCTCTCCCGATGGGGGAAAGCGATGTCAGTTGACAGACGCGTCGATCAGTTCGCCTGTCGATCTGAATTCAGGAACGCCCCGCGGCGTGTGGCTCAACCGCGCAACTGCGCGGGATCGAGATACTGCTGACGGAAGGTCTCGAAGTCGACGGTGTCCGCCGCTTCGATCGCGGCCTGCGCCTCCAGCGAGGCGCGCGCCGACTGGTCGAAGCGCGCCATCAGGCCGTCGGGCAGCGGCGCCTCCAGCATCTGGCGGCGCGACGCCTCCGACTGCGCGGCGACGAAGGCCAGGTGTGAGGACTCGTACTTCGCGCGCATCGCCGCCAGCACGCGGGCCGACGGCAGTTGATCGGGATCGTCCCAGCGCTCGAGCGCCTGCGCGAGCGCCTCGCGGTACAGCGAGCCGCCCAGGGTCGCGTCCACCTTGGCCGCGATCGGCGCGAACTCGCCCAGGAGTTCGCGGCCCCAGTCGCGCAGCGACACCTCGCCGCCGCGGCGCTCCAGCTTCAGGCCGGGTTCACGGCCGGCCGAGGCGGTGCGGTGCTGGTTGCGTGCCAGCGCGCCGAGTTCCTCCGGCGTGTCGTTCGGGCTGTCCGTCAGCCAGCAGTGCAGCAGGAAGAGGTCCAGGAAACGCATCGTGCTCGCGGCGATGCCGACCGGCTCGAATGGGTCCAGGTCCATGCAGCGGACCTCGATGTATTCGACGCCGCGCTCGCGCAGCGCGTGCAGCGGGCGCTCGCCCGAGCGGATCGTGCGCTTGGGGCGGATCGTGCCGTAGAACTCGTTCTCGATCTGCAGCAGCGTCGTCGACAGCTGGTTGTACTCGCCGCCCGGATTGACGACGCCGACCTTCTCGTAGGCCGCATACGGGCGCGTCAGCGCGTCCTGCAGCGAGGCGGCATAACCGTCGATGCTGTTGTAGCTCACCGCCAGCGAGGCCTGCGCGTCGCTCTGGTAGCCGAGGCGACCCATGCGCAGCGAGGTGCCGTAGGGCATGTGCAGCGTGCCGTCGACCAGCGGCTGCAGGCCGTGCTCGCGGCCGGCGACGAAGCTCGCGCACAGGGCCGGCGACGCGCCGAACAGCGTCAGCAGCAGGAAGGAGTGGCGGCGGAAGTTGCGGATCAGCGCGAAGTGGTCCGCGTTGTCCAGGCCCGGCATCGACCAGTTGTAGTGGATGCCGGAGATGGTCTGCATGCGCCGCCCGTAGCGGTGCCCCAGTCCCATGCGGTAGACGCTCTTGGCACGCCCGATGTTGGAGGCGCCGTAGCGGCCGATGGGGATGGTCTCGTCGGCCGGGAGCTGGCAGGGCATGCTCGACGCCCACATCAGTTCGTTCCCGAGACAGCGGTAGACGGCCTGGTGGATTTCGGTCAGCTGGCGTTCGCAGTCCTCGGCGGACGCGTGCACCCCGGTGATCAGCTCGAGCTGCGATTCGCTGAAGTCGGTGGTGACGGTCTCGTGCGTCAACGCGGAGCCGAGCGCCGTCGGGTGCGGCGTCAGTGCCAGGGAGGCGCCGCTCGGTTGCGCGCGCAGGCTTTCCTTCTCCACGCCGCGGCGCATGCCCGCCAGACGGGCCGGATCCAGGGCCTCCAGTCGCTTCAACCAATCGTTCAAATGCCGCTCCTCGTTCACTGTGGGCGCGCAAGTTACCAGAAGTGCACGAATCCCGCTTGACTTGGATTTATGTGAATTGTGCTAGCCCGGCGCAGGGCAAAAGACGGGCCAGCAAGGGTTCACCAGGATCCGGCCCCGAGGAAGTGATGCTAAGCCGGAGCGTCCATCCGGCGGCGGGTGCGACGGAGTTGCTGGTCCGAGCTGAAGCCGGCCGCGAGCGCCGCCTGCGCCGGTCGTACCCCGCGCTGGAGTTCGCGCCGGGCCAGTTCCAGCCGGATCGCGCGCAGGTAATCGAGCGGCGTCGTGCCGCCGTGCTGCGCGAACAGCCGGGTGAGGTGCCGGGGCGTGACGTGCGCCACCTCCGCCATGCGGGCGAGGCTCCAGTCGGCGCGCGGATCGCCGCAGACGGCGTCCTGCACGCGGTGCAGCGCCGGATGCAGATGGTGCCGGTGCGCGAGCATCGGCGACAGCTCCGGATCTTGCGCGCCGCGGCGCAGGTAGACGACCATCACCTGCGCCACCGACGCGGCGATCGCCTCGCCGCAGTGCTCGGCGATCAGTGCCAGCACCAGATCGATGCCGGCCGTGATGCCCGCGCTGCTGGCCAGCGGACCATCGAGCACGAACACCCGGTTCGCCTGCACGTCGGCACGGGGCGCGGCGTCGCGCAGCGCGTCCAACGCCTCGTGGTGGGTCGTGCAGCGGCGGCCGTCCAGCAGCCCGGCCCGCGCCGCCAGCAGCGCACCGGCGCAGATGCTCAGCAGCCGGCCCTGTCCGCCCGCCAGCAATGCGCTGCCTTCGCGATGCAGCCAGCGCTCGATGCGCAAGGCGTCTTCCCGGTCGGTGGTGTCGGGCGGCGGATCGTCCGGATGCGGATGTCGCCGGCCGCTCAGGATCAGCCAATCCCGTTCGCCGAGCGCCGGCAGCGGTTCCAGCGCGGCGAGCGTCAGGCCGACCGACGTGGACGCCGATTCGCTCGCGGCGCAGTACCGCAGCCGGAACGCCTCCGGCTCGCCGCGACGGCGCAGGGCCTGGTTGGCGAGCCGCAGCGCCTCGGCGGCGCCGGCCAGGTCGAGCAGCAGCGTGTGGCGCTCGACCAGGATCCAGACGTCGACGAGGGCGGCGTCCCGAGTGGCGCCGGAAGCCGGATCAGGCGCCGAAACGGAATCTAAAAAGGACATCGCCGCAGTATGCGCTCAGACCGCGCGAGCCAACGCCTGCTCGACGCTCACGATCTCGGCGAAGCGGCCCTGCAGGGCGACCTCGGTGCGCAGCTTGAGGTCGGCGACGCCGACCACGGCACCGCTGGCGTGCGGGATCGGGAAGGTGTGCGTCGCCTCGGTCACGTAGTCGACGGTCCAGCCCTCGTCGCTGGCGTGGCGGGTGGTGGTCTCGCAGCACTGCTCGGTGCGGATGCCCGCGACGATCAGCCGGCGGATGCCATGCTCGGTCAGCCACACCGACAGCCCCGTGCCGACCAGCGCGCTGTGGCGGCGCTTGAGGAACTCGGCGGCGATGGGCACCTGGGCCAGCCCGTCCAGCGGGCGGACGTGGCCGCTGACCAGCGAGAAGGGGTTGTCCGCCGTCTCGGGGCCGTCGCTGTGGAGGATGCGGATGATCGGCAGGCCGCGAGCCGCCGCGCCGTCGAGCAGGGCGTTGGTGCGTTCGAGATACGCGGGCCAGGTGGTCTCGTCCCAGTACGGGCGGTGGCGGAACGACTCCTGCACGTCGATCAGCAGGACGGCGGTCGTGGGGGTGGCGTGGGCGGCGGTGTTCGAGGCGGTGGTCATCGAGGACTCCATCGGGTGGTTGATGGGAGTCATCGTGCCGGCGACGGGTCGATCCGTCGCGCCGCCGGCGGACCAGTCGCGGTCAAATCAGGACATCAGGTCTGCCACGACCGCAGCCCTCGCCCGAGCCCTTCTTGCTCCCTCTCCCGCTTGCGGGAGAGGGGAGGGGTGAGGGCCAGCGGCCTCTCGGCGGGCTCAATCCTCGCGCGTGATGCGCTGGGCCAACGGCAGCTTCGCCTCGACGTCCAGCGCCTCCCAGCCCTTGCGGCCGATCCGGCGCAGCGTGTCGATGTTGGTCTCGTAGATCGCGTCGGTGTCGGGCATGGTCTCGACGGCGCGCTCGATGCTCTCCTCGCGCAGCAGGTGCAGCGTGGGGTAGGGCGAGCGGTTGCTGAGGTTGTCGACGTCGTCCGCGTCGGTGCCGTCGAACTGGTAGTCCGGGTGGAAGCTTGCGACCTGGAGCACGCCGTCCAGGTCCAGGTCCTCGACCAGCGCATCGGCGGCGCCGAGGAAGTCGTTGAAGTCCAGGAACTCGTTCAGCACCCAGGGGTGGACCAGCAAGGTGGTCTCGGTCTCGTCCGGATCGGCGCGATTGAGCGCGAGCAGCTCGTGGGCCAGTTCCTTGAGCAGGTCCTCGGGCGTGCGGGCCGCGCTGACCACGGTGCGCAGCCGCTGGTTGACCTCCACGCTCTTGGCGAAGGGGCACAGGTTCAAGCCGATCACCGCCCGCTGCAGCCAGCGGTGGGTGTCGTCGAGGACGGTCTTTTCCTGGTCGTCGGTCATCGGTCGGAACCCGTCATCGGGCCTGCTTGAACCAGGCGTCCACCAGCCGGACCCACATCGAGCCGCCCAGCGGGATCAGCTCGTCGTTGAAGTCGTAGCTCGGGTTGTGCAGCATGCAGGGCCCCAGGCCATGACCGCCTTCGCGGTGGCTGCCGTCGCCGTTGCCGATCAGGAAGTAGCAGCCCGGCACTTCCTGGAGGTAGTAGCTGAAGTCCTCGGCGCCCATGGTGGGCTCGAAGGCCTGCACGTTGGACGCGCCCAGCATCTCGGTCAGCACGCCGCGGACGAACTCGGTCTCGGCGGCGTGGTTGATCGTCGGCGGATAGTTGCGGTGGAACGAGAACTCGCACTGGACCTCGAAGGCGTCCCCCGTGGCCTCGGTGATCTGCTTCATGCGGCGCTCGATCAGGTCCAGCGTCTCCAGCGTGAAGGTGCGGACGGTGCCCTGCAGTTCGCAGCTCTCGGGGATGACGTTGGTGGCCTCGCCGGCGTGGATCATCGTCACCGAGATCACGCCCGCGTCGATCGGCCGCTTGTTGCGGGTGATGATGGTCTGGTAGGCCTGCACCAGCTGCGCGGCCACGACCACGGGATCGGTCCCCAGGTGCGGCATCGCGCCGTGCGCGCCCTTGCCCTTGATGGTGACCTTGAACTCGTTGCTCGAGGCGAAGACCGGGCCGCTCTTCAACGCGAACTGGCCGGCGGCCATGCCCGGCCAGTTGTGGATGCCGAACATGGCTTCCATCGGGAACTTCGTGAACAGCCCGTCCTTGATCATCTCGCGGGCGCCGCCGCCGCCTTCCTCGGCCGGCTGGAACACGACGTAGACGGTGCCGTCGAAGTCGCGCTGCGCCGCCAGGTGCTTTGCGCCGGCCAGCAGCATCGCGGTGTGGCCGTCGTGGCCGCACGCGTGCATCTTGCCGGGGTGCCTGCTGGCGTGGGCGAAGGTGTTGTGCTCGGTGATGGGGAGCGCGTCGATGTCGGCGCGCAGGCCCAGCGTGCGGCCGCTGGCGCCGCCGTCGCGGCCCTTGATGATGCCGACCACGCCGGTCTTGCCCAGGCCGCGGTGGATCTCGATGCCCCAGTCGGTCAGCGCCTGCGCGACCACGTCGGCGGTGCGTTCCTCGTGGAAGCAGAGTTCGGGATGCGCGTGCAGATCACGTCGCAGCTTGGCGATGGCCGGGGCGTCGGCCAGGATGGGTTCGATCAGCTTCATGGGCGGGCACTCCGATGTCGTCGCGACAGCGCGTCGGGCTTGCCGCGGGCCAGAAAGGCCGCGGCGCCGCTCAGGGCGGCGCCGCTGTGGTCGGACCAGTGTACCCGCGGGTCCGGATCGTCGCCGCCAGCGGCGTGCGATCCGGCGTCCGGGTCTGCCCGGGGAGGGCAGGTCAGCGCTTGACGCGCCCGTCGTTGGTCAGCATCGTCATCTCGACGAAGCTCGAGCCGACATGCTTGTTGGGCTTGAAGTTCACGTTGAAGCCGCCGACGTTGTAGTTCGCCAGGGTGTCGAGCGCCGCGACCAGGCCTTCGCGGGTCGGGCGGGTCATGCGGCGGATGCCTTCGCTGATGACCTTGGCGCCGATGTAGCCCTCGATGGCGGTGTAGTTGAACTTCTGGCCGGCCTTGGTGGCGGCCTGCTGGTACTCGTGGACCACGCCGACCTGCGAGCCGAACGGATAGGGCATGACCTGGCTGACGACCACGCCCATCGCGTCCTTGCCGAGCTCGTCCAGCAGCGACTGCGTGCCGACGAAGGACACGTTGTAGAACACGCCGCCGTAGCCGGCCTTGCGGGCGGCGCGGATGAAGGCGGCGCAGCTCTTGTAGGCGCTGATCATGACGATGGCCTCGGGCGGCGCGCCGTTCTGGATCAGGTCCTTGACGGCCTTGGTCACCTCGACGCTGTTGCGCTCGACGGTGGAGGTGGCCTGCGGCTGCAGCGCCAGCGGCTTCATCGCGCGCAGCACGCCGTCCAGGCCGGCCTTGCCGTAGGCGTCGTTCTGATGGAAGACCGAGATGCGCATCAGGCCCAGATGGGTCAGCTGCTTCACGATCAGCGCGGTCTCGTCGTAGTACGAGGCCCGCACGTGGTAGACCCACGGGCTGAACGGGTCGCGCAGCGCCTCGGCGCCGGTGAAGGGGGCGACGAAGGGGATCTTGGCCTGGTTGACCAGCGGCAGCGCGGCCAGCGAGGTCGGCGTGCCGACGTAGCCGAACAGCGCGAACACGTCGTCGGCGATCAGCTTCTCGGTGTTGGCCTTGCAGCGGTCGGGCTCATAGCCGTCGTCCAGCGTGCGCAGCTCGATGGTCGTGCCGTTGATGCCGCCGGCGGCGTTCTGGGCGTCGAAGAACAGCTTCGCACCGGCCTGCATCTGGATGCCCAGCTGGGCGGCGGCGCCCGTCAGCGGCACCGACTGACCCAGCACCAGGCGTTTGCCTTGTGCGCGGACGGCCGTCGGGATGGGCAGGGTGGCGAGCGCGCCCAGGGCGCTGGCGGAGGCGAGAAGTTGGCGGCGATCCAAGGGGGACTCCCAGAGGGGTGCGAATTGATATTGTGGCGTCCGCCGGAGGGCAAGCGCGCCAGGAGGCTCGACACGACCTATTTCGGCCTCCTGGCGCGCGAGCTTAGCGGCTCGTGCGTCCAGCGTTGTCGCCGACTCCGGTAAGAAAACGCAAGGGTGTGGCGCCTGTGCAATAGTTGACGCATGTCGTCCGTCCTCTCTGAATCCGCCGTGAACCTCCCGCCACAGGCCGCCGATCGCGGCACGCGCATCGTCAAGGGAGCCTGCCCGCACGACTGTCCGGACACCTGCGCGTTGCGCATCACGGTCGAGGACGGCAAGGTCGTGAAGGTGCAGGGTCAACCCGAGCATCCGAGCACCCACGGCGCGCTGTGCACGAAGGTGTCGCGATATCCCGAGCGGACCTATCACGAGGAAAGGGTGCTGCATCCGCTCAAGCGCGTCAGCGCGAAGCACGAGGCGCCGCGTTTCGAGCGCATCGGCTGGGACCAGGCGATCACCGAAATCGCCGGCCGGCTGAAGGCCGTCGCGGCGCGCGATCCGCAGGCGATCCTGCCCTACAGCTATGCCGGCACGATGGGGATGCTGCAGGGCGAGGCGATGGCGGGGCGTTTCTTCAACCGGCTG
This sequence comes from Mitsuaria sp. MSU3D, assembly GCF_056867975.1. Taxonomy (NCBI): domain Bacteria; kingdom Pseudomonadati; phylum Pseudomonadota; class Betaproteobacteria; order Burkholderiales; family Sphaerotilaceae; genus Roseateles; species Mitsuaria sp. MSU3D. The sequence continues at coordinate 3,881,419 of NZ_CP200314.1, read as the reverse complement.
GGCGCGTCCTGCCTGGACCGCACGATCTGCGCGTCGGCGGGCGGCGCGGGGCTGGCGGCGACCTATGGACACAAGGTCGGCATGCACCTGCCGCACTTCGCGGAATCGAAGCTGATCGTCATCTGGGGCAGCAACTCGATCGCGTCCAACCTGCATTTCTGGACCTTCGCGAACCAGGCCAAGCGCAACGGCGCGAAGCTGGTGTGCATCGATCCGCGCAAGACCGAGACCGCCGACAAGTGCCATCAACACCTGGCCCTGCTGCCGGGCACGGACGGCGCGCTGGCGCTGGGGCTGATGCACGAACTGATCGCCCACGACTGGCTCGATCACGACTACCTCGTCCGGTACGTTGACGGCTGGGACGAGTTGCGCGAGCGGGCGCTCGCGTGGCCGCCCGAACGCACCGCGGCCGAATGCGGGCTCACGCCGGACGAGGTCCGCGGCCTGGCCCGGGACTACGCGACGCTGACGCCGGCGGCCATCCGGCTGAACTACGGCATGCAGCGCGTGCGCGGCGGCGGGAACGCGGTGCGGCTGATCGCGCTGCTCCCCTGCCTGACCGGCGCGTGGCGCCATCGCGCGGGCGGGCTCCTGCTGTCGAGTTCCGGCTGGTTCGCGCCGTTCAAGAACCCGGCGCTGGAGCGTCCGGACCTGCGTGCCGGCCGCCCCTCGCGGACGATCAACATGAGCACGATCGGCGACGACCTGCTGCGCGAGGCGTCCCCCACGTTCGGCCCGAAGGTGGAGGCGCTGATCGTCTACAACAGCAACCCGGTCGCGGTCGCGCCGGAGTCGCCGAAGGTTGTGGCGGGCTTCCAGCGCGAGGACCTGTTGACGGTGGTGCTGGAGCACTTCATGACGGACACCGCCGATCTGGCCGACTACGTGCTGCCGGCCACGACGCAGATGGAGCACCTGGACATCCACACCAGCTACGGCCACACCGACGTGCTGGTGAACGAGGCCGCGATCGCGCCGCTGGGCGAGGCCCGGCCGAACACCGCGATCTTCCGCGCACTGGCGGCGGCGATGGGCTTCGACGAGCCGGCCTTCCACGAAGACGACGAAACGCTGTTGCGCCAGGCGTTCCGCGACGACGTCGATCTGGCGCAGCTGCGCGAGCGAGGCTGGTTCAAGCTGCCGCTGGCGGAGGCGCCGTTCGCGCAAGGCGGCTTCCCGTCGGCGAACGGGAAGGCCGATGCGCGTGGCGCGGACTACGTGCCCAACTACGAGAGCCGGGCGAGCGACCCGGCACTCGCGGCGCGCTATCCGCTGGCGATGATCTCGCCGCCGGCGCGCAATCACCTGAACAGCACCTTCGTGAACGTGAAGAGCCTGCGCGACATCGAAGGCGAGCAGGTGCTGGAGATGAGCGCCGGCGACGCCGCGGCGCGCGGACTTGCCGATGGCCAGCTGGTGCGCGTGTTCAACGACCGCGGCAGCTATGCGTGCCGGCTGGACGTGAGCGCACGGGCCCGCGAGGGCGTCGTGCACGGGTTGGGCATCTGGTGGCGCAAGCTGGGCGCGGACGGCCGCAACGTCAACGAGGTCACGCACCAGCGGCTGACCGACCTCGGACGCGCGCCGTGCTTCTACGACTGCCTGGTCGAAGTGGCCGCGGCCTGAGCCGGGTGCAAGGCGCACCGAACGATGCCCGCAACGATGACGAAACGCGCGCGACGACTGCTGCTGCTCCTGCTGGCCGCGCCTGTGCTGCTGGCGATGACGGCGCTCGGCGGCTGCGCGCAGCTGTCGTACTACGGCCAGTCGTTGTCGGGGCACCTGTCGCTGGTGCGCTCGGCCAGGCCGGTCGACGAATGGCTGGGTCAGCAAGACCTGGACCCGGAGATCCGCCAGCAGCTCGAGCTGTCGAAATCGCTGCGCGATTACGCGTCCTCGGAACTCAAGCTGCCGGACAACGACAGCTACCGCCGCTACACCGATCTCAAGCGCGGCGCGGCGGTGTGGAACGTCGTCGCGACCCCGGAGCTGAGCCTGCAGCTCAAGACCTGGTGCTACCCGATCATGGGCTGCGCCGGGTACCGCGGCTACTTCGATCCGCACGATGCGCGCGAGCTGGCGCAGGAGCTCCGCAAGGACGGCTTCGAACCCTACGTGTACGGCGTGCCGGCGTACTCGTCGCTGGGCTGGAGCAATTGGCTGGGCGGCGATCCGCTGCTGAACACCTTCATCCGCTATCCCGAGGCCCAGCTGGCGCGGATGATCTTCCACGAGCTGGCCCACCAGGTCGCGTATGCGGGCGACGACACCGCATTCAACGAGAGCTTCGCGACGGCGGTCGAGCAGATCGGCGTGGCGCGCTGGCTGAAGGATCGGCCCGAGGCGCTGCGCGACGACGAGCAGTCGAGACGCCGTCAGGACGAGATCCAGGCCTTGCTCAAGTCGACGCGGGAGCAACTGCAGGACGTGTTCCGCAGCACGGCCAGCGACGATGAGAAACGCGCCGGCAAGGCCGCGGCCTTCGCGAAGCTGCGCGCGGACTACGAGGCGATCAAGCGCGACCGGTGGAACGGCGACACGCGTTTCGACCGCTGGGTGCTGGGCCTGAACACGCCGGCGCTGGCGATCCAGGGCAGCTACACGGACCTGGTGCCGGACTTCGTCCGGCTGTTCGAGCGGCAGGGCGCGGACTGGCCGCGCTTCTATGCCGAAGTGCAGCGGCTGGCGAAACTGCCGAAGGATGAGCGCAGGGCGGAGTTGGCGCGCTGAACCGCAGGCAGCGGAGCTTCCCCGACTTGCCGCCAGAAACGACGAAGCCGCCCTTGCGAGGCGGCTTCCTCTGAGCGGCGGCGCGAGCGCCGGCACTTGAGGGCTTACTTCAGGCCTTCGACCAGGTCGATGTAGTCCTGCATCGCCTCGTCGTTGGTCTTGCCTTCGAGGGTCTTCCAGGCGTCCCACTTGGCGCGGTTGACGAAGTCGGTCATGCCGGGGCGGTCGCCCTCGACATCGCCGGTGGTCGCCTGCTTGAACAGCGCGTACAGCTTCAGCAGCGTCTGGTTGTCCGGGCGCTCGGGCAGATTCTTGGAATCGGCGACGGCGGCGTCGAATTGGTCCTTCAGGCTCATGGTGTGTCTCCCGTGGCGGTGAGCAGGGCGTCCCGTTGGCGACAATCGGGACGGGCGGCCGCGATGTTACCCACCCCACCCCCACGTCCGGACTGGGGCCGCCTCTCTAGATGACGGATGATCCGGGCGTCAGCGCCTCGTCCCTCGCCCCGTACTTCGCCCCGTCCGTCCAGGAGACCGCATTGCCCACCCCCGCCGCGTCGAGCCCGTCCCCCCGTCGAAGCGCCAAGTCCACCCCGTCGACGACCGCTCCCTCGAAGCGCGGCACCGCCGGCAAGACGCCGCTCAAGGCCTCCGGGAACGGGCGCGCCAGTCGCCCCGACGGCCTGCCGAAGGGCGCCGAGCCGATGTCCAAGGTCGACACCGCCTGGCTGCGCCTGGACACCGAAGCCAATCGGATGATCATCCACGGCGTGCTGCTGCTGAAGCCCGCCATCGCGCTTGAGGACCTGCGGGCGCGCGTCGCCGAACGGCTGCTGCGCTTCCCGCGCTTCCGGCAGCGCGTCGTGGAGGCGGGCGACCGCGCCTGGTGGGTCGAGGACGCCGAGGTCGACATCGCCCGGCACGTCGTTCCTGAGACCTTGAACCGCCGCCGGGGGCGTCCGCTCGAAGGCGCGCTGCAGGACCGTCTCGCCGACCTCGCCGCCGAGCCGCTCGATCCCGCGCGTCCGCTCTGGCAACTGCACCTGATCGAACATTACGACGGCAGCAGCGCGCTCATCGCGCGCGTGCATCACTGCATCGCCGACGGCATCGCGCTGATCGCGGTACTGCTGTCGATCACCGACGGCGGTGCCGTGCCGCCGGCGCTGCCGACTGCGAAGACAGGCAAGGCCGCCAAGGGAACGAAGGCCATCCCCGACGAGGCCGCCGAGCCCGAATGGCTCGCCGACGCGATGGTCAAGCCGATCAACGCCTGGACCGTCCGCGAGATCCAGGCGCACGCCGGGTTGGGGACGCCGGATGTCTCCCCGGCCGAGCGCCTGGGCAAGCAGGTCCTCAAGGACGCCGCCGCGCTCACCGAAGCGCCCGACGACGCGAAGACCCGCCTCAAGGGCAAGGCCGGACGAGCCAAGCGCGTCGCCTGGGGCGCGCCGCTGCCGCTGGACGCCGTCAAGGCGGTCGGCAAGTCGATGAACGTCTCGGTGAACGACGTGCTGCTGAACTGCGTCGCCGGGGCGATCGGGCTGTATCTGCGCGAACACGGCGACAACACGGACGGCCAGGAGATCCGCGCGCTGGTGCCGGTGAACCTGCGTCCGCTGGAGACGGCGTGGCAGTTGGGCAACCGCTTCGGCATGGTGCCGCTGCCGCTGCCCGTGGGCATCACGAATCCGGTCAAGCGCCTCTACGCGGTGCATGCGCAGACGCAGGCGCTCAAGAACAGCCTGCAGCCGGCCTTGTCGATGGGCCTGATGGCGACGTCGGGCTCGGTCGAGAAGGCCGCCCAGCGCGCGATGCTGAAGACGCTCTCGCGCAAGGCGACGGCGTTGATGACCAACGTGCCGGGGCCGGCGAAGGCCTTGCAGCTGTGCGGCTCGGCCGTCGAGCGGGTGATGTTCTGGGCCCCGCAGGCCGGCGACATGAGCCTGGGCATCAGCATCCTGACCTATGCCGGCCAGGTGCAGTTCGGCTTGATCGCCGACGCCGGCCTGTGCCCCGATCCGGAGCGCATCGTGGCTCACTTCGAGCCCGAGTTCCAGCAACTGCTCACGCTGGCGCTGATGCTGCCGTGGGAGGTCAAGGCCTGACCCCGGGCGCCGGGTTCAGGCCCCGCCGCCATGAAAAACGCCGCCCGAGGGCGGCGTTCGTCGTTCCGGGACCCGTCGTTCCGGACCCCGGCGTATCGAAGCCCGGGTTTCGATGTCCGGGTTCGAGGCCCGGTGTCGAAGACGGGACCGATTACTTGGCGGTCTTCTTGGCCGGCTGCGGGCGGCCCGCGGCGGTCGGGTAGGCGGACATCACGCGGACCGGATCGGCGCTGGCCAGGTATTCGGCGTACTGCGTCTGGCCGCAGGCGACCGATTGACCGGCGGTGGCTTCGCCGCGGTATTCGCCGCGGTTGTAGACGAAGCGGTACTCGTTGGCGGCGGCGGCCTGCTCGAACTTCACCGCGTGCTGGCTGGCGCACTCGGCGCGCAGCGCCTTGGCATCGGCGTTCTCGGCGGTGGCGGCGTGGGCCATCGGGGCGATCAGGGCCAGCAGGGCGGCGGTGGTCAGGATGCGCTTCATGGAATCGGTCCCTTGATGTCGGTGAATGCGATATCCCTAATTTATAGGGTGTCGTTTTTCGCCGCCAACCGCGACCAGGGGGTCCGGCTTCGCACGAATCCAGGGTTTGTGCGGAGGACCGGCCCCGAGCTTGCTGCTAGCCGGGAGGCTCGTCATTCCCACGCGAAAGGGTCCATCGAGACTCGCAGGTCCGCCAGGTGAGCGCCCCCCAGATCACGCCGATGACGAGGTAGGTGGTCCCCAACGCGATCCATCGCACCAGGGAGACCGACACGCCCGAGAGGATCATCATGCCGACGATCGGCGCGGCCAGCCATGGCGCGATGCGAAGCAGGCCGAATCGGACGACGAAGCCGAGCGGCCCAGTCCGCCTCCACCGCTCCCAGTCATTCAACAAGGACGACGGGCCCCAGGGCGTAATCCCGAACATGCTCGATGCTCCAGACAAGTCCGCGGCAATGTCGCCGCCCTTGCACCGTATTCATCAAGCTGCGGGCGCGCATGACTCAAGCCAGTCAATCCGACTGCCAGAGATGAGTCAAACGAAGAGGGGTTTGACAAGCATCAAGCCGACGTCGAGTCCCGATGGCGGGACTCGATCGTTCATGCTTGGGAGGCGCCGCCCGCTGGCGGCTGGTACTTCCCCACCAGCTGGAACAGGTGGTCGCGCGAGGCCGGTTCCAGGTACGGCAGCAGCAGTCCCAGCACATGGAAGGCGCCGCGCATCAGCGCCTCGCCGGCGCGCTCGGGCTCGAGCGCATTGCGCGGATCGCGCACGTATTCGTAGCTCAGCCAGTAGCTCAGCAGCACGACCATCGCGTTGGCCGTCGGCACCGCCTCGCGGACCTGCATCGTCAGCGCGCCGCTGGCCTGCAGGCCGCCCAGCAGGCCGACCATCGCCTGCGTCTTCTGCTCCAGCACGTGCTGGAAATGGGTCTCCAGCTTGCGGTTCTTCGACAGCAGGTCGTTGAGGTCGCGGTACAGGAAGCGGTGCTGCCAGATCAGCTCGAACAGCATGTGGAAGAACAGCCAGGCGTCCTCCACGTTGCGTACGTTGCCCACCGCCCCCAGCAGCTCCGACAAGGCCTTGTCGTAGCGGTTGAAGAGCGCGTTGATCAGCTCGTCCTTGGCCGGGTAGTGGTAATACAGGTTGCCGGGCGAGATGCCGAGCTCCGCCGAAATCAGCGTGGTGGAGACGTTCGGCTCGCCGAAGCGGTTGAACAGGTCCAGCGTGACTTCGAGGATGCGTTCGGCGGTGCGGCGCGGCTTCTTGGTGGCCATGGGCCCGGGGGCGTTGAGGGGTGGGGGAGGTGGGCGCATTCTGTCATGACCCCAGGCCGGCGCGGGACGGACCCCCTGCCTACAATCGCCGCCCATGCCCGCAAGCCCCCCACAACAGTCGGCCGCCATGTCCGTGCCGGCCGGCGGTCCGCCCGCCCTGCGTTTCACCAATGTCAGCAAGACCTACCGCGACGGCCAGTTCCGTGCGCTGGACGGTGTCAGCTTCGACATCCAGCCCGGCGAGTTCTTCGGCCTGCTGGGCCCGAACGGCGCCGGCAAGACCAGCCTGATCAGCATCCTCGCCGGCCTGTCCCGCGCCAGCGGGGGGCAGGTCTCGGTGCTCGGCCATGACGTGGTCGACGACTACGCCGAAGCCCGCAAGAAGCTCGGCATCGTGCCGCAGGAGCTGGTCTTCGACCCGTTCTTCAGCGTGCGCGAGACGCTGCGCATCCAGTCCGGCTACTTCGGCGTGCGCAACAACGACGACTGGATCGACGAGCTGCTGCTCAACCTCGGTCTGGCGGACAAGGCCCACAACAACATGCGGCAGCTCTCGGGCGGCATGAAGCGCCGCGTGCTGGTCGCGCAGGCGCTGGTGCACCGCCCGCCGGTCATCGTGCTGGACGAGCCGACCGCCGGCGTCGACGTCGAACTGCGCCAGACGCTGTGGCAGTTCATCGCGCGACTGAACCGCGAAGGCCACACCGTCCTGCTGACCACGCATTACCTGGAAGAGGCCGAGGCGCTCTGCCATCGCATCGCGATGCTGAAGCAGGGCAGGGTCGTCGCGCTCAACCGCACGTCCGAACTGCTCGCGGGCACCGCGTCCACGATGCTGCAGTTCAAGACCGATTCGGCGCTGCCGCTGTCCTTGTCCGAACGCGCCCGCAGCACCGGCCGCATCGTCCAGATCACCGCGCACGACGCGGCCGAGGTCGAGCAGATCCTCGCCACGCTGCGCGAAGCCGCCGTGCCCATCGAAGACCTGGAGATCGGCCGCGCCGACCTCGAGGACGTCTTCCTCGAAATCATGCAAGGGGGCCGGGCATGAGCGCCAGCCATTTCCCGATCCGCCTCGAAGGCGCCCGCACGCTCTTCTACAAGGAAGTGCTGCGCTTCTGGAAGGTCGGCTTCCAGACCGTCGGCGCGCCGGTGCTGACCGCGGTGCTGTACCTGCTGGTCTTCGGCCATGTGCTGGAGGACCACGTCAAGGTCTACGGCACCGTCGGCTACACCAGCTTCCTCATCCCGGGCCTGGTGATGATGAGCGTGCTGCAGAACGCCTTCGCCAACAGCAGCTCCTCGCTGATCCAGAGCAAGATCACCGGCAACCTGGTGTTCCTGCTGGTCACGCCGCTGTCGCACTGGGCCTGGTTCCTGGCCTATGCCGGCGCGTCCATCCTGCGCGGCCTGATGGTGGGCGCGGGCGTGTTCATCGCCACCGTGTGGTTCGCGCCGCCGGGCATGGCCAATCCGCTGTGGGTGCTGGCCTTTGCCATCCTGGGCGCCGGACTGATGGGGTCGCTGGGCCTGATCGCCGGCCTGTGGGCGGAAAAGTTCGACCAGATGGCCGCCTTCCAGAACTTCATCGTCATGCCGATGACCTTCCTGTCGGGCGTCTTCTACTCGGTGCACTCGCTGCCGCCGTTCTGGCAGGGCGTCAGCCACCTGAACCCGTTCTTCTACATGATCGACGGCTTCCGCCATGGCTTCTTCGGCGTCAGCGACGTCTCGCCGTGGGTCAGCCTGGGCGTCGTCGCCATCGCGTTCGCGGCGGTCGCCGCCATCGCGCTGGAACTGCTGCGCCGCGGCTACAAGATCCGTCACTGAGCCCAGGTAGAATCCCGCTCCATCATGGCCGATCCGACCCCCGCAGAAGTCCAGAGCTACATCGCCCAGGGACTCGCTTGCAGCGAGCTCCAGGTCGAGGGCGACGGACGCCATTTCTTCGCGACGATCGTGTCGGCCGAGTTCGAGGGCCTGAGCCGGATCAAGCGCCACCAGCGCGTGTACCAGGCCCTGGGCGATCGCATGCGCGAGCAGATCCACGCGCTGTCGATGAAGACGCTGACCCCCGACGAGTTCGCGCAGCAAGGCACCGCGCACCACCATCACTGACAGCCACCCGGCCTGCAGGCGGGTGGCGGTGTGTCCCCGTCCGGTGAACCCGCTGCCGTCCCCCTGAACACCCGAGGCCACAGCCCGAGGCGCTTTCCCGAGACACTCGAGAGGCGCGCGTTCACCGAGGACACCGCATGATCACCCTGGCACTTTCCAAGGGCCGCATCTTCGAAGAGACCCTGCCGCTGCTGGCCGCCGCCGGCATCCAGGTGCTGGAAGACCCGGACAGCTCCCGCAAGCTGATCCTCCCGACCAATCAGCGCGAGGTTCGCGTCGTGCTCGTGCGCGCGACCGACGTGCCGACCTACGTCGAGTACGGCGGCGCCGACATCGGCGTGGCCGGTCGCGACGTGCTGATCGAGCACGGCGGCGCGGGCCTGTACCAGCCGCTGGACCTGCGCATCGCGCAGTGCCGCATGAGCGTCGCGGTGCGCGACGACTTCGACTACGACAACGCCGTCCGCCAGGGTTCGCGGCTGCGCGTGGCGACCAAGTACACGACGATCGCGCGCCAGCATTTCGCCGACAAGGGCGTGCACGTGGACCTGATCAAGCTCTATGGCTCGATGGAACTGGCGCCGCTGACCGGCCTGGCCGATGCGATCGTCGACCTGGTCTCCACCGGCAGCACGCTGAAGGCGAACCGCCTGGTCGAGGTCGAACGGATCATGGACATCTCCTCGCGGCTGGTCGTGAACCAGGCGGCGCTCAAGCTCAAGCGCGAGGCGCTCAAGCCGCTGATCGACGCGATCGCTTCCGCCATTCCTGCCGCCTGATCCGCTGCCTGGAGCTTCGCCATGACGACGACCCTTCGCACCCTCATCACCGCCGATGCCGATTTCGAGACCCAGTTCCAGCGCGTGCTGCACTGGTCGGCGGAGACCGATGCCGCGATCGAGACGCGCGTCGCCGAGATCCTGGCCGATGTGCGCGCCCGCGGCGACGCGGCGGTGCTCGACTACACCGCGCGCTTCGACGGATTGCAGGCGGCGTCGCTGGCGTCGCTCGAGCTGACCCGCGAGGAACTGAAGGCGGCCTTCGACGGCCTGCCCGCCGACCAGGCGAAGGCGCTGACGCAGGCGGCCGAGCGCGTGCGCAGCTACCACGTGCGCCAGAAGCAGGCCTGCGGCGAGAGCTGGAGCTATCGCGACGAGGACGGCACGCTGCTGGGCCAGAAGGTCACGCCGCTGGACCGCGTCGGCATCTACGTGCCGGGCGGCAAGGCCGCCTACCCGTCGAGCGTGCTGATGAACGCGATCCCCGCGCAGGTCGCGGGCGTGCCGGAGATCGTGATGGTCGTGCCGACGCCGCGCGGCGAGAAGAACCCGCTGGTGCTGGCCGCGGCCTACGTCGCCGGCGTGCACCGGGCGTTCACCATCGGCGGCGCGCAGGCGGTGGCCGCGCTGGCCTACGGCACCGCGACGGTGCCGCGCGTCGACAAGATCACCGGCCCGGGCAACGCCTATGTCGCCAGCGCCAAGAAGAACGTCTTCGGCCAGGTCGGCATCGACATGATCGCGGGCCCGAGCGAGATCCTCGTGCTGGCCGACGGCACCACGCCCCCGGACTGGGTCGCGATGGACCTGTTCAGCCAGGCCGAGCACGACGAAATGGCGCAGAGCATCCTGCTGTGCCCCGACGCCGGCTACATCGCCCAGGTCAGCGAGGCCATCGAACGCCTGTTGCCCGGCATGCCGCGCAAGGACGTCATCCGGGCCTCGCTGGAAGGGCGGGGCGCGCTGATCCAGACGCGCTCGATGGAAGAGGCCTGCGAGATCAGCAACCGCATCGCGCCGGAGCACCTGGAAGTCTCCAGCGCCGACCCGCACCGCTGGGAGCCGCTGCTGCGCCACGCGGGCGCGATCTTCCTGGGGGCCTACACCAGCGAGTCGCTCGGCGACTACTGCGCCGGGCCGAACCACGTGCTGCCCACCTCGGGCACGGCGCGCTTCTCCTCGCCGCTGGGCGTCTACGACTTCCAGAAGCGCTCCAGCCTGATCGAGGTCAGCGAGGCCGGCGCCCAGGTGCTCGGACCGATCGCCGCGACGCTGGCCTATGGCGAGGGCCTGCAGGCGCACGCGCAGGCGGCGGAGTTCCGCCTCAAGCGCTGAGCGCGTCGGCGCGAGCCGACAACGCGGGCAGCCCGGCCATCGGCGGGGTCGCGCAGATTTCACGCGGCCACGCCGGGCAAACCCTGGATCGCGGATAAACCGCCACATTTCCTGGTGTTTCGCGGTTCGCCCTTTCGTGCGAAACGCCTAGCATGCTTCGACATCTTCATAACAGGACGTCGAAGCATGAAGGTCTCAGATCTGCGCGTCGGGGTACGCATCTCCCTGGGTTTCGCGGCCGTGCTGCTGGCCACCGTGCTGGTCGGCGTGGTGGCGATCAGCCGCATGCAGGTGATCCAGGGCAACGTGGAGGAAATGGGGGGCGACTGGATCCCCTCGATCAACGCCATCAACGCCTTGCGCGGCGACCTCAACGAGTTGCGCCGGGCCGAGATGGGGATGTGCCTGAAGGACGTCATCCTCGAGGTCGAGCAGGAGCAGGAGCGCATCAAGAACCTGCGCGAGAAGTCCCTGCCCGCGCTGGCCAAGGCCTACGAGGCCATGGTGTCCACCCCGGAGGAAGCCGAGCAGTGGAAGGATGCGAAGGCGAAATACGCCACCTTCATCGCCGTGCAGGACAAGCTGATCGCCGCGCGCAAGGCCGGCAACCGCGGCGAGTACCAGTCCACGGTCAACGGCGAATCCCAGCAGGCCTTCGTTGCCCTCATCGGCGCGGTGCAGAAGCTGGTCGACATCAACACGCAGGGCGCGGACGCCAGCGTCGAGGAATCGCGCAAGGCCTACAAGGCGGTGCTCACGACGATGGCGGTGTTGATCGTCGCCGCGCTGGCCGCCGGTGGCGTGCTCGCGTTCTACCTGACCCGCAGCACCGTCAGGCCGCTGAACGACATGGTGAGCGTCGCCAGCCGTGTCGCCGAAGGTGACCTGACCGTCGAGATCGACACCTCGCGTCGCGATGAACTGGGCCAGTTGGCCCAGGCGCTGTCGGCGATGCAGGGCGCGCTGAACCGCTCGCTGTCGGCGGTGCGCACCAGCGCCGAGAGCATCGCGATGTCCAGCGCCGAGGTCGCCGCCGGGAGCAGCGACCTGTCGGCGCGGACCGAGCAGATGGCCTCCAGCCTGGAGGAGACCTCCGCCACCATGCACGCGCTGACCGACACGGTCCGCCTGAATGCCGATTCCACGCGTCAGGCCAGCCAGTTGGCGCTCAATGCCAGCCAGGTCGCGGATCGCGGCGGCGTGGTGGTGTCCGAGGTGGTCAGCACCATGGACCAGATCAATGCGTCCTCGCGCAAGATCTCCGACATCATCGGCACGATCGACGGGATCGCTTTCCAGACCAACATCCTGGCGCTGAACGCCGCGGTCGAAGCGGCCCGAGCGGGCGAGCAGGGTCGCGGTTTCGCGGTGGTGGCGAGCGAGGTCCGTTCGCTGGCCCAGCGCAGCGCCGAGGCGGCCAAGGAGATCAAGACCTTGATCGGTGCCAGCGTCGAGCGCGTCGACGTGGGATCGAAGCTGGTCAGCGATGCCGGCGAGACGATGCGGGAGATCGTTGCCGCGGTGCAGCGGGTGACGGACATCATCCAGGAGATCTCCTCGGCCACGCAGGAGCAGAGCACCAGCCTGATGGAAGTGGGCCAGGCGGTGCACCGCCTGGACGAGGTCACCCAGCAGAACGCCGCGCTGGTCGAAGAGTCTTCGGCTGCTTCCGAGTCGCTGCGCGAGCAGGCTGGCAGCCTGCAGCACGTCGTCGCTCAGTTCCGCCTGCATCCCTGACCGAACGCAGTCAAAGAACCGAACGCCGTCAAAGAACTGGAGGCAGCGAGTCTCCGTGGGGCCGGAATGACTCTGGGGGTTCCCGGAGGGATGCCCCCTGAGTCGTGGAGTGCCCGCGCCCGGCCTCCCAAAGTCGGCCTTTACAGAACACGAAGTTCGTGCGCCACGAACTTCGTGTTACTCTGAAGCCCTGATGAAGAACGTCACCGTGACCATGGAAGACAGCGTCGCCGAATGGGCGAGGCTGGAGGCGGCGCGACGCAACACCAGCGTCTCGCGGCTGGTCGGCGAGCTGCTGGCCGAGAAGATGCGCCACGACGACGCCTATGAGCGCGCCCTGCAGGACTGGCTGCACCGCGAGCGCACCTGGTCTTCCGACGGTCAGCCCTACCCGGGACGGGAGTTGCTGTGAGCGCCCCCGTCGAACTGACCGCGCCGGTCTTCGTCGACACCTCCGTGCTGATCCTCAGCGAGGATGGCGCCGATCCTGCCTGCCGCGCGCAGGCGATGGCCTGGCTGCGCTGCCTGTGGCAGCAGCGCCTGGGCCGGACGTCGAGCCAGGTGCTCAATGACTTCTACCGTTCGGTGACGACGCGCATCTCGCCCGCGATGCCGAACGGCGATGCGCGGGCCGAGGTCCGCCGCTACCAACGCTGGGCGCCGTGGTCGACCGACCACGCGACCGTCGAATCGGCCTGGTCGATCGAGAGCCGCTTCTCACTGCCGTACGCTGACGCGTTGATCGTCGCGGCCGCGAAGGCGCAGGGCTGCGAGATCGTGCTGAGCCGGGCGCTGCCGCACGGGCAGCTCTACGACAGCGTCCTGATCGTCGATCCGCTGCGCGCGCTGCCGGCGGGTGTTTCCCCTTCCGACTTGCTGCCCGCCGCGGCGCTTGCCCCATGAACGCTGCCCTCGATCGAGCCCTCGGTGTCCTGCGCGAGGACGTCCGCGCGATGCATGCCTACCAGGTGCATCCGTCCGCCGGCCTGATCAAGCTGGACGCGATGGAGAACCCCTTCCGGCTGCCGCCCGACCTCCAGCGCGCGCTGGGCGAGCGCCTCGGCGCCGTCGCGATCAACCGGTACCCGGGCGAGCGCACCCAGGAGTTGGCGCAGGCGCTGGCCGTGCACGCCAAGCTGCCGGAGGGTCAGGCGCTGATGCTGGGCAACGGCTCGGATGAATTGATCTCGCTGCTGGCGATGGCCGTCTGTCAGCCGGGCGAGCGCGTCGTCGTGCTGGCGCCGGTGCCGGGCTTCGTCATGTACGAGCTGTCGTCGAGGTACCAGCACCTGGACTTCGTGGGCGTGCCGCTGACGGCGGATTTCGAGCTTGACGAGGCCGCGATGCTCGCCGCGATCGCCGAGCATCGTCCCGCGATCGTCTACCTGGCCTATCCGAACAATCCGACGGCCAACCTCTGGGACGACGCCGTCATCGAACGCATCGCCCAGGCCGCGCCGGGGCTGGTCGTCATGGACGAGGCCTACCAGCCCTTCGCCGCGCGCGACTCGATGGCGCTGATGGCGCGGCATCCGCAGGTGCTGGTCATGCGCACGATGAGCAAGTTCGGCCTGGCCGGCGTGCGCATCGGCTACATGATGGGCAACGCCGAGCTGATCGGCCACATCGACAAGCTGCGTCCGCCGTACAACGTCAGCGTGCTGAATGCGGAAGCGGGGCTCTTCGCGCTGGACCACGCCGATGTCGATGAGCGACAGGCCGCCGAGCTGCGTGCCGAGCGCGAGAAGCTGCAGACCGCGCTCGCCGCCCTGGCAAAAACCGCGGACGTGCATGCCTATCCGAGCGAAGGCAACATGATCCTCGTGCGTGTCCCCGACGCCAACCGCCTGCATGCGGACCTGAAGGCCCGCGGCGTGCTGGTCAAGAACGTCTCCGGCATGCATCCGCTGCTGGCGCGCTGCCTGCGCCTGACGGTCGGCACGCCGGACGAGAACGCGGCGATGCTGGCGGCGATCGAAGCCGGTTTGAAGCAGACCTGAACGTCCACCGTCCCTCCTTGATCCTTCCTGATCTCCCTGGAATCCCCATGAGCTCCGAACGCATCGCCGAAGTCCGCCGCGACACCAAGGAAACGCAGATCCGCGTGCGCGTGAATCTCGACGGCACCGGGCAGTCGACGCTGAACACCGGCATCGGCTTCTTCGACCACATGCTCGACCAGATCGCCCGCCACGGGCTGATCGACCTGGACATCGAGGCCAAGGGCGACCTGCACATCGACGGCCACCACACCGTCGAGGACGTCGGTATCACGCTGGGCATGGCCGTCGCGCAGGCGATCGGCGACAAGAAGGGCATCACCCGCTACGGCCACAGCTACGTGCCGCTGGACGAGGCGCTGTCGCGCGTGGTCGTGGATTTCTCCGGCCGCCCGGGCCTGGCGATGGAGGTCAAGTTCACCGCCGGATCCGTCGGCGCCTTCGACACGCAGCTGACCTACGAGTTCTTCCAGGGCTTCGTCAATCATGCGCTGGTGTCGCTGCACGTGGACAACCTCAAGGGCCACAACGCGCACCACCAGTGCGAGACGATGTTCAAGGCCTTCGGCCGCGCGTTGCGGATGGCGATGACGCTGGATCCGCGTTCGGCCGGTGTCATCCCATCGACGAAGGGCACGCTGTGAGCACCCCCGGAGCCAGCCAGCCGCGCACTGTCGCGGTCGTCGACTACGGCATGGGCAACCTGCGTTCGGTGTCGCAGGCGGTGCTGGCGGCGGCGCAGGACCAGGGCGTGCGCGTGGTCATCACGTCCAAGCCCGACGAGGTCTACGCCGCCGAGCGCATCGTGCTGCCCGGCCAGGGCGCGATGCGCGACTGCATGCGCGAACTCGCCGACAGCGGCCTGAAGGAGGCGGTGCTCGACGCCGCCGCGCGCAAGCCGCTGATGGGCGTATGCGTTGGCATGCAGATGCTGCTTGATCACAGCGAGGAGCAGGACACGCCGGGGCTGGGGCTGATCCCGGGCCGCGTGAAGCGCTTCCGGCTGGAGGGTCAGGTGCAGCCCGACGGCAGCCGCTACAAGGTGCCGCAGATGGGCTGGAACCGCGTGCACCAGACGCGGGCGCATCCGGTCTGGGGCGAAGTGCCGGACGAGAGCTGGTTCTACTTCGTCCACAGCTTCTACGCCGAGACGTCGGACCCGCGCGACAGCGCCGGCGAGAGCGAGTACGGCCCGCGCTTTACCTGTGCGGTGGCGCGGGATAACATTTTTGCCACTCAATTCCACCCCGAGAAAAGTGCCGCGTCCGGGCTCGCCCTGTATCGCAACTTCCTGCACTGGACGCCCTGAGCGCATGACGCGCGGCTTGGCGTCCGGTGCCGGATGCGCCGCACGCGCCGTTCTCGAGTCCCGCCGAACCCTTCCCCTTCCTTCACCCCCACTGCCTCGGCCATGCTGCTGATTCCCGCGATCGACCTGAAAGACGGCAAATGCGTCCGCCTCAAGCAAGGCGACATGAACGACTCCACGACCTTCGGCGAGGATCCCGCCGAAATGGCTCGCCGATGGGTCGATGCCGGCGCCCGGCGTCTGCACCTCGTGGACCTGAACGGCGCCTTCGCGGGCAAGCCGGTCAACGAGGCGGCGATCAAGGCGATCCTGCGCGAGGTCGGCGACGACATCCCCGTGCAGCTGGGCGGCGGCATCCGCGACCTCGACACGATCGAGCGCTACCTGGACGACGGCCTGTCGTACGTGATCATCGGGACGGCCGCGGTGAAGAACCCGGGCTTCCTGAAGGATGCGGCATCGGCCTTCGGCGGCCACATCATCGTGGGCCTGGACGCGAAGGACGGCAAGGTCGCCACCGACGGCTGGAGCAAGCTGACCGGTCATGAGGTCATCGACCTGGCGAAGAAGTTCGAGGACTACGGCATCGAGGGCGTGATCTACACCGACATCGGCCGCGACGGCATGCTCACCGGCATCAACATCGACGCGACGGTGAAGCTGGCGCAGGCGCTGTCCATCCCGGTGATCGCGTCGGGCGGGCTGTCCAACATCGCCGACATCGAGGCGCTCTGCGCGGTCGAGTCCGAGGGCGTGGGCGGCGTGATCTGCGGCCGCGCGATCTACACCGGCGACCTCGACTTCGCCGCGGCGCAGCGTCGCGCCGACGAGCTGAACGGGGACTGACCGGTGCTGGCCAAGCGCATCATCCCGTGCCTGGACGTGACCGGCGGTCGCGTCGTCAAGGGCGTCAATTTCCTCGAGCTGCGCGACGCCGGTGATCCGGTGGAGATCGCGGCCCGCTACAACGAGCAGGGCGCCGACGAACTGACCTTCCTCGACATCACGGCGACCAGCGATGGCCGCGACCTGATCCTGCCGATCATCGAACGGGTGGCCTCGCAGGTCTTCATTCCGCTGACGGTCGGCGGGGGCGTGCGCGCGGTCGCCGATGTGCGGCGGCTGCTGAATGCGGGGGCGGACAAGGTCAGCTTCAACTCGGCGGCGGTGGCGGATCCGGAACTGATCCGCGCGGCTTCGGACAAGTACGGCGCGCAGTGCATCGTGGTCGCCATCGACGCCAAGCGGCGTCAGGGCGGCGACGGCCAGCAAGGCTGGGACGTGTACACGCATGGCGGCCGCAAGAACACGGGCCTGGACGTCGTCGAATGGGCGACCCGCATGGCCGCGTTCGGCGCGGGCGAGATCCTGCTGACCAGCATGGACCGCGACGGCACGAAAAGCGGCTTCGACCTGGCGCTGACGCGTGCGGTGTCGGACGCCGTGGGCGTGCCGGTGATCGCGTCGGGCGGCGTGGGATCGCTGCAGGACCTGGCCGACGGCATCACCCATGGCGGCGCCGATGCGGTGCTGGCCGCGAGCATCTTCCATGACGGCGATCACACCGTCGGCGAAGCCAAGGCGCTCATGGCGTCGCAGGGCATCCCGGTGCGCCAATGAGCACGTCCGGTGGTCGAGGCAAGGGTCGCGAGGGCCGCGATGGCCGTGATGGTCGTGAGCGCGAGCAGGCGCCAGACATCGACGGCCTGCGCCGGCCGGGCCGTCCCGGTCCACGCGTGACGGTCGGCGAGGGCGCGGTCAAGCCGCGTCCGCGCGAAGCGGGGCCGGGCGAGGTCCGCATCGTCGGCGGTGTCTGGAAGCGATCCAAGCTGCCGGTGCCATACGTTCCCGGTCTGCGTCCCACTCCCGACCGCGTGCGGGAAACGCTGTTCAACTGGCTGGGCCAGGACCTGGGCGGCTGGCGCGTGCTGGATGCGTTCGCCGGCAGCGGTGCGCTCGGCTTCGAGGCCGCGTCGCGCGGCGCGGCCGGCGTGACCTTGCTGGAACGCGACGCGCAGCTCGCGAATGCGCTGCGCGCCAACCTGAAGCGGCTCGACAAGGACGGCACGGTGCCGATGACGATCGCGAACGCCGACGCGCTCGCCTGGATGCGTCGGGGTGCCGCTGGATCGTTCGACCTCGTGTTCCTGGACCCGCCGTTCGCGGAGGGGCTGTTCGTCGACGCCCTGACGGCCGCGGCCCCGCTGCTGGCCGAGAACGGGCTGATCTACCTGGAGTCGCCGGAGGCGATCGAGGCGCCGGCGGCGCTGGGCTTGTCCGTGTGGAAGGAAGGGCGGGCCGGGGCGGTGCATTACCGCCTGCTGCGGCGCGGCGGATAATCTCCGCCCATGACCTCCCAGATCCTGCTGACGGCCGTCTATCCCGGCACCTTCGACCCGATGACCCTCGGCCACGAGGATCTGGTCCGTCGTGCCAGCCGGCTGTTCGAGCGCCTAGTGCTGGCGGTCGCGGCGGGACATCACAAGAAGACGATGTTCAGCATCGACGAGCGGTTGGACATGGCGCGCCAGCTGGTGGCGCCCTATCCCAATGTCGAGGTGGTCGCGCTCGAGGGCCTGCTGAGCCACTTCGTGATCGCGAACGGCGGCAAGGTCGTGGTGCGCGGGCTGCGGGCGGTCTCGGACTTCGAATACGAGTTCCAGATGGCCGGCATGAACCGGCAGCTGATGCCCGAGGTCGAGACGGTCTTCCTGCCGCCGTCGGACCATTACCAGTTCGTATCCTCGACCTTCGTGCGGGAGATCGCCACCCTGGGCGGCGACGTCTCCAAGTTCGTCTCGCCGCTGGTCCGCGAGCGTCTGGAAGAGCGGATCGCCAAGAACCGCGTGGAGCAGTAAGCCATGGCTCTGATGATTACCGACACGAGAGGCGGAAACAGGCAAGGCATGCCTTGCCCCGCCGAGCGCGGCAAGCGCCTACGAGCGCTTGCCGTATTCGTCGGTTGCTGGGAGGGCGCAGTATGGCGCTGATGATTACCGACGAATGCATCAACTGCGACGTCTGCGAGCCGGAGTGCCCCAACCATGCGATCTCGATGGGCGAGGAGTACTACCAGATCGAGCCCAGCAAGTGCACCGAGTGTGTCGGGCATTTCGACGAGCCGCAGTGCGCGATGCTGTGCCCGGTGGCCTGCATTCCGGTCAATCCGGAGCACGTCGAATCGCGCGAGACGCTGATGCAGAAGTACGTGCGACTGACCCAGCAGAGCGCATGAGGCATTCGCCTACTTGAATGGGCAATTGAAGCGCCGACCGCCTCGGCGCAAGATCACCGCCTTCTGATTCCGGAACCCTTGTGAGCGTCGTGCCGATGCCGATCGCTGCGCCGGGATCGCTTCAACGGAAGGACGGTGGTGATGGCGGACATCCATGATGTGGCGGACTACTTGATCGTGAAGCTCTGGGAGGCTGGAGAGCGTCCCAGCGTGCATCGGCTGCACAAGCTGCTCTATTACGTGCAGGGCTGGCATCTGGTCATGCACGAACGACCGCTGTTCCCGGAGCGGTTCCAGGCCTGGATTCATGGGCCGATCAGCAAACCGCTGTTTGATCGCTTCGCGTTCGATCGCTCGCTGTACGCGATGGTGGAGCGCCGAGATATCCGGGAAGGATTCACCTTCGATGCGCTTTCCCCGATGGAACGCGATCATGTCGATCGGATCCTGGACGAGTACGCGATCTATCCGACCTTTCAGTTGATGCGCATGTCGCGGGAGGAGCTGCCTTGGCTCAAGGCCAGGGGAGGAATCCCCTTGGACGAGCGCAGCGAGCAGGAATTGGATGAGTCGGTCATGCGGGACTTCTTCCGAAGCCAGATGGAGGATGAGCATGAGCCCGACGGCATGCAAGCGCACGCCTGAGCGCCATCGAATCCGATACGCCGGCAATGCCGCCGCGCCGGACCGACGACCTCGTGCTGCCGAAGTCTCAACCCGCCCGGCAAATCCCCAATGGTCCTTCGGACTCAAATTTTTCCGGGAGACCAAATTCTTCGGTTTCGACGCGCCGGACATTGACCGACGTTGGATGGTCTCGATGCTTTACCGGCTCGGCGAACTCTCTGGCCTCCGGGTGCTCGATGTCATGGACGATGCCGGGGTCCGCGAGGGCACCCTGCGCATTCACGACATTGATTGGGCGGCGCGCAATGTGCCAATCAAGCCCGAACAGTTCGACTGGTTGCCCCCGGCATGTCGAGCGGCGGGCGATGAACTCGTGCTGATTCAGATCGCGGTGTCGAAGGCGGAGGGACGGCTGATCGGCTTCTTCGACGAAGAAGCGATCTTCCAGATCGTGCTTTTCGATCCGCTGCACAACGCCCAGCCCAGCAAGTACAACGACTACAAGGTCCGGCTGTCCAAGCCTTTGGGCTGCGAGGTGACGGCGCTGCGGCATGAAGTGACGCAGGTGATGGCGAAGAGCCGGGATCGCGCCTGCGGATGCGAGTCCGACCTTGCCGCGGCGCTGCAATGGCGCCGCGATCAGCGTGGCAGCGCGATCGTGATGCCAGTCATCGACGGCACCGAGATCGAGGACGCCGACCAACTCATTGCCGAAGGTCGCATTGGCAGCTATCGAGACATCTTTGCAGCCGGCCTCGTGGCTGTGTTGGAGAGACGTCTCGATAGCTGAGGCTGATG
Source organism: Mitsuaria sp. MSU3D (assembly GCF_056867975.1). NCBI lineage: Bacteria > Pseudomonadati > Pseudomonadota > Betaproteobacteria > Burkholderiales > Sphaerotilaceae > Roseateles > Mitsuaria sp. MSU3D. The sequence goes on along the minus strand of NZ_CP200314.1, from coordinate 3,860,879 downwards.
CCGGGACTCAGAGCTCCCAGCGCTCTGAGTAGGCTGGCGGTCGCGGCCATTGGTCGGCTTGAGGCGGCGCAGCGGGATGCTTCTGCACCCACCGCCTCGCCAGCATCCACCCGCCATGGCTGACGACCAGCGCGCCGCTCGACCACGTCGAGGCGCGCTCCAGCAATGCCGTGAGCGACTCGCCGCCCGCCGGTGCAAAGCGAGCGAGGTCGGCGACCCATGCATCGATCTCGTCTTTTGGGATCTCCGCCCAGGGCCGGCCATCCCACACGCCAAAGTCGATCTCCGCGAGCGCCGCATCGACGCGATGCCGCCATCCCCAGCGTTTCAGCCATCGCCCCACGTCGGCACAACGCCGCAGCGGTGAGGTCCACACCTCATGCGGCAGCCGGAGTCGTCGCGCGTGGGCCTGGATGCGTCGCGCAAGCCGCTTGGCACGGCGGCGTTCCACCGGCAGGTCGCAACGTGCGCCGACGCACAATCCCGTCGCCCCTTCGGGCCGCGGATGCCGCCAGACAGTGATATCGGCGCTGCCGTCCGTGCTCATGCTCATGCTCAGGCTGACGCTCAGTCCGCCGGGAACAGCGGCGCCATCGCCAGGAACGCCAGTAGCGCGCCCAGCTCCACCACCTGCTGCGTCGCGCCGAGCGTGTCGCCGGTATAGCCTTGCAGCCGACGCTCCAGCATCGACTGCATGTAGAAGGTCAGCCCCGCGGACACCACCACGGCGGCCAGCATCTCCGGCACGTTTTCCGGCGTGATCCAGGCGCCGGCGATCGTCGCGAGGACCACCAGCGCCAGCGCGATGATCAGGCCGGGGCCGGTGATCTGTGTCGCCAGCGGCTTGGCCTTGGCGTGCTCGGCGTCGCCGGCGTAGGGCAGGGCATGCAGCAGCCAAACGGGCGCCGCACGCGAGGCCACATGCGCCCACACGATCGCGAGCATCGCGAGCGTCGGATCGAGGTCCGCGAGTCCCAGCAGCACCGTCGCCTTCAGGCCCAGCACAAGGATCAGGCCGAGCGCGCCGTAGCTGCCGATGCGCGAGTCCTTCATGATCGTCAGCGCCTTCTCGCGCGAGACCGAGCCGCCGAGCGCGTCGCAGCTGTCGGCCAGTCCGTCCTCATGGAATCCGCCGGTCAGCCAGACGCTGGCGGCCATCGCGAGACCCACGGCGACCGTGGCCGGGAAGAGCTGCAACGCGCCCCACAGCACCAGCGCCGAGACGCCGCCCACCACTGCGCCGACGAGCGGGAAGTAGCGCGCGCACTGCTGGAGCCAGGCGGATTCGAACCCGACCCAGCGCGGCACGGGCACACGCGTGAAGAACTGCAGGGCGATGAAGAAAAGGCGGAGTTGATGCATGGACGCGGACCGGGGAACCGGCCGCGATGATAGGGCGCTTCAGCGCGGCCGATCCCGCTCCAGCAGCCCCTCGTACGCGATCGCGACATTGGCGCAGAAGATGTCGAGCATCTCCCGCCCGTCGTCGTCGAGCGGATCCGACAGCACCATGTACAGCAGGCTCTCGTTGCCCGAGTGCGTCCGGTAGTACCCGATGAAGCGCCCGTCCTCGAAACTGCTCTGCCGGGTCGCCAGCGCGCGGTCCAGCGCCTCGCGCACGTCGGCGGGCAGGTCCGAGACCTGGGCGTCGGCGAGCAGCCCCTGGTACTCCGACGTCGCGGCCAGCACCTGCAGCCGGCCCTCCACGTGCGAGGCGGCGTACATGCGGCTCGCGCACAGCCCTTGCGCCTGGTAGCCGAGCATGTGCCCGACCTGTTCCAGCAACGCCGACGCGAAGTGGCGCAGGTTGCTCGAGTCGTGGATCTGCGTGATCGCATCGATCGAGCGCCGCAGCGCCGCGCGCGACTGCGACAGGATCACGATGTCGCGGTACGACCGCAGCGCCGAGTAGAAGACCGTGATCAGCTTGCGCTTGGTCAGCTCGGTCTTCTCCTTGTAGTCATTGATGTCGTAGGTCTTGATGACGTGTTCCTCGGGCGCCTGACCCGGCTGCCCGGTGCGCAGCACGATGCGCACCTGGGTGTTGCGCAGCTCCTCGCGGATGAAACGCGCCACGTCGAGCCCGGCGTGCTCGGACTCCATCACCACGTCGAGCAGGATCAGCGCGATGTCCTGGCGGTCGCGCAGCAGGTCGCGCGCTTCGGCGCCGTTGTAGGCGTTGAGGAACTGCAGCTTCCGCCCCGCGAACTCGAAATCCGCCATGACCAGCTGGGTCACCTGATGCACCGCCGGATCGTCGTCGACGATCATCACCAGCCACGGATCGAGCGTGCGCGTCCGGGTGTCCTCTCCGGGATCCGGCAGCTCGTCGGCGAACACCATGTCGGTCATCGGTTCCTCCCTGGCTGATTTTGTTGCGAGCCATTATCAACAGCGGAGGTGACATGGGAAGACCGAGCCGCGTGCCGTGGCGGCCGCCGGTGTGACCCTCGCACGACATGGCGGGAATCCGTCGGGATCTCAGCAGGAAGGCTCGAGCGGCATCGGACCCGTGCGGTCCCTGCCTTGCCGCGTACGCTTGGCCTCGTACATGCGCATGTCGGCGCATTCCATCAGCGCCGTCGCGTCGCGCCAGTCCTCCGGACAGCGTGACGCGCCCATGCTGGCGCGCAGCTGCAGCACGCGATCGGCGTAGGCGAAGGACCCCTCGATCGCCGCGTGGATGCGCAGCAGCGTCGCCTCCAGCGTCGTCGGGGATCCCGCATGGGTCAGCAGGATCGCGAACTCGTCGCCGCCCAGCCGGGCGACCGTGTCCGTTTCGCGCGTGGTGCTCGCGAGCCGGCGGCTGAACTCGATCAGCGCCGCGTCGCCGGCCGCGTGGCCCAGCGTGTCGTTGATGTGCTTGAGGCCGTCCATGTCCAGCAGCACGATGGCGATCGGCGGGTCGCCGCGCTCGACCTCCGCGGTGGCGTGGCGCAGCCGGTCCATGAAGAGCGAGCGGTTGGCCAGCCCGGTCATGTCGTCGTGGGTGGCGCGGTGGAACAGGTCGTCGCGACCGTAGCGCGTGGCCCAGTACATCGCGGCGCCCAGCACCTTGGACATCAGGGACAGCACCTCCACCTCGTGGTTGCCGAAGTTGCGCACGCGGGACGAGAAGGCCTTGAGCACGCCGACCGGCGTGCCCTGGTGCGTCAGCGGCAGCACGACCATCGAGCGCAGCCCGACGCGCCGGCAGGCCTCGATGTCGACGCGGCTGTCGGAGTCGACGTCGTCGCAGATCAGCGGGATGCCCTGGCGCAGGCAGGTGCCGGAGAGGCTGCCGTCGCGGCGCACGCGCACGCCGAGCTGATGGCCCGCGGCGCCGGCGACGGCGCGGTAGACGAGGTCATCGCCCTCGGCCAGTTCGATGGCGGCGCCGTCGGCGTCGACGAGCTCCAGCGTGCCGTGGACCGACAGCGACATCACGCCCGCGAGGTCCAGCCCGAGCTGGGCGACCTGGCTGTGGATATCGATGATGCGGAGTAGTGCTTCCCGGCTCGGCATCGACCGCCCCGAAAGAACTCGCTCCCTGGCCCACGCCGGCCTCCTCCGCGCGCGCACTGCGTGCATCGATGCGCGGGACCACCTGCCGTCGTGCCGCCAGTCTAGACCTGGCGCCCCCGCGATTCATCCCCTGTTTCCGGTGACGTTGCGGCGCGGCACCGGTGGCCTCGGGGAATCTCCCGATGGAGGCCATGTCTTTACGCTGCGGATACGAGGGATGCGCAGAATCGCGCCCCATGTCAGAAAACAAATCCTCCGCAGCCGATGGGCTCCCCCCGGCGTGGCCGCCGCGGACACGGCCGGCGCCCAGCCCGGCGCGCCCGCCCCGATGCTGGCCTTCACGCCCTATCAGAAGCTCGCCGCCGGGCTGATGGCGCTGCTGCAGTTCTCCGTCGTGCTGGACTTCATGATCATGTCGCCGCTGGGCGTGATGATCATGCCGGCGCTGAGCATGAGCTCCGGCCAGTTCGGCCTGGCCGTGTCCGCCTATGCCTTCAGCGCCGGCATCGCCGGGCTGCTGACGGCGGGCTTCGCCGACCGCTTCGACCGCAAGCGGCTGCTGCTGTTCTTCTTCTGCGGCTTCCTGCTGGGCACGCTGTGGTGCGGCCTGGCGACGAGCTTCCCCTCGCTGCTGGCGGCGCGCATCGTCACCGGGCTGTTCGGCGGCGTCATCGGCTCGATCGTGATGGCGATCGCCGCGGACCTGTTCCCGCCGGCGCAGCGCGGCCGGGTGATGGGCCTGCTGCAGGGCGGTTTCGCGGCCAGCCAGGTGCTGGGGCTGCCGTTCTCCATCTTCCTGGCGTCGCGCTTCGACTGGCATGCGCCGTTCATCGCCATCGTCCTGTTCGGGCTGCTGGCGGCGCTGGTGATCGCCTTCAAGCTGCAGCCAGTGAACGCGCACCTGGGCGCGGGCGGCACCGGACAGCACAGCGCGGCGCGGCATCTGCTGCAGACGGTGCGCATTCCGCGCCAGCAGCTGGCCTTCGCGCTGACCGCGCTGCTGACCACCGGCGGCTTCATGCTGATGCCCTTCGCCAGCGCCTTCGTCGTGCACAACGTCGGCATCCCGCTGGACCACCTGCCGATCATCTACCTGATCACCGGCATCTGCACGCTGGTGTTCTCGCCGCTGATCGGCCGCCTGTCCGACCGCATCGGCGCCATGCCCGTCTTCTACGCGGGCTGCGCCATCACGATCGCCACGGTGGCCTTCTACACGCACCTCGGCACCTCGCCGCTGTGGGTGCTGATCGTGGTCAACGTGGTGATGTTCGTGGGCATCTTCTCGCGGATGATTCCGGCGCAGGTGACGCTGGCCGGCGTGCCTGCGCCGGAGCAGCGCGGCTCGTTCAACGCGATCAACTCGGCGCTGCAGCAGCTGGCCGGTGGACTGGCCTCGCTGGTGGCCGGGCACATCGTGCACATCGGCCCGGACGGCCACGTCAACGACTTCCCGTACGTGGGCTATGTCGTCATCGCGTCGACGTTGGTCGCGGCGCTGCTGATGCGCCAGCTTGTGCGCGGCCGGGCGGCAGGCGGCGTGCCAGCCACGGTCAAGCCGGGCTGAGTTCGGACATCGATCCGTGATGGATGTCACGGATCGGTCTTCCTTCCGGTCAAACCGTCTAGAGGCAACACTCGAGCGTGGGGCGTTGGTGACAACTTGGGAACGTCGTCTCCCTAGAATTCAGGGTTTTCACCGACCCGGAATTCGAGCATGTCCTTCGCGATCCGGCGCCTGAGCGGCGCTTTCGTCCTGTCCGCCGCTGCGCTGACGTCGCTGTCGGCCGCCGCCGCCGGCCCCGCCGTCGACACGATGGCCCGCATCAAGGACACCCGCGCGATCACGCTGGGCGTGCGCGAATCGTCGCGGCCGTTCTCCTTCGTCAATGAGCAGAAGCAGGGTCAGGGCTACTCGGTCGACCTGTGCCTGGCGGCCGTCGAGGAGATCAAGAAGGAACTGAAGCTGCCCGAGCTGAAGGTCAACTACGTGGTCGTGTCCGGCGCGGACCGCATCCCGAAGCTGCAGAAGGGCGACATCGACCTGGAATGCGGCTCGACGACCAACACCAAGGCGCGTCAGGAGCAGGTCGACTTCAGCTACACGATCTTCGTCGCGGGCATGCGCGTGATGATCCCGAGCGGCGCCAAGGTCGACACGATCAAGGACCTGGACGGCATGACGATCGCGCTGACCAAGGGCACGACCTCGGAGAAGCTGTTCACGCAGCTGAACACCTCCGGCGAGGCCAAGATGCAGCTGGTCCAGTTCCCCAACAACACCGATGCGTTCAAGGCGCTGCGCGAGGGCAAGGCCCGCGCGTTCGCGCAGGACGATGCGCTGCTGCTGGGCCTGGCGTCGAAGGACAAGGCGCTGGACAGCCTGAGCCTGGGCCAGATGGCGTTCTCGGTGGAACCCTACGGGATCATGATGCGCAAGGGCGACGCCAAGCTGGCCGCGGCCGTGGACCGCGCGCTGAGCCGCGTGTACGGCAGCGGCGAGATCGAGCAGCTCTACAACAAGTGGTTCCAGACCGCGGCGCTGTCGATCCCGATGAACCGCCTGACGCGCGACGGTTTCAAGCGTCCGAACCGGGAAGCCGGCGTGGCGATGCTGCTGGGATATTCGATCTGATCCTCGATCGGATCGATCCCTCCGGATCCTGGTGAACGAGCGGGCCTGCGGGCCCGCTTTGCATTTGAGCGCCACAAGACGTCGGCCTGCGGCGAGCAAGACCTGGACCCGCGAGGTCCGGACGCACTCCCTAGCCCTTGGGGGACGCATTCGCGCGCATCGCCGGGACACTGCGCCCTTCCCGTTGCTGCAGGAAGATCATGCGTTGTCTCGAAGTCGTCCGTCGTTGTTCATCAATCCTTGGCCATGCGGCCTCCGTCGCTGCACTGGCCGCAGCGGCCGCCGCACTGTCGGCGCCGCTAGCGCCCGCGCTCGCGTTCGACGCTCCGCCCGGCTGGACGCAGCGCGTGCACGAAGACGGCCTGCTGCTGCAGCCCGCGGACCTGCCGCCGGGCAAGGTGATGCAGCTCTGGGTCGCGCCGCCGTTGGAGGTCGGGCGCGATGACGGACTCGCCGCGTTCGCGCGCATCAAGGAGCCGATGCGCGGCCTCGGCGCCGCGGGTCAGCCGGCGTGCAAGCCGCCGCAGATGCTGCAGGCCGGCGTGGTGCTCCAGAACTGCGTGGCGACCGTGAACGCCGCGCCGATCGAGACGCAGATCTACATGCGACCGTCGCGCAACGGCCAGCTCGAATGGATGCGCATCGCGATGTCGCAGGACGAGGCGCTGCTGCAGCGCTACGGCGGCGGATTGAAGACGCTCTCGGCGAAGTCGAACGAGTTGTGGCCTGCGTTGAAGGCCCTGGCCGGGGACGAGCGTCGCCAACGGGAAGCCGCCGAACGGGCGGCCACGCTGGAACGCCGCGCCGCCGCCGATCGCGCGATCCACGTCGCGCCGGGCAAAGGCGTCGCGGAGCGCGACATCGCCTTCATGCTCTGGACCTGGTACCAGCCCAGCGGCGAGAGCCTGGTCGAGAACCTGCACCTGCTGCTGAAGGACGGCACCGGTTATCGCAACCTCGATCTTCCGCCGGACGAGTTCGACATGGCGGCGGCGCGTCGCTTCAAGCCGGAGCGCGTGATCCAGTGGCGCCGCAGCGGCGGCGACTGGCAGATCAAGGACCACGACGACAAGGACTGGCGCACGATCAGCGGCACGCCCGCGACGCCAGCCGCGGCGGGGCAGCGGATCGACGGCACGTTCACGCACTCCTGGTACTCGATCCTGGGCGGCGGCAGCTCGCAGAACCGCTTCCACTTCGAATCGGACGGCAGCTTCGAGCAGACCGGCAAGTCGGTCTTCGGCACTGGCGCCATGGCCGCGGCGAACGGCGTGGCGGGGATGGCGACGAACACCTACTCGCGCGGCGGCAGCACGACGACGTCGTCGGTCAGCGCCGTTGGCGCCGGTGCCGGCGGCGCGCAGCGGCAGCGGCGCAACGGATCCGACTTCGTCGGCCGCTACCGGCTCGACCGCTGGGCCATGGTCGTCGAGCGCGAGAACGGCGAGCAGGAACGGGTGCTCTTCGCGTTCAACGGGGAGAAGCAGCGGGCGGTGTTCATCAAGGACATGGGCTATTCGAAGTAGCGGTCACCGGCCAGGCCGTGCGGGGATCCCGGCTTCGCGGGCTATCGTGCAGCGACGTTTGCTGCGCAATCCCTGACCAACAGATCGACCAGCAGACTCCCCTGCGTCGCATAGGTCCACTTGTCGGTCTTGAGCAAGGTCGCGATGGGTTGGGCTGTTGCGCCTGACCGGTCGATCAGCGCGACGTCATAGGTCTTCGCCTCGCTGTCGAAGACCACCTCCGCGTCCATCGACCGCTTCAGCGTCACCACCACGCGCCGCTTGTCCTTCTCGCTCCCTTGCTCGACCTCCAGCGCGCAACCGTCGCCCAGCGCGTAGCGCCAGCGCGGTCCGGGCGCGTCACGGCCGACGACGTTGAGCTCGGCGACGCGCTCCGCGTTGCTCATGTCGAAGGGACTGACCAGCGGCCGGTCCTCGCCGGGATAACCCTCCGAGCACGACCCGAGCAGCGCCGCGAACGCGAGCACGGTCTGCACCCGCGCGCCGTCATGCCACGACATCGCCGGCCTCCACCACGCGCGACGCCAGCACCTTGTCGATCGTCTTGCCGTCCATGTCGACGATCTCGAAGCGCCAGCCTTCCCACTCCACCGTGTCCGCCTCACGCGGCAGTCGTCCGGAGAGCAGCATCATCATCCCGCTCAGCGTGTGATACCGGCCGCGTTCCTCCTCCGGCACTTCGTCGAGGCCCAGGCTGTCCTTCAGCTCCGGCACCGGGATGTGACCGTCGAGCAGCCACGAGCCGTCCTCGCGCTTCACCGCCCAGGCGGACGCCGGATCCTGCGGCTGGAACTCGCCGGTGATCGCCTCGATCAGGTCGTGCAGCGTGACCAGGCCCTGCACCTCGCCGTACTCGTCGATGACGAAGGCCATGTGCACCGCGGACAGCCGGAAGTTGGCGAGCAGCTCCATCCCCGTCAACGTCTCCGGCACATAGAGCGCCGGGGCGAGGTGCGCATCCAGACGCGGCTGGCGCTGGCGCAGCATCTCCGACAGCAGCTGGCGCGCGTTCACCACGCCGACGATGTCGTGCAGTCCGCCGCGCACCACCGGGAACAGCGCGTGATCCGAGGCCTCGATGCGCGCGAGCGTCGTCTCCATCGGATCGTTCATGTCCAGGCAGACCACGTCGCGGCGCGACACCATCAGCGAGCCGATCTGGCGGTCGTCCAGGCGGAAGACGTTGCGCACCATCGCGTGCTCGTGCGACTCGATGACCCCGGCGCTGGTGCCTTCGGCGAGCACGGCGTGGATTTCTTCCTCGGTGACGTTGAACGCCGCCGATGGCTTCACGCCGAGCAGGCGCAGCAGCGCGTTCGTCGAGCCCGACAGCAGACGCACGAAGGGCTTGGTCGCGACGGCGAGCGCCGCGATCGGGCGCGCGACCAGGCGCGCGACGGCCTCGGGATTGGACTGGCCCAGGCGCTTGGGCACCAGCTCGCCCAGCACGATCGAGAAGTAGGTGATCAGCACGACAACCAGGCCGGTCGCGGCGCCGCTGGCGTACTCCGCCGGCACGCCGTGGGAGGTGATCCACAGCGCGAGCGGGCCGGCGAGGGCGGCCTCGCCGACGATGCCGTTGAGCACGCCGATCGAGGTGATGCCGATCTGGATGGTCGACAGGAAGCGGGTCGGATCCTCACCCAGCTTGACGGCTGCCGCGGCGGCGCTGTCGCCCTCGTCGATGAGCTTCTGCAGGCGCGCGCGGCGCGCGGTCACCAGTCCGATCTCGGACATGGCGAACAGGCCGTTGAGCAGGATGAGGAAGAAAAGTAAGGCGATTTCCATGATGGATGAGGAAGGCGCACCGGCCTGCCGGACCTCATTGACGAGGCGCGGCGACGGCGGCGCAGACGCACGCGAGCACGGAAGGCGCGGCGCGTGCTGAAAGGGACGAACGGGGAGGTGGAGGCGGCGAGGCGCCTCGGCGCGGGCTACACGGGGCGCGTCAGGCGCGTGGCGGCCGCAGCAGCGGCTGCGGGCAGCGCTGAGGCTCGTGCAGCTGGGGCGTGGGGAGCGGGCTCGACTGCGGCGGCGCGACGCGCAGCGGGCGCGCGTCGGGCTTGCAGTGGTCGGACATGTCGTCCGAGGTGTCGCCGAGCTCGAAGAGCAGGGCGGCGATGTCGGCGGCCTGGTCGTCGTCGGTGCCTGACTGCACCGCGGCGATTGCAGTGGCCGAGGGATCCGCGGGCTGCCCGTCGACCAGCAGATGCTGGGCATGCGCGACCCCCGCGGCGAACATCGTCACGCCGGCGGCGGCGATGCCGTACGCGGGGACGAGGATCGTCAGGACAAGGATGCGGAGCCAGCGGGTCACGGGCGTGATTCTATCGAGCCGCCTCGTGACGCGCCGCGGCGCGGACTCAGTTGTCCGGGCCCTGGACGAAGTAGACCGACGGGACGAAGCCCCATGCGGGCAGGCTGCCGCAGGTGTAGCCGTTCTCGTCGTAATAGATCGCCACGGTCTTGCCGGTCGTGCGGGCAGCCAGCAAGGTGGCATAGATGGACTTGCAGGTGGCGGCCGAGGCGCGCCCGGATCCGCCGTTGAAGTTGCAGATCTTGTGGATGGGTGTGCCGGTGACGCTGACGGTGACGTCGCCGCCCATGTCGATGCCGAGGTAGGTGACCGCGCCGCCACACGAGTAGTTGGCGTGGGCGGTCGACGCGACCAGTGCCAGGGATGCGACGGCAGCCGTCGCGATGCGTTTCAGGTTCATGATGAGTTCCTCCCTCTCAATGCCGTTGGGCGACCGCAGCAACCCCATGTCCCTGGGTGCGACTGCAACGGCGGGTTCGGATGTTAGTGGCTCATGGGCCGGATACCACTTTCAGATATCCCGGCGGCACGGCGTCGGTCAACCAGACCCCGTTCTCCGTCCTGAAGAACTGATGACCGTCCCGGTGCATCCGGCCGGCGTCGACTTTCAGCAGCACGACTTTGCCGTAGCGCGAGCCGACCTGGCGCGCCGTGTCCGCGTTCTCGCTGAGGTGCACATGGTGGCGTTGCCGCTTGTCGAGCCCCTCGGCGAGGATGGCGTCGAGGAAGCGCGTCGCCGTCCCGTGCAGCAGCGTCTCGGGCGGCGTCACCGGGGACAGGTCGAGGGCCACCTCGACCGAGTGCCCCTGGTTCGCGCGGATGCGCAGGCCATCCTCGCTGAAGGCGAAGCGCTGCTTGTTGTTGGTCTCGACGATCTCGCGCAACAGCGCGAGATCCATCCGCTTGCCCGCGGCTCGGGCGCCGGCGATCAGCGCATCGACCGCCACCCAGCCGTTCTCATCGAGCGTGAGGCCCAGTGTCTCCGGCTTGTGCCGCAGCGTCAGGCTGAGCAGCTTGCTCAGCGAGGTCAGTGTCTTGTCGTTGATGGTGTTCATCCCATCTCTCCCTTCCATCGGATTGTTGTTGTTGTTGTCGTTGTTGTTGTTGTTGTCGTTGTCGTTGTCGTTGTCGTGATGTCCGCTTGTTCGTCGAACGAGTTGTATAGTGCAACTCATTGAAGGTTGCACAATACAACTCTCCGCCGATCCGATCAAGTGAGAACGACGATGACGACCGATGCTTCGCGCCGGAAACCACAGCCCGCGGCGGCGATCCCTCCCTTCCCACTGCCGTTCACGACGGTCGACGTGGTGATCTTCTCGGTGCTCGAGGACCAGTTGCGCGTCCTGCTGGTGCAGCGGCCCTCGAAGGACGAGGAGCCGTTCCCCGGCCGCTGGGCGCTGCCGGGCGGTTTCGTGGACGTTGATCGCGACCGCGATCTGGAGGCCTGCGCACGGCGCAAGCTGTCGGAGAAGACCGGCGTCGCCAGTCCGTATCTGGAGCAGCTCGGCAGCTGGGGCGGCAGGGACCGCGATCCGCGCGGATGGTCGGCGACCCATGTGTACTTCGCGCTGATGCCCGCCGACGGCGTGACGTTGGCCAAGGGCGCGAACGCCGCCGACGTCGGCTGGTTCGAGGTGGAGACGCTGCTCAAGCGCCCCCGTCTCGCCTTCGATCACGCGGCGATCCTGAAGACCGCCGTCGAACGCTTGCGCGGCAAGGTGGAGTACACGTCGCTGCCGGCGTTCCTGCTGCCGCAGGTCTTCACGTTGCCGCAGCTGCAGCGGATGTACGAGGTCGTGCTGGGCCGGCCGGTCGACAAGAGCGGTTTCCGGACGCGGATGCTCGCGGCCGGGTTCCTGGAGGAGGCCGGACCGATGGCCGGCGACGCCAAGCGCGCCGCGATGGGTTATCGCCTGCGGGACCGCAAGAGCGCGGTGGTGTTCCCGCGGACCTTCAGTCCGCGACAGGGAGAGTGAGATGACGACATCGACACAAGCGCTTCGCCGCGATCGGGCGCTCGGGGCCTTGCTGGGGCTGGCCTGCGGCGACGCTGTCGGCACCACCGTGGAGTTCGAGACGCGCGGCAGCTTCGCGCCGGTCACCGACATGGTGGGCGGCGGCCCCTTCTCGCTCGCCGCCGGGCAATGGACGGACGACACGTCGATGGCGCTGTGCCTTGCGACCAGCCTGGTCCATCGCGACGGATTCGATCCGGTCGATCAGATGAACCGTTACGTCAACTGGTGGCAATGGGGTTACCTGAGCAGCACCGGTGAATGCTTCGACATCGGCCTCACCACCGCCAAGGCCTTGCAGCGCTACCAGCTCTCGGGCGACCCGTACGCGGGCGACACCGATCCACGCAGCGCCGGCAACGGCTCGTTGATGCGGCTGGCGCCGGTGGCGCTGCATTTCCTGTCGGACCGCGCGGCGCTCCGACGGAACGCCCGTTTGAGCTCGATGACCACCCATGCCGCCATCGAGGCGGTCGACGCCTGCGAGCTGTTCGCGGACCTGCTGGCCCGCGCCATCGACGGCGACGCGAAGGCCTCGTTGTGGGCCACCTCACGCGATGCGCACCTGAGCGCGACGGTCCTCAGTGCTGCCGATCCGTCGCTGCGCGACAAGAGCGTCGACCAGATCAGAAGTTCCGGCTACTGCATCGACTCGCTCGAAGCGGCGATGTGGTGCTTCGCGCGATCGTCCTCCTTCGAGGCAACGATCCTGACCGCTGCCAATCTTGGGGGCGATGCCGACACGGTCGCTGCGATCGCGGGGCAACTGGCAGGCGCACATTACGGCGCATCGGCGATTCCCCCGCGGTGGCTGGAACGGCTCGCGATGCGCGGCGAGATAGAACGCCTGGCCGAGGCACTGCTGACGACGGTTCCGGGCTGAACGCACACCGCCGCGCGCGGCCTCATCCTTGCAGGAACGGCTGGAGCCACCGTTCGAATTCGTCCTGCCACGCGCGCTGAGCGGCCTCGAGGATTGCCTCCGGATCGTCGACCGGCGCCAGCTGCAGCTGCGCCCGCAGCCAGTCGATGTAGGCGTCGAGCCCCTCGCTCTTGCGGTAGTGATGCTCGCTGCGGAAGTAGTGGATGCGGTCGAAGTCGATGCGCGGCTCTACATCGCAGCTGCTGACGCGCAGCAGTTCGCGCACGTCGCGCGCGACGATCCATTCGCCGCCTTCATCGCCGAAGGCCACCACCGGCCAGCGGTCCGGCATCGGCGCCTGCGACGGGTCCGGATTCCACAGCGCGTAGAACGATCCCGACGCGGTCGCCCGCGCGAACGGGATCAGCCGGGACAGGAGGGCGGGATCCTCCGACCAGCCGTATCGCAGGCCGTCGTGGTCGTCGTCGGTGAGCGTCAGCGCGGCGGAGTAGTTGCCATAGCCGACGTCATTCTGGAAACGCAGCAGCGCGAGCAGGGACTCGGGAACGGGCAGGTCGCCGAAGGGCGCCGCGAAGTCGGTGGGATCGATCATGGGAGGAGCGGGGAGTCGGTACAACGACCGGCTGGACCCGGCCAACCCCGCCGCTCTGGACAGCAGCGGAGCCGCCGCGAATCTAGCGCCCATCGGCCTTCCCGGGACGTGACCTTCGGCCACTTCCGCGCCCATGTCCCCTGACCCGGCGTCGCACGCGGATCGTGCGCGCGTGCACCACGACGTGCGCCGTGATCGTGCGCCTTACCAGGCTTGTGCCGCCGGCGTCCCCTGGTGATATCGCATCTGCCACCCCTCCGCCGTCTTCAGCCAGAGCGAGGACCGCAGCGTGTGATGAACCAGCGAACCGTCTTCCTGCCGATGCGCCGAACGGTAGGTCAGCAAGGCCGCGTCGGGGGCGAGCGGCGCGATGCGGAATTCGTCCGGCACGACCTTCGGCGGCTCGTGGTCGTCGGCAAGCCAGCGGATGATGGTCTCGCGGTCGTACTGGCGGCCGGAGCGGCCGACCTCGTGGAAGTCCGGGTGCAGCAGCTGCGACAGCCGCTCGGCGCTGCAGCGCACGCCGGGGTGGTGGAGCTCGACTTCCAACGCGCGCAGCGTGTCGAGCAACGAGCGCTCGGTGTTGGACATGGCGGTTCGAATCCTTGTGGAGCCGCGAGCATAGCGTCGGCTGCCCGCCTGACCGCTCGCGGAAGCGGCGTCAGGTCTTGTCGCTCACGCCCGCCGAATCGAAGCTCGCCATCTCGCCCAGCACGCGGCAGGCCGATTCCAGCAGCGGCCAGGCCAGCGCCGCGCCGGAGCCTTCGCCCAGGCGCAGGCCCAGGTCCAGCAGCGGCTGCGCCTGCAGCGTGTCCAGCATCAGGCGGTGGCCCTGCTCGTTGGAGCGGTGCGCGAAGATGCAGCGCTCCAGCACCGCCGGCTGCAGCTTGGCGGCCACCAGCACCGCCGCGCCGGTGATGAAGCCGTCGACGACGATCACCCGGCGTTCCAGCGCCGCCTGCAGCACCGCGCCGACCATCATCGCGATCTCCAGCCCGCCCAGCGCGGCCAACGCCGCCAGCGGCTCGATCGCGCGCGGATGCTTCTCCAGCACGCGCGCCAGCACGCCCAGCTTGTGACGCAACTGCGCGTCGTCCAGGCCGGTGCCGCGGCCCACGCAATCGGCCAGCGCAAATCCGCCCAGGCGCGACAGCAGCAGCGCCGCCGACGAGGTGTTGCCGATGCCCATCTCGCCCAGCAGCAGCGCATTGCCCGGTCGCTTCTGCAGCAGCGTCTTGCCGGCGGCGATGGCGGTCGCGCACTCGTCGACCGTCATCGCCGGGCCCTCCAGCATGTCGCGGCTGCCCATCGCGATCTTCGCAATCAGCAGGCCCGGGCGCGGCTCGAAGCTGTGGCGCACACCGGCGTCGACGACGCTCAACTGCAGCCCGTGCTGGCGCGCCAGCACGGAGACCGCCGCGCCGCCGGCCAGGAAGTTCTCCACCATCTGCCAGGTCACGTCCGACGGGAAGGCCGACACGCCGTGCGCCGCCAGCCCATGGTCGGCCGCGAAGACCATCATCTGCGGGTCCACCAGCTTGGGCTGCTCCGTGCCCTGGATCATCCCCAGACGCAGCATCAGGCCCTCCAGCCGGCCCAGCGAACCCAGCGGCTTGGTCTTGCGATCGATGCGGTGCTGCAGCGCCGATGCCAGCGCCGCATCGTGCAACGAGGGGATCGAGGGAATCAGGTCTTGCTTGGTCATGGGACTTCTCGGGACATCAAGGGGAAGGAAGAGGGGGCGGCGACGGCGACAGCAGGTCCAGCAGCACGCCGGGCGCGAAATGGCGGTCGATGTAGTCGGCCAGTTCGTCGAAGACCTGGTCGAGCGGACGCGCCGGCCGGTCGAACAGCGCGGCCAGCACACGGTCGTCCTCGAACAGGCCGTGCAGGTAGTGGCCGAGCACCGGCCCGTGCTGCCAGCCGACCGGCTCGCCGAGGCCGTCGAACAGCACCGGCCGCGCCGCGGGCAGGCCGGGGTGCTGCGCCGTGCGGCCATGGTGGATCTCGTAGCCGCGGGCCACTTCGCCGTTCAGCGACGACCACGGCGCGTCCAGCGACGGCGCGAAGCGGCATTCGGCCTCGCGCAACAGCTTCTCGCGCTCGAACAGCGTCACCAGCGGCAGCAGGCCCAGGCCCGGCGCGTTGCCATCGAGCCCGTGCGGATCGACCAGCGCCTCGCCCAGCATCTGCAGGCCGCCGCAGATGCCCAGCACCCGCCGGCCGGCGGCCGCGTGCGCCGCGACCGCGACGTCCAGCCGCTGTGCGCGCAGCCAGGCGAGGTCGGACGCCACCGCCTTCGACCCCGGCAGGATGATCCAGTCCACGCCGTCGAGCTCGGCCGGCGTGCGGACCCAGCTCAGGCGCACGTCCGGCAGGTTGCGCAACGGCTGGAACTCGTCGAGGTTGGACAGCCGCGGATAGGCGATCACGGCGACGCGGATCACGTCACGTCCGCCGCCGCTGACGCCACCCGCGCCAAGCCCACCGGTCGTGCGGTCGTCGAAGACGCCGTCCTCTTCGGGCAGCCCGTGGCCGCGCCACATCGGCAGCGTCGCGAGCGTGGGCACGCCGGTCATCTGCTGCAGCATCTCCGGTCCCGGCGACAGCAGCGCGGCGTCGCCGCGGAAGCGGTTCAGCACGAAGCCGCGGATCAGCGCGCGCTCGTCCGCCGGCAGCAGCGCGTGTGTGCCGTACAGATGGGCGAAGGCGCCGCCGCGGTCGATGTCGGTGACCAGCAGGCAGGCGGCGCCGGCCTCGCGCGCGGTGCGCATGTTCACGTAGTCGCTGCTGTGCAGGTTGATCTCGGCGGGCGAGCCGGCGCCCTCGATGACGACGACGTCGTTCTCGTCGAGCAACTCGTGCAGCGCGCCGCGTGCGCGCGTCCACAGCGCCTCGCTGCGTTCGCGCCACGGCGCGCGGCTGAGCGCCTCGTCGACCTCGCCCATCACGACGACCTGCGAGGCGGTGTCCTTCTCCGGCTTCAACAGCACCGGGTTCATGCGCACGTCGGGCCGTGCGCGGGCGGCCAGCGCCTGGAAGTACTGGGCCGAGCCGATCTCGCCCTGCCGACCATCAAGACCTGGCACCACGCGCGCGTTGTTGCTCATGTTCTGCGCCTTGTACGGCGCGACGCGCAGGCCCTGCCGCGCATACCAGCGGCACAGCGCCGTGGTGAGGAAGCTCTTGCCCGCGCCGCTCGTGGTGCCGAGCACCATGACGGCCCGCCCCCGCCCCCGACCCCGCCCGGCCACCCCCTCCGGGGTCAACGAGTCACCCTGGGGCCGGAATGGGGCTTGGGGGTCCTGGAGGGATCCCCCATGCCCCGTGGAGAGCCCGCGCTTGGCGGTCCGGCTGACATCATCCGACGCAGGACCGCTCACAGCGTTTCTCCAAACGGATGCGTCGTGTCGAACGCCCCATGGCGCGACGGCGGCGCCGGCAGCGGCGTGTGGCCGCCGAAGGTGAGCATCGCGGCGGCCAGCGCGTCGACGGCCTCCGGCGCCTGCACCGACACGCGCACGAGCCCCGGCAGGCCGAAGGACGTCGCATCGCGCAGCTTGATGCCCATCGCGCGCAGCCCTTCGAGCAGCGGCTCCGGCATGCCGTGCCACGGCGACGGCAGGGCGGCCAGCCAGAAGTTGGCGGTGCCGCCGTCGATCTGGTCGAAGCCCATCGCTGCCATGCGCGCCCACTGCGCTTCACGCCACTCGCGCAGCAGCGGCAGCGAGGCTTCGAGTTCGTTGCGGATGGACGGCGTGGTCCAGGCTTCGAGCAAGGCCTGACCCTCGGACGACAGCACCCAGCTCGGCGCGAGCTCCTCGACGCGATCGATCCAGAGGCCGTCGCGCGGGCCGATCAGGTAGGCGCCGCGCACGCCGGTCAGCCCGAAGGCCTTGTTGGGACAGACCAGCCGCCAGGCCCCGTCGGCGATGGGCTGTGGGAGCGCGCAGCCGCCGGCCAGGCGCAGCGCGTCGTAGGCCTGGTCGACGACGAGCTGAGAGCCGCTCTGCCCGAGCGCCAGCGCCACGGCCGTCCACTCGGCGGGGCCGAAGCTCGCGCCGGTGGGATTGTTGGGATCGCAGACCCACACCAGCGAGGGCAAGGTCAGCGTATCGGCGAGCTCGAACGCGTCGTCGTAGCCGGTCACCTGCAGGCCGAGCGCGTGGGCCGCCGCCGCGTAGTCGCCGAAGCCGGGCTGCGGCACGCAGACGCGCGTGACCCCCGACAGCATCGCGGCGAGCGTCAGGCGGCGGATGGCTTCCGAGCCGCCGGAGGCGGGCAGCACGCGTTCGGGCTCCACGCCGTGCCAGTCGCCCAGGCGGGCGCGCAGCGCGGCGTAGGTCGGGTCGGGGTAACGCAGCCGGTCGGCGCGCAGCACCGCGTCGAGCGCCGCCGGCGGCGGGCCGAGCGGGTGGGCGTTGGTCGAGAAGTCGTGACGCACCGGCGGCCCGGCATCGGTGCCGCCGTGCGTGAGCGATGGGAAGCGAGTCATCGTGCGAATCCGCCGCGCAGTGCGGCGGTACCGAGCGCCAGCAGCGCGGCGAGGCCCAGCATCGCGCGGGCGGCGAGCCGTTGGGCGGTGAGCATGTCCTCGGCGACGACGTCGCTGCCGGACGGATTGAGCCGATAGTGGCCGGGCTTGCTCAGCGCGCGGCCGAGCCGCAACGCCATCGCGCCCATCGGCCAGCCGCCGTTGGGCGAGGGCGTGCGCGTGGCCTCGCGCAACAACGGCGCGAGCAGCGCGGGACGCAGCGCGACGATCGCCAGTCCGGTCAAGCGCGCCGGGATCCAGGACAACACGTCGTCGGCGCGCGCGGCCCACTTGCCGGCCCATTCCCAGCGGCCGCGATAGCCCCACATCGCGTCGGCCGTGTTGGCGAAGCGGTAGACCGCCGCGCCCGGCAGGCCGGCGACCATGAACCAGAACAGCGGCGCGATGACGGAGTCGTTGAGGTTCTCGGCGAGTGTCTCGATCGCGGTCTCGCGGACCTCGAGCGCGGAGAGCTGCCGCGTGTCGCGGCTGACCAGGCGCGACAGCTGCGCGCGGCCTTCGTCGAGCGATCGTGACAGTGCGCTCTCCACGGCGCCCACCTCGTCGCGCAGCATGCGCCACGCGAGCATCGGCTTCAGCGCGAGTCCCAGCAGCAGCGCCGCGACCGCGAGCCGCCAGCCGCCGAACCACGGTTCGAGCCCGACGATGACCGCATGCTCGATCGCCCACGCGGTGACGGCCGAGAGCGCGATCCCTGCGGTCCACGCGAGCGCACCGCCGATGAACGCTGCCTTCGGCGACATCGCGCAGAGCCGGTCGCCGAAGAGCCCCAGGAAACGGCCCATGCCGACGACCGGATGCACGGCGGCGGGCGGCTCGCCGAAGCAGCGGTCGAGCAGCAGTGCGATGGGGATCGCGAGGGCGAGCAGCCAGGACATGGAGTTCAGAATAAGGATGTCAGCAAGCGCGCTGACGAGGGCGAGCAGGGCGGCGGAATCCGTCCAATCTAGGCGCAAAGCGGAGCAGTAGCGGCGCTACTGCGAGCATTTGCAACGACGAGTGGGCGGATTCTGCCGTCATGAGCGTCCTCGTCAGTCTTCGATTCCTCGCTGGGCCGGCACTCCTGCCTTGAAGTGATGTTTCACCATTGTCATTTCCGTCACCGTGTCTGCCAGATCCATCAATTCCTGAGGCGCGTTGCGCCCGGTCAGACAGACGTGCACCTGCGACGGCCGCTCGCGCAGCGTCTCCAGCACCGGCTCCAGCGGCAGCCACCCGTAGCGCAGCGGATACATGATCTCGTCCAGCACGACGAGGAAGTGTTCGCCGGCCAGGATCGTGGCCTTCGCCCGTTCCCAGCCGTCGCGCGCGAGCTGCGCCGAATGGTCCAGGTCCTTGCTCTTCCACGAGAACCCGTCGCCCAGACCCTCGATGGGCACGCCGATCTGCTCGAACAGCCGGTGCTCGCCGAAGCGCGCGCTCGGCACCTTCATGAACTGGTAGATGTGGACCGGCTTGCCGCGCCCATGCGCGCGCAGCGCCAGCCCGAAGGCCGCCGTGCTCTTGCCCTTGCCGTTGCCGGTGTGGACGATCACCAGCCCGCGGCGTTCGCCGTCCGGAATGATGCGCACCCGGTCGACGGGCGGTTTTTCGATTTCCATGTCGATGCTCCGATGAATGCGTTCAGATCCGCGCGCGCAGGCTGAGACGGAAGGTGCGCGGCTCCATCGGATGCACGAGGCGCCCGTTGATGCCTTCGCCGTTGTTGCAGCCCGCGCCCTCGGCGCGCGTGCAGGCGGCGCCCCAGTACTCGATGTCATTGGCCTTGGTGTCGAAGAGGTTCAGCACGTCCAGGCCGAGCTGCCAGCGGTCGCTGAGCTGGTAGCCCAGACGCCAGTTGGCGGTGAACACGGCCTTGGACTTCTGCGTGCCGGTCTCCTCGAGCGCATAGGCGCCCAGGTACCGCAGCTTGAAGCCGCTGGACCACGGACCCGCCGGCGCCCAGTTGGCCGACATCGACGCCGACCACGGCACCGCATTGGGAACGCGCTTGCCGCTGCCGAACTCGGTCTCGGTCGCCTCGACGAAACGGGCGCGGGACCAGGCCACGTCCGCGTCGATCAGCCAATCGCGGCCGACCTGCACGTCGTTGGACCATTCCAGCCCCACGCGCTTGGACGCACCGCGCGCTTCGGTCACGCCCTCGTCGCCGACGAAGACCAGCTCCGAGGCCAGGTTGGCCTGCCACAGCGCCAGACTGGTGGTCCACCCCTTGACGGGCTTGGTGCGCAGCCCCAGCTCCGTGCTTTTGGTGCGCGCCAGCAGCGGCAGGCGGTCGACCTCGCTGCCGTCGGCGGGATTCGTCGTCGAGGTCGCGCCGCGCGCATCGTTCGAGCGGAAGGCCCGTGCCCAATGCAGGTAGACCTCGGTGTCCGCCGCGACGCGCGCGATCAGGCCCAGCTTCGGGCTGAACTGCGACTGGCTCGCCTTGCCGCCGTTGTCCATGTTGAACTCGCCCGCGGTCGGCGAGACCGTCGCGCGCATCGTGTCCCAGCGCGCGCCCACGGTGCTGCGCAGCCAGTCGGTCCAGCGGCTGCCGAGCTCGACGAAGACGCCCGCGTTGTCCTGGCTGACGCGGTCCTCGCGCACGGTGTGCGTGCGCACGCGGTCGACGGTGTCGTACAGGCCGAGCGTGCCGATCTTGTCGTGGCGCCATTGCAGGCCCCAGGTCAGTTGCTGATCGGCGGGCAGCCACGCGGCGGGCAACTGGTGCTTCAGCGAGCCGCCCCAGAGCTTGCGGTGATCGGCCTGCTCGTGCTGGTCACCGTCGGGGCCGTTGATGAAGCCGGACGGCGCGGAGAACAGGTTCAGCGCGTAGTCCACCACCCAGGCGTCGGCGGTCCACTGGCCGCTGCCCTGGTTGTAGGCGAATCCGCCGCTCAGACTGTGGCGGTGCGTGCGGCCGCCATCGTTGGCCAGCAGCGTGCCGTAGCGGCCGATCTCGCCGCTGTCGATGGCGCGCTCGGGCACGTGCTCGCTGGCGCGCCAGGCGGCGCTGTAGCTCAGCAGGTCGAGGTGAGCGCCGTTGCGCTCGTCGCCGCGCGTCAGGCGCAGCACCGCGTTGCGGCGATGCAGGTCCTCGGCCTGGTCCCACGGGCCGTCGTAGACGCTGCCCTCGACCGCGCCCAGCAACGACCAGCCGCCGCCGACCTTCGCGCTGCCGGCGCTCAGCGCGCGCCGGTAGCCGTAGGGGCCGGCCGTCACCTGCGCGAAGGGGCGCTCGATCTCGCTCAGGTAGCCGATGCGCGCGGCGCCGGTCGTCGCGAAGTCGCCGTCCTCCGCGTTGAACGCGCCCTTGCGGTAGCGCAGGCTGTCGACCAGCTCCGGGATCAGGAAGTTCAGGTCCATGTAGCCCTGGCCGTGAGCATGGCTCGCCATGTTCACCGGCATGCCGAGCACGAAGGTCGCGAAGTCGCTGCCGTGGTCGAGGTTGTAGCCGCGCAGGAAATACTGGTTGGCCTTGCCGTCGCCGCTGTGCTGCGTGACGGTCATGCCGGGCATCGCTTCCAGCAGCTCGGCCGGGCGCAGCAGCGGACGCAGCGCCAGGCGCTCGACGCCGACTTCGCCCTCGGAGGCGCTCTCGGCCTCGCCGAGCTGCGCGCGGCTGCTGATGCGGACGGTGTCGAGCCTGTTGGCGTCTTGCGCGTGGGCGGCGCCCGCGAGCAGTGCGATCGCGCTCGCGATCACGGTGATCCTGTTGTTCGAGTTCAAGCGGCTCCCCGTGGGATCAGGTGGTTGTCGTTGTGGAAATGCAGGCCCGCTCGATGCGGCGGATTCGATCGGCGCGATTGCCAGATGGCGCCGGCGCACATGAGCAGCGCCATCGCGATCCAGGCGAGCGCCTGTTCGAGGCGCTCTGCCGTCGGCGTGGCCGGCGTCGGCTTCGGAGGCTCGGGCACGCGCTGCAGCGCGAGACCACGCACGGTCGGAACCGGCGGCACGGCGGGAGTCGCGCGCCGTTCCGCAGGCTTCTGCGCCTTGTTGGCCGGCTGAGGCGCGGCGGGTGACGCCGGCTGGAAGGCCGGCACGTCCTGCGGCAGCTGATCCGCCGTCCAGCGGCGCACCGAAGCCAGCTCGTTGTTCAGCGGCGCCGCCTTCGTCAGGTCGCGGTACAGCGAGGCGATCTCCTGCTTCGTCCGCGCATCCGGCTTCCAGTACCCCATGCGGTCGGCCTGCACCAGGCGCTCCAGCGCCTGCGCATAGGCCTGCGGGTTCTGCTTCAGCCACTCGGGCACGCCGAGCTGGTGCCTGTCCTTGACCAGCACGTCGTAGAAGCTCTGCCAGTGGTCCGCCCGCACGGTGCCCGGCGCGATGCTCTGCCAGCCGAAGCTGTACTGCACCGCCTTGAGCACCTGCAGCGCGCCGGACCAGCCCTCGGCCTGCTGCGCCTTCAGCCAGCCGGGGTGCAGGTAGCGGCTCTGCATCTCCAGCGCGATCGCCTGCGCGGCGGTCTCGGTGTGCTGCTCGGCGGCGTCCTGCAACTGGCTCACGTGGAGGGCGATGCCATTCGTGTTGCCCGCGACCTTCGCCGCCGCGGCCAGGCCGCCGAGGTACTGGAACGGATCGTCGCTGCTGACCATGGCGTACAGGTGGCTGCTGCGCGACATCAGCGCCGCGTCGGTGTGGCGCAGGTGCGCGCCGAGCGCCTGCTGCGCCTGCGCCGGCGGCACGCTGAGCGGCTCGCCGTCGACGTAGGGCTGGCTCATGGTCGACAGGAAGAGCTGACCCAGACGCGGATCGGTTTGGCCGTCCTTGCCCTTCAGGCCGTTGTCCTGCACCGCGTCCGCGATGCCGGTGCCGTAGTCGCCGGCCGGGTTGCCGAACACGCGCGCCTGCGCCAGCGCTTGCGCCTGCGCGGGCTTCAAACCCGCCTTGCGGAGCTCACCGGCGATCGCGCGGTTGTTGCTGGCGATGGCGTTGTCGGACTCAGCCTCGCCGGCCGCGGCGACCGCCTGGTCGATCAGCTTCATCAACGCCGGGAACTGGTCGCGGTAGGAGCCGGTGATCGACAGCAGCACGTCCACGCGCGGACGGCCGAGCTCTTTCGGGCTCAGCAGCTTGATCGAGGTCGGCCGGCCGGTCGCGTCCCACACCGGCGTGGCGCCGAGCGCCACCAGCGCCTGCGCTTCCATGATCCCTTGATGGCGGAGCGTCTCGCCCGCCCACAGCGACAGTGCGAGCCGCCGAGGCGCGGTGCCGGCCTTGGCCTGCTCCTCGTACCAGCGCTTGAACAGCGCCTGCGCGGCCTCGAAGGCCTGGCGCGTGGGCAGCCGATTCGGATCGAGACCCGTCAGGTTGCGGCCCGTCGGCAGGCTCTCCGGATTGCGCAGCAGATCGCCGCCGTAGGCCGCGGGAATGAAGCGCCCATCGAGCGCACGCAGCAGCCCGGGCATCTCGCCTTCGGTCGAGAGCCGCGTCGACATCTCCTGCGCGCGCAGCGCGAGCTGGTACAGCGCGGCCTGGTCGATCGGCTTGCGCGCGGCGCGGTTGGGGACGAAGCCGTCGCCGCAGGTGACCAGAGGAGCGCTCGCGGCGGTGCCGGGTGCGGACGCTGCGTGCTTGAGCTCCGCCGCGACTGCGGAAGCGGCCGATGCCGCCGCTGCCGTGCCGGCCGCGATGCAGGCGGAAGGACGTAGATCGAGGTGGCTCGCTGCTTCCGCGTCCTTCAGCGCGAGGTCCAGCCAGCGCGCCGGCCGTGCCTTTGCCACGCCCTCATGGTTGATGAGGAAGGCCTCGTCGATGTCTTCGCCGAGCGCCTCGATCAGCGGCACGCGCAACAGCTGCAGGATGGAGCCGCGACGCTGGCCTTCATCAGGCACGACGCCGAACACCGCCAGCCCCTGGGGTTGCGAGCTCTGCGCGAGCCGATCCAGATACGGATGCAGCAACTCCAGATAGCCGCTGAAGTTGGCGGCGATCTGCTCGGCGCTCCAGCCCAGGTCGCGATGCAGGTTGTGCTCGACGAACTGCTGGATCATCTGCCGTTCCAACCCTTGCCGCGTCGGACCGGGATCGACGGTTTCCCACTCGTGCATCAGCTCATGCATGTGGGCCATCTGCGCGTTGAACCCGGCCGGCGCGAAGCTCGGTGTGCGGTGGCTCACCATCAGCGCGCGGCCGCGGCGCTTGGCGGTGAGCGCCTCGCCGAGGTTGTCGACGATGTAGGGATAGACCACCGGTGTGTCGCCGAGCGGCAGCCACACCGGATCCATCACGTCAGGCCCGCGGATCTTGCCCGGCGCCCACTCCTGCGTGCCGTGCGTGCCGAAGTGGATGATGGCGTCGGCCTGCCGCGCCCACAGGTAGGTGGCGAGGTAGTGGTGCGACAGCGGCGTCTTGCTGCGATGCATGAACGGGTCCTGCCCGTTGCGCAGCGTTTCCTCGCGGGGCGGCTGCGGCAGCACGGTGAGCGCGCCGAGCTTCAGGCGCGGGATCACGAAGACCGGCTCGCCGCGCACGCGCAGGACGTAGCGGCTGCTGGCCGGCGTGCCCCAGCGCGCGACGATGGGATCGCGCACGGCCTTGGGCAGCGCGTCGAACCACGCGGTGTAGCGCGCGAGCGGCAGCGCCTCGGCCTGGTCCGCGTCGAGCAGCGCCTGCAGGTCGGTGCCCGGGTAGTACGCGGACAGCAGCGGCTTGAGGCCGGAGATCCAGTCGGCCTCCGCCATCGGCGTGACGCCGTAGCCCGCGTCCTTCAAGCCGGTGCTCACACGCGCCAGGCTGCGCGGCACGTTGAGGAAGGAGGCGCCGAAGTTGCTGCCGCCCGGCGGGTAGTTGTAGACGAAGGCGACCAGGCGCTTGTCGGCGTTCGCCTTGGTCTGCAGCGCAACCCAGCGCGCGGCCTTGCCGGCGACGCTGGCGGCCTGACGCTCGATGAGCTCGGGCTCGCCGCGCTTCGGATGCGCGACGACGACGACCGGATCGATGAGCCCGGCCGCCTCCGGCTGCGCGAAGTAGAACGGGATGTCGGCCTGCGCGAGGCCGGTCTCGCTGCCTTCCCACACCGCGGCTTCATCCTGGCGATACGGCTGCGTCTGCAGCACCGGCACGCCCCAGCGCTCGAAGGTGGGTTGCAGCGTCGCGCCTTGCGGCAGCAGGCTGTGGTTGACGATCACGCGCGCCTGCACCTGGCCGTCGCGCTCGAGCAGCTCCGACAAGGGCTTGTCGCTGAGCTGGCCGCTGAAGGCGGCGTAGGCGAGCAGGCCCTGCTTGCGGAACATCGCGAGCCAGCGGTCCAGCCACTCGGTGTTGCCCTGCACGAAGTGATAGCGATGCAGCAGGATGGCGACGGGCTCGCCGCGCAGCCCTTGCTGCGCGGCCCAGGCGCGGAACTCGGCCGCGTCGGCGAAGAGCTTCGGAGCGCCGGGATAGTGGATGCCGCGCTGCGGGATCAACTGCGGCGGGCCGAGGTCGGGTGCGCGCTTGCCATCGAGCTGCGCCCGCGCGATCGCGAAGGCCGCGCGCGTGTTGGCCGGACCGCCGGCCTGCAGATAAGCGCGCAGGCTGCGATCGCTCGCGGCAGGCTCGCCCGCGGGAATCCACAGCACGCGCGGAGCGGGCAGGGCGGCGCGCTGCAGCGCGGCGTCGAGGATCTGATGCAGCCGCGCTTCCGCGGTGGCATGCGGGATGTCGATCCAGACGAGGTCCGCTTCGCGCAACGCGCGATCGAGCGCCGGATCCTTGTCGACCGGCGCGCCGCGCAGCGGGTACTCGATCTGGCGCACCTCGAAGCCGAGGGCCTTGCCCTCGCGCTCCAGCAGCGCATGCTTGGCGGCGGGCGTGATGTCGACGCTGAGGAACAGCACGCGGGACGACGTGTTCGCGGCGCTCGCGACGAGCGGCACGCACAGCGACAGGACCGTGACCGCGAGGCCGCGCGCCAGCAGGGACGCGATCCTCATGGCTTGGGCGCTTCCCCGGCCTCGGGCACGTAGATGATCGAGCCGTCCTTCAACTTGTATGCGACGCCGGCGCGCTCACCCTGGCCTTCGGCGCTGCCGCCGTTGCCGCGGTACTTGATCTCCTGGCCGTCCTTGCGCACGACGATCTCCATGCCCGGCTGGCCGGGGTTGCGGATCACCGTTTCGTCCGCGTGCGACTGCTGCTGCAGCGCGACGGCGGTCAGCAGCGCGACGACCAGCACCAGGAACACGTCCACCAGGTTCACCGCGGACAGCATCGGGTCGTCATCCTCTTCGGCAAGGATGGAGAGGCGGCGGCCGGCGCTCATGCCCAGCCCTGCTCGGTCTTGATGGCGAGCAGTTCGGCCAGCAGCCAGCGGCGACGGATCGAGTACACGACGAGCGCGATGGCGGCCGCCGCCAGCGCGAGCACGACGCCCGAGAACGCGGAGCTGAACACCGCCAGCGCGGCCTGACCCTGGCCGGCGGCGACGCTCTGCAGCGCCGGGCCGAGCGGGACCATCGTGGCGATCAGGCCCAGCAGCGGCGCGACGCGGCCCAGCAGGCGCGGCGCCTCGAGGCTGCGGACGATCTGGAGCTCCAGCGTCTCCAGGTTGCTCGTCGCATGCACCTTCAACTGACGGTAGCCGGGCTGGCGGCGCTGCACGGCCTCCATCACCGTGGCGCCCGCCGTCCACAGCGCGTAGACAAAGCCGAGGGCAACAAGGATCAGCACCGGCCACAGCAGGGCCTGCGCGATGTGGGCGAATCCGGATTCGAGGAACATGGTCGGTGGGCTCAGCGCTTGGAGAATGAATCGGTGCCGCCGAAGAACGCCGCGATGGCGCCCGGGTTCGACGGGAAGTAGTGGTGGACGTAGCTCGCGCGCAGCGAGCCGACGGCATACAGGCGCTCGGTGGCGCGGCCGGCGTTGGGGTTGGTCGCCGTGGCGATGGGGGAGAGCGGCGTCTCCATCGCGGAGTAATGGAAGGTGTGGCCCCGCAGCTCGCCCTCAGGCCAGGCGATCGTCTGCAGCCCCAGCGCGGCCAGCCGCTTCTGCATCGACGCGCGGCCCGGCATCAGCGCCGCCATCGCCTGTGCACCGCCGTCGGCATCGCTCAACTCGTCAAGCAGCACCAGCATCCCGCCGCATTCGGCAAGCAGCGGCTTCTCAGCTTCCAGGTGCGACGCAAGATCGCCGAAGAAGCGCGGATGCTCGCGGAGCGTCCGCGTATGCAGCTCGGGGTAACCGCCGGGCAGCCACAAGGCGTCGCATTCGGGAAGGGCTTCGCCCGCGATCGGACTGAACTCCCGGACATCCGCGCCCAACTCGCGCAGCACATCAAGATTCGCCGGGTAGATGAAGGAGAAACACGCGTCGGTAGCGACGGCAATGCGCCGGCCCTCCAACGGACAATCGAGCGCAAGACCGACGGGCGGTGGCCCCTTTTCTCCGTGTCCCTCCTTCAGTTGCCTGCCGGCAACTGAATTCCCTCCTTGACCTCCGAAAAGGGGCCACCGCCCGTCGGTCTTCGATCCGCTCTGGAAAATGTCCCGCAGCGCGCCAACCTCCCACGCGTCCGCCCACGCCTCCAACTGCTTGTCGATGTCCGGAAGCTCCAAGGCCTGCACCAGTCCCAGATGCCGCTCGGGAAGGGACAGCGTTGCATCGCGCTTCAATGCGGCAATCAGCGGGAGGTCGTGGGGCAGACCTTCGCCCACCATGCGCGCGTGCGCATCACTGCCGACACGGTTGGCGATCACGCCGGCAACTTGGATGTCATCGCGGAAGCGCGCCAGTCCCGTCGCCAAGGCGGCGAAGGTCTGCGCCATCGCCGATGCGTCCAGCACCACGATCACCGGCAACCCGAACGTCGCCGCCAGATCCGCGCTGCTCGGCTTGCCGTCGAAGAGACCCATCACACCCTCGACGAGGATCAGGTCGGCGCTCTCCGCCGCGCGAGCGAGCAGCTGCCTGCAATGCGCCTCGCCCCCCATGAACAGGTCGAGCTGGTAGACCGTGTGACCGCTCGCGCGCTCCAGCACCATCGGATCCAGGTAGTCCGGCCCCGTCTTGAAGACACGCACGCGCAGTCCGCGCCGGCGCGCCGCACGCGCCATCGCCGCAGTCACGCTCGTCTTGCCCTGGCCGGAAGCCGGCGCACTGATCAGGAAGGCTGGGCAGGCAGTCATCGGGAGTTTATTCATTGAGCGCGACCCAGCGACCCTGCACTTGAAGGATCAGCAGTCGGTTGTGGAAGACGCGCTGCAGCGCGTCGTGCGTCGTCGCGTCGTGCGGGGCACCCTCATGGACGATGCGACCACCATCCATCACCACCAGCGTGTCGGCCTGCAGGGCGACGTTGAGCTCATGAAGGACGCTGACGACGGCGCCACCCGCCGCGACGCGCTCGCGCACGATGCGCGCCCAGTCGCTCTGATGCGGCGGATCCAGGTGAGCCAGCGGCTCGTCCATCAGCAGCACGCCCGCGCGTACCGCCAGCGCGCGCGCCAGCAAGACGCGCTGCCGCTCGCCGCCGGACAGGCTGCCCAGCGCGCGGTCCTTCCAGTCCCAGCTTTGCGTCTGGCGCATCGCGTGCTCGACGGCCTGGTGATCGGCGGCACTGGCCGGCGCCAGCCAGGGCTGATGAGGCAGCCGACCCAGCATCGCAATGTCGTAGGCCGTGAGATCTTCCGAGGCCGCTTCGTTCTGGCCGAGCCACGCGACCTGCCGCGCGCGCTGTTTTGCCGGCCAGGCCGTCCAGGGCTTGTCGTCGAGGGTCAAGGTGCCGTCGAAAGGCAACAGGCCCGCGATCGCGCGCAAGAGCGTCGACTTGCCTGCGCCGTTCGGGCCGACGATCGCCGTCCATGCACGTGGCGCAAGTGCCAGCTTCAGTGCGTGAAGCACGGGGCGATGGCTGAGGGACAGCGACTTCAGGTCGATGCGCAGCGACGGCACGTGGCCGAGATCCACGGCGTCCGCGCTCATCGCGAACCTCCGGTGCCGCCGAAATGCGCCTTGCGCCGATGCATCAGCCACAGCAGATAGCTGCCGCCGAGCAGGGCGGTGATGATGCCCACCGGCAGTTCCTGCGGCGCGATGACCCAGCGCGCGGCGATGTCGGCGGCGAGGAGCAGCGCGCCCCCCGTCAGCGCCGAGAGCAGCAGCAGCGCGCCGTGCGTGGTCGGTCCCCAGCTGCGCACGAGGTGAGGCGCGACAAGGCCGACGAAAGCGATCAGTCCGCATTGCGCGACTGCCGCGCCGGTCGCCAGCGAGAGCGCGGCGATCAGGAGCAGTCGGATCAGCGTGAGCTGCTGTCCGAGCGAGCGCGCGGTGTCCTCGCCCAAGGTCAGCGCATCGAGCGTGCGGCTGCAGCCGAGCGCGACCAGCAGGCACAGCCCCATCGCGACGACCATGACCTGCACCGCGCTCCAGCCGACATAGCCGGTGCTGCCGAGCATGAAGGCCTGCATGGCGCGCAGGATGTCGGGATTCATCAGCGTCAGCAGCGCGGAGCCGGAGCCCAGCACCACGCCGACGACCACGCCCGCCAGCAGCAGTCGCAGGCTCTGCGTGACGCCGCGGGCGAGCACGAGCGTGAGCAGCACGGCGCCGATGGCGCCGGCGAAGGCTGCGCCGGTCATGCCGACGCGCAGCGCCAGCGCGGCCGCGGCGGGCGAGACGCCCATGACGAAGAGCAGCGCCGCGACGCCCAGCGACGCGCCCGCGGAGCAGCCCAGCAGGTACGGATCAGCGAGCGGGTTGCGGAACAGGCCCTGTGCGATCGCGCCGGCCAGTGCCAGCAGCGCGCCGGCGAGCCACGCGCCGATGGAGCGCGGCGCGCGGATGTCCCACAGGATCATGCGCATGGTGTCGCTGCTCTCCGTCCACGGACTCCATCCCATGCTGCCGATGGCCAGGCCCAGCGCCAGCAGGGCGGCGCCGAGCAGCAGCAGCGCCGTCAGTTGCGCCGCCGTCTTGGGGGAGAGCAGGGAGGAGGGCCGCATCAGCGCATGCCCCCGGGCGGCGCGTTGAAGGGCACCGTCGGCAGCGGCACGGGGCCGGCCGCCGCCTCACGCAGGCAACGCGCCATCAGCGCCGCGGCCTCCGACATGCGCGGGCCGGGGCGGACGAGCACGTCGGACTCCGACGGGATCCAGACGCAGATCCGCTGGTTCTTGACCGCGCGGATCGCGGGCCAGCCGGGTCGTTGCGGCAGTCCCGCCGCGTTGCGCTGGCCGACCATGATGACCTGCGGATCGGCGCGGACGATGAATTCGGGGTTGAGCTTGGGGAAGGGACCGAGCTCGGCCGGGATGATGTTCTTCGCGCCGAGCCGCGTCAGGATCTCGCCCATGAAGGACGCCGTGCCCGCGCCGTAGGGGCCGGCGTCGACCTCGTAGTAGACGCTGAGGCCACGCGCGCCCGGGGGCAGCGTCGCGGCGCTCTGCGCGATGTGGCCGTCGACGCGGTTCCACAGCCGGCGCGCGTCGTCCTCCTTGCCGAGGATCTGCCCCATCTTGCCCAGCACGCGCTGGACGTCGTTCATGCTCTTGGGCTCCAGCGCGACGACCTTCAGGCCGAGGCCCTCCAGCCGGTCGATGACGCGCGCGGAGACGCCCAGCACCACGACGTCCGGCTTCAGCGCCACCAGCGCCTCGATGCTGGTGTCGTCGAGACCGCCCAGGCGCGGCAGCTTCTGCACGCTCACCGGGAAGTTGGAGAAGCGATCCACGCCGACGACTTTCGCGCAGTCGCCGAGCTCGCAGATGGTCTCGGTCAGGGAGGGCAGCAGGCTGACGATGCGTCGCGGCACATCGGGCAGCGTGACCGTGTGGCCGCGGTCGTCCTTCAGTGTGATCGGCGCGGCGATCGCGGTCGTCGCGAAGGTCGAGAAGGTCGCGAGCATTCCCAGCATCGCGCCACCCGCCGCGATCCTGATCGCGCCTCGCATCCAGCGTTCCATCGACGTCATCCGTTGTGCTCCTCGTTCGCTTCGTTCGCCTTGTTCGCCGTGTCGGTGGTCTGGTCGGCGCCGTCCGGGTCCTCGACGGGCCGTGTCCATGGCTGTCCCGCGACCATCAAGGTGAGCTCGGCGCACTGCCGCGCGACGAGCTGGTTGAGCCAGCCCAGCTCGTCCGCATAGGCGCGCACCTCGCGACCCATCGGCATCACGCCCCAACCGACCTCGTTGGAAACGAAGACGACGGGCGACGCCAGTTGCGGCAGCAGTCGCTGCAGGTCGGCGCATTCGGTGCGCCAGTCGTCGAGACGCGGCGCGCCGTCCATCGGCATCAGCCAGTTCGTCAGCCAGAGCGTCAGGCAGTCGACGACGATCAATCGCTGCGGCGAGGCCGCGGCGCGCAGCGCCTCGCACAGGCGCAGCGGCGCTTCGAGGGTGTCGAAGCCCGCCGGTCGGTCCGCGCGGTGGCGCGCGATGCGCTCGCGCATTTCGTCGTCATGGGCCTCGGCGGTTGCGATGACGGTGACCCGGTGCGTCGGCGTGCGCGCCCAGCGCAGCGCGAGGCGCTCCGCGTGGCGCGACTTGCCGCTGCGCTGGCCGCCGATGATCAGGTGATGAGCGGACATCCGGAATCTCCAGTGAAAGCCAGGCATTGACGCCGAGAGACAGACCTTACCGCCTGGTCCCGCCGCGTCGGATTACAGCGACGGTGAATAACGCAGCGTGACGAACCAGGTGCGCGGTGCCTGCTGGTAGAAGTTCGCCGTCTGGTAGTCGCGGTTGAAGGCGTTGTCGACGTTCAGCTGCAGGCGCCAGTCTTTCGCGAAGGCGTATTGCGCGTCCAGGTTGAGCAGGCCGTAGCCGCCCAGGGTCTTGTTGGCGGCGTCGTCGAAGCGCTGCCCCGAGCCGACGACGTTCGCGCCCAGCGTCCAGGCGCGCAAGGTGGTCTCGGCGCGCAGCGTGCCGAAGCGCTTGGCGCGGCGTTGCAACCGGCGGCCGGTGTTGGCGTCGGTGGGGTCGAGGAAGTCCGCCGTGGCGCTCAAGTTCACCGGACCCAGCTGCGCACCGCCCTTGAGGCTGGTGCCCTTGAGCAGCGCGCGCGCGACGTTGCTGTAGCAGCCGGTCGTCGAGCGGCAGGTCCCCGCCGCGCCGAAGGCGATCAGGTCGGTGACGCGGTTGTGGAAGGTCGTGACCGAGAAGTCGACGTTCCCTTGCGCCCACGCCAGCCCGGCTTCGCGGTTCTGCGCGCGCTCGGGGCGGAGTGCCTCGACGCCGGCCTTGGTCGTGTCGGGACCGTAGACGCTGCCGCGCTGATAGAGCGTGGGCGCCCGGAACGCATTGCCGGCCGACGCCGTCACGCGCCAGCCGCCGCCGATCTTGAAGCCCGCCGCCAGGCTGCCGGTGTCGATGCCGCCGAATTCGCTGTCGTCGTCATGCCGGCCGTGCGCCTGCAGGCTGAAGGCGCCCAGCGTGCCGAGGTAGCTCAGGCCGAGCGCGTTCTGGTCGCGGTCGCCCTTGCCGCCGCCGACGAGGTCGGTGTTGACCAGGCGATCCTCGCGACGCTCCAGCAAGGCGTTGAGCTGATGCTGCTCGTTGATCCGGTAGAAGCCCTGCAGCGAGGCGCTGCGGATGCGCGTCTTCGTCAGGTAGGGCGAGCTCGGCTTGGTCTCGTAGTTCTCTTCGGACTGACCCGCTGACAGCTGGGTCGACAGCGCTGGGGACCAGGTGGAGTTCAGGCTCAGCTTGCCCGCCAGCGTCTCGGTGATGCCGCGGTCGTCGGCGTTCTTGCCGGCGTCGTAGCCCGCGTTGCTGCGGCTCTTCAAGCCGATGAACTCGAGGCGCTGGCCTTCGGCCACGCGACCGCCCAGGCGCAGGCTGCCGCTGTAGTTGCGCCAGCCGTCGGCGTCGGGGTTGTAGCTCCGGGCGGCCGTGTTCAGGTAGGCGTTGAAGCCGGTGCCGCGATCCAGCGCGAGCGAGCCGGCGTAGTCGAAGTCCGCCGTGCCGCCGCTGATGCCGATGTCGGCCTTCACCTGGCCGAGGTTGCCGCCGCCGAGGCCGAGGTCCAGCTGCGTGCGGCCCGCTCCCCGGCGCGTGAAGATCTGCACCACGCCGCCGATGGCGTCGGAGCCGTACAGCGCGCTGGCCGGGCCCTTGAGGACCTCGATGCGCTCAATCTGCGAGACCGGCAGGTTCTGCCAGCTGGCGCCGCCGGAGGACTGGCCGTCCACGCGCACGCCGTCGATCAGGACCACGGTGTGCCGGGTCTCGGCGCCGCGCACGAAGACCGAGGTCGAATTGCCCGGCCCGCCGTTGCTGGTCATCTGCAGGCCGGCGACGTTGCGCAGCAGCGCGGCGATGTTGCCGAAGCCCTGGCGCTCGATGGTGTCGCGGTTGATGACGGTCAGGTCGGCCGCGACGTCGGACAGCTTCATCGGGCTGCGCGTGCCGGTGACGGTGACGTCGTCGAGCCGGCTCGAAGGGCTGACGGTGGGGGCGGCCGCGGGGGAAGCGGAGGTGGGGGCGGACTGCGCGGCCGCGGCCGTGGAGAACGCCGCGAGCGCCGGGAGCGCCGGGAACGCCAGGAGCGTCGACAGGGCGAGCGCCATCGGGGTGAGGGCAGGCAGCGAGCGGGCACCAGCGCGCGCGCGCGAAACGAACGGAAGCATGAGGAACGGACCAACGACGGAGTTCAGACGCCTGCTCACCCGCAGGGCCTCTGAGAAACGGCGTCGCCGGCTCGTCGTCGGGTCGTCCTTGTGAAAGCTCACGAAGGACGCGTCGCGCGATCGGCTGGAGACGCCACCTGTTGGCCGGTATCCGGGCTGGTGGCCGCTGCCTGTGTCCTTCCCAGCGCAGACGCGCCAGTGGACGTGGGGACAGGCAGTGCCGGCTGCCGCCCGGTGTTCCCTCTTCAGGATCCCGGGCGCGCGACCGGCGGCCACTTACCGTTGCGGGGACAGCTCAGGTTGGTTCGCGCATCGGGGATGCGACCGCTTCCTGATTCCCGTTTAACTGCACGGACGCAATGTCCGCGCGAGCACCAACGGCGCGCATTCTAGCGAGCTGCGGGCGTCGTGGTGCTGTCGCTCGTCGTGGGCTTGGGCTGCAGCGCGCCATCCGGTGACTTCGGCACCTTGGGCTTCTTCTTCGGCGGCTTCTTCGGATCCTTGGGCTTGGGCTTCTTCGGATCCGCGGGTTTCGCCGGCTTCGCGGCGCGCTGTCCCGGCAGGCGGCCGTCGATGCCGGCGGCCTTGGGCGGCGTCTTCGCCGACTGGCGTTCGCGCTCACGCTCGCGCGCGGCCAGGTCGCGCGTCTCGGCGGCCGTGCGCTTGCGCGCGGCGTCGGCCTCCTTGGGATCGACCGGGTCCTTCGGGACCTCGGCCTTGCGGCCCTGTCCTTCGGGGCAGGGACTGTCGCGCAAGTCCTGACCCTCCGGGCCGCAGCGGTAGAAGCCGAAGGTTCGCTCCTGCTGCGGGGGCGCCTTGGGCACGTCCTGCGCGTTCGCCGCGCCAAGCATGAGGACCAGAACAGCAGTCGTCAGGATCAAGGCGGCGCGCGCGGGCATGTCAGTCTCCGGGGATAGGGGGTGGGGCAGGGGGAACTGCCGGGGAAGGCACAGGACCAGGGGCAGGGATTGCAGCGGCTGCCGTGGCGGCGGCCGTCGAGGCCGCGGTCACCACCGTGCCGGCAACCGGGGCGCCAGCCGTCGGCGCGGCGCCTGCGGCACCGGGCTTGGGCGGCAGGGGCGTCGGCAGATTGGCAGGTCTGGGCGGCTTGGGCCGGGGCGGCTTGGCATGCAGCAGCGCCACGGCCTTGGCCATGTCGCCGCCCGTCATCAGCTTGAAGGCCTCGAGCGACTTGCCGATGCAGTCCTCGACCGCCTGGCGCTCGGCCACCGGCGGCTTGCGCAGCACGTAGCCGGCGACTTCGCCCTTGTGGCCCGGATGGCCGATGCCCAGGCGCAGGCGCCAGAAGTCGCCGCTGCCCAGCTGGGCCTGCATGTCCTTCAGCCCGTTGTGGCCAGCGTTGCCGCCGCCCTGCTTGAGCTTGAGCTCGCCGGGCGCGATCTCGAGCTCGTCGTGGATCGCCAGGATCTCCTCCGGCGCGATCTTGAAGAAGCGCGCCAGCGCCGCCACCGACTTGCCCGAGAGATTCATGTAGGTCATCGGCTGCAGCAGCCAGATCGGACCGGACGCGCCCGGTGCGTCGTTCACGCGCGCGACCAGGCCGAAGTACTTGGTGTCCAGCTGCGGCGTGACCTTCAGGCCGCGCGCCAGCGCATCGATCCACCAGAACCCGGCGTTGTGGCGGGTGTCCTCGTATTCAGGGCCGGGATTGCCCAGGCCGACAAAGAGACGAATCATGGGGCGCGATTATCAGTGTCGAGCTCAAAAGCAGAAGGCCCCGCGAGCGGGGCCTTCTTTGGAGGGAAGCCACCCTGAAGGGGGCCTCCCGGCAACGAACGCAGACCTCGTCAGGCCAGCGTCCGGAGAGGAAGAAATTACTTCTTCTTCTTTTTCTTGTCGTCGGCCGGGGCAGCTGCCACGACGATGACTTCTTCCGCCGCGGCCGGGACCGGGGTCGCGACCACCGGGTTCGGCTTGCCGTGCGTGACGATCTTGATGTGATCGGCCAGCTTCAGGTCGTTCACGTGGATCGAGTGACCCATCGTCAGACCGCTCAGGTCGACTTCGATGAACTCGGGCAGCTGTTGCGCCAGGCAGGTGATTTCCAGCTGGGTCAGCACGTGGTTCACGGTGCCCTTGTCGGTCTTGACGGCCGGCGACTCGGCTTCACCGACGAAGTGCAGCGGCACCTTCTTGGTGATCTTGGTCGTGGCGTCGACGCGCTGGAAGTCGACGTGCAGCACTTGCTGCTTGTACGGGTGCATCTGGAAGTCACGCAGCAGCACTTGCGTGGTCTTGCCTTCCACTTCCATGTCGAGGATGGAGCTGTGGAAAGCTTCCTTCTTCATGGCGTGGAACAGCGCGTTGTGATCCAGCTCGATGACGGCCGGCTCGCCAGCACCGTAAACGATGCCCGGAACCTTGCCAGCGTGGCGCAGGCGGCGGCTCGCTCCGGTCCCCTGCAGCTTGCGCTCAAAAGCGACGAATTTCATATCAATCTCCAAGAATGGACGGAGCGCCAGGATTGACGCTCCGGATGAAGGCCCCGCGACCAGGCGCCTTCGCGAAACGGCCGCGGTCCTTGCGAACAGCGGCCGGAACTCAGGATGCGATCAGAAGTTGTTGTTCTGCTCGCTGAAGAGGGAGGTCACCGATTCACCGTCCGAAATGCGGCGGATGGTCTCGGCGAACAGGAAGGCCACCGACAGCTGGCGGATCTTGCCGCAGGCCTTGGCGGTCTCCGACAGCGGAATCGTGTTGGTGATGACGACTTCGTCCAGCAGCGAACCCGCGATGCGCTCGATGGCCGGACCCGACAGGATCGGGTGCGTGCAGTAGGCGAAGACGCTCTTGGCGCCGCGTTCCTTCAGCACTTCCGCGGCCTTCACCAGCGTGCCGGCCGTGTCGATCATGTCGTCCATGATCACGCAGTTGCGGCCGTCGATCTCGCCGATGACGTGCATCACCTCGGAGACGTTGGCCGACGGACGGCGCTTGTCGATGATCGCCAGGTCGCAGCCCAGCTGCTTGGCCAGCGCACGGGCGCGGACCACGCCGCCCACGTCGGGGCTGACCACCACCAGGTCCGCGTAGTTGCGGGCCTTCAGGTCCGACAGCAGCACCGGCGAGGCGTAGATGTTGTCGACCGGGATGTCGAAGAAGCCCTGGATCTGGTCCGCGTGCAGGTCCATCGTCAGGACGCGCTCGACGCCGACGGTCTCCAGCAGGTTGGCCACGACCTTGGCCGAGATCGGCACCCGCGTCGAACGCGGACGGCGATCCTGGCGCGCATAACCGAAGTAGGGGATCACGGCGGTGATGCGGCGCGCGCTGGCGCGCTTCATCGCATCGACCATGATCAGCAGCTCCATCAGGTTCTCGTTCGTCGGCGCGCAGGTGGGCTGGACGATGAACACGTCGCGGGCGCGCACGTTCTGCTGGATTTCAACAGCCACCTCGCCATCGGAAAATCGACCGACCACGGCTTTTCCGAGCTCGAGGCCCAGATGCGTGGCGATTTCTTTGGAGAGGGTCGGGTTTGCGTTACCCGTGAAGAGGACGGTATTGAGCAGCACAGCGGGCCATCCTTAGACTTATGGCCCGGTGGCCAACCCAGCGGGTCCCGGATTGAAACTGAAAATTTGGCAGGGGAGGAAGGACTCGAACCCTCGCATGTCGGAATCAAAATCCGATGCCTTGACCAACTTGGCGACTCCCCTACACCGGACACTGTTCGTGGAACAGCACCCTACAACCTTCAATCTTCGGCCCAGCCCCGCAAAGGGTGAACCGACAGACTGCGACACATTTTTCCGACCCAACCGTCCGGGAGTTTTTCGAACTCACCTTCCGGTGTCGCCTTGAGATTGCTCTCCAGGCCGGAAACTGCATCTATCTTTTCCGCTGCTGTCTGCATTGCATTCAGCGAGGGTCGAACTATAGCAAAAACTGCACTGCCTGAACCCGTCATACGAGAATTTTCGTAGCGGGTCTGCAACCATTCAAGCGCCTTCGATACTTCGTTGCTTGCAGCTTCCGCGGGAGGTTGCAGATCATTTCTGCCCCATCCTTCAAACAACTGCTGAACGAGTATTTCCGACGTTTGGTGATCGCGGCGAATATTGCCTTTGCGTTCACCCCAGCTATTGACTTCGTTACTCTGGGAATCCGTTTCGGGAACCCCTTCGCTGCGTCTGTCGTTCGCTGCAGGAAAGCCCGCTACTATAGCCACGCTTTCAGACCTTTGCAACAGCGGGCTGGAAAAAATGTCCTTGGTGGCGATGCTCGCCCCGGGCTTGACCACCGCGAGCCGCAGCTCCGGTACCTCCAGCGGGGTGAGCACCTCGCCGATGCCTTCGACGAAGGCATTGCGACCGCCGACGAAGAAGGGCACGTCCGCGCCGAGCGCCAGCGCGATCGGCAGCAGCCGCTCACGCGACCAGTTCAGTCCCCACAGCCGGTTCAGCGCCAGCAGCGTGCTGGCCGCGTCCGACGAGCCCCCGCCCATGCCCGCGCCCGAAGGCAGGCGCTTCTCGATGTGGATGTCCGCGCCGAAGGTGCAGCCGCTGGCTTGCCGCAGCGCGCGTGCGGCGCGCAGGCACAGGTCGTCCGGCGGCAGAGAGTCGCCCTGGTCGTGGCGATGCAGCGCGCCGTCGTCGCGGCGCTCGAAGTGCAGCGTGTCGGCCCAGTCGATCAGCACGAACAGCGATTGCAGCAGGTGATAGCCGTCCGGCCGCTTGCCCACCACGTGCAGGAAGAGGTTGAGCTTGGCCGGCGCCGGCACGTCGTAGAGCGCCTTGAGCGGCGCCGCGGAGGGGGAGGAGATCATGGACGTCGTGGACGTGGGGACGGGGTGGCCAGCGGGAGTCAGGGCGACGCCGGCGCGTCGAGTTTCAGGCGCAGCGTGGCCAGCGGTTCAGGCCCGTTCGGATTGAGGCGTTGGGCGGAGATCAATTGATTGTCGAAGCGCCGCAGGTCGACCTGCCAGCCGAGCTGCTGGAAGCCCGACTCGCCGGCGGCCCGCGACGGCGCCTGCGGCCACGGCCGTCCGCGCAGCCAGTCGAACAGTGCCTGCAGCGGCAGTGTCTCGCCGAGCAGCTCCTGCGTCAGCGCGTCGATGTCGTCATAGGCGCGGTCGCCATCGGGGGTCTTGACCCAGGCCGAGCCCGGCTGCCACGACACGCGCGCCACCAGGCTGCCCATGGGGGTGCTCATCTCGAGCTGGCCACGGCGCGGATCGCCGAGCAACTCGAAGTTGGCGTTGACGTTCTGTCCGCGCTGGCCGGCGGCACCGGCCGGGACGATCAGTCCGAACTTGCCGGTCAGGCGCGGCGCATCGGCGAGCGCCGCGGCGTCCGTGCCCGATGCCTTGGGCACCGAGCTGCAACCGGCGAGCGCGACCCCGGCGAGCGCCGCCATCGCGCCCGCGCTGAACTGCCGCCGCCGCATCAAGGACGGACCTGCAGTCGCTGCATCGCCGACTGCAGCGCTTCATTGCGCGGATCGCGGCGGGCGGCGTCGGCGAAGACACGGCGCGCCTCGTCCTGCTGACCGGCGGCCCAGAGCACCTCGCCCAGATGGGCGGCGATCTCCGCATCCGGACGCGAGCCGTAGGCCTGGCGCAGCAGCCGCTCGGCCTCGCCGAGCCGGCCCAGTCTGAACTCCACCCAGCCCATGCTGTCGACGATGAAGGGCTCGCCCGGCGCGAAGCTCAGCGCCTTCGAGATCAGGTCGCGCGCCTCCTGCAGCCGCTCGTTGCGATCGGCCAGCGAGTAGCCCAGCGCGTTGTACGCGTGGTAGTGCTGGGGCTTGAGCTGGATCACCTTCTGCAGCAGCGCTTCCATCTCCTGCGCGCGGCCGAGCTTCTCGGCCATCATCGACTGCTCGTAGAGCAGGTCGGCGTCCTCGGGGGCGTCCTTGATCGCGGTGCCGAGCAGGTCATAGGCGGCCTGCCACTGCTTGTTGTCGCGCAGCAGCTGCGACTCGGCCAGCGTGCGGGCACGGCGGTCCTGCTCGCGGTCGGCGGGCAGTTGATGCAGCAGCTTGCGGCCTTCCTCGAGCTTGCCCTGGCGCGCCAGCAGCGAGGCCCGGCGATAGGCGATGTCGAGGTTGCCCGGCGCCGCCTCGATCGCGGCCAGCCGCTTCTCGGCGGTCTTGAAGTCGCCGCGCATCTCGGCGGCTTGCGCGAGCAACAACTGACCCTGCTGCTTCGCTTCACGGTCCGCCTTGTCCAGGCCGGCGGCGGCGATCGCGCGCTCGGCCAGCGACGAGACGTCCGGCTTGTCGACCAGCTTCATGTAGCGCTGCAGCGCGTCCTCGGCGGCGTCGGGATGCTGCAGGTCCAGCTCCAGCGAGCCCAGCGCCAGCCAATGGCCGGGCTCGTCGGGCGACTGCTGCGTGAGCGTGCGGAACTCGCGGGCCGCGTCGCCGGGGCGCTGCGCGCGGGCCAGCGCGCGGGCGTAGGCCAGGCGCAGCGACTGCTTGTCCGGCTTGGCCTGGAGCTCGGCGGTGATCAGCGCCTCGGCCTCGGGGCGGCGGGGCAGCAGCTCCAGCGCCATCAGCAGCGGTTCCTCGCGGTCCGGGAAGTCCTTGGCGGCGGCGCGGACGTGGATCAGCGCGGTCTCGTAGCGGTCGGCCTTCTTGGCGAATTCCGCCAGCACCAGCAGCGAGGCGAAACGGGTCTCCGGCCTCGCGGCGGTCTCGCGCAGCATCGGCTCGAAGGCTTCCTGGATGCGCACCGGTTCCGGGTTGCGCTGGAACAGCGCGGGCAGCGCGGCGATCAACGGGCCGCGACCGTCGGCCGGCGTCATCGCGAGCAGGGAGCGCAGCACCGGCGGGATCTCGGCCGGGCGGTTCAGCAGCGCGAGCAGCTGGATCTGCGTGCGGTGCGCCTCGACCGAGGTCGGGATCGCCTCGCGCCAGGCGCGGGCGGCGATGACGGCCTGGTCGCCGGCGCGCGACTGCAGCGCGATCTGGACGACGCGGCGGAAGAGTTCCTCGTCGCCGCTGCGCCGGGCGGCGTCGAGCAGCACCTGGAAGGCGACGCCGGGTTCGCCGCCCTGGAGTTCCATCTCGCCGATCAGCAGCTGATAGAACATCGGCGCGTCGAGGTCGGAATTGACCACGGGCGCGGAGGCGGCGGAGGCGGGCGCGTCCGCGGCCGCCGGGGCGGGAGACGGATCGGACTGGGGCGACGGCGAGATCTGGGCGTGGGCGGCGCAGCTCAGGGCGAGGGCGGCGGAGAGCCACCAGCGGTGGCGCACAAGGGCGGGCATGACGTGACTCCTGAACTGGGCGGGAAGGCTCGCGGGGCAAACCGGGGGCCGCGGACCATTCTAGGGACCCCGGAACCAGGTCGCGCCTATGATCCCGGGATGCCCGAGTTACCGGAAGTTGAAGTTACACGACGAAGTTTTGCGCCGGCCATCGCCGGGGCGCGCGTGCTGGATGTCCGGCTGGGAAAACCGCTGCGCTGGCCGCTGGGTGTCGCGGCCGAACGGCTGGTCGGACGGCGCGTCGGGGAGACGACGCGGCGCGGCAAGTACCTGTGGCTGCCGCTGGTGCCGACCGCCGAGCAGCCGGGCCATCCGGAGGAGGACGGCGGCGGGCTGCTGATGCACCTGGGCATGTCGGGCTCGCTGGCGTTCCGCGAGCAGCCGCCCCCGGCGGGGCCGCACGATCATTTCGAACTGGTCACCGACCGCGGCGTGCTGCGGCTGACCGATCCGCGGCGTTTCGGCGCCGTCGTGTGGTCGGACGGGCTGGATGTGGAACCGGCCGCGAAGCTGCTGTCCCGCATCGGGCTGGAGCCCTTCGACATCGAATTCCACGGTCCCTATCTGCATGCAGGCTTCCGCGGCCGCCGCGTCGCGGTGAAGCAGGCGATCCTGGCGGGCGACGTGGTCGTCGGCGCGGGCAACATCTATGCGTGCGAGGCGCTGTTCATGGCCGGCGTCGATCCGCGCGCGCCGGCGGGCAAGCTCAGCAAGCCGCGCGCGGAGAAGCTGGCGGGCGCGCTGCGGCAGGTGCTCGGCGAGGCGCTCGAAGCCGGCGGCAGCACGCTGCGCGACTTCAAGGACGCGCACGGCGTGGCGGGCAGCTTCCAGATGCAGGCGCGCGTCTACGGACGCGAGGGCGAAACTTGCCGCGTCTGCGGCACGCCGATCCGGCGCATCGTGCAGGGGCAGCGGTCGACGTTCTTCTGTCCAAGTTGCCAGAAGCGATGAGCCCCAAACCGCGAGCCGAGCCGCCAGCCTTGAGAGACCTGACCCCTGCGCCGACCTCCCCGATGACCGACGACGAACTGGACGCCCGCGTCGAGGCGGTGCGCGGCGATTTCGCGCCGCGGCTGCTGGCCTGGCAGCGCCGCGACGGCCGCCATGACCTGCCCTGGCAGAACACGCGCGATCCGTACCGCGTGTGGCTGTCGGAGATCATGCTGCAGCAGACGCAGGTGACGACGGTGCTGGGCTACTACCGGCGCTTCCTGGAGCGCTTCCCCGACGTGGCCGCGCTGGCCGCCGCGCCCAACGACGAGGTGATGGCCGCCTGGGCCGGACTCGGCTACTACAGCCGCGCGCGCAACCTGCACAAGTGCGCGCAGGCGGTGGTGGCGCTGCACGGCGGCGCGTTCCCGCGCAGCGCGGCGGTGCTGGCGGAGCTGCCCGGCATCGGCCGGTCGACGGCGGCGGCGATCTCGTCGTTCTGCTTCGACGAGCGGGTCGCCATCCTGGACGGCAACGTGAAGCGCGTGCTCGGCCGTCTGCTGGCCTTCGACGGCGACCTGGCCTCGGCGGCGCAGGAGAAGCGGCTGTGGCGCCAGGCGGAGGCGCTGCTGCCGGCGTCGCCCGCGGACATGCCGGCCTACACGCAAGGGATGATGGACCTGGGCGCGAGCCTGTGCGCGACGCGCAGCCCGCAATGCCTGCTGTGCCCGGTGGCCTCGCTGTGCGCGGGGCTGGCGGAGGGCGATCCCACGCGGTACCCGATCAAGACGAAGAAGCTCAAGCGCGGCCAGCGGGAGAACTGGTGGCTGTGGGTCGAACACGAGGGCCGCATCTGGCTGCAGCAGCGGCCGGCCGAGGGCGTCTGGGGCGGCCTGTGGACGCTGCCCCTCTTCGATGACGAAGCCGCGTTGACCGCGCAGAGCGCGGCATTGGGCGTCGCGGCGCCGGAGACGCTGCCGCGGGTGAAGCATGTGCTGACGCACTTCGACTGGCTGCTGCACCCGCGCCGCGCGCTGCTCACGCGCGAGACGCGGCCCGCCGGCGACGGCGTGTGGGTCGCGCGCGAGCGGCTGGCGGAGTACGCGCTGCCGGCGCCGCTGAAGAAGCTGCTGGACTAGGGCAGCGCCGCGGGACTCACGCGGCGCGTCCCCCGCGGTCCGGACCGGCGACGGGCGGCCAGGGGCGCTGCTGGAACTTGAAGTTCCGCATGTCTTCGCCGCGCTCGTCGAGGGCGGCATTGAAAGCCGTCAGCTGCGAGCGGATCTTGGCGATCGCCTGTTGAGCGACGGCCTCGGGCTTGCTGCTCCTGGCCAGGGCGCGCAGCGCGGCCGCCTCGGTCCGTCGCGCTGCCTTCAGGATCGGGTTCAGGGTGCGACTGACCCACGCCGTGCGGTCCTCCCACTGCGCCACCGACTGCGGATCAGGCACGCCGGGCTTGAAACCGAAGAGGCTCACGCGGAGCTCCGCCCCCGAGAGGTCATCGTCCAGCAGCGACAGCTCCTCGCGCAGCGGCGCCTGGGCCTCCTTGCGCCGCGCCATCTCGGCGAGCTTCGCCTCTTTCATCCGCTGGGGCGACAGGTGCTGGACCAAGGCGTTCCGCGCCGACTGCGCGGTATGGGCCACACGCGATAGTGCGCCGCGCAGCAGCGTGGCGGGGGAGACCGTGCGCCGTGCGGCGCTCGGGATCGGTTCGGGATGCGGCGTCTCGGGGAGTGCGTCGTCCGGGTGGATGACCTTCTTGAGTTGGAGGATGCCGCGCAGACTGGCGGTCTGCCCCGTGATCGTCGTCACGTCGTCGTGCAGGGCCTGCGCGCGGCCGGCCATGAGGTTGTCGCGACCCGCATCGATCGCCGAAGCAATGCGCTTGGCGGTCGCGCGAAACTCCGCGAAGCGGGGTTCGGAAATGCCATACCGGTGGCCGCCCCCGGCGATGCGATCCAGCGCCGTGCTCAGCCGGGAGAGTTCCCGCTGGTCGTACGCGAAGGCGTCGAGGTGGGCGGCGACGTGATGCAGTCCTTGCGGCAACTGGTTGATGTCGCAGTCGAGCTCGTACAACTGGGTGGCGCTCGCCGGGGAATTGCCAAGGAACTCGTTCGCCCGCCGCGACAGCGTCTGCGTTTGCGCGCGCAGCGAGTTGTCCGCGCCCGGCCACTGTCGCGCGACCGTGTTGAGCCACACCGCCCGATGCTTCACCCTGTCCTCGATGCCGGGATTGTTCTTCGGGCTGAAATTCGTCTCGATGTCGAGCGCCGCCAGCGCTTCGTCGATGGCATCGTCGGTGTGGAGGTCGGTGCGGGCGCTGGGGTGTTCGGAAATGGTCGTCATGCTGATCTTCCTGCGGACATTGCGTGCAAGGAGAGTCAGTCGTCTGATAACCGATCAGGTTCCCGGGTGGCACCTGCCGCTGTCGCGCGACGTCCGGCCGGTGCCCGCGGAGACGCCGGTGGTCAGGCGTCTCCGGCTCGGTGGCCGCGGGCGCCTCCGGGGTTCCGCGCGTTACCGGCGGGCGCTGCTCCGTTATGCTCGCGCGGATCACGGACGGGGGGCCAGGGCGGCTCCGCATCCGCTTCCACCGCATCCAGGGACACCATGTCGAACGACGTCAAGCCGGGCCGGGCCGCGGCCATCAAGAGCGCATTGGAATCGGCCTTCATCGCGCTGCTCGCCAGCGGGGTGTGCCTGTGGTTCCTGATCAGCGAGACCCAGGTGGCCGGCGAGGGCGATCCGGCCAAGCTGACCATGCTCGGCATGGGGCTCTTCGCGGGCTTGTGCGCGCACTTCGCGTACATGGGCATCGCGGTCAAGCGCGCGGAGCGCGGCGTGGTGCTCTGGATGATCCTGATGCTGGTGCTGATGCCCTTCGCGTCGGTCGTGCTGGGCATCCTGCTGTTCAACCAGGTGCAGGAGATCGAGCACCAGGCGGTCGAGCAAAGCTGAACGCCGCGCGGGCGACCCCGTCCGCGCTTGCCGCGCTTGCCGCGCGCAAGCCCGCGTCGGCTCAGCGCGCGTCGAGTTCGCGATGCCGCTTCAACACCTGCCCGTGGAAGGCGAACTGCTTGGCCAGCGTTTCGACGAGGTAGACCGAGCGGTGCTGCCCGCCGGTGCAGCCGATGGCGACGGTCAGGTAGCTGCGCTGGTCCTGCGCGAAGTTCGGCAGCC
Organism: Mitsuaria sp. MSU3D; assembly: GCF_056867975.1. Lineage (NCBI taxonomy): Bacteria > Pseudomonadati > Pseudomonadota > Betaproteobacteria > Burkholderiales > Sphaerotilaceae > Roseateles > Mitsuaria sp. MSU3D. The sequence continues at coordinate 3,815,973 of NZ_CP200314.1, read as the reverse complement.
ACTGCGCGATGAAGGCGCCGATCTGGCTGAGCATCAGCCGGACCTCGGGCTGGCTCTCCAGGTAGGCCGCGACCGGTTCGTCGCGGCCGGTGAGCGGACGCAGTTCGCGGTCGTAATACGGGTTGGGCAGCACGCGGACGTCGAAGACGAAGTCCGCGTCGCTGGGCACACCGTGCTTGAACGCGAAGGACTCGAACACCAGCGTCAGCGACGAGCCGCTCACATGCACCAGGTCGCGCAGCCAGCCACGCAGCTGCGCGGGACGGAGCTGGCTGCTGTCGATGACGGTGGACTCCATGCGCAGCGGCGTCAGCAGCTCGCGCTCGAGCGCGATCGCTTCCTGCAGCGCGCGGTGCGTGTCGCCGTCGTCGCGCGCGTCGTAACGGGCGCGCAGCGGGTGCGGGCGGCGCGTCTCGGAGAACCGGCGCAGCAGCGTGTCGTCGTCGGCGTCCAGGAAGATCGCGCGCAGCGAGACGCCTTCCTGGCGCATTTCCTTGATGTGCAGCAGCAGCTGCGGCAGCGAGCCGGCGCTGCGCACGTCCACCGCGATCGCGACGCGGCGCCAGCCGCGCTGGCGTTCCAGGTCGAGGAACTGCGGCAGCAGCTCGGGCGGCAGGTTGTCGACGCAGAAGAAGCCGGCGTCCTCGAGCGCGTGCATCGCGATCGACTTGCCGCCGCCGGACATGCCGGTGACGAGCACGACCTCGCCGCGGGGCGAGGTGGCGGTGGGGGTGGCGAGGGCCGGGGGCACCGGAGCGGTGTGGGGCGCGCTCACGGCTTCACCTTTCTGTTGGAGGGCTTGCCGGCCGGGTCGGCGGGACTGCCCTTGGCGGACAGCTCCAGCATTTCCTGCGCATGGGCGAGCGAGGTCGACGACAGCCGTTCGCCGCCGAGCATGCGGGCGATCTCGGCGGTGCGGGCCTCGCCGGCGATGGGTCGGACGTCGGAGTTGGTCTTGCCGTCCTTGAGCGCCTTGGCCACGAGGAAGTGGTGATCCGCGCAGGCGGCGACCTGCGGCAGGTGGGTGACGGCGAGGACCTGCGCGCGCTGGCCGAGCTGCTTCATCAGCCGGCCGACGGTCTCCGCGACCGCGCCGCCGACGCCGGCGTCGATCTCATCGAAGATCAGCGTGCCGGCGCCGCTGTTCTGCTGGCTGGTCGTGACGGCGATGGCCAGCGCGATGCGCGACAGCTCGCCGCCGGAGGCGACCTTCGCCAGCGGGCGCGGCGTGCTGCCGGCATGGCCGGCGACGAGGAACTCGGCGGACTCCAGCCCGAAGCTCTGCGGCTCGTCCTGCGGCAGCAGCGCGACCTCGAAGCGGCCGCCGGACATGCCCAGCTGCTGCATCGCCTGCGAGACGGCGTCGGACAGCGTCGGCGCCGCCTTGGCGCGCGCGGTGCTGACGGTCCTGGCTTCCTTCTGATACCGCTTCAACGCGGCGGCCTGCTTGGCCTGCAGCGCGTCGAGGTCGGTGGCGGCGTCGAGCTGCGCGAGCTCGGCCTTCCATTCGTCGAGCAGCGCGGCCAGTTCAGCCGGCTGACGGCGGTAGCGGCGCGCGAGCGTGACCCAGGCGGACACGCGCTCGTCGAGCTGCTGCAGCCGGTCGGGGTCGAGGTCGGCGGCGTTCAGATAAGAGCTGAGGCTGTGCGCGGCGTCCTGCAGCTGCGCCTGCGCGCCGAGCAGCGCGCTGACGGTGTCCTGCAGGCCGGCGTCGTAGACGAGCACGTCCTGCAGCGCGGAGAGCGCCTCGTCGGTCAGCGACTCGGCGTTGATCTCGGCCTCGGCGATGCGTTCGAGCGCGCCGCGGGCGGCGTCCATCAGCGACTGCGCATGCGACAGGCGCTGGTGTTCCGCGTTCAGCTCGTCCCACTCGTCCGCGCCGGGCGCGAGGCGACCGAGCTCGCCGATCTGCCAGCTCAGGCGCTCGTGCTCGCGGGCGAGGTCGGCCTGTTTCGACTGCGCGGCGGACAGCGCCTCGGTGGCCTGGCGCCACTCGGTGAAGGCGGCGGCCATCGGCTTGGTCTCGATCTGGGCGAAGCTGTCCAGCAGCTCGCGCACGCTCACGGGGCGGGTCAGGCCTTGCCAGGCGTGCTGGCCGTGGATGTCGAGCAGGTGTTCGGCGAGTTCGCGCAGCTGGGCGACGGTGGCGGTGCCGCCGTTGATCCATGCGCGGCTCTTGCCTTGGGCGTCGATCACGCGACGCAGGAGCAGCGTGTCGTCGGCGCCGTCGACGGCGGAGTCGAAGCCGGCTTCCTCGAGCCAGGGGGCGAGGACGGCGGGGCGGTCGAACTCGGCGGAGATTTCGGCGCGGGTGGCGCCTTCGCGGACGACGGCGGCGTCGCCGCGGGAGCCGAGGGCCAACTGCAGGGCGTCGATGAGGATGGACTTGCCGGCGCCGGTTTCACCGGTGAGGGCGGAGAAGCCGGCGGCGAAGTCGAGTTCGAGCGCCGGGACGATCACGAAGTCCTTGAGGGCGAGGCGGCGCAGCATCAGGTGGTGCCTTCGTTCCAGCGGAGTTTGCGGCGCAGGGTGGCGTAGTAGGACCAGCCGCTGGGGTGGAGGAAGGGGGCGCGGTGCTGGGAGCGGCGCACGGTGATGCAGTCGCCGTGGAGCAGGGAGGCGAGGGATTGCATGTCGAAGTTCACCGACGCGTCGCGGCCGGCGACGATGGTGAGGCGGACCTCGCCGTTGTCGGGCAGCACGATGGGGCGGTTGGAGAGGGCGTGGGAGGCGATGGGCAGGAGGACCCAGCCGGCGATGCCGGGGTGGAGGATGGGTCCGCCGGCGGAGAGGGCGTAGGCGGTGGAGCCGGTGGGCGTGCCGACGATGACGCCGTCGGCGCGCATGTTGGCGACGAACTCGTCGCCGACGTCCACGCGCAGTTCGACCATGGCGGCGGTGGCGCCGCGGGAGACGACGACGTCGTTCAGCGCCACGCCGGAGAAGATCTGTTCGCCGTCGCGGATCACGGCGCCTTCGAGGAGGGAGCGGTGTTCGATCTCGAAGTCGCCGGCGAGGATGGGGGCGAGGGCGTCCTTGAACTGGTCGGCGGAGATGTCGGTGATGAAGCCGAGGCGTCCCTGGTTGATGCCGACGAGGGGGAGGTTGTAGCGGGCGACCTGGCGGGCGAAGCCGAGCATGGTGCCGTCGCCGCCGACGACGATGGCCAGGTCGCACTGGGCGCCGAGTTCGGCGTGGGACAGGCCGGGGAGGGCGGTGATGCCGGTGCTGTCGGCGGTGGCCTGTTCGAGGGAAACATCCAATCCCTGGGAGGCGACAAAATCGGCAATCTCTTCCAGGATGGGCCGGATGCCCCGCGACTGGGGTTTTCCGACGATGGCCACATGGCGGAAGCGCTTGGACATGGCGGGAATTACACCACAGCGAATTGCTGGGACCGGGGGTATGCGGGGGGTGGCGCCGCCGGCTTCTTTAGAATGAAAAACATGCTCGACGATCGCGCGAAGACACTGCTGAAGGCTCTGGTGGAGCGGTACATCGCCGACGGTTCGCCGGTGGGGTCGCGCACCTTGTCGAAGGCGTCGGGGCTGGAGCTGAGCCCGGCGACGATCCGCAACGTGATGGCGGACCTGGAGGAGCTGGGGCTGATCGCGAGCCCGCACACCAGCGCGGGGCGGATTCCGACGGCGCGGGGGTACCGGCTGTTCGTGGACACCTTGCTGACGGCCAAGCCGGGCATGCCGCGCGAGGGGGTGGGGTCGTTCGAGAGCCAGTTGTTGCCTGATCAACCGCAGAAGGTGATCGCGAGCGCGGCGCATCTGCTGAGCAGCCTGTCGAGTTTCGTGGGGGTGGTGACGTCGCCGCGGAAGACGGCGGTGTTCCACCACATCGAGTTCCTGCGTCTGGGGGATCGACGGGTGCTGGTGATCATGGTGTCGCCGGACGGGGATGTGCAGAACCGGCTGGTGTTCACGGCGCAAGACCTGACCCAGTCCGACCTGACGGAGGCGAGCAACCGGCTGAACGCGCACTACGCGGGGCTGAGCCTGGACGTGGTGCGGGACCGCCTGAGGTCGGAGGTGGACCAACTGCGCGGGGAGATCGCCAAGCTGATGAGCGCGGCGGTGGATGTCGGGCAGCAGGGGGTGACGGAGCACGAGCCGATGATCATCTCGGGGGAGAGGAACCTGCTGACGGTGCAGGACTTCAGCCACGACATGGGGAGCCTGCGGCGGATGTTCGACATGTTCGAGCAGAAGACGCAGCTGATGCGGCTGCTGGATGTGTCCAGCCGCGCGGAAGGCGTGCGGATCTACATCGGCGGGGAGAGCCAGGTCGTGCCTGTTGAAGAGCTGTCGATCGTTTCCGCGCCGTACGAGGTGGACGGCGAGGTGGTCGGCACGCTCGGCGTCATCGGCCCGACGCGCATGGCCTACGACCGCATGATCGAGATCGTCGACATCACGTCGAGGATGGTGAGCAACGCGCTGTCGCAGAAGTAGCCGCGCTGCGCGGCTCGTCAGGCCGGCGCCCAAGCATGCTTACAATCCGCCGCTCCGGTGCAACGCCGGAACCAACGAATCCGCCAGGGTTCGTATATGCGATTACCCCCGGGGGCCGTTAGCTCAGTTGGTTAGAGCAGAGGACTCATAATCCTTTGGTCACAGGTTCAAGTCCTGTACGGCCTACCAATCACATCTATACGAAGTGAAGAGTTAGTGGTGACTTGCTGTCTTCGACTCCGCTGCGCGAAGCATGATGTCAATTCGGCGACGGCTTTGTCCTGTCGACCATTGAAGTGGTCAGCTTGATGGTGAGCACGCGCTCAAGTGCATCCGATACCGAATTAGGCAATGCAATGTGACGCCCGGTGTGCTAATGAGTCCAGAGCCTATGTGCGGGCTACAAGCCAGCGCAGATCACGTGGGTGGTGTAGCTCCATATTGTTCATGACAGCCTACAGCGGCTTCGTCCAAGTGCTGGCTGTCGCCCCGCTGCGAAACCTCACTTAGCGCATCCTCACGGCGTATGCATCTTGTCGGCTAAGGTGACGTTCTGACAAGGCGGTCAGCCTTGCACCGTGGTTCGCAGTTGATCCAATACAAGCGGTGGTTGTGTCTACAAAAACCAATGAGGTATTCGCGCCTAGCGCGATCGCTGTGCGCGCGACCTAAGGGATTTGCTGGGCAGAATGCAACGGAAAGTGCCACGATACTGATGCGGTACGCACAGGGATGAATTCAATGAACCAAGTCGAACAGCACTTCTTCAACGACCTCGAAAAGAAACTCTGGACATCTGCTGACAAACTGCGTTCCAACCTCGACGCGGCTGTCTACAAGCACATCGCATTGGGCCTGCTGTTCCTCAAGTACGTGTCTGATGCCTTCGAGGAGAGGCAGGAGGAGCTTGACTCTCAGTTCCGCGATCCGGCCCATGACTACTACATGGACCCGGCGGACTACCCCGAGGACTATGAGGGCAATGTCGCGGCCGAGCGGGAGGTGCGCGACTACTACACCGAGAAGAACGTGTTCTGGGTGCCTGTGGAAGCCCGCTGGCAGACCCTGGTGGACTGCGCCCAACTGCCGCCCAAGGCATCGCTGCCGTGGAAAAAGCCCGGCAAGGACGAGCCTGAAGAGATGCGCAGCGTGGGCTGGCTGATCGACAACGCCATGGAGGCCATAGAGCGTGAGAACGTCAAGCTCAAGAACGTGCTGAACAAGAGCTTTGCCAGCACAGAGCTAGCCTCGGCAAAGCTGGCCGACCTGATCGCGCTGTTCTCGGACACAAACTTCCACGCTACCGAGTACAAAGGCCAGCCGCTGAATCTGCAGGCCAAAGACATCCTGGGCCACATCTATGAATACTTCTTGGGCGAGTTCGCGCTAGCTGAGGGCAAGAAGGGCGGCCAGTACTACACACCCAAAAGCATAGTCAGCCTGATCGTGAACATGCTGCAGCCCTTCAAGGGCCGGGTGTATGACCCGGCCATGGGCTCTGGAGGCTTCTTCGTCCAGAGTGAAGACTTCATCGAGCAGCACGCGGGCAAGAGCGCCAAGGGCCATGGCAATAAGGCCAGCGGCCAGATCAGCGTGTACGGCCAGGAGAGTAACCCAACCACCTGGAAGCTGGCGGCCATGAACATGGCCATTCGCGGCATCGATTTCAACTTTGGTGGCGGACCGGGCGACACGCTGCAAAACGACCTGCATCCCGACCTGCGCGCCGACTTCGTGATGGCTAACCCCCCATTCAACATGAAGGAGTGGTGGAGCGAGAGGCTGGCCAACGACCCACGCTGGCTGGCAGGCACTCCGCCACAGGGCAATGCCAACTTCGCTTGGTTGCAGCACATGCTGTATCACTTGGCGCCCACCGGCAGCATGGCTCTGTTGCTGGCCAATGGCTCGATGAGCAGCAATACCAATGGCGAAGGCGAAATCCGTAAGCAGCTGGTGGAAGACGACTATGTGGAATGCATGGTGGCACTGCCCGGCCAATTGTTCACCAACACGCAGATCCCCGCCTGCATCTGGTTCCTCACGCGCGACAAGGCCAACGGCTATAACCTCAGCAAGAAGAAGCGCGATCGGCGCCGGCAGTTCCTGTTCATCGACGCACGCCGCATGGGCTACATGAAGGACCGCGTGCTGCGCGACTTCACCGAACAGGACATCCGGAAGCTCGCTGACACCTTTCACGCTTGGCAACAGGGTGAAGGCTACGAAGACGTCAAGGGCTTCTGCTACTCAGCCAGCCTAGACGACGTGCGCCAACACGAGCATGTGCTAACGCCGGGGCGCTACGTGGGCGCTGAAGACCAGGCGGATGATGGCGAAGCCTTCGCCGACAAGATGGCGCGCCTAACGGCACAACTGGCCGATCAGTTTGCAGAGAGCGCGGAGCTAGAGGATGAGATCAAGAAGAACCTGGCAGGGTTGGGACATGGCTTCTGAGATCGAATGGTTTGAGAGACCTCTAGGCGACCTCACGAACAACCATGATGGAAAGCGACGACCTGTAAAGGAGTCTGATCGGAAGAAGGGCCCGTTCCCCTACTACGGGGCATCTGGCATCGTCGACTATGTTGACGGCTACCTCTTCGACGGGACCTACCTGCTCATTGCTGAAGACGGCGAGAACCTCAAGACTCGACAGACACCCATTGCGTTCATTGCAGGCGGGCGGTTCTGGGTAAACAACCACGCGCACATCGTTACCGGCAAGGGCGAGGTGTGCACGGAGTACCTTCACTACTTCCTGCAAGTTGCGGACATCCAGCCATTCCTAACGGGCGCGGTGATGCCCAAGCTGACCCAAGGAAATCTCAACCGCATTCCGGTTCGTTACCCTTCACTGCATGTCCAGCGCAGGATCGTTAAAGTCCTCAAAGACCTGGACGACAAGAGTGCGGTTAACCGCCGCATTAATCAAACTCTCGAAGGTATGGCGCAAGCCATCTTTAAGTCTTGGTTCGTGGACTTCGATCCCGTCAGAGCCAAGATCGCCGCTAAAGTTGAAGGACGCGACCCTCTACGTGCGGCGATGAGTGCCATCAGCGGCAAGTCCGACACTGAACTCGACGCCCTACCACCCGAGAGACGCGAACAACTTGCCGCCACCGCCGCGCTATTTCCGGATGAGCTGACGCAATTGCCATTCGGTGATGCGCCTGCCGGTTGGTCCGTAAAGCCATTTGCGCTGTTGACCGACAAGATCGGCAGTGGAGCGACCCCGCGCGGTGGACGAGAGGTGTATCAAAACGAAGGCGTCGCACTCATTCGGAGCCAGAACGTATACGACAGTCTGTTCGTCTGGGAAGGCTTGGCACGGATCACAAATGAGGCGGCCGATCAACTCAAAGGTGTCACCGTGCACAAAGGTGATGTCCTGCTGAACATAACCGGTGCGTCCATTCTGCGTACCTGCGTAGTGCTGCCTGATGTTCTGCCCGCACGCGTGAATCAACATGTAGCCATCATTCGGGCTAAGACAGGCGTGCCGCCAAGATTTCTGCACCAGCATCTGCTTCTGCCTGAGACTAAGAGTTTCCTCCTGGGATTGAATGCCGGTGCATCGCGCGAGGCCATCACCAAAGGCCACATCGAGTCGCTTGCAGTGCTTGTACCGGCCCCCGAGCTGCTGGCGTCTTTTGAGGCATTTACAGACCCGCTGTTCCGGCAAGTCGAATGCAGTGCTCGACAGATGAGGGCGCTAGCTGAAATGCGTGATGCGCTGCTGCCCCAACTGCTATCGGGCGACCTTTCGGTCAATTCGGCTGCGGCTGCGGTTGAAGGCTTGGGAGCTAACTGATGGACATCCAGAAGCTCCGGGACAGCAAGCTTATTGTCGATAAGGTCGAGGAAGCTTTGCAGGCGGCCTACAACTCCAAGGCCGATTTCAATCAGCAGCTGGATCAAGCCGACCCGGTTGTGCTCAAGAGCTTGAGAGACCCTGAACACGAATACGTGGTCAAGGTCAGCGACGTGCTGTACTGGGCAGAGCGGGACGCCTACCTGGATGAGCTGGATCATTGGGAAGGTAAGCGGCAGGCCGATGAGCACGAGGACGCGGTCGCTTTCATTCGTGATTCGGACCAACGCTCCGTCTTTCTGGACTTAGTTGATGCTGTCCGCGGCGGGCGGGTCGCGCCGTTTGTCGGCGCTGGTCTGTCAAGCGCCTGTGGCTATCCCATGTGGCGCGAGGCACTGCGCAAGATGGCGCAGAAACTCCATGGCATCGGTGTGCAGGACATCGAGCCCTTGATGGCGCAGTACGACTATCTGCAAGCCGCTCAGGTGTTGCACGATGCGGCGGCCGATCAGGTGCGGCACTTCATCAAGACCGAGTTCCGCCAGCGCGGCGCCATCGTCGGGCCGGTCGGGCTACTCCCGGATCTCGCCAAGGGGTGCATCGTCACTACCAATTTCGACACCGTTATCGAAGACTTGTTTCGTGACCGCGGCCAGCCGCTGGATGGCTACATGCACGGCACCCAGGCTGGCAACAACTTCGTGCAGCGGCTGTTGCGTGGCGAGCGTTGCATTCTCAAGCTGCATGGGGATGCCGGGCAGGACAACACCCATGTGTTCACCCGATCGCAGTACGACGCGGCCTACGGTGAACCGCTCGCGTTCCAGAACCAGCTTCCTCGCGCACTGCGGCAGATCTTCATCAGCCATTCGCTCCTGTTCATTGGCTGCAGCCTGGAACAGGATAAGACGTTGGAGTTGTTCCAACGGATAGTGGACGAGGCCGCCTTCGAGATCCCTGACCACTTTGCAGTGTTGAACGAGCCCAACGACGCTGCGTCAAAGGCGCAGAAGGAGGCCCGTCTCCTGCACCTCAAGGTGCGTCCGATCTGGTATCCCACGCCGATGTCCAGAGATGGCAAGCCTGACCACGGTATGTTGGAGCGCATTCTTCGCCTGGCGCTTGCGGTGTCGCGTCGGCAGGTTGTGTTCGATTGACGCGATGCTGAGTCTCCCCAAATGCTGAACGAACATCAACTCGAAGAGCAGTGCATCCGCTGGTTTGAAGAGTCCGGCTGGCGGTATGCACACGGCCCGGATATAGCGCCGGAAGGGGTGAGCGCCGAGCGAGCCGACTATCGGCAGTTGGTGTTGCGTAGTCGTCTGCTGGCTGCCTTGGCCCGCATAAACCCGCACATTCCCGCGCAGGCGCTGGATGAGGCCGCTGATGCCGTCGTCAGGATAAGCGAGCCGTTGCTGGTGGTTCGCAACCGCGCTGTACATCGTCTCTTGCTAGGCGGTGTTGAAGTTGCTTTCCCCAAGCCCGACCGCGAAGGCAAGACCGACGATCTAGTCAGCCTGATCGATTTCGCCACCCCGTCTAACAACGAGTTTCTGGTGGTGAACCAATTTACCGTGCAGGGCAGCAAGCAGCCACTGCGGCCAGATCTCGTTGCGTTTATTAACGGCCTGCCGGTCGCGGTGATTGAGTTGAAAAACCCGGCCAACGAACAGGTTGGCATCTGGGATGCGTTTAATCAGCTGCAGACCTACAAGACTGAAGCCGCCGACCTCTTCAACTGCAACGCCGTGTTAGTGATCAGCGATGGCTTCACGGCTCGCGTCGGCTCGCTGACGGCTGATGCCGAGCGCATGCTGCCCTGGCGCACCATTGCCAATGAGGATGACCGGCCCCAGCTGCAAATGGAGTTGGAGACGATGGTTCGCGGGTTCTTTAAGCCTGAGCTGCTGCTGGACTACCTGCGGCACTTCGTTCTGTTTGAGCAAGACGGTGATGTACTCATCAAGAAGGTGGCCGGCTACCACCAGTTCCACGCAGTGCGCGAAGCGGTGGCCGCCACGGTGATCGCCGCGCAGGAAGCCGACAAGGGTCTGCTGGAGGTGCGGGAAGAGCGCGCCATCTATGGCAAGCAAGTACAGCCTGGCTCGCGTAAGGCGGGCGTGGTGTGGCACACGCAGGGGTCGGGCAAGAGCATCACCATGGCCTGTTATGCAGGCAAGCTGTTGCAGCAGCCGGCAATGAAGAACCCCACGCTGGTGGTGGTAACGGATCGGAACGACTTGGATGGTCAGCTGTTCGGCACGTTCTCCGCTGCTAGAGACTTGTTGAAGACTGAGCCGCTGCGGGCCACGGGCCGCGATGAACTGCGCGACATGCTCGCCTCGCGCCAGGCCGGCGGAGTCATATTCACCACGGTGCAGAAGTTTGCGCTGCTGGAAGGTGAGGAAGTGCACCCCGAGCTGTCGGCCCGCACCAACGTCGTGGTGATCTCGGACGAAGCCCACCGCAGTCAGTACGGCATGAATGGGCGGCTGGACACCAAGACCGGCAAGTACGTGTTCGGCTTCGCCAAGCACATGCGCGATGCCCTGAAGAACGCCACCTTTATTGGCTTTACCGGTACGCCCATCGCCCTGGAAGACAAGGATACCCGCGCGGTATTCGGTGACTACGTCAGCATCTACGACATCCAGGATGCGGTGGACGACGGCTCCACGGTGCCCATCTACTACGAGAGTCGGCTGGCCAAGCTGGACGTGAATCAAGCTGAGATCGATACGCTGAACGCTCAGGTCGATGAGGTGGTGGAAGACGAGGAAGACATCGTCAGTCGAGAGAGAACCAAGAGCGAATGGGCAGCACTTGAGAAGCTTGTGGGCGCGGACCCGCGACTGAAGCAGGTGACACGTGACCTCGTGCAGCACTTCGAGGCGCGCATCAGCTCCATCGACGGCAAGGCCATGATCGTGTGCATGAGTCGCGAGATCTGCGTGCGAATGTACGACGCCATCACGGCACTGCGTCCGGACTGGCATAGCGATGACCCGGCTGCCGGCGCCATCAAGGTCGTAATGACCGCATCATCAGCTGATAAATCAGTCTTGCAGCCACACCGATACACCCCAGCGGTGAAGAAGTCATTAGAGAAGCGATTCAAGAACCCGGCCGACGCGCTGAAGTTGGTGATCGTGAGGGACATGTGGTTGACCGGTTTTGATGCTCCCTGCTGCCACACGATGTACGTGGATAAGCCGATGAGGGGTCATAACCTGATGCAGGCCATCGCCCGGGTGAATCGCGTTTTCAAGGACAAACCCGGCGGTTTGGTGGTGGACTACATTGGCATTGCCAACGAGCTGAAGGCCGCGCTCAGGACCTACACCGAAGCGAAGGGCAAAGGCGATCCGACGCACAACGCGGGAGAAGCACTGGCGGTCTTGGTTGAGAACATGCACGTGCTGCGTGGCCTGATGCACGGCTTCGACTACAGCGCTTATGAGACGGACGCAATTTCGCTGATCGTGCCGGTGGCAAATCATCTGCTGGGTTTGAACGATGGCAAGCAGCGCTTCCTTGATGTAATGACGGCAGTGAGCAAGTCATTCTCATTGTGCGGCACGCTGGATGAGGCCGTTCAGTTGCGCAAGGAGATCGCATTCTTCGCTGCCGTAAAGGCGGCCATCACGAAGTTCACCACGGTGGACAAGAAGCGGACCGCCGAAGATAAGAACAGTGCGCTCAAGCAGATCCTGGACAACGCGATAGTGTCCGATGGGGTGTCGGACATATTCGCGCTGGCGGGCCTCGACAAGCCAAACATCGGTCTGCTGTCAGATGAGTTCCTGGAAGACGTGCGGAAGATGAAGAGCCGGAATCTTGCGGTTGAGCTGCTGGAGAAGCTGCTTCGTGACGAGATCAAGTCCCGTGCCCGCAATAACGTAGTGCAGGAGAAAAAGTACGGCGATCGCCTGCTTGAAACGCTAAGGCAATATCACAACCGAGCGATTGAGACGGCCCAGGTCATCGAAGAATTGATCGCCATGGCGAAAGAGTTTCAGGCCGCGCTGGCCCGGGAGACCGAACTAGGTCTGACCCATGACGAGATCGCCTTCTACGACGCGCTGGCTAACAATGAAAGTGCGGTGCGTGAGTTGGGAGACGATACGCTCAAGAAGATCGCGATCGAGATCACAGAGAGGCTGCGATCCAGCACAACGGTGGATTGGCAGGTGCGCGACAGCGTAAGGGCCAAACTACGCATTCTGGTCCGGCGTACGCTGCAGCGATGGAAGTACCCGCCCGATCAGCAAACTGACGCGGTGGAGCTGGTGCTGAAACAGGCAGAAACGCTGTCGAACGATTGGTCCAAGTGATTGAACGGACAACTCGCTCGCTTGTTGCCAAACAAGCCAGCCGTGCTAGTGCGATGCTTCTTCTGCCGCTAAGGAATCAGAACATTGCCACGGTGGTATTCGATGTAGCGCAAGTGCTGTGCTAGCGAGATCCTTGAGCGCAGGACGAGGTGGAGCCCCATTGCGTCAAGGTCAACATCAGCCAATGTGCTTGACACGATTAGTGAACCATCGTCGTTGAAGGAGATCAGTCCTCTGTCAAACATCTGATCCAAGTTGGGCGCTAGCAGCAGACCGTTTCGCGGATCCAACCGCTCTGTGGACGTTTCGCAGAGTCGCCAAGGCTTGATATGGCTTGCGCGAAGCAGGCGCGGATCACGTACTCCGCTCACGATGCAGCTCCCATGCAAGGCTAGCACCTGTTCCCGAAAGACCCCTTGACCTTTGCGAGCGAGCACAAGAGTCTCGCGTTCCGACTGGGAGAGATCAGGGTCTCGATCGATCTCGTCGCATTCCTTCTCTTCGATCAACTCCAGGAGCGCTGCGCTGTCGCAAGATGGCTGTATCGCATCCCGAGTTCCGTGCGTCCAGCTTTCGACCAGCGACATGAGTGTCGAATCAATCTCTGACAGGTAGGCGTTCTGGTTGCCCTTTCCTGTTGAGGTGTTCAACGGCGAGTACTTCTCAGGGAGGACGGGAAGGAGCTCGGCGAGATGATCAGCGGGGCGTGCCTCGGCGTTCACGCGCTGCCATTGAACCGGGAGAAGCCATCCCCACTCCGCCCAATTGGATCCAACAGTCCGAAATGTTGCGGGCTTTGGAGCTGTGGTGGCTGTGTCGGTGACCTCGCCCAAAGCACGAATGCGGCCATCGGCATATGAGACTACCAAGTCGCCTGGCTTGGCGCGACGCATGTTGTCGTAGAACCGATTCGTAGCTCCCGTGGCGGACTTCTTGGGACTCCATAGATAGCCGCCATCGAACTCCTGCTGGAAGGTTTGCTTGTGGTTGACCCACCAGTACGCCTGTTTGATCTCTGACATTCCTTTGCTCCCTTTTGGAGCGGAATGTAGCGCTCAAATGACTTCAATAAGTCAGTCGCATCCTGCTACCGCACGAACTGCTCAAGCCGGCCTCGTCCCCTTGCACATCGGATAAGTCGAGCACGCGTAGACCTGCTGCCCGGCGGTCGGCCCGCGCTTGAGCGTCCTCAGCACCATCGGCTGCGAGCAAGCCGGGCAGACCACCATCGTGACGTCCGCCGCTGACCGTTGCGGCTCGGGCTGCGGAGCAGAGGAGGTCGCCAGTAGCGCCGCCAACTTAGGCCCATCGATGAGCCGAATATTCCGCCCCTCCGCAAACGCCTGCGTCTCCTTGGTGAAGCTCCCCGCCGTCACCACGAACCCACCCGCTGCCCCGCGCGCCGCCATCACGTCGTAGAGCTCCCTTGCCGCGCCCACGCCCACCTTGCGGGCTTTCCAGTGCTTGCACTGAACGAGGAAGGTCTCGTTCCCGGTCTTCGACGGCTTGCGCAGCACGAGGTCCACGCCGCCATCGGGGCCGCTGCCGCCGATCTCGACCACGGTGAAGCCCTTCTGCCGGAACGCATCGCCAATCAGCAGCTCGAACTGGTGCCAGGTCATGCCATCGGTCACGGCGGCGCCATCGGCGAGTGCGGACTGCTCGTGCAACTTCCCCGTCGCGCGCGGTCGGAGAACCGACATCACCGCCGCTCCTACTGAAGCGAACAGACCCAGCAGACCCTCTCCCGAGGGTCTCTTCTTCGTTCTGGCCATTTCGGCTCTCTCCCTGAAGACGTCAACCGAGTATCGCCTTCGCCATGTCCGCGAGGCATCGGACCTTCAGACAACTTGTTCGGCAACTTCCTGGCCTTGCTGGGACGGGTCAAGACCTTCTACGACGTGCTCATCGATGGCGACTGATCAGAACCCCATCGTCCAGCGTTGGTTCGCGATCGCCTTGGTCTTGCTCGGCGCGATCGGCAACGCCGCCGCGGGCTCGCCGGAGGCGAGCCGCAGTCAGTGCGAGATCGGCGCCTTCGTCCAGGAAACCGATCCTGCCGGCCTGAACGTCCGTGCCGCCCCCAATGCCAAGGCGAAGGTGCTCGGCAAGCTCGTGCCCGTCTACGTGGATCCAGAGCAGGGCTATCGCACGCGCGCCGAAGTCGAAGTCGTCGCGTCGGAAGGGGGCTGGTTCCTCATCCGCAATGCGCGCGACAACCCGGACATGACCGGCCAGGCCGAACGGCCGATGTATCGCGGCAAGGGCTTCCCGCGGGACGCTTCCGCGTCTGGGTGGACAAGATCTGCGATCTTCAGGAGACCAGCTGCAGCGGACTCGGCGGCGACGAGCCCTGAATTGCGGAGCGCTCAGTCCTCCGCCGTTACCTAATCGAAAGCCGCCCCACTGCGCCGGCCAGCAGTTCTCGCGTCGCGTCCAGATCGGCGCCGACATGCCGGTCGATACGTCGGATGAAGGGACAGGTCAACACCGCCAGCGCATGGTCACCTGGGCCCACCACGGGCATCGACATGTCGACGACACCGTAAGCCTGCAGGCTGTCACCTTGCCAATACCCAAGGTCGCGGACCTGCTGCAGGATCGGCGACAGGTCCTCCTCGGACAGCGGCACCTCCCCATCGAGACGCTCATGTTCGGCCAGCATGTCCGCGCGACCTTGGGCGGACTGGAAGGCGAGCATGACGTGACCTGACCCCGTCCCCACCAGACTGATCCTCGCGCCGAGGCGCACCGACATGCCCCAGTTCCCCGGGCCGTTCACCTGGGCCACCACGATGATGTTGCCCCGGTCGTAGATGCCGAGGTGGCAGGACTGTTCGGCGGCCTTGGCGAACGCGTCCATCGCCGGCAGCGCCTGGGCCACAAGCCGTTCAATCGGCGGGTGACGATGCCCCAGCGCGAACAGCTTCAGGCTGAGGGCGTAGCGGTCGCCCTGCGCTGACCTGGAGACGTAGTGGCGCGCGACAAGCCGCTCCAGCATGCGATAGATCTCGCTGGGGCTGCGGCCCATCTCCTTGACGATCTCGGCACGCGTCAGCCCGTGGGGCTGCTCCGCCAACAGTTCCAGGATGTCCAGCCCCTTGTCCAGTGCGGGGGCGCGGTAGCGGTCTTCTTCTGACATGGGCGGGGAGGGTAATGCGCAGCGTCGGGACGGATTCGAAGCACCAGGGGGAATCACTGTTGCCTTGCGCTCATCGGAGTTCTAGATTATCCATCAATGAACTTTAAGTTCATTGGTGAACAGCGAGAACGCCATGAGACTCCGAGACAAGACCATCCTGATCACGGCCGCCGGGCAGGGCATTGGCCGCGCCAGCGCGCTGGCCTGCGCCCGAGAAGGCGCCAAGGTCATCGCCACGGATTTGAATGGCAGCTTGCTGGAGTCTCTGGCCACTGAATCCGGAAACCTGGTGACCCACGTGCTCGACGTGCGAGATGGCGCCCAGGTCAAGCAGCTGGCCGCTTCCGTGCCA
The DNA here is from genome assembly GCF_056867975.1 of Mitsuaria sp. MSU3D. NCBI lineage: Bacteria > Pseudomonadati > Pseudomonadota > Betaproteobacteria > Burkholderiales > Sphaerotilaceae > Roseateles > Mitsuaria sp. MSU3D. The sequence continues at coordinate 3,799,868 of NZ_CP200314.1, read as the reverse complement.
GTCCTTGACGGGCTCTTCAACTGCGCCGGCTACGTCCACCACGGCTCGGTGCTGGACTGCGATGAAGCGGACTGGGACTTCAGCTTCGACGTGAACGTCAAGGGCGCGTACAGGCTGATCCGGTCGTTCCTGCCCGGCATGCTGGACAGGATCGCCACGACCGGCGGTAGTGCGTCCATCGTCAACATGGCCTCGATGGCGTCGTCGATCAAGGGCTTTCCCAACCGCTTCGCCTATGGCGCCAGCAAAGCGGCCGTCATCGGCATGTCGAAGGCCATCGCGGCAGACTATGCGAAGCTGGGACTGCGCTGCAACGCACTGTGTCCGGGGACCGTCGATACGCCGTCGCTTCGCCAACGCATCGCCGCGGCTGCGGATCCCCTGCAAGCGGAGAAGGACTTCATCGCCCGGCAGCCCGTGGGCCGCCTGGCCACGGTGGACGACATCGCGCCGCAGGTGGTCTACCTGTTGAGCGACGAGTCCCGCTTCGTGACCGGACAGGCCGTCCTGGTGGATGGCGGCGTGACGATCTGAACCGCAAGGAAAAAGCACCTCCATGAAGCGGATCGACGCACACCCACACTTCTGGGTCGAAGGCAACGGTGGACACCATCCATGAAACTGCTGCGCTACGGCCCGACGGGCCAGGAAAAACCAGGCCTCCTCGATGCACAGGGCCGTGTCCGCGACCTGTCGGCCCTCATTGCCGACATCGCGGGTGATGTCCTGACGCCCGCAGGACTGGATCGCTTGGGCGCCATCGACCCGACCACGCTGCCCTTGGTGGCAGGGACGCCCCAGCGGGACCTGCGCGTGGGTCCCTGCGTCGGCCGCGTCGGCAAGTTCATCTGCATCGGCCTGAACTACGCCGACCACGCCGCCGAATCCGGCCTGCCCGTGCCGACCGAACCGGTCGTGTTCGCCAAATGGACCAGCGCGATCACCGGCCCGGACGACGACGTGAAGATCCCGCGCGGCTCGGTCAAGACCGACTGGGAAGTGGAGCTGGGCGTCGTCATCGGCCAGGGTGGCAGCTACATCGAGGAAGCCGACGCGCTCAAGCATGTGGCCGGCTACTGCGTCGTCAACGACGTGTCCGAGCGCGAATGGCAGCTGGAGCGCGGCACGCAGTGGGACAAGGGCAAGGGCTGCGACACCTTCGGTCCCATCGGCCCGTGGCTCGTCACGGCCGACGAGGTGCCGAATCCGCAGGCGCTGCACCTCTGGCTGGAGGTCGACGGCAAGCGCTACCAGAACGGCAACACGCGCACGATGGTCTTCAACGTGGCGCAGATCGTCAGCTACCTCAGCCGGTTCATGAGCCTGCAGCCGGGCGATGTCATCTCCACCGGCACGCCGCCGGGCGTTGGCCTGGGCCAGAAGCCGCCTGTCTACCTGAAGCCGGGCCAGACGATGCGCCTGGGCATCGAAGGGCTGGGCGTGCAGACGCAGAAGACCGTCGCAGCGTGAGCCGCGTCACTGGCCTTTGCATGGGTGGCTGCCGAAACGCCTCGCCGATCTGCAGTTCGAACTGGTGCCAGGTCATGCCATTCATGACCGCGGGTTCCTCGCCTCTCGGCGGCGGCGAAGGCCTACGTCGCCGACAAGCTCTACCAGCGAGCCTACGGCGCCTGGACCCCACCGAGCGGAGCGTCGTCGACGACATCCGTGCATCCTCCAGCGAAGCGCCGCGTCCGGGTCTGGAGCAGGGCATGATCAGCGGGGCGTAGCGCTCACGGTGTGACGCAGGATCCTCACTCCTCCGCCGCCAGCAACTGCCCGATCTCGCGCCGATTGCTCCTCACCGCTTGATCCAGCGCCGGAATCAGCGCCGCCAGGCTGCTCCCCCGCGCCGTCACGAAGCGCTCGCCCAGCGTCCCCAGCGGCGACGGGCCGACCTTCAGCCGTTCCAGGTTGCCGCCCGAGTCGGCGATGCGCTGCCTCAGCGCGCGCACATCCGTGTTGAAGTGATTCGCCAGCAGCACGTCGCAACGGCCGGCCATGAGCTGTCGGACCCTCGTCCGGAAATCCCCGGACACGTACTCCGCGGCGTAGATCGACCCCTTCGCCGCTTCCAGCGCGCGGCCGTAGTCGAGCCCCCGCACCACGCACACCCGCAGGCCCTTGAGGTCCTCCACGGCGCGCAGTTCCCGATCCACCTCGCTCCGCGCGATCGGCCACACCCCGCTGACGAAGACGTCCTCCGAGAACAGCAGCCGCGACGACAGGTTCGACGACTTCCCGGCCCCGAACCCCATCGTCCAGCCGTTCTCCACCATCGCCAGCATGCGCGGCACCGGCACCAGCTGGCAGTCCCACGCCAGCTCGGCGCTCCGGCCGATGAGCTCGAGCACCGGCTTGATCCGCGCGATGTTGATCCCCTCCGGCAGCGCGAGCGGCACGACCGGCATCACGGGCATCACCGGCGCACCCGCCGCCTTCCCGCCCGCGACCAGCGCGAGCAGCGGCGCCAGCGCCACGGCGCGGCGGCGCACACCCATCCCCGGCGCGAAGGCGGTCACGCCCTCCGCCACCCGCGGGGCCTCCCCGACGCTCACGCCCTTGACGCGCTGCATGGCCACGATCGCTCTCTTCCGCACCGGTGTGTCCGGCTTTGGTGGGGAGACTAGCCGCGATGGTTGAAGGCTTGGTGAAGGAAGCGTTGGGAGGCCGCGAGCGGCATGAAAAAGGGCGCCGAAGCGCCCTTCAAAGAGGATGGGTCAGTACATCCTGATCCATTCATAGAGCTTCTGCGTCCCGCAGGAAATCACTGCAGAACTCTCGCTGACGCCTGGCCAACTGGATTCCTGTCGCACGCAGTCAATGAAGTCGGTCGGCGGCATCGGGACCGGCTCGCGTCCAGCGGGCGTTCCAGCCCAGCTGTCGCCGCCGGACACCATATCGATCTCTTGGTCTGTCAGGACTTGCATGTTCGCTTTCGAATCTCCGAGATTCGCTCGGTTCGAGTGGATGCGAAAACATCCACGACGCGAAAGCTACCTGTTGAAGGCGAGCCTGGATATTCCTCAGAAACAGCAGCAAAAAGCTGCGCAAGTCTGCACCTCATTTCGATGCCTAGCATGCACGGCTCCAATTGCTCCGCTCAGAGTCATGCTCGGAAATATCGCGCGCGTTCCTCATCTCCCATTCCTCTATCGAAAGCTGCGCCGCATCGCCAAGTGGACACCACTCCTTGTCCTGGCCTTGGCGCTCAGAAACTGGCCCGAGTTCATCGAGGGGCCGCACCTGTGGACAGTATTCGACTTCGGATATCGGGGGGAGTTTCGTCTCTATCTCAACATTGAGCTCACGCTGTCCGGATTGGCGCTCCTGGGCGCATTTGTCTCCCTGAAGGCCAGCCCCGCGTGGCACAAGCTGTTGAGACCGGTCCCCCGGATCAGCATCACGATGGCGATCGCCACGCTGATGCTCTTTGCCGCAGCGACATTGGCGATCACTCCAGCCGCCGTCCATTCGCAGTTCCGACCGATCAACCCGAGTGATCATTTCCCGACTTGGACGATCTCCGTCCTGTCGCTCCTGCTGGGCGCGTTCCAGCAGGAGATCTGGAATCGCGCGATCCTGCAGTCCACGCTCACCCGGATGTTTGGCAACCGGTGGATGGGACTTGGGCTCACCGCCGTCCTCTGCTGCGCCAGTCAGCCGCATGGTCAGCAGGCAATGGCCTTCTGCTCCGCGATGCTCTTGGGCGTTGTGTTCATCCGCACCCAGTCGCTGGTGTGCATCGCTGCGATTCGCGTCGCCCTCGATCTGTCGTCGGGCATCCTGCAGGGCGGCACCTTCATGGAGGCTAGCTTCCTGGCGCCCAAAGAGTTCCTGGTCACCAAACCGCTCCTGCTCCTGGGCGTTCTACTCCTCGCCTTCACCGTCGAGCTCTGGTATCGGCGCTCGCCGCGCCAGACGCAATTGATCAGGGCCTTCGCGAAGAACCTGCTGCTGATCGCGTTGGCGATTGCGCTTTGCACACTGACTGGCGAATTGCTTCGCCCCTTGTGGATCGCGCTGATCGATCACAACGAATGGCTGACCCGATCGCTGCTGTGGCGCATGAACCTTCTCGTGCAAGCCGGCGTCGCAGTGACCGTGCTGGCCCTCCTCCGACGGGGGCCAAGCCTGCGCGAACTGCTGGCAATCCGTCCGGGAGTGACGGTGAGCCTGGCCGTCGCGGCTGCGTTGATGCCGGCCTTGGCCGCAGTCATCGTGCTCCCGCATGACTTCAGCGCCGGCCTCTTCGCGCCCATGAGCCCTTTGACTGCCGACCCGCATTACTGGCTCGGCACCGTCCTGCCACTGGTGGTGGGCGTGATCGAGGAAGAAGTGTTTCACCGAGCGCTCATCCAGTCGCTGCTGAGCAGGCTCTTCCGCAGTGAATGGGCCGGCGCCATCGTCGGGGCTCTGCTGTTCGCAGGCGTCCACCCTTTCGAGAACGCAACATTCATCCTGCCGGGCGCCTTGCTCCTCGCCCTCGTTTTCATGCGAACGCGATCCATCGTCTGCACCACAGTCCTGCACCTGACGCTCAACATCGCCGGCCAGATGATCGCGGGAACGCATTTCACAAACGAGCTATTCATTTCTCCGGACGCTTTCATCTCCGCATGGCCGCTCTATGGGGCGTTGTTGCTGGCGCTCGCTGTGGCGTTCGAATGGTGGTGGCGCATGGCAGCCGAGGCGAACGCACGGCGACTTGGTTCTCCCCCGAACGAGAGAGCCGCGATCTGCGGCATCGCGCCAACATCGGCGTGACGCCACCTCGCCCGCTCCGATGCAGTACCGCTCCTTCCCATCGCTCATGCTCGGCGGTCTCGCGCTCGCCGCGACCGCCGCCCACGCCCAATCCACCGTCACGGTCTACGGTCGGCTCAACGTGTCGCTCGAGCACGCCGACGCCAGCCATGCCCCCCGTGACCGCGCCGTCTACCGCGAGTCCAACAACCGCTCCGTCATCGGCTTCCGCGGCGTCGAGGACCTGGGCGACGGCGTCCAGGCGCTGTTCCAGATCGAGGGCTCGCTCGCCCTCGACACCGGCGTCGGGCCGTCCCTCGCCAACCGCGACACCCGCGTCGGGCTGCAGACCCCCTACGGCCTGCTGTTCGCCGGCCACTGGGGCACGCCGTACCTGCTGTCCACCAGCACCCTCGACCCCTGGTATCCCACCACCGCCGGCTACATGGCCCTGATGGCCAACGGCTCCGCGCCCACCACCAACCACCTGGGCAACACCGCGTCCTTCGACCGGCGGCAGCAGAACATCGTCCAGTACTGGACCCCCGCGTGGAACGGCCTCACAGGCCGCGTCGCCTACGCCTTCAACGACGGCGAGATCGGCCCCAACGGCGCCCGCCCGCAGCTCCTCTCCGCCTCCATCACCTGGGACGACGGCCCTTGGAACCTCGCGCTCGCCCACGAGCAGCACCGCGACTACCAAGGCCCGCACCTCACCGACTCCGCCACCAAGCTCGGCGCCGCGTATCGTTTCGGCCCGGGCCGCCTCGCCGCCGCGGTCGAGCGCCTGCGCTACGAGACGCCGCTCGGCGCATTGACGCGCGACAGCGCCTTTGTCGCCGCCACTTGGCAGATCGGCCCGACCAACCTGCGCGCCAGCTTCACCCATGCCGGCGAGGGCAAGGGCCCCGCCGGCACGCGCATCGGCTTCATCTCGGCGGGCGAGGACACCGGCTCGCGGCAATGGACGCTCGGCGCGGACTACACGCTGTCCAAGCGCACCGGCTTCTACGCCTACGTCTCGCGCATCGACAACCAGGCGCGCGCCGCCTACGACTTCGCGATCAATCCGCTGGGCGTCGGCGTCGGGGAAAAGCCCACCGTGTTCGCGCTGGGGATGCGGCACGCGTTCTGACTTTTCGTCGTCAACCTTTTCGTCGCCAACCGCTCAAGGAGACCCGCCATGGGTGAACGCATCACCATCACGACGCCCGCCGGCTCGTTCGGCGCCTACCTCGCCCGACCGAAGGCGTCTTCCGCGCCGGCCGTCGCGGTGATGCAGGAGATCTTCGGCATCAACAAGGACATGCGCGAGACCTGCGACTGGCTCGCCGACCAGGGTTTCATCGCCGCCTGCCCCGACCTGTTCTGGCGCCTCGAACCCGGCGTCGAGATGTCCGACGGCTCCGAAGCGGAATGGAAGAAGGGTTTCGCGCTCTACCAGGCCTTCAACGTCGACACCGGCGTCGAGGACGCCGCCGCCACGATGCAGCACCTGCGCGGCCTGCCCGGCTGCAACGGCAAGGTCGGCATCACCGGCTTCTGCCTCGGCGGCCTGCTCACCTTCCGCACCACCGCCCGCGAGCGCACGGACGCGTCCGTCGCCTATTACGGCGGCGCCACCGAGCGTTACGTCGAGGAAGGGCGCGCCATCGCCACCCCGCTGCTGATGCACCTCGCCGGCAGCGACGAGTACATGCCCGCCGAGGCCCAGCAACTGATCCGCGACACGCTCGCCGGCAATCCGAACATCACCATCCACACCTATCCCGGCCGCTCGCACGCCTTCGCGCGCCGCGGCGGCCAGCACTACGAGGCCGAGGCCGCCACCCTCGCCAACGACCGCACGATCGCGTTCTTCCGCGAGCACCTCGGCAGCGCCTGACCGCCATCGTCCCACAGCCTGCGCCGCGGGCTCAGCCCGTGTCGCACGCTCGGCCTGTGCGGACGCTCAGCCCGTGTCGCACGCTCGGCCCGTGCGGACGCTCAGCCCGTGCGGACGCTCAGCCCGTGCGTCGGGTTCCCAGCGGACCTGGGATGCGACCGCCTGTCCCTCATGCTGTCCCTCATGTCTTGCACGGCATATCCATATGCCCGTTGACGTGGGCGACTGGTGGCAACATCGGCCCTTCCTACGAACAACGAGGGGCCCCATGAAAGCACTCCGCACTTCCCTGATCGCAGCCGCGCTGCTCGCCGGCGCCTCCATTGCGGCCCAGGCCGCTGATCTGCTCGACGACGTGAAGTCGCGCGGCACGCTGCGCGTCGCCGTCGAAGGCACCTATCCGCCGTTCAACTTCAAGGACGCCAAGGGTCAGCTCGACGGCTTCGACGTCGACATCGCCAAGGCCCTCGCCGCCAAGCTCGGCGTCAAGCCGGAATTCACCACCACCGAGTGGAGCGGCATCCTCGCCGGCCTGCAGGCCGGCAAGTACGACGTCATCGTCAACCAGGTCGCCGCCACCGACGAGCGCCGCAAGACCTTCGACTTCAGCGCCCCCTACGTCACCTCGTATCCCCAGCTGATCATCCGCGCCAACGAGACCCGCCCGCTCAACACCGCCGCAGACCTCAAGGGCAAGAAGATCGGCGTCGGCCAGGGCAGCAACTTCGCCGAACTCGCCAAGTCCTGGGAAGGCACCGACGTGCGCACCTATCCCGGCGCCACCGAGTACCTGCAGGACCTCGCCACCGGCCGCATCGACGCCGCCCTCAACGACAGCCTGCTGATCCCTTACCTCAAGGACAAGACCAAGCTGCCCATCAAGGCCGGTGCCGCCATCGGCAAACCCGCCACCAACGCGATCCCGTTCCGCAAGGGCAGCCCCAAGTTCCAGGCCGCCATCGACAAGGCCCTCGCCGACCTCCAGGCCGATGGCACCTACGCCAAGATCTCGACCAAATGGTTCGAGCGCGACGTCAGCAAGCCGATCGAGAACAAGTGATCGCTGAACGTCCGGTGGATCGCCGCCGGATGCCTGATCGAACTTGCGGATCGATCCCATGATCTGCCGGTGATCGATGGATCACCCCAACGGGCCGACGCGATGCCTCGCGCCGGCCCTTTTCTCTTGGACGTCTGCAAGCCTCTCGCAGACGTCCCGGCCCGAGGGCCACGATCAGCGGCTCTTGTTCTGCGTCTTCGTCAGCGCGTACGCGCCCGCCACCTCTCCCTGGCCTTGCGCACTGCTCGCCGTGCCCGTCAGGAACTCCGCCGTGGCCTGGCACAGTGCGCGGCCTTCGGGCGTTCCGGCCCAGCTATCACCGCCGCTCACCAGCGCGATCTCCTGCGTCGTCAGCTCTTCAAACATCATCGACCTTTCAAGTCATGTCAGTCATGAGGATCCACTCATCCGCAGCCCCATGCCGCGGATGAACACGCATCGGCGAGGTCGCCTTGGAAGGCCCGGTCCGTCGTCGATGTGCGATCAACTCTAGGTCGACGAGCCCGGGAAGAAACTCCCCCGCGAGAGGGCAGCGATGGGGGCCACCGGAAGGGGGAGAGGCGTCGCCTCCCGCAACGCGCCGCGCTCCAGCACCACCACGCGCTGCGCGCCCGCGATCGTGTCTGGCCGGTGCGCGATCATCAGCCGCGTCAGCGGCAGGCCGGCGAGGTTCGCCGCCACCGCGCGCTCGCGTTCGACGTCCAGATGACTCGTCGCCTCGTCCAGCGCGAGGATCGTCGGCCCGCGGTACAGCGCGCGCGCCAGCAGCAGCCGCTGCTTCTGGCCGCCCGACAGGCCGCTGCCGAGGTCACCGACCAGCGTCTGGTACCCCATCGGCATCTCGCGGATGTCCTCGTCGATCTGCGCCATCAACGCGCAGGCCCGCACGCGCTCGAGGTCCGGCCGGGCGTCGAAGAAGGCGATGTTGTCCGCCAGCGAACCCGTCAGCAGCACGTCCTCCTGCATGACCGTGCCGATCCGGCTGCGCACGTTCTTCAGACCCAGTTGCCGCATCGGCATGCCGCCGTAGCGCACCTCGCCCTCGACCGGCTCCAGCAGGCCCAGCAGCAGCTTCAGCAGCGTCGTCTTGCCCGCGCCGCTCGGTCCGGTGATCGCGACGCTCTGGCCCGCCGGCACGGTCAGGCTCACATGGCGCAGGATCCACGGCTCGCGCTCGCCGTAGCGGAAGCTGACGTCGCGCAGCTCCAGGCTCGCGTCCAGGTGCGCGAGGTCGCTGACCGGTGCCTCGTCGGACTCGGGCGGTTCCAGCGCGATGTCGGCCAGGCGCTCGGCATGCAGGCCGAGCATGCGGAACTCGACCACGAAGTCGATCAGCGCCGACACGCGTCCGGTGAACTGCGTCCGGTAGCTGAGGAACGCGAACAGCATGCCCACCGTCATCGTCACGGCGCCGGCCTGCTGCCCGTCGAGGATCAGGCCGGCGCCGAGGAACAGCACCAGCAGGTTCTCCACGCCGGAAAGGAAGGTGTTGGCCGCGCTCATCGCCATCGACAGTCTGGCGGTGCGGACGTCGCGGTTCTGGACCTCGACGATCAGGTTCTGCCACTGAGCGCGGCGTTCCTGCTCGCGGCCGAACAGCTTCAGCGGCGTCATCGCGCGCAGTGTCTCGAGGAAGTGCGTGCTCTCGCGCGCGGCGACGACGAGGCGCTCGGCCGAGGCCTCCTTCAGCGGCCGGTAGGCGGCCCAGCGCAGCAGCCCGTACAGCGCCACGGAACCGAGCACCACCAGCGCCAGCGGCCACGCGTACAGCGCCATCATCACCAGCGCCGCCACGGCCATCAGCCCGTCGAGCACGGCCTCGATCGCGGAGGTGGTCAGCGTCTTCTGGATCGCCTCGACGGCGCCGAAGCGCGAGGTGATGTCGCCGAGGTGGCGACGTTCGAAGAAGCCGACCGGCAGCCGGAGCAGGTGCGCGAAGGCGTTGCCGCGCCACTGCAGCGACAGCGTCTGCGTGAGCAGGATCAGCATCCACGAGCGCGCCAGGCCGAGCGCCGTCTGCGTGACGAGCAGCAGGCCGAAGCCGATGACGAGCACCTTCAGCAGGTCGCGGTCGCCGGCGCTGAGCACGTCGTCGACGATGAGCTGGTTGCACAGCGGCGCGACGATCGCGAAGAGCTCCAGCACCAGCGCGACCAGCAGGATCTGCGTCAGCGAGCGGCGCAGCCCCAGCACCTTGCCGGTGAGCGCGCCCAGCGACACGCGCGGCGCGGGCGCGGCGGGCTGGAACGAGGCCGTGGGGCTGAGCTCGACGGCGACGCCGGTGAAATGCGCGGAGACCTCGGCGAGCGTCAGCCGCCGCTCGCCGACGGCGGGATCGAGCACGGTGACGACCCGGCCGCGCACCTTCGTCAGCACGACGAAGTGGCTCAGGTCCCAGTGCAGGATGCAGGGCATGGCGAGCTTGCCCAGGAGCGTCAGGTCCAGCTTCAGCGGCCGGGCCGCGAGGCCGAGGCCGGCGGCCGCGTCGATCAGGTCGCGCAGTTGCATCCCCTTGAGCGCGACGGGGAAGCGGCGGCGCAGCTCGTGCAGGGTCACGGCGGTCCCGTGCGCCGTCGCGATCATGGCCAGGCAGGCCAGGCCGCATTCGGCGATCTCGGACTGGAGGAGGGGCTGGGCGCGGACAGTCAAGGCTGGACCCGTTTGGCCGTTGCGAGCAGCGGTTCCAGCACCCATTCCCAGATGCGGCGATGTTCGAGCGTCACGTCGGCGTCCAGCGCCATGCCCGCCCGCAGGGGGAGCGCGCGGCCGTAGGCGGCGATGTCCTCGCGGTCCAGCCGCACGTCGATCCGGTAGAGCGGCTCGTTGGCCTGCGCCGCGCTGACGAGCGCCTGTGCCTGGCCCGCTGGGAGGTCCTGCGGCGCGATGGGGGTCGGGCTCACGTGGGCGACCTCGCCCCGGGCCATGCCGAACTTCTGGTACGGATAGGCGGCGTAGCGCAGCCACACCGGCTGACCGGGTTGGACGAAGCCGACGGTGCGGCTCGGCGCGTAGAGCTCGGCGAGCAGGCGTGGTGCTGCGCCCGCGGTCGACGAGATCGATGTGCGCGAGCTGGTCGGTGAGGCCAATGCGCTCGAAGCATTCGATGTGCCGGATGTGTTCGACGTGTTCGGCGTGATCGACGTATTCAGTGCATCTGGCGTCGGAACGAGGGTGACCAGGGTCTGACCAGCCTGGACCGCCTGTCCGGCGTGAAGCGGCAACGCGCTCACGCGTCCGTCGCGCGGCGCGGTGACGGCGACGCCGGCCCGGGCCTGCAGCTCGGCGCGTTCCTGCTCCAGTTGGGCGACGACGCGGTCGAGCTGCGTCAATGAGGTGGCCAGGCCCGTCGGGATCGAGGCGAGCTCCGCCTCCAGCGCCTGGGCGTCGCGCGACAGCGTCTCGATGGCCCGTTGCGCGCCGCGCTCCCGCGCCCGGAGGTCCAGCAGTTCCTCGTCCTTCTGCTGGGCCTGGATCTCGGACACGTAGCCGTTCGCCGCCAGCGCGGCGTAGCGTGTGCGGCTCCGCTGCGCGAGCGCGACGCGCTGGCGGACCATGTCCAGTTCCTCGCTCGCCTGGTCCGTCTCGACGCGCAGGCTGCGCAGTCGGCCGGTGATCGTCTCGCGATGCTCCTCCGCCTGACGCCGTTGCAGTCGACGCTCAGTGTCGAGACTCTCCCGACGCGCCTCGACCGCGCGCAGGTTGAGCGCGGTCATGTCGCCACCGTCGACCAGGCGCTCGCTGCGCACGCGCACCAGCGGCTGCCCGCGTCGCACCTCGTCGCCTTCGTCGACGAGCAGTTCCTCCACCTGACCCGCCAGGGGCGCGGCGACCTGCAGCAGTCCGCCGACCGGCATCAGCAGCCCGGGCACCCGCGCCTTGCGCGAGACCTGTCCGATCAGCGCGAAGCCGATCAACGCCAGCGCCAACACCACCGCGATCGCCGCGACGAGCGCGGACTCCGGTCGCTGCGCGACGCGGATGCTCCCCATCCATGAGGCCTGCCGTGCCTCCCTGACCGCTGCCCGAAACATGAGATGTGTGTTCGCCCGTGACGCCGCGCTGCGGCAACAGGTCGGATTCTTGGACGCTTCCACGCCGTCGGATCGTCGGCGGGGAGGGGGCTCCGAAAGAGGATTGATTTCCTCCCGGAGACATGCTCGTGTCGAGGCGTCCGGGCTGTCGACGCCGTGGATATGGCGCGGATGTGTGGATGCACCACACGTCGATGTCGTCGGGCTATCCAGATGGGTGGTTGTCGACTGGTCGGACTCCCCTGGAAGAGGGCGAGGCTTCCGCAGATCCCACAAACTGGCTGCTCAGGATCGGGGAGGGGCGGTCGGTGTCCGCCAACGGATTTGTGGCCCGGATGTGGCGCGGCGCCCACGCCGGGGAAGGCGGGGCGCCGCGAAGGGGGCCAGTCGTTGCCTGTCGTCCGCCCTGCGCCGTCGGGAGCGTGCGGCGCATGCGGGCGGAGGCCTTACTTCTTGCGGTCCTTCATCTGGGCGGCGGCGTACTGCTTGACCTGGTCGAGCGTGACGGCGCCGCTCTTCTGCGTATCGACCTCGTCGAAGTGCTTGGCCAGGCGCGGCATGCCGGCCTCGGCTTCGGCCTTGGTGAGCTTGCCGTCGTGGTCCTTGTCCGCGGCGGCGAACCGGTCCTCGAGCTTCTGGGCGGCCTTGCCGTTCTGCGCATGCGCGGCCAGGGCGGTGAGGGCCAGGGTCGCGATCACGGCGCCGGCCATGGCGGTCAGAACTGCTTTCATGTGAACTCCGCTGAAGTGGAGTCCGTAGCTTCGCCGCCGCATGCGCTGCCGTTGATGCGCCGCCGGTAAAGCTTCGTCAACGGGTGTAGCCTGGGGTGTCGTTGGCGTCGTCGGGCGCAACAACACGACATGCCGCTGATAGCGACACGTCGACAGAACGTGTCGCAAGAATCGAGTTCCGACGACATGGGAAAAGGCTCATGTCGCAGAAATCGCGTTTTGACGACATGAGTCCGATGTCATGTCGTCGCCGACGACATATCGCTGGAACGTGTCGCAGAAATCGCGTTCTGGCGACATGAGACCGTTCCCACGGCCTGGCGCTCACTTGCAGAACAAGCGGATGTCGCTCTGCGCGACCTGGCGATCGTGGTCGTCGGTCCGGGCCCCATTCGAGTGCCGGACCGCGCCGGCCAGGATGTCCTTGGCCAGCGCGCATCGATAGGCGTCGGTCTCCCGGTTCAGGCCTTCCGACAGCGAGGGCGGCACGGACGGGGTCTGCCGCGGTGCCGGGGTGGCTGCCGGCTGCTTCTTCCGGAACTCCAGTGCCGACGGAGCGACGGGGGGAGGCACCGGTACCGGCTGGGGCGGCGGTGGCGGCTTGACCTCGGTGTGGGGCGTGGCGGCGTCGGTCGGCTTCTGCTGCGAGTACTGCACCCGCCCATTGGCGTCGACCCATTTGTAGACCTGCTGCGCCTGCGCGGCGAGGGCCGGCAACGTCAGCGCGGCCGCGATCGCCGTTGTCCTCAGGCAGTCCTTGAAGTCGGACCGCTGTATGTTCTTCTGCGCCTGAAATGCCATGGCGCCCTCCCTGGAATCGCTTGTTCTTGTGGAAGGCAGGACTGTAGCGAAGGGGGCTCGAGGACTGCATCACCCCTTGAGGGGATCGCATACCGGCCAGACGATCGTCCTCTACGCCTCGAAGCCCCACAGTCCAGCGAGCGTGGATGCAGTGCGGCGACAGCCGGAGCCGGCCAGGAGCGCCAAGAACACCTGCTTGGACACCGGAGGGCGACGAAACCTGGCACATAGCTTGGACAACACGCCGGAAGCCACTGCGGGAAAGCGTGCAATCAGACGACGCAGAAAGTGGTCGGGAGTCGCCACCAGCACGTCTCGCGCATCGAACGCACCCTGTGGAAGATCTCGGATGTTGTGACTCACCAGGACGACGGTGGTCCGCGGTGCTGTCATCAGGCTGGCCCGTAACGCACCCGCGGCGACATGCCGGTCCTTGACGTCGGTCTTTCCGTCGAAGAGCGACATGAGTGGATCGGCGCCACCGACCATGGCATCGGGAAAGGAGCGTTCCATGTCCTTGAACAACTTTTCCACTGCGGCAGGATGAAGTCGATATCGCCCTTCCACGTCAAGCAGGTTGCGGCGAGTCTCTTCGAGGACAAGTGAGGTCCAGCGAGGATGAAAGAGTCTTGCTTGAGCGAGGTCGAGAAAGGTCGACCTCAGGTATTGCGGCACGAGGATGTTGGCATCCAGAAAAGCGATTGCATGAGTCGATTCCAACAGCGCGTCCAACGAGGCGCTGGTGCATTCCATCTGACGTTTCATCGAGCGACCTTCCCCCGCTTCGACAGCGCGATGGTCTTCGACGTCTCCGCGCGCCCTGACTTCTTTTGGCCCTGTTCGGAGATCTTTGTCCACCGGATACCGGATGCAGCGGCCGCCGCCAGCAGTTCCTTGTGCTCGCGTGCGCGCAGTTCCTGCGTCAGCACTTCGATGTCATCGAGCGCCGCCCGTTCACGCAAGTGCTTTTCCCTGAAGGCCATGACACCGGGGCGTGACACCCGGCGGTGACCGCCATCCGTGTTCTCAGTCGGCCCGAACTCGCCCCGATCGCACAGCATCGCCACATGCGGCCGGCTCAAGCCGAGCAGCTTCGCCGCCTCCGATGTCCGGATCAGATCCGACGCGGGCTCGACCACGCCCGGTGCCGTCGACGGCACCAGCCTGAGCAGTACCGATCCCGGCTGGGTCGGGTCCATCAGATAGTCGACTTTCACTCGTCGATCCCCAAATGTCTGATCTCTCACCCGCATCACCGAACTCGCCAGCACTTCCAGATCGGTCAGCGCCTGCTCCAGGGTGCGATGCACGTCGGCCAGGGCCTCCGGTGCCGGGTAGGGATCGTCTTCGCTCAAATGTGCGCAGATCGCGAGCGCCCGCTGGATGGCGGCGCTGACGGACTCCGGCGCGCTGTTGCTCGCGCCCGGCGCGAGACGCATCGGCTTCGATCTGCGTCGCGGCTTCTCGATCTCCGCCGTCGGCGCGGGCGGCGGCGTCGCCCGGCGGCTGCGAGACGGACGGGCGGAGGTGGAAGGCTTCGAGGTGCTCATGCGGCTTATCCTAGCGCCGTCACCATGAACTCGAAAATAACGAAAGGAAGCTAACCAGTCGAAGTCAGCGCCGCCTGTCTACACTGACGCCCCTTCCCCGAACCCTCCCATGCAAGCGCTCCTCGACGCCATCGCCACGCTCCAGCGGCCCACCGACGCCTGCCGCGTCTTCCACGGCCGCGGCGGCCGGTTCCCCGGTTGCGAGCAGTGGGCGCTCGACGCCTATCCGCCGGTGTTCCTGCTGACCAGCTTCGCGCCGGTCGCGGACGAGGAACTCGCCCGCATCGGCGACGCGCTCGCCGCGCGCTGGGCCGAGATCGCGCCCGGCGAGCCGCTGAACTGGCTCTTCCAGCATCGCGACGAGAACCGCCCCACCAACCGCCTGATGGCCGGCGCGCTGCCCGACGAGCACGTCGTCGAGGAAGACGGCGTCCGTTTCCACGTCAACCTGCCGCACGGCCAGAACCACGGCTTCTTCCTCGACATGGCCGAAGGCCGCCGCTGGGTGCGGCGTTGGGCGCAGGCGCATCCGGGCGGCACGGTGCTCAACCTGTTCGCCTACACCTGCGCCTTCTCCGTCGTCGCGCTGCACGCCGGCGCCGGCGCCGTGGAGAACTACGACATGGCGCGCGGCCCGCTCTCCACCGGCCGGCGCAACCACCAGCTCAACGGCGTGCAGGACCGCGCCGCGTTCCACGCGCACGACATCTTCAACTCCTGGGGAAAGATCCGGCGCGGCGCGCCCTACGACCTCGTCGTGCTCGACCCGCCGAGCTACCAGAAGGGCAGCTTCGTCGCGACCAAGGACTACGCGCGGCTCGCCCGCAAGCTGCCCGAATTGCTCGCGCCCGGCGGCCATGCGCTCGTGTGCCTGAACACGCCCAAGCTCGGCACCGATTTCCTGCGCGGCACGATCGCTGCGGAAGCGCCTGAGCTCGAGTTCATCGAACGCGTCGCCAATCCCGAGGCCTTCGCCGACCTGTCGGACGAACGTTCGCTCAAGGTGCTGGTGTACCGGAACCCCTCGCCATAACGTCCTTGTCATCGGCTCGCAGAACTGCCTGCGCAGCCCGACGACCGAAGCAGTCATTCGCCACCATGTCCGACCCAGTCCTCTCTTTCGAGCGCGATCTGCGCGCCGATCCCGACGTCGCGCGCTTGATGCGCACGCTGACACTGGGCCATGCGCAGGCCCATGCGCAGCTGGAACAGGAGATCGGCCAGTTCACCCGTTCCGGGCAGCGTCTTCACCTGGCCTATGCGCTGGCGCTGCTGGCGCGCGTCCAGGCGCTGCAGAGCGATCTGGACGCCGCCGACGCGACGGCCCTGCGGGCCCGGCAACTCTTCAAGGAAGAAGGCGCCCTCAGCGGCGAGGCCCTGGTGCTGCATTCGCTGGCGATCCGCAATCTCGTCGGCGGTCGTCAGGCGCTGGCGCTGGAGGACCTGAACCGCGCGCTGCCGCTGGCCCGCGGCAGCGGCTGGCCCGATGTCCAGGCCTGCGTCCACAACGTGCTGGGCGTTGTGCTCAACGACATGGGCCGCCACGACGAGGCCGCGCGCGTGCTCCGCGAGGCGCTCGAGCTGCCCGCCCCCAGCGTGTCCAGCCCGTTGAGGCTGCGGCTGCGCAGCAACGTCGCGCTGGCGCTCGCACGCGGCGCGCAGCGCGCCAAGAGCCGTCGGGAGGACGACTGGCGGGCGCGGTCCGACGAGGCCGTCGCGGAGGCTTGCCAGGTGTGGCGACATGGCGAGGAACTGCTGCCGGGGGACCGGGCCGCCTTCCTGGACACGCTCGCCACCGCGCTGGTCGCCCAGGGCGCCCTGGATGACGCGCATCGCGCGCTGGACGAGGCGGAAGCGTCGTTCACCGCGCACGGCAACGACCTGGGCCTGCTCTATGCGTCGTTGACGCGGGCGCGCGCCTGGCTGGAAGCCGGCGAGCCCGCCAAGGCGCTCGACGCGCTGGCGCGCGGCAAGGAGGCGGCCACCCGCAGCGGCGCCACGGTCCTGCTGGACGAACTCGAGCTCCAGACGTCGCTGGCCCACGAACAGCTGGGGGACTATCGCAGCGCGCTCGCGGCGCACCGGGAGTTCTATCGCTGGCGCGAGACGCAGGTGCTGGCGCTGGCGGAGGAGCGGGCCCGTTCGCTCGCGGTCACGCTGGACTTCGACCGCGCCCACCGGGAGTCGCGGCATGATGCGCTGACCGGATTGATGAACCGGCGCGGTTTCGACGAACTGTTCGCGCGGGTCCTGAACCGCGCCGGGCTCGGCGCCGGGGTCGGGTTGGCGCTGATCGACCTCGATCACTTCAAGCAGGTCAACGATCGCTTCGGCCATGCCGCGGGCGACGAGGCCTTGCGCATCGTCGCGAAGCTGCTGGTCTCGGAATGCCGGCCGACGGACTTCGCCGCGCGGCTCGGCGGGGACGAGTTCGTGGTGGTGGTCCAGGGCGACCGCGGCACGGCGGCGACCGTCTGTCGCCGCGTGCGGGAGCGCCTCCACGCCCACGGCCCCACCCATTGGCCAGACGGTCCGGCACTGACGATCAGCGCGGGCGTGGCGGAGACCCTGCAGCCGGTCGATCCGTCGGTCATGCTCGCCCGAGCCGATGAGGCGCTGTATCGCGTCAAGGCTGCCGGGCGAAACGGCGTCCAGACCGGTTGAACCGCGCCCGTTGAGCGCCCATTGAGCGCCCGCGCCGACGCCAGCAGGCGCAAGTTTTGCCCGTCACCGCCGCCGCTGGATCGGGCAAGTTTCGCGTCGCATCAGGCAAGCCGTGACCCCTTGTGCCTTTCTAGACTGCCAGGGGCGCTCCGAGGGGACGCCTGCAGGGCTTCTTCCGGGGTCACGCCGCAGCAATCAGGAGGTCGAGATGGGTGCTCGCTTCGCTTGGGAATCCTCGTGGGGTTCCTCTTGGCATTCCTTGTGGGGTTCCTTGCGGGATTCCTTGTGGTCCGGGCCGCTGACCTCATCCTGCGCTGTGGCGTGCACGGCGGTGCTGGGGCTGGCGGCCGCCGCGCCGCTCGTCCACGCGGCCGACGGCCCCGCCAACTTTCAACCGACGCCGATCTCGGCCACGCCGAACCGGCAGGAAGGGCTCGCCGCCTTCGCGCAGCTGGAGCGGGTGCTGAAGCATCCGCGATGTCTGAACTGTCACGTGCCGGACTCCCCGCTGCAGGGTGACTTCAGCCGCCTGCACTACCCACCGGTGCAGCGCGGCGCCGATGGCAAGGGCGTCGCGCCGCTGCAATGCGCGACCTGCCACTCGACGCAGAACAGCCCGCTGCAGCATGCGCCGCCCGGTCTTGAGACCGACGGCAAGCCCGGCTGGCACATGCCGCCGGCGAACATGAAGATGAACTGGGTCGGCCTGCAAGGCGCGGCGCTGTGCAAGGTCTTCCGCGAGCCCAGGACCAACGGCAACCGCTCGTTGGCGATGCTCGAGCAGCACATGGTCACGGACCACCTCGTCGCCTGGGGCTGGAAGCCGGGACCCGGCCGCGCGTTGCCGCCGCTGGACAAGGCCACCTTCGACGAGCAGGTCCGAGCCTGGATCCGCAACGGCGCGCCCTGCGACGCCACCGAGCCGCTGCGCAAGTCCGTCGGCACGACGAAGGCGGATGCGACACGCGGCGTCGTCGATCACCTGCGTGCCCTCGCCACCGATGACGCCCCGGCCAGCAACGCCGCCAACCGTGGCGGCGCCGGCGGCAACAGCGCCAACAACGCCAACAGCAACAACGCCGCCCGGGCCGGCGTGACCAGGAGCCAGCCATGATCTCGTTCCGCCTCAACGGGCAAGCGCAACAAGTCGACGTGCCGGGCGACACGCCGGTGCTGTGGGTCCTGCGGGACACGCTGGGCATGACGGGCACGAAGTTCGGCTGCGGCATCGCGGTCTGCGGCGCCTGCACCGTGCACATCGACGGCGAGCAGCGCCGCGCCTGCGTCACGCCGATCGAATCGGTGGCCGGCCAGCAGATCACCACGATCGAGGCCATCGGCGGCGACCGCATCGGGCTGGCCGTGCAGGACGCGTGGGTGAAGCACGACGTCGTGCAGTGCGGCTATTGCCAGAGCGGCCAGATCATGGCCGCCGTCGCGCTGCTCAAGACCAACCCCAAGCCCAGCGACGCCGACATCGACGCCGCCATGAGCGCCAACCTCTGCCGCTGCGGCACCTACGTGCGGATCCATGCCGCCGTCAAGGACGCCGCGCTCGCGCTGGCCTGAAGGAGATCGACATGCGACCCATGTTCCAGTACCTGAGCGGCGAGTTGCCCGATGGCATCGAGGATTCCTCGGTCTCTACTGCCGCCTCGGCCATCGCCGATGCGGGAGGCCTCGGCCGCCGCGTGTTCCTGAAGATGAGCCTCGCGTCGGGCTTCGCGCTGTACGCGACCGGAGCCGGTGCGCAGGAGGCCGCGGTGAGCGGCGCTTCCGCGGCGAGCGCGCCGGAAGGCCTCAAGCCGTTCCAGCAGCCGTCGGCCTTCGTGGCGATCGACGGCGACGGCATCGTCACCGTGACGATCGGCAAGATCGATTTCGGCCAGGGCGTGCAGACCGCGTTGCCGATGCTGGTGGCCGAGGAGCTGGATGCCGACTGGAGCAAGGTCCGCTGCGAGCTCGCGCCGGCGGGCGAGGCCTACAAGGATCCGTTCTTCCACATCCAGATGGTGGGCGGCTCGACCAGCATGAAGGCGTCGTGGCAGCAGTACCGCGAGATCGGCGCCCGCCTGCGCGCGATGCTGGTCGCCGCGGCGTCCAAGCAGCTGAACACACCGGCGGCGCAGCTGCGGACCGAGTCGGGCAGCGTCGTCGCGCCGGACGGCCGGCGGCTGGGCTACGGCGTGCTGGCGCAGGCGGCTTTCGCCGAGCCGGTGCCGGCGACGGTCAAGCTCAAGGAGCCGTCGCAGTTCAAGCTGATTGGCAAGCCGATGAACCGGCTCGACGCACGCGCGAAGTCGACGGGGCGCCAGGACTTCGGCATCGACGTCAAGCTGCCGGATCTGCGCACGGTGGTGATGGTCCACCCGCCGGTCTTCGGCGGGAAAGTGTCGAAGTTCGATGCGGCGGCGGCGCTCGCCGTTCCCGGCGTCGAGGAGGTGATCCAGGTCCCGCTGAGCAGCGGCGCGAGCGGGCTGGCGATCATCGCGAACGGCTTCTGGCCCGCACGCAAGGCACGCGAGCTGGTGAAGGTCGACTGGGACCTGAGCGGCCTGGAGCGCGTCGACAGCGCGGCGCAGCTGGAGCAGTTCCGCGCGTTGGCGAAGCAGCCGGGCGCGTCGGTGCAGAAGGCGGACACCTCCGCGCTGGACGCGACGAGCGCGGGCAAGGGCGCTCCGAGCCGCATCACGGCGGAGTACACCTTCCCGTACCTGGCGCACACGCCGATGGAGCCGCTCAACTGCACGATCGACTTCCGAGGCGATCGCTGCACGGTGTGGGTGGGCTCGCAGTTCCAGACGGTGGACCAGGCGCAGGTGGCGGGGGTGCTCGGCCTGAAGCCGGAGCAGGTCACGCTGAACACGATGACGGCGGGCGGCGGCTTCGGCCGGCGCGCGACGCCGACCTCGGACTACCTCGTCGAAGCCGCGCAGGTGGCGAAGGCGCGCCACGCCGCGGGCAAGCGCGGCCCGATCAAGATGATCTGGACGCGCGAGGACGACGTGCGCGGCGGCTTCTACCGCCCGACGCACCTGCACCGCGTCGAGATCGCGCATGACGGCAAGGGCAAGGTGCTCGCGTGGAAGCATGTGATCGTCGGCCAGTCGATCACGATGGGCACGCCGTTCGCGGACTTCATGGTGAAGAACGGCGCGGACGCGACGATGACCGAAGGCGTCGCCGAAAGCGCCTATCCGTTCCCCATCGCGCTGGACGTCCACCACCCGAAGGTCAACGTGCCGGTGCTGTGGTGGCGCTCGGTCGGCCACACGCACACCGCCTTCGTGATGGAGACGCTGGTCGACGAGCTGGCGCGCGCCGGCAAGATCGATCCGGTGGCGTACCGGCGGCAGCTGCTCGCCAAGCATGCGCGGCACATCGCGGCGCTGGATCTGGCGGTCGAGAAGTCAGGCTACGGAAAGACCAAGCTCGCCAAGGGCCACGCCTGGGGCGTGGCGGTGCACGAGTCCTTCAACACGGTGGTCGCGTACGTGGTCGAGGTGTCGATCAAGGACGGCCGGCCGGTGCTGCACAAGGTCACGGCGGGGGTGCACTGCAACCTCGCGGTGAACCCGCGCACGATCGAGGCGCAGGTGCAGGGCGCGCTGGTGATGGGCGTCGGCATGACGCTGCCGGGCGCGCAGATCACGTTGAAGAACGGTGAGGTCGAGCAGGGCAACTGGAACGACTACCGCGTGCCCATCCATGTGGATGCGCCGAAGGTGGACCTGCACGTCGTGCCGTCGGCCGACCCGCCGACGGGCATGGGCGAATGCGGCGTCCCACCGATTGCGCCAGCGATGGCGAATGCGATGGCGGCGCTGACGGGAAAGAGGATCAGGAGTCTGCCGTTTCCGGTGTGACGTTGCCAGTCATTCCGGCGAACGCTCTCTCCGTCTGCTCGTCACCCTGCTCGCGCGCGGGCATGTCGCTGATCTCGCCAGGCAAGCTCCACGTCTTGAACAGCATGGAGGTGCCGAACAAACCGGTCAGGCGTTCGTGTTCCTCTTCCTTCCAGATCTTCTGCCGCTTCTCCACCATCACCCTTGCAGGGGCTGCCTGATCGGGACGGGCTTCCGAGGCAGCGGAGTACATCAGACGACAGAATTCATTCGTCGACGCGGCGGCCACTGCTTCCGGGCCGAGGCCGCGTTCAAAGTCAAGTGGATTCATGAAAACGAACCAGGCACGGGCTCCCGTGCCTTCGCCTGCTCAGAGGGTTGCTCAGATATCCGTGAACTTCCGCGACAGGTAGAACGGGCCCTTCGCAGCTAAACGGGCAAGCAACTCGGAAGATGAACTGCTCTCGATCGTGTCCGATGGAACGCCCCCGCGCCTGGCGAGAATTCGCTCTCGGCATTGCTGGTGAGCCATCGCCAGCGACTCGCACAGCTCCTTCGATTCAGACAGCATCCTCGCCACCTCAAGCGCCATGGCTTCGAGCTGTTTGAAATTGGGCAGATCGGTCACCTTGGTGATCTTGGTGATGTCGGACATTCGCTCACTCCTTTCAGGAGAAACCGGAATCGATGCAGCAAATGCTAGTTCCGGCGAACGCGCCCGTCGATGACCTATCTCAGTAGGGACCTCCTCCGATGTCAGATCACGGAGCCAGTCGTTGCCTGGCCACATCCTTCACCCAAGGCTGCGCTTCCCAGTGCGCCTTGGCGAAGGCATCGATCTGCGCGCGGTAGGTCATCGACAGCCCGATCGCGTCGAGCCCTTCCAGCAGCATCCGCTGATGCCGCGGCAGCATGTCGAAGCGCGCCTCGACGCCGCCGGCGCTGCGCAGCGTGAGCGTCTCGACGTCGATGGTGACGGCGTTGTCGGGCACGTGGTCCGCCTCGGCCATCAGCCGGAGCACCTCCGCCTCCGGCAGCGCCACGAGCAGCAAGCCGTTCCCCATCGCATTCGAATAGAAGATCTCGCCGAAGCCCGGCGCGACCACCGCGCGGATGCCCGCCTGCTGCAGGCCCCACACCGCGTGCTCGCGGCTGGAGCCGCAGCCGAAGTTGTTGCCGCCGAGCAGCACCGAGACGCCAGCGTACTCGGGCTTGTTGAGGACGAAGTCCTCGCGCTCACGCCCTTCGGCGTCGAAACGCAGGTCGTAGAGCAGCCCGTCGCGCAGGCCGCTCTTGTCGATGCCGCGCAGGAACTGCTTGGGCATGATCTGGTCAGTGTCGAGGTTCTCGAGGCGCAGCGCCGCGGTGCGGCCCTGGACTTGGCGGACGGGGTTCATCGCGGGATCTCCTGCGGAGCAACGGCACTGGGCGCGGGGGCCAGTCGGCGGACATCGGTGAGGCGACCCGTCACCGCGGCGGCGGCGGCCATCGCGGGACTCATCAGGTGCGTGATCGCGCCGCGGCCCTGGCGGCCTTCGAAGTTGCGGTTCGTCGTCGACGCGCAGCGGATGCCGTCGGCGAGCACGTCGTCGTTCATCGCCAGGCACATCGAGCACCCCGGCTGGCGCCATTCGAGCCCCGCATCGAGGAACACGCGGTCGAGGCCTTCCGCCTCCGCCATCGCGCGCACCGCGCCGGAACCCGGCACGACCATCGCGCGCACGCCCGGCGCCACCTGCCGGCCGCGCAGCACGGCCGCCGCGGCGCGCAGGTCCTCGATGCGCCCGTTCGTGCAGGAGCCGATGAACACGTGCTGGATCGGCGTGCCTTCCAAGGCCACGCCACCGTGCAGGCGGGCGTAGCGCAGCGCGCGCTCCGCGCTCGCTCGGGTCGGGCCTTCGTCCATGCGCGCCGGATCGGGAATCGGCGCATCGATCGCGGCCACCTGGTCCGGGCTCGTGCCCCAGGTCACCTGCGGCGCCACCTCGGCGGCGTCGAAGCGGTATTCGATGTCGAACGCCGCGCCCTCATCGCTGTGCAGCGTCGCCCAGTGGGCGAGGGCGGGCTCGCGCCATTCGCCAGCGAGGTCGGGGCAGCGGGCGAGCACGTAGTCGATCGCCGTCGCATCCGGCGCGATCAGCGCGCCGCGGGCACCGGCCTCGACCGCCATGTTGCACAGCGTGAAGCGGGCTTCGACGGACAACGCGGTGATCGCTTCGCCGCAGAACTCGACGACGTAGCCGCGCGCACCCTGGGCGCCGATGCGGCCGATGATTGCGAGGATCAGGTCCTTGGACGTCGTCCCGATCGGCAGCGCGCCGTCGACGCGGATCCGCATGTCCTTCGCGACGCGGTAGACCAGCGTCTGCGTGGCCAGCACGTGTTCGACCTCGGTGGTCCCGATGCCGAAACCCAAGGCCCCCAGTGCGCCGTAGGTCGTGGTGTGGCTGTCGCCGCAGATCACCACCATGCCGGGGCGGATCATTCCGTGCTCCGGCGCGACGACGTGCTCGATGCCTTGCAGCGCGTCGGTCGTGTCGAACAGCCGGATGCCATGCCGGTCGCAGTTCGCCTTGAGGTTGGTCGCCTGCAGCGCCGACGGCGGATCGGCGATCACGCGCAGCTTCGGTGCCACCGGGTGCGTCGGGATGATGTGGCTCACCACCGCCACGTTCTGGCCCGGCATCGGCACGCCGCGACCCTGCTCGTGCAGGCCGGTGAAGGCCTGCGGGCTGGTGTACTCGTTCATCAGGTGCAGGTCGCAGAACAGCAGCACGTTCTGTTCGTCGAGGGCCGCCACCGTGTGGCTCTCGACGAGCTTGCGATAGAGCGTGCGCGGTCCGGCGTGTGTGAGCGTGGCGAGCGTGGCGGTCATGGCTGGCTCTCCTGGCCATCGATGGCGATGGCGTCGGCGGTGAAGAAGGGCAGGACGCGATCGAGCAACTGCTCCGGAGCCTCCTCCGGGATGTAGTGGCCGCAGGGCAGGGCCTCGCCGCGCACGTCGTCGGCGACGCCGCGCCACAGCGTCAGCGGCTCGAAGCAGCGGTGCACGACGCCTTCCCGGCCCCACAGCGCGAGCAGCGGCATCTGCAGCCGCCGGCCGGCGGCGCGGTCCTCGCGGTCGTGGTCCAGGTCGATGCCGGCGCTGGCGCGGTAGTCCTCGCACAGGCCGTGCGCGGTGCCGGGCAGCGCGAGGCAGCGCTTGTACTCGGCGAGCGCGCGCGGGTCGAAAGGCGCGAGGCCCGCGCTGCGGCGGCCCATCACGTCGCGGATGTAGGCGCCGGGGTCGGACTCGATGAGGCGCTCCGGCAGCGGCGCCGGCTGGATCAGGAAGAACCAGTGCCAGTAGGCGCGCGCGAAGGCGACGTTGGTGCCTTCGTACATGTCCAGCGTCGGCGCGATGTCCAGCAGGGCGAGCCGCCGCACCGCGTCCGGCGCGTCCAGTGCGAGGCGATGCGCGACGCGCCCGCCGCGGTCGTGCGCCAGCACGTCGAAGCGCTCATGCCCGAGCTGGCGCATCACGCTCAGCATGTCGGCGGCCATCGTGCGCTTGCTGTAGGCGGCATGGTCGTTCGGCGCCGGCGGCGTGGGCGGTGTTGACGGCGACTGCAGCGCCTGCAAGGCCTCCGGCACCTCCGGCTTCGACGAGTCGCCATAGCCGCGCAGGTCGGCGGCGACGATGGTGAAGTGCTCGGCCAGCGTCGGCGCGACCTTGTGCCAGATCGCGCGCGTCTGCGGATGGCCGTGGAGCAGCAGCAGCGCGGGGCCGGTGCCGCCCATCGTCAGATGGATGCGGACGCCGTCGGCGGTGGGCAGGCTCAGATGCTGGAAGCCGGGGTACAGCGCATCGAGCGCATGGCCGCCTGGGGAAGCTTGCATGGGGTCTCCTGATCGGGCGTGCCGCCCGGAAAGGACGGATGGATGCGGCGGCACGGTCGGCGGTGGCCGACTCCTCGTTGGCCCCGATTCTGGAAGTGAATGCAGGGCACATAATTTCCGCTTCGGCAGTTCTTTCGTTCCGGAGGTTCATCAATGGACGGCTTCTCCGACCTGGCCTTCTTCGCACTGCTGGTGAAGCAGGGCAGCCTGGCCGCCGCGGCGCAGCAGCTCGGCGTGACGCCGCCGGCGGTGAGCAAGCGGCTCGCAGCGATCGAGCGCCGGCTCGGCGTGCGGCTGCTGCAACGGACCACGCGCCGCATCGGCCTGACGCCCGAGGGCGAGACCTACCTCGTCGACGGCGCGCGCGTGCTGGAGGACATGGAGGCGCTCGAGCGCACCGTGGCCGGCAGCCGTGCGGCGCCGAAAGGCCTGCTGCGCGTGGCGGCGAGCTTCGGCTTCGGGCGCAAGCATGTGGCGCCGGCGTTGTCGAAGTTCGCGCGACAGTTCCCCGATGTCGAGGTGCAGCTCGAGTTGACGGATCGTCCGGTCAATCTGATCGAGCAGGGACTGGACCTGGAGGTCCACGTCGGCGAGCCGCCCGACGCGCGGCTCACGGCGCGGCTGCTGGCGCGCAACCGGCGCGTGCTCTGCGCCTTGCCCGCGTACCTGAAGCGTGCCGGCGAGCCCGCCACGCCGCGCGAGCTTGCGCGCCACGCCTGCCTGTTCATCCGCGAAAGCGACGAGACCTTCGGCACCTGGCACTTCCAGCAGGGCGCGCGCAAGGAGACGGTGAAGGTGCGCGGGCCGCTGGCCGCCAACGACGGGGAGAGCGTGCTCGCCTGGGGACTCGATGGGCACGGCGTGCTGATGCGCTCGTTCTGGGAAGCGGCGCCGATGCTGCGATCGGGGCGCTTGCGACCCGTGCTGGCGGATTGGTCGCTGCCACCGGCGGACATCCACCTGATCTATCCGCCGCGCGCGCAGCTGTCGGCGAAGACGCGAGCGCTGGTCGATTTCCTGCTCGAACGCTTTGAGCCCCAGCGCGAGGGAGATGACGGCGGGTGGTGATCGACGGCCGCTGGCCCTGACCCTCCACCGCTGCGCAAGCCCCTACGTCGTGGGATGCCGGGCTGTTCGGCGCGCGGACAGAATCGCCGCTTGCATGCCGGAGACAGGCGCGAAAAAGGCGCGGCCGGCGTGCGCGGAAGCAGTCGAGGCGGTGCTCCGCATCGCGTCGCCAAGGGAGGATCCCCCATGAAGGCCATCATTGCTGAACTGATCGGCACGTTCTGGCTCGTGCTCGGTGGCTGCGGCAGCGCCGTGCTCGCCGCGGCGTTCCCGCAACTGGGCATCGGACTGCTGGGCGTGTCGCTCGCGTTCGGGCTGACCGTGCTGACGATGGCCTTCGCCATCGGACACATCAGCGGCTGCCACCTCAACCCGGCGGTATCCGTCGGCCTGTGGGCCGGCGGCCGCTTCGAGACGAAACGGCTGCTGCCCTACATCGTGGCGCAGGTTGTCGGCGGCGCGCTGGCGGGCGGCGTGCTCTACCTGATCGCGAGCGGCAAGCCGGGCTTCACCGTCGGCGGCTTCGCGTCGAACGGCTTCGGCGAGCATTCCCCCGGCGGCTACGCGATGGGCGCGGCGCTGCTGTGCGAGGTGGTGATGACGGCGATGTTCCTGTTCATCATCATGGGCGCCACGGACAAGCGCGCGCCGCAGGGGTTCGCGCCGATCGCGATCGGCCTGGCGCTGACGCTGATCCACCTGATCAGCATCCCCGTCACCAACACCTCGGTGAACCCGGCGCGCAGCACGGGCGTGGCGCTCTTCGCGGAGCCGTGGGCCCTGCAGCAGCTCTGGGCCTTCTGGGTCGCGCCGCTCGTCGGCGGCTTGATCGGCGGCGCGGCGTACCGCGCGCTGTCGAGCGACTGAGCAAGCATCGCCCGGTCCCGCAGAGGGCGTCGCGCGCCGCCGCCGCGCGCACGCCCGGCCGGGGCGATTTGTCCTAGGGCAATCCGTCCTAGGGCAGCTTGTCCTAGGACGATCTGTCCCTTCCGCGAACTGTCCGACTTCGGAACACTTCAGGGCCATGGACACCCTGATCCTGGCGCGCATGCAGTTCGCGCTCAACATCACCTTCCACATCCTGTTCCCGACGATCACGATCGCGCTGGGCTGGGTCGTGCTCTTCATGCTCTGGCGCTGGCGGCGCAGCGGCGAGTCCGCGTGGCTCGCGGCCTACCAGTTCTGGACCAAGGTCTTCGCGCTCAGCTTCGCGCTGGGGGTGGTCAGCGGCGTGACGATGAGCTTCCAGTTCGGCACCAACTGGCCGGGCTTCATGGAGCGCGCCGGCAACATCGCCGGACCGCTGCTCGGCTACGAGGTGCTCACGGCCTTCTTCCTGGAGGCCGGCTTCCTCGGGATCATGCTGTTCGGGCGGGAGCGCGTCAGCCCGCGCGTGCACCTCATCGCGACGGCGACGGTGGCCTTCGGCACGACGCTCAGCGCGTTCTGGATCCTCAGCCTCAACTCGTGGATGCAGACGCCCACAGGCTACGAGATCCGCGACGGCGTCATGCATGCCGTCGACTGGTGGGCGATCGTCTTCAATCCGTCCTTCCCGTACCGGCTCGCCCACAAGCTGCTCGCCTCGGGGCTGACGGTGGCCTTCCTGCTGGCCGGTGTCAGCGCATGGCAAATGCTCAAGGGCCGCGAGAAGGCGGAGACGCGCCGCGTGCTGCGACTCGGGCTGACGCTGGGCGCGGTGCTGATCCCGCTGCAGATCGCCGCGGGCGACCTGCACGGGCTCAACACGCTGAAGCATCAGCCGGCCAAGATCGCGGCGATGGAGGGCGTGTGGACCACCGAGCGCGGCGCGCCGCTGCTGCTGTTCGCGCTGCCCGACGAGCAGGCGAAGGAGAACCGCTTCGCCATCGGCGTCCCGCGCCTGGCCAGCCTGATCCTCAAGCACGATGCCGAGGGAGAGATCCGCGGGCTCGATGAATTCGCGGGCGCGCACCCGCCGGTCAGGCCGCTGTTCTTCGGCTTCCGCGTGATGGTGGGTGTCGGGTTGCTGATGCTGGTCTTCGCGTGGGGCGGGTGGTGGCTGTACCGGCGCTCGGGTTGGCAGCGTCTGCCGCGCGTCTGGTTGTGGGGGCTCTCGTTCATGAGCTTCTCCGGCTGGGTCGCGACGGTGGCCGGCTGGTATGTCACCGAGATCGGCCGGCAGCCCTTCATCGTCTACGGCGTGCTGCGGACGCAGGAGGTCGCGGCGCACAACCCGGGGTCGTTGATCGCGGCCTCGCTGGCCGGCTACGCGACGGTCTACCTGGCGCTGCTGATCGCGTACATCGCCGCGATCAAGCGGATGGCGGAGAAGGCCGCGCCGGGCGCCGTTCCTGTCGATCCCATCCACTCGCCGGGCAGCGTGCCGGTCGGTGCCGTCATCTCAAGGAGCTTCACATGAACGCGTTGGCGGCCGTGCCGGCAGGGGAGGGGAGCATGCTCCCGGTGATCTTCATGGCCCTGATGGGGCTCTCGCTGCTGATCTACGTCGTGCTGGACGGCTACGACCTCGGCGTGGGCATGCTCTGCGCGACGGCGAAGGACCTCGATCGCGACCGGATGGTCGCGTCGATCGGGCCGTTCTGGGATGCCAACGAGACCTGGCTGGTGCTGGCCGTCGGTCTGCTGCTGATCGCCTTCCCGAAGGCGCAGGGCGTGGTGCTGACGGCGCTCTACGGGCCGGTGGTGCTGATGCTGCTGGGGCTGATCCTGCGCGGCGCGGCCTTCGACTTCCGCGCCAAGGGCGACCCGGCGCACAAGCGGTGGTGGGATGCCGCCTTCGCGGGCGGCTCCTTGCTCGCTTCGCTGGCGCAGGGCTGGATGCTCGGGCGCTACGTGACGGGCTTCGAGGACAGCATCGCCGCGCAGGTTTTCGCCGCGGGCATCGCGATCGCGCTGACGGCCTGCTATGCGCTGCTGGGCGCCGCATGGCTGCTGATCAAGACGGAGGGCGAGCTGCAGCGGCGGGCGATCGAATGGGCGAAGCACGCCTGGCCGGTGGTCGTGGCGGGATTGCTGGTCGTGTCGATCGCATCGCCGTGGCTGAGCCCCACCGTGCGGGCGCGCTGGTTCGACATGCCGGGCCTGATCGCGCTGGCGCCGCTGCCGCTGGTCGCGTTGCTGGCGCTGGCGGCACTGCGTGGATTGCTCAACTCGCACCGCGTGCTGGGCAAGCTGAGCTGGGCGCCGTTGGCGCTGATGGTGGTCGTGCTGACGCTGAGCTTCTTCGGACTGTCCTACAGCCTCTATCCGTTCGTCGTCATCGACCGGATCACGATCTGGGACGCGGCGGCGGCGGACGAGTCGCTGCGTTTCCTGCTCGTCGGCGCGGCGCTGACGATGCCGGTGATCCTGGCGTATTCGCTGTTCTCTTATCGCGTGTTCCGGGGGAAGGTGCGTGCGCTCGCGTATTGACTGCAACGGCCAAGCGCGGGCTCTCCGCACAGCAGGGGGCATCCCTCCGGGAACCCCCAGCAGTACTCCGGCCCCACTGAGATTGCTCATGCAACGGGCGGAGCGGGTCTCGCATTGATGCGTGCCACGGTCCCACTGGGGCCGGAGTGATGCTGGGGGTCCCTGGAGGGGTGCCCCCTGCGTCGCGGAGAGCCCGCGCTTGGCAATGGCAGTCCTGGAGAGCCCGCGCTTGACCAAGGCAGTCCCGGAGAGCCAGCGCTTGGCGCGACGGAAGTCCCGGAGAGCCCGCGCCCGGAGATTGCAGTCCAGGAGATGGCAACATGCCGCCTTCCGCTGAGAAGCGAGCAATTCCAAGAACTCCATGGACTTCCCCTCCCTGCTCTCCCTGGCCGAGCTGGCCTGGCCGGTGCTGTTGAAGGGCACCGGCTACACGCTGCTCTTCGCGGTGATGGCGATGATCTTCGGCCTGCCGCTGGCGGCCGTGATCACGCTGGTGCGGGTGCTGAAGCTGCCGGTGCTGGACCGCGTGATGGCGGTCTATGTGAGCGCGATGCGCGGCACGCCGCTGCTGGTGCAGGTGTTCATCGTCTACTACGGGCTGCCAAGCATCGGCATCGAGTTCTCCCCGCTGGTGGCCGGCGTGCTGACGCTGACGCTCAACGTCGCCGCCTACATGAGCGAGACCCTGCGCGGTTCGATCGGCGCGATCGAGCAGGGCCAGTGGCTGGCGGGCACCTCGCTGGGACTGAGCCGTCACCAGACACTGCGTTTCGTGATCGGCCCGCAGGCGCTGCGCGCCGCCGTGCCGAGCCTGTCCAACAGCCTGATCTCGCTGATCAAGGACACCTCGCTGGTGTCCGTGATTGCCGTGACCGAGCTGATGCTCGCCACCAAGGAGGTCATCTCCACGACCTTCCAACCGTTCCCGCTCTACATGGCCGCGGCGCTGATCTACTGGGTGCTGAGCTTCGCCTTCGAGCAGGTGCAGAAGTGGATGGAGAAGCGCCTGGCCTATCCGCATTGATCCGGCCGCACGGATCCAGCCGCATTGAATCAGCCGCATCGATCCGGCTGAACCCCTCCCGCCCGCACTGAAGTCCCGCCCTGATGTCCACCTCCGTCGCCGTTTCCCCCTCGCTCCTTTCCGTCCATCTGCGACTGGTCGGCATGGCCGTGCTCTGGGGCGCCTCCTGGCCCATGGGCCGCGTGCTGGCGCAGACGATGCCTCCGCTGGCCGCGGCGGCTTGCCGCTTCCTCTTCGCGGGCGCGATCCTGATGCTGTGGCTCGCGCGCTCCGGCCGGCTCGCGGCGCTGCGGGACTGGAGCGTCCAGCGCTGGGCCGGCATGGTGCTGGCCGCGAGCTTCGGCGTCTTCGGCTACGCGACGTTTTTCATGAGCGGGCTGCGGCACGTGCCCGCCGGCAAGGGCGCGCTGGTGATCACGCTGAACCCGGTGATCACGCTGCTGCTGGCGGCGTGGATCTTCCACGAGCGCCTGAACGCGCGGATCGGTCTGGGCATGGCGATGGCCGCGGTCGGCGCCGCCATCGTGATCACGAAGGGCGAACCCTGGCACGTGTTCGATGGCCGCGTCGGTATCGGTGAAGTGCTGCTGCTGGGCTGCGTCGCGTGCTGGGTCGCCTACACGCTGATCGGTCGCAAGGTGATGGTCGGCGTCGATGCGCTGACGACCACCGCCGTCACGGCGGCGATCGGCGCGTTGATGCTGCTGGCGTTGACGCTCGTGGTTGACGGCACGGCCGGCGTGGCTGGCGTGCTGGACGCGCCGCGCAACGCGTGGCTGTGCATGGCCGGGATCGTCGTCGGCTCGACGGCGCTGGCCTACGCCTGGTACTTCGACGGCGTGAAGGCGCTGGGCGCCGGCGCGGCGGCCGGCTACAT
Source organism: Mitsuaria sp. MSU3D (assembly GCF_056867975.1). Lineage (NCBI taxonomy): Bacteria > Pseudomonadati > Pseudomonadota > Betaproteobacteria > Burkholderiales > Sphaerotilaceae > Roseateles > Mitsuaria sp. MSU3D. The sequence continues at coordinate 3,768,293 of NZ_CP200314.1, read as the reverse complement.
CACGCTGGTGCCGGTGTTCGGCGTCGTGTTCGCGGCGCTGGGGCTGGGCGAGGTCATCGACGCGTCGCTGCTCGTCGGCGGCACGATGGCCATCGCGGGCACGGCGTTGATGAACCTCGGCCGGCGCTGAGGCTTACTTCCGGCCCGCCCCCACCAGCACGATGCCGCCCACCGCGATGGCGGCGATGCCGGCCCACAGCGGCACGTTGACGCGCTTGGTCTCCTCGACCTTGAGCTCGAGCGGGCCGAGCTTGGCGGCGGTGTTTTCCTTGGTGTACGAGAACCCGCCGTAGACCAGGCCCAGCACGCCCGCGACGATCAGGATCACGGCGATCAATCGAATGCCACCCATGACGTCCTCCAGTGTTTGCGATGTGATGTTGAGATGAACGCGCCCCGGCCGTCGCCTCGCATGTCGTACGGCGTCGGGGTGGCTCATTGAAGCGCTTCGCGATGCGGACGCACGTAGGACGGCGCCGCATCCGCGTGTCGGGCGGCTCCGTCGACGCGGCTGGACCGCCGATGCCTTCGCGGACCGGCCGGCGGCGGTGAGAATGCGCCGATGCGTGTCCTTCGAGTCCTCGCCGTCACGCGGCGTCATCCGTCCGCGATCCTGCTGATCGTGCAACTGCTCGGGCTGGTGCTGTATCCCCTGCTGGAGGCCAGCCGATCGGCGCCGCTGGCGCTGGGCGCCTTCGGCATCGTCGTCCTGATCTTCACGACGCGCATGGTGCGCAGCACGCCGGGGCTGACCTGGCTGAGCGTGACGATCGCGCTGCCGGCGATCGCGCTGTTGCTGCTGCAGGCGTTCTGGCACATGGAGCAGCTGCTGCCGTGGTCCTCGGGGCTGGAGGCGCTGTTCTACTTCTACGCCGCCGGGAGCCTGATCTCCTACATGATGAGCGACTGGCACGCGACGACCGACGAGCTCTTCGCCGCCGGCGCGACCTTCACGCTGCTGGCCTGGGGCTTCGCACATGTGTTCGTCGTCGTGCAGGCGCTGCATCCGGGCAGCTTCGCGGCGGCGGTGGATCCGCAGCTGCCGCGCACCTGGACCGAGCTGATGTTCCTCAGCTTCGCGCTGCTGTCGAGCACCGGCATCGGCGACGTGATCCCGGTGAAGCCGCTGGCGCGCGCCGTCACGACGGTCGAGATGTTCGTCGGCGTCATGTACCTGGCGGCCGTCGTGTCGCGGTTGATCGGACTGACCTTGATCCAGCACCGGAAGCTGTCGGATCTGGATTGAGACCCCGCCGTGCCGCGGCACGGCGCGCCGCTGGTCGGCGACGCGACGCGCTGAACGCGTCGCCTACGGCTTCTTCGGCGGATCGTCGCGCTGCAGCAGCTTGTCGACGCCGGTGGTGTCGGCGGCGCGCGTGGTCAGGTCCTTCGCCCAGGCGAAGCCCTTCTTCGCCGCGCCCATCGCCTGGTTGGCGGCCTCGGCGGTGGTGTTGCGGACCTGCTCGGCGGACGGCAGACGCTCCTGCGTCCAGGTGGCCGCCTTCTTCGCGACATCGGCGGCCTGGGCCACGGTGCTCTCCGCCTGCGCGCGGACCTGGTCGACCGAGGGCAGCTGCTGCTGCGTCCAGTCCGCCGTCTTGCGCGCGGCGTCCCAGGCCTGCGTGGCGGCGGTGGCCGTCGTGACGAGGACCTGATCGGCGCTCGGCAGACGCTGCTGCGTCCAGTCGGCGGTATCGACCAGCACCGTGCGCACCTGTCCGGCGGCGGCGCCGGCCAGCGTCACCGTCTGGTTCCAGCGCTTGGAGAGCTCGCCCGGCGGCGCGGTCGCGAGCAGGCGCACGACGGTGTCGAGCGACTGGGTCTCCTCCGGTGTCAGCGGCCCGCCGGCTTCGAGCATCCCGCGCATGAAGACGCCGAGGTCCTTGGCGATCGCGGCGTGGTTGCAGTCGGGGTTGAGGTGGAGGAAGCCGGCGCCTTCGACGGCCATCGCCTCGAGCTCGCTGCCGCCGAGTCGTGCTTCGACCGCGGCGACGGACTGCTCGACGAAGGCGCGATTCAAGCCCCAGTCGGCGATCAGGTGGTCGATGAGGTACTGGCGCTCGGCGGGCTCGACGGCGCCGTCGACGGCGGCCAGGCGCAGCGACAGCGGCGCGATGAGGTCGAACAGCGCGAGGCCCAGCGTGTCCAGCGGCGTGTTGAGGTACTTGGGGATCTCGATGACGCGCTCGCCCTTGGTCGAGCTGAGCAGGCGGTACATACCGTAGCAGGCGCCGCCCGACGCGAGTGCGGCGAAGGCGACCCAGCCGATCGGCGTGGCCGACGCGCCGAGCAGCGACGCGACCATGCCCGTCTTCGCGACCGCCGCGCCCGCGCCTGCGGCGCCCAGGACGTCCCACACCTCGCGACCGCGGTTGATCATGCGCAGCGAGGCGTAGGCCGCCTCGCCGATGGCGAGCTTGGCCTTGAAGCGCAAGGGATCGGCGACGACCTGGTCGACACCCTTGAGCTCGGGCGGGGGCAGCAGCAGAGGCGCGGGGGCAGGCATCGTGGAAGACTCCGGTCGGATGGGGGGAGTCTAGCGAAGTGGCATGACTCCCTTGCGCCGGCGCCCCTCGAGCCTACTTCTTCACGTAGGCGTCGATCGCCTTGCGCGCCAGGAACGACTGGTCGCTGAACAGGCCGTCCATGCCGATCTTCAGGAACGCCTCGATCTGGCCGGCGAGGTTGCCGATCGCCGTCGGATCGGCGCTGCTGTCGAAGTCGTCGGGCAGGAAGACGTTCTCCGCGCGGAAGGTCCAGCCGTGCACGATCAGGCCGGCCGCATGCGCGTCCTTCACCAGCGTCGTCGGCGTGCCCAGGCGGCCGGCGACCAGCGGGATCATCAGGTTCGTGTTCGCGCCGATGCCTTGGGCGTAGCTCGCGATCTCTGCCAGGCCGGCCGGCTGGGCGAGGTCCGCGTAGGTGCGCGTGTCGCCGCTCAGCGTGAAGTCGTAGGGCCGGCCCGAGCCGTTGAGCAGCTGCACCAGCGGCACGCGCGTCATGCGGTTGAGCTTGCGCAGGTTGCCGACCTCGAAGGACTGGATGAAGACCGCCGAGTCCGGGCTGCGGTAGCCATACTTGTTGAGCAGGCGCACCAGCGGCTCCTCCAGCGGCTTGCCGATGCCGGCGAAGTAGGTCGGGTGCTTGGTCTCCGGATACACGCCGATCGGCTTGACCTTCTGGCCGTGACCGTGGCCATGGCGGCCGGCCTTGCCGTCCTCTTCCCTGCGGCGCTCGTTGGCCTGCTGGACCAGCTGCAGCACCTCCTCGAAGGTGGGCACCTCGAACATGTCGTTGAAGCGCGTGTTGGCCGGGCGGATCTGCGGGATGCGCTCGCGGGCGCGCAGCGTCTTGAGCTCGGCCAGCGTGAAGTCCTCGGTGAACCAGCCGGTGATCGCGACGCCGTCGATGGACTTCGTCGCCTTGCGGGACGCGAACTCGGGACGCTCGGCGACGTCGGTCGTCGCTTCGCGCACCGAGCCGTCGGGATTCAGGATCGCGATGGCGTTCTCGTGGCGGGCGACCAGCACACCATCCTTCGTCAGCACGAGGTCGGGCTCGACGTAGTCGGCGCCTTGCTCGATCGCCAGCCAGTAGGCGGCGAGCGTGTGTTCGGGCACGTAGCCGCTGGCGCCGCGGTGCGCGATCAGCAGCGGCTCCTTGGCGCGCGGGGGTTGTTGGCCGCCGTGGGCGCAGGCGGCCGTCGCCAGCGAGGCGGCGACGAGGGTGGCGAGGACAGCAGTGCGAAGCAACTTCATCGGATGTCTCCTTCGGTCGATCGTCGAATGGACGGGGCGCCGGCAGCGTAGGTCCCCGCCGATGAAGTTTTGATGATCCGCCCTGGGGCGCGAGTCCCTTGAAACAGGTCTTACACACCGCCGAAAGGGCGATGAGGACGACGGACTCAGGACGCGAGGGGCAGGACCTCGTCGCCCTCGCCGGCACGGCAATCGGCCGGCAGCGGGTCCCAGCCGCGGCGGACGACCATGGTCGAACCCGTCGCGCAGAACTCGACGCGTTGCGCGTCGGGAACGAGCCGGTGCGCGAAGGCTTCGAGCGCCGCCGGTGTCGAGACTTTCAGCCGCATCGCGTAGAGGTCGTCGATCGGGTGGTCGTCGCTGTGGATCAGCGGCACGAACTGGGCCGCGAACATGATGGCGTGAGACGGCACGACGACCGGCAAGGGGTCGTAGCCGAGCCCCTTCAACCAGCGCTGTGCCTGCTGACGTGTCGGCGCGCCGCCCTCGACAGGCGGAGCGCCGTCGAGGCGCGCGGGCGCTTCGTCGTCGCGGGGCGCCCACGCGAAGCCCATGAGCTCCGCCACCCATTGGTTGCAGTTCTGGTACTGCGTGCTGAAGGCGTAGGCGCTGGCGCTGTAGCGCGGCGACAGCAGTGCGAGCGCGAGCCGGTTGTCCAGCGCGCGGGCGGCGAGGCGGGCGCCGTCGCGCTCGGGCAGCGTCACGATGGAGAGCCGGATCGGCTCGGTGCGTCCGGCGCTCAGCAGGAAGCCGGCAAGGCCCTGGTCGTAGAGCTTCGCCTGGGACTCGTCGCAGGCGTAGTAGAGCTGCCGCACCGACCACGGGCTGTTGCGGCTGTCCCTCAGCGCGATGCCGCTGTGCGAGTACTGCAGGTGGAAGCGGCTCAGGTCCGTGCCGGAGCGCGAGACCAGCGCGGCGGAGGCGCCGCTCGCCTCCAGCGCCCGCCGCGCGATCGCGACGACCTGGAGCTGGCGGTCCTGCTCGGTGGCGCTGACTTCGCCGCCGCGGTCGCAGAAGGTGGCAGCTTGCGACGCCGACGCCGCATCGAGCGCAGTCATCGCGATCACCGTTGACGCGAGGCCGCGAAGCACCGGGACGATGCCGGTGCCGCTCAGCGTGCGACGACTTGCCGCGCGGGCCCGCGTACCGGGCCCGGCGGGAATCACAGCGTCACCGGATGCGATTCGAGCTCGCGGTGCCAGTCGTCGTGCAGCGCGAGCAGGAAGGCCTGCTTGTTTTCGGCGCGGGCGAACTCGTAGCCGTAGTCGCGCTTGTGCGCCAGCACGTGGTCGCCGACGCGCAGCGGCTGGCCGGCGATCGCCTGCTTGGGGACGTAGAGGAAGAACTCGGTGCCGCCCTCGGCGCGGACCGGCTGCAGGCGCAGGCGCTGCGTGTCGGCGCGGCCGGCGGCGTCCTCGATGGCGAGGACCTTGTACTCACCCTCCGCGACCTTGCGGTCCTTGCTGGAGCTGTCGCTGGACTGGCCGATCGAGTCGGACAGCTGGCGCGAGGACACCGAGCCCGCGCTCGAGGCGGAGGTGACGATGCTGTCGGCGTGGGCCGGCAGGGCCGCAAGGCCCGCAAGCGCGGCAATGGCCGCAGCGACAGCGGAAACGAAGGAGAAGGGGGAAGAACTGTGGCGCATAAAACCGTCCATGTGCAGGTCAGTCCGGCCGCGGAACGGCGGCCGGACGGCGCAAGCATAGGGGATGCAATGACACGTTCAGGTGTCGGTGTGTGCGCAGGTCGCGAAGGTCTCGCGAACGCCCTTGATCTGTTCGTTCATCACTTTTTGATCGACCGGCTTCTGCAACTCGTAATCGGCGTGAACTCGCCGGTCGCGTTGCGCCCTCATCAGAAGGGCGAGCGCCCGAGAGCGTTTGGCGATCCTTGCATCGCACAGGGGGTCAGGATCCCTGAGACAGTTGATCAACCACACATGAACGCTCCCGGATTTCGGCGGTTCTGGACGGTTCGGAAGAAGACTGACCCATGCCAGGCACCGGTGGTATGCAGCGTAGTACGCGCGGGACACTGCGGATCGGCGCCGAGCCTCCGACGTGAATCCGTTGGCAAGCGCCTCTGCGTCCTTGAGGAGTTCTTTGGCAGCGATGGACTTCATGGTGAGTTACTCCTCGTCTCCATCGTCGTTGTCCCCGTCGAGATCTGGATGAGGACAAGCGCTCCAGTCCTTGGGTTGACAAGGATGGATGGACCTGAAGCCCACCAGGAATCCGCCGCTGCGACGGTGACAATGCACGAGGTTCATCCGTAGTTCGTCCTCGAGTTCGTAGGTGCGATCGTCGTCCGTGTCGACGCTCAGTGTCACGCGCGCAAATTGGAAACCGTCCTCCGCCAGGCAATGGCTGATGTCCACAGGCCCCCGGCACAAGCGCACCGAGTTGTTCGCCAGCACGCCGAGGGCCAGCCTGACCTCGAGGTAGGCATCGACGCATGTTTCCCTGTTCTCCTCGAACAGCCGGCAGAGCACCTCCCGGACCTCCTCCCAGTCGATGTGCCTGAAAACCGGGGCGGGGATCTGGCCAATCACATAGGGATTGGTCTTCTCCGGATACCGCAGCAGGTGGAGCAGCGCATCCACACCTTCAGTCCAAGCGGGCGCCGATATTTCCTTCTGCAACGCCATCGGTACTTCGATCGGAGCCTGTTCTGGCGTTTCCAATTCCTTCAACACTGCACTCATCTCGCTCATCCTTTCGATCTGCGAAGCATCGCGAATGACCAGCAGTTTCGGCAGGCGGCGCGATGAAATCACTCCCTCGGAAGAGCGCTTCGGCGGGGGATACACCTGTGAGTAGGTCGTTCCCCCGACGCTTACAGATAGTGGGGATTGGCGTTCGCGGGGTCAGGCGTTGCCTGCCCCGCTTGTCTCACGACAACTCGTAGAGGGACGGGTTCAGTTCAGTTCCCCCGCCGGCACCACCGGCAGCACGAGGCTCGACGGCCGCAGCGGTCCGGCATGGATCGTCGTCACGTTGCCGTTGGCCTGCTGCTGCAGCGGCGTCGGCCAGATGCCCTGCGCCTGGTTGCTCGCGCTGACCGCGATGCGCAGCCGGTGCCCCGCGCGGACCAATGCCGCGACCGGGAAGACCTCCACCGGCACCAGCATCGGCTCGTTGGCCACCACCGGCAGCGCCGCGCCCGCCGTGAACGGATGCCACGGCTGGATCATCGTGCCGTTGACGAAGCGCGAGCGGCTGGTGTCCACCGCGCGGTGCGCCGCGGACATCAACCCGTGCGTCAGCGGCTTGACCGCGCCGGTCGCCGGATCGACATCGTCGATGCGCACCGACAGCGCCGCCTGCGGCCGCGACGCCGAGATCCACAGGTCCGCCTGGATCGGTCCGTTCAGGTAGAGGTCCTGCGCCAGCGGCGCGGTCTCGTAGATGGCCGCGCCTTGCAGGGACTCGACACGCGCGCTGTCCGAGTAGCAGGGCTTGGGCAGCAGCCCCGCCAGCCCCAACGTCCATTGCACCTGGCTCGCCGAGCAGTCGCTGTGATCGCGGATCTGCACGCTCGCGGTGAAGATCGTGCCCAGCACCGTCCCGCGCGTGGCCGTCGGCGCCGGCGGCTCCGAGACCGTCCACCCGGCCGCGCCCGCCGGGATGCGCGCGGCCAGGCTGCCGTCCGGCTGCAGGTACCAGCGCTGAGGCGCCATCTTCGGATGTGGCCAGTCGCTCGCCGTCGCGAACCGCGGCGTGCCGCCGCTGCCGTATCCATCGACGAACTGCGTCACCGTCGGCAGCGTGTCGGCCCCGGCCGCGCGTCCCTTCAGGTACTGGTCGAACCACTGCAGCAGCAGCGAGGTCGTGCTCGGCGGTCCGTATGACGGCGCGCCGCCGAAGCCGCTGATCCCTCCCTGCACCGACTGCAGGTGCGATCCCGGCAGGATCGCGAGCTTGGCCGTCACGTTGCGCTTGAGCTGCTCGTACAGCAGCGGCTGGTCGCGCTGGAAGATGTCCAGCGACGCGCCGACGATGAAGGTCGGCACGCGGATCCGTCCGGCGCTCTCCACCGGCGAGCGGCCCGCCCAGAACGACCCGTCGTCGGTCGCGATGCCGCTCGCGTTGCCGACGAAGCCGTCGAAGGTCGGCGCATACCAGGTGTCGATGGCCGCGACGTGATCGCCGGTCGCGGCGTTGATCTGGCTCGCGTACCAGGGATTGAGCAGCAGCTCCGGCGCGTTGGCCACGCTCAGCGACTGCGTCAGCGGCAGCCAGGTGCTCAGGAACTGCGCGTTGAACAGCCCGCCCGTCGCTGCGACGCCGCGGTACGCGTCGCCCATCGGCACCGTCGCGAACGCGGCCTTGATCGCCGGATGCTGCTGCCCGGCGGTCAGCAACGAGCTGATGCCGAGGTAGGACGTTCCCGCCACGCCGATGCTGCCGTTGAAGAACGGCTGACGCGTCACCCACTCGACCGCCTCGCGGTAGGCCTGCTGCTCGTCGGGACCGATCAGTTGCGTGACGCCGCCGCTCATGCCGGTGCCGTGGGCGTCGATCGCGACCGTGACGTAGCCGCGGCGCACCATGAACTGGTCCAGACCGCCGATCAGCAGCGTGTTGCCGCCGGCCGGCGTGAACACGCCGAGGAACTGGCCGACGTCGATCCGATAGGCCGTCTGCGTCAGCACCACGGGATAGCGCCCGGACTTGGGGAAGCCGAGGAAGTCCGCCGGCATCGAGACCAGCACCGCCAACTGCTTGCCCGACGAGAGCCGGATGAATTGCAGCGGCAGCGTCACCGCGCGGGGATGGTCGGGACCGCGCGTGTAAGCCGCGGAGGGCCAGGCCGCGCCCGCGTTGGCAGTCACGGCGGGATTCGGCGCGGCGAGCGTGCCGCGCGTGCCCAGCGTGGTCGTCTGCGCCAGGGCGCCGAGCGCCGTGCCGGCGGCCAGCGCCACGATCCATGCGCGGCAGCGGGCGCGGCGCGCGCGCCAGGGGCGGACCGTGCCGCGCTGCGTCGGAAAAGCCAGGGTCATGTCTTGTCTCCAGGTCCCGAGGGTCGGGTGGTCGCTGCGGCGACTCTGTGGGGCTGTTGTCGCAATGCCCCGGCGACTATGCCGGGCCGCGGCGCGCGCGGCACGGGGGAAATCAGGAGGCCGATGGGTATGCGGCTTGCCGTCGCCGGCGCCGGACCGGCGCGGCCGCCGTCCGATTCCAGATCATGGGGAGGCGCCGCACCATGCGGACATGACGCCCGGGAGCGCGCAGGATGTCACGCCCGGACCGTCCGGCGATGGCGGGTTCCGCCGTCCCGGCGGCGCTGTAGGTCAAGTCCCTACAGCAGCTGCGGGAGGCGGCGCTCATCGCGAGTGGCAGCCGCTCGCTGGCGGCGACGCCGTCCGGCGACGACGATGAGACCCATGAACATCGCCGTCATCGAAGACAACGTCCCCGTCCGCCAACTCCTGGTCCGTCGCGCCCAGAAGCTCGGCGGCATCACCGTCGTCGCGCAGGCCTCCGGCGAGGACGAGGCCGTGGCTGCCGTCATGGCCACCACGCCCGACGTCGTGCTGCTGGACCTGAACCTGTCGCAGGGCAGCGGCCTGTCGGTGCTGTCCCGCCTGCGCGACCGCGACTACGCGGGCCGCGTCTTCGTGCTCACCGCCGAGGACGCCCGCACCCACGCCGCACCGTGCCGCCGCGGCGGCGCCGATGCCTTCTATGACAAGGCCTTCGATTTCGAGAAGCTGCTCGCCGACCTGAACGACCTGTGCCGGCGCGGCGCCGCCACTGTTCCGCTGAGCGCGGGCCCGCGTGCCGCCGCCAACGGTTGAGTTCCCGATCCACGAACCGGCACGAACAGCCCGGACCATCCGCATCCAGCGCCCTGGGAGGACCCGCCATGAAGCTCACGATGACACTGCCCCGGCTGCCGTTCCCGCTGCCGACGCTGTCCTGGGCGCCGCGCGGTCCCATGGCCTCCTGGCTGCTGGTCGGCAACCTGCTGCTGATCGTGGCGCTGGCCGCGATGACCGCGCTCAGCCTCTGGAACCACCGCGAGACCGAAACCGACCGCGCCCGCGACGTGGTCGAGAACCTCGCGCAGAACCTCGCCGTCGAAGTCGGCGCCGAACTGCGCAACACCGACAACGCGCTGGCCACCATCGCGCTGCGTTACCGCAGCACGCGCCAGTCGCCGGACCAGACGGCGATGGTGGCCCGGCTGATCGACGAACAGCGCGGCCTGCTGCCGCAGGTCGTCGCGCTGCGCGTGGCCGACATCCACGGCACCGTCACCACCGGCCTGATGCCCGGCGAGCGTCCCTTCAACGTCGGTGACCGGACCTACTTCTCCCAGGCGCGGCTGACCGACGCGATGGTCGTCTCCGAGCCGCTGAACAGCCGCGCGCAGAACCACTGGTGCGTCATCCTGGCCCGCCGGCTGATCGACCACGACGGCCAATTCGCCGGCATCGTCTACGCCGTGGTCACGGCCCAGCACTTCGTCGACCGCTTCAGCGGTGTCGCGCTCGGTCCCTCGGGCGCGGTGTCGCTGCGCTCCGACGGCTTGAACCTCGTGGCGCGCTACTCGGCCGGTGAGCCCAGCTCGACCAAGGGATTCGGCGCGAAGCTGCTGTCCGAAGAGGCGCTGCGCTCGCTGGCGCACAACCGCGAGCGCGGCGTCTACGTCACCCCCACGGCGCTCGACCGCGTGGAGCGCATCACCGCCTACCGCAAGGTCCCCGGGTATTCGATGACGCTGTTCACCGGCATGAGCAGCAACTACTTCCTGGCCGGCTGGCGCGGGCAGGTCGTGCAGCAGTCGCTGCTGGCGGCGCTGGTCGCGCTGGCCGTGGCCGCCGCGTCGGCGCTGATCCACCGCATCCATCGCCGCGAACGCCGCGCCAAGGACGCGCTGCAGCATCTGGCGCGTGAACAGGACGCGATGCTGCAGAACGACCTGATCGGCATGGTCCGCATCCGCGACGGCCACGCCCTGTGGGGCAACCCGGCGATGGAGCGCATGTTCGGCTGCCTGCCCGGCGGCATGGTCGGCCACGCGGCGCAGACGCTCTTCCTCAGCCCGCAGGAACACGCGCGCGTCCGCGACGCCAGCCTGGCGACGATGCGCTCGGGCGGCCGCTTCCACACGCAGCTGCGCATGCGCCGGTTGGACGGCGCGGAGTTCTGGGTCGACCTGCACGGCACGGTGCTGTCGGAGAACGAATCGATGTGGATGCTGGTCGACATCGACGGCCTCAAGCGCAGCGAGGAGCAGGCGCAGCACCTGGCGCTGCGCGACGTGCTGACCGGACTGCCCAACCGCCGCCTGTTCGAGGAGAAGGTCGGCGACGCGATCAACGGCGCGCGTCGCACCGGACGCGGCTTCGCGGTCTGCTACCTGGACCTGGACGGCTTCAAGCCCATCAACGACCAGCACGGGCACGAGGCCGGCGACGAGGTCCTCACCGAGGTCGCGCAACGCCTGCAGGGCCTGGTGCGCGGCGACGACGTCGTCGCGCGCCTGGGCGGCGACGAGTTCGCGATCCTGCTCTCGGGCCTCAACCGGCCGGAGGACGTCGAGCAGACGCTGCAGCGTTGCCTGTTCTCGATCCAGCGCCGCATCACGCTGGACAGCGGCGACAAGGTCTCGGTCGCGGCCAGCATCGGCGCGGTGATCGGCGGCGGCGGCGACGCGTGCCGCGAGCTGCTGCACGCGGCCGACGAAGCGATGTACGCGGTCAAGCGCAGCGGCAAGGGCCAGATCCGGATCGCCGGGCAGGTGCATTCCGAATGGGCGGTGGCGGCATGAACCGCCGGGTCGCCTGCGCTGGCCACTCTGCGCGTGCCAACTCGGCGCCGCTGCGACCCTGTCACGCGGGGGCCGCGGGCGCGGCGCCGTCGGGCCTGCTGCGCCTGATGCGCAGGACCGGAGGGCGGTCCCCGCAACGGGTGACAGCGGGGACGGTGCGGGCGACTGCCGTATCGCTCCGTTCAACTTCGGTGCACGATGCGCCGATGTATGGGGAAGCGCCCCGGCGGGACGTCGGCTAGATCCGCCCGCACGCCGGGGATGTCATTCAAGTCTGTCCAGTGGGAGGAGAGATCAATGAACATCGGCACCTGGCGTCTGTCCACGCAGTTGACCGTGTCCTTCGTGATGCTGGTGGCGCTATGCGCGCTGGTCGGCGGCATGGGCCTGCTGCAGTTGAACCGCGTGCATGAGAGCACGACCGAGATCGCCGAGGACTGGTTGCCCAGCATCCAGAACATGGCGGCGATCCGCGTGAAGGCGAACCAGATCCGGCGCATGGAGCCGGACCATCTGCTGTCCGAGGACCCGCAGGAGCGGGCGCAGATTGAGCGCAACATCGTGCAGGCCCGCAAGGAACTGGCCGACGCGGAGAAGGCCTACCTGCCCTTCATCACCAACGACGAGGAGCGCCGGCTCTACGCCGAGGTCGCCGCCGCGCGCGACGCCTACTTCGCGGCGCAGGAGAAGCTGCTGCACCTGTCGCGCAGCGACGGCACGGACTCCGAGGCGCGCGCCTTCTTCCGCGCCGACTCGCGCAACAGCTTCAACAACTGGGTGAAGGCGATCGAACGGAGCGCCGACTACAACGCCGCCGGCAGCGATCAGTCGCGCCAGGATGCGGCGAAGAGCTATGCCGCCGGGCACGGCTGGAGCCTGTCGCTGACGCTGGTGTCGGTGGTCGTGGCCATCGGGCTGGCGGTGCTGTTGCTGGGGCATGTGCGGCGCCAGCTCGGCGGTGATCCGGCCGAGGCGGCCCGCCTGGTGCGGCAGGTCGCGGAGGGCGACCTCAGCGGCGAGATCCGCGTGCGGCCCGGCGACGACCGCAGCCTGATCGCGGCGCTCAAGGCGATGCAGACCGGCCTGCGGCAGGTGGTCGGCGATGTGCGCGAGGGCAGCGAGTCGGTGGCCAGCGCCAGCGGCCAGATCGCGATGGGCAACCACGACCTGAGCCAGCGCACCGAGGAGCAGGCCAGCGCGCTGGAGGAAACCGCGGCGACGATGACCGAGCTCGGCGAGACGGTGCTCCAGACCTCCGAGAACGCGCAGCAGGCCGACCGCCTGGCGCGTTCCGCCAGCGAGGTGGCGCAGCGCGGCGGCGCGGTGGTGACCCAGTTCGTCGAGACGATGCGCGGCATCGACGAGAGCAGCCGGCGCATCGCCGACATCATCGGCACCATCGACGGCATCGCCTTCCAGACCAACATCCTGGCGCTGAACGCCGCCGTCGAGGCCGCACGGGCCGGCGAACACGGCAAGGGCTTCGCGGTGGTGGCCTCCGAGGTCCGCTCGCTGGCGGGGCGCAGCGCCGAGGCGGCCAAGGAGATCAAGTCCCTGATCGCGGCCAGCGTCGAACGCGTCGACCAGGGCACGGGACTGGTCGAGCAGGCCGGCGCGACGATGGCGGAGATCGTCGCGGCGATCGGCCGCGTGACGGACGTGGTCGGCGAGATCAGCAGCGCGACGCGCGAGCAGTCGCAGGGCGTGAACCAGGTCGGCGAGGCGGTGAACCAGATGGACCAGGTCACGCAGCAGAACGCCGCGCTGGTCGAGGAGTCCGCCGCCGCCGCGGAAAGCCTGCGCCAGCAGGCGCAGGCGCTGGTCGCGTCGGTGGCGAAGTTCCGGCTTGGGTGAGACCGCCTGACCGCGCTTCGCCAAGCGCGGGCACGCCACGAGGCAGGGGGCATCGCGTCCGCGAACCCCCAGCCTCATTCCGGCCCAGTGAGATCGATGCGTGCGGGCCTGACGCTTCTGTCACGGCGCGGCGACTGCGACGACCGCCTTTCCCAGATTGCGTCCCTCAAGCAGGTCGATCAAGCCCCTCGGCGCGAGCTCGAGTCCGTCGACGACATGCTCCAGCGCCTTGATCTCGCCCGCGGCGATCGCCGCGTTCATCTCGCGCTGGAACGCCTTGAAGCGCGCCATGCCCTCGCCGTAATGGTCCAACACGATGAAGCCCTCCATGCGGACGCGCTTCTGCAACACCGTTGCCAGCAATCGCGCCAGCCGATCCGGCGCCATGTCGCCGCCGTTTCCGCGCGGTGAAGCGCCGACCTCGTTGTAATGCGCGATGAAGCCGCACACCGGCACGCGTGCGCCGATGTTCAGCAACGGCAGCACCGTGTCCAGGACCTCGCCGCCAACGCTCTCGAAGTAGACGTCGATGCCGTCCGGCGCCGCGGCGCGCAGGCGCTCGGCGAACCGCGGGTCGCGCCGGTCGACCGCCGCATCGAAGCCGAAGGTGTCGATCAGGTGCCGGGTCTTGTCCGGACCGCCCGCAATGCCCACGACCCGTGCGCCGGCCCGCTTCGCGAGCTGCCCCACCATCGCGCCGACCGCACCCGTCGCGGCGCCGACCACCACCGTCTCGCCCGCGCGCGGGCGGCCGATCTCTTCGAGACCGATATGGGCGGTGAAGCCCGGCATGCCCGCCGCGCCCAGCGCCAGCGACGGGCGCGTCATGTCGCCCAGCGGCACGAGATCGGCGCCGTCGCTCAGCGCGTAGTCCTGCCAGCCGGCGTTCGACAACACGAGCTCGCCGGCACGGAAGTCCGGGTGGCGTGACTCGACGACGCGGCTCACCGTGCCGCCGACGATGACGTCGCCGATCGCGATCGGCGGCGCGTAGCCCGGACCGACTTCCTCCATCAGGTTGCGCATGTACGGGTCGAGCGAGAGGTAGAGCGTGCGGAGCAAGACCTGACCCTGGGCGGGCGAGGGGACGGCCACCGATTCGAGGCGGAAGTCCTCCGGCGCTGGCCTGCCGGCGGGGCGGGCGGCGAGGACGATGCGCCGGTTGAGGGACGGCGCCGAAGCGGACACGGAGGGTGAAGCCGAGGTCGTCGTCGTGGTCGGGATCGAAGCGGCGGTCATGCGCAAGCCTTTCCAGTGATCGAAGGTCGCCAGGGCGCCAGGGCCCCGGGGGCTCGAAGGACGTGCGCCTCAGGCCTTCGCGGCGCGCGGTCCGTGGCGCAGTGTCAGCAGCGTGCCCAGCGTGATCGCCGCGGCCGCGAAGGTCGGCCCGCCGAGCGCGCCGATGTGGTCCACCAGCATCCCGCCGCCGATGGCGCCGCTGGCGATGGCGATCTGGAAGGCGGCGACGAGCAGGCCGCCCGCGCCTTCGGCCTGGTCCGGCGCGGCCCGCACGATCCAGGTCTGGAAGCCGACCGGGAAGGCGCCGAAGGCGAAGCCCCACAGCACGACCGCGACCGCGGTGACCCAGACCGAGCTGCCCGCCATCAGCAGCGCCGCGGCGAGGACCACGATCAGCGAGCCGCCGGCAACGATGGCGCGCCGCTCGCTGCGCTCGGCGAGGAAACCGCCGACGAGGTTGCCGAAGAAGCCGCCGATGCCGTAACCCAGCAGCACTGCCGAGATCATCGACACCGGCAGGTGGGTGATGTTCTCCATCAGCGGGCGGATGTAGGTGAAGCCGGCGAAGTGACCGGAGATGACGAGCAGCACGGCCAGCAGCGCGACGCGCACGCCGGGGCGGGTCAGCAGTTCGCCGAGGACGCGCAGGTTCGGGTTGTCCTTGGGCGGCAGCTTGGGCAGGGTCAGGAGTTGCGCCGCCAGCGTCACCAGGCTGAGCACGCCCGCCGCGACGAAGGCACTGCGCCAGCCCCACATCTCGCCCATCCAGGCGCCGATCGGCGCCGCGCACACGGTGGCGACGGAGACGCCGGCCAGGATGACCGACATGGCGCGCGCGAACAGGTGCATCGGCACGAGCCGCATCGCCAGCGCCGCCGCCATCGACCAGAAGCCGCCCAGCGCGACGCCCAGGATCACGCGCGCCGCGAGCAGCACGCCCAGGCTGGAGGCGGTGACGGCCATGACGTTGGAGAGCACGAGCAGCAGGGTCAGCGCGATCAGGACCAGGCGCCGGTCGAAACGCCGCGTCAGCAGCGGGATCGAGGGCGCCGCCACGGCGCCGACCAGCGCGGTCGCCGTGACGGTCTGGCCGGCGGCACCGGCGCTGATGTTCAGGTCGGCGGCCATCGCGGTGAGCAGGCTCGCGGGCAGGAACTCCGCCGTCACCAGACCGAAGACCCCGATCGTCAGCGAGGCGATCGCCGCCCAGTGGGCGGTCTCCTCGGCAGCGGGAGCGGGAGCGGCAGTGGCAGGCGGGGCGGCAGCCGCCGCCACCGACGCGAGCGCGGCGGAGACGGACTCTCCGCGTGAGGGGTGAGGGGATGCGGACCCGGGTGGCGAGCCCACCGGGGTGTGGGGGGCGTCGAGGCAGTCGGTGCAGGTGGAAGACACGGCGGAGAAGAGGGACAGTGGGTATGGCCTTCAGCTTATGGGTAGGATCCTGGCGTTTCCATGCCGGAAGAGCCGAAATGCATGACGATTCCTCCAGAGCTCCCGTGGAGCCGCTGCCCCCGACGCCCTTGAAGCCCGCCGACCTGCTGACGCAGATCCTGCTGGGGCTGCGGCTGGAGGGCGTCGAGTATGGTCGCTGCCTGCTGCGCGCGCCGTGGGCGGTCGCCTTCCCGGCGCGCAAGGAGGCGCGCTTCCACTTCGTCGCGCGCGGCACCTGCTGGCTGATGACGCCGGGCAGCGACTGGGTCCAGCTGAACGCCGGCGATGCCGTGCTGCTGCCGCGCGGCAGTGCGCATGTGCTGGCGAGCGCGCCGGACCTGCCGGCCGTGGAGATCGACTCGATCGCGCGCCGCGCCGTCGCGGAGGACATCTATCTGGTCGGCGCGGAGGCGGTGGCCATGGCCGGCGCTGGGGCTGGCACGGATGCGGAGACTGCCTCCGGAGAGGACCCGCCCGACGTCATGTTCTGCGGCGCGATGCGCTTCAACCTGGATCCGTTGCATCCGCTGCTGGCGATGATGCCGGACGCGATGCGTGCCAACGACCTGGCGCGCCGAGACCCGACCGTGCCGACGCTGCTGGAGGCGATGGAGCGCGAGGTGGCGCTGGACCGCATCGGCGCCTGCGGCATCCTCGCGCGGCTGGCCGACGTGCTGGCCGCCAGCATCATCCGGGCCTGGGTGGAATGCGCCTGCAACGATGCCAGCGGCTGGATCGCCGCCGTGCAGTGCCCCGGCATCGGCAAGGTGATCGCCGCGATCCATGCCGAGCCGGAGCGCGACTGGAGCGTGCCCGAGCTGGCCGGCCTGATGGGCGCCTCGCGCTCGCGCTTCGCCGAGGCGTTCACGAAGGTCGTCGGCGACAGCCCGGCGAAATACGTCGCCAAGGTCAAGATGTTCCAGGCCCGCCGCTGGATCGCGCATGAAGGCATGCGGGTCGCCGTCGCGGCGGACCGGCTCGGCTACGACTCCGAGGCCTCGTTCAGCCGCGCGTTCAAGCGCATCGTGGGCCAGCCGCCCGGCGCGCTGCGGCGCTCCGCCGCGCGGCCGCCTGCCGGCTGACATCGCACGGGTGGAGCAAGGACGAAGCTGGGACTGGGCAGGGCCCAGGCCGGACGGGCGGGTCGTCGTATGACGCGGGCTAACCCGGAGTCGACGGCCTTTACACCCCCGCGTCGCGGGGATCCCCCGTGGATCGGGGTGTACGCCGCACGGCACCCGCAAGTGCCGATGCCATCGGGGTTTCCTGCGGGGTACCTCGAAAGTTCGTGACACTTGGCACAGCTTGTGCATCGTCCCCTCTGTTCAGCACCGCACCGAGCGTGGTTGTGCCGCGCGGGGTGTCCACACCTTTTCAGGGGAACGTCCGATGTTCACGCGAATCAAGAGCTTCAAGAGCCTCAAGAACACCTGGCTGCCGATCGCAGCCCTGGCCTTCGGCGCGGCGACGTCCGCGCAGGCGGCCGCAGTCTTCGTCGAAGGCGGCGGCGATGCCGGCGAAACCATCGTCACGGCCAAGACCTTCCTGGGCAGCGGCCCGATCGACGCGATCCAGGGCTCGATCGACGGCGACGCGGACCTGTTCGCGATCTACCTGACCGCGGGCACGGCGTTCTCCGCCACGACCACCGCGTCGGG
This sequence comes from Mitsuaria sp. MSU3D, assembly GCF_056867975.1. Lineage (NCBI taxonomy): Bacteria > Pseudomonadati > Pseudomonadota > Betaproteobacteria > Burkholderiales > Sphaerotilaceae > Roseateles > Mitsuaria sp. MSU3D. The sequence goes on along the minus strand of NZ_CP200314.1, from coordinate 3,750,574 downwards.
CATCGACTACAACTTCTTCGACACGGTGCTGTACCTGTTCGATGCCGCCGGCAAGGGCCTGATCGGCAACGACGACGACGGCAACGTGGGCGGCTCGCAATCGACGCTGAGCAACTACATCCCGACCGTGAGCGGCCTGTATTACCTGGCCATCACCGGCGCGAGCTACACGCCGGTGAGCGGCGGTTCGGCGATCTTCCCGTCGCTGCTGGGCCAGGGCGGCAACGTCGCCGCCAATCCCGGCGCCGGCGCGCTGACCGGCTGGAGCAGCCTGACCAGCGAGTTCGGCGAATACGAGATCCAACTGGTCGGCGCGAGCGCCTCCGCCGCCTCCGACGTGCCCGAGCCCGGCAGCCTGCTGCTGGCCGGCGCCGCCCTCGGCGTGGCCGGCCTGATCCGCCGCCGCAAGCCCGTCACCACCGCACAAGCCTGAGGAGCCGCCCCATGACGACTTCGAACCACACCAAGAACAGCACTGCCCCCCGTCTGCGCGTCCTGAGCGCGCTGCTGGCCCTGGCCGCCTGCGGCGGCGCCTATGCGCAGCACGCCAAGCTCGACGGCGCGCTGTCCGACATCGTCGACCAGCAGTCGCGCCGCCAGTTGCGCTCGCTGGCCGTCGAGACCGATGAGATCAAGCCCTACGTCAAGTCGATGTCCGACGCGCAAGGCCGCGTGCTGGTCGACATCTACCTCGAGGCCGGCACCTCGATCGACGACTTCAAGGCCCAGCTCGAGGCGTCCGGCGCGCAGGTGACCGGCGTCAACCGCGCGTTCAACCACGGCGCGATCTCGGCCTACGTGCCGACGTCCGCGCTGGCCGCGCTGTCCGGCACCAGCGGCCTGCACCTGGCCAAGCTGACGCGCCGTCCGCACAAGAACGTCGGGCTCACCACCTCGCAGGGCGCGCCGGTGCTGCGCAGCAACGTCGCCAACGCCGCCGGCTGGACCGGCGCGGGCATCACGGTGGGCGTGCTGTCGGACTCCTATGACGGATCGCCGCTGAGCTTCACGACGGTGCGTGCCGCCAACGACATCGCCTCCGGCGATCTGCGTCCGCCGAAGTGGGTCCTCGACATCGGTGCCGACCCGAGCAACACCGACGAAGGCCGCGCGATGATGCAGATCGTGCAAGACGTGGCCCCGGGCGCGGACCAGTGCTTCGCCACCGCCTTCGCCGGCGAGGCCGCCTTCGCCGACAACATCCGCCGGCTGCGCACGGAACCCGCGTGCCGCGCCGACGTGATCGTCGACGACGTCTTCTACTACGACGAGCCCTTCTTCTCCGACGGCCAGGTCGCGCAGGCGGTCAACGACGTCGTCAACAGCACGACGCTGGCGGGCCGTCCGGTCTCGTACTTCTCGTCGGCGGGCAACCAGGGCTCGGCCGGCGGCGGCGGCGCGATCGACGTGCCGGTCGCGACCTTCTCGACCACGCCGTCCAACCTGGGCAACGTCAACCTGGCGTCGCTGAACACCTGCACCAGCTCGCCGGCCTCCGGCAGCACCAAGGCCAACCAGGGCGGCGGCTTCCTGGACTTCGGCGGCGGCACCTACGCGCTGCCGGTGACCTACAGCGGTTCGGGCTCGACGCTGCTGCTGCAGTGGGACGACCTGTTCTACCAAGGCAAGGTCACGACCGACCTGAACTTCTACCTGATCAACGCCGCGGGCAACTGCGTCTTCACCTTCGCGACCAACAACATCGCGGCGGACTTCGGCGAGGAGATCGTCGGCCTGTCGGGCGGCGCCAGCGGCACCTACCGCATCATGGTCGGCCGCACGAGCGCCGGCACCAAGCTGGCCTCGCGCGTGCGCCTGGTCAATCTCGACGGCTGGGGCGGCGCGCCCTTCCAGGTGCGCAGCGGCCCGACGACCTTCGGCCACAGCGCGGCGGCCGGCGCCAACAGCGTGGCGGCCTACCGCTACACCTTCCCGGCGACGCAGCAGAGCCCGTTCATCCCCGCGTTCGAGAGCTTCAGCAGCCCCGGCCCGGTGACGATCGCGTTCGACGCCGCCGGCAACCGCCTGGCGGTGCCCGAGACCCGCAAGAAGCCTGACATTGCCGCGCCGGATGGCGGCAACACGACCTTCTTCTATCCGAGCTCGGATTACGAAGGCGACGGCTTCAACAACTTCTTCGGCACCAGCGCGGCCGCGCCGCACGCGGCGGCAGTCGCGGCGCTGATGCTGCAGAAGGCCGGCGGCCCCGGCTCGCTGACGCCCAAGCAGGTCAAGAGCATCCTGCAGACGACGCCGGCGGCGCGGGTGATCCCGTTCTCCGGCGGCGCCGCGGTCAAGGGCTGGAGCCTGTACGACGGCTTCGGCCTGATCGACGCGGTGAATGCGTTGAACAAGCTGCCCTGAGCGCGCGTCTCGTCGTCCCGGTCTGACCGGGGCGTCTGAAGGCCTCCGAGGCCGCCGTCCGAAAGGTCGGCGGCCTTGTTCTTTTGGGGGCGTTCCTGTCGCGCCCTTCTTTGGGGTGTCCCGGCGTGCCCGAGACGGCGTTTCACGCTCGCCTGCTGACGGCTTTTTCACGTCGTTGCAATGACGTTCCGGAGGGGTTTTCAGACACCGGCTTTACAGGGTGGATCCCCCTTGTTCACGGGGGCTGCCACAGCCTGGAGGCCGGACCCAGGACCCATTCTTGCTATGGACCCCTGCGAACCCGGGATGGGGGCTTTGAAGCCTGCCGGAACGGGTAAGTTCAGTCATGGTGCAGGGCTACACTCGCCGCTCGCGTACGCGTAGAGCACCCCTCAAGGGGCCGCCGGACAGATACAACATCAAGGTCGACACCATGCATGCGATGAGGAATCGGGATCACGGAAATCAAGCGCGACGGGCCACGCCGGCGGTCGCCTCCCTTGCAGCCGTCTCCGCCGCCGTACTGGCCGCGGTCGTGCTCGCCGCGTGCGGCGGCGGCAGCGGTGCCAAGGCCTCGCAGACCGCGGCCAAGGTGAACAAGGAAGAGATCACCGTCCACCAGATCAACTTCGTGCTGCAGCGCCAGCCCAACGTGAAGCCCGAGCAGGTCGACGCCGCGTCGCGCCAGATCCTCGAGCGCCTCATCGACCAGGAACTGGCCGTGCAGAAGGCCCAGGACCTCAAGGTCGATCGCGATCCGCGGGTGGTGCAACAGATCGAAACCGCCAAGCGGGAGATCATCGCCAGGGCCTATGCTGACCGCATCGGCGAGACGGCCACCAAGCCGACGGACCAGGAAATCAAGCAGTACTACAACGACAAACCGGCACTTTTTGCCGAGCGTCGCATCTACAACTTGCAGGAAATCAACATCGAGGCGAAGCCGGATCAGTTCGAAGCGATCCGCGCCAAGCTGCAGGGTGCCAAGACCCTCCCCGAATTCCTCGAAGCGCTCAAGGCCGACAACTTCAAGTTCGTCGGCTCGCAGATGGTGCGCTCGGCCGAGCAGATCCCGCTCAACAACCTCGACGCGATCTCGCGCCTGAAGGACGGCCAGTTCATCATGAACGGCCAGACCAACGGGCTCACCGTGCTGTTCCTCGCCGGCTCGCAACGCCAGCCCGCGACCGAGGCGCAGGCGCGCCCGTCCATCGAGATGTTCCTGCTGAACCAGCGCCGCGCGGAACTGGTCGCCAAGGACATCAAGGCGATGCGCGACAACGCCAAGATCGAATACGTCGGCAAGTTCGCCGATCTGGCCGCCTCCGCGCCCACCGGCACTCCGGCGCCCACCCCCGATCCCGCGGTGCCGGCCGTCACGCCCGCCGCCTCCGACAGCCCCACCGGCGCCAGCGGCCCGGTGGACAACAACCTTGCCAAGGGCCTAGGCATCAAATGATGAATACGCGTCGCTTCCCGATCCTCTCCTTCGCTTCGGCGGCCTCCACGGCCGTCACGGCGGTCCTCGCGCTGTCCCTCGCCGGCGGCGCCGTCGCGCAGGCGCCGGCCCGTCCAGCCGCCGTGTCGACCGTGCCCGCCGCGCCGACCGGCCTGGCCTCCGGCGCCACCGCCGAATACCGCCTGGGATCGGGCGACGCCATCCGCATCAGCGTGTTCCAGAACCCGGACATGCTGCTCGAGACCCGCGTGTCCGAAGCGGGCACCATCACCTTCCCGCTGCTGGGATCGATCCGCATCGGCGGCCTGTCGATCAGCGACGCCGAACAGCGCATCGCCGACGGCCTGAAGAAGGGCAACTTCGTCAAGCAGCCGCAGGTCACCATCGTGGTCCTGAAGGTCACCGGCAACCAGGCCAGCGTGCTGGGCCAGGTGAACCAGCCGGGCCGCTATCCGCTCGAGGTCGCCGACACGCGCCTGACCGACCTGCTGGCCAACGCGCGCGGCGTGGCGTCCACCGGCGGCGACACGGTCGTGCTGTCCGGCGTGCGCGGCGGCAAGCCGTTCCGCCTCGAGGTGGACCTGCCCACGCTGTTCGGCGCCAACGGTCGCGAACAGGATGTGGTCGTGCTCAACGGCGACGTGCTGTGGGTCGACCGCTTCCCGATGGTCTACATCTACGGCGAGGTCCAGAAGCCCGGCCAGATTCGCCTGGAGCGCGGCATGACGCTGCTGCAGGGCCTGGCGGCCGGCGGCGGTCTGACGCTGCGCGGCACCGACCGCGGCATCCGCGTGCACCGCAAGGACGCGTCGGGCAAGGTGCAGGAGATCAAGCCCGGCATGGACGAGGCGCTGAAGGACGGCGACGTGATCTTCGTCCGAGAGAGCCTGTTCTGAGTTGTGTGATGCCGGGCCGTCGAGGTCCGGCTGAGGAGTGCCCGTGACGCCAAGCAAACTGTTTTCCATCCTGCGCGCGCGCTGGTCCCTGGTCCTGCTCGTCGTGCTGCTGACCACGCTGACCGCCTTCGCCGTCAGCCTGGTGCTGCCCAAGAAGTACGTCGCCACGGCCTCGGTGGTGGTGGACGCCAAGCCCGATCCGATCTCGGCGCTGATCTATCCGGGCCTGGCGTCGCCGGCCTTCATGAACACCCAGGTCGACGTGATCAGCAGCGACCGCGTCGCGCTGCGCGTCGTGCGCGACCTGCGCCTGTCGGAGGTCCCCGCGATCCGCGAGCAGTGGCAGACCGCCACCAGCGGCGAGGGCACGATCGAGCAGTGGCTGATCGCCTTCCTGCAGGCCAACATGGACGTGAAGCCCTCGAAGGAGAGCAACGTGCTGACGGTGGCCTACCGCGCGCCGGACCCGCAGTTCGCGGCCGCGCTCGCCAACGCCTTCGTCAAGGCCTACGTCTCGACGACGCTGGACCTGCGCGTCGACCCCGCGCGCCAGTACGCCGGCTACTTCGACCAGCAGGCCAAGGTCGCGCTGGAGAAGCTCGAGAGCACGCGCGCCAAGCTCTCCGCCTATGAGCGCGAGCACGGCATCATCGCCACCGACGAACGCCTGGACGTCGAGAGCAACCGCCTCTCGGAGCTGTCCTCGCAACTGGTGGCGCTGCAGGCGCTGTCGGCCGAGTCCGGCAGCCGCCAGGGCCAGGCCGCGCGCGGCGCGGACCAGCTGCCCGACGTGCTGGCCAACCCGGTGGTGATGCAGCTCAAGGCCGACCTGAGCCGCGCCGAGAGCAAGCTGCAGGAACTGAGCACCCGCTACGGCGACAACCACCCGCAGGTGATCGAGGCCAAGGCCACGGTGACCGACGTGCGCGGCAGGCTGCGCACCGAGATCGGGCGCGTCAGCGGCGGCGTCACCGTCACCAACACGATCAACAAGCAGCGCGAGGCGGAGATCCGCGCCTCGCTGGAGGCGCAGCGCGAGAAGGTCGCCAAGCTCAAGGCCGCGCGCGACGACGCCAGCGGTCTGATGCGCGAGGCCGAGAGCGCCCAGCGCGCCTACGAGAACATCACCACGCGGCTGACGCAGACCAGCCTCGAGAGCCAGACCACGCAGAGCAACGTCAACATCCTGACCGAGGCGGTCGCGCCGCTGAAGCCCTCGTCGCCGAAGATCCTGCTGAACACCGCGCTGGCCTTCGTCGCCAGCGTGATCCTGGCGGTCGGCCTGGCGCTGCTGCTGGAGATGCGCGACCGCAAGGTGCGCGATGCCGACGATGTCATGGCCGTGCTGCCGCTGCCGATGCTGGGCGTGCTGCCCGCGCCGGGCCGGCGCGCCTCGGCGCTGCCGTCGGCGGAACGTCGACTGCTCGGGCATACCGCCCGACCCGGCCGAGGGACCGCCTGATGTCCGATGTGAAGGAACCCATTCCGTTGGCCCAGAGGAAATCCGTGGACGCACCGACCAACAGCAAGTCTTCCGGCCCGGGCGTGCATGACCGCTCGATCGGCGCGATCATCGCCGAGACCCGCAACCTCAGCGCCGACCAGGTCGAGCGCGTGCTGCAGTACCAGCGCGAACGCGGCATCCGCTTCGGCGAGGCTGCCGTGGCGCTGGGCTACGCCAACGCCGAGGACGTGCTGGAAGCGCTGTCCAAGCAGTTCCACTACCCCTACGCCCCGAGCGAGCGCAAGGTCCGCAGCCCCGAGCTGGTGGCGCTGAACACGCCGTTCTCGTCGCAGGCCGAAGTCTTCCGCGGCATCCGCAGCCAGATCACGATGCGGCTGTATCGCGAGAACGAGCCGCGCCGCGCGCTGGCCGTGATCAGCCCCGACTCGCTGGACGGCAAGAGCTACTTCACGGCCAACCTGGCGGTGACGCTGGCCCAACTGGGCGGCCGCACGCTGCTGGTGGACGCGGACCTGCGCCGCCCGCGCCAGCACGAGATCTTCGACGTCAACAACCAGGCCGGTCTGTCCTCGATCCTGTCGGGCCGCAGTGAGCCGCGCGTGATCCAGCAGGTGGAGGGCATGAACAGCCTGTTCATCCTGCCGGTGGGCGCGGTGCCGCCCAACCCGGTGGAGCTGCTGGAGCGGCCCGCCTTCGGGCTGCTGATGCGCGAGCTGGCCGGCAAGTTCGACCACGTGCTGGTGGACACCTCCGCGGGCCAGTACGGCGCCGACGCGGCGATCGTGGCCGCGCGCTGCGGCGCGGCGCTGGTGCTGGCGCGACAGAACAAGTCGCGGGTCACCGCGCTGCAGGAACTCACCGACAGCCTCGACGGCGTGTCCACGACACTCGTCGGGACCGTCATGAACGAGTATTGAGTCAGGGCCGCGAAGAGCCCTCGTCGGCCCGGCATGCACCGGGCCTCCGCCGCGACGCGCGCGATCCCCGCCGGATCGCGACGTCGCCGTCTGCCCGTCGCCGACCGTCTTTGCAGGGATCGCAGTGAAAGTCATGGCTAGCAATCTGTTCCTACGCTCGGGTGACCGCGCGGGCCCCGGGCCGGGGCGCGGCTTCTGGGCGCTCAACCGGCTGGCGCTGGTGGCGCTGGCCGTGGGCCTGGCGCTGCTGTACGTGCCGACCTTCATCGACTTCATCCACGGCCCGTGGCGCGGCGACCGCAACTCCCACGGTCCGATCGTGCTGGCGCTGTCGGCCTGGTACTTCTATTTCCAGACCCGTCGGCTGGCCTCGCAGGGCGAGACCTTCGACGTGCGGCCCGCGCCGCTGGCCGGCTGGTCCGTGCTGGTGCTGGGCCTGGCCGGCTATGTGCTGGGACGCTCGCAGTCGATCGCGCTGCTGGAGCTGGGCTCGCTGCTGCCGGTCCTGCTGGGGCTGGCGCTGATCCTGGCCGGCCCCGCGATCGCGCGCCGCTATTGGTTCGCGTTCTTCCTGCTGCTGTTCGCGGTGCCGCTGCCGGCGTCCATCGTCGACGTCATCACCCAGCCGATGAAGCTGGCCGCGTCCTGGGGCGCCGAGCACATGATGTTCGCGCTGGGTTACCCGGTGGCCCGCGCCGGCGTGATCCTGCAGATCGGGCCCTACCAGCTGATGGTGGCGGACGCCTGCGCGGGCTTGAACTCGCTGTTCACGCTCGAGGCGCTGGGCCTGCTCTACATGAACGTGGTGCGCCATGAATCGGTGTTCCGCAACATCGCGCTGGCCATCCTGATCGTGCCGATCTCGTACTGCTCCAACGTGATCCGCATCCTCATCCTCGCGCTGCTGACCTACCACTTCGGCGACGACGTGGGGCAGGGCTTCATGCACGAGTTCTCCGGCATGGCGCTGTTCCTGACGGCGCTGATGCTGATCGTGGTCGTGGACGGCCTGCTGCGCACGTTCTCGCTGCGCTGGGCCCGCTGGCGCGGCAAGGAGGCGGCATGAGCACGTCGATGAATCCGGGAACCCCGGGAACGCCCGCCACCCCGCCGGCGTCGACGCCGCCCGCGATGCTGCGACTGCCCAAGCTGTCCGTGGCCACCTGCCTGGCCGGCGTGGCGCTGATGGCCGTCGCGGCCGGCGGCGCGTGGCTGGCGACGCCGCGTCTGCAGGCGGTGCAGGGCGCGCCCAGCCTGGATGCGACCGTGCCCAAGGCCTTCGGCGACTGGCGGGCGATCGTGGACTCGGCGCCGCAGATCGACGTTTCGCAGGGTGTGGAGACGGTGCAGGAACAGCCCTACGACCAGACGGTGATGCGCACCTACGTCAACAGCCGCGGCGACCAGGTGATGGTGGCGCTGGCCTGGGGCGAGCGGCAGCGGCAGGACGTCAAGGTCCACCGGCCCGAGGTCTGCTATCCGGCGCAAGGCTACTTCGTGCGCGCGATCGGCGACGGCCGCGCGGTGCCGACGGCCGGTCGCGCCGAGCCGGTGCCCACGACGCAACTGCTGACCGAGGCCCGCGGCGGCGGCGGCTACGAGGCGGTGCGCTACTGGATCCGCATCGGCACGCAATACGGCGGCGACGGCCTGGCCGCGCGCTGGTACATCCTCAACGAGGGTTTCCGCGGCCGCATCCCCGACGGGATGCTGGTGCGCGCGTCGCAGCGGCTGAACCGGCCCGAAGGCGCCGCGCAGTCGCAGGTGGTGATGGAAGGTTTCCTGCGCGAGCTGGTGGACGCGGTGCCTCCGGGCACGCGGCCGCTGCTGGTGCGCTGAAGCCCGGATGACAGGATGACGGCGGCATGAGGATCGGATTGCGGACAGGATCAGGCACGGAGATCGGGCGCGGAGATCGGGCGGCGGGCGCGGTCGGACGGATCGCGGGCGCGTGGCGCGTCTGGCGCGATGGCCTGGACGGGATGTCCCTGCTCGGCCTGGCCGGGCTGCTGGCCGGCGCCGTCGCGATCGGCCTGATGACGGTGATGGTCGGCGGCATGGCATCGGACCGCCCCGCGCTGCTGGCGGTGCTGCCGCTGATGCTGGTCACGGCCTTCCTGTTCCTCTACAGCCGCGAGGCCTTCCTGCTGGCGGTGCTGCTGGTGCGCGCCGGCGCCAATCCGATTTTCGAGGAGACCCGGCTCGCGGCCATCGGCGGCCTGGGCGGCCTGCTGAACGCGCTGATCATCGTGCTGGCGGGGATCATCATCGCGCGCGATCCCAAGCGCGTGCCGCGCGTCGCCTGGATGGTGTGGCTGCCCTTCGTGGCGGTGCAGGCGCTGGGGCTGCTGTATTCGCCGGACAAGGTGCAGGCGCTGCGGCTCTATCTGGGCCAGCTGTCGGTGATGGCGCTGTTCCTGGTCAGCTTCTACCTGGTCAAGGAAGAAGCGGATCTGAACAGGATGCTCAAGTTGGTCACCTGGTCGTCGGTGCCTGTCGCAGTTGTCACGCTGATTTACATCGGCCTGGGCAAGACCGCTGGTAGCGTGGACGCCTTCGAAGCTTCCGCCGGCCGGTACGGCGGACCGTTCCCTCACGCCAACATCCTGGCGTTCTATCTCGTGTTGTCCGTGGGCGTCATCTTCTATCGCTGGAAGAGCGGTCTGGCCGGCCGCGGCGTCCTGGCGACCGCGACGGTCGTGCTCTATCTGCTGCTGCTGATCGGGCTGCTGTTCGCGACCAAGACCCGCAGCGCGTGGATCTCCGTGCTGTTCATCTTCGTCGTCTACGGCCTGTTCCGCGAGCGGCGCTATCTCATCTATCTGGTGATCGGCGGCATGCTGGCCATGCTGATCCCCGAGGTGCGCGAGCGCGTCGTGGGCCTGGCCGAAGGCAACCAGGTGGTGCAGTTCGCCAAGCTGAATTCCTTCGCCTGGCGCAAGCTGCTGTGGTCGGACGCGCTGTCGTGGATGGCCACCTCGCGCATGGCTTTCGGCTACGGCGCGGAGTCCTTCGTCTTCCATTCGCAGACCTTCTTCTCGATGGCCGGCGGCCGCAGCTGGGGCGCGCACAGCGCCGTGGTGCAGGTGTTCTTCGAATACGGCGCACTGGGCGTCGCGGCCTACGGCTGGGTCTTCCTGTCGACCGCGCGCATGCTGCGCGCGCTGCTGCCGGTGCGCAGCCTGCTGGCGCTGATCTCGCTGGCGCTGCTGTTGTCCAACTTCCTGGTCTCGTTGTCGGACAACATGCTGTCCTACCTCATCTACAACTGGTACTTCTGGTTGACGATGGGCGTGGTGTGCGCGCTGGCCTGCCGCATCGCCGGCGCGGCCGAGGCGCGCAAGCGCCTGCCGTGGGGCATCCGGCCGAGCAAGTACCGGCCGCGGCAGCCGCATGACCGCGTCAGCGAGTTCCCCGCCACGCTGCCCCGCGTCAGCGAGTTCTCGGCCACGCTGCCGATGCACGGCGCGGAGCACGCGCGATGAGCGTCGACCCGGACCGCGATCAGCGCCGCGACCAGGGCCTGGATCTGGCCCTCGCCGCCGGCCACCGGCCCAGCGAGCGCCAGCCCGCGCTGGACGGCGTGCGCGCGGTCAGCATCCTGGCCGTGCTGTGGACCCACCTGTTCCCGCTGCGCGTCGGCGGCACGCCGTTGAACGAGTCGCTGGGCATCTTCGGCATGGCGCTGTTCTTCATCCTGTCGGGCTACCTGATCACCGGGCAGCTGCTGAAGCGGCCGACGGTGTCGTCCTTCATCGCACGGCGGCTGCTGCGCGTCGTGCCGGCCGCGTGGATCTGCCTGGCGGTGGTCTGGTCGGTCAAGCCGGAGAGCCTGGACACGGCGCTCAGCTACCTGCTCTTCTACGCCAACCTGCCGCCGCAGCGGCTGGTGCCGCCGACCGACCACTTCTGGAGCCTGTGCCTGGAGGTGCAGTTCTACATGCTGTCGGCGCTGCTGCTGTGGCTGCGCCCGCGCGCGATCTGGTGGCTGTTCCCGGCCCTGCTGCTGGCGACCACGGCGATGCGCGTCGGGCACCAGGTGACCGCGTCCAGCATCACCTGGTTCCGCTGCGACGACCTGCTGGCCGGCGCCTGCCTGGCGCTGCTGATGCACTCGCGCCACTGGGCAGTGGCACGCGACGTGCTTGCACGTACCGGCATGGTTCCGCTGTTGCTCGTCGTGCTGCTGGCCTGCAGCTTCCTGCCGCATCCGGGGGTGAATCCGCTGGGCTTCCTGCGGCCGTATGTCGCCGCGGCCTTCGTCGGATCGCTGCTGGCGCAGCCCACGCACCGCTTGTCGCGCGTGCTGGGCGGGCGGGTGTTCATCTACATCGCGACGGTCTCCTACGCCCTCTACATCTGGCATCTGCCATTGGCCGCCACCTGGCTGGGCAGCGGCGACGTGGTCACCAAGTACCTGAAGCGGCCGCTGCTGCTGATCGCGCTGTTCGCGATCGCGCATGTGTCGACTTTCCAGGTCGAGCGCCGGTTCAACGACCTCGCCAAGCGCGTCGGCGCCGGGCGCGGCCAACGGTTGAAGGAGGTCTGAGATGACGTCCACGACCCATGTGCCGCGTGCGCCTCGCAATGCCCGCGAAGACGCCGACTGGCAGGCCGATCTGGCCCGCTGCGGCGGTGCGTCCGCGCTGCGCCGCGAGCAGTCGCTGTGGGCGCTGCGGGTCTACCGCTACGGCCGGCGCGTCGACGCGATGCCCGAGGGCAGCGCGCGGCGCTGGTCCCTGCGCTTCTACTGGCTGGCCTTCCGCGCGGTGGAGACCGTCACCGGCATCAGCCTGCCCAAGGAATGCCGCATCGGGCCCGGCCTGCGGATCTGGCATTTCGGCGGCGTGTTCGTGAACCCGGGCACCGTCATCGGCGCGAACTGCACCCTGCGCCAGGGCGTGACGCTGGGCAACCGCGTCGAGGACGGGCCGTGCCCGGTGCTCGAGGACGGCGTCGAGCTCGGCGCCTATGCGCAGGTGCTGGGCGGCGTGCGCCTGGGCGCGGGCTGCAAGGTGGGCGCGATGTCGGTCGTGCTGCGCGACGTGCCGGCGGGCGCGACCGCGGTCGGCAATCCGGCGCGGGTCGTCGCGCGTGAGACGACGCCGTCGTCCGACGAGGTCGCCGCGCGCGTTCCGTCGGACCTCGCGTCCCCGATGACCATGGAGGAATGACACGATGACCTGGGATCGACGACGCTGGTGCGCGGCCGCGGGACTGAGCCTGACGGCCACCGCGCTGCCATCGGCGCTGTGGGCCGCCGGGGAGGGGCGTGACGCCCGCGCCACGCGTGACACGCGCGCGGCCGACGCGGCCCGGGGCGAGCGTTTCGGCACGGTGCTGCGGCCGTTCTCGGCGCAGTCGCCGTGGAACAGCCGGCCGGTCGAGCCGGTGCTGGACGACTGGGAGATTCCCAAGGCGTCCTACTCGCCGGCGCTGGAGTCGGGCAAGTGGTCGACCGGCGTCTTCGTCTGCCAGCCGGATGATCCGCCGATGCGCGTGCTCGGCCTGCCGGGCCAGAAGGGCGTCTGGGATCCGGATGCCGAGACGACGCAGCCGGAAGTCGTGCTGCCGCACTGGCCTGCCAGCGTGAATCCGGCCGAGGGCCTGGACGGCCACGCCGACATCGTCGACGCCGAGGCCGGCATCATCCATTCCTTCTACAAGCTCACCCGCGTCGACGACCAGTGGTGCGCCAAGCAATACGCCTGGACGCGGCTGGACGGCCGCGGCTGGGGCGACCCGGCCCACTACTTCCAGGGCGCGCGCGCGGCCGCGGTGCCGACGATGGGCGGGCTGGTGCGCCGCCATGAGCTGGAGGAGGGCGCCGGCCCGATCCGCCACGCGCTGGCGATCTCGCTGACCTTCAACGGGCTGAGCGCGGACCCGGGGTATGTCTTCCCCGCGACCTCGGCGGACGCCGGGCTCAACAACAACAACGGCCGCATCCCCGAAGGCGCGCTGCTGATGCTGCCGCCGGACTTCGACGTCTCCAAGGTGGACGACGCGCGGCTGCGCCGCATCGCCGAGGCGCTGAAGGTCTACGGCGGCTACGTCGTCGATCGCAACGTGGGCACGCCCTTCGTCGTCTATTGCGAGATCGGCAGCAACGCCAAGCTGCACACCGCCAAGCTCTGGAACAGCCGCGCCGCCAGCGACCTGGAGCGCATGCGCCTGGCGCTGCGCCGGGTGAGCTCGGCCAAGGGCTGGCTCGATGGCAACGGCAAGCCGGTCGAATTGCGCCAGCCGATGAACCTGCTGTCGATGCGCGGCGCGTGGCGCTCCGAGCGCGACGACGCGCAGGCGCGCTTCGAGACCTGGCAGCAGGCCGTCGTGCTGAAGGACGCCAAGGCGGGCCTGGCCGTCGTCAACAACTCGGGCCGCCACATCACCGCGGTGAACTGGGCCAAGCCGCAGCCGGGCCAGAAGCTGACGCTGACCGCGCGCACCGGCAACGGCGCGACGCTGCGCCTGCAGCTGCGCGGCGGCGAGCAGGGCGCCAAGGGCGCCGTCGCCTACGACAGCGGCGACCTGGCGGACGGCAAGTCGGTCACCTTCGAGTGGCCAGAGAAATTCGCGGGCTCGCGCCTGGTGGTGCGTGCCACGGCGTCGGGCGATTGCTGGGCCCGCGGCGACCTGCTGCCGGCCTCGACCTGACAGATCCGCGCTGAATCCGGGAGGAACGATTGATCACGAAGCAGTTGGATGACCAAGCCCCTCAAGGCCAGCCCCCGGCCGGCGCGCGCCCGCGCGTCGCCTACCTGGTGAACCATTACCCCAAGGTCAGCCATACCTTCATCCGCCGCGAGATCCTCGCGGTCGAGCAGCAGGGCCTGGACGTGCTGCGCCTGGCCATCCGCGGCTGGGACGACGACGCGCCCGATCCGATCGACCAGGCCGAGAAGGCCCGCACGCACTACCTGCTGAAGGACGGCACGGTCGGCCTGCTGAAGGCGACGCTGGCGCAGGCCGCGCGCGCGCCGGGCCGCTTCCTGTCCGCGCTGAAGCTGGCGCTGCGCATGAGCCGCCGCGCCGACCGGCCCTGGCCCTTCCACCTGGTCTACCTGATGGAGGCCTGCGCCGCGATGCCGGTGCTGCGCGCCGCGCGCATCCAGCACCTGCACATCCACTTCGGCACCAACCCCGCGGAAGTGGGCATGCTGATCGAGGCGCTCGGCGGTCCGGGCTACAGCATGACGGTGCACGGTCCGGAGGAATTCGACCGGCCGGACTTCCTGCACCTGGGCGCGAAGATCCGCGGCGCGCGCTTCGTCGCCGCGATCACTTCGTTCTGCCGCAGCCAGCTGTCGCGCTGGGTCGCGTACACCGAGTGGCCCAAGCTGCGCATCGTCCATTGCGGGCTGGATCCGGAATTCCATTCGGTCGAGGCGCCGCCGCCGCACGGCAAGCGCCTGATCTGCATCGGCCGCATGACCGAGCAGAAGGGCCATCTGCTGCTGATCGAAGCCGCCGCGCTGGTCGCGCGCGAGGTGCCGGACTTCGAGCTGGTGCTGGCCGGCGACGGCGAACTGCGCAAGACCATCGAGCAGCGCATCGCGCAGCTCGGCCTGCGGCGCAATGTCCGCATCACCGGCTGGATCTCCAGCGATACCGTGCGCAGCGAACTGCTCGCGGCGCGCGCGCTGGTGCTGGCGAGCTTCGCCGAGGGCCTGCCGGTCGTGATCATGGAAGCGATGGCGCTGGGCCGCCCTTGCGTCAGCACCTGCATCGCGGGCATCCCCGAACTGATCCGCGACGGCGAGAACGGCTGGCTGCTGCCCGCCGGCGATCCCGAGGCGCTGGCGCGCGCCATGCTCGCCTGCCTGAGGCTGGACGACGCCGAGCTGGCGCGTGTGGGCCAGCGCGCGCGGGCGTCGGCGCTGGAGCGCCACGACGTCGATCGCGAGGCCGCCAAGCTGGTCGCGCTGTTCGAGGAGTACGCTTCGCCCGCGAAGACCTATTCGCCTCATCGTGCCGCATCGGCCGCGAAGGAGGGGGCGCATGCCTGAGCTGTTGTCCACCGTGTCCGCCGTGGCCTGGACGCTGATGCTCGTGATCAGCCTGCTGGTGCTCGCGCCGGCGGCGCTGGTGCTGTGGCAGGTGCTGCTGGCGCTGCTGCCGGACCGCCGCGAGCTGCCCGCGTTCGAGCGGCCACCGCGCATCGCCGTCGTCATGCCGGCGCACAACGAAGGGCGCGGCCTGCGGCCGACGCTGATGCAGGCGCTGGCGCAACTCGGACCATCGGACCGCATCGTCGTCGTGGCCGACAACTGCAGCGACGACACCGCCGCGCAGGCGCGCGAGTTCGACGTGACCGTGGTCGAGCGCACGCACGCGACCGAACGCGGCAAGGGCTACGCCCTGGACTTCGGCGTGCGCGCGCTGGAGCGCATCTCGCTCGAGACCGGGCAGGCGCCGGACGTCGTGATCGTGCTGGATGCCGACTGCACGCTCGGCCCGCAGCTGTTGACGCGCATCGCCGCCGTGGCGCATGCGACGGGCCGGCCGGTGCAGGCGACCTACCTGATGTCGGCCGCCAACGACGGCCTGAAGGCGCGCGTGGCGGAGTTCGCGATGCGCGTGAAGAACCTGGTGCGGCCGCGCGGCATGCACCAGGTCGGCCTGCCTTGCGGGCTCTACGGCACCGGCATGGCCTTCCCGTGGGACGTGGCGGTGCAGGCGCCGCTGGCCAGCGGCCACCTGGCCGAGGACATGCAGCTGGGCGTGCGCCTGGCCCAGCTGGGCGCGCCGCCGCTGCTCTGCGAGGACGCGCGCGTGACCAGCGTCTTCGCCAACAGCAGCGAGGGCGAGGCCAGCCAGCGCACGCGCTGGGAGCACGGTCACCTGGCGATGCTGGTCGGCGAAGGGCCGCGGCTGCTGTGGCAGTCGATGCGTCCGGGACGCGGCGCGCAGCTGCTGCAGGTGATGGACATGCTGGTGCCGCCGCTGGCGCTGCTCGGCATGCTGCTGGTCGGCTGGACGCTGGTCCAGCTGCTGCTGGCGCTGGTGCTGGGCTGGACGGCGCCGTTCGTGCTGTCGCTGCTGGGCCTGGGTGCGCTGCTGCTGGCGATCGTGCTGGCGCAGCACCGCTGGGCCGGCGACATCCTGACGCTGGGCGAGCTGGCCCGCGCGCCGTTCATCCTGCTGGCCAAGATTCCGCTGTACCTGCGCTTCATCGTCAAGCGTCAGGTGGACTGGGTGAGAACCAAACGAGATGTCTGATCCCATGAGCCTCACACCCCCTCCGCCGGCGACGTCCGCCACGCCCGCGACGTCCTTGCCTCCGGTCGCGTCCACGGCGTCCACGGCGTCCACGGTGTCCACGACGCCCGCCGGCGCCACTGACACCGGCCCCGCGGCGCTGCCGACCATCCACGTCGACGGGCTGCCCTTCGTCGCCACCACGGTGCCGGTGTTGACCGCCCACATCGTCGACGAGGCCACCGCCGGTCGCGGCGGCTGGGTGGTGACGCCCAACATCGACATCCTGCGCCGCTGGCGCCTGGAGCCCGCCTTCCGCGCGCTGGTGGCCGATGCGACGGTGTTCACCGCCGACGGCCGTCCCATCGTGTGGGCCAGCCAGCTGCAGGGCACGCCGCTGCCGACGCGGTTGACCGGCTCCGACCTGTTCAACGCGCTGATGGGCGCGGCCGCTGCGGCCGGACTGCGCATCGCGCTGATCGGCGGCAACGAAGGCGCAGCCGAAGCCGCCGCCGCGCGCCTGATCCCGGAGGCCGTGGCCGCGGGCCGCGTGCGCTGCCTGTGCCCGCCGTTCGGTTTCGAGCAGCAGCCGCAGGAGATGGCCAGGATCGAGACCTTGCTGACGGGCTGGCAGCCGCACATCGTCTTCATCGGGCTGGGCTCGCCCAAGCAGGAGAAGCTGGCTGCGCGTCTGCGACCGCTGGCGCCGCGCGCCTGGTACCTGGGCGTGGGCGTGAGCTTCAGCTTCGTGGCCGGCGACGTGAAGCGCGCGCCGGGCTGGATGCAGCGCAGCGGCCTGGAATGGGTGCACCGCTTGACGCAGGAACCCGGCCGGCTGGCGCGGCGTTACCTCGTCGACGGCATTCCCTTCGCGGCCGGGCTGCTGTGGCGATCGGCCACGCGGCGAGGCCGGAGTTCCGCAGTCTGAGCAAGACCTGGCCCCGCGCCGATCACGAGCTGCATTCCGAACCCGTCCCGACTTCCGACTCCCGACGCCAGATTCCGTCCCGCCCCCCACGGCCCCCGACCTGGTCCCACCTTTCCGGATTCCGCATGACCGACTTCCTGTTCAACGGCTACTACGGCTACCGCAACACCGGCGACGACGTGTTCTGCGTCGTGGCGGACTGGGGCAGCCGCAAGTACTGGGGCGCCCGCGACCTGGCCTTCGTCGCCACCGAGCTGCCGGTGTTGAGCCAGCCCGCGCAGGCCATCATCCCGATCGAGCGCCGCTACCCCGGCCAGCAGACGCTGTCGCGCACGCTGTCGGGCCTGAGCGCGCGGCACATGGTGTATTTCGGCGGCTCGACGCTGCACTCGCCGCAGGAGCTGTGGGTGAACCTGCTGCGCCAGTCGCTGGTGCAGAAGGTCGGCCGCAAGTCGATCGCGGCGGCCGGCGTGTCGGTCGGCCCGTTCAAGTCCACGGACGGTGAACGCGAGATCCGCAAGCTGATCGGCGAGATGAGCTACATCGCGGTGCGCGATCGCGCGTCGTTCGAGATCGTGAAGGCGATGAACGTCGACACGCCGGTGATCCAGGCCTTCGATCCGGCGCTGCTGATGCTGGACGTGATGGCGGACTCGCCGGCGCCGGTGCTGCCGGCGCGGGCGACGGGACGGCCGGTGATCGGCGTGAGCGTGTGCAACGTGGAGCGCTACTACGGCAAGGGCAACCTGGAGAACGAGCAGCGCCGCGTGGCCTCGGTGAAGGCGACGGTGAAGGCGCTGGCGGAGGAGGGCTTCGCGCTGCGCTTCTTCGTGTTCAACGGGCATGCGGCGTCGGGCGACGACGCGGTGACCGACGAGGTGATCGCCTCGCTGGACGGTTATCCGCATGTGGAGCGGCTGCCGTACGACGACGATCCCAAGCGGGTCTACGCCGAGCTGCAGCGCTGCGACGCGATCTTCGGCGTGCGGCTGCATGCGTGCATCCTGGCCTACACGGCGGGCGTGCCCTTCATCCTGGTCGAGTACCACCGCAAGTGCGGCGACTTCCTCGACGAGATCGGCTACCGGCCCGAGGGTCGCGTGGGCGATGCGACCGCCGATCCGGTCGAGGCCGCGCGCCGCATCGCGAAGCTGGCCGTCGGCGGCCGCGCCGCGCCGCCGTGGACGCGTTCGATCCAGGACTCGTGCGAGATGGCGCGCCTGAACTTCACGGCCGCGCCGTACAGCGAGGGGCGCCGCTGATGTCCGTGCCGTCTTCCTCCTTCGCTCCTTCCGGCGGCGTCGACGCGGTGCCGCGGATCTCCGTCGTCATCCCGCTCTACAACAAGGAAGGGCAGATCGCCCGCGCGCTGGATTCGGTCTTCGCGCAGAGCTTCCAGGACTTCGAGATCGTCGTCATCGACGACGGCTCCAAGGACCGCGGCGCCGACGTGGTCGCGGCGATCGCCGATCCGCGCGTGCGGCTCCATCGGCAGGCCAATGCCGGCGTGTCGGTGGCGCGCAATCGCGCCGTCGAGCTCGCGCGGGCGGACGTGATCGCCTTCCTCGACGGCGACGATGCCTGGTACCCCGATCACCTCGAACGCCTGTGGCAACTGCGCGCGGACTACCCGGGCACCGTCGCGTGGGCGATGAACTACCACGTGGTGGACCTGGCCGGCAGGCTGACGCCCGGCGTGTCGGTCGTGACCGAGCCGCGGCTGGTGCTGACGCCGGAGAACTACTTCCGCATCGCGCGGCATGGCACGCCGGTCTTCTCGTCCGCGGTGGCGGTGGACAAGGCGGCGCTGCAGCGCGTCGGCGGATTCCCCGCCGGCGTGCGGCTGGGCGAGGACCTGGACACGTGGATCCGGCTGCTGTTCTCGGGACCGATCGCCTTCGACGCGCGGCCCGGCGCGTACTACCACGCGGACGGCGACGACCGCGCGCTGGTGCGCAACCCGCCGCCGCCGCGTTACGTGTTCTTCGACACCGACGAGGCCTGGATGCGCGCGCATCCCGAGGCCACGCAGGTGGCGCAGGACATCGAGGCCTTCCACGATTTCTTCCGGCTGGCGCATGCGCATCACCAGATCAAGTGGGGCGACAAGGCCGCGGGGCGCGCAGTGCTCAAGGACTGCCGCTCGCGCGCCTTCGCGGCGGAACGCGACCGCCTGAAGCGCCTGAGCCTGCTGCCGCAGCCGCTGTACCGCGCGCTGGGACGGGTGCAGGCGACGCTGCGGCGGCGCGCCGAGGCGCCGTCGGCGTCGCCCTCGTCGCCCTCGTCGACCACGCAGGCGTCGCGGGGCTGACGTGGGACAAGGCAAGCTCGGGGCCAACCTGGTCAGCAACGTCGCGTTCTTCGCGCTGAACATCGTCGTCTCGCTGTGGCTGGTCTCCTACCTGGTGCGCCAACTGGGCGTCGCCGCCTACGGCCTCGTGCCGCTGGCGGTGACCGTGGCGGGCTACTTCAACGTCATCACCGCGGGCTTGAATGCCGCGGTGGGGCGGCATCTGACGGTGGCGATGAGCAGCGGCGACCAGGCGCGCGCCAACGGCATCTTCAACTCCTCGCTGTGGGCGTCCGCGCTGGTCGGCCTGCTGATGTGCGTGCTGGGCCTGCCGCTGCTGACCCAGATCGCGCACTGGATCGACGTGCCGGCCGGCTGGGAGCGCGACGCGGGCTGGCTGTTCTTCCTCACGGTGGGCGGACTGGCGGTGACGACGCTGGGCACGCCCTTCCAGTCGGTGGTCTACAGCCGCAACCGCTTCGACCTGCAGAACCTGGGCAACATCCTCGGCCTGGTGGCGCGCGTCGTCGTCGTGCTGGTGCTGTTCCAGCTCACGATGCCCAAGCTCTGGCACGTCGGCGCGAGCGTGCTGTGCGCGGCGCTGGCCACGATCGGCGTGGTGATCGTGGCGTCGCGCCGGCTCGCCCCCGCGCTGCGACCGCGTCTGGACGGCTTCTCATGGCCGGTGGTGAAGGAACTCGGCGGCACCGGCGGCTGGGTCTTCATCAGCCAGATCGGCACGCTGCTGCTGATCAACATCGACCTGCTGGTGGCCAACAAGGTTGTCGGCGCGGCGGCGGGCGGGCAGTACGCGCTGGTGCTGCAGTGGTCGATGCTGCTGCGCAATTTCGCGCTGGTGGTGTCGGGGGTGTTCGGTCCGACCATCCTCACGCTGCACGCGCAAGGCAAGCTCGACGAGATGATCGACTACGCGCGCGCCTCGGTCCGCAACCTCGGGCTGGTGATGGCGATCCCGATCGGCATCGTCTGCGGCTTCTCGGAGTCGATCCTGCATGTCTGGCTCGGTCCCACGTTCGCGCCGCTGTGGCTGGTGATGGTGCTCGCGACCGGGCATCTGGCGCTCAACCTCGCCTACCTGCCGCTGCACAACGTCAGCTTGGCCACCAACCACGTGAAGGTGCCCGGCGTCCTGCAGGTCGTGGCCGGCGTGGTGAACCTGGTGCTGGCGATCGCGATGGCCAGGGCCTGGGGCCTTTACGGCATCGCCATCGCGGGCGGCCTGGTGCTGCTGCTGCGCAACCTGATCTTCACGCCGCTGTACGCCGCGCACATCCTGCAGCGGCCCTGGTGGACCTTCGCCCGCGAGGCGCTGCCCATCCTGATGATGGCGATGCTGGTCTTCCTGGCCTCGCTGGCGGTGTCGCGACTGGCGGTGCCGGCATCCTGGCCCGCGCTCGCGCTGGCCACCTGCAGCGTGGGCGCCGGCGCGGCGCTGCTGCTGTGGACGGCGTTCCTGCGGCGCGAGGATCGCGACGCGGTGCTGGGCAAGCTGCGGCGCAAGCTGAAACGCGCGGGCTGAGGCCGCGCGCTTGAGACGGTATTCAGGGGCGCGCGCACATTGCGACGGCGCACCGGCGGGACCAGCATCCTCCACGGGAGCAGCAGGTGCCGCCACGATGGACGGACAACGGAGAAACACGGCATGGGAAGGCTCTCGAGGATGGTGCGGCGCCTGCTGGGACGACCCGCGCCGACGGTGACGTTCAAGTCGCGCGGCGACGGTTGCGGCATCGCCGGCCGCAACGATTTCGTATTCCCGGAACGGATCTCGCTCGGCCACCACGTCCACATCGAGGGCGGTGGCTATTTCAACGGGCAGGGCGGGCTGACGATCGGCGACCACGTCATCTTCGCGCCCGGTGTCGCGGTGATGACCTCGATGCATCGCTACAAGGACGCGACGATGGTCCCGTACGACGAGGTCGACCTGTTGCGTCCGGTCACCATCGAGCGCTTCGTCTGGGTCGGCATGCGGGCGATGATCCTGCCCGGCGTGACGTTGCGCGAGGGGACCATCGTGGGCGCCGGCGCGGTGGTCACGAAGTCCCATCCGCCGGGCGCGATCCTCGGCGGGAATCCCGCGGTGCAGATCGGCACGCGCGACATGGCGGCCTTCCAGGCGATGGTCGACGGCGGCCGGCACTACCTGAAGCTCAAGCAGGAGCAGGGCCTGCGCAAGCGCGAGGTCCTGGATCCGCGTTAGGCAGTTCAAGGACGTTCAAGGCAGTACGACGATGACGACGGCGCGGCTCTCCTCTCCCGACGCGGCGCGATCCGACTGGGTCGACATCGCCAAGGGCTTCGGCATCCTGCTGGTGGTGTATGGCCACGTCGCGCGCGGGCTGGTCAACGGCGGCGTGGCGATGGATCCGTGGTGGTTCACGACGCTGGACTCGGCGATCTACAGCTTCCACATGCCGCTGTTCTTCCTGCTGTCGGGCTGGTTCTTCGTCGGCTCGCTGACGCGGCGCGGCCCGCGCGACTACCTCGCCGGCCGCGTGGCCACCGTCCTCTATCCCTACGTGCTGTGGTCGCTGCTGCAAGGCGGCATCGAGTTGCTGATGTCGCGCTGGACCAGCAAGCCCGTCTCGCTGGCCGAGGTGCTCGCGCTGGGCTGGACGCCGCGGGCGCAGTTCTGGTTCCTCTACGCGCTGTTCCTGATGAGCCTGCTCGGCGTCGCGATGTGCTGGCGCCGCCCGAAGGCCGGCGTCGCCGCGTTGACGCTCACGGGCGCGGCGCTGATGGCCCTGCAGCAGCGCGACTGGCCGATGCCGGCGGCGCTGGTGTCCAGCCACCTGCTGTACTTCGCCGCCGGCGCGTGGCTCGGCGCACGCGGGCTCGGCACGGCGACCGCCTCGCGGCTCGCGCTGGCGGGCGTGCTCGCGGGCGGAGTCGCCCTCATCGCGTTGCAGGCCGCGGGCATCGGCGAAGCCAAGCTGCTGCGGCTCGCCGCCGCGACGCTGGGGCTGTCGCTCGTGTGCGTGCTGGCCATCGCGCTGGCCACCGGCGGCCACGGGCAGCGGATGGCGGCCCTGGGGCGGGCGTCGATGGCCATCTTCCTGGCCCACATCCTCGTGGCCAGCGGTGTCCGCATCGTGTTGACCAAGGTGTTCGGCATCACCAGTCCCTGGCCGCACCTGATCGTCGGCGTTGCCGCAGGCACGCTGCTGCCCTGGTGGTTCTGGCGCGCCGCCCAGGGGCGTGCCGCGATGGTGCTGTTCGAATTGCCCGCCGTCTGGCGCCGGCGCCTGGCCGGTTCCGCGCCACGCCGCCATGACGCGCCTGTGACCGCCGCCGCCCACGGCGAGCGCTGAAGGCGCGCCGCCGAGCCGTCCTTCGGGGACAACGCCGCCATGACGCCGCGTTGGTGCGGCGTTAACCTCTTTGGTGCGTATGGCGTGCAGCCGGCACCAGGCCGGGGCAAATCCAAGCTCCCGCGGCAACAACGTGGAGCGCCGACGTCCTTGCCGGGCTCGCGGGCTCCCGGTCGCGTGTGATCGCCACCGGGACTGCCATGAGCACCTCGTCCATCCCTGCGACTGCGTCCGACGACGTGCGTCTGTCCGTCGTCATCCCGCTCTACAACAAGGAAGGGCAGATCGTCCGCGCGCTCGACTCGGTCTGCGCGCAGACGGTTCGTGACTTCGAGGTGGTCGTCGTCGACGACGGTTCCACCGACGGCGGCGCCGCGCTGGTCCAGGCGTACGGCGATGCACGCGTGCGTCTCCTCCGGCAGCCCAACGGCGGCGTGTCCTCCGCCCGCAACCTCGGCGTCGAGGCGGCGCGATGCCCGGTGGTGGCCTTCCTGGACGCCGACGACACCTGGTACCCCGACCACCTCGAGCGGCTCTGGCGCCTGCGCCTCGAGTACCCGCAGGCCGTCGGCTGGGCCACGAACTACGAGGTCGCCTCCCCCGACGGCCGCCGCACGCCCGGCGTGAGCTCCGAGACCGCGCCGCGCGTCGTGCTGACGCCGGCGAACTACTACCGCATCGCGCTGCAGGGCTCGCCGGTGTGCTCGTCGGCGGTGATGGTGGACAAGGCCGCCCTGGCGAACGTCGGCGGCTTCCCGGTCGGCGTGCGGCTGGGCGAAGACCTCGACACCTGGATCCGCCTGATGTTCACCGGGCCCATCGTCTTCGACCCGAAGCCCGGCGCCTGCTACCACGCCGACGGCGACGACCGGGCGCTCAACCGCCATGCGCCGCCGGCCCGCTACCGGTTCTTCGAGACCGGCGAGGCCTGGCGCCGTGCCCATCCGGAGGCGGTCCAGGTCGGCGCGGACATGGAAGAGTTCCACAACTTCTTCCGCATCTCCCATGCGCACCACCAGATCAAGTATGGCGACAAGTTCGCGGGTCGCTCGGTGCTCAAGGGCGTCCAGACGCAGGTCTTCGCCGACGAGCGCCGCCGCCTGCTGCGCATGAGCCTGATGCCGCAGGCGCTCTACCAGGGGCTGACCCGCCTCAAGCGCGCGCTGCGCCCGCCGCCCGGCGCGGCGGCAACGGATTCCGCCTTCGATTCGACGCTCGATTCCACCCTGGGCGCGACTCCGGCCGCCGCGGCAGGCACGGCGGCCGCTTCCGGGAAGCCGGCCACCCGCGTTTACCCCTGACTGAGCGGGGCCGGAGACGCGGCGGCGTCATCCGGCTGGGTGAGAATCGGCGCCTTCGCGTTACGTCTCATCCCCGGGGAGCAGGTTTGAAAGTTCTCGTCACCGGCGCCGCCGGCTTCATCGGCATGCACGTGAGCCAGATCCTGCTGGCCCGCGGCGACCAGGTCGTCGGCCTGGACAACCTCAACGACTACTACGACCCGACGCTCAAGCACGCCCGCCTGGCGCGGCTGAGCGGGAAGCCGGGCTTCGAGTTCGTGCAGATGGACGTCGCCGACCGCGCGGGCATCGCCGAGCTGTTCGCCAAGCACGGCTTCGATCGCGTCGTGCACCTGGCCGCGCAGGCCGGCGTGCGCTACTCGCTGGTGAACCCGCATGCCTACATCGAGTCCAACATCGTCGGCTTCACCAACATCCTCGAGGGCTGCCGCCATTCGGGCGTGAAGCACCTGGCCTACGCGTCCAGCTCCAGCGTCTACGGCGGCAACACGCACATGCCCTTCAGCGAGCATCACGGCGTGGACCACCCGGTCAGCCTGTACGCCGCGACCAAGAAGGCCAACGAGCTGATGGCCCACACCTACAGCCACCTGTTCAACCTGCCGACGACGGGGCTGCGCTTCTTCACCGTGTACGGGCCCTGGGGCCGGCCGGACATGGCGCTGTTCCTGTTCACGAAGGCGATCCTCGCGGGCGAGCCGATCAAGGTGTTCAACCACGGGAAGATGATCCGCGACTTCACCTACATCGACGACATCGCCGAAGGCGTGGTGCGCGTGCTCGACCGCACCGCGACGGCCGACCCGGCCTACGACCCGGTGCAGGCGGATCCGGCGCGCTCCAACGCGCCGTACCGCGTCTTCAACATCGGCAACCACGACCCGATCCCGCTGATGGACTTCATCGGCGCGATCGAGCAGGCCGTGGGCCGCGAGGCGGTCAAGGAGTTCCTGCCGCTGCAGGACGGCGACGTGCCGGCCACGCATGCGGACGTCGAGGAACTGGCCGCGTGGACGGGCTTCCGTCCCGCGATGCCGGTGCCCGAGGGCATCCGCCGCTTCGTCGCGTGGTACCGCGACTACTACCAGGTCTGACCGGCCGCCACCACCGACCGCCACTGCTTCCAGCTGGAGAGAACGAATGAAAGTGACGACCATCGGCACCGGCTACGTGGGTCTCGTGACCGGCGCGTGCCTGGCCGAAATGGGCAACCACGTGGTGTGCCTCGACGTGAACCCCGACAAGATCCAGGTCCTCAACGACGGGGGCATCCCCATCCACGAGCCAGGCCTGGACGCGGTCGTGGCGCGCAACCGCGCCGCGGGCCGGCTGCAGTTCACCACCGACGTCGACGCCGCCGTCGCGCACGGCACGCTGCTGTTCATCGCCGTGGGCACGCCTCCGGGCGAGGACGGCTCGGCCGACTTGCAGTACGTGCTGGCCGCCGCGCGCTCGATCGGCGAGCGCATGACCGACTACAAGGTCATCGTCGACAAGAGCACCGTGCCGGTCGGCACCGCGGACAAGGTCCGCGCCGCCGTCGCCGAGGCCCTGGCCCGGCGCGGCGTCGACGTGAACTTCTCGGTGGTCTCCAACCCGGAGTTCCTGAAGGAAGGCGCGGCGCTGGAAGACTTCATGAAGCCGGACCGCATCGTCGTCGGCTCCGACGACGAGCAGGCCACGCTGATGATGCGCGCGCTGTACGCGCCGTTCACCCGCAGCCACGACCGGCTGATGGTGATGGACGTCAGGAGCGCCGAGTTCACCAAGTACGCCGCCAACGCGATGCTGGCCACGCGCATCAGCTTCATGAACGAGCTGGCGCTGCTGGCCGAGAAGGTCGGCGCCGACATCGAGCTGGTGCGCCGCGGCATCGGCTCCGATCCGCGCATCGGCTACCAGTTCCTGTACGCGGGCGCCGGCTACGGCGGCTCGTGTTTCCCCAAGGACGTGAAGGCGCTGGTGCGCACCGGCCGCGAACACGGCCAGGACCTGAAGGTGCTGAACGCCGTCGAGGAAGCCAACGACCGCCAGAAGCTGGTGCTCGTGGACAAGGTGGTGGAGCGCTTCGGCCCGGACCTGAGCGGCCGGCGCTTCGCGCTGTGGGGCCTGGCCTTCAAGCCCAACACCGACGACATGCGCGAGGCGCCGTCGCTGGTGGTGGTGGAGGAACTGGCGCGGCGCGGCGCGGCGGTCGCGGCCTACGACCCCGTCGCGATGGGCGAGGCCGCGAAGCTGCTGAGCCAGGTGCCCGGCGTCAGCTTCTGCGAGCGGGCCGAGCACGCGCTGAGCGACTCCGACGCGCTGATCGTGATCACCGAGTGGAAGGAGTTCCGCACGCCGGACTTCGACCGCATCAAGACAGCGCTGAAGCAGCCGGTGGTCTTCGACGGCCGCAACCTGTACGAGCCGGCGACGATGGCGATGCTCGGCATCGAGCATCACGCGATCGGCCGCGGCACCGGGCCCAAGCCCGTCTGATCAGTCCTGCCGAAGCCCGGCTGACCGTCGCGCTGCCGACCGCCTGATCCAGCGCCGCGGCAGGCTGCATCAGCCCGCCGCGGCCAGTCCGGTCAACCGGCGCAGACGCTGCCGGCCGGTCCGCCGGTCTTGACCAGCGTCGGACGCAGCGTCGATTCGACGTTGTCCACGCCGCTGCGGGCCCAGGTGGTCACCTTGAAGCTGGCCACGTTGGGCCAGACCAGCGTGGTCGACTGCCCGTCGGTCAGGTAGCCGCTGTCGTAGACCACGGCACCGCTGACCTTGTCCGCGATGGTCATGCGGAACGAGGCCCCGCCGGTCGCGTCGACGTCCAGGCGGAAGGTCTCGCCGGTGGCCGGGACGGCCCAGGTGACCGGGTTCATCGCGCGGCCGGTGGCGTTGGCCTGCTCGATCTGCGTGATCGTCGCCGGGAACACCAGCGCCTGGCGCCAGGTGTCGAACTCGCCGCTGACCGTGCCCTTGGTGCGCCACCAGCCGCCGCGCATCGACAGCAGGTTCAGCGCCGTGCTGGTCACCGTCGAGCTGGTGTTGCCGTTGCCGTCCTTCCAGGCCGAGGCGCTTTCCACCGGGCGCATCGCCGCGCGCATCAGCTCCAGGTCGTTCGCGGTGGCGTTGCTCCAGCCGTTGCGGTGCAGCTTGAGGTCGGCACCGATCTCGACGTAGATGACGAAGGGCGTGCCGGTGTTGCGGTCCACCACGTAGGCGCCGTAGGCCTTCAGCGTTTCGGCCACCTTGCGCAGCTCGGGCGTCGCCAGGGCCTGTGCGTTGAAGCTGGCCGGCAGCATCATCAGCGTGCCCATCGGGATCTGGCCGCTGTTGGTCGTCGCGGCATTGCTGTCGGCGGACGTGGCCGGGAAGCGGTAGGTCGGCGCGGCGCTCAGGCCGGTGGCGTCCAGCGACATGGCCAGCGCGTGGCGGTACATCGTGTCGCCGTCGACGGCCTCGGCGGTGCGGATCAGGCCGCCGAGCGTCGACACGCCGGCCGCGCGCGCGCCCTGGTAGTAGTGCGAGGGATCGCCCATGCCGCGACCGGCCAGCGGGGTCCAGGCGTACTGCTTCGCGACCCAGGCGCCGTTGACCTGCTTGAGGCCCCAGAACGAATGGACGATGCCGGTGCTCGGGTCGACGATCTCGGCGTGGCCGTCGGTGCCGGTGGCCGGCGTGGTCGCGGCCGGCCAGTGGGCGATGGTGACGCTGGGGCGATAGACCTCGCTGTCCGGGTCCCAGACGCCTTGCGTGGTGGCGCCGGTGACGACCATCGGCGCGTCGCCGGCGGAGGCCTCGAAGGCGGCGCTCGACCAGGCGCCGGCGGCGACGGTCGGGGTGTACAGCGCGGTGGGAATCGTCGCCGTGCCGAGCACCGGCGAGACCGGACGGCTGTTCCACGGCGAGTCCGGGCTGAACGGGCGGGCGAAGCTGCCGAAGTTGCCGGCCGTGCAGGCGGCCGCCGCGGCGGGGCGGGCGGTTGTGGCCAGCACCACGGACACGCCGGCGACGGCCTCGCTGGCCGCGGGGCTGACCGGCGTGCCGGCCGTGGCGGCGGGTACCGACGCCACGATGGGCGGCGTTTCCAGCGATTGGATGGCGACCGTGGCGCCACTGCCGCCGCCACCACCGCCGCAACCGGTCAGCAGCAGGCCGACCGCCAGGGCGCAGGCGCTCAGGCCGGTGGAAACTCGCAGGGAAGAAGAGATATTCGTCATGGTGATTGAATTACTGCTGATGCGCGTGAGCGCGTTGACGATTAATAGGCCTCGATCTCTTCTTCTTGCGCGCCGCGAATGACACGTCATTCGTCGGGCGGGATTCTTGTTACTGGATGTTGGCGACCCGGATATCTGGCTGCTGATTTCCTCCATGCCCGGGAGGTGTTGCAGCCATGAGTCAGTATGGGGAGAGGACGCGGCGGTTCTCCACCCGCTGGTCGGGTCGCGTGGCGTGATTCCGTGGAATATTCGGCGCCTCTCAGGACGTACCGTTTGAAACATCCGGGTCGAGGATTGACAACCCCACGAATGTCTCGGATCACGGGGTTATTGCGGTCCGTTACATACTCGGAGGTCGGGAGGGATATTCCGTTCGATATTCGAAATTGAAACCCGCAAAACGCACGGAAACGCGTCGGGAAAAACCGCCGGGACGTGTCGGCGAAACGCTGTCATCACGCCAGCGCGGGTCGGCGCGCCCGCCGATCGAGGGGGTGGACACGGGGCGGGCCCGCCGGGGGCGCGTGGGATACTGCCGCCTTCGTCTGAGGGAATCGAGATGGTCAAGATCAATGACATCGTGGTCGACAACGCCAAGCCGTTCGTGCTGTTCGGCGGGGTCAACGTGCTGGAGTCGGAGCAGTTCGCCGTCGACGTCTGCGGCGAGTACGTCCGCGTGACGAAGGAACTGGGCATCCCCTACGTGTTCAAGGCCTCGTTCGACAAGGCCAACCGCTCCTCGATCAAGAGCTATCGCGGTCCCGGCCTGGAAGCCGGCCTGAAGATCTTCGAGGCGGTCAAGAAGGCCCACGGCGTAGCCGTGCTGACGGACGTGCATGAGCCCCACCAGGCCGCCGAAGTGGCCGCCGTGTGCGAGGTGCTCCAGCTGCCGGCCTTCCTGGCGCGCCAGACCGATCTGGTGATCGCGCTGGCCAAGACCGGCCGGGTCATCAACATCAAGAAGCCGCAGTTCGTCAGCCCGCCGCAGATGAAGAACATCGTCGAGAAGTTCCAGGAGGGCGGCAACCCGAACGTGATGCTGTGCGATCGTGGCGCGCAGTTCGGCTACGACAACCTGGTCGTCGACATGCTGGGCTTCGGCGTGATGAAGCAGGTCAGCGGCGGCAAGCCGGTGATCTTCGACGTGACCCATGCGCTGCAGCAGCGCGAGTCCGGGGCCGCCGCGTCGGGCGGCCGCCGCGGCCAGGTGACGGAGCTGGCCCGCGCCGGCATGGCGATCGGCCTGGCGGGGCTGTTCCTGGAAGCGCATCCGGACCCGGAGAAGGCGCTCTGCGACGGTCCCAGCGCGCTGCGCCTGTCGCAGCTCAAGCCCTTCCTGGAACAGGTCAAGGCCGTTGACGACCTGGTCAAGGGTTTCCCGGCGCTCGACACGCAGTGAGTCGTGCCGCGGCGCAGGCCGCCCGTCAGGCCCGTCCTGGCGTGGGGGTGACGGGCTGCGCTTGCGCGGTCGCCGGCAGGCGGCCGTTGAACAGCAGCCGGGTCACGGCGAAAGGCCGCACCACCCAGCGGTGGAAGGCCAGGCTCAGCGCCAGCGTGCCGCAGGCGATGAGCGCGAACTTCAGTGTCGCGGGCCAGTCCAGCGGCAGCAGCAGCAGCGCCAGCGCCACCACCATCAGGTGGTGGACCAGGAAGATCGTGTAGCTCGCGTCGGCGAGCGCGCTGCTCAGACGCTCGCCCACACCGCCGTGCGGGCGTCCCCGCCACCGGGCGAGCAGGCCGATGACCGCCCCGGTGGCCAGCCAGATGCCGAGCAGTTCCACCGCCAGCGCCAACTCGCGCGCCAGCGCGTGGGGCAACGTGCCGCTGGCGGCGTCGCCCCAGTTGGCGGCGAAGGCCGCCACCGGCAGCAGCCACCACGGCGTGCGCAGCCAGCCGTCCAGCCATGTCGGGTGCTGTCGCATCGCCAGTCCGGCCAGGAACATCGGTGCATGGAAAGCCAGGTTGAACAGCGTCAGGCCGCCCGGACCTGGCGCATAGGCCAGGCCGCTCAGCCGGACGAGGACGAGCAGGGCGTGGCTCAGCAGGGCGCCGGCCAGTGCGACGGTCAGCCAATGGATCGGTGTCGCCGCGCCGCCGCTGAATCCGGCCAGACGCTGCGCCGGCTTCCGGGTGATCCGGGCCATCCATCGCGGAGCGATGCCCCGCGCGGCCGGTTGCGCGGCCGGTGTCGGCATGGCGCCGCGGATTGCCACGCACCCCAGTACCAGCAGGTTCATCACCAGCAGGTCGCGAACGAACCAGAGGTGGGACATCGGCGTCGATAACGACGCCAGCGCGGCCCAGGGATCGCCGCCGCGGTGCCAGGCCAGCAGGGCGGTCTGCGCGGCGTTGAGCAGGGCCCAGCAGGTCAGCAGCGGCACGCCCAGGCGCACCATCTGGCGCAGCACCAGGTCCGGTGCCGCATGGCGCGTCAGGCTGCCGGCGAAGAGCAGTCCCGACAGCAGGAAGAAGCCGGGAACCCGGAAACTGTGGATCAGCGCGACCAGCGCGTCGAAGGCGACGCCGCGGTGCGTGTCGGCGACCAGCCAGTCCCCGGCGCTGACGAAGACGTCCGCGGCATGCAAGGCGATGCCCAGCACCATCAGGGTGGCGCGGATCCTGTCGAAGTCGATGCCGGCCGAGCCGGCTGCCGCGGTTGTCGCGGTGGTGGACGGCCCGCCAACGGCGGAACCGGCCACCTCCCCGTGCGGGGCGATGGGAACGTGCATGGCTTACCTCCTCTGCACCAGCCGGCGCCTCTCCGTGCGCCTGAGCCCGCGACTGTACGAGGCGCGCACCGCTCACGTGCATCCACCTGTAAGCAGTTCTTTCAGAGCCCCCCGGAACGAGGGGGAGACTCAGCGGAGCAGGTCCTCGGCAAGCCGGGAGACGATGCGGGTGGCGGTGTGGCCGTCCCACAGTGGCGGGCGGCGCACTTCAACGTTGGGCTGGCCCTCACCCTCACCCTCTCCCGCAAGCGGGAGAGGGAGTTCCGCACTGCGCCTGCCACCCCCTCTCCCGCTTGCGGGAGAGGGCAGGGGTGAGGGCCTGCGGCCGTCGATGTCATCGAGCCGTTGCAGCGCCAAAGCCAGGATCCGCGCCGGATCGGTGCCGGCGATCTGGTTGGTGCCGAGGTCCACCGTCACCGGCCGCTCGGTGTTGTCGCGCAGCGTGAGGCAGGGGATGCCCAAGGCGGTGGTCTCTTCCTGGAGTCCGCCGCTGTCGGTGAGGACCAGCGCCGCGCGGCGCCACAGGGCCAGGAACGGGCGGTAGGGCAGGGGAGGCAGCAGGTGCAGCCCCGGCGCGGGCGTGAGGCCGATTGCCTCCAGGCGTGCGCGCGTGCGCGGATGCACCGGGAACAGCAGCGGCAGCCGGGCCGCCAGCGTGCCGAGCGCCTGCATCAGTGCGGCGAGCTGCGCCGGATCGTCCACGTTGGCCGGCCGGTGGAGCGTGACGACACCGAATCGGCCCAGGGTCGCATCGCTGGCGCCAGCGGCGGCGAGCGCCGCCTGCGCCGCTGCTTCGGCGGTCTGCGCGTCGGCATCGCCGGCATCGAGCCGTTGCAGCTGGAAGAGCAGGTTGTCGACCATGACGTGGCCGACCTCGACGATGCGGGCGTCCGGATGGCCTTCGCGGCGCAGGTGCGCGGCCGCGCTGGGTTCGGTCGTGAAGAGCCAGTCCGCGATCGCATCGGTCGCGCGGCGGTTGATCTCTTCGGGCATGGTCATGTCGCCGCTGCGCAGTCCGGCTTCGACGTGCGCCACCGGCACGCCGAGCTTGCGCGCCGTCAGCGCGCAGGCCAGCGTGGAATCGACATCGCCGACGACGATGCAGGCCGCGGGACGGTCCGCGATCACGTGCGGCTCATAGGCCTGCATGATCCGCGCGGTCAGCTGCGCATGACCGCCGCCATGGCAGTCCAGCGAGACGTCGGGCGGCGGCAGGCCGAGTTCGTCGAAGAACACGCCGCTCATCGCGGCGTCGTGGTGCTGCCCGGTGTGGATCAGTTTCCACGCGAGCCGGCCGTCGGCCCGCAGCGCTCGCACCAGCGGCGCGAGCTTCATGAAATTCGGTCGCGCGCCGGCGATCAGATGAATCAGCGGCGCGGCCATCGGCAGCTCAGTCGAAATATTTCGCGTCCGCGAGCAACGGCGCCTTGGCGTCCTTCTCGGCGAGCTTGAATTCGACGGGCAGCTTCGGCCAGTCGATGCCGATCGCCGGATCGTCCCAGCGCACCGAGCCCTCGGCCTGCGGGGCGTAGAGGTCGGTGGTCTTGTAGAGGAAGTCGGCCGTCTCGCTCAGCACCAGGAAGCCGTGCGCGAAGCCCGGCGGGATCCACAGCTGGCGGTGGTTCTCGCCGGTCAGCTCGACACCGACCCACTGGCCGAAGTTGGCGCTGGAGCGGCGCATGTCGACGGCGACGTCGAACACCGCGCCCGCCGTGCAACGCACCAGCTTGCCCTGCGCATGCGGCGGCAACTGGAAGTGCAGGCCGCGCAGCACGCCCTGGCTGGAGCGCGAATGGTTGTCCTGCACGAAGCGCACGTCATCGCCGGCGGCGGCGTTGAACTTCGGCTCGGTCCAGCTTTCCATGAAGAAGCCGCGCGCATCGCCGAAGACCTTCGGCTCGATGATCAGCACCTCGGGCAGCGCGGTCGGAATCACATTCATCAGAACACCTTCTCGTTGAGCACCTGCTTCAG
Organism: Mitsuaria sp. MSU3D; assembly: GCF_056867975.1. Classification (NCBI taxonomy): domain Bacteria; kingdom Pseudomonadati; phylum Pseudomonadota; class Betaproteobacteria; order Burkholderiales; family Sphaerotilaceae; genus Roseateles; species Mitsuaria sp. MSU3D. Next base: position 3,717,507 of record NZ_CP200314.1, on the reverse strand, counting down.
GTATTGCCCGTAACCGTTCTTGAGCATCGGCTGCGCCAGCTTCTCAAGCTGCTCGGCCGTGATCCAGCCCTTGCGGAAGGCAATCTCCTCGGGGCAGGCGACCTTCAGGCCCTGGCGCTTCTCCAGCGTCGCGATGAACTGGCCGGCTTCCATCAGGCTGTCGTGCGTGCCGGTGTCCAGCCACGCGTAACCGCGGCCCATGATCTCGACACGCAGCTGCTGCTGCGCGAGGTAGCGCGCATTGACGTCGGTGATCTCGAGCTCGCCGCGCGGGCTGGGCTGGATGTCGGCGGCGATGTCGCAGACCTGGCGGTCGTAGAAGTACAGGCCGGTGACGGCGTAATGGCTCTTCGGCGCCTTGGGCTTTTCCTCGATGCTGACCGCGCGCTTGGCGGCGTCGAACTCGACCACGCCGTAGCGCTCCGGGTCGTGCACGTGGTACGCGAAGACGGTGGCGCCGTCGGTCTGCACGTCGGCGCTGTCCAGCAGGCCGGCGAAGTCGTGGCCGTAGAAGATGTTGTCGCCCAGCACCAGCGCGCTCGGGGCGCCGCCGATGAAGTCCTTGCCCAGGATGAAGGCCTGCGCCAGGCCGTCCGGGCTGGGCTGCACGCAGTACTGCAGGTTGATGCCCCAGCGCGCGCCGTCGCCCAGCAGGGCCTCGAAGCGCGGCAGGTCCTGCGGCGTGCTGATCAGCAGGATGTCGCGCATGCCCGCCAGCATCAGCGTGCTGAGCGGGTAGTAGACCATCGGCTTGTCGTAGACCGGCAGCAGCTGCTTGCTGATCGCCAGCGTCGCCGGATGCAGCCGGGTGCCGGAGCCGCCGGCCAGGATGATGCCCTTGCGGGTGTCGTTGCCCATCGTGCTGTCTCCTCTCACAGGATCTCGTCGAGCAGCCGGTCCACGCCGGTCTGCCAGTGCGGCAGCACCAGGCCGAAACGGTCCTGCAGCTTGTGGTTGTCCAGGCGCGAATTCAGCGGGCGCGGGGCCGGCGTCGGGTAGGCGCTGCTGGGCAGCGCCTCGACCTGCTCGGGCTGGACCTTCAGCGCCACGCCCTTGTCCCGCGCGCGCGTCAGCACGTGTTTCGCGTACTGGTGCCAGCTGGTCTCGCCGCTGGCGACCGCGTGGTAGGTGCCGCACAGGGCGCGGTCCTGCAGCGTCGCGCGGATCAGGTGCGCGGTGATATCGGCGAGCAGGTCCGCGCCGGTGGGCGCGCCGATCTGGTCGGCGACGACCTTCAACTGCTCGCGCTCGGCGGCGAGCCGCAGCATCGTCCTGGCGAAGTTGCCGCCGCGCGCCGCGTAGACCCAGCTGGTGCGCAGCACCAGCGCGTCCGCGCCGCTCGCGGCGATCAGTTGCTCGCCTTCGAGCTTGGTCTTGCCGTAGACGCTCAGCGGACCGGTGGGCGCGTCCTCGAAGCGCCAGTCGTCGCCGGCGCCGTCGAAGACGTAGTCGGTCGAGTAGTGCACCAGCAGCGCGCCGAGTGCCTTGGCCTCCTCGGCCAGCACGCCGGTGGCGAGCGCATTGATCTGGCGGGCGGCGTCGGGCTCGCTTTCGGCCTTGTCGACGGCCGTGTAGGCCGCGGCATTGACGATGACGTCCGGCGCGACGCGGCGCACCATGGCGCGCAGCGTGTCGCTGTCGCCGAGGTCGCCGCCTTCGCTGCGGTCCAGCGCGATCAGCTCACCGAGCGGGACGAGCGCGCGCTGGAGTTCCCAACCCAGCTGGCCGTTCTTTCCAAGCAGCAGGACTTTCATGTCAGCCCCTCGCGTGCCGGGTACGGCCCGCGATCCCCCGAGGGGATGCGAGTCGGCTTGGGGCGGCCCGGCGCTCGACTCGCGCGTTCATGGGGTGCTCCCGTACTGCTTGGACACCCACTCGCGGTACGCGCCCGAGAGCACGCGCGAGGACCATTCCTCATTCGCGAGGTACCACTGCACCGTCTTGCGGATGCCGGTCTCGAAGGTCTCGGCGGGGCGCCAGCCCAGGTCGCGTTCGATCTTGCGGGCGTCGATCGCGTAGCGGCGGTCGTGGCCGGGGCGGTCCTTGACGTAGGTGATGAGGCGGGCATATGGACCGGCCGGATCGGGGCGAAGCTCGTCGAGCAGCGCGCACACCGTCTTCACGATGTCGATGTTGGCCTGCTCGTTCCAGCCGCCGATGTTGTAGGTCTCGCCCAGCGTGCCGCCGGCCAGCACCGCGCGGATGCCCGAGCAGTGGTCGGTGACGTAGAGCCAGTCGCGGATCTGCTGGCCGTCGCCGTACACGGGCAGCGGTTTGCCGGCCAGCGCGTTGACGATCATCAGCGGGATCAGCTTCTCGGGGAAGTGGTACGGGCCGTAGTTGTTGCTGCAGTTGGTCGTGACCACCGGCAGGCCGTAGGTGTGGTGCCAGGCGCGGACCAGATGGTCGCTGGCCGCCTTGGAGGCTGAGTACGGGCTGTTGGGCTCGTAGGGGTTCGACTCGGCGAAGGGCGGGTCCTCGGCCTTCAGCGAGCCGTAGACCTCGTCGGTCGAGACGTGGTGGAAGCGGAAGGCCGCCTTGGCGTCGCCCTCGAGCGCTGACCAGAACGCGCGCGCCGCCTCGAGCAGCGTGAACGTGCCCTCGACGTTGGTGCGCATGAAGGCGCCGGGACCGTGGATGGAGCGGTCGACGTGCGACTCGGCGGCGAAGTGCACGATCGCGCGCGGCTGGTGCGTGGCGAGCAGCTGGTCGACGAGCGCGCGGTCGCAGATGTCGCCCTGGACGAAGACGTGTCGCGCGTCGTCCTTCAGCGAGGCCAGGTTCTCGAGGTTGCCCGCGTAGGTGAGGGCGTCGAGGTTGACCACCGGCTCGTCCGACGTCTTGAACCAGTCGAGCACGAAATTGCTGCCGATGAAGCCGGCGCCGCCGGTGACGAGGATCGTCATGGAACTTCCCTGAAATGTCTGTGATCCACGCGGATCGTCGGTGATGAAGGCGGGCGCGGCGACGGCGACCCGGCGCCGTCCGGCGTCAGAGTCGCCAGACCCGCAGGCCGGCCGCGCGCAGATTGTCGCTGTTAAAGGCGGCCTTCACGTCGATGAAGGCGCCGCCCTCGACCAGCTTGCCGGCGAGGTCGGCGGCGTTCAGCGCCTTGTACTCGCGGTGGGCCACCGCGGCGACGATCGCATCGGCGCGCGGCAGGTCCTCGTAGGCGTGCAGCTGCACGCCGTACTCGTGCATCGCCTCGTCGGCCTCGGCGGCGGGGTCGGTCACGAAGACCTCGACGCCGTAGCTGCGCAGCTCATGGATGATGTCGATGACCTTGGAGTTGCGCAGGTCGCCGCAGTCCTCCTTGAAGGTCAGGCCCAGCACGTTGACCTTGGCGCCCTTGACGTGCGAGCCCGCGGCGATCATCTGCTTGATGGTCTGCTCCGCGATGAACTTGCCCATGCCGTCGTTGATGCGCCGGCCCGCCAGGATGACCTGCGGGTGGTAGCCAAGCATGTCGGCCTTGTGGGTCAGGTAGTACGGATCCACCCCGATGCAGTGGCCGCCGACCAGGCCCGGCTTGAACTTGAGGAAGTTCCACTTCGTGCCCGCGGCCTCCAGCACCTCGGAGGTGTCCAGGCCGAGGCGCTCGAAGATGATCGCCAGCTCGTTCATCAGCGCGATGTTCAGGTCGCGCTGCGTGTTCTCGATGACCTTGGCGGCCTCCGCCGTCTTGATGCTCGACGCGCGGTGCACGCCGGGCACGATGATCTTCTCGTAGGTCTTCGCGACGATGTCCAGCGTCTGCGGCGTGTCACCGGAGACGATCTTGAGGATCTTCGTCAGCGTGTGGGCCTTGTCCCCCGGGTTGATGCGCTCCGGGCTGTAGCCGACGAAGAAGTCCTGTTTCCATTTCAGGCCGGATTCGCGTTCCAGCACCGGGATACAGACCTCCTCGGTCGCGCCGGGGTAAACGGTCGATTCGTAGACGACGACGGCGCCGCGCTTCATGTGGCGCCCGACGCTGGTGGACGAGCCGATCAGCGGCTTGAAGTCGGGGATGTGGGCCTGGTCGACCGGCGTCGGCACGGCCACGATGATGACGTCGGCCTCGGCCAGGCAGGCCGGATCGCTGTGGTATTCGGCGTGGACGGCGGCCCGGACTTCCTCGTCCGTCAGTTCCCGCGAGGGGTCGGTGCCGGCGCGGCACTTGGCGACCTTGTCCACCGCGATGTCGAAGCCGATCGTCCGGCCGTGCTTGCCGAATTCGACCACCAGCGGCAGTCCCACATATCCCAACCCGACGACGGCGATCACGGACACGGCCTTCTCCTGTTCTTTCCGAGGACGGCTTTGTATCCGACTTTCGTCCGTCTTTCGTGTCGCTGCCCGAACCGTCCCCCCGGGTGAGGGTCCGGGCGGGACGGGCTCAGTTCCGGCCGTAGGTGTCCTGGTAACGCACGATGTCGTCCTCGCCCAGGTAGGAGCCGGACTGGACCTCGATGATCTCCAGCGGCAGCTTGCCGGGGTTGGACAGCCGGTGCACCTGGCCCAGCGGGATGTAGGTGGACTGGTTCTCGGTCAGCAGCAGGGTCTTGTCGCCGTTGACGATCTCGGCCGTGCCCTGCACGACGATCCAGTGCTCCGCGCGGTGGTGGTGCATCTGCAGGCTCAGCGACGCGCCGGGCTTGACCATGATGCGCTTGACCTGGAAGCGCTCGCCCATGTCGATGCTGTCGTACCAGCCCCAGGGGCGGTGCACCTTGCGGTGCAGGTTCTGCTCGCCGCGCTGCGTGGCGGTCAGCTGGTTGACGATCTTCTTGACGTCCTGGCTCTTGCTGCGGTCGGCGACCAGCACCGCGTCCGGCGTCTCGACGACGACGATGTTGTCCAGCCCCACCGCGGACACCAGGCGGCTGGTGGCGTGCACCAGCGTGTTGCGGCTGTCCGCGATGATCGCGTCGCCGCGGCTCGCGTTGCCGGATTCATCCTTGTCCGCGACCTGCCAGACGGCTTCCCACGCGCCCAGGTCGTTCCAGCCGGCGTCCAGCGGCACCATGCGCAGCGCTCCATCACGGCGTAGTCGATCGATTCCGACGGCACGGCCGCGAAAGCGTCCTTGGCCGGCCGCACGAAGGCGCCGTCCACCGCCTTGGCGGCGAAGGCGACGCGCGTGGCCTGGTCGATGTCGGGGCGGAACTGCTGCAGCGCTTGCAGCCAGACGCTGGCGCGCAGCACGAACATGCCGCTGTTCCAGTAGTAGCCGCCCTGGTCGAGGTACTTCTGCGCGGTCGCCGCGTCGGGCTTCTCGACGAAGGCCTCGACGCGCAGGCCGGCGCCCTCGGCACCGGCGCGGATGTAGCCGTAGCCGGTTTCCGGCCGGTCGGGCGTGATGCCCAGGATCACGATGGCACCGTCCCTGGCCTGACGCACCGCGTCCTGCAAGGCGGCGGTGAAGGCCGGGCTGTCGGTGACGGTCTGGTCCGCGGGGGTGACGACGAGCACCGGGTCCTCGCCGCCTTCGATCGCCTGCAGTGCCGCGAGCGTGATGGCCGGCGCGGTGTTGCGGCCGACCGGCTCCAGCACGACGGCGCCAGGCACGAGCTTCTGCTCACGCAACTGGTCCAGCACCATGAAGCGGTGCTCCTCGTTGCCGACGACGATCGGGGCCTTCACCGCGATGTCCTCGGCGGACAGCGCGGCCAGCCGCTCCGCGGCCTGCTGGAACAGGCTGTTGTTGCCGCTCAGCACGAGGAACTGCTTCGGGTAGCCGGCACGCGAGAGCGGCCACAGCCGTGTGCCGCTGCCGCCGGCCATGATCACTGGTTGCGTGTCGATTTTGCTCAAGGTACTGCTCCCTCTGTCTGGGCGCGCCCGTCCGTCGAACGAGGGCGCGTGTGGTTCTGCGGATTCTGGAAAAGGGCGGTAGTGTCGCCGACGGCCGATCAGCCTTCGAAGCCGTTCGGATTGGCCGACTGCCAGCGCCAGCTGTCCTCGCACATGCGCTGGAGGTCGAACCGGGCGGTCCAGCCGAGCTTGTCCCGCGCCAGCGCCGGATCGGCGTAGCAGGCGGCGACGTCGCCGGGGCGGCGGGCGACGACCTCGTACGGGACCTCGCGGCCGCTGGCGGCGGCGAAGGCCTGGACCAGTTCCAGCACGCTGTAGCCGCGGCCGGTCCCGAGGTTGACCCAGATCGATTCGTCGCCGCGCAGCAGGAAATTCAGCGCCGCGACGTGGCCTTCGGCCAGGTCGACGACGTGGATGTAGTCGCGCACGCCGGTGCCGTCGGGGGTGTCGTAGTCGTCGCCGAAGACCGACAGCTTCGCGCGCCGGCCCACGGCCACCTGCGTCACGTAGGGCATCAGGTTGTTGGGGATGCCGCGCGGGTCCTCGCCGATGCGGCCGCTCTCGTGCGCGCCGACCGGGTTGAAGTAGCGCAGGCAGGCGGTCTGCCAGCGCGGATCCGACGCGCCCAGGTCGCGCAGGATGCCTTCGCCGATCAGCTTGGTCGCGCCGTACGGGTTGACGGCCATCAGCTCCGCGTCTTCGCGCAGCGGCAGGGTCTTGGGCTGGCCGTAGACGGTCGCGCTGGACGAGAAGACGATGCGCTTGCACTCGTGGCGGCGCATCGTCTCGCAGACGGTCAGCAGGCCGTCGATGTTGTTGCGGTAGTAGCTCAGCGGCTTGGTCGTGGACTCGCCGACCGCCTTGTAGGCGGCGAAGTGCACCACGGCCGCGGGCTGGTACTCGCTGAAGACGGCGTCCAGCGCCGCGCCGTCGCAGACGTCGAGCTTCTCGAACAGCGGCGTCTGGCCGCTGAGTTCGGCCAGGCGCTCCAGCACCTTGGGCGAGCTGTTGCTGAAGTTGTCCACGCCGACGACGCGGTACCCGGCGGCCTGCAGCGCGAGCCAGGTGTGGGAGGCGATGTAGCCGGTCGCGCCGGTCAGCAGGATGGTGTCGTTGGCCATGTGGGAGTCCCGGGTCTCAGCGGATCATGCCTTGCACGTAGCAGCCGGCGGTGTAGGCGTTGTAGGAGTAAAGCACGTTGGACGTGTCGCGATCGAATCGCGTGTACGAACAGCCCACGGTCACGTTGCGCAGCGCCTCCCAGGCCAGGCCCAGGCTGTACTGCTTGGAGTCGTCCCTGGCGCCGGCGCCGGGCAGGGCGATGTCGCCGTTGCGGCTCAGCTTCGTGATGCCCAGGCCGGCCGTCGCGGTGACCTTGCCGCTCAGCCGGTAGCTGAGCTGCGACTGCAGCGCGGTCTGCACGCGGTTGAAGTCCGCCAGGCCGTTGTTGATGCCGAGGTAGTAGGCCTCGACGCCGGTGTCGCGCGACAGCTTGGTGTTGAGCGACCAGCGCCCGCCGGGGGACAGGTTCCAGCTCAGCGAGCCGGTGACGCCGGTGAAGGAGTCCGAGGTGCTGCGGCTGATCCGCGCGTCCAGGCTGCTGGAGCCGGTGGCCCGCCAGCGCGCGGTGAGGTCGATGTCCTTGCGGTCCCACTCGAAGCCGTTGGACGGCACACGGCCCTTGGTGTAGCGCCCCGCCACGCCGAAGCGCCACGCGCTGCTGGCGTTGTAGAGCACCCCCAGCGACGACATGTTCTGGCGGTACTCCTGGCTGTCCCAGAGCGCCAGCGAGTAGTCGCGCTCCCGGCGCGAGAACGTGCCTTCCAGCGTGAACGGCGAGAGGTTGGGCAGGCCCAGCCGGATGCTGCCGCCCAGGCTGCGGTCGGTCTGCAGGTTGCGCTCGGTGGTGGGGGCGATGCCGGTGTTGCTGTTGAAGTCGGCCAGCGTGCGCGCGGTGGTGTAGTCCAGCGTGCCGGACAGGTTGCCCGCGGTCTCCCAGTCGAGGCCCGTGTCGATGTTGTAGCCGCGGTTGTTCAGGCTGCTGTTGTGCTGGTAGCGCGTGTCGTTGAAGCGCGCGTCGGCATGGACGCGTTGACGACCCAGCCGCGTGTCGGCGCCGGCCAGCAGGCTCAGCGAGGTCAGCTGGTCGCTGTTGGAGGCGGCATTCGAGCGGAACACGTTGTCCGTGTAGTAGTGACCCAGCGAGGCCCCGAGGTACCAGGGGCTGCCGGCATCGCTCTGCGCCCGGACGGTCCCGGAGGCGGCGGCCAGGAGGACGGCCGGCAGGGCCAGGCGGTGGAGTCGCTTCATCGGTGGGGTCCCCTTCTTGTGGTCGTCATCTGCTGTCGTCATCAATAGGCATGGCGATCGAACAGCATCAGCCGGACCGTCCGGACGATGATCTGGAGATCCAGTCCCAGCGACCAGTTGCGCAGGTACTCGAGATCGTATTCGACGCGCGCCTTCATCTTGTCCACGGTGTCCGTCTCGCCGCGCAGGCCGTTGACCTGCGCCCAGCCGGTGATGCCCGGCTTGACCTTGTGGCGGACCATGTAGGCCTTGATGATCTGGCGGTATTCCTCGTTGTGCGCGACCGCGTGCGGGCGCGGTCCGACGATGCTCATGCGTCCCTGCAGCACGTTGATGAACTGCGGCAGCTCGTCCAGCGAGGTCTTGCGGATGAAGGCGCCGAACGGCGTGATGCGCGGGTCGCCCTTGGTCGCCTGCTTGACGACCGCGCCGTTGTCCATCGAGCGCATCGAGCGGAACTTGTAGACCATGATCTCTTCGCCGTCCAAGCCGTTGCGGCGCTGGCGGAAGATCACCGGCCCTGGCGAGCTCATCTTCACGCCGATGGCCAGCATCACCAGGATCGGCGAGATCAGCACCAGGATCAGCGACGCCAGCACGATGTCGCTGATCCGCTTGACGACCTCGTTCACGCCGGTGAACGGCGTTTCCAGGATGCCGACGACGGGCACGCCGTTCACGTCCTGCAAGCGGCCCTGGATGATGCTGATGCCGAAGACGTCGGGCACGAAGAACAGCGACGCGGTCGTGCCCTGCAACTGCTCCAGCAGGCGCAGGATGCGCGGCTGCGAGCCCAGCGGCAGCGTGATGTAGACCTCCCGCACGCCGTGCGTGCGGACGTAGTCGCTGAGCTGCGGCAGCGTGCCCAGCACGCGGCCCAGGCAGTCGGGATGCAGCCGGTCGTCGGTGCGGTCCTCGAAGAAGCCCAGGCAGTCCGCGCCGCCGACGGGGCCGAACTGCAGCGCCCGCGCGACCTTCGCCCCCAGCGGCCCCGCGCCGATGATCACCGCGGTGCGCCGGATCCACGGCTGGCGCGAACGCCAGCGCAGCACGCGCCGGCCGATCTCGACCGCGACGATCTGTGCCAGCGGCGTCAGCAGCGCCCACCACAGCAGCACCGGCCGCTCGAAGTAATGGAAGCTGCTGGTCGCGTAGGCGAACATGCCCAGGATCAGCAGCAGCATCAACCACGAACCGACGATGTCGGTGACGGCACTGGCGGGATGGTCGGCAAAGCGGTTGCGTCCCGGGAAGGTCAGTGCGAACACCAGCATGCACAGCGTGTACGTGGAACGCATCACCGGCTCGCCGAACCAGGCCAGCAGGGTCAGATAGACCAGGACGATCAGTGTCGGTTCCAGGAAGGCCGCGATGAAGGATTGGACCGACTGCGGCGCGCTGTAGAAGGTTCTTTTGTAATTTCGGTCCTCAAACATCACCCAGTGGTCCTTCCCCGGCCAAGAGCCGGAAATTCTCGCTCAATAAGTTGCGCGGACTCGTAACCGGACCCCCTAGCTTGTCACCGGTTCCGCCGCGGCCGGGCCACTCTCGCGCCCTGCCTACAATCCGCCCCATGCTTCAAGAATGGTCCAAGCTCCTCGCCCCCGCGGTCCAGGATCGCATCACGCTGTTGCTCAACCATGTCATGTCCCGCGAGCCCGTCGCCACCGCGCGCCTGGCCCCGCACACGGGCAAGACCTTGCGACTGCGTCTGGCCGGCTGGCCGGCGATGCTGCCGGCCGCGCCGGATCTGCGCCTGCGCATCACCCCGGCCGGTCTTCTGGAACGGTTGGGCGACGAGGATGCCCCTAGGCAAGAACCGGACCTGCTCATCGAGCTGGACGCGTCCAACCCCGCCGCCGCGGCCTTCGCGGCGCTGTCGGGCGCGCGTCCGGATGTACGGGTGCAGGGCGACGCGCAACTGGCCGGCGACTTCAACTGGCTGATCGACCACGTGCGCTGGGACATCGAGGACGACCTCGCGGCCATCACCGGTCCGGCCGTGGCGCACCAGCTCGGCCGTGTCGGCCGCGCGGCCGCCGGGGCGATGGCGACGCTGGCCCGGCAGGCGGGTCGCTTCATGCCCGACGGCCAGGGCCGGACATGAGCGCCCGGACCGAGATCCGGGCATGAGGTATCTGTCCCGCCTGCTGGTCATCGTCTGGACCCTCTATCGACACGGGCTGGACGAGCTGGCGCTGTCCACGCTCAAGCGCCGGCGGTTCCGCTTCCTGCGCCGGCTGATCACGGTCGGCCGCGCCTGGGACCAGCCCCGCGGCGTGCGCCTGCGGCTGGCGCTGGAGCGGCTGGGGCCGATCTTCGTCAAGTTCGGCCAGCTGCTGTCCACGCGGCGCGACCTGGTGCCGCCGGACATGATCGAGGAACTGTCCCGGCTGCAGGACAACGTGCCGCCGTTCCCCGCCGAGCTCTCGCGCGAACTGATCGAGCGCGCCTTCGGCCGCCGCATCGAGGAGCTGTTCGCCACCTTCGACGCCGAGCCGGTGGCCAGCGCCTCGATCGCGCAGGTGCACTTCGCGACGCTGCACGACGGGCGTGAAGTCGCCGTCAAGGTGCTGCGGCCGGGCATGCTCGACATCATCGAGGACGACCTGGCGCTGATGCGCACGCTGGCGGGCTGGGTGGAGCGTTTCTCCGCCGACGGCCGGCGACTGAAGCCGCGCGAGGTCGTCGCCGAGTTCAACACCTACCTGCACGACGAGCTGGACCTGGTGCGCGAGGCCGCCAACGCGGCCCAGCTCCGTCGCAACATGCAGGACCTGCAGCTGGTGATGGTGCCGGAGATGATCTGGGAGCTCTGCCGGAGCGAGGTCATCGTGATGGAGCGCATGCGCGGCGTGCCGATCTCGCAGCTGGAGCGGTTGCGCGAGGCGGGCGTGGACATCAGGAAGCTGGCCCGCGACGGGGTGACGATCTTCTTCACGCAGGTGTTCCGCGACGGCTTCTTCCATGCCGACATGCACCCCGGGAACATCCAGGTCAGCCTGGAGCCGCACACCTTCGGCCGTTACATCGCGTTGGACTTCGGGATCATCGGCACGCTGACCGAGGTCGACAAGGACTACCTGGCGCAGAACTTCATCGCCTTCTTCCGCCGCGACTACAAGCGCGTCGCCGAGCTGCACATCGAATCCGGCTGGGTGCCGCCCGAGACCCGCGTCGATGAACTCGAGGGCGCGGTGCGCACCGTCTGCGAGCCGCATTTCGACAAGCCGCTCAAGGACATCTCGCTGGGCCAGGTGTTGATGCGCCTGTTTCAGATCTCCCGCAGATTTAACGTGGAGATTCAGCCTCAGCTGGTTTTGCTGCAAAAAACGCTGCTCAACATTGAAGGTTTGGGCAGGCAGCTCGATCCCGAACTGGACCTCTGGGCGACGGCCAAGCCGTTCCTCGAGCGCTGGATGGACGAGCAGATCGGCTGGCGAGCCTTCCTGCGCCAGCTGAAGAAGGAGGCGCCGCGCTTTGCGCAGATGGTGCCGGAGTTCCCCCGGCTGATGCACGAGGTGCTGCGCCAGCGCGCCGAGGACGGTCATGCCGACCTGACGCGTCAGCTGCTGGTGGAGCAGCGCCGCACCAATCACCTGTTGCAGGCACTGCTGTGGGGCGTGGGCGGCTTCATGCTGGCGCTCGTGCTCACCCAGCTGGCGATGCGCTGGATCGACTGAGGATCGTTCGCCGCGCCGTGGCCACGCAAACCGCCCCTCGTGGGGGCGGTGGACGGGTGGGGAAGGGGCCCCTTGGGGGCTTTCTGGGGAAGCGGAAGGGAAAGCCGGCTTTCGAGTCAGGTCGTGCGTCAGGTCGCGCGTCAGGTCGCGCGTCAGGTGGCGTAGTCGGCGAAGCCCTGCTTCAGGCGCGAGCGCAGCAGCGTCCGCACGCGGTTCACGCGCGAGCGCACCGTGCCGATCGGGATCGCCTGGATCTCGGCGACATCGCGGTAGGACTCCTCCTGCAGGCAGGCCAGGTCGAAGGTGCCTCGCAGGTCGGGCGACAGTCCGGACAGGGTCACGTCGACGATGCCGGCCAGTTGCCGGTAGGCGACCTGCTGGCTGACATCCATCGACGACTCGCGCGGCCGGTGCGCCGATTCCGAATCCATCATGTGCGGCGATTCATCCAGGCTCTCCATCTGGCCGCTGCGCTTGGAACAGCGCGCCACGTGGTTGCGCGCGACGTTGGCGGCGATCCCGAAGAACCAGGTCTCCACCGAGGAGCGCGCCTGGAAGCGATCGGCGCAGCGCGTCGCCTCCAGCATCGCATCCTGGATGATGTCGTCGAGCTCGCCCGGCGAGCGCTCATAGCGCCGCAGGAAGCGTTTGAGCTTGCTGGAATCGCTGCGCGAATCCCGGGCGATCTTGACGATGTGGGTCAGCACCAGCTGCTGGCGTTGCCGGACGAGTTCCGGGTCCACGGGCTCGACCGGTTCAAGCTGCGCGACCGGGTCGACCGGTTCGACCTGTTCGATCTGTTCGACCTGCTCGACCGGTTCGGCCTGTTCGATCAGTTCGACGGCCGGGTCAGGCACCGTGTCGTGGTCGTCGATCGCGATGGCGACCGCGATCTCGCAGTCGGGCGCCGGGGTCGGCGTTGCGGGCATGGCGGGCGTGGCGGGCCTTGTGAGCTCTTGCGAGCGGGCGTCGCCCATACGACCCTTGGCTTCGGTGGAGTGGTTCATAGACAGACTCGAAGAAGGCCCGGGTCCCCGTTCGGCTCGGTGTTGGGCGCGTGCCCGACGGGGATCTTCCGGAGCCGGGGGCTCCCTGGGACAGAGGAGAGGGCGCGCCGCGCCAGGCGCGTGGGAGGAAACAGGGGCGGGGCGGCGGTCATGGCCGACCTCCGAAGGTGACCAGCGCCGCGAGGGCCTGGTCGCCCAGCGCCAGCAGCTGCAGCGCCATCCATCGGCCGGTCATCGCCAGCACGAGGCCGACGGCGAACAGCTTCACGGCGAAGGGGATGCTCTGGTCCTGCATCGACAGGACCGTCTGCACCAGCGACACCAGCACGCCGGCCAGCACCGCGACGATCAGCGGCGGCAGCGACAGCCAGATCACGAGCAGCAGACCCTTCTGGAAGAACGCGATGGTCTCGATCACGGCGCGGTCCTCAGGCGTAGGAACGGACCAGGCCGTCGAAGAGGCGCGTCCAGCCGTCGAGCAGCACGAACAGCAGGATCTTCAGCGGCAGCGAGACCACCATCGGCGAGACCATCTGCATGCCCAGCGCGAGCAGCAGGTTGGACAGCAGCAGGTCGATGACGACGAAGGGGACGTAGAGCACGAAGCCGGCCTTCAATGCCAGTTCCAGCTCGCTGACGACGAAGCAGGGAATCAGCACGACGTAGTCGGTGTCGCCGGGCGCGGCCATGCGGACGCCCCACTGCTGGCGGGCGAGGTCGACGAACTTCTGCCGCTTCTCCGGCAGCGTGTTGGCCAGCATGAAGCCGCGCATCGGCTCGAAGGCATGGGCCAGGTCGGGCAGGCCGAGGCGCGCGGACGTCGAGCGCTGGGGCGCCTGCGCCGAGGGGGACTGGCCGGACAGGGGCGAGACGTTGACGGGCAGCCGCGACACGACCTCGTTGAGCACCGGGGCCATCACGAACAGCGTGGCGGCGAGCGCCATGCCGTTGAGGGCCATCGTCGGCGGGACCTGTTGAACGCCCAGCGCGTTGCGCACGATCATCAGCACCACGGAGATCTTCAGATAACTCGTCGTGCAGACCAGCAGCAGCGGCAGCAGCGTCAGGCCCACCAGCAGGAATGCCAGCGAGACCGGATCGAGGCCGCCCCCGTTCACCGCGGACTCCCCCAGCTCAGGATCTCGACGGCGAGCCGGCCTTCGACCTCGACCAGCTGTCCCGCGCCGAGTTCGGTGCCGTGCGCGACGATGCGCACCGAGGCGGGCGTCAGGGCTTGCAGGGGAATGATCTGACCGGCCGCGAGCGCGCTCAGTTCGCCGACGGTCATGGCGACGCGGCCAACGATGAAGTCCAGGTCTACGGTCAGGGCATCCACGTTTTGGGGCTCCGTTGGGGGTGGAAAGGCATGAGGTGAATTGGACGGCGCACCCCCCGTCGAGCCCCATCCCTGGAACTCACGTGTGAGGTGGTCGACCTGGCCTAAATGAACTAGTTGCCTCCCGCAAACTAAGCAGAGCGGACTGCTTTCCCCCGCCCATCGGAGGGAAGCCAGACGGCATCGCCGGGCCGGAGGGTGGGCAGTCGCGCGGCGGGCATCGCGACCCGCGCGAGCTGAAGGCCGACCTGCAGGACGATCGCGGCGACGGCCGCAGGCATCGGGTGTGGCGCGGGAGGCGCCTGCCAGCCCGGCGCCGTCGCGCAGGCGCGCAGCGTGCGTGCCGACGCGCGGATCGGCACGCCTTGTCTGGCGCCGTCGCGGCTGACGAAGGTCAAGACCGCGGCGTGGAGGCCCGCTTGACGCCTGCCGCGTTCCGCGACCAGCGGGGTCGGCGCATCGCCGAGCGCGCGGCAGAGGGCAGGGGGCCAGGTCGTGCACGCCAGGCGCAGGAGACCTTCATCCATGCGGCCGTCCGCGCCCCGGGGCAGGTGCGCGCCGGTCGCGATCGCGAGGAGGGTGTCGTCCTCGAGGAAGAGCACCCCGTGCGGCGTGCCCAGGGCCAGGCTGTCGGCGGTCGGCGTGGTCGGCGCGGTCCCGCGGTCCTCGTCCGCCGGCGCGAGCCTCAGCTCGAAGGCACGCCACGGCGACGCCGTGTCGTCGACCTGCCACGCGGCGCCTCGCTGAAGCCTCAGGCGCAAGTGCACGTCCTCGGCCTCCCGTGCCGGGACCCGAAGCGGCGACGGTGAATCCCGGGCCGGAGCGGACAGGACGGGGGCGCCGAGGGGAGCGGCGAGGGCGGTCGGATCGGCAGGCATCGGAACGGGCCACCGGTGGCGCGGGCGGCGGGGGAAGCGGAGGTCCGGATGAGTGCGATGTCATGGGCATGCCGTTCTCGCGATGCCGCGTCGCTCCCGGAACCCGACCGGGTTGTTCAGACACTAGTTGCGCCATGAACCCCGCCTGGATCTCCCGACGTCTGCTGCTGAACGGCTTGGTCCTGCGCATCGAGGACGGGGAAGACGGGGGCACCGCCGTGCTGCGACGCGAGTCGCTGGACGTGGTGCGCTCGGCCGACGAGGTGGTCCGCGCGGCCCGGCGGGCGTGCGCGGGTCGACTGCGCGCCGCGCGCGAGCGCGCGCGCCGCTGGCGGCAACGGGCGCGCGATCAGTGCATGGACCGCCTCGCCCGCGAGGCGGCCGAACGGCAGCACCAGGCGCTGGCCGAGGCGTCGCGGATGGCGATCGCGCTGAACGATGAGCGTGAGCAATGGCTCGCCGCCGCCGACACCCTGCTGATCGAGATCGCGCATCAGGCGGCCCGCCGTCTGTTGCTCGACCTCCCCGCCGAGCAGCTGGCGCGATCCAGTGCGCGCCTGCTGCGCGACCAGTGGCGCGCGATGCGTGGGGAGGGCCAGTCCCAGCTGCGCGCGCACCCGGACGATCTCGCGTTCCTGCAGGACCTCGCGGCCGACGCCGGCTGGTCGCTGGCGCCCGACGCGCTGCTTGATCGCGGCCATTGCGTGCTCTCGCATCCCGCGGGCAGCCTGCACGCCCATTACGACGACAACGTCCACGCGTTGCTGGAGGCGCTGCCGGGCGCTCGCGCCGCGTCGACGCGCCTTCCGCCGTCCGCCCAGGACACCCCCTCACCGCTCACCCAGGAGACCCCCGCATGACCTCGATCACTTCCACATCACGCCAACTGAACAGCTCCCTGGCCAACACGAACCGCCTGTCGCAGGCCATGGAACGCATCGGCATCGATGACCTGCAGCGGGCGATCAAGATCAAGGGCCAGATGCAGGTGGAACTCTCGGTGCAGAAGGTCGAGATCCAGGAGACCCGCCAGTTCGAACGCAAGCTCCTCAACGAAGTGGTGAGATGAGACGCTCGGCAGCGCCGGCGGGATCCGGACTGCGCGCCGTCCTGTGCGCGCTGGTCCTGGCGGGGCCGTTCGGTCCCGCGCTCACCGAGGCTGTCGCGGTCGCGCCGTCCGCATGGCGCGACACGCTCTACAGCTATCGCGCCGATGAAGAGCAGTCGCTGGCGCAGGTCCTCGACCGCTTCTCGTCGACGCTGGGCCTGGAGGTGAAGCTGGCCGATCCCTCGCTGGGCAGGCGCAAGGTGCGCCTGGGCGGCAAGGGGGCGTCGCCCGCGGTGTTCCTCGACCGGCTTGCCGACGCGCAGGGGCTGGACTGGTTCGTCTACCGCGGCGTGCTGCATCTCTCGGCCCGGTCGACGGCCATGAGCGAGCGGATCTCCCTCGGTCCGCAGAGCCCGTCCGACGCCAAGGACGCCCTGATCGGCATCGGGCTCTTCGAGAGCCGGTTCGGTTGGGGCGAATTCGATTCCGACCCGCCCACCGTGCTGGTGTCTGGCCCCCCCGCCTATGTGAGCGAGGTGCGGCGGGTGCTCGCCGTTCCGCCCGAGAAGCCGCGCAAGGAACGTCCGCGGCTGATGGTGTTCCGCCTGAAGCATGCCTCCGCGGCCGACCGCGAGATGCGCACGCGCGATCGCAGCGTCACGCTGCCGGGCCTGGTCACCACGCTGAATCAGGTCCTGCCCAACTCCCGCACCCTCCAACTTCAGACGTCGCTCAAGGGCGGGCGCGGGACCGGCGGGACGTCCCTGACCTCCGGTACCGAGGACCCGTGGGCCGCGCTGGCGAGGGAACTCGCGGGCGGGGAGGGGCCGTCGGGTCCGTCGGGCGCGGCGGGCGCCGGATTGGCCGCGGCACTGGCGGCCGCACGCCTGCCGACGCCGTCGTCGACCGCCGGCGCCTCCGGGCGCGACGATGCGGCGGACGCGGCGTCGTCGGCGCTCGCGGCACCGGTCGCCGCCCGCAGGCACGCGGCGCGCGGCGGCGATCCGGACGAGCCCGAGGTCGTCCCGTCGATCGCCGCGTACACGCCGCTCAACGCGGTCCTGGTCTGGGACCTGCCGTCCCGTCGCGAGGAGTACCGCGAGCTCATCGACGCGCTCGATGTGCCCAGCCGTCTGATCGAGATCAACGTGACCATCCTCGACGTCAGCGCGGACGCCTTGCGTGACTGGTCGGTCGATCTCGCGGTCGGGTCCGGCGCGGCCCACGTGGCGATCGGCGCCGACGGCAAGCTCGGCGCGTCGCCCACGGACACCGGCGTCAAGGGATCGACGATGGTGCTCTGGGCGTCGAATCGTCTCGAGCTGCGCGTGCGCGCGCTGGAATCGCGCGGACAGGCGCAGGTGCTGTCGCGCCCGTCGGTCCTGACCCTGAACAACGTCGGGGCCCTGCTGGACATGAACCAGTCGGCCTACGTGAAGCTCGTCGGCGAACGCAGCACCGACCTGCGCACGGTCACCGCCGGCACCTTGCTCAAGGTCACGCCGAGCATCGTCGGCGACGGCACCGTCGGCGCGGACGACCAGGGCATCCGCGTCACCCTGGACATCGAGGACGGCCAGTTGACACGGGCCAGCAGCGACCAGGGCACGCCCAGCGTCGGCAACAGCGCGGTCAGCACCGAGGCCGTCGTGAAGCCCGGCGAATCGCTGGTCGTCGGCGGCTACCGTCGACAGGATCGCCAGGTGTCCAACTCGCGCGTGCCGGGCCTGTCGGCCATCCCGCTGATCGGCGCGCTGTTCCGCAGCGACAGCGCCGTGAACAGCGAGCGCGAGCGCCTCTTCATCCTGACGGCGCGCGCGCTGCCCTGACCGTCCTTCTTTCCTCCGTTCTTCTCACTCCCGAGTTCCGCCATGAGCACGATCACCTCCCGCCAAGGCCATGCCGCCTTTGAGTCCGGCCCGGAAACCAGCCTCCGCGACAAGGAAGCGATCCGACAGGGCGCCGCGCGCCAGCAGGCCTCGGATCGCTCGTCCGAGTCGATGGCGCGCGAGCAGGCGCAACTCGTCGAGCGGCGAGCCGCGGCTGCGGCTGCTGCCGCATTGGCCGCGGCCGTGGCCGCGTCGAACTCGGGCGGACTCGGCGCCAGCGCGGAGGAGATCACCTTCGGCACCAGCGAGCGGGCCGAGCTGGAAACGCACGACGAGTCCCGCGACGCGCGCGATCGCAGGGAGGAGCGCATCGAGGCCCTGATGCGCATCGACGCCATCCACGCGTTGATGAGGCAGATCGCGGGCGAGCAGGAGTTCGCATCGATCCGTCAACGCGCGGAGCGCTTCGCGAGGCTGTGGGCCGAGGGCAAGTCGCGGCAGGCGATGGACGAGCTGGACACCGACGCCTTCGCGGTCGCCGAGCGCCAGGCCTTGCTGACGCTCGCGCTGGACAAGCTGCCGCGCGGGGCGGATGCGGAGCCGCTGAACGCCCGGCTGCGCGAGCTGGATCTCGATGGCGACGGCGACGGGCGCGGCACCGTTCGGCGATTGATGCGGACGGCCGCGATGGCCGATGCTTCCGCGACCGCCAAGGGGGCGTTCGCGCCGGGCTCGCCCTTGCTGGCGGTCCTGCAGTCGCCGCCGACACCGAAGCTGGTCCTGGAGGCCGCCAGCGGTCTGGGCCGCGACGGCCTCCAGCGGCTGGAAGTCCTGGCCGTTCCCCGCCATCGCGTCGACGCGCGGCTCACGCGCGGCGGGGAAGTGTTCCTGTCCCTGACGCTGCTGCGGATGATCCAGCAGGTCCGCCAGGTGGAGCAGTCCGGCATCCGCATGATGCGGGCCGGCGCCGCCGGGCCCTGCCCCGGCGCCGACGATCCGGAGGAGGTTCGCAAGACGGCACGCTGGATCCTCGACACGACCCTGGCCCCCGCCCCTCAAGGCGCGATGGCCAGGATGGAGACCGTGTTCAAGGTCAAGCGCGAGGCGCTGTCGCGCGTGCGCCGCGAGATGCAACGCGAGCTGGACAAGTTGCCGGCGGGCGTGTGGCTCAACGGCGATACCAAGCAGATCGTGAGCACCGAGTTGAAGAACTTCAACAAGATCGACCTGGTGCAGCAGGGACGGCTGAATCGGAACGGGTTGACGCGTGACGTCCTTCGCGCCGCCTCCGCCGCCTGACAGGCCAGCAGATACAGGTGGCGAACCTCGGGCGACGGCCTGCGACTGACCGTCCATCATGCCTTTGCCATCTCCTCGAAGCGCCGTGCGCGGCGTTGCCCCTCCCCCCGCCGCGGACGCGCTCCTGTCACCGGCGCAGGCCCTGGCGAGGCAGATCGCCCCGCGCGGCGAACGGGCCGAGATCGTCGTCACCGCGCTGGTCGTGGCGGTGGTCTTCGCGCTGCTGCTCCCGGTTCCGACCTGGCTGCTGGACCTGCTGATCGCGATCAACCTCTGCGTGTCGGCCTTCCTGATCGTGCTGGTGATGCAGGTGAAGCAGACGACCGGCCTGTCGGCGTTCCCGTCGCTGTTCCTCGTCACCACGCTGTTCCGCGTCGCGCTCAGCGTGGCCAGCACGCGGCAGATCCTGCTCAACGCCGAAGCCGGCCACATCATCGCGGCCTTCGGCGAGATCGTCGTCGGCGGCAACCTGGTGGTCGGCCTCGTGGTGTTCCTGGTGCTGACCGTGGTGCAGTTCATCGTGATCACGAAGGGCTCCGAACGCGTGGCCGAGGTCGGCGCGCGCTTCTCGCTGGACGCGATGCCGGGCCGGCAGATGGCCATCGACATGGAACGCAAGGCGGGCGGCATCACGCAGGAAGAGGCCAAGACCCAGCGCGACGCGCTGACCGAGGAGAGCCAGTTCTTCGGCGCGATGGACGGCACGATGAAGTTCGCCAAGGGCGACGCCGTCGTCGGCATCGTCATCGTGCTGGTGAACCTGCTGGGCGGCCTGTCGGTGGGCGTGTTCCAGCGGGGCATTCCCGCGTCCGAGGCGCTGCAGGTCTACGCGATCCTGACCATCGGCGACGGGCTCGTGGCGCAGATCCCGGCCCTGCTGATGTCCATGACCGCCGGTCTGCTGGTCACGCGGGTGTCCAAGCCCACCGGCGGCCGGGCGATCGGCAACGAGCTGACCGCCCAGCTGCTGCACCAGCCCAAGGCCTGGGTCACGGCCAGCGGCGCGATGCTGGCCTTCGGGCTGCTGCCGGGCATGCCGCTGCTGGCCTTTGCCGGACTGGCGACGGGCTCCGCCACGGTCGGCCTGACGATGATGCATCGCAAGCTCAGGACGGAACGCGAGGAGACGCAGCAGCGCGAAGCGGCCGTGGAGGCGCTGCGCGACTTCGATCTCGTGCGCCCCTTCGCGCTGCGCGTCAGCAGCCGCATCGATCCCGAGCGCGCCCAGCGCGCGCTCAACCTCTGCCGGCAGGTCCGCAACCGCCTGGTGCGGCGCCTGGCGCTCGTGACCCCGGCGATCGACTTCGATGCCGACGTCGAGCTCGAGCACGCGGACATCGAGTTCTGCCACGGCGAAGTCCCGGTGTTCTCGATGTGGCTGCGGGAGGACCTGCGGACCTGCACCTGGACGCTCGGCGATCCGGCCGATCTGGGCCTGCCGCCGGAGCAGGTGGAGACGCGCGGCGGCACGGCCTGCGCGCCGCGCATCTGGCTGCCGGAGGCGGACGCGCTCGCGCTCGACCCGGTGCCGGCGGATCTGCGGGACTGCTGGCAACGCCTGGACGAACTCTGCGAGGAGACGCTGCTGCGCGTCGGTCCGATGTACTTCGGCATGGAGGAGACCCAGAAGATCACCGCCTGGTGCAGCCGCAAGACGCCGGAAGTGGCGAAGGAACTGGAACGCGCCGTGCCGCTCAGCCGGATGGCCGAGGTGCTGCGTCGCCTGCTCATGGAGAACGTCGGCATCCGCAACGTGCCGATCATCCTGAACGCCTTGATCGACTGGGGGCCGCGCGAGCGCGACCCGTCGGTGCTGACCGAATGCGTGCGCGCCGCGCTGCAGCGCGAGATCTGCGACGCCTACGCGGTGCGCAAGGAACTGCGGGCGCTCATGTTCGACAGCGAGCTCGAAGCCCAGGTCCGGGCCGCCATCCGCCAGACCGCCTATGGCGACTTCCTGGCGCTGGATGCCGACCTGACCGATGCCATCCTCGACGAGACCGCCGCCGCCTACCTGGCCGCCTGCGACGGCGGGCGTCCGGTCATGGTCTGCGCGCAGGACGTGCGACCGCATCTCCGCAAGCTGCTGGCCGATCGCATCCCGCCGCTGGGCGTGATCGGCATGTCCGAGCTGCCCCCGGACTTCCGCGTCAACGTGCGCGCCGTGATCAGCGTCCCCCTGGAGGGACGCGCCTTGCCGGAGATGTACTGACATGACGGCACCGGCCACGGTGGCGGACCTGCTGGAGCTGCGCGTCCTGAGCGGCCTGCAGTCCGGCGCGGCGCTGCCGCTAGAGGAGACCTTGACGGTCGGTCCCGGCGAGGACGCCGACCTGCTGCTGCTGGACGACGGCAGGGTGCCGGCGCAGCTGCGCGTGTGCCTGGCGCCGGACGGCCGCCTCGAACTGGAGGCGGTGGAGGAGGGCGTCGTGCTGGCGGGCGGGGTCGTGCTGGCGGGCGGTCAGACCGTGCCGCTGGCGCCCGCGCAGGCGTTCAGGACCGGCGACGTCTGGTTGACGGTCCGTGACGCGAGCGACCCCTGGGAGGCCTGGACGCCGCCGGCGATCGAGCCGCCCGCCATGGAACCGCCGGCCGTGGAACTGGCGGAGAACGCGCTGCCTGAGCCGGCGCTCCAGGTCCGCGGGCCTTCGGAGGATCCGGGCATGGTGGCGGACGTCCGGCCCGCCGGGACGGGCCGCCGGAACGCATCGCGCGTGCCGCGACCGATGCGGACCCTGGGCAGCCTGATCGTGGCGGCGGGGCTGCTGTCGACGATGCTGGGCGTGGCCGCGCTGGTCCGGCAGGTCCAGGAGAGCGAGGCGGCGATCGAGCCGGACGACGAGACCAGGAAGCGACGGTCCTCGACCACCGAGCCGAGGCAGAAGCGGCCGTCCGCCGACGGTCCCAAGCCTGGCGCGCCGGTGGCGGCGGATGTCGATGCGCGCACCGCGGCCGTGCCAGGCGATGCGTCACGCGAGGCCCCGGCCTCCCCGGCTGCGGCCGCGACGGTCGAGGCGACGTCCGGCACCACCGTCGACCGGCGCGGCGGACGGGGTCGGCTGCTGGTGAACATCCCGGGCGACGGCACCGTGGTCCTGCCTTTCGACATCCAGGAGGTGATGCTCGGGTCGGGCAGTCACGTGATGCTGACCGACGGTCGCAGGCTCGAACCCGGCGAGCGCGTCGGCGATTGGCGGCTGGCCGAGATCCGACCCGGCACGCTGGTCTTCGACGGTCCCCGCAAGGTGCAGATCGGATGGTGACGCCGCGCGAGATCGCCGCCCGCGAATCCACCGCCATTGCCGCCGCCATCGCCGCCGCGATGGCGGACGTCCCGCTGATCCGCCAGCTCGGCCAGGTGCATCGCGTGCTGGGCATGCTGATCGAAGGTACCGTGCCGGGCGCGAGCATCGGCGAACTCTGCGAGGTCTACCACCCCGCGTCGCCGGGCAGGATCTGGCGCTGCGAGGTCGTCGGCTTCACCGGCCCCCATGTGCTGCTGTCATCGCTGATGGCGCTGGAGGGCATCTCCGGCGGATGCGTGATCCGGCCGCTGCGCACCGTGCATCACGTCGCCGTGGGGCGGCCGCTGCTGGGGCGCATCCTCGACGGCTTCGGCCATCCGCTCGACGACGGTCCGCCGCTGCGCCCCGGCGAGGACGGGCTCGCCTGGCGCCCGGTGATCGCGGACGCGCCGCCCCCGGTCGAGCGATGGCGCATCAAGGACCGGTTTCCCACCGGCGTGCGCAGCCTCGATACCCTGCTGACGATCGGTCAGGGCCAACGGGTGGGCCTGTTCGCCGGTCCCGGTTGCGGCAAGACGACGCTGATGGCGGCCGTGGGTCGAGGCAGTCCGGCCGACGCGATCGTTGTCGGCCTGATCGGCGAACGCGGCCGCGAGGTCCGCGAGTTCACCGAGCATGAGTTCGACCCCGCGTTGATGGCGCGCACGGTGATCGTCTGCGCGACCTCGGACCGGACCTCGATCGAACGCGTGCGCGCCGCGTTCACCGCCACCGCCATCGCCGAGGGCCTGCGCGACCAGGGCCTGAACGTGCTGCTGATGGTGGACTCGCTGACCCGGCTGGCGCGCGCGCAGCGCGAGATCGGCCTGGCAGCGGGCGAGGCGCCCGCGCGCGCCGGCTTCCCGCCGTCGGTCTACGCCTTGCTGCCGCGGCTCATCGAGCGCGCGGGCAATGCCGCGGGCGGCTCCATCACCGCGATCTACACCGTCCTGCTGGAAGGAGAACTGCGCTCCGACCCGATCAGCGAGGAAGCGGTCTCGCTGCTGGACGGCCACATCGTGCTGTCGCGCAAGCTGGCCGAGCAGGGGCAGTACCCGGCCGTCGACGTGCTGGCCAGCCTGAGCCGCGTGATGTCCAACATCGTGCCCCGGGAGCACGGCCGCGCGGCCAACCGGATCCGGCAGGTGCTGTCCGGCTACCGCGACATGGAGCTGATGGTGCGTCTGGGCGAGTACCGGCCGGGCCTGGACCCGGAGACCGATCGCATCGTCTCGGACTATCCCAAGGTGATCGACTTCCTGCGCCAGGACACGCGCACGCCCGTCCCCTGGGAGGACAGCCTGTCCAGGCTGCATGCGCTGACCGCCGGCGCGGTGTGAGCGGACGATGGAGGCCGTCATGACGCCCGGCCGCCCCCCTGCCGACCGCCCTGACGATCGCTCCTCCGATCGCCCCTCCGATCGCCCCGCGCCGCGCCGGGCCCCGCATGAATTCGAGACGCCCGCACCACCTGACCCCCGGATTCCCGGCGTCCGTCGCATCGGCGCCCTGGCGAGCCGGCGGGCGACCCTGGCCGAGGCGGAACTGTTGCGGGCCCAGCGCGCCAGCGAAGCCGCCGCGGCGGCGCTGGCGGCGGCGGAGCAGGCCCTGAGCGATTGCATCGACGACGTGGCCGCGCAGCGCGCCGCGCTGCGGGCCGCCTGTCAGGCGGAACCCGGCGGCTCGCCCGTCCTGAAGCGGTGGCGTCACGCCGACCAGGCGCAACTGGATCGCGTGCCTCCCGCCCGACAGGCGGTGGCCGATCGTCAGCGCGAGTGCGATGCCGCCGAGCTGGCACTGGGCGAAGCGGCCGACCGGCATCGGGCCCTGGCGCGCCGCCGCGAGAAGTACGCGCTGCTCGAGGAGCAGCTCCGCGACGACGCCTGAGCCCGAACCCCCGCTGCCGACGCCGCGCCGCCCCGTCGCGGTGTCCTCACGTCAGATCCAGCATCTCCTGCCCGATCTCGTCGTCCACGGTCGCCAGGTCCAGGTGCAGTTCGTTGTCGCCGGCGCGCAAGGCGGGGCGAAGCAGCTCGGGCGCCTGCTTCTCGTACTCCTCGATGACGCGCAGCAGGAGCGCCACCGCGCGGAAGCTGTGCTCGGGCACCGGCTGCCCGACCTCGCCCGACGCGAGGAGGTAGCGCGCCAGGCCCACGTAACGCACGACCGGCACACCGTTCTCGCGCGCCTCGCGCCGCAGCGCGAGCGCTTCCTCGTCGCTGCGCTTGTCCAGGATCAGCGGCATCTCGGTCAGCTCGGGGTCGTAGAACAGGGAGACCGCCACGTGCTCCGGATTGACGACCACCGCGCTGGGCCGCTGCTGCGTCCCGGGGCTTTCGGACATGGCGATCTCCTTGGCGATCTGCTTGCGCGTGGCCTTGAGCAAGGGATCGCCTTCGTTCTGCTTGTGGTCGCGGCGGACCTCGCTGATGTCCATGCGCAGCTGGCGGAAGATCAGATAACGCTGGAGCAGGATGTCGGTGACGATCAGCAGCACCAGCACGACGATGCACTGGCGTTCCAGGCTCTTGAGCATGGCCAGCGACAGCGTCCAGCCCTGGGCGGCGTCGGCGCGGAAGGCCAGGGCGATGTCGGGCAGGCTGTCGCGGATCTTCAGCCAGGCGACCGTCAGCAGCGACAGGCTGCGCACCGGTCCGAGCACGGCCATCATGAGCTTCTGCCCGGACACCAGGCCCTTCAGGTTGTTGCCGGGGTTGAGCTTGTCGACGCCCTTGCCGAGCGCCTTCCCCGCGAAGTTGAACCGTGTCTGCGCCAGCGTGCCGAGCACGGCGACGAGCGCCGGCAGTACCGCCATCACCAGCAGCGCGACGAGGGCCGGGAAGAACGAGGCCCAGCTCATCGCCAGTCCCGCCTCGCCCGGACGCGCGGTCTGGCGCAGGGCGGCCTCTAGCATCGCGTCGACCAGGCCGCGCCACAGCGGCTCGGTGGCGAACGCCACTTCCGCCATCAGCAGCAGGCGCAGGATCTTGATCGAGTCCTGGCTGACGCCGAGCTGGCCGTCCTCGCGCGCCTGGCGTTTGCGGGACTCGGTCGGGGGGAGGTTCTTCTCGGACATCGGCCGCTCGTCGACCGGTCAGCGCGCCAGCGGCAGGGCCAGGCCGAGGGCGTCCAGGATCCCTTCCTGCCACCAGCGCAGCGCATCGTCCAGGATCTTGTCGAACAGCGGCGCCGCGATCAGCACCACGATGAACAGGGCCGAGATCGACTTCACCGCCATCGCCGACGCGTAGACGTCGAAGCCCTGCACGGCGGTGCTGGCGATGGCCAGCGCCAGCTCGACCATCAGCAGCAGCAGCAGGGCCGGCCCGGCGAGCAGCAGCGCCTGGGTCAGCGTGCCCGCCAGGGCCTGGAGCAGTCCGCGCTGGCGCGCCGCGTCGAGGGCCGGGAACAGGTCCAGCATCGGCCATTGCGCGTGGCTGACGGACAGGACCGTGAAGGTCGTCTGCAGCAGGCCTAGGTCCACCAGGAGCGCGATGAGTGCGCGTTCGGACAGCTCGCCCAGCAGGGTGGCGTCGGCCTGCAGCGCCGGATTGACCTGCTGGGCGGCGTTGGCGCCGCGCTGGTTGTCGATCAGGGTGCCCATGCCCCGCACGGCCCAGAAAGGGATGGCCGCCAGCATGCCGAGCAGACCGCCGATCAGGCCCTCCTTGAGCGTCAGGATCAGCAGCACCTCGGGCGACGGCGGCGAGACGGCGAACGCGGGCCAGACCTGGACGACCGCGGGCAGCGACAGCGCCAGGCAGAGCGCACCGCGCACCGTCGCGGTGGTCTGCTGGCGCGCCAGGAACGGCAGGAAGATGACCATGCCGCCCGCGCGCGCCACGGAGAGCGCCATGACCTGGGCGAACAGCAGCAGCGAGAGGGGCGAGTCGAGCGGCGAATCGAGCGGCGAAACGAGGGGCATGGCGGGCGGCGCGATCACATGGGCGAGATCACATGGGCGCGATCAGGCAGTCAAGGGCAACGTGACGGCGGCGGCGGGCGCGGCGCATGTCTCGATCGCGGCCGCGTGGTGTCGCGCCGCGCGCAGGCGTTCGATGCCCGCCTGGCGACGCCCCAGCCGGTCCATGTGGGCCAGCCAGGCGGGATCGTCGAGGCGGCAGCCCCACACCTCGAGATCGAAGCGGAGTCCGCCGTAGTCGACGACGGCGGGCATCAACGCCCAGCGCTCGAGCCGGCAGGCGCGGACCAGGGAGAGACTGCGGCGGTTGCTGCCGAGGATCCAGCAGGTGACGGTGTCGAAGCCGTAGCGGCGGCATTCCTTGAAGACGCCGCGGACCATGCGCATCGCGATGCCGCTGCCCTGCCAATCCTCGGCCACGTAGAGCCAGAGGTCGCCAGCGCTGCGGCACGCGCCGGCCCCCCAGGCGATCGTGCGCAGATGGGCCCAGGCGACCGGCACGCGAGGCGCGTCGGCGCCAGGGTCGCCATGGCCGTCGTCGGTCGGGACCGGCGCCGTCATCACCCAGACCGGCCACCCCTTGTGGCGGCTGTGCGCCAGGAGCGCCAGCATCGCCTCTTCGTTGCCGTTCTCCAGCGTCGGCGAATGGCCGCCGCCGCCGACGGACTCGTTGTAGATGCGGATCAGGTCGCCCGCGTCGGCGGGCCGGGCCGGACGCCAGTGCAGCGTCGCGGTGTCGCGCGCTGCGGCGCGGGGCGGAGTGGCAGTCGTCATGGTGGTGTGGCGAAGGTGTCGGGCGCGGCGGCGCCGGTGCGCCAGATGCGCCAGGCCTGCCGTCGCAACGCGGCGGCGGAGTCGGGAATGCGCGGCGCCAGCGCGGCCTCGCGCAGGAGGTCGGGGGCGCAGCGCAGGCGCAACCTCGACCAGGCGCCGGGCAGGGCGTCCTCGATCAGGCGGCCCATCAGCGGCAGCGCCCAGCGACGCAGCGCAAGGTCCGAGGCGTCCGTCGGCGGCGGGGCGCCTTCGGGACGCAAGGGCCGCGCCTTGGCCTGGCGCAGCGCATCGCGCCACATCGTCGCGTCGCCGCGCTGCGGGGAGAACAGATCGGCCAGATCGCGGTGCGCGCCGGCCAGGCAATGGCTCGCGTGGGCGACCCGGCCCAGGGCCAGGGCGGCCCGGTCCAGCGCGTCGCTGTCCAAGGGCAGATGCGCCGGCAAGGCCGCGAGACGCTCCAGCGGCAGCGGTGCCTCCGCATCGATGCCGAAGCGGCCGCAGAACCAGCGATAGGCGAGTCGCAGCGACGGGCCCGGTGAGCGGAAGCGCGCGAGCCAGTGCGCGGTCGCGCGGCAGGCGTCGCCGCCCGACGGATCGTCCAGCCAGCCGGGGTGCATCCGGTGCCAGGGCTCGTACCAGAGCTCCAGCCAACCGGCCTGCGAGGCGGGAGGACACGCGAGGGCGTCCCCGTCGCGCGGTGCGGCCCGGGCCGTCATGGCGCCGGGGAACCGGTGAGCGGGTCCGTGCCGTCGAGACCGAGCGGATCGTCGTCCGCGGCGGCCGGCATCGGGCCGGGGTGTCGCCGTCGTTGCCAGAACCACCAGCCCGCCGGCGCGCCGACGCCCAGGACCACGGCCAGGCCGCCGGTGATCCAGCCCGCCATGGCGCTCATGAGACCGGCGCCGTCGCCCCGTGCGGCCGCCGGCGCCGTCGCGATCACCTCGGCCGGCACGAACACGACCGCCACCTTCTCCGGGGAGTCGGCCAGGCCGGGGATGCTGGACACCACCAGCTTGCGGATGCGCGGTTCGTAGGCGGCGGTGTTCCAGCCCGCCACGTGCTTGATCAGGATGGAGCAGGACGACGGCAGCACCGGTTCGCCGGGGACGACCCGCTCCGGCAGCACGGGGTGGACCCGCGCGAGCACCACGCCGTCGATCTGGGACAGCGTGCTCTCCAGTTCCTGGGCCAGCGCCGAGAGCAGGCGGGCGCGTTCCTCGGTCGGCGTCGAGATCATGCCGTCCTTCTTGAAGACGTCCCCCATGCGCGCGAGCGGACTGCGCGGCAGCCCGGCCGCCTGCAGGACGGCCACCGCCGTGGCGAATCGATCCTGCGGCACGCGCACGGCGAACAGCTGCTTGCCGACGGCCGCCTTGGCGGCATCGACACCGTGGCGGTCGAGTTCCGCGGTGACCTCGTTGGCGTCCCGCTCGTTCAAGCCGGTATAGAGGTCGATCGAGCCGGAGCAGCCCGCGAGCATCGCCGCCAGCCACATCGACGCGACGAGAAGGCGTCCGACCGACCTCATCAGGCGGCCGTCGCGACTTCTTTGATCGTGGATCCGATCTTGCCGAGCGCCTTGGCGACCAGCGTGGACCGGTAGTCGAGTTCCTGCATCTGCTGCGCGATCAGGGGCGCGATGCTGGCGTCGCCGGTGCGTCGCATCCGGTCCTGCAGGTGGTCCAGCCGGGCCTTGGACTCGTCCACCGAAGCCACCAGGCGCGCCATGGCCTGGGGGTCGCGCGCCCGGTCGAGCGCGGGCGACAGCGGGCCCTGGATGCGGGCCACCTGGGCCACGGCTTCGGCGAACCGGGTGCCGGCCGCGGAGGGGGCGGGACGACCGCCGAGGGCGTCGACGCTGCGCCCGGGTTGGAGGGGGATCGTCATGTCGCTTCCCGGTTCAGTCCTGGTGCATGGCCTGATCGAGGTCGATCAGCACGATGCGCTTGGCGGTTTCCAGCAGGTCCTGCATGAACGGCGTTTCCGCCGGCAGGGCGCTGAAGCTCGATTCGATGGTCTGGTGCAGTTCGCTGCCTTCGGCCAGGCCCATCTGGACCGCGGTCTTGTACAGCGACATCGCGCGAGCCATCGTGGCGACCTCATCGTCGGCGGCGTCCGGCGAGGCGATGGCCATCACGGCGGGATCGGGCTCGATCTCGCCGAGACCTTCTTCCCTGGCCAGGTCGAACGCCGACTGCATGTCGAAGTCCGAGGGGGTGCGGTCCTGCGCGGAACGGATGGCCTGCACGATGCGGCCGGTGGCCTGGTCGAGGACGCGTTCCTCGTGTTCATCGGGCGGCGTGGACTGGCCGGCGAAGGCGGTCCAGGTGCCGGCGCTCGTGGGCGCGGCAAAGATGTCGGGATGGCTGTCCATGAAGGCGGCGATGCAGGCGCGCTTCTCCAGGACGTGAGCCGGTACGGGGGCCTGTTCGGCTGCGGGAGCAAGATCGATCATGGCGTTGGCGGATGAAAAGCGGCGCCGTGCGCCGCGGGAGCGGGCGGCGCCGCGCGGCGCCGCCCAGCGGGGAGGTCGACGACTGAACCGTTACCAGCCGAAGCCTCGGCCGAAGCCGCCGCCGAAGCCGCGGAAGCAGTTCGCCATGTTGGCGGCGCAGCTGCCCATGAACGAGCCGCAGAAGCCGGACGCGAAGTCCATGCCGCGGCCGAAGAAGCCGCGCTGGCTGGTCATGGCGCCTTGTTGTCGCATGCCGTCGTTGAGGCCCCTCTGATAGGCCAGTTCCTGTTTCACTGCGTGGATTTCTCCGGACATAAAAGTTCCTTCTTTCTTGATGTTTAAGGGGGGTAGAGCGAGCGCGTCTGGCGCTCGCGAGGGAGACGTCAGCGCATGCTGACCTTGTCGATGAGGGCGATCTGGGCGTTGGCCATTTCGATGCGCATGCCGGTCTTGGCGTTTGCCAATTGCTGCTGCGACTTCATCTGCTGCAGTTCCCCGGCTTCCGCTGCGTTTTCGTCGCTTTGGAACTGGCTCGATTGGGATTGCATCTGCTGATTGGCAAAGTTGCCGTAGTCATAATTCGAGGGCATTGAATTCCTTTCAAAGGCGCGCGCGGCGCTGAAACGATCAGTAGGGGCGACGGAAAGCGGAGTTCGCGGGGCGGGAGGACCCTGGGCAACCCGATGTGAGGTTCCGGGGATAATCCGCGCGCTTTTTTGTGTGTGGACCCCCCACGCGTTTGCATCCCCGCATTCCCAAGGCCCGCTGCCATGCTCCTGACCCTGGTCATCCTCTACCTGCTTGTCACCATCGCGATCGGCCTGTGGGCCGCCAAGCGGGTGAAGAACACGGCGGACTTCGCCATTGCCGGGCGACACCTGCCCTTGGTGATGATCATCACGACGACGTTCGCGACGTGGTTCGGCTCCGAGACCGTGCTGGGCATCCCGGCCAAGTTCGTGCAGACGGGGCTGAACGGCGTCGTGGAGGACCCGTTCGGGGCCGGGTCGTGCCTGATCCTGGTGGGCCTGTTCTTCGCGGCCAAGCTCTACAGGATGACGCTGCTGACGATCAGCGACTACTACCGCGAGCGCTACGGCCGCGTGGTCGAGGTGGTCTGCAGCTTCATCATCATCCTGTCCTACCTCGGCTGGGTCGCGGCGCAGGTGACGGCGCTGGGCCTGGTGTTCAAGCTGCTGTCGGGCGGCGCGATCAGCATCCCCGTGGGCATGATGATCGGCACCGCGTCCATCCTGGCCTACACGCTGTTCGGCGGCATGTGGTCGGTGGCCGTGACCGACTTCATCCAGATGATCATCCTGGTGGTCGGCCTGTCCATCATTGCCTGGTTCGCCGCCGACATGGCCGGCGGCGCCGACAAGGTCATCACGCTGGCCAGCAGCCAGGACATGTTCCGCTTCCTGCCTGAGCCGAGCTTCCACGACATCGTGTTCTTCCTCGGCGCGGCCGTGACGATGATGCTGGGCTCGATCCCGCAGCAGGACGTGTTCCAGCGCGTGATGTCGGCCAAGGACATCAAGGCCGCGACGCGCGGTCCGGTCATCGGCGGCATCTGCTACATCCTGTTCGCCTTCGTGCCGATGTTCATCGTCGTCAGCGCGCTGATCATCATGCCGGAGGCCGCCAAGCAGCTGATCGCCGAGGACCCGCAGCAGGTCATCCCGCGCCTGGTGATGGACCGCATGCCCTTCATCATGCAGGTGATCTTCTTCGGCGCGCTGCTGTCGGCGCTGAAGTCGACCGCCTCGGCCACGCTGCTGGCGCCGTCGGTGACCTTCGTCGAGAACATCTGGCGCCAGTTCTTCCCGCGCGTCTCGGACAAGCAGGAACTGCGCACGATGCGCATCGCGGTGCTGCTGTTCTCGGTCTGCGTCTGCGGCTACGCGATCGCGCTGCAGGGCACCTCGATCTACGAGATGGTCTCCAGCGCCTACCAGGTCACCCTGGTCGGCGCCTTCGTCCCGCTGGTCTTCGGCCTGTACTGGCAGCGCGCGACGACGCAGGGCGCCATCTTCGCGATCGTGCTGGGCGTGATCACCTGGCTGCTGTTCCTCGTGACGCCCGCGGGCGAGCAGTTCCCGGCGCAACTGGCGGGCCTGCTGGCGGGCATCGTCGGCATGCTGGTCGGGTCGCTGGGGCCGCAGGCGATCCGGGATTCCCACGGATCGCACCACCGCCTGGCCGGCGGAGCCTGAGCCCGGCGAGCGGGCAGCCAGAGGGCAGCCAGAGGGCAGCCAGAGGGCAGCATGAGGGCAGCATGAGTCGGGCGTCGGCGGCGCCCTCTATATAATTTCGGGTTTTTGACCCGGTAGTCCCCACAACATGCCGATCTACGCTTACCGCTGCGGCGCCTGCGGCCACGCCAAAGACGTGCTGCAGAAGCTGTCCGACGCCCCGCTGACCGTCTGCCCCGCCTGTGGCGCGGAGAGCTTCTCGAAGCAGGTGACCGCCGCCGGTTTCCAGTTGAAGGGATCCGGCTGGTACGCGACCGACTTCCGGGGCGGCTCGACCGCGGCCGCGGCAACGTCCGCCGCCGCGCCGGCCGCCGGTGCCGAAGGCGCGTCGACGTCGGGCGGTGCTTCCGCCGCCGCGTCCGAGTCGTCCTCCGGCTCGGCGACGTCGTCGGGCACGGCCTGCGGCGGCTCCTGCGCCTGCCACTGAGATCGAGGCCCGGACCCAGGCATGCGCAAGTACATCATCACCGGCCTGCTGGTCTGGCTCCCGCTCGCGATCACCGTCTGGGTGCTCCTCTGGGTGCTCGGCATGATCGACGGCGTCTTCATGTGGCTGCTGTCGGCCGTCGGCGCGGTGCTGCCGCTGGCCGCCCAGGAATCGCTCAAGCAGCTGCACGACATCCCCGGCCTGGGGGTGGTCGTCATGGTCGCGCTGCTGATGCTGACCGGCATGTTCGTCGCGAACATCTTCGGCCAGTGGTGGCTGCGCCAGTGGGACCGGCTGCTCTACAAGATCCCCATCGTCAAGAGCATCTACAGCTCGGTCAAGCAGGTCTCGGACACGCTGTTCTCGTCCAGCGGCAACGCCTTCCGCGAGGCGGTGCTGGTGCCGTATCCGCACCAGGGCTCCTGGACCATCGCCTTCGTCACCGGCACGCCGCGCGGCGAGGTCGCCCAGCAGCTGGGCACGCTCAGCGGCGCCGAGGCCGACGAGCACGTGGCGCTGTACGTGCCCACGACGCCCAACCCGACCTCGGGCTTCTTCCTGATGATGCCCCGGGCGCAGTTGCGGCCTTTGGCGATGAGCGTGGACGAAGCGCTCAAATACATCATCTCGATGGGCGTCGTCGCTCCTCAAGGGGATCCCGCGATCGTCCTGCCGAGCGAAGCCACCCGAAATTGACCGGGCTGAGCGCCCCGGCAAGCGCTCAGTCCTGAGGGTCCGCAGGACCCCGCCAGCGCCCCTTTGAATCGCTGGCCGCGCCCGTCGTCGAGCCCCGTGCCGACAACGTCTTGAAGGCGCGCCGCCAGCCCCGCCCCGAACACTGAAGAATTTCCGGAGAACCCCCATGCGTACCTGCTATGCCGGCCAAGTCAGCGAGAAGCTGCTGGACCAGACCGTGACCCTGATGGGCTGGGCCCATCGCAGCCGCGACCACGGCGGCGTCATCTTCATCGAACTGCGCGACCGCGAAGGCCTCGTGCAGGTCGTCTGCGACCCCGACCGCCCCGAGATGTTCAAGGTGGCCGAAAGCGTGCGCAGCGAGTTCTGCATCAAGGTCGTCGGCAAGGTGCGCGCGCGCCCGGCCGACAAGCAGAACGCCAACGTCGCCAGCGGCAAGGTCGAAGTCCTGTGCCATGAGCTGGAAGTGCTGAACCCGTCGGTGACGCCGGCCTTCCCGCTGGACGACGAGAACATCTCCGAGACCACGCGCCTGACGCACCGCGTGCTGGACCTGCGCCGCCCGTACATGCAGAACAACCTGATGCTGCGCTACCGCGTGGCGATGGAAGCGCGCAAGTTCCTGGACGAGCACGGCTTCGTCGACATCGAGACGCCGATGCTCACGAAGAGCACCCCGGAAGGCGCGCGCGACTACCTGGTCCCGTCGCGTGTCCATGACGGCATGTTCTTCGCGCTGCCGCAGTCGCCGCAGCTGTTCAAGCAGCTGCTGATGGTGGCGGGCTTCGACCGCTACTACCAGATCACGAAGTGCTTCCGCGACGAGGACCTGCGCGCCGACCGCCAGCCCGAGTTCACGCAGATCGACATCGAGACCTCGTTCCTGGGCGAGGAAGAGATCCGCGCGATGTTCGAGGGCATGATCCGCCACGTCTTCCGCAAGGCGCTGAATGTCGAGCTGGGCGACTACCCGGTGATGAAGTACGCCGAGGCGATGCACCGCTTCGGCTCCGACAAGCCGGACCTGCGCGTCAAGCTCGAGTTCACCGAGCTGACCGACGTGATGGGCGACGTCGACTTCAAGGTCTTCTCCGGTCCGGCCACGACGCCCGGCGGTCGCGTGGTCGCGCTGCGCGTGCCCGGCGGCGCCCAGATGAGCCGCGGCGAGATCGACAGCTACACCGAGTTCGTCAAGATCTACGGCGCCAAGGGCCTGGCCTGGATCAAGGTCAACGAGACGGCCAAGGGCCGCGAGGGCCTGCAGTCGCCGATCGTGAAGAACCTGCACGACAAGGCGGTCGCGGACATCCTGTCGCGCACCGGCGCGCAGGACGGCGACCTGATCTTCTTCGGCGCGGACAAGGCCAAGGTCGTCAACGACGCGATCGGCGGGCTGCGCCTGAAGATCGGTCACAGCGAGTTCGGCAAGACCAGCGGCCTGTTCGAGGACAAGTGGGCGCCGCTGTGGGTCGTCGACTTCCCGATGTTCGAGGAAGACGAGGAGAACAAGCGCTGGGCCGCCGTGCACCACCCGTTCACCGCGCCGAAGGACGGCCACGAGGACCTGATGGTCACGGACCCGGGCAAGTGCGTGGCCAAGGCCTATGACATGGTGCTCAACGGCTGGGAGCTGGGCGGCGGTTCGGTGCGGATCCACAAGGCCGACGTGCAGGCCAAGGTCTTCGAGGCGCTCAACATCAGCCCCGAGGAACAGCGCGTGAAGTTCGGCTTCCTGCTGGACGCGCTGCAGTACGGCGCGCCGCCGCACGGTGGCCTGGCCTTCGGCCTGGACCGCCTGGTGACGCTGATGACCAAGGCCGAGTCGATCCGCGACGTGATCGCGTTCCCGAAGACGCAGCGCGCGCAGTGCCTGCTGACCGGCGCGCCGTCCTTCGTCGACGAGAAGCAGCTGCGCGAGCTGCACATCCGCCTGCGCAACCCGGGCGCCGCGACGGCCTGACGATCGCCCACCGGTGGCGCTGAAGGCGCCGCCGCACGAAGCACAACGCCCCGAGGCTCAAGCCGTCGGGGCGTTGTCTTTTCAATCCGGACCCATCAATCGAGCTTGAGCCTGTATCCGTATCGGAACGATTCGACGCTGGTGGGTGTGTCGGCGCCGCGGCCCTGCAGGCTGCGTTCGCGCGAAGGGCCGTAGTTGATGCCGGGAGCGCCGGTCTGTTGATCGCCGACGAGTCGCGTGTCGTGGTGGCGCAGGACGGTCCGGGTTTCCACCGTCGTGTTGCCCGACGAGGACGTCACGGTGCGATGCTCGAGGACATCGCCGTCGACGCCGCGCTCACGGCTCGTGACCTCGGTGCCGGCGAACGTCGAGCGCGTCGGTCCACGGGTCAGGAGGCGCGTGACGAGGGGCGGTCGATGCAGGCTCGACGCGGGGCCGGCCAGCTTGTTGTGCTGGGCGGCGGACGCGACCGGATGCGCCGGAACCGGCGGCGTCTCCGCTTTCGCCGGCAGGACGATGACCAGGCCGAAGATCGCGGCGGTGATCACCGTGGACAGGACGATGGCGCAGGCGGCGCGGGTGGGCTGGAGAGGCGGTGTTGTCATGTGCATGGGGATGTCGAACAGAGATGGCGATCCTCCTGTTTTGACGTGATCCCCTTCAATGGCACGAGTGAGTGAGAGTGGCTCCTCTACCGACTTGAATGAGTGTGCTCAACCCGGTTATCAGTCGGAATCGTTGAAAGAGCGCCCCGGGCGGCGTGATCCATCGGGGCGTTTATGCTCCGGTCGTTCCCCGCAGCGGGGCGGCATTGAACGGGACGGACATGGCGACGGGCGAGCGAGGCGAACGCGGGAGCAAGGGCAGGGACGGGCGCACGCGGCAGGCGGGCGCACGACGCGGCACCGGTGCGGGGGGACGCCTGCCCTTGACGCCGCAGGCGCGCTGGGAACGGCTGGTGATGCGTCGCCCCGGCCTGGCCCTGCCGCGGCTGCAGCGCCTGATCGCGCGCGAGGGCGAGCCGCCGTTCCAGGCCCTGCTCGGCGCCTTTTTCATCCTTGAGCGCTGGGGTCGCGGACCGGAACTGCAGGCCGAACTGGAACGCGCCATCGCCCGCGCATTGCAGCACCGGCTGCTGGAGGAGGCGGCGGAGCTCAGCGAGGCGCTGGGCCGCATGCACTACCAGCGCGGCGACTACGTCCAGGCCTGCAATGCCTGGAGCCAGACGCTGGAGCTGGCCGACGACGAGACCCGCTGGGCCTGCCTGGCCCGGATCGGCCTGGCGCACCTGTGTTTCGCGCTCGGCGACTGGGCGCGCGGCGGCCGGGTGCTGGATCAGGCCGAGCTGCACTATCCGCAGCTGGGCGACGACCCCTACATGCGCTCCAAGATCGCGCTGAACCGCGCCGTCTCGCTGCGCGCGACGCAGGGCCCGCAGGCCGCGCTGCCGCGCCTGGACGAGGCCCGCGCCGACGCGCGCGCCGTCGGCCACCGCGACTACGAGGCCGAGGCGATGTGGCACCACGCGCGCTGCGCGCGCGACAGCGGCGCGGTGGAGCACGCCCTGACCCTGGCGGCGGAGGCGGAAGATCTCTCGCGGCGCTGCCGCTACCGCTGGTTGCAGGCGCAGACGCTGCTGCTGATCAGCGAGCTGCGACGCGGGACCGAGGCCGTGCCGCCCGCGCAGCAGGCGCTCGCGCTGGGCGAGGAGATCCAGTCGAGGTCCTTGCAGGCGGCGGCGCACGGGCGGCTGGGACAGCTGATGGCGGAGCAGGAGCAACTCGGGCCGAGCTGGTATCACCAGCAGCAGCGGCAGCGCCTGGAGGCGACGCTCGGGCAGACGGAACTGCCGGCGCGGCTGGAACAGCTCGCGCGCTTCGACACGGATCCGCACGGTGCGGAAGGATTGCTGCTGACGCTGGGACGTTCCGGCGCGGCGGTGGCGACGACCGCGGACGTCGAATCGCAATGGGGCCAGGCACGGCCGCGGCTGTTGGAAGCCCTGGCGCTGACGGGCCTGGATCTGCGCTGGACCGCGGGGGGCTCCGCCTCGCTCGTGGGCGCCGCGGCGCGCGCGGGCCGCTCGTCGCAGACGCTGTCGCTGAGGAACGCGGCCGGCGCGGTGGTCGGGGAACTGGTGCTGGAACGGGCGGAAGGCGCCGTCTGGTCGCGCGCCGACCGCAGCCGGGCCGAGCGGCTCGCCGGCTGGCTGCAGCGCCTGATCGCCCAACTGCCCGCGCCGCAGGCGCCGGGCGGCACGTCCGACGCCGCCGACCCGGGGGCGCAGGCGCGGACGCTGGTGGCGGTGCTGGAGCGGCTTGCCAGCAGCCCCGGCGATGCCGCGGACGCCGACGCGGGACGTGCCGGTCTGACGGAAGCGCTCGAGCTCGCGCGGCGGCTCGCCGCGCGGCTCGCCTGAGCCGACGTCCTGACGTGCCTGGCGGAACGCGCTTCGCGGGACGCGGTCACCAGATGGCGAGGCTCGACGTCAGCACGCGTTGAAGCCAGCTGCGGCGGGCCGCGTCTGATACCTCGCCCTTGCCGGCGATCTCCATCCTCGCATTGACGACGTCCGCGGACTGGACCTGGTTGCCCGTGCGGATGTCCTGCGGATTGACGACGCCCGAGAAGCGCAGCGTCTGCAGCCCGCCGTTCATCGCGATGCTGCGCTCGCCGGCGACGACGAGGTGGCCGTTGGGCAGCACGTTGATCACGGAGACGGCCATCTGTCCGCTCAGGCTGCCGCTGGCCTCGGTATCGCCGGAGCCCTTGTACGAATCGCTGCCCGACGCGGTGGCGTCGGCCTTGAGCAGCCGGTCGACGATGCCGACGTTGCTGGAGCCGCCCGGTCCCTTGACCGCGAGCTTGTTGTCGCGGCTGGTGTCGGTCTTGCTCTTCTGCGTGGCGCTGAGCGACTCGCTGATGGCGACCTTCAGCGAATCGCCGACCTGGCGCGCGCGGCGCTCGGTGGTGAAGAGCGAGGCCGCGGCCATGCCGGGCTGGTAGATCGCGCCGTTGTTGACGCGCTCGACATAGGCGCCGTCCGGCACCGGCATCACCTGCACCGGACCCTGGACCAGCGCGTCGTGCGAGGCGCAGGCGCTCAGGACCGCGGCGCCCAGCAGCGCCAACAGCCGCGGCAACAGCAATGACGCCAGCAGTGATGGCAGGAGCATGCCGCGTCGCGCGGCCGTGGAGACGTTGACCATGATTCCCTCGTCGATGCGATCGTTGTTCTGGAGTTCTTCCGGGCGCGGTCCTGATGTCCGGCGCCGCGCTCAGCCTTCGAAGCCGGTCAGCAGCGCCCGCACCACCGGTGCGAGCTTGTTGCGCGTGCTGGCCCACTTGCCCATGCCCAGCGCCGCGTCGTCGCTGCGGTAGCTGCTGGCGGCCATCAGGCGGCCGCCGGCGTCGTGCAGGCTCAGCGTGGCCTGCGCGAGGTAGGGCCGGATCTGGTCCGACAGCGGCGGCTTGTCCCACTGCTGCAGGCCCTGGTAGTGCACCCAGGCGGGGCAGGCCTCGTCGCCGGGCCGCACGCCGGCTTCGAAGACGCGGGCCTGGACCTCGTGCTCGCGCAGTTCGGCGATCAGCGCCGGGACGAATTCGGGCAGCGCGAGCGAGCGGTTGTATTCGATGCAGACGCGCTCCGGCAGCGCCGCGTCGTGGAACACCGTCTGCGTCGCCCGCGTCGGCCCCTGGCCGATCGCCATCGTCGCCATGCCGGCCGTCGCCTTGGCCAGCTCGACGGTGGGCATCGGGCTCAGCAGCGAGCAGCCGGCCAGCGGCATCGCGGTGCCGATCACGAGCGCGGTCGTGAAGACGCCGGCGAGCGCGCGGGCACTGGCGCGGGCCCGGGCGACGGCGCGGGCCACGGCGACGGCGCTGGCCAGGGCGACGGCGGCGCGCATGGTCAGAGGATCTCGTCGATCAGCGCCTTGCCCGCGACGGCGCCCGCGGCGAGGTAGCCGCCGACGGTGCTGCCGAACTCGCCGGCTTCCTTCATGACCGTGCTGGTGCCGCTGGCGACGGCATCCTTCACGTCGCCGGCCAGCTCCTTCACCTCGGACAGGCCGGTCGAGATCGCGTGGCCCACGTCCTTGGCGCCGTCCTCGAGCGCCTGCAGGCCTTCCTCGCTCCAATGCACGACGGTGCTGACGGCGTTCTCGCCGCCCTGATACGCGGCCTGCGCCAGGCCGATCGCGCCGGCGGCGACGGTGCCGTACTCGCGGGCGTTGATCTCGAAGCTGCCGCTCGGGCGGTTCACGAGTTGACGGGAGGCGACCAGCGGAGCGCCGGTGCCGGTCGTGGTGGGGACGGTGGACATGACTTCTCCTGGGTGGTGGTGACGATGGAAGCCATTCTTCCGGGGGCCGGCACGGCGGATGCCCTCATGAACAGCGGCGTCCGACGGCTCTACAAACTTTCTATATTTCCTGCCGCACATCTGCCGACGCCGTTGTTCGCCGACTGTGAACAAGCGTTGCCCGCGCACGCGGCCGGCGTGTCAGGCACCGCGATGCGCCCGTTCGTGTCGGCTGTTTGTCGCGCGTGTGGGAGTCCATGTCGGCGGCGTGCCAGGCCCGGCACACGCCGGCCGCGCCATGACCCTGGGATATGCTTGCCTGCTATGAGCGACGTGCCTCTCGCCCCTGCCGCCACCCCGCTCCCGGCCGCCGCCGAAACGGTCACTGCCGAAACGGCCGACGCCGAACCGGCCGCGCGCGCCTACAAGATCCCCGAGTCCGTGCTGGTCGTGATCCACACCGACGCGTTGGACGTGCTGATGCTGGAACGGGCCGACCGGCCCGGCTTCTGGCAGTGCGTGACCGGGTCGAAGGACGCGCCCGACGAGCCCCTGAGCGAGACCGCCCGGCGCGAGGTGCTGGAGGAAACCGGCATCCGCGTGCAAGACCTGGCCCCGGCGGCGCTCGTCGACTGGCAGGTGGCCAACGTCTACGACATCTACCCGGTCTGGCGCCACCGCTACGCGCCGGGCGTGACGCGCAACACCGAACATGTCTTCGGCCTGACGGTGCCGTCGGGCACGGCGGTGACGCTGGCGCCGCGCGAGCACCTCGATTTCCGCTGGCTGCCGTGGCGCGAGGCGGCGGACCTGTGCTTCTCGCCGTCCAACGCGGAAGCCATCCTCCAACTGCCCGCCCACATCGCGTCGATCCGGGCGCGCCACGAAAAGGCCGCGCCATGATCCGCCGAACGCCGCGTCACGCGGCCCTGACCAATTCGGCGACCACGGACACCTCGCCCGCCGACAGCGTCGGCCGCCTGCGCGTCGCGACCTACAACATCCACAAGGGCGTGCGCGGGATGGGCCCGGGCAAGCGGCTGGAGATCCACAACCTCGGCATGGGCGTGCAGGCGCTGGACGCGGACCTGGTGTTCCTGCAGGAGGTCCGGCTGTTCCATCACCGCGAGGCGCGCCAGTTCGACCGCAGCTGGTTCGGCTGGCCGGAGCAGGGGCAGGCGGAGTTCCTCGCGCCGGAAGGCTACGAGGTGGCCTACCGCACCAACGCGGTCACGCGCCACGGCGAGCACGGCAATGCGCTGCTGTCGCGTTATCCGCTGGGAGACATCGGCCATCACGACGTGTCGGACCACCGCTTCGAGCAGCGCGGCCTGCTGCACGTGCCGGTGCATTGGCAGGGGACCGAGGTGCACGCGGTGGTGGCGCACCTGGGCCTGATCCATGGCAGCCGGGTGCGCCAGATCCAGAAGCTGGCGGCCTTCATCGAGGACCACGTGCCGCACGGCGCGCCGCTGGTGGTGGCCGGCGACTTCAACGACTGGGGCGAGCGGCTGGACGAGCCCATGCGCGCGACCGGCCTGGGCCGGGCGATGCTGCCCGGCGCGAAGCGCTCGCTGCCGACCTTCCCGTCGCGGGTGCCGGTGTTCTCGCTGGACCGGATCTACATGCGCGGCCTGCGCTGCGTCGACATGAAGGTCCCGCGCGGTCCGGCGTGGGCGCGCATGTCCGACCACCTGCCGCTGCTCGCCGAGCTCGTGCTGACTTGAAGCGGCCGCAGGAACCCCTCTTCCCCTGGACCCTCGGGTCCCAGCCCAGCTTCACCGGCGGGAACGCGGTGCGGCTGCTGTGCGGCGGCGATGCGCTGTTCCCGGCGCAGATCGAGGCGATCGATCGGGCCGAGCAGGAGGTCTGGCTCGCGACCTACATCTTCCACGACGACGAGGCCGGTGCCGCGACCGTGGCGGCGCTGAAGCGCGCCGCGTTACGCGGCGTGCGGGTGAGGGTGGTGGTGGACGGCTTCGGCTCGAAGGGCAGCCTGGGCTGGCTGCGGGGGGAAGTCGACGGCACGCCGGTGGCGCTGGCGGTGTTCCGTCCGATCGACCGGTGGTGGAACTGGCTGCATCCCGGTCAATTGCGGCGGCTGCACCAGAAGCTGTGCGTGGTCGATGGACGCGTGGGGTTCGTCGGCGGCATCAACGTGATCGACGACCGCGTCGACCTCCATCACGGCCGCACGGAGACGCCGCGGCTGGACTTCGCCGTCAGCGTCGGCGGGCCCGCGGTGCGGGCTATCGAGCAGGCGGCGCGTGCCGTGTGGACGCGCGCGTGGCTGGGCCACGACTTCGGCGACGAGATGCGGGCGATGATCCGCAGCGCCTCGCCGGCGCGGCGCGCGAAGCGCCTGATGCGGCGCATCCGGATGCCGCGCGGGGAACACCGCCGGCGCGACCCCACCCGCCTGCCGCCGGTGCGCGCGGCCTTCGTGCTGCGCGACAACCTGCGCCAGCGCCGCACCATCGAGCGCGCCTACGTCGACGCGATCCGCGCCGCGACCGCGCGCGTGGACCTGATCACGCCGTACTTCTATCCGGGGCAGCGCTTCCGTCGCGCCCTGAAGGACGCGGCGCAGCGCGGTGTCCAGGTGCGGCTGCTGCTCCAGGGCAAGGTCGACTACCGGATCGCCGCGCTGGCCGCGCATGCGCTCTATGACGAGCTGCTCGGGCACGGCGTCCAGATCTACGAGTACACGCCGGCCTTCCTGCACGCCAAGATCTGCGTCGTCGACAACGACTGGGCCACCATCGGCAGCTCCAACATCGATCCGCTGTCGTTGCTGCTCAACCTCGAAGCCAACGTCGTCGTGCGCGACGCCGCCTTCGCGGGCGATGTCGCGCGGGAGTTCGATGCGGCGGTGGCGAAGTCCCACCGCGTCGAGCCGACCGCCGGGCGCGGGCTGCGGGGCTTCCTCGGCCGCGCGCTCGTCGCGTGGGTCGCCTACGTCTACCTGCGGGTGGCGGGGGCGACCGGGCGCTACTGACGCGGGTCTGACTCCCTCTCCCGCTTGCGGGAGAGGGCAGGGGTGAGGGCCAGCAGCCTCACGCACGAACCAAAAGCGCTATTGACTGCGGGTCGCCAAGCGCGGGCTCTCCACGCATCAGGGGGCATCCCTCCGGGAACCCCCAGAAGCATTCCGGCCCCACTCGCAGTCGCTGACTTCAGCGGTTTGGGACCGATGACTGCGGGGTCACTTGGTGTAGGTGCCGGGGCCTGGCGGCATCGACGGCCGCACGCCGGTGGGGAAAGGATCCTGCTGCGTCTTGTTGCCGCTGCTCGCCGGCGCATTGAACTGCCTGTCGATGAATCTCAGCATCGGCTCGACGCGCGCGGCCCAACTGCCCTCGTCATGTCCGGCACCCTCGGCTTCGAGGTAACCGATGTCGGCGCCGGCCCAGCCTCGCGCGGACAGCACCGAGCGCAGCTTGCGCAACTGCTTGATCGAGTCCGGACCTTCGTTCGTGCCCATGTCCAGCCACAGTTTCGGTCGCGGCAGCGACATCGGCAGCGGCGTCTTCTGCGTGTCGCGGATCGGGAACTCGTCGTCCCACCACAGCGACGGCGACACCACCAACGCCGTGCCGAAGACGTCGCCGTGATGCACCGCCAGCCACAGGCTCATGATGCCGCCCAGCGAGGAGCCACCCACCGCCGTGTGCGCCGCATCGGGCAGCGTGCGGTAGCGCGCGTCGATCGAGGGCTTGAGCTGCTCGATCAGGTAGCGCGCGTAGGCCGGCGCGAGACCGCCCCGCGTCTGGCCCTCGTACGTCCTCGCGGTCGCGGTGTACTCGTCGATGCGGCGCGAGGTGTTGTTGACCGCCACGATGATCAGCGGCTGGATCTGGCCATCGACGACCAGGCGTTGCGCGGTCTCGTCGACCTGCCACTCGGCGCCCGCCGCGGCGGCGTCGAAGACGTTCTGGCCGTCGTGCAGGTAGAGCACGGGGTAGCGGCGCTCGGTGTTGCGCTCGTAGTCGGGCGGCAGCCAGACCTGCACCGGACGCTGCGCGACGAAGTTGCCGGGCAGCGGCGCCAGCCGCTCGATCGTGCCGGCGCGGCTCAGCGAGATCGGCGCGCCGGGCGCGTTGAACGCGCGCGTGACGCGCACCTCGTCGGAGACCAGTTCCAGCGACCGGTTGGAGCCGGTCTCCCAGTCGCCTTCGGGATCGTTCTGGCCGGGGTGCTCGACGTGGAACTTGTAGGGCACGTTGCCGCCGGCCGGGATGCGCTCGAAGACGGCGGTGGCGCTGTACCAGCCCTCGCGTCCCAGGCCCGCGGCCGGCGCGACCAGCGAGCGCCCCCAGTTGAGCGGCGCCGCGCCGCCGCGCACGCCCACGATGTCCTTGGCGGGATCGAAGCGGCCGGCGGCGATCTCCTCGCGCATGTCGATGTCGAAGACGACCTTGGTCGCGGCGAAGGCGTGCGGCGCGACGAGCATCGCCGCGATCAGCAGCAACAGGCCCGCAACGAAGCGCACAAGCTGGGGCGAGGCGCGTTCCGGCGCGGGCAGGGTGGAAACGCGAACGGCGCGCGGAGAGCGCGCCGTCGAGGCGGTGTGTGGCATGCGGGACTCGCGCGAAGCTGGCGGGCGAGGCCCGCCGAGGCCTCGGATATTAGTCCAGCACGACCATCTCCGTGCGCGCGCGCAGCAGCGCGGCCGGACCGCGCGGGCCGTCGTCGTTGACCAGCACGAAGGCGCGCTCGATGTCGGGCGCCAGGTAGTGGTCGGTGGGCATCGCCGGGCAGCGCTCGCGCAGCAGCGCGTGCACGTCCTCCAGCGGCGCGGAGCTGCGCAGCGGCCGCAGGAACTCGATGCCCTGCGCGGCGGCCAGCAGTTCGATGGCGACGATGTGCGCGGTGTTGTCCAGCATCGGCCCCAGGCGACGGGCGCCGAAGGTGGCCATCGAGACGTGGTCTTCCTGGTTGGCGGAGGTCGGCAGGCTGTCGACGCTCGCCGGATGCGCGAGCGACTTGTTCTCGCTGGCCAGCGCCGCGGCGGTGACGTGCGCGATCATGAAGCCGGAATTCAGGCCGGCGTTCTCGGTCAGGAAGGCGGGCAGGCGCGAGACGCCGGTGTCGATCAGCATCGCGATGCGGCGCTCGGCGATGGCGCCGACCTCGGCGATCGCGCAGGCCAGCGCGTCGGCGGCCAGCGCCACCGGCTCGGCGTGGAAGTTGCCGCCGGAGACCATCGCGGCGGGGCCGTCCTCCGACGCGAACACCAGCGGGTTGTCCGTCACCGCGTTGGCCTCGCGCAGCAGCACGTCGCGGACGTAGCGCGACTGGTCCAGGCAGGCGCCCATGACCTG
Organism: Mitsuaria sp. MSU3D; assembly: GCF_056867975.1. Lineage (NCBI taxonomy): Bacteria > Pseudomonadati > Pseudomonadota > Betaproteobacteria > Burkholderiales > Sphaerotilaceae > Roseateles > Mitsuaria sp. MSU3D. The sequence goes on along the minus strand of NZ_CP200314.1, from coordinate 3,672,921 downwards.
CGGCTGGCAGCGCAGGCAGTACGGGTCCTGCACGCGGTCGTCGCCGTCGCGATGCGACTGGCGGATCGGGCTGCCGGCGAGCAGCGCGCGGTAGGCGGCCGCGGCCTCGATCTGGCCGGGCTGGCCGCGCACCTCATGGATGCGGGGATCGAAGGGACCGTCGCTGCCGCGCGCGGCGTCCAGGCTCAGCGCGCCGCTGACGACAGCGGCGGCGTAGACGGTCTCGAAGCGCAACAGGCCTTCCAGCGCCAGCGCCGTCGAGGTCTGCGTGCCGTTGATCAGCGCCAGGCCTTCCTTGGCCTCGAGCACCAGCGGCTTCAGGCCGGCCTTCTCCAGCGCCGCCAGCGCGGGCTGGCGCTGGCCGTCGACCAGCATCTCGCCTTCGCCCATCAGCGCCAGCGTCATGTGCGACAGCGGCGCCAGGTCGCCCGACGCGCCCACCGAGCCTTGCGCCGGCACGTAGGGCACGAGGCCGGCGTTGAAGGCGTCGAGGATGCTCTGCACCACCGATTCGCGCACGCCGGAGAAACCGCGCGCCAGCGAGGCGGCCTTCGTCGCCAGCATCAGCCGCACGACCGGCGGCGCCAGCGGCGCGCCGACGCCGACGCAGTGCGAGCGGATCAGGTTGCGCTGCAGGGCGGCCAGTTCGTCCTTGCCGATGCGCTTGGACGCGAGCTTGCCGAAGCCGGTGTTGACGCCGTAGACCGGGTCGTCGCCGGCCGCGGCGGCCTGCACGACGGCGGCGCCGCGGCGGATCGCCGGCCAGGCGTCGGCGTGCAGCGCGAGCGTCACGCCGCCGGCGCGGATGCGGCGCAGCTGCTCCAGCGAGAGCTTGCCGGGGATGAGTTCAAGGGAGGTCGTCATGGGATCTCGGATCGAAGTCTGAGCGGAGTCTGGGGCGGGCGGGTTCAGGAGACGCGGGGCCGGGCCGGCAGGGGCTCAGCGGCCCAGCATCGGCAGCTTCAGGCCGCGCTCCTGCGCGGTCTTCTCCGCCAGCTCGTAGCCCGCGTCGGCGTGGCGCATGACGCCGGTGCCGGGGTCGTTCCACAGCACGCGGGAGAGGCGCTTGTCGGCCGCTTCCGTGCCGTCGCACACGATCACCACGCCGCTGTGCTGCGAGTAGCCCATGCCCACGCCGCCGCCGTGATGCAGCGAGACCCAGGTCGCGCCGCCGGCGGTGTTGAGCATGGCGTTGAGCAGCGGCCAGTCGGAGACGGCGTCGGAGCCGTCCCGCATCGATTCGGTCTCGCGGTTGGGGCTGGCCACCGAGCCGGAGTCCAGGTGGTCGCGGCCGATGACGATCGGCGCCTTCAGCTCGCCGGTGCGGACCATCTCGTTGAAGGCCAGGCCGGCCTTGTGGCGCTCGCCCAGGCCCAGCCAGCAGATGCGCGCGGGCAGACCCTGGAAGGCGATGCGCTCGCGCGCCATGTCCAGCCAGCGGTGCACGCCGGCATGGTGCGGGAACAGCTCCTTGATCTTGGCGTCGGTCTTGTAGATGTCCTCCGGATCGCCGGACAGCGCGACCCAGCGGAACGGGCCGCGACCTTCGCAGAACTGCGGGCGCACGTAGGCGGGCACGAAGCCGGGGAAGTCGAAGGCGTTCTTCACGCCCTGGTCGAAGGCGACCTGGCGGATGTTGTTGCCGTAGTCGACGGTCGCGATGCCCATGGCCTGGAAGTCCAGCATCGCCTGCACATGCACCGCGCAGCCGCGCGCGGCGGCGGCCTTCAGGTCCGCGTGCTTGGCCGGATCGGCGGCCGCGGCCTTCCATTGCTCGACGCTCCAGCCCGCCGGCAGGTAGCCGTTGATCAGGTCGTGCGCCGAGGTCTGGTCGGTGACCAGGTCCGGCTTGATCGCGCTGCCGGCCTTCACGCGCGCGACCAGCGCGGGCAGGACCTCCGCCGCGTTGCCCAGCAGGGCGATGGAGACGGCCTTCTTCTCGGCCGTGTACCTGGCGATGCGCGCCAGCGCGTCGTCGAGGTCCGTCGCCTGCTCGTCGACGTAGCGCGTCTTCAGGCGGAAATCGATGCGCGACTGCTGGCACTCGATGGTCAGCGAGCAGGCGCCGGCGAAGGTCGCCGCCAGCGGCTGCGCGCCGCCCATGCCGCCCAGGCCCGCGGTCAGCACCCAGCGGCCGACCATGTCGCCGCCGAAGTGCTGGCGGCCGGCTTCCGCGAAGGTCTCGTACGTGCCCTGCACGATGCCCTGCGAGCCGATGTAGATCCACGAGCCGGCCGTCATCTGGCCGTACATCATGAGGCCCTTGCGGTCGAGCTCGTTGAAGTGCTCCCAGTTCGCCCACGCCGGCACGAGGTTGGAGTTGGCCAGCAGCACGCGCGGCGCGTCGACATGCGACGGGAACACGCCGACCGGCTTGCCCGACTGGATCAGCAGCGTCTCGTCCTCGTTGAGGTTCTTCAGCGAGCTCAGGATCTGCTCGAAGCAGTCCCAGTTGCGCGCCGCCTTGCCGATGCCGCCGTAGACCACGAGCGCATCGGGGTTCTCCGCCACGGCCGGATCCAGGTTGTTCTGGATCATCCGGTAGGCGGCCTCGATCAGCCAGTTCTTGCAGCTCAGCTGCGTGCCGGTGGGGGCGCGCACCGGGCGCGGCTGGGCGGAGTGGATGGGCGTCGTGGTCGTCGGTGTCGTCGTCATCGAGATCTCCTGGTCTGAGCTGCGAGGTCCGGCCGCCGTGGATGGCTCGGCCGGCCGGTGCTGTGCGGTCCGATGGGGCGCGATCATAGGATCGCTTTCCGTGGTTGTCTATACAAGTACAGTCAAGTAGGATGCCGCCCCATGGCGACCCCCTCATCGAGCCCGGGCGGCGGCGGTCCCGCGCCGCAATACCTGAAGGTGAAGACGCATCTGCGCGAAGGCATCGCCAGCGGACGCTGGCGCCCGGGCGAGCGCCTGCCGTCCGAGGCGGAACTGACCGGGACCTTCGGCGTCAGCCGGATGACGGTGAACCGCGCGCTGCGCGAGTTGCATCAGGAAGGCATGATCGACCGCGTGCAGGGCGTGGGCACCTTCGTCGCGGAGCTGCACCGGATCGCCTCGACGCTGACGGTGCGCGACGTGCATGAGGAGATCGCCGAGCGCGGTCACCGGCACGAGGCCAAGGTCCATGTGCTGGAGACCTTGAAGGCGAGCGCCGAGCAGGCCGCGATGCTCGGCCTGCGCGCCGGCTCGACCTTGTTCCACAGCGTCATCGTGCACCGCGAGAACGGCATCGCGATCCAGTGCGAGGATCGCCTCGTCAATCCGGCCTGCGCCCCGGGCTACATGGACCAGGATTTCGAGCGCGTGACCCCGACGCATTACCTGCTGGAGGTCGCGCCGCTGTCGGAGGCGCGCTATACGATCGAGGCGGCCATGCCCAATGCCCTCGAGGCGAAACTGCTGGGCATGCCGCGCGGCGAGCCCTGCCTCGTGGTCAAGCGCGCCACGTCGAGCCAGGGCCGCACGGTGACGGCGGTGCGGCTGGTGCACCCGGCCAGTCGCTATTTCCTTGAAGGCAGCTTCCAGGCGTGACGCTGTTCACGAGTGGGCGGGCAAGTTGTGGCAGGAGGGCGGATGTGACGTTTCGTGACGTGACGAGATGGATGAGTCTTCGAAAATCCCGGGCTTCAACAAAAACCAACAAGCTGCCGGACATGAGCTGGATGAGGATCACCGCCGATGATGTCGCGCCCACCCCGTGGCGCAACGGGGGAGGCCGGACGCGCGAGTTGCTCGCCTGGCCGCACGTGGCGGACTGGAAGGTCCGCGTCAGCATCGCGGACATCGACCGCGACGGGCCGTTCTCCGCCTTCCCGGGCGTGGACCGCTGGTTCGGCGTGCTGTCGGGCGCAGGCGTGATCCTGCGCGGCCGGGCGCTGAAACCCAACGAGGGCATCGTGCAGTTCGCCGGCGAAGACGCACCGAATTGCGTGCTCATCGACGGTCCGACGCAGGACTTCAACGCGATGCACCGCCGCGACGCGGGCGTGTTCCGCGTGCAGCCGGCCGACCGGCCCGTGATCCCGCACGGGGCGCAGTGGCTGGGGCTGTTCACGCAGGAGGGCGGGATGATCATCCACGGTCATCGTTCGGTGCCGCTGGCGCCGCACACGCTCGCGTGGTGCGAGTCGCCGGCCTCGCAGAGCTGCGTCTTCGACGATGGCGATCAACACGGCCCCGCCTGGTGGCTGATCTGGAGCGAGTCATGACGATCGAGTCCTCGACGGCCGCGGCGGCGTCGGCAGGTGCGCCGCGGCGCGTGCTGTACGCCAATGCGACGCTGACCACCCTGGCGGGCGACCGCGACTGGGGCCTGGTGAACGACGGCGCACTGCTGGTCGAGGGCGAACAACTGCGCTGGGTCGGCCCGATGGCGGACCTGCCCGCCGACCTGCGCGACAGCGCGGGCGAGCTGCGCGACCTGGGCGGCCTGCTGGTGACGCCGGGCTTGATCGATTGCCACACGCACCTGGTCTATGGCGGCGAGCGCTCGGCGGAATTCGAGCAGCGCCTGCAGGGCGCGACCTACGAGGAGATCGCGCGCGCCGGCGGCGGCATCCGCTCGACGGTCGCCGCGACGCGGGCGGCAAGCGAGCCGGCGCTGCACGCGCTCGCCGTGGCGCGTGCCCGGGCGCTGATGGCCGAGGGGCTGACGACGCTGGAGGTGAAGTCCGGCTACGGCCTGTCGCTGGCGGACGAGGCCAAGTGCCTGCGCGTCGCGCGCCAGCTGGGCGAGCTCGGCTTGACGGTGAAGACGACCTACCTCGGCGCGCATGCGCTGCCGCCCGAATTCGACGGCCGTCAGGACGACTACGTCGACGCCGTCTGCGCGTGGTTGCCGGAGTTGCATCAGCAGGGCCTGGTCGATGCGGTCGATGCCTTCTGTGAACGCATCGGCTTCACGCCGGAGCAGACGCGTCGCGTGTTCGAGGCGGCCCGCGCGCTCGGCCTGCCGGTGAAGCTGCATGCGGAGCAGCTCAGCGACCAGGGCGGCGCCGCGCTCGCGGCCGGGTTCAACGCGCTGTCCTGCGACCACCTCGAATACCTGAGCGATGCGGGCATCGCCGCGATGGCCCGGGCCGGCACGGTGGCGGTGCTGCTGCCCGGCGCCTTCTACTTCCTGCGCGAGACGAAGCTGCCGCCGATCCAGGCGCTGCGCGACGCCGGCGTGCCGATCGCGCTGGCCACCGATCACAACCCGGGCAGTTCGCCGGGGCTGTCGCTGCTGCTGATGCTGAACATGGCCTGCACCTTCTTCCGGATGACGCCGGAAGAGGCGCTGCGCGGCCTCACGACGAACGCGGCTCGGGCCCTCGGTTTGCCCGATCGCGGGCGGCTGGCGGCAGGCCAGCGCGCCGATTTCTGCGTCTGGGACGCGACGCACCCGCGCGAGCTGAGCTACTGGTTCGGCCGCAATCCGCTGCGGCAGACGGTCGTGGGCGGCCGGCCGCGCGGCTGAGACGAACAATGAGCCCGCGGCGCGCCCGAGGCGCCTGCCGCGGCCTCATGGAGACAAGAGGAACGAGCGATGAAGCACGACGTCTTTGAACTGCGGCGCGGCCGCACCCCGCTGCTGATCAGCATGCCGCACGTGGGCCGCGAGATCCCGGCCGACCAGCACCACCGCTACGTCGAGCGCGCGCTCGGCAGCGAGGACACCGACTGGCACCTGGAGCCGCTGTACGCGCCGATCGCCGAGCAGCTCGGCGCCGGGCTGCTGGTGCCGCGCTTCTCGCGTTACCTGATCGACCTGAACCGCCCGCCCGAGGACACGCCGATGTACCCCGGCGCCTCCAACACCGAGCTGTGCCCGACGCGGTTCTTCACCGGCGAGCCGCTCTACAAGGAGGGCCTCGCGCCCGATGCCGAGGAGAAGCAGCGCCGCATCGAGACCTACTGGGCGCCGTACCACCAGGCGCTGCAGGGCGAGCTGCAGCGGCTGCGCCAGGAGCACGGCTTCGCGCTGCTGTTCGAGGCGCACAGCATCCGCTCGGAACTGCCCTGGCTCTTCGAGGGCCGCTTGCCCGACCTGAACATCGGCACCGTCGAGGGCAAGTCCTGCAAGCAGGTCACGCGCCAGGCGATGGAGATCGCGCTGCAGGCGCAGGACCGCTTCAGCTGGGTGGTCGACGGGCGCTTCAAGGGCGGCTACATCACGCGTCAGTACGGGCGGCCGGAACTCGGCCAGCAGGCCGTGCAGCTGGAGATGTGCTATCGCTGCTACATGGTCGAGAACGACCTGGGCTACACCGGTTATGAGCTCGACGCGGCCTGCGTCGAGAGCGTCCGGCCCGTGCTGACGACGCTGCTGCAGGCCTACCTGCTGGCCAATCCGACGCGGAACGCCGCATGAGTCCGACGACCTTCCACGCGGCGCTGGCCTGGCTCGACGGGCGCTGGCAGGCGGACGTGCTGATGCGCGTCGGGGCCGATGGCCATTGGGTCGAGCTGGTCGCCGGCACGCCGGCCCCGGTGGACGCCGTGCGCCTGGGCGGGCCGGTGATGCCGACGCTGGTCGACGCGCACAGCCATGCGTTCCAACGCGCCTTCGCGGGACTGGCCGAGCAGCGCGACAGCGACAGCGACGACTTCTGGTCCTGGCGCGACCGCATGTACGGCGTCGCGCTGCGCGTGACGCCGGCGCAGCTGAAGACCATCGCGGCGCAGCTCTACACCGAGCTGCTGGCCGGCGGCTACACGCAGGTCTGCGAGTTCCACTACCTGCATCATCGCGATGACGGAACGCCGTACGAGGACGAACTCGCCATGGCGATGGCGCTGGCCGAGGCGGCCCAGGAGACCGGCATCGGCCTGACGCTGCTGCCGGTGCTGTACGCGCATGCCGGCTTCGCGCACACGGGCTTGCGGGACACGCAGCGGCGCTTCCGCACCGATGCGGCATGGGTGTGGCGCGCCTGCGAGCGCATCAACGCGGCGGGCCTGCCGCTGGTGCGCGCCGGCGTGGCGGTGCACTCGTTGCGGGCGGCCCATGCCGAGGATGTGCGAGCGCTGCAGGCGCTCGTCGGCGACGCGGACATCCCCATCCATGTGCACGTCGCGGAGCAGCAGCAGGAAGTCGACGATTGCCTGTCGGCGACCGGGAAGCGGCCGATCGACCTGCTGGCCGACTACGGGCTGGATCCGCGCTGGCACCTGGTGCACGCGACGCACAGCACGCGGGACGAGATCGCGCGCATCGCCGCGAGCGGTGCCGGCGTGGTGATCTGTCCGGGCACCGAAGGCAACCTCGGCGACGGACTGGCGGACCTGCCCGGCTGGCTGGCGGCGGACGTGCCGCTGACGGTGGGGTCGGACAGCCAGGTCACGCGCGGCTGGGTCGAGGAGCTGCGCTGGCTGGAATACGGCCAGCGCCTCGGCCTGCAACGGCGCAATGTGGCGGCGCGGCCGGGGCGGCAACCGTCGACGGCGGCCCGGCTGTTCGACGCCTGCGTCGCGGGCGGCGCGCGGGCGGCGGGCTTGCCCGCATGGGGCCTGAAGGCCGGCGCGCGCGCGGACTTCCTGGTGCTCGACACGGCCGCGAGCGGCCTGGCCGGACTGCCGGAGGCGGCGCTGCTGGACGGGCTCATCTTCGCCAGCCAGGGGCCGACCTGGCGCGAGGTCTACGTCGCCGGCCAGCGGCGCTCGATCGACGATGCCGGCCGCCGCGAGGACTTCGTCGCGACGATGAACACGCTCTGGCGCTGACCCCCCGTTTCCGCAGGATGTCCGGCAGGCACGCCGGCTGCTAGGCTTTTCCCACTCCTTCTTCAACGGTGGGAATGCCATGTGGTCCATGCGTAACTTCACGATCCGGACGCGCCTCATGGCGCTCGGCCTGTTGTCGGTGTTCGCGATGCTGCTGATCGGCGGCGACGGGCTGTGGGCGATGGCCCGCACGAAACAGGACGTCGAGCACTACGTGAAGCACGATGTCGAGTCGCTGGTGCAGCTCTCCGAGATCCGGGCCGGCGTCGGCAACCTGCGGCGCTACGAGAAGGACATGCTGATCAACATCGGCGACGACGCCGCCGTGAGGCGCTACCAGGAGGATTGGCGCAAGGCCTTCGAGGGCGTCAACAAGAGCCTGGACGCCATCGGCCAGCTCGACATCCTGCCGGAGATCAAGTCGATGCCGTCGGCGATGAAGGCCTCGCTGGGGAGTTATCGCAGCGGACTCGACGGCATCGTCGAGCGCATCCTGAAGCAGGAGTTCGTCGATTCCGCCGAGGCCAACCGGCAGACCGAGCCGATCAAGGGTCCGGTCCGCGAGATGGACAAGCAGCTCGGCGCCATGACGAAGGCGATCATGGAACGCGGCAACCAGGAGGTGCAGCGCATCGACGCCGAAGAGACCCGCATCCGGATGGCGCTGGGCGGCGTGATGCTCGTGGGCGTGCTGGTGATCGGGACCTTCACCTTCTTCAACATCGCGTCCATCCTGACGCCGCTGGCCCAGGCGGTCAGCACGACCGAGCGCATCGCGCGCCAGGACCTCAGCGAACGTCTCGACGTGCTCGGCACCGACGAGACCGCCGCGATGATGCGCGGCGTGCAGGGGATGCAGACCTCGATCCGCGACGTGGTCAGCGGCGTGCGCAGCGCCACCGACAGCATCGCGACGGCCTCGCGCGAGGTCGCGGCCGGGGCGCACGACCTCAGCTACCGCACGGAGCAGGCCGCCTCCAACCTCGAGGAGACCGCGTCGGCGATGGAGCAGCTCACCGCGAGCGTGCAGCACAACGCGGACTCGGCGCGGCAGGCCAATGCACTGGCGGAAGAGGCGGCCGGCGCCGCCGGACGCGGCGTCAACGTGGTGGGCGAGGTGGTCCAGACCATGGGCAGGATCAGCGCGTCGTCCGCGCGCATCGGCGACATCATCGGCACCATCGACGGGATCGCGTTCCAGACCAACATCCTCGCGCTGAACGCGGCCGTCGAGGCGGCCCGCGCGGGCGAGCAGGGGCGCGGCTTCGCCGTCGTCGCCAGCGAGGTGCGCTCGCTCGCCCAGCGCAGCGCCGAAGCGGCCAAGGAGATCAAGCAGCTGATCACCGCCAGCGGGGACAGCGTCTCCAGCGGCGCCGCCCTTGTCGAACGCGCGGGGCAGACGATGAACGAGATCTCCGATTCGATCACCCGTGTGTCGCGCATCGTGGCCGAGATCAGCCACGCCACCACCGAGCAGAGCGGCGGCATCAACCAGATCGGCTCGGCGATCTCGCAGCTGGATCAGATGACGCAGCAGAACGCCGCCCTCGTCGAGGAGTCGGCGGCGGCGGCGCAGAGTCTCCAGCATCAGGCGGATGCGCTGTCTCAGTCGGTGGCGGTGTTCAAGCTGGGTTGAATGCCTGTCCTTCGACTGTCGGGGCGTTGGCCGCCATGTCATGGGGCCTTGGCGGCAAGCGCCAAAACCCCACGACATGCCGTCCCCGATCACTGTCGTACTTCCGCGGTTTTGCGACCGAGGACTGCGGGCGCTCGGGCGGGCCGTCGGGTGTGACATCGGTGCGGGAGAACTCCACGCTTGTCAGGCTTTAGAGTGCGGTGTCCTCGGGCGGTGGCATGGCGGCTGCTAGGCTTTTCCCATCGATCCATCTCGTTGGGAAAACATGCAGTCTCTGCGCAACTACACGATCCGGACACGCCTGCTCGGCCTGGGCCTCCTGTCCGTCCTCGCGCTCCTGGTCATCGGCGGCGCCGGCCTCTGGGCCATGGGCAGCTCGCGGTCCGACTTCCAGCAGTACGTCGCGCAGGACGTCGGCGCACTGACGCAACTCTCCGAAGTCCGCGCCGGCATCGGCAACCTGCGCCGCTTCGAGAAGGACATGCTCATCAACATCGGCGACGACGGCACCGTCAAGCAGGCACAGGCCGATTGGCAGAAGACCTACGCCGGCGTGATCCGCTCGCTCGACACCCTGGCCGCGCTCGAGACCAGCCCGGAGATCCGCGGACTGCCGCCCAAGCTCAAGCAGTCGCTCGAGGCCTACAAGGCCGGCGTCGATGACATCGCCAAACGCATCCTGAACGCCGACTTCGTGGACGCCGCCGAGGCGAACCGCTCCACCGACGTCATCAAGGCGCCCGTGCAAGCGATGGACAGCGGCGTCGGTGAGATGACGCAAGCCATCCTGCGGCACGGCCAGGATGAGGTCGAACGCCTTGGCACGCGGGAATCGAGCGTGCGCGGCGTGCTCGGTATCGTGATGCTGATCGGCGCCGCGCTGATCGGCCTGCTCACCGTGTTGAACATCCGCTCCATCCTGGCGCCGCTGGCCCAGGCCGTGAGCACGACCGAACGCATCGCCCGCAAGGACCTGAGCCAGCCCGTCGAGGCGGAAGGCGCCGACGAGACCGCCGCGATGGCGCGCGGGGTGCAGGGCATGCAGGCCTCGATCCGGGAGGTCGTCAGCGGCGTGCGCAACGCCACCGACAGCATCGCGACGGCGTCGCGCGAAGTCGCCGCCGGCGCGCACGACCTGAGCCAGCGGACCGAGCAGGCCGCGTCGAATCTGCAGGCCACCGCCTCGGCAATGGGGCAGTTGACCTCGAGCGTGCAGCACAACGCGGCGTCCGCCGGCGAGGCGAAGGCGCTGGCCGAGCAGGCCGCCGAGGTCGCCGTCCGCGGCGTGAGCGTGGTGGGCGAGGTCGTGCAGACGATGGGCAGGATCAGCACCTCGTCGGCACGCATCGGCGACATCATCGGCACGATCGACGGCATCGCCTTCCAGACCAATATCCTGGCGCTGAACGCGGCGGTGGAAGCGGCCCGCGCCGGGGAGCAGGGCCGTGGTTTCGCGGTGGTCGCGAGCGAGGTCCGATCGCTCGCGCGGCGCAGCGCCGAAGCCGCCAAGGAGATCAAGCAGCTGATCACCGCCAGCGGCGAGAGCGTCTCCAGCGGCGCCGTGCTCGTCGAGCGCGCCGGCCAGACGATCAACGAGATCTCCGACTCGATCTCGCGGGTGTCGCGCATCGTGGCGGAGATCAGCCACGCCACTGCGGAGCAGAGCGGCGGCATCAACCAGATCGGCTCGGCGATCTCGCAGCTGGATCAGATGACGCAGCAGAACGCGGCGCTCGTCGAGGAGTCCGCGGCCGCCGCGCAGAGCCTGCAGCATCAGGCCGACGCGCTCGCCCAGTCGGTCGCGGTCTTCAAGCTCCACTGATTCAGCAGGCCATGAACTGCACGCGGTTGCGCCCCGCGTGCTTCGCGGCGTAGAGCGCCTGGTCGGCGGTTTCGACCAGGAGGGACGGTTTCGCGGGCGGCTCGCCCGCGGCCAGGCCGATGGAGACGGTGACCTGCAAGCCCGCCACCAGTTCGCCCCAGTCGTGGCTGGCGATTGCGCCGCGCAGCCGCTCGCAGATGTCCTGCGCGCGCTCGGGCGGAACGCCGACGAAGACCAGCATGAATTCTTCGCCGCCGACCCGCGCCAGCAGGTCCGCGCTGCGCAACTGACGCCGCAGCAACTGCGCGACCTTCTGCAGCGCCTGATCGCCGGCGCCATGGCCGAACGCGTCGTTGACCTGTTTGAAGTGGTCGATGTCCAGCAAGCCCAGCGAGATCGGCTTGTCCTCCTGCCGCGCGCGCTCCAGCAGCAAGGGCAGCGCGAACTCCGCATGCCGGCGGTTGTTGAGCCCCGTCAGCGCGTCCTCATGCGCCATGCGACCGAGCTCGGCCGCCTGACGCCGCAGGCGTTGCTGCTCCTGTTCCGCGAGGTCCGCGCGCTCGCGCTCGCGCCGCGCGTCCTGCATCGCGTGCTCGGCGCGCGCCTGCGCCTGCTGGAACTCCTGCCGGATCAGCATCGCCTCGGTCTGCAAGGCCATCGCGTTGCGTGCCGACTGGCGCTCCAGCGCGGTCAGCTGCTCGTGCGCCGCCAGCGCTTTCACCGCGTCGCCGCGGAGCTTGTAGCCGCGATAGATCGCCAGCGTGAGCTGCCGCCGCAAGCGGGCCGGCAGCGATTGCGGCGCCTGCTGGCCGACCAGGTCCTGGAGCGTCTCGAGCGCGGGCAAGGCGTCTCGCGCGCCCGCGGCGTCGTCGCGCTTGAGCTGCAGCAGCGCCCGCTGCGCCCGCGCCTGCAGCACCATGCCGGCATAACCGTGCCGCTGCGCGAGACGCTCGTATTCATCGGCGATCTGGAGCGCTTCCTCGATCGCGCCGGTGCCGAGCTGCAGTTCGACCAGATTGGACAGGGAGACGACGACCAGGAAGGGATTGCCTTCCTCCCGCACCAGCGTGGCGGCCCGCACCGCGTAGGGCTCGGCCTGGGCGAGCGCCTCGGCGGAGGCGGTCCTGTCCTCGTCCCGGATGGCTTCCCCATGCGCCTGCAACCAGAAATGGGCGAGGTTGTTCAGGCACGACAGCAGCAGTTCCCGCTCGCCGGGCGCCTGCTGCTGGACGATCTCCAGCGCCTGCAGCGTGTGCTGGCAGGCCTGCTCGACCTGGTCCGACACCGCGAAGGCCACGGCCAGCCGGTTCAGCGCCCAGGCCTCGCGGGCCGGATCCTCGGCGCGGCGGGCCGCCGCGAGGGCCTGCCAACCGGCCTGCATCGCGTCCCGGCCCATCTGGAACTGCGCGTAGACGTAACAGAGCTCGGTGAGCGCCTCGGCCGTCCAGGCGTCCTGGTCGTCGCCGTCGATCAGCCGGACCAGCGCCGCGGCCTCGCTCGCGCGCCGCAGCGCGCCCTGCAGGTCGCCCTGGCGGGGCAGGTTGTGGGCGATGAGGATCAGCGCCCGCGCCCGGTCGCGCACCGTGTCGGCGGCCACCAGGGACAGCTCCAGCGCATCGGTGGCGTCGCGGTAGGCACCGCGGCGGCTCAGATGCAGGGCTCGGGCCAGTTCGCGTTGGAACAAGGCGGACTCTCCTCCGTCGATGTTGTCGACCTTGATGCCGCAGCATTCGCCGCCGCATAGCGCACGTCAATGGCGACTGGCCCCAGTGGACGATGGATACAGTCGCAGGCATGCCAAAAGTCTCGAAAGCGCCTGCCGCATCCGGCCTCATCGCGGAGCCGCCTGCGGCCCGGCCGGCGACCGCGGTGGACCGGGCGCTGGTGGGCGTCGACTTCACCAGCGCGCCGACGGCCCGCAAGCCGATCCGGCTGGCCTTCGGCCGTCGGCAAGGGAGCGTCCTGAAGCTGGAACGCCAGGTGGCGATCGCGAGCCTGGACGCCTTCGAGGCGTGGCTCGCGGAACCCGCGCCTTGGCTCGGCGGCTTCGACCTGCCGTTCGGCCTGCCGCGCGAGCTCGTCGTCACCCTGGGCTGGCCGACCGAGTGGGCGGCGCTGATCGCGCATTACGCGAGCCTGTCGCGCGCGCAGATCCGGGACACCTTCGCCGCGTTCTGCGATGCCCGCCCGGTCGGCGGCAAGTTCGCGCACCGCGCCTGCGACGGTCCGGCGGGTTCGTCGCCGAGCATGAAGTGGGTCAATCCCCCGGTGGCCTACATGCTGCATGCCGGCGTGCCGCGTCTGCTGCGGGCGGGCGTCCATCTGCCGGGGCTGCATGCCGGCGACGAGACGCGCGTAGCCCTGGAGGCCTATCCGGGCCTGCTGGCGCGCGAGTTGATCGGCACACGCAGCTACAAGAGCGACGATCGCGCCAAGCAGACGCCCGACCGGTTGATCGCCCGCAAGGATCTGCTCGAAGCGCTGGAGCAAGGCCGCAGCCGTCTGGGCCTGCGCCTGAAGCTCAGCCACGCGCAGCGGGACGAACTCGCCGACGACGGCAGCGGCGACAAGCTCGACGCGGTGCTGTGCCTGATGCAGGCGGCCTGGGCCGATGCGCGCCCGGACTACGGTCTGCCCGCCGGGATGGATCCGCTCGAGGGCTGGATCGTCTGTGCCTGACGGCCTGTCCGTTCCCCGCCCATTTGCTTGCCCACTTCTCCGCCCACTTTCCCGACTTCCCACCACGAGGATGACGCCATGACCCGCATCGATGACACGCCGGCCCCGCAGACGCCGCTCCAGGTCGCCGTGATGGGCGCGGGCGCGGTGGGATGCTTCTTCGGCGGCATGCTGGCCCGCGCCGGGCACGATGTGACGCTGATCGGCCGCCCCGGCCATGTGGAAGCGATCCGTGACCGTGGCCTGCGCATGGAGACGCGGATGTTCGATGAGCAGGTCCGTCTGCGCGCCGACACCGAGCCTTCCGCCGCGCGCGGCGCGCAGGTCGTGCTGTTCTGCGTGAAGTCGACCGACACGGTGTCCGCCGCGCAGGCGCTGGCGCCGTACATCGGCGCGGACACGCTGCTGCTGTCGATGCAGAACGGTGTCGACAACGCCGAGCGGCTGCGCGACACGGTGCCGCAACCCGTGTCGGCGGCGGTGGTCTATGTGGCGACGGAGATGGCCGGTCCCGGCCATGTGAAGCACCACGGGCGCGGCGAACTGGTCATCGAGCCGGCCCCCGGCGCCGAGCGCGTCGCGCAGGCGCTGATCGCGGCGGGCGTGCCCACCGAGGTCTCGGACAACGTGCGCGGCGCGCTGTGGTCCAAGCTGCTGATCAACTGCGCCTACAACGCGCTGTCGGCGCTGGCGCAGCAGCCCTACGGCGAGCTGGTGAAGGGCGAGGGCGTGTGGACGGTGATGGACCAGCTCGTCGACGAGGGCCTGGCGGTGGCCGCGGCGGATGGCGTCACGCTGGTGGGGGACGTGCGCCAGGCCGTGCGCAGGATCGCCGAGACGATGCCGGGACAGTTCTCCTCGACCGCGCAGGACATGAGCCGTGGCAAGCGCACCGAGATCGATCATCTCAACGGCTTTCTGGTCCGCCGTGGCGAGGCGCTGGGCGTGCCCACGCCCGCCAACCGCGTGCTGCACACGCTGGTGCGACTCGCCGAACTCAGTCGGGACTGAGAAGGGCAGGCGCGAGCTCGGATACCGACCGCGCGTGCATGAAGCGCACGGCGGTGGCGGGTCGCCCGTCGCCCGTCACTTGCGCATCAGCGTCGACTTGCCGAACAGCGATTCGACAAGGTCCACCGCGACCAGCGCCGTCTTGTTCCGGACATCCAGCGCCGGGTTGAGCTCCATGATGTCCAGCGACCCCAGCCGCCCGGTGTCGGCGATCATCTCCATGCAGAGCTGGGCTTCGCGATAGGTCGGGCCGCCGGGGATCGTGGTGCCGACGCCGGGCGCGACGTCCGGATCGAGGAAGTCGACGTCGAAGCTCACATGCAGATGGGTGTTGGCGTCCATCGTCGCCAGCGCCAGTTCCATCGTGTGGCGCATGCCCATCTCGTCGATGTAGCGCATGTCGAAGACCTCGAGGCCGACCTCGTGCACGAAGCGCTTCTCGCCCTCGTCCACGCTGCGGATGCCGATCTGGCGGATCCATTTCGGATCGATGGCCGGGACCTTGCCGCCGATCTCGATCAGCTCCTGCGGACCGTAGCCGCACAGGCAGGCGACCGGCATGCCGTGGATGTTGCCGCTGGGCGTGAGCTTGCTGGTGTTGAAGTCGGCATGCGCGTCCAGCCACAGCACGCGCAGCTTCTTGCCGGTGTCGCGGCAGTGGTGGGCCACCGCGGCGATCGATCCCAGTCCCAGGCAGTGGTCGCCGCCGAGCAGGACGGACATGCGCCCGCCGTTGAGCTCCGCGTAGACCGCGTCGTGCACGGCCTGGTTCCAGGCCGTCACTTCGTCCAGGTGGCGGTAGCCGTCCGTCGGCGGCTGCCAGGGATTGGACGGCCCCACGAGGTTGCCGCAGTCCTTGACCTCGACGCCGTGCGCCCGCAGCGCTTCGGCCAGTCCGGCGACCCGCAGGGCCTCCGGTCCCATGCTGGCGCCTCGGGCGCCGGCGCCCACGTCGGTCGGGGCGCCGATCAGGCTCACGTGTCGTGCTGCGGTCATGGTCGAACCTCTCTTGCTTGCTGGATGGCCCCGCGGGGCCGGAATCAGGGGCTGTCGCCCGCGACCGCGCCGGTCCCGGGGCTGCCAGTCGTGCCGCTCGTACCGCTCGTGCCGTTCGTGGCTCCGCCGATGTCGTATTCCTTCTTCAGCAGGGCCCAGGCCTCGTCGGCGGTTTCAACGTAGTGGAAGAGCTGCTCGTCGCCGGGGCTGATCATGCCGGTGTCGATCAGCAGCTCGAAGTCGATCAGGCGCGACCAGAAGTCGCGTCCGAACAGCAGGATCGGACGCCGACGGCACTTGCCGGTCTGGATCAGCGTCAGCGTCTCGAAGAGCTCGTCCAGCGTCCCGTAGCCGCCCGGGAACGCCGCCAGCGCCACCGAGCGCATCAGGAAGTGCATCTTGCGCAGCCCGAAGTAGTGGAAGCGGAAGCAGAGTTCCGGCGTGATGTACTGGTTCGGACGCTGCTCGTGCGGCAGCACGATGTTCAGTCCGATGCTGCGGCCGCCGGCCTCGTGCGCACCGCGGTTGCCCGCTTCCATGATGCCAGGCCCGCCGCCGGTGACCACATACAGCGGATGGGCGAAGTCCTTGGTCGTCTCGGTGACCAGCCGCGCGAACTTGCGCGCTTCCTCGTAATAGCCGCTCATCACCAGGCGGCGCTCGGCGCGTTGCACCGCCGCCTCGTCCTTGGCGGCGCGGGCGGCGTCGACGGCAGCCTGCGCCGACTCGCGGTCGGCGATGCGCGCGCTGCCGAAGATCACCACCGTCGACTGGATGTTCAGCTCCTGCTGGATCAGCTCCGGCTTCAGCAGTTCCAGCTGCATGCGCACCGGGCGAAGTTCGGGGCGGACCAGGAAGTCGGTGTCGGTGAACGCCAACTGGTAGGCCGCGGGCGGATTCGCGTCGAAGGTCGTTTCGAAAGAGGCCTGCTGTTGGACCTCCTCCTGCGCGGAGGGGAAGTTGCGGGCGGTGAGTTTGTCGCTTCTGATCATGATTCGATGGCCCGAGAGATTACGGGCGTTGGCACTTAATTTCCGTTCGTTCGCCGGCGCCGTGCGCGACCCCGGGCGGTGGTTTGTTGCGCGGGGGCGCCTGCGTGCTCCTCGACGGGGTCAGTCCGTGCCACAGCACGGGCAGCGCGGGTCGCGAGCGACCTTCAGGTCGGTCCATTCCATGCGGCGCGCGTCCAGCATCAGCAGCCGACCCGGGAGCGTCGAGCCCATCCCCGCCAGCAGCTTCAGGGCCTCGGCCGCCTGCATGCTGCCGATGATCCCGACCAGTGGCGCGAACACGCCCATCACCGCGCAGCGCTGTTCCTCGGGCGGCTGGTCGGCAGGGAACAGGCAGGCATAGCAGGGGAACGCACGATCGCGGCTGTCGTAGACGCTCAGCTGTGCGTCGAAGCCCAGCGCCGCACCGGAGACCAGCGGCTTGCCGTGCTTCACGCAGGCGGCGTTGACCAGGTGGCGCGTGGGGAAGTTGTCGGTGCAGTCGAGGACGACGTCGGCCGACGGCACCAGTTCGTCCAGCAGCGCCGCATCGGCGCGTTCGGTGACGGCCCGGACGCGCGGTTCCGGATTGATCGCCGCGATGCCGGCCGCGGCCGATTCGGCCTTGGGCTGGTCCACCCGCGCGAGGCTGTGGGCGATCTGGCGCTGCAGATTGGTCACGTCGACGCGGTCGTGATCGACCAGCGTGATGCGGCCGACGCCCGCCGTGCCCAGGAACAGCGCCGCGGGCGATCCGAGCCCCCCCGCGCCGATCACCAGCGCGTGCGCCTCCATCAGGCGCTGCTGGCCCTCGACACCGATGTCGTCCAGCAGGATGTGGCGCGAATAGCGCAGCAGTTGGTCGTCATCCATGGATCACTCCGCCCTCATTCCGGCACGGCGTCGTCCGTCGTCTGCGGCTGCCGCAGGCCGACCTGCAGCGGCAGCTTCAGCGATTCCTTGCCGCGTTGAACCGAGATCAGCGTCTGGCTCTCCGGCTTCAGTGCCGCGACGACGTTGACCAGCTCGCGCGGCGAGCGCACGGCCTGGCCGGCCACCGCGGTGACGACGTCGCCCGCCTCCAGGCCGGCCTTGGCCGCCGGACTGGCCTTGAAGACTTCCTTGACCAGCACGCCGTGGTCGACCGACAGCTTGAGCGTGTCGACGACCTCCGGGTTGATGTCGCCGGTGATCACGCCCAGCCAGCCGCGCGAGACCTTGCCGTCCTTCACCAGCGCCTCCAGCACCTGGTACGCCGAGTCCACCGGGATCGCGAACCCGATGCCCAGGCTGCCGCCGCCGGTGCGCGAATAGATCGCCGTGTTGATGCCGACCAGCCGCCCCTGCACGTCGACGAGCGCGCCGCCGGAGTTGCCGGGGTTGATCGCGGCGTCGGTCTGGATGAAGTTCTCGAAGGTGCTCAGGCCGAGCTGGGTGCGGCCCAGCGCGCTGATGATGCCGGAGGTGACGGTCTGGCCGACGTTGAACGGATTGCCGATGGCCAGCACCACGTCGCCGACCTGCAGCTCGCCGGCCTTGCCGGGATGGATCACCGGCAGCGGCGCCGGCAGCGTGATGCGCAGGACGGCCAGGTCGGTTTCCGGATCGGTGCCGACCAGGCGCGCCGGCGTGTCGCGGCCGTCGGCGAGCTGCACGCGGATCTCGGTCGCACCGGCGACGACATGGTTGTTGGTCAGCACGTAGCCTTCGGGCGAGACGATCACGCCGGAGCCCAGGCCCGTCTGCGGGCGCTGCTGCTGCGGCCGCTTGCCGAAGTGGAAACGCAGCCAGGGATCGGCGTCGATCTCGCGCTGGCTGGGCGCGGGCTTGTTGGCCAGCACCGCGACCACCGCCGGCGACGCCGCCTGCGCCGCCGCGGCGAAGCTGAACTGGACCGACGCGCGCGGCGGCGCGCCCGCGGCGGCCGGCAGCGTGGGCACGATCCTGGGGGCCTCGTGCAACCATTCGGGCTTGAGCGTCGACACGACGAAATAGCCGGCCAGCGCCACCGTGGTGGCCTGGGAGAAAATCAGCCAGGTTTGACGCAAGAGAGATCCTGTCATGGCACATCGCACGGAGCTGGAGCGGCTGCTCGCCGCCACGCTGGAGCCCACGCGCTTCAAGGATTATGGGCCGAACGGTCTTCAGGTCGAGGGCCGCGACCAGATCCGGCAACTGGTGTGCGGGGTCACCGCCAGCCTCGCGCTGATCGACGCCGCCATCGAGTCCGGCGCCGATGCGATCCTGGTCCACCACGGCCTGTTCTGGCGCGGCCAGGACGGTCGCGTCACCGGCTGGATGAAGCAGCGCCTGTCGCGGCTGCTGACCCACGAGGTCAACTTGTTCGCCTACCACCTGCCGCTGGATGCGCATCCGGAACTCGGCAACAACGCGCAACTCGCGAAACATCTGGGCTGGGCCGCCGAGGGCCGGTTCGGCGACCAGGATCTGGGCTGCATCGGCGCGCTGCCGACGGCGTTCGAGTCGCTGGATGCGCTGAGCGCCCATGTCGAGCAGCGGCTCGGCCGCGCGACGATCCAGGCCGCCGGAGATGGTCGTCCGCTCAAGCGAGTCGCCTGGTGCACCGGCGGGGCGCAGGGCTACTTCGAGGCCGCGATCGCCGCGGGCGCGGACGTGTTCATCACCGGCGAGATCTCCGAGCCGCAGGCGCATTACGCGGCCGAGACCGGTGTCGCGTTCATCGCCGCCGGACACCATGCGACCGAACGCTACGGCGTGCAGGCGTTGGGCCGTCAGGTGGCCGAACAGCTGGGCCTGCAATACCGCTTCATCGACATCCCGAACCCCGCATGAGCACCGTCATCGAGAGTTCCCGCCCGTTGCTGCTGACGATGGGCGATGCCTGCGGCATCGGCCCCGAGATCGCCGTCGCGGCCTGGTCGAAGGATCGCGGGGCGGACCTGCGTCTGGTCGGCGACGTCGAGGTCTTCCGACGGGCGCTGGGCTTCGTGGGTTTGCGTTTGCCGGTGGCGGTGCTTGAGCGCGCCGACGATCCGGCTCCCCCCGATTGCCTGCCCGTGTGGCAGCCGTCGGGATTGCCGGGCGATCTGCTTGCGCAGCCGCTGGGCCGGGTGAGCGCCGCCGCCGGCGCCGCGGCGGCGCGCTGCATCGTCGCCGCCACGCAGGAGCAACGGGCGGGACGATCCCGCGCGCTGGTGACGGCGCCGATCCACAAGGAAGCCCTGCATGCCGCCGGCATCGATCATCCCGGCCACACCGAGCTGCTCCAGGCGCTGTGCGCGGATCCGGACGGTCGGCTTCCGCCGGTGCGGATGATGCTCGCCAACGAGGAGCTTCGTGTCGTGCTGGTGACCATCCACGTGGCACTGCGGCAGGCGGTCGATCAGATCACCACGGGCCGTGTGCTGCAGACGATCCGCATCGCCGATGCCGCGCTGCGTCGCGCGGGCATCGCCGCGCCGCGCATCGCGGTGGCGGGCTTGAATCCGCATGCCGGGGAAGGCGGCCTGTTCGGCGGCGAGGAGATCGAGCACATCGCCCCGGCGATCGAGCAGGCGCGCACGCTGGGCATCGATGCACGCGGTCCGTTCGCGCCGGACACGGTGTTCATGCGGGCGCGCCATGCACCGCCCAAGCATCCGGGCGAGTTCGACGTGGTGGTCGCGATGACGCACGACCAGGGGTTGATCCCGGTGAAGTACCTCGGCGTGGAAGAGGGCGTCAACGTGACGCTGGGCCTGCCGCTGGTACGGACGAGTCCCGATCACGGCACCGCCTTCGACATCGCCGGGACGGGCCGCGCGGACCCGTCGAGCATGTCCGCGGCGATCCGCATGGCTCGCGCGCTGGCGGGCTGAGCCTCAGTCCGGATTCAATCCGGGTTCAGCCCGGCGTCAGTGCTTGGCGCCAAGCGCCGCCAGCTGCTGCCGCGCCCGCGCCGTGGCGCGCTCCAGCAGGTGGGCGTGTTCGAACGCCCGCAGCCGGCCGGCCTCGCACAGCTTGTGCAGCATGCGCGAGGTCATCGTCAGCGTCTCCTGGTGCTTCGTCCCGTGGGTGAAGATGAAGAAACTGCGCGTGGCGCTGATGTGGGCGAGCCGCACCTTGATCCAGTCGCCGTCGCGGTGCATCCGGTAGGCGGTGCCGATCTGCAGGTGGTCGATCAGCAGCTCGCCCGTGGGCGGGGAAGGGGCCTCCTCCGCGGCGGGCAGGCCGTCGATGCTGATGTCGACCGCCTGCAGCGGCTGGTGTTCGTCGGCGCCGAGGTCGAGGTCGATGTCGACATGCCCGTCCCAGTCGACGTGCTCGTCCTCCATCAGGCCGAGCCGCTTGGCTTCCTCATCGGAGAGCTTCTCGCTCAGGTCGAGGTCCAGCGGCGTCGAACCGGCCGCGGGCAGGTCCTGCTCGCGCGGAGGCGCCATGCCGAAGACGGACTCCAGCTGCTTGGCCAGCAGGTTGTATTCGAGCGGGCTGAGGGCTTGTCCCTTCAGCGAATCGGCATGCGCCGGCAGCAGCTCGGCGAAGAATTTCTTGCGGTCCGGCTCGGGCCAGCGGACCAGGTCCAGGCCCTCGTTGAGCGTGCGCATCAGCACCGGCAGCGAGGCCAGGAAGCCTTGTCGCTGCTGCGGTGTCGTCTTCGGCTGGACCGACAGGACCAGGTCGCGACCCATGTTGCGCAGCCGCTCGACCAGGGCCGCGTCCAGGTCCGGATGGCGCGAGGCGTGCACCAACACCTCGCTCCAGGTCTGGGTCAGGAAGTCGCGCAGGAAATCGCGCATGTCCACGCTGGACATCGCCTGCTGCAGCTGCTGCATGTAGCGGCGCTGCAGGCGGAGCTCGGTCTCCTTGCGCTCCAGCAAGGCCGCCGTGTCGCCCTGCGACTTCAGCGTCTGGGCGGTCTGGTCCTGGATGAACTGTTCGAGCTGGCCCAGCTTGGACTCGTACAGCTCCATCCGGTCGAAGTCGCCGCTGACGACGTCCTGGATCAGGTCGCGCACCAGCGTCAGGTAGGACTTGCCGGGATCTTCGGTGAAGTCGTCGTAGGCGGCGGCCAGTGTCGCGATGCGATTGACCAGCCGTCGCACCGGGTGCCGGCGCGAAGAGAAGAAGGAGCGATCCCCCAGCGCCGCGCGCAGCACCGGGAGCTGCAGTCGCGCGATCTGCTGCGCCATCAGCGGCGGCAGCTTGGCGTCGGACAGGATCTGGTCGAACAGGCCGGCGACGACGTCGATCACCATGTGATCGAGCGAGCCGCTGGCCGCCTGCCGCAGTTCGTCGCGGTGCAGGTGGATCAGGTTGGGCGGCAGCACGATCGGGCCGCCCTCGACATAACTGCCGGGATCGCCGTCCCAGCCCTGCCATTGGCTGTTCACGGGCAGCGCGCCGCTGCCGGTCACGGGCATGCCGACGGACGGGCTCATGGCCAGCCGCCGCATCAGGTCCATCAGTTGCGGATCGACCGACCATCCGCCCATGCCGCCACCGGCAGGACCGCCGCCGGTCGTTGCGTAGCCTTCGTGGCTGCCGCCGTGGAATCCACCGGCCATGCTGTGCAGACCGCCCGCGCGGCTGCCGTGGACGGCGGGATGCAGCGCGCCGGGCAGGGTGGCGTAGCGGCTGTCGTGCAGCGGCACGCCGGATGTCGTGCCGCCATGCAAGGACTGACCCCGCGAGGTTCCCGCCGTCGCCCGCACGCGCAGGTCCTGCGGACGCAGGCCGCGGCTGCGGAACAGGCCGGCGATGTCGGCATAGCAGGCGCGCATCTCCAGCGCCAGCGCCCGGGTGAGTTCGTCGGTCAGGACCTGGCGCGTGTCCGGATCGTCGGTGACGGCGTTGACGCCCTCGATCAGCGCCTGCGCGATCGCCTGCGGGCGCAGCGGGTGGCGGTCCTCGGCGATGCCGGGGATGTCGCCCATGTAGGAATTGACCTCGCGCAGCTCCCACTCGCTCTGGTGACCGAGCGCCAGGCCGATCCGGTCGGTCGCGACCATCGTGTTGACCTGGTCGTCGTCCATCAGCGAGAGCTCGTCCCACTGCGTCGCCTTGGGCGCCGCGCGCGACGCGGTGGTCGGGGCGGACCCGGCGCCCGGCGTTTCAGCCGCCTGCTGGCGCATCGACTGGTCGAAGCGCTGGGAGAACAGGGCCTGGTGCTTGCGGAAGAGGAATTGCGCGGACAGCAGCGCATCCCGCCGCTTGGCCTGTCCAGAGGACAGGGCGGCGAGACCGAGACCTTCAGCGCCGCGTTCCGCGGCTTGTTCCGCCGCGAGGCGTACGCGTTGGAGCGCAGCGTCGACGTGGGGGTTCAGACGGTTCATCGAGGCATCGAGCACATTGTGGTGACCGCACCACACGCCAAGTATCGGCGATGGCCATCCCCCGTCCGGGTGGGGCTCACCCGGCTTGTGCGCAAAAGGTGACGAATGAGAGCAGCTTTACGCTTTGTCACGCCTCAGCGCGTCGCGGATCTCGCGCAGCAGCTGGATGTCTTCCGGCGTCGCGGCGGGTTCCGCCGGCGCCGCGGGGGTGTCGCGCTTCAGGCGGTTCACCTGCTTCACCATGATGAAGATGATGAAGGCCAGGATGATGAAGTTCAACAGCACCGTCAGGAAGTTGCCGTAGGCGAAGAGCGGCACGCCCGCCTTGGTGAGGGCCTCGTAGGTCATCGGCCCCGCGTAGTTGGCCGGCGGGTCCGACAGGGTGATGAAGTAGCTGCTGAAGTCCAGTCCGCCGACCGCCTTGCCGACGATCGGCATGATGAGGTCCTTGACCACCGAGTCGACGATCTTTCCGAAGGCGGCGCCGATGATCACGCCCACGGCGAGGTCCATCACGTTGCCCTTGACGGCGAACTCACGGAATTCGGTCAAAAAACCCATCGCTTGCTCCTTGTGCTCCACGTGTGCGAAGGCGCCAACTACCAAGCGCTTTCCCGGGGGCGCCCTCCGCCTCCGGGCAAGCATCCTAACGGCGTTTGCACCACGACAAATGTCAACGTGGTGCACCGATGCACATCGGTAGAGCGCCTAGGGGCGGACCGGCACTTTCTTACCTAGAATCTTTGGTTGCCCCTGATCAGAAGTTCCCTGTAAGGACCCTCATGAGTGACCCACAAGTGGACCAAGGCAAGCGCACCTGGCTGATCGCCACCGGTTGCGCGGGAGCAGTAGGCGGCGTGGCCACCGCCGTCCCGTTCGTCAGTACCTTCGCTCCGAGCGAGCGCGCCAAGGCGGCCGGTGCCGCCGTCGAGGTGGACATCGGCGGCCTCGCCCCCGGTCAGAAGCTGACCGTCGAATGGCGTGGCAAGCCGGTGTGGATCGTCCGCCGGACCAAGGAGCAGCTCGACGCGCTCAAAGGCAACGATCCGGAACTGGCCGACCCGCAGTCCGATCGCAAGGCGTTCCCCATCCCGGAGTACGCGAAGAACGAATGGCGCTCCCTCAAGCCGGAGTACCTGGTCGTGGTGGGCATCTGCAGCCACCTCGGCTGCTCGCCCAGCGACAAGTTCCAGTCCGGTCCGCAGCCCTCGCTGCCGGACAACTGGCACGGCGGCTTCCTCTGCCCCTGCCACGGCTCGACCTTCGACATGGCCGGTCGCGTCTTCAAGAACAAGCCCGCGCCCGACAACCTCGAGGTGCCGCCGTACGCGTTCCTGTCCGACACCCGGCTGTTGATCGGTGAAGACAAGAAAGCCTAACTCCCCAGGAACAGGACCGAGGCAGACAACACATGGCTGAATTCAAGGAAGCACCCGCCGGAGCCCCCTTGGGCGTCAAGCTGATGACCTGGGTGGACAACCGGTTCCCCGCGTCCAAGCTCTACAAGGAGCACATGTCGGAGTACTACGCGCCGAAGAACTTCAACTGGTGGTACATCTTCGGCTCGCTGGCGCTGCTGGTGCTGGTGATCCAGATCGTCACCGGGATCTTCCTGGTGATGCACTACAAGCCGGACTCGACGCTCGCGTTCGCGTCGGTCGAATACATCATGCGGGACGTCCCCTGGGGATGGCTGATCCGCTACATGCATTCGACGGGCGCGTCGGCGTTCTTCGTCGTCGTCTACCTGCACATGTTCCGCGGGCTGCTGTACGGCTCGTACCGCAAGCCGCGCGAACTGGTGTGGATCTTCGGCTGCGCGATCTTCCTGTGCCTGATGGCCGAGGCCTTCATGGGCTACCTGCTGCCGTGGGGCCAGATGTCCTACTGGGGCGCGCAGGTGATCGTGAACCTGTTCGCCGCCGTGCCCTTCGTCGGCAACGACCTGGCGCTGCTGATCCGCGGCGACTACGTGGTCGGGGACGCGACGCTGAACCGCTTCTTCAGCTTCCACGTGATCGCGGTGCCGCTGGTGCTGCTGGGGCTGGTCGTCGCGCACATCATCGCGCTGCACGAGGTGGGCTCGAACAACCCGGACGGCGTGGAGATCAAGGCGAAGAAGGGACCGGACGGCCATCCGCTGGACGGCATCCCGTTCCATCCGTACTACACGGTGCACGACATCTTCGGCGTGGGCCTGTTCCTGATGGCCTTCTCGGCGGTGATCTTCTTCGCGCCGGAACTGGGCGGCTACTTCCTGGAGTACAACAACTTCATCCCCGCCGACCCGCTGAAGACGCCGCCTCATATCGCGCCGGTCTGGTACTTCACGCCGTTCTATTCGATGCTGCGCGCCACGACCGACGTGATGGTGCAGGTGCTGTGCGGCGTGATCGCGCTGTCGGCGATCATCACGCTGCTGCGCGGCGGACTCTCGGTCCTGGGCAAGGGGATCGTCGTGGTCGGCGCGGTGGTCGGCATCGCGCTGCTGCTGACCTTCGACGCGAAGTTCTGGGGCGTGGTCGTCATGGGCGGCGCGGTCATCATCCTGTTCTTCCTGCCCTGGCTGGATCACAGCCCGGTCAAGTCGATCCGCTACCGGCCCGACTGGCACAAGTACCTCTACGGCATCTTCGTGCTGCTCTTCCTTGTGCTGGGCTACCTGGGCGTCAAGCCGCCGTCGGATGCGGGAACGATCGTGTCGCAGATCGGCACGCTGTACTACTTCGGCTTCTTCCTGCTGATGCCGTGGTGGAGCAAGGCCGGCCAGTTCAAGCCGGTGCCCGATCGCGTCACGTTTCACCCGCACTGAACCGCCAACGTCACGGAGTCGAACGAATGAAGAAAATCATCGCCACGCTGCTGACGTCGCTGTGCCTGGGCGCGGGTCTGACGTCGACGGCGCTCGCGTCTGAGGGCGGCATCGAGTGGGACCGTTTCCCGACGTCGAAGATGAACGATCTGGCCGCGCTGCAGCATGGGGCCAAGATCTTCGTCAACTACTGCCTGAACTGCCACAGCGCGAACTTCATGCGCTACAACCGGCTGAAGGACATCGGCCTGACCGACGAGCAGATCAAGGGCAACCTGCTGTTCGCCGGAGAGAAGGTGGGCGAGACGATGAAGGTCTCGCTGGACCCGAAACGGGCCAAGGAATGGTTCGGCGCACTGCCGCCGGACCTCACCGTGATCGCCCGTTCGCGGGCCGACGGCGCCAAGGGAACAGGGGCTGATTACCTCTATACCTACCTCAGAAAATACTACCGCGACGAAACCAAGGCCACGGGATGGAATAATCTCGCTTTCCCCAGCGTTGCCATGCCGCATGTGCTGTGGGAGCTCCAGGGCGTCCGCACCGCCAGGTTCGAGGAAGAAAAAGACCCGCATGACCCGAGCAAGGTCACGCATGTCTTCAAGGACTTCGTACAGGTGACGCCCGGGACGATGACGCCGCAGCAATACGACGAGTCCGTTGCCGACCTGGTCGCCTATCTCCAGTGGATGGGTGAACCGGCGCAAGGGACGCGTTTCCGGCTCGGGATCATCGTGGTGCTGTTCCTGCTGGGGTTCACCGTGTTCGCCTGGCGCTTGAATGCCTCCTTCTGGAAGGACATCAAGTAAGAACCGATGACTCGGCCGAAGGCCGGGTCCTCAAGCGCAGTGGGGCGCCGAACAGGCTCCCACTGCGTTGTCGTTTGTCTGTTCGGTCTTTGACCGCGCTGGCGTTGAACTGTGTTGTTTGTAGAAATCGATGAAGCCGAGAGGCTTCGATCAGGAGTCCACTGCCATGATGGTGCTTTATTCCGGAACCACTTGCCCCTACTCGCACCGTTGCCGGTTCGTGCTGTTCGAGAAGGGCATGGACTTCGAGATCCGTGACGTCGACCTGTTCGCCAAGCCCGAAGACATCGCGCTGATGAACCCGTACAACGAGGTGCCCATCCTCGTGGAACGCGACCTCATCCTGTATGAGTCGCACATCATCAACGAGTACATCGACGAGCGCTTCCCGCATCCGCAGCTGATGCCCGGCGACCCGGTGGCCCGCGCCCGCGTGCGCCTGTTCCTGTTCAACTTCGAGAAGGAGCTGTTCGCCCACGTCAACGTGCTGGAGAACCGCGGCCAGACGGTCAAGCCGACCGAGAAGCAGCTGGAAAAGGCGCGTTCGCAGATCCGCGACCGCCTGACGCAGCTGGCGCCGATCTTCCTGAAGAACAAGTACATGCTGGGCGACGACTTCTCGATGCTGGACGTCGCGATCGCCCCGCTGCTGTGGCGCCTGGATTACTACGGCATCGACATGTCGAAGAACGCCGTGCCGCTGCTCAAGTACGCGGAACGGATCTTCTCGCGTCCGGCCTACATCGAGGCGCTGACGCCGTCCGAGAAGGTGATGCGCAAGTAATACACTGGCTCCCATGGATGACAGCAAGGACGGCGGCGGTCTCGCCGCCAGCTCGACGCGGCCGTACCTGATCCGCGCCCTGCACGAATGGTGCACCGACAACGGGTTCACGCCCTATGTCGCGGTTCACGTGGATCGCACGGTGCAGGTGCCGCTGGAGTACGTCAGCAACAACGAGATCGTGCTCAACGTCGGTTTCGACGCGACCAGCAACCTGGACCTGGGCAATGAACTGATCCAGTTCAAAGCCCGGTTCGGTGGCGTGGCGCGCGAGATCATCGTGCCGGTCGATCACGTGGTGGCGATCTATGCGCGTGAGAACGGCCAGGGCATGGCCTTCCCGCCGCCGAATCCGGAAGATGCCGCCACGCGTCAGCCGGCGCCGAGCGCGCCGCGAGGTCTGCGCCTGGCATCCGACGTCAACGGCGGTGCGCCGCAAGGCGAGTCCAAGCCGGAGCCGGTCGCACCGGCGGCGGCGACACCGTCCGACGACGACGATCCGGGCGCGGGTCCGTCGGGCGGTCGCCCGGCACTCAAGCGCATCAAGTGATCATCCGAACCCCGTCCAAGTGCGGGGGGCGAGTCGAGAGGGAAGGCGCGGTTTTTTGCTCCGGACCTCTCGAAGCTGCGTCTAGAATGCAGCCCGCGCCGCAGCTTCTGCGGCGCTCCAGTTTCCTAGTGCCGGCTTAGCTCAGTTGGTAGAGCAACCGCCTTGTAAGCGGTAGGTCATCAGTTCGAATCCGATAGCCGGCACCATCGAACACACAGGCGACAGCCTGCCCGAAGCCCCGTTTCGTCGACCGACGAGCCGGGGCTTCGGTCTTTTCGCCTTCGCACCTTGAGCCCGAGCACCCCCAAAAGGCGGTGTCGCCGCGCTTGACACTTGTGTGACGTTACTCGCGTAACCGCATGTACGTTATTGATTTCAAAAGGAAATCAGTCGTGGCATAGCCTTTGCTGTGGCCGCCCCCGTGTTCAACATGCCGGTGACCTCCTTGCACCGGCTCTCACGGGAAACTTCATGCACAGCTTGTTCCGTCGTGGTGTCGCCGCCCTGGCCGCCGTCGCAGCCCTTGGCATCTCTGTCGTCGCGCATGCGGCGCCGACCAACTTCTCGTTCGCCGGCAGCTTCGCGCAGGCCAACGATGTCCAGACCTTCACCTTCACGGCGAACGGCTCGTCGGCGGTCCGTCTGATCACCTACAGCTACGCGGGCGGCAGGCAGTCCAACGGCAACGTGGTCGCCGCCGGCGGCTTCGACCCGATCCTGGCGCTGTTCAACGCCAGCGGCGTGCTGGTCGGCCAGAACGACGATGCCACCAGCAGCACGCCCGGCACCTGCGGCGGCGCCGCGGTGAATCCCGATCCGGAGGGCGGCATGCGTTGGGACACCTGCCTGGACCTCACCCTGGGCGCCGGGGTCTACACGGTCGCCGTCATGCAGTTCGACAACTTCGCCCTCGGCCCCAACCTGGCCAACGGCTTCACCTATGACGGCAACCCCAACTTTCTGAACGGCAAGTGCGCCAACGGCGTGTTCTGCGATGCCGGCGGCCGTGAGCGCAACGCGCTGTGGGCCTTCGACATCCTGAACGTCGAAGGCGCCCAGCAGAACGATGTGCCGGAACCGGCCTCGCTGGCTCTGGCCGTCATCGCCCTGGCTGGCCTGGGCGGCGCGCGCCGTCTGCGTCGCAAGGCCTGACCCCGACGCGGGGGAACGACAAGGGACCGCCTCGGCGGTCCCTTTCCTTTTGTTGAGCGAAGTGAGGTTGGAAAGGCAGGCGGCGGGAAAGGCGGGCGGATCAGGATTGCCTGACGCGGATCCGCAGTTCGCCTTCCAGCAACAGGCCTTCCTCGCGCAGCAGGCGCAGCAGGGTGGGCTGCAGGTGCCGCAGCTTGGCCGCGATGGCGGCGTTGTCGGCCACCAGGGTCCAGCCCTGCTCGTCGAGCGTGCCGGCCTGGACGAAGCGCTTCATCGCGCCCGGCAGCGCCACGCTCACCGCCGCCAGATGCCGCCGCGACAGCGCCAACTGGTTCCCCAACCTGGCCAGCATCCCGTTCTGCGACATGGCCCGGCCGAAGTCCAGCGGATCGGGCGCATCGGGCTTGGCGCGGGGGGGCAGATAGCGGGTGGCCATGGGGCGTCAGTGTAGTGCCGCCGCTCGGAAACCCGGAGTCCGCCGCCGGTCCGGGGCGGTGGCCGCCGCCCGGTGCCGCCAGGGGCCCGGTGCTAAACTCCGCCGGTTTTTCTCCGCGCAGACGCTTGCAACCCGAGGCTCCCGTCCTCATGTGCACCGGTCGCGCGGCGCTGCCCTCATCAGGCCGCCCACGAGGCGGTCCGCCGGGCGTCCAGGCCCGGTCGACCGGGCCTTCCACAGAACTTCAAAAAGCCGCATGTTGCCCAAGCTTTTGACCCAGATTTTCGGCAGTCGCAACGAGCGCCTGCTCAAGACCTATCGCAAGGACGTCGAGCGCATCAATGCGCTGGAACCGCAGTTCGAGGGCCTGAGCGACGACCAGTTGCGCGCGAAGACCGAGGAGTTCAAGCAGCGCATCGCCAACGGCGAGACCGTCGACGACATCCTGCCGGAGGCGTTCGCCGTCTGCCGCGA
Source organism: Mitsuaria sp. MSU3D (assembly GCF_056867975.1). Lineage (NCBI taxonomy): Bacteria > Pseudomonadati > Pseudomonadota > Betaproteobacteria > Burkholderiales > Sphaerotilaceae > Roseateles > Mitsuaria sp. MSU3D. The sequence goes on along the minus strand of NZ_CP200314.1, from coordinate 3,642,774 downwards.
GGGCAGCAAGCGCGTCCTCAAGATGCGTCACTTCGACGTGCAACTGATCGGCGGCATGGTCCTGAACGCCGGCAAGATCGCTGAAATGCGCACCGGCGAAGGCAAGACGCTGATGGCGACGCTGCCGGTCTACCTGAACGCGCTGACCGGCAAGGGCGTGCACGTCGTGACGGTCAACGACTACCTGGCCCGCCGCGACGCCGAATGGATGGGTCGCCTGTACCGCTTCCTCGGCCTGACCGTGGGCATCAACTACTCCGGCCTGCCGCGCGACGAGAAGCAGGCCGCCTACGGCGCCGACGTCACCTACGGCACCAACAACGAGTACGGCTTCGACCACCTGCGCGACAACATGGTCTACGAGGTCCGCGACCGCGTGCAGCGCAGCCTGGCCTACGCGATCGTCGACGAGGTGGACTCGATCCTGATCGACGAGGCGCGCACGCCGCTGATCATCTCCGGCCAGGCCGAAGACCACACCCAGATGTACGTGGCGATCAATGCGGTGTCGCCGCAGTTGAAGCGCCAGGTCGGCGAACTGGATCCCCGCACCGGCGAGGGCGTGATCGAGCCGGGCGACTTCACCGTCGACGAGAAGTCGCACCAGATCTACCTGACCGAGGACGGTCACGAGAACGCCGAGCGCCTGCTGAGCCAGGCCGGCCTGCTGGCCGAGGGCGCGTCGCTGTACGACGCCGCCAACATCACGCTGATGCACCACCTGTACGCGTCGCTGCGCGCACACCACGTGTATCACCGCGATACCAACTACGTCGTGCAGAACGGCGAGGTCATCATCGTCGACGAGTTCACCGGCCGCCTGATGACCGGCCGCCGCTGGAGCGACGGCCTGCACCAGGCTGTCGAGGCCAAGGAAGGCGTGCAGATCCAGGCCGAGAACCAGACGCTGGCCTCGGTCACCTTCCAGAATTACTTCCGCATGTACGGCAAGCTGTCGGGCATGACCGGCACGGCCGACACCGAGGCCTACGAGTTCCAGGAGATCTACGGCCTCGAGACCGTGGTGATCCCGCCGAACCGACCGACGGTGCGCAAGGACGAGCTGGACCTGGTCTACAAGACGACCAAGGAGAAGTACGACGCCGTCACGCAGGACGTGCGCGACTGCCACGAGCGCGGCCAGCCGGTGCTGGTGGGCACGACCTCGATCGAGAACTCCGAGAAGGTCGCCGAGCTGCTGACCAAGGCCAAGCTGCCGCACCAGGTGCTGAACGCCAAGCAGCACGCCAGAGAGGCCGACATCATCACGCAGGCCGGTCGTCCGGGCGTGATCACGATCGCGACGAACATGGCCGGCCGCGGCACGGACATCGTGCTGGGCGGCAGCATCGAGAAGGACGTCGTCGCCATCGAGAACGACGAGTCGCTGTCGGAGTCCGACAAGCAGGCGAAGATCGCCGCGCTGAAGGCCGAGTGGCAGAAGCTGCACGAGCAGGTGAAGGCCGCGGGCGGCCTGCGCGTGATCTCGACCGAACGTCACGAGAGCCGCCGCATCGACAACCAGCTGCGGGGCCGTTCCGGTCGCCAGGGCGATCCGGGCTCGTCGCGCTTCTACCTGTCGCTGGACGACCAGCTGATGCGCATCTTCGCCGGCGACCGTGTCCGCGCGATCATGGACCGGCTCAAGATGCCGGAAGGCGAGGCGATCGAGGCCGGCATCGTCACGCGCTCCATCGAGAGCGCGCAGCGCAAGGTCGAGGCCCGCAACTTCGACATCCGCAAGCAGCTGCTCGAGTACGACGACGTGTCGAACGACCAGCGCAAGGTCATCTACCAGCAGCGCAACGAGATCCTCGAGGCGCAGGAAGTGCTGGAGCAGATCACCCATCTGCGCAAGGGCACGCTGACGGACGTGGTCCGCGGCTTCGTCCCCGAGGAATCGCTGGAAGAGCAGTGGGACCTGGCCGCGCTGGAGCGCGTGCTGCGCGACGAGTGGAAGCTCGAGGTGCCGCTGACCGAGATGCTCAAGAAGAGCGAGACGCTGACCGACGAGGACGTGCTGGACGCCGTGCTGAAGGCGGGCGACGCGTCCTTCCAGGACAAGCTGGACCGTGTCGGCCTGGAGCAGTTCACGCCGTTCATGCGCATGGTGCTGCTGCAGAGCATCGACCAGCACTGGCGCGAGCATCTGGCCTCGCTGGACTACCTGCGCCAGGGCATCCACCTGCGCGGTTACGCCCAGAAGAACCCGAAGCAGGAATACAAGCGCGAGGCCTTCGAGCTGTTCTCGCAATTGCTAGACGCGGTGAAGCTGGAAGTGACGCGCGTGCTGCTGAATGTGCGCATCCAGTCGCAGGAGGAGGCCTCCGCCGCCGCCGAAGCGATCGAACAGCGCGCCGAGAGCGTCGGCAACGTGACCTACACGCATCCGAACGAGGATGGGTCGGTGTCGCAGGACGCGGCGCCGATCGCGGGCGGTACCGAGGCCGTGCCCGCCGAGTGGGGCCACGTCGGCCGCAACGACCCCTGCCCGTGCGGCAGCGGCAAGAAGTTCAAGAGCTGCCACGGCAAGCTGGCCTGATCGGTCGCTTCTCCCCGCGACGACGGCGCCCTTCGGGGCGCCGTCGTCGTTTCCGGCCGGGAACCTGCTCGGGGATCCGCTCGGGGATCCGCCGGGCGTGCGGCAAAGGACCGTGCAGCGGCACCGTGCCGGGGTCAGTCCTTGCGTGAGGCGTCGTGGATGGTGCGTGGCGCCCGGCGGACGCGGCGTGTCCGCCCTGTGCGCTTTCTCACGGGAACGGCGCGCATGCGCGTCGCTCCCCCCGTGGCGCGGGGGACACCGTACGGCACCCCCTCGATAGAGTCCGCCGCATCGACCTGCCGCCGCGGGTCTCCGAGGTCCCCGGACCGCATCGCCATGAAGCTCACGACCCGTCTCTTCGCCGCTGCCATCCTGACCGCTGCCGCCGCTTCCACCGCGCTGGCCGCGCCGGTGACCGCGGCCCAGTCCGTCGCGCTCCAGCAGGGCGCGAGCGCCGATACCAAGACGGCGGGCTTCAGCATCGTGCATTCGACGGCCGGGGAGTTCGTCGACACCTTCACCTTCACCGGCATCGATCGCTGGGGCATGGTCAACGCCAGCCTGACGACGATCGGCATGTCGGCCGCGTTCGACATCAACTTCGTCAGCGCAGTGCTCAACGGCGCGACCTACAACTTCACGCGCTCGACGATGGGCGGCTACAGGAACGCGCTCGAGATCGCCGCGCTGCCCGATGCGCGCCTGAGCGGGCCGCTGGTGCTGACCGTGCGCGGCTACGCCGGGCAGGGCCTGGCGGCGGGCACGCCGATCAGCGCGAGCTACTCCGGCACGCTCAATGTCACGCAGGTCCCCGAGCCCGGCACGCTGGCGCTGGCCGTGCTGGCGCTGCTGGGCGGCGGCCTGATCGTGGCGCGCCGTCGGCAAGCCCTGGTCCGTGGCGGTGCCGCGGCAGCGCTGCTGGCCGTGGCCGCGACCGGCGCCCAGGCGGTGGACCTGACCCAGAACGTCCCGTTGGCCGGCGCGGGCGCGGGCCTGACCGCGGCACCGATCGCGATCCACACCGAGGTCGGCAGCTTCGTCGACACCTTCCACTTCAGCTTCACCGGCAATGGCTGGGTCGATGCGTCGCTGATCACCGTGTACTCGGGTCAGTCGCAGCAGATCAGCTTCAGCGAAGCCACGCTGAACGGCCAGGCGCTGTCCATCGGTGCGCCGGACGGCGACGGCAATGGCACCAGCTGGATCAGCGCCAGCCTGCCCAGCAAGCTCGTCGCCGGCGACTACACGCTGATCGTCAAGGGCTACGCCGGCGGCAACCTGGCGGCCGGCACCAACGGCATTGCCGCGAGCTACTCGGGCACCTTCAACGTGCTGCCGGCCAGCGCCGTGCCGGAACCGCAGAGCTACGCGATGTTCATCGGCGGACTCGTGTTGGTGACGGCGATGCTCGGACGCCGCCGCCGCCAGTCCTGATCAGGCGCGACGACCGACGAAGCAACTGAGCAGGTTGCTGCGCCTCGCCTGACGACTGCGCGCGGCCTGTCGCGCTGGAGCGGCAGCGGTGGCGCCTTCCTTCGGCACGGCCGGAGACGGCGGGACGCGGTCCCACGAGCTGCGCGTCTGCATCGGTTCCGCCCGGCCGGTGGTTGTCAGATCCGTCGCTTCCTTCTGACTCAGCCATCCTTGCAACAGGGCGCGATCGATGCACTTGATCAGCAGCGCATGGCAGGCGGGCTGACGCTGGGCCAGTTCGCCCATGGACCAACCGCGTGGCAAGCAGCGGCTGAATGCCTCCCGCAGGCCGTCAACGGGCAACTCATGGTGTTGGGCGGCATCGAAGAGCCGCTTGAAGTAGAGGCTGAGGTGGGCGCCTTTCCCCGATCGGAATGCTTCACGCAAGGGAGCGTTCGATGCGGTATCGGATGGCAGTGCCAAGCTCAGATACTGCGACGCGTCGATGTCCAACAGGCCATTGCTGTAGACGCGCTGGTCGCGGCATCGCTTGAGGTGATGGCCATGCAAGCCCAGCAGATGACTCATGTAAGCGCCTAGGAGCTTCGCTTCGGGATGATCGAACGCCGCGTCGAGCGTCGTACCTTGAGGACCTTTTCCGAGCATCAGGGTGGCGACTTGTTCGCTGCGCAGGCCGAATGTCCAGTTGTTGCAGCGGCGCATCTCTGTCAGAAAGGCATCGAAGGCATCGGCGGAGCAACGACCGCGGATGACGTCCTGAAGCAGCGTGCCGCATTGCGGCGAACCGATGAGCACCGTTGCCATGTCCGATTCATTCAGCCAGTGCTTCTCGCGTTTCGCGTCCATGCACGCATCCATGTGCATGGCGACGAGTGAGCGGGGAGCCGTCGACGCCAGCACGTGAAAGAGCCCGCGTTCCGTCGATGAGCGACCCGACTCCGCGCCGCGCCCGGCCAGCAATTGCATGAAGCTGCCATCTCCGATGGCGCGGCACGCGCGCAATGCCGACAAGGTGCGGTACCAATGTCCCGCCGCCGCGCTGTCGCCGTCCTGCATCCACTGGACGATCATGGCAGGCGATCCGGGACGCTGCCAGTCGGTGAGCCGGCGCACGATGGCGTCCTCGTCCAAGCGGGCTGCGCGCGCCTCGGCCAACACCGCGTCGAGGCAGGCACTGGCGTAACCCGGAGGTTCATCCGGCGGCGCGGACGCTTCACGATAAGGCGGCGTCACGAGCAGAGAGGCATCCGGCAACGGGAGCTTGAACATCGGGTAGGCCTTTGGCAGTCATGTCAGAGACTGGGATCAGTGGGCCCTTCTACAATTCCGTGCACTGATGCTGTCGATTGATCTCATCCCGAACGCATCTGTCCGGACATCGTCTCTCCTTACCTTCTTCGCCCTGCCATGCCCGTCAACCTGACCGCTCCCGATCCGCAAGCCTTGCTGCCCGTGCCCGGCGTCCGCCTCGGCGTCACGATGGCGGGGGTGCGCAAGGCCAATCGCCGCGACCTGACCGTGATCGCGCTCGACGAGGGCGCCAGCGTCGCGGGCGTGTTCACCGCCAACCGCTTCTGCGCCGCGCCGGTCCAGGTCTGCCGCGAGCACCTCGCCGCCGGCAGCGCGATCCGCGCGATCGTGATCAACACCGGCAATGCCAACGCCGGCACCGGCGCGGACGGCCTGGCCCGTGCGCGCCAGACCTGCGACGCGCTCGCCGCCGAACTCCAGCTCGATGCGCGGCAGGTGCTGCCGTTCTCGACCGGCGTGATCATGGAGACGCTGCCGGTCGACCGCATCATCGCGGGCCTCCCGGCCGCGATCGCCGCGCTGAAGGCCGACAACTGGGCCGAGGCCGCCGCCGGCATCATGACCACGGACACGCTGCCCAAGGCCTGTTCGAAGCAGGTCTCGATCGGCGGCAAGACGGTCACGATCTCCGGTGTCTCCAAAGGCGCCGGCATGATCCGTCCGAACATGGCGACGATGCTGGGCTTCGTCGCGACCGACGCGGTCCTGGCGCCGGAGCTGCTGCAGCCGCTGGTCAAGGAAGCGGCGGACCTGTCCTTCAACCGCATCACGATCGACGGCGACACGTCGACGAACGACTCGTTCGTGCTGATCGCGACGCATCAGGCCGGCCACGCCCCGATCACCTCGCTGACCAGCGCCGAAGGCCGCGCGCTGCGCGACGCGGTCGTGGCGGTGTCGCAGCAGCTGGCGCAGGCCATCGTGCGCGACGGCGAGGGCGCGACCAAGTTCATCTCGGTGGTGATCGAGGGCGGCAGGGACGAGGCCGAGTGCCGCAAGGCCGCCTATGCGATCGCGCACTCGCCGCTGGTCAAGACCGCCTTCTTCGCCAGCGACCCCAACCTGGGTCGCATCCTGGCGGCGGTCGGTTATGCCGGCATCGACGACCTCGACCAGAGCCTGATCGACCTGCACCTGGACGACGTCCACGTGGTCACGCAGGGCGGCCGCCGCCCCGAGTACAAGGAAGAGGACGGTCAGCGCGTCATGAAGCAGAGCGAGATCACCGTGCGCGTGGGCCTGAACCGCGGATCGGCCCAGACCACGGTCTGGACCTGCGACTTCAGCCACGAGTACGTGACGATCAACGCCGACTACCGGTCCTGAGTGTCCGGGCTGTCCTGAGGCTCCAGGGCGCGTGGGATCCCGAGCGGTCCTGAGGGGCCCGATCAGAAGTCGACGGCCCGGGTCCCGCGGATCCCGCGGGCCAGCAGCGTGGCGTTGATCAGCTGCGCTTCCTCGCGGCTGCCGAAGGGCCACACGGCCGCGCGCCAGCCGTCCTTGGTCTGGAAGACCTCGCCGTTCGGGACCGTGCGGCCGCCGAGCGTGGCGCCGATCATCTCGCGCATGCGCGCCAGTTGTGCTTCGGCGTCGGCCTTGTCCTTGTGCGGCTGGCCCACCAGCGCCACCAGCTTGGCGCCGGGCGCGGCGTCGCGCCTCATGAGACTGGTCAGCCCGGCGTCGTCGACGCTCACGCGGCGCTCGGCGTCGGACGTCGGGGCGGAGGCGCCCGGCCGGGCCGGATCGGCAGCAGCCGTTGCACCCGCCGACCCCGAGGGTGCCGTCGTTGCCGGTGCCGGCGGCTTCTCACCTGCGGCGCGTTCGACGGCGCCCTGTAGCGTCGGACGGATGTTGGGGATCGCCCCGGCGGGCGTCGAGGCGGCGGGGCTCTGCGCCGGCGCGGAGGCCGAAGCGCTCGCGGCCGAAGCCGGCTCGGTGGCCGTGACGGCGGAAGCGGATGCGGAAGCCGCGGAGGCGGCTTGCGCGGCCAGCGCCGCCTGACCGGCCGCGGCAGCCAGGGCGGCTGCCGAGGCGGCCTGGGCGGCGGATGCGGCGGAGGCCGCTTCGGCGGCCGCCAGCGCGGCCAGCGCCTCCTTGGAGGGCTTCGACGAGGGCCACAGGGCCCAGATCGCCGCGATCAGCACCAAGGCCGCCACGCTGCCGGCCACGCCCAGCCGCGCCGGATCCAGCGCGCGTTGTCCCAGCACCTGGTCGCGACGCCCCACGAGCACGCGTCGCCGCGCCGGACCTGCATCGAAAGCGGCGCTCAGCAGCACCAATTCCATCGGCCACGCACCAGGCTGGTTCGCGTCGGCGGCCAGTGCCCGCTCGTCGATGTCGACGCGGCGCAGCGGCAACTCGTCGGGCGCGGTGGTGAAGCCGTTGTCCAGGGCCATCGTGGCGACCGCCGCGGTCTTCAGGCCGGGAATGAATTCGTCGATCCACGCAGGCCGCGGCCCCGCGCCCGCGGCCTTGCGCTGCCAGGGCAGGCGGCGACGGGGCGGGGAGGGCGCCGCCTCGGCGGGCGTGCCGCCCTCGAGGCTGGGCTCCTTGGGCAGCGCCTGCGCCATGAAGGGCAGGGCCACGGCGCCGACCGTGTGGACGTCGGCGATGGCGAGCCGGCGCGCCAGCGGATGCTTGTTGTGCCAGTTCACCAGCAGCCAGGCGACGACATCGGGCGACGGCCCTTCCCACGGCGCCGCGGGGGCGGCGGGTGCGGGGACAGGCGCGGCGACCCCGCCGGTGGGCGGGGCGGTCGGATCGATGTCGGGCGAGGCGGGGGTATCGTCCATGGCGCCGGCCATTGTGCGTCAGCGCTCGCGGCGCCGATCGTGGCGGGACGGGGGCGATCGCCCCGGAGTTCGCGGCTTCTGCCCCGCGTCTTTCCCGCGACGGCGGCGTCTTGAGAGGCGGGCACGGGACTTGTATGGTGAAGGCCATGCCCATGCCGCCGCCCGCCGACCTGCCCCTTCCGCGCACCGCCGCGCCGGCGCGACTCCTGGTCGTCCAGTCGCTGGCCGTGCAGCCGCTCGCGGCGGTGCTGGAGGAGAGCGGTTATGAGCTCCTGCGCGCGGCGGATGCGATCGCCGCGATGCAAGGTCTGGGCGCGGGACCGGCGCTGGTGATCATGGACATGGAGCTGCCGGAGCTGCCCGGCGACGGTCCGCTGGAGTTGCTGCGTCGCCTGGGCGGCGGTGGTGTCCCGGTGCTGACGCTGAGCCGCCCGCGCGATCCCCTGCGGCTCGGCGCCCTGCTGGCGGCGGGGGCTGCGGAGTGCCTCGTCAAGCCCGTGCGGTTGAGCGAACTGCTCGCGCGCGTCGAACGCCTGCTGCACCCCGCGCCCGCGGCAGGACCCGCGGCGCCGCGCCGGCCCACGGCCAGCATGACCGTGCGGGAACGCGACGGCCATTGCGCGTGGCAGACGCCGCAGGCGCGCGCCCTGATGGCGGCGTACTTCCCGCCGCCCTGGTCGGAGCACGCGCGTCTGCCGCCGGAGGTGCTGGCCTGGCTGCATCGCGAGGCGCTGCGTCGGCGCGCGGGCGCGCCGCCCTCGTCGCTGACGATCGCGCCGCCGTCGGGGGCGCCGCGGCAGCGCCTGAGCTTCACGCTGATGATGGCGGACGCCGCCGTCATCGGCGACGGACACTGGCTGCTGGTGCTCCACGAGGCCGACGAGGCCGCGAGCCTGGCGACCCTGGCCAAGGCGCTGGACCTGCCGCTGTCGGACGCGGAGCTGCTGTTCGGCCTGCTCGGCGAACCCGCGCCGGACCAGCAGGCCCGGGCGCTCGGCCTGGGGGACGCGGCCTATCGCGTGCGGCTGGAGGAACTGTGCCGGCGCCTGGGCGTGCCTGACGTCGGTCATGCCTTGGCACGTGCCCGCTCGGCCCTGGGAACGTCCAAGCTCGCGGAACGATGACGGGAGCGTCGCTCCGGGCGGTCCCCTGCACCGCGGAGCGGATCAGGCCTCAGGCGGCGCCTGCGCCGGATCGAGCGCCGCCAGGTCGTCGGCACTGAGCCACCCGCGCCGGGCGCTCCGCCGCAAGGCCTCGCGCCAGACCTCGAGGCAGCGGGCATGACCGCCCTCCGATGCCGCGTCGCGACCGGGTCGCTCATCCGCGCCATAGGCGATGAGCAGTTCCCGCAGGTCGCCGTCGTCCAGCAGCTTGTCGGCGCGCGCCTGCAGGACCGCGTCGAGCCACACTTTCAACGCCTCATCGTATCCACGCGCGAAGGCGACATGCGCGCCGGCGCCGTCGGACGCGGATCCCGCTTCGAGCAGGCGCCGCACGAGCGGCTGCGACAACCGGGCTTCGCGTCCGGCACGCAGCGTCGCTCTGGCGACGGCCTCGATCACATCGGGCCGGTTGCGTTCGAAGGCGAGCGCCAGCGGCGGGCGCGTTCCGTGCCGGCCCTCCAGACGCAGGCGCAGCGTCGCGCGGTCGATCCACCGCTGTGAGACGGCAGAGACGAGCGCCTGCAGCACATCGGGGAGACCGGGGTAGCGCACCGCCGTCGTGGCGAGGTCGTCCAGTTCGTCGATCTCGAGCACGGCCGCCAGCGCCGGCACATGGCGGTCCGACCGCCGCGGCCATGACATGAGTTCGTCCAGACATTGCGTCAGCATCGAGCGATCCTCGAGGCTCATCAGCCGGCCCAGCAGCGAGGGGGCGTCGTCGGACCGAGTCGCCAGCAGCGAGCGCAGTTGCGGCGGGGACAAGCGCCGGTCTTCGACGAGCGCGCGCAGGCCTCGCAGGTAGCGCTTGAGCATCGGCCAGCCGTCGGTCGGACTGATGCCGGGCGGCGGCCAGAACAGACGGCCCCCGGCGTCGCGCAGATCCAGCCAGCCGAGCTGCTGCGCCGACATCGGCTCCGAGCCGACCACGGCGGTCTGCACCAGGGCCATGTACCGGTCGAGGGCGCCGGGGATCCGGTGTTCGAAGGCTTCCGCGAGCGCCGGCACGCCGCCGGCGCTCTCCGCCCGCAGCAGGGGGCGGACCTGATCCGCGGGCAGGATTCCCCGCGCATGCATCTCGAGGATGCGCTGCCAGTAGAGCTCGACCGTGCCCAGGTGACCCTGGCGCAGCGCGAGGGCCAGGGCACCGGTGCCGTCGCCGTCCGGTGGCGGTTCGATACGCAGCAGATCGATGGCCTGCGGCAGCGACAGCAGCCGCCGGCCCAGCGCGACGGTGACCGCCTGCAGATAGAAGGCCAGCGCCGTCGTGGCGCCGTGAGACAGCCCCTGCACCAGGGCGGTGGTCCCGGCTCCGCCCTCCGACGCGCGCAACATCCGCTGGAGCCACACGCCATCGCCGGCGTCCGGCCGGCACAGCGCCAGCAGGCAGCCGAGCACCGCCAGGACCGAGGCATCGTGGTCGCCCGCCATGCCCTCGCACAAGGGCCAGGCGCGGCGTGCCGGGGTGGCTTGCAAGGAGCCGTCCCCCGTGTCGTCCCGGAACGCCTCCGGCTCGATCAGCAGTTGTCCGATCAGCGCCCTGTCCAGATGCCCACGTTGATGGAGGCGCCCCAAGGTGCCCAGGATCGTCGTTAGCCGCGCGGCCTGCGCGCCCTGCGTCATCAGGACGCGCAGCCAGTGCGGCCGGTCCCGGGGCGCGCTGGACAGCGCCGCGGCCAATGCGGGACCGCGCGCCTTGTTCTCCCGGGCCGCCGCTTCCACCAGTGTCAGGTAGCGGTCGAGGACGGTCGGGCCGGCCGCCTGCAGCAGTGGCCGGGCCGACCCTTCGGCGCGAACCGCCAGCAGCAGCATGGCGACCGTGGGTGCGTCGAGCAAGGGCAGCGCGGTCGCCAGCGAATCCAGGTAGGCCTCCGCCACCGGATCCTGGCCCCGCGCGAGCTGGGCGAGGTAATGAGGCAGCACGGCGCCGTTGTGCCAGAGCTGGAGGCTTCGCTGCGCGCCCACGTTCTTCAGCAGGGAGACGATGAGCTCGACGTCCCCCCGCGACTCGGCCACGGCGATCAGCATCCGCGCGGCCTCGACGGGCAGCGTGTCCTCCCACCGGAGCTTGCACCAGCATCGGAAGCGGTCGTCTTCGAGCCGCCGCGCCATCGCGAGGGCGTCCTCCACGCGGGCGAACCAGAGGGCAGGCAGGCGGGTGATCTCGTCCACGGGGGCATGCCGCAGCACGACCTCGAGCAGGGCGGCTCGCGCGGGGGCATCGAGGCGTCCGCCAGGGTCGGCGGTCGACGGGCTCCCCAGCAGGCCCGCGCGCTCCACGCGGCGGAGATGGCGCGCCTCGGGCAAGGTGTCCACCGGCGCGTCTCCCGTCTGCGCGCTCACCACCGCCAGGTCGTCGTCCAGCAGGACCAGGCGACGCGGGCCGCCCGTGCCGGGCCACTCATGGAGCGAACGCTCGCGCATCGGCAGGGTCAGGTCTTGCCTGGCGAGGTTGCGGCGGATCTGGGCGCCCACGAGCGTGGCATCGCGGTGGAGCGTCATCGCGCCGTCGCTGTCCGTCCGGACGAAGGCGTCCATCTTGAGCGGCCCGTACGCCGCCTCCAGCCCCTGCACCAGCATCGAGAGACGCGCGCAATGCGAGGTGTCGCCGTCGTCCTCCTTCCGCGTTCCGGACCTCAGATCCAGTGGCTGGTCACCCAGCCAGCCCGCGAGGTCCGCCGACACGCGCGACACGCATTCTTCCGCCAGATGCCGCGCCACGCGCATCGGCGTCAGCGTTGTTGCCAGGCGTTCCCGCAGCGGTTCGACCAGGTCCGCGACACGTCCGTCGTGCGGGGTGAACACATCGTCCCTGCGCGGCGCGCGCCCGCCCAGCCGGAGTTCCTCGATGGCGGCGGCGACCAGGTGGACCTCCAGCGACGTCGTCCGCTGCTGCCCCGGCCGGTACGGGGTGCGGTGCTCCGCCCAGCGGGCTTCCTGCTCCAGGATGCCCCGGATCGCGGCACCGGTCCGGCGGCGCAGGCTGCCGTCGCGCAGCAGGTCCAGCGCGGCCCGGGCGCGCGCGAAGTCGTCGACGATGCGCATCCCGCACAGGCCCATGCCGGCGACCATCCGGCGGAAGATCCCGCACCGTTCCCTGGCCGGGAGATCCTCGTTCGACAAGCCCTCGACGCATGCCGCGAGCAGGCGTTTGCCCCGTCCGAAGAGCTGGGGCAGGTAGGACTCGTAGTAGGCCCCGTCGTTGTCCATCAGGTGCTGGTGGAAGACCCCCAAGGGTTCCGGAGGCACGGGATGCCGACGCGCGAAAGCCTGGAGCGTCGCGATGGAGGCCTGCATCTGCGCCCGCGCGCGCGGCCAGTCGGGGCCGGCACGGAACGCGAGGAACTCCGGCGGCAGACGCCCCGAGGCGTCGCAGGGGCCGTCGTAGTCCACGATGTCGGCCACGGCGCTCGCGTCGATGTGCCCGGCATGTCCGGTGCGGCAGGCGTCGGACGGCGCATCGTCGACGGGGTCGAAGAGGGTCGCATCGAAACCGAACGGAAATGCCGAGGGAGAGGACGGTTGCATGGCCCGATCAGTGGCGCGGGCCCGCCGCATTGGCGGGACGATCGCAGCGTCCGCCGCGCTCCCGCGAGCCCGGCAGGCCCCGGCGTCCTGCGCCCCGGTCCATCAAGTCAGGCTGATCAGCCCACGCTGGTCGTCGAGATCGAGCGGTCCCGCATCGATGGCGGGCTGGCGAAGAACAAGTTCGAGCATCCGGCTGTGTGCATCGCCATCCCGGAACGGTTTCCTGGTCGGCAACAGGTCGCCAGGCGGTCATCCGGCTTTGGCGGGACAATCACGGATTGCCCCAGGACCGCCGATGTTCAGTTCCCTGATTGCTCCCGATGCCGGCGCCGCGCCGTCCGATGCGCGCGAACGCTTCCTCCGCCTGCTGCGCACCGCGCTGGCGGAGCGCCGTTTCCAGCGCCTGCTGCTGAACCGTCACGAGGGCGAGGACGCCTCGCTCGAACGGCTGACCGTGCGCGACATCGAGCTGCGCGGCGAGCGCGCGTTGAGCTTCCTGTGGCGGCACAAGACGAAGGACGTCACCAAGAACCATCCGCTGGACGAAGGCCTCGCGCTGATCGACGGCCTGCTGGGGCGCGACTTCCAGCAGGCGCATCTGGACACGCTCGGCGAGGAGGTGCAACTGCGCTTCAGCCGCAAGGGCAAGCCGCTGCTGCAGGTGGGGAAGAAGGCGGGTGCGGGCGCGCCCGCCGCGGCCGACGGCAGCGATGCCGAGGCGGACGCGGACGGCTCGAACGGTGCAACGGCGCCCGGCGGGCATGACCGCGCCAAGCCCCGGGAGTTGTCGACCGGCAGCCCGTTCTGGCGCGACCTCGGCGTCACGCACGAGCTCAAGGGCCAGCCCACGCTGGTGCCGGCGATGGCGCGCAAGTGGAAGCAGATCAACAAGTTCATCGAGATCTTCGGCGCGGCGGTCCGCAAGGCCGGGCTGGACGAACCCGGCACGCCCGTGCGGCTGGCCGACTTCGGCTCGGGCAAGGGCTACCTGACCTTCGCCATGCACGACTGGCTGCGCGCGCAAGGCCTGGCACCGCGGGTGCAGGGCGTCGAGCTCAAGCAGGACATGGTGGCGCTGGGCAACGCGGCGGCGGCGCGTCACGGGCTCGAGGGCCTGAGCTTCGAGCACGGCGACGTGCGTGAGCGCGGCGACCAGCCGCTGGACGTGATGGTCGCGCTGCATGCCTGCGACATCGCGACCGACTACGCGATGCACTTCGGCCTGCGCAGCGGCGCGCGCATCATCATGTGCGCCCCGTGCTGCCACAAGGAGATCCGGCCGCAGATGACGACGCCGGCCGCGCTGCGGCCACTGCTGCAGCACGGCATCCACCTCGGACAGGAGGCGGAGATGGTGACCGATTCGCTGCGGGCGCTGCTGCTGGAGCTGATGGGCTACGACACGCAGGTGATCGAGTTCATCGCGCTGGAGCACACCAGCAAGAACAAGATGGTGCTGGCCGTGAAGCGCCCGCAAGACCCGACCCCGGCGCGGCGCGCGGAGCTGCTGGCGCAGCTCGACGAGATCAAGCGCTTCTACGGCCTGCGCAGTCAGGCGCTGGAGACGTTGCTGCGCGTGGAAGGCAGGCTCGAGCCCGTCTGAGCGGCCAGCAGGCCCGGGAGCGACGCGCGCCAGGCCTGGAGGTCGGCCTCGCCGCCGCCGCGCGCCGCGGCGACGCGCAGCAAGGTGCAGGGAGTGCCCTTGGGATACCCGGCGGCGGACAGCAGATCCACCGGCCGCAGTACGCCCGCCGCGCACGCGGTGTCCAATCCGGAGAGGTAACGGGTCAAGGCCGCGTGCACATGCGGCTCCTTGACGGTGGACACGACCTGCTCCGCTTCCCGTGCGTCGGCCAGCAGGATGCGCCGAGCCGCGGCACTGTCGAGCCGCTCCTCCCGCACCATGGCGGTCACCCACTTGAACAGGCTGTCCACCAGGAAGGGCTTCCCCGCGATCAGCGCGGCGCTCATGAGCGGTGACGGCACCGGGTATTGGGCGGTGCCGCTGACCTGCAGCAGGGCGGCGGTCTCCTCGGCGCTCAGATCGAGCTGGATCGAGAGCCGACGGATCAGGGCGAGTTCCACCAGCAGACGCTCCGGACCGCCTTGGTAGAACGTCGTTTCCAGCGCGTCGGACAAGCCAGCGGACTCGTTGAGCAGCGGCGCCGTCAATCGGCGTCCGGGCCCACTGCGCAGCGACTGCAGCGCTGAGATCAGGCCATCCCAGGCGGGTCCGCCGACCCTGGATCGATCGCTGCCGAGCGGATAGGCATTCTTGAAACGGACCAGTCCAACGCGCGCGGGGAAAAGGGGAACGGTGCGTCCGAGTTGTTTCGCGAAGCGGCCGATCAACTGGCGTTGCGGCGAGGGGCGGTCGACGACCTCCGCGTCGCCGTCCTCGACCCCGTCCCCGCCCCGGACCCGCGCCTCGGTGTTCAACGACCGGTCGCGCACCGCCTGCTCGTGCAACTGACGCTGCCAGCTGTCGGTGAAGCCCTCGGCGTCCCAGGACGCCAGCAGCGCTGCGAGCGGAGCGCCCCCGTGGCCGCGGAGCAGCAGATGCAGCGCGTGGTCCAAGGCGTCGGCTTCCCAATTCGGCGCGGCCTGCCTCAGCCACGAGGCCAGTGTCAGGTCGTCCAGTCCCTGGCGCTCGATCACGGTCTCGAGGCCCGCGGCGGTGGGGCAGGCGGCGACGCGCTCACGCGTCGTCTCCGGGTCTGATCGCGCCGCCGACGACGAGTCGGCGAATGCCCTCAGCGCCTGCCGGGTCCGTGCGTCGAGCCCGCGCGGCAGCCCGGTCGGCCGGAGCAGCGCGTCGATCTCCTGGCGGTTCAGGAAGCGCCGCGGCGGATTCAATTCCTCTCCGGTTCCGTCGTCGAGCGCAATGTACGGCCATCGGCCTTCGAACAGCACGATGCGTTCGCGCTTGCCGTGGACGCGACGCTCCTGGAGCACCTGCTCCTGCGGGGGCGGGGCGATGTGCTGTTCCGCCATGTTGTGGCGGATGCCGATGGCCAGGAGGCGCGGATCGTCGGTCAGGCCGCCTGTGAGATCGCCCTCGTCGTCCAGCGCCGCGACCTGGTGGACATGCAGATCGCCGAAGCGCGGGACGAACGCTTGCAGGGCCTTTTCCAGCAGGGGCCAGTGGTCGAGGTCCTCCCACACGGCGAGCGTGGCCCCCTTCAGTTCGTCCTCCAGCTTCTGGCCGACTTCCATCAGACAGTCGTCGGCGAGATGCTCCGCGATCGTCGTCATGTCCATGCGCTGCGCCAGGCCGTCGGCGCAACGCCTGATCTCGTCCGCATGGGCGCGGACGTCGATGATGAAGGTGTCGGTCAACTCCGACGCCAGCGAGAAGCCCGGCAGGCGCAAGGCGGCGGCGAAGGGGTCCAGCGCGTGGGGGGTCGAGAGATCATGGTGCGCGAGCCTGGCTTCGCCGCGCAGCAGCTCCCTCAGATGAACGAGGGCCACGTCGGAGAACGCGGACCAGACCGAGGCGCCGAGCCCGCCGGCCAGCCCCGCGAGCCGCAGCGCCGCCCGTTTGAGCTCCGAGGCGTGGCGCTGCGGACACTCTTTCAGTCCCTCGATGCGCAGGAGCGTCTGGCAGCGGTGCTGCAGGCTGATGTCTTCGTTGCCGAGATGACGGACCACCGCTTCCAGGGCCTGCTTGCACTCGGGTCGATAGAGCTCGATCTCCCCTTGGGGCTTCGGCCCCGCGTGCTTCTTGCGGAACGCGAGCAGATGCGACAGTTCCGTCGTGGCCGCCGTCAGGCGATGTTTCCCGGTGAACTCGAGGACCGCCGTGATCGCCGTCTGCCATTCCTCCCGTGCGCGATGGCCGTCGGGACTCTCGAGGAACTCGCGGTTCTGCCTCTTCAGCATCGGCTTGAACTCGCTGATTTCTGAATTCGGCGGCGGGGGCGGGGCATACGCCGGCGCGGGTCCGGCATCGAGGCCATCGGCCCGGGCGCCGTCCAGCCTGCTCTCCTCGGCGTGCTTGCTGTCGAAGAACGCCGGTTCGAAGCTGTAAGAGGTCTGGACGCTGGGCGCCCAGGAAGACGAAGAAGGAAAGGTCATGAGTCCTGGGTGTGCAAGCGCCCGGGACGGTTCGCGAAGTTGCCGGAATGAAACTTGCCATGCGGGGCCATGGCCGTGCTTGCGGCGCTCCAGGCGACTCGATGTCCAACCTCCTTGCACCGTCCCCCGCTCCCGTCCCCTGGCTGGCCCGCGTCCTCGGCGCCGCGCTGCTGATCCTCGGCTTCGTCATGCTCGCCGCGGGCGGCCTGCTGGCCTCGCTCGGCGGCAGCTGGTATTACGCGTTGTCGGGACTGGCCTGGGCCGTCATCGGCGCGTTGATGTGGGGGCGGCTGCGCGAGGCGGTGCTCGGTTATGCGCTCTACTTCCTCGCCACGCTCGTGTGGAGCCTGTGGGAAGTGGGCCTGGACTGGTGGCCGCTGGGCGCGCGCATCGGCGTGCCCTTCATCCTCGGCGCGGTGTTGCTCGCGCTGGTGCCGACGATGCGCCGTCATCTGCCCGTCGACGATCTCCGACGCGTCGCCTGGCGCAGTCCGCCGGCGCTCGCGCTCGCAGCGGTGCTCGGGATTTTCGTTGTCGTCGCGTTGACGTCGTGGACACGCGACCTTCATGCCGTCGAAGGCACGATGCCGGCCAACGGCGCCGCGCGTCCGCCCGGGGTGCCGGCCTCCGGCGCGGCATCGGTGCCCGACGGGGAGTGGCACGCCTACGGCCGCACCGGCTTCGGCCAGCGCTGGTCGCCGCTGGCGCAGATCACGCCGGCCAATGTCGGCGATCTCAAGCTGGCCTGGGACTTCCGCACCGGCGACGTCCGCGGCCGGCCCGGCGACCCCGTGGAGACCACCTTCGAGGTCACGCCCCTGAAGGTCGGCGAGCGGCTCTTCCTCTGCACGCCCCACCAGACGGTGCTGGCGCTCGACGCGACCACGGGCCGCGAGCTGTGGCGCTTCGATCCGCAGGTGCGCGGACAGCTGGCGCTGCAGCATCTGACCTGCCGCGGCCTGTCCTACCAGCCGCCGGCGGACACGATGGCCGCGGCCGGGGCGCAGCCTGCCGCCTGCGCGGCCAAGCTCTTCATGCCCACCGCCGACGCGCGGCTGATCGCCCTGGATCCGGCGACGGGCAAGACCTGCCCCTCGTTCGGGCGGCAGGGCGCGGTCAGCCTGATGGCCGGCATGCCCAACGCCAAGCCGGGCGCCTACTACTCGACCTCGCCGGTGGTGGTGACCCGCAAGCTGGTGATCGTCGGCGGCACGGTGCTCGACAACGCGTCGACGAAGGAGCAGTCCGGCGTGATCCGCGCCTATGACATCGAGACCGGCGCGCTGGTCTGGAACTGGGATTCCGCCAACCCCGACGCTACCGCGCCGATCGCGGCCGGGCAGACCTACACGGCCAACTCGCCCAACAGCTGGTCGGTGGCCAGCGTCGACGAGTCGCTCGGCCTGGTCTACCTGCCGATGGGCAACCAGCCGCCCGACCAGTGGGGCGGCAAGCGCTCCGCGGCGGTGGAGAGGCACTCGTCGTCGGTGGTGGCGCTGGACCTCGCGACGGGGCAGGTGCGCTGGGTCTTCCAGACCGTGCATCACGACCTGTGGGACTACGACGTGCCCGCGCAGCCGGTGCTGGTGGACCTGACGGTGAAGGGGCGGCGCGTGCCCGCGCTCGTGCAGCCGACCAAGCAGGGCGAGCTCTTCGTGCTGGACCGCCGCGACGGCAAGCCGGTGTTCCCGGTGACCGAGACGCCGGCGCCGCAGGGCGCGGCGGCGGGCGACTTCAGCGCGCCGACGCAGCCGGTGTCGGCGATCTCGTTCAACCCGCCGGCGCTGCGCGAGCGCGACATGTGGGGCGTGTCGATGTTCGACCAGCTCTGGTGCCGCATCGCCTTCCACAAGCTGCGCTACGAGGGCCGTTTCACGCCGCCGTCGGAGCAGGGCTCGCTGATCAACCCGGGCAACTTCGGCGTCTTCAACTGGGGGAGCATTGCCGTCGATCCGGTGCGCGGCATCGCGTTCACGACGCCGGCGATCCTGGGCTTCACCTCGACGCTGGTGCCGCGGCGCGACGACACCTCGCTGCTGGTGCAGGACGGCGGGCCGCCCAAGGGCGCGCTGCCGGCGCTCAACGAGAACTTCGGCGCGCCGTTCGCCGCGAAGATGAAGCCCTTCACCTCGCCGCTGGGCATCCCGTGCCAGGCGCCGCCGTGGGGCACGGTGGCCGGGGTGGACCTGAACGAGGGCAAGGTCGTCTGGCGCCATCGCAACGGGACCGTGCGCGATCTGTCGCCGGTGCCGGTGCCGTTCAAGCTCGGCGTGCCGAGCCTGGGCGGACCGATGATGACGGCCGGCGGCGTGGCCTTCCTGTCAGGCAGCATGGACGACTATGTCCGCGCCTACGACGTCAACGACGGCCGCGTGCTGTGGGAAAGCCGTCTGCCCGCCGGCGGCCAGGCCACGCCGATGACCTACCTGGGCGCGGACGGGCGGCAGTACGTGCTGGTCGTCGCGGGCGGCCACGGGTCGACCGGGACGAGGCCCGGCGACCACGTGCGCGCGTATGCGCTGGAGAAGCGCTGAGCGAACCGGGTCAGCCCTTGGCCGCCACGATGGCCTGTGCATCCATGTAGGCCGCCAGCGCCTCGGGTTTGTTGCTTCGCTCCAGCATGGTCCTCAACGCCGTGTTGTAGGGGCCCTGCAGCACTGTCCGAGCTTCCTTCGCGGTGATCAGGCCGGTGGCCTGCGCCTGCGAGATCAGCGTGCCCCACTGACGCAGGCGATCGGCCTTCCCCGGATCCCCCGCCCATGTCCGGATGTCGGCGTGATATCTCAAGCTGGTCGGCAGCAGGGCCTGCTTGGCCTCCCTGGCGTTCATGCGGCCGCCATCGACGGCCAGCTTGAGCGCCTGCAGCCAGGGCGCGAAGACGTCCGGATGGTCGAGCGCCTCGTTGCTCATTGCCTCGGTCAGCAACTTGCGTTCGTCCTCGACCCCGATCGCCTTGTCCTTCCGGAGCACGCCGGCGGCGGAGAGCAGCAACTGCACCGATGCTTCGTGGCCGTTCGCCATGGCCCCACGCAGTGCGCTCTGACGATGGTGCCCGGACGGCTCTTTCAAGAGTCGGGCGAGCTCGACGGGCGATGCGTGCAGCGCCTGCAGCGAGGCGCTGAGTGATGGCGCGTCGCCGGCTTTGAGCGCTGCCAGGAACGATTGGCGGGCCGCGTTCAAGTCGACTTCGGAGTCGGGCAAGGACGCGGGGAGAAGGGGGGCGACGGGGGGCAGGTACATGGCAGTCTCGGCGTGACGAAAGAGTGTCAGTCGACGCTGTTCGTCGCCGGTTCACCGAGGACATCCGGTTGCCCGACGCCGAAGAGACGAAAAAAAGCCCGGCCCCTCGTGGAGAGGCCGGGCAAGGGCGCTGTGACGCCGCCTGAACGCCCTGACTGCTGAGGGCGTGGCGCTGCGGCGTGGCGAATGGGGAGCGCTTGCGCGCCGGCCATGAGGCGACCCGCGACGGGACGCGGCCTGGGCGCGTGGATCGTGAGAACTCAGGTCCGCGGGGGCGGGACCGGCGCCGGGGCTGGCTTTCCGGGGCAGGGACGCGGGGGCGTGGACTGCGGGGAGGCGGGCGTGCGGCGTGTCGTCATGCTTCGCATCATCGCCGCGGCCGGAAAAGCCGAGAAGGAAAGAACAGGGCGCAAATCCGGCCAAACAAGTGGCCGGTTTTTTCGTCCATTTCCGGGCCTTCAGGGAATCGGCGGGCGCAAGGGCACCTGGAAGGCATGGCGACGTCGGAGGCGATGGTTGGAAGGATCAGTTGTCGTCCGAGACCCCTCGGTTCGATCAAAGTCGGGTCCACCAACGACAAGCCCGGCGCGTACGAGACGGGCCGGGCCTGAAGATGATCCGGTCCGGTGCGCGCAAGCGCACCGACGGGTCAGCGCGTCGCCCTGTCGGGCATCTCGCGCAGGTCGCTCATCACGTGCATCACGCGCATCACTTGACGTCCATCCCGAACGTGTTCGCGATGAAGGCCAGGATGTCCGCGCGCTCCTCGATGATCTTGGAGGTCGGCTTGCCGGCGCCGTGGCCGGCCTGCGTCTCGATGCGGATCAGCTTGGGCGCGGGGCCGGTGTCGGCGGCCTGCAGCGTCGCGGTGTACTTGAAGCTGTGGGCCGGGACGACGCGGTCGTCATGGTCGCCGGTGGTCACCAGGATGGCTGGATAACGCGCGCCGCTCTTGATCGTGTGCAGCGGCGAGTAGGCCTTCAGCCACTGGAAGTCCGCGGCGTTCTCCGAGCTGCCGTAGTCCGAGGTCCATGCCCAGCCGATGGTGAACTTGTGGAAGCGCAGCATGTCCATCACGCCGACCTGCGGCACGGCGGCGCCGAACAGGTCCGGACGCTGGTTCACGACCGCCCCCACCAGCAGGCCGCCGTTGGAGCCGCCGTTGATGGCGAGCTTCGCGGGCTGCGTGTACTTGCTGGACACCAGGTACTCGCCGGCGGCGATGAAGTCGTCGAAGACGTTCTGCTTCTTGGCCTTGGTGCCGGCTTCGTGCCAGGCGGCGCCGTACTCGCCGCCGCCGCGCAGCACGGCCAGCACGTAGACGCCGCCCATCTTCATCCAGGTCGCGGCGGTGACGCCGTAGCCCGGCGTCATCGGCACGTTGAAGCCGCCGTAGCCGTAGAGCAGCGTCGGGTTGCTGCCGTCCAGCTTCAGGCCCTTGCGGTGCGCGATGAAGATCGGCAGCCTGGTGCCGTCCTTGCTGGTGACGAAGACGCGCTTGCTCTCGAATTCGCTCGCGTCGAACGCGGTCTGCGCGCGCTTGAACAGCTCGGCCTTGCCGGTCTTCGCGTCCAGGCGCCAGATCTCGCCCGGCGTGGTCAGGCTGGTGTAGCTGAAGAAGGTCTCCGGGTCGTTCCACTTGCCGCCGAAGCCGGCGGCGGTGCCGACGCCGGGCAGCTGGATGTCGCGCACATGCTTGCCGCTGGGGGCGTGCACGCGCACCAGCGTGGCGGCGTCCTGCAGGTAGCTCAGCACCAGCTGGCCGCCGACGCCGTTGGCGGCGTTCAGCGCGTCCTTGGTCTCGGGCACCAGCGTGGTCCAGGTCTTCGGATCCTTGGCCGTCCAGTCCTTGTCCAGGTCGATCGCGATCAGGCGGCCGCGCGGCGCGTCCTTGTCGGTCTTGACGATCAGGCGCTGGCCGTCCAGCACGACGGGCGCGTACTCCGCGTCGAAGCTGACGGTCAGCGGCACCGGCTTGGCGCCGGCGTAGCCGCCCTTGCCGTCCAGCGGCAGCAGCATCAGGCCGTTCTTGCGGGCGGAGCCCTTCCACACGTTGATCAGTCCGAGGCGGCCGTCGTCGGTGACGTCGACGTTGAAGCCCCATTCCTTCTCGGCCGGGTTCTCCACGACCAGCGTGTCGGCGGACTGCGGCGTGCCCAGGCGGTGGTAGTAGACCTTCTGGAAGTAGTTGGCGCCGGTCAGGGCCGCGCCTTCCTTGGGCGCGTCGTAGCGCGAATAGAAGAAGCCCTTGCCGTCCGGCGTCCAGGACGCGCCGGAGAACTTGACCCACTCGATGGTGTCGTCCAGGTCCTTGCCGGTGTCGAGGTCGCGGACCTTCCAGGTCTGCCAGTCGGAGCCGGCGCCGGCGGTGCCGTAGGCCAGCAGGCGGCCGTCCTTGGACACGACGCTGCCCGTCAGCGCGACGGTGCCGTCCTTGGACAGCGTGTTGGGGTCGAGCGCGACCTGCGGCGTGTCCTTCAGGCTGCGTGCGGTGTAGAGCACCGCCTGCTGCTGCAGGCCGTTGTTGCGGGTCCAGAAGTAGCGGCCGCCTTCCTTGTAGGGGACGCCGAACTTCTCGAAGTTGTAGAGGTCGGTGTAGAGCTTGCGCGCGGGCAGGCGCTGCGGCATCGCGGCGAGGAACTTGTCGGTGACCGCGTTCTCGGCCTGGACCCAGGCCTTGGTGTCGGCGCTGTTGTCGTCCTCGAGCCAGCGGTAGGGATCGGCGACGGTGGTGCCGTGGTAGTTGTCGGTCTGGTCGACCTTGCGGGTGACCGGGTAGGTCAGGCCCTGCGAGGCGGCCGACGCATTGGCGGGGGCCGAGGCGGTTTGCGCGGTGGCGGCCGTCGCGGCGCCGAGCCCGACCACCAGCGCGGCGGTCAACGAAAGACGGGAATGCATGCGATGTGCTCCTGGAGTCGGGAAGCCGCCCCGCGCGGCTCGTGGCCGTTCGGGGCGGTGGGCGGGAATTGTGCCCCGCTGTCCTTGGGGTGCCTTTGGTCAGGGCGGGGAAGTACGGGGTGGACGAACTTCATCGAATCCATCGCGGCGACGGTGGCTCAAAGTGATCGTCTTTCGCGGACGACTGACTTGTCCTGGTTGTTTTGGCCGTTGGCTCGAATCCCGCGGTGCCGGATCGTTCTCAGAATCCCGCATCCCCCTTCATTGGAAAGTGCAGGTGCAGAATGAATGCCCTCGTGGATCCGATCTACTTCACGCCTCCCATGTCCGCGTCCGAGCCTGAGTCCGAGACCATCCCGTTGACGGTGAGCATCGATGTTGAATTGATGCGCAAACTCGAAGCGGGAGCCGCCGCATCGAACCTCTCGATGGACGAGCACGTGGCCTGGCTGCTCGAGGAAGCGATCTTCATCAACAGCCCGGAGTTCTTTGATCCGGACAACTGGGAGGCGCACGAATACCACCTCGTGCGCGAGTCGCTCCAGTCCACCATCCTCGGGCATGACCTGCCCCTGGAGCAGGTGGAAAGGGAGATCGAAGATCAATTCGGAACGGACGGGTCGCAAGATCTTCCGGCGCAGTCTTGAGCGCGGCGATCACGCGTCAGGCGCGTCAAGACCTCTTCGAGATCCTCAGTCGTATCAAGGCGGACGACCCCTTTGCCGCCGAAAAGATGGCCAAGGAGTTCTTTCGCAAGTTCAAACTGCTGTCCAACCAGCCAGGCATCGGTACCCGCACGAGGAATCAGAACGTGCGGGTCTTGCCCGTCAAGCGCAGCTACAAGGTGCTCTACCAGTCACCGCCGCCGCATCTGATCATCCGTCGTGTGATCCATGCGGCACGGCATTGGCCCGAAGCCGAGCTGCCGGGAAGGCAGACTCAGTAATCCCACCTCGCCTCGACTTGGAACGTCCGCCCCGGATACGGATGGAAGTTCCAGTACTGGTAGTTGTTGAGGTTGTCGACGCCGGCCGCGAGCGTCCACTGCCTGTCGAGTCGCCACTGGGCCCGCACGTCGACGGTGAAGTACTTGCTCGCCGCCATGTAGGCGAAGCCGTTGACATCGCTGTTGTCGAGCGTGCTGAACTGCTTGCCGCTGTAGCGCGCGCCGAGGCTCAGGCTCAGGTCGTCGCGTGCCTGCCACTGCGCGAGCATCGTGGCGCGCCAGCGCGGCACGCGCGGCTGCCACTTGCCGATCGTGTCGCCGGGCACCGTCGCATAGCCGGCGTTGGCCAGGATGATTGAATCGGCGAAGGTCACGCTGCCCGTCAGGCTCACGCGCTGAGGCAGTCCCGCCGTTCCGCTGAGCTCGACGCCCCGCGTCCGGATGCGGTCGATGTTCTGCACCGTGTTCGCATTGGTCGCGACGTTCAGCTGCGAATACAGCGCATCGCGGCTGTCCTCGTGGAAGAGCGTGACCCGCAGGGCGTCGCGATCCTTGCCGGTCCATTCGGCGCTGAGCTCGCTGGTCCAGCTGCGCTCGGCCTTCAGGTTGGGATCGTTGTTGATGAACTGTCCCGCGGCGTTGAAGCCGCCCTGGAACAGCTCGCTGACCGTCGGGAAGCGCACCGCGCGGCCGGTGCTGGCCTTGATCACCCATTGCTCGCTCAGTCCGTACGACAGCGCCGCCTTCGGCGACCACGCGGTCTGCGCGCGTGACGGGTGGTTCTGCAGGTTCGTCGTCGACTGGGTCACGCCGTCGAACGACTGCCAGTGCTCGCCACGCAGGCCCAGCACCGCGGTCCAGTCGGGCGCGAAGGCCCAGGCGTCCTGCGCGAAGACGGCCCGCACGCGCGTGTCACCCTCGAAACGCGAGGTCAGCGCGCCGGCATCGCCATCTCGCCAGTCCGCCAACGCGGAGACCCGCGTGCGCAGCCGATAGCGCTCCTGCGACACGCCCGCATCGATCGTGTGATAGCTGCCGTCGGGCGTCCAGGTGAGCTTCCCCGACAGCGTGTTCCACCCGGTGCCCGCCTGGTCGGTGAGCCGACCGGCGTCGGGGGATGCGCTCGTCGGCGCGTAGGCGCGCGAGCGGTCGGCGAGGTAGTCGTACAGGCTGCCCGAGACCTCCCAGCCGAGCCCGTCGCGCACGCGGCGCTTCAGCGAGATCGCATGCATGCGGTGCTCGAGCTCGTCGCGCGTCTGCGGGAAGTCGCTCGCGCTCAGCGAATAGCCCTTGCCGTCGATGCTGACCGGCTGGGTGATGCCGCCGCCGGAACGGTGATCGATCGTCCGCCCGTTCGCGTCCGTCAGGAAGCTCTGCGAGCGGCCGTCGGAGTTGTTGCTCCACAGCCCGAAGACATACATCGCCCGCAGGCCGGGATCGATGTCGTAGGCGAGCTTCAGCTTTGCCTGGTCCTGCACCGTGTCGTATTGCGTGCCGCTGCCCAGCAGCAGCCACGGCTGGTTGGCGCGGTTGAGCCCTGCGACCGCGCCCGAGACCGGCACCGCGCCGGCCGCAGGCGCGGCCGAGCTCAGGGTCCTGTTCGCGAAGGTCTGCGGCTGGCCCTCGCTGTCGGTGCGGCCGGCGTGCAGCCACCACGAGAACGCGCCGTCCGCACTACCAATCGAGGCGCTCGCCTGCTTCGCGTCGTAGTCGCGCTTGTGGCCGTAGAGATCATTCGGCTGATGGCTGTAGCCCACCCGCGCGTGCGCCTCGAAACGCGTCGGCATGCGCGTCTGGTAGTCGACGACGGCACCCACCGCATTGCCCGAATACGCCGCCGAGAACGGTCCGTACATCACGTCGACGTGGGCGATCTCCTCCGGCGACACGAGGCCCCACCGAGGTGCGAAGGTCGCGCCGTTGCCCAGCAGGTTGGACAGCAGGATGCCGTCTGCATAAACCAGCGAGCGCGCGCTGTTGCCGGTGCCCGACGCGCGCGTCGACAGCACGGCATGGTTGTAGTCGCCGATGTAGCGCTTGCGCACCAGCAGGCTGGGCAGATACTTGAGCGCGTCCTCGGCATCGGTGGCATTGATGTCGCGGGCGATGGCCTCGCCGGTGACGCCCTCCATCGTCGTGGGAATGCGGCTCGGGAGCGAGGTCGGCGCGGCACCGTCGACACGGACGATGCCCAGGGAAAGAGCGCGGACGTCGGCGTCCTCCGCGGCGTACACGATCGTGGACGCGGCAGCGGAAGCGGACGCCAGCACCGTCAGCGCACCGGCTCTCAGCCGGCGCGCACGGGAAATGCTGTGCATGGAAAGAAACTCCAACGGAATGAAGGAGCACCGGCGCAAGCCGGCGCGGCAAACTTCAGACCGTCAGAGGAGGCGCACGGGCCGGCGCGCTGCGCCAGGCGTGCGCGGTGACCGCGGCGCTGTAGAAGCGCTCCGGCAGGCCGTGGCGCAGCTCGGTGCGCAGCGGCAGCACCCCCGGCACCGGCGGCAGCGGCAGCACGTCCTGGTGCAGGTGGCAGAACGCGCAGTGCTGGAACAACGCATGGTCCTGGTCGTCGACGCCGCTGTCCGCCAACCCCGCGCGCAACTCGGCAGCGCGAGGACCGACGACGCTGGAGCGGCAGATCTGCGTCCAAGGCGCCAAATCCCCGTTCAACGCCTGCGCACCCATCGACGCCGCAGGCAGCAGCGCCGCTAGCCAGAAGACCAAAACGGTCATCCAGCGGGCGAAGACAGGGGGGGATTGCGGGTGCATCACGCAGGGCATTCTAGGGGGAGCGCGCGAAGCAGGCATGGCCGGGGCCGGCGGCTCACGCCTCGCTTGGCGCGCCAACTCGTTCCGTTCACCTGCGGCTCACTGCACTCAAACAGACGGCGCTCAAGTCAGTCTTGAACGCTCGGCTTCGCCGCCGGCCCCGGCCATGCCTACTTCGCGTTCGACGAGTCGCGGACTCAGGTCGGACTCAAGAGATCGAAGAGGGTGCGTGCGACGACCTTCGTCGCGCGGCGCAGGTCGTCCAAGTCGACTCGCTCGTCCGAACGCTTGGCATGCGACTCCAGCACGGTGCGAGGACCCGCACCATAAATCGCCGCAGGGATGCCGTGCTCGCCGTAGAGACGTACATCGGTGTACAGCGGCGTGCCCGAGGTCGGGATCGGCTCGTCGAAGACCGCCTCGCCATGACGCTGCAATGCGCCGACCAGCGGTTGATTGCCAGGCAGCGGCTTGAGCGCGCGCGCCAGCAGCAGGCGCTTTACGTCGACCGTGATGCCGGGGAACGAGGCCGCGGCCTTCGCGATGGTGTCCCGGATCTCCGCCTCGACGACGACCGGATCCTCTTCCGGAATCATCCGGCGATCCAGCTTCAACGTGACCTTGCCCGGCACGACATTGGTGTTCGTGCCGCCCTCGATGCGGCCCACGTTCAGGTAAGGATGCTGGATGCCCTCGACCTTCGACGTGACCTCGCGGTACGCGACGTTGCGCGCGTAGAGCGCGTTCAGGATCACGACCGCGCCCTGCAGCGCATCGATGCCGGTGTCCGGGATCGCGGCATGCGCCATCTTGCCGTGAACCGTGACCTCCATCTGCAGGCAGCCGTTGTGCGCAGTGACCACCTGGTAGCTGAAGCCGGCAGCAAGCAGCAGATCGGGCTTCGTCAGCCCCTGTTGCAGCAGCCAGCCGGGGCCGAGCTCGCCGCCGAATTCCTCGTCGTAGGTGAAGTGCAGTTCGACGCCGCCCTTGAGTGCTGCGCCTTGCGCGGCCAACGCTTCCACTGCGCGCAGCGCGAAGGTGTAGGTCGAGAAGTCACTCTTGCTGACGGCCGACGCGCGTCCGAAGAGCTGGCCGTCGACCACCTCGCCGCCGTACGGGTCGTGCGTCCAGCCATCCCCGGGCGGCACCACGTCGCCGTGCGCGTTCAGGGCGATCACCGGGCCGCCGCCTTCGGCGCCGAAGCGGCGGCGGACGATCAGGTTGGTCAGCGATTCCAGCCCGTACTCGCGCACCTGCGCCTGGGGCACCGGGTGCTTCTCGGCGACGTAGCCCATCTCGGCGAGCAGCTCGGCCGTGCGCTCGGCATGCGGCGCGTTGTTGCCGGGCGGCGTGTCGGTGGGCACGCGCACCAGCGCCTGCAGGTAGCGGACCTGTTCGTCGAAGTGGGCGTCGACCCACGCGTCGAGCGTGTCGTAGGCGATCTGGGAGGAGGTGGGTGCGGAAGCGGTCATGGGAGGTCTGTTCCAGGAGATCGGGCGGCGTTCACAGCCGGTCGAGCAGCGCGAGGAAGGCCTGCACGCAGAGTTCGGTGTCGTCGTTGCTGATCGCTTCGAGCGGGTTGTGGCTGATGCCGAGGTTCAGTCCGCGCTGGAACAGCATGGCCTGCGGCATCGCCTGATGGAGCTTCATCGCGTCGTGGCCGGCGCCCGAGGGCATGCGGTGCACCGGCAGACCGAGGGCGCCAACGGCCGATTCCCAGCGCGCCTGCCACGCCGCATCGCTCGGCGCGGCGGCGGCGGCCTCGGTGCGTTCCAGCGTGAAGCTGACGCCGCGGCGCTCGCAGATCTCGGCGAGACGGGCGCGTACGTCGGCGTCGAGCGCGTCGCGCGCCGCATCGGTCGTCGCGCGCAGGTCGAGGCTGAATCGGCAGCGGCCCGGGATCACGTTGATGGACCCGTTGGGCACCTGCAGCTGCCCGACGGTGCCGACGACCTCGGGCACCGCGCCCGCGCGTTCCTCGACGTGGAGGATCAACTCCGCGACCGCGGCGGCGGCATCGCGGCGGCGGTCCATCGGCGTCGTGCCGGCGTGCGAGGCGAGCCCGCGCACTTCGCCGACGTAGCGGATGCTGCCGTTGATCGAGGTGACGATGCCCAGCGGCAGGTCGAGCTCGTTGAGCACGGGCCCCTGTTCGATGTGCACCTCGATGAAACCGAGGTAGCGCGCCGGATCCCGCTTCAAGGCCTGGATCGCCGCCATCGTGCCGGGCAGGCCGGCGTCGCGCATCAGGTCGCGCAGCACGACGCCGTCGGCATCGGCCTGATCCAGCCACGCAGGATCGAAGCGGCCGACCAGCGCGCTGGAGCCGAGGAAGGTCGCCTTGTAGCGCTGGCCTTCCTCTTCGGAGAAGCCGATGACCTCGATGCTGTGCCTGAGTCGTCGCCCTTGGCGCTTGAGCTCGCGCACGCAGGCCATCGGCACGAGGATGCCGAGCCGACCGTCGTACTTGCCGCCGTTGCGCACGGTGTCGTAGTGGCTGCCGGTGAGCAGCCGAGGAGGCTCGTCGGCCTGGCCGTGGTGTTCGCCGTGATAGACGCCGACGACGTTGCCAACCGCGTCGATGCCGACCTCGTCGAAGCCGCACTCGCGCATCCAGTCGGCGAGTTGCGCCGCCGCGGCGCGATGGGCGTCGGTCAGGTACAGGACGGTGAGCTGGCCGTTCTCCGCGAAGCCGGGATCGGAGAACCGCGCCAGCGATTCCGCCCAGTCCCAGACCTGGTTGCCCAGGGTCGGCGCCACGCCGAACTTGTCGTTGAGCCGGATCTCCGCGATGCGATGGATGTTGCGCAGGCACTCGGCGCGCTCGATGTCCGGGTGCGCGTTCAGGCGCCGCGCGAAGGTCTCGATGATCTGCTGTCGCGTCAGGCCATCGCCGCGCGGGCCGCGCACGGCGAGGATGAAGGGCCAGCCGAAGCGCGCGTTGTAGTCCGCGTTCAGTTGCTGCAGGCGCGCGAACTCCTCCGGCGAGCAGTTCGTGAGGCCGGCACGGCTCTGCTCGTTCGTGGACTCGGCGGTCAGGGCCTGCGCCACCATCGCCTTGCCGGCGAGTTCCGGATGCGCTCGGATCAGGCCGAGCTGCTCGTCGAGCGCGGCCTCGCGCACGACGGTCGCCATCGCATGCTTCAGCGCCGCGAGGCTCGGGAAGCCGCCCGCGGGGCGCCGGGCGAAGGCGCGTCGCGCGATCCACGGCGAGTGCTCGTAGACGCCGTCCAGCAGCGCGACGAAGGCGTCCTCACCGGCCGCGTCCAGCGCGGCGAGGGACAGGGACGGCGAGGGCGGAAGTGTTGGCGAAGAGGTGCTCATCGGATGCTCAGCGATTCAGCCCCACACGAAGGCCTGGTCCGCATCGAACGGATGCGTGGCGCGCCAGTGGCGGGCGATGTCGACGCGGCGGGCGACCCAGACACGGTCGTGCTTCTCGACGTGATCGAGGAATCGCTGCAGCGCGCGCATCCGGCCCGGCCGGCCGAGCAGGCGGCAATGCATGCCGATGCTCATCATCTTGGGCGACTCGGCGCCCTCGGCGTAGAGCACGTCGAAGGTGTCGCGCAGGTACTCGAAGAACTCATCGCCATGGCTGAAGCCCTGCGGCAGCGCGAAGCGCATGTCATTGCAGTCCAGCGTGTAGGGCACGACCAGATGCGGCGTCAGCGCGCCGTCGGTCTTGCGGACGTTGAGCCAGAACGGCAGGTCGTCGCCGTAGTAGTCGCTGTCGTACTCGAAGCCGCCGAAATCGGCCACCAGCCGGCGCGTGTGGGGGCTGTCGCGGCCGGTGTACCAGCCCGACGGCCGCTCGCCGGTCAGCTGCTGGATGATGTCCATGCCGATGTCCATGTGCTGGCGCTCGATGGATTCATCGACGCCCTGGTAATGGATCCATCGCCAGCCGTGGCACGCGATCTCGTGGTTCAGCTCGACGAAGGCCTTCGTCAGCTCCGGATGCCGCTCCAACGCCATCGACACGCCGAAGACCGTCAGCGGCAGCGCGCGTTTCTCGAACTCGCGCAGCAGCCGCCACACGCCGGCACGCGAGCCGTATTCGTAGATGCCTTCCATGCTCAGATGGCGCGCGGGGAAGGCCGGCGGGTTGAACATCTCGGACAGGAACTGCTCGCTGCCGGCGTCGCCGTGTAGCACGGAGTTCTCGCCGCCTTCCTCGTAGTTGAGGACGAACTGCACGGCGATGCGCGCCTGGCCCGGCCACTGCGCGTGCGGCGGATGCTCGCCGTAGCCGATGAGGTCGCGGGGATAACCGGGAGAG
This sequence comes from Mitsuaria sp. MSU3D, assembly GCF_056867975.1. NCBI lineage: Bacteria > Pseudomonadati > Pseudomonadota > Betaproteobacteria > Burkholderiales > Sphaerotilaceae > Roseateles > Mitsuaria sp. MSU3D. The sequence goes on along the minus strand of NZ_CP200314.1, from coordinate 3,611,792 downwards.
ACAACGGGCTTCATGCGGCGGGTGTCATGCGACGGGTTGGGTGGAGGTGTCGGAGGAGTCGGAGGAGGGCGGCGCGATCAGCGTTGAAGGACCGACTTCAGGTCCTGCACGCGCGGATCGAGCCGCAGGTTGGCCTCGACGTTGCCGAGGTGGGCATCGAGCAGCTTCAGCGCCGCGCGCTTGTCGCGGGCCTCCAGCGCATCGACGATGGCGTCGTGCTCGGCCTGCGACTCGGCGGCGGAATGGGAGCTCTGGTACATCAGCGCGATCAGCGAGCTGCGTGAGAGCAGGTCGGTGAGCAGCTGCGCCAGCACCTCGTTGCCCTGCATGCGGGCGAGCACGACGTGGAAGTCCGCCAGCAGCCGCGTGCGGCCGGGGACGTCGGTGCGGGCGACGGCCTCGCGTTCCTGCTTCAGATGGGCGCGCAGCTGCTTGATCTGCGCGGGGGTGATGCGCTGGCAGAGGTCGGCCAGCATCGCGGCCTCGAGCATCTTGCGCACCTCGAAGACCTGGCGCGCTTCCTCGACGCTGGGCTGCGCGACGAAGGCGCCGCGCGCCGGTTCCAGCCGCACGAGCCGATCGCGACTGAGCTGGTTCAGCGCCTGCCGCACCAGCGTGCGCGAGCAGTCGAAGATGTCCGCCAGCTGCTGCTCCACCAGCTTGGTGCCCGGCATCAGCCGCCGCTCGACGATCGCCTGCGTGATGGCGGCGGTGATGCGTCCGGTGACGGAAGCGCTGGCATCGATGTCCCGGGCGTTCATGGTGTTCGCAAGTGTATACACTTTGTACTTTCATTCCCCTTTTCAACGAAGGCGCCGATGGGCAAGCTCACGACTCACGTCCTCGACACGATGCACGGCAGCCCGGCCGCGGGCATGGCCGTCCGGCTGTACCGGATCGAGTCCGGCGAGCCGCGCCTGCTGCAGGCGCTGACGCTGAACGCCGACGGCCGCGCGGACGGGCCTCTGCTCGACGGCGCGGCGCTGCAGGTCGGACGCTACCGACTCGTCTTCGCGGTGGCCGAGTACTTCCGCAGCCGCCTCGTGACGCTGCCGGAGCCGGCCTTCCTGGACGAGGTGCCGCTGGACTTCGGCATTGCCGACCCCGGCGCGCACTACCACGTGCCGCTGCTGGCGAGCCCCTGGTCGTACTCGACCTACCGGGGCAGCTGAGGTCCTCGCATGCGGTCTTGGCAGACATTGGCCCTGAGACTCGCGCGCGAGCCGGCGGTGCTGGTGCGCGTCGACGAGTTGCAGGGCAGCGGGCCGCGGGAGGTGGGCGCATGGATGGCCGTGACCGCCTCCGACGTCCTGAACACGATCGGCGGCGGACAGCTCGAATTCGACGCGATCGCCAAGGCGCGGGCCGCGCTGGCGTCAGGACGGGTGATGGAGGTGCGCCAGCGCTTCGCGCTCGGACCCTCGCTGGGGCAATGCTGCGGCGGTGTCGTCTGGCTGGCCTTCGAATGGCTGGATGCGCTGTCGATCGCCGGACTGGCCGATCGCCTGGGCGATCAGCGCGAGTGGCGGCGCATCGCGCTGTTCGGCGGCGGTCACGTGGGCCGGGCGATCGTCGACCTGCTGGCGAAGCTGCCGGCGACGGTGCACTGGATCGACAGCCGCGAGGGGGTGTTCCCGGACCCGCTGCCGGACAACGTCCGGGCCGAGCACTCCGAGCCCGTGCAGGGCGCGGTGCCGACGCTGGCCCCAGGCTCGCACGTGCTGATCATGAGCTTCAGCCATGCCGAGGATCTCGACATCCTCGCGAGTTGCCTGAAGCGCCAGCGCGAGTCGCGCGATCTCCCGTACATCGGCCTGATCGGCAGCAAGAGCAAGTGGGCGACCTTCCGCCACCGGCTGGAGGCGCGCGGATTCACGCCCGCCGAGCTGGCGCACGTGACCTGCCCCATCGGCATTCCCGGCATCCCCGGCAAGCAGCCGGAGATGGTGGCCCTGTCGGTCGTGGCGCAGGCGATGCAGGAGCCGACCGAGCCGCTGTAAGGCTCCTCTCCCGCTTGCGGGAGAGGGCAGGGGTGAGGGCCAGCGGCCGTCGCAGTCCGCGTCCAAGACTGTATACACTTCGCCCCTAGACGTCGCCGCGGCGCCCCGACTTTCTCAGCGCGACGCTTGCCGGTTCACAGCGCCCGCAGTGGTGGTCCGGATCTTGCTCGACGTTCGTTGATGGACAGCTACCTGCTTGACTGGGCCAATCTGCTGCTGCGCTGGCTGCACGTGATCGTGGCCATCGCCTGGATCGGCGCCTCGTTCTATTTCGTCTGGTTGGACAACCACCTGCTCAAGCCGCAGGCCGAGGACCTGAAGTCCAAGGGCGTGGACGGCGAGTTGTGGGCGGTGCACGGCGGCGGCTTCTACAACCCGCAGAAGTACATGGTCGCGCCAGCCAACCTGCCGCAGCACCTGCACTGGTTCTACTGGGAGAGCTACTGGACGTGGATGAGCGGCTTCGCGCTCTTCGCGCTGCTGTACCTCTTCAACGCCGACACCTACCTGATCGACAAGCGCGTCTTCGACTGGAGCGCGCCCGCGGCCGTGGCCGGTGCGCTCGGTTTCCTCGCGGGCGGCTGGCTGGTCTACGACCAGATCTGCCGGCGCTTCGGCCGCAAGGCCGACGGCTCGATCGGCAACGACGGCGTGGTGCTCGGCCTGATCGCGGTGGTGGTCGTCGCCGCGGCCTGGGGCGCATGCCAGCTCTTCGCGGGCCGTGCGGCCTTCCTGATCACGGGCGCGATGATCGCCACGATGATGAGCGCGAACGTCTTCTTCTGGATCATCCCGGGCCAGAAGCAGGTGATCGCGGACATGCGGGCGGGGCGGCCGGTGGACCCGGTCCACGGCCAGCGCGGCAAGCAGCGCAGCGTGCACAACACCTACTTCACGCTGCCGGTGCTGATCGCGATGCTGTCCAACCACTACGGCATGCTGTACAGCCACGCGCACAACTGGCTGGTACTGGTGATGCTGATGCTGACGGGCGCGCTGGTGCGGACCTGGTTCGTGAAGCGCCACAAGGGCATCGACGCGTGGCCGCTGCTGGTGGCGGTGGTCATGCTGCTCGCGGTGCTGATCGCGTGGCTGGCGCCGCAGCCGGCGACGGTGCCGGTCACGGCCGCACCGGCGGTGTCTTCTTCGGCAACGCCTGACCCCGGCGCGGCGGGCGTGGGTGGTGATCCGTCGAAGGTCACCTTCGAGCAGGTCAGGACGATCGTCAATGCGCGCTGCCTGGCGTGCCACAACGCGGCACTGGCGCCCAAGCGGATCCAGTTCCACGAGCCGCAGATGATCGAGCAGCACGCGGCCGAGATCTACCAGCAGGTCGTGGTGCAGAAGACCATGCCGCTGAACAACGCGACCGGCATCACCGATGAGGAACGGGCGGCGTTGGGACGGTGGTTCAAGGCGCGGTGAGCGGTCGCGCTGGCGTCATGCCGCGTCCGTCGACCAGGTCTTGAGCACCCGTCGCCACTTCTGCCGCCGACGACCGGCGATCACGGTCATTGGCTCGTCGAGACGTGCGTGATCAGGCGCCCCCCGCCGCCCAGGGTGTAGCCGGAAACGATGACGGTGGAGATGGACTCCTCCGCTCCAGGGTCACCCCGGTCGTTTCGTCTGCCGGTCGGTCCGACGCACACGGCATCGACATCGATCTGCAGCGACCAGTCATAGCCGCCGCGGGGCGTGATGTCGGTGCCGTCTGTGACTTGGCTGAGGTCGGGATAGATCACCGTGACGTAGGCGCTGTGACTGCCGGGTCGGTGGTCGGGGTCGTAGAGGTCCCAGGCCTTGTTTAAGGCGGCGTTTTCGCTGGCGGCCACATGGCGTTGCGCGAACTGGGCGCCGAGCTGGTAGTTCGGATTGCCGCTGTCGCTCTGGATGCCCGGCCACCGTTGGGCGACGGCGGCTCGCTGCATCACCTGGCGCTGCGCCGCCATGCGGGGGCTGCTGTCGATCAGGTCGATCATTCGCCGCTGAGTCGACAGGCTCGCGTTGGCTTCGGTGGGGACGGTGGATCCGCCGCGAGACTGCTGCCTCGAGGCGGTCTCGCCACCGCTGCCGGCCTCGTGTCGTTGGGCGATGGTGCGCAGATAGGACATCGGGATCTCCAAGGAGTGATCCTGGCACCGTAGCGGGGTCGCGCCTGCCTGGATATCGGAAAACTGCTGAACCTGGGGTCACTCCCGTGGCGCTTTACGCGGGTGGAAACCAGAATCCAAAACACCGTTTCAAGATCAGGAAGCGAAGAGGATTCCGATGACCCAACGCGTGGCCGTGATCGGCGAATGCATGCTGGAGCTCAAGGGCGAAGCCTTCGGCGCGATGACGCTGGGCTACGGCGGGGACACGTTCAACACCGCCGTCTATCTGCGCCGCTGCGGCGCGACGGCTGGCCTGGAGGTGGCGTATGCGACGGCCCTCGGCGACGACGGTCTCAGCGCCGGCCTGCTCGATCGCTGGCGCGAGCAGGGCATCGACACGCGCCTGGTACGGCGCCTTGCGGGCCGCATGCCGGGGCTCTACATGATCGAGGTCGACGGTCGCGGCGAGCGCAGCTTCCACTACTGGCGCGACACCGCCGCGGCGAAGGCGTACTTCGAGGTCGAACGCACGCCGCTGGAGGCGCACGCGGAAGACTTCGACGCGCTCTACCTCAGCGGCATCACGCTCGCGATCCTGCCGCCGGCGGGGCGGGAACGTCTCTATGCATTGATGGCCGCGATGCGCGAGCGCGGCGCTCATGTCGTCTTCGACAACAACTACCGGCCTCGCCTGTGGGCGGACCGGCATGCGGCGCGTGTCGAGTTCGAGCGGGCCTTCTCGCTCGCCACGATCGCGCTCGTGACGGCGGACGATCATCAGGCGCTGATGGACCTGCCGGACCTCGACGCGGCCCTTGCTCATGCGAAGGACTTGTCGACACCCGAAGTGCTGATCAAGCGCGGCGCTTCATCGACGCTCGTTCGTGCTGCCGACGCGCAAGGGCGGCCTGCGCAGGTCGCTGGCCCTCACCCCAGCCCTCTCCCGCATGCGGGAGAGGGGGAGGGACGGGGCGTGTGGCTCGAAGCGCCGACGCAATGGGTCGAGCGCGTCGTCGACACGACGGCGGCCGGTGACTCCTTCGCGGGCGGCTATCTGGCGCGTCGGCTGTCGGGGCACGATGCCGTGAGCGCGGCGGCGCATGGGAACCGGGTGGCGGCGCGCGTGATCGGTCACCCCGGCGCGATCATTCCCGCCGAGGCGATGGCAGATCTGCTCTGAATGCGCGCTGACTCCGCGCCGGGTCCGGGCCGACTCCGCGCCGAGTCGCGCTGAAGTCTGCTTTGGAGATCTCGAACGTCGCGCTCAGCGCATCCAGCGCTTGAGCTCCGGCATCACGACGACGAGTTGCTCGGCGACCATCGCCGAGAACACCTGCGCGCCCTTGGTGCCCAGGTGCGTGCGATCAAAAACGGGATTCGCGGCGCCCGCGCGCTCGGGCGAGGAGGCGGCCTGCGCAGGCGCATCGATCGGCTTCGGCGCCATCGCGAGTGTGTCGGCCTCGGTCTCGCCCATCGTCTGCACCGCCGCGTGGCTGATCGCGTTCAAGTCGATCAACGGGACCTGATGCTCGGTGCTGACGCGGATCGTCGCGTCGGCCCAGGGGCGCAGGTTGTTCTCGAGCCTGCCCTGCGCATCGAAGCTCCGGCGCGTGAGCGGCGTGAGCATCACCAGACGCGCGCCGGTCGGCGCGACGTCGGCGATGTAGCCGGCCAGGTTCACCGGGAATTCGGTCTGCAGGTCCGTGGAGCGGCCCGGCTTGCCGGGCTGGTCGTTGTGGCCGAACTGCATCAGCACCACGTCGGCCTGACCCGGCGGTCGATCACGCAGCAGCGTCAAGACCTGACCCCAGAGGCCTTCGGCGCGGAAGCTTTTCGTGCTGCGCCCGCCCTTGGCGACATTGAGGCAGGTGACCTCGGGTTTGAAGCGTGCGCAAAGCGCGTCGCCATAGCCGCTCTTCGTGGCCATCGTCGAATCGCCGACGAGGAACACACGCAACGAGGACGCCGTGTTCTGCGCATGCGCGGCGCCGGCCACAAGGACGAGCGCCGCGAGCCATGACTTCTTCATGAGTTCTCCGAGGTGATGCGACCGGAATGAGGCTTGGGGGTCCAGGAGGGATCCCCCATGCCTCGTGGAGAGTCGGCGCTCGTCCTCCGCAGTCGTTCGCGAATCCTCCACGGTGCTGCGAGAGGAACGGAGCGAAGCGTCGGCGCTCCGCCTCACGCAGTCAAGCAAGCAGACTCAGAACTTGTAGCTCGCCCCCAGCAGGAACTCCCGCCCTGTCACGTGATAGACCACGGGACTGTTGCGCGCCCGGGAGATGAACTGGTCGTTCGCCTCGTTGGTCAGGTTGACGCCCTCGAGCGTGATCGTGAGGTTGTCGTTGACCTTGTACGAGATCGACGCATCCACGTTGAGCGAGGCGTTCTTCCCTTCGACGTCGTTGTTGTTCTGCCCCGGCACCCGGGTCAGGAACGACGAGCGCTTGGACGCCGACACCCGCGCGCTGAAGATGTTGTCGTCGTAGTACAGCGTCGCGTTCCACGACTTGGGCGACATGTTGAGCAGGTCGTCGGTGATGGTCGTGTTGCTGGTCGGCGAGATCAGGTAGGTGATCTTGGACTTCACGTAGGTGTAGTTGAGCACCGTGCCGAAGTTCTTTCCCCAGCTCGGCAGGAAGGTGAACGGCTGCTGGTAGTTCAGCTCGATGCCGCGCAGCTTGCCTCCGGGGGTGTTGATCGGCGTCGTGAGCTGGAACACTTCCTCGCCGGTGAAGTTGGACGGCAGCAGCGACAGCGGCAGTCCCGTCTGGTTGTACGGCGCGTTGGTGCGCAGGCTCTGGATGTAGGTGTCGATGTTCTTCTGGAACAGGCCCACGCCGATGAAGGCGTTGCGGCCGAAGTACCACTCCAGGCTGCCGTCGAAGGTCTTCGCGCGGAAGGGCTTCAGGTACGGGTTGCCGGTGGTGATCGACAGCGTGCCGGTCGTGCTGATCGTGCCGCCCGGATTCAGGTTGCCGAGCTGCGGACGCGCCATCACCTTGGCCGCGGCGAAGCGCGCGATCAGGTCCTTGGTCAGGTTGGCCGAGACGTTGAGCGCCGGCAGCCAGTCCTTGTACTTCTGTCCGATCACGACCTCGGTGCCGCCGCCGGTGGCCAGGTAGCCGGTGGCGTCCTGCTCGGTCACGACGTAGCGTACGCCGACGTTGCCCTGCAGGCGCAGGCCGAGCAGGCGACCTTCGAAGTCCGCCTGCACGAAGCCGCCGGTGTCCTTCTCCACCACCGCGCGGTTGTTGCCGCGCGCGTTGCCGTTGGTGGTCGAGGACAACGTGTAGTCGCCCGGGCCGCCCGCGGGACCGCTCTTGATGCAGTTGCAGTAGATGTCGTAGGCCGCCGCGATCGCGTTGAGGTCGGGAATGACCCACGAGGTGGGCGTCCCCGCCGGCAGGCTCAGGCCGCGGCCGAAGCCGGTCAGCATCTTCGTCAGCACGCCCGATCCCGCCGCCGGCGAGAAGATCGTGTCGTTCTGGTTGACGCGCCGGAATTCGAAGGTGTCGAAGCTGTACTTCTTGTAGTCGAAGCCAGCCTTCAGCGTCAGCGTGTCCGGCATCACTTCCCAGGCCAGGTCCAGGTGGGCGATGTCGTTGACGTTGTTGGCGCCTTGCGGCCGGATGCGGATCTCGCTGGTGGTCGTGTTGGTGACCGTCGTCGGTTGCGTGCCCGTCGTGACCTGCGGCACGCCGACGATCTGCAGCGCGCCGTTCTGCGCGGTCGGATCGAAGGGGTACTTGATGACCGGCAGCCGGTCGTTGTCGCGGAAGTCCAGCGTGTAGCCGTTGACGTTCAGCGCGTCCAGGGTCACCGTCGTCTGCACCGGGTTGCGGAACTTGGAATCCGCCCGGCCCACCTTGGCATTGAGCTTGAGGTGGTCGGTGATGTCCTGCTCCAGCGTCAGGCTCGGCTGGCGGAAGGTGGTTGTCAGCTCGTCGTAGCGCGACTCGGCGCGGATGTCGACGCCGTTGAACACGCCGTACTGCAGCGCGCCGTTGGGCGCGTACTGCGCCTCGACCACGCTGGTCTGCGGCTTGCCGCCCTGGCTGGCCGTGCGGCTGAACGAGATCGCCTCGAGGAAGTCCTCCCGCCGCGTCGCGTCGAGCTTCGAATACAGCATGTCGAAGGTCAGCAGCGTGCGGTCCGTCGGGCGGAACTGGATCGAGCCGGTCAGGCCGAGCCGGTCCTGGTCATGCGACAAGCGGCCGTAGCGCGGCAGGCGAGGGTGGAAGTTGTCGGCGCTGCTGGCCGCGTTGTAGGCCGCGGTCGCGCCGGCCGACGCGGGCAGGCGCGGCACGCCTTGCGCGGCGGGGCCGCAGTTCGTAGCGGTGGTCGTCGGATTCGCCGGGGTCACGCCTTGCGGCGAGCACCAGCCGCCGGAAGACGCGCCGTTGTCCCAGCGCACCGTCGAGAAACCTTCCTCGAAGAGCCGGCGCTTGGAGTACGCGCCCGACACCAGCACGCCGAGCTTCTTGTCCAGGAACACGTCGCTGAGCAGGAAGGCCGCGCGCGGGTCGGTCTCGCGCGCCAGGTCGTTGTAGCGGGCCTTGACCGAGGCGGCGACGACGCGCTTGTTGAAGTCGAAGGGCCGCGCGGCCTGCAGGTCCACGGTCGCGCCGAGCGAGCCCTCGTCCACTTCGGCCGAGCTGCTCTTGCGCACGGTGATCGTGTTGAAGAGCTCGGCGGCGAAGACGTTGAAGTCGAAACCGCGCGAGCGGTTCGCGCCGCCGGAGCTGTCGGTGCCGCCGGTCGTGGCCAGCGCCTCGATGCCGTTGATGCGCACGCGCGTGAAGTCCGCGCCCAGGCCGCGCACGGTGATGTTGCGGCCTTCGCCGGCGTCGCGGTCGATCACGACGCCCGGGATGCGCTGCAGCGATTCGGCCAGGTTGGTGTCGGGGAACTTGGCGATGTCCTCGGCCTTGATCACGTCGACGATGCCGCGGTCCTGGCGCTTGGCGTTCAGCGCGCTCTCCAGCGAGGCGCGGATGCCGGTGATGACCACCGTGTCCAGCGCCTTGTCGGGCGCGGGAGAGGCGGCCGCGGGGGGCGTCGCGGGCGCCGGCGCGGGGGCAGCGGCAGAAGCGGCGGCGGCCGGCGCGGGCGCGGCCTGGTCCTGGCTCCACGCGGGCAGCGACAGGGTGGCCGTGCCCAGCAGGCAGGCGGCGAGGCGGGTCAGGCGAGGCGTCGGCGACGTCGCGGACGCGGGCTGGATGCGCTGTGCTCGACGCGGGCGGTCGGACGTGGACGTCCCGAGGCGAGTCCCAATACGGTGGGGCATGACGTTGTCTCCAAGGTTCTTCTGGCCGCGGGCACGGGATCGTGGCCCGTCGCTCTCGCGGCATCGTTCGGTCGCGGGCGCACGCAGGGCGCCGGCAGGGCGGGAGCGGCCATCGCTGCAGTGCGATCGCCACCTCGGTACTGCGGATGCGATCCGCGCCGCGCGCGGACCCTGGGGAACTGCGGGGACGGCGAGGGCTAGAGGTAGTCCTCGCGCCGCGGCGAGAACTGGTCCAGCAGCGTGCTGCCGGCCTCCAGCGCGACGACGCCGTGCGTCGTCAGACGCGGCGCGACGAAGGCGTCGCCCGGCTTGAGCACGCGCTTCACGCCGCCGACGTCGCATTCGAACGAGCCGCTGATCACGAACGCGATCTGGTCATGCGCGTCGTGCGCATGCGGCGTGCCGATGGCGCCCTGGTCGAACTGCACCAGCACCGACATCAGCTCCGGCGTGTGGCCGACGATCTTGCGGCGGATGCCGTCGCCGAGTTCGGTCCACGGCTCGGCGTCGTTCAGGAAATACGGGCTGGTCATCGGGGCGTCTCCTGGATTCAGGACGGTTCTCGGCCGTCGTTGCGAGCAACTATAACGACGTCACGAAAAATTGAAACAGCGGTTCACTACATAGAAACCATAGTTCCGGGAAAGTCCGCAGACCCGTACGCTGCGATCCCATCAGAGCCAACGAAGCCCTGCACACAGCCCCGGACAGTCAGGAGACGAGACATGGAAATCCGCCAACCCATCCACAGTGAACACGCCCGCACGCTGGACACCGAAGGCCTGCGCCGCCAGTTCCTGGTGGAGGACCTGTTCAAGCCCGACGAGGCGACGCTGACCTACAGCCAGATCGACCGGATCATCGTCGGCGGGATCATGCCGGTGACCAAGCCGGTGACCTTCTCGGCGGAGCTGGGCAAGCACACCGGCACCGACTACTTCCTGCAGCGGCGCGAGCTGGGCCTGATCAACATCGGCGGGGCGGCGCGCGTCTTCGTCGACGACACGCAATACGACGTCGGCCCGCGCGAGGCGCTCTACATCGGCCAGGGCGCCAAGATCGTCGAGTTCAAGAGCGTCGACGCGACGAACCCGGCCAAGCTCTACTTCAACTGCGCGCCGGCGCACACCGCGTATCCGACGCGCAAGGTCACGCTGGCCGAGGCGTCGCCGGAGACGCTGGGCTCGCCCGAGACCAGCAACCGCCGCACCATCCACAAGTTCCTGGTGCCCGACGTGCTGCCGACCTGCCAGCTGCTGATGGGCATGACGCAGCTGGAGCCGGGCAGCCTCTGGAACACGATGCCCTGCCACCAGCACGACCGCCGCATGGAGGTGTACTTCTACTTCGACATGAAGTCCGACGCGGTGGTGTTCCACATGCTGGGCGAGCCGACGCAGACCCGCCACCTGGTCGTGCGCAACGAGCAGGCGGTCATCAGCCCGAGCTGGTCCATCCACTCCGGCGTCGGCACGCAGGCCTACACCTTCATCTGGGGCATGGTCGGCGAGAACCAGGTGTTCAAGGACATGGACCACGTGCCGATGACGACGCTGCGCTGAGCGCGGATCGTGGTGTCACGGCAATCAACGGAACGAATCACATGATCCTGGACAACTTCCAACTGGACGGCCGCGTGGCCATCGTCTCGGGCTGCAACACCGGCCTGGGGCAGGGGATGGCGGTCGCGCTGGCGCAGGCCGGCGCGCACATCGTCGGCGTCAACGTGTCCGACCCGGCGGAGACGCGCACCGAGGTCGAGCGCCTGGGGCGCCGCTTCCTCGACCTGCGCGCCAACCTGGGCGACATCAGCTGCATCGAGGGCCTCGTGGCCGAGGCCAAGTCGCTCACCGGCCGCGTCGACATCCTGGTCAACAACGCCGGCATCATCCGGCGCGAGGACGCGATCCGCTTCAGCGAGAAGGACTGGGACGACGTCGTCGACCTCAACCTGAAGACGGTGTTCTTCTTCTCGCAGGCGGTCGCGAAGCAATACCTGGCACAGGGCGGCGGCGGCAAGATCATCAACGTCGCGTCGATGCTGTCCTTCCAGGGCGGCGTGCGGGTGCCGTCGTACACGGCCAGCAAGAGCGGCGTGATGGGCATCACCCGGCTGATGGCCAACGAATGGGCCTCGCACGGCATCAACGTCAACGCGATCGCGCCCGGCTACATGGCGACCAACAACACCGCCGCGCTGCGCCAGGACGAGACGCGCAACGCCGCGATCCTCGACCGCATCCCGGCCGGTCGCTGGGGCAGCCCGGACGATCTCGCCGGACCGGTCGTGTTCCTCGCCTCCAAGGCCTCGGACTATGTCAACGGCTACACCGTCGCCGTGGACGGCGGCTGGTTGGCTCGATAACCCTGTAGGACGGCCGTCCCGACGGCTACACCATCACCTACGCGCCCGGTCCAACCAAGCGGAGCTCATGGACCGGCTCTGCCGGGTCATCGAGCTCGCCCCCTCGAGGGGGCGCGCGCAGCGCGTAGGGGGGAGACATATGTACGAGAACAAGAAGCTGGGCTTTCTGTTCGTCCTGCCATTCGTGCTGGGCGTGCTGCTGTTCAAGCTTTTCCCTTTCGTGATGAGCTTCGCGCTCAGCTTCACGCAGTACGACCTGATCGATCCGCCGACCTTCGTCGGGCTGCGGAACTATGAGGAACTCGCCACCGCGGATCCGCTGTTCCGCAAGTCGCTGGGCGTGACGCTGCTCTTCGCGCTGCTGGCGGTGCCGCTGCGCGTGGGCTTTGCCCTGTTCATCGCGCACGTGCTGAACTTCAAGCTGCGCGGCATCAACTTCTTCCGCGCCGCGTTCTACATCCCGTCCATCCTCGGCGGCTCGATCGCGGTGGCGGTGCTGTGGCGCTTCGTCTTCGCGCGCAACGGGCTCGTCAACCTGGTGCTGATCAAGCTCGGCATCGAGCCGATCGCGTGGCTCGCCGACGAGCACTACTCGATGTGGACCATCGTGCTGCTGTTCACGTGGCAGTTCGGCTCGGCGATGGTGATCTTCCTGGCGGCGCTGCAGAACGTGTCGATCTCGCTCTACGAGGCCGCCGAGTGCGACGGCGCCAGCAAGATGCAGCAGTTCTGGAAGATCACCGTGCCGCTGATCACGCCGGTGATCTTCTTCAACGTGATCATGCAGATGGTGCACGCGTTCCAGGAGTTCAACGGCCCGTACATGATCACCGAGGGCGGCCCGCTGCACTCGACCTACGTGCTGGCGCTGTACATCTACGACCAGAGCTTCCGCTTCTTCAACCTCGGCTACGGCGCGGCCCTGTCCTGGGTGCTGTTCGCGCTGGTCGGCGGCCTGGCGGCGCTGTCGTTCTGGAGCTCGAAGTACTGGGTCTTCTACTCCGGCGAGAAGGAGACCAAGCGATGAGCCGCCCGCCCGCGTCCGCGCACGTGAACACGCCTCGGTCGGCCCAACTCCCTCTCCCGCTGGCGGGAGAGGGCCGGGGTGAGGGCAGCGGTGGTGGCACCGCGCCCACCCTGATCCTGGGCCGCGACCGCGGCAACCGCACGCTGCGCTACCTCGCGCTGGCCGCGGTCGCCATCGTGATGCTCTACCCGCTGCTGTGGCTGATCGGCGCCTCCTTCAAGAGCAACGCGGAGATCTTCAGCTCCGCCGGCTTCTGGCCCGAGCGCTTCGACTTCGACGCCTACGCCAAAGGCTGGAAGACCAGCACCGAGTACACCTTCGCGACCTACTTCCTGAACAGCTTCCTGATCACCATCCCGCGCATCATCGTGACGGTGATCTCCTGCGTGCTGGTGGCCTACGCCTTCGCGCGCTTCGAGTTCTGGGGCCGCAAGACGCTGTTCAGCATCATGATCGCCACGATGATGCTGCCGCTGATCGTGCTGCGGCTGCCGCAGTACCTGGTGTTCCGCGAGATCGGCTGGCTCGACTCCTATCTGCCGCTGATCGTGCCCTCGGCCTTCGCGACGGACACCTTCTTCGTGTTCATGCTGGTGCAGTTCCTGCGCGGCATCCCGCGCGACATGGAAGAGGCCGCGCAGATCGACGGCTGCAACGCGCTGCAGCTGCTGTGGCACATCATCGTGCCGCTGCTCAAGCCGGCCATCATCTCCGTGGTCGTCTTCCAGTTCATCTGGACGATGAACGACTTCATGGGCCCGTTGATCTACCTCGCGTCGGTCGAGAAGTACCCCGTCTCCCTCGCGCTGAAGATGAGCATCGGCGCGACCGAGGAGGTCGAGTGGGCCAACGTCATCGCGATCTCGGTGGTGGCGCTGATCCCGTCGGTGGCGGTGTTCTTCGCGGCGCAGAAGCACTTCATCGAAGGCGCGACGTCCAGCGGCGTCAAGGGCTGATCACAAGAGAAGAATCCGGAGACAAGACGTGGCAAGACTGAGCCTCAACAAGATCGAGAAGGTGTACCCGAACGGCTTCAAGGCCGTGCACGGGGTGGACCTGGAAGTGCGGGACGGCGAGTTCATGGTCTTCGTCGGCCCGTCGGGCTGCGCGAAGTCGACGCTGCTGCGGATGATCGCGGGGCTGGAGAGCATCACCGGCGGCGAGCTGCGCATCGGCGACCGCGCCGTCAACGCGCTGCCGCCCAAGCAGCGCGGCATCGCGATGGTGTTCCAGAACTACGCGCTGTACCCGCACATGAAGGTCTACGACAACCTGGCCTTCGGCCTGAAGCTGGCCGGCACGCCGAAGGCGGAGCTGGACCAGCGCGTGCGCCACGCCGCGGGCCTGCTGGAGATGGAGCATCTGCTGGACCGTTATCCGAAGCAGCTGTCCGGCGGCCAGGCGCAGCGCGTCGCGGTGGGGCGCGCGATCGTGAAGAAGCCGGACGTGTTCCTCTTCGACGAGCCGCTGTCCAACCTCGACGCCAAGCTGCGCGCCGCGATGCGCGTGCGGCTGACCGAACTGCACCGCACCTTGCGCGAGAGCCGCCAGCCGGCCACGACCGTCTACGTCACCCACGACCAGGTCGAGGCGATGACGATGGGCGAGCGCATCTGCGTGCTCAAGGACGGCGTGATCCAGCAGGTCGACACGCCGACGGCGCTCTACGACCGGCCGGCGAATGCCTTCGTGGCGAGCTTCATCGGCTCGCCGGAGATGAATCTGCTGGAGGCTCGGCTGGTCGCGACCGACGTCGGCCTGGCCGTCGAGGTGGGCGGCGCGCGGCTGCCGCTGCCGGCGGAGAAGTCGGCGGGCGTCGCCGCGCTGCCGCGCCTGGCGGACGGCGCGGTGACCTTCGGTCTGCGGCCCGAGCACATCGGCCTCGCGCCGCGCGCGCAGGGCGACAGCGTCGCCGTCGGCGCGCGGCTGCGCTTCACCGAGCACATGGGGTCGGAGGTCTACCTGCACGCCGAGCTCGGTCCGCTGCCGATCACCGCGCGCGTGCCCGCGGAGCAGGCCGTGGCGTTGAACGGCCTCGCACGCGGCGACGCCTTGACGCTGCACCTGCAGATCTCGGCCTGCCACCTGTTCGACGCGACGAGCGGCCTGAATCTGCTGTCGACCTCCACCTCGACCTCGTCGACCTCCGCATCCTCGTCTTCGGGAAGCGACGCATGAGCCTGCCACGACGACAGCTGCTCGGCATCGCCGCGGGGTCGGCCGCGATCGCGGCGACCGCGGGCGTGACTGCGGCGCTGACCGCGCCGGCGCGCGCGCAGGACAAGGCCACCGTGCTGCGCTTTGCCTGGTGGGGCGGCGCGGGCCGGCACGAGGCGACGCTGAAGGCGCTCGCGCTCTTCGAGCGCCGCCATGGCGTGCGCGTGAAGGCCGAGTACATGGGCTTCAACGGCTACCTGGAGCGGCTGACGACGCAGATCGCCGGCGGCTCCGAGCCCGAGGTCATGCAGATCAACTGGGCCTGGCTGGCGATGTTCAGCAAGCGGGGCAACGGCTTCGCGGATTTGAATCGGTTCGGGCGTCTGCTGGACCTCGCGCAGTTCGACCGCGAGGACCTCGCCTACGGCGACGTCGCCGGCAAGCTGAACGCGCTGCCGGTGTCCTTCAGCGCGCGCGTGATGCTGTGGAACCAGGCGGCGTTCGATCGCGCCGGCCTCGCGCTGCCGAAGACCTGGGATGAACTCTTCGCGACGGGGCCGGCATTCCGTCGGATCCTCGGCGAGGACGCCTATCCGCTCGACGGCGAGCTCTACGACATGATGCTGCTGTCCCAGGCCTGGGTGCAGCAGCGGCACGGCACGGCCTACGTCGATCCGGCGCAGCCGCGCGTGGCGATGAGCGAAGGCGCGGCGCTCGACTGGGTGCGCACCTACAAGCGGCTGGTCACGGACCACGTCGCGACGCCGCTGCCGCTGCGCGCGAGCCTGGGCGGCGCCGAGAAGCCGACCGAGCAGCAGCCCGACTGGGTCGTCGGCCGCTGGGCCGGCAACTACACCTGGGACTCGGTCATCGCGCTGCGGGCGTCGACGCTGGACAAGCAGCAGAAGCTGGTGCTCGGCGAGTTTCCGACGCTGCCGGGCGCGCTCGACAGCGGCATGTTCGGACGTCCCACCGTGATGTACGCGGTCAGCCGCCATGCCGAGAAGAACGGCCGCGCGGAGATGGCCGCCAAGCTCGTCAACTTCCTGCTCACGGACCCCGAGGCCGCGGCGCTGCTCGGTCGCACGCGCGGCCTGCCGTCGGCGCGCGGCCCCTACGAGCAGTTGAAGGCCGCCGGCAAGCTGCCGCCGCTCGAGGTCGCGGCGCACGAGCAGATCAAGCTGCAGCGCGAGTCAGGCCGGCTCAAGCGTCCGGCGCCCTTGTTCGAGCACGCACGGCTGCACAAGTTCATGCGCGAGGTCTTCGAGACCGTCGCCTACAACAAGACCAGCGACGTCGACGCCGCGCGCCGCCTGGTCACCGAGGGTCAGGCCTTGCTGCAACGGATCAAGTGAAAAGCCATCATGAAAGCCAACGAACGACAGCTCCACTTCGTCACCCGCGAGGATCCGGACACCGGCGCGCGCGTCACCCGGCTGACGCCTACCGACGTGACCTGCCATCGCAACTACTTCTATCAGAAGTGCTTCACCAACGACGGGGCCAAGCTGATCTTCGGCGCCGAGTTCGGGCCGGGCACCAGCTGGAACTACCACCTGCTCGACCTGAAGACGCAGGTGGCGACGCAGCTCACCGACCAGCCGGGTGAGAACACCTTCGGCGGTTTCCTCAGCCCGGACGACCGGCATCTCTACTTCGTCCGCGCGGAGCGGCAGTTGATCCGCCTGTCCATGCGGGATCTGGGCGAGGAGGTCGTCTACACCGTGCCGGAGGGCTGGGTCGGTTACGGCACCTGGGTCGCGAACACGGCCTGCACGAAGATGGTCGGCATCGAGATCGCCGCGAGCGACTGGTTCCCGCTCAGCGACTGGCAGAAGTTCCATCAGATGTTCCATGCGAAGCCGCGCTGCCGCCTGATCCGCATCGACCTGGCGACCGGCGCGCGCGAGGTGATCCTCGAGCAGCAGGGCTGGCTGGGCCATCCGCAGTACCGGCCCGGCGACGACCACACCGTCGCGTATTGCCACGAGGGGCCGCACGACCTCGTCGATGCGCGCATGTGGTTCATCGACGAGGACGGCCGCAACGTCCGCTGCGGCCGCCGCCACGATCCGGGCGAAAGCTGCACCCACGAGTTCTGGGTGCCGGACGGCTCCGCGATGATCTACGTCTCCTACCTGAAGGGGCAGCGCGACCGCTGGATCTGCTCGCTCGATCCGGTGACGCTCGCATCGAAGCGCCTGACGCGGATGCCGCCGTGCTCGCACCTGATGAGCAACCAGGACGGCACGCTGCTGATCGGCGACGGCTGCGATTCGCCGGCCGACGTCGCCGACACCGGCAGCCACCAGATCGCGACGGATCCCTTCCTGCACCTCTTCGACCTGAAGGCGGGCACCGAGCGCCGCGTCGCGCGGCACGACAGCTCGTGGCGCGTCTACAAGGGCAACCGGCAGGTCACGCATCCGCATCCGTCGTTCACGCCGGATGAGAAGCAGGTGCTCTTCAGCGCGGACGCCGAGGGCGAACCGGCGCTGTACCTGGCGGACCTCTGATGCGAGTCCGGTCGGTGGTCGTGGCGGCGAGTGTGAGCCTGGCGGCGCTGTCCGGCGGCGCCGGTGCGGCACAGCCGATGGCCGGCCCGGAAGCGATCCACGCAGCGGCACCGGGTGTGCCCGTCCAGGAACGTCCCCAGCTCACCGATGCGCAGGCGGCCATGGCCACGGTGGCCGCCTTCCTCGGCGACTGGCAGCCTGTGCCGCTCGATCCTGCGCGCTGGACGCCGACCTTCGTCGTCGCCGCCGACGGCAGCGGCACGCACCGCACGGTGCAGGCCGCGATCGACGCGCTGCCCGCGAGGGCGTCAGGCGCGGCATCGGCGCCACGCGCCTATGTGCTGGTGAAGCCCGGCACGTATCGCGAGCCACTCTGCATCCAGGACAAGGCGCCGTTCACGCTCTACGGCGCGGGCGACCCGTCGCAGGTCGTGATCGTCGAGGGGCGCTACAACGCGCTGTCCAAGCCGCGCGGCACGGCGGCGCATCGCTGCATGCCGCTGCTCGACGCGGACACGCACGGCACCCCCGGCAGCGCGAGCGTGATGCTGTTCAGCGACGACGTGCAGCTCGCGCAACTGACGATCGCCAACGATGCGATGGACCGCGTGCGCGATGGGCAGGGCTATCCCGCCGGCGTCGGCGAGAGCGGCGGCGCGCAGGCCATCGCGCTGATGACGCGCGGCGATCGCCTCCAGCTGGAACGGGTCCGCCTGATCGGGCATCAGGACACGTTCTACGCGGAACGCGGCGCCGTCGGCACGGAGACCGCCGCGGGCGCCGCTCTCCCGGCCCGTGTGTTCGTGCATGCCAGCGAGATCCGCGGCGATGTCGACTTCATCTTCGGCGGCGCGACGCTGGTCATCGACGACAGCGTGATCGTCAGCCGCGCCGGTCGTCGCGTGCCGGGCCACGGCGGACACGTGATCGCGCCCAGCACGCCCAACGCGCAGTCGCGCGGGTTCCTGATTCAGCGTTCGCGTTGGGTCGCTGAGCCGGGCGTCACGGCGGGCAGCATCAGCCTGGGTCGCGCCTGGGATCGCGGCATCGCGCGTGGTGAATGGCGCGCGTCGCCGACCGTGCCGAACGGTCAGGCGGTGATCCGGGACAGCCTGCTGGGGCCGCACCTCGCGCCGTGGTCCGCATCGACATCGCGCCGCCCGTTCAGCGCCACCGGCGAGGCCGCCAACCGCATGGCCGAGTACCGCAACGCCGCGCTGCCGGTGGCGCTGCCCGCCGCGGCGTTCGACGCGGTCGCGCCGGGCGACGGCTGGGCGTCGATGAACGGCGGCACCCTCGGCGGCGCGCAGGCGAAGATCGACGCGATCCGATTCGTGCGCACGCGCGCGGAGCTCGATGCGGCGCTCGCGCTCGGCGACACGCCCAAGCTGATCGCGCTCGCCGCGCGCATCGACCTCGCGGCGGATGCCACGGGCCGGCGCCTGGGCTTCGAGGACTTCCGCGATCCCGCCTTCGACCTGGACGCTTTCGTCCGGCAATACGACCCCGCGACCTGGGGCCGTCGCGCGCCCGAAGGTCCGCTGGAGGAAGCCCGCAGGCGCTCCGTGAAGAAGCAGGCCGCGCAGGTCGTGATCAAGGTGCCGTCGAACACGACGATCGTCGGCGTCACGCCTGACGCCGGCTTCGACGGCGGCTCGCTGATGCTGGACAAGGTGTCGCAGGTGATCCTGCGCAACCTGCGTTTCTCCGATGCCTACGACTTCTTCCCCGCCTGGGACCCGAACGACAACGGCCACGGCGAGTGGAACTCCGAGTACGACACCGTCTCGCTGCGCGAGGCCACGCAGGTGTGGATCGACCACTGCGCCTTCGACGACGGCGAACGGCCCGATCCGCGCGAGCCGGTGGCGCTGGGCCAGCGCCTGCAGCGGCACGACGGGCTGCTCGACATCACGCGCCGCTCGGACTTCGTGACCGTGTCCTGGAACGTCTTCCGCCGCCACGACAAGACGATGCTGATCGGCGGCGGCGACGGCCATCGCGACGATCGCGGCCACCTGCGCGTGACGCTGCACCACAACCTCTGGGAGCAGGTGAAGGAGCGCACGCCGCGCGTGCGCTACGGGCAGGTGCACGTCGCCAACAACCTCTATGTCGCCGCCGCCGGCGGGGACTATCCCTATGCTTACTCGATCGGGGTAGGCATCGAATCGCAGGTGCTGAGCGAGGCCAACGCCTGGGAGGCCGCGGCCGCCATCGGCCCGGATCGCGTCGCGCGTCTGCTCAAGGGCGAGCGCTTCGAGGATCGAGGTTCGAACTTCAACGGCGCGCCGATCGATCCGGTGCGCTGGCTGCGTGCCGCGAACCCTGACAAGGCTGTCGTCGGCGAGGCCGGCTGGACGCCGCCATACCGGCTGCCCATCGAGCTTGCGGGCGAGGTGGCGGCACGGGTTCGCGCGGGCGCGGGGACGGGCCGGCTGTGGTGAAATCTTCCCTTTCCAAGAACACCTTGCGCATGGATGACGAACTGAACGATGGCAAGCAGCAGCCCGAGTCCGTGGCCGCGGTGCTCAAGGTCTTTGCCATCCTGCAGGCCTTGTCGGAACGCAGCGACACCGGCATCTCGGAGCTGTCCGTGCGGCTGGCGATGCCCAAGGCGACGGTCTACCGCTTCCTGCAGACGATGAAGACGCTGGGCTACGTGCGCCAGGAGACCGACAGCGAGCGCTACGGCCTGGCGATGAAGGTCTTCGAGATCGGCGCGAGGGCGCTGCAGTATCCGGACCTGGTCGACCTGTCCAAGCATCACATGCAGATGCTGGCCGACGCCACCGGCGAGACGGTGCACCTGGGCACGCTGATCGACAGCGAGATCATCTACGTCCACAAGGTCGATTCGAAGCACATGCTGGGCATGTACTCGCGCATCGGGCGGCGCGCGCCCTTGCACTGCACGGCGATCGGCAAGGTGCTGATGGCCTGGGAGCATCCGGAGCGCCGGGCGCGCGTGCTGGCGGGGGCCGAGTTCCAGCGCTTCCGCGACAAGACCATCACCGAGCCGGCGGCCTTCCAGGCCGAGCTCGAGCGGGTGAAGCGCCAGGGCTTCGGCGAGGACCGCGAGGAATTCGACGATCACATCCGCTGCCTGGGCGTGCCGATCTTCGACCGGCTGGGCCAGCCGATCGCCGGCATGAGCGTCAGCTTCCCGACCTTCCGCTACGACGACGCCAAGGCGCCTGAGGTCGTGGCGATGCTGCAGGCGGCCAGCCGGGACATTTCGGCCCGCCTGGGTTGCACGGCGTTCCCGCTGGACGCCGCCTGACGCACTCAGCGCGGCCGGGTCCGGGACAATCCCAACCCGCTTCTCGCTTCCCCGCTCCCGGGGGCGCGTCCTGTCGCCTCCTTTCGAAAGACACGCTGCATCGGCGCGACACCGCGATAACGCGGTTGTCGTTGAGGCCTATGTTGTCGTACAACTGACCCTGTGATGAATGCTTCGTTGACCCGTTCCCGCCCGAAATCGCTGGCACTCGGACTTGTCCGTGCGCTGGAGGACCGGATCCGTGCGGGTGCGCTCGCCAACGGCGACAAGCTGCCGACCGAGGCGGCGATCATGGCCGAGTTCGAGGTCAGCCGGACGGTGGTCCGGGAGGCGATCTCGAAGATGCAGGCGGCGGGGCTGGTCGAGACCCGGCACGGCATCGGGACCTTTGTCCTGGGGCTGGGGGAGGGCGGGCCGTTCCGGATCGGCGCGGAGCAGATGGCGACATTGCACGATGTCGTCGCGGTGCTGGAGCTGCGGATCGGCATCGAGACCGAGGCGGCGGCGCTGGCCGCGCAGCGGCGCACCGACGCGCACCTGCTGAACATGCGGGCCGCGCTGTCGGCCTTCGCGGAGGCGGCGCTGGCGGGCCGCGACGCGGTGGCCTCGGACTTCCAGTTCCACCTCGAGATTGCCCGCGCGACCGGCAACCCGCACTTCGAGCAGCTGATGGCGACGCTGGGCGCGCCGAGCATCCCGCGCGCGCGCCTGGCGAGCCTGGCGGCCGCGGGCGACGAAGACCCCGTGGCGCAGCGCGACTACCTGCTGCGCGTGAACGCGGAGCACGAGAGCATCCTCGACGCGATCGCCGCGCGCGACACCGAAGCCGCCCGCGCCGCCATGCGGACGCACCTGGCCAACAGCCGCGAACGGCGCCGGCGCGCGGCGTTGGCGTTGCAGGACAAGCGCTGAGCGGGTCCCAGCAAGCCCTGGGGTCAGGCTTCGGCAGCCGCCTCGCTCGTTCCCTGTTCCGTTTCCTCGACCTTGAACCGCCAGCCCGCCCGGCCGGCGGTGGCGACGATCTTCTGATGGACGAGGCGCTCGACGGTCATGATGCGGTCGAGCGCCGACTTCACGAGGTCGTCGCCTGCCGCATGCGCGACGTAGCACATGCGCAGCACGGTGTCGTTCGCCTTGGGCACCTTGCCCCGACGTTCCCAGAGGCTGATGTTCTGCTCGCTGACGCCCTGCACCTTGGCGAGGGCGGCTTGGGAGAGGCCGAGCTCCACGCGCAGGAAGCGGAACTCCTTGCCCGTCAGGCGCGACGGCTTGCGCACGAGGTGAACGGCGATCTGGTCAAGAAGCTTGTCGGCGGCCTTCACGGACACGCCTTTTCCGTACGGGGTGTCCACCACCTCGTAGCCGTTCTCGAGCCAGACATTGTCGAGTCCGCATTCCCGGTATTGATACATGGTCGGATTCCTCTAAACGATCACCGTGATGACCAGCAGCTTGGGGTCGTCGTCGTCCAGACCGACGCAAACCGCCAGGTTCCGCGCGGTCCCATACCGTTGCATGCGGCAGATCAACCGACCGGTCTTCATGTCCTCTTCCGGCGGCAGGTCGATGCGACCCGTCTGAAGACATGCGAACACCTCGCGCGCCAACACGCCGCGCTGACGCATCCTTGAAAACGCATGTCCAGTGATGACGATGTTGTGGACATCTCCTGCGGTCTGACGGATATGTCGCTCCAGCTGGTCCCGAGTCTGCTTCTTGAACGTCACGTCAGTCGTGCCTTCGCGCCTGATTGCTCCCCATAATTTTTATGGGTTGAATCCTAGACGCGTCCGAGGTGGCGGCGCGAAAGCGGTGTTGCGTTCTTCCCATAGTTTTTATGGGTTGTTCGTTGACTGCAATCGGTAGTTCTGCGTGTTTTCCCTCATCGATGAGCGATTGATGCCGCCTTGTCATCCGCTCGACTCAACTTGTATGATGACTGACAACAAGACCGCCAAATCGTCGACGGGTTGAGTCCCGGCGTCGCACCAAGAGCGGTTTCCACGGTTCCTTCCCCGGAGACAAACCATGACCGTTCTGACCCGCCGCCTGGCCGTCAAAGCCGGAGCCGCCCTCGGCGCCGCCTTCCTCTCCACCTTCGCGGCCGGCCTGGCCCACGCCAGCGGCTTCCCCGATCGACCGGTGACCATCGTCGTGCCGTTCCCCGCCGGCGGTTCCACCGACATGCTGGCCCGCGCCATGGGCGCCGAGCTGCAGAAGAAGTGGGGCCAGACCGTCATCGTCGACAACCGCCCCGGCGCCACGGGCACCCTCGGCACCTCGCAGGTCAGGCGCGCCGCGCCCGACGGCTACACGCTGCTCGTGTCCTCGCTCGGGCCGTTCGTGATCGCGCCGCATCTGCTCAAGGCCGTCCAGTACGACGCCCTCAAGGACATCGACCTGCTGACCGTCGCCATCCAGGCGCCCAACGTGCTGGTCGTGCCCGCCGCCTCGCCGCTGAAGAGCGTCAAGGACGTCGTCGACACGCTCAAGAAGGACCCGGGCAAGATGAGCTTCGCCTCGTCGGGCAACGGCTCCTCCGACCATCTGACCGCCGAGCTGTTCTGGCTGCAGACCGGCACCAACGGCCTCCACGTCCCCTACAAGGGCGGCGCGCCGGCGATCAGCGATCTGCTGGGCGCCCAGGTCGACGCGTCCTTCCAGAACATCAACGCGGTGCTGCCGCACATCCTCGGCGGCAAGCTGCGCGCGCTGGCCGTGACCGGCGACAAGCGCTCCGCCGTGCTGCCCAACGTGCCCACGCTGTCCGAGTCCGGCATCAAGGGCGCGGACGTCTACTCCTGGCAAGGCGTGGCCGCGCCCCGGGGCCTGCCGCCCGCCGTGCGCGCGCAGCTGCAGAAGGACATCGTCGCCGCGCTGCACGACCCGTCGGTGAAGCAGAAGTTCTCCGACATCGGCATCGAGACCGTCGCCAACACGCCCGACCAGGCGCAGGCCTTCCAGAAGACCGAGTTCGCGCGCTGGAAGCAGGTCATCGAGACCCGCAAGATCACCGCCGATTGATCCCATTGTCGGATCGTGTCGTCCGATCCCCGCAGACCGACCAGGAGTTCCGCGTGAGCGCAAGCAGTCCCATCGTCACCTCCGCCCGCGCGATCCCGGTCGCCGGTCGCGACGGCATGCTCATGAACCTGAGCGGCGCCCACGCGCCGTTCTTCACCCGCAACCTGCTGATCCTCGAGGACGACGCCGGCCATGTCGGCATCGCCGAGATCCCCGGCGGCGAGCCCATCCGCAAGACGCTCGAACAGGCCGGCGAGCTGCTCGTCGGCCAGCCGGTCGCGAAGTGGAACGCGCTGCTGGCGCAGGTCCGCGAGAAGTTCAAGGGCCTCGACAGCGGCGGCCGCGGCCTGCAGACCTTCGACCTGCGGACCACGATCCACGTGCTCACCGCCGTCGAATGCGCGCTGCTGGACCTGCTGGGCCAGCACCTCGGCGTGCCGGTCTGCGAGCTGCTCGGCGAAGGCAAGCAGCGCGACAGCGTCGCGATGCTGGGCTACCTGTTCTTCGTCGGCGACCGCACGAAGACCGGCCTGGCCTACAAGACCCCCGAGGACGAAGCCGGCAGCGATGCCGCCGCCGACGCCTGGCTGAAGGTCCGCCACCACGTCGCGATGACGCCGGAGACCATCGTCGAGCAGGCCGCCGCGGCGCAGGCGCGTTACGGCTTCAAGGACTTCAAGCTCAAGGGCGGCGTGCTGCGCGGCGAGGAAGAGGTTGAGGCCATCCAGGCGCTGAAGGCGCGCTTCCCCGAGGCGCGCGTCACGCTCGATCCCAACGGCGGCTGGCTGCTGAAGGACGCGATCCGCCTGCTGCGCGACCTGGGCGGCGTGCTCGCCTATGCCGAGGATCCCTGCGGCGCCGAGGAGGGCTTCTCCGGCCGCGAGGTGATGGCCGAGTTCCGCCGCGCCACCGGCCTGCCGACGGCCACCAACATGGTCGCCACCGACTGGCGCCAGTTCACCCACGCGCTGAGCCTGCAGTCGGTCGACATCCCGCTGGCCGATCCGCACTTCTGGACCATGTCCGGCGCGGTCCGCGTCGCGCAGACCTGCCGCGACTTCGGCCTGACCTGGGGCTCGCATTCCAACAACCACTTCGACGTGTCGCTGGCGATGTTCACGCATGCCGCCGCCGCCGCGCCGGGGCGCCTCACCGCGATCGACACGCACTGGATCTGGCAGGACGGCCAGTTCCTGACCGAGAAGCCGCTGCAGATCGTGGACGGCGAAGTCGCCGTGCCGACCGCGCCCGGCCTGGGCGTCACGCTCGACATGAAGGCCGTCGACGCCGCCCACCAGCTCTACCTGCAGCACGGCCTGGGCGCGCGCGACGACGCCATCGCCATGCAGCACCTGATCCCCAACTGGAAGTTCGATCCCAAGCGGCCCTGCATGGTCCGCTGAACGATCCCCCCGAACGACACCCGGAGAGAGACATGCACGAACACAAGAAGACGTCCCCCATCACCCGCCGCGCGCTGATCGCCGCGGCCGCCGTCGCCGCGGTGGCAGGCGTGGCCCCGAGCGCCTTCGCGCAGGCCGCCTGGCCCAGCAAGCCGCTGAAGATCATCGTCCCGTACACGCCGGGCGGCTCTTCGGACATCATCGCCCGCATTATTTCGCCGATGCTCGGCGAAGCGCTCAAGCAGACCGTCATCGTCGAGAACAAGCCCGGCGCCAGCGGCAACATGGGCGCCGACCAGACCGCCAAGGCCAACGACGGCTACACCATCATGCTGTGCGACGTCAGCGCGCTGGCCATCAGCCCGTCGCTGTACACCAAGCTCGCCTTCGACCCGTCCAAGGACCTGAAGGGCGTGGCGATGCTGGCCTACTCGCCGCACATGCTGGTCGTCCACCCGTCGGTGCCGGCCAACAACCTGAAGGAACTGGTCGAGTTGTCCAAGAAGTCCAAGATCGACTTCGCCGTCACCGCGATGGGCAGCGCGCCGCACCTGGCCGGTTTCCAGGTCGCCAACCTGACCGGCGCCAAGTGGGAGTACATCCCGTACAAGGGCGGCTCGCAGGCCGTCACCGACACCATCGCCGGCCAGACGCAGGTGCTGATGAACGGCATGCTCGCGACGCTGCCCTTCGTGCAGCAGAACAAGCTCAAGGTCATCGGCGTCAGCAAGGCGACCCGGGTGCCGCTGCTGCCCAACGTGCCGACGCTGGCCGAGCAGGGCGCCACGGGCTTCGAGTCCGGCACCTGGCAGGGCATCCTGGCCCCGGCCAACATGCCCAAGGCCAACATCGACAAGCTGTCGGCCGCGCTGATCAGCATCATCCGCTCGCCGGAAGTCCGCGCGCGTCTGGCCGCGCAGGGCGCCGAGGTCAGCACGATGAACCCGACCGAGATGGATACCTTCTTCAACGCCGAGCGCAAGAAGTGGGCGGGTGTCGTGAGCAAGAGCGGGCTCAAGCTCGACTGACCCGCGATCGAGCCGCGATCGAGCCGCGACTGATGCATCGATTTCTGCTCGATTGCCGCTCGATTGATCCCGTTTGATCTCGACCCGAGGATCCCTGCCATGCCGACGCCGACCACGCCTTACTCTGCCTTCCCCAACACGCTGCGGCAACGCCTGATCGCGGGCGAACGCCTGATCGGCTGCTGGTGCTCGCTCGCCAGTCCGATCAGCACCGAGGTGCTGGGCGTGGCCGGTTTCGACTGGCTGCTGCTCGACGGCGAGCATTCGCCCAACGAGGTCAGCAGCTTCGTGCCGCAGCTGATGGCGTTGAAGGACAGCGTCAGCGCGCCGGTCGTGCGGCCGAGCAGCAACAACGCCGTCGAGATCAAGCGCCTGCTCGACGCGGGCTTCTCCAACCTGCTGATCCCCTTCGTCGAGACGGCCGAGGAGGCGGCGCGCGCCGTCGCCGCGACGCGTTATCCGCCGCAGGGCATCCGCGGCGTGTCGGTCTCGCAGCGCAACAACCGCTATGGCACGGTGCCGGGCTACTTCCAGGGCATCAACGAGCAGATCGCCGTGATCGTCCAGATCGAGAGCCCGGCGGGTGTGGCCGCGGTCGCGGACATCGCGGCGGTGGCGGGCGTGGACGCCGTGTTCATCGGCCCGTCCGACCTGGCGGCCGGCTACGGCCACCTCGGCAACCCGCAGCACCCCGACGTGCAGGCGGCGATGGCGACGATCTACGCGGCCTGCAAGGCGGCGGGCAAGCCGGTCGGCATCCTCGCGCCGGTCGAGGCCGACGCGCGCCGCTATATCGAGCAGGGCGCGACCTTCGTCGCCGTCGGCAGCGACCTCGGGGTCTTCCGCGCCGCGACGCAGGGCCTGCGTGACAAGTTCAAGGATTGATTCAGGAGCAATGGCAATGAGCATCAAGATCGGTTTCATCGGCCTGGGCATCATGGGCGCGCCCATGGCGGTGCGTCTCGCGCAAGGCGGACATCAGCTGTTCGTCCACACCCGTTCCCAGGTCCGCGAGGACGTCGCCGCCGTCGGTGTCACCGTCTGCGACAGCGCCACGGAAGTCGCGCAGCAGGCCGAGGTGATCTTCACGATGGTCCCGGACACGCCGGACGTCGAACGCGTGCTGTTCGGCGAAGGCGGCATCGCCGCCGCGTTCGCCGGCGGCAAGGGCGCGGGCAAGACGGTCGTGGACATGAGCTCGATCTCGCCGATCGCGACCAAGGACTTCGCGCAGCGCATCGAGGCGCTCGGCGCCGAGTGGCTGGACGCGCCGGTCTCCGGCGGCGAAGTCGGCGCCAAGGCCGGCACGCTGTCGATCATGGTCGGCGGCAAGGAAGCCACCTTCGCGCGCATCAAACCGCTGTTCGAGCTGATGGGCAAGAACATCACGCTGGTCGGCGGCGCGAGCGCGGGCCAGGTCACCAAGGTCGCCAACCAGATCATCGTGGCGCTGAACATCGCCGCCGTGAGCGAGGCGCTGGTCTTCGCGTCCAGGGCCGGCGCCGATCCGGCCAAGGTGCGCGAGGCGCTGATGGGCGGCTTCGCCTCCAGCCGCATCCTCGAGGTGCACGGTGAACGCATGATCAAGCGCACCTTCAACCCGGGCTTCCGGATCGCGCTGCACCAGAAGGACCTGAACCTCGCGCTGCAGAGCGCCAAGGCCATGAACGTCGCGCTGCCCAACACCGCCAACACCGCGCAGCTGATGCAGGCCGCCGCGGCGCAGGGCTGGGACCAGCTCGACCACTCGGCGCTGGTGCGGGCGCTGGAAGTGCTGGCCAACCACGAGGTCGGTAGCACTACGGACGCCGGCTGAGGGGACAGGTCTCCACAATCGCCGGTCATGAGCCAGCCCCACGACGATTCCGCTTCCCCGGCCGCTTCCCCGGCCGCCTCGGCCTCCCCGACGTCCGGCCCCGGTTCGCCCGGTCCGGACTCGCCAGTCGCCGGATCGCCGGCGGCTGAGGCCCTGCTCGCGGATCCCCGCGCGCTGCTCAAGCATCTCTACCGCGTGGCGGTGGATCGGGCGCTGCCGGGCAAGATCCTCGCGAGCCACCTGCCGCCGCCGCCGAAGGGCCGCACGCTGGTGATCGGCGCGGGCAAGGGCGGCGGATCGATGGCGCAGGCGTTCGAGGCCGCCTGGCCGGCGAGCGCGCCCATGACCGGACTGGTGATCACGCGTTACGGCCACATCCCGCCGGACTACCGGCCGCGCCGCATCGAGATGGTCGAGGCCGCGCACCCGGTGCCCGACGCCGCCGGCGAGCGCGCCGCGGCCCGGATGATGCAGAAGGTGCGCGACTTCAACCCCACCGTCGACGATCAGGTGATCTGCCTGATCTCGGGCGGCGGCTCGGCGCTGATGCCGCTGCCGGCGCCGGGGCTGACGCTGGCCGACAAGCAGGCGGTCAACCGCGCGCTGCTGGCCAGCGGCGCCAACATCGTCGAGATGAACTGCGTGCGCAAGCACCTCAGCGGGATCAAGGGCGGGCGGCTGGCCGCCGCCTGCGCGCCGGCCAAGGTGCTGACGCTGATGATCTCCGACGTGCCGGGCGACGATCCGCAGGTGATCGCCTCCGGCCCGACGGTGCCCGACGCGAGCACCTGCGCCGAGGCGCTGGCGATCTGCCGCCGCTACCGCATCGCGCTGCCGCAGCTCGCAGTCGACGCACTGGAACGCGGCGAGTGGGAGACGCCCAAGCCCGGCGATCCCTGCTTCGACGGTCATGAGCAGCGCATCATCGCCGCGCCGCGCCAGAGCCTGCTGGCGGCCGCCGAGGCGGCCCGCGCGCTCGGCATCACCGCGCATGTGCTCTCCGACGAGATCGAAGGCGAGTCGCGCGAGGTCGGCCGCGTGCATGCGGCGCTGGCGCGTTCGGTCGCGCGGCACGACGAGCCCTTCGCCAAGCCCTGCCTGATCCTGTCCGGCGGCGAGACGACGGTGACGCTGGTCCCGCAGCCGGGACGCGGCGGGCGCGCCGGCGAGTTCGTGCTCGGCTGCGCGATCGCGCTGGACGGGCAGCCGGAGGTCTGGGGCCTGGCCGCGGACACCGACGGCATCGACGGCGTCGAGGACAACGCGGGGGCCTTCCTCAGCCCCAGCACCCTGGAGCGCGCCCGCGCGCTCGGCCTGAAGCCGGCGGACCTGCTGGCGGCCAACAACGGCTACGCGCTGTTCGAGGCCCTGGGCGACCTGCTGATCACCGGGCCGACACAGACCAACGTCAACGACTTCCGCGCGCTGCTGATCCGCTGAGGCGTTTCACAGATATCCCCCCATCGAGCGAATCGACGGGGGAAATTGAACGGATGTTGACGCGCCTCAAGGCAATTTCCGTTCAGGGCGAGGACAGTCCGGCATTTCCGGTTTCCGAGAGTGCCCGTGATCGCCCATCTGACGTCTGATCCCGACGGATCCGCTGACCCCAGCGATGTTGCTTTTCCCCCTGCCGGCGCCGGACTCGTTCCCGGGCCCGGCCATCCGATCCCCTGGCGCGTGTTGCTGGGCGACCTGCTGCTGGACGGCGAGAGCTGGTCCGCGCTGGCCGCCATGACGCAGTTGCGCCGCTGCAAGGCCGGCGAGCTGGCGATCCGCCGCGGCGATGCCGCGGTGGCCATGCTGGCGCTGTGCGAGGGCAAGGTCGCCGCGCGCGCGCCGCTGACCGGACCGCTGTGGCTGGACCTGCACACCGCCTGGCTCGAGGGCCGCTACGAGGAGGACGTCAGCGTCGTCTCCGCGTCGGCGGTGGTGATGGTCTGGCCGATGTCCGTCGCGGCGATGTGGCTGCGCTCGCAGCCGCTGGTGCTGGAGGCGCTGGTGCGGGCGGTCGCCACGCAGCTGCGGGACGCGCAGGACGCGATCCGCGGCCTGACGATGAAGGACGCCACCGGTCGCGTGGCCGCCTGGCTGCTGGCGCAGGCCGGCGCCGCCGGGGAAGTGCAGTTCAGCGAGCGCAAGCGCGACGTGGCGGCGCAGCTGTCGATCTCGCCGGAGACGCTGTCGCGCACGCTGCGGCAGCTCGCCGATCGGGGCGTGCTGGCGGTCCAGGGCTACCGCATCGGGCTGCTGGACCGGGTCGAGTTGCTGGCGCTGGCGCGCGGTCGCTGAGCGGCTTAGACTCGCTGCCACACTTGTCGTTACGTCCCGAGGAGGCCAATGTGACGATCGCCAGCGTGACCCCCCTGACTGCCGTGACCACTGCCGGTTCCAGCGCGGAACGTTTCCTCGGGGGGCACGCCAGCCTCCCCGTGATGCCCGAGGTCGGACGCAAGCTGCTGCGCAGCCTGGACGACGACGGCGTCTCGCTCGGGCAGATCGCCGAACTGATCGGCAAGGATTCGACGCTCGCGGCCAAGGTGCTGCGCCTGGCCAACTCGGCGCGCTACAGCCCGTCGCACACGATCAGCACGCTGCAGGACGCGGCGATGGCGCTGGGGCTGGAGACGCTGCGCAACCTCGCGATGGCGGCCAGCTTGTCCGGCACCTTCCCCGACGTGAAGGGCCTCGACCGCCAGCGCTTCTGGCGGCACAGCGTGCGCACGGCCGGGCATGCGCGGCTGCTGGCCAAGCTGCTGCAGGGCGACGCGGACGCCGCCTACCTCGCGGGCCTGATGCTGCGCACGGGCCAGCTGATGATGGCGATGAGCGAGCCCGACCAGGTCGCCGACGTCGAAGCCCACGCGGGCGAGCCCGGCA
Source organism: Mitsuaria sp. MSU3D (assembly GCF_056867975.1). Classification (NCBI taxonomy): domain Bacteria; kingdom Pseudomonadati; phylum Pseudomonadota; class Betaproteobacteria; order Burkholderiales; family Sphaerotilaceae; genus Roseateles; species Mitsuaria sp. MSU3D. The sequence goes on along the minus strand of NZ_CP200314.1, from coordinate 3,580,910 downwards.
GCCGCTTCTCGCTGGAGTCGCACCGCTTCGGCTGCACGCATGCCGACGTGACGGCGGCGCTCGCGGCGCACTGGCACTTCCCGGCGGATCTGGTCGAGGCCTTCAAGGACACGAACGCGCCGCTGGACGTGCGGCCGTTCTCGATGCTCGCCGCGATCCTGCACCTGGCCGAGGTGGTCGCCGACGCCTGCGACCAGGACGTCGACCGCATCGACGCGCTCACGACCGCGGTGCCCGAGCTGGTCGAGCATCTCCACCTGGACCTCGACTTCCTGCGCCTGCGCCTGGACGGCTGCGGGGATCCGGGACAGGACGTCGAGCTGATGCTCAAGTGACGCGGCGCTGAGGTAAGGTCGGCCGCTTCAAGATCCAGGAAAAGATTTGGAGACGGCATGACGACCTACCAGGGAAGCTGCCACTGCGGCCGCGTGGCTTACGAGGTGGACGGCGAGATCGACGGCGCGATGTCGTGCAACTGCTCGATGTGCCAGCGCAAGGGCTCGCTGCTGTGGTTCGTGCCGCGCGCACAGTTCCGCTTGAAGACCGACGAGTCGGCGGCCGCCACCTACCTGTTCAACAAGCACGCGATCAAGCACCGCTTCTGCGCGGTCTGCGGGATCCACCCGTATGCCGAGGGCACGGACCCGAAGGGCAACGCGATGGCGGCGATCAACGTCCGCTGCCTCGAAGGCATCGAGCTGGAAAGCATCCCGGTCACGCACTACAACGGCCGGGATTCCTGATGCGGCGCTGATGCGGCGCTGATCCGCGCGCGACGCGGAACTCTTACTCCCTCTCCCTCTCCCTCTCCCGCAAGCGGGAGAGGGAGTCATCCCGGCGGTCTGTCAGCGCGCGCTCACAGTTTCGTGATCCGCACCCAGTTCAGGTTCCAGCCGCTGGCCGGCGCGTAGACGCCGAGCGCATAGGTGCCGGCGTTGACGTTCACGGTGTGCGACACCGTGGTCCAGTTCTGCCAGCCGCCGGTGGCCGGGATCGCGACCTGGCCGAGCTGGATGCTGCCGGCGTTCAGGTCCAGCGAGAGCCGTGCGCCGCTCGGGCTGGCGACGCGGTACTCGACGCGATAGCTGCCGCTGGTCGGGAAGTTGACGTTGGCGTAGGCCATCCAGTCGCCGGTGTCGATCCAGCCGACGTTGCTGCCGCCTTCGCTGCAGGCTTCGGTCTGCACACCGCTCTGGCTGGTGAAGCTCTCGGCCTCGATCAGGCGGCTCGTCGTCGGCGGCGTGGTGCCGCCGATCTCGGCGCGGATCGCGCTCAGCAGGCTGTTGGCGCCGGTGCCGTCCTGCGACAGCTCCCAGATCATCACGCCCGAGCCCTGCTGCAGCGCCAGCCGTGTCTTGGCCTTGATCGTCGGGATGCCGTTGTAGGTGATGTAGCCGCAGCTGGCGCACAGCGTGCCGACCAGGTCCTTCTGCGCCGCCGCCGCGCCGAACTGGTTGACGATATCGTTGAAGCCGTAGTCCGACGCGTAGCCGTTGAAGCCGTAGCCGTAGAACGGCACGCCCAGCACGAGCTTTTCCTTGGACAGGCCGCGCGACTGCCAGGTCGCGACGTCGCGTTGCGCCATCGCGTAGGTCGAGTGCTCCTGCCCGACCTGACCCCAGTTCGGTCCCACGTTGTCGTAGGACATGATGGTCACGAAGTCGAAGTGCGGGATCGAAGAGACCGGGATCATCCCGCCCTCGTAGGTGGCCGTGGCCGCGGTGATCAGCTTGCCGGGCAGCGCGGTGCGCAAGGCCTGGATGAAGGGCGTGTAGTTGCCGGCGCGGTCGATGGCGGTCAGCACGCCGCCTTCGATGTCGATGTCCGCGCCGTCCAGCCCGAAGGTGTTCACGAACTGCGCCAGGCCGTTGACCGTGGCCGCGCGGTTGCCCGGCTGCAGCAGCGTCTGCCAGTTGCCGGAGCAGCCGGGGATCGCGCCGCCGGCCACCGAGATCAGCACCTTCGCGCCGGCCGCATGGGCCTTCTGCACGACGTACTGGATGTCGGCGGCGGAGGCGTCCATGCAGGTCGGATTGCCGTTGCTGAGGAAGGCGCCGCTGCCCGACGGATTCGCGAAGGCGAGGTTCACGTGGGTGAGCTTGGTCAGGTCGGTGCGGTCGGCCACGGCGCGCAGGCCTTTCCAGCCCGGGATGTAGCCGACCACCTTGGTCTGGGCGAGGGCGCTGGACGCGACGCCGCACAAGGCGAGCGCGGCCAGCAGGCCGGTGAGGACAGGACGGCGGAACGATTCGGACAGTGTCATCGCAAGCTCCCTTGGGGTTGAAGGACCGGCCGGGCTTGCGCGACCTCCGCGCGGCCTCGATCGATCGCCGGCGATTCTGTGGCGTTTCGTGAAATCGCTTTCATGGTTGTCCCTGAATCGGCGACGCGCGTTCCGTATCGAGTGCAACGAGGCGTTGCGCCGTTCCACGCTCGTGCGGGCCCGTGTCCGCCTTGTAAAGCGCGAAACGCTGGAAACCTGCTTGCGCCCGCTTACCAATCGGCGCGACCCGTTGCACGGCGTGCGCAGGGCGCTCCGAATAATCCGCCGCCTACCTCCAAAGGACGGATTCCATGACGATCACCACCGCGCGCCAGGACGGCGCTCTCCGCCTGCATCCGCTGGCCCTGTCGCTCGCCCTGGCCGGCGTGCTCGTCGGTTGCGGGGGCGGCAGCGATGGCGCCGGCGCCCTGGTGTCCGCGGCTCAGCAGAACGGCGGCGGCACCGCGTCCGCGGGCGCCGTCACGGCGGCGGCCGATCCGCAGGTCTGCTTCTACGAGAACGCCAACTACGCCGGCGCCGGCCTGTGCCGCAGCACCACGACGAGCTGGATCGGCCCGACCTGGAACGACCGCATCTCGTCCATCCGCGTGCCCGCGGGCTTCAAGGTCGAGCTCTTCGCCGACATCAACTTCGGCGGCCGCTCGGTGACGCTGACGGCGGACAACGCCAACTTGACCGCGGTCAGCCTCAACGACGCGGTCTCGTCGATGCGCGTCACGAAGGTGGTGGCGTCGAACGTGACGCTGGCCTCTGTGCAATTCGCGCAGTCCATGCTCTACGGCAGCACGGACAATCAGCTGGTGCTGGTCGCCAACAAGCCGGCGCTGCTGAAGGTCAACGTGACCGCGCCGGCCGGCACCGCCGCGCCGACGGGCCTCGTGCGTGTCGACAACACCGTCGACGGCAGCAGCCGCGACCTGGTGCTGGCGGCACCGCGCCGCGGGCTGCCCACGACGGTGTCGGACACCCAGTCCTTCGACGACGCCTACACCGTCACCGTGCCGGCCGAGCTGGTGAAGAACGGCCTGAAGGTGACGGTGACCGTCGCCGGCGCCGCGGCGCAGAGCTTCACGCCGCGCGTGGGCGGCGGCACGCCGATGCGTTTCGTGCCGATCCCGGTGCGCATCGCCGGCACGACGGGCCAGTTGCCGACGGACCAGAGCGCGCATCTGCGCGCGCTGTTCCCGGTGTCGACGGTCACGCTGCAATCGCACCCGGCCTTCGTGTCGAGCAAGGTCACCACGCTGCCGAGCACCGACGCGCAGTGGAGCGACGCCTTCGGCAAGATCCTGGGCGAGCTCGCCGACCTGCATCGCATCGAGGGCGCGGCCCGTCACGACTACTACTTCGGCTTCATCCCGAAGCGCACCTGGGGCCTGGCGGGTCTGGGCTACGTGCCGGGCAACTCGGCGGTCGGCTTCGACATGCCGAGCAATCCGGACACGGTGCGCGACGTCGTCGCGCACGAGCTGGGCCACAACTTCTCGCTGCCGCACGCGGCCTGCGGCGGCGCCGGTTCGCCGGACCCGAAGTACCCGTACCCGGACGCCAACCTGGGCAAGCCGGGCCGCTACATCTGGAGCTACCTGTCGGACACGAACACGTTCTACGACCCGCGCCCGACGGACCGCCACGACATCATGAGCTACTGCGGCGGCACGGTGTTCTCGGACTACAACTACCGCATCATGCAGACCTTCCTGACGCCGGCCGACACGGCCAAGGCGCAGGCGGCCGAGGCCAAGGCGGTGGCGCAGGACGTGCTGCTGGTGAGCGGCAGCATCAACGGCCGTCAGGTCGAGATCAACCCGGTGAAGGCGCTGTTCGCCAAGCCTGACGCGGCCTCCGGCCCGTACGTGCTGCGCGTGCAGACGACGGGCGGCCAGATCCAGGACCAGGCCTTCACGGCGATGGCGCTGGACCATGACGGCGACAACCAGCACTTCAGCGTGCTGGTGCCCAAGGTCGACAACATCGCCAGCATCAGCGTGATCAAGGACGGCGTGACGCTGGCGCAGGCCCAGGCGAAGGTGACCAACGCCCGTGCGAAGTCGCTGGCGGCCGGCGGCAGCCGCGCGCAGGTGACGGTGAAGGAAGCCGGCGGCAAGGCCACGCTGCGCTGGGACGCGGAGTCCGCGCCGTTCCTGAGCGTGACCTGGACGGACGGCACCCGCCGCCTGAACCTGGCGCAGGACCTGCAGGGCGGCGAAGCGACGCTGGACACGCATGAACTGCCGACCGGCGGCCGCTTCGAGTTCATCGTGTCGGATGGCTTGAACGCCCAGCGGATCGAGTCGGCGCGTTGAAGCGGTTGAGCGCGCGCTAGCGCGCAGCCAGTCAAGACGGGGGATTGGGCTTGAGCGCTCGATCCCCCGTTCTCATTGGGAACGCCGGTGACGGATGCTTGTTCGCGAGTAGCGCGGACGTCCCGTCGCAGAATGCGCCGAAGTCCGTCGGCACCAGCAGGCGTCGTGTCCTTTATTTCGTGTTTGGTCCACCGCGCGTGCCGCCGGGGCTTGATTTGGTTCGGAGCGAGGGAGCGCCAAGCAGGATGACTTTCGTGAACTGCACGAGGGCGTCATAGCAGGTAAAACATCTCTCCGTTGAATTGACCTGCATTCGTCCGTCCCCGCGACATCATGAGCGTTACAGCCCGCGTTCCCGGCCCGTTGGGGACGGACACCAATCCCGGAGCCATCGATGCCGGAACGTCGATGCTCTCGCAAAGCCTTCCGCCAACACCCATCTGTCGAGAGTCCCCGTTCGATCACGCGTGCGCAAACCAGACGTCCACCGCGGCCACAACGAAAGAGCTGAGCGGCGCGCAGTGGGTGTCGAAGTTTCCAGGCAGTTCGAGCTTGGACGACCTCTCGGCGGACTTTCGACCAAAGGCAAAGAAGTTTCTTGATGCGATCCGCGCAGCAGGTGGATCTGTCGTGGTGAACGCGACCTATCGACCTAGGAAGCGTGCCTATCTCATGCACTACAGCTTGAGGATCGCGAAGGGTCAGATCAAGGCTGATGCGGTGCCGTCAATGGAGGGAGTCGACATCGAGTGGGTTCATGAGTCCGACGAAGCTTCCGTGAAGGCCGCCAAGGCGATGGTCAAGGGATATCGAATCGTCTATCCCCCGGCCTTGATCTCCCGCCATACTGAGCGCGGCGCCATTGATATGACCGTCACAGGCATCATCGGGAAGAAGATGACCGGCGCGGACGGCAAGGAGGTGGAGGTGAAGACCGAGGCCGATCTTCATGCCGTGGGAAAGAAGTACGGTGTCATCAAGCTCCTGGACGACGAACCGCATTGGTCAGACGATGGTCATTAAGTTTCCGCTGTTGAGACTCCCGCTACTGGCACTTCTGTTGTGGTGCTCGGCATGCGTCGGCTCGCCCAACATCGCGTTTGGTCTTGTGACGTTGGATGGTGATGGCAATGCAATGCTGGTCACCGACCGCCCGATCCCGGCAACGGCGACGATTCATCTGCAGTTCGCCGATGCGCAGTCGAAGCCGCGGTGCTGCAAGCAGCTGCGCGGGAGCGACTTCCGGGCAAGCAGCGAAGAGGTCGTCGCCACGAACAAGCTGACCGATGCCAAACCGCTGCTCTATCGTGCAAAGGTTCCTGGTGAATGGGCCGAGCTCCCTTTCGTGGGAGCTGCCGCCTTCGGTGACGTCGGCACCGTGACGGGCGACTCAACCAGCCTTCTGGGCACAGGTCGAGACGGCGTCAAGGTGCGTGCGGACCTCTGCGTCAGCAGAGAAGGCGTGCACCTGATGGAAAAGCAGGGTGGCAAGGTGGTGACCCATCTTTACCTCTGGCTCGGATACGAGGTGGAGTCGCCTACCTGTCGATGATGGCGGCGATGGCGTCGTCGACTTCGATGGTCCTCCCGGTATCGCCGCGCGATACCCCAGGACTTTCGTCCATTGACGCGGCAGGCCCCTGAAAGACACTGCGGTCCTTCTCCCGACCTGCTCCGGCCGCGCGCGACATGGACTCCTTCGAAGCTTTCTGCCTGCTCGCCGCCCTGGGCTATCTGTGGTGGCAGCTCACCAACGTGAAGCGGCGCGTCCGGGTCCTGGAGGAGCGCCTCGCGGGACAGGACGCTGCGCGTCCGCTGTCCGCATCCGCCGACGCGGCACCATCGTCACAGGGGGCGGCCCCGGTGCCGAAGCCGCCGGCCACGCTCCCTGCGGCGACATCGCCGATCGCCGCCGCGACGGCAACTGCAGCCGTGCCGATGTCGCATCAGGGTGTGCCGTCAACGCCGCGCTCCGTCGAGACACCGCCAACGCCTCACCCCGTCGACGCGCCGCAGGCGCCGGCGGCGCACGCGCCCGATGAGCCGGTCTCCGTGCCCGTCGGGCCTGCATCCGTGCCCGCGGCGGCGGTGACATCGACGACGGCCCCGGCACGCCCGCCAGCAGCAGCGCGAGCCGCGCCGGCATCGCCGGCTCCGTCCGCCACGCCGTCATGGCAGGTCGCCTTCTTCGACCTGCTGCGCAAGAACCTCTTCGCCGTCGCCGGGATCGTCCTGCTGCTGCTGGGCTTCGTCGTGCTCTTCCGCTCCATCGAGTGGGGCCATCTGCTGTCGCCGCTGGCCAAGGTGTCGCTGGGCTGGGCCGCGGCGGCGGCGCTCGGTTTCGCCGGCATCAAGCTCAGCGCGCGCAACGGGCTCTGGGGTCAGGTCGTGCAGGGCGGGGCGGCGGCCATCGGCTTCCTGGCGACCTATGTCGGCGCGTCGGGCTACGAAGTCATCTCACCGACCAGCGCGCTGGTGCTCTTCACCGCGATCTCCGGCGCGCTGGTGTATCGCGCGCTGAAGGAGGATGCGAAGGTGCTGGCCGGCGTCGGCTTCCTGGGCGCCTACGCGGCGCCGCTGCTGGCGATGTACGGCCACGCCGGGCTGCTCTTCAACCTCGGCTACGGCCTCATCGTCACGGCCTTCGCACTGTGGGTGAGCCTGTCGCGCCGCTGGCAGGAGATCGGCATCCACGCGCATGTTTGCGCGACGGGCCTGGCCTCGCTGGCCTATGCAGGCGCGAGCCACGAGCCCGCGCTGCCCGCATGGCAGCAGCAGGCGCTGCTGCTGGCCTACGTCGCGCAGTTCGCCGGCTGGGCCCTGGCCTGGGCGCAACGACACAGCCCCGCCGCGTTGGCGAGCGGCGATGTGTCCTCGCCACCGGCGCGCGAGATCCCGATCCTGAGCGCCTGCTTCTCGACGACCACCGTCGTGTTCATCGCGCTGGAGAGCTGGCTGCTGGCGCCGACCCCCTTCATGGTCGTCGCTTTCGTCACGGCGGCGGTTCTCGCCTTCATCGGGCTCAGGGTGTTCCGGCAGCAGGCGCTGCGCGAGACCGCCTGGGTGCTGAGCGCGCTGAGTGTCGCCGCCGGACTGGTGCAGGGCGACCTCGCGCGTTCGGTCGCGAGCTTCGGTCTGTTCGCTGAAGGCGCCATCCTGATGCTGACGACGCGCGCGCAGTCCGTCATCCGGCGCGTGCTGGCGCGCGTGCTCTTCGCCGTGGGCGCCGTCGCCGTGATGGACGTGCCGGCGCTGTGGCCGGCCGCGCTGCTGCTGGTGGCAGGTCTTGCCATGTCCCTGCGCATGCAGCGCGAGGGCAGGGCGGTGGACGAGGCGCTCGCGGCGGCCGTGACGGTCTCGGCCGCCGCGGCGTTCTCGTACCGGTATGCCGGGCTCGATTTCCGCCTCCTGCCCGTGTTCACGCTGATCATGCTCGAAGCGACCGCGCTGGCGCATGTGCTGGGCCGATCTTCGGCCGTGTCGGACGAAGCCGGTGATGCGATGCACGTGTCCTCCGCGAAGCATGCGGAGGATTCGAAGAACGCTGGCGTCGGAATCGTGCCGACGATCTACGCGACCGTCCTGGCGCTGGGATGGCTGCTCACGCTGACGGTGGCGCGGGAAGCGCCGCGAAGTCTGACGCTCGGCGCACTGGTGACGCCGGTGGTCTTCGGCGCGGTGGTGGCGTTGAGGTCGTTGCGCAGGACGCTCAGCCCCGGCGCGGCCGAGCGCGCGAAGGCGCTGCTCTGGCAGGCGCATCTGCTGCCGGCGCTCGTGGCCTTCATCTTCAACAGCAGTTGGGCGCTGATCGCCTTGCTCGCGGTCGCGGGTACCGCCGCCTTCGCGCATGTGCTGCTTGGACTGAGGGTCGATGCGCCGGCGGCCAAGGCGTTCTACGTCACGCCCTACAGCGTGGCGCACGCGGCGCTGCTGGGATCGCCGGTCCCGCTGGTGCTGGCGGCTTGGCCCCATGTCGGCACGAACAGTCTGGAATGGGTGATGGCGGCAGCGTCGTTCTATGCCGCGCTGGTCACCTGGTGGAAGCTCGGCGATGGCGTGCCCGCGCAGGTCCGCAGCGTCGCCGCTTTGGCGGCGGGCGTGGCGATGGGCTACGTCGTCGTCCGTGGCCTCACGGATCCGCCGCAACTCGCGTTCGAGCTCGCGTGGAACAGCTACCTGCTGCCGGTGGCGTTGGCCGCCGTCGGCGTGGGCTTCCTGTTCCTGAGCACGCGCAGCGGTCGTCGCCTGGCGTGGCAGGTCTCGGCCGTCGTCCTGGCGGGCTCGGCGGTGAAGCTGCTGCTGTCGCTGGGCAGCCTGGCCCTCTCGCCGATGGGCATCGTCGGCAGCCTGCTCGGCATGGGAGCGCTGTTCCTGCTGGCGGGATATCTGGCGCCGCAGCCACCGGCCAGGGAGTAGACACGCCAACGCGCCCAGCGGGCCTAGGCGAAGCGCTTGCGGTACTCGACCAGGCTCAACCCCAGCCTTCGGCTGAACGCCCGCCGGAAGCCGTCCACGTTCGCGTAGCCGACCGCGTCGGCCAGGCGCTTCGCCGGCAGGTCGGAGTCCTCCGCCATGCGGCGCGCGGCATCGATGCGGGCGTTCTCGACGAACTCCGCGGGTGTCGTGCCCGTCTCGCTGCGGAACACGCGCGCGAAGGTGCGCTCGCTCATGCCCGCGCGGCGCGCGAGCGCCGGGATGGACAGGTCCGCGCGCAGATGGGCGAGCACGTAGTCCTGGATCGTGCTCACGTCGGAGCGCTCCGCCGTCTGCGCGGCCAGATGGGCGCTGAACTGGCTCTGTCCACCGGGGCGCTTCAGGAACATCACCAGCTGGCGCGCGACGCGCAGTGCGAGCTCTCGTCCGTGGTCGTCCTCGACCATCGCGAGCGCCAGGTCCATGCCCGCGGTCACGCCCGCCGAAGTGAAGAGATTCCCGTCCTTCACGTAGATCGCGTCGGGCTCGACGCAGGCGTCCGGATGCTCGGCCGCGAGACGGTCGGACGAGTTCCAGTGCGTTGCCACGCGTTTGCCGTCCAGGAGGCCTGCGGAGGCCAGCGCAAAGGCGCCTGTGCACACCGAGCCGTAGCGACGCGCCGTGCGTGCCTGGCGTTGCAGCCAACGCCGCAGGTCCTCGTCGATCGCCATGTCGTCGCGCCGGGGGCTGCCCGCGACGAGCAGCGTATCGATGCGCCCGCGATGCGTCGCCACCGTCGCGTCGACCGCCATGCGCAGTCCGCTGCTGCTGCGGAGCAGGCCCGCGTCCGTGCTGATGACGCTCACCTGATACGCCTTGGCATCGTCGAGCTGCTGGGACGCTTCCGCGAAGACATCGGCAGGTCCGGCGACGTCGAGCAGCTGGAAGCGGGGGAAGGCGAGGATGGCGATGCGCATGGCGGTGAATGCCCGGTGATTGGCAGGAAACGCCGTGCCGTGGATGGGCACGTCCCAGGGAGCTTGGCAGAAAATAACAGCACACGAAAATTCAGCCAAGGACGCCCGCCATGCACGCCTCGCCTCCCATGCCCCCGCCCATGTCCCCGCCCATGTCCGTGACGCCGAGCCTGCCGGGCCCGTCGGCGTCTTCCGCTCACGCCGGCGCCTCGATCCGTCACCTGCCGGTGAACCTCTTCGCGTCCGTGATGGGCTTGTCCGGCCTGGCGCTGGCCTGGCGCCTCGCGCACCGCAACCTCGACGTGCCCGCGTTCATCGGCGAGGCGGTCGGCGCGCTCGCGGTCGCCGTGTTCGTGGTGATGGCAGCGGCTTATCTGGCGAAGCTGGCGAAGCATCCGGACGCCGTGCGCGCGGAGTTCCACCACCCGGTGGGCGGCAACTTCTTCGGCACGATCGCGATCTCGCTGCTGCTGCTGTCGTCGCTGATCGAGCCCTACAGCGCGACGACGGCCCATGCGCTGTGGACGCTCGGCGGGCTGGGTGCGTTCACGCTCGCGTTCATCGCGGTCTCGCGGCTGCTGAAGGGCCAGCTGGAGTCCGCGCTCGTCATGCCCGCGTGGCTGCTTTCCGGCGTGGCGACGCTCGACATCGCGGTCACGGGCCGCGACATGCCCATGGCGTGGGCGCCGGAGATGAACCTGATCGCCGGCGCGCTCGGCGCCATGCTGGCGCCGGTGCTGTTCGTGATGATCGTGAGCCGCCTCGTCCACCGCGATCCGCTGGCGCCGGGGGTGACGCCGTCGTTGATGATGCTGGTCGCGCCGTTCGAGGTGGGCTTCCTCGCGTACACCAACATCGTCGGTGGCGTCGATCGGTTCGCGGCAGTGCTCTTCTACTTCGGGCTGTTCCTGTTCCTCGTGATCGCGCCGAAGGTGTTCCGCCCGAGCATCGCGTTCTCACCAGCCTGGTGGGGGATCAGCTTCCCGATCGCGGCGCTGGCGAGCGCGGCGCTGAAGTACGCGCATCACGCGGGCGGACTGCCGCTCCAGGGGCTGGCGATCGCGCTGCTCGGCGCGTTGAGCGTGGCGTTGGCGGTGCTGTTCGTGAGGACAGTGCGGATCGTGTTGAACGGACAGTTGTTCCGCTGAACGGCCGCGACGGATCGGGCGCACGCCCAGCGCGAATGAAGTTCCCGTTACGACGCGAGCGATTGTTGAATGCGCCGTGTCAGGTCTTGCGGGTATCCCAGGAGGAGTGCCCGAAGACCCGCTGATAGCGTCTCCCACACAAAAACGCGCATCAGGGAGAGAGCGTGAAATCAGCGATTGGACTGGTCGTCTTGTTGGCGGCCGGGGTGCATGGCGTCGCCCATGCTCAGGACGACGACGGCAAGCCGCATCCGAAGTGGGATGACGGCACGAACATCATCACCCTGCCGAAATGGGACATCTCGGGGAAGTCGATCGGCTACATCAAGTACACGTCGGTTGATCAGGGGCTGATCCGGAACGTGCCGCCACTCGGCGGTGACGCTGGCTCTCCGCTCAAGAGCAACAAGGAGAAGCCGGCGGGAGCGAATGGTGGCACGGACGATCCGTGCACCACGCCGCAGACCACCAACCCGGTGATGATCGCCACCGGCGAAAAGTTCAAGGTCGAGCAGGACATCGTCGCCAACGGGTCCTACGGACTGGGCTTGAGCCGCACCTATCGCAGCTTCTCCAGCACGCCGGGCATGTTCGGTCCGAAGTGGACATCGAGCTACGACTACGCGCCGCTGACGCCGCTGGGCGCCTGCAACACGAATTCCGACTACCCGGGCAAGTGCGTCCCGAGTTCGATCCGCTTCACTCGGCCCGATGGCGCGAGCTACACGTTCACGCCCGATCCGACCAACAACATGGTCTATCACGTGAGCGGCTCGTCGGCGATGGGCAAGCTCACGATCGTGCCGCGTGATTGGTCGTTCGTCATCAATATGGATGGCGTCAGCTATTTCTACAACAACACCTACACGATCCGCAGCATCACCACCCGCGGCAGCTCGCCACTGGTGACCTACACCTACCCGTTCGCGGGCTCGACCTCGCCGTCGCGCATCGCCAATGCCGCCGGGCATTACATCGACTTCACCTACAACGCTGCCAGCGCGGTCACTCAGGCCAAAGACCAGGACGGCAACATCTGGACCTACGGCTACGACGCGCAGGGCATGTTGGCGACGGTCACCGCGCCGAGCGGCGCACCGGACGTCCGGACCTACTTCTACGAAGCCGGCGCGATCGATGCCAAGCTGCTGACCGGCATCGCCATCAACGGCGTGCGGTACAGCACCTACGGCTACTACGCGGACAAGCGCGTGCAGTTCAGCGGGTTGACCGGCGACGAGGAACGCGACAGCTTCAGCTACGGCACCAACACCACGACGCTCACCGACGCGCGCGGGCAGGCCACGATCTACACCTTCGCGTCGCTGCAGGGCGGGAAGAAGCTGACCTCGGTCTCGCGCCAGCCGACCTCGTCGTGCCCGGCCGCTTCCGCGACTACGGTCTACGACGCCAACGGCTGGACGGACTACACGCTCGACTGGAACGGGAACAAGGACGACTACAGCTACGACGCCGCCGGCAAGCTGCTGCAGCTCACGACGGCGATCGGCACCAGTTCGGCGAGCACGCAGGTCAACACCTGGAACGGCGACCTGCTCGCGAGCTCGCTCTTCAAGGACGCGAACGGCGCGTCGCTGTACCGGGTCGACTACACCTACTTCACGACGGGCAATGCGCTGAACAACGTGCAGACGATCGTGACCACGGACCTCGTCAACGGCGGCACGCGAACGACGACCTTCGGCTACACGTACGCCGCGTCCGCGGTGCTGACGAGCAAGACGGTGACGCAGACCCTGCCGGGCGGCAGCGCCACGACCACTTGGCTCTTCGACGCCGCGGGCAACCTCACGTCGGTCACCGATCCGGTGGGGCGGCAGTGGAGCTACTCGGGCTACAACGGACGCGGGCTTCCGTCCCACGTCGTCGATGCCAACGGGGTCGCGACCGACCTCGTCTACGACGCCAAGAGCAACGTCAGCACGTCCACGACGACCATCAACGGCGTCGCCCGCACGACGACCTACGCCTACAACGCCGATCGGCTGATGACGGATGCCAGCTATCCGGACGGCTCGGCGCAGCGGTGGCGGTACACGGCCTCGATGCGCCTTTCCGACGTCGGCAACGTGCGCGGCGAATACGTGCACACGGCAGTGGCGGTGCCGCCGTTGTCGAGCTCGACGAGCTCCGCGCGCAACACGCCGGCGTCCAGCGGCGGGACACCAGTGGTCGGCGGAACGGGGAGCTTCGCCACGGCGGCGCAGTACGACAGTCTTGGGCGCACGCTCACGACGCTCTGGAGCGACGGCGTCAACGCGCGGCAGACCTTCAGCTACGACAACAACGGCAACCTGCTGACGAGCACGAGCTCGGGGCACACGACGTCCATGGCGTACGACGCCGTAGACCGTGTCACGCGCATCACGGCGCCGGATTCGGGGATCACCCAATTGGGCTACGACCCGGCCGGCAACCTGCAGACCGTGCAGGATCCGCGCGGGTTGACGACGCGCTACGGCTACAACGGGCTGGGCCAGCGCGTGTCGTTGACCAGCCCGGACACGGGCGTGACGAGCTATGCCTACGACAGCGCGGGACGACTCGCCAGCGAGTCGCGTGCCAACGGTCAGGTCTGGACCTACGGCTGGGATGCGATCGGCCGCATGACGAGTCGGTCGTCGGGCGGGCAGGTCGAATCGTTCACCTACGACGGCGGCGCCAACGGCAAGGGCCATCTGACGCAGATGAACGACCTGTCCGGCCAGACGAGCTTCGCCTACAACGCGGATGGCCAGCTCGCCACGCAGACCGTGACGATCGCGGGTCAGACCTACTCGACGTCCTACAGCTATGACAACGCCGGTCGCGTTACCGGCATGACGTATCCGACGGGCGTGAGCGTGAGCTACCAGTACGACGCCTACGGACGGCTCAGCGCAGTGCTGGGGACGCCGACGGTGCCGTGGTCGACGGTGGCGAGCAACTTCCTCTATCAACCGGCGACGGACCGCCCCTATGCCTGGCGATTCGGGAACGGTCTGCCGCGCATGGAGACGTGGGACGCCGATGGGTTGCTGCAGCGCCTGGAGAGCCCGGGGGTGCACAACCTCGGCTACGGCCATCTCGGAGAGAACATCTCGCAGATCACCGACTCGGTGTATTCGGCGCAGACGAGCGCGTTCGGCTACGACGCCAATGATCGGCTGACGTCGGTCGGCAAGTCCGGCGACGACCAGACCATCGCGGTGGACAACGTCGATAACAGGACCCTGCTGATTCGGGCGGGTGCGTCGACCAGCTACGGCCTGGCCTCAGACAGCAATCGCCTGATGAGCGTGGGCGGCGCTAACTGGCGGAATTTCTCGTACGACGCGGTGGGCAACCTCTCCAGCGAGTCGCGTTGGGATGGGAGCCGCGGCTACGGCTATGACGCGTTCAACCGTCTCAACAGCGCGACGATCAGTGGCGTGACGATCGGGCAGTACCTGAACAACGGCATGAACCAGCGCGTCATGAAGACCAGCGCGGCGGGGCAGACGCGCTACTTCTACGGACCCGGCGGCGAGCTGCTCGCCGAGATCGGACCGCAGACGACGATCTACCTCTGGGCGGCAGGCGAGCTGCTGGGGATCTCGCGCGACGGCCAGTTCTACGCGAGTCACAACGATCACCTCGGCCGGCCGGAAGTGCTGACCGGATCGTCAGGCAACGTGGTCTGGCGGGCCAACAACGCGGCTTTTGATCGCAGCGTCGTCGTCGATGCCATCGGCGGGATGAATATCGGCTTCCCAGGGCAGTACTACGACGCGGAGACGGGGCTGTGGCAGAACTGGAACCGGTATTACGATGCGGCGGTGGGGCGGTACATTCAATCTGACCCCATCGGGCTACAGGGTGGCATCAACACCTACGCATATGCGGGGGGAATTCGCTCAGCTCGGTTGATCCGTTTGGACTAAATTACGCCGATTCGTGGGCGATTGGTGGCGCATTCGTTGGCGGTGGGCTTACAGCGGCTGGCTCCGTGGTAGTAGATGCCGCGACTGGAGGATTGAATATTCTCGCAACTCCGGCGGAAATTGGTGCAGGTGCCGCGGTTGGTGGAGGTATTGGCTTTGTGCTGGGTTCGGCCGCCGATTGGCTTGATTCGGTGACGTTTTCAAAAGGTGGTAGGCAAAATATTCGCGATAATGGACTCGTCGGCGTGTCCGATGACGAAATCGAACGGCGCCTTAAAGACCCAAATACTCCAGCCGCAGAAAAGGAACGATTGAAGAAGGAGCAGAAGGCGAGGGGTACGCGGAACCGGCGCAAAGATGGGCGAAAGAAGTGTTAACAGGATCGGAGGATTGATATGTGGTTCTGTGCTCACGCAATCATGTACTTCAAATTAATAGACGCCGCTCAAGAGTCATTTTTGATCCATGAGAATGTCTATCTTGTCGAAGCGAAAGGCACGGATGAGGCGGATTTGATTGCTCGGAAAATCGGCCAGTCGAGTGAAGATCCTAATGAGGATGGACATCTGGAACTGAATGAACAAAAGGCCGCCTATCTATTTGCAGGAATTCGCAAGATAATCGAGGTGGAAATTAGTTCGGAGACGATCTCTGCGATAAATCTCAGCGGGCGGGAAGTCACATATTCCGTATATGAGGTTGATACATTTGAAGATGTCTGTTCTCTGGCGAATGGTGATATGGTAGATGTCTTGTATCGAGAATAGGTATTAAGGTTGGTGTGCCTGTGCGGGTGTTAAATCGATCGGCCGCATGAAAAGATTATTCGTCGGAATTCTGAAGCTTGTCATCGCTGGCTCCGGGCCAGTTCTCATCTGGCATGGCATCAGTCTCTTTGAGAAGTACTTCGCTGCCTGGAAGGAAGATCCTGTTGGACTCCATACCGTGATTGCAAACAATCATGGCGTCTACAGATACATCACCGAAGCGCAAAACGACGAAATCCGCTTCTTTCTAAAAGCCGGAGCCGCCCTCGCGCTTGTGATGTTCGCAATGATCTTTCTAGAGCTCAAGAAGAACGGGAAACTGCGCGGCTGGCGCTCATAGAGTGCGCAACGGCAGGATGGCGCGCTGTTCGACAGGCGTGTTCAAGCGAGAGGCGAAAGATGTTCTTCTTCGGCGGCGGTGGCTACAAGAAGCCGGGGTATAGATTGCCCATCTGGATCAAGGTCCTCATGCTCCTGACCTTCATCCTTGGCTTCGTCGTCATTTGGTTGAAGTCCGGGCGTTGATTCGATGCTGGACGGCTTCCACCGCATCCAGCACCGCCTCCGGCGTCGCCGGCGCGCGCAGCGGCGGATCGCAGCGCTCGGGCCCGCAGGCCGCGACCGCGTCCTTGATCGCGAGCAGCACCGAGAACGGCAGCAGCAGCGGCGGCTCGCCGACCGCCTTCGAGCGGTGGATGCTGTCCGCCGCGTTCGGCGCGTCGTAGAGCGCGACGCGGAAGTCCTGCGGCATGTCGTTGGCCGTCGGGATCTTGTAGGTGCTCGGCGCGTGCGTCAGCAGCAGCCCCGACTGCGGATGCCACACGAGCTCCTCGCTCGTGAGCCAGCCCTGGCCCTGCACGAACGCGCCTTCGACCTGGCCGATGTCCAGCGCCGGGTTCAGCGACCGGCCGACGTCGTGCAGCACGTCGGCCCGCAGCACGCGGGTCTCGCCGGTCAGCGTGTCGATCAGGACCTCGGCCACCGCCGCGCCGAAGGCGAAGTAGTAGAACGGCCGACCCTGCAGCTTCGCGCGGTCCCAGTGCAGGCCCGGCGTCGCGTAGAAGCCGTCGCTCCACAGCTGGATGCGCTCCAGGTAGGCCTTGGCGACAAGCTCCTTGAAGCCGATCGCCTTCGGGCCGTCGAGGCCCTCGCGATGCCCGTCGCCGTTGCCGTCGGCGCGTCCGTCGACGCGCACCTCGCCGCCGTCGAAGACGAGCGCTTCCTCGTCGCAGCCGAGCAGCCGCGCCGCCAGCGGCAGCAGGCGCTGCTTGATCTTGCGCGCCGCATCCTGTGCCGCCTTGCCGTTGAGGTCCGAGCCAGTCGACGCCGCCGTCGCCGAGGTGTTGGCGACCTTGCTCGTGTCGGTGGCGCTCGCGCGCACTTGCGACGCGGGCACGCCCAGCTCGTGCGCCACCACCTGCGCGACCTTGGTGTTGAGCCCCTGGCCCATCTCCGTGCCGCCGTGGTTCACCAGCACCGAGCCGTCCGTGTAGACATGCACCAGCGCGCCCGCCTGGTTCAGGTGGACGACGTTGAACGAGATGCCGAACTTCACCGGCGTCAGCGCCAGGCCGCGCTTGAGCACGGGATTGGCGGCGTTGAAGGCGGTGATCTCCGCGCGTCGCGCGTGGTAGCCGGAGGTCTCGATCAGGTGATCCGTCAGCGGCTGGATCTGGTTGTCCTCGACGCGCTGCCCGTAGGGCGTGACGTCCTGACCGTCGCGATAGAAGTTGCGCTGCCGCACCGTGAGCGGATCGAGGCCGAGGCGCCGCGCGACGCCGTCGAGGATCATCTCGATCGCCAGCGCGCCCTGCGGGCCGCCGAAGCCGCGGAAGGCCGTGTTGCTCTGCGTGTTCGTCTTCGCGGCGTAGCCGTGCATGGCGACGTTCGGCAGCCAGTAGGCGTTGTCGAAGTGGCACAGCGCGCGCGCCATCACCGGGCCCGAGAGGTCCGCGCTGTGACCGCAGTTGGAGATCAGGTCGATCTCCGCGGCGAGGATGCGGCCCTCGTCGTCGAAGCCGACCGACCAGCGATAGTCGAAGCCGTGACGGCGGCCGGTGACGAGGAAGTCGTCGTCGCGATCGACGCGCAGCTTGACCGGCCGGCGCAGCTTGTGCGCCGCGATCGCGGCGACGCAGGCGAAGAGCGCCGACTGCGATTCCTTGCCGCCGAAGCCGCCGCCCATGCGCCGGCACTGCACGGTGACCTGGTGTGCCTGCCAGCCCATTGCGTGGGAGACCAACTGCTGCATCTCCGACGGATGCTGCGTCGAGCAGTGGATCAGCAGCGCCTGGTTCTCCTGCGGCAGCGCGTAGCTGATCTGGCCTTCCAGGTAGAACTGCTCCTGGCCGCCGACGGCCCATTCGCCGTCGAGTCGGTGGGGCGCGGCAGCCAGCGCCGTCTGTGCGTCGCCGCGTGCCAGGTGCATCGGCGGAATGACGTATTGGCCGATGGCATGGGCCTCGCACGCGGTCAGCACCGCCGGCAGCGGTGTGCTGACGACGGCCTGCTTCGCCATCGCGGCGGCGCGGCGCGCGAGCTCGCGGTCGGTGGCGATCACCGCGTAGACCGGCTGGCCGACGTAGCGCAGCTCGCCATCGGCGAGGATCGGATCGTCGTGGAGCAGGGGGCCGCAGTTGTTCTCGGCGGGGATGTCGGCGGCGGTCAGCACGGCGACGACGCCCGGCTGGCGGCGCAGCAGCTCGACATCGATGGAGACGAGCGTCCCGTGCGCCACCGGCGACAGCCCCAGCGCCGCGTGCAAGGTGCCCTGCGCTTCGGCGATGTCGTCGATGTAGGTGGCTTCGCCGCTGACGTGCAGGTGAGCCGCCTCGTGCGCGCGGCTGATGCCGACTTGCGGCTGCAGGGCTGGTGCCGGTGCGTCGACGTCGAAGCCGACCGGCAGTTCCGAAGGCTTGTTCATGCGACGCTCCGCTGCAGGTTGACGGCCTGCCAGACGCTGGCCGACTCGGCCGCGACGGGCGCGTTGGCGCGGGTCTCCAGCCAGAACCGCCGGATCAGGTTCGCGGCGGTGCGCTCGCGGTAGCTCGCGCTCGCGCGCAGGTCGGTCATCGGTTTGAAGTCCTCGCGCAGCGCCGCGGCCGCGTCGCTTGAGGCGGCCTCGTCCCAGGCGCGGCCGGTCACGGCGGCCTCGGCCTTCGCCGCGCGCTTGACGATCGCGGCCATGCCGCCGAACACGAAGCGGGCATCGCGCACGACGCCGTCCTCGAGCCGCAGGCTGAGCACCGCGCAGACGGCGGAGATGTCGCTGTCGTAGCGCTTGGCGAGCTTGTAGCCGCGCAGCCGCGTGCCGGGCGGCGGGGTGGGGACCTCGAGCGCTTCGACGAACTCGCCGGGCTCGAGGGCGTTCTTCATGTAGTCGAGATAGAAGGCCTCGAGCGGCAGCGAGCGCCGCGCCGCGCCGCGGCGCAGCACGATGCGCGCGCCCAGCGCGATCAAGGCCGGCGCGCCGTCCCCGATCGGCGAGCCGTTGGCGATGTTGCCGCCCAGCGTGCCGGCGTGCCGCACCGGCGGCGACGCGAAGCGCAGCCACAGCTCGCGCAGGGCGGGCACGCGCGCGGTCAGCGCGGACCAGGCGTCTTCCAGCGGAACCGCCGCACCGATGCGCAGCGTGGTGCTCTCCTGCACCGTGACCGTGTCGATACGCCGGAGTTCTTCGACACGACCCGTGAGGATCACGTCGCCGAGCTCGCGCTGCTGCTTGTTGACCCACAGGCCGACGTCGGTCGCGCCGGCGACGAGCCGCGCCTGCGGCATCGATTCGCGCAGCGCGGCGAACTCATCGATCGAGCGCGGCGCGAAGACACGCTGCGGCGGACCGGCGCGCGAGGGCGCCTCGTAATGGAGCGGCGGATCCTCGGCCAGCGCGCGCAGCGCTTCGACGATCGGCGCGCGATCGATCGTGCGCGCCGGCGCATCGAACATGCGCTCGCCCGCGTCCAGGATCGGCCGGTAGCCGGTGCAACGGCACAGGTTGCCCGACAGGTCGTCGGCGAGCGTCTGACGCCCGGGCCGCGTGCCGCAGGCCTGGTGCCGCTCATAGACCGCCTGCATCGTCATCGCGAAGCCGGGCGTGCAGAACCCGCATTGCGAGCCGTGGCAGTCGACCAGCGCCTGCTGGACCGGGTTCAGGTCGGCGCTGTCGCCGAGGTCCTCGACCGTCAGCAGCGCCTTGCCATCGAGCATCGGCAGGAACTGGATGCAGGCGTTGACGTTGCGCAGCTCGACGGCCTTTCCGTCCGCATCCAGCTCGCCGACCAGCACCGTGCAGGCGCCGCAGTCGCCTTCGGCGCAGCCTTCCTTGGTGCCGGCGCAGCGGGCGTGCTCGCGCAGGTACTGCAGCACCGTGGTGGTCGGCGGCAGCCCGGTGACGGACTGAAGCTGGCCCTGGTGGAAGAAGCGGATCGGGCGGGGATCGGTCATGGACGGGAAGAGGGCTGATGCGCTGGAAAGGGCGCTGGCTGGCAAGCAAGAAGCGGGCGAGGTTCGCAGCAGGCGAGGCCGGATGCAATTAACCGGAACGGTACTCCTCCGACGTCGCTATGGTTATACGATGGGTCTTATGACATCTATACGCCATCGGCCATGTCGGAAGCGCTGAACTTCGACAAGATCGACCTTCTTCTGGTGCGGGTCCTGCATACCTTGATTTCCGAGCGCAGTGTGTCCAGGGCCGCCATGCGGCTCGGCAGCACGCAGCCCGCCTTGAGCGCGCAGCTGCGGCGTCTGCGCACCCTGACGGGCGATCCGCTGCTGGTGCGCAGCGGCGCCGGCATGACGCCGACCGCGACCGCGCTGGAGCTCCTCGCGCCCGCGGAGCGCCTGCTGCGCGAGGCCGACGAGCTGTTCGGCGCGCGGCTGCGCAAGACCGGCTTCGATCCCGCGACCGCCGAGCTGCGCCTGCGCGTCGCGGCCAGCGACTACCTCGACCCGCTGTTCCTGCCGATGCTGGTGGCGCACCTGCAGCGCCTCGCGCCGGGCGTGCAGCTCGACCTGCAGCCGCTGAACGCCGATTTCGACTACCGGACCTCGCTCGCCCGCGGCGAGGTGGACCTGGTGATCGGCAACTGGCTGGAGCCGCCCGGCGAGCTCCACATGGGCCGGCTGCTGGTGGACGAGGTCGTCTGCCTGGTCAGCAACGATCATCCCGCCGCCCGGATGGCACCGCGTGCCTGGACGCAGGAGCGCTACCTCGACTGCCAGCACCTGGCGCCGATGCCGCTGAGCCGCGGCCAGCCGGGCGTGATCGAGCAGCACCTGGCCTCGCACGGCCTGGAGCGCCGCATCGCGGTGCGCTGCGCTCATTTCGGACAACTGCCGCAGATGGTGGCGCGCAGCTTGCTGGTGCTGACCACCGGCCGGCTGTTCTGCAACCGCTACCTGGACCAGTTGCCGGTGACGGTGTTGCGCTGCCCGGTGGCGTTCCCGCCGATGACGTACTACCAGCTGTGGCATGACGTCAGCCACAACAGCGCACCCCTGCGCTGGCTGCGCGAGCAGGTGCGCGAAGTCGCGCGCGAGCTCGTGAAGTGATGTTCCTGAATCCCTTTCCTCTGAACGCATGACGACCGACCGATCCGCCGCTCCCGCACGCCTGGCCCTGAAGGGCGACCTGCTGGACTTCACCGCCGCACCGCAGTGGGCGCGCGTGGACGACCCCGCCGTGCGCTTCCGTCCGGATCACTGGCTGCTGATCGAGGACGGTCGCATCGTCGGCGCGCAGCCCGAGGACCCGGGCGAGGGCTGGGTCCGCCATGACCACAGCGGCCGGCTGATCCTGCCGGGCTTCGTGGACACGCACGTGCACAGCCCGCAGCTGGACGTGATCGCGTCCTACGGCACGGAGCTGCTGGACTGGCTCAACACCTACACATTCCCTGCGGAGCAGCGCTACATGGACCCCGAGGTCGCGCACGTGGGCGCGGGCCGGTTCCTCGACGCGCTGCTGGCGCACGGCACGACCTCGGCTGTGGTTTATCCGACGGTGCACAAGGTCTCGGCCGATGCACTGTTCGATGCCGCCGCCGAGCGCGGCATGCGCCTCATCACCGGCAAGGTGCTGATGGACCGCAACGCGCCGGAGGCGCTGCGCGACGATGTCGTGCAGGCCGAGCGCGACTGTCTCGACCTGATCGCGAAGCACCACCGGCGCGAACGCCTGTCCTATGCCGTGACGGTGCGCTTCGCGCCGACGAGCACGCCGGAGCAACTCGCGATGGCCGGCGCGTTGTGCCGCGCCGATGCCAGCCTCTACATGCAGACCCACGTGGCCGAGAACCGCGGCGAGGTCGAGTGGGTCGCCAAGCTCTTCCCCGAGGCGCGCAGCTACCTCGACGTCTACGACCGCGTCGGCCTGTTGCATCCGCGCGCGGTGCTGGCGCACGGCATCTGGCTGGACGACGAGGACCGCCGCGTGATCGCGCGCACGGGCGCGCACATCGCGCACTGCCCGTCGTCCAACCTCTTCCTGGGCAGCGGGCTGTTCGACTGGCCCGGCGCGCTCGCCGCCGGCGTGCGCGTGAGCGCGGCCAGCGACGTGGGCGGCGGGACCTCGCTCTCGGCGCAGCGCACGCTGGCGGACGGCTACAAGGTGCAGGCGCTCAACGGCCAGCGCCTGACCGCCTGGGCGGGGCTGCATGCCGCGACGCTCGGGGCCGCCGAGGCGCTGGGGCTGTCGGACGAACTGGGCCACTTCGGCGCGAAGACCCTGGCCGACGTCTGCATCTGGGACTGGGCCGCCGGCCCGGTCGCGGAGGCCCGCATGGCGCTGGCGCGCGATCCGCATGAGCGCGCCTTCGCCTGGATGACGCTGTCGGACGACCGCAACCTGGTGGCGAGCTACGTCGCGGGCGTGCCGCGCTATCGCCGGCCCTGAGAAGGCCGCGGCCCGCCGTTCGTCGCGCCTGCATGCGTCCTGTCGCGGCAGCGCGCAGCGCGTGGATCCCGGGATAGTCAAATCCTGACCCTGATGCCTACAGTCGGGGGTTCCCGGGACGTCCCCGGGACCGATCAGGAGAGGAGATCCCCGATGACGAAGTTGTCCCCGATGGGCGCGCCGCGTGTGGCGCTGACGGCGCTGTGCCTGGCGCTGGGCGCGATGGCGGCGATGCCGGCGCAGGCCGCGACGGAGAAGGTCGCGAAGACCCCCGCGACCGCCGCCACCGCCAAGGCTCAAGCCAGGCCCTCGCAGCCGCGACCGGCCAAGCCCTACACGATCGAGCAGTTCATGGCGACGACGTCCGTCCGCGGCGCGTCGTTCTCGCAGGACGAGCGCCGCATCCTGTTCAGCAGCAATGCGACCGGGATCTTCAACGTCTACAGCCAGTCCGTCGACGGCGGCGAGCCGGTGGCGCTGACCCAGTCCACGACGGAGAGCCACTACGCGGTCAGCTATTTCCGCAACGACGACCGCGTGCTGTTCACGCGCGACCAGGGCGGCAACGAGAACAACCACCTGATCGTGCGCGAGCTCGATGGCAGCGAGCGCGACCTGACCCCCGGCGACAAGGTCAAGGCCGGTTTCTCCGGCTGGAGCCGCGACGGCGACGCCTTCTTCGTCACGACCAACGAGCGCGACGCGCGCTACATCGACGTCTACCGCTACGACGCCAAGACCTACGCGCGCACGTTGATCTACCAGAACAACGACGGCAACGCGGTGTTCGACGTCAGCGGCGACGGCCGCTGGGTGGCGCTGGGCAAGACCAACACGACGGCGGATTCGGACGTCTACCTGTACGACACGCAGTCGAAGGAGACCAAGCACCTGACGCCGCACCAGGGCGTGGCCTCGTTCAGCACGACGGACTTCGATCCGGAGTCGAAGACGCTGCTGATCCTGTCCAACGAGGGCTCCGAGTTCCAGCGCCTGATCGCCTACGACCTGGCCTCGGGCCAGAAGCGCGACCTGGAGAAGGCGGACTGGGACATCGTCTACAGCAGCTACTCGCGCGACGGCCGCTACCGCGTGACCGGCGTCAACGCCGATGCCAGCCTGGAACTGCGCATCGTGCAGACCGCCGACGGCAAGCCGGTCGTGCTGCCCAAGCTGCCCGGCGGCGAGCTGCGCGGCGTGACCTTCTCGAAGAGCAGCCAGCGCATGGCGTTCTACCTGAACGGCGACCGCTCGCCGAGCAATCTCTACGTCTACGACTTCGGCACGAAGCAGGTCAAGCAGCTGACGCGCACGCTGTCCAAGGACATCGATCCGGAGGAACTCGTCGAGGGCCGCATCGTGCGCTTCCGCTCCTTCGACGGGATGGTCATCCCCTCGGTCTACTACGAGCCGAAGGAGGCGTCGCCGACCCACAAGGTGCCGGCCGTCGTGATGGTGCACGGCGGCCCGGGCGGACAGACCACGCGCGGCTACTCGGCGATGGTGCAGTACCTGGTCAACCACGGCTATGCGGTGCTGGGCATCAACAACCGCGGCAGCTCCGGCTACGGCAAGACCTTCTTCACCGCGGACGACGGCAAGCACGGCCGCGAGCCGCTGTGGGACTGCATCGAGGCCAAGACCTACCTTGCCGGCACAGGGCTCATCGATCCCGAGCGCATCGGCATCATGGGCGGCAGCTACGGCGGCTACATGACGCTGGCGGCGATGGCCTTCCGGCCGGAGGCCTTCAAGGTCGGCATCGACATCTTCGGCGTGTCCAACTGGCTGCGCACGCTGGAGTCGATCCCGCCGTACTGGGAAAGCTTCCGCAAGGCGCTGTACCTGGAGATCGGCGATCCGGTGAAGGACAAGGATTTCCTGGTCGCGACCTCGCCGCTGTTCCATGCCAAGGAGATCCGCAAGCCGCTGCTGGTGATCCAGGGCAAGAACGACCCGCGCGTCATCAAGCCGGAAAGCGATGAGATCGTCGATGCGGTGAAGAAGAACGGCGTGCCGGTCGAGTACGTGGTCTTCGACGACGAGGGCCACGGGTTCTCCAAGAAGAAGAACCAGATCGAGGCCAACCAGAAGATGCTCGAGTTCCTCGACAAGTACCTGAAGCCCGGCTTGAAGAATTAAAACCGTGTGAAGTTGCACGGTTTACAGGCTGTTGCCGGGCTTCGCCCCGGCATAGGCAGGATGCCCCCAGCAGCAGAAAGCGCCCGGCCAAGTGCCGGGCCTTTTTGTCCAGACAGAGAAAGAAGCGCCCGGTCCAGGACGCCCGAGCAGGCCACAAGCTTGCGGGGCTCGTCGGGCTTCTACACGATGGGGGATCAGATCATGCGATTCGAAGGCACGTTGGACAGCTGGTATGCCGAGCGCGGTCACGGGATGCTCAAGCCGGCGCAGGGCGGTGATGCCCTGTTCGTGCATGTGTCGGCCTTTCCGATGGACGGCCAGACACCCCAGGAAGGCGAGCGCCTGAGCTTCGAGGTTGTGTCCAGAAGTGACGGCAGCAAACAGGCGGTGCGGCTGCAGCGCCTGCAGGAATTCAAGCTGCCATCGCAGTTGCGCCCCGCCCGCATGGCCTCGCGGCCGCCGCGTCCGATCGCCCGCCGTCGCACCTCGCCGCTGACATGGACGGTCCTGGCCCTGCTGGTGCTGGGCGTCGGCGCCACCGTGTGGGCACCCGCCAGCCATGCAATCGGCGGCAAGTTCCTGAGCCAGGCGCAAGACCTGACCCAAGGCCAGGCCCGCCGCTGACAAGTTGACTCCTTGGGGCTGGCACCTGCAGCCCCGTCGCCCTCGCGGAGGCCCTCTCGCTCCGCATTTTTCAGGCTGCCCCCGCGGGCAGCCTTTTTTGCGTCCTCAGACCTTCAGTTCGAGGCGCACCGTCCACACGGTGAAGCTGCGGCCGGTGCTCTCGCTGGTGACGATGCGGCCCGGCGTTGTGGCGATGCTGCCGTTGCCGTAGGTCAAGGGGACGAGGTTGCTGGCGGCCACGCGCATGGCCACGGTGGGCGAGAAGGTCCACATCGCAGAGAGGTCGATGACGCGCTTCTTGTCGATGTCGTTGAGCACCTGGTCGCTCTGCTGCAGCAGCGTCGTGGGCGTGTAGTTCAGCGAGGCGCCCAGCGTCAGCGGTACCGAGCGCAGCCGGTAGTCGGCACCCAGGTTGGCCGTGTAGCGCGGCTGCTGGTCCAGCTTGTTGTTGGGACCGGGGATGCCGTCCACGGCCGAATGGAACAGCGAGAGGTTGCTGCGCACGTTGACCGGGAGTGCGTCGGTCAGGTACTCGTCGAGACGGAACTTGGCCTCGAGCTCGACGCCGTAGGTCTTGGCGTTGCCGATGTTGCGCGGGCGGATGACCCAGCGCTGCTCGGTGGCGTAGGGCACCGTCTCGAGTTGCGCCTGGCTGCGGATCAGGTCGGTGATGCGGCGGTAGAAGACATTGGCGCTGAGCAGGCCGCCCTTCGAAAGGTATTTCTCGTAACCGATCTCGACACCGGTGGCCATCTCCGGCTTCAGGTCGGGGTTGCCGAAGCGGTCCGGGTAGTTGATCAGGTTGGGACCGCAGAGCACGTCCGGCGGCTGGCACGTGAACTGGTTGTTGATGCTGAGCCGGCCGATGACGTCGTTCAGGTTGGGCGCCTTGTAGCTGCGCGTGAGGCTGGCGCGGATCTGCTCGCGGCTCTTCTCGTCGATCTTGTAGACGCCGTGCAGCAGCGGCGTGAGGACGCTGGAGGTGTTCTTCACCGGCCCCTGGTTGTTGGTGCTGTCGGTCTGGATGCCTTCCCAGCGCAGGCCGGCATAGAAGCCCCACTGCTTGCCGACGCTCCACTCGTCCTGCCCGTAGACGGCCAGGCGGCGCGTGGAGGCGCTGACGTTCTCGCCGAAGTCGGCGAGGAAGGCGCAGTTGTTGCCGCTCATGGTCTGCCCGAAGACCTCGTAGCAGCCGCGCGTCTGGGTGCGCTCGGTGCCTTCGCCTTCCACGCCGGCGACGAGGCTGTGCTCGTTGTCCATCTGGTGCGTGAGCTTGAGGTTGACGCTCCACTGCGTGTCGCGGCTCCTGGTCGTGTCGTCCTGCGTGCGATAGAAGACGCCGGGCGTGGCGTCGAGGTCTTCCTCGCGATGGGCGCTGCTGTTCATCGTCATGCGCCCGGCGCCGAGGCGCGTTTCCATGCGGGTGCGCTCGTCGATGCGCTTGTTCCACTGCAGGTTCAGACGCGCCATGGCGGAGCGGCTGGTGCTGTCGTTCGTGGCGGTGTCGTACTTGATGCGTTCGAAGGCGTTCTCGTCGGGCACGGCGGACTGGGTCTGCCGGGAGCTGCTGCCGCCGCTGCCGCGGTTGACCATCACGAAGGGCTGCAGGGCGATGGTGTCGCCGCCGTCCAGGCGCAGCTGCAGGCGGCCGGTCATGTTGAGCGACTTGCGCTCGTCGGCGGTCTGGCCGCGGGTCTGCAGCAGGGTCTGGCTCTGAGGCGCGCCGGTGGTCGGGTCGAAGCGCTGCGTGAACGACTGCGAGTCGATGTCGTCCAGCCGCTTGTGCTGCATCGCGTTGACGGTGAAGTTGTAGGCGTCGCCGTTGTCGCCGATCTTGTCGTTGCGGGTCCAGTTGAAGTTCGAGGTGACGTGGTCGCGCTCGAAGGTGGTGGCGAGGCGGACCTCGTTGAGCCGCCGCTGGATGGCTTCGCGCAGGACGACGTTGATGGTGCCGGCGATGGCGCGCGCGCCGAATTCGGCGGTGGGGGCGCGCATGACCTCGATGCGTTCGATCTGTTCGGGCGGGAGCTCGTCGAGCGAGAAGCCCGGCGGCATGCGTTCGCCGTTGACGAGGATCTGGGTGTAGCCGCCGCCCATGCCGCGCATGCGGACCTCGCCGCCGCGGCCGGGGCGGCCGCCGGTGGTGACGCCGGGCAGGCGCTTCAGCACCTCGCCGATGGTGGCGTCGCCGTAGCGTTCGATCTCCTCGCGGCCGATGATGATCTTCGAGGCGGTGGAGGCGCGACGCTGGTCGTCGTCGCGCGAGGTGCCCTGGACCTCGACGCGGTCGAGCTGCGTGGGGTTGTCGGCTTGCCTGGGGGCGGACGGCGGCGCCGCGGGGCGCGAGCGCTCAGGGACGGGCGCGGGTGCTTTCGCGGGCGGGGTGGTGGGCGGGGTGGCCTGGGACCAGGCGGAGGAACTCAGGCCCAGCATCAAGGCGAAGGAGAGCGGATGCAGGGCAGGTCGGCGGGTGCTTGTCATCGGAAGCAATGGCAGGAGCAAGCGCGGCCCGATCTGGCGATGGCTGGGACGGTGGCGCGGAAGGTGGTGAGGGTGTCGCGGACGATGCGCAGGGCGATGCGTCGCGCGGCTTGGTCGAAAGGATCGCACGCTGTACGTTTCGTGACGGAGGCGAGCGCGGACTTTCAAAGTTCTTTACCCAAGGTGATGGGCGGGCGCGACGGAGGGGTGGGGAAACCCGAGGGTGGCGCCCTTCGCCTGGGGGGTTGCGGCGCGGCGATCGTCGTTCGACGCCCCCAATGAAAGAAGCCACCCATCGGGTGGCTTCGTTTCTGAAAAGGGTATCCGTGACGCTGGTGACGGGTTCCAGCTCTCTGCCCAGTAGTGCAGCCGGTTGTTGTCTCGGATGCATTGCATTCTGCCGAGGTTTTGTGACGGGCAGTTGACGAAAAGCAAGGCGAGAAGGGGTCAGTTCCTGATTCGATCAACAGACGCTGGCCGCCGTCGACGGCAAGCGCCGGGTCGACTCCCGCACGATCAGCTGCGGCATCGGCGGCTCGATCGTCGAGCCCCCGGTCCGCAGCAGATCCAGCATCGCGGAGGCCGCGCGCCGGCCGAGTTCGGCGATGTGGACGTCGACCGTCGTGCGCGGCGGGCTCGCATGCGCGGTGTTCAGGAGATCGTCGTAGCCGACGAGCGAGACGTCCTCCGGCACGCGGAAGCCGCGGCTGTGCAGCACGCGCGCGGCGCCTGCCGCCATCTGGTCGTTGGCGGCGAAGACCGCCGTGAACTGCGCACCGTGGTCGAGTATCCGCGTCATCGCCGCGGCGCCGCCGACTTCGCAATAGTTGCCGCCGCCGATCAAGTTCTCGTCGACGGCGAGACCCGCTTCGGCGAACGCCGCGCGGTAGCCGCGCTCGCGCTCCGCGGCATCCGCATGCGAGGCGTCTCCACCGATGAAGGCGATGCGCGTGTGTCCGCGCTCGATCAGGTGTCGCGTCGCCACGCGCGCGCCTTCGACGTCGTCGGTCTTCAACGCATGAAGCCCGGCTGCCTGCAGCGCCCGACCGGTCACGACGACGGGCAGCTCCCGCGCGAGCGCGGCGAGGAACTCATCGCTCAGGCCACCGGTCAACACGATGATCCCGTCCACGCGCCGCGATCGCAGCGAGGCGATGCAGCGCTGCTCCTCATCCGGCTGCCAGTGTCCGCTCGCCACGACGAGGCCGTAGCCCGCCGGCGTCAGCACTTCCTCGATGCCGCGCAGCATCAGCGCGTAGAACGGGCTCTCGAAGTACTGCGCGAGCAGCCCGACGTTGAACGTCCGGCCATCCGCGAGCGCGCGGGCGATGGTGTTGGGGACGAAGCCCAGCCTGTCGATCGCGCGACGGACGCGCTCGGCCTTGTCCGAGCTCACCTGCGCGGCGCCGCTGAGGACGCGCGAGACGGTGCTTGGTGACACGCCGCTGGCGGTGGCCACCATGCCCAGCGTGACCTCGCTGGACGTCGACAGGAGGGGCTTCTTTCTCTTCATGGGAAAGCGCTTTCAAGAACCCGATGATCCTACTCCCGTACGCGTCTGGTGGAAGAATGCGCCGCGATTCCCGCCTCGGCATTCGCCCGGGCCCGCCGCTTGCTCTTGCCGCTCAACTGCCATTCCTTCCAAGCCATGTCGGAACGCCTCAAGGTCCTGGTCGCCGATGACCAGCCGGACTCGCTCGATCTCCTGC
The DNA here is from genome assembly GCF_056867975.1 of Mitsuaria sp. MSU3D. Classification (NCBI taxonomy): domain Bacteria; kingdom Pseudomonadati; phylum Pseudomonadota; class Betaproteobacteria; order Burkholderiales; family Sphaerotilaceae; genus Roseateles; species Mitsuaria sp. MSU3D. Next base: position 3,551,241 of record NZ_CP200314.1, on the reverse strand, counting down.
GCGAACTGCTCACCGTCTACCACTTCGAGTTGCGGGTCGCACGCAGCGGGCTGGAGGCGATCGGCATCGGGCTGAAGTGGGAGCCCGACATCCTGATCACCGACATCGACATGCCCGACGCCGACGGCCGGCACCTGACGGGGCGGCTGAAGCTGAGCCTGCCGGCGCTGATCGCGATCGCGGTCAGCGGCACGCCGCTGAACACGGACTTCGAGTCCGCCGAGGATCTGATCTTCGACGACTACTTCGTCAAGCCGATCGACTTCGGGCGTCTGCACAAGACGCTGACGAAGTACGGGGCGAAGCTCGACGGACAGCCGTCGATGCCCTGAGGACGGGCTTCGTGGCGCGCGATAGACTCGCCGCGCGAAGAACCCATCAGAACGTCCCCGGGGAGGAACCACATGCGAATCGCCGCTGCGCTGCTGTGCGCGCTTGTCGTCACGCTGACCGGCTGTGCCGCCACTTTCGACAGGCATACCGAGAAGCTCGAGAAGGTCACGTCGGACGAGTACGTGAGATTCGACGAAGACGTCGAGTATGTGGAGCAACGGGGAGCCTTCGGCGGCGTCGCATGGCGGGAAGGCCTGGCCAAGGGGATCTACCGTCTCGAGGCGCGCAACGAGAAGGGGTCGTTCTATCGAGGGCCCGGCGCGTGCGTCCGGCAATACGCGCACAACGCCGTCATGGGGCCGTTCGAGGGCGGCATCTGGGTGCCGCGTGACCGGATCAACGAGCGGCCGATGATCTATTACTACTTCAACTACAGCACCGACAAGGCGGGCGCCGCCGGCGGGGCACTGCTCATCGCGATATTCGAGGCCGGCAAGGACTCGCTGTCGTTCATGCCTACCTCGAAGGCGGGGACCTTCCTCGATACGGTGCAGGTGACCAACCTTCCGCTGGCACCGCAGGCCTCGCGCTGAGGCGGGCCGACGCCCCGGAGGACGAGCCCGGGGGCGACCCGTATCATGGGCCGCACTCTGATCGACATCGGGAGGCGCCGTGAGGCGACTGCTGCACCTGACGAGCCGCCATCGCGCGCCGTCCACGAACCAGGCGCTGGGGTTGCTGCTCGCGTTCAACGCCGGGGCGGTGAACGCGGGCGGGTTCCTGATCCTGCAGCGCTACACCTCGCACATGACGGGCTTCGCCTCGCAGCTGGCGGACGGCGCGGTGATGGGGCAGGGGACCTTGGTGCTGAACGCGCTGGGGGCGATCCTGGCCTTCCTGGCCGGCGCGGCGGTGTGCGCGGTGCTGGTGAACTGGGCGAGGCAGCACGGCCTGCGCAGCGTCTATGCGCTGCCGCTGATGCTGGAGGCGGCGCTGCTGTTCCCGTTCGGGCTGATGGGCGCGATCACGCTCACGTGGCACACGCCGTTCGCGGTGCCGCTGACGGTGCTGCTGCTGGCGTTCATCATGGGACTGCAGAACGCGGTGGGATCGAAGACCTCGGGCGGGAGCATCCGCACCACCCACATGACGGGGAACATCACCGACCTCGGGATGGAGCTCGGCAAGATGCTTTATTGGAACCGGCAGCCGTCGGTGAAGCGCGCGGCGGTGCGGCATGACCGGCTGCGGGCGAAACGCGCGGGCGGCTTGCTGACGGCGTTCGTGCTCGGCGGCGGCGCGGGGGCGCTGGGGTTCAAATACGTCGGGTTCGTGTGCGTGGTGCCGCTGGCGACGGTGCTGTTCGTGCTGGCATTGCCGCCGGTGACCAAGGATTGGGAGCGGTGGCGGGGGCTGTTGACGCGAAGACGTTGAAGGCCGACGCACAATCGCGCCGATTGGAGCCTCGCATGCAAGACCACCTCGACGTCGACCTCAACCCTCAACAGATCAATGCCTTCTGGACCTGGCTGGTGTCGCGCCAGTCAGACCTGGATGCCATGGAATCGCCGGACGACCCGTTCTGGGACGAGTTGCTGGAACGTCTTCAAGCGTTGAACGAAGGCCTGTGGTTCGAGGTCTCGGCGGCCGGCGACAAGGACCGCGAGTTCGTCATCACCGCTCAGGGCGACTGGGAGCTGTTCCCGCTGGTCGAGGCGATGGTCTCGGTGGCGCCGGAGTTGCCGGGATGGACGGCAGTGCCGTTGAAGCCGCCGATGGGCTTCGGCTTCAGCATCGGCTATCGAGGCTTGGAACTGAACCCGGAAGACATGTGGTTCGAGCCACTCGTGGATCCCGATTCGCCGGAGGTGCTCGGCCTGCGTGTTGCCGTGCAAGGCTTCAACGACGACCAGGAAGAGGACTTCGCCAACGGGCTGCTGCTGATCCTGGACACCGCGCTGGGAGAGAAGGCCGCGGCGACGGACGTCGACCTGGTGGAAGTCTGCGAAGTGCCCGCGGATCCCGATGACGAGGGCTTCCTGCCGTTGCCGGAACTGGGCAGCTACCTGGCTTGGCGGAAGAGCCGGTTGACGCATTGAGCGGCAACCGGGGGCTCGTCCGAGCTCAGCGATCGCGCAGCGGTTGTTGCTGGTTCGGCCGGCGTTGCGCGTTGCGGTCGTCGACTTCGCGCTGACGCGCGATGCGGTCGCCCTCGCTGGCGTTGGCGGCGCTGTGCATCGCCTCGGCGCGACGGCGGGCGTCGGCGCCGCCGGTCAGGCTGCTTTGCGCGTCGACGGCCTGCTTGCTCACGTTCCAGTCGGAGGCGGTGTAGTTGCCCTGGCCCTTCTGGCATTGGCGCGCGCGGCGGATCTCGTCCTGGACGAAGCGCTTGGCGTCCGCGCTCAGCGAGATGGAACTGGCCTTGGTCTCCATCGCGGCGATGTCGCGATCGGAGGGGCAGTAGTTGGACGGAACGGTCGGTGCTGAAGCCTGAGGCGCGTTGGCCTGCTGTTGTTCAGCCGCTGCTCTGGAACGCTCTGCAGCCGCACGGTCCGCCGACGTATCAATGACATTGCTTTGCAGCGATTGCGGCTTCATCTGCTCGCCCTTCGCCGCGCACGGCTGGTCCGAGTAGTGGGTCTTGCCGTCGACGGTGCATTTCCAGACCTGGGCGTGGGCGCCCATCGCGGCGCAGACGCCGAGCAGCACGCCGATGAAGGTTGGCCGGATCTTTTTCATATGAAGTCTCCCTGAAACGAATCGAACGCACCGATGCACGCTGCAGTTGACCTGAGATGTTGCCGATGGTGTCCCGACGATCTTCCCTCATCGACATTCGCGTTGGCGTGCCTGCCCCTGTCGCTGGAAATTCCGGTGCGCGTGCCTTGCGTCCAGCCCGTCGCGTGGACAAGCTTCAGCTCCGACCCAATGGGAGATCGCAATGAAACTGATGCGTCTGTTGATCCTGTGTCTCGCCTGGTTGAGCGGTGCCGCGCAGTCGGCGCCGGCCGTGACTGGAGACGTCACGTTCAGCCAATTGACGGGGCTGTACACCTACACCTATGTCCTCGACACCAGCCAGCTACCGCCGGGCGGGTTCCATGAGTTCGGCGTGCTCTCGAACAGCACGCCCAGCCATGACGCGCCGCGTTGGGTATCGCATACCGAGCCGGCGGGTTGGGACCTCTACCTTGCAGTCGGCGGCTGGACGCAGCCGGGCATTGAGGTCGCGGGCTCGTTCTGGATGTGGGTGACTTTGACGCCCGAAACGGACCCCGGAAAGCTGATGACGTTTTCATTCAGCACGACCCATGCGCCCGACACAGGGACGGCCAACAACTTCGTCATCTATTCCGGCGCCAACGCCGGTCCGGAGAATCTGCCGGTCGATTTCGGCCGCATCGTCGGGCCTGATCTGACTGTGCCGATTCCAGTGGCCGTGCCGGAGCCGACCACGGTGCTGCTGTGGGTGGTCGGGCTGGCGGCGCTGGGTTGGATGCAAAGAAAAAGCCCCATCCGCTTCCGCGAATGGGGCTTCAATTCAGCTTTCCTCGACCTCAGGTCAAGTGAGAAAACCGGCGATCAACTGGCCGCCGGCTGTAGATAGGAGGCAACGGTAGCTCGCAGCTGATCCGCGAAATTGTGGATGTCATCGACGGATTCCAGCGAAAACTGTTCCTCGCTTTTGTCTGCGCTGAAGAGCCCGAGCCGAAGTTTCTGCGTGTTATTGAATCTCAGTCGGCAAACTGGCTTGCGATTATTGTCATCCAACAGGATCGCGCAGTAGCTTTGAGCGTCGCGCATGACCACGCGCTTGGATGGAACCAAGTTCCGGACAAGCGCGCGCACCGTATGGAATGCCTCCAGCTCTTCTGGGGTGGTCACCACCTGCGGCTCGTCTGGGATGGAGGCTGGCGGTAGGACTGGAGCAGAGTGCGCTGCGACGACGATCGGGTCTGGCACCGACACCGTCTCTGGGGCCATCGCACCTTTCAGTCGATCGTTGATCCGCTCGCCTAGCAGTTGCTCAAATGCACGCCTGGTAATCAGCGTGAACTGATCCTTGATTGCAGGCGTGAACCTGCGCGTGCCGAGAAGATCGCTGGATACCAGCCTGACAAATTCCTCGGCTGGATTGATCATCCACTCGGCCAGGCGCGTCTGGATCGCTCGTGTGTACTTGAGCTCGTTGGCCGTCGTGAGGATCGTCTCCAGGTCGAATGCTGCCTTCGCGAACTTCTTCAGTTCCTCGACGTCTCTCTCGTTGAAATCGAGAATGTTGAACTCGAAGAACGGTTTCTCGTCCATCTTGTTCGGTTGTTCGAGGTCGGTGAAGAAGCGGTAGACCAAGCCGTTCGTGAGCACACCGAAGCGCGCCTCGGTGACGTGGAAGTACCGGAACAACTGACTCGCGTGATTGATGCTCAGGTCGCCACCAGCTTTCTTGCACTCGAAAAGCATGATCGGCTTGCCCGCTCGAAGAATGGCGTAGTCGACCTTTTCGCCCTTCTTGGTGCCCACGTCAGCCACAAGTTCGGGCGTGACCTCGAGCGGGTCGAAGACGTTGTATCCGAGCGCTTGAATGAATGGCATGACCATGGCGTTCTTCGTCGCCTCTTCGGTCTGGATCAGTGCTTTGGTATTCGCGATGCGTGTTGACAGTACGCGCAGTTGATCAATGAAGTCCATTTTTTCCTCCCTGGATTTGCTGGACCGAGTGGTTGTATCACCTGACTCGCGAGTTGCCATCGGGGCTGGCCTTGATCACTCGTTGAGATACCTGCCCGCCGCGTCATCAAACTGAATGATTCGGCGCCGGCTCAGTTCCTGCACGCTGCCACCTTTCGCTCATGCCGGGAGGTGGAATGGCCGCGATCGACTACACATACCTGATTACCACGCGGGAGATCGACCGCAGAGGTCGATTTGGCACCGAACCGGGTGAGACGCATTTCATCCGCGTACCCTTCGGACAGAAGTCCTATGACCCGTCGCACGTGATCAAGGATCCAACGCGTTGGCGCAGGCTTGTCTGTGCTGCGGCCGATGGCGAGGAGGACGAAATCACCGGCACCAAGGGCGATGTTCTGGTTTTCGTCCATGGGTACAACAACGATATCGAGACAGTGCTCTGGCGCACCGAGATGCTGGAGACATCGCTGCGGGAACAGGGCTGGCGGGGTGCCGTCGTGGCCTTTGACTGGCCGAGCGCGAACTCGACGCTGAACTACCTGGAAGACCGCTCCGATGCGGCCGCAGTGTCGGACCGCATGGTGAAGGACGCCATCGGTCTGCTGATCGACGCGCAGAACGATCCTCAGAGCCCCTGTCGATTGAACACCCATCTGGTCGGCCATTCGACGGGCGCGTACGTGATCCTCGAAGCCTTCAATCAGGCGCAGAAGCGCGGCGACCTCTACAGGGCGGACTGGCGTGTCGCGCAGGTCGCGCTGATCGGGGGCGACATTGCATCCTCTGCACTCGATGCCTCCAGCGAATGGGGTCGAGCCATGTTCGATCGCTGCGTCAGAGTGACCAACTACGCCAACCGATTCGACAAGGTGCTGGGCGTCTCGAATGCAAAGCGGCTCGGGACAGCACCGCGTGCCGGGCGAGTCGGGCTTCCGCCGACGGCGCACTCGAAGGCGATCAATGTGGATTGCTCGACCTACTTCGCGAGCAAGGACCCGCGGACATCGGTGTTCCGCGGCACCTTCAACCATTCATGGCACATCGGCGATTCGGTCTTCGCATTGGATCTGGCGATGACGCTGGAAGGCGAGATCGACCGGCACCAACTGCCCACGCGCATCGATGCCGGCGCCGGTTGGGGGCTATCGCTGCGTGCGGGCAAGCGTCCCGACTTCCAGGCCGGGTGGGATGTCGATACGCCGGCGCTCGCACGCCGGGCGCTGCCTGACCCTGTGTGAGGTCGCTCGAGGGGCCGAACTTCGCAAAGAAAAAGCCCCATCCGCTTGCGCGAATGGGGCTTCAATTTTGGCTCCTCGACCTGGGCTCGAACCAGGGACCTACGGATTAACAGTCCGGCGCTCTACCGACTGAGCTATCGAGGAAAAGTCTGCTCAGATCCAATCGATCTGAATTCTTGGGCCAGCGTCTTCGGTCGGACACCGGCTGAAATAAAACGAAGGTCCGAAGACCTTCGTTGTCTGATCTTGGCTCCCCGACCTGGGCTCGAACCAGGGACCTACGGATTAACAGTCCGGCGCTCTACCGACTGAGCTATCGGGGATCAGAGCCTAAGAGTATACACAGAAAAATCAGACCCTCACAAGACCCACTCCACCGACGCCCGCCATGTGCGATTGGCGAGCGGGTACAGGTAGACGTGTCCGTATTGGTAGGGCGACTCGCGCCACGCACGACGGTCCGTCACGTTGTCCACGCCCAGTCGCCAGATCAGCAGTTGCCGTCCGACGTTCTGCTCGTAGCGCGCGCCCAGGTCCAGTCGCGTCCAGCTCGGGATCGCCACCGAGTTGTCCGGCACCACCATCCGCTTGCCCTCGTAGACCACGCCCGCCAGCAGCTCCAGCCCGGGGATGCCCGCGCTGTGCCGCGCCTGCAGCTTCAGCACCGTCTCCGGCACGTTCGTCGGCTTCAGGCCGTTGAGCGTCGCGTCCGCGCTACCGTCGCGGCGCGCGTGCAGTTTCATGCCGCTCACCATCAGGCCGCCGCCCGTCCACTTCAGGTCGGCCTGGGCTTCCACGCCACGATGGTTCTGCTTGCCGTCGATGCGGCTCTCGAGTCTGTCCTCGCCGCCCACCACCACCGGCACATCGTTCGTCGCCGGCTTGCTGATGTCGAAGTAGTTGATCGACCAGTCCACCGTGCGGCTGCCCGACTTCAGACCGATCTCCCATTGCTTGCTGCGGATCGCCGCCAGCGGCCGGCCCGCATTCACGTAGATCGGCAGGTTGGGCGCGACCGCCGATTCGACGCCTTCGCCCCAGCTCGCATAGGCGAGCAACTGCGGGTCGATCGCGTAGCTCACGCCCAGCCACGGCGTCGTGACCGACTGGCGATAGCTCGTCGCTTCGTCGCTCTCGCCGGCGGGCACGTTCACCTTGAACGACTCGCGATCCAGACGCGTGTGCCGCACACCCAGCCAGCCCTGCCATTGCGCGCTGAACTGCATCGCGTCGCGGAAGTAGAACTCGGTGCTGCGTTCGGTGCGGTCCGTGTTGGTCGAACCCAGCGTCGGATCGGCCACCGTGGGCAGCGTGCCGTCGATGTTGCCGGTGCCCGCCCAGTTGTAGGCCTGCCCCTGCAACCGGCTCTTGTAGCGCGAGAACAGCACGCCCGTCGACACCTGATGTTCGATGCCCAGCAGGCTCAGCTTGCCTTGCGCCGACAGGTCGAGTGCATCGCTGTTGCGATGCTCGTTGTCGCTGCGGAAATCGTACTGATCGAAGGTGCCGTCGGGGCAGTAGGTGCTCGGGTAATACGTGCCGTCGCCCGCGGTGCAGCCGAACGGATACGCGAGGCGGTCATCGTTCACCAGGCGCTGGATCGCCGCGTGCGCCTGCAGCTTCCAGTCGGCGTTCAGCTGATGCTGCACGCGCAGCGAAGCGGTGCGGCCCTCGAAGACCACCGGCTGGCTCCACGACTGGTTGTTCAGGTTGATGCGCGGGTCGATGGACTTCGCGTCGGGCAGCTTGTCGCCGAGCAGGCTGAAGCCGGGCTGGCTCGGCTGGGACTGGCGGCTGATCTCGACTTCCGCCTCGACCAGCGTGTCGCGCGTGACGCGCCAGTCGCCGGCGACGGCCATCAACCAGCGGCTGCCGTCGGCGTCGCGCAACTCGGGGCGCAGCTTGGCGGCCTCGATGTTGACGCGCAGGCCGAAGGCCTTGTCGTTGCCGTGACCGTCGCCGAAGCGGTGGCTCCAGTCCATCGCGGACTCGACGGTGCCGCGTTCGCTGACGCCCAGGCGCACGCTGGTGAGCTCCACCGTCGGGCGCTTCACGACGAGGTTGACCAGGCCGCCCGGCGCGCTCGTGCCGGCCTGGATGCCAGTCGTGCCCTTGATGACTTCGAGGCTGCTCTTGTTGGCCAGCGACAGCGCGGTTTCGGCGTTGATCGGCAGACCGTCGCGGCGGTAGTTGAAGCGGTTGTCGAGGTCGTAGCCGCGGATCTTCAGATAGGAGACGTAGCCCGCCGAGTTGTACGAGTCGCCCACGCTCGCATCGAGCAGCGTGAGTCCGGCGATGCTGAACAAGCCGCGATCGGTGAGCTGCTCGGCGGTGACGATGCTCGCCTGGATCGGGAGCTTGGCGACGGGCGTGTCGCCGAAGCCGCCGGCCATGACGGGCGCTTCCGACGTGCCCTTGACGACGACGCTGGGCAGGGCGGGGGAGGTCGCCTGCGCGCTGGTCGACGTGTTGGCCGACGCAGTGGCGGGCGCGGCGCCCGACGTCGTCGACTGCGCACCGGCATGGACCGAGACGCCGCCGGCGATCAGCGCGATCGCGAGCCGATGCAGCGGGAAGGAATTCAGAGCGGACGAAGTTGCCATCGATGTGCCGAAGCCAGAAATGCGATGGCAGGTCGGCAAACCGGACACGCCGATGAGAAGGCGGCGTGCGGGACACGAGGCGTGTCGAAGGCATGCTTCCCTGCGCGAGGATTAACTCGGCCTACAAAGATAAACCTTTGTAGGCTGACGGCTGAACTGGCCGTCATCAGGTTCAAAGGGACTTTCTCAGCCGGCGTTTGACCGCCAGCACCCCTAGCTTTCCCGGCGCACTGTGCCGGGATACAGCATTCTAGGTCGGCGATCGCCTCCTCACTGTGCATAGCGGATCCGGCGCTGGCTCGTCCCGTCTTGTCGCCGTGCCGCGCCGTGTCGTGTCGTGTCGTGTCGTTCGGATACAGTGCAATCCAAACGGGGAGAAAAAATGGCCACTCTGGCTGAAATGTTCGCGACGATGCGAGGGCTGGTGCCTTGGCCGGTGATGCGTGCTTTGATCCATCGCTCAGATCTTCCGCACGCGCGCGGGTGGGACGAGTTGTCGGATCGCATCGGCACGCTTGACGACGATGGTCAGGCGCGGGCGACGGAACGTGTGGAGAATTTCCTGAGGGAGTATCACTTACACGGAGAAAAGTGGGCGACCTTTCTCGACGTGCCGGAAGAGAGCAGGGTTGGACTGCTGGATTTTCTGCTTCAGCTAGAAGTACCAAATTCCGCTCCGGCGGACGCGTATCCACTTCGAGTCAGCGAGACATCCCTCGCGGAGCAGGATGTCGATGCGCTGTCGCTAGTTCATATCGAACGCGATGAGCATCGCGTGGCAATGGTTTTCTCAGCAGTGGTCAATGCGGAAACAAAGGAATTCGTTTTCCCGGATCAATATGCGGACTCTGAGGTGCCGGAGAGGTTTCGGGCATACGAAGAGATCGTTCTGGTGCGTAGAAAGTCCGCCCAGTATTTTCCCGTCGCTACGTTTGACCTGCAATCTGGGCTATTCCAGGTACTCGTCCCCGTATTGAACAATTTGGGGGCAGAAGACGTGATGCGGGCCAACCTTGTCCGCGCACTCAATAGCTATGTGGTGGGCCAGTTCGGACTGGCTATTCCGCTTGCCCTGCACCGGAACCTCTTCCCTGCTGTTCATAATTTATATGAAGCTGCTGAGGAAGGCATCGTTGTCGAGCTTGGCTTTATTACCGACACCCGGTCGGCGAAGCTTGAGCGAATGAAGGAACAAGACCTGCGCGACGAGCCTTTTCATTCCACGGGCAAGGGTGCAATTGGAGGCCTTCAAGAATTTCGTCTTCAGCTAAGGTGGACATTGGACGGAAGGGAAGTTGACGTGCTCCTTCCCGGGACAACCCGAACGATCTCCAAGCAGCCCTACGGCTTGTATCACGCGCGCATATCAGGTACCGTCATCCGGTCTGACTTCGACCACTGCATAGCAAAGCTCCTCACCTACAGCGCACCGTGAACACCCACGAAGCTATAGCTAAGGCGAAGGAGTCACTGGGAAGTGACGCCGAGCTTCGGACCCTCGACTGGGTCTTGGAGAGACTGTCTGATCGTCGGCCAGTCTATGAGATCCTGCCTGCTCTGATCGCCCGTGACATCGGCGCGGATGATGCTGCTGCGCGTCGGGACGTCATTCATGCGCTGGACGTGCTGTCTTTGAATAGTATTGGCGTCTTGCTGCGGGAATACGAACTCTACGCTGCAGATGGGGGAGAGATCCTAGAGATGCCTCTGCGATTGTCAGGCGAAGAGATTCGCAAAGCATTTCATACGGGGGTGCTGTACAACCCTCAGACGGGCGAAAAGGTGGAGGATTTTGCCTCTCGTGTGCATCTAATCTATAAGCCCAGAGCATGAAATGGAGTCTGGACGACCTTGCTAGCATGTATGGCAAGAAGGCGCTTTTTGATCATTTTGAGCGGCTATACCCCGAAAGCTATGAGAGCTTCGTGCAGACCGTCAATCGGGGGTTGGATCGGGCTGTGCGCGAGGCGCAAAGAGCGGCCCAGTATTTGTACACGGCTGATGAGGATACGATAACGACCTTCCTCGTTGCAAATTTACGCGGTCAGTGTATCGACGCCGAGCATGACGCTGATGCGGGCGGGCATGTTGATATTTATGTCGAGGACTCCCAGAAACAATTCACATGGGCTGCCGAGGCAAAGATCGACAGTAGTTGGCCGTGGGTGGAGGGCGGCGTCGGGCAGCTGATGGATAGATACGCAGTGGGCGCTCGTGGTGCCAATTGTGGGGCCCTGCTCATCTACGTAAAGAATGAGAACTGCAAGGGCGTAATCGCCGAATGGAAAAATCGTGTATCGGACAAATACTATGCGAAGGAACAATTCAAGTTGTCTGCTTGTCCGATAGAGCCTGACCATTCCTTTTATTCTGAATGCGTTTTCCCTCGCACTGGAAGCTTGTTTAGCATCCGACATTACGGCATATCGCTGTTTCGCAAAGCGAGCGCTGACGCTGAGGCGAAGAAGCAGGCGGAGAAAGCTGCCGATGTCCGGACCCAAGCTGACCGCGAAGCGGCTCTCGCGGATGCAAAGAAGCAAGCTGAGGAACTGCTCGAACAACTTGAAGGCTTGAAGGGAAGTGCCGGTGGCACCTTCGACGACGTAGCTCAAAGGGCGCGGCGGCTTTTTACAACGCTTGATGCCCCGTCGGGAAGTGCTAAGCCGAAACGTGTGCGCAATCGGAAGTCCACTGGCAGCTGACGGTCGAGGTCGCCTCGCGCATGAGGCGAGGCATGACTCGACGAGGTGGTGGCTTGGTCCTCAAATTTTTGGCACGCGTCAGTCGCGTTGTCTAAGCGCGATGGGGCGACTTAGTTCGCGGAGCCAACCCTTCCCCTGCCATAAATTTTGAAGACTGTTGCGGGCCACGGCCCCTGCCTCTCGTGCAACCTCGGGGCCGCAGGCCACGATCTGCCCTTCGTCGGTGATGATCGCAAGCTGCGCGGGGCGGCCGTTCACGGTGACGCTAAGGCCCTCGTGGGCCACAGCGCTGATGATCGCGCCGGGGATGGCGCCAGTCGGTTGTTGTCCGATCATGTGGTGCTCCTCGCTGTGGCTCTACTTAGGCGGCGGACTGGAGCGCGGAGAACTCGGCCCACACTTCGTCCAGCTCATCGGCGGCGCTCTCCGCCATGCCTTTTAGGCTGAACGCCTGACTTGCGGCGAGTCGCTGCTTCGGGTCCTTGGCGGCACGCATTGCGGCCATGTGGTCGGACTTGTCCGCGAGCACGGTGGCCAGCGTGAGGTTCTGCGCAGCAAGTCGGCTGTAGACCTCGCTGTCGCTGATCGCTACGGGCAGCAGTTGGGCGCGCTTCTCCTCAGCGATGTACGCGTGCACGGCGGCGAAAGCGTTGGCCAGCGTCGTGGTCGATTCCAGTCCGTTGCCGATCACGACTACCTTGCTCGCGGGTACGCCGATCTCAGCGAGCGCTTCGGCGGTGGCGATGGCGTCGCGCTCCTGCTTAGTGCCCGGCATCACAGGGATGACGAAGTAGTCGAACAGTTGGTGGCTGCGGCGCGTCTGCGTCATCCGCTGCAGGAAGTCTTCGACGTTGCTCGCGCCCACGTCCACAACCACGCCGTTCTCGCTGATGGCCAAGGCGTCGATCAACTCGCCGAACTGTTTGCCGCGCAGGGTCACTTCCTCCTGGCCATCGGCGTTGATGCTCTCGATGGCGACGAGTGCGGCGGCCGGCAGGTGGCGGCCGAACAGGTTGCGGGACAGGGTGGTCTTGCCGGCGTTGCCGGAGTAGCTGATGAGGGCGATGTTCATGGGCTTGATCATGGCGATGGCTTCTTGTGCGGTGAGGGGTGTCAGGTCTTGCTGGAGGGCTTCAGAAGTTGCTTGGCCAGCGGGCTCAGCGTCTGCTGCAGGTAGCGGTCGCCCACGCGCTGTGCGCGACCCTTGAGAGTTGCTGCGGCGGGCTCGGGTGGGGGCTCGTCGCTGGGGTTCTTCGATGGGCTGCATACGAGGGCTTCTCCGGTTGAGGCGCGATGTGGTGGCGCCGGGGTTGCTTCAGGTGGCGCGGCGGTTGCGCGCACGCGCAAAAAAAACTTGCTGATCGCTTGGCGAGAGACCTGCAGCCCCTGCGTCGCCAGCCACCCACGCATCTGCTCTTGCGTGTAGCCAAGCGCCTTGAGGCGCTGCAGCTCGTCGGCATGGGCGTTGACGCCCTGCAGGTTTCGCGGGTTCTCGCGAAGCCACTGCTCAAGCTCCATGGCCGTCGCCGCGTGACGCAACGGCCGCCGCTGCCCAGGGCCGCGGAGCGTCCGCGTACTCGCCCGGGCGTCGGCTGGCGAAGCCAAGGCCGTAGGCGTTCGGATCGGCGGTGTAGCGTGTGTCCCGCGTGTCGGGGCCGCGCTTGACGATCAGGCCCTTGGGGACGTTCGGCTTGCCGGGGAGGTGAGCGGGGCCGCGGTGAGCAGCGGTGCGCACGGGCGCCGGCACGCCGGGGAGCGTCACCAGTTGCTGGACGCCGGGGCGGCGGTCCACCTGCGGGCGCCTCTTCGCTGTTGCGGGCTTTGCGGGGCGGGGCGTGCCACGTGGCACCACGCTGCGGCCGAGCGTGGCCATCTTGGTCGCGTAGAACTGTCGCCCCGCAGCTCGCCGGTGCTGCTGGGCATCGCGGCGAGCCTGCTTCTCGCCGGCCTGCGCCTGCTCTCGTGTCGCGTAGTAGCGGAAGCGAGGGCCTTCGCGATGGCGGAACACCTCGCCGGTCTCCAGGGCGTGCAGCAAGGCTTTGCTCGCATGTCGCTCTCCGCAGCTGGTCAGCTCTGCAAGCTGCTGCACCGTGGTGCCAGCGTCGCCTGCGGTGCGGACGTGCGGCAGGATGTTCTCAACGGCCTCGGGCCGCGGCGTGATCAGGCCGAGCTGCGTAGCCTTCGCGCTCAGCGCGAAGACATGGCGATTCAACAGCTTGGCGAGATCGGCACGGGGCATGGTGCCGTAGAGCGCTCGCAGTTGGTCGGTCTCGGCCGCAGTCCAGTTGCGGTATGGGCGCTTGAGTCGCATGGGTCAGTCCTGGGGGTGGGTGAGGTCGATGAATCGACGCGAGGGGCGGGGGAGCGATGGCGCGCGCACGCGGCGGGCCTTCGCAGCGATCGACTCGGCGTCGGCGCGAAGGGCCGGGCCGAAGGCGTGGGAGGAGGTCTCTTTGCAGAGCACGCGTCGCAGCTGCAGTTCCGCTTCGACGCCGCACACGGCGCCGAACAGCGTCGCGGCGATCTCTGCGGTGGCAACTTCCATGTAGGTCCGCGGATCAACGCTGGACGGCAGTGATGCACTGCTCGCCTTGTGCTGGCGGGCCGTGGTGAGAATCAGGTCGCGGATGGCGTCGGCTGCGGCCTTGCTCAGGGGTTTGGCGGTCATGTCGGCTGCTCCAGGCGGGCGATGGCGATTCGCAACGCCGTCACCTGCGTGGACAGTTGGCGCTCAAGGAGGCCGTCGGCGTGCATGCGGCTCACTAGAACTCGGTCGCGCTGAATGCGCGTGGTCATCGCTGCCAGCTGTTGGTCGATGGCCATGTGCTGCTGCAGGGTGCACAGCTGGTGCTCAAGTTCGGTGAGTCGGATGCGCAGCGCGCGTGCCTTGAGCCATCGCAGCAAGCCGCGGGGATTCAGGCGCAGCGCCTGACGCAACGGATTAAACAAGCTCTGGTGCATCGCTGCCTCCCTGTTGATAAACGCAATTACACACCTTGTTTAAATAAGTGTCAACAAGATGTGTAATGCGCTGGCGCAACTGGGCGAAGGGCGGACAGGGCCTGAGGGCGCTCTGCTACCCTCCCGCGCTCTTACAGGAGGCACGGATGTCGGGGCGTATGCGGATCGTGGGTGGGGATTTCGAGGCCGGCGATTGGTCGGTGCAGGCGCGCGGCGGCCTGGTGTCGATGGCGCGCGTAGGCGGGTCTCTTCTTCCGAACGCGGTCGCTATGCCGTTGACCGCCGTCGAGCTTCTTTCCACCGAGCGGGCCAAGAGCGTGGCCGCGTCGGCGGGCTGGGCTGTCGCCGGGGCGGTGGCGTTCGGCGCTGCCGGCGCGCTGGGCGGTGCACTTCTCGGCGGCAACCGGACTGATGTCTGCTTCCGGGTTCAGCTCGAGGATGGTCGCGCGTTCGTTGCCGTGGGCGGGCCACAGGTGTTCCAGCAGCTCACGGCTGCGGCTGCATAAAACAAAAGGCCCCAGGGGGTGCCTGGGGCCTTATGCGAGGGGATCAGCGCTGACGGCGCCGCGGCGGCGGAAAGCCTCCGCCGATCACAATCGTGCATCTGCTCGCGCGGTTGATGTACACGTGTTGGACCGCGGCCCGCTCCTCATCGGTTTTATTGGCGCGACTGGCCTCAGCCGAATCCTCGGCTTGTTGTCGCATCGTTGCTAGAAACGCGTCGGCCGCGCGTCTTGTACTGCTATCACCCGTCACTTGGACTACTCCCCTCTTGACGCCATTTTGTCGGCGCCGTTACAGGGCGTAAATTCTCGCAACAATTGCCGCACAAAGCGCAGCCAGTAGCGCAATCCCCACTCTGTTGGTGTGCGCGAATCGCTCAAAGCCACACCACATGCAACTCGCAGTGCGCGCCCAGGTTGAGTGCCCGCACTGTGCACACACGCGACCTTGACCCTCGCCCGGAGTTACCGGCGGGCTTGCCAAATAGATGTCGCACTCCATCGGGTCATTGATTTCGACCACTTGAGGGCGCGGATGCGTGTTCATGCGTGCTCCTGCTTCTTGCGGGTGTGATGGCTCAGCTGATCGCCCGAATGCTGGCGCTGGTGCTCAGCCACCCTTTCCATGTGGTGCTTGTCCACCGTCTCCATAAGGGTCAGGTTGTGCGTGGTCTTCATCATCTTGTCCAGTTCGCCCGCAAGGGTGAACGCTGAGCTGCGCCAGTCCGGTGGCACTGGCGTTCCAAGGACCGCCGCGAGGATCTGGTCAATCTGCTCCAGCTTCGCCGCGGGCAGCGCAGCGAGCGCGTCGCGCGAGATTGAGCGCAACGGCCATCCAGGGTCGCCGACGCTGACTCCTGTTCGCGTACCCAGCAGCTCCTCCACCGTTATCCCGAGAGCCGCCGCAGCTTTTCCGTGCTGATCGCTGGGCATGTCCCGCTTCTTCCAGTTGGTAACCATGGCCGGGGTCACGCCCCCCATGGCTTCGCCGAACTCCGTCTGGTTCATGCCCCGCTTCTTCGCGAGGGCCAAGGCGCGGTCGATTACACGATCAGCTTTAGTCATGGCGTCAGCGTACACAAGGCGTTTACTGGAGATTAAACAAGCGTGTTGACTGGAAACTAAACAAAGTGTGTAATCCGGTCCCTATGAACACCACGTCTTCGCACCCGGACCATTCCGGCGACGCCGAACGCGCCGCACGCGCTGCGGTGATGGCTCGCGCCGCTGCGGCTGTGGGCAGCAAATCCAAGCTCGCCGAACTTCTCAACGTAACCCGAGGAGCGATCACGAACTGGATCGCCAGGGGAATCCCCACCGAGCGCGCCCCGGACATCGAACGCGTTACGCGCTCCCACGGAGCACCTGTCACGTGCGAGGAACTGTGCCCCAAGGTGAGCTGGCATGTGGTGCGCGGTAACCCGTTGCATTGAGTGAGTCAAGGGGGTCGGGAGCGAACAAGGCCGCATTGTGCGGTGGTTCTTTCGATCCCGTGTGTAAAAAAAGATGGGACACATACACATGAGCGGAAACGCTGAGTGGATCGCCGGAGCGGTGACACGCGTAATGGCCGCGGTGCGCGGCACGGTCGAGGCGACCACGGATGGCTACGTGCGGCATGGCGCCACGCTGGGGAAGGCGCCGGGCACCCTGCGCAACGAGCTGAGCGACCGCGGTCCCGACAGCCGCGCCAAGCTGGGAGTGGCTGATCTGCTGCGCGTGATGCACGCCTCCGGCGATATGCGAGCCCTTCATGCGATGGCGCTGGAGTTCGACCACGTGGCCATCCCGCTGCCCGCGGTGGCCAGCGCAACGTCGTGCGCCGACACGGTGGCGGCAATGGCGGTCGAGTTCGGGGAGTTGATCTCCGTCTACTCCCTCGCCGTGCAGGACAACCGTGTGACCAACAACGAGCTGGCGGGGGTCATCAAGGCGTGGGGCGAGCTGTTGGTCGCCGGCAAAGCGCTCATCAACGACGCGTCAGCGCGCAACGCTGCGCTGCACCGGTCCCAGGGCGCTGCCCTGACCTGCTGACAAGGAAACGACGATGCGGCCACGTGGAGGCATTCGTAAAGCGGTGGCCGAGCACATGGCTGCTGCGCAAGAGGGCGCCACGTGGCGCGACCTTGCGCAGCGGCTCGAAGCTCAGGGCCTCATCAACACTCGCGCGCCGTCCGAAATGGAGTTGGTGCGACGGGCTGTTGAGAACATGAAGCGTGCCGGCGAGATCGAGCCGGTGGGCGAGCGCCGGACGCGCTGGAGCCGACGGCCGCTGAAGCTGTACGGCGCTCGGCGCGCCGCGTGTGATCAAGCTGAGGACGGCAGTGCCGCCCTGGCAGCCGTGATGGGCCAGTGGCCCGCGCAGGTTGGCGAAGAAGGCTAGCGCATGCGCCGATAGCGCCACCCAAATCCGAACCCGATCGCTCCATGCGACGCCGAGCTGCGGCGCTGCAGGGAGTTGCTTTGCCCAAATGAACCGGAATCACCACCCGATGAGTAGCTCACCCGTCGAATCTCAGCGATGGGCCATCAAGCGCGCCGCAGCTCGCGCCACGTTGGACCCCACGCAACCAGGCCGCCGTCTGTCGCCGCCCCAGAAGGGCGTGCTCATGCAACTGGCCGATATGGCTGACGACAGCGGATGCTGCTGGCCGGGCGTCGCTCGCCTGTCAGAGCGCACGGCCTTCTCGGAGCGCTGCGTCCGCAACGCGCTGCGAAGCCTAGAGGCCATGGGGCTGGTGCGGACCTCACGCGGAGGTGGTCGCGGCAACAGCAACGAGTACCTCCTGCAAATGGGCGTTCTACAGCTCGCGGCAGCTCAGACGCCCCGGCGAGAAAAGGCGGTACGGCCTGCCGCTTCTAGCTCCGCCCCCGCCGCGGAAAACACGGCACGGGACGACTCGAAACCCGGCACGGCCTGCCCCCGAATTACCAATACCCCTCATACCAATACTCCCCCAACCCCCTCTCGGGGGCTTGATCCCCTTCGCATGAGTGAACGAGGGCGCGAGGATGAGACGCTCGGGTCTCCGATGGAGCTGTTGAGCCTCAAGGACTGGCTGGAGAGATGTCGCGAGCGGGGCGAGCAGGCCATCGCGCCAGACGACCCGGTGTGGGCCTACGCCGAGCAGGCTGGGCTGCCGGGCGAGTTCGTCGCGTTGGCTTGGCGCCAGTTCAAGCGGCGACGCCTTGGCGCGGGGAAGCGTCAGCGCGATTGGCGGCGCGCCTTCCGGGACTCCGTTGAGACCTGCGCCTATCGCCTCTGGCGTGCCACTGGTGACGGCTACACGCTGACGACCGAAGGTCAACAGGCGCAGCGCTTCTTCGAGCAGCTCGACGCCGCCGAGCGGGTGCAGGCATGACCGGGCACGACATGCGGCCAGAGCCGCCGATGTCGGTCGAGCGCCCGATGATCGTCCCGCCGCGGAGTGAGCAGGTCGAGCAGTCTCTGCTGGGCGGGCTGCTGATTGGCGGACGCGACGCGTTCGACCGCGCTGAGCAGATCCTGCCGAACGACTCCGCGTTCTACTTCGCCGTCCATCGCGCGATCTACCTGAGCATCCGGGCGCTGCATGCCCGTCATCGTCCGGTCGATGTGGTGACAGTGTTCGATGCCGGTGCCCACGAGCTGGCCTACCTCAACGCACTGGCCCAGGGAGTACCGAGCGCGTCGAATGTCGGCTACTACGCCGAGCGGCTCACGGAGCTGTGGCGGCGCCGCGAGTTGCTCCGGGTTGCACAAGAGTTGCAGTCGGCTGCGCTGGCGGAGCAGGTCGGTAGCGAACAGGTTGCGGGCGAGGATGTCGCGAGCATCGTGGACAAAACCGCGGGCGACCTCCTGCGCCTCGCCGAGGGGCGGGACGAACGCGGGCCAGTGCCGGCAGGCGAGGTGATGCTGAGCCTGATGCAGCACATGGAGGACTTGGTGGAGGGGCGGGTCACGATGATCGAGACCGGCCTGCGCGATATTGACGATCAACTGGGCGGCGGGCTGCGCGAAGGCGATTTGATGGTGCTCGGCGCGCGTCCCAGCATGGGTAAGTCTGCGATGGTGGGGACCGTCGCATTGAACACGTCGCGCGCCTGGGGCGTCCTGCTGCTGACCCAGGAGGACTCGCTGGCGACGTGGGGCAGTCGCGCCGTGGCGAACGTGGCGCACGTGAACCTGTCAGACCTCCGCAACCCGGTGAAGGCGAAGGAGCCTGATCGCATGTGGAAGGGTCTGGCCGAAGCGTCGGACGAGATCCAAGAGCGAGCGCTAATGCTGGACGATCAGGCTGGCCTGACCCTCTCGGATGTGCGTCGGAAGGTGAAGCAGGCGAAGCGGGCTCTGATGCCGCGGCCGGGTCAGAAGGGGCGACCTCTCAAGCTCGTCGTCATCGACTACCTCCAGCTCATGACCGGCGAGAAGGAGAACCGCAACCAGCTGCTGGGCGACATCAGCAATGGGCTGAAGAAGCTGGCCAAGGACGAAGGTGTGGCCGTCATTCTTTTGTCGCAGCTGAGCCGGAAGGCCGATGAGATGCCGATGGGGTCGCTGCCGCAGATGAACCATCTGCGCGATTCCGGCGACATCGAGGGCGCTGCCGACGTGGTGGCGCTTCTGCATCGGGAGGCGATGCGGCGCAAGACGGGCGAGAACGAGCAATGGGCGCAAATCAACTTCGCCAAGTGCAAGAACGGAGCGACCGGCGTCGTCAACGCGCGATTCATCGGCGCGCATCAGCGCTTCGAGAACTGGGACGGGCCGGTGCCATCGTTCGGCGCCGGTAGCGCAAAGAGCGGATACAGCGGTGGAGGGCTGAACTAATGCGAAAGCTGGAAGACATCGAGCGCAGACTGCTCAACTGGTCGAGGTGGAAGGCTGGCCCCGGCGTGGGCGGTCTGGGGTATGCCAGCGTGAACATGCTGGCGGCGCTGGCTGGCAGCTCGCGCGGCGCCCATGACCCGATCCCCATCCCGACGATGGCCATTGAAGCGGAGGAAACCGACTGCGCAGTGATCGCGTTGCCGTCCGAGCTGCGCCGCACTGTCGAGGTCGTTTATCTCGGACGTGGAGGTGCAGCTGACCATGCCCGCATGCTCGTGGTGCCGGTGCCGACGGTGCGGTCTCGCGTCTGTCAGGCACACAAGGCGATCAGCAACTGGCTCGCGGACAAGGCTCAAGGACGAGAGAACCAGCGAGAGAACGATGCTCGCCTGCAGTCAGCTGTTTTACGGAATATCACCAACCGCTAGAGTTCGGGCACCTTGGGGGTTAGCGCGTCGGCGCAAGCCTTCGAGGGGTGAGAGAGGGAAGCGAGGCGGTAACGCCCGGCAGGCTTGACGGTCTGCCGGGCGTTCCTTTTGGGCGATAGGACTGCCGTGAAATTCACGTTTGATCTGGACACGCGGGCAGTTCGCGCGGCACTTGGCGAGTCGGATCGACAGGTCCGCTTCGCCGGCATCCTGACTGCGACCAAGGTGGCGCAGGCGGTGAAGGCTGCGCAGGAGCGCGCGCTGCCGGCAGTGATCGACAGGCCCAATCCGTACACGCAGCGCTCGCTGTTCATGCGGCGCGCGACGGTGCAGAGGCCAGTCGCTGAGGTCTGGTTCAAGGACGACAGGGCCGCAAGTCGGATGGGTACGCCCGCGGCTGTGTACCTGGAGCCGCAGGTGTCGGGCGGTGCCCGGCGCGTCAAGCGATTCGAGAAGGCGCTGCAGCTCGCTGGCCACATGCCGAGCGGCTACCAATGCGTTCCCGGTGGCGGCTGCAAACGCGATGCCTACGGCAATCCGAGCCGTGGACAGATCATCCAGATCCTGAGCCAGCTGCGGATCACGCTGACCGCGGGTCACACCCGGAACATGCCCCATGACGCGGGCAAGCAGATCGCGGCGCAGCGTCGCGCGGGCGGGCGGTACTTCGTGGCCAAGCCCGGAACGCGGCTCTCTCCCGGCATCTACCTGCGGGAGTTCATCGGGCGTGGAGTGCTGCCGGTGTTCTTGTTCAAGAAGGCGACGGCGTATCGGCCGCGCTACGACTTCACGTCGATTGCGAATCGCGCTGCGGTGGATGCGCTGCCGGATGCGCGCCGCGAGGCCATCGCGCAGGTCAGGGCGTCGGCATACCGGCGCTGATGAGTCTTCGCTGCTGCTGCTCGATAGCTCGCCGCGTCTGCCACTGCACGGCGGGCGCGGGGGGTAAAGGCGTGCAGTGCCTGCCGCCCAGGCGGCCGGGCGGCAGCAGCGAGGGCTCGGCGCGAGCGAGGGCGGGGTGGGTCCCTCCCAGGTCCCGGCGACGTGAGGTCATTCGGGCCACGTCATAAGTGCCTTCGCTGGTCCTCTCACTTGGTTGACGGTTGACGGTTGACGGTTGACGAATGGGAAAGCTCAGCTACTCGCAGCTCGGTGAGCTGCTCGGAATCAGCAAGCAAGCGGTGGCCAAGGCGGTCAAAGCAGGCATGCCGGTGGACTCTTTCGAGGCCGCCGACACGTGGCGCAGGGCCAACCTCGATGTCAGCCGCACCAAGGCCGCTCGGGTCGATGTCAGCGCGGGGCCTTCGGGGCGAGGCGCTGATGACGCGGGCGACGACGATGGGCCGCAGTCCTCGGATGATGACGCCTACAAGCGCGCCCGCACCGAACGCGAGCAGATCCGCCGTGACCGGGAGCAGCTTGAGCTGGACCGCGAGCGCGGGAGCCTCGTGGACAAGGCTGAGGTCGCGCGGCTGCGATTCACCGAGTTCAGGGCGCTGCGCGATTCGCTCGGCCACATCGGCGCGCGGGTCAAGGATGCGCTGAGCGTCGAATCCGACCCGCTGCGCTGCGAGCAGATCGTGACCAATGAGCTGGAACGCGCTCTGAGCGTCTTCGCAGACCAGATCCTGACGCGCGGCGTCATGCAAGACGATGACGACGAAGACGACGGCGACGGCGAAGGGGGCTCGGGCGTCGATTGACGCGGTGCGCCGGGCCATCTCGGACGCGCTGCGACCGGACGCCAAGGTGCTGGTCGATCAATGGGCCGAGGACAACCGGATCCTGCCGCCAGACACACCGGAGCCAGGGCCCTTCCGCAACACGCGGACGCCGTACCTGATCGACATCCAGCGCACGATGTCCCCCGGCAGCCCGTTCCGCGAGGGTTGGTGGCAGAAGCCTCACCAGGTGGGCGGGTCTGTGTCGGGCGAGAACATGATCGGCGCTTGGGTCTGCGCGGCGGCCGGCTCGCTCCTCGTCGTCTTCCCAACGCTGGACGACGGGAAGCAGTGGGAGCTGCAGCGCTTCGAGCCCATGCGCGCGAACACCGCCGCACTGCGGAAGCGCATTCGGTCGGGCGGCGAGAAGGGGAGCGGCAACACCAAGATGCGCAAGCGCTACCCAGGCGGCGTCATGCGTCTGGTGGGTGCGAACCGTGTCGGCGCTCTGAAGTCGGCGACCTATCGCTACATCAAGTTTGAGGAGTGCGACGAGTACCCCGCTGACATCGACAACCAGGGCGGAACGATCAGCCTCGCGACCGCGCGAGCGGCGAACTTCGGAAACCGGGCCAAGATTTACGGCGACTCCACCCCGACGGTGGAGGGCGCGAGCAACATCGCCGCGAATGTGAAGCGCGGCGATCAGCGGAAGTGGTACATGCACTGCCCAGACTGCGGTCATCCGCAGACGCTGGTGTGGTCGCAGATGAAGTGGCGCGACGGCGACCCAGATTCGGCTGCATACGCATGCTGCGAGTGTGGCGCGCTGAACAACGAGGCAGCTTGGAAGGCTCGGAACTACGCGCCGCGTGCGCCTGGGATGAGCGAGGCGGAGGCCAAGGCCGCGGGACTCGCGTTCTGGGAAGCGACGGCCGTCGGCGAGCCGGGAGTGGCGAGCTGGTTGGGGTTGAACGCGATGGGGGCTCCCCTCGGGTGGCGACCGTGGCCCCAGCTGGTGATCGACTGGATTGCTGCGAAGGGTGACGAGAACAAGCTGAAGACCTTCACCAACAACATGCTGGGGGAGACCTACAGCGAGACCGTTCGCAATCAGGTCGGTGCAGGGGACCTGCAGAACCGCGCAGAGGCTTATGAGTTGATGACCTGCCCGCAAGGCGGCTTGGTCGCTGTCGCTGGCGTGGACACGCAGGACAACCGGCTTGCCATCGCGATTCGCGCCTACGGCCGTGGCGAGGAGAGCTGGGGCATCTGGCACGGCGAGATTTTCGGCAGCCCCGCTCAGCCGGAGACTTGGGCCAAGTTGGCTCAGCTGCTGGAAGCACCGATTACGCACGCAAGCGGTCAGGTCATGCGGGTGGATGCTGCGGCCATCGACGCAGGCGGCCACCACGCGGAAGACGTGTATGCGTTCACGCGCGCGGCGAAGCTCCGCGGCAAGCACTGGTTCGCGATCCGCGGGGCGAAGGCTTATGACCATCCGAAGCTCGGGCGGCCGAAGACCTACGAATACACGTGGCGCGGCAAGCCGGTCCCTGGAGGCGCAGAGCTGCGCTGGGTCGGAACGCAGGCCATCAAAAACCTGATCGACGGCCGCCTGGCCATCGTCGAACGCGGGCCCGGCTACTGCCACATGCCTCTCGGCTTCGGCGCCGACTACTACCAGCAGTTGCGGGCGGAGCGACGTGTCTGGCGCAAGGACGGAAAGACCGGCAATCGAGTGCTGTGGTGGGAGTGTCCTAGCGGGGTGCGAAACGAGGCATGGGACTGCGAGGTGTACGGCTACGCCGCGTACCTCTACACGATGAGCGGTCAGCACGCCGAGACCGTCTGGCGGGCGCGCGAGCAGCTGTTCGCGCCGCGCCACCCGGATCTGTTTGACCAGCCGACAGGCGCGCTGCCGGTGCAACTGGTTGCGCCGCGCGTGCAACCGACTGCGCCTGCGGTGCAACCGCGAGCAACCGATATGCAAACGCCTGCACCTGCGAGTGCGGCGCATGCGGTGCCGGCTGAGGGGCGGCATACGGCTCCGCCAGAGCGAGTCGTGGAGCCGGATCCAGAGCCGGAGCCCGAGCTGCAGGTCATCGACTTCAGCGCCGTGCGGCAGTACGCAGCGGCGCCATCGCCACCTCGCCGGTCGCAGTCCAGCTTCGTGCGCAGCTGGGCCTCGGCCGGTGTCTAGACCTAGGAGAGCACATGCAACAGAACATCATTGCGGGCGACACGCTCAGCTTCGCCAAGAACTGCACCGCCTATCCGGCGAGTGCGGGCTGGCAGCTCCTCTACACCCTGATTCCCCGAGCGGCTTCGGGACAACGGATCAACTTCGACAGCCAGTCGGAGGGATCGACGCATCGCGTCAATGTTGCCGCGGCGGTGACGAAGGATTGGGCGCCGGGCGCCTACTCGTGGGCGTGCACGGCTGTCGATGGCATCAATGTCTGCACCGTCGAGCGCGGTCAGTGCGTGATCGAACCCGATCCGCGGGAGGCCGCCGCGGGAACCGACAGTCGGAGCCTCGCGCGCCGAGCGCTGGACGACGCTCGCGCCGCTATGGCCGCATGGTCGCCCACGCGGCGCCGCTACAAGGTCGGTGATCGCGAGCAGGAGTTCAACAGCGCGCAGGAGATCCTGCGAGTGATCGGCTACTGGGAGCGCGAATGCGCGCGTGAAGAAGGGCGACCGCTCGGTGCCCGCATCTACTTCGGGACGCGTTGACCATGGGCGGCTTCAAGACGTTCAGCGAGCCCGGCAGCAGCATCCTGCGCGACTTCCGCGCCGCCATGGAGGCGCGGCGGCAGACGGGTCAGCCGATGGCCGCTCCGCTGCGAGCGCAGCGCAGTTTTGCAGCTTCCCAGTCCACGGTGCTTTCTGCGGGATGGCCAACCTGGGATGCCTCCATAAACAGCCTGTTGCGCAGCGCGCTGCCGGTGCTCAAGGCTCGCAGCCGGCACTGGTCTCGCAATACTGGCCAGGGCCGTCGCTTCCTGAACCTCGTGCGCAATGGCGGGGTGGGGCCTGCAGGCTTCCCGCTGCGGATGCAATGCGGGGATTGGGTCAAGGATGCCGACGGCTACAAATGGAAGCTGGACAAGCTGGCCAATGACGCCATCGAGGCTGCTTGGATGGAGTTCTGCCAAGCGGGCAACTGCGACGCATCGGGGAAGTTCAGCTTCGGCGAAGCCTGTCGCCTGCAGCTTGAAATGGTCGCTCGGGATGGTGAGTTTCTGGGCCGGCATCTACGTGGCGCACCCAACAAGTGGCGCTATCAGGTTCAGCTGCTCGCGACCGATCGCTTGGACCACAGCGCCAACGCCGATGCGTTGGGCTCGGGCAATGAGGTGGTGCTGGGCGTGGAGCGCAGCAGCGTGGGGCGCGCTGAGTTCCTCCATGTGCTGCGGGCCAACCCGCTCGATGCCCGGGCCACGCGCAATGCTGAACGAGTTCCGGCCGGCGACATGCTTCACGGCTTCGTGGCCATCGACCCGGAGCAAGCGCGCGGCGTGCCGTGGTCGCATGCGGTTCTGCTGGGCTCGCACATGCTGGCGGGCTTCTCGGAAAGCGCGGTGTTTGCAGCTCGTGCGGGAGCCTCGCAGATGGGGTTTCTGCAGCAGACGGCCGGTGAGGGCGGGCCGCTTCGGCCCGAGGAGCTGGGCGTCAAGCCCGACGCCGAGGGCGACCTTAGCAAAGAGCTGCGCCCTGGCGCTGTGGATCTGCTGCCGCCCGGCGTCACGTTCGTGGGATTTGATCCGAAGTATCCGAGCGATGCCTTCGGCCCCTTCACCAATGCGGTGAAACAGGACATTGCGGCCGGCCTCAACGTGGCCCATCACAACCTCAGCGGTGACATGAGCGGCGTGAACTACAGCTCGGCTCGAATCGCTGAGCTGGGGGAGCGCGACGGCTGGCGCGGTGTTGCGCACTGGTTCATCGGGGCATGGGTGCTTCCCGTGTTCCGTGAGTGGCTGCAGCTGAGCCTGTTGGCCGGAGCGATCCGGCTACCCAGCGGCGCGGCGCTTCCAGCGAGCAAGCTGGACAAGTACCTGGCCGGAGTGCAGTTCCGCGGCCGAGGTTGGGACTGGGTGGACCCGCTCAAGGAGGTCAATGCGGCGCGCATTGCTCGGGAGGAGGGCTTCATCACGCGCACCCAGGTCGTGGCAGCGAAGGGCGGCGACTTCGAGGACAACGTGGCCGAGCTGGCGCAGGAGAGCGAGATCCTGGCCGCGCACGGCGTGACCCTGGGGGCGGCTCAGGTCGGGCCGCCGCCATCCAAGGCGGCCACGGCCGCTGCCAACCCTGAAGAAGAAAAGGAGCTCGAAGAATGAGCAAGTTCCAGCGCGCAGCCCTCGTGGCTGCAGCCCTGGCGATGGCAGGCCCTGCCGTGGCCGAGCGGGCCATGGCTGCCCCGGTCGGCGAGACGCCGCAGCAACTCGCTGTGCGACTGCATGCGTCCGATGTGCTGCGCCTGTACGCCAAGGTCGACAAGGAAAGCATTAACGAGGAGGCACGAACCGTCGAGATCGCATGGGCCAGCGAGGCGCCCGTGCCGCGCTGGTTCGGCTTCGAGGTGCTGGACTGCACGACCGACAGCATCCGCCTTGCGCGCCTCATGGATGGTGCGCCGCTGCTGTTCAACCACGACCGCGATGGCCTCATTGGCGTGGTCGAAAGCGTCAGCATCGGCGCGGATCGCGTCTGTCGCGCAGTGGTGCGCTTCGACACCTCTGAGGAGGCTGAGAAGCGCTGGCGCCAAGTTCTCAACGGCGTGCTGCGCCATGTCTCGGTCGGCTATGCCGTGTCCGCGATGGTGCTGGAGTCCGATGAGGAAGGCATCCGCACCTACCGAATCACCGATTGGGAGCCTTACGAGCTGTCCATGGTGACCATTCCCGCCGATCACTCGGTGGGCGTCGGCCGCAGCGCCGACCTCTTCACTTCCCCCTCCGCGGCCACGTTGGCCACGACTGCAACCATTCCCGCAACGCCGAAGGAAAACCGTTCCATGCCGCAACCGATTGAAAACCCGACCCAGCCGACGGAGAACGCCGATCTGGCCCGCCGTGACGCCCTCCTGGGCCTTGGCCAGCGCTATGCCGCCTACATCAACATCGCCGACGTGCAGACCGCTTGCCGCGAAGGGCACACGCCCGAGCAGCTGCAGGAGCTGGTGATCCAGCGCATGACCAGCAAGCACAGCGACACGCGGAACGCGCACATCGGCATGAGCGACAAAGACGTGGGCCGCTACAGCGTGGCTCGCGCGGTGGCCGCCATGGTGACCGGCGACTGGAAGGCGGCCGGCCTGGAGCGCGAAGCCAGCGAAGCCGCTGCCAAGATGTTCGGCGGCACCTCGCGGGGCCTGCTGCTCCCGATGGACGTGATGAGCCGTTCGTTCAACGTGGGCACCGCGGCCGAGGCCGGCAATCTCGTGCCCACGTCGCTGCGCGACGATATGTTCGCCGACGTGCTGCGGAACCGTCTGGCCATGGGCCGCCTGGGTGCCACGATGCTGTTCGGGCTGACTGGCAACGTGGATCTGCCGCGCAAGACTTCGGGTGCTGCGCTGAGCTGGCTGACCGAAGTGGCCGGCGCCGCGACCACCCAGGTCAACACCGGCAAGGTCAGCCTGACGCCCAAGCGCATCGGCGGCGTCATTGAGTTCAGCAAGCAGGCGGTCATCCAATCGGCGATGGCGGTGGAGCCGCTGCTGCGCCAGGATGTGATGTCCGAGTATCAGGTGCAGTTCGAGACGGCGGCCATCAACGGTTCGGGCGCTGCGGGCCAGCCGCGCGGCCTGCGCAACACCAGTGGCGTGGGTTCGGTCGTGGGTGGCACCAACGGTGCGTCGCCCACCTGGGCGCATGCCGTGGCCTTGGAGAGCGCCTGCGCCAACGTCAACGCCGAACCGGACGCACGCAGCGGCTACCTCATCAACACGCGCTCGCGTGGCACGTTCAAGACCACCCAGAAGGCGGCCAATCTCCCCTTCATCTGGGAGAACGGGAGCACGCCGCTGAATGGCTACCGCGCGGAGGTCACGAACATCGTGCCCAACGGCCTGACCAAGGGCACGAGCGCAGGCGTGTGCAGCTCGCTGATCTTCGGCAGCAACTGGGAAATGTTCGTGATGGCCCAGTTCGGCGCCATCGAGCTGCTGCTGGACGAGGTGAGTCTGGCTGCCAACGGTTTGAACCGCCTGCTGCTGAATGCCTTCGTCGATACGGGCGCGCGCCGCGCGGCCGACTTCTCGGTGATGGACGACGCGCTGGCCGGCTGATCGCCCGAGGCCGCGTTCTGAGCCGGCTGCCGTCGTTTGACGCGACGGCCGGAAGACCCTTTCTTTTCTCGCCCGCCCGGCTTCGCCTGCGCGGGCTTTTCCATTTGGAGACCTCTGATGTTCCAACAGTCCGCCAAGCCCGTTGACCTGATCGTCATCGAGCCCACCCGTATCGACGCGCAGCCCATCGAGGCTGGCACGGTGCTCAAGCAAGTCCCGCCCGACCTCGCCATGGAGCTGGCTGCAGCTGGCAAGGTGCGCGTCGCCACCGAGGAGCTGATCGCCGAGTATCAGGAGCGCGCCAAGGCCGCCAAGAAGCTGGCCAACGCCGAAGCCGGCAAGGTGGCTGACGCCCAGGCTGCCGCCGACGAGCGCATGGCGACCACCGTGGCCGCGGCCGTCGCCGCGGCGTTGCAGGCTGCCGGCGTCGTGCCGGCGAACCCGGCCAAGGGCTAAGACATGGCGGCCGGCGAGACCGACGCGGATCTGCTGGAGCTGATGAAGTTGGAGGGAACGCCGGCTGAGCTGGCCGGCGCCCCGGTCCTCGGGATCTTCGAGGAGCCCACGGCGGTCGATGCCCTTGGCGGTTTCGGTGTCGCCGCGAGTCGGCCTCAATATCGCCTGCCCAGCTCCGTTGTTCCGGCGAACGTGACCGATGCGCCGCTGCAGCTCATGCATCGCGGTGACTCTCGACGCTTTGCAGTGCGCGAGCACGAACCCGACGGCACTGGCCTGACGGTGCTGAAGCTCAGCGAGGTCGCATGAGCGCGTCCGGCTTCAGTGACGTGACGCTCGCCGCGAAGCGGGCACTTCAGGCCGAGCCGGCCGTGGCGAACGGAAACGTCCGTCGCGGCCAGCCCCGACCGCTCCAGAGCGGGCAGTCCTCCGCCGCCCTGGTGTTGCCGGCTGTCGCCCAGGGCGACGACGAGCACACGGCTGGACCGCGGGACTGGCGCACCACCGTAGTCGTGGAGCTGCAGGCGCGCGCTCAGCCCGGCCAGGAGCCTGAGGACGCCCTGGACGTGCTGCTGTGCGATGCATATGCCCGACTGCTGCGCCTGGGTGACTTCTGCCCTGCTGTGGTGGAGGCCATGGGCGCCCCGCGCGTTGAGTGGGACATCGCTGAGGCGGACACCTCCATCGCGACCGTGCGGCTCGCGTTCACCGTGCTGCATCGAACGCAGCCGGGCTCGCTGCTCTCCGACACCTGACCAACCCATTACCCAAACGACGATGAACACCAAGACTCGTATCGAGCCCACCGAGGGCAACCCCGAGCCGCTGCCGCCCGTCGGCGGCCAGTGGATCCGCGACGAAGACGGCGGCCTGCGGCCGTCCGATCAAGCGACGGCGGAGGCGGCCGGCCTGGACTGGCGGGAGCAAGTCGCCGTCACCGACGGCGCGGAGGTCGCGGACACCGCGGCAAAGAAGCGCGCACGCTGATCTAAAGAAGGAGCAACAGAATGCCCCGCTATACGCGAAAGTCCGCCATCCTGGCGGCGAAGGAGGCCACCGTGGGCGTCGATGCCGCCCCGACCGGCGCGGCCAATGCGCTGCTGGTCTCCAACCAGAGCATCAACCCGCTCAACGCGACGAACGTGGACCGCGACAACGTGCGGGCCTACTTCGGCGGCAGCGAGCAGCTCGTTGGGACCGCCTACAAGGAGGTCTCCTTTGACATCGAGCTGGCTGGCAGTGGCACCGCGGGCACCGCGCCGCCCTGGGGCGCGCTGCTGTGCGCGTGCGGCTTCGCAGAGACCACGGCGGCGACGCCTGCCCGCATCGAGTACACGCCCATCACGGACAACGTGCCGAGCGTGACCATCTACTACTTCATGGATGGCGTGCTGCACAAGCTGCTCGGTGCCCGTGGCAACTGCGAGATCAGCGCAGGCATCGGCGAGATCCCGAAGCTGAAGTTCACCTTCCAGGGGATCGACGGCGGCGACACGGTGGCGGCCACGCCCGCCACAACGCTCAGCGCGTTCAAGACCCCCGTCGTCATCAACGATGCGAACAGCGGCGACGTGACGCTGGGCGGCACGCTGACGGCGGGCGCCGTGACCGGTGGTCAGGGTTACCCGGGCAAGGGCCTGTCGCTCAGCCTGGGCAACGAAGTGCAGTTCGTCCCGCTGACCAGCGGTGAAGGCATCGACCTGACGGGCCGCGCGGTCAGCGGCAAGGTCTCGCTGGACCTGACGCCCGCGCAGTACGTGGCGGCCATGGCGGACGTGAAGGCCAACGTGGTCAGCGCCCTGTCCTATCAGTTCGGAACGCAGGCCGGCAACACGGTCCTGCTGTTCGGCCCCGCGGTGCAGCGGTTGAGTCCGAACTATGAGGACTACAACGGCCGCGCCATGGCCAGCTATGACCTGCGCTTCGTGCCGAAAAGCGGCAACGACGAGCTGCGTCTGATCCTGCTGTAACTCCCGCCGCTGCGAGGCGGCTTCATCCACATCCATCGGGCGCACAGGCGCCCAGCTGCGCGGCCCCGGCGATCTGTCCGGGGCCGCTGTCGTTTCAGATTCTCAGGAGCATCTATGTCTTACAAGTTCGCCGTCGCCCCCATCGTCAACGTGCCGGTCCGCCTCGTCGTCAATGACGGCGAAAAGCCGACCACGTTCAAGTTCTCGCTGCAGTGCGAGCGCCTGAACCAAGCCGAGGTCTCCGAGCGCGTCAAGGACGACAGCCAGACCGTCAAGGACTTCATGACCGACGTGACCAAGGGCTGGACCGGCCAGACGCTGGTGCTGGAGGAGAGCACGGGCAAGCCGGCCGACTTCTGCGCTGACGCGCTGGCGGCTCTCTTCAACTTCCCCGGTGCGGCGTTCGCTGCGTATCAGTCCTACCTGAAGGAGTTCGGGGCTAAGGAAAAAAACTAACCGAGACCGGCCGGCTGCTGGCGCGCGGTGAGTTGCAGCTGGGCGGTGAGGTGGAGCAGCAGAAAGGGGCGGTCGCGGATGCGCTAGCTGCTCTCGGTCTGGTGCTGGAGGAGGGGGACGCCGCGGCGCGGGAGCGCGAGTGGCACCTCTGGCCGGAGTGCTTGGATGCATTCGAGCTGTTCCTGGCCCTGCAGACCCAGTGGGTGGTCGGAATGGCTGGTCCGGTTGGTCTGTCGTATCCGAGCGTGGAGGCGCTTCTGCGGCTGCGGGGGCTCAAGACGCGGGAGCGCCGAGAGCGCTTCGCCGAGATCCAGTGCCTTGAGCGCGGATGGATTCAGGGCTGGCGCCAAAAGCGGGAAGCCGCGCAAACCTAGGAGGACAACGGGTGTCCGAGATCAAGTACCGATTGGCGGTGGACCCTTCGGGCCTGCAGACGCAGCTGACCGGCGTGGAGCGCATGTTTGGCTCGCACTCGGCGAGCGTGTCGCGGGAGCTGGATGCGATGCGTCTGGCAAGCACGCGGTTCGGAACGACGCACGTGGGCGAGGCCGCCCGGGCCATCGAGGCGACTGACCGTCTCGCTTCTGCCGTTGGCAAGGTGGGCACCGTCACGGGTGCGGTGCTGGGCGGGGTGGGGCTGGGGCAGGTCACCTCGGTGCTGTCGGGGATGGCGGATGAGCTGGCGGGAATGGAGGGCCGGCTGAAGCTGGTCACGAGCAGCTCGCGCGAGTATGCGCAGGCGCAGGAGGACATCGCGCAGATCGCCGAACGTCAGCGAGCTGGCTTGACCGAGATCGGCGGCCTGTATACGAAGACGGCCAGCGTTGCGTCTGACCTTGGCGCGAGCCAGAAGGATGTCGCGAAGTTCACCGAAGCGGTTGCCGCGTCCCTTGTGCTCAACGGCACCAGCGCGCAAGAGTCTGCGGGCGCAATCCTGCAGCTTGGCCAGGCTATCGGGGGCGCGAACCTGCAGGCGGAGGAGTTCAACAGCATTCTGGATGGCGCTCGACCCCTGCTGGCTGCAGCGGCTCAACACATCGACGGCGCTGGCGGCAGCGTGTCCAAGCTCAAGGAGCTGGTCAGCGAAGGAAAGGTGTCGAGCAAGGAGTTCTTCTCCGCGGTCGTTCAGGCGAGCGAGGAACTGACGCAATCCACCTCCAAGCTGCCGCTGACCATCGGGCAGGCGACCACTCTGCTGCGGAACGACGCGCTGCGCCTCGTCGGCGACTTCGACAAGATGACCGGAGCCAGCCAGCTCGTAGCCGAGGCTATTCAGGGCCTTGGCGCGCATCTGGACGTGTTGGCGGTTGCTGGCGCAGCGGTCGCTGGAGTGATGGCCGGCAAGCTGCTGCAATCGCTGGGCAGTTCCATCGTGGCCAAGATCGCGGATCGAGCCGTCACGCTTGAGCTGGCCAGGGCGACGGTGCTTCAGACTGAGGCGGCAGTGGCGCAGGCCATGGCACAGGTCGGAGCGGCGCAGGCCATGAATCTTGGCGTGGGCAGCGCAACGGCCCTGGCGGCAGCTGAGCTGCGCCTTATGCAGGCCCAGACGGCGCGCGCGGCAGCTCAGGCCGGGCTCAACGCGGCGACGACCGCGGGCGGCATGGCTGCCTCGCTGGCGACCGGTGCCGTTGGTCTGCTTGGTGGTCCTCTCGGCATCATCCTCACCTTGCTCAGCGCGGGTGCGGCGGCGTGGGCGTTCTGGGGCAATTCCAGCAAGCAGGCGACGGATGTCGCCGCGTCCCTCAGCGACAAGCTGGATGAATCGGTGAAGCGCTTGGAGCGCGAGGTGGAGCTGCTGCAGAAGCGAAACATGCTGGTCGGCAGCGGCCAGAAAGGGCTCGCGGCCGGGTCCGATGAGGATGTCCTATCTATCGTGGCGGCCCGGGCTCGGCTGGTCGAGCTGGAGGGGGAACTGGCCCAGCGCCGTGGCTGGAACGCTTCCACGCTTGATCTGGAGAATGAGAAGTACGCGCTCAACCTGCACCTTGGCAGGATGAAAGCCCTTGCCGAGGAGAAGGACCGCCAGAAGGCCATTGCCGACGAGAGGGAGAACGGGGACAAGCGGACGAAGTGGCTGGCCCAGCTCGGCGACAAGGCCGTGCAGCTGCAGCAAGAACTGAAGAAGGCGCGCACCGACTTCAACGGGGTTGTCCCGCCGGATGTGGAGGCTGCCATCCGCAAGAAGTTCGCCGAGCCGGTCAACAAGGCGGCGGCGGACATGGTGAAGGCGGGGACCAAGCTCTACGGCGACTTGACTGCCCAGGGCGGAGGGCTCGCAGCGGACTTCGCCGAGAAGTGGGACAGCCTGAGTGCGGCGTACCGCGCCAACCGCATCAGTGTCGTGCAGCTGGAGCAGGCGCAGCGCCTGCTGCTGGAGCAGCAGCCTGCCATAAAGGCAAGCATGGAGGCCGAGCAGAAGGCCGCCCAGGCTGCGCGTGAGGAGGTTGAGAAAACCTACTTGGCGACAGTCAAGGCAGCTGAGCAGGATGCCAAGCAGGCGGTGGAGCGCCTCGCGGCGCTGCAGCTGGAGGAGGCCGGGCTGGCGCTTGCGACCCGCGCCAACATCACGCTGGCCGAGGCTGTCGAACAAGTGCAGATCGCGCGCCTGCAAGAGGCGGCAACGGTAGCGCGCTCCAACGGCGAGCAGGAGCGCCTCGATGCAATCAATGCTGAGATCGCTGCTCGGCAGAAGCTGGCCAAGCTGGCGGGTGCGAAGGAGCTTCGGGAGCAGGGGAAGGAGGCGGCAGAGGCGCTCAAGCAGTATCTGGGCAAGGACATCGGTACAGACCTGGCCGCAGGCTTCGACAAGGCGAGCCAAAGCCTGGGCCAGTTCGTCGCGGGCGTGCGCGGGTTGGTGGACGTGCAGCAGGCGCAGGCGCAAGCGATGCGAGACAACCTGAAGGCGAACGGGAGCGACTGGTCTAAGTTCGCCAAGGTCCAGCAGCAGATCACCGACAAGGGGACCACGCAGCAACTGAACGCATACGGGAACATCGCTGGGGCCGCGAAGGGCTTCTTCAAAGAAGGGACGAAGGGGTACTCTGCGCTGCAGAAGGCGGAGCAGCTGTTCCGTGCCTTCGAGCTGGCGATGTCGGTGAAGGCCATGGCGCAGCGTCTGCTGGAGGTGACGACCGTCACCACGGCCAAGGTGGCCGGCGATCAGCTCGCAGCCCAATCGAGCATTGCATCGGCGACGCAGCAGGTTGCGGCGAACACCGTCGCCGGGCAATCCGCGGCGGTGGCTGGTGTGGCCAATCAGGCGATGGGTGATCCCTACTCGGCAATTCCGCGAATGGCGGCCATGGCGGCCATCATGGCGGCGCTCGGCTTCCTCGTCGGTGGTATCGGTGGGGGATCGAAGGCGGACCCCGGCAACACGGGGACGGGAACGGTCCTGGGTGACAGCTCAGCCAAGAGCGCGAGTATCACGAACGCCATCGAACACTTGGCCAAGAACAGCGACGTGTCGCTGCGTTACAGCCAGGGCATGCTCTCGGCGCTCAACACCATTGCGAGCGGCATCAGTGGCCTGTCCGGCCTGATCGTGCGTGACGGCAATCTCACGACCGGTGCGAACTTTGGCGTTCAGGAGGGGACGAAGCTGCCGGGCTTCATCTCCAACCCGGCGCTGGCGGGCGTCCTGGGCGGGGTCGCCGGCGTCGCCGTCAGCCTCGCGAGCAAACTGCCCGTGATCGGCAAGGTGATGGGCTCGTTGTTCGGTTCAAAGACCAGCGTCAACGCGACCGGCCTTTACATGGGCAATCAGACGTTGGGCAGCATCGTCAACGACGGGGCAAGCCTGCAGAACTACATCGACGTCACCAAGAAAAAGAAGGCGTTCGGCGTCACCTACAGCAGCAAGTCGAGCACACAGTTCTCCAGTGCGGACCCGTTGCTGCAGCAGCAGTTCGGTCTGATGTTCCAGCAGTTCTACAACGGCATCGAGCTGGCCGCGCAGCCGCTAGGTGCCAACCTCGATGAGGTTCGCAAGCGCCTCTCGTCCTTCGTCGTCAGCATCGGAAAGATCGACCTCAAGGGCCTGACCGGCGAGCAGATTCAAGAGAAGCTCACAGCGGTGTTCGGCGCTGCGGCCGACAACATCGCTGGCGCTGCATTGCCGGGGCTCCGCGACTTCCAGAAGGTCGGGGAGGGCTACTTTGAGACAGTCGTTCGGGTGGCTTCGGGTGTCGAGTCGGCAAAGTCCGTCCTTGATCGCTTGGGCGTGTCCGCGATCGCGTACACGAACATCGCGAACAAGCAGGGCGACGTGGGCACCGAGGTGATTCGCGAGAGCCTGCTGGCCTGGGAGCATGCGCGATATGGGTTGACCACTGGCGTCGGTGACATCGTGGAAGCGTTCAGCGGGTCTGCGGATGAGCTGGCGACCCTGTGGGGGAGCTTGGCCGGGATGCGCGATGGGCTTCGGGCTATCGGCGTCGATGTTCGCGCCCTGGGGGTGGAGATGATCCGCGGTGCCGGTGGCGTGGATGCCCTCAACGATGGACTGCAGACCTACTTCGACAAGTTCCTGACGGAAGGTGAGCGCACCTCGGAAATGTCACGGCGGTTGTCCGAGAAGTTCTCGGCGCTCGGGCTCTCCATGCCGTCCTCCATCGATGGCTTCAGGCAGCTCGTGCAAGGGATCGACACCAGCACGGCGGCGGGGCAGGAATTGTTCGGTCGAGTCATCACGCTTTCCGGCAGCTTCTCCGAGCTGCAGGACGCGCTGGCCGGCGCGGCCGAAGCCTCCAGCCAACTCGCTGCAGATCGCCTGCAGCTGGAAAACGAGCTGCTGCAGCTCCAGGGCAATACCGCGGAGCTGCGGCGTCGCGAGCTTGCTGGCATGGACGCGAGCCTCCGGCCTTTGCAGGAGCGCATCTGGGCGTTGCAAGACGAGCAGGCTGCTGCGCAAGCCGCAGCTCAGGCGCAGCAGCAGCTGGCCAGTCAGCGCGAGAGCTTGGAGGGCCAGCTGCTGCAGCTGCAGGGCAATA
The DNA here is from genome assembly GCF_056867975.1 of Mitsuaria sp. MSU3D. Lineage (NCBI taxonomy): Bacteria > Pseudomonadati > Pseudomonadota > Betaproteobacteria > Burkholderiales > Sphaerotilaceae > Roseateles > Mitsuaria sp. MSU3D. The sequence goes on along the minus strand of NZ_CP200314.1, from coordinate 3,515,136 downwards.
CCGCCGAGCTGCGGCGCCGCGAGCTGGAGAAGCTCGATGCGAGCCTGCGGCCTCTGCAGGAGCGCATCTATGCACTGCAGGACGAGCAGGCGGCGGCCCAGGCTGCGGCGCAGGCGCAGCAGCAGCTTGCCAGCCAGCGCGAAGGGCTGGAAGCTCAGCTGCTACAGCTGACGGGCACGACTGCGGAGATCCGGGCTGCTGAACTGGCCAAGATGGATGCGAGCCTGCGGCCTCTGCAGGAGCGCATCTGGGCCATTCAGGACGAGAAGGCGGCGGCGGAGGCTGCGGCTGAGGCTGCGACGCGAGCAAGCGAGGCGTGGGAGCGTCTGGGCGACGGGATCGAAGACGAGATCAACCGCATTCGCGGGCTGCTCTCTGACAGTCCGGGCTCGAGTCTGACCACCCTGCAGGCGCAGTTCGCGATTGACTCCGCGGCAGCTCGCGCTGGGGATCAGGAGGCAGCGGCTCGGCTTCCGCAGCTCAGCGGATCGCTGCTGGAGGCTGCGGAAGCGAGCGCGAGCAGTTCTGTGGAGCTGCGTCGACTGCAGGCGGCCACGATGGCCAGCCTGGAGGCGACGCTGGCCGAGGTTCGCGCTCGGCAGCAGCAAGGTGCCGTGTCTGCAGCTGTTATCGCCCAAGGGGCTGCAGGCTATGACGCGTCCTTGATCGCAGGCGGTGCCTCGGCCGCGGCGTCGCCGAATGACGAGCTGCTGCAGGAGGTTCGCAAGCTGCGGGCCGAGGTGGAGCAGTTCCGTGCTGAGCAGGAGGCTTCGCAGTTCGCCATCGCCTCCAGCACCCAACGCGCTGCCAAGGTGCTTGAGCGCGTGTCCCCCGCGGGGGATGCGCTGGTCACGAGGGAAGCGGCGGCCTGACCTACAACCGCCCGGCTTCGGCCGGGCTACTTCTTCAAGCCATGAAAGTGATCCGACCTATGAAGGTCACGGACGCGGCGCTGCTGCGCAGCAACGTGCCCGAGACCGATCATCCCGCCTGGGCGGCAGCCACGACCTACAAGAAGGGCGACCGAGTGGTGGTGGCAGCAACCCATCGGCGATACGAAAGCCTTGTCGATGGCAACACCGGCAAGGCTCCGGCCACAACCCCGACCGCCTGGGTGGACGTTGGCGCAACGAATCGCTGGGCGGCGTTCGATTCGGCGGTCGGTACCACGACCTCGATGCCGGCGCTGATCGACATCACGATTCAAGGCGAAGGGCGAGTGAATGCTGTCGCCGTGATGGACATGGAGGCGACCAAGGTCCGCGTTCGCGTGACCGACAAGGTGGATGGCTTGGTCTATGACCGCACCGTCGATCTGGTCAGCACCAGCGGCATCAGCGATTGGTACGCGTACTACTTCGAGCCGATCCTGCGGCGTCGCGATCTCGTGCTGTTCGATCTGCCGCCCTACAACGACGCGGAGGTGCAGATCGAGATCATGAACAGCGAGGGCGACGCCAGCGTCGGCGTGGTCGCTCTTGGTCAGCAGCACGAGCTGGGGGATACAAAGTTCGGCCTCAGCCTGGGGATCACGGACTACAGCGTGAAGGAGCGCGACAGCTTCGGCGAGTGGCGCGTGGTGCAGCGCCCTTACAGCAAGAAGGTGCGTGCGCCGATCCGCATCCGTGCTGGCGACGTTGATCGCGTCTTCCGTCTTCTGGCGCAGTACCGCGCGGTACCGCTGGTCTGGGTGGCCACGGCGATCTATGACGCCTCCATCGTCTACGGCTATTACAAGGACGTGGACATCGTGATTTCCGGGCCGAAGTGGTCCGACTGCTCCCTTGAGATCGAGGGGCTCATCTAATGCCAATCTACGACATTACCGACCTCCCACCAGCGCCGAGCCGGCAACAGTCACCGGACGCCTTCGTGCTCGCCGCTGACAAGCACGTTGCGTCCCTCACCGTAATGGTCAGAGAACTCAACACCGCCTTTGACCAAGTGGATGCCAGCGTGGCCCGGGCTGATGCCGATGCGGTTGCGACGGCGGCAGACCGCGTGGCCACGCGAGCAGATCGCACTGCGGCGCAAACCAGCGCCGAGCTGGCGGCGGGGTATGCCGGCGCAGCACCGTGGGCAGCCGCAACGGTCTATGCGGCCGACGCGGTTGTCTACTCGCCGTCGAATCGCATGCTGTACCGACGCAAGGCGGCCGGAAGCTCGGCCTCTGATCCGGCTGTGGATGCGGCGAACTGGGCATCGGTCATCTTGGCCGTCGGAGGGAATGCGGTCTGGCACGCTGGAAACTTCAACCCTTCGAACTACCTCCCCATCTCGGGCGGAACTCTGACCGGTGCCCTGGCGGTAAACGGTGCGCTCACTTCCACAGGTGCGGTGCAAGCTGCAGGAGCCTCGGGCTTTGTCAGCGCGTCCTACGCCCCGAACCAGCGCAATCCGATCTGGCGATTCGGCAACGCGGACAGCTATGGCCTTAGTTACTTCCAAGGCACTTCCGGGTGGGGCGGTGACGATTCCATTGGCGTGCATTTCGGCACCCCGACTGGCAGTGGATCGAAATTCGTCTTTCGCATGACAGGGGATTTCTACGCGGCTGGCGCGATGTACGCCGCGGGTGGAAAGGCCGTTTGGCATGCAGGGAACTTCAATCCAGCCAACTACGCGCCTCTAACTAATCCCAACCTACCCGGGACGCTGGAGGTCGTCGGTGCGACCTACCTGCGGGGTGACCTTCATTCTTTGAATGCCAATGGCGATGGCTGGGTCAAGGTCATGGAACGCAACGGCGGCAATCCTCGGCTGAACGCTGCCGAGTGCTTCATCGGGACCAACGGACGGCTCATGTTTGCCCCAAATGGCACGTGGGGCGGCGTCCTTGCAATCGGCGGCGACGGCGCGAATGGTCTGACGCGCACAGACAAATTGGCGACCGTAACGGTGACTAACGGCAACCTGCATATGGATGCCGGGACTGGACGCGGGCTGCATCTGAACTGGTACTCGGGTAGCGGAATCCTCATCGGCAACGGCGCGAGCCAGCAGATCGTCGGCATCGACACGGCCGGCAATGTCAACATCGCTGGTCGCCTGGACGTATCGAATGGCAAGCCAGTTGTCGCCAATCGCTTCACCGTCGGCAACATCAATCCCGATGATGGAGTTGCTTGGAGCGCTCCGTGGTATGGACTCGGGTACATAGCGAACCTGTTCGGCAATAGTGGCAACGCCGTCCACCTCGCTGGGTATTACGGTCTTCGCATGCGGTCTGCAAGCGCAACGCTCGATGTCCAGAATGACGGGGTTACTGCCGTCACTTCCGGTGCAAGCTCATACGGCATGTTGCAGCTGTTCGGGACGGCGGGCAACGATCAAGAAATTTCCTTGCACTTCCGCGCATCCACCGAGCAGCGAGATAACGGGTGGACCATGGGGCGCTATGCCGACCGGTTCTTTTGGTACAAGAACGGCGCCCAAAGAATGGGCCTCTTCAACGATGGCACGCTCGGCGTCAGCGGTCGCATCTTCGGCAATGACGTGAACCGCGCCGGGAATGGGCTGGGTCGCATCACTGTTTCGACGGGCACGCCTTCCGGAGGCGCTCAGGGCGATATTTGGGTGATGTACTGATGGCTCGCGCGCTCCACTTCAATGATGGTGCCGTCTGGCGCCGCGCTCGCTCGCTCTGGGTGAACGATGGCACGGCGTGGCGTAAGGCTAGAGCCGTGTTCGTCCATGACGGCACCGCGTGGCGGCAGTCCGCGGCAAGCCAGCCGGTCAACTTTTCTGGCCGGGCCGCTGATTACTTCATCGGAATGACCGGTTCGTCTGCGTGCTCCTGCACCGTCGACAGCGACGGAATGGTGTCGTTCTCCGGGTCGGACAGCGGGTCCAACACCGTTTGGTATGACGCCCCTGTCGCCGGCATCGGCGCGGAGCACTGGATTCGCGCAACGGTCGTGAGCGGACAGACGCCCAACAGTGGCTCCGGCGTAAATGCGTGGCTGTCGCTGAGCACGGCAAGGTGGTGGGGCTACTCGACCACCACGACGGGAGCCACCGCTAGCCGGTCGGGAACGATTCGCTTCGACATCAGTAGTGATGCCGCGGGTAGCGTGATCGTGTGCTCCGGCTCCGTCGATTTTTCCGCCTTCCGCGAGGCATGAGGACTTTAAGGAGAGAGGCTATGCCCAACTATCGTGAGAACCAGACCAGTGCTGTGTCCTGGCGTCGTGCCTTCAGTGGCGTCATTCACAACCCGCTTCCCGGTGCCGGTGCGCCGCGCATCGAGTTCACGGAGCAGGATGTCGTGAGCGCGGACGGCAAAGTGCTTTCCGCGAATCAGGTTTTTGACTTCGAGCCTGTGTCGATCCAGTTCGACCCGGCAGGGGTTATCGACCTGCGCGATCCTGATAGCGGCGCGACCACTGGCGAAACCATGACCCATCAGCAACTGCGGCAAGCGCTCTATTCGCTGTATATGGCGGGCGCGCTGGGGCGCGACGAACGAGCAGCCGCTGCCGCGGCGGCTGCCGAGCAAAAGTGATCGACCAAAGAGAGAAGCATGAACAAGACTGAAGATCCCATCATCACGATTTCCCTGCCGCTGAGCGGCATCAACGGCCTCCTGGCTGGTGCCGCGCGGCTGCCCTATGGCGAGGTCGCGGGTCTTATCCACGAGGTGCAGCAACAGGCGAACGGGCAACTGCAGCGGTCGGAGACCCCCGCAGGCGAGTTGACCAGTTCGCAAGGCTGATCCAAGCGCTCCACCTCCCTCTCTCTCTCCATCAGAGCCCACCCCGGCCATGCGCCGCGGTGGGCTTTTCTTTGTCCCTTTGGAGAGATCCATGAGCGTGAAAACGCAAGCAGCGGACGCGGCCTTGGCGGCGTCGGCGAGTAAGGCCACCTATGGGGGCGCAGCGAGTTCAGGGCTTGGCGTCATGTTCTCCAGTGAGGCCGCAGCCCTCGCTGGCGCGCTGGTGGCAATCCTTGGCCTGCTCATCAATCTCTACTTCCGGCGCCGCCAAGATCGGCGCGAGGAGCGAGAGCACGAACTGCGTATGCGAACCATCGAACGAGAGGTGATCGCCAGCGGCAGCTGTCGCGGCGACTGCCATCACAACGAAAGGAGCGGACGATGAACCTGTCCGAGCACTTCACGCTGGCCGAGTTCACGGCTAGCGCCACCGCCGCGGAGCGCGGCATCAAGAACATCCTGCCGGCCGAGAAGCTGGAGGAAGCCAAGCGCACTGCCCAGATGCTGGAGCGCATCCGCGCTGAGCTGTCAGCGATGAAGGGGCGCGATGTGCCCATCTTGCTGAGCAGCGGCTATCGCTCCGCTGAGCTGAATCGTGCCGTGGGCAGCGGCGTGACGAGCGATCACATCAAGGCCATGGCCGCGGACTGGTCGGCGCCCGCCTTCGGCACTCCGTACGAGGTCGCGAAGGCGCTGGCGCCATTGGTGCGCGGCCTCGGCGTTGGGCAGCTCATTTACGAAAAACCCGGCCGGGTCCCATGGGTGCATACGTCCACGCGTCTCCCGACGGCACCCGTCAATCGAGTCATCACCGTCGGACCGGCCGGCGCGCTGCTGGGCATTCAAGAGGTCTGACCATGAACATTCAACCGGACAAGGTGAAACACGCGCTGGCGGGCTTTCTGGCCGGCCTGACGGGCGTCGCGCTGGCCACGGTGGTTCCTGCGCTTGCCGGGCGGGCGCCGGACCTGATCGATGCCGCCTCGGGTGCGCTGATCGCGTCCACGGTCGCCGGCTTCACAAAGGAGGTGGCGGACTATCAGGACAACAAGATCCAGCCGGGCATGCATGGTGTTGAGCTGGCCGACGCGCTGGCAACCGCAGTACCGGGCTGGCTGCTCGCGCTCGTGCTGGTGGCGCTGAAGGAGGTGAATCGATGAACGAGCTGCAGAAACTGCTGGGGAAGGTTGCTCCGTGGATCGCGGCTGCCGCGGCTGGCCCGGGCGGGTTGGCGGTGCAGGCGCTGCGCACCGCCGCGGAGGCATTGGAGGCGCCCAGCGACACCGTGGCGCATGTGACCGAGGCCATTGCCGGTGCGTCGTCGGAGCAACTGGCCAAGCTGCGCGAGGCGGAGCTGGGCTTCCAACTCCGAATGCGTGAGCTGGGCTTCAGCAACCATCAGGCACTCACCCTTGCCGCGACCCAGGATCGAGCGGACGCGCGAAAGCGTGAGGCGGCGACCGGCGACAGCTTGACGCCCCGACTGCTGGCGGGGGCCATCGTGGCCGGCTGGTTCGTGGTGCAGGCGTGGCTGCTGGCGCACGTGGTGCCCGCGGAAATGCGGGAGATCATCATGCGGACGCTTGGCACGCTGGACATGGGGCTAGGGCTGGTGCTGGGATACTACTTCGGCAGCAGCAACCCCCGCGCCCCGCATCCGGCCGAGGATCAGCGCAAGGGCTAGAGGGTCATGGGGTAGGCGCGAACTCCGCGCCTGCGACCCATTGGCCTTTCTTGTCGATACGGAGGAGCCGGGCCTTGCCGCCCTTGGCGCGAAGCAGTACGTCCATCGTGCCTGCGGGCGTGGTCTCCGGGTCGATGCCGACCCGGTAGACCACGATCTGGTCGAACGTGTCGGCGATGAGTTGCCGCGCTTGCAGTCGCGACTCTGTGTCGAGCTTCTCGACGCCGGCCGACAGTTCGCGCCAACGCTCCTCGGAGCCGGTGATATCCAACCGGCCAGCATCGGCTAGCGCTCGTTCGGCCGTTTGCAACTCGCGGTCAAGCTGGTCGCGCTGCTCCTCCATTTGTCTGGCTCGACGAACGAAGACGGCAGGTGCGCCGCCTTCGTCGTCCAGCATGGCCTCCGTCAGGCGTTCCAGTTGGGTGTCGAGCTTCTTGATCTTCGCCTTCGCGGCGGCGACGGCGGCCCGCGGGGCGGCCGTTGCGTCGCCGGAGTACAGCGACTGAAGGTTGAGCATGTCCGAGCAGAAGTTCATCAGGGCGCGCTCGATTGGTGCGGCGGAACAGGAGCTGCGCACCGGACACTTGGTCGCGCTGTTGTCGCTGCAACACTGCAGTCGGCGGTTGCCGTCTGGGACGCTGCCGTCCGCCTTCATTCGCGAGGTCATCGTCTGGGTCTTCTTCGATGCTCCGCAGTAGCCGCAGATCGTCACACCGGATCCTGTGAGGATCGCAGGGACGGATCGCCGCACTTGCTTTCGTGAGCGCTGACCCAGCAAGGCCTGCAGTTCGTCCCACTCGGATTTCGTGATGGCGGCTGGGTAGTAGTTCTCCAGCACGAAGGTCTCTCCGTCGAGGTCCAGGTGCTTCTCTCCCTTGAGGGCTGGGTGGGACAGGAGCCGCAGCATCTGCCCCGACCTAACCTCGACCGTTCCCAGCTGCAGGCCTCGCTCGTGTAGCTCCTGAACGATAGGCCCCAGGCCAGCGCCGGCACGAAAACGCTCAACCGCATACCGGTATGCTTCGGCTCGCTCGGGGATCAGCTCCCACTTGCCGTTCTGGACTCGAAGCCAGCCGGGTGTCTTGCCGTAGCGGATGAGCCCTTTGTAGGTGCCTTCCATCCAGCCGCGACACATCCGCCGGATGGCGTCTCGCACGCGCTTGCTCTTTGTGGCGCTCTCCTCGTGCGCCCGAATCATCACGAGAAGGCTGTAGACCAGATCCATGGGATTGGCCTTCAGGCTCTCGCGGCTGTACTGTTTGTTATCGCCCGCCGTGACGACGGTAATGCCTGCCGTGATGATTTGCGCGAGCTGGCCCTGCGCCACCATCGGCTCTGCGCGCGAAAGGCGGTCTAGGCCTTCCACGACCAGCACCGATCCGATGGGGACCTTTTCGTCCTCGATGGCTTTGAGGAATGCCCCGAGCGCGCCGCGCTTGACGTGCTTTTGATGGTAGGCGGACAGTCCCTCGTCCCTCATGCTGAGGGAGTCGTCCAGCCGCAGGCCGTTCTGCTTGGCCCACTCCTGCGCATAGGCGCGCTGCCGTTCGCTGCTGGCGCCTGCCGCCTGCTTGGCGTCGCTGAACCTGAGATAGCTGTAAACCTTCGCGCGCATCGGACCTCCGTCGAGTGCGAGAGTTTATCTTTGTAGGTTGAGACTTGGCCTGTACACAAAGCGTGTACGGCGAGAGGGAGTCGGAAAGAATGCGGCCCCTGCGTCGCCGAGGCCCCAACAGCTCATCGCGTCTTGAATGGCTGCGCGCTCAGGGAGGAAGAGCATGGAGCGCATCTTCGACGGTCGCGGGATGCCAGGAGCGAAGCCATGATTCGGCTATCGAGTTTTCTCGCTCGTCGGCACAATTGAGGCTCCTGGAGGGGAGAAACGATGAATAGAAACGCGGTCCTCGCATGCATGCTGTACTCGGCATCGATTGCCATGTCGGCGGTTCCCGACCCGCTGCAAAAGCTGGTTGAGCAGCCGGGCCTATGGGCTACGTTTGACTGGGCGAAGGTGGCATCTAGCGCCGTCATCCGAGACCCGCTTTGGCGCGTAATCGAGCCTACGGCGAAGGCGGGTGAGCCGTACTCGTCATCCTTTAGCAAGAGAACCATCCAACTTCGCGGCGCAGAGTGGGATGCGGTTTGGCAGCCGGGCGAAGATCCGACGAGCGGCGTCTTCTTCGTTTCAAGAGACATGCCGCTGTCGGAGTGTGAAGCGTCGGCATTGGAATATGGGAAGTCTCTGGGAAAGCCCGTGTACAGCGACGGATCAGTTCGCTTCTCTATAAGCGACACGGACAGGATGACGCTGACGCATCGACGTTGGGAGTGGACCGTTGGGGCGACCCGCATCAATGCTTCCTGCACTGCGCTGGTCTCCTCGACGGACGCACAGGGCAACGCGCCGTCGTTGAGTCTATCTTTCAAGGCCACTGCGCGGTCGGTAGCGCTGGTGGCTCCGTTCATGCTGCGCTGCAGTCGTACCTACGCGTCAGTGAACGGGCAGCTTGAGCGCAAGTTTGAGGATGTAGTCTTTTGGGTGGTGCCGGGATCACCCAAAAGCACGATCAAGTCGCCGACCAATGACGCGATTTCTTCAAATGCTGAGGTCGATGAAACATCGATCGCATTCACGCAAGAAACGAAAGCAGGGCCTGTGAGGTATTTGGTGAGCAGGATCACCGGCTCTCTAACGGCCGACGCGCGAGACGCCAAAGGCGAACTGTTCGGAAGGATGGCCGGCACCTGCGAAAAGACCACGAGCGCGGCGAAGTTCTAAGAGGCAGCGAGCGCACCAAAAAAAAGCGGCCCCGGCATCGCCGAGGCCCCAACAGCTCATCACATCTTGACTCGCTGCATGCTCAGGGAGGGAAGAGCATGGAGCGCAAAGGCTCGGACGTAATTCTAGACCGGCGCCATCAAGCAGCAATCAGAGCGGAGTTCGGTCAAAAACAAGGATCTGCTCTCCGAACTCGGCGACCGACTTGTCCTTGATCGAGTCCATCGCCATTCCAAGCTCAACTAGATCATTCCCATAGTCGGCTTGCACGTCTTCATCGGTGGTTGTGTTGCAGATGGTCCGCCATTTTTCTTTCAGCTCGGCCATCGCGAGGAGGACTAGCCTGGCCTCCCATTCCAGCAGCTCGACGGTTACCTTGCTCATACCTGCGCCCCTTGCTTGTAAAACACTCTCGTTGCCTTCAATGCTAGCTCCTCAAGGAGCCCCTTGTATTTGTCAAGGGGCATGTCGGAGGTCGGGGCGATGCAGAAGTGGCCCGGCTTGTCATTCACCAGCTTGAGCCCAGACGGGAAGGGGGTGCTTGGAGCAAATTTCCAGACCCATCCGCTCATGTCGGTACGTGCAATCCCGTCCTTGTCGAAGACGCTGATGCCCTTGTTGTTCGCGATCACCACGATGATCCCGTTAATTACGGTCTGTCGAACATCGTGCGGACGAATGTGGGCGAGCTTGGGGCTGGATGAATTGCCGAGGCGGAACACCTCTTCGGGCACTATGAAGAACTCTTTGGGAAACATCGTGCGATCTGCTGAGCGTTGACGCAGCGAGTGGACATCGCTCCCAACAACTCAGCTAGTGACGTAAGTCCATCGGCGGCGTCTCGTCCACGCAGTTGAGCGAAGCCTGTCGACTTCGATGAGCTCCAGCGAGCCTTAAGAGAGGAGCCTGCCAGCAGCCAATCCCGTGGTTCTAGGCGAGAGGCGTGAGAGACCGATGGCAGTCGTCAACGCCTGGACGAGATCAGAGCGAGCTTTCAGAACGAGGAAGCAAGTGGGTCTAGCGGGCACGAATAGCTAGGAAGGCCACATCCGTTGGACGCCAGCTAGATGGTGCGCAGCGTCTGTCGCGCTAGCATTGGACAGGGAGGCAACACGTCCCAGGAGATGAGAAATGGACGAGCGATCCAGGGCGCGGCGTGGAAAGGTGTTGCTGCTCGACGACTATCCCGACGCTGCAGACGCTTTGTGCGAATGGTTCAGGCTGGAAGGCTGGGAAGCCTCCAGTGTTGGAACCGTCGAAGAAGCGCAGCGCGCGATAGCCGACTGCCTTCCTGATGTGATCGTGATCGAGCCTTGGCTGCGGAGCGGCAGCGCGATGAGCGTTGCGATGTCAGTGAGGGCAAGGAAGGCGGGGACGCTTCTCGTCGCGATCAGTGCATCCTGCAGGGCAGGCGATGACACAGGCTATGAGCCAACCCTGTTCGACTTCAATTTGGGGAAGCCCGCAGACTTCGACAAGCTGCGGCAGGCCTTGCGGACGGTCACCGAGAGGTGAGCTGCCGCCAGTGTTTATCTTTGTAGGCTGAGGCTTACCTCTGCCGCCAGAGGGCGGCATCGAAGTCCACCGTTGCCGGTGGCTTCAGAACAGGTTCAAAGGGACTTTCTCAGCCGTGCCGTCGACGGATCGATGGCGCAGCACCCCTAGCGAAACTCGCCGGACGGGCTGGCGAGTGGTGGTGATTCTAGTCGAGCATCACTGCCCGCATCGACGGCCAGGCCTGTCGCGCGCCGAGGGCCGTTCCCGTTTGTCCGCCGCCCATGCAGTTCACGCCGCCGCCGCGCAGCTTCGTCTCCTGACGCTCGCAATGAGCCGGGCCGATGACGACACTGACTCCATCGACACAGCAAACGCCTTCAGGAGATCGACATGAACGCCACCCGCCTCAGCATCACTTCCGCCACCAGCACCACCGTCAAGGCCGTCGCCTTCGGTGCCATCGCGGCGCTGGCCCTGGGTCTCGGGATCGCTCATGCACAAGGGCAGCGCGAGATGCGTGCGTCGATCGTCACGCTGGATCCGGTGGTGATCACCGTGAAGCGCGAACAGCTGCCCACGGTCTACATCACCGGCCGTCGCAGCGCCGACGCGGTCGACACGCAAGTCGCCTCGGCCGAGTGAACGTCCCAGGTCGCGCTGTATCGGTGGAGCGATCCACGGACTGACGCCCTTCGGTTCGCTCCAATGCAAGACGCCCGGCAATGCCGGGCGTCTTGCTTTGTGCCGGCGATTGTTGCGGCGATCACAACGGCCCATTCCGACGCGGCCCGTTTATCCAGACGAGGCCCGCGCCTAACCTTCAGTCATCGGCAAACGACGCCGGCCCAAGACCCCAGACACCCCGATCCAACGCTCTCTCAAAGGAAACCATCATGACCGCCAAGACCCTGATCGCCACCGCCCTGATCGCCCTGTCTGCCGCTGCCGTGCCGGCCTTCGCGCAGAGCTACAGCCACCTCGACCCGATCACGCAGACCCAGAAGAGCCGTGCCGAAGTTCTGGCCGACCTGGCGATCTATCGTGAATCCGGCCTGGCCGCCGTGGACCGTACCGAGGACTTCGCCCTGAACGCCAACCAACGCGCCCAGGCTGAAGCCCGCTACGCGGCGCTGAAGTCCTCGCCGAAGTACGCCGAACTGGTGCAGCGCTTCGCTGCCAAGGAAGGCAAGGGCGCCGTCACGGAAGGCGTGTCCGCCCGCTGAGCCTCGATCCAGCCCCCCGCAGCGCCGCCCGGACGCAGGTCCTGGCGGCGTTTCTCATTGAGAGCGTCCGATGGCGCTGTCCGTTTGTCCGTCGCTGATGCAGTTCACGCCGCCGCCGTGCAGCTTCGTCTCCTGACGCTCGCAATGAGCCGGGCCGATGACGACACTGACTCCATCGACACAGCAAACGCCTTCAGGAGATCGACATGAACGCCACCCGCCTCAGCATCACTTCCGCCACCAGCACCACCGTCAAGGCCGTCGCCTTCGGTGCCATCGCGGCGCTGGCCCTGGGTCTCGGGATCGCTCATGCACAAGGTCAGCGCGAGATGCGCGCCTCGATCGTCACGCTGGATCCGGTGGTGATCACCGTGAAGCGCGAACAGCTGCCGACCGTCTATATCACTGGCCGCCGCGATACGTCGGCTGATGACATCCAGGTCGCTTCCGCCCAGTAAGCGCTGACGGTTGAGCTGTATCGATGGAGCAAGCCCCTGGCTGACACTGCCCCTGACGCTCCCCCCCAACGCCCGGCCCGTGCCGGGCGTTTTGCTTTCTGACTACCGGAGCTTGTCTACTCGGTCTGAAGAAGTTCCAGCAGGGCTTCAAGGGCCTCGACGTGGTGCTCTTGAGTCAGGCTTTCGACGGGATGCTGCGCCAGCTGCGCGCGTATGCGCTCCAGCGATCCAGTGGGGGCCGTGTTGTCCTCAAGAATGGCGAAAGCCCCCATGGAGACTTCAAAATTCCCCGTGAGGGCGAGAGACACGAGCGATTCCAGGTGCTCCGACTGATCGAAGGCCGACAACGCATGGACCAGCGTGCCGCGATGGTTAACGTTCTCTGGCCGATTGATGACCCTCCACAGGACGGGGACCGCTCGCGCGTCGCCGCGGTCCATCAGTTCGAGCGCCGCCACATGGCGAACGCCGGCATCCGTGCTCTCAACCTGCTGGAGCAGGGTGTCGATGGATTTCACGGGCGTCACTCGCTGGCGCCACCCGCAGGCTGATGTAGCCGGATCTCCGAGTATCTTGGCCTGAAGGGGTCGCCGGCGACCTCCAGCGTCCCAAGGCCTCCGAGCTCTTGCACGCGATAACTCAGGAACTCAAACGGCATATCCGGGAACCTCCGTTCGAAGTCGTTCATCACCGTGGCGATGACACGAGCGACCTTCTGCCATCTGGTGCTGGATGCGGCCAGCAACAGCGCATCCACCTGAGACGCCTCGGCAGGTGTCGGCGCGCGCATTGACGCCAGTTCCTCGTCGGAGAGTGCGTCCCAAGGGTGTTGATCGTCGTCCAAGTCGGATGCCATGGTGAAGGTTGTCGATGACAAGGGTACACGCCCTGATCGGCGCCACGCTCCAGCACCAGCGATTCGCCGGCCACTGGCCCGACCTGACGTACCGGCGCGGTTGAGCGCGGGCGATTGTTGCGGCGATCACAACGGCCCATTGCGACGGGGATCGTTTATCCAAACGGGGCCCGCACCTAACCTTCAGTCATCGGCAAACGACGCCGGCCAAAGACCCCAGACACCCCGATCCGACGCTCTCTCAAAGGAAACCATCATGACCGCCAAGACCCTGATCGCCACCGCCCTGATCGCCCTGTCCGCCGCTGCCGTGCCGGCCTTCGCGCAGAGCTACAGCCACCTCGACCCGATCACGCAGACCCAGAAGAGCCGTGCCGAAGTTCTGGCCGACCTGGCGATCTATCGTGAATCCGGCCTGGCCGCCGTGGACCGTACCGAGGACTTCGCCCTGAACGCCAACCAACGCGCCCAGGCTGAAGCCCGCTACGCGGCGCTGAAGTCCTCGCCGAAGTACGCCGAACTGGTGCAGCGCTTCGCTGCCAAGGAAGGCAAGGGCGCCGTTACCGAAGGCGTGTCCGCCCGCTGAGCCTTGAATCAAGCCGCACAGCGCCGTCAGGACGCAGGTCCTGGCGGCGTTTTCCGTTGAGGACCGCCCGGAGCCGCTCCCGCTCGTCCGCCGCTGATGCAGTTCACGCCGCCGCCGCGCAGCTTCGTCTCCTGACGCTCGCAAGCAGCCGGGTCGATGACGACACTGACTCCATCGACACAGCAAACCCCTTCAGGAGAACGACATGACCACCGACCGCTTCCACATCGCTTCCGCCACCGAAACCACCGTCAAGGCCGTCCTCTTCGGCGCCGTGACCGCCGTGGTGCTCGGCCTGGGCATCGCCCACGCCGAAGGCCAGCGCGAGATGCGCGCCTCGATCGTCACGCTGGATCCGGTGGTCATCACCGTCAAGCGCGAACAGCTGCCGACCGTGTACATCACCGGCCGCCGCGACACGTCGGCCGACGCTGTCCAGATCGCTTCGGCTCAGTAAGCCCTGACGGTTGCGCTGTAGCGATGGAGCAAGCCATCGGCTGACACAGCCCCTGACGCTCCCCACAAACGCCCGGCCCGTGCCGGGCGTTGTGCTTTCAGTCCTGTTGGGGGCGTGCCAGCCATTGGCATGTGGGCCGAGCTCGGGGTAATGGGTGTTTCGACAGCAGATGGCTTAAAACTTGATGCCGCCCGGGAGCAGGCGGAAGAACGTCCAGACCAGGAACGCGATCACCGGGATCACGATCGCATAGACGTTCAACACCTGTCGCCAGTTCAGCGGCACGGGCTCTGCGGCCACGGATTGTCCCGTGAGGCTGGCGCCGCTGCTGAGCAGATGCGAGTGATCCTGCGGGGCGCCACATCATGGGGCGGAAAGACGCGCCATGAGCTGAGTGGCACCAGTGGCAGTCCGAGGAGGACGATCCACTTCGTCGTGATGTATCGGCCGCCGCGATCGTGCTCGCGTTCGCCGACGTACTTCGTCCCGGTCCCGTTGAATGTGGATGGCATCGGTCTTTTCTCCCTCACAAGAAATGCCCGCATAACGCGGGTCTGGCGGGGATTCTCTGGCATCCGGTGAGGGGCTCGGGGATCTAGGCTGGCCGCGTGATCTCACGCGGCCAGCGCGAATCGATCGTCGACCTGGCCCAGCTTCATCGCCCGCCAACCGAGGCAGGCCAATGCCACGGTCCGAGGAACAGCCTTCGCCCCGCTGCGGTAGTACGCGACCATGCGACGCGACATCCCCAAGGCGATGGCCGCCGTCTCCAGATCCAGCCCGTTCTCGTACATCCAACTGACGATGAACTCGTGGGAGATGCCGCCCGTCTGTTCGATGCCCATCGCGCGAAGGTTGTCGGCCGCGAGTTCCAACGCGCCATCCTCGTCCCAGACGACGGTGTCGTCGAACTCACCCAGGCGCGCTTTCATGAAGAGAGTCTGGTCCTTCAACGGTTCGAGAGAGCGAAGCTTCGTGATGACGTCGACCAGATCGACCTCGAACTTCTCCCCGTCGGCGAAAGTCAGGAGCAACGACGCCCGTGGCGTCGGCGCGACGCTGGTCAGAGTGAACTGCGGTGTCTTCATGAATTCAGTTCCTTCCATGCCTTCATTAGCAGGGCCGCTTGGTCTCTGCCCAGGCCAGCGCTTCCGACAAGGCAGCGCGGGGCACGTCTCCCGCGATCACTTTCAGATCCCTGATGGCCACAGCTGCCTTGCTGCCGTCGTTGGCGCGGATATGGAAATGCGGTGGGAGGTGATCGTTGGCGTAGACATCGTCCCCTTCTTGTTCGATCCCTGCATTGACCAATCACAAGCTTGCGCCTCCCACCAATGGGGGAGGGTGATTGACTGCCGCGACCTCGCCCGGTCCACTCCGCTCTCGGAGCGGAAAGAGGACTTCGGAAAAATCTGAGGGGTCGCCAGAAAATGCGGCGGAACTCGATTGTTGACGAGTGAATTCATATGAATACACTGGACTCGTCCCAACGCTTTTCGGCCCTCGACATGACTCCGAGCAGTTCGCCCCCCACCATGGAGCCCCTGTCGGCCCGCGTCCCGAGCGACCTCTACTTCTGGCTGTCGCAGCTTCAGGTCGAAGGCGCGGCCACCAACAGCGACAAGCTCCGCGTGCTGCTCGGCCAGCTCAAGCGGCAGCACGACGGCGCCTTCGACTACGTGACCGCCCATGCCTGGACCCGCGACCTGACGGCGCGGCTCCGTGAGTCGCTGGTCCGGGTCGAGAACGATTCCGGCCAGCATTCCGAAGTCGTCAGCCTGCTGCTTGACCACTTCGTGGGCGCGCTCGCGCTGGCCATCAGCCAGGCGCCCGCCGACGCCGACGAGGCCCGCAAGTTCGAGGAAGCGCTGGTGCGCCGCGCCTCCGCGCTGAGTGAAACGCTGCTCAGACAGGGTACGCCGCTCACCGCCTCCGCCTACGACCCGCAGGTCGTGCGCCGTCACCTGGGCAACACGCTCGAACTCGCCCATCCCCTGCAATCCGCTCCGCTCCCGAAAGGCAACTGAGATGACCGACTCCCTGAAGACCCGCGTCGGCCGCGTGATCGCCGGCGGCGTCCATGCCCTCCTTGATCGCATCGAGGACCAGGCCCCCGAGGCCACGATGGAGCAGTCGATCCGCGAAGCCGATGCCGTCATCGACGACGTGCGCCACGAGCTGGGCACCGTCTCCGCCAACCGGCATCTGTCCCAGCGCCAGCACGCCAACCTCAACCAGCTGCACGCGTCGCTGTCGTCGCAGGTCGACGAGGCGATGACCGCCGGCCGCGAAGACCTCGCCCGCGCCGCGGTCGCTCGTCAGCTCGACATCGAGGCGCAACTGCCCGTGCTGGAGACCACGCTCGCCGAGCACGCCCGCCAGGAAAACGAGCTGACCGGCTTCGTCGCCGCCTTGCTGGCGAAGAAGCGCGAGATGCAGGACGCGCTCGCCGAATTCCGCAGGAGCCGCGCTGCCGCTGCCGCCACCGTGACGGCTCCTGCGGGCGCCGGCGGCGCCGCCGGTGCCGCCCACCGCATCGGCAAGGTCACCGACGCCTTCGACCGCGTCTACGAACGCCAGACGGGCCTGGCCGGCACCGCGCGCCAGAACAGCCTGCAGCAGGCCGCCCAGCTCAAGGAGCTGGACGACCTCGTCCGCGACAACAAGATCGCCGAGCGCATGGCGCAACTGAAGGCCACGAAGTCATGAGCCTGTTCACCGCGCCGCAGAACCTGCCGTTCGGCATCGGGTTCGCGCTGATCGTCGGTGTCGCGCTCGTCGAGGGCGCGGGCATGCTGATCTCGTTCAGCCCGAGCAACCTGATCGACGACTGGCTGCCCGACATCCATGGCGACAGCGCACTCGACCGCGTGCTCGGCTGGCTGCATCTGGGCAAGGTGCCGGCGCTCGTGCTGCTGCTGCTTTTCCTGACCGGCTACACGGTCTTCGGCTACAGCCTGCAGGTCGTGATGAACGGGCTCTTCGGCGGCTACCTGCCGGCCGCCGCCGCCGGCATCGCCGCCGTGCCCGCCGGACTGGCCACCGTCCGCGGCCTGGGCGCGCTGATCGCGCACATCATTCCGCAGGACGAGACCAGCGCCATCAGCGAGCAGAGCCTCGTCGGCCGGGTCGGTGTCGTCGTTGCCGGCGCCGCCCGCCGCGGCCTTGCCGCGCAGGCCAGGGTCAAGGACGTGCACGGTCGTTCGCACTACCTGATGGTCGAGCCCGATGTCGACGACGAGGTCTTCGAGGAAGGCGTGCAGGTGCTCATCGTCAGCAAGGTCGGCGCCTTCTACCGCTGCATCCACAACCCGCATCCGACGCTGATGTAGACCGTCGCCCGCCGCAACGAACGCCCGGCACGTTCCTCCGTTCCAGAGCGCCGGATCCACCGGCCCACCCGAATTCAAAGTTTCATCGAGGGAGCAAACAGTCCATGGACAACCTGATCGAGCTGCTGGTCATCTCCGGCATCGCCCTGCTGGCGCTGCTCACGATCGGCATCATCTTCGCGCGCCTCTACAAGCGCTCGACGAAGGAAACCGCCTTCGTCCGTACCGGTCTCGGCGGCCAGAAAGTGATCATGGACGGCGGCGCCATCGTGCTGCCGGTCTTCCACGAGCGCGTGCTGGTCAACATGAACACGCTCAAGCTCGAGGTCGTGCGTCGCGAGCGCGAGAGCTTGATCACCCGTGACCGCATGCGCGTCGACGTGACCGCCGCGTTCTTCGTCCGGGTGAAGCAGACGGAGGAAGCCGTGAGCATCGCCGCCCAGACGCTGGGTGCCCGCACGCTGAGCCCGAACGAGCTCAAGGCGCTGGTCGAAGACAAGTTCGTCGACTCGCTGCGCGCGACCGCCGCGACGATGTCGATCCAGGAGCTGCAGGACAAGCGCCGCGACTTCGTGCAGGCCGTGCAGAACGCCGTCGCCGAAGACCTGGAGAAGAACGGCCTGGAACTGGAGTCGGTCTCTTTGACCAGCCTGGACCAGACGGACAAGCAGTTCTTCAACCCGAACAACGCCTTCGATGCGGAGGGCCTGACGCGGTTGACCGAGCAGACCGAGGCGCGCCGCAAGCAGCGCAACGACGTCGAGCAGGACACCGAAGTGCAGGTCCGGACCAAGAACCTGGACGCCACGCGCCAGAAGCTGACGATCGACAAGGATCAAGAGTTCGCGAGCCTGGCGCAGCAGCGTGAGATCGAGATCACCCGCGCCGAGCAGGTCGCGTTGATCGCGTCGCAGCAGGCCGAGCGCGGCCGCCAGGCCGAAGCCGCCAAGATCGAGGCCGAACGTCAGGTGAGCCAGAAGCGCATCGAAGCCGATCGCGAGATCAAGTCGGCGGAGATCGAAAAGAATCTGGTCCTCCAGACCCGCGAGATCGAATTGGAGCGCAAGACCGAGATGCAGCGCGCCGAGCAGCGCAAGCAGGTCGAGATGGCGCGTCAGGACACGCAGATCGCGATCGCGACGAAGTCGCGCGAGCAGTCCGACGCGGACGCGGCCGCCAACCTGGCGCGCTCCGAGGCCGTGAAGGCAGAGGAACTCGTGAACACGGCGCGTCAGGTCGCGGTGGCGGAGCGGGAAAAGAGCATCCAGCTGATCGAGGCCTCGAAGGAAGCCGAACAACTGGCCATCGCGGTCCGCGTGTCGGCCTCCGCCGAGAAGGAGGCCGCGTTGGACCGTGCCGAGGCGCTGACCATCGAAGCCACGGCCAAGCAGGCCGCGGCGCTGGCGGAGGCCGAAGGTCGCCGCGCGATCAACGAAGCGCTGAACACCTTGTCTGCCGCTCAGATCGACCTGCAGGTCCGCACGATGCTGCTGCAGCAGCTGCCCAACATCCTGGAGCAGGCCGTGCGTCCGATGGAGAAGATCGACTCGATCCGCATCTTCCAGGTCAACGGCATGCCGGGTGCGGGCGGCGACGGCACAGGCGCGGCGAACGGCCAGGGCGCCCATGGCGCGGCCGGCGGCGCGACCTTCCCCGAACAGGTCATGAACTCGGCGCTGCAGTACCAGATCGCCAAGCCCATCGTCGACGCGGTGATGAAGGACGCGGGGCTGTCCAACGAAGGCATCACCGGCGTTGCGCAGTCGCTGGCCGGCATGCTCTCGCAGGGCAGTGGCGCGTTGCCGCACGCCGCGAAGCCGGCGATTGAAGGTCCGCAGGCCTGATCGAGAGCGGCGTGCCTTCACGGCGCGCCCGCTCACTCGAGCGCGCTGGATCGACCGTGCGCTGTCAAGCAACAACAAAGGAAAAAGCCCGCAGGCATCGCCAGGCGGGCTTTCTTTCTGTCGGGGACCTGCGGTCCTGCGAGGTGGGACTCAGTCGAAATTCGGCGTCTCGACGCCCAGCACCTTGTGCAGCTTCGGGCTGGTGGTCGTGTACTGCAGGTGCACGCGCTTGTCCGGGTTGATGATCGGCATCGCGCCGAACGCGGCCAGCGCGGCCTCGTGGAAGCCCGACAGGATCAGCTTCTTCTTGCCCGGGTAGGTGTTGATGTCACCCACCGCGAAGATGCCCGGCACGCTGGTCTGGAACTTCTCGGTGTCGACCTGGATCTGCTTCTTCTCCAGCGCCAGACCCCATTCGGCGATCGGGCCCAGCTTCGGCGACAGGCCGAAGAACACCAGCACCTGGTCCGCCGGCACGATGCGCGTCACGCCGTCCGCGCCCGTGACCTTCAGGCCCTTCAACGAATCCTCGCCCTCGTCCAGGTCGCTGACCTGACCGACGATGAACTGCATCTCGTAGGCGTCGCACAGCTCCTTCATCTTGGCGACCGACGCCGGCGCGGCACGGAAGCCGTCTCGACGGTGCACCAGGATCACGCTCTCCGCCTTGTGCGGATTGCCATCGTCATTGGCCGCGCAGAAGTTCAGCGCCCAGTCCAGCGCCGAGTCGCCGCCGCCGATGATCACCAGGTTCTTGCCCGCGAACTGCGACGGGTTGCGCACGCGGTAATGGACCTGCGAGCCCTCGAACTTGTCGATGCCCTCGATCTTCAGCGTGCGGGGCTGGAACGAGCCCACGCCGCCCGCGATGAAGATGGTCTTGGTCAGGAACTGCGTGCCCTTGCTGGTCGCGACGAAGAAACGCCCGTCGTCCTGCTTCTCGACCGTCGTGACCTCCTGGCCCAGATGGAAGGTCGCGCCGAACGGCTCGATCTGCTTCATCAGGTTGTCGGTCAGCTCCTTGCCCGTCACCACCGGCAGCGCCGGGATGTCGTAGATCGGCTTGTCCGGGTACAGCTCGATGCATTGGCCGCCGGGATAGGCCAGCGAATCGATGATGTGGGCCTTGATCTCGAGCAGGCCCAGTTCGAACACCTGGAACAGGCCCACCGGGCCCGCGCCGACGATGACGGCATCGGTCTCGATCACGCCCGCGTGCGGGGCGGAGGTCGCTTCAGTCACTTGCGTTTCCATTCTTGTGTGGGGCGGCCGCCGGCAGGGTCCGACGCCGCGGGATGAGGGGATCGGTCAGCGGACCAGCTGATCGATCTTGCCCGTCTTGTCCTTCCACTCCTCGGCGTCCGGGAGCGGGGCCTTGCGCTTGGTGATGCTGGGCCACTTCTTCGCCAGGTCGGCGTTCAGCTTGATCATGATCTGCTGGTCGCCGGGCACGTCTTCCTCCGGCACGATCGCGTTCACCGGGCACTCCGGGATGCAGACCGCGCAGTCGATGCACTCATCGGGGTCGATGGTCAGGAAGTTCGGACCTTCGCGGAAGCAGTCGACGGGACAGACATCGACGCAATCGGTGTATTTGCAGCGAATGCAGGCTTCGGTGACGACGTGGGTCATGGCGGCTCTTCTAGTGGCGGGGCCGGCGGTGGGGCCCTCGAAAATCAGCGATCCCTGGCTATGGGCGAGGTGGCGCTGACGGAAAACGGGAGATTTTAAACGTTCGGTGTTTGGACCAGGGATTCCGGCCCGCGCGGCTCAAGGTCTTGGCGTGAGGACGGCGTCGCGTAATCGCCCAGATCGGCACGCGGCGCCCCGGCCAGCGGGGCCGCGCCCGCCCCGACGATCACCACCGTCGGCCGCCCCTTGTGCAGCATCGACGCCGCGCCCAGCGACGCCACCTCGTGCTCGCTGGACAGCGCATCGGCGCAGCCCGCCCGCGACACGACGCTCACCGGCGTCGCGGCCTCCCAGCCCGCGGCGAGCAGCCGGCGGGAGAGGGCGGCCAACTGCTGGCCGGCCATGTAGAAGACTTCGGTGTCGGCGGACCTGCCGGCCTGGAGCTCGCCCTCGCGCGTCATCGCGGTCGTCAGCGCGACGCTGCGGCCCGCGCCGCGCCGCGTGAGCGGGCGCCCGGTCTGCGCCGCGGCCGCGATCGCAGCCGTGACGCCAGGGACGATCTCGTACGGAATGTCCGCTTCGGCCAGCGCCAGCAGTTCCTCCTCGAGGCGACCGAAGACGCTGGCATCGCCGCCCTTCAGGCGGACGACGGTGTCATGCGACTTGGCCTCGCGGACCAGCGCGGCATTGATCGCCGTCTGCTTGGTGGAATGGCAGAAGCCGCGCTTGCCGACGTCGAGCCACTTCGCCTGCGGCGCGAGGTCGCGCAGCGCGGGGTCGGTGAGCGCGTCGAAGAGCACGACGTCCGCCAGCGCGAGCGCCCTCGCGCCGCGCAGCGTGATCAGGTCGGCGGCGCCGGGGCCGGCGCTGACGAAGAGGACACGTCCCATGGCGGTGGCTCCTGGCGGTCGTTCGGGGTGGACGAGGTCAGCGGACCAGCAGCGCGCCGCTGGTGCGGTTGCTGGTGGGGTCCACGACGATCAGCGCGCCGCCGACGCGGTTGTCCGCGTACGGCTGCAGCGGCAGCTCGGCCTGCAGCTCGATGGTGACGTGGCCGATCTCGTTGACCGACAGCTCATGCGCCTCGGTCTCGGCCAGCGTCTGGATGTCGAGCCGGTGGTCGATGGCGGCGATGCGGGCCTGGACCCAGCGGTTGCCGTGGCGAACCCAGTACTTGCGGCCGAGGACGGCGGGCTCGGTGTCGAGCCAGGCCAAGGTGGCTTCGAAGGTGCGCCGGGGCGTGGCCGCGCCCGGGGCGACGATCCAGTCGCCGCGCGAGACATCGACCTGGCGGTCCAGCAGCAGGCCGGCCGATTCGCCGGCGACCGAGGCGGCCACCGGCTCGCCGGCGCGGCGCAGCTCGCCCACGATGGCGGTCTGGCCGCTCGGCAGGATCTGCACTTCATCGCCGACCTGCACCTGGCCTTGCGCGATCCGGCCCCACAGCACGCGCGGGTTGTTGCCGGTGCCGTCGCCGTCCTTGGCCACGTACTGGACCGGCAGCGCCAGCGGCGCCTCGACCGTTTCCTGCACCGTCGGCAGCGACTCCAGCACCTGCAGCAGCGACGGGCCGTCGTACCAGTCCGCTTCGAGCGGCTGCGTCACGTTGTCGCCGCGCAGCGCGGAGACCGGCACGATCGCGGTCACGCGGATGCCGGCGGCCGACGCGAATTTCTCCAGTGCGGCCGAGACCTTGCGGAACGCGTCGCCCGGATTCGCGGCGGCGTCGATCTTGTTGATCGCGAAGACGATGCCCGGCACGCGCAGCAGGTGCGCGAGCAGGCTGTGGCGGCGCGTCTGCGGCAGCAGCGGGACGTCGTCGACCGCCAGGTCCAGCTTGGTCACGTCGACCAGCACCACGGCGGCATCGCTGCCCGCGGCGGCGGTGACCATGTTGCGCGTGTACTGCTCATGGCCCGGCGCGTCGGCAATGATGAACTTGCGCTGCCTGGTCGCGAAGTAGCGGTAGGCCACGTCGATCGTGATGCCCTGTTCGCGCTCGGCCTCGAGGCCGTCGGTCAGCAGGCTCAGATCGATCGGCTGGCCGGCGGCGCGCTTGGCCAGCGTGTCGAGCTGGTCGGCGAGGATCGCGCGGCTGTCGAAGAGCAGGCGCCCGATCAGCGTGCTCTTGCCGTCGTCGACGCTGCCGGCGGTCAGGAAGCGCAGCGCGCGGTGGGTCGTGTCGACGTCGGATTGATGGATCTTGTGAAGGACGGTCATCGGGACTCCTGCCGGGCCGCCCCAAAGGAGGCCCGCGCCCCCTCGGGGGGCAGTGAACGAAGTGAACGTGGGGGCCGCATCATTTCAGAAGTAGCCCTCTTTCTTGCGACGTTCCATCGACGCATCCGAGGTGCGGTCGTCCATGCGCGTGGCACCACGCTCGGACACGGTGACGGTCAGCGTCTCGGCGACGATGTCGGCGGCATTGGCGGCGGGGCTCTCGACCGGGCAGGTGCAGGTCATGTCGCCGACGGTGCGGAAGCGCACCTGCGCCGTCTCGACGGTCTCGCCGGCTTCCGGCGGGGTCACGTCGGTCAGCGGCACCAGCAGGCCCTTGCGGCGGATCACCTGGCGGTCGTGCGCGAAGTACAGCGACGGCAGCGGGATGTTCTCGCGGGCGATGTAGAGCCACACGTCCAGCTCGGTCCAGTTGCTGATCGGGAAGGCGCGGAAGTGCTCGCCCGGACGGATGCGGGTGTTGAAGAGGTTCCACAGCTCGGGCCGCTGCTCCTTCGGCTGCCATTGGCCGAAGCTGTCGCGGTGGCTGAAGATGCGCTCCTTGGCGCGCGCCTTCTCTTCGTCGCGGCGGGCGCCGCCGATCAGCACGTCGAAGCGGTGTTCCTCGATCGTCTCCAGCAGCGTCACCGTCTGGTGGCCGTTGCGCGATTCCAGCGGATGCGCCAGGCGGATCGTGCCCTTCTTGATGGAATCTTCCAGGTGGCCGACGACCAGGCGCTCGCCCATTTCCTCGACGCGGCGGTCGCGGAACTCGATCACCTCCGGGAAGTTGTGGCCGGTGTCCACATGGACCAGCGGGAAGGGCAGCTTGCCGGCGAACTCGTTGCCGGCGATGCGGCGCTTGAAGGCCTTCTCGGCCAGACGCAGCACGACGCACGAATCCTTGCCGCCCGAGAACAGCAGGGCGGGGCGCTCGAAGGCGGCGGCCACCTCGCGCAGGATGAAGATGGCCTCTTCTTCGAGGTGGTCCAGATGGCGGTGGTCCGCCAGCGGCAGCAGTTGTTCGAGGTTCACGGGGGCGTTCATGCCGGGGCTCCGGAGGTCGCGTTCAACGTCGGGGGGACGCTTCGGGTTCAGATGCGGTGTCAGGCTCGGCGTGCGTGGCGTGCAGGCCGCATTCCTTGGCGGAGTCCTCCCACCACCAGCGGCCGGCGCGGAAGTCCTCACCGACGGCGATCGCGCGGGTGCAGGGCGCGCAGCCGATGCTGGGCATGAACTGGTCATGCAGCGGGTTGTAGGGGACCACGTGCTGCTGCACGTAGTACCAGACGTCGGCCCAGGTCCACTCGGCCAGCGGATTGATCTTGGTGCGGACCTGGCCGTCGCCAGTCGTTTCGGTTTCGCGGAAGGGGACCTCGGCGCGGTTGGCGCTCTGCTCGCGGCGCAAGCCGGTGATCCACGCGCTGCGGCCGGCCAGCATGCGCGACAGCGGCTCCAGCTTGCGCACGCCGCAGCAGGCCTTGCGCAGCTCGACGCTGCGGTACATCGGTTCCTCGCCGTTGGTCCGGACGAAGTGGACGACTTGCTCGTTCACCGGCGCGAAGACTTCCACC
This sequence comes from Mitsuaria sp. MSU3D, assembly GCF_056867975.1. Classification (NCBI taxonomy): domain Bacteria; kingdom Pseudomonadati; phylum Pseudomonadota; class Betaproteobacteria; order Burkholderiales; family Sphaerotilaceae; genus Roseateles; species Mitsuaria sp. MSU3D. The sequence goes on along the minus strand of NZ_CP200314.1, from coordinate 3,490,283 downwards.
GCGATGCCGTAGCGTTCATGGATGCGCGGGATCAGCGCCAGCGTCTGCTCGTGCAGCTTGCCGGTGTCCAGCGTCGCCAGCGCGATGGGCAGGCCGTGGCGCGCGATCAGGTCGGTGATGACCATGTCCTCGACGCCCAGCGAGGTCGACTGCAGCGTGCCCGGACCGAAGTCCGCCGCGGCCTGCTTCAGGACCTCGACCGTGCGCGCGACGCGTTCGTCGAAGCCGGCGGTCTTGCGGGCATAGAGGCCGATGGCCGAGCCGACGCCCGCATCGGCGGCGCCGGGCAGCGCGGACACGCCGTTCGACGGGGTACCGGAGACGCCGCCGATCGGCGCGAAGTCCAGCGAAGACAGCTCGCCGCTCATGCTCAGGCCTCGGCCTTGTGCCCCTGGCGGGCGAACAGCGGGCGCGTCTCGTTGACGTCCGCCTGGTAGTGGCCGGGGAAGAAGCCGAGCGCGCGCTCGGCCGCTTCCTGGTTCTGATCGCCGCGCAGCTGGACCGCGTCGACGCCGCAGCGCTGCAGCAGCGGCAGCATGTCGACGAGGACTTCGCCGATCGCGCGCACCTCGCCGGCGTAACGCAGCCGCGAGCGCAGCACATGCGCCTGGCTGTAGGCGCGGCCGTCGACCCACTTCGGGAACTGCAGCACGACCAGCGCGAGGCGCGGCAGGTCGGCCTTCAGGTCGAGCACGTCGATGTCGTTGGGCAGGATCACGCCGGTGGCCAGGCCTTCCGGCCAGGTGTCGCGCACGGCGTGCCACTGCTCCAGCGTCAGCAGCTTGTGGTCGGCGGCGGCGGGGTGCGGCTGCGGGCCGTCCTCGCCCGCGCAGGTGTGCCAGGGATCTTGGGCCTTGGAGACGAACTTCATGATGCGGCGGCGGTCCGTGTTCGGGGTCAGTGCTTGGCGGTGGTGCGGCGGATCTCGTTGGTCGCCTGCTTGAAGGCGTCCAGGCCGATGCGGCGGACCGTCTGGAGGAAGCGTTCGCCGGCCTCGCGCTCGCGGCGGTAGGTGGCGATCACGGCTTCGACCGCGTCGGCCGCCTCATCGGCGGCGAAGGACGGGCCGATCACCTTGCCCGGCACCGCGGTGCCCGACAGCGTCGAGCCGTCCGAGCCCCCCAGCGTGATCTGGTACCACTCGCTGCCGTCCTTGTCGACGCCGAGCACGCCGATGTGCCCGCTGTGGTGGTGACCGCAGCTGTTGATGCAGCCGCTGATGTGCAGGTCGATGTCGCCGATGTCCCAGAGCTCGTCCAGGTCCTGGAAGCGGTCGGTGATCTCCGCCGCGACCGGGATCGAGCGCGCGTTGGCCAGCGCGCAGAAGTCGCCGCCGGGGCAGACGATCATGTCGGTCAGCAGGCCGATGTTGGGCGTGGCGAAACCGTGTTCCTTGGCGGCCTCGAAGAGCGCGGGCAGGTCGCTCTCGCGCACCCAGGGCAGCAGCAGGTTCTGGTCGTGAGAGACGCGCAGCTCGCCGTGGCTGTACGCGTCGGACAGCGCGGCGGCCGCGTCCATCTGCGCGTCGGTGATGTCGCCCGGCGGCAGGCCGACGCGCTTGAGCGACAGCGTCACCGACCGGTAGCCGCTGACGCGGTGCGCGTGGACGTTGCGCTCCAGCCAGCGGCGGTAGGCCGGCGAGGCGCCGTCGAAGATGTCGACGCCCGGCACCGGGGTCACGCCTTGCGGCTCGACGAAGCTGGCGGCGACGCGCGCCAGTTCGGCCTCGGGGATGATCTGTTCGTGGCTGCCGGTGTCGTCGCTCAGGATGGCCTGGTACTCGGCGTTGACCGCGTCGAAGTAGGCCTGGCCCTCGGCCTTCACCAGGATCTTGATGCGCGCCTTGTACATGTTGTCGCGGCGGCCGAAGCGGTTGTAGGTGCGCACGATCGCCTCGAGGTACAGCAGGATGTGCTGCCACGGCACGAAGGGGCTGATCTCCTGGCCGATGATCGGCGTGCGGCCCATGCCGCCGCCGACGAAGACCTGGAAGCCGATCTCGCCGGCGTCGTTCTTGCGCAGTTGCAGGCCGATGTCGTGCCACGCGATCGCGGCGCGGTCTTCCTTCGCGCCGGAGATCGCGATCTTGAACTTGCGCGGCAGGAAAGCGAATTCCGGATGCAGCGTCGACCACTGGCGCAGCACCTCGGCATAGGGGCGCGGATCGATCAGCTCGTCCGCGGCCACGCCGGCGGTGACGTCGCTGGTGATGTTGCGGATGCAGTTGCCGCTGGTCTGGATGCCGTGCATGTCGACATCGGCCAGCAGGTCCATCACATCGGCCGACTGCGGCAGCGGGATCCAGTTGAACTGCAGGTTCTGGCGCGTGGTGAAGTGGCCGTAGCCGCGGTCATGCTCACGGGCGATGCGCGCGAGCTGGCGCAGCTGGCGGCTGTCCAGCACCCCGTACGGCACGGCGATGCGCAGCATCGGCGCATGGCGCTGGATGTACCAGCCGTTCTGCAGGCGCAACGCGCGGAAGTCGTCGTCGGGAAGCTGACCCGCCAGATGGCGTTCGAGCTGGTCGCGGAACTGGGCCGCGCGGGCGTGGACGAACTGGCGGTCGAAATCGGTATAGGCGTACATGGCGTCAGCTAGGGCCCGGCCGGGTTTCACAGGGGTCCCCGCCGCGTCGACTGACACCGCGGCTGGCCCAGGGCTGGCCGGGAGTCTGCACTCTATGAACGCTTTATATATATGAGAACTACAAATTCGTAGATTGCTTATGGCCAGATAAGCATATGAAGAATCCTGCAAAGGGCAGGACTCGGCTTGATTTCCTCCCGCAGAGGCGGGGGAGAGGGAGGGTGAGGGGCGGGATTGGCGGCGCCAGGCCGCGCTCAGTCCCGCGCCAGCCGGCTCAGGGCCGCGATCTGATCGGCGATCCGCGGCGGCAGTGGCTCGGTGCCGGCCAGGATCGCGCGGATGAAGGCGGCATTGGCGGCGGGCTCGCAGGCGGTCGAGAGCGGCCAGTCCAGATCCTCGTTGCTTGCCGGGTTGAGATCCAGGCCTTGCCCGTTCGCGAAGCCTTGCAGGTGGGCCTTGCGCCGCAGGTGCAGGTAAGCCTCGCCCTCGCTGGCCCGCATGAGGAGGGCGCGGCCGTCGTCGGCGCTGAGCCGCGGCAGCGCCTGGCCCATGCTGTCCACGTATTCCGGATGGGTCACCGCGACGACGCGCACGCTGCGACCCGGCAGCGGGTCCAGCAGCTTGGCGACGCTGTGGCTGCTGTTGCGCAAGCCCATGCGGGGGCGCAAGGCCATCATCGCGTCCAGACCGGGATGAAGGACGTCGGTCGGCAGGATCGCCAGGCGGTCCGAAGCCAGGCGCTGGCCGGCTTCGGTCACGTTCCGGGAGACGGGAAGTTCCAGGGCCTCGAAGAGTTCGAACGGACTGATGCGGCTGTCGAAGTCGTGCCGGCCGTGGATCAGCACCGGGATGCCGTCGCGCGCCAGCAGCATCGCCACCAGCGGCATCAGGTTGGCCTGCTTGCGCGCGCCATTGAAGGTCGGCAGCACGACCGTCCGGGGGCCGTCTGGCGCATCCACGCGGGCCGCGCCGGCCTGCATGGCCTCGACGAAACCGAGCAGTTCTTCGAGGCTCTCACCCTTGATGCGCATCGCGATCAGGATGGCGCCGCGCTCCAGGTCCGGCACGGTGCCGTCCAGCAGCGCGGCGAACAGCGTGCGTGCCTGCTCGCGCGTCAGGTCGCGGGCGCCGCGAGCGCCTCGGCCGATTTCCTTAAGGAGGGGGGCGTAGTCCATGCGTCCTTCCGGTGAGGGACGCAGTTTAAGAGGGCCGCCCGGAGGCCCGCCGGGACGCCTGTCGCGGTCTCGGCGACGGGCGTCAGGTCCAGTTCGCCGAACAGGTCCTTCGGGTCGTCCATCTCGGGCACCAGCGCGAGCTCGCGACCCAGGCCGAGGGCCTCGGCGCGGTCGCCCAACCAGCGCAGCGTCGCGAAGTCCTCGAGCGCGAAGCCGACCGAATCGAAGACGGTGACCTCGTCGGCGCTGCGCCGGCCGGCCGCCTCGCCGCGCAGCACGCGCCAGAACTCGGTGACCGCGAAGTCCGCCGGCATCTGTTGCACGTCGCCTTCGATGCGCGACTGGGGCTCGTACTCGACGAACACGTTGGCTCGTGCCAGGACGTCGCGATGCAGCTCGGTCTTGCCGGGGCAATCGCCGCCCACGCCGTTCACGTGCATGCCGGGCTCGATCATGTCGGGCGTCACGATGGTCGCGTTGCGCTTGTCGGCCGTCACCGTCGTGACGATGTCGGCACCGCGCACGGCCTCGGCGGTGTCGCGGCAGCGGATCAGCGTCAGCCCGTCGATGCGCGACAGGTGACGGACGAGCTTGTCGGTCGCGGCCGGGTCGACGTCGAAGAGGCGGATCTCATCGATGCCCAGCAGGTGGTGGAAGGCCAGCGCCTGGAACTCGCTCTGCGCGCCGTTGCCGATCAAGGCCATCTTGCGCGAGCCCGGTCGTGCCAGGTGTTGCGCGACCAGCGCGGAGGTGGCCGCGGTGCGCAGCGCCGTGCTGAGCGTCAGCTCCGACAGCAGCCGCGGCGTGCCGGTCGCGACGTCGGCGAGCACGCCGAAAGCCATCACGGTGGGCAGGCCCACGAGGTGGTTTTTGGGGTGGCCGTTGACGTACTTGAAGCTGTAGAGCGAGGCGTCGGAGATCGGCATCAGCTCGATCACGCCGTCGTCCGAGTGGTTGGCGACACGGGCGCTCTTGTCGAACTGGCTCCATCGGACGTAGTCGTCGGCGATGTAGCGGGCGAGGGTCTGGAAGCTCTGGGCGATGCCGTCGTGCCGGACGACGCGGGCGACGTCGGGCGTGAGGAGGAGGCGGGTCGTCATCGGCAGTCTCATGGCTGTGGGAATGCCTCCATTCTTCGGATCGGCGTGTCAGCAGGAAGCCGGAGAACTGATCAATAATCGAAGCGCCTTGTGCATTTCGTCAGCGAACTCTGACGAAATGCCGTGAAATCCGGGTTAACCCAGGGCGGTCCGCGCGCAAGGCGGCCGCCGGTGCACCAATATGGACACACTCGACCATCAACTGATCGCGCTGCTGCGCCAGGACGCCCGCGCCAGCATCGCGACGCTGGCGCACAAGCTGAAGGTCTCGCGCGGAACCGTGACCAACCGGCTGACGCGGCTGGAGGACAGCGGGCAGATCGTCGGCTACACGGTGAAGCTGCGGGCCGACGTGGTCCAGCCGCACATCACGGCGTGGATGAGCATCGCCGTGGAGGGCAACCGCACGCGCGAGGTCGTCGGCATCCTGCTCGGCGAGCCCGGCGTGGCGGGACTGTTCGATACCAACGGACGCTGGGACCTGCTGGCCGAGCTGCGCGCGGACAGCCTCAACGAGCTGGCCGAGATCCTGGAACGCGTGCGCCTGATCAAGGGCATCGGCGCGACCGAGACCAGCATCCACCTGCAGACGTACAAGCTGGCCTGAGCGCTTCAGCGCTTCAACGCTTCAGCGCCTCTGCGGCTCCACGCTTCGGGCGGACGTCGGCGCATCGTCGTCGTCCGGCTCGGGCGCATCCGGTTCGAGCTGGAAGCGGCCGTCGCGCAGCTCCATGCGCGTGCGCTGCACCACCGCGCGGAGCGCGTTGCACGCACCCTCGTTGAATCGCAGCACGATCTCGACACGCGGGCCGCGTCCGGGGCTCAGCACGCTGACGCCCGACGTCTGCGGCGCCGCATTCGCGCCGCAGGCGAGCGGCCCGGGCTTGTTGTCGAAGCCGAGTTCCGCGCCGAGCTGCATCTCGCCGTCGCGCTCTAGCACCAGCCGTTCGGTGCGGCTTTCGCGCCCGCGGTCGACGTCGTAGCGGCGGCTGCGCAGGATCCAGCGCTCGTCGGCGATCTGCAGCAGCTGCAGGTCCTCGTCGCCGGAGCCGGGCGCGCCCGGCATCAGCAGCAGGCCCTTGGCGCGGAGCTTCCAGCGGCCGGCCTCGTCGGCGGCCAGCACGGCGGCGCCGAGCGCCGGCACGCAGGCCGCGCAGCGGAACTGGTCGCGCGGGCCGGGCGTCAGCTGGTAGACCAGCATCAGCTTGTCGACGTTCGATTCGACGTAACGCGCGCGGAACACCTCGCGGATCTCCGCGCGCAGGGTCGGCGATCGCCCGCCGAAGAAGGCTGCCGCGCGTTCGTGGCGCCAGGTGTTGCCCCCGTAGACCAGCTTCATCGCCGTGGCGGCATCGGGCGGCTTGTCGATGGCGATGGGGATCTGGGCGCGCACCGCCGCCGTGACGAGCAGCAGCAGCAGCGCCGCGGCGCACAGGCGACGAAGGAGGCCGAGGCTGCGGCGGTGGGCGAGGGGCTCGTGCACGAAGGGCGGGCTCGGCGTGTGGCGAAGTCGCGATCATCGCCGAGCCGCGCGGCCCCCGGGTACAGTCCCCGCCCATGAGCCGTCCCGACGCCACTGCCCCCGTGATCCGCAGCCTGCTGGAGACCGATCTCTACAAGTTCACGATGTGGCAGGCGATGCTGCATCGCTATCCGCAGGCGCAGGCCGAGTACCGCTTCGCCTGCCGCAACACGCCGCAGTACCCACTGGCGGAGCTGGTCGCGGACCTGGAACGCGAGATCGACCACCTCTGCGCGCTGACCTTCCGCGCCGACGAGCTCGAGTACCTGAGCGGCCTGCGCTTCATGAAGCCGGACTTCATCGACCTGCTGCGCATCTTCCGCTTCCAGCGCGCGTTCATCACGGTGCGCGCGGACGGCGAGAAGCTCGACATCGTCGTACGCGGCCCGCAGGTCCACGTGATGGCCTTCGAGATCTTCGTGCTGGCGATGGTCAACGAGCTGTACTTCCGTCGCTTCGACCAGGCGGCCGCGATCGAGGAGGGGCGCCGACGGCTGGCGGAGAAGATCGCCTCGATCCGGACCTTCGCGCGCGACGAGGCGCCGCGCCGCCACCCGTTCCAGTTCTTCGACTTCGGCCTGCGGCGGCGTTTCTCCGGCGCCTGGCACGAGGAGGTCCTGCGCACGCTGCGCGACGAGTTGCCGGAGACCTTCCGCGGCACCTCCAACGTGCTGCTGGCCAAGGAGCTCGGGCTGGTGCCGATCGGCACGATGGCGCACGAGTACCTGCAGGCCTACCAGGCCACTGGCGTGCGGCTGCGCGACCACCAGAAGGCCGCGCTCGAGGACTGGGTCCAGGAGTACCGCGGCGACCTCGGCATCGCGCTGACGGACGTCATCGGCATGGACGCGTTCCTGGCCGACTTCGATCTCTACTTCGCCAAGTTGTTCGACGGACTGCGCCACGATTCGGGCGATCCGGTCGAATGGGGCGAGAAGGCGCTGGCGCACTACGACCAGCTGCGCATCGACGCCAACACCAAGCGCCTGGTGTTCTCCGACGCGCTCGACATGCCCAAGGCGCTGGCGCTGTACCGGCACTTCGCGGACCGCGTCCAGCTGGGCTTCGGCATCGGGACCAAGCTCAGCAACGACGTGGGCCTGCCGACGCTCAACATCGTCATCAAGCTCACCCACGTCAACGGTCAGCCGGTGGCCAAGCTCTCGGACAGTCCCGGCAAGACCATGTGCGAGGACCAGACCTTCCTGGCCTACCTGAGGCAGGTGTTCAACGTGAAGCCGGCCAACGGCTGACGGCTGACGGCTGACGGCTGACGGCTGTCACGCCGGTGCGGGACGGCGGTGCCGACCTCTGTCGGCGCGCGGCCGGCCGGATGCGCGCCGCTCAGTCGCGATGCGCCGTGATCCGATGGATGATGGGACCGGCCAGCAGTGGCGTGGGTTTGCCTTCGACCCAGTCCTGATGTCCCGCGCCGTAGAACGGCGACATCGGATGGCCGCTCTGTCCGCCCGGCATCGACAGCCAACCCTGCTCCTCGCGGCCCGGCGACACGACCAGCCGTTCCGACTGTCCGAACGCGGGTCCGGCGACATGGGGCAGGTTGCTGTCGCCGCTCTGCGGCAGCGACGGCATGTCGAGCCAGCGGGACAACGCCGGGATGGCCTTGGCCAGCGGATGCTGGATGCGGCTCGCGTTCTGCGCGCCCCAGGTGGCGCCGCCGAGGTTGCCGTCCGGCGCGATCTCGCGGGCCGCGCCGTCCAGTTGCGCCAGCAGCAGCGCATCCCAGCTCGCGAACGCGGCCGGCAACAGGTGCGGTGGCCGTTCGTCGACGGCGCGCGCGGCGCTGTACTCGAACTGGTTGCGCCAGCGCATGCGCCGTGCCGGGTCGAGCTGCCGCTCGCCGAGCGCTGGCAGCGTCCACGCATCCCACAAGGTGTCCAGCACCCGCAGGCGCGTCTGGCGCACCAGCCGGTAGGCCGCCGAATCCGCATCGGCGCGGCCGTTCCAGTTCTCCAGCAGCTGCACGAAGGCGCGGTGCGTCGGATTGGCGCCGGCATCGGTGCGGGACGCCGCCAGCAGGCGCGCCGCCCAGGTCTTCATGAAGCGCGCCTCGTCGTCCCGGTGGATGGCGCCGATCGAGGCCTCGTCGTGCTTCTCCCGGGCCGAGAGCCGGTCGCGGATCTGCTGCGCGCGCGCGCCGAGGTCGAAGCCGCCGTCGCCCAGCAGCTCGCCCGGCGCGCCGTCGAGCTGGCGGTTGTTGGCGGTCCACAACTGACCCTGGGCAGGAGAGAGCACCTGCGGCGCACGATCCGGATCGAGCCAGTCGCGCCGCATCGCCGACGGTGCGATGAACCGGCCGTAGCCCTCGGGCAGAGCCGGCTGCGCCCACAGGCGTCCGGCGACGGTCCAACCGATCTGGCCATCGCGATCGGCGGCGAGCAGGTTCTGGTGCGGCATGCCGGCGCGTTGCGCGAGCGCCAGCGCCTCGCTGACGTGACGCACCTGCAGCATGCGGTCGAGTTCCAGGTTGTAGGCCGCGCCCTGGTGCGCAATCCAGTGCAGCGCGAAGCGGCGTCCGCCGTCGACGGTCACGATCGGCGCGTCGTCGATCTCGTTCACGTCCAGCGTCACCGCCGGACCGCCGTGGACCTCGATCGTTTCGGTGCGCGTCGAGACCTTCGTATCGGGCGGGACCTCGATCCAGTCGAACCATTGCCCGTAGGCATTGGTGAATCCCCAGGCGACGGCCCCGTTGGAGCCCACCACCAGCGCCGGCAGGCCGGGCAGCGTCACGCCCGCCGCGCGCAGGCCGCCCGGTCCGGCGCCGATCTGGAACTGCGCGCGGTACCAGATGCTGGGCACGCCCAGGCCCAGGTGCATGTCGTCGGCCAGGATCGCGCCGCCATGCGTGGAGCGGGAACCGGCGACCGCCCACTGGTTGCTGCCCAGGACCGGCAACTCTCCGCTCGAGCGGGCGCTGGCCGGCGTGCCCGCCGGGATGCTGGCGGGTGCGCTGGCCGACGTGGCGGGCGTCGCCGGGGCGCGGGCCTGGCTCACGTCGAGCTGTTCCGGCGTCGGCATTGGTGGCGAGGGCAACTGGCTGCCGTCGAGCGCCGCGTCCCAGCGACCGCCGCGCGGGCTGAGCCAGTCGAAGAGCGCATCGCCGGCGTGCTCGCGCAGCGTCGCGCGGTCGAAGCCCGCCTCGAAGCTGCCGGACTGCAGCATGAAGTACATCTCCGAGATCACCAGCAAGGAGTCCACCGGCGTCCAGTCCTGCGGCCTGGCGCGCAGCAGCAGGTACTGCCAGGGGCGCATCGGCAGCGCGTGGAGGCCGGCGTTGACGCCCTCCGTGTACGCGAGCAGCAGCAGCCGGTCCTCGCCGGACAGTCCTTCGAAGCGGTCGGTCAGCCGCGCGCGCAGGCGGTGGACGCGGCGCGCGCGGTCCCGCTCCAGCGCCTTGGCGCCGAACAGCGCGGACAGCTCGCCGGCCGCGGAACGGCGCGTCAGGTCCATCTCGAAGAAGCGTTCCTGCGCATGCGCGAAACCCAGCCCGCGAGCGACGTCCAGTCGCGTGCGGCCCTCGACCACCAGCGTGCCCAGCGCGTCGCGGCCCAGGCTGACCGGCGCGCTCAGGCCGGGGATCTCGGCGTCGCCCTCCAGCTGCGGCAGGCTGGCGCGTACGCAGGCCCAGGTCGCGATGACCAGCGCCACCAGCAGGAACGGCAGCCCGACCAGGCTCCGCACGGTCCAGCGCCGCAGCGCGCTCTTTCCACTCATGTGCTCTCCTGCTCCGGGCCCTGATGGCGGCCTCGATGTCGGGTCCTGATTTCGGGCCGCGATTGTGCGTGCGCGCTGCAACAGCATTGCTACAGAGCTTCCCTAGAATCCCGCGCCATGCCCCGAGACGACCGCGACCATACCAAGCCTGTCCCCGCCCTGCCGGCGCTGCCTTCCCGCCGACGCTGGCTGACCGCCGCCGGCGCGCTGGGGTTGAGCGCGCTGAGCGCCTGCTCGACGCTCACCACGTCCCCGGCGCCGCCGCCGGTCGTGGCAACACCCGACCCCGAACTGCCGACGCCCGTCACGCCCAAGCCCATTCCCAAGCCGCCGCGCGTGGGCCTGGCGCTGGGCGGCGGCGCGGCGCGCGGCTTCGCGCACATCGGCGTGATCCAGGTGATGGAGGAGAACGGCATCAAGGTCGACCTCGTCTGCGGCACGTCGGCCGGCAGCCTGGTCGGCGCGCTGTATGCGGCGGGTCGGACCGGCAAAGAACTGCAGACCGTCGCCGAGGCGATGGACGAGGGCGCCATCACCGACTGGACCTTCCCGATGCGCGGCCTGATCCGCGGCGAGGCGCTGGCGCGCTACGTCCGTCAGATGACGGGCAACCGCGGGCTGGAGCAGTTGCCGCTGCCGCTGGGCATCGTCGCGACGGACCTGGGCGACGGCTCGCCGATCCTGTTCCGGCAGGGCGACGTGGGCACCGCGGTGCGCGCGTCGAGCGCGGTGCCGGCGGTGTTCCAGCCGGTCAAGATCGGCAACCGCGAGTACGTGGACGGCGGCCTGGTCGCGCCGGTGCCGGTGCGCTTCGCCAAGCAGATGGGCGCCGAGTTCGTCATCGCCGTCGACATCGGCGAACCGCCCGATCCCAAGATCCCCGGCGACGCGATGCGCATGCTGCTGCAGACCTTCTCGATCATGGGCAAGTCGATCAACCAGTACGAGCTGCAGGGCGCGGACGTCGTGCTGCGGCCCAAGCTGGACGGCTTCAGCGGCTCGGACTTCACCACGCGCCGCCGCGCCATCGCGCTCGGGCGCGAGGTGGCGACGGCGATGCTGCCGGAGATCCGCAGGAAGATCGCGGCGAAGACGCGTTGAGCGCCGCCTTGGCGCGGCCTCCGCGCCGCTGATCGGATCGGCGACGGTGGCGGACCGGGTCCGCCGTCCCACGGCTCAGAGTCGTTCGCCGCGCGCGCTCGCCTCGATCAGCTTGTCCAGGCGGGCGAGCTGCGTCTCGGGCTTCTTCGCGCTGAGGATGTGCCAGATGCTGGTGCGGCGGTAACCGTCCGGCTGCGCCTGGAAGAACGCCCAGGCCTTGGCGTCGCGCATGAAGATGACCTCGTGCGACGGCGAGAGCTCGACCAGTTCCTTGGGTTGCTCGAACGCGTAGACGCGCGAGCGCTCTTCCTGCCGGCGCTCGAACGCCGCGAGGCCGGCGGGCTTCATCCGGCCTTCCTGGATCAGCGCCTCGGCGCGACCGATGTTCACGGCGCTCCAGATCGACACCGCCTTGCGCGGCGTGAAGCGGATCTTGTAGCGCTTGTCGTCGATGCGGGTACGCACGCCATCGATCCAGCCGTGGCACAGCGCCTCGTCGACCGACTCGGGCCAGGCCAGGCTGGGCTCGCCGGTCGCGCGCTTGTGGAAGCCGACCAGGACCTCCGTGGCCGTGGCGGCATGCTCGTCGAGCCAGGCGCGGAACGCCGCGGCGCTGGCGAAGAAGATCGGGGTGCGGGTGGCCATGGGGCGCCAGTATGCCAACCCTCACCCCCGCCTCTCCCGCAGGCGAGGAGAGGGCGCATCGTCGGTGTCTGGATCTCCGTCGCTCGCTTGCGACGAGGGCAGGGAGGCGGGGCGTTCGCGTTCAGGCGACCTTGAACACGGACACCACCTCGGACAGACGCTGCGCCTGCTCGCGCAGCGAGCCGGAGGCGGCGGTCGATTCCTCGACCAGCGCGGCGTTCTGCTGCGTCATCTGGTCCAGGTTCGCGACGGCCTGGTTGACTTGCGAAATGCCGTCGCGCTGCTCGATGGCGGCGGCGGAGATCTCGGCCATCAGGTCGGTGACGCGGCGCACGCCATGGACGATCTCGTCCATCGTGCGGCCCGCTTCGGCGACGTCCGACGAGCCGGCCTCGACCGTCTCCACCGAGCGGTTGATCAGCGTCTTGATTTCCTTGGCCGCCTCCGCGCTGCGCTGCGCCAGCGTGCGGACCTCCGACGCCACGACGGCGAAGCCCTTGCCGTGCTCGCCCGCGCGCGCCGCCTCGACGGCCGCGTTCAAGGCGAGGATGTTGGTCTGGAACGCGATGCCGTCGATGGTGCCGATGATGTCGGCGATGCGGATCGAGGAGGCGCTGATCTCCTGCATCCGCGACACGACCTGTCCGACGACGTGGCCGCCGCGCGTCGCCGCGGCGGCGGCGCTGTCGGCCAGCTGGTTGGCCTGCCGCGCCGTGTCGGCGGACTGGCCGACCGCGCCGGTCAGCTGTTCCATGCTCGACGCGGTCTCCTCCAGATTGGCCGCCGTCTGCTCGGTGCGCGCCGACAGGTCCTGGTTGCCGACGGCGATCTGCGACGAGGCGCTCGACACCGACTCCACGCCGTCGCGCACCTGTGCCACCACGGACTGCAGTTGACCGACCATGCGCATCAACGCGGTCTGCAATTGGGCCACCTCGTCGCGGCCTTGCACGCGCAGCGTGCGGGTCAAATCGCCCGCAGCGACCGCCTCGGCGATCACGACCGAGGCCGCCAGCGGCCGGGTGATCTTGCGGGTGATGGCCAGGCCCAGCGCCGCGCCGATCGCGACGGCCAGCAGGGTCATGCCGACGATCATCCACTGGCTGCGGGCGTAGATCCGGTCGCCCAGATCGTCGGCCGCGGCGGCGCCGGCGGTGTTGATCTCGACCAGATCGTCCACGGCCTTGCCCATGGCCTCGTACGTCGGCAGGCTGTCGACGGCGAGCAGGCGCCTGGCCGTGTCGTCTTCGCCGTGCAGCGCGGCCTCGACCAGCTTGACGTTGTCCGCCCGGTACGCGTCCCACAGGCCAAGGAGCTGCCGCAGCTTCTCGCCCTCGGCGGGCGACGACACCATCGGCTCGTAGGCCTTCAGCCGCTGTTCGATGCCCTGGCGGCCTTGCACGACCTTCTCGGCATAGGTGGCGCGTGCATTGCCCTCCGTCAGCAGGAGCCGGTACTCCCGGGTGCGCAGCCGCGTGACCTCCTGGTTGATCGACTGCGCGGCGCGGGACGAGGGCAGCCAGTTCGATGCCATGTCGGTGGCGGTGTCGTTGACGCGACCCAGCTGGAACAGGGCCAGGGCGCCCAGCAGCACGGTGATCAGGAGAACGCAGGAAAAGGCCAGGCTGAGCTTGGCGCCCACGGACAGGCGGTCGAGCATGAGGAACTCTTTGCAGGTGGAGGAACCCGCAAAAGAGGCGCGGGCATGCCGTTTGCAGCTATTTTCGTACGCGTACGTGATTAGCAATGATGCTTAACAACCAGGGTTCGTGAGTATTTAACGTGGTCCCCGGTGTGAGATAACGTACGCCGACAATAACCTTCTGAGACAGGAACGCCGTGCGAAACAACGATCAGGACCCCGACCGCGAGCGGCCCCGGCTGCGGCGCGGTCCGGCCGAGATGGCCGCGCTCAAGCGCGAGATGCTGGAGCGCGCGCGCAAGATCTACCGCGACGAGGGCGTCGAAGCGCTCAGCATGCGCCGGCTGGCGCATGAGCTGGGCATCTCGACGATGGCGATCTACAGCTACTTCGAGAGCAAGAAGGCGCTGCTGGACGGCCTGTGGATCGAGGTGTTCGAGTCGCTGACCGATGAACTGCTGGATGCATCCAAGGACCAGCGCGGGCCGCGCAAGGTGCTGGAGGCGCACACGCGCTGCCTGCTCGACTTCTGGGAGCGGCACCCGGAGCAGTTCCGCATGATCTACATGTCGCTGACGCAGACCGGCACGCTGGAGGAGATCGGCCAGGCCCAGCAGCCCGTGTACAACCGGTTGCTCGGGCTGATGCGGGAACGTGTCGCCGCCTGCGCGCCCGACGGCTTCGAGCCGGGTGAGGTCGCGATCCGCTCGATGTGCGACCAGATGTCGGTGCGGACCATGGGCTACCTGATGATGGTGATCGGCCTGCCGCGCTACCCGCTCTACGATCGGGAGGCGCTGCGCGAGTTCACCGTCCAGGGCGTGCTGCGCGACGTGGCGGACCAGTATGTGCGGTTCGCCGCGGGCGCCACCGTCCCTCCTGCGCCGGCGGCGTCATCGACGGCCGCGGACTGAAGCCCGCGGGCTCACGCGCCGGTCACGCGCCCATCACGCGGGCGCCTGGGCGATTGCCGGAGCACCGTCCCGGTGCCCGTGACGCCCCGTGGGGCGCGGCAGAAGAGGCGCCGCGCGGAGACCGCGGCGATCCGATCCGTACAGGCGAAAAAAAGCCCAGCATGAAGCTGGGCTTGAAGGGCACTTGGGAAGCTTGACTTCCTTGGGTACCGAGGAGACAACCGATACGGCAACTCGTTCGCTCAGGCCGTGGCGCGCTTGGCGCTGCGGGTGGCGTTCTGGGTCGCCTTCACCGCCGTGTTGGTCACGGCGTTGAAGTTGGATTCCGCGATGTCGGTGGCTTGCTTGGCGGCCTTGTTCAGGGTTTCGTAAGCGTTGTTGGCCGCAGCGACCGCCGACTTCACCAAAGCAACAGCATTTTCCGTGCCAGCCGGTGCGTTCTTGGTCGCGTTATCGACGACGGCGCCGAACTTGACCTGGGCGTCAGCCACTTGCGACTCGGCCAGCTTGACGAACTCCGAGGAGGTCGACGTCGCGATGTCGTACAGGTGGCGGCTGTAGGCGACGGCCTTTTCAGCCGACGGTTGCAGCAGCGCGGCCTGCAGGGCCCACAGCTCTTGCGGATCCTTGACCGTGATCGCCTGCTGGGCGGTTTCGGCGGCTTCGCCGAGCGCGGTCTTGGCGACCTGCAGGTTCAGCTCGACCAGCTTTTCATAGCCTTCGAAGGCCTTGGCGGTCAGGCCGAACCACGAGGCTTGCAGGTTCTTTTGTTGGTCGAGCACTTGGTCAGCAGTCAGCATGCGAAATCTCCTTAAGGAATGAGGTCAGCCGGGGAAAACGCGGCGGGCTGAGCGCCGTCGCCACACATTTGTTGCGGTGCAGCATGTAACCAGTATAGGACCGCGTCCGATGATTGCAAGCACTTTTTGTGCATTGCAGCAAAGTTCGGCCATCGGCCCTCTCACGACACCCTGGACGCCTGCCGGAGCGGGGTTCCGGGCCCTCTGCTAGGGTTGGACCATGCTCGCCTTCCATTACGACCATTTGACGCTGGCGCTGCCGCCAGGTCACCGCTTCCCGCAATCCAAGTACCAGATGCTGCGCGAGCGGGTCGAGCGGAACCCGGGCGTGATGCGGCCCCAGGTGGCGGAAGCTGCCGGGACGGAGGCGCTGGCACTGGTCCACACGCCCGACTACATCGACGCGGTCCTGCACGGCACCCTGAGCGCGGCGGCGCAGCGCGAGATCGGCTTCCCCTGGGCGCCGGGGCTGCCGCGGCGCTCGATGTGCTCCGTGGGGGCGACCATCGCCGCGGCGCGCGCCGCCCTGGAGGAGGGCGTCGCCGCCAGCTTGGCGGGCGGCACGCACCATGCGTATGCGGACAAGGGCAGCGGCTTTTGCGTGTTCAACGACGTCGCCGTCGCGGCGCGGCTGATGCAGGCCGAATGGCACCGTCGACATCCCGGGGGGCCGGGACTGCGCGTGCTGGTCGTCGACCTGGACGTCCACCAGGGCAACGGCACGGCGAGCATCTTCCGCGACGACGACAGCGTGTTCACCCTCTCGATCCACGGCGACAAGAACTTCCCCTTCCGCAAGGAGTCCAGCGACCTGGACGTCGGCCTGCCCGACGCCTGCGGCGATGCGGTCTACCTCGACGCGCTGGAGGCGGCGCTCGCCGAGGTCTGGCGACGGATGGCGGACCGGTCGCCCGGGCTGGCCTTCTACCTTGCCGGCGCCGACCCGCACGAGGGCGACCGGCTCGGCCGCCTCAAGCTCAGTGCCGACGGCCTGCTGCGCCGCGACCACCTCGTGCTGGAGGCGCTGTTCGATCGCCGCATCCCGGTCGCGCTGAGCATGGCGGGCGGCTACGGCGAGGACCTGAACGTCACCGTCGATGTGCAGATGCGGACGCTGGACGCCGCGGCGCGTGCATGGGAGCGCTGGCGGCACGCCGACTTGAATCGGACACCCGCCACGTCGACCGGCAGTAGCCCGCGCGACACCTGACCCCGCGCGGCGGTGGAAGAATCGGCGCATGACCGCCGACACCACCGCTCCCGCCGCCGAGGCCCGTCCGGCCCCCGAGCCGCGCGAGGCCTTCGCCCGCTTCCTGCCGGTCCCGACGCGCTGGATGGACAACGATCTCTACGGCCACCTGAACAACGTCGTCTACTACAGCCTGTTCGACACGGCGGTGAATCGCTACCTGATCGAGGAGGGCGCGCTGGACCTGCACCAGGGCGAGGTCATCGGCCTCGTCATCGAGACGCATTGCAACTTCTTCGCGTCGCTGGCCTTCCCGCAGCATGTGGAGGCCGGCTTGAGGGTGGCCAGGCGCGGCCGCTCCAGCGTCCGCTACGAGATCGGCCTGTTCGCCGAAGGCGAGCCCTTGTGCGCGGCGCGCGGCCACTTCGTCCACGTGTATGTCGATCGCCAGACGCGACGCCCGGTGGCGCAACTGCCCGAGTCCTACGTGAAAGCGCTCAGCGCGCTGGAGATGCCATGACCTTCCCCGCTTCCTTCCCCGATCCCTTCGTCCCGCCCACGTCCGAGCAGTCCGCCGCCGTCGAGGCCGCGATCGTCACGCGGCATTCGATGCGCGCGTTCCTGCCGACGCCGGTGCCGCGCGCGCTGATCGAGGAGCTGCTGGCCGTCGCGGCCCGCGCGCCGTCGGGCACGAACACGCAGCCCTGGCAGGTCCACGTGCTGACGGGCGCGGCCAAGGACCGGCTGGTCACGCGCATCCAGGCGGCGTACGACGATCCCGAGGAACTCGCCACCCACGGCGAGGAGTACGCCTACTACCCGCGCGAGTGGATCTCGCCCTACATCGACCGCCGCCGCAAGGTCGGCTGGGACCTGTACGGCCTGCTGGGCATCACCAAGGGCGACAAGCTGCGCATGCACGAGCAGCACGGCCGCAACTACCGCTTCTTCGACGCGCCGGTCGGCCTGATGTTCACCATCGACCGCGTGATGCAGCAGGGCAGCTGGCTGGATTACGGCATGTTCCTGCAGAACCTCATGGTCGCCGCCCGCGGTCGCGGTCTGCACACCTGCCCGCAGGCGGCGTTCACCCAGTTCCACCGCGTGATCGCGGAGGAACTCGGCCTGTCGCCGCAACAGCAGCTGGTCTGCGGCATGTCCCTGGGCTACGCGGACCCGGCGGCCGTCGAGAACACGCTGGTCACCGAGCGCGATGCGGTCGCGTCGTTCACCCGCTTCCTCGAATGACCCGTCGGCGCTGAACCGCGCCAGCCGGTGGCGAGGCACGACGGACTCGTGGGCGATCCGCGAGCGGGCGCGGCGCCCGTCCGGCCTACAGTTGGCGCTTCCCTGCAAGGAGATGCGCCCATGAGCAAGCCCAGCGTCCTGGTGGCCCGCAAGACCTTCGACGACATCGTCGACCGGCTGCGCCCGCACTTCGAGGTCGAGACCAACGACAGCGACACCGGCTGGTCGCAGGACGAGCTGATCCGGCGCCTGCAGGGCAAGTCCGGCGCGTACATCGCCGGCGGCGACAAGATCGACGCGACGCTGCTCGACGCCTGTCCCGAGCTGAAGGCCGTCTGCACGATGGCCGTCGGCTACAACAACATCGACGTGCCGGCCTGCACCGCGCGCGGGGTCGTCGTGACCAACGCGCCGGACGTGCTGACCGAGACCACCGCCGACTTCGGCTTCGCGCTGATGATGGCCACGGCCCGCCGCATCACCGAGAGCGAACACTTCCTGCGCCGCGGCGAATGGAAGCAATGGTCGGTGACGATGTTCGCCGGCGCCGACCTCCATGGCGCGACGCTGGGCGTGCTCGGCATGGGCCGCATCGGCGCGGCGATCGCGCGGCGCGGGCATCTCGGTTTCGGCATGCCGGTGCTGTATCACAACCGCTCGCGGCTGCCGGCGGACCAGGAAGGACCGCTGGGCGCGCAGTGGGTCGAGAAGGACGAGCTGCTGCAACGCGCCGACCACCTGGTCATCGTCGTGCCGTACAGCGCGTCCTCGCACCACCTGATCGGCCAGCGCGAGCTGCGCCTGATGAAGAAGACCGCGACGCTGACCAACATCGCGCGCGGCGGCGTCGTCGACGACGCGGCGCTGGCCGCCGAACTCCAGGCCGGCACCATCGCCGCCGCGGGCCTGGACGTGTTCGAAGGCGAACCGACGGTGCACCCGGCGCTGCTCGCCTGCACGAACGTCGTGCTCACGCCCCACATCGCCAGCGCCACGATCGCGACGCGTCGCGCGATGAGCGATCTGGCCGTGGACAACCTGATCGCCGCGCTGACCGGCGGCGTGCCGCCGACAGCGCTGAATCCCGAGGTGCTGAAGCGCTGAGAGAATCGGACGCATGTCCTTTCCCGACCTGCTGCAGCTGGCCCTCTCCGGGCTGATCCTGATCCTTCTCGTCGTGGTGCTGTTCACCCGGCGACGGACGTCGGACGGCGACACCGCGGCGGCGCTGGCGCCGCTGATGCAGCAGTCGGGCGAACGCATCGAACGCCTGGAGCGCGCGCTGCGCGACGAGCTCAGCCGCGGCAACGCCGGGCTGCGCCAGGAGACGCTGGCCACGCTGACGCAGTTCCAGCAGGCGCTGGCCCAGCAGGCGGCGCGCGCGCGTGAGGCCCAGGACGCCGCCGCGTCCCGCATGACGACGGCGCTGACCGAACAGCTGCAGGCGCTGGCGCAGCGCAACGAGGCCGGCCTGGCCGAGACGCGCCGCACCGTCGAGGCGCGCCTGCAGGCGATCCAGCAGGACAACGAGAAGAAGCTCGAGCAGATGCGGGCGACCGTCGATGAGAAGCTGCACGCCACGCTGGAGCATCGCCTGGGCGAGAGCTTCAAGCAGGTCGCGGAGCGGCTGGAGCAGGTCTATCGCGGCCTGGGCGAGATGCAGACGCTGGCGCGCGATGTCGGTTCGCTGAACCGCGTGCTGACCAACGTCAAGACGCGGGGCATCTTCGGCGAGGTGCAACTGGCGGCGCTGCTGGAGCAGGTCTTCACGCCCGAGCAGTTCGCCTCGAACGTCGAGACCGTGCCGGGCACCGGCGCCCGCGTCGAGTTCGCGCTCAAGCTGCCGGGCCAGCGCGACGACGGTCAGCCGATCTGGCTGCCGATCGACGCGAAGTTCCCGCGCGAGGACTACGAGCGCCTGCTCGACGCCCAGGAGCGCGCGGACGCCCCCGCGGCGGAACTGGCCGGCCGTGCGATCGAGACCCGGCTGCGGCTGGAGGCGAAGAGCATCCGGGAGAAGTACCTCGGCCCGCCGCACACGACCGACTTCGCGCTGCTGTTCGTGCCGACCGAGGGCCTGTACGCCGAGGCGCTGCGCCGTCCCGGCCTGAGCGAGGCCCTGCAGCGCGAGCACAAGGTGATGCTGGTCGGCCCGACGACGCTGCTGGCGACGCTGTCCAGCCTGCAGATGGGCTTCCGCACACTGGCCCTGGAGAAGCGCTCCGCGGAGGTGTGGGACGTGCTGCGTGCCGTCAAGACGGAGTTCGGCAAGTTCGGCGACGTGCTGGCCAAGACGAAGAAGAAGCTCGACGAGGCCAGCAACAACATCGAACTCGCCGAGCGGCGCACCCGCGTCATGACCCGCGAGCTGAAGTCCGTCGAGGCCCTGCCCGAGGACCAGGCCGCGCGCGTGCTGAAGCTGGGGGCCGGTGCCGTGGGCGACGCCGGCATCGGTACCGGAGGCGATGCCGAGCTCGAGGACGAAGGCGCCGCGGGATGAACGATGACGCGTCGGCGGCGAAGGGCTACACCGGGCTGAGCGCCGGTTTCGTGGCCGTGATCGCGTCACTCGTCGCGGTGCATGCCTGCATGGCGACGACGCGCGTCGCGGCCACGCTGTGGGTGCTGCACCAGGGCTACGGCGGCGGTTTCGTCGGCGTGCTGCTCAGCCTGTTCGCCGTCGCGCCGCTGGGCTTGTCGCTCTGGGCCGGCCGGCTGGCGGACCGCCACGGCTTCCATCGCCCCGTGGGCATCGGCGTGGCGATGGCCTTCGCCGGCGCGGTGCTGGCGCTGGTCGCGCAGGTGCTGGGCTGGATCTGGCTGCTGGCGTTGGGCTGTCTGCTGTGCGGCGGCGCGGTGGCGGTCGCGGCCGTGGCGATCCAGCGCGAGGCGGGCTTGATGGCGCGCGACGCCTCGCAGCTCAAGCGCGTGTTCAGCTGGGTGGCGCTCGGTCCGGCGCTGTCCAATGCGTTCGCGCCGGTCATCACCGGCATCGTCATCGACACGGCCGGCTTCACCGCGGCGCTGGTGTTGTCGACGCTGCTGCCGCTCGCGGCCTGGGCGATCGCGCGGCGCGTGCCGCGTCATGCGCCCGCGCCCGCCGCCGTCGGCGTCAAACCGCGGCCTGCATGGGACCTGCTGAAGGACCGTGGCCTGCGCAACCTGCTGATCGTCAACGTCGCGATGTCGTCGTGCTGGGACGCCCACAGCTTCGTCGTGCCTGTCGTGGGCCATGCGAAGGGGCTGTCGGCGTCGAGCATCGGCCTGGTGCTGGGCAGCTTCGCGGCGGCGGCGACGCTGGTCCGCCTGGCCATCGTGCGCTGGGCCCACCGGATCGACGACGTGAAGGCGCTGCGCCTCGCAATGGCGGTCGCGACCTTCACGCTCATCGTCTATGCGTGGCTGCCGGGCACGCTCGGGCTGATGCTCGGTTCGGCGGTGCTGGGACTGGCGCTCGGCGCGGTGCAGCCGATGGTGCTCGCGACGATGCATCAGGTGACGCCGCCGGACCGCCACGGTCAGGCGCTCGGGTTGCGGATGCTGGCGGCCAACGGCGCGACCGTGGCGATGCCGCTGGGCTTCGGCGTGCTGGCCGCGGCGAGCGTCGCGGCCGCGCCGCTGTGGCTGATGGCGTCGGTGCTGGTCGGCGCGCAATGGGCCGCGCGCCAGATCGAGGCCCCTCCGCGCTGAACGTTCAGCCGCCCGGCGCGATGGCGACCTGGCGGCGCGCTTCCTTGTGCTTCATGGCGACGTACTCATCGAGCGACTGCTCGTGGAGCTGACGGGCATAACGCTCGGTGGCCGCGAACCAGTCGCGCAGTCGCCGGTCGAGCCGCTGCTCGGGCGGCACGGGCAGCGTGTCGAGGTAGGACTCGATCGCCAGGAAGTAGCGCATCGTGTTGCGCTCCGCGATGCCCTGGATGCCGCCGACATAACGGGGCCGCCCCTCGTCGTCGCGTCCGACCACGGTGAAGCCGACCTTGTCGCGACCGGACGTGGAGAGGTAGGCGCTGGTGGCCACCCGCGCCGCGAGGTTGTTCATGTAGGCATAGCGCAGCCGCACGAACGAGCGCTTCGCGTCGATCGGCACCGCCTCCAGCGTCAGCCGGTAGTGGCTGGTGCCCATCGGGCCCTTGTTCGCGCTCATCTCGACGAGCAGGTACTGCGGCTGCTCCGCCAGCACCTGGAAGCGGAAGTCGAGCGCGTAGGCGTCCTCGATGGGCTGATCGAACTTGCGGCCGACGGCCATGTGCAGCGTCGCGCCGGGTGCCGGGTCGTCCTCGACCGCGCAGCGCTTGACGTTGGCCGGCAGCGTCAGCAGGTCGCACCAGGCGTCGGCGCTGCGCAGCGCGCCGGACAGCGTGCCGAACGGATGCTGGACCACCGCGTGCATCTCGCCGGTGGGGCGCTCGGTGCTGTCGGCGGAATTCAGCACGATCGGCTTCTGGAACGGACTCTTCGCGAGCTGCGGCGCCATCTGCTCGTACTGCGCGCGCAGGCCGGCGCCCTGCTCGGCGGAGACCTCGGTCGCGATCAGCAGCAGCGCCAGCAGCACCGCCGCGTGGGACAGCCAGAACATCGGACCATGGTGCGGCGCCGCCGGCTTCCGAGGCCGGTCGTGATGGCCGAAGGACGAATGGGGAAGGATCGAACGCATGGCGAACTCCTCGCGCGGTCGAGGGACCGTTCTTCCAGCTTAGGTGGGCGAGCGGCGTTCCCGGGTCGGCGCGCGGAGGCCGGCGCTGTCGGAGAACGCCGCGTCGCGGGCCTCAGGCCAATTCGGTGGGCGGCGCTGCGGCAGCGTGCAGGGCCGCTGCCTGTTCGACTTCCTTGTCCAGGCGATGCGCTCGGGTGATCAAGCGCGCGCTGCGCTTGTGGATCAGGTCTTGAATCACAGGGTCGGGCTCGGGATCGATGGCAAAGGGCTCTGCTTCGGGGCGGGGCGCCAAGGCGGGCGCCTGACCCGCCGGCCACAGCGTCGTCCAGACGGCGGAAGGGAGCATCAGATCGTCATCCACCGCGCAGCGTGCCAGCGCCAGCAGCTTCGTCAGCTCGGGCGTGCGCCGGCCCGTCGTCGCGGATCGATCCACCTGGCTCGGCGTCGCGGGATCCTGGCCGGCGCGCTGGCACTGGGCCAGCAGACGCAGGGCCTGCACGGTGTCCGCCGACGACGCACGTTCCGCCAGGAACGCCGCGAGACGCGCCGGATCGAAGCGCAACGCAAGCAGGGCGTCCGGCAGCGAGGGGTCTTCCAGCTTGCCGGCACCCATGCGATCCAGCAGACCGCGCGTGACCAGGACCTCGCCCATCAGAAACGCCGGCCCGTCGTCTCCTGTGCTTGCAGCCGGGCGATGCAGTGCGTGGCGCGCGTTCCACCACGCGAGCAGCGGCTCCGCATGCTGGCCGCCGCTGAGGATGAAGCTGCGTCCGTCCTCGACCACCTTGGGTGTGGCTCGCACGGACTCACCGTCCAGGGTCAGCATCAAAGTGCCGCCAGGCTGCCGGTGTCGCAGATCGTCGCCCGGTCCCAGCACCAGCTTGCGGCCTGCGGCTGAACCTTCTCCGCTGCCGATCGCGTTGGTGCGGACGCTGGCCGACAGGCCGGGCCGGTCGAATCCTTGCGGTCCTGCCGCGGCGCGGAGGAAGCGTGGTCCGAAAGGTTCGAACACGTCGTTGTCCATGTAGCAGCTGACGAGGCTGATGTGATCCGGCACGGCCGGCATCTCCAGCCCGTCTTCCTTCGACAGCGTCCTGACGGCCTTGACCGCCACCGCGGCCAGCGCCTCGGGGTCGCGACCGGACAGGCGCATGCCGCCGGTGGCGGGGTTGACGGATGAGCCGCCCCGCAGCACCACGCGCAGCGAGGGCGGACGGCTCGACGCCCAGGGCGCGACATGCGGGGCCGGCAGCACGCGGCTCTGGCCTGCGGCGTCGATCTGCAAGGCGCGCACGCGGGGCAAGTCCTGGCACTTGACGTCCGGGATGAGGTAGGGCGAGAACTGCACGATGTACACGCGCTCGTGCTTCGCGGCGATCGGCGAACCCCCGGCGGACGTGTCCGCGCCGTAGAGGTTGATCGGCGCCCAGTTGGCGACGTGCCGCTGCGGGGGGCGGCCAGGACATAGGAGCGAGCGCAGTTCCCGGAGGTGGTGGCGCGGAAAACACCACAAGTCCCGGGCGGGATTGAACCGGCCGACGACGAGCTTGCTGGTCTGCAGGACGTCGCCGTCCAGCGCGAGCCGGGGAGGCAGGGGCCAGTAGGTGTCGCACACCTCCATCGGGGCGTTTTGGAGTCGTTTCAGCAGATGCTGCGTGCCGGCGGCGAGCCGTTCCAGCCGGGGCAGGCCGGTGCCGTCCGCGCCAGGCACGCGCGGGCGGAACCGGAGCTCGGTGGCGCGTCCAGGGTCTGCCCCTGTCAACCGGGCGAGCCCGGCGTCGAGATCGACCGCGCAGCGGCAATCCGGACCCAGGTAGTCGACGAGCGCTGCCAGGCGGGGACAGTCCTTGAGCGCGACGGATCCGGGCGCGGGCGAGGCCGGCTCCAACAGGGCGTCCGCGGGGTCGGCGGAGGCGGGGGTGAGGGAAGGCAAGGAAAGCAATCGAAGCTCCGAACGTTTTGGCGGGCCGGCTGAGTGGTGCTTTCCCTGCCGATGGACACTGAGTCGCGGTGTTGGGCGGTGCAGATCGTTGGCCTAGGATGGTCGCCAACCCGGCGATGTCCGGGACAGGAGCCGCACAAGATGTTGGGAACGCGCCGGACACCGACGCGGCGTCGATGCGCGCCGACACGAGCCTTCGGACAGCGAACGGCGGCGTGGGTGATCGCCGGCGCGGCGCTCGTGGCGTTCGCCTCGGGCGTGCGCGCGCAGGAGGAGGCGTCCGGCAGCGCGGCCACCGAGGACGTGGATCCGCAGGACGCCCTGGCGGGCGGGCTCAGTGCGGAGGAGGCGCGTCGGCTGCTCGCCGAGCCGCTGCCCGATGCGCCGGATGCGCGTTATGCGCTCCTCCAACGGCAATGGCCGGCCGCGCGACGGATCGAGGACCGCGCCCGCCAGATCGAGATCGCCCGGGCGCTGATGACGCTGGGCCGCGGGCGGCCCGACGGCGAGGGCTGGATCCGGCTCTACCTGATCACCGAATACACCTGGGGCAGCTCCGGCGCCGCGCTGGCGGCCTGCGAGCCGCTGCTGGCCGACCGGCAGCTCAGTCCGGCCGTGCGAGCGGGCGTCGCGCTGCGCCAGACCTACTTCCTGGCCAACGGGGGCCAGGATCGCAACGTGATGCTGCGGGCCTGGAGCCGCGCCGACGCGCTGGCGGCGGAGGCGCTCAAGCAGCAGCCCGCGCTGCCGCTGACGATCGACCGGCTGCAGGTGCGCTCCGAGGTCGAACGCCTGACCGGCGACGGCGCTGCGGCGGTCGCGACCTTGCGCCAGGCCGTCGCGCGCTCGCGGGAACTGGTCCGCAGCGACCGCGAGCAGCGCGTCACTGCGGAGACGATGCGGCAATGGCAAGGCTGGCTCGACGGCTCTCAGGGGATGCTGGTCTATGCACTGGTCGCGCAGGGCCGCACGCGCGAGGCGGCCGACATCGCGCAGGACAACCTTGCCCTGTGGCGGGCCGGTCAACTGGAGGAAGGCCCCGGCGCCCGCTGGCACTATCGCGCCGCGACGGCGCTCAACGCCTCGCAGCAGCACGAGGAGGCGCTGGCCGCCGCTCGGCAGTCCGAGGCGATGCTCGCCAAGGCGAATGCGTCGGCGGCGAGCCAGACGCGCTGGCTCGCGCGCCAGGAGATCGTGCGGGCGCTGCTCGGCCTCAAGCGCTGGGTCGAGGCCGATCAGGCCTATCGTCAGTTCCTCGACGAGCTCGGCGGCGACGGCGTCGCGCGCAGCCGGGCGCAGGACAACCGGCTGAGCGCGCTGCTGGCGGCCAAGGCCGGCCGGCTGGACGAGGCGCTGGAGACGGCCGAGCGGACGCTGTGCTACCGCACGCGGATCTACGGACAGGACCATCCGCAGACGCGCGAGAGCGCCGGCGTGCGCGCGGTCGTGCGGCTGCTGCGCGGCGACACGGGCGGCGCGATGAGCGACTACGAGCAGCTCTTCGCCGCGACGCTGGACCGCAGCGACGGCTGGGTGGACCTGGACGCGCGCGGCTTCCGGGGCTTCGTGCTGGGACTGGCCTTCGACGAATTCCTCGCGCATGTGGCGCGGCGCGCGATCGCGGGCGAGACGCTGCCGCCGGCGATGGTCGACCGCGCGCTGCAGATCGCCGACCGGCGCAAGCTCGGCAGCACGCAACGCGCGCTGGCCGACAGCACCGCGCGGATGCTGGCGGCGACGCCGCAATTGCGGGGATGGCTCGACGAGGAGCAGACGCTGCGCAAGGCCGCGTCCGGACAGTACAGCCAGGTGGCCGCGTTGATCGCGGACGAGGACAAGCTGCGCAAGGAGTTGTCGGGCGAGGCCTTCAAGGCGCTGCCGAAGGAACAGCGCAAGCCGCGCGAGGATGCGCTGAAGGCGCTGCGCCAGCAGCTGCAGGCGCAGCAGGGCGTGGCCGCCACGGCGCGCGAGGCGCTCGCGGTGCACCGGCAGAAGCTGGCCGCGGCCTATCCCGCGTACGCGGACCTGATCACGCCGGCGACGCCCGGCGCGGCCGCGTTGAGCGGCCGCCTGCGCGCGGGCGAGGGCCTGCTGGTCGTGCACGCGCTCGATGAACAGACGCTGGTCTGGCTGCTGCGCGCCGATGCGCCGGCGCAGTTCCGCGCGGTGCCGGAGGGCGCTGCCGCGCTGGCCCGGCGCGTGAAGGCGCTGCGTCAGCGGCTCGACCTCAGCGCGATGCCGGCCGGGCGCGAGACACCGCTCGCACAAGCGCTGCCGGAGCTGCACGCGCTCCATCGCGAACTGCTGGCCCCTCTCGACCGGCAGGGGCTCCAGACGCTGATCGTCGCGGGCGATGGACCGCTGGCGGGGCTGCCGCTCGCGGCGCTCGTGACCGAGACGCCCTCCGCCGGACGGCCCGCCGCCTGGTTGTTGCGGCAGCACGCGGTGGTGCAGCTGCCGTCGGGCGCCTCGCTGCAGGCGCTGCGCCGTGCCGGCCCGCTGGCGGCGGCGCCGAAGGCGCTCCTCGGGTTCGGCGATCCGGCGTTCGATCGCGGTGCCGCCTCGCAGACATCGCGGGTTTCGCAGACCCGGCAGGCCAAGCCCGGGGCCGACGCCCGCCCTCTGCTCGCCCCGACACCCACGCGCGCCGCCGGCAGCTACGACGCGCAGCTCGGCTTCCGTTATGCCGACATTCCGCCGCTGCCGGAGACGCGCGCGGAGCTGCTCGCGATCGCGCGCACGCTGGGCGCCGATCCGGTCGCCGATCTGCGCCTGGGCGCCGCCGCGACACGCACCGCCGTGCTGACGACGCCGCTGGCCGATCGGCGCGTCCTCGCCTTCGCGACGCACGGCCTGATGCCGGGCGAGCTGCCGGGCATCTCGAAGCCGGCGCTGGCGCTGGCGGCCGAGGCGGACGACGCCGCCTCGCCCTTGCTCGAACTCGACGACGTGCTGACGCTGCGCATGAACGCGCAGTGGGTGCTGCTGTCGGCCTGCAACACGGCGGCCGGCGAGCAGGGCGGCGCGGCGATGTCGGGGCTGGTGCGCGGCTTCTTCTTCGCTGGCGCGCGGTCGGTGCTGGCGACGCATTGGGCGGTGGAGTCCGCGTCCGCCGCCGCGCTGACCAGCGCCGCGCTGCAGCCGGCCGAGACACGCGCCGGTGGCCTGCGTCAGGCGCAGCTCCGGCTCGCCGACGGCCAGGAGGGGCAGGGGCGCTGGACGCATCCGTACTACTGGGCGGCCTACGCGCTTTTCGGCGACCCGGCGCAGTGATGATGTCGGCCGCCGCATTCACCCGCGATGAACACACCATGACCACAACGATGACACACGTGATGAGGGATGCCGCGCTGATCGCGGCGGTGACGATGGTCTCGCTGGCCGCGCGGGCGCAGGCCTGCGAGGTCGCCGCGCTGGCGGGCGACGCGACGCGCATCGTCTCGGGCCAGGCGCGGCCGCTGAAGCTCGGCGAGTCGGTGGGCGAGGGCGCCCAGCTGCGCACCGGCGACAGCGGCCGCGTGCGGCTGCGCTGCCCGGACGGATCGAGCCTGGTCGTCGGCGACCGCAGCCAGCTGACGCTGACGAAGCTGAACCTCGGCACCGGAGGCACACCGGGCTATGCGGACGGCGCGCGCGATGTGTCGCTGCTGTTGGAACGCGGCCTGCTGGGGCAGAAGGTCACGCCATCCGGTTCGGGCAAGTGGGAGGTCCGCACGCCGTCGGCGGTGACGGCGGTTCGCGGCACGGAGTTCCTCGTGGAGGTCGGCGACAACGAGCAGACCTCGGTGCACGTGCAGTCCGGGCAGGTCGCCGTGCTGCCGGGAC
The DNA here is from genome assembly GCF_056867975.1 of Mitsuaria sp. MSU3D. Lineage (NCBI taxonomy): Bacteria > Pseudomonadati > Pseudomonadota > Betaproteobacteria > Burkholderiales > Sphaerotilaceae > Roseateles > Mitsuaria sp. MSU3D. The sequence goes on along the minus strand of NZ_CP200314.1, from coordinate 3,462,199 downwards.
CGCGCGCCGCGGGCCGCACCCGCGGACTGGGCGCGCAGTTGCCGGTCGTCGTCGACCGCGCCGGCGGCACGGAATGCGACGTGTCGCAAGGCTGTGCCGCCGCGACGCCATGGCCGGCGGACAAGGTGCGTGCAGTGCTGGATCGCCTGGCGGGGGTCTGATGCGCTGGCCCTCGCGTTGGGCATGGGCCCAGATGATCGTCGCGCTGCTGGTCACGGCGGCGGTGGCGATGCTGTGGCTCTCGCGCTTGCAGGCGGGGCCGCTGGCGCGCCTGGACGGGCTCGTGCAGGACGCGCAGGCGCAATGGCGCGGCAGGCTGGCGCCGGGCACGGCCTACCCGATCACGCTGGTGCGTTTCGACGACGCCAGCGCCGCGCGCTTCGGCGGCATGGCGCCTGGCCGCCCACTGCTGGCCGATGCGATCACGCGGCTGCAGGCGGCCAAGCCGCGTCTGATCGCCGTCGACATGCTGCTGCTGGACGCGAAGCCGGACAGCGACGCGGTGCTCGCGGCCGCGATGCGCGGCGGCGCGCCGGTGCTGCTGCCGTTCGCGATGCCGCCGGGCACTGGTGGCATCAGCGGCGGTGGCGGCGTTGGAGGCCATGGTGGCAGCGTGGGCGTTGCCGCCGGTGGCGCTTCGGCGCCTTCCGGAGGGGTTCCGTCGGCCCTGCTCGCGCAGGCCTTCATGCGGGCCGAAGGGATGCCGCGCAGCGCGCTGCTGCCCGAGCGCGCCGATGCGCCACCGGAGCCGCTGCTGTCGGCGGCGAAGTCGCTCGGCCATGTCCAGGCCGAGCGCGACGTCGACGGCACCCTGCGCCACGACCTGCCGGCCTTGCCGCTGGACGGCGAGGTCTATCCGTCGCTGGCCGTGCGCATCGCCGGCGATGCGATGCGCCAGCCTTGGTCCGAGGCCACGCTGCGCTGGAGCCGCGACCTGCGCTGGGGATCGTTGCGGGTGCCGCTGGATCTGCTGTCGCGGCAGGGCGTCAACTACTACGGCCCGGCGGGCACTTTCCCGTCGGTGACGGTGGCGGACCTCGTCGACGGCAAGGTGCCCGAGGAGGCGCTGCGCAACCGCGTCGTGATCATCGGTGTGTCGGCGCTGGGCGCGGGCGACCATTTCCCGAGTCCCTTCGACGCCGGCCTGCCCGGCATGGAGCGGCTCGCGACCGTCGTCGACAACATCCTGACCGGCCGCACGCTGACGCGGCCGTCGTGGGCCTCGCTCGCCGAACTGGCCGCGCTGCTGGTGCTGCCGCTGCTGTGCGCGTTGCTGCTGGCGCGCGGATCGCTGTGGCGGGGGCTGCCGATCGTGGCGCTGCTCGTCGGCGGCGGCCTCTACGGCGCGCAGTGGGCCTTCGAGGAGGAACACCTCGTCCTGGCGCTGGCCTATCCGCTGCTGGCGGTGGCCGCGGCGAGCCTGGCCGCGTTGACGTTGCGGGCCCTCGCGGACCAGTCCCGCCGGCGCGAGGCGCTCAAGCGCCTGACCGTGAGCGAGGAGCGCTACGCGCTGGCCGCGCTGGGCGCGAACGACGGGCTGTGGGACTGGGACATCGCCGCGGACCGGCTGGACGTGTCGGCGCGATGGCTCGCCTTGATGGGTGATGCCAGGGCGCCGGGCGAGGCGCCCGGTGGCGGCACGACGCGGCGTTTCTGGCGTCGAGCGGCCAAGACTGCGGCGCAGGACATGACGCGCGGCAGCATCGAGCGCTTCACGCGTCCGCTGGACGAGCCGGCGGCGGGGCTGTTCCGCGCCGATCTCGACGCGCACCTGCAGGGCCGCAGTTTCCAGTTCCACCATGTGCTGCATTTCGAGCAGGGCGGTCAGACGCGCGCATTGCTGGCGCGTGGCGTGGCGGTGCGCCAGGACGGCCGGCCGGTGCGCATGGCCGGCTCGCTGACCGACATCAGCGAGAACGAACGCCTGCAGGCCCAGGTCGCGCACGAGGCGCTGCATGACCGGCTCACGGGACTGCCGAATCGCGCGCTGTTCGTCGAGCTGGTGGCGCAGCGGCTGGCCAATCCGACGCCCGGCGTGCCGATCGGCGTCGCGCTGGTGGGCCTGGACGATTTCCGCGCGTTCAACGAGCGTCACGGCCTGCTGGCCGGCGACGCCGTGCTGATCGAGAGCGCGCGTCGACTGGTCGGTGGAACGGGGCGGACGGCCCGCGCCGGACGCGTGGTCGCGCGACTGGGCGCGGACCAGTTCGGCCTGCTCTTCGAGGCTCGCATCGAGGCCGGCGCGCTCGTCGATCGCGTGCCCGAGTGGGCGCTGGCCCGCATCGAGGAGCCCTTCCTGTTCGAGGCCCTCGACGCTGGTCTGGGCGCGGAAGCGACGGCAGCCACGGCGGCGTCGCCGGGCGGTCCGGTCGCGCGCACCGGGGCCCATCGCCTGACCGCCTGCGCGGGCTGGGCGTTCACGGGGCAGGGCAACTTCAGTCCGGACGACCTGATGTCCGCCGCGGAAAGCGCGCTGGCGCGCGCCAAGGCCGCCGGTGCCGGCCATGCGCGCCTGTTCGATCCGGCGCAGCAACTGGTCGAGCAGTCGCGGCGCTGGGTGAAGGAGAACATCGCGCGCGGTCTGGAAGCGGGCGAGTTCCAGCTCCACTACCAGCCCTTCGTGAGGCTGTCGGACCGTGCGCTGCTCGGCTTCGAGGCCCTGATCCGCTGGAAGCATCCGACGCGCGGCATGGTGATGCCCGGGGACTTCATTCCCGTGGCCGAGGAGAGCGGCCAGATCGTCGAGATCGGCCGCTGGACGCTGATCGAGGCGGCACTGCAGTTGCGACGCTGGCGCGAGATCGGCTTCAAGGGCGAGATCGCGGTCAACGTGTCGGGTGTTCAGCTGGAGCGGGACGACGAACTGCTCAACGACGCGCGCGAGACGCTCAAGGCGCTCGGCGACGTGCCGGCCGCGCAACTCAAGCTCGAGGTCACGGAGAGCATGGCGATGGCCAATCCGCAGCGCAGCGCCGAGGTGCTGCAGGAGCTGGCGCGGATGGGCTTCAAGCTGTCGATCGACGACTTCGGGACGGGGTACTCGTCACTGGCCTACCTGCACCGCTTCCCGTTCGACACGCTGAAGATCGACCGGAGCTTCGTGATGCGGCTGGGCGCCGGTCGCGAGTCCCGCGAAATCGTGCGCACGATCGTCGGTCTCGCCGACGCGCTCGGCAAGCAGACCTTGGCCGAGGGCGTCGAGGAGGAGGCGCAGGCCGCGCTGCTGGAGGAGCTCGGCGTACAGGTGGCGCAGGGCTGGCTGTTCGCCAAGGCGCTGCCGGCCGAGGACGCGAAGCGACTTATCCAGACGGTGCCGTGGAAGAAGCCGCCGGGCTGATCCCGAAGCCGACGTCGAGGCCGGCCCGGGGGCATGCTGACGCGGCGAGCGTCAGGCCATGCCTTGATGCCTCAGCAGCGCATCGATGCGCGGCTCGCGACCGCGGAAGGCCTTGAAGTTGTCCATCGCGTCGCGCACGCTGCCCATGGACAGGATCTCGTCGAGGTAGCGTCGGCCCGTCGCCGGGTTGAACACGCCTTCTTCCTCGAACGCGCTCCAGCAGTCGGCCGAGAGCACCTCCGCCCACTTGTAGCTGTAGTAGCCCGCCGCATACCCGCCGGCGAAGATGTGCGAGAAGCTGTGCTGGAAGCGGTTGAACGCCGGCGGCGGCAGCACGGCGACCTCGCCGCGCACCTCGTCCAGCAGTTCCTGCACGCGCGTCTCCGCGCCCGGCTCCGCATGCAGGCGCATGTCGAAGAGCGAGAACTCGATCTGGCGCAGCGTCTGCAGCCCGGCCTGGAAGTTCTTCGCCGCCAGCATCTTGTCGAACAACGCGCGCGGCAGCGGTTCGCCGGTGTCCACGTGCGCGGACAGCTGCTGGATCACTTCCCACTCCCAGCAGAAGTTCTCCATGAACTGGCTCGGCAGTTCGACGGCGTCCCACTCGACGCCCGAGATGCCCGACACGCCCAGCTCAGCGACCCGCGTGAGGAGGTGGTGCAGGCCGTGGCCGCATTCGTGGAAGAGCGTCGTGACGTCGTCGTGCGTCAGCAGCGCCGGTTTGCCGTCGGCGCCCTGCGGGAAGTTGCACACCAGGTGCGCGACAGGGATCTGCTCGGCACCCGTGCCCGCCAGGTCCGGCCGCGCCCAGCGGCTGCGGACCTCGTCCATCCAGGCGCCGGGTCGCTTGCCCGTGCGCGCATAGAGGTCGAGGTAAACCTGCCCGATCAGGCGTCCGTCGCGGCGCAGCTCGCAGAACTGCACCGACTCGTGCCACACCGATGCCTTCGCCGGCACCAGCTGCACGCCGAACAGGCGGTCGACGATGCGGAACAGTCCGTCCAGGACGCGAGGCAGGGTCAGGTATTGCCGCACCTCCTGGTCGGAGAACGCGTAGCGCGCCTCCTTCAGCTTCTCGGACACGAACGGCAGGTCCCAGGCCTGCAGGTCGTCCATGCGCAGCGCGGCCTTGGCGAAGTCGCGGAGTTCGTCGAGATCGCGCTGCGCATACGGACGGGCACGGCCGGCCAGGTCGCGCAGGAACTCCAGCACCTGCGCGGGCGAGGTCGCCATCTTGGGCACGAGCGAGGCCTCGGCGAAGCTGGCGAAGCCCAGCAGGCGGGCTTCCTCCTGGCGCAGCATCAGCAGTTCCTGCATCAGCGGACCGTTGTCCCAGTCCGGCTTGTCGCCGAGTTCGCTGGCCCGCGTCACGTAGGCGCGGTACAGCCGCTCGCGCAGCGCGCGGTCCTCGGCGTACTGCATCACCGGCATGTAGACGGGGAAATGCAGCGTCAGCTTGTGCGTGTCCGGATCGGTGCTGCCGTCCTTCTCCGCCGCGGCGCGCGCGTTGGCGATCACGTCGGCGGGGACGCCTTTCAGCTCCGACGCCTTCGCGAGGTAGCTCCAACCGTCGGTGGCGTCCATCACGTGCTCGGAAAAGGCCTGGCCGAGTTCGGCGCTGCGTTCCTGGATCTTCGCGAAGCGTTCCTTGGCCTCGCCCTGCAGCTCGGCGCCGGACAGCACGAAGTCGCGGATGGCGTGCTTCAGCAGCTGGGCGCGCTCGGGCGTCAGGTCGGGCAGGGCGGCGATGGCCTTGTACTTGGCGTAGAGCGCCTCGTTGGCGCCGAGCGCCGTGTAGAACTCGGTGACCGCCGGCAGCATCGCGTTATAGGCCTCGCGCAGCGCCGGCGTGTTGGCGACCGCGTTCAGGTGGCCCACGGCGCCCCAGGCGGTGCCCAGGCGCTCGGAGGCCACGTTCAGCGTGCGGGACAGGAAGTCGTAGTCGGCGGGAGCGTCGGAGGCCGTGACCTGGTCGAGCGCTTTCTGGGCCTCGGTCAGCAGCTCGGCGATGGCGGGCTGGATGTGCGAAGGATCGATCGCGGCGAAATCGGGCAGCGGCGCGGTGGAGAGCAGGGGGTTCGCGGCAGGAGATGCGGCGGCTGGCGCGGCGGCGGTGGAGTCGGTCATGCAGGCCTCGTGAGTCTGACGAAATGCCGGGACAGTGTCTCAGCCTTTCGCGCGCGGATGCGCGGGAGGTTTCTATCGTGGGGGCGGCGTCCGGGCTATCAAGCCGGACCGGCCGCGCACGAGATCTGCATTCTCTGCCTCAGAACGTCTCCCAGTCGCCATCGTCGGCGGCCGGCGCGGGCCGTGGCGGCGGCGGGGCGACCGGCGCTGCGGGCTTCGGGGACGACTTCGGTAGCGGCTTCGGTGCGGCGGCCGACGACGCGGGGGAGCGCTTCGGCGAGGGGGCTGCCTTCTGCACCGCGTTCGGCGCGCCGGACTTCAGGGACTTCGAGGGCGCCGCAGGTGACGCGGCGGCGGACGTCGGTCGGGGCGCCGCCGCGGACTTCACAGGCCGGGCGACCGATGCCGTCCCGTCCGTGCCCAGGCGGAAGACCGACACGATCTCGGTCAGCCGGTGCGCCTGGTCCTTGAGGCTCTCCGCGGCGGCGGCCGATTCCTCGACCAGCGCCGCGTTCTGCTGCGTCATCCGGTCCAGTTGCACGACGGCGTCGTTGACCTGCGCGATGCCGCTGCTCTGCTCGGTGGACGCGGCGGTGATCTCGCCGATGATGTCGGTCACCCGCTGCACGCTGCCCACGATGTCGCTCATCGACTCGCCCGCCGCCTGCACCAGCCGCGAACCGGCCTCGACGCTGGTGACGCTCGCGCCGATCAGCGTCTTGATCTCCTTGGCCGCCTCGGCGCTGCGCTGCGCCAGCGAGCGCACTTCGCTCGCGACCACGGCGAAACCGCGGCCCTGCTCGCCGGCTCGCGCGGCTTCCACCGCCGCGTTCAGCGCCAGGATGTTGGTCTGGAACGCGATGCCGTCGATGGTGCCGATGATGTCGTTGATCTTCCTGGAACTCGCGGTGATCTCGTCCATGGTCGAGACCACCTGGCCGACGACCTCGCCGCCGCGCGCCGCGGCGCTGGAGGCGCTCGACGCGAGCTGGTTGGCCGTCTGCGCCGCGTCGGCGGTCTGGCGCACCGTCGCGGTCAGTTCCTCCATCGACGACGCCGCCTGCTGCAGGTTGGATGCCGTCTCCTCGGTGCGCTGCGACAGGTCCTGCGAGCCGATCGCGATCTCGCTGGAAGCCGTCGTGATCGAGTTGCTGGCCGCGCGCACGTCCAGCAGCATGCGCTGGATCTTCTCGGCGAACAGGTTGAACGAGGACGCGATGCGGCCGACCTCGTCGCGGCCGCCGGCGGGCAGGCGCTGGGTCAAGTCGCCGTCGCCGGCGCTGATGTCGTCGAGCGCGGCGCGCACGCGGTCCACGCCGCGCAGCATCGCGCTGATCGTGCCCGTCATCGCCAACGCCGCGACCGCCATCATGACCAGTGCCGTGATCACGGCGGTGCGCAGCAGGGCGCTCAGGGACGCCAGCGCCTCATCCTTCTTCGCCGCGACGAAGAGCTGCCAGTCGGTGTCCGCGATCGGCGTGCCGCTCACGAGGAAAGTATCGCCACCAACGGCCGCCTCCACCCAGCCAGCGGCCGGATCGAGCGCCGTGGCCAGCGCCTGCGGCGTCAACTGCTCGGAGATGGCGGTGGCGTCTTTCAGCGCCAGCTTGGCGTCCGGGTGCGCGACGATCTTGCCGTCCTTGGACATCAGGAACGCGAAGCCGCCGGGCGTCGGCTTGATCGCCTGGACCGTCGCGACGACGTCGTCGAGGAACACGTCCGTCGCGATGACGGCCTTGGTGCCGCCGCCGCCCTTGTCCGCCGCGGCAAAGGTGACGACCAGCCGGCCCTTGGACGCATCCATGTAAGGCGCGGTCAGCACGGTGCCCGACGCACCCGCCGCGCCGGTGTACCAGGGCCGCCGCGTGGGGTCGTAGTCGGCCGGCAGGTTCTGCGGCGTATTGAAGACGATCTTCTTGTCGGCGAAACCGACGTAGGCGGCCTCCAGCCGACCCGACTTCGCCGCCTGCTGCAGCAGCGGCACCGGATCGGCGGCCGCGACGGCCGGTTGCAAGGACGCGACGATGTCGCGTTGCGAGCGGACCCACTGGCGGATGGCGTCGGAGCGCGCCGCGGCCAGTTCATCGAGGGATTGGGACACCTGCTGGCGCGTATGGCCCCGCACGGTCACGTAGTTGGCGACGGTGATCGCCAGCAGCGTCAGGGCGACGATGCCGACGCCCAGCGCGATCAGCCGGGTCTTGATCGAGTCGAACATGAACGGGCTCCTTGGCTTGTGCCTGTTGCCTGCTGGCGGCGCCGGGCCATCCGCTCTCTGGCGCCATCCCCCCACGAACCACTCTCTCTGCACGCGCCTTGATGGCGCGGACCGACCAGAAAAAACGCCCGGTCGAGCCGGGCGTTGTCGTCGTTCGGTCAGGCGACCGTCATCGCGTCCATCAGTCCCATGTCCGCGCTGGACATCAGGCCCTCGATGTCGATCAGGATCAGCATGCGTTCGGCGACGGCGCCGATGCCCATGATGAAGCTGGTGTTGACGGTGCTGGCGCTGAGTTCCGGCGCCGGACGGATCACGTCGCGGTTCAGTTCCAGCACGTCGGACACCGAGTCCACCACCGCGCCGACGACGCGGTTCTTGACGTTCAGCACGATCACGACGGTGAAGCTGTTGTATTCAGCCGTCGCGCAGCCCAGCTTCAGGCGCAGGTCGACGATCGGCACGATCACGCCGCGCAAGTTCACGACGCCCTTGATGAAGTCGGGCGCGTTGGCGATGCGGGTCGGCTGCTCGTAGGAGCGGATCTCCTGGACCTTCAGGATGTCGATGCCGTACTCCTCCTGACCCAGGCGGAAGGTGAGGTACTCGCCACTGGCGGGGGCGGCATTCGCGGCACCTTGCGGGACCAGCGCGCCAGAGTTCGCTTGCACGACTTGCGTGCCGGTTTGTTGGACGATTTCCATGTGTTGACCTCGTGCGGCTGATTAGAAGGTTTCCCAGTCGCCGTCATCGGCGGTGGTGGCCGGTGTTGCCGGCTTGGGAGTGAACGGTGCGGGCGCGGCCTTGGGCGAGGCTGCGGGCTTGACGATGGCCGGCTGGGCCGCGGTCGTCGTGGTGGATCTGGCGGCGGCCGTTGCGGCCGGCTTGGCCTTGAACGCGGCCTTCGCGGCAGCGGGCTTGGCCGGCGCGGCCTTGCTCTCGAACCTGGCGGCCGGCTTGACCGGCGCCATCGTCGTGGCGGCTGCGACGGTGGACGGGGTGGCCGGCTTCGTCTCCATGCTCGACTTGGCGGTGAACGCCGTCGCCGAAAGCGCCGGCGCGTGGCCCGACACACGGAAGCGGTCGACCACGCCGCCCAGGCGCTCGGCCTGGTCCTTCAGGCTTTCGGCCGCGGCGGCGGACTGCTCGACCAGCGCCGCGTTCTGCTGGGTCATCTGGTCCAGGTTGCTGACGCCCTGGTTGACCTGGCTGATGCCGTCGCTCTGCTCGCTGGACGCGGCGGTGATCTCGCCGATGATGTCCGTCACGCGCTGCACGCTGGAGACAATGTCGCTCATCGTGCTGCCCGCTTCCTGCACCAGGCGCGAACCGGTCTCGACACGTTCGACGCTGGCGCCGATCAGGGTCTTGATCTCGCGCGCGGCTTCCGCGCTGCGCTGTGCCAGCGAGCGGACCTCGCCGGCCACGACCGCAAAGCCGCGACCCTGTTCCCCGGCGCGGGCCGCTTCCACGGCGGCGTTCAGCGCCAGGATGTTGGTCTGGAACGCGATGCCGTCGATCGTGCCGATGATGTCGCTGATGCGCTTGGAGCTGGCGTTGATCTCGTCCATCGTCGAGACGACCTGGCTCACCACCTCGCCACCCTTGGCCGCCGCGCCGGACGCGGAGGAGGCGAGCTGGTTGGCGGTGCGCGCCGAGTCGGCCGTCTGCTTGACGGTGCCGGTGAGCTGGACCAGCGAGGACGCGGCTTCCTGCAGGTTGGAGGCGGTCTGTTCGGTGCGGCTGGACAAGTCCTGGTTGCCCGTGGCGATCTCGACCGAAGCGGTGCGGATCGAATCGGCCGCCGTGCGCAACTGGCCGACCATCGATTGCAGCGCTTCCTGCATGTGGTGCAGCGAGCGCATCAGCTTGGACGCCTCGTCGACGCCTTCGACCGGCTTCATCGTGCGCGAGAGGTCACCCTCGGCAATCGCGGCGGCCAGGGCCTCGGCGTCGGCCAGCGGGGCGCAGATCGTCTGCATGTTGAGCAGCGTGAGCGGCACCACGACGATCGCCGCGAACACCAGCACCAGGCCGAAGGTCCACAGCACGCCGCCCTGGGTGCTCTCCATGCCCTTGCGCATCGATTCCGACTGGGCCTCGAGGCGCGTGGCCAGTTCTTCGAGCTGCTTCTCGGCCTCGACCACCTGGTCCTTGGCCGGTTGCAGCAGCCGGTCGGCGACCGCCGCGTGGTCGTACGCACCGGCTTCCAGTTGCGACACGACGTTCGCGGACTTCGCGCCGTAGGTCTCCAGCGCGGTCTGCAGCTTCTTGATCGCGTCCTGGTCGTCGGCACCGCTGAGCTTGGCGAGCTCGGCAAGCTGTTCCGAAGCCTTCTTGCGGGCGGCATCCCACTTGGCGTGGCGCTCCTTGACCACCTCGGGCTTCTCGTAGTTGATGATCATGTCCTTCTCATGGACACGGAGCTTGCCCATCGTGCCCGCGAGGTCGCCGAGCAGATTGCCGCGCGCGGTCGATTTCTCGAGGAACTCCTGCGTCTGGCCGCGCATCGATTGCATGCCGAACAGGCCCACGCTGCCGACCACCATCAGCAATGCGAGCACGATGCCGATCGCGCCGATCATGCGGGTCCGGATGCTGAATTGACGCATCAACGCGCTGAAATTCATGTCTACCTCTTATGCGTTGGGCGCCGGCCTTCCGGCCGACGTCCTCCCTGATTCAAAGACGCCCGGAAATCTCAGTGACGCGAGCGGCGCACCAGGCTGCCCACGTCCAGGATCAGCGCCACGCGGCCGTCGCCCATGATGGTGGCGCCGGAAACGTCCGTCACCTTGCGGTAGTTCGCCTCGAGGTTCTTCACCACGACCTGTTGCTGGCCGAGCAGTTCGTCCACCAGCATGGCGACCCGGCCCCCCTCGGCCTCCACGACGACCATGATCGAGCTGACATGCTCGAAGTCGAAACGGGGCACATTGAAGACCTGCTCCAGTTCGACGACGGGCATGTACTCGTCGCGGACCTCGACCACGCGGCCGGAGCCGCCGACGGTCTTGATCGTGTCGGACTGGACCTGGAAGGACTCGACCACCGACGACAGCGGGAGGATGTAGACCTCTTCACCGACGCCCACGCTCATGCCGTCCATGATGGCCAGCGTCAGCGGCAGGCGGACCGAGACCTTCATGCCGTAGCCCTCGGCGGAGTCGATCTCCACCGTGCCGCCGAGCGAGGTGATGTTCTTCTTCACCACGTCCATGCCGACGCCGCGGCCGGACACGTCGGTGACCTGATCGGCGGTCGAGAAGCCCGGAGCGAAGATCAGGCCCCAGACCTCCTGGTCGGTCATCGTGTCCGGCGCGTCGATCCCTTTCTCGCGGGCCTTGCGGATCAGCTTCTCGCGGTTCAGGCCGCGGCCGTCGTCGCGCACCTCGATGACGATGGAGCCGCCCTGATGGGAGGCCACCAGCGTGATCGTGCCCTGTTCGGGCTTGCCCTTGGCGGCGCGGTCGGCGGGCGACTCGATGCCGTGGTCGCAGCTGTTGCGCACCAGGTGGGTCAGCGGGTCGGTGATCTTCTCGACCAGGCCCTTGTCCAGTTCCGTGGCTTCCCCTTGCGTGACCAGCTCGACCTTCTTGCCGAGCTTGGCCGCCAGGTCGCGCAGCATGCGCGGGAAGCGGTTGAACACGACCGACATCGGGATCATGCGGATCGACATGACCGATTCCTGGAGATCGCGCGTGTTGCGCTCCAGATCCGCCAGGCCGGAGGCCAGTTGCTGATACAGGCCCGGGTCCAGGTTGCGGCTGTTCTGCGCCAGCATCGCCTGCGTGATGACGAGTTCGCCAACCAGGTTGATCAACTGGTCGACCTTCTCGACGGACACGCGCAGCGTGGACTGGTCAGGGCTCGCGCCGCCGGCGCGCGGGGCGACCTCGGTGCGCGCGGGCGCCGTCGGCTTGGCGGTGGGGGCCGGCACGCTGGCCTTGGGCGCTTCGGCCCTGGCCTCGGCGGCGGTCGCTTCGGGCACGCCGGGCGCGTCGTCGAAGAAGCCGTAGCCGGGGTCTTCGTCCTTCTTGGTCTCCACCGGCGCGCCGGGCGCGCCCTCATGGAAGCCGAAGCCTTCGGTCAGTGGCAGCAGCTTGACCTGCTCGCGCGAGACATGGAAGGTGAACAGGTCCAGGAGGTCGTTGTCGGTGCTGCTCGTCAGCACCTTGAAGCGACGCATGCCATCGGCAGGAATGCCGCCGTCCAGCGGCTCGATCGTGCCGAGGTCGGTGATTTCCTTGAACAGCTCGACCAGGTTGTCTGCCTGCTCCGTGTTGCTCAGCGGGCCGACGAGCAGCTCAAGCTGCCGGACGTTCGACTTGAGCGGGGCCGGTGCCGGAGCCGTCGCGGGAGCCGCGGCGGGCGCGGCCGAGGCGGCCGGGGCCGCAGGCGCGCGAGCACCGTCCAGCGTGCCGCCTTCCACCAGCGTGCGGATGCTGCTCAGCAGGGCGGAGGTGTCCACCGCGTCGGCGCCCGAGCCCTGATGCCGGGCCAGTTGCGCCTTCAGCGCGTCGCCGGACTGCAGCAGCACGTCCACCATCGGCGAGGTCGGCGCCAGTTCATGGCGGCGAAGCTTGTCCAGCAGCGTTTCCATCTGGTGCGTCAGCTCGGCCACGTCGTTGAAGCCGAACGTCGCCGCGCCACCCTTGATCGAGTGGGCGCAACGGAAGATGGCGTTCATCTGCTCGTCGTCCGGGTTCTCGATGTCCAGGTTCAGCAGCAGCTGTTCCATGTTGTCGAGGTTCTCCCCGGCTTCCTCGAAGAAGACTTGGTAGAACTGGCTCAGGTCGATGCCTGCGCCCAGGTTTGCGCCTTCGGAGGTCATATCTCCCATGAATCTCTCCAGCTTGCCTTCAGCGGATCACCTTGCCGATCACTTCGATCAGCTTGGCCGGGTCGAAAGGCTTCACCAGCCAGCCTGTGGCGCCCGCCGCGCGGCCCGCCTGCTTCATCTGATCGCTGGACTCGGTGGTCAGGATCAGGATCGGCGTGGTCTTGAACTTGGGGTTGTCGCGCAGCTTCTTGGTCAGGCTGATGCCGTCCATCCGGGGCATGTTCTGGTCGGTCAGCACCAGGTCGAAATCGCGTTGCGACGACTTCTCCCAGGCATCCTGCCCGTCCACCGCCTCCACGACGTTGAAACCCGCATTCTTGAGGGTGAACGAGACCATCTGGCGCATGGAGGCCGAATCGTCTACGGCGAGGATCGAGGGCATTTTGAGTTCTCCGGATGACAAGCGGTTTTCGGGTGGACCTGAAGATTCTTGAGGACCTTGAGGGCGGTCTGGTGACGGTGCCCGGTGATTTCGTGACCTAACGGACGGATCGGGGGAACATTCAGAACAGTTCTATCGAACCGGCATCCATCTCGTCCTGCGTGACGGGATTGGGACGCAGGGGGGCGGTCTCGACAACGGCCAGACCGTCCTCATCATCTCCGAACGTATCGCGGGCGAGCTGGTCCGAGCAGTTGCGCAGCCGTTGGCTCGTGTGCGCGATCAACTGCGTCGACATGTCCTGGAACTGCAGTGCGGTGATCGCACCGGCCAGATGCAACATCAACTGCTGCAACGCATCCTGGTCCTTGGCTTCTGGCAGACGTTCGCGCATCTGGTCCACGAGGCCCGATGCGCCGAAGAAATGCGTCGACAACGCTTCGCAGGCGTCGTCGAGCAGGCGCTGCAGGCGCTCGAGATCGTTGTTGACCGTCATCAGATGGTCCTGCAGCTCGGCAGCGGCGAGCAGCGGCATCAGTCCTGTGCCTTCCGGCTCGACCGACGTCTCATCGATTTGCATCTTGGCTCCACATAGGGTGTCCTGGTGCGTCTTCATGTCTGCCCAACTCAAACATGCGCCCGGACTTGTCGGCTGGCAAGAATCTTCGGCTTTTGCCACGCATCTGTCGACGGGACTAACCGTGCAAAGTCGTCCCAATAGCGAAGATCGGTTGGCCATCGACTTGACCGTGACAAATCTCGATAAGGGTAAACCCAAGACTCTACGGTTTCCAGATGAATAAAGCGTGGGGCTTCCCTGCATAGATGAGGGATACGCGACAAACTTGGCATACTCCCGGCCATGCCGACTCTCCCCCTGGCCGAGCGCTCTCTGCGCCTGCTTCATATCGAGGATTCCGACCTGGATCATCAACTGATCCTGGCCCAGTTGCAGCGAGCCGGATTGCGATTCGAGATCACGCGGCTGGACACGCTGCCCGATATCGAGGCAGCCCTCGACCGGCACTGGGATGCGGTGATTTCCGATTACAACCTGCCGGGGTATTCGGGCCTGGTCGTGCTGGACATGATCAAGCAGCGGCAACTGGTGCTCCCGTTCGTGCTGGTGTCGGGCGAGATCGGCGAAGACACGGCGGTCGCGGCGATGCGCACCGGCGCGTCGGACTATCTGCTCAAGAACAACCTGGCGCGGCTGGCGCCGGCGCTGCTGCACGCGATCGAGTCCTGCGAGGCCCAGCTTGCGCGGCAGGAGGCCGACCGCGAGCTGCTCAAGTCCAAGCAGCAACTGCACGAACTGGCGGGGCATCTGCAGACCAGCGTCGAGATGGAGCGGGCGGCGATCGCCCGCGAGATCCATGACGACGTGGGCGGATCGCTGACGGCGCTGAAGTTCGACCTGGCCTGGATCGCGCGGCACAGCAAGGACGAGGACGTCCAGCAGCGCGTGCAGTCGGCGCTGGAGACCGTGACCAGCGCCATCGAATCGAGCCAGCGCATCATGCACAACCTGCGCCCGGCGATCCTGGAACAGGGATTGCTGGCAGCAGTGCAGTGGCTGGCCGCGCGCTTCGAGCGCCGGACCGGCATCGCGACCGCGGTGCGGCATGTCGGCGAGCAGTTCCAGCTGCCGGCGGGCGTTCCGCTGGTGGCCTACCGCTGTGCGCAGGAGGCGCTGACCAACGTGTCCAAACATGCCGGAGCGACCAAGGTCGATGTGGAGTTGAGCATGGAGGGTGGCGTGCTGACGCTGGAGATCAAGGATAACGGCCACGGCGTCGCGCCGGGCGACCTGAGCAAGGCCCGCAGCTTCGGCATTCGCGGGTTGCGCGAGCGCGCGGCGACGGTCGGCGGCTGGGTCGACCTCAGCAGCGGTCTGCAGGGCACGGCGCTGATCCTCTCCGTGCCCTTGCGCGGCGTGATCGGCGACTTCGAGTTCGACGACGACGGGGAGCCGATCCCGGCCGGTGCCGGGCATGATCCCTCCTCGTGGGGCGCCCTATGATCAAAGTCATCCTCTGCGACGACCACGCGCTGATCCGCCGCGGGATCCGGGACACGCTGTCCGACGCGCCGGACATCGAAGTGGTCGGCGAGGCCGGCGACTACGGCGAGCTGCGCAGCCTGATGCGCACGCTGCCGGTCGACCGGCAGTGCGATGTGCTGGTGCTGGACATCAACATGCCGGGGCGCAGCGGCCTGGACGTGCTGCACGTCCTCAAGGATGAAGGCACGACGACCCGGGTGCTGATCGTGTCCATGTACCCCGAGGACCAGTACGCGATCCGCGCGCTGCGCGCCGGGGCCTTCGGCTACGTGAACAAGGGCGGCGATCCGCAACTGCTGGTGCAGGCGGTGCGCACGGTGGCCCAGGGGCGCAAGTACGTGACGCCCGAAATCGCGCAGATGCTGGTCGAGAGCCTGACCGCGCCGGCCCCGGAGCAGGCCCACCAGAAGCTGTCGGACCGCGAGCTGCAGACCCTGGTGATGATCGCCTCGGGCAAGCGCCTGTCGGACATCGCCGAGGAGCTGATGCTCAGCCCGAAGACGGTGAGCGTGTACCGCGCTCGGGTGCTGGAGAAGCTGGCGCTGTCCAACAACTCGGAGCTGACCGTCTACGCCATTCGCAACGGACTGGTCGAGAGCTGAGTCGAAATCCGCCATCCCCGTTCGTCGTCATCCGGGGACGTTCACGCCAGCCAGCCGCCATTCATCGCAGTCAGCATTGACGAGCAGGGGGCGCCTCGGAGAATGCGCCCCGTACTGACACACAGGGGGCTGTCATCGATACCGCACTGTTGAAAGAGCTGCGCATCCAGGGGAGCGAGCGCGACGACCACGGGGGTGGACCGCCCAGATGGGTCTGGACGCTGCTGGCGGTGCTGGTCGTGCTGGCGCTGCTGGCCGCGGGCGGCTGGTGGTGGTGGCGGCAGTCGCAGGTGCCGGAGGTCGAGACCGCCTCGGCCCAGGCGCGTGGCGGCGCAGGTGGCAATGCCGTTCTGCAGGCCACCGGCTACGTGACGGCGCGTCGCGCCGCGACGGTGTCGACGCAGATCACCGGCACGCTGACCGAAGTCCTGTTCGAGGAAGGCGACAAGATCCAGAAGGGTCAGGTGTTGGCCCGGCTCGAGGACCATGCCTTGCGCGCCGCGCTGGACATGGCCCGGGCCAACGTGAAGAGCGCGCAGGCCAACATCGAGGCGACGCGCGCGCAGTGGCTGCAGTCGCAGTCCGACCTGAAGCGCCAGGACGAGCTGGCGCTCAGCGGCATGACGACCAGGCAATCCGCCGAGCAGGCCCGTACCGCGGTGAACGCCTACGCGGCGCAACTCGAAGCGCGCCGCCGCGAGGCCGATGCCGCCCTGGCCCAGGCGACGCAGGCGCAGGTCAATTTCGATTACACGGTCGTCAAGGCGCCGTTTTCCGGCGTGATCACCGCGAAGGCGGCACAGGTCGGCGAAATCGTCTCGCCGCTGTCCGCCGGCGGTGGCTTCACGCGGACCGGCGTCGGCACCATCGTCGACATGGAATCGCTGGAAGTGGATGTCGACGTCAACGAGGCCTACATCGGCCAGGTCAAGGCCGACATGCCGGCCCAGGCCGTGCTGGATGCGTATCCCGACTGGCGCATTCCGGCGCACGTGATCGCGGTCGTGCCCTCTGCCGACCGCGGCAAGGCGACGGTCAAGGTACGCGTGGCGCTCGAGCAGAAGGATCAACGCGTCGTGCCCGACATGGGCGTGCGCGTGTCCTTCCTCGCCGCCAAGGAAAGCGCGCAGACCGCGCCGCCACCGGGCGTCCTGGTGCCGAAGTCGGCCGTCGTGTCGCGGGACGGCGGCGACATCGTCTTCGTCGTGAACGGCCAGACCGTCGCCCAGCGCAAGGTGCGCCAGGGCACGCCGGTCGGCGACCAGGCGGTGGTGCTCGACGGCGTGAAGGCCGGCGATACCGTCGTCCTCAATCCTCCCGAAGCGCTGCGCGACGGCGCAGAGATCAAGCCGGCGGCCGGCAAGTGAAGCCGACAGCGCGGGGACGTGCCGTCCCCGCTGGAAGTGCAGGAAACCGAAGCGAGGAGTCACCGTGAGCAATCTGATCGAGATCCGTGACCTGTCCAAGGTCTACACCCGCGGCAAGCAGAAGGTGGAGGTGCTGCATCACATCGACCTCGACGTGAGGCAGGGCGAGTTCCTGGCGCTGATGGGGCCGTCGGGTTCGGGCAAGACGACGCTGCTGAACCTGATCGGCGGGCTGGACCAGCCCAGCGGGGGCAGCATCGCGATCGGCGGCGAGCGCATCGACCAGCTCAATTCCGCGGCGTTGGCGAAGTGGCGCGCCGCCAAGGTGGGCTTCGTGTTCCAGTTCTACAACCTGATGCCGACGCTCTCGGCGCAGCGCAACGTGGAGCTGCCGCTGCTGCTGACCAAGCTCTCGGCGGCCGAGCGCAAGAAGCGCGCCGCGATCGCGCTGCAACTGGTGGGACTGTCGGACCGCGCCAGCCACAAGCCGACCGAGCTCTCCGGCGGCCAGCAGCAGCGCGTGTCGATCGCGCGGGCGATCGTGTCCGATCCGACGCTGCTGGTCTGCGACGAGCCCACCGGCGACCTGGACCGTCAATCGGCCGAGGATGTGCTGGCGCTGCTCCAGGCGCTCAACCGCGATCACGGCAAGACCATCGTGATGGTGACGCACGATCCGAAGGCTGCCGAGCGCGCCCGCCAGACGCTGCACCTGGACAAGGGCACGCTGGTCGAGCAGACCGTGTCCACTGCGGCCTGAAGCCGCGCGCGCAAGGTCAAGTCCCGCAAGAAAGGGCTCGCCATGAAATACCTCCATCTCATCTGGGCGGCGCTGTTCCGGCGCAAGCTCCGAACCGTGTTGACGCTGGTGTCCATCATCACGGCGTTCCTGCTGTTCGGATTGCTGGACGCGGTCCGGACGTCCTTCGACCAGGCCGGCCAGTCGGCCAACGGCGCGTCGCGGTTGCAGACCGGTTCGCGGCTGTCGTTCATCCAGACCCTGCCGATGGCGCTGACGCAGCGCATCCAGTCGGTGGACGGCGTCAAGCTGGTGACCTATGCCAACTGGTTCGGTGGGGCCTACCAGGATCCGCACAACCAGGTCTTCAGTTTCGCCGTCGCGCCGAACTACCTCGACATGTATCCCGAGATGCAGGTCACCGACCAGGCCAGGCAGGCCTTCGCGACGACGCGCATCGGCGCGCTGGTCGGCGAGGGTCTCGCCAAGCGCTTCAACTGGAAGGTCGGGGACAAGATCCCGCTGCAATCGACGATCTTCCCGGACCGCAGCGGCAGCAAGAACTGGCAGTTCGAGATCGTCGGCCTGATCCATGCCGCGGACAAGAAGTCCGGCGGCTGGTACGACCAGATGTTCCTGCTGAACTGGAAGTACTTCGACGACACGACGCCCTACAACCAGGGCGCGGTCGGCTGGTACGTGACGCGGGTCGCGGACGCGAACCAGGCGGACCGCGTGGCCAAGGCGATCGATGCGATCTCGGCCAACTCGGACCATGAGACGCGCACGCAGACCGAGCAGGCGGCGATGGCCTCGTGGATGAAGCAGGTCGCGGACATCGGACTGATCGTCAGCTCGATCATGGGCGCGGTGTTCTTCACGCTGCTGCTGCTGTCGGGCAACACGATGATGCAGGCCGTGCGCGAGCGCACCAGCGAGATCGCGGTGCTGAAGACGATCGGCTTCTCCGGCCGCAGCGTGCTGGCGATGGTGCTGGCGGAGTCGGTGCTGCTGCTGGTGATCGGCGGCGTCATCGGCCTGGGACTGGCGAGTGTCATCGGGCCGGCCGTCAGCGCGGGCAGCGGCGGCACGCTGAACCTGCCGGCCGCCGGCTTGAACAGCTGGGCGACCGGCGTCGGACTGATGGTGCTGTTCGGCGTGATCGTCGGCGCGCTGCCGGCCTTGAACGCGATGCGGCTGAACATCACCGATGCACTGGCGGGGAGGGCCTGACCATGAAATTCCTGAAGAACCTGGGCTTGGTGCTGCTGCTGGTGCTCGTGCTGGTGGCGTGGGTGATGCTGCCGTGGGTCGGCGCGCTCGGCCTGGCCGTGCTGCTGGCGCTGTGGATGCTGTTGACGCGACGAGGCGCCCAGGCGCGCTCGGTGACCGGCGTCGGCGTGAGCACGCTGCCGCAGCGGATCGGCTCGTCGGCGGTGATCGTCGTGGGCATCGCGGGCGTGGTCGGCGTGCTGGTGGCGCTGCTGGCGATGGCCGAGGGCTATTCGGAGACGCTGCGCAAGTCCGGCAGCGAGGACACGGCCATCGTGCTGCGCGGCGCGTCCGCGGCGGAGGTGGCGTCCGTCATGACGCGCGACGACATCACGCAGATCGGGCAGGCGCCGGGCGTGGCGAAGTCCGCGAAGGGCGAGCCGCTGCTGTCCGCCGAGACGGTGGTCGCGGCCAACCTGCCGGTCAAGGGCACGAAGACCGACGAGGAGGGCAGCGTCCAAATGCGAGGCGTCGGGGACGAGGCCTTCGCGGTGCGGCCGCAGGTCAGGATCGTCGCCGGGCGCAAGTTCCAGCCGGGCCTGAAGGAGTTGATCGTCGGCCAGGGCGCCGCGCGTCAGTTCGAAGGCTTGGAGCCCGGCAAGCAGATCCGCCTGGGCAGCCAGATGTGGACGGTGGCCGGGGTGTTCGCGTCGGGCGACTCGATGGAATCGGAGTTGTGGGCCGATGCGCCGGTGGTCGCCGAAACCTACCGGCGTGGTGCGAGCCGCAATTCGGTGACCGTGAAGCTGACCGATGCGAAGGCCTTCAAGGAGTTCAAGGCCGCGCTCGAAGCCAATCCGCAACTGAAGGTCGACGCGACGACGACGCTCGCGTTCTTCGCGAAACAGTCGGAGCAGATGACCAAGATCCTGCGCATCATCGGGATCGTGGTCGGATCGATCATGGCGGTCGGTGCGGTGTTCGGCGCGTTGAACACCATGTTCGCGGCCGTCGCGACGCGGGCCCGCGAGATCGCCACCTTGCGCGCGATCGGCTTCCCGGGACTGCCGGTGGTGGTGGCGGTGATGCTGGAGACGATGCTGCTGGCTGCCCTTGGTGGGGTCATCGGCGGCGGGATCGCCTACCTGATCTTCAACGGGCACGCGGCATCGACGATGGCGGCCGGGTCCGTCGGCAAGCTGAGTTTCGAGCTGAGGGTCTCGGGCCAATTGCTGTGGGAGGGCCTGAAGTGGGCCTTGGCCATCGGCTTCATCGGCGGCCTGTTCCCCGCGGTGCGGGCAGCGAGCCTGCCGGTCACGACGGCGCTGCGCGAGCTGTGACGTGAGACGCCGGCCGGCGCTGGGAAGCATCGGCCGGCGTGAGTGCCGCCGCGGTCAGTTGAACGCGGCCAGCATCCTCTCCAGCGCGATCATGAACGGCTGATGCATCAGCGGCAGCGTCGCGACCAGACCGACCAGGCCAATGCTGACCGTCAGCGGGAAACCCACGGAGAACACGTTCAACTGCGGCGCCACGCGCGAGATGATGCCGAGCACGAGGTTCACGAACATCAGCATCGTGATCAGCGGCAGCGCGATCCACAGTCCCATGCGGAAGATTTCCGCACCCCACACCTGGGGCTGCGCGATCCGCAGGAAGCGGAAGGGCTCCTCGCCGACCGGGAAGGCCTGGAAGCTCTCGACCAGGGAGTTGATCAGCATCAGATGACCGTTGATCGCGACGAACAGGAACGCCACCATCGAGCCCAGGAAGCGTGATGTCGACGTGCCTTGCGAGCCCGTCGACGGATCGAAGAAGCCGGCGAAGTTCAACCCCATCTGCAGACCGATCAGCTCGCCGGCGAATTCCAGCGCGGCGAACACGACCCGCACCGCGAAGCCCATCGACAGCCCGATCAGCAACTGCTGCGCCGTCACCGTCAGGATCTGTGGCAACGAGTCGAGCGGGATCACCGGCATGGCCGGCAGCGACGGCTGTGCCGCCACCGCGATGAACAGCGCCAGCCCGATGCGCACGCGCGCCGGCACCTGGCGCTGACTGAAGACCGGCATCCCGGCGAACAGCGCCAGCGTGCGGATGAACGGCCACAGGATCGGATTGATCCAGGCGAGCAATTGCGCTTCGCTGAAGGAGATCATCGGGATCGGGGCCGTGGGATCTTGCGGCGGTGGCGGGGCAGGACGGCGGCGTGCGCCTCAGCCCAGTGCCTGCGGGATGCTCTGCAGCGTGCGCTGGATGTATTCGACCAGCGTCGTGATCATCCACGGTCCGGCGACGGCCAGCACCAGCACGGCGGCGACGATCTTGGGCACGAACGACAGCGTCGATTCGTTGATCTGCGTCGCCGCCTGGAACACCGACACCAGCACCCCGACCGCCAGCACCGTCAGGAGGATGGGCGCCGCCACCATGAGCAGTACGTACAGCCCCTGCTGGCCGATGGAGAAGACCTGTTGAGCATCCATGACTTGTCCTTCGATTCGCGTCGGAACGGGCGGGCCGCTACTGCGCGAACGACGCCGCCAGCGATCCCAGCAGCAGATTCCAGCCGTCCGCCAGCACGAACAGCATCAGCTTGAACGGCAGCGACACCAGCACCGGCGACAGCATCATCATGCCCAGGCTCATCAGCACGCTGGAGACGATCATGTCGATCACCAGGAATGGGATGAAGATGAGGAACGCGATTTGGAACGCGGATTTCAGCTCGCTGGTCACGAAGGCAGGCACCAGCACGCGGAAGGGCACGTTCTCGGGCGCGACATTGGGTTCGAGCTTGGCCAGCTTCGCGAACAGCGCGACGTCCGACTGACGCGTCTGCTTCAGCATGAAGCCCCGCATCGGCACCTGCGCACGGTCGAGGGCGACCTCGAAGCCGATCTGCCCGGCCTGGTAGGGCTGCCAGGCTTCGGTGTAGACGCGGTCCAGCGTCGGACTCATCACGAAGAAGGTCAGGAACAGCGACAGCCCGACGATCACCTGGTTCGGTGGCGCCGCCTGCGTGCCCAGCGCCTGACGCAGGAGCGACAGCACGATCACGATCCGCGTGAAGCCGGTCATCATCAGCAGCACGGCCGGCAGGAAGCCCAGCGCGGTGAAGAACAGCAGCGTCTGGATCGGCACCGAATAGCTGTTGCCGCCGGCACCCTGGCCGATGATCAGCGGCACGCTCGCAGGCGCGCCGCCCTGCTGGGCCCAGGCCGCGGCCCCGAGGCCACCGAGCGCGAGCGCGCCGACGATGCCCAGCGCGCGCCGCGACAGCCGCGGACGGGGCTCGGGCAGGGCGGGGGAGGTCGAAGCGGTCATGCGCCGTTCCCGATCAGGCCGAAGTGCTGGAACCGGGGCCATCGGCGTGCCTGCCGCCCAGGCTGCGCTTGAGCATCGAGGAGAACGACGGTTGCGCCGCCTGCAGCGCCGCGCCGGCGTCGGCCTGCGGCGGCATCACATGCAGCGTGCGGATCTGCTGGCCGGTGATGCCGAGCACCAGCCATTGGCGGTCCTCGTTCTGGCCGACCTCGACGATCACGAGGCGCTGGCTCGGCGAGATCACCAGCTGCGCGACGGTGCGCAATTGCCCGCCCATCGCGCCACCTCCCAGCGGCGTGCGCTTGAGAAGCCAGAGCACGACCGGGATCAAGGCCAGGATGGCCAGGAACCAAAGCAGGGGGACGAGGCTGTTGTTCATGGCGTTGAATTATGCGTCCCTGAAACGCATCAGCCCCACCGGAGTGGGGCTGAGGGGTCAGGCCTTGCTGAGGCGCCGCATCCGTTCGGACGGCGTCACGATGTCGGTGAGGCGGATACCGAACTTGTCGTTCACGACCACGACCTCGCCCTGGGCGATCAGGTAGCCGTTGACCAGCACGTCCATCGGCTCGCCGGCCAGGGCGTCGAGTTCGACGACCGAGCCCTGCGCCAGCTGCAGGATGTTCTTGATCGGGATGCGCGTGCGGCCGAGTTCAACCGTGAGCTGGACGGGGATGTCCAGGATCATGTTGATGTCGCTGCCGGGCAGGTTGCCCGGTGTCGGCGAGAAGTTGGTGAAGGCCGCCGGCGCGACCTGCTCGGTCACCTGCTGCACTTCGGCCGCGACCTCGCTGCCGCCGCCGCCGGCTTCCGCCAGCGCCGCCGCCCATTCGGCGGCCATCGCGTCCTGTTCGTCCATCGGGGTGTTGTCAGCCATTGCGGGCTCCCAGCCAGCCGGCATCCGGGCCGGTCAGCATCTTTTCAATCTTGATCGAATACTTGCCGTTCGACGTGCCGTAATGGCAGTCGAACACCGGCACGCCGTCCACCTTGGCCTGGATGATCTGCTCCAGGTCCAGTTCGATGAAGTCGCCCGGCTTGAAGGCCAGCAGCTGTTCCACCGTCGCGGGGGCCTTGGCCAGCTCCGCCACCAGTTCGACCTCGGCCGACTGGATCTGGTGCTTGAGCAGGTTGACCCAGCGGCGGTCGGGTTCGCTGGAGTCGCCCTGCGTGGTGCTGTACAGCACGTCGCGGATCGGCTCCAGCGTCGAATACGGAATGCAGAAGTACACCGTGCCGCTGGTCTCGCCGATTTCCAGCGTGAACGACGTGGACACGATGATTTCGCTGGGCGTGGCGATGTTGGCGAACTGGGGCTGCATCTCCGAGCGCTGGTACTCCAGCTCCAGCGGATAGATGCCCTTCCACGCCTTCGTGTACTCCTGGATGATCACTTCGACCAGGCGCAGGATCACGCGCTGCTCGGTGGCGGAGAAGTCCCGACCCTCGATGCGGGTGTGGAACTTGCCGATGCCGCCGAACAGCGAGTCGATCACCGCGAACACCAGCGTCGGATCGCAGACGATCAGCCCGCTGCCGCGCAGCGGCTTCACCGACACGATGTTGAAGTTGGTCGGGACCACGATCTCGCGCAGGAAGGCGCTGTACTTCTGCACCTTGATGCCGCCGATGGCCACTTCCGGGCTCTTGCGGATGAAGTTGAACAGCCCGATGCGGATGTTACGCGCGAAGCGTTCGTTGATGATCTCCATCGTGGGCATGCGCCCACGGACGATCCGTTCCTGGCTCGCGAGGTTGTACTCGCGGATGCCACCGGTCTGGACCTCCTCGGCCTCGAGCTTCTGGCTCTCGCCGGTGATGCCCTGCAGCAGGGCATCGACTTCGTCTTGCGACAGGATCTGCTGATTCATCGCGCGCTCCTTGCTGTCCGGCCCGTCACTGCACGATGAAGGTCGAGAACAGGACCTGCGTCACCGGGCTCTCGACCTGGCGCTTCTTCTTCTTTTTCTTCTTCGGCGCGGCGTCCTCGTCCTCATCCTCGTCGTCGAGCTCGATGCCCATCGGACGCACGGCCTCGCGGCGGATTTCCTTGGCCAGCTTTTCCTTGCCTTCGGCGCTCAGCAGCTCGGCCGAGGTCTTGTGCGACAGCACCAGCAGCACGTTGTTGCGGATCGCCGGCATGTAGCCCTTGAGCTGGTCCGCGAACTTCGCATCGTTCACTTCCAGCGTGATGCCGATCTGCGCGAAGCGGTCGACTTCCTTGTCGGCCAGGTTCACCGTGAACGGGTCCAGCGGGACGAAGGTCGGCGGGGTGCCCGGCTTGGCGTGGGCGGCGGCCGCGGGCTTCTCCTCGGCGGCGGCGCCGTCCTCGTCGTCGGCATGCGACTTCTTCTTCATCATCAGCAACGCGGCGACGCCCACCAGCACCACCACCAGGACGATGGCGACGATGATGATCAGCTTCTTCTTGCCGCCGCCCTTGACGGCGGCGTCGTTGCCTGCGGCGGCTGTGGCCATGGGCGCTCCGGTGATGAAAAGAGGGAAGTTGGCGGGGAACCGGACCTGACGACCCGGCAATGTCTCCCATTGTGAAGCGCCGCCCGAGCGCTCAACGCGCGAAAAGGCGGCGGATTCCGGTCAGACTCGCGGACAGTCAGGCGTACAGATCGACCAGGCCACGCGGTGCGGAGCGGCGCTCCGACCGGCCGCCGGCGGCGATTGCGCCGTCATCGTCCGAGCCTTGCCCGCGCCCGCCCCGGCGGCCATTGCCGTTCGAGGCGCCGTCAGCGGATCCATCACCACGATTCTGGCCGCCGCTGGACTGCGACTGGGCGAACACCCCACCACCGCTCAGGGTCAAGCCCTGGGCCTGGAGGGCGGCTGCCAGGTCCGGCAGGCTCCGTTCCAGCACTTCGCGAGTCGCGGCGTGCTGGGCATGGAAGTTCACCTGCGCCTGCTGGCCGTCGAGCTGGATGTTGATCGACACCGGCCCCATGTCGGTCGGGTTGAGCTGGAGCTGTGCCTCGTGCACGCCGTCCTGGATGAGCAGGCTGACGCTGGCAGACAGTTCCGGTGCGAATTCGGGGCTGTCCAACGGCTGGCTGAGCGGGACGCTGGGGGCCTGGGCCGCCGAAGTCGCATCGGCCCCGGAGGTGCCGGATGCGGCGCCGGTCTGCTGCGCCGCGGCCAGCAGCGCTTCGAAGCTCGGCTGCGGCCCCTTGGCGGCACCGTCGCCCATCGAGATCTCGTGCGCGCCGCCGGAGGCGGCTTGCAACGCCTCGGTCCGGGCGGTCTTGTCGGTGCCATCGGCCGCGCCGGCGGTGCCCGCGGCCGCCTGGCCCAGTTCACGCTGGAGCTGCTGGCGCTCGCGCAACGCGTCGCCGGTGGTGGGCTGCTTGCCATGCGCATGCGCGCCGCCGGGCAGGGCGGCCGTGCCCGCCTCGTCGCCTTCCGTCGCGGCGGTCCCGGCGCGCGGAGTGGCCCTGGCTTCGGCGGGCGCTTCGCCGCGCAGCATCGCCAGGATCTGCTCAGCCGTCGAGGCGGCGCTGTCCTTCGCAGCCTTGGCGTCCTGCTTGTCCTGGTCGTCGCCGTCCTTCGCATCGATGCGTTCGGCGTCCTTGCCGCCGGCGGCATCGGCCCGGGCGGTGTCCTGGGGGGCGGTCGCCTCGGCAGCGTCGGCGACGTCCGCCGCCTCGGCGGTATTCGCCGGATCAGCCTTCGTGGCACGGGACGCGGTCTTGGCATCCTCGGCCTTGTTCGCGCTGCTGCGGGCGGCGGCATTGCGCGCGGCCAGCTTGCTCTCGTCCCTGGCGGCGGTGTTCTCGGGCGCGCGAGCGGGCGCAGAGGCGGGCTTGGGCGGCGGAGCCGACTCCTGGCGCTGTGCCTGCTGCTGGGCTTCCAGCTGCCGGGCCTGCTGCTGCGTTTGTGCCTGCTGGCTCGCCAACTGCTGCGACTGCAGCTGGGCCATGGTCGTCTTGGCCGATTGCGCCGACTGATTCTGCAGCTGCTGATTGCTCTGGTTGAGCAGGCGGGAGAAGTCCGCCGACGCGCCGTCCTTGCGGCCGGTATACGCGGGGTTGTTCGCGCCAAGGCCGCCAAGGGCGCCCGGCATCGGAGTCGTGTTCTGGATCTGCGTCATGGCGAGGGAGGTTCCGGGAGGACCGGGTCGCGATCAGGCGACCAGTCGGGACATCGGATTGCCGCCGCGCGAAGCCGCACGGGCGGCCTGCTCGTCGGTGGCGCGCTGTTCCTGGCGCATCTGGCTGCGCAGCGTTTCGGCGCGACGGCGCTCGATCAGCTTGCGCACCGACGCGACCCGCAGTTCGCGCTCCCGGAGCAGGTCGCGGGCGGCGGACAGGCGCTGGTCGGCGTAGTCGGCGATGCCGCCTTGCTGGCCGATGGCCTGGTCCAGCCGCTGGCCGAAGTTCTGATAGCAGCCCAGCAGTTGCACGGTCGTCCGTTGGGCAAATTCCTGCGACCAGCGGGTGCGGTAGTCCGTGCGGTACTGCGACAGCTGGTCATGCTGGTTGCGCGCCGCGTTCGCACGCGACTGCGCGTCCTGCAGATGACGCAGCGCTTCATCGCGCTCGGCCTCCGCGCGTTCGAGGAGAACGTTCAGGGCCTGCAGATTGGAACTACTCATATCGATGACCTCGCTCTACGGATGTCGGCAGCTATCACGCAAAGTTAAGTGTGGCGGTCAACTGATTGAGGCAATCGTTCAAAGAAGCGGGGGAATGCATGTCTTGTTGGAGCAATCGGTCCATGTCGCCGTGCAGGCGGACCGCCATGTCCAACTCGGGATCATGGCCGGGCTGATAGGCGCCCAGCTGGATCAGGTCGCGCGCCTTGTTGTACTTCGCGAGCAATTGCCGGAAACGGCGCGCCAGTTCGACATGGCGCTTGTCGGCCACGCTGGTCATGACGCGCGAAATGGACCGCTCCACGTCGATCGCAGGGTAGTGCCCACTCTCCGCCAACTCGCGGCTGAGCACGATGTGGCCGTCCAGGATGCCTCGGGCGGCGTCGGCGATCGGGTCCTGCTGGTCGTCGCCTTCGGACAGCACGGTGTAGAAGGCGGTGATCGAGCCTTCGCCGGCCAAACCGTTTCCGCTGCGCTCCACCAGTTGCGGCAGCTTCGCGAAGCAGGAAGGCGGATAGCCCTTGGTCGCCGGCGGTTCGCCGATGGCGAGGGCGATCTCGCGCTGCGCCATGGCGTAGCGGGTGAGCGAGTCCATCAGCAGCAGCACGTGCTGGCCGCGGTCGCGGAAGTGCTCGGCGATCGCGGTGGCATAGGTCGCGCCCTGCATCCGCAGCAGCGGCGGTGCGTCGGCTGGGGCGGCGACGACGACGCTGCGGCGCAGGCCTTCCTCGCCGAGGATGTCCTCGATGAATTCCTTCACTTCCCGGCCGCGCTCGCCGATCAGGCCGACGACGATGACGTCCGCCTGCGTGTAGCGGGCCATCATGCCCAGCAGCACCGATTTGCCGACGCCGGTGCCGGCGAACAGGCCCAGGCGCTGCCCCCGGCCGACGGTCAGCAGCGAGTTGATGGCGCGCACGCCCGTGTCCAGCGGACGGCGGACCGGGTCGCGGTCCATCGCGTTGATCGGGCGGCGGACCATGGGTTCATCGCGGATGTCGGCCAGCGGGCCGCGGCGGTCGATCGGTTGCCCCTGCGGATCGACGACGCGACCCAGCAGGCCGTCGCCCATCGGCAGATGCAGGCCGCGATCCTCGTCGCGCCGCCAGGGATGGCGTTCCTCGCCGAGCACGGGGCCGTGCAGGGCCGCCGGTCGCGGCAGCACCATCGCGCCGCTGGACAGGCCCTGGATCTCGTCGGTCGGCATCAGGTAGGCGCGGTCACCGGAGAACCCGACCACCTCCGCCGTGACCGGACGCTGCCCGCGACGCGGCGAGGCGGCGGTCGAGGGCATGTGGATCTCGCAGACCGACCCGACCGGCACCTTCACGCCGGTGGCTTCCAGCACCAGGCCGGCGACGCGCACCAGCTTGCCCTGCGGCTCGATCGGCGGCGCATTGCCGGCGAAGGCCTGCAGGTCGTCGAAATACTGGCGCCAGCGGTCGGTGCGTGCGCTCATGACTCGCGGTCCTCGGGCGCGCCCTGGTTCGCTCCATGGGGCAGGCCGCCGTACTGGCTCGGCGTGGGCTCGAGGCGGAAGTCCAGCCGCGCATCACGTTGTTCATCGGCGGCGCTGCGGCGGTTCTCCCAGACGGAGGTCTGGCCCAGCGCGCCGACCGCCGATTGCCAGCGCGCCGGCAGCGAGGCGTCGACGCTGCAGATGTCGGCGTCGACCTTGACGCCGCCGCGGGCGATCGTGGGATCGGGGATGACCTGCGCCTCGCGGGCGCGCAGTTCCTGGCCGGCGCCGTCCAGCACCAGCGGGAGGTCGTCGGGGTGCACGCGCACGCGCACGTGGCGGGCGTTGATCAACAGTGCTTCAACGGCGTCATGCGCCACCTTGGAGACGAGCTCCGGCGCCGTTTCCAGTTCATTGCGGACGACCTGGCGAGCCAGTTCGACGGCCGTGCGCGCCAGTGCGTCGGCCATGTCCTGTTCCATCGCGGACAGGTCCTGGTCGAAGCTCGCGACCAGTTGTCCGACCTGGGCGCTGATCTGCTTGGCGAAGCTCTGCTTGAAGGCGTCGAGCGCCGCCATGCCGTCGCGGTAGCCGTCCTGGTAGCCGGTCTGCCGGGCCTGCTGCAGCAGCTCCTCGATGCTGGGGCCGGGCGGCGGGGGCGGGGGCGGCGGTTCGACCGGGGCGGGCGCGGTGACAGCCGGACGGCGCGGCGCGGCGCCGCCTTCGAGGGCGCCGGGATTCCACGCAGCGAAGCCGGACAGCTCCTCGCGCGGAATGATGCGGCCATAGGTGCTGCCGCGCTGCTGATCGCCGTCGGCGCGAGGCGGTGGCGGAACTTGGCGGGGTGGGCGGGTGACCATCGGTGCGGGTATCCGTCGGCGGAAGGGTCGACCAGCGTATTACAGGAACTGGTCGTCGCCGCCGCCGGCGAGCACGATCTGGCCCTCGTCGACGAGACGGCGGACGACCTTGAGGATTTCCTTCTGCTCGGCCTCGACCTCGGAGAGGCGCACCGGACCGCGAGAATCCAGATCCTCGCGCAGCGTTTCGGCGGCGCGGGTGGACATGTTGCGGAAGATCTTCTCGCGCAGTTCCGGCCCGGCGCCCTTGAGCGCGACGATGAGCGATTCGGACTGCACTTCCTTGAGGATGGCCTGGATGCCGCGGTCGTCGATCTTGTCCACGTCGTCGAACGTGAACATGTTGTCCATGATCTTCTGTGCCAGGTCGGAGTCGGCCTCGCGGATGTAGTCCAGCACCGAAGCCTCGACGCTGGTGCCCATCATGTTGATGATCTCGGCCGCGGTCTTGACGCCGCCCAGGTTGGACTTCTTCATGCGCTCGCCGCCGGCCAGGATCTGTCCCATGACCTCGTTGAGATCCTTCAGCGCCATCGGCTGGATGCCGTCCAGCGTGGCGATGCGGATCAGCACCTCGTTGCGCTGGCGCTCGGTGAAGACGCGCAGTACCGAGCTGCTCTGGTCGAAGTCCAGGTGCGACAGGATGGCGGCGACGATCTGCGGATGCTCGTTGCGCAGCAGTTCCGCGACCGAACCCGGGTCCATCCACTTCAGCGATTCGATCGAGGAGACGTCCGAGCCCTGCAGGATGCGGTCCAGCAGCAGGTTGGCCTTGTCCTCGCCCAGCGCCTTGCGGAGCACCGAACGGACGTACTCGTCGGTGTCGCTGACCAGGGTGCTCTGGGTCTCGGCGACGAGGTCGAACTTGTCCAGCACGCGCTCGACGCGCTCGCGCGGCACGACCTTCATCTTGGCGATGGTCTCGCCGAGCTTCTGCACTTCCTTGGGCGCGAGGTGCTTGAAGACCTCGGAGGCTTCTTCCTCGCCCAGCGACATCAGCAGGATGGCTGCGTCTTCTACGCCTTTGTCGTCCATGGTGGTGTCTCGCTATCGATCCGGGTGGGCGTACTGGTCGGCGGTGCTCAGCGGCGGCCGCCGGCGGGGGCGGCTGTTTCCAGCTCCTCGCCGTTGACCCAGGCGCGCATGATGTTGGCCACGGCGATCGGGTTCTCCTTGGCCAGCAGGCGGGCGCGCTCCAGCTTGTCGTTCGAGATCGGCGCCTCCAGGGCCGGCAGGCCGCCGGGACCGCGCGGACCGCCGAGCGCCAGCTGTTCGTCCTCCACCACGCTGAGCGCGTTGTTGCTGGCAGTGTCGTCCTTCTGTTCGACGGGCGGCGGGAAAGCCGCCTTGAGAGCAGGGCGAACCAGCCCGAACACGGCGATCAGCGCGACCAGCACCAGGGCGGCGGGCACGGCAAAGTCGCGGGCGACGTCGCGCAGCCACGGTTGCTGCCACAGCGGCACGTCGGCGTTCTCGATCTTGTCGGAGACGAACGGGGCGCTGAGCACCTTGATCGAGTCGCCGCGATCCTGCGAGAAGCCCAGCGCTTCCTTGACGAGGGAGTCCAGCTTCTGGATCTCGTTCTCGGACAGCGGCTGGCTGGAGGTCTTGCCGTTCTTGTCGGTGACGGTCTTCTGGTTCACGACGACGGCGGCGTTCAGGCGACGGATCTGGCCGATCGCGTTGCGGGTGACGCGCACGGTGCGGTCGAGTTCGAACTGCGTGTCGTTGTTGCGGCGCAGGTTCTGCGTGCCGCCGGACTGCCCGGCCGGCTGCAGTTGCTGGGCCTGGCCGTTGATCGGCGCGGCGGCCTGCGGCGGAACCTGGTTGGTGGTCGCGCCGGGCACGCCGGTGGGCACGCCGGCGGTGCCGCCGGATTGCTCTTCGGAGGTCAGGCGGCGCACGCTGCTCTGCGTGTTCGGGCCCTGGTTGGGCTTGTATTCCTCGGCGGTCGACTCGACCTGGCTGAAGTCGACGTCGGCGGTGACCGTCGAGCGCAGGTTGTCGCGGCCGACCATCGGCTCGAGCAACTCGGCGATCCGCTTGTTCAAGTTGGCTTCGATCTGCTGCTTGTACTGGAGCTGCTGGCTGTCCAGGCCGATGGCGTTGCCGTCCGGGTTCTGGGAGAGCAGGGCGCCCGTGCTGTCAAGCACGCTGACGGCTTTGGGGTTCAGTTCCGGCACCGACGAGGACACCAGGTGGACGATGCCGGCGATCTGGGCGCGGTCCAGCGTGCGGCCGCCGCGCAGCGTCAGCATGACGGAGGCGCTGGGCTTCTGCTGCTCGCGGAAGAAGCCGTTCTGCTGCGGCATGGCCAGATGGACGCGCGCGTCGGCGACGTCGGCCATGGCGGTGATGGTGCGGGTGAGCTCGCCTTCGAGCGCGCGCTGGAAGTTCAGGCGCTCGTTGAAGGCGGTCTGGCCGATGGACTGCTTGTCCATCAGTTCGAAACCGACGACGCCGCCCTTGGGCAGGCCGGCCGAGGCCAGCTTCATGCGCAGGTCGTAGACCTGGCTGGCGGGGACCATGATGACGCCGCCCGGGTCATTGCGGTAGGGCACGTTCAACTGCGCGAGTTGAGCGATGACGGCGCCGCCATCCTTGTCGGACAGTCCGGAGAACAGCGGCCGGTAGTCGGGCTTGGCCGTCATCATCGACATCGCCACGATGACCGCCAGCAGCGCGGCCACGCCGCCGCCGAGCATCATCTTGCTCTTCGTGGGCATTGCCGCCAGGCGGGCGGGCAGGCCGGCCGGCTTGGCGGTCTGCTGCACCTCGGGGAGTCCGGCGGCGGGGCTGCTCAGGGCGTTGTCCATGGGGCGGTGGTGTACGGCTGGTGTCGAACGGAGTACCCAGGCGGACGCCTCGGCACAGGTCTGGATTATTTCGATCGGAGCCCTCAAGAATGGTGGGAACAGGCCGAAGAAGGCCCCCCAGTTCGGAGCTATGGACGGCGCGTGGATCCGTACGATGCGTTCCGTGGACCTGAAACTCAAACCCTTCGACTTCGCCAACGCGGTGGCGCGCGCCGGCCTGACCCCCCAGGGTCAGCCGGTGGCCAAGGCCGCGTCGGGCGGCACGAGCTTCGCGGATGCGATGAGCTCGGCGTTGAAGTCCGTCAGCACGCAGCAGAACGAGGCGTCGCGGTTGCAGCGGGAGGTTCAGCTGGACAATCCGACCGTCAGCCTCGAAGAGACCATGGTCGCCATGCAGAAGGCGCAGATCGGTTTCCAGGCGACGCTGCAGGTCCGCAACCGGCTGGTGTCGGCCTACTCGGAAATCATGAACATGCAGGTCTGAACGGCTTCGCTGCCTGCAGCAGTGCCGCGCGAACGAAAAAGCCGCCTCTGGGGCGGCTTCTTGCATTCCTGGATCGAACGATCAGAGGCTGCGACGCATCAAACGTTCGCGCTTCTGCGCCTGGTCAATGAAGATCTGAAGCGCGCGGGCCGCGTTAGGCGACAAGGAGACGAAGGCGCAGCCCGCCTGGCGCGGTGCGCCCTGTTCGGCGTCCGACATGTGCTGGATCCGCAGGAGCGTGGAAAAGCTGACTTCGCGCTCAAGTTCCAGGGTCCCGCCGATTTCCTCGCCCGCCTGGGGGACGGGGACGACGTTGGCCGGCCACTGCAGTGCGACGCCGCCGGCGCTCACGTTGATGACGCGGATGCGGGGAAGGGCCGGGTCGGCCAGCTTCAGCGCCGGATACAGCTGCCCGGCGGACGCGACCCGATAGGCCTGGCGCCGCTGGAAGCGGTAGAGCCGCAGCGGCACCGGCGAGCGCAGCACCTCGGCGCCGTCGCCGCGGATGGCCACCAGCCCCGAGACGTCGAACTGCAATTTGATCTTGTCCAGGAAGGCCGTCGCCACCAGCTCGTCGCTGGCCAGCACCGGCGCGAGCGTGCCGCCGACCTGCGGCGCTTCCATCGTCAGCATCCCGTGCGGCGTGTCCAGCGCCCGCAGCACCGTGTGGATCGCCTCGCCGTCCGGCGTCGACAGCTGGATGCGCGCCTGCGACTGCAGCAGCTCGCGCAGCCAGTTCATGATCTCGCCGGGCGCGTCCATCCGGAAATCGGTGTCCGCAGCGTCGGGGGGGCTCGGGGATAGCTTCAGGTCGCTCAAGGCCAGCATCCGGCAGGATTCGGTGGAAAAATTCTCTCGCATCCCCAAGGCAAACGCCGCGCCGACCCCATGCGTTCAAGGGGCCGGTCGCGGCGCCGTCGTGAGTCCGGAACCCGCATGCGTGACCGATGTCTCGGATCGCGGAGGCGCTCGGACGAGGAACCGATCAGCGTGCCGATCAGTGGACCGTCTTGGACTTGCCCTTCATCAGCTGGTCCAGATCTTCCAGCCACGGCTCGGCCAGGTGGCGGATCTCGGCGTCGTTGACCAGGATGCGCTGCATGATGCGCGTCTTGAGCTGCGCTTCGTCCGGACCCAGGTTCTGGCTGGAAGCCGCATGCTTGAGCTGCGAGATCAGCAGCACGCAGGCGCCTTCGAGCTTCACCACTTCGTCCCAGTTGCCCGAACGGGCGGCGCTCAGCATGTCGGCGCTGGCTTGTTCGATGGCTTCGTAGTAGCTCAACAGTTGGGTGCTCATGAGGCGGTCCGGGGTCGGGGCGGCTTGGGCGGCGGAGGTCTGGGGCTTGGCGGTGTACTTGGACATGGAACTTCTCAAGTCGTCAGGCGGAAGGGGGTGTCCGGGGCTCAGGCCGCGGCACGTTGGTCGGCGGCGGTCGGGGCGATGCTGGCCCAGGCCTCCTTGATCGGTTGCAGCAGCTTCACGCATTCCTCGATCGCGACATCGTCGCTGCGCAGGTTCGCATAGGTCAGCCGCGTGCAGATGTAGGCATACAGGTCGCGCAGGTCCAGGGCCAGTTCGCCCGATTCCAGATTCAGGGCCGCTTTCAGGCCTTCGTCCAGGATGCGGACCGCACGGCTCAGGCTGCGGTTCTTCACTTCGACATTGCCGGAGCGGATCGCGCCGATGGCTTGCGTCATCGAATCGAACGCGCCGTCCAGCAGGAGGCTCACCAGCCGATGCGGCGAGGCCGTCATCACGTCCGTTTCGACGCCGACGCGGTTGTACATGCTGCTGGCGCGCTGACCGTGGGAGGCGAAGGGGGAAGAGTTGCCGTACATGATTGTTGCTGCGGTGTGCTGAAGTGCTTGAATCAGTTTTCGGCCCCCGCTGGCCCAACTTGAGCCTCCCCCGTGTCGAATTTGTCTCGAAATTCTGCTCGCGTGAAGAAAAAGGAAAGCCTCCGTGAGGAGGCTTGTCGGCGCCTTTTTCGAAGCGCCGGAGAAGGGCGGTGGCGACGGTCCTGTTCCGACCGCGACCGCGGTTGTCGCGTCAACTGCTGCTGCTGATCATGCTGGTGATCTTGTTGACGTAGCTCTGCAAGTCGTTGAGCTTGGCCATCTGCGTGTCCAGCGCCGTGTACTGCGCGCGCAGGCGCTTCTCGTAGGCGTCGGCACGGTCGTTGAGTTCGTCCACGCGCTTGCCGTTGGCCGTCACTCGAGACTGCAAGCCGGTGGTCCGGGTCGTGATCGAGCCGTCGAAGCCGGTCACCTGGTCGGCGAAGGCGCGCCAGCGCGTGGCCATGCCGTTGTTGTTCGGGTCGCTGCTGTCCACACCCATGAACAGGTTCTTCAGATCGCCCATGCTGCCCAGCGCGCTGGTCAGCTTGGTGTCGGTGACCTTCATCGTGCCGTCCGCGCCGATGTCCACGCCGATGTCCGATAGCCGGCCGAACTGGCCGCCCAGGGTGCTGCCCGAGGCGGTGATGTTGCGCAGCTGGCTCTGCAGGCCGACCGCCGTGCTGTCGCCCTGGAGCGTGCCGGCGGTCTTGTTGGCATCGTCGTACTTGGTGTCGTTGCGCATCAGCGTCATGAGGCTGTTGTACGACGTGACGAAGTCATTGATCGCCTTCTTGACGCTGTCCTTGTCCTGGCCGACGGTGATCGTGGACTGCGCGGGAATGATCGTCGCGCCCGTGGGGTCCGACGGGTCCTTCGTGCCGCCCTTGAGCAGGTTGATCGTCAGGCCGTCCACGGCGCCTTCGATGTTGTTGGACGCGGAACTGATCGCCAGGCCGTTGACCGTGAGGTTGGCATTTTTGGCCGCGGTGTTCTGCGTCATCGACGTGACCGAGGCCGTCGGGTCATACGCCAGCGCCGACAGGCCATTGGCGTCCGAGCCGTTGCCGTCGTCGTCGGCGGTGGTGATGCGAAAGCCGTTCGCCTCGCCGGTGTCCTTGGATCGGATCACCAGACGCTGACCGTTGGCGTCGGTCACGACCGAGGCGAGCACACCCGCACCCGAGCCGTTGATCTTGTCGCGGATGCTGGACAACGTGTCGGTGGCCGAGATGGAGACGCTCACCGGCGACGCGCCGTTCTTGCCGGTGAAGGTCGAGTTGTCCGAACTCCATTGGCCCAGTTCAATGGTCATCGACCCCGACCCGACCGTCGCGTTGGTCGCGAAGGCCTTGCTCGACAACGACTGCGGCGAGGCGAGGTTGGTCACGCTCAGCGCGTAGGAGCCTGCGCCCGAACCGGCGCCGGCAATGACGGTCGCCATGCTCGTGTCGGAAGAGGTGGCGGTGAGCGCGGCCCAGGTGCTGGGATTGGCCAGCTTGGCGGCTGCGTCGCGCATCGCGCTGAAGGCACTCTTGATCTTTCCGTATTCGGAGATCTGCGTCTTGATCGTGTCGGTGCGCGTCTGCAGGTCGGTGATGGGCTGCTTCTCGAGCGAGACCAGCTTCGTGACGATGCTCTCGACGTCCAGGCCGCTGCCGAGACCTGCCGAAGTAATGGATGCCATCGTTCGTACTCCCTGTGACCCTGGCCACTGTTGCCGGATTTCCTCGTCGGAAACCCCATGCGCGACAGGGCCTCGCGTGAACCGCGTGAGGCCCTGTCCTGCATATCGGCGCCCCTCGCACCGACTTTAGGACGGCGACCCGGGGGATTGATTGCGTTTTTCTATCAGCCCTTGAGCAGCGACAGCACTTGCTGCGGCAACTGGTTCGCTTGCGCGACCATCGCGTTGCCCGCCTGCTGCAGGATCTGCGCGCGGCTCAGGTTGGACGTTTCCACCGCGAAGTCCGCGTCCATGATCCGGCTGCGGGCGGCGGTCTGGTTCTCATAGGCCACCTGCAGGTTGGAGATCACCGCGTCGAAGCGGTTCTGCGTCGCGCCGAGCGTCGCGCGCTGGCTGTTGACGGTGTCCAGCGCGGTGTCGATGTTGGCCACGACGGCGGCGATCGCCGCTGCATCCGCCGTGCGGTCGATGACGGCCCGGCCCGTGCCGTTGGCGTCCTGGCCGGCGACGTTGGTGATCGTCGCATCTTCCGACATGTTCGGCGTGGTGACCGTGATCTCGTCGTTGGACGTCGTGTTCGGGCCGACCTGGAAGGTCTGCGGCGTCGACGCGTCCTGCCCGAGGATGTACTTGCCGTTGAAGGTCGTCCCCGCGGTGACGCGCTGGATTTCCTTGGCGAGCTCGCCGAACTCCTTGTCCAGCGAATCCTTGTCGCTGTCCGCGTTGGTCGCGTTGCGGGCCTGGATCGCCAGTTCGCGCATCCGCTGCAGCGAATCGGCCACCTTGCCCAGCGCGCCTTCCGCGGTCTGCGACAACGAGATGCCGTCGTTGGCGTTGCGCATCGCCACCGTCATGCCGCGAGCTTGCGCGTTCATGCGTTCGGCGATCGCCAGGCCGGCGGCGTCGTCCTTCGCGGAGTTCACCCGCAGGCCCGACGACAGGCGCTGCATCGAGGTCGCCAGCGACGACTGCGATGAGTTCAGATTGCGTTGCGCGTTCAGCGAGGCAATGTTGGTGTTGATGGTCTGTGGCATTGATGCACTCCTGCGGAGATCCTGTCCTGGCTGCGATCCCGGTTAGGTGGGTCGGTTCCCGACCTCACCCGCGGATCCTCGCTGCGCCATCGCAGTCATTGTTTGGATCTGCCGGTTGGACCGGTGGTCGAGCGGTACTACGTGCTCGATGGTTCCCATTGTGCGAAACGTGCTTCAACGCCGATTGGCCGATTAGCGGGCGGAAAACCCGCCATTAACCAACCAATAAAAGAAGGCCCCGCATCGGTCCCGAAGGGGCGATGCGGAGCCTTTGGAGGCCCGGCCACGAAGGCCGGTGCTTGAGGAGTCAACCGATAGAAGGGGATCAGCTGCGCAGCAGCGACAGCACCTGTTGCGGGAGCTGGTTGGCCTGCGCCACCATCGTGTTGCCGGCCTGCTGCAGGATCTGCGCGCGGCTCAGATTGGCCGTTTCCGCGGCGAAGTCGGCATCCATGATGCGGCTGCGGGCGGCGGTCTGGTTCTCCACCGAGACCTGCAGGTTGGAGATGATCGCGTCGAAACGGTTCTGCGAGGCGCCCAGGATCGCGCGCTGGCCGCTGACCGTGGTGATGGCCGCGTCGATGTTGTCGATCACGGTCTTCAGCGCGTCGGGCGTCGAGGCGTTGTCGATCACGCCGCCGGTGACCGCGGTGATCGTCGCATCGTTGGTCATGTTGTTGGTGATCACGTCGACCGAGTCGTTGGCGCTGGTGTTGGCGCCGATCTGGAAGGTCTGCGTGCCGGCGTCGTTGCCCAGGATGGACTTGCCGTTGAAGGTCGTGCCGCCGATGACGCGGCCGATTTCCTGACCCAGCTGGGCGTATTCCTTGCCGATCGAATCCAGGTCGGTCGTCGTGTTGGTCGCGTTGCGGGCCTGCACCGCCAGTTCACGCATGCGCTGCAGCGAGTCGCCCACTTTGGACAGCGCGCCTTCAGCGGTCTGCGCCAGGGAGATGCCGTCGTTGGCGTTGCGCACCGCGACGTTCATGCCACGGACCTGGGCGTTCATGCGCTCGGCGATCGCCAGGCCGGCGGCGTCATCCTTGGCGGAGTTGACACGCAGCCCCGAGGACAGGCGCTGCATCGACACCGACAGCGACGACTGCGAGGACGACAGGTTGCGCTGGGCGTTGAGCGATTGCAGGTTGGTGTTGATGATCTGAGCCATGATTCATTCCTTCAAGTTTCAAAGACCTTCTGGCGGTCTCGGCGGACGGTTGATTAATCGTCCGACTGAGCCGGACCACGTGGCCCTTGCTGTTGAATTGCGGACCCGTTGATGCAGTTATCGGGACGCGCAGGAATGGACTTGAGGCCTTCTTGAAAAGAAAGCTTGCAACGCCCCGTGGCGGGCGTGAAGAAGTGGCGGGAGCCACTGTGGGCGGGCTCTTGCGGCACGCCGGTGTCAAACGCCTTCCCGGCCGGTTTCTGGGCCGGCGCGGAGGCCATTTGGTATGAAGCCTTCGGGAGGCCTGGCGCGGGCTCTCCACGGGGCATGGGGCGTCCCCCCGGGAACCCCAAGCCCCATTCCGGCCCCACCCTCGCTCGTTGACTTCTCTTTTCACACCCCGGCCCTGCTGGTGATGCGAAAAGAGAAGGGGACCGCGTCCCCTTCGAGGCTCTGGGATCCGCCGACGGCTGGCGTCGACGGAATCCTCTTCGTCCTATCAGCGCAGCAGGGCCAGCACTTGCTGGGGAGCCTGGTTGGCCTGGGCGATCATCGCGTTGCCGGCCTGTTGCAGGATCTGCGCACGGCTCAGGTTGGCGGTTTCCGAGGCGAAGTCGGCATCCATGATCCGGCTGCGGGCGGCGGTCTGGTTCTCGACCGAGATCTGCAGGTTCGACACGATCGCGTCGAAACGGTTCTGCGAGGCACCCAGCTTCGAACGTTCGCCCGAGACCGTCTTGATCGCCGAGTCGATGTTGTCGATCACGGTGGCCAGGTCGGTCGTCGTCGAGGCGTTGGTGATCGCGCCGCTGGTCACGCCGGTGATGGTCGTGTCCGTGGTCATGTTGGTCGTCGTGACGTCGACCGAGTCATTGGCCGTCGTGTTGGCGCCGATCTGGAAAGTCTGCGTGCCGGAGTCGCCTGCCAGGATGGCGCGGCCGTTGAAGGTCGTGCCGCCCAGGACGCGCTGGATTTCAGAGCCCAGCTGGGCATATTCCTGTCCGATCGAGTCCAGGTCGGTCGTCGTGTTCGTGGCGTTGCGGGCCTGCACCGCCAGTTCACGCATGCGCTGCAGCGAATCACCCACCTTGGAGAGCGCGCCTTCAGCCGTCTGCGACAGGGAGATGCCGTCGTTGGCATTGCGCTGGGCGACGTTCATGCCGCGGACTTGCGAGTTCATGCGGTCGGCGATCGCCAGACCGGCGGCGTCGTCCTTGGCGGAGTTGACGCGCAGACCCGAAGACAGGCGCTGCATCGACGTGGCCAACGAGGTGGCGCTGGTGCTGGTGTTGCGCTGGGCGTTGAGCGACAGCAGGTTGGTGTTGATGACTTGGGCCATGATTGCTCCTAACAGCTATACGTAAATACCGGCAAAAGCGCCGAACCACACATGAGCGCCTGAGTCCTCCGATCCTCCGACCCGCCGTGAGGCGAACCGGCCGAGGATCTCGGATGCTCCTGCTGAACCGCCCGGGCCATTTCCCGGTTCGGTCCCAGTCCGACGCTAGTCAACCGTTGCCGTCCCACCCCTCATCGGAAGCCAAGAACGTCAGGCCTTCTAACCGGACCACGTGCCGCCTGCCTGCTTCGACCTGCTAGCAAGACTGCTTGTCTTTGCTTGCCTGTCGCTGCGTTCAGCAGCCCCGTTGTGTTGGTTATCGGGCCCCTCTCCTTAGAACTTGAGGGCAATTTGTCAAGACTTGTGATCCGGAGATAAGCAGGCCTTGCAACGCGTTGTTTGTCGTTTGACTTCGACCCGGACTCGTGCCCGGGTGTCGGTCTGGCGACGGACATGGGGGTATCTACGGCCTGAATGCGGCGGGATTGAGGGGGAATGCCGGCGCTTTTCGTGTGCTCGATCACGGGGGTGCCCCCCTAAAGTGCCTCCTGGCGATGCCGACTTGCGGGATCGCCGCTTCCGCCACCTTCGCCGGGACCGGTCTCGGCTCGAGACCGGACTCGATCGACGAGTCCCAACGACCATGGAGAGGTCTATGCCACTGCAAGCGCAAACCGAGGCACGGTCCACCGTGTCGATGATCGACGCGTCGATCGAGGAACAATGTCACGGAACGATCCGTCCGGGATCCAGCGAGGCTCGCCTGTTGCTGGCCCAGGCGCGCAACGCCGCCTATGCGCAAGCCGCGCAGGGGCGCATCGGCGACGGCGTCGCGCTGCTCTACAACGCGCTGGAAATGGCGCCGATGAGCGTCGACCTGCTGTCCGACGTCGGCGCGCTGCTGCTGGCTGCGGGGCAACTGAGCGACGCCGCGTTGTATGCGCATCGTGCGGTGGAGCTCTCGCCGCAACATGCGCCTTCTCTCTATACCCTCGGCTTCGCGCTGTCGGGTCTGGGCGAGGTGAAGGCCGCGATCGAGGTGTTGAGCATCCTCAATGAAGGACAGGCGCTCGAGATGCTGCGCCGCGATTCGCCGGAACTGATGGCGATCGTCGACTCCGAATTGCTACGCCTCCAAGCCGCCTGAACGGTCGACGATTCGTCGTTGCCGGGACGGCCCTGACAGGCTGTCTCCCCGAAAAACCGCCGCCGAGCCCGCAACCACGGGCTTCGGACGGCGGTTTTCTCTTTGGGGGCTGGCAACGTGTAGGAATCAGGCTGACAAGGCGGTCGTCCCGCTCCCTAGCTTGTATCTGGCGCCACCCTGATGTCGCACGGATGGGTGTTTCTTCAGAATTCATTCCATCGCAGCAACGCAATCCACCAGGAGCCACCCGATGAACAGCGACCAGATCCTTGCCGAGATCCGCGAAGCCAACCTGTCGTACCTGATGCTGGCCCAGAGCCTGATCCGTACCGACCGGGAACAAGCGCTGTATCGCCTGGGCATCTCGGAAGAGACGGCGACGCTCCTCAACACGCTGAGCCCGGCGCAGATGATGAAGATGGCTTCGGGCAACACGCTGCTGTGCCGCTTCCGCATGGACGACGACCTGGTGTGGGGCCTGCTGACCTCGCACGGCAAGCCGGCCGCCAACGACAGCGTCTCCCGCCTGCATGCCTCCATCCTGATGGCGGGCCGCCACCAGGAAGCCGCTGCCTGATCCAGAAGATTCAGGCAACTGCCTCAGGCAGAGAAATTGCCGCCCGAGAACATCCGACAGCACCCGGAGCACCCCAATGCGCACCAAGTCCATCCTGACCGAAGCCAAGCAGATCGATCGCGCCGTGACGTTGATCAAGCTGGGCGCGCGCCTGCAAGTGCTGGAGTCGGAAACCGACCTGAGCTACGAGCGTCTGCTGCGCCTGTACAAGGAAGTCTCGGGCAAGAGCCCCAGCAAGGGCCAGCTGCCGTTCTCGACGGACTGGTTCATGACCTGGCAGCCCAACATCCACGCCAGCCTGTTCCTGAACATACACGAGTACCTGAACAAGGTGGCCGAGATGGACGAGATCGACGTCGTCATCAAGGCCTACCAGCTGTACCAGGAACAGACCGCGGCGCAGAACCTGGAGCAGCTGCTGTCGGTCACCCGCGCGTGGCGCCTGGTGAAGTTCGTGGACAACGGCATGCTGACGATGACCAAGTGCAGCAAGTGCGGCGGCCACTTCGTGACTCACCCGCACGAGGTCGCCAAGCATTACGTCTGCGGCCTGTGCAACCCTCCGGCGCGCGCCGGCAAGGGCAAGGCGGCCGGCGGCATCCAGATGCATTGAGCGTATCGCGTCAGGATCATTTCGTCGAATGTCTACCCGCTGGCGCAGCTGCCTGGTTGTCATCGCCCGCAACGAGGCGGCGACGATCGGCCGGCTGTTGACCAGCGTTCGTCCGTTCGTCGACGAACTGCTGGTCATGGATACGGGCTCCACCGACGACACCCTTCGTCTGGCTGAAGCTGCCGGCGCCCGGGTCGTGCATTTCCGCTGGATCGACGATTTCGCCGCCGCGCGCAATGCGGCGCTTGACGCGGCCGGCGCCGACTGGCACGTCGTGCTCGATGCCGATGAATGGTTGATCGGGGAGGGCAGTGGTGCGGCCCTTGAGGCGTTGCGCAGTACCGCCCCCGAGTTTGTCGGCACGATCGCGCTTCAAGACCATTTCGACGGCGGCACCGCGCAATCGCGTCTCAGCCGCGTGCTGCCGGGGCGCATTCGCTACACCGGCCGCATCCACGAACAGCCTGCGCATGTGTTGCCCGTCAGGGCGCTCGACATCCATGTCGCGCACGACGGCTACCTGCCTGAACGACTTCACGTGAAGCAGGGACGCAACGAGCGGCTGTTGCGTGCGGCGGTCGATGAAGATCCCGTCAACCCGTATCTCTGGTACCAGCTCGGCAAGGACTTCTCGGTCTATGACCGCTTCGCGGATGCGGAAGCAGCGTTCGTGAATGCCGTTGACCGCTTGACCTCGTTGCCCCTGCCGCCTGCATGGTGGAACGATCTGGTCGCGAGAAGACTCTTCGGTCTGAAGTCTCTCAAGCGCCATGCCGATGGTCTGGTCTTCGCGGAAACGCAGTTGCAACGATGCGGGGACTCGCCGGACTTCTTCTTCGCGCTGGGCGATCTGTTGCTGGATTGGGCGGCGGACCAGCCGCAGCAAGCCGAAGCCTTGATCCCGATGATCGAAGGCGCCTGGCGTCGCTGTCTGGAGATTGGTGAACGCCCTGACCAACCGGGTGCTGTCGAGGGGCGGGGCAGTCATCTCGCCGCCTACAACCTGGCACTGCTCCTGGAAGCCACCGGGCGCCCGGAGGAGGCGAGGGGGCTGCGCGAGGCGCGGTGATCCCTCAAAAAGCAGCGCCGGGATGGCGCTGATCTGGCATCTTGTAGGAATTCATCTGACAAGCGCGTCGGCGCGCTCCCTAACCCGGAGATGGAAGCGACCTGATGTTGCTTGCGTGTCGCCATCTCTACAGTTCGTCTCACGCTGAAACAAAACGACATCAGCACCCAACACTCCAGGAGCCGAACGATGAACGCCGACCAAATCCTCGCCGAGATCCGCGAAGCCAACCTGTCGTACCTGATGCTGGCCCAGAGCCTGATCCGCGCCGACCGCGAACAGGCGCTGTATCGCCTGGGCATCTCGGAAGAGACCGCGACGTTGCTGACCACGCTGAGCGCAGCCCAGATGCTGAAGATCGCCTCGGGCAACACGCTGCTGTGCCGCTTCCGCATGGACGACGACCTGGTGTGGGGCCTGCTGACCTCGCACGGCAAGCCGGCCGCCAACGACAGCGTCTCCCGCCTGCACGCCTCCATCCTGATGGCTGGACGTCATCAGGAAGCCGCCTAAGTTATATCGACGCCCAACGCGTCAACTGAAGCTGAATTGAAGCCGGAGACACCGACATGCGCACCAAGTCCATCCTGACCGAAGCCAAGCAGATCGATCGTGCCGTGACGCTGATCCACCTGGGCGCCCGCCTGCAGGTGCTGGAGTCGGAAACGGACCTGAGCTACGAGCGTCTGCTGCGCCTGTACAAGGAAGTCTCGGGCAAGAGCCCCAGCAAGGGCCAACTGCCTTTCTCGACGGACT
The DNA here is from genome assembly GCF_056867975.1 of Mitsuaria sp. MSU3D. NCBI lineage: Bacteria > Pseudomonadati > Pseudomonadota > Betaproteobacteria > Burkholderiales > Sphaerotilaceae > Roseateles > Mitsuaria sp. MSU3D. Next base: position 3,418,532 of record NZ_CP200314.1, on the reverse strand, counting down.
GGTTCATGACCTGGCAGCCCAACATCCACGCCAGCCTGTTCCTGAACATCCACGAATACCTGAACAAGGTGGCCGAGATGGACGAGATTGATGTCGTCATCAAGGCCTACCAGCTGTACCAGGAACAGACCGCGGCGCAGAACCTGGAGCAGCTGCTGTCGGTCACCCGCGCGTGGCGCCTAGTGAAGTTCGTGGACAACGGCATGCTGACGATGACCAAGTGCAGCAAGTGTGGCGGCCACTTCGTGACCCATCCGCACGAGGTTGCCAAGCATTACGTCTGCGGCCTGTGCAACCCTCCGGCACGTGCCGGCAAGGGCAAGGCGGCCGGCGGCATTCAGATGCATTGAGGGCGCCGTCATGGCCGCCCGACTCCCCCACGCCGCTTCGGGAGATGCTCGCTCCGCGCTACGCTGGCCGACGCTGGCGCTGCTGAGCTGGGCCGCCTGTTTCGTTGTCTGGCGCCTGTTCGGGCCCGATTGGCCGGCGGCGATCGTCGCCTCGGGCCTCGGGCTGATTCTGGCCGGGCTGCATCGCCAGACCTGGCGCCGCATGATCGTCGCCGCCGGCTTTCCGATGGCCTTGCTCTTCACCGGTACCGACCTGCCGGCCTGGATCTGGCTGATCCCGCTGGGCGTGCTGGTGCTCGCCTATCCCCGCCGAGGCTGGAGCGACGCCCCGCTGTTCCCGACACCGCACGACGCGCTGCGCGCGCTCCCCGAGCGTGTGAAGCTGCACGGCGGCGCCCGCGTGCTGGACGCCGGCTGCGGGCTAGGCGACGGATTGGTGGCCCTTCGCCGCGCTTATCCGGGCGTGCGTTTCGCGGGCATTGAATACAGTGGCTTCCTGTGGCTGCTGGCCCGCCTGCGCTGCCCCTGGGCCGATATCGCCCGGGGCGACCTGTGGGTCCAGTCGTGGCGCGACACGGACCTGGTCTACCTCTTCCAGCGGCCCGAGTCGATGCCGCGCGCGCTGGACAAGGTGCGCACGGAAATGCGACCGGGCAGTTGGCTGGTCAGTCTGGACTTCCCGCTGCCGGGACAACCCGTCTTCGCGCAGCTGGATACCGGCACCCGCCACCAGCTCTACGCCTACCGGGTGCGCGACCTGCAGGCCTGAGGCCGGGACGCGCTTCATCAATGTCGAACGACACGAGACAGCGACGCCCGACCGGCGCCCGCGAGACACCGGCCGTCACAGGCCGGGCTCAAGCGGGCGGGGAGCCGGTCGATAAGGGATGAGATGGCCCGGACCGCGAGGGGACGCGGCGGCAACTTCAGGACGGAACGAATTCCATGTTTGTCATCATCGGTTGGCTGCTGGCACTGGCCTGCATCTTCGGCGTGTTCATCGCGCACGGAGGCAACATCAGCGTGGTGCTGCACGCGCTGCCGTTCGAGATGACCACCATCTTCGGCGCGGCGATCGGCGGCATGCTGGCCACGAACCCGCCCAAGGTCATGAAGGCCACCATGAAGGGCCTGGGCGACTGCTTCAAGGGCAGCAAGTACACCAAGGCGCGCTACATGGAGTTGCTGGCGCTGCTCTACGACATCCTGCAGAAGGCGCGCAAGGAAGGTCTGATGTCCATCGAAAAGGATGTCGAGGACCCGCACAGCTCGCCGCTCTTCCAGAAATACCCGACGGTGGGCAACGACCACCACGTCACCGAGTTCATCACCGACTACCTGCGGATGATGGTCTCGGGCAACCTCAATGCGCACGAGATCGAGTCCCTGATGGACGCCGAGATCGATACCCACCACCACGAGGCCTTCCTCGCCGTGATCGCGCTGCAGCGCCTGGCGGGCGGTCTGCCGGCCTTCGGCATCGTGGCCGCGGTGCTCGGCGTGGTGAACACCATGGGCTCGGTCGGCCAACCCCCGGCGGTGCTCGGCGGGATGATCGGCTCGGCGCTGGTCGGCACGTTCCTGGGGATCCTGCTGGCCTACGCCTTCGCCGAGCCGCTGGCTGGCGCGCTCGAAGCCAAGGTCGACGAGGCCGGCAAGGAACTCCAATGCATCAAGACCACGCTGCTGGCCTCGATGCAAGGCTACGCGCCGCAGGTGGCGATCGAATTCGGACGCAAGGTGCTGTACTCGACCGAGCGCCCCACCTTCGCCGAGCTCGAAGGCCACGTGAAGAAGAAGTGAACGGAGTGAATCACCATGGCCGGTGACGCCAAGAAACTCCAGCCCATCATCATCAAGCGCGTCAAGAAGGGCGGCCATGCCGCCCATGGCGGCGCGTGGAAGATCGCGTACGCCGACTTCGTGACGGCGATGATGGCCTTCTTCCTGCTGATGTGGCTGCTCGGCTCGACGACCGAGGGCGACAAGAAGGGCATCGCGGACTATTTCGCCTCGCCGTTGAAGGTCGCCATGTTCGGCGGCTCGGGTTCGGGCGACGCGTCGCACATCATCAAGGGCGGCGGTCAGGACCTGACGCGCCAGACCGGCCAGGTCAAGGCCGGCGACGTCGAATCTCCTCGGAAAACCATCAACCTGAAGGCCCTCAAGGAAGAGCAGCGGCGGGCGGAACGCGTACGCCTGCAGCAGTTGAAGGACAAGGTCGAGAAAATCATCGCGGAGAACCCCAAAATTGCGGCATTAGGTGGGCAAATCCGGCTCGATATGACACGCGAGGGCTTGCGGATCCAAATCGTGGACGAGAATAATCGTCCGATGTTTGACAGCGGCAGCGCGGTGGTGAAGCCGTATATGCGCGAGTTGCTGCAGGAACTCGGCAACGTGTTGTCCGAGGTGCCCAACCGGCTGACGCTGGAAGGACATACGGATTCACAGCCGTTTTCTGCGGGCGAGCGTGGATACAGCAACTGGGAACTGTCGGCGGACCGGGCCAATGCCTCGCGGCGAGAGCTGGTGGCGGGCGGTCTGCCGGATGCCCGGGTACTTCGCGTGCAGGGGTTGGCGTCAAGCAAACTGCTGGACACGAAAGACCCCAAAGCCCAAGTCAATCGCCGCATCAGCATCATCGTGATGAATCGCGATGCCGAGGATGCGGTGCTGAAGAACCTGCCCGATGAGGACGAGGACACTTCAGACCCCGCGGCGAGCGCGCCGCAGGCCTCAAGTTCCGCGCCCGCGGGCCGATAACGTTCCGGATCGACGTTCTGTCATCTATAACCAGATCTCGCCTTAAGCCCTCCAGTCCCCTCAGAGGAACGCCATGAGCACTGACATGAAATTCTTGATCGTCGACGACTTCTCGACCATGCGCCGGATCGTGCGCGGTCTGCTGAAGGAGATCGGCTACAACAACGCCGAAGAGGCGGAAGACGGCGTCGAGGCCCTGAGCATGCTGAAACAGGCGAAATACGATTTCGTCGTCAGCGACATCAACATGCCCAACATGAATGGCTTCGAGCTGCTCAAGGCCATCAAGGAAGACGCCACGCTGAAGCACCTGCCGGTGCTGATGGTGACGGCGGAAGCCCGCAAGGAAGACATCGTCCTGGCCGCCCAGAGCGGCGCGGCGGGCTACATCGTGAAGCCATTCACGAAGGCCACGCTGGAGGAGAAGGTCCTGAAGATCATGCAGAAGCTGGCCGCTGCGGCCTGACGCTGGGAGTCCCACCATGCAGATGGAAGAGCTGGCCAAACTGACCTCGCAATCCAACGAGCCCTTGACGGTCTCGCCCGAGGTGTTCCAACAGATCGGCACGATCACGCGCGTGCTGCACGACACGATGCAGCAGCTGGGCGTGATGCCCAAGCTGCAGGTCGCGACCGACGGGCTGCCCGACGCGCGCAGCCGCCTGACCTACATCGCCAACAAGACCGCCGACGCCGCCAACAAGGTGCTGAACTCGGTCGACCAGGCCAAGGCCGAGCACGCCAAGATCACCGAGGCCGCCAACGCGATGGCCCAGGCGATCACCGCGGACCCGGTCCGCGCGGTGGCGTCGGGCGCGGTGCTGAACTTCGTCAAGGAGGTCGAATCCTCCACGTCGAAGATCGACACCCACCTGACCGACATCATGCTGTCGCAGGACTTCCATGACCTGACCGGCCAGGTGGTCGCCAAGGTCGTGACGCTGGCCAACGACCTGGAAGATTCGCTGGTGAAGCTGCTGGTCTCGGTGGTGCCGCCGGAACAGCGCGAGAAGGTCGACCCGAGCATCCTGCAGGGCCCGGTCGTGAACCCGGAAGGCCGCGCCGACGTGGTGGCCAACCAGTCCGAAGTGGACGACCTGCTGGCCTCGCTGGGCTTCTGATCTTTCGAAGCCGGCATGGCCGCAACGAAACCCGCGCCTCGGCGCGGGTTTCTGCTTTCTGGGTTGGCGAGATCGGAAGTCGGGCCGATTTCGGGCCCTTATCCGGCCAAGGCGAAACCCCCTCCGGCCAAACAATGGCGGGGCCACGGCATAGGGCCGTGACCACCCATGGCCGATCAAGACGCACAAGACCGCAACTTACCCGCCTCGCAGAAAAAGATCGAAAGATCTCGCAAGGAAGGTCAACTGCCGCGCTCCCGGGACCTGCCGCATTTCGCGGTGATGGCCACGGGCGGCGCCTTGTTCGCGACGTCGACGCCGTACGCCGTCGAAACCCTGCAGCGCATGCTGGAAGGTGCGCTGCGGTTTGATGCCGAACAGCTGCGTTCCGCCGGCATGATGACCGAGCGCCTGTCGACGCTGACCTGGCAGGGTTTCATGCTGGGCCTGCCGGCGCTGATCATCCTGGCAATGGCGGCGATCGCCGCGCACATCGCCTCGGGCGGCTGGAACTTCACGATGAAGCCGCTGGCCCCGAAATTCACGAACCTGAATCCGATCACCGGTTTCGGCAAACTGTTCCAGATGCAGAACCTGACCACGGCGCTGAAGGCCGTGGCGCTGTCGCTGGTGCTGGGCGTCGTCGGCGCGATGGCGCTGAAGGACCGCATCGCAGGTTTCATCGGGATCATGTCGGTGCCGCTGCCGTCGGCGCTGGCCTTCGCCGGCAAGCAGCTGATGGGTGGGCTGATGATGCTGGGCCTGTGCCTGGCGTTGTTCGCCGTGATCGACGTGCCGCTGCAGCGCCACCAGTACCTGAAGCGGCTGAAGATGTCCCGCGAGGAAGCCAAGAACGAGCTCAAGGAAGCCGAAGGCAACCTCGAGATGAAGCACAAGATGCGCGCCAAGGCCCGGGAGCTGGTGAAGCGCCGCATGCTGCAGGCCGTGCCGAAGGCCGACCTGGTCGTGATGAACCCGACCCACTATGCGGTCGCCATCGCCTACGACGAGACCAAGTTCGGCGCGCCGCGCGTGGTGGCGAAGGGCCTGGACCTGCTGGCCTTCAAGATCCGCGACATCGCCAAGGAAAACAAGGTCCCGGTGCTCCAGGCGCCGGCGCTGGCCCGCGCCCTGTACGCCCACGCCGAGCTGGACCGGGAGATCCCCGGCGCGCTGTTCGGCGCCGTGGCGCAGGTGCTGGCCTACGTGTATCAGCTGAAGGCCGCGCTGAAGGGGCAGGGCGCCTCGCCGCAGGCCGTGCCGAACCCGCCGGTGCCCGACGAGCTCGACCCGCACAAGAAGCCGGGCTGGACGCCGCCGGAAGAGGAGCTGGACGATCAGTTCCCGGAAGGCAAGCCGGCCTGATCTCGGCTGTTCGATGTACCGAGCGGGCGGGGACCGGGCCGGTGCCCCCTTTCCGCTCAATCTCCTCCTCGCCGCTCGGAATTCGCTCCAAGGGGGCACCGGCCCGGTCCCCTCTGGCGAGGGCGCGCCGGAGTGGCGCCGAGGTAGGCGCGATTCCGGGGGGAATTCCCCCCTTTATCCGGCTAAAGGAAAACTGGCTCTCGCCGAACAATGGCGTGGCCCGACGGCAGTGTCGGGCAAGTGAATTCCCCTCCGGCATCCAACAGGTTGAAGGCAGCACCGATGAACGAGCTGATGGCCCGTTTGCAGAACTTCCTCGGACCCCGCGCCGCCATCGTGCAGGCGCTCGGGGCGCCGATCGCCATCATGATCATCCTGTCGATGATGGTGCTGCCGCTGCCGGCCTTCGCCCTGGACCTGTTCTTCACCTTCAACATCGCCATGTCCATCATGGTGATGCTGGTGGCCTCGCAGATGCTGCGGCCGCTGGACTTCGCCGCGTTCCCGACCGTCCTGCTGATCACGACGCTGCTGCGCCTGTCGCTGAACGTGGCCTCCACCCGCGTGGTGCTGCTGGAAGGCCATACCGGCGCCGGCGCCGCGGGCAAGGTCATCGAATCCTTCGGCCACTTCCTGATCGGCGGCAACTTCGCCGTCGGCCTGATCGTGTTCGCGATCCTGGTGGTCATCAACTTCATCGTGGTCACGAAGGGTGCGGAGCGGATCGCCGAAGTCGGCGCGCGTTTCACCCTGGACGCGATGCCCGGCAAGCAGATGGCGATCGACGCCGACCTGTCCGCCGGCCTGATCGACGAGAAGGAAGCCAAGCGCCGCCGCGCCGAACTGGGCGACGAGGCGGACTTCTTCGGCTCCATGGACGGTGCCTCGAAGTTCGTCCGCGGCGACGCGATCGCCGGCATCCTGATCCTCTTCATCAACATCGTCGGCGGCTTCGTCATCGGCGTGGCCCAGCACGGGCTGTCCGCCGGCCAGGCCGCGGACAGCTACATCCTGCTGGCCGTCGGCGACGCGCTGGTGGCGCAGATCCCGGCGCTGCTGATCTCCGTCTCCTCCGCCCTGGTCGTGTCGCGCGTCGGCAAGGACAAGGACGTCGGCCAGATGATCGGCTCGCAGGTGTTCGGTTCGATCAAGGCCGTCGCCATCACCGCGGGCGTCGTCTTCATCCTGGGCTTGATCCCGGGCATGCCGCACCTGGTGTTCATGATCATCGCCGGCGCCCTGGGCTACCTGGCCTACTGGCTGCGCACCAAGGAGCAGGCCACGAAGGCCGCCGAGACCCGCAGCAAGGCCGCCGCCCCGGTGCCCGGCGCGCCGAACCCGGATGCCGAAGCCTCCTGGGACGACGTCGTCGCCGTGGACACGCTGGGCCTGGAGGTCGGCTACCGCCTGATCACTTTGGTCGACAAGACCCGCGAAGGCGACCTGCTGAGCCGCATCAAGGGCGTGCGCCGCAAGTTCGCGCAGGACATCGGTTTCCTGCCCCCGTCGGTGCACATCCGGGACAACCTGGAACTGCGCCCCAGCCAGTACCGCGTGACGTTGCGCGGCGCGGTGATCGGGGAAGCGGAGGCCTACCCGGGCATGTGGCTGGCGATCAACCCCGGTCACGCCACGCAGAAGCTGATCGGGACGCCCACCACGGACCCCGCCTTCGGACTCCCGGCGGTCTGGGTCGAGGAGCGGCAACGGGATATGGCGCAAATGGCGGGCTTTACCGTCGTTGATTGCGCGACCGTGGTGGCCACGCATCTTTCACACTTGCTGCAAGTTCACGCGGCCCGGTTGTTGGGCCGGGTGGAAACCCAGCAGCTGGTGGATCACCTCACCAAGCAAGCGCCCCAACTCATCGAAGACGTGATTCCCAAGATGGTCAATGTCGCCGCCCTGCAACGAGTCCTCCAGTTCCTGCTGGAAGAGGGCGTGCACATCCGCGACATGCGTTCCATCGTGGAAAGCCTGGCCGAAAACGCCGGGCAGACGACCGATCCCGCCGAGCTGGCCCGTCGCATCCGCATCCACATCGCTCCGGCGATCGTGCAGCAGATCTACGGACCGGCCAAGGAGCTCGACGTCATCGCCCTCGACCCCGAGCTGGAACGTCTGGTCTCGCAGGCCCTGCACTCGCCTCACGGCGCGGCGCTGGATCCCGGCGTGGCCGACACGCTTGCAAGAAGTGCCGCGCAGACCGCGCAGTCCCAAGAGGATCGCGGTTTGCCCGCCTGCCTGCTGGTGCCCGACCTGATTCGCGCTCCCCTGGCCCGTCTGCTCAAGCGCGCTGCGCCGCGGCTGAAGGTGCTGGGGCACAGCGAGATTCCTGAAACGCACACGATCCGCATCGGCTCCATCATCGGAGGCACGGCATGAACGTCAAACGCTTTACCGCCCGCAATTCCCGAGAAGCCATGGCCCTGGTCCGCCAGGCCTTCGGCGACGACGCGGTCGTGCTCTCGAACAAGCCCTGCCCCGAAGGGGTGGAGGTGCTGGCGATGGCGCCGGAAGGCATGTCGCAGATCGAGCGCGTCGCCGCCTCGACGCCGCGTGCCGCCGCTGCTGCGCCCCGCGCCGCCGCGCCGCGTCAGCCGGCTGCCCAGCCGCAGCGCCAGCAGCAACGGGAAGACGTGCCACCGCGTCAGGCGCTCAAGCAGCGTCTGTCCGCGTCGCCGGCCCCGCAGCGCGCGGAGCCCGGTTTCGGTGGCTCGGGTGCCTCGGTGGGCGAGGACGTCAATGCGATGGCCATGAGCACGCTGTCCTTCCAGGACTACGTCCGGGAGCGCATGCTCAAGCGCCGCTCGGCCGAGATGAACGGCCTGCCTGATCCGATGATGGACGAGCCGGCGCCCGCCTTTTCGCAATCTCAGATCAATGCGCAAATGAATGAATCGGTCGCCTCGATGGCTGCGCAGCGCGACCAGCGCGCGCGTTCCGCGATGCAGACCCTGGGCGCCCGTCGTGTCGACGAGCGTGCCTACGACTCCGCGCCGGCCCCCGCGCCGCGCGTCGTGCCGCCGGTGCTGCGCGACGAGATCCGCGTGCAGCAGCAGTCCCTGCAGGACCTGGGCGGCATCGGCCACGGCTTCGGCGGCATGGGCAACCATCCGCTGAACGACATGCCGGCGTCCTCGCGTCGCGAGCAGGAGATGATGACCGAGCTCCGCGCGATGAAGGGCATGATCGAAGAGCGCTTCGGCGCGCTGGCCTTCATGGAGAAGCTGCAGCGCCAGCCCGCGCAGGCCCGCCTGACGCAGAAGCTGCTGGATGCCGGTTTCTCGCCGGCCCTGGTGCGCAAGCTGGTCGAAGGCCTGCCGGCGCAGACGACCGAGGAAGCCGATTCCCACGCGTGGGCCGCCAACGTGCTGTCGCGCAACGTGCAGACCGCCGAGCAGCAACCGGCCCTGGAAGACCAAGGCGGCGTGTTCGCGATGATCGGCTCGACCGGCGTCGGCAAGACGACGACGACGGCCAAGATCGCCGCGGCCTTCGCCACCAAGTACGGCGCGAGCCAGCTCGGCCTGATCACGCTGGATGCCTATCGGGTCGGCGCCCACGAGCAACTGCGCGCCTACGGCCGCATCCTGGGCGTGCCGGTGCACACGGCGCATGACCGCGCCTCGCTGGAAGACCTGCTGGACCTGCTGTCGTCCAAGAAGATGGTGCTGATCGACACGGCCGGCACGGCCCAGCGCGACAGCCGGACCGCCGAGCTGCTGGAGATGCTGGCGCACAAGAGCATCAAGCGCATCCTGGTCGTCAACGCCGCTCAACAGGGCGAGACGATCGAGGACGTGGTCGGTGCCTGGCGCGGCGCGGAAGCGCAGGGCGTCATCCTGTCCAAGCTGGACGAAGCGGTGAAGCTGGCCCCGGCGCTGGACACCGTGATCCGTCACAAGCTGCGCGTCCTGGGCGTCACCAACGGCCAGCGCGTGCCGGAAGACTGGCATCGCCTGTCGTCGCAGGCCCTGGTGCAGCGCGCGCTGCGCAGCCACGGCCAGGCGGCCTGGCGCGTGGATGCTTCCGACGTCAACCTGATCTTCACCGCCGGCACGATGGCCGGATCGGCGGGCGCATCCTCGCCGATGGGGATGAACTGACCAAGGGCTGACCGCTCGGCCGGAGGGGCTTCCGGGGGACCGGAGTTGCCAAACCCGGTCACAAGTTCTAGAAAGGGGGAAGGGCTCGGGCCTTTCCCCCTTTTCCGTTGCGGCGGGGGACGACTCGAAGTCGTTGTGTGAGAGGTCCACGAGGTGAGGGTGCCAGGAGAGAAAAGCGGGGTGTTTCCCCCTTTCAATTCCCGGTCAAGGAGTGGCCCCCGGGGCGAAACTTCCGGTAACGGCTCCAGCAATGGCCGGTTCCTTTCGAGAGGGACATGGTGGCTGGAGCGGAAACACGCAAGAGACACAGAGCAGCCCAATGCGCGACTTCAGCAATGCTCCCAAGGACCAGGCCGACGGCCTGCGCCGTCTGTTCGCCACGGCGCGCGTGCGCGTGGTGCCGGTGGTGAGCAATCCGCATGTGGTGGGAAGCGGCGCGCTGCTGGAAGGCATGTGCGCGGCGTTCGGCGAACTCGGCCTGCACACGCTGGTCGTGGACGCGGGCGAGCAGGCCGCGGCGCCGTCGGACCTCGCGGCGGTGGACCTCGCGGCCTGCGTGGAGGCGCTGTCGGCGAAGGTGTCCTTCCTCACCGCGCGCGGACTGCCGCTGCGCTACATCAATGCCAACGGTTCGGCCGCCCAGTTCCTGGAAGCGGTGACCGACGCGGCGCCGTTCGCGGACGTCGTCCTGCTGCATGCCAGCGCCGCGGAACTGAGCCGCGTGCTGGTCTCGCGCGAAGTGCGTCCGGTGCTGCTGGCCGACACCGACGTGCAGAGCGTGACCTACGCCTACGCCGGCATGAAATGGCTGACGCAGCGCGCGGGCCTGATGGTCTACAGCCTGCTGCTGGCCTGCAACCCGCAGCTGCGCCTGGCGGAGCGGATCGCCCAGCAGCTCTCGAGCTGCGGCGACGGCTTCCTCGGCGCGGTGCTGCGCGAGTGGGCCTGCATGGATCCCCGCCAGCCGGTCTCCGCGCCCCTGACGCACGAGCTGCGTCACATGGCGCGCGAGCTGCTGCTGGCCTCGGTACCGGGTGCGGCGCTCGACAGCGCCGCTGATGCGATGCCGCTGCGTCCGCGGCCGATGTGGCAGCCCAAGGCTGGCCGCGCCCCGCAAGGCGTGACCCTCGCTGCGCATTGACGCCGGATTGGAGACGAGACGATGTACACCGCCAAGGGTCAACTCGACAACAACTCGCTGATCCGCCAGTACAGCCCGCTGGTGCGCCGTCTGGCGCATCAGATGATCGCGAAACTGCCGGCCAACGTTGAACTGGACGACCTGATCCAGGTCGGCCTGATCGGCCTGACGGACGCGCTGTCGCGCTTCGACACGGCGCAGGGCGTGCAGTTCGAGACCTTCGCGACGCAGCGCATCCGCGGCGCGATGCTCGATGAACTGCGCGGCAGCGACTGGATGAGCCGCGGCAACCGCCGCCAGCAGCGCTCGATCGAGAGCGCGGTGCACAAGCTCGAGCAGAAGCTCGGCCGCCCGCCGCAGGAGTCCGAGATCGCCGTCGAGATGGGCATCTCGCTGACCGAGTACCAGGAGATGCTGGGCAAGGTGCGCGGGACGCAGCTGGTCTATCTGGAGGACATCTCCGGGGACGACGACAGCGACGACTACCTCGATCGTCACGTCAGCGACGATTCGGCCGATCCGATGTCGATGCTGCGCGACCACCGCATGCGCGAGGCGCTGGTGGAGGCGATCAAGAACCTGCCGGAGCGCGAGGCCTACGTCATGTCCATGTACTACGAACATGACATGAACCTGAAAGAGATCGCCGCGGTGCTGAAGGTGACTGAATCGCGGGTGTGCCAGCTGCACAGTCAAGCGATTGCCCGATTGCGCGTGAAGCTGCGCGACTGGTAAAACGAGCCGCACAGCGGCCGCAGTTCTTGTGGTCCATAAACCATGAGGGGAGCGACCGATGTGGGACTCATGGCGCAGGCGCGCCGGGAAGGTGGCGCCAGATGCGTCGGTGGGGGGAGCCGACATCGGCTTTCATGAGCCGGCGATGCAAGGGAACACGGCGAAGGTCGTCCGGGAGCTCTCCTCCGGCGTTTCCAAACTGGGCCGTGACGCGGCCGAAGTCCGCGGGTTGCTGGAGGACACGCAGAAGGTCGTGACCTCGCAGGCGCAGGCGATGCAGGCGCTGGGCTCGGAGCTGCAGCAGGTCCGGCATGCGCAGGACGGCATCAATCAAAGCACGAACCAGACGCGCGAGGCGGTGGAGCGCGCGCGCACGGCCTTGTCGGGCGTGGGCGACGAGGTGGGCGGGATCGTGGCGACGCTGCGGCAGGTGTCCGGGGCGGCGTCCGAGATCACGAAGATCGCGTTGCAGACGCGGCTGGTGGCGTTCAACGCATCGGTGGAAGCCAAGCGCGCCGGCGAAGCGGGCCGCGGCTTCGGCGTGGTGGCGGATGCGGTGAAGGACCTGGCGGCGCAGGTGGAGGCGTCGTCGAAGGCCATCATGGGCACGGTGGGGACGCTGGATGCGCGGATCGGGACCTTCAGCCGGGAGTTGAGGGCGGACGGCTCGGGAGGAGCCGGCGAGAGCAAGATCCTGCAGGCGTTCGCGGATGTGGAGGTCGATGTCGACCTCATCGCGAAGTCGGCGCAGGAGAGCCAGGCGACGACGCATCAGTTGGCGGAGCGTTCGGGAGAGCTCGGGGTGGAGATCCAGCAGGCGATGCGCAAGCTGGAGTCGGCGTTCGCGTGCAGCGACCGGTTCCTGCGGCTGTCCGAGCAGATGATCGAGCAGATCGCGTCGAGCGGCATCGAGGTCGAGGACTCGCCGTACATCCAGGCGGTGCAGAGCGCGTCGGCGGAGATCGCGGGCTTGCTCGAACGCGCGGTGAAGGAGAAGCGGATCGACGTCTCGGCGCTCTTCGACGAGCAGTACCAGCCGATCGCGGGGACCGACCCGCAGCAGTTCACGACGAGATTCACGCAGATCGCGGATCAGCTGTTCCCGGAGGTCCAGGAGCGGATGCTGAAGTTCTCGGACAAGGTGGTGTTCTGCATCGCGGTGGACCGCAACGGGTACGTGGCGACGCATAACAAGCGCTATTGCCAACCCCAGCGCGCGGGCGACGTGGCTTGGAATACAGCCAATAGCCGATACCGGCGGATCTTCAACGACCGGACAGGGCTGGCTTCAGCCCGGAATCAACGACCGTTCCTTCTGCAAACCTACCGCCGGGATATGGGCGGTGGGAATTTCGTGCTGCTCAAGGAGGCTTCGGCACCCGTCACCGTTGCTGGGAGGCATTGGGGCGGTTTGCGTCTCGCGTTCAATTTCTAATTTTTAACAGGGAGGACGTCATGGAGAGATATGCCAACAATAACGGTGACTCTGGAGTGGTCGCATATGAGATTGGGCAGGGTTCCATCAAGGTTAGTTTCGAGATGGGATGACCTATCTCTATACTAATGGGTCTACTGGAGCTGCGAATATCGCGGAAATGTAAAGGCTTGCGCGCGCGGGGAGTGGTTTGAATTCATACATTAAGCGAGTGGTTAAAAGCGGTTATGCCTCGAAAGGCTGAAGGCGTCGTTGGTACGTCTGCGATTTTCCTCTCGGCCTTCTGGTCGGGATGGCCCCGGTCGGCTGGCTCTTGTGTAGCTACTGATTCTAGGGAGTCAGGCTAAAGAGTTAAGTCACTGCGGCTTAAAATCCAACAAAAGCCAGTAATCGACGCTGCGGTTGGTTTTCTGCATACTGCGAAGCAGATGCTCAAAACATCGTATTTCCAGCGAATGCTATCGCGCTAAATTATCGTCCCGCTTCTGCGGGCGAGATGGATCTTTCCGCGAGGAGGATCGCACGTTGGAAATCCGTGTTTTGACATCTCGCCCACCCTACGCATTCAATTGCTCAGGTGGTCGTCCCTCAACTGCCTTTTAGTTAAGGACCTCCATCCTATGCTCTCCAATCGCTTCCTTGAAACCGTCGCCGAAAGCAATTTCCGTCTCTCCGAATTCCTGGCCCTCGAACACCTCGACTTGGACCCGGCCCGCGGCGCCCCGGCAGTCCCGCTCCTCGACCGCATGCCCCTTGAGCTCAATTCCGAACGCACCCTGGAGCAGCTCAGCGTCGCCGCCGGCAATCCCTATCGCTATGACATACTCGAAAACGGCAGCTGCTACTGCTATCCGCTCGTGCTCAAGCAGTCCACCACCGTCCGCACCGCCATGTTCAACGTCCGCGAACGCCTCACCCAAGTGATCTCGCTGATGCAGGATTTCGATGTCCCGATGAGCGAGCACCGCGCCAACGGCTGCCTCCGCGATACCGCCCTCGATCTCGTCCACGAGATCGCCAGCTTCTTCGCAGTCATGGAGATCGCGGTCGTCGAGGACCACAACCGCCAGGTGAAGAACTCGATCCAGGCGAGCTGATGTCTCTCACTGGCAGACCCCGAGCCAAACCCCAGACCCCCAAAAGAAAACGAGTGCCCACGCGGGAGCGTGTGGCACTCGTTTTGTTTTGATTGCCTCGCGAGGGATCCATGCAAGTCGCTTTAATTGACCTTGAAGCGCCCCCGGCTCTGATGTGGGTCCCACGACTTGCGCGTGAGCGGTTCGTTATCGACGCGCCTGAGCTTGGCAAGACTTGTCTCGGGCATCGCCTTCACCTTTTCTGAAAGCCTGTTTGATTCGATGGTTACATCGGCTTTAACACACTCAAGCACCGCGACGAAAAGCTCTCTGTACGCAATCATCCACGCCTGAAAGAAGCCGCCAACCAGATTGGCGGCCATTGAAACCCCAGTGATTCTCTGGTTGCCGTTGTCCTCCACGACCGCCTGGATTCTGACTCGAACATCGTCAAAATGATTTACCGAGTGTGCAACCCACTTGTTTCGTAAGTCTCCGACCTGCGCGTGGCGTCGCTGAAGTTCAGAGGGCAATCGTTCAATCAAGCTAGCGTCGACAGCCTTGCGAGCGCCGCTGCCAAAACATCGGCCGTAGCTTATGAATGCAGCTCGACATAGAGCGTGTCGCGTATGCTCCCTACGCATAATTTCGTCTGTCGATAGGCCGGGCGCCGTAGGATCGATCTCGATGTGAAGGTCGCTGAAACGTACGGCTTGCTCCAGATCAATTTGTATGCCATACAAATCTGCTAGCTTTTGTGAATCTGGAACGCAGTATTCGAACTCCTTTAAAACACTCATGCATGCCCCTTGGTTGCGAACAAGATTTTTAGTCTTCTATTGGTTCGACCGGCCAATTCTAAATCATCAATTTCCTAGCCAAGTGATGAAATCGTTTGGATCCAGCCTTGGGGTGAGGTATTGATTGACTGTGAGATAGCCTAATGTCTCTCCATTTTTTACAAAGATTGGCGGAGTCGTAGAAAATCTGTTGTAAGGCGACTCTGTCCCGTACGGGCTTCCATATTGAGAATATTGGTTGAATATTGACTCTGCGGCGAACCGGTTTCCATGCGCGCCGTAAGGGTTGATTAAAGAATCGGTGTCAAATTTGTTGCGATTGACGTTTCCGAGAAAAACTCCGCTTGGGGTTTTTAATTGACTTCCGAGAATTGAGTCCGTACTCAATATTTCTGCGAAATTTCGAGTGCCGATATTGGCAAGAAGATCGGCGGCGGTTTCGGGCGGAATGTGGCCAGAATTTATAAGGCTAGTGATTGATTCTAAGAGTTTGGATGCGGCGGGCTTAGGGAGCTGTGTTTCAAAGTAATCTTTGAACCCACGTGGTAGTCTGGGCATCCGAAGCCGACGCATGGGGCGCATGGGTCGAAGAGGCCTCATGGGCCGTAGAGGCCGAAGGCGGCTATGACCTTGAGTATTCATATTTACGAGAAGCCGGTCATCATTTGATAGCGTACCAATGTAAGAGCCATCGGCGGCGCTATATACGTCGTCACCATCTTCTATAAAGCCGATCCAGTTGCAGTTTGGATCAAATAGATGATTGCCTTGTACGAATGCAACGTATGCTCCGCTGGTGTTGAATATATACCGCACGGACATTAATTGTCTCCCCAAAATGCATAGTACAGTCCGACAATCTGAAATACAATACCAAGCGCAAGAATAGCCCACCCCGTGGTTGCTAATGCATTATTCCCGCCTGTCAGAATGTTAATTGCAAATCCGACTGGTATGGCTGCTGCTGCTTGGAAAACGGCGCCGGTTCGCGCTCTTGTTTTTGCGTGGTCATAGCCGCTGACATACGTATTTGCAGTATTGAGTTCATTTTTCAACGAGCCATTTTCGTTGTTGAGTCTATTGTGATCATGCAACAGCATGGTCAGCGCTGGCTTGTTTTTCAATAGGTCATCAACCGTGACTCCGGCGAGACTCGACTGGATAAAGCCAAGTGGATTGATAAGCGGAGATGCAGGAATTGGTGGAACCGTTGCGGCCGCAGCCGGAGTCGCCGGTGCAGCCGGCTGAGCAGGGGTATTCGGACTGGTTGCCACGTGGCGCTCCTGTGGGCGGATGTGTTTTTCGTCTTGCGGAATTAATGTATTGCCAGTTGGCGCTGGCTCATAGAGATCCGCTGTTGCCGGGTTGGCCTGAGCGCAACATTCTTAATTGCATCTCACGCGGCTACCGCTCTCGGAATGAATCCCCGATCCGTCAACGACCTGATCACCCCTCGCAGCAGCATGCTGTTGCTGAACCCGAGCGTGTACTGCCGCGCCTCCGGATGCGTCGGCTGCAGCATCCCGTTGTCCAGCAGCCTGCGAATCTGATACGTGCGCTGCTGGCTGCTCATCCCGGGCATTGCTTCGGCCAGGTCGGCCGACTTCACGACCTTCTTGTTGATCGCCACCTTCAGGATGCGTTCCTCTTGCGCCGTGATCAGCTGGCGCGCTCGCGCATGGGCCAACGCCGGATGTAGGATCTCCGCGGTGAGGTTTCCATAGTCCGCCAAGCGGTCGAGCTTGCGCACTTCATCCCGCACGCCTGAAAGCACATAGGTGCACCACGCCTCCAGCGCTTCATCGGTCCCCGAGTCCGCCAAGGACAGCATCTCGTAGTACTTCTCGCGATCCGCGCAGAAGACTGCGGCGGGGTTCAACAGTCGCCCGTCTTCAGCGCTCACCCTGAACCCGTACTTGATCAGCAGCGCGTAAGTGAAGAGCCGCACGACGCGCCCATTCCCATTGCCGAATGGGTGGATCCATGCGAAGCGGTGGTGCGCGAGCGCCACCTTCATGAGGTCGTACTTGCGTTGGTCGTCGCGGTTGACGAAGTCGATGAGCTCCTGCATGTAGGCATCGACTTGCATCGCGTCAGGCGGTGCGTGCTCCGACAGCGCGATTTCCACTGCGCCGCTGCGGTAGGCGCCAGGTGTCTTGTCACCCTCGCGCTGGAGACCGTCAACGGTCATCGCATGCAAGCCGCGCAGGAGATGCGCGGTGACCGGCGATCCGGGCGTGATGGCGCCCTCGATCTCATCCATGGCGAGTTCGATGTTCCCGATCTCTCGCAAGGCATCTGCTTCCACCAGCGAGGGCTCCGACGCCTTGGGATCGGCGAACTTGGTCTCGACGTAGTCGGCCAGCGTCGTGTGGTTCCCCTCGATCCGAGCGGACGCCAAGCTCTCCAGCAGATGGAACACCTGCTTGAGTTGGAAGAACACCGTCGGGGGCGTCGATCCCTTGATCTCAAGCCGCCTCAGTTGCTCCAGGTCCGTCAGGACGTCGAGCAGTGGCGACGAAAAGTTGGGGTTCAACAGGCGCAGCGGATGGTCGACGAACTTCGCCATGATGTGTTGTGTAAGTTGAATCGCTCTTTTTGGTATGTTGAATCTTGTAGGAATTTCTTCGTGCTGACAATGACTTAGATTTTTCGTTGTCGGTCGGTATGTTGAATTTAGATTTTTGGGATGTTGAATGGACGGCTGCGGCCATGTCGAAAAGACGCCCGAGATCTGCATGGCGTGGCCCTCGTCCAGCGGCGCGTCTTCCCGTGTCGATCCGTGAGGTCAGCGGTCGTGCGTGTCAGGTCATGCCCGTTGCCGAGCTGGTCGGCACGAAGCAGATCTTCCGGTTGATGCTGCCGATCGGCCTTGATCGCAGGGGGCGGGGCGGTCCTCGCGCTCGACGAGCTCGACCTGCACCGGAGGCGGACCATTGGCTAGGTTAGGCTTCCAGCCGCTCACCTCCACAAACCCTCGGCGATGTCCATAGCTCGCGAACCTTGCATCAAATGCGGCGCAGTCATCCTTGCTGACCATGGCGTAACGCTCAAGACGGTCGCACAGCTTTCGACGCTGCCGCCGGCGAACTACGCCGAAGAGATCGCAAGGCTGGAAGGCCTTCCGCTGGAGGTCGCGCAGGAGTTTGTCGATCACAGGATGGGGCATCGCTGCAACAGGACCGAGCCTCCATGTCCTGTTTGCTCGTCACCACTCAAGACCTGGCACGCCACCGGCTGTTGGACCTGCGGTTGGCGGCGGAATTCAGGGTGGGAGGGGCCGCTTCCAGCGGCGCCTGAAGCACACCGATAGAACGGCGCCGACGACCGCCGACGACCGCCGAGAAGACCCGACGATTGCTCACGCGTGAGTCCGCCTCATTCGCAGACTCCGCCGCCTTCAGCCTGCAGTCGTCTGCAACCGCGTCCTCATTTCCGCCGCGTACTCGGTGAACCCCAGCGACCGGTAGAGCTCCCGGGCGTCCTCGGTCGCGCCGAGCCGGACCTCGTTGATGCCCAGCCCGCGCAGGTGATCGAGTGCGGTCACGACGAGCGCCTTCGCGACCCCGCGGCGGCGATGGGTGCCGGCGGTGAAGACATTCGTGACCCGGGCCATATGGCCGTCGGGATTGCCGCGCGTCGGTCCCCAATCCAGCAGGACCACGCCGGCGCCCCCCACGACGATCCCGTCGTCGACGGCGAACCAGCCCAGATAGCTGCCGGACCCGATGCGCGGCTTCACCCAGGCCGAGTAGGCGGGGCGACGCTCGGCATCGTCCTCGCGAAAGCAGCCATGCGCCGCGACTTGATCAGCGTCGGAAGGGGCGACGCGCCGAATGACCCAGGGTGTGTCCATGCGGGCATTGTCGGTGCCTCGCCTCGGCATCGCCTCTGCGGGCGGTACCGCACCATGCTGGCCAACAGGAACAATGACGAGATGACCGCTACCGCTTCTACAAGAGTTCCGACCAGGGGCGCCAGGGGCCATCGGCGCGACTAGCGCTGCTCGGCAACCAATTGCGTCAGTAGCCGTGCCAGTTCAAGCGCCTCTTGCTCTCCGAGTTCAACTGGATCGCCGTGTGGTTCCACAGTCTTGATGTAGATCCTTCCCGCTGGATCGACCCACACGACTATGTCTCCGCTGGCAAGCTTGAAGATGCTGCGCTCTGGATTTTTCACACACTCTCCTCGAGGGCTGCCAGCGGTGCCGCAGCGGACCTAATCGCCAAACTGGTTGATCGCTTCCATCTAACTCGGGTCAAGTGCAATAGAGTGGCTCATCGTGCCGTGAAGACGAGGTGGCTACCTGCCTTCATGGTGGAACTGTACCGATGGCTGAAGTTCGTTTCCAGACTTGATCAGCCCGTGAGCCCGCACAGTGCCTCCGCTGATGGCCAGGTGCGAGCACTGTCGCGACCCATAATCCCCCGCATGAAACTTGTAGTGGCTGTTCATTTCGATGGCGCCCAGGCGAATGCCGCCGCCGTGGCGTTCGATGCCTGGGATGCCGCTGAAGCGGAGAAGACTTACGTCTCGCGCATCGCTCATGTCGAGAAGGCTGTCCGCGGAGAACTCGACCTGCGGGAACTGCCCTGCGTGACGCAACTGCTGCGCGAGCACAACCTGGAACCCGAGCTCCTCCTGATCGACGGCTTCGTCCATCTGGATGGCGACGACACGCCGGGCCCCGGTCAGCACCTGTACCAGGCGCTGGGCGGCCGGGTGCCCGTTGTCGGTGTCTCGAAGAAGAGCCTGCCGGGTCTGTCGTCGCAGTTCGAGGTCATGCGCGAAGAGGAAACGCCGCCGCTGGTGGTGACCTGCGCGGGCATCGACATCGGCGCGGCCAAGGTGAGGCTGCGATCCATGCACGGCAGGAAGCGCGTGCCGACGCTCATGAAGCTCGCCGCCCGCCTCGCGAAGAACGCGGACTGATAGAGTGCCCCGCGCCGCCCATTGGCGGCGTGACAACCCCAAGGGA
The DNA here is from genome assembly GCF_056867975.1 of Mitsuaria sp. MSU3D. NCBI lineage: Bacteria > Pseudomonadati > Pseudomonadota > Betaproteobacteria > Burkholderiales > Sphaerotilaceae > Roseateles > Mitsuaria sp. MSU3D. The sequence continues at coordinate 3,398,656 of NZ_CP200314.1, read as the reverse complement.
GATGGAGCGATGAGCGAGCGCAATCAACGGCTGGATGATCTGCTGGCCGACAAGAGGCCCGAGATCGAAGCGCACTGGACGTCCATGCGCGAGGGGGAAGGCTCGGCGCATACGCAGGCGGCGACCGACGCCATCGATGCCGAGATCCAGGCGTTCTTCGATCGTCTGAAGGCCTTGCCGGAGCCGGCGACGGACGCCTTGGTGCTGGCCGAGATGAGGCAACTCTACGATGGGTTGTATGAGGTCATGGAGGCCGCCGACGATGGCCTGCTCGAAACCGACGAGCGGGAGCTGCTGGTCCCGCTGTTCATCGACGCCGCGGCAGTCTGCGGTGTGGATCCCGACGAATACGACGGTGAGCCGGGTGGGGAGTACCGGGACTTCTGAGCGGGGATCAACACGCGGGCCCTTGCAAAGGGCGCGCATCGGAGGAGTGGCACTGATGAACGATCTTTGGAAACAGCTCGAGGACTGGCTCGCCGCCAATTGGCCGGAGGGGCTCGCTTCCCTCAACCCGCCCGCGACGGACGAAGAGATCTCCGCGCTGGAGCAGGCGCTCGGCGCTCGGCTTCCTCAAGACTTCATCGACTGCCTGAAGATCCACAACGGGCAGTCGGACTCGGCCGGCGGCCTGTTCGACAACGCCGACTTCCTGCCCACCTCCGCCATCCTGGACCAATGGACGGTCTGGAAAGAACTGCTCGACTCGGGGGACTTCGAGGGCATCGAGTCCGAACCGGAAGAGGGCATCCGCAACGACTGGTGGAACGCGCGCTGGATCCCTTTCACCTACAACGGCGCAGGCGATCACTATTGCCTCGACCTCGCGCCGGATGAGGCCGGGCAGGTCGGCCAGGTCATCACCATGTGGCACGACTCGAGCGAGCGGGAGATCCTGGGGAACAGCTTCGCGGCATGGCTGAAGCAGTACGTATCGGATGTCCTGGCCGGCGAGTACGTGTACTCGGACGATTACGGCGGTCTGGTTCCCAAAGAGGACGCCTGACGCTGCCAGCGGGCGAACGGGCAACGCCTGGCCCCTCATTGCACCTCGACGTCTCGGGTGAACTCCCGTGTCGTCCGGACTGGGAGATCGGTCCCAAGTGGAAGGTCTTCGGCAAGGGGGCCTTCCACTGCATCCGTCTGATCCGGGCCTGCGAGGCCTCCATCCGGACCGGGGCGGCGGTGGTGTTCTGCTGAGACGGGCGTGTGCGGCCGGAGGTGATACAAGCTCCCCATCGCCCCGCCTGGCCAGTGGGTGCCCCAGGCACCGAACCTGCCGCCCCGTCGCCGATGCCATTGATCCCTTCACCGAGTCCCTCCGACCCCCGCGCCGCCGACCTGCGCCGCATGAAGCGTGTCGCGCTGGGCTGCCTGCTCGCGTCGCTCGCCGGCCTGATCGTGAGCCTCCTCATGGGCGCTCAAGGCCCCTGGGCCTGGCTCAAGGCCTTCTGCGAGGCCGCCGCCATCGGCGGCCTGGCCGACTGGTTCGCCGTCGTCGCGCTGTTCCGGCACCCGCTCGGGATTCCGATCCCGCACACCGCGCTCATTCCGCAAGGCAAGCACCGCATCGCCGACAGCCTCGCCGAGTTCGTCCGCGACAACTTCCTCCACCCCGAGGTGTTGCTGCAGAAGCTGGAGATCCTCAACCCCGCCGAGCGCCTCGGCCAATGGCTGCGCGAGCCCGTCAACCTCGCGCAGGTCACCGGCTCCGTCCGCACGATGGCCGTGGAGGCGCTCTCGCTGCTCAACGAGCAGGCCGTGCGCCGCGCCATCGGCGAGTTCCTCGTCGCCCGCGCGCTGTCCTGGAACGCCACCGGCACGGCCGCCTCGGTCCTGGATGTGCTGACCAAGTCCGGCCGCCACCAGGACGTGCTCGACGGGGCGCTGTCCAAGCTGCGCGACTACCTGTCCACCCCCGAGGTGAGGGCGCTCGTCGCCGCGCGGCTGGTGAAGTTCGCCAGCGCCCAGTGGCCGAAGGCCGTCAAGCTCGTCGACACCATCGCCAACGTCGACAAGATGGCCGACAGCCTGTCCGACAAGCTCGCGCTGCAGCTGGTCGAGGAAGTGCAGACCGCGCTCTCGCAGCCGGACCATTCGGTGCGCCGCCAGTTCGACGACTGGATCCACGAGTTCATCGATCGCCTGCGCCAGGACCCCGAGTTCGCGCGCGAGGTCAACGCGATGAAGGACCGCGTCGTGCAGAGCGACGACGTCCGCGCCTACCTCGACGGCGTCTGGACGGAAGTCCGCGCCACCATCGAGCAGGACCTGCGCCGCGACGACTCCGTGCTGATGCGGCACCTGGACCAGTCGCTGGCGGCGCTCGGCGACCGGCTGAGCCGCGATCCGGCGCTGGTGCAGGCGATCAACGAGCATGTGCTGTCCGCCGCGGGCCGCATGGTCGGCGGCATGCGCGAAGGCATCACTCGCCACATCGCGACCACCGTGAAGGACTGGGACGACCGCAGCCTCGTGCGGCAGATCGAGCTCAGCGTCGGCCGCGACCTGCAGTTCATCCGCCTCAACGGCACGCTGGTGGGGGGCGTCATCGGGCTGTTGCTCTACGCGGTGACGATCCTGGCGCAGCGCTGAATGGAGTCGGTCGACGGCCGAATCGACGACGATCGTTGTTTAATGAACATCACTCGTTGTTCATTGAGCATCGACTGTGGCCTAATCCACAACGTCGACTTCCAGGCGTTTTCTCCGATGAACACGGCATTGATGAGCGAGCTTGTGGGCGGCGCGGGGCGCTACCGCGCGCTTCGTTGTCTCTATGAACAGCCTGAACGCGAGTTCGGCACACGCGAGCTGGCGGCCGCCGCCGAGATCGACGCGGGCAATGCGTCGCGTTGGCTCCGTCGCTGGACGGAGGTCGGCTTGGTCGATCGCAAGACGGTTCGGGGATTGCCTGTCTTCCAAGCCTCCACCGATCCGGCGCTTGCGCCGCTGCGCGCGCTGGTGATGCAGGACAGCGAGCTCGTCCGCGTCATGCGGGAGCATCTCGCCACGATCAAAGGCCAAGTGGAAGCCGCTGCCCTGTTTGGGTCAGCGGCACGCGCAGACATGCATTCCGACAGCGATATTGATCTTCTCGTGTTGACCCCCGACCTCTCGCGCCTTCAAGCTCAGGCCCACTTCAAACCAGCCGGGCGCGCGCTGAAGCGGGCCGTCAACGTGCTGGTCTACACGCCCGAGGACTGGCGCCAGGCACGCGACGATCGCAACCCCTTTGTGCTCGACATCCTCGGTCATCCGACCGTCGAGCTCAAAGGATCGCTGCATGCTCCGTAAGCCAGAAGATTTCTACAAGGAAGGCAGCAAGGTCTTCCGCAAGGCACCGTTCAATGCCACCTCCATCAAGGGCTGGATCACGATCTCCGAGGGCAAGGTCGCTGACTCGCTTCGACCGGAGAACTCCAGCACGACGCGGCTCGGCGCCGCTTATGACGCGATCCTCAACCTGAGCTTTGCATTGCTGTGTTCCAAGGGATGGCGCTGCACTTCCGCAGATGGGCATCACGTCCAGGCGCTGGAAGCGGCTTGCGCGTACGCCGGGTTGTCGTCGAATGTCTTCGACCAGCTGGATGCCATCCGTGATCTGCGGAACGACCAGTATCAAGGGGTCCCCGCGACATCGAAGGATGTCGACGAGGCCCTCGCGCTGATGGAGCGCATCGTCCCGGAGTTGTTGTCGCTGCTTCCCATGAGGCCGTAGCGGCGGTGCTCCGCTCGCACGTAGACTCCGGCGACCGTTCATTTCCCGAGAGCCCACCATGCCCCGTTACGTCGCCTTCCTCCGCGGTGTCAGCCCGATGAACGCCCGGATGCCGGACCTGATCCGTGCGTTCGAGGCTGCCGGCTTCACGCGGGTGAAGACCGTGATTTCGAGCGGCAATGTCGTCTTCGATCACCCCGGCGCACCGGTCGACGAGCTCGAACGCATCGCCGAGCAGGCGATGACCGACACGCTGGGCAAGACCTTCGGCACCACCGTGCGGCCGGTCGAACACCTCAGACAGATCGTCGACGCCGAGCATCACGCCGTCTTCAATCCACCGGCCGCGGCCAAGCAGCTGATCACCTTCCTGAAGAAGCCGCACGAGGGCCAGGTCTCGCTGCCGCTCGAAGGTGAGGGCGCCGCGATCTGCAAGCTCGACGGCGTCGAGGTCTACAGCCACTACCTGCCCAACGACAAGGGCCCGCTGTTCATGACGATGCTGGAAAAGACCTTCGGCAAGCAGATCACCACGCGCACCGTCGACACCGTGCGCAAGTGCATCAAGGCCTGACGCTCACGACGCACAGCTCACGCACCACGGACGGCGCACGATGGAACGCGCGCGCCGGCCTCACGACAGCACGTTGTAGAGCCGCAGGATCCACCACTGCTGCACCGCCAGCGCGACCAGCACCAGCGCCCATTGGAAGCGCCGGCTGGTGACCAGCGCCGCGACGCCGCACAGCACGATGGCCGCCGCCGTCTTCACGCCGTAGGCCGTGCCCAGTTCCTGCAGGTGCGCCACGCCCTTGAGCGCACTGTCCGCCACGTCCAGCAGCAGCGTGAACGCGAGGATCCCGAAGAACCAGCGTCTTCGCGACTGGAAGTAGTCGCGGTAGCCGGCGTACTCGGCGATGTCGTCGGGGAAGAGGATCGCGCACAGCAGGTACAGCACCGCGCTGTAGCCGACCACGAACGCGAACTGCAGGAAGTGCCACGGGCCCATGCGGCTCAGCGCGAATTCCCACCACCAGAAGTGGATCAGCGTCACCAGCATGTAGAGCGCCCACAGCAGGTGGACGCCGTCGACCTCCAGCCGGCCCGGGTGCTGCACGAACTTCGCCAGCCCCGACAGCAGCCGCGCGATCGACAGGCTGACCACCATGCTCAGCACCATCCGGATGTGGATGAACTGGGTCGGATCGATCGCGGTGTGGTCCATCGGTCGGGCTCCTGGCGCGGCACCGGTTCGTGGCGCCATCGAGGGCAGTCGAGCAGGGCGGCGGCGTCAGGCGCGCCGCCACGGACGCATGATGCGCCTCAGGCCACGCACGCCCGGTTCTTGCCGGTGCGCTTGGCCTCGTAGAGCGCCTCGTCGGCGCGGTCCAGCGCCTGCTCCATCGTCTCGCCCGCGCGGAACAGCGTCACGCCCGCCGAGAAGGTGACGAACACGTCGCGTCCCTCGTGCATGAACAGGCTGGCCGACAGCGAGCGCTGCAGCCGCAGCAGCACCGCCTGCGCCTCCTCGAGCGGCGCCTCGGGCAGGATCAGCACGAATTCCTCGCCACCCCAGCGCCCGACCTTGTCGCCCGGTCGCAGCAGTCCCGACACCCGCGACGCCAGCGCCTTCAGCGCCTCGTCGCCGGCCGCATGGCCGAGGTTGTCGTTGAGCTTCTTGAAGTTGTCGATGTCCAGCAGCGCCAGCGCCAGCGGCTTGGGATCGCGGTCGAGCTTGGCCCGTTCGGTCTCGAAGGTCGCGATCAGGCCGCGCCGGTTGGCCACCTGCGTCAGCTGGTCGGTCTGGACCTCGCTGGACAGCCGCCGCAACTCGCCTTCCAACTGCTCGACGCGCCCGGCGAGCTGCGTCGCGCGGTCGTGTTCGTCGCGCAAGCGGCCTTGCGTGTTCTGCACCAGCGACTGCACGCTGCGGCTTTCCTCGACCATCTCGCGCACGACGCCCGCCAGGCTCTCCAGCGAGTCCGCCTGTTCGATCACGGTCGCGTACTTGCCCACGCTGTCGCTGAAGCGGTCGGTGTGCTGGCCGAGTTCGCCGAGCTCCTGCAGCATCCGGTTGATCAGGCCCTTGAGCGCGTCGCGGGCGCGGCCGCGTTCCTCGCGCAGGCTGTGCTGGCGCTCGCGCGTGCTGTGCAGCAGCTCGCTGACCGAGCGCACGCTGCGCGCCGTCAGGCCCTGCGCCAGCGTCTGGCTCATCGCCTCGCACTGGCCTTGCGCCCAGGAGTCGTCCTCGGCCAGGTCGGTCAGGCTGCCGGTCAGCTCGCCGCAGAGCTTGCCCAGCTCGGTGAACGCGTGATTGCGGTGGTCCAGCCAGCGCCGCGCGCGGATGCACAGCGCATCCATCTGCGCCGCGCGCTCGGGCGTCGCGCCGTCGCGGATGAGCTCCGCATGCGCCACGCCCAGTTCGTCGATCAGTTCCTGCGCCCGCGCGTCGTCCGAGCGCAGTGCGTGCCGCACGGTGCCGTTCAAGTGCGTGCCGACCTCCTGCCACGATTGCAGGCCGGCGTCGGAGGTGGCCGACGTCCCGGTGGCCGCAGTGGCCGCGGTGTCTGCGGTCGAGCCACCCATCAACGTGTCGAGCGTGCCGTAGCGGCCGCCTTCCGCATTGGGCGCTGCCGCGGCGCCGGCCTCCGCCGGCGGTTGGGCGATCTCTTCGTCGGTGAAGAACTGCGTCGGCGTGCCGGCGCGCTCTTCGTCCTCGTCGTCATCGTCCTGTGCGACCGATGCGGCCCGCGCCGCGCCGGAGCCGACCGTGGACGGCAATTCATCCAGCGGGGCCGGTTGCGTCTCGACGCGCGAGTCGCCCACGTCGCTGTCCCAGCTGGCGACCAGCTGCTTCAGGCGCAGGGTCAGTCGTTGCGGGTCGCTGCGATTGCTCTGCAGCACGCGCAGCACGCCGTCCTTCTTGCGCGCCAGCGTCCATTGCCGGCCGCCGCGTTCCAGGCCGCGCATCATCCGTTCGATCAGCTGGGCCAGTTGCTCGGCCTGGGCGCCGGGGCCGTGGGTCTGCTGCAGCCCTTCCAGCGCGCGCTGGAGCTCGTCCCACCTGCCTTCGCGCACCTGCGTCGCGAAGCCCTGGCGCTGCTGCGGATCCGGCACGGCCAGGCCCAGCAGCCGCGCCACCGATGCCTGTGCACGTTCGGGCAACTGCGTGCCCGCGCCGCCGCGGGCGGGCTCGCCGGACTCCTGCGCATAGGCGCGGGCGTAGTTCTCGGGGGTGGGTTCCAGCTTGTCCAGCGCCAGCCGGCGCAGGGCCGCTTTTGCCAGGAGAGCGGGGGGCTGCTGCGGCATCGGTCGGAGCTCGGTGAAAACAGGGAAGGGCGCTGACGCTCGCGGCCGGAACCGGGATCAGCGTGTCGGAAGGTCTTCGCCGGCGTCGGACGTCGGCAGGATCCAGGGAGCCTTGCGCGGCAGCACGGTCTGCGCGAGCCAGCGCTCCAGGTCGTCCGGCGGCAGCGGTTTGCTGAACAGGAAACCCTGCATCAGGCTGCAGTCCAGTCTGCGCAGCACTTCCATCTGCCGCAGCGTCTCGACGCCCTCGGCGATGACCTGCAGGCCCAGCGAGCGCGCCAGCGCGATGATCGCGGTGACCACCGCCGAGCTCTGCGGCGTGATGCCCAGGTCGCGGACGAAGCTGCGGTCGATCTTCACTTCGGAGATCGGCAGCGTCGTGAGATACGCCAGCGACGAGTAGCCGGTGCCGAAGTCGTCGATCGAGATCTCGACGCCGACCTCGTTGAGCCGGTGCAGCGACGGGATCACGCTCTGCAGGTCCTTCATCAGGCCGGTCTCGGTGATCTCGAGCTGGATCGCGCGGTGCGGCACGCCCCACTGGCTGACGAACTGGTGGATGTGCTCGACCAGGTCCGAACGCTCGAACAGCCGGTTGGGCAGGTTCACCGCGATGGACTCGCTGAAGCCGAAGTTGAGTTGCCAGACCTTGGCCTGGCGCGCGGCCTCGCGCAGCGCCCATTCGGACAGCGGCACGATCAGGCCGGTCTCCTCGGCCAGCGGGATGAAGTCGCCCGGCGGCACCAGCGTGTTGCCGCGGCGCCAGCGCATCAGCGCTTCGGCGCCGACCATGCGGGCGGTGCGGACGTCGATCTTGGGCTGGTAATGCAGCACCAGCTCGTCGCGCTCGATCGCCTTGTGCAGCGCGGACTCGAGCTCGAGCTTCTCGCGCCCGCGGCCCGCCAGCATCGGCGAGTACAGCGCCGACGCGTTGCGGCCCTGGTTCTTGACCGCGTACATCGCGACGTCGGCGTTGCGCAGCAGGTCGGCCATCGTCAGGCCGTCGCGCGGGTAGAGCGAGATACCCACCGACGCGGTCACGAAGCATTCCTGGCCGGCGATGAAGATGGGTTCGCGCAGGGCGTCCAGCACGCGCTGGGCGACGCGCTCGGCATCGCTCTCGTCGCCGACCTCGGGCAGCAGCGCGACGAACTCGTCGCCGCCCAGGCGGCCCACCGCCTCCAGCGTGCGGTGCGAGCGCGTGCCGACCGATTCCAGCATCCCCTCCATCACCTGGTCGCTGTGACGCACGCAGGAACGCAGGCGGCGGCCGACCTCCATCAGCAGGTCGTCGCCGGCGGCGTGGCCCAGCGTGTCGTTGATGACCTTGAAGCGGTCCAGGTCGATCAGCAGCAGGCCGACCTCATGACCCATGCGACGGCCGGCCTCGATGGCGCGCTCGGCGCGCCACATCAGCTGGCGGCGGTTCGGCAGGCCGGTCAGCGCGTCGAAGTTGGCCAGCTCGCGGATGCGGTCCTCCGCCATGCGGCGGTCGGTCACGTCCTGGATGACGCCGGTATAGCCGCAGGCGTTGCCGTGCTCGTTGAACTCGGGCTCGGCCTCGATGTGGATGACGCGCTTGCGGCCGTCCAGCAGCGTGAACGGCAGGTCGGTCACCAGCACCGAGTTGTGGGCGACCACGTCGCGCAGCAGGCGCATGAAGAGCAGGCGCTCCTCGCGCGGCACCATGCGCATCACGCCGATGAAGTCCAGCGGATCGGCGGGCCCGCGGCCGAAGACGCGCAGCGCCTCGTTGGCCAGCTTGAAGCCGTGGCCGGTCTGCCACTCGAAGCTGCCCATGCGGGCCAGGTCTTGCGCGCGGGCCAGCTTGGACTTGCTGCGCTCCAGTTCCTGGCGCGTGCGCGAGCTGCGCAGCATGTAGCGCAGCCGGCCGGCCAGCAGCCGCCATTGGGTGGACTTGACGAAGAAGTCGGTCGCGCCGGCCTGGTAGGCGCGGTTGATCGAGGCCTCGTCGTCGAGGCCGGTCAGCATCAGGATCGGCGCGTTCTCGAAGCCGGGCAGGTTGCGCAGGCGCTCGCAGGTCTCGAAGCCGTCGAGGTCCGGCATCAGCGCGTCCAGCACGATCAACTCGGGCGTCCATTGCGTGACCAGCTGCAGCGCCTGCTGCCCGCCGGTCAGCGCGGTGACCTCGAAGCCGTGTTCCTGCAGCGCCGCCTCGATCAGCATCAGGTTGACCGCGTCGTCGTCCACCAGCAGGACGCGCGGCCGTTCGATCAGTTCGCCTTCCTTCACGACGCGGCTCATCGTGGGGGGTGAAGCAGTTGTTGCATGGCGAGGCGGGCGGCGGCGATGTCGTCCAGCACGGTCCCGATGAGGTCGGCCAGGCCGTCCTCGCGACCGGCGCGGGCCAGGCCTTCGATCTCGGCGCAGCGCTGCGACAGCACCGTCGCACCCAGGCTGGCTGCGGCGGACTTCAGGGTGTGCGCCACGTGGCGCAGTGCGTTCAGGTCGCGGGGCGCGTCGCGCCCCTGCGCGAGGATCTGCTCCTGTTGATCCAGCGACTTCAGGAAGGCGGCCACGACACGTTCCAGCAGATGGTTCACGCCGGCCGGATCCAACTCGCGCAGACGGGCGAGCGCCTGATCGTCCAGCACGGCGGGTTCGGGCTGTGTCCGGGAGGGCATGGTCGTGGCGTAGTCTGGTGACATCTTCTGATCATGGCGCCGCAGGAGGTTCCACGCGGAGTTGCAGACCATTGTCGTTCACCGCAAGGATGCGAGCGTGCGAAAAAGCAGTCAATTCTGGTGTTCTTGGAGACGCCGCTCGGGGTAAGTCCTGGGGTGGGTGTCGCATCCATGCCGCCTGACGCGAAGCGCCGGGCATCCCCGCCCCGCGTTCGAGGCCCGGGGGTCAGCGCTTGCCTGCCTACAATGGTCCGCATGAACAGGTTGGGGGAAGCCGCGGCGCGCCGTCGGCCATGGAAGGGAGCCGCGCTGGCCTTGGGGCTGGCGGTCGTGGTCCTGCTTCTCCTGCTGGCGCTCAACCTCGAGCCCACCGGCCCGGGCCTGGTGCTGACCGCCGTGATGGCGGGCGCCGCGCTGATGATCTTCGTGGCCGCGCTGACCTGGCACCTCGCGGTGCGGCTGGCGCGGGCGCAGTTCGGCGAGCTGCTGCGCGAGAGCCGGCAGCAGGCGTTGTCGCTGACGCAGCTGCAGCCGGACTGGCTCTGGCAGACCGACGCGCAACACCACCTCGTGCGCTGGCAGGCGCCGCAGGGCGCGCCCGCCTCGAGCTGGGCCGGCACGGCGATGAACGGCGCCGTGACGCAGCGACTGTGGGAACGTTTTCAGTCCTTGCCCGTCCTGTCCCCCGGGCCGGACGATTCACCGCCGGACGGCCTGCTGCCGGATGTGCGTCGCCATGTCGAGCCGGGACAGAGCTTCGACCGCCTGCGTGTCGTCGACGGTCAGGGCCGCCGCTGGGAACTGCGCGGCCAGGCGACGACCGACGCCGCGGGCCGATTCGCGGGTTATCTCGGCGCGGCGCGCGTGCTCGACGAAACGTCGGCGACGAGTCCGGACACGACACCGTCGGGCGCCTCGGCGGGGGCTGTCCCCACCGCCACGACGGACTGGCTGCAGGCACTGCCCGGCCCCGCCTGGCTGTTGAGCGACGGTGGCGGCGCGGGCGGCGGGTCCGGGTCGTCCACGCGCCTGATCGATTTCAACGAGGCGGCCGCGCAGATGATGGGCGGCTCGGAAGCCCGGGGTCAGCTGTGGCGCGCCTGCGAGGAAAGATTGCCCGAGGAGCTCCGCCAGGCGCTGGCGCAGCCCGACCTGCAATCCGGCAGCGCGTGCGGCGCCTGGTGGCTGTGCCTGACGGCGCTGCCGCACGGCGGCGGCACGCTGCTGACGCTCTGGCCGCAGGGCGCGGTCGAGACCGTGCCGGCGGCGCTCGCGATGCAGGCCGCGGAGCAGGCGCGGGCCGACCAGGCCTCGTTCAGCTACACCGTGTCGCACGACCTGCGCGCGCCGCTGCGCGTGGTCGAGGGCTTCACCCGCATCCTCAAGGAAGACTACGGCCGGCTGCTGGACCGCGCCGGCAACGACCACCTGGACCGGGTGCTCGGCGCGTCGACGCGGATGCACAGCATGATCGACTCGCTGCTGGCGTTGTCGCACCTGTCGTCGCAGGCGCTGCGGCACGAGACGGTGGACCTGTCGCTGCTGGCGTCGCAGGTGCTGGACGAACTCCGCCGCGGCGCCCCGAACCGTGCGGTCGATGCCCAGGTCCAGCCGGGCCTGCGCGTGCAGGGCGATCCGACGCTGCTGCGGATGGTGCTGGAGAACCTGCTCGGCAACGCCTGGAAGTACAGCGGCAAGCGCGACCACGCCGAGATCCGTTTCGAATCCGAGCAGCGCCAGGGCGAGCGGGTGTTCGTCGTCACCGACAACGGCGCGGGCTTCGACATGCGTTTCGCGGACCGCCTCTTCGGCGTGTTCCAGCGGCTGCACAGCGCGAGCGATTTCCAGGGCACCGGCGTCGGGCTGGCGTCGGCGCGGCGCATCGTGCGCCGGCACGGCGGCGACATCTGGGCGGAGTCGGAAGTCGGGCAGGGCGCCCGGTTCTACTTCACGCTGCCGAACTGAGCGGCGACAGATCCGCGTCCGTCGGGGGATGAGCCGCCGGGCGGATCAGCTCCCGAGCGCGAGCTGCTCGACCGCCTCGACGATGCGTCGGGCCTGTTCCCCGGTTTCGACCGACTGTTCCGCGGCCATGCGCTCCAGGCGCGACAGCGCCTGCGCGCGTGTCAGCGAGTAGCGGTGCATCAGCACGCCCAAGGCCATCGCCTCGATCACTTCGAGTGACGCGCTCGGCTCGACGGCTGGCGCCGGCGGGGCCGCGACGGTGCGCGCGGGTCGGTTGGCGAAGGCGGCCTCGACGGCGGGGACGATCTGGTGGATGTCCAGCGGCTTGACGAGGTAGGCGAGGGCGCCGAGTTCCTTCACCTTGGCGATGGTGGCCTCGTCGGCGAAGGCCGAGAGGAACATGAAGGGCAGCTGCAGGTAGTCGCGCAGGTAGCCGGCGACGTCGAAGCCGGTCATGCCTTCCATGCGGATGTCGAGCAGCGCGAGGTCGGGGCGGTGCTGGCGCGCGATGAGGATGGCGTCGTCGCCGTTGTCGGCGTCGAGCACCTCGTACCCGGCCTGGGCGAGCCCGTGCGTCAGGGTGGCGAGCACCAGCCGGTCGTCGTCCACGACCAGGATGCGGCCCTTGCCGCTCGCGCCCACGTCCTTGCTCACGCTGTCCACGCTGCTCCCGAATCCAAGGCAACCCCGATCAACGGGGGACTGGAGATTGTCACCGAAATGCCGTGGACGGGTCCGCAGAGGCCGGACCCCGGTTTCGGGTGGTCACAACCGACCCCGCGGGCGGGGCGCGGCGCTGCCGTCGACGTGGGAATCGGGAATGCGTTGCACACACGCGGAGAGTGCCGACACGGATGCGGCGGACAGTCCCTGATCACGGCAACTCTGCGCCCATTGATCGAGCGCGGCCTCTTCGACCTCGTCGATGACGGCGCTGGCGCCCGCCTCGTCGAGGTCGAAGCTCGTGGCGGCGGACAGCATGTTTTCGCGCGTGGCCCACGCGCCGAGATCGCCGACGCCCAACGCCTGTTGACGGACCCTGGGAGGCCGCAGCGCAGGGACGATGTCGTAGGCGGGCGCGAGGCGGAAGGCGTCGGGACGTTCCTCGTCCGCCAGCATGCCGTGATTCCGATCGTGATCGTCACCGTTGCCGACGACGGCGTTGAACACCATGCGCCGGAACAACTCGCGGCGGTCTGCCGCGCTGCGCGCGGAGAGCCGACCCAACTCGCGCGCAAACCGAGGATACGAGCCGAAGAAGCTGTAGCGCTGGGTCGATTCCCCGTTGGCCAGCAAGGTGCGCGCGCTGAGGAATGCATCGCGTGTCCATCCCCCGTCGCGCGCGGTGCGGTCAAAGCGTCGCACGAGCAGCACGTCGAGGTCCGCGATGGAGACCACTTCATGGACGACTGCCCGGATGCCGCATCGGCTCGCGAGCGTCAACGCCGCGGCTTCCAATCGTGCCATCGGCGCTTGCGCCGAGTCGCGCCGCGACGGGAACTTCACCAGCCACTGCTGACGACCGTCGGCGATGGTGATCTTCGGTCGCGCGCCGCCGAGGCCCGTGTTGGGCAACAACTGGCGCTCCAGCTCCGGTGGCAAGGGACGTTGGAGATCGAGCGCCGATACGACATGACACGCATCTTCAAGCCAGGACCGATCCCAAGGATCAAGCCATTCAGGCAACCGCTCTGGAGATTCGCTGAACGCCAGATGACCGACATGATCCTGTTGCGATTTCAGCAGGTAGTCGATCGGCGACGATTGCTGACCGTAGGCGCGATCGATGACATAGCGGCCCCAGTCGTCTGGGGATGCATCGGCGATGACACCGAAGAGTCCGCCGAGCGATGCCGTTGTCTTTGGGGAGTCGTTCAACGGCAGAGCAATTGGATCGATTGGCAAGGCGTCGTTGCGTTCCAGATAGCGACGACCATAGACGAACGCTCCTTGAGCCGATCCATTCGCAACGGCCTCGTGCGTGAACCGGCCGCACAACGTCGGTTGCGTTTCCCCAGGTAGAAAGCACCAGACGTAGGCGGACTTAGAAGTCATTGTCGGTAGCTCTTTTCACACGCACGCGCCGGCCATGTGCGCCGAGTTCGAGCGTGAGTCCGGTGTGGTCCAGACCAGCATCCGCGACCACATCGATCTGTTCGTTGAGTCCGAGCGCCCAGAGCGCGCGTAGATAGGCGCCGAATCCAGTGCCGAGGTCTCCGCGTTCAATCGCCGCGATCGACTTTGTCGACAGGTCCGCCCGGGCGGCCAGGTCTTCCACGCGCCAACCGCGACGAGTGCGTGCGGCACGGACTCGCGCGCCAAGCGCGCTGGCTTGGGCGATGAGTGCGTCTGGATAGGGTCTGGCCGGCGTTCTCACGAAATGACTCCTTCGTGGAATATTAGCCTAGTGCCGTATTTATGGAAATAAAAGCGGTTTAATTGGTTTAATAAAGGGTTTTATAGCGCCTCCAGCAACTGCACGCCGGGCGGCCACAGGCTGAGCTCGCAGACGACCTGATCGCCGTCCTGCGTCAAGCCGAGCAGCGCGCTGCGCCTGGGCAGCAGCGCGCGCACCAGACCCAGTCCGGACACGCCGCCGCGCACCTGCGCGAGGTCGAATCCCGCCGGCAGCGTCCCCTGGTTGACGATGCGCAGCACCACCTGCTCGGGATCGAAGCGCAGTTCGCAGCGCACCGGCGTCTCGCCGCCGTGTTTCACCGCGTTGGTGAACAGCTCGTTGAGCGTCAGCGCGATCGGGATCGCCTCGGCCTCGGGCAGGCCCCAGCGGTGCGACTGCTCGGCCATCGCGCCGTCGATCTCGACCAGGATCTCCCGTCCGAACATCCGCTGCACCGAGCCCATCACCGCCTCGACCACCTTGCGCAGCCGCAACGGTCCCGACATGCCCACCTGCAGCCCGTAGACCTGCGCGATCGCCTGCACCTGACCGACGGCCTCGTTGATGACCGTCCGCACCTCGGGCCGTCGCGCCGCGATCTGCTGCAGCAGTCCGGCCACGCCCTGGAGGTTGTTCTTGATCCGATGGTGGACCTCGCGCACCAGCAGTTCGCGCTGCGCGATCGCGGCCTCCAGACGGGCGGCCTCCTGCGCGCGTTGCTGCGTCACGTCGGTGGCAACGAGCAGCAGCTGCTCCGGCTCCAGCTCGCCGCTGGCGTCGTTGACGCCGGCCAGATGCAGCAGGCGCGCGTCCCAGATGCGCGCCTGTCCGCGAACGGTCAGCCGGTACTCGCGCTGCAGCACCTCGCTGCTCTGCAGCGCGAATTCCATGTCCGAGCGGATCGTCTCCGCCTCGTCGCCGCTGCCGAAGAGTGCTTCCAGGCTCGCGCCCAGCAGCTCTTCCTCCGGCCGGCCGGCCAGCGCCGCGGCGGCCTGGTTGATCTGGCGTACCTGCAGCGTGCGGGCGTCGTGCAGGCTGATGGCGATGGGCGCGGCCTCGATGATCCGGTGCAGCGAGGCCTGCGCCTGCTGGCTCTGCGCCTCGGCCTGGCGGCGGCGTTCGATGTCGAGCAGCGCGTAGGTCAGCTGGCGCGAGCTGTCCGGCCCGACCGTCGCCACGGCGTTGCCGACCACCCAGAACTCCCGCCCGTCGCGCGCGACCACGCGGCACTCGAAGGTCTCGGCCTGGCCCTCGGGCAAATCGTCGAGGTAATGCGTCTGGCGGAACGGATGATCCGGCGCCTCGGTCGCGACGCTGCTGATCGGCTGCCCGGCGAATTCCGGCAGGTCCCCGCCGAACATCCGCCGCGCCGAGCGGTTCATCCATTCGATGCCCTGCCGGCCCACCGTCACGATGCCCACGAGCACCGAGTCGAGCACCGCGCGTTCGCGCTCCGTCTGCAGGTTCAGCGAATGCTGCAGCAGCTCGTTGCGCTCCTGCGCCTGCTGGTGATCGGTGATGTCGACGGTCAGCACCGAGGTCGTCTTCTGGCCCGAGGCCAACTGGCCGATCTCGACACGCGTCATCAGCCAGCGCAGTCCGTGCTCGGGATGCCGGACCGCGTAGCGTGCCACCGTCGGTGTCGCCTGCTTCAGCGCTTGCTGGAGCTTCTCGTATTCGGCGCGCGATTCGGGCTCGACCATGTCGCGGTTGACGCCCTGCAGCGCGGGCGCCGGCCGCATGCCCTCGTCGCCGGGGACGGGCGGCGACGGTGGCGCGCCGGTGCCGGGCCGCGACCAGCCGCCTTCCGCCTGGAAGGTCGCCAGCCCGACGCCGGCCGTGTCCATCAAGGTCTGCAACTGCTGCTGCGCGAGCTCCAGATCCTGCTCCGCGCTGCGATCCTCGAGCATCACCAGCGTGCGCGGCCGCGTCCACGGGCCGCTCAGCCGGCGCGCGCGCACGCGGATCCAGCGTCGACGATCGCCGGGCGGCGCGAGCAGTGCGTTGCGGTGCGTTTCCTGGCCGGACTCCGGCGCCTTCGCATGCAGGAGATCGCGCCACTCGGGCGGCAGCTCGTGCAGGCTGATCGGCATCTGCGGACTCAGCCGCCGGCACAGCGCCGCGAATGCGCCGTTGAAGCGCAGCAGCAGGCCCTGGTCGTCGTGCATCAGCGCGGGCAGCGGGCAGAGATCGAGCCACTGGTCGATCTCCGACTGCATCCGTTCCGCGCGTTCCCGCGCCGCGAGTTCGGTGCTGTGGTCCTGCAGCAGCGCCAGGCCCAGCCCGCCGTCCAGCGGATGCACCCAGGCCTGCAGCAGGTGATCGCGGCCCTGGTCGTCGACCAGACGCAGCTCCTGCGCCTTGCCGCTGGGCAGCAGGCGCTCACCTTTCAGGGAGACCTCGCCCATCAGCCCCTGCAGCCGTGCGTTGGTCAGCAAGACCTGGCCCTTGGCGTCCAGGACAAAGGCCGGCCACGGGCCTTCCCACAAGCCGGCGAGCAGGTCGGCCAGCGCCAGGCCGCGCGCGGTCAGCAGCGCGCGCAGCGCGTCGAGATCGGGGGAGGCGAGGGGGAGTTGCGTCGACACGGGCCGAGTTTATGCCGGGTGGAGGCCGCCTATCAGCAACGGATTGAGCGTTGGCCGCCAGGTCGCAGGGCCCTGGCGGCAAGCGCCAGAACCCTGCGACCTGCCGTCCCGGACCGCCGTCCTACTTCCACGGTTTTGCGACCGGGGACTGCAATGAAAAAGGCCTCGCGGGGTTGCCGGCGAGGCCTCGTTGCAGTGGGCTTGGAGCCCTTTCTTATTCGAGTTGCGAGGCCTTGTGCAGCGCGCGCAGCACGGCGTGGTTCACTTCGTCCGGGCCCAGCATCAGCGTGTCGAGCGCGGCACGGACGTCGAAGACCGATTCGTTCTCGATCGCCTGCACCAGGTCCAGGTAGCCCTTGTACGGGCCGCTCTGGTCGACCAGCGCCTGGCGCACGCGCTCGGGCACCGGGATCGACTGCAGCAGCTTCTCGAACGGCTGCTTCAGCATGTGGTCCAGCAGCGAGAACAGGCCGCAGATGAACATCTCGTCGCGGACTTCGGAGTCCGTCATGCTCTTGGCCAGCTCTTCCATCACCAGGCCGCGGCGCAGCGCGCCGAACATCACCGGGCGCATCGCGTGATCCTTGCTGGCCGTGGCCAGCAGCAGCGCCAGCCAGCGGCGCAGGCGCGCATAACCCAGCAGCATGATCGCGTGACGGAACGAGGACACCTCGACCGACAGGCCGAAGGCCGCGGAATTCATGTAACGCAGCAGCTTGAAGGCCAGGCTCGGGTCGCGCTTGAGCGTCTGCTCCAGGCGTTCGACATCCTCGCCCTGGTCGACGCGCGACATCAGTTCGACGATCACCTGCAGGTCGGCCTGCGAGTCGTTGCGGGCAGCCGGGGCGGTAGGCGCCTCGAACTCGCCGTGCACGGTCCAGCCCAGCACGCCGGCCGCGCCGGCATCCAACGCCTGCTTGAAATCACCGCCGTTGCGGGCGCCGGAGACCAGCACCGACTTGCCCGCCGGCAGCGGACCGCCGCCGAGCTCCTGCAGGTCCAGCACCAGCTGCTTGAAGCCGGCCGCGTCGGAGCGACCCTTCAGCAGCGCGCCGCGTGCCTGCGCCTGGGCGGCCAGGTCGGCGTCGGACAGCAGGAAGGCGGGGACCTCAATCTTGAAATTGCCCGGCAGCGGGGCGGCCAGCAGGCCCTTGAGCAGGCCTTCGTGCGCCACGTTCAGCAGCACCGCCTTGGTCGGGAAAGCCTCGGCGAGCGCGGCCAGCAGTTCGCCCGCGTCGGGCGTGCCTTCGGGGCGAAGCGCGAACACCGTGACGCGGGTGGCCTCGATGTCGAAGGACTTGGAAACCAGGGGCGCGTACCCCAGGGCCACTTGGCCCAGCACGGCGTGTGTCGAGTTCATGCAGATCGGCGCATCAGGTGTTGATGTACTGGAACAGCGACATGCGCTGCACCATCGAGTAGGTCTTCAGCGCCGCATCGTAGCCCGTCTGCTGATTCTGGAAGTCGGAAATGCCCTGGGTCATGTCCAGATCCTCTGCGGCAGATTGCTCAGCCTGGTTGTAAACCTTGAGCGTCTGCAGGCGGGACTCCGAACCGTCCAGGTTGTTCATCTGCTCGCCCACCTGGCTGCGCACGTTGGCAAGGTTGTTCATCACCGCGTCCAGGTCGCGCAGGTTCACCAGGTTGGACTGCGTGATCTCGGGGCCGGTGCGGCCCGTGGTCTTGAGCGATTCGATGGTGCGGTCCAGCACCTCGAAGAGCTTGAGGTCCGCCGTCGAGGGCTTGACGCTGAAGGTGTCGCCGTCGGACGGCGCGCCGGCGATGGTCATCGCCATGCCGTCGAACTTGACGGTCTGGCCGGCGGCGTAGTTGTCGCTGGCGACCGGCACGTGGCCCTGGGATTCGTTGAAGACCGTGTAGGTCTGCGCCGGGGCCGTGCCGCTGACGACGATGCTGTAGCTGTCGCCCGTCACCAGCGCGGGATCGGTGACGCGGCCGGAGTCGATGTAGCCCGTCGAGGCCTTGCCGGTCAGCGCGTTGGGCGCGGGGCCGGTCTCGAAGGTGCCGTTGCCGCTGCGCGCCTGCTCCCAGGCCTGGCGGCCGTCGACGCTGAGCGGGTAGTTCTCGAGGTTGCCGGTCGTGACGTTGCCCGAGATCCCCTCGAAGCCGACGCCGCCGCCGATGCGGGCGCCCGACGCGTCGCGCTGGACCGGGTTGTCGAGGAAGGGCGTGCCGGAGGTGCCCTGGCCGGAGAACAGGTAGCCGCCCGCGCCGTCGGTGCGGTTGGCGATGGACAGCAGCTGGTCGCGCAGGCCCTGGACCTTGGTCGCCAGGCCCTGCCGCTCGGGATCGCTGTAGCTGGCGTTGCCGGCGGCGACCAGCGTCTCGCGGATCTGCTGCATCAGCTCGTTGGCGTCGCCCAGCGCACTTTCCGCCAGCGTCATGCTGTTGCGGCTGGCGTCCAGCGCGCGCTGGCTCGCGTCGACCTGGCCGAGCGAGGTGCGCGCGCGCTCGGCGCGGGCGGCGCCGGTCGGGTCGTCGCTGGCCTTCTCGACGCGCTTGCCGCTGGTCAGGCGCTGCTGCGCCTCCTGCATCTCCTGCTGGCGGCGTTGCAGCGTCGCGATGCTGGTGTCGAACATGTTGTTGGTCGAGAGTCGCATGGCTGCGTCCTTCAGTGTTCAGGCGATCGGTCGCTTATCGGTAGCCGGTCGCGTCAGCGGCCGACCACGCTCAGCAATTGGTCGAACAGGCTCTGCGCGGCCTGCAGCATCTTGGCGGCGGCCTGGTAGCCCTGCTGGAACTGCATCAGCTTGGCCGCCTCTTCGTCGAGGTTGACGCCGGCCTGGCTGGAGCGCGTCTGCTCCGTGTCCGAGGCCACCGTGGTGGAGACCTGCGCCAGGTAATCCGCGCCCTGCACGCGCGAGCCGATGTCGGCCATCGCGGCGGCGTAGGCCTCGTTGACGGTCTGGCCGCGCGACAGCGTGCCGTCGACCTGCAGCTGCTTGCCCAGGAAGGGCTCGCTCTGCATCGCGAGGAAGGCCTTGGCGTTGCCGTTGTTGGTGGCGACCACCTGGTCCGACACCTGCAGCGCGATCTTGTCGCCCTCACGCGGCACGCCGTTCAGGCTCAGCTCGAAGCCGAGGTCCACGCCGTTGGCCGGATCGTTGCCGATCTTGCCGCCGGCTTTCCAGGTGCCGCTGACCTGCGTGTTGTCCGACAGCGTGATCGTGTAGTTGATGCTGTTGTCGGCGTTGACGGCGCCGAACTCGACGGTCGCGGGCTGCTTGCTCTTGTCGAACTTGTCGTTGATCGCGTAGAGCGTGTCGACGGTCGCCGTGCCCTTGTTGTTGATGTTGGTCGTGCCGATGATCGGCGACGCCGCCGCCAGGCCCGCCGGATCGTCCAGCGCGCGCTTGAAGCTGCCCGCCGCGTTGGCCACCGGCTCCAGCAGGAAGCTGTCGCCCTGCTGCATGGTGCCGGTCGTCGACAGGCTGATGCCGTAGGCCGCCTTGATCTGGTCGTTGCTCATGATCGTCGGCTGGCCGCCCGGGCGCACCGCGATCTGGTAGCTGTCGGGCGTGCCGGTCGGGTCGGGGGTGACCGTGAAGGAGAGCGCCGGCACCAGCGCACCGTCCGTGACGGCGGCGCTGAGCTTGGCGTCGCCGCGGTTGGTCGCCGCCGGGAGCACCGTCGGATTGGCGATCGTGAACAGCGGGCCGCCGGCCTGCGCCTTCAGGTCGATGCCCAGGCTCTGCTGCTCGTTGACGCGCGTCGCGATCGCGGTCGCCATCTGGCCGAGCAGGTTGCGGGCGTCCTGCAGGTGGGTGTTCTGGTAGCGCAGCATCGCCGTGAGCGAGCCGCCGGTCAGTGTGCTGTCGTCCAGCGCGCGGGTGCCGCTGGTGTCGGTGATCGAGAGCTGCGCGCGGGCGCCGTCGTACGGGTCGGGCGTGACCGACAGCTGCTGCGCCTGGCCGCCGAGCACCAGCACCTGGCCGCCGCCGATGAACACGCCGGTCGTGCCGTCGCGGGCGTTGGGGACGGTGCTCACCTGCACGTACTGGCTCAGCTGCGAGATCAGCTGATCGCGCTTGTCGAGCAGGTCGTTGGGCGTGTGGCTGGTACCGGCCGAACGCGCGATCTGGTCGTTCGCCGCGGCGATCTGCTTGGCGAGCTCGTTGACCTGCTTGACGTCGGCGTTCATGTCGCTGACGACGCCCGACTGCAGGTCGGCCAACTGCTGGCCGGCGCTCTGGAACCGCGCGGCCAGCGCCTGCGCCTTGCCCAGCACGACCTGGCGCGCCGACGGATCGGACGGGCGGCTGGCCACGTCGACCAGCGCGTTCAGGAAGTCGTTGGCGGACTGGCCCAGGCCGTCCGAGCCGGTGGGGAAGAGCTTCTCCAGCTGCGCCAGCTGCGACTGCATCGTCGTGTCGGCGAAGGCCTGCGACTTGGCGGCCGCGGCCTCGCGGGTCAGGAACTCGTTGTGCGAACGGGTCACCGTCTGCACATTGACGCCCTTGCCGAAGTAGCCCGCGCCGGTGAACTGGCCCTCGGGCGTGGTCAGCACCACTTCCTGGCGGGAGTAGCCTTGCGTGTTCGCGTTGGCGATGTTCTGGCCGATGGTCTGCAGCGCCGCCTGGTTGGCGTACATGGCGCGCATGCCGAGCGACAGCAGCGGGGAGGTACTCATGGCGGGGTCCTCGGTCTTTCCTGGGCGTTCTAGGCGTGCAGGACGTACTCAGGGGCGCGCGATCAGGCCAGCGCGCGCTGCACGCGCATCGTGGTGTTGATCGTGCGCGCCAGCTTGGTCGCGTAGTCGGGGTCGGTGGCGTAGCCGGCCTTCTGCAGGCCCTTGGCGAAGCCCTCGGCGCTGCCGGTGTTGGCCTTGGCGACGACGTCGCGGTAGCGGTCGTTGTTGCCGATCAGCTTGGCGTAGTCCTTGAAGGCCTCTTCATAGCTGCCGTAGGCGCGGAACTTGGCCGTCACCTTGGTCGGCTTGCCGTCGACGTATTCGGTGGTCTGCACCTCGGCCACCTTGCCGGTCCAGTTGGCGCCGGCCTTGATGCCGAAGACGTTGAAGCTGCTCGAGCCGTCCTTGTTCAGGATCTCGCGCTTGCCCCAGCCGGACTCGTGCGCGGCCTGCGCGATCATGAAGCTGGCCGGGATGCCGGTCGACGCCTGCGCCGACTTGGCGGCGGCGTCGTGCTTCAGGATGAAGTCCTGCACGTGCGGCTGCACGTTCTTGACGGCCAGCGCCGGCAGCTGTGGCACCTTGGTCGCGTCCTTGGCGGTCGGCAGCTCGCCGTCCTTGACGCCCAACTGGCGCTGCAGGTGGCGCTCGATGGCCTGCGACAGGCCGCCGGGCAGGCCGGTCATCTTCGCGGCGTACTGCTGGTCGAGCATCTCGCCGCCCATCTGGGTCGCCGAGTTCTCCATCATCCCGCTGTTCATCGTGGCCTGGCGCATGCTCTTCATCACCTCCTGCATGAAGAGGGCCTCGAACTGGCGCGCGGTTTCCTTGACGGCGGCCTTGGGGTCGCGCGACGCGGTGCCCTTGAGCTGCTCGACGGAACGCGTGTCCGACGAGAGACCGTTGACGCCCATGCCGAGCGCGGTGCTGAGGGGGGTGGAGAGGGCCATGTCAGATCACCTCGAGCTCGGCGTTCAAGGCGCCGGCGCTCTTCATCGCCTGGAGGATCGCCAGCAGGTCCTGCGGCGTGGCGCCCAGCGTGTTGAGCGCCTTGACGACGTCGTTCAGGCGCGCGCCGGCCGGCAACTGGATCAGCGAGCCGGGCTCCTGCTTGATCGAGATGTCGGTCTTCTGCGTGACCGTGGTCTGGCCGCCGGACAGCGCGTTGGGCTGGCTGACCTGCGGCGTGCTGGAGATGGTCACCGCCAGATTGCCGTGCGCGACCGCGCAGGGCTGCAGCGTGACGGCCTGGTTCATGACGACCGAGCCGGTGCGGGCATTGATGACGATGCGGGCGGACGGGATCTCCTGGTCGAAGCTCAGGTTCTCCATGTCGGCCAGGAAGGCGACGCGCGCGTCCGGCGCCAGCGGGGCGCGGACCTTCACGACGCGGCCGTCCAGCGCCATCGCCGTGCCTTCGCCCTTGAACTTGTTGATGGCCTTGGCGACGGCGCGCGCGGTGCCGAAGTCGGAGGCGTTCAGGTCCAGCTGCAGCCACTCGTTCTGCTGCAGCGGCGTGGGCACGCTGCGCTCGACCAGCGCGCCGCCAGGGATGCGGCCGGCGCTCAGGTGGTTGATCTGGACCTTGGAACCGCCCGCGGACGCGCCGGCGCCGCCGACGACCAGGTTGCCCTGGGCGATCGCGTAGACCTGGCCGTCGGCGCCGCGCAGCGGCGTGGCGATCAGCGTGCCGCCGCGCAGGCTCTTGGCGTTGCCCATCGACGAGACGACGACGTCCAGCGGCTGGCCGGGTTGCGCGAACGGGGGGAGCGAGGTGGTGATCATCACCGCCGCGACGTTGCGCGGCTGCATGGTCACGCCCGGCGGGAGCAGCACGCCGAACTGCTGCAGCATCGCGGTGATGCTCTGGCCCGTGAACGGGGCCTGCGTGGTCTGGTCGCCGGTGCCGTCCAGGCCCACGACGAGGCCGTAGCCGGTCAGCGGGTTGGAGCGGACGCCCTGCACCGCGGCGACTTCCTTGATGCGCGTCGCCTCGGCCGGCGTCGCGATCGCGAGCAGGGCCATCAGCGCGAGCAGGCCGGAGGCCAGCAGGCGAGGGGAGCGGGAGAAGAAGCGGGGGAGGGTGTTGGGGTACATCTCGGTCACACGGTTGCAGACTCGTGTGACCGATTGTGGGGAAACTTAAATGGGCGAAAGGTTCAAGAAGAAGCGGGATAGCCAGCCAATTCCATGCGCGTCGGCGACGGCGCCGCGACCGCGCTGCTCGACCCGGACGTTGGCGATGGCCGTCGAGGCGACGATGTTCCCCTGCCGGATCGACTGCGGGTCGACCTGGCCGTAGAAGCGCAGCACGTCCACGTTGGCATTCACGCCGACCTGCTTCTCGCCCGAGATCAGCAGGTGCCCGTTGGGCAGCACGCCGGTGACGACGGCGGTGATCGTGCCGGAGAAGTCGTTGGTGTTCTCGTTCGTGCCCTTGCCGGTGCTCTTGTTGGACGAGGAGCCCGTCAGCTCGGCCCGGCCGCCGCCGAAGGAGTTGGCGGCGATGCCGGGAATCGCGCTGACGCTGGCGCCGATGGCGCCGTTCTTGTCGAGTTCGGAACTCGACTTCTGCGTCGCGCTGACCTTCTCGGTGATCGTGACGGTGACGATGTCGCCGACCAGGCGGGCGCGGTGATCCTCGAACAGCGGCCGGTAGTTCGCGTTCTGGTAGATCGCGCCGTTGTTGGCGGAGGCCGGGATCGGCTCCGGCATCTTCACCACCGGCGCGGGCTGCATGTCCACGCGCGGCTGCGGGTACATCGTCGAGCAGGCGGTGAGAACCAGCACGGTGGCGCAGGCACTGAGCCGCATCGCCGATCGGGCGAGGCTGGACGTGGGCAACAGGGGCGAGGACGGGAACGAATGCATGAACAACTCCTGGATTCGCGGCGTGTCGGGACGCCGGCCTTGGCACCGGGTGGGTGCGCCGCGCGGGGCCGGCGGGATCTGGACGATGGGACCCTCATCGTCGCCCGGGCGATGCGCGCCCGATCGACCGAAGTGAGCCCGTCAGTCCGGTCAGATCTGCGACAGCTTCTGGAGCATCTGGTCGGTGGTCTGGATCGCCTTCGAGTTCATTTCGTAGGCGCGCTGGGTCTGGATCATCTGGACCAGTTCCTCGACGACGTTGACGTTCGAGGTTTCGACGAAGCCCTGCTGCACGGTGCCCAGGCTGTTCTGGCCGGGCGCGCCGGTCTGCGGCGTGCCGGAGGCGACCGTCTCGGCGTACAGGTTGCCGCCCAGCGACTCCAGCCCCGGCGGGTTGATGAAGTTCGCCAGCTGCAGCTGGCCCAGCGTCGTCGGCGTGGCGCTGGCGGCGGTGGTGACGCTCACCGTGCCGTCGGCGCCGATGGTCAGCGACTTGGCGTCGGCCGGGACGATGATCCCGGGCAGCACCGTGTTGCCGTTGTTGGTGACGACCTGGCCGTTGGCGTCCAGCTGGAAGCTGCCGTCGCGGGTGTAGGCGGTGGTGCCGTCGGGCATCTGCACCTGGAAGAAGCCGTTGCCCTTGACGGCGACGTCCAGGTAGTTGGACGTCTGCGTCAGGCTGCCCTGCGAATGGCTGCGCGAGGTGGCGACCGCGCGCGAACCCAGGCCGACCTGCATGCCGGTGGGCAGCGTGGTCTGCTCGGTGTTGTTGGCGCCGGGCTGGCGCAGCGTCTGGTACATCAGGTCTTCGAAGACCGCATGCGACTTCTTGAAGCCGTTGGTCGAGACGTTGGCCAGGTTGTGGGAAATCACGTCCAGCTGGGTCTGCTGGCTTTCCATGCCGGTCTTGGCGGTCCAGAGCGAACGAAGCATTTGAAGTCTCCTGAATCCTGTTGCTGAAGCGGTTCCGTGCTGCGAACTGTGGGCAGGCGGATCAGCTGTCGGACAGCAGCTTGGAGGCTGCCTGGCCGTGGGTCTGGGCGATCGAGAGCATCTTCATCTGCTGCTCGAACTGGCGGGCGGCGGCGATCATGCCGACCATGGTCTCGACCGGGCTCACGTTGGAGCCCTCGAGGGCGCCCGACTGGAGGCGGGCGGCGGGGTCGGCGGGCAGCGGATCGCCGCCGTCGGCGATGAACAGGCCGTCGTCGCGGCGCGTGAAGCGGCCGTCCTCGGTGACCAGCTTGATCCGGCCGATGTTGACCGGACGCTGTCCGTCGGCCTTGGCGACGACGGTGCCGTCGTCGCCGATCGAGATCGTCGAGTTGGGCGGCACGGTGATCGGGCCGCCGTCGCCCAGCACCTGCAGGCCGTTGCGCATGCGCAGCACGCCGTCCTGGTCGACGTCCATCGAGCCGGCGCGGGTGTAGGCCTCGGTGCCGTCCAGCGCCTGCACGGCCATCCAGGACTTGCCCTTCATGGCGACGTCCAGGTTGCGGTCGGTCGTCGTGATCGGGCCGGCGGTCAGGTCGTGGCCGGTGGTCGTCTCCAGCGCGAACGCGCGGGTGGACGAGCCGTCGCCGCGGATCGGCACCGCGCGGAACGCCTGCAGCTCGGCGCGGAAGCCGTTGCTGTTGGCGTTGGCGAGGTTGTTGGAAAGCACGTCCTGGCGCGACATCGCCGCCTGGGCGCCGCTCATCGACAGGTAGATCATGCGGTCCATCGGAACTCCTCAGCGATCGGCAACGGGATGGGTCAGGACGCCGGTGCCTGCATCAACGCAGGTTGACCAGCGTCTGCAGGACCTGGTCCTGCGTCTTGATGGTCTGCGAGTTGGCCTGGTAGACGCGCTGGGCGGTCATCATGTTCACCAGCTCGGAGGTCAGGTCGACGTTGGATTCCTCCAGCGCGCCGGGGGTCAGCGAGCCGAGGTTGCCGTCGCCCGGCACGCCCACGACCGGATCGCCCGACGAATTCGTGCGCGCCCAGACGTTGCCGCCCAGCGGCTGCAGGCCTTGCGGGTTGCGGAAGTTGGCCAGCTCGACCTGGCCGGCCGGCTTCGATTCACCGTTCGAATAACGGGCGGTGACGATGCCGTTGTCTTCCAGCTTGATGCCGACCAACTGGCCCGGCGCGTAGCCGTTCTGGTTCAGGTCGGTGACGGCGAAGTTGGAGCCGTTCTCGGTCGCGGAGCGCAGGTCGAAGCTGATGCCCTGCACCGACGGGTCGGACGGGTCGGCCGGCGGCGCCGGGATCGGCAGCGTCGGGGCGCCTTGCGAGTTCGTGCCGGCGGGGATCTTCAGGTTCAGGAACTCGCTCGGGCCGGGCGAGACGGGCTTGCCGCCGGTGGGCAGGAAGGTCATCTGCGTGAACGGCGTCAGCGGGTTGCCCTTGGCGGTGCCGTCGTCGGTCTCGATCGGGTTGCCCTGCGAGTCGAACTGCACGGCGCTGCCGTTGGCCGTCAGGTAGACGTTCCAGACGGTGTTGCCGTTGGCGTCGTCGTTGTTGGCGCGCTGGAAGTACATGGTCAGCGCGGTGGGCTGGCCCTTGGCGTCGTACACCGTCATCGACGTCGCGTTGTTGTACGAGGTCGGGTCGTTCAGCGTGATGCCGGTCTTGTCGATCTTGGGCGAGTTCGGATCGGCCGGATCGGTCAGGTCGTAAGCGGCGGTCGGGCCGGCGCGGGAGTCCAGGTTGAACTCCATCTTGATGTCGCTGGTCACCTTGGGGTCGATGCCGCCGGTGGGCAGCTTCAGGCCCTGCGCCAGACCGGGCTGGATCACGCCGTTGGCGTCGGCGGGATACCCCATCAGCTTGAGCTGATCGTTGTTGACGATGTTGCCTTCCTTGTCGACCTTGAACTGGCCGTTGCGGGTGTACACCGTCGGGCTCTTGCCGTCGGACACCTGGAAGAAGCCGGCGCCGTTGATGGCCAGGTCCATCGGGTTCTCGGTGATCGAGATGTTGCCTTGCGTGAACTGCTGGGCCACCGTCTGGACCTGCACGCCGATGCCGACGTCGCTGGTGCCGGCGCCGTTGAGCGAGGCCGCGTACATGTCGGCGAACTCGGCCCGCGACGACTTGGCGCCGTAGGTCTGCGAGTTGGCGATGTTGTTGCCGATGACTTCCAGGTTCTTGCTGGAAGCGTTCAGTCCGGAGAGGCCTTGTTGGAAGCTCATGGTCGTGTCCTTGGGCGATTCAGGCGCGAATCTGCGGGGTCAAGCGGGGGGCGGGGCTGAGGGCGGAAATGCTGGGATCAGCCCAGCGAACGGACCTTGTCGTAATCGACCAGGCCGGAATTCTTCAGTTCGAGCTGCAGCGTGGCGCCGCTCGTATTCACCGCGCGCACCGTGTCGCGGGTGAGGGTGGTCGCGGTGACCGGGGCGCTGGCATTGGTCGCCGTGACGCGGAAGCTCAGGTTGGTGGTCTCGGTCGCCTTGGACGCGTCCCAGGTGTAGGACTGCATGCCGGCCTTCATCTTGCCGAGGTCCTGCGTGGAGATCACCTCGCCGGCGCCGTTGAGGATTTCCAGCTTGACGGCGTCGGCGGCGCCGCCGAGGTCGAAGCTCATCGTGGATTTCCCGTCGGCGACGCTGATCTTGTTGCCGGGGACGGTGACGTCGCGGCCGACCAGGCTCACGCTCTGCAGCGCCTGCATCTGGCCGAACTGGCTGCCCAGGGCCTGGATGCTGCTGTTGAGCGTGCTCACGCCGGTCACCGTCTGGATCTGCGCCATCTGCGTCGTCACGGCGGCGTTGTCCATCGGGTTCATCGGGTCCTGGTTCTGCAGCTGCGCGACCAGCAGCTTCAGGAAGCGGTCCGAGGTTTCCTGCGCGCTCGTGCCGGTGGCGCTCGCGGCGGCCGTGTTCGAGGCGGCGCCGGTCTTCGTGTTGGCGTTCAGGGCGGTGAAGTCCATGATGGGCGTTCCGTTCGGTTATTCGGGAGGAGCGGGCGATCAGCCCTGGCCCATCTGCAGGGTCTTGAGCAGCAGCGACTTGGCGGTGCCCATGACCTCGAGGTTGTTCTGGTACGAACGGGAGGCGGAGATCATGTTGACCATCTCCTCCACGCTGTTGACGTTGCTGTACGTGACGTAGCCGTCGGCGTCGGCCAGCTGGTGGCTGGGATCGTGGATGCGGCGGCCGGGGGTCTGGTTCTCCTGGACGCCCACCACCTGCACGCCGACGTCGGTCTGGTCCGTGCCGTTCTGGGCCAGCACGCTCTGGAAGACGACCTGGCGCGCCTTGTACGCCTGGCCATCCGGGCCGGCGACGGTGTCCGCGTTGGCCATGTTGCTGGCGACCGCGTTCAGGCGCTGGCTCTGCGCGCTCACCGCGCTGCCGCTGATGTGGAAGATGCTGAACATCGACATGACGGGCTCCTTGCTTCAGCGCTCGATCAGGACGCGTTCGGCGACTTCATCGCATCCAGCATGGTGCGGATGGAGCCGTTCAGGAATCGCAGCGAGGCCTCGTACTTCACCGTGTTGTCGGCGAAGCTGGCGCGCTCGCGGTCCATGTCGACCGTGTTGCTGTCCATGCTGGTCATCGAACTCAGGCTGCTCTGCAGCGCGGCCTGCGTGCGCTGGGTCAGGGTCTGGTTGGAATCCGAGGGATTGGCCGCCGGGGAGGTCGCCGCGCGCAGCGCCTTGGCGAAGTCCATGTCCTTGGACTGGTAGCCGGGGGTGTCGGCGTTGGCGATGTTGCTGGCCAGCAGACGCTGACGCTCCGCCCGCAGGGTCAGCGCCTGGGACTGGAAGCTCATCGCGTCGGTCAGTTTGTTCAGCATCTCGTTTCTCCTTCGGACGGGGCGGGGGCATCGGGACGCGGCCCGTTGGCTGTCACCCGGTTTTGTCACGTTCGAGCATTGTGTTCAGCAGGTCCGAAAACATGAGCGCGATAAGACGGGTGATCCCGGCGCATTTCGAAGCCATCGGCGAGCCCCGGATCCGTACAGTTCCGACCCATGCCGCAAAGCTGCCACTCCACCCATGCCCGCCACGCGCAGGCGCTGCCCGCCCTGCTGGCGGGCGCGCTGATGTCCGTGTGGCTGATGTTCGGGCTCGTGGACGAGGCCGATGCGCAGCCCGCGGCGCCCGTGCAGGTCGCGGTAGCGCCCAACATTTCGATTGGCGAACCTGGGGGCTCAGGCCTCGGCGCGCTGGACGCGACGCTGGAAGACCGTCTGCAGACGCTGGCGATGGCCGGCGCCCGCCAGGTGGCGCCGAACCAGGCCCGCGTGGAGATCGAGATCGGCAAGCTGGATCCGCGACTGCGCCTGGCGCCGTGCGCGCAGATCCAGCCCTACCTGCCGCCCGGCACCAGGATGTGGGGCCGCAGCCGCCTGGGGCTGCGCTGCGTGGCCGGCGTGACCAAATGGAATGTGACGCTGCCGCTGACCATCAAGGTCTACGGCCAGGCCTTCGTCGCGGCGGCAGACCTGCCGACCGGCACGCTGCTGACTCAAGAACATCTCCGGCTGGCCGAAGTAGATATTGCCGGTGAGGCCGGCGCCATCTATACCCAAACGGATGGCTGGCTCGGACGTCATCTGGCAAAACCGGTCGCGGCCGGTCAGGCACTGCGATCCGTGGACCTGAAGCTGCGCCAATGGGTGCAGCCAGGCGACCGGGTGCAGGTCATGGCGACTGGCGACGGTTATGCGATCGCCGGCGAAGGCCAGGCGATGGGCGTCGGGCTGGAAGGCCAGGATGTCCGTGTACGTTTCGACAATGGCCGCATGGCCACCGGGCGTACGATCGGTGAACGACGGGTGGAGGTGGTACTGTGATGCCCTTCACCGAGAGATCTGTTTAATTTGTGAAGCTCGCCCCTCAAGTTCCGTCCAGGCAGGTCGATAAACCCGCTAATGGAAGGGATCCGGAAGTCCTCGGGCCCATGGAGAATTGCCATGAAGATCGGTAACAACGCTGACATCAACGCCTACTCGAAAGTCGGCGGCACCGCTGCCGGCGCGACCGAGGGCGGAGCCAAGACCGCCAAGGGCGGCGCCGCGGCCCCCTCGAACGAGGGGTCCAAGGTCGAGCTGTCAAGCACCGCGAGCAGCCTGATCTCGGGCACCGGCACGGACGACGGCAGCTTCGACGCGGAGAAGGTCGCCCGCATCGCCAGCGCGATCGAGAAGGGCGAGTTCAAGATCAACGCCGACGCGATCGCCGACAAGCTGATCGCCAACGCGTCCGAGATGCTGGGCCGCACCCAGCAGTCGCACTGAACCGCTCCGTCGAAAGACGCCGAGCTGTAGCGAGCCAAGACCCCAGCCTTTCCGGTGACGCCCATGACCGCCACGCCTCTGACCACGACCCCCGTCGACCTGGAGCAGCCGCTCCAGGACGTCGAAAGCTGCCTGAACCTGCTGGGCGACGCGCTGCATCGACGCGACTCGCAGGCGATCGAGCTGCACGCGGCGTCGTTGCACGCGGCACTGGCACGGGCGATCGAACAGTTCAGCGCGGCCGCTCGTACCGGCACCGTGCCGCAAGGCTTGCGCACCCGCCTGATGCAGGCCGGTGGCCGTGTGGCCGCGCAGCGTGAGTCGCTGGCTCGTGCCACCGCGGCGCTGGACCGCGCCATCGACGTGCTGATGCCCGGCGAGCCCAGCGGTCTGTACGGCGCTTCCGGCAAGAGCGAGCGCAAGTCGGGACTGGGTGGAGCGATCCAGGCTTGAGCCCGGTTTCTCGAATGACGAAGGCCACGCAGTGCGTGGCCTTTTTGCTTTTGGGGAACTCGCGTGCGGAGGGCGGTGCGTTGGCCGCCAGTGCAGGGGGCCTTGGCGGCAGGCGCCAAAACCCCCAGCACAGCCGTCCCCAACCATTCGCGTCCTTCGACGGATTTGCGACCGAGGACCTTGGGCGAGGAGGGGGAGGTGTGGGGCGGTCAGGTCGGCGTGCGCGTCGCCTTGCGACGCAGGCAGTCGAGGTAGACGTGGCCGTCCGGCGGCAGCCCGCTGCGCTGCGAGGTCCAGATCATCTCGCCCAGGCACTCCATCGCCTCGTGGTGGGCGTCGTGGAGCGACTGGCGGCGGGCCGCCAGCAGGTCCAGCGCCTGGCGCACGCCGGTCGGCTGGTCGATCTGGTGCTGCTCCATCAGGCTGAGGTGCATGGACAGGTGCAGGAACGGGTTCGTGCGGCCGTCCTCGACCGTGTAGACCGCCGCCAGCGCGGCGTCCTCATCGGCGAGTTCGTCGTGGTACTCCGGATGCTGCTCGATCCAGTCCGAGGCGATCGCCTCCATCGGCGTCAGCGGCAGCTTGTCGCGGTACTTGCGGAAGGTCTGGCAGAAGAAGCGCCGGACTTCGAGTTGGGATGGGGCAAACATAAGCGCGTGATTGTCGTCGCCCGCGTCAGGCCTTGTCGGGTTGGGGATGCTCGGACGACGGCACCGGCGCCGCGCCCGGGGCGGCGCCCGGCGCCAGGTGCGGCTCCTGCCAGGGGTTGCGGGCCTTGCCTTCCGCCAGCGCCTTGCGTTCCGCCGCCAGCCGCTCCTCCAACTGTTCGCGACCGCGCTTGGACATCGCGATCAGCGTGTCCAGGTCGCCGCGGTGCGGGCGCAGTGCCTCGGTCTGCTCGACGGTATGCCGCCGGAAGCGCCACGCCATCTGCCGCGCCGCGTGCGGCTCCCAACCGAGCTGCTGCAGCACGCTGCGCGCGCTCATGAGCGCGGAGTCCAGCGTCTCGCGCTCGATCAGCTCGACGCCCAGTTCGCGCAGCGCGTAGTAGTGCTGGACGTTGCGCGCCCGCGCGACGATGGTCAGGTGCGGGAAGTGCTGGCGCGCGATCTCGGCGATCTTGACGCTGTGGTTGAAGTCGTCGACGGCCAGCACCAGCACCTGCGCATGCTGGGCGCCGGCGGTGCGCAGCAGTTCCAGCCGCGTCGCGTCGCCCCAGAACACCCGCCAGCCGAAGCGCCGCAGCGATTCGACGGTGTCGGCGTCGTGGTCCAGCACCGTCGCCGGGATGCCGTTGGCGAAGAGCATCCGCCCGACGATCTGCCCGTAGCGACCGAAGCCCGCGATGATCACCGGCGACTCCTGCTGTTCGGTGAGTTCGTGCGGGGATTTGCGCTCGATCTGGCCGGCGCGCCGCTGCGCCCAGGCCAGCAGTGCCGGCGTCAGCGCCAGCGACAGCGCGACCGCCGCCACCAGCACCGAGCGCTGTCCCGCGTCGAGCAGCGTGGCCTGTTCCGCGAGCTGGAAGACGACGAAACCGAACTCGCCGCCCTGCGCCAGCAGGATGACGAAGACCGCGCGCTCCGGCCTGGGCAGGCCCATCGCGCGGCCCAGTACCGCCAGCACCAGGCCCTTGCACAGCCAGAGCGCGGCCAGCAGGCCGAGCACCGCGAACGGCTTCTGCCACAGCACCGTCAGGTCCAGGCCCATGCCCACGGCGATGAAGAACATCCCGAGCAACAGGCCCTTGAACGGCTCCAGGTCGGCCTCGAGGGCGCGGCGATATTCGCTTTCGGCGAGCAGCACGCCCGCCGCGAACGCGCCCAGCGCCATCGACAGCCCGACCTTCTGCATCAGCATCGCCGCGGCCAGCACCAGCAGCAGCGAGGCGGCGGTGAAGATCTCCGGCGTGCCGCTGCGCGCGATCCAGCGCAGCAGCGGTCGCAGCAGCAGCCGGCCGCCGAGCACGATCAGCACCAGCGCACCGAGCGCCAGCCAGATGCGATATCCGGAGTGCCCCGCCGCGGGCCGCCCCTGGCTCGCGAGGATGGGCACCAGCGCCAGCACCGGGATCGCGGCGATGTCCTGCAGCAGCGCGACGCTGATGACGCTCTGTCCGGCGCGCGTGTTGCCGAGATTCTTCTCGCTGAGCGTGGCCAGCGCGACCGCCGTCGACGACATCGCCAGTCCCAGTGCCGCGATGACGGCGGCATGCCAGTCGGCGTCGAGGAAGAAGGACGGGATCAGCAGCAGCGCCGCGCAGCCCAGCATCTGCGCCGAGCCCCAGCCGAAGATCGGCCGGCGCATCGCCCACAGCCGCTTGGGCTCGAGTTCCAGGCCGACCAGGAACATCATCAGCACGACGCCGAATTCACCGACCTCCAGCACGGTCGCCGGTTGGCTGATCAACCCGAGCACCTGCGGGCCAAGCAGTACGCCCGCCACCAGGTAGCCCAGGATCGAGCCCAGCTTCAGCCCGCGCGCCAGGGGCACCGCGAGCACCGCGGCGGCCAGCAGGACGAGCGGCGTCAGCAGCCAGTTGCCATGGGCGCCATGCGCCGCGGCTTCCGTCGCGGTCACGGCGGCGGAGGCGGCGGTCAGCGCGGCGGACGCCGCGGACATCGGGGTGGAGATGTCCATCAGACCGGCGCCCCTTCCTCGCGCACCGGGCGCTCGTCGTCGGGGACCGTCTCCTGGGCGGGGTCGGGCTGGTGTTCGCACCAGGCGGGCAGGGCGCGCAGCCCCTCGACGAAGGCCTGCGCATGGGCCTGGACCTGCTCGGCCGGCGCCTTCTGCGCGCCATGCAGGATCAGCGGCGGCAGGAAGCGCATGCCGCACAGCGCGGCCGTTTGCGCATAGGGCAGCAGGAAGTCGCCGACCGGATGGCGGTTGTAGCCCTCCGCGCTGTAGGAGTGCTCGCTCCCCCCGGCCGACGTCACCAGCCACAGTTCCTTGCCGTGCAGCGCGTGACCGGTCTGGCCGTAGGCGAAGCCCACGCTCAGCACCTCGTCCACCCACAGCTTCATCAGCGCGGGCATGCCGTACCAGTGCAGCGGATGCAGCCAGACCAGCATCTCCGCGTCGCGCAGCGCTTCCTGCTCCGCATGCGTGTCGATGGCGTAGTCCGGATACAGCGCGTAGAGGTCGCGCACGCGGACGTTGGGCAGCCCGTGCGCGGCGGACAGCATCGCCCGCGTGACGCGGGAGTGGGCCAGGTCCGGATGCGCGGCCAGGATCAGGATCGGCGGCGCGCCAGGGGCGGAGGAGGGGGAGGTGGGAGGGGGCGGGGCTGACGAGCTCATGGAACCGGAGTATCCGGCACCTCTGCCGCCGCCGGGCCTCCCCGGAGGGAGACCCGGCGGGGGCTCGTCACGGCGTTGCGGACGCCGTCGCAGAGGACGCGGCAGAGGACGCCGCTGGGGGCGCCGCTGGGGGCGCGTCGGACATTTCCTGGATCCAGATCGTGCCGCCTCGGCGCTCGGGCCATGCACCGCCAGGCAAGAGGCGGATCTCGATCTTCGCCGGCGCGTGGCCCGCGGCGACCAAGGCATCGCGGACGGCGATCAGGCGGCGATAGGTGGCTTGGCGAGCCGTGGTCTGTTCGAGGTCGGTGGAGGCGGCGATCTGGATCGTCCGGTCCCGCCGTTCGGACGTCATCCAGCGTGCCAGCGTCGCGCTCGTGGCCTCATCCAATCCCAGCGCGCCAATCGCAAAGCTGACCTGCAGACGCCATCCGCCAGCGGGCAGGGCAACCTGCTCGATGCGGACCGGCGTTGCCTCGACCCGAGACGCGGAGGACGACCGGACGTGCAGCGTGAGCGTCGGCAAGCCGGGAGGACCGTTCTCCAGCGCGGGCGCGGTGGTACCGCGAGGCGCCGGCGATTCGTCTTCGCGTATGGGGGCCTCGCGCAGGTCGATCTCGCGCGTTGCTGGCCGGACCGGCGTCGCGGACGTCTGCGGAACCTGCGGAGCCGGCGCGACGAGTGCCGCTTCGACGAGGGCAGACTCCACGAGGCCCGGCTCGACGAGAGCGGGCGTCACGGCCACGGGAGGCGGCTCGCGGACCCGCGAGGGGCTCGCGATCTGCAATCCGGTGGCCAGCAGGCCGCCACAGAAGATCGACACCACGAACATCAGGTTCAGCACCACGTTGATCAGCGCGTCGACGTAGCCGGGCCAGAAGTCGATGGTGTCCGAGCGTTCAGCGTGCATGGTGTTCTCCTTCGATTGCGGCCGGGACCGCCTCGATCACGACGGTTCGCGCGCCTGGGTCGGCGGCGAATGGACCGGACGGCGCGCCGGCCTCGTCCAGCGCGAACTGGATGCGGCCCGCCGCGATGTCCAGGTCCAGCAGCGCGTTGCGCACCGCCATGAGTCGGATGTAGGCGGCGCGGCGGGTGGTGCCCGACGCGTCGACGGGCACGAGGGCGGTGAGCCGCACACGTCGCTCCGCAGGCAGCGAGGACAGCGCGGTCCGCAGCGATGCGCGGACCTCGTCGTCCAGCGCATGGGCGTCCTCGTCGAAGGTCAAGGCGATGCGCCCGGCGGTCGTGGATGGGCGCGGCGCGCGGAGGCTGGACGGGCCGGGAGGCGGTGATGGCGCCGCCGCCGACACGGTGGGCCAGTCCCGGCGCGGCGGCTCCGGCACCGGCGCGCCCGCATTGACGGGCTCAGGCGGCGCCGCCGCCAACGGCATTTGGCTGGCCGGATCGTCGTCGCGGTCGGCCGGGGGCAGTTCATGCACGACCGCCTGGCTCACGAGGAACAGGTTGCCGCCCAGGATGGCGATCACCAGCAGCAGGGTGATCGCCAGCCCGGCGACGGCGGCGACGTAGCCCGGCCACACGTTGGGGCTTCTGGAGGACGCTCGCATGATGGACGCTCAGAGGACGCTGCCGTTGCTGACCAAGGTCTGCACGTCGGTCGTGGCCAGCGTGACGCCGCTCAGGTAGATCTGCTGCAGCACGTGGCCCGGCCCGTCACCGTCCACGTCGATGACGATCAGTGCGCCGGACGTGCCCGCGTCCGCGCCCGCCACGCCGGCGGGTGCCGCCGCGTTGTTGAAGACCTTGATCCATGCCGAGAGGTCGTCGGCCGGTCCTGCGCGGCCCTCCAGCATCGGCAGCAGGGACAGCCGATCCTTGTTGC
The DNA here is from genome assembly GCF_056867975.1 of Mitsuaria sp. MSU3D. Classification (NCBI taxonomy): domain Bacteria; kingdom Pseudomonadati; phylum Pseudomonadota; class Betaproteobacteria; order Burkholderiales; family Sphaerotilaceae; genus Roseateles; species Mitsuaria sp. MSU3D. Next base: position 3,362,676 of record NZ_CP200314.1, on the reverse strand, counting down.
CGTCACTGGCGCCGAAGTCCCGGATCACGTCGATGGCGCCGGTGGTGCCCGCGTCGCCGCGGTGCCAGGCGAAGAGGTCGTTGTCCGTTCCCGCGGCCGTCGAACCGCCGCGGCCGTACAGGATGTCGTTGCCACGACCGCCGGTGATCAGGTCGTCCCCGTTGCCGGCCATGATGGCGTCGTCGCCGGCACCGCCATCGATGGTGTCGTTGCCGACGCCCATGCGTTGGGTGAACAGGCGGTTTTCGCCGTTGCTGCCGCCGGGGCCGTCCAGGAAGGCGGCGCGCGCACCGGCGATGGCACTGTCCGCCGAGCCGGTGTTGTCGTACTGGTGCAGCGCGGCGTTCTGGGCGCCGTCGAACTCGGCGGTGTACTGGGTGCTGCCTCCTCCAACGCTGGCGCCGCCGCCGCCGGTGATGAAACTGCCCCGGGTGGTACCGGCGCCGCCGCCCAGTGCCACGCCGAGCGTGTTGGGTTGACCGTTGACGGCCGAGCCCTCCTGGGTCCCGCCGTCGCCGGCGCCAACACCGCCGAGGCCACCGACACCGGCGGTGTAGTAGCTTCGGCCATTGCCACCGCCACCACCGCCGCCATACCCGCCGGCACCCGCGGTACTGGTGGTATCGCTGCCGGAGAAACCGTCCCCGAAGATGACGTCGTTGCCGTCACCTCCGGAGATCACATCGTTCGCGCCGCCCGCCTGACCGCCGTGTTGCGGGAACCCCGCGTATTGAGACGCTCCCGCGCCACCGCCCGAACCATCGCCGAAGATCAGATCGCCCTGGCTGGTGCCGAGCAGCTGGTCCGCCTGCGCGGAGCCGGCTTGTGCGGTGAAGGTCGGATCGGTGTTGTTGTTGGATCCCGCGTGGCCGTAGCCGGACCCGTCGCCATAGGCAACGATCCCGCCGCCGTCGTGGTGGATGCCGAAGTTGAGCGAGCCGCTCGCCGTGTCGGTCGTCGCGCCGGGCTTGGACACGTCGAAGCCCGCTGAGGCGAAGACGCCGCCGGATTGCAGCGACGCGTTGTCCTGGCTGTAGGCGATGCCGACATGACCGTCCATCACCTGCTGCAAGGAGACGCTGCCACCGCTGGCCAGCGTGACGCCGTCGACGCTGAGGGTGACGTTGGTCGTCTGCCCGAAGGTGATCAGCACCTCCGCGGGCGCAGGGTCGGACAGGCCCAGGTGCTCGGCCGTCAGGCGCTCGGTCCCCAACGGCGTGTTGGGCAGCAGGCTGTCGTTCCCATCGGTGTTGGCCAGCGAACGCCCATCGAGCTCGAGGGTCCGGGCCGCCACGAAGGTCGGCAGCGAATGATTGACCGTCAGCGTGTACGCCGTGGCCACGCTCACGTTGCCAGCAGGATCGTGGGCGGTGATGCCCAGTGCGTGCACGCCTTCGTGCAGCGGGACCTGGACGTCCGTCGTGGAACCCGTCAGCGCGCCGGTGGCCAGCAGCTCGCCCGCGTCCATCACGCCGTTGCCGTTCCTGTCGTCGAAGAGGTCGAAGCGGGCGCCGGCGGCCCCCGTGATCTCCAGCGCGACCGATTCCAGCGTGGTCACCTGGTCGCCAGCCGTCCCCGTGTCGCTGCCGACCGCGAGCTGCACGGCGGGCGCCGCGGGCGCCTGCTGATCCAGCGTGATGGCGAGGTCAGCCCCGGCGGCGCTCTTTCGCCCGAGCGAGTCCACGGTGTAGGCGTGGAGGTGGTTGACCCCGTCGACGAGCTGCACGGCCCCGCTGCCGTGCGCATCCCGTGCGGACAGGGCGATCGAGCCTGCGGACTCGCCGACATCCTCCTTGCCGTTCTGGTTGAAGTCGTTGAAGAGCTTCACCGTCGTGCCCGCCGTGCCGTCCACCTGGATGGACACGGTGCGCTGGTTGGTGAGGAGGTCGCTGCTGCTGTCGCCGGTATCGTCCGCCGCCGTGAGGCCCAGCGTGGGGGCGATCGGAGCGGACGCCGCGACCGAGAGGGTCTGGATCGCCGACACGCTGCGGTTGCCCGCGACGTCGGTCGCCAGGACGCGCAGCTCGTAGCTGCCGTCGGCCAGCGCGACGGCGCTGGCGATCTCGTCACGAGCGCCGATCTGCAGGTGATCGGCGATCAGCGTCCGCTCGCCCGCGTCGATCTGGCCGTTGCTGTTCAGATCCTCGAAGACGCTCACGCGGCTGCCCTTGTCGGCGGTGATCTCGAACAGCGGTGTCGCCGACGTCGATACCGGCACGCCATTCAGGGTCGTGCTGTCGGGCCCGCCCAGTTCCGGCTTGCCCACAGCCGGCGCGGTCCGGTCGATGACGACCGTCCGCGGCGCGGAGACGTTGCCGGACAAGCCGTTGATGTCCTGCTGATAGGCCCGCAGCACATGGCTCCCCTCCGCGAGGCTGAAGACCAGGGCGGCCTGGGCGTTCCCGTCCTGCACGGGCGCCGACGCCAGCAGCTCTCCGTCGTCCTGCCTGCCATTGCCGTTCAGGTCGTCGAACAGGTAGACGGTGTTGCCCGCATCGCCGCTCACCTGCGCATGCAGTGTCGAGCGGCTGGTGATCAGGTCGTCGGCGCGGTCGCCGGTGTCGTCCGCCGGCGCCAGCGTCCACGACGATGTGGCGATCGGCTTGCTGAGGATGCCGATGGTCTGGATGTCGGAGACGCTTCGATTGCCCGCGGCATCGGTCGTGATGACGCGCAGGTCGTGGCGGCCTCCGCTCAGGCTGATGTCGCTGTCGACCTCGTCCTGGCCGCCGAGCTGCGTGTGCTCGGCCAGGGTCTGTTCGTCCGCGCCCTGCGCGCCGTCGCCGTTCAGGTCCTCGAAGACGAGCACGCGGGCGCCTTTCTCCGCGGTGAGCTCGAAGGTCGGCATCGCGTTCAGCGACACCGGCAGGCCGTTGACGGTCAACTGCTCCGAGCCGCCCAAGGCCAGCGTCGCCTGAGCGGGGGCGGTCTTGTCGACCACCACGACCTGCGGCGTCGACAGGTCGCTGGTGAAGCCGTTGTCGTCCTGCTGATAGGCCATCAGCACGTGGCGACCCTCGGCCAGGCTCGCCGGCAGCGACACCGGCGTTCCCGCCTGAGCGGACGCCGGTCCCTGCCCGATCAGTTCGCCGTCGTCCAACTGGCCGTTGCCGTTGAGATCGTCGAACACGAACACGGTGTTGCCTGGCTCGCCGCTGACCTGCAGATGCAGCAGGGACTTGCTCGTGATGCCGTCCGAATCCTTGGCGCCGCTGTCTTCCTGCGGCAGCAGGCCGACCCGGGGCGCCGGTGGCGGCGTGGTCGCCACGCCGATGGTCTGGAGCTCCGAGACGCTGCGATTGCCCGCGGCATCGGTGCTGAGGATGCGCAGCGGATGCATGCCGTCGCCCAGCGCGACGGTGCTCTCGACGGTGTCCATGGACCCGGTCTGGAGGTGGGTGAGCAGCGTCGGCTCATCGTCGTTCTGCACGCCGTCGCCGTTGCGATCTTCGAAGACGGCAACCTGGCTGCCCTTTTCCGCCGTGATCGAGAAGCTCGGATGCGCCACCAGCGAGAACGGCATGCCGCCGCGCGTGACCTGGTCCGGGCCGGTCAGCAGCAGCTTGGCACCGACAGGGGCGCTGTTGTCGACGACCACGGTGAACGGCGCGGAACTGGCACCCGTCAGGCCGTCGGCATCCTGCTGATACGCCAGCAGATCGTGTCGCCCTTCCTTCAGGGTGACCGTCAGCGTCGCCTCCTTGGTGCCGGGCGGGATCAACGCTTCACCCAGGGCCTCGCCGTCGTCCGGCTTGCCGTTGCCGTTCAGGTCCTCGAACAGATGGACGGTGTTGCCCACGCTGCCCGAGAGGGAGACATGGAGGAGCGAGGACTGGGTGATGCCGTCGTCCGACCGGAGCCCCGTGTCGTCGGCCGCGTCCAAGCGCACGCCGACCCCGGGGAGGAGGGTGCCTACCGCGATGGGATGGGGCTGATCCGCGACGGGAAGCGCGATGCCGACCGCATTGCCGCCGGCATCCACCAGCTTGTCGAGATCATCCGCGGTCACGCCGACGACGCTGATCGTGCCCGAAGCCGCATAGTCGGTCGGCTGCACGTCGTACTCGAACACCAGCCGGCCGTCGGCCGTCGTGGCCGTGTAGGCGGCCTGGACCGTGTGGCCGCCGAGGTCGAGACCCAGGGTCGGCGAACCGACGACGAGCGTCGATTCATCCGTCGACAGCGTGACACGCAGCTTGTCGCCGGACACCAGCTTGCCGGTCTTGTCGTCGCCATGGCTGTCGACGCCGGTCAGCGTGACGCTCCGCATCACCGGCGCGATCGTGTCGCCGCTCGCGCCGAGGGCCTTGTTCAACGCGACACGCAGGTCGTCCGTGCGACTCGTCCCGGGCAGGGCGTTGAACGCCTGGGCCAACTGCGCGGACAGCGGGGGCTGGTCCGGTGCGCCGGCCTTCCACTGGTAGTCCGTTCCCGAGGTGTCGATCAGGCCCAGCAGTCGCGACATCGCGGCATCGTCGCCGCCATCGGTCGACGCGGCACCGGACAACAGCGCCAGCACGCGTCCGTAGTCGTTCGAATGGCCGCTGACGCTGCCGTCCTGAAGGATCACGGGGCTGGCGGTGCTGGCCGTGATGTCGGAATCGCCCAGGCCGAGCAGTCGCGACAGGGCCGTGTTGGCGTGCGTCACGGCGGCGCTGTCGGCCGGGAGCTTGCCATCGGTCGGCGCCAGCACCCGCACCGCGAGCTCGGTGACGGCGGTGACGTTGACCTGCAACTGGGTGTCGTTCCCGCGCACCGCCGCGGCCCTCAGCGGCGCGGCCAGGTCCTTGCCGGCGTGCGTGGCCACGTCCACGTAATCGACGTTGCCGCCCGTGCTGAAGACCGTCACCAGCAGGGGACCGGCGTAGGCGCCGTTCAGGCCGTTGATCTGGTAGCGCCCGTTCGCATCCACCGTGGACGCGCCGAGCACGCGACCGCTGGTGTCGCGGACTTCGACGCGCAGGTCGTTGCTCGGCAGCACCGGCCCCGCCGTGATCGTCCCGAAGACCGAGAACGGATCAGCTGTCGCGCCGGCCGGCGACGACGCGGCCGAGGCCATGGACGCGGTCGAGGTCGAGGTCGAGCTTCCGCCATGACCTTTCGACGACCCCATGGCCACGGCGAGCAGCGCGCCGCCAGCGGCGACGATGCTGGCCAAGGGCCCCCAATGCTCGGAGAAGCTCTTCGGTTCCGGTACGGACAGGGCGCTGAGCTTGCCGCCCAGTGGGTCGGCCGTCCCCGTGGCCTCCGCGACCGGCGACGGCCCGCCGTTGAGCCAGACCGCGGCATCGTCGGGCGGCGGCGTGCTGACGGCCACCGACGCCAGATCGCCGATCTCCATCCGGCCGGCCTGGCGCAGCAAGGCGCTGCCGGCGACCTCGGTGTCGTCGAACTGGAGGGTGAACTCGGGATCCATCATGGCGCGGATCGCGCCGTCAGGGACCACGGCCGTCTTGCCGGACTTCAGGACGATCACCAGGTCGGTGTCCATCAGCCGGATGTTGTGGATGTCGGCGAGCGAGGCCTGGACCTTGATGACGGTCTTCTTGCCGGGGGCGGCAGCGGGAGTGAGGGAAGTGTTAGCCATTGCGCGGCTCCATGGAGAGTGGGGATCAGCCGGCGTTCGAGGCCAGCGCGACATCCGGTGCGGGGTTCACGGGGGGAAGGACGTTCGTGTCGACGGCAGCCGCGAGCCGATCGGCCTGATCGAGCTGCAGGGCGAGCACCGAGCGCAGCCGCCCGGCCACGTCCTCGAAGGCCAGCCGGCATTCCTGCAGGGCGTGCCGCAGGTCGACGCCGGCCTGCGAGTCCTGCGCGGTGGACTGCGTCATCAGCGCGTGCATCCCGGCGGTCGTCTCGGCGACGCGCTCGACGGTCCGCGTCTGATCGCGCAGCGATTGCAGCAGGGCCAGGGACGTGCTGACTTCCTGCGCGCGCAGCCGGGCCAGTTGCTCATTCATCTGCGACCAGGCGTCCAGCCACAGCTGCGGATGGCGCAGCCCGGCCAGGGCGGCGACCTGCTCGTCGAGCTTTCGGGTCAGCGACAGCAGGGCCGACACGAAGCGTTCGGACGCCAGGTCCCGGTCGTCCCGATGGTCCCCAAGGTCCCGATCATCCGAACGGCGGACGCGGGTCGGCGTGGTCAGCGGGATGCCGTTGAAGGCATCGAACATCGCGTCATGGACCGTGGCGTTGACACGCAGCCGGACGTTGTTCACCGCCACCAGCGTGAGGCCGAGGATGAGCGAACCCAGCAGGCCGTACAGGGAAGCGATGAACGCGGTGCCCATGCTCTTCATGGGGGCCTGGAGCTTGAGCAGCATGCCGCTGAAGAGGGTGGCGGGATCGCCGCCGGAAGCGGCGCTCATGCCGGAGAAGAGGGCCGCCAGGTCCTGCAGCGCGCCCAGCAGGCCGATGAAGGTGCCGACCAGGCCCAGGCCCACGAGCGCTCCGGCGATGAAGCCCGGCAGGGACAGCCGCTCCGCATAGGCGAGTTCGGCAGCCTGGAGCCGGCGCTCCAGTTCCTGCCGGTTCACCTCCTTGGGGTGAAGCGCGTGTTCCGCCACGAGCGCATACGCATCGCGGTACGGCGACCGGGGCGCCGTGAAGCCCAGGCGCGACGCGAACTGCTCCGGAGCCGCGTCGCGCCACGCGCGGGCCGTCTGCGCTTCCCGGGTCAATTGGTGCAGGACCAGCCAGGCGAGCGCGACGGCGGCGGTCAGGGCCCCCAGGATGATGTAGACCAGGGCTGGGTGGGGTGTGTTCCGGATCGAGCGGAGGATGTCGTCGCCGAACCACAGAGCGCCGCCGCCGGCCACGAGGGTGAATGGCCATGCCGCGCGAAGCCAGTCGCCGGCGGTCATCAGTTTGAATCGAGTATTCATGGCTGTTGCCTGTTCAGGAATTTCTGGAAGGGATATGGAATATTGATACCTGTGGTCCCGGGGTATGTGATCCGGTTTTCTGGGGCTCGTGGGTGATTGGCGCCGGGCCGGTGTTTTGGGCTGGCGGTTTCAAGCGGCTCCCTCGGGACGAGGAGGCTCAAGCGGCTCGAATGCACAAGAAAATTCCCGATGGACATTCCGAAGACGAATTGTTCAGCTCGAAATTCGTATTTGAATGACACGAGTTGGCGCCAAAACTTGGGAGTGCGCAGCTATGGGCTGGTCAACCAGCAATATTGGGTGGGAAGTTGCCGCTCATGATTTGTCGGATGACAACCCGGCGGCTGCGGCGGACGCGGGGGCGTATTTGCCGGCCGCCTGATTTTTGCGGTCGCGGATCACCTAAGATTCCCGCGTTTCTTCATCCGAACGAAGGGTGCTGCGATGCCGGTGATCCTGGTGGCCAATCCCAAGGGAGGGGTGGGTAAGAGCACGCTCGCGAGCAATATCGCGGGGTATCTGGCCCATCGTGGCCGTGCGGTGATGCTCGGCGACATCGATCGCCAGCAGTCCTCGGCGCGCTGGCTGGCGCAGCGTCCCGCCCAGGTGCCGGCGGTCCGGGGCTGGGAGCTCGCCTCGACCGAGCAGCTGAGAGCCCCCAAGGGCGTCTCGCACGCGGTGCTCGACACCCCCGCCGGCCTGCACGGCAAGAAGCTGGCGCAGGCGCTCAAGGTGGCGGACCGCGTCGTCGTGCCGCTGCAGCCCAGCCTCTTTGACATCCAGGCGACATACGACTTCGTGCGCGAACTGCAAGATGCGTCCCAGGATCGCGGCAAGCCCGGCGACAAGTCCAACGGCGGGCCCGACATCGGCCTGGTGGCGATGCGGGTGCGCGAGGGGACGCTGTCGCAGCAGCAGTTGCACCAGTTCATCGAGCAGCTCGGGCTGCCGCTGCTGGCCGAGCTGCGCGACACCCAGAACTACGTGCAACTGGCCGCTCGCGGCCTGACGCTCTGGGACATCGCCCCCGGCCGGGTGGCCCGCGATCTGGAACAGTGGCAACGACTCTGCGCCTGGCTGGAGCGGCCGGTGAAGGAAGGCAAGGCCTGACCCCTTGCGTTCCAATTCCCGGGACCTGCCGGCGCTGAAGTTTTCAGAACGACAGGAGACCGGGATGCGGATGTTCGAGAAGCTGGAAGACCTGGCGCCCCTGGTGGGGCAGGAAATCGGCGTGTCCGACTGGATCGCGGCGGACCAGCCGCGGATCCAGGCCTTCGCCGACGCGACCGAGGACCAGCAGTGGATCCACACCGACCCGGCGCGCGCCGCGGAGGGTCCTTTCGGTACCACCATCGCGCATGGCTTCCTGACGCTCAGCCTGCTGCCGCGCTTTTACGAGACCGCCTTCCGCGTGAGGGAGGTCCGCATGGGCATCAACTACGGACTGGACCGCGTGCGTTTCCCGGCACCGGTGCCGGTCGGCAGCCGGCTGCGGGGGCGCTTCGTGCTCAAGCGCCTGGAGCCGGTCGACGGTGGGGTGCAGATGATGGTCGAGGTGACCGTCGAGCGCGAGGCCGGCGGGAAGCCGGTCTGCATCGCGGAATCGCTGACGCGCCAGTACCGCTGATCTGCCTCTCCGACGAGTCTCCGACGGGTCTCCGACGACTCGCCGATGACGCCCGGACCACCGGGCGATGACCGCCCGTCGGTGGCATTTCCATCATTTCAGACGCTGGATTTTTCCGCCGTCACACTCGACGGACGGCCTTCACACGTCGATACCGCGATGTGCGAATACAAAAATGTCAGTTTGCCAATAGAACTTTCTACTGTTTCAGATGCCACCGTAAGGGGGAGTGCCTGCCTGGAGGCGCCCGCCTATGATCGCGCCCTGATTCGAAAGTTATTCGGTGCGGCCGGTGGGGAGTCTCCCCTCGTCGAAGTCCGACCATCCAAGGAGAGACACCCGTGAGGGTTTTGCTGATCGACGACCACCCGCTGATCCTGGCCGCGCTCCAGACTGTGATTCAAGGCCTGGGAGAAGATGTGCAGGTGCTGGGCGCCGACAGTGCGGCTCAGGCGCGCGACACGCTGAAGTCGCGCCAGGACTTCGACCTGGTGCTGCTGGACCTGAACCTGGGCGACGCCAGCGGATTCGACGTGCTGGAAGAGTTCCGCGCGCAATACCCGTCGCTGCCGGTGGTGGTGATTTCCGCCTCCGACCGCGCCAGCGACGTGATCCGCGCGATCGACCAGGGCGCGATGGGGTTCATCCCGAAACGCACCAGCAACGACGTGCTGGCGCAGGCGCTGAAGCTGGTGATGTCGGGCGGGATCTACGTGCCGCCGATGTCGCTGGGCTCGGACGTGGCGCCGGAACCGGAGCCCGTCGCCATCGCCGACGCCACGTCGGGGAACGCCAAGCTGCATCAGGTCCAGGCGCTGGCCAGCCAGGCCGGCTACCAGACCACGGCCGGGCTGGAGAGCCTGCAGCTGACGCCGCGCCAGACCGATGTGCTGGCGCTGCTGCTGCAAGGCAAGCCGAACAAGATCATCGCGCGCGAACTGGGCGTGTCGGTCGAGACGATCAAGGATCACGTCGCCGCGGTGTTGAAGGCGCTGGGGGTCAGCTCGCGCACGCAGGCCGTGCTGGCGGTGGGGCAGATGGTCCAGCGGCAGCCGAACGCCGCGTTCACCACCTTCCGCTGAGACCGGTTCAGACGTCCCCGCGACGCTCGCCGAAGCAACAACGCCGGGCTTGACCCGGCGTTTTCCATGGCTGACGGCCATCGCTGGCGAAGGTCGCCGGCAGTCAGCTCGGTGAGTAGGCCAGCCGCACGTAGATCGGCGCGAAGGCTTCCGCCTGCGTGATCTCGACGAGGCGCTCGCGCGCCAGCTCAAGCATCGCGATGAAGGACACGACGAGCACCTGCGGGCCCTTGTCCAGGTCGAACAGGTCCTCGAACTCCACGAAGCGCTCGCCCTGGAGTCGGCGCAGCAGGTGCGACATGTATTCGCGCACCGACAGCTGTTCGCGCGAGATCTTGTGGTGCTGGTTGAGCTTGGCGCGACGCATCAGGTCCGCCCAGGCCGCGCGCAGGTCCTCGACGTGCACGTCCGGCAGCCGCGGCGCCAGCGACTGCTCGATGTGGATCTGCGCCCTCAGGAAGTCGCGGCCCAGCACCGGCATCTGATCCAGCCGCAGCGCCGCCTGCTTCATCTGCTCGTACTCGAGCAGCCGGCGGACCAGTTCCGCGCGCGGATCCTCGACCTCGCCGCCGTCCTCGGACTTCTTGGGCGGCAGCAGCATCCGCGACTTGATCTCGATCAGCATCGCGGCCATCAGCAGGTACTCGCTGGCCAGCTCGAGGTTGTGCTTGCGCAGTTGCTCGACGTAGCTGAGGTACTGCCGCGTGACCTCGGCCAGCGGAATGTCGAGGATGTTGAAGTTCTGCTTGCGGATCAGGTACAGCAGCAGGTCCAGCGGCCCCTGGAACGCTTCCAGGAAGACCTCCAGCGCGTCCGGCGGGATGTAGAGGTCCTGCGGCATGGCGAACAGCGGTTCGCCGTACAGCCGCGCGACGGCGACATGGTCGACCGTTTCAGGCGTGGAAGCGTCGCCGCCCTGATCCGCCGGGGGATCCGGCAGCGTCAGGGCGGTGTCACGGTGGTCGTCTGCGCTGCTCACGCGGGGAACGACGGGCGGGCCGGACGGGGCGGGGAGGCCGCGGTCCCGCTTATTCGGACTTGGTCTGGTAGACGTAGGGCTGCTGCGACACGCGCGCGTCGTTGTAGCCGGCTTGCGCCTGGCGGTCCTGCTCGCGGTCCCACAGCAGGGCGCGGCCGGCGCGCTGTTCGGCTTCCAGCGTCGGCTTCTGGGCCTTCAGTCCGTTGATGAACTGTGTGACTTCGGATTCGTACTTCTTCCAGAACAGCGGCATGGCGAATTCTCGTGTGTGAACAGTGAATCTTAAGGTATTGACCAAGCAGAGTCCGAGGCGCCGGCTCCGCCGGGCCTTCGGGCTCGCCCCCTTGAGGGGGCCGGCGTCAGCCGGCAGGGGGTGGGCTTATCGCACGCGCATGCCCGGCTGCGCGCCCGGGAAGGGTTCCAGCACGAAGATGCCGGGATTGGCTTTTTCATCCGCGTGGCTGGCGGCCAGCACCATGCCTTCGGACACGCCGAACTTCATCTTGCGCGGCGCCAGGTTGGCGACCATCACGGTCAGCTTGCCCTCGAGCTGCTCCGGCTGATACGCGCTGCGGATGCCGCTGAACACGTTGCGCAGGCGGCCCTCGCCGACGTCCAGCGTCAGGCGCAGCAGCTTGTCCGAACCGTCGACCAGCTCGGCCTTCACGATCCTGGCGATGCGCAGGTCGACCTTGGCGAAGTCGTCGATCTTGATCTCGGGCGCGAGGTCCTCGCCGCCGGGCACGACCTTGGGCGGCGCGGGCGGCTCGAACAGCGCTTCCAGCAGCTTCGGGTCGACGCGCTGCATCAGATGTTCGTAGCCGCCGATCTTGTGCGCGCCCAGCGCGCGATCGGCGTCGACGAAGGTCATCGGCGCGACCTGCAGGAAGGCCTCGACCTTGGCGACCAGCGCCGGCAGCACCGGCTTCAGGTAGATCGACAGCAGGCGGAAGGCCTCGATGCAGACCGTGCAGACGTCCTGCAGGACCTGATCCTTGCCTTCGAGCTTGGCGAGGTCCCAGGGCTTGTTCTGGTCCACGTACTCGTTGACGCGGTCGGCCAGCAGCATGATCTCGCGCAGCGCCTTGCCGAACTCGCGGGTCTCGTACAGCTCGACGATCGTCGCCTTGTGCGCGCGCAGGCCGTCCAGCAGCGCGCGGCCCTCGACGCCGACATCCGCCGACAGCTGGCCGCCGAAACGCTTGGACAGGAAACCCGCCGCGCGGCTGGCGATGTTGATGTACTTGCCGACCAGGTCCGAGTTGACGCGGGCGACGAAGTCCTCGGGGTTGAAGTCGACGTCCTCGACCCGGCTGTTGAGCTTGGCGGCCAGGTAGTAGCGCAGCCACTCCGGGTTCATGCCCAGCGACAGGTACTTCAGCGGATCCAGGCCGGTGCCGCGGCTCTTGGACATCTTCTCGCCGCCGTTGACGGTCAGGAAGCCGTGCACGAACACGTGGTTCGGCGTCTTGCGGCCGCTGAAGTGCAGCATCGCCGGCCAGAACAGCGTGTGGAAGTAGGTGATGTCCTTGCCGATGAAGTGGATCTGCTCGGTGGACTCGTCCTTGATGAAGGCGTCGAAGTCGCGGCCGATCTTGCCGAAGTAGTTCTTCAGCGAGGCCAGGTAGCCGATCGGCGCGTCCAGCCAGACGTAGAAGTACTTGCCCGGCGCATCCGGGATCTCGATGCCGAAGTAGGGCGCGTCGCGGCTGATGTCCCAATCGCCCAGTCCGCCCTTGCCGTCCTCGTCCTTGGCGAACCATTCCTTGATCTTGTTCAGCACTTCCGGCTGCAGCCGGCCGGGCGCCTGCGTCCACTGCTCGAGGAAGTCGACGCAGCGCGGATCGGACAGCTTGAAGAAGTAGTGCTCCGAGCTCTTCATCACCGGCGTCGCGCCGGTCAGCACCGAGAACGGGTTCTTCAGCTCCGTCGGCGTGTAGACCGCGCCGCAGACCTCGCACGAGTCACCGTACTGGTCCTTCGCGCCGCACTTCGGGCACTCGCCCTTGATGAAGCGGTCGGGCAGGAACATCGACTTCTGCGGGTCGAAGAACTGCTCGATCGTCTTGACGGCGATCAGCTCGTTGGCGCGCAGCGACTTGTAGATCTCCTTGGACAGCTCGTGGTTCTCCGCGCCGTCGGTGGAGTGCCAATTGTCGAAGCTGATGTGGAAGCCGTCCAGATATTGCTTGCGCCCCGACGCGATGTCGGTGACGAACTGCTGCGGGCTTTTGCCGGCCTTCTCCGCCGCGATCATGATCGGCGCGCCGTGCGCGTCGTCGGCGCAGACGAAGTGCACCTCGCTGCCCTGCATCCGCTGGAAGCGCACCCAGATGTCGGCCTGGGTGTACTCCATGATGTGGCCAATGTGGAAATTCGCATTGGCGTACGGGAGGGCGGTGGTGACGAAGATCTTGCGTGTCATGGCGCGATGGGGCCTGCTTTGGGGCTGCGGTTCTCCTCCCCACGCCCGGACCCTGGATGGGCCGTGCGGTCGCGCGAGGGGGAACCGGCCATTTTAGGCGCCGGATGGCGGAGATGGGCGCGCCGCGTAGCGCTGGGCGAGCCACGAGCACAGGATCAACTGCAGCTGGTGATAGAACATGATCGGCAGGACGATCACGCCGACCGCGGGATGCGCGCCGAACAGCAGCTTGGCCATCGGCACGCCCGAGGCCAGCGTCTTCTTCGAGCCGCAGAACACCGCGGCGATCTCGTCCTCGACCGGCAGCCCCATCGCGCGGGCCGCGAGGCGGCTCAGCACGATGACGACCGCCAGGAACAGCGCCGCGCCGAGGGCGGCCTTGACCAGCAGTTCCGCGCCGTGGTCGCGCCACAGGCCCGAGGCCACCGAGTCGCTGAACGCCGACAGCACCAGCAGGATGATCACCCAGCGGTCGATCAGCGTGATCCGCGACTTGTGGCGCGTGTAGAAGCCCAGCAGCACCGGACGCAGCAACTGGCCGGCGACCAGCGGCAGCAGCAGCAGCTGGGTCAGTTTCCAGACCGCCTCGCCGAAGGGCAGCGTCGCGCCGCTGGTGCCGGCCATCAGCGCCACCAGCAGCGGCGTCAGCACGATGCCGAGCAGGCTGGAGACGCTGGCGTTGAAGATCGCGGCCGGCACGTTGCCCCTGGCCAGCACCGTCATCGCGACGGAGGACGAGATCGTCGACGGCAGCGCGCAGAGGTAGGCGAAACCGAGGGCCAGGTCTTGCGGCAGCCAGCGGCCGAAGAGGGCGCTGAATCCCCACCACAGCAGCGGGAAGAGGGCGTAGGTGCTGAGCTGCACCAGCGCGTGAACCTTCCACTTGAGGGCGCCGTCGCGCAGCGCCGCGGCGGACAGGCCCAGCCCGGTCAGGAAGAACACCAGCGCCACGCCCCAGTTGCTGACCACCTCCAGCCGCAGCCACCCGCCGCTGCGGCCCAGCTCCGGCCAGAAGCTGGCCAGCGCCACCGCGCCGACCAGCGCCAGCAGAAACCACTCCTTGCGGAGCCAGGACCGGATGCCCATCGCGAACCTTTCGCCAGCGCGCGGCCGGCACGTCACCACCATCGGGGGGAGCAGGAGACCTGACGGAGGCCAGGCGTGGCCCGAGCAGGAAGAAAGGCAGGGACTCTATCGGGACCGTGACTTGCCCGCCTGTCATTGGCCTTGCCGTCCCCCGATTTGACCGCTTGCTGAAACGCTGGTCGCCCCGGATGTCGGATTCGTGACGCGGCCTGGTGCATTCGTGACGGCATTCGCCCAGCGGGGCGCGGCCGTCATCGGCAGATCTGACCGGATTTGTAACGGTACGGGGGCCTGTCGCCGCGCCCGGACACCCCTCGGCACCCCGTCGAAGGGGTGTCCGACCTCGTCCTGCGGTTCAAGCAAGCGCGCTAAATGCTTGATTTCAAAGACCGCCGAAAGCTATCCACCGAGACTGTGGATAACTGTGTGGGAAACCTGCCGGGGACTGCTCTAAACCCTTGATCGACGGACTCTCGAGGTTCCGTGCCTCATTTCCGGGCAAGCGAAATCGCGCTATATGAATCAATGACTTGGCGGCGTCCCGGGAAAACGAGCAGCTGCGACGCAGCAGCGGGCTCCGCCGGACCCGTGGAGCGGCTCAATGGGGATAAGTCAAGCCCCGCATCCTCGATTTTTGGGTTGACAACCCTCCGATGACGCCGGAAGAGGCGACCGGCGGGACTGGCCGTCGTCCCTCCGAACGGACGATCTATCCCCCGCCCCTGTGGACAAGCATGTGTGTCACCTGGCGATGACGCTTGCAAGTGCTTGTCACGACCGGTATTCCGGTGGTTTGCTCGAAAATGAGGCGGCCCGTGGCCGGTTCGTGACGAGGCGGGGACGGAACATGACAAGCCTGCGATGGGGCACTGATGGGTTTCAGCACCGCGCGGGCGGGCAGGCCCCTAAAGGGAGGACCTTGCCGCACCGCTAAAATCCGCGACTTTGCAAACGCATTCCTCATTTCTTTCATGACGCAGGCAGTGGCGGGCAATTCATCGGGGCGGTCGGCCGCCGGCAAGTCCCCGGAACTTTTTGAACTGAAGAGCGCCTCGCTGAGCCTGCTCGCCCTCGTCCTGAAGACGGCCGATCCGGCCGCGCTCGACGCGGAACTCCAGGCCAAGCTGGGCGAGACGCCCGACGCGTTCCACCACGACCCGCTGCTGCTCGACCTGAGCCAGCTGCCGGCGGTGGCGGACGCCGCCGAGGCGACGGAGCAGCGCGCGGAGCCGGTGCCGGCGATCGACGGGCAGGGGCAACTGAGCCTGGAGGCCGAGACGTCGACGGACAGGGCCGGCGAGGCCGCCGAACCCGTCTCCCGCGTGGACATCGCCGCGCTGCTGCCGCTGCTGCGCCGTCACCGCCTGCAGCCGGTGGGCGTGGTCGGCGCGAACGCCGCGGAACTGGCGCAGGCGGCCCGACTGGGCCTGGCCGAGGCGCCCGACCTGCCGGTGCGCGCCGAACGCGAGTCCCGTGAGCCTCGTGTCGAGAAGGTCGTCCAGCAGGTGATCAAGGAAGTCGTCGTCGAGCGTCCGGTGGAAGTGCCGGTGCCGACCGAAACCAAGACCGTCTACGTCGACAAGCCGCTGCGCTCCGGCCAGCAGGTCTACGCCAAGGGCGCCGACCTGGTCGTGCTGGCGGCGGTGAACCACGGCGCCGAGGTGATCGCCGACGGCAGCATCCACGTCTACGCGCCGCTGCGCGGCAAGGCGATCGCGGGGGCGCGCGGCAACACCGACGCGCGGATCTTCGCGCAGCAGCTCGAGGCCGAGCTGATCGCCATCGCCGGCATCTATCGCACCAGCGAGAACCCGCTGCCGGACAACGTCCGCGGCAAGGCCGCGCAGGTCCGCCTGGACGGCGAGAAGCTGCTGATGGAGCCGCTGGGCGCCTGAGCCCGCGGACCATCCCCCACCAGACACTCTGAAAAAAGGACCTCGACCCATGACCAAGATCGTTGTGGTGACTTCCGGCAAGGGCGGCGTCGGCAAGACCACCACCAGTGCCAGCTTTGCCACCGGCCTCGCGATGCGCGGCTACAAGACCGCGGTGATCGACTTCGACGTCGGCCTGCGCAACCTCGACCTGATCATGGGCTGCGAGCGCCGCGTCGTGTACGACCTGATCAACGTCATCAACGACGAGATCAAGCTCAGCCAGGCGCTGATCAAGGACAAGCAGCTGGACAAGCTCTTCATCCTGGCCGCCTCGCAGACGCGCGACAAGGACGCGCTCAAGCAGGAAGGCGTCGAGCGCGTGCTGGAGGAGCTCAAGGCGATGGAGTTCGACTTCATCGTCTGCGACTCGCCCGCGGGCATCGAGACCGGCGCGCTGATGGCCATGCACTACGCCGACGAGGCGCTGGTCGTGACCAACCCCGAGGTCTCCTCGGTGCGCGACAGCGACCGCATCCTGGGCATGCTCAACAGCAAGACCAAACGCGCGATCGAAGGCAAGGAGCCCGTCAAGGAGCACCTGCTGATCACGCGCTACAACCCCAACCGGGTCGAAGGCGGGCAGATGCTCTCGCTCGAGGACATCCACGAGATCCTGCGCACGCCGCTGATCGGCGTGATCCCGGAAAGCGAAGTGGTGCTGCAGGCCTCCAACCAGGGTCTGCCGGCGATCCACATGAAGGGAACGGATGTTGCCGAGGCCTACGCCGATGTCATCGCCCGCTTCCTGGGTGAGGACAAGCCGATGCGTTTCGTCGAGGCCGTGAAGCCGGGCTTCTTCAAGCGTCTGTTCAGTCGCTGACACCCGAGGGAGAGACCATGGGATTCATGTCCTTCTTCCTGGGCGAAAAGAAAAGCACCGCCAGTGTCGCCAAGGAGCGCCTGCAGCTGATCCTCGCCCATGAACGCAACGGTCGCGGCGCGAGCCCCGACTACCTGCCGCAACTGCAGCGCGAGCTGCTCGCGGTCATCTCGAAGTACGTCTCCATCAACCCGGACGACATCAAGGTCCACATGGAGCGCCAGGACGACCTCGAAGTCCTCGAGGTCAAGATCGAGCTGCCGGAAGGCCGCAAGCTCTGACCCTCACAGCCTGAAGACAGCGACCGCCTGATTCAACTGGGCGGCCTGCTGCTTCAGGCTCTCGGCCGCGGCGGCCGATTCCTCGACGAGCGCGGCGTTCTGCTGCGTGACCTGATCCAGCTGCGTGATGGCGTCGCCGACCTGGTCGATGCCCTGGCTCTGTTCGGCGCTCGCGTTGCTGATCTCCGCGATCAGGACCGAGACCTGCTGCACCTGGTCGACGATCTGGCCCATCGTCTCGCCCGCCGAACCCGCGATGCGCGTGCCGGCCTCGACCTTGGTGCCGCTGTCGCTGATCAAGGTCTTGATCTCCTTGGCAGCCGCCGCGCTGCGCTGCGCCAGCGCGCGCACCTCGCTGGCCACGACCGCGAAGCCGCGTCCCTGCTCGCCGGCGCGCGCCGCCTCGACGGCTGCGTTCAGCGCGAGGATGTTGGTCTGGAACGCGATGCCGTCGATGGTGCCGATGATGTCGGTGATGCGACGCGAGCTCTCGTCGATCTGACGCATCACCGCCACCACCTGCTGCACCGCCTGGCCGCCTTCGGCCGCGACGGTCGACGCGCTCTGCGCCAGTTGCGTCGCCGTGCGCGCGGTCTCGGCGTTCTGCTTGACCGTCGCGGTGAGCTCTTCCATCGACGCGGCCGTCTGCTCGAGGTTCGCCGCCTGCTCCTCGGTCCGCTGCGACAGGTCGGCGTTGCCGCTGGCGATCTCGCCGGTGCCCGTCGCGATCGAGTCGCTGCTCATCCGCACCTGACCCACGATGCGGGTGAGGCTCTCGTTCATCCGCTGCAGCGCGCCCAGCAACTGTCCCGTCTCGTCGCGGCTGTCGACGCGGATCTGCGAGCGCAGATCGCCGGCCGCGACGGCCTCGGCGACCTTCACCGCCTGCGCCATCGGCGTCACGATCGCGCGGCTCAGCAGCCACGCGGTGAACAGCCCCACCGCCGCGATCACGACGGCGCCCAATCCCGCCTGCCAGCGCAGCGCCGTGCGCGCGTCGGCCGCGGCCTGTCGCGCCTCCTCCGCATGGCCTTCCTGCATCGCGACGAACTGCCCGATCGCGTCGAGGTAGACCTTCACCGACGGCACGTACTCGTTCTGCACGATGCGGCTGGTGGCGCTCCAGTCGCCGGACGCGCCGGCCTCGCGCGCCTTCTTGCTGGCCGCGAGCAGCGTCTGCCCCAGCCCCACGATCTCCTTGAGCTTGGCCTGGTCCTCCGGCCGCTTGGCCTCCGCGGAGATCCGCTCGCGCAGCTTGGCCACCTCCGGCGCGTCGTTGGCGATGTTGGCCTTGAAGAGTTCGCCCACCGCCGGGTCCGAACTGATCGCGCTGGCCATGCTGCGCGCCACCGCCGTCTGCGTCATGCCGTGCCACTGGACGGACTTGCGGATGATGTCCTGCGCATCGTGGATCGCCGCGGTGGACTCGCTGGTGATGCGATCGCTGCGCCAGAGCGTGAACATGCCCACCACGAGCATCGCCACGATCAAGAGCACGATCGCGCCGTTGAGCTTGCTGGTCAGGGGAAGGTCGTTGAGCCGCATCGTTGTCTCCTGGAGGTTCTGGTTTTTCGATGAGAGGACCTGGACGCACCGATTCTGAGCATCGCTTCGTGACGCTGCCAAGAGTGATTGCGCCCGTCGCGGTCCCGTGTAATCCCCTATGCCGGAAACGCCGCCGCGTCACTAGGGTGACGCGAGGCGCCCGGGGCGGTCGATAGACTGACTCGAACAGCCGAAATCAAGGCGCCCGTGCGCTCCCGGATCGCGTCCCGCGCGGCCCGGCAGCCGAGAGGCACCGGCCACAATATCCAGGAGACGACATGGCACTGATGGGCCAGATGATGTCGATGCCCTTGCTGATCTCATCGTTGATCCAGCATGCGGCGCGCCATGCCGGGGATACCGAGATCGTCAGCAAGCGGGTCGAGGGCGACCTGCATCGCACCACCTGGGGCGCGGTGGAGTTCCGCGCCCGGCAGCTCGCGCAGGCGTTCGCGCGGCTCGGGCTCCAGCCCGGCGAGCGCGTCGGCACGCTGGCCTGGAACGGCCACCGCCACCTCGAGATCTACTACGGCACGTCCGGCTCCGGACTCGTGTGCCACACGATCAATCCGCGCCTGTTCCCCGAGCAGATCGCCTGGATCTCCGGCGACGCCGACGACCGCGCGCTGTGCTTCGACCTGACCTTCCTGCCGCTGGTCGAGAAGATCGCGCCGCAGCTCGGCCAGGTGCGCCACTTCATCCTGATGAGCGACCGCGCCCACATGCCGGCCGAGTCCTCGATCCCGAACCTGCGCTGCTACGAGGAACTCGTGGACGCCGAGGACGGGAATTACGTCTGGCCCGAGTTCGACGAGAACACCGCCTCCAGCATCTGCTACACGAGCGGCACGACCGGTCATCCGAAGGGCGCCGTCTACAGCCACCGCAGCTCGGTCCTGCATGCCTACGGCGCGGCGTTGCCGGATGCGATGGCCGCTTCGCGGCGCGACGTGATCCTGCCGGTGGTGCCGATGTTCCACGTCAACGCGTGGGGGCTGCCCTACAGCACCGCGCTGGTCGGCTGCAAGCTGGTGCTGCCCGGGCCGCACCTGGACGGCAAGTCGCTCTATGAGCTCTTCGAGACCGAGAAGGTCACCTTCAGCGCCGGCGTGCCCACCGTGTGGCTGGGGCTGCTGAACTACGTCGGCGCCAACGGCCTGAAGTTCTCGACCTTCAAGCGCACGGTGATCGGCGGCTCCGCCTGCCCGCCGGCGATGCTGCGCACGCTGATGGACGACTACGGCGTCGACGTGATCCACGCCTGGGGCATGACCGAGATGTCGCCGCTGGGCACGCTGTCGCGGCTCAGCAGCCGCCAGCTGGAGCTGCCCCAGGAACAGCAGCGTCGCCTGCTCGAGAAGCAGGGCAAGGCGATCTACGGCGTGGACATGGCCGTCGTGGACGACGGCGGCCGCGCGCTGCCGTGGGACGGCAAGAGCTCGGGCAACCTGGTCGTGCGCGGCCCGTGGGTCATCGACAGCTACTTCGGTCATGAGGGCTCGCCGCTGATCCGCGTCACCGGCGAGGACGGCCGCGACGCCGGCCTGTGGTTCCCCACCGGCGACGTCGCCGCGATCGACGCGGACGGCTTCATGCAGATCACCGACCGCAGCAAGGACGTGATCAAGTCCGGCGGCGAATGGATCAGCTCGATCGACGTCGAGAACATCGCGATGGCGCATCCCGCCGTGCACGAGGCCGCCGTCATCGCGGTCGCGCATCCGAAGTGGGACGAGCGGCCGCTGCTCGTCGTCGTGCGCAAGCCCACCGATGCGGGCGCGGCGCTCACGCGCGAGGACGTGATCGGCTTCTACGAGGGCAAGATCGCCAAGTGGCAGGTGCCCGACGACGTCGTCTTCGTCGACGAGATCCCGCACACCGCCACCGGCAAGATGCTCAAGCTCAAGCTGCGCGAGCAGTTCAAGGGCCACAAGCTGCCGGGCTGCTGAGCCCCCGCCTTCCCGCGACCCCGCGCGTCATCGGGATCCCTGCGATTTCCTTGCTGTTCAGCGTCCTACATCAACAACATCTCCGGAGACAGACATGAACCAGACCCGCAAGCTTTCGACCTTCGTCACGCCGCGCCGCACGGTGCTCGCCGCGGTCGCCATGAGCGCGCTGTGCGCCGCCACCGGCGCCTACGCGCAGAAGGGCGAGACGGTGAAGATCGCCTGGATCGATCCGCTGTCGGGCCTGATGGCGCCGGTGGGCCAGAACCAGGTGAAGTCCTTCCAGTTCTTCGCCGAGAAGTTCAACGCCACCAACCCGGCCGGCGTGAAGTTCGAGATCATCCCGATCGACAACAAGCTCAGCCCCGCCGAGTCGCTCAACGCGCTGAAGTCCGCGATCGACCAGGGCGTGCGCTACGTGACGCAGGGCAACGGCTCGGGCGCGGCGCTGGCGATCATCGACGCCGTCAACAAGCACAACGAGCGCAATCCCGGCAAGGAGGTCGTGTACCTCAACCACTCGGCCGTGGACCCGGACCTGACCAACAGCAAGTGCAGCTACTGGCACTTCCGCTTCGACGCCGACACGTCGATGAAGATGGAGGCGATCACGACCTTCCTGAAAGACCAGCCCGACGTCAAGAAGGTCTACCTGCTCAACCAGAACTACGCGCACGGCCACCAGGTCGCGAAGTACGCGAAGGAGGGGCTGGCCAAGAAGCGGCCGGATGTCCAGATCGTCGGCGAGGACCTGCACCCGCTGGCGCAGGTGCGCGACTTCGCGCCCTACGTCGCCAAGATCAAGGCCAGCGGCGCGGACACGGTGATCACCGGCAACTGGGGCTCGGACCTGGCGCTGCTGGTGAAGGCCGCCTCCGAGGCCGGCTACAACGGCAAGTTCTACACCTACTACGCCGGCGTCACCGGCACGCCGACGGCCATCGGCGCCGCGGGCGCGGGGCGCGTCTACCAGGCGGCCTACAACTACAACAACATGGGCGGCCAGATGGACACCTGGGCCAACGAGTTCAAGGCCAAGTTCAACGACGACTTCTACACCGGCAGCGTCATCCACATCTACTCGGCGCTGGGCGCGGCGATGGCCACGGCCAAGAGCACCGATCCGGTGAAGGTGGCCGCGGCGCTCGAAGGCCTGAAGTTCAAGTCCTTCAACGGCGACGTCGAGATCCGCAAGGGCGACCACCAGCTGCAGCAGCCGATCTACATCTCGCGCTGGGAAAAGGTCGACGCCAAGCGTCCGTACAACGTCGAGAACACGGGCTTCAACTTCGCCGTCGTGAAGACCTACGACGCGTACGTCAGCTCCACGCCGACGAGCTGCCAGATGAAGCGCCCGGGTTGACGCGTCTCCCTGCTGCGCGAGCCGATCTCTGGCCTGCAATGCTCGCCGTACAGGAGTACGGCTCCGCGCTTCGGCCCGACCTCGGCCCGCTCGCGACGGGATCCACGCCAACCCGGCTCGTTGAATGAGGACGATGTCTTGGAACAGATACTGATCAACCTGCTGAACGGCCTGTCCTCCGGACTGCTGCTGTTCATGCTGAGCTCCGGCCTCACGCTGATCTTCAGCATGATGGGCGTGCTGAACTTCGCGCATGCCAGCTTCTACATGCTGGGCGCGTACGTCGCGTACTCCATCGCCGGGTGGATCGGGTTCTGGCCCGCGTTGTTCCTCGCGCCGCTGGTGGTGGGCGGCCTCGGGGCCGTGTTCGAGCGGGGCGCGCTGCGGCGCGTCCACAAGTTCGGCCACGTCCCGGAGCTGCTGATCACCTTCGGCCTGTCGTATGTCGTGCTGGAGCTGGTCCAGCTGGTGTGGGGCCGCACGGCGGTGCCGTTCCCGCCGCCGCCGTCGCTGCAGGGCGCGGCCTTCACGCTGGTCCACGCGCCGGGCCAGGCGCTGCAGCTGGCCTGGGGCGATGCGCCGGCCGCGGTCTGCGCCGCGGCCAGCTGCTCCAAGTTCCCGCTGACACGCGCCTTCATGATGCTGGTCGCGCTGTTCATGCTGCTGTCGCTGTGGCTGCTGCTGACGCGCACCCGCATCGGCCTCGTCATCCAGGCCGCGCTGACGCATCCGGAGATGGTGGAATCGCTCGGCCACAACGTGCCGCGCGTGTTCATGCTGGTGTTCGGCAGCGGCTGCGCGCTCGCGGCGCTGGCCGGCGTCATCGGCGGCGTCACCTTCGTCACCGAGCCGTCGATGGCGGTGCTCGTCGGCTCCATCATCTTCGTGGTGGTCGTCGTCGGCGGCATCGGCTCACTGGCCGGGGCCTTCGTCGCCTCCATCGTCATCGGGCTGCTGCAGACTTTGCCGCTGACCATCGACGCGTCGCTGGCCCAGGTCTTCAAGCTCGGCCCGGACACCTTCGGCTACCCGCTGCTCAAGCTGTCGCTGGCGCAGGTCGCGCCCATCCTTCCCTACCTGCTGATGGTGCTCATCCTGATCTTCCGGCCCAAGGGCCTGCTCGGCACGCGGGAGGGCTGATCGATGTCCGTGGTCATGCCTTCCTCCTCCGCGCCCGCCGTTCCGCCGACGGCCTCGTCTCCAGGCCCGTCGTCCGCGACCCCGTCCGGCGGCGCGCATCGCGTCCATGCCCGCGCGAAACGCGGCGAGACTTACCACTTCAAACCGCACAACGTCGGCCGCTGGCTGATCTGGGGCTTCTACGCGCTGGCGCTGTTCGTGGCGCCGCTGATGTGGACCAGCGGCTTGGCGCAGACGATGCTGTCGCAGATGGGCATCGCGATCATCGCGTGCCTGTCCTACAACCTGCTGCTCGGGCAGGGCGGCATGCTGAGCTTCGGCCACGCCGTCTACACCGGGCTGGGCGCCTACCTGGCGATCCACACGCTCAACGTCGTCGGCGCCGGTCAGCTGGCCTTGCCGGTCGGGCTGGTCCCGATCGTCGGCGGCTTCGCGGGCCTGTTCTTCGCGGCGCTGTTCGGCTACGTGTCGACGAAGAAGTCGGGCACGCCCTTCGCGATGATCACGCTGGGCCTGGGCGAGCTGATCTGGTCGATGTCGCTGATGCTGCCGGAGTTCTTCGGCGGCGAGGGCGGCGTCTCCTCCAACCGCGTCGTCGGCAAGGCCGTGTGGGGCATCACCTTCGGTCCCCAGATCCAGGTGTACTACCTGATCGCGATCTACGCCTTCGCCTGCACGGCGCTGCTGTTCGCGTTCACGCGCACGCCGCTGGGCCGTATGCTCAACGCTGTGCGCGACAACCCCGAGCGCGTCGAGTTCATCGGCTACGACACGCAGTGGGTGCGCTTCCTGGCGTTCCTCATCGCGGGCTTCTTCGCCGGCGTGTCGGGCGGGCTGTCGGCGCTGAACACCGAGATCGTCAACGCCGAGGTCGTCGGCGCGGCGCGGTCGGGCGCCTACCTGCTGTTCACCTTCCTCGGCGGCGCGACCTTCTTCTTCGGACCCATCATCGGCGCCGTGCTGATGGTCGTGGCGACCGTGCTGCTGTCGGAACTGACCAAGGCCTGGCTGCTCTACCTCGGCCTCGTGTTCCTGTTCATGGTGATGTACGCGCCGGGCGGCATCGCCTCGCTGATCATGATGAACCTGCGGCTGGCGGCCTTCGGCAAGCTGCGGTCGTTGTGGCCCTCGTATCTCGGCCTGGCCGGCGCGGCGCTGACGATGCTGGTGGGCGGATCGGCGATGGTGGAGATGCTCTACCACCTGCAGCTCAACGAGGCGCTCGGCCCGCAGATGAGCTACCTGGGCGTCGCGTTGAATGCGAAGAGCGTCGAGTCCTGGTTCGGCGCGGGCTTCGTGCTGCTGACCGGCCTGGGTCTGTTCGAACTCGTGCGCCGGGAGTTCCGCGCCGAGTGGGACCGGGCGCAGGAAGAGATCGAGAAAGAGATCAAGCGGAGGGAGAGCCTGTGAGCGAGACCATGACTGCTTCGGCTCCCTATGCGCTGGAACTGAAATCCGTCCGCAAGAGCTTCGGCAAGAGCGAGATCATCCGCGGTGCGGAACTGGCGGTGAAGCCGGGCGAACGCGTCGCGATCATCGGCCCCAACGGCGCCGGCAAGTCCACGCTGTTCAACCTGATCAGCGGCCGCTTCGCGCCCACCAGCGGCGAGATCCGGCTCTTCGGCGAGCGCATCGACCAGCTGGCGCCGTACCAGATCAACCGCCGCGGGCTGTCGCGCAGCTTCCAGGTCTCCAACCTGTTCACGCGGCTGTCGGTGTTTGAGAACATCCGCTGCGCGCTGCTGTGGTCGATGGGGCACAAGTACGCGTTCTGGAAGTTCCTCGCCGGCATGGACGACGTCAACGACCGCGTCGAGGAGTTGCTGGAGATGCTTCACCTCGACAAGAAGCGCGACGTGCCGGCGGTGAACCTGACCTACGCCGAGGCGCGCGTGCTGGAGATCGGGATCACGATCGCCGGCGGCGCGCAGGTGATCCTGCTGGACGAGCCGACGGCGGGCATGAGCAAGAGCGAGACGAAGCGCTTCATCCAGCTGATCCGCCAGGTCACCGAAGGTCGCACGCTGCTGACGGTGGAGCACGACATGGGCGTGGTCTTCGGCCTGGCCGACAAGATCGCGGTGCTGGTCTACGGCGAGGTGATCGCCTTCGACACGCCCGATGCGGTGCGCGCCAATGCGCGCGTGCAGGAGGCGTATCTCGGCTCGGTGCTGGCCGAATCGCAGACCGCGGGAGCACCGGCATGAGCGTCGCGATGAACGACACCAACATCGGCGCGATGCGCGCCGCGTCGACGGGTGCCGCGGCGGTCGCGAGTTCGCGCGCGCTGCAGCTCGACAACGTCCACGCCTTCTACGGCAAGAGCCACGTGCTGCACGGCGTGACGATGGAAGTCCGACCCGGCGAGATCGTCAGCCTGCTGGGCCGCAACGGCTCGGGCCGCTCGACGACGGTGAAGACGATCATGGGCCAGGTGGACGGCACCGGCTCGATCGCGTGGGGCGGTGAAGCGCTGCTGGGCCGCAAGGCCTACGAGATCGCGCACCGCGGCATCGGCTACGTGCCGGAGAACCGCGACATCTTTCCGAAGCTCACCGTGCACCAGAACCTGCTGCTCGGCGAGAAAGGCAGCGGGGGTGGCCGTCGAGGCGCCGCCAAGCCGCGCTGGAGCTTCGACGACATGTACGCGATGTTCCCGCGCCTGAAGGAGCGCCAGCACACCGAGGCCGGCGTGCTGTCCGGCGGCGAGCAGCAGATGCTGACGCTGTGCCGCACGCTGATGGGCGATCCCGACCTGATCATGATCGACGAGCCGACCGAAGGCCTGGCGCCGAAGATCGTCGAGCTGGTCGCGGAGTACCTCAAGGAACTGAAGCGGCGCGGCGTGTCGGTGCTGCTGGTCGAGCAGAAGCTGGCGATCGCGCTGGAGATCTCCGAGCGCTGCTACGTGATGGGCCACGGCCGCATCGTGTTCGAAGGCACGCCCGCGGACCTGCGCGCGAACGCCTACGTGCGCAAGGAGTGGCTGGAAGTCTGAAGCCGCGCGCGATGGCCGTTCATCGGTATCGCTGCAGCACGTTTAGCGCGGGTCCGTAGTCCCAGCCCTTGGGAATGCCCGGCAGTTCGAGGCCGCGCGGGAGCATCACGCATCGCAGGCGAGGCATCGCCCGCATCTGGCCGAACAGGCGGGCCACATCCAGGCGTGAGGGGTCGGCGCTCCAGAGGGAGAGCATCGACAGCGTCGTGAGGTTGCATCCCTCGACCAGGGTCCCGTCCGGCGCCCGGCAGTCCAGGTGCTCGATCCCCAGCCGTTCGGCGCTCTCCTTGAACTGGGCCGGATCCGGCATGCGATACAGGTGCATGCTCCTCAGCATCAGCGCCGCCCCGGCGCGATAGCAGACGGTGCCGATGAGGCCGGGTGGCGGCAGTTCGGCGCATTCGAGCACCGAGAAGGGCAGGACCGTCGGGAAGCCGGCCCCGCCGTGCTTCTCCATCCGGTCCGCCGCGTCGAGGATGGCGTCCACCGTCGCCGCGCGACAGCGCGCCCGGTCCTGTGTGGGCGCGGCGTGGATCCATTGGGCAAAGCGCGCGCGCTGTGCCAGCAGCGCCCGATCGTCCCCCGGCTTCTGCGTGTACGTGCCGATCCGCAGATCCTTCGCGAGATGCCAGGTCGTCGCCAGGACCTCGAGATCGCCGCGCGTCAGCGCGCACCCGGCCGGGTCATCGAGCTTGTCGCCGAGCTCGCGAAGCCTGGGGATGCCGGGCAAGGGGCGGTAGAGACATTCCGGCAGCGACGCCAGCGCCGCACGAACGGCGGCAGCCTGGGCCGCGTTCAACAGCAGCGCGCCGTGGCGGCCCGACGTGCTGGCGCGCAGACAGTCCTCGGCGTTCCTCACGATGTCTTCGACGGTCTCCCACCCCGCGCGTTCTTCCGGAGACGGCGTCCACCTGCCGTCCAGGGCCAAGCGATCCATCAGCAGCGTCTGGCGGTCGTCGAGCCGCCACGCGTCGGGGGTGCAAGGCACGCCGACACGCCTCTCAGGCGTGCCATCGGTCCCGGCGGGCACGCCCATCAAAGGCATAGGAGGCATCGAGGACGTCGAGTCCAGGTTCATGTGGATTCCAGTTGCATCGGGGGGCGTTGAGTTGGCTGGAGGCCATTGCGGTTCCGTGGGTCGAGTGCCGTCGTCGGCACGGCGCGAGGGCGACGTGCCCGGTCAGGAGCCTGTCGAGGCGGGGTAGGCCCTGCGCAAGGGATCGAGCCATTCGTCCATCAGGGCGAAGGTCAGCCTGTCCAGTTCGAGCGGCATCTGCTCCTGGATCTCCTTGTAGCGCCGTTCGGCCTCGAGGTCCGATGGGTCCTCGTCCGCACGTTCTCCGGCCTCCAGGAATCGCTGTTGCCACTCGTCGTTCGCCGCCTGGTAGGACGGATCGAGCCGCAACCGCTCCACGGCGCGATGGGCCGTCCCGCTGGTCGATTGCATGAACTCGCGCAGCCTCGGGAAGTCGGCGCGGACCTCGTTGCCGAGGATCAGGTCGACCTCTTGCCGCTGGCTGTCCGGCCAGTCCTCCAGCGTGGGCTCGCGACCCAGCGCCCTGTTGTTCATGCCGCTCTGCTGTACGAAGAAGGGGACGCCGGTCCGGGTGAAGGGCTTCTCCGTGATCTGCGTCAGCCGGAAGTCGATCAGCGCCTGCAGCGAGAGGCTGTGTTCGATGTTTTCCGCGTCGGGGTCATGGATGCCGACGTAGAGGTCGGCCAGGTCGTGCAGGCTCATGCGCATCAGTGCGCCCGGGTCGCTGCCCGCGCGGAGCATCTGGTCCATGCTGGCGAGCGTCTTGCGCTTCGCATCGATGCAGGTCCAGGGGCCCGCCAGGTCGTTGCTCAGCTCGGACAGCAACGCAGGCTCGGCGGTCAGCATCTGCAGGAGGCTCTGGCTGCGGGCCATCATCTCCTGGCGGACGATGCCTGCGTACAGCGGGCCCAGCGCGGTCAGCTGCCGGCTGGACTCCACGAGAAAGTCCACCAGGAGCTGGCTGTCGTCGCACGCCTCGATCGCCTGCCAGAGAGCCTCGGGATCCTCGGCTCCCCAATCGGCCAGCACCGCGGCAGACCCCTGGGCCTGCTGGAGCGTCTCCCTGGTCAGCTGCCATGACGTTGCCGAGCGCTCGGCGCGCCACCCGCTGGGGGCTTCAAGCGGGTCTTCCGTGTCGGCAGGCATTCTCACCAGCAGCAGCGCGCGGTCCGGCTGACTGGCCAGCGCCACGGCGAAGCGGCCACAGCGATCCGAGTCGCCCCGGAGATCGACGTGTGTGGCGCAGTCCGGCATCCATGAGAGGGGCTCGGGCGGCTCGTCGCCGAGAGAAACTTGCCAGGAGCGCAGATCGAGGCCGGTCAGCGCATCGCGGATGCTGTCCGGATCCAGGGGCCGGGCGTGACGCAGGATGACATTGAAGTCGCGCGCCTCCAGGTCGAGTTCGGCCAGGAGCGCCGACGGCGGCAGTGAGAACCGGCTGGCGCGTTGGCGGGTCAGGCCTTGACCGTCGAAATACAGGTTCTCCTGCAACGTGTCCTTCACGACTTCACGCAAGGCTCGCCCGCCGCTGGCCCTGGCCTCCGCGTCCCGATCCGAGTACGCGTCCGTCTCCCATCGGGCGAGCTTGGCCAGCGCCTTCGTCCAGGGGGCGCCCGTGTTGCCACGAGCGGCCTGCAAGGCGTCCATGCACGCGATGACCAGGTCGTTGCGGGACGCATGCGTATCGAAGTCGGGCGCCGACGTCTCCGAGGCGCCCTGGCCTTGCTGCCGCAGCGCGAGGGCTTGCTGCCGCTGGCGACCGCTCAGCAGGCACAGGGGCACCTCCGCGATCATTGCCGCCATTTCCTCGGTGCCGGGGAGCATGCGTCGCCTGCTGGGCGCGAAGACCCTCCGGAACGGGCTTTGTGGCCAGCCAGCTTCGACCTCCGCCAGTCGATTCAAGCAGCTTTCGACCAGCGGCGAGAGGGCCAGCGTCTCTCCTTGTTCGAGTCGTTCCATTTTCGCCACCTCGTGCGCCGGCAGCGACCAGGGCGGCGGCAGGCCGGTCTGGCGCGTGCCATGTTCAATGGGGGGGTCGTCGCCCCACATCGTGGTGCCGAGAGACGCGGTGGTGTGACTGGAAGGGATCATGACGCTGTCCAAGCTGAGGGCAAGGTAGTGCTCAGTCGTTCCCGCAGGTTCGTTGACCGTGGTCATGTGTCCGGCGTCCGGACGGCGGGCGCTCGGCCCGATCAAGAGTCCGCCGAGGCGGGGTAGGCCTTGCGCAAGGGATCGAGCCACCCGTCCATGAGGGCGAAGGTCAGCTTGTCCAGCTCGAGCGGCATCTGCGTCTGGATCTCCTTGTAGCGCCGCTCCGCCTCGAGGTCCGATGGGTCCTCGTCCGCGCGTTCTCCGGCCTCCAGGAATCGCTGCTGCCACTCGTCGTTCGCCGCCTGGTAGGACGGATCGAGGATCAGCCGTTGCGTGGCGCGACAGGCCGGCCCGCGGGTCGACTTCATGAGTTCACGCAGCATCGGGAAGTCGGCACGGACCTCGTTGGCGAGGATCAATTCGGCCGCCGCTCGCGGGCCGTCCTTCCAGTCGGCCACCGTGGGCTCGCGATCCACCACGCGGTGCTTCATGCCGCCGATCTCGGCGTAGAAGGGCAGCGCGGCGCGGATGAACGACTTCCCCGTGATCTGCGCCAGTCGGAGGTCGAGCAAGGCCTGCAGCCCGATGGCGCGTTCGATGTCTTCGGCGATGTTGCCGCCCGTGAAGCTGACGTGCAGTTGGCCCAGACTGCGCGAGCTCATGCAGAGCAGCGCGCCGGCGGCGTCGTCCGCGGAGCCGGCGCCGCCCGTGCGCATCGTCAGTTCCATGTCGGAGAGCGCCTGCCCCAGCGCGTCGACGCAGGGCCCGAGGTCCACCAGATCGCAGACCACCTCCGACAACAACTCTGGCTGGTCGGCCAGCATCCGCAGCAGGCGTCGACCGCGGGCGATCATGTCTTCGCGCAGCGCGGGCGCGCCGGGCTCACTCAGTTCGGTCAGCTTCGTCCTGAACGTGTCGAGGAATTCCATCAGGCGCCGGCCGTCGTCGGAGGTGCCGAGCCAGTCCCTCAGATCCGCGAGCCCGTCGCCGCCCCAGTACGCGAATGCCGACGCGGGATCCGGGGCTTCGACGGGCGTTTCGGCAGACAGGCGCCATACCCCTGCCATCGAATCGGCGTGCCAGCCGTCCGGAAGCGGACCCAGCCCATGCGGCATGGGTTCATTGACGCGCACTTCCCGGAGTCGACGCGCTTCCCCACGGGCCAATGCCAGCGCGAAGCGGGCGCAGCGGTCCGGATCTCCCCAGAGGAACACGTGCTCGGCGCCGTCCGGAATCAACAGGGGGGACAAGCCCGGATCGTCGCGGCCCAGGCGCAGGCTCCAGTCGCGCAGGTCGATGGCGCGCTCGGTGTCGAGGAAGGCCTGGAGATCCCAGGGACGGGCCGCGCCCAGTTCCGCGACGAGATCCCGCCCCCGCAGGTCCAGCGCCTCGACAAGCGCGCGGGGCGGCAGGGAGAACTCAGGCGCGGGGCGGTCCGTCAAGCCGTGACCGTCGAGTTGCAGGAGCCCTTCGCCCGAGTCCCTCACCACCTCGCGCAATGCGCGGCCACCGCTCGCCCGGGCATTCGCCTCGGGTTCCGAGGACACGTCGGCCTCCCATCGGGCAAGCGTCGCCAGCACCGTTGCCCGGGAACTTCCCATGCCGCCGCGGGCGGCGTTCAACATGTCCAGGGTCGCGAGACACAGGTCCTCCCTGCGGGCCGCCGGATCGAAGAACGGGGCGCTTGCACGCGATCCGCGCAGCCCGTGCCGTCGCAGCGCGAGGACGTGCTGCCGTTGTCCGGCGCTCAGCAGGCACAGGGGCACCTCGGCGATCAGCGCTTGCGCTTCCTCGTCGCTGGGGCGAGCCAGCCGGCGTTCCAGGAATGCTCTCCGGAACGCGCTGCCCGACACGTGGTCGTCGACCGCGGCCAGTCGATTCAGGCATCGTTCGACCGGCGGCGAGAGTGCCAACCGCTCGCCCCGTTCGAGTCGTTCCAACTTCGTCATCTCCTCCGCGGGAAGCGACCAGGCGAACGACCGCGCCGTGGCGACCGGATGCGGGTCGTGCTCGACATCAGCGCCCGCGTCCCGCGCGGGGTGGGCGGCAGCCGTGGTGGAGCCGGGAGGGATCATGGCGGTGTCCGAACCGAGGGGGAAAGGTAGTGCCCAGGTCTTTCCGCCGGTTCGTCGAGTGCCGCGATGCCCTGGCCGTTTCGACCCCGCGTCCCTGTCCCGACATCCCCACCCCCCACGTTCATGGTCCCTCCGCGCCGTTGCGCCGTCCCCTGATCCGGGTGGCTCGCGGGGCCCCGTCGCACGGCCGTCGCACTACATTGACCGGCAGGCAACAAGAACAGGGAGCCTCCCAGATGAATTCGGTGCAGCCATGGATGATGGTCGTCGGGACGCTGGCCGGATTGGCGGTCGGTGGCGCCGCGGTGAGCGGGTGGTGGTGGCCCAAGCTCAGGCGCGCGCGCCGGCTGATCGACCGGATCGAATCGTCGCGTCTGCTGCTCAACGAGCAGACCACGCAGGCGCGTCGTCAGATCGAGCGCCAGCAGATGGAGCTCGGCGAGCTTCGCCTGGTCGTCGAACGGCTGCGCCGCAAGGCGGCGATCGCCGCCGCGCCGCACGACACGGGCGACGGGGCTGATTCCATCCTGCCGCTGGATTCCGTGTCGCCGATCAGCGCGCCCACGCCGCTGCCGGCATTCCGTCCGATCGACAAGCCGCGGCACGCGCCGGCGCCCACGGTCGCCAGCGTCGACGCCGCGCTGGAGCGCCAGGACCGCGCCCGCGAGCGCGCCGCCCAGGGCGGCTTCGCCCGCACCGAGATCCAGGACGACGACGGTCCGAATTCGCGCGGCTTCATGCCGACGCAACTCGACAAGCCCTTCTGAGCCGTGGCGGCGGTCGGCGGCCGGCGGCCGGCGCGCCGGCCCTTCAGCCGATGAGCGCGATGCCGCCCGCTTCCGCCTTGCGGCGCAGCTCGTCCCAGTCCCTGGGCCATTGGCCTTCCAGCTCCATCCGGACGAGGCCCGGGGGAAGGTGCAGCTGACGCAGGAGTTCCGCGTCCGGAAGATCGGGCGCCGCCAGTTCGCCCAGGCGATCGGCCCCCGAGCGCCAGGCGCCGAGCACCGTGGGAGACGCGTCCCGCTCCGGATCGGTCACGGCCGCGAGCCTCAGCAGGTCCGCCATGTCCTGGCGGATGTAGGGATGGACCGTGTCGTGCTGCGAACGCTCCCACCGCTTGAGGCCCGCCAGGCCTTGCAGCACTTCGGCGTCGAATCTCGCGCCGCCCGGAACGACGCGATCGAACAGGGGCTGGAGCTCGCCCAGCAGTTCGTGAAGACGAAGCAGTTGCTCGTACGAACAGTCCCGCGACGCGTCGCCGCCGAGGCGCTGTTGGCACTCGCGGATTTGCGCCTGGTGCCGGGCACAGAGCAGACCGGGGGGCAGCAGCATCAACAAGGCCCGCGCATCCTGGCGCTCGGCCCGGGCCAGTGGCGCCAGGTCGTCGAGGCTCAACGCGCCGTCATGGGCATGGACGAGCCGCTCCTGGACGGTCGCCAGCCAATCCGGCAACGCGCGCAACGCCGCCCGTTGAGACTGCGAGACGGGAAGCGGCTCGCCGCCAGCCAGCGCCTCCAGCCACGGGTCGTCGGGCAAGGCGCCCCATGGATGTTCGTGCGCGGGCACGATCGTCGTCGAGTCGGCTTCGCCGCAGGATGCGGCCTGTGCCGCGATGCGGGGGAGGGCATGCATGCTGAATCTCCGCTAAACGCAAGCTCACGGACCCCGCCGCACGATCGAGCTGTTGGCCGCGCGCAGGTACGGTGACGCCAGGATCTCGTCTTTCGCCCACAGGCGCCGTTCCGATCGATCGTAGACCCAGCCGGACGGCACGTCGCTCGGGGCTCCCATGGATTTGGCCAACGTGACCAGTCCCAGCTTGGGCAGCTTGCCGAGCTGGTGGAACAGTGCCCGCCAGGTCGGCTTGCTGGCACTTCCGTCCGCCGACAGCTCGATCTCGCGCAGGGTGCGGACCCCGGTCGCCCAGTCGGGCAGACGCCCGTCGCGCAGCGGCAGGCGCAATTGCTGGACCTTGAGCGCGGTCGCACGGGCGGCGAACTGTTCGGGCGCGACGACGCGGCCGCGAGTCAGCGTCAGCTTGCAGGGCTGGCCTTCGAAGCCCTTGAGCAGTTCCAGCGGCGGCAGCTCCAAGCCTGGGCCGTCGTCAGGTTCCCGCAGCTCATTGAACGTCGCGGTCAATCCTGGCCCGTTCGACAGGGACCTCGAGAGGAGCGCGAGGACGAGATCGCGGCGTGCCGCGGTCGGCGCGTCCGGCGCCGCATCCCGCCAGCCCGCGAGCGAAGCCTCCCGGCGCAGCGCCGCGCGTTTGGCGTCGGGTTCCAGGGAGCGTCGGCACGCCGCCAGGCTCATGGCGCCCACGTGGCACAGGTCAGCCAGTTCATCGGCGCTCATCGGCTGCGGACCCCGACCGAGACGTTCCCGCCATTCGCGAGTGCTCTGGATGCCGTCCAACGTGAGCAGGCATTCGGGCGCCGCGTCGAGCACCGTGAGCACGGTGGCCACGTCGTCGTTGGCCAGCGTGAACGTCGGATAGGTGCGGTGCTCCGGGCTGTAGTCGATTTCGGCGGTGTCGAATCGCCAGTCGTTGATCAGGGCGCCGAGACGTCCGAGGGCGGCGCGCTGATCCGGTGCCGGATGCCAGGTGCCGGCCAGCGCGAGCGATGTTTGCACGGTCTGCTGATCGTCCCGTGTGCGCCAGGGAGCGACACCCCGCGACGGGTTGCCGGACGGGATGCCGTCGGACACGTCGGTGGGCGCGGACGACAAGGCCGGGTGTGTTGAGATGGGAAGGTACATGGCGAGCGTCAGGGATGGGGACACGACGGTTCAGTTGTCTGTTCCTCCTTCGGGTTCGCTTGATCCGTTCAGGCCGCCGTCCTCCGCACTTCCCCCGTAGCGCCCTGTCACAGCAGAGACAATCCGCGCGCCTCGGCGCTGCCTAGAATCGAACGATCGTTCTTTTCGCCGGCGGCCTCCGGAGACACGCGGCCGCGGCGAGGCGACTCTTCAGCATCGGAAGGAACAAGCATGGGTGCCAGCTACGAAGTCCGCGGTCAGGTCGCGGTGATCACGCTCAACAATCCGCCGGTCAACGGCCTGGGTCACGCCACGCGGCTGGCCGTCGCCGAGGGCGTCGAGAAGGCGGAGAACGATCCCGCCATCAAGGCCATCGTGATCACCGGCGCCGGCAAGGCGTTCTCCGGCGGCGCCGACATCCGCGAGTTCGGCTCGCCCAAGGCGCTGGCCGAACCCAACCTGGGCTCGCTGATCAACCGCGTCGAGTCCTGCACCAAGCCGGTCGTCGCCGCGATCCACAGCGTCGCCATGGGCGGCGGCCTGGAACTGGCGCTGGGCTGCCACTACCGCGTGACCGCGCCCGGCGCCAAGATCGCGCTGCCCGAGGTGAAGCTGGGCCTGCTGCCCGGCGCCGGCGGCACGCAGCGCCTGCCGCGCGCGCTGGGCGTCGAGCCCGCGCTCAACATGATCGTCAGCGGCGAGCCGGTCCTCAGCGAGCAGCTCGCGCAGGTGCCCGGCCAGGTGCTGTTCCAGAAGGTCGTCGACGGCGACCTGATCGACAGCGCCGTCCAGTTCGCGATGAGCATCGCCGACAAGCGCCCGCTGCCGCGCGTGCGCGACATCAAGGCCCAGCATCCTGAAGCCCAGGCCTACTTCCAGTTCGCGCGCAACACCGTCGGCGCGATGGCCAAGAACTTCCCCGCGCCGCTGCAGTGCGTGGAAACGGTCGCGAACGCGGTGGCCATGAAGTTCGAGGACGGCATGCGCGCCGAGCGCGACGCCTTCCAGCAGCTGATGCTGACGCCCGAATCGAAGGCGCTGCGCCACGCGTTCTTCGCCGAGCGCGCCGCGTCCAAGATCCCCGACGTGCCCGAGGACACGCCGCTGCGCAAGGTCGAGCAGGTCGCCATCATCGGCGCCGGCACGATGGGCGGCGGCATCGCGATGAACTTCCTGAACGCCGGCATCCCGGTGACGATCCTCGAGATGAAGCAGGACGCGCTGGACCGCGGCGTCGCCACCATCCGCAAGAACTACGAGGCGCAGGTCAAGAAGGGCAAGCTCAAGGAAGACCGCTACGCCCAGCGCATGAGCCTGCTGGGCACGACCCTGAGCTACGCCGAGATCGGCCAGGCGGACCTGGTCATCGAGGCGGTCTTCGAGGACATCGGCGTCAAGGAGCAGGTCTTCAAGCAGCTCGACGCGGTGATGAAGCCCGGCGCGATCCTGGCCAGCAACACCTCGACGCTGGACGTCGACAAGATCGCGGCCTTCACCAAGCGCCCGCAGGACGTCATCGGTACCCACTTCTTCAGCCCGGCCAACGTGATGAAGCTGCTGGAGGTGGTGCGCGGCGCGGCCACCGCCAAGGACGTGCTGGCCACCGTGATGGCGCTGGGCAAGAAGATCCGCAAGACCTGCGTCGTCTCCGGCGTCTGCGACGGCTTCATCGGCAACCGCATGATCGAGCAGTACAGCCGCCAGGCCGGCTTCCTGCTGGAAGAGGGCTGCACGCCGCAGCAGGTGGACAAGGCGGTGGAGCGCTTCGGCTTCGCGATGGGCCCGTTCCGCATGGGCGACCTGGCCGGCAATGACGTGGGCTGGTACATCCGCAAGCGCCGCTACCTGGAGAAGCCGGACCTGCGCTACTCCAAGACCGCCGACCTGCTGTGCGAGATGGGCCGCTTCGGCCAGAAGACCGGCGCGGGCTGGTACGACTACCTGCCCGGCAAGCGCGACGCGATCCCGTCCAAGACGGTGCTGGAGATGATCGACATGCACCGCTCGGCGCTGGGCATCACGCCGCGCAAGATCAGCGACGAGGAGATCGTGCAGCGCCTGGTCTTCGCCCTGGTCAACGAGGGCGCCAAGATCCTGGAGGAGGGCATCGCGCTGCGCGCCTCCGACATCGACATGGTCTACCTCACCGGCTACGGCTTCCCGCTCCATCGCGGCGGCCCGATGTGCTACGCCGACACGGTCGGCCTCTACAACGTGGTGCAGGCGATGAAGCGCTTCGCCAAGAACCCGCTGGACGACGGGAAGTTCTGGGAGCCCGCGCCGCTGCTGCAGCGCCTGGCCGACCAGGGCAAGGGCTTCAACGACTGACCCCCGCGGACCGCATCAGGAGAAAAGAATGAGCAAGGCATTGATCGTTTCCACGGCCCGCACCCCGCTCGCCAAGAGCTGGAAGGGTTCGTTCAACATGACCCACGGCGCGACGCTGGGCGGCCACGTGGTGCGCGCGGCGCTGGAGCGCGCCGGCATCGAGGGCGGCGAGGTCGAGGACGTCCTCATGGGCTGCGCCACGCCCGAGGGCGCCACCGGCGGCAACATCGCGCGCCAGATCGCGCTGCGCGCCGGCCTGCCGGTGAGCGTCTCCGGACAGACCGTCAACCGGTTCTGCTCCAGCGGCCTGCAGACCATCGCGACCGCGGCGCAGCGCATCATCGCGGGCGAGGCGGACGTGTTCGTCGCCGGCGGCGTGGAGAGCATCTCCTGCGTCCAGAACGAGGCCAACCGCCACATGGGCCACGAGAGCTGGCTGTCGGCGCACAAGCCCGAGATCTACTGGTCCATGCTGCAGACGGCCGAGAACGTCGCGCAGCGCTACAAGATCCCGAAGGAGCGCATGGACCGCTACGGCGCGGCCAGCCAGCAGCGCGCCTGCGCCGCGCAGGCCGAGGGCCTGTTCAACGCCGAGATCGTGCCCATCACCGTGATGGCCGGCGTCGCCGACAAGGTGCGCGGCATGACGACGAAGGAGGTCACCGTCAGCGTCGATGAAGGCCTGCGCGTGGGCACCACCTACGAGAGCATCAAGGACATCCGCACGGCGGTCCCCGGCGGCGTGGTCACCGCGGGCAACGCCAGCCAGTTCAGCGACGGCGCCGGCGCGTGCGCGATCGTCAGCGAGGCCTATGCCCAGAAGAAGGGCCTGAAGCCGCTGGGTCGTTTCCTCGGCTTCGCCGTGGCCGGCTGCGAGCCCGACGAG
Organism: Mitsuaria sp. MSU3D; assembly: GCF_056867975.1. Classification (NCBI taxonomy): domain Bacteria; kingdom Pseudomonadati; phylum Pseudomonadota; class Betaproteobacteria; order Burkholderiales; family Sphaerotilaceae; genus Roseateles; species Mitsuaria sp. MSU3D. The sequence continues at coordinate 3,325,387 of NZ_CP200314.1, read as the reverse complement.
ATGGGCATCGGCCCGGTCTTCGCCGTGCCCAAGGTGCTCAAGCGCCTGGGCCTGAAGGTGTCGGACATCGACCTGTGGGAACTCAACGAGGCCTTCGCGGTGCAGGTGCTGTACTGCGCGGACACGCTCGGCATCCCGATGGACAAGTTGAACGTCAACGGCGGCGCGATCGCGATCGGCCATCCGTACGGCGTGTCGGGTCAGCGCCTGACCGGCCATGCGCTGATCGAAGGCAAGCGTCGCGGCGCCAAGCGCGTCTGCGTGACGATGTGCATTGGCGGCGGCATGGGCGCGGCTGGGGTCTTCGAAGTGCTCTGACGAGCACCCCCCTACCGGCTGACGCCGGCCCCCTCAGGGGGCGAGCCCGAGGGCCCGGCAAAGCCGGATCCCCGGGCTCCGCTTGATGAGTCGGCGGGCTTCGCTCCGCCTCTGTTGTGAGATGCGCATGCGCCAGACCTTGGATTTCCTTCTCTACGACTGGCTGAAGGTGCAGGACCTCGGCCGGCGCGAGCGCTTCTCGGAGCACTCGCGGGAGACCTTCGACGCGGTGCTCGACACCTGCGAGAAGATCGCCCGCGAGAAGTTCGCGCCGTTCAACCGCCTGGCCGATACCGAGGAGCCGCGCTTCGACGGCGAGCGCGTGTTCCTGCCCAAGGCGACGCACGAGGCGCTCGCCGCCTACGTCGGCTCCGGCATGCTGGCCGCCGCGCAGGACTACGAGCACGGCGGCATGCAGCTGCCCTGCGTCGTCGAGATGGCCGCCAACTGCTTCTTCAGCAAGGCCAGCGTGTCCCTGGGCGGCTACGCGATGCTGACCAACGGCAACGCCAACCTGCTGATGGCGCACGGCACCGACACGCAGCGCGAGGTCTTCGCGATGAACGAGCTGTCCGGGCGCTGGTTCGGCACGATGTGCCTGTCGGAGCCTCAGGCCGGGTCGTCGCTGTCCGACGTGGCCACGCGCGCCGAGGCTGACGGCGCGGACTTCGAGGCCGATCCGCTCGGCCCGCGTTACCGGCTCACCGGCAACAAGATGTGGATCTCGGGCGGCGAGCACGAGATCACCGAGAACATCGTCCACCTGGTGCTGGCGAAGATCCCCGGACCCGACGGCAAGCCGCTGCCGGGCACCAGGGGCATCTCGCTGTTCATCGTGCCCAAGCACCTGGTCGACACGGGCGGGCAGCTCACCGGCGAGCGCAACGACGTGGCGTTGGCGGGCCTGAACCACAAGCTCGGGTATCGGGGCACGACGAACTGCCTGCTCAATTTCGGCGAAGGACGCCACACGCCGCGCGGGAAGAAGGGCGCCATCGGCTACCTCGTCGGCAAGCCCGGCGACGGCCTTCGGCAGATGTTCCACATGATGAACGAGGCCCGCATCGGCGTCGGCCTCGGCGCGGTGATGCTGGGCTACGCGGGCTACGAGGCGAGCCTCGAGTACGCGCGTCAACGCCCCCAAGGTCGGCCGGTCGCCGCGCGAGCCGGCGACGGGCCGTCCCGAGCAGGCGAGACCCCCTCGGGGGGCGGCGACCGCGCAGCGGGCGACCGGGGGCTGACAACCTTCAAGGACGCGGTGCGGCCGCAGGCGCTGATCATCGAGCACGCCGACGTCAAGCGCATGCTGCTGGCGCAGAAGAGCTTCGTCGAAGGCGGTCTGGCGCTGGAGCTGTTCTGCGCGCGGCTGGTCGACGAGCAGCACACGGGCTCGGCGGATGAGATCGCTGCGGCGAAGCGGTTGTTGGAAGTCCTGATCCCCATCGCCAAGAGCTGGCCCAGCGAGTGGTGCCTGGAGGCGAACTCGCTCGCGATCCAGGTGCTGGGCGGCTACGGCTACACGCGTGATTTCCCGGTCGAGCAGTACTGGCGCGACAACCGCCTGAACATGATCCACGAGGGCACGCACGGCATCCAGGCGCTGGACCTGCTGGGCCGCAAGGTCGTGATGGACGGCGGGCAGGCGCTGATGGCGCTGGCCGCGCGCATCAGCGACACCGCGCAGCGCGCCGGCCAGGTGCCAGGTCTTGCCGAAGCGGCGAACGAACTCGGCGCGGCGCTGGCCGCCGTCGGCGGCGCCACGAAGAAGGCCTGGTCGACCGGCGAGCCCGAGGCGGCGCTCGCCAACGCGACACCGTACCTGCAGGCCTTCGGGCACACGGTGCTGGCGTGGATCTGGCTGGACGTGGCGCTCTCGCTCGATGGGCGGGAGGACGACTTCGCCCATGGCAAGCGCGCCGCGCAGCGCTACTTCTTCGCCTATGAGCTGCCCAAGATCCACGCCTGGCTCGGCGTGGTCGCGCGGCGCGAGGCGCTCACGCGCGAGATGCAGGACGCCTGGTTCTGACCCCCGCCGTCACCGCCGTCACCGCCGTCGACGACGGCGGTGACGGTGACATGACCCACATCGAGAACATCAAGGAGACAACGATGAGCAGCAAGGTACAAGACCTCTTCGACCTGACCGGCCAGGTGGCGCTGGTGACGGGCGGATCCCGCGGCCTCGGGCTGCAGATCGCGGAGGCGCTCGGCGAGGCCGGCGCGACGCTGATGCTGAGCTCGCGCAAGGCGGGCGATCTGGAGGAAGCCGTGGCGCATCTGAAGGCGCGCGGCATCGCGGCGCAGTACATCGCCGCCGACGCCTCCGACGAGGCGCAGGCGCGGGGCATCGTCGATCAGACGCTCGCGAAGCTCGGCAAGATCGACATCCTCGTCAACAACGCCGGCGCGACCTGGGGCGCCCCGGCGGAGGACCACCCGGTCGAAGCCTGGGACAAGGTGATGGACCTGAACATCCGCAGCCTGTTCGTGATGAGCCAGGAAGTCGCGCGCCGCAGCATGATCCCGCGCAAGTCGGGCCGCATCATCAACGTGGCCTCGATCGCCGGCCTGGGCGGCAACAGCGGCATGATGAAAACGATCGCCTACAACACCAGCAAGGGCGCGGCGGTGAACTTCACCCGCGCGCTGGCCGGCGAATGGGGCGTGTACGGCATCACCGTCAACGCGCTGGCGCCGGGCTTCTTCCCCAGCAAGATGACCAAGGGCCTGATGGCGGCGATCGGCGAGGAGAAGCTCGCCGAGCACGCCCCGCTCAAGCGCATCGGCGATGATGAGGACCTCAAGGGCGCCGCCCTGCTGTTCGCGAGCCGCGCCGGGAAGCACATCACCGGGCAGATCCTCGCGGTCGACGGCGGCGTCTCCGCCGTCCACGGCAGTTGATGGCTCCTCCCCCTACGCGCTTCGCGCGCCCCCACCGGGGGGCGAGCCCGAGAGCCCGGCAGAGCCGGATCTCCGGGCTCCGCTTGGCGGGGACGGCGTCATGCTGTCGTGGGCGCATCTGCCCGTGATTCGAGGTTGTCGTGACTGAAAAGCCGTCGTTGAAGTTCCCCGTCCACATCCCCTTCGTCCAGCAGCTGGGTTTCGAGCTGGTCCGCATCGACGAAGGCGAGGCCGAGCTGCGGGTCGACATCCGCGAGCTGCATCTGAACTCGTGGGAAGTGGCGCATGGCGGCGTGCTGATGACGCTGCTGGACGTGGCGATGGCGCATGCGGCGCGCAGCGTGCACCGCGACCAGCCGGGCTTCGGCCCCGGCGTGGTGACGGTGGAGATGAAGACCAGCTTCATGCGCCCCGGCGAGGGCGCGCTGCGGGCCGTGGGCCGGCTGCTGCACCGCTCGACGACGATGGCCTTCTGTGACGGCGCGGTCTACGGCGAGGACGGCAAGCTCTGCGCCCATTCGACCGGCACCTTCAAGTACCTGAAGGCGCTGCCCGGGAAGGGCCGCAGCCTCAAGGCGCTGCAGCGCAGCGAGGACTGAGCCCGTCGCCCCAAGGGCTCATCCTTGCGCCGTGCTCCGGACCGACCGGAGTCGCTCGGTGGCGGAGTTCCGCGCCGGCAGTGGGGGAGGTGTCGGAATCTGGTCCGCGACCAGCCGGCGCACGACATCCAGTGCGACGTCCAGATGACGGATGGTCTCGGGCGCAAGCTCGAGCGGGGCAGCGGGGCGCCTCGAGACGAGCACCATCTTCGCCTCGATCATCGACTGGCGTTCCGCCGGCCTGAGGTGATCCGGCGGCACGGCGACCAACGCGCGCGCGATGGCGATCGCCTCCGATGACGAGATGGCGCAACGCGGGTGTTGACCCTCGTCGCTGGCGCGGGTCTGGAGCCAGGCCATCGGCGCGCGCAGCGCATCCACCGCTGCGGAGACCTGCTGAATCGTCGCGCCGAGCGACGATCGCGGCGTCACCATGTCGAGAGGCACGCCTTGACGACGCATCTCCATCGCGTCCACCTTGTGTTTGACATGGACCGAATCCGCCAGACCGGCGGGCGCGCGGCGAGCTTCGGCGAACACGTAGCTCGAGCCCTCGACCTCGTCCGGGCCCTCCACATAGACCGAGCCCTCGAAAGGACTCGTGTCCAGGGCGTGGTCCTTGCCATCGCGACGATGCAGGGAGGCCGGACCCTTGGGGACGACCAGGGATTCGGGGCGCTCGTAGATGCCCCTGTCGCGGCGGGGAAGGACGTCGTGGTCCTTGCTGCGGCGGGGCGGAATGACGTCGTCGTTGTCGCCGCGGCGCGGAGGAACGGCATAGTCGTGGCCGGTGCGGCGAGGAGGAATGGCGTACTCGTGGCCGGTGAGGCGAGGCGGCACGTCATAGACCGATGAGTCCGTGCTGGTCGGCGCCGGCGCGACGGGGACCGGCGGCGTCCGGGGCCGCAGCCGGCGCGGCTTCGAGCAGGGCCGTGGCGACAGCGCCTCCTCGACCGCCGCCATCACCGGCTTCGGCTCGATGTGACGCGCGCCGATCACGCACATCAATCGCAAGGCGATGTCCACAGGGCAATCCTGCGGCAACACCAGGGTCCGCGTCGGCCCGCTCAGGCGCTGCATCAGGCTGCCGGTCAGCCCGTCCAGGAGACGATGCGGCACCGCCGACAGATCCAGGGTTTCCGGTTTGCGGACCAGGGCCTTCTCGATCTGCCGGGCCGCGGCGAGGGCCTCCTTCCCGTGCTTCTCCCTTTCAATCCACTTGCGCACCTGAGGATCTCTCGGCGCCTGCGCCGGCCCGTCATTGCCGCCGAGCCAGGAGGGAAGATGGGAGCGACGGAAGATCTGCGACATGGTGAGGTGGCGTAGGGCTGGAAGGACGATGTCAGTCGACAGCCGCAGGCCGCGGTTCTTGACACGAATCTGCAGGTCGCCTCAGAAAAAGCACGCTCGTTCTTTTCTGTCACCCGAGGGACGTGAAGGGGGAAGAGGGCGTGGTTCAATCGTCGGCATTCCGTCACGGATCGTGGCCGGGTCTCCGCCCGCGATTCCCTTTCATGAGCCATGCGCTGACATGGATCCACAACGACCGAGGAGCCCCCGATGAGCCAAGTGAACCGCCAGATCCATCTGGTGTCCCGCCCGACCGGAGAGGCCGGCACTGACAACTTCAAGCTGGTCGAGCAGCCGATCCCCGAACTCGCGGACGGGCAGGTGCTGGTCCGCAACCATTACCTGAGCCTCGACCCCTACATGCGCGGCCGCATGAACGAGAGCAAGAGCTACGCCGCGCCGCAGCCGCTGGACGCGGTGATGATCGGCGGCACCGTGGGCGAGGTGGTCGCGTCGAAGAACCCGCACTTCGCCGTCGGCGACAAGGTCGTCGGCATGGGCGGCTGGCAGGAGTACCAGCTCGTCGACGCCAACCAGCGCGGCGTGCTACAGAAGGTCGACACGACGCATGTGCCGCTGTCCGCCTACCTGGGCGCGGTGGGCATGCCGGGCGTGACCGCGTGGTACGGCCTCGTCAAGATCATCGATCCGAAGCCGGGCCAGACGGTGGTGGTCAGCGCCGCCAGCGGCGCGGTGGGCGGCGCGGTCGGCCAACTGGCCAAGGTCCGCGGCGCGCGCGCGGTGGGCATCGCCGGCGGCGCCGACAAGTGCCGCTACGTCGTCGAGGAACTCGGCTTCGACGCATGCATCGACTACAAGCAGCACACCGACCTCAAGTCGCTGTCCGCCGCGCTGAAGGCCGAGTGCCCCGACGGCATCGACGGTCACTTCGAGAACGTCGGCGGCATGATCCTCGACGCCGTGATGCTGCGCTCGAACGCGTTCAGCCGCATCGCGATGTGCGGGATGATCGCCGGCTACAACGGCGAGCCGATCCCGCTGACGCTGCCGCAGCTGATCCTCACGAACCGGATGAAGATCGAGGGCTTCATCGTCTCCGAGCACATGGACATCTGGCCGGAAGCGCTGAAGGAACTCGGCACGCTGGTCGCGACCGGCAAGCTGAAGTTCCGCGAGAGCGTCGCGCAAGGCCTCGAGAACGCGCCCGAGGCCTTCCTGGGGCTGCTCAAGGGCCGCAACTTCGGCAAGCAGCTGGTGAAGCTGATCTGATGGTCGGCCCGCGCTGGATCAACCAGCCCTTCGACGAGCTCGGCGTCCGGGGCCTGTACCGCGCGCTGCGCCTGCGCGCCGAGGTCTTCGTCATCGAGCAGCGCTGCCTCTACCTCGACCCCGACGGGCTCGACGAGCACGCCTGGCATCTGCAAGGACTGGGGCAGGGCGTGGACGGCGCGGAGGAACTCTTCGCCTACGCGCGTCTGCTGCCGCCGTCGATCGGCGACGGCTCGGCGCGCATCGGCCGCGTCATCACGGCGTCGACGGCCCGTGGCGGCGGCCTGGGCCGCGCGCTGATGAGCCAGGCGCTGCGCGAATGCCAGAAGCTCTGGCCGGGCCAGCCGGTCGAGCTCGGCGCGCAGGCCCACCTGCGCGAGTTCTACGGCAGCTTCGGCTTCACGCCGATCTCGGACGTCTACGACGAGGACGGCATCCCCCACATCGACATGCGCAAGGACGCGACGCCATGAGCGGCCCCACCCACGAGTCCCCCATTCCGCCGGCCTGCCGTCGGCCGACGACCTCGTCCTGCATCACTACAGCAGCTCGCCGTTCGCGGAGAAGGCGCGGCTGATGCTGGGCCTCAAGGGCCTGGCGTGGCACTCGGTGACGGTGCCGATGGTGCTGCCCAAGCCTGATGTCGTGGCGCTGACCGGCGGCTACCGCCGCACGCCGTTCCTGCAGCTCGGCGCGGACATCTACTGCGACACCGCGCTGATCGCCGAGGTGCTGGAGGGCCGTCGTCCGACGCCCAGCCTGTACCCCGCGGCCGTCGCCGGCCACGCGCGCATGCTGGCGCAGTGGGCCGACACGGACCTGTTCTGGACCGCGCTGCCGTATGCGATGCAGCCGGCGGGCGCGACCGCGCTGTTCGCCGGGGCGCCGCCGGACATGCTGAAGATCTTCGTCGCCGATCGCAAGGCGATGAGCGAGGGCATGCCGCAGGTGCGCGGCGTCGACGCCGGCGCGGCATTGACGCAGTACCTCGAGTGGCTCTCGTCGATGCTGTCCGACGGCCGGCCGTGGCTGCTCGGCGACGAGACGAGCATCGCCGACCTCAGCGTCTATCACCCGCTGTGGTTCGTGACCCGGACCGGGCCGCTGGCCGAGATCTTCCAGCCGCATGAGGCGCTGCGGGCCTGGATGGGCCGCGTCGCCGCGATCGGTCATGGTGAGCGGGCCGGCAAGCTCGACGGCGCCGCGGCGATCGCGCTGGCGAAGACCTCGACACCGCGTCCCGCGCGGGTCGAGGAGGGCCTGGGCTTCGCCGCCGGCGACGCCGTGACGGTCACGCCCTACGACTACGCCCGCGACGCGGTCGCCGGCACGCTCGTGGGCCTGAGCTGCCGCACGGTGACGCTGGCCCGCGAGGACGAGCGCGCCGGCCGCGTGCACGTGCACTTCCCGCGCATCCGCTACACGCTGAAGCGCGCATAGCCCGATCGGGCCCGCGAAGACGGGCTCGGGTGCCTGCGTGGAATGCAGGACAAGAACGCATCAAGGAGACAAGCGCATGAAGGACTATCAAGGCAAGACCGCGGTGATCACCGGCGCGGGCTCGGGCTTCGGGCTCGAGGTGGCGCGCATCGCCGCCGCGCGCGGCATGAACCTGGTGCTGTGCGATGTGCAGCAGGACGCGCTCGACCGGGCCGCGTCGGAGTTCGCCGCGCACCCGGTGCTGGCGCAACGCGTCGACGTGTCCAAGGCCGACCAGATGGAGGCCCTGGCGGCCGCGGTGAAGGCGCGCTTCGGCGCGCCGAACTTCGTGTTCAACAACGCCGGTGTCGGTTCGGGCGGGCTGATCTGGGAGAACGCGCTGTCGGACTGGGACTGGGTCCTGGGCGTCAACCTGATGGGCGTGGTGCACGGCGTGCGCCTGTTCACGCCGATGATGCTGGAGGCCGCCGGCCGGGATCCCGCATGGCAGGGGCACATCGTCAACACCGCCTCGATGGCCGGCATGCTGAACCCGCCCAACATGGGCGTCTACAACGTGTCCAAGCACGCGGTGGTGTCGCTCAGCGAGACGCTGTATCAGGATCTCGCGCTGGTGACGGACCAGGTGCGCGCGTCGGTGCTGTGCCCGTTCTTCGTGCCCACCGGCATCACGCAGAGTCATCGCAACCGGCCTGCCGACGGACCCGGGCACCTGGGCGCGGACAAGCCGACCAGGAGCCAGCTCATCTCGCAGGCGATGACCGACAAGGCGGTCAGCTCGGGCAAGCTGACGGCGGCGGACGTCGCGCGCATGGTGTTCGAGGCCCTGGACGAGGAGCGCTTCTACATCTTCAGCCACCCGCAGGCGCTCAAGGGCGTGCAGACGCGGCTGGAGGACGTGATGCAGCTGCGCAACCCGACCGATCCGTTCGAGGACAAGCCGGAGATCGGCGCGAAGCTGCGGGCCTCGCTGCGCGGCTGAAGCCGGACAGCGCACGGCAAGGTGTCGGAGACACCTGACACTTCTGACAGGGACCTCCCCCGGATGCGGGAGAGCCCTTCCCCTCGCGCCGGAGAGGCGGGCCCACAATCCTTGCGTGGTCCTGTTCGCACTCCCCCGACTTCTGCGCGTGCTGCCGCGCCTGCTGCCGATCCTGGCCGCGGCCGTGGCGGCGTGGCTGGCATTGGCGGGACAAGGGCACGCCGATCCGCGTGACTGGCTGACGACCGAGGAGCGCGCCTGGGTGGCGCAGCATCCGGTGCTGCGGGTCGGGGGCTCGGCGAGCTACGGGCCGTTCACCTATGTCGACGAGGAAGGCCGCCTCACCGGCCTGTCGGTGGACTACGCGCGGCGCTTGATGGAGCTCACCGGACTGCGCTTCGAATTCCAGCCGCCGCGGCCCTTCGCGGACAACCTGGACGCGCTGGCGGCCGGCACGCTCGACGTGCAGATGTCGCTGCGCGAGACGCCGGAGCGCACGCAGCGCTTCGGCTTCACCCGCCCCTACATCACGGTGCCGGCGGTGCTGCTGCGCCGCGCTGGCGCGGGCGACGACCCGCTGCGCCCCGGCGAGGCGGTGGCGGTGGCGCGCGGCTACGCGGTGGCGGAGTTCCTGCGCGACCGCTACGCCACCAATCCCTTGCAGGTCGAGGTCGACGACCGCACGGTGCTGCGCCGGCTGGCCGGCGGCGAGGTCGGCGCGGCGGTGGTGGACCTGGCCGGCGCGACCTACCTGATGCGGCGCGACGGCATCGGCAACCTGCGGGTGGTGGACGACATCGGCTACGCGTACGGGCTGGGCATCGGCTACCGGCGCGACTGGCCGATGCTGGGCCGCATCCTGGACAAGGCGCTCACGCGCATCGGCGACAGCGAGCGCCAGGCCATCGCCGACCGCTGGATCACGCAGGACACGGCGGCGATGCGCTGGCAGCGCCGCGCGCTGTGGGGCGTGGGCGTCGCGCTGGCGCTGGTTGTCGCCGGGCTCGGCGTGACGCTGCTGTGGAACCGCGCCTTGCAGCGCCAGGTGCGGCTGCGCGGCGAGCTGCTGCAGCGCGAGCTCGGCGAGCGCATGCGGCTGCAGGACGTGGACCGGGCCCGCGAGCTGGCCGAGGTCACGAGCAAGACCAAGAGCGAGTTCCTGTCCCAGGCCAGTCATGAGCTGCGCACGCCGCTGAACGCGGTGCTGGGCTTCAGCCAGTTGCTGGCCCACGATCCGAAGCGGCCGCTGGACGATGTGCAGCAGTCGCGCCTGCGGCACATCGACGAGGCGGCCAAGCATCTGCTGGTGCTGATCGAGGACATGATGACGCTGTCGCGCGTCGAGGCGAACACGCTGACCGTGCAGTCGCTGCCGCTGCAGGCGGGGCCGCTGCTGCGCCGCGTGGTGGAACTCGCGCAGCCGGCGGCGGCGGCGGCCGGCGTCGACCTGCAGGTCGGCATGACGCCGGAGGAGGACAGCACGCTCCCCCTCGTCCAGGCCGATCCCATCCGGCTGGAGCAGGTGCTGCACAACCTCATCTCCAACGCCATCAAGTACAACCGGCGCGGCGGCTGGGTGAAGGTCCGCGCCTGCGCGGAACCGCGCGGCTTCCGCATCGAGGTCGCCGACAACGGCATCGGCCTGAGCCCCGAACAGCGCTCCCAGCTGTTCCAGCCCTTCAACCGGCTCGGGCGCGTGGACCAGCCCGGGCACGGCATCGGGCTGGTCATCTGCAAGCAGCTCATGGAGCGCATGGGCGGGCGCATCCTCGTCGACAGCGAGAGCGGACAAGGCTCCCGCTTCACGCTGGAGCTGCCGGCCGTGCCGGCCGCCGCCTAGGCCGTCTAGGCCGCCTCACTCGCGCCACATCCTTCCGCTCCAGTCGGAGAAGGTCTTCAGCCGCTGCGCCTCCACGCCATGGTTGCGCGAGGAGATCACGCTCCAGGTGATGTACTGCTCGCTGGTCCAGTCGACCCACCCGCCCACCAGATGCGGCTGGCCCTTGCCGTTCAAGGGCAGCGGCGTGCGCTTCGCATCGAGGCAGAAGCGGAAGCCCGACTTGGTCTCCGGCTCGCTGCCGAACAGCGCGTTCGGGTCGCAGCGCCGCCACTGCTCGTAGCTCGTGTTCGCGTACATCGTGTTGTAGAGCGAGATCGAGCTGTTGATGAACATCAGGTGCAGTCCCGGCGTCACGTCGTCCAGCAGCCGGAAGCGCGACTTCTCCCAGCTCTCCGGCCCGCGATCGACGACCTCGCCCACGCCCAGCTTGTGGATCGCCAGCGACGCGCGGCTGCGATGTCCCTCGTTGCGGAACAGGTCGGTCGGCGCCGCGGGATCCGGCTTGTTGAAGGAGAGGGTGGTGTTGGCCAGTTGCGCCAGCTTGGTCCGCACCTGGAAGTAGCGCGCCAGGTGGGAGGCCGAGACCTGCGACGGTGCCTTCGCCGTCATCAGGTCGTCCACCACCGCCGTCGTGAAGCCCATGTGGTACGGCCAGTCCATCGGCCCCTCCGAGGCTCCGGACCAGCCCGGGTTCACCGTCATCTGCAGCTGGTACCACTGGTTGGTGCGGTAGTAGGAGGTGAGGCGCGGCTCCCACGAGAAATAGAACTCGCGCTTGCCTTGCGGCGTCTGCTCGTCGACGTAGAGCATGTGCGGCGCCATGTAGAACACGCTGGGCCAGCTGAACGGCCAGCCGCGTTTCTCGCCTTCGCCCACCCATTTCCCGCTGGCGTCCTTCCTGCCGCGGAAGGAGGAAGTTGAGCTCTCCAGACCGTACTCGTGCGCCAGTTCCCATTGCTTGACGCCCATCCAGTGGATCATGCCGAACATGGCCCGCTCGATGAACGCCTCCTTGCTGTAGCCGGCCTTCGCATTCGGATAGAGCGCGCTCGCCGAGGACTGCGTCGAGGGCGACAGCAGGGCCTGCAGCTTGCGGCCGCCGATCTCCGCGCCGTAGGGCTGCGACGGATTGGGCGACACGCGGCTGCCGCGACCGCCGCCGACGAAGTCCAGCGTCTTCGCGCCCGGATCGGTCAGCCAGTACATCGCCCGTTCGCGCTGGTCCGCGCTCAGGTGGCTCCAGTCGCCGTACACCCCGTTCGGGTTCTTGTTGGCGGCCAGCCAGTCGGCGATGCGCTTGACCACCTTGATCGGGTTCGAGCCGTCATCGCCCTTGGTCTCGAACAAGCCCTGACCCTGCCCAGCGTCCGGCGTCCAGATGTCCAGCGGATGCGTGATGGGCAGCCAGGCATTCCAGTCGGGCAGCTGCAGCGGGATCGGCATCTCGCGCGTGTTCAGCACCTTGCCCGGGCTTGGATCCATCGCGGCATCGAGCTCGGCCTGCGTCACCGCGGCCGTGCTGCCGGCCGCCTTGCCGGCGAAGACGTTGACGAAGGACTTCGCGTCCGGCAGCACCGCGTCGATGCCCGCGCCGGCCGCCCATTCGACCGCGGGCCTGCTGTCCAGCCCGGGGCCGGGTTGGTACGGCGGATTCCACGGCGTGGCCTGCGGCACGTGCGGAACCTGCGTCAGCGCCGCGCGCAGGTAGGCGGCGATCTGCCGGCCTTGCGTCTCGCTCAGGCCGTGGAAGCGCGAGCGCTGGACGATCGAATGGTTGGAATAGTTGAAGTACTGCAGGTCGCGGCCCGTCGCCGCATGGCAGGACGCACAGGCGGCGCGCATGCGGCTGTTCACCACCGGCGACTTCAGCAGCAGGCCCGAGGCGTTCCACAGCGCCTTGCCCGCGTCGGCATCGGCCGTCCAGGTGCGGCCGGCCTGCTTCTCGACGGCGATGTCGGCCCAGCGGCGCGGATTGGTCGCGAGGTTGCGCCCGCTCGCGTCCTGCAGCTGCAGGTCGAGGATGCGGAAACCGTTGGAGTTGCCGTCGGTGCCGTTGAAGCGGAACTCGATGCGGTTGGTGGCCGGCATCGCCACGAGGCGTGCCCGCGCGGTGCTGTCCAGCGGCACGCGGAAGCGGATGGTCAACAGCCCGCCGTTGACGCCGCCGTGCGAGCGCTCGACATCGTCGAGCTGGACGCCGGTGTCGCTGATCGGGATCCACGCGGCGGCGCTGGTGTTGTTGGCGTTGGCGGCGCCGACCACGCGCAGGCTGCCAGCGATGGGCGTCAGCGGCTTGCTGAGCGCCTCGAACTCCGGTGAGTTGTAGAAGCCGCAGCGGTGGCAGCGCACCACCAGCTGGGTGGCGGTGGAGAGCGAGGCGGCATCGAGCGACAGCTCGGCGCTGACGATGGTCGGCGCATCGGGAGCACCGGCGCCCAGCACTTCGATCGGCAGGGTCAGCGTCGGTGCCGGACCTGGCGCGGGAGCGGGACCTGGCGCCGGAGCCGGGCCCGGCGGAGGCGCCGGCGGCGGTGGCGGAGGAGGAGGAGGAGGCGGCGGCGGGGGAGGCGGCGTGGGTGACGGCGCCGGAGCCGGAGGCAGTGTGGGTGAAGGCGCCGGAGCAGGCGAAGGCGCCGGCGTCGGTGCCGGGCCTTGCGCATCCGTCGCCTGCAGGCGCCAGCGCTGGTTGTCGCCGTTGCCGCAATCCCATTGCTGGATGCGCCCGCCGGCGGCGACGCTGAAGTCCTTCACGTCGAGGCATTTGCCGGTGTGCTTGGCGGCGATGTTGAAGGCATCGCCCTTGGCCGTGACGGCGAAGCGCTGGTTCGCGCCGGCGCCGTAGCTCCATTGCTGGATCAGTGCGCCGTTCACGGTGGAGATGTCGCTGACGTCCAGCCCCTTGCCGCTGTTGACGTTGCGGAACGCGTAGCTGCCGTCGGCCGCGGCGCTGACCTCGAAGCGCTGGCTGGCCGCACTGCCGCAGGCTGCCAGCAGCGTCTTGGCGCCGTCGGCCATGCTCGCGCCTTCGATGTCCAGGCACAGATCCGATTGAACGCCGCGCACGTTGTACTGCCCCACCGGCAGCAGGCCGCGCGATGCCGAGTCACGTGGATAGAGGAAGAACTGGTGCGCCGCCTCCGCGGTGAGGCAGCTGGCCTGCTGGATCTGCACGCCATTGGCACCCGACCTGCTCGGCAGGGTCCAGCACTTGCCGCTGGACACGTTGACGATCCGGACCCGGTTGCCGTTGGCGCGCCACAGGCGGAAGCGCTGCGCATCGGTGTCGTTGCTGCTCGACTGCTGGATCGCCGCGCCATCGGCGCGTGAGGAACCGGCCAGTTCCAACACCTTCGACGTTCCGGCGTTGACCAGCTTGTAGAACCCGTTGCTCTGCAGGCTCAGGTCGAAGGCCTGGTGGAGGCTGTCGCCGCAGGTCGTCTGCTGGACACGTCCGCCATCGGCGGCGGCAGGCAAGGCCTCGACGCATTTGCCGGTCAGCGCGTTCATCAGCACGTAGCGGCCCGCGGCCACCACCGGCGACGGATCGGGGGCCAGCGCCTCGGCGCTGGCGTGGTCGACCGCCACCGGGCCTGCCGACGCGTCGGGTGAGTCGGCGCCGCCGCAGGCGCTCAGCAGCACGCTGACGGCCAGCGCGATCGTGGTCGGCGCGGCCTGGAGCTTGGCCACGCTCGGGCTGGAGGAGGGGTGCATGCGCGTCTCTCGCTGATGTGGGTTGGGGAACGGACGCGACCGGAGGCGGCGCGACTGCCATCCGATTCATTTTTTCCGCGAGCTGAAAGCGGTTCCAACGGGTAGGCGCAAGAGCTGCAATCAACGGTAAGCGCGGCGATTCGCCGTACCTCTTCCGGGTGAGTCGGCCTGAGCCCGCCGCGAAAGGACATGCACCCCGCGTCGCCCGATCTCCCGATCTCCCGGATCCGGGAGATCCGCGACCGTCTGGCACACTGCGCGGCCTTGCGCAGTACCCTCCATCCCATGCCCATCTCCGAATCCCCTCGTCGCGTCGCCGTCATCGGCGGCGGCCCCGCCGGCCTCATGGCCGCCGAGCGTCTCGCCCGTGCCGGTTTCTCCGTCGACCTCTACGACGCCATGGCCTCGGTCGGCCGCAAGTTCCTCCTGGCGGGCAAGGGCGGTCTGAACCTGACGCACTCGGAGGCTCGCCCCGATTTCGATTTGCGCTTCTTCGAGCGCCAGCGCCAGGTCGGCGCCTGGCTCGACCGCTTCGACGGCGAAGCCCTCCGCGCCTGGGCCCAGGGCCTCGGCGTCGAGACCTTCGTCGGGACATCCGGGCGCGTCTTTCCGAGGGACCTCAAGGCCGCGCCGATGCTGCGTGCCTGGCTGTCCCGACTGCGCGCGCAGGGCGTGCGCTTCCACATGCGGCATCGCTGGCTGGGCTGGGACGCGGCGGGCGCGCTGCGCTTGCGCTCGCCCGAAGGCGAAACGACCGTGACCGCGGATGCCGTCGTGCTCGCACTGGGCGGCGCCTCGTGGCCGCAGCTGGGGTCCGACGGCGCCTGGGCGCCGCTGCTCGCCGAAGTCGGCGCGACCGTGTCGCCGCTGCGCGCCGCGAATTGCGGCTTCGATCTGGGCACGACGCGTGACGGCGCGGCGCCGGGTTGGTCGCCGTTCTTCGCCGAGAAATTCGCGGGCCAGCCGGTCAAGCCGGTGGCGCTGACCGCCGAGGGCGTCGACGGCCGGCGCTTCTCGCGCCAGGGCGAATTCGTCGTGACGGCGACCGGCATCGAGGGCTCGCTCGTCTACGCGGCGTCCGCGCTGCTGCGCGAGAAGCTCGAGCGCGACGGCGAAGCGCTCGTGCACCTGGACCTGCTGCCCGGCCGCGACGCGGCCTTGGTGCTGGAGCAGGTCGCCCATCCGCGCGGCTCGCGGTCCTTGTCCTCGCACCTGAAGAGCCGGCTGAACATCGAAGGCCTGAAGGCCGGCCTGCTGCACGAGGTGCTCACGAAGGACGAGTACGCCGACACGGCGACGCTGGCCCGCACGCTGAAGGCGCTGCCGCTGCGCCTGCGCGCGGCGCGCCCTGTCGCGGAGGCCATCAGCACCGCGGGCGGCGTGACGATCGAGTCGCTCGACGAGCGGCTGATGCTGAAGGTCCGACCCGGCGTGTTCATCGCCGGCGAGATGCTGGACTGGGAAGCGCCGACGGGCGGCTACCTGCTGACGGCCTCGATGGCCAGCGGCCTGGTCGCCGGGGACGGCGCGGCGGCCTATCTGGGTTGAATCGATGGCGTGAGCCGCATTTGACGAAATACGGCTCACCGGATGAGCCGTAAATGCCGTGCACTACCAGGCGCCCGCGTCGCGCGACGTGCCGGCCGAGATGGCGCGCTTCCTCGCGTGGTTCGCCGCCACCACGCCCCGCAAGGGCGCGCCGCCGTCGGAAGATGGGCCGCGACTGGACGGTCTTGCGCGTGCCACGATCGCGCACTTCTGGTTCGAGAGCATCCATCCGTTCGAAGACGGCAATGGCCGCGTCGGCCGGGCGATCATCGACATGGCGATTGCCCAGCATCTCAGACCGCCGATGCGGCTCCACAGCCAGTCCAGGCAACTGCTGGCCGCGCGCACCGAGTGCTACGCGGCGCTGAAGGGCTCGCGTGGCGGGATGGACCTGACGGCCTGGGTTCAATGGTTCGTGCGCCAGTACACCGGCGCCTGCGATGCCGCCAATCACGTCATGGACGCGGCCGTCCAGAAGCGCCGCTTCTGGGACACCCATGCCGCCGGGGCGCTCGCCGAGCGCCAGCGCAAAGTGCTCCAGCGCCTGCTCGACGACGGCGACGGCGGCTTCCTCGGCGGGCTCAACGCCGAGAAGTACATGAAGATGACCTTCGTGTCGAAGGCGACGGCGACCCGCGACCTGTCGGAGATGACCGCGGCCGGTCAACTGCGCGCGCACGGCGCGGGCAAGGCGGTGCGCTACGACGTCGACGTGCCCGGCTGGACGCACGGCGTCGCGTAGCGCCCGCGGGGTCCTGGCCGCGTCTACGACTGCTTCGGCTTGAGCCCCATCTTCTTGAGCGTCAGCGTCTCGTCCGCGCGTCCCCAGCCGCCGTCGGCGACCTCGTCGACCAGGACCATCGTGTAGGGACGTGCGCCTTCGCCGAAGTACTCGACGAACATGGCCGTGACGCGGTGGATGATCTCCTCCTTGCGGGCAGCGTCGGCGACGCCCTCGGGGAGCTTGATGTTGGCGAAGGGCATGGGGGCCTCGTTGAAATGAAGTGATGACGGGAGTGATTCTTCGGATTCGGCACGCGTCGAAAAAGAGCCTCTCGCCGTCATCACATGCCAACGGGAATCAACAATGCGTGCCGGTTGCACGAGCCAGGCAGGCGAGCCGGAAGTGCAATCCGGAAAGGCGACCCGGGAACCTGGGACGCCGCGCGCGCTCCGGGTGTCCGGTCATGCGGCTGACATGAAGCTGGGCGACGCTGCGTCGCGATGCGCCCTGCGACCGGATCCTTCGCCCGCATGCTCGCCGGCTGGCTGCGCCACTCGCGAGGCGTGCTGCTGTTGCTGTTGTGCGCCGCGATCCCGCTGTACGGCGCCGCGGGCGCGCGGCTGACGACGCTCGGCCCGACGCATCACCACCGGACCGCGGCCACCGTCGATCACGATCACGATCACGGCGCGTGGACGCTGGCGCAGACATGGCGTGACCTCGTCCATCGAGGCCTGCAGGTGCTGGCAGGGCAGGAGACCGCGCAGGCCCTCGACACCGCGCGGGCCCGGCAGCAGCTGCAGCTCCAGCGCGACCGGAAGCCCGCGCATGTCCATGCCCATGGTCCGTTCGAGCGCCATCACCACCAGGCCGGCGATCCCACCGTCGTGCTGGACGATCACGACGGGCCTTCCTTGAGCGACGCGGCGGCGCTGGGCGCCTATGTCCTGCCCATGGCGAATGTCGACATGCCGCGAGTGCCCGCGCCCGCGAGCGCCAACGGCCATTGGCCACGCGCCGAGCCGCCGACCTGGCGCAGCATCGGCGATATACGACTGGAGCGACCGCCCCGGCGCTGAACGGCCGTGATGGCGCGCGAACACGTCCACGCCCTTGGCGCGGACGGCGCGCGCTCCGCCGTTCCGCCTTGCCCGGGCCGCCGTCGCTGCGCCTGATCGATGCGGTCACGCCGCCATGCCCGCGGGCCCAGGCGGCGCCATCGGCTGTCCGCCGACGCGGCAGCAGGATCTTTCGTCATGGAAACTCTTGGAACCCTCTTTCCCGACGCCATCCCCGACGCCATTTCAGGCGCCATTTCAGGCGCCATCTCAGGCGTCCTTGCGGTCGCCCGCGACGCCACCGCGCCGATGTCGACGCCGACCTGGCAGGGCGCGGTCGACCAGGCCGTGCGCCTGTGCGGCAGCCAGGCCGCGCTGGCCCGTCATCTGAAGGTCCCCCGGCAGCACGTCAGCGAAGCCCGCACGGGCGGCCGCACGATCCCCACGGACCGCCTGCCCGCGCTGGGGCAACTGGTCCACATGACGCCGGCCGAGCTGTGGACGCTGCAGGAGATCGCCAACATGCCCCGGCGCAATCCATTCTCCCGGGCGTGCGATGGGCGGTAGCGCCTGTTCGAAAACCTGTAGGACCGCTCCGACGGGAGGATGCGCCGCCCGCCGTCACCCGGCGGGAGCCGCCCCGCCTAGGATGATTCCAGTGCCATCGCACCCTGCGGGACACGCAGTAACTTCCGGAGATGATGATGAACAAGGACCAAGTGAAGGGCGCCGCCAAGGACATCGCTGGCAAGGTGCAGCAGAAGACCGGTGAAGTGGTCGGCAGCACCGAACAACAGGCCAAGGGCCTGGCCAAGCAGGTCGACGGCAAGGCCCAGAAGGCCTACGGCGACGTGAAGGAAGCGGCCAAGGACGCGGGCAAGCACTGATCGCCCGGCTCCAGTGGAAACGCCGGCGGGACTCGCGTCCCGCCGGCGTTTCTCATGGTCCGGACCGGTCGATCCGGACCGGTCGGACGAAGCGGGCGATCAGCCCGGCTTGTTCTTCAGCTTGCCCTTGGGCATCACGGCCGTCATCGGCGCGACCGGCCGGGTGGAGACGGAGGACGATTCCTTGGGGGTGCTGGTGTCCTTCTTGGGCTTCTTGTTGGCCTTGTCGTTGCGTTGCTCGCCTTTTGGCATGGCTTGATTTCCTTCTGGTCGTTCAGGGTCGGGATGGCGGCACTCTACTACTGCCGCGAGCCCCGGTCACTTCACCGCCAAGGGTCGGGTGATGACGGCCTTCCCATACCGATCGCCGACGTCTGCGGGTTGACCGTTCCGGATGAAGTCCCGCATCAATGCGAAGTAGCCTTCGGCGTAACGCGTGGAGACGCGTTGCCCATCCGGCGTGCGCTCGAATTCGGTCATGCCGTGATCCGCGCCGGGGTAGACGGCGAGCGTGTAGCGCTTGCCCGCCGCGATCAGGGCGCGGATGTCCGCCTCGGAGCGGGCGCTTGGCGCGACGCGGTCGTCGACGCCGAGCACCCAGAGCTGCGGCGTGCGGGAGGCCCGCAGCGTCGGCATCGGGTCGTAGCGGAAAGACACGTCGAACTTGTAGGTCGTGTTCAGTCCCTCGAGGATCTGCGCCTTGTCGAGCGGCAGCACCAGATGCAGGAAGTTGCCCCGCACGTCCTTGAACCAGGCCCGGGAGCGGTATCGCTCCCGCAGTGCGTCGAACGCCTCGTAGCCTTCCCTGCCACGCGTCTCGATGACCTGCTGGCCGGCGCGCGTCAGCGCCAGCGCGTCCTCGGTGTCCCGCGCGGAATGCCCGTTGGCGCGCATCTCCAGCGCGACGCTCTGCAGGTCCTGCTCAAGCATGGACACCGTCAGGCCGAAGCTCACGACAGCGAAGTCCACCGGGGCGCGCTCCGCCGCCAGCGGCGCGACCCAGCCGCCCTGGCTGCCGCCTTGATAGCCGATGCGGCCCGCGCGTGAGCCCGACAGTCGACGAGCCTCCTTCATGGCCAGCACCGCATCGTCCGCCAGCACGCCGATTTCCTGCGTGTAAGCGCCACCGGAGCCGCCGGTGCCCCGCTTGTCGTAGACGAAGGCGCCGATGCCCTCCGCGGGGAAGATGCGTTGAAGCGCATCGCCTTCGCGTGCGGAGTCCGATTCGGAGCCGTGGAGCAGTACCACCACGGGCACGGGGCCCTGGCCCCTGGGCATGACCAGACGCCCGACCAACGGGACGCCACCCGCATCGAAGGTGGTCTCGCGCACGTCGAAGGCGATGCGCTGGCCGCGCTGTCCGCCGAAGGTGATCTCGCCCTTGTCGCAGTCGGCTGACGACAGCGTGTCCGCCGCCGGGCGATCGGTCCATCCGACGGTGCTGGCCCAGGCGCCGTCGGGCAGGGGCCGCAACCGGCCCGTCTCGCCGCTGAACACGGTCCAGCGCAAGCTGTTGCCTCGGGCCGGCGCGATGTCCAGCGTCCGGCCGCTTTCCAGTCGATAGGCGCCGACCAGGCACCTCGTCGTGAGCGGGACGGCAGCGGGCGCCCGATCCGCCGGGGCAGGCTGGGCCATCGTGGGAGCGGGCGTCGCGGCCAGCAGCGCACACAGCGGCAGCACGGCAAGTGATGTCATTCTTTTCCTCGCAGGTCCATCATCGGAGAGCCGGAGTCTCGATGTCCGCCCCGCTCGAGGCGACCGCCAGGTGACGCGCTACCGGCGAGCCGTGACGAACTGCCATCCGGGCCGACGAGCGTCATCCGCGGACCGGGCTGTCGTCGATCCGTCCTGCGGGGGCCGGTCCCTCCCCGCGTAACGGAGCGGCTTTCGTCAAGCTGTTCACGGCGCCGCTCGGGTCGCGCCCGTGCCGGGTCTGTCCGCCGATGAAACAAGCGCATAGGCTCGCGCCCAACCCGGTGGGGGCTCCCCCAGCACCCGCCGACCGCTTCCACCCCCTGTCCTGGATGAGGTCCTCATGACTCTGAACAACATGCGTGTCGGTACCCGGCTTGGCGCTGGCTTTGCCCTCATCCTGCTGCTGCTGGCGCTGATGCTGGTGGTCAGCGTGCTGCGCCTGAACAGCGCGTCGGTCGCCGTCCAGGCCATGATGGCGTCGCCGCTGGCCAAGGAGCGCCTGCTGGAGGAGCAACTGCGCAACGTCGTCGCCGGCGTGACGCGCGGCAAGGCGATCGCGAAGAATGCGGACGGCGGGCTCGAGGCGCTCTTCCGCGACGAGGCCAAGGCCTCGACCGCGCGCGGCAACGAGATCGTCAAGGCCCTCGCGGACCTGCCGACGGACGACAGCGAGAAGCCGCTCCTGGAGAAGTTCAACGCGGCCCGCAAGGCCTACCTCGACGCGCGGGACCGCATGATGACGGCCAAGCGCGCCGACAAGGCCGACGAGGCCAACCGCATCTACGACAGCGAGTTCAGCGTCGTCGCGCCGGCCTACGTGGCCGCCCTGACCGCCGTGCTGGACTACCAGCGCAAGGTCATCGACGACCTGAACCAGACCATCGCCTCCGACACCGCGCGCGCCCAGTTCCATCTGGAAGTGCTGGGCGGGGTCGCGATCACGCTCGGCATCGTGCTGGCGATCGCGTTGACCCGCTCGATCACGCGGCCGTTGGCGCGGGCCATCGAACTCGTCGACGCGGTCGCCCAGGGCGATCTGTCCAAGCGCCTGCAGGTCGAGGGCCGTGACGAGATCGCCTACCTGGTCGGTTCGCTCGGCAAGATGAGCAGCGGTCTCACCGACCTCGTGCGCCAGGTGCGCCAGGCCTCGGAAGGCATCCAGACCGCCAGCGACGAGATGGCCGTGGGCAACATGGACCTGAGCGCGCGTACCGAGCAGCAGGCCAGCTCGCTGGAGGAGACGGCCTCCTCGATGGAGCAGTTGAGCGCCGCCGTGCGTCACAACGCGGACAGCGCGCACCAGGCCAACCAGCTGGCGCAGAACGCGTCGGACGTGGCGGTGCAGGGCGGCGAGGTGGTCGGCCGCGTGGTCGAGACCATGAAGGGCATCAACGACTCGTCGCGTCAGATCGGCGACATCATCGGCGTCATCGACGGCATCGCCTTCCAGACCAACATCCTGGCGCTGAACGCGGCGGTGGAAGCGGCCCGCGCGGGTGAGCAGGGTCGGGGCTTCGCCGTCGTGGCGTCCGAGGTCCGCTCGCTGGCCGGGCGTTCCGCCGAGGCGGCCAAGGAGATCAAGCGCCTGATCACCGCCAGCGTCGAGCGGGTGGAGCAGGGCACGAAGATGGTGGACCGGGCCGGCGAGACCATGACCGAGGTGGTGGGCAGCATCCGCCGCGTCAACGACATCATCGGCGAGATCAGCTCGGCGAGCAGCGAGCAGTCGAGCGGTGTCGCCCAGGTCGGCGAGGCCGTCACCCACATCGACCAGGCGACGCAGCAGAACGCCGCGCTGGTCGAGCAGATGGCCGCCGCCGCGAGCGGCCTGAAGGCGCAGGCCGAGCAGCTCGTCAAGGTCGTGGCGACCTTCAAGCTGGCCTGATACGACCTCGGCCGCTCACTTCGCGCGAGGCACCTTGCGGTCCAGGAACTCGCGGATCACAGGACCGATCTCCCGCACGTGCGTTTCCAGCGCGAAGTGGCCGGTGTCGAAGAACCGGACCTCCGCGTCGGGCACGTCGCGCTTCCAACGCGTTCTCGTGCATGACCTCCGTGGCGAAGACCTCGTGTGGCTCCGCGTAGAAGCGCTGCTTGAGCATGTGATCGAGTTGCCGCAGGTTCGGCGTCGGCTACGCTCACCGGCATGAAGCACGAGACCGCTTACGACGTGACCCAACTGATCGCAGGGTCCGAGATCGATCCGGTGAGGTCGGAGAAAGACCTGACCCTGAACTTCCACGCGGTGCTTCCCCTTCTGAAGCGGGCGCTCGCCGCGGCTGACGAACAACCGTAGCGAGGGCGGCGGCGACCGAAGTCGCGGTCCACGAATCCGATGCCGCGGCCTTTCGACGCGCGCAGACTGCGCTCTGTCAAGCGCGGCTCAATGCCTCGTCGAAGCAGTGGCGCAAGCGTGCGGGATCAGAAGTCCAGTTTCGCTTCCCGCGACAGCGGCTCATCCGGTTTCGGCCAGTCGCGGCTGTTGAACAGCAGGTAGGCACCGATGAGGGTGCCGATTGGGAATCCGAGCAGCATCAGGATGGCGATGGCCCTGGACGCCGTTCGGCCGCCCGGTGTGCCCTTGCGGGCGGCTCGTGCCGTGAAACCGTGCATTGCGCAGATGACGCCGAACACCAGCAGCACCGGCAGCGCCGCCAGCACGCTGTCCTTGCCCGATCCGAACGCGACAGCGCCCGAAATCGCAAGCCCCAGCAGACCGTACAGGGCAGCGAGCAAACGGTGCACGCGGTACACCTTGATATTGGGTGGCATCTTCTTCTCTCCCTCGAGCTGTAAAAATAAAGCGCGAGAGTGTGACATCGCCGCGCCAGGTTTTCGCTCGTGGTTAGCCCCGTCAATCGATTGACATGCCCGCCGCGGGCAGGGGCGGATTCAACCGGGCAGCGCCGGCCTGATCCCATACAAGGCCAGCATCCCGAACACATGCCCGATCGCGACGCCGGGCTCGCCGGACTCGATCCGCGCGACGGTCTGGACATGCACGCCCAGGCGTGCGCCCGCCGCGCCCTGACTCTCGCCGGCTGCCACGCGCGCGGCCTTCGCGGCGGCGCCCAGGGCCTTGATCGCCTGGAGGGCGTCCTCGTCGATGTCCACCGAGATGCGTTTGCCTTGTGCCATGGGGTGGCATTCTCGCCCGGCGGCGGGCGGCAATGCGGCGACACTGCCGCCCGGGCAATCGCAATGGAGGAAGGCCAGTGAGTCGAGATCAAAGGACCAGCGATCAGACGATCATTCCGCTCAGCAGGACCAAGCTGCTGCTCGTGATGGCGGGCTCGATGGTGTTCGTCGTCGGCGGCTGGTGGATGTTCCGCGCGCAGCCGGGATCGGCGCTGGAAGGCGGACCGCTCGGCCATCTGACGCTGGTCCATGCGATGGGCCTCATCGGCATCGCGTTCTTCGGCCTCGTCGCGGCCTTCGCCTTCAGGAAGCTCTTCGACCGGTCGCCCGGTCTGGTGCTGCGCGAGGACGGCATCGTCGACAACTCCAGCGGCGTCGCCGCGGGCCTGATTCCCTGGCGAGACATCGTCGGCTTCGACGTGATGGTGATCCAGCAGTCGAGGATGCTGGTGATCCGCGTGGTGTCGCCCGAGGCGTACATCGAGCGCGGCAATCCGCTCAAGCGGTCCCTGAACCGGATGAACTTCAAGCTGTGCGGGAGCCCGCTCGCGATCGCTTCGACCACGTTGAAGATCAACTTCGACGAGCTGGTGCGGCTGTGCTCGGCGTACCACGCGAAGTACGGCGCCGCGCAGGGCCGGTGATCGCCACGATCCGGGCGACCGCCGACGGCGCGGCGTGTCAGCCGAAGCCGTGCGGGTCTGAGACCCTCGGCCAGTAGTCCAGCGACCTGGTCCGGTAGGGCGTGCTCGCGAAATCGCAGTTCATCGCGCCGGGCGTGGTGACGTAGAGCACCGCGGCCGCGATCGGCGCGAACTCCGCGTGGAAGTGCTGCGTCGACTTCACCACGATCAGCGCCTTGTTCTCCAGCGTCAGGCCCAGGCCGGTGAACGCGTCCGTGCCGTAGGTCTGCGTGCGGATCGAGCAGAGCACGATGTGCACGCCGTTCGCCGCCTCGACGCGCACGCAGGTGCCCAGCCGCTCGCGCGTGCCGAGCGCGGTCTGCGAGTGGTCCTCGACCACCGCGCGAACGACCACGCGCAGGTCCAGCGGATCGCCCGAGGCCGGGCCGCACTTGCCGCCGATGCGCAGGTCGAGCTCCGCACCCACGCCCGCGTCGCGGCAGATGTGCACCGCGCCCAGGTCCCACAAGGCCCCGACGATCACGTTGCCGATGCCGCGCTGGACGATGCGGCGGAGGATGAAGGTGCTGTCGCAAGGCGCGCCGCCGCCAGGGTTGTCGGCGATGTCGGCCAGTACGACAGGGCCTTCGCCCATCGCCAGCGCGCGGTCGAGCGCGCCGTCGACATCGATCAGTTCCGGCCCGATCTCGTCGCGCAGGTCCCAGAATTCGCGCCCCAGTTGCTCAGCCAGTGAGCGCGCCAGCGCCGGGTCGTCGTCGGTCACGACCCAGAGCTTCGCACCCGCTTCGGGCACGTCACCCCACGGGAAGCCGTGACCGAGCGAGACCGACAACACGCCCGGCTCTTGCTCCAGCGCCTGCATGCGCGCGACGAAGGACTGCATCGGTTCGCGCGTCGTGTGCCAGAGCCCGACCATCTTGCAGTCGAAGGTCGCCGTGACCGGCCGCACGCGGCCCGCCGCCGTGTCGACGAGGATCCGGTAGAGCTCCCGCCCGCGCGGCTCCGCGTCGATGTGCGGGTACTCCTTGAAAGCCACGATCGCGTCCGCCGAGCGCTGCATCAACGCCGTGAGATGGCAATGCAGATCGAGCTCGAGCCCGATCGCGACGTCCGGACCCACGACCGCGCGGATGTGCGCCGCGAGGTCGCCCTCGCAGTCGTCATAGCCCTCGGCGGCCATCGCGCCGTGCAGCAGCAGTTGCACCGCGTCGACCGGCATCGCCGCGCGCAGGTCGGCGAGGATCTCGTCGCGCAGCGCCTCGTAGACATGCCGCACCGTGCGGCCCGAGGGCTGCGCGATCGCGCACAGGCTCTCGGCGACTTCATGCCCGTCCGCCTCGATCAGATCGCGCAGGAATCGCATGAAGGCGCCGGTGCCCTCAGGATCGCGCCGGCTCGCGTCACCGTGGAAGATCCCGTATTCGGCGAAGCCCCCGAGCCCCGTCGGGGCCGGGGCGAAGGTGTTGGTCTCGGTGGCGAGGTGGGCGATGAAGAACTTCATGGGTACTCAGTAGTTGAGGTTGAGGCTCATCAACTGGCCGACGACGCCGATCCAGACGATGCCCACCAGCGCGAGCGCCACCAGCGCGCCCCACATGCGCGTGAGACGCGTCGCATCTACGCGGAACAGCCGCCATGCCACCCATACGCCGACGATGGCCGCCGCGAGCGCGAACACGCCGCTCAGCTGCATCAGGCCGAAGAGCCAGTCGTTCCCACCGTTGTAGATCGCCAGGTCGGTGCTGAGCACCGGCATGATCAGGACGATCCAGGCGCTCAGGTAGACGACGTCGACGATGACCGCGATGCGCTGCCAGCGGCGCAGCCGGAGCAGCGCGGGCGACGCGCCGCTCGTGGCCCGTTCCGCGCGGCGCAGCAGCGCGCCCAGCGGCCACGCCACCAGCGCGCTGACCAGCACCAGCAGCGACAACCCCAGGGTGCTCAGCGTCAACGGCGCCGAGCGCAGGAAGGGCGCTTCCTGCAGCACGGAGACCGGGTTCTCGCTGTCGATGACGGTCTTCACGCCGTCGACGTCGGCCAGCGCGAGCTCCTGCGTGCCGCCCTGCTTGCGCCACAGCTGCGGGGCGACCTCGCGGAAGGTGGCCATCTCGCCGGTCGGACCGGAGGGCGCGACGATCGTGCCGTCGGGATTGGCGGCGATCACCGTCTGGTTCATCAGGTACAGCGCGCTGAGGAAGCCGTGCTCGACGCGACGCGAGGTCTGGTAGCGGCCCGCGATCAACTGCGCGTCCTTCGGCGCCGAGGCCAGCGCCGGCGCGTCGACGACCGGCTGGCCGGGGAAGTAGCGGTCGAGGAAACCTTCCATCAGGGCCTTGCGCGCGAGGTAGACCGCCGAGTCCTTTCCGCGGCTGTTGAACGACACGAAGATCCCGACGCCTTCGTCCGGCAGCAGGCTCAGGTCGGAATGGAACACGATGGTGTCGCCACCGTGGCCGAGCAGCGTGCGGCCGTTGCGGTACTCCCGGAAGAAGCCGTGCGCCATCACGTTGAAGCCGGGCCGTGCCTGTGCGGACGGACTGTGCATCAGCGCGGTGGTGGCGGGGCTCAACAGCTCGACGCCGTCGAGCCTGCCCTGCTGCAGGTGCGCGAGCATGAAGCGCGCCATGTCCGCCGCCGTCGCGCTGCCGCTGCCCGCGGGCGCGGTGACGACGAGCTCGAACGGGGAGGGCGCGGGATCGCTCGCCTGCCGGTAGCCCTTCGCGATGAAGGGCTCGAACTTCGCCGGCAGCGGCTGCGCCGTCGTCGAGTGCCGCATGCCGAGCGGCTGGAAGATGTGGCGGTCGACGTAGGCGTCGAAGGGCTCGCCGGACACCCGTTGCACGATGTAGCCCGCCAGCGCGACGCCGTAGTTCGAGTAACCCGGCGCCTGCCCCGGCGCGAACAGCATCGGCCGCGGGTGCTGCTTCAGGTAGTCCTCGTTGGACGGCGCAAGCTTCGGATCGTAGGCGAGCAGGTCCTTCAGGCCTTCCTCGAAACCGGCCGTGTGGTTCATCAGATGCCGCAGCGTGATCGGCTTGCCGAAGGTCTGTGGGATCTTGAAGTCGAGGTAGTCGTTGACGTCGCGGTCGAGATTCAGCTTGCCGAGCTGGACCTGCTGCATCACCGCCGTCCAGGTGAACAGCTTGGACGTCGAGCCGGGCCGCACCATCGAGGTCTCGGCGCTCATCGGCACCTTGGCCTTGACGTCGGCATAGCCGTAGCCCTTCTGGAACAGGACCTTGCCGTCCTTCACCACGGACACGACGGCGCCGGCGATGTCGCCGGCCTCGAGCGAGTAGGCGACGCGGCCGTCCAGCCAGGCTTCGAGGTCGGCGGCGGTCAGCGAGACGGCGGCGCGGGTCCCCGAGGCGGATGGTGCTGGCGGCTCCGGCGCGGCGGCGGTCTTCGGCGCGAGCGGCTTCTCCGGCGGGATCGCCGCGGGCTGTCCCGTCGGCTGCGCGCTGGACAGCGAGCCGGCAGCCATCGTGAGCGCCAGAGTCATCAAGCCGGCGAGCCCGGCCTTCTTCATCGGATTCATCGAGCATCCTTCAAGCGACACAGGCGCGCCTTGTGGGCGCGCCCCGACTCCATCCCGGGAGCCTCGGGTTCAGAAGTTCTGGTTGAAGCTCATCAGGTGGTGGGCGCCGCCGATCACGATCAACACGGCGAAGGCCAGCACCCAGACGACGGCCAGCGCCTTCGCCCCCTTGCTGCCGCCCTTGAAGGCGAGCCGTGCGTGCCACAGCGCCGCGAGCAGCCCGCCGATGAAGGCCAGCAGGGTCAGTCCTTGCGCGAGCGGCAGGACGACGCTCAGGTCGCCGTCGCCTTCAAGCCGCGTGAACACCAGCGTCCACAGCGCCACGGTGAGCAGCACGAGGACGCTGGCGACTCGCACCGCCAGCAACGGCCGACCCGGCGCCGCGATGCCGTGCTTGCGACGCAGCACCGCAGCCACCGGCCACAGCAGCGCCGTGAGCAGCATCGTCACCAGCGCGAGCCCGACCAGCAGCAGCGCCAGCCCGCTCGACAACGCCGGCACCGGCTCGAACACGAAGGCGAAGACGTAAGGCTCCAGACCCCAGCGCAATACGCGGCCGTTCTCGACGATGGCCTGCAGGCGGCGCTTGCCGTGTTCTTCCTCCCACAGATACGGCTTGACCTCGCGGAACACGCTGCGTGAGCCGGCCAGCTCCAGCGCGACGCGGCCGTCGTCCAGCGCCTGCACCTTCAGCGGGCTGAGCAGCGGCAGCAGCGAGAAGAAGGTCGAGTCCTCGCGCCGCGTGCTCTGGTACGAGCCGGCCAGTTGCTGCGCGTGCTGCTTGGCGGTCGCGTCGTCGACCTGCCGCGGCGTCGCCGGGCGCGCATCGGGCAGATAGCGGTCGGCGAAGGACTCCAGCAGCGTGTCCCGCAGCCACTTGCCCTGGCCGTCCTTGCCCGGCGAGTTGACCGAGATGTACAGCCCGATGCCGTCGTCGACGAACAGCAGCAGGTCGGTGTGGAAGAGGATGGTGTCGCCGCCGTGGCCGACGACGCGATGGCCGTTGATGTCGTGCTGGTAGAAGCCCAGCCCGATGCCGAGCAGCTCCGGCATCGGCTTCGTCAACTGGCCGTGCATCTGCTTCACGGTCTCGGGCTTGAGGAGGCGCGACTCGCCGAGCTGGCCCTGCTGCAGGAAGGCCTGCATGAAGCGCCCCATGTCCGCGCCCGTCGCCGACAGGCTGCCGGCGGGCGCCAGGCTGACGATCTCGAAGCCCTTGCCGGGATCGCCCTGCTTCTCGTAGCCCTGCGACATCAGCGGCGCGAGCGCTGGCGGCAGCGGCTGGCGGAAGCTCGCGTGCCGCATGCCCAGCGGTGTGAAGATCTTCTGCTCGACGTAGTCGTCGAAGGGCAGGCCGCTGACGCGCTGCACGATGTAGCCGGCCAGCGCCGTGGCGTAGTTCGAATAGCCCGGCCGCGCGCCCGGCTCGTAGAGCGCGGGCGGGATGTAGTCCTTGAGCACCTTCGCCAGGTCGGGCGACTTGCCCGAATAGGTGATGAGGTCGCGCGCCGTCTCCTCGAACCCGGTCGTGTGCGTGAGCACATGGCGCAGCGTCATTGCCTTGCCGTTGAACTGGGGGATCTTGAAGTCGAGGTACTGGTTGAGGTCGGCGTCCAGGTTGAGCTTGCCCTGCTCGACCAGCTGCATCACCGCCGTCCACGTGAACAGCTTGGACACGGAGCCCGGGCGGAACAGCGTGCGCTCCGCATCGACGGGCACGCGCCGTTCCCAGTCGGCGTAGCCGTAGCCCTTCTGGATCAGCGGCTGGCCGTCCTTCACGATGACGACGACGGCGCCCGGCACCTGCGCCATCTTCAGCGCGGCGGGCATCAGTCCGTCGAGCCAGGCCTGCGTGTCGGCCAGCGTCATCGGCTGGGCGGCTGCCTTCGCGCTGGCGGTCGGCGGCGCGGCGGAGGGCGCCGAAGCCGGTGCTGTCGCAGTGATCGGCGCGATCGGCGCGGACTTTGGCGTGGTGGTCGGCGTCTGCGCGGAGGCGTTCGGCGCGGCGGCGCCGAACGCGGCCAGCATCAGCGCGACGAGGCGCAAGGTCAGTGGCTTCATGGGTCGGCGTTCAGAAGTTGTAGGTGACCGTGGCGCCGATCGTGCGCGGCTGCGCCGGCGTCGCGCGCAGCGGACCGCCGAAGGCGGTGAGGGCGGTGTCGGCGCCGAGGATCGCGCGCTTGTCGGTCAGATTGCGGACGAAGGCGGACAGCTGCCAGGCGCCGAAGTCCATGCCCCACTGCGCGTCGACCAGCGTGTAGGCCGGCATCACGAAGTTGGGGATGGAGGTGGTGTCGCTGTCGTAACCCGCGTTGCGCTTGCCGACGTGCCGCACCTGCAGGCTGGCGTAGGACGGCTTGCCGGCCAGCGCGAAGTTGTAGCGCGCGCCCAGGGACACGGACAGCCGGGCCGAGTTCGGCAGCTTCGCGCCGGAGGGGCCGAGGGCCGGCGCGTCTTCCTTCAGCTTGCCATCGGTCCAGGCCAGGCTGCCCTCCAGCCGCCAGTCGTCGTTGATCGCATAACGCGACGCCAGTTCCAGGCCCTTGACCTCGGCCTTGCCGGCGTTGCCCATCACCGTCGTCGCGCCGAAGGCGAGCGGCTGCTGCAGCTTGCTCCAGCGGATGTCGAAGAGCGCGACCTCCAGCGACAGGCGCCGGTCCAGCAGGTCGGCCTTGTAGCCGGCCTCGTAGCTCCAGAGCGTGTCGGCCTCGAAGGACGTCGGCGCGCCGGGGATGACCTGGCCGTTCTCGTCGATGGCCTGCGGGTTGGGACCGCCCGGGCGATAGCCGCTGGCGGCGCGGACGTACACGCTGCTCTGCTTGTCGAGCGAATAACGACCCGTCACCAGGTAGGTGTTCGACCGGTCCTTGGATGTGGCGGGCGTCGGGAAGTCCGGGACGTCGTTGGTGAGCGTCTCGTACGCCTGCTTGTTGCGCGCCACGCGGGCCCCCAGCGTGAAGGAGAGCGCCGAGCTCGGATTCCAGGTCACGTCGCCGTAGACGGCGTTCTCCTCGTAGCTCGCGGGCTGGCCCACGCGCACGAGCTCCATGTCCGCGTCGGCGCCGGTGGGCCGGCCCCACAGGCGCTGGTGGTAGTTGTTGCGTTCCTTGTTGTGATACAGGCCGATCAGCCATTCGACGGTGCCCCGCGCCGACGTCAGGCGCAGCTCCTGCGTTTCCTTGCGCAGCTTCGTGCGGTTGTCCAGCTGCACGAAGTCGAAGGCACCGCCGCCGAGGATCTCGGTGGCGTCCAGCAGCGTGTCGCCGTTGAAGCGCTGGCTGGACACGATGGCGTTCAGGCGCGCCCAGCCGAAGTCGTAGTCGACGTCGGCGGAGAGCAGCCGCGTGCGGATGCTGTAGGGCTCGGAGATCGACAGGTCATGGGTCAGGTCGCCGTGGATCGGCTGACCCGTCGCGACGTCGTACTGGACCACGCCGGTGCCGTCGCGCTCGATCTTCTGGTCGACCGCGGAGAGGCGGACCTTCATCGTCGACATCGGCTCCAGCAGCAGCGAGACCCGCCCGCCGCGCGTGTCGCCGTCGTTGACATGCTTGCCGGGCGCCAGGCCGGAGGCCTTGATGTAGCCGCCGTCATGGTCGTTGAAGGCGGCCACGCGCAGGGCGGCGACGCCGGCGCTCAGCGGCACGTTCACCACCGCGTTCTCCGTGTGTCCGAGCGCGCCGCCCTTGATGCCGCGCACGCCCAGGCCGACCTTGCCGGAGAACTCCAGGGTGTCGGGTTCGTTGGTGACGTACTTGAGCAGGCCGCCCATCGCGCCCGCGCCGTAGAGCGTGCCCTGCGGGCCGCGCAGCAGCTCGATGTGATGCAGGTCCAGCAGCGACATGTCGAGCGCAGCCACCGCCGCGCCGCCGAAGGCGGTGCTGGAGCCGTAGGCCACCTCGTCGACATAGGTGCCGACCGTCGCCGTGCCGGCGCTGCCCACGTTGATGCCGCGGATGCTGACCTGCCCCCGGCCCGGGCCGCCGTCGCTGCTCACGTCCACGCCGGGCAGGTTGCCGACGTAGTCCACCAGCGAGCTGGCGCCGGAACGCTCCAGGCCCTCGGTGCTGATCGTCTCGACGCGCAGCGGCACGTCGCGCAGCGGCTCGCGGCGGCGCGTCGCGGTGACGGTCACGACTTCCAGCTTCTCCGCCTTGACCGCGGCGCGGTCGCCTTGCTTCTCCGTGGGCACCGCGGACGAGGCCGGCGAGGCGGGCGCCGCCGGTGCGGCGGCCTGGCTCCAGGCGGGCAACGCGTGCATCGCCGCCAGGCAGGGCAGCAGCAGCGGCGCTACGGCGAAGCGTCGCGCGGCGGACGCTCGGCGGCCGGAGCGGGGAGAGCGGGGGGAGGCGTTCATTCGGTGGACTCCTGGCGAGGCGGGCGAAGTTGAGCCACAAGTTTCCATTTTGGAAAAAGCTTTCACATTGGTGGAAACCTTAGCTGCTATCGCGCGAAGCTTCAACTCAGGGTGATCGCGGTGGTCCGCCGGGGAGGCCTTGCTAAGATCGCCGCACTGTTTGCTTCTCCCGACCATGGCCATCGACTCGAACCTTCCTGGTGACCACATCCGCAGCGTGCGCCGACGGCTGGGCCTGACGCTCAGCGACGTGAGCGGGCGGACCGGCCTGGCGGTGTCGACGCTTTCCAAACTGGAAAAGGGCAATGTCTCGCTGTCCTACGACAAGCTGATGCTGCTCAGCAAGGGGCTGGGCGTGGACATGGCCGAGCTGCTGGCCGACGTGCCGGGCACGCGCGCCGCGCCGGGCGGCGGCGGGCGCCGCATCGTCGAGCGCGCGGGGGAAGGGCAGCAGGTGGTGACCGAGAGCTACCAGCAGCTCTACCTGGCGACGGAGCTGCTCAACAAGCGCGTCACGCCCTTGATCGCCGAAGTCCGCGCCCGCACGCTGGACGAGTTCAAGGCGGAGTTCGGCGACCTCATCCGCCATCCGGGCGAGGAATTCGCGTACGTGCTCGAGGGCGAGATCGCCTTCCACTGCGAGCTGTATGCGCCCGTGGTGCTGAAGGCGGGTGACTCGATCTACTTCGACAGCGAGATGGGGCACGCCTACCTGAAGGCGTCCGACGAACGCTGCCGCGTGCTGGCGACCTGCGCGCCGCGCAGCAGCGGCACGCCGGACGGCTTCAGCCAGCATTTCATCGATGTGTCGCGGCGTCTGCAGGAGCCGGCGCCGGCGCCAGCGCCCTCGGGCAAGGGTGCGAAGGCGGGCGGCAAGGCGCGTTCGTCAAAGCGTTGAGGCGGGAGCTTCCAGCTTCCTGAGCATCGGCGTCAGCGCCAACAGCGCGACAGCCGACATGGCAGCAAGCGCCGCGAGCAGCACGAAGAAGCCTGCGGGGCCGAGCCACTCCCACGCGCGTCCCACGACGCCCGACAGCAGGTTGCCCGCGAAGGCCGCGAGGAACCACGCGGCGATGACCGTCGCGCCCATGCCCGACGGCGCGAGCCGCGCGAACAGTCCCAGGCCAACGGGCAGGATGTAGAGCTCGCCGATCGTGTAGACCGCGAAGAACACCAGCAGCCACAGGCCGCTCACCGGCTTGCCATCGGACATCGCGGCCATCCCCGCCAGCAGCAGATAGGCCGCGGCGACGCCGGCCGCGCCGATCGCCATCTTCAGGACCGGCGCCGGTTCGCGGCCCTGCACGGCGGCGCGACGCCATGCGCGGATCAGCAGCGGCGTGAACAGGAAGACGAACAGCGGGTTGAGCGACTGCACCCAGGTCACCGGGACCGCGAAACCGAAGACGTGCAGATCGACGCTCGTGTCCGCCCACAGCGCCAGCGTGTTGCCGCTGTGCGCGTAGGCGCTGCGGAACACCATCACCGACAAGGCCACGAGCAGCAGCGGCATGACGATCGCCGCGCCGCCGGGCTTGCGACGCGCGTTCCCGCCCGCAGATCCCGCCGCGCCCATGGAGCCGGTCGAACCCGCGGCCCCCGCCGCATCGGGGCTCGCGGCGTTGGCGGCGCGGGCCGACGTGTCGCGCGGCCGGTCCTGCGGCAGATGCCGCCCGCCGAGCAGATAGATCGCCAGGCCCACGCACATGCCCACGCCCGCGGCGCCGAAGCCCCAATGCCAGCCGTAGACCTCGCCCAGCGTGCCGCAGGCCAGCGGTGCGAGCAGGCCGCCGAGGTTCACGCCGACGTAGTAGACGTTGTAGGCGCCGCCGCGGCGCGGATCGTCCTCGGCGTAGAGGTCGCCGACCTGGCTCGGCAGGTTGGGCAGGAAGAGGCCGTTGCCCAGCGCGATCAGCACGAGGCTCGGGTAGAACAGCGCCTCCCAGCTCAGCGCGAAGTGCCCGACCGCCATCAGGCTGCCGCCGATCACGATCGCGAGGCGCCTTCCCAGCCATCGGTCGGCGAGGTAGCCGCCGGCGATCGGCGTGAGGAACACGCCGCCCGTGTACAGCCCGTAGATCAGCGAAGCGTCCGCCTGCGAGAAGTGCAGCTGCTTGGTCATGTAATAGACCAGCAGCGCGCTCATTCCGTAGAAGGAGAAGCGCTCCCACATCTCGGTCAGGAACAGCACGGTGAGCCCGCGCGGCTGGCCGAACCAGGTCGCGCGCAGGGGCGTCGCGGCATTGGGGGCAGGGCTGGGGGTGGTCATGGTGGCGCTCATCGTCGCGGTGCCTCCGGAAGGATTTCTGCGGGTCTTCCCGTGACAAACAAGGTTGTGCATCGAGTTGTCTGGATGGTAGAGTTATTTTCCATTTTGGAAAGTAGCTAAAAACCATGAGTGAGACGACCGCCCGCAGCGTGGATTGCCTGGTGATCGGAGCCGGCATCGCCGGGGCGTCGGTCGCGGCGAACCTGGCGCCGCACATGACGGTGGCCGTGCTCGAAGCGGAAGCGCATGCCGGGTATCACACGACCGGCCGGTCCGCGGCGCTGTATTCGGCGCTCTACGGCAACGCGCCGGTCCGGGCGCTGACGCGGGCGAGCCGCCCGTTCTTCGATCAACCGACGGCGGGCTTCGCCGAGGTGCCGCTGCTGCGGGCGCGTGACACGCTTTATCTGATCGGCGCCGGGCAGCAGGCCATCGCCGACCGGTTCGCCGCGGATGAGGACGTGCGCGCGCAGACGCGCCGTCTGGATGCGGACGAGGTGATCAGGCGCCTGGCCATCCTTCAGCGCGATCGGATCGAGGGCGCCTTGCTCGACGACACGTCGGCGGACATCGATGTCGACGCGCTGCATCAAGGCTTCCTTCGCCAGGCCCGGGCCGGTGGCGTGCGGCTGCACCTCGGCTCGCCGCTGCGCGAGCTGGTGCGGGAGAAGAAGGGCTGGCTCGCCCGCACCGACAGCTTCAGCGTGCGCGCGCCGCTGGTGATCAACGCGGCCGGCGCCTGGGCGGACGCGGTGGCCCAACTGGCCGGGGTCGCGCCCTTGTCCCTGCAGCCGCTGCGGCGGACCGCCGCGCTGATCGATGTGCCGGCGGGCGTCGCCGCCGCCGAGGCGGCCGACTGGCCGGCGGTCATCGCCATCGACGAGAGCCACTACTTCAAGCCGGATGCCGGCCTGCTGCTGATCTCCCCGGCGGACGAGACGCCCAGCCCGCCCTGCGACGCGCAGCCCGAGGAGCTGGACGTGGCCATCGCGGTGGACCGCTTCGAGACGCTCAGCGGGCAACGCGTCGCGCGGGTGCGCCATCGTTGGGCCGGGCTGCGCGTGTTCAGTCCCGACCGCACGCCGGTGGTGGGGTTCGATCCGACGGCGCCCGGCTTCTTCTGGTGCGCGGGACAGGGCGGCTACGGCATCCAGACCGCGCCGGCGCTGAGCCGCGCGGCGGCGGCGCTCGCGCTCGGCCAGGACCTGCCCGAAGACATCGCTCTTGCCGGCGTGCACGCCCGGGATTTTTCTCCTCATCGTTTCCGCAACACCTGACCCTCCACGCTCTGTTCCCGATGTCATGACCCGTCTTCAACTCTCCAGCCATGTCGAGCAGCTCGTGCTGC
The DNA here is from genome assembly GCF_056867975.1 of Mitsuaria sp. MSU3D. Taxonomy (NCBI): domain Bacteria; kingdom Pseudomonadati; phylum Pseudomonadota; class Betaproteobacteria; order Burkholderiales; family Sphaerotilaceae; genus Roseateles; species Mitsuaria sp. MSU3D. The sequence goes on along the minus strand of NZ_CP200314.1, from coordinate 3,289,810 downwards.
GCGAGCCCTTCGTCATCTCCGGCTACCGCTTCACCGAGATGCCCGCGATGCGCGTCGTCTTGCGGGATGGCCCGTACGAAGGGCGCGGCGAAGCGGCCGGCGTCTACTACTTGGACGACCGTCCGCCGGACATGCCGGCGCAGCTGGAGGCCGTGCGTGAGGCCATCGAGGGCGGCATCGGTCGGCAGGCGCTGCGGCGCCTGCTGCCGCCGGGCGGTGCGCGCAACGCGGTCGACTGCGCGCTGTGGGAGTTCGAAGCCCGGCGCGCCGGCCGGGCTGTCTGGCAGATGGCGGGGCTCAGCGAGCCGCGACCGCTGACCACGACGATCACCTTGGGCGCCGGCGAGCCGGGCGCGATGGCGAAGGCCGCGCTGGCACTGCGCGACATGCGGGCGCTCAAGCTCAAGCTCACCGGCGACACCGACGCGGACATCGCGCGAGTGCGGGCGGTGCGCGGCGCGCGGCCCGACGTGTGGCTGAGCGTCGACGCCAACCAGGGCTTCACGCCAACGACGATCGAGCCGCTGCTGCCGGTGCTGGTCGCGTGCGAGGTCAGCCTCGTCGAACAGCCCTTCGCGCGCGGCCGCGAGGCCGACATGGCGCTGGTCGATTTCCCGATGCCGACAGCGGCGGACGAAAGCTGCCTGAACCTCGACGAACTCGAGTCGCTGCCGGGTCGCTTCGACGTGCTCAACATCAAGCTCGACAAATGCGGCGGCTTGACCGAAGGGCTGCTGATGGCGCACCGCGCGCGGGTGCTCAAGCTCGGCGTGATGGTCGGCAACATGGGCGGCACCAGCCTGGCGATGGCGCCGGCGATGCTGGTCGGCCAGCTGTGCGACATCGTCGACCTCGACGGGCCTACGATCCTGGTGCAGGACGTCGTGCCCGGCGTGCGCTACGGAGCAGGGACGGTGGACTGCCCGGTGGCGGTGTGGGGGTAGGACGACTGCGGCTGTGACGCAGCGCTGCTCTAGCTCGCCGCGGAGACCCGCGTGAACCGCATCACCCAGTTCGTCTCCCAAGTGCTCCCGCCGTCGGCGGAGAACGCCTGCTCCCAGCGGGGCTCCTCCGGGTTGCGCTTGTCCCAGGTGAAGCGGACCTTGATGTCTCGGCCTTCCAGGACGTCGTCGGCGAAGAAGAGGCCGACCGGGCCGTCGAAGCGGCCCTTGACCGGCACGTCCAGCGCATGCGGCGCGCGGCTGTCCAGCCACCAGATCGCCCATTGCCCGCTCGTGGCATCGAAGGACCGGAGCGCCACCGCGCGATAGCTGCCCTCTGGGAGATCCAGCTCGTTGTCCTCGAGGTTGCCCAGACCGCCCAGGATGGGCCGTGTCGTGCAGCGACCCTCGAAGGAGGTCCACTCGTCGCAAGCGCTCAAACGTCGATTCAATCGGCGGTGGTGGACGGTCCAGGCGCCGAATTCGAAGTTGAAATCATCGGCGCCTGTGGAAGGGGGCGTGTGCATGGCGGGCCTCGGGTCGGGTGGTCGACCGGCCCAGTTTCCGCGCGAGGCCGTCCAGTTCTGGCAGCAGACCCGGGCGCGCGTTTCGGGCCCGTCTCACGTCCGCTTCACGCCCGTCTCAGGGCCTGTGCGCGATGGCGAAGTCGAGCGCGGCTCGCACCGCCGTCACCTGCGCTTCGACGCATTCCTCCGGGTTGGTGCGCGGACTGTCCGGATAGACCTCGGTGGTCGTCGTGAACGGTGCTCGCGTCACGCATGCGCACAGCCCCGAGTTGCGGACGGGGAACTCGATGACGCCGCGTGCGCTCAAGGGCGCGCCGATGATGTGGCCGTCCGCATCGGGCGGCGCGATGTGGGTGACCCGCTCCACCGCCTCGATGATCGCCTGCTGGAAATCGAGCCGGGTCGTCTCACTGTCGCCGACCAGATAGAAGCCGTCGGGCACTTCCTCGGCCTCGAGCGGCTTGCCGTCGCGGGCCGCGAGCGCCAGGCGGAACTCGGTGATGTCGGTGTCCGTCGTCTCGTGCAGGTCGATGTGCATCAGGAACTGGCCGGCGTACGGCGCCAGCAGCTCGATCAGCGCCGACGACTCCGCCGCCTCGCGTCGCGCGCCGAAGTTCCGGTTGGGATCGACCGCGTGATAGTTCCAGCGGCAGATGCGCTCATAGGCCCACGGGCTCACGCAAGGCGCGACGAGGACGTTCACGCGATCGCCGAAGGCTTCGGCGTGTTCCTCGGCGAAGCGCAGCGCACCGAGCACGCCGCTGGTCTCGTAGCCGTGGACACCGCCGGTGACCAGCGCCACCGGGCGCGACGGATCCCACGAGCGGCTCTTCAACGCGAGCAGCGGGTAGGTGTCGGCGCCATACGCCAGTTGCCCGTAGCGGACGATCTCGAAGCGGTCGGCCAGGGCCTCGACGCGCGTGACGACGTCGTCCTGATAACGCCGGGAGGCCACCTGGCGTTCGCGCCAGGCGGTGCGTTCGGCGTCGCCCCACGGGACGCCGGGAGTGCCGATGGGATAGAAACGCGCTGAGGTCATGAATGCTCCGTAACCGGGGAGGGCCATCAAGAGGTCGAGTGTCTCCCATTCGCGATGCTCGACTATCCTGCGGCGGCATTTCGAATGGACGGCGGATGCCACCGCCGTGCGGCGTCATGCGCCGCGATGCATCGCTGTCACGCGGCATTCACTTGACCTCCAACCAGGAGCTGCAGGCATGAAGTACACCAAGCTGGGCAACACGGGACTGGACGTCTCGCGGCTGTGCCTGGGATGCATGACCTTCGGGGCCGCCGACGTCGGCAACCACAGCTGGACCTTGGACCTCGACGCCTCCCGCCCGATCTTCCGCAAGGCGGTCGACAGCGGCATCACCTTCTTCGACACCGCCAACAGCTACTCCGGCGGCACCTCCGAGCAGATGGTGGGCGTGCTGCTCAAGGAGATGACGCGCCGCGAGGAGGTCGTGCTCGCGACCAAGATGTACTTCCCGTACGAGACGCCTGAAGGTGTCAGGCATCGCCGGGGCCTGTCGCGCAAGCAGGTGCTCGCCGAGATCGATGCGAGCCTGGCGCGACTGGGCACCGATTACGTCGACCTGCTGCAGATCCACCGCTGGGATCACGACACGCCGATCGAGGAGACGATGTGCGCGCTGCATGACGTGGTGCGCTCGGGTCGGGCCCGTTACCTCGGCGCGTCCTCGATGTATGCGTGGCAGTTCGCGAAGGCGCAGGAGGTGGCGCGTCGCAATGGCTGGACGCCGTTCGTGAGCATGCAGAACCACGTCAACCTGCTGTACCGCGAAGAGGAGCGGGAGATGATCCCGCTGTGCGCGGACCAGGGCGTGGGACTGATCCCGTGGAGTCCGATGGCACGCGGCCGTCTCACCCGGCCCGCGGACGAGGCCACGCCGCGGCTGCAGACGGACGACGTCGGCAAGCGGCTCTACGACAAGTCGGGCGAGCAGGACCGCCCCGTCATCCAGGCCGTGCAGGACCTCGCGGCCAAGCGCGGCGCGAAGATGGCGCAGGTCGCGCTGGCCTGGGTGCTGGCGAAGCCGCAGGTGACGGCGCCGATCATCGGCGCCTCGAAGATCGGGCAGCTGGAGGACGCGGTGGGTGCGCTCGATGTCGCGCTCGATGCCGACGAGATCGCCGCGCTGGAGGCCCCCTACGTACCGCACGCGATCAGCGGACACGAGTAAATCCGGGCCGCGCGGCCGGCGGCGTTGCGCTACCCTGGGCGCTCGGGTCCGGCGTCATCCATCCGGTGGTGGCGAGGCGGATCCCGCGAGGAACACAGGGATGGATGCCGCACATCAGGCGCACGGGAGGCGCACGATCCTGCTCGTCGATGACGAGGCCGCGCACCGCTATGCACTGCGGCGCCGGCTGGAACTCGCAGGCTTCGCGGTCGTCGAGGCGCCGGATGGCGCGCAGGCGCTGAGGCAGGCTGTCGATGGCGACGGTGCCGGGGTCGACGCGGTCATCCTCGACGTCATGCTGCCCGACATCAGCGGCTTCGAGGTCTGCCGGCAGCTGCGCGCGTCGACGTCGACCGCGTCGGTGCCGATCATTCATGTCTCCGGCATCCACGTCGCGGACCGGGACCTGGTCCATGGGCTTGAAAGCGGCGCGGACGCCTATCTCACGCGCCCCGTCGACGAGGACGTGCTGATCGCCAACCTGCATGCGCTGCTGCGGCGGCGCGAGGTGCTGCGGTCGCTCTCCGACGAGCTCGACCAGAAACGGCTCGACGAGGAACGCGCGCGGGATCTGTTCCTCGCCATCCTCGGACACGATCTGCGCAATCCGCTGGACGCGATCTCCATGAGCAGCCAACTGCTGGCGAAGGCGCCGCTGTCCGCCGAGCTGACGCAGAAGATGGCGTCCCGCATCACGGCGGCGTCGCAGCGCATGACGCACATGCTCGACGACATTCAGGATTACGCCCGGAGCCGGCTCGGCGCCGACCTGATCCTCCGGCGTACGCCGCAGCGCCTGGGCGCGTTGGCGTCCGCGGCGATCGACGAGGCGCGGGGCGCCAATCCGGGCCTCGTCGTCGAGCTGGTGCAGGAGTCGCCGGACGACGGCTGGTGGGATGGCGAGCGCTTGTCGCGTGTCATCGCCAACCTGTTGCGCAACGCCGTGGAGCATGGGGCCGTCGGCCGGCCGATCGTCGTGAGGACGAGTGGTCGTGCCGACCTCCGCGTACTGTCGGTGCGCAACGAAGGCCAGCCGATTCCGGAGGACGTGCGGGAACGGCTCTTCGAACCGATGGTCCATCGGGCCACGGACGCACCGGCGGCCAGCAACATGGGCCTGGGGCTTTTCGTGTGCCGCACGATCGTCGAGGCCCACGGCGGACGCATCGGCGTCCAGACCGGCGACGCGGGCACCGAGTTCCGGATCGAGCTGCCCGCCGGGCCGGCTGGCGCCGCCGACTGCGCGGAAGGCGTCTGAGCTACTATCGGCCCATAGACCGTGAGGTTGTCATCCCGAAGTCCTTGCCCCGTTCGAGCGTGTCGGATGCGCCGCAAGTCCTCGCCTTGATCGCTTGGCGCTTCTGTTCGCGCCGCATGTCGTGGCGCGAAACGCGAGGAGTAGGACGATGGCTGTACCGCAGGACCTGGAAGCCCTCCGGGCCTCATTGCGCACCTGCGTGGACGCGCTCCACCGGCGTCGCGCGAGCGAGATCCCCGAACTGCTGATCGATCGGCTCGTGAGCCAGCATTGGCTGGAATGGCGGGGTGGGGCCTTGTGCCTGACCGAGGTCGGCGAGGGCATCTACTGGCAGGAGCTGGCGTGAACACTGCGGCGGTGATGCCATGCTGATCCGGACGCGTCTGGCCAACATCAGCGGCCTGCGGATCGATTCGTTTGATCTGGTCTTTGTCACGGCACCCGCGACGGACGTCGGGGCGGTGATCTTTCAGCGGCCGGGGCTGCCGACGCGGAGGGTGCTCCACGTGGAGGGCGTCGCTGATGATCGCGAGGCGGCTGCGCAGGCGATCAGGAGAGCGCTCGACCCGTCGCTGAGCAGCGACGGGTGGAAGCTGTGAGGCTCGAAGGCGCGGCTCCGGGGAGATGCGCCTGTCAGCTCACTCAGCCCGCGTTCAGATGACGCGGATGCCGGAGGCTTGGGGGCCCTTCGGGCCGTCCTTGGTCTCGAACTCGACCTTGGCGCCTTCGGCCAGCGTGCGGAAGCCGCCGGAGCTCTGGATTTCGCTGTGATGGGCGAACAGGTCCTTGGAGCCGTCTTCCGGGGTGATGAAGCCGAAGCCCTTGTCGTCGCTGAACCACTTCACAGTGCCGGTCTTCTTGGTCGTCATGTTGTTTCCTTTGGAATGAATGACAGGAAAAAACCCGGCGCACGATTGCGGGCCGGGACAGACACACTCAAGAGCTTGCAGCGGGGGGGTGTTGCTGAAGCAGTCCGCTCGCACGAAAGGCCCGGGGAGGGCCGGCGGCGGCTGCAGAGAAGACCTCAGAAGAAAGGTCTTGTGCGAATCTATCCGATTAATGTAGCACGAATGAAACCCCCTGGAGGTTCTCGCGGAAGAAGCCGTGTTCCGGCGCCAGGCCGGGCGGGTGCTCGACCTGGCGCCTTTCCTGCGGCCGCCGCTGCGGCCGTGACTGCGGCTGTCCCTGCGGCTGTCACTGCGGCCGGTAAGTCACCTTCAACTGGTAGCTGCCCGCCGAGTAGCCGTAGACCAGCACATAGACGTCGCCATTGGCCGTCATGTTGACGCTGCAGCCCTCGGTCGCCGTCGAGCCGTCCGACTTGCACGTGTAGGTGCTCGTCGTGGGCACCGCGCTCTTGCGGACGTAGAGGTCCATGTCGCCGGTGCCCGTCGTGCTCGCCGCGAGGCTGCCGCCGTTGGCGACCTTGAACGGGCCGAAGCTCTTGCTCTGGCCGCGCGTCAGGCTGCCGCTGAAGTTCTCGGTCTTGTCCGCCGGCGGCTGCGTGCCGGGACCGTCGCTGCCGAGCTCCACCGCGTAGGCCGCGGCCATGCGCGCGAACTTCAGCGCATGGTCGGCCTGGCTGCCCATGTTGGCGTAGGTGTCGTTGGCGCTGTGGATGTACGGGTTGTCCGCGCTGAAGCTCGACTCGAACGGCATGCTGGCGAAGTAGCCCTTGGCGTTCCACGAGGCATGGTCCGAGCAGGCGTAGCCGCAACGGTCCGTGCCCACGCGCAGCGTCGGCAGGTAGGTCGCGATCACGTTCGTGAGGAAGGTGTTCTGCGCGCTGTCCGTGTAGTCGGTGAAGATGTAGATGTCGTTGGCGGCGCCCTTGTAGTTGGTCATGTCGAGCTGCAGCACGCCGACCACGTTGGTGTTGGCCGCGGCGAAGCTGTTGGCGATCTCCTGTGAGCCGCGCAGGCCGACTTCCTCCGCCGCATAGGCCATCAGCTTGATCGTGCGGCGGGGCTTGTAGTTCGCCTGCACCAGCGCGCGCAGCACCTCGGTCAGGCTGGCCACGCCGGAGGCGTCGTCGTCGGCGCCCGGCGCGCGCATCGTCTCGCCCGAGCCGCCGGACTGGTTGATCGAGTCCAGGTGCGCGCCCATCACGATCACCTCGCTGCCGTTGTCGCTGCCCTGGATCGTCGCGATCACCGACTTCTGCGCCCAGCCCGCGTGGGTGAACTGCTCGACGGTGATGTCGCTGCGGCCCGCGCCCAGCGTCGTCCACTTCTGCTTGAGCCAGTTGGACGCCGCCACGCCGCTGCTGCTGGTGTAGTAGCGGTTGATGTTGGCCGACAGGTCGACGATGGTCTGGCCGATGTTGCTCGCCTGCATCTGCGACAGGATGGGCGTGACCACGGATTGCTGATCGATCGTGTAGCTGGGCCGCGTCGCGACCAGCGCGGCGGCCAGCTGCTGCGACGCGACCGGCGTGCTGTGGCGCTTCAGCGAGGCCAGGCCGGCCTCCTGGCTGGCGTGGTACATGTAGCCGCCGCAGCGGCGCAGCTCTTCGTGGATCGAGTGGCTCAGCGAGGCGAGCGCGTCCTCGTCGACTTCCACCAGATGGATGCCCTCGGGCCTTGCGGCGAAGGACTGCGCCGACGCGTCCTGCGCGGCATCGGCCTTGACGCTGGCCACGGCGCGCGCGGCCGGGCGGTGCTTCTGCAACTGGGCCAGCGCGGCGTCGCCGAGGCTGATCCAGACCTTGTCGCCCGCGTACGCGGGGGTGAGCGCGGCCAGGCCGACGCACACCGCGGTGATGGTGAGGAATGAACGCATGGGGTGTTGTCTCCGGATTCGTTCCAGGAATGGCGAAGCCGGCGCGCCGCGCAGGGCAGCGCGTCGGGGTCGTTCAGGCGGGGATCAGTAGGTACCGACCAGCGAGGTGCTGGTGACCGTCGAGTACGCGCTCAGCAGCACGTAGTACACGCCGGCCGTCGGCGCCGAGAAGGTGATCGTCTCGGCGTTGGTCGAGCCGATCGAGCGCTTGTCGTAGCTCGTCGTCGTCGGCGCGGAGCCGCGCTTGACGTAGAGGTCGCCGTCGCCCGAGCCGCCGGACAGCTTGATCGTCAGCGTCGTGCGGCCCGCCGGCACGGTGATGCTGTAGAGCTTGGTCGCGCCCTTGGCCAGCGAGATGCCGGTCACCGGCACGCCGCTGGTCAGCGGGGTCGCGGTCGGCGGCGGCGTGGTGCCGCTGCAGCTCACGCCCACGCTGGCGAAGGCCGCCGTGACGTCGGCCTTGGCGTAGCCGCGGTTGGTCGCCGCCGTCTCCACGCCGCAGGCGCCCTGGTTGAAGGTGCTGTTGGCGGTCCAGTAGAGGCGGTTGGCGTCGACCATCACCTCGAAGGCCTTGCGCGTGTTCCAGCCCGGCTTGGTCGCCAGCAGGTAGAAGGCCTTGTTGTAGACGCCGCTCGAGTAGTGCACGTCCATGCCGCTGCGGTAGTCGGCCGCATTGCCGATGGAGCTGCCGTCGCGGGTCGGATCATCGAAGTAGCGCAGCGCGCCCGAGCCCTTGAAGATCTGCGCGCCGACCAGCCAGTCGTTGCTGCCGTTGTTGCGGTAGTACTCGGCGGCTTCGCCGGCCATGTCGGAGAAGGCTTCGTTCATGCCGCCCGACTGGCCGGAGTAGGTCAGGCCCGAGTTCTGCTCGGTGAAGCCGTGGCTCACCTCGTGCGCGGACACGTCCAGCGACACCAGCGGGTAGAAGGTGGTGCGGCCGTCGCCGAAGCTCATCGCCGTGCCGTCCCAGAACGCGTTCTCGTAGTTGCTGCCGTAGTGCACGCGCATGTACAGCGTGCCGGTCAGCGGACGGATGTTGAACCAGTCCCCGTACATCTTGAAGATGATCTCGCCGAAGTAGTGCGCGTCGTTCAGCGGCGAGTAGGCGCCGTTGATCTGCTTGTACTCGTTGCGCGAGCAGGTGAACTGGAAGGGCGTGTTGCTGGCGCCGGTGCTGCCGTTGAGGTTCACGGTGACGACGTTGCCGGAGTTCATCTGGCAGGTGTCGGTCACCTTCAGCGCCGGGTAGTCGGTGCCGTACTCGTAGCGGCCGGTCTTGGCGTTGCCGCCGGGGCCGGTCGCGTCCTTGTGGGCCAGTCCTTCCCAGCGCTCCAGCACGGCGCCGGTGGTGGCGTCGATCATGAAGTGCGGGCGGCTCGGCTGCTTCGCGTCATGGCGCACGAAGGACACCAGGTAGAACAGCTGCGCCTTGTTGTTCTGGTTCAGCCGGACGTAGAGCTTGACCTGCTCGTTCTCGGTGATCGCGGCGTTGATGGCGCCCTTGGCCTGCGCCAGCGCGCCTTGCGAGGTCAGGCTGGCCTGCGTGGTGGCCAGGTCCTGCTGGATGTTGGCCAGCATGCTGCCGGAGAAGCGCGAGGTGCCGGCGCTGGTGTCGAGTTGCTCGACCACGCCTTCGCCCCACACCGGGACGCCCTGGTAGTACTGCTGGTGGCGCGTGACGACCTTGCCGGTGGCGTAGGTCTGGCTGCGCACCGGCTGCAGGTCGCTGGCCGCGAGGCCCAGCGCCGTGGCGGCCGATTGCGGAGCGGCGCTCGACGCGCGCATCTGCGTGTTCACCGGGGAGGCGTCGTCGAGCAGGACGCGGTCCGCGGCGATCGCCTGGCAGGCGGCGGTGGCCGCGGCGGCGATGAGGGTCGCGCGCACGGCGCGTTGGATGAATGCCTGTGTGGAAACCTTAGACATAAGCCTCATTCTTTCGTGATGGATCGATCAGATCTCCCGAAGAAATGGCCGTGCTCGCTCAGGTAGGAACGGGACGGCCCCCTCTGTTCGCGACCCGTGGTGGGGCCGTGACAGATGTTCTTGGAGGTGCGGCTGGCGCCGCGTCCCGAGGTGTCGCCGGGTGCCCCGGAGGTCCCGAGGTCAGGTCTTGAGTGGTCCGGACGACTGGGCGAATGTAGGGGCTTCGCGGGCCGGTTCGGACTGTCAGGCCTTACAGCCGGTGTAACCCTTGCAACGAAGTTTCCGGGCACGTCCGTGGCTGGCGTGCGCGCGATAGGCGAGGATCCGGATTGTCGCGACCCCGATCCAGAGGACATGCTGGAAACGAGGGACGTCGACGACGGACGCATCAGGAGACGCACACCATGACGACCATGGACACGAACCCCACGCCGGCCGCCGCCGCGGCCTCGGGATGGCGCACCCACGAGGTCGCCAATCAGGTCGACGAACTGGCCGACTACTCGCTGCTCGACACCGATCCGGCGCTCAAGGAGGCGCTCGCGCGCGCCGGCGCCGACGCCTTCGTGCCGGGTCTTGCCGCTTACGCCAGCCAGTTGGGGCGGGCGCAGACCTACGCGATCGCCGAGCGCATCAACCGCGTCACGCCGACGCTCGAGAGCTTCGACAAGCGCGGCCGCCGCATCGATCGGGTCGAGTTCGACGCCGGCTGGCACGAACTGCTCGCGATGTACCGGCAGGCGGATCTGGTCGCGATGCCGTTTCGGGACGAGCGTCCCGGCCGCTGGGCGGCGTGGGCCGCGGGCTTCTACCTGCACGGGCAGGTCGAGGCCGGCACGCTGTGCCCGGCGACGATGACGCAGGCCAGCATCCCGGTGCTGCGTCGCGAGCCGCAGTTGTGGGGCGCGCTGCGCGACCAGCTTTTCAGCACCGCGTACGACGGCCGCGACATGCCGCTTGCGCAGAAGCGCTCCATCTGGCTCGGCATGGGCATGACGGAGAAGCAGGGCGGATCCGACGTGCGCGCCAACACGACGCGCGCCGAGCCGGTGGGCGCCGGCGGTCGCGGCGGCGAGTACCGCCTCACGGGGCACAAGTGGTTCTTCTCCGCGCCGATGTGCGATGCGCACCTGGTCGTCGCCAAGACGCCGGACGGTGCGCCGGGCTGCTTCTTCGTGCCGCGCTGGCGGCCCGACGGGACGAAGAACGCCGTCAACGTGCAGCGCCTCAAGGACAAGGTCGGCAACCGCAGCAACAGCAGCTCGGAGGTCGAGTTCCAGGCCGCCTACGGCGTGCTGATGGGCGAGGAGGGCCGCGGCATCCCGACCATCATCGAGATGGCGACGTACACCCGGCTGAACTGCGTGGTGGGCAGCGCGGCGATGCTGCGGCAGGCGCTGGTGCAGGCGCTGCACTACACGCGGCATCGCACGGCTTTCGGCAGGCGGCTCGCGGAGCAGCCGCTGATGCGGGCGGTGCTCGCGGACCTCGCGCTCGAGAGCGAGGCCGCGATGCAGCTGAGCCTGCGTCTGGCACAGGCCTTCGAGCACCAGGACGATCCGCGCGAGCGCACCTGGATGCGGCTGGTCACGCCGGCGGCGAAGTTCTGGGTCTGCAAGCGTGCGGTCGAGCTCACCGGCGAGGCGATGGAAGTCCTCGGCGGCAATGGCTACATCGACGACGGCGTCATGGGCCGCCTGTATCGCGAGGCGCCGGTCAACTCGATCTGGGAAGGCTCAGGCAACGTGATGTGCCTGGATGTGATGCGCGCCGTCGCGCGCGATCCGCAAGCCTTCCTGGCGCTGCTCGACGAGTTCGAGGCGGACCTCGGCGACGACCGCGCGTTGCGCGCCGAGCTCGATGCGTTGCGCGACTTGCTGACCACGCCGCCGGAACAGCTCGAAGCGCTCGGCCGCCGCTTCGCGTCGCGCCTGGTGCTGCTGGCGCAGGCCGCGCTGCTGCGCAGGTACTCGCCCGGTGTCGTCGCGGACGCATTCGCCGCCAGCCGGCTCGATCCGCGTTGGGGCGCGGTCGCCGGTGCGCTCGATACGCGCGCCGTCGATGTCGATGCGCTCCTGCAGCGAGCGTTTCCCGCGTGAGACCGAGCCCGTCGGCAGGCGCCGGTATCCCCCCTCGCTCCTACGACTCGCAGGCTCCCCAAGTCGCTCGGGGGGGCACCGGCGCCTGCCGACCCGCCAGCGCCGCTGTTCCAGTGCCCTAAACTCGTCCGCTTTCGTTGCTCTCTGGGCCGTTGGCCCGTCGCTGTTTTGGACAAGATCCTGCTTCAGATTGCCGCCGAACTGAAAGTCCGTCCGGCTCAGGTCAACGCGGCCGTGGAACTGCTCGATGGCGGGGCCACCGTCCCGTTCATCGCCCGCTACCGCAAGGAGGCCACCGACGGCCTCGATGACATCCAGCTGCGCGAACTCGAGGCCCGCCTGAGCTATCTGCGCGAGCTCGAGGACCGTCGCGAGGCGGTGCTCAAGAGCATCGAGGAACAGGGCAAGCTCACGCCCGAACTCGCCGCCGCCATCGCCGCCGCGCCGACCAAGCAGGAGCTGGAAGACCTCTACCTCCCGTACAAGCAGAAGCGCCGCACCAAGGGCCTGATCGCCCGCGAGGCCGGCCTGGAGCCGCTCGCCGACAAGCTGTTCGCCGATCCGTCGCTCGATCCGATGACGGAAGCCGCCGCCTTCCTCAACCCCGACGCCGGCTTCGCCGATGCCTTCGCGGTGCTGGACGGCGTGCGCGACCTGCTCTCCGAGCGCTGGGCCGAGGACGCCCTGCTGATCGGCAAGCTGCGCGAGTGGCTGTGGGAGGAGGGCCTCTTCAAGTCCAAGCTGATGGACGGCAAGGACGAGAACAACCCCGACATCTCGAAGTTCCGCGACTACTTCGACTACGCCGAGCCGATCCGCACCGTGCCCTCGCACCGGGCGCTGGCCGTCTTCCGCGGACGCACGCAGGAGTTCCTCGACGCCAAGCTGGCGCTGGATGAGGAAGTCGTCCTCGGTCAGCCCTCGCTCGCCGAAGGCCGCATCGCGCGCCACCTCGGCTGGAGCCATGCGAAGCGCGCCGGCGATGAACTGATCCGCAAGACCGTGGCATGGACCTGGAAGGTGAAGCTTTCGCTGAGCCTGGAGCGCGATCTCTTCGCGCGGCTGCGCGAGGAGGCCGAGAAGGTCGCCACCAAGGTCTTCGCCGAGAACCTGCGCGACCTGCTGCTGGCCGCGCCGGCCGGCAAGCGCGTCGTCATGGGCCTGGACCCGGGCATCCGCACCGGCGTGAAGGTCGCCATCGTCAGCGATACCGGCCGCGTGCTGGACACCTCGACCGTCTATCCGCATGAGCCCAAGCGCGATTGGGAAGGGTCGATCCACACGCTGGGCCGCCTGTGCGCCACGCACGGCGTCAACCTGATCGCGATCGGCAACGGCACCGCCTCGCGCGAGACCGACAAGCTCGCCGCCGACCTGATCAAGCGCATCCAATCGATGGCGCCCGAGACGATCATCGAGAAGGTCGTCGTCAGCGAAGCCGGCGCGTCGGTGTATTCCGCGTCCGAATTCGCGTCGAAGGAACTGCCCGACCTGGACGTGTCGCTGCGCGGCGCCGTGTCGATCGCCCGCCGCCTGCAGGACCCGCTGGCGGAGCTGGTGAAGATCGATCCGAAGTCGATCGGTGTCGGCCAGTACCAGCACGACGTCAACCAGAGCGAGCTCGCGCGCACGCTGGACGCCGTCGTCGAGGACTGCGTGAACTCGGTCGGTGTCGACCTGAACACCGCGTCCGCGCCGCTGCTGTCGCGCGTGTCTGGGCTGTCGGCCAGCGTCGCGAATTCGATCGTGCGCTGGCGCGACGCCAACGGCGCGTTCCGCAATCGCCAGCAGCTGCTGGACGTCACCGGCCTCGGTCCGAAGACCTTCGAGCAGGCGGCCGGCTTCCTGCGCATCCGTGACGGCGACAACCCGCTCGACGTCAGCGGCGTGCACCCGGAGACCTATCCCGTCATCGAGCGCATCCTGGCGCAGGTCCAACGTCCGATCGCCGACGTGATGGGCAAGTCCGACGTCATCCGCGCGCTGAAGCCCGAGGCCTTCGCCGACGAGCGCTTCGGCGCGATCACCGTCAAGGACATCTTCGGCGAGCTGGAAAAGCCGGGCCGCGATCCGCGACCGGACTTCAAGGTCGCGCGCTTCAACGACGGCGTCGAGGACCTCAAGGACCTGAAGGAGGGCATGGTGCTGGAAGGCACGGTGTCCAACGTCGCGCAGTTCGGCGCCTTCGTCGACCTGGGCGTGCACCAGGACGGCCTGATCCACGTCAGCCAGCTGGCCAACAAGTTCGTCAACGATGCGCGCGAGGTCGTCAAGACCGGCGACATCGTCAAGGTGAAGGTGCTCGAGGTCGACCTGGCCCGCAAGCGCATCTCGCTGACGATGAAGCTGGACGCGCAGGCGCCTCGCGGCGGCTCGAAGCCGGACAACAGCTTCCGCCCTGCTGGCCGCAACGAACGGCAGGGCGGTGCTCGCCCATCCGGCGCGCGTGACGCCCAGCCTGTCGGCGGCAACGCGATGGCCGCGGCCTTCGCCAAACTCAAGCGCTGAGACGCTGAGACGCTGAGACGCTGAGACGCTGACGAGCTCGGTGCCTCGGATCGGGACGACCGGGGCCCCTTTTCGGAGGTCAAGGAGGGAATTTGGCTGCCGGGAGGCAGCCAAAGGAGGGACACGGAGAAAAGGGGCCCCGGTTGTCCCGATGCGCTCGCTCGAAGAAGTGAACGCCGTCCACGGCTCCTGATCGCGTTTGATCCCACATTTTTCGCGGCTGGTCGCACCTGAGATGCCAGGACTGGCGGTGTACGGCTACGCTGCGCGCCGTTTACCGTCAAAGACAAAAGTCGACAGACCTACACGGTGTCGACACCAAATCCCCGGGAGTTCCCTTGAAGACCCACGCCATCGCCAGGGCCTGCGCCCTTGTCTGTCTGTCCGCGCTTGCGCCTGCGACTGCCGTTCTTGCGCAGGATGCTCCTCCTGGGCTGGGCAACGAGCCGACCTCGGGCAAGCGCCTGGACCGCGTGGAGATCACTGGCCGGAACACAGATTCCGAGTTGCGCCGCCGCGCGCCGGTGGCCAAGCAGATCTATGGCCGCGACGAGCTCGACAAGTACGGCGACACGAGCGTCGCCGACGTGCTCAAGCGCCTGCCGGGTGTGAACGTGTCCGACGGCGCGCCGCGCATGCGGGGGTTGGGTTCGGGCTACACGCTGATCCTGATCAACGGCGACCCCGCGCCTCCGGGCTTCAAGCTGGACCAACTGGATCCCGCCCAGGTCGAACGCATCGAAGTGACCAAGGGCCCGAGCGCCGACCAGAGCGCGCAGGCCGTCGCCGGCGCGATCAACATCATCCTGAAGGAAGCGCCGAAGATGTCGCAGCGCGACCTGCGCGTCGGGGCCGGCTACAACATCAACCACCCGGTGCCGTCCGCCACCTTCACCTACGGCGAGCGCTTCGGGCCGGTGTCGGTATCGGTGCCGCTGTCGGCGTTCCAGTGGCTGCAGGAGATGAAGTCAACGACCGAGCGCAACGGCACCGACCTGGACGGTCAGCCGGTCATCGCTTCCCAGCACGGGAAGATGCGCAACTGGGGCCACGGCTTCAATTCCGCGCCGCGCGCGACCTGGAAGATCAGCGACGACGAGACCGTGTCGCTGATCGGCTTCGCGCAGAAGGGCTTCTGGAACAACTCGGTGCGGCTCACGCCCGACGCCGTCTACAGCCCCGGCACGCGACTGGACGACAACGCCGACAACCAGGGCACGTGGCAGATGCTGCGTGCCAACGCGCAGTGGAACAACCGCTTCAGCGAGACCCAGAAGTGGGAACTGAAGGCCGGCGTGCAGGACGCCAAGAACCACATCGAGAACCACACGCTCACCGGCAGGCCGGTCGATGCGCTGCTCGACAGCCGCGACCGCAGCCTGACGCAGGCGGGCAAGTACAGCCAGATCCTCGGCGAAGAGCACACGCTGACCGTCGGCTGGGACTTCGAGTTCCGCAAGCGCGACGAGATCCGCAACACCCTCGTTGCCGGCGACGAGCAGAGCCCCGGACTCAACGGCGAGAACTTTGGCGCCCGCATCCGCCGCCAGGCCTTCTTCATCCAGGACGAGTGGGAGATCAATCCGCAGTGGTCCACCTACTTCGGCCTGCGGCATGAGCAGATCGTGACCACCAGCCGCGGCGTCGCCACCGATGCGCGCAACAGCTCCAGCGTGCTGTCGCCGCTGTGGCACCTGACCTACAAGCTGGACCCGAAGGGTCGCGACATGATCCGCGCCAGCATCACCCGCAGCTACAAGGCGCCGGAGCTGACGCAGATGCTGGGCCGCTACACGCCCAACAGCAAGTTCCCGAGCCCCGCCACGGGCGAGCAGAACGACGAGTTCAATCCCGACCGCATCGGCAATCCGGGCCTGAAGCCGGAGCTCGCGACCGGCTTCGATGTCGCGTACGAAAAGTACCTCACCGGCGGCAGCCTCTTCAGCGTGGGCCTCTTCCACCGCAACATCAGCCAGTTGATCCGCAACGTCGTGACCCTGGATCCGGCCAATCCGCCGCTGTCCACGGTGCCGCGTTACGTGATCCGGCCGATGAACTTCTCCAGCGCCACCACCAGCGGCATCGAGATGGAGCTCAAGGGCCGTGCGGGCGAGCTGTTCCCGTCGCTGTTCGATCCGAAGCTGCCGTTGAACCTGCGCAGCTCCGTGAGCGTCTACCGTTCGCGGGTCAAGGCCGTGGACGGCCCGGACAACCGGCTCGACCAGCAGCAGCCCTGGACCGCCAACCTCGGTTTCGACTACCGCTTCAGCAGCGTGCCGGTCACCACCGGCGCCAACCTGAACTACACGCCGGTCTACACGGTGCGTCAGACCGATCGTCAGAGCGTCGAGTACTCGCGCAACCGCGGCCTGGACGTTTTCGCCCAGTGGATGGTCAGCCCGAAGACCTCGGTGCGCTTCTCGGCCAATAATCTGTTCCCGCTCGACGCCCGGGCCGAGACCCAGCTCCCCGGGGATCAGTTCTACGCCACCGGTCGCGGTCTGAAGCCGTGGTTCCAGCTCAACCTGGAGATGAAGCTCTGAGCCTTCTCCGGAGCGAGGGCTTCAGGTCCGCGTCGGGCGTTTCCGTTTCTTGAAAGGACGACCCGCCCGATGCAGGCCTTGCAGATCCTCGCCGGACCCCGTGCGCGCCAACGGCTGCGCGACCATGGCCTTCGGGCCGCCGACGTGCGCGTCGTGCCCGGCGCCGCCGGCGGCCCGAAGGGGCTGGTGCTCAGCGCGCTCGACGCGCATCTCTTCGGCGAGTTCCTGCCGTCGGGCGGTCAGGAGGTCCATCTGCTC
This sequence comes from Mitsuaria sp. MSU3D, assembly GCF_056867975.1. Taxonomy (NCBI): domain Bacteria; kingdom Pseudomonadati; phylum Pseudomonadota; class Betaproteobacteria; order Burkholderiales; family Sphaerotilaceae; genus Roseateles; species Mitsuaria sp. MSU3D. The sequence continues at coordinate 3,272,765 of NZ_CP200314.1, read as the reverse complement.
GGCGCCTCCATCGGCGCCTGGCGCATGGCCACGGCCTGTCTGACCCGCGACGCCGCGCAGGCGAATGCGGAGTTCGAGCGCCTCGCCCACGATTACGCTCATCAGGACTATGAGTCGGCGCCCGGCAAGCGGCCGACCGCCGCGACGGTCTCGCGCGCGTTCTCCGAGAAGCTCGGAGAGATCTTCGGCGGCCGCGAGGCCGAGGTGCTGTCGCATCCGCAGTTCCGGCTGCATGTGTTCACCTCGCGCGGCAAGCACGTGCTCGGGCGGGAAGGGCGGCTGCGCACGCCGCTCGGCTACCTGGGCGCGTTCGCGGCCAACGCGATGTCGCGGCGCGCGATGGGTGCCTGGCTGGAGCGGGTGGTGTTCTCCGACAAGCGCTCGCCGCTGCCGATGCCGCTGGCCGACTACCGCAGCCGGCAGGTGGCGCTCGACGCAGGCAACCTGAAGCGAAGCATCCTGGCGAGCTGCTCGATCCCCTTCTGGCTGCAGGCCGTGCACGACATCGAAGGCGCCCCGGCCGGCGCCTACTGGGACGGCGGCATCACCGACTACCACCTGCATCTGAACTATGCCGCGATGGTCGGCGACGGCATCGCGCTGTATCCGCATTTCCAGGCCAGCGTCGTGCCGGGTTGGCTCGACAAGGCGTTCAAGCATCGGCATCGGACCAGCGCGTTCCTGGACAACGTCGTGCTGCTGACGCCCCACCCCGAATGGGTGAAGACGCTGCCCAACGGCAAGCTGCCTGATCGCAACGACTTCCAGCGCTACCTGAACGACGTCCCCGGCCGCGCCCGCGACTGGCTGAAGGCTGTCCGCGAAGGCGAGCGCCTGAGGGACGAGTTCCGCGAAGCCTGCGCCCGGCCGACCCTCGACATCCAGGCGCTCTGAGCTACACTGGTCGCCTCTTTTTCTTTTTCCAACAAGGACCGGGAAAGGCGACATGGTTATGACACCGCGGACTACCACCTCCACTGCGAAGGTTTGAGCGACCGCGGCTCGTCACGTCTTTCATCAGCTGTCCGGAAAAAGTCAGCACCCCAGAAAAAGCGCGGCACGTGGTCGCGCTTTTTTGTTTTCTGGAGTTCCCTCACATGTCCCACATCTCCATCCAACTGCCCGACGGCTCCAAGCGCGAGTTCCCGCAACCGGTGACCGTCGCCGAAGTCGCGGCCTCGATCGGCACGGGCCTGGCGAAGGCGGCGCTGGCCGGCCGCGTCGGCTCGGGCGACGACGCCAAGGTCGTCGACACGAGCTTCCTCATCGACAAGGACACGCAGCTGGCCATCGTCACGGACAAGGATCCGGACGGGCTGGAGGTCATCCGCCATTCGACGGCCCACCTGCTGGCCTATGCGGTCAAGGAACTGTTCCCCGACGCGCAGGTCACCATCGGCCCGGTCATCGAGAACGGCTTCTACTACGACTTCTCCTACAAGCGCCCGTTCACGCCCGACGATCTGGCGGCGATCGAAGCCAAGATGGGCGAGCTCGCGAAGAAGGACGAGAAGGTCACGCGCTCGGTGCTTCCGCGCGATGAAGCCGTCGAGTACTTCAAGGGCATCGGCGAGGCCTACAAGGCCGAGATCATCGCCAGCATCCCGGCGGACCAGGACGTCTCGCTGTACGCCGAAGGCGGCTTCACCGACCTGTGCCGCGGCCCGCACGTGCCGTCGACGGGCAAGCTGAAGTTCTTCAAGCTGATGAAGGTGGCCGGCGCCTACTGGCGCGGTGACCACCGCAACGAGCAGCTGCAGCGCATCTACGGCACGGCCTGGGCGACGAAGGACGACCTCGCGAACTACCTGCGCATGCTGGAGGAGGCGGAGAAGCGCGACCACCGCAAGCTCGGCAAGGACCTGGAGCTGTTCCACATCGACGAGCATGCGCCGGGCGTCGTCTTCTGGCATCCCAAGGGCTGGACGATCTGGCAGGAGGTCGAGCAGTACATGCGCCGCGTGTACCGCGACAACGGCTACCAGGAAGTGAAGGGCCCGCAACTGCTGGACAAGACGCTGTGGGAGGCCACGGGCCACTGGGACAAGTACCGCGACAACATGTTCACGACGGAATCGGAGAAGCGCGACTACGCGCTCAAGCCGATGAACTGTCCCGGCCACATCCTGATCTTCAAGCACGGCATCAAGAGCTACCGCGACCTGCCGCTGCGCTTCGGCGAGTTCGGCCAGTGCCACCGCAACGAACCCACGGGCGGCCTGCACGGGATCATGCGCGTGCGCGGCTTCACGCAGGACGACGGCCACATCTTCTGCACGGAAGACCAGATCCTGGCCGAGTGCGTGGCGTACACGGCACTGTTGCAAAAGGTCTACAAGGACTTCGGCTTCGACAACATCATCTACAAGGTCGCGACGCGCCCCGAAGCCCGGATCGGTTCGGACGAGGTCTGGGACAAGGCCGAGTTCGCGCTGATGGAGTCGCTGCGCGCGTCGGGCGTGGAGTTCATCATCGCCCCGGGCGATGGCGCCTTCTACGGTCCGAAGATCGAATACACGCTCAAGGACGCGATCGGCCGCCAGTGGCAGTGCGGCACGATGCAGGTCGACTTCTCCATGCCCGCGCGCCTGGGCGCCGAGTACGTGGCCGAGGACGGCGAGCGTCACACCCCCGTCATGCTGCACCGCGCGATCGTCGGCAGCCTGGAGCGTTTCATCGGGATCCTGATCGAGCAGCACGCCGGCGCGCTGCCGGTTTGGCTCGCTCCGACGCAGGTCGTTGTCGCCAATATCACCGACGCCCAATCGGACTACGTTTCCAGCATTGTGAAATCGCTGCAAAAACAAGGGGTTAGGGTCCAGGCAGATTTGCGGAACGAGAAAATCACGTATAAAATCCGCGAGCATTCACTGCAAAAGGTGCCGTTCATCCTGGTCGTCGGCGACAAGGAAAAGGCGAACGGCGCAGTCGCAGTGCGCGCCCGAGGCAACCAGGATCTGGGCGTGATGTCGCTGGAGGACTTCGTTTCGAAGCTCTCGACCGCCATCGCGGACAAGACCTGAGTCGGGCGCTTTTTGCGTTGTACTGATCATTACGGACCCTTGCCAAGGCCCGCCTAAAGGTAACCACCATCGCTACTTTTGCTGACCGTCGTGCGATTCCGGAGCGCAAGCACCGCCTGAATCGCGAAATCATCGCTTCTGAAGTCCGTCTCAATGGCCCCGAGAACGAGCCGATCGGCATCGTCTCGATCCAGGAAGCGCTCCGGATGGCCGGTGACCTGGACGTCGATCTGGTCGAAATTGCCGCCACTGCAGTCCCGCCGGTCTGCCGGTTGATGGACTACGGCAAGTTCAAATACCAGGAGCAGAAGCGCGCCGCGGAAGCCAAGTCCAAGCAGAAGGTCATCGAGGTCAAGGAAGTCAAGTTCCGTCCGGGCACGGACGAAGGCGACTACCAGATCAAGATGCGCAACCTGCGCCGCTTCATCGCGGAGGACGGTGACAAGGGCAAGGTCACGCTGCGCTACCGGGGCCGCGAGATCACCCACCAGGACATCGGCATGCGCATGCTGGAACGCATCCGCGATGAGCTGTCGGACGTGGCGGTGGTCGAGCACATGCCCAAGCTCGAAGGGCGCCAGATGATCATGGTGCTCGCACCGAAGAAGCGTTGAGCTTCTGAAGAATCGACTCGGCGGGGCCGGCAGGCCCCGCCACAGTTTCAGCCCGCCGATCTGGTCGTCGGCGGGCTTATTAGTCTCCTGCAGGCCGGTCAAGTACCGCGGAATCCGCGGTCGCCTGGAGGGACGCACATAGAAGGAGCAGTCATGCCCAAGATGAAGACCAAGAGCAGCGCGAAAAAGCGTTTTCGCGTTCGTCCGGGTGGCACCGTCAAGCGCGGTCAAGCGTTCAAGCGCCACATCCTGACCAAGAAGACCACGAAGAACAAGCGCCACCTCCGTGGTGCCACGACCGTGCATGAGACCAACATGGGCCACATCGCTTCGATGCTGCCCTTCGCTGGTCTGTAATCCAGCAGTAGACAAGGAGATACAACATGCCTCGCGTCAAACGTGGTGTAACCGCACGTGCTCGTCACAAGAAGGTCCTGGCTCTGGCCAAGGGCTTCCGTGGTCGTCGCAAGAACGTCTTCCGCATCGCCAAGCAGGCGGTGATGAAGGCGGGCCAGTACGCCTACCGTGACCGCCGTGCCAAGAAGCGCGTGTTCCGCCAGCTGTGGATTGCCCGTATCAACGCGGCAAGCCGTGGCCTGGGTCTGAGCTACAGCAAGTTCGTGGCCGGTCTGAAGAAGGCCGAGATCGACATCGACCGCAAGGTCCTGGCCGACCTCGCCGTCAACGACCCTGCTGGTTTCGCCAGCATCTTCGCCAAGGTGAAGGCCGCTCTGGCTTGATAGCCATGGTCCGCCCGCCGGTGCTCTCCGGCGAGCGGACTGGCCGCTCCGGCCTTGCCGGGGTTGCCTCTTTCAAAGGCCGACACCCCGGTGTTCGGCCTTTTTTCATTCCGGCGCGGTGGTGCGATGTTCGCCATTCCACCGTCGTGCCATTCGATTTCCGCCAACGACGCCGACGCCCAGTCGCCGCCCCGCGATGAACGACCTCGATCAATTGCTGCACCAGGCGACCGGCGAATTCGCCGCCGCCACGACTCCCGCCGACCTGGAGAACGCCAAGGCGCGCTTCCTGGGCAAGACCGGTCAGGTCACCGAGCTGATGAAGGGCATGGCCAGCCTGCCCGTCGAGGAGAAGAAGACCCGCGGCGCGCAGATCAACCAGCTGAAGCAGGGCATCGAGGCGGCGCTGACCGCGCGCCGCCAGGCGCTGGCGGACGCGGAGCTCGAGAAGCAGCTCAAGGCCGAGGCGCTGGATGTGACGCTGCCCGGCCGCCAGCGCGGCACCGGCGGCCTGCACCCGATCACGCGGGCGATGGAGCGCATCGAGGCGATCTTCGGCTCGATGGGCTTCGACGTCGCCGACGGCCCGGAGATCGAGAACGACTGGTTCAACTTCACCGCGCTGAACACGCCGCAGGACCACCCGGCGCGCTCGATGCACGACACCTTCTACATCGAAGGGGGTCATGTCTTGCGCACCCACACCAGCCCGATGCAGATCCGCTATGCGGTGCAGCATGTCAAGAAGCACCGTGCGCTGATCGACGCCGGCCAGCCGATGCCCGAGATCCGGGTGATCGCGCCGGGCCGCACCTACCGCGTCGACAGCGACGCCACGCATTCGCCGATGTTCCATCAGGTCGAGGGCCTGTGGGTCGGCGAGAACATCAGCTTCAAGGACCTGAAGTCCGTCTACGTGAACTTCATGCAGCAGTTCTTCGAGACGACGGACATGGAGATCCGTTTCCGTCCGAGCTACTTCCCGTTCACCGAACCCAGCGCCGAGATCGACATGATGTTCGGCTCCGGCCCGCTCAAGGGGCGTTGGCTGGAAGTCTCCGGCTCCGGCCAGGTGCACCCGCAGGTGATCCGCAACATGGGGCTCGATCCCGAGCGCTACATCGGTTTCGCCTTCGGCTCGGGCATCGACCGCCTGGCCATGCTGCGCTACGGCGTCAGCGACTTGCGCCTGTTCTTCGACGGCGACCTGCGCTTCCTGTCGCAGTTCAAGTAATTCGAGCCCCCGGTCGCCTAGAGAGCAAGAGAGAACCCCATGCAATTCCCTGAGTCCTGGCTGCGGGCCTTCTGCAACCCCGCGCTGAACACGCAAGAACTGGCCGAGCTGCTGACGATGTCCGGCCTCGAGGTGGAAGAGCTGCGCCCGGTGGCGCCGCCGTTCCACGGCATCGTCGTGGCCGAGATCGTCGAGGCCGTCCAGCATCCGGACGCCGACCGCCTGCGCGTCTGCAAGGTCAGCGCCGGCGGCCCCGAGCTGCTGCAGATCGTCTGCGGCGCGCCGAACGCGCGCGTCGGCATCCGCGTGCCGCTGGCCACGATCGGCGCCGAACTGCCGCCGGGCGAGGACGGCAAGCCCTTCAAGATCGGCAAGGGCAAGCTGCGCGGTGTCGAGAGCTTCGGCATGCTGTGCTCGGCCCGCGAGCTGAAGCTGGCGGAGGACCATGGCGGTCTGCTGGAACTGGCCGCGGACGCAGCGATCGGCGAGAACATCCGCAAGCACCTGAACCTGGACGACACGCTGTTCACGCTGAAGCTGACGCCGAACCTGGCGCACGCGCTGAGCGTGTACGGCGTCGCGCGTGAAGTGGCCGCGCTGACTGGCGCGCCGCTGCTCGCACCCGAGATCAAGCCTGCCGCTGTCGCGACCGATGCGAAGCTGCCGGTGCGCGTCGAGGCTGCGGACCTGTGCGGCCGATTCTCCGGCCGTGTGATCCGCAACGTCGACACGACCGCGAAGACGCCGCAGTGGATGGTCGACCGCCTGGCCCGCTGCGGCCAGCGTTCGGTGTCGCCGCTGGTGGACATCTCGAACTACGTGATGTTCGAACTGGGCCGCCCGTCCCACATCTTCGACCTCGACAAGATCCACGGCGAGCTGATCGTCCGCTGGGGCAAGCCGGGTGAGCAGCTCAAGCTGTTGAACGGCACCACGATCGAGGTCGATGCGACCGTCGGCGTGATCGCCGATCGTGAGCAGGTCGAGTCGCTGGCCGGCATCATGGGCGGCGACGCCACGGCCGTCTCCGACGACACGAAGAACATCTACGTCGAAGCCGCGTTCTGGTGGCCGAAGGCGGTGATGGGGCGCTCGCGCCGATTCAACTTCTCGACCGACGCCGGCCACCGCTTCGAGCGCGGCGTCGATCCCGCGGGCACCGTCGACCACATCGAGCGCATCACGCAACTGATCCAGTCGATCTGCGGCGGCGAGGCGGGCCCGATGGACGACCAGACCACACAACTGCCCGAGCGCAAGCCGGTGGCGCTGCGCGTCGAACGCGCCGCCAAGGTCATCGGCATGCCGGTGACTCAGGCGGACTGCGAAGGCGTGTTCAAGCGCCTGGGGCTCGAGTTCACCTCGGCACCGGGCGTGATCACGGTGACGCCGCCGACCTTCCGCTTCGACATCCAGATCGAGGAAGACCTGATCGAGGAAGTCATCCGCGTGCTGGGTTATCCGAAGCTGCCGTCGACGCCGCCGCTGGCGCCGGTGGTCGGCAAGGTGGGCTCGGAATCGCGCCGCGCGACGCATGCGCTGCGCCACGCGATGGCCGGCCTCGGCTACTTCGAGACGATCAACTTCAGCTTCGTCGAGGCGCGCTGGGAGCAGGAGCTCGCCGGCAACGCCAACCCGATCCAGCTGCTGAACCCGATCGCCGCGCCGCTGGCGGTGATGCGTACCTCGCTGATGGGCTCGCTGGTCCAGGCGCTGCGCAACAACCTGGCGCGCAAGTCGCCGCGCGTGCGCGTGTTCGAGATCGGCCGCGTGTTCCTGCGCGACGCGTCGGTGCAGGAAAGCGACACGACGATCGCCGGCATCGCGCAGCCGATGCGGCTGTCCGGCCTGGCCTGGGGGCCGGCGGACCAGCAGCAGTGGGCGCAGAAGGACCGCGCGGTCGACTTCTTCGACGTGAAGGGCGACCTGGAGGCGCTGTTCGCGCCGCGTGTGCTGAGCTTCGAAGCCGCCACGCATCCCGCGCTGCATCCGGGCCGCAGCGCCCGCGTGCTGCTGGACGGCAAGGCGATCGGCGTCGTCGGCGAGCTGCATCCGAAGTGGCGCCAAGGCTACGAACTGCCGAGCGCGCCGGTCCTGTTCGAGCTGTCGCTGGACGCGGTGCTGGCCCGCACGCTGCCGCAGGGTCAGGGCGTGCCCCGCCTGCAGGCGGTGCAACGCGATCTGGCGCTGATCGTCAATGAGCAGGTGACCTATGCCTCCCTCATCCGGGCGATCGAAGCCAGCGGCGAAGCCCTGGTACGCTCTGCGCGTTTGTTCGACGTCTTCAAGCCCGCCCAACCGACGGCGGAGCTGAAGGCGAACGAACGCAGCCTGGCCGTGCGCCTGGAGCTGCTCGATGACGAGAACACGCTGACCGACGAACGCATCGAGCAGGCGGTGGCGAAAGTGGTGGCGCAACTGGGCGAACGCCTCGGCGCGCGCCTGCGAGGCTGAGGGAGGGGAGGACACCCATGAGTGATGACGATCTGAAGGATCAGGCGCGCGTGCTGCTCGGCAGCCTGGAGACGCCCACGCTGACCAAGGCCGAGCTGGCGGAACTGCTGTTCGACAAGCTCGGCCTGAACAAGCGCGAGTCCAAGGACATGGTCGAGGCCTTCTTCGACATCATTCATCAGAGCCTGTCCAGCGGCCGCGAAGTGAAGCTCTCGGGCTTCGGCAACTTCAACATCCGGCGCAAGGCGCCGAGACCGGGCCGCAATCCGCGCACCGGCGAGGCGATCCCGATCAAGGCCCGCAACGTCGTGACGTTTCATGCGAGTCACAAATTGAAAGAAGCCGTCCAAGGCAACACGCCTTCGGGTGGTGACTTCGAGTAGAGTCTGACCCTTCCCGCCGCTGCCGGAGCCGTTGATCCCCATGGACGTCCAGCTTCCCGCCATTCCTGCCAAACGCTACTTCACCATCGGTGAGGTGAGCGAACTGTGCGGCGTGAAGCCTTACGTGCTCCGCTATTGGGAACAGGAGTTCACGCAGCTCAAGCCGATGAAGCGGCGGGGCAACCGGCGCTATTACCAGCATCACGAGGTGCTGCTGATCCGCCGGATCCGCGATCTGCTCTACGACCAGGGCTTCACGATCAGCGGCGCACGCAATCAGTTGATCGACGTCAGCCACACCGGGGTCAGCGCCCAGGAGTTTCGCGCCGAGGCGTTGGCGGCTGCGCAGCTCGACGCCTACCGCGATCATCGCGAAGCGTCGCGCGCGTTGGCGGCGGACGTTGCGGACAGCGCGGCACACACGACCGTGTCGCTCGAGAAGCTCACGCTGGAGCAGGTCAGGGATGAGTTGTTGGCGATTCGAGAGAGTTTGCTTGCATGAGTCTCTCGAATACGTATAGAATCTAAGGCTTAGTCGGGGCGTAGCGCAGCCTGGTAGCGCACTTGCATGGGGTGCAAGGGGTCGCGAGTTCGAATCCCGCCGCCCCGACCATTTATAAGAAGAATCAGGAAGCCCGGTATCGCAAGATGCCGGGCTTTTTGCTTTCCCGGCTTAGCCCCATCCACGGGCGCAGCGCGTTCACGCGCATCGCCAGCAGCGCGGCCAGCAGGCATCCCAGCGCGGTGATCGTGACGAGTGCGATGGCCTCCATCGCGAGCGGCCTCTGCAGCGGCGCGAGCAGATGCCCCGCGACCACGGTGACTGTCTGGTGGACCAGATAGAAGGGGAAGACGGCGAGCGTCAGCCAACGCAGCAACGGCGAATCGCGATCGGCCAGCCACTGCCTCCCGAAGCCCAGCACCGCCACGATCGGCAGCCATTGCTTGCCGGCGTTCAGCGCGCGCAGTGCCATCAGCAGCCACTGCGGGAAGTCATCGCCGTGCGCGACGCGCCACTCGTCGGTGAGCATCTGCGACATCCACTGCACCAGGACGTAAGCGATCAGCGCGACCCAGCGAAGTCGGCGGGCTCCTTCCCAGGCGCCATGGCGATCGTCTCGGCTGCCGTAGAGCGCGAAGCCCAGGACGAACACCGTCAGATACACCCCATGCTGGTACCAGTCGTGGACGAGGTCGTGCGTGCTGGGGAAGCGTTCCAGCAGATGCTGGCGCAGCAGCGCGAACACCAGCCAGGGCACCCACAGCAAGCGGCCTCCGGCGACGACGTGTCGCCAGCCCGGATGCGCGACGAGGGCGCGCACGGCCCGAAGCCGCAACGCCAGCAGCACGAGCACGGTGTAGGCCCACAGGTAGGGCAGGAACCAGAGGTGATTCCAGGTCGGCAGCTTCAGGCAGTCGTCGCCGCGGCAGAAGCCGTGATAGGCCTGGAAGTAGAGCGTCAGGAAGTCGCCATAGTTGCCGGCGTAGTGCAGCTTCTCGACGACCTCCAGGTAGGCCTGCGGCGGCACGATCACCGTCATCCCGAACAGCAGCGGCAGCAGCAACCGCTTGCTGCGCGTCGCGATCAGGCCGGAGCCGCCGTCGGCGCGTCCCGTCATCAGCGCGGTCGCCGCGCCGGAGATCAGGAACAGCAGCGACATCCGCCACGGGTTCAGCCACAGCATCCAGGACTCGAGCGCGGGGACGAGTCGCGGCGACTTCACGTGCCAGTCCCAGCTCACGTAGAACATGCCCGAGTGGTAGAGGATCAGCAGGCCGAAGGCGATGACGCGGAGCCAGTCGAGCTCCGTCAGCCGGGACGACGCTGCCACGCTGCGCGCGGCGGGAATGGAGGTGTTCATGAGTCGGAGCTTCGTCGCGCAGGGCGCTTTCACGGAGGGAATGTGACGAGCCGCCCCCGCCGGGTGACGACCCGCCCCGTCCCAGGGGCCGCTCGACGGGCTCATCGGCGCGCGGCGCCCCTACACTGCGCCGCCATGACCGAGGACAAGTGGCTGGCGATCTATCTGAAGCGACGGCGCTGGGTCGAGCGCGGGATCTGGAGCGCCTTGCTGCTTGGCTCGGCCATCGCGAACACGATCACCACGAATCTGGACATCCGCCGTGCCGGCCTGCCCTTCGAGTCCTGGGAACCGGCGGTCTGGGAGTTTTCGAGCGCCATCGTCTGGATGGCGCTGATCCCGTGGATCGTCCGCGCGGCTGACACCAGACCCTTGCGCTGGGGGCTGCTGCGCAGGCATCTGCCATGGCACGTCCTCTTCGCGCTGGGGACCAGCCTCGCGCATGTCCTGGGCATGGTGGCCCTGCGCAAGCTGGCGTACGCGACGCAGGGCGCGGTCTACGACTTCGGCAACTGGCCGCTCGAACTGTTCTACGAAGCATTGAAGGACGTCCGCAGTTACGCCTTCGTCCTGGTGATCGTCGGGGCGTACCGGCTGTTCGTGTGGCGCTGGCAGGGCGAGGCGAGTCTGCTGGCGGATACGCCGGAACAGCCCGCCGCGTCGACGCCGCCATCGACACCTTTGCCGTCGGCGGCGTCGGCCACGCCCGTGCCTGGATCCACTCCTGGAATCGTCGCGGCGACCCCGGTGGAGCGGCCCGCGCTCCCCGAGCGCCTGCTGGTGAAGAAGCTCGGCAAGGAGTTCCTGCTGCCGATGGACGAGATCGAATGGGTGCAGGCCTGCGGCAACTATGTGAACCTGCGTCGGCAGCAGCACGACTACCCGCTGCGCAGCAGCCTGGGCGCCTTCGAGCAACGCCTGGACCCGGCGGCATTCGTGCGCGTGCACCGCGGCTACCTGGTGCGACTGAGCCTGATCGAGGCCATCGAGCCGACCGAGGCCGGCGATGCCCACCTGCGCCTGCGTGACGGCAGCCGCGTGCCCTGCAGCCGCACCTATCTGGAGCGCTTGCGGCAGCGTCTTGTCTGACGGGGCGAACTCCTGCCCGCCGGGTTCACCGGAGGGCTCGCGCGCAGCTATGCTCTGACCCCAATGGACGCCCCTCTGGAACCCCACGACGTCGCCGACCCGTCCCCGCGCCTGCTGCGCGAGTCCGGCGAGGGCGGACGCATCCAGGCGCGGCTGGAGGGCGACTGGACGCTGCTGGCGCTGCGCGAGCGCGTCGAGGCGCTGCGCGGCGAACTCGGCGAGGTGCCGACCGCCAATGTGTCCTGGGACCTGAGCGCGGTGCGCCGGCTCGACCCGACCGGCGCGCTGCTGCTGTGGCAGGCCTGGGGTCGCCGCCAGCCGGAGGATCTGCGCTGGCCGCCCGCCCCGATGGCGGACATGTTCCAGGCGCTGTTCGCACGACTGGGCAGCAAGCAGGGCAAGCCGGCGAAGCCGCCGCGCGCGCAGAACGTGCGCCAGTTCGGGCAGGGCCTGCTCAACCTCGCGAGCCATCTGCTCGATGCGACCGCGTTGCTCGGCCAGGTCACGCGTGACCTCGGCACGCTGGCCCGCCACCCCAACCTGATCGCGTGGAAGGACATCTCCGCCCACATCTACCGCAGCGGCGCTCAGGCGCTGGGCATCACGGCGCTGGTGGGGGTGCTGGTCGGCATCACGCTGTCCTACCTGACCGCCAAGCAGCTGCAGAGCTACGGCGCCGACATCTACGTCATCAACATCCTCGGGATCAGCGTCTGGCGCGAGCTGGGGCCGCTGCTCGCGGCGATCCTGGTGGCGGGACGCAGCGGCTCGGCGATGACGGCGCAGCTCGGTGTGATGCGGGTGACGCAAGAGCTGGATGCGCTGTCGGTGATGGGCATCTCGCACACGATCCGGCTGGTGGTGCCCAAGATGGTGGCCCTGGCACTCTCGTTGCCCTTGGTCATGACCTGGACCAGCAGCATGGTGCTCCTGGGCGGCATGCTGGCCGCGCGCGCCACGCTGGGCCTGGACTACATCCAGTTCCTGCAAGGCCTGCCGGCCGCGGTGCCGGTGGCCAACCTGTGGCTGGGACTGGCCAAATCGGCGGTGTTCGGCGTCATGATTGCCTTCGTGGCCTGCCATTTCGGGCTGCGGATCAAGCCGAACAGCGAAAGCCTCGGGACCGGCACCACCGATTCGGTGGTGAGCGCGATCACCGTGGTCATCATCGTGGACGCGATCTTCGCGGTGATGTTCTCCGACGTGGGGTTGAAAGCATGAGCGGATGTATCGAACCGACCTCGGCCGAAGCCGTCGAGGAACTGAACGTCCAGCCGGGCGATCCGGTGATCGAGGTGCGTCACGTCGGCACGGTGCTCGGCGGGGTGCGCATCCACAAGGACCTGAGCCTGGAGGTCACCGCCGGCGAGGTGCTGGCCATCATCGGCGGCTCGGGCAGCGGCAAGACGACCTTGCTGCGGCTCATGCTGGGCCTGGAGCGGCCCAGCGAGGGCGAGGTGCTGGTCTTCGGCCACAAGCTCGGCAAGTGCGAGGCGACCGACCTGGCGCAGGTGCGGCACCGCTGGGGCGTGCTGTTCCAGCAGGGCGCGCTGTTCTCGGCGCTGTCCGTGTTCGACAACGTCGCACTGCCGCTGCGCGAGCTCAAGAGCCTGCCCAAGGACCTCATCGCCGAGCTGGTCATGACCAAGCTCCAGCAGGTCGGGCTCAAGCCCGAGGACGGCATCAAGATGCCGGCGGAACTCTCGGGCGGCATGATCAAGCGGGTGTCGCTGGCGCGCTCGCTGATCATGGATCCGCAGCTGCTGTTCCTCGATGAGCCGACGGCTGGGCTGGACCCGGCAAGCTCGAAGAACTTCGTGCAACTGATCGAGAGTCTCCGGCGCGAAATGGCGCTGACGGTCGTGATGGTCACGCATGACGTCGACACGCTGTTCGCGATCGCCGATCGGGTGGCGGTGCTCGCGGACCAGCACCTGATCGCACACGGGCCGCTCGAGCTGGTGGTGAAGCAGAAGCATCCGTTCATCCGCAACTTCTTCCTCGGCCATGCGGACCGCTGCGCCGCAGACAACCTGCGCAGCTACCGCGACGCGCTGCAGCACCGCGACGAGATGCCCGCCTGAACGCGGCGAACGGCCGGCGGACTTCTCCCACCACAACGAACAACGATCAACCACAAGGACTCGGGCGAGCACATGGAAAACAAGGCACATGCATTGGCCACGGGCCTCTTCGTGCTGCTGCTCGGGGCGGCGCTGGTGGCGGTCATCCTGTGGTTCCGCGATGATCGCGGGGACACGCAGACTTTCACCGTGGTGACCGCTTCGGGTGTACCGGGGCTCAATGTGAAGGCGCCGGTGAAGCTGCGCGGCGTGCAGGTCGGCAAGGTCGACACCATCCGTTTCGATCCGGCGCAGCCGCGGCAGATCCTCGTCGACATCGAGGTCGACTCGGACGCGCCGATCGCGCCGGGGACGCAGGCCAAGCTGGGCTATCAGGGCATCACCGGGCTGTCGTTCATCGATCTGTACGACGGGCCGGATCCGACGGATCCGAAGCAGAGCGTGCTGCAGACGCGACGCATCGCGCTCGCCCCCGGTTTCCTCGACCAGTTGCAGGACGCGGGGCCGAAGCTCGCGGCCGGTGCGCTCGCCACGATGGACCGCATTCAGAAGGTCCTCAGCGACAGCAACCAGCAGCAGCTGAGCCAGACCCTGGCGCAGCTGAACGAGGCCTCCGCGGGGCTCAATGAGCTGGTCAAGGAACTGCGGCCAACGGCGCAGGCGTTGCCGGGGCTGGTGAAGAACACCGACGGACTCATGGTCGCGGGTCGGAACACGCTGGGCAACGTCGACACGCTGGCGAAGCAGGGCGGCGAACTCGTCGATGAATACAAGGGCAAGGCGGCCGCGATCGATCAACTGGGCGACGCGGCGGTGCAGTTGCAGCGCACGCTGCGCCGGGTGGAGCTGTCATTGGTGGGCTCGGCGGACAAGCCGCGTCAACGCGCGGTGCTGGACGATCTGTCGGCGGCGGCGCGCGCCCTGGAGCGCGCGGCGCAGAACATCGGCGATCAGCCGCAGAGCCTGATCCTCGGGCCGACGCCCGGTGCGCCCGGACCCGGTGAGACGGGATTCGAGGCGGGAGCGAAGAAATGAACGACCACATCGAACTTCCGTGGACCGGTAGCCTGCGCCGCGCGCTGCTGCTCGGCGGCCTGGCGCTCGCCGCGACGCTGAGCGCCTGCGGCAGCCGGCCGCCGGCGCCGACGCAGATGGACCTCGGTCCCGCGCCCGCGTGGCCGCAGCAGACCACGCTGGCCAAGCGCGTTGAACTCCAGGCGGTCACCGCGCCAGAGACGCTGCAAGGCACCGGCATCGCCTACCGGCTCGTCGACTCCGATCCGTATGCGCGGCGCGTTTACCGCGACTCGCGCTGGGCGGCGCCGCTCCCGGTGCTCGTGGGCTCGCGGCTGCGCCAGCAGATCGCACGTGCGCCCGTCGCCGCAGGCGCCGATCCGCAAGTGGCCATCAGCGTGACCTTGGAGCTTGAAGAGAGCCTCCAGAACTATTCCAGCGCCTCGCGCAGCGACGTGCAGGTGCGGGTGATAGCCACCGCCGAGGACGGCACGCAGCGCGCGTTCGATCGGTCGGAACCCGCCGGCGCGAGCGCCGAAGGCGCCGTCAAGGCGACCGCGGCTGCGGTCGATGCGCTCGGACCGGAGATCGCGGCCTGGGCGGCGACCTTGTCTCCCCGCGTGCCTCAGGCGCGGGGGCGGCGCTGATCGGCAGGCTGCCCACCTTCACCCGGCTGTGCGTTGGCCGCCTGTGCTTGGGGCCCCGGAGGCGAGCTCCGAAACCCCAAGCACAGCCGTCCCCAACCACTGCCGTACTTCCTCGGTTTTGCTACCGAGGACTTTGGGGAGCGACAAGCGGAGAGGCGGGGCTGAGTCTTCAGTGAGAGGCGGCGATTCCGCCACCCATGCGCTGCTGGCGCTGGCGCAGGAAGGCCTCGGCCATGCTCGAGGCAGGCTGCAGGCGCTGGCCGATGTAGAGCTCCTGCCGCCGTTCGGTGATCTGGGCGCGCAGGCGATTGGCCATGATCCCGAGCGGATCCAGGCCGCGCTTCTCGGCGCGCTCGATCGACTCGCCAAGTTCATGCATCGTGTGGCTCTTCAGCAGCGCCAGGTGGGCCTGGACGACGCGCAGCCGCCCTTGCACCGAGCGTTCCGCGCTGCGCAGCCATTCCATGACCGCGTCCGCATCGCCGCCGCGAACCTTCACCAGGCTCTCTCCGGCAGCCAGCAGCAGCGCTTCGAGACGATCCCGATCGCAGGCCTCATAGGCCTCGTTGACCTCGGCCATCTTGCGTTCGCGATGCACGCGCTCGGCGTCGTCCGGCGCAAGGTCCGGATGCAGCCGCTTCGCGGCGCGGCGGTAGAGGGTCTTCAGCGGCGGCGGGCCGACCTGCACCAGGCCGCCTTCCGGCTCGGCGGGCAGCGGGGCGCCGGCCGGGAGCACCGGCAGTTGTGGCATGGCCGTGGCGCGGGGCGAATCAAGGGCGCGGACATCCAGTCCGTTGCGGGCCAACGCGTCGTGCAGGTAGCGCATCGCGCAGTAGAGCTGCGATTCGAGCGCGTCCAGCTCCATGTACAACGGACCCAGCGCGGCGACGTAACGGTCGACGAAGCGCTGCATGCGCTGGCGGCATTCCGCGTACTCGGATTCCTGCGAGGCCAGGTAGCGCTGAAGCTCGGCCAACTGCTCGCGGCGGCGTTCGAATTCGCGCGGCGTGATGGCCTGGCTGAGCATGTTGAGCGGAGTCCCTGGACGTTCTGGTATCGACAGCCGATTCTGCCGTGAGCGCATGACCCTTCAAAGCGCAAACAGCCCCTCGCGGGGCTGTTTTTCTCAGCGTTTTCACCGAGGCTCGGGCGAGCCTCGCCCAGTCGGTCCGACCGTCAGGGCGCGGAGGCCGCGCTGGCGGCTTCCGTCGGCCCGCTGGCCACCGCGTCCGGCACGCCCGCAGGCGCTGAGGCATCGGGAGCCGGCGCGGTCAAGGCCGGCGGCGTGTGCGCCCCCGCCGCGGGGCCGCTGATCCCGGCCGTGGGCAGCAGCGGCACGATCAGCAGCGCGACGATGTTGATGATCTTGATCAGCGGGTTGACCGCGGGCCCCGCCGTGTCCTTGTAGGGATCGCCGACGGTGTCGCCGGTGACGGCGGCCTTGTGGGCCTCGGAGCCCTTGCCGCCGTGGTGGCCGTCCTCGATGTACTTCTTGGCGTTGTCCCAGGCGCCGCCGCCCGTGCACATCGAGATGGCGACGAACAACCCGGTGACGATGGTGCCCATCAGCAGCCCGCCCAGCGCGGCCGGTCCGAGCACCAGTCCGACCACGACCGGCACGACCACCGGCAGCAGCGACGGCACGATCATCTCCTTGATCGCCGCGGCGGTGAGCATGTCGACGGCGCGTCCATATTCGGGCTTGCCGGTGCCTTCCATGATCCCCTTGATCTCGCGGAACTGGCGGCGCACCTCCTCGACGACCGAGCCCGCCGCGCGACCCACCGCCTCCATGGCCATCGCGCCGAAGAGGTAGGGGATCAGCCCGCCGATGAACAGGCCGACGATGACCATGTGGTTGCTCAGGTCGAAGCTGACCGAGAGTCCGCGCTGCTCGAGCGCATGCGTGTAGTCCGCGAAGAGCACCAGCGCCGCCAGGCCCGCGGAGCCGATCGCATAGCCCTTGGTCACGGCCTTGGTCGTGTTGCCCACGGCGTCCAGCGGATCGGTGATGTCGCGCACGCTCGCGGGCAGGTCGGCCATTTCGGCGATGCCGCCGGCGTTGTCGGTGATCGGGCCATAGGCGTCGAGCGCCACGACGATGCCCGCCATGCTGAGCATCGCCGTCGCCGCGATCGCGATGCCGTAGAGCCCGGCCAGCTTGAATGCCACCAGGATCGCGATGCAGACGAACAGCACCGGCCAGGCCGTCGAGCGCATCGACACGCCCAGCCCCGCGATGATGTTGGTGCCGTGACCGGTGGTCGACGCCTGCGCGACGTGCTGCACCGGCTTGTAGTTGGTGCCGGTGTAGTACTCGGTGATCCACACCATCGCCGCGGTCAGCAGCAGGCCGACCAGGCAAGAGAGGAAGAGGGCGTTCGCGCCGATGGTCTGTCCGCCGGGCAGCGTCAGGTCTTGCGGGAACAGCGCGCGGGTGATGAACCAGAACGCGATCGCCGACAGCACGCCCGCGACGATCAGGCCCTTGTAGAGCGCCGGCATCACGTTCTTCATGCCGGGGCTGGCCTTGACGAAGCTGCAGCCGATGATGGACGCGATGATCGACGCCCCGCCCAGCACGAGCGGATACACGATCGCCGCGATGGACATGCCGCCGAAGGTCAGCGCGGCCAGCGCCATCGTCGCGATCAACGTGACCGCGTAGGTTTCGAAGAGGTCGGCCGCCATGCCGGCGCAGTCGCCGACGTTGTCGCCGACGTTGTCCGCGATCACCGCCGGATTGCGCGGATCGTCCTCGGGGATGCCGGCCTCGACCTTGCCGACGAGGTCGGCGCCGACGTCGGCCCCCTTGGTGAAGATGCCACCACCCAGCCGCGCGAAGATCGAGATCAGCGACGAGCCGAAGGCCAGGCCCAGCAGCGGCTTCAGCGTCTGGCTGTCCGCGCGGGTGCCGCTGTCGCTGACCCACATGAAGAACAGGCCCACGCCGAGCAGGCCCAGGCCGACGACCAGCATGCCGGTGATCGCGCCGCCCTTGAATGCGACGTTGAGCGCCGGCGCCATGCCCTTGGTCGCCGCCTGCGCGGTGCGCACGTTGGCGCGCACCGAGACGTTCATGCCGATGAAGCCGCAGGCGCCGGACAGCAGCGCGCCGATGAAGAAGCCGATGGCCGTCTTCCAGTCGAGCGCGACGCCGATCAGGATGCCGAGCACGACGCCGACGATCGCAATGGTGCGGTACTGCCGCGCCAGGTAGGCCGCGGCACCTTGCTGGATCGCGCCGGCGATCTCCTGCATGCGGGGGTTGCCGGGATCCTGGCTCAGGATCCAGCTGCGTTGGATAAAGCCGTAAAGCACCGCCGCCAGCCCGCAGGCCAGCGCGAAGTACAGCGCCAAACTCGTCGACATAGGGTTGTCTCCTCTCGCTGATTCTTGATCCGTGAAGACGGTTCCATCCAGCGGGCGCCGGGCCTGCGCGCACGCAACAGCAACAGTCCGTCGATCGATGCTAAGGCCGTGAATAGTGCATGGCATGAGCGTTTACCAGCGGATTCACGGGCTTTGCAAGACGGGTGTCAGGCTTTGCAGGGGCGCGCGACAAGACAGGGGCAACAACTGGCCCCGGGCATGTCATGTGCCTCGTCACGTCACCTTTACACGCAGCCGGTGCGCTGCGCCCGAAGCCGGCGGAGCCGGTGCCCCTCTCCGCTCAATCTCCTCCTCGCCGCTCGGAATTCGCTCCGAGGGGCACCGGCTCCGCCGGCTTCTCCGGACCGAGGACCGCCCCGTCAACGCTTGCGACGTTCCTTGCGGGGATCGACCGGACCCGCAGCGCTGGGGCCGATGTAGCGGCCGCGCGGACGGATCACCGAATCGATGGCGAGCTGCTCCATGCTGTGCGCCAGGAGACCGACGCTGCGCGCGATCGCGAAGATCGCGAAGCCCGCGTCCGGCGGCAGCTTGTAGCGCGAGACGAGCGCGGCGAGCGCCACGTCCATCGACGGCGGCAGACCGGTCAGCGCCACGACGCGTTCGATCAGGCGGGCGATCGCCGCGGGCGGCTTGAAGTCCGCCATCAGTGATGCGGCGCGTGGATCGCCGTCCGGATAGATGTGATGGCCGAAGCCGGGCAGCGGCATCGCGGACGCCAGGTAGCGGTCGACGACGGCATCGGCGCCGTCGCGCTCGACCTCGTCGAACAGCGTGCGCACGCGTCCCGAGGCGTCGCCGTGTAGCGGGCCGGAGAAGGTGGTGAGTCCCGCGAGCAGGCACGCCGGCAGCGAAGCGCCGGTGGACGCGGTGATGCGTGCGGAGAAGGCCGAGCTGGTGATCTCATGGTCCGCCGCAAGGACCAACGTCTTGCGCAGCAGCGCGGCCACTGCCCGCGGCTGGCCCCAGCCGCGGGCGAGGCGCTCGTGCAGCGGCAGCGCCTCCTCATCCGAGGCGCCGAAGGCGACGGCCAGTCGACCGACCAGCGCCGACGCTTCCTCGATCAGCACGCGCGGCACGCGGCCGCGCGTCGAATGTCCGGTGGCGGTGAGCGCCGCCAGTTCGGCGAATGCGCGGGAGCGCCCATTCGGCAGCGCGGCGACGACATCGAGCGCGGCGCGCGAGGGCGAGCCCGATGCGACCGCGGGGCGCGGGAACGCCGGCGGCGTCTCGACGTTCCACAGCAGCCTCGCCGCATCCTCCAGCGTTGCGGTCGCGGCCAGTTCGACGACGTCGACGCCGCGGTAGAACGGCCGTCCGCCCGAGAAGGTCGAGACCGCCGTCGGGATACTGGGCTCGGCGCCGAACAGCGTCGTCGCGGCGAGCGTCTCGCGCGTGCGCCCCGTCTCCTTGCGGCGTACCAGCGCCTTCACGTCTTCCGTGCGGTACAGGCTTCGCCGCGAGTCCTGCGGGTCGGGCTCGACACCGATGCGTCCGCGGCTCACATAGGCATAGATCGTCTGCGCGCGGACGCCGAGCGCGTCGCGTGCTTCATCCAGGGTCATCCAGGCGGCCATCGGGGCATGGTCTCGTGTCGTTGATGTCGTCAATGTATTCATCAACATAAGTCCTGTCCAGGTTCCGACGTTCGCCGGTCATTGGGCCGATTCAGTCGAATCAATGGGAGTATCCGTGCCTCAGATTGATATTGATCATCAATATTGACCGGTTGTTTTCGCGCTGCCAGCATGAGTCCACGCGACATCGACGGAGACCGCCCAGAAGCCTCCGCGATGCCGGCCCTCATGCCCCTTCCATGGAGACAACCGCATGAACCGCATCCCTCGCTTCCAGCCGGCCCGACGCCGGGCCTCGCTCGCCCTCGCGGCCGCCGCCGCCTTCGCCTTCTTCGCGTCCTCCGCCTCCTTCGGCGCGCTCGCGCAGGGCGAGACGTTCCCCTCCCGCGCCATCACTCTCGTGGTCGGCTCCAGCCCTGGCAGCACCACCGACGGCCTGGCGCGCGCCCTCGGCGCGGAGATCACCGCCGCGACCAAGGTGCCGGTGATCGTCGAGAACAAGGCCGGCGCCAGCGGTGGCATCGCCGCGCAGGCGGTGGCGCGCTCGGCCGCGGACGGCTACACGCTCTTCATCACGACCAACACGACGCAGGCCGCCAATCCGCATCTGTTCCGCAAGCTCGCCTATGACCCGGTGAAGGACTTCGCGCCGGTGGGCGCACTGGTGAAGGGCTATCTGCTGCTGGTGACGAATCCGCGCATCCCCGCACGCAACGTCACCGAGCTCAGCGCGATCGCGAAGAAGCAGCAGCTCACCTTCGGCGCCGGCAGTTCGTCGGCGCGCGTGGCGGCGGAGCTGTTCCAGCAGATGACGCAGACGCAGCTGACCTATGTGCCGTACAAGGCCAATCCGCAGGCGATGGTCGATCTGGTCGGCGGTCAGGTCGATCTGATGATCGTCGACCTGACCACGAGCCTTCCTCAGGTGAAGGCCGGCAAGCTCAAGGCGCTGGGCGTGAGCAGCCCAAAGCGCTCACCGCTGGTGCCGGACCTGCCGACCATCGCCGAGGCCGGCCTGCCCGGCTACGAGATCAGCTACTGGAACGCCGTCTACGCGCCCGCGGGAACACCGACGCCCGTCGTCGAGCGCATCAACGCGCTGATGCAGAAGGCCATGACCGCGGAGCCGGTGAAGCGCTTCGTCGAGCAGAACGGCATGGAGCCGTTCACGTCGACGCCGGCGGAACTCGCCAGCTTCCAGGCCGCTGAATACAAGCGTTGGGGCGCTGTCATCAGGACCGCCGGCATCCAGCCTGAGTGAGCCGGGACGCCGGTGCCCGCATCTTTTCCGACCCTCCTGAAGTAGAGAACGCCATGAAGCCGAACATCCTGCAACTCAATCCCATCCTCGTGCCCGCGATCAATGCGCAGCTGGACGCGCTGTACACGATGCACCGGCTGTTCGAGCAGGCCGATCCGGACGCGTACATCGCCACGCACGGCGCTGCCATGCGCGGCGTGATCACCGGCGGGCACACGGGCATCTCGCGATCGATGATGGAGCGGCTGCCTGCGCTCGAGGTGGTCGCCGTGAACGGCGTCGGCACGGACGCCGTGGACATCGAGTACGCCCGCTCGCGCAGCTTGCCGGTGACCGGCACCTTCGGCGCGCTGACCGAGGACGTCGCAGACATGGCGCTCGCGCTGCTGCTGGCGACCGCCCGCAACGTCGCGTCGGTCGACCGCTTCGTGCGCGGCGGCCTGTGGCCCAAGTTCCCGCAGCCGAATGCGATCCCGTTGGCGCGTCGCGTGAGCGGGATGCGCGTGGGCATCGTGGGTCTCGGCCGGGTCGGCCGCGCGGTGGCGGAGCGCGTCGGCGCCTTCGGTTGCCCGGTGCGCTACACCGACCTGAAGGAGATCGCCGACGCGCCGTGGGCCTTCGAGGCGGACCTCGTGCAACTCGCCCGCGACAGCGATGCGCTGATCGTCTGCGCCGCGGCCGACAAGGCGCGCGATCTGATCGACGCGACGGTGCTCGATGCGATCGGTCCGCGCGGATTCCTGATCAACGTCGCGCGTGGCCGCCTGGTGAAGGAGTCCGATCTCGTGAAGGCGCTGCAGGAGAAGCGCATCGCGGGCGCGGGGCTTGACGTCTTCGCCGACGAGCCCAACGTGCCGCCGGCCTTGCTGGACCTGGACAACGTCGTGCTGCAGGCGCATCGCGCCAGCGCGACCGAGGAGACGCGCGCCGCGATGGGCCGCATGGTGCTGGAGAGCCTGGCGCAGGCGCTGGCCGGCGAACGGCCGGCGCACAGCCTGACGACCTGAGCTTGGCCGCGGGATGGCGAGGGATGACGAATCCCCGCGATGGAGGAGGGCGTCAGGGCCGGTTCAGGCGACCCTCTAGAATTGCTGCTTTTCCGGAACCCTCCGGATTCCCCCGCTTTCACCGCTGTCCACCACCATGAGCCTGCACAAAGTCACCCCTGGCGCGAAGGCGCCCGAGCAGTTCAACGTCGTCATCGAGATCCCGATGAACGCCGACCCGATCAAGTACGAGGTCGACAAGGAAAGCGGCGCGCTGTTCGTCGACCGCTTCATGACGACGGCGATGCATTACCCGTGCAACTACGGCTACGTTCCCCAGACGCTGGCTGACGACGGCGATCCGGTCGACGTGCTGGTGATCACGCCCTTCCCGCTGACCCCGGGCGTGGTGGTGACCTGCCGCGCCATCGGCGTGCTGCAGATGGACGACGAAGCCGGCGGCGACGCCAAGCTGCTGGCCGTGCCGACCACCAAGATCCTGCCGATCTACGAGCACTGGACCAAGCCCGAGGACATCAACCAGATGCGCCTCAAGGCGATCCAGCACTTCTTCGAGCACTACAAGGACCTCGAAGCCGGCAAGTGGGTGAAGGTCAAGGGCTGGGAAGGCCCGGAAGCCGCCAAGAAGGAAATCACCGACGGCATGGCCAATTACGCGGAGGCCCAGCAGGCCTGATCGCTGGACTGGAACGCCGGGCCTGCAAGGCTCGCTGCAGTACGACAAGCGCCCCATGTGGGCGCTTTTTCATTTCTGACCGCAAGAATGTCCGCGTGGCAAACACGATGCCATGACGGTGCGTTACAACTGAGATGTCCCCGCTTTGGGGATTGACGTTGTGTGCTGGTGCGTGCGGCACCAAAATGGGCGACCTCACCACGGAAGTATCGTCACGTGAAAGTCGCCTACCTGCTCAATCACTATCCCAAGGTCAGCCACACCTTCATCCGCCGGGAGATCCTGGCGCTGGAGCAGCAGGGCGTCGACGTGATGCGGCTGGCCGTCCGCGGCTGGGACGATGCCGCCCCCGATCCCACCGACCAGGACGAGAAGTCGCGCACCCACTACCTCCTGCGCGGCGGTGTCGGTCCGCTGCTGAAGGCGATGGCGCGCCAGGCGCTGACCTCGCCGGCGAAGTTCCTGTCCGCATTGGCGTTGACCTTCAAGCTGGGACGTCGCGCCGACCGGCCGCTGCCGGTGCACTTCATCTATCTGGCGGAAGCCTGCCTGGCCGTGCCGTTGCTGCGCGCCGAAGGCGTGAACCATGTGCACGCGCACTTCGGGACGAATGCGACCGAGGTCGCCGCGCTGATCGAGGCGCTGGGCGGTCCGGGCTACAGCTTCACCTGCCACGGCTCCGAGGAGTTCGACCGGCCCGAGATGCTGCATCTGGGCGAGAAGATCCGCCGCTCGCGGTTCGTCGTGGCGATCTCGTCGTTCTGCCGCAGTCAGATCTACCGGTGGGTGGATCACTCGCACTGGTCCAAGGTGCCGATCGTGCCTTGCGGTGTCGAGCCGGCGTTCCATGCCACGCCGGCCGCGCCGGCGAGCGGCCGCCGCCTGCTGGCCGTCGGTCGGCTGTGCGAGCAGAAGGGTCACCTGTTGATGCTGGAAGCAGCCGCGCTGGTGGCCGCGAAGGGCATCGATTTCGAACTGGTGCTGGCCGGCGACGGCGAACTGCGTGAGCCGGTCGAGGCGCGCATCGACGCGCTGCGCCTGCGCGACCGCGTGCGCATCACGGGCTGGATCAGCAGCGACCAGGTGCGCGAGGAGATGCTGGCGTCGCGGGCGCTCGTCGTGTCGAGCTTCGCGGAAGGCCTGCCGGTGGTGGTGATGGAGTCGATGGCCTTGAGCCGTCCGGTGATCAGCACCGCGATCGCGGCGATCCCTGAACTGGTCCGGCCGGAGAACGGCTGGCTGGTGCCGGCCGGCGATCCGCAGCCGCTGGCGCAGGCCATGATCGATTGCCTGCAGCTCGACGATGCCGAACTCCAGCGCATGGGCGAAGCGGCGCGCGTGCGCGTGCTCGCGCGGCATGACGTCGACGATGCCGCGACCAAGCTGGCCAAGCTCTTCCGCGAACATGCGGGCGAAGCCGTGCGCACGCAGCCGCGCCTGGTGACATCGACGACGACGAGCTGAACGCGGCCAGTCGCGTCCGTCCCTGTCAGGCGGCGTCGCCCGGCCCCGCGGCCTTGAACGGCTGATGCCGTTCGAGTTCGTCGATGTACTCGCCCATCGCCTCACCCTCGCGGGCCAGGAAGTCCGCGACCGCCTCGCGGAACTGCGGATGCGCCAGCCAGTGCGCCGAGTACGTCGCCACCGGCATCAGGCCGCGGGCCATCTTGTGTTCCCCTTGCGCGCCGCCTTCGAAGCGGCGCCATCCGTTCTCCAGGCACCAGGCCAGCGGCTGGTAGTAGCACGCGTCGAAGTGCAGGTTGGGGATGTAGCGCGTCGAGCCCCAGTAGCGCCCGTACGCCGCGCGCTGCGACTCGTCGATCGCCACCAGCGACGCGGCCACGCGCTCGCCCTGGGCATCCCGCGCGATGAACATCAGCCAGTGCTCCGGCATGTCCGTCGCCATCCGTGCGAAGAAGTCGCGCGTCAGGTAAGGCTTGTTGCGATGCGCGAGGTAGGTCAGCGTGTAGCACTCGTAGAAGAAATCCCAGTCCTCCACCGTGATCGCGGCACCGCGCAGCGCCTCGAAACGGACGCCGGCCTCGACGACCTTGCGCTGCTCCTGCTGGATCTTCTTGCGCTTCTCGCGTTGCAGCGTCGCGAGGTACTCCGCGAACGGACGCGGCACGCCGTCACCGGTCCAGTGGAACTGCACCTGTTGCCGCGCGAGCCAAGCGTCGCCCGTCAATGCCCGTTGGTCTTGCTCGTCGCCGAACAGGACGTGCACCGACGAGAGCTCCGAGCGCGCCGTCAGAGCCTTCAGCGCCTTCACGAGCCATTCGCGCGCGGCGTCGTCCTTCGCCAGCAGCCGGCTGCCCGGCACCGGCGTGAACGGCACGGCGACCAGCAGCTTGGGGTAGTACGCGAGCCCGTGCCGTTCGTAGGCATCGGCCCAGGCCCAGTCGAACACGTATTCACCGTACGAGTGGCCCTTCAGATAGGCCGGGCAGGCGGCGATCAGTTCGTCGCCGTCCCACACGCTGAGGAACTGCGCCTGCCATCCCTTCTTCGGCACCGCGGAGCCGGACGCGTGCATCGCGCTCAGGTACTCGAGCTTCATGAACGGCGACGGCAGCGGCGATGCGGCGAGCAGGGCGTTCCATTGATCGCGGGGCAGTGCGGCGGGATCGTCGTCGACGCGGATCAGCGGCTGGGCGACGTCGTGTTCCGGCACGTCGGCGGAGGGAGGAGGCGAGGGCGGGGCAGTCATGCGCGGCAAATCTTAGGCGCAAGCTCAAACCCTTCGCTTTGATGGCAGGATGCTTCCCATGCAAGCGACGACGACTTCCACCCCGACTGGCGCAACGACGTTCCCTTCCGCCGCGCCGTCCTTCGACAACCTCTACACCCACGACTTCGCCCGCGTCGCCGTCGGCATCCCGTTGTGCCGCGTGGCCGATCCGGGCTTCAACGGCGAGCAGACCGCGCAGCTGCTGCGCGAGGCCGCCGCGGACGGTGCCGCGGTCGCGGCGTTCCCCGAGCTCGGTCTGGCCGCGTACACCAGCGACGATCTCTTCCATCAGCGTCCGCTGCTCGACGGCTGCGAGGCGGCGCTGGCGCATCTGCTGACCGTGTCCCGCGACCTGCCCACCGTTGCGATCGTCGGCCTGCCGCTGCGCATCGAGCATCGACTGTTCAACTGCGCGGTCGTGTTCCAGCGCGGCCGGCTGCTGGCCGTGCTGCCCAAGACCTACCTGCCCAACTACGGCGAGTTCTACGAGGCGCGCCAGTTCAACGCCGCCGACGAGGCGATCTCCGAGGAGATCACCTTGCTCGGCCAACGCGTGGCCTTCGGGACGCGGCTGGTCGTTGCGGCGACCGACCAGCCGCTGCTGCGTCTGCATGTCGAGATCTGCGAGGACGTCTGGACGCCGATCCCGCCGTCGTCCTACGCCGCGCTGGCCGGCGCGACCGTGCTCGTGAACCTGTCGGCCTCCAACATCACGGTCGGCAAATCAAGCTATCGCCATCAGCTTGTCGGCCAGCAGTCGGCGCGCTGCCTGGCGGCCTACGTCTACACCTCGGCGGGCGCCGGCGAATCCAGCACCGATCTCGCCTGGGACGGCCAGGCGCTGGTCTATGAAAACGGCAGCTTCCTCGCCGAGAGCGAGCGTTTCCAGCGTCGCTCACAGTTCGTGTCGGCCGATGTGGACCTCGAGCGGCTGTCGCGCGAGCGGATGCGGCAGACGAGCTTCGGTGATTCGGTGCGGCAGCATGCACCGTTGTTGAAGGCCTTCCGCACGGTCGAGTTCGAGCTGGGACTGGACCGCGCCCAAGCGCTGCCGCTGCGACGGCGCCTCGAGCGCTTCCCCTACGTGCCGTCGGACCGCCAACGTCGCGACGAGCGCTGCAACGAGGTCTTCCAGATCCAGGTCCAGGCGCTCGTGCAGCGATTGGTGTCCAGTGGCATCCACAAGCTGGTGATCGGCATCTCGGGCGGGCTGGACTCGACGCACGCGTTGCTGGTCGCCGCGCGAGCGATGGACCAGATGGGTTGGCCGCGGACGAACATCCTCGGCATCACGATGCCGGGCTTCGCCACGGGCACACGCACGCGTGACCAGGCGCTGCGCCTGATGCGGGAAATCGGCTGCGAGGCGCGCGAGATCGACATCCGTCCGAGCTGCGAGCAGATGCTCAAGGACCTTGGGCATCCGTATGCCGCCGGCGAGCCGGTCTACGACGTGACCTTCGAGAACGTCCAGGCCGGCGAGCGCACCAGCCACCTGTTCCGCCTGGCCAATCACACCGGGGCGCTGGTGCTCGGCACCGGCGATCTGAGCGAGCTCGCGTTGGGCTGGTGCACCTACGGCGTCGGCGACCACATGTCGCACTACAACGTGAACGCTTCGGTGCCGAAGACGCTGATCCAGTACCTGGTGCGCTGGGTCGCGGAGACGGCGCAGCTCGGCCACGCGGGGCAGGAAGTGCTGCTCGACATCCTGAACACGGAGATCAGTCCCGAACTCGTGCCGCAGGATGCGCGCGTGGAGGGCTCCGGCCTCCAGAGCACCGAAGACAAGATCGGCCGTTACGAGCTGCAGGACTTCAACCTGTTCTACACGATCCGCCATGGCTATTCACCGGCCAAGATCGCGTTCCTGGCGCGCCACGCCTGGGGCGACAAGGCGCGCGGCGAGTGGCCCGACGGCGAGCACGTCCAGCGCAACGAGTACCCGCTCGCCGAAATCAAGCGCGTGCTGCGGATCTTCGTGAGCCGCTTCTTCCGCGGCAGCCAGTTCAAGCGCAGCTGCGTGCCCAATGGGCCGAAGGTGGGCAGTGGCGGGTCGCTCTCGCCGCGCGGCGACTGGCGTGCGCCGAGCGATTCGGAGCCCGCCGTGTGGCTCGCCGAACTCGACCGCATTCCGGACTGACGTCGTTGCGATCCGTGCTTAAATCACAGCCAGTCCTGCCCGCCAATCCCCCTTTCGGAGCCCCGTGATGAAACAGATCACCGCCATCATCAAACCGTTCAAGCTCGACGAAGTGCGCGAAGCGCTGGCCGAGGTCGGCGCGTCCGGCCTGACGGTCACGGAAGTGAAGGGTTTCGGCCGCCAGAAGGGCCACACCGAGTTGTACCGTGGCGCCGAGTACGTGGTCGACTTCCTGCCAAAGGTCAAGGTCGAGGTCGTCGTGAAGGACGACGAGGTCGAGCGCTCCATCGACGCCATCCTGAAGGCCGCCAAGACCGGCAAGATCGGCGACGGCAAGATCTTCGTCACCGCCGTGGAGCAGGTCATCCGCATCCGCACCGGCGAACAGGACGAAGCGGCGGTCTGACCGCGCGACCCCGACGGGGTCACCAGAAACAGGAAGGGCGGGCGCCGAGTTGGCGTCCGCCCTTTGTCATTCAGGCACCCAGGGAGACCTCAGGCCTAGGGCGCTCGAGCGCGTCAGCGCAGGTGTTGCCAGATGGCCGCCGCCCAGATGCCCCCGGCCAGCACCAGCGACAGCAGCACGGCGGCGCTGGCGATGTCCTTGGCCCGCTTGCTGAGGTCGTGCAGCTCGAACGACACGCGGTCCACGACCGCTTCGACCGCCGAGTTCAGCAACTCGACGATCAGCACCAGGATCAGCGAGCCGGCCAGCAGCGCGACCTGCACCCAGTCCCTTCCGACCCAGAACGCGAGCGGGAGGCCGATGATCGTCAGCCAGGTCTCCTGGCGGAAGGCGCTTTCGCCGCGGTAGGCGGCGCGCAGACCGGCCCAGGAGTAACCGGCGGCGTGCAGGATGCGATCCAGGCCGGTGCGGCCCTTGTGGGGGTTGCTCATCGTCGGGGGGCGGGAGATCAGAAGAATCAGGAGTCAGCCGGCAGTGCGGCGGACTTCTTTGGTCGAGGCGGCGGCAACTGCGTGATCAGGCGGGTGCCGCAGATCACGTCGTGCAGGAACTGCCGCTGGGGATGGAGTCGGGCCAGCAGCAGGTATCCGGCGATGCCGGCGAACATCGCGCCGAAGATCGCCCCGGTGCTGCGGTCCAGGCCCAGCAGGTGCACGCTGGCCAGCGCCGGCAGGAACCAGAGCCAGGCGGCCAGGTAGCGGGCCGTGGCGCGGGCTTGCGTGAGCGGGCGGCCGTTCGCGTCGACGACGCGCAGGTGCCAGGCCCGCATTGCCACGGTCTGGCCGCCGCGCGACCAGAACCAGATGAAATAGATGCCCAGCACCAGGAACAGGAAGGCTTGCAGGCCGTGCTGACCGACCAGCGCATTGCGCTGCTGGGTGAGTGTCGAGTAGAGCCAGCCGGCGATGAACACGACGCCGAACAAGACGACGCCTTCGTAGATGAAGGCGGCGAGGCGGCGCATCAGGCCCGGCGGTGTGTCTTTGCCGGCGGCGGGGGCGGAGGTCATCCGGCCAGTTTAGCGGCTGGCTCCGTCGCGCCGGGGGAGCAGCGTGTCCGGGTCGAGCTTCGCATCGCGCGGCGAGCGGATCGGCCGTCCGGGCGCGGCGCTGGCGCCGGGCAGCGGCGGCTCGGCGCGCTGCGTCATCAGCACCGTGGTGGCGCCGGGCAGGGCCTGGACGATCGTCGGGCCAGTCGTCGCGGTCAGCGGCGTGCGCTGGATCGGCGCCTTCGCGCGATTGGGTGTCGGGGGGGCGTCACGGCCGGCCGCCGAGGCCTTCTCCGCGGCGCGCTCCACCAGGCGTTGGCGCTTCTCAGGTGGCAGCGCCTGGTAGGCGTCCCACTTCTCGCGCAGTCTGGTTTCCTGTTCTGGCGCGCGGAGTTCGTTCGCGTGCTGATAGCCGATGCGAGCGCGCTGGCGCTCCGCTGGCGACATCCTGGTCCATTCGACCATGCGTTCGCGCAGACGTTGCTGGTGCTCAGCGGGCAGCGTCGGATAACGGGCGGCGATTTCCAGCCACTTGCCCTTGCGGGCACCGTCGAGCTGATCCCATTCCTTGGACAGCGGGGCCAGCGCCTCCTTCTGCGACGCGCTCAGAGAGGCCCAGTTCTGGCTGCTGGTCAGTGCGCCGGGCGTGACCGCCGGCGAGACGGGTCTGACTGGCGACGAGGCGCGCGGTGCGGGCGAGACGACCGAGGTGGCTCCCTCGACCGGCGCGGAAGCGGCGGTGTCCTGGGCCGAAGCCATCGCGGCGCTGAACGCGAGCATGCCGCAGACGGCTGCCGAACTCAGGCGGTGAACCTGACGGCGCGATGTGGAAGGATCAGGGAAAACGCTCAGATCACCCCTCGCGAACGGGAGAAAACGGAAGGAACTGACCACGCACCGCCTCACTGCGACGATTTGGCTTCGTCGGACTTCTCGCCGTCGGCGGCCCCGTTCGGGTTGTTGGGGTCGGTCTGATCCTCGTTCAGGTATTCGCGGAAGCCAGGATCGCTATACGCCGCCGGCGGCAGCGGCTTGGAGAGCATCTCGGTGTCGAGTTCGGCCGCGCTGCGGATCTGCTCGTACCATTGGCTGTGCTGGATCAGCAGCAGGCCACCCAGCAGCAGCGCGAGCGGCAGCAGGGTCGCGGCCTTTCTCCAGCGCGGGGTCTTCTCGCCGCCGCCCAGGGCCAGCGCGCCGCCGCCCACTTGGCGGATATCGGAGGCGGTCTGTGCAGGGGCCGCGGCGCGTGCCGCCATCGCCCTGGCGAGCGCCTGCTCACGCGCGAAGCGCAGTCGTTCCTGGATGTCGCCGGACAAGGTCTCGCTGTGCTCGGTCAGGCCCGCGGCCACCCGGAGTCCGAAACGGGTCACGCGCGCGTCCGCCTCGAGCGGCAGCGGCGTTCCTGGCGTGTTCTTCTTCATAGCGAGATTCCCTTGGCTTTCAGCGTTTTGGCCAGCGCATGCACGGCGCGGGAGCAGTGTGTCTTCACGCTGCCCTCCGAGCAACCCATGACCGCTGCTGTTTCGGCGACGTCGAGTTCCTCCCAGTAACGCAGGAGGAAGGCTTCCCGTTGACGTGCCGGCAACGCTGCAACTTCCTGTTCGATCGCGGCCAGCACTTGAACGCGCGAGACCTCGTCCGCGGCCGACAGCGCGCCCATCGATCCTTCCCGCGTTTCCAGCGATTCCAGCAGGTCGAAGTCGTCGCCGGGATCGGCGCCTTCGAAGTCCGACAGGTTGCTGAACAGCGCGTTGCGCACCTTCTGCCGCCGGAACCAGTCCATCGTGGCGTTGGACAGGATGCGCTGGAACAGCAGCGGCAGCTCCGCCGCCGGGCGGTCGAAATACTTCTCGGCCAACCGGATCATGGCGTCCTGGACGATGTCCAGCGCGGCGTCCTCGTCTCGAACCATGTAGACCGTGCGCTTGAAGGCGCGTCGATCGGCGGTTTTGAGAAAGTCGTTGAGTTCTTTGTCTGTGGCCAAGGGCTGGCGCCGTCAGAGGGCGGGTCTAGGGCGGTCGAGCGGGCAAAACGGCGCGGATTATCGCATCAGCGCTACAGACTGCGATCGAATCCAGACATGTGCGGGTTTGCATGCATAATCGGCGGCTCGCACACCGCATTTTCTGTCTCAAGTAGGCCGCCCAACCGGGGCGCCCCTGTTTTTGACGCGACGTTTCAAGTCCGCTTCACAAGAGCGCGAGGAGAAGCACCGATGGTTTTTCGTCAGAGAAAAAACTCAGAGGTTCGACATATGGACATGTCTGCCGCGGACATCAAACGTGCAGCGATCACGGAAGCTCGCTCACAACCGCACCCCCATTCCGTCAGTTCCGGTCAGGAACTGAATGGCTCCGAAATCCTGGTTCAGAGTCTTCAGGCCGAAGGCGTGAAGTTCCTCTGGGGCTATCCAGGCGGTGCCGTCCTCTACATCTACGACGCGCTCTACAAGCAGGACGCCATCCAGCATGTGCTGGTACGTCATGAGCAGGCTGCCGTGCATGCCGCCGACGGCTATGCCCGGGCAACCGGCGAAGTCGGCGTTGCGCTGGTGACCTCGGGTCCCGGCGTCACGAACGCGATCACCGGCATCGCGACGGCGTACATGGACTCGATCCCGATGGTGATCATCACCGGTCAGGTCCCGACGCCCGCCATCGGCCTCGACGCCTTCCAGGAATGCGACACCGTCGGCATCACACGCCCGATCGTGAAGCACAACTTCCTGGTCAAGGACGTGCGCGACCTCGCGACGACGCTCAAGAAGGCTTTCCACATCGCGCGCACGGGCCGTCCCGGCCCGGTCGTGGTGGACATCCCGAAGGACGTCTCGCTCAATCGCACTGCGTTCCACTACCCGGAGCGTGTCGAGATGCGCTCCTACAACCCGGTGAAGAAGGGCCACAGCGGGCAGATCCGCAAGGCGGTCCAACTGCTGATGGGCGCCAAACGCCCCTACATCTACACCGGCGGCGGCGTGATCCTGGGCGAGGCCACGGCAGAGTTGCGCCAACTGGTGGACCTGCTGGGCTATCCCTGCACGAACACGCTGATGGGCCTGGGCGCGATGCCTGGCAGCGATCCACGCTTCCTCGGCATGCTGGGCATGCATGGGACCTACGAAGCGAACATGACGATGCAGCACTGCGACGTGCTGCTGGCCGTCGGTGCACGCTTCGACGACCGCGTGATCGGCAACCCGAAGCACTTCTCGTCGGTCGATCGCAAGATCATCCACATCGACATCGATCCGTCGTCGATCTCCAAGCGCGTGCGCGTGGACATCCCGATCGTCGGCGACGTCAAGGACGTGCTGCAGGAACTGATCGCGCAGATCAAGGAAGCGCAGGCAAGACCTGACGCCGACTCGATCAACGCCTGGTGGAGCCAGATCAACGACTGGCGCAAGCGCGACTGCCTGGCCTACAAGCAGTCCAACGAGGTCATCAAGCCGCAGTACGTCCTCGAGACGCTCTGGAACCTGACCCGCGACCGCGACGCCTACTTCACGTCGGATGTCGGCCAGCACCAGATGTGGGCCGCCCAGTTCCTGCGCTTCAACGAGCCGCGTCGCTGGATCAATTCCGGCGGCCTGGGCACGATGGGCGTGGGCCTGCCGTATGCGATGGGCATCAAGCTCGCGAAGCCCGAGTCGGATGTGTTCTGCATCACCGGCGAGGGCAGCATCCAGATGAACATCCAGGAGTTGTCCACCTGCCAGCAGTACAAGACGCCTGTGAAGGTGGTCTCGCTGAACAACCGCTACCTCGGCATGGTGCGGCAGTGGCAGGAGCTCGACTACGGCAAGCGTTACTCGCACAGCTACATGGATGCGCTGCCGGACTTCGTCAAGCTGGCCGAGGCCTACGGACACGTGGGCCTGCTGGTGGAGAAGCCCTCGGACGTGGAGCCCGCGCTGCGGGAAGCGATGCGGTTGAAGGACCGCACCGTCTTCATCGACGTGCGCACCGATCCGACCGAGAACGTCTGGCCGATGGTCCAGGCGGGCAAGGGCATCTCCGAGATGCTGCTGGGGTCCGAGGACCTCTGAGACCGGTGACGGCCTGAAGCTGTCCGTCGAGACGCGCGTTACCGCGCGCGTCGCGGCCGGCGGCGGACGGTCCGAATCGCTCAGGGTGAACCGACCTGATTTCCTAGATCGAAGAGCGTGGCCAAGGGCCGACCGGTTACCGCCGGCGGTCTGAAGAGCGCGAAGGACGAGACTTCATGAAACACATCATTGCTTTGCTCATCGAGAACGAGCCGGGTGCGCTGTCGCGCGTCGTCGCGCTGTTCTCCGCCCGGGGCTACAACATCGAGAGCCTGACCGTGGCGCCGACGGAAGACCCGTCGCTGTCGCGGATGACCATCGTCACCAGCGGCAGCGATGACGTGATCGAGCAGATCACCAAGCACCTGAACCGGCTGATCGAGGTCGTCAAGGTCGTCGACCTGACCGAGGGCCGCTACATCGAGCGCGAGCTCATGCTGATCAAGGTGCGCGCCGTCGGCAAGGAGCGCGAGGAACTCAAGCGCACCGCCGACATCTTCCGCGGCCACGTCATCGACGTCACCGAGAAGACCTACACGATCGAGCTGACCGGCGATGCCGGCAAGCTCGACGCCTTCATCGACGCGATCGACCGCAGCGCGATCCTCGAGACGGTGCGTACCGGCACCAGCGGCATCGGCCGCGGCGAACGCATCCTGCGCGTCTGAGCGCATCCTTCACTGAACAACCCCTGACCTGTTTTCCCCGGAGAGACCACCATGAACGTGTATTACGACAAGGACGCCGACCTCAGCCTGATCAAGGGCAAGAACGTCACCATCATCGGCTACGGCTCACAAGGCCACGCCCATGCCCAGAACCTGAACGAGAGCGGCGTGAAGGTCACCGTGGGTCTGCGCCGCGGCGGCGCGTCCTGGGCCAAGGCTGAAGGCGCTGGCCTGAAGGTCGCCGAGATCGCCGACGCGGTGAAGGCTGCCGACGTGGTCATGATCCTGCTGCCCGACGAGCAGATCGCCGACGTCTACAAGAAGGAAGTCGAGCCCAACATCAAGCAGGGCGCGTCGCTGGCCTTCGCTCACGGCTTCAACGTCCACTACGGCCAGGTGCAGCCGCGCGAGGACCTGGACGTGTGGATGGTCGCCCCGAAGGCCCCGGGCCACACGGTGCGCAACACCTACAAGCAGGGCGGCGGCGTGCCGCACCTGATCGCCGTCTACGCCGACAAGACCGGCAAGGCGCGCGACCTGGCCCTGAGCTACGCGGCCGCGAACGGTGGCGGCAAGGCCGGCATCATCCAGACTTCGTTCCGCGAGGAGACCGAGACCGACCTGTTCGGTGAGCAGGCCGTGCTGTGCGGCGGCGCCGTTGAGCTGATCAAGGCGGGCTTCGAGACGCTGACCGAAGCCGGTTATGCGCCGGAAATGGCCTACTTCGAGTGCCTGCATGAACTGAAGCTGATCGTCGACCTGATCTATGAAGGCGGGATCGCCAACATGAACTATTCGATTTCCAACAATGCGGAGTACGGCGAGTACGTGACCGGTCCGCGCGTGGTGACTGCGGCCACCAAGGACGCGATGCGCCAGTGCCTGAAGGACATCCAGACCGGCGAGTACGCCAAGTCCTTCATCCTGGAGAACAAGGCCGGCGCCCCGACGCTGATCAGCCGCCGCCGCCTGACCGCCGAGCATCCGATCGAGCAGGTCGGCGAGCAACTGCGCGCGATGATGCCGTGGATCAAGGCCAACAAGTTGGTCGACAAGTCCAAGAACTGATCCACGCAGATCGCGTCAGATCAGTCCAGAAGGCCGCGCGGGTCGCACCGCGCGGCCTTTTCCGTTGATGCGCTGGGTTATCCTCCGGCCCCATGAATTCGACCGAAAACAAGAACGTGGACCTGCTCGACGAGGACGAGGCGGACAGCCTCGACGCCCCGCAGCGCCCACGCCACAAGGGCATCTACCTGCTGCCCAACCTCTTCACGCTGGCGGCGCTGTTCAGCGGCTTCTACGCGATCGTGATGGGCATCGGCGGCCGTTTCGAGCAGTCCGTCTACGGCATCTTCGCCGCAATGGTGCTCGACAGCCTGGACGGCCGCGTGGCCCGCATGACCAACACGCAGAGCACCTTCGGCGAGCAGATGGACTCGCTGTCCGACATGGTCTCCTTCGGCGCGGCGCCGGCGCTGATCATGTATTCCTGGGCGCTGCAGGGCCTGGGCAAGTGGGGCTGGTTCGCGGCCTTCGTCTACATCGCCGGAGCAGCGCTGCGCTTGGCGCGTTTCAACACCAACATCGCGGTCGTGGACCGGCGCTTCTTCCAGGGCGTGCCCAGCCCGGCCGCAGCGGCATTGGTGATGAGTCTGATCTGGGCGCTCGACAGCTCTGGCTACAAGGATATCCACCGGGATCCAACGCTGGCGTGGCTCGCCTTCGGTTTCACGCTCTACGCCGGCCTGACGATGGTGACCAACGCGCCGTTCTACAGCTTC
Organism: Mitsuaria sp. MSU3D; assembly: GCF_056867975.1. Taxonomy (NCBI): domain Bacteria; kingdom Pseudomonadati; phylum Pseudomonadota; class Betaproteobacteria; order Burkholderiales; family Sphaerotilaceae; genus Roseateles; species Mitsuaria sp. MSU3D. The sequence goes on along the minus strand of NZ_CP200314.1, from coordinate 3,236,876 downwards.
AAGGACATCACCTTCAAGCGTTCGGTGCCCTTCATCGTGCTGGTCGTGATCATGCTGGCCATCGCGGCGATCAACATCGACCCACCGCGCGTGCTGTTCGGCGTCTTCTGCGCGTACGGCATCTCAGGCTATGTCGTCTATGCGGTCCGGCGCGCCAAGGGCAAACCGGCAAGCGTCATCGCGATGTCGACCGACGAACCTGATGAAGCGGGCCTTCACCGATAGCGAATGCTTGCGGCTCGGTCATTCGCCCACTGACGTTGACGCTGCATACGCCGCGCCTCTATATTCAACAGCTATGACGTCCCCGGCCCGAATTGCGCTGCTACTACTAGGTGACCTTCGGGTTCGCTAGATCGCGCACGTCCGTCCATCCAGACGCTCATCCCAGATCAACGGCCCGAATGCAACTCGCAACGGGCCGTTCCTGTTTCTGGAGAGTCTGCGAGTTGCGCCCCTGAACCCACAGGAACGCTCTCATGCTCAAGCAACCGCAGACCAAGTACCGCGCCTTCGCCCCCATCGCCCTTCCGGACCGCCGCTGGCCCGACGTGCAGATCACGAAGGCGCCGCTGTGGCTGAGCACCGACCTGCGCGATGGCAACCAGGCGCTGATCGAGCCGATGGATCCGGAGCGCAAGCTGCGCATGTTCCAGATGCTGGTGAAGATCGGCTTCAAGGAGATCGAGGTCGGCTTCCCCTCGGCGTCGCAGACCGACTTCGACTTCGTGCGGCTGCTGATCGAGCAGGGCCACATTCCGGACGACGTGACGATCCAGGTGCTGACGCAGGCGCGCCAACCGTTGATCGAACGGACCTTCGAATCGCTGGTCGGCGCCAAGCGCGCCGTCGTCCATCTGTACAACGCGGTTGCTCCGGTCATGCGCCGCGTCGTGCTCGGCATGAGCGAGGACGAGATCGTCGACCTGGCCGTCACCCACACGCGGATGATCCGTGAGTTCGCCGAGAAGCAGCCGGAGACGGATTTCCGCTTCGAGTACTCGCCGGAGATGTTCTCCAGCGCCGAGTTGAGTTTCTCCAAGCGCGTCGTGGACGCGGTGACCGAGGCCTGGGGCGCCACCCCGGAGCGCAAGATCATCATCAACCTGCCGTCGACGGTCGAGCACTCCACGCCGAACCTGTTCGCCGACATGATCGAGTGGATGGGCCGCAACGTCGAACGACGCGACTGCATCGTGCTGTCGGTGCATCCGCACAACGATCGCGGCACCGGCACGGCCGCCGCCGAACTCTCGATCATGGCCGGCGCGGATCGCCTCGAAGGCTGCCTCTTCGGCAACGGTGAGCGCACCGGCAACCTGGACCTGGTGAACGTCGCGCTCAACCTCTACACGCAAGGCGTGCATCCGGAACTGGACTTCTCCGACATCGACGAGATCCGCCGCTGCGTCGAGCACTGCAACCAGTTGCCGGTGCATCCGCGCCATCCGTACGTCGGGGAACTGGTCTACACCTCGTTCTCGGGTTCGCACCAGGATGCGATCAAGAAGGCTTTCGCCGCCCGCAAGGAGGGCGACATCTGGGAGATCCCTTATCTGCCAGTCGACCCGAAGGACCTGGGCCGCAGCTACGAGGCGGTGATCCGCGTCAACAGCCAGTCGGGCAAGGGCGGCATCTCGTACCTGCTCGAGGCCGAGTACGGCATCGAGCTGCCGCGTCGCCTGCAGATCGAGTTCAGCCAGATCGTCCAGGGCGTGATGGACACGAACGGCAAGGAACTCGGCGCGGCCGACCTGTGGCGCATCTTCGACCGCGAATACGGCGTGAAGCAGGCGCCGTCGCTGCATCCGCAGATCGATACCGCCGAGGACGGCCAGACCCGCGTGCAGGCGCAGGCGGACCTGTGCGTCCGCATGGTCAAGATCGACGGACAGGGCAAGGGTCCGATCGACGCCTTCGTCGAGGGCTTGAACAAGCTGCTGAAGACCCAGGTGCGGGTGCTCGACTACCACGAGCACGCGATGGGTAGCGGCGCCGATGCCCAGGCGGTGGCTTACCTGGAGCTGCGCGTCGGCGACGCGACGCTGTTCGGTGTCGGCATGGACGGCAACATCGCGTCGGCCTCGCTGAAGGCGATCGTCTCCGGCCTGCGTCGTGCGTCGCAACGCGGCGTGCTCAAGCTCGCCGACCGCGTCGCCGTGTGAGGGACCGGGGCGGCCCCCGCGCCGCCCTCGGACGTCTCATGAGGGCGTCTCACTCGTGCGCCGCGCTCGCCGCCTAAACTCGCTGATCGGGCCGCTCCGGCCCGCGGCCCGCCACCGCAAGGAAGCCCCGACATGTCCGACCACTTGATCATCTTCGACACCACGCTGCGCGACGGTGAGCAATCGCCCGGCGCGTCCATGACCAGGGACGAGAAGCTGCGCATTGCGCGTCAGTTGGAGCGGCTGAAGGTGGACGTGATCGAGGCCGGCTTCGCAGCGGCGAGCCAGGGCGATTTCGAGGCGGTCAAGGCGATTGCCGACGCGATCCGCGACAGCACGGTCTGCTCGCTGGCTCGCGCGAACGACCGCGACATCGCCCGCGCCGCCGAGGCGCTCAAGGGGGCTGCGCGCGCCCGCATCCACACCTTCATCGCGACCAGCGAGCTCCACATGGAGAAGAAGCTGCGCATGACCCGCGAGCAGGTGCTGGAGCAGGCGATCCAGGCCGTGCGCTTCGGCCGCAACCTGACCGACGATATCGAGTTCTCGCCGGAGGACGGCTACCGCTCCGATCCGGAGTTCCTCGCCCGCGTCGTCGAGGCGGTGATCCGCGAGGGCGCTCGCACGATCAACATCCCCGACACGGTCGGCTACGCGATCCCGGAGCTTTACGGCCAGTTCATCAAGACGCTGCGCGAGCGCGTGCCGAACTCCGACCAGGCGATCTGGAGCGTCCACTGCCACAACGACCTGGGCATGGCGGTGGCGAACTCGCTGGCCGGCGTGAAGATCGGCGGCGCGCGCCAGGTGGAGTGCACCATCAACGGCCTGGGCGAGCGGGCCGGCAATTGCTCGCTGGAAGAGGTCGTGATGGCGGTGAAGACCCGTCGCGACTACTTCGGCCTGGACGTTCGGGTGGATCCGTCGCAGATCGTCCCGGCGTCGAGGCTGGTCTCGCAGACGACCGGTTTTGTGATCCAGCCGAACAAGGCGGTGGTCGGTGCCAATGCCTTCGCACATGCGTCGGGCATCCATCAGGACGGCGTGCTGAAGGCCCGCGACACCTACGAGATCATGCGCGCCGAGGACGTCGGCTGGAGTGCCAACAAGATCGTGTTGGGCAAGCTGTCCGGCCGCAATGCGTTCAAGCAGCGGTTGCAGGAACTGGGTGTGGTGCTGGAGTCGGAGGCCGAGATCAACGCCGCCTTCGTCCGGTTCAAGGATCTGGCCGACCGCAAGTCCGAGATCTTCGACGAGGACATCATCGCGCTGGTGATGGACGAGTCGGTCTCCCAACTCCAGGAGCATTACCGGCTGGTGGCGCTGGCGCAGCGCTCCGAGACCGGTGAGCGGCCGCAGGCGCAGGTGGTCTTCGCCGAGGGCGAGATCGAACACCGCACCGAGAGCGATGGCAACGGCCCGGTGGACGCGGTGCTCAAGGCGATCGAGAGCAAGGTCCAAAGTGGGGCGGAAATGCTGCTGTATTCGGTCAGCGCGATCACCAGCGGCAGCACAGAATCGCAGGGCGAAGTCACGGTGCGCCTGCAACATGCGGGGCGCGTGGTGAACGGCGTGGGGGCAGATCCCGATATCGTGGTCGCCTCGGCCAAAGCATATTTGAGCGCTCTGAACAAGTTGCAGAGCAAGACGGAGCGGGTCGCCGCCCAAGGTTGACAGGACAACGCACGCGGAGCCCTTGGGCGCGTCGGATGGCACGGATTCAGGTACTTTAAGAGCCTGCGTTAAGTCATTGATCTTGCCGGTCTTTCAGCGATCCCCTACACTCGCGCCCACTGACCTGGGGACTGGATTGAAGACCATTGCGACATTGCTGTCTGGTGCCGCGCTCAGCGGCGTCATGTTGCTGACGGGCTTGACCGCCAGTCTCGCGCCGATCCAATCGGCGCAGGCGGCTACCTCGTCGTCCTCCAAAGCCAAGGTGAAGAGCGTGCGGCAGGCCAAGCCGGCTCCCCGCTCTCCGCGCAAGGTGGCTGCCCGCGCGGCAGCCCCGATCCGGGAAGTCGTCCCGTCCAAACCGTCCTTCGGGACGATGTACGGCCTGCATGACACCGAAGATCCCCTCGACCTGAAATCCAGCGTCGCCTACGTCGTCGACCAGGACACCAATGAGGTCCTGTTCTCGAAGAACCCGTCGGCGGTGCTGCCGATCGCGTCGATCACCAAGCTGATGACCGCGCTGCTGGTCGTCGAGGCGAACCAGTCGCTCGACGACAAGATCGAGATCACCGACGAGGACAAGGACACCGAGAAGTTCACCGGCTCCCGCCTGACGGTCGGCACGACGCTGACGCGCGGTGAACTGCTGCATCTGGCGCTGATGTCCTCGGAGAACCGCGCGGCGCATGCGCTCGGACGCAGCTACCCGGGCGGCCTGGAGACCTTCGTCGCGGCGATGAACGCCAAGGCCCACATGTTGGGCATGATGGACACGCATTACGTCGAGCCGACCGGCCTGTCCAGCCGCAACCAGTCGAGCGCTGCCGATCTTGCCAAGCTGGTCAAGGTGGCGCACGCGTTCCCGCTGATCCGCGAGCTGTCGACCTCGTCCGAGTACACCGTCGCGCTGGGTCGCAAGCAGGTGCGTTTTGGCACGACGAACGGACTGGTCCGCAAGGGCGACTGGGACATCGGCCTGCAGAAGACCGGCTTCATCAACGAGGCTGGCCAGTGCCTGGTGATGCAGGCGCAGCTCGCCGGTCGCAAGCTGATCATGGTGTTCCTGGATTCCGCCGGGAAGTACTCACGCATCGGCGACGCCGAGCGTGTGCGCAAGTGGCTGACGGGAGCCGCGTCGCCGCTGGCGGCCGTGGCAACGCCGGCGGCTGTCAGCGCGACAGCACTCACTCCGGTGATCTCGGCCAAGTAAACAGCCGTTCCTGCAATGAAAGAAGCGGGCCTTGCGCCCGTTTCGTCATTTCCGCCTCAAACCCTGCCCGTCGTTTCCGGTCCGCACTGTCAACGACGGCTGCCGGGTTGGCCCCGCTCCGCCAACTCAGCCCCGGAAGCCGAGCGAGGCCGAGATCCGCGTCGCCGTCTCTTTCAGTCGGGGCAACCAGCCTTCCTCCAGCCGGTCCGCGGGTGCCGAAATCGACAGGCCGGCCACCAGCTTGCCCTGGTCGTCGTAGATGCCTGCGGCCATGCAGCGAACGCCGAGTTCGAGTTCTTCATCGTCGCGCGCGACGCCGCGCTGGCGCACCAGCGCCATTTCACGCTCGAGCAGGGTGATCTCGGTCAGGCTGTTGCGTGTATGGCCGGAGAGGCCGGTGCGCGTGGCATACGCGCGCACGCGCTGGGGATCGTCGCTCGCCAGGAAGAGTTTGCCCACCGACGTCAGGTGCAACGGCGCCCGGCCGCCCACCGCGCGCACGACTTGCATGCCGCTGCGTTCGGAGTAGGTCCGCTCGATGTAGACGATCTCATCCCCCTGCCGCACCGACAGGTTGACGGGCTGGTGGGTCAGCTTGTGGAGTTCCCGCATCGGGCCGATCGCGGCCTCGCGGACGTCCAGTCGCGCCTTCACCAGGTTGCCCAGCTCCAGCAGTCGCATGCCCAGCCGGTAGCTGCCGGCTTCGGGCCGGTCCACGAAACGTCCCAAGGTCAGGTCGTTCAGGATGCGGTGTGCGGTCGACGGGTGCAGGCCCGTCGTCTCGCTGATCAACTTCAGCGACACGGGGTCCTGATGCTGGGCCAGAACGTCCAGCAGCGCGAAAGTGCGCTCGAGGACCTGGATGGCGGGGGTCTGCAACTCCTTGGACTTCATGGCGGACGATTGTGAAGGATTTCTCCCCGGTTTTGCATGGCGAAACCGAGAGGGGCCTCCAGAGGGCGCAATCCGTCGTTTTTGCCCATCAGCGGTGCGCGGACCGGGGGGTGACGGGCGTCAGGAGGAAGCGCCGCCGATGGATTGCCGCATTGCGGAACGAGCCGCGAACAGTCCGCTGCGCACGGCGCCTTCGAGTGTCGCGGGATAAGGCCCGGCCAGGTAGTCGCCGGCAGCCCAGACCCCCGGAGCGATCGTTGGGTCGGGGCGGGTCAGTCCCGGTGTGCAGGCGAAGGTCGCTCGCTTCTCGCTGAGCACGCGAACGATCCGCGGTGGCGTCGCCCATCGGAAATGTTCCCGGGCCTGCGTCAGCGCCGCGGCGCCGGTGGCATCCAAACCTTGGGCGACCCATGGCGCGGCGCCGCTGACGACCAAGCTGAACAGTCCCGGATGCTGGCCCAGCTGGCCCAGATCGAAGGCGAACTGGGCGGGCTCTGTCGCCGATTCGCGCAGCGCGACCATCGGCGCCGGCAGCGCCGACCCCATGCTCTCCAGGTAGATGGTGACGATGGGCTGGAACTCGAACGCACCGGCGGCCGCGCTCCAGTGCGGTGCCAGATCGCGGGTGAGCCGTGACGCCTCGACGGATGTGCAGGCCACGATGACCGCGTCGAAGGCGTCGCCGTCGACGACCCAGCGCCGTCCCTCCGCGTCGAGTTGCTGGACTCGCTGCGTGTGGATCTCCGCGCCACGCGACAGCAGCCACGCGCGCGCGGGTGTCGGGAGCAGCGCGCCCAGTCCGCGCCGGGGCAGCAGCAGGTCCGCGCTCCCCGGGCCGCTGAACAGCGCGTCCTTGAGCACCCGCAGGAAGACCTGCGCGCTGGCCTGGCTGGACGGCGTGTTCAGCGCGGCGACGCACAGCGGATCGATCAGGTCGTCACGCACGGTGCGAGGGAGCCCGGCGCAGAGCTGGGCGACCGTCAGCGCCGGAGCACAGCGGAAGCCCCGCATCGTCCACAGGCTGCTTGTCATCAGGAAGCGCAGCCGGTCCCGCAGCGACCACGCCGCGCAGCCCATCACGCCGCGCAAGAAGGCGAGGGTGGGCGGCCCTGGCGGGAGCCGAAGCGTCTCGCGATCGGGATAACGCAGCCGCAGTGGCATGCGGAGCAGGTCGAGGTCGGGATCTCCGCCGACGCGTCGCATCAGCGCCAGCGTGTCCGTGTAGGCGCCGATCAGGATGTGCTGCCCGTTGTCGAGCGTGGGCTCGATGCCTTCCAGGCTGCGCGCCCGCCCGCCGAGCGTGGGCGCCATCTCGAACAGCGTGACCGAGGCGCCCAGCGAGACGGCTTCGACAGCCGCGGCGAGCCCCGCCCAACCGCCGCCGATGACGGCCAAGCGAGTCACGTCAGCGCCCGCGCCAGTTCGTCTTCATCGCGATCCACAGCTTGCGCAGCGGCGTCAGCGCGATGCGCTGGTGAAGGACCTGGAAATTCTCCGCCTCGATCTCGCGCAGCAGCGTGCGGTAGATGTTGGCCATCATGAGCCCCGGCTTCTGCGCCTTGCGGTCGGTATCGGACAGCAGCGACACCGCCTCGTCGTACAGCGCGTGCGCGCGGTCCGCCTGGAACTTCATCAGCGCGGTGAAACGGTCGCTGTAGCCCCAGGGCGCGTCGCGCTTGAGGATCTCGTGCGCCTTCACGTCGAACTGCTGCAGCTCGCTCACCGGCAGGTAGATGCGGCCGCGTCGCGCGTCATCGCCGACGTCGCGAATGATGTTGGTGAGCTGCATCGCCTGACCCAGCTTGTGGGCGTAGGCGATGGTGCCGGGATCCGTGCGGCCGAAGATGCCCGACGCCACCTCGCCCACCACGCCCGCCACCAGGTGGCAATAGCGTTGCAGGCCGGGGTAGTCGAGGTAGCGCGTCTGCTCGAGGTCCATCTGGCAGCCGTCGATGACCGCGAGCAGGTGCTCGACGCGGATGTCGTAGTCCTTGACGTGCGGCATCAGCGCCTTCATCGCCGGATGCGAGGGCTGGCCGTTGAAGGCGCTCATGGCCTCCTTGCGCCACCAGGCCAGCTTGGTCGCGGCGACGCCAGGATCGGACACCTCATCGACCACATCGTCGACCTCGCGGCAGAACGCGTAGAAGGCGGTGATCGCGGCGCGGCGCGGCGGCGGCAGGAAGAGGAACGCGTAATAGAAGCTCGAGCCGCTCGCGGCGGCCTTCTGCTGGACGTACTGCTCCGGCGTGGAAGCGCCGGCGGTCGTCGGGTCGGAGGTCTTGTCGGTCTTGGTGCTCATCGCGCCGTCCCTTCGCGGCGTGTGTTCGTACGGTCTGCCGGCATCGTCATCGCGCGCCACAGCAGGAGCGGCGCGTCGGATGCACCGATCGTCGGCCGTCTCAGCAAGGCGTCGAAACGGTTCGATGCCAGCTTGTCGAGGATGCGGAGGCCGCCTTGTACCACCAAGCGCAGCTCCCAACCGGCCCGGCCCGGAATCCGGCGGGCCAGCGGCGCACCTTCGGCCATCAAGTCGCAGGCCCAATCACAGAGTTCCGCGATCAGCGCACGGGCCGCCGGGCTGTCGCGCAGCGACAGCAGGTCCTGTCCCTCGACGCCGTGACGCCGGCGGTCCTCCAGTGGCGCATAGATCCGGCCGCGTGGACCGTCGACGGTGAAGTCCTGCCAGAAGTTGATCAGTTGCAGCGCCGAGCAGATCGCATCGGAGCGCCGCAGCGACTCGACGTCGTCGATGCCGTACAGGTGCAGCAGCAGGCGCCCGACCGGGTTGGCCGAGCGGCGGCAGTAATCGAGCAACTCGGCGCGGGTCGCGTAATCGGTTTTCACGAGGTCCTGCTCGAAGGCATCGAGTAGATCCTCCAGTAGCGGCACCGGCAGGCGGTATTGGACCAGGACCCGTCCCAGCGGCGCGAACACGCGTGCCGCCCAGCGCGGAGAGGGCGCTTGGCCGGCGGTGATGGCACGCAGGTCGGCGCGATAGTCGGCCAGGTCGCGCAGACGCCGCGAGGGCGTCGCATCGCCTTCATCGGCCAGGTCGTCGGCCGTCCGGGCGAACCGGTAGATCGCCATGATCGCGGGACGCAAGGCCGGCGGGCTCAGCCAGGAAGCGACAGGAAAGTTTTCGTAGTGCTCTATGCTCACGGGCGGCATTCTCCGCTGAGCGGGCGATGTCGTTTGCGTCAACCTGACGTCCCGAACCACGCGCTGTTCGCCGAGGACGTCAATCTCCGCAGACCACGAGCAGTACCCCGGTGAACCGTACGCCGTCGGTTTGACACGTTCGGACACGCTGAATACATTACTGACCAGTCAGTCAGTTACTCCGATGCCCGAGGTCGGGCGTCGTGGCTTTGTCGAGGTGTTCATGCCCCAACGGTCTCTTGTGTCCCTGTCCGCCGGAACGTCCGGCGCCGTGTCCGAATCCGCCTTCGCCGGTTCCTGGGGACGCCTGTCGACGTGGCTGTCGGCGACCGCCGCGATCGCCGCCATGGCCGTGCTGGCCGCCTGCGGCAAGCAGGCCCCGCCGCCGGAACCGGAACGCTATGTGCGCACGCTGGTGTTGACGCCGCAATCGGCCGGTCTCCAACGCGAGTTCGCGGCTGAAGTGCGGGCCCGGGTCGAATCACGGCTGTCCTTCCGCGTCGCCGGCAAGATCCTCGAGCGCAAGGTGGACCTGGGATCGGTGGTCAAGCCCGGGCAGGTGCTGGCGCGGATCGACAGCTCGGACCTGGTGCTGGCGCAAGAAGCCGCCAAGTCCAACGTGCTGGCGGCGCGTGTCAACCGCGACCAACTGGGCGCGGACTACAAGCGCTACATCGACCTCCACAAGCAGGGCTTCATCAGTGCCGCCGAACTGGATCGCCGCGACGCCGCCTTCAAGGCCGCGCAGGCGCAGTTCGAATCGGCCCGTGCCCAGTCCGACGTGCAGCGCAACCAGGCGCAGTACTCGAGCCTGATCGCCGATGCGGCCGGTGTCGTCACCGGCGTCGACGCGGAGCCCGGCATGGTCGTGGCCGCCGGCACGCCGGTCGTGCGCGTGGCCAACGATGGGCCGCGGGACATCGTGTTCTCCGTCTCCGAAGACCAGGTCGCGCTGGTACGCGCCGCCGCCGCGCGTCCGGACGGCCTGAAGGTCCGCCTCTGGACCGATACCAAGGCCGACGCGCAGCCGATCAAGCTGCGTGAACTGGCCGCCGCCGCCGATCCGGTGACGCGGACCTTCCTGGTGAAAGCCGAACTGAACAGCCAGAACGTGCACCTCGGGCAGACCGCGACGGTGGTGCTGACCGGCGCGCCGTCGGACAACGCGATCAAGCTTCCGTTGAGTGCCGTGATGGAAGTACAGGGCAAGAGTTCCGTGCTGCTGCTCGACCCGAAGACGATGGCGGTACGCCCGCAGGCGGTGACTGTCGTCGGCGCCGAAGGCAACGAACTGGTCGTGCAGGGCCTGTCGCCCGGCATGGAGGTCGTGACCGCCGGCGGCCACGTGCTGACGCCGGGGCAGAAGGTCAAGCGCTTCGTCCCGCCGGGCACGCCGACCGAGGGCGCAGCGCCCGCGCCGGCTCCGACTGCTTCGCGCTGATCCTCGGGAGCCCTGAATGAGCAACCCGAGCCGCGCCGGTTTCAACCTCTCGCGCTGGGCGCTGGAGCATGCCCCGCTGACGCGCTACCTGATGGTGGTGCTGATGGTGCTGGGCTTCGCCGCCTACTTCCAGCTGGGCCAGGACGAAGACCCGCCGTTCACTTTCCGCGCGATGGTCGTGCAGGCCTACTGGCCCGGCGCGACGCCGCAGCAGATGGCGGAACAGGTCACCGACAAGATCGAACGCACCCTGCAGGAGGTGCCGCACGCCGACAAGATCCGCAGCTACACCAAGCCGGGGGAGTCCCTCACCATCTTCCAGGTGAAGGACAACACCGCGCCGACCGAGGTGCCGCAGCTCTGGTACACGGTCCGCAAGAAGATCGGCGACCTGAAGGCCACGCTGCCGCAGGGCGTGCTGGGACCGTTCTTCAACGATGAATTCGGCGACGTCTACGGCTCGATCTTCGCGCTGTCGTCCGACGGCGGTTTCTCGATCGAGGAACTGCGCCAGCAGGCCGAGGCGGTCCGCTCCGAGCTGCTGCGCGTGCAGGACGTGGCCAAGGTGGATCTGTTCGGTGTCCAGGCCGAGAAGCTGTTCATCGAGATCTCGCAGAAACGGCTGGCCGAACTGGGCCTGGACTTCAACCAGGTGGTGTCGCAGCTCAACGCGCAGAACGCGGTCGAGAGCGCCGGCACGATGAACGCCGGCAGTGCCAACGTGCAGATCCGCATCGAAGGGCAGCTCAACTCGGTCCAGGCGCTGAGCGAATTCCCGATTCGCGGCACCAATACGCAGACCGGCGTGGCCAGCAGCATCCGCCTGGGCGACATCGCCAAGGTCCGCCGCGGCTACGTCGATCCGGCGACGACGATGGTCCGCTTCAACGGCAAGCAGGTGGTCGCGCTGGGCGTGTCGATGGGCAAGGGCGGCGACATCATCGCGCTGGGCAAGGCGCTGCAGGCCAGCGTCAAGCGGCTCCAGCAGCAACTGCCCGCCGGCATCACGCTGCAACAGATCCAGGACCAGCCGAGCGCCGTGAAGAGCTCCGTGGGCGAGTTCGTGCACGTGCTGATCGAGGCCGTCATCGTCGTGCTGGGTGTGAGCTTCATCGCGCTGGGCCTGCACACCAAGCCGCTGCGCATCGACGTGTGGCCGGGTCTGGTCGTGGGCATCACGATCCCGCTGGTGCTGGCGATCACCTTCGTGGTGATGCTCTACGCCGGCGTGGGGCTGCACAAGATCTCGCTGGGGTCGCTGATCATCGCGCTCGGCCTGCTCGTCGACGACGCCATCATTGCCGTCGAGATGATGGTGCGCAAGCTCGAGGAGGGCTACGACAAGATGCACGCGGCGACGTACGCCTACGACGCCACAGCCAAGCCGATGCTGACCGGCACGCTGATCACCGCGGTCGGCTTCCTGCCGATCGGCCTGGCGAAGTCCACCGTCGGCGAGTACACCTACGCCATCTTCGCGGTGACCGCGGCGGCGCTGGTGATCTCGTGGATCGTGTCGGTGTACTTCGTGCCCTACCTCGGCGCGCTGCTGCTGAAAACCCGCGCCGGCCACGAGGGCGAGGCGCACGAGGTCTTCGATACGCCGTTCTACAACCGCTTCCGCCGCTGGGTCGCGTGGTGCGTGTTCAACCGCTGGAAGACCATTGGCCTGACGATCCTGGTGTTCGTGCTCGGCCTGGCCGGCATGGGCAAGGTGCAGCAGCAGTTCTTCCCGGACTCGAGCCGGCCGGAGATCCTCGTCGACCTGTGGCTGCCAGAAGGCGCCACCATCGAGGAGAGCAACGTCATCGCCAAGCGCTTCGAGGCCCGCATGGCCAAGGAGCCGCTGGTGGGCAGCATCGCGACCTGGGTCGGTTCGGGTGTGCCGCGCTTCTACCTGCCACTGGACCAGATCCTGCCCAACACCAACGTCAGCCAGGCCATCATCCTGCCGAAGTCGCTGGCCGACCGCGAGACCTTGCGCCACAAGTTGCCGCAGATCCTGGCCCAGGAGTTCTCCGAGGTGCGCGGCCGCGTGAAACTGCTGCCCAACGGGCCGCCGGTGCCGTACCCGGTGCAGTTCCGCATCGCCGGCGACGATCCCGCGCAGCTGCGGATCTACGCCGATCGCGCCAAGGAGCAGATGCGCGCCAATCCCAACATGGTGGGCGTCAACGACAACTGGAACGAGGCCATCAAGGTCCTGCGGCTTCAGGTCGACCAGGACAAGGCGCGCGCGCTGGGCGTGACCAGCCAGAGCATCGCGCAGGCGGCGCGCATCCTGGTGACCGGCACGACGGTGGCGCAGTACCGCGAGGCCGACCGGCTGATCGACATCGTCCTGCGTCAGCCCGTGCAGGAGCGCGACACGCTGTCCGAACTCGCCAACGCCTACGTGCCGACGGCCTCCGGCCGCTCGGTGCCGCTGACGCAGATTGCTAAGCCCCAGTTCACCTGGGAGCCCGGCGTGATGCACCGCGAGAGCCGCCAGTTCGCGATCACCGTGCAAGGCGATGTCATCGAGGGCCTGCAGGGCGCGACCGTGACGAACCAGCTCTGGCCCGCGCTCGACGCGATGCAGAAGGAGATGCCGCCCGGCTACTCGATCTCGATCGCCGGCGCGGTCGAGGAGAGCAGCAAGGGCACCGGTTCGATCGCGGCCGGCGTGCCGATCATGCTGTTCATCACCTTCACGCTGCTGATGCTGCAGCTGCACAGCTTCTCGCGCGCCATGCTGGCCTTCCTGACCGGCTTCCTCGGCATCGCCGGCGTGTCCGCGGCGCTGCTGATCCTGAACCGTCCGTTCGGCTTCGTCGCGCTGCTGGGCGTCATCGCGCTGATGGGCATGATCCAGCGGAACTCGGTCATCCTGATCGACCAGATCGAGCAGGACCGCAGTCGCGGCGTCCCCCGGCCCAGGCGATCGTCGAGTCCGCCGTGCGTCGTCTGCGCCCGATCGCCCTGACTGCAGCGGCCGCCGTCCTGGCGATGGTGCCGCTGTCTCGCAGCGTGTTCTGGGGCCCGATGGCGGTGGCGATCATGGGCGGCCTGATCGTGGCCACCGTGCTGACGCTGCTGGCGCTGCCGGCGATGTACGCGGCCTGGTTCCGCGTCGAGCGGGACAAGGACGCCGGCATCGCGCCGTCCACGCATTGATCGCGCACTGACCCCGCACCGACCTCGCAGGGGTTTCCCCCGCCCGGGACGGGCGGGGGTGCGTCGGAAAGCGTCGATTCCTTGATTACAATCGCCGGTTTTCCGGATCGCGGAGGGCGGGCCCTGGGCTCTTCCTTCGCTTCATGAATTACCAAGGGGCCGTCGCGCAGGACTGTGCGCAGCGATCGCGACGACCTCAGTTCACCCGGCGCGGGTGGCGAAATTGGTAGACGCACCAGGTTTAGGTCCTGACGCCTTCACGGGCGTGCCGGTTCGAGTCCGGCCCCGCGCACCACACTCTCAACTGATTCCGAGTCCACTATGGCTGTCACCGTCGAAACTCTCGAAAAGCTCGAACGCCGCATCACGCTCACGCTGGCGGCCACTGACATCAACTCCGAAGTCGAGTCGCGCCTGAAGAAGCTGGCCCGCACGGTCAAGGCCGACGGTTTCCGTCCCGGCAAGGTGCCGATGTCGTTCGTGGCGCAGCGCTATGGCGCGCAGGTCCAGTACGAAGTCGTCAACGACAAGCTGGGCGAGGCCTTCAGCGCCGCCGCCAACGAGGCCAAGCTGCGCGTCGCCGGCATGCCCAGCATCGCCCAGAAGGACGAAGCGGCCGAAGGCCAGCTGGCCTTCGACGCGACCTTCGAGGTCTACCCGGAAGTGAAGATCGCCGATCTGGCCGAGGCCGAGATCGAGCGTGTCGCCGCTGACGTCACCGATGAAGCCATCGACAAGACCGTCGAGATCCTGCGCAAGCAGCGCCGTTCGTTCGCCCAGCGTGGTGCCGCGGACGTCGCCGCCGACGGCGACCGCATCACCATCGACTTCGAAGGCAAGATCGACGGCGAACCCTTCGCCGGCGGCAAGGCCGACGCGTTCCAGTTCCTGCTGGGCGAAGGCCAGATGCTCGAGGCTTTCGAGAAGGCCGTGCGCGGCATGAAGGCCGGCGAATCGAAGACCTTCCCGCTCGCGTTCCCCGCCGACTATCACGGCAAGGACGTCGCCGGCAAGGAAGCCGACTTCCTGGTCACGGTCAAGAAGATCGAGGCCCAGCACCTGCCCGAAGTGAACGAATCGTTCGCCAAGGCCCTGGGTATCAAGGAAGGCACGGTCGAGGCCCTGCGCGCCGACATCAAGAAGAACCTCGAGCGCGAAGTGAAGTTCCGCGTGCTGGCCAAGAACAAGGGCGCTGCGATGGACGCGCTGGTCGGCAAGGCCGAGCTGGACGTGCCCAAGTCGCTGATCGCCGGCGAAGCCGAGCGCATGGTCGCCAACGCCCGCGAAGACCTGAAGAAGCGCGGCATCAAGGACGCCGACAAGGCCCCGATCCCCGCCGAGCTGTTCAACGATCAAGCCGAGAAGCGTGTGCGCCTGGGCCTCGTCGTGGCCGAACTGGTCCGCTCGCAGAACCTGCAGGCCAAGCCCGAGCAGCTGCAGGCCCACATCGAAGAGATCTCGCAGAGCTACGAGAAGCCGGCGGAAGTCGTGCGCTGGTACCTGTCGGACCGCGAGCGCATGGCCGAGGTCGAAGCCGTCGTGATCGAGAACAACGTCACCGACTTCATCCTGGGCAAGGCCAAGATCACCGACAAGCAACTGCCGTTCGACGAGCTGATGGCCACGGCCTGATCCGCGGACACGCTGCTTTGGCGCGGGCTTTTTCGGCGTTGCTCTTGATTCGCCGCAAACTCATCGCCAAGTAAGGCGCCAGGCCGAAAGGCCGGCGCCTTTTTCTTTCCCCGGCGCTACCGTCGGGTGGGGCCCTCCCGGGAGGGAACCCTCGCACGGTCAGGGGATGGAGCGCACGACATAATGGTTTGTCGTGATCTCGAACCACATCAGAGGATTTCATGAGCGCGCTTGAAACCAGCAACCTGGGCATGGTGCCCATCGTCATCGAACAGTCGGGCCGCGGCGAGCGCGCCTACGACATCTACAGCCGCCTGCTGCGCGAGCGCATCGTCTTCCTGGTCGGTCCGGTGAACGATGCCGTCGCCAACCTGGTGGTGGCGCAGCTGCTGTTCCTGGAGAGCGAGAACCCCGAGAAGGAGATCTCGCTGTACATCAACTCGCCGGGCGGCAGCGTCTCGGCCGGGATGTCGATCTACGACACGATGCAGTTCATCAAGCCGTCGGTCTCGACGCTGTGCATGGGCATGGCCGCGTCGATGGGCGCGTTCCTGCTGGCCGCGGGCGAGAAGGGCAAGCGCTTCGCGCTGCCGAACTCCAAGATCATGATCCACCAGCCGCTGGGCGGCGCCCAGGGTCAGGCCACCGACATCGAGATCCACGCCCGTGAGATCCTCAAGACCCGCGAGCAGTTGAACCGCATCCTGGCCGAACGCACCGGGCAGAGCCTGGAAAAGATCCAGGCGGACACCGAGCGTGACTACTTCATGTCGGCCGCCGAATCGGCCACCTACGGCCTGATCGACAAGGTCATCGAGAAGCGCTGATCGCGGATCGGGGACCGGTTCACTTCCGGCTTGTAGCGGCGTCCCTGAGGGGCGCCGCTTGTCTTCCCCCGCCCTCCGCTGCCGCTTCCGAGCAGGAGATTTCTCAAGATCGGGAAGTCTTCTGACTGGTGCGGAGCGAACCGCCGGCTCCGCATGTCAACTGACCGCCCGTTGACCGCACCAACTGACCACTCTTAGGGGCTTTTATCCCCCCAAGGGTGGTGCCGGCAATTGAACTATCATCAATGCAGGCACTTGCCTGTATTCCCCGCAGCCCTTCAGCAGCCCCAGCAGCACTCCCATGGCCGAGAAAAAAGGCAACTCCAGCGAAAAAGTCTTGTATTGCTCCTTCTGCGGCAAGAGCCAGCATGAGGTCAAGAAGCTGATCGCGGGCCCGTCGGTGTTCATCTGCGACGAGTGCATCGAGCTGTGCAACGACATCATCCGCGACGAGGTCCCCGCCGAGGCGGCGACCGGCGGACGTGCCAGCAAGTCGGACTTGCCCGTCCCCAGCGAGATCAAGACGACGCTCGACCAGTACGTGATCGGCCAGGACGTGGCCAAGCGCACCCTGTCCGTCGCGGTCTACAACCATTACAAGCGGCTGCGCCACGCGGCCGACACCAAGGACGGCGTCGAGCTGTCCAAGAGCAACATCCTGCTGATCGGACCGACCGGTTCGGGCAAGACGCTGCTGGCGCAGACGCTGGCCCGCGTCCTGAATGTCCCGTTCGTGATCGCCGATGCGACGACCTTGACCGAAGCCGGCTATGTCGGCGAAGACGTCGAGAACATCATCCAGAAGCTGCTCCAGAACTGCAATTACGACGTCGAGCGCGCGCAGCGCGGCATCGTCTACATCGACGAGATCGACAAGATCAGCCGCAAGGCGGACAACCCCTCGATCACGCGCGACGTGTCGGGCGAGGGCGTCCAGCAGGCGCTGCTGAAGCTGGTCGAAGGCACGATGGCGTCGGTCCCCCCTCAGGGTGGCCGCAAGCATCCGAATCAGGACTTCCTGCAGATCGACACGACCAACATCCTGTTCATCTGCGGCGGCGCCTTCGATGGCCTGGAGAAGCTCATCCAGAATCGTTCCGAACGTTCGGGCATCGGCTTCAGCGCCGACGTCAAGAGCAAGAGCGACAAGAAGGTCGGCGAGCTGTTCCGCGAAGTCGAACCGGGCGACCTGATCAAGTTCGGCCTGATCCCCGAGCTGGTCGGCCGTCTGCCGGTGATCGCCACGCTCGGCGAGCTGACCGAGGACGCGCTGGTGCAGATCCTGACCGAGCCGCGCAACGCGCTGGTCAAGCAATACCAGCAGCTGTTCTCGATGGACGGCGTGGAACTGGAAGTGCGTCCGTCGGCGCTGAGCGCGGTCGCGCGAAAAGCGCTGGCCCGCAAGACCGGGGCCCGTGGCCTGCGCTCGATCGTCGAG
Organism: Mitsuaria sp. MSU3D; assembly: GCF_056867975.1. Lineage (NCBI taxonomy): Bacteria > Pseudomonadati > Pseudomonadota > Betaproteobacteria > Burkholderiales > Sphaerotilaceae > Roseateles > Mitsuaria sp. MSU3D. Next base: position 3,219,274 of record NZ_CP200314.1, on the reverse strand, counting down.
CATGCGCTGATCGACACCATGTTCGAGTTGCCTTCGCTCGAGAGCGTCGCCAAGGTCGTGCTGGACGAACACAACATCGACGAGGACACCAAGCCGTTGCTGGTCTATCGCGAAACCAAGGCCAGCGCCTGAGGTCGCGAAGACACCCCGGGCGATTCGCTTGCCATCACTTCACGTGGAAAGCAATTGCTCAAAGGCTATTGAACGGCACCTTGTAATTGGTAGCTCGGGCCCTAGATGGGCTTGAGAAAGAGAGGTTTTCATGTCCGGTCATCCGATCCTCCCCGCGGAACCCATCACGCTGCCGCTGCTCCCGCTGCGCGACGTGGTTGTGTTCCCGCACATGGTGATCCCGCTCTTCGTGGGTCGTCCCAAGTCCATCAAGGCCTTGGAAGCGGCGATGGAAGCAGGGCGCCAGATCATGCTGGTCGCGCAGAAGGCGGCCGGCAAGGACGAACCCAAGCCCGACGACATGTTCGAGATGGGTTGCGTCTCCAGCATCCTGCAGATGCTGAAGCTGCCCGACGGCACGGTGAAGGTGCTGGTCGAAGGTCTGCAACGCGCGACGACGAGCAAGATCGAGGACGGTGAAGAGCATTTCACCGCCGAGGTCGTGCCCATTCCGCCCGAAGCCGACGATCAGCCCGAGGTCGAAGCCCTGCGCCGCGCCGTGACGCAGCAGTTCGACCAGTACGTCAAGCTGAACAAGAAGATCCCGCCGGAGATCCTGACGTCCATCGCCGGCATCGACGACGCCGGCCGCTTGGCCGACACGATCGCCGCGCACCTGCCGCTCAAGCTCGATGCGAAGCAGTCGGTGCTGGACCTGTCCGAAGTGGGCAAGCGGCTGGAGAAGCTGCTGGATCTGCTCGAACATGAGGTCGATATCCTGCAGGTGGAAAAGCGCATCCGTGGCCGCGTCAAGCGCCAGATGGAGAAGTCCCAGCGCGAGTACTACCTGAACGAGCAGGTCAAGGCCATCCAGAAGGAACTGGGCGACGGCGAAGAAGGCGCCGACATGGAGGAGCTGGAGAAGAAGATCCAGGCTGCTCGCATGCCGAAGGAAGCGCGCAAGAAGGCCGAGTCCGAGCTCAAGAAGCTCAAGCTGATGTCGCCGATGTCCGCGGAAGCGACCGTCGTGCGCAACTACATCGACACGCTGGTCAACCTGCCGTGGGCGAAGAAGACCAAGATCAAGCACGACCTCGCGAATGCCGAGGCGGTGCTCAACGAGGACCACTACGGCCTCGACAAGGTCAAGGAACGCATCCTCGAGTACCTCGCGGTGCAACAGCGCGTGGACAAGGTGAAGGCGCCGATCCTGTGCCTGGTCGGACCTCCGGGCGTGGGCAAGACTTCGCTGGGGCAGTCGGTGGCGCGCGCCACGGGCCGCAAGTTCGTCCGCATGGCGCTGGGCGGCGTGCGTGACGAGGCCGAGATCCGCGGTCACCGCCGCACCTACATCGGCTCGATGCCGGGCAAGGTGCTGCAGAGCCTGAGCAAGGTCGGCACGCGCAATCCGCTGTTCCTGCTCGACGAGATCGACAAGCTGGGCATGGACTTCCGCGGCGATCCGTCGTCGGCGCTGCTGGAGGTGCTGGACCCCGAGCAGAACCACACCTTCGCCGACCATTACATCGAGGTCGACTACGACCTGAGCGATGTGATGTTCGTGGCGACGTCGAACTCGCTGAACATCCCGCCGGCTCTGCTGGACCGGATGGAAGTGATCCGTCTGTCGGGTTACACCGAGGACGAGAAGGTCAACATCGCCCAGCGCTACCTGCTGCCGAAGCAACGCGGCAACAACGGCGTGAAGGATGAGGAACTCGAGGTCACCGAAGACGCGATCCGCGGCGTGATCCGCTACTACACGCGGGAAGCCGGCGTGCGGTCGCTGGAGCGCGAGATCTCCAAGATCTGCCGCAAGGTGGTCAAGGGTCTTCAGCTGAAGGCCTACGACAGCAAGGTGGTCGTCAACGAGGACAACCTCAACGAATTCCTGGGCGTTCGCAAGTACGACTTCGGCCGTGCGGAGAAGAAGAACCAGGTCGGTCAGGTGGTCGGTCTGGCGTGGACCGAAGTGGGCGGCGATCTGCTGACCATCGAAGCCACCGCGATGCCGGGCAAGGGCAACATCATCCGCACCGGCTCGCTGGGCGACGTGATGAAGGAATCGGTCGAGGCGGCGCGCACGGTGGTGCGTTCGCGGGCTCGCCGGCTGGGCATCAAGGATGAGCTCTTCGAGAAGCGCGATATCCACGTGCACGTGCCGGACGGCGCGACGCCCAAGGATGGTCCGAGCGCGGGCATCGCGATGACGACGGCCTTCGTGTCGGCGCTGACCGGGATTCCGGTGCGGGCCGATGTGGCGATGACCGGCGAGATCACGCTGCGCGGCGAGGTCACGGCGATCGGCGGCTTGAAGGAGAAGCTGCTGGCGGCTCATCGCGGCGGCATCAAGACGGTCATGATTCCGGAAGAGAACGTCAAGGATCTGCAGGACATTCCGGAGAACGTGAAGAACCAGCTCGAGATCGTGCCGGTCCGCTGGATCGATCGCGTGCTGGAAGTGGCGCTCGAGACCTATCCGCAGGCCTTGCCTGAGGAAGAGGTCGCTGCGACGGCGACGCCGGCCGAGAAGGTGGCGGACCCGAAGCCTGACGCGGGCGACTCCTTGAAGCACTGAGCCTGAGCTCGACACGACATGGCGCCTTCGGGCGCCATTTTTCTTTGGGCTTTGACATCGGCACTTGGGCGATCTTCATAAAGAAGTCGCCGAACTCTTGCGAGAGCGTCAAAAACCGTTCTATACTCTCGGCTTCAGCGCAAACGGTGCAGCGACGACAAAGCAATTCGCAAGAATTGCACGGCAGTTGAAGCAGGCAGTGTGTTGAAGACCCTGCGGGAATAGCTCAGTTGGTAGAGCGCAACCTTGCCAAGGTTGAGGTCGCGAGTTCGAGCCTCGTTTCCCGCTCCAGGTTCAAAAAAATGGAAGCCCAGGCTTCCATTTTTTATCGAAGTCGGACAACCAAATCCGGCTTCTACAGAATCCCGTCCAGGGTTCTGGGGCGCGATAGCAAAGCGGTTATGCCCCGGATTGCAAATCCGGTCAGTCCGGTTCGACTCCGGATCGCGCCTCCAAAGAATGGACATTGCGGGAATAGCTCAGTTGGTAGAGCGCAACCTTGCCAAGGTTGAGGTCGCGAGTTCGAGCCTCGTTTCCCGCTCCAACGACACCAAAGGTCGGTGGGGTGATTGAACACTCCGCTGTCCTGCGATGCGGGAATAGCTCAGTTGGTAGAGCGCAACCTTGCCAAGGTTGAGGTCGCGAGTTCGAGCCTCGTTTCCCGCTCCAAATCCTGCAAAGGGAAGCCAGTTTGGCTTCCCTTTTTTCTTTGTCGGTCGCCGTGATAATGCGCGCTCACTCCGACATGGAATCGATGCGGAGTCGTCGCGCCTCGATGGTGAAATTGGTAGACACAGCGGACTTAAAATCCGCCGCCCTCAACCGGCGTACGGGTTCGAGTCCCGTTCGAGGCACCACGCGATCGGCTTCCAGAGACTGCAGCACATGGGCATGTTTGTGCAGGAACTGTTGAACCCGGGCGTTCGCAAGCGCGAAGTCTTCGGCTGGTCGATGTACGACTTCGCCAATTCGGGCTACACGACCGTCGTCCTGACGGCCGTCTACAACGCGTACTTCGTCGGCGTCATCGCCAAGGGCCAGCCGTCGGCGACGCTGCTCTGGACCGTGCTGATCGCCGTCTCCAGCTTCCTCGTGATGGTGACGATGCCAGGGCTGGGCGCCTGGGCTGATGCCCATGGGGCGAAGAAGAAGCTGCTGGGGCTCTGCACGATCGGCTGCGTGTTGTCGACCGCCGCGCTCGCGGTGTTCGGCGCGGACCAGCTGTGGTGGGCGGCCACGGCGGTCGTGCTCTCCAACGTGTTCTTCTCCTACGGCGAATCGCTGATCGCGGCGTTCCTGCCGGAACTCGCGCGGCGTGATGCGCTGGGCCGCGTGTCGGGCTGGGGCTGGGCTTTCGGTTATCTCGGCGGGATGCTCGCGCTCGGTCTGTGCCTGGGCTACGTGCTGAGCGCCCAGGCGCGCGGGGACACGGCCGACCATTTCGTTCCGGTCACGATGCTGATCACCGCCGGCCTGTACCTGCTCGCCGCGCTGCCCACCTTCCTGCTGCTGCGCGAGCGCGCCGATCCCTGCGCCACGCGTCGCGCCGCTCGCATGGGGTCAGGTCTTTCCCAGCTATGGACATCCTGGCAGCGTGCACGTGCCTATCCCGATTTTCTGCGACTGCTGGCCTGCGGCACGAGCTACCAGGCCGGAATCGCCGTCGTCATCGCGCTCGCTGCGGTCTATGCGGAGCAGGCGCTCGGTTTCACACAGGCGCAGACGATGACCTTGGTGTTCCTCGTGAACATCGCCTCCGCGGTCGGTGCGTTCCTGTTCGGCTATTACGAGGACCGCATCGGCCACCAGCCCGCGCTCGCGGTGACGCTGGTGGGTTGGATGGTCATGACGCTGCTGGCCTTCCTGGCGACGAGCGCCTGGCTGTTCTGGATCGCTGCGGTGATCGCGGGCCTGTGCATGGGTTCCAGCCAGTCCTGTGGCCGTGCGCTCGCCGGTGCCCTCGCGCCGCACGACCGCCTGGCCGAGTTCTTCGGCCTGTGGACCTTCGCCACCCGCCTCGCCGCGATCATCGGTCCGCTGACCTACGGCGCCGTCACAGTGTTGACGGCAGGCAATCACCGTCTCGCGATCCTCGCGACCGGCGTCTTCTTCGTTCTCGGCTACTGGTTGCTCAGACGCGTCGACATGACGCGCGGACTGGCGCGGGCGCTGATCTGAACCTGATCTGAGGCCGGTCAGCTCGCTGGCCGTCGATCAGGCCGCGATGCGAGTGGCCGTCACGTCGCGCCAGCCGAGCGCCTCGCGCGCCAGGTGCTGCAGCGGCGCGGGATCGCCGGTGCTTTCGAGCACGATCGCCGCGGGGCCTGACGCGGCGAAACCGAGTCCTTCCCACACGCGCCTCGCCTGACGTGCGACGGCGTCCTCAATGTTGAGCAACTGAACGCCGTCGCCCAACGCCGCCTGGATGCGCGCCTGCACCAGCGGATAGTGGGTGCAGCCGAGCAGCACCGTATCGACGCCGCCCCGCCGCAGTGGCTCGCAGAAGCGCTCGATCAGATCGCCGAGCTCGGCGCTGCGCAGATCGCCTTGCTCGATCAGCGTGACCAGGCCGGGGCAGGGCTGGCTGATCAACTCGACATCACTGGCATGTGCCGCGACGAGCTGCTCGAAACGCCGGCTCGCGATCGTCGCCGTCGTCGCCATCACGCCGATGCGGCCGTTGCGCGTTGCGGCCACGGCCGGCTTCACGCCCGGCTCGATGCCCACGACCGGCCAGTCCGGCCAGCGCTCGCGCATGGCCTGCACCGCGTGCGCCGTCGCCGTGTTGCACGCCACCACCGCCATCCGGGCGCCGACCTCTCGCAGGCGTTCGGCCACGCGCACGCTGCGCTCGACGATGTACTCGCTGCTGCGATCCCCATATGGGGCGTGAGCGGTATCGGCGACGTAGTGCAACGGCACATCGGGCAGCTGCTCGCGCAGCGCCTTCAGCACGGTGAGACCGCCGACGCCGGAATCGAAGACCCCGATGCAGGGGACGCGCGCGTCGGTGTCAAGGGAACTCGCGGGAGCGATCGATGGAGAGGAGGGAGGAGGCACGGAACTCGCGGTCGTGATCGTTGGGGGCGGTGGTGCTGGCGTATCGGGAGCGCAGTCTAGAGGAATCCCTCATTCCTGCCGTGAACCGCTTGGCAGCCGCGAAGCTATGGCTAGAATAGAACGATCGTTCGTTTTATTTTCGAGCCAGCGCCGAGGAGACGCTCGCGGTTTTCCGGGATGCCCGGGACGGGAGCAGGGGCGCATGACGGCTGGGAGACACGGGAGCGCCCCGGGGCTCCCATAGAATCTGATTAACGTTAACGTCAATCCGCTTGGAGTGCTTCGATGAAGGTATTGGTCCCCGTCAAACGAGTCGTCGATTACAACGTCAAGGTGCGCGTCAAGAGTGACGGAACCGGCGTGGACATCGCCAACGTGAAGATGTCCATGAACCCGTTCGACGAGATCGCCGTCGAAGAAGCCGTCCGCCTGAAGGAGAAGGGCGTGGTCACGGAAGTGATCGCCGTCTCCTGCGGCGTCACGCAGTGCCAGGAAACGCTGCGCACCGCGATGGCCATCGGCGCCGATCGCGCGATCCTGGTCGAGACCGCCGCCGATCTCGAGCTGCAGCCGCTGGCCGTGGCCAAGCTGCTGAAGGCGCTGGTCGACAAGGAACAGCCGCAGCTGGTGATCCTGGGCAAGCAGGCCATCGACGACGATTGCAACCAGACCGGCCAGATGCTGGCCGCGCTGACGGGCCTGCCGCAGGGCACGTTCGCGTCGAAGGTGGAAGTCGCCGACGGCAAGGTCAACGTCACGCGTGAAGTCGACGGCGGCCTGGAGACGGTCCGCCTGACGCTGCCCGCGGTCGTGACGACCGACCTGCGCCTGAACGAGCCGCGTTACGTGACGCTGCCCAACATCATGAAGGCGAAGAAGAAGCAGCTCGACGTGGTCAAGCCCGCCGACCTGGGCGTGGACGTGTCGCCGCGCATCAAGACGCTGTCGGTCGCCGAGCCGCCCAAGCGCAGCGCCGGCATCAAGGTGCCGGACGTCGCGACCCTCGTGACGAAGCTGAAGACCGAAGCGAAGGTCATCTGAGCCGCAGAACAAGATCCGGAGATAAGACATGACCATCCTCGTCATCGCTGAACACGACAACGCCTCGCTGAAGGGCGCCACGCACCACGTCGTCACCGCCGCCGCCGCCATCGGTGGCGACGTGCACGTGCTGGTCGTCGGCTCGAACGCCGGCGCCGCCGCGCAGGCCGCCGCGAAGATCTCGGGCGTCGCCAAGGTCCTGCACGCCGACGGCGCGCAGTTCGCCGACGGCCTGGCCGAGAACGTCGCCGCCCAGGTGATCGCCATCGCCAAGGACTATTCGCACCTGCTGTTCCCGGCCACCGCCTCCGGCAAGAACGTCGCACCGCGCGTCGCCGCGCTGCTGGACGTCGGCCAGATCAGCGACATCACCAAGGTCGTCAGCCCCGACACCTTCGAGCGCCCGATCTACGCCGGCAACGCGATCGCGACCGTGCAGTCGACCGACGCCGTCAAGGTGATCACCGTGCGCACGACCGGTTTCGACTCCGCGGCCGAAGGCGGCAGCGCCGCCGTGGAATCGCTGTCCGGCGTGGCCGACAGCGGCAAGAGCAGCTTCGTCGGTCGCGAGGTCACGAAGAGCGATCGTCCTGAACTGACCGCCGCGAAGATCATCGTGTCGGGCGGCCGCGCGCTGGGCAGCAGCGACAAGTTCAATGAAGTACTGACCCCGCTGGCCGACAAGCTGAACGCCGCGCTGGGCGCCTCGCGCGCCGCGGTGGACGCGGGCTACGCACCCAACGACTGGCAGGTCGGCCAGACCGGCAAGATCGTCGCGCCGCAGCTGTACATCGCCGCCGGCATCTCCGGCGCGATCCAGCATCTGGCCGGCATGAAGGACTCCAAGGTGATCGTCGCGATCAACAAGGATCCGGAAGCGCCGATCTTCTCGGTGGCCGACTATGGCCTCGAAGCCGACCTGTTCGTGGCCGTGCCCGAACTGGTCAAGGCGCTGTAAATCGGACGCTGACGAACCGCGACGGCGAAGACCGTCGCCGACAAGACCAAGGGCGCCCGCCGACGACGCGCGGCGCCCTTTTTTCATCCGGAGACAACCCCCATGACCTACCGCGCCCCGATCAAGGACATGCTGTTCGACATGCAGGCCCTGGCCGGCCTGCAGACGCTCGCCGAGCAGATCCCCGCGTTCGCCGACCACGGCCTGGACACCGCGCAGGCGGTGCTCGAGGAATCGGCCAGGCTGAACGAGGATGTGATCGCGCCGCTGAACGTCGAAGGCGACAGGAACCCGTCGTACTGGAAGAACGGCGAGGTCTTCGCGACGCCGGGCTTCAAGGCGGCGTTCAAGCAGTACGTCGAGGGCGGCTGGCAGGGGCTGCAGCATCCGGAGGCTTATGGGGGTCAGGCCTTGCCCAAGACGATCGGCGCGGCCTGCGGCGAGATCGTGCAGGCGGCCAATGTCAGCTTCGCGCTGTGCCCGCTGCTGACCGACGGCGCGATCGAGGCGCTGCTGGTGGCGGGCTCGGAGGAGCAGAAGCAGACCTTCATCCCGAAGCTGATCTCCGGCGAGTGGACCGGCACGATGAACCTGACCGAGCCGCAGGCCGGCTCGGACCTGGCGATGGTGCGCACCCGCGCCGAGCCGCAGGGCGACGGCACCTACAAGATCTTCGGCACGAAGATCTTCATCACCTGGGGCGAGCACGACATGGCGGACAACATCGTCCACCTGGTGCTCGCGCGCGTGCCGGGCGCGCCGGAAGGCGTGAAGGGCATCAGCCTGTTCCTGGTGCCGAAGTTCCTGGTGAACGCCGACGGCTCGCTGGGCGCGCGCAACGACGCGCACTGCGTGTCGATCGAGCACAAGCTCGGCATCAAGGCGAGCCCGACGGCCGTCCTTCAGTTCGGCGATCACGGCGGCGCGATCGGCACCTTGATCGGTGAAGAGAACCGCGGCCTCGAGTACATGTTCATCATGATGAACGCGGCCCGCTTCGGCGTCGGCGTGCAAGGCATCGCGGTGGCCGATCGCGCGTACCAGAAGGCGGTCGAGTACGCGAAGGACCGCGTGCAGTCTCGCCCGGTCGACGGTTCCGCATCCGGTCCGGCCGCGATCATCCACCACCCCGACGTGCGTCGCATGCTGATGACGCAGCGCGCGCTGGTCGAAGGCTGCCGCGCGATGGCGATCGACGCCGCCGCGGCCTACGACATGGCGCATCACCACGAGGATGCCGAGACCCGCAAGCAGGCGCAGGCCTTCTACGAGTTCATGGTGCCGCTGGTGAAGGGCTACAGCACGGAGATGAGCCTGGAGGTCACCTCGCTGGGCGTGCAGGTGCACGGCGGCATGGGCTTCATCGAGGAGACCGGGGCGGCGCAGTACTACCGCGACGCGCGCATCCTGCCGATCTACGAAGGCACGACGGCGATCCAGGCCAACGACCTGGTCGGCCGCAAGACGGTGCGCGACGGCGGCGCGTTCGCGCGCAGCGTGGCGGCGCAGGTCGAGGAGACCGAAGGCGCGCTGGCCGCGAACGGCAGCGCCGACGCGCAGGCGGTGCGCACGCAACTGGCGGCGGCCCGCGCGGCCTTCGTCGAGGTCGTCGACTTCATCGCGGCCAACGGCAAGGCCAGGCCGAATGCGGCCTTCGCCGGCTCGGTGCCTTACCTGATGGTGGGCGGCAACCTGATGGCGGGCTGGCAGCTGGCGCGCTCGCTGCTCGCCGCGCAGGAATTGAAGGCGACCGGTGAGGACGTCGCCTTCATGGACGCCAAGATCGCCACCGCGCGCTTCTACGCCGAGCACATCCTGCCCCGCTGCGCCGCGCAGCGCGACGCGATCGTGAACGGCGCGGACAGCGTGATGGCGCTGCCCGTCGACGCGTTCTGAGACATCGCGGGACGCCGCGAGGCGTCCCGCCCCCGTCGCATCCAGATTCATCGAAGAGGAGACCCAGGTGGCACTTCCCCCGCTGTTCAACACGCTGCGCCTGCCGGTGATCGGCTCGCCGCTGTTCATCATCAGCAACCCCAAGCTGGTGATCGCGCAATGCAAGGCCGGCATCGTCGGCTCGATGCCGTCGCTCAACGCCCGCCCGGCCGAGCTGCTCGACGACTGGCTTGCCGAGATCACCGAGACGCTGGCCGCGCATGACCGCGCGCATCCGGAGTCGCCGGCCGCGCCGTTCGCGATCAACCAGATCGTGCACAAGAGCAACGACCGGCTCGAGCACGACATGGCCCTGTGCGCCAAGTACAAGGTGCCCATCGTGATCACCTCGCTGGGCGCGCGCGAGGACGTCAACGCCGCGGTGCACGGCTGGGGCGGCATCGTGCTGCACGACATCATCAACAACAAGTTCGCGAAGAAGGCGATCGAGAAGGGCGCCGACGGCCTGATCGCCGTGGCGGCCGGCGCCGGCGGCCATGCCGGGGTGAAGAGCCCGTTCGCGCTGATCCAGGAGATCCGCGAGTGGTTCGACGGCCCGCTGGCGCTGTCGGGCTCGATGGCCAGCGGCGACGCGATCCTCGCGGCGCAGGCGATGGGCGCGGACCTGGCGTACATCGGCTCGGCCTTCATCGCGACCGAGGAAGCGCGCGCTTCCGACGACTACAAGCGGATGATCGTCGAGAGCAACAGCGACGACATCGTCTACAGCAACCTGTTCACCGGCGTGCACGGCAACTACCTGAAGGGCTCGATCGTGAAGGCCGGACTCGATCCGGAGAACCTGCCCGAGAGCGACCCGACGAAGATGAACTTCGGCGGCACGGGCGCGAAGGCCTGGAAGGATGTCTGGGGCAGCGGCCAGGGCATCGGCGCGATCCGCGAGGTGCTGCCGGCCGGCGAGCTGGTGGCGCGCTTCGATCGCGAGTACCAGGCGGCGCGTCGACGCCTGGCGCTGGCCTGACAGCGCGAGACGCTTCCCGCAGCTCACGCCCCGCCTTGCGGGGCGTTTTCATTTCTGCGCTTCTCCACCAATCGGCACTTGCATCCCCCTTCGCACCTCATCGCGTTGTGCTTCCGTTCACGGCTTGCGGGCAATGCCCCCTCATCCGGGGGTGGGCAAGCGCGCTCATCGCCCGAATTGGGCGATTGATGGCTCCATTGATTTGCTAATCGAACGCTCGTGAGGTCCGTGGAGGCGCCGATCCGTTGAAAACTTCACGGCCCGATGATTTCATAACGTGAATGCTAATTTCGCATTGCTGAGTCGATAGACCTGAAATGTAAGCAGTGGTGTCATCTCCAGACATTCAGTCGTCAGGGAGAGCAAACAAATGAAATTGGCCGACGTTCGGATCGGGTCACGTCTTGCCGCGGCATTCGCGGTCGTCTTCGTGTTGCTGCTGGTCATCCTCGGGGTGGGGATCCGCGTGATCGACGGGGTCAACGCGACGATGGGGCGGGTGGTCGAGGACCGCTACGCGCTGATCGCGTTGACCACGCAGGTCAAGAGCGTGGGCGACCGCGGCGCGATCACCATCGGACGGCTGCTGCTGGCCGGCACGCCGGATGCGGCGAAGAAGTACATGGACGAGTACGCCGTCATCCGTCAGACCAACTCGGAGAACCTCGCCAAGCTCGAGAAGATGCTGGCGGACGACGAGAGCAAGCAGCTCTTCGCCGAGCAGTCGGCGGCGCGCAAGGACTACGGCGCGGTGGTGCGCAAGATCTTCGACCTGCTGGCCGCGGGCGACCGCGACGGCGCGATGGCGGTCTATCAGGATCAGATGGTGGGGCCGCAGGCGCGCTACTACGCGCTGATCGACAAGATGGTCGACTTCCAGGCCGCCCGCATGGCGGCGGACGTGGCCGAGGCCAACGAGCGCTCCCAGGGCGCCAAGCTCGACATGATCGTCGCGTCGGCCCTGGCGCTGCTGATGGGCGTGGCGACCGCGTTCTTCATCACGCGGTCGATCACGCAGCCGATCGAGGGCGCCATCGAGCTGGCCGAGCGCGTCGCCGCCGGCGACCTGACCTACCGGATCCGCGCCAGCGGCAAGGACGAGGTGGCGCGGCTGATGGCGGCGCTGCAGAACATGGTCGAGAACCTGCATCGCATCGTCACCGAGGTCCGCACGGGCGCGGACACGATCGCGAACGCGGCCCAGGAGGTCGCGCAGGGCAATCAGGATCTGGCGGCGCGCACCGAGCAGCAGGCCGCGGCGCTGGAGGAAACCGCGTCGGCGATGGAGCAGCTGACCGCATCGGTGCGGATGAGCGCCGACAACGCCGGCGAGGCCGACCGCTCGGCCTCGTCCGCGTCCGGCATCGCGACGCAGGGCGGCGAGGTGGTGGGCCAGGTCGTGCAGACGATGAGTTCGATCTCTGCGGCGTCGCGCCGCATCGTCGAGATCATCGGCGTGATCGACGGCATTGCGTTCCAGACCAACATCCTCGCGCTCAACGCGGCGGTCGAGGCGGCGCGCGCGGGCGAGCAGGGCCGCGGCTTCGCGGTCGTGGCGTCGGAGGTGCGCAGCCTGGCGCAGCGCAGCGCGACGGCGGCCAAGGAGATCAAGCGGCTCATCGACGACTCGGTCTCGCAGGTCGAGGCCGGCGGCCGCATGGTCGAACAGGCCGGCCAGACGATGCAGCAGGTCGTGGGCAGCATCCGGCACGTGAGCCACATCGTGACCGAGATCAGCGCCTCCAGCCGCGAGCAGAGCGCCGGCATCGAGCAGGTCAATGCGGCGGTCGTGCAGATGGACGACTCGACGCAGAAGAACGCGTCGATGGTCGAGCAGAGCACCGCCGCCGCGCGCGCCCTGCAGGAGCAGGCGCATCAGCTCAACGACGCCGTGCGCGCCTTCGCGCTATGAGGCCGCCGCGCGCGACGCATGAACGCGCCGTGATCGCGTCTTGAATCCGTGAGCGGCGGCCGAGCGCCGTCGCGTCAGGTTGGAGGGGACTGGAGACGGGACCGGCCGCAGAGCCGGAGGTCGCGCAGCCCGGGAGGATCCGACCGCCGACTGATCGACGGCCCGCGAGGGCCGCGAGGGATCGGCACAGGTGCCGCAGAGCGCCGGGGTCGCCCGGAGGCGTGACGAGCAGGGCTCATCCGAGCCGCGTCAGTCAACGTCAAGGGAGTCGACATGTCCGTGAACACCTCGTTCGGGCGCCACGCCTGGGCGCTCCGCTGCCGTTTCGATCGCGACACCGATCCGTCGGACGCGAGCGCTTCGCCGGCCGCCTCACCGTCTTCTTCACCGCGTCTGCGGCCCGGCATCGCCGCGCTGATCGACGCATTCCGCCGGCAGGGCCATCGCCATGCGCGGCTCGATCCGCTGGCCGGATCGCCGACCGCATCGGACGCCGGTGCATTCGACCTGTCGCGATTCGACCTCGCGGACGACGACGCTGTCGCCGAGGCGGGCGGCTCGGTGCTCGGCGTCGCGGACGCGCGGGCGCTTCGCCAGCGCTTGAGCGCGCTGTACTGCGGCGCCTTGACGCTCGACCTGAGCGCGGTGCGCGACGAGTCGCGCCGCTCGTGGTGGAGCGCGCGTTTCGAGTCGGACGATGCGCCGTTGTCCGCCGACGCGGCGCGCGCGCTGCTGCGCCGGCTCGCTCGCGTGGAGGGCTGGGAGCGTCATCTGGCGAATCGCTTTCCGCATGGCAAACGCTTCTCGCTCGAGGGCAACGAGGCGCTGCTGCCCTTGCTCGACGCCGTGCTGGAGGCTGGCGCGGCGCTGGGCGTCGACCAGGTGCTGATGGGCATGCCGCATCGCGGCCGTGTGAACGTGCTGGCCAACCTGCTGGGCCATCCCGTCGACGCGTTGATCGACTACTTCGAGCCCGCGCCGGCGCATCCCGAACGACAGCGCGATCTCGTCTATCACCTCGGCGGCACGTCGCGCGTGCAGACCGCGCACGGCGCCGTGCGCCTGCGACTGGCAAGCAACCCGTCGCACCTGCAGAGCGTCTATCCGGTCGTCGTCGGCATGGCGCGCGCGGCGCGCTCCGCGGCGGGTGACCGACCGGACCGGTGCATGGCCGTGATGATGCACGGCGACGCGGCCTTTGCCGGTCAGGGCGTGGTGATGGAGACGCTGGCGCTCGGCCTGAAGCCGGGCTACGAGGTGGGCGGCGTGATCCATGTCGTCATCAACAATCAACTGGGCTTCACCGAGCCGAACCCGATGGATGCGGGCGCCGCCCGCTACTGCACCGATGCGACGCGAGGCGTCGACGCGCCGGTGCTGCGCGTCCATGCCGACGATCCCGAGGCGGTGCTGCGCGCCGCGCGCCTGGCGGTCGACTACCGTGCGCGCTTCGGTACCGACGTGGTCATCGACCTGGTCGGGTACCGCCGCCTCGGTCATTCGGAGCACGACGTGCCGCAGCTCACCAGTCCCGCGCTGTACCGGCGCATGCCGGCGAAGCCGGGCGTGACCGCGCTGTATGCGAGGCGCCTGGCGGCAGAGGGCCGTCTCCGCGACGGGGAAGCCGCGGCCATCGCCGCGCAGGTCGATGCCTTCGACCCGTCGCGACCGCTGGAAGGTGCCGCACCGATCGCCGATGACGCGCCGCTGCGGCCGGAGGGGCACGCCCCCATCGGCGATCTGCATGACGTGCTGGAAGCGCTGGCGCAGGTGCCCGAAGGTTTCGAGCCGCACCCGCTGCTGCGCGATCAAGCCAGCCGCTGGCGCGGCATGGCCGATGACGCCCGCCGTCCCGCCGACTGGTGCACGGCGGAGACGCTCGCCTGGGCGCAGGTCCTGCGCGCGGGGACGGGCGTGCGGATCTCCGGCCTGGACGTGCAGCGCGGCACCTTCCTGCATCGGCATGCGGTGTGGCATCACCAGCGGCGGGAGGTCGATGCCGGTGGGAGCCTGCCCATTGCGGCCGCCGGCAGCATGCGCGATCACACGTGCGATGACGTGCACGAGGACAAGCGCCTGAGCGAGCCCTCGACGTGGACGCCGTTGTCCCGCTTCGCCTCGGCGGGCGCGCGACTGGAGGTCGTCAACTCGCTGCTGGCGGAGGAAGCGGTCCTGGGCTTCGAGTATGGGCACAGCGTGCACGCGCGCGATGTGCTGACGGTGTGGGAGGCTCAGTTCGGCGACTTCGTCAACGGCGCGCAGGTCTACCTCGACCAGTACCTCAGCTCCGGCGAAGAGAAGTGGGGCGACACCTCGGCGCTGACCGTGCTGCTGCCGCATGGCTACGAGGGCGTGGGGCCGGAGCACTCGAACGGTTTCCTCGCGCGCATCCTGCAGCTGTGCGGCGCGGACAACCTGCGCGTCGCGATGCCGTCGACATCGGGCCAGTACGCGGCGCTGCTGCAGCGCCAGGCGCTGGATCCGGTGCGCAAGCCGCTGATCGTGATGACGCCCAAGGCGGTGCTGCTGGCGGAGCCGCGCAGCCACACGCCGGTCGGCGTGCTCGCGGCCGGCCGCTTCGAGCCGGTGCTCGATGACGACACCCTCGACGAGGCACAGGCGGGTCGTGTACGCCGGGTCGTGCTGAGCAGCGGCAAGGTCCACTACGACCTGCTGAGCGCGCGCCAGGCGATGGCCGGATCGCTCGCCGATCCGATGGCGGGCCCGACCGCGCTGGTGCGGGTCGAGCAGCTCTACCCGTTCCCGAGCGAGTCGCTGTCGGCCGTGCTGCGGCGGTACCCGCTCCTCGAGGAACTCGTCTGGACGCAGGAGGAAACGCGCAACCAGGGCGCGTGGCACTTCGTCCGCGACGAGCTCGAGGCGCTCCTGCCCGACGGCGCGTGGCTGTGCGAGGTCTCCCGCGCCGTGACCGCGGCGGGCGCCACGGCTTCGCCGGTGATCCATCGTTGGCAGCAGGCCGAGCTGGTCCGCCAGGCGCTCGTGCCGCAGACCGCCGTGCCGGGGCGCTCGCCAGCTCGTTCGTCCTGAACGACGAAGGCGGCATCGCGCATCGCACGGTGCCGCCTTCCAGGCGTGATCAGCGCCGGGGCGGCCGTTGTGGACGGCCGCCCCGCGTTCAACCCTCCGTCACTTGATCGTCGTGAACCGCGCTTCCGGCCGGTCGTCGGAGCGGTGCGGCGTCGTGACGCTCTTCTTCATCGCCCACGGGCGCACCTGGTGGTGCAGCGGGATGAAGAACACCTCGTCGCGGATGCGCACCAGGCCTTCCTTCAGCAGCGCGTTGCGCTTGGCCACGTCGCCCTCGACCTTCGCGGCGTCGATGATCTGGTCGAGCTTCGCGTCGCTCAGGCGGAAGTAGTTGCCGCTGCCGTCCGCGCCGCCGCTGCGCGTGCGCGCCAGCGACTGCATCGTGTACAGCGCGTCATAGGTTGGCACGCCCCAGCCGTACAGGAACAGCGGGTACTCGAAGGCCTGCAGCTTCGGGCTGAAGGTGCTGAACGACTCGGTCTGCAGCCGCGCCTTGATGCCGACCTTGCTCCACATCGACACCACCGCGAGGCAGATCTCCTCGTCGTTGACGTAGCGGTTGTTGGGGCAGTTCATCGGCACGTCGAAGCCGTTCGGATAACCGGCCTCCGCGAGCAGCTTCTTCGCGCGTTCGGCGTCGACCTTGGTCGGCACGTCGATGTCCGGCGCGTTGCCGTTCACGCCCGGCGCGACCATGATGCCGGCCGGTACCGACAGGCCGCGCATCGTCGCGCGCTTGATGGCCTCGCGGTCGATGGCCAGCGACATCGCCTCGCGCACGCGCTTGTCCTTGAACGGGTTCTTGCCCGTCACGCTGCTGCCCTTGAGCTGTTCGCTGCCCTGGTCCATGCCGATGAAGATCGTGCGGGTCTCGCTGCCCTCGGCGACGTTCAATTTCGGATCGGCCTTCAGCCGGCCGACGTCCTGCGTCGGGATGTCGGACAGCAGGTCCACGTCGCCCGACAGCAGCGCCGCGACGCGCGTCGGATCGGACTTGATCGGCGTGTAGATGACCTCGTCGACATTGGTCGCGTTCTTCGCGTCCCACCAGTCCTTGTTCTGGACCATCGTGATGCGCTGGTCCGGTTGCCAGCCGGTGATCCGGTACGGCCCGGTGCCATTGGCATTGCGCGTCGCGTAGGTCTCTTCCTTGGCCTTGAAGTCCGGCAGGTTCAGCGCCTTGTTCTTCTCCGCCCAGGTCTTGCTCATGATGCGGAAGTCGACGAACTGGCGCAGCAGGATCGGGTTGGGCGCGGCCAGGATCACGTCGATGGTGTGGCTGTCGACCTTCCTGATCTCGGTGACCCCCGCCACGAACGGGTGCATGGTCCCCACCGGCTGCTTGATGCGCTGGAACGAGAACACCACGTCGTCCGCGGTGAACGGCGAGCCGTCGTGGAACTTCACGCCCTTGCGCAGCTCGAAGCGGACTTGCGTGGGGCTGATCTGCGTCCACTTCGTGGCGAGCGAGGGCTCGACCTGGTACTGGCGGTCGTAACGCGTCAGACCCTCATAGGCGTGCTGCGTGATCGCGTTCGTCGTGCTGTGGTTCTGCGAATGCGGATCCAGCGTCAGCACGTCGTTCTGAGCGGCCCAGCGCAGCGGCGCCGCCTGGGCGATGCCGACCATCGCCGCGATGGCGGCGACGCAAAGGGCGGTGCGGGCGGATCGGATCGATCCGGAGTGATTCCTCGACATGAGCGGTAGCTCCCTTGGCAACGTCGTTAAGCAAACGTGAAGTCGCCTGGATGCTAGCTGCCGGGACCCTCGGCGGGAGGCCGATCCACCCTGGGGATTGCCCCAGGGGAGGACCGGAAAATTCAGCCGCCGAGCAAGGACATCCGGGATCCGCTCATCAAACCGTCACTTGATCGTCGTGAACCGCGCTTCCGGCCGGTCGTTGGAGCGGTGCAGGGTCTGCAGGTTGGCGCGCATCGCCCACGGGCGCACCTGGTGGTGCAGCGGGATGAACAGGTACTGATCGCGCGTGCGCACCAGCGCATCGCGCAGGATCGCGTCGCGCTTGGCGGTGTCGATCTCGCTCTTGGCGGCATCGATCAGCTTGTCCAGGGCCGGGTCGCTGATCTTGGAGAAGTTGAAGCTGCCGTCCGCACCGCCGCTGCGGGTGCGCGCGAGCGCCTGCAGCGCGTAGAGCGCATCGCGCGTGGACACGCCCCAACCCAGCATGTACAGCGGCGCCTCGAAGCGCTGGAACAGCTGGCTGTGCTGCGACATCGGCTGCGCGGTCAGGCGCGCCGTGACGCCGATCTTGCTCCACATCGACACGACGGCCAGGCAGATCTTCTCGTCGTTGACGTAGCGGTTGTTGGGGCAGTTCAGCGGCAGTTCGAAGCCGTTCGGATATCCGGCGTCGGCCAGCAGCGTCTTCGCGCGGGCCAGGTCGGGCTTGGCGGGCTTGTCCAGCGCGGCGTCGTAGCCGTTGACGCCGGGCGAGACCATCAGCGACGCCGGCACCGACAGGCCGCGCATGATGCTGCGCTTGATCGCCTCGCGGTCGATGGCGATGGAGAGCGCCTCCCGGACGCGGATGTCCTTGAACGGGTTCTTGCCCTTGACCGAGGCGCCGCGCAACTCCTCGCTGCCGAGGTCCATCGCGAAGAAGATGGTGCGGGTCTCGGGCCCTTCGATCGACTTGAGCTTCGCATCGGCCTTCACCGCGGCGACGTCCTGGGTCGGCACCTCGGTCAGCAGGTCCACGTCGCCCGAGGTGAGCGCCGCGACGCGCGTCGGATCCGACTTGATCGGGATGTAGCTGACCTCGGTGATGTTGCCCTTGTTCTTGTCCCACCAGGCCTTGTTGATCGTCATCGAGACCTTCTGGTCCGGCTGCCAGGAAACGATCTCGTACGGGCCGGTGCCGTCGGTGTGGCGGCTGGCGTAGTTCTCGTCCTTGGCCTTGTAATCGGCCATCTGCGTCGCCCTGTTCTTCTCGGCCCAGACCTTGCTCATGATCCGGAAGTCGACCAGGTTGCGCAGCAGGATGGGCTGTGGCGAGTCGAGGATCAGGTCGACGGTGAAGTCGTCGACCTTCTTGATCTCCTTGATGCCGGTGACGTAGATCTGCATCGTGCCCTGCGGCTGGCGGATGCGGTCGAAGCTGAAGATCACGTCGTCCGCGGTGAAGGGCGAACCGTCGTGGAACTTCACGCCCTTGCGCAGCTCGAAGCGGACCTGCGTCGGACTGATCTGCGTCCACTTCGTGGCCAGGCAGGGCTCGATCTCCCACTGCTCGTTGTAGCGGGTCAGGCCTTCGTAGGCGTGCTGCAGGATGGCGCTCGTGGTGGTGTGGTCCTGCGAATGCGGATCCAGCGTCAGCACGTCGTTCTGCGCGGCCCAGCGCAGCGGCACGGCCTGCGCGCCGGGCGCGGCGGCGAGCGCGCCGAACGCGATCGTCAGGGACAGACTCATGCGGGCGCGCACGGATCGGGACGCTTTCGGGAAGCGGGATGTCGGGAGGCAGGACATGGGCGGACTCCGATGAAGCCTGGGCAGGCGATGCCCGGCGCATGCTATGCCCGACGGGGGCAGGCGTCGCCTAGCGCTTCTCCGGAGATGAGGGAGAAGACACCGTGGACGAGGGGGCCGTCGTCGGCTCGATGTCGGCGTCGCAGCCGATGCCGGCCGCGATCATGCGTCGCGCATAGCGGCGGATCAGGCGATTGACGAGCCCGTCCGGCCGGGGTGTTCGCCACCCGACATAGCGCGTCGGATGCACCAGCATGCCGCATCGGTACTGCTGGTCTTCCCCGGACCACTGCAGCGCGCGGCAGGCGCCTTCGCGCTTCAGGCTCACGAGCATCCCGAGCGGGCAAGGCTCGGCCAGGCAGCACACGCCGCAGCCGTTGCACGGTTGGCCGAGGGCGGGTTTGGGTGGCGCTTCCGGATGGATCCAGATGACGCTGCCTGATCGGGAGGACATGCACCACTGTAGACGGGGTTGATCCGTGTCCTTCACGGCCGCATTACGTAGACTCGACGTCCCCCTTGCCGGGGAAGACCTTACCGAGGAAGACATATGAAGAAGTTCTCTCTGAAACTGCTGGTGCTCGTCGCCGGTTTCGCGGCGCTGGGCAGCCAGGCGCAGGAGCGCGTGCGCATCGGCTTCATGAGCCCGGTCACCGGGCCGCAGGCCGGCTACGGCATCGACAACCGCGACGGCGCCGCGCTCGCCATCAAGGAACTGAACGCGAAGGGCGTGAAGGTGGGGGGCAAGCCGGTCGTGTTCGAACTCGACGTCAACGACGACGGGGCCGATCCGCGCCAGGGCGTGCAGGTGGCGCAGGCGCTGGTCGACAAGAAGATCAGGTTCGTGCTCGGCCCGTACAACTCGGGCGTGACGATGCCGGCCTCGCGCGTGTTCTCCGACGGCGGCGTGATCGTGCTGACGGTGGCGTCCAACCCTCGCATCACGCAGCAGCCCAACCAGTCCAACCTGTTCCGCATCGGCGCGACCGACAACCAGCTCGGCGCGAAGATGGCCGTCTACGCGGCGCAGGACCTGAAGGTGAAGACGGTCGCCGTCATCGACGACCGCACGGCCTACGGCCAGGGCGTCGCGCAGGAGTTCACCGCCCAGGCGACCAAGCTCGGCATCAAGGTCGTGTCCAAGGAGTTCACCAACGACAAGGCGACGGACTTCAGCAGCATCCTGACCGCCGTGAAGGCCGCCAAGCCCGACGCCGTGTTCTACGGCGGCTACTCGGCGCAGGGCGGCCCGATGCTGCGTCAGATGCGAGGCCTCGGCATCACGGTGCCGCTGCTGGGCGGCGACGGCATCTGCTCGTCGGAGACCGCCACGCTGTCGCAGATCGCGAACGACCTGAACACCTACTGCACGCAGGGTGGCGCGCTGATCGACCGCAGTGCCAAGGGCAAGCAGTTCCTGGACAAGTACAAGGCCGAGTTCAAGCGCGATCCGTTGACCTACGCCGCGTCGTTCTACGACGGCGCCTACCTGCTGGCGGGCGCCATGGAAGCGGCGCAGTCCACCGATCCGAAGAAGGTCGGCGAACATCTGGCGAAGTCGACCTACGTCGGCGTGGCCGGCGAGTACGCCTACGACGACAAGCACGACCTCAAGTCGTCCGCCGTCACGGTGTTCACGCTCAAGGGCAAGGACGTGGTGCCGCTGAAGAGCCTCTGAAAACGCCTCTTGCTCCCTCTCCCGCTTGCGGGAGAGGGCAGGGGTGAGGGATCCCTGGGGTCAGGTCTTGACGCCCAGCTCCCGCAGCCGCTCTTCCAGGTACTCATGCGCCGTGTAGCGGTCCGACAGGACCACGTCCTCGCGCGGATGCAGGAACAGCGGCAGCGAGACGCGGCTCTTCTTGGCGCCTTCGCCGGTCGGGTTGACCACGCGGTGCTGCGTCGACGGGTAGTAGCCCTGCGAGGCTTCCTGCAGCATGTCGCCGATGTTGATGATCAGCATGCCGAAGTCGCCGGGCACGTCGACCCACTCGCCATCCTTGCCCTGGACCTGCAGGCCAGGCTCGTTGGCGGCCGGCAGGATGGTCAGCAGGTTGATGTCGCCGTGCGCCGCGGCGCGCAGCGAACCCGCCGGCTCGTTACCGGTCAGCGGCGGGTAGCGCAGCACGCGCAGCAGCGTCAGCCGGCTGTCCTTGATCATGTTGGACAAGGGCTCGCGATAGTTCTTCGCGATGTCGGCCGGGGTGTGCCGCTCCACCCACGACAGCAGCTCCGCCGCCAGATCGTTGGCGATGCGGTAGTAGCGCATCGCGTCGTCCTTCAGCGCCGCCGGGATCCTTCCCCACGGGTAGATGTGGAAGTACTCCTTGATGTCCTTCTGCGCGTGGCCCTTGGCGGTCTCCGAGATCTCGGTGGAGAAGTAGCCGTCCTGGGTCTCCTTGGAGAACGCCAGCGCGTGCTTCTCGGTCCCGTTGAAGTAGCCGAGCCAGTCGGCGTAGATCTTCTCGACCAGTTCCTGGGGCAGGGGGTGATTCACCAGGACGCCGAAGCCTGTCTCGTGCAGGGAGCGGGTGAATTGCTCGGCCGCATCCGCGGCGCGGTAGTCGACGACTCGAACTTGCATGTGGGATCTCCTGTGTCCCGGGCAGTCCGCCATTCAATCTCGGGGCGGTACGCCAACCGGCAGTCTACTGCGTTGAGTTGGCTGTTCGCAAACGTTTGTAGGCCGTGAGGATCCGTTCGCTTGATCCATGTCATGGACGGGGTGCACAGGAAGTGGGCGATCCCGCAACAGCACGGGTTCCAGCGTGGTGCTACAGTCCTGCGCTTGTGACTTCAGGTCCTTCCCGTACCCCTTTTCTGGCAACAGCAAAGGCGGGTCGCAATCCGCCAACCGGTCAAGCCGTGTCGCGGAAGGTTCATAACCAGCCGATAGCTCCGGAAGCCGGGGCAGAGGTGAGCGAAAGATGATGCAGCAATACAGCTCGAACTCCTATCTGTTCGGGGGCAATGCTCCCTACGTCGAGGAGATGTACGAGCAGTACCTCGACAACCCGGGCGCCGTGCCCGACAACTGGCGCGCCTACTTCGACGCCCTGCAGCACGTCCCCGCCGTGGACGGCAGCGACAAGCGCGACGTCCCGCACGCCCCCGTCGTCGAGTCCTTCGCGCAGCGCGCCAAGGCCAACGCGCTCAACAACAAGGTGTCCTCCGCCGAGCTCGAAGTGGCCGGCAAGCAGGTGCACGTCCAGTCGCTGATCGCCGCGTATCGCACGCTCGGCTCGCGCTGGGCCGACCTGGACCCGCTCAAGCGCACCGAACGCGCCAAGATCGCGGAACTGGAACCCTCGTCCTACGGCCTCACCGAAGCCGACATGGACCGGACCTTCAGCGCCACGAACACCTATTTCACCAAGGCCGAGCGCATGACCCTGCGCGAGATCGTGCAGGCCTTGCGTGACACCTACTGCGGCTCCGTCGGCGCCGAGTTCATGCACGTCACCGAGCCGACCGAGAAGCGCTGGTGGCAGGAGCGCCTGGAGGCGATCCGCAGCAAGCCGACCTACACGGCCGAGAAGAAGCAGCAGATCCTGGAGCGCCTGACGGCCGCCGAAGGCCTGGAGCGCTACCTGCACACGAAGTACGTCGGCCAGAAGCGTTTCTCGCTGGAAGGCGGCGAGAGCTTCATCGTCTCGATGGACGAGCTGGTGAAGTGCGCCGGCGTCCGCGGCGTGCAGGAGATCGTGATCGGCATGGCCCACCGCGGCCGCCTGAACGTGCTGGTGAACACCCTGGGCAAGATGCCCAAGGACCTGTTCGCCGAGTTCGACCACACCGCCCCGGAAGACCTGCCCTCGGGTGACGTGAAGTACCACCAGGGCTTCTCCAGCGACGTGACCACCCCCGGCGGCCCCGTCCACCTGAGCCTGGCCTTCAACCCGTCGCACCTGGAGATCGTGAACCCGGTCGTCGAGGGCTCGGTCAAGGCGCGCATGGACCGTCGCGGCGACAAGACCGGCGAGCAGGTGCTGCCCGTGCTGGTGCACGGCGACGCGGCCTTCGCCGGCCAGGGCGTCGTGATGGAGACGCTGGCGCTGGCGCAGACGCGCGGCTACTACACCGGCGGCACCGTCCACATCGTCATCAACAACCAGATCGGCTTCACCACCAGCGACCCGCGCGACACGCGCTCGACGCTGTATTGCTCCGACGTCGTCAAGATGATCGAGGCCCCGGTGCTGCACGTGAACGGCGACGATCCGGAAGCGGTCGTGCTGTGCACGCAGCTGGCGCTGGACTATCGCCAGCAGTTCAAGAAGGACGTCGTCGTCGACATCGTCTGCTTCCGCAAGCTGGGCCACAACGAGCAGGACACGCCCGCGCTGACGCAGCCGCTGATGTACAAGACCATCGCCAAGCATCCGGGCACCCGCAAGCTGTACGGCGAGAAGCTGGTGGCCCAGGGCGTGCTGGACGCCGACGGCCCGGACGGCATGGTCAAGGCCTTCCGCGCCGCGATGGACGAAGGCCGTCACACCGTCGACCCGGTGCTGACCAACTTCAAGAGCAAGTACGCGACCGACTGGACCCCGTTCCTCGGCAAGAAGTGGACCGACAGCTGCGACACCGCGCTGCCGGTGGCCGAGTGGAAGCGCCTGGCCGAGAAGGTCACCACGCTGCCCGGCAACTTCAAGGCCCACACGCTGGTGGAGAAGGTCATCGCCGACCGCGCGGCCATGGGTCGCGGCGACATCAACGTCGACTGGGGCATGGGCGAGCACATGGCCTTCGCCTCGCTGGTGGCCTCGGGTTACCCGATCCGCCTGTCCGGCGAAGACTGCGGCCGCGGCACGTTCACGCACCGCCACGCGGTGCTGCACGACCAGAACCGCGAGCGCTTCGACGAAGGCATCTACATCCCGCTGCAGAACGTCGCGGAAGGCCAGGCCCCGTTCGTCGTGATCGACTCGATCCTGTCGGAAGAGGCCGTGCTGGGCTTCGAATACGGCTACGCCGCCGCCGACCCGCACACGCTGACCATCTGGGAAGCGCAGTTCGGCGACTTCGTGAACGGCGCGCAGGTCGTCATCGACCAGTTCATCGCCTCGGGCGAAGTGAAGTGGGGCCGCTCCAACGGTCTGACGATGATGCTGCCGCACGGCTACGAAGGCCAGGGCCCCGAGCACAGCTCGGCCCGCCTGGAGCGCTTCATGCAGCTGGCCGCCGACAACAACATGCAGATCGTCCAGCCGACGACGGCGTCGCAGATCTTCCATCTGCTGCGTCGCCAGATGCTGCGCATGTTCCGCAAGCCGCTGGTCATCCTGACGCCCAAGTCGCTGCTGCGCGCCAAGGACGCCACGTCCCCGGTCAGCGAGTTCACCAAGGGCGAGTTCCGCACCGTCATCGGCGAGACGAGCGCCGAGATCGACGCGAGCAAGGTCAAGCGCGTGATCGCCTGCTCCGGCAAGGTGGCCTACGACCTGATCAAGGCCCGTGGCGACAAGAAGGATGTCGCGATCATCCGCGTCGAACAGCTGTATCCGTTCCCGCACAAGGCGTTCGCGGCCGAGCTCAAGAAGTACCCGAACCTCGCCGAGATCGTGTGGTGCCAGGACGAGCCGCAGAACCAGGGCGCCTGGTTCTTCGTGCAGCACTACATCCACGAGAACATGGCCGACGGCCAGAAGCTCGGATACGCGGGCCGTCCCGCCTCGGCCTCGCCGGCCGTCGGCTACGCCCACCTGCACCAGGAACAGCAGAAGGCGCTGCTGGAGCAGGCCTTCGGGAAACTGAAGGGTTTCGTGCTGACCAAGTGAGTCATTGCGGACGCCGCGCGCCGCAATGACACCGGCGCCGGGGACGGGCACAAGCTCCCCGGCGACCGGCAGGCGCAAGGCTCCGGTTTACTGAAAAACCGAGAGAAAAAACATCATGGCAATCGTTGAAGTCAAAGTCCCCCAGCTGTCCGAATCGGTCGCCGAAGCGACCCTGCTCCAGTGGAAGAAGAAGCCCGGCGACGCCGTGGCCATCGATGAGATCCTGATCGAGATCGAGACCGACAAGGTCGTGCTCGAAGTGCCGGCGCCGTCCGCCGGCGTGCTGGCCGAACTGGTCGTCGGCGACGGCGGTACCGTCACGTCGGACCAGGTCATCGCCAAGATCGACTCCGAAGGCAAGGCCGGCGCCGCGGCTCCGGCCGCCGCCGCTCCGGCTCCCGCTGCCGCCGCCGCCGCACCGGCCGCCGCTGCCGCCTCGTCGGACAGCAAGGCCGGCGTCGCGATGCCCGCCGCCGCGAAGATCATGGCCGACAACAACCTGCCCGCCGGCTCGGTGTCCGGCACCGGCAAGGATGGCCGCGTGACCAAGGGCGACGTGCTGGGCGCGATCGAAGGCGGCGCCAAGCCGGCCGCGATCCCCGCGCCGGTGCAGGCCCCGGCCGCTCCGGCCAAGGCGCCGCTGCAGGCGGTCGCCGCGCCCGTGTCCGCCAACCTGGGCGACCGTCCGGAACAGCGCGTGCCGATGAGCCGCCTGCGCGCCCGCATCGCCGAGCGCCTGCTGCAATCGCAATCGACCAACGCCATCCTGACCACGTTCAACGAAGTGAACATGGCCCCGGTGATGGAGCTGCGCAAGAAGTTCCAGGACAGCTTCACCAAGGAACACGGCACGAAGCTCGGCTTCATGAGCTTCTTCGTGAAGGCCGCCGTGCACGCGCTGAAGAAGTACCCGGTGCTGAACGCCTCGGTCGACGGCAACGACATCGTCTATCACGGCTACTTCGACATCGGCATCGCCGTCGGCTCGCCGCGCGGCCTGGTTGTGCCCATCCTGCGCAATGCGGACCAGATGAGCTTCGCCGACATCGAGAAGAAGATCGCCGAGTTCGGCAAGAAGGCCCAGGAAGGCAAGCTCGGCATCGAAGAGATGACCGGCGGCACCTTCTCGATCTCCAACGGCGGCACCTTCGGTTCGATGCTGTCGACGCCCATCATCAACCCGCCGCAATCGGCCATCCTGGGCGTGCACGCGACCAAGGACCGTGCCGTCGTCGAGAACGGCCAGATCGTGATCCGTCCGATCAACTACCTGGCGATGTCCTACGACCACCGCATCATCGACGGCCGTGAAGCCGTGCTGGGTCTCGTGGCCATGAAGGACGCGCTGGAAGATCCGGCTCGCCTCCTGTTCGACATCTAAGCCAAGGACGATCGACACATGAGCAAGCAATTCGACGTCGTCGTCATCGGCGGCGGCCCCGGCGGCTACATCGCGGCGATCCGCGCGGCGCAACTGGGCTTCAACACGGCCTGCATCGACGAGTGGAAGAACGACAAGGGCGGTCCCGCCCTGGGCGGCACCTGCACCAACGTCGGCTGCATCCCGTCCAAGGCCCTGCTGCAGTCGAGCGAGCACTTCGAGCACGCCGGCCACGGCTTTGCCGACCACGGCATCTCGATGAACGACCTGAAGATCGACATCGCCAAGATGATCGGTCGCAAGGACGCCGTCGTGAAGCAGAACAACGACGGCGTGCAGTACCTGTTCAAGAAGAACAAGGTCACGTTCTTCCACGGCCGCGGCTCGTTCGTGGCGGCGAAGGACGGCGCTTACGAGCTGAAGGTCGCCGGCGCCGCCGAGGAGACCATCACGACCAAGCACGTGATCGTCGCCACCGGCTCCAACGCCCGCCAGCTGCCGGGTGCCCCGTTCGACGAGACCAACATCCTGTCCAACGACGGCGCGCTGCGCATCCCGGCCGTGCCGAAGAAGCTGGGCGTGGTCGGTTCCGGCGTCATCGGCCTGGAAATGGGCTCGGTGTGGCGCCGCCTGGGCGCCGAGGTGACGATCCTGGAAGCGCTGCCCGCCTTCCTGGGCGCCGCCGACGAGTCCGTCGCCAAGGAAGCCGCCAAGGTCTTCAAGAAGCAGGGCCTGAACATCGAGCTGGGCGTGAAGATCACCAGCGTCGAGAACGGCAAGGACGGCGTGGCCGTGAAGTACACGGATGCCAAGGGCGGCGAGCAGACGCTGGCGGTCGACAAGCTGATTGTCTCGATCGGCCGCACGGCCAACACCATCGGCCTGAACCCCGAAACCGTGGGCCTGAAGCTCGATGAGCGCGGCGCCGTGATCGTCGACGACGAGTGCAAGACCAACCTGCCCAACGTGTGGGCCATCGGCGACGTCGTGCGCGGACCGATGCTGGCGCACAAGGCCGAGGAAGAAGGCGTTGCCGTGGCCGAGCGCATCGCCGGCCAGCACGGTCACGTCAACTTCAACACGATCCCGTGGGTCATCTACACGAGCCCCGAGATCGCGTGGGTCGGCAAGACCGAACAGCAGCTGAAGGCGGACGGCGTGGCCTACAAGGCGGGCCAGTTCCCGTTCCTGGCCAACGGCCGCGCGCGCGCGCTGGGCGACACGACCGGCTTCGTCAAGTTCCTGGCCGACGCCAAGACCGACGAGATCCTGGGCGTGCACATCATCGGCCCGATGGCCTCGGAGCTGATCGCCGAGTCCGTGGTCGCGATGGAGTTCAAGGCCTCGGCCGAGGACATCGCCCGCATCTGCCACGCGCACCCGTCGCTGAGCGAAGCGACCAAGGAAGCGGCCCTGGCCATCGACAAGCGCACGCTGAACTTCTGAGCTCCGGCTCGAAGCGCATCGGACGCATGAACGGAAGGGGCGGCGCGAGTCGCCCCTTTTTCCATCTTGTCCGCGCTGCGCAGGTTCCCTGATCTGAACGTCTCGAACGCCGCCGCTTGACCACCGCATGACTACCGTTACCGAGCTCTACCACCAGACCCTCGCCGAACGCGGCTACACCGCCGACGCGGCCCAGTTGCGCGCCGTCGCCTCGCTGCAGCGCTGCCAGGACGAATGGGCCGACTACAAGGCGCGGCGCTCCAATGCGGTGACCAAGTTCCTGGTGCGGCCGCCGCTGCCGCGCGGCGTGTACATGTTCGGCGGCGTCGGCCGCGGCAAGAGCTTCCTGATGGACTGCTTCTTCCAGGCCGTGCCGCTGACGCGCAAGACCCGGCTGCACTTCCACGAGTTCATGCGCGAGGTCCATCGAGAGCTGCAGGAACTCAAGGGCATCCAGGACCCGCTGGACGAGCTCGGCAAGCGCATCGCGCGGCGCTTCCGGCTGATCTGCTTCGACGAGTTCCACGTCGCCGACGTCACCGACGCGATGATCCTGTACCGGCTGCTCGACGCGCTGTTCAAGAACCGCGTGTCGATCGTGACGACGTCCAACTTCCATCCGGACGGGCTCTACCCGAACGGGCTGCACCGCGACCGCATCCTGCCGGCGATCGAATTGCTGAAGCAGAACCTGGAAGTCATCAACGTCGACAACGGCACCGATTACCGGCAGCGCTCGCTCGAGCATGTCGAGCTCTATCACACGCCGCTGAACGCGCAGACCGAGGCGGCGCTGACGACGGCCTTCGAATCGCTGGCCGAGGCGCGTGACGAGGACCCGATCCTGCACATCGAGCACCGCGAGATCCGCTCCCGGCGCCGCGCCGGCGGCGTGGTGTGGTTCGACTTCTCGGAACTCTGCGGCGGGCCGCGCTCGCAGAACGACTACCTGGAACTGGCGACGCAGTTCCACACGATCATCCTGTCCAACGTGCCGGCGATGCCGCCACGGCTGGCCAGCGAGGCGCGCCGCTTCACGCTGCTGGTCGACGTGCTGTACGACCGGCGCGTGAAGCTGATCATCTCCGCGGCCGTTCCGGCGGAGCAGCTGTACACCGAGGGCCCGCTGGCGCACGAGTTCCCGCGCACCGTGTCGCGGCTGCAGGAGATGCAGTCGAAGGAATACCTGGAGCTCGAGCGTCGCGACGTCGATACCCGGTTGACCTGACCCCTGTTCCTGCGCGTCCACGCCCATCCCCACTCGCGGTTCCCTCCGATTGGGGTGTAGGGAAGTCACCGGCGGGCGTGTCACTGGAACGAGCGTCGCCGGATGCGATGATCACGTCCATGACTTTCCGCCCAGTCCTTGTTCTCCTGCCGATGGCGCTGTCGGGCATGGCTGCCTCGACGGCCGTCTGCGCGGCGGAGATGACCCGCGCCGAGATCGGCGCCGCCCGCGCGCGCATCGAGCAGACCTACCAGGCCAAGGTCCGCGAGTGCAACCAGCGTTTCGTCGTCACCGGCTGCCTGGAAGACGCCCGCGACGAACGCATCCGCCAGCTGCGACCGCTGGACCACGCCGAACACCAGGTCAATGCCGAGGAGCGCCAGCGTCGCAGCGCCGCCGCGCGCGAGCGCGTCCAGCAGAACGAGCGCGAGGCGGCCAAGGACGAAGCCCGGCGCAAGACCGAATCGGTGCGGGAAGCGGCTCAGCCGGCATCGGCGCCGACGGTGCCGGGGGCGCGTACACCGCGCGCCAATCCGGAACTGCATCAACGCCGCGAGGCCAAACTGGATGCCGAGGCGAAGGCCGAGGCGGCCAAGCGCCGCGAGGCCGCCGCGGAGCGCCGTCAGAAGGCGTTGGACCGCCAGCGCAAGGCCGGTGAGCAGCAGTTGCGCTCGGCGGGGAAGGCGGCCTCCGCGGCGTCCGCGCCCGTCGGCAAGAACACGAAGCCGCCCGCGGCCCATCTGCCGACGCCGTCGGCCTCCGACATCCGCGCGTTGCCCAAGCCCTGAAGCGTCGAAGCGGGGAGCGCGTCATCCGATCCCCGAGGCGCTCAATGCAAAACGCCGGTCGCGAGACCGGCGTTCTTCATGGCGAGGCGGGGAGGGCGCCCGCCCGGCGTCACTCGAGCGGATCCACCCGCACGATCGCCAGCGACAGGTTGTCGCCGGTGCCCTTGGCGCGCTGGCGCGCCTTGTTGACCAGCAGCTCGGCGCCGTCGCGCGGCGGCAGGCTGTGCATCACCGTGCCGAGCTCGGCCGGCGAGAAGTAGTGCCACAGCCCGTCGCTGCAGCACATCAGCGTGTCGCCGTGCTCCAGGTGCTCGATGTAGGACTCGACCGGCGTCGGTTCCTGCACGGTGCCCAGGCAGGCGGTCAGCAGGTTCGACTGCGGATGGACCAGCGCCTCGTCCTCGGTGATCTGGCCTTCGTCGACCAGGCGCTGCACGTAGGACTGGTCCAGCGACCGCGTCACCATGTTGGGACCGCGGAAGTGGTAGATCCGCGAGTCGCCGGTATGGATCCAGAAGCAGCGCCGGTCCGACGTCAGCAGGTAGGCGGCCAGCGTGCTGTGCGGCTCCTCCTCGGCCGAGATCGCCGTCAGGCGGATCATCAGGTGGGCTTCGGACACGATCTGGCGCAGCAGCTCGGATTCGTCCTCCTCCCCGGGGACGAAACGTTCGAACAGTTGCTGGGCGGTGAGGATGACCTGGTCGGCGGCCTTGCGGCCGCCGCTCTTGCCGCCCATGCCGTCGGCGACGATGCCGAGCACGCAACCGCTCTGTCTGGGATGGGCGATGACCTGGACCTGATCCTGCTGGTACAGACGATCGCCGCGATGGATGCCGGTGGCGGCGCTGAGGCGATAGCCTGGGGTGTTGCGACTCATCCCAAAACTATAATCGTCCGGCTCGGCTTCCCGGTCGGGTGGTTCCCCGTTTATGGATGAACAACTTCACTCTCCAGCGCGCCGTCTGATTGAACTTCGCATCGCCCATGCGGAGTTGGACGGCCGTATCGACGCATTGATGGGCGCCGTGCGCGCCGACGTCGTCGCGGACATCAGTCCGGTTCCGGCCATCGGGGCCATCGCGGCGATCGCTGGCGAGCTGGCCCTGCCGCCCGTCGACGAGCTGACGCTGCGCCGGTTGAAGAAGCAACGCCTGGCGCTGCGCGACGAGATCGCGCGGCTCGAACGGGCCAGCGATCCCGATGAGCCGGCCTGACCGTCACGATCCCGCCATCAACGACTCGACCGACCACTCCTCCGAGGATTCGACCGACGATCTGATGGCTGACGCTCCCTGGGGCGCGGCCGAGGCGTCGCCGGCGCTGGCGGCGTCCCGCGCCCGCGCGGCGGCCGAGGAGCTCCGCCCGGGTGAGCTGGAACAGTCGGTGATCGCCGCGTTCGACACGGGCGGTCCGCTGTCACGACATGGCCCCGGCTATGCGCCCCGAGCGCCTCAGCAGCGCATGGCGCTGGCCGTCGCGCAGGCGATCGCCGGGCGCGACACGCTGGTCGTCGAGGCCGGCACCGGCGTCGGCAAGACCTTCGCGTACCTGGTGCCGGCGCTGCTCAGCGGCGGCCGCACGCTGATCAGCACCGCGACGAAGAGCCTGCAGGACCAGCTCTTCATGCGCGACCTGCCGCGGCTGCTGGACACCTTCGCGCTGCCGCTGCGCGCCGCGTTGCTGAAGGGGCGAGGGAGTTACCTCTGCTTGCACCGGCTGCAGCAGGCGCGCCACAGTGCGGAGCTGCCTGATCGACGCGCCGTCGCGCAACTCGCGCGCATCGAGCGCTGGGCGATGACGACGCACACCGGCGACTTCGCGGAGATCGACGGCATGGACGAGCGCTCGCCGGTGATCCCGATCGTCAGCTCGACGCGCGACAACTGTCTGGGCACCGACTGCCCGTCCTACCGCGACTGCCACGTCGTGAAGGCACGGCGCGAGGCGATGGAGGCGGATCTGGTCGTCGTGAACCACCACCTGTTCTTCGCCGACCTGGTGCTGCGCGACAGCGGCGTCGCGGAGCTGCTGCCCAGCGTCGAAGTCGCGATCTTCGACGAGGCGCATCAACTCCCCGAAGCCGGTCTGAACTTTCTGGGCCGTCTGCTGGGCAGCGCCCAGCTGTTCGACTTCGGACGCGACATGCTCGCGCAAGGCCTGGCACATGCGCGCGGGCTGCAGGAGTGGCAGGCCATCTCCGGCGGCGTCGAGCGCGCGGCCCGTGCGCTGCGGCTGGCCTGTGCCGGCGGACGCGAACTGCGTGGCGTGCTCAAGCTGCGCTGGAGCGAGTGTTCGGGCCGCGCCGATTTCGAGGAGGCGCTGGTGCAGGTCACGCAGGCGATCGAGCTCAGCGTGGACGCTCTTGCGACGGTGATGGAAGTCGGGCCGGACCTCGTGCGCCTGCACGAGCGCGCGGTCGAGCTCTACAAGACGGCGCAGCTGTTCGCGCGGGCGCCGGATCCGGGCGCGGTGCGCTGGGTCGATGTCGGCACGCACCAGGTCCGCCTGATGGAATCGCCGCTGGACATCCGCGAGGCGATGCAGGAAGCGCTCGCCAGCACGCCCAAGGCCTGGGTGTTCACGTCGGCCACGCTGGGCGAGGACGACGCACTCACCTGGTTCACCGAGCCCGCCGGTCTGGGGCAGGCGCGCACGCTGCGTGTCGGCAGCCCGTTCGACTACGCGTCACACGCGCGGCTCTACGTGCCCAAGCATTTCCCGAAGCCCTCGGAGCCCGACCATGGCGAATCGGTGGGCTGGCTCGGCGCGCGCCTGGCGGCGCGACTCGGCGGTCGCACCTTCATCCTGACGACGACGCTGCGTCAGCTGCAGACGGTGGCCGACGTGCTGCGCCAACGCTTCGAGGAAGGCGGCCATCGCATCGAGGTGCTGGTGCAAGGCACGATGCCGAAGCGACAGCTGCTGCAGCAGTTCGTCGATCAGCCAGCGTCGGTGCTGGTCGGCTCGGCGAGTTTCTGGGAAGGCATCGACGTGCCCGGCGACGCGTTGCAATGCGTGCTCATCGACAAGCTGCCGTTCCCGCCGCCGAACGATCCGCTGGTCGAAGCCCGCGTCGCGCGCCTGGAGTCCGAGGGCCGCAACCCCTTCATGGAGTACTTCGTCGCCGAGGCCGCGATCGCGCTGAAGCAGGGCGCCGGCCGCCTGATCCGCACCGAGACCGACCGCGGCCTGCTCGTCGTCTGCGATCCGCGCCTGGCCGGCTCGCACTACGGCAAGCGCCTGCGCGAGGCTCTCCCTCCAATGACGCAGGTACCCGACGAGACGACGGCGCAGGCCTGGCTCGCCGAGCTGAAGGCCGCTCACGACGCCTGAACGAAACAGCCCGCTCGAGAGCGGGCTGTTTCCTTCCGATGGCGAGCTTCGGCCCACCACAGCATCACCAGATGACCCACCAAGCCCTGTCTTTAGGTTTGGCCTTTCCAGTCGTCAGGTAATAACTGTCCGGGAAGCTTGCCTGCAGCACGCGGCGGCTGTCATCGCGCAGCTGTTCCAGGCCGAGCTTGTCATAGCTCTGCACCATCAGGAACAGCGCCTCTTCCAGCGCGGGTGCGTTCTGGAATTCCATCAACGCGGCCTGCCCACGGTTCGCCGCCGCGAGATACGCGCCGCGGTTGTAGTAGTAGCGCGCCACATGCACCTCGTAGGCCGCGAGGCTGTTGGTGATGTAGTCGATGCGGATGCGGCCGTCCTCGGAGTACTTCGATTCCGGGAACTGCTCCACCAGCTGCTTGAACGCCTGCATCGAATCGCGCGCGGCCTGCTGGTCGCGTTCGCTGATGTCCTGGCGGGCGATGCGGCCGAACAGGCCGAGGTCGTCGTTGAAGTTGACCAGGCCCTTCATGTACAGCGCGTAGTCCAGCGCCGGGCTCGACGGGTTGAGCTTGATGAAGCGGTCCAGCACCGTCACGGCCTGCACGCGCTCGCCGCTCTTGTAGTTCGCCCAGGCCAGGTCCAGCTGCGCCTGCTGGCCCAGCGTCGTGCCCGCGGCGCGGCCTTCGATGCGTTCCAGCGTCTTGATCGCCCGGTCGTAGGAGCCGGAGAGCATGTCCTCCTTGGCCTCTGCGTACAATTTCTCCAGGTTGGCCTGGGAATTCGGGTCCTCCTTGGGGGCCGACGAACAGGCCGCCAGCCCCAGCACGGCAGCGGCCGCGGCGGTCATCGCCACGCAGCGCCACGCGGCGCGCCAGGAGCCGGACGCTTCAGAAGAATCCGCGGTCCGGCGGCGCAACACCCGAGTCTCGATCATGGTCCACAGGGCGCGCGCCACGGCGGCCCTCATCTGAAATTGGAGCGGCGATTATATGGTTCAGGTCGGTCACGACCCGGCGGCGCAGGACGGGCTTTACCCTGGTGAGAAACCAGGGGAGGCGCCGGCGCAGGCAGCCCTCTCCGAGGGCGTCGACGACGCCCAGGACGTCGGGGTCGACGTCCCCGAACGCCGCAGCGCCGAGGCCGGACGCGAGGAGATCGCGCTGCGCCTCGACAAATGGCTGGTGCAGCTGGCGCCGGAGTTCTCGCGCAGTCACCTGCAGGGCCTGATCGAGCGCGGTTGCGTCACGCTCGACGGACAGCTCGTCACCCACGCGTCGCGCAAGCCCCGGCTTGGGCAGACGCTGGTCGTCGACCTGGTCCCGACCGAGGAAGCGCTGGCCTTCCGCCCGGAACCCCTCGCGCTCGACATCGTCTTCGAGGACGAGCACCTGCTCGCGGTGAACAAGCCGGCCGGGCTGGTCGTCCATCCGGCCGCGGGCAACTGGTCCGGCACGCTGATGAACGGGCTGCTGGCCCATCACGCCAAGGCGGCGACGCTGCCGCGCGCGGGCATCGTGCATCGGCTGGACAAGGACACGTCGGGCCTGATGGTCGTCGGCAAGACGCTGCCGGCGGTCACTGCGCTCATGCGGATGATCGCGGCCCGGGAGGTCCATCGCGAGTACCTGGCCCTGGTCCATGGCCGCACGCCCGACGAGTGGATCGTCGACGCACCGATCGGCCGCGATCCGCAGTCGCGCACGCGGATGGCCGTCGTGGGTGGCGGCAAGCCGGCGCGCACCGATTTCTTCAAGCTGGCCGAGGGCGAGTGGCAGGACGCGCGCGGCCTGAACCGAACCGTCTCCGCGCTGCACTGTGTGCTGCATTCGGGGCGCACGCATCAGATCCGCGTGCACGCCGCGCACCGCGGACATGCGCTGGTGTCGGACGCCCTCTACGGCGGGGCCGAGGCGCTGGGCGTGCCGCGCCAGGCGCTGCATGCCGCGCGGCTCGGTTTCGCCCATCCGATCACCGGCGAACCGCTGCGCTTCGAGGCCCCGTTGCCGGCCGATCTGGCGTCCGGGTGGCGCGTCTCGGGTTTGCCCGATCCGGTGTTCTGAGAGCGGTGCGCCCGCTCGCGCTACAATGCGTCCCAGTACTTGCGCTGAGACCAACGTGAAGAGCGTGCGCAAGACGGCGGCGGGCTGGCAGTCGACCCCGTTCGCAGCGCAGGCCGCACACCGACGCGGCGCCCCACTGACCGGCCGGATCCACCACTGAGCGGCGGCCGTTGGAGCACAGAGCTCCCAAGCAAGCAGATCGAATCCGTCCGGCGCGGCCCGTTGCCGTCGCCGGCGCCCAAGATGGCGACACACACCGATTTGACCGGCCTCCAGGCCGGCCTGACGAACTGAGTTCATGGATACGCAGGAGGCGAAGCGGGTCCTGGAAACGGCGTTGCTGTGCGCGCAGGCGCCGCTGACGCTGCGTGACATGCGCTCGCTGTTCGCGGACGAGCTCAACGGCGACAGCGTGCGGACGCTGCTCGACGAGTTGCTGCGCGAGTGGGAAGGGCGCGGCGTCGAGCTGGTGGCGCTGTCCTCCGGCTGGCGCTTCCAG
The DNA here is from genome assembly GCF_056867975.1 of Mitsuaria sp. MSU3D. Taxonomy (NCBI): domain Bacteria; kingdom Pseudomonadati; phylum Pseudomonadota; class Betaproteobacteria; order Burkholderiales; family Sphaerotilaceae; genus Roseateles; species Mitsuaria sp. MSU3D. The sequence continues at coordinate 3,183,651 of NZ_CP200314.1, read as the reverse complement.
AGCCGGCCCGAGATGCGCGAACATCTGGACCGGCTGCACCCGGAGAAGCCGCCGAAGTATTCGCGGGCGGTGCTGGAGACGCTGGCGATCATCGCCTACCGTCAACCGGTGACGCGCGGGGACATCGAGGACATCCGCGGCGTGGTGGTGGCGACGCCCATCATCAAGCAGCTCGAGGACCGCGACTGGATCGAGGTCATCGGGCATCGCGAGGCGCCGGGCCGGCCGGCGCTGTATGCGACGACGAAGCATTTCCTGGACGACCTGGGGCTGCATTCGCTGGAGCAATTGCCGGCCTTGATCCAGGGCGGCGACCCGACGCCGATCGCCGGGGCGCTGCAGGCCTCGCTGCTCGAGGAACCGCCCGGCGACGTGGTCGTCGAGCTCGATCCGCCGGCGCCGGAGATCCAGCCGGGCGAGCCGGTGGCGGAGGTCGAGGCCGCTGAAACGGTGGGAAGCGCCCAAACCGGCGAGCCCGCCGAAACCGTCGACGCGGCAGAAGTTGCCGAGACGGCGGAAGTCGCGGAGACGGCAGAGGCTGCCGAGACCGTCGAGACCGCTGAAACGAACCTGGCGGCGCCCGAATCTTCGGACGCCGCCACTGAAGACGAATCCAAGCCGGCCGCCTCGCGTGATCCGGGTGAAGAACCACAGGCCGGGGCCGTCAACCCCGAGCCCACTTGAGCGCCCCGGGAAGGGGCCGTGTCCACCGCTGACAAGGTGCAAGCCGACACATGAATTCCAACGATATCGACGATTCCAAGCCCGAGACGCTGACGGCCGGTCCGGCCGACACCCCGTCCGACGCGCCCGCGAAACCCAAGCGCACCCGCAAGGTCGCCGCGGCCCCGGTAGAGGCGACCGACGCGGGCGCCGCGCCCGTGGCCGAGGAGACTCCGAAGCCTCGAGCGCGCCGCAAGACGGCCGCCGCGGCGGAAGTGCCTGCCGAGGCCCCGGTCGAGGTCCAGGCTGAAACGCCCGCGGCCGAAGACGCGCAAGCGTCCAAGCCCAAGCGCCGCGCCACGAAGAAGACCGCGGAGGCCGACGCCGTGCCGGCGCAGGCCGACCGCGCCGTGATCCACGTGCCGGTGGCGACCGTCGAGGCTTCGCCCGCGCCGGTGTCGCCGGTGGCCGGGGCGGTTGTCGAGCTGGTGTCGCAGGAGTCTCCTGAGTCGCGAGAAGCGGGTCCGGTGGCGAGTGAAGGCGCCGACGGCGACGCAGGCAGCGACGGCGAAGGCCGTGGCCGCAATCGCCGCCGCCGCGGGCGCGACCGTGATCGCGAACCGCGCGAAGGTCAGCCGGTCCAGGCGCAGGGCGATGCTTCCGAGTCCGGCGAAGGCGCCGGGTCCGCGCCGACGCAGGTCGACAGCGCCCAGCTCCAGGCCGAGGCGCAGGCGCGCTTCGACGCGCTGGTGTCCGGTGCCTTCGATGCCGACGCCGAGGACGACGGCGCCGAGCCCGCCGAGATCGCCGATGTCGAGGCGTCGTCCGACGACGGCGAGTCCGATGCCACCGACCAGCCCGCCAAGCGGGTGCTCGCTCCCGATGCCGATGCGCCCAAGCTGCAGAAGGTGCTGGCGCAAGCCGGCGTCGGCTCGCGTCGCGACATCGAGGACATGATCGCCAAGGGCCAGATCACGGTGAACGGCGAAGTCGCCCACGTCGGTCAGCGCATCTCCTACGGCGACCGCGTCGCCGTGGCCGGCAAGCCGATCAAGGTCCGTATCGCGCCGGTCGCGCCGCGGATCCTGGCGTACCACAAGCCGGTCGGCGAGGTCGTGACCTTCAACGACCCCGAAGGCCGTCCCACCGTCTTCCGCAGCCTGCCGCGCCTGCCGCAGGGCAAGTGGCAGTCGGTCGGTCGCCTCGACCTGAATACCGAAGGCCTGCTGCTGTTCACCAACTCCGGTGAACTCGCCAACCAGCTGATGCATCCGCGCTTCGGCGTCGAGCGCGAGTACGCGGTCCGCGTGCTGGGTTCGCTGAGCAAGGAACAGAAGGAGAAGCTGCTGACCGGCGTCGACGTCGACGGCCAGCAGGCCAGCTTCAAGAGCATCGAGGACGGCGGCGGCGAAGGCGTGAACCGCTGGTACCGCGTCGTCATCACCGAAGGCCGCAACCGCGAAGTCCGCAAGCTGTTCGAGACCGTCGGCCTGGCCGTCAGCCGCCTGATCCGCATCCGCTACGGCACCGTCGTGCTGCCGCGTGGCCTGCGTCGTGGCGTCTACATCGAGCTCGGCGACGCCGACGTGCGCATCATCCGGCAACTGGCCGGGAACGAGCCGCGTCCGCCGCGCAACAACGATCGCAATGACCGGGGCGACAAGCGCCGCCGCGGCAACAGCGGCGGTCCGCGTCCGAGCCGTCCGGAGCAGGGCCGCAACGATCAGCGCGGTGAGTTCCGTGGCGATCGCAACGAGCAGCGGGCAGACCGCGGCGATCAGCGCGGCGACCGCAACGATCAGCGCGGCGACCGTCAGGATCGTCCGCAGCGCAACGACCGGAACGAGCAGCGTCCCCCGCAGAATCAGGCGCAACGCCCGCAGCAGCAACAGCAGCAGCAGGAGCGCGACCGCGATCGCCGCCCCCGCGACGAGGACGATGACGACTTCATCCCGAAGCACATCAACCCGCTGGAGCAGACCTTCGACCGGCGCTTCGCGACCGGCAGCAAGCGCATCCCGCAGGGCTTCGGCAAGGGCGGCAGCGATTCCGGCCACAACCCCCATCAGGGCAACAAGCGTGGCCCGGGTGGCGAGCACCAGCCGGATCCGATGAAGACGTCGATGGGCTACATCGGTGCCGACGCCTTCATCAATCGCGGCAACAACCGGGGCGGTGGTCGCCGCGGCGGCGGCGGCGGTGGTGGGGGTGGCGGTGGCGGAGGCCGCGGCCGCCGCTGATCAGGTTTGAACGCCCGGCGCCCGCCATCCGGCGGGGCAGGGCGGCACGGGCCGGGTTCCATCCCGGCTTTTTGCCTTCCGGCGACACCCGGCTGAAAACGGGATGTCACTTGGGGGCTTGACTTCACGCATTACAATGCCGGGCTTTGCCAAGCCCAAGATTTTCAAGGAAAAAGACATGGCCATCGAACGCACCCTCTCCATCATCAAGCCCGATGCCGTGGCCAAGAACGTCATCGGCCAGATCTACACCCGCTTCGAAGGCGCCGGCCTGAAGGTCATCGCCTCCAAGCAGAAGCAGCTGTCGCGCGCCGAAGCCGAAGCGTTCTACGCCGTGCACAAGGCCCGCCCGTTCTTCAACGACCTGGTGACCTTCATGATCTCTGGCCCGGTGCAGATCCAGGTGCTGGAAGGCGAAGGCGCCATCCTGAAGAATCGCGACCTGATGGGCGCGACCGACCCGAAGAAGGCTGAGAAGGGCACCATCCGCGCCGACTTCGCCGACAGCATCGACGCGAACGCCGTGCACGGCTCGGACGCCGCCGAGACCGCGGCCGTCGAGATCGCGTTCTTCTTCTCCGGTCTGGAAATCAACGGCCGCTGAGCCGTCACCGCCTCTGGACCCCGGGCCAGCAGGCCCTAGCGAAAGAGGAGTACACACGATGGACGCGGTCAACCTGCTCGGATTCGATCTGCAAGGCCTGGCCGCGTACTGCGAGCAGCTGGGGGAGAAGCGCTTTCGCGCGACCCAGCTGTTCCGCTGGATCCATCAGAAGGGCGCGTCGGACTTCGCCCAGATGTCCGACCTGGCCAAGTCGCTGCGCGACAAGCTGGCCGGGCGCGCCCACATCACCGCACTGCCGGTGATCTCCGAACATGTCTCGGCCGACGGCACCATCAAGTGGTTGTTCGACGTCGGCCAGGGCAACGCCGTCGAGGCGGTCTACATCCCCGAGGACGATCGGGCCACGCTGTGCATCTCCAGCCAGGCCGGTTGCGCCGTGGGTTGCCGCTTCTGCTCGACCGGCCATCAAGGCTTCAGCCGCAACCTCGAGACCTGGGAGATCGTCGCCCAGCTCTGGTATGCCGAGCATTCGCTTCGGCAGCGCCTGGGCAAGGACGAACGCATCATCTCCAACGTCGTGATGATGGGCATGGGCGAGCCGCTGCAGAACTACGGCGCGCTGATCCCCGCGCTGAAGATGATGCTGGACGACCATGGCTACGGTCTGTCGCGGCGCCGCGTGACGGTGTCGACCTCGGGCGTGGTCCCGATGATCGACCGCCTGCGCGACGATGCGCCGGTGGCGCTGGCCGTGTCGCTGCACGCGCCCAACGACCCGCTGCGCGACCAGCTGGTGCCGCTCAATCGCAAGTACCCGATCGCGGAACTGCTGGCGAGCTGCAACGCCTACCTGGACAAGGCACCCCGCGACTTCATCACCTTCGAGTACTGCATGCTGCAGGAGGTGAACGATGCGCCGGAGCAGGCCCGCGAGCTGATCGCGCTGCTCAAGGGCAAGGTGCCCTGCAAGATCAACCTGATCCCGTTCAATCCGTTCCCCGCGTCGGGCCTGAAGCGCAGCACCAACGAGCGCGTCAAGGCCTTCGCCGATCTGCTGATCCAGGCCGGCATCGTGACGACCGTGCGCAAGACGCGCGGCGACGACATCGACGCCGCCTGCGGCCAGCTGGCCGGCGAGGTGCAGGACCGGACCCGGGTTCATCTGCGCATGGTGCGCGCGCCCGTGGTGGTACAGCGCGGCGCGGCATCCGGCGGCACTTCGGGCGCAGCGCCCGCGGCCGCCACGCCTTCGACTCCCGTCACTCCCACAGGCCCACGTCCATGACCCTTTCGTCGCCCGGCTCCCTCCTTCCGCGTCGTTCCGCCCGGACCCTGTCCGTCGTGCTGCTGATCGCCGCGGCCCTGGCCGGGTGCGCGGGCGGTGCGCAGCAGCAACAGCAGCCGCGCACGGAGAGCGACAAGACCGACAACGACCGCCGGGCGCAGGTGCGGCTCGAGCTCGCCAGCGGCTACTTCGCCCGCGGCCAGTACGAGACGGCGCTGGACGAGGTCAAGCTCGCGATGGCCGCCAAGCCGGATCTGCCCGAGGCGATCAACCTGCGCAACCTGATCTACGCCGCGATGGGCGAGTACGGTCTGGCCGAGGACGGCTTCAAGCAGTTGATCGCCCGTGACCGCAACAACGGCGATTCGCTGCACAACTACGGCTGGTTCCTGTGCCAGCGCCAGCGCTATGCCGAGGCCTACCAGCAGTTCGAAGCCGCCGTGGCGCTGCCGGCCTACCGCACGCCGTCGCGCACGCTGCTGGCCTGGGGCGCCTGCGAGGCGCGCGAGGGCCGTCTGGTGCCGGCACAGGCCCACCTGACCAAGGCCTTCGAGGTCGAACCCGGGAATCCGACGATCGCGATGAACCTGGGCGAAGTGCTGTACCGCCAGGGCGAATACGAACGCGCGCGCTTCTACGCGCGCCGCGTCAACAGCAACGTGGAACAGGCGAACGCCGCCAGCCTCTGGCTGGAGCTGCGCATCGAGCGCCGCCTGGGCAACACGTCCAACATGGACGATCTCGGCCAGCAGATGCGGCGCAAGTACCCGCAGGCGGCCGAGACGCAGGCATTGAATAACGGTCGATTCGATGAATGAGGGACATCGCATGACTCCGACGGCCGCCGACGAGGCGACGAACGGGGAAGCGCCAGGCGCTTCCGCACCGGCATCCACGCACGCACCCGCTCCCGCCTTGGCCCCGGTCACCGCGGGTGAGGCCCTGCGTCGCGCGCGCGAAGCTCGCGGCTTGCACATCGCCGCGCTGGCCGCGACGCTGAAGGTGCCGCAATCGAAGCTGGAAGCGCTGGAGGCCGATCGCTACAAGGATCTGCCCGATGCGACCTTCGCGCGGGCGCTGGCGCGCTCGATGTGCCGCGTGCTGAAAGTCGAGGCCGAGCCAGTGCTGAAGATGCTGCCGAGCGGCGGCGCCGAGGCCTCGCTCGACCGCGTGACGCCGGGCCTGAACCAGCCGTTCCGCGAGCGCTCGGTGAGCCAGGAGCCCGCGCTGTCGACGGAGCTGCTCAAGCGCCCGGCCGTGCTCGGAATCGGCGTGCTGTTGATCGCCGCCGTGGCCGTCTATGCCATCCCGTCGAGCTGGATCGATCAGGTCACGCAGCGCCTGCGGCCGACCGAATCCGCCGCCACGGCGCCCGGGCCGGACAACGTCGCCGGCACGCCGCCGGCCGTGACGGAAACGCCGCCGACCAACGTGGAAGCGCCCGTGGTGAGCGCCTCCGAGACCGCGCCCGCCGGCCAGGTCGCCGCCGGAACGTCGACGCTGCCGTCGCAAGGCGCCACCGCGACGACGGCACCGGTCACCACCGTACCGGCGACCACGGCACCTGCGCCGAATGTCGCCGCCCAGGCCCCGACCGCATCCGCGTCCGCCGGCCAACCGGTCCAGGCTGGCGCCCCCGCGCCCGGCACCTCGCCGCTGAAGGTCCGCGCCAGCGCGGAGTCCTGGGTCGAGGTCGTCGACGCCAAGGGCCAGGTGCTGTTGTCCAGACTGTTGCGTCCGGGCGATCTCGTCGACGTCAATGGCGTCGCGCCGCTGAAGCTGCGCGTGGGCAATGTGTCCGGCACGGAGCTGGTGTTCCGCGGCCAGACGGTGGACCTCGCCGCCCGGTCGCGCGACAACGTCGCCCGCCTCGAACTGAACTGAACACCCCGAGCCAACGGGCGCCGTACCAGCCGTACCCTTTTCGCAAGAGCGCCGCAAGATGGACAAGCCAGCCACTCCCGATTTCGCCGAAGCCAAAGCTGAAGCCAACGCCGAAGCCAACGATCTGTCCGATCTGATCGCCGCCGCCGCGCCCTCCGCGCGCCGCTCGCGACAGGCGCAGGTGCGCTGGGGCAACCGCGTGGTGACCATCGGCGGCGACGCGCCGGTGCGCGTGCAGTCGATGACCAACACCGACACCGTCGACGTCATCGAGACGGCGATCCAGGTCAAGGAGCTGGCGCAGGCCGGCTCGGAGCTGGTCCGCATCACCGTCAACAACGCCGAGGCCGCCGACGCCGTCCCGCACATCCGCGAGCAGCTCGATCGCATGGGCATCGACGTGCCGCTGGTCGGGGACTTCCACTACAACGGCCACCGGCTGCTGACCGAGCATCCGGCCATGGCGCGGGCGCTGTCGAAGTACCGGATCAATCCGGGCAACGTCGGCAAGGGCGACAAGAAGGACCGCCAGTTCGCCCAGATGATCGAGGCCGCGATGCAGTACGACAAGGTCGTGCGCATCGGCGTCAACTGGGGCAGCCTGGACCAGGAACTGCTCGCCCAGATGATGGACGAGAACGCGAAGCGCGCCGCGCCCTGGGACGGCAAGCAGGTCATGTACCAGGCGCTGATCCAGTCGGCGCTGTCGTCGGCGTCGTATGCCCGTGAACTGGGCATGAACCCCGACAACATCATCATCAGCTGCAAGGTCAGCGGCGTGCAGGACCTGATCTCGGTCTACCGCGCGCTGAGCAGGCGCTGCGACTACGCGTTGCACCTGGGCCTGACCGAGGCCGGCATGGGCACCAAGGGCACGGTGGCCTCGGCCGCGGCGCTGTCGGTGCTGCTGCAGGAAGGCATCGGCGACACGATCCGCGTCTCGCTGACGCCGCAACCCGGCGAGTCCCGCACGCAGGAGGTGGTCGTCGCGCTGGAGATCCTGCAGTCGCTGGGCCTGCGCGCGTTCAACCCGAGCGTGACCGCCTGCCCCGGCTGCGGCCGCACGACCAGCACCACCTTCCAGGAACTGGCCAAGCAGATCGACGATTTCCTGCGCGCGCAGATGCCGGTCTGGCGCGAGAAGTACCCCGGCGTCGAGACCATGAAGGTCGCGGTGATGGGCTGCATCGTCAACGGCCCCGGCGAGAGCAAGCATGCCGACATCGGCATCAGTCTGCCGGGCAACGGCGAGGCGCCGGCCGCGCCCGTCTTCATCGACGGCGAGAAGGCGCTGACCCTGCGCGGCGACAACATCGCCGGCGAGTTCCACGCCCTGGTCGAGACCTACATTGAAAAGCGCTTCGGCGCGCCTACCACCACCGCATGAGCAAGAACATCCAGGCCGTCAAGGGGATGAACGACATCCTCCCGGCCAGCGTCGACCGCAAGGACAAGCTGCCGAGCAGCCAGCTGTGGAGCTGGTTCGAGACCACGCTGCGCGGCGTGCTGCAGCGCTACGGCTACCAGTACATGCTGACCCCCATCGTCGAGCCGACCGCGCTGTTCGTGCGCGGCCTGGGCGAGGTGACCGACATCGTCGAGAAGGAGATGTACTCCTTCACCGACAGCATGAACGGCGACCAGCTGACGCTGCGCCCGGAAGCCACCGCCGGCATCGTCCGCGCGATGGTCGAGCACAACGCGCTGTACAACGGCCCGCTGCGCCTGTGGACGCTGGGCCCGATGTTCCGCCACGAGAGGCCGCAGAAGGGCCGCTACCGCCAGTTCAACCAGCTGGACGTCGAGGCGCTGGGCTTCGCCGGCCCGGACGTGGACGCCGAGATCATCCTGATGGTCCGCCGCCTGTGGCAGGAGCTGGGTCTGGTCGTCGGCGAGCACGTGCGGCTGGAGCTCAACTCGCTGGGCCAGCCGGAGGAGCGCGCCGCGCACCGCGCCGCGCTGATCGCCCACTTCGAGGCGCACGCCGACAAGCTCGATGAAGACGGCAAGCGCCGCCTGCACACCAATCCGCTGCGCATCCTCGACACGAAGAATCCGGCCATGCAGCCGGTGGTCGAATCCGCGCCCAAGCTGATGGATTTCCTCGGCGAAGAGACGCTGGCGCACTTCAACGCCGTGCGCGCGATCCTCGACGCCGCCGGCCTGGAGTACCGCATCAACACGCGCCTGGTGCGCGGCATGGACTACTACAACCTGACCGTCTTCGAATGGGTGACCGACCAGCTCGGTTCCCAGGGCACGGTCTGCGGCGGCGGTCGCTACGACGGCCTGTTCGAGCAGCTTGGCGGCAAGCCGACACCGGCGGTGGGCTTCGGCCTGGGCATCGAGCGTCTGCTGCTGCTGATCGACGAGCTCGGCCTGCCGGTGCCGTCGTCGGCCCCGGACGTCTACGCGATCCTGCCGGACGTGGCCGTGCTGCCGCAGGCCATCCCCGTGCTGGAGGCGCTGCGCGCCGAAGGCGTCGCGGTGCAGATGCACGCTGGCGGCGGCTCGTTCAAGTCGCAGTTCAAGAAGGCCGACGCCTCGGGCGCGCGCTTCGCGCTGGTGTTCGGTCCCGACGAACTCGCCCGCGGCGAAGTCGCCGTCAAGCCGCTGCGCGGCGACGGCGAACAGGTGACACGCCCGCTTAACACGGTCGCTGCATGGGCGGCCGACCTGCGCACCGCATAATCGCGACCTCGAATTTCAACCCGGACCCTCACTCGCACATGGCGTCTCATCTCGATCTCGAAGAACAGGAACAGCTGGAGCAGCTCAAGGCGTTCTGGAAGCGCTGGGGCAATCCGATCACCTGGCTGTTGACGCTGGCGCTGGTGGCTTACGCCGGCTGGACCGGCTGGAACTACTGGCAGCGCACGGAAGCCGCCAAGGCCGCCGCGATGTTCGGTGAGCTGCAGCGTGCGACGCAGGCCGCCGACCTGGGCAAGAGCGTCGCCGTCTTCGGCAACCTGAAGCAGGACTATGCCGGCACCGGGTACGCCGCGCAGGCCGCACTGCTGACCGCCAAGCTGCAGCTGGACAAGGAAAAGGCCGACGACGCGCGCGTCACCCTGACCTGGGCCGCCGCCAACGCCAAGGGCGATGCCTACCGCGATCTGGCGCGCCTGCGCCTGGCCGCGCTGCAGATGGACGCCAAGCAGTTCGACGAAGCCGGCAAGACGCTGGACAGCGTCAAGAGCGCGGACTTCGCCGCCCTGGTGGCCGACCGCCGCGGCGATCTGGCGCTGCTGCAGAACAAGCCGGACGTCGCCAAGACCGAGTTCAAGAAGGCTTACGACGGGCTGGACAAGCAGCTCGACTATCGCCGCCTGCTCGAAGTGAAGCTGGCCAGCCTGGGCGTGGCCGTCGGCGGTGACGAGCCCGCTGCGGGAGCCACTCAATGAACGCCGACCTGACCCTCGGTCGGCTGACCCGGGCGCTGCTGCTGGGCGGGGTCGCGGCGACGCTGGGCGCCTGCTCGCTGTTCAGCAGCTCCACCGCGCCCAAGCCGGCGGCGCTGGAGAACATCACGCCGTCGCTCCAGGCCCGCGTGGCTTGGGAAGCGCGCGTGGACAGCGTCAAGTTCCCGCTGACGATCACGGCGGTCAACGACCGCTTCGTCGTCGGCGGATCGGATGGCGTCATCAGCGCGATCTCCGCGAATGACGGCACCACGCTGTGGCGCGCCGACATCGGCAAGGGCCTGACGGCGGGCGTCGGCAGCGATGGCCGCTTTGCCGCGGCCGTGACGCGCGACAACGAACTGGTCGTGACCGAAGGCGACAAGATTCTGTGGCGCAAGACGATGACGACCCCGGTCGTGACGTCGCCGTTCGTCGCCGGCGAGCGCGTGTTCGTGCTGACGCTGGACCGCGCGGTGCTGGCCTTCGACGCCGTCGACGGCCGCCGCCTGTGGGAGCTGCGCCGTCCGGGCGAGCCGCTCACGCTGCAGCAGGCCGGCGTGCTCGGTGCCTACCAGAACACGCTGCTGGTCGGGCAGGGCTCGCGCCTGGCGGGCATCGACCCCACCCGTGGCCTGCTGATGTGGGAAGCGACCGTCGCCAACCCGCGCGGCACCAACGAAGTCGAACGCCTGGCCGATCTGGTCGGTCCGCTGGCCCGGGACAACGACGTCTTCTGCGCCCGTGCGTTCCAGTCGGCGGTCGCCTGCGTCCACGGTGAACGCGGCAACACGATCTGGACCCGCAACAACGCCGGCCTGCGCGGCGTGGGCGCCGACTCGACGATCGTCGTCGGCGGCGACGCCTCCGACCGCCTGACGGCCTGGGGCACCCGCACCGGCGACGTCGTCTGGACCGCCGACCAGTTCCAGAACCGCAAGCTCAGCGCGCCGCTGGTGACCGACAAGTCGGTCATCGTCGGCGACAGCGAGGGCTACGTGCATTTCCTGTCCAAGGACAAGGGTCTGACCGTGCAGCGCCTGCAGACCGACAGCTCCGGCATCGCCGCGGCGCCGGTGCAGCTCGGCGGCACGGTGCTGATCGCCACCCGCAGCGGACGCCTGTTCGCGCTGCGCCAAGACTGATATGAAACCTGTGATCGCCCTGGTGGGCCGCCCCAACGTGGGCAAGTCCACGCTGTTCAACCGGATGACGAAGAGCCGCGACGCCATCGTCGCGGACTTCGCCGGCCTCACGCGCGACCGCCATTACGGCGACGGTCGTCTGGGCGATCGCGAGTTCATCGTCATCGACACCGGTGGCTTCGAGCCCGACAGCACCACCGGCATCGTCAAGGAGATGGCCAAGCAGACCCGCCAGGCCGTGGCCGAGGCGGATGCCGTCATCTTCGTGCTGGACGTCCGCACCGGCCTCGCCGGCCAGGACCTGGACATCGGCCGTTATCTGCGCCAGTGCAACAAGCGCGTCTTCATCGCCGTCAACAAGGCCGAAGGCATGAGCGACAGCCCGCTGCTGGCCGAGTTCCATGAGCTCGGCATGGGCGAGCCGCATCCGGTTTCCGCCGCGCACGGGCAGGGCATCCGCTCGCTGCTCGAGGCGGTGCTGGACAGCTTCGAGGCGCCGGTCGAGGACGAGGAACCCGCGGAGGGTGCCGGTCCCGACGACGAGCGGGCGATCCGCCTCGCGGTCGCCGGCCGTCCCAACGTCGGCAAGAGCACGCTGATCAACACCTGGCTGGGCGAGGAGCGCCTGGTCGCCTTCGACATGCCCGGCACGACGCGCGACGCCATCAGCGTCGACTTCGAGCACAACGGCCAGAAGTTCAAGCTGATCGACACCGCCGGCCTGCGCCGCAAGGGCAAGGTCTTCGAGGCGATCGAGAAGTTCTCGGTGGTCAAGACGCTGCAGGCGATCGCCGACGCCAACGTCGTGCTGTTGCTGATCGACGCGACCCAGGGCGTCACCGACCAGGACGCGCACATCGCCGGCTATGCGCTGGACAGCGGCCGGGCGGTCGTCATCGCGATCAACAAGTGGGACGCGATCGACAGCTACCAGCGCGAGACCATCGAGCGCCAGATCCAGACACGCCTGGGCTTCCTGCGTTTCGCGCCGATCCTGAAGATCTCCGCGCTGAAGCGGCAGGGCCTGGGCCCGCTGTGGAAGGCGCTGGCGGACGCCTATTCGTCCGCCTACCGCAAGATGACGACGCCGGTGCTGACGCGCCTGATCCAGGAAGCGGTGCAGCATCAGCAGCCGCAGCGCTCGGGCATCTCGCGTCCGAAGCTGCGCTACGCCCACCAGGGCGGGATGAATCCGCCGATCGTCGTCATCCACGGCAATGCGCTCGAAGGCGTCAGCGACGTCTACAAGCGTTATCTGGAAGGGCGCATCCGCGACCACTACAAGCTGGTGGGCACGCCGATGAAGATCGAGCTGCGTTCCTCGAAAAACCCGTTCGCCGAAACCTGAGGACGGGCCGGCCCGGGGAAACCCGGTGCTGTGATAAGGTGCGAGGTTCCAACACCTCTCCCTCTCTAACACGGAGCATATCGTGAGCAACAAAGGACAACTCTTGCAAGATCCCTTCCTGAACCTGCTGCGCAAGGAGCATGTTCCTGTGAGCATCTACCTCGTGAACGGCATCAAGCTGCAGGGCCACATCGAGTCCTTTGACCAGTACGTGGTGCTGCTGCGCAATACGGTCACGCAGATGGTCTACAAGCACGCCATCTCGACGGTGGTGCCGGGCCGTGCGGTGAACTTCCACACCGGCGAGAGCAACGACGCCAGCTGAAGCTGATTGACCACACAAGACCCCACCCATTCGACGCCGCCCCCCGAGGCGGCGCGTGCCATTCTGGTGGGGGTCGATCTGGGCCGCGGCGAGGCCTTCGACCCCACCCTCGACGAACTCGCGCTGCTGGCCGAGTCCGCCGGTGACACCCCGGTCGCGCGGGTCGTCGCGCGGCGCAAGGCGCCCGACGCGGCGCTGTTCATCGGTTCCGGCAAGGCCGACGAGATCAAGCTGATGGTGCAGGCGCTCGGCGCCCACACCGTGCTGTTCGACCAGGCGATCTCCCCCGCGCAGCAACGCAATCTGGAACGCCACCTCGGCGTGCCCGTGGCCGACCGCACCGCGCTGATCCTGGAGATCTTCGCGGCCCGCGCACAGAGCTTCGAGGGCAAGCTGCAGGTGGAGCTCGCGCGGCTGCAGTACCTCGCCACGCGCCTGGTGCGCCGTTGGAGCCATCTGGAACGCCAGAGCGGCGGCATCGGCATGCGCGGCGGCCCCGGCGAGCGCCAGATCGAGCTGGACCGCCGGATGATCGACGACCGCATCAAGTCGATCAAGGAGCGGCTCAAGAAGGTCCAGAAGCAGCGCGCCACGCAGCGTCGCGCCCGTGCGCGCAACGGCGTGTTCCGTGTCTCGCTGGTGGGCTACACCAACGCCGGCAAGAGCACGCTGTTCAATGCGCTGACCAAGGCGCGGGCCTACGCGGCCAACCAGCTCTTCGCGACGCTCGACACGACGACCCGCTCGCTGTACCTCGAGGAGGCCGGCACCAGCGTCTCGTTGTCCGACACCGTCGGCTTCATCCGCGATCTGCCGCACAAGCTGGTCGAGGCGTTCAAGGCCACGCTGCAGGAGGCGGCCGACGCCGACCTGCTGCTGCATGTCGTCGACGCCGCCAGTCCGGTGCTGACCGAGCAGATGGAGGAGGTGGAGCGGGTGCTCGCCGAGATCGGCGCGCAGCACATCCCGCAGATCCTCGTCTACAACAAGCTCGATCTGCTGGAGGACAACCAGCGTCCGCGCCAGCTGCAGGACTGGCTGACGCGCGTCGGCGGCGAGCACGGCGGACAGCGTCTGCCGCGGATCTTCGTCAGCGCGGCCAAGGGCGAAGGCCTGGACGAACTGCGCACGATGATCGCGTCGCTGATGCAGGCCGCGCCGGTGCCCGAATACAGCGGCATGACGGATGCCGACGACGAAGCCGGCGACGAAGCCGAAAGGGGCGAAGGGGTCGAAGAGGCGGATGGGAGCGATGCCGACGATGTCGACTTGAACCCTCAGGACCCGCCCCAAGATCGTTCGGACCCGCAGGATCATCCGCAGGGACGCACAGGCTGAGGCCCTTCGCCAATGCCCGATACTTGCAACAAGACTTCCTCATCAGGATGCGTATGAATCAAGACGATCGCATGTCCGTCGCCGGTGGTGGACGTGACCCGCGGGGTGGAGCCGGCAGCCTGCGCCGCCGGCTGGGGCTCTGGATGAGCAATGGCCGCAACGAAGGCCCGCCAGACCTGGACGAGCTGTGGCGCGACTTCAACCGCAAGCTCTCGCGGCTGTTCGGCGGCCGCGGCGGCAATGACGGCAACGGTCCCTCCGGCGGTGGTGGCAATCCCCAGCCCGACATGCGCGGCGCCGGTATCGGCGCCGGCCTGGTGGTCGGCGTGGTGCTGCTCGGCTGGCTGGCCAGCGGCCTGTTCATCGTGCAGGAAGGTCAGCAGGGCGTGGTCACCTCGTTCGGCAAGTACAGCCGCACGGTGGACGCCGGCATCCAGTACCGCTTCCCGTATCCGTTCCAGGCGCACGAGGTCGTCTCGGTGACGCAGCTGCGCTCGGTCGAGATCGGTCGCAACACGGTCGGCCAGGCCACCGGCCTGCGCGATTCGTCGATGCTGACGCAGGACGAGAACATCATCGACGTGCGCTTCACCGTGCAGTACCGGCTGAAGGATTCGCGCGACTACCTGTTCGAGAACGTCAACACCGACGAGGCCGTCACGCTGGCGTCGGAGTCGGCCGTGCGCGAGATCGTCGGTCGCAACGAGGCGAATGCCGTGCTCTACGAGAAGCGCGACCAGATCGCCACCGAGCTGCAGACGTCGATCCAGCAGCAGCTGGACCGGCTGAAGACGGGGATCCAGATCTCCGCCGTCAACCTGAACAGCGTGCAACCGCCGGAGCAGGTGCAGGCCTCTTTCGAGGATGCCTTCCGCGCCAACGCCGATCGCGAACGCCTGAAGAACGAGGGCGAGGCCTACGCCAACGACGTGATCCCTCGCGCCCAGGGTCAGGCGGCCCGCCTGCGCGAAGACGCCGAGGCCTACCGCGCCCGGGTCGTCTCGTACGCCGAGGGTGATGCGCAGCGCTTCAAGTCCGTGCTGGCCGAGTACCAGAAGGCGCCGGCCGTCACGCGCGACCGCCTCTACATCGACGCGATGCAGCAGGTCTATTCGCGGGTCACCAAGGTGATGGTGGACAAGAGCGGTTCCAACCTGCTGTACCTGCCGCTGGACAAGCTGATCCAGCAGCAGACGGGGACCGTCACGACCAGCGTGCCGACCCCGGTCGCGCCCGCCGATGCATCGACGGCCAGTCCCTCGCTGAGCACCGATCCGCGCTCGCGCGACAGCATGCGCAGCCGCGACCGCGACGGCCGTTGATCGACAGGAGCCCACAACAATGAATCGCATCGTCTCCGTCGTCGTCGGTCTGCTGATCCTGTTCATGATCGCCAGCTCGACCTTGTTCGTCGTCGACCAGCGTCAGTACGCGGTCGTCTACTCGCTGGGCGAGATCAAGGACGTGATCGCCGAACCCGGCCTGAAATTCAAGCTGCCGCCGCCGCTGCAGAACGTGGTCTTCCTGGACCGCCGCGTCCAGACGCTGGACTCGTCCGAGCCCCGCGCCATCTTCACCGCCGAGAAGAAGAGCCTGGTCGTCGACTGGCTGGTCAAGTGGCGCATCGTCGATCCCAAGCAGTTCATCCGCAACAACGGCAGCCAGCTGCGCAATCTCGAATCGAGACTGAGCCCGGTGGTCAATTCCGCGATGAACGAGGAGGTGACCAAGCGCACCGTGGCCGCCGTGCTGGCCACCGAGCGCGAGAAGGTCATGCTGGATGTCCGCAAGCGCCTGGAGGGCACCGCCAAGGAGCTGGGCATCGAGATCGTGGACGTGCGCGTCAAGCGCGTGGACTTCGCGGCCAACATCACCGAGGCCGTCTACAACCGGATGAAGACGGAACGCGCCCGCGCCGCCAACGAGCAGCGTTCCACCGGCGCGGCCGAAGGCGAAAAGATCAAGGCCGATGCCGACAAGCAGCGCGACGTGATCACCGCCGAGGCCTACAGCGACGCGCAGAAGATCAAGGGCGAGGGCGACGCCAAGGCGGCGGCGCTGTACTCGGAGGCCTTCAGCCGCGATCCTCAATTCGCGCAGTTCTATCGCTCGCTCGATGCCTACCAGGCGTCGTTCAAGGGCAAGAGCGATGTGATGGTGCTCGACCCGTCGAGCCCCTTCTTCAACGCGATGCGCAACGGTGGCCCCGGCGCCCCGGCAGCGCCTGCGCCGAAGAAGTGAGTTCTGGAAGGGCTGGCCCTGACGACCTCCGGGTCGACCGGCCCTCGTCAGCAGGCTGACCGGCAGCAGCCGGGGAGGGCGGCCCCATCATGAACGGCGACAAGTGGCTGGCGGGGCTGGCGCTGCTGCTGATCATGGAGGGGCTGTTGCCTTTCCTGAATCCCGACGCGTGGCGCCAGTTGTTCTCGAAGCTGTTGGCCATGAGCGACGGACAGCTGAGATTCCTCGGCCTGGCCAGTCTGTTGTGCGGCGGCCTGCTGCTGATCTTGCTCTGAGCATTGCGGGTCAGCAGCACGGTGCACAAGACGGTGAGCGGGCTGCGCGGCCCGTCACGAAGCCTTGCTGGATCGTTGACGAACCCGCGCCGGACCCTCGCCTGAGGGTTCCGGCGGTCGAGGCGCGTCGCGACCCCGGTACAATGCCGTTTTTAACCCCCTCCCTGAACGTCCATGGCCTCTGCTTGGCTGCTGCCCGAGCACATTGCTGACGTCCTGCCCTCCCAGGCTCGCCGCATCGAAGAACTGCGGCGCGAATTGCTGGACATGGCGCGGACCTACGGTTGCGAGCTGGTGATGCCTCCCATGCTGGAGCATCTCGACTCGCTGCTTTCCGGCACCGGCCAGGCGCTGGATCTCAAGACCTTCAAGCTCGTCGACCAGCTCTCCGGTCGCAGCCTGGGCCTGCGCGCGGACACGACCCCACAGGTCGCCCGCATCGATGCCCACCTGCTGAACCGCGCCGGCGTGACGCGTCTGTGCTACTGCGGCCCGGTGCTGCACACGCGCGCCGAGGGCCTGACCGCGACGCGGGAGCCGCTCCAGTTCGGCGTCGAGATCTACGGCCATGCCGGTCTCGAAGCCGATCTCGAAGCGCAGGAACTGGCCATCGATGCGATGCAACGCGCCGGCGTCACGCGCCTGGTGCTGGACCTGGGCGACGCACGCCTGGTGCGCGGCGTGCTCGGCGAGCATGCGCTGGGCGAGGACCGTCTGAGCGCACTGGTGGCGGCGATGGCCGCCAAGGACGCTGCCGGCGTGGCGGCGTTCTCCAATGAATTGCCGGACGACGTCGTCGCCGCGCTGCAGACACTGCTGCGCCTGTATGGCGGCGTCGAGGTGCTGGCGGACGCGCGTCGCGCACTGCCGGTCAATGCGCTGGTCACGGCCGCGCTGGACGACCTGGAGTGGCTGGTCCATCACCTGCGCGCGGCGTATCCCGACGTTCGCATCGGTGTCGATCTGGCGGACCTGCCGGGCTTCGGCTACTACAGCGGCGTCCGCTTCGCGCTGTATGCGGAAGGCGGCAGCGATGCGGTGCTGCGCGGCGGCCGCTACGACGAGGTCGGCGCGGTCTTCGGCCGGCGTCGTCCCGCTGTCGGTTTCAGCCTGGACCTGAAGACGCTGGTGGGACTGATCCCCGCCACGTCGCTGCGGGCCGCGGTGCGCGCCCCGTGGGGCGAGGATCCCGACCTGCGCGCGGCGGTCCGCCGTCTGCGCGAGCAGGGCGAGACGGTGGTCTGCGTCCTGCCGGGCCACGAGCAAGAGAACGACGAATTCGAATGCGACCGCGAGCTGGTGCAGTCCGGCGGTCAATGGGTGCTGCGATCGCTGTGAGCGACGCGATTCGCCCCTCCACCCTCAACCTCCAAATCATCGGATGAACGACATGCAAAGCAGTGAGATCGCGCGCGGGCGCAATGTGGTGGTCGTCGGCACCCAATGGGGTGACGAAGGCAAGGGCAAGGTCGTCGACTGGCTGACCGACCACGCGCAAGGCGTGGTGCGCTTCCAGGGCGGCCACAACGCCGGCCACACGCTGGTCATCAAGGGCGTGAAGACGGCGCTGCAGCTGATCCCGTCGGGCATCATGCGCGACGGCGTCGCCTGCTACATCGGCAACGGCGTGGTGCTGGACCCGACCCATCTGCTGTCGGAGATCGAGCGCCTGGAGAAGGCCGGCGTCGAGGTGCGTTCGCGCCTGTACATCAGCGAGTCCTGCCCGCTGATCATGCCCTTCCACGTCGAGGTCGACCGCGCCCGCGAGGCGCTGCGCGAGAGCAGCGGCAGCGGCAAGATCGGCACGACCGGCAAGGGCATCGGCCCGGCCTATGAGGACAAGGTCGCCCGCCGCGCGCTGCGCGTGCAGGACCTGAAGCATCCGGATCGTTTCGCGAAGAAGCTCAAGGAACTGATCGACCTGCACAACGTCGCGCTGACCGGTTACCTGAACGGCAAGGCGCTGGAGTTCCAGCCGATCTTCGACCATGCGATGTCGCTGGCCGACCAGATCAGGCCGATGATGGCCGACGTCGGCTACATGCTGCACAAGGCGCATCAGGCCGGTCAGAACATCCTGTTCGAAGGCGCGCAAGGCACGCTGCTGGACATCGACCACGGCACCTATCCGTACGTGACCTCGAGCAACTGCGTGGCCGGCAACGCCGCCGCGGGCGCCGGCGTGGGTCCGCAGATGCTGCATTACATGCTGGGCATCACGAAGGCCTACGCGACGCGCGTGGGCTCCGGTCCGTTCCCGACCGAGCTGGACTGGGAGACGCCGGGCACCGTGGGTCACCACCTGTCGACGGTCGGCCAGGAGCGCGGCACCGTCACCGGTCGCGCCCGCCGCTGCGGCTGGCTGGATGCGGCCGCGCTGAAGCGCTCGATCATCATCAACGGCATCACCGGCCTGTGCCTGACCAAGCTGGACGTGCTGGACGGCCTGGCCGAGATCAACATGTGCGTGGGCTATGAGCTCGACGGCAAGCAGATCGACATCCTGCCGCTGGACGCCGACGAGATCGTCGCGTGCAAGCCGGTCTATGAAGTCTTCCCCGGCTGGACCGAGTCGACCTTCGGCATCACGAAGTGGGATCAACTGCCGGCCAACGCGATCGCCTACCTGAAGCGCGTGGAAGAGGTGATCGGCGCGCCGATCGCCATGGTGTCCACCGGCCCCGATCGCGAACACACCATCCTGCTGCAGCATCCGTTCAAGGACTGAGCGACCGCTCGGCCCCTGTCGTTTTCCGTCTTATCCAGACCTGACCCCATCCATCGCTGAGGAGCCTCCCCCATGTTGACCGACGACGGCAAACATCTGTACGTGTCGTGGGATGAATACCACCTGTTGATCGAACGCCTGGCGCTGAAGGTGCATGCCTCCGGCTGGGAGTTCGACCAGATCCTGTGTCTGGCGCGCGGCGGGATGCGTCCCGGCGACGTGCTGTCGCGCGTGTTCGACAAGCCGCTGGGCATCATGTCCACCAGCTCGTATCGCGCGGAAGCGGGCACGATCCAGGGGCGTCTGGACATCGCCAAGTACATCACCATGCCCAAGGGCGAACTGGCTGGCCGCGTGCTGCTGGTGGACGACCTGGCGGACTCTGGCGTGACGCTGAAGGCCGTGGTGGAACGGCTGCGCGGCATGCCGTCGATCAGCGAGCTGCGTTCGGCAGTGATCTGGACGAAGAGCGTTTCGGAGTACACCCCGGACTATTACGTCGAGATGCTGGAAACCAGCCCGTGGATTCATCAGCCGTTCGAAGATTACGACGCGCTGCGCCCCGATGCGCTGGCGAAGAAATTCGCGATCTGATGAACGAAGGGCTGACAACTGTCAGCCCTTTTCGCTTGCGCCGCTCGCTGTGATCGCAGGAGAGGACTCGGTCACGCAAGCGCGACCCCGGTTTGGACCTCACGGTCCAAACCATTCGAGTCCTCCCGTGATGTCCGCCGGACATCACTTCCTGGGCGTCAGAATGAGAAAAGCCGGCTGGAAGCCGGCTTTTCGAATATGGTGCCCAGGAGAGGACTCGAACCTCCACGGAGTTACCCGCTAGTACCTGAAACTAGTGCGTCTACCAATTCCGCCACCTGGGCAAGGTCAGAAGCCAGCTTCTCGGGAAACCAGCTCAAGCCACTTCATGAAGAACTTCTTGAAGTATTCTTGAGCCCTCGGTTTCTCGAAACGCAAAAGAGCTTCTGCGTTTCAGGAAAGACAAGGATTCTACTATCAAAAACTTCAAGAATGCAAGCCCCCAGGGCGCCCAAGGCGCTCAGCTGATGGGGGAGATCGAAGGCACGGTGCAGGGTCACCGCGACGGGCACGGTTTCCTGATGCCCGACGATGGTCAACCGGACGTTTATCTGTCCTCGCAGGAGATGCACGCCGTCATGCACGGCGATCGCCTGCGGGTGCGCATCGTGCGCCACGACAAGCGCAATCGTCCCGAAGGCCGTGTGCTGGAGATCCTCGAACGCCGCAAGAAGCCGATCATCGGCCGGCTGCTGCTCGAGTCCGGCATCTGGCTCGTCGCCCCTGAAGACAAGCGCTACGGCCAGGACATCCTGGTCCCGAAGAACGCGATCGCGAACGCGACCGCGGGGCAGATCGTCGCCGTCGAACTGACCGAGCCGCCGTCGCTGTATTCGCAGCCGGTGGGTCGCGTGACCGAAGTGCTGGGTGAGATCGACGACCCCGGCATGGAGATCGAGATCGCCGTGCGCAAGTACGAGGTCCCGCACGCCTTCAGCGCCGACACGCTCGCGCAGGCGGCCAAGCTGCCCGACAAGGTCCGCGCGGTCGACATGAAGCATCGCATCGACCTGCGCGACGTGGCGCTGGTGACGATCGACGGCGAGGACGCCCGCGACTTCGACGACGCGGTCTACTGCGAGCCTCACAAGCAGGGCCGGGGCAAGACGGCGTTCCAGGGCTGGCGACTGCTGGTCGCGATCGCCGACGTCAGCCACTACGTGAAGCCCGGCGAACCGCTGGATCGCGATGCCTACGAGCGCGCGACCTCGGTCTACTTCCCCAGACGCGTCATCCCGATGCTGCCGGAGAAGCTGTCGAACGGTCTGTGCTCGCTGAATCCGGAGCAGGACCGCCTGTCCATGGTCTGCGACATGCTGGTCAGCGAGGCCGGCGAGCTGCACGCCTATCAGTTCTATCCGGCGGTCATCAACTCGCATGCGCGCTTCACCTATACCGAGGTGGCGGCGATCCTGGGCAACACGCACGGCCCCGAGGCCCACAAGCGCAAGGCGCTGGTGCCGCACCTGCTGCACCTGCACGAGGTCTACCGCGCGCTGCTGTCGCAACGCGCCAAGCGCGGCGCGATCGACTTCGAGACCACCGAGACCCAGATCGTCTGCGACGACAACGGCCGCATCGAGAAGATCGTGCCTCGCACGCGCAACGAGGCCCACCGCCTGATCGAGGAGGCGATGCTCGCCGCCAACGTCTGCGCGGCGGATTTCATCGCCGGCGGCAAGCATGCGTCGCTGTACCGCGTCCACGAGGGCCCGACGCCCGAGAAGCGCGGCACGCTGCAGGCCTACCTGCGGGCGCTGGGCATCGGCATGGGGATCAGCGACGACCCGTCGCCGGGTGAGTTCCAGGCGATCGCGCAGGCGACCAAGGACCGGCCCGACGCCCAGCAGATCCACACGATGCTGCTGCGCTCGATGCAGCAGGCGATCTACACGCCGGCCAACGCGGGCCACTTCGGCCTCGCGTACCAGGCCTACACGCACTTCACCAGCCCGATCCGTCGCTATCCGGACCTGCTGGTGCACCGCGTGATCAAGGCGCTGCTCGGATCGAAGAAGTACGCGCTCGACGCGCACAAGATGGAAGCCGCGAACCCGATGCCCAAGCGGCCGGGCAAGCCTGCCTCGAAGGCGCCGAGCCCAGCCTCCGCGTCGACCGAGTCGGAGCGCTGGGAAGTCGTCGGCGCGCACTGCAGCGCGAACGAGCGTCGCGCCGACGAGGCCTCGCGCGATGTCGAAGCCTGGCTGAAGTGCCGCTTCATGCGCGACCACCTCGGCGAGGAATTCGCCGGCACGGTGAGCGCGGTGACGAGCTTCGGCCTGTTCGTGCAGCTCGACGCGCTGTATGTCGAAGGTTTGATCCACATCACCGAACTCGGCGGCGAGTACTTCCGTTTCGACGAGGTCCGCCAGGAGCTCCGCGGCGAACGCACCGGCATCCGCTACGCCACCGGCGCGCGCGTGCAGGTTCAGGTCAGCCGTGTCGACCTGGACGGTCGCAAGATCGATTTCCGGCTGGTGCGCGACGGCGACGAGCAGCGGCTGCTGCGCGGCGCCCATCGCGACAAGTTCGGCGACCGTCGTGGCGGCGATGGCAAGGGTCCCGCGAGGAAGCAGGACAAGCGCGCCGAGCACCGTGCGCGCCGCGAGGCGGCTGCGGCTCCGGCCGCGACGGTGGAGCCGATGCCGCTGCCGCCGCCTGATCCGCCGACAGCGGTCGACGCGCTCGAGCGCATCGAGCAGGCCGACCGCGTGCTGAAGGCCGAGCGCCGCAAGTCGGAGCGCGCGACGAAGGGCTCGTCGACGCATCCGGTCCAGGCGGCCAAACGCACGGCGCGCAGTGCGGCGAAGTCGGTCGCCGCGAAGGGCAGTGGCGCGCCAGCGGCGAAGACGACGCGGCGCAAGCGCGGCGCATGAGCGCAGCCTGACGGGTTTCGGTCCCTCGCGATCGAGCCTCCGATGAAGAAGGGCCTGGTCATGCCAGGCCCTTGGTGTTTCTGACGAACGCGCTCGCCGTCGTTCAGGCGGAAGGGCTGTGCAGCGCGGCCATCGCGTCGATCAGGTCGGCGGCGAGCAGGGGACCCGCATGACCTTCCGCCGCCGCGCCGTGCCAGGTCACGGCGGCACAGGCGAGGTCGTGCGGCGCGATGCCCGGCGACTGCGCCCAGAGTCCGCCGATCCAGCCGGCCAGCACGTCGCCCGTGCCTGCGGTGGCCAGCGCTGATGAGCCGGTGCCATTGATCGACAGGCGCCGCTTGGGTGTGACCACGATGCTGCCCGATCCCTTGAGCACGACGGTCGCCGCGAAGCGCATCGCCAGTTGCGTCGCGGCGTCCAGGCGATCGGCCTGCACATCGGCCGCCGACGGCAGTCCCAGGAGTCGCGCCGCTTCCAGCGGATGCGGCGTCAGGATCGTGGGCCAGCCGTGCGCGGCGCGACGGCGTAGCGCATGCTGCAGTGTCTCGTCGGCGGCCACCAGGTTCAGAGCGTCGGCATCGAGCACGACGCGCGTCGCGCCGTGCAATGCCTTCGACAACGCCGACGCGATCGCAATCCCGCCGCCACAGCCGCACACGGCGACGATGTCCCGCCAGGTGTCCGGCGAAGCGCTCCAGCGCGCGGCATCCCAATGCATGAGTTCCGGTCGCGCGGGCCACGGCTGGCCGTCGTCGTCAGGCAGTGCCGCGTACACGCGCCCCGCGCCGGCGGCCAGCGCCGAGGTCGCGGCAAGCCACGCGGCGCCGCGCATCGTCGGCGCGCCGCCCAGGACGACGACGTCGCCATGCCGTCCCTTGTGGCTGGCCGCGGAACGCGCGAACGCGCTTTGCCAGCGCGCGATGCGGCTGGCGCCGAAGAGCACGCCGACGCCCTTGTCGTCGACGGGCACGTCGAAATCGTCGAACCAGACACGCCCCGCGAGCGCACGGCCTTCTCCGGTGAACAGGCCGGACTTGAGAGTCAGGAAGGTCAGCGTGTGATGCGCGCGCACGACATCGGCGCCCAATGGCTGGCCGGTGCGGACATCGATGCCGCTGGGAACGTCGACGGCCAGCACCGTGGCACCGGCATCGCGCATTGTGTCGATGGCCTGGATGGCCGAGGCGATGGGCCCTTCGGGTGCGCGGTTCGCGCCGAGGCCGAGGAGGGCGTCGATGGTGACATCGGCCCACCCGGGCATGTGTGGGAGATCGGCGTGCAGGCGCAGGCCGGCTTTCCGGGCGGTGTCCAGCGCATGCGCGGCGTCACTGCCTGGCGAGGGTTCCGGTCCGACCAGGAGCACGTCCACCGTCCAGCCACGTGCGGCCAGGTGACGGGCAGCGATGAGGCCGTCGCCGCCGTTGTTGCCCGGACCGGCGAACACCGCGGCGTGCTGGCCGAAAGGTCGGAGTGCCACGGCCAGACGCGCCACGGCAAGCCCGGCGCGCTCGATCAGTGTGTGAGGCGGATGCAGCGACAGCGCCGCCGCCTCGATGCGCCGGCTCGACGGCGCGTCGTGAAGGGATCGGTCGTGGGACGTGGGCAGCACCGGCAGCATGGCGCCGACTCTATCCCCGTCTCAGCTCACTGGAGCCGTGCCGGTTCCAGCAACGCGGCGTCGATGCCCGGATCCTTCTTCGCGAGCCGGGCCGCCAACAGTTGCGCGGCGGCTCCGGCCATGGTCCAGCCGTGCTCGCCATGACCGATGTTCAACCACACGCCGGGCAGGCCGGACTCGCCGATCAGCGGCAGCTCGTCGGGCAGCAGCAGGCGCGAGGTCTTCCAGCGCTGCTGACCGCCGGCGAGCAGGGCGCCCGGGA
The DNA here is from genome assembly GCF_056867975.1 of Mitsuaria sp. MSU3D. Classification (NCBI taxonomy): domain Bacteria; kingdom Pseudomonadati; phylum Pseudomonadota; class Betaproteobacteria; order Burkholderiales; family Sphaerotilaceae; genus Roseateles; species Mitsuaria sp. MSU3D. The sequence goes on along the minus strand of NZ_CP200314.1, from coordinate 3,158,863 downwards.
ACCAGTCGTGCGCAGCCTGGTGCAGCGCGCCCATCGATTGGCCATCCGGCTGCGACGACGAGCCGCCCAGCTCGTTCGCCCCACCGACGCGCACGCGTTGACCGAGTCGCGTGAGGCTGACGCCCAGCGCCATGTCGATGACGGTCGCGCGCGGCCCCAGGTCCGGGTGCGCCTCCAGCATGCGCAAGGGCGCCGTCAGCGTGTGCGTGTGCACCGTTCCCCACGGCAGCTTCAGCCCTTGGGCGGCGAGCAGCGGCGCCGCGCCCTTGCCGGCGCACACCAGCACCGCGTCCGCCCGCAGCGGCTCGCCCGCGGCCACGTGCACGGCCGGCTGGCTGCCGGGCTCGATGCGCAGCACATCGGTGTTGAAGTTCCACTGCACGCCGAGCCGCTGCGCCTCCAGCTTCAGCGCCTGGCTGAACTGGCGGGCGTTGGCCGCCTCGTCCTGCGTCAGCAGGATGCCGCCGTGCAGCGCGGTCTCGGCGTTGAGGCCGGGTTCCTGAGCGCGGCAACCGTCGGCGTCGAGCTCGCGATGCGGCACCTGCCGCTCCTGCAGCCGGGCCAGCAGCGGTGCTGCGCTCTTGTAGTCCTTGGCGGTGCGCCACAGCAGCAGCACGCCGGCTTCACGCTCGACGTCCATCTTCAATTCGCGCCGCCACACCGCCATCACGGCCTGGCCGCGCAGCGCCAGCGCATGCAGCGCTTCCGGCATCGCCTGCACGCCGCGCGCGCGGCCGGCGCGCCAATGCGCGAACTTCCAGCCGAGCTGGCCCGGCTTGCCGCGCCACGCCAGCGGCGTGTCGGGCCGCGCGGCCATCAGGCCCGGCGCGATCAGCCCCGGCGGCGCGAAGCTCGCGCCGGTGGCGACGCTGGTGTCGCGTTCGAAGACATGGACCTCATGGCCCTGCAGCGCGAGTTCGTACGCGCTGGTGACGCCGGCCAGACCGGCTCCGATGATGGCGATCCGCATTTCAGCGGATCCCCGCGGCGAGGGCCGCCTCGACGCTCGACGCGGCGCCCAGCACCGCGTCATCGCGCAGCGCGGGCGCCCACAGCATCAGGCCGACCGGCAGTTCGCCGGGGTGCTCGCACGGGATCGAGATCGCGCAGCCGTCGAGCAGGTTCACGACGGCGGTGTTGCGCAGCAGGCGTGCATTGGTGGCAAGGAACAGGTCGTCGCTGTGCAGCAAGGGGGCGATCTCCGGGGCTTGGAGGGGAACGGTGGGGCTGAGGAAGGCGTCGATGCCGCCCATGGCGGCCGTCATGTCGCGGATCCAGCGGCGGCGGGCGTCGAGCAGCGCCTGGTAGGCGGCGGGAAGGATGGCCTCGCCGCGGCGGATGCGCATCGCGACGCGCGGGTCATAGCGGTCGCCGCGTTCGGCGAGGCGCGCATGGTGCCATGCCCAGGCCTCGGCCGCGGTGATGCCGCCTTGCGTTTGCAGTTCCGCCACACGGGGCAGGGCGGGCAGCGCGCGTTCCTCGATGCGGGCACCGGCAGCGCGCAGCGTCGCGAGCGCGCGTTCGAATGCGGCGGCCACCGCGGGCTCGAGCTCGTCCTGCATGAAGTCCGGCGTGATCGCGAAACGCCATGCCGACAAGGGGCGTTCATCGAGGTCGGCCGGTGCGCCGCTCAGCACCGCGTGCAGCAGCGCGGCGTCCCTCACCGAGCGCGTGATCGCGCCAGCCGTGTCCAGCGAAGGCGACAGCGGGACACACCCGTCAAGCGGCACCAGCCGCGCCGTGCTCTTGAAGCCGACCAGTCCCTGCAGCGCGGCCGGGATGCGCAGCGACCCGCCGGTGTCCGAACCGAGTGCCGCCCACGCGGCGCCGGTGGCGACGCTGACCGCACCGCCGGAGGTCGATCCGCCGGGAATGCGCGCCAGGCCGTCGATCGCGTGTGTCACCGGATTCCGGGGCGTGCCGTGATGCGGATTGATCCCGACGCCGGAGAAGGCGAACTCACTCAGGTTGGTGTGGCCGGTCAGCGCGGCGCCTGCGGCGCGCAGCCGGGCGACGACCGGGGCATCGCGTTCGGCGGGGGCAGCATCGTCCATCGCGGCGGAGGCGGCGGTCGTCGGCTGCCCGGCGACGTCGAACAGGTCCTTGACGGACACCGCCAGACCGCCAAGCGTCGGGCGGGGATCGCCGCGAGCCACTGCGGCATCCGAGGCGTCGGCCGCCGCGCGGGCCTCCTCATCGAAGCGGCGCAGGAAGACGTGCTCGCACGCGGCGGCGTCGGCAAGCGCCAGGCTCTCGTCCAGCAGGCTGCGCGCGGCGTGGCGGCCCAAACGCAGGGAGGCGAGCGCCTCGGTCAGGTCGATCGGCATGCAAAAACGGGTTATACTCGTCGGGTTTTTCCCGGATAAGCCAGCCGTTGGGGCTGGAGTCCGGTGGAGAACGCGGCAGGTGGTTGGGGCCCAGACTTGTTCAAGGCCTGTCCATCGATCGCAAATTCGCGAGTCCGGCGAATCAAGGTGTTGCAACGTACAAGCAGACGTCGCAATTCGTGCCGGATTCTAGAACCAACCTTCGGAGTTACTTATGTCCGTCACGATGCGTGAGATGCTGGAAGCCGGCGTCCATTTCGGCCACCAGACCCGCTTCTGGAATCCCAAGATGGCCCCGTATATCTACGGCCATCGCAACAAGATCCACATCATCAACCTCGAGAAGACGCTGCCCGCGTTCGAGGAAGCCCTGAAGTTCGTGCGCCAGCTGGCCTCCAAGCGCGGCACGATCCTGATGGTCGGCACCAAGCGCCAGGCCCGCGACATCGTCGCCGCCGAAGCTGAGCGCGCCGGCGTCCCGAGCGTCAACCAGCGTTGGCTGGGCGGCACGCTGACCAACTTCAAGACGGTCAAGACCTCGCTGAAGCGCCTCAAGGACATGCAGGCCCAGATCGACGCCGGCACCCAGCCCGCGATCAAGAAGGAAGCCCTGATGTTCACGCGCGACATCAACAAGCTCGAGAAGAACATCGGCGGCATCCAGGACATGGTCGCGCTGCCGGACGCCCTGTTCGTCATCGACGTCGGCTATCACAAGATCGCCGTCCTGGAAGCCAAGAAGCTGGGCATCCCGGTCATCGGCGTCGTGGACACCAACCACTCGCCCGAAGGCATCGACTACGTCATCCCGGGCAACGACGACTCGGCCAAGGCTGTCGCCCTGTACGCCAAGGCTGTTGCCGACGCCGTGCTGGAAGGCCGCGCCAACTCGTCGAACGAAGTCGTCACGGCCGTCGCCGCTGAAGGCGACGAGTTCGTCGAAGTGAACGAAGGCGCCTGATCCAGGCCCTGACCCTCGACGGGTTCTGACAAGGGGGCTGATTCAGCCCCCTTCGTCCAAGCAGATTCAGATTTCAGCGGTGCCGGGTCGTTCCGGGCCGCGACATACGGAGATTGAAATGGCAGCAATTACCGCAAGCATGGTCGCCGAGCTGCGCGCCCGCACCGACTCCCCGATGATGGAGTGCAAGAAGGCGCTGACCGAAGCCGACGGCGACATGACCCGCGCTGAAGAGATCCTGCGCGTCAAGCTGGGCAGCAAGGCCGGCAAGGCCGCCTCGCGCGTGACCGCCGAAGGCGTCGTCGCCGCGGCCGTGAAGGGCAACGCCGGCGCGCTGATCGAAGTCAACTGCGAAACCGACTTCGTGTCGAAGAACGACGCCTTCCTGGCGTTCGTGAACGCGCTGGCCGGTCTGATCGTCGACAGCAACCCCGCCGACATCGCCGCCCTGTCCGCCCTGCCGCTGTCGCAGGAAGGCTTCGGCCCGACGGTCGAGGATGTGCGCGCCGGCCTGATCGGCAAGATCGGCGAGAACATGACGATCCGCCGCTTCAAGCGCTACGAAGGCGCCAAGCTGGCCTCCTACCTGCACGGCACCCGCATCGGCGTGATGGTCGAGTTCGACGGTGACGAAGTCGCCGCCAAGGACGTCGCGATGCACGTCGCCGCGATGAAGCCGGCCGCGCTGTCGTCCGCCGAAGTCCCGGCCGAGCTGGTCGAGAAGGAACGCAAGATCGCCGCCGAGAAGGCCGCCGAGTCCGGCAAGCCGGCCGAGATCGTCGCCAAGATGGTCGAAGGCTCGGTGCAGAAGTTCCTGAAGGAAGTCTCGCTGCAGGACCAGGTCTTCGTGAAGGCCGCCGACGGCAAGCAGACCGTCGCGCAGATGCTCAAGGACAAGGCCACGACGGTGAAGTCGTTCACCCTGTACGTCGTGGGCGAAGGCATCGAGAAGAAGGTCGACGACTTCGCTGCCGAAGTGGCTGCCCAGGTGGCGGCTGCAAGCAAGCAGCAATAAGCGTCGCGACTCAAAAAGGGCGCCTCTGGCGCCCTTTACACTTGTGCGCTTGCGCCAGCAGGCCTACGCACGACACTCCCTCCATCGGCCGTACTGACGAGGTAACAATGCCCGCCCACAAACGCATCCTGCTCAAGCTTTCCGGAGAAGCCCTGATGGGCGACGACGCCTACGGCATCAACCGCGCGACCATCGTGCGCATGGTCCAGGAAATCCAGGAAGTGACGAAGCTCGGCGTCGAGGTGGCGGTCGTCATCGGCGGCGGGAACATCTTCCGCGGCGTGGCGGGCGGCGCGGTCGGCATGGACCGCGCGACGGCCGACTACATGGGCATGCTGGCGACGGTGATGAACTCGCTGGCCCTGGCCGACACGATGCGCCAGGAAGGCATGACCGCGCGCGTCATGTCGGCGATCGCGATCGAGCAGGTCGTCGAACCCTATGTGCGTCCCAAGGCGCTGCAGTACCTGGAAGAAGGCAAGGTCGTCGTCTTCGCGGCCGGCACCGGCAACCCCTTCTTCACGACCGACACGGCCGCCGCGCTGCGCGGCGCCGAGATCGGCGCCGAGATCGTGCTGAAGGCGACCAAGGTCGACGGCGTCTACACCGCCGACCCGAAGAAGGACCCGACGGCCACGCGCTACTCGCGCATCAGCTTCGACGAGGCCATCGGCAAGAACCTGCAAGTGCTGGACGCGACCGCCTTCGCGCTGTGCCGCGACCAGAAGCTGCCCATCCGGGTGTTCTCGATCTTCAAGCCGGGCGCGCTGAAGCGCGTCGTGATGGGTGAGGACGAGGGCACGCTGGTGCACGTCTGACCGGGCTGGCGCGTTAGAGACCACGCCGCCCCCCTGATCGAGGAAAAGAACATGAGCATCGCCGACATCAAGAAGAACGTCGAAGCCAAGATGGCCAAGTCCGTCGAGGCGTTCAAGAACGAACTGCAGAAGATCCGCACCGGCCGCGCCCACCCGGGCCTGCTGGACCAGGTGCATGTGGACTACTACGGCTCGATGGTCCCCATCTCGCAGGTGGCCAACGTCACGCTGCTGGACGCCCGCACGGTCAGCGTGCAGCCCTGGGAAAAGGGCATGAGCCAGAAGATCGAGAAGGCCATCCGCGAATCGGACCTGGGCCTGAACCCGTCGTCGATGGGCGACCTGATCCGCGTGCCGATGCCGCCGCTGTCGGAAGAACGCCGCCGCGACCTGGTGAAGGTTTCCAAGGGCGCCGCCGAGGATGCGAAGGTGGCCGTGCGCAACCTGCGTCGCGACGCCAACGAGCAGGCGAAGAAGATGGCCAAGGACAAGGTCATCACCGAGGACGACGAGCGCCGCAGCCAGGACGAAGTCCAGAAGCTGACGGACCGCGTCGTCTCGGACATCGACAAGCTGCTCTCGGCCAAGGAAGCCGAGATCATGGCCGTCTGATCGTCGCATCCTCGTGAGCGCCGACAGCAAGGCGGGAGTGCCCCGCCATGTGGCCATCGTCATGGATGGCAACGGTCGTTGGGCGAAGAAGCGCTTCCTCCCGCGTTTCTTCGGCCACAAGCAGGGCGTGGACGCCCTGGTGCGGGTGGTCCAGGCCTGCATCGATCGAGAGATCGAGTACCTCACCGTCTTCGCCTTCTCCAGCGAGAACTGGAAGCGTCCCAGCGACGAGGTGTCCGGCCTGATGGGCCTGGTGCTGGCGGCGGTGTCGCGCTACCTGGCCCGCATGGGCGCGATGGGCGTGCGCATCCGCATCGTCGGCGACCGCGAGGCGGTGTCCGACAAGCTGCGTGCCGCCTGGGCCGAGGCCGAGGGCTCCACCGCCCACAATTCCAAGCTGACGCTGAACGTCGCGTTCAACTACGGCGGTCGCTGGGACATCGTCCAGGCCTGTCGCAAGGCGATCGCGGCGGGCATCCCGGCGCACGAGCTGACCGAAGCCCGCCTGTCCGAGTTCATGGCGATGAGCTATGCGCCGGACCCGGACCTCTTCATCCGTACCGGCGGCGAACTGCGCATCAGCAACTTCATGCTGTGGCAGACCGCGTACACCGAGTTCGTGTTCTCCGACTGCCTGTGGCCCGAGTTCGGCGAGGCGCAGCTGGACGAGGCGATCGCCGCGTTCCGGGCGCGCGACCGCCGCTTCGGCGGGGTGAACGTTCCGGGCGTCGCCCAGGAGGCTTGAGATGCTGCTTCAGCGCGTGATCACGGCCCTGGTGCTGTTGGCGATCCTGCTGCCGGCGCTGTTCGCGTCGAATCCGATGTGGTTCGCGCTGCTGACGCTGGTGATGATCGCGGCGGCGGGGTGGGAGTGGTCGCGGCTGAACGGCAAGCCCGGCGCGACGGCGCTCGCATTCGGCGCCGTGCTCGCGGCGGCCTGTGCGGCGACCTTCTACGCCGTCGGCTTCAACGTGCCGGCCTGGTGCTGGTGGCTGGCCGGCGGGATATGGGTACTCGGCGGCGTGCGCGCGCTGGCGGCCGGCGTCGCCGGATGGCCGAAGCTGTCGCCCGTGCTCAGACTCGTGCTCGGCGCGGTGCTGCTGTGGGCCGCCTGGCTGGCGCTGATCGTCGCGCGGCAGCGCGGCATCAACTTCCTGCTGTCGGCGATGTGCCTGGTCTGGATGGCCGACATCGCCGCGTACTTCGCCGGCAAGGCCTTCGGCAAGCGCAAGCTCGCGCCGGCGATCAGCCCGGGCAAGAGCTGGGAAGGCGCGATCGGCGGCCTCGTCGGCGTGATCGTGCTGGGCTTCGTCTGGGTCCATGTGATCGACGTGCGCGTCCCGGTGGATTCGGCCTCGCTGTACACGGTGCTGGTCAAGCGCATCGGCATCGTGTCGCTGCTGGCGCTGGTCTTCCTGTCGGCGATGAGCGTCGTCGGCGATCTGTTCGAATCCCTGGTCAAGCGGGCCGCCGGCGCCAAGGACAGCAGCCAGCTGCTGCCCGGCCACGGCGGTGTCCTGGACCGTGTCGACGCGCTGCTGCCGGTGCTGCCCCTGGCGTTGGCGCTGACCTCCCTCTGATCCTCCGGATCCCTCCGCGAGACCTTCTGCGATGACCGACCACTTCCACCGCCCGCAGCAGGTCTGCGTGCTGGGTTCCACCGGATCCATCGGCACCAGCACGCTGGACGTGATCGCGCGTCATCCGGACCGTTATCGCGTCTTCGCCCTGTCGGCGATGAGCCGCGTCGACGAGCTCGCCGCGCAGTGCGTGCAATTCCAGCCGCGCTTCGCCGTCCTGCCCGATGCGGCGCTCGCCGCGCGACTGCGCACGATGCTGCGCGAATCCGGCGCCCGCACCGAAGTGCTCGACAGCATGGCCGCGTTGAGCGAGGTCGCCGCGCATCCCGACGTCGACGCGGTGATGGCCGCGATCGTAGGCGCCGCCGGCCTGCCGCCGGCGATGGCCGCGGCGCGTGCGGGCAAGCGCCTGCTGCTCGCCAACAAGGAAGCGATCGTGCTCGGCGGTGCGCTGTTCATGCGTGCGGTCGCCGAGGGCGGCGCGACGCTGCTGCCGGTGGATTCGGAGCATTCTGCGATCTTCCAGTGCCTGCCCGAGGACCGCTCGACCTGGCCGCAGCGCATCGACCACATCGTGCTGACCGCGTCCGGCGGGCCGTTCCGCCAGCGCGATCCGGCCTCGCTGGCCGATGTCACGCCCGAGCAGGCCTGCGCCCACCCGAACTGGGTGATGGGCCGCAAGATCTCGGTCGACTCGGCGACGATGATGAACAAGGCGCTCGAGGTCATCGAGGCGCGCTGGCTCTTCGACCTGAAGCCCGAGCAGATCAAGGTGCTGATCCACCCGCAGAGCATCGTGCATTCGATGGTGGTCTGCCGTGACCACTCGGTGCTGGCCCAGCTGGGCACGCCCGACATGCGCGTGCCCATCGCCTACGCGCTGGCCTTCCCCGAACGCATCGTTTCCGGCGCGGGTGTGCTGGACCTGCTCAAGACACCGAGCCTCGCCTTCGAAGAGGCTGACGAGCGCCGCTTCCCCGGCCTGCACCTGTCCTGGCAGGCACTGCGCGCGGCCGAAGGCAGCACCGCGGTGCTCAACGCCGCGAACGAGGAGGCGGTCGCCGCCTTCCTCGATCACCAGCTTCGCTTCGATCACATCTGCCGCGTCAACCGCGAGGTGCTTGAAACCGTGAATCCCCAGGCGGGCGAGGTCGACAGCGTCGAGGGGCTGCTGGCCCTCGACGGACGCGCCCGCCGACAGGCGAGACAGCAGATCGCGGCGCTCGCCGCAGCGGTCTGATCCTCCGGTCGACGACCGCCGCCCAGCCCCAGACCTCGATCCAGGACGCCCGCGATGCTTTCCCAAGTCCTCTATTTCCTCGTCACGCTGGGCATCCTCATCGTGATCCACGAGTGGGGCCACTACCGCGTGGCGCGTGCCTGCGGCGTCAAGGTGCTGCGTTTCTCGGTGGGCTTCGGCCGCGTGCTGCTGCGTCGGCGCAAGTCGCCGGACAGCACCGAGTTCACGCTGAGCGCGATCCCGCTCGGCGGCTACGTCCGCATGCTCGACGAGAGCGACGGCCCGGTGGCGCCCGACCAGCAATCGCAGGCCTTCAACCGCAAGACGCTGTGGCAGCGCGCGGCGATCGTCGCGGCGGGCCCGGCGGCCAACCTGATCCTGGCGGTGCTGCTGTTCGCGGTCGTCGGCTGGATCGGACGGGAAGAGCCGAAGGCGCTGCTCGGGTCCCCGACGGCGGGCGGACTGGCCGAACGCGCCGGCCTGCGTGCCGGTGACTGGGTGCAGGCCTGGTCCAACGACGGGCAGGATTGGGAAGACGTCCGATCGATGCCGGACTTCGGCTGGCAACTGGCGCAGTCCGTCGCGGACCGGCAGCCGCTGCTGCTCAGCGTCAGCGATGCGGCGGGCCACGGTCGCCGCACCGTGCGCCTCGAGACCGACACCCTGGAGAGCCGCGACTTCGACGAGAAGACGATCGGCCGCATCGGCTTGGGTGGCGTGTTCATCGAACCGGTACTGGGTCGCATGGTCGACGGCGAACCCGCGCAGGCCGCGGGCCTGCTGTCCGGCGATCGCGTGCTGCGCGTCAACGACGAGGTCGTGCCCGACGTCGCCTGGTTCATCCAGCGCGTGCGCCGCGCCATCGTCGATGGCCAGCCAGAGCCGCTGCGCGTGCTCGTGCGCCGTGACGGCCAGCAGCTGGAACGCGTGGTCACGCCGCGCGTCGAGATCGTCGGCGACCAGCGCGTGGCCCGCATCGGCGCGGGCTTCGACGCCCGGCCGGCGAGCGTCAAGGTGCACTACGGTCCCATCGAATCGGTACGGCAAGGCCTGACCCGCACCTGGGAGCTCAGCGCGCTGACGGTGAAGACCTTGGGTCGGATGTTGGTCGGTGAAGCTTCGGTAAAGAACCTCAGCGGACCCATCACGATCGCCAAGGCGGCGGACCAGTCGGCGAGCCTCGGATTGACTGCTTTCCTGAGCTTCCTTGCCGCCGTCAGCGTGAGCCTCGGCGTGCTGAACCTGCTGCCGCTGCCGATGCTCGATGGCGGACACCTGATGTATTATCTTTTCGAGGGTTTGAGCGGCCGCCCTGTCTCTGAGTGGTGGCACAAGCAGCTGCAACGCGCAGGCATTGCCGTCGTGCTGCTGATGATGAGCCTGGCCCTTTTCAACGATCTGACCCGCACGCTGGGTCTGCACTGAAGCTTCCGCATGCCCCGATTCCTGCCCGACGCCTTGCGCCCCCACGTGATCCAACTGGCGGTGCTGGCCACCGCGCTGCAAGCCGGTTCCGCCTGGGCCGCCGAACCGTTCGTCCTCAAGGACATCCGTGTCGAAGGTCTGCAGCGGACTGACCCGGGCACGGTGTTCGCGGCGCTGCCGTTCCGCATCGGTGACACCTACAACGACGAGAAGGGCGCCGCCGCGCTGCGCGCGCTGTTCGCGACCGGTCTGTTCAAGGACGTCCGCATCAACCTCGACACCGATGCCGTCGTCATCGTGATCGAGGAACGTCCGATCATCGCCAACGTCGGTTTCGTCGGCCTCAAGGAGTTCGACACCGAGGCGCTGACCAAGTCGCTGAAGGACGTCGGCATCGGCGAAGGCAAGCCTTTCGACAAGGCGCTGGCCGACCGCGCCGAGCAGGAACTGAAGCGTCAATACCTGACCCGCTCGCTGTACGGCGCCGAGGTCACGACGACGATCACCCCGATCGAGCGCAACCGCGTCAACGTCAGCTTCTCGGTGACGGAAGGCGAGCCGGCCAAGATCGCCGAGATCCGCATCCTGGGCAACAAGGTCTTCAGCGAAGGCACGCTGACGGGGCTGCTCGAGCAGACCACGTCGGGTTGGCTGACCTGGTACACGAAGACCGACCGCTACTCGCGCGCGAAGCTGAACGCGGACCTGGAAACGATCCGCTCGTACTACCTGAACCGCGGCTACCTCGAGTTCAACGTCGAGTCGACGCAGGTCACGATCTCGCCCGACAAGCAGAGCATCAGCATCGCGATCACGATCAACGAAGGTCAGCCGTACACGGTCAACGGGATCAAGCTCGAAGGCGACTTCATGGGTCGCGACGAGGAGTTCAAGCGCCTGATCGCGCTCAAGCCCGGCCAGCCTTACAACGGCGAGGCGGTGGCGCAGACGACGCGCAACTTCCAGGACCTCTACGGCACTTTCGGCTACGCCTTCGCGCGCGTCGAGAGCCGCCCGGAGATCGACCGCGCGACCGGCCAGGTGACGGTGACGCTGGTCGGCGAGCCGCAGCGCCGCGTCTACGTGCGTCGCGTGCTGATCTCGGGCAACACCCGCACGCGGGACGAAGTGATCCGCCGCGAGTTCCGCCAGTTCGAATCGTCCTGGTACGACGGCGCCCGCATCAAGGCCTCGCGCGACCGCGTCGAACGCCTGGGCTACTTCAAGGACGTCACGATCGACACGACCGAGGTCCCGGGTTCGCCCGACCAGGTCGACGTCACGCTGACCGTGACCGAGCGCCCGACCGGCAACATCCAGATCGGCGCCGGCTACTCCAGCGCGAGCAAGCTGTCGCTGTCGGGCTCGATCTCGCAGGAGAACGTGTTCGGCTCCGGCAACTACCTGGGCATCCAGGTGAACACCGCCAGCACCGGCCGCTCGCTGGGCGTGACGACGGTGGACCCGTACTTCACCGTCGACGGCGTGTCCCGCGCGATCGACGTGTTCTACCGGACCGTCAAGCCGATCAACAACCTCGGCGAGGAATACGAGTTCGCCTCGTACGGCGGCTCGGTCAAGTTCGGCGTGCCGTTCTCCGAGGACGACACCGTGTTCTTCGGCATCGGCTACGAAACGACGCGCATCACGACCCGCACCGGCCTGCCCAACAGCTACTGGCTGTTCCGCGAGCAGTTCGGTTCGTCGGCGATGTCGATCCCGCTGACGATCGGCTGGAAGAAGGACAACCGCGACTCCGTGATCACGCCGACCGCCGGCGCGATGAAGCGGGTGAACCTGGAGCTGAGCCCGGTCGGCGATTCGCGCTACACGATCGCCAACCTGCAGTACCAGGAGTTCTTCCCGCTGGGACGCAAGTTCTCGCTGATGGTCAACGGCGAATTCGCCTACGGCAAGGGCCTGAGCGGCCGGCCGTATCCGATCTTCAAGAACTTCTACGGCGGTGGCCTGGGTTCGGTGCGGGTGTTCGAGCCCGGCACGCTGGGCCCGGTCGACGTGACCGGCTCCTACACCGGCGGTAACCGCAAGTTCAACCTGAACACCGAGTTCTACGTGCCGGTGCCGGGTTCGGGCAACGACAAGAGCTTCCGTCTGTTCGCGTTCCTGGACGCGGGCAACGTGTGGGGCCAGGACGAGAAGCTCAAGTTCGGTGATGTGCGTGCCTCGGCTGGCGCGGGGATCAGCTGGCTGTCGCCGATGGGCCCGCTGCGGCTCAGCTACGGCTCGCCGATCCGCAAGAAGCCCACGGATAGAATCGAGCGATTCCAATTCCAGATCGGGACTGCATTCTGATGAAGAGCAAGCTGTCGCAGATCGTCGCCACCGTCCTCCTGACGGGCGCGGCGACCCTGGGCGCGCAAGCCCAGGAAGTCAAGATCGGCTACGTCAACAGCGAGCGGATCCTGCGCGAAACCAATTTGGCCAAGGCGGCGGAAACGAAGCTGCAAGCCGAGTTCAGCCGTCGCGAAAAGGCGCTGGTCGACCTGGAGACCAAGTTGCGCGCCGCGGCCGAGAAGCTCGACAAGGACAGCCCCGCGCTGGGCGAGGCCGAGCGCGGCCGCCGCCAGCGCGAGCTGATCGAACAGGACCGCGACCTGCAGCGCAAGCGCCGGGAGTTCAACGAGGACGTCTCCCAGCGCAAGAACGAAGAACTCTCCGCCGTGGTCGAGAAGGCCAACAAGGTCATCAAGCAGATCTTCGAGCAGGAAAAGTACGATCTGATCGTTCAGGACGCGATTCATGCCAGCCCCCGCGTGGACATCACGAAGAAGGTGATCGACGCGCTCAACAGTCAGAAATGACACCCGCCGTGACGCCGGAAGTGACCAAGAAGCAGGTTCTGGTCTCCGATCTGATCGCCGCCTTGGGCGGCGATCTTGTTGGTGCCTCCACCACGGCGATCCGCGCGATCGCGCCGCTGGAGGATGCGGGCGCGGACGCGATCTCCTTCCTCTCGAATCCGAAGTACGAGGCGCAGCTCGCGACCACGCAGGCCGCCTGCGTGATCGTGTCGCCGAAGCTGGCGGAAGCCGCCGCAGCCCGTCAGGGCGCCGGCACGACCGCGTGCTGCATCGTGGCGCCGGATCCCTACCTCTACTTCGCGCGCCTGACCCAGTGGTGGGCCGCGAACATGCGCAAGCCGCGCGCCATGCCGGCCATCCATCCGACCGCGACCGTCGCGGCGGACGCGGTGATCGGCCAGGACGTGGAAGTCGGCCCGCATGCGGTGATCGAGTCCGGCGCGGTGCTGGGCGACGGCGTGCGCATCGGCGCGCATACGATCGTCGAGCAGGACGCCCGCGTCGGCGCGCACACGCGGTTCGCGCCGCACGTGGTGTTCGGCCATGACTGCGTGATCGGCGAACGCTCGATGCTGCACAGCGGCGTGGTCATCGGGGCGGACGGCTTCGGCTTCGCGCCGACCAAGCGCTCGGACGGCGAGCCCGGCGTCGAGTGGGTCAAGATCGAACAGCTCGGCGCGGTGCGCATCGGCGACGGCGTCGAGATCGGCGCCAACACCTGCGTCGACCGCGGCGCGCTGGGTGACACGGTGATCGCCGACGGCGTCATCATCGACAACCTGGTCCAGATCGCGCACAACGTGAAGATCGGCAAGGGCACGGCGATCGCCGGCGCGACGGCGATCGCCGGCAGCGCGGAGATCGGCGCCAACTGCATCGTGGCCGGCGCGGCGCGCATCAACGGCCACATCCGCATCACCGACGGCGTGCAGATCGGCCCGACGGCCAACATCAGCAACAGCATCGACAAGCCCGGCGCCTACGCCGGCATGTGGCCCTTCGAGGACGCCGCATCGTGGCAGAAGAACGCCGCCGCCCTGCGCGGGCTCTATGAGCTGCGCCAGCGCGTGCGTGCCCTGGAAAAGAAGACGACATGACTGAGACCCGCATCGACATCCACGGCATCCTCGAGAAGCTGCCGCACCGTTATCCCATCCTGCTCGTGGACCGCGTCCTGGAAGTGGAGAAGGGCGTGCGCATCCGGGCGATCAAGAACGTCAGCATCAACGAGCCGTTCTTCAACGGCCACTTCCCGCACCGTCCGGTGATGCCGGGCGTGCTGATCCTGGAAGCGCTGGCGCAGGCCGCGACGCTGCTGGCGGTCGAGAGCTACAACTTCACGCTGGACGAGAACCACGTCGTCTACTTCGCCGGCATCGACAACGCCCGCTTCAAGCGGCCCGTCGAGCCGGGCGACCAGCTGATCCTCGAGGTCACGCTGGACCGCGCGAAGGCCGGCATCTACAAGTTCGGCGCCAAGGCGCTGGTCGGCACCGACATCGTGGCCGAGGCCGGCCTGATGTGCACGATGCGCAAGCTCGACTGCTGAGTCGTCGTTGAACACCCGCAGAAGTCCCCGCTGAACAGCCGCTGAATCCGGACGCCCATGGCCCGCATCCATCCCACCGCGATCATCGACCCGCAGGCGCAGCTCGACGAGACCGTCCAGGTCGGCCCGTACGCGGTCATCGGCCCCGAGGTGCGCATCGGCGCGGGGACCCGCGTCGGCCCGCACACCGTGATCGAGGGCAAGACCACGATCGGTCGCGACAACGTCATCTACCAGTTCGCGTCGATCGGCGCGATGCCGCAGGACATGAGCCATGGCGGCGAGGTGACCGAGCTCGTCATCGGCGACCGCAACACGATCCGCGAGTTCTGCACCTTCAACACCGGCACGTTCAAGGAGCAGGGCGTCACGCGCGTCGGCTCCGACAACTGGATCATGGCCTACGTGCATCTGGCGCATGACGTGGTGGTCGGCGACCACTGCGTGCTGGCCAACAACGCCACGCTGGCCGGCCACGTGCATGTGGGCGACTGGGCCACGATCGGCGGCCTGACCGGCGTCCACCAGTTCGTGCACGTCGGCGCGCACGCGATGATCGGTTTCCAGGGCCATGTGGCGCAGGACGTCGCCCCGTACATGACGGTCGACGGCAATCCGCTGGGCGTGCGCGCGGTCAACCTGACCGGCCTGCGCCGCCGCGGCTTCAGCAACGACCGCATCGGCGTGATCCGCCAGATCCACAAGCTGCTGTTCCGCGACGGTACGACGCTGGAGCAATCCGTCGCCAACATCGAGGCGCTCAAGCAGGGCCAGGACGCCGAGTCGATCCGCGACATCCAGGCGATGCTGGACTTCCTGGCGGGCGCCAAGCGCGGCCTCGTCCGCTGAACGGCCCGGACGATTGACATGAGCGCCACGGATCCTCGACTGGGCCTGGTGGCCGGCGAGGCCTCCGGCGATTTGCTCGCCAGCCTGCTGCTGCAAGGCCTGAAGGCGCGCTGGCCGGACTTGAGCTCGGCCGGCATCGGCGGCCCCAGGATGCAGACACAAGGCTTCGACGCCTGGTGGCCCAGCCACAAGCTGTCGATCTTCGGCTACTGGGACGCGATCAAGAACATCCGCGAGCTGCTCGCGATCCGCCGCCAGCTCGGCGATCGACTGATTGCCGAGCGGCCGTCGGTCTTCGTCGGCGTCGACGCGCCCGACTTCAACTTCGGCCTGGAGCAGCGCCTGCGCGAGGCCGGCATCAAGACCGTCCACTTCGTCTGCCCGTCCATCTGGGCCTGGCGCGCGGAGCGCGTGCAGACGATCAAGCGCAGTGCGGATCACGTGCTGTGCCTGTTCCCGTTCGAACCTGCGATCCTGCAGAAGGCGGGCATCCCGTCGACCTACGTCGGGCACCCGTTGGCCGACCAGATCCCGTTCGAACCGCCACGCGAGGACGCGCGCCGCGACCTGGGCCTTGCGGAGAGCGACACCATCGTCGCCATCCTGCCCGGCAGCCGTCGCAGCGAACTGGACTACATCGGCCCGCCGCTGCTGGACGCCGCGCGGCGCATGCACCAGGCGCGCCCCGCGCTGCGCTTCGTCATCCCGATCGCGCCGGGCCTGCGTCCGATGGTCGAGGCGCTGATGGCGCAGCACGGCCAGGGCCTGCCGATGACGCTGGTCGACGGTCGCGCCCAGGAGGCGCTGGCCGCCTGCGACCTGACGCTGGTCGCGAGCGGCACCGCGACGCTGGAAGCGGCGCTGCTGAAGCGGCCGATGGTGATTGCCTACAAGCTGCACTGGTTCAACGCGTGGCGGATGAAGGGCAAGGCGCTGCTGCCGTGGGTGGGGCTGCCGAACGTGCTCGCGCGCGAGACGCTGGTGCCCGAGTGCCTGCAGGACGAATGCACCGGCGAGCGCATCGCCCGCGAGGGCCTGGCCTGGCTGGACGACGCGCCGCGTCGGGAGCGGCTGCGCGAGCGTTTCCTCGAGATCCACCAACAGCTGCGCTGCAACACCGCGCAAAAGGCCGGCGATGCGATCGCGAAAATCCTCGGCGCTTGAGCCTCCGACGCAACTGGGCCTGGAATGGGTCCGCGAGGGTCTGCTGTGCGGCGTGGACGAAGCGGGCCGCGGGCCGCTGGCGGGCCCGGTGGTCGCCGCGGCGGTGATCCTGGACGATCAGAACCCGATCAAGGGGCTGAACGATTCGAAGGTGCTCAGCGAGAAGAAGCGCGAGCAGCTGTTCGACGAGATCCGCGCCAAGGCGCTGTGCTTCTGCATCGCGGAGGCGACGGTCGAGGAGATCGACCGCATCAACATCCTGCAGGCGACGATGCTGGCGATGCGCCGCGCGGTCGAGGGCCTGCGGCTCAAGCCCGCGCACGTGCAGGTCGACGGCAACCGGCTGCCGGTGCTGCGCATCCCCGCCGAGGCCATCGTCAAGGGCGATGCGCTGGTGCCGGCGATCTCGGCCGCGTCGATCCTGGCCAAGGTGCACCGCGACCGTTTCTGCCTGCAGATGCACGCGCAGCATCCGGAGTACGGCTTCGACAACCACAAGGGCTACGGCACGCGCGAGCACCTGGACGCGCTGCGCGTGCACGGCGCGAGCGTGTGGCATCGGCAGAGCTTCGCGCCGGTGCGTTCGCTGGACCTGGGTGATCCGGGCCTGGCGAACATCGCGCCCCCACGGAACGTCGATCCCGCGCTGAACGAGGAAATGAGACCCGGATGAGCTGGCAGTCGATCACCGCGCGCGACAACCCGAACCTGCAGCGACTGCGCAAGCTGGCGCAGGATGGCGGCGCCTACCGCAAGCTGGGCGGTGTCTGGCTGGAAGGCGACCACCTCGTGCGCGCGGCGGTGCAACGCGGCGTCAAACCGTCGCTCGCGCTGATCACGGACGTGGCCGCGGCGGACGAGGCGCTGCATGCGCTCGCCGACGTGGCACCGAAAGTGCTGGTCGTGTCGCCGGAGCTCTTCAAGACGGTGTCGGGCCTGGAGTCGCCGGCGCAGATCGGCTTCGAGCTGGCCCTGCCGACGCAGCCGCGCATCGAGGCGAAGGCCGATTCCGTCGTGCTGGACCGCCTGCAGGATGCGGGCAATGTCGGCACGATCCTGCGCAGCGCGGGTGCGCTGGGCTTCCGGCAGGTGCTGGCGCTCAAGGGCACCGCGGCGCTGTGGTCACCGAAGGTGCTGCGCGCCGGCATGGGCGCGCACTTCGGCCTGCATCTCGTGGAAGGTCTGAGCATCGAGGACCTCGATGCGCTGAAGGTCCCGCTGCTGGCGACCAGTTCGCATGCGGATGCCATGCTCCATCAAGCCGATCTCCCCAACCCTTGCGCCTGGGTCATGGGCCACGAAGGGCAGGGCGTCGCCGAGGCGCTGATGCAGCGCTGCGCGTTGCGCGTCGGCATTCCGCAGCCGGGCGGCGAAGAGTCCCTGAACGTGGCGAGCGCCGCGTCGATCTGCCTCTACGAATCGGCTCGTCGCAGGCTGATCTGAGCGACCGTCCCACACGCTTTGCGCGGCGATCCATTCATCGCGCCATCGCGAGCGCGGCGACTCCCAACGCAATGAACACCGCGCCCGCGATGCGCCACCCGCGCTCGCCCTCGCCGAGCAACTGTCCGCCGATCAGCGCGGCGAACAGCATCGACAGCTCCCGCGCCGGCGCGACGCGCGACAGCGGCGCAAGCTTCATCGCATAGAGCACCAGGATGTAGGCCGATGGCGCGCCGACGGCCACGACCAGCGCATGCTTCCACTGCTTGCGCAGTGCGGGCATGAAGCCGGCACGGTCGCGCAGCACGGCGGGCAGGCTCACCGGCACGCGCAGCAGGTTGCAGATGTAGTCGTAGAGGATCGGCGACAGCGCCAGCACCTTCACCGCGTAGCCGTCGATGACGCTGTAGGCGGCGATCGTGGCGCCGGTGAGCGCGCCCCAAGCGATGCCGAGCTTGCGTTTGCGGTGCAGTTCCGGATCGTGGTTCGCGCCTCTCGAGAAGAACGTCGGGCCCGCCGCCATCAGCAGGATGCCGCCGACGACACCCGCAAGTCCAAGCCCGCCTCCCACGCCGAGATGCTCGCCCAGCAGCACCACCGCGATCAGCGACGACAGCAGCGGCCCGCTGCCGCGCGCGACGGGGTAGACGACCGTCATGTCGGCGGCGCGGTAGCCGGCGAGCAGCGCGTTGAAGTAGGCCAGATGGACGACCGCGCTGGCGAGCGTGGCCGTCCACGCCTGCCAGCCCCAGGCGGGCAGGTCGTCGAGTCCGACGACCACGACCACGGGCAGCCAGAGCACCGTGACGCCGACGGCGGTCATGCAGGCGAAATGATGGTTGCCCTGCGCCTTCTTGGCGGCGAAGTTCCACAGCGCGTGGATCAGCGCGGCCGCGACGACCAGGGCGAGCGCGCTCGCTGGCATCGGTCGCGGGCGCCCTCAATACATCAGGCGATCGGGACGGATGTCGCGCAGGATCGTCGTGGCGATTTCCTCGATCGACTTGTGCGTCGACGACAGCCAGTTGATGCCGGCCTTCTTCATCATCGTCTCGGCCTCGCGGACCTCGTAGTGGCAGTTCATGAGGTCGGCGTACTTGCTGCCCGGGCGGCGCTCGTTGCGGACCTGCGCCAGCCGCTCCGGGTCGATCGTCAGGCCGAAGCACTTCTTCTTGTGCGGGATCAGCAGCGAGGGCAGGTGGCCGCGATCGAAGTCCTCGGGGATCAGCGGGTAGTTGGCCGCCTTGATGCCGTGCTGCATCGCCAGGTACAGCGAGGTCGGCGTCTTGCCGCAACGACTGACCCCCACCAGGATCACGTCCGCCGAGTCGAGGTTGCGCGCCGACTGTCCGTCGTCGTGCGCCAGCGAGAAATTGATCGCCTCGATCCGGTCGTGGTACTCCTGGCTCTTCGCGACGTCGGAGAAGCGGCCGACGCGATGGCTGGACTTGATCCGGAACTCGTCTTCCAAGGGCGCGATGAAGGTGCCGAACATGTCCATCACGAGGCCTTGACACTCCTGGCGCACCACGTTCAGCACCTCGCGATTGACCAGCGTCGCGAAGACGATGGGTCGCACGCCTTCGCGCTCGCCGGTCTCGTTGATCTCCTGGACCAGCTGGCGGGCCTTCTCGCCGCTGTCGATGAACGGGCGGCGCACGTGACGGGCCTTCACCGGGAACTGCGCCAGGATGGAGTTACCGAAGGTTTCGGCGGTGATGCCGGTGCCATCCGAGACGAAGTAGACGGTGTGCTGGGTCATGAGGGGCCTTTGAATCATGCCGGGACCGAACCGCGAGCGGCCCGGGAGCCTTCGCCGGATCGGGCATGCCGCATGCCGAAGCGGGAAGAACGGCCGTTGTCCTGCCTCGGCCCGGCCCCGAACGGGGGCTTACATCATAGATCGGCGACCCACTAGAATCGTCCGCAACTTGCCCCTGCCCATCGCATGAACGCCGCATGAACGCCGCCTCGCGCCGCCCACAAGAATCGACAACACCTGTCGTGCGCCGCGTCATGCCTGTCTCCCTCGAAGCCGCCGATGCGATCGGCCTGCTCGGGAGTGCGCGGGGAGCCCCGGTTTCTCAACATCACGGAGTTTTCCCATGTCTGATGCACGCTTCGAGGCGACCGCCCTGGTCGTACCCTTCGAGAAACTGAGGATGACCGACGTCGAGTCGGTGGGCGGCAAGAACGCCTCGCTCGGCGAAATGATCTCGCAGCTGGCCGAAACCGGCGTGCGCGTGCCTGGCGGCTTCGCCACCACGGCCCACGCCTTCCGCCAGTTCCTCAAGCATGAAGGCCTGGATGTCCGCATCCAGAATCGCCTGGCCGACCTCAACACCGATGACGTCCGCGCGCTGGCCGTGGCCGGCGCCGAGATCCGCGGCTGGCTGGAAGCGCAGCCGTTCCCGGCCGACCTCGAAGCGGCGATCCGCGCCTCCTTCGCCGGCCTGACCGCGGACAACCCGGACGCCTCCTTCGCCGTGCGTTCGTCCGCGACCGCGGAAGACCTGCCCGACGCCTCCTTCGCCGGCCAGCAGGAGACCTTCCTGAACGTCGTCGGCATCGAGGACGTGCTGCACAAGATGAAGGAAGTCTTCGCGTCGCTCTACAACGACCGCGCGATCAGCTACCGCGTGCACAAGGGCTTCGCGCACAGCGAGGTGGCCCTGTCGGCGGGCGTGCAACGCATGGTGCGCTCCGACCTGGGCGCCGCCGGCGTGATGTTCACCATCGACACCGAGTCCGGCTTCAAGGATGTCGTCTTCATCACCTCCAGCTACGGCCTGGGCGAGACGGTGGTGCAGGGCGCCGTCAACCCCGACGAGTTCTACGTCCACAAGCCGGCGCTGCAGCGCGGCAAGTTCGCGCTGATCCGCCGCAACCTGGGGTCCAAGCTGATCCAGATGACCTTCTCCACGCCCGAGGAGAAGGCCGCCAGCGGCAGGCTGGTCAAGACCGTCGACGTCGAGGTCGAGCAGCGCAACCGCTACTCGCTGACCGACGAGGACGTCGTGCAACTGGCCAAGTACGCGGTGATCATCGAGCAGCATTACGGCCGCCCGATGGACATCGAGTGGGGCAAGGACGGCAACGACGGCCAGCTCTACATCCTGCAGGCGCGCCCGGAGACGGTGAAGAGCCAGGCCGAGGGCCAGGTCGAGCAGCGCTTCAAGCTCAAGGGTTCGGGCACGGTGGTCGCCGAAGGTCGCGCGATCGGCCAGAAGATCGGCACGGGCCCGGTGCGCCTGGTCGACAGCGTGGCCGAGATGGAACGCGTGCAGCCCGGCGACGTGCTGGTCACCGACATGACCGATCCGAACTGGGAGCCGGTCATGAAGCGCGCCAGCGCGATCGTGACCAACCGCGGCGGCCGTACCTGCCACGCGGCGATCATCGCGCGTGAGCTGGGCATCCCGGCGGTCGTCGGATGCGGCGACGCGACGGACAAGCTCAAGGACGGTCAACTGGTGACGGTGGTCTGCTCCGAGGGCGACACCGGCTTCATCTACGACGGCCTGCTCGAGACCGAGGTCAGCGAAGTCCACCGCGGCGAGATGCCCTACAGCCCGGTGAAGATCATGATGAACGTCGGCAATCCGCAGCTGGCGTTCAACTTCGCGCAGATGCCCAACAGCGGCGTCGGTCTGGCGCGGCTCGAGTTCATCATCAACAACAACATCGGCGTCCACCCGAAGGCGATCCTGGACTATCCGAACATCGACAACGACCTGAAGAAGGCCGTCGAGTCGGTGGCGCGGGGCCATGCCTCGCCGCGCGCGTTCTACGTCGACAAGCTGGCCGAAGGCATCGCCACGATTGCCGCGGCCTTCTGGCCGCAGCCGGTCATCGTGCGTCTGTCCGACTTCAAGAGCAACGAGTACCGCAAGCTGATCGGCGGCTCGCGCTACGAGCCGGACGAAGAGAACCCGATGCTGGGCTTCCGTGGCGCGTCGCGCTACATCTCGGGCGAGTTCCAGGACGCGTTCGCGATGGAATGCGAGGCGCTCAAGCGCGTGCGCAACGACATGGGCCTGACCAACGTCGAGATCATGGTGCCCTTCGTGCGCACGGTGAAGCAGGCGCAGAAGGTCGTCGAGATGCTGGGTGAGCGCGGCCTCAAGCGCGCGGCCAACGGCGGCCAGGACGGCCTGCGCGTCATCATGATGTGCGAGGTCCCGAGCAACGCCATCCTGGCCGAGCAGTTCCTGGAGCATTTCGACGGCATGTCGATCGGCTCGAACGACCTGACGCAGCTGACGCTGGGCCTGGACCGCGACTCCGGCCTGGAGCTGCTGTCGGGCGACTTCGACGAACGCGATCCGGCGGTCAAGGCCCTGATCTCGCGCGCGATCGCTGCCTGCCGCGCCACGGGCAAGTACATCGGCATCTGCGGCCAGGGCCCCAGCGACCATGCGGACTTCGCCGAATGGCTCGCTGCGGAAGGCATTGCCTCGCTGTCGCTGAACCCGGACACGGTGGTCGAGACCTGGCAGCGCCTCGCGAAGCGCTGAGCCCTCGCACCGCACCACGCAACGGCCCTTCGGGGCCGTTTCCCATTGCAGTCCTCGGTCGCAAAACCGAGGAAGGACGACAGTGGTTGGGGACGGCATGGCGTGGGGTTTCGGAGCTTGCCTCCGGGGCCCCACGCCATGGCGGCCAACGCCCAAGCCTCAGCAGGCAGGCGGTCCCCGCATGTCCCCGGGGGAAGTTGTGGATGCGCCCGCACGGCAAGAGGGTGATGATCCGCCCCCATGTCGACTCCCCCGCCAGACGCCGCGTTCCGCCGCCGGCTCCATCGCATCTACGGTGCCTACACGATCGGCTTCGTCTTGCTGGTGGGGCTGCTGGGCGTGCTGGAGCGGATGGGGATGCCCAAGCAGTGGCTCGGGTTCTCGTTCCTGCTGCTGACGGTGCTGATCTACGCCGGCATCGGCGTGTTCAGCCGCACCACCGACCCTGTCGAGTACTACGTTGCCGGCCGGCGCGTCCCGGCGTTCTACAACGGCATGGCCGCGGGCGCCGACTGGATGAGCGCGGCGAGTTTCCTCGGCATGGCGGGGAGCTTGTACCTCGCGGGCTACGGCGGGCTGGCCTTCGTGCTCGGCTGGACCGGCGGCTTCTGTCTCGTGGCCTTGCTGCTCGCCCCGTACCTGCGCCGCTTCGGCGGCTTCACGGTGCCGGACTTCCTCGGCGCGCGATTCGAGAGCCGCGGCCTGCGCGTGATGGGCGCCGCGGCGGCGGTGCTGGTGTCCTTCATCTACCTCGTCGCGCAGATCTACGCGATCGGCCTGATCACGACGCGGCTGACGGGGCTGACCTTCGAGATCGGCCTGTTCGTCGGACTCGGCGGCGTGCTGGTGTGCTCCTTCCTCGGCGGCATGCGGGCCGTGACCTGGACCCAGGTGGCGCAGTACATCATCATGATCGTGGCCTACGTGGTGCCGGTGATGTGGCTGTCGACGCTGCAGACCGGTTCGCCGCTGCCGCAGTTCACCGCGGGCACCGAGATCCGCGAGATCACCGCCCGCGAGCAGCAGCTGCTGCACGATCCGAAGGAACTGCAGGTCCGTGCCCTCTATGAGCAGCGCGCCAAGGATTTCGAGCACCTGCTCGCCGGCCTGCCGCACTCGCTCGACGCGGAGCGCCAGCGCGTCTCGCAGGTGATCGCGCAGCTGAAGTTCGAGGATGCGCCGCTCGCGCAGATCCAGGCGGCGGAGAAGGTCCGCGCCGCACTCCCGCGCACCGAGGCGGAGGCCCGCGAACTCTGGTTGCGCGCCGTCGCCGCCAATCGACAGCGCGCCGAGCCGCTCGCCGGCATGCCGCTGCACGCGCAGCCCTTCGCCGGCGATCCCGAGGGCACCCCGGCCGAGCAGGAGGCCTACACGCTGGCACGCCGCAACTTCCTGGCGCTGGTGCTCGTGCTGATGGTGGGCACCGCCGGGCTGCCGCACATCCTGACCCGCTATTACACGGTGCCGACGGTGGCGGAGGCGCGCACCTCGGTCGCGTGGACGCTGTTCTTCATCGCGCTGCTCTACCTGTTCGCGCCGGCGCTGGCGGTGATGCTCAAGCATGAGGTGCTGCATCACCTGGTCGGCTCGCCGATCGCGGAGCTGCCCGGGTGGATGAAGCAATGGATGCGCGTCGATCCCAGTCTGCTGAACATCCAGGACATCAACCAGGACGGCATCCTGCAGCTCGGCGAACTGCGCCTGGGCGGCGACATCGTCATGCTGATGACGCCCGAGCTCGCCGGTCTGCCGTACGTGCTCTCCGCGATGGTGGCCGCCGGTGCGCTGGCGGCGGCGCTGTCGACGGCGGACGGGCTGCTGCTGACGATCTCCAGCGCGCTCTCGCACGACGTCTACTACCGCGTCATGAACCCGCGCGCCTCGATGACGCAGCGGGTGACGATCTCCAAGGCGCTGCTGCTGGCGACCGCGCTCACCGCCGCCGCCGTGGCCGCTCAGAAACCGGCGGACATCCTGCTGCTGGTGTCGGCGGCGTTCTCGCTGTCGGGATCCACGCTGGTGCCGGCGCTGGTCGCGGGCATCTTCTGGAAACGCGCCAACAAGCAGGGCGCGGCCGCCGGCATGCTCGCGGGGCTGGGCATGACGCTGTACTACATGGTGGGAGCCCACGCCGGCCTGCGCCAGGCGCTCGGGATCGGCGGCGCCCCGCAGCTGTGGTGGGGCATCCAGCCGATGGCGGCGGCGCTGTTCGGACTGCCGGCGGGCATCGCCGCGCTGGTCGTGGTGAGCCTGCTGACGCCGCCGCCGTCGCCGACGGCCCGCGCGCTGCAGGCCCGGGTCACGGGCGCCGCACCCTGAGCGCCTTGAACGCCTTGAACGCCTTGAGCCCCCGGGAATGGGGCGGCTCTTCGCGCCTCTCGGCCGGCCAGTGGACGGCAAGGGCCAAAGTCGTCTAGAATCCGCGATTCCCCTTGCCGGGCCCAGGAGTAGACGCTGGGGTCCGGCTTTCAGGCCAAGGGCAGAACATCACCCGATGTTGATGTTGGTGTTGGTGCCGGCGGTCGTTGAAACCCACAAGGAGTACACATGCGTCACTATGAGATCGTTCTGCTGATCCATCCGGATCAAAGCGAACAAGTTCCGGCGATGCTGGAGCGCTACAAGGGCCTGGTCACCAACGGTGGTGGCAAGGTGCATCGCGTGGAAGACTGGGGCCGCCGTCAGCTGGCCTACATGATCCAGAAGCTGGCCAAGGCGCATTACCTGTGCCTGAACATCGAGTGCAGCAAGGAAATCCTGGCTGAAATCGAGACCGGTTTCCGCTTCAACGACGCCGTGCTGCGTCACCTGACCGTCGTCAAGGACAAGGCCGAGACGAACCCGTCGGTGATGATGAAGGCCGTCGAGCGCGAAGAAGCCCGCAAGGCCCCGCAAGAAGCGTCCGCCTGAGCTGACAAGCGCGATCCCTGACGTTCCCGAATTCCTGACCCGCAGAACATCCGCGCCCGCATGAACCGACTGGTACTGCAGGCACAGATCCTCGAAACCGCGGCGATCCGATACACCCCCGCCGGGCTCCCGGCCCTGGACCTGATGCTCAAGCATGAGTCCGTGGTCGACGAAGCCGGTGCTCCGCGCAAGGTCGCGCTGGAGATCAAGGCGGTGGCCATCGGTGATGTCGTGAAGCGGGTCCAGGCGCTGGACCTGACGGAGAAGACGGTGTTCACCGGATTTCTCTCGGCACAGCGACAGGGGCGAGGCACGGTGTTTCACATCACCGGCTTCGCGGACTGAACGGGACGGACAGGTCGCGCAGATCGTTTAAATCTGGATAGATAGCAGGAGTTCACTATGCCCCCGCCACGTGGTAAAGGTCGGTTCTCGAAGGACCGCAAGCCCAAGCGCAATCAACAATCGCTGCTGTTCCGTCGCAAGCGTTTCTGCCGCTTCACCGTCGCCGGTGTCGAGCAGATCGACTACAAGGACGTTGACGTCCTGCGCGACTTCGTCGGCGAAAACGGCAAGATCGTGCCCGCCCGCCTGACCGGCACGCGCGCCTTCTTCCAGCGTCAGCTGTCGGTGTGCATCAAGCGCGCCCGCTTCCTGGCCCTGCTGCCGTACAGCGACCAGCACAAGGTCTAAGGAGTCCACCCCATGCAAGTCATCCTGCTGGAAAAAGTGGCCAACCTGGGTAACCTCGGCGACGTCGTCAAGGTCAAGGACGGCTACGCCCGCAACTTCCTGATCCCGACCCGCCAGGCGCGCCGCGCCACGGAATCGGCGATCAAGGAATTCGAAGCCAAGCGCGCCGAACTGGAAAAGATCGCCGCCGAGAAGCTGTCCGCTGCGCAAGCCCTGGGCGAGAAGATCAACGGCAACACCGTGACGATCTCGCAGAAGGCTGGCGTCGACGGCCGTCTGTTCGGTTCCGTGACCAACGCCGACATCGCTGAAGCGCTGACCAAGGCCGGCACGGCCATCGTCAAGTCGCAAGTGCGTCTGCCCAACGGTCCGCTGAAGACCGTCGGCGAATTCCCGATCAACGTCGCTCCGCACACCGACGTGGTGGTGGAAGTGACCGTGAAGGTCGTCGCCGAAGTCGAGTAATTGCTCGACACACCCGTTGGGCGCTTCGCGCGCCCTTCGGGCATGCCCCGACTTGCGAAGGCCGACTGGTCCAGCAAAGATCGGGGCAGAACAAAAGAAAGCCGACAGCTGCGAAGCCGTCGGCTTTCTGCTTTTCCGGGGGTTGAGTTATCCCGCTCGCTCCACAAGCTATCAAAAGCTCATCCACAGGCTTGTCCACAATGTCCGCGATCTTCACCACGCCCGGGTCAGGTGCCAGCGACAGCGAAATCGCGCGACTGCGCGTGCCGCCCAATTCGGTGGAAGCCGAGCAGAGCGTGCTCGGCGGCCTGCTGATCGACAACACCGCCTGGGACAAGGCGGCGGACACGCTCAGCGACTCCGACTTCTACCGCTACGAGCACAAGCAGGTCTACGCCGCGATCGGCAAGCTGATCAACGGCGGCAAGCCGGCGGACGTGGTGACGGTGTTCGAGGAACTGACCTCGGTCGGCAAGGCGGAGGAGTGCGGCGGTCTGGCCTACCTGAACGCGCTGGCGCAGGGCGTGCCCAGCGCCGCCAACCTGCGCCGCTATGCCGAGATCGTTCGCGAGCGCGCGATCCTGCGCAAGCTGGTGGCGACCTCCGACGAGATCGCGACCGCCGCGCTGAATCCCGCCGGCCGCGCGGTCAACGAGATCCTGGACGAGGCCGAAGGCAAGATCTTCCGCATCAACGAGGAAGGCTCGCGCGGCGGCACCGGATTCCAGAGCATGGACCGGCTGATGGTCGAGCTGATGGACCGCGTCAACGAGCTGGCGGAGCAGGGCGCCGAGGACGTCACTGGCGTGCGCACCGGCTTCTACGACCTGGACCGCATGACCGCGGGCCTGCAGCGCGGCGACCTGATCATCCTGGCGGCGCGGCCGTCGATGGGCAAGACCGCGTTCGCGATCAACATCGGCGAAGCCGTGGCGATCAACGAGGGCCTGCCGGTCATCATCTACTCGATGGAAATGGGCGCGGCGCAGCTGGCGCTGCGGATGGTCGGCTCCATCGGCCGCATCGACCAGAGCAACCTGCGCACCGGACGCCTGAAGGACGACGAGTGGGGGCGGCTGGCCGAGGCCGTCGACAAGCTCGGCAACGCGCCGATCTACATCGACGAGAGTCCGGGCCTCTCGCCCAGCGAAGTGCGCTCCAGAGCCCGGCGCCAGGCGCGCATCTCGGGCCAGATCGGCCTGATCATCATCGACTACCTGCAGCTGATGAGCGGCAACGGCGGTGGCAGCGAGGAGAACCGCGCGACCGTGGTCGGCGAGATCTCGCGGGGCCTGAAGGCGCTGGCCAAGGAGCTGCGCTGCCCGGTGATCGCGCTGTCGCAGCTGAACCGTTCGGTGGAGACACGGCCGGACAAGCGGCCGATGATGTCCGACCTGCGCGAGTCGGGCGCTATCGAGCAGGACGCGGACATCATCATGTTCATCTACCGCGACGAGTACTACACCAAGGACGAGTGCAAGGAACCCGGCGTGGCGGAGATCATCATCGCCAAGCAGCGTAACGGCCCGGTGGGCACGGTGAAGCTGGCCTTCGCGCGGCAGAACACGAAGTTCGAGAATCTGGCGCCGGGTTACGTCAGCCCGGGCGGCGACGAGTATTGACCGACGGGGCCGGGCAGGCTCCGGGAGAAGCACCATGCCTGACCACCGTCCACTCCTTCACCAGACCGCGGAGCTGGCTGCCCGCTACCTCGAGGGCATCGAGCGACGGCACGTCGGCGGCCTGGCCACGCGCGAAGGACTGCTGACCGCCTTGGGCGGGGCGCTGCCCCGGCAAGGACTGACCCCCGACCAGGTGATCGAGGACCTGGCCCGCTTCGCGGACCCGGGCGTCGTCGCGAGCGCCGGCCCGCGCTACTTCGGGTTCGTGACCGGCGGCGCATTGCCTGCCGCGCTCGCGGCGGACTGGCTGGCGAGCGCCTGGGACCAGAACGCGTTCTCGTGGGTGATGTCGCCGGCCGCCGCCGTCGTGGAAGAAGTGGCCGCCGGCTGGATCCTCGATCTGCTCGGACTGCCGGCGTCGTCCTCGGTCGGATTCACGTCCGGCGCCACGATGGCCACCTTCACCGGCATCCTGGCGGGGCGCCACCGCGTGCTGTCGCGCGCGGGCTGGGACGTCCAGCGCGACGGCCTGATCGGCGCGCCGCCGCTGACGGTCGTGTTGGGCTCCGAGGCGCACGCCACGGTGCTGTCCGCCCTGCAGATGGCAGGCCTGGGCAGCGGCCGGGCCCGGCGCGTGGACAGCGATGAACAAGGACGCATGAAGCCCGGCGCGCTGCGCAGCCTGCTTGCGGAACTCGGAGACCGTCCGGTGCTGGTGTCGGCCCAGGCGGGCAACGTCAATTCCGGCGCATTCGACCCGCTGCCGGAGATCGTCGACGCCGTCCGCGCGCACCCGAATGCCTGGCTGCATGTGGACGGCGCGTTCGGGCTGTGGGCGGCGGCTTCCGACGCGCTTCGATCGCATGTCGACGGGGTGGCCGGCGCCGACTCCTGGACGACCGATGCGCACAAGTGGCTCAACGTGCCCTACGACTGCGGCGTGGTCATCGTGCGCGATGTCGACGCACATCGGGCCGCGGTCAACTTCGGTGCCGCCTATTACGTGGTGGGCGACGGTGGCGTCCGGGAGCCGGGATCCTGGGTGCCGGACTCGTCGCGGCGGGCGCGCGGCTTCGCGGTCTATGCGGCCTTGCGCCAACTGGGCCGGGCAGGTGTCGCCGATCTGGTGGACCGTTGCTGCGCGCTGGCCCGGCGGCTGGCCGACGGGCTGCGCGATGCGCCCGGTGTGGCGATCCTCAATGACGTGGTGCTGAACCAGGTGCTCGTGCGTTTCGCTCCGACGGCGCGGCCGGGCGACGGCCCCGACGTCGACGCTGACGCGATCGATGCCTTCACGCGCCGGGTGATCGCCGCGGTCCAGCAGGACGGCACCTGCTGGGCCGGTGGCACGACCTGGCACGGCATGGCCGCGATGCGGGTCTCGGTCTCGAACTGGGCCACCCGCGAAGCCGACGTGGACGCCTCCGTCGAGGCCATCCGCCGGTGCGCCGCCTCCGCCTGAAGGTGCGGACACTGCAACGATGAATCAACGCGCCACGCTCACCGATTCCGGCACGAGCCGATAGCCGCTGGTCGCCAGGGCTGAACTGAGGGGGCGGACCTCGAGCGTGCCGGTGCGTCGAACGACCGCCCGCTCACCCACGTGAAAACCGACGGCCATTCAGGCCTGCCTAAGTTTCGACATTGAAGTCTACCAACTAGTAGGTAAACTATGAATCACATCAAACGGCAGGCCTCTGCGCAGCAACTGGAATTCACTTCATCATGTCCCATCACGTCGAATCCTCCGTCCTCAAGCAGGACCATTGGCTCAAGCGCTACTACCTCACCCGCGCGCTGTTCTCCATCGTCTGGGTCGCCGCCGCGATCGTCATCGGCAGCCGGTCGCCGGTGATCGCCGCGGTGCTGCTGGTCCTCTATCCGGTCTGGGACGCCGCCGCGAACTGGGTGGACGCCAACGCCAGCGGCGGCCTGCAGGCCAACCGCACGCAGCGCATCAACGTGTGGGCGAGCGGCATCACGACGCTCGCCGTCTGCCTGGCGCTGACCGCGGGCATGAACGCCGTGCTCGGCGTCTTCGGGGCCTGGGCGATCGCGTCGGGTCTCATGCAGCTCGGCACGGCGCTGCGCCGCTGGAAGTCGCAGGGCGGGCAATGGGTCATGGTGCTGAGCGGCGCCCAGTCCGCGCTGGCCGGCGGCTTCTTCATCGCGCAGGCGCAGAAGGCCGACGTTCCCTCGATCGTGAACGTCGCGGGCTACGCCGGCGTCGGCGCGCTGTACTTCCTCATCTCCGGCATCTGGCTGACCGTCAGCCTCTCGCGTCGGGCGAAGAAGGCATCCGCCTGAGCGCTGCGCGATGAAGGAAGCCCTGGAGCCGCATGGGCTCATGCGGTTCGAGGGCGATGCGGCGGGGTCAGGTGTTGAGCGTCACGCCCGTCAGCCGCTCGCTGAGCGTCCACAGCCGCTCGGCCTGCGTCGGGTCGATCGCCCAGGGCCGCACGCCGCCGTCGAACACCTCGCCGTCGAACACCTCGCCGTCGGCCACGACGCGCGCGACGTCGCAGTTCTCGCAATAGAGGCCACCGAGGCCGTCCAGTTGGCGGCTGGTCGCGCACCACAGCGTGGTGGCCGCCCCCTGCGAGAGGTTCTTGTATCGCCCGCCTTCCTCGACCGACATGCCCGCTGGGGCAACGCCATGGGCGTTGTCCGGAGAGAGGCCGAAGGCGGCGTAGTCCTCGGCGGTGAGATCGCGTGTCAGGTCCGTGAGGATGGCGCCCGGATGCACGGCGAAGCCGCGCACGCCGTGGGCCGCGCCTCGGCGATCGAGGCCGACGGCGAAGAGCGCGTTGGCGGATTTGGACTGGCCGTAGGCCTGCCATTTGTCGTAGGGGCGTTGCGCGAAATCCGGATCGTCGAAGTCGACCGGCGCGAAGCGGTGACCGAGCGAGGTCAGCACGACGACACGCGCGGCGCCCGCGCGCAACAGCGCGGGCCACAGCCGCAGCGTCAGCTCGAAATGACCGAGGTGGTTGGCGGCGAACTGGCTTTCGTGACCCCGCGCGTCGCGACGTAAGGGCGTCGCCATGATGCCGGCGTTGAGGATCAGCAGATCGAGCGCGTCACCGCGGCCCACGAGCTCGTCCGCGAAACGCGCGATCGAGGCCGGGTCCAGCAGGTCCATCTCGGCCTGCTCGACGTTCGGGAGTCCTTGGAGGGCGACCCGCGCCTTGTCAGGACTGCGCGCCGGCACGACGACCCGCGCGCCCGCCGCGGCGAGCCCACGCACGGTTTCCAGGCCGAGGCCCGCATAACCGCCGGTCACGACGACGCGCTTACCGGTGAGGTCGACGTCGCGCAGGACGTCCGTCGCCGTGGTCGTGGGGCCGAGGCCGGAGGGCAGGGGATGCTGGTGGGTGTTCATGCTGGACATGATCTGCCACCGGGCCGCGGACGGCCATGCCGTCCGATCCGGATCAATTGCCTGATCGTCCGGCCTGCAGGGCTTCCGGCGGCAGGCCCGCCACGGCACGGGTCCACATGCGCTCGTAGAGCGCCTCCAGGTCGCGCGCGAAGGCCGTTGAATCGATCCATGCGGGGATCGCCGGGGTCGCCCGGGCGGCTTGATCCGCCTGATCTGCCTGATCTGCCTGATCTGCCTGATCTGCCTGAACCGCTCGGCTGGCGAGTGCGCAGACCTTGTCGACATACGCCTCGGGCGTGTCGCAGACCAGCCCGAACAATCCGGCCTGAACGAGGAGGCTCTCCGCCACGCGTGACGCGAAGCCATCACCGCGCAGCGTCACCACCGGCACGCCGGCCGCGAGCGCATCGCTGGTCGTCGTGTGCCCGTTGCAGGGCCAGGTGTCGAGGGCCACATCCGCCGCGGCGAGCCGGTTCCAGTGTTCGGCCATGCCCACCGGCGGCATGAACACGATCCGCTCCGGCGCGATGCCGCGTGACGCGGCCTCGGCGCGCAGCTGCGCGTCGGCCTGCTCGCCGCCGCTGAGCTGCCACAGCAGCGCCTGCGGCAGGCGATGCAGGATCGTCATCCATGCATCGAAGACGGTGGGCGTGATCTTCAGCACCACGTTCGCCGAGAGCAGCACGATCGCATCGTCCGGCAGATCGAGTTCAGCGCGCGGCGTCGGCACGATGCGCCGCGTCGCGTCGCCGGGCTGGTAGCAGCGCGGCAACTGCGCGATCCGTTCAGCGTAGAACGGCGCATCGCCGAGCGGCGTCACGATCGCGTCGCCGATGACGTAGTCGATGAAGTCCGCGCCGCAGGTGCCCGGGAAGCCGAGCCACGCGACCTGCACCGGCGCCGGTCGCGCGGCCAGCGCGATGAAGCGGCTGCCGGCGGTGTGGCCCTTCAGGTCGACGGCGATGTCGACGCCCTCGGCGCGTATGCGCGCGGCGATGCCGGCGGGATCGAGATCGCCGACATCGATGAAGCGCTCGCAGGCGGCGCGGAGGCGCTGCTGCAGCGGCGATCCGTCGTCGGGCCCGTGCGAGAACAGCAGCACCTCGAAGCGCTCGCGATCGCGGCACTCCAGGACCTCGACCATCAACGCGGCGGTCGCGTGGGCATGGAAGTCGGAAGACAGATAACCGATGCGCAGCTTCGGTTTCGCGATGGCTGTCACTGGCGGCAAGGCCGCGATGCCGCGGCTCAGGAATCGCGTGCTCAGCCGCGCCACCTTCAGCAGATCCGCCGCCGCGTGCGGCAGCGTGGCCAGCGCGAAGGGCACGCCGAATTCATCGTCGGCGTCGTCGGGCTTCGCACGGATGACCGCGTGCAGCGCGCGCAGGTTCTCGTCGAAGTCCAACCAGCGCGCGCATTGCTGGTCGCCATGGGCCTGGTAGGCCTGCGCCATGACGCTGTCGGGTCGCAGCGCGGCGACGGTGCGGAAGCACTCGGCCGCCTCCGCCTTCATCTGCAGCGACTGCAGCGCGAAGGCCAGCTGCAGGTAGGCGTCGACGTCGTCGATCTTCAGCGCGAGCGCCTGCATCAGCGGGCCGATCGCGTCCTGCACGCGCCCGCTGCGCCGCAGC
This sequence comes from Mitsuaria sp. MSU3D, assembly GCF_056867975.1. NCBI lineage: Bacteria > Pseudomonadati > Pseudomonadota > Betaproteobacteria > Burkholderiales > Sphaerotilaceae > Roseateles > Mitsuaria sp. MSU3D. The sequence goes on along the minus strand of NZ_CP200314.1, from coordinate 3,125,838 downwards.
GATTCGCCGAGGTAGCGCTGGAGCTCGCTGGACGCGACCTGCGCGTGCGGCTCGAGCAGCGCGACGGCCTCGGCGTAGCGGCCGCGGCCCATCTCGTGGAGGGCGTTGCGCAGCAGGTCTTTGAGGGCATCCATGGGGGACGATTATGGAAGCTCAGGCCGCCGTGCCCGACGGCGCGCAGAGCTCGATGCAGAAGGCCATGAACGCCTCCACCGAGGCCGGCGGCAGCCGCCGCGACGGCCGCACGATGTGGAGCGGGAAGGTCTCGCCCGGCCAGTCCGGGAACAGCTCCACCAGCGTGCCGTCCGCGATCAGGTGCTCGACGCTGAGCGCCAGCACCTGTGCCACGCCGGCGCCCGCCACGCAGGCCTGCACCATCGCGTCGGCGTCGGTCATCGTCAGCGAGCCCGAGGTGGCCACCGTCAGCTGTTCCTTCGCGCGGCCCTTGCCGCGGACGAAGATCCATTCGAACGGCCGGCCGCGCTGCGGATCGATGTACTGGAGGCAGTCGTGCTTCGCCAGCTCGGCGGGCTTGCGCGGGCGTCCGCGCCGGTCGAGGTAGGACGGCGCCGCCACCGTCAGCACGCGGTTCTCCAGCAGCTTGCGCGAGGTCATCGTCGACGCCGGCTGCGGCCCGAAGCGCACGGCCACGTCGACGCCCTCCGCGACCAGGTCGCCGCTGCCCGGGAACTGCACCATCGTCAGCGTCAGGTCCGGGTAGAGCGCCTGCAACCGGGGCAGGGCGGGCGCCAGCACGTAGCGCGCGAACAGCGGATTCAAGCTCACCCGCAGCGCGCCGCGCACGCTGACCGCCGCGCCGGAGACCACGTTGGCCGCCTCCTCGATGCCTTCCAGGTGCGGCACCGCGTGCTCGTACAGCCGCGCGCCTTCGCCGGTGAGGTGCAGCGAGCGCGTCGTGCGGTCGAGCAGCCGCACGCCCAGCCGCTCCTCCAGCCGCGACACCGCCCGGCTCACGCCCGAGGCCGACATTCCCAGCACTTCGCCGGCCTTGCTGAAGCTGCCCGATTCCACCACCGCGGCCAGCACGCTCATGCCGGCCAGCAGACGTCCGTCGATGCTCATCTTTGAATTTCCGCAAAGATCATTTGAGCGACTCTACCTTTATCAAAGATCGCCCGCTTCGCATCATTCGGTCCGTTGCCTCAATCCCGAGTCGACTCCCTCCCGAGTCCTCAACGAATCCCCAGCGATTCCCCCAACGGAGTTCCCCATGACCGATCGCGACATCCTCTTCAAGGCCGGCACCGTCATCACGATGGATCCCGCGCTGCCCAACCTGGCCGTCGGCGACGTGCTGGTGCGCGACGGCCGCATCGCCGCCGTCGGCGCGGCCCTGCCGGCCGGCGACGCCGAGGTCATCGACGCCGCCGGTTGCATCGTGATGCCCGGCCTGGTCGACGCCCACCACCACGCCTGGCTGGGCGTGATGCGCCGGCTGATGCCCGACGTCGACGACCTCTTCGCCTACATCGACGTGGTCGCCGAGCGCCTCGGCGCGCACTTCCGCCCGCAGGACATGTTCACCAGCACGATGCTGACGGCGGCCGCCTCGCTGGACGCCGGCATCACGACGATCGTCGACGCCTGCCACAGCGCGCGCAGTCCCGAGCACACCGATGCCGCGCTCGACGCGCTGGATGCCTCGGGGATCCGCGCGCTGCACATGGTCGGCCCCGCGATGGACAAGGGGGCGTCGTCGGCGCATCTGCCGGGCGATCTGGCGCGCCTCGCCACGCGCTGGAACGCGAGCGGCAGCCGCGTGAAGGTCGGCCTCTTCGGCCAGTTGAAGCTGGACTGGTGGGAGGTCGCGCGCGGCCTGGACATGCGCATCCTGACCGAGTTCATCGGCGACCTCGCGCAGCTCGGCCCCGAGTTCGCGAAGCCCGGCGTGCTGGGTCCGCACAACCTCTTCAACCATTGCACGCGCGTCCCGGCGGCGACGTGGCGGCTGTTCGCCGACGCCGGCGTCAACATCACCGTGAATCCGCGCTCGGACGCGCTATTCGGCTTCGACGACGAGACCTTCGCCTACCAGGTGGCCGTCGACCACGGCCTGGCGCCGGCGCTGGGCATCGACCTGGACACCGCCTTCGGCAGCGACCTGTTCGGCGAGATGCATGCGCTGTTCCACCAGCAGCGCGCGGCGATGCGCTATCGCCGTTTCCGCGGCGAGGCGGACGTGCCCGCGCCGATCGGCGTCGAGGAAGTGCTGCGCGCCGCCACCGTCAACGGCGCGCGGGCGGCGGGCCTCGAGGATCGTGTCGGCATGCTGACGCCGGGCAAGGCGGCCGACCTCATCATGGTCCGCACGCAGGGCGCGGCCGTGTTCCCGGTGACGAACGCGATCGCCACGATCGTGCAGGCGGTGGAACGCGCCGACGTCGATACCGTCGCGGTCGGCGGGCGCCTGCGCAAGCGCGGCGGGCGGCTGGTCGATGTCGATCTGGCGAAGCTCGCCGCCGACGCGGCCGCGTCGCGCGACTTCCTGCTCAGCGCCAGCGGGCATCGCGTCGACCTGTTCAAGAGCGCGGCATGAGCGCGCCGACCTTCACCGCCGCCCAGGCCGCCACGCCGACCTTGAACCGTCCCGCGCCCGGCGTCATCGCGGCGCTGTTCTGCGGCTACCTGGCCGTCGGCCTGCCGCTGCCGGTGCTGCCGCTGTTCATTCATGAGCAGTTGGGCTTCGGCACGCTGACCGTCGGGCTGGTCATCGGTCTGCAGTTTCTCGCCACGGTCGTCACGCGGGGCTATGCGGGTCGCCTCGTCGACGGGCAGGGCGGGCGGCGCTCCGCGCTGCAGGGTGCGCTCGGCTGCGCGGTGGCGGGCCTCCTCTACCTGGTCGCTGCGCTGCCCGGCTGGTCGTCCGCGACGGCGCTGACGATCGTCGTCGCCGGGCGGCTGGTGGCCGGCTTCGGCGAAAGCCAGTTCGTCACCGGCTGCGTGTCCTGGTCCATCGCGTCGGTGGGGCCGCAGCGCGCGGGAATGTCGATGTCGTGGACCGGCATCGCGATGTTCGGCGCGCTCTCCATCGGCGCGCCGATGGGGATGTGGCTGTATCGCGGCCACGGCGGCGGCCATGACGGCGCCCACGGCCTGGTCCCCGTGATGGCCGCCTGCATTGCGGCGCCGCTGGTCGCCTGGGTCATCGCGCTGGCGACGCCGGCCTGGCGCATGGCCGGTGGCCTGCGGCTGCCGTTCCGGCGCGTCGTGGGTCAGATCTGGCGGCAGGGACTCGGCCTGACGCTGCAGGGCGTCGGTCTCGCCGGCCTGACCGCCTTCGCGTCGCTCTACTTCGCGGCGCGCGGATGGTCGCAGGCCGGCATCGTGATGACCTGCTTCGGCGTCGGCTTCATCGCCGTGCGGCTGCTGCTCGGGCATCTGCCCGACAGGATCGGCGGCCGGCGCGTGGCGTTGTGGTCGCTGGTTGTCGAGGCGGTCGGGCAGGGCCTCGTCTGGGGCGCGCCGCAACAGGCCGTCGCGCTGGCCGGCGCCTTCGTGTCCGGCTTGGGCTGCGCGCTGATCTACCCGGCGTTGGGCGTCGAGGCGCTCAAGCGCGTGCCGCCCGCCAGCCGCGGCAGCGCGATCGGCGCGTTCGCGGCTTTCCTCGACATCGCCTATGGCCTGGCCGGCCCGGCGGCGGGGCTGGTGGCCGGCCGTTTCGGATACGCGGCGGTGTATGCGCTGGGGGCGGTGGCCGCGCTGCTCGGTGCGGTGCTGGTCGTCACCGACGGTCAGAAGGCATGAGCCCGACGGATGCCGATGGGTGCCGACGGATGCCGATGGGCACTGGCATTTGTCGGCGATACTGTATAAATTGACAGTATGCCGCAAGACACCAGGATCGCTCCCCCGCCGCTGTACATCCAGGCCGACGCGCTGAAGGGCCGGGGCAGCGCCTGGGCGATGCCGCACCGCTTCGAATCGCGCGAGCGCGAGCAGTATGACGACGGCTGGGGCACGCTGGACCAGGAGGCGCTCGAGGAACACATCGCGCCCAGGACGCAGATCATCGAGGAGCACGCGAAGAAGATCGTCAGCGGCAACCAGTCGCCGGACATCGGCTTCGACCTGTCGATCAATCCGTACCGGGGCTGCGAGCACGGCTGCATCTACTGCTTCGCGCGGCCGACGCACAGCTACCTGAACCTGTCGCCGGGCCTGGACTTCGAGACCAAGATCATCGCGAAGGTCAACGCCGCGGAGCGGCTGCGAGAGACGCTGGCTTCGTCCGCGTACAGGCCCGCGCCGCTGGTGCTGGGCACGGCGACCGATGCCTACCAGCCGATCGAACGCAAGCTGGGCATCACGCGCGCCGTCGTGGAGGTGCTGACGGAGGCGCGGCATCCGTTCTCGGTGGTGACGAAGTCCAGCGGCATCGAGCGCGACCTGGACCTGATCGTGCCGATGGCGCTGCGGCGGCAGGTGTCGGTCTATCTGTCGGTGACCTCGCTGGACCCGGCGCTGTCGCGGATCCTGGAGCCGCGCGCGGCCTCGCCGCAGCGGCGGCTGCAGACGATCAGGACGCTGGCGGAGGCGGGCGTGCCGGTCGGTGTCAGCGTGTCCCCGGTGATCCCGTTCCTCAACGAGCCGGAGCTGGAGCGCATCCTCGAAGCCGCCGCGGAAGCGGGGGCGACAAAGGCCTTCAGCATCCCGCTGCGGCTGCCGTGGGAGGTGGCGCCGCTGTTCCACGACTGGCTGCGGCTGCATCAGCCCGACAAGGCGGCGCGCATCATGGCGCGGCTGCACGACATGCGCGGCGGCAAGGACAACGATCCGCGTTTCGGCACGCGCTTCACCGGCGAGGGGATCTGGGCCGAGCTGCTGCAGCAGCGCTTGCGCAAGGCCTCCAAGCGCTTGGGCCTGGGCCGCGAGCGGCACCAGTTCGACTTCAGCGAGTTCCGTCCGCCCGCCAAGGTGGTGGGACAGCAGTCGTTGTTCTGAAGACATCGCGTGGTCACGTCGCGGGGCAGGCAAGACCTGTCCCCGATTTCGACGTTAGCTAGGTGCAAACCCTGATTTGCATCGCGCCTCGCAACCTTCGACCCGCTTCCCGAGCACCCATGAATCAGCCGGCGGTCCCTGTCAGGGAGCGCGCCGGTGGCAACGCCGTCGCTCCCAGCGAAGGTTTCGTGGGTTCTCTTTCGCGGGAGCGCGATGCTGTCCATCCTGATCGGCCATTCCTACTTCCTCCGCTTCGATCCCAAGCAATTCGAGCGCGCCAAGCCCTATCCGCCACTGGCGACGCTGCAGGTCGCCGCGCAGGTGCGCAATGCCGGCCATGACGTGGCGCTGTTCGACGCGATGCTGGCCGACGGCACCGCCGACTTCGAGGCCCGGCTGCGGACCCACGCGCCGCAGGTGGTCGTGCTCTACGAGGACAACTACAACTACCTGAGCAAGATGTGCCTGGGCCGGATGCGGGCCGCGGCCTGCGAGATGACGGCCGCCGCGCGCCGCCAGGGCGCCCGGGTCCTCATCGCCGGCTCCGATCCGAGCGACGATCCCGATCCCTACCTCGACGCCGGCGCCGACGTCGTGTTGCTCGGCGAGGGCCTCGAGGCCTTGCGCCTGCTGCTCGCGCGGCTGGACCGCGATCCGCGCGAGTCCGTCGCCGCGCTGTGCGCGGGCTTGTCCGGCATCGCCGCCCGCATCGACGGACGGACGGTCCGGCGCCAGGACGAGTCCTACTCTCCGTCCCCCTCTGCGCCGCCCTCCCAGCACAACTCCCAGCACAACTCCGAGCACAACTCCGAGCACAACGCCGAGCCTGCCTCCGAGCCCGCGCCGGCGGCTTCCGCCTCGTCCTTCTCCGCGCCGCCCCCGCCCGTCATGACACCCGCAGCGACGCCCACCATCGACCGCCCCGTCGTCTGGCTGGGCGGCGACGTCGCCGATGCGCGGACACCGCCGCGCACGCCGGTCGGCGACATCGCCTGGGACCTGGTCGACATCGACCACTATCGCGCCGTGTGGCGCCGCGCGCACGGCCGTTTCAGCCTGAACATGGCCGGCTCCAAGGGCTGCTCGTTCCGCTGCGCCTGGTGCGCCAAGCCGATCTGGGGCAACCGCTACCAGCCACGCGCGCCGGAGGCGGTCGCCGCCGAGATGCTCTGGCTGCGGCAACACCTGGCCCCCGATCACGTCTGGTTCGCCGACGACATCTTCGGTTTCCGCGCCGACTGGGTGCGCCGTTTCGCCGCGACGCTGGCGGAGGGCGGCGGCGGTCTGCCGTTCACGATCCAGACGCGCGCCGACCTGATCACCGAGGCGATGGCCGATGCGCTGCGGGACGCCGGCTGCCAGGAGGCCTGGATCGGCGCGGAAAGCGGCAGCCAGCGCGTGCTGGACGCGATGCACAAGGGCACGACGGTCGAGGAGCTGCACGTCGCGCGGCGCCGCCTTGGCGCGCGCGGCATTCGCGTCGGCTTCTTCATCCAGCTCGGCTACCTCGGCGAGGAGATCGAGGACCTGCGCGCCACGCGCGCGCTGATCGAAGAGGCGCGGCCCGACGACATCGGCGTGAGCGTGTCGTATCCGCTGCCGGGCACGCCCTTCCACGAGCAGGTCAAGGCGCAGCTCGGCGCCAAGACCCATTGGGACGACAGCGCCGACCTGGCCATGATGTTCAAGGGCCGCTACACGAGCGAGTTCTATCGCGCGATGCGCCACCTGCTGCATCGGCAGGTGAACCTCGATCAGGCGCACTGGACGGCGGACTGGACGGCGGACCGGGGGCGCGCCGCCCGCGACCGGCTGCGGCGCGAGTGGCAGGTGTTGCTGGGCCGCGAGGACCGCTACCGCACGGCCGTGCCGTCAGCCGCCGCCGGCACCGCCCAGGAGCCGTCGCAGGTCCGCGGCGGTCTCGCGCGGGTGGCGGCCGCGAGCTAGCTCGAAGGCCGGCAGATGCGCACAGCGCTCGACGGTCTCTTGCCAGCCGGGACGCCAGGCCGCATAGGGCTGCGTCGTGGCCAGCCGCGCCGCGACCTCGGCCGGCGCCAGCGGCCGCCAGGGATCGGCACCCGGGGCGGGCATCGGCGACAGAAACACCAGCAGGCCGAGCACCGGCGGCGTGGCGGCCAGCGGCAGCCAGCCGCCGCGCAGGTCGAGCTCGAACTTCTCGGCGCCGCTGCGGCGTCGGATCACGGGCGACGCCGCCAGTCGCGCCCGCGTCGCCGCGTCGTCGACGCGGTCGAGGCTGTCGGTGCGCAGATGCAGGAAGTTCGGCACGCCGGTGACGCGCAGCGAGGCCGGGTCCAGGAAGGCGCCGTCCTCGGTCACGCCCGCCAGGCCCTGCAGCATCGCGTGCAGCGTCAGCGTGGACTTGCCCGCGCCGCTGTGGCCGATGAGCAGGGCGGCGCGGCCGTCCAGCGCGACGGCGCCGGCATGCAGCGCGTGCAGGCCCTGCGCCCGGGCGGCGAGCTGGTAGACGGCGCACTCGACCAGTTCCATGCGGGCGTCGAGGGGCCGGTCCAGCAGCTCGGGCGACAGCGTCACCAGCGCGCGGCCGAGCTCGGGCATCACCAGCGTCATGTTGACGGCGTCGAGCGCGACGCCGAAGACGCCGGCGCCGCTCAGGTGGCGCGCGGCGGGCGGACGGTCCAGGCGGGGCGGCCAGCCGGCCGTCTCGCCGCGACGCAGCCGGACCTGCAGCGCCGGGCCGTCGCCCAGGCGCTGCGGCGGCACGCCGGCGTAGGCCGCGTCGACCGGCGCGAGCAGCGGCTCGTCGTCGGCGAGGAATTCAAAGGTGGCGCCCAGCAGGTCCGCGCGGCGGCGCAGGAGCGGGCGTTGTTGTTCGTCGAACGGGTCGACGGGATCGCCGAGAGGTGTCATTCGCATGGCAGTCATCGAAGGCAAGAGCTCAAAGGAGTGGGAAGACATGAAGGACATTGACGGCGACGGACGCGAGCGCCACGGCGGAGGCGCTCCGGCGCTGCCCCCGGCGCCCGAACTGGCCCTGCTGCTGCGCGAGGCCACCGAGCGGCTGGCGCGCGAACTGGCGCAGCCATCGGCGCAGGCGCCGGACTGGAGTCCGATCGGCTGGCGCGTGGCCATGGCGGCGGCGGTGATCCACGGCATCGCGGGCCTGCTCGACGAGCGGCTGCGCTGGCGCGGGCCGCCGGTGTGGCAGGCCTTCCTGACCGGTCAGCGCCAGCACCTGCGGCTGCGCGAGGAGCGCATCCGCGACATGCTGCGGCGCATCGATGCCGAGGCCCTGCGCGACGGCCTGCCGGTGATCGGGCTCAAGGGCTCGGCGTTGCTCGGTCTGCGGGCATACGCGCCGGGACTGCGGCCGATGGCCGACATCGACCTGCTCGTGCGTCCCGAGGATCGGCTGCCCGCGCTGCGGATGCTGGCGCGCCTGGGCTACCGCCCGGAGGTCGACTCCGGCCGCCACCTGACGCTGCTGCCCGCGTCGTACGTTCCGGGCTCGGCCGTCCATTTCGGCGAGCACGCCGATCAGGTGATCAAGATCGAATTGCACAGCCGCGTCGCCGAGCCGCTGCCGGTGCGCGCCGTCGACATCACGGCGCGGATCCTGACGCCGTCGGCGGCGCCCGGCCTGCGCCCCTACCCGGACCTCGTGGCGCTGATGCGGCATCTGGTCCTGCACACGGCCGGCAACATGCGGACCCACACGCTGCGGCTGGTGCAGCTGCACGACCTGGCGCTGATGGCCGAACGGCTCTCGGAGCGGGACTGGCAGGCGCTGGCCGGTGGCGAAGGCGAGGGCGAAGGCGAAGGCGACGGCGACGGCGAACAGGGAGATCCGGCCTGGTGGGCGCTGCCGCCGCTGCGTCTGGCGCAGCGCCAGTTCCCGGTGGGCGCGCTCAGCGAGCACCGCCTGCATGCCTTCGAACGCGGCTGTCCGCCGTGGTTGCGGCGGCACGCGCAACGGACTGCGGTGACCGATCTGTCGCTTGCGCGCCTGTTCATTCCGGCGCTGCCGGGCCTGGTCTGGTCGCGTCATCCGGTGGACGCGTTGCGACTGATGCGCGACCGCGCGTGGCCGGGGCGCGTGGCCCTCGATCGGATGCGCAGCGTGCGTGACTCTCAGTCCTGGTTGCGCGACGACGCTTGGAGTCAGCGGTCCCGTGTCGGGCGCATGGCGAGCTGGCTGATCGATACCCCGCCCAGCCCGGCGGCACGGTTCTCGGTGCGGCAGGCGCTGGCCTACCGCGAACCATGATGCGCGGCCCCGGTTCATGGGCGCCCCCGCCGCGCCAGCAACTCCGCATGCAAGGCCTCGAAGGCGGCGGCGGTGTGATCGGCGTCTTCCGCGCAAGCCAATGCCTGCGCGCGGCGCGCGAGGGCCAACCGCAGCGGCTCGTCGCCGCCGAGCCGCAGGATCGCCCCGGCCAGCGCCGCGGGGTCGCCGACGGGCACCGCGAGGGCGGCGTCCTGTGCGCCCCATTCGGCGATGTGCCCGACGGCGGTGCCGGCGCACGGCACGCCGGCGACGGCCGCTTCCAGCGCCACCAGCGGCCCCGCCTCGTGGCGGGACGCCATCAGCAGCACGTCGGCCTGTTCCACCCAGGGCCGGCAGTCCCGCTGCGGCTGGAAACCGTGGAAGCGCACCAGGCGCTCGTCCAGGCCCAGCGCGCGGGCCCGCGCCTGGACCGCGCCGTCGAGCGTGTCGATGCCGACCATGTCCAGGCGCAGCGGCAGGCCGGCGGCGGCCGCGCGTGCCACGGCGTTCAGCAGCGTGGTCTGGTCCTTGACCCGGTTCAGGCTCGCCAGATGCAGCAGCCGCAGCGGCTCTCCGGCAGCGCGCGGACGCGGGGCGCGGGGCGGCCAGGTGGCGAGGTCGACGCCCAGCGGCAGCCGGCGCGCTGGCACGCCCTGATCGCCGATCAGCGCCAGCATCGGCGTGCTGGCCGCGGTGACCGCGTTCGCCCGGCGCAGCAGCCAGCGCTCGCGCAGGCGGCCGCGGCGGGTCAGCAGGCCGCCGTAGCCGATGTCGCGCAGGGCGACCACTTCCCCGCCGGCGACGTGCACGGCGCTGGGCAGCGACAGCAGCCGCCCCGCCATCACCGCGCTCAGGCCACAGGGCCCCGCCCACAGCGATTGCACGAGTGCGAACGGCGCGCGCCGATGCTCGGCCAGGATCGCCGCCAGCGCGCGCCAGTGGGCCGTTCTGGCCGAACCCCCGACTGCGTGCACCTGCGCGCCGCGCAACGGCCATCGCGCGGCGTCGCGTTGCTGGTACAGCGCGAAGACATGCAGCTCGTGCCGCGCCGCGAGCCGCTCCACCAGCGCCAGCACCGCCGGGATCACGTCGTGCGTCCCGGAGGGATGCACGCCGCCCGGCACGACCATCGCCAGCTTCGTCATGCCGCGCTCCCCGGGGCAGTCATGCCTGTCCGACGCCGCAGGTCCGTCTTCACCGCTGTCCTCATCGCCGTCTTCGCAACCGGCTTCGCAACCGTCTTCGCAGCCGTCTTCCCCGATGCCTTCACCGATGTCCTCCGGGCCATCCTCAGGGCCGACCTCATCGACGCCCTGATCGCCGTCCTGATCGCCGTCCTCATGGCCGTCGCCTCTCCCGCCTTCACCTTCACACCTTGCTCCTTGACATGACTCCCTTGCCCGACCTCCAGACCCGGCTGCGCGAGACGCAGGCCGCCTTCGACAGCGTCGCCGCCGACTACGACGGACCGCGTGGCAACAACGCCGCGATCCAGGACATGCGCGCCGAGATGTGGCGCTGGCTCGACCTGAGCTTCGCGCCGGGCAGCCGCCTGATCGACCTGGGCTGCGGCACGGGCCTGGACGCCGTGCATCTGGCCGAGGCCGGTCACCACGTGCTGGCGACCGACTGGTCGCCGCGCATGGTGGCGCGCACGCGCGAGCGGGCCGAACTCGCCGGCGTCGCGGGCCGTGTGCAGGCGCTGGCCGTCGGCGCCCATGAACTGCATCGGCTGTCGGGCCGCGAACTCGACGCGCCGGACGACGGGATCGCCGCCGGCCCCGCTGGCGCGCCCGCGGGCGGTTTCGACGGGGTGTACTCCAACCTCGGTCCGCTGAACTGCGTCCCGGACCTGCGCGACGTGTCGCGCGAGTGCGCGCGTCTGCTGCGGCCCGGCGGCACGCTGGTCTTCACCGTCATCGGTCGTCACTGCCCCTGGGAGGTGCTGCACTACGCGCGTCAGCGCCGGTGGGCGCGTGCCATGGTCCGTTATGCGAGCGGCACCGTGCCGGTGGGCATGAATCGCCAGACGATCTGGACGCGCTACTTCACACCGGGCGAGTTCCGTCGCGACTTCATGCCCGAGTTCGAACTCGTGCATGTGCGCGGGGTCTGCGTCTTCGCGCCGCCGCCCTACCTGGCCGACTTCAAGCAGCGCCATCCGGCCTGGCACGAACGCCTGTGGCGGCTGGACCGGCGGGTGGCGGGCTGGCCCGGCGTGCGTCGGTTCGGCGATCATTTCCTGATCGTCCTGCGCAAGCGCGCCTGAGCGCGCGGGCGCGGCGCGGTCGAGGTGCCGCGCGCGGCGATCGCGCGGCACCGGACGGCCAGCCACCAGGCCGGCAGCGCGGCGGCGAGGCCGGCCGCCACCCCGGCGGGTGCCGGGACGCCGGCCGGCGCGGCGACGGCGCCGAGCCAGGCTGCGGCGCCCGCGGTGAGCGCGACGGCGGCGTTCGGGGCCAGCGCGCGCAGCAGCAGCGCCGGGCTCACGCCGAGCCAGCGCCCGTACAGCCACAGCTGGCAGGGCAGCGCCGCGGCGCCGCCGATCAGCAGCCACTGCGCGAAGCGATGCGCGCCGGCCGCGCCGCCGGGCAGCGCGAAGCCGGCCGCGAGTCCCAGCCACGCGGCGAGCGTCACGGCCTGCGGCAGCGTCGCCCAGGCCTGTCGCCCGATGGCCGTCAACGCCGGGCCGGCGCCGTTGAACACGGCCGCCAGCGCGGCCAGCAGCGCCAGCGGGGCCACGGCGGGCGCGGCGTCGCGCCAGGCCGGGCCGAACAGCGTCACCACCAGCGGTTCGGCCAGCGCCGCCGCCACGGCCAGCAGCGGCCAGGTGAGGCCGGTGAGGCGGCGCGTGGACGCGGCCACGGCCGGTCCGAGCGCGCGGCCGCGATGATGGCGCCGCGCCCAGCGTCCCAGCATGCCGAACTGCAGCGCCATGCCGGCCATGCCCGGCAGCAAGGCCGCCAGCGACTGGGCGCGGCCGAGCAGGCCCACCTGCGCGGCGCCGCCCCACTGGCCGAGCAGCAGCGACGGCGCGGCGCCCTGGATCGCCGCCAGCGCGGTGCCGAACACGGTGCTCCGACCGACGCGCAGGATGGGTGCCCAGCCGCGCAGCCGCGGCCAACCCCACAGGGCGCGCGGCCGCAGCGGCCAGACCGCGAGGCTGCATGCCCCCATGTTGACGACCTGACCCCAGGCCGGCGCGGCGGCACCGGCGCCGGCCACGGCCAGCGCGATGGACACCGCCGCCTGGCTGCTGTTGCCCCAGGCCGTGGTCCGCGCCAACTGGGCCGCGTCGCCGCTGCGCAGCGCCAGCGCCGTCATGACGGCGCCGATCGGGACGAGGACCAGTCCCAGCGACAGCGTGCGCAGCAGCGCGGCGAGTTCCGGCTCGCCGAAGGCCGCGGCGACCACCGGCGCGAGCAGCGTCAGGGCGACGGCCAGCATCGCGCCCGCGGCGCACGACAGCCCGAGCGCCGCGCGCAGCCGGGCCGCGTCGAGCGAGGGCTCGCGCTGCAGATAGGCCGACACGCCGAGGTCGCGTGCGCCGTGCGCGGCGCCGACCAGCGCGGAAGCGATCGCGAAGAGGCCCAGCTCGTGCGGCGTCAGCAGCCGGACCAGCACCAGCGACACGCCGAACTGCATCGCCTGCGTCGACGCGAGCGAGCCGGCGTGAATGAGCACGGCGCGGCGGCGCATCAGCCGCTCCGCCGCGCCGCGGCGTAGGCGTCCGCCAGCGCGCGGCCCAGCGCCGCGTGGGACAGGTGGTGCTCGAAATGGGCGCGCACCGCGTCGCGCTGCCGCGCCTGCACGGGGCCGTCGTCATGCCACAGTGCCGGCAGGGCCAGGGCGAGCGCCGCGGCATCGCCGGCCGGCCACAGGCGGCCGACGGCGCCGCGTCCGGTCAGCATCCGGTGCGACGGGATGTCGGTGACGATCGGGACGAGGCCGCAGGCCAGCGCTTCGATCAACGCATAACCGGAGCCTTCCCGATGGCTGCCGCTGACGAAGAGGTCGGCCGCGGACATCCATTCCGCGATCCCCGCGTGCGGCACCGGGCCGACCAGATGGACGCGCCCGGTCAGGCGCGGATCGCGCCGCACGCGGTCGCGCACGGCATCGAGCAGCGGCGCGTCGCGGAAGCAGCACCAGAGCCGCAGGCCGGGCAGCGCCGCGGTCGCACGCGCGACGCCCTCGAGCACGGTCAGCGGGTCCTTGTTGGCGTCCAGGTGGGCGACCCAGAGCAGCGCCGGCGTGCCGTACAGCCCGAGCCGCGCGCGGGCGGCGCGGTGGTCCACCGGCGTGAGATCGGTGCTCGATTCGGCGACCTCGATCACCGGGACGCCGCGCGGCAGGAGACCGCGGCGTCGCCACGGCGCGGCCTGCTCCGCGGCGCAGAACAGCGTGCCCGCCGCGCCCGCCAGCGCCCGTCGCTGCCGCCACCAGCGGATCGATCGCCAGACGTTCGGCGGACGGTCCGCGTGGTCCTGCAGCAGCAAGGGCACGTCCGGCAGGAGGCGGCGCAGGCGGATCGCTTCCTCGGGCGCGCCCAGGCTGTGCAGATGCAGCACCTCCGGGCGCAGGCGCCTCAAGGCCTCCGCCAGCGCGATGTCGGCCGCCGGACCGCCGCCGCGGTCCCACGGACCGAAGTGATAGGGGATGCCGTCGCGGACCCGGGTGTCGTGATGGGCGCAGGTCTGGAGGACGTCGACCTGCGAGCCGGCCCGGGCCGCCGCCTCGGCGATCAAGGTCAAGGTCCGCCAGGCGTGCAGCAGCTCGTCCGGCGGCCGGCCGGCGGGGTCGCGCAGCAGGCAGAGCTGCACCACGCGGGCGGCGGTCATGCGGCACTCATGCGGTGATCATGCGGTGATCATGCGGCGGCCTCGCCGGACAGCCCGGAGCCCGTCAGTTCGAGCCCGGGTTCCTCGACGCCGAGCGCGCGCAGTCGCCGCACCAGCCGCCGCGCGAGGCGCTTCGGCCGACCGTCGACGCGGACCGGGAGCAGGTCGGCCGCCGTCGCGCCGAAGGCTTCGGCGACGTCCGGGTCCGCGAGCAGCAGCTCGCCGCCCACCATCACCAGCCGCAGGTCCGCGCGTGCGGCCCGTGACAGCGGCAGGCCGGCGGGCAGCGCCAGCAGGTCGGCGCGCGCGCCGGCGGCGAGGTGGCCGCGGTCGGGCAGGGCGAGCAGCTCCGCGGCGCGCGTCGTCACGAGCGCCTGCGCCTCGCTCTCGCTCAGGCCCTGGAGTTCACGGGCCAGCGCGAGCTCCTCCAGCAGATCGCGCCGTCCGCTCGCGCGCGAATCGCTGCCCAGCGCGACGCGCCCGTGCGCGAGCAGCACGCCGACCTCGGCGGTACGACCGAACAGGTGCAGGTTGGAGCCGGGACACCAGATCAGCGCCGCGCCGCGCGCGATCAGCCGGTCGCGCTGTGGCGCGCTCAGGCCGACGCCGTGGACCAGGCGCGCGTTCGGCGTGATGCAACTCAGCCGCTCGAGCGTGTTGAACTCGGCCCCGGCGGCGGCATCGATCCCCTCGGCTGCGTGGACCATCCACGGCACGCCGGACGGCGTGTCCCGGTGCGAGCGCCGCAGCGCCTCCTCCCCATCCAGGCCCAGGGCGTTGCGCCAGGCCGGGTGGACCAGGACGCGGACGGGGAAGTCCGCGGCGCACAGCGCAGGATCGAGGGGATCGTGGTGGGCGACGGTGGTGACGCCGCTGAGCAGGTTCTTGATCGCGCCGTGCCACAGGCGCTGCTCGCGCGGGCGGGCGGCGTCGGCGAGCAGGACCGGATCGGTCGCGCGCCGCGGGGTGAGGTCGGCGATCCAGTCCGCGATGTTGCGGTGGCGCGCGCGGTACTGCAGCCGCGGCAGCGAGTTGCGGTGCAGATGCTCGTGCGCGTTGATGAGCCCGGGCAGCAGGCGGTCGCCGCGCAGCGCGATGTCCGGACCGGCCGGACCCGGCGAGCCGGGCGCGACGACGAGCCCGCCAGCCAGTCGCAAGGGCGGCCGCGGGCCGCCGTCATGCAGCACCAGCGGCGGAGGAGGGGCGGAGGGCGTCGCGGCGGCGGCGCAGGGGCTCATGGACGGGGGCGTGCGGGCGGGTCGATGTCATGGGTACCGATCCGGGCCGCAAAGGTTGCGGCCACCCCCTGGGGTCAGGACGTCACGGCCGCCGGCAGGCGCCCACCCAGTCCCAATCCTTGCGGTAGACCGAGGTCTCCACGCCGCTGAGGCTCAGCACCGTGTGATACAGCCCGTCGTGCGACATCGGCGTGTCGCGACGCTGCGTCAGGCAGGCGCTGTCCAGCTTCTGCGACTGCCGCGTCTGTTCCGGCAGCCACAGGATCAGCGGCACGTGCTTCTGCTGCTTGGGCGCCAGCGCGTAAGGCATGCCGTGCAGGAACAGGTTGTTCTCGCCCAGCGACTCGCCGTGGTCCGACACGTAGAGCAGGCTCGGGTCGAAACGCTGCTCCTGCGTGCCCAGCCAGTCGATCGCCTTCGCCAGCACGTGGTCGGTGTAGGCGATCGTGTTGTCGTAGGCGCGACGGACCTGGTCCAGCTCGCACTGCTGCAGCGCGTTGCTGCGGCACTCGGGCTGGAAAGGCTTGCGGTCGTCGGGCGTGCGCAGGTAGTAGGCCGGGCCGTGGCTGCCCATCTGATGCAGCACCAGCACGACGCCGCGCGCGACGCGCTGCGGATCCAGCGCGGCGATGCGCGCGTCCAGGTCGTGCAGCATCACCTCGTCGAGACACTCGCCGTCCGCGCGGCACAGGCCCGCGGGAATCGGGTGATCGGGCCGGGCGGGATTGATGGCCTGCGCATTCGGCACGCGGTCGCAGATGCCTTTGCAGCCCGCCTGGTTGTCCAGCCACAGCACCGCCAGCCCGGCGCGCTGCAGCACGTCCAGCAGCGTCTGCTGGTTGCCGGGATGGTCGACATACACCTCGCGGCCCAACTGCGAGAACATGCACGGCAGCGACGCCGCCGTCGACGTGCCGCAGGAGGCGACCTCGCGGTAGCTCAGCACCGGCTTCGTCGACAGCTCCGGATTGGTCGGCCGGTCGTAGCCGTTGAGCTGGAAGTTGTCGGAGCGCGCCGTCTCGCCCACCACCAGCAGGACCAGCGGCGGCCGCGCGCCCGCGGCACGCGGCGTGAGCCTGGCATCGGCGGCGACGACCTCGAGCGGTCCCCGGGGCTTCTTCTGCTTCTGCGCGGCCAACGCGGCGCTGGCCCAGATCGCGTTGATCGGGCTGACCATCTTGGTCAGCGTCTTGTTGTTGCGCAGCGTGGAGGCCAGGTCGGCCGTCCGCGTCGCCGCCAGGCCGACACCGAGCGCCAGCGCCAGGGCCACGCTCGCCAGGTTCCATCCCAGCCGCTTGAACCAGCGCGTGTCGCTCAGGCGCTGCCGCCAGATCCAGACCAAGGGGATCAGCGCGATCACCGCGACATGCGCCGCCAGTCCCCAGCCGATCAGGTCGCGCGTCTCGCGCACGTCGGTCTGCAGCGCGTTGGTGATCATCGTGCTGTCGATGATCACGCCGTAGCTGCCGATGAAGTAGGCCAGCGGCGCCGTCATCAGCAGCATCAGCGTCAGCAGCGGCTTCACCGCCACGCGCCAGGCCAGCAGGCTGAAGGCGGCGGCCAGCACCATGATCACGATGCCGGCGAAGACGATGACGAACAGCTTGCCCGAGGCGCCGGCGTAGTCCGGCATGCCCCACATCCGCTGCCACAGCGGCCAGTTGCCGAGCACGCCGACCCACAGTGCGGTCAGCCACGTCAAGACCAGCGGCGAACGAGCGCGCGCGGTGCCGGCCTCGCGAGCCTGCGAGGTCGAAGAATCGGAAAACGGCATCGTGTTGTGTCAGGCCGGCAAAAAGAAACCGGCCCTTGTAGTTGTCGTACCTGAAGCTCCCCTGAAGCCCCCTTGGCGCATGCTCGAGCTTCGCCGCAGCTTAGCCCCGGGAGCCCCCTTCATCCTCTCAAGGCCATGCCGCCGCCTCGGGCTGCCTTCAGCCCATGGCCGCCGGTCTGCACATACCGGCGCTGCAGGTCCTCGATCCGCGGCTCCAGCGCCCCCGGATCGCTCATCCGGTCCCGGTAGCGCTTGAGCACCAGCGCGGCCATGTCGATCAGCTTGGCGTTCAGCGTCAGCGTCCCTTGCTCGACCAGCAGCTGCACGCCGGTCTGCGCGTCGCCACGCATCGCATGGCGCATGGCCGTCTCGGAGATCGCGAACACCCGCGCATTCGCGTCGCGCAGCAGCTGCGTGCTGGGTTCGTGGCCTTCGGCCATGCTGATCATCACCTCGGTCGCCGACTTCGAACTGCAGAAGCGCAGGCCGAGCTGGCTCATGAGCGTCTCCATCTCGCTGAGCTCGATGTCCTGCCGCGCCATGCGCACCCACAGCGCGACCAGCAGGCTGGCGGCCTCGAGGTCGAAGTCCTCGTCGGCGGCGCGTCGCGCGAACCGGCGCGCGAGGAGCAGGGCGTCGGCCAGCTTGCGTTCCATCAGCAGCCGCAGGCCCTGCATCAGCACGTCGAAGCCCTGCAGGCGCTGGTCGCGCGGTGCGCGGTCCATGCCTTGCGTCAGCGCGTCCATCGCGTACTTCAGTCCCTTGCCGTCCTTCGCATCGAAACGCATCAGCGCGATCAGGGCCAGGCTGTGCGCATCGAACAGCTTGGAGCGCAGCCCCTGCGCCACGCTGCGCTCGAGCATCTTGAGCGCCTCGTCGCGCTGCCCCGCATAGAAGGCCAGCGTGCCGCAGTGCTGCTGCCGCAGCAGGCAGCCCGGCGTCAGCGTCGCGGCGGTGCGGTAGGTCGCGAGCGCGGCGTCGATCTCGCCCTGTTCCATCTGCACCCGGCCCATCAGGTCGTAGCTGTCGGCCTGGTCGGGCATGTCGCCGATCAGCGTCTCCAGCGTGCGGCGCGCGGCGCTGAGGTTGCCGCTGGCGACCTCGGTGCGCGCCACCCCCAGCCGCGCCCAGGGCACGGTGCGCGCGGCGATGATGGCCTCGTAGAGTTCACGCGCCTCGGTGTGGCGCTCCAGGCGCAGCAGCAGTTCGGCGCCGATGCGGGCGGCGTACAGCCAGTAGGTCGCCTTGCGCTGGAAGCGCTCCAGGCAGAGGTCCGCAGCGCGGTTGAAGTCCCGCGCGTCGATGGCGTCGAAGATGCCCTTCAGCTCCAGCTTGCGATGCCGCGCGTTGGCCAGCCGGTCGGCCAGCGCGGCGCTCGTGTAGGGCTTGACGAGGTAGGCGTCCAGCGCCGCCTCGGCGGCCTCGGCGACCTTCGCGTACGAAGCCTCGCCCGTGACCATCACGAAGACGGTGGAGTAGGGCAGCAGCTGCTCGCGCCGCAGTTCGTCGAGCAGGTCCTGGCCGGACAGCTCGGAGCCGTCGAAGTAGTAGTCGCACAGGACGATGTCGTAGGGCTGCGTCTCCAGGATCACGCGGGCGTCGCGCACGCGGGTGGCCTGGCGCACGTGGCCGACGCCGAGCTCGCGCAACTGCGCCGTCATCAGGCTGCGCGAGTTCGCGTTGCCGTCGATGACCAGCGCCTGCGTCTTGCCCAGCGGGCTGGCGAGCGTCATGGCCGCCGCCCCGCGGCGCCGCGCCACCCGTGCCGGGCGGGCGCCCATGTGAAAAAGCCCGCCTCCGAAGAGAGCGGGCCGGCAGCACCCCAACGATTTGTGCGAATGTCGTCAACCACGGACCGATTGTCTGCCCGGCGACTGGCGCCGGTCCCCCGGGTTTGCGTGGGTGGACCGGCCTGATTCGTGAATCGTGGCGAGGGTTTGCGTGTCGCTGTTGGCGACTTACTTGAAGAGATCCTTGACCCGGTCGGTCCAGCTCTTCGCGTTGGGCGAGTGACGCTCGCCACCGTCGCGCAGGCTCTTGTCGAGTTCCTTCAGCAGCTTGCGCTGGTGCTCGGTCAGCTTCACCGGCGTCTCGATGCTGATGTGGCAGTACAGGTCGCCCGGATAACTCGAGCGCACGCCCTTGATGCCCTTGCCGCGCAGCCGGAAGGTCTTGCCGTGCTGGGTGCCCTCGGGCAGCTCGATCTCGGCCTTGCCGCCCAGCGTCGGCACCTCGATCGTGCCGCCCAGCGCCGAGGTCGTGATCGACACCGGCATCGTGCAGTGCAGGTCGTCGCCGTCGCGCTCGAAGATGTCGTGCTGCTTGATGCGGATCTCGATGTAGAGATCGCCCGACGGGCCGCCGTTGACGCCCGGCTCGCCGTTGCCGGCCGAGCGGATGCGCATGCCTTCGTTGATGCCGGCCGGGATCTTGACTTCCAGCGTCTTGGTCTTCTTGATCTTGCCGGCGCCGTTGCAGGTCGTGCAGGGCTCCGGAATGATCTTGCCGGTGCCGTGGCAGTGCGGACAGGTCTGCTGGATGCTGAAGAAGCCCTGGCGCATGTGCACCGTGCCGCTGCCGCCGCAGGAGCCGCAGGTCTTGGCGCTGGTGCCGGGTTTTGCGCCGCTGCCGTGGCAGGTCTCGCAGCCTTCCCACGACGGGATGCGGATCTGCGTCTCCTTGCCGCGCGCGGCTTCCTCCAGCGTGATCTCCATCGCGTAGCTCAGGTCGCTGCCGCGGTAGACCTGCTGGCCGCCGCCCTGGCGCCGGCCACCGCCGCCGCCCTGCTGGCCGAAGAGGTCGCCGAAGATGTCGCCGAAGGCCTCCGCGAAGCCGCCGAAGCCTTCCCCGCCCTGGCCGCCGCGGAAGCCCTGGTTCGGATCCACGCCCGCGTGGCCGTACTGGTCGTAGGCGGCCCGCTTCTGGCCGTCCGAGAGCATCTCGTAGGCTTCCTTGGTCTCCTTGAACTTGTCCTCGGCTTCCTTGGCACCGTCGCCCTGATTGCGGTCAGGGTGGTACTTCATCGCGAGCTTGCGATACGCCTTCTTGATGTCCTCTTCGCTGGCGTTCTTCGCGACGCCCAGGACTTCGTAATAGTCACGCTTTGCCATGGATCTTCCTGCGGGCCTCAAACCAAAACGCCGCGCGAGGCTGGCGGCCTCGCGCGGCGGCTGTCAATCGACAGCGATTGCCGTGCGCGATGCCGACGTGAGGGTCGGCATGCACGACGCTTACTTCGAGTCCTTGACTTCCTTGAACTCGGCGTCGACGACGTTGTCGTCGGCCGGCTTGGCCGAGGCCTGCGCACCCGCCGCTTCCGCGTGCTCGGCTCCGGTCGCGCCGGCGGCGCCACCCGCCGCGCCGGCCGCCGCCTGGGCGGCCTGCGCTTCGGCGTACACCTTCTCGCCCAGCTTCTGGCTGGCGGTCATGAGCGCTTCGGTCTTGGCGTCGATGTCGGCCTTGTCCTCGCCCTTGATGGCTTCTTCCAGGTCCTTGATCGATGCCTCGATCTTTTCCTTCTCGCCGGCTTCCAGCTTGTCGCCGTGCTCGGTCAGCGACTTCTGCACCGAGTGGATCAGGCCGTCGGCCTGGTTCTTGGCCTGGACCAGCTCGACCTTCTTCTTGTCCTCGGTCGCGTTGGCCTCGGCGTCCTTGACCATCTTCTCGATCTCGGCCTCGGACAGGCCGGAGTTCGCCTTGATGGTGATCTTGTTTTCCTTGCCGGTGCCCTTGTCCTTGGCGCCGACGTGCAGGATGCCGTTGGCGTCGATGTCGAAGCTGACCTCGATCTGCGGCAGGCCGCGCGGCGCCGGCGGGATGCCTTCGAGGTTGAACTCGCCCAGGCTCTTGTTGGCCTGGGCCAGTTCGCGCTCGCCCTGGTAGACCTTGATGGTCACGGCGGGCTGGCTGTCCTCGGCGGTCGAGAAGGTCTGGCTGAACTTGGTCGGGATGGTCGTGTTCTTCTTGATCATCTTCGTCATCACGCCGCCCAGGGTCTCGATGCCCAGGCTCAGCGGGGTGACGTCCAGCAGCAGCACGTCGGTGCGTTCGCCGCCCAGGACCTGGCCCTGGATCGCGGCGCCGACGGCCACGGCCTCATCGGGGTTCACGTCCTTGCGCGGGTCCTTGCCGAAGAACTCCTTGACCTTCTCCTGCACCTTGGGCATGCGCGACATGCCGCCGACCAGGATCACGTCGTCGATCTCGCCCACCGACACGCCGGCGTCCTTGATCGCGGTGCGGCAGGGGGCGATCGTGCGCTCGATCAGCTCGTCCACCAGCGATTCCAGCTTGGCGCGGGTCAGCTTGATGTTCAGGTGCTTCGGACCGGTGGCGTCGGCCGTGATGTACGGCAGGTTGACGTCGGTCTGCGACGAGTTGGACAGCTCGATCTTGGCCTTCTCGGCCGCTTCCTTCAGGCGCTGCAGGGCCAGCACGTCCTTGGTCAGGTCGACGCCCTGTTCCTTTTTGAACTCGCCGATGATGTAGTCGATGATGCGCTGGTCGAAGTCCTCGCCGCCCAGGAAGGTGTCGCCGTTGGTCGACAGCACTTCGAACTGCTTCTCGCCGTCCACGTCCGCGATCTCGATGATCGAGATGTCGAAGGTGCCGCCGCCCAGGTCGAAGACCGCGATCTTGCGGTCACCCGCGCCGTGCTTGTCCAGGCCGAAGGCCAGGGCCGCGGCGGTGGGCTCGTTGATGATGCGCTTGACGTCCAGGCCGGCGATGCGGCCGGCGTCCTTGGTCGCCTGGCGCTGCGCGTCGTTGAAGTAGGCCGGCACCGTGATGACGGCCTCGGTCACTTCCTCGCCGAGGTAGTCCTCGGCCGTCTTCTTCATCTTGCGCAGGACTTCAGCGGAGACCTGCGGCGGGGCCAGCTTCTTGCCGCGCACTTCCACCCACGCGTCGCCGTTGTCGGCGGCGGCGATGGTGTAGGGCATCAGGTCGATGTCCTTCTGGACTTCCTTTTCCTGGAACTTGCGGCCGATCAGGCGCTTCACCGCGTACAGCGTGTTGCGCGGGTTGGTCACGGCCTGGCGCTTGGCCGAGGCGCCGACCAGCACTTCGCCGTCTTCCTGGTACGCAATGATCGACGGGGTGGTGCGGGCGCCTTCCGCGTTCTCGATGACGCGGGTGGTGTTGCCTTCCATGACCGCGACGCACGAGTTGGTCGTGCCCAGGTCGATGCCGATGATCTTCTTCTTAGCCATGTGGTGCTCCTGAATTTGAAAACGGGGGGAACGGTCAGCGGGGAGGCCTTTCAGGCGGTCCCTGTGCGGCTCATAGGATGAGCGGCTGAAACAACGTTCCGGGATGCTTCTGATCTGTGGATAACTTGCCGGGGTTCAAGGGCCCGGTCACCTTTTTGTGCGAGATCGGTGCGTTTATTTGGGCGCGGTCACGGTGACCAGCGCCGGACGCAGCACGCGGTCGGCGATCAGGAAACCCTTCTGCAGCACGGTCACGACGGTGTTCGGGTCCTGCTCGGCGGGCACCACGGAAATGGCCTGGTGCTGGTGCGGGTCGAATTTCGTGCCGGCGGCCGGGTTGATCTCGACCACCTTGTTGCGCTCCAGCGCGGACTGCAGCTGGCGCAACGTGGCATGGACGCCCTGGAGGACCTGCTCGACGCTGGCGTCGGGCAGGGCGATGGCGGCCGAGAGGCTGTCCAGCACCGGCAGCATCGCCTCGGCGAAGCCCTCGACGGCGAACTTGCGGGCCTTGGTCGTGTCGTCCTCGCCGCGGCGGCGGGTGTTCTCGACCTCGGCCTTGGCGCGCAGGTAGGCGTCGGACATCTCGGCCAGGCGGCGCTCGGTGTCGGCCAGCCTGGCCTCCAGCGTTTCAGGCACCGCGGCGGCGGCGGCGGCAGCAGCTTGCTGGGTCAGTTCGTCCAGCGTCGGATCGGGATGTTGGTTGTCAGTCGTCATGGTTGGAATGCCCCAATGCGGGATGCCCGGGCCTCTCTGCGAAGGCGCGGCCGGCCTCTGGACGGCCAGCCTGCGTCGGGCGACCCGCCGCATCTGAGGCCCATGGCCGGAACTTCAAGAGGGGGATTTTGGCATCCGTGCGCGGGCAAACCCCGGGCCTGCTACCCGGGGGGCCGCGGGGACCACGAGACTAGGGTTTCACGTACATCGAGGCGTACCTGGCGCCGAAGTAGAGGATGAACGCGTAACACGCCGCCGGCAGCAGGAAGGACCACTGGACGCCCCAGCCATCGGCCAGCACGCCCTGCGCGAAGGGGACGATGGCGCCGCCGACAATGGCCATGCACAGGATGCCCGAGCCCTGGCCCGTGTGTCTGCCCAGGCCGTGGAGGGCCATGCTGAAGATCGTCGGGAACATGATCGAGTTGCACAGCCCGACCGCCAGGATGGCCCACATCGCGACCGGTCCGTGTCCGAAGGTCGCCGTCAGCACCAGGGCGATCGCCAGCAGGGCGTTGAAGGCCAGCGTCTTGCCAGGGCTGACGGCGCGCATCACGACGAAGCCGATGAAGCGGCCCACCATGGCGCCGGCCCAGTACATGCTCACGTAGCGCGCGGCGTCGGCCGGCGACAGGCCCGCGATGCTCGGTTCGCCCAGGAAGTTGATGAGGAAGCTGCCGACACTGACTTCCGCGCCCACGTACAGGAAGATGCCGATGGCGCCGAGCACCAGATGGCGGTGCGCCCAGGCCGAGCCATGGCCTTCGCCGGGCAGGGCGACGTCCTCGCCATCGTCGATCCGCGGCAGCCTGGCGGCCAGGAAGAGCAGGGCCAGGACCGCGAGCACCGCGGCGAGCGAGAGATAGGGCCCCCGCACGGTCGAGGCCGCCGCGGCCGCGGAGCCCGCCACGGACAGGATCAGCAGGCCGCCGACGGCCGGGCCGATGGTGGTCCCCAAGGAGTTGAAGGCCTGCGTGAGCGTGAGGCGGCTGGAGGCGGTGCGCGCCGGTCCGAGCACGGTCACATACGGATTGGCGGCGACCTGCAGCACGGTGATGCCCGAAGCCAGCACGAAGAAAGCCAGCAGGAACAGGCCATAGCCGCCGAAGGACGCGGGATAGAACAGCGCACAGCCGACGGCGGCGATCAGCAGGCCCGCCACCGCCCCCTTCTGGTACCCGAGGCGCCGGATCAAGGCCCCCGCGGGCAGCGAGACGATGAAGTAGGCGCCGAAGAAGCAGAACTGCACCATCATCGCCTGGACGTAGCTGAGGGTGTAGATCGCCTTGAGGTGCGGGATGAGGATGTCGTTCAGCGAGGTGATCAGTCCCCACATGAAGAACAGGAGGGTGACGACGACCAGCGGGCCGGTATTGCTGCCGTCGTGTCGCGGAGTTCCCGCGCCCGCCCGTTGAGCGCCGAGGGGGAGGTGAGGGGAAGTCTGTGCCATGTCGTCTCCAGTTGTTTTGATCGTCACTGACGCGTGCCGTCCGTCGCGCGCGGCGTTCGTCCGGCGCAGGGGCGCGCCCGTTGTTCAGTCCATGGCGCCGCGGCCCTGGACGCTCGGCGTCCCGCTGCCTTGCAACTGATCGAACAGGCGATCGATCGCCTGTCTGCCCGGCGGTGTGGCGCCCGACTGCAGGCAGGCCGCGGAGCCGGCAGCCAGCGCCGCATGCAGATGCGCGAGCAGGTCGCGGTCGGCGTGGCGGGTGAGGCTATGCAGCAGACCGGCCACGCTGGCGTCTCCCGCGCCCACGGTGTCGACCACGTCGACCCGGGGCGCCAGGGCATCGCAGCGGACGTCATCACGGAGCAGGCTCGCCCCCGCGCCGCCGCGTGTCAGCAGGCACAGCGCCGAGGGGTTCATCGCGCGCAGCTCGCGCAGCGCCTCGTCGACGCCGGCGCCGGGGAACAGGCCCCGCAGGTCGTCGTCGGAGACCTTGATCAGATCGGCCAGCGCCGCCATGCGCCGCAGCGTGGGCGTGTAGCTGGCGTCCATCAGGTGGCGGTAGTTCGGGTCGTAGCTGATGGCCACCCCCTGCTGCTTGAGCTGCGCGGCCATCGCCACCAGCCGGTCGCCGAGCGGCTGGCGCGCCAGGCTGATGCCCCCGAAATGCGCCCAGCGCAGCGCACCGGACCAGCCGGCCGGCAGGGCCTGTTCGTCGAAGTGCAGGTCGGCGCTGTCGTTGCCGATGAAGAAGTAGGAGGGCGGCTCCCCCTGTTCGACGACGGCCAGCAACGGCGGGCGATCGACGCGCTGCATCAGCCTCAGATCGAGGCCAGCCCGCTCGCTGGCGGCCCACAGGGCGTCGCCGAAGCGATCCCGGCTGACGGACCCGGCGAAGGCGGTGGGCTCGCCCAGCGCCGCCAGCGCCCGCGCGACATTCCAGACGGACCCGCCCACGCGGCTGACCCAGTGGTCCTGGCCCTGATGGAGGAGGTCGGTCAGTGCCTCGCCCGCGCAGAGCATCAGCGGCGCGTCATGCATGAGGGGCCTTTCCGAGCGCGCCGACGATGTCGTAGCAGGCCCCCATGGTGTGGTAGTCCACCTTGCCGGCGGGGCTCTTCTCGTCGCTGAGCTTGCGGTTCCGCGGGTCCAGGATGCGGTACCAGGCGCCGTGCTCATGGTCGACGAAATGCGTCCAGCTGTAGGCCCACAGGCGCTCGTACCAGTCCCAGTAGAAGGCGGCGTCGGCCGCGCGGACCGCGAGCAGTGCCGCCGCGGCGGCGCTCTCCGCCTGCACCCAGAAGTACTTGTCCGCGTCGCACACGCTCAGGTCCGGCGCGAGCGAGTACTGCAGGCCGCCATGCGCGACGTCCCAGCCCTTGTCCACCGCGACCTTGAACAGCCGCTCGGCGGTGGGCAGCGCCCAGCTCAGATCGGCACCCAGGACACCGCCGCGCGTTTCCAGCTGCACCAGCAGCTTGGCCCATTCGGTGAAGTGGCCGGGTTGGTAGCCCCAGGGCCGGAACAGATGGGCCGGATCGTCGATGTTGTAGCGCCAGTCCGGCTGCCATTGCGCGTCGTAGTGCTCCCAGATGAGACCGCCACAGCGTTGGGCCTGCCGCTGGGTGACGTTGTAGGCCAGCAGGCGGGCCCGCTCGAGGTAGCGGTGCTCGCCGGTCGCGTCGTAGGCGGCCAGCATGGCCTCGCAGGCATGCATGTTGGCGTTCTGTCCGCGGTAGCTCGACAGCGACTGCCAGTCGGGGCTGGCCTCGTCCGCATAGAGACCGGACGCGTCATCCCAGAACCGGCGCTCCATCAGGTCGAAGGTCTCGGTCAGCCAGGGCCGGGCTTCGCCCAGTCCTGCCATCAGGGCATGGGCATAGGCCAGCAGCACGAAGGCGTGACCGTAGGCGTGCCGGGTGCCGTCGAGGACCTCGCGCTGTCCCTCGCGCCAGTTCAGCAACCAGTGGTAGCCGCCCTGCGAGGTGTCGAGATGCGCCTCGCGCAGGAAGCGCACCGCGTGCCTGAGCCCGTCGCGATGAGCCGGATCGCCGGAGTGGCGGTAAGCCATCGCGTAGGTGAAGACGAAGCGCGTGCTGCTGACCAGGTGGCGCTGGTGGGCGTCGTAGACGGTGCCGTCGTCCTTGAAGAAGTGGTACATGCCGCCGCTCGGATCGATGCAGCGGGGGTGGTAGAAGCTCATGCTGTGCCGGGCGTGGGCGAGCAGCACGGCGGGAGAGCGGAAGTCGGGGAAGTCGGACATGGTGGGAGGGAGTGAGGTGGGGTGAGGCGCGCTAGGCGTCGCCACTGCTGTCACGCACGATCAGGTCGACCGGCAGGACGATGGCTTCGTCGGGGCTGTCGGGCTCGCGTCGCAGGAGCAGTTCGACGCCGGCGGCGCCGAGCGCCTCCTTGTCCACGCGCAGCGTGCTGAGCGACGGCAACGCGGTGGCGGCACCGCTGATGTCGTCGAAGCCCACCACCGCGATGTCCCGTGGCACGTGCCATCCGTGGTCGCGGCAATGCGCCATGGCCACCAGGGCCGTGCTGTCGTTGTAGCAAAGCACGGCATCGGGCGGCTGGGGCAGGCTCAGCAGGCTGCGCATGGCTTCGACGACCCCGGTGTCGCCGTCGCCCATGTTGGGAACGATGATCTCGAGGGCGGGGTCGGCCAGCGTCCCGGACTCATACAGGGCGCGACGGAAGCCTTGATTGCGCTGCTGGATGCTGAAGTGGGCCAGCGAGCCCGACAGCATCGCGATCCGTCGCCGGCCGCTGCGCAGCAGGTGCCGCGTGGCCAGGTAGCCCCCCATCGCGTTGTCCGGATTGACCGAGGTGAAACCCCGCTGCTGCATGTCGACCAGCACCATCGGCTTGCCCGTCTGCTTGAGCGCCGCGAGGACTTCGGGCTCGAAGAAGCCGGCGCACAGGATCGCGTCGGGCTGGTGCAGCCGTATCTGCTCCATCACCGGTGCCGCGGGGCCGACCACGTTGAAGGACAGCGCAATGCCCGCCTGCCGGCAGGCTTCCTCGGCACCGTGCAGGACCGGGGAGAAAAAATGGCTGGAGGCCCGCGTCCTGTGCTGGCAGTGCAGCAGGAAGGCGATGCGCCGGATGCGCACCTTGCGCAGCCGCGACAGGTCGTAGCCCATCCGATGAGCGGCGTCGTTGACCTTGTCGCGCGTGGCCGCCGTCATGCCGGCCTGGTTCTTGAGCGCTCGCGACACGGTGCCTGACGACAGTCCCGTCGCATGGGCGATGTCTCGGATCGTCACCTGGGTCATGGGTCTTGCATCGATTCGGGGGTCGGGGATGGCCGTCTAACCGCGCGGTCAGAGCGCGGCGGGCGGACGCGATGCCGGCGCTGCGCCGAAGTCCGGATTGGGGGAGGCCGCCATCGTGAACACGAGCCGGCCGCCCTGCATCAGGCTGGCATGGTCGATCCAGCTGCGCGTGTAGGGCTGGCCGCGCCAGGTCACCGCGCTCACATGGCACTGCGCGGGCCCGTTGCCCACGGCGTCGATCTCCAGCGTGCGGCCACCCGGCAGCGCCAGCGTGGCCCGCTCGACCAGCGGACTGCCGAACACATAACGCGCGCTGACCGGATCCACCGGATACAGCCCCAGCGCGCTGAGCACCAGCCACGCGGACATCTGCCCGCAGTCCTCGTTGCCCGACAGGCCGTCGGGCTGGTCGCTGTACAGCGTGTCCATGATCTGGCGCACGCGGGCCTGGGTCTTCCAGGGCTGGCCCGCGTAGGCATACAGATAGGCGACGTGGTGGCTCGGCTCGTTGCCGTGGGCGTACTGGCCGATCAGGCCGGCGATGTCCGGCGGCGCGCCGGGCAACTGCTCGGAACTCGTGCTGAACAGCGCGTCGAGTTGGGCAACGAAGGCCTGCTCGCCGCCGAACAGCTGCATGTAGCCGGCCACGTCGTGCTGGTTCAAGAACGTGGCCTGCCAGGCGTTGGACTCGGTGAAGTCGTGCCAGCGCGTCGAATGACCGAGCGCACGCGGATCGAAGGGCTCGGCCCAGCGGCCGTCGGCCAGCCGTGGCCGCACGAAGCGCAGCCTGGCGTCGAAGACGTTGCGGTAGTTCAGCGAACGCTTCTGCAGCAGCGCCGCATCGGCGCTGGCGCCCACGCCGCGGGCCAAGCGGGCCAGCGCCCAATCGTCGTAGGCGTATTCCAGGGTCTTGCTGGTGGCCTCTTCCTCGCGGTCGGACGGGATGAAGCCCCGTTGGCGGTACTCGGGCAGACCGCGGTAGGCATCGTCCATCGCGCGCTGGCGCCACAGCGGCCAGGCACGCTGGAAGTCGATGCCGTCGAAGCCCTTGGCCTGGGCCTCGGCCAGGACCACGGCGGAGTGGTAGCCGATCATGCAGCCGGTCTCGCGCCCCTGCAGCGGCCAGACCGGCACGCCCTGGTCGCTCTGCTCCGCCATGCGGATGAGGCTGTTGACGAGGTCGGGGACGCGCGCGGGCGTGAGCAGCGTCAGCAGCGGATGCAGGCTGCGGTAGGTGTCCCACAGCGAGAACTGCGTGTAGTGGCGCTCGCCCTGCGCCAGTCGGTGCACGCGAAGGTCCATGCCGCGGTATTGGCCGTCCACGTCGCTGGAGAGCGTCGGCGCGAGCAGGCAGTGATACAGCGCCGTGTAGAGCATGCGGCCGTGCCGTTCGTCGAAGGTCCGCAGCCGCAGCGCCGCGAGTTCCCGCTCCCAGGCCGCGCTGGCGGAGGCGCGGACCTGGTCGAAGTCCCATCCGGGCAGTTCGTGGCGCAGGTTGCGCAGCGCCCCCTCGGCGCTGACGAAGGAGAGGCCGCACTTCACCAGCAAGCACTCCCCGTCCGCCGTGCGCCAGTGCAGGGCGGCGAGCAGCTGCGTCCCTCGCGACACACGGGTCGCGGCGCCGTCCGCGTCCGCCCCGTTGAACACCTCGAAGCGCTCGAAGGGCCGCGAGAACTGCATCGCGAAGTACACCTGCCGCCCCTGGGCCCACTGGTCGACCGCGCGCCCGCCCACGAGCGTGTCGTCGCCGACCACCTCGAGCTCGGCCCATGGCACCCGGGTGGGCACGCCCGGCCGGTCCTGCATGCCGTGGCGCAGATCCACCATGAGATGGCTGCGCGAGCCTTGGGCGAAGGTGTAGCGGTGCAGCCCCACGCGCTCGGTGGCGGTCAGCTCGACCGTGACGCCGCGATCCCGCAGGGCGACCCGGTAGTAGCCCGGTTCGGCGGACTGGTCCTCGTGCGTGAACGGGGCGCGCCAACCCAGCCCGGGGTTGTCGGGCGGGCCGGGCTGTCGCCGCACCTCGCCCACGCAGGGCATGACCAGCACGTCGAGCAGGTCGCCGATGCCGGTGCCGCTGAGGTGGGTGTGCGAGAACCCCATGATCGAGCGGTCGTTGTCGTGGTAGCCCGAGCAGGCGTCCCAGTCGGCGTTGTAGGTGTCGGGACCGAGCTGCACCATGCCGAAGGGGCGTGTCGCCGCCGGCGTGGTGTGACCGTGGCCGCCGGTGCCGATGAAGACGTCGACGTGGCGGACGGCCGCTTCGCCCGCGGGCGCCGGTCGCGCCGCGGTCCACCGTCCAGGGTCGGCGCAGCCCGACAGGGGCAGGCTGGTGGCGATCGCCATCTTGAGCAGGTCGCGGCGTGTGGTCATGGGTCAGTTCGCTTGCAGCAGCGCGGGCCGGTGCCGCGCCAGGTCGAGGATCAATTCGCCGAACAGGCCGTTGGCCCAGGCGAACCAGGGGCGGGTGAAATGCGCGGCGTCGTCCTGGTCGAAGGCCTCGTGCATGAAGCCCGTGCCCGCGTGACTGGCCTTGAGCCAGCGCAGGCAGTGGCGGACCTCGGCGGCGCCGGCGGCCGTGGCCGGCGCGGTCAGGGCCTTCATCGTGATGGACATCGGCCAGACCATGCGCAGGCCCTCGTGCGGGCCGCCCGTGCCCTCGGCCACGCGGCCGCGGAAGAAGTAGGGGTTGTCCACGCTCCAGGCCCGCGCACGCGTGCGGCGATACAGCGGCTCGTCCACCGCGCAGACGCCGAGATACGGCAGGCTCAGCAGGCTGGGCGCATTCGCATCGTCCATGAAGAGCTGGTTGCCGAACCCGTCCACCTCGTAGGCCCAGACCTCGCCGGCCGGGGTGCGCAGCCTCGCGTGGCGATTCAGCGCCGTGGCTGTCTCGTCGGCCAGCGCCTTGGCCTCCGTGGCCAGCGCGGCGTCGTGCAGCACCGCGTCGGCCATCACCGCGAGCTGGCGCAAGGACACCACGGCGAACAGGTTGGCCGGCACCAGGAACGGGTAGACGCAGGCATCGTCCGACGGGCGGAACATCGAGTGGATCAGGCCGACCGGCCGTGTCGGCGCGCCGTAGCCATCGAGGACCAGGGTCTCGGTGGCCGCCTCCGCCCGGCGCTGGAACCGGTAGGGGCCCGGCCCGGCCTTGCGCTGCTGCTCGCGCATCGTGCGCAGGACCACGCGCATCGCCTCGGCCCACTGCGCGTCGAAGGGCGCGACATCGCCGGTGGCGCGCCAGTAGCCGTGTGCCAGGCGCAGGGGCCAGCACAGCGAGTCGAGTTCCCACTTCCGTTCGGACACGCCGGGCCGCATGTCCGTCAGGTCGCCGATGGCCCACTTGAGTTGCGTGCGGGCCGAGGGGTCCTTCAGGAAGGCGTTGGCGTAGGGGTCGATCAGGAGGCAGCGCGCATGGCGGTGGATCACGCCCCGGATGAGACGACGCAGGTCGGCGTCCTCGCGGGCGAACGGCAGGTAGGGCCAGACCTGGGCGGACGAATCGCGCAGCCACATCGCGTCGATGTCGCCGGTGATGACGAAGGCATCGGGCTTGCCGTCGACCGTGCCCAGCGTGACCGTGGTGTCCAGCGTGTTGGGCAGGCAGTTGGCGAACAGCCAGGCCAGCTCCGGATCGCCGATGCGACGCTGAACCTCCGCGATGGCCGCGTCGACCGCGCGACTGACGAAGTGGCGCTGGTCCGGCGGGGGACGGCGGCTGGTGAACTGTTCGGCCGAAGGGGCTGCTGAGGCCGCTGAGGCCGTTGAGGCCGAGGCGAAGGCCTGCCCCGCGCCCGACCAGCCGACGCTGCCGGCCAGGCCCAGCTTGAGCATCGTGCGTCGAGCAGGGGAGTGAGACATGTCCGGCCTCCTCATCGCGGCAGCACCTGCCGACCTTCGATGTCGAAGCTCGCGCGCACGACCTCGGCGTGGCCGGGTTGACCGCCGCCGATCGCCAGGTGGTAGCGGCCCGGCTGCACCGATCGGACGCCCGCGGCGTCGACCTGGCTGAGCGCCCGGGCATCGAGCTGGAAGCGCAGGCTGCGGCGCTCGCCGGTCTTCAGCGGGACGCGCTGGAAGGCCACCAGCGCATGAGCGGGCGCCGTGGCTTCCGCGGCCTCGCGTTCCAGGTAGACCTGCACCACCTCGTCGCCGTCTCGCGCGCCGGTATTGGCCACGTCGACGTCGAGCGTGAGCGTCTGTCCCGCACTCAGCAGCGCGGTCGACAGCCGGGGCGCCTGGTAGGCGAATCGGGTGTAGCTCAGGCCATGGCCGAAGGGCCACAACGGCGAGCCCTTGAAGTAGCGATAGGTGCGCCCCTGCATGCCGTAGTCGGCGAAGGGCGGCAGGTCCTGCGCCGAGCGGTAGAAGGTGACCGGCAGCCTGCCCGCCGGGTTGTTGCGACCCAGCAAGGTGTCCGCGATCGCCTGTCCGCCGACCTCGCCGGGATACCAGGCGGCCAGCGCGGCGTCCGCGTGTTCGGCGGCCCAGCGCAGGGCCACCGCGCTGCCGGACTGCAGCACCACCACCAGCGGCTTGCCCGAGGCCTTGACCGCCTTCAGCAGTTGCTCCTGGGCCGATGGCAGGTCCAGCGAGCTGCGGTCGCCGCCGTCGAAGCCGGGCACCTCCACCTGCAACTGCTCGCCTTCGAGATCGGGCGAGAGACCGACGAAGGCGACGACGACATCGGCCCTGCGCGCGGCGTTCACGGCCTCGGCCAACTGCACGTCGGCCGGCGCCTGCCATTGCAGCGCGAGGCCCTGGTCTTCGCCGGTGTGCAGCCACTCCACGCGCAGCGTCCGCGGGCGGCGATCCTCGAATCTCACGGTGGCGGCGGGCTGGTCGGTGTCGCCGTCCTGCAGCAGTTGGTCATCGAGGTAGAGACGAACCCGATCATGTCCGTCGCAATCGAAGCAGCGCTCGACGCGCACGCCGAGTCGGTACTCGCCGGTCGCCGGTGGCACGAACTGACCCCGCCAACGCACCGAGTAGCCGCGCGGCGGCAAACCGACCGCGGGCGGGGCCCGGTTGAAGTCGAGATTCAACGCGGCATCGGTGCTGACAGCGACCGGCTTGCCCGCCAATGCCGCATTGGCAAAGACTTCGCGGCGCAGTCCCGGCTTTCCGTCGGGCGTGCGCAGCGCGGCCTGCGGCACGGCCACCGGCACGTCCGCCGCGAGGGCGGACCCCTGGGCGGCGAGCACGCGTGAAGGCCCCAAGGCGCTGCGCAGCCCGGCCAGCGGCGTGATCGGGCGGTTCGCCACCCCGTGGTAGTTGGCGTGCAGGTCCTCCAGCAACTCCGCCGTGGGACCGACGACGGCCACGCGGCTGTGCGCCGCCAGGGGCAACACGCCGTTGTTCTTCAACAGGACCATCGACTCGCGCGCGGCGCGCAGCGCCAGCGCGCGGTTGGCCGCCCAGGGGATGGGCCGTGCCGCCCGCGTCGGCGAGAACAGGCCCAGCCGCAAGCGCGCCTCGAACAGCCGCTGCAGCGAGCGGTCCAGCGCCGCCTCGCTGACGCGGCCGCTGGCCACGGCAGCGGCCAGCGCGGCAAAGCTGCGGCCGCAGTTCAGGTCCGTGCCGGCCTGCAGCGCCCGGGCCGACGCCTCGGCGTCATCGGGCGTGGTCTTGTGGAAGAGCGTCATGTCCTCGACCGCATCGCAATCGGTGACGACGAAGCCCTCGAAGCCCCAGTCCCCGCGCAGGCGGTCCTGCAGCAGACCGGCGTTCGCGCAGGCGGGCGTGCCATCCAGGGCGTTGTAGGCGCACATGATCGAGCCCGCATGCGCTTCCGTGACCGCCGCGCGGAAGGCCGGCAGGTAGCTCTCCTCCAGGTCGCGGGCCGAGGGGTTGACGTTGAACTGGTGGCGATCGCGCTCCGGTCCGCTGTGCACGGCGAAGTGCTTCGGCGTGGCGATCACCACCGGGCGCTGCGCGTCGGGACCCTGCAGCCCCCGCACGAAGGCGACGCCAAGGCGGGCCGTGAGGACCGGGTCTTCGCCGTAGGTCTCCTGCCCCCGCCCCCAGCGCGGATCGCGGAACAGGTTGATGTTGGGCGACCAGATCGTCAGCCCGCCGTAGCGGGCCGAATCGCGCGACGCGCCTGGCGGCGGCACCGCTGTCTTGGCGCGCGCCTCGGCGGCGATCACGCCCCCCACGCGCTGCAGCAGCGGGGCGTCCCAGCTGGCGGCCAGGCCGATGGCCTGGGGGAACACCGTGGCACGGCCGTTGCGCGCCAGGCCGTGCAGGCCTTCGCTCCACCATCCGTAGGCCGGAACCCCCAGGCGTTCGATGGCGGGCGCGCCATCCTGCAACTGGGCGATCTTCTCTTGCAGGCTGAGCCGGCGCACGAGATCGGCGGCGCGCTCGGCGTCGCCCAGACGCGTGTCGAGATAGGCGGGCGAGGCGGGCGCGGCGGGCGAGGCGTGGGTCGACTGCCCGTGCAGCAGCGCGGCAAGACACAGCCACAGCGTCAGGTGTTGCGCCGGCTTCGCCCGACGGAGCGCGGGCGAGCGCTTGGCAGCCTCAGCCGAGGCGACGCGGATCCAATTGCACATGCCGAATCTGGCTCCGTTTGTGGGTGTAGGTGACATGCACGCTGCCGTCCTGCGCCTGGATCGCCGCGGGGTAGGAGAACTCCTGCCCCGGCTCGTCCTCCAGCGTCGCCACGGTGCGCCAGTGCTGCCCGCCGTCGGTCGACAGCGCGACGTCCAGCCGGTCCCGGCCGATCCACCAGTCCCGGCCGCGCTCGCGCGGGTTGAAGACCATCAGCAGCTGGCCGCCTCGCAGACCGAGGGCCTCGATGCCGGCATTGGGATTGGGTAGCGACGTCAGGGTTGGCAACGACCAGGAGCGCCCGCCATCGCGTGAGCGCGTGACGGCGATGCGGTTGGCCCTGCTGCGCGCAAAGGCCAGCACGCTGCCGTCGGGCCGCAACACCAGACTGGGCTGGATCAGCATGAACCCGCGAGGGTCGGCCACCGGCGCGTTCTCCAGCCAACTGCGGCCCAGGTCCCGGGTGCGCTCGAAGTGGATGCGCCAGTGGTGCTCGTCTTCCTCAGTGCTGGAGGGGCACAGCAGCGTGCCGTCCGCCAGCAGGAGGGGCTTGCTGCGGATCGGACCCAGGACGCCCTCGGGCAGTCGTCGCGGCGACGACCAACTGCCGCCTCCGTCGTCGGAGGTGATCAGCTCGCCCCACCAGCGCTGGGGGCTGGGGCCGACCTTGTAGAACAGCAGCAGCTGGCCGCCTTGCGCGGCGCCTGCCTGAAAGAGCACGGGGTTCCAGGTGGGCCAGCAGGTGCCGTCGGGCTGGCGCCCATCGGCGACAGGCCGCGGCGGACTCCAGGTGCCTGCTTCAAGCCGCGAGCACCAGATGCGCACGTCGGGCGCGCGCTCGGCGGTGCCCCCGAACCAGGCGGCCAGCAGGCCACCACCGGGCAAGGCCACCAGCGTGGAGGCATGCACCTGCGGTGTGGTCTGCTGCGTGTCGATGAACTCCCCGCGCACCACGGGGCTGGCGCCCCAGGCGCGTGTCCCCGCCATGCCGGCCAGCGCGGCGCCCAGCAGGCGCCGACGGGACGTGCAGACCGCCGCCGCTGTCATCGGGCCGCCCGCATCGCGGCCAGACGTCCGGCATCGATGCGCGCCTCGAAGCTGCCGCCGGCGCGGGCGCCGCTGCCCACGTGATACTGCCGCGCGCCGATGAGGCGATGCAACGCTGCCAGGTTGCCGGCATTCACGCCCGAGCCCACCAGCGGTTCGACGCCTTCGCCCAATTGCCAGCGCTTCACGAGCTGCCCGAGCAGCGCCGCGCCTTGCTCAGCGGTCGGCGCCGCGCCCGACGTCAGCAATTGCGTCACCGCCCCCCGGTACGCGCTCAGCGCGCCGAAGGCACGGACCGGGTCGCGCACCGCGTCGAAGGCGCGATGGAAGGTCAGCGGCAGGCCATCGGCCCATCGCAGCACCTGGTCCAGGCACGCCCGGTCGATGTCGCCCTCGGGCGTCAGCGCGCCAAACACCACGCCGTGCGCGCCCGCGTCGCGAATCATGGCCACGGCCTCGCGCATCTGGCGCCTGTCGGCCTCGTCGTAGGAGAAGGAGCGGGCGTGAGGCCGCACCATGACCATCACCGGGAGACGACACTGCTTCACCACGTCGCGCACCACGTCCGCCGCTGGCGTGAGCCCGCCCTGGGCCATGTCGGACACGAGCTCGAGCCGGTCCGCGCCCGCGGCCTCGGCGTCGCGCGCGTCCTGCGCCGACAGGGCGATGACTTCGATCAAGACCGGCGCTTGGCTCATGGGGCGGCGAAGAGCTTGAATTCGCGGATGCTCGCGGTGCCGGCGCTGTTGACGATGCGCAGCCGCACGCGACGGGTGCTCACCGGCGCGAACTTGTCGATCTTCATGTGGCCCACCGCCTGGGCCTTGGCCAGGGTCGTCCAGCGGTGCCCGTCCCAGGCCTGGATCACGTAGCCGCGCACATGCTGGCCGTCCTCCAGGCGCTCCATGGTCAGCGCGCGGTCGATGGTGACCGCCTTGCCGAAGTCGACCTCCAGCACGCCCTGATTGGCCTCCGTGGCCGTCCAGAAGGTGTCGGGATCGTTGTCCAGCGCCGCTTGCGAGCGCGCGTCGGTCTTGCCGTGCCGCGCCGCCACGTTGGCGGCATCCCCATAACGCGCTTGCAGGGCCTGCCCGAACTCGGCCAGGCGTTTCACGTCCGCGTCCGGCAACAGGCCCCGGCGATCGGGCGCCAGGCCCAGCACCAGCTGGCCGCCTCGGCCCACGCTGTCTTCATAGTTCTGCAGGAGCTCGTCGACCGTCTTCAACGAGGCGGCGAACTCGGGCCGCGAGTTCCAGAACCAGAAATCCTTGTGCAGCGGCGTATCCACTTCCACGGGCCGCCAGCGCAGCTTGCCGTGGCGGTCGATGACGTTCCAGTTCTCGCCTTCGATCACGCCGACCTCGTTGCCTACCCAGCGGATGTCGCCGTACTCGAACAGCGCGGTGTCGGCAAACACCATGGCGTTGGGCTGGTAGGTGCGCAGCGTCGCCACGTAGCGTTCGAAGTCGTAGACGTGGCCCCCGCTGCCCGCACCGTCGAGCCACCATTCGACCAGGGGGCCGTAGCCCGACGCCAGCTCCGTCAACTGGCCGGCGTAGAACTTGTCGTAGGCCTTGGCATCGGCGTAGCGGGGCTCGTGGCGGTCCCAGGGCGAGAGGTAGACGCCCATGCCCATGCCTTCCTTCTTCACGGCCTCGGCGGTCATGCGGACCAGGTCGCCCTGGCCGTTCAGCCACGGGCTGGACTTGACCGAGTAGTCGCTCTCATGGGTCGGCCACAGCGCGAAGCCGTCGTGGTGCTTGGCGACCAGCACCAGGTAGTTGGCGCCCGCGGACTTCGCCGCGCGTGCCCACTGGCCCGGGTCCACGCGGTCGGGGTTGAACACGGCAGGGGCCGCTTGCCCGTCGCCCCACTCACGGTCCAGGAAGGTGTTGGTGCCGAAGTGGACCAGCACGCCAAATCCGCGATCCTGCCAGGCCAGCTGCTGCGGCGAGGGCGTGGTGTCGGTGAACGATTCGCTGGCCGATGCAGCGGTGAGCTGCAGGGCAGCCAGGGCCATGCACAGCGCAGGCAGCTTCCTCATCAACGGTCGGTACATCCTCAGATCCATCCAATGTCGCAAGACAAGGCTGATCGGCTCTCGCGAGCCGATCAGCGTGGCACGCTCAGAGCTTGAAGTTCATGCCCAGCACGATCGTGCGTCCGTTCTTGTAGAAGCCGGTGGGCGCATCCTTCGTACCGCTGAACTGGTAATAGGTCTGGTCCAGCAGATTCGTCGCGCTCAAACTGATCCCGATCTTTTTCGTGATCTCGTAGGAGGCGGACAGGTCCAACTGCTTGTACTGGTCGGTGAAATCCTGGGAATTCAGGCGACCGATCTGCGTGAAGTACTGCGAACGCCAGCTGTAGACCAGACGAGCCGCGAAACCGGCGTACTCGAAATACGGAATGATGTTGACCGTGTTCTTCGACAGGTAGGGCAGGTTGAGACCTTCGCCCGTATCCGCCTTGGCATAGGTGTAGTTGGTCTGCAGACCGAAGCCATAACCCAGGTTCTGCTGATACATCAGCGACAGCCCCTTGACCTTGGCCGAGCTGGCATTGACCGGCGAGCTGATCGAGAAGGTGCGGTCGTTGATGACCCGGTCGTTCGTCACATTCACCACGTAATTGCTCACGTCGCGATAGAAGAACTCGGCGCCGACCATGCTTTGCGGCGCGAAATACCACTCGCCCGCCACGTCGAAGTTGGTCGACTCGTAGGGTTTCAGGTTGGGATTGCCGCCGCTGCCGGTGCCTCTCACCAGATCCAGGTTGGTGGCGCCGGCGAGATCGGAATACCGCGGACGCGCCAGTACTTTCGCCACCGAGAAACGGACGACCTTGGTGGAATCCAGCTCATAGGCGGCGTTGAAGCTGGGGAGGAACTTGTTGTAGCTCGTGTCGGTGGTCGTCGGCGCATAGGTGCTGCCGCCGTCGTTCGACAGGTAATAGTTCGAATCGTCCTTGGTGTGCACATAACGGACACCAAAGTTGCCTCGCCACCCGCCCACGTCGTAATTGAACTGCGTGTAGAGATTGGTCGTGTCCTCACGCACGCTGAAGGAGGAGCCATAGTCCGTGGTGAACGGTCCCTGCGGTTGACCCAGCAGGTAGTTCTTGACCTGCCCCAGGTCGGCGGTCGGCCAGTTCCGGATATCGCCACTCACATCCAGGCCGTCGTACAGCCCCGACGGCGCGTGCGAACTGCCGAACTGGTCCAGGCTGATGTCGCTCGTGGTATTGATGCGATTGCCGCGCGCGGACACGCCGTTGTCGTGCTTGATGAATTTGGTGCCGATCAGCACTTCATTGATCGGGCCCCAATTCAGCTGCCGGGACAGGTCGATCTGGCCGTAGCGCTCGCGGTCGCTGCTTTCCGCGTAGTAAATGCCGCCCGCCTGGTATTTGCCGTCGATCTGCGCGCCGGGCGCGGAGCCGGCCGGCGCGCCGGGGAGGCCCCAGTTGGACGCGCTGCCGTTGTCGTAGACGATGCCCGCCTGCTTGGGGCCGTAGTTGAAGGAATAACCGCCCGACTTCAGCAGATACTTCATCAGGTATTCCGGCGATTTGCCGCCGGAGGCTGACGTGTAACCCACCTGACTGGCGAGTTTCCAGTCATCGCCCTTGAAATCGTGCCGCAGGTTCAGGCTCTTGGTGACGACCGTGGACTCGCGGTAATTCGCATCCAGTTCAGCATAGGGCTGGTTGCCGTTGCCGGCGCCTGCCGTGACGGTGGCCGCGGTGATCAGTCCGTTGTTGACGGTCGCCTGGGTGATCTTGTCGACGTCGCCGCAACCCGGGCAGGCATATCGCGCTTCGCTGTAGTTGTTGTATTGGCCGTGCACATAGATGCCGGTCAGGTTCAACTCGTTCTTGTCGTTGGGCTTCCACTGCAAGGCGCCCTGGAAGCTGTCGCGCTGACGCGTCTGCTGGAAGAAGTCGCTGTCGATGGCCACGGGCATGCGCGCCGTCTGGGGATTCCCGCTTCCCGAGATCGTCGCCGACGGGCTGATGCCATTGCCGGTGGTATAGCCGAAGAACTCGATGCCGGCTTGCGCAAGGGTTTGCTTGTCATGCGACACCGCAGCCAGGAAACCAAAGTCGTTGGCTTCGTTTTTCCAGCTGTACAGCGCGGACGCCCGCGGATTGCCATCCCGGGAACGGTCGTTGTAGCTGTAGCCCAGCGAGCCGCGCAAGGTATTGGCCGGCAGATCCAGCGGCTTGCGGGTATGAATGATCACCGTGCCACCGATGCTGCCCTCGTCGATGCGGGCTTCGGGCGACTTGTAGACCTCCATCACGCCGATGATTTCCGGCGACAGCAGGGTGTAGTTGAAGGTGCGGCCGCTGGTGTCGCTGGGGTTTCCGCCCCAATCCCCCGAGGCAATGGTCTGGCCATTGACCAGCACCCGGTTCAACGCCGGATCGGTCCCGTTGATGCTGACCTTTTCGCCTTCGCCGTACAGACGGTCCACCGCCACGCCGGGCAGGTGGGCCAGGGATTCGGCCGCGTTGGTATCGGGGAACTTGCCGATATCCTCGGCACTGATCACATCCTTGATCGAGTCGGCGTTGCGCTTGAGATTCATCGCGCGCAGCAGGCTGGCGCGATAACCGGTCACGTTGACCGTTTCCAGCGCCTCGGCCTTGGTATCGCGGGTGGCTGCCGGTGCGGCTGCCGGTGCGGCCACGGGCGCGGACGCTGCGGCACTCGGCGGCGTCGGTGGCGGCGCCGCCTGTGCAAATGCGGCGGGCCCGTAAATGGCCGCGAGCGAGGACACGAGGGTGGTTTTCAGGAGAAGTCGATTCGGTTTCATCATCGCAATCTTCTTAGAGGGGGGCGTGGAGGGGGACAGTGCGAAGACTGTCGATGGGGCCACGGTGGTTGGGATGTTCGACGGATGTGCCAGAACACTGCGCCGGCGCAGTCTGTTGGGCCATCTGTCGCTGGCACGCGGCCTCATGAGCCCTGCCAGCCTCTTGTCGATTCCATTCCGTCAATTCGGATTCCCTATATCCTTGTGGCATGAAATAACAAATACAAAAGGTGTGTCGATCGATCTTCCCGAGCAAGATCAATGCAGTGTCGAATTCACCAGGGAGCGCAGATTCAGCTGCGCCTGCAATGCTGGCAACGACGCTTTGGACCGCAACGGAATGACCACTTCGTCGCCGGCACGGATATCCAGCGAGTTATCCTCGAGCTCGACATCCAGCAAGCCGAAATCGACCCACACCGCGCGGGCGAAAGACGTGGATGTGATCGACAGCCGCCAGGAATCCGGCGCACCGGAAGGATCCGGACTGATGCGGGTCTGGAACTGGGGATCAACGAGTTTCAAATCCTTGGCGGGCACGAAGTAAACCGGCTGCCTGGCCACCACCTTGCCCCCGGCGATCAACTCGACTTCGGCGACCGTCCGGGTGGGATCCGCACCTTGCAGGAGGGCGGCGTCGGCGCGTTGCCAGACGGGCGTGACGGCGAGGGGCTTGACGACCACGGCCGTACGTTCCGATCGCAGGACGCGGCCATCCAGGTCGGAGACGCGCAGGCGCACCTCGGCGTCGAAGGGCTCGACCTTGTCGGAGACCACGGAGAAATCGGTCTTGCCGGCCAGGCGCAGGGCCGTCACGGTCGTGTCCGCGTAGAAGCGCCGCGCGTGGAACTGCAGCGCCTTCCATCGGCCGAAGAAGTCCACGCTCGACCAGGAGGCCCCGGGCCAGACGTCGTTCAGCTGCCAGTAGAGCGAGCCCATGGACCGCGGGCGCTGACTGCGCAGGTGGGTGGCCGCCAGTTCGATGCCCTCGGCCTGCATGACCTGGCTGAGGTAGACGAACGAGGCGAAGTCCTTGGGCTCGCCGTAGTTCTTGCGGATGTAGAACAGCACGCGATCGTTGCCCACGTCGGGACCCGCGGCCACGCCGAACTTCTGGTGCGCGCGGATCACCGGCGAGTCCACGCGCTGGTCCTCGGGACCGGCATAACTCGCGACGGTGCGCATCTCGGGGTAGGACTGCAGGCCGTACTCCGACATGAAGCGCGGCGTGGTGGTCAGGAAGGTCTCGACCGGCGCCGAGCCGCCCCAGACCCGCCAGAAGTGCACGTCGCCATCGTCCATCTGGCCGGACGGCCCCTCGAGGTCGACGCCGGGCGACGTCGCCCAGTAGGGCACCTCGGGCGCATGCCGCTGCACGACGCCGCGCAGCACATCGCCGAACAGCTTGAGGTTGGCGCTCCACAGCCGCTCGCGCTCGTCCGGGGAGATCCGGTTCTTGAAGGCCAGCGTGGCGTCCCACGTTTCCCAGTCGGCCTGCACCTCGTTGCCGCCGCACCAGAGCACGATGCTCGGGTGATCGCGCAGCCGGCGCACCTGCTCGACGGCTTCCTGGCGGACATTCTCCTGGAAGCCCGTGTCCGCCGGCAGGATGGCGCCGCCGAACATGAAGTCCTGCCAGATCAGGAGGCCCAGGGCATCGGCCTCTTCGTAGAACGCGTCGCTTTCGTAGTAGCCGCCGCCCCAGAGCCGCAGCATGTTCATGTTGGCGCGGCGGGCGCTTTGCAGCAGGGTGCGCTGCCGTGCGCGCGTGACGCGGTTGGGGAAGCTGTCGAGCGGGATCAGGTTCGCGCCCTTGGCGAACACCGGGATGCCGTTGATCACGAACGCGAAGCTTCGGCCCCAGGCATCCTTCTCGCGTCGCAGCTCGACGGTGCGCAGACCGGTGCGGCGCGCCACGCGGGCCAGTTGGACACCCTCTTGCGTCAGCGTGGCTCGCAGCGCATACATCGGCTGCGCGCCATAGCCCGCCGGGAACCAGCGCTGCGGACGTTCGATGCGCACCGGCACGCTCAGCGCATTGCGGCCTGGATCCAGCATCACGTCCTGCGTCAGCGTGAAGGCGGCACCGCTGGGCGGCACCACCTCGACCTGCAGCCGGGCCGGGCCCGCGCGGGTGACGTCCACCTCGAGCTCGGCCGCGAGTTGCGCCACGCCTTCATCCACGCGTTGCTGGCGGACGTGGAAATCCTCGACGCGGACGTGACTCCAGCTCTCCAGCCGCACCGGCTGCCAGATGCCCAGGGTCACGAAACGCGGCCCCCAGTCCCAGCCGTACTGGTACTGCGCCTTGCGGACATAGGTCGCGGTGGCCACGCCCTTGGGTTCGTCGCCGAACTGTGAGTCGTAAGCGCCCGGCAGGGCGTAGGGCTGCTTGAGCAGCCAGGGCAGCGTGCGCTTGATGGGCGATTGCAGGCGCACGAGCAGCGTGTTGCGACCGGGCTTGAGCAGGGCCTTGGCCGGCAGCCGCCAGCGACGGAACATGTTGTCGGTCGTCGCCAGCGGCTGACCGTTGAGGCTGATGCCGGCGAAGGTGTCCAGGCCGTCGAACACCAGGTCGACCTGCTCGCGGGCCAGGGTCGCGGCGTCGACCTGGAACTCCAGCCGGTACTCCCAATCCGACAGCCCGATCCATTGCAGGCGGGCTTCGTGGTCCGCCGCGAAGGGGTCGGCAATCAACCGCGCCGCCAGCAGGTCGGTCTGCACCGTGCCTGGCACGGTCGCGCCGTGCCAGG
Organism: Mitsuaria sp. MSU3D; assembly: GCF_056867975.1. Classification (NCBI taxonomy): domain Bacteria; kingdom Pseudomonadati; phylum Pseudomonadota; class Betaproteobacteria; order Burkholderiales; family Sphaerotilaceae; genus Roseateles; species Mitsuaria sp. MSU3D. The sequence continues at coordinate 3,082,941 of NZ_CP200314.1, read as the reverse complement.
TCGCGGCCTCGGGATGGGCCGAGGCCGCCTCCGGATCGGCCAGGCGGAACTGCCAGCCCGCGTCCAGCGGCTGCGTGTGCATCTGCGCCAGCGCCCACGGCGTCACGCCGGCGAGCGTGGCCGCCAGGCCAAGGGCGCGCACGGCCTGGACCCAACGGGCAATGAGGAGGGACTTGTGCATCTGGAGGCGCTGCGACTAGTGCGAATCCGCGTGGAGGAGCAGGCGCGCCGCGTCGATCGCGAACAGCGGGCCGTCGATGGGTGCGGTGAACCGCAGGCAAAGGTCGTGGACGCCCGCCGAGGGGGGCAACGCCGCGGTCAGGGTGAAGGTGTCCGGCGCGCTGCCCGCCGGCAACGGCAGGGCTGCCAGCAGCGGCCCGCCACAGTCGTCCCGCCGCACTTCGAGCTCTCCCGTCGGCGTGCTGGCCGCGTGCTGGATCACCTTGACCGCGTCATGCGCCAGTCCGTAGTTGCGCGCGAGCCGTCCCGCCTGGACCGAGACGCCGTGCACGCCGTCCAGGCGCGCCTGCGGGTAGATCCAGCAGGCATCGAGGAGGTTGACGTTGAAGACGGGCGCCCAGGTGGTGGCCTCGGTGCGCAAGGGCACCCGCAAACCCAGCTCGCCGGGAGGGCAGGCCTGGAGCTCGTTGCTCGTGCGGGTCAGCAGCGTCGCGGCGTCGAAGCGCTGCTCGCGCACGGCGGCGAGCGGCCGACCCGCGGCGTCGAAGGCGACGGCGCGCAGACGTGCGGGCAGTTTGACGATGAGCGGCTCATCGTCAGCGCCCCCGGCGCCGCCCGCGGCCGGTGATGTGGGCAGAGGCTCCGAGCCGTCCAGCGTGTAGCGGATCTGCCCCTGCCTGACCTGGTTGGACAGGCGCACCGGCGCTGCTCCCGCGGCCAGCATCGCCGCGGCACCGCCCTCGATGTCGAACTGCACGGCGAACGCGCTGTCGGCGGCATTCACGCCCTGGCGCAGATAGCGGGCCCGCTGCAGCGCCAGACGCGGCAGGAACCCGGGCCAGTCGCGCGCGGAGGCCGGCGACCAGGCCACTTCGGCCAGCGCGGCGATGCGCGGGAAGATCGCGTGCTCCCGGTGCTTGCGCGAGGGCATGTATTCCGTCCACAACGCGGCTTCCACCCCGAGGACGTGCCTGGCGCGGTCGGCGCCCAGGTCGCTGGGCATCGGCTCGAAGGCATAGACCTTCTCGATCGGCAGTTGGGCCAGCCGCCCTTCGGGCTCGTCGCCACGCGGGCTCTGCAGGTTGTCGAAGTACAGCGAGCCCGCCGGCGCCAGCACGACATCGTGGCCGAGCCTGGCGGCCGCGACGGCGCCTTCGGTGCCGCGCCAGGACATGACGGAGGCGCCGCTGGGCAGGCCGCCTTCCAGGATTTCATCCCAGCCGATCAGACGCCGGCCGTGGCGCTCCAGATGCCGTCCGATGCGGTCGATGAACCAGCTCTGCAAGGCTTCTTCGTTGGCCAGGCCCAGTGCCCGGATGCGCGCCTGCACCGTGGGCGAGGCCTGCCACTGGTCCTTCATCGCTTCATCGCCGCCGACATGGATGAAGGTGGACGGGAACACCGCCATCACCTCGTCCATCACCTGCTCGACAAAGCGGAGGGTCGATTCGTCGGCGTTGTAGAGGTAGGGGTTCACGCCATGGTTCACCGACACGGCGGGCCGCGGGTTGCGGCCCGGGCCGTCGCCGATGTCCACGCCCACGCCCGGGTAGGCCGCCACCACGGCCTGGGCATGCCCGGGCATGTCCAGCTCCGGCACGATGGTGATGTGGCGATCGGCCGCGTAGGCCACCAGCTCGCGCATCTGGGCCTGCGTATAGAAGCCGCCGTAGCGGGACGGCTCGCCGCCGGGGGGCGTGCGCCACGCGCCGATGCGGGTCAGGTCGGGGTAGCGCTTGATCTCCAGTCGCCAGCCCTGGTCGTCGCTCAGGTGCAGGTGCAGCACATTGAGCTTGTGCAGCGCCATCTGGTCGACCAGCGCCTTGACCTCGTCCAGGGGCGCGAAATGACGGACGACGTCCAGCATCAGGCCCCGCCAGCCGAAGCGCGGCTGATCGGCGATGCGCAGCGCCGGCACGCTGGCCTCGCCCTGCGCGCCATCGGCGCTGAGCAATTGCCACAGGCTCACGCCGGCATAGAACAGCCCGGCGTCGCTGCGCGCCTGCAGCGTGGCGCCGCCGGGCGTCACGGCCAGTTCGTAGGCGCCATCGGGTGCGGCAGGCGCGGCCGGCGCGCGCGCGTCGCGACGCAGCACGATGTCGCCGCGCGTGCCTTCGCGCAGCCGCAGGCGCAGGTGGCGGTCGCGCCAGGCCATGGCCGCGAGGAACGCCGCCGCGCGGCGGGCACCGCGGTCGCCCGGAGGAACCGCAATGACGGCGCCCGGCGACAGACGCAGGACGCCCGCATCGCGCGCGACCTGGGCCGGCATCGGCACGAGCGGCAGCACCTCGGCGCCGGCATGCGCGGCACCCGCCGCGGTCAGCGCCAGGGCGAGCTGCATCGCACGCACCACGCGGCGCGCGGGCAGGATGGCGGGGCGACAGGCTCGCATCGCAAGCGCCCTCAACGACGCGACAGCGGCAGTTCGTCCCAGACGGCGGGGTCTTCGGCCCCGATCACCCAGGCGCTGAAACCGTCGATGCCGGACGCCTTCACCAGCTCGTAGCGCTCGCGGAAACCACGCGCATCGGGCATGAACACCCATTCGCGCATCTGGTCGCGTTCGAACCAGTAGTAGGAGGTCCGGTCGTCCTCGTCCCAGCGGATCTTGGCGCCGTACGTGGCGGCCAGCGGGATCGACTCGTCGGCATCGATGTAGTCGCCGACGATGTTCGGCGCCTCCTTGCCGTCGTCCCGGACCGGATTGCCGGTGGACCAGCGGTAGCCGTACAACGCGATGCCCAGGGAGAGCTTGTGCCGGGGCACGACCTTGAGCGCGTAGTCCAGGTGCTCCTTCATCCAGCGATAGCCGTCGACCGGACCGGGGGCGGTCCAGCGGGTGTGCTGGTCATAGGACATCAGCGAGACCAGATCCGTGACCTTGCCCAGGGCTTCCAGGTCGTAGGCGCCGCGCCAGTACTCCCACATCCACTTGGAGAAGGGGCCGCGGCCGGCCGCGCCGGGGGCGTTGGGCACCACGGCGACGCTCAGCGTCAGGCCCACCTTGTGCAGGGCGTCCGCCGTGCCCTTGGCCATCTTGGTGAAGGCGTCGCGGTCGGTCCAGGCGATGTTCTCGAAGTCGTACTGGAAGCCGACGTAGCCATGCTCCTTGGCGGCACGCAGCAGGGAGGCATTCATGCGGGCCTGGGCCTGCTCGTCGTGCAGGAGCTTGTGGAAGCCCTCCCGGTTGGTCGTCATCGACAGGATGGGCATCACCGGCACCCGCTTGCTCTTGGCCAGCGACAGCACGAGCGGGTTGGGCGCGCCGTTGACCAGGCCGGCGGCATCGACGCCGTACCAGGTGGGCACGAGCAGGTCGACCTTGTCGACATGCGCGACGAAGGCGTTGACCGACTTCTGCGTCTCCATCATGTAGAAGAGCGCGCGCGGCGCGGCCAGAGCCTGCTGCATGAAGCCGGTCAGCAGCAGCAGGAGGGACGCGGCGCACAGCCGCAGGAGCCGGTGGAGGGGGGAGGGAGGCATGGCGGGGGAGGGTGGCGTTGATGAATGCGGAGGGACGGGTCGGGCGATGGCGCTCACCGCGACTCGATCTTGAAGACGTAGGCGTGGCGGCCCACGGGCTCCTTGGGCACCCGCAGGTGCAGGCCTGCGGCGTCCTGCGTGAAGGGGATGGCGCTGCGGTCCGCGAGCAGCGTGACGCGCTGGACCGCTGCCATCAGCGCGCCGGGCGCCAGCGAGCGGATCAGCAGTTCACTGCGGCCGTCGGCCCGCGGTTGAGGCCAGCCCAGCCCGATCGCGTACAGGACGTTGCCCTGCGTCGTGAAACGGAAGTCCTCGGGCGTGTAGGGCTTGGCGTTGCGGTCCTGGAAGGTGCCGCCCACCACCTCGGTCGGGCCTTCGCCGAAGCGCGTCCAGGGCCGGCTGCCGTAGATGGCCTCGCCGTTGAGCTTCAGCCACGCGCCCATCTCCAGCAGGATGTCGCGCGCCGGGTCGGGAATGCTCCCGTCGCCGCGCGGGCCGATGTTCAGCAGCAGGTTGCCGTTCTTGGACACCACGTCGATCAACTGATGCAGCAGCTGACCGGCGGGCTTGTAGGTGTCGCCGTCGATGTAGCCCCAGGAGGCGTTGCTGATCGACGTGTCGGTCTGCCAGGTCTGGGGCTGGATGCCGATCATCTGTCCGCGCTCGACGTCGTAGGTGCCGGCGCCTTGCGGGAAGGCATCCAGCTTGAAGTCGATGACGGTGGCTTCGCCGCGCCGGGCCCCCTGGTTGTAGTAGTACGCGGCGAAGGTGGGCATGGTGGTCGCACGCATGCTGGCGTGGCCGATCCACCAGTCGAAGTACATCAGGTCGGGCTGGTAGGCGTCGACCAGCTCGGCGGTGCGGGCGAGCCAGTCGTCCAGCCAGGCCTGGGAGACGAAGGTCCAGTCGTGCGGAAGGTCGCCGTCGTCCTTGCCGTGCAGCTCGCGCAACTGCGCCGGCCCGTACAACGCGGCGTAGCGCGGGTCGTTCACGTCGGAGGCGATGTGGCGTCCGCCGTCGAAGAACCAGTTGTGTTCGGCGCGGTGCGAGGAGGTGCCGAAACGCATGCCCTCCGCGCGGATCGCCCGGGCCAGTTCGCCCAGCACGTCGCGTTTCGGGCCCATCGTGGCGGCCGTCCAGTCGCTCAGCCGGGAGCGATACATCGCGAAGCCGTCGTGGTGCTCCGCCACCGGCACCACATACCTCGCCCCCGCCTGGGCAAACAGGCGCGCCCAGTCCTGCGGATCGAAGCGATCGGCCTTGAAGCGGTCGATCAGGTCCTTGTAGCCGACGCTGGCCGGCGTGCCGTACGTGGCGAGGTGGTGCTCATGGGGCTTGCTGCCCTGCTGGTACATGTCCCGCGAGTACCACTCGTTGCCGAAGGCCGGCAGGGAGAACACGCCCCAGTGCACGAAGATGCCGAACTTCGCGTCCGCGTACCACTGCGGCGGCTTGTAGCCCTGCAGCGAGGTCCAGTCGGCCCGGAAGGGGCCGGCCTTCACGCCGGCCTGCACCTGGCGCAGCACGCGGCTCCGCTCGCCGTCGAACTTGCTGACCGACTTGCGCCAGATGGCGTCGATCTCGGCCGGCGAGAGCGTCGCGGCGGTCGGTGCGGTCGGGTCGGCGGCCGGGACGGCCTGCGCCCAGGCGGGCGCCAGGCTGCTCGCCGCCAGCGCGGCGCCGAGGGTCCCCAAGGCGCCCAGGCGGCGCAGTGTCGATGCAGGCATGCGGAGGTGCTTCATGGCGGAGTTCATGGCGCCACCTGCGGGGCGGTGCCGGTGGCAGCGGCGGGAGGGGTCTCGCCGATGGCGGGGAAGGGCGCGGCGCCCAGGCGCAACGCGGCCTGGTCCAGCCGGGTGTCCAGCGCCAGCGCGCCATCGGGCGCGAAGACGCGCAGGCGCAGGGTGGCGGCCACCAGGCGCTGCTCGGCGGGCCATCGGCCCTGCAGCGTGAACGGCGTCGACAAGGTGGGCATCTCCTGCGCACCCTGCGCGATCAGCCGGCCGTCGCGGTCCATCATTCGCCACTCGGCGCGATAGCCCAGCAGCGGGAACGACGGCAGTTGCGTGGCGCCGTTGGCCTGCAGCACGGCTTGGAAGCCGGTCAGCCCGTCGCCTGTCCACGCCCAGCCGAGTCGGGCGTTCAAGGGCGCATTGCGCTGTTGGTAGGCCGTGTACGACGGCTTGCGCTGCCGGTTCTCGTCCACCACGCCGTGGTCCACGTAGCCGGCCGTCTCGCCGACGGCGAGGTTGCGGTGGGACTTGTAGTCCTGGTAGATCCAGAAGATCGCGCCGGCCACGAAGTCGCGCCGCGCGAAAGCGTCGAGTTGCTGGCGCAGGTTGGCGATGCGCTGGCGGTCCGCCTCGGCGGCATCGGGCGCGAAGGGGCCGACGTAGCCGTACTCGGAGATGACCAGCGCCTGCTCCGGGTAGGTCTTCTGGATGAAGTCCAGCCAGGGGTCGACCTGCTCGGCGGCACCGCTCCAGCTGCCGAAGTAGGCGTTGGCCATGATGAAGTCGGCCTCGTGCAGCGCCGGGTTGTCCTGCCACGGCGCGATGCTCACGTCGGAATCGGCGAAGGTGAAGAAGCGCGTCGGGTCCAGTTCCCGCACCAGCGCCTTCATGCGCCGCACGTAGGCCAGGCCGCCGGGCAGGCGCGTATCGCTTTCGTTGCAGACGCTCCAGGCGAAGATGCTGGCGTGGTTGCCGTCCGCGGCGATCATCTCGCTCAGCATCGTCCGGGCGAGGGCCAGCACGGCCGGGTCCTTCATCTGGGCCTCGCTGAACTGCCACATCGGGATCTCCGGCACCAGCAGGATGCCGTGCCGGTCGGCGTAGTCCAGCACGACGGGGTGCTGCGGATAGTGCACCGGCCGGGTCAGCGTGGTGTGCAGCGCGCGCAGGTCGTCCCAGTCGTGCACGATGGTGCCGCGGGTCTCCGCCAGGCCTTCCCACGGGGAGTCTTCGTGACGCGTCAGGCCGGTCAGGCGGACCGGGCTGTCATTGACCCAGAGCTTGCGGTCCCGCAGTTCGATGCGCCGCAGGCCGAGCGTGTCGGTCCGCACGTCGAGCACGCGGCCGTCGGCCTCCTGCAGTTCGGTGACGACGCGGTAGAGCCGCCCGTCGCCGATGTTCCACAGCTGCGGCCGGGCGATGGACAGCGTCAGGTCCACGCTGCGCTTGCCCCCCGCCGGCAGTTGCAGGGCTTCGCGTGTGCTCGAGACCTTGCCGCCGTCCGGCGCGAAGACGGTGGTGAGCAGGTGGAGCTGGCGCGGGCGGGCGCTGGCGTTGCTCAGGTCGACGCGGGCGCTGACCCGTGCCGGGTCCTCGCCGACGGTCCGGCCGGCCAGCCGCCCGCTCAGGGTGGCGCGCAGCGTCTGGCCGCGAATGAGGGCGCCGTCACCGACGCTCAGCCACACGTCGCGCACCAGGCCGCCGTAGTGCCACCAGTCGTACCAGACGCTGCCGCTGCCGGCCAGGCGCATCGCGTAGCCGGGGAGGCTGCGGGCGGTGGGCCGGTTGTCGATCGCCACCACCAGCAGGTTGGGCTTGCCACGCTGCAGCAGGCGGCTGATGTCGAAGGCATGCGCCGTGTGCCCGCCTTCGTGCCGACCCACCTCCACGCCATTGAGCCAGACGCGGCTGCGGTAGAAGGCGGCACCGAAGTTCAGCTCGACATGCGCCTCGTCGTCCAATGGCATGGACAGGTCCAGGCGGCGGAAGTACCAGCCCGTGCCTTCGAAGTCGGCGTCGGCGCCGACGTTCCACGAATGGGGCACGGTCACGCCGCGCGTCTGGCCCGGCACGCCGCGCGTCCAACCCGCGGCGACGCCCTCGTCCTTGGGGTCGGTGCGGAACTGCCAGTCGTCGTTGATGTCGATGCGCGTCGCCGCTCCGGACAGGGCGGGCAGGCCCGAGAGCGTCAGCACCAGACTGGCCAGCAGCACCACGCGGGCCGTCAACGCGGAAAGGAGAGGCGGGAGATGCATCGACGACCTCAGCGGCGGCGCGGCGGCGCGGCGGAGCCGCGGACCACCAACTCGGGCGTGAACTCTTCGGCGCCGAGCGTCGGCACCTTGCCGGATTGGGCATGGCGCACGCGCTCGATCAGGCGCAGGGCCGCGCGGCGTCCGACCTCCACCGTGTCCTGCCTGGCGGTGGTCAGCGGGGGCCAGGTGAGCTGGGAGAAGGGGCTGTCTTCGAATCCGGCGATGGCCAGGTCGCTGGGCACGTCGAACCCGACCGAGCGGGCCGCGGCCAGCACCCCGGCCGCAATCTCGTCGTTGCTGCCGAACACCGCCGTGGGCGGCGACGCCAGCGCGAGCAGCTTGCGGGCGCGCCTGAAGCCGGAGTTGAAGTTGAACTCCCCCTCCAGCACCAGGCCGGGATCGACCTCGACGCCGTAGTCGCGCATCGCATCCATGTAGCCCGCATGGCGCTGGATGCTGGACTCGTAGTGCCCGTCGCCCCAGAGGAAGCTGATGCGGCTGTGGCCCAGCTGGATCAGGTGCTCCGTGACGGCATGGGCCGCGCGACGGTCGTTGATGCGCACGCAGTCCTGCATGTCCCGCGGGTCGTCGCCGGCCGACACGATGCGGATCACGACCACTCCGTGCGCCGCCAGTGCCTGCACCAGGTCCCGCTGTTCCGACATCGGCGGCGCCAGCACCAGGCCGGCCAGACGCGAACGCCGCACCAGGTCCAGCAATTCCTGGATCGAGCCGTGCGCCGGCGTGCCGCAGGGGTGGATCTGCAGGCCGTAGCCTTGCTCCCTGCACGCGGAGAGCACGCCGTTCTGCAGACTGACGAGGTAATGCGCGTTCGGGTTGCTGTAGACCAGTCCGATCGCGAAGGAGTGCGTGCTGCGCAGGCTTCGCGCCAAGGGGTCGGACTGGTAGTTCAGTGCCGCGATGGCCTGGCGCACGCGTTCGCGCATCTCGGGGCGGACGGCGTCGTCCTCGTTGATCACGCGGGACACGGTCTTGAGCGACACGCCGGCCGCTTCGGCCACATCCCGGATCGACGCGCGAGGCGCCGCCGCGGTCCTCGCAGTCTTCGCCGGCGCGGACTCGTCCGTGTCGTGAGGTGGGGTGCCGACGGTCTCGGTGTCGACAGGTTTGACCTTGGCCCTGGTCTTGGGTTTTGCGGTGGGTTTCATTCGGCATCCCCTTTGCGCAGACCCACGCGATAGCCCGCCAGCCCGTAGAAGAGGATGTAGAGATAGCAGGGCCCCATCAGGCACAGGAACACCAGCTGGAAGTCGTGGTGCTGCTTGAGGATGGCGAAGGCCTGGGGAATGATGGCGCCGCCCGCGATGCCCATGATCAGCAGCGCGGCACCGCGCTCGGTCGCCTCGCCCAGCGAGCGGATGGCCAGCGGGAAGATGGCCGGCCACATCATGGCGTTGGCGAAGCCCAGGGCGGCCACGAAGCCGACCGAGACATAGCCTTGCGTGGCCCATGCGCACAGGGAGAAGACGACGCCCAGCGACGCGGACACCGCCAGATAGCCCTGCTGGGAAATGAATTTCGGGATCAGCACCAGGCCCGCCACGTAGCCCAGCAGCATGGCCACCAGGGTGAAGGACGTGAAGAACTTGGTCTGGTCGGCCGGCAGGTTGAAGCCCGCGCCGTAGGTGCCGATGGCATCGCCTGCCATCACCTCCGCCCCCACGTAGACGAACAGGCAGACCACGCCCAGCCAGAGGTGGGGGAAGGACGCCCAGCCACGTCGGGCGCCGCCTGCGTCCGGCTCGCCGCGGTTGGCGTCCGCCGCGCTGATGTCCGGCAGCGGCGACCGCAGGATGCCCACCGCCAGGAGGGCCAGCACGCCGGCCATGATCATGTAGGGCAAGCGGACCTTGTGGGCGAAGGCGTTCAGCAGCGTCTCGCGCGTCGCCGCATCGGCCGACTGCAGGCTCTGCGCCAGGCCGCCGACGTCGGACAGCACCACCGCGCCCAGCAGCAGCGGGGCCAGGATGCCGGCCACCTTGTTGCAGATGCCCATCCAGGCGATGCGCTGCGCGGCGCTGTCGATCGGGCCGACGATGCTGATGTAGGGGTTGGCCGCGGTCTGCAGCAGCGACAGGCCGGCGCCGATCACGAACAAGCCGGTCAGCGCGCCCGGATAGAGGCGCAAGGACACGAACTGGCCGAAGACGACCGCGCCGCCCGCAATGACCAGCAAGCCGATGGCCATGCCGCGCTTCATCCCCGTGCGCTTGAACACCGCCGCGGACGGGAGGGCCAGGAAGAAGTAGGACAGGTAGAACGCCATCGGCACCAGGAAGGCGTTCACGTCGTCCAGATCGAAGGCCAGCTTCACGAAGGCAATCAACGGTCCGTTGATCCAGGTGAAGAACCCCATGATGAAGAACAGCAGGCCAATGATGACCACCGGTCCCAGCGGCGCGCGTGGTGCGGAAGGGGGAGAGGTTCCGGCAGTGGGCATTCAAGGACTCCGATATAGGCGGTTGGTGCGGGCTCGAACTCATTTAACTGACTTAATGACACTGTTGTCAATCGAGTCAGATCACCGTCGCAGTTGCGCACGTCGAACTAAAGATGCGGTTGTCACTGGGAAAACTCGTTGCAAGCGGTGAACAACGCTTGGAACAGCGAGGGAAAACACTGAGAAATCGGAGCACGTTTTGACCGGTTTGGACAGCAATTGACAACTGTGTCATTTGCGGTCGAAACTCGTGGCCATGCTCATTGCTCCCCATTCGTGTGAGCCCGGTCCGTCAGGCTCGGGCGTCCTGTTCCTTGCGGCAGACGTGGGCGGCACGCACGCCCGGGTCGCGTTGGCACGCACGCTGCAAGTCGAGACCGGGGCCTGCCCGGTGGAGTTGCTGCACGGCGAGGTCTACGCCTGCGCGGCGTGGCCCGGCCTGGCCGATCTGCTGGCGGACTTCGCCGCCAGGCTGGCGCAGACGCCCTGGCGCGACGCGGGCCCCATCCAGGCGTGCGTGCTGGCGTGCGCCGGCTACGTGCAGGAGGACGTCGTCGTCAATCGCAACCTGCCGTGGCCGGTCTCCATTTCCGCCTTGCGAGACAGACTGGGCATTGCCCACCTCGCGGTCATCAACGATTTCGAAGCGCTGGCGCATGCCGTGCCCCACGTCGGGCCGGCAGAGATGCGTCCGCTGATGACGGGCGATGGCGCCGTCGGCGGGCTGGCCGCCGGCCCGATCGTCGTCATGGGGCCCGGCACCGGCCTCGGCTGCGCGGTGATCCTGCCCAACGGGAAGGGCTCGCAGGTGCTGGCCACCGAAGCGGCGCATGTCTCGCTGGCGCCTGGAACGGCGCGCGAGCTCGACATCCTGCGCCTGCTGGCCGGCGACCAGCGCCATGTGCCGGTCGAGTACGCGCTATCGGGACCGGGCCTGCTCAAGCTGTACCGCGTGATCTCGGCGCTTCGAGGCGAGGAGCCCACGCTGCACACGCCCGCCGAGGTCACGGCCAGCGCGCTCGATGGCAGCTCGGCCGCCGCCACCGAGGCGTTGAACACCTTCTGCGCGTTGCTCGGCAGTTTCGCGGCCGACCTGGCGGCGCTCTACAGCGCCTACGGCGGCATCCTGCTGGCCGGCGGCATCCTGCCCAAGATCGAGTCCTTCCTGCAGCAAAGCGATTTCAAGAAGCGCTTCATGCACAAGGGGGTGCTGACCGCATTCCTCGAGCGCGTGCCCGTCCACGTGATCGATCACGGCGACCTGGGCGTGCTGGGCGCCGCGTGCTGGCTCGAAAAGGACCTCGCGCGCAAGACGGACTGAGATCACGGCGCCCATGCTTCCCCAGGGACGCCCTGCGCAACGCCCCGCAGCCGCCGCGGCGAGTGGTGCAGCGCGTCCCTAGAGCTGGCGAAGGGCGAGCGTCTCGACGGGGGACTCGGCATCGGCACGGGGCTCGAGGGGCGCGAGCCGTGCCCATTCGAGCTGCGCCTGCTGCCGCTCCAGCCGGGCGCGATCGCGTGCGAGGACGGCCGGCAGCCCGCCGAAGTAGGGATCGACGGCGGCCCCCACGCCGACGCCCAGTTCGATCGCCTTGCCGACGCGATGGACCCAGTTCAGCGGTTCGCGGCGGGTGGCCGCTCCCGCGAAGCTGACGAGCACGCCCAGCAGGGCCAGCAGCCAGGTCGAGACGGCGAGCAGCCGGATGCGGTCCCCGATGCCCCGGGCGAGGTTGCCCAGGCCGTTGCACGCGCCGGTCCCGGTGAAGCGGGGCATGACCGGCGCCGTCTTCTTCACCTCGAACAGGGGTACCTGCACGAACGGCGCCTGACCGTCGCCGGTGTGCCTGGCGTCCGGCACGAGATGGCGCTTCCTGGCCATGAGCGTGCCGGCGATCAGGCCCGTGGTCATCCCGGCCATGAAGGACACGGCGGTGGAGATGCCGATGTCCGGCATCACGCCGACCGGCGACTGGCCCAGCGCGGTGCCGCGTACGGCGTTCAGGACGCCGAAGGCCACGACGCCGCTGCGCACGTGCGTGGTCCCGTCGATCTGTCCGGTGGCCTGCTGGATCTGCTGGATCTCCCGGCGGAGCCGGTCCACGCCCTTGTCGCCGTACGGTGCGCCGGTCTCATCCAGCAGGTCGGCCACGTGGTCCGGGATGAGTCGCTCCGGCGCGATGGCCGCCAGTTGACGGCCGGTCAACGCCGCGGCCCGTGGCGCCAGGACGCCGCCCAATGCCGCGAAGGTGCCGCCGACCAGCGTGGCGCCCAGCCACCGGAGGGTCACGACGGCGCAGAGCTGCTGCAGGGCGAGGTCGGTGTCCTGGTCGATGTAGTTGCGGTCCTCGCCGATGCCCAGCGGCATGCGGGTGTCGAAGTGGTAGCGGATGCCGAGTTCGGCGATCGCCGCGCCGGTGCCCCGGCCCATGCCGAATCCGCAGCCGGAGGAGCCGCCGATGTTCAGGGCCAGGGCGCCGATGGCCCGCAGCACTTCGGGATGGCCGGGCGACATCGTCGCGGCGCTCTGTCGGATCTCGTCGAAGCGCGCGACGGCCTGGGACCGGCTTGTCGCCTGGGCCAGGGACTGGACCCGCCATCCGGCGTCCGCGCGGAAGAGGACCCTGGCCATCGATCGGGCATCGGGGCGTGCCACCGGAGACGCATCGATCGCGGCGGGCGTCGGCTGTGCCTCGGAGGGGGGGCACCGGCGACGACCTCGTCCTCCTTCGCGAGCGGAAACTCGTGAAGCGCCTGGTGCCTGGGAATGCCGATCATGTCGCCCTCGCTGCTCGCGTTGCGGCGGACCATGCGGCGCGCCGATGCCCACCGGGCGGCGCGGGGCCGCGTGGGATCGGCGGAACGGGGGCGTCAGTCCAGGCTGGCGGACCAGCGGTTCCAGTCCGCGAGGCGGCGGCGGTCCTGCTTGGTGGGGCGGCCCTGCTCGATGGCGTCGGCCGGTTCCGGCGCGAGGCGGCGCGCCTCGGCGGCGCGCTCGCGGGTCGCGATGCTGTCGGGCGTTTCCTCGTACAGCGCCTGCGCCACCGGCGCCGGACCGCGCATGGCGCTGAGTCCGGCCACCTTCACCTCGCGATCGATCTGACCCTGGCGCAGCTTCACGAGGTCGCCGACGCGCACGTCGCGCGAGGCCTTCGCCGCCTGCCCGTTGATGGTCACGCGACCCTTGCCGATCTCGTCGACCGCGAGCGAGCGGGTCTTGAAGAAGCGCGCGGCCCAGAGCCATTTGTCCAGGCGCATGCCGGCCGGGCCGGAAGCGGCCGCGGCGGCGGCGGGAGCGGCTGCGGAACCGGCGGAGCGGGAGCGGGCGTGGGAAGACATCAGCGTCGATTGTCCTATGGCGAGATCGGATCGGAGGATGGTGCCGCCGGCAACCGGACCACGGCGTCCAGGCCGGCGATGACCCCATCCTGCTCGCGGTTGTCCAGCGCCAGCGTGCCGCCGAGCGAGCCGACGATCTCCCGGCAGATGGCGAGCCCGAGCCCCGACCCCCCGCCGGCACCGGCAGCGAAGGGCTGTCCGAGCCTGGGCCTCAGCGCCGCCGCGATGCCGGGGCCGCTGTCGGCGATGCGCAGCTCGACGCCGCCGTCGGCTCCCGCGCCCCGCGTCACCCGCACTTCCAGACGTCCACCGCGGGGGCAGTGCCGCAGCGCGTTGTGCAGCAAATTGCGCACGAGCTCCCGCAGGGCCCATGCATGGCCGCGCACCGGCGCGGCGTCGGTGAAGAGCTCGAAGTCCAGTTCCGCGTCCGCGATCAGCGGCGCGAGGTCGAGCGCCACCTCGCGCACCGTCTCCGCCAGGTCGAGCCGCGGCGGATCGCCTTGCTGCCGCAGCTGCTCGACCTTGGCCAGCGCGAGCATCTGGTTGGCGAGCGCGGTGGCGCCGTCGACCGTGGCGCCGATCTCGTCGATCGCCTGCGTCAGCGGCAGGTCGCCGCGCCGCGCCGATTGCACCTGCGCCTTGAGCACCGCCAGCGGCGTGCGCAGCTGGTGCGAGGTGTCGCGCACGAAGCGCTGCTGGTGGGCGAACAGGCCGGCCTGCCGGTGCCAGGCCTCGTTGATCGCGACCACCAGCGGCGCGAGTTCCGCGGGCACGCCCGGCATGGGGATGGGGCTGAGGTCGTCGTCCGCGCGCGCGCCGATCGAGCGGCTCAACTCGCGCACCGGCCAGGTCGCGAAGAGCACCACGCCCCAGACCACGATCGCGATCACCGCAAGCAGCGCCGCCTGCCGCCACAGCGTGGAGACCAGCACCTGTCGCGCCAGCGTGCGGCGGATCTCCAGCGTCTCCGCGACCTGGATCGTCGCCACGCCCAGGCCCGCCTCGCCCGAGACGGGCTGCTTCAGCACCGCGACGCGCACGGCCTCGCCCTGGTAGACGTCGTCGTAGAAATCGACCAGCGCCGCGTAGGCGCCGCGATCGGGCAGCTTGCCATGCCACGCGGGCAGGTCGTCGAAGCCCGACACCCATTCGCCCTGGAAGCCGGTGACGCGATAGAACATGCGGCTGCGGTTGTCCGCCTCGAAGGCCTCCAGCGCCGCGTAGGGGACTTCGGAGACGAGGTGCGGCGCCTCGCGCGTGCCGTGCACGTCGAGCTGCTCGCCGATGGTCTTCGCCGAGGCGAGCAGCGTGCGGTCGTAGGCCGTGTCGATGGCCTTGAGCGCGTCCTCGTAGAGCCGGTGCGCGTTGGCGGCGATCAGCAGCCCGACCGGCACCAGGATGCCGACCAGCAGCCGGCTGCGCATCGAGGAGAGTCTGATCACCCGGCCCACTCAGTCCGGCGCCTTGAGTAGGTAGCCCAGGCCGCGCAGCGTCACCAGCCGCGCGCCGTCGGCGGGCAGCCGCTTGCGCAGCCGGTACGCGACGACCTCGACCGCGTCGGGCTGCACGTCGAGGTCGTCGGCGAAGACGATTTCCGTCAGCCGCTCCTTCGCGACCGCCTGGCCCGGTCGCGCCAGCAGCGCGCGCAGCAGCGCGGCCTCGCGCGGCGGCAGGTCCAGCGGCAGCCCGAGGTGGTAGATCGCGCCGCTGTCGGCGTCGACGCGCAGGCCGTGGAAGGCGTCGTCCTCGTGCGTGCCCATGCCGCCCGTCTGGCCGGTCTGGCCCGCCGATCCCGCCGCGCCGCGGCTGCGCCGCGCGAGCGCACGCACGCGGGCCTCGAGTTCGTCGAGATCGAAGGGCTTGGGCAGGTAGTCGTCGGCGCCGATGTTCAGGCCCAGGATGCGATCGCCCACCGTGCCGCGCGCCGTCAGGATGATCACCGGCGTGGTGAGCTGCTCGGCGCGCGCGGCCGACAGCAGTTCCAGCCCGTCGATGTCGGGCAGCGACAGGTCCAGCAGCACGACGTCCGGCGGTTGTGCGCGCCAGCGCTCGAGCGCCGCGCGGCCCTCGGCGAACACCTGCACCTGGATCCCGCGGCGTTCGAACGAGCGCGCCACCGTGGTCTGCAGCGCGGCGTTGTCCTCGACGAAAAGCAGCCTCATGCCCGGCAGTGTCCGCCACGCGCCGAGGCGCCGCCGCTCAGGGTCAACCCTGAGCTTTCCGACAGCCGATTGAAAGCCACCTTGTGCAGGATTCACGCCTACAACGACCGTCGGGCGCGTGCTCTGCCCCCGATGACCAGATCTACAACAGGAGACATGAGCATGCGTCGAGACCAATTCCTGAAGTCCGCGGCCGCGTTCGCCGCGCTGGGCGCCACCGGCGCGCTGCCGCTGAGCGCGCAAGCCGCGGCGGCATTGAAGATCCTGGTGCCCGCCAACCCCGGCGGCGGCTGGGACATCACCGGCCGCGCGCTGGGCAAGGCGCTGCAGGACGCGGGCGCCGCAGGCGCGGTGACCTTCGAGAACAAGGGCGGCGCCGCCGGCGCCATCGGCCTGGCGCAGTTCGTCAACGCCGCCAAGGGCGACCCGAACGCGATGATGGTGATGGGCGCCGTCATGCTGGGCGGCCTGATCACCAGCAAGCAGCCCGTCACGCTGACGCAGGCCACGCCGATCGCGCGCCTGACCAGCGAGTACAACGTCTTCGTGCTGCCGGCCAACTCGCCGTTCAAGACGATGAAGGACGTGGTCGAGGCGCTGAAGAAGGACCCCGGCTCGGTGAAGTGGGGCGGCGGCTCGCGCGGCGCCACGGAGCACATCGCCGCGGCGATGCTGGCGCGGGAGGTCGGCGTCGACGCGACCAAGATCAACTACGTCGCCTTCCGCGGCGGCGGCGAGGCCGTGGCCGCGATCCTGGGCGGCAACGTCAGCATCGGCGGCAGCGGCTACAGCGAGTTCCAGGCCTACATCGAGAGCGGCAAGATGCGCCCGATCGCCATCACCGCGCCGCAGCGCATCAAGGGCCTGGACATCCCGACGATGAAGGAGCTCGGCTACAACGTCGAGATCGGCAACTGGCGCGGTGTGTACGGCGCGCCGGGCATCACGCCGGCGCAGCGGCAGGTGTTGATCGACCTGGTCGTGAAGGCGACCAAGTCCAAGGCCTGGGCCGAGGCGCTCGAGAAGAACGGCTGGACGCCCGCCGTGCTCACGGGCAAGGACTTCGAGGCGTTCGTGGACAACGAGTTCGCCTCGCTGCGCGCCATCATGCACAAGTCCGGGATGGTCTGACCCACCCCCTACCGCCTTCGGCGGCCCCCTCAAGGGGGCGAGCCCAGTGGCCTGGCGGAGCCAGTTCCACGGGCTCCGCTTGGTAGAAACGGCGCCGCTGGCACGCTTTGATTCCGGACCGGGAGGTCTCCATGACTGATTCCACTCTGCAGGCCACGCCCGGCCCGCTCTATCAAACCCTGGTCGGCGCCGCGGCGATGGTCGTCGGCGGCGTGATGGCCTTCGGGGCCGCCGCGATCCCGTCCGACGCGGGCTACTCCGGCATCGGCCCGAACGCGCTGCCCTGGTTCGTCGCCGCGGTGCTGCTGATCTGCGGCGCTTGGCTGATCTGGGAATCGCGCAGCGGCGGCTTCCGTTCGATGGAGCCGCCGTCGGGCGCACCCAAGGCCGATTGGCTGTCGGCGGCCTGGGTCGCCGCGGCCGTCATCGCCAATGCGTCGCTGATCACGACGATCGGTTTCGTCCTCGCCTGCACGCTGTGTTTCGTGCTGGCGGTGCGCGGCCTGCGTCGCGCCGAGGGCAAGGCCCACGGCGGCGTGCGCCAGGTCGTCATCGACGCCATCACCGGCCTGCTGATCGCGGCCCCGGTGTTCTGGCTGTTCAACAAGCTGCTCGCGCTGAACCTGCCCGCCGTCACGGCCGGCGGCTGGCTCTAACCCCAACCGGAGTCCCGACATGCAAGACCTCTGGACCCACCTGATGGGCGGTTTCGCCACGGCCGCCTCCGGCGCCAACCTGATGTGGGCCTTCATCGGCTGCGCGCTCGGGACGGCGATCGGCGTGCTGCCCGGCCTCGGCCCGGCCGTGACCGTCGCGATGCTGCTGCCGATCACCGCGCAGGTCGACCCGACCGCGTCGATGATCTTCTTCGCCGGCATCTACTACGGCGCGATGTACGGCGGCTCGACGACGTCCATCCTGCTCAACACCCCGGGCGAGACCGGCACCATGGTGACCGCGCTCGAGGGCTTCAAGATGGCCCGCCACGGCCGCGCAGGCGCGGCGCTGGCCACGGCGGCGATCGGCTCGTTCTTCGCCGGCACCATCGCGACCGTGCTGGTCACGCTGTTCGCGCCGGTGCTGGCGGACTTCGCCGTCACGCTCGGCCCGCCGGAGTACTTCTGCCTGATGCTGATCGCCTTCACCACCGTCTCCGCGGTGCTGGGCCAGAGCACGCTGCGCGGCATGACGGCGCTGTTCATCGGCCTGGCCATGGGGCTGGTCGGCATGGACCAGATCACCGGCCAGATCCGCTACACCGGCGGCGTGCCCGAATTCATGGACGGCATCGAGACCGTGCTGGTCGCGGTGGGGCTGTTCGCGGTCGGCGAGACGCTCTACGTGGCGCTCTATGAAGGCCGCAGCAACCTGACGATGAACACCATGGGCCGCGTGCACATGACGCGCCAGGAGTGGAAACGCTCGATCCCCGCGTGGATGCGCGGCACGGCGCTGGGCTTCCCGTTCGGCGTGATCCCGGCCGGCGGCACCGAGATCCCTACCTTCCTGAGCTACGCGACCGAGCGCAAGCTGTCCAAGCACAAGGAGGAGTTCGGCACCGTCGGCGCCATCGAGGGCGTGGCCGGACCGGAGGCGGCCAACAACGCGGCCGTGACCGGCACGCTGGTGCCGCTGCTGACGCTGGGCATCCCGACCTCGGTGACCGCGGCGATCCTGCTGTCGGCGCTGCAGAACTACGGCATCCAGGCGGGGCCGCAGCTGTTCGAGACCTCGTCGACGCTGGTGTGGGCGCTGATCGCGTCGCTGTACATCGGCAACGTGATGCTGCTGGTGCTGAACCTGCCGATGGTCGGCCTGTGGGTGAAGCTGCTGCGCATCCCGCGCGCGCCGCTGTACGCCGGGATCCTGATCTTCGCGACCGTCGGCGTCTACGGCATGCGCCAGAGCGCCTTCGACCTCTACGTGATGCTGGCCATCGGCCTGCTGGGCGTGGTGATGCGGCGCTTCGACTTCCCGACCGCGCCGGTCGTCGTCGGCATGATCCTGGGCCCGCTCGCCGAGGCGCACCTGCGCAACGGCGTCGCGATCGGCGGCGGGAGCTGGCGCGTGTTCTTCGAACGCCCGCTGTCGGCCGGCCTGCTGGCGATCGTGGTGATCGTGCTGCTGCTGCCGCGGGTGATGAAGTGGATGAGCGCGCGCAAGGCGCGCCAGCAGGCGGCTATCCGCTGATCAGCGCGTCGCGCCGGCGGTCAGCGCCGCGTCGCGCTGGCGGGCGAGGGCGGCCGCCTGTGCCTCGTCGGGCACGGCGGTCGTGGGCCAGCCCTGCAGGTGCTGCTCGGCGATCGCCGCCAGTGCCCTGATGTGGCCCGGGCGGTCGTTCAGGCAGGGGATGTAGCTGAAGCGCTGCCCGCCGCTGTGCAGGAAGGCCTCGCGCGCTTCCATGTCGATCTCTTCCAGGGTCTCGATGCAGTCGGACGAGAAGCCCGGGCAGATCAGGTCGACGGACTTCAGCCCGCGTCCGGCCAGCTCGCGCAGCGTGGGTTCGGTGTAGGGCTCCAGCCAGCGCGCCTTGCCGAAGCGGCTCTGGAAGGTCACCTTGTACTGCGCGTCGGACAGCCCCAGCGCCTCGGCCAGCAGCCGGCCGGTCTTCAGGCATTCGCAGTGGTACGGGTCGCCCAGCGCCAGCGTGCGCGCGGGCATGCCGTGGAAGCTCATCACCAGCAGCTCGCCGCGGCCCTCGGTCTTCCAGTGGGCGCGCACGCTCTCGGCGAGCGCGGCGATGTAGCGCTTGTCGTCGTGGTACCGGTTGACGAAGCGGAACTCCGGCACGTGCCGATGCGCCAGCGACCAGCGCGCCACGTCGTCGATGACGCTGGCGGTCGTCGCGCCCGAGTACTGCGGATACGCCGGCAGCACCAGCACGCGGGTGGCGCCGTCGGCGCGCAGCGCGTCGAGCTGCGACGCGATCGAGGGGTTGCCGTAGCGCATCGCGTGCAGCACCTTGACGCGATGGCCCAACTCGCCGAGCTGGCCCTGCAGCAGCTTGGCCTGCTTCGTGGTCCAGACCATCAGCGGCGAGCCGTCCTTCATCCAGATGCTGGCGTACTTCTTCGCCGATTTCGCCGGGCGTGTCCGCAGGATCACGCCGTGCAGGATCGGCCACCACGCGGCCTTGGGGATCTCGATGACGCGCGGGTCGGACAGGAACTGCGCCAGGTAGCGGCGCGTGGCCTCGGGCGTCGGCGCGTCGGGCGTGCCGAGGTTGACCAGCAGCACGCCGATCGTCGGCGCGCGCCCGTGGGTGTGATCGGGTTCGGGACGGAAGCTCATCCGGCGTGGGGCGGAAGACCGCGAAGAAGAGGGAACGAGGGGGGAGACGTGCCTGCGACGCGGACGGTTCAGAGTCCGCGGCGCAGCAGCGCCGGCGAGGCGGCTTCGGCCAGATGCAGCACTTCGAAACGCACGGTCGGGGCCTGCGACTCGGAGGCCGCGCCGCCGAGGCCGATCGCGCCCGCGCCGTGCAAGGTGCAGGACCCGCGACGCAGGCTCAGCGTCTGGCCGCCGGCGCCGAAGCGCACGAAGGTGCCGTTGTAGCTGAGGTCGGTCAGGCTGAAGCTGCTGCCCTGCCAGTCGATGCGCGCATGCGATCTGCTGACGCGGACGTCGGTGATGCAGTAGGTCGCCTGCGTGCTGCGGCCCAGCACGATGGGCATCTGCTCGATGTCGAAGACGCGGTCCAGGTCTTGCCAGACCAGCCGGATGCCTTCCGGCGCGGCGCTGCGGACGATCTCGCCGAACTGCGTGGCGCCGGGATCGCCGGTGCCCTGGTCCAGCACGTAGATGTGAACCGGTTCGGCGCGGCCGCGCACGCTGATGTGGTCCAGGCTGCGGAAGCGGGACTTCTGCGCGCTGGTCAGGCCGTTGACGACCTCGGCCGTCACGACGGTCTCGCCGTCGCCTGCGTGGTCGAGCAGCCGCGCCGCGACGTTGACCGCGTCGCCGAAGCAGTCGCCGTGGATCTCGACGACCTCGCCGCGCGCCAGCGCGATCTGCAGGTGGGTGTGGCGCAGGCGCTCGCTGCGCGCCGACGACTTCAGCAGCAGCTCCTGCATCCGCATGGCGGCCTTGATGCCGTCGCGCGGATTGTCGAAGGCGGCCATCAGGCCATCGCCGAGCGTCTTGATGATGTTGCCGCGGTTCTCTTCGACCGCCTGGCCGGTCAGGGCGACCGTCTGCGTCACCAGCCCCGAGGCTTCCGCATTCCCCAGCGTCTCGAACAGCGCCGTGCTGCCGCGCAAGTCGGCAAACAGGACGGTGCGCTCGCGGATCTGGGTCATCGGCCTGGGAAGGGGCTAGGGTGTGATGGAAGTCTCAGTGTAGCCGCGCCACCTTGGGCGTCACGTGGAGATAAGCCCTCGCCTTGGGGGCCTGTCGGCCCCTGTGCGACACCTCCCCCCGACAGGCGGGCGAATGCCGTACGCGACCCCCGAGCGATGGATCCCGAAGGGGATGCGAGGGCGGCCCGGGCAGCGGCAACCACAAAGAAAAAACCGGCCATCGTCCGAGGACGTGGCCGGCTTCTTCGGCAAATCCGGTGCCCATCGCTGGGCCCCGGATCTGAGGCTGGATCAGAGGTTGTCCAGGTACGTGCGCAGCTTGTCCGAGCGGCTCGGATGCTTCAGCTTGCGGATCGCCTTGGCTTCGATCTGGCGGATGCGCTCGCGGGTGACGTCGAACTGCTTGCCGACTTCCTCCAACGTGTGGTCCGTGCTCATCTCGATGCCGAAGCGCATGCGCAGCACCTTGGCTTCGCGCGGGGTCAGGCTGTCGAGGATGTCCTTCACCACCTCGCGCAGGCCGGCCTGCATGGCGGCCTCGATCGGCGCGGTGTTGTTGGTGTCCTCGATGAAGTCGCCCAGGTGGCTGTCGTCGTCGTCCCCGATCGGCGTTTCCATGGAGATCGGCTCCTTGGCGATCTTCATGATCTTGCGGATCTTGTCCTCCGGCATCTCCATCTTCTCGGCCAGCGTCGGCGCGTCCGGCTCGAAGCCGAACTCCTGCAGATGCTGACGCGAGATCCGGTTCATCTTGTTGATCGTCTCGATCATGTGAACCGGGATGCGGATGGTGCGGGCCTGGTCCGCGATCGAGCGGGTGATGGCCTGACGGATCCACCACGTCGCGTAGGTCGAGAACTTGTAGCCGCGGCGGTACTCGAACTTGTCGACCGCCTTCATCAGACCGATGTTGCCTTCCTGGATCAGGTCCAGGAACTGCAGGCCGCGGTTGGTGTACTTCTTGGCGATCGAGATGACCAGACGCAGGTTGGCCTCGATCATTTCCTTCTTCGCGTCGCGCGAGGCCTTCTCGCCCTCGTTCATCCGCTTGTTGATGCCCTTGAGGTCGTCCAGCGGCACCACGGCCTTGCCCTGGATGTCGATCAGCTTCTGCTGCAGCTCCTGGATCGCGGGCAGGTTGCGCGACATGATGTTCGCGTACGGCTTGCCCGAGGCCACTTCCTTTTCCGCCCACTGCAGGTTCAGCACGTTGGGCGGGAAGGTCTTGATGAAGTGCTCCTGCGGCATGCCGCACTTGTCCACGACGATCTTGCGGATCTCGCGTTCGAAGCGGCGCACGTCGTCCACCTGCGAGCGCAGGATGTCGCACAGCTTCTCGATGGTCTTGACCGTGAAGCGGATCGTCATCAGCTCCTGGCTGATC
Source organism: Mitsuaria sp. MSU3D (assembly GCF_056867975.1). NCBI lineage: Bacteria > Pseudomonadati > Pseudomonadota > Betaproteobacteria > Burkholderiales > Sphaerotilaceae > Roseateles > Mitsuaria sp. MSU3D. The sequence goes on along the minus strand of NZ_CP200314.1, from coordinate 3,060,518 downwards.
GCGGACTGGGCCTTGTTGTAGTTGGCCGACTTGTAGCCGTCCTTCTCGAAGGCCTTGCGCATCTTGTCGAAGTTGGTCGCGAGCGAATCCAGCTTCACCAGCGCGGCGTTCTTCAGCTCTTCCAGCTTCTTGGTCAGGGCCTTGGAGCCGCCGGCGCCGTCGTCGTCGTCCTCTTCGTCGAACTCGTCGAAGTCTTCTTCCGCGACGTAGTCGTCCGCCTCGTCATCGGAGACGAAACCGTCCACCGACTCGGAGATCTGCATCTCGCCGGCGCGGATCTTGGCGGCGATGGCCAGGATCTCGGCGATGGTCGTCGGGGAGGCCGAGATGGCCAGCATCATGGCCTGCAGGCCGCCTTCGATGCGCTTGGCGATCTCGATCTCGCCCTCGCGGGTCAGCAGCTCGACGGTGCCCATCTCGCGCATGTACATGCGCACCGGGTCGGTCGTGCGGCCGAACTCGGAGTCGACGGTCGACAGCGCGGCCTCGGCCGCTTCTTCCGCTTCCTCTTCGGTGGCGGTGGGCGAGGTCGAGCCCTGGATCAGCAGCGTGGCGGCGTCCGGCGCCTGCTCGTACACGGCGATGCCCATGTCGTTGAGCATCGACACGATCGCCTCGAGGATTTCCTCGTTGATCAGCTTCTCGGGCAGGTGATCGTTGATTTCCTGATGCGTCAGGAAACCGCGCGTCTTGCCCATCTTGATGAGGGTCTTCAGCTCCTGGCGGCGCTTGGCGACTTCCTCTTCGGTCAGCGCGGTCTCGTCCAGGCCGAACTCGCGCATCAGCGCGCGCTCCTTGGCGCGGCTGACCTTCATGCGCAGCGGCTTGGCCTTGGGCTTGTCCTCGCCGACTTCCTCGACCTCGACGGCCTCGACAGTCTCGACTTCCGCGTCGGCGTCGCCTTCGGTCTCGCCGTCGGCGTCGACATCGGCGAAGTCCTCTTCCTCCACTTCGACCTTGGCCTTGGCGGCCGGCTTCTTCGACTCGGTCTCGGCCTTGGGCTTGCGGCCGCGCTTGGGCTTCGCGTCGTCGTCGGACGCGGCAGCGGTGGCGGCTTTGGTGGTCTTCGCGGCGGCCTTGGCGGCCGGCTTCTTGACTTCTTCGGTTTCTGCGGCGGCGGCCTTGGACGCGGTCTTTTTGGCGGTCATGCAGTTCCTCGGTGGCTCAGGGGCCAGTAGGTGAATGCGGGGAAATCGCAGTGGGTGCAGGCAATGCAAACAGCCACCTGCCCCGCTGGCGCCCGCAAACTCCCGACTCCTGCGGGCTATGCGGCGCGAGCGAGCCAGGCGGCTCGAACTCAGGCCTCGGATGGCAGATCGGGGCAAACCGACTGCCATTCAAGGCTTTGCGCGTGAAGGTTAGCGTGAACCTTTGTTGTTGCAGCCCAGGCGGTGTAAGTTGGCCACTTTGTGTATGAACCCAGGGTCAGTGGGGGGCCGGGGACCGGTTGGCGCTGCGGTCACTCTTGACGCGCGAAAACCATAGATTATCTGCGAATTTTCCCATTCGGTCAAAAAGCGCGTTCTATCTGATGTTCTGCTACCCGATCTGGCGGGCGTTCTGATGGGCGTTCTTGCAGCGAATTTCAGGCAGCCTCCAGCTCGCGGATCTGCCGCAGCAAGGCCTGGAACCGGGTCATGTCCGGTTGCGGGCTGCGCGCGATGCGATCGGCCTCCGCACGGAGCTTGCCGACCCACAGCTTGCGCATCACGACGCGGAACTCGACCTCCACATGCTCATCGGGCGGCGGTGCGCTCAGCGGGCCGCCGCTGACGCGCTGGGCGAGGTCCATCAGGTCGGCCTCCTGCAGGGCGATCTGCAGCACCGCCCACGGCGCCGGGCCGTTGTCGACCAGCGAACGTTCGAGCCAGGCGATCAACTGGCCGTGTTCGCCGGGAAGCTCGTGCAGCAGCTGCAGGTCCTGCTCGCCGATCTGCTGCCAGAGCTCGCCGTGCAGCAGCAGCATCCGGACCGCCAGGTTCATCGGCGCCGGGGGCAGTTCCAGCGGCATGCCGATGGTCGGATCCTGGTCGCGCTTGCGCCAGTCTCCCTTGCCGCCTTTGCCTTTGTATTCGCCCTTGGGCACCCATTTCTTGCGCTCGCCCTGGACTTGCGCCTGGGGCGCCGGAGCGGCGCCAGCGCCCGCTCCGTAAGCATCCGGAGGAATGTGGATGTCGTCCGCGCCGACGTGGGCCTCGTCGCCGTAGGCGGAGGCGGGGATGTCGAAATACGGCTCGTCGTGGGGGCCGTCGGAAGAGGGGGAAGGGGCACGCGGCGCCGCCTTCGGAGGGGCGGCGGGCCGTTCCGCGCGCGGACGCGAGCCGGGGGGCGCCGGCGCTTGCGCGTTCGCCCACAGCGCCTGCAACTCGGCGTCCGGCAACTGCGCGCGGCGGGCGAGTTCGCCCAGCAGCTGCCGCTTCAGCAGCCCGTCCGGCAGCGCGGCCCACAGCGGCTTGGCGACGCTCAGCATCTTTGCGCGACCTTCCGGCGTGCCCAGATCGCAGCCGTCGGCGGCGGTCTCCATCAACTGGCGCGACAGCGGCACGGCGCCTTCGACGCAGCGTTCGAACGCGTCGGCACCGAGCTCGCGCACATACGAATCGGGGTCGTGCTCGGTCGGCAGGAACAGGAACTTGATCGTGCGCGTCTCGTTGGCATGGGGCAGGGCGGCCTCGAGCGCGCGCCCGGCCGCGCGGCGCCCGGCGGCGTCGCCGTCGAAGCTGAACACCACCGACTCGGTGAAGCGGAACAGCTTCTGCACGTGCTCCGCCGTGCAGGCCGTGCCCAACGTCGCGACCGCGTTGCCGAAGCCGTGCTGCGCCAGCGCCACGACGTCCATGTAGCCCTCGACCACCAGCGCATAGCCGCGCCGGCGCATCGCCGGGCGGGCCTCGTAGAGGCCGTAGAGCTCGCGCCCCTTGTGGAAGACCGGCGTCTCCGGCGAGTTCAGGTACTTGGGCTCGCCCTTGTCCAGCACGCGGCCGCCGAAGCCGATGACCTCGCCGAGCACATTGCGGATGGGGAACATCACGCGGTCGCGGAAGCGGTCGTAGCGGCGCTGTTCGGCCTCGCTCTTGCCGGGGTCGTCCTGCAGGATGACCATGCCGGTCTCGACCAGCAGCGGATCGTCATAGGACGGGAAGGCGTTGGCCAGCGAGCGCCAGCCGTCGGGCGCATAACCCAGCCCGAACTGCAGCGCGATCTGGCCGGTCAGGCCGCGGCCCTTGAGGTACTCGATCGCGCGCGGGTTGGCCTTGAGCTGCTGGCGGTAGTGCTGGCCGGCCTTGGCGAGCACCTCGGTGAGCGTCGCCTGGCGCTGCTTCTGCGCCTTCTCGCGCTCGCGCTCCTGCGGGCTGCGGTCGTCCTCGGGCACCTGCATGCCGGCCTGCTGCGCGAGGTCGCGCACCGCGTCGATGAAGCCGATGCCCAGGTGCTCCATCAGGAAGCCGACGGCGTTGCCGTGCTGGCCGCAGCCGAAGCAGTGGTAGGTCTGGCGGGACGGGCTGACCGTGAAGCTCGGCGACTTCTCGCCGTGGAACGGACAGAGGCCCTTGTGGTTGATGCCGGCCTTCTTGAGGTCGACATGGCGGCCCACGATGTCGACGATGTCGACGCGGGCCAGGAGGTCCTGAATAAAGCCGGGCGGGATCACCGCGGGATTTTAAGTGATCGCCTGGACGGGCACTTCCCGGGGCGGCAGGGGCGTGCGGCGTCGCGCCCAGGCGAGCAGCGCCTGCGGCGGCAGCGGCTCGCACAGGCCGCTGCCCTGGCCGACGCCGCAGCCCAGCGCGATCAGCGCCTGCGCGTGCGCCGCCGACTCGACGCCCTCGGCCACCAGTTCGCAGCCGAATTGCCCGGCCAGCGCGATCACGCCCTGCACCAGCGCGCGGTCCTGCGGATCGACGAGCATGGTCTGCACGAAGGAGCGATCGATCTTGAGCTGGTCCAGCGGCAGCTGCTTGAGCACCGACAGCGTCGCATAGCCGGTGCCGAAGTCGTCCATCGCCAGGCGCAGGCCGAGGCGTTTGCAGTCGGTCAGCAGGCGGCGCGCGTGGGCGACGTCGTCGAGCGCGCTGGACTCGAGCAGCTCCAGCACCAGCCGGTGCGGCGGCACGTCGGGATGGCGCGCCAGCAGCGCCTCGAGCCGCGGCACGAAGGCCGGGGCCGCCAGGTGGCGCGGGCTGATGTTGACGCTGAGCTCCAGGTCCAGTCCCTCGGCGCGCCAGAGCCGGTTCTGCTCCAGCGCCTGCTCCAGCACCCAATGGCCGAGCTGCGCGGCCATGCCGCTGTGCTCGACGGTCGGCAGGAAGGCGGCGGGCGCCAGCAGCCCGCGCTGCGGATGGCGCCAGCGCAGCAGCGCCTCGGCGCCGAGCAGCGCGCCGCTGACCAGGTCCAGCTTCGGCTGGTAGTACAGGCAGAGTTCACCGGCCTCCAGCGCCTGCTGCACACGCAGCGCGGCCTGGGCTTGCGCCTCGCGGCTGCGGCGTTTCTCGACGTCGAAGAACTGCACGCCGTCCCGGCCGCTGCGCTTGACGCGGTACAGCGCGTGCGCGGCGTGACGCATCAGCGTCTCGGCCTCGCCGCCGTCCTGCGGGTACAGCGTCGCGCCGACGCTGGCGCTCAGGCGCAGTGCGCCGCCGGGAGCGTCCTCGGTGTCCTCGGCGCCGGCATCGTGGCCGTCGATGTCCCCGTTGTCCCCACTGTCCGGGCCTGGACTCGAGCCCGCGCCCGCGCTGCCGGCAAGGCCCTCGCCGCTCTCGTGGTCCGGATCGATGGGGCGGCGCAGCACCTGCACGAGCCGGTCCAGCGCCTGCTGGGCTTCCTCGAGGCTCTGCACGCGCAGCAGCAGGCCGAATTCATCGCCGCCGAGCCGGGCGACCTCGTCCGACCACTGCGGCGCCTGGCGCAGCGCGAGCGTCAGGCGCCGGGCGAGTTCCCGCATCGCCTGGTCCGCGCGGACGATGCCGTGACGCCGGTTGAAGGCGGCGAAGCCGTCCAGGTCCACGCGCGCGACGCACAGCATGAACCCCGGTCCGACCTGGCGGCTGGTGCGGAGCGCGGCCTGCAGCCGGCGCTGGAATTCCTGCTCGTTGGGCAGGCCGGTCAGCAGGTCGAAGCGGCCCAGCCGCTCCAGCGCCTGCTGCCGCTGCAGTTCCTGCGTCAGGTCGCTCAGCGCCAGCACGCGGTAGCGGGGCGGGCCGTCGGGCTCTGGGATCGAGGACACGGTCAGCCGCAGCGTCCGGGGCTGGCCGCCAGCCGCGCGGACCTTGACCAGGCCGTGCCAATGGCCGGCGGGATCGGCCAGCGCCTCGGCGATCGCGTCGGGATCGTGGCCGGCGCGGCGCAGTTGCGCCTCGTCCATCGGCAGCGCCGGGTGACCGAGCATCCGGCGGCGCAGCGCTTCGGCGGTGTCCGGCGTCTGGCCGTCGTTCTCGAGGACCAGGCCCGCGGGCGGCTCCAGCAGCGCGGCCATCAGCGTCCAGTACGCCGGGTTGGCGTCGAGCAGCCGGTGCTCGAGGTCGGTGATCGCGAGGCCTTCGTGCAGGTGCTGGAACAGCCCGCTGCTCATCCGCTGGCGCTCCTCGGCGGTACGGCGCCACTGGACGTCCTGCAGGCTGGCCAACACCTGGCGGGCGCGGCCGCGGGGATCGCGGCGCGCGACGCGCAGCCGCAGTTCGTGCCAGACCCAGCCGCCGTCCTCGTCGGGCAGGCGCAGCGCGTGGTGTAGCGTGTCGGGCTCGTGCGCCGTCGGGTCCTGGTCGTCGGTGTTCCGCGGCCCGGCCGTCTGCCCGCCCTGCAGCAATGCGGGCAGGCGTTCCTCGAGCTTCATCCGGTCGACGGCGTGCACCTGCGTCAGCCAGGCCAGCGGATCGGCGGGATCGAGCGGTCCCAGCCGCGTCTGCCAGCCGGGCGACATCGCGACCGATTCGCCGGGGATCCATTGCGCCAAGGACAGGCCGGCCTCGTCGATCTTGGTGCGCCATTCGCGGCGCTCATCGAGCGCGCGCTGCCGCAGCGCGCGCGCGTGCAGGACCGCGCCCAGGCCGAGCAAGGGCAGCAGCCACCAGGCCACCGCGCGCCAGGTCGGCCACAGCGCGCCGGCGACCAGCAGCAGGGCCGTGGCGGCCACCAACAGCACGGCCGGCGCCACCGCGGGCAGGCGTCGAGGCAGGGCGGGCGGGGCCCAGCCGGCGGGGGCGGACAACTCGGACTTCAAGATGGCGGCGGGGTAGGAGGGAAAGAGCGGGCCCGCGCGGGACGCGGGGTGGGACCGGCAGGCATGCTAGCCCTGCGCCGACGGTGGCCGGTCAGCGCTATCCCTGCCGGGGGTGGCGCTCCCCCCGGAATGAGGGTGCCTCGCCGGACGCGGCGACGACAAGTGGCAGCCGAAAAGCAGCAGCTGAAAAGCAGCAGCCGAAAAGCAGAAAGCCACCCGAAGGTGGCTTTCATGGTGCCGGAAGGCGGGTCGCCCTCGGATCCTGGCGCTCAGATCACGAAATCTTCCAGCTTGGCGCCGCCGGAAATGGCGGCCTTCAGCCATTTCGGCTGCAGGCCACGGCCGCTCCAGGTTTCGCCGGTGGCTTGATTGCGATACTTCGCGGCCACCTTGGAGGACTTCGGCGTGCCGGTCTTGGCGGCGCGGGCGGTCAGGTCGGCGACCGTCAGGCCGTATTCCTGCATCAGCGACTTGACTTTGCCGATCGCGTCGGACCGTTCGCGGTCCTGGGTTTCCGCGATTTGCTGTTCGAGGGCGGCCCGCTGGGCCAGGAGGTCTTTGAGCGATGCCATTTATGCAATTCCTCGCGTAGTTCAACGGCTCCCTCGAAAGGGAATGCCGCATTATAGGCAGGGAATCGAGTATCACCGCAAGGGGGTAAATTCCCGGGCCGGCGTTGAAACGGCACGCTGAAACGGCATTTCCTTGAGTTTCCAGCGGATCAACTGTCAGGAAACGTGTCTCGCCTGACACGAGTTGACGATGGCGTCACCTGGATCGGTGGTGCGGAAATGCCCCGGAATCGGACCCCGCCGCGCACCGCGATGGGGAAATCACTCCGTCGGCGGGACATATCCGGCGGGCTGTTCCGCGCCGCCGCCGAAGAAGAACTGTTCCATCTGCCGCGCGAGGTATTGACGCGCGCGCTGGTCGGCCAGATTCAGGCGGTTTTCGTTGACCAGCATGGTCTGGTGCTTCATCCACGCGGCCCAGGCTTCCTTGGACACGTTCTCATAGATGCGCTTGCCGAGTTCGCCGGGATAGATGGGAAAGTCCATGCCCTCGGCTTCCTTCTTCAGATAAACGCATTGGACGGTGCGGGCCATATCAAACCTCGATGCTCAAAAAGTGTTGGGGGAGTGCGGCAGCTGGCCGACGCTGGGCCGCTGCCGCGGGATCGATCCCGGATGACGGGATGCTGGGGGAGGGTGAGGGGATCGCGGATCAGGCGAGTTTCTTGACGAGGACCTGCGAACGCCGGTCCCAGTTGTATTTGCGCTTGCGTTCCTCGGGCAGCCAGTTCGGGTCGACCGGCTGGAATCCGCGCTTGATGAACCAGTGCATGGTGCGCGTGGTCAGCACGAAGACGCTGGTCAGGCCCATGGCCTTGGCGCGCTGCTCGATGCGCTTGAGGATGCGTTCGCCGTCGCCCTGGCCTTGCACGGCGCTGGACACGGTCAGTGCCGCCATTTCGGCGGTGCGCGCCTCCTGATAGGGATGCAGCGCGGCGCAGCCGAATATCACGCCGTCGTGCTCGATGACGGTATAGGTCTCGATGTCGCGTTCGATTTCGCTGCGTTCGCGTTTGACCAGCGTGCCGTCGCGCTCGAACGGTTCGATCAGCGCGATCAGGCTGCCGATATCGTCGTGCGTCGCCTCGCGCAGGCTTTCGAGTTTTTCATCGACAACCATCGTGCCGATGCCGTCGTGGGTATAGACCTCCTGCAGGATCGCGCCGTCGACGACGAAAGGCAGGATGTGCGAGCGTTCGACGCCCGATTCGCAGGCCTTCACGCAGTACTTGAGATAGAAACCGACGTCGGTCGGCTGCGTCGGCGGCGGGAGTTTGGCGATCAGCCGTTTCGCGTCGGCCAGCGCCAGTTCCGTGTCGATCGCGCTTTCCGGGTCCTCGGGGTTTTCGCGCACGCCCTCGACCTCGGTCATGAACAGCAGCTTGTCGGCCTGCAGCGCGATCGCGGTTTCGGTCGCGACGTCTTCCATCATCAGATTGAAGGCGTCGCCGGTGGGCGAGAAACCGAACGGCGACATCAGCACGATGGCGCCGATATCGATGGCGCGCTGGATCGCGGCGGCATCCACGCGGCGCACGATGCCGGAGTGCTTGAAATCGACGCCGTCGACGATGCCGACCGGCCGCGCGGTCAGGAAATTGCCCGACACCACGCGCACCGTGGAATTGGCCATCGGCGTGTTCGGCAGGCCCTGGGAAAAGGCCGCTTCGATTTCGAATCGCAATTGACCGGCGGCTTCCTGGGCGCTGTCCAGCGCAATGCCGTCCGTGATGCGCATCCCGTGGCTGTATTGCGGCGGGTGGCCCTTGAGGGCGAGCTGTTCGTTCACCTGCGGGCGGAAACCGTGGACCAGCACGATCTTGATGCCCATCGCATGCATGATGGCCAGGTCCTGGACGAAGCTGTTGAGCTTGCCGGCGGCGATCATTTCCCCGGTCATGCCGACGACGAAGGTTTCTCCGCGATACGCATGGATATAAGGGGCCACCGCGCGAAACCACGGCACGAAGGTATGGGGGAAGACCAGGCTCATGGGCGCGGATTGTGCAACAGGCTGTCCCTGCAACGCGGCGGCAAGGTCACTTGCGGGACGCTGTGCGGGAGCGGAGCATGGCGCCTCCGCAACACCCCCCGGAGCGAGACATGGAAGTCTTCAAGACGCATGGTGCCTTCAGCTGGTCGGAGTTGATGACGACCGACACGAAGAAGGCGTCCGAGTTCTACGGCAAGCTGTTCGGCTGGACGATCGAGGCCATGCCGATGCCGGGCGGTCCGACGGACGCGCCGCCCTACCACGTGATCAAGGCGCGCGGGGCGGACGACGCCATCGGCGGCCTGATGGCCTGCCCGCAGCAGGGCATGCCGCCCGCCTGGGGGATCTACGTCACGGTGGACAACGTCGACGAGACGGTGGCCCAGGCCAAGGCGATGGGCGGCAAGGTGCTCATGGAGATCATGGAAGTGCCCACCGTCGGCCGCATGGCGACGCTGCAGGACCCGCAGGGCGCGGTGATCAACGTGATCACCTATGTCGAGATGCCCGACGAAAAGAAATGAGGGTGACCTGACGTCCGGCCCGTTGTCGCGGGGCGCGAGATAATCCGCGCCCCGTGAGTCAAGACACCAACGCCCCCGCCGCGCCGCCTTCGCGTCCTCCCCGCCCGCCGCGTCCGCCGCGCCAGGCCGGACCTCGCCGCCCCGCGGCGCCCGCCACCCCGATCCCGCCGATCGAGTTCCCCGAATCGCTGCCGGTCTCCGGCCGTCGCGAGGAGATCATGCGGGCGCTCGCCGAGCACCAGGTGGTGATCGTCTGCGGCGAGACCGGCTCCGGCAAGACGACGCAGTTGCCCAAGATCGCGCTGGCCATGGGCCGGGGCCGCGGCAACGGCGGCGGCCTGATCGGCCACACGCAGCCGCGCCGGATCGCGGCCTCCAGCGTCGCCAAGCGCATCGCCGAAGAGCTCAAGTCGCCCCTGGGCGACGTCGTCGGCTACAAGGTCCGCTTCCAGGACCGGCTCCAGCCGGGCGCCTCGGTCAAGCTGATGACGGACGGCATCCTGCTGGCCGAGACCCAGACCGATCCGCTGCTCAGCGCCTACGACACGCTGATCATCGACGAGGCGCACGAACGCAGCCTCAACATCGACTTCCTGCTCGGCTACCTGCGCGAGATCCTGCCGCGCCGGCCCGACCTGAAGGTGGTCGTGACCTCCGCGACCATCGACGCGGACCGCTTCGCCCAGCACTTCGCGTCGGCGAAGGGACCGGCGCCGGTGCTGATGGTGTCGGGACGGCTGTTCCCCGTCGAGCAGCGCTATCGCCCCTTCGAGGAATCGCGCGAGTACGACGTCAACGACGCCATCTGTGACGCGGTCGACGAGCTCTGGCGCGACGGCCGCGGCGACGTGCTGGTCTTCCTGCCCGGCGAGCGCGAGATCCGCGAGGCCGCCGAAGCGCTGCGCAAGCACCACCCGCCCGGCGTCGAGGTGCTGCCGCTGTTCGCGCGCCTGTCCGAGCAGGAGCAGAACCGCGTCTTCCAGCCGCACGGCCAGCCGCGCATCGTGCTGGCGACCAACGTCGCCGAGACCTCGCTGACGGTGCCCGGCATCCGCTACGTGATCGACCCCGGCCTGGCGCGCGTCAAGCGCTACAGCTACCGCAACAAGGTCGAGCAGCTTCAGATCGAGAACATCAGCCAGGCGGCGGCCAACCAGCGCGCGGGCCGCTGCGGCCGCGTCAGCAACGGCACCTGCATCCGCCTGTACGACGAGAAGGACTACCTGTCCCGCCCGCGCTTCACCGATCCCGAGATCCTGCGCAGCTCGCTCGCGGGCGTGATCCTGCGGATGAAGTCGCTGCATCTGGGCCAGGTCGAGGACTTCCCCTTCATCGAACCGCCGCCGCGCAAGGCGGTGGCCGACGGCTACCAGCTGCTCAACGAGCTGGGCGCCGTCGACGAGCGCAACGAGCTCACGCCGATGGGCCACGAGCTGTCGAAGCTGCCGCTGGATCCGCGCGTCGGCCGGATGATCCTGGAGGCCCGCCAGCGCGACGCGCTCAGCGAGGTGCTGATCATCGCCAGCGCGCTGTCCGGTCAGGATGTGCGCGACCGTCCGATGGAGCAGCAACAGCAGGCCGACGAGAAGCACAAGAAGTTCGACGACGAGAAGTCGGAGTTCATGGGCTACCTGAAGCTGTGGAAGTGGCTTGGACAGTCCCGCGGTGGGGAAGGGGAGCACAAGCTCTCCAACCGCAAGCAGGAGCAACTGCTGCGCGACAACTTCGTCAACCCGCGCCGCGTGCGCGAGTGGCGCGACATCTACTCGCAGCTGCACACGGTGATCGCCGAGCACGGCTGGCGCCTGAACGGCGCCCCCGCGACCTACGAGCAGGTCCACCTGTCGATGCTGGCCGGCCTGCTGGGCAACATCGGCGTCAAGGCCGATGACGACGACTGGTACCTGGGCGCGCGCGGCATCAAGTTCTGGCGCCATCCGGGCGCTCACCTGAGCAAGAAGCCGGGGCGCTGGATCGTCGCGGCGGAGCTGGTGGACACGACGCGGCTGTTCGGCCGCGGCATCGCGGCGATCGAGCCGCAGTGGCTGCCCGGCATCGCCGGCCACCTGATCAAGACCCAGCTGCTGGAACCGCACTGGGAGAAGAAGGCCGCCGAGGTCGTCGCGCTGGAACGCGCGACGCTCTACGGCATCGTGCTCTACAACAACAAGCGGGTGAACTTCGGTCGCGTCGACGCCGTCGCCGCGCGCGAGATCTTCATCCGCGAGGCGCTGGTCAACGGCGACTGGGAGACGCGGCTGCCCTTCCTGGCCCACAACCAGAAGCAGATCGCCAAGGTCGAGGAGCTCGAACACAAGTCGCGCCGCCAGGACGTGCTGGTCGACGACGAGCTGATCTACGCCTTCTACGACCAGCAGCTGCCGGCGGACGTGTACTCCGGCGTGACGCTGGAGAAGTGGTTCCGCGAGGCCAGCAAGGCCAACCCGCGCCTGCTGCAGCTCAGCCGCGACGAGCTGATGCGGCACGAGGCCGCCGGCGTGACGAGCAACGCCTTCCCGAAGACGATCCGCCTGGGCGGCGTCGACTGCAGCGCGACCTACCTGCACCAGCCCGGCGACGCGCGCGACGGCCTGACCGTCACCGTGCCGATCTACGCGCTCAACCAGGTCAGCGACGAGCGCGTCGACTGGCTGGTGCCCGGCATGCTCGAGGCCAAGGTGACGGCGCTGCTCAAGAGCCTGCACCAGAAGCCGCGCAACCGGCTGACGCCGCTGCCCGAGTTCGTCGCCGAGTTCGTCGAGCTGAATCCGTTCGCACAGGGCGGCCTGGTCGACGTGCTGCTCAAGGCGGTGAAAGAGCGCTCGCAGGTCGCCGTGCAGCGCAACGACTTCAAGCTGGAGCAGTTGCCCGCGCATCTGTTCATGAACATCCGCGTCGTCGACGAGCACGGGCGGCAACTCGGCCAGGGCCGCAACCTGGCGACGCTGAAGGCAGAGCTCGGCACCCAAGCGCGCTCCGCCTTCCAGGCCCTCGCCGCGCTGAAGCTGCAAGGCCAGGATGACTCCCTGAAGCAGCAAGGCTCGGACGACTCTCGCGCGCGGCAAGGCGCTGACGACTCCCTCTCCCGCTCGCGGGAGAGGGCAGGGGCGAGGGCTGCGGTCGACGGAGGACGGCCGACGTCAAGCGACGGCCAGCCCTCCCGCGGCATCAAGGCGGCGGTGATCCCACCAACCAAACCCGCGACCGACGCCGCCAAGACCTACACGTCCTGGACCTTCGGCGAACTCCCCGAGCTCATGGAGATCAAGCGCGGCCCGCAGACGCTGATCGGTTTCCCGGCGCTGATCGACAAGGGTCAGCACGTCGAGATCGAAGTCTTCGACGAGCCCGAGATCGCCGCCGCGAAGCACCGTGCCGGCCTGCGCCGCCTGGTCGCGCTGCAGCTCAAGGAACCGCTGAAGTACCTGGAGAAGAACATCCCCGACCTGACCCAGATGTCGGTCGCCTACATGAGCCTGGGCACCGCCGAGGAGCTGCGCGACCAGATCATCGCGGTCGCGCTGGAGCGCGCCTTCCTGTCCAACCCGTTGCCGGTCGACGAGTTCACTTTCAAGGCCCGCCTCGAGGAAGGCCGCGCCCGCCTCAACCTGATCGCGCAGGAGGTGGCCCGCCTCGCCTTCAACGTGTTGATCGAGTACCAGGCCGCGCTGCGCAAGCTCAAGGACGCACGCACGGCGCCCAAGGACGTGGTCGAGGACCTGCAGGCGCAGCTGCAGCGGCTGATGCCCAAGCGCTTCGTGCTGCAGACGCCGTGGAGCCAGCTGCAGCACTTCCCGCGCTACCTGAAGGCGATCACGCTGCGGCTGGACAAGCTGCGTGCCGACGCGCCGCGCGACGCGAAGCTGCTCTCGGAGCTCCGCCCGCTGGAGCAGCGCTGGTCGCGCCGCCTGGCGGAACTCAAGGGCACGACCGACGCGCGGGTGGAGGATTTCCGCTGGCAGCTCGAGGAATTGCGGGTCAGCCTGTTCGCGCAGGAACTGAGGACACCGCAGCCCGTCAGCGTCAAGCGCCTGGAAAAGGTGTGGGCGCAGTTACAGAACTGAGCGGAGAATCCCCCCCAGTTCTTCAGGCGGGGATCTCGGGTTTTCGGTCCAATTCAAGCTACAAAAGGTCCGTGGCCCTGCACCGTCGGGTGCCGCACATCGCTCGTGTCTGACAACACCACAACATCCTCCGCCGCCCCGATGCGGCGCTTCGGCCGCTTCGAGCTCCGCGGGCTGCTGCACAAGAGCCTGCGCTCGATGCTGTGGGTGGTCTTCGACCCGCAGAGCGGTCAGGAGCTGTTCCTGATGATGCCGCGCGAGAAGCCCAACAGCGAGGCGGCGATGCTGCACTGGCTGAAGACGGTCGACGGCGCGTCGCGCATCCATCATCCGAACCTGGCGCATGTCGTCGAGACCGGCCGCGTCGATCCGTGGCCCTACGTCGCCTACGACCGCGCGCTGGGCGAGACGCTGGAGGAGCGCATCGCCCGCGGCGCGCCGCCGCTGCCGCTGGACGCCGCCGGCTGGGCCGCGCAGGCGCTCGAGGGCCTGGCCTTCGCGCACGAGGCCGGCCATGCGCACCGCGACATCCAGCTGGCCCACATCGTCGTCGACGGCGCGAACCACGTCCGCGTGCTGGGGCTCGAGGTCGCGCAGGAGGTCGTGCCGCCGAATGCCGACTTCAACACCACCACGCGCCGCGCCGCGCGCGAGGCCGCCGAGGAGGACGTCGTCTGCGTCGGCCTGGTGCTGCATCGTCTGCTCAGCGGCAAGCCGGTGCTGGAGGAGTCCGACCTGCAGGTCGTGCTCCAGCGCATGCAGCCGCAGGGGCATGACCTCGTGCGCCTGGGCTGGGAAACCCCTTATGCGATCCCCGAGCCGCTGCGCGCCATCGTCAACCGCGCCAGCGACCGGCAGACGCGCCAGCGTTACCACCTGGCGCGCAGCTTCTGGCGCGCGCTGGACGGCTGGCGGCTGTCGGCCGAGCAGGACGACGGCGGCCCGATCGCGCTGCTGAAGGACAAGATGCAGCGCTTCGGCCATCTGCCGAGCACCTCGGCCCGGCTGGTGACGACGGTGTCCTCGTCGGCGATGGCGGGCCAGCACGGCAGCCAGCTGGCGTCGATGGCGCTGAAGGACATGGCGCTGGCGCTGGAGCTGATCCGGCGCGTCAACAACGCGCTGCGCCAGCAGGGCCCGACCAGCGGCGGCACGGTGCTCAACCTGCAGCGCGCGATCGCCATGCTGGGCCTGAACGGGCTGGAGGACGCGGCGCGGGCGCTCAAGCCCTGGCCCGGTCCGATGAACGAGGGCCAGGCGCAGTTCATGCAGAGCGTGATGCGCCGCGTGCAGCGCGCCGGCCAGGTGGCGCAGGCGCTGCGCCCGGCCGGCTACGACGGCGAGGTGATCTACCTGATCTCGCTGATGCAGAACCTGGGGCGGCTGCTGGTGCAGTACCACTTCCCCGACGATGCGCAGCAGATCCGCCAACTGCAGGTCGCGCCGGAAGCGACCGAGGACAACCCCAACCCGCGCGGCATGAGCGAGCAGTCCGCCGCCTACGCGGTGCTGGGCTGCGATCTGGAGAGCCTCGGACTGGCCGTCGCCCGGTACTGGGGCCTCGGCGACGAGCTGCAGCACATGATGCGCCGCCAGCCGCAGGAGGCGCCGGTGCGCCATGCCGATGGCGACACGGAGCTGCTGCGGCTGACCTGCAGCCTGGCCAACGAACTGGTGGACGCGCTCGCGCTGCCGGAGCGCAAGCGCCAGGCGGCTATCGAGCTCGCGACGCGGCGTTATGCGCGCGCGCTCGGGCTGGGCCTGCGCGAGATCTACGACGCGCTCGGCACCAGCGGCGCGATCACCGACGCCGGCGAGAGCGGCCTCGGCGCGATGAGCGATCCGGCCGTCGGCGCGGCCGCGACCGCGGCGCCGCGCTCCCGGCTGCGCGAGCGTGCCGAGTCCGGCGCTCCCGCTCCCGCGGGCATGAAGACTGCCAACAACAACGCGAACAGCACCGCCCAGCCAGGATCGCCGACCGGCGCTTCCGAGCCCGGCAAGGACCGACCATGACCGCCATGCCGCCCGCCGTCGGGCGATTCAAGCCGTTGCGCAGCCTGGGGCAGGGCGCCCAGGCGGTGGTCTGGCTCGCCCACGATCCGCGGCTGGATCGCGAGGTCGCGCTGAAGGTGCTGACGCAGGCCGTCGACCGCGCGAGCGTGGACGCCTGGCTGCATGAGGCGCGCGCGGTCAGCCGGCTGACGCATCCCAACATCGTGCCGGTCTTCGAGGCGGACATCGAAGGCGGCCAGGCCTACATGGTCTTCGAGTACGTGCCCGGCGGCACGCTGACCGAGCGGCTGCGCCAGCGCGGCCGGCTGCCGGCGCGCGAAGCCGTCGCGATGATGCTGGGCATCCTCGACGGGCTGCACGCGGCGCACCAGGCGGGCGTCGTGCACCGCGACCTGAAGCCGTCCAACATCCTGATCGACTCGACCGGCCGGCCCAAGGTGATGGACTTCGGCATCGCCGGGCGCATCCAGCCCGGTGCGGTCAATGCGACCGGTGCGGGCGCTACGGCCGGCACGGCCCCGCGCCCCAACCGCATCGTCGGCACGCCGGGCTACATCTCGCCGGAAGCGGCCCGGGGCGACGCCGCCTCGCCGGTGATGGACGTGTTCGCGGCGGCCGTGATGCTCAGCGAGATGCTGTCCGGCCAGCGGCTCAACTACGACCCCGATCCGTGGCGCGCGGTGCGCCGCGCGATGGAGCAGACGCTGGATCCGCCGGCCGATCTCGGACCCGACAGCGACGACGCGTTGCGCGCCGTGCTGCTGCGCGGCCTGTCGCGCGAGTCGTCGCAGCGCTGGGCCGATGCCAAGGCCTTCCACGACGCGCTGGCCGCGTGGCTGCATCCGGCCAGCGAGGCGCCCGAGGCGGGCGAGGGCGGCAGCGCCACGCTGGAGTTCCTGCTTCGCCGCATGCGGCATCGCAGCGACTTCCCCGCGATGGCCGACTCGGTGACGCGCATCCAGCGGATGACGCAGTCGGAGAACGAGAGCCTCACCTCGCTCTCCAACGAGATCCTCAAGGACGTCGCGCTGACCAACAAGCTGCTGCGCCTGGTCAACACGGTGCAGTTCAGCCACGCGGGCGGCGGGCACATCAGCACGGTGTCGCGCGCGGTGGCGCTGGTGGGCTTCGGCGGCATCCGCAATCTGGCGCTGTCGCTGGTGCTGCTGGAGCGGATGGAGAACAAGGGCCACGCGCAGCGCCTGAAGGAGGAGTTCCTCCGCTCGCTGATGGCGGGCTCGCTGGCGCGCGAGCTGTGCCTGGTGCCGCGCGAGAACGAGGAGTCCTTCCTCGCCACGATGTTCCAGGGCCTGGGCCGGCTGCTGGCCGAGTTCTACCTGCCTGAGGAGGCGCAGCAGGTGCGCCGCGTCGTGCGGCCCGAGCGCGGCATGGGCGAGCAGGCCGCGCCGCCGCTGAGCGAGGCCGCGGCCTCCGCGCAGGTGCTGGGGCTGAGCTACGAGAGCCTCGGCCTGGGCGTGGCCCGGCAGTGGGGTTTCCCGGACACCCTGCAGCGCAGCATGCAGCGGCCCGACGGTGACGCGCCGACGCGGCTGGTGGAGCACTCGACGGACCGGATGCGCTGGCTGGGCCGCGCGAGCAACGATGTCGCGGACGTCATCCTGAACAGCGATCCCGCCGAGGCGCATGCCAAGGTGCGCGCGATGGCGCAGCGCTACGCACGCGCGCTGGGTGTCGAGGCCAAGGCCTTCGAGGCTGCGGCGGACCAGGCGCGGCAGCGGCTGACGCAGCTGGCGCAGGCGATGGACATCAAGCTGGCGAAGAACTCGCCGGCGCAGCGCCTGCTGGCGCCGCTGACGCCGTCGGCGGAGGACACCCTCTCGCCGCACCAGCTGCAGGCCACGATGGTGGACGGGCAGGCGCCGGCCGGCGTGATCCCGCCCGAGCAGGCGGCGGCGACGCTGGCCGCGGGCATCCAGGACATCACCAACGCGATGGTCGAGAGCTTCAAGCTCAACGAGATCCTGCGGATGATCCTGGAGACGATGTACCGCGGGCTGGGTTTCCGCCGGGTGATCTTCTGCCTGCGCGATCCGAAGACCGAGACGCTCACCGGCCGCTTCGGCCTGGGCGACGGGGTGGAGGCGGTGGTGCCGCTGTTCCGCGTCCCGTTGCGGGTGATGCCGGGCCTGCCGGCGGACCTGTTCACGGCGATCTGCACGAAGGGCGTGGACACGCTGATCGCCGACGCCTCCCAGCCCAAGATCGCCGAGCGGCTGCCGCCGTGGTTCCTCAGCGGGGCCAAGGCGCACAGCTTCCTGATCCTGCCGATGGCGCTGCGCGGCGCGCCGTTCGCGATGATCTACGCGGACAAGACGGAGCCGGGCAGCGTGGTGCTCGACGAGAAACAGCTGTCGCTGCTGCGCACGCTGCGCAATCAGGCCGTGATGGCCTTCAAGCAGGCGAGCTGAGCCTCAACGACGCGGGCCGTAATGGCCCGGGATCCAGCGGCGACCGCCGCCGCGGTTGTCCCAGTAGCCGTCGATCCAGATGGTGCCGGTGACGACCGGGCCGCCGTCCGAATAACCGGCGCCGTAGCCACCACCGTCGCCGTAGCCGCGGTCGTAGCCGTGATAACGATGGGCGGGAACCACGACGCAGCCGGTCAATGTCGCGACCAGCGGAGCCGCGACCAGCGCAAGGAGCAGGGGACGAAGCGTTCGCATGTGGGACCTCCATGAAGGGGACTGCATGCGTCAGACAACGCGGTCCCCGAGGTCGCCGATGACCGGTCACGCCGGACATTACGCGGCGGACAAGGAGTAACGGTCGGTGAGCCCGCCCCCGAACGGGCCCGCAGGCCTGGCAGGCCCGGCAGGCCCGACCTCCCGGTCGAGCCGAAGCCCGATCAATACGGGCCGTTCTTCAGCCAGTGTTCGAGTTGCGGCAGGCGGTCGTTGCCCCAGAAGCGTTCGCCCTCGACGATGAAGAACGGCGAGCCGAACACGCCGCGGGCTTCCGCGAGGTCGATCTCGGCCTTCAGACGGGCGCGGGCGGCGGTGTCGTTGGCGATGGCCTGGAGCTGGTCGGGCGAGACGTGCTGGGTGGCGCAGAGGTCCTGGAGCACCTCGCCCTGGGCGATGTTGCGGTCGTCGACGAAGTAGGCCTTGTAGACGGCCTGGGCGAACTTGCGGCCCTGCTCGGGGTCGCGGTCGTTGAACCAGTGGAACAGGCGCGCGGCCATCTCGGTGTGCAGGCCCAGCGAGGACGGCGTGTTGTAGGCCACCTTCATGAAGGCGGCGAGCCGCACGACGTCGCGACGGACGTAGTCGCTGCGCATGACGCTGTTGGGGACGCGGATGCGTTCGAGCGACTGGAAGTTGGCGTCCAGCACGATGGCGTGCCAGTTGACGGTGCGGCCGTACCCGGCCGCGAGCTCGTCGATGCTCTGCGCGGCGATGTAGCCGTAAGGCGAGGCGAAGTCGAAATAGAAGTCGATCGGTGCGGACATGCGGGCTCCTGACAAGGCGCGCGGATTGTAGGAGGGTGTCTCGACGCGGCTCGTGACGCATCCGCCGGATGGGTGATGCGGGGAATGACCATGGTCACCTGACGTCAGGGTCAGGCGTTCCGACTGAAGGACGCTGGCTATCATCAAACTAGATTTCCTGGGAGAGGCGATGAGCGCGAGAACGCCTGGTCCGCTGTGCCAGATCAGCAATCCTCAAATCGTGGACAGGGGCACCAACTGCCCGTCCCAGTCGCCGTCGCCCGCGTCGATCGGTCGGCAGACGCAAGATCTGCGCGGCCTCGACGAAGCCCTGGACGCGCTACAAGCGACCGCCCTGAACTTCGCGAGGCGATACATCCAGGATGCGAAGGCGCGCGCCACCTATGTCCAACGGATCGCCGAAGCGGCGCGCACGATCCGCGCCGATGTCCTCGCGGGAAAGATGAGCGCCGCGGACGGCGCCGCGTTCGCAGCGCAGTCCCGGAACATGATCATGGAAGAGATCCGCGCGATCACATCTGCGATTGGCAGGGCAGGAGCGGAAGCGATGAAGGGGCAGGGCCTCACGCTGGAGATGGCGCTCGACAAGGCAGTCAAGAAGTTGTTTCCGGGGCAGACCTTCGCCGAGCTGTCCGCGGCGCAGAAGCGATTGGTCTTCCTGGAGATCGTGGACGCGTCGGGCCGATCGAGTCCGAAGGTGACCGGCCAGATCCCGCGTTGGCGGATGCTCGGACGGGGTCTTGCCGTCGTGACCGTGGCCATCTCGATCTACAACATCTGGGAGGCGAAGAACAAGCTGCGGCAGGGCGTCAAGGAAGGCGCGACGCTGACGGGTGGCGTCCTTGGCGGTGCTGCTGGAACGGCCTCTGCAGGCTTCTTCTGCGGGCCTGGTGCCCCCGTGTGCGTGACGGCGTTGTTCATTGTCGGCGGCATCGTCGGCGCAATTGCGGCAAGTGCGGCGGCCGATCAGGTCCTTGACCAACGAGACGTCATGAACTGGCTGGGCGAATGAGCGAGATGCGCTTCATTGACGACGACGCCCATCGCGCCGCGCGGTTGGCGATCTCGCATTTGTTCCTGGATACGGAACTCGATGAGCTCGACCTGAAGGCCATCGCGCGTGAACTGGTGGCGACGGGACTGCCCGTCGATGAACTGCAGCGTGTCTACGAAACCGAAGTCGCACCGGCTTGCTGGCGGAACCTGCATGCGATACCCGGCGGTGTGTGGACCGGGTTCGACGAACAGTCGCTGGGCCAAGCCATCCAGCAGCATCGGCTTCAGAGATCGACATCCTCTCTCTGGCAACGTTGGTCGATTCAACGTTGGACGGCAAGCACACGAAGCGACTGGACACGCGTTCTGAAAATGCTGGCCGACAGTTGAATTGAGGCCGCGCGCGACGTCGCAGCTTTGCGCTCGCGAGTCGTCGGCTGCCGCTACCGCATCCCCCTCCCGCCCGTCAACCACCCCCGGGAGGCGATGTATCGGCCCTGTTGCCTCCGATACAGTTGTTTACCTCAGTTCCCCCTGAGGGCGTGCATTCCGTGAGGGATGTCACACCCAGGGGGCTGACCAGGGCAAAACCGGCGCGAGCCGGCGACGCAAAGCCTCCGGTCTCGGCGCCGACATCCCAAAGATGTCACGACTCGAGATAGCGGGGTTGCCGTATCGGCATCGACCGGTTCGTGACGCATCGCCGCTTGTCCGGCCCGTCCTGGGTCGAAAAAACAACGCCAGACCAACGGCAGGCAGGGATGCAAGAGAAGTATGAAACGCGGACGCCCGCGCGGCGGCGTCCGGCCGTCGGCGTGCCGACGGTGGCCACGATCGCGATCGCTGCCGCCTTGTGCGCCGGCATGGAAACCGCCTGGGGTCAGTCCTTGCCCCCGGGCGCCGTCGACCCCGATGCGCAGCGCCAGCTCCAGCAGCAGCGCGAGGCGCAGCAGCGCCAGTCGCTCGAACGCGAACCGGACGTCCGCCTGCGAGCCAGCGCGCCGCAGGCGCGCCCCCGTCTGCGCGACGACGAGTCCCCCTGCTTCCAGATCACGCAGATCGAGCTGCGCGGCGTCGACGGCCAACCCCGCATGGCGCGCCAGATCGGCGCGCTCGACGGTCCCCAGGGCGACGACGCGCCGATCGGCCGCTGCCTCGGCGCCGGCAGCATCGCCACGCTGGTGACGCGCCTGCAGGACGCGCTGATCGAGGAAGGCTTCATCACCACGCGCGTGCTCGCGGCGCCGCAGGATCTGTCCACCGGCCGCCTCGTGCTGACCGTCGTGCCCGGCCGCGTCCACGCGATCCGCCTGCGCGAAGGCACCTCGCCGCAGGTGCGGCTCGCCAACGCGCTGCCGGTGAAGCCGGGCGACGTGCTCAACCTGCGCGACATGGAGCAGGCGCTCGAGAACCTGCAGCGCGTCCCCGGCGCGCAGGCCGACATCCAGGTCGAGCCCGCGCTGGGCACCAGCGAGCCCGGCTACAGCGACCTCGCCGTCAGCTACCAGGGCGGCCGTCAGTGGCGCTGGCAGGTCTCGCTCGACGACAGCGGCAGCGAGGCCACCGGTCGCTACCCGCTTGCGCTGACCGCGTCGCTGGACCACGCGCTGACGCTCAACGACCTCTTCTACGCGACGCTGAACCGCGATGCCGACTGGCTCGCGCGCCGCGTCGACCACCGCGAGGGCCCGCACAAGGGCACCGGCGGCCACGTGCTGCACTACTCGCTGCCGTGGGGCCATTCGCTGATCAGCGTCACGGTCAGCCGCAGCGGCTATCGCCAGGTCGTCATCGGCGCCAACCAGACCTACGTCTACCGCGGCGCCAGCAGCAACGGCGAGCTGAAGCTGACCCGCATGCTCTGGCGCGACGGCCAGTACAAGTTCAGCGGCTATGTGAAGCTGTTCGGCCGCGGCTCGCGCAACTACATCGACGACGCCGAGGTCGAGGTCCAGCGCCGCCGCACCGGCGGCTGGGAGGCCGGCATCAACCTCAAGCGCAATGCCGGCGGCATCGGCAGCGAGGCCGAGCTCAGCCTGAAGCGCGGCACCGGCGCCTTCCACGCGCTGTCCGCACCCGAGGAAGCCTTCGGCGAGGGCGATTCGCGCGTGCGCCTGCTGCAGGGCGGCTACAGCCTCAACGGCGCGCTGACGCTCGGCGCCCGACAGCTGCAGCTGAGCACCTCGCTGCGCGGCCAGTACGCGCTGAACCGGCTGACGCCGCAGGACCGCTTTTCGATCGGCGGCCGCTACACGGTGCGCGGCTTCGGCAGCGACGCGTCGCTGTCCGCCGACAACGGCCTGCTCTGGCGCAACGAGGCCGAACTGCCGCTGTCCGCGGCGCAGCAGTCGCCGGCCGTGTCGATGTACCTCGGCGTCGACGCGGGCCTGGTCGGCGGCCATGGCGCCGAGCGCCTCGCGGGACGCCACCTGACCGGTGCCGTCATCGGCTCGCGTGTGCGCACGCAGGGCTTCTCGCTCGAGGTCTTTGCCGGCGCGCCGCTGTGGCAACCGTCCCGCTTCCCCGCAGCCCGCGTCGTCGCGGGCTTCAACCTGACCTTTTCGCGCTGAGCTCCTGTCGAGCCAGGCCCTGAACTCTTTCCGTTGAGATCGCGATGAACCGTCTTCAGTACCGAATCGTCTTCAACAAGCAACGCGGCCAACTGATGGCCGTGGCGGAAACCGCCTTGAGCCACAGCAAGGGCGGCACGAGCGGAGAGAGCGATGCGCCGGCGCGTCGCGCGCTGGGGACGGCGGAGACGGTGCCCGCGGCGTCGCGCGGACCGCCCTCGCTGCTCGCGCTGGCGGCCGCCTTCGCGGTGGGCGCGGTGATCACGTTGGCGCCGGACGCGCTGGCGCAGGTCAAGGCCGACCCCAACGCGCCGAAGCACCAGCAGCCGACGGTGGTCAACAGCGCCAACGGCACGGTGCAGGTCAACATTCAGACGCCGAGCGCCGCCGGCGTCTCGCGCAACACCTACAGCCAGTTCGACGTCGACAAGCGCGGCGTCATCCTGAACAACGCACGCACCGACGCCAGCACGCAGCTCGGCGGCTACGTGCAGGCCAACCCGTGGCTGGCCACCGGCAGCGCGCGCGTGATCCTCAACGAGGTCAACAGCAGCGCGCCCAGCCAGCTCAAGGGCTACGTCGAGGTGGCCGGCCAGCGCGCCGAAGTCGTCATCGCCAACCCGTCCGGCATCCAGGTCGACGGCGCCGGCTTCATCAATGCCAGCGCGGCCGTGCTGACCACCGGCACGCCGCGCTTCAACGCCGACGGCAGCATCGCCGGCTACGGCGTGCAGGGCGGCCTGATCCGCGTGGACGGACAGGGCCTGGACGGCTCGTCGACCGACTACACCGCGCTGCTCGCGCGCGCGGTCGAGATCAACGCGGGGATCTGGGCCAAGGACGCCCGCATCCAGACCGGCACGCAGGTCATGACGGTGGACGAGACCGGCGTCGCCGGCGGCGAGTCGCTCGCGCCGGCGGGCGAGCGCCCGCGCTATGCGCTGGACAGCACCGCGCTCGGCGGCATCTACGCGCAGCGCATCACGCTGGTGGGCACCGAGGCGGGCCTCGGCGTGCGCCAGGCCGGGCAGGTGGTCGGCGGACAGCTGACGCTGCGCGCGGACGGCTGGCTGGACAACACCGGCACGGTCTACGCGCAGGAGGTCGATGCCAACGGCACGCCCGCGCTGACGGTGCAATCGAACGCCGGCGTGCGCAACGCGGGTTGGCTGGCGTCGCGCGGCTCTGCCGACATTCGCGCTCCGCAGCTGAACGGCGAAGCCGGCAGCGTGACCGCGGCGGGCATGACCGCCGACGGCGCGATCGTGGCCGGCGGCGGCCAGCTGTCGCTGACCGCCTCGCAGTCGGCGAAGCAGGCCGGCCAGCTGCTGGCCGCGGACCGCCTGGCGGTGCAGGCGCCGGCGCTCGATCTCGGCGGTGCGCAGGTGCAGGCCGGATCGATCGCCCTCGTCGGCGACACCGTCGCGGCGCGCCAGTCGCTGCTGATCGCCGGAAGCGGCATCGACGTCGCAGGCAGCGCCTCCGTCGATCTGACGCGCGCGCAGGTGCAGGCGACCACGGTCGCCGCCACCGCGCCGACGCTGACCGCCGACGGCGCGCAGCTGTCGGCCACCGGCACGCTGAGCCTGAAGGCGGGCGGCACGCTGAGCACGCAGGCGGCGAGCCTCGCTGGCGGGAAGCTGGCGATCGCGGCGCACGACGCCGATCTGCGTCAGGCGGAATGGCTGCAGGTCGGCACCGACGCGCTCTCGCTGCGCGTCGACGGCACCCTGACCGCCGACGGCGCGCGCATCGCCAGCAACGGCGCTTCGCTGTCGATTGCGGCGAACGCCTTCAGCGCGATCGGCGCGAGCCTGGAGCAGTACGGCAGAGGCGCGCTGAGCATCGACGGCCAATCGGTCCACCTGAATGGCGCCACGCTGTGGTCCAACGGCGCGCTGTCCGCGACGGCGGCGCAGCTGACGCTCGATGGCGCGGACGCGCAAGCGCGTGCCATCGCGCTGAAAGCCGACGGCACGCTGAGCCAGCAACGCGCAACGCTGCGCACGACCGGCATCGCGACGCTGAGCGCGGACCGCGTCGACAACCGCGACGGCCGCGTCGCCGCCGATGGCGGCCTGACGATCCAGGTCGGTACCGAGCTTCGCAACGACCGCGGCGAACTGCAGGCGGCGTCGGGTGGCATCGCGATCGTCGGGCAGGCCGACATCGCCAACGCCGCCGGCCTGATCGCCGCGCGCGACGGCGTGTCGGTGCAGGGACGTTCGCTGGTGCAGGAGCAGGGGGCCGCGATCGGCGGCCAGGACGTGACGCTGACGCTGCAGGGCGAAGTCCGCCAGGACGCGTCGTCGACCATGTCCTCGACGAAGGGCCTCGGCATCGAGGCGCGCGCCATCAACGCCGATGGGCAAGTGCGCGCGGGCGGTGCGCTGACCTTGTCGGCGCAGGAGAACGTGGCACTGGGCGGCTCCGTCTACGGCGGACAGGTGACGGCGTCCTCGGGCGGCGACCTGAGCGTCGCCGGCCTGCTGGCGGCGCAAGGTGGCTTGAGCGCCACCGCGGCGCAACGACTGCAGACTGGCCCTGGCGCGACCATTGCGGCGGGCCTCGGCGCCGACGGCCGCATCGGCGGCCAAGGCGCGCTGGCGATGTCGGCGGGTTCCGCGATGACGCTGCGCGGCCAGGTGCTGGCGGTCGATGCGCGGCTCGAGGCCGCCGGTCTCGACCTCACCGGGTCGCAGATCCAGGCGATCAACGCGCTGGGCTTGAAGAGCGGCAGCGAACTGGTCACCGAGGGCGCGCAATTGAGCGCGTCGTCCCTGTCGCTCCAGGCGCAGGACTGGCGCCACGCCGGCGGCCAACTGGCACTGAGCGGCAGCGGCGACCTGACCGTTGCGCTGACCGGTCGGCTGGACAACCGCCAGGGCGTGATCCAGACGAATGCGAAGAGCGTCTCACTGACGGCGCAGACCATCGACAACACCGCCGGAAAGATCGTCACCGGCGGCGACGCGCTGGTGCTGCGCACGCAGTCGCTTGCGAACCAGGGCGGCACGCTGACGACATCGGGTGACCTGACTGTCGAGGCGCGCCAACTCGACAACCGCGACGGCGAGTTGAGCGGTCGTCGTGTCGAGCTCGCGAGCCAGCAGCTCGACAACACCGGCCGCGGCCTGATCCGCGCGACCGGCGCGGTCTCCGTCGATGCCGACACGCTGACGCACACCGGCACCCTCGCGGCCGGCGACGCGCTGAGCGTGCGCGCGGGCGCGATCGACAGCAGCGGCACCTTCGCCGCGGGCCTGCGGGCCGACAACACGATCGGCGCATCGGGGGACCTGACGCTGAATGCCTCTCGCACGCTGCAGCATTCGGGCACGAGCCTGGCCGGCGGCATCGCACGCCTCGACGGCGGCGAGCTCCAGCTGCAGGGCAGCCAGACCCAGGCGGGGGGTGTCGTCGCCCAGGCGCATGGCGGCGAGCTGCGCCTGGATCGCGCCGTGGTGGTGGCGAACGATGGATTGAGCCTTCGCACGGGCGCGGCGCTGGTCACGGACAACGCGCAGGTGAGCGGCGGCACGGTGACCGTGTCGGCCGCCGACTGGCGCAACGCCGGCGGCGCGATCGCCCAGACGGCCGCGATCGGCGGCCTGACGGCCGCGGTGAACGGCACGCTGGACAACACCGGCGGCCGCATCGCCGGGAACGGCACGACGCTGTCGCTGAGCGCGCAGCGCATCGACAACGTCTCGGGTCAGGTGATCCACGCCGGCGGCGCGAGCGGCGAACTGCGCCTCGACGCGACGACGCTCAACGGCGCCGGCGGCACCATCGCCGGCGCCGGCGGGCTCACGCTCAACGTCGGTGGCCATGCCGACCTGGGCGGCGCCCAGGCGCTCACGCAGGCGGACCGCGTGGCCATCACCGCCGGCAGTCTCAGCACGCGTGAGGCGAAGCTGATCGCGCAGAACGCCGCGCAGCTGAGCGTGACCGGCACACTCGACAACACCGCCGGCCTGGTCCAGAGCGGCGGCCCGTTGACCGTGCAGGCGGCGACACTGACCAACCGGGACGGCCAGATCGGCGGCGCGGGCATCACGTTGAACGGCGGCACCGTCGACAACGCGGGGCAGGGGCTGATCTCGTCGACGTCGTCGCTGACGATGGCGGCGGACCGGCTGGCCAACGCGGGTCAGCTGCAGGCCGCGGGCGATCTCTCCGCCGCGGTGCGCGACGTGCTCGACAACACCGGCCTGATCGTGTCGCAGGGCGATGCCCGCGTGAACGCCGAGACCTTCCATCACACCGGTACCTTGGCCGCGCGCGGCAACGTCGTCGTGGCGGGTGGAACGCTCGACAGCACCGGCACCTTCGCCGCCGGCCTCAAGAATGACAACACCGTCGATGATCGCGGCGACCTGACGCTGACGGCGCGCGATGCGACGCACAGCGGGCTGTCGCTCGCGGGCGGCACGTTCTCGCTTGCCGCGGATCGCGCGGCGCTGCAGGGCAGCAGGACGCAGGCGGGGACGGTTTCGCTCCAGGCCCTGGCCGGTGATCTGGGCCTGGCGCAGGGCACCGTGGCCGCGACGCGGCAACTGAGCCTGTCCGCCTCGGGCGCGCTGGACACCTCCGCCGCCGCGCTGAGTGGCGGCAGCGTCTCCATCGCGGCCGCCGACTGGCGTCATGCGGCGGGATCGCTGGCGCAGACCGACGCGGCCGGCGCCTTCCGCGCGGACGTCATCGGGACGATCGACAACCAGGGCGGCCGCATCGGCGCCAACGCCCAGTCGGTCAGCTTGAACGCCGTTGTCCTGGACAACCGGGGCGGCGACATCACCCATGCGGGCACGGGAACGCTGTCGGTGACGGCGACGACCTTGTCCGGCACCGCCGGCCGCATCGCCAGCGCGGGCGACGTGACGCTCGACGTGAGCGGCGCGGCGACGCTCGACCGGGCCCGGACGCAAGGCCGCGACATCGCCGTCGCGGCGGGCAGCCTCAGCCACCGCGAGGGGCAACTCGTCAGCGATGGTCAGACCGCGTTGACGGTCGGTGGCGCGCTGGACAACACCGGCGGCCTGCTGCAGTCGACCCAGGCGCTGACGTTGCGCGCTGGTTCGCTGAAGAACGACGACGGCCGCATCGACGGGCGCGCGGTGCAACTGCGCGCGGATGGTCTGCTGAACAACGGCGCGGAGGGTGTCGTCACGGCGGCCCAGCTGCTGCGCATCTATGCGGCCCAACTGACCAACGCGGGAACCCTGCAATCGCGCGGCGACGCGACGCTGGTCGTCGGCGAAGCCTTCACCAATACCGGCAGCGTCTACGGACAGGGCGCGGTGTCGATCACGACCGGCGGCGCGTTGACGCACGGCGGCATGATCGCGGCGCAAGGCGATCTCACGGTCCACGCGGACCGCATCGCCAGCGTCGGTGCCTTCGCGGCGGGTCTGCGACCCGACAACACGATGGGCACGTCGGGCGACCTGACGATCTCGGCGGCCGGCACGCTGCAGCACTCCGGCACGGCGCAGGCCGCCGGACGCGCGTTGCTGGACGGCGCCGCGCTGCTGCTGCAGGACAGCCAGACCTCGGCCGCCTCGGTGGCGCTGACGGCGCGCGGCGGAGAACTCCGTCTCGACCGCGCGCTGCTGTCGGTGAGCGGACTGCTCGACCTGCACAGCACCTCGACGCTGAACACGGAGGGCAGCCGGATGAGCGGCGCCAGCGTTGCCGTCACGGCGGTGGACTGGCGCAATGCCGGCGGGCAGATCGGCCAGACCGACGCGGCGGGAAGCTTCACCGCGGCGGTGACGGGCCTGCTCGACAACCACGGTGGCCGTATCGCCGGCAATGGCTCGTCGCTCGCGCTGTCCGCGGCGACGCTGGACAACGCGGCGGGACAGATCGTGCACGCGGGCGGCGTGTCCGGCGAACTGCGCATCGATGCGGCCTCGCTGTCCGGAGCGAGCGGCACGATCGCCGCCAACGGCGGCCTGACGCTCAACGTCACCGGCGCCGCGGATCTGAGCGGCGCCAAGACGCAGGCGGACCGCGTGGCGGTGACCGCCGGCAGCCTGAACAACCGGGGCGGCGAGCTGCTCGCGCAGCACGCGGCGCGGCTCACGGTCGCCGGGGAACTCGACAACACCAGCGGCCTGCTCCAGGCCGGCGGCAGCCTCGCGATCGACGCCGGCACGCTGACGAACCGCGACGGCCAGATCGGCGCCGGCGATGTGGCGCTGACCGGCGCGTCGATCGTCAACGCCGGTCAAGGTCTGATCGCGGCGCAGGGACGACTGTCCGCCGATGTCGCCAGCCTGAGCAACGCGGGCGCGATGCAAGCCGGCGGCGACCTCGATGTTCGCGCGAGCGGCAGCCTGCTGAACAGCGGAGCGATCCGCGCGCAAGGCGACGCGCTGGTCCGGGCCGACGTGCTGACCCACAGCGGCACGGTGACGGCGCAGGGCGCGGTGACGGTGAACGCACGCGAGATCGCCAGCACCGGCGCTTTCGCCGCGGGCCTGAACGCCGACAACACCGTCGGCACGCGCGGCGATCTGACGCTGACCGCGTCGGGCGCGCTGCAGCAGAGCGGCACCGCGCTCGCGGGCGGCACGATGACGCTGAGCGGTGCCGCACTGGCGCTGCAGGACAGCCGCGTCCAGGCGCAGCGCGTGACGATGTCCGCGCTGACCGGCGATGTCCGGTTGGATCGCGCCGTGGCGACGGGCGGCGAGCGACTGACGCTCACCGCCGCCGGCACGCTCGACACGTCCGGCGCGACGCTGGGTGCCGGCTCGGTGGGCATCACGGCCACGGACTGGCGCAACGTCGCCGGCGACGTCGCCCAGACCGCCGCCGCGGGGGAACTGCGCGTCGATGTCTCCGGCGCGCTGAACAACCAGGGCGGCTCGATCGCAGCGAACGCGACCGACGTCACGCTGAACACGCAAACGCTCGACAACCGCGACGGCACGCTGCTGCACGCCGGCACGGGCATCTTGACGCTGAATGCGCAGCAGATCGACGGCAGCGACGGCGAGATCCTGGGCAAGGGCGCGCTGCGCGTGCTGGCGCAGGGCGCGGTGACCCTGAATGGCGCGCTGACGCAGGCGCGCGGCATCGAGCTGCAGGCGGGCAGCCTGAACCACCGCGACGGACAGCTGTTGAGCCAGGCCGGCGCGACGCTGTCGGTCGGCGGCGACGTGGACAACGCCGGCGGCCTGATCCAGAGCGCCGAGGACCTGCGCGTGAGCGCCGGATCGATCGACAACACCGGCGGACAGATCGACGGTCGAGGCGTCCATCTGAGCACGTCCGGTCGTCTGAACAACGGTGCGCAGGGCCTGATCGCGTCCGTGCAGGCTCTGACCATCGAGGCGGGCCGGCTGGACAACGCAGGCCTTCTGCAATCGCAGGCGGCGATGGACCTGACGGTCCACAGCGCGTTCGCCAACGCCGGCACCGCGTACGCACGCGGCCCGATGACGATCACGACCAGCGGCCTGCTGGGCAACACCGGCATGCTGGCCGCGCAGAGCGCGCTGACCGTGCAGGCGGCCAGCATCGCGAGCAGCGGTGCTTTCGTCGCCGGGCTGAATCCGGACAACACGCTGGGCGCGCAAGGCGATCTGACGCTGCGCAGCACGGGCGCGCTGCAGCAGAGCGGCCAGACGCTCGCGGCCGGCGCGATGTCGCTGAGTGGCACGGCGCTGCAACTGCAGGATGCCAGGCTCCAGGCGCAGACCGTCGGGCTGACGGCCACGGCGGGCGACGTCCAGCTGAATCGCGCGACGCTGGCGTCCTCCGGCGCGCTGACGCTGACCAGCGCCGGTGCGCTCGACACCGGCGCGGCGACGGTCTCCGGCGCCGGCATCGCCGCGACGGCGCAGCGCTGGTCCAACGTCGACGGCACCGTGACGCAGACGGCGCAGACCGGTCAGGGCGCGACCTTCAGCGCGACGCTGCAAGGAGCGCTCGACAACACGCGCGGCGAGATCGCCGCGGCGGGGCGCACGCTGACGATCTCGGCGGGCGCGGTGGACAACACGCAAGGGCGCGTCGTGCACGCGGGTGCCGACGGGATGCGGATCGATGCGACCTCGCTGAACGGCGTCGGCGGCGAGATCCTCGGCGCGCACGCGGTGACCTTGGCGGTGACCGGCGCAGTCGATCTGAGCCAGGCGAAGACGCAAGGCGCATTGCTCACGATCGAGGCGGGCAGTCTGCGCCATCGAGGCGGCGAGATGCTGAGCGCCGGCGATGCGCAACTGCGCGTCACGGGCGCGCTCGACAACACCGCCGGCGCGATCGTCGCGGGCGGCGACCTGCGCGCGCAGGCCAATGCGCTCGACAACACGGGCGGCCAGATCGGTGCCCGTGCCGTCGACCTGACGGTGGGCACGCTGACCAACGGTGCGCAAGGGCTGATCAATGCGCAGGGCGCGCTGACGGTTGGTGCGAGCCAGTTGACCAACGCGGGCGCGCTGCAGTCCGGCACGGACACGCGCCTCACCGTGACCGGTGACCTGAACAACAGCGGTGCCGTCTACGCACAAGGCAATGCCGTCTTGAACGTGGGCAATGCGCTCGCGAACACGGGGTCCATCGGCGCGCAGGGCGCCTTGACGATCGATGCCGCGTCGCTGTCGGGCACCGGCTCGCTGGCGGCGGGACTACGTCCGGACAACGCCTTGGCCGCGCAGGGCGACCTCACCGTGCGCACCACCGGCACGCTGCAGTCCAGCGGCGCGATGCTGTCGGCGGGTCGTCTGACCATCAGCGGGCGTGAGCTTCAACTCCAGGACAGCCGCCTGCAAGCGGCCGCGGCATCGCTGACCTCGAGCAATGGCCCGCTGCGGCTCGACCGCGCGGCGCTGGCCAGTGCCGGCGACCTGATGCTCGCGAGCGCGGGCCTGCTGTCGACCGACGGCGCGACGCTGAGCGGCGCGAACGTCGGCCTCACGGCGGGCGACTGGCGCAACGTCGGCGGCTCGCTGACGCAGGTCGGTTCGACCGGCCAACTGACGGCGACCGTCGGCGGCCAGATCACCAACACCGACGGCCGCATCCAGTCGGGCGGCTCGCTGCTGCGCCTGCAGGCGCAGGCGATCGACAACGTGCGCGGCGCGCTCGTCCAGGCGGGCGGCGGTCCGCTGGCGCTGTCGACCGGCACGCTGAACGGCGCCAACGGCCAGATCCTGAGCAACGGCGCGCTGACGATCGGCGCGACCGGCGCGGTGACGCTGACCAATGCCCAGACGCAAGGTGCTGGCGTGACGGTCACGGGCAGCAGCCTCGACCATCGCGGCGGCAACCTGGTGAGCACCGGCGCGGCGCAACTGAGCATCGACGGCGCCATCGACAACACGGGCGGCACGCTGGCGAGCGCGGGTGCGCTCGACGTGCGCGCGGCCAGCCTCGCCAA
Source organism: Mitsuaria sp. MSU3D (assembly GCF_056867975.1). NCBI lineage: Bacteria > Pseudomonadati > Pseudomonadota > Betaproteobacteria > Burkholderiales > Sphaerotilaceae > Roseateles > Mitsuaria sp. MSU3D. Next base: position 3,028,706 of record NZ_CP200314.1, on the reverse strand, counting down.
CCGCGGCAACGGCCTGCTGCAGAGCGATTCGACGCTGCAGGCGACGATCGGCGGCACGCTGGACAACCAGGGCGGTCGACTGCGCAGCGGCTCGACGATGAGCTTGAACGCCGGCGCCGTGGACAACCGCGGCGGCTCGGTCGGCAGCGACGGCGCGTTGACGCTCACCACCGGTAGCGCGCTGCTCAATGCGGGCGGCAGCCTGCTGGCACAGCAGGGCGTGACGCTGACCGCCGCCTCCGTCGGCAACCAGCAAGGCCGCATCGCGAGCCTGCAAGGCGGCGTGACGGTGCGCGCGCAGGGCGCGCTCGACAACACCCAGGGCGCGATCCAGGCGGCGCAGACGGCGGACCTGCTGTCGACCTCGCTGATCAACCGCCAGGGCGAGGTCTCGGGCGCGACGGTCGCGATCGACACGCGCGGCCAGACGCTGGACAACACCGGCGGGCGCCTGCTCGCCTCGCAATCGCTGACGACGGACAGCGGCACGCTGGAGAACCGCGGCGGCCTGCTGCAGTCGCTCGGATCGATGTCGGTGCAGACGCACGGCGCGGCGCTGAACAACACGCGCGACGCGGGCGTCTCGACGCCGACCGGCCTGCACGCGCAAGGCGCGATGACGATCAACGCCGGCGCGCTGACCAACGAGAACGGCATCAGCGCGGGCACCACCGCGCAGGTGTCGGTGAGCCAGTTGACGAACCGCGCGGAGCTGTCGGCGTCGTCGCTGGGCCTGACGGTCGGCGGCACGCTGGACAACCAGGGCGGCCGCGTCGTCGGCGCGCAGTCGCTCAACGCCTCCGCGCAGCAGGTGCTGAACCAGGGCGGCCTGATCTACGGCGGCAACACGCTGACGCTGAACGCGGCGGGCCGTGTCGACAACACCAACACCGCCGGCAGCGGCCAGGGCATCCAGGGCGGCAACGTCACGGTGCAGGCGCAGCAGCTGGACAACATCGGCGGCCAGGTGCTGGCCAGCGGCAACCTCGGGCTGACGATCACGCAGGCGCTGAACAACGCCGGCGGCGCGTTGGGCTCGTCGGGCACGCAGTCGATCGGTGACGGGGCGCAGGCCTCGGCGCTGTCGCTGAACAACGCGGGCGGCCGCATCTGGTCGGGCGACGCGATGGGCCTGAACCTGCGCGAACTCGCCGGCGGTGCCGGCGGTCAGATCAGCAGCGGCGCGGGCATGACGGTGAAGCTCGCCGGCGATTTCAGCTACGGCGCGGGCAGCCAGTTCCAGGCGGCGGGCAACCTGTCGCTGGACCTCTCGGGCAACTTCAGCAACCAGGGCACGCTGCGCAGCGGCGGCGCCTTGTCCATCCAGGCGGCCAGCATCGACAACGCCGCCAGCGGTGAACTCAGCGGTGCGCAGACCTTCCTGACGGCGGCGGGGCAGCTCACCAACCGCGGCCTGATCGACGGCGACGGCGTGTGGCTGACGGCGGACCGGGTCGTCAACCTCGGCACCGGCCGGATCTACGGCGGCGACGTCCTCATCGACGGCGGTCAGCTGGTCAACGGCGCGGAGGGCGGCGTGTCGGCGGTGATCGCGGGCCGGCGCACGATCGACGCGGCGTTGACGCGGGACATCTCCAACACCGGCGGTGCGCTGATCTTCGCGGACGGCACGTTGACGATGTCCGGCGCGAGCCTGCTTAACGAGAACTCGATCATCGAGGCGAGCAGCGCGCTGGGCCTCAACATGACGGGGGCCATCGTCAACCGGACCGTGCTGGCGGGTGTGACCACGGGGCAGGTGGCGGGCACGGGATCGGGCGGCACTGGCGGCGGCGGCAGCGGCGGCGGCGGCAAGCCCGGCAACGGCGAGTTGACGGAGACGGCGCCCGAGGACACCTCCGGCGGCAGCGAGGTCGCGCCGAGCTCGGGGAGCGGCAGCGTGGCCTTCCTCGAGACGAAGGCCTTCATCCGCAGCGGCGGCAACATGAGCCTGACCGGCGCGACGCTGCTCAACAGCGGCGCCAACATCGAGGCGCGGGGCAATCTGCTGCTGCAGGCCGGCACGATCGACAACCTCAATCCCTACCTGGCGTGGCAGACCAATCCGAACGCAGGCGCTCCGTCGTCCTTGAGGATCGACTACTCGCCGAGCACCGGCATCTACGAGGAATACACGACCACCATCCAGCTCAACGGCAAGACGGCGGATCAGGCGCTGCGGGACTGGCAGAACACGCATCGGAACATGCGCGTGACCCACTCGGTCGAGATTGGCGGCGGTGAGCCGGCGACGGTGACGCAGTCGCTGGCGGCCAACATCATCGTGGGCGGGCAACTGACGGTGCTGGGCGCCACGTCGATCCGCAACGACATGAGCCGCGTCGTGGGGTACACCGGCGTCGCCATCACCGGCGGACAGGTGAGCAACGTCGAGCACAAGGTCGATGTCGTGGATGCGCAAGGCGTGACGCGACAGGCGACGCTGGTACTGCCGTCGCAGGCGCAGTCGTTCATTCCCGATGCGCAGGGCGCCGGCGGCCGCCAGCAGGCGGGCGGCGTGAGCACGGGCGGCGGCGCGTCACAGCAGGCGTCGGGAAGCTACGGCCAGGCGACGGCGGGCGGCGGCAGCGGCCTGGGCGGGCTGATCAACCGCGTCATGCAACAGGTCAACCAGGGCAACGCGGCGCAAATCGGCGCGCAGGGGCGCGCGCAATGGCGCAGCGGCGGTCAACTGGTGGCGGAGGCTGTTGATGCGGGCAACGCGGCAGGCGGTGTCGGCGCGGTGAACGCCGGCCTGCACTCCGGCGCCAACGGAGCCGCCAAGGCGGTGAATGCCGCACAGTCCGGCGATGCCGGCGCCTCGGTGCGAGCCGGCACGCAGCAGACGCGCGACGGCGACTTCGTGCAAGCGGGCGGCGCACAGAACGTGGCCGGTGCCCAACTGACGACGCAGTGGCGCGACGGCGATGCCGCATCGGCCCAGAACGTGCAGAAGTCCGAAACCATCGGCTTCGAGCCCGGTGTTCAAGGCAGCGCGCGCCAAGGCCTCTCGGCGATCAGCCAGACGCTGCGTGCGGCTGCCACCGCGCAGCTGGACGGCTCCGCGCCCGACAGCAAGGCGACGACGCAGATCGGCAAGGTGCAGACCGCCGCCGGGACCTCGTCGCAGCGGCCGGGTGCGATGCAAGGCGTGAGCGTGCGCGGCTCGGGCGCGACCTTCAACGGCAAGCCGCTGGCGCTGAGCGTGCAGATCAACCTGACACCGCCGTCCAACAGCCTGTTCAAGACGCACAAGGAGCCGACGTCGAAGTACCTGGTCGAGACCGACCCGCGCTTCGCCAACTACCGGGACTGGCTGTCCAGCGACTTCCTGCTGGAGGCGATGGCGCTGGACCCGGCGGTGACGCAGAAGCGCCTGGGCGACGGCTTCTACGAGCAGCGCCTGGTGCGCGAGCAGATCGGCCAGCTGACCGGCACGGGTTACCTGTCGGGCTACGCGGACGACGAGTCCCAGTACCGCGCGCTGCTGACCAACGGCGCGACCTTCGCGAAGGAGCACCAGCTGGTGCCAGGTGTTGCGCTGACGGCGGAGCAGATGTCGCAACTCACCAGCGACCTGGTGTGGCTGGTGGAGCAGACGGTGACGCTGGCGGACGGCACGACGCAGCGCGTGCTGGTGCCGCAGGTGTACCTGGTGCCGCGCGAGGGTGACCTGCTGCCCAGCGGCTCGCTCATCGCGGGCGGTCGCGTGGAGATGGCGCTGAGCGGCGACTTCACCAACGGCGGTGACGTGCGCGGCGGCGCGGTGAACATCACCGCGCAGAACATCGCCAACACCGGCGACATGCGCGGCACGACGCTGGCGCTGAGCGCGCGTGATGACCTGCGCAACATCGGCGGTGCGTTGAACGCCACGGGCGACATGAGCCTGGTGGTCGGCCGCGACATCACGATGGAGACGACCATCGCGAGCGGCGGCACGCAGCGCGGCAACGTGACGACGAAGGCGACGGTGCTGGATCAGGTCGCTTCGCTGAGCGCGGGCGGCGTGATGGTGGTGCAGGCCGGACGCGACGTGACGCTGCAGGCGGTGCAGATCACGCAGGGCGGTGCGGACGGCGCGGGCGCGGACGGCGGCGTGCTGATCCAGGCGGGACGCGATCTGTCGCTGACGACGGTGACGACGGCCAGCGCGCGCGACGAGATCAAGAACGCCAACAACTACAAGAAGGAGAGCCAGCACCAGGACGTGGGCACGGCGCTGCAGGCCGAGGGCGCGATCGTGCTCAAGGCGGGGCAGGACCTGACGGCCACGGCGGCGCAGATCGCCAGCGCGCAGGGCGAGGTGACGCTCGGCGCGGGGCGCGACGTGCAGCTGCTCGCGGGCGAGGCGAACTCGGTCGTCGAGGAGATGACGCAGAAGACGAAGAAGAGCCTGTTCAAGAAGAAGACGGTCACGACCTACAACAAGACCGACGAGACGACGGCGATCGGCACGACGGTGTCGGGCGACACGGTGAACATCGTGGCCGGCCGCGACATCACGCTGGCAGCGGCGCAGGCGGTGTCGGACAACGGCACCAAGCTGATCGCGGATCGCGACATCACCATCGACGGGGTGACGAACTCGGTCGACACCGAGCAGTTCAAGAAGACGGTGAAGTCGGGGCTGTTCAGCGGCGGCGGGATTGGCGTGACGATCGGCAAGCAGGAGCTGTCGCAGGCGACGAAGTCCACGCAGGAGACGAACCAGGGCTCGATGGTGGGCAGCGTCAACGGCGACGTGGACATCCTCGCGGGCGGCAAGTACAAGCAGACCGGTTCGGAGGTGCAGGCGCCTGGCGGCAACGTGACGATCCAGGCCAAGTCGATCGAGATCGAGGAGGCGCGCAACAAGTCGGCGCAGGACAGCGAGACGAAGTTCAAGCAGAGCGGCGTGACGCTGGCGCTGAGCGTGCCGGGCATTAGCACCGCGATGGATGCGAGCAAGGCGGCCGAGCACGTCACGCAGACGCAGGACGACCGCATGAAGGCGTTGGCTGCGGCGACCGCGATCTCGAAGGCGATGCAGGCGGTCGACGAGATCAAGAAGCTCGGTGAGGCAATGACCGAGGCCAACCAGAACGCCGGCATCCGCCTCAGCCTGACGGTGGGCAGCTCGCAGAGCAAGAGCACGCAGCACAACGAGTCCGACCAGGCAGCGAGCAGCGCGATCTCGGCGGGCAAGAACCTCAGCCTGATCGCGAGCGGCGGCGGCGCGGATTCCAACGTGACGGTACGCGGCAGCGCGTTGACGGGCCAGGATGTCCTGATCAAGGCGGACAACGCGATCAACCTGCTGGCCGCAGGCAACAGCAGCGAGCAGCACAGCAAGGACAGCAGCACCAGCGCGTCGGTGGGAATCGGCGTCACGCTCGGCAAGCAGAACAGCCTGGGCTTCACCGCCTCGGCCAGCGTGTCCAAGGGCAACTCCGACGGCACGGACAACTACTTCACGACGACGCAGGTCACGGGCGGCAGCTCGGTGAAGCTGGAGTCCGGCGGCGACGCGACGCTGCAAGGCGCGGTGGTCAGCGGACCGAAGGTGGGCGTCGATGTCGGTGGCAATCTGAAGATCGAAAGCCTGCAGGACACGGCCAAGTTCGACAGCAAGAGCATGAGCGCCGGCGGCAGCGTGACCATCGGGTACGGCTCGAGCGCCAGCGGCAACTTCAGCCAGTCGAAGGTCACTGCGGACTTCGCGGCGGTTGGCGAGCAGGCGGGCATCCGCGCGGGCGATGGCGGCTTCCAGGTGAACGTGAAGGGCAACACCGATCTGAAGGGCGGGGCGATCACGAGCAGTCAGGCGGCGATCGATGCGGGCAACAACAGCCTGAGCACCGGCACGCTGACGACGAGCGATATCGAGAACCGCAGCCAGTTCAAGGCGAGCGCCGTGATGGTGAGTGCGGGGACGGGCGGCGGCATGGCTGGCGCGTTCAAGGACAGTGACGACGACCGCAGCACGACGCGCAGCACGATCAGCGCGGGGAGCACGACGATCACCAGCGGGGATGCGGCGAGCCAGGCCGCGCTCGACAAGCTGGATCGCGGGGCGACCAACGATGCGACGGCGGGCAAGCTCGCGCAAGGCTGGAACGGGCAAGACCTGGCACAGCAGGCGAAGTTGAATGCGCAGATCGTGGCGGAGTTCGGGGCGCAGGCGGCGAAGGAGGTCGGAGCGTTTGCCGGTGATAAGGCAGCAGACCTGCGCAAACAGGCGCTCGCGGCCGAGCAGTCCGGCGACAAGAAGGCTGCGGAGTCCCTCAACGCTGAAGCTGAGAAGTGGGACGAGGGCGGCGCCTACCGAGTGGCAATGCATTCGGTGGTGGGCGCGCTCACTGGAGATCTGGGCGGGGCTCTTGGCGCTGCAGGTAGTGCGGCTGCAGCTGGCGAGCTGAACAAGTTGCAGCTTTCGCTTGAAACCAAGCTAAAGGAGGCAGGGTTCGGGCCAGACGACAAGGGCAACAATGATTGGGCATCAGCGCTGTCAAGGCTTGCAACCGGCGCGGTGGCCACTGGAATTGGGGCAACTGCGGGGGGAGGGATCAATGGCGCAGCAGCAGGCTTGAATGAGGATTACAACAATCGCGCGCTCCATTGGGATAAGTTCTTGCAGAAGAGCGCGGATTGCCGCAAGACACCTAACTTGTCTGGCTGTGCTTCCATCTTGGCGATGGGGGGAGCAAAGAGTCAGCTCCTCAATTTCATGATCACTGATGCTGCGAAGGTCGTCGTCAATACTGATGAATCAGGGAAGGTGGTCAGCTACACGATTCTCAATAAAGAGACCAATCAGCCCCAGCTCATCATGGATCCAGCAGAGTTCCAGGCGTATCGCACTGCTCCGGCTGGTATTCAATCCCTTTTGCCAATGGGCCGGCAGTACAGTTTGGATATGCTGACTGGAATGTTGGCCGCAGAAAAAGGTGATCTGCGCGGGGCAGTTGGTTCGCTGAGGGATATTAACTCAGCGGAGTATTGGGTTGATGTTGGGACGAGTGCGCTCGGGGTCTGGGCCACGGAGGCTACCGCAGTAAGAACAGTTGGATCGTTCCGACTCGACCCGGCTGGAACAGGTTTTGGGACGGCGGAAAGACAAGCCTTCTTCGATCTGCCGGCGGGCTTCTACACGCCTAAATCACAAAACCTAGGTGGTGCGATCCGTGGCGATGCAGGTGAAGTCACGATATCGTTCCCGGCCGTGAAGCAGCTTCCAGATGCACCGTCCCCGGGGATTGGCTACAGCGAAACAGCGCGGGTCATTGAAATAACGCCGAATGCCACAAATGCTGAGCGACAGGCGGCCCTTAAAACGGATCCTCTGAACAACGACGTTCTGAAATCCGAGGGTGCTACGGCATCACAGCTTGAACCTGTTCTCGGGAAAATGGAGCGATATACTGGCGAACCAACGATCGGAACACTGAAGCCGGACTTTAAGATTGTGGAGGGGCCCAATTCCGGTAAAACCGTGGAGATGATGTTCACGAGCACGGAGGGCGATGCTGCTGAGATTAATATGATCAATCGATTCTTTGAGAAGAATCTAACGGTGTCTAATCCCAAGACCGGCGCGCCGCCTCCATTGGAGCAACAAATTCAGCGACACCTTGCCAAGTCTGAAATACTTGTCATGGATACTCGGTTGCTTACGGATCAGAACAAGTTGGTGCTCGATAATTACATCAGGACCCTGCCCCCAGCGCAAAAGGCGCAAATCATTCTTCTTAAGTGATAATCTGATGGCTGCTTCGATAATTCTTGGTGCGCGAAAAACATCTGATGGTTATGTTTATAACGATGAGTATGTGAGCTCGTGGCTGTTTAATGAATTTGGCAAAATGCTGGACGACGCTCTAGGGCAGCAGTATCCAAATATTTTGCGAAAAGTGAAAGAAGCTGCCGCCTTGAAAATAATCAGCTTTGACGAGTTGTCTGATTGTGATTTTAATATTGCGGTGAGGGAGATTCGACGGCATGTCGCTTCAATGGCTCTGAATGATGCAGCCAAGGTGGAATTGAAGAAGTACTGGGACGATGTGGCGGACAAATTCATGTGTTCCGAACATCGATACGATCCGGAATTTCATGGGTGGAGCTGATCTTGAAGTAATTTCGTGCGTTTCTGAACGAGATTTGATTCGCGTGTGAGATTGGCTTGGTGGACGGATTGCGAGCAAGAAATGGTGGGCCACACAACGTCAACCGGCTATAGGGTGATAAGAGGCGCCAACGTCGACAGGATTCGGTTGCGAATGTTGGCAGCCAATCTGGCTTGGGGCATTCATTGTTGGCAGTCGTAGATTGCCCACCGTCATTGGTCATTGGGTTGAGGCGGGAGATCGAGTGCTCACTGGAACGAAGCGCGTGAGTGACACGCCCGCCCAGCGGGCCCGCATAGACTCCCCCGATGCTCACCGTCCACCACCTCAACAATTCCCGCTCGCAGCGGGTCCTGTGGCTGCTTGAAGAACTCGGTCTTCCCTACGAGATCAAGCACTACCAGCGCGACCCGAAGACGATGCTTGCGCCGCCCGAGCTGCGCGCCGTCCACCCGCTCGGCAAGTCGCCGGTGATCAGCGACGACGGTCTGGTGATCGCCGAATCCGGCGCGATCCTGGAGTACCTCGTCGACCGCTACGGCGAAGGCCGCTTCAAGCCCGCCGTCGGCACGCCCGACGCGCTGCGCTACCGCTACTGGATGCACTACGCCGAGGGCTCGGCCATGCCGCCGCTGCTGCTCAAGCTGGTCTTCGACCGCATCGAGCGCGCGCCCGTGCCGTTCTTCGTGAAGCCGATCGCCAAGGGCATTGCCGCGAAAGCCAAGGCGACCTTCGTGCAGCCGCAGATCGACAACCACATGAACTACCTGGAAGGCGAGCTCGGCAAGAGCCCGTGGTTCGCGGGGCAGGAGTTCAGCGCGGCGGACGTGCAGATGAGCTTCCCGCTTGAAGCCGCCGTGCAGCGCGGCGGCGCCGCGGCGCGCCAGCCGCGCATCACCGAGTTCCTGAAGCGCATCCACGCGCGGCCCGCTTACCAGCGGGCGTTGGAACGCGGTGGTCCCTACGCGCTGGCAGCCGGCAAGCAGCCTGGCTAACGCGAACCGATGAAGTCGGCGATAGAGAGGCCGATGTCCGCGCAGATCTTGTGCAACAGGAAAGAGCGGATGTCGCGGCCGGCGTGAAAGGGCACCGTGGTGGTCCTGCCGTCCGCATGGCGGAAGAAGCGATGTGCTCCCTTGCCGGGGCGTCGCACGAATCCCAGCGCGAGCAGGATCCGCTCAACCTCCCTGGCACTGAGCACCGGCAGGCCGGCGCCCATGACCTCACTCCATGCGGAACGTGGTGTTGAACGCGATGCCGCCCTCGATGCTCACCAAGCCTTCTTCGGCAAGCATCTGCAGCACCTCCGTCAGGTTCTCAAGGACCTCGGCGACTGTCGCGCCTTGCGTGTAGGCACTGCGAACCTCGGGCACGCTGCCAACCAGGATGTCGCTGTCAGGCTCGCGCTCGATCAGGGCATTGAAGATCATGCGCGGGAGCATAGCGCCGCGCACGACGGGCAGGTGACGCTGACGCAAGGAAGGAACTTGAAGCATGACGCCTCCGGACTGCTGAATTGATGCAAGCAGTCTAGGAACGGACGGCTCTTCCGATTTCGACGCGCCGCCTGTTTCTGAAGCGGACCACGTTTGCGTCAAATGCGCGCCAACGAACGGCGAGTTCTGATGCGAGGATCGGACAAAGTCGTCCACTTTCGCTTTTGGTGCTCGCCGGATCTGCTATCTCTGCTTCGCCAAGAACGCCGCCACCAACGCATTCGCATGCCCGTGGCCCATCTCGTGTTCCGTCTTCAACAGCGCGACCAGTTCCATGTGCTTCATCGGCCCCGCCGTCTTCAGCACGCCCATCCAGTGATCGATAGGCTGTCCGTACTTCTTCTCGATGGACGGGAAGTAGGACGCGGGGCCTTTGACTTTCTCTTCGGTGCTCATGAATCGCTCCTGGTTGGCTGGTGATCGTCGGGTCAGTGCCTGACCTCATCCTCACGACGATCGATCCGCGCCGTTTTCGACATGGTCTTCCGCTTCAGCTGACCAGCGACCACAGCAACGCCGCATTCGCCCCGGTCACCAGCGCGAAGAGCCCCCAGCTCAGCACCCGCACCACCGGCCCGTTGGCGAATTCGCCCATCACCGCGCGGTCGCCCGTCAGCCGGATCAGCGGCCACATCGCGAAGGGCAGTTGCAGGCTCAGCACCACCTGGCTCGCAACCAGCAGCTGTCCGACCGCCGCCTCGCCGAACCACCACAGGCCGATGAACGCCGGCACCAGTGCCAGGAACCGCGTCGCCAGCCGGCGCTGCCAGCACGGGATCTTCAGCCGGAGGAAGCCCTCCATCAAGACCTGACCCGCGATCGTGCCGGTGAAGGTCGAGCTCTGGCCCGCCGCCAGCAGCGCCACGCCGAACAGCACCGACGCGATGGAGCCGCCCACCAGCGGATCCAGCAGGTGGTACGCGTCCTGGATCTCCGTCACCTCGGTGTGCCCGTGTGCGTGGAAGGCCGTCGCGGCCAGGATCAGGATCGCGGCGTTCACCATGAGGGCCAGCGTCAGCGACACCAGCGTGTCGATCGTCGACAGCTTGATCGCATCGCGCTTGGCCGACGCCGTGCTCCCCACGCGCCGCGTCTGCACGATGGACGAGTGCAGGTAGAGGTTGTGCGGCATCACCGTCGCGCCCAGGATGCCGATGGCCAGCAGCAGCGCCTTCGGGTCCTGCACCGCGACGCCGTTGGGCACGAAGCCGCGCGCCACCGCCGCCCAGTCCGGCCCGATCAGGAACAGCTGCACCGCGTAGCAGACGCCGATCGTCATCACCAGGCCGAGGATGATCGCTTCCACCTGCCGGAAGCCCCGGCCCTTCAGCCCGAGCACGATCACCGTGTCCAGCGCGGCGATGCCGACCCCCGCCAGCAGCGACATCCCGAACAGCAGGTGCAGCGCCAGCGCCGTGCCCAGCACCTCGGCCACGTCGCAGGCGACGATGGCGAGCTCGGCCATCACCCACAGCGGCAGGCGCACCGCGGGCCGGTAGCGCTCGCGGCAGGCCTGCGCGAGGTCAAGACCCGACACCAGCCCCAGCCGCAGCGACAAGGTCTGCAGCAGCATCGCCGCCAGGCTCGACGCCAGCACCACCCACAGCAGCGCATGGCCGAAGCGCGAGCCGGCCTCGATGTCCGTGGCCCAGTTGCCCGGGTCCATGTAGCCGACCGAGACCAGCAGCCCCGGCCCCGCGACGCGCAGCAACCGCTTCCACAACGGCGCGCCCTCGCGCAGATCGATCGAACCGTGGACCTCGGAGGGACAGAACGGGGCGGTGGCGGTGGTGGGCAGGCCGAGCATGGGGCGGATTCTCGGGGCAGAACGCCGCCCGTCTCCTCATCATCACTTTGAAGGATGCCGGTGCGGGGGGGCGCTGTCAGCATGGGTCAACGCAAGGCGCGAGGAGGGGCCATGGCCCAGAGAGACATCAACCAGGCCGGGCTGGATCTGATCAAGGGCTTCGAGGGCATCGTCGACGGCGATCCGGCCACCGTCAATCTCGATCCCTATGCGGATCCCGTCGGCATCTGGACCATCGGCTGGGGCCACGCCATCCGGCAGGGCGGACGCTTCCTGACCGGCGACGGCGACAAGGCCGCGGCCTACGCGCTGTACCCCGGCGGCATCACCGACATCGAGGCGGAAGACCTGCTGCGCGCCGACCTGATGGACGCCTCCCGCGACGTGGAGCACCTCGTCAAGGTGGGCCTCACCGACAACGAATTCGCCGCCCTGGTCAGCTTCACCTTCAACGTCGGCAGCGGCAACCTCGGCGCCTCGACGCTGCTGCGCCTGCTCAACACCGGCGACAAGGGCGCGGCCGCGGAGCAGTTCGGGCGCTGGGTCCTCGCCAAGGGCGTCGTCCTCAACGGGCTCAAGCGGCGCCGCGCGGCGGAGCGCGAGCTCTTCCTCACGCCATGAGCGCAGCCAGCCCCATGAACCCGGACCGCCTCATGCCCGCACCCCGCCACCTCCTTGCGAGACGCCCATGACCGTCAAGTTGTCCTCCCATGCGAAGGTGCTGCTCGTCACCGTCGTCGTCCTCGGCGCGATCGTTGCCACCTTCGTCGGACTGAGCCCCGGCGCGCGCGCCTCTCGGCTCGCCGACACGCGCATCAACGAGCAATTCTCCTTTCCACGCCTCACCGAGCCGACCTGCGACCAGATCCCGTCGCCCACCGCCATGGCCTTGTGGATCGAGGGCATGGACACCGGCATCAAGGCCGTCGGCTGCGAGGACAACCCGCCGGTCGCGCGCTTCGACTTCCGCCACGTGCGCCCGCCCGGCCAGTCCGTCGAGGTGGACCGCGCCGTCTGGGGACTGATCCTCGGACATCCGCTGCGCACCGTCGCCGAGCCCCGTACCCTGGCCTACAAGATCGTCCTGACCCCCGAGGGCGGCGCCCCCCGGCGCATCACGCAGCCGGGCAGCCAGTTCAGCTTCGTCATCTTCGAGTGGTGGGCGCCGCTGGCGCTGGTCGTCGTGCTGCTCGTCTGGGGGCTCATCGTCTACCTCGCCGGACACTCGGCCCTGCTGCGCGACGTCGGTCAGGCCGACCTGCCGCTGGAGCGCCGGACCTTCAGTCTGGCGAAGACGCAGTTCGCCTGGTGGTTCGCCATCGTCTTCGCGTCCTTCGTGTTCCTGTGGCTGGTCACCGGGCAACTGCCGAGCGTGAGCCCGCAGGCCCTCGCGCTGATGGGGATCTCGGGCGCGACCACCGTCGTGGCCGTCGGCATCTCGAACGGCCGCGAGGTCGCGCCCGGCCGCGAGGGCGTGTTCTTCCACGACATCCTGGCCGATGCCGGCGGCGTCGCCATCCAACGCCTGCAGATGGTCGTCATGACCGCGGCGCTGGGGATCATGTTCCTGATCGAGGTGGCGACCGAACTCGCGATGCCCGAGTTCGACGGCTCGCTGCTGACGCTCATGGGGCTGAGCGCCGGCGCCTACGTCGGCATGAAGGTGCCCGAAGACCTGTCCGGCAAGGCCGGCGCCGCCGAGGACGGCCCGGCCGCCGATCCGAAATCCGGCTACACGCCGACCCCCTGATCGTCCGGAGAAGGAGCTCCCCATGCGTCGCGACATCCTGCCCATCGGCATCGCCGCCGTCCTGACCGCCGGCTGCGCCGGCAATCCGATCGTCGACATCGACGCGCCCGGCTTCAGGGTCGCGACCACCAAGGAAAGCGGCAAGGAGATCGACACGCTGCCCAAGGCGCAGCAGTTCGCCAACCTGGTCCGGGCCACCTACCAGGAGGCCATCCGCGACCAGTCCGCGCAGGCCCAGGCGTCGTTCTCGGGCCTGCTCTGGCTGGGCGCCGGCATCCTCGGCATCGCCGCCGGCCATCCGCACCGCGACGCGATCCTGGTGCCGTCCCTCGTCGGCGGCACGTTGCTCGGGCAGTCCCGCATCCAGCTCGATGCCCGCCGCGTCCAGGTCTGGAACGAAGGCATCCGGGCGATCGATTGCGCGAAGGATGCGTCCCTGCCGCTGGAGATCAGCGCGAAACGGTACGCGGAGATCGACGCGAGGCAGGAGGTCCTCGGCCAGCAGATGGACCGCACCGAGCGGGCCGCGCAGGCGCTGCGCGACCTGGTGGCCAAGGCCATCGCCGACAAGGCCTCGGTGCCCATCACCAGCGGCGCGGAAACCCTGCTCGCCCAGTCGGCCGTGGCCATCAAGGACGCGTCGACGATGCGCGGCAGCGCGCTGACCTTGCTCGACGCCCTCAGCGGCAAGGAACTGAGGCAGGCCGTCTACCGCATCGCGCAGGCGGTGAACAAGGCGATGGAATCGCTGCTGGTGAATCCCGAAGCCGCGATGGACGCGGGACTGAAGGGCTACAAGGACTTCGCCGCGTCGATCGCCCAGGGCGGCGAAGCCATCGCGGGCAAGGCGGCCACGGCCGAGTACACGCCGGACGCCAAGCGGTCGGTGGCCCAAGGCGACAACGCCAGCGACATCGACGCGGCGGCTCGGAACCTGGCCAATGAAATGGTCGCGCTGGAAGCCGCCCGCGTGGCGGTCTCGGGCGTGCTGTCCACCGTCGATGTCTCGGGCGTGTCCAAGGCGCTGAAGAAGTGCGGCGTGACCGACGTCGTCGCGGCGATGGCGCTGGCGCCGCGCGAGCTCGAGTTCGTGCTCAAGGGCGCCGTCACCGGTCAGCGCATCCACGTCACCGGCGGCTCGCCGCCCTATCGCTTCGAAGCCCAGGAGGAGGGCAGCGCCGACCTGCTGCTGCTGGTCGATACCGGCAACACGGACAGCCGCTCGGTCCGGTTGACCCCGGCCACCACGGCGGGGACCTATCACTTCCGGGTGTCGGACACGAGCGCGATCAGGCAGACGCAGTGGCTCGTGGTGCGGGTCAGGGAGGCCGCCGCGTCCGCGCCGGCCGAGGATCCGAAGAAGAAGGGGACCGTCACCGCGCCGCCTCCGCCCGCACCCCCACCGAAGAAGCCCGACCCGGCCGCGTCGGCGTCGGCGCCCGCTCCCGCTCCCGCTCCCGCTCCCGTGGGCGCGGCCTCGGTCGTGGTGGTCGCACCGCCGGCGCCGCCGGCCTCCGACGCCGAAGCGAAGAAGGCCCAGGGCGCTCGTGTCGATGCCGCCTGGCGCGCGCTCGACGCGTCGCTGAAGGCCGGTGGCGGCCTCAAGGGCACAGTGGCCGGCACCCAGTTCAGGGTGGCCTCGACCGAATTCGCCACCGCCAGGTTCTTCGTGACCCTCAAGTGCGATCCGATGCCCGCGCAGGGACTGCCCGTCAAGGACGTGCGCAGCCTCCTGACGGCGGCGAACAAGGACGCCGTCAAGTCGCTGGTCGCCGACAAGGCCCTGTCGCCCGACTTCACGCAGATCGACCTCACGCGCAGCGCGCCCTGCGTCAAATCGTGACCCCGTCCGATCGCAGCCGGCGGTCGCCCGTGCCGCCGGCCCGTCAGACCTGGGCCGCCCGCATGCGCGCGCAGGCCCTGCGGATGGACGAGGCCCTGCTGGCCGAAGCCAGGACCAACACCGAGGCGGCCGCGAAGGACGTCGCCTTCCTGTTCGGCCTGGCGCGCGAGATCTGCCTGACGCGCGCGCCGGAACTGCTGGGCGCGCATCGGGACGTGGTGTCCCTGGCCCCCGGCTTCCGGCAGCGCGGCGACGGCGCGACCTGGTCCGTCACCAGCGACGTCTGCATCGTGCTGGTGGTGCGGGAGAAGCGCGCCTTGCCCGCAGACTCGCCGGCGCGCCTGCCGCGGTGGCTGGTGACCTTCGCCGATCGCGGCGCAGGCCGGGTGCCTTTCGCGATGCCGATCGACGTGCAGGACAGCGGGGCCTACCACCGCAGCGTGCCGCACGGCGATCGGCGCGTCAGCGTGCACCACGCGGGTCACGCGATGCCCGAGCGGGGCAGCTTCGCATGCCTGGTCCGGCTGTCGGAACCCGGCGGCGTGCGCGACTGCCTGCTGAGCGCGCAACACGTGTTCTCGCCGTCGCCGGACGGTGACACCGGCGCGGTGTTCGGCGGCCTCGAGGTGAAGGAATTCGTCACTGGATCCACCCTCGCGCGCACGCTGGAGGTCGGAGGGCTGATCGATGGCGACGAGGCGTCGACCCGGCCCAGCTTCGACGTGCAGCTGGCGGAGATCCTCGACCCGGCGGCGGTGGCGCGGCTCGCGGCCTTGGGACGCTTCGACCCCGTCCACCCCTGGGTGCGCTCCGTGGAAGAGCTGCTGATCCTGGACCGCGACCACTGGTTCGAACTGCTGTCGCCGCGCGAGGGCGTGGGGTCGATACGCGTGACCGTGAGCGTCACGCCGCATCTTCCGGTGCCCTTGCCCTATGAACTGGCCGGCACCCCGCGCAACGTGGTCCGCACGCTGTACCAGACGGAGCTGATCGGCTTCGAGGCGATCGATACCCAGGGCTCGCGCCCGGGCGACAGCGGCAGCCCCATCGTGCTGGTCGGCGCGGACGGCCGCATGACGCTGGTGGCCATGCACATCGCCGGCGACGACGGCCTGGCCTGGGCCATTCCCGCGTGGCGGCTCTTCGACCTGTCGAACTGGCTGCCGCTGCCCGCCGGGGCGACCCTCGCGCCGATGGATGCGCGCTGACCGCCGGATCGCCTCACCACCTGAGCGCCTGACCGCCTGTGGGGGACCGCCGGATCGCCGGACCGTTATAGTCCCGCCTCCTTCGCAGTTCCCGCCTTTGCGTCGCGACCCATGCCCCTGGCCGACCTCCGCGCGGCGATAGCCGCCGAGCTGGCCGCGACGCCCGAGTTCTACGATTTCCGCGTGCTGCGCAGCACGGCCGATGGCGCGCTCTGGCGCGTGACGCTCGAGCCCGACTACGTCTACGCCGAAGGCCAGCGGCCGGGGCAGGCGTCCGCGCACACGCTGCTCGACGAGCGACTCGAAGGCGCGTCCGCGTGGTGGGGCGCGCCGACCAAGGGCAGCGCGACCGTGCGCGCCGTCGTCGTCGAGGACGACCAGCTCGTGCTGCAGAACGCCAGCGCCCCGCCGCCGGGCGAAGGCCATCTGCTGCGCATCTATCCGCCGAGATTCCTCAATGCCGTCGCCGACGCATGGCGCGACGACACCTGGGCGCGCCGCGCCGCCGATTGCTGGCCGGGACTTTCGACGCCGCACGTGCGCGCCGACGCGCCTTCGCTCGACGGCTCACCGTTCCGATGGCTGCGGCCGGCGCAGCGCGAGGCGCTGAAGCTTGTCGGCTTCCACGACGCCTTCCTGTGGGGACCGCCCGGCACCGGCAAGACGACGACGCTCGGCGTACTGCTCGCCGAATACCTCGACCGCCGACCCGCGGCACGCGTGCTGCTGCTCTCGACGACCAACCACGCCGTGGACCTCGCGACGCTCGCCGTCGACAAGGCGCTGCAGAAGGGCCGGCGCGAGCCTCTGCGTCCGACAGTCCAGCGCCTCGGCTCGCGCTTCGATGCCGATGCCTACGAGGGACGTGGCCATCTGATCCCGTCGTCGGGCACACCGTCGCCGCAGGTGCTGGAGCGATGCCGACTCGCCACGATGACGACGACACGCGCCGCCTTCACGCTGAAGACGCTGCGCGAGCTCGCACCAGATGGCGAGCCGCCCTTCGACCTCGTCGTCTTCGACGAAGCCAGCCAGGTGAGCCTCGCCCACGCGCTGGCGCTGATGCCGCTGGGCCGCGCGCGGCTCTTCGCGGGCGATCCGCAGCAGCTCTCGCCGGTCCTGCGCAGCGAGGACCGCTTGGCGCGACAGTGGCTGGGACGCTCGCCGTTCGCGGCGATGCCGCGCGGCGGACGGAGCGGACAGAGCGGACAGAGCGGACAGAGCGGGGAAAGTGGGCAAGTCGGGCAAGCCGAGCAGAGCGGCCAGGGCAGGGGACCGGTGGCGATGCTCAACGAGCAGTCCCGCATGGCCGCGCCGATCGGGGCGCTCGTCAGCGACCTGTTCTACGACGGCGCGCTGCGCGTCGCTGCGGAGGCGTTGGCGTCGGAGGAATGGCAGCGGGCGCGCGCCCGCGCGCTCGGCGACATTCCGGCGGACGTGCACGTGAAGGTGCATCGCATCACGCGCGAGGGCTTCTGGTCCGCGAAGGACCGGGGCCCGATCCGGCGCGAGTCCGCCGATGCCATCGCGGGCCTGATCGCGCAGGCGCTCGCCAGTGGCGACTGGGCGCCGCACGAGCTCATCGTGCTGACGCCGTTCCGCGCGCAGCGGGCGCTGATCCGGCAGCGGCTGGATGCGCTCGGCGTCGATGAGCGCGTGAGAGTCAGCACCGTCCACCGCGCGCAGGGCAGCGAGGCCCCGGTGGTGTTCTTCGACCCGGCCGACGGCACGCAGCCCTTCCTGAAGACGGAAGAGGCGCGCAGGCTGCTCAACGTCGCGCTGAGCCGCGCGCAGGCGAAGGTGGTGATCTGCCTCTCCTCGGCGGACCTGACCAACGAGGTGCTCGCGCCGATCGTGCACCGCATACGCCTGGCGGGCGATTTGCGCGAGGCGGTGCCCCTGTTGACACTGGCGAAGGCGCCGGACTTCCCGTTCAACACGCGCGGGTTGCGCGTGGCCGCAGGGCGGCTCGTCGGCGAGGTCGATCGCATCGCGCCCGACGGGGCGCGGTTCTGGATCATCAACGAGCGCAGCGGCAACGAGGTCGTGATCGATGCCGAGTTCTGGCGCCAGAAATGACAACGCCCCGCGGAGCGGGGCGTTTCCTGAGCGCTGCTGGAGCGTCTCGGAGGACCTGGCGGTCCTTGTTCAGCCTTCGATCAGACCGGCACGCGGCGCAGCATTTCCACGCCGACGTCGCCGTTGGCGACTTCGCGCAGCGCGGTCACGCCGGGCTTGTTCTTCGACTCCAGCTTCGGCGCGTGGCCTTGGCTCAGCATGCGGGCGCGGTAGGTCGCGGCAAGCACCAGCTGGAAGCGGTTCGGGATCTTGGTCAGGCAGTCTTCGACAGTGATGCGGGCCATGCTGGTTCCTGAAAGTCGGGGTTATTCGGTAACGTCGTCGATGAGGTCGAGCGCGCGGAAGACGGTCGACCGGTTACGGCGTTGGGTCGCGTATTTTAGCCGCTGCGCCTGGACAATCGATTTCAGGTCGAAAATCGCCGTCTCGAAGACGGCATTGATGACCACGAAATCGAAGTGTTTCGCCTGCGCGACCTCTTCGCGCGCGGTCTTCATCCGCTTGGCGATCACCTCGTCCGCGGTGTCGCCGCGGCGGATCAGGCGCTGCTTCAGTTCCTCCCAGCTCGGCGGCAGGATGAAGATCAGCACCGCGTGCGGGAACAGCTGCTTGATCTGCAGCGCGCCCTGGTAATCGATCTCCAGCACGACGTCGTCGCCATGCGCGAGCCGCGCCTCGATCGCCGCGCGCGAGGTGCCGTACAGGTTGTCATGGACATGCGCCCATTCGAAGAACTCGCCGCGGTCGATCATCCCGCGGAACTCGTCCTCCGTGACGAACAGGTATTCGCGGCCATGCTGCTCCTGCCCACGCGGATCGCGCGAGGTGTGGGAGACGGAGACGCTCAGCTTGGCGTCCAGCTCCAGCAGCGCCTTCACGAGGCTGGATTTGCCCGCGCCGCTCGGCGCGGCGACGACGAAGAGATTGCCCGGATATTCCATCCCTAGATTTTAGGGGGCTTCAGCGACCTCCAGCGACCAGCCAGGCCTGCCAGCGGCGGGCCACGTCCACGTCGCCGGCTCCGGCGCCCTGTGGGTCCGGATCCCCCAGCCGGGCCGTCAAGACCTGCCACGCGGGCTTGCCGCGCGCCTGCAGCAGCACGTCGCGCACGACCAGCGCCGCCCTTGTCCGCGTCAGCGCGTCGGGCGAGCCCAGCAGCGGCGTCACCGCCGGCAAGGCGGCTTCGCCTCTCTGGACCAGCATGAACACCGCGACCGTGTAGGGACCGTGCAGCTCGTCCGGCAGGTCGTTGATCGTGCGCGCCAGCGCCTCCGTGGCGCGCGGATCGTTCAGGCGGGCCAGGCCTTGCGCGCCCCGTCCCCGCACGAGCGGGTCCGCATCGGCGAGCAGTCCCGCCAGCGCCTCGGCCGATCTGGGATCGGCGATCTCGGCCAGCGCCTGGGCGATCTGCGCACGCGTCGTTGCGCAGGCCTGGGGCAACGCGGCCACGAGCGCCGCCGTGGCCGCCGCCCCTTGACCCACCAGCCCAGCGAGCGCCAGTGCCCGCGCGTTCGGATCAGCCGCGTCCAGCTGGGTCACCAGGTCGTGCGGCGGGGTGCGGTTCGAGGGCTGGGTCATGTCAGGGTCCCGCTGGGGCCGGCACGGGCACCGGGGCGGCGCCCGGCGGTGCGGTGTCGGTGAAGGTGAGCAGCACCCGCCGGTTCATCTGCCGGTTGGCGTCGCGCGACTGGTCGGCGCCGACGGCCGGATTGCCGCCCTGGTCGCCGGTGCCGGCATCGGCGGTGGCCGCGGTGGAGGCGCCGTGGGTGATGACGATGCCGTCGATGCGCGCCGCATCGATGCCGCGCGCGAGCAGGCCGGCCTCGACCGACGCCGCGCGTCGCCCGGACAGGTCCACGTTGTACTGGCTGGCCCCGCCGACCTGATCCGCGAAACCCTCCAGCGACACGTGCACCGTGGGGTTGCGGGTCATGTACGCGAGGAACGCGTCGATCTTGCCGGCCTCGGCGGGCGTGAGCACGTCGCTGTCGAAGTCGAAGTAGAAGGTCACCGGCTCGTGCACGTAGAAATCGCGGTGGCGCTCGAGCGCTTCGTCGAAGGTCGCGGACGTCCCCCCGACGGCGACCGCCCGTTCGTTCTGGACGACGCCGGCGCGGACCTGGAAGCCCCAGTTCAGCGAGCCGTAGACGACGCCGGTGTCCTCGCTGCGGGCCACGGTCTCGAAGGAGAAGTCCCGGTTGTTGGGACCGGTCGTGCCCGGCGCATCGAACATCTGGGCCGAGCGGATGTCGGCCGGATCGCTCGAACGCTTGAAGCCGGTCTGCTGCGCGCCGCCGCCCGGTCCGAACGGATAGTTCGGCGACAGCGCGCTGCCCGGGGCCGCGGCCGCGCCGCCGCCGAAGGGCTGGTGGAGCGCGTCGATGAAGAAGCCGCCTTCGACGCCGCGTGTCGTGTCCTCCTGCGTGCGCAGCCCGGGATCGCCGAGCGCGCCGCGCGGCGCCTGCAGCGCGCCCATCGTGGCGATGGCGACGTCGGCGCCGGCATCGGTGTCGCGGACGACCTGGACCAGGGAGATGACGTTGGCGTTCGGCGCGTCGACGTCCGGGATGAAGCGGATGGTGCCGCTCATGCCGCTGGGCGTGGGCGGGGTGTTGGTGACGCCTTGCTGGGTCGCCATGCCGATCTCGAAGCCGCCCAGCGGCACGGGCATGCTCTGCATCAGGTCGCGCTGGATCAGCGGCGGACCGCCGCGCGCGCTGATGCCTCCGGTGACGCCCGCGCCGGTCGCGCCGCCGCCCTGCTGCACGGTGTGCGTCAGCTCGTGCGCCATCAGGTCGCGGTCCTGCGGGCCGTGGCCGGCACCGAAGTAGATGTCGCCGCCCAGCGTGAAGGCGCGCGAGCCGAGGTCGCGGTTCAGCGAGGCGGCCTGGCTGCCGCTGTGCAAGCGCACGTGGCCCAGGTCCATGCCGAAGTGGGGCTCCATCGCGGCGCGCGTGGCCGTGTCCAGCGGCCGGCCGTCCGAGGGCAGGGCGGACAGGGCGGGCGCGGAGGTGCCGCGAGGGGCCTCGGCGGGAGCTGCAGCGGAAGAAGCCGCAGAAGAAGCCGCAGAAGAAGCAGCAGAAGCAGCAGCAGAAGCAGCGGCAGAAGAAGCCGCAGGAGAAGCGGACTCGCGCACGCGATCGGCCATGCGATCGGCCTCGCGCTCGAAGCTGTCGCGCGGCCGGCCCAGGGCGACGGTGCCGCCCGGCACGGGGCGGACGGCGGCCTGCTGCAGGAAGCGCGGCGTGCCGGCCTTCGGGGATCGGCGGCCGCCGGCCGGTTCGCCGCCGCGGCGCGCGGCGGCGCCGGCGGCATGGGTCTTGTAGGTCATGGCTCCTCCTGTTGCGAGCTCGCGCGCCGGCGCCGCCACCACGACACGAGCGCCACCGCGACCAGCGCGAGGTAGGCCCAGCCGAGCCACGGCACCAGCCCTTGCGAGATCCACGCCGGCACCGGCCGGTCGCGCCCGGTCCACCAGCCGGCGAGCGCGATCGCCACGATCACGGCGATCGCGAGCACCCAGCGCGCCACCGGCGTCAGCAGGCGGAACAGGTCGACGCGACGGCGGGGCGGGTGTTCAGGCATGAAGGTCCTCGGTCCGTGGGCAGGGGCAGGTCAGAAGGCCTGCGAAAGGCGGAAGAACTCCGACGTCGGCTCGACGGCGCCGAGGTTGACGTCGGGCACACCGGGGCGGGGCCGGATGTTGAAGCGCGGTTGCAGGCGATAGGTGCTCGTGGGTGGCAGTGTCGTGCCGTGCGGGATGGCGGCGCCGCGGGCTTCCACGATCCCGCCGTTGCGTGCCAGCAGCGGATACCCCGCGAGCTGGTTCTCGGTGAATGGTGCGCTTGCGCTGAGCTTGGAGTCAAACGCGATCAGGCGACCGTCGAGCCGGCTGCTGCCGAGGTTGTCGGCGATGAAGAAGAAGTCCGCCGGTTGCCCGTTGTCCAGCAGGGGGCGGATGCGCACCTGGCGCGAGACCCCGTCGAAGTTGTCGGCGAGGAACTCGTTGCCCATGTACTCCGCCGTCCGGCCATAGGAGCCGCTGCCTTCGACCGCGCTCGCGCGGGCGCTCCAGCCTGGATCGTCCCGGCGCAGCCGCGAGGCCCCCATTTCCTCGCGTCCGGCGATCTCGGGCGAGGCGGTCGCTTCGCGGTGCATGGAGAGCACGTCGTCCGCCGCGCCGCCGCCGGGCAGTTCCGGACCGGCGCGCAGGCGGGCGACCACGTCGCGCTCATTGGCCGCGCCCTTGAACAGCGCCTGACGCTGTTCCGGCGTGTGGAATCCGAATTCGTCGAGCACCTCGTCCATCGTCTTGCCTTCCGCGGACACGCGGGCGGCGAAGGCATCCCGCACGCCCTGCTCCGCCGGGGTGAAGCAGTCCGGGCACGGGATCGGCAAGGCGCCATTCGAGCGCCGCACGCAGCCGCCGCCCGGCAGCTCGACGATCTCGTGCTCGCCCAGCGTGGCACGCTGGTTCGGCGGCTGGCCTTCGACGAGATTGGGATGCTCGTCCACGAAGGCCACTTCGTTGGCCGCCTCGCGCGGCGTGATCTGGTCGCTCTCCATCCGCGAGCTGCGCGACACCGATGCGTCCCGCTCCGCGCCGGTCGCGGGCGGCGTGTCCTCGACGCGCGCGCGGCTCTCGGACGCGGAGGGCATGGCCTCGTCGGAGGCGGCGGGAACAGCGTCGTCCGCGGCCGAGGGAACCGCGTCGTCCGCGGCGGCCGGCACCGGCTCGTCGACGGCGCCCGGCGCATGGACGTCGTCCGCGGCACCGGCCACGCGCGCCTCGCCCGCCAGCGCGCCGCCGGGTGCGCGCGCCTCGGCCCACACCGCGGCGCGGGCCTCGGCCGACGCGTTGCGCGCCATGCCGAGGTTGGCGATGTCGTCGCCGACGATGAAGCTGCGCGAGAAGCGGCTGCCGAAGTACTCGCGCGTGCCGGACCACGCGCCGCGCACACCGCGCCCGACGCTGCCCGGCAGACCGCGCACGCCGCGCGCCACGGCGCCCGGCAGGGCCCGCGCACCGCGCGCCACCGCGCCGGGCAGGGCCCGTGCGCCTCGCGCCACGGTGCCGGGCAGCGCGCGTGCGCCGCGTGCGAGGGCTCCCGGCAGGGCGCGCACGCCGCGGCCGGCCGCGCCGAGGCCACGCCCGACCGCGCGTCCCGCCGCCACGGTGCCGCGCGCGATGCCGCGCCCTGCGGCCACGGTGCCGCGGCCGATCGCCCGGCCGGTCGCGACGGCGCCGCGACCGATGGCACGCCCCGTCGCCAGCGCCCCACGCCCGATCGCGCCCGGTGCCGCCCGCGCGCCGCGCGCCAAGGCACCCGGCAAGGCGCGCACGCCGCGGGCCGCCGCGGCCGGCAGCGCGCGCAGGCCGCGTCCCGCCGCGCCGAGCGCCGCCCGTCCGCCGACGCCGGCCCGCGCGCCCATCTGCGCGGCGTAGCGCACGCCGCCGCCCGCCGCGCGGATCTCCGACGCCGCCGCCCGGCCGCCGAGCTGTCCCGCCTTGGCCATGCCCATCTGCATCAGCACGTTGCCGGCGTCACTGACGTTCTCCGTCATCTGGTCGGCCTCGGACTGCAGCTCCGCCGCGGTCTGCGCGCAGGCCGCGTCGATGAGGTTCTTGATGAACACCAGCGCCTGCAGCACCAGCGCCACCTTGCCCACGGCGATGGTCCAGCCGCCGACCGTCGTGAGCACCGTGGTGCAGAACGCGATCACCGGGCCGGTCACCGGCGCCGCCGTCCCGAAGGACAGGATGGTGATCGCCGTCATGATCGCGATGATCACGCCCGCCAGCGCGGTGATCGAGCCCAGCACGATCGTCAGGCCGGTGGCGATGTCGGCCGCCGACTTCAGCAGGTTGCCCAGCGGATCGCGCCGCCACTGCTCCGCGCTGAGCAGGTTGGCGCCGCCGGAGAGCATCATCCCCAGCCCGCTGACCACGCCCATCATCGGCCCGCGCGGGTCGATCAGGCCCAGCGCGAGGTGGCCGAAACCGGGCCACTGGATGTTGCCCACCGAGCCGAACAGGTTGCGGCCGGTCTGCCGCAACGCCCAGCCCATGCGGTCGGTCGCGCTCATGGCGGCGAAGCCGCCCTCGGTCTGGCTCTCGATGTCCGCGATCTGCGCGGCGCGGCGCTCGGCGGCGGCCTGCTGCGCCTGCTGGCGTGCCTCCTCGTTGGGCGGCTCCACGCCGGTCAGCCAACTGGGCAGGGCGCCCGACACCGCGCCGGCCGCATCGACGCGCTCGCGTTCCGGCGCCGCGGGCGCGGCCGGTGCCGCCGCGGCGATGGGACCCCCGTCCGCGGCGCCGCCGGACGCATCGGCGCCACCGTCGCTGCTCCCCTCGGCCGCCATCGCGCCGGCATCGCCGGCGTCGCCCGCATCAGCTCCCGCGCCGGCATCGCCTTGCGGCGACAACGCATCCGCGCCGGCGCTCGCATCGGCCTCCGGCGCTGCTCCTGCATCACCGGCAGCGCCGCCTGCGGCACTGTCCGCTGCACCACCGTCGCCGGCTGGCGCCTGTGGAGGCGGTGAAGGCGGAGGTGGCGGCGTCTCGACATCTCCGCTGTCCGCGGGTGTGCGCTGCACCAGCTGATCGCCGCCATCGAGCGGCGCGGCGTCGATCGATTCGGTCTCCATCGGCGGCTCGACCTCTGCCGCTTCGGGCTCGTCGCCCGAGGCCTCTTCTTCCGAGACCTCTTCGCCGAGGGCTTCCTTGCCATAGAGTTCGACGACCTTCTCGCGGGTCCACGGTTCCGGCGCCGGGACCGCCGCCATGTTGGCGGCGTAGTCGCCCTGCACCGTCTGCAGGCGCGATTCGAGCTCGTTCGAGGTCTCCGCCAGCGCCGCGCCGCGGTCGTCGATCGCGGCGGCCTGGCCGGTGTGCTCGTCGGGCGCGCTCGCCAGCGACTCCATCTCGCCGCGCGCCGCGCCCGTCTGCTCGCCCATCGTGCCGAGCTTGTCGCTGGTGGCCGCCAGCGTCTGGTCCATGCCCTCCAGCCGGCTCTGCGTGACCGCGTTCTGCTGCTGCGCCTGCGCGGCGTCCTGACCCAGCGTGCCGGCCTTGGCGCGCGTCTGCGTGACGGCGTCGTCAGTCGTGCCGATGTCGCTGCCGGCCTGGTTCATCGCGCCGCCCTGTTCGCGCGCGTTGGCCGCGGCCTCGGCGTCGTCGGGCGTGTTGGCGGCGTTCTCGGCCGCAAGGCCGGAGGCCTCGCTGGCCATCGGTCCGGATTCGGCCTTGCCTTCGTCCGCCTTGGACTCGAAGTTCGGCGCCTCGGCCGCGACCGTCGCGGCCTTCTCCTGCGACACGCCCAGTCCCTGCCGCGCCTGACCGAGCAGCTCCTGCCGGAAGGCCAGGTGCTCGCGCGACTTCGAGACGCCCATCTCGGCCTGCATGACGCCGCCGCGCACCAGCGCCAGATTGCCGCGCAGGGTGGTGGCGTTGCGCCGTTCCTCGGTGGCGAAGGAACGGATGCGGCCGCTCTGCTCGCGCAGGCTCTGCGCCTGTGCCGCGAGGCCGGCGACCTGCTCGTCGGCGGCGGGATCGGCGGGCAACGGCCCACCGCCCGCATCGGTGGGCGCGCTGACCGCGGCGGGCACGGTCACCGGCATCTCGGGCGCCGGCATCGCGGTCCCCGCCGCGGTCCCGAAGGCGGCCTGCGCCTGTCCCGCACCGCCGTCCGCGAGACCGCCCGCCGCGCCCTTGCCGCCGCCTTTCCCGCCGGCCGCGGGCGGTCCGTCCGCCTCCACCAGCGGATCGGCGGGGGCGTCCGCGGCCTGCTCCGTCTGGGCGGCGGCCTCCTCGACCTTCGGCGCCTCCTGCGCCGGCCGGTCCACCGACGGCTTGGCCTGTGGCTCCAGCTTGCCGCGTTCCTGCGCCAGTTCGCCGCGGTCCACGCCGCCGGCCGCGCTGCGTGCCGTGTGCGCCCGCGCCGCCGCGTCCCCGGTCGGCTGCTCGTCCTCGTGGCCCTCGCTGGCCGCGCTGATCTTCCCCTGCATCCGCGACAGCACGCCGCCGCCGTCCTCCGGGTGGCGGTAGTCGGCGGGCGCGCGCTGCACCGCCTCCGGACGGGCGCGGCCGCTGCCCTGCTGCACCACGTGCGCGACCTCGTGCGCCATCAGCGGCAGGTCGTCCGCGCGCTGCTGCGGACCGAGCCAGATGTGCTCGCCGTGGGTGAAGGCCTTTGCGTTCAGCGCCTTCGCCATGCCGTCGGCGGCGGGGCCGGCGTGCACGCGCACGTCGCCGAGATCCGCGCCGAGCGAGGACTCCAGCCGCGTGCGCACGCCCGCCTGCAGCGGGCTGCCGGCGTCGGGCGCCTGCGGCAGTGCCGCGGCGCCGGGCGCTTCGCCCGCCGTGTCGGCCCCGCTGCCGGAGCTGCTGCCCGTGCCGCTGCGTTGCACGAGCGCGTCGTCGAGCGGCGTCTCTGCTTCGGCGGCGCATTCCGCGCAGAGCCTCTGGACGACGGGCGTCTCGCCTGAGACGGTGAATGCGCCGGCCGCGCCCGATGCACCCGATGCACCTGATGCGCCAGCAGCCCCGGACGCAGCGGGCAGTCCGGGCACGTTCACCGCTTCGTTGCGCATCACCGCGTCGGCGACGGCATCGGCCTCGCGCTCGAAGGGATCGTCCTGCCGTCCGATCGTGAGCTTGGGCTGGACGCCGCAGCCCGGACCGGACGCGCCGTGGCGGGCGAGGAAGCGCGGCAGTCCGGCGGCCGCCGACTCGCCCGCCGCGCAATCGCAGTGCGAGGCGCCGCGATGTCCGGCCGACGTCGGCGCGACAGCCTGGGTCCTGGCCTGAGGCACCGCCGTGTTCATGGCCCCTCCGGCGCGGCTCCGTCGGACGCGAGCACCCGCAGCGCGGCGGGCAGCGGCTTGCCGAGCTTGCCGTACTCCGCGACCAGCGCCGGCAGCAGATCCGCCGCGCCGACCGGCCCGCCGTGCGTGCGCGCCGCGGCGGCCAGCACCACGTTGCGGACATGGCCGCCGGCCAGCTCGCACCCGGCCGCCAGCTGGTTCACCGTGCCGCCGTCCAGCCGGTGCCCGTCGCCGAGATGCGCCAGCCACAGCGCGCGGCGCTCCTTGGGCCCGGGCGGCGGGAACTCGACGATCACGTCCAGCCGCCGCGTGAAGGCCGAATCGAAACGCGCGCGGCTGTTGCTGGTGAGCACGGCGATGCCCGCATAGGACTCGATCCGCGAGAGCAGGTAGTTGGTCTGCGCGTTGGCGAAGCGGTCGTTGGAATCCTTCACGTCGGTGCGTTTGCCGAAGAGCGAATCGGCCTCGTCGAACATCAGCACCACCTCGGCGTGTTCGGCGCGGGCGAACAGCTGGGCGAGGTTCTTCTCGGTCTCGCCGATGTACTTGCTGGTCACCGAGGCCAGGTCGACGCGGTACAGCGGCAGGCCCAACCGCGTCGCGAGCCAGCCGACGGCCAGCGACTTGCCGGTGCCCGACGGCCCGACGAAGAGTCCCCGCACCCCGGTGCGGAAACGCGCGCGCATCGCCGGACCGAGGCCCCGGGCGGCGGTGTCGCGCGCCAGGCATCGGTCGGCGAAGGCGTCGAGCTCGACGCGCAGCGGCGCGGGCAGGACCAGCGCGTCGTCCGGCACGGGGTCGGCGAGCAGTTCGGCCAGGGCGCCGAGATCGCCGGCGCTGCCGCCTCGCGCGGCCTGCACGACGTGGGCGGGGGTGACGGTCTCGGCGCCGGCGGCTTGCGCCTCGAAGCGCGCCGCGCGGCCGAGTTCCGCGATGCGGCCCGCCGCGTGGCAGTGCCGGTGCCCCAGCGTCTGGGCGAAGCCGGCATCGCCCAGCGCGTCGAGCCAGAGCGCGCTGCGTTCTTCCGCCGGCGGAATCGGGACGGACCAGCCGGGGGCGGTGTCGCCGTTGAACTCGATGCTGCCGTCCGGGCCGGCGGCGACGAGCAGCGGCCCGTGCCAGCCGGGGATCGCGGCCACGCGGCGGCGTTCGCCGGGGGCGAGTTCGAGGCTCACGACCGGGACCGCCGCGGCGAGCCAGAGCCACGGGCCGAGGCCTTCGGGGACGTCGCCCTCGATGAACACGGCGCGGGCGCGCAACTGGCGGGCGACCTCGGCGGCGGCAGCCTGCGCCTCCTTCGGATGGCCGCTGCGCACGACGAGCACCGCGCTCGCGCCGCGGCCCAGCGCCTGCGCCCGCGAGCGGGCGGCGTCCTGCAGGCTGGGCGGCAGCGGCGTGTCGTCCACGCGGCCGATGCGCAGGCCCGGCCATTGCAAGGCCGGCGGATCGGACAGCGCGAATACGATCGGCTGCGGCACGGTAAGCGTGGCCTCGGGCAGGGCGCGGTGGTCGTCGTCGATGTGCAACAGGCCGCTGCGCCGCGCCGTGCCGGTGGCCAGTGCGGGGAAAGGCGAGGCCTCGCCGAGCGCTGCGGCCACCTGCGCGGCCAAGCCCACCGTCGGCCGGGCGCCGCCGACCGGCGCCTGCAGCCAGGCGAGGACGCGCGCGGCCATCGCGTCGGTCTCGGCCGCGCGGGCGATGGCGACGGCCACCTCCTCGGCGAGTGTCAGCTGCAGCGTGGCGGACAGCGCGACCAGCCGGCGGTCGGCTGGCGGGGGCGCGGCGCGCCAGCGCGACAGCCAGGCGGCGACGTCCAGCGCGCCGAGGTCGACACGCGCGGCGCACTCGGTCAGCCACGCGGCCTCGGCGCTTGCGCCGCTCGCCGCCGTCGGGCTGTGCTCCTGCGCTGGCGCCAGCAGCGCGAAGGCGAGGTCGGCGAGCGTCGCGGCAGCGGCGGCGTTCGCGGCATCGGCGGTCGCAGCGGACAGCGACGCGGCGTCGGCCGTCGGCGGACGCAGATCGGGACGCAGCGGCGCGTTCATGCCGGGCGCTCCGCGCCGAAGTGGAATGCCACCACGCGCCCGAACCACGGCAGCCAGCCGGGATCGATGTCGAGCCCGAGCCGGCGCAATCGAAGCTCGCAGTCGCCGAGCGGGAAATGCAGGTCCACATGCGTGGCCGTGGCGCACACGTGTCCGCGGCGCCGGACGAGTCGTACCAGTCCGATCCGCCCGGCGCCTTGCAGCCAGCGGCGCGCGTCGGCCAAGGCCGCTGCAGCGTCGGCCTCCATCGTCGGGTCATTGCAGGGCGCCGCCGCGAGCTGCCACATCGGATCGTCGCGTGGCGCATGCGAGCGTCGCAGTGCCAGGCGGAGCACCTCCGCAACGAGGCGGCAAGCCGACTCGTCGTCCGGCGCGCGTCGCGGCACGCCGAGGTGCGCCAGCACGGGGAGCAGGAACAGCAGCCCGCCGCAACTCGTCGGCTGCATCCAGGGCCAGGCGCCCGATCGCAGCGGGTCGATGTTGACGCGCGTACTGCCCGGGCCGTCGGCGTCGTCCTCGGCAAGCGCGTGCGAACGGGACCGTGTCTGGCGATGCGCATCGCTCGACGTCGATGGCGACGCGCGGGAAGTCTCCGACTGCAGCGCCGGATCGGCACGATCGACGGCACCGTTCGGAGATATGGCGTCGTCATTGCGGTGGCCGAGTGCCGGGAGGCGCTGATTCCAGAGCGAGCCCCCGCTTGTCGCGCTGGGCGGGAGATCGGAACTGGACGTCCGGGACGCTCCGTCGCGACCGCCGGTGGTCGCGGCAGTGGCGCCGGCGGCCTCCAGAAGCCGGTGCAGCCAGTGCGGCACGAGCGCCTCGTCGTCTGCACCCGTCGTGGGGGAACGAGTCGCGGACGCCGTCGACGAGGACGAGGGATTCGCGCGCGATCCCATCGCACCTGCGGCCTCGTTCAACGCATCGTTCGGGGTTTCGTTCGACGCCCTCCGCGCGGAGCGGAACGACGCGCCGGCGGACGCAAGACCTGACACCCGCGCCAGGCCGGCCAGGTGCAGCAGGCGGTGGCCCGCTGCCTCGTCGAAGCACGCGGCGACGCGCGCGGCACCGACACCCCGCACGAGCGCCGCCGCCCACTGGGGCAGGGCCACGCGGCCCTCGGGCGTGCGAGCGATCGCGAGCGCGATCCGCGCGAGGTTGTGCCGCACCGGCAGCTGCCCATCGAACTCCGGCACCGCCAGCGGCCAGTACCACGCGTCGGCACGCCGACCCCGCAGCAACCGCGACGCCAGCTGCGTCCGCGCTTCGAGCACACCGGCGAAGACGACGCAGCCCGCGCGGTCCGCGGCGCTGTCGTCGATGTCCGTCGTCGCGTGCCCCGTGGCATCGCCCGGCGCCACCCACTGTCGAGCGACGGCGGCCGTCTTCTCCTCGATCAATCGCGACAGCGCCTGCGACGTCGCGCGGGCCGTCACGGGCCCCAGCGCCAGCTTCCTCACGACGATCAGCCGGCCGCCATCGTCGCCAAGACTGGCGCAGCGCAACGCATCCTCCAGCGTCGGCATCATCCGGCGCACCGCCGCCTCGCCGGGCGCACGCAGCCGCAGGTGACGGACGATGCGTTCAGGCGCGGCCATGCGATCACCTCGCCTTGAACAGCGTCCGTTTCGCCGCGCCCGCCGACAGGCTGACCATCGCCGTCGTGTCGAAGTGCACCCGCACGTCGTCGCCCAGGTCGACCTTGGCGGACACCGTGTGGATCACGCGCGCCGCGACCTCCTGCTGCCCGAGGTCCTCGACCGTCGCGCGCGCCACCAGCGTGTCGCCGCGATACATCAGCGCCTGCATGCCCACGCGCAGCTTGGTCGTGTCCAGCACCGTCAGCGGGATGCGCGTGCCCGGGATCACGCCCGGCGTGGGCCGCGCCATCCGGCCTTGCACGATGCGGTCCACCGGCGCGTGGCTGGCCAGCAGCAGCGCCATGCGCACCACGTCGTTGACCAGCGCCACCGCCTGCGGCTGGCCGGGCTCGATCTGCGCGAACAGCCAGTCCACATAGGACTGCATCCGCCGCCGGTCGAGGTAGGCGATCTCGCCCCAGCGCGGCAGGCTGGCGAGGTTGCGCAGGTTGGGCGCGGCGTCGAACTCCGACAGCATCTCCGCCCATTGCAGCCGGATCACCGGCAGCACGCCGCTGAACTCCGCATGCAGGCAGGCGGTAACGGCGCGGATGCGGTCCAGCTCCGCCGCGGCCTCGCGCGCCACGTCGGCGCGGCCATGGCCGCCTTCGGCGAGGTCACCGAAGCTCACGACCTGCTCGGCCTGCTGCCGCACGCCTTGCCAGGTCGCGACCTTCAGCAGGCCGAGGTCGAGCGTGCGCAGCGTCGCGATGCGCGGCCCCAGCGCCTCGGCCTGGCGCGTGGCGACCTGCACGATGCCGGCCGCGACCTTGGTGCTGGCCGCGATCGTCTGCACCGCCAGCATCGGCGCCGCGAGCCCGGCCACCGCGCGGGCCTGCGCGCTGCCGACCAGCCGCACCAGATGATCGACCTTGTCCAGCCGATGCAGCAGCGGCGGCGCGCGCACGAACCAGCTGGCCGGCGCCTCGCGCACCACGCGCAGCATGTCCAGCAGCTCGTCGGGCGCGTCGGGATGCTCGCGCAGGCAGGCCGGGACGGCCGGATCGACCAGCCCCGGATCGACCGCGCGTGTCGGCGCGGACAGCAGGTTGTCGGCCTCGCGCGGCCGGATGAAGGCGATGAACGTCACCTCCTCCGTCAGCACCTTGGCGCGGCGGGTGTTGATCCCCGCGACACGCTCCGTCTCCTCGGCCAGCAGCGCGCGAGCGACGCTGACATCGTGCCGCGCTTCGGCCAGCGCGTCGCCGACCTGGGACAAGCGCGCCGTCATCGTGTCGATCTCGCCGCGCAGCGATTCGAGCGCGCTGTCGCAGCGGTTGAGTGCGTCGCGGTACACCGTCAACCGCGCCTCCAGCTGGCGCAGGACCGCGATGGTGATGTCGGACAGGCTCACCGCCTGCGTGAACAGCGTGGCCTCGTCCAGCGCGGCGTCCGATCCCGTCGGCGGCTTGGCCAGCGCGGCCTGCAGCGTCGGGTTGTTGCGGAAGTCCGTCAGCGGCCGCTGCTGCGCGTTCGTGTTGGCCAGGAAGGGATCGTTCGCCAGCCCCGGGATCTGGAAGTCCTGGAACAGCGCGGGCAGCTCGCCGCTGTCCTCGGCCGCGAAGGACTCCAGCAGCCCGAGCAGCGACATCACCGTGCGCTGCCGGTTGGCCAGCGCGTAGTTGCGCGCCTCGGGCGAGGGCGGGTTCTTCAGCCGCTCGGCGATCGCCGTGGTGCGGATCTCCGACAGCCCCACCACCGGATTGGCATAGATGATCGGTGGCGGCGCCTTGGGCGGCTTGATCAGCACGGCCTCGACCTGCGCGCGCGCATCGATGCGGGCGTTGAGCTGGGCGTTGACCTGCGACTTCAGTTGCGCGTTGGCTTGGGCATTGATCTGAGCGTTGGCCTGGGCATTGACCTGCGCATTGAAGTTGGCGTTGGCATTGAGGTCGGCTCGGAGGCCGGCATTGAGCCCGGCGCTCGACTGCGCCATCGTGGCCACGCGATCGTTGGCCGCCGCGTTGATCGCGGCCGCCGTCGCCGCGGCGGTGGCGCTGAAGCCCGCCGCCGCCGCGATGCCCGCCGTGCCCTTGGGCACGCCGGCGGGCGCCGGCGCGGTCGCCGTGGCCTTGACCTTGCCGATGTACTCCTGGATCTGCTGCTGCACGACCAGCGCGCTTTCGCTGGTGGCCAGCGCCGCCAGCGTCGGCGAGACGGCCAGCCGGCCCGCGTCGCTGGCGCTCATCGTCAGCTGGCGGATGCGGTGCATGTCGACCTGCATGTGCGCGAAGCCGAAGTCGGTGATGTCGTCCGCGCGGTCGATGCGCCGGCGCAGGTAGTCCGCGAAGCCCTCCAGCCCGCGCAGCAGCAGCTGCGACTGCTCGTGGCCGGACAGCCGCTGGATCAGCGGATCGGCGACCAGCTCGGTGTAGACGCGCACGGTGCCGATGCGCGAGGACGGCGTCGGCGTCAGCACGCCGAGGTTGTGCTGCGGCTGCAGCGGCGCGTTGAGCAGGGGGTTGTAGAGCGGCACGGTGGTCGGCCGCGGATCGTCGCTGACCTGCTTGGGCCACATCAGCTCGGGTGCCGCGCCGGCCGCGGCCGGCCTGCGCCGCAGGTCGCTGAAGGCCAGCGTGCCGTCGAAGGCCATGACGACGATGCCGAACACCGACATCCGCGCGCCGCCTTCGCCGACGACGTTGCTGTCGGGGATCGCCAGCGGCAGTTCCACCCAGCTGCCCGAGCGCGGCAGGGCGCCGCCGCGCACCGTCATCGCCTGCAGCGTCTCGAGGCCGGGCAGCGCCTTGCGCAGCTCGGCGAAGCGGTTCTCGCCCCAGTAGGCGAACTTGATCTGGATGCTGGAGGTCGGCGTGTTGTCCGCCCGCAGACCGCGACCGTAGACGCCGATCCACAGCGAGCGCGGCGGGTTCAGCTCGTCCAGGTAGAGCCAAGTCGTGACCGTGTCGGCGGCGCCCTTCTCGATGACCGTGATCGGCGAGCCGTCCTTGTTCATCAGCGTGTGGCCGCGCCAGCCCGACGCCGGCGGATAGGCGAGGTTGAAACCGCTGGTCGGCACCGCGAGCGCCGACGCCGATCCCGCGCCGGGATTGAAGATGTCGCCGCCATCCTGCGACTGCAGCTGCGGCAGGCTGGGCACGACGCCGTCGTGCGGCTCGAACGGCGTCCACAGGTCGTTGGCGGTGAGCAGGTCCCAGGGCTCCTCGCCCTGGACGCGGGCGCCCGGCGGCAGGAAGTTGCAGAACCACTTGCGCCACACCTGCGGCGTGCGCGCGCCGGTCAGGCCGTAGGCCGCGCGGCCGTCGAAGAGCGCGAAGGCCATGCCGTCCAGGTTCTTCGCCGCCAGGCCCAGCGCGGACGCAGGCACGGTGAGCATCACCCACTGGCCGGGCGTCGGCAGGTCGCCGGCGCGGAAGTGCGCGGCCGATCCGACCGGTGAGCCCCAGCCGATCAGGTCCTCGCCCCAGTAGGCGCGGTGTTCCCAGTTGCCGTCGGTGTGCCACTGCAGCATCAGCGTGCGCGGCGGATGGTCGGGATCCAGGCAGACCCAGCAGAACAGCGATTCGCCGGTCTGGACCGCGAAGGGCGGATTGGCGCCGTCGAAGAAATGCTGGTGCAGGCCGGCGCGCAGATCGCTGCGATGGCCGCCACCGGGCGGAGGCTCGCCCCAGGGGCTCAGCGATTCGTTCTCCACCGCGTCGGGATCGCTCTTGAACGGCGGCACGACCGGCGACTTGCCGTCGAGCGCATGCGACAGCATCGCCGCCTTGTTGCGCAGCCCCTGGCGCAGGCCCAGCGTGCGGGCGCGGCGCAGCAGGTTCTCGTCGAGCGTCTGCTGGAACAACGGATCGACGATCTCCTTGTGCAGCAGGCGCGGCTCCCATGAGCCCAGCGGCACCGGCACGAGCAGCCGCACCGCCTCGGGCGCCGCGATCGAGAGCGGCGCCAGCGACGCGCTCGCGCGCACGGCCAGGTCGAGCTGCTCCACCGGCACCGGCACGGCGTCGAGGTCGAAGCCGACGGGGAAGAAGCCGCTCTTGAGCGTCGCCGGATCGAAGGCGTTGCGCGGCAGCAGGCCCACCGGCGGCAGGAAGCGGCCGAAGGCGTCGTTGAGCGTCTCGGGCAGCGGCGCGGGCTCGCCGGCGGCGGCGACCTGCTCGGCCAACTGCTCGATGCGCGCCTGCCAGAGCGCCGGCTTGCGGGCGCCGGCGATCAGCGCGCCGTCCGTGTACGCGAGGCGCGAATCCCGGCCATTGCCGCCGCGCCGCACGACGCTCGCGCGATCCAGCCACAGCGGCTCGCGCGTCACGCTGTCGAGCGCGACGAGCGCGATCGGGAGTCCGAACTCCTCCCAGGGCAAGACCTGGCCCTCGGGCAAGGCGTCCTCGGCCTGGAAGACTGTCCACGCGAGCGCGTTGCGCAGCTGCACGGCCGGCACGGCGGGCAGTCCGCGCCATTCGCCGGGCCACACGTACCAGAGCAGCCGCGCGCCGTCGCCCAGCCGCCAGTCCTCGAAGGCGGCGGCATCGCCGTAGGTGCCTTCGTCGCAGGCACTGCGCTCGCAGGGATCCATCGGGTCGGCGCTGGAGCGGTCCGCCGTCACCGGCTGCAGCACCAGCACGCCGATGGGCGGCAAGGTCGCCAGCGAGGCGGCTTCCAGCGCGCCCAGCGCGGCGCCGATCTTGCGCGCGCGCAGCGTCGAGGGCGCGCCTTCCGTGCCCGGCTCGACGCCGCTACCGTCGACGAAGAAGCCTGGCGGCGCGACCACCGGCACATCGGCCAGCACGCAGCGCAGCGGCTGGTTCAGCACCAGATCCTCGCCGCTGCACGCCAGGCCGAGGCCGCGGGTGATCTGCAGTTCCACCGCGTTGAAGCCGGTCGGCGCCGGCGGCACTGGCGCGGGCGCCGGTGGTGGTGGCGGGGGGATCACCGGACCGGCCTGGACCTCGAGCCCGCTGACGATGCCGGCGGTCCAGTCCTGACCGCGCGTGGCCAGGTGGCCGGCCTGCCAGGCCTGCCATTGCGTCAGCGCGCCCGCGGTGAGGGCGCGACCGGGGAAGACGTGGGGACGTCGGCGCCAGTCGCCGGCGGCCTCGATCGCACTGCCGGGCGACAGCCCGACGACGCGCTCACCGGCCAGCGGATCGCGGATGGGAGTGGTGCTCACGATGGGTCTCCTCGGAGCCTGGGATCAAGATTGCGGCGGGCGCCTGGTCGCGGCGGTCTTCTTCGCCGCGACCTTCTTGGCGGGTGTCTTCTTCGCTGCTGCTGCCGCCGAGGCCGTCGCCGTCTTTGCAGCGGTCGCCTTTGCGGCGGTGGCCTTCGCAGCGGTGGTCTTCGCCGCCGACGGCTTTGTGGCGGTCGAAGCAGCGGATGCTGTCGACGCGGTGGCAGACGGCTTCGCTGCTGGCCTTCCCGTCGACGTCGCCGGTGCCCTCGCTGCAGGGCCGGCCTTCGAGGCGGGATCGACCACGACCGGCTCCGGTCCAGGCGTGGGCGCCGGCGCTGGCGTTCCCGGCGCGCCTGGAACGCGCGTGAGACGGGCGCTCAACTGATCGAGCTTCGTGCCCTCGGCGCTGCTGGCGGCGGTGTCGAGCTTGCGCCAGTTGTCGTTGCTCGCCAGGCTGACCAGCGCCGTGCGGGTGACGGCGTCGCCGGCATGGCGTTCGAGCTTCTCGAGGCCGTTCCCGACGGCACCGTCGGAGAGCTCCGCA
The DNA here is from genome assembly GCF_056867975.1 of Mitsuaria sp. MSU3D. Classification (NCBI taxonomy): domain Bacteria; kingdom Pseudomonadati; phylum Pseudomonadota; class Betaproteobacteria; order Burkholderiales; family Sphaerotilaceae; genus Roseateles; species Mitsuaria sp. MSU3D. The sequence continues at coordinate 2,992,235 of NZ_CP200314.1, read as the reverse complement.
CCGACCTGCAGCACGCGCGCATGGTCCAGCCCGGCGTCGCGGCCCGCCTCGCGTTCCCCGGCGGGCTTCGCGTTCAACGCGCCGAGCGCCGCCGCGGTGAGCGCAGGCGAGGCGGCGATGCGCGGCGAGGCCAGCAGCGACATCACGCTCGACGCGGCCCGTGCGCTCGACGCGGCCAGCACCTTGTCGAGCGCGGGCGTCAGGCCGAGTTCCGCGATGCGCGCGGTGATCGCGCGTTCGACGACGACGTCCGAGCCGCCCGCGACCGCGATCGGCTTGCCGACCAGGTCGTCGCGGTAGGCGAGGTTGCGCCGCCGCACGAACCACAGCGAGTCGAGCTTCGCAAGCCGCGCCCATTCGGCATCGGACGGGTTGGAGACATCGACCGGACGCAGCGGCAGCGGAATGCGCAGGCGGGTCAGGATCTCCAGCGGCTTGCGTTGCGCGACGAGGTTGGGCGCGGCCGCCTTGAGGGGCCGCGACACGGTCGTGAGCTTCGCGCGGACGGCGGCGAAGTCGGCGCGCGGCACTGGCGCGAGCACCAGCACCGCCGTCAGGTCCAGCGCCGCCTGCGGCGCGAGGAAGTCGATCGGCGGCAGCGCGAGCGCCTCCTCGACCAGCGCGGGCAGTTCGTCCTCGGGAATGATGGAGAAGTCGACGTCGACTTCCGACGGGAAGTAGCGCTGCGTGAAGTCGGCCGTGTCGATGATGCCCGCCGGCAGCGGGCCGGCCGGCGGCAGCGCGGGGAACTGCGTGGCCGCCGGGAAGCTGCGGCCGTGGAACTGCGCGACGACGTCGGCGAGATGGTTCTGGTGCTGCATCAGGTGCGCGAGCCGCAGTCCGCGTGGCGCGAAACCCATGCCGGGCAGGTCGCCGCGGTCGGCGCCGAGCTCGCGCCGCACCATGGCCTCGTCGATCCAGACCAACGAGTTGGACTGCAGCGCGAGCATCGCGACCGGCAGCACGTTGGCCGACCAGCCGGGCGCGCCCGGCTGCGTGAAGATGGTCCGCGCAGCCGTGCCGCGGCGCGCGTCGAGCGCATCGGCCGCGCCGTCGTCCTGCCAGGGCACGAGCACGACGGCCGTGGCCTCGATCACGTCGCCGTCCTCGACGGTGCGCGCACCGGTGAGCGTCGTCGGATAGGCGCCGATCGGATTGGCGGTGAACTCGACCGGCCGCAGGCCCAGCACGAACAGCCCGGTGCGGCTGCGCAGCGGCGCCACCGGCAGGCGCGACAGGCCGAAGCGCGCCGACAGCTGTTCCGTCTGAGGGATGTCGGCCAGGTCGATCGTCAATTCGCGCGGCAGCAGCACCAGCTCGCCGGCGCCGGTCAGGCCCTCGCCGGCGGCGATGCGGACGGTCTGCGGCGTCGCGCCTTCGGACACCGACAGCCCGTGCGCGACGCCGCTGCCGGCGGCGCGACCGAGGTCGGACTCGCGCGTCAGGAAATACTGCTGGTCGCGGATCAGGTCGCGTGCCGCCAGGAAGCGCCCGTCGAAGTAGCGCGGGCGCTGGCGCCGCGGATCCTCGACCAGCACGCCGCGGTTGCGCAGCGTCGGTGCCTCGACGGGATCGATGCGCTCGCGGGCGGCGCCGAGGGTGAGGTTGATCGCCATGTCGGTCTCCTGAAAGGCTCGGTGCGGCTCGTGCTGCGGTCGGTGGCTCGTTTGCGGCGGAGTCGGATGCGGGGCTGAGGCGGCTGGTGGCTGCGGGGGTCAGGCGTTGCTACAACCCTGCCCATTGCGCGAAGAGCGCGGAGGGCGGCAGGAAGCGCCGTCCCCAGTTGTCCACCAGCGGCGCCGCCGCGAGGCGCGCGGGCGGCGTCGCGTTGTCGACGGGGATGAAGACGCGGGCGAGGAACACCGCGCTCGGGTCCAGGTGGCGCGGCTGCTCGGGGGAAGGCTCCAGCCCGCCGTCGCCGCCCGCATGACCACTGCCGGCCCAGCCGTGCAGCACGGCGTCCTGCAGCGCGTCGCGACGCGCCTCGGGGGCCGCGTCCGGATCGCCCGCGACCGGATCGGCCGGCGGCAGCGGCAGACCGCTGTAGGCGTCGTCGAGCCCGATGCGCGGGATCATCAACAGCTCGTAGGCATCGCGCAGCCGCGAGATCGACACCGCGTTGAGCGCATCGAACGGACCCTGCGCGAAGCTCGGCGTCAGCCCGCGCGCGCAGGCCGCGAAGCGCAGGAACACGTCGGCGACGACCGCCAGCGCCGGCAGCGCGACGCCCGACGCGATCATGCGCGGCGAGGCAAAGCGCGCGAGGTCCGTGTACGCCGCCTGCGTCAGCGCGCCTCCGGGCACGTTGCCGGTGGGCGTGCCGTCGCCGATGACGGCCAGGCGCTGCGCGTCGTACCAGCGCGGCAGGCGCAGGCAGGCGTCGAGCGGCAGCTCGACCAGGCGGCCGAGCCGGTCCACCGCCACGCCGGGCAACACGCTGATCTCCTCGACCTGCGTGGGCGACGCCGGCAGGTGCCGCACCTCCAGGCCCGCCAGCGTGCCCGGCCCGGCCACGAAAGCCAGCGCGCGCGCGAGGCGGCCGCGGTGATAGGTCTGCTCGTCGCTGAAGTCCTGCGCGTCCAGCAGCATGCCGGTGGCGTAGGCGAGGCGGTCCGCGCGCGGCTGTGCCACCAGCGGATCGGCGTTGGTCGCCTGGATGCTCATGAAGGTCTCCTCGACGTGCGTGGGGACGGAGGTCGCTTGGGCTTCACCGGCTCAGCCGGATTCAGCGGCGGGGCGGGCTTCACCGGTTGCGCGGGCTGGGCGGGCAGGGTGGGCCGCATCGGTTCAAGCGGCGGCACGGGCCCTGCCGGACGAACCGGCGGCGAGATCGGCGGCCCGATCGGCGGCCCGATTGGCGGCGCGATTGGCGGCAACACCACGCGCGACTGCGTCACCTGCACCACGACCTCGTCGGCCGCGCGGCTGGGCAGCCCGGCCGCGTTGACGACGGACAGGCGGAAGCGGTGCGCGCCGACGGCCAGGCCCGCGTCGACCTCGACCGTCGCGGTCTCCGTCGTCACGGGCTTGCCGAGCGGGAACTTCGCCATCGCGCCGCTCCGCTCAGGTCACCGGACCCAGGTAGGTCCAGACGTACTTGACGACCTTGCCGCCGCCCACGTCGAAGGACGCGGAGCCGTCCAGCTCGAAGCTCTTGCCGAAGGACGCGATGCGCGGCCCCCGGATCACCGCGGTCGGCGCGTCCTGGTCGGCGACGATGATGGTCACCTCGTCGGGCTTGGACGCATTGCCGGCGTCGTCGACGACGACGAGCCGGAAGGTCTGCCGGCCGATCGCCAGCGGCTTGTCGGGATTGACGGTGACCTCGATGGTCGGGACGTCGGTGCTGATGTCGGTGCCGGGAATGAATTCGGCCATGGCCACTCTCCTGCGGGGTCAAACATCCGTCGGCGGCAACAGGCGCCAGCGGTACTCGGTGATCTGTCGGCCCGAGGCCGCGCGCGAACCGCGGGCGTCGAGCATGAAACTGGCGCCGGGCGCGGCCACGGCGTCGAGGCCCGCGTCGGCCTCCGGCGGCGGCGCGCTGACCGGCGGCGCGCCGGACAGCCGCGGATCGAGCACGGCGGCGCCGATCAGGTAGTCGCCCAGCCCCAGGCCGCTGCGCTCGACCTGCACCGGCCGCGGCAGGCGCGGCGGACCGAGGTAGGTGTCCACGCCGACCAGCGCGGCGATGCCCACCATCAGCGGCCAGGTCGCGGACACGACGCGCATCTCCACGTGCGCCGGTGCCTCGAGCTGCGCGATGCGCCGGATCAGTGCCAGGTCTTGCGGATCCACCGACTGGTGCACCAGCACCGTCGCGCGGAAGGCGAGGCGGGCGTCGAAGTCGATTGCGGCCTGGTTCTCCACGGCGGCGGTGGCGCTGGTGACGTCGGCGTCGGCGTTGAAGAGTGCGATGAGTTCGACGCGCTCGCGGTCGCCGATGACCAGCGTGTCGCCGACGACCGAGTTGCCGCTGACCTGCAGTCCGGGCAGCAGCGGATCGTGTTCGTCGCTCAGGTCCACGCCGAGCAGCGTGGCGAGGATGCGCCGCAGCCGGAAGTCCTCGATGACGAGCACCTCGCCGCCGCGCACCGCGCCGTCGGTGGCGATGTCGAGCGCCAGCCGCAGGCCCAGGCGCGTGCCGTGCCAGCGCGCGAGGTCGGGCGCCGCGCGCAGCCAGTCGCGCCGGCGCGCGGCCGGCAGCGCGGGGTCGAAGGCGACGCCGATCCAGCTGCCCAGCCAGTCGAGCTGCGCATCGGCGACGACGTTCGGATCGGTGAGCAGGTGGGCGGCGGCGACCTGGTCCTCGAGGCGCGTGAGCACGCCTTCGAAGCTGGCCAGCATCCGCGCGTTGAAGTCGGCCGGCGTGGCGCGCGGGCGGTAGACCGCGATGGCATCGGGCTCGAGCCGGAGCCGCCAGGCGCGGCTGGCGTCGCTCAGCAGCCAGGCGTCGCCCGCGTGTTCGACCTCGACCGCCGCGCGGTCGCCGAGCGTCACCTGCTCCAGCCGCAGCCGGGCGCGCAATGCGTCGTCGGGCGCGCCGCCGGCATCGAGGGCCGCGGCGAAGCTCGCGTCGATCTGGCCGACGCGCTCGCCCGGCGCCTGCGCGGCGGCGCCGAACAGCGATTCGCGGTAGAGCCGCGGCAGGTAGCGGTCGGCGTAGGAGAAGCGGCTGCCCCACACGCGCAGCGCGGCGATCTCCGGCGTGGCGCGCGTGTCGCCGTGCAGCACCAGCCGCAGCCACAGGTAGCGGCCGGACAGCGTGCGCACGCGTTGCCGCGCGTTCTGCACCAGCACCGAGAACAGACCGCGCACGCCGGCCTCGCGCTCGCCGCCGAGCAGGCCGGGGTGGTGCGGCAGCTCGCTGGGCGTGGGTTCCCACACCGCGATCGGCACCTGCGGCGCGCGCATCGCGTCGTCGAGCTGGGGGATGTCCGCGCCGAAGCCGTGCGGATGCCAGGCGAGCCGGTCGTCGTCGGCCGGCGGCACGGGATCCTCGGTGGCGGCGAGCCAGGCGACGAAGCCGGTGTGGGCGGGCAGGGCGGCTTCGGCGAAAAGGCGGTGCCAGACCGTGCCGCCGTCGCCGCTGTCGATCATGCGGGCGACGAGGCCCGAAGGGCCGTCGGCGTAGTGACGCGCCTCGCCGCGCCGCGCGAGCTGCCGCAGCGACAGCGCATGCAGCGGCTCCGCGCTGGCCGCGCCGGCTGGATAGTGCGGCGGCTGCGCCGCGCCGTTGGCGAAGGGGCCCTCGACGGCGTCGGTGGCCAGCGGGTAGACGTCGCCCAGCGGCATCAGCTCAGTCTTCGCGGCGCCCAGATCGAAGGCCGGCGCGTCGCGACGACCGGGCACGCGCACGGCAACGCGGTCCGGCGCGAGCCACGCGACCGCATACGCATAGGTCGCGCCCAGCAGCGTCTGCGGCGGAGCGAATCGGCGCTCGTCGGTCCACCAGCGGCGGACGCGCGCGGTGCCGATGCCGCCGGTCCAGCTCAGCAATGCGAGCGCGCCATCCGGACCTCCGGCGATGGCGACGGGCGTCTCGGCGACGTCGAGTGGTGTCGAGCCGATCAACGCGAGCCGCGGCGCGCAGGCGTTCTCGGGGTCAGGCCTGAACACGCGCGGGTCGTAGTCGTCGGGCTGCGGCGTCTCCGTGCGCATTGGCCGGCCGGTGAGTCGGGCGATGCGACCGGTCGAGCGCTCCAGCGCCCACACGCCGCCGTCCGCCGCGGGCGCGAGCCGCCAGGGCACGAAGCCCGCGAGCGACACGTTCACGTCGTTCCAGCGACCGCGCAGGTCATGCATGCGAACCGCCGGCGTCGCGGCGTTCGGCAAGGCGAGGTAGAGCACGCCGTCCGGCGCGGCGCAGAGGTCGGTAGGCGTGTCGTCCAGCACCAGCAGCGTGGCCTCATCGGGCAGCACGCTCTTGACGAGCACGCTGGTCGTCGCCGCGTCCCAGCGGGCGACGCACTCCAGCGCGTCGATCGCGCGCGGCACGCGCTCCAGCGCCGATTGCGCGGCGGCGAAGGCATCGGCGGGCGACATCGCCGGCACCAGCGTGCGTTCGGACGCGAGCCGCAACCGCCGGCAGCCGCCATCCCACACCACGTGTTCCACGGCGGGGAAATGCGCGGCCTCGCCGAGCAGCCAGAAGCGCAGGCCGTTGGCGTCCATCAGCACAGCTCCGGCACGACCGGCACCGCGACGGCGTCGGCCTCGGCGAAGGGGTTGGGCAACGCGCGCAGGTCGGTCGGCGCAGCGCTGCCTTCGATGGCGACCACCGACAGCAGTTCGGGCAGCTGCCAGGGCTGCAGCGCGAGGATCTGCGCGCCGTCGGCGGCGATGGCGGGCAGCGGTTGCCACTCGGTGCCCGCCTGCCGGAACAGGCGCAGGCCGCGCAACTCGTCGACGCCCGGCACGCGCGAGACCTCGACTTCCAGCTCGCGGCTGCGCACCGCGCGGCCGAGCGGCCAGCCCTGGCCGTCGAGTCCGCCCGGCGCCAGCGGCCACAGCAGGCGGCGCAGCGACTCGCGCACTTCCAGCAGGACCTGATCCCGCGCATACCCGTCGCGGATCGCGACCGCGACGGACACGCCGACGGCCACGTAGTCGCAGCCGATCACGTAGAGCTCGGTGGCCAGCGGCGTGCGCACCGAGAGATAGGCATGCAGGCGTTCGATGAAGGGACGATCGGGCCGCGGGTTCGGCGCGGGCGCGAGCGGCGCGGCCGGCAGCGCGAGCACGCTGACGACGCCCGGCACGTGGAAGCGCCGGTCGCGCGGCTTGAAGCGCGGCAGCACCTCGACACGGCCGACGTCGACCGCGGGCGCTTCCAGCGCGAGGCGGCGGTAGTCCTCCTCGGTGACCGCGCGGTCGCGGTGCCGCAGGCGCGCGGGGATGCGACGCTCGGCGACGGCCAGCGTCTCCGCGTCCTCGCCGCCGCTCAGCGCGAGCGGCTGCAGCACCTTGATCGGCGGCGCGGGCTGGCCGTCGATGCGGCGCGCGTTCAGCTCGGCCAGCGACTCGGGCGGCAGGTTGCCCGCGCGTCCGCCGCCGAAGCGACCCAGCGCCAGCCGCACGCGCATGCCGGACTCCGGCACCTTGCCGCGCATCCCGTCGCCCAGGCGCAGGGTGCCGGCCTCGGCGTCGAGCTCGTAGGCCGTCGCGTCGCGCGCGACGTCGGGATCGGCGCTGAGCGCGCCCAGATCATCGACGCGCGTCCACGGCTGGTAGCCGCGGCCGGGCGCTTCCACTTCGATCTGCAAGCTCGTCGGATCGACGGCGCTCATCGGCAGCGGGAACTGCTGATCGGCCGCGCCGGTCGACACGCCGAGCACGCGGCCGGTCACCGTGGCGCGCTGGTCGATCTCGATGGCATTCACGCCGATCCAGGCGAGCGGCAGATGCTGTGCCGTGGCCGACGCCAGCGCGGTGGCGCCCGTCGCCGGCGCTCCGGACGCCGAGAAGGCCGCGGAACTCGATGCCGCCACGGCATTCGAAGCGGGGCCCGGCTGCGGACGCAGTCGCAGCCAGGCGACCAGCCGATCGGCGCGCTCCGGATCGTCGAGTCGCGGCGGCGCGTCGCCGACACCGGCCTGCGGATTCAAGCCGACGTCATTCTTCGGCGCCCAGATCTGGCGCTCGTCGGGCATCTGCAGGCGCAGCGTGCCGGCGCGCGACAAGCCGTTGCTGGTGTCGGTGCCGGGCTGCACCGGCAGCGTCAGGTAATCGGTGTCGAAGTCCGTGCGGCCGCGCGTCGTGATCTCCCACAGCACCGGGACCGGCGTGGGTGCGGTGACATCCTCGAACAGCGCCGGGGGCTTGAGCGCAGGAACGACGCCCATCGACAGCAAGGGCGGCAGCGCCGCATCGCCGCCGCCGAGCGCGGACTTCACCGCCTCGTTCACGGCTTCCTGCTGGTCGGCCTGCGGCGCCTTGGGCGCGAGCAGCGCGATCCACAGCGCGCGGTCGGCGCTCTGCGCGAAGACGTCGATGCCGTCCGGCACCGCGCGGCCCTGCGCGAACACGGGCGTCGTCTCATAGGCCTTCAACGTTCCGCTGAGCCGGTGGATGCGGGCCAGGCCCTGCAGCACGTCGCTGCGCCGCGCGGTCTCCGTGCTGCTGAGGCGGCGCTTGATGTAGGCCTCGCCGGTGATGGGCAGGACGGTCGTCTCCGACAGCGTCTCGAAGGGCATCGGCGCCTTCAGCGTGCCGCCCGGCGCCAGCGTGTGGGCGCCGCGTTCGGTGTCCTTCGCGAAGGCCAGGCTCACGATGCCGCGCGCCGGCAACGCGGGCTTCAAGCCCAGGCCCAGCAGCTTGAGGAAGACCAGCCGCTGGCGCTCGGGGATCAGGTTGGCGCGGTACAGCAGCGCGTCGCCCAGCCACGCGAACAGCTCGATCAGCGTGCGGCCGGGGTCGCCCAGGCGCGGGTTGGTCCACTCCGGCGTGTGCGCGGGGATGCGCGCGAGCAGCTCCTCCACCAGATCGTCGAAGCGGCGGTCGTCGAGCGAGGGGGGCAGGATAGCCATGGCGTCAGCCCTCCAGGTCCACGGTGACGTTCATCGCGCCAGGCTCGCCGGTGCGCGCGAGGCGGTAGGCGATCTCGACGCGCACCTGGCCGGGCGCGCCCGGCACCTCCCACACCTCGACCGCGTCGAGCAGGATGCGGCGCTCCCAGCGCGCGAGCGAGTCCCGCACCAGGTCGCGCATCTCGCGCCGCGTCGCGATCGTGTTGGGCTGGTGCAGCAGGCGGTCCAGGCCGCCGCCGAACTCGGGCCGCATCAGCTGTTCGCCGGGGCGGGTGCTGAGGATCAGGCGCAGCCCGTCGCGCACGCTGCGCGCCAGGTCGGGCCAGGCCAGGCCGCCGTCGTCGCCCGGGAGCGGCAGCAGCGGCCAGCCGATGAGTGCGGAGGTCATCGCGTCACTCCTGCGGCGGGATCTTGGGGAACGGCAGGCAGATCTTCATCGCGAAGAGCCAGCCGAAGAACAGGTTGAACAGCGAGAGGAAGATGTTCAACACCAGGAAGGCGCAGATCGTGATGATCGGGATGTTGAAGCCGCAGATCCACGTCAGCGCCGGGTTCATGGGCGGCGGCTTCTTGCCGTCGATGAGGTCCTTGGCCGAGCCCATCAGCAGGCTCTGCAGCGACGGCGGCACCACGAAGGCCACGTTGGGCTTGAGCGCGGCGAGCAGCTGCTTGTCGGCCGGATCGGGCAGGGCGATCTGCACCGGCGGCGCGCCCGCGCCCTCGTACCAGGCGGCGATGACGAAGGGCTCGCTCGGCGCGCTCCAGACGACGCGGGCCGGACAGGGACCGTCGGCCTTCAGCCGCACGAAGGCGCGCAGCTGATAACGCGCGTCGGGTTCGTCGAAGCGGCCGGTCTTGGCCTTCATCGCCGTGAAGCGCGCGCGCATCGCGGCGTGCATGGCGCCCAGCAGTTGCTGCGTCTGGCTGGCGTTCATCGCGGGCCAGGCCTCGGGCATCTCCACCGTGCCGGAGACGTTGCCCTGCGCCAGGATCAGCGTGTGGGCCTTCGTCAGGAACTCATCGGCGCGCACGGTGCGCTGCGGCCATTCGCCGTTGCGGCGCACCAGCGGCAATTGCAGCGGATGCAGCGCCTGCAGGATCGCCGCGCCCGCGGGACCGAACGCGTCGAACTCGCCCGCGAGTTGCCTCAGCATCAACACGAAGCGGACGAGGTTGCTGTTGGCGCCGGGCTGTTCGCTCTCTTCCAGCCAGCCGCGGCTGACCGATTCGCCGACCTTGGGCAGCGTCATCGACTCGCCGCGCAGCGCCTGCACCAGGTGACCCCGGAAGGCCGATGACGACGGACCGAAGTCGAAGCCCTCGGCCGCGCCGAAGCTCGCGTCCGTCTCGCTGATTTCGCCGCTGACGGTCGGGACCAGGCCGTAGTACAGCGTCTGGCCGGCCTCGGCGCAGACGTCTGGCGGAGCGAGGTACAGCGGGATCGTCTGTTCCTCCAGCACGGTGTCGGGCAGCTCGCGCGAGAACGCCACGAGCTGGCGATCGATGTCGGCCACGCCGGTGAGATCGCGCTGCGCGCGTTGCGCCGGCGCGGGGTCGGCATCCGCGCCGCCGACGCGCGACATCGGCACCCAGCCGCGGATGCGGCCGTTGGACTTCATCCATCCCTCCGGCTGTCCACCGGCACCGAGGCGTCGCAGCACCAGGCCTGCGGATTCGATCTTGGCGGGATCGACGCGCGGCTCGCCGGGCATGTCGCACCAGGCCTCGATCAGCGCGAGGTGGAACTGCCGCTGGATCGGCTGGAAGAGCTTGAGCGTGCCGTTCTTGTTGGTGGCGCGCGCGCGCAGGTCGCGCAGCCGCGTGAGTCCGTTCGCGCCGTTCGTTCCGCTCGTTCCGTTGGGTGCGCCCGCGCCGCGCAGGTCGTCCAGCGTGGCCGGGATGAAGTCGTCGTCGCTGCGTTGCAGCAGCCACGGCTGCAGACTGCGGGCCAGGCCGCGCGGCGCGCTGACGACGACAGGATGGTGCGGGTGGTTCATGGTCCGTTCCCTCACCAGACGTTGCCGGCGCCCGGCGTGTAGCTGGCACTGATGACCGCGTTGGTCTGCAGCACGGCGCACTTCACGATGCCGGAGAAGTCCGACATCGCCGCGTCCACCTTCACCATGCCGGCCGTGACGTTGACCTGGCTCGCCTGCACCGTGACCTTGGCGGCGGCCTGGACCGTGATGCCGGAGGTCTCCAGCTTGATGCTGTTGCCGTTGCTGTCCTCGAGCGTCACCGTGCCCGGCCCGTCCTTGAGCGTGAGGCTGCAGCCGCCGGGCGTCTCCAGCGTCAGCGTCTCCTGGCCGCTCTGGTCGTCGAGCGTGACGACGATGCCGTTCTTCGACTTGATGCGCTTGTAGCGGTTGAGGCCGCCGCTCTCGATGTCGGCCGGCGCGGCGGCGCTGCCGTTCCACAGGCCGCCGAGCACCAGCGGGTGGCGCGGGTCGCCTTGCGCGAAGACCACCAGCACCTCGTCGTCCACGTCGGGCACGAAGAAGGTGCCGCGGTCGTCGCCCGCGAAGGGCGCGACCACGCGCGCCCACATCGCGGCGTCCTGGCCGGTGGTGTCGTCGAAGGCGAGCAGCCGCACCTGCACGCGGTTGAGCCGCTCGGGATCGTCGATCGAGCTGACCTTGGCCAGTTGGGCGCCCGCGGCCCAGGGCAGCGGGACGCCGAAGGGCAGGGGGGAGGGCAGGTCGCGTTGCATGACGGGGTCTCGTGTGGCCGTGGGTGGTGTCTGGCGTCTGGCTTCTGGTGTGTGGCGTGTGGCGCGCGGCTTCAGGTCCCGAGGTAGGCGCACTCGGCGCTGAACTCGGTGCGGTAGCCCTGCTTCATGTCGAAGAGGTGGCAGGCGCGCACCACGTAGTAGGTGTTGTCGAACTGCGGCGAGATGCCGGCCAGCCGCACGCAGGCGCCGACGCGCAGTTGCGCGTTGCCCTCGGCCACGCCCTCGGCGCGGACGAAGCGGCGCGCGCGCTGGTCGAGCGCCGCCTCGGCGACCGCGCGCGCTTCATCGGTGCTGTAGACGGCGGGGGCGGCGAGGTGCTCGTTGCGGTCGCCGAAGACTTCGCTGGCCCAGGCGACGCCGGTGCGGCCCTGTCCGGGGCCCGCGTTGGCCACCGCGCTCGCTTCGCCCTTCACCGCGGAGCCGTCCTTCGCGTTCCAGCCGGCCACGCTCACGGCGGTGGGCTGGTCGGCAAGGTCAGCGGTGATGCGCACGCGGGCGAGCTGGCTGTAGAGCGTCAGGTCGATCGTGCCGCGCTGCACGTCCTTGCGCGGCGAGACCTGCAGCGCCGTGCCGACGACCTGCAGGTCCGCGTCGAAGCGCGCGAGCAGCCGGCGCAGGAAGCCGAGGTCGGTCTCGTCCAGCTGCGCCCAGGTGCCCTGCGGCGCGGTGAGGCCGGTCACGGACGGCGTCAGGCCGAGATCACCGGCGATCGCGTTCACCACGTCCGCCGGCGTCATGTCGGTGAACACCTTGCTGCGACGCGCGCGGCGCGCGGCGGTCAGGCCGTCCTCGGCGAGCACGACCAGCTCCGGCGGCGCGCCGTAGTTGCAGACCATCTCCAGCGCGCTGACCTTGCCCTTGAAGATCTCGCGCGGCGTGGCTTCGTCGCCGGCATAGACGCCGAGCTCGGCGCCGAGCTTCAGCGACGAGCCGCTGTTGAACGCGAGCTCGGCACGACCGTCCCCCGTCGCGACCCAGTTGGTGACGTGCAGCTCCAGCGCGCTCATGCCGCCTTCGCGTTCCTCCATCTTCATCGCCGTCATCAGCGTCGACAGGCGTTCGTCCGCCTGCCCGGCGATGCGCAGCGTGGGGCGGGCGCTGAAGATGGCGGAACGGCTGACGCTGGTTTCGGTCATGACGATCGATGGCGTTCAGAGGTCGCAGAGGCGCGCGGCGCGCTCGGCCCGCAGGCGCAGCGCCTGCTCGATCTGTTCGCCGATGTCGGGCGCGGCGTCCGCGGCGGGCGCTTGCGGTCCGGCACCGCGCTCCTGCGGTTCGCGCTCGATGTCGGCGGTGACTTCCTCGAAGGTGATGGGCATGACGGATCAACTCCCGAAACGGATGCGGCCGTGCAGGTCCGCGTGCGCGCCGACATCGGCGCTGAGGCTGCCGCCGGCCTGCGCCACGGCGCGACCGCCGGGGCTGAAGCTGGCGGATCCGGCCACCCGCGGCGCGGGCAGCAGGGCGGCGCGGGCGTCGAGGACGTCGACGTTGATGCTCGGGGGCGAGACGCGCAGGTCGGCGAAGGCGGCACCCGCGGTGGCCGTCAGCGACAAACCAGCGCTCACACCGACGCCGGCACTGGCGCTGACGCCGATGCCTCCGCCGATGCCTGCGCTGATGCCTCCGCCGATGCTTCCGCTGATCCCGGCGCCGCCACCGATGCCGATGCCCGCCCCGGCGCTCGCGCCGACCGAGAAGTCCGCCGCCGCCGACAGCGAGATGCTTCCGCCGACCGACAGGCCGGCCTCGGCGCCGAAGCGCAGGCTGGCCGCGCCGTTGGCGCCGGCGATGGCGCGGGCCGCGCGCGGATCGCCGAGCGCATTGGCGACGTCGGCCGCACCGGCCCCCGGTGCCGCGCTGACGGGCTCCGGCTGTGCGTTGCGGTCGACCGCCGGCGCGGGGTTCTTGCTGCTCTGGAACTCGACCTCCTGGCTCCCCAGCGTCAGGTTGATGCTGGAGCGCAGCGGCACGCCCTCGGGCGAGAAGAAGTCCAGCGTCTCCTTGAACTGCTCGACCACGCCCTTGAAGGCGTAGGTGCCCCATCCGAATTCGACCTTGGGCGCGAACTTCTTCGTGCCGTCCTTGGCGGGCTCGAGCAGCCCGGCGATGTTGGCCGTGACGTCGCGCACCGACGCGCCGGTTTCGGTCGTGTCGAAGATCAGCGTCATCGTCAGCTTGGCGCTGCTCTTCTTGACGAACTGGCGCGCGCCGTTGTTGCCGTTGCGGTCGTCGAACTCATTGCTGATCGTGTATTCGAGCGACGCGGGGTTGAACTGCACGTCGAACGCGGGCCCGCCGGCGCCGGTCCCTTCCAGCACCTTGAAGGTGGCCGAGGCCACCGTCGGAGCGTCGGGCAGCCAGGGCATCACGCGCCTCCCGCATCGAGCAGGCGCAGGCCTTCGTGCGCCAGGTGCAGTTCCTCGATGCCGATGTCGGAGCCCTTGGCGTTGAGGTCGGCGGCCTTGAACTTCACCGGCAGGCAGCGGTCCAGTCCCCAGGTCAGCACGGTCTGGCCCTGCGTGTCCTGCACGGCGATCTCGGCGGCCAGGCGGTAGGCGTAGCCGCCGCCGCCCACGGTCTGGAACCAGCGGAACAGGTCGCGGCTGCGCGTGAAGCCGCGCTTGAGCACGACCGTCGCGAAGCTCACGGTGCCCGCGCGCTGCGTGGCGCCGTAGTTGGCGCCGCCGGCCTTGATGAGCTTGGGCTCCATCGTCGCTTCCAGGCCGGTGCAGTCCGAGAACGCGCCGCCGCAGACCTCGACGGGACCGCTGCCGGTGCCGACCCGCTTGAAGGTGACCTCGAAGCGGAAGACGTGCAGGCCGATGAAGAGGTCGTCGGCGCTCATGCGGCCTCCCGTTGGGTGACGGTGGCGGCGACCGAGCCGGCCGCCTGGCCGAGCTGGAGCACGACGGTGATGCGCTCGATCGACATCGCCGGACGCACGCGCACGTAGGCGACGAGCCGGCCGGCGTCGAGGTCGCTCTGCGTCATCGTCGTGCGGTCGCAGAGGACCTCGAAGGCCTCGGACATCGCGCCGCCGTTGAACGCGCCTTCGCGCCAGAAGCCGGCGAGCAGGTCCTCCAGCGTGCCGCGCAGATGCGCCCAGAGCTTCGGGCCGTTGGGCTCGAACACGGCGCCGTCGCCGGCGCGCCGCGCGGCGCGCAGGAGGGTGCCGATCAGCCGGCTTGCGCCGCCGAAGCGCCACGGGTCCATCGCGGACGTTGTCACGTCGGATTGCAGCGCCCAGCCGTCCGCGCCCGGCGCGAAGACGCACACGCGCTGCGCGAGCCGGCCGGCCGGGCTGTCGTCGCCCAGGCCCCAGGCGGGCATCGGCTCCGCGCCGCCGAGGTCGCGCAGCAGCGGCAGCGAGGCGTCGCCGGCCACGGAGCGGAAGGTGCCGCGCGCGATCGCGCCCTGCGCGATCAGGCCGGCGAGCACGCCGTCCGGCGGCTCCAGACCTTGCGGCAGATCGGTGCGCGCGGCGCGCGTGCGCAGCCACGGCCAGGCGAGCTGCGAGAGCGCTTCGGCAGGGCGGCCTTGCGGCGTGTCTTCGTCGAAGGCGCTGCGCAGGATCTGCGTCTGTTCCAGCCAGGTGCGCGGATCGGCCTGCGCATGCAGGCCCTTGGCGGCGAGGCTGCCCGCGAGCGGCAAGGGCAGCGCGGCCAGCAGCATCGCCGCGCGCTGGCGGCGGTCGAGGAAATCGCGTGTGTCGCGGATCGCCTGGCGCCAGCGGGTGTAGCCGGCATCGTCGAGCCGCGGCGCGGGGATGTGCAGCAGCGAGGTGTCCCGCGGCTCCGGTGCTTCCACGTCGCACGGCGCGAAGCCTTCCGGCTGCGGTGCTGGCGGCCGGTCCGGATCGGGCGGCGGCGGCACGGTGGCGACGGCGTCGGGCAGGTCGGGCAACAGCAGCAGGCTGTCGTCCGGCAGGCCGTAGAGGTGCTGCACGCCCTGCCACGTGGCGGGGTCGTGCGGCGCGAAGGGCGCGGATGTCGAGACCATGCCGGGCAGCAGCAGCGCCAGGCGGGCGGCGCGCTGCGTGGCGCGCTGCGCGGCGTCCTCGAGGTAAGGCCAGGGATCGCCGACGCGGATCACGATCGCGCGCTTGCCGCCGCGTGCGAAGAAGCTGCGCACGGCAGCGCCCAGATAGGTGGCGCAGCGGCGCGGCGTTGCCTCGGCCAGCGTGATCGGGTCGAGTGGATCGAGGGGGTCAGGTGTTGCCGGCACGTCGACGGGCCGTTCGTCCCACGCGTAGAAGCGGTCGAACAGATGCCAGCTGTCGAGCACGAGCGGGAGGTTGAGCAGGGCCTCGACCTGCGCCGCCGGACGTGCCCACGGACCCGTCACCCAGCCGCCCGCATCCAGCTGCGTGCGCAGCGCGTCGGGCAGCGGGCGCCCCGCGCGGCGGCCGACGAAACCCACGAAGCAGGCAACGTCGGCGCGCTGCGCATCGGGCGGCGCGGCCGGGGCGGCGGGTTCGAAGACGAGGCTCATGGGCGCTCTCTTGCTCCCTCTCCCGCTTGCGGGAGAGGGCAGGGGTGAGGGCCAGCGGCGGTGGCAGGACGGCAGATCACACCGTCAACTCCAGCGCCTCGGCCGACAGCACGACTTCCTCGATCGCCACGTCCCCGCCGCCCTTGCCGGCCAGCGTCGGTCCCGTGTACTTCATCGGGATCACGCCGCGCAGCACCCAGGACTGGACGGGCTTCTGGGCCTCGTCGAGCAGCGTGACGGTGACGCTCTTCTGCGCGGCGGGGCCCTTGACACGGGCCTCGCCGATCCAGTCGAACAAGGTCTTGGAGTTGAGGATGCCGCGCTTGAGCGTGACGTCGGAGACCTTGTGCACGCCGGCGACCTTGCGGACGTGGTTCTCCTTGTCGTTGCCGAAGCGGTACTCGGCCACGGTGAGCTCGGTGCCCAGCCCGGAGACGTCCGAGAAGCCGCCGAAGACCTCGCCGCCGTCGAAGTTGACGAGGAAGTTGAAGGCGCCGTAGGGCGTGGTGCGGTTGGCCATGGTGGGGTGCTCCTAAGCGACAGGGCCCGGGGGTTACGCCGCGTCGGCCGTCTTCTGGCCGATGCGGAAGATGACGAACTCGGCCGGCTTGATGAGGGCCACGCCGATCAGGCAGACCAGGCGGCCGTTGTCGAGGTCGTTCTGGGTCATCGTGCTGCGGTCGCAGCGCACGAAGAAGGCCTGCTCCACCGTGCTGCCCAGCAGCGCGCCGTTGCGCCATTCGTTGTAGAGGAAGTCCGAGATGGTCTGGCGCACGTTGGCCCAGAGCCGCTCGCCGTTGGGCTCGAAGACGGCCCACTGCGTGCCGCGGTCGATGCTGGCCTCGAGGTAGTTGAAGTAGCGCCGGTCGGAGACGTACTTCCACTCCGGATCGCTGGAGACCAGCCGCGCGCCCCAGACGCGGTAGCCGCGCCCGCTGAGGTAGCGCAGGCAGTTCACGCCCAGCGGGTTGAGCAGCTCCTGCTGCGCGAAGTTGACGTCGGACTCGAAGCGCAGCGCGCCGGTGACGACCTCGTTGGCCGGCGCCTTGTAGACGCCGCGCTGGATGTCGTTGCGCGCGTAGATGCCGGTGACGAAACCCGACGGCGGCAGCGCGATCTCCTTGGGGATGTCGTCGCGGCCCGGACGGGAGAGCGGGTTGGCGACGACGACCCAGGGGTAGTAGAGCGCGGCGTACTTGGAGTCGACGCGACCGCGCGCGACCCGCATGTCGCCCGGCGTCTGCGCGGGCGCGCTGTCCAGCACCGCGATGCGGTAGGCGCGGCGGCGCTCGGCATGCGCGATCAGCGCGTTCTGCACGGCCTGCGCCTCGGCGTAGGCGCTGCTGCCGGGCGCGGCGACGATGGAGACGTCCTCGATGCCGGACAGGATCGCGAGCGCCGCGGCGTAGCTGCCGGGCGTGGTCTCGGCGCCGAGCGTCGGCGCGACGCCGTCGCTGCCCGCTTCGCTGCCGACACCGGCGCCCAGGGCGAGCACGCGGCGGCCATCGGCGTCGCCGGGCACGAGCGGCAGGGCGCGGATCGCGGCGATCAGCTCGAAGCCGTCGACCGCGTCGCCGATGTCGGCCCAGACCGTGTTGATGAGCGCGTCCGCGCGGCTGGCCGGCGTCCTCGCCAGCACCGCGCCGAGCCAGCGCGGATGCGTGCGCGCCACGCCGATGTCTTCCCAGGTCTGCGCGCCGCCGTCGGCGTCGATCACGTCCAGCGCCAGCGTCACGAGGGTGGCCGTGGCGCCCGCGCCGCCGGGCACGTCATCCGGCCCGAGACCCGCCAGCGACAGCGCGGCGGAGGCCGCATCGATCCAGGTGGCGCCGCTGCCGGTGTAGAGCGTCTCGGTGCCGCCGTTCGGGGTCACCGCGAGAATGCTGCCCGCCGGCGCCGTGCCCATCGTGCGCAGCGTCGCGGGGCGGCGCGACTCGCGGAACAGCACCCGGCCGTTGTAGGCCGCGCCGGGGAAGCGCGCGCGGATGAAGGCGCCTTCGGCCGGCGTGCCGCCGGGGTCGCGCAGCCGTCCCGCGGCGGTGCCGGCGGCGTTGAAGGTGCGCACGACGTAGAGCCGCGAGCCGCCGTTGTCGAAGTAGGCCCGCACCGCGTGCGCCACGAAGTTCAGGCGCCGCCGCGCGTCGGTGACGTCGCTCAGCCCGAGGTTCTCGAGGCTGCCGTAGACGTGCTCGAAATCGGTGAGGCTGGTCACCATCTCCGGCACGCCGTCGACGGGGCCGCGTCGCGTCGGACCGACGAAGGCGGTGGTGCTGGTGCCCACGCCCTCGATGGACTTGGCGCGGAAGCTGGTCTCTTCGACGTAGACGCCGGGTGCCAGGTATTCGGGCATGGCCTATCTCCTTTGCCTGAAGGCGCATCCGCGGACCGTGCCGCGGTGGGAATCGCCGTGACGAACAACTCGCGGGGCCTTCAGGAAGTCCTTCATGGCAGTGCGAGGGGAAGGGAAAACGACTGCGAACGCCCCGCCGCCAGCGCCACGTCCAGCGTGGCGTTGGGCAGCGTGGCGGCGCGGGATTCGAGGTCGTCGGGATCGACGAGGGGCAGGACCGTCGGCGCGCGGCCGGCGCGCACCTGGGCCGCCGGCGTGCGGGTGCCGGCCGCGCCGGGGGCGGGGTCGAAACACCATTCGATGCGCGCGGCGAGCTCGGTGACCACGACCTCATCGGGATCGTCGGACCAGGTCGTCACCGGCACGCCGGGCACCGGCAGCAGCGCTTCGCCGCGCCAGTCGGTGAGCGCGCGCGCGAGCACGTTGCCGCCGGCGCGGGCCAGCAGCAGGGCGCCGCCGAGGGCGTCGAGGCTGCCGGTCTCGTGCACGCTCAGGCGCAGCACCGACCAGTTCATGCCCGTGGGCGCGATGGCGGACGGGTACAGCGGCAACTCGACCGGGCGGAACAGGGACTCGCGCGACGCGGCATTCGCGGGCTGCGGATCGCGCGGCAGCGCCAGCGCCGCGCGGCGCGGCAGATAGCGGCCGGCGGGGTCGCTGACGGTCACGGACAGCGTGACGTCGCCGACGGTCGGCGTGCCGGGGGCGTTGTCGAAGGCGGCCTCGTGCGCCGCGAGCGTGAGGGGGGCCTCGGCGCGCACGATCACGTACAGCCCGCTGCGATTGCGCCGCACCGTCGCGCCGGCGATGCGCACGTCCAGGGGCGTGGCGACCTGCACGCGCGTGGCCGCGTCGATGCAGCGCAGCGCGCCCAGCACGCGCGTGTCGATGCGTTCCAGCTCACGGATCAGCAGCGTCATGGCGCGGCTCCCGGCGCGCCCGGCGACGCATTCCCCGCGGGCACGGCGGTGCCGTAGCCGAAGCGCGTGGCGACGACCGGTCCGGCGTCGAGGATCCTGTCCGGATCGAGGCGCACGCGGCGCGCGATGTAGGAGACCGACAGCCGGTACGCCGGCTCCAGCGCGTCCCAGATGCGCATCATGTCCTCGGTGGACAGTTCGGACGGGATGATCTGGATCACCTCGTCGGGCCCCCAGCCGGCTTCCGGCGACAGCGCGGAGGCGTCGAGGATCGGGTGCTCGTAGAGCTGCCGCATCGCCCAGGCGAAGGGCAGCAGCTCGTCCTGCGGGTTGCTGGCCCAGGCGCTGAGCAGGAAGTGCAGGTCCAGCCCCAGCGGTGCCTGCTGCTCGCCGGACATGCGGTCCGGGCGGTGCTGGCGCAGGTGCTCGTTGACCGTCACGCGGTACAGGTACAGGGAGATCCGCGTCGTGTCCTCCTGCGGCCCCGCGAGTTCCCCGGACGACAGCAGGACGACGTCGCACTCCGGCATCGCCGTCCCGCCGGCGTCGGCCGGGTAGGTGTTGCGCAGGTAGGTCACGATCGAGTGGCCGACCGAGTGGATCGCCTGGATGTTGGCCATGCGCCTGAAGTCCTCTGAGTGCCTCTGGATGGACCGGGGATGCTTGCCGGCGGACGTCGCCAGGTCAGGGGCCGGCCGACCGCGGCGCGCGGAAGATCGCGCGCCCGTCGGGCAGCGTGGCGCGTTCGATGCGGCCGTCGCGCAGCAGCGTCTCCAGCGCCTGCCGCACGTCGGCCAGCGGAACGTCCACGCCCATCGAGCCCAACCACCATTGCGCGATGCCCTGCTCGGTGTCGGCGGCGAGCGGATGGCGGGCGAGGTGGGCCAGGATGGCCGACTCCGCTCGCCGTCTTCTCGTGCCTGCGTCTTCGCACAACGGCGTCTCCAGCAACGTTGTGATCACGCAATGCGAGGAACGTGCCAGGTGTTGCGGCGAGGTGTCGACGAGCGTTTTCAGAGGAGCGGCGGGCGCAAGAAGCCGCCGGGTGGGTGATCGCGGACCCGCCTCCTGCCACCCGCCGGGTCGGCGCGGACCCGGTGGCGCGCTCAGTTCGGCGCGTCGAAGGTGTTGCGCTCGAGGCCGTGCTTCTTCAGCAGCTTGCCCAGCGCGCGACGTTCCTTGCCGGCCAGCCGCGCGGCGTGCGTCACGTTGCCGTGCGCGGAGTGCATCAGTTGCTCGAGGTAGCTGCGCTCGAAGTGCAGCATCGCCTCGTCGCGCGCGTCGTTGAAGGCGCGCAGGTCGCTGGCGGAGGCAGGGCCGTCGGACGTGGATCTGACCGCGTGGGACATGCCCGTGCCACACGGGCGCAGATCGAGCTCCTCGCCATCCGAGAGCAGCAGCGCGCGCTGCACGCGGTTGTCGAGCTCGCGCACGTTGCCGGGCCACGCGTAACGCGCGATCCAGTCGACGCAGCCGGTTGCGAGCGCACGCGGCGGCAACGCGTGCTGCCGCGCATGTCTCGCGATGAAGTGCTCCGCCAGCACGCGCGCATCGCCGGGCCGGTCGCGCAGCGGCGGCATCTCCAGCAGCAGCACGTTGAGGCGGAAGGCCAGGTCGTCGCGGAAGGCGCCGGTCTGCAGCAGCTCGTGCAGGCGCGGGCTGGCCGCGGCGACGACGCGCACGTCGCCGCTGCATTCGCGCGTGCCGCCGACCGGCCGGTAGCGGTAGTCCTGCAGGAATCGCAGCAGCGACACCTGCGCGCGCAGCGGCAGCGAGTCGAGTTCGTCCAGGAACAGCGTGCCGCCCTCGGCCGCCGCGATGAGGCCGCTGCGGGCCTGGCGGGCGTCGGTGAAGGCGCCGCGCTCGCAGCCGAAGAGCTCGCTCTCGATCAGCGTTTCCGGCACGGCGCCGCAGTTCAGCGGCACGAAGGGCGCGTCGCGCCGCTCCGACTGGTAATGGATCGCGCGCGCGGCCAGTTCCTTGCCGGTGCCGGTCTCGCCGACGATCAGCACGGGCGCGTCGTAACGCGCCATGCGCTCGATCAGCGTCAGCGCCTGCAGGAAGGCCGGCGCGCGACCGACGAGCTGGGGCGAGCGCTCGCTCAGCATGGCGGCGCTCCCGTCAGCCATCGGCGCACGGCCGTGGGGGGCAGGGGCGCCAGGGGCCGAAGCACGGCCGGCCCGTTCCACGGACCCTCGACCCGTCGCAGGGGGACTTGCATCGAAACGCCTTTCGAACGTGGAAAGGCGCCTTGGTTGGCGGATCGAACGGATGGTTCGAGATGCATTCGACCTGCCTGCGATCGTCGCTTGGCCATTGCTCCTCCCCGGTGTCCTGTCGCTGGGCGTTGGTGCCGCAGTTCTAGTCGCCAAGCTAGGCCACCGCCCCGGAGAGGTCAATTGCGGAACTGGGGGGATCGCCTCGTCACAAGGGGGCTCTCCAGGAGGAAGATCGAGGCAGGTCCCCTTCACCCGTGACCTCGCCGGCGTGTCCCGGTCCGGTGGAGCGCCGGCTCGGGACCTCAGGTGATGACGCTGATCTGCCAGGGCACGAACTCGTTCTGACCGTAACCATGCAGCTCGCTGCGCGACGGCCGGCCCGAGGCGGTGTCGAGCAGCAACTGGAACAGCTCCGCGCCGAGACCCCGGATGGTCTGCGTGCCATCGAGCACGTCGCCGCAGTTGAGGTCCATGTCGTCCGCCTGCCGCCGCATCAGCGCCGTGTGGGTCGCCAGCTTGACCGACGGCGACGGCGCACAGCCGTAGGCCGAACCGCGACCGGTGGTGAAACAGATCAGGTTGGCGCCCCCCGCCACCTGGCCCGTGGCGGAGATCGGGTCATAACCCGGCGTGTCCATGAACACCAGACCGCGCGCCTTCACCGGCTGCGCGTATTCGTAGACCTCGATGAGGGTGGTGGAGCCGCCCTTGGCGATGCCGCCGAGCGACTTCTCCAGCACCGTCGTCAGGCCGCCGGCCTTGTTGCCGGCGGACGGGTTGTTGTCCATCTGAGCGCCGTTGCGGCGGCAGTAGTCCTCCCACCAGCGGATCCGCGCCACCAGCTTGTGGCCGATCTCGACGGTCTGCGCCCGCCGCGTCAACAGGTGTTCGGCGCCATAGATCTCAGGCGTTTCCGACAGGATCGCGGTACCGCCGTGCGCCACCAGCAGGTCGACCGCCGCGCCCAGCACCGGGTTGGCCGAAATGCCGGAGTAGCCGTCCGAGCCGCCGCACTGCAGCCCGATCACGAGGTGGCTGGCGGCAACGCGCTGCCGCCGGATGGCGTTGGCCGGTGGCAGCAGTGCCTGCACCAGCTGGATGCCGCGGGCGATGGCGGTCGTCGTGCCGCCCGCATCCTGGATCGTGAACGTGTGCAGCGTGCCGGACTCCTGCAGGCCCTGCGTCGCCAGCAGCGTCGGGATCTGGTTGGTCTCGCAGCCCAGCCCGATGACGAGCACGCTCGCGAAGTTCGGATGGCAGGCGTAGCCGCCGAGCGTGCGCTGCAGGATCGCGAGCCCCTCGCCCTCCGAGTCGATGCCGCAGCCCGTGCCGTGCGTCAGCGCCACGACGCCATCGATGTTCGGGAACGCGGCCAGCGCCTCGGGATGGATGTCGCGCCGGAAGTGGTCCGCGATGGCGCGGGCGACCGTCGCCGAGCAGTTCACCGACGTCAGGATGCCGATGTAGTTGCGTGTCGCCACGCGCCCATCGGCGCGCACGATGCCGTCGAAACGCGCCGGCTGCGTTGCCGGAGGCGTGTCGCGCGCATCGACCCCGTGGGCGTAGTCGCGCTTGAAATCGCCCATCGCCAGGTTGTGGGAGTGCACGTGCTGGCCGGGGCGGATGGCCCGGCTCGCGAAGCCGATGATCTGGCCGTAGCGCCTGACCGCTTCCCCGGTCGCGATCGCGCGCGTCGCGATCTTGTGGCCCGGCGGGATCAGCCCGGAAACGGTCGTGGCTTCGGCCGCGATGTGGGTGCCCGAGACCAATTGGTCGAGCGAGACGACGATGTTGTCATCGGGATGCAGGCGGATCACCCGCGCGCCGACGGTCGCCCGGGCCGGGTCGATGGCCGCCTTGGCATCGATGGTCATGCGGGTGTCTCCCGTCGGGGCCGGATCAACCCGCGTCGGCCAGCGCGGCACGCAAGCGCGGCTGTGCGATGCCGCATTGCAGCCGGTCGGCGAGCGCGACGATGGGCAGGAAGCGCCGCTGCTTCTTTTGCGCGTGGTTCCGCGCGATGTCGGCGATCGGGTGGTCGAGGAAGGGGTTCAGAAAACGCTCGCGCACGTCGACGAGGTAGGCGTCGGCTTCGGCGCGCTGGCCCAGCGCCGTGAACACCGGCAGCACCTCGTCGCTCCAGAGGGATTCGAGTCCGGATCGCAAGGCCGCATCGTTCATCGCCTGCCGGACGGTCTCGCCGGGGGCTCGGCCGTCCACCTTCCAGCGTTCGGCGAGCCAGGTGTGCCCGGCGTTCAGCAGGAGCAGTTTCAGCCGCACGTACCGCTCGAGGTCGTCGGTCAGCAGGATGGCTTCGTGTGCACACGGCAGCACCAGCCCCGGCTGCCGTTCGATGGCCCACAGCGCATAGGGTTCGGCCACGGCGCCGACCGGGTGCAGCGCCTCCGCGACGATGCGGTCGACCAGCGAGTTGGCCCAGATGCAATGGTCGTCCAGCCAGTCGACGAAGGCCGCATCCAGGCGCCATCGGGTGGCGAGCGATCGCACCAGATCGCGCAGCACGTCGCCGTTGCGCTCGATCAGTTCACAAGGAAAGATCGACAGGGCGGCCGCCGGCCTGGCGCGCCAGCGGTGGTGCAGCAGCACCAGCAGCTTGGCCGGGAAGCTATGTGGCGCAGGCGACGTGTCGTCGATGCAGGCCGGACCGTCGCGTTCGTCGAGCTGGTAGCCGCGGTCGGCGGTGTTCGAGACGATCACGCGCACATCGGTCGCGATGGCCTCGCGCAGCGCCGGCCAGTCGGCATCGGCCTGCAGCGCCTGCCGCACCGCGCGGCATGTGAGGGTCTCGTCGATGCGCTCGCCGCGCCGCAGACCGCGGACGCGCACCGGGTAGCCGTCGCCGGCGGCCAGTGCGGCGACGCGTTCGGCACTCGCGGGGTTGTCGGTCGTCTGCACCACGAGGATGCCGCCGACCGCCCGGCCCGTCTCGCCGCGGTCGAGCGCCTGCGAGACGAACAGGTCGACGTGCGCCTGCAGGAAGCGGCTGGTGCCGAACTGGAGGATGGCCTGGGTCATGGCGCTCAGCACTCCACGATGGCCTTGACGACGCCTCGGGCGGGGTCCAGCAGGTGCTTGAAGTCGGTCGGCACCTCGACCAGCGTGAGCCGGTGCGTGTTGAGCGCCGCGTCCGGGATCTGGCCCGCGCGCATCGCGTCGAGCACGGTCTCGAAGTCTTCGGTCGTCGCGTTGCGGCTGGCGAGCAGCGTGGTCTCGCGCTTGTGGAACTCCGGGTCCGAGAAGCCGATCGTCGCAGTGACCACCGAGATCAGCACATAGGTGCCGGCGTGAGCGACGAACTTGAAGCCGCGCTCCATCGCCTTCGGATTGCCGGTGGCGTCGAACACGACATCGAAGAACTCGTGGTCGGTCAGCCGCGCCAACTGCTGTTCGTCGTCATCGGCGATCTGCACCGACGCCGCCATGTGCAGTTGCGCGATGCAGAAGTCGAGCCGGTCGCGCCGCGTGTCGAGCGCCGTGACCTGGGCGCCGCGCAACTTCGAGAAGATCATCGCCGCCATCCCGATCGGGCCGGCGCCGACCACCAGCACGCGCTGCCCGGCCTTCACGTCGGCCCGCCGCACCGCGTGGGCGCCGATGGCGAGGAACTCCACCATCGCCGCCTGGTCCAGCGACACACCTTCGGCCTTGTGCACGAAGCCCTGCGGCACCGTGAGGTACTCGGTGAACGCGCCGTCGCGGTGAACGCCCAGCACCTGGAGGTTGGCGCAGCAGTTGGTGCGGCCCTGGCGGCAGGCAATGCACGTGCCGCAGCACAGGTACGGCATCACGTACACCACATCGCCTGGCGCCAGAGGGCTGTCGGCCGGCGCCTGGTCGACGATGCCCGACAGTTCATGCCCCATTACGCGCGGATAGCTCAGGTAGGGCTGGTCGCCGGTGAAGATGTGCAGGTCGGTGCCGCAGACGCCCACGCGTTTGACGCGCAGCAGTACCTCGTCATCGCCGCGCAGCGGCATCGGGCGGATTTCGGCGCGAAGCGTGCCGGGTGTCTCGCAGATCACGGTCAGCATGAGGCGGTCCTTGTGTCGCGATGCCACCGTCCCAGGAACCGGAGCACCCTACTGGTCAGGCCACTTTACGAGATTGATGAAATTGGCCTGACCGTACTTACCCTGGCGCCCTGGAAATGAGGGCCGTACCCGGCGAGGGAAGCGGTGCAAGTCGAGCGCATACACTGTGGCGCATCACTTTGGTAAGGCCAATCGGCCTCGGCCTTCGGCAGGGGATCCGCCTTTGATCAGTCAGCTCAAACCCGTCGACAACCGGCGTCTGTACCAGCAGATCGCCGACCAGATCCGCGGTCTCATCAAGCAGGGCGACTACGCGGTCGGCGCGCGGCTGCCGCCGGAACGCGACCTGGCGCAACGACTGGGCGTCTCGCGGCCGTCGGTGCGCGAGGCGCTGATCGCGCTGGAAGTGGAAGGCAGCGTGGAGGTGCGCATGGGCGCCGGCGTCTATGTCTGCGCCGGGGCGGAACGGGCGGCGCCCGTGAGCGATTCGCTGGGGGAAAGCCCGATCGAACTGATGCAGGCCCGTTCGGCGCTGGAAGGTTCGATCGTTGCGCTCGCTTGTGGACGCGCCACGCCCGACGGGCTTGCCCAGGTGTCGAAGGCGATCGGCGACATGCGCGCGGCGATCGCCAAGGGCCGGTCCCCGATGGACGAAGACCGCGAATTCCACCTGGCCATTGCCGCGATGACCGGCAACTCGGTCATGGAACGGCTCGTTCGCGAGTTGTTCGACGAACGTCACAGTCCGATCTCCGTGCAGCTCAGTGTCCGGTCGGAGAGCGTGCGGACCTGGATGGACGCGGTGCGCGAGCACGAGGTCATCCTGCGCGCCTTGGAGAGCCGCGACGTGCTTGCAGCGCAGACCGCCATGCGCTCGCATCTGCAGTCATCGCTGGACCGCTGGCTGGCGGCCCGGAAGGAATGGTCCTGACACCTTCGTGCGATGACCGCCATGTCGGCGGAGGACCCCCGCAGAGCTACTCGATGTTCTGCACCTGTTCCTTCATCTGCTCGATCGCGACCTTCATCTCCACCGAGATGTTGGTCAGCTCGATGGCCGCGGCCTTCGAGCCCAGCGTGTTGGCTTCGCGGTGCAGTTCCTGCATCAGGAAGTCCAGCCGCTTGCCGACCTCGCCGCCCTTCTTGAGCAGGCGCTCGATCTCGTCCAGGTGCGAGCGCAGCCGTGTGAGCTCCTCGGCCACGTCGATGCGCAGCGCGTAGGCGGCCGCCTCGTTGACGGCGCGCTCCTGCAGCGTCTGCTCGGAGATCGTCTGCGTGGCGCTGGTGGCGCTCAGCGCCTCCTGCCAGCGTTCCAGGAAACGCTCGCGCTGGCGTTGCACCGCGGCCGGGATCAGCGGCTCGGCTTGTGTGGCGAGGTCCCGCAAAGTGGCGACGCGCTGCTTGAGCATCGTGACCAGTTTGCCGCCTTCGCGCTCGCGCGCCTCGAGGAATCCCTGGATGCATTGACGCGCGGCGTCGAGCACCGTCTCGTCGTTCGCCGAGGCGCCCGTCGCGCCGGTCTTGCACCAGTTCAAGGCTTCCTGGACGCTCAGTCCCTGCGCTTTCGGCAGCCAGGATTGCACCTGCGATTCCAGCCGCGAAAGCCGGTTGAGCTGCTCTGGCTGCGGGTTCGGCCAGGAATTGTCGGTGTCTCGATGGGTGTTGATCCTCAGTTCGATCTTGCCTCGCTTGACGCTGCCCGAGACAAGCTCGCGCAGGGCCGGCTCGAGCGAGCGCAGCTCGTCGGGCATGCGAAAGCTCAGGTCGAGGAAGCGTCCGTTCACCGAGCGCGCCTCCACCGTGACCGCAGGTTGGGTGGCCGGGCTAGGGGTTTCGCCGGAGTTCGCGGGTTGTGCCGTGGCGCTGGCATAACCGGTCATGCTGTAAACTGGCATCAGCTATCGGTAGAACAATCGAACCGCGATTATGTCAAAGCCGAAACCGGCGCCCTTGCCCGCAGGCACGGTGGTGGGGGGCTATCAGATCATCAAGAAATTGGCTGCGGGTGGATTCGGCGTGGTTTATCTCGCCGAAGACCCCGACCATCACTTGGTCGCTCTGAAGGAATACCTCCCCTCGTCCCTTGCAGAACGATCTCCCGGAGAACTCACGCCTCGCGTGAAACCGGAGAAGCAGCCCCTATACCGCCTGGGGTTGCGCAGCTTTTTCGAGGAAGGCCGTTCCCTCGCGCAGATTTCGCATCCGAGCGTCGTCTCGGTGCTGAATTTCCTGCGCGAGAACGAGACCGTCTATATGGTCATGAATTACCTGCAAGGCGATACCTTGCAGGATTTCATCGTGACCGCGCGCGATTTGAAGCGTGACAAGGTGTTCCGGGAATCGACCATCCGGTCGCTTTTCGACGAAATCCTCAAGGGCCTGCGCATCGTGCACCAGCACAAGATGCTGCACCTGGACATCAAGCCGGCCAATATCTTCATCACCAACGACAACAAGGCGGTGCTGCTCGATTTCGGCGCGGCGCGCGAGGTGCTGTCCAAGGAAGGCAACTTCATCCGGCCGATGTACACGCCCGGCTTCGCTGCGCCCGAGATGTACAGACGCGACGGCTCGCTGGGCCCGTGGACCGACATCTACGCGATCGGCGCCTGCATCTACGCCTGCATGCAGGGCTATCCGCCCAACGACGCGCCGCAGCGCCTGGAGAAGGACCGCCTCGGGCTGTCGCTCTCGCGCCTGCGCAACGTGTATTCCGACAACCTGCTCGAAGTGACCGAGTGGTGCATGTCGCTCGATCCGCTGACCCGTCCGCAGAGCGTCTTCGCGCTGCAGAAGGAGCTCTCGCGTGAGACCGAGCGCCGCTACACCAAGCTCAGCTTCAGCGAGCGCCTCAAGCTGCAGCTGGAGAACCTGAAGACCGGGGCGAAGGCGTGAAGTTCTCCGTCTACCAGGTGAGCCGCCGTGGCGGCCGGGAGAAGAACGAAGACCGCATGGGGTATTGCTATACCCGCGAGGCCGGTCTCTTCGCGCTGGCCGACGGCATGGGCGGCCATCCGGACGGCGAGGTCGCCGCCCATCTGGCGCTCCAGAACGTCGCGGCGCTGTTCCAGCGCGACGCGCAGCCGGTGATCAAGGAGCCGTCGCAGTTCCTGGAGACGGCCGTGCTGCTCGCGCACCAGCAGCTGCTGACCTACGCGCAGCAACGCGGCATGAACGACACGCCGCGCACGACCATCGTCGTCGGGCTGATGCAACAGGGCCAGATCTGGTGGGCGCACTGCGGTGACTCCCGCATGTACCTGCTGCGCGAGACCGAGCTGATCGCCCGCACGCGCGACCACTCCTACAGCGAGCTGCAGGAGGCGCTGGGCCGCCACGCGACCGGCGCCGAGCGCTTCAACCGCCATGTGCTGTTCACGTGTCTCGGCAGCCCCGGCAAACCGATGATCGACGTCAACGGCCCGGTGCTGCTGCAGAACGGCGACCGCATGCTGCTGTGCTCGGACGGGCTGTGGAGCTCGGTCAGCGACGTGGACATCCTGCGCCACATGTCCGACAGCCGCTCGGTCGGCGACGCGGTGCCGGAGCTCGTCGAGCAGGCGCTGCGCCAGGCCGGCGCGCGCAGCGACAATGTGACGGCCCTGGCCGTGGAGTGGGAAGGCGAGGGCGATGCCCCCGACTCGATCTCCACGCAGGACCTGGACCAGGAAGGCTTCGCCTCCACGATCCATGGGGCGACCCAGGACGTGCAGCTCGACGAAGCCGAGATCGATTCCGCCGTGCGCGAGATCCAGGACGCGATCCGCAAGGCCGGCAAGAAGCCCCACTGAAGGCACCAAAGGATTTCCTCATGAGCAGCAACGCCAGCCGCCCGCAAGGGCGAGCGGCGGACGCCTTGCGTCCGGTCCGCATCACCCGCCACTACACCCGCCACGCCGAAGGCGCGGTGCTGATCGAGTTCGGCGACACCAAGGTGCTGTGCACCGCCTCCGTCGAAGAGAAGGTGCCGCCGCACAAGCGCGGCAGCGGCGAGGGCTGGGTCACCGCCGAGTACGGCATGCTGCCCCGCGCCACGCACACCCGCAGCGACCGCGAGGCCGCGCGCGGCAAGCAGACCGGCCGCACGCAGGAGATCCAGCGCCTGATCGGCCGCGCGCTGCGCGCGGTGTTCGACCTGTCCAAGCTCGGCGAGCGCACGATCCAGATCGACTGCGACGTGCTGCAGGCCGACGGCGGCACCCGCACCGCGGCGATCACCGGCGCCTACGTGGCCGCGCATGACGCGGTGAGCTGGCTGATCGCGCAGGGCAAGATCACCGCGTCGCCGCTGAAGGACGCGGTCGCCGCGATCTCGGTCGGCATCCTGGACGGCCAGGCGCTGCTGGACCTCGAGTACGTCGAGGACTCCGCCTGCGACACCGACATGAACGTGGTCATGACCGGTGCGGGACACTTCGTCGAGCTGCAGGGCACGGCCGAAGGCGTCGCGTTCACGCGCGCCGAGGTCGACGTGCTGCTGAACCTCGCCGAGAAGGGCATCCGCGAGCTGCTCGTCGCGCAGCGCGAGGCGCTCGGTCTGAAGTGACTCCCCAGTAATCTCCGTCGATTGGAGCAAGCGATGAAGTTGGTCCTGGCCTCCAACAATGCGAAGAAGCTGAAGGAACTGCAGGCGCTGTTCGAGCCGCTGGGCATCGAGCTCGTGACGCAGGGCAGTCTCGGCATTCCGGAGGCGGAAGAGCCTTTCCACACCTTCGTCGAGAACGGGCTGACCAAGGCCCGCCACGCGGCGAAGGCCAGCGGCCTGCCGGCGCTGGCGGACGACTCGGGCTTGGCCGTCGATGCGCTCGGCGGCATGCCGGGCGTGCTGTCGGCGCGCTACGCGACGCTGTTCGGCCGCGAGAAGAGCGACGCCGAAAACAATCGTGTGCTGCTCGAGAAGCTCGATGGCATCGAGGATCGGCGCGCCCGCTTCGTCTGCGCGCTGGTCGCCGTGCGCTCGGCCGACGACCCGGAACCGCTGATCGCCATGGGCCGCTGGCACGGCGAGATCCTGCATGCGCTGGAAGGCGAGGGCGGCTTCGGCTACGACCCGCTGCTGTTCATTCCCGAACTCGGGAAGAGCGTCGCGGCGCTGGGCGCCGAGGCGAAGAACCGTCTGAGCCACCGCGCGCTCGCGTCGCAAGACCTGCTGCGCCAGATGCGCGAGAGCTGGCACCTTGGCTGACATCATCCGCATGATGCGGCCCGGCACGCTGACGCTGTCGGCGCTGCCGCCGCTGTCGCTGTACGTGCACCTGCCGTGGTGCATCCGCAAGTGCCCGTACTGCGACTTCAACTCGCATGAATACCGCGACGGGCGCGAGCTCGACGTGGAGACCGCGCGCCAGTACCTCGCCGCCCTGCGCTCGGACCTGGAAGCGGCGCTGCCGCTGATCTGGGGCCGGTCGGTCGTGTCGATCTTCATCGGCGGCGGCACGCCCAGCCTGTTCGCGCCGGAGCAGATCGCCGAGCTGATCTCCGACCTGCGCGCGCGCCTGCCGCTGGAGCCGGGCTGCGAGATCACGATGGAAGCCAATCCCGGCACCTTCGAGAAGGACCGCTTCGCCGGCTTCGCGCAGGCGGGCGTGACGCGGCTGTCGATCGGCGTGCAGAGCTTCGACGACGCCAAGCTGCACGCGCTCGGGCGCATCCACAGCGGCACGCAGGCGCGCGCGGCGATCGAGGAGGCGGCCCGTTCCTTCGGCACCTTCAACATCGATTTGATGTACGCGCTGCCGGGGCAGACGCTGGCGGAACTCGACCAGGACCTGGACATCGCGCTGGCGTTCGATCCGCCGCACCTGTCGGTCTATCACCTGACGATCGAGCCCAACACGCGCTTCGCGAATTCGCCGCCGGAACACCTGCCCGATCCTGATCTCGCCAGCGACATGCTGGACCTGATCACCGCACGCACCGGCGCGAAGGGCATGTCGCGCTACGAGGTCTCGGCCTATGCGCGCGATGGCCATCGCTGCACGCACAACACCAACTACTGGCAGTTCGGCGACTACCTCGGCATCGGCGCCGGCGCGCACACGAAGCTCAGCTTCGCGCACCGGCTGCTGCGGCAGGTCCGCTGGCGTGATCCCGCCACCTTCATGCAGAAGGCGGCCGAGGGGCAGGCCGTGTCCAACGAGAACGAGGTCGCCCGCAACGAGCTGCCCTTCGAGTTCATGCTGAACGCGTTGCGTCTGCGCGAGGGCGTGACGCTGCAGAGCTTCCTCGAGCGCACCGGCCTGCCGCCGTCATCGATCGCCAAGGCGATGGCGCAAGGGCGCGAGAAGGGCCTGCTCGACCTCGATCCCGCCGTGATCCGCGCGACACCGCGCGGCTTCGACTTCCTCAGCGATCTGCAGGAACTGTTTCTGGCATCGTGACCTTGCCGGTGGCCGGGCCCGTGACACGGCCTGTCGCCAGGCAGGTCATCGACCCGTCCAGCGCCGCGCGCGACTGCGCGGTCTCCTCGTGCAGCCAATCGATGAAGGCGCGCACGGCAGGTTCCTCGCGCGACTGCGGCGCGTAGACGATGTGATACCGCTGCGGCTCCTTGAGCATCGCCTGCCGCGGCGCGACGCGGACGAGACGGCCGTCGAGCAGCGCATCCGCCGCCAGCAATTCGCGCGTCAGGCCGACGCCCATGCCTTGCTCGGCCGCCTGCAGCAGGATGCCGAAGTCGTTGAAGATGGCGACGGGCACGACCTGGCGCCGCAATCCAGCCTGCGCGAACCAGTCCTCCCACTGCGCCGGATCGCCGAGCAACGGCGCCTGGGCCAGCGCCTCCAGCGGCTGCCCGATCAACTGGTGCGCCAACGCGGGCGACGCGACCGGCAGCATCGAGAGGTCGAAGAGCGGTTCACTCGTCAGGCCGGGCCAGGGGCCGAGGCCCTGCCGCAACGCGATGTCGAATTTTTCCCGCTCCAGGTCGACGAGCCGGGCCGTCGCTTCGATCTCGATCGTCACTTCGGGATGCCGCGCGTGCCAGCGGCCCAGCCGCGGCAGCAGCCAGCGCTGCGCGAAGGAGGGCAGCACCGTCACGCGCAGGCTGCGCTGCCCGACGCCGTGCGCGGAGGTCGCGGCGCGCAGGCCCTGGTCGAGTTCCTGGTAGGCGCGCTCTACGCCGCGCAGCAGGGCTGCGCCGGCGGCGTTCAACACCACGCGTCGCCCCTGTCGATCGAAGACCGGGAAGCCGAGCTGCAGTTCCAGCGCACGGATCTGCTGGCTCACCGCGGAGTGCGTCAGGTTGAGTTCCTCGGACGCGGCGCGCAGGTTCTGATGCAGCGCGGCGGCCCGGAAGGCGGCCAGGTACTGGAGCGGCAGGCGGGGAAGTCGCATCGGGTGTCCTCCGGGAGAACGGGAAGGGAAAACGAGGGCGACTGTAGCGACTCGTTGGAAAGTTTGGCTACTCAAGGAGGCAAGGATATAGCGTTTGGAGACAGCTTGTTGGGCATCTAGCATTACCAGCACTGATCCAAAACTCCCACCGATGAACGAAGGAACGACCATGAACGAGCCCGACATCACCTCCTGCCTCCGTGCCCGGGTGACCCCGCAGGTGCCGTGCTACGCCTACTCGCCGTGGGCGCGTTTCCCGGTGATCGGCCCGGCGCTGACCGTGCTGATCGCGATCGTCTCGGCGCTGGCGCTGGTCTCGAACGCCAACGCGTTCAACGACGTCAACGCCGAACTGCAGATCGCCGCCCGCGAGCAGCGTGTCGCCCGGGTGGAGGCGCAGCGCGTGGCGCGCGAGCAGGCCGCCCGGCAGGCGACGCTGGTCGCCGCGGCCAACGATCGCCAGGGCGCCATGGCGCCTCGCGTGCAGCCGGCTGTAAACCGGACCAGCGACCGGACCAGCGAAGACAAGAAGGGCCGCGCGCAATGAGCACGACGACGAACGTTTCGACTTCGCCTGCCGACGTGGTTCAAGCGCAACTCGACGCCTACAACGCGCATGACGTCGAGGCGCTGGTCGCCACCTATGCGGCCGACGCGCGCCAGTACGAGTACCCCGACCGGCTGATCGCGCAGGGCGCTCCGGCCTTGCGCGAGCGTATGACCGCGCGCTTCGAGGCCTCGCGTCCTCACGCGCAGCTGCTGCATCGCGTCGCGGTCGGCAACACCGTCATCGATCACGAGCGCATCGTCAACCAGACGCCGGACGGCCCCGTCGTGCGCGAGCTGATCGCGATCTACGAGGTCGACCCGACGCCGGCTGATGTCAAAGGCGGAAACGCAAACGGGCGCATCGTCAGCGCCCGTTTCGTGTTCGGCGAGGAACTACGTTTGGAATGATTTTATGAAGAGACGGGCTCGTTCAATGCCCAGAAGGGGTCATTGGCAAGGCCCTTCGAAGAAATATATCCGGCCCGCTTCTTTTCGAAGGCCTCTTCACTTGTCGTTGTCGTTGTTACGTCCCCAGATAGTATGGAAGAGTAGGCCTTAAGAATATTCTTGTAATCCTCTGAATCGGGATTGTCCAGGGCCTCGAGAACGCGATCAACTTTTCCTGACTTCAGGCTCTCACCGAAGTGCTCGCCTTCAAAATGGGGGAACTGAGTATAAATGCGGCCCAGCGAACGAGCGTTTGCTGCATCGCGAATGCTGGTGTTGACTGTCCACATCCCGTTTTTCTTCATTCCGGTCTTCCCCGCACACATTGGGGTGTCGGCATCATGCACGACAGTGTAAGGTACTTGAAACTGGTTAAGATTCTGGCAAACATGGGAATATTTGCCTTGCCGAGACAGTCGATGACGTGCACTTGCTTGTCGAGCTGCTTTGCAACGTGATTGATGGTGACTTGCTCTGTCGGCCCTTCAACCAGAATGATATTGTCATAAAAGAAGAATTCATTCACTACCGGATTGCAGGCTCGAATCATCTTCAATCGTTCGCGTTCCTTCTCGTCGAACGATATTTTGTCAGTTGAAATAAAGTGATCACTCTTCCCTGGATTGTTTTCAACCCGGATGATGGTTGTGTGATCTTTTGAAAGATCGATGAAAATTGGCGAATGTGTCGTGGCGATAACTTGCCACTCTGGATTTCCTAGAGCGAACGAATAAAGGGCTTCTCGCGCACCTCTGATCGTGGGCGGATGAAGGAAGGCCTCCGGTTCGTCGATCAGCAGGATTTTGGAGCTGGCTGCGCTAGACGTTGTCTTCTTCTTGCTTGGCGTCGACATGACAGACAACGTGGACCAGAGCAGGGCGCGCTGCAGACCTGTTCCCTGAAGTTCCAGCGGCGAGGTTGTCCCGTGGGTGACCTGAAGATATGAATCCGCAGCAATCAATTTTTCATCGAGCGGATCTTTGGATCGCGGTATCAACTCGATGGTCGTTCCCGGAAATACTTGATTCACCTGTTTGGTGATTTGTGCTGAAAGATCGTCAAAGCTCTTTTTGACGCCGGAGAATATTTGCTGTGTTAGTTGTTCAATTTGATCGAGAGCTGTCTTCGTTTGGGATGAGTCTGATTTAAGACTTTCCTT
Source organism: Mitsuaria sp. MSU3D (assembly GCF_056867975.1). Classification (NCBI taxonomy): domain Bacteria; kingdom Pseudomonadati; phylum Pseudomonadota; class Betaproteobacteria; order Burkholderiales; family Sphaerotilaceae; genus Roseateles; species Mitsuaria sp. MSU3D. Next base: position 2,957,451 of record NZ_CP200314.1, on the reverse strand, counting down.
TACGAAGTCCTTCAGCATGGCGAGCAACTTCGCCTGCGTAGTATCCATTTGATCCGTTGGTCGAATTCTAACCGGCTGAGGAATTCGACTCATGATCATGGAGTCAAAGCCACCAAGGCCGCCGTCAATAAAGTCGTTGGCCTTGGGGCTAAAGGACTGCTTCTTGGCTTTTTCTTTTGGAGCTTTCCAGACGTAGCGGAATGAAATGCATTCTCCGAATTCGGAGTGCTTGTATTTCCAGTCTTTCCCGATCGTTTCTTCGTCAGCTTGACTGATTTGGTCGAAAAATCCAGTAATTACGATTGGAACGCTGACATCTTCTTTGTGGAAATGACTTACTTCAAGTTCTTTTCCACTTGACGCCAACGCTTCGTATGCATCGAGAATGGTCGATTTGCCTACATTGTTGCGTCCGATGAGAACAACGATCTCGTCGATGTGTATCAAACAGCCGGATGGTCCGATTCCTTTGAAGTTCTCGACTTTGAATCCTGCTAACCTCATTTGATCTTCTCCCTGAGTTGAATCTAAATGTTACACCGGGTCCGCGCTGAATGTTCGTTGCCGAACATTGGCGTAGTGAGCGTGGCTTCAGAGGGAAGCGTCAAAGAGAAGGCTGCTGCCGGAAACGCCGACGGGCGCCGAAGCGCCCGTCTTTTGCTTGGGAGAGGGGATGCCTCTCCGGATAGCTGGTCCGGATTCAGACGCGGTTCATCGACATGCCCGCCGTGCTGCGCAGGCGCTCGATCAGCCGCGTGGCGATCTGGTGCAGCGGCAGCACCTCGTCGGCGGCGCCGGCGTTGATCGCCTCCCGCGGCATGCCGAAGACGACGCAGGTCGCCTCGTCCTGCACGAGGTTGTAGGCGCCGGCGTCCTTCATCGTCTTCATCGCCTTGGCGCCGTCGGCGCCCATGCCGGTGAGCATGATGCCCAGCGCGTTCTGACCCACCACGCGCGCGGCGGAGTTGAAGAGCACCTCCACCGACGGCTTGTGGCGGTTCACCGCCTCGCCGTCCTGCACGCGGGCGATGTAGTTGGCGCCGGAGCGCTCCACGCTGAAGTGCATGCCGCCCGGCGCGATGTAGCCGTGGCCGGGGAGGATGCGCTCGCCGTCCTGCGCTTCCTTCACGCGGATCTTGCACAGGCCGTCCAGGCGCGCCGCGTAGCTGCGGGTGAAGCCCGCCGGCATGTGCTGCGTGATGCAGACCGCCGGGCAGTCGGCCGGCAGGTTGATCAGCACGTCCTTGGTCGCTTCGGTGCCGCCGGTCGACGCGCCGATGAAGATGATCTTCTCGGTCGACAACCGGCCCAGGCTCGCGATCGGCGAGGCGGGCTTGAGCGGCGGAGTCGCCCCTCCCGCCGGCGCGGGGGCGCCCGGCGCGGCGGCCGGGCCCGGCGCGTGCAGGCGCCGGATCTGCGCCTTCGCCGCGATGCGGATCTTGTCCGTGATGTCCTGCGCCAGCGCACGGATGCCGTCGGCCACGCCGATCTTGGGCTTGGCGACGAAGTCCACCGCGCCCAGCTCCAGCGCCTTCAGCGTGACCTCGGCACCCCGCTCGGTCAGCGTCGACACCATCACGACCGGCATCGGTCGCAGGCGCATCAGGCGCTGCAGGAAGTCGAGGCCGTCCATCTTCGGCATCTCGACGTCGAGCGTGATCACGTCAGGGTTGAGGTTGCGGATCATCTCCCGCGCGACCAGCGGGTCGCTGGCGGCCCCGATGCATTGCATGTCGGGCTGGCGGTTGATGATCTCGGTCAGGATGCTCCGCACCAGCGCGGAATCGTCGACGACGACGACGGTGGTCTTGGCCATTGGTTCTTACTCCTCGGTACTTCCGGGCACGCTGCTGCTCCGTGCTGCCTCAGTGGTGTCAGTGTCTTCTCAGAACAGATCGATCGAACCGCCGGTGCTCGCCACCGGTTGCGCCTGCTGCGCCGCGGCCTTGTCCTGCTGGACCAGGGCATCGGTGTTGGTCGGCGCCAGGCGCTTGACCATCGCCTTGCCGCTCTTGGGCAGGAAACACACCTTGCGCGGGTAGACGTCCATCACGTCCTTGGACACGATGGGAATGCGTTCGAGCTTCAGGAAATCGATGACGAAGTTGGTGTTGCGCTCGCCGACGTTGATCGTGTTCATGCCCGCGATCACCGCGCCGCCGCCGAAGATCTTCGCTTCCATGCGGCTCTTGGAAGCGCCGCGCTTCATCATCTCGTTGATCAGCAGTTCCATCGCGAACGAGCCGTAACGGCCCGAGTCGCCGTGCCCGTCGGGCAGCATGAAGTGGTTCATCCCGCCGATCTGCGCGTGGCGGTCCCACAGGCAGGCGGCGATGCACGAGCCCAGCGTGGTCATGACCAGCAGGTCGTCGTTGTCGACGAAGTATTCGCCGGGCAGTACCTTGACCGCGGCGTTCTTGAAATGCGCTTCGTAGAAGAAGAACGACGCCTCGCCGTTCTTGCGCGTCACCGACTTGAGCTGGGCCACGCGGGCCGCGCCGGCGCTGGCCAGCGCCGCGCTTTGCTGCATCGCGGAGGAGGCGGAGGGCAGGGTCATGGGGGTGTCGCTGAATGGGGGTTCTTCGGATCGTCGTGCGGCGGATCGTTCGCGGCGATCAGCCGACGCGCTCGTAGATCGTCTTGCCGCGCAGGCGGAAGAGATCGCGGGAATCGGTGAAGTTCTCGGAATGTCCGACGAACAGCAGCCCGCCCGGACGCATCACCTTGTGGATGCGCTCCAGCACCTTGCGCTGCGTCGGGGCGTCGAAATAGATCATGACGTTGCGGCAGAACACGACGTGGAAGGGATCTCCCAGCGACCACGAGGCGTGCATCAGGTTCAGCGGGCGGAAGTCGATCATCTTCGCCAGTTCGGGGCGGACGCGGATGCGGCCCTCGTTGGCGCCGGTGCCGCGCAGGAAGAACTGCTTGAGCCGCTGCGGCGACAGGCCGCGGGACTCGGCCGCGTAGACGCCCTTGCGCGCCGTGTTCAGGACGTTGGTGTCGATGTCGCTGGAGACGATCTGCACGCCGCTGTTCGCGCCCAGCGATTCCTGGCAGGTCATGGCGATGGAGTAGGGCTCCTCGCCCGTCGATGCCGCGCAGCACCAGATGCGGATCGGCTTGCCGGTGAGCGTCTTGAGGTCGTCGGTGAGCGACGTGAAGTGGTGGTCCTCGCGGAAGAACGAGGTCAGGTTGGTGGTCAGGCAGTTCACGAACTCCTGCCACTCCTGGTCGCCTTGCGGGCCGGTGATGCCCTCCAGCCATTGGAGGTAGTCGGCGAAGCTCTTGTAGCCGGTGTCGCGCAGGCGGCGCGACAGCCGGCTGTAGACCATCGCATGCTTGCCGTCGTGCAGCGAGATGCCGGCGTGCTGGTAGATCAGCTGGCGGACGCGTTCGAAGTCGGCCTTGCTGAAGCTGAACTCATGATCGATCGCCTCCACCGGCGACGGGGCCGCGAGCGAGACCGGTTGACCTTGGCGCATGGGGCTGTTTGGTTTTCTTCGAAGAGGAGATGCCGTAGCACCGGGTGATCACCATTGTCGACAATGCTAGTTTGATTGTGTTTGGTCCATTTGATGTGTGAAAGAGGTGGGGGGAACCCCTCTTTTCTGCGCGCTCATTTGAGGGGGAAGCCGCTAGACTGCCCTCGAAATTGCCTGATCTGACCTTGGACGCTCCGCAAAGTCTCATTGCAGCCCACAAGCTGCGCCTGGACCTGGCCCTGCAGCTGCTGCAGCAGGCCGGTGCGATGCTGCCCGACGCGGAGCCGTATTCGGAGCCGTGGCTGCAGGGCATCCTCGACGCCTTGTGCGATCTCTCCAGCAAGGACGCGTTGACCGGGCTGGTCAACCGCCGCAGCTTCGAGATGGCGCTGGGCCGCGAGGTCGATCGCGTGGCGCGGTCCGGGGAACCGGCGCTGCTGCTGATGCTGGACATCGACCACTTCAAGGCGGTCAACGACCAGCACGGCCACGCGGCCGGCGACATGGTGATCCGCGCGGTCGCCCAGTCGATCGCTCAGACGGTGCGGCCGATGGACACGGTGGCGCGGATCGGCGGCGAGGAATTCGCCATCATCCTGCCCAACTGCCCGACGTCGTTCGGGGTGACGGTCGCGGAACGCATCCGGCAGCGGGTGCAGGCGCTGGCGATCAGCGCGGGCGCCGGCCATGCGCCGCTGACCTGCACGATCAGCATCGGCGGGGCGTTCGCGCCGCAGTGGGTGCGGTCGTCGACGCTGATCTGGACGGAGCGGGCGGACCGCCAGCTCTACCGCGCCAAGGCCGAAGGCCGCAACCGCGCCTGCCTCGAGAGCCATGTGGACTCGCTGGTGAGCGCCGAGGAAAAGGGCATGTTGTTCGCCGTAACGCAACAGGATAGTGAATGAGCAATACAACAGCTCCTGCTGCACCCCATGCCCGCGGAGGCGCTCGCACCTTGGCCGTCACGAGCGGCAAGGGCGGCGTGGGCAAGACCTTCGTCACCGCCAATCTGGCGGCGGCCCTGGCCGCGCGCGGCGAGCGCGTGCTGGTGCTGGATGCCGACCTCGGCCTGGCCAACCTGGACGTGGTGCTGAACCTGCACCCCAAGCTCACGCTGCACGATGTCTTCACCGAGCGCTGCACCCTGGAGCAGGCGATCCTGCCGGCGCCGGGCGGCTTCCACGTGCTGCTGGCGGGCTCGGGCATGGTCGAGTATTCGCGGCTGACGCCCGACGTGCGCGACAAGCTGCTGCACATCCTCGAGGTCGTGCGGCCACGGTTCGACTACGTGCTGCTGGACACCGGCGCCGGCATCTCGGACGTGGTGCTGTTCTCGGTGTCGATGGCGAATGACGTGCTGGTCGTCGCGACGCCGGAGCCGACCTCGCTGACGGACGCGTACGCCACGATCAAGGTGCTCGCGACCCAGCAGGAGCGCCGCCTGGTGCGCCTGATCGTCAACCAGGCCAACCGGCCGGGCGAGGGCAAGCTGATCTGCGGCCAGCTGCAGCAGGTGCTGCAGCGTTTCGTCGGACCGACGCCGGGGCAGACCTTCAAGCTGGAGCTGCTCGGCGAGGTCAAGAACGACCCGATGGTGCGGCAGGCCGTGCTCAAGCGGCAGCTGTTGCTGGAGCACTACCCCGGCTGCGACGCGGCGCAGGGGATCCGCGGACTCGCGTCGAAGGTGCTGGAATACTCTGCGGGTCACGCCTGACCCCCTCCGCCTTGCGCTTCCTGCTCCCCGCTTCCTGCTCCCCGCTTCCTGATGACCGATTCCACCGATACCGGTGCCGCCGACGACACGGCGAGCACCGAGGACACCCCGACGGGCGCCGCTCCCGCCACCCCGTTCGAGTGGGTCGGCGGCGAGGACGCCGTGCGGCGTCTTGTCGACCGTTTCTACGACCTGATGGACCTGGAGCCGCGCTTCGCGCAGCTGCGGGCGATCCACCCGACGACGCTGGACGGCTCGCGGGACAAGCTGTTCTGGTTCCTCTGCGGCTGGCTGGGCGGGCCGGACCACTTCGTCGAGCGTTTCGGCCATCCGCGCCTGCGCGCCCGCCACATGCCCTACCGCATCGGCATCGCCGAGCGCGACCAGTGGATGACGGCGATGACGCAGGCGATGGCCGAGTGCGAGCTCGACGTCGAGCTGCAGCGGCGTCTGGCCGCCTCGTTCGCGAATACCGCGGATTGGATGCGCAACGTCTGAGGCGTGGTCGGGCGCCGAACGGCGTCAGCCGCGGCGATCGGTGACTACGCGGAATCTCCGGCTCGCGGTGCCAGCGGCAACCACAGGCTGAAGCGCGTTCCCTGGGCGCCCGATCGCCAGTCCACGCGCGCGCCGATCGCCGCCGCGCGGCGCTGCTGGTTCTGCAGGCCGCGCCCGCGACCGCCGGCCAGCTCGGCAGCCGCGTCGAAGCCCTGGCCGTTGTCGACGATCTCCACGCGCACGCCGCCTTCGTGGGTGGAGGTGCTCAGGCAGATCTCCGATGCGCGCGTGTGGCGCAGCACGTTGGCGATGCTCTCCTGGACGATGCGCATGATGTGCAGCGCGCTCGACGGTTCCAGCCATGACAGCTGCGGTACTTCGCGCACGTCCCAGCGCAGGGCGACGCCGCTGCCCTCGAGCCGCGGCTCCAGCCGGAAGCGCAAGGTCGCGAGCAGCAGCAGCAGATCGGCCTCGACCGGCTCCATCGAATCGATCGTCAGCTTCAGGTCGTCGAGGCAGTCCTGCAACACACGCGCCACGTCGCGCTCGGGCAGCGCGCCGCGCTCGGCGCTCCGGATCGCGCCGATCAGCGCCGCGCCCAGTCCGTCGTGCATGTCCTGCATCAGGCGCTGACGCTCGTCGCTGACGGCCTGCCGACGCTCGATCTCGCGCAGGCGGCGGTGGCTCTCGTCGAGCTCGGCCTCGCGCGCGGCCAGGCGCTCGGCCAGGCTGGCGTTGAGGTCCTCGACGGTGGCGATCGCCTGCACGTATCGGCGGTACATCAGCAGGCCGAAGACCGTCAGCGCCACCGCGTTGGCGTAGGCGCCGAGGTACCAGCCTTCGGGGCTGACGACGTTGTTCTGCAGCGCCCAGTCCGACATCCCCAGCAGCACGCACACGCCGATGCCCGCGGCCACGAGCCGCCCCTCGCCGGAGCTCTTCCAGGCCGCGCGCGCACCCGCGGTGCCGACCACGATGCCCATGCCCGCCACCACCAGGTAGAGCAGCGGCGTCACGCGCGGCGTGTTGGGCAGCAGGCCGGGCAGCGGCAGCGTCGCCACGCCGACCAGCACCGTCACCGCCACCAGCGCCCGCGTCATGCCCCGCATCGGCTGGCCGTGCAGGGATCGCAGGAAGAAGTGGACGACGGTCACCAGCCAGAACAGCGAGTTGACGGTCAGCCAGGCGAAGGCGTCGTTGGCGACCGGGAGCGAGACGTAGAAATGCAGCCCGCGCAGGTAGGACGTCGCCGCGAGGTTGAAGAACAGCAGGTAGCCGGTCTCGTGCGGGCGGCGGATCCAGACGAACAGCGCGAAGACGCCGATCGCCGCGAAGCCCGCGCCCAGGATCGCCGGCAGTTCCAGCTGCAGCCAGGCCCGCAGGTGATGGCGGGCGCGCAGCGCATCGACAGGCCCCAGCCACAGGCTGGAGACCGCGACCTGGCTGCGGCTGGTGTGCTCCAGCCGGATCAGGATGTCATGGACCGGCCGGCCGTCCTCGGGCGGTTCCAGCGACACCCAGAGCGGCGTGCGGGTGCTGTTCCACAGCGGACCCTGTTCCTGGGCGCGATGGACGAGGCGGCCGTCGGCATAGACGGCGATGGTGCCGTCGGTCTTGATGCGCGCACCGTAGAGGCCCAGCTGGCCCGCGAGCAAGCCGCGCGGTGCCGGCGGCACGCGCACGCGGAGCCAGGTCGTGCGCACGGCCGCGTCGCCTTCACGCGCGGCCTCGGCCTGGCCCAGCAGCGCCACCGGCAAGGCCAGCGGCAGCGACACCGGATGCCAGTCTTGCGGCAAGGCGGCGGCGTCCAGGGTCGCCGTTGGCGCGACTCGTCCGGCATGCTCGGAAACCTGCCAGTCAGCTTCCGTCAGGTGCAGCGCGGGGCTGAACGCGCGGTCGATGAAAGCGCCGAACGCGACCGCGGCGACCACCGCCGCCAGCACCAGCGACACGAGCAGCACCAGCCACGCGATCGGGGAGGGGCGGGGGAAGAGCGGGACGGCGTCACTCCGGCAGCCATCCCTGCGAGCGCGCCTCGAAGATGGCCTCGGCCTTGGAGCTGACCTTCAGCTTGCCGTAGATGCGGCGCACGAAGCTGCGCACGGTGAACGGGGACAGCGTCATGAGGTCCGCGATCTCGGCGGTCGAGAAGCCCTTGGTGATCAGGCCCAGGACCTCGTTCTCGCGCGCGGACAGCGGCGAGGCCTCGGCCGGCACGGCGCGCGCGGCGTCCTGGCGGAAACGCGACAGCACCTTCCTGGCGATGATGGGGCTGATCGGGCTGCCGCCGGCGGCCAGGCTGCGGATCTCCTCGACGATGCGCGCCGGGGCGCTGTCCTTGAGCAGATAGCCCGAGGCGCCGGCCTCGATCGAGCGGATCACGTGGGTCTCGTCGCCGAAGTTCGTGCTGACCATGATGTGGCACGCGGGCCAGTCGCGCGCGGCGGCGCGGATGACGTCGATGCCGGAGCCGTCGGGCAGGCCCAGGTCCACCAGCAGCACGTCGGCCGGCGGACCGGCCAGCAGCGCGAGGCCCTCGGCGCGCGTGACCGCGCGGCCCGCCAGGCGCATGCCGGGCGAGTCCTCCACGACGTGGCACAGCGCGTCGCCGAAGCCCGGATCGTCCTCGACCAGGATCACGTGGATGAGCGTCATGAGCGCATCGTACGGAGAGCCGGCGGCGGTGGCGGCCGGGAGGGGCGCGGCGGGGGCGGTGGCGTGTGCGGTTTGCATCGGATGGCGATTGTCTGGCGCCCGGGAGGTGGCCGTGTAGTCCGTTCGTTCTACGCCTCCCGGGAGGGGCCGCGCCTACGATCGCGCCGCTGCCACGACAGCCTCCACGAGAGAAGAACAACGAGCAAGAACAACGAGGGACCGCCCGCGCAGAGGCCGACGGTCCGAGGGAATCCGCATGCGTCCATTCCGTTCCGCCGTGCTCGGCGGCACCGCCCTGGCGTTGGCCGCCGGCGCGGCGCTGGCCCAGCAGAGTCCGCCGCCGCTGGCGCCGCAGGTCACGCCGCGCGATCTGCGCCCGCCCGAGCCGGCCGCGTCCGCCGCGCCGCTGCCGGTGCCCGCGCCCAACGCGGTGCCGGCGCAGGCGCGCGACCTGCAGGTCAGCGTCGACGAGGTGCGCTTCAGCGACGGCTTCCCGGAACTGGCCGCGGCCTCCGCGGAGCTGGCGGCGCCGCTTCGCGGTCAACGTCAGACGGTGGCCGCGTTCTATCAACTGGCCGACGCGGTGGAGGCGCTCTACCGCGAGGCCGGTTATCCGCTGGTGCGCGTGGTCGTGCCGCCGCAGCAGGTGAAGGACGGCGGCGTCTTCGAATTGCGCGTGGTGGACGGCTACCTCGAGCGCATCGATGCCTCGGCCGTGCCTGAGCGGGCGCGCCGGGCCGTCGAGCAGACGCTGGCGGGCCTGCTGGGGCGACGGCATCTGCGCGGCGAGGCGCTGGAACGCGCGTTGACGCTGGCGGGTCGCGGGCCCGGCCTGCAGATGCGCAGCGCGCTGGGCGCGGGCCGGGAAGTCGGCGGCACGGTGCTGGTGCTGGAAGGCGAACACGCCGGCTCGGCGATCACCGTCTCGGCGGACCGGCGCCTGAGCGAGTCGCTGGGGCCGTGGCAGACGACGGTCCAGCTGCGCCTGAACCAGGCGCTGGGCCGCGGCGAGCAGTTCTACACCTACGTGTCGGGCGGCAAGGACTGGGGCACCGCCTGGCGCGACGACGCGCCGCGACGGGTGCTCGGCGGCGGGGCGATCCTGCCGCTGACGGCCGACGGCCTGAGCCTCAACCCGGAATTCACCGTCTCCGACACGCAGCCGCGGGCGCCCGCCGGCGCGCTTCGCTCGCGCAGCCAGCTCGAACGCTACAGCCTGCGCCTGATCTATCCGCTGCTGCTGACGCGGGCGCAAGAACTGACCCTCACGGGCAGTGTCGACGCGAGCCGGCAGATCGACTCGCTGCCGGACTTCGACTTCGTCATGAGCGAGGACAAGCTGCGCGTCGGCCGGATCGCGGCGGACTACGTCCGCAACGGCGAGTCGGCCCGGCTGCGCCTGGGCGCGACGCTGTCGCGCGGTCTGCCCGGACTCGGCGCCCGCACCGCGGCCGACATCGCGGCCACCGGTGTGCCGGTGTCGCGCTATGGCGTGAGGCCCTACTTCACGAAGCTGGAGCTCAACGCCAGCGCCGATGTCGAGCTGCCCTGGGGCCTGGGCGCGCGCACCTCGGCGCGGCTGCAGAGCGCGCTCGGCCACGTGCTGCCGAGCGCCGAGCTGTTCAGCCTGGACGGCGAGGACGCGCTGTCGACCTTCCGGTCCGGTGCGATCTCGGACGACAACGGCTGGACCCTGCGCCAGGAGCTGTCGCGGGCCTGGACGCCGACCGTCGGCGGCGCGGGCCTGCAACTGCAGCCCTACGTCTTCGCGGCGCTGGGCCGTCCGTGGTCGGAGTTCGCCGGCACGCAGGGCCACCGCCTCGCCGCGTCCGGCGGCGCGGGCCTGCGCACGCGCTGGCGCGGCGCCGAGCTCTCCATCGAGGCCGGCCGCCGCCGCTACCGCCCCTTCGGCCTGGACGAGTTCCAGGCGTTCGTGAAAGCGCAAGTCCAGTTCTGACGACCATGACACGCTCCCCGCACTCCTCCCGCGCCTCGGCGCAGACCCGCCCGCGCCTGACCGCGCTGACCGCCGCCATCCTGGCCGGCCTGATGCCGCTGGCCGGCGCGCAGACGGCGTCACTGCCGGTGCTGCCCGTCCTGCCGAAAGGCGGCAGTGTCAGCGCCGGTCAGGCCACGATCGTCGCGCCGAACGGCAACCGGCTCGACATCCAGCAGAACTCTCAGCGCGCGGTGCTGCGCTGGGACGCGTTCTCGATCGGCGCGGGCGGCGTCGTCAACTTCAACCAGCCCAACGGGCAGGCGGCGACGCTCAACGTCGTCACCGGCCCGCTGGGCTCCGAGATCGCCGGCACGCTGAAGGCCAACGGCAGCGTCTTCCTGATCAACCCGCAGGGCATCGCGATCACGGCGACCGGCCTCGTCGATACGCGGGCCGGTTTCGTCGCCTCGACGCTGGGCCTGTCCGACGACGACTTCATGGCCGGGCGGCTGCGCTTCAACGGCCGCGGCGCCAACGTGCTGAACCAGGGGCGCATCGTCACCGGCGAGGGCGGTCAGGTCGCGCTGCTGGGCGGCCGGGTCGAGAACGACGGCCTGATCCTCGCCCCGCTCGGCAAGGTGGCGCTGGGCAGTGCCTCGGCCGCGACGCTGGACTTCTCCGGCGACGGCTTCCTGCAGGTGATGCTGCCGGCCGACGCGGTCGACGGCGACAGCCGGCCGCTGATCGGCAACGGCGGCCGCATCGAGGCCGGTCTGGTCGCGCTGCGCGCGTCGACGGTGCGCGAGGCCTTGCGCGAAGCGATCCACCTGCCCGGCACGATCCGCGCGACCACGCTCTCCGGCGTCGACGGGTCCATCGTGCTCGACGGCGGGGCCGGCGGCACCGTGCGTGTCGGCGGCACGCTGGATGCGTCCTCGGCGACGGCGGGTGGCGGGCGCATCGACGTCACGGGGCATGACGTGGCCCTTGCCGGCGCAACGCTCGATGCCAGCGGCGCGACGCGCGGCGGCCTGGTGCGTGTCGGCGGATCGTTCCAGGGCGGACGCGCGGACGCGGCGCTGGCGGACACCGACGCGCGCTACCTCGGCCGCTTCGGCGTGCTGCCGCTGCTCGCAGCCGCAGACCGCGTCGGCATCGACGCGGACAGCCGCATCGACGTCGCCGCGCACGGCGCGTCAGGCGTCGGCGGGACCGCGATCGTGTGGAGCGCGAGCGCCACCCGGATGCTGGGTCGACTCGATGCGCACGGCGCGGTCGCGGGCGGCGCGGTGGAGATCTCGTCCGCGTCCACCGTGCAGGCGGTGGCGCTGGACCGGTTGCTGCTGGGCCGCGGCGCGCGGCTGCTGCTGGACCCGCAGGACATCGTCATCGGCGACGCGGCGGCGGCCACGTCGCCCGGCGACATCGGCTTCAACGACAACCCCGGCGGGACGACGACGCTGAATTCCGGCGACCTCGCGTCGCTGCTGGGCGCTGGTGTCAATGTGCGTCTGCAGGCCAGCCAGGACATCACCTGGTCGACCTTCTTCACGGGCATCTCCCGCGGTCCCGGCGGCGCGGCGGCGGGCGACCTGACGCTGGCGGCGGGCCGCTCGGTGATGCTCAGCGGCGCCTTCAGCAACGGCGGCGGCCACTGGACCATCACCGCCAACGACACGGCCGCTCACGGCGTCGTCAACGCGGAGCGCGGCGCCGGGCTCGCTTCGCTCGACCTGAGCAACGCGAACTTCATCACCGACAACGGTCCGCTGACGCTGCTGATGGCCGACGGTGCCGGCAACACCGAACGCAGCGCCGGGGCGTTGCGGCTGGGCGCCTTCGCGGGCGAATCGCTGTCGGCGACGGTGATGCCGACGGCCAGCTCCGGCGGCCCGATGCCGGTGGAGATCGTCATCGGCGGCAACGTCTCGGTCGCCGGCACGGCGACGCTGAGCGGCGCGCTGAAGGTCAGCGGCGGGAGCCGGGTCGAGGGCCATGTCGTGGACTGGACCACCGAGGCCACCGACAGCATCGTCGGCGAAGGCCTGTTCCGCTTCGTCGAGGACGGCATCGTCACGCGTCTGGCGCGCCTGGGCAGCGTCGACGCCACGCGCGTGGCGCTCGGCAACAGCGTCGGCGGCGCGGTCACCCGCGTCTACGGCGATGCCGATCCCGACGCCGAGCACCTCGGCCGCGCGCCGGTGCATCAGGTGGGCGGTCCGGCGGCGACGCTGGACGGGCTGTTCCTGTCCGGCTCGCTGTCGGTCAGCGGTCCCGGCGTGACGGCGGCCGCGGGCAGCGGCACGCTGACCCTGGCGGGCACCGGCGCGGCGGCGTTCGATCCGATGGTCTTCGGCAACTTCTTCGTCGACATGCGCAGCGCCACGCTGCCGCTGACGATCACGCGCCGGACGTTGACACCGACGGTCTCCGCCGGCAACTACGTCTATGGCACGCCGGCGTCGGTCGTGAGCCTGGCGGGCATCGTCAACGGCGACAGCGTCGCGCCGATCGCCACGCTGGGCGGGCAGGGCGGCGTCGTGATGAGCGCCAACGGCGGCGGCTACGGCTTCGGCGAGCGCGTCGGCGCCGGGTCCTGGAACTTCGCGTTGACGGGTCTGGGCGGCACGGCGGCGTCCAACTACGCGATCGACCTGGGCGGCGGCGTGAGCTCGTCCCTCACCATCGCGCCCAAGCCGGTGAGCTTCTTCGTCGGCAACGCGGCGCAGATCTACGGCACCGCGTCGGCGCTGCCGATCTCGGTGCTCACCGGCGTGCTCTCCGGCGACGACGTGAACGGCGTGGTGGGTCTGAGCTCGGGCGGTTCGCCGATTGCGGCGAGCGCGCGCCTGGCGGCGGGCAACTATGCGGCCTCCGTGACCGCGCTGGCCGGTGCCGCGGCGTCGAACTACGTGCTCGCCGTGAGCGGCAACAGCGACGGGGTGTTCCGCGTCGATCCGAAGGCGCTCACCTGGTCGGTGTCGGATATCAGCAGTGTCTATGGCACGCTGGCCACGCTCGGCGTCTCCAGCTTGGGCGGGGTGCTCTCGGGTGACGTCGTGACGGGCATCGTCGCGTCGAGCGCCGACGGCAGCACGCCGTTCTCGCTGGCCCCGAACACGCGCGCCGGCACCTATGCGGAGATCGTGACCGGCCTGAGCGGCGCGCAGGCGGGCAACTACACGCTGGCCTCCGGCGGCAATGCGCCGGGACGGCTCGTCGTCGCGCCCAAGACGATCACCTACGTCGGCGGCAGCCTCGAGCAGATCTACGGCCAGACGTTGCAGACGCCGGCGCTCGTCGGCCTGCTGCCGGGGGACGCCGTGGTCGGCACGGAGCGCTTCGACGTCATCGAGCCCCGCGCGGCCATCGGCAGTTCCTCGGCATGGCCCGTGGGTCACTACGTCACCAGCGTGGCCGGCCTCACCGGCGCCGACGCCGGCAACTACGTCATCGCCGGCAGCGGCAACTCGGCGCTGGACATCATCGTCAAGCCCAAGCCGCTGACCTATGTGGCGACCGGCGGCGGCAATGTCTACGGCGCCTCGCCTGTCGCGAGCAGACCCGTGCTGAGCGGCATCGTCGGCTCGGACGAGGTCGAGGCCCTGCCGAGGATCGACATCGGCGGCAATCCGCAATCCCTGTCGGCGTCCACGCGCGCCGGCACGTACACGTTCGGCGCGACGACCGCCTCGCTGACCGGCGCGGCCGCCGGCAACTATGTGATCGCGACGAGCGGCAATGCGCCGGCGAGCTGGATCGTCTCGCCCAAAACGCTGAGCTGGAGCGTGTCCGCCGGCAGCGCGATCTACGGCGACATGCCCACCGTCGCAGGCAACGCCACCTTGCTCGCCGGCGTGCTGCCGGGCGACAGCGTCGGCGCGCTGTTGACGGCGCTGGACGGCGGCGGCGCCGTGGTGGCGCGGCCGACCGTGGGCGGCACCTGGTGGGCGGGCGTCAGCGCGCTCACCGGCGCGGACGCGGGCAACTACACGCTGGCCGGCACCGGCAACGCCGTCGGCGCGCTGACGGTGACGCCGCGGCCGGTGAGCTTCTCGACGGCCAACGCGAGCTCGGTCTACGGCAACCTTGCCACGCTGGGCGCGGTGACGCTGGGCAACGTGCTCGCGGGCGACACGGTCGGCTACACGACGGCGCTGCTGTCCGGCGCCACGCCGGTCGCGCTGACCGATCGCACGCATGCCGGCGTCTACACGGAGGCGGTCACCGCCATCACCGGCAACCCGAACTACGTGCTGGCGACCGCCGGCAACACGGCCGGCGCGCTGACCGTGCAGCCGCGTCCGATCAGCTACATCGCGCAGGACGCGACGGGCACCTACGGCACCGCGGCGACGATCGGCGCCGCGTCGCTGCTGGGCGTGCTGTCCGGCGACTCGGTGAGCGCCGGTCCCGCCGCGCTGCTGGCCACCGGCACCGCGCCGACCGACCGGACGGGCGCGGGCCGCTGGACGCTGGGCCTGCGCAGCCTGGCCGGCGCGGACGCGTCCAACTACGTGACGACGGACGTCGGCTCGACGACGGCCACGTTGACCGTCGCGCCCAAGCTCGTGACCGTCACCGTCGACGGCTACTTCCAGAACGTCCGATACGGCACGATCGCGCCGGACGGCACGTTCTCCACCTTCAATCCGACCTACGGCATGGTCGGCTCGGACCTGCCGATCGCGCGAGGGGCCGTCAACGGCGTGCTGGCGGGGGACCAGGTTTCGGTCGTCACGAGCGTCTCGTCGATGCCGCGCTCCAGCAGCGGCGCGCTCAACGTCGGCACCTACACGATGACCGGCACCGGCCTGACCGGCGCCGACGCGGGCAACTACGTGATGGCCGGCACCGGCAACCGGGGCGCGACGCTCACGGTGAGCCCGATCGCGATCACCGGATCCGCCTGGCTGCAGGGGCCGAACAGCCTCGCCAACCTGTCCACCTACGGCAGCTCGGACCTGTACAGCTTCCGGTCCTCGTTGTCGAGCGAGCTGAGGCCCGGCGACCAGGTGTCCGTCAACGCCTGGCTGACGCTGCCCGGCGGCAACGTCACGACGGCGCCCGCGCGACTGCCGGTGGGCAGCTACCCCACCAGCGGTGCGCTGCAAGGCGCCGATGCGGGCAACTACACGCTGCGGCCGTCGTTCGGCGACTTCGTCGTGCGGCCGAAGCCGGTCACCGTCACGACCCCCGACACGACCTCCACCTACGGCGACGTGCCGCGGATGCCGACCAGCAGCGTCAACGGCGTGCTGTCGGGCGACCAGGTCGCCGCGCTGACCAGCCTCTTCGATCCGGTGAGCTTGTGGGAACGGACGCCGGCGGGCCGGTACCCGGTCCGTGTCGACGGACTGGGCGGCGCGGACGCCGCGAACTACACGATCGCCCCCGGCAACCTGATACTGCCTGGTCTGCCCACGTCCAACACGGGCTACGTCAACGTCCTGAAGCGCGAGATCGGTCGCTCGCTGGACAGCGGCAGCCTGGACATCCTCTACGGCAGCGGCCTGCCGGCACTGCACCTGACCACCGGGATCCTCCCGGGCGACGAGGTCAACCTGGGGACGGTGGCCGTCGCCACACAGTTGCAGGGACGGACCGTCGGTCCGGGCTTCGAGTATGCGATCGACGACAAGCTCAACGTCGGCAGCTACCTCTACGTCGCGCGGCTCTCGGGACGCGACGCGGCGAACTACTACACGGCCAGCGGCTCCACCGGCATCGCCGTGATCACCGTCGCGCCCAAGCCGGTCACCGTCTCCATCGACGCGATCAGCACCGTCTACGGCACCTACGTCGCGCCGGCGGTGTCGGTGTCGGGACTGATCCGCAACGACGCCCTGTGGGTGAAGCCCGATTTCCACGTCGTCAACACCGCGGGCGAGATCAACTACGGCGAACGCACCGCCGCCGGGGACTACCTGCAGGTGGTGCTCGGCCTGAAGCAGGTGGGCCGCCCGGACACCGTCATCGACCTCAGCAAGAACTATCGCTTCGTCTCGACGGATGGCGCGACGGCACCGTTGAGCATCGCCCGCAAATCGCTGGTCTTCACGCCGGCGACCGTGGCGAGCGTGTATGGCGATCCGGCCCGGCTAGGCGCGCTGACGGGCGTGCTGGCCGGCGACGACGTCGGCGTGCGCGTCGATGCCGGCGGCGACTTGCAGAGCCAGGCGGTCGGCAAGGGCAACGATCCGCTGATCTATGCGCCGCGGTTGGACGCCGGCGGCCACGGCTGGACCGGCTCGTTGACCGGCACGCAGAACGGCAACTATGCGGTGAGCCTCCTCGGCGGGACCTTGACCGTCGCGCCGCGGCCGGTGACCTACGGCATCGTCTCGACGGGCTATACCTACGGCGGGTACACGAGCAACTGCTCCCGAAGCGGTTGCACGCCCTGGGCAGTGTTCGGCGACGGCGTGAACCTCGGCAGGCCGACCTTCGTGAACGTGCTGCCGGGCGACGCGATCGACGGCACGATCGGATTGGTCGATTTCGCGGGCAACGCACTGGCGGCGGATCGCTACACCCACGCGGGCCAGTACTTCAAGGTCGTGACCGGTCTGACCGGTCCGGCGGCGAAGAACTACCGTGTGGCCGACAGCGGCAGTCTGCCGGGCCTGCTGACCATCAGCCCGATGCCGCTGAGCTACAGCGTGACGAGCGCGATCTACTTCAACCAGTTGGTCGGCTCGCCGGGCATCGCCACGCTGCGCGGGCCGGACGGCCCCTTCAGCGGCCCGGACGTCCAGCCGGTGGTGACCGCCTACGATCCGCAGGGCAAGCCCGTGAAGGACCTCAGCCAACTGGTGCCGGGGCGATATGTCTTCCGCGTCACCGGCCTGGCCGGCGCTGACGCGAGGGATTTCCAGATCATCGGTCCGGGCTACAGCGGACTGCCCTACACCGTCAGCGAGCCCGGGACCCTGGACGTGTTCACGTCGGCGATGCTGGGCGGCAGCTTCAGCGACACGGCGCAGCAGATCCCGACGATCCCGCCGCTGCCGCAGCCCGCGCCCACCGTGGTGCCGCCGCCGCTGAGCGGTTGGGTCCACAGCGGCAAGACGGGCCAGACCGAGGACTTCGGCCGCAACATCACCGGGACGGGCGTTGCCGGCGACGTGACGATCGGACCGCGAGGCGGCGGTGTCAGCGGCTCGGCCAGCGGCGTCGTGGAGACCGGCGTGGCGATCGGCGGCGTCGACCTGTCGACGCAGGCCAGCGGCGAGATCAGCGGCCTGGCTAAGTTCGGCATCACCGGCGTGAAGCTGGAGGCCAACGCCAGCGGCCACGTCGACGTGACCATCACCAGCGGCCCCGGCTACGTCACCGTCGGGGCGCAGGGCGAGGCGTATGTGATCGGGAACCTCGGCCGCAACGGCGTGCAGATCGGCGCCGAGGCGCGCGCGGGCGTGACCGCGCAGACGGGCGTGAGCGGCAACATCAGCGGCCTGGGCGATGCGCGGCTGAACACGACAGTGAGCACCTTCGTCTTCGCCCGCGCCGACGAGCAGTACACGCTCCGCGACGGCCGCGTGGTGCAGCGCTTCGACAACGCGGTCGGCGTCGGCTCCTCGGTCGGCGTCGCCGCCGGGGTGACGGGCAGCACCGGCTCGGTCGGCGGCGGCGCCACGGTCTACACGCCGGGATCGATCGGTGGCACCTTCAATTACTCGATCGGCATCTCGGACGGCGCGATCAGCGTGTCGCTGGACCTGGGCGCGCAGCTGGGCTTCGGCGGGCTGGGCTTGTCGCTGAACTTCTCGATCAATCCGATGGGTCTCGCGGAGGCGATGACCGACAACGTCGTGGGTCGCACGGTGCTCGGCGTCTTCGGCATGAATCACAGCGAGCCCGACAACCATTACTCGGCGGCCGATTCCAGGTACGCCGCGTCGATCACCGATGCGGCGGCGCGCTTCAAGTACCTGGACGAGAACGCCCGCTGGCGTGATCGCCCGTGGAACTATCTCTACGACGAAGGGGTCCGCAAGACCTGGGACAGCATGCAGGCCTTCTACAACAGCTACAGCTCGATGATCAACCGCACGCAGGCGCTGATCAAGAAGGAACAGACCGACCAGGCCACGTTCCTGAACCTGCTCCGGACCAATCCGCAAGCTGCCGTCGACATGGCCCACAACTCCGACTTCGCGGGCGCCAATCAGCGCGAGGAAGCCGCGCTGCGCGGCATGGCCGCGGGCATGGGCGTCCAGCTGGCGGTGGTGGACGGCAAGGTCACCTACGTCTCTCCGACCGGCCGTTGAGGATCATTCGAATGAACTTCCTTTTCCGATTCTCCCGACTCTCCCGAACCCTGCGCCTGCGGGCCGGCGTGGCCGGAGTCGCCGCCGCGGCGGCGATGGCCTCGGTCGTTCCCGCCGCGTGCGCCGCCGACATGCCCTTTGAAATCTCGCTCACCGGTCAACCGACCCGTTATCTCGTCGAGGGCCGTCCCTATGCGATCACCGGTCACGGCGAAGCGCGCTTCGGCATGAGCCTCGCGGAAGTCCGCGCCGTGGTCGCGCGTGAGTATTCCGAGACCGTGTCGCCGCCGCGGGAGTACGTCGATCCCGACAGCGGCGGCGTCGACCTGCTGGTGCGGGTCGCCGCGCTGCCGCGTGTGCCGGCGCCGACGCCGGTGCTGCTGCGCTACCGCTTCGGCGCGGCCAGCGCGCGACTGGTTGCGATCGATGTGGAGTGGACCACCGACGGGCCGTCGACGCCGGCGCAGCGCGCGGGGCTCGTCGAGGCGGCCCGCGCCGTCGGCGCCACGATGGCCGGCTGGCGCTGGCCGCCGTTGGCGACGCGGCGCGGTCATCTGCTGCCGGACGGGACGCTGATCGTGTTCTCGGGCAAGGACTTCGAAGGCGCGGGCGCGGAGATCCGGCTGCTGGGGGCGGACGTGGACGTGGAGGCGCGCGAGCGCACCGCGACCTCGCCGGCACGGGCGCGCGAGCATCGCGTCGCATCGGCGGGGCCGTCGCAGCTACGCCTGCGGGTGGTCGCGAACGTCGACCGGCCCGATCCCTATCCCGCGATGGATCCCGCCGCGGCCGCCGCGTCGACGGCGGCCGCGGGCGCGTACCGGGTCTCGGGCTTCCGCTCCGCGCTGTTCGGCATGGACGAGGCAGGCCTGCGCGGTGCGATCCAGCGCGATTTCAAGGCGGCCCCGGAGGCGATCCGTGTCGTCGAGGACCCGAAGGCGGGCAAGCGCGCGCTGGTACTGCGCCTCGACCAGCTGGAGCCCGGCCCGGTGCCGGCGACCGTGACCTACATCCTGGACCAGGCATCGGGACGGCTGACCCACGTCAACGTGGTGTGGACGACCGACGCCGCGCCCGACGAGGCGCTGCGCCTGCGCATGGTGGACGCGGGCGGGCAACTGGCCCGCGCGTTCCAGCAACTGGGCTGGCGGCCGGGCACGACCGTGTCGCGGATGGAGGCGGACAACCGGCAGGCGCTGCTGTTCGCCGGCGTCGACGCGCAGGGTGGGGCGCTGGAACTGCGGATCTCCGGGGTGCCGATGCAGCGCGCGGGACAGGCGCCGGTCGTGCCCGAAGGTCCCGCCGTCCTGCGCGCGGCGTTCTACGCCACCGTCGGGAAATGATGTAAACGGTGCCTGCAGCGTGCATATCTGACACAGCCGCCCCTCCAGGCGGGGGAGTCGATGAACACGGCCGCACGGCTTCGTCTACCGTCCGATCCATCATGTACACGCTGCTCCACGACGATGAGGTCGGCATCGAAGCCAATCCCGACCTGATGCATGTCCGGATCGACGACGGCCGCCTCTGGCTGTCCGACGATGCCCGGGAAGACATCGAGGTCTGCGCCGGCTACTGCCCGGACACCGACAGCCCCATCCAGATGCTGAACTTCCTGCGCGCGGCCTGCGTGCGGTTGCAGCATGTGGACATGGATGGCGAGGAGGCGGAGCACGCCTTCATGTCGTTCTGCGTGCTCAAGGGCCTGGAGCACGCGATCGAGACTCACTGGCAAGGCGCCGAGTCGGTCGGCGAGTTCCGCCCCGAGCGGCTGCTGATGGCGTTCACGACGCCTGTGTCTCCCTACGGCAGCCTGATGCTCCACTGAAGCCGTCGCCCGGAAGGGTGAAGCGCTGAACGCATGAAGAAAAACGCCGGCCACGCAATGCGCGTGCCGGCGTTTTTGTCATTTCAGCCTCTGCGCGAAGCCAGCTTGGGATGTCAGTCCATGCGGAAGGCGAAGTCCTGCTGGAAGCGGTGCTCGCCCGAGCAGACGTAGCGCGACTTCAGCGTGCCCTCGATGGCGTTGGAGAACGCGCGGCGGGTGCGGGCATCCATCGATCCGCCGAGCGTCTGCAGCTGCACGGCGACGACGCGGCCGCCCTGCACCTCAGCCACGGCACGGAACACCGCTTCACCGGTCCAGTTCACTGCGGGCATCTCCGGCGCCGCCATCTGCGTACAGATCGCGCCAGGCGTCTTGAGGGTGGTGGGCGGGGTTGTCCGGGTGGGGACCACCTCTTGCTTCGCGCCGGGGTCCGTCCCCTCTGACGGCGTGGATGTCCTGCCGTCGGTCACGCCCACGGCGACGATGACCGGCTCTTTCGTCTGAGTGATGTCCACCGGAGGAATCGGTACCTCGACCATGCGCGGGGTCTGGATCGTCGGCTCGGGGATGTGCAGCGGCTCGGCGGGTTTGGGCTTGTCCTCGGGTTCGACGATCGTCTTCAACTTGATGAGCGGCGGCGCCTCGACGGCGTGGCGCTGGAAGCCCTTCACCAGGGCCCCAACCATCAGCAGGTGGACGAGGCCGACCAGGATGAGGCCGGTGGTGCGGGCATTTGGAGCGCGCATCCGGCCGCGGATGCGGGCGGCGGTGGCAAGAGCCGGAAAGGTCGGCGACGTGGACATCGACATGCGTGTTCCCTCCCCATCGAAACGATGGCTGCGTGGTTGCGGAGACTCAATTTGTTGAGAACGGTTCTCGACTACGCCGGCATGTCCGCAGACTAGCCACGCGGGCACGGCGATGCAATCGCGTGTTCCGGAAAACAACGCGAAGCGGGGGAGGGGAAAGCCCGTGTGGGCGAGGGACGGGGAGAGCGGCGACGCTCGGTGGTTGCTCCCTCGTGAGGGGGACCCGGCGGGAGGGGTCAGGTCGCGTTCAGCAGGACCATCAACGCGCCGCTGCCGCCATCACTGGCGCGGGCCTGGACGAAGGCCAGGACTTCCTGCTTCTGTACCAGCCAGCGGCGCACGCGCGCCTTCAGCACGGGTTCGCGCCCCGGCGAGCCGTTGCCCTTGCCGTGGACCACGCGCACGCAGCGCAGGCCACGCCGGGCGCTGTCGTGGATGAAGTGGCCCAGCGCCTCGCGCGCCTGATCGCGGCGCAGACCGTGCAGGTCGATCTGCGCCTGCAGCGACCAATGGCCGCGTCTGAGCTTGCGCACGGATTCGGCCGAGATCTCCGGTCGGCGGAAGGACAGCGTCTCATCCGTCTCCAGCAGCGAATCGACGTCGAAATCGTCCGACAGCGCCTGCTTCCAGGCCATCTGCTCGTCGAGTTCGCGCTGGCGGGGTTCCGGCTCAGGTCTGCCGAGGTTCAGGATCACACGGTTGGTGTCGGGCAGCGGCACGACCATGCCGACGGTGCGCTCGAAGATGCGGGCTTCCTCGTCGCGCAGGCGGGCCAGCGCGGCCTCGCGCTCGCGGCGCTCTTCCTCCGCGCGTTGGCGGAGCTTCAGTTCTCGGTGCAGCGTCTGCAGGTCTTGCAGGCTGCGCAGTCGGTCGGTCACAGCAGGCCCAGGTCGGTCAACGAAGCAGGCTGGCCCGCACCGACGATGAAATGGTCCAGGACCTTCACGTCGATGAGCGCCAGCGACTCGATCATCGCGCGGGTCAACTGGACGTCCTGCGGCGACGGATCGGTACGTCCCGAAGGGTGGTTGTGAACCAGGATCACCGCGGCGGCGTCCAGGATCAGCGCGCGTTTCACCACCTCCCGGGGGTATGCAATGGTATGGGAAAGGGTGCCGTGGAACAGCGTCTCCAGGGCGATCAGCCGATGCTGGGTGTCCAGGAACATCACGGCGAAGCATTCGGCGCTCTTGCCGTCGTACTCGAGGCGCAGGTAGTCGCGGACGGCTTCAGCCGATTCGAAGACCGGGCCGTCGCCGAGTGCGTGGCGGAATGAGCGCCGCGTGATCTCCAGCACCGCCAGCAGCATGCTTCGCTTCGATGGCCCCAGCCCCTTGATGCCCGCAAGCGCGTGGGCGGGGTCATTCAGCAGGCACTTGAAACCGCCGCATCGGTCGAGCACGTCGCGCGCGAACGTCAGGACCGGGCGACCGGGTAGGCCTGTACGGAGCACGATGGCCAGCAACTCAGCGTCGGAGAGGGTGGAAGCGCCCTGCGCGAGCAGCTTCTCCCGTGGGCGAGCCTCGGGTGGCAGCGCGGCGATGACCGACGTGACAGAGGGCCTGGGCAAGGCGATCGGGGCGGCGAGAACGGTCATGAGGAGACTCGGAGGAAGGATCGTGGCGCTCCAGCCTAAAATCATGCCTCGATTCCCAAAATCCCCCTGACTAGTGAACCTCGTTCAACCAGGATCCTTCCTGACCCTGCATTACCGGCTGAGCGGGCCGGACGGCCAGGACTTGATCAACACCTTCGCCGACAAGCTGCCGGCTACGCTGACGCTGGGCGCCGGCGAGTTGGCGCCTGCGATCGAGGCGCGCCTGGTCGGCCTGGCCGAGGGCACGCACACCCGCGTCGAGCTGGCGCCGGGCGAGGCCTTCGGCGAGCGCAACCCCGAGCTGCTGCAGCGCGTGAAGCGCGCGCTGATGCGCCAGCTGGGCGATCCGGACGAGGAGTACCACGTCGGCGACGTCGTGCAGTTCCCGACGCCGGATGGCCAGGGCCAGTACGCCGGCGTGGTGCGCGAGCTGGGCGAGGACTGGTTGCTGTTCGACTTCAATCACCCGTTGGCGGGACAGCCCGTCAGCTTCGAGGTGCAGCTGATCGGGGTGCTGTGATGACGGCCATGGACGTGAACATGAAGGACATCGTGCTGGCCGAGCCGCGCGGCTTCTGCGCCGGCGTGGACCGCGCGATCGAGATTGTCGAGCGCGCGCTGAAGAAGTTCGGCGCGCCGATCTACGTGCGGCACGAGATCGTGCACAACACCTACGTCGTCAACGACCTGAAGGCCAAGGGCGCGATCTTCATCGAGGACCTGGCCGAGGTGCCGCCCGGCGCGACGCTGGTGTTCTCGGCCCATGGCGTCAGCCAGGCGGTGCGCAAGGAAGCCCAGGAGCGCGGCTTCCAGATCTTCGACGCGACCTGCCCGCTGGTGACCAAGGTCCACGTCGAGGTGGCCAAGCTGCATCGCGAGGGCTACGAATTCATCATGATCGGCCACAAGGGGCACCCCGAGGTCGAAGGCACGATGGGCCAGCTCAGCGACGGGATCTATCTCGTCGAGGAAGTCTCGGATGTGCCGCACGTGCGCGTCAAGGATCCGAGCCGGCTGGCGGTGGTCACGCAGACGACGCTGAGCGTCGACGACGCCGCCGAGATCCTGCGCGCCGTGAAGAAGCATTTCCCCGAAGTCCGCGAGCCGAAGAAGCAGGACATCTGCTACGCCACGCAGAACCGGCAGGATGCCGTCAAGGTGATGGCGCCGCAGGTGGATGTGGTGGTGGTGGTCGGCAGCCCGACCAGCTCCAACAGCAACCGCCTGCGCGAGCTGGCGGAGCGCCTGGGCACGCCGGCCTACATGGTCGATGCCGCCGAGGACGTGCAGGCCGAATGGCTGGAAGGTCGCTCGAAGGTGGGCCTCACCGCAGGGGCCTCCGCGCCGGACGTGCTGGTGCAGGCCGTGATCTCGCGCCTGCGCGAGCTGGGCGCGACGACCGTGCGCACGCTCCCGGGCGTCGAGGAGCACGTGCGCTTCCCGCTGCCGATGGGGCTGGGCGACAAGTCGATGGCCGAGGTCACCAGCGGCCGATCTTGATCGTCGCGTTCCCTCTTCGGAGGGGCGCCGCCAAGTTCCGGACGAGCTCCCTGTCGAGCTCCCGCTGACAGACACTCCCCAATGCATCGCTGACGTCCCCTGAAGAGGGCCGCCGTCGGCGCAGAACACGAAAGACAACACCATGCTGGACATCACCCTGCTGCGCAAGGATCTGGACGCCGTCATCGAGCGCCTTCAACAGCGCAAGAGCCCTCAACCGTACCTGGACGTCGAGCGCTTCAAGACGCTGGAGACCGACCGCAAGCAGGTGCAGATCCGCACGGAGGAACTGCAGGCCAAGCGCAACCAGCTGTCCAAGCAGGTCGGCATGCTGAAGGGCAAGGGCGAAGACGCCAGCGCGGTGATGGCCGAAGTCGCCGGCATCGCCGACGAGCTGAAGGCCGGCGCCGAGAAGCTGGACCTGATCCAGGTCGAGCTCAACACGATGCTGATGAGCGTCCCCAACCTGCCCGACACCAGCGTGCCGGCGGGCGCGGACGAGACCGGCAACGTGGAGGTGCGCCGCTGGGGCCAGCCGCGCGAGTTCGACTTCGCGGTCAAGGACCACGTCGACCTCGGCGCGCCGCTGGGCCTGGACTTCGAACTCGGCGCCAAGCTGTCGGGCTCGCGATTCGCCTTCCTGAAGGGTCCGGTCGCTCGCCTGCACCGCGCGCTCGCGCAGTTCATGCTCGACATGCAGACGCAGGAGCACGGCTACACCGAGTGCTACACGCCCTACATCGTCAACCGCGAGATCCTCGAAGGCACGGGCCAACTGCCCAAGTTCAAGGAAGACATGTTCTGGGTCCTGCGCGGCGGTGACGACGAACAGAGCGAGCAGTACCTGATCTCGACCTCGGAGATCTCGCTGACCAACTCGGTCCGTGAGAGCGTCCTCTCGGTCGATGAACTGCCGGTGAAGCTGACGGCGCACAGCCCGTGCTTCCGCTCGGAGGCCGGCTCGGCCGGTCGCGACACGCGAGGCATGATCCGCCAGCATCAGTTCGACAAGGTCGAGATGGTCCGCATCGAGCAGCCCGAGCACAGCATGGCCGCGTTGGAAGAGATGACCGGCCACGCCGAAGCCGTGCTGCAGAAGCTCGGCCTGCCGTACCGCACCGTGCTGCTGTGCGCGGGCGACATGGGCTTCGGCTCCGTCAAGACCTATGACCTGGAGGTGTGGCTGCCGGCGCAGAACACCTACCGCGAGATCAGCTCGTGCTCGAACATGGGTGCGTTCCAGGCCCGTCGCATGCAGGCGCGTTTCAAGACTGCGCAGGGCAAGAACGAGCTGGTGCACACGCTGAACGGCTCGGGTCTGGCGGTGGGCCGCACGTTGGTCGCGGTGCTGGAGAACTACCAGCAGGCCGACGGCAGCATCACGGTGCCGGAAGCGCTGCGTCCTTACCTCGGCGGCAAGGACGTGCTGAAGGCCTGAGCTGGCTGGTAGGGCGGGGAGAGCGGCCGCTGAAGCGGCCGCCGACGCGTCTTTCGCACAAGCTCACGCGAGTTCTTGCCAAGGCCTCAAAAACCTCGCTATACTCTTAGGCTTAGTCGCTAACAACCACAGCGATCACCGAATTCCGGAGAGGTGGCAGAGTGGTTGAATGTACCTGACTCGAAATCAGGCGGACGGAAACGTCTCGGGGGTTCGAATCCCCCCCTCTCCTCCAAAATAGCTTGTTAGATTAAGCACTTAGAAAACCCGCCCAGAGCGGGTTTTCTTTTGTCCGCGTGAATTGATTGGAGTTTCCACAACTCCGCGGCGTAACTCGCCGGCACCGATTCCCGAATCGCCAGCGAGGGCGATGGCGGCCTCAGCGCATATGCAGCGAACTCAAGCTCATGGGCCGGCTCGCCGCCAGTCGTGGGGCCTCGGCCAGCACGTTCAGGTCGGCCAGGAACTGCTCGAACTCGCGGCCCTTGTCGTAGAAGGCGTTGGCGCCGCTTTGCACGCACAGCGGTCCATAGATCTCCGACTCGCGGTTGCTGAGGACCAAGATGGTCCCGCCGAAGCCGGCCAGGCGCAGCTTGCGCAGCACCTCCAGCCCGGAGCCCGAGGCCAGCGCCAGGTCCAGCACCACGACGTGCGGGCGCGTCAGTCCGACGGTGCACAGCGCCTCCGCCTCGGTGGCGGCAAGGCCGACGACCGACAGGAAGGGCTGTTCCTTCAGTGTCGCCAACAGATGCTTGCGGACCAGCGGGGAGTCTTCGACAAGAACGACTTTCATGTATCAATTTTGCGCTTTTAAAATTGACAGAACCATGTGGAAAACCGAACGGTTGCGCTACCACGTGACATTCTCTGGACGTCGTCGATGACAAGCCCCCATCCGGGGGCGTCGCCGAAGGAGGTGCCGTCCCTGCCTTGTGGCTCCGGGGAGCCAGGCGCACACTGGACCGAACCCCCACCGCGATGGCTCGCAACGAGGCAATGAATCCATCCGGCCCGTCCGCCGATCGAGGGCCCCGCCGTCGCTCCGTCGTGGGCGGCCTGGCGCTCGCCTGGGGGGCCTCCGTGTGGGGAAGTCCCCGACCCCGCGTGCTGCGCGCGCTGGTGGAATCCTGGCCGCCTTATCTCGTGCCCGGCACCGACGGGAGCGTGCGCGGCCTCGATGCGGAGCTGCTGCAGGCGATCTGCACGCAGGCGGGTTACGAGCTGAACTGGATCCGCGGCTCGGCGCAATGGCGCAAGCGGCGCTTCCGCGAGTTGCTGAACGACCAGTTCGATGTGATCTTCTCGGCGACGCCGGTGCCCGGTCGGGGCCGGATCGTCATGTACAGCCGAACCTATCGGAACGAGGCCTTCATGGTCGCGGCGGCGGACCGCCGCGATCCCCGGCTCGATGGGCTGAAGGGCTTCGAGCAGGTGCTCCAGCGTCGCATCCCGTTGCTGCACGTGGACGCGCTCGGCCTCGGTGCCGACTTCGAGGAGTGGCGCAAGCGCCTCTCCGACGCAGGCCTCCTGCTCCCTTACCAGACCACGCGCCAGGGCGTCGACATGCTGCAGCTCGGACGCGCGTCGTTGATCCTCGGCGACGACCTGGACGTCCATGCGCAGGCGCGCGCCTCGGGCGTGCGCCTGCTGCGGCAGCCTTTCGGGCACAGCGTGCAGCCCGTGTGCCTGATGCTGAGCCGCCGTCGGCTCGACGAGCGCGACCTGGCGCGCATCGACCAGGCGATCCAGGTGTTGGAGCAGCGGGGCGCACTCGCCGCGATCCGGCGGCGCCACGGCGCGACCTGAGCGGGATGACACCGCATCGCCGCCTGACGATGGCAGACTCGGCGACGACCCCCTTTCCTGGAGCGTTGCCGTGAGTGAATCCCTTGAGTCCCCCGACGCCTTCGACGCCATCGTCATCGGCGCCGGCCAGGCCGGCCCCGCGCTGGCTGAGCGTATGTCGCAGGCCGGCTGGCGCGTCGCCGTCATCGAGCGCTCGCGCGTCGGCGGCACCTGCGTCAACACCGGCTGCATCCCGACCAAGGCAATGGTCGCCAGCGCCCATGCCGCCTGGGTCGTGCGCGAAGCCGCGCGCTGGGGCGTACGGGCGCCGGCGCAGTCCGGCGTCGATCTGCCCGCCGTCATCGCGCGCAAGGAGCGGATCTCCGGCCAGTCGCGCCAGAACGTCGAGCAATGGCTGCGCGGCATGGACAAGGTCGAGCTCGTCATGGGCCACGCGCGCTTCGAGGATCCGCACACCGTCAGCGTCGACGGACGGCGCCTGCGCGCCGAGCGCTTCTTCATCAACGTCGGCGGCCGCCCCGCGCAGCCGGGTGTCGAGGGCCTGGACTCGGTGCCCTGGCTGACCAACGCGTCGATCATGAAACTCGACGAACTGCCCAGGCACCTGGTCGTCGTGGGCGGCAGCTACATCGGGCTGGAGTTCGCGCAGATGTTCCGGCGCTTCGGATCCGAGGTGACCGTCGTGCAGCGCGGCCCGCGGCTGGTGCCGCGCGAGGATGCCGATGTCTCCGAGGCCCTGCGCGGCATCCTTGAACGCGAAGGCCTGACCATCCGCACCGGCGCCGAATGCGTGAAGCTGGCGCCGGCCGAGGAGGGCGTCGCCGTGCGGGTGAACTGCCAGACCGGCGAGCCCGAGGTGCGCGGCAGCCACGTGCTGATCGCCACCGGCCGCAAGCCCAACACGGACGACCTGGGCCTGGACCGCGCCGGCGTGCGCGTGGACGAGCGCGGCAACATCGTCGTGGACGACCAATTACGCAGCAGCGTGCCGCACATCTGGGCGCTCGGCGATTGCAACGGCCGCGGCGCGTTCACGCACACGTCCTGGAACGACTTCGAAGTCACCGCGGCGAACCTCTTCGACGGCGCCGTGCGCGGCGTCGGCGATCGCGTCGTGACCTACGCGCTGTACACCGATCCGCCATTGGCGCGCATCGGTCTGGGCGAGCAGGAAGTGCGAGCCAGCGGCCGTCCCGCGCTGATCGGCACGCGGCCGATGGCGCGCGTCGGCCGTGCGATCGAGAAGGGCGAGACCGAGGGCTTCATCAAGATCCTCGTCGATGCCGAATCGAAGGCGATCCTCGGCGCGATGGTGCTCGGCGTCGACGGCGACGAAGCGGTGCAATCGCTGCTCGACGTCATCGCGTCGAAGCGGCCGTACACCGACGTCACCGCCGGCGGTGTGCGCATCCACCCGACGGTGAGCGAACTTCTGCCCACGGTGCTGCAGTCGTTGAAGCCGCTGTGAGTCGCCGCTGATGCGCCGCTGATGCGCGGTTGATGCGCGGTTGATGGGTCGCGAGGACGGAGCCCCCGTCGGGTATGGGCCTTGCCATGCGTGCTCACCGCATGGTGCGGCTTCAAGAGGCTCGCGATGGACCGTCCTGCACAACGACGCCCCGGCATCACGCCGACGCTCTCCGCCGTGACGACGGCGAACCCCGCGCCGTCGCTACATGTCGTCGAGATCATCGGTGCCGTCCCGCCGGACGAAGCAGCGGACGATGACGCTTCGCTGACCTCGGCGTCGGACCGAGTCGGCGCCACGCAACTGGTGGCGCGGCTCGTGGAGCGGCTGGGCAGCAGCGGCAACGTCCGCTTCACCGTCGTGTGCCCGGCGGACGGGCCGTACGCGGAACGGCTGCGCGGACTGGGGGCGGACATCGTGATCGTCGCCATGCCCGATGACCCCCCGTGGCACGCGATCCAGGTCCTCATCGGGCTGATCCGCAACAAGCAGGCGGCGGTGCTTCATGCGCATCTGCCGAACGCGCATCGCCTCGCCGGCCTGGCCGGAGGCATCACGCGCACGCCGGTACTCGCCACGGTGCAGGGCGTTCAGCTGGACATGCCCGATCTGGAAGTGCATCGCCTGATCGCGAGCCAGCTCAGCGTGGTCACCGAGGCGAGCTACTTCCACGCGCTGGGGCTGGGTCTCTCGCCGGACCGCATCAGCCTCGACCCCTTCGACGCGCAGGCCGACGACGAGACGGCGCAGAACAGCCTTGATGCGATCGGGCAGCGGCTGCGATCGCTCGCGGCACCGGCGGAGTTACGTGGCGCGGCGCAGGCCCGCGCGCTCGTTCAACCGCTGGCGCAGGACGTCGTTGCTCCGGTCACCACCGGTGCGCCGGTCGCGATCCGCGCGGTGCTCGATGAACTCGAGCCTTCACCCGCGCAGACCGCGACGTTCAAGGGGTGATCGGCAAGCGGCGCGGGCATCGGGATTGCCAGTCTTCTCTTGCAAGGGTGCTGTGATGGTTCGAGATGCGATACGACGCCATCCGGACCACGCGGGGCCCCCGGCAAGACCTCAATCCACAGCTTCCAGGAGATCCACCATGAACCCCCGTTCCAAGATCACCACCGTGGCAATGGCGATTGCGCTGGCTTCCGGCGTCGGCTTCCTTCACGCCCAGAGTGGCGGCCAGGGCGGCAGCTCCGGCTCCGTCGGCGCGCGCGACCAGACCAATGATCCGCTGTCCAACAACAACAACCAGGGCAAGGCGCCGCCCGCCACCCCGGCAGCCAATCCGAGCACGGGCCAGCCCGCGACCGCCACGGACATGCAGAACAGCCAGCCGGCCACCAGCAGCCAGAACAACGGCAACAACACCACGACCGAGCAGCGTCAGGACCCCAACGTCCGCACGCAGACGGACCCGATGCCGATGAGCGCGCCGAGCGCCGGTACCTCCTCGACGGATACGTCGACGACGAACACCGACAGCACGCTGCCGGCCCGCGCCGACCGCAACTGATCCCGCTGTCATCACCGCGCGAGGCGGCCCGAGGGGCCGCCTTTTTCATGGGCGCGGCGGTCGTTGCGCGACCCCGCCGTACGTTCGACGGCAGCGAGATTGCCGCGCTGCCTTGCCAGCGCCTTGAACGCTGCCTGAAGCTGCTTGAACGCTTTCAGCGCGCCCGGCGCGCAAGCCACACGCCGATCGCGACCAGTGCCATGCCGGCCATGGCGAGTCCGGTCAGCGTCTCCCCGAACAGCGCCCAGGCGATCAATGCGGTCGTCGGCGGGGTCAGGTAGAAGAGACTGGCGACGTTGACCGCGCTGCCGCGACGGATCAGCACGTTCAGCAGACTGACCGCGCCCAGCGACAACACCAGCACCAGCCACGCCATCGCGAACACGAACTGGCCGGTCCAGTGCACCTCCATCGTTTCGGTTGCCGCCGCGAGCGCGCCGGTGACGAGCAGGCTGGGCACGAACTGGATGATCGAGCCGGTGCGCAGGTCGAAGGACGGACAGAACTTCTTCTGGTAGAGCGTGCCGGCGGTAATGCCGATCAAGGCGATCACGGCCGGCAACAGCATCGTCAGCAGCGCGTTGCCGGGCACCGCCGCGATCTTCTGCGCGACGACGAGTCCGACGCCGAGGAAGCCCAGCGCCAGACCCAGCCATTGCATCCGGTCGATGCGTTCGCCGAGGAACGCCCGCGCGCCGAGTGCCGTGACCAACGGCTGCAGGCCGACGACCAGGGCGGTGATGCCCGCCGGCAGTCCATGCGCGATCGCGGTGAACACGCCGCCCAGATAGACGCCATGCACCAGCAGGCCGGTCACCGCGATGTGCCCGCACGCGGCCATCGAGCGCGGCCAGGGCGCGCGCAGCACCAGCACCACGGGCAGCATCAGCGCGATGACGGCGGCATAACGCCACGCGAGGAAGGTCAGCGGCTCCGCGTCCGGCAGGCCGAACTTCGCGCCGATGAAGCCGGTGCTCCAGACGGCGACGAAGAGCAGCGGCAGCAGGCCGCCGGCCGAATGACGGGCCGGGTCAGCCGGCATCCAGTTCAACCTGATCGAGGTTGCAGATCGCGCCGTTGCCGCCTGGTTGCTGATACGAGACACGGTGGATCCGCTTTCCGGCCAGATGCGCCGCGAGCAGCGTCGCGTAGAGCCCCTTCTTCTCTGCGGAGATGTAGGCGACGTCGTACATGCACTGCTGGCCGAATGGCTCCTTGAAGTTCACGTAATACCCGGTCCCTTGTGCCGCCAGGAGTTTGATGTTCTTGAAGTTCTCCGTGAAAGTCGGAACCGACTGAGCCGCCAGGGGCGGTGTGGCGCCAAGGATGGCGGTGATGGCCACGGCCAAGGCGGCCATCCTGGTAAGACGCTTGCGAGCGTCGCTGCGGGTCTGCATGGTGATCTCCCTCAATGAAGCGGGCGATTCTCGCAAATCGGCACGCCGCGCAACCAGGCATGCGCCGCGCTTGCGGAACTACTGCACCTGGCCTCGGGTCAGCGTCGGAGCGAGCCGGGCCGTCGTCTGAGACGAAGGGACCGGTTGAGTGTCGGGCGCGGCCATGACCGGCGCGTCCCAGCCGCCGCCGAACGCGCGGAACGCGGACACGGCCGCGCGGGCGTGGTTCGCGTCCAGCTGCGCGAGCTGGTCGCGCGCGGCGAGCAGCAGGCGATCTTCCTGCAGCACTTCGATCAGGCTGGCGGCGCCGCCCTTGTAGGCGTCCTCGGCCGCGTCGCGCGCGACCTGGTGCGCGCGGACCTCCTGCGCGAGGTCGCCGCGTTGCTGCTCGAGCTCCGAGAGCTTGACGATGGCGTTCTCGACATCCTCGGTCGCGCGCAGCATGCGCTGGCGCACCTGCGCGAGCGCTTCGGCCCGTGCGCCGCGTGCCTGCGCGACCTCGGCGTCGACGCGGCCGAAGTCGAACAACCGCCAGTGCAATCCGAGCAGGGCCTGCGGCTGGAAGGCCTCCGAGCTGAACAGTCCACCATGCAGGCTCGACGCGCCGAGCACGCCGCCCAGCGTCAGGCGAGGGTAGTACTCGGCCGTCGCCACGCCGATGCGGGCCTGGCTGGCGTCGAGCTGGCGCTCGGCGGCGATGACGTCGGGACGACGGCGCATCAACGTCGCGGGCGTGAGATCGCCCGGCAGCGACGGCACGCGATACGTCGAGGACAGCGAGGACGTCGAGGGCCGCGAAAGCGTCTGCGAGGTCGACATCAGCTTCGCCGCATAGGTGCCGGCCTGCTCGCCCATCAGCACGTCCAGGCGATGCTGCTGCTGCGCGAGCTCTGTCCGCAATGGCGGCAGCGTGCCGCGCGCCTGCAGTTGCAGCGCCTGCGCCTCGGCGACTTCGCGCTGCGCGGCGAGCCCACCCTTGAAGCGATCCTGGATCAGTTGCAGCAATTGCGACTGCGTGCGCAGATGGGCCTCGGCGACCTCGATGCGGGCTTGCGCGCCGCGCACGCGGAAGTAGGCGTCGGCGGCTTCCGCGGCGACGGTCACGCGGGCACCCAGCCGCGCAGCCTCGGCGGCCTGCCATTCCGCGACGGCCGCGGCCTCACCCTGGCGCAGGCCGCCGGCGAGGTCCGCTTCCCAGCTCGCGCCGACGCCCAGCGTCTGCAGGGTCTGATTGCGGTCGTAGCCGGGAAAGCCGTGCGCGAGCGAGCCTTCAGGGCTCTTCAGCGACTGGCGCTGGCTCAGCAACTGTCCCTGGACAGCGCCCTGAGGCAGCCGCAGCGCGCCGGCGCCTTGCGCCGCGGCGCGCGCCTGCTCGACCCGCGCCAGCGCGATGGCGAGGTCCAGGTTCTGATCCAGCGCGCGCTGCACGATGGCCGTCAACGCGGGATCGTCGAAGTCCTGCCACCAGGTGCCGAGCGTGGCCGACGCGGCGCCGTTCTGATGCTGTGCGATCAGGGCCTGACCGGCGAAGCGATCGTCGAGCGCGCGGGGGCGCTCCCCGGCGCCCGGCATCTGGGCGCAGGCGACGAGGAAGGCCGCGAGCGCGAGCGGCGCGAGCCGGGCCAGCGGGCGGAGGGAGGCGGAATGCAGGAGCGTCATGGCGGGTCTCCTAGGGAATCGAAGGGTTCGGAGCGAGTGAGGGCGGTGGGTCGTCGGCATCAGCGCGGATCGCTGCGCATCAATGCGCATCGGCGGAGGGCGCGGCCGGCGGCGCGATCTTGCGCAGCATCGGCACGAACACCAGCGCGACGACGAAGCAGCCCATCACGATGAGGAAGGCGTCGGCGAAGGTCATCGTCAGCGCCTCGCGGTAGGTCAGCGACCAGAGCTGGCGCAGCGCGGCGGTGGCCGCATCGCTCGACGGCATCGAGGCCGACAGCGACGAGCCCACCGAGGCCAGCAACTGCGTCATCGACTCGTTGCTGGTGTTCAGGTGCTCGGCCAGACGCTGGAAGTGCAGGTTGGTGCGGTCGTTGAGGATGGTCGCGCAGGCCGCGATGCCGATGGCGCCGCCGAGGTTGCGCATCAGGTTGAACAGCCCCGACGCCAGCTTGAGCCGCGACGGCGGCAGCGCCCCGAGCGCCAGCGTCACCACCGGCGGCACGCAGAGCTGCTGGCCCATGCCGCGCAGCGCCTGCGGCAGCAGCAGCTGGGACGATCCCCAGTCATGCGTGATCGGCGCGAACTCCCACATCGAGATCGCGAAGAGCGAGAGCCCGGCGAAGAGGATCCAGCGCAGGTCGAAGCGGCTGGCGAGGAAGGCGTAGAGCGGGATCGACATCACCTGGAACACGCCGGTCGAGAACACGGCCAGGCCGATGTCGAGCGCGCCGTAGCCGCGCACGCGGCCGAGGAACAGCGGCGTCAGGTAGATGGTCGCGAAGATGCCGATGCCGGTGATGAAGGAGAACAGGCTGCCCAGCGCGAAGTTGCGGTCCTTGAGCGCGCGCAGGTCGACGATGGGATGGGGATGCGTCAGGCTGCGGGCGATGAAGGCGACGCCCGTCACGCCGGCGATCCACGCGGTGGCGACGATGGTCGAGTCGCTGAACCAGTTCCAGCGCGGCCCTTCCTCGAGCGTGTATTCCAGGCAGCCCAGGAACACCGCGAGCAGCACCATCGACAGGTAGTCGGCGCCCTTCATCATGGCGAGGTTGGGCTTGTCGACGCGCACCATCAGCGGCACGACGACGGTGACGACCAGGCCCGGCAGCAGGTTGATGTAGAAGAGCCACTGCCACGACAGGACGTCGGTGATGTAGCCGCCGACGACGGGACCGAGCGTCGGCGCGAGCGAGGCGATCGCGCCGATGGTGGAGGCGGCGATCACGCGCTGCTTGCCGCTGAAATACAGGAAGGCCGTGGTGAAGACCATCGGGATCATCGAGCCGCCGAGGAAGCCCTGCAGCGCGCGGAAGGCGATCATGCTCTGAATGTTCCAGGCCAGGCCGCACAGCAGGCTGGCGATCGTGAAGCCTAGTGCCGAGGCGGCGAAGAGCCAGCGCGTGGACATCACGCTGGCGAGCCAGCCCGATAGCGGGATCACGATGATCTCGGCGATCAGGTAGCTGGTCTGCACCCAGGTGGTGTCGTCCGCGCCGGCCGAGAGACCGCCGCCGATGTCGCGCAGCGAGGCCGACACGATCTGGATGTCCAGCAGCGCGATGAACATGCCGACGCACATCGTCGCGAAGGCCAGCACCTTGTCGCGCGTCGTCAACTGGTCGATGGGGATGACGATGTCGGACCAGAAGGGCGGGCGCTTGCGCGAGGGGGCCGCCGTGTCCGCGGGCGCCCCGGCGCCCGGCGTGGCGGGGAGGGCGGTGCTCATTGCACGCTCGCCGTGGCCGTGGCCGTGGCCGTGGCCGTGGTCGCCTTGGCGGCGCTCGCGGTGGGGGCCGCGCTGGCGTTCTTGGTGCCTGCGCCGGCGTGGTTGGTGTCGATCTCGACGACGACGGACAGCCCGGGGCGCAGGCGGCCGAGGCGATCGTCGGCGGGATCGAGCTGGATGCGCACCGGCACGCGCTGGACGATCTTCGTGAAGTTGCCGGTGGCGTTCTCGGCGGGCAGCACGCTGAACTGCGAGCCGGTCGCCGGTGCGAGGCTGCCGAGCGTGCCATGCAGCACGACGCCGGGCCAGGCGTCCGCGCGGATGTTCACCGGCTGGCCGGTGGTCATGCGCGCGAGCTGGTCTTCCTTGAAGTTCGCGTCGACCCACAGGCCTTGTGCGGGGACCACCGACAGCAGCGGCGTGCCGACGCCAACGTAGGTGCCGAGCCGCGCCTTGCGGTTGCCGATGTAGCCGTCGCGCGGCGCGCGCAGCTCGGTGTAGCCGAGGTTGAGCTGGGCGATGTCGCGTTCGGCCTTGGCCTGGTCGAGCGCGGCCTGCGCCTGGCGTTTCTGCGTGGCGATCACGTCGAGCTGGCGCTCGGCCGCCTGCTGCTCGGCGCGGGCGCGGGCGGAGCCGGCCTGCGCGGTCTTGAAGTTCGCCTCGGCGCGTTGGCTGCTTTCGACCGACACGGCCGCGCGACCGACCAGGTCCTTGTAGCGCGCGAAGTCGTCGCGGGCGCGCTGTTCCTCGGCCGAGGCGGCGTCGATGCCGGCGCGGGCCTTCGCGATCACGGCCTGCTGCAGCGCGGCGGCCGCGCCCAGGTTGGCGATCGCGGCGTCCTGCGCCTCGACCGCGCCGATGGCGCGCTGCAGCGCGGCCTGGTAGTCGCGGCTGTCGATGCGGGCGAGCAGGTCGCCGGCGTGGACGAACTGGTTGTCGGTGACCGGCAATTCGGTGATGTAGCCGGTGACCTTCGCGCCGATCACGGTCACGTCGCCGCCGACATAGGCGTCGTCCGTCTCTTCATGGAAGCGGCCCACCGTCCACCAGTGCGCGCCGTACGCGCCGGCCCCGAGCACGACGGCGGTCAGCACCGCCCATTTCAGCGAGGCGCGGCCGAGGGACCTGCGCGGCGTGGCGTCGGGCGCGACCGTCGCGGGGGTTGCCGCGGCTGTCGTGGCTGCGGGGGAGACAGAAGGCGTTGAAGCGGTCATGGAAGGACTCCGGCGTCGAGGGCCCGCCGGGCGGCGAGCGATGGAGCGGACTATAGGAACGTCACTTTCATCATGGAAGTCACTTGGCGCGGAATGCACTGTTGCGGATTCGTCAACTAACTTGCATGATGAAAGTCAGTGAGAATCGCCGGACCGCCGTCGCGCCGATCGGGTGCGGCGGCCTTGGCACCACAAGGAGACCCCGATGCGCCGCACGAGCTTCGAAGACATGGCCTGCCCGGTCGCGCGGGCGACGGACATCCTCGGCGACAGCTGGAGCATGCTGATCCTGCGCGAGGTGTTCTACGGGCATCACCGCTTCGACGAGTTCGTGACCGAGCTGGGCATCGCGTCCAACACGCTGACGCGCCGGCTGGGGGAACTGGTGGAACGGGAGCTGCTCGAGAAGCGGCTCTACAGCGACAAGCCGCCCCGCTATGAGTACGTGCTGACGCAACGGGGCCGCGACCTGCGGCCGGTGATGCTGGCGCTGCTGACCTGGGGCAACAAGCACGCGGCACTGAAGAACAAGCCGGTGCGCCTGATCGACACGGAGACCGGGGAGCCGGTGGAGCTCAAGCTCATCGACGCCCGCACCGGCAAGGCGATCGGGCCGCAGCACAAGGTGGAGCGGCGATCGGGGCAACCGAAGAAGGTGGAGCTGTTCGCCTTCGACGGCGTGGTGCCGACCGCGGACGAAGCGGCTTAGACCCTGACGGACGTCGCCGTCAGCGCTGAACCAGCGCGAGCTTGACACCCAGCCCGACGAAGGCGGCCGCGAAGCCGCGGCGCATCCAACGCAGCACCGGCGGGCGCGTGAGCACGCGATCGCGCATCGCGGCGGCGAAGACGCCGTAGACCGCGAACACGGCGAGGGTCATCGCCATGAAGACGAGGGAGAGCTCGATCATCAGCGGCGTCGGGTGCGGCTCATCGCGGGCGATGAACTGCGGCAGGAAGGCGAGGAAGAAGATCGAGAGCTTCGGGTTGAGCAGGTTCACGAGGGCCGCGTGGGTCACGACCTCGCGCGCGGAGCGTGGCGGGCTGCCGGCGTCGACGGCGAGCGGTCCACTGTCCTTCAGCGACATCCAGGCCATGTAGAGCAGGTAGACGACGCCGACGTACTTCACCGCGTCGAAGGCGACGGCGCTGGCGTGCAACAGCGCGGCCAGGCCGGTGATCGCGGCCAGCATGTGCGGGAGGATGCCGATCGTGCAGCCGAGGGCGGCGTGGAGCGCCGCCCGCGCGCCGCCCGACAGGCCGGCGGCGAGGGTGACCAGCGCGCCGGTGCCGGGCGAGGCGACGACGATCAGCGAGGTGATCAGGAACTCGGGATTCGAGAGCGAGGAGAAGGGCACGACGGACCTCGGTGCGGTGAAGGCGGGGAGGTCATCGTCGGCGCGCGCCGGTGGCGCGTCTTGGATGAAATTGCAGGCGGGCCAGTGAGCCCGTCGGCCTCAGTCGCCTCAGCCGCCTCAGCGAAAAGCGGCGGCGTACGCGCCCGGCGCGATGCCGAAGCAGCGGACGAAGTGGCGCGTCAGATGGCTCTGGTCGAAGAAGCCGCTGGCGGCGGCGACATCTGCGAGCGGCGTACCGAGCGCGATCAGTCGGCGCGCGTGCTGCAGGCGGCGCTGCACGAGGTAGGCGTGAGGCGGCAGGCCGGTGGCGCGGGTGAAGCCGCGCAGGAACTGGAAGCGGCTGAGGCCCGCTTCGCGCGCGAGGTCCGCGAGGCTGACTGGCGCGGTGAGGTCGTCATCGAGGCGAGACCGTGCGATCGCGATGCCGACGGGGATTGCGGGCAGGGTGGCGGCGCGCGGCTGGAGGAGCGACTGCAGCAGCAGGAGCAGGGCGCCGTCCATGCGGAGCGTGTCAGTGGCCCCGGTCGGCGTGCCGGCCATCGCATGGAAGAGCGCCTCGAAGCGGCCGGCGATGCGGTCGTCGTGCAGCGTGGGGCGGTGGAACTCGACGTCGCCGATGGCGCGGCCCTCCGCGATGTCGGCGACGAGATCGCCGACCAACTCAGGCGAGAGGTACAGCATGCGCCAGGCGCGCCCGTGATCGCCGAGCGGCAGGCCATCGTGGACCTCGCCCGGGTTGACCGTGATGACATCGCCCGCGACGGACTCGACCATGCCGCGGCCGCTCGCGGTCTTCTGCGCGCCGCGATCGATGCGGCCGATGCCGAATTCATCGTGGATGTGACGCGGGAACGCCTTCGCGCTGTCGGCGGCGACGATGTCGACGCCGGGGAGCGGGCAGGGGAGGCGGATGAAGGCGGGCATGGCGTGGCGCGGAGGATGCAGCGACTCTAGCAAGGCCGAGGCACCCATAATCGCGCGCCCTCAACGCCCTCAACGCCCTCAACGCCCTCAACGCCCTCACTGGTTCCCGCGCTCCTGCCCACCTCGCTTCGTATGGCCAACATCGTGCAGCTCGTGCTCTTCGGGCTGATGCTCATCGGCAATGCGATGCTGACGGTGTCGATCGGCGGAGAACTCTCGGGGGTCCTGACCTTGCTGCCGCCAGGGCTTGCGCTGATCGCGGGCCGGGCGGACTCCAAGCGGCTTGCGAGCT
Source organism: Mitsuaria sp. MSU3D (assembly GCF_056867975.1). Lineage (NCBI taxonomy): Bacteria > Pseudomonadati > Pseudomonadota > Betaproteobacteria > Burkholderiales > Sphaerotilaceae > Roseateles > Mitsuaria sp. MSU3D. The sequence goes on along the minus strand of NZ_CP200314.1, from coordinate 2,918,352 downwards.
GGGCGTCGCTTGTCGTGAACACGTTGTGGGCGCTCATCCTGGGCTACATCGTGGTGTTGGTCGCGACGAAGTCACCGATCAAGCTGGCCGCGATGCCAGTCTTTGCCTTCGCGCTGCTGGCGTTGTGGAACGTGGCGTTCGCCTGGCTGCGGCTTTTCCCGTCGGAAGACGTCGTAAAGACGCCGGCGGCGGAACCGACGCCGTGAAGCGGTGCTCGCCGTCTAGGCGAGCAGATCCAGCGTGCGCTGATCCGGCTGGCCGCCGAAGTAGCGGTCCAGCGCCTCGATGAACACGGCCTCGTCGCCAGACGCCTTCGCGAACAGTGTCAGCGACGAGCGGAACTTCATCGCGTCCACGACGCCCAGGATCTGCTCGGCGGTCTTGTTGCGGTGGGTGTTCATCAGCGCGACGCACTCGCGCAGACGCGGCCCGAGGACTTCGTGGTCGAGATAGGCGATCGCCTCATCTAGCGACTGCATCCCGTAGAACTGCGCGGTGCTGCTCACGCCCAGCCCGCGCAGCTGCGGGAAGAAGTACCACATCCAGTGGCTGAGCTTGCGGCCGCGTTTCAGTTCGGCGAGGACGTCGGCGATTTGCGGAGCTTGAGCGTCCAGGAAACGTTGAAGGTCGTGAGGCGAAGACATATCTGCTTCATTCCTTTGCTTCGTTCGAACTCTAGCAAGGCGCACCGGCGATCTTCTCGGAACCGGATCCTCCCCTGGATTGATGAGATTCAGCGGGGAACTCAAGGGTTCTACCGATTCCAGCGCTGCCCCTGGAACTGAGACTGCACTCTCCAGTGAGGGAGAAGCGATATGGCACAGACCATTTCCCGCCGCCGGCTGCTGCTCGGCGGCCTGTTGGCGATAGCCGTCGGCAGTGTTGAGGCCAAGGGCCGACGAGGCGGAGGGGGCAGTCGGCGCCATGCGCCGTCGAGTCCAGGTGGAGGCAATGGCGGTGGATGTGGCTCGCGAGGTGGCCCGGGAGGACCCAGGGACAAGAACGGCAAATGCCCGGGGTGGCGGAAATGATCCGTCGATTGCTCGTGCTTGCCCGTCTTGCGATCTTGACGGCGCCGCTCGCTGTGACGGCGTCCATCCCGCTCTCTGCTTGCGGAGGTGGAGGTGACGACGGTGGCAGCTGTTGCCGGGTATGCAGCACTGGCAAGGCGTGCGGCGATTCGTGTATCGCCGCGACAGAAACTTTCCATATCACTGGCGGCTGCGCCTGCAACAAATAGGTCCGTCCCCAAAACGAAAAAACCGCCTCCCGGCGGTTTTCACTTGAATGAGGTTGACGAGCCTTACCCTCCCCGGTGCACGACGAGAGCCCAGTGTTCATCGGGGTTGTGGCCGATGAGGTAGACGTGTCGGTACACAGTCTGGGTCCGCAGGCGGGAATGTATCAGCTATGCGGCCTGTACCTCGCGACGGTCGCAAAACTGTCAGTTGGACCGAGCTTGGGCGGCTTCCAGCTCCCCGCGAATCGCCAAGAGGAATTCGCGTGTGGTCGGGCGGAACCCGGTTGGGATGATGTCCGGGCGAAAGTATTCCTGGAAGCGCTCTTCCATGCCGACCTCGCCGGTTTCCAAGAATCCGTCAATGTCGCCTATGAGTAGGCGGCGGAGTGGGGCATCGCTATCGGCCACGAACGCGGCCACCACTTCTTCGAGGCTGTCGCCGTTGATGTCGAAGTCCTGGTGGAAATAGCCACCCATGAACGCGGTCAACTCGGGGAAGAGCTGCTGACCCTTGGTATGAATGACTGGCATGGTCAAGGTATGGGGTAAGCGGTGAGGATGAAGTAGACGCGATTTTGTTGTTGAACCCTGCGGAACACGACCATCAACCGGGTCATCTGCTGGAACTGCCCGGTGGCACGCACCACCCCTTCGCCGACGGACATGGACGCTTGGTAGGGGAAGGAGAACGGGCGACTGCCGACTTGAGCCGTCTTCGCCCACGCTTCAATCTGTGCGGCGTTGGCCCGGACCGCAGCACTCACGTGGCGCTCTGCGTCGGCCAGTGTGCGAAACGTCGTAGCGGCGGGGATGCGTGTCTCGGCGGCTAGGCGAACTCGAAGCTGAGCCTCAGTCTTCCCCACATGCTTCAGGATGGTGTGACCACCCGCAGCCTCCTCCGCCGCGAGACTGATGGTCCCTCTCCGCACGGCCAGGGCCCGAAGTGCCCCCACGCCGCCAGCCAACAGGGGGATGGCGATGTCAGCCCCGAGCCCGATCATCTCGGCGGTCTTGGGGTCTGCGCCAAGCGCAGCCGAGAGGGCCTTGGCCGATTCCGCCGTGAGCGTTGAGGTGTCCTTGCCTGTGGCGATTTGGCGGATGGCCGACGTGGTGGTATCCACGCCGTGGACGCCGAGCGTGGCTCCCGCGACCTTGGTGAGCGCGGTCGGTTCCGGCACCAGCAGGAGCCCCCCGGCGCCCACGAGTTCCAGTGCTCCTCCAACGAGCTTCCCGATGCCCCAAAGTCTGCTGGACAGTGAGGGCTCAGACTCTACGGTCTCGCCTGCCAGTACCGCCGCCAACTGGATCGGGGTCAGGACGATCTGCAACCCGGCGTCAGCCTCTTGCACAAAGGCCGCGCCTTCCGCGGCCAATGCCAAGCCAGTGGGCCCAGGGCTCGGCGAACGGGATCGACACATCGTGCCCTTGTCGATGAGCTGCGAGTCTGTGGCGCACAACGGGCCAGGGATACGTGCGTTCGCCATGAGGGAGGTCCTGAGACGGTACTTCGAATGCAGCTGTCACTCATTTCGATTCGAGCGCCTTCAATGTAGGTGGCCTCGACCAAGCCATAGCGTGACCATCGTCACCTGTCCGACTGCCATGTCCCTTGCAGTCTGCCTCTCAGTTGCACCTGAACGGCGAATAGCCAAGCCGTTCTAAACGGCTCCGGGCACAATACGTGTCTTCCCAAACCCCTCTTAATATCCATGACAGATCAACTGTTCGCAACGCTGTACGCGCCACTCGCGGCGGTTACCGTTGCGCTCTTTGCAGGCGGCATATCGCTCATCGGCCTGGTGATTGCTAAAGAGGGAAAGACCTCGGACCATAGGCAGGCATGGATCGATGCTCTCCGTAAGGAACTCGCCGATTACTATGCTGGCGTTGTCGAAACCGTGTACACGGTAAAGGCCCTACAGTCGGAGGGTACGCAACATACTGCACAGGATGAAATGAAGGCGGTGGCCGAGTCCTACCGTAGGTATGCGACCGCCGAAACCAGCATCCGTCTTCGAATTAACGCAGCCGATTCGTCCGCCAAGCTGCGTGATTTGAACTCAGAACTTCTTGGCTCCATCACGAAAATTGAAGACCTCTTTGGAAATAGCGAGTTCAAGGCGTTCAAGGAGAGCGAGGCGATCATGGACGAAGCAGCCAAACTTATTGCTACTTCGTCAAAGGTCTTAAAGTTGGAATGGGAGCGAGTGAAGTCTGGAGAGCGGTGGTACCGCTGGATGAAATGGATCAGCGCCGCAGTCATGATCGCATCGCTAATCGGCATCGCATACGTCGGCTTCCGCGGCTCTAACGCGCAAGTCGCCACGCCGAATGTCGACACACCCGCGACCTCCCCCGAATCCGGTGCTTCCTCTGTGAAGTTGATGAAATCGGCCTCACCGGAAGCGGCTTCGTCCCCGCCGCCTCGCCCCGCAAGCAACTGACAGAGCCGGCAAAGAAGGCTTCCTCGTGAATGGGTATTGAACATGTCAACGGGCAACTCATCTCTGGCGAGCAAAGGCGCGGATGCGTGTTTCGCGATGGGATCGAGTTGGAGCAATTGACGGGTGTTGCGGTGAAGGTGCGCGGCGTGTCTATCGAAGCAGCGCCGTGCATTGCCTAACTCCGCGACCGCCTAATGACGAACGATGACTGATGAACGGTCTCAGGACATCGGTGTCCAGCGGACGATGTGGTTTTTGCTCGCGTGGCTGAGGAGCAGCAAATCCGCTGCCGAGGCCTTGATCCGCCGCAACCTTCGGAGTTCTACAACAAGGAAGATGCGAAGAGCACGGATGCCTTGCCATTAGGCTGTCTTCTAGACAAAGGGTCCAGAGCACTTATCGCCGGATTTTGTCCCGCCGTATACGAATGTCGAATGAATCAGAAGGTAAGAGGTCGTCTGTCAAAGCGCCTTGCTACTCTCTCGGCCTGTCATCGCTATTGACGCTAGGCTTTCCAGGAATGGATGCTAGAGAGCTGTCTGGATTTGAGACCGCGTGATGCAGGCGTCTCAAAAACGCGGGGCGTCCCGTGTAGCCTCGCCCTCCCCGGGTAACAGTTATGGATTCCATCGTGCCCTCGCTAAGGCAAGCGCGAAACTCGGCCACGGTGTTGGACATCTTCATCAGAAGCTCTTCGCTCTCCACACGACGGCGGCTCATGAATGCATGTAGGCCGTCGATAGTGACGATATCTACGGACGCCCGTAAGTGCCATGAGGAGGCACCTTGCCAATGTAGCCGAATATGATTTTTTGCCTGAATCTGCATTCCCTGCAAAGACTCATCCCAAAAGCATTCGAACAATTCGCCTTCGATCACGATGAGGGGAAGACCGACCTCCCCGTATTTTAGTTCAGCATGAACATCTCCACGCGGGCTATTCTCTTCCGCGACCTCCGCCTGCGTTGCACTGATCACACCCTGCATCGCCGAATAGAACTGATCCTTCCCCTTATTGAACGCTTGCCTTCCACCAAATCCCACCCGGCGCGGAGTGTCGAAAATGCTCAGTTCGTGCAATGTTGGATCACCTGCCAAACACCATAGGGCAGATGTCGCCAAATCGTTCCCTTGTGTCTGAGCCACGCAGGCACTGGGCGCGATGCTGGCATGATCAGAAGAGAAGACGATCCACGGGTATCCTTTGCTCCATTTGCATTCAATGTAATGGGATACTCGCAAGAAGGTGCCATCCTTCTCCATCGCAACGTCCCCGACAACATCAATTTCCCTAGGGGTTTCATCGTCAGAACGATAATGCTTCCCTTGGTCAACTTGGAAGCCGCATTCCCGAAGAATTTGCGCGGTCTTAAACTCCAGCGGATAGCCCTCCCCCTGGAGCCAATCAAGTACCCGAGCTTCGAGCGGCTGGTGTGGTTTTGGATTTGACATGAGATAGCTGCAAAGGCGTCTTTAAATTGTAGAATTTCCAAAAACAGGCTCTATTGCATTTGGTGGATCAATCCGGCCAAAGCCATTTTTCCGAGAGCGCCTACATTTTTCGGCTTTAGCTGTTAGGGTATTGGCGATGCTGAAAGGATAGGTGACTCGCAAATGTGGCACAGCAAGTCCCTACGAATGCCTCCAACAACTCTTTAGGATCAGTTGGAGGCGTATAGGGTCGTGGTGACGACACCTTACGCAAGTAGTCTTCTAGTGGCTGTAGGGCGCTCAAGTCAAGTTTTATTTCCAGCCGATGACTGATTTTATTCCTCAGCGTGTTCATGTGTTTTATAGCCGGGATGGGGTCATATTTCTCATCACTTACCAGAACCTTCCAGGTAAGCAGATTGATTCGCTGTCCGAATGTCAATCTAGGCTTTTCCCAATCGAGTCGCGGAAGGGTTGCTTTTAGGTACTCATCCATATAGTGCTCAATCAAAAGATGGCACGTCAGAAAGTATCCGAGAAGCCCGTGATCAATGTCCGCGATGCGCTTCCAAATCACTGAGCCGTTCGCTACGCCGCCGAACATCGGTGGAAGGCTTGGTTGCTTGAGATCATTCATTTTTTAGGGCGCGTCTGTGAGAAAGCATGTCAATCCCGCCAGCTTTGACGCTACTCCGAAACCTAGCTGGCGGCTACACAGAACGTTCCCTGAACCGTTTGTACCCTGTGATCACCTTGGCGCTGCGCGCCATGGCTGAATGCTGCTCAGCCCTATCGCTGCACCAACCCATTCGCTGTGTATCGCCGAAGTGTCAGACCGGCAGCGGCTCGATGGTCACGAACTCTTCGGCAAGGGCCTCCGCAAGGGCCTCGTCATCCAGCCTCAAGGCCAACGCAGGGAACTGCGTGCGGGCCGCATTCAGCGCCATCTCAACCGCCGCCCACCCTCGACTCGCCGCCGCACGCTGAGCATCGTTGGCCGGCAGATGAGGGGTCAGGAGCTGGGGCGCAGCAAGGTGGGCCTCAATGACCCCTTGCGGCCCTCCTAGGCACTCCTCCAGCACACGACGGACCACCAGCTCGGCGCCCTCAAGGTCTCGATGAAGAACCGCGACTTGGTGCATGAAAACTTGGTACAGCACGCTCGCCTCCAACAGGTCAATTGCCACACTGTATTAATATACAGTAGTCGCCATGTTGGTCCACGCCCTCTGCCTCCGCAAGCTAGGTGTCAAGCTGACGCCCGCTGAGCTTCGCCTTCAGACCCCCGTCGTGGGCCATCTCAGCTTCGTGCCGAGAGCGTACGACAGGCGGGATGGGCGCGGTGCGTGGTACTGCTGCGTCGTGCCGGAGGTGTGGCAGCGCGGGGGGCACCTTGGAGCTGTACAGCGCGAAGCCGTTGAAGATCGAGTCGCGGGGCATCCTCATTGCCGGGATGGAAGAGTTCTGGGAACGCAAGCGTTGCGCCAGTTTCAGGCAAGCGATTTGGGCTTGGCCTGCGCCGGGTGGGAATCAGAAGGTGCCCCCACCAGGTGCCACAGTGGACTCGATGAGGTTCGTGGACGCGCTCGCGGCGCTGGTTTGAAGGCCAGGAGCCATGAAGACCGCTGCGGCAGAATTGCGGGATGTGGCTCAGAAGCGAAGTCGATGAGAGCAAGCTCTATCAAGTGGCCTTGTGCCAGGAGCCGAGTGGGCGGCGCAAATTTCGCCTTGTCCCCGTAGGGAGTGCGGCGCCTGCTGATGCCGTGTTCTTGACGGAAGTTGTGCCGACCGCTTTGCTCTTGCAGCGCAATTTCCATGGAATCGCGCAGGCGGTGCGTACAACCACGGGGGAGCCCTTCCAGGTTGAGGCGCACGGGGTCTGGTTCTCTAATGCTGAAGCTAGAGCCCTTGATGAGGACGTTGAGTGGGCCAAGGTGCCCTGGGTCAACGGACGCGCCCCGCTACTGCCGCCGATGTAACTCACCTTACCGGCGCCCTAGGTGAGCGCCCAGTAAACGAACGGCCACCTTGACGGTTAATCTCCGGGCATGCGAGACCTGTTAGTGGCCGAGGTCGAGCGCATTGACCCGACCTCGGAAGGTGCGTTCGTCACGTTGAACAGCGAATCTGGGCAACTCGTTGCCTTTTGCTATCCGTGTGCTTGTGACGTGGGCGACTACGTCGGGAATCGGCTGCACGCGGACTTCGTCGTGAAGCTGCAGTCACCATATTTTGAAGACTGGCCGGCCGCCGAGCGGGAACTTGCTGCGCGCCAGCGGTTGGACCGCACGGGCACGCATTCCTACAGCGGTTGCGGGCAGGTTATCGACCCTCATAGCGGGCTCGTGCAGGTGTGCGGATTCGTCATCGACTTCGGCGAAGTGCCCTCAGGCGCCGAGTTCGTTGAGTTTGAGGTCACGCGGTTCAGCCTTTAGCTTGCCAACGGTGCGGTAGCAGATCGGCGATTCGGCTCGCCGTCTGCGTCGGCAGGCCGTGTCGTTGCTCTTGGAATGAGACGCTGTAGGCCGTGTCAACGATGGATCGATGCTTGGAGTAGTTCACCAGATCATCAACGTACTTGAAGCCTGCGTGCCCGCTGAGTTCCTGAAGCAACGTGGATAGGGCTGCACCATCGGTCATTTCGGCAACGGCACTTGAAACTCTCCTGAGGTCTACCTGACGCTCCCCAAGCTGGGTAGCTCGATCGAGGTCCATGCCGAGGGCGAAAAAGAGAACGTGGCTTAACGTGTCTGCCCTGGCGTGAAGGCTCTGCAAGCAGGCGACGACGTGTGCGGCGGCTTGATACCGGGCCTCGCCGAATCGATCTGACCCTTCTTCACCCGCCATGAGGACCAGTTCTTCCAGTACATCGGTGTCATCTCGGTCGCCGATGGCTTCCTTCATCAGGTCCATCGTTGAGTGGTAGTGGAAGCCGGCGTAGTACTCGCGCTCAATCGCCGACCGAAGGGGCGGATTGAGTTTCCGAAGTTGATCGGAGCCGTGCCGGGCGTGAACCAATGATCGAAGTTCCGCAAGGTTCCATCGCTGTGGTGCCATGTATTGCCCCTCAAAGTGGTCCGACTAGTTCTGCGGCTCCGCCGCATGGGCGCCCACAAACGAAAAAACCGCCTCCCGGCGGTTTTCACTTGAATGAGGTTGACGAGCCTTACCCTCGGCACTGGTCACAACGGTTAGGGCTGCTTGGTTCCCCATCTGACCCGGTTGGCCGCGCTTCCATGCGAGGAGGCCCGTCACCTCGCATTCTATCCGAGCTTTCGAGGGGCTCCGGACGAGCCGCCCCCGTTCGCGCCGTCGCGCACTTCTCGCCGTGCGACCCGCGTGCGAACAACACCGCTCCGCCGTCGACTCACCCGTCGCGCCTGTGGTTAAATCCGTTCCGGACCTCGCGGGCGCCAGCCCTCCAGTGCCATCGCCGATTTACCAACTACTTGCGGGCGATCAACAAATGCGGCTAAAGCGTTGCGGCTCCGACTGCCCCCGGGCCGGCAAACGCCGGTGATCTCTGTGGGCTCTCGGAGTTTTTTCATGTCCGCTCGTCTCGCCCAGTTCGATTCGCTGCTGTCTCGCCGCCGCGCCGCTCGCGCCGCCACCACCGCGCCCGCCCAGCCCCCGCGCACCCTGCGCGACCCCTGGGGCGAACCGGTCGCCGAGTTCTCCCGCTTCCCGTCCGACCTCGAACTGCTCAAGGCCGCGTTCCGCCTCCAGGCCGACGACTGGATCGGCGCGCTCGCCGACGACGGCCAATCCCATCGCCTGAACGCCGCCTGGCGCCTCGCGCTGCTGCGCGCCGATCGCCATGGGCGCGCCCGCTTCTCGCGCGAGGTCGGCCCGCAGTGGCTCAGCTCGCCGCGCGTCGCGCGGCCCGGCGAACGTCCCGCCGCCCTGCGTCGCGAGCTCCACGCCGCCGCCGTCCACCAGCTCTGGCTGGCCGGCTGGAAGCTGGTCTGATCGGATCACGATGAGACGGCTGGCGCGGATCCTCCTTGTGACCGTCGCGCTCGCCGTCCTCGGTGTCGGGGCGCTCTGGCTCGCCGGTCGGGAACTCGCCGCACCGGCCTTCCGCCCGATCGGCGCGCCGCCGCCGGTGCTGCAGGCGCGGCAGATCCAGTTGGTGACGTCCTCCGACGTGCTCGTGTCGGGCTGGTGGAGCCCCGGTCGTCCCGGCCTCGGCGCCGTCCTCCTGCTGCACGGCGTGCGCGGCGATCGCCGCCAGATGCTGCGACGCGCGCAGCTGCTGCATCGTCAGGGACGCGGCGCGCTGTTGATCGACCTGCCCGGCCACGGTGAGAGCGGCGGCACCGCCATCACCTTCGGCTGGCGCGAGTCCGAAGCCGTCGTCGCCGCGCTCGAGTTCCTCGCCAAGGAGGCGCCTTGCGAGCGGCGTGGCGTCATCGGCGTCTCGCTGGGCGCCGCGTCGACCGTGCTGGCGCGAGACCGGCCGCGGATCGACGCCGTGGTGCTGGAGTCGATGTACCCGACGATCGAGGACGCGGTCTCCGACCGGCTCAAGCTGCATCTCGGCGATTGGGCCGGCGGACTGTCGCCGCTGCTGCTGTCGCAGTTGCCGCTTCAGCTCGACGTCACCGCGCAGCAACTGCGCCCGATCGACCACATCGCCGAATTGCACGCGCCGCTGTTGGTGATCTCCGGCAGCAACGACCGCCACACCACCGTCGCGGAGACGCAGCGGCTCTTCGCCGTCGCCGCCGAACCCAAGTCCTTGTGGATGGTCCCGGGCGCGGCCCATGTGGACCTGTTCGACTTCGCGCCCGAGGACTACACGAGGCGGGTCTCCGCGTTCCTCGCGAACCGTCTGGAGAGTCCCACCTGCGTCCCCGACCTGGCGGCCGCGTTCACGCCGTGACGAGCCGCTCGGCGAGCCACGCCTCGGTGGCGTAGGGGAACGCGATCGTCGGCGCGCGCAGTTCCGCGTAGCGATCCTTCAAGGCACGCAGCCGATCCGCGACGATCGCTTGTTCCGCCTCCGGCAGCGCGGCGATGAAACTCACCGACAGGATGCGGTCGAGCACCACTTGCTCGAACGTTCCCACGTGGCTGTGCGGGAGCACCGTCCGCTGCAGCGGTCCGAAGAGCGACTGTCCCTCGAAGGGCTGCTTCCACGTGCCCTTGTAGAAGCGCGGCGCATCGCCCTCGTAGGGGGTGACGATCTCTGTGATCTCGGCGACCCAGTCGCGCGATTCGTCCCGCACGTTCCAGATCAGGCCCAGTCGTCCGCCGGGCCGCAGCACACGATGCATCTCTCGCAGCGCCTGGCCGTTCGCGAACCAGTGGAAGGCCTGGGCGCAGACGAGCACGTCCGCAGCGCCGTCCGCCAGCGGGATGGACTCCGCCGTGCCCGCGAGCGCCTGCACGCCGGGCAGGCTTTCCGAGAGACGCGCGCGCATCGCGTCGACCGGCTCGACCGCTGTCACCGTCGCGCCGGTGCGCGCCAGCAGCTTCGTGAACTTGCCGGTGCCCGCGCCGAGATCGAGGACCCGCGCGCCCGCCTGGACGCCGAGCGCCTCGCCCAGCCAACCGGCGAGGGCGTCGGGGTACTCGGGGCGACCGCGCTGGTAGTTGTCGGAGGCGCTCGTGTAGCCGCGCTGCGCGGCGTCGTGGATGAGGGTGTTCGAGGGCATCGGACGATCCTACGCCCGGCTAGGCGAGGCGGCGTCAAGCCCGCGTCGTTGGCGTGATCGCCCGTCGACCGAACGGCCGTCCAGCACCGATTCCTCGACCGATCGAGGCGCGTCTCAGAGCCCGAGCAAGACCTGACGCGTCACCGACACCGCCATCACATACGCGAGCGCCACCAGCGCGAGCACGTAGCCGAGGATGCGGAACTCCCCGCGCCCGAAGGCCCAGTGCCCGGTCGCGAAGTAGACGCCCAGCGCGATGAACTTCGCCGTCATCCAGGGCTCGTAGCGCGGGTCGTGGTGCAGCGCGCCCCACAGGCTCAGGCCGGACACGACGATCAGCACGTGGCTGCTGAACACCAGCGTGCGCAGCCGTTCGTCCGCCACCCACGCGGCGCCGAACTGATGCGCCAGCCCGCGGACGAGGAACAGCCCGATGCTGCACCACGCCAGCAGCGCATGCATCTTCACCATCGGGCCGTAGAACCAGTCCATGACCGGGGAGCTTCGTCACCCGGCGGGGGGATGTCAACCTGGGGAACGCGAGGCGGGCAGGGCGCCCGGCAAATCCCCCGACTTCCCTCGGAAGAGGGCCCTCTCCGCATCCCCCGTCACCCACAACTTTGAGTCATGGCAGAACGCCTCTCGATTCCGAGAATGAGCGCATTGCATCGACGTGGGTCGGTGATGGAAAGGCAGTGACGATGTTGAATCGAGTCGAGTTTGAAGACGCGACGCCGCCGGTGGGTGCCGCGATATCCGAAGTGGAGCGCTCTTGGCTGAGCCCGAGGTTCGTCTGGGTCCACAGCAAGGGGCAGGCGCCTTACCAGTTCCGACCGTGCATGGATCCGTGCTCGCCGCACGAGTGGCCCTACAACTTGCAGGCGCTGCGAGGAACCGAGGACTACGCGGACATCCTCGCCTGGTACTGCCATCGATATCCGGCGGTGTCCCGCGCCGATCTGGACCGCCTGGTTGAGGAATTGGCGCTCTGCGTCGGTGATCGGCAGATCAGCGTGGAGATCCATCACGACATGGATACCCAAGAGCGGTTCCCCTGGTTCCTGGTCTGGGGATTCGCCAAGGTGGTCTCCGACGATGAAGATCAAATGATGGACACGTTCCGCACCAGGTGTCGGGCGTCGCCCCTCCTGTTTCCTTCGTACGACGTCGCGATGGTGTCCTTCAGGGCAGGCCCCTTTGAGGACCGGCACGTGTCGGAGTGGAGTTGAGACATGCGAACCCAAGTCTTCAATCCCGGAGAAGTCCTCGAGGTGGCAGAGTACCTCTCGTCATTGGCAGGTGAGGCCAACGCGCGAAGTGCCATCTCCCGCGCGTACTACGGTGTATTTCTGTTTGCGCGGGACCTGGCAGATATCGACGATGAGTGTCCAACGGCTCACGTTGACACCTGGCGGCATTACGTCGACTGTGGAGAGGGCGAGGTCGCGGATGGCCTTCGACAATTGCGGCGACAGCGGAACGTCGCGGACTACAAGACCGACCTCAACGTTTCCACGCGCCAAAGCGATGAAGCTTTGAAAACATGTCGACGTACTCAAGCCGCCCTGAATCGAATCGCGGGTCGGATCAAGTATCGAGCGGGGGTGGCCGCTCTGGCGGATTCGCATTGATCACGAAAGAACGACGAAGGGCGCCTCAGCGCCCTTCATTCCTTCAGACCTGACCCCGCTCAGCGCAGTTGCAGATCGTCATCCCCGAAGCGGATGTCCAGCGGCTCGATCAGCAGCTGCTTCTCGCCATCCTCGACGCGGCCCGCGTCCCATGCGTCGATGCCGCAGGCCTTGGCGATCTCCACCACCTTCGCCGCCTGGTCCGCCTTCACGAAGATGGCGAAACCGGCGCCCATGTTCAGCGTCGAATACGCCTCGCGATCGTCCTGCTGCGCGTGGTCCTGGATGAACTTCAGCACCGGCGTCACCGGCGGCACCGTGTGGATGCGGTACGTGAACTTGCCGGGGTGGCGCAGCAGTTTGCGCCAGCCGTGGCCTGTGATGTTGGCGCAGTAGTGCGGCGTGATGCCGGCCTTGTACAGCGCCTCGGTCACCGGCGAGTACAGCGCCGTCGGCGCCAGCAGCGCGTCGCCGTAGGTCAGGCCCGGCTGCACCTCGGTCAGGTAGCCCTGCGGCAGGCGCTCCGTCAGCTTGCGCGCCAGGCTCAGGCCGTTGGCGTGGATGCCCGACGAGGCCAGCAGCACGATCGCGTCGCCCGCGCCCAGCTTGTCGCCGACCGACAGGCGTTCCTTCGGATTGATCAGGCCGGTGCAGGACGCGGCCAGGTCGATGCGGCCGCCTTCGACGATGCCCGCCAGCGCCGGCGTCTCGCCGCCGCCCCAGGCGACCTGGCAGACGTCGCAGGCCTTCTTCCAGCCCGCCACCAGCGCCTGCGCGCGCTGCGCGTCGCCGAACCAGTCCGAGCCGCCCGCGGCCCAGTAGGCCTGCACCACCAGCGGCGTCGCGCCAACCGTGATCAGGTCGTTCACCGCCATCGCGATCGTGTCCTGCGCGATGCCGTCGTAGTAGCTCTTGCCGGTCAGCGTCGCCATCTCGTCGGCCACCAGCGTCTTCGTGCCCAGGCACTCGACGATCGACGCGATGTAGAACGGACCCACGTCGACGACGTACGCCGACTCGCCGCGCGATGCCTTCACCTCGGTGAAGCCGTGGGCGCTCAGGTGGCCGGCGGTCGCGGCCGCGGCGCGCTGGGCGCTGATCTTCAGCGGGTCGATCAGGTCGTAGTTGACGCCGGCCTGTTCGTAGCTCAGCGTGCCGGAGGAGGGATCGTGCGGGGTGCTCATGGGCGCGGATTATCCGTCAGCGCCGAACGCCTCTCCTGACAAACCCGGACGCGTTCCCGCCGCCGCCCGTCCGGGCGTGCCAAGCCGCCCCCGTAGAATGCCCCGCCATGAGTTACCAGGTCCTCGCACGCAAGTACCGCTCCCGCACGTTCGAGGAGCTGATGGGTCAGGAACACGTCGTGCAGGCCCTGGCCAACGCGCTGACGCAGCAGCGCCTGCACCACGCCTATCTGTTCACCGGCACGCGGGGCGTCGGCAAGACCTCGGTGTCGCGGATCCTGGCCAAGTCGCTGAACTGCGTCGGACCGGACGGCACCGGCGGCATCACCGCCCAGCCCTGCAACGTCTGCGACGCCTGCCGCGACATCGACGCCGGCCGCTTCGTCGACTACGTCGAGCTGGACGCCGCCTCCAACCGCGGCGTGGAGGAGATCTCCCAGCTGCTGGACCAGGCCGTCTACAAGCCGGTCATCGGGCGCTTCAAGGTCTACATGATCGACGAAGTGCACATGCTCTCGAACACCGCCTTCAACGCGATGCTGAAGACGCTGGAGGAGCCGCCCGAGTACCTGAAGTTCGTGCTGGCGACGACCGATCCGCAGAAGGTCCCGGTGACCGTGCTGTCGCGCTGCCTGCAGTTCAACCTGCGCCCGATGGCGCCGCAGACGGTGCTGGAGCACCTGACGCGCGTGCTCTCCAACGAGCACGTCCCGAACGAGCCCGGCGCCCTGCGCCTGCTCGCCCGCGCCGCGCGCGGCTCGATGCGCGACGCGCTGTCGCTGACCGACCAGGCGATCGCCTTCGGCTCCGGCGAGCTCAAGGAAGCCGGCGTGCGCCAGATGCTGGGCAGCGTCGACCGCGGCCATGTGCTGGGCATCCTGAACGCATTGATCGCGGGCGATGGCGCCTCGCTGGTCGGCGCGTCGGACCGGTTGCGAGACATGGGCCTGTCGGCGGGCGGCACGCTGGAGGATCTGGCGGTCGCGCTGCAGCATCTGGCGGTCGCGCAGGCGGCGCCGGGCGCGCTCGACGCGAGCGATCCCGACCTGGCCGAACTGCTGCCGCTGGCAGGCCAACTGCCGGCGGATGAGATCCAGCTGATGTACAGCATGGCGCTGCATGGCCGGCAGGAACTGCCGCTGGCGCCGGACGAGTACGCCGGCCTCACGATGGTGCTGCTGCGCATGATGGCGTTCCGGCCGAACGGGCAGGGCGCGCGTCAGCCGTCGGCGCCCGAAGGCGCGGCGCGTCCCGCACCGGCCTCTGCCGCGAGCGCCGCGCCGGTCGCTCGTCCGCCCGCCGCGCCCGCGCCGCAAGCCGCGGCACCGCTGACGGTCGCGCCCGCTCCGGCGCCCGCCGTGCCGCGCGTTGCCGAAGCGGCGGCGCCCGAACCCGAACCCGAGCCTGCGGAAGCGCCCGCAGCGGCGCCGGCCCCTGAGTCGCCCGCTCCGGCGGCCGCAGTCGCTGAAGCGCCGCCTTACGCCGCTGCGCCGGCGCCCGCACCGCCCGCAGAGCTTGCAGAGCCTGCCGTTGCGCGACCGCCTGAGCATGCGCCTGCGCCTGCGCCGACACCGGTGGCGGCGGCACCCGCCCCTGAACCCGTGCCGGCACCAGCGCCGGCGCCAGTGCAGGCAGCGCCGCGCGCACCCGCTCCGTCGGGTCCGTTGCGCGCCGCCACCGCGGGTGCGCCCGCGACCCGTTTCAGCGAGCGCCTGCGCCCGCGCGCCGCGCCGCTGCCCGCCGCGAAGGCCGAGGCCGACGGCGAGGAGCCCGAGGACCTGTCCCCGCCGCACGATGACGACGGTCCGCCGCCCTGGATGGACGTGCCGCCGCCGTCCGATGAGGAAGCGTCCGTCGGCATGTCGATGCCGGACATGGACGATCCGATGCCGTCGTCCGGCGATTCAGGCGGCGGCAGCGGTGGCGGCAACGGCATCTACGTGTCGACTGCGATCGAAGAGGTCGAGCTCGCGCCGACGGCGCTGGGCGAGCGCTGGTACGCCGTCGTGCCCCAACTGGGCCTGAACGCGCTGGCGCGCGAGCTGGCGCTGCAGGCCGAATGCCTGGAGATCGACGAGACCGCCGAGCCGCAACGCTGGCGTTTCCGCGTCGAGCGCGAATCGCTGCGCCAACCCGGCCTGCTGGAGAAGCTGCAGTCGGTGCTCGCGGGCTTCGTCGGCAAGCCGGTGCGGGTCGACATCGAAGCCGGCCGCGCATCCGATTCGCCCGCGCTGCGCGACACGCAGGCCACGCGCGCCCGCCAGCGGCAGGCGGAGACCATCATCCTGGAAGATCCGGAAGTCCAGCAGTTGCTCGCGCAGTTCAAGACGGCGAGGATCCTGCCGGGCTCGATCAAGCCGGTCTGAAGATCCGGCCGCGGACCGCCGACCTTCGACCGCAGACGGCCGATCGCAGGACCCCACGACGAGGCGCCAGCGCAGGCGCGCGTCGTGGGCGACAATCCCGCCCATCGCATCGACCTCCGGGTCATCTCCGGGGCGGCCCTCCACCGCCCCATTGAATCTCTGAACAAGGAATCACGATCATGATGAAGGGTCAACTCGCAGGCCTGATGAAGCAGGCGCAGGCGATGCAGGACAACCTGAAGAAGGCGCAGGACGAGCTCGCCAACATCGAGGTCGAAGGCCAGTCCGGCGCCGGCCTGGTGAAGGTCACGATGACCTGCAAGCACGACGTCAAGCGCGTCGCCATCGACCCCAGCCTGCTGGCCGATGACAAGGACATGCTGGAGGACCTCGTCGCCGCCGCGTTCAACGACGCCGTGCGCCGCGCCGAGGAAGTCAGCTCGGAGAAGATGGGCAAGCTGACTGCCGGCATGCCCATGCCCCCGGGCATGAAGTTCCCGTTCTGAGCGCCGTTCTGATCATCGATCGGATCGGACTGCGGTGACCGCGCTCGAGCAGTTGATCGAGGCCCTGCGGCGCCTGCCCGGCGTGGGCCAGAAGTCGGCCCAACGCATGGCCTACCACCTGCTGCAGCACGACCGCGCCGGCGCCGACGCGCTGGCCCGCGCGCTGCAGTCCGCGGCGACCAACGTGCGGCATTGCGAGCGGTGCCACACCTTCAGCGAAGCGCCGCTGTGCCCGATCTGCTCGGACAGGCAGCGCGACGCGCGGCTGCTGTGCGTGGTCGAATCGCCGGCCGACCAGGCCGCGATGGAGCGCACCGCCTCCTACTTCGGCTACTACTTCGTGCTGCAGGGCCGGATCAGTCCGCTGGATGGCGTGTCCACGCGCGAGATCGGCGTCGATCAACTGCTGGAGCGCGCGGCCGACGGGCAGGTGGAGGAGGTGATCCTCGCCACCAGCTTCACCGCCGAAGGCGAGGCGACCGCGCATGTGCTGGCCGAGGCGCTCCGCGCGCGCGGCCTGCGCAGCACACGGCTGGCGCGCGGCGTGCCGGTGGGCAGCGAGCTCGAGTACGTCGACCTCGGCACCATCGCGCATGCGCTGGTGGATCGCCGGTCCACCTGACGCATCAGCTCCGGCGCGACCCCCTGATGCGGACCGTCGACGCACCGCCTCCCGACCCGGTGAGGGATACCCCATGACCATCGCCAACTACTGTCTGATCGTCGCGTGCCTGATGCCGGTGCTGTGCGCCGCGCTGGCCAAGTCCAAGGGCTTCGGCAAGCGCCGCCGCGACGGCGGCTTCGACAATCACGACCCGCGCGGCTGGCTGACGCGGCAGGGCGGCTGGCAGGCCCGCGCGAACGCGGCGCAGGCCAACAGCTTCGAATCGCTGCCGCTGTTCATCGCCGGCGTGCTGGCCGCGCAGCAGATGCAGCACGCGCAGTCGCGCATCGACCTGCTGGCGATCGCTTTCGTGGTCACGCGCGTCGTGTATGTCGCGCTCTACATCGCCGACCAGCCGAGCCTGCGCAGCCTCGCCTGGGCGGTCGGCACGGCGCTCAGCGTGGCGCTGTTCTTCGCCTGACTTAGGCTGACCCTCGCCCGACCCTCGCCCGACCTTCGCCCGACCTTCGCCCGACCTTCGCCTGACGATGCGATTCAGCGCCCGGGGCGAGCTTCGTCGCGTGGCTTCGCGCCGCCCAGGAACATGTCGACGGCGCGCATCGCGCGCTGCTCGATCTCGGCGCGCGACATCTGGCGCGGGCTTCTCTCGTACAAGCGCTGCCCCGTCTCCGCGGTCAGCAGCGACATGAATTGCATCGCCGTGATCGTCGGATCCAGCTTGCGGATGACGCCGCGCTGCATGGCCTCGGCGAACAGCCGGGTCAGGGCGTCGACAAGCTGCTGGGGACCCGCGCGGTGGAACAGGGGACCCAGGTCCGATCGGCCCGCTTCCGCCATCACCATCCGGTAGACCAGGATCGCGCGACGGTCGTTGAGCATCACCTGCAGCACGCAGGTGCCCGCCTTCGTCAGCAGCGGCGCGAGCGCCGGGCCGCCGTCGATCGCCGCCTCGACGATCGCCGTGGCTTCCGCCAGATGCGCCGTGGCGAAGGCTTCCACCACGGCGACGAACAGCTCCTCCTTGGACGGGAAATAGCCGTAGAGCGTGGCCTTCGACCCGCCGAGCCGCCGCGCCAGTTCGCTCATCGACGTCCCCTCGTAGCCCGCTTCCTCGAAGAGCTCGACAGCGGCTTCGATGATGGATTCCCGTCTTGCCTGGGTCCTCACTCGCATCGTTGATCTCCAAAACAGTACGGATCTGTACATTTAACTTGACACCACAACGGCCGCTTCAATACCGTACTGATCCGTACCGTATTGTATTGGAGCGCCCGATGCTGAGCTACTTCCTGCACCTGATCGACCTTCTGGGGTTGTGGCTGCTGCTGCTGTTGCCGCGCAAGCGGCCGAGGCGGCGCGGCGCGCGTCGCTGACACGTCTCCGAACGACACGGACTGTGTGTCCCCACCCATTCTTGAAGGTGATCCGATGACCCGTTTTCCCACTTGCCGCCTCGTCCCGCGCGGGCTCTCCCTGCGTGGCCTACCCTTGCGTGGCCTGCCCCTGCGCCGCCTGATCCTGCTGGCCGTCGTGGCCGCGGTGTCGACCGGCTGCGCCAGCCCGCAGCCCTATCCCTATGCCGGCCTGGCGTCCACGCCCGAGCTCCGTCCCAACCCTGCCGACGACAGCGGACATGTGCCTTACCGCCTGCCCAGGACCGTGGACTGGGGGCAGTACGGCTCGGTCATCGTGGACCCGGTGATCGTGTATCGAGGCGCCGACCATCAGTTCGAGGACATCTCGGACGACGACAAGGCCGTGCTGGCGGGTGAGATGCGGCGGGTCTTCGCCGCGGAGTTGGAGCAGCGGTTCAGGCTGACGACCGTTCCCGACGTCGGCACGCTGCTCGTGCGCCTGACCTTGACCGGCGCGAAGACGACCACGCGGGTCGTCAGCACCTTCACCCGGTTCGACCTGGCGGGCGGACCGTACAACGCGGTGCAGGCGGTCCGCGGCAAGGAAGGCGCGTTCACCGGCTCGATCTCGTACGCGGTCGAGATCCTGGATGCCTCGACGCAGGAGTTGCTCGGGGCCTACGTCACCAAGCAGTACCCCAACGCGTGGAACCTGGGCGCCACCTTCGGGAGGCTCGACGCGGCCCGGGTCGGCATCGACAAGGGCGCGGAGGACCTGCTGGCGCAGTTGCGGTGACCGGCGATTCCCGATGAACGACGGGCGCTCGATCGAGCGCCCGTCCTTCTCCTGGCGCGCGCCGTGGATCAGCGCAGCGCCGTCTTCGTCGCCACGGTGCGACCACCCTTGCCATCGCTGGCGGCGACCTTGGCGCTGCGGGTCTTCGCGCCGGCCTTGGCCGGCTTGTTGGCCGCGCTCGACGCGACCTTGGTGACCTTCGCCGACTTCATCGTCTTGCTCGACGAGGACTTCGACGGCGCGGCCGGCGCTTCCGCCGCGGCGAGCTGCTGGCCTTCACGCACGTAGGCGACGACCTGCTGGCCCGGCTTGAAAGTGGCCTTGGTGCTGACGCGGTTCCACTGCGCCAGCTGCGTCGTGCCCAGGCGGTAGCGGCGCGCGATGCTGGCCACCGTGTCGCCCTTGTTGGCCTTGAGCGTGACGCGGCGCATCGGCGGCACGTCGGGCGCGAAGCCGATGCGGGCGTTGTCGGCCAGGTGCTCGGACACGTCCTGGTCGCGCGACGCGGTGCGCGGCACCAGCAGCGTCGAGCCCTTGGTCACCAGCATCCGCGCCGGGATGCGGTTGATCTCGCGCAGGCCGGTCTCGCTCATGCCGACCTGCTTCGCGGCATCCGCCGGCTTCATCGTCTTCGGCACGACCCAGGCCGTCCACGACGCCAGCGGGCCGCGGTGCTTCTCGAGGTTGGCGACGAAGGTGCTGGCGTTGTCGTAGGGCAGCAGCAGCTGGCCGCTGCTGGCCGCCAGGATCACCGGCTTGTTCATCGACGGGTTGAACTGGCGGAAGGTCTCCTCGTCCAGTTCGGCCAGCTGCGCGGCGCGCGTGACGTCCATGTCGCGGTCGATGTTGACCGACAGGAAGTACGGATGGTTCGCCACCGCCGGCAGCTCCAGGCCGTAGGCCTCGGGGCGCATCACGATGTTCTTCACCGCCTGCAGCTTGGGCAGGTAGTAGCGCGTCTCGTCGGGCATGCGCAGGCTGTCGTAGTCGATCGGCAGGCCGGCCTTCTGGTTGCGCGCGACTGCCTTGCTGACGTTGCCCTGGCCCCAGTTGTAGGCGGCCAGCGCCAGCTGCCAATCGCCGTCGAACAGCTTGTTCAGGCGCTGCAGGTAGTCCAGTGCCGCCTTGGTCGAGGCCAGCACGTCGCGGCGGTCGTCGCGGAAGATGTTCTGCTTCAGGTCGAAGTCACGACCGGTGGCGGGCATGAATTGCCACATGCCGACGGCCTTCGCGCTGGACTGCGCGTCGTTGCGGAACGCGCTCTCGACGAAGGGCAGCAGCGCCAGCTCCATCGGCATGCCGCGCTTCTGGACTTCCTCGACCACGTGATAGAGGTAGAGGCTGCCGCGGCCGGTCATGCGCGCGACGTAGTCGGGCCGGCTGCTGTACCAGTCCTCGGCCTTGCGGACCAGGTCGTTGTCGAGTTCGGGCATCGCCATGCCGGCGCGCATCCGCGCCCACAGGTCGACGTGCGTCTTCGGGGCGTCGAGGTCGACCTTCTCGCCGGGGTTCAGGTTGTCCTCGAGCAGCACGTCCAGCTTCTCTTCCGGCGCGGTGGCGACGCGCGCCACCGGCGTGGCCGGCGACGGGACGGCGGAGGCCGCGGACTCCACCGCCTGCACTGTCTGCTGCGCGACCGCCTGGGCTTCCTGGTTGTCGGCCCGCGGCGCGTTCGTCGCGCAGGCGGCCAGCACCAGGGGCAGCAGCGCGGCGATCAGCGTCAGCGCGGGACGTTTCGCGGTGCTGTGGGCGGAAGGGGGGAGGCGGCGTCCGCGCCGGTCGCGGCGCGGTGGGAACGGGCGGTCGGGCGGGGCGGGGTCAGGTGTCGATGCATCGGAGGCTCAGCGAAATTCATTCTTCCATTGACGCAGTCCGGCCAGGACCGAGACCGGCTGCGAGGTGACGCGCGGATCGCGGCGCTGGGCGGCCTCGCGGACGGCGGCGTGCTCGCAGCGCAGGAAGGGGTTGATCTGGAGCTCCACGGCGATGGTGGAGGGCAGGGTGGGCAGCGACTGCTCGCGCCGGGCCAGACACCAGGCCTCGTGGCGCGCGACCGCCTCGTTCTGGGGCTCGACTGTGCGAGCAAAACGCAGATTCGACAAGGTGTACTCGTGCGCACAGCAAACGCGGGTTTCCCCGGGGAGTGCCGCGAGCTTGGACAGCGACTCGTGCATCTGCGCGGGCGTGCCCTCGAAGAGCCGGCCGCAGCCGGCGGAGAACAGCGTGTCGCCGCAGAACAGGATCGGCGCGCCGCCATCGGTGGGCTGCTTCAACACGAAAGCGATGTGACCGGCGGTGTGACCGGGGACGTCGAGCACGTCGACGACCTGGCCGAGGACCTCGAAGCGGTCGCCTTCGCTCAACGGTTCGACGTGCACTGGCATGCTTTCGCCAGCGGGCCCCCAGATCCTTGCGCCTTCGGCCAGCAAGGGCATCAACTCGCGCAGGCCGCCGACATGATCGGCATGGTGATGGGTCACTAGAATGCCCTGCAGGTCCAGTCCCAGCGAGCGCAGCGCTTCCTTCACCGGTGCGGCGTCGCCCGGGTCGACCACGAGCGCCGACCGGCCGTCATGCAGCAGCCAGAGATAGTTGTCTGTGAAGGCGGGAACGGCGACCAGGTTCATGCAGGCAAGGGGATCAGGTCCCAGCGATGAAGACTCCGGGCCAGGACGACGACAGCGACGAGAAGCCGCCGATTGTAGAGGCGCACTTCCGGCCGGACACCGCCGCGGCGGAGTTCGCGCACTGGTTGCGCACGCCTGCCGGGCGCTACCTGCTCGCGTGGGAACAGCGCTTCATCGATGCCGCCGTCATCGACTGGTTCGGGTATCACGCGCTGCAGCTCGGCTTCCCGCAACTGCACGGCCTGCGGACCAACCGCATGACCAACCGCTGGCTGGCGCTGAACCACCGGCCCTTCGAGGACGGCGTCGCCGGCCCGCCGCGGCAGGGACTGAGCGTCCATCCGCTGGAGTACCAGCCCGAGCCGCAGGCCGAACTCGCCCCGGGCCTGAACGGCGCGGGCCGCGCGGCGGTCTATTGCGAGTTCGATGCGCTGCCGTTCGAGTCCAACAGCCTGGACCTGGTGCTGCTGCCGCACACGCTGGAACAGGCGGCCGACCCGCACCGTTGCCTGCGCGAGGTGGAGCGCGTGCTGCGTCCCGAGGGGCGCGTCGTGATCCTCGGCATGAACCCCGCCAGCCTGTGGGCGGTGAGGCAGAATCTCGCCCGCGTCAACGGCCGCATGCTGGGCCGCCCGCCGCGGCTCTACCTGCCCGAGGAGCGCGAGTACCTCGGCTACTGGCGCTTGCGCGACTGGCTGCGACTGCTGTCCTTCGACGTCGAACGCGCGCAGTTCGGTTGCTACCGGCCGCCGCTGCTCAGTGATGCGTGGCTCGCGCGCTGGCAGTGGATCGAGAAGCCCGGTGGCAAGTGGTGGACGGTGCTTGGCGCGCTGTATGGCGTGATCGCGGTCAAGCGCGTGCACGGCATGCGGCTGATCGGCCTGGCGCGCGGCAAGAAGCGCGCCGCCAAGACCGCTCCGGCGGTCGCGGCGGTCCACCACCACCACCATCATCATCATCGCGACGATGCCGAGGTCGATTGATCCTCACGCCATCCCGGCTGTCGGGCGCGTGATCCCGACCTGACTTCGACGTTCCCAGTTCCTTTCCGACTCCTTCATGACCGATACCTCCGCTTCTCCTGATCCCGCTCCCGCCGCGCCGAAGATCGCCAAGCCGCCCGTCGTCATCTACACCGACGGCGCCTGCAAGGGCAACCCGGGCCCGGGCGGCTGGGGCGCGTGGCTCAAGAGCGGCGACCACGAGAAGGAGCTCTTCGGCGGCGAGCGCAACACGACGAACAACCGCATGGAGCTGACGGCGGTGATCGAGGCGCTGACCTCGCTCAAGCGCAGCTGCAACATCGTGATCTACACGGACAGCGAGTACGTCCGCAAGGGCATGACCGAGTGGATCGCGGGCTGGCAGCGCCGCGGCTGGAAGACGGCGGACGGCAAGCCGGTGAAGAACGCCGACCTGTGGCAGCGCCTGGAGGCGCTGCGCAAGCTGCACACGGTCGAGTGGCGCTGGGTCAAGGGCCACGCCGGCGATCCGGGCAACGAACGCGCGGATGCGTTGGCGAACAAGGGTGTGCTGGTCGCCAAGTAGGCCGCGCGCCGATCGCGGACCCGCGCATTGGACATCGCGCGCCCTCAAGCGCGCGATGCGTCAGATCACCTTGAGGCGACGCAAGGCCAGGACCATCCGGTTCACGAGATCCGGGAGATCCCTTCCCGTCAGGTTGTTCTTCTTCAGGAACGACTTCCACATGCTGACCCTGATCGGATGGGCCGAGAACTCATCGGTGAGACCTTCGGGAATGCCATCGGGCGGGGGCGTCCCGCGCTGAGCGAAGGTCGCCCCAATCGCGGTTCGCAATTCCTTCGGATCGATCAGCTCATCGTGCAGCAGCACATCCAGATCGAAGTAGTCCTTGAGACGCGTGTTGTCGATGCCCCGCGCCCAGATCGCATGCAGCTTCTCGGCGATCGCCGTTTCCTTGGGATAGGCCATCAAACGCGGGGCGGGCAGATCAGGCAACAGCGTTGGATACACGACGGGCTGAGGTCCGGGCGAAACGGCATCGCCATATCCGACGTCGATCTGGATGCTGAGTCGCGCCCGATGGAGTTCGCCGGTCAGTGTGACCCTGACGACGTACTTCTCTTCAATGCCCAGGACGCGTCCGTTCACCGATTCCGGATCGAAATGGACACCATCGTCGACCTGGATAGCGCAGACAGCCTTGAACACCGCGACCAGGCGGTCGACGTCGTTCGAGGTCAGCGCGACGAAATCGGCATCGCGGGTGGGGCGCTGGCTGTCCTGGTACCAAAGAGAAAAGAGCAGGGCGCCCTTCAGCAGAAACTCGTTTGCATGCGGCGATGCGGACAGACGATAGAGGAACCGCTCAAGCCCGAAACGGGTGATGACGCGGGAGAAGTTGTGGTCGGTGCGTTGCGCCAGATTGAGCAGCCGGTCGCGCACCGAGGCGGCGACGTTGCGGCTCATGCGATCAGGCTCTCCACATACGGACGCATCACGTTGTCGACGCGATCGATCTTGGCGAACCGACGGAGTTCGCTCGACTTGAAGGATTGCCGGGCCCATCCGTCGCGCAGGGCTTCGATGCTCACATCCAGTCCGACCTTGTTGCGGAACTTGAAGCAGTCAGCCACGGTCTTCGCCGGGCTGAAGACCGGCACGCGGACGCCGTCGATCTCGTGGTCGACGACGCCCTCGGTCAGCGCGTCGCCCGACATGCGGATGATGCGAACCGCGGGCGAATGGAGCCGCGGGGCGGCCGCGCTGGATGGCAGGGCGACCCAGACGTCGTAGGGCTCCTGCGTCCCGATCTCGTGGAAGCGCAGCGCGGAGAGCAGGCAGACCACCGCGCGTGGCGCTCGCACGCACACCTCGGCAAGCGAAATGTGTTCCGAGACGTCGCGTTCATTCGGGGCGTAGATGCCGTGGCTGATGCGTTGCAAGGTGCCAGCCCGCACCATCCGGCTCAGCACCATCGACGGAATTCCTTCCTCGACCACATCCCGCGCGCGCAGCAGCGATCGCCGCTTTGCGAGCGCGAGAACGGCCTGCTCATAGGACGGTGGAGGCGGGGGTGGACGGCGAGGCATCCCGGTGAGTGTGTTGGAAAAGCTATGCATAAGTCTACAAGTACCTAGAAAACGCAACACCTCCAAGCGGGCGTCGCGACTCCTGTGACCGTACTTGTCGACTGGTTCGCCGGCTATGACTCATCCATGGCGATGCGCTGACGCCTTCCAGCAATTCAAGTGAATCGACGACTGCAGCGACGCATGTCGAACGGCTGCGTGTCTTCAGCGGGCAGCTGGCAACGATCCTTGCGCGATCTCTCGCGGCGTCTTCCCGAGCAGCCGCTTCAGTGAGTGGCTCATGTGCGCCTGATCGGAGAAGCCGAGCTCGGCAGCGACCTGCGACGCGGTCCACCCCTGGCGAAGCAGCTCCGCGGCCTGGTGGGCCCGCGCGATCTGCTGCAGCGTCTTGAGACCGAGCCCCGCCACCTCCGCGAAGTGCCGCTGGATGCTGCGTTCGTCGAGCCGTTGCCGCGCGCCCTGCAGCGCCCGCAGGACGACCGGATCCCGCTCCAGCACGCCCTGGCGCGCCAGCGCCGCCACGAGCTGCTCGGCGTTGTCGAAGCGGGGGATCTCGAAGCGCTCTTCGCCGAGGTGGAAGCGACCCTGCCGGTCGACCGGGCAGACCACGCCCTGGCCGACCATCAGCCGCCCGGGCAGGCGCGGCATGTAGACATCGGTCTTGAAGGCGATGCTGAGGATCTCGTCGCCCGCGCGGTTGTCGATCGTGAGCGGAGCGGTGATCTGGCCGGTCTGGATCACCATCACCGGACCGTCGCCGCGGCGCACGAACAGCAGGTCCCACGAACCGTCGGGCAAGGCGGTCTCACGGTTGTCCGCGAGATGCCGGACACGGCGGACCTTCGCCACCAGGGGCGAATCCGCCGGACGTTCCTCCTCAGCGATCGGTCCTTCCATCCAGACCCTCTCGGGGTGTTCGGGACGCTTGCGCCCGCAGCGCGCCGAAGAATCGGCGCAGGTCGTCCACGACCAGTTGCGGGTCCGTTTCGTTGGCGAAGTGACCGCCGCGTGGCATCTCGGTCCACTGTAGCAGCCGGGTATGCGAACGCGCCGCGAAGCTTCGGACCGAGCGAAAGTCGTCGGGGAACACGGCCACGGCCGTCGGCGTGTGATTGGGCAGGTCGCGATAGCCCGCGCCGCTGGCGGCGTTGGCGAAGTACATCTCGGCCGCCTGCCCGCCGGTGCCGGTGAACCAGTAGAGCGACAGGTGGGTGAGGAAGCGGTCGCGGTCGACCTCGGCGGCGCGTTCTCCTTCGAAGCCGAAGAACAGCTCGGCGTTCCAGGCCAGCAGCGCCGCCGGCGAATCCACCAGGCCGAAGGCGAGGGTGCCCGGCCGCTTGGACTGGATGTCGACATAACCGGCGTACTTCCTGAAGTAGTTCAGGCGCTCGAACCCCGCCATCTCGAACGGGGTCAGGCCTTGCATTTCGTCGGGCGTGCCGGCGGGGAACGCGAAGATCTGCTGGACGTGGACACCGGCCAAACCTTCCGGCGCGAGGATGCCCATTTCCCGAGCGACCAGCGCGCCGACGTCGCCACCCTGCGCGCCGTAGCGCTCGTAGCCCAGGCGCTTCATCAAGGTGTCCCAGGCGGCCGCGGTGCGGGCGGCATCCCAGCCCGCAGCCGCCAGTGGCGACGACAACCCCATGCCCGGCACCGACGGGATGACCAGGTCGAAGGCCGGCGCATCGTCGCGGCCGTGGCCGCGCGGGTCCGTCAGCGGACCGATGAGGTCCAGGTACTCGGCCGGGGAGCTCGGCCAGCCGTGCGTCAGGATCAGCGGGAAGGCTTCCGCTTCCGGCGACTGCACGTGGATGAAGTGGATGGTCTGGCCGTCGATCTCCGTCGTGAATTGCGGCAGCGCGTTCAGGCGCGCTTCCTGGGCGCGCCAGTCGAAGCCGTCGCGCCAGTAGTCGGCCAGTTCGCGCACCAGCGACACGGCCTGGCCGTGGCTGAAATCGCGCACGACCGGCTGCGGCCAGCGCGTGGCGGCGAGGCGGGCGCGAAGGTCGTCGATCTGCGAGTCGGCGATCTCGATCCGGAACGGATGGATGGCGGTGTTCATGGCGGCTCCTTGGCGGGGTGGGAATGGCCTCACTGTCGGACAAGGCCGCGGCCGGGTCTTGTAGAAAACCGACGCGGCGGTTCGCCCGCTCCGCGATGGCTTCGCCGGGTCGACGTCCCGCGTGCCACGGCGCCCCGACCGCTCCACTACACTTCTCCGCCTTCCTGGACCTCCGCGTTCCCGCTCCCGTCATGGACAACCAACCGCTGATCGACTGGCATTCGATGTTCATGGGTGTGGCCCTGCTGGCCAGCGCCCGTTCCAAGGACAGCCGCAAGCGCAACGGTGCCTGCATCGCCAGCGCGGACTACAAGATCGTCGGGGTGGGCTACAACGGCCTGCCGCGCGGCTGCGACGACAACGACCCCGCCTATTGGTCCGACGATGACGCCGATCCGGCCAACTCGCGCCACAGCTACATCGTGCATGCCGAGGTCAATGCGATCCTCAACTGCGTCGTGCTGCCGCTGACCGGCAGCACCATCTACACGACGCAGTACCCGTGCCCGCGCTGCGTGCAGTCCATCATTCAGGTGGGCATCCAGCGGGTGGTCTACCTGGAGAAGAAGGACCACCAGATCGGCCTCAACACCGCCTCGGCCAAGATGCTGACCGACGCGCGGATCGACGTGCTGGCGCTCAACGAGCTCGACGTGCCGGCGGCCGTCTGGTGCACCGACCTGTCGGGCTTCATCGCCAGGCCGCGGACCTGAGCGGTGCCCGGGGCTGGCGGAAGCCGTGCGAGGGGGCGATGGGTCGATTCGACGGTCGCTTCGGAGGATCGCTCCGACGGGTGATCCGATGAACTGACCGGGAAAGACCCTGCTTTTCCCGCTCAAGTTTCTTTCGGCCCGATTCATGATCCCTCCCACGCCGACATGAATCGTTCCGAGGCCGCCATGCACACCACCACCATCCCGCCGCACCTGATGCCCGAAACCGCCCAGGCTCCCTGGGGACTGGTGCCGGATCTCGGCCTGACGGTGGCCGGCACGGCCAGCATGGACGAGCTCTTCGCACTGCAGGACCTCATGGCCGGACAAGGCCTGACCCTGCAACCGACGCGCATGCTGTACGACCGCCTCTACGCGCTGGAGCGCCTGAACACCGCGCATGCCCGCGGCGACGCGCGGCTGCAGGCGGCCGCGCAGGAACTGTTCGACGCCTACCAGCGTCGCGGCGAATGGATCGGCCTGGTGCACTGAGCCGACGTTCCGTTCCTCGATCCCGATCCGAAGGCGCCCGTGTGGCGCCTTTGTCGTTTTCGGCATCGTGGGATTGGCGGTGTGTCTAAGATGGCTCGACCACTTCAGGAGGACCGCATGAACACACCGCGCTCTCCCCGGGACTTCCCGCCCGGCCTCTACGGCGGGCTCGAGCACGACGACGAGGACCACCGCGTCGGCGAGACGGGCCAGAAGGGCCCGGAAGGTGATGGCGACGTCGATCGAGCCCATCACGAGCAGCAGGACCGCGACAGCCGGGACGATCGCGCTCGACCGCCCAAACGCTGAAGAAGACGCTGAAGAGGAACGCTGAAGAGTTACCTTCTGCCGTCTTGGCGCCTTCATCTCCCGAGTGCAGAATCCGCGGTCGCAAAAAAGCCAACAAGGCGATCGAACTCGGGAGGAAAAGGCGATGCCATTCGTCGGATTGGGTGTTCACATTCTGCTGGCGCTGTTCTGCGCCGTTCACGTCGTGCGCAACGGGGGACAGCTGTACTGGCTGATCATCCTGTTCTCTTTCCCGCTGCTGGGCAGCCTTGTCTATCTGCTGGTGTTCGTGGTGCCGCACTCGCGGGTCGAGCGCAGCGCCAAGCGCGCCGTGCGCGCGGCCGGCCGCGCAATGGATCCGGGTCGGGAACTGCGCGAGGCGCGCGTCGCCTTCGACGAGACGCCGACCGCGCAGAACCAGATGCGCCTGGCCACCGCGCTGTTGGAAGCCGGCGAGGCGGCGCAGTCTGCCGAGCAGTTCCAGGCGTGCCTGCGCGGCCCGTTCGCGAAGGACCTGGAGATCCGGCTCGGCGCGGCTCGCGCCTTCCTCGCGGCCGGACAGGCGGCTCAGGCGCTGGAACACCTGGCATCGATGCGCGCCGAGAAGGCCGACTTCCGCGCCGAGGCGGTGTCCTTGCTGACGGCGCGATCGCTGGCGGCGCTGGACCGCAGCGTGGAGGCGCGCGCCGAATTCGAATCCGCCTCGGAGCGCTTCGGCAGCGTCGAAGCCTGGGCGGAATACGCGATCTGGGCGCTGGGCCGCGGCGACGACGCGACCGCGCAGCCGCTGCTGGCGAAGATCGACAAGGTCAGCGCGAAGTGGAATGCGCTGGCGAAGCAGCTGAACGAGCCGGTGATGCGGCGACTGCGGGTGGCGCGCAAGGCCTGACCCTGCGGCTCGACGAGGGCGCTGATTCAAGCGCTCACGAACGCCCGCTCCCGCATCCACTTCGTCGCCACCCACTTCTCGCCGCGCGTGACCGCGCTGCTGGCGTGCAGCGAGGCGTGGTCCAGTTCGCCGTGTGAGTTGGCGTACTCGAAGTAGACGGCGTTGCCGCGCTGCGGCGAGACCGCCCAGCCCGCTGCAGGGAACACCGTCTCGCCGCCGGCGGGTACGTCGTTGAGGTATGTGACCAAGGTGCTCACGCGCTGCCCGCTGCGCGCGATCGACGCCTGGTTGGCGGGGTTCGACGGCACCAGGAAGTCATAGTGCGGCGCGCTGCCGGCGCCTTCGGGGTAGTGCAGGATCTGCAGGCCTTCGCCGTGTGACACCGGCAGGTTCATGATCTCCGCGATGCGCCGGTCCAGGCGCGCGATCAGCGGGGTCTCGGCCGGGCGGAAGAACATCCCGAGGCTGCTTCGCAAGCCGCTCACGACGTCGCGCCCCGTGCGCGGATCGACGAGCGTCGATGGCCGCAGACGGCCTCGCGCCAAGGCGATGACTTCCTCGCATTCATCGGCGCTGAAGACGCCGTTGAGCACCGCCAGCATCGGTCGCTCCGCACGCGCGGCCACGCGCACAAGGCGGTCGTCCGTCGCGATCGACGTACCAGGTCGAAAGCGCGGCGTCTCGTACCGGTAAGGCGGTGCGCCGTCGAGGGCCGATGCCATCGGCATTCCCGTCGGCGTCCCTGTCGACATGCCCGTCGGCATCGGCTCGGGCGACAGCTCGACCTGATCCACCGGCATCGCGCGCTCCCCGCGACGCGCACGCACGAACGCCTCGACGATCGCCTGCGCCGCCTCGGCCGCGATGTCGCGCTCCTGCAGCGCGCCTCGCAACTCGCCAGGCGCCACGCCGTTGTCCAGATGCTGGCGGACCCAGTCGCCCAGCGCGGGAGGAAAGCGCACGACGGTCGTCATGAGGGCGCGCCGCTCAGAGCAGGTCCACGGCGACCCAACCGGTCTCCGTCTTCTTGAACGTCTCCTGCAGCTGCGCGCTGCCCGCGCCGCGGATCACCTGAGCCACGACGGGAAACACCTTCTGCAGCTCGGCATCGCCGGTCCACGGTGCGGCCTTGACCCGGTAGGTGTAGCTGACGATCGCGTGCCGGTCCTTGCCCTCGCCGCCGAGCTCCCAATGCACCACCTTGTCCAGGCTCAGCTTGGCCGCGCAGAAGTCGCCGCGCGTCTCCTTGCCGCCGTCAGGGCGCGGCTGCTCGCGCATCACGTAGAACTGCTTGCCGCTCTCGGTCAGCGCGTAGCGGCGGACCTTCATGTGGTGCGACACCTCGTTGTCGTCCTTCACGTCGACCTCGGCCACCGTCGAGCTCGCCAGCCCCAGCCGCTCCAGCACCGGCATCTGCAGCGCGTTGCGCGCGCCGGCGTCGATCTCGCGCTGGGTCAGGTCGATGGGCCACTCGTTCTTGGCCAGGCACAGGTCGCCGCGCTTGGCGAGGTAGTCCTTCATGCCGGCGACGAAGTGATCCGCGGTCGGCTCAGCCGACGCTGTGGAGGCCGACGACTCGCCGGACCGCGAGCAGGCGCACAGCGCGGTCAGCGCGAGCACGGAGACGACGACGCCGGCGGCGCGCACGGCGCGATGAGGAGTGGAAGCGGACGACATGCGGAAGATGGACATGGAGAAATCGGAAGAGATCATCACGACGTGCAGGCCCCCGGCGCGGGCGCTTTCGCCGGCTGGGTGTCCTTGTCGTTGAGCGTGTTCAGGAAGCAGAGCAGGTCGGCGATGTCCTGCTCGGACATCGGCGGCTTGCTGTGCGCCGCGCGGCCGTCCAGCGGCATCTGCGAGTCGATGTTGCCGACGAACTGCGGAGGCAGATCGTCGAACTTGCGCACCTTGCCGCCGACGTACTGCGTGGTGATCAGGCCGTAGGTCGGGAAGTCGGGATCCGGCGTCGCCTTGGGCGTGCCGCCCACCGTCGGATACCAGAGCTCGGGCATCGTGTCGCGCGTGTTGTAGAAGCGGATCGTCTGCTCCAGCGAATGGAAGATGCCGTTGTGGAAGAAGCTGCCGCGCGTCGCCACGTTGCGCAGCGTCGGCGACTTGAACATGCCGCAGAAGGTGTTGCCCTTCACCGGCGCGTGGTCCGTGCGCAGCGGGCCGCACAGGCCGATGTCGGCGTAGGCCGGGTCCGCGTTCGCCGGGATGGCCGCGTTGCGCGGGACGCCGATCGCCTCGTAGGAGAAGTCCGTGAAGATCGCCGTGCTGCCGTTCAGGCCGGCGCCCTGGTAGTGGCAGGACGCGCAGTTCCCGCCGTTCGGGTCGGCGAAGACCTTCAGGCCGCGCGCCTCGGCCGCGGTCAGCACGCCGCCGATCTTGTTGCCGATGTAGAGGTCGAACTTGCTCGAGTACGGATGGAAGCTGACGTCCTCCAGCTGGAAGGCCTGCAGCGCCTTGCCGGCGGCGGCGAAGGCCTGATCGGCGTCCTCGAAGATCCGCGCGCCGAAGGCTTGCCGGAACTGCTCGGCATACGGGC
Organism: Mitsuaria sp. MSU3D; assembly: GCF_056867975.1. Classification (NCBI taxonomy): domain Bacteria; kingdom Pseudomonadati; phylum Pseudomonadota; class Betaproteobacteria; order Burkholderiales; family Sphaerotilaceae; genus Roseateles; species Mitsuaria sp. MSU3D. The sequence continues at coordinate 2,886,415 of NZ_CP200314.1, read as the reverse complement.
CGGCCTGCAGCTTCTTGACGACGTCGGCGGCGCTGGCGTTGGCCATCTCGTTCGGGTCCAGCAGCGGCAGGCCCGCCTGCTCGGCGAGCGTCGCCGCACGGCCGTCCCACGCGAAGCCGCCGCCGGGACCGGGCACGCTGACGCCGTCGGGGTTGTCGAGCAGGTCCGCGTAGGGCGGCGTCGCGTCCTTGTAGCGCAGCGACGGCACGGCGCGTAAGCCGGCGCTCTTCAGATCGGGACCGCCGAGCTGCACCGACAGATTGTTCGGCGGGCCGTAGGCATTCTTGGGATCGTGACAGGTCGCGCAGGCCATGCGGCCGGAGCCCGACAGCGTCGCGTCGAAGAACATCTTCTGACCGACCTGCGCGATGGGGCTCAGCGGCGTGACCGGGTTCAGCGCGGTGCCGGCGGAGGAGGTCGCCTCCGCGCCGGACGCGGCGCTCCCGGTGTCGGCGCTGCCCGACGGGCCGCAGCCGGCGAGCAGCAGGCCGAGTCCGAGGACCGCGCCGGCGCGGAGGACGGCGATCACTTCTTCAACGCCCAGACGTTGGTCTGGACCGCGTCGGCGCCGATCTGCGCGGCCGTGTTCACGTCGGACGACTGCTTCTGCGTGTAGTTGGCCGGGGCCGTCCACGCATGGTTGATCGCGCGCACCGAGTCGAAGTGGGTGTCGGCGCTGCCGGCGTACTCCGGCAGGTTGAGGATGTTGGCCGCGATGAACTTCTCGGTGTACTTCGAGCGGTTCATGTACGACGCATCCACCGCCGGGTCGGCCAGCTGGAACATGTCCTGCAGCGTGCGCACGAACGAGAAGTGGCTGTAGGCATCGCCGTCGGACACGCCCTTGGGCGCATCGGCCTGGTTGGTCAGGATGCCGAAGATGCTCTGGCCGTGGCCGCGATTGCCCTTGGTGTAGTTGTTGACGCTGGCGTCGACCGTGACCGCGCCGGTCTTGGGATCGACGACCACCGGCTTGGCCACCGCGCTGTTGGACACGTTCCAGCCGCAGCAGGAGTTGAAGCCCGAGGTGGCGCTGCCTTCGTCGAACATCAGCACGATGGCGACGCGCTTGGCCGGGTTCTTCCACAGCGGCGAGGCCTGGATCTTCTTCACCAGCGCGTCGACGTAGTTGTCGCCGCGCGTGATGATGTTGGCCGCCGAGCTCTGCGCCACGTTGTTGGCGACGCTGCCGCAGTCGCTGGCCGTGGCGGTGCTGCCGTTGGCCAGCTTGCCGATGACGCTGATGCCGTGCATGTCGTCGCACTGGTCGGGGACCAGGAAGTTCAGCGTGCCGACCTTGCCGCTGGCCAGGTCGGTGCCGAGCTGGTCGACGTCGTAGTTGGCCGGCATGGCGTAGGCGGAGCTGCTCTTGAGGTTGGCGTCCCACTGGCCGCCGCCCATGGTGCGGTTGCTGTACTTGAACTCCGGCGCGCTGCGGACGTTCTGGTAGGCCATGCCCGGGTGGTGCTTGGTCTTGTACAGGCCGGCGGGCATCGGCAGCGTCAGGCCGGCGGTGCCGACGGCGGCGGCGTTGCCGTTGATCGTGCCCGGCGCGTAGACGTTGTCGGCGGCCGTGACGGCGGCGTCGGCGACGGAGTCGGTGCGGAAGTCCTGGCCCGGGTTCATCGACTCGCTGTAGGTGCGCCAGGTCATGCCGGCGGCCGTGATCGCGTTGAACAGGTTGGGCTTGCCGACGATGTTGTGGTTGACCGCGGCGGTCTGCGTGCAGCTGGCCGCGAAGGGCGAGCTCGCCAGGCCCGGCTGGGTCTTGTCGGGCAGCGGCAGGTCCTGGACCGCATTGGCGCCGGTGGCATCGCAGTTCCACTGGCTGTCGTCGGTGATGCCGAAGTCGTCGGCACCGCCGAGGGCCGTGTAGTTCGGCTCGGACGGGTTGCCGGTGGCGTAGTAGCTGGTCAGCTGGTTGCCGGCGGCGAGCAGCGCGTTGATCTTGGGCGCCCACGGCGAGCCCTTGATCGACAGCGTGGCCTTGTTCTCCAGCATCACGATGAAGATGTGGTCGTAGCGCGGCACGCCTTCGAGCGCGAACGCGGCCTGCTGCGATTGGGCGAAGGTGATCTTCGTGCGGGCGTCCGTGCCGGTGGGCGCGGTGGCGACGCTCACGTTGGCGGCACCGGCCAGGCGCGGATCGCCGCCGGGCGCGGCCAGCGCGTCGGGGTACAGGTCGCCGCGGTCGAGCTTGGTGATCGCGTAGGTGAAGCGGTTGTCCAGGGCCTTGGACTCGGCCAGCAGGGCGACCTGGTCGGCGCCGGTGACGGTGCTCGCGTCGGCCAGCACATTGGCCAGCGACACGCCGATGCGCGTGGCGACGGTCTGCTTCTCGGTCGCGTAGCTGGTGCCGTTGGCCTCGACGAGGCGCTGCACTTCCGACGACAGCGGGCTGATGACGACGTTGCCGGCCTGCTCGATGACCTGGTCCAGCGACGCGCGCAGCACGTCGCGGCTCGCGACCTTGGCGCCGGTGGTGGACAGCGTGGCATCGGTGCCGATGTCGGCGATCAGCGCGGCGTTGGCCGGCAGGGTCAGCGAGAAGTGGCCCTTGGCGTCGGTGACGACGGGGTTCTCGGCGGTGTCGCAGACGCCGTTGCCGTTGGTGTCGACGCAGACCTTGGCGCCGACGTAGTAGGCGGGGTCGATCTTGGGATCGGTCGCGCTGCCGGCGGTGAAGCTGGTGGCGGTGACGACGCCGTTGATCGTGACGCTCGGCGACTGGGTGTCGTTGTCGGAGCCGCAGGCCGCCAGGATGGCGGCGGCAACGAGGGTGAGCGAGGCGTTCAGCGCGGTGGATTTGCTGTGTCGCATGGGAGTCCTGGAGTGGTGGCGGTGGCTGTGTTCGTGGGCCTCGGGGAGGAGGCTGTTCGAAACGCCGCGCACTCTAGAAATCACGCATGACGGATCCGTGTCACTCGACGTCAAGGCCGCGTGAGGGCCCTTGCCAGGCAAGGCCTGGCACGTTTCGCAAAGTTACGTGAAGCGACGCACACACGCGGAATGGGTTGCGATGCGCACGGGGCTTGATGGCGAGGGAACGCTCTCGGAATGAACTTGAGCTGGATCGCAGCGTGCCGCGTCCCAGGCGCGTTGAACGTAGCAGGGCCTCAGCCCTTCACCCCACCCGCCGTCAACCCCGACACGATCCACCGCTGCGCCAGCAGGAACACCGCCGTGATCGGCAGTCCCGACAGGACCGCCGCCGCCGCGAAGTCGCCCCACAGGAAGCGCTGGTCGTGCAGGAAGTACTTCGACCCCACCGCCAGCGTGAGGTTCGATTCCTCGCGCAGCAGCACCGACGCCACCGGGTACTCGATGATGCAGCCGATGAAGGCCAGCACGAACACCACCATCAGGATCGGCACCGCCATCGGCAGCAGCACCAGCCGGAACGCCTGCCAGTGCGACGCGCCGTCGACCTTGGCGTTCTCCTCGATCTCCACGGGGATCGTCTCGAAGTAGCCCTTGATCGTCCAGATGTGCGTCGCCACGCCGCCCAGGTAGGCCACGATCACGCCCGCGTGCGTCTCGATGCCCAGCCACGGCACGAAGGTGCCGATGGTCTCGAAGATCGCGTAGATCGCCACCAGCGCCAGCACCGCCGGGAACATCTGCAGCAGCAGCATGCTGTTCAGGATGCTGGCCTTGAACGGGAACTTCAGCCGCGCGAAACCGTAGGCCGCCGTCGTCGAGATCGCCACGATCAGCACCGCCGAGATCGTCGCCACCTTGATCGAGTTCCACAGCCACGTCAGCACCGGGAAGGGCGGCTGCACCAGCGAGCCGTCCGCCGCCTGGTACGGAATGCCCAGCGCCAGCTGCCAGTGCTCCAGGCTGATCGTCGTCGGGATCAGGCTGCCGGTGGCGAAGTTGCCCGGCCGCAGCGAGATCGACACCACCGCCAGCAGCGGGAACAGCGTGATCGCCAGGAACACCCACAGCAGCACATGCGCCGCGATGACGCGCCAGCGCGCCTGTTTGCCTCGAACGATGGCCATGTCGTGTCCTTGTCCTTCGGCCGCGTCAGCGGTTGGCGTTGCGCATCAGGCGCAGGTTGAGCAGCGACATCCCCGCGACCAGCACGAAGATCAGCGTCGAGATGGCCGCGGCCAGGCCGAAGTCCGTGCCCGAATCGCGGAAGGCGATGCGATACGTGTAGCTGACCAGGATGTCGGTCTGCCCCGCGGGGATCTTGGTGGACAGGTAATCCGGCCGCCCGTCGGTCAGTAGCGCGATCAGCACGAAGTTGTTGAAGTTGAAGGCGAAGGCCGAGACCAGCAGCGGCGACAGCGGCTTGATGATCAGCGGCGCCGTGATCTTGAAGAAGTTGGTCAGCGGCCCCGCGCCCGCGAGCGCCGAGGCCTCGTACAGGTCCGAGGGGATCGCCTTCAGCAGCCCCGTGCACAGGATCATCACGTACGGATAGCCCAGCCACACGTTGACGATCAGCAGCATCGTCCGCGCCAGCGACGGGTCCGCGAACCACGCGGGCCGCACGCCGAAGAGCGCGTCCAGGATCGCGTTGATCTCGCCGAAGTTCTGGTTGAACAGGCCCTTGAACACCAGGATCGAGATGAAGCCCGGCACCGCGTAGGGCAGGAACAGCAGCGTGCGGTAGGTCGTGCGGTAGCGCAGGTCCTCCCAGTTCAGCAGCACCGCCAGCATCATGCCGATCGCCGTCGCGAAGACGACCGTCAGCAGCGAGAACACCACCGTCCAGCCGAAGATCGACAGGAAGGGACCGCGGAACTCCGCGTCGAACAGCATGCGCTTGTAGTTCTGCGCGCCGACCATGACCTTGTAGCCGGGCGCCAGGTGCGTGCCCGCCGCCGCGCCCTGGCCTTCGTAGTAGCCGGTGGTCGCGTCCGGGCGGAAGAGGGCGCCGTCGGCGACGCGCTTCAAGCTGCCGTCGGACTGCTCCTCGAAGTGGGGGCGGATCGGGCCGAACTCGCGCAGGCCGAGGTAGCGCAGCGTCGAGGCGTCGCCCGCGCCGCCGGTGGCCGCCGTGCCGCCGCTTTCGCCGGGCAGCCGCAGCCGCAGTTGCGCCAGCGCCTGGCGGTGCTCGACCAGCTCCTTCAGCGTGAGCGCGGTGCCCAGCGTCGCGTCCGCGGGTCCGGTCGCCTGCATCGCGACGTCGACCGGCTTCGTGCCCTGGCGCAGCGCCAGCGGCGGAGAGATGAATTGCGCCGTGCCGCTCGACGGGTCGCGCAGCACCACGCGGAAGTCGCTGCCGGCGCCGTGCACGCTGTAGTCGCGCACGGCCTCGAGCGCCGTGTCGTGCTGGTCGAGCAGGAACTCGCGCACGCGTTCCTGGCTCAGCAGGTGGGCCGACGAGTAGTTGGTGAAGCCGATCTGCGTCGTGTAGGCGAGCGGGAACGCGATGAACAGCAGCATCCCGGCCACGCCGGGGAAGAGGTAGCGGTAGGCGAAGCCGGCCTTCGACAGATAGACCGCGAAGCCCGTGCCGAAGAGCAGCAGCACACCCAGCGCCCAGCTCGTCAGCCCGGCCGCGTACAGCATGAAGACGAGGTACAGCGCCGCCAGCGCGATCACGGCCATCGTCGGCCAGTACAGCGCCTGGGTGATCCGGTCGAGCGCGCCGGGCGCCTGGCGCGTGTAGGCCTCGGACAGCGGCGAGCCGGGCAGGGCGGCGGCCCTGGAACTGGACAGGGCGCCTGACGGTGCCGGAGTCGATGCGGTCGTGGCGTTCATTGCTTCAGCAGCATCCGGCCCGACGCGCCGTCCAGCGCGTCCTTGGGGCTTTGCAGGCCGTTGGTGATCGCCTCCAGCGCCGCGTCCATCGCGGTCCAGAAGCGTCCCACCTCGGGGATGTTGGGAATGGCCTCGCCGGCGCGCGCGTTCTCCATGCTCGCGCGGATCAGCGGGTTCACCGACAGCTGCTGGTAGAAGGCCTTGTTGGCCGGCACGCCGATCGGCACGTCGGCGTCGAGGACCTTCAGCGAGGCGGGGCGCATCAGGTGGTGCTCGATGAACTCGCGCGCGAGGTCCTTGTTCTTCGACGGCGCCGAGATCATGCAGCCCAGCACCCCGACGAAGGGCTTGGACGGCTTGCCCGCCACCACCGCCGGGATCGGCGCGACGCCGATGTCGATGCCGGCCTTGCGTGCGTTCTCCCAGGCCCAGGGACCGGAGATCATCATCGCGACCTCGCCGCGCGCGAAGCCCGATTCCATCTCGGAGTAACGCGCGCCGCGCGGCATCACGCCCTCGGTGATCAGTCGCTCCAGCATTTGGCCCGCGGCCAGCGCACCGTCGTTGTTGACCTTGACCTGGCGCGCATCGAAGTCGCCTTGCGCATCACGTCCGAAGATGACGCCGCCGGCGCCCGCGAACATCGGCCAGGTGAAGAAGCTCTTGTTGTAGTCCCACAGGATCGCGTGCTTGCCGCGCTGGCGCAGCTGCTTGTCGACGGCGATCAGCTCTTCCCAGGTTGCGGGCGGCTTGCTCACCAGTGCCTTGTTGTAGATCAGGCCGGTCGTCTCGATCGCGATCGGGTAGCCCCAGAGGCGGCCCTGGTAGCGGAAGGCCTGCCACGCGGCGGGCTCCACCTCATCCTGCAGCGCCTTGCGCGGCTGGACCGGCGTCAGCAGCCCGGCCTTGGCCCATTCGCCGACGCGATCGTGCGGCCAGCAGAAGACGTCCGGCCCCTTGCCGGCGCCGGCCGCCTGCGTGTATTTCTCGGGCGCGTCGACCGGGTGCTCGACGACGACCTTCACGCCGGACTCGCGCTCGAAGGCGTCGCCGACCTTCTGCAGCCCGTTGTAGGCCTTGTCGCCATTGATCCAGACCAGCAGCTTCGGTGCGGTCTGCGCCGCGACCTTCTCGCAGCCGCCAAGCAGCGCGATGGCGGCCATCGCTGCAAATGCGCCGCGTGCCAGCGCCGAGCGCGCGGTCGCGCTCTTCACGGAACGCGTCATGCCGGCGCTCCGAGCCGCTTGAACGCCAGGCCCTGCGCGTCGAAGAGATAGCAGAGGTCCGGCGGCAGGTGCAGCTGCAGGGTGTCGCCGGCGCGCACGCGCGTCCTGCCGTCGAATTCGCAGGTCAGCGCGTCCTCGACGCCCGGATAAGCGCAGTACGCATGCGTCACGCCGCCCAGCGATTCGACGAAGGTCACCGTGCTGGCGATCAGGTTGGCGTCGCCGCCGACCTCGAAGTGCTCCGGACGCAGGCCCAGCGTGACCTTGTCGCCGGCCTTCGCGCGCGACGCGTCGACGCGCGTGCGGATCGTCGCGCCGTCGCCGAGTCGAAGCGTCGCGTGGTCGGCGCCGGCGCTCACCACCTCGGCCTCGATGAAGTTCATCTTCGGGCTGCCGATGAAGCCGGCGACGAAGAGGTTGTCCGGATGCTCGTAGAGCTCCAGCGGCGTGCCCACCTGCTCGATGGTGCCGGCGCTCAGCACGACGATGCGGTCCGCCAGCGTCATCGCCTCGACCTGGTCGTGGGTGACGTAGACCATCGTGGTCTTCAGGTCCTCGTGCAGCTTCGCGAACTCGTAGCGCATGCGCACGCGCAGCGCGGCGTCGAGGTTGGACAGCGGCTCGTCGAAGAGGAAGACCTCGGGCTTGCGCACGATCGCGCGGCCGATGGCCACGCGCTGGCGCTGCCCGCCGGACAGGTCCTTGGGCTTGCGCTCCAGCAGGTGCTCGATGTGCAGGATGCGCGCGGCGTAGCGCACCGCGCGGTCGATCTCGTCCTTGGGCACCTTCGCCAGCTTCAATCCGAACGCCATGTTGTCGTACAGATTCATGTGGGGGTAGAGCGCGTAGCTCTGGAACACCATCGCGATGCCGCGCTCGGCCGGCGGCACGTCGTTGACCAGCCGGCCGCCGATGCGCAGCTCGCCGCCGGTGATGTCCTCCAGACCCGCGATCGTGCGCAGCAGCGTCGACTTGCCGCAGCCCGACGGACCGACGAAGACCATGAATTCACCGTCCCGGATCTCCAGGTCGATGCCATGCAGGATCTTGGTCTCGCCATAGGCCTTGGCCACGGCTTGCAGCTTCACATCCGCCACGGGGTGTCTCCTTGTTTGTAGAGAATATACATGCCAGACCAGCGATTCACAACGCGGACTCGCCCCGCGTTGAATCGATGAATCTCATGAAATCAACAGCTTGCAATCGAATTCGGGATTACCCGATGTAGTGAAACTACATTCCTGTGAACGCCTGAGAGATACTTCGAACCATGATGACCGTCTTCCCAGAGGCCTTGTCAGCGGGCCGCCATGAGCCGCTGGGCGCCACCGTCCGCGACGGGGGCGTCAACGTCGCGGTGTTCTCGGCCCACGCGACGGGCGTCGACCTGTGCCTCTATGACGAGACCGGGACTGTCGAGCTGAAACGGTATGCGCTGGACGAGCCGGTCGACGGCGTGTGGACCGGCTTCCTGCCCGGCGCGCGGGCGGGCCAACTCTACGGCCTGCGCGCGCACGGCCCGCACGCGCCGCGCGAGGGGCACCGCTTCAACGCCGGCAAGCTGCTGCTGGATCCCTACGCGCGCGAGATCGTCGGCGAGTTCCGCAACCTGCCCGAGGACCACGGTTATCCCTTCGGCCATCCGGACGGCCCGCTCGCGCTGGACGAGCGCGACAACGGCGCGACCGCGCTGAAGGCGCGTGTCGCCGCGCCGCCTGCCGGCCCGAGTCCGCGCGCCAATGCGCCGCGTCATGCGCCGTGCGACGTGGTGCTGTACGAAGTCCATGTGAAGGGCTTCTCGATGCGCCATCCGCAGATCCCGCAGGTGCTGCGAGGCAGCTATGCCGCGCTCGCGCATCCGGTGGCGATCGCGCACTTCAAGCGGCTCGGCGTGACCACGCTGTCGCTGCTGCCGGTGCAGTTCGCCGTCGACGAGCCGCACCTCTTCGGCACCGGCCTGCGCAACTACTGGGGCTACAACACGCTGGGCTTCTTCGCGCCCGATCCGCGGCTGGCCTCCGCCGCCGTGCGTCACGACCCGACCGCCGTCGCCGCCGAGTTCCGCGGGATGGTCCGGGCGCTGCACGAGGCCGGGCTGGAAGTCGTGCTCGACGTCGTCTACAACCACACGCCCGAGGGCAACGAGTGGGGCCCGACGCTGTCGCTGCGCGGGCTCGACCAGAAGAGCTACTACCGGCTGCAGGCCGACGATCCCTCGCGGATGGAGAACCTGACCGCCTGCGGCAACACCGTCAACGTGGAGCACCCGCGCGTCGCGCAGCTCGTGCTGGACTCGCTGCGCTTCTGGGTCGGCGAGATGGGCGTGGACGGCTTCCGCTTCGACCTCGCGCCGGTGCTGGGCCGCACGGCGGCGGGGCACGATCCGCAGGCGTCGTTCTACACGGCGCTGCGGCAGGATCCGCTGCTCTCCCAGGTGCACCTGATCGCCGAGCCCTGGGACGTCGGGCCGGACGGTTATCAGCTCGGACGATTCCCGGGCCGCTTCATGGAATGGAACGACAAGTTCCGCGATGCGGCGCGTGGCTTCTGGCTCGGCCACGGGCCGGACGGTACGACGATCGGCCGCGCCGAATTCGCGCGGCGCTTCAGCGCGTCGGGCGATGTGTTCCATCCGCAAGGGCAGGGCGGCGAGCGGGCGGCACGTTCGCCGCTGGCCTCGATCAACTTCCTGGCGGTGCACGACGGCTACACGCTCAACGACCTCGTCAGCTACAGCCGCAAGCACAACCAGGCCAACGGCGAAGACAACCGCGACGGCCGCGACGGCGAGCTGTGCGGCAACTTCGGCGTGGAAGGGCCGACCGACGATCCCCACATCCGCGAGGCGCGCGAGCGCGCCCGGCGCGCGATGCTCGCGACGCTGCTGCTGTCGCAGGGCACGCCGATGCTGTACTCGGGCGACGAGTTCGGCAACGGGCAGGGCGGCAACAACAACGCGTACTGCCAGGACAACGAGATCGGCTGGCTGGACTGGCCGAACGCCGACGAGGCGCTGATCGCGTTCACCGCTGAGCTCGCGCGGCTGCGCCGCACGTACCCCTTGCTTCATCACGCGCGCTGGTTTGCCGTGCCGCAGGCCGATGAGACCGATAAGGCCGATGAGACCGAGGCCGCACCGTACACAGGCACAGGCGCGATCGACCGCCCGGCGTTGCGCTGGTTCCACCCCGATGGACATGCGATGCGCGATCCGGACTGGCGCTATGACGAAGCGCCGGCGCTCGCCGCGCTGCTGAGCGATGGCCGCGAGCGCCTGCTGCTGATCGCCAATCCCTCGGCGACGCCCCGCCGCTTCACGCTGCCGGCCGGCGCGTGGCGCCTGCTGCTGGACAGCAGCGGCGAACTCACGGCCGCACCCTTGGGCGACGATGCCTTCACCGCGCTCACGGCGCCCGCGCGCAGCCTGCTGCTGTGCATCGAGAATTCCGCAGAACCCCTCAGAGCGACACCATGACGATCGACCTCCACAAGCGCCAATCCGGCGTGCTGCTGCACGTCACTTCGCTGCCCGGCCCGAACGGCGCCGGCGACTTCGGGCCCGGGGCCTACCACTTCGTCGATTGGTTGCAGTCGGCCGGCCAGTCGATCTGGCAGTGGCTGCCCAGCACCCCGATCGGCCCGGGCGAGAGTCCCTATCAGGGCGTGTCGGCCTTCGCCGGCAATCCGTGGCTGGTGGCCTTGGAGCCGCTGGTGGCCAAGGGCTGGCTCGCACAGCCGGTGCCGCCCGAAGGCGGCTTCGATGCGGCACGCGTCGATTACGGCCGCGTGCTGCCGTGGCGCGAGCAGCAGCTGCGCGCCGCCGCGCAGGGCTTCTTCACGACGGGCGCGGCCACCGACCGCGCCGCTTATGAACTCTGGTGCGTGTCGCAGCGCGACTGGCTGCAGGACTACGCGCTGTTCATGGCGATCCGCTCGCGACGCGACGGGCAGGGCTGGTGGGACTGGCCGCGCGACCTGGCCGCGCGCGAGCCGCGCGCGCTCGTGGCCGCCCGCGAGCAGTACGCGGACGAGGTCGCGTTCTGGCAGTTCGTGCAATGGTGCTTCGACGTCCAGGTCGGCGCGCTGAAGGCCTACGCGAATGAACGCGGCGTCCACATCATGGGCGACCTGCCGATCTTCGTCGCCCACGACAGCGCCGATTGCTGGGCCCGTCCCGACCTGTACGAGTTCGACGAGCACTTCCAGCCCACCGTCGTCGCCGGCGTGCCGCCGGACGCGATGGCCGCGACCGGTCAGCGCTGGGGCAATCCGATGTACCGCTGGGACAAGATGGCCCACGAGCACTTCGCGTGGTGGACCGCGCGCGTCAAGCGCATGCTGAGTTCGGCCGACGTGTTCCGCATCGACCACTTCCGCGGCTTCGCGGCCTACTACGAGATCCCCGCCGACAGCCCCGACGCGACGCGCGGTGTCTGGAAGACCGGTCCGGGCAAGGCGCTGTTCGACGCGATCGCGAAGTCGCTGGGCCAGCTGCCCATCGTGGCCGAGGACCTGGGATTCATCACGCCCGACGTGCATGAGCTGCGCGACGCGCTGGCCTATCCCGGGATGAAGATCCTCCAGTTCGGTTTCGGCGGCGACGGCGGGCACGAGTTCCTGCCGCACAACTGGCCGCGCGCGGCCGTCTGCTACACCGGCACGCACGACAACGACACGGTGCGCGGCTGGTGGAACCAGGCCAGCGCCCACGAACGCGCCTACGTCGCCGCCTACCTGGCCTGCGGCGACCACGACATCCACTGGGCCATGATCCGCGCCTGCGCGAATTCGGTGGCCAACGTGGCGGTCTATCCGCTGCAGGATGTGCTGGGCCTGGACAGCGCCCATCGCATGAACATCCCCGGCACCCTCGGCGGCAACTGGGAATGGCGCTTCACCTGGGACATGGTCGGCGCCGAGCCGGGCCGCGTGCTCGGCCTGATCGCCGCGACCAGCGGGAGAGCCCCTATTGCCGGCGCCGGGCTGCCGGAGTGAAATCCTTTGAAACCGCTTTCATGAGAGCCTAGGGAAAGCGAGGGCGGTGATTGCGAGGGCTTGCCCCTCACAATCCAGTTCCCGAGAGACAACGTTGTCATCGACTGCCTGGGCGCTGTGGCGCACCGGGCGGCGGACAGCGCAGAGGAGCCGCCGATGAGCACGACCGAGATCTTCCTGATCGCCATGGCGATCATCTTCACCGTCCCCTACCTGGTGTGGCGACTGGGGGGACGGACTACTTCGCGCCGTTGGTCGTGGTGCAGATCATCACCGGCATCCTGCTCGGCCCGGGCGTGCTCGGCCGGGCCTTTCCCGAGTACTACCAGTTCGTCTTCAACCCGTCGGTCGTGCAGTCGCTCAACGGCGTGGCCTGGTGGGCGGTGATGCTGTTCGTGTGGATCGCCGGCATCGAGCTCGACCTGAAGAAGGCTTGGGCGCATCGCGTCGAGAGCGGCATCACCGCCGGCCTGGCGCTGGGCGTGCCGATGGCCTTCGGCTCGGCAGCCGCGGTGGTGCTGCTGGGCATGGGATCGCAGTGGATGGGCGCGCAGGCGCAGACCTGGCAGTTCATCGTCGGCGTCGGCATGGCGTGCGCGGTGACGGCCTTGCCCATCCTCATCCTGCTGATGGAGAAACTCGAGATCCTGCGCCAGCCGATCGGGCAGCGCATCCTCCGTTACGCCAGCCTGGACGACATCCTGATCTGGGCCGTGCTCGCCATCATCCTGATGGACTGGTCGCGGGTCGGCAAGCAGGTGTTGTTCCTGGCGGCATTCGCCATCGCGACCGTGCTGTTCCGGCGCCTGATGCGCGCCATTCCCGCGCGGGACCGCTGGTACGTGGGGCTGATCTGGCTGGCGGTGATCGCGTTCGGCGCGGACTGGTCGGGGCTGCACTACATGGTCGGGGCGTTCCTGGCCGGTGTCGTGATGGATGCCGAATGGTTCGACCAGGCGCAGATGGACGCGCTGCGCCATCACGTGCTGCTGGTGATCATGCCGGTCTTCTTCCTCAGCACGGGCCTGCGCACGCAGTGGGGACTGGAGGGCGGCGCGGTGTTCGCGGCGGCGGCGCTGCTGCTGGCGGCGTCGGTCAGCGGCAAGCTGCTGGGCACGCACGTGGCGGGGCGCATCCTGCGATGGGCGCCGGGCGAGGCCGGCATCATCGGCTGGCTGCTGCAGACCAAGGCGCTGATCATGATCATCTTTGCCAACGTGCTGCTGGACAAGCAGATCATCACCAGCGAGACCTTCACCGCGCTGCTGCTGATGGCCGTCGGGTCGACGATGCTGACGGTGCCCGTGGTGGCGCCGCGGCTGGCGCGGATCAAGGAGCTGGTGTTCCGCGCCAGTTGAGGAAGGCAGGCAGAATCCCGGCGTTGTCGCCTGACGGGAGTCTGCCTTGATCGATCACCTCGACCACCTGGTCCTCACGACCGCCCATGAGGCGGACTGCATCCGCTTCTATACCGAGGTGCTGGGCATGCGGCTGGAGAGCTTCGTCGGCGGCACGCCGCCGGTCACGCGCCAGGCCTTCCTCTTCGGCCAGCAGAAGATCAACCTGCATGTGAAGGGCCGGGAGTTCGAGCCCAAGGCGCACACGCCGGTGCCGGGCGCGCTGGACCTCTGCTTCATCGCGTCGATCCCGCTGGATCAGGTCATCGAACGCTTGAACGCGCTGCAGGTGGCCATCATCGAAGGGCCGGTGATGCGCACCGGCGCGACGGGAAAGATCCGCTCGGTCTACCTGCGGGATCCCGACCTCAACCTCATCGAGATCTCGGAACTGGCGGAACCCGCGCCGCGCTCCTGAAGCGCTTGGCGCTTTCGGCGCTCTCTGCGCTGTGGGCGTTCCCGGCGCTGGCCTTGCGGCTCGCGGCGCCTCAGTGGGCCATCATCGCCGCGTGCGCCAGGGTCGGCATGTGCGTCAGCATCGAGGCCGGCGGCACCATCGCGGCCTGGGCCGCGGCGCTGACGACCACCGCGGCCGTCGCCGACCACGGCAGTCCGACGCGGGCCTCGGCCAGCAGGCGGGCCGGCACCTCCATCAGGTGCGGGACGATGCTGAGGGACTCGTCCGCGCGGGCGAGCTCGATCTCCTGCGCCGACATGCCCACGAACACGTGCGCGAAGCCCTGCTCGATGGCATCCAGCGCCGCTTCCGTGGCGCGGCGCCAGCGCTTTACCGCGGCGACGTCCGCGCGGGACGCGGCTTCCGGGATGGACCACCGTGTGTCCCCGCCCGTCACCGCACGCGCGGCGTTGAACGCGTCCACTACGCCCGCCGGTCCGCCCAGGCGGGCGTCCAGCACCTGCATGGCGATGACGCACGCCAGCTCGCGCTGGTGATAGGGGACCATGACTCGTTCCAGGATGACTTCGTAGCGACGCATGACGGGTTCCTCGGTGGCTCGGCTGCTGAATGGGAAGGATGAGAATACTGGATGAACGTACAGTATTCAATCGCGATCCTGGGGGTAGCTGCCACGCGCTGGCAGGATGGAGCGCAGGAGGGCCGCAGGAGGGGGAACCGCAGCACGCCCGGGGGGAGGCAGGATGAAAAAAGCCCCCGCGCGGAGGACCGCGCGGGGGCTCTTGGCGCCCTGTCGGGGGGAGCGGCCGGGGCCGCTCCGGAGGGCTCCAGGCCTTACTTCAGGCCCGCGCCCATCGCCTTGGACAGCGAGGCCGTCGGATCGTCCCCCGAGAACTCCCAGAAGAACGCGCCGCCGAAGCCCCTGGACTTCACGTAGGCCATCTTGATGGCGATCGTGGCGGGCGTGTCGAAGCTCCAGAAGGTCGAGCCGTTGTAGATCCACTGCGCCTTGCTGACGTCGTCGATCCGGCTGGTGTAGCCCTGCAGGTTCTTCAGGACCTTGTAGTCCTCGTTGCCCGCCTCGTAGGTGCCGGGGGCCGGCGTGCCGCTCTGGTACAGGCCGTTGTTGACGTTGGGGACGTTGGTCCAGCCGCGGCCGTAGAAGCCGATGCCGACGTTCAGCTTCGAGGCCGGGACGCCCTTGTCCAGGAAGGCCTGCATCGCGTCGTTGGTGTTGTACTTCTTCACGTCACCGGTCGACGGATCGTTGGCCGGCGCGTACAGCGCCGAGTGGAACCCGGTGATCGTGTCCCAGCCGCCGTGGAAGTCGTACGTCATCACGTTGATGAAGTTCAGGTACGGATGGATCTGGTCCGGGTCATAGGCCCGCACCTTGTCCACGCCCGCGCCCGACGCGATCGACAGCAGCAGGCCCGGACGCACCGCGTCCAGCTGCTTGCGGAACTCGGCCAGCAGGCCGGTGAAGTTGGCGCGATCCTCGGCCGTGCCGCAGGCCAGGCCGCAGGCGTTCGGGTACTCCCAGTCGAGGTCGATGCCGTCGAACACGCCGGCCGCCGCGCCCGGGCCGCCCGCGCCGTCCGTCACCGGCACGTTGCCCTTGATGTAGGCGTCCACGCAGCTCTTGACGAAGTTGACCCGGTTCTCCGGACGCGCCGCGCTCGAGAAGCCGCGCGACCAGGTCCAGCCGCCCAGCGAGATCAGCACCTTGATCTTCGGATACTTGGCCTTGAGCTTCTTGAGCTGGTTCCAGCTGCCGCGCAGCGGCTGGTCCCAGGTGTCGGCCACGCCGTCGACGCTGAGGTCGGCGCCGTAGGACTTGCCGTAGTCGGCGAAGGCGTCGCCGCCTTCACCGGTGGACTCGTTGCTCGGGATGATCTTGCCGACTTCGCAGACGTTGTTGCGGACGTTGCCGAACGCGTAGTTGATGTGCGTGAGGTTGGCCGCCGAGCCGCTCGTGTCGATGTTCTTGACGTGGTAGTTGCGGCCGTAGATGCCCCACTGCGCGAAGTAGCCCAGCAGGACCTTGTCGCCGGCGGTCTGCGTGTCGGTCTTCACCGTGATCGGCGCCGACGGCTGCGACGAGCCGGCCTGGTTGAAGGCCGAGACCGTGAAGGTGTAGTTCGTGTTGGCCGTCAGGTTGGTGACGCTGGCGCTGGTGGCCGCGCCCTGCGCGACCTGCGTCGATCCCTGGTTGACGCGGTACTGCACCGTGCAGTTCGGGCCGGCGGCGACGGCGTTCCAGGCCAGGTTGACGCTGGTGGCCGTCTTGGACGGCGAGCTCAGGCCCGAGGGCGTGGCCGGCGCCGCGGCGCAGGTGCCGTTGCTGGCGGTGCTGGTCAGTAGCGTGCTGCTCAGGCCGGAGACATTGCCCGCCTTGTCCTTCGCGCGGACCTGGTAGCTGTACGAGGTCCCCGCCGACAGGCCGGAGTCGGTGTAGCTGGTCGCCGTGGGCGACGCGATCAGGGAGCCGCCGCGCAGCAGCTCGTAGTTGTTGACGCCGCTGCCGGCGTCGGTGGACGCGCCCCAGCTCAGCGTGATGCTGCTGCTGGTGATGCCGCTGGAGGTCAGGCCCGAGGGCACGGTCGGCGGCGTGGTGTCGGTGCCGCCGCCGGTGCAGGCGCCCAGCGACTTCCACACGTCCCACTGGCCGGAGTGGGTGGCGGGCGCTTCGTTCTGCGTCCACCACTTGGCCTGGTAGGCGATGTTGTTCTGCTTGGCGAAGCTGTTGGAGGTGCCGGTGTAGATGCCGGACGCCGACCATTCGGGCACGTTGGTGCAGTCGTAGGCGTGCGCGGTGCCGGCGGCCATCGCGGCGGCCAGGGCGATGCCGCCGAGGCGGACCATCTGTCTCTTCATGTCGATCTCCTGTGGGTCAAAGGGTGGTGGTGGGGAGGTCCGGGAGGCCGGCGCCGATGTCGCTCATCGCGTGGCCGAAGTCTTGGCGGAGGTCTTCGCCGCCGCCGGTGCTGCGGCAGGCACCGCGCCGCGGCGCGCTTCCTGCGCCAGCGCATAGCTGCGGCCGTTCACGGTGACGGTCCAGTTGCTGGGCATCGTCGACGGCAGGAAGTAATTGATCGTCAGCGTCACGCTGGCGCCGGGGGTCAGGCTTTGCCACGACGGCAGCTTGAAGCTGGCGCGGTGGAAGTCGTTCTTCAGCCCGCCGATGTTGTTGCCCGCGGGGTTCGAGCCGTTGCTGATCACCGTGAGGCCGAATCCGCTCTGGTCCGTCACCGTCGACGGGATCGCGGTGGGGACGTCGAACTGGAACTCCGTGCCGCCGGGCAGCGTCGTCGTGCTGTTGTTGGTCAGCGTGAGCTTGGGCGTGATCGGGTAGTTGCTGTCGCCGAGTGCGAAGCCGCCGAGCGCGTACGCGATGTCCAGCGTCTCCGCCGGCAGCGCCGCCGAGCTGAGGCGGTTGCCGTAGGCCGGTGCCGTCTTCAGCTTGTTGTAGAGCGCGCTCGTCAGCGTGTTGCCGATGAAGTACTCGTTGCGCGCCGTGTCGAAGGCGTAATCGCCGGCGAACTCCCAGAACATCACGCCGCCGATGCCGCGATCGGCCACGTACTGCGCCTTCACGCCGAGCGACTGCTTGTCCTCGGTGCTGATGAAGACCTTCTTCTGCGCGTTCCACAGCCACGGCGCCACCAGCGTCGCGTCGTAGTTGCGGACGTAGGTGCCGGTCAGCTGGTCGGCCGGGTTCGTGGCCGGGTTCAGGCCGTAGGCGGCGAGGTAGCTGCCCGGGCGGCCCGACGCGAGGTTCATCGCATGCCACATCGGGTTGGAGCCGGCGGGCACTTCCTTGCTGGAGACGTCGAGGTCGTGCCAGAGGTTGTCGATGCCGACGGCGCCGTTGCCGCACTTCTGCACGGTGCCGCCGCCGGTGCCGGCGGGGCACTTGCTCTGGTCGGGCAGGGCCGCCTGGCCCCACAGGCCGTTGGTGCCGCCGGTCACGCCCTGCCAGCCGCGGGTGTAGTACGGCACGCCGATGTTGATGCGGCCCGCCGGCATCGCGCCGCGGAAGTAGTGGTACGCCCAGTCGGTGTTGAGGTAGCCGATGCGCGCGTACTGCGTGGCGGTGTAGTAGCTCCACGCGGTGAGCTCGCCGTCCTTGCCGTCGTCATACAGCGCCGCGTTGGGACCGACGAATTGATTCCACGCCCCGTGCAGGTCGTAGCTCATGATGTTCACGTAGTCCAGGTACTGCGTGACCTGGAAGGCCTCCATTCCGCGCAGCAGGTAGGCGGAGGAAGGCGCCGCGATCGTGAGCAGGTAATGGCGCTGATCGGACTGGCTGGCCGCGTCGAGCTTCGCGCGCAGCGTGCGCATCAGCACGACGTAGTTCTTCATCAGCGCGCCGCGCCGCGCGTTGCTGATGGCGAAGTCCACCGGGTTGCCGGCGTTGTTCATGCTGGTCGGGTACTCGTAGTCGATGTCGACGCCGTCGAACCCGTACTGCCGCAGGAAGGCCACCGCCGAATCCGCGAACGCGTTGATGCCGGCCGTGTTGGTCGAGCCGTCCGCGTTCGTCGTCATCGTGTAGAAGCCGCCCGTCTCGGCCCAGCCGCCGACCGAGATCAGCGTCTTGACGTTGGGGTACTGCTTCTTGAACTTGTTGAGCAGGTTGAAGTGGCCCTTGTACGCATAGGCCGGGTCCATCTCCGCGCCCGCGATGCCGGGCCAGGTGAGGCCGGTGGCGGGGTTGGTCGCGTCGGCGGTGTTGCCGACGGAAAGCTTGTTGGCCGCGTCCACATGCGCGAACGCGTAGTTGATGTGCGTGACCTGACCCCACGGGATCTGGTGCGCCAGGAACGCGGGCTGACCGGTCTTGCCGGTGCGCCAGCTGGTGAAGTAGCCGATGATGCGGCGCGGCTTGTCCGCGCCCATCTTCTCGCGGCCCTGGTCGTCGTAGACCTTGCAGTAGGCGGGCGCCGTGCCGGCGGTGGTGGCGAGGCCCTCGGGGCGGCAGCGCTCGTCGCCGGTGACCTGGCCCTGCACGGTGATGCGCAGCGCGGCGGTGTCGGTGGTCGCGCCCTTGTCGTCGGTGGCGCGGGCGGTGATGTCGGCCACGCCGGCACGCGCGGTCCAGCTCACGCTGAACGGCGCGGTGGTGTCCTCGGCGACCAGCGCGCCGTTGACGTAGAAGCCGACCTTGGCGACGGTGCCGTCGCTGTCCCCGGCCGTCGCGGCCAGCGTCACGGTGTCACCGGCGGTCGGCGAGGTGCCCGCGGTCGGCGCGCTCAACGCCACCGTCGGCGGCTTGTTCGTGCCGCCGCCGCCGCCCTCGCAGGCGCCCAGCACCTTCCACACATCCCATTGCCCGGAGTTCGTCGCCGGCGGGTTGTTCTGCGTCCACCACTTGGCCTGGTAGGCGGTGCTGGTCTGCTTGACGATCGCATTGCCGCTGTACGCGGTGGCGGCATTCCAATCGGCGACGCCGGTGCAGTCGTAGGCCATCGCCGAGGTGCTGGCGACGGCCAGCACCATCGGCATCAGCCACGGCAGCATCGGGTGGGGACGGGCGCAGGGACGTTGTCTCATCGGGGGGGCTCCTGACGGGTGGTCGTTATGGACGTCTTGCGGACGTCTTGTGGTCGTCTTCGCGAACTGCAGGGATGAGCGCCGCCGCGCCGGGCGACTGCGGACGCAGCGCGGCGGAAACGGTCAGGGCTCGGAAGAAAAAGCGCCGGTCGGTTCAACCGGCGAAGGCGGCGGCCGCTCGGGCCCGGCCGCCGGGGACCGGCCTCAGGCGGCTGTCAGGCCGGCCACTCGGGGGCGGCGGGGCGGATCAGCGGCGCCGCGGCCGGAACGGGTCCGGCGGCGCGGTCGGCGGTACGAAGAAAGGCGCGTGCAGACATGGCAGTCACTCCCTGGCTTGTCGACGTGCGGTCCGCGGGCTGATCCCGGCGGACGGCGTGCGGTTTGCAACCGCGGCGTCTAGGAGACCAATACCGCTGCTGATCTCATAGTGGTATGCAATGTAGATACCACTAACGTCTGCATCATTCAGGTTAACCCTCAAGACCTGCGTAACGTGTCGTAATGGTGTCGTCAAGAACGTGTATGGACGTCAATTTAGGCAAATCAAAGGGAAAACCGGTACGACCGGAGAGGTCGACAGGAAAAACCAGTGTGGGACCAATTCTTGCCACGCGCGGTCTCCCGACCGGCTGCCAGGGAGGCAAAGGGGGACGCGCCCGGGAGGCGCGACAGCGTCGGAACTCAGCGCTCGACGCGCGACCACAACTCGTCGCGCAGCAACTCGTGCGGCAGGAAGCGGGCCTTGTAGGCCATCTTGTCGCTCTGCGCGATCCAGTAGCCCAGGTAGAGGTGGGGCAGGCTCAGGTCGCGGGTCTGACGCAGCTGCCACAGCACGTTGTAGGTGCCGTAGCTGACGTTGGGCTCGGGCTCGTAGAAGGTGTAGACCGCCGACAGCCCGTCACCCAGGATGTCGAGGATGGAGACCATCTTCAGCGCGCCATCGGGCTCGCGGAATTCCACCAGCCGCGAGTTCACCCGGCTCTGCAGCAGGAACTGCGTGTACTGGTCGACGCTGTCGTGGTCCATGCCGCCGCCGCTGTGGCGGCCGGCCTGGTAGCGCAGGTAGAGCTGGTAGTGCTCGTCGCTGTAGCCCAGCCGCATGACGCGGGCCTGCAGCGCCTGGTGCTGCGTCCAGGCGCGGCGCTGGCTGCGGTTGGGCTGGAAGTCCGCCACCGGGATGCGCATCGGCACGCAGGCCTTGCAGCCGTCGCAGTAGGGACGGTAAGTGAACATGCCGCTGCGCCGGAAGCCGGCGGCGACCAGGCTCGAATACGCGTCGGCGTGGATCAGATGGCTCGGCGTGGCGACCTGCGAGCGCGCCTGGCGGTCGCTGAGGTAGCTGCAGGGGTAGGGCGCAGTCGCGTAGAACTGCAGCTCGGCCAGCGGGAGTTCCTTGGGGTGCGTCACGGGCTCTGGGGCTCTGGGGCTCGGGGGCTTGGTGGCTCAGGGCGGGTCGTTCTGGGAGTCGCTCAAAGAGTCGCTCAGGCCCAGGTGGGCCCACAGGCGCGGATGATAGGACCAATCCCCGGGCGCAGGCAGGCCGGCGTGCGCGGCGAGGTGCGCCTCGAACGCCTCGCGGGTGACCGGCGCCGCGCCCAGCGAGGCGAGATGCGCCGTCTGCTGCTGGCAGTCGATCCAGGGGATGTCGAATTCGCGGCACAGGCAGATCAGCGCCGCGAGAGCGATCTTGGACGCGTCGGTCCTGCGCATGAACATCGATTCGCCGAAGAACATCCGGCCAAGGTTGACGCCATACAGGCCGCCGACCAGTTCGCCGTCCATCCAGGTCTCGACCGAATGCACCGTGCCTTCGCGCGCCAGCTGCAGGTAGGCCTGCTGCATCTCCGGCACGATCCAGGTGCCGTCCTGGCCGTCGCGCGAGGTGCTGGCGCAGGCCTTGAGCACGGTCTCGGCGGCGTGGTCGACGCGGATCTCGCAGCCCGGCGTGCGGATGAACTTCGCCACCGTCTTGCGCAGCGAGCGCGAGAGCTTGAAATCCTCCGTCCGCAGGACCATGCGCGGATCGGTGGTCCACCACAGGATGGGCTGGCCTTCCCCATACCAGGGGAAGATCCCCCGGGCGTAGGCCGCGCGCAGGCGGGCGGGCCTCAGGTCGCCGCCGGCCGCGAGCAGCCCCGGAGCGTCGCTGCGCGGCCCCAGCGCGCGGCGGGTCGGCGGGAAGTCCAGAGAGTCATCGTCGAGCCAGGGGATCATCCGCTTCATGGTAGCGTGCCGCCTTCGTTCCACGCCCGTCGGCGCCCCCCTCGTTCCCATGATCACCCTCTACGGCATCCCCAACTGCGACACCGTCAAGCGCGCCCGCGCCTGGCTCGACGAGCAGGGCCTCGCGTACCAGTTCCACGACTACAAGAAGCAGGGCGTGCCCGCGGCGAAGCTGCCGCAGTGGATGGCCGAGCTCGGCTGGGACAAGGTGCTGAACCGCGCCGGGACCACCTGGCGCAAGCTGGATGACGGCGCCAAGGCCGGCGTGACGGATGCGACCAGCGCCGCCGCGCTGATGGTCGAGCAGCCGAGCGTGATCAAGCGCCCGGTCGTCGAATGGAACGACGGCCGGCTGAGCCTGGGCTTCTCGCCCGAGCTGTTCGCGTCGCACGCTGCTGAAGCGGCGAAGACGGCGAAAACGGCGAAACGCTGATCGGAGGCCCGCCATGTTCACCGGTATCGTCCAAGGCATCGCGCAGGTCGCCGCCATCACCGACAGGGAAGGCCTGCGCAGCTTCACGCTCGACTTCCCCGAGGGCTTCTGCCAGGACCTGGAGATCGGCGCGTCCGTCGCCTGCGACGGGGTCTGCCTGACCGTCACCGCCCTGAAGGGCGATCACGAGGCCGACTTCGACGTGATGCTCCAGAGCCTGAACCTCACGGCGCTGGGGCAACTGGGCGTCGGCGGCCGGCTCAACGTCGAGCGCGCCGCCAAGGAGGGCGCCGAGATCGGCGGCCACCCGCTGTCGGGCCACGTCGATTTCATGGCGAAGGTCGAGTCGATCCGCCGCCCCGCCAACAACCACGTGATCCGCATCGCCGTGCCGGCGCCGTGGATGCGCTACATCTTCGCCAAGGGCTACATCGCGGTGAACGGCGCCAGCCTGACGGTGGCCGAGGCCGGCCGCAACGCCGACGGCTCGGGCTGGTTCGAGGTCTGGCTCATCCCCGAGACGCTGCGCATGACCACCTTCGCCGACAAGGGCGAGGGCGCGCCGCTGCACATCGAGATCGAGCGCCAGACGCAGGTGATGGTGGATACCGTCCGGGACGCCGTCGCCGAGAAGATCGGCGCGCTGATGCCGGCGCTGAAGCTGTTCGCGCAGGAGCGGGGCCTGGACCTCGACGCATAGCCCGCGCGGTCGGCGGCACGGTCGGCGGGCTCGCCATCGCGAGGTCGACGCATAGTCGATGTCCCCGCATTCGCCATCCCTACAACACCAGATGACCTAAGTCATGCGCGCGGCGCGGAGCGCCCGCGCGTCGACTGAACGGAAGTCCCCGCGGCCCCTCCGGCCGCGCGCGGACCGCGGCCCCCGGGAGGGGCACCGCCGACTTTTCCCCGTGTCCATCGGCCCTCGCGACGCTCCCCGCCAAGCCGCGCCGTTGCTCGCTTTGCCGGGGGCAGGCCTTGCCGTGCGGTGTGCGTCGACAGCAGGCCGTGCGACGTGTGGAACGCAGGCGTGGCGGA
Organism: Mitsuaria sp. MSU3D; assembly: GCF_056867975.1. NCBI lineage: Bacteria > Pseudomonadati > Pseudomonadota > Betaproteobacteria > Burkholderiales > Sphaerotilaceae > Roseateles > Mitsuaria sp. MSU3D. Next base: position 2,863,405 of record NZ_CP200314.1, on the reverse strand, counting down.
TTGCGCAATCCGCCATCCCATCAACGTGGGAGGCGCCCGTACCACCACGATGGGGGCCTCGCTTTTTCGCCGGGAGGCGCCTAACAATCCGCGACATTCCTTTGAAATCGTTGGATTTCGGTACACACGCGTTAGGGGAAACGAATGTTGGCCAGAGGCCTGATGGTTGCCGGATTGCTTGCCGCCTCGATCGCGGCGCTTGCCCAGGTGCCTTACGTGTTCAGCTACAACCCGGGCCCGTCCCGCGGCACGAAATGGATGGCCAAGGCCTCCGACGGCAACGCCGAAGGCGCGGCCTCGGTGGTCTCGTCCTCGCCGCGTCCGGTGTGGGCGCGGGTCTGCTACACGATCGGCCCCTCGGACAGCACCGTGTCGGTCTACACCCAGACCCGCAATGAAGAGGCGCGCGCGTTCGAGATCGCCTGGGGCGGGTGCAGCGACGTGTTCGGTACCAGCATCTGGATCGGCAATCCGCACGGCCAGCCGGTCGGCGGCTATTACGGCGTCGCGCCGGCCACGCCCCTCGATTGATCCCTGAGTTCCCGGCTCCGTCCGGTCGGGTCCGGGCGGGGCATTGCGTCCGTTGCCCGCGTCCTTGTCGTCGCCAGCAGTCGCTCGCTGTTGCTTGTTGTCGCTCGTTCTTGTTGCTCGTTGTGAGACGTCGTCCCGGACGTCGTTAGAAAACCTGGAGGATTCCATGCTTGCCACTTCCCCTCTCGTCTCCTCGTCCAGCCTCGTGCTGAAGTCCGCCCTGATGCTGTCCCCGCTGCTGCTGGCCGGTTGCCTGGCCACCGCGCCGACGATGGGCGAGAACAAGGGCACCGTCTCCGGCGCCGCCGGCGGCGCGACCGCCGAGAACCAGAACAGCAAGCTCGAGCATTGCGACGAGACGCTGGGCACGCTGGCCATCTTCGAAGACACCAACGCCCCGTGGTGGTCGCAGCTGCGCGACCGCCAGCTGGGTTCGACCACGCCGGTGCTGCGCCTGATGGTCCAGCAGTCCAACTGCTTCGTGATCGTGGAACGCGGCCGCGCCTTCGCCAACATGGAACGTGAGCGCGCGCTGATGCAATCCGGCGAGGTCCGCTCGGGCAGCAACTTCGGCCAGGGCCAGATGGTCGCCGCCGACTACACGATGAGCCCCGAGATCCAGTTCTCCGGCAAGACCGGCGGCGGTGGCGGCGGCATCGGGACCGGCGCGATCGGCCTGCTCACCGCGGTGGCGGCCAACGTCAGCACCAACGAGGCGTCCACGACGCTGCTGCTGGTGGACAACCGCTCCGGCGTGCAGATCTCCGCCGCGGAAGGCACGGCCAAGAACTTCGACTTCGGCTTCGGCGGCGCGAGCTTCTTCGGCAATGCGGCGATCGCCGGCGGCGCCTACGGCAAGACGCCGCAGGGCAAGGTCATCGTGACCGCGTTCGCGGACTCGTACAACCAGATGGTCAAGGCGCTGCGCAACTACAAGGCGCAGCAGGTCAAGGGCGGGCTGGGGACCGGCGGCCGCCTGGGCGTGCAGGGCGGTTCGACCGCGGCGTCCAAGGAAATCGACCAGGCCGCCACGCCCGCGAAGGCGGCACCGAAGCCGGCCGCCAAGCCGGCGGCGAAGAAGCCCGCAACCACCACGACGCCGCCGACGACGAAGTGATGCGTTGAGGGAGTGCGGGGGGCGGGAGACCGCCCAACTGCGCTACGCCAAGCGCGGGCTCTCCACGCAGCAGGGGGCGTCCCTCCGGGAACCCCCAGCAGCATTCCGGCCCCACCTGCAGTTGCTGACGGCCCCGTTTTTGGGGCCGTGGCGAGCGGGGGGGCTTGCGCTTTACTGCTTCTCGATCTGCGTGCGCAGGCGCTCTTCCTGCTCGCGCAGTTCAGGCGTGAAGGCGTCGCCGAAATCCTCGGCTTCGAAGATCTGGCGGATCTCGATGTCGGACTCGGTCATCTGCGGGTTGGGGCACTTCTTGACCCACCCGATGGCCTCCTGCAACGAGGCGCATTGCCAGATCCAGTAGCCGGCGATCAGCTCCTTCGTTTCTGCGAAGGGACCGTCGATGACCTGGCGTGCCTTCCCGGAGAAACGCACCCGCGCGCCCTTGCTTGTCGGATGCAGCCCTTCGCCGGCGAGCATCACGCCGGCCTTCACCAGCTCCTCGTTGTACGCGCCCATCGCGGCAAGCAGTTCGGTGCTGGGCATCTCGCCCGCTTCGCTGTGCTCGTCCGCCTTGACGATGACCATGAATCGCATGTCGGTCTCCTGATGCAGTCCTGAAAATGAAAGAGGGTGGACGAACCATTGAACGAATGGCGCGTCTCACCCTCATGACGTTCGGCGGGCACCGCTTTCGACATGGTCGACAGCGGCCCCGCCGTTCTTTTCAGTGGCGGATCGATGGGTTCCGCGGTCGCCCGATCACGCGGCCAGCAGTTGGCGCAGCACGTAGGGCAGGATGCCGCCGTGGCGGTAGTACTCGACCTCGATCGGCGTGTCGATGCGCAGGATCAGCGGGACGCGGCGCTCCGGCGCGACGCCGTCGGCCGCACGGATCACCAGCGTCGCCTCGGACTGCGGCTTGATCTCGTCGCCGAGCTGGATGTCGATGACCTCGTCGCCCTTCAGGCCCAGCGATTCCCAGGAGTCGCCCGGGCGGAACTGCAGCGGCAGCACGCCCATGCCGACCAGGTTGGAGCGGTGGATGCGCTCGAAGCTCTTGGCCACGACCGCGCCGATGCCCAGCAGCTGCGTGCCCTTGGCCGCCCAGTCGCGGCTGGAGCCGGTGCCGTATTCCTCGCCGGCGAAGATCACCGTCGGCGTGCCGGCGGCGATGTAGCGCATCGCGGCGTCGTAGATGAACATCTTCTCGCCGCCCGGCTGGAACAGCGTCAGGCCGCCTTCCTCGCGCGCGCCGTCGAGCTTGGCCGGGATCATCAGGTTCTTGATCCGGACGTTGGCGAAGGTGCCGCGCATCATGACTTCATGGTTGCCGCGGCGCGAGCCGTAGCTGTTGAAGTCGGCCTTGAGCACGCCCTGCGCCTTGAGGTAGGCGCCGGCGGGCGAGACCTCCTTGATCGAGCCGGCCGGGGAGATGTGGTCGGTGGTGATGGAGTCGCCGAACAGCGCCATGATCCGCGCGCCCTTGACGCCGACTTCCTGTGCCTCGGGGATCTGCGTGAACTTGCCGAAGAAGGGCGGCTGAGCGATGTAGGTGCTCTTGGGCCAGCCGTAGACCTGGCCGGTGCTGCCCTTGATCTTCTCCCACAGCTTGCCGGGCTCCGACTTGACCTTGCCGTAGTTGGACCGGAAGGCGTCGGGGTTGAGCGCCAGCTTGAGCAGCGCATGGATCTCGTCGCTGGTCGGCCAGATGTCGCCCAGATAGACCGGCTTGCCGCCCGTGCCCAGACCGACCGGCTCGGTCATCAGGTCGCGCGTCACGTTGCCGGCGATGGCATACGCGACCACCAGCGGCGGGCTGGCCAGGAAGTTGGCCTTGATGTTGGGGTGGATGCGGGCCTCGAAGTTGCGGTTGCCCGACAGCACCGCGGCGCAGACGAGGTCGTTGCCGGTGATCGCCTCGTTGATCTCGGGCGTCAGGTCGCCGGCGTTGCCGATGCAGGTCGTGCAGCCGTAGGCGGCCACGGAGAAGCCCAGCTTCTCCAGGTAGGGCAGCAGGCCGGCGTTCTGCAGGTATTCGGTGACGATGCGCGAGCCCGGCGCCAACGACGTCTTGATGTGCGGCTGGACCTTCAGGCCCGCCTCGACCGCCTTCTTGGCCAGCAGGCCGGCGGCGAGCATCACGCTCGGGTTGGACGTGTTGGTGCAGGACGTGATCGCGGCGATCAGCACGTCGCCGTTGAAGATGTCCAGCCCCTTCTGCGTGCCGCCGAGCGGGAAGGACTTCGGCAGCTTGTCGACGGGTTGGTTGAACCCGTTCTCCGCGACCGGCTTGGTGAACAGCGAGGCGAAGGTCTTGGCCAGGTCGGTGATGACGATGCGGTCCTGCGGGCGCTTCGGGCCGGCCAGCGACGGCACCACGGTGCCCAGGTCCAGCGAGACCACCTGGCTGAAGCGGATGTCGCCCGCCTTGGGGACGCCGAACAGGCCCTGCGCGCGGAAGTAGCTCTCGAAGGCCTCGATCTCGTCGGCCGTGCGGCCGGTGCCCTTGAAGTAGTCGATGGTGCGCTCGTCGACGGGGAAGAAGCCCATCGTCGCGCCGTACTCGGGCGCCATGTTCCCGATGGTGGCGCGGTCCGGGACGGTCAGCGAGGCGGTGCCCTCGCCGAAGAACTCGACGAACTTGCCCACGACCTTGGCCTTGCGCAGGATCTCGGTCACGGTGAGCACCAGGTCGGTGGCGGTGACGCCCTCGCGCAGGCGGCCCGACAGCTCGAAGCCGACGACGTCCGGCGTCAGGAAGTAGACCGGCTGGCCGAGCATGCCGGCCTCGGCCTCGATGCCGCCGACGCCCCAGCCCACCACGCCGACGCCGTTGATCATCGTCGTGTGGCTGTCGGTGCCGACCAGCGTGTCGGGGTAGTAGACGGTGTCCGCGCCGCTGCCGGTCTTGTGCACGCCGCGGGCCAGGTATTCGAGGTTGACCTGGTGGACGATGCCGAAGCCGGGCGGCACGACGCCGAAGGTGTCGAAGGCCTGCATGCCCCACTTCATGAACTCGTAGCGCTCGCGGTTGCGCTCGAACTCCAGCTTCATGTTCAGGTCCAGCGCCTTCGGGCTGCCGAAGTGGTCGATCATGATCGAGTGGTCGACGACCAGGTCGACCGGCACCAGCGGCTCGATCGTCTTGGGATCCTTGCCCTGGGCCTTGGCGACGTTGCGCATCGCGGCCAGGTCGGCCAGCAGCGGCACGCCGGTGAAGTCCTGCAGCACCACGCGGGCGACGACGAAGGGGATCTCCTCGTTGCGGGGCGCGTTGGGCTGCCAGTTGGCGAGCTGCTCGACATGCTCCGCGGTCACGCGCTTGCCGTCGCAGTTGCGCAGCACCGATTCGAGCACCAGCCGGATCGAGACCGGCAGCTGGTTCACGTTGGGGAAGCGCTCGGCCAGCTTGGGCAGCGAGTAGTACTTGCCGCTCTTGCCGGACGCGGTCTTGAAGCTGGCGACGGTGTTGGCGAATGCATGGGGCATGGCTGACTCCTTGGCTTGGGGGTCCTGGCGCGCTCCTGGCCGTCGAGGAGGCGGGACGGTTTCTCTTCGGTCGGATGGGGATGGGATATCGGGGCTGATTGTGGCCTCGGGCGGCGGGCTTGTGATGACTCCTTCGGGCGAGCTTGTGCGAGGGCGCAACGACCCCTCGCGGGGGCCCCGCCGGAGGGAGCGGGCATGCGGCTTGCATCAATGTCCCCAGTCCGGGCGGGGGGTGAGGCATTGGCTAACATCGCCGGGGACTTCCAGGCCGCCGGCACCCTGGCCGACAAGAACTGACCCCGGGGCGCTTCCGACCAACATTCTTTCGTAGCTTTCCGGACGAGGAATCCATGGATCAGGAACTGTTGTCGCCCACCGCCAGCGCCGCCCCCCGCGCGGCCGAGGTGATCCCGGAGGTCGCCGGCGCGCCGCCGCTGCCGCCGGCGGGGCTGACGCTGCTGCAGCGTCTGTTTTCCGCCTACCCCGGCAGCATGGGGCTGCGGCTCGGGCACTGGTCGACGCGGCTGGGCCGGCAGGCGCAGCAGCCGGCCGAGTTCACGCTGGTGCTGAACGACCCCACCGCGCTGCGGCGCCTGCTGCTCGGCCGCGACCCCTTGCGGTTCGCCGAGGCCTACTTCACCAGCCAGATCGACGTCGAAGGCGATTTCTTCGCCGCGCTCCAGCTCAAGGACCACCTGCCGGACCTGACGCTCTCCTGGAGCGACCGCCTGCGCCTGGCCGTGCGGCTGCTGGCCCCGCCGCCGCCCGCGACCGACGCCGAGCTGCGTTCGGGCGGTGTGCGCCGCCACACGCGCGCCGAGAACAAGGCGGCGATCGCCTTCCATTACGACCTGTCCAACGACTTCTATGCGTTGTGGCTGGATCCGGCGATGGTCTATTCCTGCGCCTACTACGAGACCGACGACACGGCGCTGGCCCAGGCCCAGTGGTCCAAGCTGGATCACATCTGCCGCAAGCTGCGGCTGCAGCCCGGCGAGGAACTGCTGGACATCGGTTGCGGCTGGGGCGCGCTGGTGATGCATGCGGCGCGACATTACGGCGTGAAGGCCACGGGCATCACGCTGTCGGAACGCCAGCTGGCGCTGGCCCAGGAGCGCATCGCCGCGGCCGGGCTGCAGGGGCAGGTGGAGGTCCGCCTGTGCGATTACCGCGACATGACGGGACAGTTCGACAAGATCTCCAGCGTCGGCATGTTCGAGCATGTCGGGCTGAAGAACCTGCCGACCTATTTCGCGAGTGTGAACCGGCTGCTCAGGCCGGCGGGCCTCTTCCTCAACCATGGCATCACCCATGAGGAGGAGGGGTGGGGGCAGGCCTTGTCGTCGAAGTTCATCAACCGCTATGTGTTCCCCGATGGCGAGCTGGACCGGGCGAGCAACGTGATGCGGGTGATGGAGCAGGAGCAGTTCGAACTCCACGACGTCGAGGCGCTGCGCATGCACTACGCGAAGACGCTGCGTGCCTGGGTCGCGAAGCTGGAGGAGGGCCACGACCAGGCGCTCCAGTACGTGGACGAAGCGCACTACCGGATCTGGCGTCTCTACATGGCGGCCTCGGCGCTGGAGTTCGAGACCGGCGAGCTGGGCCTGTACCAGATCCTGGCGAGCAAGCGTGATGGTGGCCCGGCCCCCGTGCCGTTGACGCGCCGCTACATGTACGACGCCCGCTGACCGCATTCCCAAGGCCCGAGGTCAACGTGCGCTTGTGGGGCCGGAATGGTGCTGGGGGTCCCTGGAGGGGCGCCCCCTGCACCGTGGAGTGCCCGCGCCAGGCCTCCCGAAGTTTTCCCGGAGCTCGACCAGGTCCCCACCCCGAGCCCCCCCGAAGTTTTTTCCACAACCCATTTAAGTCCCCTCACCCCCCGGTCGTCCTGTGAGTGGGAGGGCAGCTCAAGCCCTTCGATCAACGAAGCGCCCCCGCGCTTGCCCACACTCTCAAGGAGCGAACACCATGTTGAGCCTGCACACCAATGCCTCGGCCCTGTCGACCCAGAACTCACTGAGCTCGACGCAGAAGAGCCTGGCCACGTCGATGACCCGTCTGGGGACCGGCTTCCGCGTCAACTCCGCGATGGACGATGCCGCCGGCCTGCAGATCGCCACGCGTCTGGATGCCCAGACCCGCGGCATGGCCGTGGCCCAGCGCAACACGCAGAACGGCATCTCGATGCTGCAGACCGGTGAAGGCGCGCTGAACGAAGTCAGCAACATCCTGCTGCGCATGAAGGACCTGGCCACGGAAGCCTTCTCGGCCTCCTCGACCGCGACCGACAAGACTGCAATGCAGGGCGAGTACGACGCGCTCGGCACCGAGCTGACCAACATCATCAAGAACACGTCCTTCGGCGGCACGCAGCTGTTCTCGGACGGCACGACCATCGACGGCACGCTGGGCAAGATGTCGGCCGCGATGAGCTTCCAGATCGGCGCCTCGGCCGGCGAATCGATGTCGGTGGACGTCAGCACGCAGCTGACCGCGCTGACGACCGCGCTGGGCACCGTCTCGACCCAGTACAACGCCACGCCGGCTGCCGGCACGGAACTGTCGGCCACGACGAACACGCTGCTGACCACCATCGGCGGCGCGATCGACAAGGTCGGTGAACTGCGCGCCTCCTTCGGTGCCGCGGCCAACCGCCTGGACCACGTCTACAACAACCTGCAGAACATGAGCACCAACACGGCCGCCGCCAAGGGCCGGATCATGGACACGGACTACGCGGCCGAGTCGTCGACGATGACGACCAAGCAGATGCTGATGCAGTCGGGCACGGCCATGCTCAAGCAGAGCAACAGCATGTCCGGCCTGGTCATGTCGCTGCTGGGCTGATGACCGCGGGGCGCGCCGCGCGGCGCGCCCGACGACATCGACGCGAGGGCTGGACGGCAACGTCCGGCCCTTTCCTTTTTCAACGGCAGCCGGAACGGCCGCACGAGGCGGGGGCACATGGCGGGATCGACATCGAATGCCGGCGCGGTCGGCGGCGTGAGCGGCATCGGCGCCGTCGGGCGGCTGCAGGCGTCGCTGCGCGATGTCGGCGGACTGACGCCCGGCGCGGTGCTACGTCTGTCCGGCGGCGGCGACCGCAACGGTGGCGGATCTGGATGGCGGCTGGAGTCGCTCGACAGCGGCGAGATCATGACGCTGATCGAGCCGCCGCTGGACGACCTGCTGCCGGGCGACCGGGTGCTGCTGCGCGTGCGGGCGGTGGTGCCGCGGATGGAGCTCGAAGTGATCGAGCGCCGGCGGGATCCCGCCAACGTGGGTGCAGGTTCCCCCCACGCCGGGCCTGCCGGGGGGCGTGGCGATGGTGCAATCCCCAGCGCCTGGGGGCAGCTGTCCGCCTTGCGGGTGGACCTGGCGCAATGGCGGCGGCAGCTCTTGACCGCGATCGTCGAGACCCCGCCGGCGCGCACGCCGGCCGGGTTGGTGTCGGCCTGGACCCTGGCGCTGGCGCACGGCCAGGTGCCCGTGGGACCAGGCGGTGAGCCGCTGTGGCTGCTGCCGATTCCCTATTGGATCCGGCGAGAGGGCCGGGACCCTGGCGACCCGCCAGCGCGGCCCGCCGGCACCGGATCGTCGGCCCGCCATGACGACGCGCTGCATGCGCCAGCCGCATCCGCGCCCGGCGAGGAGCCCGCGCTGAGTCTCCTGCTGCGCTGGCGCGGAGAGGCGGTCGGCCTGCAGCTCCAGGGCACGCGCGCGGCGCTGGCGCTGACGGTCCTGGCCGAGCACGACCACGTGCTGACGGCGCTGCGCGGCGAGTTGCCGCGCGTGGTCGCGGCGCTGGTGCGGGCGGGCTTCCGTCTGCGCCGCCTGGGCTGGCGCAGGCAGCCCCTGTGGGTGCCGGTGGATCCGTCGCCGCCGATGCGTTCTGACGCGACCTTGCTGACGGCGGCGGCCGAACTGGTGACGGCGCTCGGATAGACCGATGGGCTGTCAAGGCTGGCCTGGGCGGTGTGGCGCGCCGGCAGCGTTACCCGCCTTGAGGGGGAACGTGCGTTGACCGGCCTCCGGTCGGCGCGCAAGATGCCTCGTCATGGGGATCCGTCATGACGAAGTCAGGAACTGGCGGACGGCGGTCGAGCAGGGCGCCTTCGGCGTCTGGGACTTGAACCCGCCGCTGGAACTGGTGCATTACTCGCCGCGCTGGAAGGAGCACCTGGGCTTTCCGCATCCGGACCAGCCCGACAGCACGGCGTTCTGGCGCTGTCGCGTCCATCCCGAGGACCTCGAGCCGATGATGCTGTCCTTGCGGGCGCACTTCGACGGCTTCACCGACACCTACGAGCAGCGCTTCCGCCTGCGCAGCAACGGCTCCGGCTACCGCAGCGTGCTGTCGCGTGGCCGGGTGGTGCAGCGCGATCACCGCGGCAACGTGCAGCGGATGCTGGGCACGATGGTGGATCTGACGGTGCGGCCGTTCACGCCGTACCAGGATCGCTCCCTGGGTGAGCATCAACCGATCGGCGCGCTGGGCTGCACGCCGTTCCATGCGCTGCTCGCGTTGAGCCGCGCGGAGGCCGCGGCGCATGAGCCGCTGCCGGACGATGACACGGGACAGCTGCTGGACCAGTTGGCGGAGATCCTGGCGGTGTCGTTCAGGCAGGTAACGACGGTGCCCTGAGTCGACCCTCGCCCCGAGCCTCTCCCGCAAGCAAGAGAGGGAGAACCCACCTCAAGTCACCGGCGCCGGATTGAACAGCACCAGCGCGTTGTGCAGCTTGTGATGTTCCGCCCAGGTCTTGCGGCCTGAGGCCACATCGAGCATCAGCCGGAACATCTCCCAGCCCATTTCCTGGATGGACTTCTCGCCATCGGCGATCTGGCCGGCGTTGATGTCCATCAGGTCGTGCCACCGGCGCGCCAGGTCGCTGCGCGTCGCGACCTTGATCACCGGGCATTCCGCCAGGCCGTAGGGCGTGCCGCGGCCCGTCGTGAAGACGTGCAGGTTCATGCCCGCGGCCAGCTGCAGCGTGCCGCAGATGAAGTCGCTGGCCGGCGTGGCCGCGTAGATCAGCCCCCGCTGCTCGCGCGTCAGCTTGTTGCCCGGCGACAGCACGCCCGAGATCGCCGAGCTGCCGCTCTTCACGATCGAGCCCATCGCCTTCTCGACGATGTTGGACAGCCCGCCCTTCTTGTTGCCCGGCGTCGTGTTGGCGCTGCGGTCGACGCTGCCGCGCTCCAGATACGCGTCGTACCAGGCCATCTCGCGCACCATCGCCTCGGCCACCTCCGGCGTGCTCGCGCGCGAGGTCAGCTGCGCGATGCCGTCGCGGACCTCCGTGTTCTCGCTGAACATCACCGTCGCGCCCGCGCGCACCAGCAGGTCGGCGCAGAAGCCCACCGTCGGATTCGCGGTCACGCCGGAGAACGCATCGCTGCCGCCGCACTGCACGCCGACCACCAGCTCCGACGCCGGCACCGTCTCGCGGCGACGCTGGTTGAGGCGCTCCAGATGGACGGTCGCCTGCGTCATCACCGAATCGATCATCGACATGAAGCCGACGTGCTTCGCATCCTGCAGGCAGACGACGTCGAGCGCCTCGGGAGTCGCGGACTCGCCGCGCTGATCCGCGATCGGGATCACGCCCGGCGGCATCAACCGCTCGGGCTGCAGCTTCTCGCAGCCGAGGCTGACGACCATCACCTCGCCGCCGAAGTTCGGGTTGAGGCTGATGTTGCGCACCGTGCGGATCGGGATCACCGCGTCCGGCGCGTCGATCGCGACGCCGCAGCCGTAGGTGTGCTCCAGGCCGACGACGTCGTCGACGTTCGGGTACTTCGGCAGCAGCTCACGCTTGATGCGGTCCACCGCGAACTCGACCACCCCCGACACGCATTGCACCGTCTGCGTGATCGCCAGGATGTTGCGCGTGCCCACCGAGCCGTCCGCGTTGCGGTAGCCCTGGAAGGTGTAGCCCTCGAGCGGCGCCTGCGCGGGCGCCTTCACCGTGGCCATCGGCAGGCCCTCGAGTTCACGCGCCGGCGGCATGCGCAGCAGACGCTCGTGCACCCAGCTGCCGGCCGGGATGTCCTGCAGCGCGTAGCCGATCGGCACGTTGTAGCGCAGCACCGCCGCGTCGGCCGGCAGGTCGACCAGCGCGACCTTGTGGCCCTGCGGCACGTGGTTGCGCAGCACCAGCCCGGAGGCCAGCACCGTGCCCTCGGGCAGTCCGCCGTCGTTGGCCACGATGGCGACGTTGTCGGCCTCGTGGATCTGGATGGTCAGCGGGGAGGTGATCATGGCGGTGTCCTGGGTCGATGCAACCTGGGGAAATTGGGGGAAGGGCGAGGGCGCGGTGCTCGGCGCCCTCGCGTCCGGACGTTCAGACGGGCTTCAATTCGACGCGCTTGATCTCGCCGACGATGAGCAGATAGCTTGCCACCGCGATCAGCGCATGCGCGCCGACGAACACCAGCGCGCCGTTGAACGACTTCGTCGTCTGCACGATGTAGCCGATCACGATCGGCGTCACGATGCCGGCGACATTGCCGAAGGTGTTGAACAGCGCGCCCGACAGGCCGGCGATCTCCTTGGGCGAAGTGTCCGACACCACCGCCCAGCCCAGCGCGCCCAGGCCCTTGCCGAAGAAGGCCAGCGCCATGATGCCGACGACGACGGCCTCGATGCCCACGTAGTTGCACGCGATCATCGACGTCGACAGCAGCATGCCGACCACGATCGGCAGCTTGCGGGCGAAGGTCAGCGAGTGGCCGCGGCGCAGCAGCCAGTCCGAGATCACGCCGCCCAGCACGCCGCCGGCGAAGCCGCAGATCGCGGGCAGCGCCGCGACGATGCCGGCGTTCAGCAGCGACATGCCGCGCTCCTTCACCAGGTAGATCGGGAACCAGGTCAGGAAGAAATAGGTCAGCACGTTCACGCAGTACTGCGCGATGTAGACGCCCATCAGCATGCGGTTGCCCAGCAGTTGCTTCAGGTAGCCGAGCTTGGGTCCCGACGCGGTCTTGGCCTTGCCGCCGCCGGACAGCAGCGCGCCGCCGGACTCGATGTGCTCGCGCTCCGCGGCCGTGATGGTCGGGTGGTCGGCGGGACTGTTGTGCATCGTGCGCATCCACACCACGCTCATCACGATGCCCAGCGCGCCCATGAAGTAGAAGACCTCGGACCAGCCGATCGCGTGCACGATCCACGCCATGATCGGCGCGAACAGCACGGTGGCGAAGTACTGCGCGGAGTTGAAGATCGCCGACGCCGTGCCGCGTTCCTTCACCGGGAACCAGGCGGCGACCATGCGGCCGTTGGCGGGGAAGGAGGGCGACTCGGCCAGGCCGACCATCAGCCGCATCAGGAACAGCGCCGACACCGCCAGCGGCAGGCCGAACAGCATCGCGTCCATGCCCATGTGGTGCACGCTGCCCTGCAGCATGGTGAACAGCGACCAGAGCAGGATGCTCCACGCGTAGACCTGCTTGGCGCCGAACTTGTCGAGCAGCCAGCCGCCGGGCAGCTGACCCAGCACGTAGGACCAGCTGAAGGCCGAGAAGATGAAGCCCATCTGGACCGCGTCGATGCCCAGTTCCTTGGACAGGACGGGGCCGGCGACGCCGACCGTGGCGCGGTCCGCGTAGTTCAGGACGGTCACGGCGAAGATCATCGCCAGCACGCCGAAGCGCGCGCGGCCGATGCCGGTCGCGGCCGAGGAGGAGAGGGATAACTGCATGTTGTCTCCGGATCGTATCGAGGGCCGGTCTGCGCCGGCTTGCCTGTCGGAAAAGCCCGGGGTCGGGCTTGGAATCAGGGGCGTACTCAGGCTTGCGTGTAAGCCGTCTTCACCGTCGTGTAGAACTCGGCGGCGTAGCGGCCCTGTTCGCGCGGGCCGTAGCTCGACGACTTGCGACCGCCGAAAGGCACGTGATAGTCGACGCCCGCCGTCGGCAGGTTGACCATCACCATGCCGGCCTGCGCGTGACGCTTGAAGTGCGTCGCATGCTTCAGCGAGGTCGTCGCGATGCCGGTGGCCAGGCCGAACGGCGTGTCGTTGGCCAGGTGCAGCGCCTCGTCGTAGTTCTTCGCCTTGATCACGCTGACCACGGGGCCGAAGACCTCTTCCTGGTTGATGCGCATGGACGGGGCGGTCTCGGTGAACAGCGCCGGCGTCAGGTAGAAGCCGGGCGCGCCCGCGCTGCTGCTGGCCTGCGCTTGGCCGCCGGCGGCGAGCGTCGCGCCTTCCGCCTTGGCGATGGCGATGTACTCGAGGTCCTGCGCGAGCTGGCGCTCGTCGACGACGGGACCGATGTCGGTGCCGGCCTTGCGGGCGTCGTCGACCTTCAGCGTCTTCATGCGCTCGACCATCGCGGCGACGAAGCGGTCGTGGATGCCTTCGGTCACGATCAGGCGCGAGGACGCGGTGCAACGCTGGCCGGTCGAGAAGAAACCGCTGTTGATCGCGGCCGCGACGGCGACGTCGAGGTCCGCGTCGTCCAGCACGACGAACGGATTCTTGCCGCCCATCTCCAGCTGGAACTTGGCGCCGCGCGCGACGCAGGCCGCCGCGACGCGCTGGCCGGTGGCGACGCTGCCGGTGAAGCTGATGGCGTCGACGCCGGTGTTCTCCAGCAGCTCGGCGCCGACCTCGGCGCCGCGGCCCATGACGAGGTTGAAGACGCCGTCGGGCAGACCCGCGCGCTTGAGGATGTCGGCGATGGACCAGGCCGAGCCGGGCACCAGGTCGGCCGGCTTGAGCACGACGCTGTTGCCGAAGGCGAGGGCGGGCGCGATCTTCCACGCGGGGATCGCGATGGGGAAGTTCCACGGCGTGATCAGGCCGACGACGCCGATGGGCTCGCGCGTCACCTCGACGCCGACGCCGGGTCGCACGGAGGGCACGACCTCGCCGCCGACGCGCAGCGCCTCGCCGGCGAAGAACTTGAAGATGTTGCCGGCGCGCACGACTTCGCCGATCGCTTCGGGCAGCGTCTTGCCTTCCTCGCGGGCGAGGAGGTCGCCGAGTTCGGCGCGGCGCGCGAGGATCTCGGCGCCGGCCGCGTCCAGCACGTCGAAGCGCTGCTGCGGCGTGGCCAGGCTCCACTTGCCGAAGGCGTTGCGCGCGGCGGCGATGGCGGCGCGGGTCTGCGACACGTCGGCCTGGGCGTATTCGCCGACCACGTCGCGCGTGTCGCTCGGATTGATGTTGCGGGAGGCGCGGGGGCCGTCGACCCACTCGCCGTTGATGAGGTTCTTGAACATGCGGACTGCTCTTTCTTGGACTGCGCTCGCGTCGGGATCCTGGGCGCGCGCCGACACGGCGTCGGTGCGCGCCGCGGGGCTTACTGCGGGCCGAGCTTGGAGATCAGCGCGCCCAGCTCGTCGACTTCGGCGGGCTTGAGGTCCGACAGCGGCGGACGCACCGGACCGGCGGTGTGGCCGACCAGGGTCGCGCCGGCCTTGACGATGGAGACCGCGTAGCCGTGGCCCTTGTTGCGCAGGGCGATGTAGGGCAGGAAGAACTCCTTGATCAAGCGGTCCGTCGTGGCGGTGTCGCCGGCGGCGTGGGCGTTGTAGAAGTCGATGGCGGTCTTCGGGATGAAGTTGAAGACGGCGGACGAATACACCGGGCAGCCCATGGCGCGATAGGCGCCGGCGAAGACTTCGGCGGTGGGCAGACCGCCCAGGTAGCTGAAGCGGTCGCCGAGGGTCTGGCGGATGGAGACGAAGGACTCGATGTCGCCGAAGCCGTCCTTGAAGCCGATCAGGTTGGGGCAGGTGTCGGCGAGCTTGAGCAGCGACTCGGGCGTCAGGCGGCAGGCGCCGCGGTTGTAGACGATGACGCCGAACTTGACGCTGCGGCACACGGCCTGGACGTGGGCGACGAGGCCTTCCTGCGACGCTTCGGTCAGGTAGTGCGGCAGCAGCAGGATGCCCTGGGCGCCGAGGCGTTCGGCTTCCTGCGCGTACTGGATGGCGACGCGGGTGGGGCCGCCGGCGCCGGCGATGATGGGCATGCGGCCCTTGCAGGTCTCGACGGCGACGCGGATGACGTCGCTGTATTCCTTGGGCTCGAGCGAGAAGAACTCGCCGGTGCCGCCGGCGGCGAACAGGGCGGTGGCGCCGTAAGGCATCAGCCACTCCAGGCGCTCGGCGTAGGGCTTGGGCGCGAAGTTCAGCTGGGCGTCGAAGTCGGTCAGCGGGAACGACAGCAGGCCGTGGGAAATCGTCTCTTTGAGGGCTTGGGGCGAGGTCATGAGGGGGCTTGTCTCCGTGGCTACAACAGCGCTGGACCCTTCATCGCACCTGAATTGGTACCGGTACCAGCGTGAGCCGGATGGTAGCGAGCACGACCTCACGGTTCAAGGGGGAGGTCGTACAACTGCGGGTAATCACCTAATCGTTCTTCGCGCAGGACATGGGGCCGACATCGAGCAGGTTTGGCGATGGCGGGCAGTCGCCGGAATCGATGCGGCGGTGCTTCTGGTGTCCCCCAATGGGGGGCGCTCATTCGCGGGCGCCCATTGGAGGGACCACTTCAGAGGGGGGAGAGCTAGGGGTAGTGGGTCGCGGGAGCGGCATCTACAACCGGTAGGCGATCGAGGGGAAGCAGTCCGCTTTGTTCCCGATGCGCCGAGGTCGTACGCAGGCCTCTTCACGGCATTACCAAGGAGTCAGCCATGAGAACCGAAGCGAGAACCGCATTCCAGCAGCAAGTCATCGAAGCGCTCGTCGAGAGCAAGGCCATCAACATCGACGCGGTCAGCGCGACTTTCGCCAAGTTCGGCGAGCGTGCCCTGCTGCAGGGCGAACCGCTGGTGACCATCATCAACCGCCACGCCATCTGGAACTGCGGCTGGCCGGGACCGGAGCTGGACATCCTGCGCAACGTCCCTCAACTGCGCGAGTGACGCCATGAGCGCGGTCGTCTCGATGCCCAGTGTCCGGCCGATGGTTGGCAGGCGGTCGGTCGCGACCCGGCGTCGGGACGACCTGCTGGGCCGCGTGCACCTCGCGGTGCGCCTGGCCCGGAGAACTTTGAAGGCGGCCGTGGCCGCGGAGGAGGAGGTCCTCGCCCAAGGCGGCACCGAGGCGCCGGCCGCGCTGGTGCTGGGCAAGGTCGTCGGCGAGGCCGCCATGCTGCTGCGCACGACGGCGCCCTTGCGCGGGGAGGACGAGACGCTCGAGGTCGAGGCGCGCCTGCTCGCGGTGCAGCTCGTGGCGCAGGCGCGCGGGGCGAGGGTGCGGGAGCGCCTGTGCAACGACGCGGGTTGCGCGCTGGAGCATGCGTCGGCGCATCTGTTCCTCGGCGACGCGGGGTATCCGGACGAGGCGTTCGATCGCCTGCTCGGCGACATCCTCGATGGCAACGAGGCCTGCGGGCCGGAGCGGCTGCCGAATCACCAGCTCGAATGCGCGTGGCTCGATCAGATCCGGCGCGGCCGCGTCGATGTCGAGCCCATCGATGAAGAGCTGCTGATGAGCACCTGCATCGCCTGGCCGCTCGACGTGCTGGGGTGCTCGACGCTGGACCTCTACATGTTCACGCACGTGGTGATGTATGCCTCCGACATGGGGCGGCGTCCGGTGCACCTGCCGCGACCGGTGGAGGAGATCCTCGCCGAGGCGGAGGCGGGACTGGCCGCGGCACTCGACGCGGACAACTTCGACCTCGCGGCGGAGTTGCTGTGGACCTGGCCGATGCTGCAGCAGCCCTGGAGCCCGGTGGCGGTCTTCGCCTTCGACGTGCTGGCGAGCGCGCAGGACGCGCAGGGTTTCCTGCCCGGGCCGGACCATGCGCGATGGATGGCGGCGACTGGACACGGCCTCGCGCATGAGGACGTCGTGCAGCGCACCTCGTATCACGCGAACCTCGTGATGGGCATGCTGTGCGCTGTCGCGCTGCAGGCGGGCAGGGAGCCGCCCGCGGAGCCGCTGATGGCGGAGCAGGCCCTGAACATGCGGCATCGGCTCGATGGCGACCTGTTGCGGCGCCTGTCGCCGAGGCCGCTCGTGCCGCGTTGGCAACGGGCTTTCCTCGCGCTGGAGGAGCGCGAGCAGGCGGCGCTGTCCTCGCTGTGCTTCAGCGTCTGGTTCCGACGGGCTGCGGCTGCGAATGACATCGCGCGACTGCGCGACGCCTTGGCCGCCACGTTGGAATACGACGACTGCGACGGACCGTCAGCCCATCAGGCCTTGAAGCGACTGCAGCGGGTGACGGCCATCGGTCGGCTGCACGCGGTGGCGGTGGCTGCGCGCTGATCGAAGATCCTCTCCCGCAAGCGGGAGAGGGAGACGAGCGCGTCACTTCACGTCGACGACGGTGCCAAGCGAGAAGGCGCCCAGCGTCGCATCCCAGCGCTGACCCGAGGCGGCGTTGTCTGCATTCGCCCAGCGGATGGCGAAGCGCGCATCACCGCTCAGACGGGCGTCGCCGTCCGGCAGCGCCACGCTGACCTGATAGCGGCCAAGCGGCAGGTCGGCCGGCACGGACGCGGTGAGCGTCGCGGCCTGGTCGACGCCGCTGGGCAGCCACGTGCGCGGGTCGGCGCCCGACGCATCGATGCGGCGCACCTCGCCGTTCGTGGCGTTCTTGAGCACGAGCTGCACGCCGCGCGGATTGAACACGCGCGCCCATCCGTCGTTGCGCAGGTCCAGACGCGCACTCAAGGTCTGACCCCGCGTGACCGACGCCGCGTGCGACGCCTTCACCAGCGCCAGTCGATAGCCCATCTTCCGGCGTACCTCGGCCATGCAGCCGCCTTGCACCCACTTGTCGTGGAAGGCGGTGCGGTAGTACTCGTCGTTGAGGTAGGTCAGGTTGTAGCGGGCGCCCTCGGCGAGGATGTCGGCGCATTGGCTGCGCGGCACGGCGCCGGCTTCGTCGGCCGGGTTACAGGTCTCGCCGCCGAAGGGCGCGAGGTCGCCCAACCGGTCGACGTAGTCGCGCTGCTTCGCAGCGGTGGCCGTGTCCTCGTCGTAGGTGCCGACGTCGGTCTTGCTGGCGAGGAAGCAGTCGTTGTGAACGCCGACACGCAGACCGCCGGTCAGCACGGCGCTCAAGGGCGGCAGCGTCGGCGTCCCGTCCATCACATACGGCGGATAACGCAGCTGGATGAAGCGGCTTGCCGGCAGCGCGGCGAGCAGCGCATCGCGGATCTGTTTGCGGCTGGCCGGGGCGGTCAGGTTGTTGGAGGAGGTGTGCCACTCGCCCCACGCGCCGATGAAGCCTGCCTGCATGAACGCGATCACGTCGGCATTGCGCTGCAGGACCGGCTTGAACTGCGTGATGTGGGCGAGCACGCGCGACAGCGGCGCGTCCTTGGCGTTCTGGTAGTCGACTTCCGATTCCGGATAGTTGTAGACCACGCGGATCACGAGCTTGACGCCGGCGGCGCGCGCATGGCCGAGCGCCGTCTCCACTTGAGCGAGGAGCGCCGGGGTCAGGTCTGAACCGCGATAGGCCGACAGGTCCAGCTTGGAAAAGAGCAGGCGATAGCCGGCCTTGTAGGCGTCATCGGCGTCGGCGCGGGTGAAGGTGTCGAGGTTGGCCCAGGTCCAGCGGTAGAAGCCGCGCTCGGGGTTGGGGAGCTCGGTGTCGGTGGCGGTGAAGGTGGCGGCCGTCTGGGGCTCGTCCGTCCCGGCAGGCGGCACGGGAGCAGGTGTCGGCGTGGTGGTCGGCGTTTCCGGATTCGGCGGAGTCGTCGGCGTAGTTGGCGTAGTCGGCGTTGTTGGTGTCGTCGGTGTGGACGGCGTTTCCGGCGTAGTCGGCGAGCTGGCCCCAGTCGGTGGCGGAGTGGTTGCCACCGGCGGCGGCGAGGCCTCGCTCGACCCCGATCCGCCTCCGCAGGCCGTGAGGATCGCCAGCGAGAACGCCGCGGCGATCGGGCTCATGCCCGTGAACGGACGGCGGAGGAGGCGTTGCTTCTGCATGGAGGCGGCTCATTGGCGGGTTTGTTGCCAATGTATTTCTGCGGAAGCCGCGACGGCCGTTGCGCCACGCAACAGAGTGCTTCGCGGGCGACCGTTGGAAAAAGTCTTTCGAGGTTTCGAGGGGCGAAAGCCCGTGTAAAGCGGGCCCGTCGCGACACACCCGGAGGTGGGTTGTCACCGGTGTTTGGTCAAAGCGCGCTCACCAAAACGTCTTCGTTCGATTCCGGGAGGAACCAGCAGCTCCAGACTTTCTGCATCGTTGTTGTCGCGGAGCAGTACGGATGGATGAGGTCACGAAGAAGTGGTTTGATGTGTCGATGGTGCGGGTCACTCGTGCGCCCGAGTTGCATGGGTGGTACTCGGACGAAGAGCTGATTCGGCTGTCTGGCGCGCCGAAGGGCAGTCACCTCGAAGTTGTACCGAACTCTGATGGGCAGATTGAGCTGCAGGTCACCAATCAGGATCTGCTGTGTGAGCCGCTGGTCCGCCGGATCAGTCAGGCGATCGATGGCGGATACGTCTTCGAGATTGAAAATGCGGCCTTCGTCCTTCGGTCGAAGTTTCGACGCCAGGGAATCGGGACGCGGAGCGTGGCCATCGAACTGCACGAGGCGAAACGGCTCTCGCTCTTCACGAAGGTGGTTGTCAACGCGGTAGGGGATTCGAGCTCGATGACGGGGCCTATGGCGATGGTCGGCTACTACGCGTGGGCAAGCATGGGATTCAACGCGCTGCTGCCGGTGGATCTGCTGGAACACCCTGCTTTACCGGATGACAGCCGAGATTGCCTAGACCTGCTTGACCTGTTGCGTACCCGTGGAGGTCGAAAGTTTTGGCTAAGCTTCGGACGTTCGACCCAGCTGGAGTTTCCGTTGAAGGAACCTTCTCGCAGTTGGGACCACTTCCGTCGTTATGCGATGGAGCGAAACATTGAGGTGACACCATGAAACCCTGGGAGATCGCTGCGCGTGTGTGTCGGCCCATGTCGACCGAGGAGGCGCTGCGCCTGTCGGCGGAGAAGCACGGGTTCCGCGAATTCGGCGATATCGACCCGGAGATCGAAGCCCTGTTCCGAGAAACGATAGAAGAAGTCGAGCGCGAAGAAGCTGAGGCAGCGCGCCGAGAACCCCCATCTGAAGTGCCGCGATGACTGACCGCGCTCCGGCGGAGGTCAGTCCTATGGTTCGAGCGGAAGCACAGGCGCTCGACGAGTACTCGCGAGGCGATTTCGCAGCGGCCCGTTCTGGGTTCTTGGCTGCGGCTGAAGCCGGCCACGCGGATGATGGACTCCAACGGAGCTGAAGCGTGGGCGATCCATCGGTCCTGTACATCCTCACCGGTGCCGTCGCGATCTGGGCTGCCGGCGCCACGGCCGTCACCTTCGCGGAACGGCCTGCGTTCCTGAAAGCGATCGCCGCCATCCCCATCGCGGCGGCACTCATCTGCATGGCGGCGCTGGGCCGTCTCCCCTACATGGAGCATCGCCTTCTGATCGACGCCGGCATGCTCGGAGCGCCGATCGTCGCGGCCGTGATCAACAGACTGATTCTGCACAGAGGACCTCGGCGGCGGCCGCCGCCGCGTTGATGCAGGTTGGCAGTCAGAACATCGTGTTCTTGTTCGCCGCCTTTTCCGGCACGTCTTGCACCACATCCATGGCCAAGCGTCGACTTTCGGTCACCTACGAACAGGTCATCCACCCGGCGAAGCAACGGCTGTGGGGCCCGCAGGATCGCATCGGCCGAGATGTTCACCCCAGCGTCCCCACCACCGCAATCTCCTTCTGATCCGGCACCTCGTTGTACGACAGCACCGCCAGCCCGGGCGCGAAGAGCCGGGCGTATCGCGCCAGCAGCGGCCGCACCTGCGGCATGACGAGCAGCGCCGGCGGCGCGCCGAGCGACTTCATCTGGTCCCGCGCCCCCGGCATGTGCTGCTGCAGCTGTGACAGCAGCTGCGGATCCACCGGGTAGCTGTCCAGCTGCACCTTCGCGCCGCCCGCGCGCGCCTGGTTCAGCGCATTCAAGAGGTGGTTCTCCAGATCGCTGCCGAGGTTGAACACCTTCAGCGCACCCAGCGCGCCCTGCGGCCCCTGCAGCTGCGAGACGATCTGCCGCTTCAGCGCGCAGCGCACCTCCGCCGCCAGCAGCACCGGATCCTTCGTCGCCTCCGCGTTCTCGACCAGCGTCGACGCGATGCTCTGGATGTCCTTCACCGCCACGCCCTCGGCCAGCAGCAGGCGCATCACCTTCAGCAGCTGCGCGTGCGTGTACGCCTTGTCCAGCGCACCGCCGAGCTTGGGCGCGATCGCGTTCAGGCGCTCCATCAGCGCCGCGATGTCGTCGAACTTCAGCAGCTCCGGCAACTGCTCGCGCAGCACCTTCGACACGTGCGTCGCGACCACGCTCGCCACGTCCACCACCTGGTAACCGAGCCCCAGCGCGTGCGCCTTGTGTTCGGTGTCGATCCACGTGATCGGCATCGCGTACGCCGGATCGAAACCCGGGATGCCGTCCACGTCGCCCCACACCTGGCCCGACGCGATCGCCATCAGGCGGTCCGGATAGACCTCCGCCTGCGCCACCACCGCGCCGCTCAGCGAGATCGCGTACTGGCTCGGCTTCAGCGAGAGATCGTCCCGCACCGACAGCGTCGGCAGCAGCACGCCCAGCGACTCGCTCAGCGACTGCCGCATCCCGCGCACCCGCGCCTGCAGCGGCGCGCCCTGCGCCGGATCGATCAGGCCGACCAGCTTGTAGCCCAGGCTCACCGACACCGCTTCCACCACGGGCAGCGCGCGCCAGTCGATCTCCGGCGGCGTGCCGGCGACCAGCGCGCTCTCCACCGGCGCCGCCGGCTGGATGCGGTCGCGCGACCGGTCCCCCATCCGCCACGCCGCATAGGCCAGCGCCACCGCGAACGCACCGAACGCCAGCCACGGCATGCCGGGGATCAGCGCCAGCACGCCCATCACGCCCGCCGCGCTGTACAGCACCTGCGGCGACGCCAGCATCTGGTCGCTGACCTGCTGCTCGAACTCGCCCGAGTCGCTGACCCGCGTCACGATGATCGCGGCCGCGGCCGACAGCAGCAACGCCGGGATCTGCGCGACCAGGCCGTCGCCGATCGTCAGCAGGCCGTACTGGCGGATCGCTTCGCCCAGCGACAGGCCGTGCATCAGCGCGCCGATCGCGACACCGCCCACCAGGTTGATCAGCAGGATCAGGATCGACGCGATCGCGTCGCCGCGCACGAACTTGCTCGCACCGTCCATCGCGCCGTAGAAGTCGGCCTCGGTGCCGACCTCCTGTCGCCGCTTCTGCGCCTGCTCCTGGTTGATCAGGCCGGCGTTGAGGTCGGCGTCGATCGCCATCTGCTTGCCGGGCAGCGCGTCCAGCGTGAAGCGCGCCGAGACCTCCGAGATCCGCTCCGCGCCCTTGGTGACGACGATGAAGTTCACCACCATCAGGATCACGAACACCACCAGGCCGACGATGAAGTTGCCGCCGATGACGACGTTGCCGAAAGCCTCGATCACCTTGCCCGCCGCGTGCGTGCCCTCGTGGCCGTGCAGCAGCACCACGCGCGTGGACGCGACGTTCAGCGACAGCCGCATCAGCGTCGTCGCCAGGATCACGCTGGGGAAGATCGAGAAGTCCAGCGGCCGCCTGCTGTTCACGCTGACCAGGATCACCACCAGCGACAGCACGATGTTGAACGTGAACAGCACGTCCAGCAGCACCGGCGGCAGCGGCAGGATCACCATCGCCAGGATGGCCAGCAGGAACAGCGGCGCCGCCACGCGCAGGTCGCGCAGTTGCTGGCCGAGGCGGCCGAAACGGCCGAAGCGGGCGGGCCCGGCGGACGATGCAGAAGAGGAGGGCGGGGAGGACTTCATTCGGACTCCGGATCGGAGAGATGACGCGGCACCGGCAGGTCGCCCGCCAGGCTCGGTTCGGTCGGACGGCGACCCGCGTGGAAGGCCTTCAGCTGCATCACGTAGCTGAGCACCTGCGCGACCGCCTGGTACAGCGACGCGGGAATCTGCTGCTGCACCTGCGCGCTGTTGTAGAGCGCGCGCGCCAGCGGCGGCAGCTCCAGCAGCTGCACGCGGTGCTCGCGCGCGAGGGAGCGGATGTAGAGCGCCATCTCGTCGACGCCTTTGGCGACGACGTAGGGCGCCTCCGCCTTGGTGCTGTCGTAGCGCAGCGCGACCGCGTAGTGCGACGGGTTGACGATGACGACGTCGGCCTCGGGCACGGACTTGCGCACGCTGCGCCGCGCCAGTTGCTGCTGCAGCTGCCGGATGCGCTGGCGCACTTCGGGCCGGCCTTCGTTCTGCTTGTATTCCTCCTTGACCTCCTGCTTGCTCATGCGCTGGTTGCGCAGGAACAGCAGGCGCTGCAAGGGCACGTCCACCAGCGCATAGAAAGCGAGCACCGCCGCCAGCGTCAGCAACCCGTCCATCACCAGCGAGGCCGCGCGCGCCAGCGCCAGCGGCAGGCTCAGCGCCTGCAGCTGCACGTACTGCGCCGCGTAGGCCGTGGTCACCCAGTACAGCACGGCCAGCACGCCGCCGGTCTTCATCAGCGTCGCGGCGAGCTCGGTGTAATGCTTGGCGCTGAAGAGCCGGCCGAGGTTGCCCAGCGGATTCAGCTTCGAGAACTTCGGCGCCCACTGCGACGGCGAGAACACGATGCCGCCGCCGAGCTGCGTCGCGAGGATCACCGCCGCCGGCAAGGCCAGCAGCGGCATCAGCATCTTCGCCAGCAGCCACAGCGACTCATGCGCCGCCTCGCCCCAGAGCGCGTCCAATCCCTGCAGCGCATCGTTGCCGTCCAGCGGCGCGAGCGCCAGCCGGAACAGCCGCGCGAAGTCCTCGAGGTAGGACGGCGCGATCATCATCAGCAGCTTCAAGCCGGCCAGCAGGCCGATCGCCGCGCCGATGTCCTTGCTGCGCGCGACCTGGCCCTGCTCGCGCGCCTTGCGCAGCTTCTGCTCGGAGGCCTTCTCGGTCTTGTCGGCGGTGTCGGACTCAGCCATGAACGCCTCCTGGTCCGATCAGTCCCGCCACTTCGGGCACGCCGCGCATGCCTTGCTCCAGCATCCGCAGCAGCTGCTGCGTCATGCGCAGGTAGTGCGCCGGCACGTGCGCCAGCATCTGCGTCAACATGAACAGCCCGAAGAGCGTGACCAGCGAGTAGCCCAGCGAAAACAGGTTGAGCGCCGGCGCCACGCGGTTCAGGAAGCCCATGCCCAGCTGCACGACCAGCGTCGCCGCCACCACCGGCAGCGCCAGCAGCAGCGCCGCGGAGAACACCCACGCCAGGTTGTAGGCCAGGTTCTGCAGCGTCAGCAGCGAGAGCCCGGCGCCCAGCGGCCAGGCGCGGAAGCTCTCTCCCAGCACCGCGGTGAACAGCAGATGGCCGTCCATGCCGAAGAAGGCGAGCACGCACAGGATGTTGAGCAGCGCGCCGACGACGTCCGAGGAGCTGCCGTTGATCGGATCGTTCATCACCGCCATCGCCAGGCCCAGCTGCGACGACAGCAGGAAGCCCAGCACCCCGATCACGGCGATCGCCAGGTGGAAGGTCAGGCCCATGGCCAGGCCGAGGATGGCCTGCTCGGCGGCGGCCAGCACGCCCTGCATCGAGAAGACCGGGATGTGCACCGCCGTCGACTGCGCGACCGGCATCATCACCACCGCCAGCACCAGCGACAGCAGCACGCGCGCGGACATCGGCATGCCGGCGTCGCCCATCGTCGGCGCCGCGGCCAGCATCGCCAGGATGCGGCAGAACGGCCACCACAGCGCGCTGAGCCAGGCGGTGAGCTGGCTGAAGTCGATGTCCACGGCGCGCTTTCCCTGCAAGTGCGGCGACGAGTGCGGCTCAGAGTGCGACGGCGAGTCCGGCTACGAGGCCAGCTGCGCCGCGCGCTCGAAGATCGAGACGCAGTAGTCCATCAGCAGGCCCACCATCCAGCGGCCCGCCAGCCCGAGTACCAGCAGCGTCACCAGCAGCCGCGGCAGGAAGGCCAGCGTCTGCTCGTTGATCTGCGTCGCGGCCTGGAACAGCGCCACGATCAGGCCCGTCACCAGCCCCGGCAGGATCAGCACCAGCACCAGCAGCATCGTCAGGTGCAGGCTCTCGCCGATCAGGTCGGCGGCGATCTCGGGCGTCATCCCGCCACCCCGCGCACGCTCGACACCAGCGTGTTCACCGTCAGCGTCCAGCCGTCGACCAGCACGAACAGCAGCAGCTTGAGCGGCAGCGAGATCACCAGCGGCGACAGCATCATCATCCCCATCGCCATCAGCACCGAGGACACCACCAGGTCGATCACCAGGAAGGGGATGAACAGCATGCAGCCGATCTGGAAGGCGGTCTTCAGCTCGGACAGCGTGAAGGCGGCGAGCTTCACCGCGAAGCTGTGGTCCTCGGGCTTGGCCACGTTCGTCTCGCCCGACAGCTGCGCGATCTGTGCCAGCGCGCTCTTGCCGGTCTGCGCCAGCATGAAGCGAGAGATCGGCTTCTCCGCGATGGACAGCGCCTGCATCAGCGTGATCCTGTCGCTGTCGTAGGGCACCATCGCCTGCTCGTAGATCTGCGCGCCGATCGGGCGCATCACCAGGATCGTCAGGATCAGCGCGATGCCGGTCACCAGCCGGTTCGGCAGGCCCTGCTGCAGGCCCAGCGCCTGGCGCAGCAGCGACAGCACGATCACGAAGCGCGTGAAGCTCGTCATCATCAGCACCAGCACGGGCAGCAGCCCGAGCAGCGTCATGATGACCAGCACCTGCGTCTTCAGCGTGAAGTCGCCGCCCCCCGCGCCGGCACCGGCGATGCGGATCGCCGCCATCGCCGGGTCGGCCGCGATCGACGCGAGCGCGATCGCGCCCGCGCCCAAGGCGATCGCGCGTGCAGTCCTCATGAACCCAGCCGGTCCAGGTCCAGCCCGTCGATGTCGAGCACGCGCAGCGCGTGGCTGTCGCCGCTGACGACGACCTCCGCATGCCCGATCGGCGTGCCGTTCACCTTGATCACCAACGGCGCGCCGGCCAGCGTGTCGAGCTCGACGACGCTGTCGGCCTGCAGCTGCGCCAGGTCGTGCAGCGACAGGCGCGCCTCGCCGACCTCCAGCGTCAGCGTCACCGGGATCTTGCGCATCAGCGCGGGCAGATCGCGGCCGGCCGGTCGGCTCTCGACCACGCGGGCGTCCTCCGCCATCGGTTCGTCGAGCAGGCCGGCGATCAGATCGGTATCGCTCATCATCAATCACTCCAGGTCTTGGAAAGAGGTCAGGCACAACTTGCCCTGGTGTTCGGCCACGGCCGCGCTCATCAGCGCCGAGCCCTCGACCATCACGGTCGCATCGGTCAGCCGGATCGGGATCAGCGCGCCCGGACGCAGGTCCAGCACGCTGCCGAGGTCCAGTTCGCGCTCCAGCAGGCGCGCCTGCACGGTCAGCGCCAGGCGGCGGTCCAGCGGCTGCTGCTGCGCCGGGGGCCGCGACGGACGGTGCTGCGCGGACAGTTGACGCAGCAGCGGCAACAGATAGGCGCCGGCCAGGGCGAGCGAGATCGTGGCCTCCTGGTCGCCGTCGCGCAGCGAGGCGATCAACTCCCAGCCGTCGGGGCCGAAGGCGGGCAGGGCGCCGCCCTGCAGCGGCGGCAGATCGCTGGCGGGGGTCAGGTCTTGCGTGGCGCCGCCATCGGGACGGGAGGCCTGCGCCAACCAGTGCACGCACAGGCCGGCGAACTGGCCGGCGAGCAGGTGCAGCAGGCGGTCCTCGGTCGCGGTGGGCGGCGTGTCGGCGGTGGCCAGCGCGGTGTCCGCGCCCAGGCCGAGCCGCTTGGCCATCAGCGCCAGCACCAGCGGCCGGTCGATGCGGCAGGCCAGCAGGCCCGACGGCCCCGTGGTGCGCAGCCAGCGGGGCGAGTCCCCCGCCGGGCCCGCTTCGCCGAGGTCGCCGACGTCGCCGACCTCGAGCCCCGCGCCGTCCAGCGGCCGCAGCGTCAGCGCGTGCAGCTCATGGCGGCTGTGATAGCGGCGATTCCACGGCTGCACGAGCAGGCGCTGCAGCGCCTCGCGCAGGCGCTGCGCCACCTGCGGCAGCAGATGCACGGGGCGGCCCAGGCTGCGCGGATCGAGCGCGGCGGGCCGGTGCGGCTGGGCGGAGCGTGGCTGGTTCATCCGTGGTTCCAGAGAAGAAGGGAGGCGTTCTGAATGAAACTGTTGTACGACAACAGTCGGACAACAATCGGTCGGCCAATGCATTTCACGCCATAACCAGCGAATTCTAGGAATCGATGGTGATTTCGGCCAGCATTGGAACTGCTGGTTCGGAACATGCGGGGAATAAATCACAAACCGCCGATCGCGAATCGCACATCGCGGAAGCTGCGCGTTTAAGTCGCTCGCCGGTCCGGTCGTTAATATCCCGACGAGCGCAGGGTGGATTGCATTTTTCACATTTATCAATCCCGAAACAAAACCGACTTATTTCGAGGCAAATGCGCGAGTAGCGGATCACCATCCTGGGAGTATCGGCGCCGGTTCGTGACATCCGTCACACCGGCGAACGCTGTTTTGGTGCGGTGCAAAAAGGGTTCTTGTTGCGCACGCTCACATTGACTACAGTCCGGACACATCAGGGCACACCCGAGCGAAAGCCGGGGTCGCAAAGCCTCCGGTCTACCGTCGGGCGCCAGCTGAAACTCTTTCAGCCAGGCGCCGGATCACGATAGCGGGGTTGCCAGACCTGAGTCTGCGAGCCGCGTGACGCGTGGTTCACAGGCGCTCGCCTGCCAGGCCCCACCCGGGCCTGTTGTGACCCTGCCTGCCCTCTCGCCGAGGTGCGCCCGTCTTGCAGAGAGAGGACGGACATGGTCATTCACAGACACCTTTTCATTCCCTGACCCGGCCCGCGACGGCACTGTCGGATGGCTTCCGCCAGCGTCGACCGGCCGAATGCGGTCCGCCGCCGCATGGGTTCCGGATATTCCCCGGAAATTCCCCGGAAATTTGCAGAATCGATATCGCAGCCAATCCGGCGCGAGGGGGTTTCTCCGTCCGAATTTCCGTGAATGAAACGGTCTGTAAATGTCGAGGAAATGTCGCAACAAAAATACGCGCAGCCAACGCGATGACAAGAAGAAGAGCGACATTCCATCCGTCATGAATCTCCAGCCCGGAGATTGAAAGATATCGATGCCAAAACCGCGCCATTAACCAGAAGGAATGGGCGGATGAGGTGAATGAATGGTCACGGGAAAACCCGCGCCGTCCGGCGTGGCAAGGCCCCTTTTTGCCCGGAGCAAAGGTATGTCGGCTTTGACGCTCAATGCGGCCATCGGTCAATCGACGATGGAATCCCTGCTGAAACAGGACAGCGTGCGGCTGCAGCAGGACGCCCAGGCGCTGTCGCAAGGTGCCGGCGATAACCTGTCCACACCGGGTTTCGAGCAGATGCTGCAGCGCGTGGACGACCGCGACCAGGCCGCCGCGGCGCGCATGGAAGCGGTCGAGCGCGGGGAGAGCGACGACCTGGTCGGCGCGATGCTCGCCAGCCAGGAAGCCAGCCTGTCGTTCTCGATGCTGATGCAGGTCCGCAACAAGGTCGTCGGCGCCGTGGACGAGCTGATCAAGATGCAGCTCTGAGGCCTGCGGGACGCACAAGATGAACGAGCTGCAGACCCTTCAGAACGCGACCGGCACCGCCGGCGACAGCGGCATGCCGGCGTGGCGCCGCCGCCTCGGCCAGGTGCTGGGCGGCTTCAACAGGGCTGCGCCCGCCCCTGGCGCCGGCTTGCCCCTGCTCCGGTCGGCCGCGCCGCTGCTGATCCTGGCCGCCGTCGTCACCGCGCTCGTGCTGATGCTGCTGTGGCGCGACCAGGCCGGCTACAAGCCGGTCTTCGGCCAGCGCGAGCACGTGCCGACCGCCGACGTGCTGTCGGTGCTCGACGCCGAACACATCGCCTACCGCCTGCATCCCGAGAGCGGCCAGGTGCTGGTGCCCGATGCGGACCTGGGTCGCGCGCGCATGCTGCTCGCCGCCAAGGGCGTCGTGGCCAAGCTGCCGGCCGGCCTGGAGCTGATGGACCAGAACGATCCGCTGGGCGTGAGCCAGTTCGTGCAGGACATCCGCTTCCGCCGCGGCCTCGAGGGCGAGCTCGCCCAGAGCATGATGGCGCTCGACGCCGTCGAGGGCGCGCGCGTGCATCTGTCCGTCGCCAAGAGCAGCTCCTTCGTGCTCAACGACGGGCAGAAGAGCTCGGCCTCGGTCGTGCTGACGCTCAAGCCGGGCCGTTCGCTCAACCACGAGCAGATCGCCGCGGCGATCAACCTGGTCGCGGGCTCGGTGGCCAACCTCGATCCGTCGCGGGTCAGCCTGGTCGACCAGCAAGGCAACCTGCTGTCGGCGCGCGTCGACCTGAGTGAAGGCTTCGATGGTGGCGCGCAGGGCAACGAGGCGCAGCGCCGCATCCAGGACGACATCCGCCGCAACGTGCATGAACTGCTGGCCCCGGTGCTGGGCGAGCAGAACTATCGCCTGAGCGTCACCGCCGACGTCAACAACGATCGCATCCAGGAAACCCGCGAGCAGTACGGCGACTCGCCCAAGCTGACCAACGAGGCGATGCGCGAGGAGCAGGACCGCGAGCGCATCGCGCTGGGCGTGCCGGGCTCGCTGAGCAACCGTCCGCCGGCCGCGCTGGCGGCGGCCGCCGCGTCCGCGGCGCAGGGCGAGGATCCCAACGGCGCGAACGCCAACAGCAACACCGCGCGCAAGAACGCCTCCACGCGCCAGTACGCCTATGACCGCTCGATCACGCAGGTGAAGAAGAGTCGCGGCCGGCTGGAGCGCCTGAGCGTGGCCGTGCTGCTCAACACCGCCGCCGCGCCGGGCGGCGCGAAGGACTGGACGCCGGCCGACCTGCAGAAGGTCGAGCGCCTGCTCAACGGCGGCCTGGGCATCGACACGCAGCGGGGCGACACGCTGAGCGTCTCCACGCTCGCCTTCCCGGCGCCGCCGGTCGTCGAGCCCTGGTACCAGCAGCGCGACACGATCGTCGAGTTTGGCGGCTGGGGCGCGTACGCGTTGGCCGCGCTGCTCGGCTACCTGCTGCTGGCGCGTCCGCTGCTGCGCATGGGCCAGCACGCGCTGGGCATGGGCGGTGCGCGTCGCAAGGAACGTGGCAACGACGGCCGCGCCGATCGCCGCGCCGACGGTCCCGGGATCACGCCGCTGGAGCCGCTGTCCGGCGCCGCCGGCCTGGGCGCTCAGCCGGCGATGGCGCCGGCGGGCGAGGGCGTTCCGGCGCTCGGCGGCCCGATCGGTGCCGGCATGGGCGCCGGCATGGGCGCGCTGGCCGGTGCCGGGCAGTCCGGCTCGGCGGTGACGCCGCTCCTCGAGAACTACGAACTGCCGCCGCCGGGATCCCCGGTGGACGTGCTGGTGGACCACCTGAAGGTGCTCGCGGCCAAGGAGCCGGAGCGGGTGGCGGAAGTCGTCAAGCAATGGGTGCAGAAGAAAAATGGCCGAAGCGAGTGATTTCATTCCGCCCGGCAGCGCTTCGTCGCTGAGCCCGGTCGAGCGTGCCGCCATCGTGCTGCTGAGCATGGGCGAGGAGCCCGCGGCCGCGGTGCTGCGCTGCCTGTCGCGCGACGAGCTGCTGGACGTCACGCAGGTGATGTCGCGGCTGTCGGGCATCAAGGTCGACTGGGTGCGCACCTCGCTGCAGACCTTCTTCGACGACTATCGCGAACAGAGCGGCGTGCACGGCGCGTCGCGCACCTACCTGAAGCGATCGTTGGACCTCGCGCTGGGCGGACAGATCGCGGCCAGCGTGCTCAACAGCATCTACGGCGACGCGATCCGGCCCAAGATGCAGCGCCTGCAATGGGCCTCGCCGAAGTGGCTGGCCGAGCAGATCAGCCATGAGCACCAGCGCATGCAGGCGGTCTTCCTGGCCTTCCTGCCGAGCGCGCTGGCCGGCGACGTCGTCGCCGCGCTGCCCGAAGGGCCGGCCGGCGGCCGCGACCGCGTGCTGCTGCAGATGGCGCGCCTGTCGGAGGTCGACGCCGAGTTGCTGGTCGAGCTCGAGGAACTGGTCGAGCGCTGCCTCTCCGGCCTGGGCCAGCAGGGCGCGACGGTCGAAGGCGTCAAGCAGGTCGCCGAGATCCTCAACCGCATGCCCGGCCAGCGCCAGCAGATGGTGGAGCTGCTGCGCGCGCACGACCCGGGCGTGGTCGGCGAGATCGAGTCGTCGATGTACGAGTTCTTCATGCTCTCGCGCCAGAGCGAGGCGACGCTGACGCGCCTCATCGAGGAAGTGCCGCTGGAGCTGTGGGCCGTCGCGCTCAAGGGCGCCGAGCCGCCGGTGCGCGACGCGCTGCTGGCCGCGATGCCGCGCCGCCAGGCGCAGAGCTTCGAGGACCTGATGCGTCGCGGCGGTCCGATGCCGATGAGCCGCGTCGAGCAGGCGCGCGCCGAGATCATGGCGCAGGTCAAGGCGCTGGTGGACGTCGGCGAGATCCAGGTCCAGCTGTTCGCCGAGGACGTCGTCGAATGAAGACGCTGCGCCCGCATCGCTTCCCGCCGCTGGCCCAGGTCGGCCGCGCGTCCTCGCTGCTCGACGGGCAGTCCGGCGCGCAGCTGCAGGCCAGCCTGGCGCAGGGCTTCCAGGAAGGCCTGGCCAAGGGCTACGAGGAAGGGTATGCGAGCGGCCTGCAGACCGGCATCGACGAGGCGCGCAGCGCCGCCGAGGCGGCCGGCCATGCCGAAGGACTGGCCGCCGGGCGCGAGGACGCGCGGGCGCTGCTGGTCAGCCCCGTGGCCGCGGTCGACACGCTGCTCACCCACCTCTGCCAGCTGCAGCAGGACTACCAGTCCGCGATGCGGCGCGAGGTCGTCGAGCTGGTGGAGCGCGTCGCGCGCCAGGTCATCCGTGCCGAGTTGACGCTGCGGCCGACGCAGCTGATGGCGCTGGTCGACGAGACGCTGTCGGCGATGCCGCCGGCGCGCGACGGCGTCGAGGTCTTCCTGAATCCCGAGGATCGCCAGCGGCTGCTGGAGCTCGGTCCCGAACGCGTGCACGAGTGGACGCTGCATGCCGACGCCTCGCTGGACCCGGGCGAGTGCCGCGTCATCGCCGGCGGTCGCGAGGCCGATGCCGGCTGCCGCCAGCGCCTGGCGGCCTGCATGGACCAGGTGCGGGGTCAGTTGATGCCCGAGACCACGATCGATGGCCACGGGTCCGACGGCGGTTCCGCGCCCTCGCATTCGCACACGGCGGCCGGCGAGCTCGATGCGCTCGGCGCGGCCGGGGAGGGCGCCCGATGATCAGCAACGCGCTGCGTCGCGTCGAGCTTGGCGACGTGCCGGTGTCGACCCCCACCGGCCGTCTGGTCGGCGCCTCGGGCCTGCTGCTCGAGGCGAGCGGCTGCACGCTGCGCACCGGTCAGCGCTGCCTGATCGAACAGCGGCTCGAAGGCGCGAGCGAGCATGCGCCTGACGGCTGGCTGGCGGCGCAGGTCGTGGGCTTCCGCGACCAGGTCGCCTACCTGATGCCCTTCAAGAAACCCGACGGCCTGGCCGCCGGCGCGCGCGTGCTGCCGGCGCCGGAGCGCTCGTCGCTGATGATCGGTCCGCAGTGGCTGGGCCGCATCGTCAACGGCCTGGGCGAGCCCATCGACGGCCGCGGCCGTCTCGGCGGCGACCTGCTGCTGCAGATGGTGCCGCCCAAGGTCAATCCGCTGCGCAAGAAGCCGGTGCACGAGCCGCTCGACGTCGGCGTGCGCGCCATCAACGGCCTGCTGACGCTGGGCCGCGGCCAGCGCGTCGGCCTGATGGCCGGCTCCGGCGTCGGCAAGAGCGTGCTGCTGGGCCTGATCACGCGCAACACGGTCGCCGACGTCGTCGTTGTCGGCCTGATCGGCGAACGCGGCCGCGAGGTGCGCGAGTTCATCGACCTGTCGCTCGGCGCCGAGGGCCTGGCGCGCGCGGTCGTCGTCGTGGCGCCGGCCGACGAGTCGCCGCTGATGCGCCTGCGCGCCACCGAGCTGTGCCACAGCATCGCCGCCCACTACCGCGACCAGGGCCAGCACGTGCTGCTGCTGGTCGATTCGCTGACGCGATACGCGATGGCGCGCCGCGAAGTCGCGCTGGCGCTGGGCGAGCCGCCGGCCACGCGCGGGTATCCGCCGTCGGTCTTCAGCCTGCTGCCGGAGCTCGTCGAGAGCGCCGGCAACGGCGAGGGCGACGGCAGCATGAGCGCGATCTACACGGTCCTCGCCGAGGGCGACGACCAGCAGGACCCGGTCGTCGACACGGCCCGCGCGATCCTGGACGGCCACATCGTGCTGACGCGCGCGCTGGCCGAGCGCGGGCATTACCCCGCCATCGACGTCGCGCAGTCGATCAGCCGCTGCATGGCGCTGGTCGCCGATCGCGGCCAGCAGCAGGCCGCACGCGAGATCAAGCAGCTGATGGCCCGCTTCGAGCAGGTCCGCGAGTTGATGCCGCTGGGCGCCTACGTGCCCGGCGCCGACCCGGCCACCGACCGCGCCGTCGCGCTGTGGCCGCGCATCGAGGCCTTTCTCCACCAGGGCACCCACGAGGGCGCGCCGCTGGTTTCCACGCAAGCCCAACTGACGGAGGTGCTCGCATGAGCGGCAGCCAGGATTCGCTGCGTCGCAGCCTCGGCAAGCTGGCCGAGCTGCAGCAGCTCCAGCTCGATCGTCAGCAGGCGAAGCTGGTCGCGCAGCAGCAGCTGTGCCAGCGGGTGCAGGGCACGGTCGACCGGCTGGACGCGCTCGGCGCGCAGGCGACGCTGAGCGGCGTCGCGCTGCCCGGCCTGGCGCAGAACAGCGCCGCCTACAAGCAGGCGATGCGCGGCTGGGCCGACCAGCAGCGCGCCGAGCTGGCGCGCCGCCAGGCCGAGCTGGAGCTGGCCCGCGCCGACACGCTGGCCGCCGCCCGCAAGCAGGAGACCTTGCGTCAACTGGTCGACCGCGCCGACGCGCGCGTCCGCACCGAGCAGGCCCGCCGCGACCAGAAGGGGCAGGACGAGATCGCGTCGCAGAGCGCCCAGAACGATAGCGCCTACGGCGGCTTGAGCGCCTTCGGCGCCCTCGGTTCCTGGGGCGGCTTCGGTCCGATGACCCGCCTCAACGATCGGGGGAACCGTGGCTGACCGCGCGCCGCTTAAGTTCCGGCCGCTGCCGGTCGCCTACCACCAGGGAAGTCTCAACCCCGGACCTTGTGGAGGAGCCCGCCATGGCGACTAGTTTCGATCCGACCTCGACGGCCACCAGCCTGGCCACCGCGTACACGCAGCCGGCGCAGACGCTGCTGGACGCCCAGACCAAGGCCGCGCAGACCGCGTCCAGCGGACTGACCAAGCTGCAGAGCGCGCTGAGCGCGTTCAAGACGGCGCTGGCCGCCTTGTCGTCCAAGCCCGGCCAGTCGGTCACGCAGTACAGCGCCACGCCCAGCGACAGCGCGGTCATGACCGCGACCGCCGCGTCCGGGGCGCAGCCGACCAGCACGCCGCTGTTCGTCGAGCAGCTCGCGACGACCAACCAGGTCGCCTTCCAGGATCTGCCGGCGGTGCCGGCCGGCCCGGGCAGCATGTCCGTGCAACTGGCCAACGGCACCAGCTTCAACGTCGACCTCGCCAGTGCCGACGGCGACGGCGACGGCACGTTGTCGCAGACCGAGATCGCTCGTGCGATCAACACCGCGGCCAGCGGCAACGCCACCGCGATGGTCGTGACCGTCGGCGGCGCGACGCAGCTGGTGCTGACCTCCGGGGTCAGCGGCGCGGGCGGCAAACTGACGATCGACACCTCGGGCCTGTCCGGTCCGCTGAAGACCGCGCTGGACGACACGAGCAAGCGCAAGGAGCTGGTCGGCGCGCAGGACGCCGTCGTCTGGCTGGGCGCGCAGGGCACCGGCGTGCGGCTGCAGCAGGCCAGCAACACGGTCACCGCGATCCAGGGCGTGTCCATCACGCTGAAGAAGGCGCAGGCCACCGGCGAGTCGCCGGTGACGCTGACCGTCGCGCGCGACGACACGGCCACCAGCGCCAAGCTGCAGAGCTTCGTCGACGCGTACAACACGCTGGAGAAGGCGCTCGACGACCTGACCGTCGTCGGCAAGGAAGGCACGGCCAACGGCGCCTTCGCCAGCGACGCCGGCGTGCGCGCGCTGCGCGACCGCATCGGCAACGTGCTGCGCAACGACTACGGCGGCGCCAACCTGCGCACATTGGGCGTGTCCATCGGCCGCGACGGCAGCGCCACGCTCGACAGCGCCAAGCTGGGCAAGGCGCTGTCGGCCACGCCCGACGCGCTGGACAAGGTGCTGGGCTCGACCGCGCTGTCCAACTCGTCCGGCCTGCTCGGCGCGATGGACAAGCTCGCCGACACCTGGACCAACAGTGCCAACGGCCAGATCAAGCAGCGCCAGACCACGATCCAGTCGCAGCAGAAGAGCATCAGCGACCGCCAGCTGCGTCTGGACCAGCAATACAACCAGGCGTACACGCGCTACCTCCAACAGTTCACGCAGCTGCAGAACCTGCAGACGCAACTGGGTGGCACGGGCAGCCTGTTCGACGCCGTCGCGGCCTGAGCGCCGCGCACCTCCTCGACGACACGCCCACGACGACCCCATGAGCTACGACGCCTACCAGAGCTACCAGTCCGTCCATCTGCAGGCGCAGACCGCGCAGGCCTCGCCGCTCCAGCTGGTGCTGGTGCTGATGGACGGCCTGCTGGACGAGCTCGCCCGCGCCCGCGCCCACATCGAGGCGCGGCGCTTCGAGCTCAAGGCCGCCAGCCTGGACAAGTGCGTCGCCATCATCAACGGGCTGTCCAGCGCGCTGGACCTGGACACGGGCGGGGAGGTCGTGGCCAGCCTGGCGCGGCTCTACGACTACTGCGCGGAGCGGCTGTACCGCGCCGGGGTCGAGCTGGACGTCGCGCTGGTCGACGAGGTCCGCGGCCTGCTCGCGCAGATCCGCGGCGGCTGGCAGGGCGTGCTCGCCCGCCACGGGTGAGGAGGACATGGCGATGCCCCAGACCCTCCGCCCGGTGCCGATCACCGCGCGCCTGCAGATGCTCGGCGAGCGTCTGCGCGACGCCTGTGCCCAACGCAACTGGACCGCGCTGGCCCGCGGCGACGCGGAACTGGCCCAGCTGCTGGGCGGCCTCGACGCCGCGGCGCTGACGCCCGGCGAGCGCGCCGCGCTGCAGCAGCTGCGCCGGCTCCATCAGCAGATCAGCGGCGAATGCCAGCGCGAGCTCGAGCGCGTCGGGCAGACGCTGGAACAGATGCGGCAGCAGCGCCAGGGGTGGTCCGCGTATGCGGAGTCCGCCGACTGGGGCACGGAGGCGCAAGCATGACGATGACGATGACTCCGATGGCCGCCGCGGCCAACGCCAACGCCGCCGCCTCGCCGTCCGCCGCGACGGCGCCGGGACTGCCTTCTGGCAGCGCGGCGGGCGGCAAGGCGGACCGTGCGGGCACGGCGGACGGGACTGCCGCGCCGGCCGTGGTGCTGCCCTTCGCGCCGCTGATGGCACCCGCGGGGGAGCGTGACACCGCGCAGGCCCAGGGGGCCGACGCGTCGGGCGGCAGCGCCGATGGGAACGTCGACGTGCTCGACGCCGCGCTGATGCAGGCCCTTGATGAACTGCTGGGTCGCGGCCCGGCAGGCACCGCGGGCCAGGACGCGATCGGCGTCGTCGCGGGCGGCGCGCGGCCGGCGGGCGACGGCACCGATGGCGAGGCCTCCGCCGCGCAGGATGACGCTGCGCTGCCCGCGAGCGCGCCGCTGATGGCGATGCTGATGCCGACGCTGATCCCCGTGGTGATGCCGCCGGCCCCGGTGGCGCGCGATGCGGCCGGCGCGTCGGGAAACCTGGCCGGTGCGGCGTCGAATCCGCCGGCCTCGCCATCTTCGCGGGCCTCACAAGACGCGACGCCCCTGCCATCGGCACTGACCACCGACGCGGCGCGTCTTCTCGCGCTGCAAGGCGCGGACGTCGCGGTGCCGGCGAGCGCGACCGACGCCGGCGCCTGGCAAGGGCTGCAGCGCTGGAGCGCCGACCTGATGACGGCGATGACGCCGGGCGCGATGTCGGGCGGCACCGACGTCGGAGCCTCGGTGTCCTCGACGCTCACGCTGCCCGCCTCGCGCGAGGCCTGGCAGCAGCCGCTGATGCAGGCGCTGGGCGACCGGCTGCAACTGCAGATCGCGCAGCGCGCGGACAGTGCTCGCCTCCATTTGGAGCCGCCGCAGCTGGGCCGCATCGAGATCGACATCCGCCAGCAAGGCGGCGCGCTGCAGGTGCAGCTCTCCGCCAGCAATGACGACGTGCGCCAGCAACTGCGCCAGATCGCCGAGCCGCTGCGCCATGAACTGGTGCAGCGCCACTCGGGCGATGTGTCGGTGCAGGTCGCCTCGGGCGCGCAGGCGGCCGGCGACGGCCGTGGTCGCGACGGCGCCGCCGCGGGCGGCCAGCCGCAATCGGGCGGTCAGCAACGCGACGCGCAACGCCAGCCCGGCCGGGCGCTGCAGGACGACGACCACGGCGCGTCGGGCGCTTCCGCCGCCTTCGGCTTCGCGGACGCGTTGGCGGGCAACGCCGCGGGGGCGGTCGGTGTGGGCGCCATGGGCATCACGGGCGGCATCACGGTCGGCAACACGAGGACCACGCGATGAAGAACAGGACCAAGTTGATCGGCGTGATCGCCGTTGTCGCGCTGCTGGCCGCCGGTGGTGCCGGCGCCGCCGTGTGGTGGCTGAAGGCCGACGGCACCAAGACGGCGGCGACCGCCGCCGGCGCCGACGCCGCGCATGGCGGCAAGGACGCCAAGGATCCCAAGGACGACGGCAAGCCGGCGCCCGACTACAAGTACGTGACGCTGGACAAGGTGCTGGTGATGCTGCGCGGCCCGAACGGCTCGGCGGTGTCGCACTACATGGCGGTGGACATCGTCTTCAAGACCTTGCCCGAGCAGGAAAAGCGCACCAAGGACCACCTGCCGCTGCTGCGCACGGTGGCGGTGAAGGCGCTGTCCACGCACACGGTCGAGAGCGCGCAGGCGATGAGCGTCGAGCAGTTCGCGCAGCTGCTCAACCAGGCCTATGCCGAGAGCTATGCGGCGGACCGGCGCGACGCGCCGTTCGCCGAGGCGCTGATCGGCAAGCTGATCATCGAGTGACGGTCCCGTCCGCGCGCGATCACCAGCACGACCAGAACCACCAGCACCACCGGGACAGAGCACCGTGCAGCATGCCTACGCCGAATGGGGCGCCGTCGCGACGGCGGGCCTCAGCGCCGCGCAAAGCGCCGAGCTCGAGCAGCGCGCGCTGCGCGAGTACGCGCCGCTGGTCAAGCGCGTGGTGCGGCAGCTGTCGGCGCAGGCCAGCGCGGTGATGGACCGCGAGGACATGGAGCAGATCGGCCTGATGGGCCTGCTGGAGGCGCTGCGCCGCTACGGACAACCGGACGGCGGTTTCGGCGCCTTCGCCGCGCTGCGGGTGCGCGGCGCGATCCTGGACGAGCTGCGCCGCCAGGACTGGCGTCCGCGCACCGTGCGCCAGGACAGCCACAAGCAGCGCGACGCGCTGCGCGCGCTGACGCGCCAGCTCGGCCGCGAGCCGGTCGAGGCCGAGATCCTGCGCCACCTGAAGCTCACGCCGCAGCAGTACCAGGACTTCCTCCAGGCCGAGGTGGCCGAGGAGATGGCCAGCTTCGACGAATTGGTCGAGGAACTGGCGCAGATGCCCAGCGAGCATCGCAACCCGGAAGCGCAGCTGATGGTCACGCGCTCGATCGCGCAGGCGCTGACGGCGCTCAACGAGCGCGAGCAGCGGGTGATCCAGCTCTATTACGAATTCGACGCCAGCCTCAAGGAGATCGCCGCCGTGCTCGATCTCACCGAGGCGCGCGTCTCCCAGATCAACAAGGCCGCGCTCGCCAAGATGCGCGCCTTTCTGCAGCAAGTCTGAAGACCGGCGGAACAGGAAAAAGGAACGGACATGCAGGCACTCATCGGAATCGGGATCGTCCTGGGCTGCGTCTTCGGCGGCTTCATGCTGCACGGCGGCCAGTTCAAGGTCATCTGGCAGCCGGTGGAGCTGCTGATCATCGTCGGCGCCGGCGTGGGCGCGATCGTGCTGGGCAACCCGCGCCACGTGCTGTCGGAGATGCTGCTGCAACTGCGCAAGCTGGTGCGCCGCAGCGACCACGGCCAGGAGTTTCAGCGCCAGCTGCTGCTGCTGATGTACGAGCTGCTGCAGACGGCCGCCGGCGGCCTGAAGGCGCTGGACGCGCACGTCGAGGCGCCGCACGAGAGCGCGCTGTTCCAGCGTTATCCGCTGATCCTCGACAACCGCAAGCTGCTGCACTTCATCGTCGACAACTTCCGCCTGATGGCGATGGGCAAGATCAACGCGCATGAGCTCGAGGGCGTGCTGGAGCAGGAGCTCGAGGCCATCCACGACGAGCTGATGCAGCCGTCCAAGTCGCTGCACAAGATCGCCGAGGCGATGCCCGGCTTCGGCATCCTGGCCGCGGTGCTGGGCATCGTGATGGCGATGAACCACGTCGCCGAAGGCGCGGGCACCGGCGAGATCGCCGTGATGGTCGCCGCCGCGATGGTCGGGACCTTCATCGGCATCTTCTTCTGCTACGGCGTGATGGACCCGCTGTCCAACATGATGAAGCAGCTGGTGCATGAGGAGCTGGCGTCGCTGGAGTCCGTCAAGGTCGTGCTGGTGACGCATGTGTCGGGCAAGCCGCCGCTGCTGGCGATCGACGCCGGACGCCGTCTGGTGCAGCTCAACATCAAGCCCAGCTTCGCGCTGCTCGAAAGCTGGATCGACGCCCTCAACGGCGATGAGCCGGCCGCCACGCCGCGCCGCCGCGCGGGCGATCGCCCGGCGGGAGAAGGAGAGCGCCGTGCAGCCTGAGGTCGTGTCCATCGGTCCCGGCGGCCTGGCAGGTGCTGGCGGCAAGGGCGCGCGCGATCACCACCCGACCGTGGTGAAGCGCGTCTCGCGCCGTGCCGACGACGAAGGCCACGGCGGCGCGTGGAAGGTCGCGTTCGCCGACTTCTGCCTGGCGCTGCTGTGCCTGTTCCTGGTGCTGTGGCTGCTGGCCTCGCGCAACGCCGAGCGCATGCAGGTCGTGCTGCAGAACGCGGGCGCCAACCTGATCGAGGACGGGCAGGGGCTGACGAACTCGCTGGCCGCCGGCTCGCGCGGCAGCATGATCGAGCGCCATCCGGTGCCCGCGCGCAGCGAGGAGCCCAGCCCCGGCGATCCGCAGCACGGCTCGACGGATTCGCGCATGGGTCGGCCCAGCCTGGATTCGCCGGAGCAGTTGCAGGCGCTCGCGCGTCGCATCGCCGCGCTGGCCAAGGAAGAAGGGCTGGAGGGCCATCTGCGCAGCGCCGTCACGCCGCAGGGTCTGCGGCTGCAGTTGCACGACACCGAGGCCAGCGGCATGTTCGAGCGCGGCAGCGCGCAGCCGGCCGCGCCGCTGCGCGCGCTGCTGCGCAAGCTGGGCCCGCTGCTGGCTGAGATCCGCAACCAGCTGCTGATCGTCGGGCACACCGATGCGACGGCCTATCAGGACAAGGGCCCGGGCGCCTTCACCAACTGGGCGCTG
Organism: Mitsuaria sp. MSU3D; assembly: GCF_056867975.1. NCBI lineage: Bacteria > Pseudomonadati > Pseudomonadota > Betaproteobacteria > Burkholderiales > Sphaerotilaceae > Roseateles > Mitsuaria sp. MSU3D. The sequence continues at coordinate 2,822,673 of NZ_CP200314.1, read as the reverse complement.
TCCAGCCATCGCGCGATGGCGGCCCGCCAGGAACTGCTGGTCGGCGGCATGCCCGAGTCCAGCGTGCTGCAGGTCACCGGCATGGCCGACGCCGCGCCGCTGGACCCGCTGACGCCGACCGCGGCCGCCAACCGCCGCATCGAGCTGATGCTGCTGACCGCCAAGCAGGCGCAGGCGATCGCCGGGATGTTCGGCCCGGCCGGGCTGCGCGACCCGGCCCGCGACGGCGATGCCGCCGAGCAGGTTCGCGGCGCGTTGATGAAGCCGCAGCCGGCGGCCTCCCGCTGACGGAGGCCGCATGCGCACCAGATCCAAGGGTGAACGAATGAAGATCACTGGCACCAACCCGTTGAATCCCGCCGCCGGCACGACGTCGTCGGCGTCCGTCGAGTCGACCGACCGCGCGCTCGGCGCCGGCCCGTCGTCCGGTCCCGCAATGCTCGCCGGCGAGCTGGCGAGCGAGGTCCTCAAGCCCGCGCAGGCGACGCTCGCCGCGATGCCGGACGTCGACGAGGTGAAGGTCGCCGCGCTGCGCGACGCGCTGGCCAAGGGCGAGATCAAGTTCGACGCGAACCGGCTGTCGCAGCTCATCCAGCGTTATCACGGAGGCCGCGCGTGACCGCGACGCTGACCCGCACGGCGCGCCGCGCCGACAGCACCGCCGCGGTGATGCTGCAGCAGCTCGTCGACGGACTCTCGCAGGACCTGCGCGGCTACGAGACCTTGCGCGAGCTGCTGGACCGCCAGTTCCACGCCGCGCTGCGGCACGAGGCCGAGGCGATGGCGGCGCTGTCCGCGGAGATCCTCGCGCAGGCCGCGGAGATGGAGGCGCAACGCGCCCGTCGCCGCGAGCTGCTGGTCGGGCTGCTCGGCCGCGCGGCGCAGCCCAGCCTGCGTGCGTTGCTGGAGCGCCTGCCCGCTGCGACGGCTGAACCGATCGCCGCGCTGCGCCGCGCGATCGAACGCGCACTGGCGGAGTGCAAGGCGATGAACCTGCGCAACGCGCAACTGATCGGCGAGCAGCAGGCGCTGATGCAGCAACTGCTGGGCCGCGAGGAGCACATCTATGCGGAACGTTGACTTCCGGGCGGGTGAGTTCCCGTCGCTGGCGACGGAGCCGGTCGCGCCTGGACGTGGCGCTGGCGCGGGCGGCTTCGGTACGCCGCGCTTCGACGCGTTGTTCAATGAGCTGAATCGCGACGTCGTCCGCTACATCGAGCAGGGCGACGGCGGCTCCGGCGGCGGTCTCAGCCCCGAAGGCGCGTGGGGCCGCGTGCGGTCCCAGGCGGTGGCGGGCATGGACGCGGCGCCGGGCACCGGCGGCTCCGCGGACGATGCCGTCAGCGACGCGCAGCGCCAGGCCTTCATCGACGAGGTGCTGCCGCTGGCGCGCGGCGCCGGCGCGAAGCTGGGCGTCGCGCCCGAGGTGCTGACCGCGCAGGCCGCGCTGGAAACGGGCTGGGGCCGCTCGCCGGTCCGCGCGGCGGATGGCTCGAGCAGCCACAACTACTTCGGCATCAAGGCCACCGGCTGGCAGGGTGCCGTCGCGCAGGCGATGACGACGGAGGTCGAGGGCGGCGCGCCCGTCGCGCGCCGCGAGGCGTTCCGCGCCTACGCGTCGCCGTCGCAGTCCTTCGACGATCTGGCCCGCCTGGTCGGCACGAGCCCGCGTTATCAGGGCGCGCTCAACGCCGGCGCCGATGCACGCGCCTACGGCGTCGCGCTGCAGCGCGGCGGCTACGCCACCGATCCGGCGTATGCGGAGAAGCTCACACAGGTGGCGGCGCGCGTGACGGCGCAACTCGACACCGCTCAGAAATCGACCTCGACGGGCGCCGCCGCGCGCGCGGCTGGAGTTGCGAAATGAAGCCGGTCTTCGCGGCGATCGACTCAGCGCAGTTCGGCGGGCTCGACCAGTCCGGCGTCCAGCACGCGGGCCTGGATCACGCGGCCGCTGGCGCTGTTGCGCACGCGGATCAGGCCCTGGCGCGCGCCGCTGTCGAGCGCCTCGCCGGCGCCTTCGACGCTGACGCCCCCGCGGCTGGCCTGGATGCGCACGGCGTCGCCGCGCTTGACCACGATGGCCGCGGCCAGCAGACGCTTCTGCAGCAGCTGGCCCGGGCGCAGTGTGGTGCGCGCGGCGAAGCCGGGCTCCAGCGTGGACAGCGCGTCGGGCGTCTGGCTGATGTCGCGGCGCTGCAGCTGGAGTTGATCGTCGCTGACCGGTTGACCGCTGGCCACGCCCTGCGTGACGACGAGCACCTCGGCGCTCAGCGTCGCGCGCAGCAGGAAGTCCTGCGGCGGCACGCGGGCGGCGTCGTCGGTGCAGCGGGCCACCAGGCGCAGGCGCATCAGGCTGCGGCTGTCCTGCAGCGCGACGTCCCAGCCGGCCGGGCAGGCCGGACGCGGACGCGGCGCGGGCTGCTGAAGCTGCAGCTCCGGCGAGATCAGGCCGGCCTGCTGCGCCTGGTCGAGCAAGGCGTTGCGGGCGGTGTCCAGCACCTGGGCGTCGAGCAGGGCGGTGCCGTCCCTGGAGGCGCTCGGCGCCTGCGGTGCCTGACCCGCGGCCAGGGCGGCCGGCAGCCCGCAGGGCAAGGACAACGCTGAGATCGCCAGAGCGATCGACAGCGGACGACAGACAGCAACGGATTCGGAAACGAACGGAAAGAGGGAGTCGCGCATGAGCATCGATTTCAGCAAGGCGGCCGGGGTGCATGACGACGCGCTGCGTCTGCGCGCGGAGCGGACCAAGGTCCTGGCCTCCAACATCGCCAACGTCAGCACGCCGGGGTTTCAGGCGCGCGACATTGATTTTGCCGCGTCTTTGCGCAGCGCACTGGGTTCCGGCGACGGATCGGGCGACGGTTTCAACGGCGAGCTCGCGCTCGACACCGGCGACCAGGACATGAAGTACCGCGTCCCGTACCACCCGGCGCAGGACGGCAACACCGTCGAGCTCGGCGTGGAGCAGGCCGCCTTCGCGCAGAACGCGCTCGATTTCCAGACCAGCCTGAGCTTCGTGAACATGAAGCTCAAGGGCGTGGCCAAGGCCATCAGCGGTCAATGAGCGACAAAACGGGAGCTGTCATGTCCTTCAAGCAGATCAGCCAGATCGCCGGTTCGGCGATGTCCGCGCAGACGGTGCGCCTGAACACGATCGCCAGCAACCTGGCCAACGCGCAGTCGGCCGCCGGCAGCGAGACCGCCACGTACCACGCCCGCAAGCCGGTGTTCGCCGCGCTCGCCGCGCGCGAAGGGCTGGGCGACCAGCAACTCGCCGGCACGCGCGTGCAGGTGCTGGACGTCGTCGAGAGCCAGGAGCCGCTGCGCAAGGCCTACGAGCCCGAGAACCCGCTGGCCAACGAGAACGGCGAGGTCTTCTACCCCAACGTCAACCCGGTCGCCGAGATGACCGACATGTTGTCCGCCTCGCGCGCCTTCGAGACCAACGTCGAGGTGCTGTCGCGCGTGAAGTCGATGCAGCAGTCGCTGCTGCGCCTCGGCGAAGGCTGATCCATGCCTGATCCGACCCTGATCAAGACCTGACCCCGATCCTCCACGGAGCACCGACATGACCACTTCCGTCAACAACAACTCGAGCGGCAACGGCACTTCGTCGTCCAGCGCGATCGCCGGCAACGGCGACAGCGGCGGCCTGAGCAACCTGTTCACCACGCTGCTCGTCGCGCAGATCAAGAACCAGGACCCGCTGTCGCCGCAGGACCCGTCGCAGTTCGTCAGCCAGCTCACGCAGTTGAGCCAGGTCGAGTCGATGCAGAAGCTCACCTCGCAGGGCCAGACCAACGCCAGCATGCTGGCGAGCCTGCAGCTGATGACGCTGGGCGCGCAGGTCGGCTCGACGCTGCAGGCCACCGTCTCGCAGGTGCAGCTGCAGGGCGATCCGGTCGAGCTGCGCTACACGCTGGATTCGAGCAGCCCCGCCAACACGCTGGTGGTGACGGCCGGCGACGGCACCGAGCAGCGCATCGATCTCGGCTCGCTCGGCAAGGGCGAGCACGGCTACACGCTGGACCCGGCCAAGCTGGGCCTGCGCGACGGCCAGTACAGCCTGAAGTTCGAGGCCAAGGACAAGCGCGAGGTGAGCCTGGAGACCGTCGCCCGCCTGGACGGCGTGCGCCTGTCCGCCGACGGCAGCGTGATGCTGCAGCTCGCCGGCGTCGGCGAGGTCACCAGCCAGGCCATCACCCAGTTCAAGGGCCGCGCCGCGTCCTGACGGGCGCGTCCTTCCCAGGTTCTTCAGAGTCTTCCCCAGTTCCCAGCATCCAACGCCTTCGGAGGCCCCCATGAGTTTCGAAATCGCACGTTCGGGCATCAACGCGGTCAACGCCAGCCTGGAGACCATCAGCAACAACATCGCCAACTCCGGCACCTACGGCTTCAAGTCCAGCCGCAGCAACTTCTCGTCCATGTACGCCGACAGCGCGCCCACCGGCGTGGAAGTGGGCTCGATCTCGCAAAGCATCCAGACCGGGGGCGGCCTGTTCAACACCGGACGCGGCATGGACGCGATGATCCAGGGCCGCGGCTTCTTCGCGGTCAAGGGCGACGACGGCCAGACCGTGTTCACCCGCGTGGGCCTGTTCGACGTCGACAAGGACGGCAACGTCATCGACAGCCTGGGCCGCAAGGCGCAGGGCTACGCCGCGGTGCTGGACGCCAACGGCCGGCCGGTGCCGGGTGCCGGCCTGGGTGCCTTCGGCGACCTGCGCGTCAACGCCGGCACGATCCCGGCGCAGGCCAGCGACGTGCTGACCTACAACGGCAACCTCAGCGCCGACTGGACCGTGCCCGCGCTCGCGCCCTTCGACAAGGACGACTCGCGCAGCTACAACAGCTCGGTGACCTCGGTCGTGTACGACTCGCTGGGCACCAAGCACAGCGTGACGCAGTACTTCGTGAAGACCGGCGTCGGCGCCGTCAACGCGTACTACAGCTTCGACGGCGCGGCCCCGGCCGGCGTCGGCGCGACGATGAACTTCGACGCGCTGGGCCAGCTCACCGCCGTGCCCGCCGTGACGTTGAACGCCGCGCCGGCCAACGGCGCCGCGCCGATCGCCATGCGCATCGACTACACCACCACCACGCAGTACGCCGGCGACACGACGACCCGCACCAACGAGTCCAACGGCTATGCCGCCGGCACGCTGACCGGCACCAGCCTGTCGGAGGACGGCTCGCTGGTGGCCAACTACAGCAACGGCGAGAAGCAGACCGTCGGCACCATCGCGCTGGCCACCTTCGCCAACGAGAGCGCGCTCAAGCCGATGAGCGACACGAGCTGGACGTCGACCATCGACAGCGGCGTGGCGCTGTACTCGCGCCCGGGCGCGGGCACGGCGTCCAAGCTCAGCGCCGGCGCGATCGAGCAGTCCAACGTCGACGTCACCGGCGAGCTCGTCAGCCTGATGAGCGCGCAGCGCAACTACCAGGCCAACACCAAGCTCATCTCGACCGAGAACGAGATGATGCAGGCGCTGATGCAGGCCGTCTGACACGAGTTCTCCGCGAGTTCTTCCCGACCACCCGGACTGAAGCGAGCCCCCGATGGACGCCCTGATCTACACCGTCATGAGCGGCGCCGAGCGCATCCAGCGCGCGCAGGCCGTGCATGCCAACAACCTGGCCAACATGGAGACGGCCGGCTTCCGTGCCAACCTGGAGCAGGCCGGCGCCGCGCAGGTGAAGGGCTACGGCTACGACGCGCGGCACCTGGCGCAGGCGCGTTCGGACGTCGTCAGCGCGCGCGCCGGCAGCCAGCGCGACACGGGCCGCGATCTCGACCTGGCGGTCGAGGGCGAGGGCCTGTTCGCCGTGGCACAGGACGGACCGGCGGGCCGCGAGGCCTACACCCGCAGCGGCAACTTCACCGTCGACGCCGACGGCACGCTGCGCCTGGGCCGTCACGCGGTGCTGGGCGAGGGCGGTCCGATCGTGCTGCCGCCGCACGACAGGCTGGAAGTGCAGGCCGACGGCACGATCTCGGTCCTGGCCAACGGCCAGCCCGAGCTGCAGACGGTGGACCGCCTCAAGCTGGTCAAGCCGCCGTTCTCGCAGCTGACCAAGAACGAGGCCGGCCTGCTGGTGACGCGCGACGGCAGCACGCCGGCCGCCGATCCGGCCGTGCAGGTCGCCAAGGGCAAGCTCGAATCGAGCAACGTCTCGGCCGTCGAGGAGATGGTCGCCACGATGAACCTGGCCCGCGACTTCGAGCTGCAGATGCGCCTCTACAAGGCCGCCGACGGCATGGCCGATACCGGCAACCGGCTGGTCCGCGAGTGACGCGGCCGTCCGTTCACTCGACCGCGCTCTCGACCTCGACCTTGATCCCGTTCCCCCGACATTCCCGCATTTCCCCAAGGAGCCCCCGATGAACCCCGCCATGTGGATCAGCAAGACCGGCGTGCAGGCGCAGGACGCCAAGCTGCAAGCGATCGCCAACAACCTGGCCAACGTCAACACGGTCGGCTTCAAGCGCGACCGGGTGATGTTCGAGGACCTCTTCTACCAGGTGGAGCGCCAGCCCGGCGCGCAGGCCGAGGACGGCACCGCCGCGCCGACCGGCGTGCAGCTGGGCAACGGCACGCGCATGGTGGGCACGCAGAAGGTGTTCACCAACGGCAACCTGCAGACGACCGGCCAGAGCATGGACGTGGCCATCGTCGGCAACGGCTTCCTGCAGGTCGAGGGACCGAACGGCCGGCCGGCCTATACGCGCGCCGGCCAGCTCAACGTCAGCCCGGAAGGCCGGCTGACGACGGCGCAGGGCCAGCGCCTGCAGCCGGAGATCACCATCCCCGTCAACGCCAAGTCGCTGACGATCGGCGAGAACGGCGTCGTGTCGATCACCGTCGCCGACAACGCCGCGCCGCAGGAGATCGGGCAGCTGCGCCTGACGCAGTTCGTCAACCCGGCCGGCCTGCTGGCGCTGGGCGACAACCTGTACCAGGAGACCGGCGCCAGTGGCGCGCCCACCGAGGGCGTGCCGGGCGAGAACGGCCTGGGCAAGCTCAAGCAGGGCGCGCTGGAAGGCTCGAACGTGCAGGTCGTCGAGGAGATGGTCGACATGATCGCGGCGCAGCGCACCTACGAGATGAATACCAAGGTGCTCTCCGCCGCCGACAACATGCTGCAGGTGCTGGCGCAGGCCGCACGCTGAGGAGACGTCGATGAACGCTGCTGCCCGTCTTCTTCCACTCGCTGCTGCCGCGATCCTCGCGGCGAGCCTGGGCGGCTGCGCGATCATCGCGCCGCCGGAACTGCCCAGCGCCGATCCCGGCGGCCTGCCGCTGCCGATCGCGGAGACGGTCCGGCCGTCGGGGGGCGGCGTGTTCGCCGCGGGCCGCAGCGCCAGCCTGATCGCCGACACGCGTGCCTTCCGCTCCGGCGACGTGCTGACCATCGTGCTCGAAGAAGCGACGCAGGCCAGCAAGAGCGCCAACACGCAGAGCGGCAAGACCAGCGGCGGCAGCTTCGGCCTGGACCTGAACGGCAAGCAGCGCTCGTACGGCATCAACGCGGGGCGCGACTTCAACGGCAGCGGCAGCAGCACGCAGCAGAACACGCTGCAGGGCGCGATCACCGTGGTCGTGCAGGAGGTGACCTCCAACGGCCTGCTGCGCGTGCACGGCGAGAAGAGCCTGACGCTGAACCAGGGCGAGGAGCTGATGCGCGTGGCCGGCTACGTCCGTCCGGCGGATGTGGACAGCGAGAACCGCGTGTCCTCGCAGCGCGTGGCCAACGCGCGCATCGCCTACAGCGGCCGGGGCGTCCTGGCCGATGCCGCCACGCCGGGCTGGTTCACGCGCTGGTTCAACAGCCCGTGGAATCCGATCTGAGATCCGATCCGATGACCGATCCGATGACCGATCCGATCCCCCTCCATCGCGAGTCCCCCATGAAGAATCGATCGATTCCCCTGTCCATCGGCCTGGTGCTCGGCGTGGTCCTCGGACTGGTCGTGGCGATGCCGACCTTCGCTGCGCAGCCGCTGCGTCAGCTCGTCGACATCGAGGGCGTGCGCGAGAACCAGCTGCTCGGCTACGGCCTGGTGGTCGGGCTGAACGGCAGCGGCGACAGCACGCAGGTGAAGTTCGCCGGCCAGTCGGTGGCCAACCTGCTGAAGCAGTTCGGCGTGAAGCTGCCCGAGAAGACCGAGGCCAAGTCGCGCAACGCGGCGGCCGTGATGGTGAGCGCGAGTTTCCCGTCGGGTTATCGCCGCGGCCAGTCCATCGACATCACGGTGTCCTCGCTGGGCGATGCGAAGAGCCTGCGTGGCGGCACGCTGCTGCTGACCGAGCTGCACGCCGCTGACGGCGAGGTCTATGCGCTGGCGCAAGGCAACCTGGTCGTGACCGGCCTGAACGCGCAGGGGCAGAGCGGCTCCAGCGTGACGGTGAACACGCCGACGACCGGCCGCGTGCCCAACGGCGCGTCGATCGAGCGCGAGATCGCGAGCGACTTCGACTCCCGGCCGGACGTGGTGCTGAACCTCAAGCGCCCCGCCTTCCAGACCGCGACGCAGATCGTCGACGCGCTGAACCAGCGCTTCGGCAGCGGCACGGCGTCGACGCGCGACGGGACCAGCGTGTCGGTGCGCGCCCCGATGGAATCGACGCAGCGGGTCGCCTTCGTCGCGCAGTTGCAGGGCTTGTCCATCGACGCCGCGCCGGCGCTGCCGCGCGTGATCTTCAACTCCCGCACCGGCACCGTCGTGATCGCCGACGGCGTCAAGGTGCGCCCGGCGGCGGTGTCGCACGGCTCGCTGAAGGTCGTCATCAGCGAGAGCCCGCAGGTCAGCCAGCCCAACGCGTTCAGCCAGGGCCGCACGCAGACGGTGCCGCAGTCGCAGCTGCGCGTGGACCAGGGCGACGGCCGGATGTTCCGCTGGCCGGCGGGCACCTCGCTGCAGGCGATCGTCGACATGGTCAACAGCATCGGCGCGAATCCGGACGACCTGATGGCGATCCTTCAGGCGCTCGATCAGGCCGGCGCGATCGAGGGCGAGCTGCAGGTGATCTGATGAGCGACTTCCCGACTTCCTCTCCGATGCCGTCGGTCGCCGCGCTGGACGGCGCCAAGGATCCCGATGCGCGCATCAAGGCGCAGGCCACCGACGCCGCCGTCAAGTTCGAAGCTTTCTTCATCAAGCAGATGATCAGCCAGATGCGCGCCGGCACGCGCGCGCTGGCCGACGACGACAGCGTCGAACACAAGCGCGCCAACCAGGACATGCTGGACCTGGCCGACGGGATGGTCGCCGACGCGCTGGCCCAGCAGCGCGCCTTCGGCATCGCCGACCTGATGCTCAAGCAGGTCCTTCCCGCGGCGGGCTTAAGTTCCGGCGCCGGCGCGTCGCCTTCCGGAGGGAAGACCCCCGCGGCCTTCCCTGCGGACTTGCCCGCGGGCGCCCCCGCATCCTCAGGAACCTCGACCCCATGAGCATCCTCCTCAACGGCCTCACCGGCGCGCAGGCCGCCCAGGCCGCGCTGGGCACCACCAGCCAGAACGTCGCCAACGCGATGACGCCGGGCTACACCCGCACCGGCGTGCTGCTGGGCTCGCTGCAGACGCCGCAGGGCGGGGCCGGCGTGCAGGTGTCCAAGCTGCTGCGCTTCGCCGACAGCTTCAAGAACGTGCAGCTGTGGCAGGCGACCAGCCAGCTCGGCCAGTACAGCGCCGGGCAGTCCTACATGACCCAGCTGGAGCAGGTCATGTCCGACGACACGGCCAACATCAACAACGGCATCGACCAGTTCTTCGCCGCGCTGAACGCGGCCAGCGTCCAGCCGGAATCCGGCCCGCTGCGCGAGGCCGTGCTGACCGCCGCCGACGGCCTGGTCAAGCGCTTCGACAGCCTGCAGCAGCTGTTCGCCAACCAGCAGACGGCGATCGCGACGCAGCGCGACGGCGTGGTCAACCAGGTCAACGCGCTGACGCAGGACATCGCGCTGCTGAACAAGCAGATCGCCGGCGGCCGCGCCACCGGCATGAACGACGCCGGGCTGCAGGACGCCCGCGACGAGAAGATCAAGGCGCTGTCCGCGCTGGTCGGCCTGCAGGTCGTCGACACGCCCGACGGCGCCAAGAGCGTGTCGCTCAAGGGCGGCCAGCCGCTGGTCGTCGGCGCGGACGCGGCGGTGATGTCCACGTCCGGCCCGGGCGCGCTGAAGATCCAGTTCGCCAACACCTCGTTCACCTTGTCGGACGTGGGGCAGGGCGGTCAGCTCGGCGGCCTGGCCGATCTGCAGAAGCAGGTGCTGGGACCGATGCGCACGACGATCTCGGAGCTCGCGCTAGGCATCGGCAACGCGTTCAACGCGCAGCTGGCGCTGGGCTTCGCCCCGCCGGCCGCCACGCCGGGCGCGCCGCTGTTCGACACCAGCGGCGGCACGCTCAAGATGACCGGCATCACCGCGGCGCAGCTGGCGTTCTCCAGCAGCGCCACGGTCAGCGGCGACAGCGGCAACCTGACCGCGCTGATCGGCCTGAAGAACCGGCCGATGACCATCACCACCTTCGATGCGGCCGGCAACGCCGCCGGCACGACGCAGATCATCACCGGCGACGTGTTCACGCAGCTGGTGGGCAAGCTGGGCGTGGCGAGTTCGCTGAACCAGGGCTCGCAGAAGACCGCGACGACGGTGCGCGACCAGTCCGAGGAGGACTGGAAGTCCAGCGCCGGCGTCAACACCGACGAGGAAGCCATCAACCTCATGCAGTACCAGCAGATGTACCAGGCCAACATGAAGGTCGTGGCGGTGGCGAACCAGCTGTTCGACAGCACGCTGCAGATGCTGGGCTGAGCCCGGCGTCGTCCATTCCCCTCAGTCCCCGTTCAGATCGTCGATTTCCGGAGAAGCCGCCATGCGCATCGCCAGCAACCAGTACCACACGACGATGAACAGCGCGCTGCAGGCCGCCAACGAGGGCCTGACGCACGTGATGCAGCAGATGGCGTCGGGCCAGCGCGTGCTCAAGCCGTCCGACGACAGCATCGCGGCGCTGCGCCTGGCGCGGCTGTCGCGCGAGGAGGCCTCGCTCGACCAGTACCGCGACAACATCGGCGCGCTGCAGAGCCGGCTCAAGACCAGCGAGGTGTCGCTGGACAGCATCCGCGAGGACCTGCAGGCGACGCGCGACCTGCTGGTCTGGGCGGCCGACGCGGGCAACACCGGCGACGACCTGAACGCGATGTCGGGCTCGGTGAAGACGCTGCACGACAGCCTGCTCTTCCTGGCCAACAGCAAGAACGCGGAAGGCCGCTACCTGTTCTCCGGCACGGCCAGCGACCAGCCGACCGTGGACGCGGGCTACAACTTCCTGGGTAACTCGCAGACGCAGCAGGTCGCCGTGGCGGACAACATGGCCATCGGCGGCAACGTATCGCTCGAGGGCATGGGCGCGTTCCTGCGCCAGCTCAACACGTTGGGCGGCCAGCTGGCCACGCCGGGCGTCACCGCCGAAGGCGTGCACGCCGACGTGACCGCGATGATCGCCGCGCTCGACCAGACGCTGGGCGACGTGGCGGGCAAGATCGGCCAGCTCGGCGGACGGCAGAACATCCTGGACACCATCGACACGAACCATGCGTCGGTCAGCCTGGCCAACCGGCAGACCGCGCTGGACCTCGGTCAGATCGACTACGGCGAGGCCGCCACGCGCCTCAACAGCTACACGCTGGCGCTGCAGGCGACGCAGAAGGCCTATGCGAAGGTCAGCCAGTTGAGCCTGTTCGATGCGATCTGACGCGCTCACCGCGCCGGTGTTCGGCGGGGATCGCGCGTCGCGGTCCGCCGACGGCGCTCGCATGGCGGCGTTGCCGACCGCGCCCGCCTTGGCGATGAGCGGTGCCGGCGTCGCCGCGGCACGTCCCGCGCCCCTCGATGCGCCGGGCATGCGGCCTGCGCCGACCGCGCCGACGGCAGAGAAGCCCGTCGTCATCGAGGTCGCCGCGGCGCCGCTGCGCGCGGGCGACGGCGCTTCACCCGCTCGCGAACCGGGCGCGCAACTTCAGCTCGGCAAACTCCAGCAGGGGCTGGACTACCTCGATCGGCTGGCCGCGGCGATGCAGCAGCTCAAGGGCGGTCTCAGCGAGACGCTGGCGCGCCAGACTCCCCCGTCGGCGACGCTGGGCGGGCAGGTCGACCAGTTGCGTCAGCTCTGGTCGCAGCGCAGCCGCGAAGCCGGCGGTCGCGTCGATGCCGAATTGCAGGCCGCGCCCGAGGACGGCGCGGCGCGCCAGCGCTTCAAGTTGCGCGGCCTGGATCTGGCCGTGCTGCAGCAAGGGGGCAAGGAGACGCTGAGACTCCAGCTGCCGGGCCAGCCGCAGGAAGGCGGCGCGCCGGGCAAGGCGACGGTGATTGCCGTGTCGCTGGACGGCGAGGGCACGCAGCAGCAGTTGCAGGCGCTGACCAAGGCGTTGTCTCCGGCGGGGCTGTCGGTGCAGGCGCAGGGCACGGAGATCGTGTTCAGCGTGGCCGAGTCGCAGTGGCCCGCGTTGCGCGACGGCCTGACCCTGCGCGGCGAAGGCAAGCGCTTCCCCAGCGGCCAGCCGGTGCGCGCGCTGCTGGAGCCGGCGCCGGACGCGCTGCAGCCGCAGCGCTGGGACCTGAAGGAAGCGACCGGCCAGCGCCAGGCGCTGGGACAGTTGCTGCAGGCGCAGCCCAAGGTCGCGCAGGCGCGGGCCCGCCTGCATGAGCAGCTCGAGTCGGCCGCGCGACCGGCGCCGTCGATGGCGCCGGAGCAGGCCGGCGCGCTTGCCGGCGCGTTGGCGGGTGCGCTGTCCGGCGCCGAGTACAGCGACGTCGGCGCGCTGCTGCCGGCGCTGCGCGGCATGCACCGGCAGCGCGTGCGTCAGTTGCTGTCGCCCTGACGGGGCCTGACGCCCTGTGCCCGACGGGGGCGCTCAGGAGGACGGCAGGCGGCCGACGAAATCGTCGATCTGGAACGGCAGGCAGATCGTGTGCGGCAGCGACTTGCTGTGGCTGAACTCGAGCAGCGTCTTCACGAGCAACGAGTCTTCGCGACAGTCGCCCCGCTCGACGCTGGCGACGCGCTGACCCTCGGTCTTCAATCGCGCGATCATGTCCTCGGTGTTGCGCGCCGGGATCAGGGAGTCCTTGCTGTTGTGGAACATCCTGAACTCGGCCAGCGGCAGGTCGTAGCGCAGCGAACCGGACGCCAGGCTGTTCAACAGGAGATGCGGCGTGAGGCCGCTGAGCTTCCCGGCCCGGTAGTCGGCGAGGAAGGCCGGCAGCACCTGACCATCGGCGCCGAAGACCGTCCTGGGTTCGTAGGACAGGTGCTGGTAGTCGCGCAGTGCCGCGAGCGTGCGGCCCAGGTAGTCCGGGATGCGGCTCAGATCGGCCTTGTCCGAATACTCGTCGCGCGGTTCGCCGGCGGCCGCTCGCAGGGACGAGTCCAGCGTCCGGCGGATCTCGAAGGGACCGTCGCCGGTCGACACCAGCCGGATCGTCGTCTGGCGCGCCAGGTGCGGGATCGAGGCCATGGCGGAGAACGCCCCCTGCGACGGACCGATCATGCGCAGGTCCTTCCCGGGCTGCGCGCGGTGGACCTGCATGAAGTACTCGTTGACGGCGCTCAGCATGTCCACGGTGTGCGCGGCCGTGTCCGCGGCGATCAGGAAGGCCTGCGGCGAGGCCGCCGTGTCGCCCTTGCCGATCAGGTCGGGGGTGAAGTAGATGTGGCCCTTGCCCGCCGCGCCCAGGCCGATCAGGACCATGGCGTTCCTGCCCGACGACGGGGCGTCGGACTCGTTGGATTCGGCGCCGCGCTGCCCGATCACCACGGGCCGGCCGTTGTAGTCGACCGGTGGGCCGCCTGCCGACGGCACGGGATAGACCAGCAGGCCGCTGAGCGTGATGGGCGCGCCGGACGCGTCGACGCTCCGATAACGGACGCGTTTGACCTGGGCGTCGAAGGCGGCGTTCGGCGAGGCGATGTGGGGCAGTTCGTGGCGCAGGAGCGGCTTGAGCACCGCGGCGGTCACGGGGTTGCCCCTCGCGTAGTCCTCCACCAGGACGCTGACCAGGTCGTTGATCTGCGAACGGGCGATCCGCGACGAGCCCGTCAAGCCGCCGAACTCCACCGGGAGGTCCGTGACGTCCCCGTCCAGCGCCCCACGGCGTTGCTGGCCGGTGCTGAAGACGGACACGGCCTTGCCGTTCAGCTGGAGCCCGTAGGACGTGTCCGGCTGCAGCGTCTGTCGCGGCTCGATCGTGCGCGAGCCGGCGAGGCCCCCGTTCGGGTTCGCCCATTCGCTGGACGCGACGACGGTGGTCGGCACGGTCGCCTGGGTCTTGTCGACCAGCTTGAAGTCGTCGCACGCGCCGGCGGTGGCGGCGGTGTAGTCGATGGTCACCGACGGATCGATGAACCCGGCCGTGACGGAGGCTTCGGGGGTGACGCGCAGCACCGTGCAGGCGGGCGCGACGATGTCCGGGCTCTTGTCGCCCTTGCCGCCGCCGCAGGCGGCGACCAGGACGGACAGGCTGAGCACGGTGAACAGCGAGGGAGGGGAAGGGCGCATGGGGAGTCGGGGAGGAGAGAGTCGGGGAGGAGGGACGAGGGGAACGAGGAAGGGGGAGAGGAGACGGGCCGCGGGAGAGGCACCGGAGGCGGGGAAGAGGGGGCGGGAGTCGAAGAGGGGATCGTCGATGCCCCGTTGCGCCGGCTCAATGCGGCGGACGGGGGGAAGCAGCGGGTCCGACTGGCCCATCGAGGGGAGGGAACCACCCGGATGCGGGGGGTGGCCCCGGGGGCGGCGGTCGATTGCCGGACCGGCGTCATCGCGTGGTCCGGCGGCTTATGTAGACTGTTTCCCCGATGAATCCGCCGGCCCGCTTTCCGACCGCAACGCCTGACCCCGGCCTGGACGCCGTGGCGCGCGACTTCCCGACGACCCCGCGCTTCGACCGTCTCGATGCGCTGCGGGGCCTGGCCATGGTCTGGATGACCGTCTTCCACTTCTGCTTCGACCTGAGCTACTACAAGATCGTGGTGGAGGACTTCTACCGCGATCCGTTCTGGACCTGGCAGCGCAGCGGCATCGTCAGCCTGTTCCTGCTGTGCGCCGGCATGGGCCAGGCGGTGGCGCTGGCGCAGGGCCAGACGGCCTACCGCTTCTGGCGCCGCTGGGGCCAGGTCATGGCCTGCGCGCTGCTGGTGTCGATCGGGTCGTGGTGGATGTTCCCGCGCTCCTTCATCAGCTTCGGCGTGCTGCACGGCATGGCGCTGATGCTGATCCTGGTGCGCTTCGGCTTCTCGAGACTGCCTACCGCGGCGTTGTGGCTGCTGGGCGCGGTCGCGATCGCGCTGCCGTTCTTCGTCGCGCATCCCTTCTTCGACACCCGCACCACCAACTGGCTCGGCCTGGTCACGCGCAAGCCGCTGACCGAGGACTACGTCCCGCTGCTGCCGTGGCTCGGCCCGATGCTGTGGGGCTGCGCGCTGATGCGCGTCGAGGCGGTGCGGACCTGGATGCAGCGTCCGGTGCTGCCGGCGGTGCGTCCGCTGTCGGTGATGGGGCGGTGGTCGCTGTCGTACTACATGCTCCATCAGCCGGTGATGATCGGCCTGCTGGCGGCGGCGCGGACCCTGGGCTGGCTGTCAGGCAGGCCGTGACGGGTGCGCGACAATCGCGCCCATGAGCTCCTCCCCTTCTTCTCCTTCCAAGACCCAGATCCTGTTCGGCTTCCACGCCGTCACCGTGCGGCTGAAGACCGCGCCCGCCTCGGTGCAGGAGATCCTGTTCGACGCCACCCGCAAGGACCAGCGCATGCGGGGCTTCCTCGAGAAGGCCGAGGCGGCGGGCGCGAGGCTCGTCGAGAGCGACGACGACCGGTTGAAGGCGCTGTGCGGCACGCACCGCCACCAGGGCGTCGTGGCGCGGGTGAAGGCGGTGGCGCAGTCGCATTCGCTGGATGAGGTGCTGGAGCAGGTCGAGGGACCGCCGCTGGTGCTGGTGCTGGACGGCGTCACCGATCCGCACAACCTCGGCGCCTGCCTGCGCGTGGCCGACGGTGCCGGCGCCCATGCGGTGGTCGCGCCCAAGGACCATGCGGTGGGACTGAACGCGACGGTGGCCAAGGTCGCCAGCGGCGCCGCGGAGACCGTGCCCTACCTGATGGTGACCAACCTGGCGCGATCGCTCAATGAGCTCAAGGAACGCGACATCTGGGTGATCGGCACCTCGGACCAGGCGGAGAAGACGCTGTACGACCTGGACCTGACGGGTCCGGTGGCGCTGGTGCTGGGCGCCGAAGGCGACGGCATGCGCCAGCTGACCGCGAAGACCTGCGACGAGCTCGTGCGCATCCCGATGCAGGGCGCGGTGGAAAGCCTGAACGTCTCCGTGGCCGCCGGCGTGTGCCTGTACGAGGCGCTGCGCCAACGTCAGAAGAAGGCCTGAGCACCCGACGCGAGATAATCGCGTCCATTCCGGCGCCCACGAGGCGCCGTTCCACACTCCGCATCCCGGTAGCGCCATGCCAGTCATCGAAGTCAAGCATCCCCTCGTCAAGCACAAGATCGGCCTGATGCGGGAGGGCGACATGTCCACCAAGAAGTTCCGCGAACTGACCGGCGAGGTCGCGCGGCTGCTGGCCTACGAGGCGACGGCGGACTTCCCGCTCGAGAAGACGACGATCGAGGGCTGGTGCGGCCAGGTCGAGATCGACCAGATCGCGGGCCGCAAGGTGACGGTGGTGCCGATCCTGCGCGCGGGCTTGGGCATGCTGGACGGCGTGCTGGACATGATGCCCAACGCCAAGGTGAGCGTGGTCGGCCTGGCGCGCGACCACGAGACGCTGCAGCCGGTGAACTACTTCGAGAAGTTCGTCGGCAAGCTGGACGAGCGCACCGCGCTGATCGTGGATCCGATGCTGGCGACGGCCGGCTCGATGATCGCGACGGTCGACCTGCTCAAGCAGCGCGGCTGCAAGGACATCCGCGCGCTGGTGCTGGTCGCGGCGCCGGAAGGCGTGGCGGCGCTGAACAAGGCGCATCCGGACATCCGCTGCTGGACCGCGGCGATCGATTCGCACCTCAACGAGAACGGCTACATCATCCCGGGCCTCGGCGACGCCGGGGACAAGATCTTCGGGACGAAGGACGTCTGAGGTTCTTGCGCGGTGAAGGGATGATCGATACGACCGGTCGTTGATCAGTCGATCGGTGCCTCGGTCGGTCCCTCGGTCGGTCCGTCTGTCGGCCGGGACCACTGCGCCAACAGGCGCTTGCGCACCGCATAGATGTTGTTGCGCAGCGCGTAGAGCTCTTCGGCATAGGACAGCGGCACCGCAATGCGGTGTGTGACGCGGTCCAGCTCGTCCAGCTCGTCGAGCAAAGCCTCGCGCTCTCCGGTGCCGGTTTCCAGCTTGGCTTCCACCTCGCGCAGCCGCGCATACCAGCGGAAGACGCGCGAGCGCACGCGGAAGGTGTAGAGCGGCGGCACCACGCGCGACAGCGGCAGCATCAGCACCAGCAGGCCGCCGACCACCAGCCACATGCGTTCCAGCAGATTGCCGGCCCAGAAGGGCAGGTAGCGCGCCCAGGCCGGCGGCGTGCCGTTGATCGCGCGGTCACCCTCGGCGCTGACCGGCAGCTCGCTGGTGCGGGTGTTGGGGAAGTCTCGCGCGCCGTTGAACCAGCCGGCCTCGCTGTGCTGGCCCAGGGCCGCCTGCGCGAACAGCTGGCGCAGCGCAGGGTGCGTCTGCTCGCGCGCCAGCAATGCGGTGGTGGTGGCCAGCAGCGGCACGTCGTGCGGCGGCAGATCGGCCGCCAGGTCCACCACGCCGCGCGGTAGCGTGACGGTGGACAGGAAGGGCAGGTGGCGCGAATAGGCCTCGTTCTGCTCGAAGGCCATCAGCGCAATGGCCGGGTCGCGCAGCAGCGCGCGGATCAGGCCGGACTGCGGCGCCGAGATCAGCACCGCGGCGTCCAGCCGGCCCTGGCGCAGCGCCGCGCCGGCGTCGTCGGGCGCCAGATTGGACAGCTGCAGATCGGTCGGCTTCAGCTGGTTCAGCGCCAGCAGCTTCTCGACGATCTGCGGGACACCGCTGCCGTCCTGGTCCACATTGACCCGCAGGCCGCGCAGTTGGGCCAGGTGCTGCAGTTCGCCGCCGGGCTGGCGGCGCGCGATGCCGAGATCGCGGCGATAGAAGATCCAGATCGGCTCGTAGAACAGGCTGCCCAGCGAGACGATGCCGGCCTCGGTATCGGCCACCGGATCGGCCATGCCGCCGCGGACGAAGCCCACATCGGCCGTGCCCGCGCGTAGATGGGCCAGATCGTCCTGCGCGCCTTCGCTGGCGATCAGCGCCACCTGGATGCGCTCGCGCGCCAGCGCCTTCGCATAGCCCTCGCCGAAGCCGGCGTAGGCACTGCCGGCCGGGCCGGTGGCCAGGCGCACCTGGCGCGGCGGCTGGGGATCCAGCCACCAGTAGGCCGCGACCAGCAGGCCGCCGCCGAGCAGCAGCAACGGCCCCATCGAGACCAGCATGTCGCGCACCGTCTGCACCAGCAGGCGCAGGCTGCGGGTGGCATGCCATTGCTGGATCGGGGTCATGGCTTGCCGTCCTGAGCGGGCAGGGGCCGGGCCTGCGCGTTGCAGAGTCGCTCGCAGTCCTGGGCACCCGCATGAGTGGTGGCCGCAAGGGTGAGCGTGATCGTGATGCCGAGGCGTCGCATGGGCGGGGTCTTTGCCGATGGGGAGGATCGGTCCATCGTATTCGAGGCGTGCTGGCCGGACTGTTACGTCCGCGCCCGCGGCAGAACTGCAGCCGCTAGACCACCCCGAGTGCTCCCAGCACGCCACCCGCAAGGACCAACCACACGATGCCGATCTTGGTCCGCATCGTGAGGACCACGGTCGCGACGATCATGGCCAGCGTGGCCCATCGGTGGTCGGGCTCCACGAGGTAGGGCGCGGCCAGCAGCCAGCCCGTCGCGATCATCAGGCCCAATGTCAGCGGCGCCATGCCGACGGTGAAGGCGCGCACGCCCAGGTGCTCGCGGTTGTTGCGTGCCCAGCGCGTGGCCGCGACCACCAGCGTCGTCGACGGCAGCAGGATGCCGGCCATCGCCGCCGCTGCACCCAGCAGTCCTGACACGTTGAAGCCGAGCACCGCGACGAACAGGATGTTCGGACCCGGCGCCGCCTGTGCCAGGGCGATCGAACTCGTGAAGCTCTGGTCCGTCAGCCAGTGCCGCTCATCCACCAGGTAGCGATGCATGTCCGGCGCCGTCGTGATCGCACCGCCGATCGACAGCAGCGACAGCATCAGGAAGTGCAGCATCAGCGCGCCGAGTTCGGGCCAGCTCAGCGTGCCGACGAGCATCTGCGTCCAGCCGACGTGCGCGACGACATGGGGACTGACCTGCGCGCCGACGCTCACGTGCGCACTCCCGCGCGGCTGCGCTTGAGCGCGATCAGCGCCAGCGACATGCCCAGTCCGCCTACGCTCAGCACGATCCAGAACAAGGGCAGCTTGAGCCAGACCGTCGCGCCGAAGACCAGCGCGGCGAGCGCCAGTCCGGGCATCAGACCGATCGGGTTCTTCCTCAGCGAGGGCAGCAGCTTGAAGCCCGTGGCCAGGATCAGTCCGGCCGACACCGCCCCCATGCCGCGCAGCGCGCCGGTCATGCGCGGCGAGGCCAGCCAGGTCGTGGACAGGGCCGCCAGGATCAGCACGATCACGGCCGGGAAGAGCATCATTCCCGCCAGCGCGACCATCGCACCGCGCAGGCCGAAGAAGCGGTCGCCGATCATCAGCGAGATGTTCACGATGTTCGGCCCCGGCAGCACCTGTGCGACGGCGAGCGTCTCGACGAACTCCTCGCGCGTCATCCAGTTCAGGCGCTCGACCAGTTCCCGCTGCGCCACGGCCAGCACGCCGCCGAAGCCCTGCAGCGCCAGCCAGGTGAAGGCCCAGAACAGCTGGGAGAGGGATTCGGGTTGCGCGAGCGCGGGGTCGGACGTGAAGGGGGCGGCGCCTGGCTCGGCGCCTTCAGGGGACGGGGGCGGTGCGGAGGAGGGCTCCGCGCTCACCGGTGCCCCTTCAGCACATCCGGATTGACGATGTTGGTCGGCTTGCCCGCCATGTAGTTCAGGACGTTGTCGAACGCCGCGTCGAAGTACATCTGGTAGCTGTCCTGCTCGACGTAGCCGATGTGCGGCGTGCACACGGCGTTCTCGAGCCTGAGCAGAGGGTGGCCTTGCAGGATCGGTTCGGACTCGAACACGTCGACCGCGGCCATGCCGGGTCGTCCGCGGTTCAGCCCGGAGACCAGCGCGCCGTCGGCGACCAGTTCCGCGCGCGAGGTGTTCACGAACAGCGAGGTCGGTTTCATCCGCGCCAGGTCTTCGGCGCTCACGATGCCGGTGGTTTCGTCCGACAGCCGCAGGTGCAGCGTCAGTACGTCCGCCTGTTCGAAGAAGGCTTCGCGGCTGTCCGCGGCCTGGTGACCGTCGGCCTGCGCGCGCAGCCGCGAGGCCTCGCTGCCCCAGACCAGCACCTGCATGCCGAAGGCCTTGCCGTAGCCGGCGATCAGCTGGCCGATCTTGCCGTAGCCCCAGATGCCCAGTGTCTTGCCGCGCAGCACCATGCCCAGGCCGAAGTTCGGCGGCATCGAGCCGGACTTCAGGCCCGACTGCTGCCACACGCCGTGCTTGAGCGTGGAGATGTACTGCGGCAGCCGCCGCATCGCGGCCATGATCAGCGCCCAGGTCAGCTCCGCGGGGGCGATCGGTGAACCGCCGCCTTCCGCCACCGCGATGCCCAGCCGCGTGCAGGCGTCGACGTCGATGTGTTTGCCGACGCGGCCGGTCTGCGAGATCAGCTTCAGCTTGGGCAGCTTCTCCAGCAGTTGGCGAGGGAAGTGGGTGCGTTCGCGGATCGTCACCAGCACTTCGGCGTCGCGCAGCCGGACCGACAGCTGCCCGATGCCCTTGACGGTGTTGGTGAAGACCTTGGCGTTCAGCGCGTCCAGCTTGGCGGCGCAAGGCAGCTTGCGCACGGCGTCCTGGTAGTCGTCGAGGATGATGATGTTCATAGGCGTGCGGGCTCCGATCCTACTCGCCTGAAACGGTCGCCCCAAGGCCATTGGGCGAGCGTCGTGCAACAGATCGGAACAGGCACTAGCATCGCGCCCGCATCGCATCCCCCCATCCCAGACAAGGAGACTCCCATGGACATGTACGCCGCCACCGTCCCGGTGTTCGACCGCATGCTGAGCAACATGCAGACCTGGATCCGCACCGCGCGCGATCACGCCCTGGCCAAGGGCTTCGACGAATCGGTCTACCTGACGCTGCGCCTGGCGCCCGACATGCTCCCGCTGCCGCGCCAGGTCCAGATCGCCAGCGATGCGGCGAAAAGCGGCGTCGCGCGACTGGCCGGCATCGAGGTGCCGAGCTGGCCCGACAGCGAAGCCACGCTGGAAGAGCTGATCCAGCGCATCCAGAAGACGCGCGACTTCATCAAGTCGGTCAACGCCGAGCAGATCAACGGCTCCGAGACCCGTGCGGTCAGCGTGCCGCGCCGCGACAAGGAGCCGCTGCAGTTCCAGGGGCAGGACTTCACCCGCTTCTTCAACCTGCCCAACTTCTTCTTCCACGCCACCACGCTGTACGCGCTGCTGCGCCACGCCGGCGTGCCGCTGGGCAAGATGGATTTCCTGGGTCAGCCGAAGTAATCAGCCGAGCAGGCGTCGCAGCAGGCTCTTCCCCTGCTCGAGCTGCCGATTGAGCGCGATCAGGCGCGCCTCGGCTTCCGCCTGGTCGACGCTCCGGGCCACTTCCGTGTAGATCGCCGTCCGCAGGTGCCACAGGTCCTGCGGATGCCGGGCATGGACGATGTGCCGGAGCAGGGCGCGCACGCGCTCCTGCGTGTCGACATCGGCATCGTCGGCCAGGTCGGTGACGCTGGCGCGGAAGGCTGTGCGCAGCCGGGCCATCGCCCGGGCGCTGGCCTGGGGCCGGCGACCTTCGCCGGGCCACAGCCGCATCAGGCTCTGGAAGATGGAATCGCCGTTGCGCCGCCGCGTCGGCGCATCGTTCATCGCCGCGCCGCCGGCACCGCCGGGGCGGACCGCCGGTTCCGTCCAGGTCTGGGTCTCCACCGCCCGCGTCTCGAAATCGTCCGGCGCCACGGAATCCACCGCTTCCGCCGCTTCGACGATCTCATCCCAACGGGACAGGCTCGGCATCGCTTTCATAGGCTGCGTTCTTCTTGTCCTGGTTGATCGGACGCGCGTCCCTCGACGTCCCTTTGCGGGCTTGCTCTATCGCGCGGCGTCCGGACTTCTGAGTGCCCGGATCGCGAGACGATTGTGGAAGTCGGCCATGTAACAAGAAGCTCGAATAAGGCGGTGACGGGGGCCTCAAATCGTGCTCAAGTTCTCACTCCGGCGGCCGATAAAGGGCTGAATGGGCGGGTCGCCGGTGTCCGCGGCGCGCCCAGGGCGGAGATCCCGGGCGGGGAAATGGGTGGTCGGCACCGTCCATTTGCCGGGATGCTTCCGGGAACGCACGGACACAATCCCGTACAGGCGGCCCATGGGCCCGAGCCGGCACGTCCGGCCGTGCCCGCCGGATCGCTCCACCGTGCCTCGAAAGCCCGATCACATGGACATCGCCCACCCCAGCATGCCGAACTTGAGCGTTCCCGCCCCGCTGGCCCAGGAATGGGAGCAGTTGCTGACCCGTGCCCGCGAGGGCTCGCTCCCGCTGCCGGAGCTGATGGACCGCGGCAATTTCTTCCAGGGCCAGAATCTTGGCGATGCCGCCGCCCATCTCTATGAGACGTGGCTCGCGCAGGAGGGCCAGCCGCCCGCCGCGCGTCTGGTGGCGCTGTACAACTGGGGCACCGTGCTGGGCAACATCCAGCAGCACGAACGCGCCGAACAGGTCTATCGCCAGGCGCTGGCGATCAGCCCGACCTTCGCCCAGGCCCGTCTGAATCTCGGTCATCAGCTGGAGCACCTCGGGCGTGTCGACGAAGCCCTCGGCGCCTGGCGCGAGGTGTACGAAGGCGCCGGCCCGATGGAGGCCCTCGGTGCCGACCAGACCGGCCTGCGCACGCACGCCCTGAACAACGCGGCCCGGCTGCTCGAAGTGCAGCGTCGCTACGACGAATCGGAAGCGTTGATGGTGCGCAGCCTCTCGCTCAACCCCGAGCAGACGGACGTGATGCAGCATTACGTGCACATCCGCCAGAAGCAGTGCAAGTGGCCGGTTTACGAGGCGTTCGGCGAAGTTACGCACAACAAGCTGCTCATTGCGACCTCATTGCTGGCGACGCTGAGCGCCACCGACGATCCCGCCCTGCAGATGGGCGCCGCGCAGCGCTTCGTCCACGAGAAGGTGACGAAGCAGAAGGAGGCGCTCTGGCGCCATCCTGTTTCCGTGGCCGCGCGCCAGCAGGGGAAGCTCAAGATCGGCTACCTGTCCGGCGACCTCTGCATGCACGCCGTCGGCCTGCTGACCGCCGAGCTGTACGAACTGCACGACCGCGAGAAGTTCGAGATCCATGCCTTCGACTGGAGCCGAGACGACGGCACCGCGCTGCGCAAGCGGATCCTGATGTCCATGGACAAGGTCTGGCGCCTGAATGCGATGGACGATGCCACCGCCGCCAAGCTGATCGCGCAGGCGGGGATCGACGTGCTGGTCGACCTGCAGGGCCTGACCAGCGGCGCGCGCCCCAACATCCTGGCCCATCGGCCGGCGCCGGTGCAGGTCAGCTACCTGGGCCTGCCTGCGACCTCGCTGCTGCCCGGCGTGGACTGGATCCTGGCGGATCGCTTCACGATGCCGGCCGAATACCTGCCGTACTGCAGCGAAAAGCCCATTTACCTGCCACATTGCTACCAGGTCAGCGACCGCAAGCGCGAGATCGGGGCGACCCCCACGCGCGCCCAGTACGAGCTGCCCGAGGACGCCTTCGTCTTCTGCTCGTTCAACAACAACCACAAGATGAACGCCGAGGTGTTCGGCGCCTGGATGCGCATCCTGCAGGGCGTGCCGAACTCGGTGCTGTGGCTGCTGGCGGACAACGAGTGGGCCAAGGCCAACCTGCGGCGCGAGGCCGAGTCCGCAGGCGTCGATCCATCGCGGCTGATCTTCGCCCCGCGCGTGGCGCCGCCCGACTACCTGGCGCGCTTCCAGCTGCCGGACCTGGTGCTGGACACCTTCCCGTACAACGCCGGCACGACCGCCAGCGACTGCCTGTGGATGGGCACCCCGATCCTGACCCGCTCCGGCCGCAGCTACATCTCCCGCATGTGCGGCAGCCTGCTGACGGCGGTGGGCCTGCCGGACCTGATCACCTTCTCGGTCGAGGAATACGTCCAGCGCGCCATCCAGATCGGCCTCAATCCTGGCCGTGCGAAGTCCTACAAGCGCTACCTGCGGGACGAAGGGCGCAACAGCGCACTTTTCGACATGCCGGCGATCGTTCGTGACATCGAGCGCGAATTCGAGCAATTGGCCCTCGCGCATCGAGGCTGAAACTGAAAAGATTTGATCAATGAACCGGCCGCACGACCCCTTCTTCGACGGTGACCAGCGCGCCCGCGGCCCCGGCCTGCGCCTGGCCGCGGAAGATGGTCAGCGTGCGCCCGGCATCCCGGACGCGCCGCACGACCCGCTCGCGGACCTGGCGCAGCAGCCGGCCGTCGATCCGCTGCTGCAGTGCCTGTCCTGGCTGACGCAGCATCATGGCCGTGCCCGGTCGGTCGAATCGCTGCGTGCCGGCGCGCCCGTCGAAGGCGCGCTCAGCCCCGATCAGGCCATCCGCCTGATGCGCGAAGCCGGCTACAACGCCGGCCTGCTCCGCAAGGGCATCGAGGAAATCAACCAGCTGCTGCTGCCCGCGGTGCTGCTGCTCAACGGCGGCGACGCCTGCGTGCTGGTGCGTCGCCTGGACGACGACGGTTCGGGCGCGGTCCGCTACGAGGTCGTGTTCCCCGGCCCCGAGGCCGCCAGCTGCGTCGCCCCGGCCTCCGAGCTGGACCAGGAGTACAGCGGCTTCATCCTCGCGATCGCTCCCCAGGAGGTCTCGCAGGCCAAGCCGATCGCCGGCGCGAAAGACGACACCCCGCTGCTGCAGGCCGATTCGCACTGGCTGTTCGGCACGCTGAAACGCTTCATCCCGTACTACCGGTCGGCGATGCTCGCCGCGCTGCTGAGCAACGTGCTGATGATGGTGTCGGGCCTGGTGACCTCGGTCATCTACGACAAGGTCATCCCGCACCAGGCTTTCGTCACGCTGTGGACGCTGGCCGTCGGCGCCGGCCTGGCGCTGGTCTTCGACCTCTTCGCGCGCCAGCTGCGGGCTCACCTGATCGACCTCGCCGGCCGCAAGACCGACCTGATCGTCGGCGCCAAGCTGTTCCGCCAGACCCTGGGCGTGCGGATGGAGCACCGCCCCGCATCGGCCGGCTCCTACGCGCATTACTTGGCGCAGGTGGAAGTCGTCCGCGACTTCTTCACCTCGGCCACGATGTCGGTGCTGACGGACCTGCCGTTCGTGGTGCTCTTCGTCGCGATGACCTTCATCATCGGCGGCCCGCTGGGCTGGGTGCTGATGGCGGCGATCCCGCTGATGCTGCTGATGAGCTTCGGCATCCAGGGCTACCTGCGCCGCGCGATGCGCACCAACATGACCGAGGCGGCCGACCTGCACGGCACGCTGGTCGAGGCGCTGGAAGGCCTCGAGGACCTCAAGACCACCGGTGCCGAAGGCCGCTTCCTGCGCCGTTACGAGCACAGCACCGCCATCGTCGCCGAGTCCGCGCTCAAGGCCCGCACGATGGCGAGCTGGAGCATGAACATCTCGATGACCATGCAGCAGGCGATCAACCTCGTGATGCTGGTCTGGGGCGTCTACCTGATCAACGAGAGCGTCATCAGCGCCGGTGCGCTGATCGGCGCGGTCATGTTCGCCGGCCGCGCCACGGTGCCGCTGAACAGCCTCGTGAGCCTGGCGACCCGGTACCAGGGCGCCCGCGCGGCGATGCTGTCGCTGAACTCGGTGATGAGCGCGCCGGTGGAGCGCGACTCCACCCGCAACTACGTCCCGCTGAACCAGATCACCGGCCGCATCGGCCTGAACGACATCGGCTTCTCGTACCCGGCGCAAGGCGACGCGCAGTCGCCCAAGGTACTGCGCAACGTCACCATGCGCGTGCAACCCGGCGAGCGACTCGCGATCCTGGGCCGCATCGGCAGCGGCAAGTCGACGGTGCTGCGCATGCTGGCCGGTCTGTACCAGCCGACCGAGGGCCACGTCGAGATCGACGGCATCGACCTGCGCCAGGTCGACCCAGCGGAATTCCGCAGCAAGGTCGGTTTCGTGTCGCAGGAGCCGCGGCTGTTCCACGGCACGTTGCGCGACAACGTCCTGATGGGCCGCCACGTCGATGCGCAGCGGCTCGTCGAGGTCGCCAAGCTCACCGGCCTGGACCGTGTCGTCGCCGGTCACCCGATGGGCTGGGACCTGCCGGTGGGCGAGATGGGCTCGCTGCTGTCCGGCGGCCAGCGCCAGCTGGTGGCGCTCGCGCGCAGTCTCGTCACCAAACCGCAGATCCTGCTGATGGACGAGCCGACCAGTTCGATGGACGCGCAGTCCGAGATCGCCTTCCTCCGTCAGCTGCGCGACGCCGCCGGCGACTGCACGCTGATCATGGTCACGCACCGTCCGGCGGTGCTGGAACTCGTGTCGCGGATCGTCGTCGTCGATACCGGTCGCCTCGTCATGGACGGTCCGCGCGACCAGGTCCTGGCGGCGCTCTCCGGCGCCCGCCCGCCCGGCCAGCCGCAGCAGCAGCAACCGCAACCGGGCCAGCAGCCGCAGGCCGCGCCCGTTCACGTCCATCCGGCCGCGCAGGCGGTGAACCGCGCCGCGTCGGTGTGATGGCCGTCCGACGCCCGATCTGAAGAAGTCCGCCCCATGTCGCAGTCCCGCACCCTCAGCCGCGAAGAAGGCCTGTTCGTCGGCAGCGTCCAGTCGGCGCTGATCGACGAGCCGCTGCCGCGCGCCGTCTGGGCGCTCTACCTGATGGCGGCGGTGCTGCTGGTGGGGCTGGCCTGGTCGTCGATCGCGACGGTCGACGAGGTCACCCGCAGCGACGCGCGCATCGTGCCCGACGGCAAGGAGCAGGTGATCGCCAGCCTGGAGTCCGGCACGCTGGGCAAGCTGCTGGTCCATGAAGGCGAGGAAGTCGAGGCTGGCGAGGCCTTGGCCGAACTTGATCCGACCCGCGCCGAGGCCGCCGAGAACGAGAGCCAGGCCAAGCGTCTGGGTCTGATGGCGCAGGTCTCCCGCCTGCGCGCCGAGGCGCTGGGCGTGCCGCTGAAGTTCCCCGACGAGGTCAAGGGCGTGCAGCGCCTGGTCGACAGCGAGACCGAGGTCTTCGACACCCGCCGCCGCGTCCTCGAGGAGGCGACCGCCAGCATCAACCGCAGCATCGGGCTGCTCGCCACCGAGCAGAAGATGGCGCAGGACATGGCGTCCAAGGGCCTGATGTCCAACGTCGAGGTGATGCGCGTCACCCGCCAGGTCAACGAGCTGCAGCAGCAGCGCAACGAGCGCATCAGCCGCTTCCGCCAGGACTCGAGTTCCGAACTGTCGAAGGCGCAGACCGACCTCGCGCAGCTGGACGAACAGCTCGTCGTGCGCCGTGACGCGGTCACGCGCTCGGTGCTGAAGTCGCCGGTCAAGGGCCTGGTCAAGAACATCAAGATGAACACGGTGGGCGGCGTCGTCACGTCCGGCACGCCGATCATGGAGATCGTCCCGATCGGCCCGCGCATCCTGATCGAGGCGCGCATCAAGCCCAAGGACATCGGCTACATCCAGGTCGGGCAGACGGCCATCGTCAAGCTCAACGGCTACGACTTCAACGTCAACGGCGGCCTGCACGGCAAGATCGAGTACGTCAGCCCCGACGCGCTCGGCGAGACCGAGAAGAACAACGAAGGCACCTACTACCGCGTGCTCATCACGGCCGAGCGCAACACGCTGCGCGCCAAGGGCGAGCCGCTGCCCGTCATCCCCGGCATGACGGCGATGGTGGACATCCGCACCGGCGAGCGCTCGGTCCTGAGCTATCTGCTGCGGCCGATGCTGAAGTCCAAGGAAGCGCTGCGAGAGCGCTGAGTCAGGGCTGAAACAGTCCGGTTGCGCGCCGCTTATCGGCGCTTCGATTTCCCGCTGGAATGGTCCAGTAGAGGCATGGGAAATTGCTTGCAGTACGCGTGACCATGACCGACACCACCCGTCGCCGCAGCCTGCGGCGCGCCTCGATCTCCTCCTTCCGACTGAGCGCCGGCGCGACCGTCGTCCTGACGGCGCTCTGCGCGTTCAGCGCGTCCGCCTGGGCGCAGGATCCGCCGCCCAGCCGCTGCTCGGACGAGCGCACGCTGCCGCCCGCGCAGCTGTCCGCCAAGGACACGGCGCTGCTGGATGTCGGCGACTCCGATCCGCGCGCCCAGTTGCAGGACCTCGTCAACCGCTCGCTCAACCGCAGCAAGGCGCTGGGCGCGACCCGGCTGCTCACGCTGGCGGCCGAGGCCGACTTCGAGGAAGCCAAGTCGCAGCGACTGCCGACGGTGACGATGGGCATCACGGCCGGTCACACCGGCACCGTCGTGCCGGGCAACGGCTCGATCGACAACTCCAGCGGCCTCCAGGGGCGCGGCTCGTTGAGCGTGACCGCGCCGATCTACGACTCCGGCCGCATCACCAAGCTCACCGAGTGGCGCTCGCAGCTGCTCGAGGCCGCGCGCTACGGCCAGTCGAGCGCCGAGGAGCAGGTCGCCCTCCAGACCGTGTCGCTGGCGCTGGACCGCGGGCGCTATCAATTGCAGGCGCAGGTCTACAGCCAGTACGTGCGCAAGATGTCCTGCCTGGTCGAGGCCCTGGAGATCATCACCAAGGCCGACCGAGGCCGCGCCAGCGAACTCGTGCAGGCGCAGAAGAGTCTGCAGCAGGCCGACCTGTCGTATGAGCAGACGACCTCGGCGCTGCGTCAGACCGAGGTGAGGCTGAAGCGCTTCGTCGGCGACGATCTGCCGCGCGGCGCGGCCATGAGTTCCGTGCTGGCACGCCTGCCCGATCTCAACGAGATGCTGGCCGACGTGATGGTGTCGCCCGACGTGTCGGCGGCCGCGGCGCAGGCTCAGGCGCAGCGCAGCTACGCGGAATCGGTGCGCGCCGGGCAGCAGCCCAGCGTGAGCCTGCTGGTCAGCGGGAATTCGACGATCGGCCAGGCGCGGCAGACCGACTGGATCGGCGGCGTCACGGTCAACATCCCGATCGTGCAGCCGGGCGCCGACTCGGCGCTGACCTCGGCGCGGCGACGCGCGCAGGCGGCCTCGCTGCAGCGTGACGAGACGATCGAGGCCAAGCGCTATCGCGTGCAGGAGATGTACGAGGCCGCGTCCTCGTCGCTCGACCGTTCGCGTCGGCTGGTCGACATCCTGCGCAGCAGCGAGCGCGTCCGCGGCTTCACGCTGCAGCAGTGGCAGCAGCTCGGCAAGCGCTCGCTGTTCGATGTGATGGCGGCGGAGGGCGACTACTACTCGAACCGCATCGCGCACGTGAACGCGCTCTACGACGCGCAGCAGGTCGTGGCGATCATCTGGTCGCAAGGGCGCGGCGTGGTGACGCCGCTGCGTTGAGCAGGAAAGAGAATCGGAAACGGAAAAGCCGCCCCGAGGGGCGGCTTTCGCATTCAGCCGAGGCTGATTACTTGCGCAGGGCGCGACGGCGTTGGGCGAAGCCCACGCCCGCCAGGGCCAGGCCGACCAGGGCCAGCGTGCCAGGTTCCGGCACGTTGATGACCAGCGAGCCGTCCAGGGTCGACTGACGGATCAGGCCGCCGCCGGAGTTCCACAGTTGGTCCGGGGTCGGGATCGGGGGATCGACGTTGGTGTCGAGCACCCAGCTCACCGAGATGCTGTTGTTCAGCCAGTTGCTGTACAGCGAGCCCAGGCCTTCGCCGGAGTTGAAGAAGTTCTGGATGAAGGTGTCGCCGCCAGCGTAGCTGTAGTCGACATAGCCCTTGACATTCAGGTTGGTCAGCTGGATGTCCGAACCCGTGACGATCAGGCGCAGAACTTCCTTGCCGTTGTTCGGATCCGTCGCAGCGCTCTGATAGAACACGCTGAAGACGCCGCTGGTGTAGGACACGTAGTCCGACACGCCGTCGCCGGTGGAGTCCACGGTCGTACCGACGATCTGGTACGAGTAGGTCAGGCCCCACGCGCCGCCCAGGCCGCCGACGTTGCCGAAGCCGTAGGCCGGGAAGCCCACGCCGCCGACGAAGCCGTTCAGGTCGGTCGGGTTGACCGGGTTGTTCAGCGAATCGATGTTGGTCTGCGCCGGCGCGTTCGGGTAGTTGAACGAAGCGGAGCCGCCCGACAGCGTGGTGTGCGTGCCGGCCGAGAAGCCGTACGAATTCATCACCGACGGGATGTTGGTGTCGATCACCGTGGTGCCGGGGGTGGCCGGCGAGCCCAGATAGATCGAGGTCGCCAGGGTGCCGCTGTAACCCAGCTGGTCGAACACCGTGGTCTTGGTCGAGCCGTTGGGCTCGGGATTGAAGTCCTGCCCGGTGTTGATGTACAGCGGTGCTGCCATCGCCGGCAACGTCGCGGCTGCCAGCGTCATCGCTGCCAGTGCGAGCTTTGCTTGCTTGAACATGTGTCTCTCCTTGAGGATGCGTCTTGCCAGAAGCACGTTAGGAAGCGGCACGTGCCGGCTTCTTGGCGGACATCAAAGCGACAACCGTGCCAGCGAACTTTCATCGTTTTAAATCAACGACTTAACATTCTGATGCGGGAATCTTCGACGGGTCCTGTCAAGTTTTTCGACAGCGGTCTGGCCCGCATATCGGGGGGTGTCGAGGGGGGAGGGAGCCGCCGGCCGTCCGTTGCCCGAGGGCCGGCGCGGGCGCTTTTCAGCGTTTTGCCGTCATGGCGCGAGCGCATACTCCTCGCCTGCGCTGTGCGAACCGATTTCGCGTGGTCCGGCGGCGGCGCGATTCGAATAAAGGGAGACCCCATGACGCGAGACACTCCTTCCGGTTTCGTCTTCGATTACGACCGCGCGTTCTCGCGCAATATCGGCTGGGTCACGAAGGACGAACAGCAGCGTTTGCGCCGGGCGCGCGTGGCGGTGGCTGGATTGGGCGGCGTCGGCGGTGCGCATGTGCTGGCGCTGTCGCGCCTGGGGATCGCCAATTTCAATATCGCCGACTTCGATGAATTCGACGTCCACAACATGAATCGCCAGGCGGCGGCATTCATGTCGTCGATGGGCCGCCCCAAGATCGACGTGGTCGCGGAAATGGCCCGCGACATCAATCCGGAAAGCGACCTCCGTCTTTTCCGCGAGGGCGTCACCGACGCCAACCTCGACGAGTTCCTGAAAGGGGTCGACGTGTATGTCGACAGCCTGGACTTCTTCGTCCTCGAGGTGCGCCGCAAGGTTTTCCGCCGCTGTCGCGAGCTGGGCATTCCCGCGATGACCGCCGCGCCTCTGGGCATGGGCACCGCGTTCCTGTACTTCAGCCCGACCGGGATGAGTTTCGAGGACTATTTCCAGGTCGAAGGCCGCGACCACGAGGATCAATATGCGCGCTTCATCGCCGGGGTATCGCCGGCGATGCTCAGCCGCCAGTATCTGGTCGCGCCCGAGGCGGTGAATTTCAAGGAGAAGCGCGGGCCCTCCACCGGCATGGCCTGCGAGTTGTGCGCGGGGCTGATGGGCACCAGCGTGCTGAAGCTGCTGCTGAATCGCGGCGCTTTGCGCGCCGCGCCGTGGGGCATGCATTTCGACGCCTATCGCGGCCGGCTCAAGCACACCTGGCGGCCCTGGGGAAATGCCCATCCGCTGCAGCGCCTGCTGATTGCGCTGATCAAGCCGGTGCTGCGCGGGAAATAGCGACTGACGCTTCCCGCTCGCGGGTTTTCCATGACGCTGTCATGAGGTTTTCCGCGAGGATTTCGAAGCGGCTTCACGCCGAGTTGTTTCGGGGGTGTATCCGGACGGTTCCCCGGGGCGGATCCGCTAGCACGGAAATCGCTCACGTCAGGGAGGGATCGCCCTCAGTCCAGGGGGTTCCACACCCGTGCGCGCTGAGGTGCAATCCGGTCAGCTTCCAGAGGGGTGGACATGGTGAAGAACACTGGATTGAAGATCGCTTCCGTCAAGGCGGCACACGCCGCGTTGCTGGCCGCCGCCGCGGCGCTCGCCGGCTGCTCGACCACCGGCAACCTGCCGCCCGCGCCGGTCGCCGCCTCGCAGGCGGACTACAGCTACGTCGTCGGTGCCGGCGACCAGCTCAACATCATCGTGTGGCGCAACCCGGAGCTGTCGCTGACGGTGCCGGTCCGCCCCGACGGCAAGATCGCCGCCCCGCTGATCGATGAGCTGCAGGTGCAGGGCAAGAACTCGGTCGAGGTCGCCCGCGACATCGAGAAGCAGCTCGGCAAGTACGTGCGCGATCCGGTGGTGACCGTGATCGTGACCAGCTTCGTCGGCCCGTACAGCGAGCAGATCCGCGTCGTCGGCGAAGCCGCCAAGCCGATGTTCCTGCCCTACAAGCAGAAGATGACGCTGCTGGACGTGATGATCGCCGTCGGCGGCCTGACCGACTTCGCCGCCGGCAACTCCGCCTCCATCCTGCGGACCGCCGAGGGCAACAAGCAGTACTCCGTGCGCCTCAAGGACCTGATCCGTCGCGGCGACGTGTCCGCCAACGTCGAGATGCGTCCCGGCGACATCCTGATCATTCCGCAGAGCTTCTTCTGACCGTCGCCCGGACGGCCGCGCGCGCGGCCCTCCGGGTCGCCGGGGTCGGCCAGGGGGCGTGCCCCGGATCGTTTCCCGCATTTCCCGCAGTATCGGCCCGCCCCGAACCGGGCCCCGCCGGCGCTCCCGCCGGTGCAACCGAGATCGCCGCATGGATTCCCTCATCGCGCAACTGATGGCCGTGTTCAAGCGGATGTGGCGCTACCGCTGGCCGGGCCTGATCGCGTCGTGGCTGGCCGCCATCGCCGCGGCCGTCGTCGTGTTCGTGGTGCCCGACCGCTACGAGGCCAGCGCGCGCGTCTACGTCGATACGCAGTCGATCCTCAAGCCGCTGATGTCCGGCATGGCCGTGCTGTCCAACACCGAGCAGCAGGTCAACATGCTCAGCCGCACGCTGATCAGCCGGCCCAACGTCGAGAAGCTGGTGCGCATGGCCGATCTGGACCTGAAGGCCACCAGCAAGTCCGACCAGGAAGCGCTCATCGACCGCGTCACCCGCAACCTGTCGATCCAGACCGCCGGCAACTCGGCCAACAACCTGTACCTGCTGTCCTACCGCGATTCGTCGCCGGAGACGTCGAAGAAGGTCGTGGCCTCGCTGCTGTCGATCTTCATGGAGTCCAGCCTGGGGGCCAACCGCAAGGACAGCACGACCGCCGCGACCTTCCTGAACGAGCAGATCAAGACCTACGAGACCAAGCTGGAGGAGGCCGAGGCGCGCCGCAAGGAATTCCGCCTGCGCAACCTGCAGCTGACGCAGGCCGACGGCAAGGATGCCGCCGCGCGCCTGGCCGAGGCCAGCAACCAGCTCGAGGCCGCCCGCCTGCAACTGCGCGAGGCCGTCAACGCCCGCGACGCCGCGCGCCAGCAGATCGAGGCCGAGCGCAAGCGCAGCCAGCCCGGCACCAGCCTGCAGAGCCTGATGCAGGAGAGCGCGCAGAAGTTCGCGACGCCCGAGCTGGACAACCGCATCGTCGAGCTCAAGCGCAACCTGGACCAGCTGCAGCAGCGCTACACCGACGCGCACCCGGACATCGTCAACGTCAAGCGCCAGATCCGCGATCTGGAAGAGCAGCGCCGCAAGGAAGTCGCCGACCTGCAGAAGGCCGCGCTGGCCAATCCGGTGCCGACCGGCGGCCCCAACGACAGCCTGGCCAACCAGGAGCTGGCCCGCATCCTGGCGGCCAAGGAAGTCGAGGTCGCGCAGATCCGCGCCCGCGTCGACGAGTACGGCTCGCGCTACGCCTCCGCGCAAGGCTCGATCAAGCTGGCGCCCCAACTGGAGGCGGAGTTCTCGCAGCTGAACCGCGACTACGACATCATCAAGAAGAACTACCAGGAGATGGTCGAGCGCCGCGAGTCGGCCTCGCTGTCGACCGACCTGGACAACACCTCGGGCGTCGCCGATTTCCGCATCATCGACCCGCCGCGCGCGTCGCCCAAGCCGGTGTCGCCGAACCGCCTGATGCTGCTGGCCGCCGGTCTGGTGGTGGCGGCACTGGCCGGCCTGGTCACGGCCTTCGCCGCCAGCCAGATCCGTCCGGTCTTCCACGACCTCAACGAGCTGCGCCACCGCCTGGAGCTGCCGATCCTGGGCGCCGTGTCGCGCCAGGAGACGCGCGAGGACCGGCGTCGCCAGAAGGTGGACCTGCTGCGTTTCGGTGTCGCGTCGGGCAGTCTGGTCAGCCTGTACGCGGTCGGCCTGATCGGCATGGCCATCTGGATCAGCCGCCAGGCCGGGTGAGGGGAGCTTTCGCATGACGAGCCTGATCGAACAAGCCGCCGCGCGGCTGGAACAACTGAAGCAGGCCGGCGTCGACGTCGGCCTGGCCACGGCGGCCGCACCTGCGACCGTGCCCGCGACCTCGCCGCCTGCGCCTCACGTGGCGCCCGCGGTCGCACCGGCAGTGCTGCCGGCTGCCGCGCCGGCGGTGATCCGCGCCCCTGGCGACGCGACCTCCAAGCGCGTCGACCTGGACCTCGAGGCGCTCGCCGCCCAGGGCTTCCTGACGCCGAACGCGCCGCGCACCGTGATGGCGGACCAGTACCGCAACATCAAGCGCCCGCTGATCCGCAACGCGATGAACAAGGGCGCCTCGTCGCTCAATCACGCCAACCTGATCATGGTGACCAGCGCGCTGCCCGGCGAGGGCAAGAGCTTCACCTCGCTGAACCTGGCCATGTCGATCGCGGCCGAGTTCGACTCCACCGTGATGCTGGTCGACGCCGACGTCGCCCGCCCGTCGATGCTGCGCATGCTGGGCCTGCCGCCCGGCCCCGGCCTGCTCGACGTGCTGGAGAAGGAGGCCGACATGGCCAGCGTCCTGCTCAAGACCAACGTCGACAAGCTGACGCTGCTGCCCAGCGGCCGCCCGCATGCGCGCGCCACGGAACTGCTGGCCAGCGATGCGATGACCGCGCTGCTGGACGACATGGCCAAGCGCTATCCGGACCGGATCATCATCTTCGACAGCCCGCCGCTGCTGCTGACCACCGAGTCCCGGGTGCTGGCCACGCACATGGGCCAGATCGTCATCGTCGTGCAGGCCGAGCGCACGCCGCAGAGCGCCGTGCAGCAGGCGGTCGCTGCGATCGAGCACTGCCCGCTGAAGATGCTGCTGCTCAACCAGGCCAGCAACAAGCGCAGCAGCGGCTACGGCTATGGGTACGGCTATGGCTACGGCTACGGTTATGGGTACGGCAGCGCGGATGGGCAGGGCCATGCGCCGGACGCCGCGCCCAGCACGGCCGCCGGCCCGGATCGGGCCTGACACGATGACGCGGGCCAACGACCTCCGCTGCCGGCCGCTGTCCCCGGTCCGTGTCGCCTGTCTGGCGGCGATGGGTCTGGCCGCGGTCCTGGCGCAGACGCCGGCCGCCGCCCAGGATGACGGCACCAGCGCCGCGGGCACGCGCAAGGGCATCGCGTTCACGCCGCGTGTCAGCGTCTCCGAGACCTGGACCGACAACCTGGCGCTGTCGCCCGACAACTCGCGCGATCGCGCGTTCATCACGACGGTGTCGCCCGGTCTGACCATCTCCAGCACCACCGGCGCGATCCGCGGCAGCTTCGACTACACGCTCGACGGCATCGTCTACACGAAGAGCGACCGCGACGCGCGGCTGCAGAACCAGCTGAGCACCCGCGTCACGGCGGAACTGGTGCAGTCGGCGCTGTTCGTCGACGTCACCGGCAACATCAGCCAGCAGACGGTCTCGGCCTTCGGACAGCAGTCGCCGGACGGCACGCTGGACAACCCCAATCGCACGGAGACGCGCACGCTGCAGGTCTCGCCGTACTGGCGCGGCCGGCTGGGCAGCTTCGCGGGCTTCGAGCTGAGGGCGATGGGCCAGATGCGCGATTCCAGCGAGGGCGGCACCGGTGCCGCCGGCGGCAGCGGCAACAGCAAGGAAGGCGCGTTGTCGCTGAACCTGTTCGGTCCCGCCGGCCGCGAACTCAACTGGGGTCTGAACACGTCGACGTCGCGCATGCACTTCGAGCAGACCGGCATCGACTACCGCACCACCAGCGTGATCGCGTCGCTGAACTGGGTGCCCGACGTCGACTGGGGCGTCGGCCTCACCGGCGGTCGCGAGCGCAGCGACTACTTCGGACCCGAGACGACCTCCGTCTACGGCGCCAACCTGCGCTGGTCGCCGGGCCCGCGGACCAAGTTCGCCGCCGACTGGCAGCACCACAGCTACGGCAACAGCCACAACCTGAGCTTCGAGCACCGCATGGCGCAGTTCTCGGTGCGGGCCAACAGCAGCCAGAGCGTCAGCACCGGCGAGACGCCGACCCAGGCGACCAACTACCAGCTGCTGGATCTGCAGTTCGGCAGCCTGGAGCCCGATCCGGTCAAGCGCGACGCCTTCGTCCGCGGGCTGCTGGCCGCGCTGGGCCTGGACCCGAATTCGTTCAGCGGCGCCGGCTTCCTGAGCAACACCGCGTCGCTGCAGCGTCGCAGCGACCTGTCGCTGATCTGGACCGGACCGCGCATGACGGTCACGCTCAGCGGCAATGACAACAACAGCCGCCGCCTCATCAACTCGCCGCTGGGCGTGGGCAGCGGCGACCTGTCGCTGACAGACCGCGTGCGCCAGCGCGGCGCGACGGTGTCGGTGGGCTATCGGCTCACTCCGCTGGCCAACGCCAACGTCAGCTACTCGCGGCAGAACTCGCGCGGCGACGGCGGCGTGGGCGGCAACGACATGCGCACGCTGACCGCCAACGCCACCTACCGGCTGGGCCCGCGCACCGACGCGGCCTTCGGTCTGCGCCAGACCAGGTTCGACGACACCAGCCTGTTCGCCACCAGCTATCAGGAACACGCGATCTACGCATCGCTGACCCAGCGCTTTTAAGCAGTCACCGACATGTACGAGGCCTTCTACGGGCTGGCCAGCAAGCCGTTCCAGCTCAGTCCCGACCCCAGCTTCTACTTCGGCAGCAAGCAGCATCGCCGCGCCAAGGCCTACCTCGACTACGGGGTGCTGCGCAGCGACGGCTTCATCGTCATCACCGGCGAGATCGGCGCCGGCAAGACGACGCTGGTGCGCGGGCTGCTGGACAGCCTGAACCGCAGCAACGTCGTCATCGGCAACATCGTCACGACGCAGCTGGACGCCGAGGACACGCTGCGCCTGGTCGGCGCCGCCTTCGGCGTTCGGGTCAAGGACCTGCCCAAGAGCGAAGTGCTGATGGCGCTGGAGGCCTTCTTCGTCAGCGAGGCCAGCCGCGGCAAGCGCTGCCTGCTGATCGTCGACGAGGCGCAGAACCTCACCGCGCGCGCGGTCGAGGAACTGCGCATGCTGTCCAACTTCCAGTTCGGCAACCAGTCGCTGGTGCAGACCTTCCTGGTCGGGCAGCCGGAGTTCCGCGGCATCCTGCAGCGGCCCGAGATGGAGCAGTTCCGCCAGCGCATCGCGGCGAGCTGCCACATCGGTCCGCTCGACGAGGAAGACACGCAGCGCTACATCGAGCACCGGCTCAAGTGCGCCGGCGCCGCCGACAAGCCCAGCTTCGACGCCGACGCCTTCACCTCGCTGCACCGCGCCAGCCACGGCATTCCGCGCCGCATCAACACCTTGTGCGACCGGTTGCTGCTGCTGGGCTTCATGCACGAGAACCCGCACCTGACCGCGGCCGACGTGGAAGAGGTCGTGCAGGACCTGTCCGCCGAGTCGGCGTCCGCGCCGGCGCCGGCGGTGCATGGGTCCGAGATCAACGGCCATGCGTCCGAGGGCGACCTCGCGGTCGACCTGGACCTGACGCGGCTGCGTTCGCGCGTGGCCGGCGGCGGGCTGAACGGAGAACTCGGCGCGTTGGCCGACGGACTCGCGGGCCTGAACCTGGACGGCCAGGAGACGCGCCTGCAGCGCATCGAGGACAGCCTGATGCGCCTGGAACGGATCAACCAGCAGACGCTGGCGCTGCTGCAGAAACTCGTGGGAGCGATGCGATGAACAAGATCCGCAACGCGATGAGCATCGACGTCGAGGACTACTTCCAGGTCTCCGCCTTCGCGCCCTACATCGCCCGTGGCGAGTGGGACGCGCGCGAGTGCCGCGTCGAGCGCAACATCGCGCGCATCCTCGATCTGCTGGACGCCAAGAGCGTCAAGGCCACCTTCTTCACGCTGGGCTGGATCGCGCAGCGTTATCCGCAGATCGTGCGCGAGATCGTCGCGCGCGGGCATGAACTGGCGAGCCACGGCTTCGGCCACGAGCGCGCCAGCGACCTGGACCGCGCCGCCTTCCTGAAGGACGTCGGCGACGCCAAGGCGCTGCTCGAGGACCTGGGCGGCGTCGAGGTCAAGGGCTACCGCGCGCCCAGCTTCTCGATCGGCAAGGACAACCTCTGGGCCTTCGACGTGCTGGCCGAGTGCGGCTACCGCTACAGCTCCAGCGTCTATCCCATCGAACATGACCACTACGGCATGCCCGATTCGCCGCGCTTCGCCTACGAGGTGCGCCCGGGCCTGATCGAGGTGCCGGTGACGACGCTGCGCTGGCGCGGCAAGAACTATCCGAGCAGCGGCGGCGGCTGGTTCCGGCTGCTGCCCTACGGCGTGTCGCGCTGGATGATCGAGCGCTTCAACCGCATCGAAGGCCGCAGCGCGGTCTTCTACTTCCACCCGTGGGAGATTGATCCGGAACAGCCACGCATCCCCGGCATCGACGCGAAGACGCGCTTCCGCCATTACGTCAACATCGGCCGCACCGAGTCGCGCATCGAGCAACTGCTGGGCGACTTCGCCTGGGCGCGGATGGACGAGATCTTCCTGCCGCAGGCCGGCACGGACCGGCTGGCGGCATGAGCGCGGCAGCACCGTCGATCCCGGGCGTCGCCACGGACGTGGCCGCGCCGACCGCCGTCGGCGCGGCCGCGGCGGGCCAGCTCGAGGTCCGTCAACTCGACATCGCGGACAGCGCGACCGCGCGGCGCTGGGACGAGTTCGTCCGCGGTTGCGCCTCCGCCACCTTCTTTCACCTGTCCGGCTGGCAACGCATCATCAGCCGTCAGTTCAAGCACCGGTGCTTCTTCCTCTACGCCGAGCGCGACGGCCGCATCGAAGGCGTGCTGCCGTTGGCCCAGGTCAAGAGCCGCCTGTTCGGCCATGCGCTGGTGAGCCTGCCCTTCGCCGTCTACGGCGGCGTGGCCGCGGACAGTGCCGAGGCGGCCGACCATCTCGAACAGCGGGCGCAAAGCCTGTGCAAGACCCTGGATCCCGACCACCTGGAGTTCCGCAACGTCCAGCGCCGTCACGAGGACTGGCCGCACCAGGACCTCTACGTGACCTTCCGCAAGGAGATCCTCGAGGACGAGGAAGCCAACATGCTGGCCATCCCGCGCAAGCAGCGCGCCATGGTCCGCAAGGGCATCAAGAACGAATTGAAGGCGGAGATCGACCGCGACGTGTCGCGTTTCTTCGCGCTCTACGCGGACAACGTCCATCGCCACGGCACGCCCGCGATGCCCAAGCGCTACTTCCAGGCGCTGCTGGACGAATTCGGCGACGCCGCCGAGGTGCTGATCGTCAGCAGCCCGCAGGGTCAGCCGCTGTCCGGCGTGCTGAGCTTCTACTTCCGCGACGAGGTGCTGCCGTACTACGCCGGCGATGCGGTCGCCGCGCGCGACCTGGCCGCCAACGACTTCAAGTACTGGGAGCTGATGCGTCGCGCCTGCGCCCGCGGGCTCAAGGTCTTCGACTACGGCCGCAGCAAGCAGGGCACCGGCAGCTATTCGTTCAAGAAGAACTGGGGCTTCGAGCCGACGCCGCTGCATTACGAGTACTGCCTGTACCGGCGTGACGGCGTGCCGCAGAACAACCCCAGCAACGCCAAGTACCAGCTCATGATCAAAGCCTGGCGCAAGCTGCCGATCGCCGTCGCCAACTGGCTCGGTCCGCACATCGTGCGCAGCCTGGGCTGAGGACGACGCATGGCCAACATCCTCTACCTGGTCCACCGGCTGCCGTATCCGCCCAACAAGGGCGACAAGCTGCGCTCGTACCACCTGCTCAAGCACCTGACCGCGCATCACAAGGTCTGGCTGGGCACCTTCGTCGACGACGCCGAGGACTGGGCCCACGTGCCCGCGCTGCAGGCGCAGTGCGAGCAGCTCTTCGCCGCCGACCTCAACCCGCTGCTGGCGCGTGTGGCCAGCCTGCGCGGCCTGGCGACCGGCGAGGCGCTGAGCCTGCCGTACTACCGCCACCGCGCGATGCGTGACTGGATCGCGCAGATCGCCAAGACGCAGCGCTTCGACGCGATCGTCGTTTTCTCGTCGACGATGGCGCAGTACGCCGAGCAGCTGCGGGCCGTCGCCGGCCCGGTGCCGATGCTGATCGACTTCGTCGACGTGGACTCGGCCAAGTGGACCGACTACGCCAAGGCCAACCGCTGGCCGATGTCGTGGCTGTACCGGCGCGAGGGCCGCGAACTGCTGGCCTACGAGCGCCGCGTCGCGGAACAGGCCCGCTGCTCGTTCTTTGTCACCGAGGGCGAGAAGGCGCTGTTCCAGCGCCTGTCCGCGACCGGCGCGCCGGTCGAGGCGCTGGGCAACGGCGTCGATAGCGGCTACTTCGCCCCGCTGCCGCAGCAGGCGAATCCCTTCGCGGCGGACGAGCTGCCGCTGGTCTTCACCGGCGCGATGGACTACTGGCCCAACGTCGATGCGGTGCAGTGGTTCGCGGCCGAGGTGCTGCCGCAGCTGCGCCAACGCTGGCCGACGCTGCGCTTCACCATCGTCGGCCGCGCGCCGACGCCCGCGGTGCTGGCGCTGGCGGGCGACGCGGTGCGCGTGACCGGCACGGTGCCCGATGTGCGGCCCTACCTGCAGCACGCGGCGGCTGTCGTCGCGCCGCTGCGCCTGGCGCGCGGCGTGCAGAACAAGATCCTCGAGGCGATGGCCGTGGGCCGGCCCGTCGTGGCGGCGCGCAGCTGCGTCGAGGCGCTGGGCGCCGACGGCGTGCTCGCCGGCCAGGACCTGCTCTCGGCCGACAGCGCCGCCGACTACCTCGAACTGGTCCACGCGCTGCTCAGCGCGCCCACCCGCGCGCAGGCGATCGGCCAGCAGGCGCGCGAACGCGTCCTGCGCCAGTTCAGCTGGCAGGCGCACCTGGCCAAGCTGGACGGGTATCTGCCGCAAGGACAAGCGGCATGAGCGCGCGCAGGGCCGCCCCAAGCAAGCTCAGCGTCCCCGCGGGGGACCGGCTGCGGCTTGCCGCAGACGAGGGGGCAACACTGCGCGCGCGCAGGGCCGCCCCAAGCAAGCTCAGCGTCCCCGCGGGGGACCGGCTGCGGCTTGCCGCAGACGAGGGGGCAACACTGCGCGCGCGCAGGGCCGCCCCAAGCAAG
Organism: Mitsuaria sp. MSU3D; assembly: GCF_056867975.1. Lineage (NCBI taxonomy): Bacteria > Pseudomonadati > Pseudomonadota > Betaproteobacteria > Burkholderiales > Sphaerotilaceae > Roseateles > Mitsuaria sp. MSU3D. The sequence goes on along the minus strand of NZ_CP200314.1, from coordinate 2,780,950 downwards.
CTCAGCGTCCCCTCGGGGGACCGGCTGCGGCTTGCCGCAGACGAGGGGCAGCAATGAGCGCCACCACCCCGTCGGCGCTTCAGCAGCGCGGTGTCCCCGATGCCTGGCGCCGCCCGCTGGCGGTGCTGGTGCTGCTCGTCGTCGCGTTGCTGCTGCTGTACCGGCAGACGGCGCTGGGCATGGTCACGATCTGGTGGCGGTCCGGCACCTTCACGCATGCCTTCCTGGTGCCGCCGATCGTGCTGTGGCTGGCCTGGCGCCGCCGCGGGATGGTCGCGCCGCTGACGCCGCGGCCGGTGCCGTGGCTGGCGCTGCCGCTGGTGGCGCTCGGCGCGGTCTGGCTGTTCGCCGACTTCGCCGCGATCAACGCGGTCACGCAGTTCACGCTCGTCGCCATGCTCGTGCTGCTGGTGCCGGCGGTGCTGGGCTGGCGCATCGCGCGCGAGATGGTCTTCCCGCTCGGCTTCCTGTTCTTCTGCGTGCCGGTCGGGGAGTTCCTGTTGCCGCAGCTGATGGACTGGACCGCCAAGTTCACCGTCGTCGCGTTGCGGCTCAGCGGCCTGCCGGTTTACCAGGAAGGCCTGCAGTTCATCATCCCGAGCGGCCAGTGGTCGGTCGTCGAGGCCTGCTCCGGCGTGCGCTACCTGATCGCGTCGGCGATGGTGGGCACGCTGTACGCCTACATCAGCTACCACTCGAACCGCCGTCGGCTGGGCTTCATCGCCTTCGCGCTGGCGCTGCCGCTGGTGGCGAACTGGGCCCGGGCCTACCTGATCGTGATGATCGGCCACCTGTCGGGCAACACGCTGGCGGTCGGCGTCGACCACCTGATCTACGGCTGGCTGTTCTTCGGCATCGTGATGCTGGCGATGTTCCTCATCGGCGCACGTTGGGCGCAGCTCGAGCTGCCGCTGGTGCCGCCGCCGCGCGATGTCGCGCCGGCCGCGACCGGTGCGGGCTGGCTGGCGGCCGTCGCCGTGCTGCTCGCCATTGCGCTGCCGATCACCGCCGGCGTGCTGCTGCGCCAGGGGCACTCGGCGCCGATCGCCGCGCTGCCCGCCGTGTCCGCGGAGCCGGGCTGGTCGGACCAGACCGTCCCGTCCGACGCCTGGGTGCCGGACTTCGAAGGCGCCAACGCCGCGCTGCACCAGGAGTTCACCGGCCCGGCCCAGGTCGGCGCCGCGAAGCCGCGTGTCGGGCTGCACCTGCAGTACTTCCGCGATCAGGACTACGAACGCAAGCTGGTCAGTTCCAGCAACGCCGTCGTGGCCGCCGAGGACAAGCACTGGGCCGTCACCGGCCGCGGCCAGGCCGCGTTCTCGCCAGTCACCGGCGTCTCGGCGGCGCCGGTTCCCGTGCTGACCACGCAGGTGCGCGCCTCGTCGCTGGACGCGGTGACCGCGCCGCGGATGCTGGTGTGGCACGTGTACTGGATCAACGGCCGGCCGATGACGAGTGCCTGGCAGGCGCGCGTGCGCGGCGCGCTGGAGCGGCTCCAGGGCCGCGGCGACGACGCGGCCCTGGTACTCGTCTATACCGAGGCTGACGAGCTGGCGCCGCAGCGGCTGGATCTCTTCCTGCGTCAGCACTGGGGCACGATCGATGGCGAACTCCGCCGCGTGCGCGACGGCGGCGCACGGGGCGCGCCTTCGACGACGCCAACGACGCCAACGACATTGACGCCCTCGTCGCCAGGGGCGCCGACATGAGCGCCGGCCTGAGCGTCGAGCGCGCGCTCGCGGCCGCGGACGAGCGGCCGCTGGTGCTGCACGTGATGTACCGCTTCGACACGGGCGGTCTCGAGAACGGCGTGGTGAACCTGATCAACCACATGCCGGCCGACCGCTACCGGCACGCGATCGTCGCCCTCACCGAAGTCACCGATTTCCGCAAGCGGCTGCAGCGCGACGACGTCGAGTGCTTCGCCCTGGACAAGCCGCCGGGGCAGGGCTTCTGGCTCTATCCCAAGCTCTACCGGCTGTTCCGTGCGCTCAAGCCGGCCATCGTGCACAGCCGCAACCTGGCGGCGCTGGAAGTCCAGCTGCCGGCCTGGGCCGCGCGCGTACCGGTGCGCATCCACGGCGAGCACGGCCGCGACGTCGGCGACCTCGACGGCCGCAACCGCGCCTACCAGCGCGTGCGGCGCTTCTACAAGCCCTTCGTCTCGCACTACATCGCGCTCTCGCGTGACCTCGGCGACTACCTGACCGGTCCGGTCGGCGTGCCGCCGGCGCGCGTGAGCCAGTTCGTCAACGGCGTCGACACCCTGCGCTTCCAGCGCCAGCAGGTCGAGGCCATCCCGGGCTGCCCCTTCGATCCCGCCGCGCACTGGCTGATCGGCACCGTCGGCCGCATGGCGCCGGTGAAGGACCAGCTGATGCTGACGCGCGCCTTCATCGCGCTGATCGACCAGGCGCCGGACCTGCGCGCGCGTGCGCGGCTGGTGCTGATCGGCGAAGGTCCGCTGCGGGCGCAGTGCCAGGTCTTGCTCGACGAGGCCGGCCTGAGCGAGCTCGCCTGGCTCCCGGGCGAACGCACCGACGTGCCGGCGGTGATGCGCGGACTGCACGTCTTCGCGCTGCCGTCGCTGGCGGAGGGCATCTCCAACACCATCCTCGAGGCGATGGCCAGCGGGCTGCCGGTGGTTGCGACCGAGGTCGGCGGCAACGCGGACCTCGTCACGCGCGACGTCAGCGGGCTGCTGGTGCCCGCGGCGGATCCCGCGGCGATGGCCGCGGCGCTGCTGCGTCTGGCGCGCGATCCCGAAGGTGCGATGGCGATGGGCGAGGCCGGCCGCGCGCGGGTCGAGCAGGATTTCAGCATGCGTGCCATGGTCGCTCGGTACCAGGGCCTGTATGACACGCTGCGCGGCCACAATGCCGCCAGCCACAAGAACTGACACGGGGTACGACCATGTGCGGAATCAGCGGACTTTTCGATACCCGGGGGCGGCGCGACTTCGATGGCGCGCTGATGCATCGCATCAACGACTCGCTGCACCACCGCGGCCCCGACGAAGGCTCGATCCACCTGCAGCCCGGGCTGGCCTTCGGCCACCGCCGGCTGTCCATCATCGACATCGCGACGGGCCAGCAGCCGCTGTTCAACGCGGACCATTCGGTGGGCATCGTCTTCAACGGCGAGATCTACAACTACCAGCAGCTGACCGACGAGCTCACCGCGCTGGGCTACCAGTTCCAGACGAAGAGCGACACCGAGGCCATCGTGCACGCCTGGTCCGCCTGGGGCGAGGCCTGCGTGCAGAAGCTGCGCGGCATGTTCGCGTTCGTGATCTGGGACAAGGCGCGCGACCAGCTCTTCATGGCGCGCGACCGGCTCGGCGTGAAGCCGATGTTCTACGGGCTGCTGGACGACGGCACGCTGGTCTTCGGCTCCGAGCTGAAGGCGCTGCTCGCGCATCCGGGCATGAAGCGCGACATCGTCCCGCAGGCGGTGGAGGAGTACTTCGCGCTGGGTTACGTCGCCGAGCCGCGCACCATCTTCCGCCAGGCGCTGAAGCTGCCGCCGGCGCACACGCTGGTGATCCGGCGCGGCGAGCCGCTGGGCCAGCCGCGCCGCTACTGGGACGTCAGCTTCACGACCGACAGCAAGATCGACGAGGTCCAGGCGCAGGAAGAACTGACCCGCCGCCTGCGCGAGTCGGTCAAGCTGCGCCTGATCGCCGAAGTGCCGCTGGGCGCCTTCCTCTCGGGCGGCGTGGACTCGAGCGCGGTCGTGGCGATGATGGCCGGCGAGACCAACGGGCCGGTGAAGACCTGCTCGATCGCGTTCGACGACCCGCAGTACAACGAGTCCGAGTTCGCGCAGAGGGTGGCGGACCGCTATCAGACCGAGCACCACGTCGAGACCGTCCAGAGCGACGACTTCGACCTGATCGACACGCTGGCGCGGCTCTACGACGAGCCTTATGCCGACAGCTCCGCGATCCCGACCTACCGCGTCTGCCAGCTCGCGCGCAAGCACGTGACGGTGGCGCTGTCGGGCGACGGCGGCGATGAGAGCTTCGGCGGCTACCGCCGCTACAAGCTGCACATGATGGAAGAGCGCATGCGCGCCAGCCTGCCGCTGGGGCTGCGCAAGCCGCTGTTCGGCACGCTGGGCCGGCTCTATCCGAAGGCGGACTGGGCGCCGCGCGTGTTCCGCGCGAAGACGACCTTCCAGGCGCTGGCGCGCAACTCGGTGGAGGCCTACTTCCACACGATGTCCGTGATCCGCGACAACGAGCGCATGCCGCTGTACAGCGCGCGCTTCAAGTCGGAACTCGGCGGCTACAACGCGCGCGACCTGTTCCTGCAGCACGCCGAACGCGCCAACACGGACGATCCGCTGGCGCTGATCCAGTACATCGACACGCACACCTACCTGGTCGGCGACATCAACACCAAGGTCGACCGCGCGTCGATGGCGCATTCGCTGGAAGTGCGAGAGCCGCTGATGGACCACCCGCTGGTCGAGTGGCTGGCGACGCTGCCGTCCCACCTGAAGCTGCGCGGCGGCGAGGGCAAGTACCTGTTCAAGAAGACGCTCGAGCCGCACCTGCCCAACGACGTGCTGTACCGGCCCAAGATGGGCTTCGCCGTGCCGCTGTCGCGCTGGTTCCGCGGACCGCTGCGCCAGCGCGTGCGCCACTCGCTGCTGGGCGGGCCGCTCGCGGATTCCGGCATGTTCGACCTGAAGACCGTCGGCCAGATGGTCGAGCAGCATGAGAACGGCAGCCGCGATCACAGCACGCCACTGTGGACGCTGCTGATGTACGACGCGTTCCTGCGCAACGTGATGGGCGCGACCTCGATGCGCGAGGCGGCGTGAAGATCCTCTACCACCATCGCACCGCGTCCAAGGACGGCCAGGCGGTCCACATCGAGGAGATGATCGGCTCGCTGCGCGCGCTCGGCCACGAGGTGCGCGTGGTCGCGCCCGGCGGCGAGTCGGCGCCCGAGGACAAGGCGAAGATGGGCGACGACACCGGCTGGGTGCATCGCCTGCGCGCGAAGCTGCCCAAGTTCGTCTACGAACTGCTGGAGCTGGCGTACTCGCTGGTGGCGTACCGGCGACTCGCGGCGGCGGCCCGGGACTTCCAGCCCGACCTGATCTACGAGCGCTACAACCTCTTCCTGCTCAGCGGGCTGATGCTCAAGCGGCGCCTGCGCGTGCCGCTGCTGCTGGAGGTGAACGCGCCGCTGGTCGACGAGCGCGCGAAGTTCGGCGGCCTGGCCCTGCCGCGCATCGCGCGCTGGGCCGAGGACACCGTCTGGCGCGGCGCCGACGCGGTGCTGCCGGTGACCCAGGTGCTCGGCGCGATGGTCGGCGCGCGCGGCGTTCCGCAGGAGCGGCTGGTCGTGATCCCGAACGGCATCAACGAGGAACACTTCGACGCGGCGCCGTCGTCCGAGGCGGCCAAGCGCACGCTCGGCTGGGACGGCGCGCTGGTGCTGGGATTCACCGGCTTCGTGCGCGACTGGCACGGCATGGACCGCGTGATCCGCTGGATGGCGACGGACGCGGCGCCCGCCAATGCGCGGCTGCTGCTGGTCGGCGACGGGCCGGCGCGGGCTGACCTCGAGGCGCTGGCCGGCGAGCTGAAGCTCGGCAAGCGCGTGCGCTTCACCGGCGTCGTCTCGCGCGACGCGGTACCCGCCTACGTGGCCGCCTTCGACATCGCGCTGCAGCCGGCGGTGGTCGCCTACGCGTCGCCGCTCAAGCTCTTCGAATACCTGGCGCTGGGCAAGGCCATCGTCGCGCCGAACCAGCCCAACATCGAGGAAGTGCTGGACGACGACCTCAACGCCTTGCTGTTCGATCCGGCGCAGGCCGGCGCGCTGGAAGCGCTGCTGGCGCGGCTGGCGTCGGACGAGGCGCTGCGCCGACGTCTGGGCGAGGGCGCGCGTGCCACGATTGGTCGACTGCAGCTGACCTGGCACGGCAACGCCGCGCGCGTTGTGGCGCTGGGCCGGGCATTGAAGAGCGGGCAGGGCGCTCGCGAGGCGCAGCAGGCTGCTCACGCGGCCATCGCCCCGCGCGCCGTCACGTCCGCCATCACGCCCGCCGTTGAGGCCGCCACCGCGGCGACGTCCCGCGCCGAGGACGCGAAGGCCTGAGCCATGCTGAAGCTGCTGACCTTCTCGACGCTGTACCCGAGCGCGGTGATGCCCAGCCACGGCATCTTCGTGGAGACCCGGCTGCGTCACCTGGTCGCGTCAGGGCAGGCTGAATCCCGCGTCATCGCGCCGGTGCCGTGGTTCCCGCTCAAGGGCGAGCGCTTCGGCGAGTACGGCAAGTTCGCCGCGACGCCGGCGCGCGAATCGCGGCACGGCCTGGACATCACGCATCCGCGCTTCGTGCGGCTGCCCAAGGTCGGCATGAGCAGCGCGCCGTACACGCTGGCCTGGACCTTCCTGCGCGCGGCGCGGCAACTGCAGGCGACGGGCTACGACTTCGACCTGATCGACGCGCACTACTTCTATCCCGACGGCGTCGCCGCGGTGATGGTGGCGCGGGCGCTGAACAAGCCGGTGGTGATCACCGCGCGCGGCACCGACATCAACCTGATCCCGCAGCACGCCTTCCCGCGCAAGCTGATCCTGCGCGCGGCGGCGCAGGCCGACGCGATGATCACCGTGTGCGAGGCGCTCAAGGACGAGCTGGTCGCGCTGGGCGCGGACGCCGCGAAGGTGACCGCGCTGCGCAACGGCGTGGACCTGACGCTCTTCCATCCCGCCGGCCGCGACGAGGCCCGCGCCGCGCTGGGCCTGGCGGCCGGGCGCTTCACGCTGGCCTCGGTCGGTCACCTGATCGAGCGCAAGGGCCATGAGCTGGTCATCGGCGCCCTCGCTGAACTGCCCGACGTCGATCTGCTGATCGCCGGCACCGGTCCGGAGGAGGGCGCGTTGCGCCGCCTGGCCGAATCGCTGGGCGTGGCGTCGCGCGTGCGATTCCTCGGCGCGCTGCCGCAGGCGCGCCTGCGCGAGGTCTATGCCGGCGTCGACGCGCTGGTGCTGGCGTCGAGCCGCGAGGGCTGGGCCAACGTGCTGCTGGAGGCGATGGCCTGCGGCACGCCGGTGGCGGCGTCCAATGTGTGGGGCACGCCCGAGGTCGTGGCCAGCCCCGAAGCGGGCGAGCTGATGCCCGAACGCACCGCGTCGGGCGTGGCCGAGGCCGTGCGCCGCCTGCGCGCGTCGCCCCGCGACCGCGCGTCGACGCGGCGCTACGCCGAGCGTTTCAGCTGGGACGCGACGACGCAGGGCCAGCTCGACCTGTTCCACCGCATCCTGGCCGCGCGGCGGTCGCCGGAGCTGCGCCATGCGTGACCTGCTGATGCTGGGCCTGTTCCTGGCCCTGATCTACAAGACCTTCAAGGACCCGATGTGGGGCGTGCTGGGCTGGGTGTGGATGGGGGTGATGAACCCGCACCGCCTGGCCTACGGCTTTGCGCACGACGCGCCATGGTCGATGGTGATCGCGCTGGCGCTGTTCGCGAGCCTGATGGTGCACCGCGACAAGCTGGTGAAGTTCCCCGTCAATGCGGTGACCATCCTGCTGTCGATCTGGATCCTGTGGATCGGCGTGTCGCCGCTGCTGTTCTCGTTCTACCCGGACAAGGAGATGCACTTCTGGTCGCGCGCGTTCAAGGTGCTGCTGATGGTGCTGGTGTCGCTGCTGGTGGTGAAGCGGCGGCGCGACCTGGACTGGCTGGTGCTGGTGCTGGTGATCTCGATCGGCTACTACGGCATCAAGGGCGGCGTGTTCACGGTGCTGTCCGGCGGCTCGGCGCGGGTGTGGGGGCCGGAGGGCTCGTTCATCGAGGACAACAACTCGCTGGCGCTCGCGACCATCATGACGGTGCCGCTGATCCGCTACCTGCAGCTGCAGGCCACCAAGCGCTGGCAACGCCACCTGGCCACCGCGGCCATGCTGCTGTGCATGGCGTCGGCGGTGGGGTCGCAGTCACGCGGCGCCTTCCTCGCGATCGTGACGATGTCGTTCTTCATGTGGATGAAGAGCCGCAACAAGCTGCCGCTGGCCCTGGTGGTGCTGGTGGCGCTGCCGCTGATCTTCGTCTTCATGCCGGAGAGCTGGACCAGCCGGATGGAGACCATCAAGACCTACGACCAGGACTCGTCGGCGATGGGGCGGATCAATGCGTGGCAGATGGCCTGGCGGCTGGCGATCGACCTGTTCCCGTTCGGCGGCGGCTTCACGGTCGCGGGGCCGGCGGTGTTCGCGAAGTACGCGCCCGATCCGTCGGTGCCGCTGACGGCGCACAGCATCTACTTCCAGGCGATGGGGGAGCACGGTTTCCTGGGCCTGGCGATTTTCGTCGGCATCTTCGCCACGACCTGGCGGCTGGCGAGCGCGACCATCCGGACCGCCAAGGACCTGCCCGAGCTGCAGTGGGCGCGGGACCTGTCGGCGATGTGCCAGGTCGGGCTGATCGGCTACGCGACCGGCGGGGCGTTCCTGAGCCTGGTGTACTTCGACCTGCCTTACTACCTCGTGCTGATCGTGGTGGTGGTGAACCGCGTCGTCGTCGCGGAGGTGGCGGGGCGCAAGCAGGCCGCCGTCGCGGCGGGGCAGGCGCCGCGGGACGTGCACTCGCCGTACTGGGGAGGCACCTGATGCTGGCGTCGCTGAGCCTGCTCGGCTGGCCGCGCGGCGAGCCCGCGCTGAGCATCCTGATCTACCACCGCGTGCTGCCCGCGCCGGACGCGATGCGGCCGGGCGAGATCGACGCGGCGCGTTTCGAGGCGCAGGTGTCGTTCCTGGCGCGGCACTTCACGCTGATGACGGTGAGCGACGCGGCGCTCGCGCTGCGCGAGGGGCGCCTGCCGAAGCGCGCGGCGTGCATCACCTTCGACGACGGCTATGCGGATAACTGGACGGTGGCGCATCCGATCCTGGCGCGGCACGGCGCGCGCGCGACGGTGTTCATCGCGACCGGCTACCTGAACGGCGGCCGCATGTTCAGCGACACGGTGGTCGAGTTCGTGCGCCTGGTGCCGGGACCGGTGCTGGACCTGTCGGCGGTCGGGATGGGCGTGCATCCGGTCGCGACGACCGAGGAACGTCTGAAGGCGGTGTCCGCGCTGCAGGTGCAGCTGAAGTACCTGGCGCCGGACGAGCGCGAGGCGCAACTGCGCCGGATGCTGGCGGCGCAACCGGTCGGCGCGATGCCGGACGACCTGATGCTCACCGACGCGCAATTGAAGCAACTGGCCGACGCGGGCCACGAGATCGGCGGTCACACGGTGGACCACACGGTGCTGACGACCTTGTCGCCCGACGGCGCGCGCGAGCAGGTGCAGGCGGGACGCGACCACCTCGCGGCGCTGTTGGGCCGGCCGGTGCGCAGCTTCGCGTACCCGAACGGAAGGCCGGCGCGCGATTACGACGCGGGTCACGCGGCGATGCTGCGGGATCTCGGCTTCGAGGCGGCGGTCAGCACCGCGCCCGGCGTGGCACTGCCGGGCGCCGATCTGTTCCAGCTGCCGCGCTACACGCCGTGGGGGAACTCCACCGCGATGTTTGCCGCGCGGATGATGCGCAACGCGCGCATGGGCGGACCGGCAGCGGTGGTCTGAGCACGCGCGGCACCTCCGTGTGCCGCTGCGGATCGTCGATTGCCGAACGCAAAAGTTCTAGGAATGGAACTTCGGTTGTCTGTGGACAAACACCCCCAAAAGATTCCCGCCAGTTCGTGGGCGCGGCGCAACGACTGACCCCGTTTCGCCGGCCCCGTTGAATTTCGACGTGTTCGGACGGGCTAAGAATTTGTGGTCTGGAGGTGATCCATGCTTCAAATTCCGCTCCCGGTCAGTCAGTGCGTTCCGGAATCTTCCGATCTCGACATTGACGACTCGGGTCTGCTCTTTCCCCGTCGTCAGTTGGCGTCCCAGATCGCGAATGACCTGATGTCGCGCCCTCGCGAGTCGGGATTGCTGCTCACCGGTCCACGTCGCACCGGCAAGACCACATTCGTCCGCGAAGATCTGCTCCCGACGCTGTACGCCGAGCACGACGTACACGTCGTCCATATCGATCTGGCGGCCTATCGGAATGCGGAGCCCGGACAGGCGATCCTGCACGCGCTGAGGACGGAGCTGCAGCGCTTCGATGGCGTGGTTTTGCGCGCGGCTCGGAGCCTCGGGCTCACGAACATCCGGTTGGGCGGCCTCGAGATGAATGTGGCCCAGGCCCAGGCGGTCTACACGGACGGTGTGCTCGACGTGCTCAAGGCGCTCTCGCAGAAGGCCGGGAAGCGCCTGGTCATCGTCATGGACGAGGTGCAGCGCAGCCAGTCCACGGAGCACGGGCGCAACGTGCTCTTTGCCCTCATGCGCAGTTCGGACCACCTGAACATCGGCCGAGGAACCGGCGTGCGCGTCGTGGCGACGGGATCGCACACGCACAAGCTGAGGAAACTGCTGTCCTCCAAGGAAGAGGCGTTCTACGACGCCACGGTGCGGGATCTGCCCCATCTCGGAACCGGGTTCGTCTTCTGGCTCAGGGAACAGTTACCGGGCCTGCTGAGGCTGAACCCGGAACTGATGGTCAAGGGCTTTGAGCTGCTGCTGCATCGTCCTCGCGAACTGATGGATGTCTGCAGGCAATTGGGAGAGTCCGACATCCGATCGGAAGGCGCGGTCGATCAACTGTTCCAGTTGCTGGTCGCTGATCGTGCTGCCGAGGGAAAGGGTGAGTTCGTCGCGAAGCTTCGATCGCTCGCCGACCTGGAACTGGCGTTGCTGCGTGTGATGGCGGAAACCGGGCCTCGCTTCTCGCCGCACGCCACGTGGTGCCGTCGACGCACCGCGGCAGTCCTGGAGATGCTGCTGGGTGTTCCCCAGGCCCCGGATCCTGCGCGGGAGGACATCGAGTCGGCCCTCGACGGACTGGTGGCTCGCGGCATCATCTGGCGCGGCCTGGGCTTCGCCTTCGAGAACCGGCGCGCCGCGGATTGGCTGCTGTCGCTGGATCCGATCATGGACTTTCGAGGGGACCCGGACGACGTGTCGCCACCCGTCCTGACGGGGCAGCCCCCGGACTTCCCTGTGCTGGTGTCGTGACGTCCGGCGGCCCGAAAGTCCGAGAGTCCGAAAGGCGGCAGACTCAGACGCGGTAATTCGGCCGCCGCCCCCTGAGCCACTGCTCCAGCATCATCAGGATCCACACCATCTCGCCGTAGTACCCGGGGTGTTCCGGCAGCCGATCCTTGAGCAGGCTCTGGATGAACTGCGGGCGGACGATGCCGCGCGTGGCCAGGCTGCCGAGCGAGTCCTCCGCCAGCGCGCGCAGGTTGGCGTCGCGCGTGGCCCAGACACCGAAGGGCAGGCCGAAGCCCTGCTTCTTCTTGACGATGATCTCGTCGGGCAGGAAGCCGCGCAGCGCTTCCTTGAAGAACCAGCGCAGCTGCAGCCCCTTGAGCTTGTAGTCCGCCGGCAGCCGCTCGGAGAAGGCCAGCAGTTCGTCGTCCAGCATCGGGAAACCGACCGAGGTCCCCGCCAGCCGCGTCGTGCCCACGACCTTGGGCAGGTCGGTGTCCGCCAGCGTGTAGCGCCAGTCGAAGGCCAGCATCCGGTCCACCAGCTTGCCGGTCTTCAGCCCGCCCCACACCTGGCGCTGCTGCTTCTGCGGTCCCAGGGGATCCACGCGGCGCAGGAAGTCCGTCTCCAGCACGTCCGCCATACCCAGCCGCGTCAGCAGGTTGTAGCTCTGCAGCCGGTCCGGCATCGGCACCCGCGCCTGGTCGATGTAGCTGGCGCCCTTCTTCAGCAGCGGCAGCTTGCCGATCGGCGAGCCGAACACCGGCTGCAGCACGAAGTCGCGCAGCGGACCCGGCACGTTGCCGTACCAGGAGAACACCGTCTGCTTCGCATACCGCGTGTTGCCGCCGAAGAGCTCGTCCCCGCCATCGCCGGCCAGCAGGTGCCGCACGCCGTTGTCGTGGGCCCGGCGCGCGCAGTAGTAGGCCGGCAGCGCCGAGCTGTTGCCGAAGGGCTGGTCGTAATGCGTCGCGACCTTGGCGATCCCGTCGACCAGGTCCTTCGGCGTCACGTAGTACTCGTGATGCCGGCAGCCGAAGTGCTTGGCCGCGATGCGCGCGAAGGCCATCTCGTCGTAGCCCTCGGCTTCGAAGCCGATCGAGTAGGTGTCCGCCGGCCGCCCCGCCACGCGGCTCAACATCCCTGCGACCGTGGAGCTGTCCGTGCCGCCGCTCAGGAAGCAGGCCGCGTCCGGCGCGTGCATCGCCCGTTGCACGGAGCGCTGCAAGATCTCCTTGAACTCGACCTTCAGGTCCTCGAGCCGGGGCGACGGATCGGCGCGGAAGGTCGGCGTCCAGTACGGCGTCACGCGCAGCTCGCCGCGCTCGAAGATCGCGACGTGCCCCGGAGGCAGCCGGAAGATGTTGCGGAACACCGTCCGCGGCGACGGGATGACGTGGAAGTAGAGGTAGTCGAACAGCGCCTGCGGGTCGAGGTCGACGTCGTCGCCGGCCAGGTCGTCCGCGCGGGTCGCGAACTGCAGGTCGTGCCCGACGATGCGGTAGCACAGCGGCTCGATGCCGAAGCGGTCCGTCGCCAGCAGCGTACGCCCGCCGGGCTGCCGCCATGCCACCGAGAAGCGTCCGCCGACCTGCGCCAGCGCCGGCGCCGGATCGGTCGCCGACAGCAGCGTCTGCCACGCGGCGTCGCGTTGCGCGGCCGGGACGTCGGCGGAGAGACCGGGCAGCACCGGTTGACCAGTGGAAAGAAAGGTGGCGGTGCTCGTCGTCATCGTTGTGTACGGACCGGCGAAGCGGCCAGGAGGCAAGGGAAGGGGCGTCCACGCGGCGTGGAATTCCCCCGGCGGATTCTGGCGTGGAAATACGTCGGCGCACCCGTCCCCGACCCCACCCACTTGGAGGGCCGCGCTTCGGGGGAGGCTTCCGACCATGCCGCACAATCGCGGCCTGCCCGCCGCCGGAGGCGGGCGCTGGAGCCGGTTTGCAGATTCACTGGATGCCTCACGCGCTGAACCCGGCCTACGCCGGCGTGCGCCTGCGCTGCCTGATGCCGAGCCGCGAATTGCGCCGCTCGGGTCTGGTCTCGCGCGTGCTGGATCCGGCGCCGGACACGCAGCCGCTGCCCGCTGACGGCGTGCTGGTGGTCCAGGCGAAATGGCTGCTCGATGCCGGCTCGCCGGCCGCGCTGCGCGACCGGACCCGGCGACTGGCCCAGGCCCGTGAACGCGGCGTCCGGCTGGTGCTGGACAGCTTCGACAACTACTTCCTGAACGAGTCCGGCGACCCCGCCCGGGCCGAGCTGCTGACCGCCTACCGCGAGGCGCTGCCGCTGTTCGCGTTGTTCACCGTGTCGTCGCCGGGCCTGAAGCCCTTGCTGGAGGCGGAGCTGCCCGCCGACCTGCGCGCCGCCGCGCCGGTGCGGGTCGTCGGCGATCCGGTCGAGACGCCCGCCGCCGCGCGCGACTTCGAATCCTGGCCGCACCGCATGCATCCCGGCCGCTGGCGCGGTCAGTGGCGCGCCTGGCGCGAGTTGCGCGAGCACCGCGCGCAGCGCCGTGTCGCCCGTCAACTGGTGTGGTTCGGCAATCACGGCAGCGCCTACGCGACCGGCGGCATGGCCGAGCTCGAGCCGCTGCTGCCGCTGCTGGAGGCCGCCTCGCGGCGTCAGCCGCTGCGGCTGACGGTGGTCAGCAACTCCGAGCAACGCTATCGCGAGCTGCTCGGCCGCGCCGCCTTCCCGCATCGCTACCGGCCCTGGGACCGCCTGCATTTCCTGTCGCTGCTCGGCGAGCAGGACCTGGTGCTGCTGCCCACCCGCATGACCGCCTTCACGATGGCCAAGAGCAACAACCGCATGCTGCTGGCGCTCGCCCAGGGCGTGCCGGTGATGGCCGACCCCTTGCCCGATTACCAGCCGTGGCGCGCGCACTGCGCGCTGGACGACTGGGACCACCTGGCCGACCACATCGCCGATCCGGCGCCGCTGGCCGCCCGCGCGCGTGCCGCGATGCCCGCCATCGAGCGCGACTACTCCACGCGTGCCATCGCCGCCCAATGGCGCGAGGCGCTGCAAGCCCTCGTTTCCCGATGAACCGCATGACGCCCGATTCCCTCGCCACGCCGGACCGCGCGGACGCGCACGCGTCGTCGACGCCGGCCTCCTCCGCGGAGAACCCGCTCGCCATCGCCATCGTGCTGCCGCAGTTCCACCCGTTCCGTCAGAACGACGCCTGGTGGGGCAAGGGCTTCACCGAGTGGCGCAACGTCGCCAAGGCCAAGCCGCTGTACAAGGGCCACTACCAGCCGCGCCTGCCGGGCGAGCTCGGGTTCTACGACTTGCGCCTGCCCGAGGCGCGCGCCGCGCAGGCCGAGCTGGCCCGCGAGCACGGCATCGGCGGCTTCTGCTACTACCACTACTGGTTCACCGGCGAGCGCCTGATGGAGCGCCCGATCGAGGAGATCCGCACCAGCGGCGAGCCCGACTTCCCCTATTGCCTGGCCTGGGCCAACGAGAACTGGACCCGCGCCTGGAACGGCAAGGACCGGGAGATGCTGATCGAGCAGCGCTACTCGGACGAGGACGACGAGGCGCACATCCGCACGCTGCTGCCGCACTTCCGTGATCCGCGCTACATCCGCATCGACGGCAAGCCGCTGTTCATCGTCTACAAGGTCGACCACCTGCCCGATCCGCGGCGCACGCTGGCGACGTGGCGCCGCATCGCGCGCGAGGAGGGCGTCGGCGAGCTGACGCTGGCCCAGTTCGAATGGAGCGGCACCGGCTCCGGCGCCGATCCGCGCGAGGTCGGGCTGGACCTGTCCATCGAGTTCGCGCCGGACTGGCGGCGCCTGGGCGGCAAGCACTTCACCGGCTGGAAGTCGCGCCTGGCGATGGCGCTGGGCCTGCTGCCCAAGGCCTACGGCCAGCACAACTTCTTCGACTACGACCGGATGGTCGACGGCGTGCTGGCCAAGCCGGCGCCGGACTATCCGTTCCTGCGCTGCGTCAGTCCCGGCTTCGACAACAGCGCGCGGCGCTCCTCGGGGGGCGCGACGATTCTCATGAACAGCACGCCGCAGCGGTATCGCCGCTGGCTTGAGGCCGCGCTCGCGTGGACGCGCAAGCACCAGCCGCCGCAGCGTCAGGTCGTGTTCATCAACGCCTGGAACGAATGGGCCGAGGGCAACCACCTCGAGCCCGACGCGGTGAACGGCCGCGCGCTGCTGGAAGCGACGCGCGACGCGTTGAAGCAGAACGCTTGAGTGGGTCGTCCATCGGTCCGGCGGACCAGGACTGCACCGGCCGCTCAGCGCCCGATCCGGGCCGCGCACGCGGCCTGGTGCCGGGCCACCGAGCCCCGCATCGACGCCAGCGCGTCTTCGGTGCGCTGCAGGTCGTCGGCGATGCGCGGCGCGCGTTCGATCGCGGCCAGCCAGTAGTCGCACATCGAGGCCGCGTCGTCGCACTCGTGCAGCACGCCGCGATCGCGCAGCAGGCGGTAGACCGGATAGGACGGGTAGGTCGTGTCCCAGCCGCCGCGGATCGTCAGCGGCTTGTTCAGCCCCAGCGGCTCCAGCACGTTGTGGTCCACGCCCACATGCGCGACGCTCGCCGCCGCGTAGAAGTCCCGCAGCTCGCCGACGGTGTCCAGCACCAGGCATTGCACGTCGGCCGCGAGCGGCGCGTCCTCGATCTGCGAGCGCCGCGTGACCCGCAGTCCCGCCTCGCCGAGCTGGCCCAGCAACTCGCCCATGCGCTCCAGGTTCTCCGGATGCCGCGGCGCCAGGATCAGCAGCGCGTCGGGATGCGAGCGCCGCAGCCGTTCGAAGGCGGCCAGCACCTGATGCTGCTCGGCGAGCTCGGTGACGCAGCCGCCGACCACGATGGGCCGGGCCGACGCGAGCAGATGGCCGAGCAGTCGCGGGCTGCGCGTGGCCTGCTCGACGCCCCAGTCGGCGCGGCGCATCGCGTCGAACTTCATGTTGCCCGTCACCTGCAGCCGCTCGCGCGGCGCGCCGCGCGCCTCGAGCTGTCGCGCGGTCTCGGCGTCCTGCACGCACAGCACGTCGAAGGCGTTCAGGAAGTCGCGCTCCAGCAGCCGGCGCTCCATCTGGTCCAGCCGCGCCGGCGGGTCGTAGTGGTACAGCCAGCCATTGAGCATCAGCGTGGCCGCGTTGTGGCGGCGCGCCTCGCGCAGGAAGGCGTAGGAGAAGCGGCAGGGCGCCTCCGACGGCAGGCAGGGGATCTCCGCCACGGCCAGCATCGCCGGCGGCAGCAGGCGGGCGAGCCGGCGCGCATCGGCGCTGTGGCCGCGGCTGGTGCAGACCACCGCCTGCGGCAGCCGGGCCAGGTAGGCGTCGCGGTAGTGCGGATGCTCGGTGATCAGCACCGGACGCAGGTCGGGCCGCTGCGCGATCAGCCACTCGATCATCGGCGCGACCGCGTTGAGCTCGCCGATCGTCGTCACGTAGAACCACAGCGCCGGACCCGACGCGTCAGCCGGCGTCACCGAGAACGCGCCCAGCGTGTTGTTGCCGCGCAGATCGCTGAGGCGCTCCAGCGCGCGGAACATCGCCCAGCGCAGCGCCTCGCCGGGGCGGATCGGCGCGGCGGTGGCGGGCACGGCCAGGGACGGTGTCAGCTCAGGCATGGCGGCTCCGCAGATGGGTCAGGGCGCGACGGACCTCGGTCATCGCCGGATGCCGCAGCAGCGCGGCGCAGGCCAGCCACGCACCGGCGCCGGCGACGACGCACAGGACGATGCGCGGGATCAACGGCAGGCTCAACTCGTGGCTGGCCAGTTGCGCTAGCCCGAGGCCGGCACAGCAGCCCAAGGTCAGTTGCACGCTGACCCAGCTGGGCGCGAACAGCTCGCGCGGCGTGGCCTTCAGCACTTCGGTCAGGTGGCGCGTGTACATCGCGACCTGCACCAGGTTGCCGATGACGAACACCGCCGCCACCGCGTGCAGGTTCCAGAACGCGGCCATCCCGACGCAGGCCAGGTGCGTCGGTCCGTACCAGAGCGCCACCGACAGCCGGCGGCGGATCTGGCCGGTGGCCGCCAGCGCGTTGGGCGCCAGCATCGTCAGCGCGTAGGGCAGGCCGGCCAGCGCGAGCAGCGTGGCCAGCGGCGCGGCCTCGTGCCATTGCGGGCCGAACAGCAGCGCGATGATGTCGCCCGACATCAGCGCCACGCCGCCCATGAAGGGCCAGGCGATGCCGGTGAAGATGGCCGTGCCCTTCGCGTACGGTCCGACCAGGCTGTGACCGGCGCGGTGGTCCGCCGCCAGCGCGGGCGTCGCGACGCGCAGGATGGCCGAGCTCACCGTCTGCCCGAGCAGGTCGATCAGCCCCGTCGCGCGGCTGAACAGCCCCAGCGAGGTGAAGCCGAAGACCTTGCCGATGATCAGTTCATGGCCGTTGCGCGAGCCCGATTCCACCAGCCGCGAGCCGGTGAACATCGCGCCGAAGCGCAACTGCCGGCCCGCGCCCCGCAGACGCGGCATCAGCAGCGCGTCGCGCGGCCGCAGCCAGACGAGGATCGCCACCTGCACGGCGATGCCGACCACCGGGCCCCAGGCCAGGCTCATCGCGCCATGGCCGCTCCAGGCCAGCGCGATGCTGGTGGCCGAGTTGGCGGCGTTGGCGCTGACCTGCACGAGGAAGACCTGGTGGAAGGCCATCTCGCGGTTGAGCAGCGCGAAGGAGGGCGACGCCAGCGGCAGCATCACGAAGTTGAGGCTCAGCACCAGCAGCAGGTCCGCCAGCAGCGGCTCGTGGTACCAGTCGGCCAGCAGGAAGCGGCCGCCCAGGATCACCAGCGCGATGCTCCAGGCCATCAGCAGCGTGATGGTGAAGGCGCTGCGCAGCTTCTCGCGGTCGAGCTCGCGCTCCTGGATGAGGTACTCGCTGACGCCGAAGTCGCGCAGGATGGACGCCAGGTTCGTGACCACCGCGCACAGCGAATAGACGCCCACCTGCGTCGGCGTCAGCAGCCGCGCCAGGATCATCGTGGTCGGCACGGTGATCAGCAGGCTCAGGTAGCGCTCGCCGAAGGACCAGGCCAGCGCGCCACGCACGGACGGGGTCTTGCTCATGAACCGGCCTTCACGACGCGGACTCCGCGCGCGCCGGGGGAGGCGTCGGCGATGTCGATGCCATCGCCGTAGCGGGCGTTGCTGCAGAGGCCGTCTCCGGCATTGCAGCTGAAGCCGCCTCCGGCATTGCCGCAGAAGCCGCCTCCGGCATTCCTGCTGAGGCCGCCTCAGGCGTCTTGGCCGCACTCTCCTGCGCCGCATCGGCGCCGGGTTCGGCGCCGCCGCGACGCAGCAGGCGCTTGAGCGCCGGCACCCAGCTCCAGCGGTACAGCGTGGCGTGATAGACCGGACGCGCGTCGGCGGTCCAGCGCGTGTGCCACTCCATGACCTTGCCGTAGAACTCGATGCGGCGGATCGGACCGCCGGCCGCGGCCGCGTCGAACAGCTGCTGGAACTGCAGCTGGCGCATCAGCGTCGACGGCGACACGGCCTTGTGCGCCTCGTCGTAGGCGGTCTTGAGGATCACGATCTTGCCGCCCGACTCGATGCACAGGTCCATCGCGACGACGGCGTCGTCGAACCAGTACTGGTAGAGCCGGACCCGGCCAGCGCGCGCGAAGGCTTCCAGCATCGCGCGATAGAACTCGTACTGCGGATGCCCCGGCGCGATCGCCGTGCCTTCGGAACCCTTCCAGCCGCTGGCTTCCAGCCGGCCGTAGTTCGTCAGCGCGGGGGCGACATCCTCGGGCCGCGTCAGGCACTCCAGTCGCGTGACGGTGCCCGCCGTATCCAGCTTCTTCTGCTGCTTCTTCAGGTTCTGTCGCAGGTTCTTGCCGCGCGCTTCCCAATAGGTCGCGAAATCGCCGGTCAGGTCGACCCAGGCGGTGTCGATGTAGTCCTGTCCGCGCCAGCGCGTGCCGTCGGCAGGGCGAGGGTGGAACAGGCTGTCGATCTGCGTCAGGCCCAGCGCGAGCGCGGGCAGCGGCAGCGCGCGCAGCAGGCCGTCCGCCAAGGGCTCGAGGGCCTCGCCGGCGGCGCTCAACCAGGCGCCCAGCGGCAACTGCGAGGGCTGGAAGGTGGTCCATTGCGCGGTGCCGGCCGGCGTCACGATCGCCGCGGCCCGCGGGGCCTTCGGATCGCCGAGCAGCGCCAGCCGTTCGCGACCGGTGCCGAAGACGCTCAGCAGCGGCGCGAGGAAGGCGCTCTCCAGGAACGGCAGGCCCGCAACGCGCGCCTGCAGCGCGTCCCATGCGGCGGCATGCGGCGCGAAGGCGGCCGCCGCGTCGGGCTGCGGCAGCGGGATCAGGGTCCAGCGCAGGGCGGCAGTGGCCGTCGAGGCAGTCGGGGAAGTCGGTGTCGTCGGGGTCATGGGCGGGCCTCGGCGGTAGGCATCTGGGGGGCGCAGGCCTCGTCGAGCACGCGGGCGAGTTCGCCGCTGCGGGACTCGCGCGAGGCTGCGGCGATGGCCGGCGCCGCGGGCAGCGCGGCACGGCCGTGGAACAGGTCGTCGAGGAAGCGGTCGAGCATGGCGGCGACACCGGGACCGTCTTCCAGCGCCGCGTTGTGCGGCAGGCCGGCGCGGCGCATCAGCTGCGCGGTGTCGCCGGCCGGATCGGCCAGCGTCAGCACCGGCCGGCGCGCGCGCAGGTATTCGTAGGCCTTGGCGGGGATCTGGTCGTTGCAGTCGTTCGACTGCAGCAGCAGCAGGCCGTCGGCGCGCAGCATCTCGGCGAGCGCGTCGGCATAGGGGATTGGGGGCGCGAGTTCGACCAGATCGGCCACGCCCAGGCGCTGCGCGAGCTCGCGGACGAAGTCGTCGTGCGCGGTCGCGCGCAGGCGCAGCTTCAGGCGGGAGGCATCGATGCGGCCAGCGGCCTTCGCGGCGGCCAGCGCCTCGAACAGCCGCACCGGACTGCGCCAGTCGGGATAGACGACGCCGCTGTGCAGCAGCACGCGCGGGCCGGTGCCGCCCACGCTCACGCCCACTGCCTGTTCAGCCTGCCGGAACGCGTCCTCGCTGTAGCCGTTCTCGATCACGCGGATGCGGTCGGCGGCGGCGGGGAAGCGCTTCGCATAAAGGCGCGCAGCACCCGGTGTCGTGAAGGTGAATCGCGCCGCGCGCGCGAAGACCTTGCGCTCGACCGCCGCGAAGCGCTGCCACAGCACCGGGTCGGCGGGATACCCGTCGTGGGCCATCGGATCGCGGAAGTCGGCGACCCAGGGCAGGCCGCTGAGGCGGGACAGCCAGTCACCGATCAGATGCGCGGTCGGGATCGGATAGGTGCTCCAGATCGCGTCGGGGCGGGTCTCGCGGATCAGCTTCAGACCGGCCGGCACGGCGCCGAGCAGCCAGCTGTGCCAACGGTCCGGGCGCGCCAGGAAACCGGGATAACGGCCCGCGATCGACAGGTGCCGCGCGGCGTCCAGCGCGAAGGCGCGGCGCACGATCAGGTCGGCCGGGATCTCCTCGACAAGGTCGGTGCCGGTCTGCGCATGCACGCGGGGATGCGCGGTCAGCACGCTCGGTGTCCAGCCCGACGCGGGCAGCTGCTGCGCGAAGCGCAACGCGCGCTGCACGCCGCTGGTCCCCGCCATCGGCGGGAACTGGAAGGAGACCATGAGCACGCGCCGCATTGCCTGGCTCTCAGCGCGCGGGCGCGATGAAGAGGCGCTCGACCTGCTCGACGATGCGGCGCAGGTCGGCGTCGCTGAGGTCCTGGTGGCAGGCGAGCTGCAGCACGTGGTGCGACCACGACTTGCCGGCGTCGCCGGGCAGCGCCGGCACGCCGGGCCAGAGCCGGTCCCAGCGCGACACCGGCACGCCGAGCTTGCGCATCTCGGCATAGCCCGGATCGGGCGTGCGCACCCACAGCGGGAAGACGTAGGGCGCGCAGTCCGCCGGCAGCGTCGGCAGCAGCGGATACACGCCCTCGCGCCGCAGGAAGGCTTCGGTGAAGAACGCGTAGTGGTGCCGGCGCGCCTCGACGATGCGACGCCGCGGCACGCGCCGCGAGATCCATCCGCTGGCGCGCGTCAACGCGCGGTGCGACAGCGGCAGGTCGATCAGCGCCATGTTGGCGTCGATCTCCTCGGCCTCGTCGAGCTCGCCATGGCGGCTCGGCGTCGCCTCCGCGCCGCCCGCCCGGCCCTTCACCAGATGCCGCACGGCGCTCTTGAGCGCGAACGCGCCGCGGATCAGCCGGTTCAGGCCGGTCAGCCGGTCGTGCGCGGCGCCCATGTGGAGGATGTCGGAGCCGGCCTTGACCTGGTCGATCCGCGAGGCCGGCGTCAGCGCCGGCATCGTCAGGTCGGCGCGGTTGAGCGCGAGGATGCCGCCCTCGGGCGTCGGGAAGAACTTGGTCAGGCTGGCGATGGCGACGTCGCCCCAGGAGCCGATCGGCCGCGTGCCGGCGCGACCGAACATTGCGTGCGCGCAGTCCTCGATCAGCGCGATGCCGCGCGCGTCGCACCAGGCGCGGACCGCTTCCATCGGCTGCGGCAGCCCGAAGTAATGCGGCACCAGCAGCGCCTTGGTGGCGGGCGGCACGTGGGCCGAGAGCCAGTCCAGTCGTGGCGCGCCGTGCTCGTCGATCGGATAGAAGGCGGCGTCGGCGCCGAGCGTCTTCACCGGCGAGACCATCGTCGGGCAGTGGTAGGTCGGCAGCAGCACCAGGTCGCCGGGACCGACATCCAGGCATTCCAGCGCCAGCAGGATCGCCGCGCGGCCGCTGGTGGTCGACAGGTGGCGCGGATGGTCGAGCAGGCTGTGCTGGTCGATGTGCGCGGCGCCGGCGAAGGTGCGCCAGCCGATGACAGGCAGTCGCGGCGCGAGCATGGTGGGCGGCGGGCTCAAGTCGGCGGCCTCCCGGTCAGCGGGCGGTGGCCGGCGCGGCGGACTCGGGCGCCGACGCGGCGGACGCCGCGGCCGACGCCGGCGCGGCTGACGCGGATGCGGGCGAGGACTCCGGCGCGGAGGCCGCTTCGCCGGGCAGCACGATGTCCGCGGGCCAGCGGTTGATCGCCATCAGCCGCTGGCGCAGCACCGGGTGCGTCATGCCGGCGCCGTAGGCCTTGCGGGCGGACTCGACCGCCAGGTCGACCTGGTTGAGGTCCAGCGCGACCATGCCCACGTTGTAGACCGAGAAGGCGTTGTCGCCGGTCAGCTTGGACGCCGCTTCCAACTGCTCCTTGGCGGGCGCGGGCTTGCCCTTGCCGTTCAGGTAGCCGGCGTAGATCAGGCGCACGATGACGTCGTCCGACTTCCAGGCCAGCGCGCGCTTGAAGTAGCAGTCGACGGTGAACAGCGCGTCCGGCGGCTGGTCGCGCTTGGTGCGATCGCCGTAGAGCATCATCGCGACCAGCGCGCGATGGTGGTTGGGGAAGGCGCGCAGCGTGTAGTCGATGTCGCTGCCGATGGTGCCGCGCTTGCACTTGACCAGCGCCTCGCAGGTGTCGATGAAGTGGGCGCCCTCGACCATCTGCAGCGGCGACATCTGCCTGGTCACCGGGTCGATCTCGGGCGCGTCCTTGTACTGGCGGTAGTCGTACGGGCCGTAGTTGTTGGCCAGTCCGCCGCAGCCCGTGCCCTGCGCGACGGCGGCGTGGGCGGCGACGACGCCGGCCAGCGCCAGCACGAGGGTGCGCCAGCGGGCGCGAGGCGCTTGAGAAGCGCCAGGGGCACGGGGGGCACGAGGGGCGCCGGGGGTAGCAGGGACGGACATGGCGGGGCTCCGGTGGGGCCGGGTGTACCGGTCAGGCGGTCAGGCGGCGGCGGGCACGCCGCGCACGAAGGCGGCGGTCAGCCGTTCGACGTGGGCGCGCCAGGCGGCGGTCGAGAAGGTGTGGTCCGCGTCGGGCAGGTCCTCGCGGCGCAGGCCGGGGCGGGTCAGCAGGCCCTGCCAGGCGGGGCCGCCGTCGCGGCAGCGGTCCAGGAATTCATTGGCGCAGACATCGTCACCCGAGAGGATCAGCAGCACCGGGCCGCCGAACGCGCGCAGGCCGTCGGCCATCTGCTCGGTGTAGTGGCGGGTGTCGACCAGACTCGTCGCGCTCGACGAGCCGGCGGCGTGTGCCGGCGCGCGGCTCTGCGCGAGCTTGCCCAGCAGCTCGCGCACGGCGCCCAGGCCCACGCGGCCGCTCAGCAGCTTGCGCCAGAACGCCGGCTGGCGCAGGCGGTCCAGGTAGTAGTGCTTGACCTGCGCGCGGGCCAGGCTGGTCGCGGTGCGGACCCAGGGATTGGCCAGGCACAGCCCGGCGACACGCGGGTCGCGACGGCGATGCACGTAGAGCAGGGCGGCGGAGGCGGCGTCGCACAGGCCCCAGAGCACCACGCGCTTCAGCGACGGATGTTCCCGCTGCCAGGCATCGATGGCGGCGGCGATGTCGGCGTCGAGCTGTTCGAAGTCGCGTTGCTCGCCTTGCGCGTCGCCCATGCCGCGGTGGTCCAGCCGCAGGCAGGGCACGCCGGCGCCGGCCAGCGCGCGGCCGAGCAGCGTGAACTGGCGATGGCTGCCCACGCGGTACTGCGGGCCGCCGACGATCAGCAGCACGCCGGTGTCGGGAGCGGGCGCGTTCATCGACGCGGACGCTGAAGCGGATGCGGCGTTCGACGCGGCGGAGATCGCGACGACGGGCTCGCTCAGCAGTCCGACGAGCGCCTGGCCGTCGCAGTCGATGCGCAGCACGCTGTCGCGATGGGCGGGTGCGGCGGTCGCGTTCATGCGGGCACCGCCTCGACCGGGCGAGTCGCGAAGTCCGCGTCGGCGCACAGCGCGGCGAGGCTGGCTTCGATCAGGCGCGGCGCTTCCTCGATCTCGGTGGCCGCCCAGAACGACGGACCCTGGCAGACGGCGGCGCGCACCTCGGCGCCTTGCGCGGTCCAGGCGCCGACGGCCATCGCCGCGGCGGGCGTGAGCGTCGCGTCTTCGCGCGGCGAGAGCTCCAGCCACGCGACGCGGCGCACACGCGCCGACGGCTTCAACTGGGCGGATTCGAGGCCTTCGGCCAGCGCGGGCGCGAGCAGGTAGCCCGCGATCTCGACCGGCTCGCCGCGCGCGAGCTGGTCGCGCATCGCCTGGACAGCGCCCTTGGCCTGGCCACCGATGAGGTCGGCCGCGACGCGCAGGCGCATGAATTGTTGGAGCTGGAGCTTGCCGGCCGCCAGCGGCTGC
This sequence comes from Mitsuaria sp. MSU3D, assembly GCF_056867975.1. NCBI lineage: Bacteria > Pseudomonadati > Pseudomonadota > Betaproteobacteria > Burkholderiales > Sphaerotilaceae > Roseateles > Mitsuaria sp. MSU3D. The sequence continues at coordinate 2,756,722 of NZ_CP200314.1, read as the reverse complement.
CAGAGCAGCAGATGCAGCGGCCGATCGGCCAACGCGTCGAAGGCCGCGGGCGCCAGCAGCGCGCCGGCGCGCAGGCCCCACAGCCACAGCGGCGGCTTCACGCCGTCGGGACCGGGGGGACCGGGCAAGGCGCGTGCATCCAGCCAGTCGACCGCCAGCCGCACATCGTCCTGCCAGTGCGACCAACTGGCGTCGCCGAAGTCGCCGCTGCTGTCGCCGCAGCCGAGCAGGTCGATCGTCAGCACCTCGAAGCCGGCGGCGGCGAACGCGCGCGCGGCGAGGGCGATCATGCGGCGGGACTTGTTCATCTCCTCCGCGAAGGGCGGCAGGAGCAGGATCTGGCCGCGCGCGGCGCCGGGCGCGGGGTAGTGGACGCACAGCCGCTGTCCGCCCGCGCCGTCATCCAGGAAGAACGGCGTGGATGGGGTGGGCGACGTGGTGGCGGCGGCCATGGGCAGGTGGCGCGGCGGTCGCGGCGCCCGTCAGGCGGCGAGCTTGCCGTTCACGAAGTCGAGCAGCGCGCCGACGGTGGCGAAGGTGGCGCCGTCGATCTCGTCGTCGTCGACGACGATGCCGAACTGTTCCTCGAGCGCGGTGATCAGGCTGACGACCGCCATGGAGTCGAGCTCCGGGATCGCGCCCAGCAGCGCGGTGTCGACGGTGAAGTCCTTCGCCCGGCCTTCCAGGCTGAGGACGTCGTCGAGGATGGCGAGCAGGTGTTGTTGGCTGTTCATGGTCGGGGAGGATCTTAACTGTCGCCCTCTGGGGGAACCCCCGGGGCGCCCCCTCATCCCAAGGGGATCCAAGGGGATCCGGCGGGCTTCGTGCGGGATTGCCAGGGGACCGCGTGAGATACTTTTTTCATGACCGCCGCCACCGACAGCCACCTGCTTCCGCACCTGATCTGGCACAGCGCCGAGCGCGATCCGGCGGCCCCGGCGCTGCGCGACGGCGCCCGCGCGCTGGACTACGCCGGACTCGCCGCGCAGGTCCGCGCGCTGGCCAACGGACTGCTGTCGCTGGGCCTGCAACGGGCCGAGCGTGTCGGCATCTACCTCGACAAGCGGCTGGAGACGGTGGTGGCCAGTTTCGCGGCGCCGGCCGCGGGCGGCGTGTTCGTGCCGGTCAACCCCATCCTCAAGCCGGAACAGGTCGGCTTCATCGTGCGCGACTGCGACGTGCGCGTGCTGATCACCTCGCGCGACCGCTTCGCGTCGCTGCGGACGGTGCTGGCCGAATGCCCGTCGGTGCGGCATGTCGTCGTGGTCGATCCCGCGCCGAATGCGTCGTCTGCGGCGTCGTCTGCGGCGGCGTCCGATGCGTCGCCGGACGGCTGGGTCCGTTACAGCGACCTGCTGGACGCACCGGCGCAGACCGCGCATCGCGTCATCGACACCGACATGGTGGCCATCCTCTACACCTCCGGATCGACCGGCCGGCCCAAGGGCGTGGTGCTGTCGCACCGCAACATGGTGGCCGGGGCGAAGAGCGTCGCGAGCTACCTCCGCAACCGACCCGAGGATCGCCTGCTGGCCGCGCTGCCGCTGTCCTTCGACGCCGGCTTCAGCCAGCTGACGACGGCCTTCCACGCGGGCGCGTCGGTGTCGCTGCTGAACTACCTGATGCCGCGCGACGTGCTCAAGGCGCTGGAGCGCGACCGCATCACCGGCCTGACAGCCGTGCCGCCGCTGTACATCCAGCTCGCACAGCTGGAGTGGCCGGCGGCGATCGACCAGCAGCTGCGCTACTTCGCCAACACCGGCGGGCGCATGCCGCGCGAGACGCTGAACCTGCTGCGCCAGCGCGTGCCGTCGGCGCAGCCCTTCCTGATGTACGGCCTGACCGAGGCTTTCCGCTCGACCTACCTGCCGCCGGAGGAGGTCGACCGCCGGCCCGATTCGATCGGCAAGGCGATCCCGAACGCCGAGATCCTGGTGCTGCGCGAGGACGGCTCGCCCTGCGCGCCGGACGAGCCCGGCGAACTGGTGCACCGCGGCGCGCTGGTCGGGATGGGCTACTGGAACGACGCCGAGAAGACGGCGGAGCGCTACAAGCTGCTGCCGCCCGGCGCGGCGGGCCGCGAGGCCGGACTGCAACTGCCGGAGTACGCGGTCTTCTCCGGCGACAACGTGCGCATGGACGCCGAAGGCTTCCTGTACTTCATCGGCCGGCGCGACGAGATGATCAAGACCTCCGGCTACCGCGTCAGCCCGACCGAGGTCGAGGAGATCCTGTACGCGACGCAACTGGTGGGCGAATGCGTGGCCTTCGGCGTGGACCACGCGACGCTGGGCCAGACGATCCAGGTGATCGCGACGCCGCCGGCCGGTGCCGACACCCTCGACAGCGCCGCGTTGCTGGCGCTGTGCAAGGCGCGCATGCCGGCCTACATGATTCCCGCCGGCGTCGAGCAGAAGGCCGGCCCGTTGCCGCGCAATCCCAACGGCAAGATCGATCGCAAGCTGCTGAGCACCGAATGGGTGGCGAAGCAGGAAGCCCAGTGAGAACCTCGTGACGACTGCCGTGAACAACGACGACAAGACCTCTCCCGCCGCGCCTGCCAAGGCCGCGCCGCAACACGCGACGATGGACCAGTTCGTCGCGCGCGACGGCGTGCTGCAGATCGGCGGCCAGCCGCTGACGCGGCTCGCGGACCGCGTGGGCCGCACGCCGTTCTACGCGTATGACCGCGCGCTGCTGACGCGTCGCGTCGAAGAGCTCCGCGCCGCGATGCCCGCGAAGCTGGAGCTGCACTTCGCGATGAAGGCCAACCCGATGCCGGCGCTGGTCGCGCACCTCGCGACGCTGGTGGACGGCATCGACGTCGCCTCGGCCGGAGAGCTGCAGGTCGCGCTGGACGCCGGCGCCGACCCGCGCGAGATCAGTTTCGCCGGTCCCGGCAAGAGCGCGCTGGAACTGAAGCAGGCGCTGGCCGCCGGCATCCTGATCAACCTGGAATCGTTCCGCGAGGTCGAGCTGCTGCGCACGCTGTGCGCGGAGACCGGCTACGCGGCGCGCGTCGCCGTGCGCGTGAACCCGGACTTCGAGCTGAAGTCCTCGGGCATGAAGATGGGCGGCGGTCCGAAGCAGTTCGGCGTCGACGCCGAGCTGGTGCCGGAACTGCTCGCGCGCATCGGCGAGGCGGGCCTCGGTTTCGAAGGCTTCCATCTCTTCGCCGGCTCGCAGAACCTGAAGCCGGAGGCGATCGTCGAGGCGCAGCTCAAGAGCTTCGAGCTCGCGCTGCGGCTGGCGAAGGACGCACCGGCGCCGGTGAAGGTGCTGAACCTCGGCGGCGGCTTCGGCATCCCGTACTTCCCCGGCGAGCAGCGCCTGGACCTGACGACCATCGGCGCCAACCTCGCCGCGCTGATCGACCGCGCTGCGGTCGAGCTGCCGCAGGCGAAGCTGGTCGTCGAGCTCGGCCGCTACCTGGTCGGCGAGGCCGGTGTCTACGTGTGCCGCGTCGTGGACCGCAAGGTCTCGCGGGGTCAGGTCTTTCTCGTCACCGACGGCGGCCTGCATCACCACCTGGCGGCCTCGGGCAACTTCGGCCAGGTGATCCGCAAGAACTATCCGGTCGCCATCGGCAACCGCGTCGGCGGCGAGGCCGAGGCGGGCGTGTCCGTGGTCGGACCGTTGTGCACGCCGCTGGACCTGCTGGGCGAGCGCATGACGCTGGCGCACGCCGAGCCGGGAGATCTGGTGGTCGTCTTCCAGTCCGGTGCCTACGGCATCACGGCGAGCCCGCAAGGCTTCCTGAGCCATCCCGGCGCGGCCGAGGTCCTGGTGTGAGTTCCGCTCCACGCCTGGCGCAGCTCGATGCCCTGCGTGGCACCGCGGCGCTGGCGGTGGTGTTGTTCCACTACACGACGCGCTATGACCAGCTCTTCGGTCACGCGCAGGCGCCGGTGGTCTCGTTCCCGTACGGGTACCTGGGCGTCAACCTGTTCTTCATGATCAGCGGCTTCGTCATCTTCATGACGCTGGAGCGCACCGCGCGGCCGATGGACTTCGTCGTCTCGCGTTTCAGCCGGCTGTATCCGGCGTACTGGGGCGCGATCCTGCTGACCTTCGCGCTGACACACGCGATCGGCCTGCCCGGCAAGACGGTGGGCTGGGACGTGCTGCTGGTCAACGTGACGATGGTGCAGGGCTTCTTCGGCGTGGCGCATGTCGACGGCGTGTACTGGACGCTGGAAGTGGAGCTGCTCTTCTACGCCTGGGCGCTGCTGAGCTTCCGCTTCGGCGGCGCGGCGGGCCTGCGGAACTTCCTCTTCGCGTGTCTGGCGCTGCGGCTGGTCTATGCGGCGGCCAAGACCTTCTGGGGCGTCGACCTGCCCTGGGTCGGGCAGCGATGGCTGCTGCTGCCCTACATCTGCTGGTTCGCGCTCGGCGTGACGGTCTACCGCTTGAGTCGCAGGGGCGCCGGGTCCGCCTGGGACTGGGCCCTGGCGGCGGCGGCGATCCTCGTGATCGGGCTGGTCGAGGACTGGGGCCTCGCGGCACTCGCAGTGGTGTTCTACGCGGTGCTGTTCGGCGCGGCGCGCGGGCGCTGGACCTGGCTGGAGCATCGGGTGCTGCTGTGGCTGGGAGCGATCTCGTACACGCTGTACCTGCTGCACGAGAACATCGGCTGGGCGGTGTTGCGGCGGCTCGAGTCCTGGGGCGTCGAGGTGCACCTCGCCATCGCGCTGACGATGGCCCTGTCGATGGCGCTCGCCCATGGGCTGACGACGTTGGTGGAACAGCCAGGGATGCGCTGGATCCGCGACCGCTATCGCGCGCGAAGGCAGACGTCGACACCCGCACCCGCCGGGGGCTGAGGCGCACTGCGCACGTCGCACCCCGCCCGCTTGGGGGCGCCGGTACCCCTCTCCGCTCAATCGCCTCCTCACGCTCGGCATTCGCTTCGAGGGGCACCGGCGCCCCCAAGCTCGAAGCGCGGCATGCGGAGACAATGCGCGCTCCCCCTTCTCAGCCGACGACGCTCCTGATGACCGAAGAACGGAAGAATTCCCTGATCCCGCTGGCGATCGGCGCCGTGGCGCTGCTGTCCTGCGGCGGCATGATCGCGGCGGGCGTGGCGATGCTGCGCAACGGCAAGCCTTCGACGCCCGCCGACGATCTCGCGGCACGGATCGCCGCGATCCACGACATGCCGGTGACGGCACCCGACTGCGGCACGGTGTTCAAGAACGAGGAGCCCGTGGTGATCGTGGTGATGGGGCAGTCCAACGCCGCGAATCACGCCGACCCGATCCCGCCGGCCGCCGCACCGGTGCCGCCGATGCCGGTGCTGCATCTGGGTGGCTGCGGTCTGGCGAGTTCACCGGTGCCGGGCGCGACCGGCACCGGCGGCAGCATCTGGCCGGCGGTGAATCAGGCCCTGGGCGGGCGATGGAAGGGCCATCCGATCGTGTGGGCAGTGGTGGCCGTGGACGGCAGTTCCATCGCCGAATGGACCGAACCGAACAGCGCGCTGCGCAGCTACTGGCAGACGCAGATGGACCGCATCAAGGGCACGCGTTGGCCGGTGGCCGCGGTGCTGTGGCAGCAGGGCGAAGCCGATGCACGCGACCGCACGGCGATGGCCGACTACCGCGACGCACTGGCGGCGCTGCGCGCCGGCGTGGCCCTGCGGGGCATCGACGCGCCGTGGTGGATCGCGCGTTCGACCTATTGCCCGCCGCACGACGGCGGCCAGGTGCGCGAGGCCGTGCGCGAGCTGCTCGCCATTCCCGACAGCGGCTTCCGCGCGGGGCCGGACACGGACACGCTCAGCCTGCCGCTGCGCAACGGGTGCCACTTCACGGTGGACGGCACGGCGCGCGCGGCGGCGTTGTGGGCCGAGACGCTGAAGCCGGCGGCGGCCGGGCAATAAGGCCGCGTTGAGAAGTCGTTGAGAACGCGTTTGCCCCGCCGCCATCGTGTGGCGCGGACGTCGACACCCCCTTCGGAAGGAGCGTTTCCGGCGCTCGGGACGGGTATCGTCAGCCTCCTGAACCCAGGGAGGGAACATTGAACGCACGCCGACTTGCGCCGTTGCTGGCGCTGATCCTCGCGGCCACCGGCGCCGCCGCCGCGGACGAACCGGGCAAGGCCCGGTGCAGCATCGAGACGATGAACATCCCGGTGCGGCTGGTCGAGCACCGGCCGGTCGCCACCGTGCAGCTCAACGGGGTCGAGGTGCCCATGCTGGTCGACAGCGGCGCCTTCTACAGCATGATGAGCGCGGCCACGGCGGCGCAGCTCAACCTGAAGCTGCGTCGCCCGCCGCCCAACTTCACCATCAACGGACAGGCCGGCTCGGTCGAGTCGCTGCGGGTCACGACGGTGGACGAGGTCGGGCTGCAGCTGGCGACGCTCAAGCGAGTGGACTTCTTCGTCGGCGGCAACGAGCTCAACGCCGGGATCATGGGCATCCTGGGCCGCAACTTCCTGTCCGCGGCGGACACCGAATACGACCTCGCGCACGGCATGCTGCGCCTGGTCTTTCCCAAGGGCGATTGCGAGAAGGTGAACCTCGCCTACTGGGCCGGCGACGCGCCGGTGATCGAGGCGCCCATCGAGAACAACGGCCGCCGCAACGACACGGCGGTGCGCGTCCTCACCAAGATCAACGGGGAGCGCGTGACGGCGCTGATGGACACGGGGGCGCCGGGGACGTCGCTGTCGTTGAAGGCGGCGCGGCGGGCCGGGATCAAGCAGGAAGACATGAAGCCCTTCGGCCGGACCAGCGGGATCGGCAGCGGCTATGCGGAGCGCTGGATCGCCGACGTCGAGACCTTCGAACTGGCCGGCGAGAAGATCACCCGGAACCGGCTGCCGATCAACGACGTGGACACCTATGACCACGGGATGCTGCTGGGGCTGGACTACTTCCTGTCGCACCGGGTCTACGTGTCCCGGTTGCAGGGCAAGGTGTACGCGACCTGGAACGGTGGGCCGATCTTCGCGCAGGGGCGCGCCGATGCGACCCAGTACGACCAGCGATACGCCGCGAAGGCGGAGGAAATCGCTGCTGACGATGCCGACGGCTTGCTGCGGCGCGGTGCGGCGGCGCTGACGGCCGGCGATCCGAAGCGGGCGCTGGAGGACCTGAATCGCGCGTGCGAACTCAAGCCCGAGGTCGCGAGCTGTTTCGACGCGCGTTCGCGCGTGCACCAGGCGATGAAGCAACCCAAGCTGGCGCTGGCGGACCTGGACACGGCGCTGACGCTGGACCCCTCGCTGGCCGAGGCGCGCCTGCGCCGCGTGCCGCTGCGCGTGGGCGCCGGCGACCGGGACGGCGCGAAAGCGGACCTGGCGGCGCTCGATGCGGCACTGCCGACGGCGTCGAACCTGCGCGTCACGATGGCGGAGTTCCACGCCCGCTTCAACCAGGTGCCCGACGCGCTCAGGCAGTACGAGCTCTGGATCAAGAGCCACCCGAACGACCTGCGACTGGCCGAGGCCTACAACGGCCGCTGCTGGTTGCGGGCGCGGATGAACGTCGACGTGGCGCAGGGGCTGGACGACTGCAAGGAAGCGGTCGACCTGGACGGCGACACGCCGGCGTATCGCGACAGCCTGGGCTGGACCTACCTGCGCCTGGGCGACGCGTCCCGGGCGAAAAAGGCTTTCGACAAGACGATCGAGCTGAGATCCTGGGCCTGGCCGCTGTACGGCCGCGGCCTGGCGCAGCTCAAGCTCAACGAGGCGGAGAAGGGCCGTCAGGACCTGGAGGCCGCGCGCAAGCTGATGCCGACGATCGATGAGGCGGTGAAGAAGGCCGGGTTCGACGCATTGGCGGAGGCCGTGCATTGAATTCGATACATCGCGCGGGGAGAGCATCGAATTCGATACTTTGCTCGCGCGCTGGATGTCGAGTCAGGTGGAACGCTCCACCCGCGCCGCGTAGCACCCCCGCTTTGCGAAATGCACCTGGAGGTAAGTGGTCTCGGGGTGGGCAAAGAGCCGCTCGATGAGGGGTTCGACCTGGTCGCCGTCGACGAGGTCCGCGTCGACCATCATCCCCGCCGTGTCGAACGCCCGGACCGACAGCATCCGGCCGCGCAGCGCCTTCGGCACCTCGTTGACGCGATCGAAGCGCTCGGCGTCGGCCTCGCGGATGTAGATCGCATGCGTGCCGCGGTACGGCGTGTCGACGTCCAGGTAGACGTAGTTGAGCAGCAGCACCGTTTCGCCGGGCGCGGCGTCGTCCAGCGTGACCCGGTCCGGCGCCGAGCGCGGGCTGTCGATGCGCACGCGCAGCACGCCGTGCGCGCGCAACGTCGCGTCGGTCATGCTGAACATCGGGCGGAACGGGGCAGGGTCGAGACCCAGGATGCGGAAGTCCATGTGAGCGCGGCGCGGTGGCCGTCCGAGTGGTGGATGTGCTCACGATAGGGATGCAAGCCGTGACGGTCGCGCCGTTTCCGGACATGGAATTGCAGGGCCGACACGCAGGGTTGGGCATCCTACGGCGAGGCAAGGCGAGGCAAGGCGAGGGCGCCGGAAGTGCTCGGCTTCAGCGCCGACGATCTGGAGAACCATCAGCGGCTGGCGCAATTGGCCCAACCGGGACCAGCGCCTATGCCGGCAACTTGATCGTCAGCCACGGCCAGCGCCGCTGGTACGACGCGGCCTTGCCCTCGAAGAGCTGGCGGTGCGGCACCAGCGGATTCATCGCGAGCACGCCCCGATACAGCCCTTCCAGGCCATACGGCGCGTAGGCCTCGCCGGGTCGCACGCCCACGCAGGTCGACGGCACCAGGAAGCGTTCGATGCCGTCGCGCGAACTGCGCAGCGGCTCATAGGGTTCGCCGAAATCCGCTTCGTACCAGAGGTGCACGCGCGCCTGGTTCGCGACCTCGGTCGTGATGCCGAGATCCCCCAGCACCGCATCCACGCGGGCCTGGACGCGACGCTCGGCCTCGGCGCTCAGGTCGTCCGGATCGAAGTAGAAGAGGTCGTAGTCCTTGATGTCCGCCGTCGGTGGCCTGCCGTCCCGCAGGTTCCAGACGGTCTGGAACAGGCAGCCGGCGACCAGCCAGCCGTCGGGCAGTGCGAGCGCCTCCCAGCGCGCCAGGATCGCGCGGTTGTTCGGGTTGGTCAGCAGGTCCGCGACGAAGCGGTCCTGCAGGTTCAGAGAAAGGGGTTCGAAGGACATCGTGCCATTCTGGCCGTACCGCCTGAGGCGATCCGGTCAGTGGAATCCCTCTCTGGTGGCACCCTCTCTGCTGGCTCCCCCTCTCCGTGGGAATCCCTCTCCCGCTTGCGGGATAGCAACCGTGTCAAGCGCTCGTTGACTGCCCAGTCCGCTGGCCCTCACCCCACCCTCTCCCGCAAGCGGGAGAGGGAGCGAGAGTGCACCGAGTTGGCCGGAGAACTCCCTCTCCCGCTTGCGGGAGAGGGAAGGGGTGAGGGCCAGCAGCGGTGGAAAAGCTGGAGCCCTCTTGCGCCTCAACGTCCTGTCGTGCGCAGCTCCGGTGCCTCGGGCAAGCGCACCATCTCCGGCACGCTGACGACCACCAGCGTCTGGTCCGGCGACAGCGAGGACAGCGCGATCGATTCCCCCGCGTTCTCGCGCCGGGCGCCGGGCTCGCGCGTCTGCGCGGCGCGGCAGGCCGTCTCGTTGGCGCAGACGATCACGCGCAGCCAGCGGTCCTGGTGGCGGATGCGCACCTCCGCCTGGTCCCAGTGCACCGGCAGGCAGGCGGTGACGCGCAGTCGGCCCTGCTCGACGACGACGCCGCAGATCGACTCCAGCGACGCCCGCAGCAGCCACCCCGCCGAGCCGCTGTACCAGCTCCAGCCGCCGCGGCCGACCCAGGGCGCGTGCGAGTAGATGTCGCCGGCCATCACGTAGGGCTCGATCGCGTAGATCGGTCCCAGCCGCGGATCGGCCCATCGGTGCGCGGGGCTCAGCCCGGTGTAGACCTGCCACATCGTGTCGCGCTGCCCCAGCCGCGCCAGCGCCATCAGCGCCCACACCGCCGCGTGGTTGTACTGGCCGCCGTTCTCGCGCACGCCCGGCGCATAGGACTGGATGTAGCCCGCGCTCGGCTGCGCCATCGCCAGCGGCGGATGCAGCAGCCGCGCCAGCTTCGCCACCGGATCGAGCAGGTGCGCGCAGGCGCTCGACATCGCCTGCCGCGCATGCGCCGGATCGGCCGCCGAGGTCAGCACCGCCCAGCTCTGCGCGATCAGGTCGATCTTGCACTCCGCGTTCTCCGACGAGCCCAGCGGCGAGCCGTCGTCGAAGAAGCCGCGCCGGTACCACTGGCCGTCCCAGCCGGGACCGTCCAGCGCCGCCACCCAGCCGTCGCGCGCCGCCTTCCAGCGCTGCACGCGTTCATGCTCGCCGCGCGCGGTCGCGACCGGCGCGAAGTCCTCGATCACCTGCGCCAGGAACCAGGCCATCCAAACCGATTCGCCCTTGCCCTCGTGGCCGACGCGGTTCATGCCGTCGTTCCAGTCGCCGGTGCCGAACAGCGGCAGGCCGTGCTGCCCGCTGCCCAGACTGCGGTCGATCGCGCGGGCCGCGTGCTCGTAGACCGTGGCCATGGGACCGTCGGTGCGGGGACTCTCGTAGATGTCCTCGGCGCCCTCGGGCACCTGCTGCCCGTTGAGGAAGGGCACCGCGTCCTCCAGCAGCGTCAGGTCGCCGGTCCGGACCAGGTAGTGCGCCAGCGCGTACGGCAGCCACAGCCGGTCGTCCGAGAAATGCGTCCGCACGCCCGCGCCGCCGGGTTCGTGCCACCAGTGCTGCACGTCGCCCTCGGGGAACTGCCGCGCCGCGCTGCGGCGGATCTGGTCGGCCAGCAGTTGCGGCGCGACGTCCGTCAGCGCCATCGCGTCCTGCAACTGGTCGCGGTAACCGAAGGCACCGCCCGCCTGGTAGAAGCCGGCGCGCGCCCACATGCGGCAGACCAGCGTCTGGTACGGCAGCCAGTGGTTGGTCAGCGCGTCGAAGCGCGGATCCGGCGTCGACACTTGCAGGCCGCCCAGCAGCTCCGGCCATTGCCGCCGCTGACGGTCCAGCCGGGTGGCCGGATCGAGCCTCCAGGCCGCTTCCATCAGTGCGTGCGCGGCCTCCGGCGTCGGGGCGTGACCCAGCAGGACGGTCAGTTCCGCGGGCTGCGTGCCGTCGAGTTCGAGGCGGGCGGCCAGCGCTGCGCAGGCGTCGAGCCCGCCGCCGCTGCGACGGCCCAGCGCCTTGGGCAGCACCATGCGGCCGGCGCTGTCGAAGAACTCCCGGCGGTCGCAGGTCCAGTCCTGCTGATCGAGTCGCACGCGAGTCGTGCCGGCATCGGCACCGCCGCGCGCAATCCCGCCGTCGGTCGGTTGTCGCGGGCGGATGCACAGCGCCGCCGTCGCGTCGCCGAATCCGCCGAGGTGGTCGAGCTGCGTCGCCTGCAGCGCGAGCGCGCGTTCCGGCTGCGGCAGTCCGGCGCCGAGTTCACCGACCGTCAGCCAGTCGTTGTGCGTCGTCACCGACAGGCGCTCGCCGCGCGCGCTGCCGAGTTGCCACTCGGCCAGCGCCACGAGCCGCAGTCGACGGCGTGATCGAGCCCCGGAATCGATGCGCACCTGCACCTGCTTCACCGAGGCGTCGCGGTCCACGCACCAGCACAGGTCCACCTGGAGATCGCCCAGCCGCTGCCGGCTGCGCGAGTAGCCGATGCCGTGCTCGATCGACAGCGGCGCCTCGCGGCGCAGTTGCCGGCCCAGTGGCCAGACGCGGTCGTTGTCCAGGTCGTGGAGCAGCAGCCACTCGCCGGGCGGATCGATCAGCGGATCGTTGGACCACGGCGTGACCTGGTGCATCCGGCTGTTGCCGGCCCAGGTGTAGCCCGCCGCGATCTCGGTGACTTGGCAGCCGAAGTCGCGGTTCGCGAGCACGTTGACCCAGGGCTTGGACGGATGCCGGTCCGGCGACACCTCGAAGGAGAAGCCGCCGTGTTCCGGGTCGAAGCGGCCTTCCGGCGGCCGCGGCGTGGCTTCCGGTCTTGGCCGCTCGGCCAGCGCATGCGCCACCGGCAAAAGCGCCGAGTCGTTCGCCGGCGCGGTGTCCTCGATCCAGCGTTCGAGCTGCTGGGAGAGCGAGCGGCCATCGGCCTGCAGCCGCAGGCGCGTCAGCGTCTGCAGCGTGAAGCGCTCGTCGGGGTGCAGGTCGCCTTCGCGCAGCACATGCAGCGCCGAACAGAGGTGGCCCGGCTTGCCCTGCGCCTGGCCCTGAAGTCGGGCCTGCAAGGCCTGCAGCGCCTGCTGCACCGGCGCGTTGTACGACGAAGGTTCCTCGTTGAGCACGACGAGGTCGACGCCCACCGCGTGCGTGGTCCACATGCGCAGCGCCTTCTTCAGCGCGCGGATCAGGTCGATGCCTTCCTCGCCGGTGACCGTGACCATCAGGATCGGCCGGTCCCCGGAGATGCCGAAGCGGTACAGCGCGCGCCGGTCGCAGCGGCCGCGCGGTTCGCGGACATGCGCGGGCTCACGCACCGCCTGGCCGGTGACCAGCGTGTTGAGCTGCAGCAGCGCGCCCCAGGTGGCCGTGTCGAACTGCAGTTCGCGCAGCCGGATGCCGCCCATCGTGTGCGACATCGAGGCGGAGCGCTCCACGTGCGCCGCCTGCCGGTACTTGTCGACCAGCGCGCGCAACAGGTCGCCGTCGCGCGAGGCCGCCGTGCAGAAGGTCAGCCGCACGGTGGCGCCTGGCGCGATCTCCAGCCCGACGCGCAGGCCGGCGATCGGATCCAGGCCGGTGTCGAGCAGCCGGCCCGGTTCGCCGGCGGCGGTCACGTCGGCCTCGTCGTCGACGAACTCCGGCCGCGCATCGCCGACCGGTCGCGTCGTGCTGCCGTAGCGGCCCAGCCAGCGCCCGCGATCGGCGATCGGCAAGACCTCGCGCACCGTGTAGCCGTCGGCACCGATGTCGAGGCCGTCACGCCCGCCAGCGTCACGCGCTTCGCGGCTGTCGCGGCTGTCGGCCGCGCGGACGTCGTCGCGGCGCGCGGCCTTGCCGCAGGCTGCGCCGCCGTCGACGCCGGCCAGGAAGAACACCGCGCGCATTGCCGCCTCGTCGAACAGCCGCGGCCGGCGCCGCAGGTGCAGCGCGTGTTCCGCCTCGTCCCAGCGGGCCTGGATGAACAGGTTGGAGAAGGCCGGGTGCGCCTCGTCGCCGCGCTGCGGCGCGAGCGTGGCCTCGAAGGAGGACACCAGATCCATCGACAGCGGCGTCGTGCCGCGGTTCGTGAGCTCGACCTGGCGCAGTTCGCAGTCGTCCTCGGGACTCACCCAGACCGTGGTGCAGCTGTGCAGGTCCGGCCAGCCGGCCTCGAAGATCACGCGCTCGGCCTGCATGCGGGCCGTATAACGGGCGCGCGGATCGGGCGTCGGGCGGGCGGTGTTGCTGAACCAGTCGTCCTCGCCGGCGCGGCGCAGCATCGTGAAGCTGCCGTGCTGGTCGCGCAGCAGGTCGTCGCGCCAGCGCGTGACCGCGACGCCGTCCCAGTTGCTGTAGCCGCCGCCATGGCTGCGCAGCACCACCGAATAGCGCCCGTTGGTCAGCATGTGCGTCAGCGGCAGCGTCTCGCTCAGCGGCTCGCTCTCGCGCACCATGCGCGTCTTGCGCACCTGGCGCGTGCGCAGCGTCGGATCCACGACCGCCGTCGACAGCGGCGCGACTTCGCGCGGTGCGCGCTCGTGCAGCAACGTGGCGACGGCCTTCACGTGCGGATCGCTCATCAGCCAGCGGCGCGGCGCGTCGTCGGCCAGCAGGTTGGTCAGCGCGACGAATCCCATCGCCTGGTGGTGGGCCATGTAGGTCTGCACCAGCGTGAATCCCGCGCCGGCGGTCTGCCGCTGCGGCGTGTAGTCGACGGCCTCGATGAAGCCGAAGGCGCCGCGCGCGCCCAGCCGTTCGAAGGCCTGCAGGTTGGACACGACGCGCACCGGCGCCACGATCGCGGCCATTACGGCCGCATAGGGCGCCAGCACGCGCTCGTCGACGGCCAGCCGCGCCAGCGCCAGCGTCTGCACGCCCTGCGGGCCGTACTGGTAGGCGAGGGTGTGGTCCTGTCCGGCGATCGCCGACTCCGAGATGCCCCACGGCGTGCCCTTGCCGCGGGCCTCGAAGCGCTGCTCGGCCACCGCCGTGCGGATGGCGCGGCCCAGCGCGCTGTTGGCCGGCTCGCGCAGCACCAGCGAGGGCATGAGGTACTCGAACATCGAGCCCGTCCAGGACTTCAGCCCCAGCGAGTCGCCGGCCGCTTCGCGCGAGAAGAACGGCCGCCCCAGCGAGCGCCAGTGCTCCGGCGGCAGATCGCCCTTGGCGATCGCGATCAGGCTGGTGAGCCGGGCCTCGCTGGCGAGCAGGTCGTAGTGGTTGTCGTCCAACTGCTGCGCGTCGCCGCGCCAGCCGATGCGCAGCAGGCGCCGCTCGGGATCGAACAGCGGGCGGTAGTCGGCCTCCAGGCCGAGGCGCCGCGCGCGCTGGGCGAGCTCGCGCAGGCGCTGCCGCGACTCGGCGAGGCCCGCGCCGTGATCGCGCCAGAACGACTCCAGCTGCGCGATCAGGTCGCGCAGCAGCCAATGCGCCGCCGTCGCCTCGTAGTGCTCGGCGGTGGCGAGGCCGTCGAGCTCCGCGCGCGCCGCCGCGACCTGCACGCGCAGCACGGCCTGTTGTTCCTCGGCGCCGGCGCCGGCGTTCTGGGGATCGATCAACGCGGCCACCAGCGAGGCGCCCGCGCCCAGCACGCCGTCATTGGCCAGCGGCGGTTGCATCACGCGCAGCCGGTGCAGCGTCTTCATCAACGCCTCGCGCGGGGCCGCGGCGAGCTGGTCCGGCGTCATCTCCGCCGCCAGCTCGCAGGCTCGCGCCACCGTCAGCAGGTGCGCCGAGCAGTTGCCGCTGTCGACCGCCGACACGTAGCCCGGCGCCAGCACGACCAGCGATTCCGTGTCGTACCAGTTGTAGAAATGGCCGTGCCAGCGCGGCAGGCGCTCGAGCGTGTCCAGCGTCGCCGACAGCCGCTCCGACATCGTCACGACGCCGATGAAGCCCATCTCGCGTGCGCAGGCCACGGCCAGCAGGTAGAGACCGATGTTGGTCGGCGAGGTGCGGTGCGCGATGAGCAGGTGCGGCGTCAGCTGCACGTTGTCCGGTGGCAGGTGGTTGTCGGCCGCGCCGACGTGCGTGTCGTAGAAGCGCCAGGTGTCGCGCGCGAGCTGCCAGAGGTAGTCGCGGCCCTGCGGATCGAGCTCGGCCTCCCGGTTCAGCAGCGGCGCCCGCGGCGCGCTGGCCCACCAGATCCACAGCGGCGAGAGCGCCCAGACGATCAGCAGCACGACCGCCGCCGTGCCCTCGACCGGCGCGCCGGACAGGGCGGCGGCGGCCAGCACGCCGCCGAGCACCGCGGCCGCGATGGGCACGCGCAGATGCTGACGGACCAGGGCCGGCAGCTCGCGCCGCGCGGCGGCCTGCGCGGCCGCGGCCGTCGTCCATTCGAGCAGCCGGCGTCCCGACACGGTCTGCCGCCACAGGGCCCGGCCGATCGCGTCGAGGTACAGCAGCGACAGGTGCAGCAGCAGCGCGACATGCCAGGCCGCGAGGCCCAGCGCACGGCGCAGGTCGAGCGCGGTCTCGCGGTAGAAGTGCCGCCGCGCCAGGCCGTCGCGGCTGGGCACCAGCCCGGCCAGCGCGCCCACCAGCGGCCCGACCGCGAAAGCGCCGGCGACCACCGCCAGCGTCAGCCAGAAGGGCAGCACCTCGGTGCCCAGCACCAGCAGCATCAAGCCGAGCGACATGGGCGCGACCAGCGAGCGGCGCAGGTTGTCGATCAGTTTCCAGCGGTTGATCGGCGCGATGCCGTAGCGGCCCGCGCGCGCGATGAAGGGCAGCAGCTGCCAGTCGCCGCGTGTCCACCGATGCAGCCGCGCATGCGCGACGTCCGCGTGCATCGGCGAGTCCTCGACCAGCGTGATGTCGGAGATGCCGGCGCAGCGCGCGATGCTGCCTTCCAGCAGGTCGTGGCTCAACACCTGACCCTCGGGCAGCCGCGCATCGAGCACCGCATGGCAGGCCCGCACGTCGAGCAGGCCCTTGCCGGTGAAACTGCCTTCACCGAACAGGTCCTGGAAGATCTCCGAGCTGACCGCGCTGTACGGATCGATGCCGAACTGGCCGACGAACAGGCGGTGGTACGGCGTGCTCTCCTTGTCGTCGGGCATGGGCGCGAGCACGCGCGGTTGCAGGATGGCGTAGCCCTCGACGACGCGACGCCGTTCGGCGTCCACGCGGGGACGGTTCATCGGGTGGGCGGCGGTGCCGACCAGCGCGCGCAGGCGGCCCGGCGGCATGTCGGTGTCCGCGTCCAGCGTGATCAGGTGGCGCACGCCGTCGGCGGGCCGCGACATCGGGCCGAAGTCGACGAAGGGCGACGTCCCCGCGGAGGTCGCCAGCGTGCGCAGCAGCAGCTCGATCTTGCCGCGCTTGCGTTCCCAGCCGATCCAGCGGCGCTCGGTCGCGGACCACTCGCGCTGGCGGTGCAGCAGCAGGAAACGCGGCTGTCCGTCGGCCAGCGGGCCGTGGCGCTCGTTGAGCGCCGAGATCGCGTCCGCCGCGGTGACGACGATCATCGTGTCGCCGGGCTGGTGTTCCTCATAGGCATCGGCGTGATCGCTGAGCAGCGCGAACTGCACCAGGCGCTCGGGATTGGCGAGGTGGTGCTGCTCCAGCTGCGCGATCAAGGGCGCGATGGCGTCCTCGTTGGGCAGCAGCACCGGCATCACGACCAGCGTGCGTTCCGCGTCGGGCAGGCCGGCGGAGAAGTCCAGCCGCGGCAGGCGCGCGGGGCGGGCGAGCTCGCTGACCCAGCGGTTGGTCAAGGCCACGACGGCTTCGCTGATCGGTCCGGCGGCCAGCACGGCGGCGGTCCACAGCAGCCAGGTCGCCGCGCCGGGATGGGCCTGGCTCATCAGCCAGTACAGGCCGAGCAGGCCCAGCAGCGCGAGACCGCCGAGGTAGGCCACCGCCGCCCAGCGTTGGCCGGGCGCCGTGTCGTGCGGCGGCCAGCGGCGCTCCTGCAGGCCCAGCGCCGCCAGCAGCGTGGGCCGGCCGGCGCCGCGCCACCAGTAGACCGGCGCGCTGCGGCGGTCGGGCTCGCCGTCCTCCGGCGGGCTGGCGCGCTGCGTCAGTTCCAGCAACTGCCGGGCGATGTCGAGTTCGCTCTTGTCGCACTTGCGCGCGAGCGCTTCGATCTCGTGCAGCGTCATGTCCTGCGTGTCGGGCGCCTCGGCGGCGAACACCGGCGAGCGGCCCAGCGTCTGCATGACGGGGCTGACGGTCTGGATCAGCCGGCGCCAGTCCGTCTGGTCGATGCGCCGCAGCGCGGTGATGGCATTGCGGATGCTCTGCAGGTCGCGGATCGATTCGTCTTGTTGCCGCGCGAGCGCTTGCGCGGGCGCGGGCAGGCGCGTGCTGAGCCAGGCGGCCAGTTCGCCCATCAGCGGCTGCGGCAATTCCTCGAGGCGATGATCGACCTGGAGCCAGAACGCTTCGAGCACGCCGCGTTCTTTCATGCGCGGCTCCAGCCGCGTGATCGCCTCGATGCCGGTCTCCGCGGGGCGGCCGTCGTACCAGTGATGGACGACGTCGCGCGCCGCCTGCAGCGTCGCGAAACGCTCGGCCAGCCGGCGCAGGTTCTCGACCAGCACGACGCGCAGCGTCGTCGGCAGCGCCCACAGCTCGGCCAGCGAGAGCGCGCGTTCCTCCTGGTACGCACGCAGGTAGGCGGCCAGCAGCTCGGTGTCGAAGCCGCCGTCGGTGTGCGCGACCCAGGCCCAGGCGATGCCGTAGATGCGGGGCAGGCCGGCCAGCGGTTCGTCGCGCAGTCGCGGCAGCAGCCGGAAGAAACCGCGCGGCAGGCCGCGCCGCACCTGATGGGTCTGTTCGTCGATCAGCGCGGCGTTGTCCAGCAGCCATTTGCCGGCGGCGCCGAGGTGGCGGAAGTCGCGATGGCGCTTCTCGATCAGGCGCCGCGCCTGCTGCAGCATCGCGACGTTGTCGTCGAGACGCGGGAAGAACTGGCCGGCGCCGGCCGTGCCCTGGACCGCCTGCGCCTGCGCGAGGCTGCGCCCGTGCTGCTCGAAGCGCGCCAGACCGAACAGCACGGCCCGGACCGGCGGCTCGATCGTGCCGAGTGCCGGGTCGAGCAGCGCAAGTTCTTCCGCAATTTCCGGGGAGGGGTCCGTCCCCGGCTCGGAGGAGCGGTCCGACGGTCCCTCCGACGGGGGTGCCGGAGGTCGATGTGGGTCGTTCGCGCTCCGGACTTCGGTCATAGCCAGTGGGCAAACAGGCCGAAGGTGATGGCGCTGAGGGCGGCCGTCGTGGCCAGCCGGGGCAGCACCAGCCCCCGTGCACGTTCGGCGAACAATGCGACGCCGAACCATCGCCCTCGGGCCTTCGCGCACTGCATCAGGTGGCGCTGCAGCGCTTTGGCCTGGTCGTTGATGTGCGGGACGGCGGTGCCGACCGGACCGACCTGGACGATCGGGCTGAGCGGGCCGACTGGGCTGTTCATGGTGGGAACCTCTCTGCAAGTGGATGAAGCGGTCTGAAACCGGACGTTTCAGCTTGGCAAGCCCCATGCCTGCGCAAGCATTCGGTCCGGGTGCCGCGGCTGGCCATCCACATACCCATGCCAAGGCATGAATTCGAGCGCGATGTCAAGCGCGCGGGAAGACCACGTCTGTCCCTGCTTTGTCCCTGGCTTGTCCCGTCCGCAAACCCCGCCTGTCCCTTGGCTGTCACCGGGGTGGTGGTCGCGTGTGTCCCTCGCCCGGCCCCGTCGTGCCGGGGCGGGACACCCACCCGGCGAGGGGGACGATGCAGGGCTACAGAGGCGCGGGGATGTCTTGCAACCCCGATGAACACGGACCTTTCCGGCAGGCTGCCTCAAATGAGGGGGGCTGTCCCCGCTTAAGGAGTAGGGGGTGCGCGGGCCGCGGGTCGCCTCCTAGACTTCGCAGCAATCGCATCGCAACAGGGGCGCCATCGGCGCACGGGAGGGTGATCATGCTCGCGACAGCCTGGTTCCAGAGAAGTCGATACGCCTGTGCTGGCTTGTTGGCGAAAGGGCTCCTGATGGCGGCCTCCGCGGCCGGCCTGCTGGGCCTGTCCGCGGCGCCCGCCGCCGGCGCGCCGATCACGCTCACGACGACCCAGACCTCGGTGGTGCTGGATGCCGGCGACAACTTCGTGATCACCGGCCAGATCACCAACGTCAGCGGCGGTCCGCTGCTGACCACCGACTTCTTCCTCTCCCTCAGCGGCTATCCGTTCCCGTATGTCGACGTCACGCCGCTGCTGGGCGATCCCGAGGTGCTGATCCCGGACCGCACCATCAGCCCGGTGCTGGATTTGCTGATGATCGCGACGCTGCCCGACATCCTCGCGGACCTGAACTTCAACCTCTTCCTCCTGCTGCAGGACATCAACGGCAACTTCGCCGACGAGGTGTCCGTGGCGGTGACGGTGCGCGCCGCGGCGGCGAGCGAGGTGCCGGAACCCGGCACGCTCGCGCTGGCGCTGATCGCGCTCGCGCCGCTGGTCGTCCGACGCGCCAGCCGCGCGTCGGGCCCGTCGGCGCCGACCGCGACGCTGCCCGCCGGCACCTGAAAACGGATGGCCGGCGGATCGCGCCGCCGGCCGGTTTCCTCTCCCGTCTCCAGCAGCGGACCGGCCCTCGGGCATCAGGCGGTCGCGGTCGGGCACGACGGGCCCACATCGACTCTCTTCGAGACATCACAAGGGGCAGGCATGGCCACAGTCGTCTCCGCGCGCGTGACCCTCGGCGCGCCATTCATCCAGCGCTTCGCCGGTCAGGTGAGGTTGAACATCCCGTTGATGAACATCGGTGAGTCGGCGCTCCAGGGCGTGCAGATCACCAGCATCACCTACGGCAGCGCCACGCGGCAGAGCCCGCCCAACGCGCCCATCGTGCTGGGCACGCTCGGGGCATCGTCGTCGACGACCTTCGCCGGCCGCTTCTCCGATGCGGGGTTGGCCGACAACGCCAACCTGTTGCTGACGGTGCGCGGGTCCTACCTGGTCGCCGGGGTGGCCTACGGCCTGACGGTCAGCCGCTACGTGCGGGTGCCGGCCGCGGGGAGCTTCCCGGCCGACGAACTGCGCGCCTCGCTCGCGGTCACGACCACGCCCAACTACTGGAGCTACACGCTGACCAACAACGAGTCGGCGGGCAGCCCGCAGCGCATCGCGACGCTGTCGTTGACGGTCAACGCGCCGGTGACGGTGACGGGCACGCCGGCGGGATGGGAAGCGGACACCGACGGCATGACCTACGTGACCTGGGTCGCCTCGGACCTGCTGCCGCCGTATCCGAATCACGTGGCGCCCGGGGCGTCGTTGTCCGGTTTCCAGCTGATGAGCCCGCGCACGAGCTCCGAATCGACCGGCGCGAGCCTGGTCGCCTGGAACCACGCGGCCGACGACGCCGGCAAGGTGGCCGCCGACTACACGCTGACGCCGTCGCGGGCCTGAGCCGCGCCGGCAAGGAGTGATCCATGACAGAACGCACCTTCGGTTTCGGGCAACGCGTCGCGGCGCTCTTGCGGCGCGGCATGGGCGGTTTCTCCGCCAGCGACTCGCCCGCCTTGCGCTCGGATGACGCCATCGATCTCCAGGGACACCTGGCCGACAACGCCTTCGACAACTTCACCCGCTCGCTGGGCAGCCAGGGCTCGCGCCGCGACGTGCTGAAGGTGTCGGTGCTGGGCATGTTCTCGACGCTGGCTGGGGGTCTGTTGCCGCGACCGGCTCAGGCGGCGGCGGACTGCCTGTGCGGTCGCCAGCTCTACGACCCGGCGCTGCAGTGCTGCCTGCCCAGCGGCGCCATCGCCAACAAGCATCCGGTGGCGGATCTCGCGGCCTGTCCCAACCGGGTCGCGCATCCCGGCTACAGCTGCACGCCCAACGGCTGCGGCGCGGCGGGCGGCACGCAGTTCCCGTCGCAATACGGCGCGGCGAGCTTCCTGGGCTGCTGCAACGGCCACGATTGCTGCTACGGCGAGTGCAACCAGGCCAAGGCCGGTTGCGACAACACCTTCTACAGCTGCATGACGGGCTCCTGCGATGCGGCCTACCCGGTCAACCTGGTGCAGGTCGGACCGATCACGGTGGACAGCAACAAGATCAAGCGCGGCGCCTGCAAGGCGGCGGCGGGAGCCTATTACCAGGCGGTCAACAACGCGGGCGGCGATGCCTTCACCGCCGCGCAGCAAGCCGGTTGCGATTGCTGCGGCACGCAGCCTTGCCCGACCTGCCCCGGCGGCACCTGCGGCGCGTTGCCGAGTTGCCAGGACCCGGGCTGCGTCTGCTTCCAGACCATCGAGGGCCGCGGCTTCTGCCACCTGCCGCAGTCGTGCGCGGGATTGCCGACCTGCTCGTCGTCCGCCGGTTGCCCGTCGGGATGGGCCTGCGTGAGCGTGACCTGCTGCGGATCGACGCCGATCTGCATCCGGCCTTGCTTCGTCGTGGGATCGAGTCTGGCGAGCCGCTCGGCATCGGTGCCCAGCTTCGGCATGACGACGGCGGGTCCGGCATCCGGCTCGGAAGAGATGCGGGCGAAATAACGCAGCGCGCTGTCATGTCGCCCGGCCACTCGGCCGGGCGCAACCATTGGTGGCGACACCGGACAAACGGAACGGGAAGGGAGACGTATCGTGGACATCCTGATCGTGTTGGGGGGCTGGTTCCTGGCGGGCGTGTTCGCGCTCGCGGCGTGGTCCAAGCTCGCGGAGCCGGACGCGACCGCGCAGGCGCTGCGCAGCTTCGGCGCGCCCGCAGCGCTGGCGCGCTCGGGCGCCTGGCTGCTGCCGCTGCTGGAATTCGCGGTCGCGCTGCTGGTGGTGCTGCCGTGGGCGCCGGCCCTGGGCATCGCATCGGCCGCCGGCCTGCTGGCCGTCTTCGCCGCGGCGATGGCGGTGCAGCTGGCGCAGGGCAACAAGCCCTCGTGCAACTGCTTCGGACAGACGCGCTCGCAGCCGATCTCGTGGGCCAGCGTGGTCCGTAACGGCCTGCTGGTGGCGTTGGCGGCCTGGTTGCTGTCCAGCGCGCTGGCGGGCGAGGGCGCGGCATCGTTGACCGGCACGCTGGTCTCCGGCGGACGGGGTCAGGTCTTGCTCTCGACGGTGCTGGTGCTGGCGGTGGGATTGCTGGGTTGGCTGGTGCTGCATCTGGCGCGCCAGCAGGGTCGACTGCTGCTGAAGATCGACCACCTGGAGCTGCGGCTGCAGTCGCTGGGCATCGAACCCGCGGGCGGCGTGCCCAGCCTGGAGACGCTGGTGTCCAACCAGGTGCTGCATGTCGGTCAGGCGGCGCCGGCCTTCGCCGCGCCAACGGTGGCGGGGAACACGCGCACGCTGGCGGACTACGTCGCGCAGTCGGGGTCGCAGCTGCTGGTCTTCGTCGGACCGCAGTGCGCGCCGTGCCACGAGGTCATGAAGGAGATGGCGTCCTGGCGCCGTCAGGACGGCGAGCCTGTGCACTGGCTGACCATCAGCAGCGGCAGCGCGGAGTCGAACCGCACGACCTTCAACAACCTCGCGCCGGATCGCGTGGTGCTGCAGTCGGGTCAGGACATCAACCAGCTCTTCGGCGTGATCGCCACGCCGAGCGCGCTGTGGGTGGGCGCCGACGGACGCATCCTGAGCACGGTGGCGGTGGGGCGCGACGCGATCCGCGCTTTGTACGACGCGCCGGTGCTGGCGCAGGGGGACGGGCACGCGCTGCCGTTGGCCTCGGCATGAACGGCCAGCCCCGGCTCAGGCTGGGGCAGGCCGCTGGACGTCAGCAGCTTCAGGTGCGGCGCCAGGCTGCCTGGTGTCGCTTTCCCCGTTGGGTCTGCAGGCGAGCTCAGCGCGCCACGATGAGCCGCAGGCCCAACGCGACGAACACGGCGCCGGCGACGCGATCCAGCCACAGCTCCGCGCGCGGCTTGCGCTGCAGCCATTGGCCGATCGCGCCGGCGAAGTAGCCGAGCAGGCCGAACAGCACCGCCGCCTGCAGCGTGAAGGTCAGGCCGAGCAAGGCCGTCTGCGCCGCCACGTGGCCCTGCGCCGGTACGACGAACTGCGGCAGGAAGGACAGGAAGAACAGCACGACCTTCGGGTTGATCGCGTTGGCGAAGACGCCCTTGAAGAACAGGCGCGAGAGCGAGTCCTCCACCTGCGACGCATCGCCGACCGTCGCGCCGCCGCGGCTGCGCAGCGCCTTGATGCCGAGCCAGATCAGGTACAGCCCGCCGCAGACCTTCAGCGCGGTGAAGGCCACCGGCGACGCCGCGATCAATGCGCTGACGCCGATCGCCGCCAGCACCGTGTGGCTCAGGCAACCCAGCGCACAGCCCAGGCCGAAGGCCATGCCGTGTCGGCGGCCCTTCGACACGCCCATGCCGAGCACCATCAGGTTGTCGGGGCCGGGCGATGCGGTGATCAACGTGGCGGCGAGCAGGAAACCGAAGAATTGTTCGAAGGTCAGCATGGGGCGGGATGATAGATCGCACCGGAAGCCGACCGGGACAGTGCCCGCAGTGACGCCCGACATTGCGCCCTGAAAAGCAAACGGGCCTCGATCACTCGAGGCCCGTTGTACTGGATGTCTGGCGGAGAGAGAGGGATTCGAACCCTCGGTAGGCTATTAACCTACACACGCTTTCCAGGCGTGCGACTTAAACCGCTCATCCATCTCTCCGAAGCCCGCCATCATAGCGCAGATTTTTGGCCCCGAATCAAACTTGCGGGGGTGAGTTGCCGAGCAACTTCCGGCGCAGCTTGCAGAGCCTTCGCGCTCAGGGCGGAGGAGGGGGGCGAGTCCTCAGCGGCCCGGCTGGATCACCTTGTCGCTCTTGATCAGCGCCATCGCGGTGCCGATCAGGCCCGAGACCTCGCTCATGTTGGCCGGCACGATCATCGTGTTGTTCTTCTGGGCCAGTTGCGAGAAGGCCTCGACCGCCTTCTCCGCGACCTTCAGCTGCACCGCGTCGCTGCCGCCCGGCTGCTGGATCGCCGCGGCGACCTTGCGGATCGCCTCGGCGCTCGCCTCCGCCACCGACAGGATGGCGGCGGCCTCGCCCTGCGCCTTGTTGATCTCGGCCTGCTTCTCGCCCTCGGAACGCGCGATCGCCGCCTCGCGCTCGCCGGTGGCGATGTTGATCTGCTCCTGGCGGCGGCCTTCCGAGGCCGCGATCAGCGCGCGCTTCTCGCGCTCCGCGGTGATCTGCGCCTGCATCGAGCGCAGGATCTCCGCCGGCGGCGTCAGGTCCTTGATCTCGTAGCGCAGCACCTTCACGCCCCAGTTCAGCGCGGCCTCGTCGAGCGCCTGCACGACGGAGCTGTTGATCACATCGCGTTCCTCGAAGGTCCGGTCCAGTTCCATGCGGCCGATCACCGAGCGCAGCGTCGTCTGCGCCAGCTGCGTGATCGCGATGATGTAGTTGCTCGAGCCGTAGCTGGCCCGCATCGCGTCGGTGACCTGGAAGTACAGGATGCCGTCCACCGTCAGCTGGGTGTTGTCCCGCGTGATGCAGACCTGGCTGGGCACGTCCAGCGGGATCTCCTTGAGCGAGTGCTTGTAGGCCAGCCGGTCCACGAAAGGCACCAGGATGTTCAGGCCGGGCGTCAGCGTGCCGTGGTACTTGCCCAGGCGTTCCACGACCCAGGCGTTCTGCTGGGGGACCACCTTCACCGACTGGATGACGAAGACGATGGCGACGATCAAGATGACCAGGGCGATGATTTCCATGAGCGGGGTTCTCTCTCGGGAAGGGAATTGAAACGGAGGGGGCGGCGGATCAGCCGGCTTCGACGAGCAGGCAGCTGCCCTCGACCGCGCGGATGACATGACGCCCGATGGCCGGGGTGCCGGTGCCGACGAAGCGGGCCTGCCAGGCGGCGCCGCGATACCGGACCTCGGCGGTGCCGTCGGCGCGCCAGTGCGCGACCTCCAGGCTCTGGCCGATGTCGAGGTTCACGTTGGGGTTCTCTGCAGCCGGCAGTCTTGGATGGCGACGCAGGCGCAGATGCCACCAGGTCACCGCGCCGCCGCCGATCAGCGCGGCGAGGACCAGCTGCGCCGAGAACGGCCCGCCGACATGGGCGGTCAATGCCGCCGCGGCGGCGCCCAGCGCCAGCATCAAGAGATAGAACGTCGTGCCGGTGGCGAGCTCCGCCGCCACCAGTACGCCGCAGATCACCCACCACCAGGTGGCGAGACTCCAGTCCATCGATTCCTCCTAGCTGATTGCCGGGCGATCCGTGATTCGCCCGGTCCTTCGAGTCGGGTCAGTGTACGCCCGGGGCCGGTGCTTGCCAGGGCGCTCCAAAGGGGGCTTGCCTCCTGCTTTTCCGGGCCATCGGCCAGTGGGCGAGGGGTGATCGACGGCCCGTTGGCGGGTCGTCGGCGGGCGGCCGGCGGCATGGCCGTTCTGTTTCTGCGACAACCCCCGATCAACACTTGCGTGACACGGCTGTAGCCCTACACTTCGCGCCTTTCTTGTTTGACCTGCCCCGATCCGGAGGCCTCCATGACGCCGCGTTTCCGCTTTCCCATCGTCATCATCGACGAGGACTATCGCTCCGAGAACACCTCGGGTTTGGGCATCCGCGCGCTCGCGGAGGCCATCCAGAAGGAGGGCTTCGAAGTCCTGGGCGTCACGAGCTACGGCGACCTGAGCCAGTTCGCGCAGCAGCAGAGCCGTGCCAGTGCCTTCATCCTGTCGATCGACGACGAGGAGTTCTCCGGCAACGGCGACGGCGCGGAACTCGACCCGGCCGTCCTGAACCTGCGCAAGTTCATCCAGGAGATCCGCTTCAAGAATGCGGACATCCCCATCTACGTGTACGGCGAGACGCGGACCTCGCAGCATCTGCCCAACGACGTGCTGCGTGAACTGCACGGCTTCATCCACATGTTCGAGGACACGCCGGAATTCGTGGCGCGTCACATCATCCGTGAATCGAGGAGCTACCTCGACGGTCTGGCGCCGCCGTTCTTCAAGGCGCTGATGGCCTACGCGCAGGACGGCTCGTACTCGTGGCACTGCCCGGGGCACTCCGGCGGCGTGGCCTTCCTGAAGAGCCCGGTCGGACAGATGTTCCACCAGTTCTTCGGCGAGAACATGCTGCGCGCCGACGTGTGCAATGCCGTCGAGGAACTCGGCCAGCTGCTGGACCACACCGGCCCGGTCGCCGAGAGCGAGAAGAACGCCGCCCGCATCTTCAATGCGGACCACTGCTTCTTCGTCACCAACGGCACGTCGACGTCCAACAAGATGGTCTGGCACCACACGGTGGCGCCGGGCGACATCGTGGTCGTGGACCGCAACTGCCACAAGTCCATCCTGCACAGCATCATCATGACCGGCGCGGTGCCGGTCTTCATGACGCCCACGCGCAACCACTACGGCATCATCGGTCCGATCCCGGAGAGCGAGTTCTCGCCCGAGACCATCCGCAAGAAGATCGCGAAGAATCCGTTGCTCAAGGGCGTGGACGCGAAGAAGGCCAAGCCGCGGATCATGACGCTGACGCAGAGCACCTACGACGGCGTGCTCTACAACACCGAGACCATCAAGTCGAAGCTGGACGGCTGGATCGACACGCTGCACTTCGACGAGGCGTGGCTGCCGCACGCGGCGTTCCACAACTTCTACGGCTCGTACCACGCGATGGGCAAGCACCGTCCGCGTCCGAAGACCGCGATGGTCTACGCCACGCAGTCGACGCACAAGCTGCTGGCGGGCATCTCGCAGGCCTCGCAGGTGCTGGTGCAGGACTCGCAGAACGTGAAGCTGGACAAGCACCTGTTCAACGAGGCGTACCTGATGCACACCTCGACCAGCCCGCAGTACTCGATCATCGCCAGCTGCGACGTCGCGGCCGCGATGATGGAGCCCCCGGGCGGCACGGCCCTGGTGGAGGAATCCATCAGCGAGGCGCTGGACTTCCGCCGCGCGATGCGCAAGGTCGAGAAGGACTACGGCAAGGACTGGTGGTTCAAGGTCTGGGGGCCGGACAAGCTCGCCAACGACGGCATCGGCAAGGCGGCCGACTGGATGCTCAAGGCCAACGAGAAGTGGCACGGCTTCGGGCCGATCGAGGCCGGCTTCAACATGCTGGATCCGATCAAGTCCACGGTCATCACGCCGGGGCTGGACATGAGCGGCAAGTTCGCCAAGACCGGCATCCCGGCCAGCATCGTCACCAAGTTCCTGGCCGAGCACGGCGTGGTGGTGGAGAAGACGGGGCTGTACTCGTTCTTCATCATGTTCACCATCGGCATCACCAAGGGCCGCTGGAACACGCTGCTGACCGCGCTGCAGCAGTTCAAGGACGACTACGACCGCAACGCGCCGATCTGGCGCATCCTGCCGGACTTCGTGGCGGCGTTCCCGCGCTATGAGCGCATGG
Organism: Mitsuaria sp. MSU3D; assembly: GCF_056867975.1. NCBI lineage: Bacteria > Pseudomonadati > Pseudomonadota > Betaproteobacteria > Burkholderiales > Sphaerotilaceae > Roseateles > Mitsuaria sp. MSU3D. Next base: position 2,729,248 of record NZ_CP200314.1, on the reverse strand, counting down.
GCCTGCGCGATTTGAGCCAGAGCGTGCACGAGGCCTATGCGTCGGGCGACATCGCGCGCCTGACGACCGAGGTCTACCTGTCCGAGCTGGAGCCGGCGATGAAGCCGTCGGATGCGTATGCGCACATCGCGCATCGCAAGACGGAGCGCGTCGAGATCGACAAGCTGGAAGGCCGCGTCACCACCGCATTGCTGACGCCGTATCCCCCGGGCATCCCGCTGCTGATCCCGGGCGAGCGCTTCAACAAGCGGATCGTGGACTACCTGAAGTTCACCAGAGACTTCAACGCCAAGTTCCCGGGCTTCGCCACCGACGTCCACGGACTGGTGGCGGAAAAGGGAGAGGACGGCGTGACGCGCTACTACGTGGACTGCGTGATCGACACCAAGAAGTAATCCCAAAAGAAACAGGCCCCTCGGGGCCTGTTTTCATGGGGTTGGGAGATTCACTCCGTGCCGGCCATCGCCCCGTGGCTGAACCCGCCGTCCACGTAGACGATCTCCGAGCTGATTCCGCCCGCCAGGTCCGACAGCAGGAAGGCGGCCGTGTTGCCGACGTCCTCGATCGTGACGTTGCGCTTGATGGCGGCGCTGTCGGCGAACTGCTTGAGCAGCTTGCCGAAGTCCTTGATGCCCGAGGCGGCCAGCGTCTTGATCGGACCGGCGGAGATGCCGTTCACGCGGATGCCCTTGCCGCCCAGGCCGTAGGCCAGGTAGCGCACGCTGGCTTCCAGCGAGGCCTTGGCCAGGCCCATCGTGTTGTAGTTGGGAACGAAGCGGTCCGCCCCCAGATAGGACAGCGTCAGCAGTGCCGAGCCCGCGCGCAGGCGCGGCTGGGCGGCCTTGGCCATCGCCGGGAAGCTGTACGCCGAAATGTCGTGCGCGATGCGGAAGTTCTCGCGCGTCATGCCGTCCAGGAATTCACCGGCGATCGCCTCGCGCGGCGCGAATCCGATCGAATGGACGAAACCGTCGAATTCCGGCCAGTGCTGGCCGAGGTCCGCGAACAGGCGATCGATCTGGGCGTCGTCGCTCACGTCGCAGTCGAACACCAGTTTGGAGTCGAATTCGGCGGCGAATTCGGTGATGCGATCCTTGAAGCGCTCGCCCTGGTAGCTGAAGGCCAGTTCAGCGCCCTCGCGGTGGCAGGCCTTGGCGATGCCGTAGGCGATCGAACGGTTGGACAGCACGCCCGTGATCAGCAGTCGCTTGCCGGCGAGAAATCCCATGTCTGCTCCTGGTATTCATAGATTCAAGGAAGGCAGGGATTCTCGCACGTCATGCCGTGAAGGATGACGCAGCCTTGTCGGCACGCTGTTTGCATAGTACACTTCTAGCTTCGCTGAAAAAGTGAACGGTGGGCGGATTCATCCAGCCCATTTTTTTTGGCTGTACCTACGTGCCTGTCACAGGGCAAATACTTTCGTCGATGAATTTGAGCTGGCAAGCCGTTGTTGAAAAAACCGTGACCGGACTCGGTTACGAGGTGGTGGGCTGCGAACGCAGCGCCGGGGGCTTGCTGCGCGTGTACATCGACAAGGCGCTCGTGAACGGTCAGGAGCCGGAGCAGCCGGTCAACGTCGAGGACTGCGAGCGCGTCACGCGCCAGTTGCGCTACGTGATGGAAGTCGAGGAAGTCGACTACACGCGCCTGGAAGTGTCGACCCCCGGCCTGGACCGTCCGCTGAACAATGCCGGCGACTACGCCCGGTTCCGCGGTCACGAAGTGGAAATCACATTGCGCGAGGCTTTCCAGGGTCGCAAGAAGTACCGGGGTGTCCTGGTCGCGGCCGAAGGCGTGGCGCAGGACGACTGGAACGCGCTGGCGCAGAACACCGCCTGGCGCGTGATCTTCATGGACGGCAAGACCGAGCAGGTGCTGGACTTCGCGCTGGACGAAGTGCGCTCGGCCAAGCTGGTGCCGGAGATCGTTTTCAAGGGTCGCCCGCCGAAGCCGGCGGGCGGCGCTGCCGCGGATGACGCGGCGAAAAAGAACACGGGCTTGGCGCCCGGATCGGAATCTGCTGACGGAGCGGCTGCGAAGCCCAAGGCGTCGAAGAAGAAGAGCAATGCCAAGTCCCGGCAGACGGATGACAAGGTTGACGGAGGTCTCGATCAATGAACCGCGAACTGTTGATGCTGGTGGACGCCATCTCGCGCGAGAAGAGCGTGGAGCGCGATGTGGTGTTCGGCGCCGTTGAGGCGGCACTGGCTTCGGCCACCAAGAAGTTGTATGGCGGCGAGGTCGACATCCGCGTGGCCATCGATCGCGACACCGGCGAGTATGAGACCTTCCGCCGTTGGCACGTCGTGCCCAACGAGGCCGGTCTGCAGAACCCCGATTCCGAGATCCTGCTGTTCGAAGCGCAGGAGCAGATCGCCGACATCGAAGTCGACGACCACATCGAGGAAGGCGTCGAGTCCGTGCCGATCGGCCGCATCGGTGCCCAGGCCGCCAAGCAGGTCATCCTGCAGAAGATCCGCGACGCCGAACGCGAGCAGCTGCTGAACGACTTCATGTCGCGCGGCGAGCGCATCTTCGTCGGCACGGTCAAGCGCCTGGACAAGGGCGACATCATTGCCGAGTCCGGCCGCGTCGAGGGCCGCCTCAAGCGCAACGAGATGATCCCGAAGGAAAACCTGCGCACCGGCGACCGCGTCCGCGCGGTGATCCTGGGCATCGACCCGACGCAGCGCGGTCCGCAGATCATGCTGTCGCGCTCCTCCGGCGAGTTCATGAAGGAACTCTTCGCGCAGGAAGTGCCGGAGATCGAGCAGGGCCTGCTCGAAATCAAGAACGCCGCCCGCGATGCCGGCAGCCGCGCCAAGATCGCCGTCGTCTCGTATGACAAGCGTGTCGACCCGATCGGTACCTGCGTCGGCGTGCGCGGTTCTCGCGTCAACGGCGTGACCAACGAGCTGGCCGGCGAACGCGTGGACATCGTGCTGTGGTCGGAGGATCCGGCGCAGTTCGTGATCGGCGCGCTGGCGCCGGCGAACGTGCAGTCGATCGTCGTGGACGAGGAGCGCCACGCGATGGACGTCGTCGTCGACGAGGAGAACCTCGCGATCGCGATCGGTCGCGGCGGCCAGAACGTGCGTCTGGCCTCGGAGCTGACCGGCTGGAAGATCAACATCATGACCGCCGAGGAATCCGCGGCCAAGCAGGCCGAGGAATCCGACGGGGTGCGCAAGCTGTTCGTCGAGAAGCTGGACGTGGATGAGGAAGTCGCCGACATCCTGATCGCCGAAGGGTTCGCCTCGCTGGAAGAAGTCGCCTACGTCCCGATGCAGGAGATGCTCGAGATCGAGTCCTTCGACGAAGAGACCGTCAACGAGCTGCGCACCCGCGCCAAGGACGCCCTGCTGACGATGGAAATCGCCCGCGAGGAAAAGGTCGAGGAGGTCTCCCAGGACCTGCGCGACCTGGACGGCGTGACCCCCGAGCTGATCGCCAAGCTGGCGGCCGGCGACATCCATACCCGTGACGACCTGGCAGACCTGGCCGTTGACGAATTGGTCGAGATTTCGTCCCTGGACGAGGCAGCGGCACGCGCTTTGATCATGAAGGCGCGCGAGCACTGGTTCAACGCATAACGCCCGAGCAGACACGCTCTGAAGCGACTTCAAGCGAAACCAGACCGCTCCGCCCCACACAAGATTTAAGGATTTCAACAATGGCCGTGACCACCGTCGCCCAGCTGGCCGCAGAGCTCAACAGGCCTGCGACCACGTTGCTGGAGCAGCTCCAAGCTGCGGGCGTCAAGAAGGCGTCCGCCGAGGACACCTTGAACGAAAGCGACAAGGAACGTCTGCTGGATCACCTGCGCACTGCGCACGGGACCGCCGGCGGCGCCGAGCGCAAGAAGATCACGCTGACCCGCAAGTCGACCAGCGAGATCAAGCAGGCCGATGCCTCGGGCAAGGCTCGCACGATCCAGGTCGAGGTGCGCAAGAAGCGCGTCTTCGTCAAGCGCGAGGACGGTGTCGATGACGCCACCGCCGCCGCCGCCGAGGAAGCCGAGCTGAAGCGCCGCGAGGAAGAAGTGCAGGCGCAGGCCGAGGCGCTTCGCCAGCAGGAAGAGGAACTCGCCCGCAAGGTGCGTGAGCGCGAGGACGCCGAGCGCGCCGCGCGCGAAGCCGAAGAAAAGCGTCGCGAGGAAGAGCGCGCCGCGCGCGAAGCGGCTGAACAGGCCGCCGCCGAAGCCGCGGCCAAGGCCGCCGCCGACGCCGAAGCGCGCAAGATCGCCGACGCCGCCAAGTCCAAGGCCGAGAAGGCCGCCGACAAGGCGGCCGAGAAGGCCGCGGCTGCTGCCGCGCCCGCACCGGCGCCGGCTCCCGTGGCCGCTGCTCCGGCACCGGCTCCGGTCGAACCCGCGAAGCCCGTGCTGCGCGTGGTGAAGGCCGCCGACGTCGCCGCCGACGAGAAGGCGCGCCAAGTCGAGCTGGAGCGCCGCCGCAAGGCCGCCGAAGCCGAGGCTGCCGCCATCCGCGCGATGATGAATGCACCCAAGAAGGTGCTGGTCGCGAAGAAGGAAGAGCCCAAGCCCGAAGCCACGCCGGCTGCCGGCATCAAGGGCACGATCCACAAGAAGCCGGGTGGTGCTCCTGGCGCCGCCGGCACGACGGCCGCCGCGGGCGCGAAGCCCGGCGACAAGAAGTCGGTCAAGTCCGAGAAGCTGTCGTCCAGCTGGGCCGATGACGCCAAGAAGCGTGGCGTCGCCGGCAAGCCGGGTGGCGGCCGCACCGATGGTCCGGCCCGTCCTGGCGGCGGCACGGGTTGGCGCGCGCCGGGCCGTGGCGGTCCGTCGGGCCGCCGTGGCGGTCGCGACGATCGCGGCGCCTCGCAGTCCAATTTCCAGGCGCCGAACGAGCCGGTGACCCAGGAAGTCCACGTCCCCGAAACCATCTCGGTCGCCGATCTGGCGCACAAGATGTCGGTGAAGGCCTCCGAGGTCATCAAGCAGCTGATGAAGCTGGGTCAGATGGTCACCATCAACCAGCAGCTGGACCAAGAGACGGCCATGATCCTGGTCGAGGAAATGGGCCACAAGGCCTTCGCGGCCAAGCTGGACGATCCGGACGCGTTCCTCGAGGAAGAGGGCGCCGCCGCCGAAGGCCAGCACGAGCTGCTGCCCCGTGCGCCGGTCGTCACCGTCATGGGTCACGTCGACCACGGCAAGACCTCGCTGCTGGACAGCATCCGCCGCGCCCGCGTGGCGGCGGGCGAAGCCGGCGGCATCACGCAGCACATCGGCGCTTATCACGTCGACACGCCGCGCGGCATGATCACCTTCCTCGACACCCCGGGTCACGAGGCCTTCACGGCCATGCGCGCCCGCGGTGCCCAGGCGACGGACATCGTCATCCTGGTCGTGGCCGCCGATGACGGCGTGATGCCGCAGACCAAGGAAGCCATCCACCACGCGAAGGCGGCCGGTGTGCCGATCGTGGTCGCGATGAACAAGATCGACAAGCCCGATGCCAACGCCGAGCGCGTGAAGAGCGAGCTGGTGGCCGAGCAGGTCGTGCCGGAAGAGTTCGGCGGCGAGTCGCCGTTCGTCCCGGTGTCGGCCAAGACCGGCCAGGGCATCGACGATCTGCTGGAGCAGGTGCTGCTGCAGGCCGAAGTGCTGGAACTGAAGGCCGCGAAGGATTCGATGGCCAAGGGTCTGGTCATCGAAGCCAAGCTGGACAAGGGCCGCGGCCCGGTCGCGACGGTGCTGGTGCAGTCGGGCACGCTCAAGCGCGGCGACGTGGTGCTGGCCGGTTCGACCTACGGTCGCGTCCGCGCCATGCTGGACGAGGACGGCAAGGCTGCCGCCGAAGCCGGTCCGTCGATCCCGGTCGAGATCCAGGGTCTGACGGAAGTCCCGCGCGCCGGTGACGAGTTCATGGTGCTGGGCGACGAACGCCGCGCCCGTGAAATCGCGACCTTCCGCGCCGGCAAGTACCGCGACGTCAAGCTGGCCCGCCAGCAGGCCGCCAAGCTGGAGAACATGTTCGCCGACATGACGGCCGGCGACGTGCAGACGCTGCCGCTGATCATCAAGGCCGACGTGCAGGGTTCGCAGGAAGCGCTGGCCTCCTCGCTGCTCAAGCTGTCGACCGACGAGGTCAAGGTGCAGATCGTGCACGCCGCGGTGGGTGCCATCAGCGAGTCCGACATCAACCTGGCGATCGCCTCCAAGGCCGTCGTGATCGGCTTCAACGTGCGTGCCGATGCCGGCGCGCGCAAGGTGGCCGAGCACAACGACGTCGACCTGCGCTACTACAACATCATCTACGACGCCGTGGATGAGGTGAAGGCGGCGATGGCTGGCATGCTGGCGCCGGAGCAGCGCGAGGAGATCATCGGTACCGCCGAGATCCGCACCGTGTTCGTGGCGACCAAGATCGGCACCATCGCCGGTTCGATGATCACCAGCGGTCACGTGACGCGCAACGCGCGCTTCCGCCTGCTGCGCGACAACGTCGTGGTCTACACCGGCGAGATCGAGTCGCTCAAGCGCCTGAAGGACGACGTCAAGGAAGTCCGCGAAGGCTTCGAGTGCGGTATCAAGCTGAAGAACTACAGCGATATCAAGGAAGGCGACCAGCTGGAAGTCTTCGAAATCAAGGAAGTGGCGCGCACGCTGTAAACCAGCCTGCCGCAGCTTCATGCCCGGCGGTTCGCACCGCCGGGCTTTGTTGTTTGAGAGAGTGAGGAAAGAGCCATGCGTCACAAGCGATCTATCCCCAACCGCGGTCTGCGCGTGGCGGACCAGATCCAGCGCGACCTGGCCGAGCTGATCCGGGACCTCAAGGACCCGCGCGTCGGCATGGTGACGATCAACGCGGTGGAGGTCACGCCCGACTACGCGCACGCGAAGGTCTACTTCTCGCTGCTGGTCGGCGATCCGGAAGCGACCGGCGCGGCGCTGAACGAGGCGGCGGGATTCCTGCGCAACGGCCTGTTCAAGCGGCTGCAGATCCACACCGTGCCGAGCCTGCATTTCCATTTCGACCGCACGATCGAGCGCGCCGCCGAGATGAGCGCGCTGATCAGCAAAGCGAACCTGTCCCGAGCCAAGGACGACGAGACCACCGAGGACTGAGGTCCTCCGAGCCAGAAAGACGGCGTCCCGAGAGGGCCGCCGCGTTGTGATGAGCGCAGTAGCCCCCCGCCCCAAGATCGTGAAGCGCGCCGTGCATGGCGTGCTGATGCTGGACAAGCCGATTGGCCTGACCAGCAATGACGCATTGCAGAAGGTCAAGCGCCTGCTGCGCGCCGAGAAGGCCGGTCATACCGGCACGCTGGATCCGCTGGCGACCGGGCTGCTGCCGCTGACCTTCGGCGCGGCGACCAAGTTCAGCCAGGTCTCGCTGGAGGCCGACAAGGGTTACCGCGCCACCTTGCGCCTGGGCATCACGACGACGACCGGCGACGGCGAGGGCGAGATCCTCGAGCAGCGCGACGAGGTCGCGAAGTCGCTGGACCTCGACGCGATCCGCGCCGCCTGCGAAAGTTTCCGCGGCGCAATCTCGCAACTGCCGCCGATGTATTCGGCGCTCAAGCATCAGGGTCGCGCGCTGTACGAGCTCGCCCGCGAAGGCGTGACCGTCGAACGGCAGCCGCGCAATGTGACCATTCATGCGCTGGACATCGTCGACTGGCAACCTGCCGAGCTGCTGCTCGTGATCGACGTGCGCTGCACCAAGGGCACCTACATCCGCACGCTGGGCGAGGACATCGGCGCCAAGCTGGGCTGCGGCGCGCACCTGGCCGGCCTGCGCCGGACGGCGAGCGGTCCGGTGTCGATCGAACGGGCGGTGACGCTGGAACAGATCGAGGCGCTGGACGAAGATGCCCGCCTGTCGCTGCTGACCGCGCCGGACAGCCTGCTGGGCGAATGGCCCGAGGTCGAGCTGAGCAACGACGAGGCCGGCCGTTTCCTGTCCGGCATGCGCCGACGCGTGACGCTGACGGACATGCCGCAGGTGCGGGTGTACGGCCAGGCGCCGCGCGCCTTCCTGGGCAGCGCCCACGTGGCCGGCGGCGAGCTGATCGCCGACCGGCTGCTGAGCCCGACCGAAATCGCTTCCATGCTGATGCAGGCCGCCTGAGCCCGCATCGCCTAAAAAATCCGAGACATCCCGAGTTCCCCGACTTCCTCCGAATCCAGAGAAAGCCCCTAGCGAAAGCCGCCCCATGAGCAAGCAAATCCGCAACATCGCCATCATCGCCCACGTCGACCATGGCAAGACCACCATGGTGGACCAGCTCCTTCGCCAGAGCGGCACCTTCGCCGAGCACGAGAAGGTCGTCGACACCGTGATGGACAACAACGCCATCGAACGCGAGCGCGGCATCACCATCCTGGCGAAGAACTGCGCGGTCAGCTGGGAAGGCACGCACATCAACATCGTCGACACCCCGGGACACGCGGACTTCGGCGGTGAAGTCGAGCGCGCGCTGTCGATGGTCGACGGCGTGGTGCTGCTGATCGACGCGCAGGAAGGCCCGATGCCGCAGACGCGCTTCGTGACCAAGAAGGCGCTGGCGCTGGGCCTCAAGCCCATCGTCGTCGTGAACAAGGTCGACAAGCCGGGCGCCAAGCCGGACGCCGTCATCAACGCCGCGTTCGACCTGTTCGACAAGCTCGGCGCCACCGACGAACAGCTGGACTTCCCGGTCGTGTACGCCTCGGGCATCAACGGCTGGTCGTCGCTGGAAGAGGGCGCGCCGGGCGAGAAGTGGGGCGAGGACATGTCCGCCCTGTTCAACACCGTGCTCAAGCACGTGCCGGCGCAGAAGGGTGATCCGGATGCGCCGCTGCAGCTGCAGATCTCCGCGCTGGACTTCTCGACCTTCGTCGGCCGCATCGGCGTGGGCCGCATCAGCCAGGGCACGATCAAGCCGTCGATGGACGTGGTCGTCATGGAAGGTCCGGACGGCAAGGCCACCAAGGGCCGCATCAACCAGGTGCTGACCTTCCAGGGGCTGGACCGCGTGCAGGCCACCGAGGCGGGTCCCGGCGACATCGTGCTGATCAACGGCATCGAAGAGATCGGCATCGGCGTGACCGTCACCAGCCCGAGCAACCCGGCCCCGCTGCCGATGCTCAAGGTCGACGAGCCGACGCTGACGATGAACTTCTGCGTCAACACCTCGCCGCTGGCGGGCCGTGAAGGCAAGTTCGTCACCAGCCGCCAGATCTGGGACCGCCTGCAGAAGGAACTGCAAGCCAACGTCGCGCTGCGCGTGAGCGAGACCGACGAAGATGGCATCTTCGAAGTGATGGGCCGCGGCGAACTGCACCTGACCATCCTGCTGGAAAACATGCGCCGCGAAGGCTACGAGCTGGCGGTGTCGAAGCCGCGCGTGGTGTTCCAGGACATCGACGGCGTGAAGTGCGAGCCGATCGAGCTGGTCACTGCCGACGTGGAAGAAACCCATCAGGGCGGCGTCATGCAGGCGCTGGGCGAGCGCAAGGGCGAACTGGTCAACATGGAGCCGGACGGCCGTGGCCGCGTGCGCCTCGAGTACCGCATCCCCGCCCGCGGCCTGATCGGCTTCTCGAACGAGTTCCTGAACCTGACGCGCGGCTCGGGCCTGATCTCCAACATCTTCGACGGCTACGAACCCCACAAGGGCGACATCGCCGGTCGCAAGAACGGCGTGCTGATCTCGATGGACGCGGGTGAAATCTTCACCTATGCGCTGGGCAAGCTCGACGACCGCGGCCGCATGTTCGTGAAGCCGAACGATCCGGTCTACGAAGGCATGATCGTCGGCATCCACAACCGCGACAACGACCTGATCGTCAACGCGACCCGCACCAAGCAGCTGACCAACTTCCGCGTCAGCGGCAAGGAAGACGCCATCAAGGTGACGCCGCCGATCGACCTGACGCTGGAATACGGCGTTGAATTCATCGAGGACGACGAGCTGGTGGAAATCACGCCGAAGTCGGTGCGGCTGCGTAAGCGCCACCTGTCGGAAAACGAGCGCAAGCGCGCGCTGCGGAGCTGATCTTCGGGGGCGCTTGGACTGCGGAGGTCCGGGCGTTGGTCGCCGAGGCATGAGGCCTTGGCGGCAAGCGCCAAAACCTCACGCCTCACCGCCCCCCACCATCACCGTCCTTCAACGGTTTTGCGACCGAGGACGATGTGAGATGAAAACGCCCGGTGCATTTGCATCGGGCGTTTTTCTTTGGGTGCTCGTTGGGTGGGCTGCGCTTCGGCAAAAAGAAAGGCGACCCATCGGTCGCCTTTCGCGGAGCAGGGAGGCTCAGCTTTGGGATTGCTTGCGGCGGCGCACGCCGACCAGGCCGAGCAGGGCGACGGAGGCCAGAGCCAGCGAGGCCGGTTCCGGGACGTTGCCGTTGTTGCTGCCGCCGCCGGGCGCCTTGTTGCCCGAGACGGAGAACAGCTTGACGAAGTCGTAGCCGTTGTAGCTGGTGGTGCCCGTGCCACGGGTCAGCCCGCTGGTGCTGCCGTCGTTGCCCGTCGCCGCGCCGCCCAACTGCGAGTTGTAGGCGGTGATGATCCACCAGCTGGAGGTGAGGCTCGTGTTCAGGTTGAGCGAATTGGCGCTGCCGACATCCGCATAGCTGTTCACCAGCGACCAGCCGTTGGCCGACTTCAGGTTCGCTGCCGTCTTGCCTGCGATGGTGCTCGCGGCGTCGCCGCCACTCGTGTTGCCGGTGTAGGCCAGCACGGTGATGTCGCTGTCGTATTGCCACCAGCCCAGCTTCAGCTGGGTCAGGTTCACGGCGGAGTCGAACTTCAACAGGATCAGGTCCTGGTAGCCGAAATTGTCCAACGCATGGTTGGGCGACTGCGAGTCACCGCCCGGCGCCGTGACGCCAAAACCGCTGCCGCTGTAGTACGCCAACGTGCTCTGCGCGAAACCGCCAGTGCTGGAATACGCGCCGCCGCTGGTTTGGTTGATCACGGCCGAGTAGGCGGCGTAGCTGACGTTGGGCGCCGCGTCGCCGGTCTCGCTGCAGTTGCTGACGCAAGAGCCCGCGGTCCAGGTGGAAAGCGCATGCGCGCTGAACGGCAGCAGCGACGCAAGCGCCACGGCAGCCATTCCGATCAGTCGTTGTTGAACTTTTTGCATGGTTTCCCCTCGGTGCCCCGACGTGATCGGAGTGTCAGATTCGTTCGACCTTCATTTAGCAAGGCCCGGGCCAACATCTTGAATGCCTTGCGGCACAAGCACTTGCCGTTGGATGTGTCCGCTTCTGGAACGGGACTGTAAGTTCTTCCGACAAGCGCAGGAACCCCTCACCAGAGGGGCTTTCCGCCCTCAGCGCAGGGCCTGGCTCAAGGCCAGCGCCTCCTTGTGACTGTCGAACGCGGTGCTGCGCAGCGCGGCATCCAGTTCCTCGCGCGCTTCGGTCTTGCGCCCCGCCTTGGCCAGCGCCGCAGCAAGGTGATAGCGGATGTCCGGGCTGTTGGGCTCCCGCAGGCGCGCATCGCGCAGCAGGGGCAGCGCGCGCTCGCCGTTGCCGGCCAGGTGGTAGGCCCAGCCGGCCGTGTCGATGACGGACGGATTGCGCGGGTCCAGCGCCAGGGCCTTCTCGGCCATCGCCGCAGCCGCCGCCGCCTCGCCCTGACGGATCATCGTGCTCGCCAGGTTGTTCAGCGTCTCGACATCATTGGGCCTGAGCTTCAGCGCAGCCTCGTAGCTGCGCCGGGCCGCCGGGAACGCCCCGGCGCGTGCCTGGGCGTCGCCCAGCGCCTTCCAGGCCGCGAGGTCGGCCGGATGCGTCTTCAGCCAGCGTTCGGCCAGGTCCTGAGCGGCCTTGCCGCCCGCGTCCTGCCGGCTCAAGGCCCGCATCAGCGCCAGCAGGCTGCCGCTGGTGGGCTGGATCTCATGGGCCTTGCGCAGCGCTTCCAGCGCCTGGGCGGGCTGCTTGCGAGCCTGCGCGACGTCCGCCAGCAGCGAATATCCGAGCGCCATCTGCGGCCGCAGCTGGACCACCTGCTTCGCCTGCTTCTCGGCCAGCGTCAGATTGCCCTGCTGCATCGCAACCGTCGAGGACAGGGCCAGGGCGCCGACATGCTGCGGCGCGGCCTGCAGCGCCTTGTCCAGGCTGTAGGCGGCGCCGACCAGGTCACGCGCATCCAGTTGCAGCCCGGCGATCTGTGCGAGCGGATCCGCGCCGAATCCCGACCGCCGCGCCGCGCTGGTCAGCGTCGCCGTGGCGCCCTTGACGTCGCGGTTCGCGAGCTGCGCCCGGGCGTAGGTGATCAACGTCTGCGGATCGTCGGGCGCCTTGCCGAGCAGCTTGCGGGCCGCTTCCAGTGCCGGTCCCGGCTGTTCCTGCTTCAGCAGCCAGGCGACCAGGGCCTGGTCCGCCCGCGTGTTGCGCGAGGTGCTCACGTCGGTGGCCTTGGACAGCCAGCGCTGCACCTCGGCCGTCTGGCCGCGGGCCTCGCTCAGCAGCGCCATCTCGTAGAGCGCCTCGGCGTTCTTCTCGTCCGTCTTCAGCAGGGCCGTCAACCGCGTCTGGGCCGCGTCGAACTGGCGCTCGGTGATGTCGACGCGCACCAGCCCGAGCTGCGCCTCGACCAGGCCGGGGTCGAGCTGACTGGCCTTCTGATAGGCCTCGCGCGCGCCGGCCGCGTTGTTGGCCGCCCGGCGCGCCACGCCGAGCTGGATCCACGCCGTGGGGTTGTTCGGGTCCTGCTTGACCAGCTTGTCCGCGATGCCGACCGCCTTGGCCGTCTGCCCGCCGCGCAGGTAGAGCGAGACCAGCGCCATGCCCGCGTAGACTTGGCGCGGGTCACGCTGGAAGGCCTTCTCCAGCTCGCCGACCGCATCGCCGGACTGGCCGCCGCGCAGCAGCGACAGGCCGAGCGCGGTGCGGAACTCCGGCGCGTCACGGGACTTCAGCGCCTCCTGCATCAGCGTGGCGGCGCGTGCATGGCGGCCCTGTGCCATCTGCAGCGTGGCCATCATCACGAGCGCCTGGCCGTCGCCGGGGTAGGCCTTGAGGTAGGACTCCAGCACCTCGCCGGCGCGGTCGAGGTTGGGCTCCGCCACATAGACCTGCGCCAGCAGCTTGGACAGCGGGCTGTTGGGCGTCTGGCGCTGCGCGTACTCGAGGTAGGGCTTGGCCTTCTCCATCTCGCCCAGGCCGAAATGGGCCAGACCGTTGAGCATCAGCGCCTGGGGGCGGAAGCGGATGAACTCGATCGGCACCGGATCCAGCTCGTTGGTGACGGCCTTCAGCGCGGCCTTGGCCGCAGCGGCGTCGTTGCGGCGCTCGGCGAGCACGGCGCTCAGGTAGAGGGCGCGGGGCTCGCTGGGGACCAGCTTCAACGCGGACTGGACCTGCGCCAGCGCTTCCGCGTCGCGGTTCAGGTCGATCAGCAGGCCGCCGCGCGCCAGTTGCGCTTCGAGGTGGCGCGGATCGGCCGCGATCGCGCGTTCGTAGCCCTTGAGCGCTTCATCGAGCTTGCCCTGCACATGCGGCACGGTGGCGCGCTGGTAGAGCGCCTCGCTGTGGCCCGGTGCCAGCCGCAGCGCCTGGTCGGCGGCGGCGGTGGCCTGGTCGAACTGGCGCGCACGCAGGCGCAGCGGCACCTCGGCCAGCCAGGTGTCGGCGTTGTCCGGAGGAATGGCGCGCGCCAGGTCGATCTGGGCCTGCGCCCGCGTCGGGTCGCCGAGGTCCGAGGCCGCCGCCGCGCGCACCAGCAGCAGCGGCTTGCGGATGTTGTCGGGCAGGCCGTCGGGGACCAGCGCCGGCTGCTTGAACACTTCGGGCTGCTTGCCCTGCGCGACCAGCGCCTGCGCCAGCGGCACGGCCACTTCGGCGCGGTTGATGCCTTGCGACAGCGCCTCGTTGAACTCGATCTCGGCGGCCGCGGCCTCGCCGCGCATCAGCAGCGCCTTGCCCAGCAGCACATGCACCGCCAGCATCCGGGCGTCCTGCTGTAGCGCGTTCTTGAGCTGGATGACGGCGCCGTCGAGGTCCTGGCGTTCGAAGCGCTTGAGCGCGTCCTCGTAATAGCGCGCGGCCTTGGCGCTGTCCGCCTGCGCCGCCGGAGCGCACAGCGCCAGCAGCGCCGCCGTCAACGCCGCAGCGGCGGGACGTCGCCAGCCAGGCTTGCGAAGAGTGCTCATGTCGTCCCCCGGGGATGTTGTTCTGTTGCGCGGCGGATGCCGTCGCGGCGCGCACGCGGGCAGGGCGCCCGCGTGGCGGAGCGGGACCGGCGCCCGACAGGCGCCCGGTCCGCGCCGAAGATCACTTGCGGTAGTTGTCGAAGCTCAGCGGCAGATCGGGCAGTGCCTTGCGCAGCGCGGCCTGCGCGCCCTGCAGGTCGTCCAGCGACTTGCCGGTGATGCGCACGATGTCGCCCTCGATCTGGGCCTGCACCTTGAGCTTGCTTTCCTTGATCGCGGCGACGACCTTCTTGGCCTCGGGCGCCTCCAGGCCGTTCTTGATCTTGTAGACCTGCTTGACGCGGTCGCCGCCGAGCTTCTCGATCTTGTCCTGCTTGTCGACGAAGCCGAGCACGACGCCCTGCTTGGTCAGCTTCGAATAGAGCACGGCCTCGATCTGCTCGAGCTGGAACTCGGCGTCGCCGGTGGCGTGGACTTCCTTTTCCTTGTCCTTCCACTCGATGGCGGCGCTGGTGCCCTTGAAGTCGAAGCGGGTCGCGATTTCCTTGGCGCTGGCGTCCACGCTGTTGCGGACCTTCACCATGTCGGGTTCGAGGACGGTGTCAAAGCTGGGCATGTGTACGGCTCTTTCAGAGGGGGAGGGCGGCGACCGGTCGTCGGGGGCCGTCCTCCGGGGGATCCTTGGGGATATGGGCGAGAATTCTAGCCATGCAGTCTCCCGCCATCCCCCCCTCGACCGAGCGCCGCGAGGGCGTCGTCATCGAGCACGACGTCAACCTCAAGCCCTACAACACCTTCGGCCTGCCCGCGACGGCGCGCCGGCTGGTGCGCATCCGCGAGGAACTGGACGTCCGCCGCGTCGTCGACCACCCGGAACTGGGCCGCGCGCCGAAGTTCGTCCTGGGCGGCGGGTCGAACCTCGTGCTGACGCGGGATGTCGATGCGGTCGTGCTCAAGATGGAGATCATGGGCCTGAGCGTCGAGGAGCGCGACGACTGCTGGATCGTCGAGGCCGGCGCCGGCGTGCCCTGGCACGAGGTGGTGGCCGGGTCGCTGGCGCAGGGCGTGCCGGGGCTGGAGAACATGGCGCTGATCCCCGGGACCGTCGGGGCCGCGCCGGTGCAGAACATCGGTGCCTACGGCGTCGAGCTGAAGGACCGGCTGGAGAACGTGGACGTCGTCGACCTGACGACGGGGCGCCGCGTGACGCTGCCTGCGGCGGTGTGCCGCTTCGGCTACCGCGACAGCGTGTTCAAGCAGACCGGCTACGGCGGCCTCGCGGGCAAGAGCGTGATCACCAAGGTGCGCCTGCGCTGTCCCAAACCGTGGCAGCCGCAACTGGGCTACCTGGACATCGAACGCAAGATGGCCGAGACCGGCATCACCGCACCCGACGCGCGCCAGGTGTTCGAGTGGATCTGCGAGATCCGGCGGGCCAAGTTGCCGGACCCGGCGCGCATCGGCAACGCGGGCAGCTTCTTCAAGAACCCGGTGGTCAGCGCGGAGCAGTGCCGCGACATCATTGCGCGCGACCCGCACATCGTGCATTACCCGATGCCTGACGGCAGCTTCAAGCTGGCCGCGGGCTGGCTGATCGATGCCTGCGGATGGAAGGGCAAGAGCGTCGGCGGCGCGGCGGTGTACGAGAAGCAGGCGTTGGTGCTGGTGAATCGCGGCGAGGCCCGCGGTGCCGAGGTCGTCACGCTGGCGCGGGCGATCCAGGAAAGCGTCTACGGCCGCTTCGGTATCCGGCTGGAACCGGAGCCGGTGGTCGTCTGATCAGATCCAGTGGAAGCCTTTGGCCATGACGGCGACGAGGCTCAGCGCGACAGTGATGAGCGCGCCGAACAACAACCGGAAGTCGTGGGTGCGGATCGCCGAGATGTCGGCGCGCATCTCCTTTCGGAACTCGCGAAACTCACTCTTCAACTCGCTGACTTCGTTCTTCAATCCATGCACGTGGGTCTCCAGGACCGCCACCCTGACGGCAAGGCCGCGATCGTGGGTCGGCACCGAGGCGCGGTCAATGGCCTCGACAGGTAGAGTCAGGTGATGTGGCGACGTCATGCGAGGATCTCCGGCAACGCCTGACCCCATGAACTCATTGGACATGAGACTGCTCATCGGGTGGCTCCTGAAATGGGACGAAAGGAATGCGTCCAATGTCTGCCGAATCGGCGCGAGCCGCTAGTCGGAAAGTCGCCCTCCGAAGAGGGGTTGAAGGGTGCAGACCTTTGGGGGATCAGGAGAGCAATCCCCACGTCCGCAGAAAATGCCGCGTCATCGCCGCGAACGGCTGATCGCCGTCGGCGCGGCGGCGGATGCCGGCGAGGACCTTCGCCGCGTTCGGTGACGCCGGATCCATCTCCTGGAACGCAAGCGCCAGCGTGCGCAGCAGGTCGTAGTGATTCCAGCGCAGGCGCAGCAGCTCCGTGCGGTTGAGGCCGAGCACCTCGTCGGCCGCCTTCGCCGCGGCCTTGGCTTTCGCTGAACGTCCTCGCGCGATGAGCCAGACCTCCTTGGTCTCTTCGATCGCGTTCCACGACAGCAGCTTCTCGGGATCGACGAGGTAAGGATCCGGAAGATGCGGCTGCTCGCCCGCGAAGAAGCGCTTCAGCGATGCGTCCGTGGCGCCGGCCGGATCGAGGCAGAAGCTCGCGGCGAGCGCCGCCGCCTTGGCCGCGTCGACGGGCTGTGCGGCCGGCATGCGTGGTGGCTTCAATCGCGCGCCGGTGACCGGAAAGCTGTTGCCCTTGTAGACCTGGTTGCAGACCTGGCAGCTGAAGGTGTAGTTGTCGACGCAGTAGGCGAGCCACCAGTACAGGTCCTTCGGCCTGAAGTGCTCGACGTCCCCGTGCGCGACCACGGCCGTGTCGGCCTCGCAGTACGCGCACTTGCCAGCCGAATCGAGCTTGAGCGCGGGCTTCGCGGTCGACCAGATCTGGCGCGCCTTGGGCTTGAAGTCGACCCGGCCGCCGTCCTCGTAGAAGTAGCCCTCGAGCTTGAGCAGCCGCTGCTGCAGCTTGGCGCCGGTGAATGCGCCCAGGCTCGCGGCGTCGCGGCCGCGCCGCAGTCGGATCACTTCGAGCGCTCCACCCGCTTCACCGCCGCCCTCAGCTTGGTCGGCGACAGCGCCGGTGCCGGTGCCGGCTTGGCCGGCTTCCGATCGGCTGCGGTGCCAGAGGACTTCCTCGCGACGGTCTTGCCGACGGCGGCCTTCGTGGCGGGCGCGGACTTCGCAGCCTGCTTCGCGATCGTCGTCTTGAGTTCCTTCAGCAGCGCGGTCTGCTGCCGCGCGTAATCGGGCACCGCGTCCCATTCGGGCGCGACGCGAAGCACCTCGGCGCTGCGCTGCAGCTGCGTGTGCTCGCGCGAGGTCAGCGCCTTGCCTTGCGTCTTCGTTTTCGTGTGCAGCTTGCGCGCCGTGTTCCGCGCGGTTTCCACCGCCACCGAGTCCATCGACTCCAACCCGAACATCGGGCTCATCAGCAGCTGGTGCAGCATCATGAGCCGCGGTTCGCCGACGAAGGGCACCAGCGTCGGCCGCTGCTTCGGTCCTTCGCGTCGGATGACGAAGAGCTCGCCTTCACCGCTCTGCTGCGCGGTCAGCGCCGAGTGCGTCGTCGCGATGAACTGGAAATGCGGCAGCAGGGTCGACAGGAAGTCCACCAGTTGCCGCCGCCACACCGGGTGCAGGTGCAGGTCGAGCTCGTCGATCAGCAGCACGCCGCGCGTGGCCAGCGGATCCTTGCGATCAGGGAAGGCTTCGGTGATGCGGAAGAGCAGGTCGCCGCACCATGCCGCCATGTTCTGGTAGCCGTCGGACAGCTGGTTCAACGGCACTTCGCCGTCGACCGTCTTGAACATCAACTGGCCCGACTCCTTGTCGATGCGCGAGAAGTTCATGCCCCGCATCAACTGGTTGAGCGCCGCGCGGATCGGCGCCAGCGCCGCGTCGCCGCGCCGGTAGTCGAGGTCCATGGCCCAGCGCTGCAGCGACACCAGCGACGCGTCCGGCGAGAACATCGAGGCCAGCGCGCGTGCCCGCGACGAGCGCGCCGAATCGTCCAGCGGACCGCTCGAGCGCTTGCCGCCCTCCGGCGGGCGGCGCGAGACGCCGTAGCCCAGCACGAAGTAGTTGCGGTCGGCATGGCGGATCGCCGCGTCCAGCGCTTCCAGCGTCTGCGCGTTGCGCTCGAAGATCTCGCGCAGGCCGTCGCCGCGATGCAGCTCCAGCGCGATCTCGCGCGGGTCACCCTTGGCCGTCACCAGCGTGCCGGCGATGCGGCACTGCCGCGCGCCATTGCGGATCCAGCTGTCGGTGTCGCCGAGCAGCTCGGGCAGGGCCTCGCTGCCCGCCAGCAGCAGGCCGATCGCACGCAGCACGGTGCTCTTGCCGCAGCCGTTCTCACCGAGCAGGAGCGTCCAGCGCCGGTTCGTGCCGGGCGGCGCGTCCGGACCGGCGCCGAAGTCGATCGCCAGCGACGCCATCGAGCGCACATTGGTCAGCGCGATCCGGGACAGGTACATGGGCGGGGCTCTCCGTGGTGGAGAGGGACTATAAGAGAAGGCTCGTGGGCTTCAGCGAAGACGGCCCGCCGTGCCGTCGGCGCGGCCGGGCCACTTTCAAGCCACTTTCAAGCCGCTTCCAAGCCGTTTCAGGCAGCTTCAGGCCTCGCCCGCGACGGCGCCAGCGTCTGCAGGCACGCGCGCAGGGTCTCCAGCTCGACCGGCTTGGCGAGGAAGGCGCTGATGCCGGCCTCGTCGGCCTTCCGGCGCGACTCCTCGAACGCGTCCGCCGAGAACGCGATGATCGGCAGCCGGCCGCGCGGCGCCGGCAGTTCGCGTATCAGCCGGGTCGCCTCGAAACCGTCCATCTGCGGCGTGTGCAGGTCCATCAGCACGATGTCGAACGGTTGCTGACGCAACGCATGCAGCGCCTGCAAGCCGTTCTCGCACAGGGTCGGATGATGGCCGAGCCGCTCCAGCATCGCCTCGATGACGATGCGGTTGGTCGGGTTGTCCTCGCTGACCAGCACGCGCAGGCCGGTGACCGGCTGGGCGGCGGCCGTCGCGTCCTGCGCCCCAGGGTAGGCGTTGGCCGCATTCGAGGCCTCCGCAACACCTGGCACGATGCGCCCCGGCGGCAGCTCCGCACCGGCGCGCAGCGGCAGCGCGAGCGTGAAGCGGGCGCCTTGGCCGACCGCGCTCTGCACGTGGATGTCGCCGCCCATCGCACGCGCCAGCCGGCGCGAGATCTCCAGCCCCAGCCCCGCGCCGCCGTGACGCCGCGAGGTGCTTGCGTCGCCCTGGCTGAAGCGCTGGAACAGCCGCGCCTGCGTCTGCGCGTCGATGCCGGGCCCGGGGTCGCTGACTTCGACCATCAGCAGGTCCTCGCCCAGCGCGCCCACACCGCACCGCATCTGGCAGCCGACCTGACCGCGGTCGCAGAACTTCAGCGCGTTGCTGAGCAGGTTCAGCAGGATCTGGCGCAGCCGCGTCGGATCGGCCAGCAGCCAGCCGGGCACGTCGTCGTCGACGCCGAAATGCAGCGACAGGCCCTTGGCCGCCGCCTGCGGCCGGCTCAGCGCCTCGAGTTCCTTCATCAGCGCGCCCGGCTGCAGCGGCTCCGGCGCGATCGACAGGCCGCCGGCTTCCATGCGCGTCACGTCCAGGATGTCGCCCAGGACCGCCAGCAGATGGCGCGCGCAGTCGTTCGCGGCCTTCAACTGCTCCTGCTGCGCGGACGTCAACGGCGCCTCCTTGATCAACCCCAGCATGCCCAGCAGCCCCTGCAGCGGCGTGCGCAGCTCGTGGCTCATGTTGGCAAGGAACACCGTCTTGGCGTGGTTGGCCGCGTCGGCCTCGCGCTGCGCGTCGGTGAGCCGGGCGGCCAGCGCCTTCTGCTTGTCGCCGTAGCGCTCGAGCCCGCGGAACTGGCGGTAGATGACGGCCGCGAACAGCAGCGTCATCGCCGACAGCGCCGCCGTCAGGCCCAGGCTCACGCGGCTCTGGTTGCGCACGATGTCGTTGCGCCGGGTGACGTCCTCGGCGACGTGGTGGGTCGAGGTCAGCGACAGGTCACGGATCGGATCGGCCAGCGGCTCCAGCCGGTCGATGATCGCGACGATCCGCTCCGGATGCTCGCGGATCAGCGCGCCGTTGAGCGGCAGCGCGTCGGCCCAGCGCACGAAGTCCTGCGTGCGCGCGAGCGTGCGCTGGTAGTCCGGATGATGCGCCAGCACGAGCGCGGCGTGTTCGCTCTCCACCAGGTTCAGGCGGCTGACGAAGATCTCGTAGCGTTGCGCGACCTGGTCGGGATCGACCGCCACGCTGGGCCCGGCGGCCTGCTCGAGCGCCAGGCGCAGCTTCAGGTATTCGCTCTCGAACTGGAACAGGCTCCAGACGAGGTAGTCGTCCTGGTAGCGCCGCGTGCCGTTGAGCGCCTCGTACTGGCGCGCCTGCAGCCAGGCGACGCCCGCGAGCGCCAGCACCAGCAGCAGGCCCATCGCGGAGACGGCGATGCGCCAGCGGCGCTTGGCGTTGGCCTTGGCGCTCACGAGGCGGGCGGCGTCGCGTGTCATGCTCAGCGCAGCTCCAGGTGGGTGAGCTGCCACGCCGAGCGACCGTAGAAGATGCTGCTGCGCAGTTCGGGCGCGCGGTCGAACGGGTAGATCAGGAACAGCGGGCCCTTGTCGCGCACGGCCATGGGCTTGTCGTCGATCAGCCGCGCGACGATCACGTCGTAGCGCGCGCTGTCGTCGACGGGAATGCTGACGCGGTAGTCGTTGAGCGCGCGGGCTTCGATCGTGCGGCCCTGCGCGCCGGCGGCGGCGAGCACGTCGCGCAGCAGCGGGCCGGTGAACTTGCGCGGGCTCGGGTACCAGGGGGTCTGTGTGCTGAAGCTGACCTGCGGCAGCTTTTCGAGCATGGCCATGTCGAAGGCGGCACGGCCGTCGCGGTTGGCGTTGCGCAGCGCGCCGCCGACGGTCAGCACGACCGGACCGGCGGGCAGGTCCAGCGGCGGCGCGGCGGGGAGCGCCCACGCCGTTGATGCGTCGGTGGATCCCAGGACACAGGTCAACAGCCCCAGCAGGGTGGAACGGCGCGCGATCAGCATGGACGGAGGCACGACCCGGCCTCGCATCGACGCTGCCGGATCGGAAGCGGATGCCGTACGGGACATTGGTGAAAGCCCGCATGCTACGCGCGGCGCCCGGGCGGAGCATCTACGGGACCACCCCAATGGCGGGGATGCAGTCTGGTTTACGCCACACGTGGGCGTGGAACGCGCGGGCTGGGCGCTTGGACTGCGGTGGGCCAGGCGCGGGCACTCCACGGCGCTGGGGGCATCCCTCCGGGAACCCCCAGCGCCATTCCGGCCCCATCGGCGCTCGCTGTCCTCGCGCTCCGTCGGGGGTTGTCGCTGCCGTGACAAGGTGGGTCGTGAGACCGACTGAAGATCGGTCCAAACAAAGACAGGAGACAGATCGATGACGCGCGTGGTCACCCCCCGTCCCGAGAACGCCGACGTGCAGTACAGCCATTGGCCGGCCAGGTTGCCGCGGCGGCTGGCGATTCCGCGGACCTCGCTGTGGTTCAACCTCGAGGTCGCCGCGAACCGTTATCCGGACAAGGCGGCGACGCAGTTCCTCGGTGCGACGCTGAGCTTCCGCGAGATGCGCCGCCAGGCCGAGGCGCTCGCCGGCTGGTTGCGGGCGCAGGGCGTGGGCAAGGGCGACCGCGTCGCGCTGTTCCTGCAGAACTGCCCGCAGTACCTGATCGCGTTCTATGCGATCAACCGCGCCGATGCGGTCGTGGTGCCGGTCAATCCGATGAACCGCCAGGACGAGTTCGGCCATTACCTGACCGACCCCGAGACCAAGGTCGTGATCTGCAGCGGCGAGCTCGCCGGCATCGTCGCGAAAGCCGCGGAAACCCTGCCGGTGTCGCAGCGTCCGCGCGCGGTGCTGGTGACGCAGTACTGGCAGATGCTGCCGCCCGCCGGCCCCGATCCCGCCTGCGATGCGCCCGAGGCGATGCGCGCCTGGTTGACCGCCGTGCACGAGCTGCCGCCGGGCGCGACCGACTGGCGTGAGGCGATCGCCGCCGGCCTCGTGCCGGGGCCGCACACCGCGGGGCCCGACGATCTCGCGATGCTGCCCTACACGTCGGGCACCACCGGTCTGCCCAAGGGCTGCGTGCACACGAACGCGACACTGATGGCCAACAGCTGCGGCGGCTGCCAGTGGGGCTATGCCAGCGCGGAATCGGTGGGACTGGCGGTGGTGCCGATGTTCCACATCACCGGCACGCTCTACGGGGTGCTGGGCCCCGTGTTCATCGGCATGACGCTCGTGATCATGCCGCGCTGGGACCGCGAGCTCTGCGGGCGGCTGATCTCGCGCTACCAGGTCACGCACTGGACCTGCATCCCGACGATGATCATCGACCTGTTCGCCAGCCCCAACTACAAGTCCTTCGACCTGCGGAGCCTGCGCTACCTGAGCGGCGGCGGCGCGGCGATGCCCAAGGCCGTGGCGGAACGGCTGCAGGAAGAGTTCGGCCTGACCTTCGCCGAAGGCTACGGCCTGACCGAGACCGCCGCGCCCAGCCACGGCAATCCGCCCGAGCGCGCGAAGCTGCAGTGCCTGGGCATCCCGATCTTCGGCGTCGATTCGCGCATCGTGGATCCGACGACGCTCGAGGAACTGCCGGTCGGCGAGGTGGGCGAGATCATCACGCACGGCCCGATGGTGTTCCAGGGCTACTGGCGGCAACCGGAAGCGACCGACGCAGCCTTCGTCGAGCTCGACGGCAAGCGCTTCTTCCGCACCGGCGACCTCGGACGCATGGACGAGGAGGGCTACTTCTTCATCACCGATCGGCTCAAGCGGATGATCAACGCCAGCGGCTACAAGGTCTGGCCGTCGGAAGTCGAGATGCTGCTGTACCGCCATCCGGCCGTGCAGGAAGCCTGCATCATCGCGGCCAAGGACGCTTATCGCGGCGAGACGGTGAAGGCCGTCGTCGTGCTGCGCGCCGAGGCCAAGGGCAAGACCACCGACAAGGACATCATCGATTGGGCCCACGAACACATGGCAGCCTACAAGGCGCCCCGCATCGTGGAGTTCGTCGACGCGCTGCCCAAGTCGGGGTCGGGGAAGGTCATGTGGCGGCTGCTGCAGGAGAAGGAACCGACGTAAGAGCACCTCGCCGACTGCCCTCGGGCAGGGCCGGGGCAGGCGACTCCGGTCGTGCCTCGGGCGCTCAACTCCCTTCGCTCACCTTCGGCTCGCTGCGGTCAGACAGAACGCGCCTGGTCAGTCTTGACGGCACGACTTCGTCGCCTGCCCCGGCCCTGCCCGAGGGCAGTCAGAATCGCGAACCGGGCTGTTGCAGGAACTCAGTCTCCTCAGGGGTGCTCTCGCGGGCGAGGATCTCGTTGCGATGCGGGAAACGACCGAAACGGACGATGACGTCGCGGTGCCTGCGCGCGTAGTCCAGCGCGTCCATCAGGCGCTCGTCCTCGGTGGCCAGCGCCTCGAAGATCGCGACGCTGCGGTCCTGCATCGCGAGGTCCTCGGCGTGCTCCAGTGGCATTGCAACGAACCAGCGCTCCAGCGTGCCGAGGTCCTGCGCGCGCGGCAGCAACGTCAGCGCGGCCTCCAGCGCCAGCGCGTCACCAGCGAAGGACGTCGGCGTGTCGCGGTGGACGTTGCGCGTGAATTGGTCCAGCACCAGGATTCGCGCCAGCGCGCCCCAGGCCGTGGAGTCCCATTCGCGCAGGCCGCCGCGCAGCGCCTGCTCGATGACGGGTCCGAAGCGCTCGCGCAGCGCCGCGTCGAAGGCCGCATCCTTCTTGAACCACTTCATCTGGACCTGGCCGTCCTGCTCGCTGCCGGGCAGGCCGAACCATTCGTTGAGCACGCGCTGTGCCGGTGCCGGCGTCAGCAGCCGTTGCCAGCGCGGATGCCGCAGCAGCCAGTGCCGCACGTAGCTGCAGCCCGGCACCAGCTGCAGCGGGAACTCCGCCAGCCAGCGCGCGGCGGCCTCCACCAGCGCGGCCGCGAGGCCTTGCCCGCTCAACTGCGCTGGCACGCCGGTGTGGGTGATGATCAGCTGTTCGCCGTGGCGCTCATAGTCGAGCCGGCATTGCAGTCCGGGTTGCGGCTGCGCAAGAAAGCATCTCGCGTCGGGATGATGCTGGATGACCAGATTCAAGATACGTCTCCACGAGGGGACTCCCTGCCGAGTTGCCGCCACAGGTAGGCGAACTCGAGGGCTTGCAACAGCGCCCGCTGCTGGTTGTCCGCAGCGCCGCCGTGGCCGCCCTCGATGTTTTCGTAATAGAAGCACGCCTGGCCCAAGGCCAGCATGCGAGCCGCCATTTTCCTCGCATGGCCGGGATGCACGCGGTCGTCACGCGTCGAGGTGGCGAACAGCGCCCTCGGATACGTGACGCCCGGCTTGAGCTGCTGGTACGGGCTGTATGCGGCGATGTGCGCCCAGTCGTCGGGGTCGTCGGGGTCGCCGTACTCGGCCATCCAGGAGGCGCCCGCCAGCAGCAGGTGATACCGCTTCATGTCGAGCAGCGGCACCTGGCACACCACCGCGCCGAACAGCTCCGGCCGCTGCACCATGCAGGCCCCGACCAGCAGCCCGCCGTTGCTGCCACCCATGATGCCCAGCCGTTCAGGCCGCGTCAGGCGGTGGGCGATCAGGTCCTCGGCCACGGCGATGAAGTCGTCGAAGCTGCGCTGCTTGTGCTCGAGCGTCGCCGCCTGGTGCCAGCGCGGACCGTACTCGCCGCCGCCGCGGATGTTGGCGACCACCAGTTGCCCGCCGCGCGCGAGCCACGCCCGGCCGTTGCCGCCCGAGTACCACGGCTGCAGCGAGACCTCGAAGCCGCCGTAGCCGTAGAGCAGCGTCGGCGTCTCCTGTTGCGCCTGCGCACTGCGGCCGCGCTTGCCGATGACGAAGTAGGGCACCGTCTCTCCGTCGGCGCTGGTGGCGAAGCGTTGCTCGACCGTCATGCCGTGGGCGTCGAACTGCGCGCCGCGCTGCTTCAGCGTCTCGCGCGTGTCGACGCCGGCCTGCGCCAGGCAGACGACGTCGGGCGTGAGGAAATCGCAGTAGTGCAGCAGGTAGCGGTCGCCGAGCGCGTCCTCCAGCAGCTCCGGGTCGTGCAGGCTCTGCACGCTCAGCGTGCCGGGGAAGGGCGCCTTGACCTGGCGCAGCGTCGGCGGCCGGTGCGAGAGGTCCCATTCCTCGAGCCGGCTCGCGACGTGCTCGCTGACGTTGATCAGCAGGTGGTGGCGCGTCAGCGTGTAGTCCTCGAGCGAGCGCCCCGCCGTCGGCGAGAACATCACCCGGATGTGCTTGTCGTGCCGCTCGTTCTTCCAGAACGACGCTTCCTCCATCAGCAGCAGCGAGCCCGACGGATAGGTCGGCCCGTGCGGGATGGCCCAGTCGGTGCGTGGACGCAGCAGCATCCATGGACCTTCCAGGTGGACGCTCATGTCGCTGGGCAGGTCGATCGGGACAAAGGCGCCGTCCTTCCAGAGGAAGCGCGCTTCGTTGTAGAAGTCCAGCGCGCGGCTGAAGACGACACGCTCGAAGCCCGGCGTGCGGTCGACCGACGCGGAGACGGAGACGTCCGCCTTCTCGCCTTCGAAGATCACCGGCGCGGTTTCGAGCGGCGTACCGCGCGCCCAGCGCCGGACCTGCCGCGGATAACCCGACTCGGTCAGCGAGTCCGGCCCGAAATCGCTGCCGACCAGCAACGTGTCGGCGTCCAGCCATTCGACGTCGCTCTTGGCTTCGGGCACGAAGAAACCGCCGTCGGTCGGCGCAATGAAGCGCAGCGTCTCCAGGTCGAATTCGCGCAGCTCGTGCGCGTCGGCGCCACCGTCGGACAGCGACACCAGGCAGCGCCGGTACTCGGGCGCCAGCGCCGTCGCGCCGTGGAAGACCCAGCTGCGGCCCTCGTCGCGACCCAGCGCGTCCAGGTCCAGCACCAGGCGCCAGGGCGGTTCGGCGAGCTGGTATTCCTCCAGCGTGCAGCGCCGCCACAGGCCGCGCGGATGGGCCTCGTCCTGCCACAGGTTGTAGAACCAGTCGCCGCGCCGCGCGACGTGCGGGATGCGGTCGCGGGCGTTGAGGATCTGCAGCAGCTCCTCGCGCACCGGTTCAAACTCGGGCTCCGCCTTCAGCGCGGCGAGGGTGGTCTCGTTACGCTCGCGCACCCATTGCAGCGCGCGTTCGCCCTCGTCGCCCTCGAGCGCTTCGAGCCACAGGAACGGATCGTCCCCGCCGGCGTGGGCCGCGACGGGGTCGATGGAGGCCGTGGGTTCGGCGGAAGCGGAAGGCACGGATTGCGACACAACGGTCTCCTGATCAAGCAACTCCCCGGGCAACTCCCTTTCCCGCCTGCGGGAGAGGGCAGGGGGGAGGGCAGGGGTGAGGGCAGGGGTGAGGGCTGGGGTCTGCGCACCTCACCTTACTCCAGGTCTTACTCCTCGCGTTCCTTCAGCAATTGCGGCGTGATCTCCACCGCGCCCTTCTCGGTGCTGACGTACGCCGTTCCATCCTGGATGCTGACCTGCCACTGCATGCCGCGCTCGGCGAGTGCGGCCAGCGCCTGGGCCTGCTCCGCCGGAATCTGCCACACGGCCAGCTTGGGCGTGCGCTGCAGCTTGTTCTGGATGCCGGCCCACCACACGGGCGTGCTGGACGCGTAGCCGATGACGGTGACGCGGTCCGCCCGGCCATGCGCCTGGCGCAGGCGGCGTTCGTCGGGCTGGCCGAGTTCGATCCAGTGGACGACCTGGCCGGTCAGGTCGAGCTGCCACAGCGGCGGTTCGTCGACGTCGGACAGGCCCTTGCTGAACTCCAGCTTGCCGTGCAGGTCGTCGGCCGGCACGTTCAGCGCGTACGCGAGGATGCGCAGCATCATCCGCTCGTCGGTTTCCGACGGGTGGCGGGCGACGGTCAGGGAGTGCTCGCCGTAGACATGGCGGTCCATGTCGGAGAGCTGCAGCTGGGCTTTGTGGATGGTGGCCTTGAGCGCCATGGTGGGGTGCCGCCCGAGGCGGTCGTGTGCGGGGTGGACAGCCTGCCGTGCGGGCTGCACGCGGGCCGGAAACGATCTGAAGCGGCGCATTATCCGGGTCGTGGCATCATGCCGACCCGCACAGCGGACCGGTCGCGAGCCGGACGGTCCGTACCGACGAGACAGCGCCCATCCGGCGCAATGACTTGAGAGACGACATGAACACTCTTCGCACCTCCCTCGCCGTCGCGGCATTGCTGGCCTGCGGTCTGGCCTCCGCCCAGACGAGCGGCCAGACGAGCGCGCCGGCCAAGCCCGCCGCCAAGCCTGCCACGTCCGCCGCTCCGGCCGCGGCCACGACCACCAAGGGTGGCAAGGGCAAGCTGATGACGCGCGACGAGCTGCGTACCTGCATGAACACCAATCAGCAGAACGAAGCCACCGCCGCGGAACTCGACAAGAAGAAGGCCGAGGTCCTGAAGGAGCGCGACGAGCTGCGCGCCGCCAAGGCCGACTCCGACAAGTTCGAGGCCGACATGCAGGCGCAGAGCACGGCCCTGAAGGCCGAGATCGACGGCGTCAAGGCGTTCGGCGCGGAGATCGAGGCCGGCGCCGCCAAGATGGAGAAGGCGGAACTGAAGGCCAAGCAGGAGGAGTACCAGGCCCGCGCGAACGCGCTGCAGCCGAAGATCGACGCCTTCAACAAGGCCCGCAACGACCGCGTCGAAGGCAACAAGGCCTTCAACGTCCGCGTCGAGGCGCACCAGAAGCTCGCCGACGACTTCAACGAGGCCGTCGAGGATCTGAACGACAAGCGCAACGACTGGAAGTTCAAGTGCGGCAACCGTTCGTACGACGAGGCCGACGAGATCGCGATCAAGAAGGAACAGAACAAGAAGTGATGAGGAAGGGGCAGACCCGATGAGCACCAATCCGCTGCTGTCCGCCTGGACCGGCCCGTACGGGCTGCCCCCGTTCGACGCGATCCGCGCCGAACACGTCGAACCCGCCTTCGACGCCGCGCTCGCCGCGCACCGCGCCGAGCTCGACGCGATCGCCACGAATCCGGCCGCGCCGGACTTCGACAACACGCTGGCCGCGCTCGATCGCGCGGGCCGCGCGCTGACGGCGCTGGAACATCTGTTCTCGACGCTGAGCGCCTCGGCCAGTTCGCCCGAGCTGCAGGCCGTGCAACGCCGCATGGCCGCGCCGCTGGCGGCGCACACGAACGCGATCTACCTGAACGCGGCGCTGTTCGAGCGCGTCGAGCGGCTGCATGAACAGCGCGCGTCGCTGGGCCTGCCGGCCGAGTCGCTGCGGCTGCTCGAACGCGTGCACCTGGACTTCGTCCGCGCCGGCGCCCGCCTGCAGGGTGAGGCGCGCGCGCGTTACGCCGCGATCATGGAGCGGCAGGCCGAACTCAACACCCGCTTCGCGCAGAACGTGCTCGCCGACGAAAGCGGCTACCAGCTGGTGCTGCGCGGCGAGGCCGAACTGGCCGGGCTGCCGGACTTCGTCCGCGCCGCCGCGCGGCAGGCCGCGCTGGAACGCGGGCAGGCGGAAGCGGGCGTGCACGTCGTGACGCTGTCGCGCTCGCTGATCGTGCCCTTCCTGACCTTCAGCGAACGCCGGGACCTGCGCGAGCAGGCCTGGCGCGCCTGGGTTGGCCGCGGCGAGATTCCCGGCGAGACCGATAACCGAGCGCTGGTGCGGGAGCTCCTCGCGCTGCGCCATGAGCAGGCCGCGCTGCACGGTCACCGCAGCTTCGCGGACTATGCGCTCGCCGACACGATGGCCGGCCGGCAGTCCGCCGTGCAAGACCTGCTGGACCAGGTCTGGGAACCGGCCAAGGCAGCCGCCGCGCGCGAGCGGGCGATGCTCGACGAGGTCCGTGCGCAGCTCGGCCACGACCTGACGATCGAGGCCTGGGACTGGCGCTGGTACGCGGAGAAGGTCCGCCAGCAGCGCTTCCAGCTCGACGAGGCCGAGGTCAAGCCCTACTTCCCGCTGGACGCGATGGTGCAGGCGATGTTCGACTGCGCCTCGCGGCTCTACGGCCTGCGCTTCGTCGCGCAGCCGCAGGTCGCCGGCTACCACCCGGACGTGAAGGTCTACGAGGTGCAGCGGCCGGACGGCTCGCTGCGCGGGATCTTCGTCCAGGACAACTTCGCGCGTCCCACCAAGCGCAGCGGCGCCTGGATGAACGCGCTGCGTTGGCAGGCCCGCAACGGCATCGACGCGTTGCCCATCATCCTGAACAACAACAACTTCGCGAAGGGCGCGCCGGGCGAACCAACGCTGCTGTCCTTCGACGACGTGCGCACGCTGTTCCACGAGTTCGGCCATGGCTTGCACGGCCTGCTGTCGGACGTCGAGTTCGAGCGCCTGTCCGGCACGCAGGTGCTGCGCGACTTCGTCGAGCTGCCGTCGCAGCTGATGGAACACTGGATGGCCGAGCCGGAGGTGCTCAAGCGGCACGCGCGCCATTACAAGACCGGCGAGCCGCTGCCCGATGCGTTGCTCGACCGCCTGAAGGCGGCCGCGACCTTCAACCAGGGCTACGAGACGGTGCGCTACTGCGCGTCGGCGCTGGTGGACCTCGCGCTCCACGGGCGCGAGCAGGCCGAGGCGCCGGATCCGGTCGCCTTCGAGCGCGAGACGCTGGAACGCCTGGGCCTGCCGCCGGCGATCGGCATGAACCACCGGTTGACGCACTTCCAGCACCTGTTCTCCGGCAGCTATTACGCGTCCGGCTACTACGTCTACCTGTGGGCGGAAGTGCTGGACTGCGACGCCTTCGAGGCCTTCGTCGAAGCCGGCGATCCGTTCGACGCGGCGACCGCGCAATCGGTACTGGCCAACATCCTGTCGGTCGGCAACAGCCGCGAACCAGGCGCGACCTATCGTGCCTTCCGTGGCCGCGATGCGCGCGTGGAGCCGATGTTGAAGGGCAGGGGACTGATCCCCGCCTGATGCGCGTGCGCTGACATCACGCGGATACCGCGTGGATATCAGTCGGATATCAGGCGGTCATCCGACTGACGAGGGGCCCCGGAAGGGGCCCCTAGTTCATGGGGCAAACCCTTCCGACGGTTGTCATTCATCGCGCCCTGCCGCAGTTCATCGCCGGCTGGCACGGGTTGGTCGCAGCCGACTTTCGCTAGGGGTTAACCCCGGCAATCATTCGTCCCATGCCGCAAGAGCAACCCGCGGCCCCGGAGGACGAGATGAACACCATTCGCTGCTACGACCGATTCACGAACGTCAAGCGCGTCGCCGCGCTGATCGGCGTCGCGACCGGCATCGCCGCGGGCCTGCTGCTGGCGCTGCCCAGCCGCGCCGAAGAGCCGCAGCGACTGCCCACTGTGGTCATCAACGGCAAGTCGACCCAGACACTGGCCGCGCTGCGCGCTGCCGGCGACGTGCGGACGCTGCCGACGGTCGTCGTCTCGGCCCGCCGCGCGGATCGTCCGATGGACGGCGAACAGGTGGCCGCGCGATGAGCGAACACGACGTCCTGTCCGGCATCCGCCTGTCATGGCCGGCTCCGCTCCAAGGGGCGATGCAGGGGGCAACCCCAAGGGCGATGGCGGGCGCAGAGCGCGCCGCGGCTTCAGCCTCGCGTCAGCCGATTTCCCCCGTGCTCCCTATGATGGGGGGATGGACTCTGCCCACGCCGCCCTCGATTCCGTCGCTGCCGACGTGACCCCCTCGCCCGAGGTCGTCCCGCTGGCCGCGGCGACGCCCTCCAAGCTGCGATTCGCCGCCGTGACCGGTGCCGGGTCGGGCATCGGCCGCGCCGCCGCGCAGGCGCTGATGCAGGCCGGCTGGCAGGTGGCGCTGCTGGGCCGCCGCGACGAGATGCTGCGCGAGACCGCCGCGTTCGCCCCGGAGCGCGCACTCGTGCTGCCCACCGACGTCGCCGACGAGGCACAGGTCGCCGCCGCCTTCGACGCCATCGAACGCCGCTGGGGCCGGCTCGATTTCCTGTTCAACAACGCCGGTCGCGGCGCGCCCGCGTCGGACATCGACGAGCTCAGCATCGAGACCTGGCGCGCCGTCGTCGACATCAACCTGACCGGCAGCTTCCTGTGCGCCCGCGCCGCCTTCGGGCTGATGAAGCGGCAGTCGCCGCGCGGCGGACGCATCGTCAACAACGGCTCGATCTCGGCGCATGCGCCGCGGCCGGGGTCGATCGCCTACACCTCGACCAAACATGCCATCACCGGCCTGACGAAGACGCTGGCGCTGGACGGCCGCAAACATGACATCGCCGCGGGCCAGCTCGACATCGGCAACGCCGAGACCGACCTGACCGAGCGTTTCGTGCACGGCGTGCCGCAGGCGCACGGCGGCACGATGGTCGAACCGCGGATGGACGTCGCGCATGCCGCCAGCGCGCTGCTCTACATGGCGGAATTGCCGCTGTCGGCCAACGTGCCGTTCCTGACGGTCATGGCCACCAAGATGCCCTACATTGGTCGAGGATGATTTTTGGGGGATCCGGGGCGTGATGGCCCCGCGGACTTGAATCCGCGCGATCGCCCCGATCTGAAGGAACGATGAACGCTCTCTCCACGCTTTTCTCGATCGCCGCCCGCCTCGTGCTGGCGGTGGCTTCCATCGTGCTGTTCCTGGTGGTGCTCGCCGCCGGGCTGGTGATCTTCGGCGTCGTGCTGCTGTGGAGCCTGATCCGCGGCCGCAAGCCGACGCTGCACACGGCCACGTTCCGCCGCGCGGCCCAGTTCCGTTCGCAGGCGTTCCGACCAGGTGCGATGAACGGAATGAACGGCAGCCGTGCGCCGCAGGGCGAGGTGATCGACGCGGAAGTCCGCGAAGTCCCCAACGTGGATCCGCGTCTGGAACGCTGACAGCGTGGGGCCGCCGGCCCTCACCCCGCTCAATACTTCGGCGGTGCGCTGAGCTCGTCCCAGAGTTCGTCGTAGATGCGGTAGCGCGAGGGGCTGATCTTCCCCGCCTCGACGGCGACCAGCACCGCGCAGCCCGGCTCGTGCCGGTGGCTGCAGTTGTGGAAGCGGCACTCGCCCAGATACGGCTGGAAATCGGGCATGTAGCTGGCCAGGTCCGGTGCCGTGATCTGCCGGAGTCCGAATTCCTGGAAGCCCGGCGAGTCGAGCAGCGCGGCCTCTCGTGTCGCGTCCATCCAGTACCACTGCGTCGTGGTCGTCGTGTGGCGGCCCGAGTTCAGCGCCTGCGAGATCTCGCCCACCTGCGCCTTCGCATCCGGCACCAGCAGGTTGATCAGTGTGCTCTTGCCGGTGCCGCTGGGGCCCAGCACCAGCGTCGCCTGGCCGTGCAGCAGCGGTCGCAGCGTGTCGCTCGCCTCGTCGGGACGGCCCTTGAAACTGAGCTCCAGCACGCGCTGGCCCATCGCCTTGTACGGGGCGAGGCGCTCGCGCGCCGCGTCCGCGCCGGGCAGGTCCGTCTTGTTCAGCACGATGTCGGCGGTGATGCCGGCGCTGCGTGCGGCGATCAGCGCGCGGGTGAGCTGCGACTCCGAGAACTGCGGGTCCACCGCTACCAGGATCAGCAGCCGGTCCAGGTTGGCCGCGAAGCTCTTGGTCTTCCACTCGTCCTGGCGGAACAGCAGGTTGCGGCGCGGGTCGACCTTCTCGATGACGCCCTCGTGATCGCTGCTGCGCTGCCAGCGCACGCGGTCGCCGACGACGCAATCGCTCTTCTTGCCGCGCGTCAGGCAGTGGATGCGCTGGCCGTCGGTGTCCTCGACGACGTAATGCCGGCCGTGCCCTCGCACCACCAGGCCGGTCTGGACGTCCTTGCCCGTGCTCGTGCTCATGCGGGTTGTCCCGTCGGCGTGGCGGGCATCGATGGCGTCACGAGCGAGGCGATCGCCGCCAGCCGCTCACTGGCCGGCGGATGCGAGTAGTAGAAGCGCGCGAACACCGGGTCCGGCGTCAGCGTGCCGGCGTTGTCCTCATGCAGCTTCAGCAGCGCGTTCGACAGATCGGCACCGCTGGCCTGCGCGCAGGCGTAGGCGTCCGCCTCGAACTCGTGCTTGCGCGACCACAGCGACATCAGCGGCGTCAGGAAGAACGCGAACGGCGGCAGCGCCAGCATGATCAGCAGCAGCGCCAGCGCGTCGTTGGGCGCTTCCAGGCTGGGCCGCACGCCCAGGCCCAGGTAGAAGCCCGCCTGCGCGCTGAGCCAGCCCAGCAGCGCGAAGCCGGCCAGGCTCAACGCGAACATCAGCGCCATGCGCTGCGGCACGTGGCGGCGCTTGAAATGACCCAGCTCGTGCGCGAGCACAGCCTCGACCTCCGGCGGGTTCAGGCGTTCCAGCAGCGTGTCGAAGAAGACGACGCGCTTGGCCGCGCCCAGACCGGTGAAATACGCATTGCCGTGCGCCGAGCGCCGGCTGCCGTCCATCACGAACAGGCCCTTGGCCGCGAAGCCGCAGCGTTGCATCAGCGTCTGGACGCGCTCGCGCAGCACGGCGTCCTCCAGCGGCTGGAACTTGTTGAACAGCGGCGCGATGACGGTGGGGTAGATCACCAGCATCAACAGGTTGAAGCCCATCCACGCGCCCCAGGCCCACAGCCACCAGCCGCTGCCGGCCTTGGCCATCAGCCACAGGATCAGCGCCGCGATCGGCAGGCCCAGCAGTGCGCCGACCGCCAGTCCCTTCACCCCGTCGACGAGGAACAGCTTGAGCGTCGTGCGGTTGAAGCCGAAGCGTTCTTCCAGCCGGAAGGTGTTGTAGATCGACCAGGGCAGGTCCAGCACGCCGGACAGCATGGCGAACGCGGCCAGCAGCCCGAGCTGGTAGCCCATGTCGCCGAGCTCGGGGCGCCACGACAGCATCCACTGGTTGAGCAGGTCCAGCCCGCCCAGCAGCGTCCAGCCCACCAGCAGCGCGGTGTCCCAGGCCAGGTGCAGCGTGCCGAAGCGGCCGCGGGCGACGGTGTAGTCGGCCGCCTTCTGATGCGCCGACAGCGGCACCGTCCCGACGAACGCGGAAGGCACTGCGCCGCGATGCCGCGCCACATGGCGCATCTGGCGCGAGGACAGCCAGAGCTTGACCAGGAAGGACAGCATCACCGCGGCGACGAAGGCCGCGGTCAGCATCAGCGGGGAGTGGCTCAGCGCCGAGGGCGACGGAGCGGCGGCGAGCGCCGCGGGAGAGATCTGCATGGACGCAAGTGTAGAGGGGCCCGACTCGGCGACAATCGCGCCCAACCTGAAGGACAAGAACCCCATGACCACCGACACCACCGTCGCCCCCGCCGCTGGCGCCGGCGCCAATCCCGTGCTGCCGCTCAACGACCAGAACCTGATCTGGATCGACCTGGAGATGACCGGCCTGTATCCGGACAAGGACCGCATCATCGAGATCGCCGTCGTCGTCACCGACGCCCAGCTGACGGTGCGCGTCGAAGGCCCGGTCTTCGCGATCCACCAGTCCGACGCGATGCTGGACGGCATGGACGCCTGGAACAAGGGCACGCACGGCAAGAGCGGCCTGATCGACCGCGTCAAGGCGTCGACGATCGCCGAGGCCGACGCCGAGCAGCAGGTCATCGATTTCCTGAAGGCCTACATCCCGGCCGGCAAGTCGCCGATGTGCGGCAACTCGATCTGCCAGGACCGCCGCTTCCTGGCCAACTACATGCCCAAGCTGGAAGACTTCTTCCACTACCGCAACCTCGACGTGTCGACGCTCAAGGAGCTCGCCCGCCGCTGGAAGCCCGCCGCGATGGAGGGCTTCAAGAAGGCCCAGAAGCACACGGCCCTGGCCGACATCCACGAATCCATCGACGAACTGCTCCACTACCGCGAGCATTTCCTGAAGCTGGATTGAGTCCGGCTTCAGGCGTGCTCGCCGCTCCCGCTTCCGTCCCCCTCCCGCTGTTGACGAGGAACGCGCCCCCGCGCGACTGAGACACGATGGACACCCCGCGCCGCCCCCAGGACCTGTGGGCGGCCTTCGACTTTCCGCGTCATCCGCTGGCGCGCGAGGACGGCGAACGCCTGCGTGGCGCCTTTTTCGCGCCGCCGTCGGAGCGCCTGACCGCGCGCGATCCCGATCGCCTGCGCGCCGTGCTGCGGCTGGCGCATGCCGCGTCGCGCGCCGGGGCGTGGGTGCTGGGCGGCCTGCGCTATGAGGCGGCGGGCGCGCTCGACGCGGTGCTGCGCACGCGGCCGGCGGGCGAGGCGCCGCTGGCGGAATTCCACGTCTGGCATGAAGCGCCGGCGCCGTGGCCGGAAGACCTGGCGGCGGCTGGCGCATCCCGCGCGCATCCGATGACGGCGTGGCGCGACACGCAGGCCGAGACCGATGAGCAGGCGCAGGTCGAGCGCATCCGCGAGTACATCCGCGAGGGCGACTGCTACCAGGTCAACCTCACGACGCGGCTGAGCGCCGAGGCGCTCGACGGCTTCGACGAGGTCGCCCATTTCTTCGCGCTGCATGCGTCGCAGCCGGGCGGGTTCTCGATGTTCCTGCGGACCGGGAACGGGACCGGCGCCGGTACTGAAGGCGACGGCGGTGCCGTGGCGAGCGTCTCGCCGGAACTCTTCTTCGACTGGCGTCCGCTGCCCGAGACGCCGCAGGCCAGCCACACCTGGCTGCTGTCGGCGCAGCCGATGAAGGGCACGGCGCCGCGCGGCCGCGACCGCGCCGGCGACGAGGCCGCGCAGGCCTACCTGCGCACCAGCGCCAAGGAACGCGCCGAGAACCTCATGATCGTCGACCTGCTGCGCAACGACCTGTCGCGCGTGGCGGTGCCGGGCTCGGTGCGTGTGCCGCGCCTGTTCGAGCTGCACGCGCTGCCGACGGTCTGGCAGATGACGTCGACGATCGGCGCGGTCACGCGCTCGGGCCTCGCGCTGGACGAGGTCATGACCGCGCTGTTCCCCTGCGGCTCGATCACCGGCGCGCCGAAGAAGCGGGCGATGGAGGTCATCGACGAGCTGGAGCCCGGCCCCCGCGGCTGGTACTGCGGCGCGCTCGGTCTGCTGCAGCCGGGCGGGGCGGTGACCTTCAACGTGCCGATCCGCACCGTCGAGCAGACGGGGCGTGCGCTGCGCTGCGGCGTGGGCAGCGGCATCACGCTGGACTCGCGGCCGGGGGACGAGATCGACGAGTGGCGCGCCAAGGCGCGCTTCCTGGCGCGTGCCCAGGCGCCCATCGAGGCCCTGGAAACGATGCGGCTCGAGGACGGCGAGTTCGCCCGTGCCGGCCGGCACGTGGCGCGGATGCAGCGCACGGCGCGGCATTTCGGGCTGGCGTGGTCGGCGGACGCGGCGAAGGCGTGCCTCATCGACATCGCGCGGCGCCATCCGCGTGGCGCGTGGCGCGTCCGTCTGACGCTGGCCCGCGACGGTACATTCAATGACACGGTGCAGGCCCTGCCGGCACCGATGGCCCCGGCGGCACCGACGGACAAGGGCGAGCCACTCATGGTGGCGCTGGCCCGGACGCCGATCGACACGCGCGGTGCGGGGGCGGAATTCATCCAGCACAAGACGACGCGTCGCGAGGTGTACCAGGTCTTCCTGGACGCCAAGCCGGCGGACTGCTTCGATGTGCTGCTGTTCAACCGGGATGGCGAGCTCACGGAGGGCTGCCTGACCAACCTCGCGCTGCAACAGGCGCCGGACGGGCCGTGGCTGACGCCGCGCGCCGCGGCCGGCCTGCTGCCCGGCACGCTGCGCGAGGAACTGCTGGAACAGGGCCGGCTGCGCGAGGCGCGGCTGACCCTGGACGATCTGCGGCGGGCGCATGCGCTCGCCATCTTCAACGGTGTCCGCGGCTGGCGTGAAGTGCGGCTGCGGCACGAGGATCCTCATGACGACGACTTCCCAACGACGCCGCCCCGCGGCGCGCAAGACCCGAGCGGTCAATGAAGCGGCCGCGCCGGTTGCGATCGACGCCGCCGTGGACACGGTGATCGAGCTCGCGCCCGAAGCGGTGGCCGAGGCGGTGCCGACCCCGGCGAGCGAAGCGCTCAAGCCCGCACGCAAGCGGCCTGCCCGCGCCAAGGCGATTGAAGCTGCTGCACCGGCGGCGTTGTCCGAGGTCGCTCCCGTGGCGACGGCAGAAGCCGCTGAAACGCCGGTCGTGATGGTGGCGGAGGCCGTCGTCGACGCCGATGCGCCAGCACCGAAGCGGCCGCCGCGCAAGCGCGGTGCCGCACCGAAGACCGCGGCGGTCGAGGAGCCCGCCGTCGCGGTCATGCTGGAGGCCGTCGAAGTTATGGCGGTCGCCGAGGCGCCAGCACCGCCGGTCGAGTCCGTTGCCGCCGACGATGCCGTTGCCCAGTCCGCCCCCGCCCGCAAGGGGCGCCGCAAGCCCAAGGCCGAGGCCGCCGTCGAGGAAGTTCCGGCGGAGCCGCCACGCTTCACGCTCGGCGCCCGCGAGGACGACGGCGTGTTCGGCGACTACGAACTGCGCGACGGCGAGACCGGCGGTACGTTCCGCCTGCGCCTGCTGGGTCGCCACACCTGGCGCTGCGATTGCGCTGGCTATCGGGATCAAGGCGCGTGCGAGCACGGCGGCCAGCTGCTGTCGCTGTTCGACGCGGACCAGCACGCGGCACTCGATGCCGGCTGGCCGGCGCGCGAGGCCGAGGTCTGGCTCGTGCCTGGCGACGAGCGCGAGCTTCAGTGGGTCTGCGGCCGCGAGGTGCCGCAACGATTGCGCGAGCAGGCGGGCCTGGACGTTCAACAACGCCGTCGTGCCGAGGGCGGCCACGCGTGGCTGCAGCAGGTGCTGAGCGATGCTCGCGCGCTGGGCGTCGTGCTGCGCGTCGATGCGCCGGTGTGGCCGCAACTGGCCTGCGGACGGGATGCGCAGGCGCGCGTGCAGCGCCTCGAAACCCTGATGGCCGACGGCGCCGCGATGCGCGCGCTGCTGCGCGACGAGCTGCCGACGCATGCGTGGGAGGCCGCGCTGTTTGCCGTCTGCGCAGGGCGTGCGTTGATCTCCGACGACCTCGGGCTGGGCCAGCGCGGCGCCGCCATCGCCGCGATCCAGCTGTGGGCGACGCTGTTCGGCGTGACGCCCGCCGTCGTCATCGCGCCGGAGTCCGCGCATGCCGCCTGGCAGCGCGACCTGAAGCGCTGGCTCGGCGACGACGCGAAGTCGGTGACGGTGGCCGCCGCGCCGCCCGCGAAGCCGCAGGCCGCGTTGCTGATCGTCGACGGCATCGAGTTGATGGGCGCGGATCGTCTGGCCGCGCTGCGCGCGCTGCCGGCCGCCCAGTTGCTGCTGATCGCGCACGAGGAGCCGCTGGGCGACGCGCGTCTGGGCGAGTGGGTCGACTGGCTCGACGACATGCGTCGCGGCCCGCTGTCCGATCTGCGGGTGCTGCCGGACGACGCCGGCAAGAAGGTCAGGCGCGACGCGCTGGAGCCAGTGTTGCTGTCGCGTCGCAAGCGCGAGCTGGACGAGCAATTGCCCGCGGCGTTGCTGACACCGCTGTGGCTGGATGGGGCGGGATCCACAGGCGCCAGCCTGCCCGCCGCGCCGCTGAAGCAACTGCGTCAACTGGTCGAGCGCTGGACCGCGCTGCGCTTCCTGTCGAGCGCCGAGCAGCAGCAGTTGCTGGAGGCGCTCGCGCTGCTGCCGCCGGCCTCGCGCCAGGCGCTGGCAGCCAAGGCCGAGGCCGTGCTTGCGTTGCGCCGCGAATGGATCCAGGCCGCCGCCGTGCCGGCCGCCGCGCGCTTGGTGATCTGTGCGCGCTCGGAGACGCTGCTCGACAGCCTCTCGATGTCGCCCCAGT
Organism: Mitsuaria sp. MSU3D; assembly: GCF_056867975.1. Lineage (NCBI taxonomy): Bacteria > Pseudomonadati > Pseudomonadota > Betaproteobacteria > Burkholderiales > Sphaerotilaceae > Roseateles > Mitsuaria sp. MSU3D. Next base: position 2,690,308 of record NZ_CP200314.1, on the reverse strand, counting down.
TGCGCCGTCTGCCGCCGCAGCGCCTGCGCGCCGGTGATGCGACCGACGTCCGCGAGGCGGCGCTGTCGGCCTGGCGCGGCGCCGAGGCCGGCGTGCTGCTGGCCAGCGATGACGCGCTCGGCAGCCTGGACGAGGGTGCGCTCGCTGGCGACCGCGTCGCGATCGTCCACGCGGACCTGCCCTGGCAGCCTGCCGTGCTGGCGCGCCGCATCCAGGCGGCCTGCGGTGAGGACGCCTGCGGCGTGCCGTCGGCGCTGCTGCTGATCGAGGACTCCCTCGACGCGGCCGTGCTGCGCGCGCAGCGCGACGGCGTCGTCTTCCCCGATTGGCTGGACACAGCACCCGCGTGGCTGGATGGCGATCAGCTCGATGGGCTGATGACGGTCCTTCCGAAGCTGCTGGAAGGGCTGTGACTCACAGCGTCGCGAGCGAGGTCTTGAAGACACTCCCCGGGTCCACCGCGCGCTTCACCGCGCGCAGTCGTGCCACGTTGTCGCGGTAATAGGCGGAGGCCGGGTCGGCGATGGCCGCGTCGGGGTAGTTCACGTAGGCGCCGTCGGTGCTCCACGGTGCCATCGCTCCGCGCAGGCTGTGTGTCCATCGGGCATCGTCGTCGAGTTGGGCCGGCGTGCCGCTGCCCGCGAGCCCCTCCGTCAGGTATTGCGCGCTGAACAGCGCGTCGCGATGGGGGAACGCGGTCGCGTCCGTGGCCACTCGCGCGATCGCGCCGCCCATCAGGTCGAAGATCACCGTGCCGCCGCGCCCCGCGCGTCCGCGCGCCGTGAGCGCGTCCACCAACGTCTGCATCCCGGCCGCCGGCATCGGCTGCGCGAAGAAGTCGGAGCTTGCCGTCATCGCCACGCGCGGCATCACGCCGCCCGAGGCCTGCGAGGGCAGGTGGCACTGTGCCGCGGTCAGGTCGGCGCAGCGGTTCATCAGCAGTGTCGCCGCGCTGAGCACCTGCGCCGGGTCCTGCGCCGTCGGTGCGACAGGCGTGGTGGCGAGGAACCGGTCCCACTGCGTCCGGAGCGCCGCGGCCGTGTCGAAGGCCACGACGAAGACGGACAGCAGCAGATGCCCCACGCTGTCGACCGCGATCTGGCACTGCGACCACACCGAGTCCGGCAGCGTCGCGCACCAGGCCTGCCAGGCCAGGGCCACGCCGGCGCGGTCGCCCGAGGCGAACTGTCCCCAGCAGGTGTTGAACGCGGGCAGCGGCTGCGTCTGGAAGCGCAGTTCCGTGACGATCCCGAAGTTGCCGCCACCACCGCCGCGCAAGGCCCAGAAGAGGTCGACGTTGCGCGTCGCATCGCAGGTGAGCGATTGACCATCGGCGCCGACGACCGTCGCGCCGAGGAGCGCATCGCAGGTCAGGCCGTGGGCGCGCTGGAAGAAGCCGAAGCCGCCGCCCATCGTGATGCCGCTGATGCCGACGGTCGGGCAACTGCCGGAGGGCAGCAGCCGCGGCTGCGGCAACGCGAGCAGGGCGCGGTACACGTCGGCGAGCTTGGTGCCGGCGCCGACGACGGCGATGTCGCCGTCCATGCGGACGCTGTCCATCGGGCCGGTATCGATCACCAGCCCGGTGCCGGTCGACGCGGCCAGGTAGCTGTGTCCGCCGCTGCGCGTGGCGAATGCGACCTTGTTGGACCGCGCGAAGTTCAGGGCGGCCACGACGTCCTCGGCCCCCGCGCATCGGGCCAGGGCCTGGGGCACCACGCCGTCGAAGCGCGCGTTGGCCGGCCGCCGGAAGGCGTCGAAATCCGCCTGGCCAGCCACGAGCAACTGACCCTTCATCTGCCGGGCCAGTGCGGTGTAGGGGCCGGCATCGGGTGGGGGAGGTGGGACGACCGGGGTGCCGGCGTCGCCTCCGCCGCCCCCGCATCCGGTGAGCCATGATCCGGCGAGCGCTCCAACGCCCGCGCCCAGCAGTGCGCGACGATCCATGCACGGTCTCCCTGAACAGGTCTGCGGACCTTCAAATCTCCCAGGAGATGAAGTCCAATGTGAGACCAGTGTAGGACCGAAGAGAGTCCAATATGCCTCGTCCCTCATCGGGGCGTACCCCAGATCGAGTGAGGCGGCGGGACGGTGGACGCGCGAATCCTCCGCACGATGGCCCCCCGAGGCGGCTGCAACGATGCGCTAGGTGAAAACCCCGAACGCTGTTATAGTCGTGGGCTTCACCGCTTCTGGCGGTGCTTCGTACGTCTCCTCTGACCTCTTGCAGACCGCTGCGTCGGGCATCCGAATGGACTCCCACGCAGGCTCCGGCTCTCCGCCGAAGCTGTTTCCCGCCACGGGGAGCGCGCACTGCATGCCCTCGGGTTCGGTCGGCGGCGATGCCGTCGCTTTGACTGTTCCCCGGCGCCTCACCAGGCCCTTCATGCCGACCACGGCGGTTGCTCTGCAATCGCGCCGCGCATGTGTCTTTCTTTCCTGGTGATCGACGCGAGCTTTCTCCCAGCGACATCACGGTTCTGCCGCGATCACATCGATCTTGCGCGGCGACCAGGCGCTCCGGCGCGGACTCCGTTTCGACGGCGTCGGCCCGGCTGTGCACCTTTGGATTGCAAAGACAAATGAGTTTCGACCACGACAAGAACACCGCCGCCGACACCCTGGACACGAACGAGGCGCTGGACAGCGGACTCGAGCAGGTGATCGAGGCCGGCGAACTCGGCGCCGACGCCGAGACCACCGGCACGCCGTTCTCGGCCCTGGGCCTGCACGACGCGCTGCTGCGCGCCGTCAAGGATTCCGGCTACGAGAACACCACCGAAGTGCAGGCGCAGGCGATCCCGCCGGCGCTCGACGGCAAGGACCTGATGGTCTCGTCGCGCACCGGTTCGGGCAAGACCGCCTCGTTCATCCTGCCCGCGCTGCAGCAGGTGCTGACCGCCCGCGCCGAACGCGCCGCCACCAACAACAAGACCCGGACCGTCGGCCCGCGCGTGCTCGTGCTGGCTCCGACCCGTGAACTGGCGATGCAGGTCGCCAAGTCCGCGATGACCTACGGCCGCCACATCCAGGGCCTGCGCGTCGCCACCGTGCTGGGCGGCATGCCCTACGCACAGCAGCTGCGCGCGCTGAGCGGCCCGCTGGACGTCCTGATCGCCACCCCGGGCCGTCTGCTGGACCACATCAACAGCGGCCGCTGCAAGCTGGACAACGTGACGATGTTCGTCCTCGACGAAGCCGACCGCATGCTGGACATGGGCTTCATCGACGACATCAACTTCGTCGCCCAGCAGATCCCGGCCGAACGCCAGACGCTGATGTACAGCGCGACCTTCGCCGGCAACACCGGCCGCCTGGCCTCGCAGCTGATGAAGGACCCGCAGCGCATCGACGTCTCGGGCCACACCGACTCGCACGAGAACATCGAGCAGCGCCTGCACTGGGCCGACAACGGCCAGCACAAGCGCAAGCTGCTGGAACACATCCTGGGCCTGCGCGACGTCGACCAGGCCGTGGTGTTCACCAGCACCCAGCAGGACACCGAGTGGCTGGCCGAACAGCTGGAGGCCATCGGCCACCGCGTCGCCGCGCTGCACGGCGGCATGCCGCAGGGCAAGCGCACCCGCACGCTGATGGCGCTGCGCCGTCGCGACCTGCGCGTGCTGGTCGCCACCGACGTGGCCGCCCGCGGCATCGACGTGCCGACGATCTCGCACGTCATCAACTTCGGCCTGCCGATGAAGGCGGAGGACTATGTCCACCGCATCGGCCGTACCGGCCGCGCCGGCCGCTCCGGCCTCGCGGTGACGCTGGCCGAGCGTGGTGACATCTCGATGATCAAGCGCATCCAGCAGTTCACGACGCAACAGATCCCGGTCTCGCGCATCGAGGGCCTGGAGCCGCGTAACGAAGATCCGAAGATCTACCCGGCGCGCCCGGGTTTCGACCGCGGTGATCGCGGCGGCGACCGTGGCGGTTTCGGCGGCAATCGCGGCGGCTACGGTGGCAACCGTGGCGGCTTCGGCGGCAACCGTCCGCAAGGCGGTGGCTATCGTGGCGGCGACAACCGCTTCGACAACAGCGCGCGCTTCGAGCGTCCGGAAGGCCAAGGCCGTCCGCCGTTCGGCGAGCGTCGTGAAGGCGGTCAGGGTGGCCCCGGTGGTTTCGGTGGCGGCCAACGCTTCGAGCACCGCAACGAGCGCCCGCAAGGTGACCGCCCGTTCGGCGATCGTCCGCAAGGCGACCGTCCGCGTTTCGGTGATCGTCCGCAAGGCGGTCAAGGCTTCGGCGGCGCGCCGCGCAGCTATGGCGACCGTCCGCAGCGTGACTTCGGCGGCCCGCGCGAAGGCGGCAACGGCGGTGGTTTCGACCAGCGTCGTCCGGACCCGCGCTTCGACCGTTCGGCCGAGAACAACGACCGCTACGCACCTCGCGCCGAGCGTCCGGCCTTCAACAAGGGCGACGACAACCGCTTCGAAGGTCGTCCGGCCAAGCCGGCGTTCAGCAAGGGCCCGCGTCCGCAAGGTGGCGACGACCGCGGCGAGCGCGGTGGTTTCGTGCCGCGCAAGGGTCCGCGCAAGTTCTGAGCTTCACGGCTCGGCTGACGAGGGGCGCTGAGGGATGCGCGTCGAGGGTCGGATCGTCCAGTGGGACGACGCGAAGGGCTACGGCTTCATCGCGCCGTCCGACGGCGGGCCGAAACGCTTCGCGCACATCAGTGCCTTCGGCATGCGCGCCCGCCGACCCTTCGTCGGCGAACGCGTCGACTACGAGCCTGGATCCGATGCGCAGGGCAAGCCCCGCGCGCTGAAGGTCCGGAGCCTCGAGCCCAAGCCGGCGCCCGCCGGCCCCGCGCCCCGGCGTGGTCCGTCGTCCGGCTCTGCCGACGCGGCCCGCGCTGGCGCGCGATCCAGGCCCGCGCCGTCCGCGCGCGGTGCTTCCGCTGCTTCCTCCCCCAAGACCTCGGCCGACACCGGTGCCTCGCTGTGGCTGGTGCCAGGCTTTGCCTCGCTGGTGCTGTTGACGCACCTGGCGTGGCCGTTGCCGCGCGGCTTGTGGGGCGTCTACGTCGCGATGAGCTTCGCGACCTTCATCGTCTACGCGCTGGACAAGCGCGCGGCGCGACTGGGCCAATGGCGCGTCAAGGAATCGACGCTGCATGTGCTCGCGCTGCTGTGCGGCTGGCCCGGCGCGTTGCTGGCACAGCACTTGCTGCGGCACAAGAGCGCCAAGCCGGTTTTCCGGCGGGTGTTCTGGTTGAGCGTCGCGCTCAACATCCTGGCCTTTGTCTGTCTTTTTACGCCGCTGCTGACGCCGTTCTTTTCGGGGATCTCCGACCACTGGAACGCGCGATCGGCCGGCTCATTCGTTTGATGCTGCAGTTGAAAGTGATTGGCACCGAGGACGTCCCGCACGTGCTCGCGTTGCAGGCCCAGTGCTACGGGCCCGAGTTCCTGGAAAGCGCCGAGGCCTTCGAGGCCAAGCTGAACGCGGCGCGCCATCTCCACTGTTCCTACCTGGCCGTCGAGGCCGGCGAGCCGCTGGCCTATGTCGTCAGCCTGCCGGTCGACGATGGGCAGCTGCCGGCGCTCGACGCGCCGTCGATCACGCCGGCGCGCGCACCGCGCACGCTGTACCTGCACGACCTCGCGGTCTCGCCGGCGGGGCGCGCGAAGCGCCTGGGCCACAAGCTGGTGCAGCAGGTGGTGCATCGTGCCCAGGACATGGGCCTGACGCAGGTCGCGCTGGTGGCGGTGCAGGGCTCGCGCGCCTACTGGGAGCGCCACGGTTTCTCCGACGCCGAGGCGCCGCTGAGCGCCGCGCTGACCGAGAAACTCGCCAGCTTCGGCTCCGGGGCAACCCTGATGCGCAGGTCCCTGACACCCGTGTGATGGGTGGAGGGGCGATGGCGGGCCGAGCGCCGGGCCGCCCCAAGCCGGCCCGCGCCCCCTCGGGGGCGGGACCGAACGTCCCGCAGGGACGGGCGGTCCGGGGGCGCCATAATCCGCCCCTATGACAGTGACCCCGGGAGGCGTGGACGACGTGCTGCGCGACGATCTCCCCGAACCCTCTTTCGAAGACCATTTCCGCGAAGGTCAGCTCCCGCAGGATTCGCTCCTGTGGTGGCAGCTGGAACGCAACGAGGCCCTGCTGGGCGCGCAGCGCGCGCTGTTCCACGGCCCGGCCACGCTGGTGCGGCTGCGCGTCTGGGTGTTCATCGAGCTGATGAGCCTGCCGCATTCGCGGCTCTCGCGCGACGACCTGAACCGCCACTTCCACGTGCTGCGCGACGAGGCGCTGGAGCTCGTGCTCAAGCGCCTGCGCGACGCGCAGTTGCTGGCCTGGGACGCGTCCAACCAGCAGTACGGCGTGACGCCGCTCGCGCAGCAGCTGATGGCGATGGTGTCGCCGCTGACGCAGGGGCAGGCCGCGGACGAGGACGGCGACCTGGCCGGCCTGCTGGCCAACGTGGCCGGCGCGCAGCAGCTCGGCACGCTGGAGCCGGCGCAGCTGCAGCATCTGCTGGCGCAGCTCTCGCGGCTCTACAACGAATTCGCCGACGCGATCGCGTCCGGTTCCGAGTTCCACCTGCGCCGCGCGCGCATGCGCTTCGAGCGCGCGCTCAAGCTGGTCGAGCGGGCCAGCGAGGCGCTGTCCGCGATCATCCGCCAGGCGGAGGACGACGGGAACGCGCGGCTCGAGCGGCTTGCGCGCGAGCTGGGCCTGGCGCAGGCGCGGCTGCTCGCGATGGCGAGCCAGTTCAACCGCGCGCTGCAGCAGGCCGACCGCCAGCGCGTCACGCTCGGCTCCACCGGCATCACGACGACCGATGTGCGGCGCTGGCTGCAGGAGGTCCCGTTCCTCGAGAACCTCGCGCTGGGCGCGCTGTCGCGGCCCGTCCATCCGGTCTTCGTCGCGCAGCATGAACTGCTGGACGGCTGCGAGGCCGAGTTCGAACGCGACCGCCCGGTGCCGCCGACACCGGAGCCGCTGCCGACCGGCCTGGCCGCACCGCAGGGCGAGCTCGCCGTCATGAGTCTGCCGCCCGAGATGAACCAGCTGCAGGCGCTGCTGGGCCTGTGGACCGGCGACAGCGTGCAGATGAACGACCTGCGGCCGGCGGTGCTCGGCGGCAGCTATGCGCGCGCGGCCTACCGCGCGCAGCTGCTGCCGCTGCTCGGCGACGTGCAGGCACAGCATCTGGCCGGCGCGACCGGCGACATGGCGCGCCAGCCGTGGCGTGTGCGCTGGTCCGCGCAGCAGGGCGAGATCGACGACGAACACGTCCGCTGGATGAGCCAGGGCGTGCTGCACTCGACCGAGGTCGAGCCGCCCGTCGAGCCTGAACCCGAACCCAAGTGGCGCCCGCCCGAGCCGCCCGCGCCCAGGCGCGGCCGCCGCAAGGCCGCCGCCGGGGCCGCCGACACGTCCTCGGACGCGGGCGCGCAAGCCCTGACCCCCGATGCCGCCGCCGACACGGCCGCGGCGATGCCCGATTCCCCCGCATCGATCGCCGACACGACGCCGTCTCCGGACGCGCCGAGTGCGGTCGACGTCGATGCCGACACCCCTTCCCAGGCCTCCCAGGCTTCCCAGGCATGAGCAATCAACTCGACGACGCCGCCCAACTGGCGGCTCAACTGCTGGCGCGCCGCTGGCTGCCGCGGAACCAGCCGCTGGTGCGCCGCGCGCTGATCGACCAGGAACTCTGGCGCGCGGTCAACGAGCGCGTCGCCGCCGTCGGCCTGCGCGTCGTGGACAACGTCTACGCGGACCACATCACGCTGGCGATGCTGCGCCCGGCCGAGGTCGCCGTGTTCGGCGAGACCGGCCTGGCGTCCAACAACAACCTCGACCTGCCGCGCGACGGCGTCGCGCTGCTGGTGGTCGTGTGGGCGCTGATCGTGCTGCCCAAGCGCCAGCGCCAGCTCTCGCGCGCCGAGGAGGCCGCCGAAGGGCAGGGCGAGATGTTCTCCAAGGACAAGCCGCTGCCCAGCGCCGCGAGCAGCGCGCCGACGCTCTCCTATCGCAGCCTGCTGGCCGACTTCGGCAACCAGCTGGGCAAGAAGATGCGGCTCGATTCCAACCTCAAGCTGCTCGAGCGCCAGGGCTTCATCACCCGCAAGGGCGAGGACATCTGCGAAGGCCCGCTGCTGGACCTGCTGCTCGACTACGACACGCTGGCCCCGCGCATCCTGGACGGCGCGCTGGCCGACGTGCTCGCGCGCAGCACGGACGCCGAGTCCGGCCCGATGCTCACCGCCATCCTGGCCGCCCGCCACAACGAAGAATCCGATCTGAGCGACGCCTGATGTTTCACCTGCAATCCCTGGAACTGCTGCACTGGGACTACTGCCGCCGCGTCTCGATGCCGCTGGACGGCAACATCATCACCATCGCCGGGCCGAACGGCTCGGGCAAGACGACGCTGCTCGACGCGATGCGGACGTTGCTGGGGCTGGAGTGCTCCGGCGGCCGGACCTACAAGACCTACGCCCGCCACGCCAACGCCGAGCACGCCTGGCTGCGCGCGCTGGTGGACAACCGGCCGCGCAACCGCCAGAACAGCAGCCGCCCGTTCGCGAGCTCGCTGCTGTACTCGGACCAGGTGACGCTGGCCTGCCGCATCTCGCGCCAGGGCGGCGACTGGGTGCGCCGCTACACGCTGGTCGACGGCGTGCAGGAGATCGAGGAGCTCGACACCCGCGCCGACAAGGACTGGCTGGGCATCGAGGCCTGGAAGAAGCGCCTGGAGGCCGCCGGGCTGACGCGCGCGATCGGCCGCGTGCTCGCGCTGGAGCAGGGCCAGACGGACCGCCTCTGCGAGCTGTCGTCCAAGGAGCTGCTGCGACTGGTGTTCGAAGTCTTCGGCGACCAGGAAGTGCTGGACCGCTACGAGCTCGCGCGCAACCACCAGCAGCAGCTGCTCAAGGAAGTCGACCAGTCGACGCATGAGCTGTCGCATGCCCAGGCGCAGTTGTCGGACCTGGCCAACCGCGTCAACAGCTACCAGCAGTACCAGCTGCGGCTGAAGGAGCGCGAGCGGCTCGCGACCGAGGTCGTGCCCGTGATGCAGTGGAGCGAGCAGCGCCAGCGCACCGCGCAGCAGCTGCGCGAGCTGCACCGTCAGCGCCTCTTCGCCCGCTCCGACGAGCGCGGCATCAGCGACAAGCGCGCGCATCTGCTGGCGCTGTTCAAGGCGCAGGAGGCGGCCAAGGACAAGCTGGCCGACCTGGAGCAGCAGCGCAAGGAAGCGCGCCAGGCCTTCGAGGCGGCGCGCGACGGCGAGCGGCCGATGGAGCAGCTCGCCAAGCGCGAGGAGGACCTGAAGGCGCTTGCCGCCGTCGAGACCGACGGCGCGGCGCTGACGGCGAAGCTGGAGGAGCTCGGCACGCGCCAGCACCAGCTGCGCGAGAGCTTCACGCGCCAGAACGACCAGCAGCGCAAGGCGCAGGCGGCGATGGACGAACTGACCGGGCAGCGGCTCCCGCCGCCGCCGGTCGAGGTCACGCGTTTCCGCAAGGCGCTGGACGAGGCCGGCATCGCGCACCACGTGCTGGCCGACGCGATCGACATCGCCGACGACCAGTGGCGCGCCGCCGCCGAAGGTTTCCTGCGGCCCTCGCGCTGGGTCGTGGTGCTCGCGCATGCGAGCGACGAGGGCCAGGCCTACCGCCTCGCGTCGCGCGAGCGCTATCGGCACTACGTCGTCGCCGACGGCGAGTTCGCGCCGACGGTGAGCCCGAAGGACAGCCTGTTGTCCGTGCTCAAGTTCAACGCGAAGGCGCCCGGCTGGCTGCTGCGGCAGCTGGCGTCGATCCGCTGCGTCGCGGATACCGACAAGGGCGCGCAGTCCGGCGGCGAATGGATCACGCCGGAGGCCTACTACCGCGACGGCCGCGGCGGCCGCAGCCTGTGGGTCGAGCCGCGCGAGTACCAGTTCGGCGACTCCGCGCTGGACACGCGTCGGGCCTCGCTGGACAAGGAACTGACGCGCTACGACCTGGAGCTGTCCAAGCTCGCCAAGGAGCAGCTCGAGATCGAGCGCCAGCTCAAGGACGCGCAACGCGCGGCGCAAGGCCACAAGGCGGCGCAGGAGCTCGTGGAGCGCTCCGAGGAATTCGCCGAGGCGCGTGCGCGCCTGCCCGGCCTGCGCCAGTCGCGGATCGAGGCGGCGACGCGCATGGGCGCGCTCGACCAGGAGCACGACCGCACGGTGGCCGCGGCGACGCGCACCGAGCGCGACTACGAAGCCGCGCAGGCCAGCCTCAAGGCCAGCGAGGACAACGTGTCGCGCGCCGAGCGCGACTGGGCGTCCCGGCGCGACGACCTGATCGCGACGGCGAAGGCGTCGCGCGAGGCCCGGGCGAAGTTCCCCGCGATCTGGGTGCACCCGATGCGCCTGAACGCCTTGCGCGATGAATTCGAGAACGCCAAGCAGGCGGAGATCGCGTCGCGCCATGTGCAGCAGGAGCTGGACACCGGCGTGTGGGAAACCGATGCCGGCGTGCAGGAACGCCATGCGCGGATGCAGATGGCGGTGCTGGAGCAGACCACGCAGCTCGACGACCGCCGCGCGAGCAACGAGATGGCGCGCATCGCCGCGTTCAACGCGCGCGAGCGCTACATCGACGTGCTGCGCGCGACGGTGCGGCGCTACAAGAAGAACGTGCAGGAGCTGGGCGAGCTTGCCGGCGTGCATGCGCAGGCCGAGCTGCCGCACCTGGACAACGACGACACGGTGCTGGCGCAGGCCGGGCTGCACGTGAAGTTCAACTTCGACGGCAAGGGCGAGGTGGGCATGAACGACGGCGAGGCCTCGGGCGGGCAGCAGGTGCTCAAGAGCCTGATCCTGCTGGTGGGCCTGATGAAGGACGACGACGCGCCCGGCGGCTTCGTCTTCATCGACGAGCCCTTCGCCCACCTGGACGTGCGCAACATCCAGCTGGTCGGCCACTTCCTGAAGAGCACGCGGGCGCAGTACCTGCTGACGACGCCGATCACGCACAACGTCGAGGTCTTCGAGCCGTCGGAGATCACGCTGGTCACGAGCAAGAAGCCCCGCGGCGAGCGTTGGGCGCCCCCGATCGCGGTGCTGGCGCGACGGCCGGAGAAGTCGGTCTACGGCTGATCCATCGGCCCCTCGATCCCACGAAAGCCGCGCCTCTGCGCGGCTTTTCTTTTGCGCGTCTGCGGGGTGTGCCCCCCATCAGAGGGCCGACTTCAGGACGAGACCTCAGACGGCAAGACTTGGCACTGACGCCTGTCGCAATGATGCGAGGAGGTCCACGTGACGGGTGCTGTCTATCTGGTCGAAGGCTTTCAACGCTGGATGCGCAAGCAGGCGCTGGCAAGACAGCGACCTGTGCCGCGCCGTGGCTGAAATGGAAAGTGGCTTGATCGATGCAAATCTCGGTAGTGGACTTTTCAAGAAGCGGATCGGACGATTCGGTGCTGGGAAACGCGAGGGCTATCGCGTGATCGTCGCCAGGCATCCCGCGGGACGGTGGTTCTTCGTGGATGGCTATGCAAAGAACCGACTGGACAACATCGAGCCGAAAGCACTCCGCGCGTTGCGAGAGGAGGGCGCCTGGCTCACAGGCCTGTCGCAGAAGGAGTTGGCCGCGGTCGTCGGTCATGGCCACCTGAAGGAGGTGATGTGTGATGAGGAAAAGGAAGTCCGCCATCGTTGAGCGCGTACTTGCGGAAGGCCGCTTGTGGCACGCTCACGGACTGATCAGCGATGAGCGTCGTCGGTCCTGCGAGATCGTCTGCATGCCCGCGCCGATGCCGCTGGAGCCGGAGGAAGTGCGCGCCATCCGCGAGCGGGACCAGTTGGAACTGGCCGTGTTTGCGGATCTGATCAACACGACGTCGCGACAACTGCGACGGTGGGAGCAGGGCCTGGGCCGTCCGCAGGGGCCCGCGCTCCGTCTGCTGCATCTGGTCCGGGAGCGCGGCGTCCATGCCATCTTTCTGCCAGCGGAGCTTCAATGAGCTCGTCGAGATGCGCGAAGGCCCGGGCATGCCCGGGCCTTCTGCTGATGGCGTGCGCGAGGCCTACTTGAGCCCGCCGCTCAGGAACGCCTTCAAACGCTCGCTCTGCGGCTTTGCCAGCACCTCGCGCGGGTTGCCCTGTTCCTCGACGCGCCCCTGGTGCAGGAACATCGTGTGCGACGACACCTCGCGCGCGAAGCCCATCTCGTGCGTGACGACGATCATCGTCCTGCCTTCCGCCGCCAGGTCGCGCATCACCTTCAGCACTTCGCCCACCAGTTCCGGATCCAGGGCCGAGGTCGGCTCGTCGAAGAGCATCACCTCCGGCTCCACCGCCAGCGCGCGCGCGATCGCCACGCGCTGCGCCTCGCCGCCCGACAGCTGCGCCGGATAGACGTCCTTGCGGTGCGACACGCCCACGCGCGCCAGCAGCGCCTCGGCCTTCTCGATGGCCTGCGCGCGCGGCTGCTTCAGCACGTGGATCGGCGCCTCGATGACGTTCTGCAGCACCGTGCGGTGACCCCAGAGGTTGAAGTTCTGGAACACCATCGCCAGCCGCGCGCGCCAGCGCTGCAACTGCGCCGCGTCGGCGGACTTCAGGCTGCCGTCGCGGTCGCGCACGAGCTTGAGTTCTTCGGTGCCCAGCTTCAGCGTGCCTTCGAAGGGCTGCTCCAGCAGGTTCAGGCAGCGCAGGAAGGTGCTCTTGCCCGAGCCGCTGGATCCGATCAGCGTGATGACGTCGCCCGGCTTCGCGGCCAGGGACACGCCCTTGAGCACTTCACGATCGCCGTAGCGTTTATGGAGGTTGTCGACAACAAGACTGGCCGCGGACATCAACGGGCTCCCAGGAGTTTTCCGGTGCGGGTCGCTTCGCGCCCCGCGACTTTCGCGACACGCGCCCCGGCCGTGACCAGGCGCAGCGTGTCGCGTGCAAACAGCAGCCCGTCGGTGGGGCTCTTCAGGTCGGTCACCGACCCGCTGATCGGATCGATGACCTGCGCGATCACGTCGCCGGCCTTCACCGTCTCGCCGACCTCGCGCAGGAAGGTCAGCACGCCGCCGACCGGCGAGGGGACCGGGATCGATCCCGCCAGCGGGCGCGCATCGCCGACCGGCGCGGGCACCGGCGGCGTCGCGCCGTCCGGAGCGTCGGACGCGATCACGCCGCGATGGGTCAGGAAGTCCACGATCGCCTGCGCGTCCTTCGCCGCCAGGTCGTGGTGCACGTCCTGCTGGCCGCGCAGCTCGACCGTCACCGACAGGCAGGCCTGCGGGATCGGGAAGCGGTCGCCGAACTGCTTCGCCCACTTCCACCAGACCTGCGAGCAGGCCTCGTCGAAGGGGTTGTCGCCGGAGTCCGTCGCCAGCAGCGTCACGCCGGCGCCCAGGAAGGCGGCCAGCGGCTCGCATTGCGGCCAGCATGGCGTCTCGGTGTAGAGGTGCATCACCGCCTGCGCGTCGCAGTGCAGGTCCAGCACCACGTCCGCGTCGCAGGCCATCAGCATCAGCGTCTTGCGCAGCGCCTTGAGCTCGGTGTCCGCGGGCGACGCCTGGACTTCGGTCTTCAGCGCGGCGCGCAGCACGGCCACGTTGCGCGCCGGATCGGCGCCCAGGCGCGGCTCGGCGTGTCGCGCGGCGGCCTCGATGTGCTCCGGGTAGTGGCGGTTGAAGTTCTCGCCGGACAGGCCTTCGAAGCGGCCCAGGTGCGTCTGCAGCCACCATTGCGACAGGCCGATCGGATTGGCCATCGGCACGAGGATGATCTCCCCACGCAGGCGGCCCGCGGCCTCCAGCGCATCGAAGTGGCGGCGCAGGTGCCAGGCGGTGAGCATGCCCGGCAGCTCGTCCGCATGCAGCGAGGCCTGGATGTAGACCTTCTGGCCCTGGCCGGGCTGGCCGTAGTGCAGCGAGACGAGCTCGCGCTGCGTGCCCGGCGTCGGGCTCGGGAGCGGGTGTTGTCGGAGTTGCATGGGATGTGTTCCGTTCGGGGCGGCGGCACTGCCGTGTCAGCGGGGCACTGCCGTGTCAGCTGGGTATCAGCGGGGCGTCAGCGGGGCATCAGTGGTTTGAGCCAGCGCTTCTCGGCCTGGTGGAAGAGACCGACCAGCACCAGCGTCATCGTGAAGTAGAAGATCGCGGCGGTGATGAAGGCCTCGAACGGGATGTAGTAGGTGGCGTTGACGTCGCGGGCGACGCCGGTGACGTCCATGATCGTGACGAGGCTGGCCAGCGCGGTGCCGTGCAGCATGAAGATGACCTCGTTGCTGTAGGCGGGCAGCGCGCGGCGCAGCGCGTGCGGCACGACGATGCGGCGCAGCATCACCCAGCGGCTCATGCCCAGGGCCTTGGCGGCTTCGACCTCGCCGTGCGGCAGCGAGCGGATCGAGCCGGCGACGATCTCCGTCGTGTACGCGGCGGTGTTCAGCACGAAGGTCAGGCAGGCGCAGAACCAGGCCGAGCTGAACAACGGCCACAGCGCGCTCTGCTGCATCCACTCGAACTGGCCCAGCCCGTAGTAGATGAGGAAGAGCTGCACCAGCATCGGCGTGCCGCGGAAGACGTAGGTGTAGGCCCAGACCGTGCGCGACAGCCATTGGATCGGCAGCGTGCGCAGCACGCCGAGCGGGATGGCCAGGACCAGGCCGATGAGCAGCGAGATGGACAGCAGCTCGAAGGTGATGAGCGCGCCCTCGAGGTAGCGCGGGAGGTTCTCGACGATGGCGTCCAGGTTCATGGGGAATCGTGATTACAGCGAGTGGCGACGCACACCGATGGACAGGCGCTTCTGCAGCTGGTCGAAGACCAGCTCGGACACGGACGTGAAGAGCAGGTAGATCAGCGCCACGGCGAGATAGAAGACGAAGGGCTCGCGCGTGCCGGCGGCGGCCTGCGAGCCGCGCATCATCAGGTCATGCAGCCCGATGACCGAGACGATGGCCGTGCTCTTGATCAGCACCAGCCAGTTGTTGGACAGGCCCGGCAGCGCATGCCGGAACATCTGCGGCAGCGTGATGCGCCACGCGACCTGTGCGGGGCTCATGCCGAAGGCCAGGCCCGCCTCGCGCTGCCCCGGCGGGATCGCCAGGAAGGCGCCGCGGAAGGCCTCGGTCAGGTAGGCGCCGAAGATGAACGCGATCGTCACCACGCCGGCGACGAAGGGGTTGATGTCGACGGGGTCCTCATGCCCCAGCGACAGCGCGATGGCGTTCACCGCGACCTGTCCGCCGAAGAAGATGAGCAGCACCAGCACCAGGTCGGGCACGCCGCGGATCAGTGTCGTGTAGACGGTGGCGACGCCCTTGGCGACGCGGGACTTCGACAGCTTGGCCATCGCGCCGATCAGCCCCAGTACCATGGCCAGCGCCATCGAGTTGAGGGCCACGCCCAGGGTCAATACGGCGCCCTCGAGCAGGCTGGGCAGATAACCGTGCAGGAACATTCGACGGACCTTGTTCGTTCTGAAGGGAAGAGGCCCGGCGGTGCCGGGCCACAACGCACAGGGCGGAGACACCGCGAGCGCGGCGCCTCCGGTGGGATCACTTGCCCGTCTTGCCCGAGATGTCGTACTCGAAGTACTTGTCGTTGAGCTTCTTGAAGGTGCCGTTGGCCTTCACTGCGGCGATGGCGTCGTTGAACTTCTTGCCCAGCGTCTTCTCGTCCGCCTTGCGCAGGCCCACGCCGCTGCCGGTGCCGAAGTACTTGACGTCGTCGTAGCTCGGGCCCACGAACGCGTAGCCCTTGCCGGCCGGCGTCTTCAGGAAGCCCATGTCGGCGGCCACCAGGTCGGCCAGCGTCAGGTCCACGCGGCCCGACTTCAGGTCCAGGAAGGCCTGGTCCTGCGTCGCGTAGCGGACGATCTCGCTCTGCTTGAAGGTGTCGGCGGCAAACTTCTCATGGATGGTCGCGCGCTGCACGCCGATCTTCTTGCCCTTCAGGCCGGCGGGCGAGAAGTCGAACTTCGCGTCGGCCTTGGCGGTGAAGCGGGCCGGGGTGTTGTAGTACGGGTTGGAGAAGGCGATGACCTTCTTGCGCTCGTCGGTGATCGACACCGACGCGATGATCGCGTCCACCTTGCGCGACTGCAGCGCGGGGATCAGGCCGTCGAAGTCCTGCTGCACCAGCGTGCACTCGGCCTTGATCTCGGCGCACAGCGCGAGGGCCAGGTCGATCTCGAAGCCCTTGAGCTTGCCGTCCGCGCCGACTTCGGAGAACGGGGGGTAGGCGCCCTCGACGCCGATGCGGATCTTCTTCCATTCAGGGGCCTGGGCGTGCGCGGCGCCGGCGGTGGCCAGCAGGGCGCAGGCCGCCAGGGCGGCGCGGGCGATCAGTTGTCGTCGTTGCATGTGGGCTCCTTGTGATGAGCAGGAAAGCGTGGAAACGCGTGGAATGGACATCCGGTGACGACCTCGGGCGGTTCGAGCCCGCCTCGTGAGGAGGTCGTCCGGACTGGGGGGCATTGTTGCAATGCCGCACGTGCGGCGGCCATCAGGGTTAAGGAGAGTGCAAAAACGTGTGAACGGCCTGGACGGTGGACGCGGGGTCCTCCTCCTGGGGGACATGCCCTAATTCGGGGAAGACCTGCACGGTGCTGTGCGCGATGGCCTGATGGAAGCGCTCGGCCGCCGCGGGCGGGATGAGGCGGTCCTTGCCGCCCCACAGGATCAGGGTCGGGACCTGGATGCGCGGCAGCAGATCGGCGTACCGGCCGGGCGCGCGCTGTGCCAGTCGTTGCGCCAGCGCCTCGCGGTTGCCTTCGCGCAGCGTCAGTTCGAAGTAACGATCCACCAGCGCCGCGGAAACCTGGGTCGGATCGCCGTAGACCTCGCGCAGGCTGCGGTCCACCAGCGGCCGTGGCAGGAACACGCCGGCCAGCCAGTGCAGCACGCGCGAGTCGGGCACGCGGAACCCCGCGGGCACCGCTTCGCTGCGGACATCGAGCCCGCCGGCGTCGACGAGCACCAGCGCCGCGACCTGTCCGGGATGCCGCGCCGCATACAACCAGGCCAATCCGCCGCCCATCGAATTGCCGCCGAGGACCATGCGGTCAATCTGCAACTGTCGGAAGAACGACAACAGGAACGAGTCATAGGCATCGTCGCTGTAATCGCCTAGGACGGAAGGGCCGGTGAGGCCGAAGCCCGGCAGGTCGAGCGTGATCACGCGGCGCGTCGCGCTGAGCGACTTCACCCAGCCCTCCCAGGTGTGCAGGCTCGCGGCGGTGCCGTGCAGCAGCACGATGGGCGTGGTGTCGGTCTTCGGGCCCTCGTCGCGGAAGTGGACCAGCTGGACCTGCCCGCCGGGCAGCTTCAGTTCGAGGAAGTCCGACGGCGGCGGCGCCCAGCGGGCGACCAGTCCTTCCAACGGCCGTTCCGGCGCGCGGAAGGCCATCGCGAGCAGGGCCGTCGCCAGCACGGCGAACCCCAGCAGCTTCATCAGCCGGGCGCCGACGGTGGGACGCTCGGTCATCCGCTCGATCATTCGACGACGGAGTCGGGCGAGGGCGCCAGTTCGGGGTCGACCGCGCGGCGCTCGTCGAACACGAAGCAGTCGCCGTGGTAATGCGCGTTGCCGACTTCCTCGAAGTACTTGAGGATGCCGCCCTCGAGCTGGTAGACCTTCGCGTCGAGGCCGTGGCGGCCGGCCTCCTGCTCGAGGTAGAGCGCGGCCTTTTCGCAGCGGATGCCGCCGGTGCAGTAGCTGACGACGGTCTTGCCGGCGAGCTCCGCGCGATGGGCCTGGAAGGCGTCGGGGAACTCGCTGAACTTCGTGATGCGCCAGTCGATCGCGCCGTCAAAGGCGCCCACGTCGACCTCGAAGCCGTTGCGCGTGTCCAGCGTGACCACCGGCCGTCCCTCGTCGTCATGGCCCTGGTCCAGCCAGCGCCGCAGCGTGGCTGCGGGCAGCGCGGGCGCGCGGGGCGCCTGGTCCGGGCGGATAGTCGGGTGGTTCATCCGGATGATCTCCGGCTTCACCTTCACCAGCAGCTTGCGGAACGGGACCTCGTCGCTCCAGCTCTCCTTGGGCGCCAGCGCGGCGAAGCGCCGGTCCTCACGCAAGGCGTTCACCCAGGCCTTCACCGCGTCCGGCGCGCCGGCGAGGAAGAGGTTGATCCCCTCCTCGGCGATCAGCACCGTGCCCTTCAGGCCCAGCGCCTGGGCGCGCTCGTGCAACGTGTCCCGCAGTACCTCCGGCGCGTCGATGGCGACGAACTGGTAGCAGGAGATGTTGAGGACAGTCTTGAAGTCGGAATCGGTCGGGACAGCAGTGTTCATGCCGTTGCGGCGGCCAGTGGCCGCGCAGGGTCAGGAAAACAGAAGATTGTAGGCGGCCGATTCAGCGCCGAGTTTCAGGGGACTTGGGTTCGTTGAGCTTCACATCGGGCGCGGGCACGGGCTTGATGCGCACCGGCACGGCGGCGCTGCACAGGTCCGTGTAGCCGGGGCTGTGGACGAACCAGCCGCCGCGGTTGCGGCGCGCGTTCAGCAGTTCGGTCCAGGTGGGCGTGTCGGTGCGCAGGACCTGCAGGGCAGGGCGCTGCTCGGCCGGCAGCGCGGAGGCGAGCGAGACGCGCTCGATGCCCAGCCGCTGCTCGGGCTTGTCGTAGAAGCCCATCGCCGCGCCACCGCGCGGCAGCGCCGACAGGAACTCCATGCCCTTGAGCACGCGACCGACCACCGTGATGTTGAGGTCCAGCCCGCGCGGCGCATGGCCGATCACCGCGTAGAGCTCGGCGCCGGTGCTGGAGTCCTTCGCGTTGCCGCGACCCGCGCCCACGGTGCCGTAGCAATGCGCCAGCCAGGCCTGGCCGGTCTTCGGATCCGCGGCGGCCGGGAACCCGTCCACCTGCCCGGCGCGCGGCGCCCAGCCCTCGACATCCGGCAGCACCGTCATCGGCACGCCCTTCAGGGGGATCGAGAACTCCGCCGGAAGATGGGACTTGGCCCCCGCCGGGAAGGGCTTGCCCTTGCCCTTGAGGCCGGTGTCCTCGTCGTCCGCGTTGGGGTCGCCCCATTGGGTGACGAAGTTGTCCTGCACGCGGACGATCGCCAGTCCGTCGTAGTAGCCGCCGCGAGCCAGCGCGCGGATGTTGTCGACGTGCGCCGGTGCGAAGCGCGGCGCCAGCTCGATGAAGACCTGACCCTGCGGCAGTGCCATCACCAGCAGATTGTCCGGATCGACATCGCGCCAGACGGAGGCGGGCGCGGTGGCGAGGATGTCGGCGCTGCTGCGCGGCGGCTGGGCGGGCTTCTTCGCCGCCGCGGTGGATGCCGCCGTTGACGTCGCCGTCGATGCCGCGGCGGGCTTGGCGGCCTTCGCCGCGGGCTCGGCCGCGTGGGACGGCAGCGGGGCGCACAGCGCCAGGGCCGCCATCAGGGGAAGGGCCTTCATCGTCGTCATGCTCATCGTCATCCGGGCGCTCCGCGAGAGTGTTCGATGGGGGGCGAGCATAGCCTTCTTACAATCGCGCAATGGCTTTCGTTCACCTCCGCACCCACACCGAGTTCTCCGTCGTCGACGGCACGCTGCGCATCGATGACGCCGCCGCCGCGGCCGCCAAGGACGGCCAGGTCGCCCTGGGCCTGACCGACCTCGCGAACATGTTCGGCGGGGTGAAGTTCTACAACGCCTGCCGCAAGAAGGGCGTGAAGCCCATCCTCGGCGTGGAGGCCTGGCTGGAGCCCGAAGCGGTCGACCGCCCGCCGTCGCGGGTGCTGCTGCTGGTGCAGGACATCCAGGGCTACCTCAACCTGAGCGAGCTGCTGTCGCGAGCCTGGATCCAGAACGTGCAGCGCAACCAGGCGCTGCTGAAACTGGAGTGGATGCAGGAGCTCAACGCCGGCCTGATCTGCCTGGGCGGCATGCAGTTCGGCCCGATCGGCCAGGCGCTGATCGCCGGCGACGAGGCGCGCGCGCTGGACGTGGCTCAGCGCCTCGCCGCGATCTATCCGAACCGCTTCTACATCGAGCTGCAACGCGCCGGCCTGCCGGGCCAGGAGGCGCTGCTGCGCCAGCTTGTGCCGCTGGCCGCCAAGGCGGGTCTGCCGGTGGTGGCGACGCACCCGATCCAGTTCCTGGGCGAAGAGGACTTCGAGGCGCACGAGGCCCGCGTCTGCGTGGCCGACGGCGAGACGCTGGCCAACCCGAAGCGGGTCAAGCGCTTCCTGCCCAGCCAGCACTTCAAGAGCCAGGCGGAGATGGAGGCGCTCTTCGCCGACATCCCCAGCGCCATCGCCAACACGGTGGAGATCGCCAAGCGCTGCAGCCTGACGCTGGTGCTGGGCAAGCCGCAGCTGCCGAACTTCCCCACGCCGATCCAGGCCGACGGCACGCCGATGCCGATGGAGCAGTACTTCCGCATGCTCTCGCACGAGGGCCTGGAGGACCGGCTGCAGCTCCTCTACCCCGATCCGGCCAAACGCGAGGCGGTGCGCCAGCGCTATGTGGACCGGCTGGAGTTCGAGCTCGAGACCATCATCAAGATGGGCTTCCCCGGCTACTTCCTCATCGTGGGTGACTTCATCCGCTGGGCGAAGAACAACGGCTGCCCGGTGGGCCCGGGCCGGGGCTCGGGCGCGGGCTCGCTGGTCGCCTACGTGCTGCTGATCACCGACCTGGACCCGCTGCAGTACAACCTGCTGTTCGAGCGCTTCCTGAACCCGGAACGGGTCTCGATGCCCGACTTCGACATCGACTTCTGCCAGGGCAACCGCGACCGCGTCATCGAGTACGTCAAGGACAAGTACGGCCGCCCGGCGGTGAGCCAGATCGCGACCTTCGGCACGATGGCGGCCAAGGGCGCGCTGCGCGACATCGGCCGCGTGCTGGGCATGGGCTTCGGCCATGTGGACTCGATCGCCAAGCTGGTGCCGGCGCCTCCGGGCAAGACGGTGACGCTGGCCAAGCTGCCGCCGGACTTCGATCCGGACAAGGCCAAGATGGTCTACGCGCGCCACGAGTCGCCGGAGATCGGCGAGCGCGAGGCGCAGGACGAGGAGGTCGCCGGCCTGCTGGAGATGGCGGCGCGCGTGGAGGGCACGGTGCGCTCGATCGGCATGCATGCCGGCGGCGTGCTGATCGCGCCGGGCAAGATCACCGACTTCTGCCCGCAGTACCAGCAGCCGGGCTCGACCTCGGCGGTCAGCCAGTACGACAAGGACGACGTCGAGGCCATCGGCCTGGTCAAGTTCGACTTCCTGGGTCTGGCAACGCTGACCATCCTCGAGCTGGCCAAGAACTTCATCGTCGACCGGTATCCCGAGCACAAGGACTTCGCGTTCGAGACCATCCCGCTCGACGACAAGCGGACCTACAAGCTGTTCTCCGACGGCCTGACGGAGTCGGTGTTCCAGTTCGAATCGAGCGGCATGCAGCGCATGCTCAAGGACGCGAAGCCGTCGCGCCTGGAAGACCTGATCGCGCTGAACGCGCTGTACCGGCCGGGCCCGATGGACCTGATCCCGAGCTTCGTCGCGCGCAAGCACGGCAAGGAGGTGGTCGAGTACCCGCATCCGCTGGTGGAGCCGGTGCTGTCCGAGACCTACGGGATCATGGTCTACCAGGAGCAGGTGATGCAGACCGCCCAGGTGCTGGGCGGCTACTCGCTCGGCGGCGCGGACATGCTGCGCCGCGCGATGGGCAAGAAGAAGGCCGAAGAGATGGCCATGCACCGCGACCTGTTCCGCAAGGGCGCCGCGGAAAAGGGCATCGGCCAGGACAAGGCCGACGAGGTCTTCGACCTGATGGAGAAGTTCGCGGGCTACGGCTTCAACAAGTCGCACGCGGCCGCGTACTCGCTCCTCGCTTATCACACGGGCTGGCTGAAGGTGCATTTCACGGCGGAGTTCTTCGCCGCGAACATGACCATCGAATCGGACGACACCGACAAGCTCAAGGTGTTGATGAACGATGCCAAGCTGTTCGGCATCGAGTTCGAGCCGCCCAACATCAACCTGGGCGTCGGCCGCTTCGAGCCGATGGCCGCGGACGAGGGCACGTCGAAGTCGGTGGCCAAGGAAGGCAAGGCCGGCACCACGCCGCGTGCGCGCAAGATCAACTACAGCCTCGGCGCGATCAAGGGCACGGGCGCGGGCGCGATCGAGGCGATCGTGCGCGCCCGCACGGAAGGCGGTCCGTTCACCAGCTTCTTCGACTTCTGCGCGCGCGTCGACCGCAAGGCGGTCAACAAGCGCGTCGTGGAGGCGCTGATCAAGGCCGGCGCCTTCGACGCGCTGCACCCGAGCCGCGCGCGGCTGCTGGCCAGCGTCGCGCTGGGCTACACCTACGCCGACAACCTGGCGCAGAACGTCAACCAGGGCGGGCTGTTCGACTTCGACGGCGGTCACGGCTCGTCGACGGCGGAGCCGGACTTCGTCGACGTCCCCGAGTGGGGCATCAAGGAGCGCCTGAGCCTGGAGAAGACGGCGATCGGCTTCTACCTGTCGGGGCACCTGTTCGACCAGGCGGAGACGGAGCTGCGCCGGATGGTCAAGCGCCGCATCGTCGACCTGCAGGACAGCCGCGAGCCGACGACGGTGGCGGGCATCGTGTCGGACATGCGGGTGATCAACGGCTCGCGCGGCCGGGTGGCGATCTTCAAGATCGACGACAAGACCCATGCGATCGAGGCGGTGGCCAACGAGGAGATGCTCAACGCCAACAAGGAGCTGCTGGCCGAGGACGAGCTGATCATCGCGGTGGGCAAGGTGCAGAACGACCGCTTCTCCGGCGGGCTGCGGATGAACGTGCAGCAGGTGTTCAGCCTGGCGGCGGCGCGGGCGCGTTTCGGGCGCTACCTGCGCACGGCGCCGAACCTGCCGGCGTCGACGGTGCTGGAGCTGGTCAGGAGCTGGCCGGCCAAGCGCGTGGAGACGGAGCAGGGCGTGCTCAGCCAGGGGCTGGAGCTGCGCATCCCGATCAAGCGCAACGGCGCGGTCGCGGAACTGGGCCTGGGCGGCGCCGGCAAGTTCTGGCCCAGCGACGAGGCGCTGGAGCAGCTCAAGCCGGCGGAGATCGTGTACGACGCGGGCGGGTGAAGGAAGGAGCGGCTCTTGGATAACAGTTGTTATGGCAGTTTTTTTGAGCTATAACAATTGTTCCATGAGTCTTAAAACCTTCCCGTTCATCGTCGAAGACTCGCTCGCCGCTCTCGGCGAACGGATTTCGCTTGCCCGCCGTGCTCGGCGGTTGACGCGGCCGGATCTAGCGGCCCGAGCAGGTATCGGCCTCAGCACGCTGGTGGCGATCGAGACCGGTGCCCCCACCGTTCAGATCGGCTCCGTATTGATGGTGCTTTGGGGGCTTGGATTGGAAGGGACGTTCGATACCCTGTCCAACCTGGGATCTGACAAGGAACTCTCCGCATTGATGGCCGACGCCGTGCCGCTGCGCGTTCGTACGCCCAAACGGAGGACCCCATGAGCGCTGACGCCAAACCCGTGTGGGTCTGGCTTCCTCACAGACCGGACCCGGTCGAATGCGGCGTGTTCTCGTTGAAGGACGGCGTCGGCATTTTTGAGTATCGGCAAGCTTATCTGGACGCGCATGGCGTCGCTCTGGATCTGGCACACCTCGCCTTGAGCTCACGCGCTCGGCCGATCATGGAAACCAGACAGGACGGACTCTTCGGTGTGATTCGCGATGCCAAGCCAGAAGGCTATGGGCTGGATCTGCTGGCGCATGTGCGGCAGGTCCGCGTCGAAGATCACATGGCCGTGCTGGAAGAGTCTGAAGGCGATTCGGTCGGGGCCATTGCCGTCTGCGACGACGTGTCGCGAAAGCAGGAGTTCCACTGTCCACCCTCTCAGGATCTGCTCCAGATCCTCGCTGATGTGCCGGACACGCGGCCAGCCAGCGATGCCGTGCGCGAAGTGAAGGGCATCGTCGGCACGAGCGCCGGCGGTGAACGTCCCAAGCTCACGGTGCTGCATGAGGGGCAGCAGTGGCTGGCCAAGCTGCAAGACCGAGGAGATCGACCCCACTCACCGCTTCGCGAATTCGTGGCGATGAAAGTGGCGGCAGAACTCGGCGTGAATGCGGCCGAAGTGCAGTTCAAGCGGGTCGAGCAACGCGAAGTGATCCTCGTCCGACGTTTCGATCGCCATGTGGATGCGCAGCGGCGAGTGACGCGGCGTCTCTTCGCCAGCGCACATACCGTGCTGGGCCTGGACAAACAGGTGCGAGGAAGCCGGGAGCGTTCGTATCTGGCTCTCGCGCATGAGCTGCAGCGGTGGCGGGGGCGCGCCGACAGCGACACGGTGCTGGCGGGAAAGCGCGAACTGTTCCGTCGCATCGTGATGAACGCGATCCTGGGCAACGGTGACGATCACCCACGCAACACGGGCTTCCTGTTCGACGGAACGGGCTGGACTCTTTCTCCAGCGTTCGACATCGCGCCCTATGGCATGGGCTTTTCGGGCACGCAGTCCATGGACATCTCCCGCTCTCGAACGCACGCGGCGTCCGCCGCGGTCTTCAACCTGATCGACGCCTGCACGGAATATGGCTATGTCGAGGAAGAGGCGCGCGAGTACATCGCGTCCGCCCGTCGCCAAGCGCCGGCTCTGTGGACCGAGCAGGTGATCGCTGCCGGTTTCCAGGAAGACGAACTGCCGTTCCAGACGCCAACCTGGCTGGACGCAGAGGCACCGGCAGGCACGACGTCACGCCGGCGTCCGCGGGGGCGTTGACCTCCGTCGCCGGTGGGCCACTGTGGCTCGGGTCACTCGCCTATCCCCCATTTGACGGGTACTGACGCCACCCCACGCCGGGGGCGTCAGGCGTAAGCTGCCCCCATGCAGGATGCCAAGCCCCGGACCGGCCTGATCCTTACCGGAGGAGGCGCGCGCGCGGCCTACCAGGTCGGCGTGCTGGCCGCCATCGCGCAGCTGCGCCGCGACGCCTGCACCACCGGCGACAACCCCTTCCAGGTGATCTCCGGCACCTCCGCCGGCGCCATCAATGCCGCCACGCTCGCCTGCCAGGCCGACGACTTCTGCTCCGCCGTCGACGGCCTCATGTACATCTGGCAGAACATCCACGTCAACCAGGTCTACGCCGCCGATTCCTTCGGCGTGATCCGCTCCGGCGCGAAGTGGCTCAGCATGCTCTCGCTCGGCTGGGCGCTGAACCGCTGGCGCCGCACCCGCCCGCGCAGCCTGCTGAACAACACCCCGCTGCGCGCCCTGCTGGACCAGTGGATCAAGTTCGACCGCCTCGACGAGATGCTCGCCAAGGGCTACATCGACGCGCTCGCGGTGACGGGCTCCAGCTACACGTCCGGCCACCACGTCACCTTCTATCAGACGCACCAGCAGCGCGATCCCTGGGTCCGCACGCAACGCATCGCCACCCGCATCCCGAAGCTCTCGATCGAGCATCTGGTCGCCTCGTCCGCGATCCCCTTCATCTTCCCCGCCGAGCCGCTGGAGCTCGGCGGCGAGGTCGAATGGTTCGGCGACGGCTCGATGCGCCAGACCGCGCCGATCTCGCCGGCCGTGCACCTGGGCGCGGAGAAGGTCCTCGTCATCGGCGCCGGCCGCATGCACGAGGCCGGCGGCGAGGGCCAGCACGGGCCGACGCCCACCGGACATCCCAGCCTGGCGCAGATCGCCGGCCACGCGCTGTCCAACATCTTCCTGGACGCGCTGGCCGTCGACATCGAGCGCCTCAAGCGCATCAACAGCACGCTCGCGCTGCTGCCGGAAGAGGCGCTGCGCAACACGCCGCTCAAGCCGATCGAGGCTCTCGTGATCGCGCCGAGCCGGCCGCTGGACAGCCTTGCCGCCGAGCACCAGGGCGCGCTGCCGCCGCCGATCCGCGCGCTGCTGCGCAGCGTCGGCGTGTCGGGCGAGGGCGCCACCGCCAGCGGCTCGGCGCTGGTCAGCTACCTGCTCTTCGAACCCGAGTACACGAACGAGCTCATCACGCTCGGCATGTCGGACACGCTCGCCCGTCGCGTCGAGATCCAGCGGTTCTTCGACTGGCCCGCGCAGGCGCCGCAGATGGACCCCGCCGCGATGCGCAAGCGCGCCGGCGGCTTCGCGCTGCAGGTCCCGCCCAATCCCCCCGGACCGCCCCGCCTGGTGGCCTCATCGGGGGCCTGAATCGAGACCTGAATCGGGGCCTGAATCGAGCCCACATCCGCATCCGCACCCGCATCTCACTGCACCGCACCACGCCATGCCGAATGGGGCCGGAGGAGATGGATCTTTGCAAGGGACGGTGACGTCTCAGGTCGTCAGGCGGAGTTCAGCCATGAGTCCGCCTTCCGGGCGATTCGACAAGGTCAGCGATCCCCGCTGCCTCAGCGTCAGCTCCCGCGCGATGTAGAGCCCCAGTCCCGCGCCGCCGGTGTGACGGTTGCGGGAGTCCTCCAGGCGGTAGAACGGCTCGAACACCGCTTCCAGCTTGTCCTCCGGAATGCCGGGGCCTGGATCGGTCACGCGCAGCCAGGCGCCTTGCGCGTCCCGGCCGACGCGGACCTCCGCGCTGCCGCCGTAGCGCACCGCGTTGCCCACGAGGTTGCCCAGCACGCGCCGCAGCGCCATCGGCTGGCCTTTGGCGAGCACCGGCGCGCCGTTCATCGACTCATCGTCAGGCGACGCGCTGTCGTCCTCGAAGCGCACCGGCATCGCCTGCTCGATCAGGTCGTCGGTCAGCGCCTGCGCCAACGCGCCGAGATCGACGTCGACCAGCGGCTCCGCCGCGCCCGGCCCGTCGCCGCGGAACAGCTCCATCACCGCGTCCACCAGCGCATTCATCTCGCGGATGTCCTCGACGGAACGCTGGCGCTGGATCTCCTCGATGTCCAGCGTCTCCAGCCGCATGCGCAGCCGCGTCAGCGGCGTGCGCAGGTCGTGGGAGATCGCCGCCACCATCAGCCCGCGCTCGTTGAACTGCCGCCGCAGCTGGCGCGCCATCGCGTTGAAGACCTGCGCGCTCTCGCGGACCTCCAGGGTGCCGCGCTGCTCGTCGAGCAGGGGCAGCCGGTCCTGCTTGTGCAGCGATTGCCCCAGTTCCTGCGACGCCCGCACGAGATCGCGCATCGGGCGCGACAGCCAGCGCGAGGCGATCCAGGCCGCCAGGCCGGTGACGAGCAGGCGGATGCCGTAGTCGAGCGTCAGTTCCCAGGCGGTCAGCGCGCGGAACGGGCCTCGCCACTGCGGCTGCGGTCCCGGGGGCTGCGCGCCCTGCGTCTGCGAGGGCGGCGGAAAGCCGCGGAAGCCCTCGCGCGGTGGCATCGGCATGTCGCCCGGGAGAGGCGGCTCGTCGCGCAATTCGGGGTCGGCGCCCATGCCTTGCGGTCCCGGTCCCGGGCCAGGCCCGGGTTCGGTTCCGGGTATTGGTCCGGGTCTTGGTCCGGGTCCGGGCACCTGAGGCCCGCGCACGAGTGCCGGCATCGGCGGCAGCGACGGCACGCCGTGCATGCGCAGGGCATAGGGATCGCCGCGCGTCCAGGTCACGACGCCGATCGCCAGCGCCTGCGCGACCACCAGCGTGACCCACAGCAGGAGAAAGATCCGCCGTGCGAGCGTGTCGCCGAAAGCCCGCGCGAATCCGTCGCGGATCACGACGGCCCGCCGCTTCAGGCGATGCGTCATCCGGTCCGTCACGCGATCAGGAGCGCTCAAGTCTGCACCTGGGCGTCGAAGAGGTAGCCTTCGCCGCGCATCGTGCGGATCAGGCGCGGCTCCTTGGGCGAGTCGCCGAGCTTCTGCCGCAGCCGCGAAATCGTCAGGTCCACGCTGCGATCGTTGACCTCGACGCCGGGGGCGCGTGTCAGCTCGATCAGCTGCTCGCGGCTCAGCACACGTCCGGGCCGCTCGACGAGCGCGCTCAGCATGCGGAATTCGGCGCTCGACAACGGCACCACCACCTCCTGCGGCGAGACCAGCTGCCGCAGCAGCCGGTCGAAGGCCCAGCCCTCGAAACGGAACTCGCGGCGCGTCTGCGCTTCGTGTTCACCGCGACGCGCGCGGCGCCGGATCGCGTGGATGCGGGCCACCAGCTCGCGGGGCTCGAAGGGCTTGGCCAGGTAGTCGTCGGCGCCCATCTCCAGGCCGAGCACGCGGCTGATCGGATCGCCGTGCGCCGTCAGCATGATCACCGGCACCGACGGGTGGTGCTGCTGGATCCACTGGCACAGCGTCAGCCCGTTCTCGTCGGGCAGCATCAGGTCCAGCACGACGACGTCGAAGACCTGCGTCGCCATCAGGCGGCGCATCTCGCGGCCGTCGCCGGCGGTGCTCACCGCGACGCTGAACTTCTGCAGATACTCGTCGAGCGACCGGCGGATCTCCGCATCGTCGTCGACCACCAGACACCGCGTCATGCGCACCTCCACCGGCGCCACCGGCGGCATGCCGGGGCCAGCCTCGGACGATACACCGGGGTCCGCGGCGCCGGCACGGGTCGTCGGGATGAAGCGCGGCATGGGCGTCCGGATCAGGCGGCGATGCCCACCGTCAGCGTCGCGGCGTAGCCGCTCGCGACGTCGCCGGTGAGCGTGGCCAGCTGGGTCGTGTAGCCGTCGCTGAAGACGTTGTCGGAGGCGAAGGTGATGCGGTTGAAATTCGTCAGGCTGCTGCTGTAGCCCGAGGCGGTGCTGTAGACCGTCGTGCAGACCGCCGTCGGGAACGCGATCTGCGAGGTCTTGATCTTGTTGGCGTACGAGGTCGCGACGTCGGCGCTGCGGTAGACCTCGAAGTGCATGTGGGGCATGCGGCCGTCGTAGCAACCGGGGAAGATGGTCGTGAAGGTGACCGTGCCGTCGCTGCCGGTGCTCTGCACGCCGCGCAGGTAGTTCTCGTTGACGACGCTGGCGCTGTAGAGGGAGTAGCGGCCCTCCCGGTCGCAGTGCCACAGGTAGATCGCGTAGCCGGACAGGTCCGCGCAGCTGCTGCTCGCGTTCACCAGCTTCAGCGTGAGGGTCAGCGGCACGCCGCCGGCGGTACCGCTCGCGGTGCCGATGCTGGTGCGGATGTCGCTGCGCACGACGCCGCTGAGCGCCAGCGCGTTGGTGATCCCGCTGCCGTTGCTGTTGGAACCGTCGCCGGGATAGGGGCCCGCGGTTTCCTCGGGGATCACCGAGCAGCTCGCGGTCGATCCCGTGGAGCCGGTCGATCCCGTGGAACCCGTGGAACCCGTACCCACGGTGCTCGTGCCGGCGTCCGCACCGCCACCACCGCAGCCGAGCAAGGTCAGGCCGCCGAGGCCGGCGACACCCGCCAGCAGGCCCAGCGCGCGTCGGCGCTGCTGGAGCACGGCAAGGTCGTGCGCGAGGCCTTGATCATGGTCGTGGCCGGATTCGTGCGGGGTGTGGCGGTGTGGCTGCATGCGGAGCTCCTGAAGGGGATGCTCCGCATTGGATCGATCGGCCTTGTCGGGGGCTTATCGTCTTTGTGTCAGCGTTGACAAGACGCGCTCGGACCGAGGACAGGTCCGAGGCGCGGTGGGCGACGCTCAGTGCTGGACCTTCACCATGCCGGCATAGACGCCGTCCCTGGCCACCAGCTCGTCGTGGTCGCCGGACTCGACGACCTGGCCGTCGGCCATGACCTGGATGCAGTCGGCCCGACGGATCGTCGACAGGCGGTGCGCGATGACGATCAGCGTCTTGCGACCCTGCCATTGCTCCAGCGCCTGCTGCACGGCGCGCTCGCTCTCGGTGTCCAGCGCCGAGGTCGCCTCGTCGAAGATCCACACCGGCGCGTCCTTGTACAGCGCGCGCGCGATCGCCAGACGCTGGCGCTGACCGCCGGACAGCTTGCTGCCGTTGGCACCGACGGTCGTGTCCAGGCCTTCGGGCAGCGATTGCGCGAAGTCCCACAAGGCAGCGGCCCGCAACGCCTGTTCCAGTTTCGCGTCGTCGCGCATCTGGCCGTAGGCGATGTTGTCCGCCACCGAGGCGTCGAACAGCACGATGTCCTGGGACACCACCGCGAACTGGCGCCGCAGGTTGGCCTTCGTCAACTCATCGATCGAGACGCCGTCCAGCAGGATGCGGCCACTGTCCGGACGCTCGAAGCCCAGCAGCAGGTTGACCACCGAGCTCTTGCCCGCGCCCGAGCTGCCCACCAGTGCCGTCGTCCTGCCGGCCGGGATGTTCAGGTCCAGCGCGGCCAGCGCGTCGCGGTTCGCGCCGGGATAGCGCAGCGTGACCTGCTGCAGGGCGATGTCGCCGCGCACGTCGCTCAGCTCGCGCGTGCCGGTGTCGGGCTCGGCCGGCGTGTCCAGCAGACCGATGCAGCCGCGCGCGACGACGAGGGCGTTCGTGATGGGCTGCATCACGTCGCTCAGATGCCGCAGCCGCGAGCTCATCAGCAGCAGCGCCGCGACGAAGGCCGCGAAGTCGCCCACGCCGGTGCCGTTCACCCGCGACTGGTAGAGCGCCAGGCTCACGATGAGCGAGATGCCGATGCTCGCCATCAGCTGCGAGAGCGGCTGCGCCATCGCATTGGACGCCGCCGTCTTCAGCGAGCTGCGCTGCACCTCGCGCGCCCGGTCGGCGAAGCGCCGCGTTTCGTAATCGGCCGCGTCGAAGCTGCGCACCACGCGCCAGGCGCGGGTGACGTCCTCGACGACGGAAACCAGCCGCAGCTGCGCGTCATAGGCCCAGGTGCCCATGCGCCGGACCCGCTTGTTGACCTTTCGCACCACGAAGGCCAGCCCCGGCACCGTGATCAGCGACAGCAGCGTCAGCTTCCAGTTGATGAAGAACAGGTAGCCCATCAGCGCCAGCGCCGGCAGGCCGTCGCGCAGGATGGTGACCAGCGCGCCGGCGATCAGCGTCACGACATGCTGCGGGTCGTTGACGACCTTGGTCACCGCGGTGGCCGGCTGCAGGCTCGTGTAGACGCGGGCGTCGGCGCGCAGCAGCACCTGCAGCAGCGCCGCGCGCAGATCCATGACGGTGCGCGAGATCGTCCAGTTCAGCATGTACTGGCCGCAGAAGCTGAACAGGCCGCGCAAGGCGAACAGGCCGATCAGCACGATCGGGACCATCCAGATCGGGAAGCTGTACTGGACGTGCATGCTCGGCACGGCCGTGCCACCGGGCAGCGTGGTCGCCGCGGCGCTCTTTCCCTGGAAGCCCTCGCCGAGCGCGAAGCCCAGCAGTTGCGGGATCAGCGGTTCGGTCAGCGCCACCAGCACGAAGGAGACCACCGACAGCAGCAGCCCCCAGCGGTGCGGCTTCATGAAGCGCCACAGGCGGCTCGCGGTGGGGCCGAGCGATTCGTTGTCTTTGGCGGAGGCTTGGTCGGTCATGGCGCAGGTCGGCGCCGGACGCGATGCGCCGGCCCCGGCCAGGGGATCGATGGGAGGAAGCGGCGATTGTGCCGGAGTCGCGGCTCAGCTCGATTCGTCGAGCCAGGCCGTCACGACGCGCGCGGCGCGCCGCTTCCAGCGGATCCACTTGTTGGGCGTTTCCCGCGCGACGAACGTGCGGCGGTACCACGGGCCGTTCACCAGCCCGGGCGCTTCCCGGGCGATCAGGTCCATGCTGGCCTGGCGCAGGATCTGGCGTTCCTGCCAGGCGGTGCGGCCGTTGCGGTAGACCTTGCCGCCGCTGGTCACCGGGCGGCGGTGGCTCGCCATCACCGCGTCCAGCAGCGCCGTGCGGGTCTGGCCGCGCAGCTGTTGCAGCGTCGGGATCAGGAAGCGGTCCAGCCCCCAGGACGAGACGTTGTCCTGGTAGTACGCGCGCGCCGCCATGAACAGGTCGCCGCGGTAGAAGGGCATCATCACCTCGACCCAGTCCACCTCGCGGTAGATGCGGTTGGGCTGGTGCCGCATCCACTGGTGCGAGTACGGGCTGTCGTGGCTCAGCGAGGGCGAGAACACGTCCAGGCGCTCGACGCGCCCCAGGTGCAGCGCGGTGTTGAGCTGGCTGACCGACAGCAGGATGTCGTCGTCGATCACGCCGACGTACTCCGGCCAGGGACCGGCGCCGGCATCCGCCGCCGTGGCGGCGAGGTGATCGGACAGGTGCTTGAAGATCTCGCCCTTGCACTCGGTCTTCGCCGCGAGCACGGTCGTCGGCTGACCGCGCAGCAGGCGCGCACCGGCGGCTTGCCGGCCGGTGTAGTCGAACAGGATCCAGTCGAACTCGGGCGAGGCGTCCAGGTGGACCAGGCTCAGCGGTTCGCTCGTGCCGTCCCAGGACACCAGCACGACGGGGCGCCGGATCGCGGTCGGCGTCCGGTCTTCGGAATAAACGCTCATCCCGCCATTATGTTGGCGGCGTCTCCAGCAGGTCCTGGGCCGTCTTCAGCGCGGCGGCCACGATCTGGTCCATGTTGTAGTAGCGGTATTGCGCCAGCCGGCCGACGAAGGTGACGCCCTGGGCCTGCTCGCCCATCTCGGCGTACTTCTTGAAGAGCGCCTCGTTCTCGGGCCGTGGCACCGGGTAGTACGGATCGCCCTCGGCCTGCGGGTACTCGCGCACGATGGACGTGCCCGCATGCGTCTCGCCGGTCAGGTGCTTGAACTCGGTGATGCGTGTGTACTCATGGTCGTTCGGGTAGTTGACCGTGCCCACCTGCTGCACCTGCGCGGTCGTCGGCAGGTGCTCGTGGTCGAAGCGCAGGCTGCGGTAGGGCAGGGCGCCGTGGCAGTGGCCGAAGTAGGCGTCGATCGGGCCGGTGTAGATGATGTGCGCGCCGGGAAAATCGCCGCGGACC
This sequence comes from Mitsuaria sp. MSU3D, assembly GCF_056867975.1. Classification (NCBI taxonomy): domain Bacteria; kingdom Pseudomonadati; phylum Pseudomonadota; class Betaproteobacteria; order Burkholderiales; family Sphaerotilaceae; genus Roseateles; species Mitsuaria sp. MSU3D. The sequence continues at coordinate 2,657,669 of NZ_CP200314.1, read as the reverse complement.
TCCTGGAAATCGACGCCGGTGCGGACGGTGATGCCTGGATGGTCCAGCAGCCGCTCGAACATCGCCGTGTAGCCGTCCGCCGGCATGAACTGGAAGGTGTCGCTGAAGTAGCGGTCGTCGTCGTTGCTGCGCGTCGGGATGCGCGCCGCGACGCCGGCCGACAGCTGCGACAGGTCCAGTCCCCATTGCTTGCGCGTGTAGCCGCGGAAGAACTTGTCGCACAGGTCGCGGCCGACGCTGTTCAGCACCACGTCCTCGCTGGTCTGGATCGGGTCGCGCGGCTCGCGCACCGTCTCGAGGTAGCCCTGCACCTCGTCCTCCGTCAACGACAGGCCGTAGAGCGTGTTGATCGTCGTGCGGTTGATGGGGATGGGCACCAGCTGCTCGCCGACCTTGGCCAGCACGCGATGCTCGTAGAAACGCCAGGTGGTGAAGCGGGACAGGAACTCGAAGACCTTCTTCGCGTTCGTGTGGAAGATGTGCGGCCCGTACGGATGGATCAGCACGCCGTGGGCGTCGCGCTCGTCGTAGGCGTTGCCGCCGATGTGGGGGCGCTTGTCGATCAGGTGGACGGTCTTGCCGGCATCCGCCAGCACGCGAGCGCAGACCGAGCCGGCAAAGCCGGCGCCGACGATCAGGTAATCAGTCTTCATGGTCGAGCCCGGTGGGCTGTCTCCTGCATTCAATTCGTTCGGATTGTGATCTCCGCTGCGGCCGCGATCCTCCGGAACAACCCAGCTTTAGCGGGGCTTCTCAGCGCCCAGCCGACCGTCTTCGGCAGCCGTCGTGCCCGCGGCGTTCCTCGCCGGTAACCGAACGTGCCCCGCATACACTGCCGCGATGTCTGAGATTTCCCCGAGCGGCCTGGCGGCGCCCGAGCGCCGCCGCGTGCTGCACTTCGTGACCGGCGGCTTCTCCGGCGCCACGCAGGTGGCGGTCGATCTGTGCCTGGCGCAGCTGAAGAGCGAGCGCATCGCGCCCATCCTGGTCCTGCGCCGCAAGATGCGCACCGAGAACGCCACCAAGCTGGCCCGCATCCAGGCGCTGCGTGAGCAGGGCCTGCCCGTGTACGTCGTGCCCGGCTGGGCGCACCTGGCGACGATCTGGGCGCTGCGTCGCCTCTGCGAGCAGTTGCACCCCGACGTGCTGATGGCGCATGGCTTTCCCGAACACCTGCTGGGCCGTCGCGCCGGGCGCCTGGCCGGCGTGCCGGTGCTGGTGCAGGTCGAGCACAACTCGCGTGAGCGCTACACGCGTTGCAAGCGCGCGCAGGCGCGTCGGCTGAGCGAGGTCAGTGCGCGGCTGGTCGGCGTGTCGGAGGGCGTTCGAAGACGCCTGGTCGACCTGGGCATGCCGGAAGAGAAGACCACGGCGATTCCGAACGGCATCCGGCTCGATCGCTTCACCGCCGCCGACGACCGTCCGGTCGAGCGCCGCGAGCCCGGCATCGTGATGTCGGCGCGCTTTGCGCGACAGAAGGATCCGCAGACGCTGATCCGCGCGCTGGCGCTGCTGCGCGAGCGCGGCCTGCGGCCGGTGCTGCACCTGGCCGGCGGCGGCAAGGAGGCCTACCGGCGCGCCACCGAGCGCCTGACCCGGCAACTCGGCTTGGGCGACCAGGTGCGCTTCCTGGGGCATCACGGCGACATTCCGGGCCTGCTGATGAGTCAGCAGATCTTCGTGCTGTCGACGCATTGGGAAGGGATGCCGCTGGCCCTGCTGGAGGCGATGGCGGCGGGCTGCGCCTGCGTGGCGTCGCTGGTGCCCGGCGTCGAAGGCGTGATCGAGGACGGGCGCACCGGCCTGCTCGTGCCGGAGGCGGATCCAGCGGCGCTGGCCGACGCGCTGGAGCGGCTGCTGCGCGATCCGCCGCTGGCCGGACGGCTCGGCGCCGCGGCGCGTGCGCGGGCGATCGAGGAGCACGGCGTCGACCTCATGATGCGGCGCTACGAGGACATGCTGCTGGCGCTCTGAGGTGGAAGGGCGGCGTAGGCCGGTTTCGTCCGGCCACGCGGCGGCGTGATCGCCCGCCTCAGGCCGTGGCGGCGCTGCGCTGGTCCTCGGCGCGACGCAGCCAGTAGCGCAGGCGCATCGCACGGATGAACCAGCCCCGGCGCTTGTAGGCGCGATCCAGTTCGCGCAGCGGGATCGGCGATGCTTCCTCGAAGGCCTGGCGGAACATCGCCACCATCCCCGCACAACCTTCGGGTTGCGCCTTGTCGGCCATGCGCGAGGCGCCGATGAAGTTGCGCGCCGCGAAGTGCGCCCAGGCGAAACGCGCCGCATCGTCCAGCGGCGCTCCGAGTGCCGCGTCGCGCAGGTTCGCGAGCGCATGGGCCAGGTGCTCCGCCTTGGTCATGTTGGGCGTGCTCAGGATGGAGCCGGCCCGCTGGCGGTAGGCCACCCACACTTCCGGCTCGTACCACGAGCTCTCGGCGAGCAGCGCCAGCAAGGGCGTGGTCGCCATGTCCTCGAAGTAGCGGCCGACCGGGAAGCGCACCTGTTCGCCCCAGACGCTGCGCCGCGCGATCTTGGACCAGCTGTGCATCTGGCCCGCCTCGAACAGGCCGCGGATCAGCAGCGACGGATCGCGCAGCAGCTGGCGTTCCGGACCGGCGAAGGTGCGCCGATGCAGTTCGCCGCGCAGCCGATGCTTGAGCTTCATCCGCTCGCGCAACATGAAGAAGTCGCACAGCACCAACGCCGGCGCGTGCCCCTGCACCACCTGTCTCAGCCGCGGGATCGCGCCCGGCATCAGGTAGTCGTCGGAGTCGAGGAACCACACGTACTCGCCGCGGGCCTCCTGCAGCATGGTGTTGCGTGCGCCGGAGAGTCCCTGGTTCTGCCCGTGGAAAAGACCCCGCACGCGCACCGGGCCGTCGGCGTGCGCCGCGACCAGCGTGCGCACGAGCTCGTCGGACCCGTCGGTGGAGCAGTCGTCCACCATCAGCACCTCGACGCCGGCATCCGCCTGCGAGAGGACGGAGTCCAGGCACTCGCGCAGGTAGTCCTTGACGTTGTGCACGGGAATGAGCACGGACAGCCAGGGCGTCGCCCCACCGACCGGGCTCGCAGTGTCCTGGGCCTGCCGGTCGGGTGACGGTGCGGACGGAAGGGGGCCGTTCATGGTGCGTGGCTCACTCGTGCCAGTGATCGGCGATCCACGGCGCAGGTTTCGGACGGCGCCAGTTGCCGTTGCTGCGGCCGGCCAGTGCATCGGGCGGGTTCATGACGCCGTGGAAGATCAGGATCCGCGCGCCGTCGGGGATGAAGGGCGCCTGGAAGTAGTTCATCGGCCAGCGCGGGATGCTGTGGTACTTGAAGCTCGCGCACCAGCGGTCGTCCCAGTACTTCAGCAGGCCCTTGCGATGCATCTCGTCGGACAGGTAGGCCTGCTCGTTGCGGAACTGCCGGCGCACCGCGTCGAACTCGCGCCGGAACTTGACCAGCACCTCCGGGTGCGCGCCCAGCGTGAAGCGGTAGACCGAGGAGTTGCCCGTGATGCGCCAGGGGCGCTTCCAGTCATGGATGATGAGGAACTCGCCGGGCTCCTCGAAGAAGGGCGTGATGTCGTCGACGATCACCACGTCCAGGTCGAGGAACAGGGCCGTGCCGCGCAGGCCGTACTTCTGCACGAGGTCGTCGCTGAAGGTCGTCAGCTTGGTCCAGCCGCGCTCCGGGCTGCCGGGCGGCAGGTCCAGCGGCGGGATCGGCAGGCATTCGACCTCGGCACGCACGCCCTCGCCGCGGTCGGTCAGGCAGACGAAGCGGAAGTCGCCGCGCAGGTGCCGGCGCACCATCGCGTACAGGCGGTTGACGTACTCGGGGCCGTACTTCGTGCCCCACTTCATGCACAGGATGACGCGGTCGCCGGACGCGGGGACAGGTGTTGCCGGGGTGCCGGCCGGTGCGGTGGCCGGCGTGTGGGCGGCCGGGGCCGGAGCGGAGCTCATCGGGGTGGTCATCGGTGTCAGAGCTCTTCGACGTGGCGGGGCGGATAACTGTCCCAGCTGAGGCAGCCCGGGCATTGCCAGAAATAGTGCTGCGACTCGAAGCCGCAGGCGGCGCAGCGGTAGCGCTGCAGCGGCCGCACGGCGCGTTGCAGCGCGGTGCCGACCAGTTGGGCCTCGTCGTCGTTGAGCGGCTGCTGGCGCGTCTGGCTCTGCTGCAGCAGCTGCGTCGCAGCCGACAGGGCCGGCTCGACGCGCAGGTGCTCGGTCAGGCGGCGGCGCTGCGCGTCGGGCGCGGGCTCCAGCAGCGCGATGGCCTGCAGCAGCGCCATGCTCGGATGGCGGCGGTACTGGGCCTCGATCAGCGCCAGCGCCTGGGGCGCCGTGCCGGTGGCCTGAGCGGCCTGTGCGTAGTCGCGTGCGACGAGGTTGAAGGCGTCGGGGTTGGCTCGCAGCAGGTCGCCGTAGAGGCCCATCGCACCGGCCTGGTCGCCCTGGCGTGCCAGCATCTGGCCGAGCAGCACATAGGCCCGCGCCGATTGCGGCGCACGTTCGCGGGCCTGGTCCAGCCAGCGGCGCGCCTGCGGCTCGTCCTGACGGGCCTGGGCTTCCAGCGCCAGTTCGCACCAGTAGTTGGCGATGCGGCTCGCGAAGCTGCCGGTGCCGGCCGCCTCAAGCTGCTCGGAGACTTCGGCCGCCTTCGCCCACTCGCGCGAGCGCTCGTACAGCGACAGGAGCGCCAGCGCGGCCTCGTGGTCGAAGGCCGTGCCCTTGAGCGCCTCGTAGGCGGACTCCGCGCGGTCGAACAGCCCGGCCTTGAAGAAATCCTGCGCCAGCGCGTACTGCGCGCGATCGCGCTCGGACTTCGGCAGGTCGCCGCGCGACAGCAGATGCTGGTGCACGCGCACGGCGCGCTCGTATTCGCCGCGGCGGCGGAACAGGTTGCCCAGCGCGAAGTGCAGCTCGGAGGTGTCGGGGTCGGCCTGCACCGCTTCGATGAAGGCGTCGATGGCCTTGTCCTGCTGCTCGTTCAGCAGCAGGTTCAGGCCTTTGAAGTAGGCGCGCGGGGCGTCGCGCTGTTCGCGCTTCCATTGGCGTGCGTCCAGCTTGGACGCGAGCCAGCCCAGTCCGAAGACCAGGGGCACGCCGATCAGCAGCCAGCTGAGATCAAATTCCATCGGGGATCTTGGGGTCGTTGGCGGTCGCGGTCGCCGAAGGGGGCGGCAGGTCGTCCGCCGGAGGGAGCGATCGCGCGGCGGCGCGCTTGTGGCGCCACCAGGCCGGGACCATCGCCAGCACGCCGAAGGCGCAGCCCATCCCGAAGGTGAGCAGCACCACGATCACCAGCGGAGCGCGCCAGGACTGGCCGAAGAACCAGTGCACGACGACCTCCTGGCTGTTGTTCAGCGCGAAGGCGAAGAGACAGAAGAACAGGAATGCTCGGAAGAGCCAGACCAGGATTCGCATGGGGGGCGATTCTAGGCGCGTGCGGAGTACGCCATGACCGATGGCAGGGCGAGTTAACCCCTGCATACATTCGGCCAACGATCGATCGACCGAGCGTTCTTACCCCGGGTCTGGATCAGGCGGCGCTTGAAATCTCCGTGCCGCGCGTGCCTGACGGGTCATCGACGGGCTGGCCTGCAAGGTCACGCTGGCAGCTTGTCCAGTTCCTGCAAGTAGAGTTCGAGATGCCTTTCGGAGGAGCAGCAGAAGATCACCTCCTTGATCGACGTCGATTTGGTCAGGAAGTCGGTCACCGTGCGCACCGCGATCTGGGCGGCTTCCGGCGCGGGGAATCCGTACGAGCCTGTGCTGATGCACGGGAAGGCCACGCTGCGAGCGCCTTTCCTGGACGCCTCTTCCAGGGAGCGGCGGTAGCAACTGGCGAGCAGATTGGCCTCGTCATGGTGGCCGTTCTGCCATTTCGGTCCCACGGTGTGCACGACGTACAGCGCCGGAAGGAGGAAGGCGCGGGTGACCTTGGCGTCGCCGGTGTCGCAGCCGCCCAGCGGCTTGCAGGCTTTGAGCAGATCCTTTCCAGCTGCCTGGTGGATGGCGCGATCGACACCCCCTCCGCCCAGCAAAGAGGGCTTGGCGGCATTGACGATGGCATCGACCGACAGTGTGGTGATGTCCGCGCGAATGGCCTGAAGCTTGGTCTGCGCCGGTGTCTGCGAGACTTCGCCACTGACCGCGCTCGCCGAGGCCGGATCCTCGCGCAGCGCAGAGGCGTCGCCGGATGTGCGCCGGGCGGCTGTCGGTGGGCCCCGCCTTGTCTGCGCCAGTGCGAGATGGTTGAACGCAACCAGCGTCGTGAGGTGAAGCGATTCGAAAATGTCGACGTTGCGGTAGGCCCGCACCTCCGCGCACTTGTTGAAAACAAAGTCGTTGAGATCGTCGATGCTGGGTTCATCCCCCCGCTTCAGACGGCGGTAGGCAGACAAGGCCACGGCCATCAGGGCGGAGGCGTGATCGTCCGCGCACTGGAAAGCGACGGCCTCGCCGTCGCCCTGAGCTTGATCATCAATCGCCTTCACGAGATCCAGCATCCGCTGGGGGGTGAGGGGGTCATGGGGATCCATGGGCGCCGCCTGCAGTCGTCGAACCCGCTGCGTGCGCGCCGTGTTGGCGTCCTGACCGGCGCGCAGCAACGACACCTCGAAGTTCGCCTCCGCGTGGCTTCCCGAGGTCGGATTCGCGTTGGCTGCCTGCTCGAAATCCACACGATAACGAGCCGCGCCCCACGTGGTTGTGCCGCGATTCATGCAATGCCCCTGCCGCTTCTCTGGCGCGTCCAGGTCGACCAGGCAGGAAACCCGGTTGCTGATGCAGGCGTCGGCCCAGGCCACGGCCTCCGCGAACCCAGGGGGTCTCATGAGGATGAGGCGGTCCGCCGGCAGCAGATTGGCATGAAGATTGACGCAACCTCCGGGCATCTCGAAGTCCGGCTTCAGCAGCGTCGACTCGCACACCGGCGGCGCCGTGGCGTCATGGCCCCCCGGTGTGACCTGGCGCTCCCTCGTTCCTTGGAACTGCAGGTGGTCGAGTTCGCGGTACAGCGCCTCGCCGACCTCCCGATGTCGCTCGAGGTCGCGGTGAAGCGGCTGCGATTTCTTCAGGAAATCGGCAGTGTTGGAGGCGCTCGGGGGCGAGTCGAAGACCGTCTTCAGGAGTTGCAGCATGAGCCCGGGCCGACGAGTCCGGCACTGGAGGTTGGATGATGCAAATCAGTGGGCGCCTGCCGGTGCATCGTTCGAAAAAAAAGCGCCGCGGAACGCGGCGCTTCTGTTCGAGCGGTGAGGCGCTCAGGCGGCCTGCTGGTCGTCGTCCGTGACGGGCAGTTGCGCGTCGACGGCTTCGCGCAGGGCCTTGCCCGGCTTGAAGTGAGGCACCAGCTTCTCAGGGATCAGCACCTGCTCGCCGCTGCGTGGATTGCGACCCATGCGCGGCGGACGGCGGTTGATCGAGAAGCTCCCGAATCCGCGGATCTCGATGCGGTGGCCCCGGGCCAGCGCGTCGGACATCGCGTCCAGGATGGTCTTGACCGCGAACTCGGTGTCTCGTTGCGTGAGCTGGCCGAAGCGCTCGGACAAGTGGGCCACCAGGTCGGATCGGGTCATGGTCGTCGGCATCTGAAGAAAAACAGGCTCGCTGCGGAGCGAGCCTGTCGAAGCGCTTGTGCGTCGATTTGGCGTCTGGGAAACAGGCTAACTCAGCCCGCCTCCAGCCAGAACAAGGGATTCTCTTGAGACCGGGCGCGACGCTTGCGCGCCACGCCCGGCGTTCAAGAAGATCAGCCGTTGTTCTGGTTGTCCAGCTTGGCGCGCAGCAGGGCGCCCAGGCTGGTCGTGCCGGCGTTCTCACGCTCGTTGTTCTGCGACAGACGCTGCATGGCTTGCTGTTCGTCGGCGCTGTCCTTGGCCTTGATCGACAGCTGGATGCTGCGCGACTTGCGGTCGACGTTGACGATCACGGCGGAGACTTCGTCGCCTTCCTTCAGCACGTTGCGGGCATCTTCCACGCGGTCGCGGCCGATTTCCGAAGCACGCAGGTAGCCGGTGACTTCTTCGCCCAGGTCGATCTCGGCGCCACGGGCGTCGACGGTCTTGACCTTGCCGGTCACGATCATGCCGCGGTCGTTGACCGAGACGAAGGTCGTGAACGGGTCGCCGTCCAGCTGCTTGATGCCCAGCGAGATGCGCTCGCGCTCGACGTCCACGGCCAGAACGATGGCGTCGACTTCCTGGCCCTTCTTGTAGTTGCGGACGGCGGTTTCACCCGGCTCGTTCCACGACAGGTCGGACAGGTGCACCAGGCCGTCGATGCCCTGGGCCAGGCCCACGAACACGCCGAAGTCGGTGATCGACTTGATCGGGCCCTTGACGCGGTCGCCGCGCTTGACGTTCTCGGCGAACTCTTCCCACGGGTTGGCGCGGCACTGCTTCATGCCCAGCGAGATGCGACGCTTGTCTTCGTCGATCTCCAGGACCATGACTTCCACTTCGTCGCCCAGCGAGACGACCTTGGAGGGCGCCACGTTCTTGTTGGTCCAGTCCATTTCGGAGACGTGCACCAGGCCTTCGATGCCGGGTTCGATCTCGACGAACGCGCCGTAGTCGGCGATGTTCGTGACCTTGCCGAACAGGCGGGTGTTGGCCGGGTAGCGGCGCGACACGCCGAACCACGGATCGTCGCCCAGCTGCTTCAGGCCCAGCGAGACGCGGTTCTTCTCGGCGTCGAACTTCAGGACCTTGGCGGTCAGTTCCTGACCGACCGTCACCACTTCGCTCGGGTGACGGACACGGCGCCAGGCCATGTCGGTGATGTGCAGCAGGCCGTCGATGCCGCCCAGGTCCACGAACGCACCGTATTCGGTGATGTTCTTGACCACGCCGTTGACGATGGCGCCTTCGGTCAGCGTCTCGAGCAGCTTGGCGCGCTCTTCACCCATCGAAGCCTCGACCACCGCGCGACGCGACAGCACAACGTTGTTGCGCTTGCGGTCCAGCTTGATGACCTTGAACTCCATGGTCTTGCCCTCGAACGGGCTCATGTCCTTCACCGGGCGGGTGTCGAGCAGCGAACCGGGCAGGAAGGCGCGGATGCCGTTGACCAGGACGGTCAGGCCGCCCTTGACCTTGCCGGAGACGGTGCCGGTCACGAACTCGCCGGATTCCAGCGCGTTCTCCAGCGACAGCCACGAGGCCAGACGCTTGGCCTTGTCGCGCGACAGGATGGTGTCGCCGTAGCCGTTTTCGATGGCGTCGATCGCCACCGAGATGAAATCGCCGACTTGGACTTCGACTTCGCCCTGGTCGTTCTTGAATTCTTCGACCGGCACGTAGGCTTCAGACTTCAGGCCGGCATTCACCACCACGAAGTTGTGCTCGATGCGGACCACTTCGGCCGAGATGACCTCGCCGGTGCGCATGTTGGCCTTCTGCAGCGATTCCTCGAACAGGGCGGCGAAAGATTCCATTTGGGACATGTGAGATTTCCTTGCCAGGCACAGAGCGTCCGGCGGCTTGAGCACTGACAAGTGACTCAGGCAGCCTGATCCGAGAGGTGCGTGGGCGTGTGTTGCAAGCGGACTTGCGGGTTAGGTTGTAGAACGCATCACCCCCAGTGGACTGACGTCCGGAGGGAGGGGTGACGCTCCTGATTGCGCTCGACCCTGCCGGTGAGGGTCAGGCCTTGAACGGACGCCGTTCGTTCCACCAGCTCAGCACCAGATCACGGGATTCCCCGATGGTCTGCTGCGAGTTGTCCAGTTCGATCGCGTCCGCGGCGGCCTGCAGCGGGGAGGCGCTGCGACCCTTGTCGCGTGCGTCCCGCGCTTCAAGATCAGCGCGCAAGCTTTCGATATTAGCCGAAATGCCCTTGGAAATCAATTGCTTGTAGCGCCGCTCGGCCCGCGTGGCGGCACTCGCGTTCAGGAAGACTTTCAACGCCGCGGCGGGGAAGATCGCGGTGCCCATGTCGCGTCCGTCGGCAACCAGCCCGGGCAGGCGGCGGAAGTCGAGTTGCAGCTGATGCAGCGCGCGGCGCACCGCCGGGTGGGCGCCGACCTGCGACGCCATCAGGCCGGTCGCTTCCTGGCGCAGGTCGCCGGAGACGTCCTCGTCGTCGAGCAGCACGCGGCCGGATTCGAACTTCAGGTCCAGCGTCGGGACGATGGCCGCCACGGCCTCGCCGTCGTCCAGCGAGATGCCCCTGCGCGACGCCGCCAACCCGGTCACCCGGTACAGCGCGCCCGAGTCGAGCACGTCGTAGCCCAGGGCCTGGGCGACCTCGTCCGTCAGCGTGCCCTTGCCGGAGGCGGTCGGACCGTCGATGGTGATGACGGGGATGTCCTCGACGTTCGCGCGGACGACGCCGAACAGCGTCTCGAAGTAGTCCGGGAAGGTCTTGGCGACGCATTGCGGATCGAGGATGCGAACCGGCACGGCCGCGCCCTGTCGATCATCCTGCAGCCCGTTGAACGCGGCCAGCGAGAAACACATCGCCACGCGGTGATCGTCGTAGGTGTGGATGGCCGCCGGCTTCCAGGCCTTCAACGGGTGGACCCGCAACCAGTCGGGACCTTCCTCCACCTGCGCGCCGAGCTTGCCCAGTTCGGCGACCATCGCGGCGATGCGGTCCGTCTCCTTGACGCGCCAGGAAGCGATGTTGCGCAGCGTCGTCGGGCCGTCGGCGTAGAGCGCCATCACGGCCAGCGTCATCGCGGCGTCGGGGATGTGGTTGCAGTCGAGGTCCAGGGCCTTCAGCGGCCAGGCGCCGCGACGGACCTCGAGCCAGTTCGGACCGATCTCGACGCGCGCGCCCATCGCCTGGGCGGCCTCGACGAAGCGGACGTCGCCTTGTACCGAGGTGGAGCCGACGCCCTCGATGCGCAGCGGCGCATCGGTCGCCGCGATCGCGCCGAGCGCGACGAAGTAGGACGCCGAGGACGCGTCGCCCTCGACGTGCACTTCGCCCGGTGAGCGGTAGCGGCTGCCGGCGGGAATGACGAAGCGCTGCCAGTCCTCGTCACGGCGGACCTGCACGCCGAAGCGCGCCAGCAGTTCGAGCGTGATGTGGACGTAGGGCTTGGAGATCAGCTCGCCGGTGACCTCGATGACGACGTCGTTCGCGGCCACGAGCGGCAGCGCCAGCAGCAGGGCGGTCAGGAACTGGCTGGACACGTCGCCGCGCACGCGCACCGGCGCGTCGAGCGTCAGCGTGGCCGGGCCGTTCAGGCGCAGCGGCGGATACCCTTCCTGGCCAAGGCAGTCGATCGGGCAGCCCAAGGCGCGCAGCGCATCGACGAGGTCGCCGATCGGACGCTCATGCATGCGGGGCACGCCGGAGAGCTCGAACGCGCCGCCCTGCGTCGCGGCCAGCAGCGCCAGCGCCGCCGTCAGCGGTCGCATGGCCGTGCCGGCGTTGCCGAGGAAGAGCTTGGCCTCCTTCGTGCGCAGCGTCCCGCCGATGCCGGTCACCGACAGCACGCCGTCGGCGCCGGTCTCGAGCCGGCAGCCGAGCTCGCGCAACGCGGCGAGCATGACCTTCGTGTCGTCCGAATCCAGCAGATCGTGGACGCGCGTCACGCCGTCGGACAGGCCGGCCAGCAGCAGCACGCGGTTGGAGATGCTCTTGGAGCCGGGCAGCGACACGGTGCCCGCGGCACCGCGCAGCGGGGGCAGGTCCAGGAAGGGGATCTTGTACATGGCGCTGTCGCGGCACGCGCGACGTGCCGGCGGAGAGGGGAAGGAGGTTTACTTGGACTTCGACGAGGACGGTGCGGGTGCGCCGAGCTGCCACTGCGCGCGACCCTCGGAGGCCTGGCGGATCATCGCCTCCAGCGCGTGGGGATCGCCCTCGCGGATGGCCTGTTCCATCTGGTCCAGCACTTCGCGGAAGCGTTGCGACTGCGTCAGCAGGTCCTGCTTGTTGGCCATCAGGATGTCGCGCCAGATGGTCGGATCGCTGGCGGCGATGCGGGTGAAGTCGCGGAAGCCGGAGCCGGCCAGGCTGAGGAAGTCGCGGCCCGACGGCTGCTTCTGCACCGAGCTGAAGTAGGCGTAGGCCAGCAGGTGCGGCAGATGGCTGACCGCGGCGAAAGCCTCGTCGTGGTGGTGCGGCGCCATCTTGAGCACCTGGCAGCCCAGCGCCGACCAGAGGTCCGTCGCCTTCTGCACCATCTCCGGCTTGGTCTGTTCCAGCGGCGTCAGGATGACCTGACGGCCCTGGTACAGCGCCGCGTCGGCATGCTGCACGCCGGCGCTCTCCTTGCCGGCGATCGGGTGCGCGGGCACGAAGCTCGAGAACTGCTTGCCCAGCGCGCGCTTGGCCGCGTCGACCACGTCGCTCTTGGTCGAGCCCACGTCCATCAGCAGCACATCGGCGCGGACCAGGTGACGGATCGCCTTGAGCGTCGACTCGGTGGCCGCCACCGGCACGGCGATCAGCACGATGTCCGAGCCGGACACGGCCAGCAGCGCCGATTCCGCGGCGATGTCGATCACGCCCATGCGACGGGCGGTCTCGGTCGTGGACGGGCTCTTGCTGTAGCCGACCACCCGGCGCACGAGGCCGGCTTTCTTCATGGCCAGCGCAAACGATCCGCCCATCAGGCCGCAACCGATCACGCCGAGTTGGTTGTACATCGCGAGAAACCTCTTTCGCTCAGGGCGTCAGCGTCAGGACTTCAGCGGGTAGGCGCCGATGACCTTGTAGAACGCGCACAGCTCCCGCAACTCCGCCAGCGCGGCCGCGACGTGCGGCTGCGACGGATGGCCGTCCAGGTCGATGTAGAAGTAGTACTCCCACTGACCGGTGCGGGCCGGGCGCGATTCCAGGCGTGTCATCGACACGCCATGCTTCTTCAAAGGAACCAGCAGATCATGCATCGCGCCGGGGCGGTTCGCCACGGAGACGATGAGGCTGGTGCAGTCCCGCCCCGTGGCCGGGGGGGTGGCCATGGTCTGCGGCAGGCAGATCACGGCGAAACGGGTTCGGTTGTACGCCTCGTCCTGCACCGCGTGCGCGGTGATGTGCAGGCCGAAGAGCGTCGCCGCGCGCTCGCTGGCGATCGCGGCGTAGGCCGGGTTCTCGGCGGCCAGGCGGGCGCCTTCGGCGTTGCTGGAGACGGCGCGGCGCTCGGCGTTGGGCAGGTGCTTGGACAGCCAGTTCTGGCACTGTGCCAGCGCCTGGGGGTGGGCCAGCACGGCTTCCACGCCCTGCAGCGTGTTCTCCTTGCGCAGCAGGTTGTGGCGGATCAGCAGGCTGACCTCGCCGACCACGTGCGTGGGCGTGTGCAGGAACAGGTCGAGCGAGCGCGTCACCACGCCCTCGGTCATGTTCTCCACGCCGACGACGCCGTACTGCGCGCTGCCGGAGGCGGTCGCGTGGAAGACCTCGTCGAAGCTGTTGCAGTAGATGAGGTCGGCGGCGCCGCCGAAGTACTCGATCGCGGCCTGCTCGCAGAAGGTGCCGAACGGCCCCAGCACGGCGACGCGCTGTGGCGACTCCAGCGCCAGGCAGGCGGACATGATCTCGCGCCAGATCGCGGCGACGTGCTCGCCCTTGAGCGGGCCGGGATTGGCGCCCCTGATCTTGGCGATGACCTGCGCGACGCGGTCGGGGCGGAAGAAGGGCGTGCCGTCGCGGCGCTTGATCTCGCCGACCTGTTCGGCGACATGGGCGCGCTGGTTCAGCAGCGTCAGCAGCTGCGAGTCGAGCGCGTCGATCTGGTCGCGCAGCGCGAGCAGTTCCGGGTCGGCCACCGGCGCCGGAGGCACGGGGGTGCCGGCCGGCTCGAGCGGCTCAGGCGGCGTGGAAGGGGTCGGCGTGTCAGCCATGTCGGGTCTCGAAATCCTTGAGGTGGCTTACCAGGGCTTGAACGCCCTCCAGCGGCATCGCGTTGTAGATCGATGCCCGCATGCCGCCCACCGACTTGTGGCCTTTGAGTTGCAGCAGTCCGCGTTCCCTGGCGCCGGCCAGGAAGGCGTCGTTCAGACGCTCGTCGCGGAGGAAAAACGGAACGTTCATCCGCGAGCGGCAATGCGCCGCCACGCGGTTTTCATAGAGCGAAGAGCCGTCCAGTGCCTGATAGAGCAGGGCGGCCTTGTCGATGTTGCGCTGCTCGATCGCCGCGAGGCCGGTCTTGCCGCCGTACTCGAAGCGCTTGAGCCATTGGAAGACCAGGCCGGCGACGTAGATGCCGAAGGTCGGCGGCGTGTTGTACATCGACTCGGCCTCGGCCACGATCTTGTAGTCGAACGCGGACGGGCAGATCGGCAGCGCATGGCCCAGCAGGTCCTCGCGGACGATGACCAGCGTCAGGCCGGCCGGGCCGATGTTCTTCTGCGCGCCGGCGAAGGCGATGCCGACCTTGGACCAGTCGACCGGGCGCGAGGCCACGTGCGACGAGAAGTCGATCGCCAGCGGCGCGTCGCAGCCCAGCGCGCGGAGGTCGGGCAAGGCCTGGAATTCGATGCCGTCGATCGTCTCGTTGGTGCAGACGTGGACGTAGGCGGCGTCCTTGCGCAGTTGCCAGGTCGACGGATCGGGGATGTCGAGGTAACGACCGCCGGCGGCGTCCAGCTCGGCGGCGTTCGCGGCGATCTTCACGTCGGCATAGCGCCTGGCTTCGCCGGCGCTCTTCTTCGACCACGAGCCGGTGACGACGACGTCGACCGCGCCGCCGCGCGACAGGTTCAGCGGCAGGATGGCGTTCTCGCCCAGGCCGCCGCCCTGCATGAACAGGATGCGGAAGTTCGCCGGGACCTGCAGCAGCTCGCGCAGATCGGCCTCGGCGGCTTCGTAGATCGAGATGAATTCGCGGCCGCGATGGCTCATCTCCATGACGCTCATGCCGGAGCCGTGCCAGTCGAGCATCTCCTCGGCGACCAGGCTCAGGACCTCTTGAGGGAGGGCGGCGGGACCGGCGGAGAAGTTGAACGGGCGGACAGCTTGCATGGAGGCGCGGAGGGAGGACGCGGATGGCAGTGGCGATGACGGCGCGATCGGGATGCGATCGAGCGGTCCGACGAGGGGCGGGGCCCCTCGTCGGAGGGCGATGCCGGATTACTTCTTCGGTGTCGTCGCGGGCTTGTTGGTGTTCAGCTTCGGTGCCGAGGCCGCGCCCGAGGGCGGCGGACCGGCTTCCAGGCCGAGCTGCTTGGCGATGTTCTGCTGCAACGCGGTGAACTTCTCGTCGAGCTGCTTGCCGTTGTCGTCGATCAGCTTCTTCGTGTAGAGGCTCTGCAGTTCCTGCGAGGATTCGGCGAACTTCTTGCTCACCGGGGATTGCAGCCAGGCCAGCAGCTGCTTGAGTTCGTCCTCGGTGAACTTCTCGTCCAGCGCGACGCCCATCGTCGACGGGGCCAGCTTGATGCCCTTGTCGACCAGCGGCTTGGCGTTGTCTTCGAGGAACTTGCGCAGGTCGGCGTCGATCTGCTTGGCGGTGGCTTCGCGCTTGGCTTCCGGCACGTTGCGCAGTGCGGGCGCGGCCTTGGCGGCGAGTTCATTGACCGGACGGCTCAGCACGCCCATGGTCAGCGCCTCGATCGCGGGCCGCTGGATTTCCAGGACCTTCGCGATGACATCCTTCTTGGACTGCGGGCTGTCAGCCTTCTGCGCGAAGACGACGGGGCTCGCCAGCAGCGAGGCGGCGATGGCGCCGGCTTGGATGGACTTCAGCAACAAGGTCATTCCTTCACGTCGGGGGTGGAGTCGCCTGCGTCGCCCGTGGCGTCGCCGGCATCGGAACCGTCGGCGCCGGTGGCGTCCGCATCGGTCGATTCTGTCGATTCAACCGCATCGTTTTCCACGATGCGCTGCAGGCCCGAGAGCTTCGCGCCCTCGTCCAGCGAGATCAGGGTCACGCCCTGCGTGGCGCGGCCCAGTTCGCGGATCTCGGCAACCCGCGTGCGCACCAGCACGCCGGTGTCCGTGATCAGCATGATCTCGTCCTCGGGGCGGACCAGCGTGGCGGCCACGACCTTGCCGTTGCGCTCGCTCTGCTGGATCGCGATCATGCCCTTCGTGCCGCGGCCATGACGCGTGTATTCCGCGATGTTGGTGCGCTTGCCGTACCCGTTCTCGGTCGCGGTCAGCACGCTCTGCGTCTCGTCCTCGGCCACCAGCATGGCGATCAGGCGCTGGTCGGGCTCGAGCATCATGCCGCGCACGCCGCGGGCCTGACGGCCCATCGGGCGGACGTCGTCCTCGTCGAAGCGCACCGCCTTGCCACCGTCGGAGAACAGCATCACGTCATGCTGGCCGTCGGTCAGCGCGGCGCCGATCAGGTAGTCGCCCTCGTCCAGGTCGACGGAGATGATGCCGGCCTTGCGCGGGTTGCTGAAGTCCTTCAGCGAGGTCTTCTTGACCGTGCCCAGCGCGGTGGCGAAGAAGATGAAGTGGTCTTCGGGGAAGGTGCGGAACTCGCCGGTCAGCGGCAGGATGACGTTGATCTTCTCTTCCGGCTGCAGCGGGAACATGTTGACGATCGGCTTGCCGCGCGCGTTGCGCGAGCCTTGCGGCACTTCCCAGACCTTGAGCCAGTACACGCGGCCGCGGTTGCTGAAGCACAGCATCCAGTCGTGCGTGTTGGCGATGAAGAGCTGGTCGATCCAGTCGTCGTCCTTCGTGGCGGTGGCCTGCTTGCCGCGGCCGCCGCGGCGTTGCGCGCGGTACTCGCTCAGCGCCTGGCTCTTGATGTAGCCGGTGTGGGAGAGCGTCACCACCATGTCGGTCGGCGTGATCAGGTCCTCGGTGCCGAGTTCCTGCGCGTTGTGCTCGATCACGCTGCGGCGCGCGCCCAGCTTGGTCTGGCCGAATTCCTGGCGGACCGAGGCCAGCTCGTCGCCGATGATCGTCGTCACGCGGGCGGGCGTGGCCAGGATGTCGAGCAGGTCGGCGATCTGGGCCATCACGTCGCGGTACTCGCCAACGATCTTGTCCTGCTCCAGCCCGGTCAGGCGTTGCAGGCGCATCTGCAGGATCTCGCCGGCCTGGTCGTCGGACAGCTTGTACAGGCCGTCCTCCTGCATGCCGTACTGCGCGGGCAGGCCTTCCGGACGGTAGGCGTTGCGGCCGCCGGCGGTCTCGCCCTCGGCGCGGGACAGCATCTCGCGCACCAGCGACGAGTCCCAGGCGCGGGCCATCAGCTCGGTCTTGGCGACCGGCGGGCTGGGGCTGCGCTTGATGATCTCGATGAAGTCGTCGATGTTGGCCAGCGCGACGGCCAGGCCTTCCAGCACGTGGCCGCGCTCGCGGGCCTTGCGCAGTTCGAAGACGGTGCGGCGGGTGACGACCTCGCGGCGGTGCTCCAGGAAGACCGTGATCAGGTCCTTCAGGTTGCACAGCTTGGGCTGACCGTCGATCAGCGCCACCATGTTCATGCCGAAGCTGTCCTGCAGCTGCGTCTGCTTGTACAGGTTGTTCAGGACGACTTCCGGGACCTCGCCGCGCTTGAGCTCGATCACCACGCGCATCCCGTCCTTGTCGGACTCGTCCTGGATGTGGCTGATGCCCTCGATCTTCTTTTCCTGGACCAGCTCGGCGATGCGCTCGAGCAGGGTCTTCTTGTTCACCTGGTAGGGGATCTCGTCGACGATGATCGCCTGGCGCTGGCCGCGGTCGATGTCCTCGAAGTGCACCTTCGCGCGCATCACCACCTTGCCGCGGCCGGTGCGGTAGCCCTCGCGCACGCCGCTCAGGCCGTAGATGATCCCGGAGGTCGGGAAGTCCGGCGCCGGGATGATCTCCATCAGCTCGTCGATCGAGCAGTCCGGGTTCTTCAGCGCATGCAGGCAGGCGTCGACGGCCTCGTTGAGGTTGTGCGGCGGGATATTCGTCGCCATGCCGACCGCAATACCGGACGAACCGTTGATCAGCAGATTCGGCAGGCGGGCCGGCAATACCAGCGGTTCTTTCTCGCTGCCATCGTAGTTCGGACCGTAATCGACGGTTTCCTTGTCGATATCGGCCAGCATTTCATGGGCGATTTTCGACAGCCGGATTTCGGTGTATCGCATGGCGGCGGCGTTGTCGCCGTCGATCGAGCCGAAATTGCCCTGGCCGTCCACCAGCATGTGGCGCAGCGAGAAGTCCTGCGCCAGCCGCACGATGGTGTCGTACACGGCGCTGTCGCCGTGCGGGTGGTACTTACCGATGACGTCGCCGACGATACGGGCCGACTTCTTGTAGGGCCGGTTCCAGTCGTTGTTCAGCTCGTGCATCGCGAAGAGCACGCGCCGGTGCACCGGTTTGAGGCCGTCGCGGGCGTCGGGCAGCGCGCGGCCGACGATCACGCTCATCGCGTAGTCGAGGTAGGAGCGGCGCATCTCCTCCTCGAGGCTGATCGGCAGGGTTTCCTTGGCGAACTGGGTCATGCGCGTGTGCCGCGCACGGAAGTGCACGGCCTCTGGAGAGATCGGAAGACGATGATTCTAATTGCGCCCGCTTGTCGTGCTTCTGCAACAGGTTCATGAACGGAAGTCGCCACTGCCGTGAGAATGCAGACGTCCTGTTGCCCTATGGCACAATCGGTTCGTCCCTAGGAGAAACCCTTGGTCGGGGAGACTCCTGAGGTTTTAGTTCCGACATTGGACGTTTCGCAGGGCAACTGCGGCTTTCCTTGAGAGGAGAATCATGAAGAAATTGAACCGCGTGGCAGCGCTCTTCGCTGTCGCCGCCGTCGCCACCTCGGGCGCTATGGCCCAAACCGTGGATAACTGGCGCGCAACGGATGGCACCGTTTGGAAGAACGGCACCAACGAGCTGTGCTGGCGCGATGCTTTCTGGACCCCGGCTACCGCTGCCAAGGACTGCGACGGCGCGCTGAAGCCGGTGGTCGCTCAGGCTCCGGCCGCAGCGCCCGCTCCGGCTCCTGCCGCGGCGCCGTCCGCTCCGGCGCCGGTGCCGGTCCCGGTGGCACCGACCAGCGAAAAGGTCACCTACGCCGCTGACGCCTTCTTCGACTTCGACAAGTCGACGCTGAAGCCGGAAGCCAAGGCCAAGCTGGATGACCTGGTCTCGAAGACCGGTGGCATCAACCTGGAAGTGATCATTGCTGTCGGCCACACCGACGGCATCGGCTCTGACGCCTACAACCAGAAGCTGTCGGTTCAGCGTGCTGAATCGGTCAAGTCCTACCTGGTGTCGAAGGGTCTGGAAAAGAACCGCGTCTACACCGAAGGCAAGGGCAAGAAGCAGCCCATCGCCGACAACAAGACCGCGGAAGGCCGCGCCAAGAACCGCCGCGTCGAAATCGAAGTGGTCGGTACCCGCGCCGTCAAGTAAACGGTCCGAGGGCGACTTCGGTCGCCTCTCGACAAACCCCGCCAGCCGTCAGGCTCGCGGGGTTTTTTCATTACGGCGTCATGTCGTGGGCGTGCCCGGGAGGGTGCATGGCGTCGGCAATCTGCGCGATGTCGGGCAGTGGCGCCGCGCTGCTCGGCTACCATTGCGCCCATGGCGAATGTCGATGCAAAAGAGCTCGAGAAGTTCAGCGAGCTGGCCCACCGCTGGTGGGATACCGAAAGTGAATTCAAGCCGCTGCACCAGATCAATCCATTGAGATTGAACTGGATCGACGGGTTGTGCGGCCTGCAAGGCAAGACGGCGCTCGACGTCGGCTGCGGCGGCGGCATCCTGGCCGATGCGATGGCGCGCAAGGGCGCGAACGTCCTGGGCATCGACCTGGCGACGAAGTCGCTGCGCGTGGCCGAGTTGCATGCGATGGAGGCCGGCACGGAGAACGTCGCCTATCAGGAGATCGCGGTCGAGGACCTGGCGGCCCAACGTCCAGCCTCCTTCGATGTCGTGACCTGCATGGAAATGCTGGAGCACGTGCCGGATCCCGCGTCGGTCGTGACCGCGCTGGGGCAGCTGGTGAAGCCGGGCGGCTGGGTCTTCCTGTCGACCTTGAACCGCAACGCGAAGTCCTTCCTCTTCGCGATCGTCGGCGCCGAGTACGTGCTCCGCATGCTGCCCGCCGGCACGCACGAGTACGCGCGCTTCATCCGTCCGTCGGAGCTGGCGCAGATGTGCCGCGATGCCGGCCTGGAAGTGCAGGGCGCCAAGGGGCTGACCTTCAATCCGCTCACGCAGCGGTATGCGCTGAATGCGGATACCGACGTGAACTACCTGCTGGCCTGCCGCCGTCCCGCATGAGCACGGTGATGCTGAACTCGCCGGTCGGCATGCCGGCGCGCACGACCATCCGGACGGTGCTGTTCGATCTCGACGGCACGCTGGTGGACAGCGCGCCTGATCTGGCGGGCGCGACGAACGAGATGCTGATCGCGCGCGGCCTGCCCGAAGTGCCGTTCGAGCGACTGCGTCCGATGGTCGGCGCAGGTGCGCGCGGCATGATGGGCGTGGCGTTCGGCGTGTCCCCGATGGAGATGTCGTTCCCCGCGCTGCGCGACGAATTCTTCGATCGATATGAGCAGCGCCTGCTGCGCGCGACCTTTCCGTTCGACGGCGTCGCCGCGATGCTGCAGTCGCTGTCGGACGACGGCCTGAGCTGGGGCATCGTGACCAACAAGTCCGAGCGTTTCGCGCTGCCGTTGACGCGAGGGTTGGGTTGGGAGGCGCAAGCCGCGGCGGTCATCGGCGGCGACACGACGCCGCACAGCAAACCGCACCCGGAGCCGCTGCTCGAAGCGGCCAGACGTGCCGGCGTTGCGCCGCAGGAATGCATCTACGTCGGTGACGATGCGCGCGACATCCTGGCGGGTCGCGCGGCGGGCATGCAGACGGTGGCGGTGCGTTGGGGCTACCTGGGCGATGGCGAGCCCATCGAGGCCTGGGGTGCGGACCTGGTGCTGGACACGCCGGCGCAACTGATCGAGTGGCTCCGGGCGTCGCGCTGAGCGCGCGCCGATTGGCTCGGCGACACACGCCTGTCGAACTTCAGAAGCGTCTTTGAAAGACTCTTTGTTGAACTTGTCGAGATCGGGCTCTTGAAGTCTGGTCGGCAGGCATAATGTGAGACTTCTCTCTCTGGGGCCGACCTGGTTTCGACGTGGGTACGGATTTGGAGTAGGGCATGCCGAGGGCCAGGCACCTCGTAAATCCATCTGGAACAAACCAACTGCGAACGATCAAACGTACGCTCTCGCGGCTTAAACCCCGCGGACCTCTCACCGGTTGGCCAATGGGCCGGGTGACGGGACGCAAGTCCTGACACAGAGAGGTTATACACATTGGCTGGCTGTTATTCGTGCACCTTGGGTGACGGCGAGATTTAGGGTGCTGGCCCGTCCGGTAGCGTGCTCCTGCGCGACCGGATAGGTGAGAACCAAATCAGAGAGCTAAGCATGTAGAACTGCCCGATGAAGGCTTGCGGACGCGGGTTCAATTCCCGCCGGCTCCACCATCTTCCTGAAAGGGCCCGGACGTTTCGTCCGGGCCCTTTTCATTTTGGGCGGCGAGGGCGGCAGCAGTGGCACGCCATCACGCCGCCGCGCGGGCTCAGCACGAGGCTCCGTGCAGCGTGGGCAACGCGTCGCCGCGTTTGCGCCTACCGCGCCACCGTCTTGCCCGACCGCGCCTTCACCCGCGGCGCCGGCAGGCCCAGTTGCGGCAGCTTCCGGCGCGAGTTCAGCACTGCGTCGATGTCCTCGTTCGCGCCGTCGATCAGCAGGACGATCGCGCGCTCGGCTTTCTGCGGCGAACGCGCGATCACCGCGTCGAGCACCGCCCGGTGCAGCGGCAGCGACGACGCCGGCCCGTCCGGGCGCAGGTTCGAGATCTCGAAGCTGGTGCGCAGCAATGCGTCCAGCGCCTTGCTCATCTGCGCGACCATGCGGTTGTGGCAGGCGCGCAGCAGGCCATGGTGAAAGCGCAGGTCGTGGGTGACGTAGTCGCCGCCTTCCTCCACCGACCGCACCATGCCGGCGTAGGCCGACTCGATCTCGGCAATGTCTTCCTCCGTGGCGCGCTCTGCGGCCAGGCGTACCGCGACCGGCTCGACGAGGCGCCGCAGCTCCTGCAGATCACGCAGGAAATCGCGCGACAGTCCGGCGCGGGACTGCCACCTCACGACGTCGGGGTCGAACCAGTTCCACAGGTCCTCGTTGAGCACCCGCGTGCCGACCTTCGGGCCGGTCACCAGCAGGCCCTTGGCAATCAGCGACTTGACCGCCTCGCGGATCACCGTACGGCTCACGCCGAGCTCTTCGCACAGCAGCGGCTCGGGTGGCAGCGAGCTCCCGACGGGATAGCGGCCCGTGACGATCGCCTCGCCGAGCAGATCGACGGTGCCGCCGTGTACGTTCTTGATCATCGCGAATGTGTGTTCAGAGCGTGGTGATCACGCTGCCGTCGCGACCGGCAAGCCTTTGGTCTGCTCTTCACGACCCCCTTGTCCGCAGTGTAGACCACGGTACCGCGCAGGCCGGGCGCGGTGCGGATGTGACGGCGAGCTCAGCCCAGGCGATGGCCGCTGGCCGAGTCGAACACATGCGCCTTGTCCACGTCGATGGCGAGGTGGAGCGTGTCGTCGGGCCGTGCGGCGGCGCGGCCGTGGATCACGGCGATGACTTGCGCGTCGCCGACCTGCAGCAGCAGCTCGGTCTCGGCGCCAGTGGCCTCGACGACGATGACCTTCGCCGCAATGCCCGAGCCCTCGGACGCCAGATGGATGTCGCCCGGGCGGATGCCGTAGTGCACGGCCTGCCCGTCGCTGCCGCCGATCTGCGGCGGCACCGGCCACCGCGTGCCGGCCGCCAGGACCTCGGTGGCGCCGCCGCTGCCGTGCAGCGTGCCGGGGAGCACGTTCATCGCCGGCGAGCCGATGAATTGCGCGACGAACAGGTTGTCGGGCCGGTCGTACAGATCGAGCGGCGTGCCGATCTGCTCGATGATGCCGTCGTGCATCACGACGATGCGGTCCGCCATCGTCATCGCCTCGATCTGGTCGTGCGTGACGTAGACGGTGGTGGTCCTGAGCCGCTGGTGCAGCGCCTTGATCTCGGCGCGCATCGCGACGCGCAGCTTGGCGTCGAGGTTGGAGAGCGGCTCGTCGAACAGGAAGACCTTCGGGTCGCGCACGATCGCGCGCCCCATCGCGACGCGCTGACGCTGGCCGCCGGAGAGCTCGCGCGGGTGGCGGTCGAGCAGGGTGTCGAGGTTGAGGATCTTCGCGGCCCGGGCGACTCGCTCGTGGATCAGCGCCGCATCGGCCTTGCGCAGTTTCAGGCTGAACGCCATGTTCTCCCCGACCGTCATGTGCGGGTACAGCGCGTAGCTCTGGAACACCATCGCGATGTCGCGGTCCTTCGACTCGAGATCGTTGACGACCTTGCCGTCGATCGTGATCTCGCCGCCGGTGATGTCCTCCAGGCCCGCGAGCATGCGCAGCAGCGTCGACTTGCCGCAGCCCGACGGACCGACCAGCACGACGAACTCGCCCTCGGCGATGTCGACGCTGACGTCGTGCAGCACCTTGACCTTGTTGCCGTAGGTCTTCTCGATCTTGTGAAACCCCACCGTGGCCATGTCTCGTCCCCTCGTCGCTCTGTGGTTGTCGGCGGCGCTTCAGCTCTTCACGGCGCCGGCCGTCAGGCCGCTCACCATGTAGCGCTTGAAGGCGTAGTAGATCGCCGCCGGCGGCAGCGCATAGATCAGGCCGGTGGCCATCAGCAGCTCCCACGGCGAATCGTCGGCGGAGAGAAAGTTGCCGAGCGTGACCGCCAGCGTCACGCTCCTGTCGTTGGACAGCAGCAGGAAGGCGTACAGATATTCGTTCCACGCCAGCAGCAGCGCGTACGTGCCGACCGCGACCAGCGAGGGCACCATCAGCGGCAGGTAGACCAGGCGGAACAGCTGCAGCGGCGAGGCGCCGTCCATGCGCGCGGCTTCGTCGAGCTCCGGGGGCAGCTTGTCCGACGCCTGCTTGAGCACCCAGATGCAGTAGGGCGAGGCGATCGTCACCATCGCGAGGATCAGCGACCACTGGCTGTTCAGCAGCCCGTAGTTGCCCATGGTCTTGTACATCGGCACCGCGAGGAACGCGGCCGGGATGAAGTAGGTGAAGAGGGCGAGGTTCATCACCGTCCGCCCGCCGCGCACCTTGAGCCGGCTGATCGCGAACGCGGCCGAGGTGGCGACGAACAGCGTGATCGCCGCGACCGCCACCGCGATCAGCACCGAGTTGCCCAGCTGCAGCCAGAAGTGGTCGAGGTAGAAGTGCTTCTGTCCGAACACGTTCTCGAAGTTCTTGAGCGTCGGGTGATCGGGCCACAGCTTGCCGGTCGTGCCCTCGTCCTTGGGCGAGATCGCGAACAGCACGAGGTGGTAGACCGGGATGATCGTCCACAGCAGCACCGGGATGCCGATCAGCAGCAGCTTCGCTTCGGTGGTCACCGTCGTCCAGTTCAGCTTCCCGCCGCTCATTTGGACAACCTCTTCATCATGATGCAGACGAGCGGCAGCACGAGCGGCAGCGCCACGACGATCGACGCCATCGACAGATCGATCTGGTCGAGCCGCAGGTAGCGGATGCCCAGGGTCGCCAGGACATGCGTCATGTCGGCCGGGCCGCCGCCGGTCAGCAGGTAGACGCTGTTGAAGTCGCCCAGCGTCCAGATCATCGACAGGATCAGCGAGGTCACGTAGAGCGTGCGCATCGACGGCCAGGTGATGAAGCGGAACTTCTGCCAGCGGGTCGCGCCGTCGACCGACGCGGCCTCGTACTGCTCGGAAGGGATGGCCAGACGCCCGGCGATCAGGATCAGGGTCCAGAACGGCAGCGACTTCCAGATATGCATGAGCATCGAGAAACCGAGCGCCAGCGGCGGGTGGTTCAGCCAGTTCGGGCCGTCCCGCCCGGTGAGCTGGAAGATCAGCGTGTTGATCACGCCCCACTCGGGGTTGAGCATGAAGCGCACCGACAGGATCGTCGGGATCGACGGCAGCGCCCAGGGCAGGATGAAGACCAGCGACAGGATCCGGATCCACCAGCGCTCGGTCACGAAGAAGCCCGAGAGCATCATCGCCACCACCATCTTGATGTTGATCGCGACGATCAGGAACACCAGCGTGTTGAGCAGGCTGCGCAGGAAGATCGGATCGTCGAAGAGCTTTTCGTAGCTGGACGGATGGCGCGCCAGCCACATCCCGTAGCCCAGCGGATAGAGCACGAAGACCACGAAGACCAGGAGGTAGGGCAGCACGAGCATGCGCCCCCAGAACTGCCAGCGGTCTGGCGTTCGTCCCGGGCGCGTGCCCGCGCCGGCCGGATCGGCACTCATCGGGGCGCTCACATCGGCACTCATCTCGGCACTCATCTCGGCGCTCACATCGGCGCTCATCTCGGCGCCGCCACCGCCGCGATCGGCGCCGCGGTCGGCGTCGCGACCACCTTGATGCGCGCGATCATCTCGTCGACGGCCTGGTCGACCGGCACCTTCTCGTTGAGGACGCGGTTCATCGCCTTGGCCCAGACGTTCTCGTTGTTCAGCACCGTGAACTTGTAGTTCTTCGTGAACTCGAACGTGACCGTGCCGGCCATGAACTGATCGTGGACCGATTGGCGATGGGCGTCGGCCTTCCAGAATGCGCTCTGCTGCGCCGTCCTGGTGACCGGGAACCAGCGGCCCAGCGCGCCTTCGACATAGGGCGTCAGGTTCTGCTCTTCGAGCAGGAAGGCGACGAACTGCTTGGCCGCGGCCTTGTTCTTTGCCTCCTTGAACACCACGCCGGTCTTCACCGCCGCGCGGTAGACCATCTTCGAGCCGTCGGGCTTGGCGGGGAACCCCGCGGTGCGGATCCGCTGCGTGTAGTTCTTCTTCGCCGTGGCGCGCTGCTCGTCGCTGAGCATGGCGTTGTTCATGTCGTCCAGCCACTTGGCGGCGATCGAGATCGTCGCGTTGTGCGTCATCACGGTCGTCCTGTTGTGGAACGCGACGTTGTTGTCCGGGTCCTTCCAGCTCGTGCTCGAAGGCGGCGAGCATCCCTTGCTGTAGACCTGGGTGTAGTCGGTCATCGCGCGGATCAGCCCCTGGCGCACGGTCGGGTCGTCGATCAGCAGCTTGCCGCTGTCGTTGACGAGCTTGACGTTGTAGGCGTCCATGAAGGTCAGGAACGAGTAGAACGAGTCGCTCGAATCCACGCCCAGCGGCATGCCGATGCCGAACACGCGCGAACCGGTCTTGGCGCGGTACGCGGGTTGGACCCTGTCGCACCAGAAGCTCCAGAAGTCCTTCCAGACGGTCGGGATGTCCGACTCCTTGAAGCCTGCTTCGGCGAGCATGTCGACCCAGAACTCGATGTGCATCGTCTGCTGCTTGATCGGGAACGCGTAGTACGCGCGCTTCCTCTCCTGGTCGTTGTACAGGAACGTGGTCTCGACCGTGTTCGGCGCGAAGCGCGCGCGGATCGGGTCGATCACGCTGCTGATGTCCTCGAGCTTGCCGTCGAAGGCCCACTTGCCCGTGACCTGCAGGTCGAAGAGGTCGCCATAGGACACGTCCGGCGGGTTGCCGGAGTCGAGTGCGGACACGATCTTGGGGATCATGTCGTGCAGCGGGTACAGCGACAACTCGACCTTGATGTCCCTGTGCTTCTCCTCGAATTTCCTGATCGCGGCGAAGAGCGCGTCGTCCTCGGCCTTGTAGAAGCCCTTGACCCACCAGACGGTGAGCTTTTCCTGCGCGAAGACCGGACCGGTGGCAACGAGGCAGGCGCCGGCGAGCGCGACCGTCATCCATGTTCTGAGCTGCATGTGCTTGTCTCCTGTGGAAGGGCCCAATCTGTCGAGGGCTAGTAGTATCGTATGATGATTGACTGGATCGGACTGCCGGGAAATACCCGGATGGCGGCGCCGATCGGACCGCCTCAGGCGGTGCCGGCCGCCCGCGCGACCGCCCGGGGATCGACCCCGAGCTGGCGTGCGCTCTCGAGGATCTGCCCCCACGTCGTCGCATCGACCGGCACGCCGTCGCGCAGCCGGCGCACGCGCGATTCGCGTTCGGGCTCGCCGGCCAGCCGGATCTTGTCGACGCCTTCACGCGGCGGCGACGCGAGCGCCCAGTCGGTGAACGCCAGCACCTCGCGCTCGAAGGCCGCGCGGTCGCCGAGCGCCGCCGGGTCGATCAGCACCGAGAGCATGCCGTTGAGCACGCGCCGCTGGCCGGTGTCGCCGCCGTGCTGCGCGAGGCCCGCGGCGAGCGCGCCGCCGAGCAGTTCGCACAGCATCGCCAGGCCGTAGCCCTTGTGCGCGCCGAAGGGGAGGATCGCGCCGAAGGGCTCGATCACCGAGTAGCGCGGATCGCGCGTGGGCCGTCCGATGTCGTCGATCAGGATGCCCGGCTCGAGCAGCTCGCCCTTGTTGTGCGCGACGCGGGTCTTGCCCTGCGCCAGCAGGCTGGTCGCGAAGTCGAGGATCATCGGCGGGCGGCCCGGCATCGGCACGCCGGCGGCGAACGGGTTGGTGCCGAAACGCGCATCGCTGCCACCGAACGGCGCGACGATGCAGCGCGAGATCACGTTGACGAAGTGGAGCGACACCAGGCCCGCCTCGGCCGCCAGCTCCGCCCAGGCGCCGATGCGACCCAGGTGGTGCGAGTTGCCGAGCGCCACGATGCAGCAGCCGCATTGCCTGGCCCGTGCGATGCCCAGCGCCATCGCCTCGCGTCCGATCACCTGGCCGAAACCGGCCCCGCCGTCGAGCCGCAGCATCGCGCCGGCGTCGAGCAGCGTGCGCACATGGGCGTTGGGGTTGAGGCCGGATTCCTGGTACGCCCCGGCGTAACGCGGCAGGATGCCGATGCCATGGGAGTCGTGACCAGTCAGATTGGCGTCGACGAGGTGGGTGGCGACCACGTCGATCTCGTCGTCGCTGCTGCCGAAGCCGGCGACGATCAGCCGCACGGCGCTGAGCAGCCGCGTCGCGTCGATGGTCAGCATCCCGCTCATGGTTGACATTCCGGCACCGGCGAGATCGGCGGCCTGCCGCCGAGGCGCGCCTGCAGGTTGGCGACCACGAGGTCGGCCATCGCCTGGCGTGTCTGGGTGGTGGCGCTGCCGATGTGCGGCGAGAGCACCACGCGGGGGATCGCGCGCAGGCGCTCGGACACGTCCGGCTCGCGCTCGAACACGTCGAGCCCGGCGCCGCCGATCACGCCGCGCTCCAGCGCGTCGATCAGCGCCGCTTCATCGACGACCGAGCCGCGCGCCACGTTGATCAGAATGCCCTTGTCGCCCAGCGCGGCGAGCGCCTCGGCGTTGATCAGATGGCGCGTCGCGGCGCCGCCCGGCGTGATGACGACGAGAAAGTCGCTCTCGGCGGCCAGCGCCACGGGGTCGGCGAGGTAGCGGTGCGTGACCCCCGCCCGCGGGCTGCGCGAGGTGTACGCGATCGACATGCCGAACGCCGCGGCACGGTGCGCGATGGCCTGTCCGATGCGCCCCATGCCGACCAGCCCGAGCCGCGCGCCCGACATCTTGCGGCCCAGCGGCATCGGCCCGCTCGCCGCCCATTGGCCGCTGCGCACATGGCGGTCGGCCGCGGGCAACTGGCGAGCGGCCGACAGCATCAAGCCGATCGCGAGGTCGGCGACGTCGTCGTTCAACACGTCGGGCGTGTGCGTGACGACCGCGCCGCGCGCCTTTGCGGCCGCAACGTCGACGCCGTCGTAGCCGACCCCCATCACCGAGATGATTTCGAGTCTGGGCAACTGGGCGATCAGCTCGGCGGGGATCTTGGACTCGCCGTTGGCGGCGATCGCGCGGATCGTCGGTGCGACGGCCGCGAACGCGGTGGGGTCGGTCTCGTGCAGGCGATCGTGCACGGCAAAGGCGGCGTCGAGTTTCGGCACGAGCAAGGACGACAGTCTGGCGGCGGTGAGCAGCGGAATGGCGGCGGGCATGGGTGATTCCTCGGAATGACACGACAGGTTGACGTTCAATCGTCATACCATAATACTGATGCTAGTCCCGGGCGCCGATCCGGGTTAACCGGGGTGGAAATGAACCAGACTCCCAAGAAGAAGCCCGAGGCGCTGCGCAGCCACCAGTGGTTCGGACGCCAGGACCGCGACGGCTTCGCCTACCGCAGTTGGCTCAAGGGATCGGGCGTGCCGCACGACCAGTTCGACGGCCGGCCGGTGATCGGCATCTGCAACACCTTCAGCGAGCTCACGCCCTGCAACTCGCACTTCCGCACGCTGGCCGAGCAGGTCAAGATCGGCGTGTACGAGGCAGGCGGCTTTCCGCTCGAGTTCCCGGTGATGTCGCTGGGCGAGACGCTGATGCGCCCGACCGCGATGCTGTACCGCAACCTGGCGTCGATGGATGTCGAGGAGAGCATCCGCGGCAACCCGATCGACGGCGTCGTGCTGCTGATGGGTTGCGACAAGACGACGCCGTCGCTGGTGATGGGCGCGGCCAGCGTCGACCTGCCGACCATCGGCGTCAGCGGGGGGCCGATGCTCAACGGCAAGTGGCGCGGCCAGGAACTCGGTTCGGGTACCGGCGTGTGGCGCATGAGCGAACAGGTGCGCGCCGGCACGCTCAAGCTTGCGGATTTCCTCGACGCCGAGAGCTGCATGCACCGCAGCCACGGCCATTGCATGTCGATGGGCACGGCAAGCACGATGGCGTGCATGGTCGAGGCCCTGGGCCTCGGGCTGCCGGGCAATGCGGCGTACCCGGCCGTGGACGGCCGGCGCAACCTGCTGGCGCGCAACGCCGGGCGGCGCATCGTGCAGATGGTGCACGACGACCAGCGGCTGTCGACCCTCCTGACGCGCGAGGCCTTCGAGAACGCGATCAGGACGCTCGCCGCGATCGGCGGTTCGACCAACGCGGTGATCCACCTGATCGCGATCGCCCGGCGCATGGGCGTGGCGCTGGACATCGAGGACTTCGACCGGCTCGGGAGCGACTTGCCGTGTCTCGTGGATCTCCAGCCGTCCGGCAGCTTCCTGATGGAAGACTTCTGCTACGCCGGCGGGCTCCCGGTCGTGATGAAGGAGATCGCGCAGCATCTGCACCTGGGCGCGATGACCGCGAGCGGTCTGAGCGTGGGCGAGAATATCGCCGACGCCGAGAACTTCAACGCGGAGGTGATCCGGCCGCTCGCCACGCCGTTCAAGGAGAAGGCGGGCATCGCCGTGCTGCGTGGCAACCTCGCGCCGCGGGGCGCGGTGATCAAGCCGAGCGCGGCGACGCCCGGCCTGCTCGTGCACAAGGGCCGCGCGGTGGTGTTCGAGGACATCGAGGACTTTCACCGGCGCATCGACGACGAGGACCTCGACATCGACGAGACCTGCGTGATGGTGCTGAAGAACTGCGGTCCCAAGGGCTATCCCGGCATGGCCGAGGTCGGCAACATGCCCTTGCCGCCCAAGGTGCTGCGCAAGGGCATCACCGACATGGTCCGCATCAGCGACGCGCGCATGAGCGGCACGGCCTACGGCACGATCGTGCTGCACACCGCGCCGGAGGCCGCGGCGGGCGGGCCGCTGGCGGTCGTGCGCAACGGCGACATCGTCGAGCTGAACGTGCCGGAGCGGCGTCTGCAGCTGCACATCAGCGACGCGGAGCTGGCGACGCGCCTGGCGGCCTGGCAGGCGCCGCCGCCGCCGCTCGCCAGCGGCTACTGGCGCCTGTACGTGGACCACGTGCTGCAGGCGGATCAGGGCGTGGATCTGGATTTCCTCGTCGGCAGGCGCGGGGCCTTCGTGCCGCGGGACAACCACTGAGGACCTGGATCGCGGTCAACGAGGCCCGTCGTCGCCGCTGACGTACGCAGAACGGCATCCTGCCTGCCATGCGTCTTCCCACAAGGAGACGCCATTGATGGAGAGCGATGCGCATCGAGACGGCATCCACCGGGCCGCACTGGCCCGACAACTGCGCGAACTGATCGACGACGGCCGCGACGCACTGCCGCTGCCCGGCGGCGGCCGCACGCTCGACCGCTGGCGCGCGCTCGCCCGCGTCGCCGCGCAGGATCTGTCGCTGGTCAAGCTCTTCGAGGGCCACACCGATGCCCACGCCACGCTCGCGGAGGCCGGCGCCGCGCCGCACGCCCTCGCCAGCTACGGCCTGTGGGCCGCCGAACCGCCGCAGGCGCGGGTGGTGTTCCGCCGCGTGGCCGCGGGCGGGATCGTCCTCTACGGCAACAAGTCCTGGTGCTCCGGCGCCGAGAGGCTCGACCGTGCGTTGCTGACGGTGTGGGACGAGCAGGGAGCCGGTCCCTGGCTCGCGGATGTCGATCTGCATCACCCCGGCGTGCACATCGACGACGCCGCCTGGCACGCCGTCGGCATGGCCGCCACGGCGAGCGCCACGGTGAACTTTGAAGCCGCTCCCGCACGCCTGATCGGCGACGCCGGTTTTTACCTGTCGCGCCCCGGCTTCTGGCACGGCGGCATCGGCATCGCGGCCTGCTGGCACGGGGCCGCGTGTGCGGTGGCAGACGCTCTCCGTGCGCAAGCGAACACAAGCCCCGACCCCGGCTGGCACCGCAGCCTGGCGCTGGGGGAGGTGGACCGCCTGCTCAGCGCCAACGCCGCCCTGCTGCGCGAGGCCGCCGCCTGGATCGACCGCCATCCGACCGCCAACGCCCGCATCTGGGCGCTGCGCACGCGGGCGGCCGCCGACGACTGCGCCCAGCAGGTCCTGCGCGCCGCCACGCGCGCCATGGGCGCCGGTCCGCTGTGCCTTGACCCTCATTTCGGGAGGCTGGCAGCGGATTTGCCAGTGTTCATCCGGCAATGCCACGGCGACCGCGATCTGGCCGCCCTGGGGGCCGACAACCTCAAGGAAGACACCCCGCCATGGACGCTCTGATGCACCGACGCCCGTTCCAGACCGTGAACGAGGGCATGCCCGCCGGCCTCGCCTCCGGCGAGTCGCCGCTGCGGTCGCCGTCCGACCGCCGCATCGACGGCGAAGGGACGCCCGAATGGGCCTGGCGCCAATGGCAGCCGCTGTGGGGCGCGCCGCTGACCTCGCTCGACGAACTGGTGCCCGAAGGCCGCCGCGCCGTCGTCGTCGCGCCGCATCCCGATGACGAGGTCCTGAGCTGCGGCGGCTTGCTGTCGCTGCTGGTGACGCGTCACCGCGCCGGCCTGCCGCCCGATCGCGCGCCGGCGCCGCCGGTCGAACTGGTGGCCGTGACGGATGGCGAAGCCAGTCATCCGGGCTCGCCGCGCTGGACGCCGCAGCGCCTGGCCGTGCAGCGCCGCTACGAGCGTGCCTCCGGCCTGCGCCGACTGGGACTGCACGTCCCCGTGCATGCGCTCGGCGTGCCGGACGGGCGCATCGCCGAGCAGGAGGACGACCTGGTGCTCGAGTTGTGCCGCCGTCTGCGGCCGGACGATGTCGTCCTCACCTCGTGGCGATTCGACGGCCACCCGGACCATGAGGCCACCGGCCGCGCCTGCGCGCGCGCCACGCTGCTGACGGGCGCCTCGCTGGTGGAGATCCCCATCTGGGCCTGGCACTGGGCCCGTCCCGGCGACGCCGCGGTGCCCTGGCACCGGATGCGGCGCCTGCCGCTCAACGCGCGTTCGCTGCGGGACAAGCGCACCGCGCTGGCGGCGCATCGCAGCCAACTGCTCGACGACGGGGACCACCCGCCGGTGCTCTTCGCCGAAGCGGTGAACCGCCTGCTGCGCCCCTTCGAATTCGTGCTCGCGCCCGAGGCGCCTCAATGAAGGACGACGCCAGCGGTGCTCCGGCGGCGTTGGCGCGTCATTTCGAAGCGCTGTTCACCGACAGCGCCGACCCCTGGGGCTATCGAACCCGGTGGTACGAACAGCGCAAGCGTGCGATGGTGCTGGCCTGCCTGCCGCGGGAACGCTACGCGCGCGGCTTCGAGCCCGGCTGCGCCAACGGCGAGCTGAGTGCCGCGCTGGCCACGCGATGCGACCGCCTGCTGTCGACCGACGGCAGCGAGACGGCCGTGGCGCATGCGAAGGAACGGCTGGCGTCCCTGGTCCATGTCGACGTCACGCGCGCGACGATGCCGGCCGACTGGCCGGTCGGCCGCTTCGACCTGATCGTGCTGAGCGAGATCGGCTACTACCTGGAGGAGGGCGGTCTCGACGCGTTGATCCGCCGCGCCGCCGCGAGCCTGGAGACGGGCGGCACGCTGCTGGCGAGCCATTGGCGGCACCAGGAGGGGGACTACCTGCGCCTGGGCGACGAGGTGCACCGCCGCATCGACCTGCTGCTGCGCGAGCGCCACGGCATGACACGGCTGCTGCGGCACGACGAGGCGGACTTCCTCGTCGAGGTCTGGAGCGACGACGTGCGCTCGGTGGCGCAGCGCGAGGGCTTGAGACCATGATCGGCATCGTGGTGCCCGCGCATGACGAGCAGGCGCTCATCGGCCGCGCGCTGAGGGCGCTGAAGATCGCCGCCGCGCATGAGGACCTGGGCGCGGAGGAGGTCCGGATCCTCGTGGTGCTCGATGCGTGCCGCGACGGGACGGAGGCGGTGGCCCACGCGCTCGGCATCGACTGCCTCGCGATCGAGGCGCGCAACGTCGGCATCGCGCGCGCGGCCGGCGCCCAGGCGCTGATCCAGCGCGGCGCGCGCTGGCTCGCCTTCACCGACGCCGATTCGACGGTCGCGCCGTGCTGGCTCGCGCGGCAGCTCGCGCTGCGCAGCGAGGCGGTCTGCGGCGTCGTGGAGGTCGACGACTGGAGCGGCTATTCCAGCGAGGAGCGGCGCGCCTACGAAGCCGGCTACCTCGATGCCGAGGGGCATCGCCACATCCACGGCGCCAACCTCGGCGTGTGCTCGAACGCCTATCAGCGCGCCGGCGGCTTTCCGCCGCTGACCAGTCGCGAGGACGTGGCGCTGGTGCACCGGCTCGTCGCGCAGGGCGCCCGCATCGCATGGACCAACACCGTGCGCGTGCTGACGAGTGCCCGCCGCGCCGGCCGCGCGCC
This sequence comes from Mitsuaria sp. MSU3D, assembly GCF_056867975.1. Taxonomy (NCBI): domain Bacteria; kingdom Pseudomonadati; phylum Pseudomonadota; class Betaproteobacteria; order Burkholderiales; family Sphaerotilaceae; genus Roseateles; species Mitsuaria sp. MSU3D. The sequence goes on along the minus strand of NZ_CP200314.1, from coordinate 2,623,807 downwards.
GGAAGGCTTCGCCTCCTTCATGCAAGGGCTGTGCGTGTCCCCGCAGACCTCGTGAGTTTCGTGAGACTCGCACGCCTCGCGGTAGGACCCAGAGGCCTCACGGTCCACAGGCGCCACAGCGCCACTGGTCACTCACCCCGCAGGCCACCAGCCCCGCTGGCCTCATGGGCCTCGCGATGACCGACGCCGTGGGTCTCCTCATGTCCGCAGGTCGGCGACCTTGTCCGGCGTCATCGGCGTGCTGCGCAGGCGCTTGCCGGTGGCGTGGAAGATCGCGTTGCTGATCGCCGCGGCGACGCCGACGAGGCCGATCTCGCCGACGCCCTTGGCGCCGAGGCTGCTGACCACGCGGTCGTCCTCCTCGACGAAGAGCACGTCGATGTCGGGCACGTCGGCGTTGCAGGCGATGTGGTACTCGGCCAGGCTGTGGTTCATGAAGCGGCCGAGCGCGTGATCGCTCAGCGTCTCCTCATGCAGCGCCTGGCCGATGCCCCACACGACGCCGCCGATGATCTGGCTGCGCGCCGTCACCGGATTGATGATCCGCCCCGCCGCGACCGCGCTGACGACCCGCGTCACGCGCACCGTGCCCAGACGCTCGTCGACGCGCACCTCGACGAAGACCGCCGAGTGCACCGCCCGGATGTACTTCCGCTGCTTCAGTACGTTGGGCAGCATCAGGTACTTCTCGTCGAGCGGCCCGCCGGCCTCCTCGCGCAGCAGCTGCGACAGCGGCACCGCCGCGCCGGTGTCGGATCGATGGAGCTGGCCGCCGCGGCAGACCACATCGGAAAAGCGCGCGCCGTCGAAGCCCGGCGCGTGTTGCTTTGCCCGTTTCCACAGCGCCTTGCGCAGTTTCTCGCAGACGCCTTGCACGGCTGAGCCCACCGTCGCGACGTGCGCCGAACCGCCCTCGATCGGCGCGACCGGCAGCGTCGAGTCACCGAGCCGGAACGTGACCCGCTCCAGCGGCAGGCCCATCTCCGCCGCCGCGATCTGCGCCATCGTCGTGTAGGTCCCGGTGCCGATGTCGGTCGCGGCGCTCTCGACGACGAGACGACCGTCCTCATCGAGCGTCGCCCGCGCCCGCGCGAACATCTGCATCGCATCCCAGGTCCCCGTCGCCATGCCCCAGCCGACGAACTCATGGCCCTGCCGCATCGAGCGCGGCGCGGCGGGCCGTCGCTCCCAGCCGAAGCGCCGCGCGGCCTGCTCGTAGCACTGGCGCAGCGCCTTCGTCGAATAGGGCAGGTCGTTGGCCTCGTCCCGCTCGGCGTAGTTGCGCAGCCGCAGCTCGAGCGGATCGATGCCCGCGGCATGGGCGAGTTCGTCCATCGCGACCTCCAGCGCATGGACGCCGTGCGCGGCGCCGGGCGCGCGCATGTCGATCGGGCTGTACTGGTCGAGCGGGACGACCCGGTAGTCCAGCCGCACGTTGTCGCAGGCGTAGAGCTGGCCGGACCAGTTGACGACGACCTCCACGTAGTCCTCGCGGCGCGAGGTCTCCGCGATGGCCTCGTGCATCACGGCCGTCAGCCGGCCGTTCGCGTCCGCGGCCAGCCGCACGCGCTGCCAGGTCTCGGGCCGATGGCCGAAGGTGAACATCTGCTGGCGCGTCAGCACGACCCGCACCGACTGCTTCAGCTGCAGCGCCGCCATCGTCGCGAGCAGCAGGTTGTACTGCGGCCGCAGGCCCGAGCCGAAGGCGCCGCCGACGAAGGCGTTCTTCACCGTCACCCGGCGCGCCGGCAGCCCGAAGGCGCGCGACACGACCCAGCGCGAGTTCTGCGATCCCTGCGTCTTGTCGTGGATGGTCAGGTGACCGTCGGGATCAATCAGCACCGTCGTGGCGTGCATCTCCATCGGGTTGTGGTGCTCGACGCCGGCGTAGTACTCGCCGTCGGTCGAGAACGCGGCCGCGTGCCACGCGGCCTCCGCATCGCCGCGCGGCTTCGGCGGCGGCGAGAAGCCGACCTTCAGCCGCGACGGTTCGCGGGCGCGCGAACGGTCGTCCAGCAGATGCGTGTCGTGCGGCGCGACCTCGACCTCCACGCGGACCAGCATCGCCGCGTAGCGCGCCAGCTCCAGCGTGGTCGCCACCACCAGCGCCACCGGCTGGCCGCTGTAGTGGACTTCGTCGTCGTGCAGCGGCTTGAACGGCGAGCCTCCCGGTGCGGTCATGTCCTTGTAGAACAGGTCCATCGATCGCATCTTCGGCCGGTGGAGGTGGGTCAGCACGTCCACGACGCCGGGCAGCGCCAGCGCGGCGCTCGCGTCGATGGACACGATGCGGCCGCGCGCGACCGGCGTGTTGACGACGACGCCGATCAGCAGCCCGGTGCCCGAATGCTCCGCGGCGTACTTCGCCGCGCCGGTGACCTTTGCCAGCGCGTCGATGCGCGGCAGCGGCGTGCCGATCACGACCGCGCCGGTGCCGGCGGGGGCCATGGGCTGCTGCGTCTCGCGCAGTCGACGGCGTTCATCACCGGTCGTCGTGCCGGCGCCGGCGGGAAGGTCGAAGACATCGGCGGCGTCGGAGGCATTGGACGCATTGGACGCATTGGACGCGTTCGCCGCATCGGACGAACTGGAAACGGGCAGTGAGCTCATGGAGCCTCCGCGGTCGGGGCGCGGTCCTCTCGCGCGCCGAGCGCGCGAAAGGCGTCTTCGCCGGTATTGGTGGGGATGCCCGCCAGCGCCATCTCCAGCGCGCGCACGACGGCCTGTCGCGCCAGCGGGATCTTGAAGGCGTTGCCGGGCGTCGATTCGGGCAGCGCGGGACCGCCGCAGGGGGTGGCGTCCTTCAGCAGCGCCGCCGCGCAGGCGCTGAAGAGCTGCGGAGAAGGCCGCTCGCCGACCAGCAGCCGTTCGGCATCCGGGTTCCGCCAGGGCTTGTGGGCGACGCCGCCCAGGGCGACCCGTGCGTCGACGATCAGCCCCGTGTCGTCGAGCTCGAATCCGGCGGCCACCGAGACCAGCGCGAACGCGTAGGACGCGCGCTCGCGCAGCTTCAGATAGCAGCTGTGCGCCTGCAGGCTGTTGGGCGGCACGACCAGATGGGTGATGAGCTCGCCCGGAGCCAGTGTGGTGTCGAGGTCCGGTCGATCGCCGGGCAGCCGGTGGAACTCGCCGAACGGGATCACCCGTCGGCCCGCGGTGCCGATGACATGGACCTCCGCGTCCAACGCGGCCAGCGCGACGCAGAGGTCCGACGGATGCGTCGCTACGCAGTGCGCGCTGGCCCCGAGGATCGCGTGCTGCCGCGCCAGTCCCGTCGCCGCCGGGCAGCCGCTGCCGGGGATGCGCTTGTTGCAGGGCACGCCGATGTCGTAGAAGTAGAGGCAGCGGGTGCGCTGCAGCAGGTTGCCGCCGTTGGTCGCGCGGTTGCGGATCTGCGGCGAGGCGCCGGCCAGGATGGCCGAACGCAGCAGCGGCAGGCGCTCGGCGACCAGCGGGTGGTAGGCGGTCGCCGCGTTCGTCGCCAGCGCGCCGAGGTGCACCGCGCCGTTGCCGGTGTCGCGGATCTCGCGGATCTCGCGCATGTCGCCGACGCCCAGCCGGCTGATGTCGACGAGCCGCACCGGCGCCATCACGCCTTCCTTCATCAGGTCGACGAGGTTGGTACCGCCGGCGAGGTAGCGCGGCGCGCGCGCCTCGGCGGCGTCGGAGGTTCCGAGGTCGCGCGGCCCGATGGCCGCTTCGGCGAGGGGCGTCTCGAGGGCGGCGTCGCCGACCGGACCGGCGGCCACACCGGCGGCCAGACCGGCGAACTGGTGGAGGGCCTCGTCCGCGGACGTGGCGCGGTGATAGTCGAAGCGGTTCATTCGCGCACCTCGCCGGTGTCGGCGGCGGAGGCCACCATCGACGCCGCGGCCGCGCAGACGGCGGGCACGGCGCTGTCCGATCGCAGCACGATGCGCGCGACCGCGTCGACGATCTGCGGATAGGCCCCGCAACGGCAGAGGTTGCCGCTGAGCCGCTCGCGCAGCTCATGCCGGTTGACGGGGCGGGGCTCGTTCAGCAACCCCGCCGCCGAGCACAGTTGTCCTGGCGTGCAGTAACCGCACTGCAGCGCGTCGCAGTCGATGAACGATTGCTGCAGCGGATGCAGGACATCCGGGTCGGTGGCCGTGGGGTCTTGACCCGTGTTCGTGGTTGCGGCCATGGCCGCGTTCGTGGCCGTTGCCGTTGCCGTTGCCGTTGCCGTTGCTGCGGTCACAAGACCGGGCAGGCCCTCGACCGTCGTGATGGCCTGGCCGTCGAGGCTCACGGCGAGCAGCAGGCAGCTGTTCATGCGCGCGCCGTCCACGAGCACCGTGCACGCGCCGCATTGGCCGTGGTCGCAGCCCTTCTTCGTGCCGGTGAGGTCGAGCTGCTCGCGCAGCAGGTCGAGCAGCGTCGTCCATGGCTCGACCGCGAGCGCGTGAGTGCGTCCGTTGATCGTGAGCCGGATCGGCTCGGGCCGCATCGGCGCGGGCAGGGCGTCCGCGCCGGTGTGCAGGGGCGGGTGTTCGGCGATGTCCATGGGACCTCCTGGCGGGTGCTGGGGTTGTGCTGCGTTGGGAGCCGGAGGCTCAGGATTTCTTCGTGACGGACGCCCACAGTTCGCGCAGCGTGGCCGCGATGACGCCGCGCGCGTCGGGATCGCCGAGCAGCAGCGCCCTGGCGTACTGCAGCATCTGCCGGGGCTCGACGTGCGGCGGCAGCGGCGGGACGTCCGGATCGACGACCATCTCCAGCAGCATCGGCCGATCGGCGCGGAGCGCGCGATCCCAGGCGGGCGCGACGTCCTCGGGCCGGTCGATGCGCAGGCCCTCGAGACCCAGCATGCGGGCGTACTCGGCATACGGGAAGGCGGGCAGCGTCTGCGAGGCCTCGAACTTGGGATCCCCGGCCGTGACGCGCTGCTCCCAGGTCACCATGTTGAGGTCGCCGTTGTTGAGCACCATCACGACAAGGCGCGGGTCCGACCAGTCGCGCCAACGATGCGCGATCGTGATCAGCGCGTTGATGCCGATCATCTGCATCGCGCCGTCGCCGAGCAGCGCGATCACCGGCCGCCCCGGATGCGCCAGCTTGGCCGCCAGCGCATAGGGCACGGCGCAGCCCATCGTCGCCAACCCGCCGGAGACCGAGCCCATCATTCCGGGGCGCGACTTCAGGTCGCGCGCGTACCAGCCCGCGGACGTGCCGGAGTCGCAGGTCAGGATCACATCGTCCGGCAGGCGCGGGGACAGATCCCAGAACACACGCTGCGGATTCAGCGGCTTCGCGTCGGTCATCGCGCGCGCCTCGAGGACCTGCCACCAGTCGCGGACCTCGGACTCGATGCGATGCCGCCAGGTCTTGTCCGGATTGGGTCTCAGGTACGGCAGGAGCGCCTCGAGCGTGATGCGGCTGTCGCCGACCAGGTTCGCCTCCATGGGATATCGCGTCGACACGCGCCGGCCGTCGATGTCGATCTGCACGCCGCGCGCCTGGCCTTCCTTGGGCAGGAACTCCGAGTACGGGAAGTGCGATCCCACCATCAGCAGCGTGTCGCACTCGTTCATCATCGTCCAGCTCGGCTTGGTGCCGAGCAGGCCGATCGAGCCCGTCACGAAGGGCAACTCGTCGGAGACGGCCATCTTGCCCAGCAGCGCCTTGGCGATGCCCGCGCCCAGGCGCTCCGCGACCTGGATGAGCGCATCGCCCGCGTGCAGCGCGCCGGCGCCGGCGAGGATGGCCACGCGCTTGCCCGCATTGAGGATGTCCGCCGCGGCGCGCAGTTGCGCGTCGCCCGGCGCGCCGGGCGACGCGGTCCAGCCGATGCCGGTGTGGATCGTGTCATGCGTGCGCGGCGGTTCGGTCACGGCGTCCAGTTCCTGCAGATCGTGCGGCAGGATCACGCAGGTCACGGTGCGCTGGTCCCGCGCGATGCGGACCGCGCGGTCGATCAGGTGGCGCACCTGCGCGGGCGCCATCGCCGTGTGGACGAACTCGTGCGCGACGTCCTTGAACAGGCTGTGCAGGTCGACTTCCTGCTGGTAGTCGCCGCCGAGCGCGGAGCGCGCGCTCTGCCCGACCAGCGCGACCACCGGCATGTGATCGGCCTTGGCGTCGTACAGGCCGTTGAGCAGGTGGATCGCGCCCGGTCCGGAGGTGGCCATGCAGACGCCGACCTCGCCGGTGAACTTGGCGTGCGCGGTCGCCATGAACGCGGCGAGCTCTTCGTGGCGGACCTGCACGAAGCTCATGTCGTCCTTGCGCCGCCCGAAGGCGCCCATCAGGCCGTTGATGCCGTCGCCGGGATAGCCGAAGACGCGACGGATGCCCCAGCCGTGGAGTCGGTCGAGGATCTGGTCGCTGACGGTGGCGGTCATTCGGTGGGGCTCCGGCGGGTGGGCGTGCCCCTCGTCGGCAAGCCGCTTGCCCATCCCCGCCAGGGCACACGGCAGCGATGAACCGGCGGCCGCGTCCGTTCGACACCGTGCCGCCATTCGACGCCGCCATTCCACGCCGCTATTCGACGCCGCCATCCGACGCCGCCATCCGACGGCACCATCCGACGCCGCCGACCAGGCACGAGCGCGGCGGGGCATTGCCGCGGCGCAGCATGACAACGCCGAGGACCGGGGCGTAGCATCGAGATTCCTCGGACTCATGTCCCCCGTCATGTCAGTCTGGCAATTCGATCTCGCCTTTTCGCAAGGCGGCGCGGCGGCCTCGTGGTTGCCGTCCTCGCGCACCGACGTCATGCACTACCTCGCTTCGCGCGTCGGGCCGAGCACGCCGATGCTCGAAGGCTGGCGCTACTTCGGCAACGAGGCGGGCAACTGCATCGACATGGTCTCCGACCCCGACGGTCGCTATGAGCTGCACGCGCGGCTGGACGCCTGCGCCAGCGAGACCGACCACTTCATCGAGGTCGTCTGCGACGTCGCCCATGCGCTGGGCTGCGAGTTCTTCAGCGAGGAGCTGTCGGCGCTGGTGCGGCCGAGCTCGCGTGAACTGAAGGAAGCGCTGCAGCGCTCGAGCGCCTGGCGCTTCGCGCTCGATCCCGAGGGCTTCCAGCCGAGCCGCTGATCAGCCCCGGTTCATCAGCCTCGGGTGTTGCCGTCGATCGCTGCCTTCAGATGTGGCGCCGTGCGCGAGTCCGCGCTGGCGGCCACCTCGTCCGGCGTCCCCGCTGCGACCACGCGCCCGCCATCGCCGCCGGCCCCCGGACCGAGGTCGATGACCCAGTCCGCCGCGGCGACGACGCGCATCTCGTGCTCGACGACGACCACCGTGTGGCCGGCCTCGACCAGGTCGCGCAGCTGGACCATCAGTTTGTCGACGTCGGACGGATGGAGACCGGTGGTGGGCTCGTCCAGCACGTACAGCGTGTGGCCGCGCTGCGTGCGCTGCAACTCGGTGACGAGCTTGATGCGCTGCGCCTCGCCGCCCGACAGTTCGGTCGCCGGCTGGCCGAGCCGCAGGTAACCCAGGCCGATGCCCTTCAGCAGCCCCAGCGGCCGTGCCAGCGCCGGTTCCTCCATGAAGAACTCGAAGGCCGTGTCGACCGTCATGCCGAGCACTTCCGCGATGCTGCGGTCGCGGTAGCGGATCTTCAGCGTCGCCTCGTTGTATCGGGCGCCGTGGCAGGCGGGGCAGGGCGCGAAGACGCTGGGCATGAACAGCAGCTCCACGCTGACGAAGCCTTCGCCCTCGCAGGTTTCGCAGCGGCCCTTGGCGACGTTGAAGGAGAAGCGCCCCGCATCGAACTTGCGGGCGCGCGCGGCCGGCGTCGCGGCGAAGAGCTTGCGCACGTGGTCGAACAGCCCCGTGTAGGTCGCGAGGTTGGAGCGCGGCGTGCGGCCGATCGGCTTCTGGTCGACCTGCACCAGCCGGCGGATCGCCTCGGCGCCGCCGGCGATCCGTCCGCCGGTGGCCGCTTGCACGTCGGCGCTGAGCTCAGCGTCCTCGTCGTCCTCGACGGCCGCGGGTTCATGGCCCAGGTGCGCGCCGACCAGGTCCACCAGCGCGCGGCTCACCAGCGACGACTTGCCGGAACCCGACACGCCGGTCACCGCGGTGAACACGCCGAGCGGGAACGCGGCGTCCACGTCGACGAGGTTGTTCTGCGTGATGCCTTCGAGCCGCAGCCAGTCCTTCGGTGCGCGGCGAGCGGGCCGCCGGTCGGGACGGCTCGCCGCGCCGGCGGGTCCGATGGAGTGCTCGGGGCCGCCGTGGGCCGGCGCGTCGGAGAAGGACTCGGGGAACAGGTAGGCGGCGGTGCGTGATTCCGCGACGCCGCGCAGGCCTTCCGGCGGACCGCTGTACAGCACGCGGCCGCCGAGTTCACCGGCCGCGGGTCCGACATCGACGATCCAGTCCGCGGCGCGCATCAGGGTGAGGTCATGCTCGACGACATAGACCGAGTTCCCCGCCGCCTTCAGCGATCGCAGCGAGGCGAGCAGCGATTCGTTGTCGGCCGGATGCAGGCCTGCGGACGGTTCGTCGAGCACGTAGACGACGCCGAAGAGGTTGGAGCAGATCTGCGTGGCCAGCCGCAGCCGCTGGAGCTCGCCGGGCGAGACGGAGGGCGTCGCGCGCTCCAGCGACAGATGGCCCAGTCCCAGCGTGAGCAGCGGACGCAGCCGCATCAGCACGTCGTCGACCAGGCGCCGCGCCGCGAGGCGCTTCTCCTCGCTGAGGCCGTCCGTCGCGGCATCGCCGAGGTGCTCCGCCAGCTGCGCCAGCGGGAACTGCGACAGCGCGCCGATGTCGAGCCCGCCGAAGCTCACCGACAGCGCCTCGCGCTTGAGCCGCTTGCCGTCGCAGACCGGGCAGGCGCCACCGATCAGGTAGCGCGACACGCGGCGCTTCATCAGCGCGCTCTGCGTGGTCGCAAAGGTGTGCATCACGTAGCGCCGCGCGCTGCTGAAGGTGCCCTGGTAGCTGGGCTCCATCTTGCGGCGCAGCGCGTCCTTGGTCTCCGCGGGCGTGAAGCCGGCGTAGACGGGCACGGTGGGCTGCTCGTCGGTGAACAGGATCCAGTCGCGCGTCTTGCGCGGCAGTTCGCGCCAGGGCTTGTCGACGTCGATGCCCAGCGTGACCAGGATGTCGCGCAGGTTCTGGCCGTGCCAGGCCGGCGGCCAGGCGGCGACGGCGCGGTCGCGGATGGTGAGCGTGTCGTCGGGGACCATCGAGGCCTCGGTGACCTCGTACACGCGGCCCAGCCCGTGGCAATGCGGGCAGGCGCCCTGCGGCGTGTTGGGCGAGAAGTCCTCCGCGTACAGCATCGGCTGCTTCGCCGGATAGCGGCCGGCGCGCGAGTACAGCATCCGCAGCAGCGACGACAGCCCGGTCACGCTGCCCACGGACGAGCGCGCGCTCGGCGTGCCGCGCTGCTGCTGCAGCGCCACGGCGGGCGGCAGGCCGTCGATCGAATCGACGGCGGGCACGCCGACCTGATCGATGAGCCGGCGCGCGTACGGCGCGACCGATTCGAAGTAACGACGCTGTGCCTCCGCGTAGATCGTGCCGAAGGCGAGGGAGGACTTGCCGGAACCCGACACGCCGCTGAACACCACGAGCGCGTCGCGCGGCACGTCCACGTCGACGTTCTTGAGGTTGTGCTCGCGCGCGCCGCGGACCTGGACGAAGGCGGCGCGTCCGGGGTGTTCGCGCACGGCATCGGGCGCCGCGACGGGCGCGGACGCGGACGCGAACGTCTGCTTGGACGCGGGCGTGGACGACGAAGAGGACGGTGGGCGGGCGGTAGGGCGTTTGGCCAAGACGGAACCTCGGGTAATCAGCGCGACGCGCGCTGGGACGGCGGGGGCGAAGTATCGGTCGATGGCACCGATCAGCAAGCAGGATGCCCACCGGGACGGACATGGCCCTTGCCGATGCCGATGCCGATGACGGGTTCCACTCCCGAGCCACCATGAAGCGCTCGACCGATGTGATGCCCGTGCGATTCGCGCCTGTGCTCAGGCGGTTCGGCGGGCCGGGAGCGGGACTTGCTGCGAAGGAGGGAAACCTTTCCACCTTTCACAGGAGTCCCCATGACCGACAAACCCCTCTCCGACACCGAGCGACGCGAGAAGCTCTGGGACCTCATCAAGGACATCAAGGTCGGCCTGTTCACGACGCATCATGCGAACGGGCATCTGCACTCGCGCCCGATGACGCTGCAGAACAAGGCGCTCGACGAGGGCGAGTCGCTGTGGTTCTTCATGTCCCGCAGCGGCGAGCCCTTCAGCGACATCGTCGCGTCGCCGCAGGTGAACGTCGGCTTCGCCGACCGGGACGACGACACCTACGTCTCGGTGTCCGGCACGGCGGAGCTCAGCGAGGACCGCGCCAAGCGCCAGGAGCTCTGGAGCAAGGCGGCGGAGGCCTGGTTCACCCAGGGCATCGACGATCCCGACCTGGCGGTGGTGCGCGTGCGCATCAGCCACGCCAGCTACTGGGACGTGAAGGCGTCCAAGCTGACGCAGCTCTACGCGATGGCGAAGGCGGCCGTGACCGGTAAGCCGCCCACCGGCCTGGCCGAGACCGGCGAGGTGCGCATGAAGTGAGGCCGTAATGAGGCCACATTGAGGCCGGCGGATCGCGAAGGCGGTCTGCCGGATTTCCTGCATCGAACGACGATCGGAGGTCCCCATGCCCAGAGGCGACAAGTCGTCCTACACGGACAAGCAGAAGCGACAGGCCGAGCACATCGAGAGCGGCTATGAGCACCGCGGTGTGCCCAAGGATGAAGCGGAACGGCGCGCGTGGGCCACGGTCAACGCGGAAACGGGGGGCGGCAAGAAGTCCGGCTCCGGTCGAGGTCAGCCTGAGGACCACGCGCCCGCCCGCAAGGGCGGGCACCTGGGCGGCAAGGCCGCAGCGAGCCGCACGGCTGCGGAGCGCTCCGCGTCCGCGAAGAAGGCTGCGGCGACGCGCAAGCGCAATGCGGCGGCACGCGCCGGTCATCACTGACGACGGATCTTTCTCCCGGCCCAAATGACAACGCCGACAGGACGAAGGTCCTGTCGGCGTTGGTCGTTTCGGGCTCCAAGCCCGAGGGGCAGTCTTAGCGGGCGGCAATGCCTTAGGTCGCAACGCCCTTGGCTTCCTTGGCCGCATAGCGCTGCACCAGCGCGGCGTACGTCGGCGACGCCTTCATCTCCGCGTAGCGGGCTTGCGCCTTGGCGCGTTGACCGGCATTCAGGCTGAAGTCCTCGGTGCGGTCGACAGCGGCCAGGCCGGACTCGCGATAGATCTCCAGGTCGGCCAGCACTTCGGCGCGGCTCTTCTGGCCTTGCGTGATCGGGTCGAGGTGGCTGTAGCTCTGCGCGAAGGCCGGCACGGCGGCGGCGGACAGGGCGATCAGGGCAGTAGCGATCAGGGTCTTGGCGGTCATGATGGGTTCCTTTGAGAGAGCGGTGGATCGGGGTGTCTGAGAGTCTTTGGCCGGCGTCGTCTGCCGATGACTGAAGGTTAGGCGTGGGACTCGTCCGGATAAACGGGCTGCGTCGCAATGCCTCGTTGTGAGGCTCGCAACAATCGACCGTCCTTCGATACGCGCGATTCACAGGGGCTGCTCGACGTGCTCGGCACAAAGCAAGACGCCCGGCATGAGCCGGGCGTCTTGCGTGGGAGCGAACCGAAGGTCGTCAGTCCGTGGATCGCTCCACCGACACAGCGCAAGCTGAAGCGTTCATTCGGCCGAGGTGTCCTGGTCGACAGCCGTGCTGCGGCGGCCGGTCACGTACACCGTGGGCAACTGCTCGCGCTTCACGGTGACGACCACCGGGTCCAGCGTGACGATCGAGGCGCGCATCTCGCGTTGGCCTTGTGCATGAGCGATACCCAAGCCGAGGGCCAGCGCCGCGATGGCACCGAAGGCGACAGCCTTGACGGTGGTGCTGGTGGCGGAAGTGATGGCGAGGCGGTGGGCGGTGTTCATGTCGATCTCCTTGGGGGCGTTGGCTGTGTCGATGGAGTCAGTGTCGTCATCGAGCCCCTTCGTTTCGAGCGCTCAGCGACGAAGCTGCGCGGCGGCGGTGTGAGATGCATGCCAAGCGGACAAGCCGTAGCAGTTCACACGCCGTTTCGCCCCTCCCAGACGAAGACGCCGGCGGGACCGAAGTCCTGCCGGCGCTTGTGGCCGAGGAGGGCGAGGGGATCACTCAGCGGGCGGAGACGCCTTCGGTCGTCGAGCCCTTGGCTTCCTTCGCCGCGAAGCGCTGCACCAGCGCCGCGTACTTCGGCGAGGCCTTCAGCTCGGCGTAGCGGGCTTCTGCCTTGGCGCGTTGGCTCGCGTTCAGCGTGAAGTCTTCCGTGCGGTCCGCGGCAGCCAGGCCGGACTCACGATAGATCTCCAGGTCGGCCAGCACTTCAGCGCGGCTCTTCTGGCTCTGCGTGATCGGGTCGAGGTGGCTGTAGCTCTGCGCGAAGGCCGGCACGGCGGCGGCGGACAGGGCGATCAGGGCGGTGGCGATCAGGGTCTTGGCGGTCATGATGGTTTCCTTTGAGAGAGCGTTGGATCGGGTGTCTGGGGTCTCGGGCCGGCGTCGTTTGCCGATGACTGAAGGTTAGGCGCGGGCCTCGTCCGGATAAACGGGCGGCGCCGCAATGGGCCGTTGTGACGGCCGCAATAATCCTGGCCACCGTCGACGCCCGAGAGCCTTTGATCCATGCAGACTGCCCGACTCACACTGTCTCCGCTCGTCGACGCCGATGTCGATGCGCTGGCGAATCTGCTCTGGGACGAACGCGTCTACAAGCACATCGGCGGTCTGCCGTCAGGCGCGGCAGAGGTCGCGCTGGGTCTGCGGAGGGCGTTGGCCGGGCCTCCCGCCCATCGAGCTTCGGAGCGGTGGCTCAACTACGCCGTGCGACTGCGCGGAAGTCATCAACTGATCGGGCGGCTGGAGGCGACGGTGCACGCCGGCATCGCAGAGGTGGCCTTTCTGCTGGCACCGGCGTACTGGGGCCACGGCTACGCCAAGGAGGGATTGAGCTGGCTCCATGACGAGTTGTCGCGCGTGTGCCCCGATGCGCGATGCTGGGCCACGACGCTGCCGGTCAACCTGCGAAGCGGCCGGCTGCTGAGCGCATGCGGCTACGAGCGGGTCGATCCGGCCAGGGCTCCGGACTTGCTGACCTATGACGAGGGTGACTGGGTCTTTCGCCGGGCTCACGCCTGACTGCAACGCGGCAGCGTGGACCGCCGGCGAGGCGGATGAACCGTTGAGCTCACAAAGCCAAGACGCCGGCAGGACCGAAGTCCTGCCGGCGTCCATGGCCGGGGAGGCGAGCGGCGCTCAGCGGGCGGAGACGCCTTCGGTCGTCGAGCCCTTGGCTTCCTTCGCCGCGAAGCGTTGCACCAGCGCCGCGTACTTCGGCGAGGCCTTCAGTTCAGCGTAGCGGGCTTCTGCCTTGGCGCGTTGGCTCGCGTTCAGCGTGAAGTCTTCCGTGCGGTCCGCGGCAGCCAGGCCGGACTCACGATAGATCTCCAGATCGGCCAGCACTTCGGCGCGGCTCTTCTGGCTCTGCGTGATCGGATCGAGGTGGCTGTAGCTCTGCGCGAAGGCCGGCACGGCGGCGGCGGACAGGGCGATCAGGGCGGTAGCGATCAGGGTCTTGGCGGTCATGATGGTTTCCTTTGAGAGAGCGGTGGATCGGGGTGTCTGGGGTCTTGGGCCGGCGTCGTTTGCCGATGACTGAAGGTTAGGCGCGTGCCCTGTTCGGATAAACGGGCTGCGCCGCAATGCCTCGTTGTGAGGCTCGCAACAATCGACCGTCCTTCGACACGCGCGATTCACAGGGGCTGCTCGTCGTGCTCGGCACAAAGCAAGACGCCCGGCATGAGCCGGGCGTCTTGCGTAGGAGCGAACCGAAGGTCGTCAGTCCGTGGATCGCTCCACCGAAACAGCGCAGCCTCAGGCGTTCACTCGGCCGAGGCGACTTGCGTGTCGACCGCGTCGGCGCTGCGACGGCCAGTGATGTAGACCGTGGGCAGCTGCTCGCGCTTCACGGTGATGACCACCGGATCCAGCGTGACGATCGAGGCACGCATTTCGCGTTGTCCTTGTGCATGAGCGATCCCGAGACCCAGGGCCAGCGCCGCGATGGCACCGAAGGCAACGGCTTTGACGGTGGTGCTGGTGGCGGAAGTGATGGCGAGGCGGGTGGCGTTCATGTCGATTTCCTGAAGGGGTTGGCTGTGTCGATGGAGTCAGTGTCGTCAGTGGCGCGCCGTCTTTCGAGCGCTGCGCGACGAAGCTGCGCGGCGGCGGTGTGAGATGCATGCCAGGCGGACAAGCCGTCGCGCTTCACACGCCGTATCGCCCCTCCCAAACGAAGACGCCGACAGGACCGAAGTCCTGCCGGCGCTGGTGGCCGGGGAGGGCGAGGGGATCGCTCAGCGGGCGGAGACGCCTTCGGTCGTCGAGCCCTTGGCTTCCTTCGCCGCGAAGCGCTGGACCAGCGCCGCGTACTTCGGCGAGGCCTTCAGCTCGGCGTAGCGAGCTTCCGCCTTGGCACGCCGATTCAGTTCCAGCGACGAGTCTTCGGTGCGGTCCACGGCGGCCAGGCCGGACTCGCGATAGATCTCCAGATCGGCCAGCACTTCGGCGCGGCTCTTCTGGCTCTGCGTGATGGGGTCGAGGTGGCTGTAGCTCTGCGCGAAGGCCGGCACGGCGGCGGCGGACAGGGCGATCAGGGCGGTAGCGATCAGGGTCTTGGCGGTCATGATGGTTTCCTTTGAGAGAGCGTGTGATCGGGGTATCTGAGGTCTTGGGCCGGCGTCGTTTGCCGATGACTGAAGGTTAGGCGCGGGGCCGAATCGCATAGATGGCTCAGGCGCGAATGGGTTGTTGTAAGGCCCGCAACAATCGCCCGTCCCCACGCGCGCAGGGCGCTGGGGGCTGAAGCTCCAGCAATCGCACGGACATTCATGGACCCTTCCATGAAGCGGCTCTATGATGAGAAGAATTCTCATTTGCAACAAAGCCCGTCGTCCATGTCTTTCCCGGTCTCACGCCTGCGGGGCGCAGTACCGCTGATCTCGCGCATCGCCGCGGCGATCGGCGGCGGTTACGCGCTGGCGGCGCTGGTCAGCGTCGCGGTGCTCGCGCTGCCGGTGAACCGCATCCAGGCGGTCATTGGCGGCATGCTCGGCAGCTTCGCCGTCTACGCTGGCGCGGTCGTCTGGGTCTTCGCGGTGCGTAGCGCCACACGGGCCTGGGTCGGGCTGATCGTCGCCGCGCTGCTCCTGCTGCCTCTCGCGTGGTCCGTCTGGACCGCGGTCGAACCCGCCGCCTTGCCATGAGCGTCGACGTCCAAGCCCCCTCGGCCGCGCCGCGGCCGCACGGCATCCGGCAGACGATGTCGGACCTGCACATCTGGACCGGCCTGCTGCTGGGCTGGTTCCTGTTCGCGATGTTCCTCACCGGGACCGTCAGCTACTTCAAGGAGGAGCTGTCGCAATGGATGCGGCCGGAGATCGCGCATCAGGCCGTGACGCCCGAGCCGGCCGTCGTCGCAGGCCGCATCGCCAGGGAGCTCGAGACGCTGGCCCCGGGCACCACGCAGTGGAGCCTGCGCCTGACCGACGATCGCCACAGCGTGGCCAACGCCTTCTGGCGCGTGCCGCCGAAGGACGGCGCCAAGCGCGCATTCAAGGACGCGAACTTCGATCCGCAGACGGGGGAGAAGGTCAGCGCGCGTGAGACGCTGGGCGGCGAGTTCTTCTACCGCTTCCACTTCCAGTTCCACTACATGCCGGTGGTGTGGGGCCGCTGGCTCGCGGGACTGGCGGCGATGTTCATGCTGGTGGCGATCGTCAGCGGCGTGATCACGCACAAGAAGATCTTCACCGACTTCTTCACCTTCCGCTGGGGCAAGGGCCAGCGCTCGTGGCTGGACGCGCACAACGCGCTGTCGGTGTTCGGGCTGCCCTTCCACCTGATGATCACGTACACCGGCCTGGTGACGCTGATGACGCTGTACATGCCGTGGGGCGAGCAGGCCGGCATCAACTCGCCGGCGATGAAGAAGCAGCTGACCTCGGAAATGAACGCGTTCCTCCAGCCGGCCAAGCCCTCGGGCGAGGCGGCCCCGCTGGCCTCGATCGAGGCGATGGTGCGCGAGGCCGAGCGCCGTTGGGGACCGGGCAGCGTGGCGCGGGTCACCGCGGTGAATCCGGGCGATGCCGTGGCGCGCGTGGCGATCACGCGCGGCGAGGGCGGTCGGGTCTCGATGAGTCCGCAGTACCTGCTGTTCGACGGCGTCTCCGGACGACTGGTCGAGGAGAAGAACGGCGTCGGCGCGGCGGCGGAGACCCGCGGCGTGCTGTATGGATTGCACCTCGGGCGCTTCGGCGATGACGCGACCCGCTGGCTGTACTTCATCGTCAGCCTGGCCGGCACGGCGATGGTCGGCAGCGGGCTGGTGATGTGGACCGTCAAGCGCCGCCAGAAGCTGCCTGACCCGGACAAGCCGTACTTCGGCTTCCGCGTCGTGGAGCGACTGAACATCGCCGCCATCGCAGGCCTGCCGCTGGCGATGAGCGGCATGTTGTGGGCCAACCGGCTGTTGCCGACGGGGCTGGAGAAGCGCGCCGAGTGGGAAGTGCACGTGGTCTTCATCGTGTGGGCAGTGACGCTGCTGCACGCGCTGGTCCGGCCGGCGAAGCGCGCCTGGATCGAACTGCTGTGGCTGGGCGCGGTGTCGCTGGCGCTGCTGCCGGTGGGCAACGCGCTGACGACGGACCGTCCGCTGTGGCGCAGCGTCGCGCAGGGCGACTGGACCTTCGCGGGCGTGGAGCTGATGTGCTGGGCGTTCGCGGCGCTGCTGGCGTACCTGGCGATCCGCACGGGGCGCCACGCC
The DNA here is from genome assembly GCF_056867975.1 of Mitsuaria sp. MSU3D. Classification (NCBI taxonomy): domain Bacteria; kingdom Pseudomonadati; phylum Pseudomonadota; class Betaproteobacteria; order Burkholderiales; family Sphaerotilaceae; genus Roseateles; species Mitsuaria sp. MSU3D. Next base: position 2,606,953 of record NZ_CP200314.1, on the reverse strand, counting down.
CCTCGGGCGTTGAAGGGGCGGCCGGTCGCCAAGGACAGGCCGCATGCCCAGGCCTCGCGGGCGCCGCTGGCCGCGTCGTCGGCCTCGTCTTCCGGAGAGGTCGGCTTGGCGCTGCGATCCGGCGGGGAGGGCGCGCGGTGATGCACCTCCTCAGCCTGTTGATCTGCGTGGCCGCCTTCGCGGCGCTCGCGATGGCGACGGACCGCGCGCAGTGCGACGTCCTGGGCCGCGAGCTGCCCGCGGCGAAGTCCCGCGCGCTGCGCACCGCCGGCTGGGCACTGCTGCTGGCAAGCCTCGCGCTCGTCGTGACCGAACAAGGCTGGGGCCTGGGCCTCGTCAGCTACAGCGGCCACACCAGCGTCGCGGCGGGCGTGGTGTTCGTCGCGTTGATCGTGCATCAGCGGCGCCAGCCTCGGAAGCGCAGGCGCTGAGCCCCGGCGCGGCGTGAGCGAAACCCGTCGCCGTGTAGTCCTTCGCCTGACTTCCTGTCGGCCAGCGGGCCCACCCTGGCTGGGGGCCGGTCAGTCTCGAAAAAGATCCGCGCATCCACCATCATGGAGTCACACAGGGAGACAAGACATGAAGGTTGCACTGATCGAGGACAACGCGCTGCTCCGACGCCTGATGGTGTCGCGCCTGGAGTCCGAGGCGTCCATCACCGTGGTGAGCCAGGCCTCCAGCGAGAACGCCGCGATCAGCACGATTGCACTGAGCGCGCCGGACGTGGTGCTGGTGGACCTGAGCATCGACGGCGGCTCCGGCCTGGGCGTGATCGAACGCCTGCGCGCGGCGCGCTTCCGCGGCCGCATCCTGGTGCTGAGTTCGGAAGACCGCTCGGCCTACGAGCCACGCGTCCTGTCCTGCGGCGCGGACGGCTTCTACGACAAGGCCTGCGACTTCGAACGCCTCGTCGGGGAGCTCTGCACGCTGTCCAACAGCGCGTGGATGGCGGACTGAGCCGCCAATCCGAGGAAGCAGCGCTTCCTCAATGCGCGTGGTCGCCGTGACCACCGCCCTTGTCGTCCTTCGCCGGCATCGCCCCATTGAGCGCGCGCACCGGCGCCTTCACCTCGACGGTCTGTCGGACACCGCCGCGGTCCTCGAAGATCAGCGTCAGCGGCACCTGGTCGCCCGCCTTCACCTGCGCGGGCAGGTCCAGGAACATCACGTGATACCCGCCGGGCTTGAGCTCGATCGTCTTGCCCGCCGGCAGCTCGATCGCCGGGACCTGGCGCATGCGCATCACGTTGTCCTGCATCGCCATCTCATGCACCTCGGCCTTGGGCGTCAATGGCGTGGTGACGCCAATGAGCTTCGTGTCCTTCGTCGCCGTCAGCTTCATGAAGGCGCCGGTGGCCTTCTGCTGCGGCACGGTGGCGCGCACCCAGGCGTCGTCGATCTTCACCTGGGCATGGGCGATGGAAGCGAGCAGCGAGCCCGCGACGAGCAGCAGCGAGTGGATCTTGAAAGTCATGTCGGTTCTCCGGAATGGGTGTGTTGGGATATGGAGGGTCAGGTGTTGAGCAGTTGGCGCACGTCCTCGGCGAGGTCGGCGGCGCTCATCTCGTGCTTGATGGCCAGGCGCGCCTTGCCCTTGCGGTCGAACACGGTGCTCAAGGTCGAGTGGTCCATCGTGTAGCTGGCACCCGTGGGCACCTTGCCGTAATAGACCTTGAACTCCTTGGCGACGGCGGCGGTCCCGGCGAGGTCGCTGTAGAGCCCGAGGAAGCTCGGATGGAACGCGGCGGTGTAGGCCGCCAGCACCGGCGCGGTGTCGCGCTCGGGGTCGATGGTGACGAAGAGGACCCGGAAGTCCGCGGCGTCCGCGCCGAGCATCTGATGCACCGCCGCCGCGCGCGCCAGCGCGGTCGGGCAGACGTCGGGGCACTGCGTGAAGCCGAAGAACATCATCACGACCTTGCCGCGGAAGTCGGCCAGCCGATACGGGCGGCCGTCCGCGCCTTGCAGCGCGAAATCGCTCGCGTAGCTCACCAGCGAGAGATCGATGCCGTGGAAGGTCGGAGAGGGCTTGCACGCCGCCAACGGCAGCAGGCAGGCGGCGATCGTCAAGGCGCGACGACGCGCGTCGGGCTCGGCGACGGGATCGCCATGAGGGGAACGCGCGCGGAGCGCGAGGGAAGGGAGTCGCATGATCGAAAGGGCGTGGACCGACCTTGCCGCGCATGAGCGCATGAGCGCAGAGACGCAGAGGCGCATTCGCGCGAGCGAAGGCGACAGGTCAGTCGTGGAGTGCTTCGCGTCCGGGACGGAGCGAAGTGCGCATCGGCCGCGAGGCGGCGATCAGGCGACGGCGGGAGGTCCGCGAGCGAGCGAAGGCGCCCACGCGAAGAGTGGGCGCGGCGCGACGAGGAACAGGCGCGGACGCTCGAACTTCAACGCGTCGGGCGGCGTCCATTGCACCGTGGCCGGCGGCAGGTCCGGCGCGCCATGGTGGATGGCGCAATACGGGCAGTCCATCGACGTCTTCATCAGCGTCGGGCTGTCGCGACCCGGATCGACGTTGCCGGCGGCGTCGATCACCACGAGCCTGGCGCCGGTCGCGGAACAGATCTCCGCGAAGGTCGCGCCCTGATGGACCAGCATCGCATGCGACAGCGACGGCAGCATCGCCGCGAGCAGGATCGTGAGACTCACGAGCCATGCCCAGCGCCTGGTCGAAGTCCGCGTTGCATGCATGCGCTGGATTCTATGTTGCAGCGCCATTTGCTTCGAGCGCTGGCAAGTCCTGACCCTTATGGGGGAGGTGACTCCCACCGCATTCCCTCTGAGGAAGGGAGTGCCAGATGTCCTTGATCCAGATCAGAAAACGCAATCGAGATTGGATGGAGCATGGGCACCGGTGTTTCAGAAGCGCCGCGCTTTTGACATCTCGCCCGTCTCTTCGCTCGATCTGAAGTCATGCAGCCAAGGCATGGCTCCGGTTGCTTCAAGCCTGGACGGAAGCCCTTGTCACTCCGTCCGCACTGATGAAAAATTCCCTTGACGGAATATTCCTTTAAGGGAATGATTGAGCTCTTCTCAACTTCAAGAGGTGCGCTATGTGAGGTCCCGTGAATGGAAAAATGATGGACTGGGAAGTAGAAGTTACTGATGAATTTAATGCTTGGTGGGATGAGCTTGGCGACGGGGAGCAGGTGTCAGTTGCTGCCTCCGTTGCTCTCCTTGAGGCACGGGGGCCCAATCTGGGGTTTCCGCACACCTCTGGAATTCATGGCTCTCGACATGAACATATGCGGGAGTTGCGCACCCAGCACGCTGGCCGACCTCTGCGTACGCTATATGCCTTCGACCCTAGGCGAACCGCCATTCTGTTGATCGGCGGTGACAAGACCGGTGATGACAGATGGTATGAAACCATGGTGCCGATCGGCGACGAGCTGTACGACACCCATATTGAGCTACTTCGAAAGGAAGGGCTGATGAAATGAGCAAGAAGTTCAGCGAATTGCGCGCCAAGATGTCGCCTGAAGCGCAGGAACGAGCGGCAACTCAGGCCAAACAGATGTTGGCCGAGATGCCTCTCAATGAACTGCGCCAGGCTCGAGGCTTATCTCAAAAGATGCTGGCTGAAGCGCTGCATGTGCAGCAGCCTGCCATAGCCAAGCTGGAGCAGCGCACCGACATGTACATCTCCTCGTTGCGTGGCCATATCGAGGCAATGGGCGGGCAGTTGGATGTGGTGGCGAGATTCCCTGATGGCTCTGTGAAGATCACCAACTTCGGTGGACTCAAGGCCGCAGAGCGTCCCTAGCGCGCTGACCTGTGCCACGTGGGAAGACTCCACAGGAGGCAAGGAAGCCGTGGCCGCCACCTCGGTGCAGATAAGTTCGCCGATTCCGTCGGGGGACTGAGTTCTCAATACGTCTTGTACGGCAGGAACTTCCCGCTCATCACGATGCTGACGCGGTCGCCCTTCGGGTCGGGCTCGCGCTGCAGGTCCATGCGGAAGTCGATCGCGCTCATGATGCCGTCGCCGAATTCCTCGTGGATCAGCTCCTTGAAGGTCGTGCCGTAGACGCTGATCAGCTCGTAGAAGCGGTAGATCAGCGGATCGGTCGGGACCGACGTCGGCAGGCTGCCTTTGTAGGGCACGACCTTGAGCCACTGCGTCTCCGCCTCGGTGAGGTCGAAGAGGCCCGCCAGCGTCGCGGCCTGCGCGTCGTCGAAGGTCATCTGGCCCAGGCAGCCGGCCGTGACCCATTCCTTGCTCAGGCCGACGGCCTCGGCCACGTCGGACCACTTCAGGCCCTTGGCCACCTTGGTGGCGATGATCTTTTCGGTGACGTCGAGTCGGCTCATGGGATGCTCCTTGGAGGGGTGACGGGATGGCTGCGCTCCACCAGGAAATCCATCAGGTGGTTGCGCATCGGGTAGTACTGCGGGTCGTGATGCAGCGTGGCGCGCTGGCGCGAGCGGGGCATCGTGTTGACGACGATCTCCGCGACCCGCGCGTGCGGGCCGTTCGACATCAGCATCACGCGGTCGGCCAGCAGGATGGCCTCGTCGACGTCGTGCGTGATCATGAAGACCGTCTGCCGCGTCGCGGCGCAGATCTTGAGCAGCTCGTCCTGGATCGTGCCGCGCGTCAGCGCATCCAGCGCGCCGAAGGGCTCGTCGAGCAGCAGCATCCGCGGCTCGATCGCGAAGGCCCGTGCGATACCCACGCGTTGCTTCATGCCGCCGGAGAGCTGGCTCGGCTTCTTGTCGAGCGCCGGCGTCAGGCTGACCAGGGCGACGTACTTGCGGACCTGCTCGTCGACCTGCGTCTTCGACCAGTCCGGCCACTTGCTGCGGACCGCGAAGGCGATGTTCTGCCGCACCGTCAGCCAGGGCATCAACGCATGCCCCTGGAAGACGACGCCGCGATCGAGGCCGGGGCCGGCGACCTCGCGGCCGTCGACGATCACGTGGCCCTCGCTGGCCTGCTCCAGTCCGGCGAGCGTGTTCAGGATCGTCGTCTTGCCGCAGCCGCTGTGGCCGACGATGCAGACGAACTCGCCCTGGCGCAGCGTGAAGTCCACGTCCTCGAAGATGGTCGTGTCGCCGTAGCGCTTGGCCAGGCCCTCGACACGCACCAGCACCGGTGCCGCATCGACTGCCGCCGCGGCGCCCTGTTCCAGCGGATCAATCCGCATACGTCACCGCCTTCTGCGCGCGGGCGAAGAGCCCGTCCAGCGCCATGCCCACGAGGCCGATCACGAGGATCGCGAAGATCACGTTGGGCAGGCTGAGGTTGTTCCACTCGTTCCAGACGAAGTAGCCGATGCCGGTGCCGCCGACCAGCATCTCCGCCGCGACGATCACCAGCCAGGCGATGCCCATGCTGATGCGCATGCCGGTCAGGATGGTGGGCGCGGCGGCGGGCAGGATCACCTCGAAGGCGCGGCGCAGCGGCCGGACCTCCAGCGTGCGCGCGACGTTGAGCCACTCCTTGCGCACGCCGGCGACGCCGAAGGCCGTGTTGATCAGCATCGGCCAGACGCTGCAGATGAAGATCACGAAGATGCCGCTCGCCGCCGAATCCTTGATCGTGTAGAGCGCCAACGGCATCCACGCCAGCGGCGAGATCGGCTTGAGCACCTGGATGAAGGGATCGAGCGCGCGGTGGACCAGCGGGCTCATCCCGATCGCGAAGCCCAGCGGGATCGCGACGAGGGCCGCGAGCAGATAACCCAGCGCCACCCGCCCCAGCGAGTACGCCAGCTGCAGGCCGATGCCCTTGTCGTTGGGGCCCTTGTCGTAGAACGGATCGGCGAGGTGATGGACGACGGTCGCGCCCATCTGCGCGAGCGTCGGGAAGCCGCTCTTGGCCGCCACGGCGGAGGCGCCGCTGCCGCCCGCGTCGGCGGGCACGGGCTTGCCCATCAGCCTGGCGTATTCGATCTGCTCGGCCGTCATCGCCGGGCCCGCGGTGGACGCCGCGGACGAGGCGGTCCCCGTGCCCATCGTCGCCAGGTGCCAGATGCCCAGCACCAACCCGAGCATCAGCAGCGAGAGCAGGGCGGCGCGCGCGTTCAGCGAAGTCATCGCGGCTCCCGCTCAGGCGCGCTTGATCGCGAAGCCGGCCACGTAGGCATCGGGCTGCGCGGGGTCGAAGGTCTTGCCCATGACGCTGAACTTCGGATACGCGCCGTCCGGCACGGCCTGGTCGAGCGCCTTCATCTGCTTCTTCGCGTCGGTGAGCAGGAAGACCTTCTCCGCGATCTGCTTGTAGTTCACGTCGCCCTTCAGGTAGCCCCAGCGCTTCATCTGCGTGAGCATCCACACGGCCATGCTCTGCCAGGGGATGGGGTCGAAGTCGGCGCGGTCCGGCACGACCCGCACGTTGCCCAGGCCGTCGGCGAACTTGCCGGTCAGCACCTGCGCGATGACCGTCTCCGGCTGGTTCAGGTAGGCCTGCGGTGCGATGACCTTGGCGATGAGCTCGCGGTTGCGCGCCTCCCGCGCCATCGCGGCCGAGGTCAGCACCGCGCGGTACAGCGCGGCGAAGGTGTTGGGGTTCTTCTGGATGAACTCGGTGCTGGTGCCGAAGGCGCAGCAGGGATGGCCGTTCCACAGTTCCTTGGAGAGGATGTGGATGAAGCCGACCTCCTCGAACACGGCGCGCTGGTTGAACGGATCCGGGCCGAGGAAGCCGTCGATGTTGCCGGCGCGCAGGTTGGCCACCATCTCCGGCGGCGGCACGACGCGGATCTGGATGTCGCGGTCGGGATCGAGGCCCGCTTCCGCCACGTAGTAGCGCAGCAGGAAGTTGTGCATCGAGTACTCGAAGGGCACGGCAAATTTGAAGCCCTTCCACGACTTCGGGTCGCGCTTGTCCTTGTGCTTCATCGCCAGCGTGATCGCCTGGCCGTTGGTGTTCTGGATCGTCGCCACGTTCATCGGCGTGGCCGTCGCGCCCAGGCCCAGGCTGATCGCCAGCGGCATCGGGCTGAGGAAGTGCGTGGCGTCGTACTCCTTGTTGATCATCTTGTCGCGGATCAGCGCCCAGCCCGCGGTCTTCACGACCTCGACGTTCAGTCCCTGCTTGCTGTAGAAGCCCAGCGGGTGCGCCATGATCAGCGGCGTCGCGCAGGTGATCGGGATGAAGCCGATCTTGAGGTCCTTCTTCTCCAGCGCGCCGCGCTCCTGCGCCATCGCCTGCAGCGGCGCGATGGGCAGCACGCTGCCGATCGCGGCCATCGCGCTGCCGCGACCGACCGCGCGCAGGAAGCGGCGTCGCAGCGCGTCCTGCGGGAACAGCGCCTTCACCAACGCGGCCTCGACGAACTGGTTGGACTCGGCCTCGATGTCGGTCGTGTCCATCGCGTCGGCGCGTTGGCGCAGCGTCGCCGCAGCGCGGTCGCGGTCCAGCTCGCGGACATGCTCCGCCTCGCTGCCATGGCGTCCGCAGGCGCAGCGCATCAGCAGCGGGCGATCGGCGTCGTAAGGGTCGTGGCGGAGGTCGCTCATCGCTGCTTTCCAGGTCGGTGGACGGATGCATCCACTCTAGGAAAGCGCGACGGATCACGGCATCGTGCGCGCCGTGGTTCTGATGTAGGGCTGGAACTACACGACCGCGGGCGAGCCGTCCTCGGCCGCCGACAGGATCATCCGCACATACGCGAGCGCGTCGTGCGCGCCGCTGGTCACCGGGCGGCCGTTGATGATCAGCCCGGGGACCGCGTTCAGGCCCTGGCTGCGAGCACGTCGTTCGTCGGCTTCCACTTCGGACAGCCGCGACAGTGACCGCGTCACGGCACCCGGCGCCATGCCGGAGGCCGCCGCGATCTTCTCGAGCACGGTGTCGTCGCCGATGTCCTGCCCCTCGCTGAAGTAGGCGACGAACAGCGCCTCGACGAGGCGCGTCTGCAGAGCGGGTCCGCCCTCGACAAGCGCCTGGCGGACCAGCAGATGCCCGGCCAGCGTGTGGGACGTGCGCGTCTGCAGGTCGTACCGGAAGACCGCGCCCACGGCACTGCCGGCGGCCATCGCGCGGCTGTCCATCGCGACGGCGGCCTCCCAGCTGCCGAAACGCGCGCTGCGGAAAGTCTTGCGATCCATGCCCGCCTTGGGCAGCGTCGGATTGAGCTGGAAGGGCAGCCATTCGACCTGGACCGCGACGCCCTGGTCCTGCAGGACGTTCAGCGCCTTGTCCAGGTGCCGCTTCCCGATGAAACACCAGGGACAGATGATGTCGAACACCACTTGAACGTGGATCGCTTGCTGCTTGTCGGATGCCATGTCGGCCCTCTGTGGTCAGTGTCGCGGCATGCTATCGAGGGCTCCCCGGAGGCGGGAGCCGCGATCACTGCACAGCGGGTGAGCGAAAACGCACGGCGCCGCCGTCGACGTGATCGGGCGGTCCCGCTACGGCGCCAGCAGCTCGCGCCGGACGGCGAAGAGCGTCAGCTCCACGTCGTTGCGCACGCCGGTCTTCTCGAGGATGCGGGCGCGGTAGGTCGACACGGTGTTGGAGGACAGCACCAGCTGCTCCGCGATCTCGCCGACGCTGCGTCCCGCGACCAGCATCTGGAAGACCTGGTGCTCGCGGTGCGATAGCACCTCATGCAACGGCACCGTGTCGTCCGCGGCGAAGCCGTCGCCGATGGCAGCGGCCAGATGCTCGGCGACGCTGGGCGTGATGAAGCGGCGGCCCCGGGCGACGGTGCGCACGGCGTCGATCATCTGCTCGCTGTCCGCGCTCTTGTTGAGGTAGCCCGCCGCGCCCAGCTTGAGGCTGCGCACCGCGTACTGTCGGTCCGGATAGGTCGAGAGCATCAGCACCGGCAGCTTGGGGAACTCGCTCCGGAGCGCCTTGAGGATGTCGAGCCCGTCGCGCTGCGGCATGGCGATGTCCAGCAGCACGACGTCGGGGCCCGAGCCGGCCGCCGCTCCCGCGCGGACCTGCTGGATCGCCTCCGGTCCGTTGGCGGCCTCGCCCATCACGCGCAGGTCGCTGGCCTCGGCGAGGATCTGCTTGATGCCTTCGCGCACGATGCGGTGGTCGTCGCAGATCAGCACGCGGATCGTCATGACGGCGCTCCTTCGCGCCGTGGCGCTTCCCGCCCCGGCTCGTGGCGCCGCATCTCTTCCAACGGCGCGCCTTCCAGGGGCATGACCAGCCGCACCGTCGTGCCGCGCCCGGGCGCGCTGGCGATGCCGAGCAGGCCGCCGAACTGCGCCGCGCGCTCGCGCATGCCGAGCACGCCGTAGCTGCGCGCGTCGTTGAGCGCCTCGTCCGGCGCGCCGATGCCGTCGTCGCTGACCTGGAGGTAGAGCACGGGCTGCGGCGGCGCGTCGACGTCGATCCGGATGTCGACGCGCGATGCCTGCGCGTGGCGCGCGACGTTGGACAGCACCTCCTGGAAGATCCGGAACACCGCGATCGCCAGGCCGCCTTCGGGCGGAGCGACATCGGCGGCGACGAAGATGCGGAAGCGCACCTCGCGCTCGTCGCTGCCGGCGAGCTGGAACTCCTGCGCCTGCCATTCCAGCGCGGCCCACAGGCCCTGGTGGTCGAGGATGCTCGGGCGGAGGTCCGTGATGATGCGGCCCACGGCATCGACGGCCGTGTCGACGAGGCCGCCCATGCGGTGGCACTTCGCCACCATCGCGGCGCGCTGGCCTTCGTCGCCGACGCGGCGCTCCAGCCAGTTGACGTCCATCTTCAGCGCGACCAGCAGCGAGCCGAGTTCATCGTGGATCTCGCGCGCGATGCGCTTGCGTTCGGTCTCGCGGACGGCCTCGAGGTGATGCGCGAGCTCGCGCAGCTGCGAGGTCCGCTCGGCGACGCGTCGTTCGAGCTGATCGTGGCTGGCGCGCAGCAGCTCTTCCGCGTGCTTGCGCTTGGAGATGTCGACGAAGGTGACCACGGCGCCCTGGACCTGGCCGTGCTCGAAGAGCGGGTAGCTCGAGTACTCGGCCGGGAAGGCGCTGCCGTCGGCGCGCCAGAGCACCTCGTCGTCGATGCGGCAGGGATCGCCGCGGCGGAAGGCGTTGAAGATCGGGCAGTCGCACTCGCGGTAGTCGCTGCCGTCGCCATGCGAGTGGTGGATCAGCGCATGCATGTTGCGCCCGAGCACCTCGTCGGTGCGCCAGCCCAGCGTGTCGCAGGCGGCGCGATTCACGAAGGTGCATCGGCCGTCCATGTCGATGCCGAAGATGCCCTCGCCGGTGCTGGCCAGCAGCAAGGCGAGCCGGCGCGCGGCCTCGTCCGGCGAGGCTTGATCGACGGCATCGGCGGAAGCGGGCAGGGCGGTCGACGTGGACATGCCCCGCGTGAGTGCAAGGGATGTGCCACGTCGGGCCGCCGTGCGCACTCAAGCGCGGCGCAGCTTCACCGACGGGAAGTCGACCGGCACCGCGAAGGCGACGTTCACATAGTTGGTGAACAGGTTCAGCGCGACGTGCGCCAGGATCTCGACGATGGCGCCGTCGTCGAAGCCGACGTCGCGCAGCGACTGCACGTCGGCGTCGTCGACCTGGGCGCGGTCGCTGACGACCTTCAGCGCGAAGCGCAGCGCGGCGGCGGTCTTCGGATCGGCGGACTCGCCCATCTGCGCGGCGGCCATCTCATCGGCGCTGGCGCCCGCCTTGCGGCCGAGCGCGGTGTGCGCGGCCAGGCAGTACTCGCAGGCGTTGCGATCGGCGATGGCGACGGCGATCTGCTCGCCCAGCTTCGCGGGGATCACGCCGCCGCCCAGGGCGCCGAAGCTGCCCCACAGGCTCTTGATCGCGGCGGGCGAGTTGGCCACGGCGCGGAACATCGCCGGCGTGGCGCCGAAGGCGGCCTGGATCTGATCGAGCGCGACCTTGGCGTCGCCTTGGGCTTGCTTGGGATCGACGAGGGCGACGCGGGACGTGGTGGACATGATGATTCCTTTCGATGGTGGATGACGGGGGCTGTGTCAGGCAGCGTCTGGTGTTGGCTGCCGGACGTCAGTGTGGTCCTCGCAGGAGTACCATTGGCCGCGTTTCATCCATCAAACGCATCCAAACGTCCATGGCTGCCAAGTTCGCGTCCTCTGCCGGTGCGTCCCCCATAGCGACCACCAAGGCGCCCCCCGCATCGACGGCGTCGCTCCCGCCGATCGACCGGCTGTCCTCGCTGCTGGAGCATTTCCGCGTGCGTGCGCGGCTGTTCCACGTCGGGCCGCTGTGCGGGGTCAACCCGTTCGATCCGCTGCCGGGCCGGGGCTTCCTGCATGTGATGAAGCGCGGCGAGATGGAGCTCCGCCACCCGGCCAGCGCCGGCCTGCCGCGCAAGCTGCGCGTGGACGAGCCCTCGCTGCTCTTCTATCCGCGACCGGTCGCGCACGAGTTCCGCAACCCGCCGCGCGAGGGGTCCGACTTCACCTGCGCGGAGCTGGAGTTCGACGGCGGCCCGCTCAATCCGCTGGTGCGCGCGCTGCCGCCGCTGGTGCTGCTGCCGCTGGCGCGCGTGGAGGGGCTGGAGATGTCCTTGCAGCTGCTGTTCGCGGAGACCGAGCGGCTGCGCTGCGGTCAGCGCGTGCTGGCGGACCGGCTGTTCGAGGTCGTGCTGATCCAGCTGCTGCGCTGGCTCATCGACCACCCGGCGGAGGCGGGCGTGCAGCCGGGGCTGGTGACGGGCCTGTCGGATCCGCGCGTCGCGCTCGCGCTGGCGGCGGTCCACGAGGCGCCGGGCGAGCCGTGGTCGCTGGAGCGCATGGCGGCCCGCGCGGGCATGTCGCGCAGCGCATTCGCGGCGCGCTTCCGCGAGCTGGTGGGGCAGGCGCCGGCGGCGTACCTCGCCGATTGGCGGCTGAGCCTTGCGCAGGAGCAACTGCGACTGGGGCGCTCGATCAAGCAGATCGCCGACCAGCTCGGCTACGCAAACGCTTCGGCGCTGTCGCGCGTCTTCACGCAGCGGGTGGGGCGATCGCCGCGGGAATGGCGGCAGGGGATGGTGGCGCAGGGCGAGTCGAGCGCTTCTTCTTGAGACTTGCGTCCCCAGCCGACGGTGGAGCGTGGGCTTTGGGCTAGGCTTGCGGGCATGGATCTGCAGACGCTCATCGATACCGTGTATGAGGACCTTGATGCCTGCGTGAGCTCGGTGTCATTGGACGAGTCGGGCGACCTTCGCCTGCACATCGAGTACGACAGTTTCGTTGGGCCTGAAGAAGCGCAACGCGTCGAACTCAGGTGCCTGCGGCCCAAGGAATTCAATGTCACTGCGGGCTGCTTCAGATCGATTGATCAGTTCAAGGAACACGTGCTGCTGGCTGACCATCACGGACCGCAGTCGCAGATATTCTTTTCCTCTGCGCCGACATCGCCGGAAGAGGTGTTCTATCTGGCCCACGCCATGCTCACAAAGGAGTTCGGGCATTGGCGCGATCCAGCGACGTATCTGAACGGTCCACCCGAGCAACTGCGAAGGCACCTGGCTGGCGGCTACGGATTGCTGGCCCGCGGCCCCCGTTTCGCGATGGACGCGCTGGCTGCCGCCGTCGATCCACTCTTGACCGTCAAGACAATCGAGTCACATTCGCTGCAAAGCTCCGTCATGGTTTTGATACTCGACCGTCAATTCGTGATCTGCGAATCGGTCGAGGTTCTGCGCGGGGACCACTGATCGTGTCGCTGCAGCAGAGCGTCCAGCAACAGAGCGAGGAGTGCCGCTTCTGCCACATGGAGATCGCGCCGGATCCGGTCATCGAAGAGATCGCGCGCGAAGGCTTCGCGATCATCGATCGTCCTGACGGTCCCAGTCCTCCGTCCCTGCGCCTTCAGCCCCTCACACGCGGCGCGCAGCAGCGCGGTGGCTACCGAAGTCGATCCCCGAGTTTGGCGGACGGCAGGATTCGCTGACCTGAATTTGCGCGACAAGCCAGCCTCGGAGACGAAGCATGATCCGGGTATGACGATAAGCAGATTTGCACACGTCTTCCTGGCCAGCCTCCTGGCGGTGGGAACCCTGTGTGCCGCGGCCGCCGATGCGATCCGCATCCCGTTCAAGAGCGCCACGCCGGCCACCTTGTACGACGTCGCGCGGGAGAGGAGAGACCGGTGGCCCGTCACGGAGGTCTGGGGAGACCTCAGCTTGCCGGCCGGCACGAACGGCCCGATCCCGGCCGTCGTTCTCGCTCATGGCAGCGACGGCGTCACGCCGAGCCTCGCCCAGTGGGTGAATCTCTTCAATGACCTGGGTGTCGCCACGTTGGTCGTCGACAGCTTTGGCCCCCGCGGCGTGTCATCGACCGCCGCGGACCAGACATCAGTGCCTGCTGCTGCGAACCTCATGGATTCGTTTGCGGCGCTGCAACTGTTGGCTCACGATCCCCGGATCGACGCCACGCGCATCGGCATCATGGGGTTTTCGCGCGGTGGGACGGTGGCGTTTCAAACCGCTCAGCGGCCGTTCCTTCGAGCCGCCGTCAAAGGCGGGGAGACATTCGCCTTCCACATCGCTGCGTACGCGGGCTGTTTGCAGATCTACACCTCGCAGGACGTGACGCTGGCACCGCTGCTCAATCTCGTCGGCGCAGCGGACGACTACACCCATCCAGAGCCGTGCGAAGCCTTGGCTGCCGAGTACGCGGCCCTGGGAACACCGGTGAAGAGCATCCGTTACGAAGGCGCCCACCATGCCTGGGACAGCCTGCTTCCGGTGCGATGGCTCCCGAACGCCACCAGCGGGTACGCCTGCGGTGTCGTGCGGACCGACATACCCAGCTGGACCGTGACGGCCCTGCGCACCGGCGCCACTATCCCGACCGCGGACGTCGCGGCGTTCTACAGCAGCTGCGTCACGAGAGGTGCGCATGTCGGGCGCAACGCCGCAGCCTTCGAAGCGTCGCGCAAGGACGCTGCGCGCTTCGTCCTGGACCTTCTTTCCGCCCCGGGAAGATGACCAATCCTCGGTCCAGCCGCAGGTGCCCCGGCCAGCAGGCAAGGAATTTGCCGCCCTTGCCGTCTGGAGACGTTCCTGAAGCAGTTTTCAGACGGCCCGGCTCCAGCGGATCAGATGATGCGAAGACGCATCGCCACGGACGCCATTGATCGGACACCGGCCTTGTGGTCGACTGAGCTTCTGGGGGAAATCTTCCGATGCTTGACAAGCCTGCTGTACTCCACGGTCGATGCGCTTGCGGTCGCGTCGAGTTCGCGGCGCACGCGCTGAGCACGACGGCCTGCGTGTGCTACTGCGATACCTGCCGCCACGCGTCTGGTGGCGCAGGCATTGCGTGGGTCGCGGTGGATGAAGCGTCCTTGCGCATCAATGGAAATGCGACCTCGTGGCACTCCCGCGAGGGATTGCGGCGCTTCTGCGGTTGCTGTGGCAGTCAGCTCTTCGCAGTGGACCATCCAAGGTCGAGCACCTTTCAGGTCACCGTCGGCTCTCTGACCAACGATGAACTCATTGTGGGAACTCAAAGCGCCTCGGCGGAAACCCGCCGACGATGGGACGCCACGCACACCCTACGCTCCCGTAGCGAGGAGGTCTCGGTTGAGCAGGTCGTCTCAGCTCAACCACCGGACTTGCCGCAGGCGGGCGCGCGCTTCGACAACCTTCTCGCGAACGCGCCCGATGCGTTCGTGACGATAGACCCCAAGGGGCTCATCTCCGACTGGAGCCGACGCGCCCAGGAGACTTTTGGATGGAGCTACGCCGAAGCCATCAGACAACCGTTGCACGAACTCATCATCCCGCCCGAACATCGGTCCGCCCATGTACGAGGCCTCTCGCGCTTGCAACTGACCGGTCATGGACCTGTGCTGGGTCGGCGTTTCGAGGTGGACGCCCTTCGCAAGGACGGCAGCAGAATTCCCGTGGAGCTGTACGTGGCACCCATGAGCATGAATGGTGGCATGGGAGCAACCGCGTTTCTGAGAGACCTCAGCGCGCAGCGCGCCGCGCAAGCGAGGGCGGAAGCCGAGGTCCGCTCCACGACATCGTTGCTGCAGCGCACTGGAGAACTGGCATCCGTAGGAGCGTGGGTCGTCGACCTGGTCGCCGAGCGCATCACGTGGTCACCGGTCGCCAGGCAGATTCATGGGGTCGACGACGCGTTTGAACCCACGGCCCAGAGTGTCGCGAAGTTCTATTCGTACGAAGCGCTGAAGACCCTGCAGGCCGCCTTCAAGCGGGGTGTGGAGACTGGAGAACGCTGGGCACTCGAACTTCCCATCGTCACCGGCGATGGCGAGGCACGTTGGGTGCGCGCCATTGGCGACACTGAGTTCGATGCGAACGGCTCCGCGATTCGGGTCGTGGGCGCCGTCCAGGACATCACCGAACACAAGCGGCTGGAGGAAAGGATCGCGGCCAACGAGCAGTTCATGCGCAGCATCACCGACAACTTGCCTGTTCGTATCGGATATCTTGACCCGCAGGGGCGTTACCGATTTTCCAACCGCGCCAACTGCGAGCGTCTGCGGGCTGCGCGGGAGATGGTCCTGGGCCGGACTCGCGTCGAACTGTTGGGGCACAAAGGGAACGAGGCCGGCACTGCTCATCTCGATGCGGCGCTCAAGGGCATTCGTCAGCGGTTCGAGCAGACGGAGAGGGTGGATGGAAAGCTCGTTCACACGGAGAGCCAGCTCATCCCCGATCTCAACAGCGCGGGCGAAGTGCAGGGCATCTTCACCATTGGCGTCGACATCACCGAGCGCAAAGCCGCAGAAGAATCGCTGCGTGTACTGACTCAGATCTTTGATGCCACGCCGGACTACGTTGTCCAGGCAGATCGAGATGGACGCGTGACCTACATGAATCCTGCCGTGCGCAGGGCTGTGGACATTGCCGTCGACGCCGACATATCGAAGTACAGCTTCCTGGACTTCAATACGCCCGAGACCACCAGGCGATACAGAGCCGAGATCATCCCGGAGGTGCTTGCCCGAGGCGTGTGGATCGGCGAGACGTCCGTGGTCGTTGCGTCAGGCGTCATCCCCGTCAACCATATGGTTCTGGCTCACAGCGATGCGTCCGGGGAGGTCGTTCGTTACTCATCGGTCATGCGCGACATCTCGCAGGTGGCGGGACGCGCTCACCGGACTGGCCAACCGCCAGGGCCTTGAGTCCTTCCTGCGCAGCATTCCGCCAACGCAGGTCAGGGGCACCGCCATGCGCTACGTGGACCTCGCCGCCAAGTCGCGCCACCCAAGGTGGCCTGACCGATTCGAAACGTTGGCCGAGGGTCGGCGCGGACAGGGCATCGATCTTGCCCGTTCTATCCATCACGCAACGATCCAGACCGTCGCACTGGCCGGGACGCGATTGCCGCGAGACATCAGCGTTCGAAGGATCCCATGTCTCCAGCGCAAGCTTCACGACGCGACTCGACCGAGCAACGGTGCCGGCATCCGACGGGTTTTCCGCTCCACTTCCTTGTCGCCGCCAGGTCGTGGACGCCATTGCGCAGGGCGGCGCGAGAAGGACGCAGCCATGACGCTCAAGTCGAAGCTCAATTACTCGTTCGTCGCACTGGTGGGGTTGGTCGTCCTCATGGGCGCATTTGGCCTGGTGCAGCTGGCTCAAGTGAACGCGGTCGCCAACGACATCGCGAGTGAACAGTTGCCCAGCGTCACTTCGCTGGCCAACATACGCGCAACCGCCAATCAGCTCCGACGCGCCGAGGCGGAGCACGTGCTCAGCAAGAACGAGCCTGAGATCAAGGCAGCGGATGCGCGAATCGCAAGCCTGCGAGCCGCGCTCGCCAAGCAGGAAGAGGACTACAAGCCCCTCGTCGCTCCCGGCGAGGAAGCGCAAGGGTTCGCCGACTATCAAAAGCTTCGAGACACCTTCATCAAGTCCATGGACGCGGTGCTGGCGCTATCTCGCGCCGGGGAAGACTCGTTCTCCCAGGCGAGAGAAGCGCACCTCACCACGTCCAAGCCCACGTTCGAAGCCTGGGTCGCGGCAATCGGTCGCTTGGTCGACATCAACAACGCGAGCGCGGCGGCCGCCGCGCACCAGGCGTCGGCCACCTACAGCTTTGCCAAGGGCGCGTCGTGGAGTCTCATGGCCCTTGCGGTCGTGATCGGCGCCATCCTGTCCACGGCCATCGTCCGCAACGTGCTCGGCCAGATCGGCGGCGACCCGGAGGTTGCCGTATCACTGGCAAGGAAGGTTGCCGACGGGGACCTCACGACTGACATCCAACTCGGCGCAAGCGATGAACGGAGCGTTCTTGCGGTGCTCAGGCAGATGCAGGGAAAGCTCAGCGGCGTCGTTTCCTCAGTCCTCGAGAACGCCCACGGCGTGGCCACGGCTTCCGCGCAGATCGCACAGGGCAACTCCGACCTGAGCAGCCGCACGGAACAACAGGCGTCCGCGCTGGAGGAGACCGCCTCCTCGATGGAACAGCTCGGCGCGACGGTGCGCCAGAACTCGGACAACGCCATGCAGGCCAACCAGCTTGCAAGTAGCGCTTCGGAGGTCGCAAAGCTGGGAGGTCAATCCGTCTCCGAGGTCGTGGCGACCATGCGCGATATCAACGAATCCTCGCAGCGGATTGGCGACATCGTTGGAGTCATCGACGGCATCGCCTTCCAGACAAACATCCTCGCGCTGAACGCCGCGGTCGAGGCCGCGCGCGCCGGAGAGCATGGCAAGGGTTTTGCGGTCGTGGCGCAGGAAGTTCGTACATTGGCCCAGCGAAGCGCTACCGCGGCAAGAGAGATCAAGACGCTCATCGCCACCAGTTCCGAACGCGTTGAGCGGGGAACATCGCAGGTGGATACGGCCGGACAGAAGATGCAGGAAATCGTCACCTCGATCCAGCGGGTCACGGACATCATGGCAGAGATCAGTGCCGCATCGCTTCAGCAGAGCCAAGGTGTCGCCCAGGTGGGCGAAGCCATCGGGCAGATGGACCGGACCACACAGCAGAACGCCGCACTGGTCGAACAGAGCGCCGCAGCCGCAGAGAGTCTGCGCGCCCAATCCGAGCGCCTGGTGGGGCTTGTTGCCATGTTCAAGGTTCGGTAGACATCCGAACACGCTGCCTTGGATGTCCGCAGTTCCTGTCGGCGACCACCGCGACCCAAGCCTTTCACGATGACGCACCGGACCCCAAGGCAGAATCCGGACGAACGGGGCGAGCCCGGCGTCAAGCCTGCCGGGAAGCCCATCTTGAGGAATGGAGCAGCATCAATGGCACTGACGAAGAAGGGCGAGTTCTGGTACGGGACCACGTCCGGCGACACCCAAGCCGAACTGCGCAGCTACAGCGTTGCGAATCGCCATGAGGCCGTCAGGTTCGCCTCGTCCAAATGCGATTGCGGATGCCGGACCTTCGCGCTGCAGACTGATGAAGAGGCCGGTGTGGCAATCCGCACCTGCACCGACTGCGGACAGGAACACCTGATGGGCGACAGTGAGGACTACGTTGAAGAAGCCTCGCCTGAGGCGCACGAGTGCGTGTGCGAGAACGAGGTGTTCGAGCTGGTGTCCGGCGTCTCCGTGTACGAAGGCACGCATGACGTGCGCTGGTACTACATTGCTTGCCGCTGCGTGGAATGCAACCTGGTCGGGGTCTTCGCAGACTGGAAGTGCGAAGCAGGTGACGCAGCGGCCTTCCTCGCCAAGGTCTGAGATGACGTCATCGATGGACTGGGCTGCATCAATGATCCCCAGCGCAGCAATGCCGCCGCGGCTTTAGGCTGGAGGCGGGCATTGCGGCAACTTCGAGGCTTCCTCGCAGCGACTTCATCAATCCTCAGATGGCTGATGATGAAGACCAAGGCGCACCCTTTGTGCGCCGGACTGACAGGTGGCGTCTCGCAAGCAGGAAGCGGTTGGGTCTCCTCAGGAGTGATACGGGCGCATAGGACCAAAAGCCAAATGGGGACACGACAAGGCTCCACCGGTCATTGGTCCCAAAGTAGCCGAAAGCTATCTCATTCTCCGAGACAAGGGTCACGTCCTGAATAAATCCGAACTCGTCTGGCATTCGCAGTTGATCGATGGGATGACCGTCCGCTCCCAAAAGGTAGATCCAGTGGTGACATCCATCGAAGTAGTCGTAACTAGTGCCTAACAGCGTGTAGCGACCGACCGTCATCTGGAGGCCAATTTCGTCACCGTTCACTATGCAGATCGGCCCGTCTTTCCCGACCAGGCGGGTTCCAAATTGGCCAAGAGGATGCCAGTGCGGAAGCTTCTGTAGCGAGTAGAAGGATGACTCAATCACACGAGTGGAACTGAAGATTCGCCGGGGCGGTAAGCTCTGACGCACCATCGAAATGGAAGCACGGTCGTCAGCAGCGGTCTGGGGACCGAGTCTAATGTCTGCTTCCGCTGCAAAACTGAAGTCCACTTCAGGCTGGGCGCGGTCCTTCACCGGGGCTGGGTGGACAATCGCTCTCGAACCGCTGCCGCCCTCCGCCTCACGGATTACGTCGGCCGCTGTGCAACGGATTGTCGCCAATCGCAGATGGCGGACGAACTCAGGCTTCTCGGCGACAAGCAGCCGTTGGGCCTAGGGCTGCTACCACGCGCTCCGACCAATCTTCTCTAGATTGCTGAGCGCGCTGAATGAGGTGATTCAGGTCGCGTCCGACAAATTCCTCGCTGGCGGAGCCGCGCCGAACCAGCGAAGTGCCGCAGCGACACGCTCTTTCGAAGGGAAACGAGGTTGCATTGCCACGATGCGCCAAAAAACCGGATCCTCCGCGGCCTGTTGCACGACGGAATGCTCCACGTTGATGGCGGCGCGAAGGTCGACGAGAGCGCTTGCTTCGCCTCGCTCCTGTTCCATGGTGGCAAATGAATCGGCTGCTGTCTGAAGCCTCGCTGCCAAGCCCGCATCGCGCACGAGTTGGCCGAACACGCCGGAGTTGCGATAGGCCAGAAGCGCCAACTTTAAGAAGAGCGGCCGGTCGCCGACGCGAAGTGGCCAAGGTGCTGGCACATCAGGGGCTGGTGCAGCTCGTGCCAACGCCCAAAGCAACGAAAGAGATCGCCCGATGCGCTTCAGACGCCGCGGATTGGTTCCAAGAAGCTCGACAGTGAGGGCGACTTCCTCAGGTGTGAGGTCGACGCCTGTCGCGCAATCTGCCAGCATCCGCTGGGCGTCAATTGCTCCAAGCGGCGGCAAATCAAAGGAAAGACTGATTGTCTTCTCGATGTACTCGTCGGGTTCTACCATGCCGGCCCCTGCCTCCCGATAGCGGATCGCCAGACCGCGGCGAATGACATCCCTGTCCAGCGCCACGACATAGATGCACTGCGGCGCATCGAGAAAAAGCTTGATGGCCTCGAAGACCTCCAGCGCGGACTCCGGCAAGCAACGGTCGAGGTCGTCCACCAGGACACACAGGCGTCGTTCGCCAGCAAGCTTCACCAGATCACGAAAGCCGTTCAGAAACTGCTCGATCGATACGACCTGATGAACTTGCTTCTCGGTCACGGCACGGGTGAGAACCTTGCCGACTCGCTCGACGCTCTTGGCCACGTCGTCGTCCTCACCCTTTCCGACCTCTCGTCCGAAAAAGCCGTTGATGAAGTCACCGATGCGATCGATCGCGGTTCCCGGGACGAGGTTCGTCGTCCCCACCCGTATCGCTAGCAGCATCGCTTCGGTCGCCGCAGCGCCCCAATCCACCTTCAGTGAACCCGATTCCTTCATCGTGAAGCCTGCGTACAAGGCGCGCTCCAGGCAGTCGATCTCCTCAGGCTCACCGACACCCGCAGCGCGCAGCGATTCAAGGACCTGGATGATGAGGGCGCGCCAGAGCGTCTCCCGCGCTTGGTATTTCCACGCATTGAAGGGGACGATGATCGCTGGGGCGTCTGTGTTCAACCGCGCCTCGATCGCTGCCATCAATGTCGTTTTGCCGGCACCCCACGGCCCGTGGATGCCGAGCACGAACGCGCCTTTCCTCTCTTCTCGGAGAATCCCGATCAACGTTTCTGCCAGAAGCGGATAGCCGTATCCCGGCGCTGGCGCCGGAATGTCTTCGGTGAGAACTTCGCTCATGGGTCACGCTCCCGGCAAAAGAGTGGTCAAGGTTGCGGAACGGGCTGGTCGCGTACTTCTTCCGGCAAATCACTGTTTGCGTGCTCGATCGCATTCTTGAAACCGCCTGATGCGTCGGGAGCGTCAATGAGCCGGTTTCTCACGCGCATCAACTCGTCACTTGGTGTCATCCTGATTAGGAGTTCCTCCATCTTCTGGCGGCCCCAGCGTTGGTAGCGCACGAACGCTCGTCGCTCTTGCTGGTAGCGGCGAAGAAAAAAAAGCATTCCGATGAACAAGAAAACGATGGCCTCCAAAAGGAATATCGAGACCATTGTTCGCGAGGAAAAAGGGAGGATCGAATAGATCCATTCACGGTCGACCACGCTCGAAAGTACGAAGGCGGAGCTCGCGATCAAGATGACGAGGAAAGGGAAACTTGTTGGTGCAAGCACGGTGGACACGAGAGTGGGTTCCTGCGCGCGCATGCTCTCTGAGAAACTATCAAGCGTTGCCGCGTCTGCACCGTAGGCAGAAGTGCTGGCCGCAGGCGAAGTCTCCCTCGCCAGAGTCGCCGCTGCGATACCTCGCTCATCGGATCCGAAGTCGATATTCAATATACGGTCTCGAGTTGCCTCGGCCTCTATATCGCGTGCCACCCGCGCTTGGCGCAGCGACTCGCGGGCGGCCTCATCTTCTTCCAAGACTCTCTCGCTGTTTGTCCCTGGGGTGTCGAGACTCTCTTCCAGCGCTGACATCACGGCCCCGCGCAACGACTCCTCCCAACGCGGCCCCTCGCCAGGCAGAGCGTCGACCCCATTGAGTCGATCGAGCAGCGCAAGCGCAGCTCCGTCCAGCGCGCCTGTCGCGACGACGAGGCCACGCACCTTCGGATGTCGAGTGCGAAGCGCACGGATCGCTATGCTGAAGTCATCGAGAATGCGAGTCAGTTCTGCAGACGATGACGCGTGGCGAACGTCCACGACCAAACGCAGCTCCTGTCCACGTCGCACCGTCAGGTCGAAATGAAGACGGCCCAGTAGCGCCTCGTTCCTGCTGACGCGACCGCCTGTTGCGCGCGCGGTCGACTCCACGACTGCGTCGGGACGTGCAGTTTCGGATGCCAGGCGTCGACGCCGATCGACGGCCGCGTCCGCTTGCACGATGCCGATTGGCTCGGTACCGACGGCCGTGTCGGCGTGCAATTGGTGTAGCACTGCCATCACTCGCCGAATGTTCCGCCCCCCACCCTCGGCCACAGCTTCGAGCGCGTCGTCGTCAAGTCGCCGTCCCCATTGCGGGGCATATTGCATGACAAGTTGGCCAATCTCCTTTCCGCTGAGCGTCACCAGGTCAACGGCAGGTCGCCCGCCAAAGCGCGCCTTAAAGTCCGGCAGTTGCTCCCATGCGCGCCAGTGCCCTGCAATCACAACCAATGCGCCTGCGGCCGTCATTCCCTCCAAGAGACGCTTGACCGTCGTTGCATTGCGTTGAGTGTCAGTGCGGCGATCTTCCGCCATGAGGTGTTCAAACTCATCGATCATTAGTACGAAGAGGCCGCCGCCGCGTACCGCGGCGCCCGCGATTGAGACCAGCACGCTCGACGCTTCAGCAACCACATCCAATTCGCGTGCGACACCCAGCAGGTCACGCTCGTGGGCGCTGAGCGAGCCACCCGTCAGCCATTTCATCGCCCCGCCTTGCCGTTCCGGCCACGCCAAGGCTGCCAGTACCGTACGAAGTTCTTCCGATCCCCGTGGAGCAATCTCGGCAATCGCTTTGCGAAGACCCCTCTCAACATCCGTCTCGCTCAAGAGACCGTCGCGCAATGCTGGGTAGACCTCCATGGGGTCATTTCGGATGTCATCCGCGATACCCAGCGTGAGTGGCACTTGATCGGCAACGTCGCAGGCCACCGTTGCAAGCAAATTTTCGAAAATTCTCTCGATGCCAAGGTGGCCCAGAAGAGGGACGACCGTCGTGAGAAACCAAGCAGAAAACGGGGCTTCGGTCGCTTGGGCGGAGAGCACCGTCACCTCGTCTGGACTACCGGGCCAGAGCTTGCGCAACTGCGCCTTGGAAAAGACCAATAGATGCGTCTTGCCAGTTCCATAGTCGCCGCGTACGGGAATGGCAAGTCCTGTTCGATGGCCCCCCGTCGCTTGTTGAACGTAGCCGCGGATGGCGCCATCAAGCGTGCTCACCGCCTCAGTGAAAACCGTCTTCTCCAGAATGTCAGGCGCGATGTCTCGCAGCGCCGACACGGGGTAGACCGGAAAAGGGTTCTGGAGCGATGCGTCCGACGTGACTTGCATGTCAAGCCTCGGGCATCAAGTAGTCGATCAAGGACTCCGCGGGCGCCTGTGAAAGAGGCACGTGGCCTGGGCGCGCGCGCAACTTCTTATCGTGGCGCACGAGTTGCCCGCGGAAATGGGTGTTTAGCTGTCGCAGAACGATCGGTACATCGCCGTCGTTTGCCGTCCTCTGAACGACGCGGCCGGCGAACCCTTGCGGCAGAGGAAAAGTCGGGGACAGCGCATCAAGTTCCTGACGCATCGGGTCACGAAACTGCGGCATTCGGTGAGCAACGTAGGCGTCGGCGTCGGCCGGCGTGATCTGACGCAGCGTAAACACTTCGATCCTCGCCGAGCCCCCCAGAGTCTTGGCGTCGGCATCCAGTAACTTCAAGTTGCTTGTGGTCAACACGAACAGACGTGGCCACGAGACTAGTTCTTTGAAGCACGCGATCGCTGCAGTCATGCTTGCTGCAGTAACATTTTCGATCAGCGCGGCGACATGGTGGCCTCGAGGAACTGCAGCTATCCGTTCGCGAAGTCCATTCATCGACGCAATCCGCGCAGCATCGCTGTCTTCGGCCGGATCGGGAACGTACGCGCAAGCCAATGGGTTGCCAGGCAGCCGCGCCAACTCCGCCACCATCCACGAACCGAGCGTCGTCTTACCCGAGCCGATGGCGCCACGGATCACTACCAGGGCGCTGTCCATGGCTCGCGCTCCCTCGCCGTCAAGCACGTAGCCTCGCTCGCTCATCAATTCGTGGAACCGTGCCTGATGCGTCTCCAGACCAAGGATTTGTGCGCAGAAAAGCGGCCGCAGCAAATCGCCGCATTCGTCAAGGCGTAACGGCTGTCGATCGAGATCCATCAAGAACGCGAGCCGATCGAGGTTTCCTGGACTAGCTGGAAAGCTCGGACCGAACGGATTTGTGTTC
The DNA here is from genome assembly GCF_056867975.1 of Mitsuaria sp. MSU3D. Classification (NCBI taxonomy): domain Bacteria; kingdom Pseudomonadati; phylum Pseudomonadota; class Betaproteobacteria; order Burkholderiales; family Sphaerotilaceae; genus Roseateles; species Mitsuaria sp. MSU3D. The sequence goes on along the minus strand of NZ_CP200314.1, from coordinate 2,582,791 downwards.
AAAGCCAATGTGTTCTGAAACACGGTCTCCCCCTCGTAGTGCAGAGATTCAAGAATGTCTACGCCACCAATGCGACCAGGCCGAGAGCGGCGCACGGCCATCTGCGCGACGCAAGCGCCGTCATGGTCGGCAACACCGCATCCGCAGAACTACTCGAGAGCCGCCCGGATACTGGACAACACATCGAGCGTGAACTGATCTATACCAATGTGGGGTTGCGTCATCAAAGCCGCAACGCATCGAAGCCGCTCACATCTTGGAGCAAGAACGTGCTGTGGTGCCTAGCTCAAGATCACTTTCTCCACAGTCTTGAGGATGGCGCGGCCGGCGCACACGTACCTGGCTATCTGTATCGATTAGCCAGTGCCGATCGGCGGCCCAGCCATCCGGCTGTGTAAACACACGGAGCGAGTGTCCGCTCACCGGATGAGCGCCCTAGAAATCGAGGAACAGAAATGGATCGCTATGGATAGCTCTGCATAGCGACCTTGACCGCTCATGGGTCTGAACGCCGCGTACGGCTGCTTGTGGCCGATAGGTGCCACGCGAGCAGCTAACCTGACTGACCGCAATCGCTGCGATGCCGTCGCGGCTCCAGGCTGGTTGCGGTCCTCCGCACAGCGGCCGCCGGCTGACTCCTATCGACCCTGAGCCGACATCCACTGTCCTGACCTCGCCGCCCTGAAGCTGCCGGTCAGACACGCCCACAGTCACCCGTAGGAGGCCCCGCAGCGCAGGGCACACGTCGGCGGACAGCACTCAGGGGGATTGAGGCGTAGCGCGCGCTCGCTGTTTCAGCTGATCGAGGGTCTGAGGTACGCGTTCCTCCAGGCGGCCGAGCGCACCCTGGCGCGCACGCCGCGCATCGTCGAGCTGCACGAGCGGGTGGCCGAGCAAGCACGGATGACGGCCTATCTGCGCAGCGAGCGGCGCATTGCGTTCAACGAGCAGGGCACCTTCCGTCGTTACCCGGAGCTCGACCTTGCCTGAGTGGTGGTGATGCTGCTGGCGCGAATCAGATCTTGATCAGGCGAACCCAGGTCCGGATGAAGGTGCGGGGGCGTTGCGCTTCTTCGTTCAGACCGTTCTGAAGCAGAGGGCTCTCATTGAGCTTGACGCTCAGCGGCCTTCGCTTGGCCTTGACGGCTTCAGTCAGCTCGGGGCCGTTCTGCGGGGCGATCTTGTCCGAGATGCCGTGTTTGTTGTACTTGTCGATGCTGCCCGTGCCCGGGAGCGCCTTCCAGAAGCTCAATGGGCTTGGGTAGCGGTCGCGCCAACCGTACAGCTCCCGAAAGGCGTAGCCGAGCTTGCTCAGCTCGGGCGCCAGTACATCCCAAGACTCCACGGTGACCTGAGCCTTGCTTCCCTTCTTGTCTCTGAAGAAGTCAAAGATGCGCTGGGGCTCGTAGTTGACCTTGTAGTACTCGACGATGCCGCGGTAGAAGTGCGGGGCGTGGCCAGCTCGGCCCAGGTACTTCTCTACCGTTTCAACGTCGTCCGTGGGTGGGGCCTCATGCTCGATCCGGTGCCCGAGCAGGGGCGTGCTGTGCCAGACACTCGGGTCGCTGAAGCTGATGCGCGCATACGGGTCGACTTCTTCTTCCTTGATGTCCCCCGAGGCGAGGCCCTTTTGCGCATAGCCCAGGCGTCGAGCCTTCAGGTCTTTCTGCACCTCGTCGGGCAGCCCCTCTTCGAGCTTGGCCTGCCCTTCGAGGTCGGGCTTGGTGGAGGCGCCTTGCATCTTCAAGGCGTTGTCGTAGGTGAGGTTCACGAACAGCGTGGTGCCGCGGCTGTCCTTGTGGAAGCCGACGTCGCTCTGCGTGCGTTCGCGGTACCAGTCCACGTCGACGATCACTTCGTGGGTCTTGCCGATCTCTTCTGAATTCTTTTCGAGGTACGCCAGTTGCCCGGCGGCCTGAAGAGTCGAATGAACCAGCAGCTTGATGTCTCCCAGGTTGTCGTCGATGTCGGCCGGCCAGGGCTTCATGCCGTGTTCTTCGTCGTGGGTCTTGCGCTCGTCCTTCTCGAATTCGCCCGCTCGATAGCTGAGCGAGACCAGCCGGTAGCCGAAGCCAACTTGTCCCACTTCCTTGAGCTTGTCGATCAGCCTCCTTTGCAGCCCTTCCGCAGTGATCTCCTTTTCGCCTTTCACCGGCATGTCTTTGAGCGAGCCGACCGAATCATCAGGGAGCTCCTTCAACTGGGCGCTCGGCACCCAGGGGGACACACGCCGTTCGCCGAGCAGATGGCTGAGCTGCCGGCGCTGCAGGGCCATGCGCGGCCCGTGGTGGATGCCGTCGATCAAAGCCCGCTGCACCGAGGCGCGTGCACCGGGCTCGAACCCTCCTGAGGAGGCGTCTGCAGCCTGGGACCGCGCACCCGCAGTCGCGGCGGGCTCGGAGGGGAGCTGGCGGGCGGCTGCCTTGTCTGCATGTTTCATGCAGCCAGCGTGGCCTTGCGAGCCCATTGCAGCCATCGGCAGATTGCGGACAACGCGCTTCAGGATTGCTGATGCCCTCCCGCCGATGCGCCGTGGCCGCAGGGCACCCGCTTCGGGCGCGAGTCTCGAACGGGCCGCGTGGCAAAGCGCGGCGACCCACAGCCAAGGCCTACAGCACCCCCGGCGGTGGCAATGGGGTTACCTCAGTTCAACTTCCGATTGCTTCGATATCGGCGTGACGGTGTGCAAGGCCCTGCAGCGGTATCAGGTCACCGGTGACGCACCGTCATCTGCAGATGCCCCGAAAGCTGCCGCTTGTCGATGACTCCTTGCGGCCGGTTGCTGACATTGGCGTCCATCGCTCTCAACGGCTGCACCCGCTGCGATGCCGTCGCGGCTCCAGGCTGTGTGCAGCCGTTCAGTGTCGGCAGGTGACGGTCAGCTCGCACCTCAGGCAGACGCAAGTATCGAGGCCCTGTGAGATCGAGCCGACGCCTGCGAGAACGGGGGGGCCAGCAACGCGTCGGACGTGATCCCTCCCTGATCCTGCAGTTCAAGGGCCTCGGGTTCATCGTCGAACTGGAAGGCTGGATCAACAGAACTCTGGCGGATTCTGACCGGGCCGCTGAGCCGAGCGCCGCTCCTGCTCAAACCTTGGTAGGGGTTGGATAAACCTACCTCCGATGGTGAGGCCGTGTCGAACCTGATGTCATGCGTCAACTCCTCTGAAGAGCAACCATGATCCGCACGAACCCATCCACTTACGCGATCTCAATGCCCAGTTCGCCTGCGAATCGCGCATCTCTGTCGACGCTCTACCTGTGCCGCGGCTTGCTCGCGCTGTTGTGGGCAGCCGCCTTCGCCCCGGCACACGCGACCTTGGGCCCCGCGGCGACGGCATTGCTCGTGAGCTATCCGCTGATCGACGCAGTCTCATCGCTGGTCGACTACCGCGCGCTGAAGCGCGACGCGGAGCGCCGCATCACCGCCTTCAATGCGGCTCTGAGCACTCTTGCGGCGATCGCCACTGGCTCTGCGTCAGCCTACGGCCCCGCCGCCGTGCTCGCCGTCTTCGGCGTCTGGGCGGCCATCGCCGGTGCGGCGCAGTTCGCGCTGGGCATTCGCAGGCGTGGCCAGGAACTCGGTCAACAGTGGCCGATGCTCATCTCCGGTGGCCTGTCCTTTCTCGTCGGCATCGCGTACTGCATCCAGGCCACGGGGCCCATGCCGTCCCTGGCCGTGCTGTCGGTCTATGCGACCGGAGGCGGTGGATTCTTCGTCATCCAGGCGGGACTGCTGGCATGGCGCTCGCGCCGCCAGCGCTGATCCCGACACCTCGTTCGTTGATCGCCGGCCTGCCGACTCGTCTGCAGAACCCTTTCAGCACCCCATCTGTCTCCACGTCGGAGCAATCAAAGGACACCCAATGCACAAGCAGCCCGTATCGACATCCGATGCACCGACTGCCATCGGCATCTACTCCCAAGCTGTTCGAGCTGGCAGCACCATCTGGCTATCGGGCCAACTCCCATTGGATCCGCGGACCCACAGGATGGTCGACGGCAATCCCGAGTCGCAGATCCGGCAGGTCTTCGAGAACCTCCGCGCGGTCGTCACGGCAGCCGGCGCGACGTTCGACGACGTCGTGAAGGTCAATGTCTACCTGACCGACCTTGCCCATTCCGCGCTCCTCAACAGCGTCATGGCGGAGTACTTCCAGAAGCCTTACCCCGCACGCGGCACGGTCGGCGTGGCGGCACTCGCTGGCGGGGCGCTGGTCGAGGTCGAGTGCGTCGTCGCGCTGTGAGGCGCCAGATCCAGTTCAAGACGAATACACCATGACAAGAACCGTTGCAGATCAGTTCGTGGACACCCTTCGGGCTGCTGGCGTCAAGCGCATCTTCGGCGTCGTCGGGGACAGCCTGAACGGGTTGACCGACGCCGTACGCCGTCGAGGCGACATCGAATGGGTGCCCGTCAGGCATGAGGAGGTTGCCGCCTTTGCCGCCGGGGCGGAAGCACACCTGACGGGATCGCTCGCCGTCTGTGCCGGAAGCTGCGGGCCGGGCAACCTGCATCTGATCAATGGACTGTTCGATTGCCATCGCTCAGGCGTGCCAGTGCTTGCCATCGCAGCTCATATTCCTTCACCGGAAATCGGCACAGGCTATTTCCAGGAGACTCACCCGCAGACACTCTTCCAGGAGTGCAGCCACTACTGCGAATTGGTCTCCGACCCCGAGCAGATGCCTCGGACCCTGGAGATCGCGATACGCGAGGCAGTGAGCAAGCGGGGGGTCTCTGTCGTGACGATCCCGGGCAATGTCGCGCTTCTTCCGGCCACCGAGGCACCCACGGCGAGGACGTCGAGCCTCCTGCCGGCGGCGCCCTTGGTGACGCCCGCCGGAGACGAGTTGGTCAAGCTCGCGGAGATGTTGAACAGCGGTCGGCGGATCACGGTGCTGTGCGGCTCCGGATGCCAGGGTGCCCACGATCAACTGATCTCTGTCTGCGAGCGATTGAACGCGCCCGTGGTGCATGCGCTCCGGGGCAAGGAACACGTCGAATGGGACAACCCCTACGACGTCGGCATGACGGGCTTGATCGGCTTCTCGTCGGGCTACTACGCCATGCTCGATTGCGATGTCCTGCTGATGCTGGGGACCGATTTCCCCTACCGGCAGTTCTATCCCCGCGAGGCGGGTGTGCGCATCGCCCAGGTCGACATCAGAGCGGAGCACATTGGACGTCGTGCACCGGTCGACCTCGGAATCGTGGGAGACGTCCGAGCGACGCTGGAGGCCTTGCTGCCGCTGCTTCAGCAGAATCCCGACGCCGCCCACCTGACGCAGGCGCGCGAGCATTACCGGAAGACTCGCAAGGGTCTCGACGATCTCGCGGCGCCTGGTCGACGGGGCATCCATCCACAGCAGATTGCCAAGGCGCTCAGCGACCAGGCCGCCGACGATGCGGTCTTCACCTGCGACGTCGGCCTGCCGACCGTGTGGGCCTCTCGATATCTCGCCATGAACGGCACGCGCCGATTGATCGGCTCGTTCTGGCACGGGTCGATGGCGAACGCGATGCCACACGCGATCGGCGCGCAAGCCGCATTTCCTGGCAGACAGGTGATCTCGCTTTCAGGCGATGGCGGGTTCACGATGCTGATGGGTGACTTCCTGAGCCTCGCCCAGTTGGGACTGCCGGTGAAGGTGGTGGTCTTCAACAATTCGGCCCTGGGATTCATCGAGCTGGAGCAGAAGTCGACCGGCACGCTCAACGTCGGTACGGAACTGAAGAACCCGTCCTTTGCAGCAATGGCGGAGTCCGTCGGCGTGCGCGGAATCCGGCTCGAGCATCCCGACGAGGTGGACCGAGGCATCGCGCAAGCGTTGGCACATGACGGGCCTGTCCTTGTCGATGCGGTCGTGAACCGAAGCGAGCTTGCGATGCCTCCCGCCATCACGCTTGAGATGGCCAAGGGCTTTTCGCTCTACATGCTTCGGGCCGTGATGAATGGCCGCGCTGACGAAGTCATCGAGCTCGCACGCTCGAACCTGTGGCGCTGAACTGCGGGAGTGAAATGAAAAGAGATGTTGAAAGCGCGCCCACGGATGCAGCCTGGGACGCTGCGCGAATCACGCGGGCATCGTCTGAACTCTGGCGGCTTCCCGCGACCGAGCTTGCGCAGCTGGTGCGGCTGCGCAAGGTCTCCGCTCGGGAAGCTGCGGCGGATGCACTGAAGAGACTGGACGAGGTCAATCCGCGGATCAACGCGGTGGTGGCGCATCGACCCGAACAGGTGCTCGCGCAGGCAGATGAGTTGGATCGCAGGATCGGACGCGGCGAGGACGTGGGGCCATTGGCCGGCGTTCCCGTGACGGTCAAGATCAATGTCGACATGGCGGGCTTCCCCACGACGAACGGGACCCACCTTCAGAAGGACTTCGTCGCCAAGGTGAACAGTCCCGCGGTCGAGAACCTGGTACGTGCAGGCGCGGTGCTCCTGGGACGTAGCAACGCGCCGACCTTCGCGCTGCGCTGGTTCACGAGCAATTCGCTCGACGGCGCTACCCGCAATCCGCGCGGTTCCGCGCTGACCCCTGGCGGCTCGTCGGGCGGTGGTGCCGCCGCCGTCACCGCCGGCATCGGACACCTCGCCGTAGGTACGGACATCGGCGGATCGCTGCGCTATCCGGCCTACGCCTGCGGCATCCATGGTTTGCGGCCCACGCTCGGGCGGGTTCCCGCCTACAACGCCTCCTCTCCTGAGCGCCCCATTGGCCCGCAGATGATGTCGTCCACGGGACTGATGGCCCGAACGATCGACGACCTCCGGATCGGCCTCGCGGCCATGGCGGCGCCCGATCTGCGGGATCCCTGGTGGGTGCCGGTGCCCCTCGAGGGGCCCGAGACGCCACTGGTTGCGGCGATGTGTCTTCGCCCCGGGGGCATGGAGATAGACGAGCACGTCGAGGCGGCCCTGCTGGACGCGGCACGACGCCTCTCTGACGCCGGGTGGACCGTGACGGAGATCGACGATGTGCCGCTCATGCGAGAGGCGGCTGACGTGCAGATGCAACTGTGGCTGGGCGACGGCTTCGCCAACCTCGTCGATGCCGCTCGCCGCGACGGCGATACAGCCGCACTCGCCGTGGTCGATGCGGTCAGGGGCATGGCCGAGGCGCTGCCTGGCGATGTCGTCAGCCGCGCGTTGGTGTTGCGCACCACCGTGCAACGGGCTTGGCGGCGGTTCTTCACCGAGTATCCGGTACTGTTACTGCCGGTCTCTGGCGAATTGCCTTTCCAGGACGGACTCGATCTACAGGGACAGGCGGGATTCGAGCGCGTATGGCGAGCTCAACTTCCCATGAGAGCGCCGCCGGCGCTTGGCCTGCCTGGGCTTGCTGTCTCCACCGACCTTGTCGGCCCGGTACCCGTCGGCGTGCAGATTCTCGCCAGTCACTACAGGGAGGATCTGTGCCTCCTGGCCGGCAAGGCCATTGAGGCTCGCGGGACGCCTGCCTCGCCCATTGATCCGATCGTCTGAGCGAGGGCAATCGATTCATGGGCAACTGCCTGCTGGTGCTGGGGGATATTGCCCCCTGCCTGTTGGCATTGACCACATCCGCAGAGGCGGATTCAACCGGTCGCCAAGCAAACCTACCCGCAGGACGAGAACCTCCACGTGTCTCACGAGACCATCTATCGCCGCCTATTTGTTCAAGTGCGCGGCGCATTGAAGAAGGAGCTGCTGGAGCACCTGAGGCGCACTCGGGGAATGCGGCGATCCCGCCACCATACGCAGAAGACGGTGAGCCAGGTCTACTTCTGCGACCCGCGGAGCCCGTGGCAGCGCGGCAGCAACGAGAACGTCAACAGTCTGCTCAGGCAGTACTTTCCAAAGGGCATGGACCTTTCCGAGTACACGCAGCTTGAGCTCGACGCCATTGCCCGACAATTGAACGAGCGGCCGCGCAAGACGCTCGTCTATCAGACCCCGGCAGAGATGTTCAACCCATGTGTTGCATCCACCGGTTGAATCCGCCCTGCAAAGCAGCCGTCAGCGCCAGGCCGAGCCCGATCCTTCGCCCCGTCACGGATTGGCGTACTGCGCCACCCCATTCCCGAACGACCAGTTCTCGCGCTTGACCTCGACCAGGTTGATGAAGACATCCTCCGGCCGGACGTCCAGCGGTGCCAGGCGCTCGACGATCGTCTTGTACAGCGCGCGCTTCTGATCCAGCGTCCGTCCCTCGTTCAGCGTGATCTGGATGTAGATCAGCCGGCTCGAGCGTGGGATGTCCAGATAGCCGGGGTCGAAGACGAAGTGCGTCTCGTCGTGCTCGGTCAGGATCTGGAAGTTGTCCTTGTCCGGGACATTGATCGTGTGGCGCATGGCCTCGTAGACCGCGGCTCCCACCTGGCGCGGATAGCTGGGGTCGGACTGGCGCTGCATGTCGATTCGAACCAAGGGCATGACGGCATCCTGTTGTTCACCGGAATTGGCCCCCTCATCCTGTCATGCCCGGGAATGCCCAGCGGGCTCAGGGCCATTGCATGGGGTCAGGCCGTGCGCCGTCACGTCGACCGCCTGCAGTCGCCGTGCTCGGTGGCAGCCATGATGGAGCGCCGCGCGCAACGTCTCCTCCGGTGGCTCGTGGATCACGCCTTTCCCACCCCCGATCTCAGCGAATCGCCGATATCCGCCACCGGCGACCGGTCACAGCATCAGGTGTCCCGACGGAGTCGACACCCATGCCCGAAGAGAACCCCTTTCGTCCGTCCGAGTACACCGCCGCGTTGCTGCGGCAGTTGCGGCTGATCGGGCCCTTCAGCGGCCGCGCGCTGGAAATGGGCACCGGCAGCGGCGTCGTGCTGGCCGCGCTGGCGGCGGCCGGCGCGCGCGAGCTGGTCGGCGTCGACATCGAGCCCGAGGCCGTCGACCATGCCCGCGCGCTGCTGCGGGCGCAGCGCATCCCCCATGCCACCGTTCATCACGGCGACCTGTGGGAGCCGCTGCGCGGGGAGCGCTTCGACCTGATCGCCTTCAACCCGCCCCAGTTGCCCTTGCAGGACGACTGCACCGACGGCGCCCGGCTGCGCAGCTGGAGCGACGGCGGCCGGGAGGGCCGCGAGGTGCTGGACCGCTTCCTCGACGGCCTTGGCGACCACCTGGCGCCGGCGGGCGTGGCCGTCCTCACCCACAGCAGTTTTGTCGGACTGGAGGAGACCACCCGGCGCCTGGCGGTCCAGGGCCTGCGCCTGGACGTCGCGCAGACCGTGTCGGCGCCGGTCCCGGCCTGGAAGGTGCGCCTGCTGCCTCCGCGATGGCTGGAGAGCCACCTGGGCCGCGCGTTCCATGTCGTCGGCCCCTACGTGTTCTGCGACTTCCATGTCGTCGAGATCCGGCATGCCTTGCTCGACCCGTGCGCGTGACTGGCGGCTGACGCTCCCGTGCCTCGTCCTGGCGCTGAGCGGCTGGGCGGCACAGGCGGCGCCCGACACCCCGGACGCCCGCGACGCCCGCGACCTCCCGTCCACCGTCCATTGCGACGCCGCTCCCGACACGCTGTCACGCGTGCGCTGCCGCGGCGAGGTCCGCATCGGCGTGCGCGCGTTCTACCCGCCGTTCAGTCAGTCGACGGCGGACGGTCCGCAGGGCTTCGAACCCGCGCTGGCGCGGCTGTTGGCGGCGCGGCTGGGCGTCGGCGTGCGCTTCGTGGAGGTCGACGCCGCGAACCGCATGGTGACCCTGGGCGACGGGCGCGTCGACCTGCTGATCGCCACCACCGGCCATACCTCGCAGCGCGACGGCCAGGCGCTGTTCGTGCGGCCGCACTACTACGAATCGCATACCGTTGTCGTGGGACTGCGCGGCACCGGGTCGCCCGAGTTGCGCACGCTGTCGGCACTGGCGGGGCGCACGGTCTGCGTGACCATCGGCAATTCAACCAATGCCGAGCTGGCGGTCAACGGCGCGCGACTGATGCTCTTCGGCACGGCGCGCGCGCTGGTGGAGCAGCTGCAAGCGGGCACCTGCCCCTTGGCCGCGCATGACGACAGTCTGCTGTTGCCCTTGCTGCCGGCGAGCTACGAGGTGAAGCTGTCCTTCGCGCCGCTGCCGTGGGGCGTGGTCGTGCGCCGCGACGGCGCGCCGCTGGCATCGCTGCTGGCTCGCGAACTCCGCCAGTTGCACGCCGACGGAACCCTGCTGCGCCTGGCGCATGAACACGGCGTGCCGGAGGACTGGCTGGAAGCACAGCGACGGCGATGGTCGTCGCCTCCCTGCGATGCGCCCGCGGCGCTCGAGCCGGCGCCTTGTCTCGACCCGCCGCGCGACAACCACCTGGCCCCGACGCCGATTGCCGACGCTGTCGAACGGCTGGAGGATTGGCTGCAGGAGCACTGGCGGCTGGAGGTGACGCTGGCCATGCTCAAGACGCGGGTCGCGCTGCGCCTCTTCCTGGAAGGCATCGGCTACTCGGTCGCGCTGGTCGTCGGGGCGGTGCTGTCGACGGTGCTGCTGGCGCTGGGCTTCGGCGCCGGTCTGACGGCACGCGCGCGCGCGCTGCGCTGGCCTTTGCGCGGCGTGCTGCTGACCACCCAGTCCACGCCGATGGTGTTGATGATGACCGTCGCCGGCCTGCTGCTCAGCGGCGCCGGCCAGTCCACGCCGGCGACGGCCTCGCTGGTGGCGGTCGTCGTGCTGGGCCTGTTCAACGGCAGCAACGCCGGGCAGGCGGTGGCCGAGGCCCGGCGGGCCCTGCGCGACGAAGGCCGCAGCGCCGGCCTGCGCGCGGCGGCGCTGCGGGCGAGGGCGCAGATCGCGGCCTTCGCGGTCAACGCCACGCGCGGCACGCCGGTGGCATCGCTGATCGGTGTGCCGGAGCTGCTCGCGGCGCAGACCGACATCGCGTCCTTTTCCTCCCGGTCGACGACGACCTTCGCGCTGCTGCTGGTCTTCTACATGGCGCTGGTGTCGCTCGTCGTGGCGCTGCTCCACCGCGTGGAGTCGCGGCTGCAAGCGGCGCCAACCGCGCCGCGACCGACACAGGCGCCGCAATGAGCGCGCCGGACGCCTCGCTGCTTCAGGTCCTGTCGGTCTTCGCGCCGACCTTCGTGCGCGCGCTCGGCACGAACCTGTCGCTCGCCCTGGAGGCGCTCGCGATCGGGCTGCCGGCGGGGCTGGCGCTCGGCGCGTTGCGCCTGCCCGAGACCCACGGCGAGCCATCGACGTGGCGGCGGCTGAGCGCGAGCGGGGCCGGCACCGTGGTCGCACTGCTGCGGGCGGCGCCGGCCTTTGTCGTCATGCATGTGCTGCTGCATGCGCTGCCGGCGCGCTGGGCGATGTCGCCGGGCGGCGCGGTGGCGTGGTCGCTGTCGGCCTATGCCGCCGCCTACGTGGCGGACAACCTGCGGGTGGCCGTCCTGGACTGGCGGGCCGGCGCGCGTGGCGGCTTGCCGCTGTTCCTGATGGGGCTGGCCCGGGCCTATTTCGTCATGGTGCTGTCCAGCGGCTTCGGCGCCGCCGTCGGCGTCAAGGAAGCGACCGCCGTGACGCTGCGCGCGCTGGAGCAACTGCCCCAGGCCGCCGATCGGCTGTGCCTGATCGGTGGCGTGGTGCTGGTGTTCGTCGCGCTTCGCCAGGCGGTGGACGCGGCGATCCTGGCCGCGCAGCGGGCGGTGGAGCGCCGCTCCGGCTAGGCGCCGCTGAAGGGCGCTCGCCCGGGCTCAGCCCGCCGACATGTGCGGACGCAAACGCTCCAGCCGATCACGCGCGATCTGCTCCTGGCCCTGGCGCAGGATCACCGGCTCGACCATCCGGAACAGCATCCGTCCCCCCCAGCCGGGGCGTCCGCCGCGATCGACACGCCGCTGCAGCCAGCCGAGCCACCGCAGTGCGATGCCGAGCAACGCGGCCTCGATGAAGCCGGTCAGCGAGGTGAGCGTGCCGAAGGCCGACACCACCGCCACCAGGACCAGCACCGGTCCCCAATAGGCATCGACGACGCCGGCCACCGCGGCGGGCAGGTGCTCATACAGCCAGGGCGTGCCGCTTTTGGCCCATTCCAGCGCCAGCGGATGCACCGGCAATGCCGCGCCGGTCTGGCGCGGGTAGTCGCCCGGATCGGACACCAGCGTCTGGCCCTTGTGAACCTCGTTCATCGCCTGCAGCAGCGCATAGAGCACGGCGGGATGGAGGTCCTCGCGGACGACGACGTTGACCGTCGCGCCCACCAGCGACACGTCGCGCGGCGGCAGCGGCCCCTGCAGGTCGAAGGCGCCGCGCACCAGCGTCGCGGGTTTCAGGTAGTCCAGGTTGCGGGCGATGCCCCGGCTGTCGCTCAGCGAGAACATCTGCAGCCCCGGATCGACCGCGAGCTTGCGCACCAGCGCGTTGTCGGGCGCCAGCATGAAGAAGCCGGCCTCGTGCTCGCCGCGCTGCAGCGCGTCGACGGCCTCGCTCATCTGCCGGAATGAGAAGGTGGCATTGGCCGCGCTGACGCCGTAGCGCGCCAGCACATCGTGGGCGGCTTGCGCGGTCGCGCTCCCCTCGAGCGGCATGACCAGTCGGCGGCCCTTCAGGCCGGCCAGCGTGGCCGGCTCCGACCCTTCGCGGCGCAGGAACAGGAACAGCGGCTGCAGTTCGACCACGCCCGCCGACAGGACCTGCGGATGCCGCGCCGCATCGACGCGCTGCGCGGTGAAGCCGATGTGCACGCCGGTGCTGGACGTGTCGAGCTTGTCGATGATGCGCAGGCTGTCGTTCTGGTTGCGCACCTCGGCCTGCAGGCCATGCGCGCGCAGATGCTCGGCGTAGCGGTGGGCATGGTTGTCGAACGATCCACCGGGCGGCCCCGCCTGGATGACGACGCGCTGCGGCGGCAACGCACGTCGGACGCCGCCCGACACTGCCCAGCACAGCGTCGCCAGCACGATCAGAACCCAGAGACTCAAGCGCGACATCGTGACCTCCCGGACTGCGCCATCGCGGCGCCGTGGCCATGATGATTGCCAACGCCGCGTCTGGCGCGGCCCACGGCGCGATCGCGGCATTCCGGAGGCGAAGAATCAGATCGGTTCCTAGGCCGACGGGGCGATCCGTTGCGAAGGCGCCGCAAGGCGCAGGCCCGATTCAGACCGTGACCGCGCTGGTGCCGTGCCGGTGCTCTCGACGATGTGGCTGAGCGGCCAATCGCGGGGCGTACCTCTGGGGCTGGAACGCCGGCTGGCGCCTACTCACGCTCGATGGGGGAGCCATCGCTTCTGGTGAAACGGCGTCCGCTACCGTCGTGATGCAGGACCACGTCGTGGTCCGGGTAGTGGACGGTCCCTGTCAATGCCCGGGTGCCCACAACGAGGTACACGGCATCGGAGGTGGTTCGATTCTCCAGGCAGTGAGCCACAGGCGACCCCGCGGCCCAGGCGGCGGCCTCTCCGGCATGCAGAACGGACTCTTCGTTCTCGATGAGCACCAGCTCGCCGGAGAGCACGTACACGAATTCATCTTCCGTTTCGTGCCAGTGTCGATGCGAGGAACGAGAACCCGCCGGGAGGCGTTCGAGCCGCGCGCCGAACTGCGTCAGGCCGGCCTGGTCACCGAGGACAAGCTCGGCATAGGGACCATCGTTCTGTCCGGAGAAGCGATTGACGACGCCGGGATGGTCGGTCCAGAGAGCGGTATTGAGCTTTGGCATTGCAGCGGCTCGGTGATGCGCGGGCTGGGAGGCGATGCGCGGGCCGGGTGTTCGGCGCCTTGAATCGCGAATGTACTAGCGCGGAGTCGGACCGACCGACTTGATGCAGCAATGCAGTGATGCCGCGCGGACCCTATCCGGCCGAGACGCGTAGACGCGGCTGAATCCGTTCAACGTCGCCAGCGCTTCGGGGCTCGTCCTCATCCACGGCAATCACTTGCTCCGCGGCTCGCAGATAGGCCAGCGCCGCGTCGGGATCGCGTGAGCCACGCGCCACCTCTTCCAGCGAACCGGAGCGGCGCAGCGCCTTGTTGAGCTCGGGCACCTCGTCGCCCAGCTTGCGGGCCGCATCCAGCGCGCTCATCAGGTCGAGCAGGCCGCCGTGCTTCGGACGCGAGACGTCGGGGCACAGACGGCGCACCAGCTCCGGCTGCGTGCGCAGCGCGTCGGCCAGCGCGATGGCCTCGCGGTCGCGCAACGGGGCGAGGTGGCCGGTGCCGTGCAGCAGCATCGGCGCCACCGCGCGCAGCAAGCGCGAGGGCAGGTTGGCGTAAAGCTCGCGCAGCAGCGTCGCGGCCTCATGCAGCTGCAGACGGATCGCCGCCCGCGCCACCGGCAGCGTCGCCGGGTCGTTCTCGACCTGGTAGCGCCACACGCAGGCGGCCGCGAGGTAGAGCGCGGCGAGCACGTCGCCCAGGCGCGCCGACAGCAGCTCCATGCGCTTGAGCTTGCCCCCGAGCAGACCCATGGCGAGGTCGGCGGTGAGCGCGTAGCGGGCCGACAGCGAGGCGATGAGCGTCGCCTCGGCGCGCAGGTCGGCGGGCGGCTTCCCGCGCAGCGGCGTGTGCGCCAGGCTGCGCCAGAGGTTGCGCATCACATGGCCGACATGGCCCGCGAGCGCGCGGCCGAGTCGCTCCTCGTCCTTGGCCTGCACGGCCGACATCTCCTCCAGCACGAAGGGATGGCAGCGTGTCGCGCCCTGGCCGAAGATGATCAGCGCCCGCGAGAGCAGGTTGGCGCCTTCCACCGTGATCGCGATGGGCGCATGGCGGTAGGCCACGCCCAGCAGGTTGCGCGGCCCGGAGATGATGCCCTTGCCGCCGAGCACGTCCATGCCGTCGTTGACCGCGCGGCGTCCCGCCTCGGTGAGCTGCACCTTGAGGATCGCGCTGGCGACGCTGGGCTGCTCGCCGGCATCGAGCGCCGCGGCGGTGTAGCGCCGCGCGGCGTCGGTGGCGTAGAGCCGCGCGGCCATCTGCGCGGTGATGCCCGCGATCGCGTGGAACCGTCCGATGGGCAGGCCGAACTGCTCGCGCACCTGGCCGTAGCCGTTGACCACGAACAGCGCCGTCTGCTGCATCGCCGCGCCCAGCGCCGGCAAGGAGATGGCGCGGCCGGCGGCCAGGCATTCCATCAGCATGCGCCAGCCCTGGCCGACACGTTCCTCGCCGCCGATCACCCAGTCCATGGGCACGAAGACGTCCTCGCCGCGGATCGGGCCGTTCATGAAGGCCGAGTCCATCGGACGGTGGCGGTGACCGATCTCCATGCCGGGCGTGGGCACGGGCAGCAACGCGCAGGTGATGCCGAGTTCCTGCTGACCCTCGGGCCGCGAGGGATCGATCGCCTGGAAAGCGAGGCCCACCACGCTGGCCACCGGCGCGAGCGTGATGTAGCGCTTGTCGAAGCGCACGCTGAAGCCACGCACCGAGCGGCCGTCGATGACGCGCTCGGTGAGTACGCCGCGGTCGGGGATGGAGGCGGCGTCCGACCCCGCGTACGGCGAGGTGAGGCCGAAGCAGGGCAGCTCGCGGCCATCGGCCAGGCGCGGCAGGTAGTGCTGCTGCTGGGCCGGCGTCCCGTAGCGCAGCAGCAGTTCGGCCGGGCCCAGCGAATTGGGCACCATCACCGTCACCGCGCAGGCGGTGTTGACGGTGGCGATGCGGGTCACGACCTCGGCGTGCGCGTAGTGGCCGAAGCCCAGGCCGCCGTATTCCTTGGGAATGATCATCCCGAAGAAGCGGTGCTCGCGCAGGTACCGCCACACCTCTGGCGGCAGGTCGCCGGCCGTGTCGATGGCGTGGTCGTCGAGCATGCCGATGAGCGTGCTCACCTCGTGATCGAGAAAACGACGCTCCTCGTCGGTGAGGCGATTGGGACCTCGCGCGATCAGCACGTCGAAATCGGGCTGGCCGGCGAAGAGCTGGCCCTCGAAGCCCACCGTGCCGGCTTCGAGCGCGGCACGTTCCGTGTCGCCCATCGCGGGCAAGGCCTTGGAGAAGGGCGTCATCGCCAGGCGCCCGAGGAGTCGGTGGAATCCCATAGGCACAGCCTAGGTCCCCGTGCCCGTCGGCGACGTCAGCCTGGAACGCAGGCGCGCGTAGGACGCACGGCCACGATGGGCGGCCGCCAGGCACGCGGGAGCCGGTGGCACACTCCGCCGACCTGTTCAGGAGGGGCGCATGGGTTTTGTGACGACGCGCAACATGGCGCGCGACTACGACGTCATCGTCGTCGGCTCGGGCGCCGGCGGCGGCCAGACGGCCTACACGCTGGCCCTCGAGGGCGTGAAGGTGCTGATGCTGGAAGCCGGCCGGTACTACGACTTCCGCACCGAGACGCCGATGTTCCAGGCCTCGCACGACGCCCCGCTGCGCGGCGCGGGCACGCCGGACAAGCCCTTCGGCTTCTACGACGCGACCGTGGACGGCGGCTGGCAGGTGCCGGGCGAGCCCTACACGCAGGCCTCCGACAACGAGGAGCAGCGCTTCGACTGGTGGCGCGCCCGCATGCTGGGCGGCCGCACGAATCATTGGGGCCGCATCTCGCTGCGCAACGGGCCCTACGACTTCAAGCCGCACAGCCGCGACGGCCTGGGCTTCGACTGGCCGATCGGCTATGAAGACCTGGCCCCGTACTACGACAAGGTCGAGAGGCTGGTGGGCATCTACGGCAGCAACGAGGGCCTGGAGAACACGCCCGATTCGCCCGACGGCTGCCTGCTGCCCGCGCCCGCCGCGCGCGTGGGTGAACGCCTCATCGCCCAGCGCGCCGGCAAGCTCGGCATCCCGGTGGTGCCCATCCACCGCGCGGTGCTGACGGCGAAGCTCGACGACACCCGCCTCCCCGCGCTGCTGCATCCCGGCAACCCGCGCGCGCAGGCGCTGGTCGCGCAGTCCATGCGCGAGCGCGCCGCCTGCTTCTGGGCCACGCCGTGCTCGCGCGGCTGCTCCATCGGCGCGACCTACCAGAGCCCTGCGGTGCACCTGCCGCCGGCGCTCGCCAGCGGCAACCTCGACGTGCTGTGCGACGCCATGGTCTACGAGGTGACCACCAAGGACGGCAAGGCCAGCGGCGTGCGCTTCGTCGATCGCAAGACCGGCAAGCACATCGAGGCCAGGGGCCGCGCGGTCGTGCTGTCCGCCAGCGCCTGCGAGTCGGTGCGCATCCTGCTCAACAGCAAGACCAGCGCCTATCCGCAGGGCCTGGCCAACAGCAGCGGCAAGGTCGGCAAGTACGTCATGGACACCGTCGGCAGCGACCTGTCCGGTCAGGTGCCGCTGCTGGAGAACCTGCCCCCGCACAACGAAGACGGGGCAGGGGGCTCGCACATGTACGCCCCCTGGTGGCTGTACGGCCGGCAGGGCAAGGGCTGGGCCGAGAAGGGCCTGGGTTTCCCCCGCGGTTATCACATCGAGCTGGGCACCGGCCGCCGCATGCCCGGCGCCAGCACCGGCGCGAACCTGGAGTGGCTGACGAAGGGCAGCTACGGTGCGACGTTCAAGCAGGACGTGCGCCGCACCTTCGGCTCGTTCGTGTACCTCTCCGGCCGCGGCGAGATGATCCCCAACGAGCACTCGTTCTGCGAGATCGACCCGACGACGAAAGACCGCTTCGGCATTCCCGTGCCGCGTTTCCACTGGCAGTGGGCCGAGCACGAAACCCGCCAGGCCGCCCACATGCAGAAGACCTTCGCCGAGATCATCGCGGCCATGGGCGGCCGGGTGCTCGAGGGCGGTCCCGAGCTGGACGGCCGCAAGGCCATCGCGCCCGGCGGCTCGATCATCCACGAGGTCGGCGGCGCCATCATGGGCGCGGACGCCAGGACCTCCGTCACCAACGGCTGGGGCCAGACCTGGGACGTGCCCAACCTGTTCCTGTCCGACGGTGCGCCTTTCGCCTCCAATGCCGACAAGAACCCCACGTTGACCATCATGGCGCTGGCCTGGCGCCAGGCCGACCACATCGTCGACCGCTTCCGCAAGAAGGAGCTCTGAGCATGGACCGCAGAACGACCCTGCAATGGATGCTGGCCGCCGCCGCGGCGCTCAGCGTCGACGTGTCGGCCGGTGCCACGCCCGCCACCAAGGGTGGCAAGGCGGGCATCGGTGGCAAGCCCAAGGGCTACGGCACCGACCCCACGCTGACGAAGAGCTACCAGTCCGGCGAGCTGTGGCCGTTGACTTTCAACGCCGCGCAGAACCGCACCGCGCAGGCGCTGTGCGGCCTGATCATCCCGGCCGACGACCAGTCGCCCAGCGCCGCGCAATTGCAGGTGCACCGCTTCATCGACGAATGGGTCAGCGCGCCGTACCCGAACCAGGCCAAGGACAAGCCCGTCATCGTGAACGGACTGGACTGGCTGGAGGCCGAGAGCCACCAGCGCTTCGGCGGCAAGCGCTTCGACCAGCTCGATGTCGCCCAGCAATCGCAGATCGCCGACGACATCTGCTGGACCGAGACGGCCAAGCCCGAGTTCGCCACCGCCGCGCGCTTCTTCAAGCGCTTCCGCGACCTGACCGCCGGCGGCTTCTACACGACGCCCGACGGCATGAAGGACGTCGGCTTCGTCGGCAACATCCCCTCCGTCACCTTCGACGGCCCGCCCCTCAAGGTCCTGCAGATCGTTGGAGTCGCCTGATGCGCCTTGCCCCCGTTGTCGCCGCGGCTGCTGCCGCCTTCACCCTGTCCGCCACTGTCCACGCCGCCGACATGCCCAACACGCTCACCGCCGAAGAGACCGCCGCCGGCTGGCAACTGCTGTTCGACGGCAAGAGCCTGGACCACTGGCGCGCCAGCGACCAGCCCGGCTCCTTCAGCGTGAAGGACGGCGCCATCGTCGTCCGCGGCCCGCGTTCGCACCTGTTCTACATGGGGCCGGTGCAGCAGCACGACTTCAGGAACTTCGAGCTGAAGGTCGACGTGATGACCTTCCCCAAGGCCAACTCCGGCGTCTACTTCCACACCAGGTGGCAGGAGGTGGGCTGGCCCGAGCTGGGCTACGAGGTGCAGGTCAACAACTCCCACAGCGACCCCAGCCGCACCGGCGGCCTGTGGGGCGTGCAGGACTACATGAAGGTCGTGTCTCCGGACCACCAGTGGTTCACGCTGACCGTGCGCGTCGAAGGCAAGCACGTCACCACCTTCGTCAACAGCGAGAAGACGGCCGACTACACCGAAGAGTCGCCCCTCGTCCGCAAGAAGGGGTTGGAGAAGCGCTACCTGGCCAGCGGCACCTTCGCGCTGCAGGGCCACGATCCGGAGAGCGAGGCGCACTTCCGCAACATCAAGGTGAAGGTGCTGCCCTGACGGATCGGGAGCGCGAAGACGCGGAGGCGTTCAGCGTTCCTTCTGGCCCTGCTGGCCCTTCTGGCCCTTTTCCACGTCCATCTTGCTGTCCGGATCCAGCGTGCGCACGAGGTAGCGCGTGCGCGCGTCGAAGGACCCGCGGGCGATGACGACGCCGGGGTTCTCCGCGTGATAGACCGCCGCCTCGAGGATCACCGGATCCTTGGACGGCGCGATCAGCCAGCCGCCCGGCGCCACCTTGGGCAGCGGCGAGCACGGCATCGGTCCGGTGTGTTCCGCGATGCCCTTCTCGGGATACCAGATCACGCACTGGCCCTTCTTGAGCGGCAGCAAGGGCGCAGGGATGCGGTTCTTCGCCGTGACGTTGAAGTAGGAGTTGTCCTGTCCCGGCGCGGCGCGGCCGACGTCCCGCTCGGGGTCCGAGGCCTTGCCGACGGACTGGGCCGCGGCACCGAGGCCGGTCAGCAGGGCGGCAGCGCCGAGGACGGCGGCGGCCAGGTGGCGATGGGTCATGACGATCTCCTGTTGTGCTGGCGGCCTCCTCCTGAGGCCCTCGCCGACAACAGGCAACCGGCATGCCAGCGCCGCGGTGCCGGGGGAACCCGGCCCGGCGTGCCCGGGCGCCCGACCTATCATCGTGCCCGCGCCGCCGGCAGGGAGTGAGCAGCCGGCGCGTTCACGACGACTTCGGAGCCGCCTGCAATGACGCCTCTCTCTCCGGCCCGCCACCCGACCCCCGGCGCCGCGACCTGCCACAACTGCGACCTGTCGCTCCAGCCGGGCGGGCACTTCTGTCCCCATTGCGGTCAGGAGGCGCATCTGCATGCGGCCTCGATGCGGGAGTTCATCCACGAGTTCGTCGGCCACTACGTCGCGCTCGAAGGGCCGTTGTGGCGGACCTTGTGGGCGATGCTGTTCCTGCCGGGGCGTCTGACGCGCGAGTACTTCATCGGCCGGCGCCGGCGCTATGTCCAGCCACTGCGCCTGTACCTGAGCCTGAGCTTCGTGTTCTTCATCGCCGTGCATCTGCTGCCGGGCGATCACATGCTCACGGTCAAGCGCGACGAACAGGCCATGGCGCAGGCGCGTCAGGGCAGTTGCTCCAGCCCGGGCAGCACCTGCAACTGGTGGGAGCGCCGCCTCGACCACGTCGGCGAGCGTCTGGCCGGCGGCTCGGTCGCGCAGGTGCAGAAGCGCATGGACAAGCTCGCCCCCTACGCAATGCTGCTGATGCAGCCGATCTTTGCCGGCCTGCTGGCGCTGATGTTCCTGCGACGGCGGATGAAGTATGCGGAGCACTTCGTCTTCGCGCTGCACCTGCATGCCTGCTGGTTCGTCGCCTACCTGCTGGCGCTCGTGATGCCCGCGCTGGCGACGGTCATCGCCGCGCTGGTGCTGCTGCATGGCGTGATCGCGCTACGGGTCGTCTACGGCACGAGCTGGTGGGGCGGGATCTGGCGTGGCGGGCTGCTGGCGGGGCTCTATCTGCCGCTGCTGCTGATGGGCGTCGTTGGACTGGTGATCGGGGCGGCGCTGCTGGCTTGAGCAGTCGGCCGGTCAGTGGCTGGCGTCCAGCAGCTCCTGCATCACCTGCTCCAGCTCGTTGAACTCCACCGGCTTCACCAGGTGGGCGTCGAAGCCCGCGGCCGCCGTGGCGTCGCGATCGGAGCGCTGGCCCCAGCCGGTGATCGCGATCAGCGCGAGCGGCTCGGCGCCGCGCGTCGCTCTCAGCCGCCGCGCGACGTCCGTCCCGGAGAGCCCCGGCAGCCCGATGTCCAGCAGCACCACGCGCGGCTGCGTGTCGTCGAACACCGCCAGCGCCTCCTCGCCGCTGTACGCGACCGTCGCGCGATAACCGACGCCGCGCAGGACCTCGGCCAGCGTGTTGGCCGCGTCCACGTTGTCGTCGACGACCAGGACCAGGGTCTGCGCCTGCGTCGCCGTCGGGCGTGTCCCATCGCCGCCGGTCCCGGGCTCGTTCGCGTGCGGGGTCTGCCCGTTGTCCGCCAGCGGCAGGGTGACCGTGAAGCGGCTGCCGTGCCCCAGGCCCTCGCTTGCCGCGGTGATCGTGCCGTTGTGCAGCTGCACGAGCTGCTTCGACACGGCCAGGCCGATGCCCAGCCCCGACGGCGCCGCCCCGCGCGCGTCGATCCGCGTGAAGAGCTCGAAGACCCGCGGCTGCATCGCCGGCGCGATGCCCACACCCCGGTCCGTCACCGTGATCTGCGCCCGGTCCGCGACCACCGCCACGTGCACGTGCACCTCGCCCGGCTCCGGGCTGTACTTGGCCGCGTTGTCCAGCAGGTTGCCCAGCACCTGCTGCAGCCGCGTCGGATCGCCGTCGACCGGCACCGGCGTCGGCGGCAGCGACAGCGTGACGCGGTGCTTCATCTCGCTGTACAGCGGCTCGATCGCCTCCAGCGCCTGCCTCACCACCGTGCGCAGGTCGATGACCTGACGCTTGAGCTCCACCACGTTGCGCGTGATGCGGCTCATGTCCAGCAGGTCGTCGAGCAGCCGCGCCATGTGCGCCGACTGCCGCGCGATGATGTCCGTGGCCTGCGCGCGGGTGTCGTCGGACGACGACTGCCGCAGCATCGCCACCGCGTAGCGGATCGGCGCCATCGGGTTGCGCAACTCATGCGCCAGCGTCGCCAGGAACGAGTCCTTGCGCTCGCTCTCGCGACGCAGTTCCTCCTGCGCGGCGGACAGCTCGGTCACGTCGACCGTCGCGCCGATCACCCGCTGCACCTGCCCGTCGTGCGCCGTGATCGGCCGCAGCGAGGTCAGCAGCTGGTAGGTCCTGCCGCCGTGCGTCGTGCGCTGCGCCAGGTTCATCGCCTGGCCCGTGATCACCGCCTCGCGGACGATGCCGGCGAACTCCGGCTCGCCGACCAGGCTGCCGACCTCCGCGCCGATCAGCGCCTCGCGCGTGAAGCCCATCGGCGTGTTGAAGGCCCAGGTGTAGCGGCCCTGGACGTCGCATTCCCATGCCATCACCTTGCCGCTCTGCAGTGCGAGGTGGAAGCGCTCCTCGGCCGCCTGGCTCGCGCGCAGCGCCTCCTGCTGCGAGGTGACGTCGACCGCGACCCCGTAGGCATGCACCGCGCGGCCCTTCGCGTCCAGGCTCACGTAGCCGTCGAACTGCGTCCACACGACCTCGTCGTTGTCCGCGCGGGTGATCGGGCAGGCCAGGCTGAAGCGGCCGCCGCTCTCCGTCGCGTAGCGGTAGCGGTCGCGGAAGCGCGCGGCGTCCTGCGCGGACATGCCGGCGAGCATGTCGTCCATCGACGCCCAGTTGCGCCCGAACAGCTGCTTCGCGCCGCCGCCGGTGGTGGCGAATCCGGTGACCGCGTCCCAGTCCCAGGTGATCATGCGGCCCGCCGCCAGCGCGAGGTTGAGACGGCGCCGGCTGTTGCGCTCCTTCTGCATCAGCCGGCCCGCCCACGCCGAGACCGTCGCGACCAGCGAGCCGGTCAGCAGGAACAGCACGACCATCGCCGCGTCCGCGAACGAGTTGACCGGGAACATCTGCCCGACCGGCTCGATCCAGAAGTAGAGGATCGCCAGGCTGGCCGCCACCAGGAAGGTCAGCGCCGGGGCGAGGCCGCAGACCAGCCCGACGATCACCAGCGACGGGAAGTAGGGCAGCAGCGGCTCGCGGCTGTTGAGCGCGGGCTGGAGGAACAGGTTGAGCCAGGTCGCGGCGACGAAGACAAGCACCGCCGCGGGCCAGCGTAACCAGAACCTCTCGATCACCATCTCCCTGCCCCTCCCCCGTGCTGCCGCGGCGCCGCTTTGGGCGCACCGCGTCGTTGCAAATCCTCGCCATAGCCCCGCTATGGCTCCGGTTTGCGCCTGGCGCTGCATCCCAAATCGGAGCCGCGTCAGCGCGGGGGAATCATGCGGGACTTTGCTGTGGGGCGAGCATACAGAGGGTGGGCGGGGTTCGAACGCTCGGCGTGTCACCGACGTGTGTCGAGGGATGACAGCGGTGCAGGCAGGCGAGTGGGTCAGGACCGGCGCGCGCGTCGCCGCGCCAGTCCGCCGACCGTCAGCAGGCCGGCAACCATCAGCGCGTAGCTCGACGGCTCGGGCACCGCGCTCGCAGTCAGGAAGCCGCGGATCTCGCCGCCCGGCGCGAAGGTCGAGTGCACGTTGAGGTAGGCACTGCCGCCCGCCAGCCCCGTCGACAGCGCCGCGAAGGCGCCCGCGATCGTGCCGCCGTTGGCGTTGATGAAGGCCGCGTTCCAGCTGCTGGTCTGCGTCAGGTCGAAAGTCTGGTCGTAGCTCCCGGAGCTCACGCCGAGCGGGAAGTTCGGGAAGGTCGGCGTCGTCGTCGCGACGCCCGCGTTGCCGGCGCCCGCCACCGCCGTGCAGCAGTGGATGTGCGCCGCCGTCGTCGTGCCGGTCAGCCCGGCGAAGCTGACCTGCACGCGCATCGTGAAGTCGTCGTCGTTGAAGGTCACCCGCGCCAGCCCGGTGCCGGCGGAGGCGTTCGGCGGGAACTCGGCCGCGCCGCTCAGCGGCGCGGTGTAGACGATGTCGTGCGCGACGGCGGGCATCGCAAGGCTCGCGGCCGCGATCGCCAGCGCCGCGAGGGGCAAGGACTTCATGGACTTCAAGCACTTCATGGACGTCGTCATGACGGTCTCCTGGGTTCGGCTCCGCAACGGGCTGCGCGGAACTCAGGCGGCGGTATACGTCGATGCCATCGGGCTTGTGCGCGACCGGCAGCCCGGCGTGGGGAGATGAAGTCCCTGGCGGGGACGGGAGGCAACCGGATCGCTGAAATCAGGCACACGGTCCGATGTAACGGCGTGTGCGTGGCGGGCACGCGGATTGCGCGAGCCATCGTTGGGACAGTCTCGGACGGCGGTGGAGACGGACGAAAAAACGGCGCCTTGAAGGCGCCGTTGTCATCGAGGAGCGCGGCGGCTCCCGTGTCGTCAGGCCGGCTTGACCAGCAGCGAACGCGCCCAGGCGTCCGCTTCGCGGGCCGGCGTCTGGCCACTGACGCGGATGCGGTCCAGCAGCTCGGCGACGCGGCCGCGGATCTGGCCGACCTCGGCCATCACGGCGTTCTCTTCGCCTTCGTTGCGGAACTCGCGCGCGACGCTGATGATGCCGCCGGCGTTCACGAGGTAGTCCGGCAGGTAGGTGATGCCGCGGGCCTGCAGCGCGTCGCCGTCGGCGGCGGTCGCGAGCTGGTTGTTGGCGGCGCCGGCGATCAGCGCGGCCTGCAGCGCGGGGATGGACTGCGCGTTCAGCGTCGCGCCCAGCGCGCACGGCGCGACCACGTCGACGTCGGCGGCCAGGATCTCATGGATGCCGACGGCCTTCGCGCCCAGCTCGGTCTGCGCGCGCGCGACCTTCTCGGCGTTCACGTCGGCGACGACCAGCTTCGCGCCGGCGCGGTGCAGGTATTCGGCCAGGTGCCAGCCCACCGCGCCCAGGCCTTGCAGGGCGACGCGCACACCCTCGAGCGACTCTCGGCGCAGCACGCGCTTGACGCCTTCGTCGATGGACACGAACACGCCGTACGCGGTCTTGGGGCTGGGGTCGCCGCCGAAGGCGCCGTCGCGCGGGATGCCCGAGACGTACTGCGTGTGCGCCATCATGCCCAGCATGTCGGCGGTGGTGGTGCCGACGTCCTCGGCGGTGATGTAGGCGCCGTCCAGCGACTGCACCGCGCGACCGAAGGCCGCGAACAGCGCGGCGCGGTCGAAGTCGCCCTGCGGCTTGATGATCACGGCCTTGCCGCCGCCGAAGGGCAGGTTGGCCAGCGCGTTCTTCAGGCTCATGCCCTGCGACAGGCGCAGCGCGTCGTTCAGCGCGGCCAGTTCGTTGTCGTAGCTCCAGAAGCGGCAGCCGCCGAAGGCCGGGCCGCGCGCGGTGCTGTGCACCGCCAGGATGGCCTTGAGGCCGGTCACCGGATCGGCGGCCAGCAGCACGCGTTCGTGCGGGGCCTGGTCGGGCAGGCCGAAGAGGGAGGAGGGGATGGCGTCGGTCGAGCCGGCGGCGAGCGCGCGGGCGATGTCGGTGATGGCGTTCATGGGAACCTGCACTTGTGATGCTTGAAGAAGACCGGATCGCGGCGATCCGGCGGGGTCCGCTGCGCTTGTGGCGCGCCGGCCCCGGAGTTTAAGCCGCCCTGTCGCGCCCGCGCCGCAGCACCCCGAGGTCCCCATGTCGGGCGATTGGCGCACGAGCAACGACGTGTTACACCTATCCATCGGAGAAGGACACAAGACGAATCCAATCGTCAGGGAGGCTCCGCATGTCAACTGATCGCAGCGACGACCGGTACCGGTCGATCGTGGAGGCGATCCCGAGCGCCATCGTGCTCGTGGATCGCCAGCGCCGGATCCGGCTGGTCAACCGCAAGGCCGAGGAGCTCTTCGGCTACGCCCGCGACGAGTTGCTCGACGCCTCGGTGGAGCTGTTGATCCCCAACCGCTTCCATGGCGACCACCCGCGTCACGTCGCGCAGTTCTTCGCGCAGCCGGAAACGCGGCCCATGGGCGCGGGGCGGGACCTCTTCGGACGGCGCAAGGGCGGCGAGGAGGTGCCGATCGAGATCGGCCTGAGTCCGATCGAGACCGCCGAGGGCCTGTGCACGCTCGCCTCCATCATCGACATCACCGAGCGCAAGAGCGCGCGGGAACGTTACGAGGACGAGCTCCGGCGCAGCAATGCGGACCTGGAGCAGTTCGCCTACGTCGCCTCGCACGATCTGCAGGAGCCGCTGCGCATGGTCGCCAACTACACCGAGCTCCTGGCGCAGCGCTATGCGGGCCAGTTGGATGAGCGGGCCGACAAGTACATCCGTTACGCCTCCGACGGGGCGCGCCGCATGCAGCGGCTGGTGGCGGATCTGCTGGCCTACTCGCGGGTGGGATCGCAGGGCAAGCCGCTGGCGCCGGTCGCGGCGGACGAGGTGCTCGCCGCGGTGACGCACGGCCTGCAGCGTCTGCTGAGAGAGTCCGGCGGCACCGTCGACGCCGGGCCGCTGCCGCTCGTGCTGGCCGACGAGGTCCAGTTGCATCAGCTGCTGCAGAACCTGGTGAGCAATGCCATCAAGTTCCGCTCGGAGGCGGCGCCGCGCGTGCGCGTCGAGGCCCAGCGCGAGGGCCCGCGCTGGCGGTTCAGGGTCGGCGACAACGGCATCGGCATTGACATGCAGTACGCGGAGCGCGTCTTCCAGATGTTCCAGCGGCTGCATGAGCAGGGGCGATACGACGGCAGCGGCATCGGCCTGGCGATCGCCAAGCGCATCGTCGAACGGCATGGCGGCACGATCCGGATCGACTCGGAGCCGGGGCGCGGCAGTGTCGTGTCCTTCACGCTGCCCGCGGCCCAACCGGAGCAGCTCTCGTGAGCCGGCCGCTGAGCGTGCTCCTGGTCGAGGACAACCCCGGCGACGCCGATCTGGTGATCGAGACCCTGGAGCAGGGCAAGCTGATGCTGGACATCGCGGTGGCCGTCGACGGCGCGCAGGCGCTGGCGCGGCTGCTGCGCCAGCCGCCGTTCGAGGCGGCGATGCCGCCCGACCTCATCCTGCTCGATCTGAACCTGCCCAAGGTGACCGGCCGCGAGGTGCTGGCGCGCATCAAGCAGGAGCCCGGCCTGCGGGAGATCCCGGTGGTGGTGCTGACCTCGTCCGACGCCGAGCACGACATCGTCCGGAGCTACCAGCTGGGGGCCAACTGCTACGTGACCAAGCCGGTGGGGCTGGTGGCGTTCCAGTCCATCGTGCAGGCGATCGAGGGCTTCTGGTTCACCGTGGTGAAACTGCCATGAGCGCCTTGCCCGACGACCTGGCCCTCGAGCCTCGACGCGCGCCCTGGCCGATCCTGCTGGTGGAGGACAACGACGGCGACGCCGACCTGATCACCGACCTGCTGGCCGAGGGCGGCACGGTGCCGCCCCGTCCGGTGCTGCGGGCCGCGCGGCTGGACGAGGCCGTGCGCGCGCTGCAGCAGCAGCGCATGTCGGCCATCCTGCTGGACCTGCGCCTGCCCGATGGGGAAGGCATCGACTGCGTGAAGGCCGTGCGGGCGCAGGCGCGCGACACGCCGATCGTCGTGCTCACGGGCATGGAGGACGACCAGCTCGCGCTGTCCTGCATGACGGCCGGCGCGCAGGACTATCTGTCCAAGCAGGACGTGCGCCCGCGCTCGCTGCTGAGGGCCATCGACTACGCGATCGTCCGCGCCCGCGAGGGCCGCGAGCGGATGCGCTCGCAGGCGCTGCGGCTGCGCAGCGCGGAGCTGGAGCTGGAGAACAAGCGCATCCTGGAAGTCAGCCGGCAGAAGGGCCGGGTGCTGGCCAACATGTCGCACGAGCTGCGCACGCCGCTGAACGCGATCATCGGCTTCTCCCAGCTGCTGACCGACGGCGCCGCCGGCCCGGACAGTCCGGCGGTGCAGCGCTACGGCGGACACATCCTGGCCAGCGGCCGCCATCTGCTGGCGTTGATCAACGACATCCTCGACATGGCCCGCATCGAGGCCGGCGGGATCGACCTGCATCCGGAAGCGACCCCCGTCGCCGAGCTGGCGCGCGAAGTGGTCGACGTGGTGGCGGGCAGCTTCACCGACAAGGCGATGACGGTGCGGATGGAGATCGATGACGGACTGGGGAGCGTCTGGACCGATCCGCTGCGCTTGCGTCAGGTGCTCTACAACTACCTGTCCAACGCCTGGAAGTTCACGCCGGCGAACGGCGAGATCGTCGTGCGCGGCCGGCGCACCGGGGCACAGGGCTTCCGGGTGGAAGTCTGCGACACCGGCCTGGGCATCGCGGCCGAGCATCTGCCCCGGCTGTTCACCGAGTTCACGCAGCTGCCTTCGGAAGAACGCCGCCGCTATCGCGGGACCGGCCTGGGTCTGGCGCTGAGCAAGCGCATCGTCGAGGCCCAGGGCGGCAGCGTCGGGGTGATGAGCTCGCCGGGCAACGGCTCGACCTTCTTCGCCGAACTGCCCGACCCGGGCGTGCCGCTCGTCAGCGCCCCATGAACGCGTCCGCGCGCAGCGTCACGACCAGCGTGTCACGATGGCCGGCATGCGCGGGATCGATGGGCTGGATGGGCGTGGTCTCGTGGATGACGCGTTCGTCGTCGAGCAGCAGCAGCGTCCACGGCTCCATCATCGTGAAGCGTTGGCCGCGCGGGCCATCCGCTTCGAAGACGCGCGACTCGCCGCCCTTGATGCCGTGGCGCGCCAGCATGAACACCGCCACCAGGTCCACGCCGTCGCGGTGCGCGCCCTCGGGCGTGGGCCGGCCGATGCCGCCCGCCGTGTCGATGCGGAACTGGTGCGCCTCGATGAACCAGGGCCGCGCGCCCTTGAGCCGGTCCGCGACCGAGGCCAGTCCCAGCAGCAGCCGCGGCCAGATCGGCAGGTCGACGGCGGCGGGATCCATCGGCTCGAACCAGCGTTCGATGCCGCCGTGCAGCGCGTTGTAGTCCACCGGCTGCCAATGCGCGCGATGCGGCGCCAGACGCACCGACGGCTCGGCCTGCGAGTCCACGACGAAGCTCGCATGCCGCCGGAACCGGTAGCGGCCGCCGTCGCGCAGGTAGGCGTCCGGGGGCAGGTCGTTCCAGTAGGTCTGCAGCGCGCGCAGATCCCCGGCCTGGCAGTGCAGCCAGTGCGTCAGGCTCTCGGGCGCGATGACGGTGTGGCCGAGGTTCTGCAGTTGATGTTCGAACTGCGCGGCGCTGGAGTACGGCGGCGGGAAATGCTTCATGCGCGAAAGTATGGAGCGTCGCGCCCGGGATGGCACATGTCACGCCGTGAACGCGGGATTGCCGGGGCGCTACGTGGACCGGATCAGCCCGCGTGTTTATCCAATTCGGACGTGAACGCGTCGGCGTAGAACTCTTCGGCGGGCAGGCCGCAGGACGCGACGAAGTCGCGCTGGGCGGACTCCACCATCACCGGCGCGCCGCACGCATAGACCTGGTGCTTCGACAGGTCGGGCAGGTCCGCCATCAGGACCTGGTGGACGAAGCCGGTGCGGCCGGTCCAGCCGTCCTCGGCCTTCGGCTCGGACAGCACCGGCACGTAGGTGAAGGTCGGCATCGCGGCGGCGGTCGCCACGGCCCAGTCGTGCAGGTAGAGGTCGGCCTGGGACCGGCAGCCCCAGTACAGCGTCACGGGCCGGGTGATGCCCTCGTCCTGGATGCGCTCCAGGATCGCCTTGATCGGCGCGAAGCCCGTGCCCGAGGCGAGCAGCACGATCGGCTTGTCGCTGTCCTCGCGCAGGAAGAAGCTGCCGAACGGGCCTTCCATGCGCAGGATGTCCTTCTCCTTGAGCGCGCCGAAGACGTGGTCGGTGAACTTGCCGCCGGGCATGTGGCGGATGTGCAGCTCGATCGCCGGCGGCGTGCCGAGGCGGCTCGGCGCGTTGGCCATCGAGTAGCTGCGTCGCGCGCCGTCGCGCAGGATGAATTCGACGTACTGGCCGGCCCGGTACTGCAGGTTCTGCGTGGCCGGCAGCTGGAGCTTGACCACGGCGACGTCGCCGGCCGGCTTCTCGACGGTGATCACGCGGCTGGGCAGCTTCAGCACCGGGAACTCGCCGGCGCCGGGCACGGTGCGGGCCTCGACGGTGCAGTCCGTCTGCGGCTTGGCGCAGCAGGTCAGGATCAGGCCGGCGGCTTCTTCTTCAGGCGACAGCGCCTTGGTCTGGTGCTCGCCGTGCACGACCTGACCCTCCATCAGCCGGCTCTTGCAGGAACCGCAGGCGCCGTCCTTGCAGCCGTAGGGCAGGCCGATGCCCTGGCGGATGGCCGCGGCCAGCACGGTTTCGTCGTCATCGACGGTGAAGTTGCGGCCGGCGGGCAGGACGGTGACCTGGAAGCTCATGATGCGGAGTCGGCGCGGCACGGGGCCGCGCGATGTCGTAAGAGGAGAGGGCGGAAGCGACACGGCCCGCGCGGTCCGCAGACCGGGGCGCGAGCCGTTCGAGCCATGAAGGCGATCTAAACTGGCCCGCCATTTTGCCCCAGCCCCGCTTCGACCCGCCATGTCCGGTGCCAATCCCGCCTCGCCTTCCGTCAACCGCCGTGGCCGTCGCAGCCGTCTGCTGATCGTCGGATGCGGCGATGTCGGGATGCGCGTGCTGCGGCAACTGGCCGGGCGCTGGACGGTGATGGCGTTGACGAGCAGCGCCGCGCGGGTCGATGAACTGCGCACCGCCGGCGCGATCCCGCTGATCGGCAACCTCGACGACGGCGCGACGCTGGGGCGGCTCGCGGGGCTCGCGGATCGCGTGCTGCATCTGGCGCCGCCGGCCGCGCAGGGGCGGACCGACGAGCGCACCCGGCGGCTGTTGCAGGCGCTGTTGCGCTCGGCGGCACCGGCGCATCTGGTCTACGCGAGCACGAGCGGGGTCTACGGCGATTGCGGGGGCGCGCGCATCGACGAGACGCGCCGTCCCAATCCGTCCAATGACCGCGCCTGGCGCCGGGTCGATGCCGAGGACCAGTTGCGCCAGTGGGGCCGCGCGACGGGCGCGCCGGTGACGATCCTGCGCGTGCCCGGCATCTACGCGTTCAACCGCGACGGCGGGCATCCGCGCGAGCGCCTCGGCAAGGGGTTGCCAGTGCTGGCGCGCGAGGACGATGTCTACACCAACCACATCCAGGCCGACGACCTGGCGCGCGCCTGCGTGCTGGCGCTGATGCGCGGCCCGACGCAGCGGATCCTGCACGCGAGCGACGACAGCGAGCTGCTGATGGGCGACTACTTCGAGCTGGCCGCCACCGTGTGCGGCCTGCCGCCGCCGTCCCGCGTCACGCGGACCGAAGCCCCCGGCGTGTTCTCGCCGATGCAGATGAGCTTCATGAACGAATCGCGCCGGATGGACAACCGGCGCCTCAAGCGCGAGCTGCGCCTGCGGCTGCGCTACCCGACGCCGCGCGAGGGGCTGCTCGCCGTCGAGGACTGAAGAGGGCGCGACGACTGAAGGGAAGGGCCGAGGGCGAGGGCGGCTCAGCGCCGGCGGCTGCCGCGCCAGTAGTTGATCATCAGCCAGGCGCCGAGCATGCCGCCCAGGTGCGCGAAGTGCGCGATGCCGCTGCCGCCGGTGATGCCCAGGAACAGTTCGAGCGCGCCGAAGATGGCGACGAAGTACTTGGCCTTCATCGGGATCGGCGGGAACAGCGGCATGATGACCCGGTCGGGGAACAGCAGCCCGTAGGACAGCAGCAGGCCGAACAGCGCCCCGGACGCGCCGACGGTGGGCGCGAGCGATCCCATCAGCAGCGTGAACACCAGTTGCGCCGCGGCGGCGGTCAGCGCGCTGGCCACCAGCAGTTGCGCGTAGCGCTTGCCGCCCCACACCGTCTCCAGCTCGGAGCCGAACATCCAGAGCCCGAACATGTTGAAGAACAGATGGGCGACGCTGCCATGCAGGAAGGCGTAGGTGATCGGCTGCCAGAACTCGAATCTGCCGGAATTCAGCGGCCACAGCGCCATCTCGACATTCATCAACGCCAGCGGCGTGATGACGATCGGGAGACAGAACAGGCCCACGCAGATCAGCATGAAGGCCTTGGTCACCGGAGGAATGAAGGGCATGGGGCAGGCGTCTTCAGAAGGCACCGCGGACGGCGCGTTGGGAAGGCGCAATGGACATGAGGTCAAGCCAATGCGTTCGGACCAGTGTAGCCCGGGCATGCGCAAGACCCGACCCGGGCCGCGCACGGCTTTCCCTTCAGCGGGATGACGGGAACCTGACAGAGGCGGCCAGGACGTCCGTGGCGTGGCTTGGCATGCGGAACGGCCTGCCGAAAAACGCGGAACGATTGGAAGAGGAGTCGCGGAAGAGGAGTTGCCAAGACCTGACCACCTGAAGGGTGGTGCCCGGAGCCGGACTCGAACCGGCACACCTTGCGGCGGGGGATTTTGAGTCCCCTGCGTCTACCGATTTCGCCATCCGGGCGTCACGGCAACTTTCTGCGTGCGAAGCCACCGGGGGGTGGCCTGCATGATCTGTTTCGGGGTTCGGAAGCGTTGCCGTGGAGGCAACGGTGAGCCGCGAAATGAGAAAGACATTATGCCACGCAGGAACACGCCTCCACTGAGAGAATGCATGCTTATGAGTGATGCAAGCGCCTTCGACCCCACGAGCTATCCGACCCTGGAAGACGTCATCGGCAACACGCCGCTGGTTCGGCTGCAACGCATGCTGGGGCCCGAACTGGCGGCGCGCGGCAACGTGCTGCTGGCCAAGCTCGAAGGGAACAACCCGGCGGGCTCGGTCAAGGACCGCCCCGCCATCAGCATGATCCGGCGCGCCGAGGAGCGCGGCGAGATCAAGCCCGGCGACACGCTGATCGAGGCGACGTCCGGCAACACCGGCATCGCGCTGGCCATGGCCGCCGCGATCCGGGGCTACCGCATGGTGCTGATCATGCCGGAGGACCTCTCGGTCGAACGCGCCCAGACGATGAAGGCCTTCGGGGCCGAGCTGATCCTGACGCCGCGTTCCGGCGGCATGGAATACGCCCGCGATCTGGCCGAACAGATGCAGCGCGACGGGAAGGGCCGGGTGCTCGACCAGTTCGCCAACAACGACAACCCGCGCATCCACTACGAAACCACCGGGCCCGAGATCTGGCGCGACACCGGCGGGCGCATCACGCATTTCGTCAGCGCGATGGGCACGACCGGCACGATCACCGGCGTGTCGCGTTTCCTGAAGGAGAAGAACCCCGAGGTGCGCATCGTCGGCGCGCAACCAGCCGAGGGCTCGCGCATTCCCGGCATCCGCAAGTGGCCGGCCGCGTATCTGCCCAAGATCTACCGGCCCGAGACCGTGGACGAGCTGGTGCTGGTCGGCCAGTCCGACGCCGAGGACATGGCCCGCCGCCTGGCGCGCGAGGAGGGCCTGTTCGGCGGCATCTCGGCCGCCGGCGCCTGCTGGGTCGCGATGCAGATCGCGCGCCAGGTCTCGAACGCGACGATCGTCTTCGTGGTCTGCGACCGGGGTGATCGATATCTGTCGACGGGCGTCTTCCCGGCCTGACGGCGCGCGGCCAATCAGGGATGATGGCCGCATCGCGACACGCAGGCGCCACCGCGCCCACGCCTCATGAGCTTCCGCTTCTGCCCGCAATGCGCCAGTGAACTGGCATGGATCGAGCTGCCGGAAGACGGCGGCCCGAAGACCCGGCTGCGTTGCCCGAACTGCGACTTCACCCACTGGAACAATCCGACGCCGGTGCTGGCCGCCGTGGTCGAATGCGTCGACCGCGAGGGCCAGGTCTTGCTCGCGCGCAACGCGGCGTGGCCGGGACCGTTCTTCGGCCTGATCACCGGATTCATGGAAGCCGGCGAGTCGCCGGAAGAGGGCATCCGGCGCGAGGTGCTGGAAGAGACCTCGCTGGAAGCGCTGGGTGCGACGCTGATCGGCGTCTACGACTTCCAGAAGAAGAACCAGGTCATCATCGCGTACCACGTGCCGGCGCGCGGCGAGGTCACGCTGTCGCCGGAACTGGTCGAGTACACGCTGACGCCGCCGGGGCAGCTCGAGTGCTGGCCCGCCGGTACCGGCCAGGCACTGGCGGACTGGCTGCGCGGGCGCGGCATCGAACCGAAGTGGATGGCGCCTCGCGGCTGAGGGGGCTGACTAGAATCCGCTTCATCGCCCCCGGTCATCGGCGGCAAGGACGCTCTCATGGACATTCACAAGGAACTCGACACCCGCGGCCTGAACTGCCCGCTGCCCATCCTCAAGGCCAAGAAGGCCCTGGCGGAGATGGAAAGCGGCCAACTGCTGAAGGTCGTCGCGACGGATCCCGGCTCGACGCGCGACTTCCAGGCCTTCGCGCGACAGACCGGCAACGAGCTGGTCGAGCAGAGCTCGGCGGGCGACGAGTACATCCACGTGCTCAAACGACGCTGAGTCGAAGACATCCCCGGAAACGAAGAAGGCCACGCGATGCGTGGCCTTCGTGCTTCATGACGCGGCAGTGACGGGAAGTCCTGCCGTCAGAAGTTCAGCGCGGTCAGATTTCCAGGGCCTTGAGGTACTCGCGGAAGCTGGCGCCCAGTTCCGGGTGCGCCAGCGCCAGTTCGACGTTGGCCTGCAGGAAGCCTTCCTTGCTGCCGCAGTCGTAGCGCTTGCCTTCATAACGGAAGGCGAAGACCTTCTCGCGGCGCATCAGCGCGGCGATGCCGTCGGTCAGCTGGATCTCGCCGCCGACACCGCGCGGCTGGGTCGCGATCTCGCGGAACACGCCCGGCGTCAGGATGTAGCGGCCGGCCACGCCCAGGCGCGACGGCGCGTCCTCGGGGGCGGGCTTCTCGACCATGTGGGTGAGATCCATCAGTCGGTCGCTGATCGCCGCGCCGGCCACGATGCCGTAGCGCTTGGTGTGCTCGGGCGGCACTTCCTGGACCGCCAGGATGGACGCCTGCCATTCGGCGAACTGGTCCACCATCTGCTTGAGCACCGGCGGCTTGCCGACCATCAGGTCGTCGGCCAGCAGCACGGCGAAGGGCTCGTTGACGACGACGCATTGCGCGCACAGTACCGCATGGCCCAGGCCAAGGGCCTTGGGCTGGCGGATGTAGATGCACTCCATGTCGTCCGGCTTGATCGAATGGACCATCGCCAGCAGTTCCTTCTTGCCGGCGGCTTCCAGTTCGGTCTCGAGTTCGAAGGCGGTGTCGAAGTGATCCGGAATGGCACGCTTGTTACGGCCGTTCACGAAGATCATCTGGCGGATGCCCGCCGCGTAGGCTTCCTCCACCGCGTACTGGATCAGCGGCTTGTCGACCACCGGCAGCATCTCTTTGGGCTGCGCCTTCGTGGCGGGCAGAAAGCGTGTGCCGAGTCCGGCAACCGGGAAGATCGCCTTGTTGATGAGGGCCATTTACGTACACTCCGACGGTAATTGCGCCGGCATTCTTGCACGGCGCAGCTGAAAGAAAATCAAACAAACCTCTCCAAACCGCTCATGGCAGTGCTAGTCCTGGAACCGCTGGAGGCTGACGTCCTGGAATGGCTGGCGGAGCGCCACGTCATCCAGGCCGCACCCGATCTGGCGGAGGCGCCGCACGCCTTGAGAGAGCATGTTGCGCAGGCCCAGGCAATTTTCTTGCCCGCCTCGATCGCGCTGGATGCGGAGATGGTCCGGCGCGCGCCTCGCCTGCGTGCCGTGGGCCGCATCGGCGCCGGCGCGGAGAACATCGATCTCGAAGCCTGCCGCGCCGCCAACATCGAGGTCGTGCGTGCGCCGACCGCGGCGGCATCGGCGGAAGCCGAGTTCGTCATCGGCGCGCTGCTGGCGCTGCTGCGCCGCGTCCCCGTGCAAGGGGCGGATGGCAACTGGGTGGGACGCGAGCTGGGTTGCGCCACGGTCGGCCTGGTCGGCCTCACGCCGTCGGCGCGCCAACTGGCGACGCTGCTGCCGGCCTTTGGTGCGCGCGTGATCGGTTATGACCCCAGCCTGCACCATGCCGACCCGCTCTGGGGTCAGTGGGGCATCGAGCCCTACGGCTTGCGCGAGTTGATGCAGGCCGCCGACGCGGTCAGCGTGCAGCTGGCCTACTTCCCGCGCTACCGCGGCCTGATCGGCGAGCGGGTGCTGAACTTCTGCAAGCCGTCGCAGGTGCTGGTGTCGACCTCGCACTCGGCGCTGTTCGATGAACAGGCGCTGGCCGACGCGCTGCAAGGCGGCCGGCTGCTGGCGGCCTGGCTGGATCTGATGGAGCCCGGCCTCATGGAAGCCGGGCGTCCCTTGCATGGCGTGCCCGGATTGCAGGTCACGCCGCGGATCTCGGCGACGACGCGCGAGTCACGCATGCGCGCCGCGTGGAGCGTGGCGCGGCGGATCTCGGAGATCCTGGCCACGCCCGCTGTCCAGCCTGAGTTCAGGCCGACCCACCCAGGCGCGCTGCCTGATCTTTTAGCCGAGCCACGGTGGCGCTGAAGTCGGCGATGCGCTGACGTTCCTGCTCCACGACGGCCGCTGGCGCGCGCGCCACGAAGCCTTCGTTGTCCAGCTTGGCCTTGGCCTTGGTGATCTCGCCTTCCAGACGGGCGGTTTCCTTGGCGATGCGGGCGCGCTCGGCCTCGACGTCGATCTCCACCTTCAGCGCCAGACGCGCCGCGCCGTGCACCAGGACCGGCGACATCGCGCTCTGCGCGTTGAAGGCGGTCTCGTCCTCGATCAGTTCGACGCTCTGCAGCTTGGCCAGCACCTTCAGCGCGGGCGCCGCCTCGCGCAGGAAGGACAGGTCGCCGCCAGCCAGCAGCGGCACGCGGTCGGACGGGCTCAGGCCCATCTCGCTGCGCAGGCTGCGGCAGGTGCCGACCACCGACTTCAATTGCTCGACCCAGGCCACGGCCTGCGGATCGATGCGCTCCGGCTGGGCGACGGGGTAGGCGGCCGTGACCAGGTACTCGGTGGACTTGCGACCCGCGATCGGGGCGACGGTCTGCCAGAGTTCCTCGGTGATGAACGGCGCGATCGGGTGCAGCAGGCGCAGGATGGTCTCCAGCACCCGGATCAGCGTGCGGCGCGTGGCGCGCTGCGCGGCGTCGTTGCCCTCGGCCTGCGCGGTCTGCAGCTGGACCTTGGCCAGCTCCAGGTACCAGTCGCAGTACTCGTCCCACACGAACGAATAGATCGCGTTGGCGACCTGGTCCAGGCGGTAGTCCGCGAAGCCTTGCGCGACGGCCTGTTCGACCTTCTGCAGCTCGCTGACGATCCAGCGGTCGGCCTGCGAGAACTGCAGGTAGCCGTGGGCGCTGCCGCCGGGGGCGCATTGTTCCTTCGTGTGCTCCACCAGGCCGCAGTCCTGGCCTTGCGTGTTCATCAGCACGAAGCGCGTGGCGTTCCACAGCTTGTTGCAGAAGTTCCGGTAGCCCTCGCAGCGCTTGCTGTCGAAGTTGACGCTGCGACCCAGCGTCGCCATCGCCGCGAAGGTGAAGCGCAGCGCATCGGCGCCGTAGCCGGGGATGCCTTCGGGGAATTCCTTCTCCGTGGCCTTGCGGACCTTGGGCGCGGTCTCGGGCTTGCGCAGGCCCTGCGTGCGCTTGTCCAGCAGCGGGGCCAGCTCGATGCCGTCGATCAGGTCGACCGGGTCGAGCACGTTGCCCTCGGACTTGCTCATCTTCTTGCCCTGCGCGTCGAGCACCAGGCCGTGGATGTAGACGTGCTTGAAGGGCACCTGGCCGGTGAAGTGCGTCGTCATCATGATCATCCGGGCGACCCAGAAGAAGATGATGTCGTAGCCGGTCACCAGCACCGATGACGGCAGGAAGAGATCCTGCTCCAGCGTCTTCGCCGGCCAGCCCAGCGTCGAGAAGGGCACCAGCGCCGACGAGTACCAGGTGTCCAGCACGTCCTCGTCGCGCGTCAGCGGGCCGGTGTAGCCGGCCGCCGTGGCCTTGGCCTGGGCTTCGGCCTCGTCATGGGCGACGAAGACCTCGCCGTTGCTGCCGTACCAGGCGGGGATCTGGTGACCCCACCACAGCTGGCGCGAGATGCACCAGTCCTGGATGTTGTTCATCCACTGGTTGTAGGTGTTGACCCAGTTCTCGGGCACGAACTTCACCTCGCCGCTGGCGACGACGTCGATCGCCTTCTGCGCGATGGACTTGCCGTCCTTGCCCGGCTTGCGGGTGGCGACGAACCACTGGTCCGTCAGCATCGGCTCGACGATCTGGCCGGTGCGGGTGCAGCGCGGCACCATCAGCTTGTGCTTCTTGACCTCGACCAGCAGGCCCTGGTCCTCGAGCGCCTTGACGATCAGCTTGCGCGCGGCGAAGCGGTCCAGGCCGCGGTACTCGGCCGGGATCTCGTCCATCGTGTCCACGACGGTCGCGTCCAGCGTGAAGATCGTCAGCATCGGCAGCTGGTGACGCTGGCCGACCTGGTAGTCGTTGGTGTCGTGCGCCGGCGTGACCTTGACGACGCCGGTGCCGAATTCCTTGTCGACGTACTCGTCGGCGATCACCGGCACCAGGCGGCCCGTGATGGGCAGCTTCACCTGGCGGCCGATCAGGTGCTTGTAGCGCTCGTCCTCCGGATGGACCATGACGGCGGTGTCGCCCAGCATGGTCTCGGGACGTGTGGTCGCGACGACCAGCGACTCATCGCCCTCGGCCATCGGATAGCGGATGTGCCACAGCGAGCCGTCTTCCTCCTCGCTCTCGACCTCGAGGTCGGAGACGGCGGACTTCAGGATCGGGTCCCAGCTCACGAGGCGCTTGCCGCGGTAGATCAGACCCTCGTCGAAGAGCTTGACGAAGGTGTCGACGACGACGGGCGAGAGCTTCTCGTCCATCGTGAAGTACTCGTGGCCCCAGGACACCGAGTCGCCCATGCGGCGCATCTGCTGCGTGATGGTGGAGCCGGACTGCTGCTTCCACTCCCAGACCCGGGCGACGAAGTTCTTGCGGCCCAGGTCGTGGCGGTTCTGGCCTTGGCCCTGCAGCTGGCGCTCGACGACGATCTGCGTGGCGATGCCGGCGTGGTCGGTGCCGGGGACCCACAGCGTGTTGTGGCCGCGCATGCGGTGGTAGCGCGTCAGCGAGTCCATGATGGTCTGGTTGAACGCGTGGCCCATGTGCAGCGTGCCCGTCACGTTCGGCGGGGGCAGCTGGATGCTGAACGACGGCTTGGCCGGATCGAGCGTCGGCTCATAAAGGCCCTTGGACTCCCACAGCGGGCCCCAGTGGGCTTCCAGGGACGCGGGTTCGAAGGACTTGGCGAGTTCGGTCATGGGGGCGCTCCGCCGTGAGGCGGTGTCATCTGGGCGAGGGACAAGGTGAGCCGGCGATTGTAGAGGGGCGGGGCCCTGCGACGCCCCTGGCGGGCGGCCGGAGACGGGGGACACCCCACAGGGGGATCAGAGGGGATCAGAGGGGGGGCGGCGGCCCGCCGGCGGACCGCGTGTCGAATTCCGACTCCCTGACGCGTCGTGTCAGCAGGGACGCTGTTTCCGCCGCCTTTCCTCCGTGCTTCGCCCAATTCCCCCCTTGGAGGCATTCCCTCGGACAGGGCAACGGCGATACAAAACGAAAAACAGCGATACCGCGGTGAGATGCCCTGGCGAGGGGGCATGGGAATCATGGCGACATGGATTCACCGCCCGGACACCCGGGCTTTACCGAGGAATTGCAACATGCATCTGTTTCGACGCTGGAGCCACCACCATGAACGTCAGCACGCTCACTTCGACCACGATGGTCGTTTCAGTCCTGTCGGCCCTGTGTGTGACGATGGCTACTACGGCCCGCTGCCCGTCACCGGCCCCTGGTACCGCTTCGGCGGTTTCGGCGGCTTCCCCTGGGGGTGGGGCGGTCTTGGATACGGGCATGGCGGTGGGCATGGCGGTGGACATGGACGCGGACACGGTCGCCACGGCCACCACGGTCGCCATGGTCACCACGGCGGTCATGGGTGGGGCGGCTTCGGCGGGGGCCTGGGATCCGATGCCCACCACGCCGGCCGCGGCGAGAGGCTGCAAGCCCGGGCCCGCGCCTTTCTGGACCTGAGCGACAGCCAGGCCGAACTGCTGGAGCGGCTGATCAGCCAGCTCGCCGCGGCGCGGCGCGCGGTCAAGGCGCTGGCGCGCGGCCCGGAGGTCGCCCGCCTCGTCGAGACCGAGAACTTCCGTCGCGACGAGGCGCAGGAGCTCTTCGACGGCCAGATCGAAGCGCTGCGCGCGACCGGTCCGGCGCTGGTCGCGGCCTCCGGCGACTTCTTCGACGCCCTGGATTTCGACCAGCAGCAGATGCTGCGCTTCCTGCTGCGCCGGCTGCGTCGCCGGGCGGGGCGGGGAGAGGGCCGCGACGGACGCGAGGGACGCGATGGCCGCGACGGTCGGGACCGTCCGGACCCGCGCGACGCCGCCGACGACCGGAGCCTCTGATGGACAGCCGCGACTGCCGGCAGCCCCCCGGGCTGCTGCGGCCGGTCATCGACCGCAACCGCTGCGAAGGCAAGGGCGATTGCGTCGAGGTCTGCCCCTACGGTGTCTTCTCGGTCGGCACCTTGCCGGTGGAACGGCGCAAGGAGCTGAACCTGTTCGGCAAGCTGCGCGGCTACGCGCACGGCTGGCAGCAGGCGTTCACGCCGAATGCCGACGTGTGCCGCGCCTGCGGCCATTGCGTCAAGGCCTGTCCCGAGCGGGCGATCACGCTGGTCCGGCACGGCCACAATGGACGCCACGATGCATCGATTGCTGCTGATTGACGACGACGAGGCGCTGGCCGCGCCGCTGGCGAGCTACCTGGCGCGCTTCGACTTCGCGCTGAGCGCCGTGACGCGGCCGAGCGCCGCGCTCGCGCGCCTGGCCGAGGAGCGCTTCGACGCGCTGATCCTGGACGGCATGCTGCCGGAGATGGACGGCTTCGCGTTCTGCAAGCGCGTGCGCGGCGGGACGGAGCCGTGGCGCGAGATCCCCATCCTGATGCTGACCGCGCGCGGCGACCTGACCGACCGCGTGGTCGGCCTGGAACTGGGCGCCGACGATTACCTGTCCAAGCCCTTCGAGCCGCGGGAACTCGCGGCGCGGCTGCAGACGATCCTGCGTCGCACGCGACTGTCCCCTGCGGCGGCGCCGGCGCCGGCCGCGACGACATTGCGCTTCGTGGGCCTGGACATCGATACCGCACGCCGACAGGTCACCGTGGCCAGCGGCCCCGTCGAGCTGACGAGCACCGAGTACGAACTGCTCGTGATGCTGGCGCGAGAACCTGGGCGCGTGTTCTCGCGTGACGAGATCCTGAACCAGCTGCGCGGCCAGGAGGCCGACATCTTCACCCGGGCGGTCGACATCCTGGTGAGCCGGATGCGCCGCAAGCTCGAACCGCTGGAGGCGCTCAAGACGCTGCGCAACGCGGGCTACTGCTTCGCGTTGCCGGCCGCGGGCGAGGAGGGCGCATGAACGATCCGCGCCATCCCTACGACCACTGGAACGATCCCCGCCACCATGAGCGGCGGCGCGACGACTGGCGTCGCCGGGAACGGCAGGTCCGGCGCCTGCACAAGCTGGAGAAGATGCGCCGCTGGGCGGAGATGGAGGCCAAGGGCATCCCGTTCCCGCGCGAGCGCGGCTGGCGCTGGCACATGCGGGCGCGCAACCGCTGGCACCAGCGCTGGCATCGGCATCATGCGCATTTCAAGCATTCGCTGGGCGCGCGGCTGATCGCGATCTTCGTCGTGCTGGCCTGTGCCGGGATCGGCATCCTGTGGGCGTCGATGCAGGTCGAGTACGGCCTGCTCTGGGCGATCCCGCTGCTGCTGCTGGTGACAGGTCTTGCCTACGGCGGCATCCGCCACCTGGTGGGGCCGCTGCGCGAGCTGGCGGCGGGGGCGGAAGCGTTCGGGCGGGGCGACCTCGCGCATCGCGTCCCCATCTACCACCGCGACGAGATCGGCGACCTCGCGCACCGCTTCAACCAGATGGCCGAGGACATCCAGGCGATGCTCGACGGCAAGCGCGCGCTGCTGCTGGCGATCAGCCACGAGCTGAGAAGCCCGCTGACGCGGGCGCGGCTGCATGCGGAACTGGTCGACGAGGGCGCTTCGAAAGCGGCGTTGCTGGACGAGCTGGGCCAGATGCGCGAGCTGATCTCGGCGCTGCTGGAGAGCGAGCGCCTGGGCAGCGGCCACCGTGCGCTGCAGGTCAGCGATTGCGACCTCGGCGCGCTGGCGCGGGAGCAGGACCAGCCGGGCGTCGCGCTGCGCGTCGACCGTGACCTGCCCGTGCTGAAGCTCGATCGCATGCGGGTGCAACTGCTGCTGAGAAATCTCGTCCACAACGCCCTGCGGCACAACGACCCGGACGTCGGGCCGGTGATGGTGAGCGTCGAACGTGATGGCGACGGCGCGACGCTCACCGTGCGCGATCACGGGCCGGGCGTGCCGGCGGAGGCGCTGCCGCAGCTCGGCCAGCCGTTCTTCCGCCCCGACGAGGCGCGGGCGCGCAGCGAGGGCGGCGTGGGTCTGGGCCTGTCGCTGTGCCGGCTGGTTGCCGAGGCGCACGGCAGCCGGCTGGAGCTGCGCAACGCGCAGCCGGGCTTCGAGGCGGTGGTGAGATTCCCCTGAGCGGCGGGCTCACCCACTCGTGCTCACCCACTCATGCAAGTGGGATCCGGCGATTCGCCTACCGAGACAGGTCGGTCCTCCTGCGAGAACCCGTGTGGCGCCGATGCCAACGATTTCATTGAATCGATTTCATTGATCTTTTCGTGCCAGGTCTTGCGGGTGCCGCAGGAAGATCCCTCTCCCGCGTCGTCAGGCGCGGTCCATGTCATCCCGACGAAGGTGATGTTTATGAATTGATCCGATCTGACTGGAGTTGTCCATGTCCCCGATGTCCTCGTCTTCCTCTTCTCAAGCCAGCCCTTGCGGCGCTTCCAACCCTTCCTTCTCTTCGGCCGCCTCGGCCACCTCGACCCGCTTCCGTGTCCCGGCCGGCTTCCACGCCAGCCTCGATGACGAGCTCGACGACGATCCCGGCGCCGACCTCGCCGCGAGGGCGCTCGACGCGATGTCCCTCGATGCGGGCGCCGGCGGCGGCATGCCGCCTGCGCCGCCCGCGCCGCCACCGGCGTCCGCCGCCGCTTCGGCTCCCCGTCGCGCGAAGACGCTGTTCATGCAGCGCCGCCTGATGGAGCTGCGACCGCTGCTGCGCCTGAACGGCGAGGAGTTCGAAGCCTTCCTCTACCAGTCGCGCATGTACCCGACGCTGAGCCGCTTCGCGCCGGGCAACGTCGAGTACTGCGTGCCGCGCCGCGACATCACGGTCGGCGTGGCGATGAAGACGCTGCGCGAGCGCATCGAGCATGCCGCGGTCATCGCCGAGCTGGTCTGTCGCCTCAAGCGCGACGACGACGAGGAGGGCGCGCTGTGCAACGACGACGAAGCGGTCGTGGCCACCGCCGCGATCCGCGACGACCTGCGCGAGGCGCTGGGCATGCTCGGCGTCTACGAGCAGGCGATCCGCGACGGCGTGCCGGTGGTGCAGTACCACGAGCCGGTGGAGGACGACGCCCGGTAAGCCGCGGGTAAGTCGGGGGAACGGAGGATGCGCCCTTAACATCCGCACTTCCGCCCCCGCTGCCCATGAACCGAATCGCCCTGGTCGAGGACCACGTCCGGCTGGCCGGCCTGATCCGTCAGGCCCTGCAGGCCGCCGGCATTCCGACCGATGTCTTCCACGCGATGGAAGCCGCCTGGGTCGCGCATCGCGACGTCGGCTACGCGGCGCTGGTCATCGACCGGGGCCTGCCGGACGGCGACGGCCTGTCGCTGGTCAAGCGCCTGCGCGCCGCGCATCAGGGCACGCCCTGCCTGATGCTCACGGCGCGCGACGCGCTGCACGACCGCATCGACGGACTCGAATCCGGCGCCGATGACTACCTCGCCAAGCCCTTCCCGATGGAGGAACTCGTGGCGCGCGTGCGGGCGCTGATGCGCCGGTCCGTGGCGGTACGGCCGTCGCGCGCCGTCTTCGGCGACATCGAGGTCGTCATCGAGGAGGCGCTGCTGGTGCGCGGCGAGGTCTCCGTGGCGCTGGCGCCGGCGGAGCTTCAGATCGCGATCGCGCTGGTGCAGCAGCAGGGGCGCACGGTGCGGCGCGCGGCGCTGGAGGCGGCGGCCTGGGGCCTGTCCGAGGCGGTGACGCCGAACGCGCTCGACGTCGCGCTGCATCGCCTGCGCAAGAAGCTGAATTCCCTCGGCTCGGCGCTGCGCATCGTCAATCTCAGGAACCACGGGTATGCGCTTCAAGATGCGGTGGCCGAATAGCCTACGCAACCGCGTGCTGGCGGTGCTGGGGGCCAGCATGGTGCTCAGCGCGGTACTGGTGGGCGTGGCGTCCATGGTGCTGTGG
The DNA here is from genome assembly GCF_056867975.1 of Mitsuaria sp. MSU3D. Taxonomy (NCBI): domain Bacteria; kingdom Pseudomonadati; phylum Pseudomonadota; class Betaproteobacteria; order Burkholderiales; family Sphaerotilaceae; genus Roseateles; species Mitsuaria sp. MSU3D. Next base: position 2,538,689 of record NZ_CP200314.1, on the reverse strand, counting down.
GAGCCCTTCACGCGCTGGGTGCTGCGTGACCAGATCGAGGACAACGGTGATGCACTGGCGCGCAATCTGCGCTTCGATGCGCAGGGCTGGCCGGTCGGCATCAACGAGAAGGCGATCGAGCCCTGGGTCTTCGACAGCCTGCGCAACGAGGTCATGTTGCGCGTGGCCGACCGCGAGGGCCGGGTCGCGTATGCCCCCGACGGATTGAAGACCACGTTCGCACCGGACTGGAAGCCCTTCGAGCCGCGACGCCAGTCCTTCACCTTCCACCGCAACGGCGTGGCGATGCACGCGGCCACCGTGCCCTACGACCATGCCGGGCGCCGCTGGTACATCCAGTTCGCCGTCACCGATCGTCTGGTGCTGCTGATGCGGAAGTCGATCGGTTTCGACGTGTTCCGGCAGGGGGTGATCGCCCTGGGCGCGACCTTCGTGCTGGTGTTCCTGATCACGATCCACGTGGCGCTGCGGCAGGCCTTGCAACCGGTGCGCGAAGCCTCCAGCGCCGCACGTCGCATCGAACCGCGCACGCTGGCCGACCGGCTGCCGGCGGCGGGTCAGCCGCGGGAACTGCGCCCGTTGATCGAGGCCTTCAACGCGGCGTTGGACCGCCTGCAGGGCGGCTTCAGGACGCAGCAGGAATTTCTGTCGAATGCCGCGCACGAACTGAAGACGCCGCTGGCGCTGATCCGCGCGCAGGTGGAACTGGTCGAGTCCGGCGCGTGGCGCGACCAGGTGCTGGACGACATCGACCGCGTCGCGCGGCAGGTGCAGCAACTGCTGCTGCTGGCGGAGGCCAGCGAGCAGCGCAACTACCGCGTCGAGGCGATCGATCCGACGCCGGCGCTGCGTGAGGTCTTCGAGTTCATGGAGCGCGTGGCCGCGAGGCATGACGTGACCCTGGGCCTGCACGTGAGCCCGTCGCTGCGCTTCTGGCGGGCGGATCGCGGGGCGCTGTTCACGCTGCTGAAGAACCTGCTGGAGAACGCGATCCAGCACAGCCCGCGCGAAGGCGTGGTCACGCTGATGGCGGGGCCGGACGGCTTCGCGGTCGCGGACCAGGGCAAGGGCGTGGCCGAGCAGGACCTGCCGCGCATCTTCGAGCGCTTCTGGCGCGGTGCCGACCGGCGAGAGCAGGGGGCCGGCCTGGGGCTGTCGATCTGCACCGAGATCGCGGCGGCGCACGGCTGGCGGCTGAGCGCGCATCGGCGGATGCCGGGGCCTGGGCTGGAGCTGCGGTGCGCCATGACGGCGGCGACCGATGCCTGGCCAGACCGAGGGGCTGCGCCAGCGATGCCCGGACGCGGCATCGAGCCACCGACGGCGCCGGAGACCACCGTAAGCCCCTCGGGCGCCGGGGTCCAGGCGGGCTACTCGCAGGCCTTGGCGCGCGCGTTGTTCTGAGCGGGGGCTGTCAACCGGCACACGCCGGGCTGCTTCGTGGCTATCATCGCCGCGATCAAGGAGACGACATGACCACACGCTTCTGGATGGCGCTCACCGCGGGCGCGCTCTTGGCCCTGACTTCCCTGTCTGCGGCGGCTCAGGAGGTCACGTTGACGCGGCTCGATTGCGGCAACGGGACCAACGACCCTCGGCGCTTCAGCGACACCTTCGCCTACACCGAGACGAGCAAGCCCTTCACCTTCAGCTGCTACGTCATCCGGCACGGCTCGGACGTGATGGTCTGGGACACCGGCTACCTGCCGGGCTCCGCGCCCAACGCGACCAACAAGCCGCTGGGCGATCTGCTCAAGCAGATCAAGGTCGATCCGGCCGACGTGAAGTACGTCGGCATCAGCCACTTCCACGCCGATCACACTGGCCAGGTGAGCCTGTTCAAGAACGCGACCCTGCTCATCGGCAAGGCCGATTGGGAAGCCATCAACGCGACGCCGCCGATGGCCGGCGCGAACGCCAAAGGCTTCGCCGAGTGGATCGCCGAGAAGCGCAAGGTCGATGCGCTGACCGCGGACAAGGACGTCTTCGGCGACGGCACCGTCATGGTCCTGCGCGCGCCCGGCCACACGCCGGGGCACAGCATCCTGCTGGTCCGCCTCAAGGAGATGGGGCCGGTGATCCTCAGCGGCGATTCCGTCCACTTCCACGAGAACTACGAGCACGACGGCGTGCCCGGCTTCAACGACGATCGCGCGCAGACGCTCGCCTCGATTCAACGCGTCAAGCAGATCGAGAAGAACCTCAAGGCGACGGTCATCATCCAGCACGACCCGCGCGACATCGGGAAGCTGCCGGCCTTCCCGGCGGCAGCGAAGTAACGGCTTCGGAGCGCCGAGACCGAGGCTGAAGCCAAGGCCGAAGCGCTCCGGATCGAGCCTCGATCAAGCGCCGCTCAAGCGCCGCTCAAGCCCTGCGTCAGGCTGACCTGCTGCCGCCAGGCATGGTCCACGCGACCGTCCTGCGTGCTGCGGTGCTCCGCGAAGTAGCGCGACGGGCAGTCGCCATAGCAGCGCATCCACACCTTCGCCAGGTGGGCGGAGTCGGTGAATCCCGACGCCTGCGCGATGGCGGTCAGGGCGCGTCCGCTGCCGAAGAACATCGCCGCGCGCTGGATCTTCACCGCCAGCGCGTATTGCCGCGCGGAGATGCCCAGCGATCGCAGGAAGCCGCGCGACGCCTGCGCGGCGGTCATGCCGACCGGCGCGCCGAGCGCGGCCAGATCCTGTGCGGGGTCGAGCCGGAGGCCTGCCATCATCTGCGCCACGCGCGGATCGAGCGGACGATGCGGCGCGACGCTGTCCGCCACGCTGCCCACCAGCATCTGCACCGACGCCCGCAGCCGCCGTCCGCTCAAGGCATCGCGGGCAAAGGCGGCGGCGCAGTCCAGCAGGCCCGCGAAGTGCTGGTCATCCAGCACCCGCACCGGCGCGCGATCCGGCCAGCGGCTGAAGGTGTTGTAGCGCGGGTGGGACGGCTCGAGGTCGATCAGCACGACCGGCTGCCCGCCGGAGTCGATGGCGCGCGATGCAAACGGACGCACCGCCACGAGGCGGCCTTGCCAGTGCTGGCCGTCGACGCTGACGCTCAGCGGTTGCGGCGTCAGCGCGCAGGCCAGCGTCACCGAGTGCCGCCGCACCCGCGAGCGCACGGCGCCGCTCGCGTAGATGAAGCTGTCGCCCAACAGGCCCAGGCGAGGGCCGACGAAGTTGCCAGACATCATGGCGGCATGCTGCGTCCTGCGACGCCGCCGCGTCAAGGCTGAACCGCGCCGCGCTCCTGGTCATAGCGGACCTGCGCGCGCATGGCCTTCTCCTCCATGCTGCGCGCCGTCGAGGTGTCCTCGCGCATGAGCTCCAGGATGCGACGCGCGACGGCGTCGTCCTGCGCGAACATCTGCTGGGCCGCTTCCGCGCCGAAGTGGGCGGCTCGCAGCGCCTGCATCGTCCGCAGTTGCGCCAGTCCCTCTTCGGGCACCAGCGGCGCCTGGCCCGGCGGGAATGCGGCGGCCTGGGCGGTCTGGTAGGCCTCGAACTGCGCCACCAGCTCGCGGGCGCGCGCGGCGGCCGGCGCCGGCAGGCCGGCGAGCTCGGCGTCCATGCGGGCGGCCAGCGCATCGCCTTCGTTGAGCGCCAGCATCGATTCGGCGCGCAGGCGCATCGGCTGGTCGACGACGAGCCGCCCCCGTGCATCGGTACGGAACACGCGTTGCGGCTTCCCCTCAAGACCTGGCACCGCTGCGGGCAATGGGACCGCGGCGCCCGCGTCGACCGGAACTCGGGCCGACGCTGTCGGCGTGCCGACCGCCTCGGAAGCGGCGGTCGAGCGGGACCAGGGGAATACGGTCTTCGGGTCCTCGACGACCGCCGGCGCGTGAGCGCCGGCGGCCAGCCAGGCGAGGAGGGCCACGGCGCCGAGGCCGGCGGCGAGGGCCAGCGCGACGCGCCGACCCCGTTGGCGATCGGACATGTGCGACATGGCGTCCTCCATCGGGCTCAGTAGGGGCAGTTCTGGTTGTAGCGGTCGAAGACCAGCGCGGTCGCGTAGGCCGTGTGCGGCGCGCCGCACAGGAACGGCGAGTAGCGCGTGTCCGCGTCCACGAAGCGCTTCATCCAGGTCACGCCGTAGCGGCCGATCGGTGTGTTGGTGCTGTTGGGCGTGAAGTGGGTGGCACCGTTGAGCTCCGCATAGGCCTTGAAGGTCGTGGCCGGCAGGCTGGCGTAGAAGGGCCGCGCATGCACGGCGACCGAGGCCACCGTGTCGCCGTCGGCGCCGACGATGAGTGTCGGCACCCGCACCTGGGTGAAGCTGGTGCTGAGGTTCCACGGCGTCAGCGGCAGCGCGGCCTTCAGCGTCGGGTTGTCCTCGGCCGCGATCAACGCGCCGCCGCCGCCCATCGAGTGGCCGGCCACGGCCAGCCGCGTGCTGTCCACGCGGCTTCTCACGGTGCTGCTGGCGCTGTTGACCACGTGGTTGAGCGCCGCCATCAACTGCGTGGCGCGGCTGGCGGGCTGGTCCAGCGTCGTGTTGGTGTTGATCGTGATCACGACCAGGCCGTGGGTGGCCAGGCGGCGGCCGAGCCAGGCGATGCTGGATTCGGTGGCGGTGAAGCCGGGGCTGATGGCGACCACGCCGTAACGGCCGGCGGTGGTGGGGTAGTAGATGGTGCCGCCACCGAAGCCGCGTGCGAGCGTCACGTTGCTGGTCGCGACCGCGAAGGATCCCGAGGTGGCGTTCAGGCTGGCGGAGGTGGGGTCGGGACCGATCTGGGCCGAGGCGCTGCCGGCCCCGAAGGTGGCGAAGGCTGCGCACAAGGCTGCGGTCCGCCAGGCGGTCCGCAGCGAAGCTGGCTGAGTCATGGTGTCTCCCTTGATGAGGTGCCGCGGTGCGAGATGCACCGGGCCAGCCCAGTCTAGGAAGCGCACCGTCGGAGTGCCTTGTATGCATCCGGGGGAGGCACCCCCTAGGATCGTTGAGGGAAAACCCTGAGCGGATCTCGCCGCTAGGATGCCGGCATGCCCACCGTCGCCCCTGAGGTCGCAGCCACGCCCGACGCCGCCAGCACCCGCCTGCGCGACCTCGCGCGCCTGCGGCGCGTGCGTGACCGCATCGACCGCGAGTACGCCCAGCCGCTGGACGTCGAGGCGCTCGCGCAGGGCATCGGCATGTCGTCCGGGCACCTCAGCCGGCAGTTCCGGCTGGCCTATGGCGAGTCGGTCTACGCCTACCTGATGACCCGCCGCATCGAGCGCGCGATGGCGCTGCTGCGCCGCGGCGACCTCAGCGTCACCGAAGTCTGCTTCGAGGTCGGCTGCTCGTCGCTGGGCACCTTCAGCACGCGCTTCACCGAGCTGGTCGGCATGCCGCCGAGCGTCTACCGCCGCGACTCGGCGGCCGAGGCCGAAGGCCTGCCGTCCTGCGTCGCCAAACAGGTGACGCGTCCGATCAGGAATCGAGAAGCGCCGGAGAAGACGTCCACCTAGACTGCCTTCCAAGGGTCCGGACCCCGGCGGCGACGGCCGCCGACCCCTCTGACACCACCCATCTGGAGACACGCATGGACATCACCATTCATTCGACCTTCCTGCCGCACACGGACGCCGAGGAGTCGCTGGCCTTCTATCGCGACGGTCTGGACTTCGAGATCCGCAAGGACGTCGCCTTCGGCGGCAACCGCTGGATCACGATCGGGCCGAAGGGCAAGCCGGACACGTCCATCGTCCTGTTCCCGCCCAACGCCACGCCCGGCCTCACCGACGAGGAGAAGCGCACCGTCGCCGAGATGATGGCCAAGGGCACCTACGCGATGCTGCTGCTGGGCGCGAAGGACCTGGACGCGACCTTCCAGCGCCTGCAGTCGCGGGACGCGGAGATCGTGCAGGAGCCCACCGACCAGCCCTACGGCGTGCGCGACTTCGGCGTGCGCGACCCGGCGGGCAACATGATCCGTATCCAGCAGCTCAAGAACTGACCCCGGAGACTCGAATGCCCAGCACCACCGATCCGAAGAAGAAGCCCTTGACCGGCGCCGCCAGGCACGCCGCGAAGTACGTGGCGAAGAAGGCGGTCACGCCGGTCGCCAAGAGCACCTTCAGGAGCGCCGCGCCCAGCGACGACAACGTGCCTGGCGTGGACGCTTCCAAGATGATCGATGCCCGCATCGCGGAGCTCGGCGACTGGCGCGGCGAGTTGCTCGCGCGGCTGCGCCAGCTTATGAAGGAGGCGGTGCCGGGTGTCGAGGAGACGTGGAAATGGCGTGGCACGCCGGTGTTCGAGCACAACGGCCAGATCTGCACCGGCGAGACCTACAAGGAGGTCGTGAAGATGACCTTCGCGAAGGGCGCGAAGCTGGCGGATCCGGGCAAGCTCTTCAACTCGAGCCTCGACGGCAACGCGCGCCGCGCCATCGACATCCGCAAGGGCGAGAAGATCGACGAGACGGCGCTGAAGGCGCTGTTCAAGGCGGCCGCGGCGCTGAACAACGCGGCCGCCAAGCCGAAGAAGGCCAAGCCGGCGGCTTGAGGCCGCCGGCTCGGTGCTTCAGCTGTCAGCCGTTGTCACCGGTCAGCCGTCGGTCTTCAGGCCTGCTGACTCGCGAAGGTCCTGCGGAACTCCGGCGCCGCGTCCTCGCGGGTGTTGACCTCGAGCATCAGCCGTCCCGGCATCCAGCAGAAGAAGCGCGAGCCGCGCGCATGCGAGATCAGCTCGGTCTCCATTGGCACGCCCGCGCCGAGCATGTCGGCGTGGATGCGCTGCAGATCCGTCAGCGTCGAGACCTCGACCCCGATGTGGAAGTTGCCGGGCCAATGGATGTCGCGATCGCGGGCGTCCTCGATGACGATGTCGAGGGCGTCCTTCTTCACGACGCGGCTGCTGCCCATCGAGAGCACGGCGAAGCCGAGGAAGTGTTCGAAGAACGCGGCGGTCGCGGGAACGTCGTGGGAGGGGAAGCTCAGATGGTTGAGCGTGGAACGGACCGTGGTGGTGTGCGTGGTCATGAAATGCCTATGCGCAAGCCGGCACGACGCTGAGGCGTCGGAATGCCAGTGGGGTTGCGCGTTGGCTGACGTAAACGCTTACGGCCCGGTGCCAGGGTGATGGCTGCGGAGCGGTTGTCATCGTAGTGGCGCCGCGCGAACGCGGTCAAGCGCGAGGATGCCGAGCGGCCCGTCGTCGTGCGATCAGCGGATGAGCGCCTTCATCGATCCCGTCGCGCCGTCCGGAACGTGATCGACCAGCGCAGTCGTTCCACCGGCGCGACGCTGTGCTGCCACGCCCATCGCGACGGTCCTCGCAGCGCGTAGATCGATCGCGGCTCGACGCTCACCTTGATGACGTCGGCGCGCTTGGGCGCATCGGGCGGGTAGGGGCGGAAGCGCAGCGTCGCGGCCGCGCCCAGCGAGACGCCGAAGACCTCCTCGAAGTCCGGCACGTCGCGATGCCAGCCCAGCGGCGTGCCGTGCGAGTACTCGGCCACCAGCGCGTGCACGAGCGCCTCCGGCGCAATACCTGCCCATTCCGCGACACGCTGCCGCAGTGGCTCCAGTTCCTCGATGAGCGCCTGTGCCGGGCGCAGCCGGTTGGTGTCGTAGTCGAAGCTGCCGCCGTAGCTGATGACGCGGCGCCGCGCGGTGTACTCCTTGTACTGCGCGGCCTCCAGCGGCAGCGAGCGGATCAGCTCGATCAACGTTTCTTCCTCCTCCGACGACAGGAAGCCCGAGCGATACGTCATGCCCTCGGGCAGCGCGTCGGCGGGCGGGTCGAGATCGTCGAAGAGGTTGGACTGAGCCATGACGGCAGGCGGGGCGCGGAGTGACGCGGAGAGCAGGGGGACCGGCGAGCCGGAGACGTCGCTCAGCCTTGCAGGTAGTTGTCCTTCACCCGGATGTAATGCTCGGCGGAGTACTTCAGGTAGGCGATCTCGTCGGCGGTCAGTTCGCGCACGGGCATCGCCGGTCGGCCGATGTAGAGGTGGCCGCTCTTGAGCACCTTGCCCGGCGACACCAGGCTGCCGGCGCCGAGCATCACGCGGTCTTCGATGACGACGTCGTCCATCACGATGCTGCCCATGCCGATCAGGCATTCGTTGCCGATGCGGCAGCCGTGCAGGATGACGGAGTGACCGACCGTCACGTGGTCACCGATGATCAGCGGCGAGCCTTCCGGCTTCTTCGGGTTCTTGTGCGAGACGTGCCCCATCGTCAGGTCCTGCACGTTGGTGCCGGTGCCGATCACAATGCGGTTCACATCGCCCCGCAGCACCGTGTTGCACCAGACCGAGCTGTCGGGACCGAGGGTCACGTCGCCGATCACCTGGGCGGATTCATGGACGAAGACGCGCTCGGCGAGCACCGGGGCGGTATCGAGGTAAGGGGACAGCGGCATGGCGGGCGAGGGCGGGCAGCGGAAGAAGAAGGCCATTGTCGCGGCGTCGAAGAAGACCGCCGCGAAGCCTGCTGCCAAAACCACAGCCAAGCCGGCTGCGAAACCGGCTGCGAAACCGGCTGCCAAACGGGCAGTCAAACGCGCGACGAAGCCCGCCGCCAAGGCGCCGCGCGAGAAGCGCCATCACCACTACGTCTACGTCGTCGAGCTCGCCGACCAGGTCTGGAACGAGCCGCGCTTCCGCAAGTCGAATCCGGACTATCGGCTCGGCATGCCCTTCGTCTACGTCGGCATGACGGGGCTCGATCCCGACCTGCGCTTCGACAAGCACAAGGCCGGCATCCAGTCCAACCGTTTCGTCTTCGACTACGGCCTGCGCCTGCTGCCGCAGCTGTATGAGGTCTACAACCCCATGCCCTACGAGGCCGCGCGGGAGATGGAGGTGGAGCTCGCCATCGGCCTGCGCGAGGCCGGGTACGGGGTCTGGCAGGCCTGAATGGCCGGCCCGACGCTGTTCCGATACAGCCCTGCGGCATGATGGCCCGGCCCTTCGTTCAGGAGCAGAGATGACCGCCACGTCCCCCGCCGCCGCCACGCCCGTGGCGCTCCCGACCTACGCCGACGTCGAGGCCGCCGCCCGCCGCATCGACAGTCACGCGCATCGCACGCCGGTGCTGACCTCGCGCACCGTCGACGAGCTGCTCGGCGCGCAGGTGTTCTTCAAGTGCGAGAACTTCCAGCGCATGGGCGCCTTCAAGTTCCGCGGCGCGTTCAACGCGCTGTCGCGCTTCACGCCGGAACAGCGCCGCTTCGGCGTGGTCACGTTCTCGTCGGGCAACCATGCGCAGGCGATCGCGCTGTCCGCGCGGATCCTCGGGATGCCGGCGACCATCGTCATGCCCAAGGACGCGCCCGCGGCCAAGATCGCCGCCACGCGCGGCTACGGCGGCAACGTCGTCCTTTATGACCGCTACACCGAGGACCGCCAGCAGATCGGCCGCGACCTGGCCGAGAAGCACGGCCTGACCCTGATCCCGCCGTTCGACCACCCCGACGTGCTGACGGGGCAGGGCACCGCCGCGAAGGAGCTGTTCGACGAGGTCGGCGCGCTCGACGCCGTCTTCACGCCGTTGGGCGGTGGCGGCCTGCTGTCGGGCACGGCGCTGTCGACGCGCGCGCTCTCGCCGAAGGCGACGCTGTACGGCGTCGAACCCGAGGCGGGCAACGACGGCCAGCAGTCGTTCCGCAGCGGCGCCATCGTCACCATCGACACGCCCCGCACCATCGCCGATGGCGCGCAGACGCCCCACCTGGGCGACATCACCTTCGCGCTGATCCGCCAGCACGTCGACGACGTCCTCACCGCGACCGACGCGGAACTGGTCGACGCGATGGGCTTTTTCGCGTCGCGGATGAAGATGCTGGTCGAGCCGACCGGCTGCCTGGGTTTCGCCGCCGCGAAGGCGATGAAGGATCGGTTGAAAGGCCAGCGCGTCGGCATTGTCATCAGCGGCGGCAACGTCGACATGGCGCGTTTCTGCGAGCTCGTGGGCGCCGCCGCGGGGGCTTGACCGGGGGGCGCTGGGCGCTCCGCGTTACCGTCCGTCACAGCTGAAAGGGACGCGAGCCCGTCGGCGTGACCTTGGTCAATGTCGCCGCCGCAGGTCGATGCCCAGAATGCATCTGCCATCCGACATCAGACAGCAAGGGGATTCCCGCGTGCAAGCTCATCTCATCGACTCCGTCGGCGCCGCCGGCAAGAATCGCAAGGCCGACGTCGAATCCGTCCAGCGTCTGCTGACGGCTCGTCATCTCTATCGCGGTCGCGTCGACGGCCTGTGCGGCCCGCTGACGGTCGACGGCATCCTGCGCTTCCAGCGCGGCTTCATGAGCAAGCCTGACGGCCGCGTCGACCCCAACGGCCGCACCTTCAAGCGCCTGAGCGCGCCCGCCGAGTCCGCGAGCACGCACGCCGCCACGCCGGCCGCGCGCGTCGCGCCGGCCGCCGCCGCCCGCCCGGTCACCGCCGCTCGCCCCACCTCCACGGCCACGCCCACGCACACCGCCACGGCGGCGTCGACCACCAGCGCCGGCAGCACCTCCGCCGCGACACCCCAGCATGTCGCCGCCAGCGGCGACGCCGGCAGCGCCCGCGCCCTGCTGACCACGCTCGTGCCGCGGCCCGACGCGCACACGATGAACCCCGGCCTGGTGGCCGTGTCCTCGTCCTACATGGTCCAGGCGCTGGGCCAGCCGCGTCACTCGTACTCGCAGGACTGCCAGCCGCTGACCAACGAGAAGCTGAAGAAGCACATCGTGTCGAAGTCGGTGGGCCCGTTCAAGGCCACCGGCCTGGACCTGGCCGTCGACAGCCTGGCTGCCGTGATGGAAGACATCCGCAAGGAGCAGCCCGCCGTCTACGCCGCGCTGGGCACCGCCGGCATGCTCTGCTGCCGCAACATCCGCGGCTCGACGACCGGCATCTCCAACCACTCGTGGGGCACGGCGATCGACCTGACCCTCAACGGCGTCCTGGACCGCCGCGGCGACAGCAAGGTGCAGGTCGGCCTGACGCTGATCGCGCCGATCTTCAACCGCCACGGCTGGTACTGGGGCGCTGCGTTCCGCACCGAGGACGCGATGCACTTCGAGGCCAGCCGCTCGCTGGTCGCGCAGTGGGCGCCGCGCCTGGTCTGAGCCACCTCGCCTGATCTGCCGGCCGGCGACCGCGGTCGCTGGCCCCGTGCGTCGGTCCCGACCACCGGGGGTGCCGCCCGCCGCGACACCCGTTGTTTCAATCTCCGCGACGCGCGCCCACCGGTGCGCGTCGCCGCATGGATACTTGTCGTCATGAAGCTCCGCCTGATCTCCGCCTTCCGCCTGCTGGCCCTGTCGGGCCTGGTGATGACCGCCGCCTGCCAGCCCACGCTGGCCGCCTGCAACGTGGCCACGCTGCCCGACGGCTGGGCCGCGGGATCGGCGCGCTGGGACGGCGCCTGCGCCGCCGACCGGGCCGACGGCCTGGGCGTGCTCAAGGAGCAGCAGGGCGCCGCCGTGAAGCGCATGTTCCTTGGCCGCGTGGCCAAGGGCGAAATGGCGCTGGGCGTCGTCGACATCCCCGACCAGGGCTACATGGCCGGCCGGTTCGAGCAGGGCAAGCTCGTCCCCAGCGACGACCGCCAGGTCTTCATCCAGGCCTTCGACGAGGCCGCGAAGGCCGCCACGTCGGTCGCGGACCGCTTCGAGAAGGCCGGCAACGCCGCCTCGGCGAAGTTCTACCGCGCCAAGGCCAAGGCCCTGCGCGAGCAGATGGACTGAGCCCTGCTGACAGGGCGCGCCGCGGCGCTCGCTACAGTCGATCGCATGACCGACAGCCCCCGCGCCTGGATCCGCCTGCCCTCCGGGGCGGCGCTCGACCTGATCAATCCGTCCCCCGACGCCTGGACCGACGAGGACCTCGCGCTGCGCCTGGCGCGCACCTACCGCTGGGGCGGCGAGTCCGTCTGGCCCTGGCCGCTGTCGGTCGCGCAGCATTCGCTGCTGGTGCTCGCGCTGCGCCGGTCATGGGCTGACGAGGGCGGCGAACCCTTGTCGCCCGCGCTGCAGCGCGCGGAGCTCCTGCACGACGCGGAGGAGGGCTTCCTCGGGTTCGATTGCATCTCGCCGCTCAAGCGCGTGCTGGGCGAGCCCTTCCGCGTCGTCGGCGACCGGTTGATGGCGGCGATCGCCGTCCGATATCAACTGCCCGCGTGGACGCCCGACACGCACGCCACGCACAAGCGCGCCGACAGCACCGCCGCCGCGACCGAAGCCGTGCGCTGCACGGGCTGGTCCGAGCGCGAAGTCCGCGAGGTGCTGGGCATCACCCACCCGGTGCTGGACGCGGATCCCTTGCATGCCGCGTACGGTGGGACGCCGTGGGAACCTTGGCCGTCGGATATCGCCGCGGGGCGGTTCCTGGAAGAACTGCGCCGGCTCAATACCTGACCCCAGGCGCTTCCCGGCGAGCAGGCGCCGCGCACCTGGCGGACGCGGCTGCCGCGATGGAATTCAGATGTGCCGCGCGATCGACCGCCAGGCGGCTTCGGCCAGGATCGCCCCCCGGTCCGCCGGGCTCGCCAGCCGGCGTCCCGCCAGCCACGAGCGGCTGTACCACTCCGCCGCGCCCAGCACGAGCGCCGGGATCAGTTCCTCCGGCAGCGGCATCACGCGCCCGTACTTCACGTCGCGCGCGAAACACGCGTCGATCGGCGCATATCGCGCCGCGATCCGCACCCGGAGGTCGTCGCCGAACGGCCCGCCCGCGACCACCTCGCGGGCGATGAAGTAGAAACGCGCCAGCTCCGCATGCTCGGTGATCCAGTCCACATAGGCGGTGATCAGGGCGTCAACCACCGCATGGCTGTCCTCCAGCCCGCCGATCCGCGCCGAGATGGCGCGGCTCTGGTCGTCCACCGCCGCGAACAGCAGCGCCGCGACCACGCCTTCCTTGTTCTTGAAGTGGTGATAGATCGTGCCCACACTCTGGCCGCTGGCCGCGCGCAGGTCGTCGATCGTCGTGGCCTCGATGCCGCGGGCGTTGAAGGCCGACAAGGCCTGCGCCAGGATCAGCCGCTTGGTCTCGGCACGGTCCTCCGGATAGGCGGCCTTCAATACTTGCTCGGTCCTCGCGACGGCCTTGGCGGTCTTCGTGGGCATGATTAGAATAATCTTCTAGAGTTGTCGGCGATCCCGTCCGGGGATCTGGAGATCGCGGGGCTGTAGCCGCGATCATCTCTCAAAGAACATGGTGTTCGCGCACGCATGAAACCCTCGTTGCTGCCCGTCCTGAATGCCCTCGGTGTCCTGGACAACCCAAACCGGCCATTGCTCCCGCATCTGCAGCCGACTTCCGGCGATCGTCGCGCGATGGCCTACGCCAGCAGCGCGCAGCACGTCGATGCGCGCTCGCTGGACGACGCGTTGGCGTCGGGGCTCTATGCGGTCAACGTCACGCTGGGTCATGTCGCCGGCAGCGACGATGCGCGTTCCGCCACGGAGCGCGACATCGCCGGCTGGGACGCGTTCATCGCGGCGCATCCGCAGTTGCTGAAGGTGGGCACGGGCGAGGACCTCGCCGCGGCGCGCCGGGACGGTCGCATCGGCGTGATCTACGGTTTCCAGAACACCGAGATGCTGGGCACCGACGTGGCGGCCGTGGACCACTTCGCCGACCTGGGCGTGCGGGTGATCCAGCTGACCTACAACGGCCGCAACGCGGTGGGCTGTGGCGCGACGGTGCCGGACGACGACGGCCTGAGCGCCTTCGGCGCCGAGGTGGTCGAGCGCCTGCAGCAGCGGCGGGTGCTGGTCGACCTGAGCCACAGCAGCGAGCGCACCTGCCTGGACACGCTGCGGCGGGCGCGGCAGCCGGTGGCGATCACGCACACCGGCTGCCGCGCGATCGCCGATCATCCGCGCAACAAGAGCGACACCGAGCTGCGGCTGCTCGCCGAGCGGGGTGGGGTGGTCGGGCTGTACTTCATGCCTTACCTGCGGATGAGCGGGCAGCCGCATGCGGAAGACCTGATCGCGCACCTGGAGCACGCGATCGACGTCTGCGGCGAGGACCACGTGGGCCTCGGCTCCGACGGCGGCAGCACGCACTACGACGACATGGCCGCCTACCGCAAGCACCTCGAGGACGAGATCGCGCTGCGCCGCAGCCTGGGCATCGGCGCGCCGGGCGAGACGGCGGACGTGGGGCTGTTCCTGCCGGACCTGTGCGGGCCGGACCAGTACCAGCAGTTGGCGCGGCTGCTGTCGGCGCGGGGACACCGCGCGGCGCGCATCGAGAAGATCCTGCACGGCAACTTCCGCCGGCTGATGACGGAGACCTGGGAATGACAAGAACGACGAAATGCCGGCTGACCGCCATGCATGCCGCGACGCGGGCTGCGGTGGGTGTGGCCTTGTGTGCGGCGCTCTGGGCACCGACCGCCCGCGCGCACGACGATCACGAGCGCCAATGGGCGCCGACGGCCGCCGATGCTCATGCCGCCCAGGCCGCGTTGCCCGCGCCGCAGGTGCTGCCGGGCGCGAAGGCGCAGCTGTCGCAGGTCCAGATCCACGGCATGACCGTCGGCCGGCAGGCGCTCAGCCGGCAGGGCGACGAGGTGCTGGTCGACTACGCCTTCAGCGAGCGCGGCCGCGGCGATCAGCTCCGCGCGCGCTGGACGCTCGATGCGCGCGGCCTGCCGCTGCGCTACGAGGCCGAAGGCAATGACTACTGGAAGGTTCCGCTCACCGAGCGCTTCGACCGCGCGGACGGCAAGGCGTCATGGAAGAACCGCGTGGAGCAGGGCGGCGCGGCGTGGCCGGAAGCGGGCGCCTTCTACCTGCCCGCCAACGCGCCGCCGGAGTTCACCGGCGTGCTCGCGCGCGCGCTGCTGAAGGCGCCGGGGCAACGCCTGGCCCTGCTGCCGGCGGGCGAGGCGACGCTCGCGAAGGGACCGACGATCGCGGCGGGCGGACGTCGGCTGACCTTGCATCTGATTTCGGGCATCGACTTCACGCCGGTGGCGGTGTGGCTGGACGAGCGCCTGCAGACCGCCGCCGTGATCGACGACTGGTTCGAGGTGCTGGAGGCGCGCGACGTGCCGGCGCTGGCGCGGCTCTCCGCGGCGCAGCGCGACGCGGACAAGCGCTGGTCCGCGGACCTGGCGAAGCGGATGACGCATGTGCCGCAGGGCGACCTGCTGATCCGCCATGCGCGGCTGTTCGAGCCGCGCGACCTGACGGCGCGGGAAGACATGCGGGTGCTGATCCGCGGCGGCTTCATCGTGCGCGTCGAGCCCGACGATGCTTCCCCGGCGCCGGCGGGCACCGAGGTCATCGAGGCCGCCGGCCGATTCCTGATGCCGGGGCTGTGGGACGTGCACCAGCACTTCTCCGGCACGGACGGTGTCTTCGACCTGATCGCCGGCGTGACGAGCGCGCGCGACATGGCCAACGACAACGTCCCGCTGATCGAGCGCGTGAAGCGATTCGACGCGGGCACCGAGCTCGGCCCGCGCGTGGTGAAGGCCGGCATCGTCGAGGGCGTGGGTCCGCTGGCGGGCCCGACCGATGTGCGCGTCGAGACGGTCGAGCAGGCGCGCAAGGCGGTCGACTGGTACGCCGACCGCGGCTACGAGCAGATCAAGATCTATTCGTCCTTCAAGCCGGAGCTGGTGCGTCCGATCGCCGACATGGCGCATGCGCGGGGGCTGCGCGTCAGCGGGCACGTGCCGGCGTTCATGCGCGCGGGGCAGTTCATCGACGCGGGCGCGGACGAGATCCAGCATCTGAACTTCATCGTCCTGAATTTTTTCCCCGAGGTCGCCGACACGCGCGGCAAGGACCGCTACACGGTGATGGCGGAGAAGCTGCTGCAGCTGGACCTCGACAGCGCGCCGGTGACGGGATTCATCGCGGAACTGAAGCGCCGGCACACGGTGCTCGATCCGACGGTGGCGATCCTGGAGGGCTTGTACTCGGGCGCGCCGGGCGAGCCGCCGGCGGCGCTGAAGGGCATGGTCGAGCGCTTCCCGCCGATCGTGCGAAGGCGGCTGCTGTCCGGCGCGGTGGCGGTGCCGCCGGGCAAGGAGGAAGCGTACCGCCAGGCGCTGCCTCGGCTGTTGCAGCTGATCAAGCGACTGCACGACGGCGGCGTGACGCTGATGCCCGGAACGGATGCCTTCGCGGGCTACACCCTGCACCGCGAGCTGGAGCTCTATGTGCGCGCCGGCATCCCCAACGCCGAGGTACTGCGCCTAGCGACGCTGACGCCTGCGCAGGTGCTGGGCGTGGCCGGCCAGCGCGGCGAGATCGCCGCAGGCAAGCAGGCCGACATGGTGCTGCTGGACGGCGATCCGCTGAGGGACGTCGCCGCGTTGCGGCAGGTGGTGAAGACGATCAAGGCGGGACGGGTGTTCGATCCGACGCAGCTCGAAGCGGCGATGGGGATGACGAAATGAGTCGATCCCAAGCGACCTTGGCGGCCAATCGACTGACGGGTCTGCGTCGCTTCTGGTTCACGTTCCGCGATCCTCCCCAGTTCAGTCCGCTCGGTCTGGGCTGCGGCGTCACAGCGCAGAACTACGAAGACGCGACCAGCATTCTGACGTCGACGGTGTTTGCGGGCGGCGCGATGCCCCCCGTCGAATCCGTCGTTGCAGACGTCGATGTCCAGACGCTGGATCGCGATCATGTGCTGCCAAACATGGGTTCGGTGTCGACGAGAGGCGTGTGGTTTCCGCTGGGCTACGGATCGGGATCTTAAAAATGGAATACACCTGCAAGTTGGTCTACCGGAACTCATCGCACAAGGCGGTGCTGCTGGTTCTGGAGCCGTGGGCCGAAGAGCACACGTTGGCGCCTGGTGGATGCGTGGAGGTGGCGGGAAGGGGTGGTGCAGAAAATTCGGCGTTTGAGCTCGAACAACTGGACGATCGCCTGATCATCTACGCGTGGCCGGGTTCGATCGCGGACATCATTCCGCTGGAACGTATCCCGCGGTGACGCGCGTTTCGCGACACACACGGAGAAGAGTGATCATGCATACGAACGAAGAGCTCGACGTCTATGTCGATGAATGCCACGCACAAGGCCTGACGATCGTGGAAACGATCAAGGCGGTGGTGGTCAAGTTCTCGATCGGTTTGCGGCAGGCCAAGGAAGTCGTCTCCTCACGACCCTGCTGGAACGACATCGTAAGTGCGTCGGAACCGCTTCAGCGTGAGGCGATCGCCATCGTGACGGGTGAGGTGGAGCGCTTCAACAGCGGCCTCGTCCTCCCCGCCAGCGTGCCGTTCCCCGAGGGCACTGCCTTTGGGCCGTTCGTCTTCCTGTCGGGTCAGCTGGGCAACAAGCCCGGCACGCTGGCGCTGGTCGAAGGAGGCATCCGTGCCGAAACGTTGCAGACGCTGCGCAACATCGAGACCGCGCTCAAAGCGCAAGGCCTCGGCGTCGAGCACCTGATGCGCTGCACCGTGATGCTCGCCGACATGGCGGAGTGGGGCGTCTTCAACGAGGTCTACCGCGCGTTCTTCGGCGACCGGCCGCTGCCGGCGCGCAGCGCGTTCGGCTGCAACGGACTCGCGCTGGGCGCGCGGGTCGAGGTGGAGTGCACCGCCGTCCGCGCGGCGCCTTAACGCGGTGCCTTAACGCCGCGCCGCGCCGCGCTCATTGCGTCGGACGGAAGACCAGCGCCGTCGGGACGCGCGTGCTCTTGTTGTATCGATCGGACGTGACCAGCACAACGTAACGCCGGTCCGTGAGCGTGTAGCCCTCCGGGCAGACGCGACCCGTCGACATGGGACCGGATTCGGTCGCGTTGCCGACCTTCCGCTCGCAATTGCCTTCGACATGACGCGTCATGACGCCGCTGTTGATCGCACCGGTGGCCGCATCGATCGTGAAGCCGGCCGGCAAGGGCGCGTCGTTGTCACGCAGTTCGACCTTTACGCCGCTCAGGCAGGCCGCGGTCATGCCGCGGGGCTGCGGGGTCCAGGTGTTGCGCTGGTTCAGCGCGTAGGTCAGTGCGTCCTGCGCCACCGTCCCCATGACCGGGACGCTGGGAGTGAAGTACACGTCGGCGCGTTCCCCGGTGACCTCGCAGTCGTCACCGCCTCCGCCGCAGCCGTTGAGCATCGCGGCGACAACCAATGACGCCAGAACGGACGTCACGCCGCGACCCCAGGACTTCGAATTCCGCGCCATCACTCACTCCCCGACTTGTCGTGTTTGTTGCTGAAGGGGCGGAATGCTAAAGGGCGCGCGTGTGGCTTCCGCGCGAAAGCTTCCCCCGCGTCGGGGGGAGGCGCCGTGATGGATGCCGCAGTGGCATCGCTACCAGTCAAGCGGGGTGCGATTGAAGGGCCGCGCGAGATTCGTCGCGCGGCCTCTCCTGCGACCTCATGCAGCTTCGAGCGGCTCAGAAGCCCTTCATGTCGTACCGCACCCCGACCCAGGCCTGACGGCCCAGGCCCTGGTACGAGTAGACCGGCTGCACATCGCGGTCGGCGACGTTGAGGACCTTGGCCTCCAGGCGCCACTGCGGCAGGAAGCGCCAGGTCGCGCGCAGGTCCGTCACCGCGTAGGCGCCGAGTTGCGCGCCGACATCGGGCCGCGCGCCGACTTCCGTCAGCGACGCGCCGACGCTCCACACGCCGGTGTCGTAGTCGGCGGAGACGCTCTCCTGATGCGCCGCGCGACGCGGCAGGCGCGCGCCTGTCTCCACATTGCGCGCGTCGAGGAAGTCGACCGTCGCGGTCAGGCTCAGGTTGCCGAAGCGATGCGCGCCGGACAGCGTCGCGCCCTGCAGCTTGGCGCGACCGATGTTGTCCGCGCAGCCGAAGAAGCCCGCCGGGCATTCGGTGCCGGTGGGATCGGGGTTGTAGACGATCAGGTCGCGGACCTTGTTGCGGTACACCGTGGCCGAGGCGCTGCTCGCGCCGGAGCGCCAGTTCACGCCGAGTTCGATGCTGCGACCGCGTTCGGGCTGGATGTCCGGACGACCATAGAACGGGAAGTACAGGTCGTTGAAGGTCGGCGCGCGGAAGCTGGTGCCGGCGAGCGCGCGCACCTTGAGGGTCTCGGTGATCGCGTAGCTCGCGCCCAGCGTGCCGGTCGTGAAGCCGCCGTAGGCGGAGTTGTCGTCGCGGCGCAGGTTGGCCTGCAGCGAGGTCGCGCCGAACTGGCCCGTGTAGCCGGCGATGTAGGCGTTGTTGTTGCGCTTGAGCGCATCCGTCACGACGCCTTCGGCCTTCTCCGACAGATGCTCGTAGGCGAGCAGCAATTGCTGGTCCGGCGCCAGGCGCAGGGCGTTCTGCCAGGTGGCCTGATCACGGGTCGTCTTGAACGGCACGGGATCCGGCGCGCCGGAGCGCGAGTCGTCGATGCCGTGCGTCGCCAGCACGGTCGTCGTCCAGATCGGCGACAGCGTGCCGCGGTAATCAGCGCTGACCACGCGGGTCGTCAGCCGGTTGCGGAAGTCCGGCGACGCATCCGGCAGGAAGTCCGGCGGATTGAAGTTGGCGCTGTCGTACTGCGCGTTGAGCTTGTTCTGCGAGGCACTGACGCCGATGCGATGCCCCTCGGCCGGCGTGAAGCCCAGCCGCGCCGTGGCCGACGTGCGGCGGAAGCCGTCGCGGTCGGGGTTGTAGTAGCCGTTGATGTCGTTCGGGCGGATCGACGACACGCCGTCGCTGGTCTCGCGACCGATGCTGGCCGCGTAGTCGAAGCCGGCCTGCGCGCCGCTGAGCGCGAAGTCCGCCTTGCGCGAGTCGTACTCGCCGACGGCGACGCCGGCGGTGATGTTCAGCGGGCCTTGACCCCGCTTCGTGAAGATCTGGATCACGCCGCCGACCGCGTCCGAGCCGTACAGGCCCGAGGCGGGACCGCGCAGCACCTCGATGCGCTCGATCTGGTCGAGGCTCATCGACTCGAAGGCCGCCTGGCCCAGCGTCGCGGAGCCGACGCGCAGACCATCGATCATCACGATGGTGCTGTTGGTGTTGGTGCCGCGCAGCAGGTAGCCGGCGGTCTGTCCGGGACCGCCGTTCTGCAGGACCTGCAGGCCGGCGTAGCGGCGCAGGACCTCTTCGACGCTGGCGGCGCCGCTGTCGCGCAGGGTGTCGCGGTCGATCAGGACGACGTCGGCCACGCTCTTGCTCAGCGCCTGCGGCTCACGGGTGCCGATGACGACGACGGGATCGAGGGAAGACTGCGCGAAGGCGCCCGTCGAGACGATGGACAGGGCGGGCAGGGCGACCAGCGCGGTCGCGGAAGCACGGGCGACGGCGCGCAACGCGGCGCGGGGAGAAGAGGCTTGCATGTCGGAATCGGATGAGCAGCGGCAGACGGCCGCTTCCCCGCGGCCGCATGCGGAATGGACGCACCGTCCCCCTGGAGGGACGGCGACGATCCGCCTGTTGGCCGGTATCCGGGCTGTCGGAAGAATGAACCCGTGTTGCCTTCCCGGACGACCGTCCAGTGGTTTTCAGACACGAGCCGCACGCTCTCAGCTTTCAGAAGAGGCGCGCCTTCCGCTTACCGTTGCGGGGGCAGCTCAGGTTGGGGCCACGACCGCGCGGGTGCGGCCCCTCCTGATTCCCGTTGAACTGCGCCGGCGGAAGGCCGGGCGCGAGCACCAACGGGCGGCATCATAGCCGGAGGGGCGGGGGCGCCGCGCCCCTGGGCTGCAGGAGGGCTGACGCCGACCTCAACGACGCAGGAAGGCATACCTGCGGCATCCTCCGATTGCAACGAAGAAGGAGCAGGACGACTTCCAGATTGGATGCACATGGGGCCGCCGCGCTAGAGGCGTGGGCATCCGCCAGGTGCGTTCCCGCGACCCGGACCGCAGCCATTTTTTCAGGCGGGGGTTGGTCGATAGTTGAAGAGGCCATCGACGATCAGCCAGTGGATGTCGGCTTCGAACGTTGGCGGGTCATAGAAGCGGTGTCCATTCACCACGTGGCTGGTTACCAGCCGTCCCGAAGGCTCCCTGCGACTAAGCACTGTGAATCCTATGACGCCAAGGACGTGCTTCTTGGAGACTCGTGCACGGATGCTCCGCAACTGCGCTTCGAAGACCTGCCCAAGATGGTGAAGTGAGAGCTCGTTCGTGGCGTCGAGTTGGAGCTCGGGGCGATTGCTGAAGTAGTCCGCCTGCGTCGGTGAAAGATCCAAGGCGATGATCCCCGGCATGCCGGACCGATCGATCTGCCCCTGAGCCTCTTTCGCACGCGTCAACAACTGCGCCATTGATTTCAGCCGCTTCGCCGCCACGCAAAAGCGAAAGCCATCTCGGTCGCAGAGAAGATCAGGCTCACCAGGTCGCACAGACACTCCTGAGGCCGCCAACCGGCCGGCGACATAGAGCTCAAACAGTGTGTCCCTGGACTTTGATGCCTTCGCGGGATTGCTCGGGATATGGCTCTCGGAAGTGGTCGCTTTGACAATGTGAGACCTCCATTCTTCGAGGTCGCTCAAGTTGGCGATGGCCGTGTGCAGTTGAAAGACTTCTTCGGTCCCGACCGAATCAAGGGTTGCGTTCTTTAAGCCAGCTCCCTCGTCCTTTAGATAGATCGCGAATCGGGACTGCTTTGGGAGCTTGATCTTCAATCGATCAAGGGCATTGACAACAGCTGGACCTAAGTCATCGAAGGGGGTGAGTTCATCGCTTCTCGCGTTCTCGCGAACTCGATAGCCATTTGGGGTATCAAAGAAGCGCATTGCGGTGAGGCAAAGGTTGGGACCCAACGATTGTGACCGGGCCATGCCAAAGATGGCAGGCCGGTCCGTCTGAGAACTCGCCCGGTCGTCTCAACGGCTGGCCCTGTGATTGCGCGTTCCTCTCGGCTTAGTCGCGAAGCGTAGGGGCCTCGGGCTCTTGGCTTACATGAACAGGTGTTCGCCGGCGTTTTCTCCGCCGAGGACCACGTAGTTCACCTTGCGCAGGTCGCCGAGGCTGCGGCCGCCGGCATAGGAGATCGAGCTCTGCAGGTCCTCCTCCATCTCGCGCAGCGTGTCGGCGAGGTGGCCCTTCACGGGCTCGAGGATGCGCTTGCCTTCGACGTGCTTGTACTCGCCCTTGTTGAAGTCGGACGCGGAGCCGTAGTACTCCTTGTAGCGCTTGCCGTCGACCTCGACGGTGTTGCCCGGCGATTCCTCGTGACCCGCGAAGAGCGAGCCGATCATCACCATCGCGGCACCGAAACGCACGCTCTTGGCGATGTCGCCGTGATGGCGGATGCCGCCGTCGGCAATGATCGGCTTCGTCGCGACGCGGGCACACCACTTCAGCGCCGAGAGCTGCCAGCCGCCGGTGCCGAAACCGGTCTTCAAGCGCGTGATGCAGACCTTGCCCGGACCGATGCCGACCTTGGTCGCGTCGGCGCCCCAGTTCTCGAGGTCGATGACGCCCTCGGGCGTGCCGACGTTGCCGGCGATGACGAAGGTGTCGGGCAGCTTGTGCTTGATGTGGCCGATCATGCGCTGCACGGCATCGGCGTGGCCGTGGGCGATGTCGATGGTGATGTAGTCGGCGCCGAGGCCCTCGGCGGCCAGGCGGTCGATGAGGGCGTAGTCCGCCTCCTTCACGCCGGCGCTGAGCGAGACCAGCAGGCCCTTGTCGCGCATCGTGCGGGCGAAGGCGATCGCGTCCAGGTCGAAGCGGTGCATCACGTAGAAGTAGCCGTTGGCGGCCAGCCATTCGGTGATGGACTCGTCGACGACCGTCTTCATGTTCGCAGGCACCGCCGGCAGCTTGAAGCGGCGGGGGCCGAACTCGACGGAGGTGTCGCACTCGCT
Organism: Mitsuaria sp. MSU3D; assembly: GCF_056867975.1. Classification (NCBI taxonomy): domain Bacteria; kingdom Pseudomonadati; phylum Pseudomonadota; class Betaproteobacteria; order Burkholderiales; family Sphaerotilaceae; genus Roseateles; species Mitsuaria sp. MSU3D. The sequence goes on along the minus strand of NZ_CP200314.1, from coordinate 2,516,009 downwards.
GCGGCTGTTCACGCGGCACTTGCGCGGCAGCAGCAGGATGTTGTCGTAGTCAAAGATTTCCATGGTCCAAAGTCGCAAAGTCGGGCTGCGTTGATGCAGTGCACGCCCTGGGCTGCGAGCGCTTGACTTGGGACCCGGCCAAAAAAAACCGAGTCCCAAAATTTGGGCCCGGTGACCCATTCTACGCGTGCTGCGGGAAGTCCGCGCCGCGCTGCGGTGCAGCATGCATCGATCGGGGGCTTTTGGGCGCAGTTCGCTAAACTTCGCCCCCTTGGCCCTGCAACGGGCGACATCAGAAGACAAGCCACATGCATTCCGTCGTCATCAGCGGCACCGGTCTCTACCAGCCCCCGCACGTCATCACCAACGCCGAGCTGGTGGACTCGTTCAACCGCTACGTGGACCTGCAGAACGCCGAGCACGCCGAGGCCATCGCCGCCGGCACGCGCGAGGCGCTGGTGCACTCGAACGTGGAGTTCATCGAGAAGGCCTCGGGCATCAAGCAGCGCTACGTGATCGAGAAGGAAGGCGTGCTGGACCCGACGCGCATGTACCCGCGCTTCGAGGAGCGGGCGGACGACCAGCTGTCGCTGATGGCGGAGATCGCGGTCGACGCGTCGCGCAAGGCGCTGGCGGCTGCGGGCAGGAAGCCCGAGGACGTGGACGCGGTGTTCTGCTCGGCGGCGAACATGCAGCGCGCTTATCCGGCGATGGCGGTGGAGATCCAGCAGGCGCTGGGCGCGGGCGGCTACGGTTTCGACATGAACGTGGCGTGCTCGTCGGCGACCTTCGCGTTGGAGCAGGCGTACAACGCGGTGCGCTCGGGCGCGTCGAAGTGCGTGCTGATCGTGAATCCGGAGATCACCTCCGCGCATCTGGAATGGAAGGACCGCGACTGCCACTTCATCTTCGGCGACGTGTGCACGGCGATCGTCGTCGAGCGCGCCGATCTGGCGACGGCGCCTGAGCAGTGGGAGATCCTGGGCACGAAGCTGGCGACGCAGTTCTCCAACAACATCCGCAACAACTTCGGCTTCATGAACAAGGCCGAGGACAGCGATCCCGACGGTCGGGACAAGACCTTCCGCCAGGAGGGCCGCAAGGTCTTCAAGGAAGTGGTGCCGATCGCCGCGGCGCACATCGAGAACCATCTGGCCGCGCTGCACATCCAGCCCAATGACGTGAGCCGCTACTGGCTGCACCAGGCCAATCTGGGCATGAACCAGCTGGTGATCAAGAAGCTGGTCGGCGGCGAAGCCGGCGCCGAGATCGCGCCGCTGATCCTGGACACGTATGCGAACACGGCGTCCGCCGGCTCGGTGATCGCGTTCCATGAGCACCGCGCCAACCTCAAGCAGGGCGACCTGGGGGTGATCTGCTCGTTCGGGGCGGGGTACTCGGTGGGGAGCGTGATCGTCAAGAAGCGCTGAGCTTCCGAGGGGTCAGGCCTGAACGTCCACCAGGACGCCCTTGGCCTGGTCCGGCGCCTCCTGCGGCGCCTTGCCGACCGCACCGTCGTAGGTCACGGGCGTGGCGGTGCCATCGGACGTGGCGTCGTCCGCGGATCCCTCCGCCAAGGCCCCGTCGACTTCGGTCCCCGTCGCCGGGTCCGCCGCACCTGCCGTCGAATCGACCAGGTCGCTCTTGCTGGCCGCCTCCGTTTCGGCCTGTGCCATTGCGAGCGCCTGCTGCGCCTTGGGCGACAGGGCCTTCAGCTTCTCATCCTTGACCGCTTGCGGGATCGTCGTGTCCTTGTTGATCAGTTGCGCCTGGAGGCCGGTTTCGAGCAACGCGGCGGCGGCGCCCTTTAGCGCGGTGCCAGGTCTTGCCGGCCCGCTGTCTGCAGACGGCTTGAAGGCGCTCAGGGTCGAGGTGAGGGAGATGTTCATGGTCGCGGTTGAAGAGGCGAAAGCCTCGTCCCTCGTCGCAAAGGCGGAGGTCCTGCCATGACATCGGCGGGAACCTGCCAAGGCTGAAGGTCCCATTCGAGGTAGACCGTTGCCGGGCGGCGTGGTCAGGTCAGCAGTGGCTTCAGGTCAGGATCGCCCTTCGCCATGGCCCGTCGATAGGCCGGCCGTTCGCCGATGCGCTGCAGGTAGGCCCGGATGTTCGGATACGGCGCCAGATCGACCGGCATGAACAGCCGCATCGTCGTGAGCGAGAAGACGCTCATGATGTCGGCCGCCGTGAAATCGGCGCCGGCGAAATAGGGCGCTTGGCCGAGTCGTTCTTCAACGAGCGCCAGCACCTTGTCGAGCCGCTCCTGCGTTGCCTCCAGGACCGGATGATTCGCCGGCAACGCGCGCCCCAGCGTCATTCGTCGCAGCAGCACCGGCTGCAGATTGCCGTTGGCGAAGTGGAACCAGTACAGGAACGGTGCGTAGTCCGGATGATCGGCGCCGGGCTTCAAACGTCCATCGCCGTGCCTCGCGATCAGGTACTCGACGATCGCCGCCGATTCGGCCAGCAGCAGGTCGCCGTCCTCGATCAGCGGCGCGGCGCCGAGCGGATGCAGCGCCTTGAGCTCGGGTGGCGACAAGCGCGTCACCGCATCGCGCGTGTAGCGCTTGAGCTCGTAGGGAATGCCGAGCTCTTCGCAGAGCCACAGGATGCGTTCCGACTGGGAATGGCCGAGGTGGTGGAGAGTGATCATGTCGTTCCGATGAGGGCGTTGAAGCGGTTGAGTCAGTCCGCGCGCTCGTGCCCGCGGACGGAAGTGGGCGCGAAGCCGAATCGCTCGCGGAAGCGCACGGCGAAGCGGGAGGGCGACTCGTAGCCCACGGAACGGGCGATCTCAGACACGGGCTGTGTGGTCGCCTGGAGCAAAGTCAGCGCGGAGGCCATGCGGGCGTCGACGATCAAGGCTGTCATCGATGCGCCTTCAGCGGCCAGTCGGCGCCGCAGCGTTGCTTCGGACATCGCCAGCGCGTCGGCGACGCGGGAGGCTGTCCAGCCGTGATCCAAGCGGCCGGCGATCAACGCGCGCACGCTGATGGAGACACTGGCATCGACGGGCGCGGATCGCAGCACGACTCCGTCCTCCAACAACCAATGCATCACCTCCAGCACGCGCTGACGGGCGATGGCATCGGGCAACGCAGGGTCAGGTGCCAGTGCTTGCGTGGCGCGCTCGAAGGCGTCGGACAGGCCGGGCCGCACCTTCGACAGCAAGCGCACCGGGGAGGGCGGTGTGCCCCTTCGCTCGTGCTGAGCGACGCGAGCCGCGTAGTACGCGTCGTCCAGCAATTGGGCGTCGAAGAGCAGCCAACGCGCTTCGTACTGCGTTCCCTCGGCGACGAGGTTGGTGAAGTCGACGGTCTGGTTGCCGCTCAGCAGGATGGCCTGCCGGGGCTGCGCACGCACGCTGGCCCCGCGTGCCGGCTTGACGGTCTTGATGCCGCGATCGACGAGGATCAGTGCGGGCAGATCGACGCGCATCCGCAGGATCTGCAGGCCGCGCCCTTGCAGCACGTGAGCCGCGACACCGACGCCGGGGCGGATGTGCAGCTCGCGGGCCAGCGCGGACCCGTCGGGGGCGTAGATCGTGCTCGGCTTCAAATCGATTCCTCGTGAAGGGATGAATCGATCCTAGCGGGAGAGCCTCACGCCGCCGGTGCGGCGGCGATCAGGTTTGGTGCCGATCCGATCAGACCCGATCAAGCCGGGTCAAACGCGCCGACGGCGCCATGCGGCCACTCCGACCGCGATCCCGATGGCCGCAGCCAAGGCTGGCAACCACACCCACACCAGCTCCGACTGCAGCACCTCCCAGCCCCGCCCGCTGAGCACGCGCTTCAAGCTCAGCGGCGACACCTCGATGACCTGCGCGGAGAAGAAGACGCGTTCCTCTGAGAACGGCCACCACAGCGCGACGCCGTGGCCGCCGTCGGTGATCATGTCCAGCAGGCCGTGGGACAGGCCGGACAGAGCGACGAAGACGAAAGCCCACCAGCGCGGCGCCCGCAGTGCCCGCGCCGACAGGAACGCGATCAGTCCCATCAGCAGCGCAAAGACCAGAGAGTGCGAAGCCCCTCGATGTCCGAACGCATCCGCGTACGGGATGCCGATGCGGAAGGCGATGACGTCGAGGTCCGGGATCACCGAGGCGGCGATGCCGGCCATCAACAGGCGGTTGGAGACGAGCGGCTTGCCCAGGCCCAGTCGCGCGGCGACGGGGATGACGGCGTGGGTGAGGATGGTGGGCATGTTGGGGGGCTGGACCTCAGATGTCCAGGTCATCCACCATGTTGAAGACGAACTCCCGCTCCACGATCGCGGGGATCGGCAGTCCGGCGTAGGTGGCCGGCACGAACCTGGATCGCTTCATGGCCGCGATGCACAGCTTGTGGAACGCGCTCGGCGCGTCCGAGATGACCAGGAAGTCGGAGGCCGTGCCGTCAGTGTTGAGCAGGAACATCAGCTTGACCTTGAAGGTGCCGGCGTAGAGCGCTGCTTCCGAGTCCAGCTCGACCGGCGCGTCGTCGAGGATGCCGATATCCCCGTAGGCCTGGAAATCCATCGCCGGCAGGCTGATCAGCGCATCGACACGCGTGGGGAAGTGCTCGCGGATGAAGGCGTTGTGGGCATGCACGGCGTTGCGAGCCGGACACGCGCTGGCCGCTGGCGTCGACCGGCGCATGCGGCCGCAAGACCCGGTCGCAGTGGAGGGGCTTCTGAACCTCCGGTCCGCCCGCGTGCGCCGATGTCATCGCGACGGTCGTCGCCCAGGCCGCCAGCCAGAATGGGAAAGATCTGCTCGTCCGTAGATCGCTTCGAGCTTGCGCCCGAAGATGGGCCAGGGCGAGGCGACCGGACACCCGCACGCGAAGGCGCCGGGTTGCGATCAGGTCCTCCCGGGAGACTTCTTCCAGCAGGTTCTTGGACAGGCGCTCGCCCAGCTGTCGACGGACGCTTTCCCAACGCCCGATGGCCGTCGCGGACGACGGTTCGATGGCCGCGGCCATGCCTCACTCCCTGGATCGTTTTATTGGACGTGGAGCATACAAGCAGCGTTCATCGCGTTGCAGTAGGGCTTCGCCGTGTTCAGCGGCCGCTCGCCTCGATCCGGATCTCATCCCTGCGGCAGGTCCCGCCGCCGCTGCCGCTGGGCTGATCGCCCAGCAGCTCCTTCAGTGTTCCGCCGGCCTTGTAGTCCCTCGGCAGCTTCACCTGGATCTCGGTGAGGTACTGCCCCGAGCACATCAGCTTCACGCTGTCGCGGTAGGCGTCGCTGCCGGTTTCCGCCTTCAGCTTCTCGTAGAAGGTGTTGCGCGAGATCGCTCCGCCGATGTTCTGACGGATGTACTTGCCAACGCCCGAATCGTTGAACTGCTTCACCAGGTCCACCGCCCGGCGGAAGTACGCGTCCGGATTCAGCGTCGTCTGGCAGGTGCCGTGCTTGCGCCACTCGTGCTCGCCGAAGCCCTTCTCGTAGAGGAAGTTCGGCATCCACGGTCCGATGTACGACACCGTCTCCTTCGAGAGGTTCATCGGCGCATTGCCGCAGTCGCCGTAGCTGATCCCGCATTGCTGCCGGTTGGGCCACAGGCCGTGCAGCGTCAGGTTGGTCACCTTGAGCTTGCCGTCTTCCATCGCCTCGCACTCGGGCTTGCCGCGCCGGCCGCCCGCCGTCCATTCGCAGAAGCCGGGCTGCCACGACATCGCCAGCACGAAGCTGTCGTATTGATCCGGCGTCTTGCACATGCCCTGACCGGAGTTCGCCGCGGCGGTGTCGCCCGACGGCGCGCGGGCACCGGGCGATGTCGCGGTCGATGTCGACGGGGCGGCACCGCCCGCGGCCGCGCCGCAGTCGTTCTGCACCCAGCGCTCCGGCGGTCGCGCGCCGGGCACCTGCACCCGCGTCCAGCCCGCGTTGTGCGACTCCAGGATCGTGTAGCCCGTGCCCGGCGACAGCTTCGCGCCGTCGGGGTTGGTGCTCTTCCTGAAGGACTGGAAGGCGTCGCAGGCGCGCGAGGCGGTGAAGGTGCCGCTCGCGGGATCGGCCCACGCCGAGGGCAGGGCGCTGATCACCAGCGACAGGGCGGCGATTCGGAGAACGAGGCGCATGGGAGTCAGGCGATGCTGTCAGGACAGCCGGCTTTGTACGTCATCTCGGCGTCGACGGGAATGAGCCCGTGGCTCACATGACATAGCCCGTGGCTAACGGACGATCAGAACCCGATCGACACACCGACGCCCAGCACCCAGTCCGCCGTCTGCTTCGTCAGACCACGGTTGATCGACGCGTCCAGCTGGAGCTTCCGGTCGACCAGCCATGTGACGCCGGTACCCGCCGAGATGCTCCGCCCGCCGTTGCGGTTGGACGCGAGCTGGTCGCCAGCGACTTCGACGTAGCCCTTCCACGCCTCCGCGATCGGCCAGCCCAGCGACGCGCCGAGGATGCCGCCGACGAAGTGCTTGCCGTCGTCGCGGCTGTCGCGGTACAGCCCGCCGATGAGGCCGGCCGACCAGTCATGCGGCAGGTCCCATTCCGACGTCAGCCGCAGCGACGGGCGCAAGCCCTGACCCCGGAACGCGGACGAGCCGCTGTCCATGTCCACGTTGAACAGCCACGCGAGCCCCGGCTTGCTGCGCTCGGCGTCGCCGTCCTGCACGTGCCACTTCACGCCGAGCGCCGTGTCGGCCCAGCCGCTCACCTTGGCGGTGCCGCTGCCGTCGGACGCGCGCAGGCGCTGGTAGCCGTCGGTCTCGACGCGGAATTCCCAGTCCTCGGCAAAACCGAAACGCAGCAGCGTCGGCGTCGACCACAGCCGGCTGCGCACGCCTTCGCTCTTGTCGCGTTGGTAGCCCAGGCCTGTCTCCAGCAGCGCGCGGCCCTTGCCGACGGTGCTGCTCGATTCGACGATGCCCGGCTGGTCCGGTTCGATGGCCTCATCCGCCGCCCGGGCGGCGCCGGACGCCGCCGTCAGCAGCGCCGCAACGATCACCAGCGTTTTCGTCATGGAAGGGATCCTCTCACTGTCCGCCGCTGCGATCGCCGCCCATCCACCAGGACGGCGGCACGCCCGAGGCGCCCGTCGCAGGCCCCGAGGCCGCGTCCGACGCCGGCAGCGGCGGCGGCATCGGCCCGATCGTCTTCAGGCCCGCGTCGCCCGCATACTCGCTGAAGACCCAGTCGGGACCGAACGGGCCTTCCTCCTGCACCAGGCCGCCGTCCTTCGGCGGCTCGATCTCGGAGGGCTTGATGTCCTTCAGCGCGACCTGCATGTAGTCGATCCACGCCGGCAGCGCGATGCCGCCGCCGGACTCGCCCGCGCCCAGGCTGCGCGGCTGGTCGTAACCGATCCAGACCACCGTCGCCACGCGGCGCTGGAAGCCCGCGAACCAGGCGTCGACCGCGTCGTTCGTCGTGCCGGTCTTGCCGTAGAGGTCGTAGCGCTTGAGCGAGGCGCTCGCCTTGTAGGCCGTGCCGCGGATCGCCACCTCGCGCAGCAGCGAGCCGGTGATGAACGCGTTGCGCTCGCTGATGGCGCGGCGGTCGTCGGTGAGTTTCTCCGGCTCCGCCTGGAACAGCACCTGGTTCTGCGAATCCACGATCTTCGTCACCAGCAGCGGCTTGAGCAGGTAGCCGCCGTTGGCGAAGACCGAATAGGCGCTCGCCATCTGCAGCGGCGTCACCGAGCCCGAACCCAGCGCCAGGGTCAGGTTCTCCGGCTGCTTCTCGAGGTCGACGCCGAACTTGGCGGCCCAGGCGCGCCCGCGCGCCGGCGTGAGCTGCTCCAGCACCCGGATCGTGACCATGTTCTTGGACTTGGCCAGCGCCTGGCGCAGCGTCATCGGGCCGTCGAAATTGCCGTCGGAGTTGCGCGGATTCCAGTCGCCGACCGAGATCGGCGCGTCGTCCACCAGCGTCGCGGGGCTCGCGCCGACTTCCATCGCGCCGGAGTAGATGAAGGGCTTGAAGCTCGAGCCCGGCTGCCGCCATGCCTGCGTCGCGTGGTTGAACTGGTTGCGGTTGAAGTCGAAGCCGCCCACCAGCGCCAGGATCTTGCCGCTGTCGGGCTCGACCGACACCAGCGCGCCCTCGGCCTCCGGCGACTGCGTCACCGCCCACGCGCCCTTGGGGAACTCCTTGGTCGGCGCGCCGCGCAGCACGCGGATGATGGAGCCGCGCTGGATGCGCAGGTCGGGCTTGGCCTTGGCGGAGAGGGCCGACTGCACCGAGCGCAGGCCTTCGCCCTTGATCTCGATGTCGTCGCCGTCGGACAGGCTCGCCTGGAGCTTGTTGTTCGCGACCTGCGTGACGACCGCGGCGCGCAGGTCGTCGTTGTCCTGGTGCTCGTTGAGCGCCTGCGCGATCGCGGCGTCCTGGTCCTGCGCGTCCATGCCGTCGGGCAGGTCGACGTCGCCTTCCGGACCGCGCCAGGCCTTGCGGCGTTCATAGTCCATCAGCGTGCGGCGCAGCGCCTTGTATGCGGCGACCTGGTCGTCCATGCGCAGCGTCGTTGTCACGCGCAGGCCGCGGCTGTAGGCCTCGTCGCCGTATTGCGCGTGCACCACCTGGCGGACCATCTCCGCCGCGTACTGGCCGTAGGGCAGGCGCTGGTCCTGCGCGGTGCGCAGCTTGACCGGCTCGTCGCGCGCGTGCTGCGCCTGCTCCGGCGTGATCATCCCGACGTCCACCATCCGCTGCAGCACCACCGCCTGGCGGCGCTGCGCGCGGGGCAGGTTCATGATCGGGTTCGCGTAGTACGGGTTCTGCGGCAGGCCCGCCAGCATCGCCGTCTCCGCGGTCGACAGGTCCTTGAGCGACTTGCCGAAGTAGGCCTGCGCCGCCGCCTCGAAGCCGTAGGCCCGCTGACCCAGATAGATCTGGTTCATGTAGACCTCGAGGATCTTGTCCTTGGACAGCTGGCTCTCGATCTTGAAGGCCAGCAGGATCTCGACGAACTTGCGGGTGTAGAGCTTCTTCTTCGTCAGGTACAGGTCACGCGCAAGCTGCTGCGTGATCGTCGACGCGCCCTGGCTGCGCGACGAGAACAGGTTGGCGATCGCCGCCCGGAAGATGCCGGTGAAGGACACGCCCTGGTGGTCGTAGAAGTTGGCGTCCTCCACCGCGAGCAGCGCCTGCTGCATCTGCTTGGGGATCTTGTCCAGCGGCAGGTAGCTGCGCCGTTCCGCGCCGAACTCGGCCAGCAGCTGGCCGTCCTCGGTGTAGACGCGCAAGGGCTGCTTGGGGTTGTAGTCGGTCAGACGGTCCAGGTCGGGCAGGCCCGGCCAGACCACCGCGGCCGCGCCGGTGACCAGCAGCGCCAGGGCGAGCACGCCGGCACCGGACCAGACGGCGATGCGCTTCCACGTGGGCAGTTCACGCAGCGAGTCCCGGATCGGCGCGGTACGGCGCCAGAGCGCCAGGAAGAAACCGGCCAGGGAGCGGGCGACGGTGCGAGCGAATTGAGCGATCTGCTGCATGCGGGGCGCACGAGTTCAGGTCGGCGGATTATCGTCAGACATCCGGGGTTGTCCCGGCATCGCTGCGCACGGCAACAATCCGTACACAGAAGACACACGGCCGACTCACATTGATGGGAATCGGCGGGCAGGGCATCAACCGTGCCCGAGGTTCAAGGTCAGGAAGACCAGCGCGTTGAGCGCGAAGTGCAGCAGGATGGCGAGCTCGATGCGGCCGCTCAGCGTGTAGGCCAGGCCGTAGCCCAGTCCGGCCAGCATCGCCAGCGCCACGTAGGCGGTGCCGCCCGCCGCATGGGCCAGGCCGAACAGCAGGGCGGCCAGCAGCACCGGCAGCCAGCCGTTCATCGTGCGCAGGTCGGTGCCGAGGCGGCGCGCCAGCAGGCCCTGGATGACGCCGCGGAAGGCGGCCTCCTCGGCCACGCAGGTCAGGAACAGGTTGGCCGCCAGGTACAGGCCGGCGTTGTCCGGCCAGCGCAGCGTCGGCCGGCCGAGGCCGCCGACCACCGCCAGCAACCAGGGCAGGGCGAGCGTTGCGGCGACGACCGCCCCGAGCGCCCAGCCCGGCAGGCCGGGCAGGCCGGGCGAAGGCGCCAGCGCGACGCCTTCCGACCGCCTGCGCTGCTGCGAGGCCAGCACCGCCAGCATCAGCATGCCGGCGACGCCCTTGTCGAAGTTCAGGTACTTGAGCGACGGCGGCCGGGCGTCGGAGGTGGTCGCGAGGTAGGTCGGATTCAGGAACCCGGGCAGCAGGTGCAGCGCCAGCGCGAGGCCGATCACCAGCATCAGCAGCATCAGCGTGGCCTCGCGGCGTGGGCGGTGGCGGGCCTCGATCGCCATCCAGGCGAGCGACGCCAGGGCGGCCACCGGCACCATCGCGGCGACCGTGAGCTGCCCGTTCACCAGCCCGGCGGTGACCGCCATGATCAGCAGGGACAGCCAGGGCCAGGGCGCGCGCACCGGCAGCAGCGTGGCGGCAATCGACAGGCACAGGAGCAGGTGGCTGAGCGGCATCGGGGTCCGGGTTGTCATGGGGCAATCGCGCCGCAGTATCCGCGAAGCGGAGCGGCGTCCTTTCCAGGCGCGGTACGCACGCCCGTTGCGCGCCCTGTGGCGCCTCCCGTCGCCCGCCCGGATGCCCGCCCGGATGCCCGCCCCGATGCCCGGCATCGCCGCCCCGCTGAGGTATCGTCCCGCCCCATGCATGAGATGACTTTCTACTGGCACGACTACGAGACCTTCGGACGCGTGCCGCGCCGCGACCGGCCGGCGCAGTTCGCCGGTATCCGCACCGATGCGGACCTGAACGAGATCGGCGATCCGCTGATGGTCTACTGCCAGCCGCCGACGGACTCGCTGCCCGATCCGGAGTCCTGCCTGCTGACCGGCATCCTCCCGCAGACCTGCGCCGAGCAGGGCCTGGCCGAACACCGCTTCGCCGCCGACATCCACGCCGAGCTGTCGCGCCCGGGGACCGTCGGCCTGGGCTACAACACGATCCGCTTCGACGACGAGGTCACGCGCTTCCTGTTCTGGCGCAACCTGATCGATCCCTACGGTCGTGAATGGCAGAACGACTGCGGCCGCTGGGACCTGCTGGACGTCGTGCGCTGCGCCTACGCGCTGCGCCCGGAAGGCATCGAGTGGCCGAAGCACGAGGACGGCCGCCCGTCCTTCAAGCTGGAGCACCTGACCGCCGCCAACGGCCTGGCCCACGAGGCGGCGCACGATGCGCTGTCCGACGTGCGCGCCACGATCGCGCTGGCCCGCCTGATCAAGCAGAAGCAGCCCCGGCTGTGGGACTTCTGCCTGAAGCTGCGCCGCAAGGACGCCGTCTGGGCCGAGATCGGCACGAACCGGCCCTTCCTCCACGTGTCGGGCATGTACGGCACGGAGCGCGGCTGCATCGCGCTGGTCTGGCCGCTGGCGCCGCATCCGACCAACAAGAACGAGCTGATCGTCTGGGACCTGGGCAGCGATCCGGCCGAGCTGCTGGCGCTGGACGCCGAGGCGATCCGGTTGCGGATGTACACGAAGCAGGAGCTGTTGCCCGAGGGCGTGACGCGGCTGCCGATCAAGACGATCCACGTCAACAAGTCGCCGATCGTGATCTCGTCGATGAAGATCCTGTCGCCCGAGATGGCCGCCCGCTGGGGCCTGGACCTCGCGCAGGGGCAGGCGCATGCGCAGACGCTGGCGACGCGTGGCGGGGAGCTCGCGCGGCTGTGGCCGCAGGTGTTCCAGCGCCCGGCCGGTGAGGGCGCTGTCGACGTCGACGAGGACCTGTATGGCGGCTTCGTCTCGAACGACGACCGCCGTTCGCTGGAACGCCTGCGCGGGCTGTCTCCCGAGGCGCTGGCCGACCGCGTGGCGCAGGGCAAGGTCGCCTTCGAGGACGCCCGGCTGGACGAGATCCTGTTCCGCTACCGCGCGCGCAACTTCCCGGACAGCCTGACCGCGGACGAGCAGGCCCGATGGGAACACCACCGGGCCACCCGGCTGCACCTGGGCGAAGGTGGGGCACAGACGCTGGAAGCCTTCTTCGAACGCATCGACACGCTAGCCCAGGCAGCCGAAGAGTCGGAGGACGAGCGCGCGGGCGAAATCCTCTCCGCCCTGTACGACTGGGCCGAACAGATCGCCCCGCCGCCGCCCTGAGGCAACCCCGCTTTGGGCGCCCCGTGTCGTTGCAAATCCTCGCCATAGCAGGGCGATGGCTGTGGTTTGCACCTGACGGTGCATCCCAAACCGGGGTCGCCTCAGGCGGCGGCACACCGTGGCGGCACTGCGGCGGCACCGCGGCGGCACTGGAACGGGGGCCTTCCGGGGTTTCCAGGACCGGGTAAAACGGGTACACCTTCGTCAAACGCCAGGAGACGACATGCAATCCCAACACGACGCCGCCGACCCGATCGCCGCCCGCATGCGGGCGATGATGGTGCGGGCGCCGCTGGCCGTGGCCTTCGTGGCCGCCGGCCGCTTCGAGGTGGTCAGCGAGCACTTCAACCACCTGTTCGGCCACGGCGACGAGACCGACCTGACAGGCACCGACCAGCGCGCGTCGGTCGTGTCGGATTCGGCGCACCAGGCGCTGCAGGCCCGCATCGGCACCGCCTTCGGCGCGGGACGGCCGCTGGACGAGGAAGTGGAATTCGTCCGCCGCGACGGCTCGCGCTTCTGGGGCCGGCTGCAGGCGACGCCCGTGCACTGGGAACAGCCGGCGGGCGAGGCGATGTGGATCCTCGACGACGTCACCGCCGCCCGCCAGCAGCGGTTGCAGCCGACCTGGTCCGCCAAGCACGACGAGGTCACCGAACTCTCCAACCGCCGCGAGATGGAACGCCGCCTGGCCGAACACGTCGGCAGCCGCCGGCATGAGCCGGTGTCGGTGCTGTTCGTCGACATCGACAAGTTCAGCGAGATCCTGCAAGGCATGGGGGCGGAAGTCGCCGACCATTTCCTGTACGGACTGGGGCAGATGCTGATCACGAAGGTGCGGGCCTCTGACACCGTCGCGCGGCTGGAGAACGACCACTTCGTCGTGCTGCTGCCGGACTGCGACCAGCATTACGCCCAGATCGTCGCGGAGAAGATCCGCTCGTCCATCGCCGGCTATCGCCTGCGCTGGGGCCTGCACCGGGCGCGTGTGAAGGCCAGCCTGGGCGTGGTGCAGCTGCAGCCGTCGCTCGATACCGTGGATGCGGTGCTCGGCGCCGGGCAGTTGGCCTGCGCCGAAGCCAAGGCGGCCGGCGGGGATTCGGTCCGGGTGTTCATCTCGAGCGGAAGCTACGAGGAACTGGCGGGGGCTTGAGGCTCGCTCGTCGCTGGAGGCCCACGGACTTCGCAACGCCAGGCGCGGCCCATCACAGGGCATGAGGGCTCCCTCCAGGACCCTCACGCCCTGTTCCGGGCCCAGTGGCGTCTCTGCCCTCGTGAGAGGGCTCGTGGCCTGCGTGGGGGCGTCCTGGCTCAGTACTCGAACGAGGCGTTCACGCTGACCGTGCGCGGCGTGCCCAGCACCAGGTAGCCGCTGCCCGGGAAGCCGCCCGAGGACGCCCAGTAGTTGCGGTCCGCCACGTTGTCGACGCGGGCCCGCAGCGTGACCAGGTGGCCGCGGACGTCCATCGCATACCGCGCGCCGACGTCCACGCGACCCCAGCCCGGCACGCTCAAGGTGTTGGTCGCATTGGCGTACATGCTGCTGGTGGCGATCACCCGCGCATCCAGCGACAGGCCCTGCGCGCCGGGCACGTTCCACTCGGTGCCCAGGTTCAGCATCGCGCGCGGCACGCCGATCACGCGCTTGCCGTCGGTCGTCGCGACGCCGGTGCGCTTCTGCTCGGCATCCAGCCAGGTCAACCCGCCCAGCAGCTTCAGGCCGGGCATGGGTTCGCCGAAGGCGGTCAACTCGATGCCCTGGTGACGGTCCTCCCCCTCGGCGGTGAAGCTCACGTTCGTGACTACCACGGACCGCGGCTTGGCCGTCGAGAAGAAGGCGACGCCGCCGCCGATGCGGCCGCCATCGAACTTCAGGCCGACTTCCTTCTGCTTCGATTGATAGGGCGGCAGCATCGTGCCCTGCAGCGATGGGCCGGCCGACACGCCGGCCGTGTCGCCCTGCGTCAGCCCCTCGATGTAGTTGGCGTAGGCCGACAGCGACTTGCCGAGCTTGAACACGACGCCCGCCATCGGGCTGGTGCGGCTGAGGTCGTACGGCGCCGCCGGCGCGCCGGTGTTGTACGCATAGCTGCGGATGTCCATGGACTGGTGGCGCAGGCCCAGCGTCAGGCGCAGGGTGTCGTCGAGCATCACCAGCGTGTCCGCGAGCGCCGCGCTGCGCAGGCGCGTCATGCCGGTCGTCGCCGGGTCGTCCAGCTGGTTGCTGACGGAGAGCAGCGTCGGCAGCGGCGCCGCGCCACCGTCGTACAGATTCGTCGGGATCAGCCGCACTTGCGTGCTCGTCGTGGACACGCCGAAGGCGGCGCGCTTGTCCAGCCGGAAGGCACTCACCGAGGCCACCAGCTCATGCTTCACCGGCCCCGTGGTCAGCAGGCCCCGCACGCCGACCTCGCCGGTGCGGACGCGGTCCTCGCGCGTGTTGTCGAAGCGGGAAGTGGTGCCCGCACCGGTCGTGCTGTTGGTCAGGGTGAGGTTGGCCAGCGAATTGGCTTCGTCGCTACTGCGCGCGCCGGCGGCGAACCACGCGGTCCATCCCTCGCCGAGCCAGCGGTCCAGGTCGACCTCGCCGCGCAGCGTGCCAAACAGGTCGCGCTCGTTGGAGTAGGTCCACGGCTGCGCCCAGTTGGAATCGCTGTCGGGCGCCTTGGGCACCGCGGTGGCGGTCGCGCCCAGCGTGACGTTGGTGCGGGTGCGCTTGAGCTTGTGGTCCTGGTAGCCGACGTCGGCGGACAGGCGCACGTCGCGGGCGCGCCAGTCCAGACCGATGGAGGCCATGCCCAGGTTGACGCTTTCCTTGTCCACGCTGGTGTCGCCGGCGCGCGAGGCCAGGTTGACGCGCACGCCGGTGGCGTTGTCCGGGCCGAAGCGCCGAGCCACGTCGACGGCCAGGATGGTCTGCCCGCCGCTGGCCGTGCCGACCGTCATCTGCGTCAGCGGCAGGCTGGGCGCGCGCTTGGGCAGCAGGTTGATCGAACCGCCGATGGCGTCGCTGTTGGGCGTCGCGCCGTTCAGGAAGGCCGAGGCGCCGCGCAGCACCTCGACGCGCTCGAAGAGCTCGGCCGAGATGTACTGGCGCGGCAGCAGGCCGTACAGCCCGTTGTAGGCGACGCTGTCGGAGTTCAGGATGAAGCCGCGGATGAAGTAGCTCTCCTGGAAGTTGCCGAAGCCCCGCGCGACCCGCACGCCGGGGTCGTTGAGCAGCACGTCGCCCACGCTGTGCGCCTGCGTGTTCTGGATCAGTTCGTTGGTGTAGGCCGTCGTGCTGAACGGCGTGTTCATGAGGTCCTGGTTGCCGAGCAGGCCGACCCGGCCGCCGCGCGCCACCTGGCCGCCGGCATAGGACTTGATCAGGCCGCCGCGCGAGGCGTCCGCGCTCGCTTCGACGACCACCTTCTGCAATTGCGTCGTGGCAGCTGTTGAAGCTGCGGACGACGCCGCGGTTTCAGGGGCTTGCGGCGTCGACTGGGCGAACGCGCCACCATGCAACGCGGCGGTCAGGGCGAGCGCCAGCGGCGCAAGGGCGGGTCGGAAAGCGGCAGACGGCATGGCGATGAGAAGAGTTCGCAGATAAGAATATTTCGCATTATCTGGAGGCCAAGCCTCTGTCCGATGCGGCCGGCAGGTACGGCGCTGCAAACACCCCATCCGGGGTAGGTGGGACGGGCGTTTGGCGATCGAATTGCCCTCCGATGGCGCATTCGGCGTCGTTTTCAGGGGAAACCCGGACGGATTCGATCCAGAAAAATGAGCCGAAAACCCATTTCTTTTCTAAAGATCGGCTGGAAAGTGCCGATGACGGCGGGATGCCTGGTCGCTTGAGACCGGGATCCTGGGAAGAACGCCATGTCCAACGTCAGCCTGTCGACCGCCTTGTCCGGCATGTCCGCCGCCAACGAGCGCCTGCGCGCGTCCGCGAACAACGTCGCCAACGCCGCCACGCCGGGCTACCGCCGCGAGCGGATCGAGGCCCAGACGGCCGAGGACGGCAACGGCGTCACGACCAAGGTCGAGAAGCTGCCGGAACCCGGCGCCGACCTCGCGGCCGACATCGTCGAGCAGAAGTCGGCGACCTACGCCTTCGTCGGCAACCTGCGGGTGCTGCAGACGCAGATCCGGGCCGAGGGCGCGCTGCTCGACATCCACGTCTGAGCGTCCCGGCAAAGACTTCCCCGCCTCAATGACAAACGGCCGCTTCGAGCGGCCGTTGTCGTTTCCGGAACGCGGTGCAGGCGGCTGCCTTCGCCCGGCCAGGGCCTCAGCGCATGGGCTCAGCTCATGGCTTCAGCTCGAACAGCGACGAACCGTCGCCGTTGTCCTTGACCCGGGTTACCTGAGGCGTCTCCTTGAGATGCGCCGCGGCCCCGTTGCCGGACACGAACTGCATCGCCACGCCCGGGACAGGCCGGATGCGCCAGGACGACGCCGCGACCGCCGCGCTCAGCGACGGCTGCGCCGCGAGGAAGTGGGCCAGTGCCTCGCGCGTCTCGTCCGGCGCGTCGACGACGACCTTGTCCGCCGCCAGCGCCGGGAAGTGGCCGCCGCCATAGGCACGGTAGTTGTTCGTGACGACGAGGAAGTCCGCGCGCTCATCCAGCGGCTGGCCGCGCCAGGTCAGGTTCACGACGCGCTGTCCGTCGCCGAGCCGCTTGCCGTCCTTGTCGAAACGCGCCGGCTGCGTCACGTCGAGCTCGTAGCGCAAGGCGCCGTCCTGACCCAGCATCATGTCGAAGTTGAAGCTCGGGTAGCTCGTGTCCACGAGGTCCTGCCGCGCCGGCCCCTGCGGATCGATGCGGCGGAACTGGCCGGCGGACATCTCCAGCCAGTCGCGCACCTGGGCGCCGCTGAGCTTCACGACCTTGATCGTGTTCGGGTAGACGTAGAGGTCGGCCACATGCTTGATCGCGACCGGCCCGGCGGGGATGTCGGTGTACTGCGTCCAGCCCTGGCGGCCACCGGACTTGAAGGGCGCGGCGGCGCTCAGCATCGGCAGCTTTTCCAGCGCCGTGCCCTGGACCGCCTTCAGCGCGTAAGCCAGCTGCGCCTGCGCGACCAGCCGCACGGCGGTGCCGTCGAGCACCTGCGAGAAGTAGCTCTGGATCGGCTGGTCCGCCATCGCGACCTGGCTGCGGACGTAGTTGAGCGTCGCCTGATGCTCGCCAGCGATCACGACCGCGGGCATCGGGTCGGCGTCGACGAGCGGCTTGCGCGTGGCGCGGTCGAAGATCGGGCGCAGGCTGGACTGGCTGTCCACGACCTGCCACCGCTTGCCGCTCTTGCCGCCCTTGGCGTCCTTGCTGTCCGTCTGCTTCAGCGTCAGGTCGACGATGCCGAGGTGATCGCCCCAGCGGCCCGGCATCACGGCGGGCGTGCCGTAGAGCTGGCCCTTCGCGAGGTCCACGCCCGGGTAGCCGGCGAAGCCGGGGCCGGGGAACTCGGTATGCGCATGACCCAGCAACAGCGCGTCCACGCCCTTCACGCGGGCGAGCTGGGCGGCCATGTTCTCGGACAGCTTGGGCAGCTCGGTCTTGTCGATGCCGGTGTGGGCGATGACGACGATCAGGTCCGCGCCACGTCGGCGCAGGTCCGTCACCTGCTCGGCGGCGGCGTCGACCATGTCGCGCACCCGCACCTTGCCGGCGAGGTTCTGGCGGTCCCACTCCAGGATCTGCGGCGGCGTGACGCCGACGACGCCGATCTTCAGCGCGTGGTCCTGGCCGGCCTCGTCGCGCATCGTGCGCTCGAGCATCACACTGGGCGTGAACGCATGACGACGGCCGTCGGCCTCCATCACGTTGGCGTTCAGGTAGGGGAAGCTGGCGCCGGCGATGGCCTGGCGCAGGAAGGGCAGGCCGTAGTTGAACTCGTGGTTGCCGAGGTTGCCGGCGTCGACGTCCAGCAGGTTCAGGATCTTGTAGGCGGGATGGATGTCCCCGGCCTTCAGCGGCTTCACACGCGCGACGACGTCGCCCAGCGGATTGCCCTGCAGCAGGTCGCCGTTGTCGAACAGCAGGCTGTTGGGCGCCTCGGCGCGGGCGCGGTGGATCAGCGTGATCGTCTTGGCCAGGCCGAACTCCTGGGCCGGGCGGTCCTGGTAGTAGTCGTAGTTCAGCAGGTTCATGTGGATGTCGCTGGTCTCCAGCACGCGGAGCTTGACCTCCGCGGCGGACAGCGGCATCGACAGGACGGACAGGGCCGCCAGCCCCAGCGCCAGGACCAGGGGGCGCGTCGAGCGCGTGCGCATCGGGGTCAGGCCCAGTCGGTGCCGTCGACCAGCACGGCGATCGCGCGCTGGAAGCCGTCGGCGTCGATCGCGTCGAAGCGGGCGGGCTCGGGGCTGTCGAGGTCGAAGACCCCGCGCAGTTTCCCGCCGGCGACGATGGGCAGCACCAGTTCCGAACGCGAGGCCGCGTCGCAGGCGATGTGGCCGGGGAAGGCGTGCACGTCCTCGACGAGCTGGACCTCGCGCGTCCGCGCGCAGGCGCCGCAGACGCCGCGGCTGAAGGCGATGCGCACGCAGGCGACCTTGCCCTGGAACGGGCCGAGCACGAGCTCCTGGTCGTTCGTCGCGTTGACGAGGTAGAAGCCGGCCCAGTTCAACGTCGGGACGGCGTTGAAGACCAGCGCGGAGAACTGCGCCAGGTTGGCGAGCCAGTCGCGCTCGCCATGCAGCAGGGCCTGGGTCTGGGCGACCAGCGTGTCATACGAGGCGCGCTTGGCCTCGGGGCTGGACATGTCCAGCAGCGCGGTGGGTTCGAAGCTCATGGGGCGGGATTGTGGCGGAGGTCATGCCGGGCGGTCGTCCGTCACGGCGAGAATGCGCCCCGTTTCAAGGGAGATCGGAACGATGAACGCACGAGGGAAGACGGCGCTGCTGGCCGTCGCGACGGGTTGGATGATGGCGGTCGGCGGTCACGCGCAGGCCGACGAGGTGAAGGCCGCGGCGATCCCCGCATCCGCGGCGGCGCCGGCCTCGCCGCTGCTCGGTCCCGATGAGCAGGTCGGCTGGGTGACGCAGGGCGAGTGGTCGCGCCGCTGGTGGGAATGGGCCTTGTCCTTCGAGGACGACCTCAGTCCCGTCGCCGATCGCACCGGCGTCCAGTGCGGCAATCGCCAGTCGGGGGACGTGTTCTTCCTCGCCGGCACCTACGGCACGGCCCGCACCGTGCGCACCTGCCGGGTACCGGCCGACAAGTACCTGTTCTTCCCGCTGATCAACTACGTCTTCACGCCGACGCGTACCGGCATGCCGAGCTGCGCGCAGGTCACGCGCGACGCCGAGCGCATCACCGAGGGCGCCGAGATGCTGGTGCTGGAACTCGACGGCGTGCGCTACGACAACCTGCGGCGCCATCGGCAGGCCAGCCCGGAGTGCTTCAACGCCTGGGCGCGACATCCCAGCGGCGCGCGGCTCTTCCCGTCGGCGTCGAACGGCTACTACGTGATGCTGAAGCCGCTCGCGCGCGGCCGGCACACGCTGAACTTCGGCGGCGCGTTGCCGCGCATGTCGCAGGCGGTCAGCTACACCTTGATCGTCGAGTAGGTCTCATCCCGCAAGCGCCCGGCTGACCGGGCGCGCCGGGCCGCTCAGCCCCACAGCGCCGGCTTGTTCACCATCAGGTAGAAGACGACGAGCACCGCGATGAAGGCCGGGTAGCCCAGGCCTTCCCACCAGCGGGCATAGCGCCAGTACAGGGCCGGCAGCGGCTGGCCGCTGGCGAGCGCCGCGTCGGCCATCCGCGACAGCCGGATCTGCAGCCACACCACCGGCAGCCAGCAGGCGCCCGCGAGCAGGTACAGCACGATGGACAGCGCCAGCCACGGCGTGTCCAGCGACCAGCCGGCGGTCATCGCCAGCCACACGCCGGTGAGCGGCTGCACGATCACCGCCGGCGTCGTGAACCAGAGGTCCGCGCGCTTGACCAGCCGCGCCACCACGGCCTGAGCGGCGAGCGAGCCGCTGCGGTTCGCGAAGAACAGGTAGAAGGCCGAGCCGAAGCCGGTGCCCGCCAGCAGCACGCTCGACACGATGTGCAGCCACTTGATCACGAGGTAGGTGTTCATCTTCTTTCCTCCAGGATTCTTGTTCTTCGAGATGTCCGGTGCCGTCAGGCCGGCGCGTCCTCGTCGAGGATCAGCAGCAGGATCGCCACCGGCAGGTTCTTGGTCAGGCAGCCCAGCGGGTCCAGCCACAACGTGGGCAGGATCACCGTGGCCACCGCCGTCATCAGCAGCATCATCCCGCCCGCCAGGCGGTACACCCAGCGTCGATGCCAGCGCCACATCGCCGCGCCGATCAGCAGGTCCACCAGCGCGCCCGCCACGATGACCGGCGCGATCCAGGCCTCGGGCGTCTGCGCGGCGACCATCAGGTCGCGGCTGCGGCCGTCGAGCTCGATCAGGCTGGCCGCGCCGGTGGCGAGCCACAGCGCGATCAGCCCCGCCCGCGCGACGACGCGCGTGCGGCGATGCCGGAAGTTCACAAGTCCGATGCCCATGCGGCCTCCACGAATCGTTCGACGGGGACCGCCGGCCGGCCGAGCACGCGCTCGAACGCGACGGCGTCGCCGATGTTGTCCTGCTCCAGCAGGGCCAGGCTCTCGCTGCTCCACGGCTGGCTGCTGACGTGGTCGCCCAGCCGGGCGCTCCAGCGGCTGGGGGCGTCAGGCAGCGGGATCACGCGCGCCGGCTGCTGTCCGCGCTGGCGCCGGAGTTCGCCGATGAAGGCCGCCAGGCTCAGCGCCCGCGGGCCGACGGCGGTCACGATCTCCGGCCCGCCGTCCTGCAGCAGCCGCAGCACCGCCTGCGCGACGTCGGGCACGGCGACGGGTTGGACCTGGGCCTGGACGGCCGCGCGCGGCAGCACCAGCACCGGCAGTCGGGCCAGGTTCATGAACAGCGAGGCGCTCGCGCCGCCGCGGCCGTAGACGATGCTCGGGCGCAGCACGATGCCGTCGAACCGGCCCTCGGCGCGCAGGCGCAGCAGCACCTCGTCCGCGGCGCGCTTGGTCGTCGCGTAACGCGTGGGGCTGTGTGCCACGCCGTTCGCGGAGATCTGGATCACGCGCGTCACGCCCGCGCGGGCACAAGCCTCGAACAGCGCCGCGGGCGCCCGGTGATGGACCGGTTCGAGCTGGCGGCGCGGCGTGTCGCGCAGCAGGCCGACCGCGTTGACGACGGCATCGAAGCCGGTGACGCGCGGCACCCAGAGGTCGGGGGTCAGGTCTTGCTGGAAGTCCTGCGTGCGGGAGTTCCCCTCGGTGACGGCCAGGCCCGCCTCGCGCAGCGTGCGCACGATGCGGCGACCGACGAAGCCGCTGGCGCCGCAGACCAGGACCGATCGGATGGATGTCGGGTTCATGACGCGTCTCCGGTGTCGTCGCGCCGCACATGATGCGGATGCGGGTGGGGGTGGTATTCGCAGGCGTCGTCGCGGCACGCGGCGCGTCCGGCTCGGCGTTCCGCCGCGCGGCGCAGGCCGGTCTCGAAGACCATGCGCACGATCGGCCGGGGAATCCGGTAGCGGTTGCGGGCGACGACCGGATAGGTGCGGTCGCACACGGTCCGCAGCACAGGCAGGTCCATGATCCGCGCGATCCATCCGAGCTGCGCGCCGCGGTAGGCGAGCCGAATCGCCTCGGCACCGATCGCGAGCTGGCCATCGGCGCGCAGACCGTGCATCAGGTCCATCAGCGCGGGCATGTCCGTGCCCGGCGGAAACGCCGAGAAGCCTGGCTCGCAGATGTCTACGAAGCGCAGCAGGCCGGCGGTGTTGCGCAGCATCAGGTTGTGCATCTCGCCGCTGCAGATGGGGCAGGCGCCGTCGAAGTAGAGGGTCAGCGGATAGATCGACGGATCGGGGCCGGTGGTGGGGGCCGCGGGGAAAACTCGCATGGTGTTCTCCGGTTTGTGGTCTTGTTTGATATTTCAGTAGAGACAGAAATTCGTGTTCAAAAAAAAGGGCGGGTCAGGACCCGTCCCCGCGCACGAAGCGCTGCACGCTCGCGCCGAGCTTGAGCACCTTCTCCAGCGTCGACGGCGAGAGCCGCATCATTTCCTCTGACCAGGCGCCCAGCGTCTGCATCAGGCGCAGGCATTCGCGCACGCGGTCCTGGGCGTCGGGCGATTCGTTCTGGAAACCTTCGTCGGCGACGAGTTCGGCCAGCATGCGCACGGTGGGATCGAACTCGCGGTGCTTGCGCTCGCGGACGATGGTGCGGAGCAGTTCCCAGACGTCCGCCGTCGTCTCGAAATAGTCGCGGCGATCCCCGAGCACGTGGGTCACGCGGATCAGGTTCCAGCTCTGCAGTTCCTTGAGGCTGGTGCTGACGTTGGAGCGGGCGACCGACAGCGTCTCGGCCAGTTCCTCCGCGTTGAGCGGCCGGCCGTGGAAGTAGAGCAGGGCGTGGATCTGCGCCACGGTGCGGTTGACGCCCCAGGCGCTGCCCATCTCGCCCCAGTGCAGGACGAAGCGGCGGGCGGTGTCGGTGAGTTCCATGCGCTGGACTGTAGCTTGACAGAAATTTCTGTCAAGACAGAAATTGCGTGTTCGAGAACTTGGATGACTGAAATCTGGCGCCGCGCGCCAAGACGGAACCGGCCGGCGGCGGATTCAGGCAATCCTCGACGAGTGCCACCAGACGGCACCGTTTCGATACTGCCGGGTTTGATTCGTGGAGATACCGGATGACGGCGAAGGCAGTGAAGCAGCGGCGCAAGGATGGCGAGCAGGCGCAAGAGCAGGAGGATGGACAAGCGCACGAGCATGAGCACGAGACGCCGCCACGGGACCAGGCGGGCGACGTGGACAGGCAGGACGTGCCGGTCGCTGTCGATGAGGAGGGGCAGGACTCGGTCGTCGTGGCGGCGGCAGGCGTCATGACTGCCTTCGCGGCATTGGGGGCGATGTCGGGGACAGGCGGCGCGAGGACGGCGGTGTTCCAGCCGCCGCCGTCGCGAGTGCCGACGATGCTGACCATTCCGAAACCGATGATCGCCGATGAATCGATGCCGTTGAACGCTCGGCTTGTGCCCGTTCACGAGCGAGTGCCCGAGGCGGCGGTGGATGCCAGGGCAGACGTCGACGCGTCACCGGTTCCGACGATCGCGCCAGAGCTTGAGCTCACGCCTCCGACAGTGCTTCCACCATCCGAGTCCGCAGCTGCGTCCGACGCAGAATCCGAGTCCGACCGCAAGCCCGAGCAAGTTCACGCACCCGTGCCAGCAGCCGAGCGCGAGCACGAGCACGAGCACGAGCACGAGCACGAGCAGGTGGATGTGGATGAGGCGGGCAGAGACGAGGGGGAGGAGAGCCACGAGAGCGACGAATTCGATGAGCGCGACGACAGCCCGACGCCGATCGAGGTCGCGGGCCTTCTCCGACTGAGCCTGCAGAACGACACGGGCTTGACCGATTCGCAAAGGAAGGACTTCGTCACCTCCGATGCCACAGTGAGGGTTGACGGCGTGACCGAGGACCACGACAAGGTCGAGTACCGCATTGATGAGGGGCCCTGGATGCTGCTTGGGGATGAGCACGTCATTCACGAAGCGCAGTTTCAGGGCGATGGCGTGAAGCGGGTCGACGTCCGGTCTTTCGATTCGCACGGAGGTCCCTTGTCAGCGGACAGCCTCCACTTCGAGCTGGACACGACGGGGCCAGTGCCACTTACCCATCAAGTCATGCATCCAATGGGAAGGGTGAACGAGGCCGGTGATCCGGAACCCGATGGCAGCTTTTGGCTCACGAAAGACGCGCAGGTAAAGCTGCTCGGATTGGAGGACGGGGCCATGTGGGCAGCCCATCAGTACACAGCGAAGGGTACGCGTCAGGTTGCCGGGGAATCAGCCGAGGGCCAGGACAGCATGCTCACGGAGCGCTTTTTCAAGGAAGGCCCGCAACTTTTCGTCGTGGGCGTCACCGATCGGGCAGGCAACTCGGGAGCCTACAACGGCGCGTCCCTCAAGTTGCAAGGCCTTTGGTTGGACACGACGCCGCCACCGGCCCCGCAGTGGTCGTCCATTGGCGAGGCCCTGGGCGTCGAACAGTTCCAGCTCGACAATCTCGAGCGACATGCGCATCTGGAGCATCGTCGGGACGAGCATTCGGACTGGCAGCGCGTGCGGGAGGGCGTGCTGACAGGACCGATGGAGGTCCGGCAAGTCGACCTCGCGGGGAATTCCAGCCTGGAGTCCGCTCGGCTTGGGATCAATCAGATCCTGACGATCGGTGCAGCGAGGTCTGATCCGGCGTCGCTCCCGGATCGGGAGGAGACCCATGCCGAGAGCCTTGCCCCCCTTCGACTCCGCCTGTTGAACGACACCGGCGTCACCGAGGAGCAGAGGTCCGATCTCATCACCCGCAATGCCACCGTGTGGGTCGAAGGGGTCGATTCAGAACATGGGCAGCAGGCGCAATACCGGATCGATGCCGGGGAATGGCGTCCTCTCGGGGAGAGGGACCTCATCAGCGACGCGGATTTCCCGGGGGATGGTGCGAAGCAGGTGGACGTGCGAACCCTGGATCCGGATGGCCGTCCCCGGTCGGAGGCGAGCTTGGCGTTCAAGGTGGACAGAGGCAACGACGAGCCGAATTCTCTGACCGTCGTCCACGATCGAGGGCTGGTGTTCGACGCAACGCCGGAGGGGTGGCGGGAGAACTATGTGTTGACCAATCAGCCGCTCGTGCGAATCAGCGGTATCGAGCCTGGCGCCCGTTTTCGTGTCTGGCAGTCCGATCCCCATACCCACAGGGATATCTCGGGAGACGATGGCGTCGAAGGCAGCGGCGAGCTCATTCCGGAAGGGGCGTTCCGGGAAGGGGGACAGACCATCCGGGTCAAACTGTATGACAGCGCGGACAACATCAGCCAGGAAGCTCGCTTGGTGTCCGTCTGGCTGGACACCACGCCTCCGCCTGCGCCGGAGTTTCTCAGCCGGCCCACCGAATGGGGCCACGAAACGATGCTGGCCACCAATCGCGAACACGACAGCCACTTCCAGTACCGAGGGAAGGGGGGCGGCGAATGGACGACCGCCCGCTTTGGCGAAAGCATCCTGGGGCCGGTCGAAGTGCGCCAGGTCGACCGCGCGGGAAATCCGAGCCAGGCCTCCGATCTGTCCGCCAACCAGCAGCTTCTTGTCGCTCACAAGACCGCGCCGCCGGAGGCGCCACAGTTCAAGCTCAGTGGGGACGACGACATCCTGATCCCTGCCAACCTCGAAGAGGGCGGCGTTCTCGATTACCGCGTCGACGGCGTCGGTCGTTGGAAAATGCTTGGCGAGGGCAAAGTCGTCGTCGGGCCCGCGGAGGTCCGCCAGAGGGACCAGGACGGCAATGTCAGCCAGGACAGC
This sequence comes from Mitsuaria sp. MSU3D, assembly GCF_056867975.1. Lineage (NCBI taxonomy): Bacteria > Pseudomonadati > Pseudomonadota > Betaproteobacteria > Burkholderiales > Sphaerotilaceae > Roseateles > Mitsuaria sp. MSU3D. The sequence continues at coordinate 2,490,551 of NZ_CP200314.1, read as the reverse complement.
TTTTTCCTGGCACCTGACGTTCCGCTTTCAATGCCGATGCCCTCGAGCACCGTCCTGTGAACGTCTGAGGCTGCCGAGGGCGCCCAGCCAGGTGTCGACAGGTCCGGCCAGCCACGCGCGAGCCGCTTCCGACTGTTTGAGTTGCTGGTCCAGGAACGCCACGCTGACCTGTTGCGCGGCCGTCATGCCGAGCTGCTGCTCGTGCAACTGCCGGTAGTCAGGCACGGCCGGGACCGGCGCCATGCGCGTCGGTCCTTCCTGGCCGCGTCCGCCGCGGCCGCCACCGCCTCGGCGGCCCTGGGGCTGCGACTGCGCCTGCTCCTCGGCGGCGCGGATCCGTTTCTGTTCGCGCTCGGTGTCCTCGGGACGCGGCTCGTTGCCGCCGAGCGCCGCATGGCGGACCTCGTTCGCGCTGAGGAGCCAGCCTCGTCCCGCCGGCATCGCGGCGAACGGCGCCTGGCGCCACTGCACGTCCCGCACCAGGCCGAGCACGTCGCTGTCGTCCGGCCCCGTCAGGCCGAGCACCGGGATCGAGATGTCGCGATACCGCGCCGCGTCCGGTGAAGCGAAAACCTGGGGGCTGATCACGATCGCAGCCACCGGCTGCACCGTCTTCAGCGCCAGCACCGAGCCGTCGGATTGCCGCTCGCCCGCCACCGCCATCGCGGTCTGTGCGCCGAGTTCATACCCCGCAACGACCGTCTTCGACCAGTCCAGCGAGCGCCACGGCGGATCGCCCTGGCCTTGGCCCTGCCGGCCCAGCCGCTGCGCCTCGGCAAGCAGCTCGTCCAGCCGCGCCAGCCGCTTGCGCATCTGCGCATCGGCGTAGTGACGCCGACCCAGTTCGGTGAACTCCGCTGAGCGCGCCAGTTCCGATGACCAGGCCGTCGCGTCGTCGTCCAGCGCCTGCAGCGAGAGCACCGCATAACCGGCCGCCGCCCAGGCGCGGCGCCAGCGGATGCCGGCGGTGTCGGACTCGCCCAGGCCGGGCAGGTACACGACGACCGGGCGGGGCGTGGTCCCCGCCGTCGCGCCCATGCTGGCCGGCATCGTCAGGCTCACGCGCACGTCGTCGCCGCGGATCCGCCACAGGATCGGTTGCATCGTCACCGGCTCGCCTTGCGGCGCGTAGCCGCGGGAAGCGAACTCGCGTTGCTGCTGCTGTTCCTCGATGCGCGCCTTCGGCGGCCCGCCGCCGCAACCGGCGAGCAGCAGCGCCGAGCCAAGCACGGCAACGCCCGCGAGGGTCAGGGAGCGGGCGCTGGCGCGCGGGCGAGGACGGGTCGGTTCGATCATGGGCGGCGACGCTAAGCGGACGATGTAAAGCGGCGATTGCTGGGCGGCCTGGCACCTCGGAGGAGGAAAGACGGGCCTGAAGGACGGGCAAGAAAAAGCGACCCTGGAGGGCCGCTCATCATCGCCGCGTCGGAGCGGGTCCTGGCGATGGCGTCCGTGCGCTCAATGCGCCGGCGCCGCCACCGGCGACAAGCCCTCCGGGATGTCCGCGTTGAAGCGCTGCAGCACGTGCCGGCTCATGCCCTTGGCGAGTTCCTCCTCGCCGTAGAACACGGTGCCGAGCTGCTCGCGGCGCAGCAGTTCGGATTCCTCCTCGCCGTGGGTGCGCAGCACGATCTCGATGCCCGGGTTCAGCTGTCGCGCCGTGTCGGCCATCTGCCGCGCCTTCATCGAATCGGGCACCGCCACCACCAGCATCGCCGCGTTGGCGATGTGGGCCTGGACCAGCACCATCGGCTCGCTCGCGTCGCCGCTGACCGCCGCCATGCCGCGCTTGCGCAGCGCCTCGACGGTCTCGCGGCCCTGATCCGCGACGACGAAGGGGATGCCGCGCTCCGTCAGCGCGTCGGCGATGCGCCGCCCCACGCGACCGTAGCCGACCAGCACGACCTGACCCTCCAGGTATTGACGCTCGGTCGTCTGCGGCAGCTCGGCGTAGGGGTCGTCCCGCGCCTCGAGCTCGCGCGCGAAGGACGAGCGCGCCAGCACCCAGCGCTGCAGCGGCTGGATCATCGCGAACATCACCGGGTTCAGCGCGATCGAGATCAGCGCCGCCGCCAGCACCAGGTTCATCCCGGCCTTCGGCAACAGCCCCAGCTGCACGCCCAGGCCGGCGAGGATGAAGCTGAACTCGCCGATCTGCGCCAGGCTGGCCGATACCGTCATCGCCGTGTTCAGCGGATAGCGGAACACGATGACCAGCGCCGCCGCCGCGATCGCCTTGCCCAGCATCACGATCGCGACGACGCCCAGCAGGTGCAGCGGCTGGTCGACCAGGGTCATCGGGTCGAACAGCATCCCCACCGAGACGAAGAACAGCACCGAGAACGAGTCCCGCAGCGGCAGCGATTCCTGCGCGGCGCGGTGGCTGTATTCGGACTCGCGCATCACCGTGCCGGCGAAGAACGCGCCCAGCGCGAAGGACACGTGGAACAACTCCGACGCGCCGTAGGCGATGCCGATCGCCACGGCGATGACCATCAACGTGAACAGCTCGCGCGAGCCGGTCCGCGCCACCTGCCACAGCATCCACGGCAGCACGCGCCGCCCGACGACCAGCATCAGCACGACGAACGCGGCCATCTGGGCCAGCGTCTCGGCGATCGTGCGCCACAGCGGCGCGTCGGCGGAGGCGCCGGGCGCGGCGTTGCCGCCCAGCACCGTGGACAGCGGCGGCAACAGCACCAGGATCAGCACCGTGGCCAGGTCCTCGACCACCAGCCAGCCGACCGCGATGCGGCCGTTCATGGATTCGAGCGAGCCGCGCGACTCCAGCGCCTTCAGCAGCACCACCGTGCTGGCGCAGGACAGCGTCAGGCCGAACACCAGCGCCTGACCCGCCGGCCAGCCCCACCACATCGCCAGGCCCATGCCCAGCGCCGTGGCGGCGGCCATCTGCACGACCGCGCCCGGCAGCGCGATGCGCTTGACCGCCATCAGGTCCTTCAGCGAGAAGTGCAGCCCGACGCCGAACATCAGCAGCATCACGCCGATCTCGGACAGCTGCGCGGCGATGCCGACATCGGCGACAAAGCCCGGCGTGGCCGGGCCGATCGCGATACCCGCGAGCAGGTAGCCCACGAGCGCCGGCAGCTTCAGCCGCTCGGCGATGAAACCCAGGATCAGCGCCAGGCCGAAGCCCGCCGCCAGCGTCGAGATCAGGGAGACGTTGTGTTCCATCAGTGCGCCGCTCCCGGACCGGCGACGGCGGCGAAGGCCTCGCGGTGACGGGGGCCCTGCGCGAACGCGCCCAGGGCGGCGGCGATCCGGCGTTCCGCGTCCGCCGCGTCGGGTAGCTCGGGGCCGTAGATCTCCATCCAGGTCTGGAAGACCGGATCGTTGTCATGGCGCTGGAGCAGCCGCACCGGCTGCGCCTCACGCGCCTGTTCGAAGGCGGCCAGCGCGGCCGTCAGCTGGTCCGCATGGACGCGGTAGTAGACGTAGAGCTCGACCGGCGCGGTCGAGCGCGGAACAGGAGGGCGGGGAGGCGCGGCGGCGCGCGTCGGCGGCGATGCATTCATTCAGGTTCTCCGATGACGTAAGGCAGGGGACGCGGGGTAAGGACAGCGCCTTGCGCGCTGCCCAGATGCAAGCTGCCGGACTCGAGCGCGGCGAGCTTCACTTCCGCCAGCAGCAGCGGGCGGCCTTCCTGGCGGCCGAAGCCGGCGACCATGCCGGCGGGCTGCTCCGGATCGGCGCTGTGGAAGATCTCCTGGCCGGGCGTGGCGTCGGCATCGCTGCCTTCCAGCGCGAACAGGTGGGTCCGTCGCTTGATCGTGCCGCGGTATTGGCTGCGCGCCACGACTTCCTGGCCCGGATAGCAGCCCTTCTGGAAGTTCACGCCGCCCAGCAGCTCCAGGTTGAGCATCTGGGGCACGAACTGTTCCACCGTCCCCTGGCGGATCCAGGCCAGCCCGGCGGTCACGTCCAGGCCTTGCCATTCCTCGGGATCGATGACAGGCAGCGCCGGCGCCGGCGCGTCGGCGGGCTGCAGCAGCAGGAAGCGCGGCGTCAGGCCGTCATCGGGCAGGCGCGTGGCCAGCGCCTCGCGGCCGTCGGCCAGGGCGACGCGGCCCACGGACCAGACCGTCGCCGGGGCGGCGCCCGCTGCGGCCCCCGCCAGCCAGTCGCGCGCCTGCGCGCCGGACAAGCCCCACACGGCCCAGGCCGCGCTGTCGTCGCTCAGCTTGCACTTGGCGCGCAGCACGAACATCGACAGCCGCTTCACCGTCGCCGGCAGCACCTCGGCGGGCAGCGCCAGCAGCACGGTCTGGTCGTCGGGCTTGACCGCCAGCATCGTCGCCAGCAGGCGGCCCTTGGCCGAGCAGAAGCCCGCCAGCCGCGCCTGCGCGCCGGTCTGAAGGGCCAGGTCTTGCGTCAGCTGCGTGTGCAGGAACTTGGCGGCTTCCTCGCCCTGGGCGCGGATCACGCCCCAGTCGGCAAGCCGGACGGCGCCCAGCGCCGAGGACGGCACGGGCGGCGGAGCGTGGTGGAGGTCTTCGATCATGGGCCGATTATCATCAGCCCCCGCATTTCACGAAGGGCGTCGGGTCTTGTCACGCGCGAAAAACAGATCTCGCGGCACCGCGAGAAAAACGAAGAAGCAGTCGGGCCGGATCGGGCGCTGGCTGCTGTCCGTCCTGGTGGCGGGCGTGGTGCTGGTCGGCGGCGGCGCGGGCGCGCTCTGGTGGTGGCTGCAGGCGCCGCTGGCGCTGGAGAAGCCGGGCATCGAACTCTCCATCGAACCGGGCACGCCGCCGCAGCAGGTCGCGCAGGCCTGGGTCGCGGCCGGCGTGCAGACCGATCCGCGCTTCCTGTACGCGTGGTTCCGGTATTCGGGCCAGGCGAGGAAGATCCGCGCCGGCAGCTACGAGATCCATGCCGGCATCACGCCGCGCGAGCTGCTCGACAAGATGGTGCGCGGTGACCAGGTGCTGGAACAGCTGCGCCTGATCGAAGGCTGGAACTTCCGCCAGCTGCGCGCCGCGATCGCGGCCGCGCCGGCCTTGAAGCAGACCACCGCGACGATGACGGACGAGCAGATCATGGCGGCGATCGGCGCGCCCGGGCAGGCGCCCGAGGGGCGCTTCTTCCCGGACACCTACGCCTACAGCCTGGGCGTCAGCGACCTGACGGTGCTCAAGCGCGCCCATGCGTTGATGCAGAAACGGCTGGAGAGCGCCTGGGCCGGCCGCGGCGACGGCCTGCCGCTCAAGAGCGCGGACGAGGCGCTGATCCTGGCCTCCATCGTCGAGAAGGAAACCGGCGCCGCCGCGGATCGCGGCCTGGTCGCGGCGGTGTTCGTCAACCGGCTCAAGGCCGGCATGCCGCTGCAGACCGATCCGACGGTGATCTACGGCCTGGGGGCGGACTTCGACGGCAACCTGCGCAAGAGCCACCTGCAGACCGACACGCCGTTCAACACCTACACCCGCGGCGGCCTGCCGCCGACGCCGATCGCGATGCCGGGCCTGGCCGCGCTGCAGGCCACGCTGCATCCGACGCCGTCCAAGGCGCTGTACTTCGTGTCGCGCGGGGACGGCACCAGCCAGTTCAGCGAGGACCTGGCCGCGCATAATCGCGCGGTCAACAAGTACCAGCGCGGCCGCTGAAGCGACCGCGCTTCGCTTTTTCCGCTTTTTTCCCCATCCGGGTTCCGAGAGAGCACCACGCGTGAGCGGTCGTTTCATCACCTTCGAAGGCATCGACGGGGCGGGCAAGTCCACCCACATCGAGTCCGTCGCGCAGCACCTGCGCCAACGCGGCGCCGAACTGGTCCAGACCCGCGAGCCCGGCGGCACGCCGCTGGCCGAGTCGTTGCGGGGCCTGTTCCTGCACCAGGACATGGACGGGCTGACCGAGGCCTTGCTGGTCTTCGCCGCGCGGCGCGACCATGTGCAGCGCGTCATCGCGCCGGCGCTGGCGCTGGGCCAGACGGTGCTGTGCGACCGCTTCACCGACGCGAGCTTCGCCTACCAGGGCGGCGGCCGCGGCATGGACGTCCAGGTGCTGGCGACGCTGGAACAGTGGGTGCAGCAGGGGCGCCAGCCGGACCTGACCTTCTGGTTCGACGTGGACCCCGCCGTGGCGGCGCAGCGCCGGGCGCAGGCCCGCGACGCGGACCGGCTGGAGCAGCTGGATCTCGACTTCTTCGCCCGCGTGCGGGCCGGTTACCAGCGTCGCGCCGAGGCGGCGCGGGGCCGCATCGTGCGCATCGATGCGGGCGACACCATTGCGGGCGTCGCGGACCAGATCCGCGCGGAACTGGAGCGCCGGGGATGGTGAGCGATTCCTCCGTCACGGCCGACGGCGCCGCGGCCTTGGCCGAAGGCGGCCAGTTGCCGCTGCCCTGGCTGGCCGAGCCGCTGCATCAGGCGCTCACACAAGGCCGCAGCCATGCGCTGCTGCTGCAGGGGCCGGCCGGTGTCGGCCAGTTCGACCTGGCGCTGCTGCTGGCGCAGGCCTGGCTCTGCGAGGCGCGCACCTCGACCGACCAGCCCGGCTGCGGCCGCTGCCCGAGCTGCCACCTGCTGCGCTCGCGCTCGCATCCCGACTTCCAGGTGCTGCTGCCCGAGGCCTTGCGCGAGCCCCTGGGCTTCGGCGCGATGGACGCCGAGGGGGACGGCGCCTCCTCGGCCAAGGCCAGCAAGACCAAGCCCAGCCGCGAGATCAAGATCGAGGCCGTCCGCCAGATGCTGTCCTTCGCGCAGGTCAGCGCGGCACGGGGCAAGGCCAAGGTGGTCGTCGTCTATCCCGCGGAGGCGCTGAACACCATCGCCGCCAATGCGCTGCTGAAGACGCTGGAGGAACCGGCGGGGCTGCTGCGTTTCGTCCTGGCGAGCGCCGCGCCGCAGCAGTTGCTGCCGACGATCCGCAGCCGCTGCCAGCCGCTGCAGATGGCGCTGCCCGGCCGCGAGGCCGCGCTGGCCTGGCTGACCGGGCAGGGCGTCGATCAGCCCGGCGTGCTGCTGGACGCCACCGGTGGCCGCCCGCAGGAGGCGCTGCAGTGGAGCGAGGAGGGCATCGCCGCCAGGACCTGGCTGGAGCTGCCGCGCCGCATCGCCAAGGGCGAGGCCGTGGCGCTGACCGACTGGCCGGTGCCGCGCGCGATCGCCGCGATGCAGCGCCTGGTGCACGACCTGATGCGCATCGCCCACGGCGCCGGGCCGGCCTACTTCCCGCGCGATGCGTTGCCCAAGCTGCCGGCGGTGCGCGCCGCGCTGGACCAGTGGGCCCGGACGCTGCAGCAGGCGGCGCGGCACGCGGACCACCCGCTCAACGCCGGGCTGCTGATGGAGTCGCTGGTGGCCCAGGGGCAACAGGCGATGCGGCCGGCACGCTGATCAAGGCGGTAACCAAGTCTGACCCCGGGGCGCCGCGAGTAGACTTGGCGCCATGAGCGAACTCAGCCTGAAACCCATGAGCACCACGCCGCCCGCGTCCGCCCCCGTCCCGGCTCCCGCCGGCGGTGCCCGACCCAGCGTGATCCAGCTGGTGTTCAAGGAGAAGGGCGCCCTCTACGCGGCCTACATCCCGATCTTCTCGGAGGGCGGCGTTTTCGTGCCGACCACGCGCGACTACAAGCTGGGCGAGGACATCTACCTGCTGATGACGCTGCCCGAGGATCCCAACCGTTATCCGGTCGCGGGCAAGGTCGCCTGGCTGACGCCGGCCAACGCGTCGGGCGGCCGCACGCAGGGCGTCGGCGTGCGCTTCCCCGGCGACGAGAAGACCCGCGTGATCAAGCTCAAGATCGAGGAACTGCTGGGCACGGCGATCTCCTCGGCCAAGCCGACGCAGACGATCTGATCCCCGCAGACCGGCGGCACCGTGGCCGTCCCGCCGCGGCGTCGGCGCCGCTTCAGCGCCCGGCCACGAGCCCGGCGGAGTTGTTCCCATGTACATCGATTCCCATTGCCACCTGAGCTTCCCCGAGCTCAAGTCCCAACTCCCCGACCTGCTCGCCGCAATGGACGCGGCCCAGGTGACGCAGGCCGTCTGCATCTGCACGACGATGGAGGAGTTCCCCGAGGTCCGTGCCATCGCGGACGCGCACCGGCAGCTGTTCGCGACCGTCGGCGTCCATCCGGACAGCGACGAGGTCCATGAGCCCAGCGTCGACGAACTGGTCGACGGCGCCGCGCATCCGAAGGTCGTCGCCATCGGCGAAACCGGACTGGACTACTACCGCCTCAACGGCCGGACCGTCGAGGAGATGGAGTGGCAGCGCGAGCGCTTCCGCCACCATATCCGCGCCGCGAAGCGCACCGGCAAGCCGTTGGTGATCCACACCCGCTCGGCCGCCGAGGACACGCTGCGACTGATGCGCGAGGAGGACGCCGGCCAGCCCGGCGGCGTCGTGCACTGCTTCACCGAGACCATGGACGTGGCGAAGGCGGCGCTGGACCTGGGCTTCCACATCTCGTTCTCCGGGATCGTGACCTTCAAGAACGCGGCGGACCTGCGGGAGGTCGCGAAGATCGTCCCCGCCGACCGGATCCTGATCGAGACCGACAGCCCCTATCTGGCGCCCGTGCCGTACCGCGGCAAGCTGAACCAGCCGGCCTACGTGCCGCACGTGGCCAAGCTGATCGCCGAGGTCCGCGGCGTGCCGGTGGAGACCTTGGCGGCGCAGTGCACGGCGAACACGCGGCGGCTGTTCCAGCTGCCGGAGGCCGCCTGAGATGGCGGCCGGTTCGCTCCGGAAGACGTCGAGCATGGGCGTGTCGTCCGCCGTGGGCGCTGCCCTGGTAGGCCTGATGCTGGCCGCGGCGCCGGGGGCGACGGTCCTGGCGCAGGGGCGCTTCGGATCGCCGTCGCAGGCGGCGTCGTCGGACAGCTCGACATCGCCCGAATTGCATGTCGCCGCCCGCAACGACCACGCCAGCACGGTGATGAAGCTGCTGCTGGAAGGAGTCGATCCCAACGTCCGCGACAAGCAGGGCAACACGGCCCTGCACGTGGCGATCCGCGAGGAGTCCGGCAAGGCCTTCGAAGCCCTGCTGAAGAGCCCCGGCACCGACGTCAGCGCGATCAACCAGGCTGGCGAGACGCCGCTGATGCTGGCGGCGCTCAAGGGCCAGCTGGCGTGGGCCAAGGAACTCGTGAAACGCGGCGCGCTGGTCAACGAGCCCGGCTGGTCGGCGCTGCATTACGCGGCCGCCGGACCGAACGAGCATCTCGTGCGCTGGCTGGTGGAGCAGGGCGCCGACATCGACGCCCGGTCGGACAACGGGACGACCCCGCTGATGATGGCGGCCGGTTACGGCGGCCTCAGCGGCGCCGAGGTGCTGATCGCCGCCGGCGCCGACGTCACGCTGAGCAACGACCACAAGATGACGGCCGCCGACTTCGCCCGCCGCGCCGGCCAGGACGAGATGGCCGACAGGCTCGACAAGCTGGCCCGGGCGCGGCATCCGTCACGCCCGCGCACGTCGCCGTGAGGCGGCTGCTGGCATACCCCTAGGAATCCGTCTGACACGCGGTTTGGCCCGCCGCCCACTGTTGGCGGCGCGGGTCGGTCCCTACAGTTCATTCCATGCCGACACGGTGTCGGCGCCGCCCTCAGGCCCTCGCAAGCTGGCCCTCGGAATCAACTGAATCCCCCTGGAGACCGACATGCAGACCACGACCCAAGACTTCGCCGCCAACCCGTTCGCGATGCTGCTGGATCCCGAGCGCGTCGCCCACGAAGTGGCCGCCTCCGAGCGTCTGTCCCGTCTGCGCAGCCGCGTCTACCGCCCGCTGGACAAGCCGCTGATCGCGCATCGCGGCGCCGCCGACCAGGCCGCCTTCGACGAGGAAGTCGACGCCGCCGAGCTCTCCGAAGCGGACCTGCTGCCGCTGGACGATGAGCCGTCCGACGGCATCGCGCTGAGCGCCTGATCCCTGCCGGGGCAAGGAATCGTCTGCCGACGCGTTGTCAGCCCTGTCTGACTTCCGCTTCCGACAGCCGACTACACCCGACGCCCCGCGATCTCCCTAGCATGACACTCAGCAAGGTCCATTTATCGTGTGACCAAGCCCCACAGCCCTCCTGGAGACTGTCATGCGCCGCCCCCGAGTCCTCGCCATCCACGTCGCCAACGCTTCGCGCGTTTCCGTCGAGAGCCGCTGGCGGCTGACGGCGGTGGCCGGCTTGCCGGTCCTGGCGGTCGGCATGCTGCTGGGCCTGGGCGGCTGCGCCTCGATGGACGGCCGCACGGACGGCAACGTCCCCGGCGCCACGACCGGCGCCACTTCGGGTACGGCGCCCGCCGTCCTTGGCGGCAACCTCTGGTCGTCCCGGATGGAAGAGCGTCGCCAGGCGCTGGTCCAGGCAGGCGCCGGTGCGGGCATCAGTGTTGCCCGTACGCCGGACAACCAGCTCAAGCTGAGCGTGCCCGCCGATGTCTCCTTCGACATCGGCCGTTCCGAACTCAAGCCGGCGCTGCGCCCGGTGCTTGACGAGGTCAGCCGCAACCTGGACGACAGCGTCCGCGTGACCATCGTCGGCCACACCGACAGCTCGGCGGGTGATGCGGTCAACGGCCCGCTGTCGCTGGACCGCGCCGAGGCCGTGCGTGAGTACCTGGTCCATCACGGCGTCCGGCGCGGCCGGTTGCTGGTGGAGGGCCGTGGCGGACGACAGCCGGTGGCCAGCAACGCCACTGAGGCCGGGCGGGCCGCCAATCGTCGGATCGAGATTTTCCTGTCGCAACCCGCGTCCTAAGTTGTCTGCAAGAACGGGAGTTGAGTCATGAACGCCTTCTGCCCCCGAAATGTCCTCCGCGCGGCGCTGATGCCGGTGACCCTGTCGCTGGCCTCCGTCGTCCAGGCGGCACCCGCCGTCACCGCGACGCCGAGTTCGCTCGATGATCATGTCGAGCTGTCGGGCCGCAGCCTGTCGGAACGGACGCGCCAGCAAGCCTTGCGCGACACCTCGTCCGGCTCCCGCTACACGGTGACGCAGAGTGCCGCCGAGCCGTTGGCGACCGCCAACCAGTCCCCGGGCGCCGCCGGCTGGTATGGCCGTGCGCCGCAGGCCACGCAGACGATGTTGTGGGCCAGGCCCTTGTCCGGCAGCGGGCTCCGGCTGGGCGTCGGTGTGGAGCAGCGAGGCGCCGCGTTCGGCGGCGGGTTGTATGCGACGCCCTACCAGAACCTGCGCCCCGGCGCGGCCGGCGACGCCGGCGTGCTCGTCGGACTGGCGATGCCGACCGGGCCACGATCCCACGCCTTCGTGCAGACGCCGCTGATCGACGCACAGCGCGCCCAGATCGATGATCTGAACGTGCCGGGACTCAACAACCGCGATCAGCGTCAGGTGCGCGTCGGCCTGGCGTTCAACAGCCGCAAGCCGTATGCGGACCTTCGCAAGGGCTTCAAGATGGAACTGAGCGGGCAGTCGTCGCTGACCTTCCGTCCGCGGGGCGGGCGCGTCGGCGTGACCTTCCAGAAGATCTGGTGAGACGGCCGCCTTCGCGCGCCTCGTCCACCCTCCACGAAAGCCGGCGCGAGCCGGCTTTTTCGTTGCGGCCTCGCTGCTGCTTCATTGAGGCCTCGTCGGCGTCACCTTGATGCCGCGTGGTGCCAGTCGTCGACATCCGGTCTTCGGTCCCGCTGCGTGGGACCTTGGCGGGTCGGTAGGTCCTCTCCTACAGCGCATCGGTTGCGGCTCCGACGCAGGGTCGCGGTGCGGGACTGCCTCTGGCGGACGGGCCAGTCCCTAAAGTTCATTCCATCGCGGCACGGTGCCGCGCAGGAGAACCGAGATGCTGCACTACGCCGTCGTCTTTTTCGTCATTGCCTTGATCGCCGCGCTGTTCGGCTTCGGCGGCATCGCCGCCGGCGCCGCGAGCATTGCGAAGATCCTTTTCTTCGTCTTCGTGATCATGGCCGTCGTGACCTTCGTGATGAGCCTGCTTCGAAAGTGACGGTGCCGGATCCGACCGCCGCCGATTCACTGCCTCTCCCAACAACAAGCAAAGGATGACCATGAACAAGCACGCAACCACCGCACTGATCGCCGCCGCCCTGAGCCTGTGCGCCGGTATGGCGCAAGCCGCCAACTTCTCGAAGTCGGTCTACGACGGCGCCAAGGACGACATCAAGAAGACCTACAAGGTCGACAAGGACGGCTGTGATCAGCTGTCGGGCAACGCCAAGGACATCTGCGTCAAGGAGGCCAAGGGCCGCGAGGACGTGGCGCTGGCCCAGCTCGAGTACAACTACAGCGGCAACGCCAAGGACGAGGCCAAGCTGATCGAGGCGCGTTATGAGGCCCGCTACGACGTGGCCAAGGAGCGCTGCGACGACCGCTCGGGCGAGGCCAAGGACGTGTGCCAGCGCGAAGCCAAGACCTCGTACGAAAAGGCCAAGGCCGAACTCAAGATGAACAAGAAGGTGGCCGCGGCCGTCGATGACGCGGAGGAAACCCGCGTGAAGGCGGACTACAAGCTGGCCGCCGAGAAGTGCAACACGCTGTCCGGCGATGCCAAGGACGTGTGCGTGAACTCGGCCAAGGCGCGTTACGCCCAGCGTTGATCGGCGGAGCAATTCCACCCCGGCGGGGGGCGCCGTCGACCCGAGGTCGTTCGCGCCTGACGTTGCACCGGCGGATCCGGGCCCAGAACTCGAACATTGCCCGGATCCCCCTGTCGACACCACTGCAACGGCGCCCCGAGGGGCGCCGTTTTTCTTGGGGTCAGCCCGGGGCGGGGCAAGGTCAGGCGAGCCCGGCCTTGTCCAGTCCGAAGGCCTTGTCCTGCGAGCCGGGAATGCTCTGGAACGCGACGTTGAGGCGGTTCCAGGCGTTGATCGAGGACACCAGCCAGGTGAGGTCGGACAGTTCCTTTTCGTTGAACTGCTCGCGGACTTCGGCATAGACCGCGTCGGACACGCCGGACTCGGGGATGCGCGTGAGCGTCTCGGTCCAGAGCAGCGCGGCACGTTCGCGGCTGGAGAACAGCGGCGACTCGCGCCAGATCGCGACGTGGTGCAGGCGCAGCGGGCGCTCCCCGCCGATGACCGCCTGCTTGACGTGCATGTCCAGGCAGAAGGCGCAGCCGTTGAGCTGCGAGGCGCGGATCTCGACCAGATATTGCAGGGCGTGCTCGAGTCCGCCCTCCTTCAGGGCCATGGACAGCTCCACCAGCTTCTTGAAGGCGGCGGGCGACTGCTGCATGTAGTTCAGACGTGGGCTCATGGAAGGCTCCGTGTTGAGGAAGTGAAGGGTAGGTATCCACAAGACGGCGCAGCCGTCGCACTTGTGACATCGCTTTGCGCCCAAGCGCCGGTGTCGCCTCGCTAAACTGGCCGGCGCCCGCCCAAGAAGGCCTTGAACACCTCGTGCCGTGACCGCTCCAGCCTCCCCGTCTTCCCCCTCCTCCGGCGCCGCGCCGGTCCCCAAGACCAGCGTCTTCCGTCATCCCGGCTTCACGGCGTTCCTGATCTGCCGCCTGGCGGCGGTATTCGCCGGGCAGATCCAGGCGGTGGTCGTCGCCTGGCAGGTGTACGACCTGACCCGCGAACCGTTGGCGCTGGCCTATGTCGGCCTGGCGCAGTTCATCCCGATGCTGCTGCTCCTGCTGCCGGCCGGTGACCTGATCGACCGTTTCAGCCGCAAGCCGATCCTGGCGATCAGCTGGGCCGTGAGCGCGAGTTGCAGCCTGGCGCTGTGGTGGCTGTCCGGCCACGGCCACGCGGGCGTGACCGGGATCTATGCCGTGCTGGTGCTGTTCGGCTGCGCGCGGGCCTTCTCCGGTCCCGCGTTGCAGAGCCTGTTGCCGCAGATCGTCCCGCGCGAACAGCTGGCGCAGGCGATCGCCGCCAACAGCATGCTGCTGCGCGTGGCCAGCATCGGCGGTCCGTTCCTGGGCGGGATCCTGTACGGATTCGGTGGCTCCGGCCTGACCTATCTCGTCTGTCTGGCCTGTTTCGCGCTGGGCACCGCGCTGCTGGTCGGCGCCGTGCCGGTGCGCTTTGCCGCGCCGCCTTCGCCCGCGGGCGGCAACATCTGGCAGCGCTTCGGCGCCGGGATCCACTTCATCCGCTCGCGGCCCATCATCCTCGGCACGATCTCGCTGGACCTGTTCGCGGTGTTGCTGGGCGGCGTCGTCGCGCTGCTGCCGATCTACGCCCACGAAGTCCTGCATGCCGGTCCGGAAGGACTGGGCGCGCTGCGCAGCGCGATGGCCGTGGGCGAAGTCACCGCCGGTCTTTATCTCAGCCTGCGGCCGTTCAACCGGCATGTCGGGAAAGTGATGTTCGCGGCCGTGGCGGTGTTCGGCCTGGCCAACCTGGTGTTCTCGTTGTCGACCACCTTCTGGCTGTCTTTCGGGGCGCTGGCGATTGCCGGCGCGGCGGACATGGTCAGCGTCTACATTCGCGGCGCGCTGGTGCAGTTCTCCACCCCCGACGAGATGCGGGGCCGCGTCAACGCGGTGAACATGCTCTTCATCGGCTCGTCGAACGAGTTGGGGGAGTTCCGCGCCGGGAGCGCCGCGGCCGCGCTGGGGGCGGTGCCCGCGGCGGTGACGGGGGCCGTCTGCACGCTGGGCGTCGTGGCGGCCTGGGCGGCGCTGTTCAAGCCGCTGCGCACGGTCGACCGCTTCGAAGAAGCGACCCCGGCCGTCACGCGCTGACTGTCATCACGCCCACAAAGAAAAGGCGCGCCGACCCGGAGGGTGCGACGCGGCAACAGGGAGGATGCAGGGAGGGAGTGGCAAACGCCAGGCCCGCCTTGAGCGCAGGCCTGGGGGCCGGATGCCGTCAGGTCGTCAGTGGCTGTTGCGACCGCGCACGGCCGGCGGAAGGTAATCCTTGCCAACCATGGCGCGGGCGAACAGGTAGTTGTTGCGAGCGCGGGCGGGCAGGCTGTCCAGATCGACGTGACCTTGCGGATCGCACGGGAAAGACATCCCGCGGCCAGCGTCGAAGATGGATTCAAACCGGATCTCGAATTGCGACGCAGCGGCGTCGGCGGCGATCTGGAGGTTCATTTGGGTTCTCCTGCTGAGTGCCTTTGCTTTCACTATCGGCGCTGGGGCGTTCGCTTCCCATAAGCGCAGCACGGTGCGTGGTGTCGGTGCGCGGAGGTGGTCCGTGTCCGACGTCGTCCTACAGCATGTGGGCACAACGGAAGTGCGTCGGATGACGTTGACGGTGCGGTCGAAGTTCGCCCGGAACTTCACACAGTTTTGCAGTCCTGCACGGCACTCCGATGGCTGTGGGACAGCGCCTACAGCGCGTCGCGGTGGCCGCCGCTTCGCTGGCGCTCCGGTGACGACGACGATGCCTTCATCGCAACCTGATCCCGCTCCGGTTCGAGGTCACCATGGACGACAACATGCTCATGCTGATGACATTGGCCACGTGTACGGCTACCGCGTTGGCGGTGCGCATGTGGCAATGGCTCGACGAACTGCCGCGGGACGACTTCCAGGAGGACCTGCCATGAGCGCCCGACCACCCCTGCCGCCCGAGCATCCCGCCGACGCTTCCACGGTCGATCCTTCCGTCGAACGTCTGGCCAGTGAAGACCAGCCGCTGAGTCAGTCCGCCTTCATCTGCGGCGAAGTGACCTACCGGACCGGTGACGGTCCGATGATGGCCATCCGTCCCGGCGCCGTGCAGGTCGAGATCAACGAGCACGACGTGACGCTGGGCTGGGAGGAGGGCGACTCGCGCCTGAGTGCCCTCATGCCCCGCAGCGAGTACGCGCGCTTCATCGGCACCGGCGCGATCAAGCCGGTCGTGACGCACCGACCGGACGACGTGGCTGCGGCGGGCGCTGCAAGTGAGGCGCCGAGCGCATCGAACTCGCAGCCGGAACTGGACAAGGCGCAGGGCAAGCCCGGGCACTGAGCCGGGCCGGTACCACGCACGCGCGGTTGGTGCCGCGCAATGAAAAACGCCTCGGAGATTCCGAGGCGTTTTTGCGTGCGGCGAGACGATCAGTCGCGATCGCCGCCGACGATGCCCAGCAACTGCAGCAGCGCGGTGAACACGTTGTACAGGTCCAGGTAGATGTTGAGCGTCGCGCTGATGTAGTTGGTCTCGCCGCCGTCGATGACGCGCTTGACGTCGACCAGCATGAAGGCCGAGAAGATGCCCAGCACGGCGACCAGCAGCGCCAGGTGCACGCCGGTGGATTGCAGGAAGACGTTGGCGATGCCGGCGATCATCGCGATCACGGCGCCGACGAACAGGAACTTCTGCAGGCCCGAGAGGTCGCGCTTGACCACGGTCGCCAGCGACGCCATCGCGAAGAAGATCCCCGCGGTGCCGCCGAAGGCCGTCATGATCAGCGTGCCGCCGTTCTTGAAGCCCAGGATCGCGGCCAGCAGGCGCGACAGCATCAGGCCCATGAAGAACGTGAAGGCCAGCAGCGAGGCGACGCCGGCGGCGGAGTTCTTGGTCTTCTCGACCAGGAACATCAGGCCGAACGCGCCGACGAAGAACAGGATCATGCTCGCGCCGTTGCCCATGGCGGCGAGCAATCCGGTGCTCACGCCGATCCAGGCGCCGAGCACGGTCGGGATCAGCGAGAGCGCCAGCAGCGCGTAGGTGTTGCGCAGCACGCGCTGGCGGTCGGCGGACAGCGACGAGCCGAAGCCGCCGGGGTTGAGGTCGATGATGCGGTCGTTCATGTGCGTGCGCCCCATGAAGTGAGAGTTGCTGTCGATTGTAGGCATGGGTCTTAAGGCTTCGTTAAAGTGATCGTCTTTCCTTCAATGACCCCGACGAGGCCGCAGATGAAACAGAAGCCCTTCCTGACCCTGGACGACGTCAAGCGCATCGCCGCCGCCGCGGAAGCTGAAGCCGTCAAGAACAACTGGCCCGTGACCATCGCGATCGTCGACGACGGTGGTCATCTGCTGTGGCTGCAACGCCTGGACAACGCCGCAGCCACGTCGGCCGTGATCGCCCCCGCGAAGGCCAAGACGGCCGCGCTCGGACGCCGCGAATCCAAGGTCTACGAGGACATCGTCAACAACGGTCGCAACGCCTTCCTCAGCGTGCCCCTGGAAGGGATGCTCGAGGGCGGCGTGCCGGTGATCGTCGACGGCTTCTGCGTCGGCGCAGTCGGCGTCAGCGGCGTGAAGTCCAACGAGGACGCGCAGGTCGCCAAGGCCGGCATCGCCGCCCTGGGTTGAGTCACAAAGTGCTCAGCCCCCATCCGGGGCAGTCCTCGGTCCCAGACCGTGGAAGTGCTGGATGGTTCAGGGACGGGAGGCCTTGGGGTTTTGGCGCTTGCCGCCAAGGCCCCATGGCCTCGCGGCCAATCGCTCAAAGGTGGCAGTCGAGGACTCTCAAACCATGACCACGCGATGACCCGTTTGCGCAAATCTTCTCCGTGAATACCCCGACGGGTTATACTCGTCAGGTTTACCCGCAACCTACCGCGTCCCGCACACTTCACCCCCGATCGCATCGGATCCCACTCGGATCGACTCCCTCACAGGAGACCCGGTCGCACCCGCGCGCCAGCCGTCCATGGCGCGTGCCGGCGGCGATGCCAGGGCCCTGAAGCAGAGCCGGGCGCGCGCACAACAACGGAGTTTCCCGTGCTGCCCGATCTGCTTTCCGCTCCCCCCGCGATTCTTGCCCTGGCAGACGGCACGGTCTTCAAGGGTTCCGCGCTCGGTGCCGCCGGCCGGACCGTTGGTGAGGTGGTGTTCAACACCGCGCTCACCGGCTACCAAGAAATCCTCACCGACCCCAGCTATTGCCGCCAGATCGTCACGCTGACGTATCCGCACATCGGCAACTATGGCGTCAATGACGAGGACGTCGAGGCGTCGAAGATCTTTGCCGCAGGCCTGATCATCAAGGAGGCGCCGGTCCTCGACTCGAACTTCCGCAAGGGCCGCACGCTGCGCCAGTACCTGAAGGACGAGGGCACCGTCGCCATCGCCGACCTGGACACGCGCCGCCTGACGCGCGTGCTGCGCGAGAAGGGCGCCCAGAACGGTTGCATCCTGGCGCTGGGCGCCGGCGAGCAGATCACGCAGGCGCACATCGACGAAGCCGTCTCGCTGGCCAAGGGCGCGCCGAGCATGGCGGGCCTGGACCTGGCGAAGGTCGTCAGCCGCACTGAACGCGAAACCTGGACCGAGACCGAGTGGACGCTCGGCAAGGGCTACGGCGAGCAGACCGCCCCGAAGTTCCACGTCGTCGCCTACGATTTCGGCGTCAAGAGCAACATCCTGCGCATGCTGGCCTCGCGCGGCTGCCGCATCACCGTGGTGCCGGCGCAGACGCCGGCCTCGGAGGTCTTCGACCTCGAGCCGGACGGCGTGTTCCTGTCCAACGGCCCCGGCGATCCGGAGCCTTGCGACTACGCGATCAAGGCCACCGCGCAGCTGATCGAGGCCGGCATCCCGACCTTCGGCATCTGCCTGGGCCACCAGATCATGGCGCTGGCCTCGGGCGCGAAGACCTTCAAGATGAAGTTCGGCCATCACGGCGCGAACCATCCGGTGAAGGACCTCGACAACGGCCGCGTCAGCATCACCAGCCAGAACCACGGTTTCGCGGTCGATCCCGACACGCTGCCGTCCAACCTGCGCGCGACGCACGTCAGCCTGTTCGACGGCACGCTGCAGGGCCTGGCCCGCACCGACAAGCCCGCGTTCTGCTTCCAGGGTCACCCGGAAGCGAGCCCCGGCCCGCACGACATTTCGTATCTGTTCGACCGCTTCATCGGTCTGATGTCCAAGGCCTGATGAAGAGGGAGACGACTCATGCCCAAGCGTTCTGATATCAAAAGCATCCTCATCATCGGCGCCGGCCCGATCATCATCGGTCAGGCCTGCGAGTTCGACTACTCGGGCGCCCAGGCCTGCAAGGCGTTGCGCGAGGAGGGCTACAAGGTCATCCTGGTGAACAGCAACCCGGCGACGATCATGACGGACCCGGACACCGCGGACGTCACCTACATCGAGCCGATCACCTGGCAGGTGGTCGAGAAGATCATCGCCAAGGAGCGCCCCGACGCGATCCTGCCGACGATGGGCGGCCAGACCGCGCTGAACTGCGCGCTGGACCTGCACAAGCACGGCGTGCTGGACAAGTACAAGGTCGAGATGATCGGCGCCAACGAGCACGCGATCGAGAAGGCCGAGGACCGTCTGAAGTTCAAGGACGCGATGACCAAGATCGGGCTGGGGTCGGCCCGCTCGGGCATCGCGCATTCGCTGGAAGAGGCCTGGTCGGTGCAGAAGCGCATCCATGCCGAGATCGGCGGCGACGGCTTCCCGATGGTGATCCGTCCCAGCTTCACGCTGGGCGGCACCGGTGGCGGCATCGCCTACAACCCGGAGGAGTTCGAGGAGATCTGCAAGCGCGGCCTCGACCTCTCGCCGACGAACGAGCTGCTCATCGAGGAGTCGCTGATCGGCTGGAAGGAATACGAGATGGAAGTGGTCCGCGACAAGGCGGACAACTGCATCATCGTGTGCTCGATCGAGAACCTGGATCCGA
Source organism: Mitsuaria sp. MSU3D (assembly GCF_056867975.1). Lineage (NCBI taxonomy): Bacteria > Pseudomonadati > Pseudomonadota > Betaproteobacteria > Burkholderiales > Sphaerotilaceae > Roseateles > Mitsuaria sp. MSU3D. The sequence continues at coordinate 2,471,069 of NZ_CP200314.1, read as the reverse complement.
TGGGCATCCACACCGGCGACTCGATCACGGTGGCCCCGGCGCAGACGCTGACCGACAAGGAATACCAGCTGCTGCGCAACGCCTCGATCGCGATCCTGCGCGAGATCGGCGTCGACACCGGCGGCTCCAACGTGCAGTTCTCGATCAACCCGGTCGACGGCCGCATGGTCGTGATCGAGATGAACCCGCGCGTGTCGCGCTCGTCGGCGCTGGCCTCGAAGGCCACGGGCTTCCCGATCGCCAAGATCGCCGCGAAGCTGGCCGTCGGCTACACGCTCGACGAGCTCAAGAACGATATCACCGGCGGCATCACGCCGGCCTCATTCGAGCCGAGCATCGACTACGTCGTCACCAAGATCCCGCGTTTCGCCTTCGAGAAATTCCCGATGGCCGACTCGCGTCTGACGACGCAGATGAAGTCGGTCGGCGAAGTGATGGCCATGGGCCGCAACTTCCAGGAATCGTTCCAGAAGGCGCTGCGCGGCCTGGAAACCGGCATCGACGGCCTGTCCGAGATCAGCACCGACCGCGAGGAGATCGTGCAGGAGATCGGTGAGCCCGGTCCGTCGCGCATCCTGTTCCTGGGCGACGCCTTCCGCATCGGCATGACGCTGGACGAGGTCTTCGAGGAAACGAAGATCGATCCGTGGTTCCTCGCCCAGATCGAGCAGTTGATCAAGATCGAGCTGTCGCTGGCCGGCCGCACGCTGGCTTCGCTGAGCGTCGACGAGCTGCGCCTGCTGAAGAAGAAGGGCTTCTCGGACAAGCGCCTGGCCAAGCTGCTAGGTACGAACCAGCACGAGGTGCGCAAGACGCGTCACGCCCTGAACGTGCGCCCGGTCTACAAGCGCGTCGACACCTGCGCCGCGGAGTTCGCGACGCAGACGGCCTACATGTACTCCACGTACGACGAGGAGTGCGAGGCCAACCCGACCGACAAGAAGAAGATCATGGTGCTGGGCGGCGGTCCGAACCGCATCGGCCAGGGCATCGAGTTCGACTACTGCTGCGTCCATGCGGCCCTCGCGATGCGCGAGGACGGCTACGAGACCATCATGGTCAACTGCAATCCCGAGACGGTCTCGACCGACTACGACACCTCGGACCGCCTGTACTTCGAGCCGGTGACGCTCGAGGACGTGCTGGAGATCGTGGCCAAGGAGAAGCCGGTCGGCGTGATCGTGCAGTACGGCGGCCAGACGCCGCTGAAGCTGGCGCTGGACCTCGAGGCCAATGGCGTGCCGATCATCGGCACCTCGCCGGACTCGATCGACATGGCCGAGGACCGCGAGCGCTTCCAGAAGCTGCTGCATGAGCTGGGCCTGAAGCAGCCGCCCAACCGCACGGCGCGCAATGAAGATCAGGCCGTCGCGCTGGCCAACGAGATCGGTTATCCGCTGGTCGTGCGCCCGAGCTACGTGCTGGGCGGCCGCGCGATGGAGATCGTCCACGGCGACAAGGACCTCGAGCGCTACATGCGCGAGGCCGTGCGCGTCAGCGAGAAGTCGCCGGTGCTGCTGGACCGCTTCCTGGAGGACGCGGTCGAGGTCGACGTCGATTGCATCTGCGACGGCACCGACACGATGATGGGCGGCATCATGGAGCACATCGAGGCGGCCGGCATCCACTCGGGCGACTCGGCCTGCTCGCTGCCGCCGTACACGCTGTCCAAGGAGCTGCAGGACGAACTGCGCCGCCAGACCGCGGAGATGGCCAAGGCGCTGAAGGTCGTCGGCCTGATGAACGTGCAGTTCGCGATCCAGGGCGACGTGACCAAGGGCTTGTCCGAGAACACGGTCTACGTGCTCGAAGTGAACCCGCGCGCGTCCCGTACGGTGCCGTTCGTGTCCAAGGCGACCAGCCAGCCGCTGGCCAAGATCGCCGCGCGCTGCATGGCCGGTGTCAAGCTCAAGGACCAGAAGGCCGCCGGCGGCAAGCCGCCGGTCGAGATCCAGCCGCCGTACTTCAGCGTCAAGGAAGCCGTCTTCCCGTTCAACAAGTTCCCCGGCGTGGACCCGATCCTCAGCCCGGAAATGCGGTCGACCGGCGAAGTCATGGGCGCCGGCCGGACCTTCGGCGAAGCGATGCTGAAGAGCCAGCTGGGCGCTGGCTCGCGCCTGCCGCGCCAGGGCAACGTCCTGATCACCGTCAAGAACAACGACAAGGATCGTGCCGTCGCATTGGCGCGTGATCTGGCGGCGCTGGGCTTCGGCGTGGTGGCCACCAAGGGCACGGCGGCCGCGATCGAGGCGGCGGGCGTGCCGGTGCGCGTGGTCAACAAGGTCAAGGACGGCCGCCCGCACATCGTCGACATGATCAAGGGCGGGGACATCCAGCTGGTGTTCACGACCGTCGACGAGACGCGCACGGCGATTGCCGACAGCCGCCACATCCGTCAGGCGGCGCTGGCCAACCGGGTGACCTACTACACGACGATGGCCGGCTGCGAGGCCGCCGTCGAAGGCATGAAGCACAAGGACGGCCTGCTGGTGCAATCGCTGCAGGAACTGCACGCCGAACTGCATTAAACTGCCTCATCCCATTCCGCCGCCGCTGCTCAGCGATCCTGAGCGGCAGCGGCGGTTTGTTTTGTTACTCAAGGTTCTAGAGACATGGCCACGACGATCCCACTGACCAAGCGCGGCGCTGAGAAGCTCAAGGAAGAACTGCATCGGCTGAAGACGGTCGAGCGGCATGCCGTGATCAACGCCATCTCGGAAGCCCGTGCGCAGGGCGACCTGTCGGAAAACGCCGAGTACGAAGCCGCCAAGGACAAGCAGGGCTTCATCGAAGGCCGCATCCTGGAGATCGAAGGCAAGCTGTCGTCGGCGCAGGTGATCGATCCGTCGTCGGTGAATGCCGGCGGCAAGGTGGTGTTCGGCACCACGGTCGACCTTGAAGAGGAAGAGTCCGGCAACGAGGTCACCTACCAGATCGTCGGCGACGACGAAGCCGACCTGAAGCAGGGCCTGATCTCGATCAGCTCCCCGATCGCGCGCGCGCTGATCGGCAAGGAAGCCGGCGACGTCGCGGAAGTGGTGGCGCCCGGCGGCATCAAGCGCTACGAGATCGTCGACGTCCGCTACATCTGAAGCGCTGAGCCATGCTGCTGCGGATCCGCGCGCTGCTCGCTGCGCTGTGGGCCGGCGAACTGCTGACGGTCGCCCTGCTCGCGGCCCCGAACGCGTTCGCGACCCTCGAGCGGGCCGTGGCCGGCAAGTACGTCGCACGGCTGTTCGAGATGGATGCCCGAGTGGCGCTCGCCGCTGGCGTATTGCTGATCCTCATGGAGCGGCGACTGCACCGCGACGGCGCGGTCCGCGGGTCGGCGATGAGCCCGGATTTCTGGCTGCCCCTGGTGGCCATCGGATGCACCGCCGCCGGCTTCTATGCGTTGCAGCCGCTGATGGAGGCTGCGCGGCAAGGGCAGGGGAGCTGGACCTTCCTGCAGTTGCACGCGGTGTCGCTGGTTCTCTTCGGGGTGAGAACCCTCGCGGTCCTGGTGCTGGCCTGGCGGGTGAACGGGACGGCGTCCCGCTGAGCACTCAGATTCGGACGGCGAGGACAAAGAGAAAGACGGCCCGTGGGCCGTCTTGTCGTTGGCGCCCTGGCGCCGTCTCGGGCATCAGCCCTGGCTGGACTTCTTGACGCTGGTCTGGCGCGGCTTCTTGGCGCGCTTGACCTCACCGCCCTGGGTGACGCGCTGGTTGCCCAGGACGGTGACCTTCTTGATCTGCGGACGGTTGTTGCCGCTTTTCGAGAACTTCACGATCTTGACGACCTTGGGGGCCGAACGGGCGTCTTCCTTGACGGCGGCCTTTTCCTTCTCGGGCATCGGGCGCCACAGGACGAGCAGCTTGCCGATGTGCTGGATGGGCGCGGCGTCGAGTTCCTCGGCCAGCGTGGCGAGGATGGCTTCGCGACCGTCGCGGTCGTCCGACATGACGCGCACCTTGATCAGGCCGTGGGCCTTCAGCGCGTTGTCGACCTCCTTGGTGACGGCGGCCGTCAGGCCATCGCCGCCTATCATCACCACGGGGTCGAGGTGATGAGCGTCGGCGCGTTTTTCCTTGCGCTGGGCAGGGGTCAATTGAATAGCAGGCATCTGCTTATTATCCGTGCAATGAAAGTCGATACCAAAAGCAAGAAGGTGAACAAGGCGTGGTTGAACAACCACGTCAACGATCCCTACGTCAAATTGGCCCAGAAAGAGGGCTACCGCTCGCGCGCGGCCTACAAGCTCAAGGAAATCGACGAGGAATTCCAGCTGATCCGCCCCGGGCAGGTGGTGGTCGATCTCGGCGCATCGCCAGGCGCGTGGAGTCAGTACCTGCGCCGCCGTTTCGCGCCCAAGGAGGCGGGCGCCGGCGGCGCCGCGGTGGGTGAGCTGAACGGCCGCATCATCGCGCTGGACCTCCTGGAGTGCGAGCCGATCGAAGGCGTGGAGTTCCTCCAGGGCGATTTCCGCGAGGACGAGGTCTTGGCCCAGCTCGAGGCGATGCTCGACGGAAAGAAGGTGGATCTTGTGGTCTCGGACATGGCGCCCAACCTGTCCGGCATCGAAAGCACCGACGCGGCGCGCATGGAGCATCTGATCGAACTGGCGCTGGACTTTTCCCAACAACACCTGAAGCCCGAAGGTGCGCTCGTTGCCAAGGTGTTCCACGGCAGCGGTTATGACCAGCTCGTGCATGCCTTCCGTGCGCAGTTCAAGCGGGTGAAGACCGCCAAGCCCAAGGCCTCCCGGGAAAGATCGGCCGAGAATTTCCTGGTCGGCATCGGATTGAAGAAGGTCTGAAACGGCTTGAAATGGGTCTGTGGACCCTGCCAAAAAGGCAGGAGACAAACGCCGGGATGAGCCGGAAAGCGGCTGGATGCGACTGAAAGCGCGATGAGGCGTCAAAGTCGGGGGCGCTTCGAGCGGTTGGTCGGCGTTGCCCGTGGCAATATCTATCGTCGTGTATGGGAATGCCAATCAGGTCTGGGGACTTGACTGGCCTAGAATCCGCCCCATATGCCGTGAAAGTCCGCTGCCCGAGGCTGTATCGGTGGGCGTGCGGTGATGGAATGACAAAGGAGTCGCGGTGAACAATCAGTGGTTCTCGAAGGTGGCTGTATGGATGGTGATCGCCTTGGTGCTGTTCACTGTCTTCAAGCAGTTCGATCGCAGCGCAACCCAGGGTACCCAGACCGTTTACTCGGAGTTCCTCGAAGAGGTCCGTGCCAAGCGCGTCAAGCAGGTCATCCTGCAGGAGACCCCCGCCGGCACCGAGATCCAGGCGACGACCAGTGACGGCAACAAGCTGCGCACGACCGCCCCGTTCATGGATCGCGGCCTGATCGGTGACCTGATCAACAACGGCGTCAAGTTCGACGCGAAGCCGCGGGAAGAGCCCTCGGTGCTGATGAACATCCTGCTCAGCTGGGGCCCGATGCTCCTGCTGATTGCCGTGTGGGTGTACTTCATGCGCCAGATGCAGGGCGGCGGCAAGGGGGGCGCGTTCAGCTTCGGCAAGTCGAAGGCGCGCATGCTCGACGAGGCCAACAACACCACGACCTTCGCCGACGTCGCCGGATGCGACGAGGCCAAGGAAGAGGTCAAGGAGCTGGTCGACTTCCTGAAGGACCCGCAGAAATTCCAGAAGCTCGGTGGCCGGATCCCGCGCGGCGTGCTGCTGGTCGGCCCTCCGGGGACCGGCAAGACGCTGCTGGCCAAGGCCATCGCCGGCGAGGCGAAGGTCCCGTTCTTCACGATCTCCGGTTCCGACTTCGTCGAGATGTTCGTCGGCGTGGGCGCGGCCCGTGTGCGCGACATGTTCGAGCAGGCCAAGAAGAGTGCGCCTTGCATCATCTTCGTCGATGAAATCGATGCGGTCGGTCGCCATCGCGGTGCCGGCCTGGGCGGCGGCAACGACGAGCGCGAGCAGACCCTCAACCAGATGCTGGTGGAGATGGACGGCTTCGACACCAACCTCGGCGTCATCGTGATGGCCGCGACCAACCGCCCGGACATCCTGGATCCGGCACTGCTGCGTCCGGGACGTTTCGACCGTCAGGTCTACGTGACGCTGCCCGATGTGCGCGGCCGCGAGCAGATCCTGAACGTGCACATGCGCAAGGTCCCGGTCGGCCAGGACGTGCGCGCCGACATCCTGGCGCGTGGCACCCCGGGCTTCTCCGGTGCCGATCTGGCCAACCTCGTCAACGAAGCTGCATTGTTCGCTGCCCGCCGCAATGGCCGCGTGGTCGACATGCAGGACTTCGAGAAGGCCAAGGACAAGATCATGATGGGCCCCGAGCGGAAGTCCATGGTCATGCCCGAGGAAGAGCGCAAGAACACCGCGTACCACGAAGCCGGCCATGCACTGGTGGCGCGCCTGCTGCCCAAGACGGATCCGGTGCACAAGGTGACGGTGATCCCGCGTGGTCGCGCGCTGGGCGTGACGATGCAGCTGCCCGAAGGCGACCGCTACAGCATGGACAAGGACCGCATGCTGTCGACGATCTCCGTGCTGTTCGGCGGCCGGATTGCTGAAGAAGTCTTCATGAACCAGATGACGACCGGCGCCAGCAACGACTTCGAACGCGCCACGGCCATCGCCCGCGACATGGTCACCCGCTACGGCATGACCGACGAGCTGGGCCCGATGGTCTACGCCGACAACGAAGGGGAAGTCTTCCTGGGCCGTTCGGTCACGAAGACGACCAACATGTCGGAAGAGACGATGCGCAAGGTCGATCAGGAGATCCGCAAGATCATCGACGAGCAGTACACGATTGCCCGCGACCTGATTGAAGGCAACAAGGACAAGATGCACGCGATGGCGACGGCGCTGCTCGAATGGGAGACCATCGACGCCGACCAGATCAACGACATCATGGAAGGCCGTCCGCCGCGTCCGCCGAAGGACTGGACGCCGCCGGCCAACAAGCCGGACAGCGGTGGTACCCCGGCAGTCACCACGGGCAGTGCTCCGGCAGCCGCCTGATCGACGGGGCGTCAGATGACCCGCAAGGGTCTCTGATTCCTGATGGATCCCCGAAGGGCCGGTCTCGCGACCGGCCCTTCTGCTTTTGCGATCTACCCCGACCTGAAGCACAGGCGCTTCCGGGCTTGCGTCATACTTGCCGTCTGGCGAGGCAGTCCCTGGCGCAATCGAGCGCGCGGCCGCGCCCTCGACACTCACCCGTCCATGACTTCTCCCTCGATCTGGCAGACCACGCGCTTCGACCTCGATTTGGCAGAGCGGCCGTTGGTGATGGGCATCGTCAACGTGACGCCCGATTCCTTCTCGGACGGCGGGCAACATGCCGACGCGCTGAGCGCGATCAATTTCTGCGAGCGGCTGCTCGGCGAGGGCGTCGACATCCTCGATCTGGGCGGCGAATCGACGCGCCCCGGGGCGCCGCGACTCGATGCCGACGAGGAGTGGAAACGACTGGAGCCAGTGCTGCGTGCCGCGCTGAACTTCGGCGTCCCGGTGTCGGTCGACACCTGCAAGACCGAGGTGATGCGCCGTGCGCTGGACCTGGGCGTCGACATCATCAACGACGTGCAGGCCCTGCGCGACGAAGGCGCCGACAGGCTGCTGGCCGAGCACGGCAGCGCCGGCATCTGTCTGATGCACATGCGGGGCCAGCCCGCAGGCATGCAGCAGCTGACCGAATACGACGACGTTGTCCTCGAGGTGGCCGATTTCCTGCGCGAGCGGATGCGGCATCTGGTCGATATCGGCGTCGCGGCCGAGCGGATCACGCTGGATCCGGGTTACGGCTTCGCCAAGACCGTGGATCAGAACCTTGAACTGCAGCGGCGTCAGCGCGAATTGCTCGCGCTGGGACGACCTCTGCTGATCGGCTGGTCGCGCAAGTCGACGCTCGGGGCCGTGACCGGCAAGGCCGTCGATGAACGCATGCCGGCCAGCGTCGGTGCGGCGCTGGCATCGGTGGCCCTGGGCGCGCGCGTGGTACGCGTGCACGACGTCGGGCCGACCGTCGACGCGCTCAAGGTCTGGCAAGCCTTCGGCGCATCGCAGGGCTGACCTCCGTCCAGGCAGGACCGTCGAGCGCTCCAGCGCTCCCCCGATCGGGTGCCCCAAGGTGGGCGAGCAGCGACCACCTCGGCATCGGCGACAATCCGCGGATTCAAGATCGAGAAGTCGCAGGAGATCGCCTCAATGAGCCGGAAGTATTTCGGAACCGACGGTATTCGCGGAACCGTGGGCCGCACCCCCATCACCCCTGACTTCATGTTGAGGCTGGGCCATGCGGTGGGTCGCGTGCTCAAGCGCAGTTATGCCAAGCCCAGCGTGCTGATCGGCAAGGACACCCGCATCTCCGGCTACATGCTCGAGTCCGCGCTGGAAGCCGGCTTCGCGTCCGCTGGCGTCAACGTGCTGCTGACCGGCCCGCTGCCGACGCCCGGCGTCGCCTACCTCACCCGTGCGTTGCGCCAGCACCTGGGCGTGGTGATCTCGGCATCGCACAACCCGTTCGCGGACAACGGCATCAAGTTCTTCTCGTCCAAGGGCGAGAAGCTGCCTGACGCCTGGGAGCTGGACGTCGAGGCCGTGCTGGACGAGCCGCCGGTCTGGGTCGATTCCGCCAGCCTGGGGCGTGCCCGCCGCCTGGACGACGCACAAGGCCGCTACATCGAGTTCTGCAAGGCCAGCTTCAGCAGCGACCTCAGCCTGCGCGGCATGAAGCTGGTGATCGACGCGGCGCACGGCGCGGCCTACCAGGTGGCGCCGTCGGTGTTCCATGAGCTCGGGGCCGAGATCATCACGATCGGCAACAAGCCCGACGGCTACAACATCAACGACAAGGTGGGCGCCACGGCACCGCAGGCGCTGGTCGCCGCGGTCAAGGAGCACCAGGCCGATTACGGCATCGCGCTCGACGGCGATGCCGACCGCCTGCAGATGGTCGACGGCGAAGGGCGGCTCTACAACGGTGACGAGCTGCTCTATGTGATGGTCGCGGACCGGCTGGCTCGCGGTGAGCGCGTTCCCGGCGCGGTCGGCACGCTGATGACGAACATGGCGGTCGAACTGGCTTTGCGCCAGCGGGACGTCGAATTCGTCCGCGCCAAGGTCGGCGATCGCTACGTGCTGGAGGAACTGGCCGCCCGCGGCTGGCAACTGGGCGGGGAGGGCTCGGGTCATCTGCTGTCGCTGGATCGGCACACGACCGGCGACGGCATCGTGAGCAGCCTGCTGGTCCTCGAAGCGGTCTGCCGCAGTGGCCGCCGCCTGGCGGACCTGCTGGACGGTGTCACGCTGTTCCCGCAGACGCTGATCAACGTCCGCCTGCAGGCGGACCATCAGGACTGGAAGAGCAACCCTGCGCTGGCCCGCGTCGAAGCCGAAGTCACGGCCGAGCTGGGCGACCGGGGGCGGGTCTTGATCCGCAAGTCGGGCACCGAACCGCTGCTGCGGGTCATGGTCGAGGCCAGCGACGCCGACCTGGCGCAGCGCTGCGCCGAACGCCTGGCGGACGCCATCCGCGGCGGCTGACCCCTCCACCTCCAGCAAAAAGAAGGGCCGCCGGCGCGGGAGCGTCGGCGGCCCAATTTGCATTGGTCGGGTCGCGTCGAGCGCGACTCTTCGGGAGCGGGGCGGGCAGATCCTTTCGCCTCATCCCCGTCGCCGTGGCGCCGTCATGAGGTCCGGAGGGTTTTCCCGCACGTCCCGAAGGCTAGAGATCGAAGATGACAGCGAGGTGAATCGAATATGACAATGATCGATCGACGACCGCCGAAGTGCCGTTTCTCCTCTGGGCGCTGTACGTAACGACATTTTTCCGGATCCTGGGTGGCGTCACGGATGTGTCACATTGAGGTCATAGCATCCGCTCCGTTCGCCAACCAACCCAAGCGATAGGACTGAATGATCATGAATCAACTGCGTGCTGGCCTGCTGTTCGCCGCGTGCGCCGCGATGTTCTCCGCGGCCCATGCTCAAGAGGTGACCGGTGCGGGTGCTTCGTTCCCGGCCCCCGTGTACGCGAAGTGGGCTGATGCCTACAACAAGGCCACCGGCGTCCGCATCAACTATCAATCGGTCGGTTCCGGCGCCGGCATCAAGCAGATCCAGGCCAAGACCGTCGACTTCGGCGCGTCCGACGCCCCCCTGAAGGACGACCAACTGGCCAAGGACGGCCTGGTCCAGTTCCCCACCGTGATCGGCGGCGTGGTGCCGGTGATCAACGTCAAGGGCATCGCCGCGGGCCAGCTCAAGCTGGACGGCAAGGTCCTGGGCGACATCTACCTGGGCAAGGTCACGAAGTGGAATGACCCGGCCATCGCCGCCCTGAACTCGGGCGTCGCGCTGCCGGACGCCGCCATCGCCGTGGTCCGCCGCGCCGACGGTTCGGGCACCAGCTTCCTGTTCACGAACTACCTGTCCAAGGTCAACGCCGATTGGAAGGACAAGGTCGGTGAAGGCACGGCCGTGAACTGGCCCACCGGCGCGGGCGGCAAGGGCAACGAAGGCGTGTCGGCCTTCGTGACGCGTCTGCCGAACTCGATCGGCTACGTCGAATACGCCTACGCCAAGCAGAACAAGATGACCTACGTGCTGCTGAAGAACGCCAGCGGCGCCTTCGTCAGCCCGAGCGACGACGCCTTCAAGGCGGCCGCGGCCGGCGCCAAGTGGGAGCAGTCGTTCTACCAGGTGCTGACCGAGCAGGCCGGCAAGGACAGCTGGCCCATCACCGGCGCCACCTTCATCCTGATGCACGCCGCCCAGGACAAGCCGGCCCAGGCCGCCGCGTCGCTGAAGTTCTTCGACTGGGCCTACACCCAGGGCGACAAGATCGCCGACGAACTGGACTACGTCCCCCTGCCGGCGGCCGTGAAGGACCTGGTCCGCAAGCAATGGGCCGGCCAGGTGAAGGACACCGCCGGCAAGGCGGTCAGCTTCAAGTGATCTTCGTCTGACGAAGCGGCCCGGTGCTCCTGTTGCGGGACACCGGGCTTTCGTTCAAGACGAGTTGAGGCGCGAAGGTGCAAGGGCGCCAAAAGAAGAAGATCTCGACAGAGACATCGTGACGGACGCGTCGGACCGGCCGGAGGAGGCGGGCGGCGCGCAAGATTCCAAACATTTCAGCGGAGGCCCCGTGGCCGCAATACTTCCAGCCAATTCCCTCGATCGAGGCCAGGAGCGCGCCAAGCCGGACGGACGTCCGCCGCAGCGCCGCCGCGTCGCTCCCTGGGCCGACACCGTGTTCTCGCTGCTGACGCATGCCGCGGCCTGGATCACGCTGGCGCTGCTGGTCGGCATCATCGGCTCGCTGCTGGTGGGCGCCGCGCCCGCGATCAAGCAGTTCGGCCTGGGCTTCCTCGTGTCCACGGACTGGGACCCGGTGCAGGAGAAGTTCGGCGGACTCGTGATGATCTACGGCACGCTGATGACCTCGTTCATCGCGCTGCTGATCGCCGTCCCGGTCAGCTTCGGCATCGCGCTGTTCCTGACGGAACTGGCCCCGGGCTGGCTGCGCCGCCCGCTGGGCATCGCGATCGAGCTGCTGGCCGCCGTGCCGTCCATCGTCTACGGCATGTGGGGCCTGTTCGTGTTCGGCCCGCTGCTGGCCACCTACGTCCAGGCGCCGCTGCAGAGCCTGCTCGGCGGCGTGCCGGTCCTGGGCGGACTGGTCTCGGGCCCGCCGGTGGGTCTGGGCATCCTCTCGGCCGGCATCATCCTGGCCATCATGATCATCCCGTTCATCGCCTCGGTGATGCGTGACGTCTTCGAGGTCACCCCCGCGATGCTCAAGGAGTCCGCCTATGGCCTGGGCTCCACCACCTGGGAGGTGGTCTGGAAAGTCGTGCTGCCGTACACCAAGACCGGTGTGATCGGCGGCATCATGCTGGGCCTGGGTCGCGCGCTGGGCGAGACCATGGCGGTCACCTTCGTGATCGGCAACATGAACCAGCTGAGCTCGCTGTCGCTGTTCGAGGCCGCCAACACGATCACCTCGGTGCTGGCCAACGAATTCGGCGAATCCGGTCCCGGCAGCCTGCATCAGGCCTCGCTGCTGTACCTGGCCCTGGTCCTGTTCTTCATCACCTTCGTGGTGCTGGCGTTCTCCAAGGTCCTGCTCAACAAGCTCAAGAAGAACGAAGGAGCCCGCACATGAGCGCCACCACCGCCGACCGCATGGCGATGTACCACAAGCGCCGCCGGGTCAACATCATCGCGCTGACGCTGTCGCTCGCGGCGATGTCGATGGGCCTGGTCTGGCTGATCTGGATCCTCTTCGAAACCATCACGCAGGGCATCGGCGGCCTGAACTGGGCCACCTTCACCCAGATGACGCCGCCGCCGAACACCGACGACGGCGGCCTGGCCAACGCGATCTTCGGATCCGCGCTGATGGTGGCCCTGGCCACCCTCGTGGGCACGCCCATCGGGGTGCTGGCGGGGGTCTACCTGGCCGAGTACGGCCAGAAGACCTGGCTGGGCAGCTGCGTGCGCTTCATCAACGACATCCTGCTGTCGGCCCCGTCGATCGTGATCGGCCTGTTCGTGTACAGCCTGATCGTGCTGCGGTTCAAGGGCTTCTCGGGCTGGGCCGGCGTGATGGCGCTGGCGCTGATCGTGATCCCGGTGGTGATCCGCACGACGGAGAACATGCTGAACCTGGTGCCGAGCGCATTGCGCGAGGCCGCCTATGCGCTCGGCACGCCGAAGTGGAAGGTCATCATGACGGTGACGCTGAAGGCCGCCCGCGCCGGTGTCCTCACCGGCGTGCTGCTGGCCCTGGCCCGCGTCTCCGGCGAGACCGCGCCGCTGCTGCTGACGGCGTTCAACAACCGCTTCTGGTCGACCAACCTGTCGGGTCCGATGGCCAACCTGCCGAAGGTGATCTTCGACTTCGCCATGAGCCCGTACCAGAACTGGCAGAAACTGGCCTGGGCGGCGGTGTTCATCATCACCATCGGCGTGCTGCTCCTGAACATCCTCGCGCGCTTCGCCTTCAAGCAGAAGCATTGATCCGAACCCGGTCCACGAATCCAACGAATCGAGAAACAACATGGACGTCAAAGTCGACATGCCGGTGACCGAGAAGGCGAAGCTCTCGGTGAAGAACCTGAACTTCTACTACGGCAGCTTCCACGCGCTGAAGAACATCAACCTGGACATCCCCGAGAACAAGGTGACCGCGTTCATCGGCCCGTCGGGCTGCGGCAAGTCCACGCTGCTGCGCACGCTGAACCGCATGTTCCAGCTCTATCCGGAACAGCGCGCCGAAGGCCAGATCCTGCTGGACGGCGAGGACATCCTCACCAGCAAGGAAGACGTGTCGCTGATCCGCGCCAAGGTCGGCATGGTGTTCCAGAAGCCGACGCCGTTCCCGATGTCGATCTACGACAACATCGCCTTCGGCGTGCGGCTGTTCGAGACGCTGTCGCGCGTCGAGATGGACGAGCGCGTCGAATGGGCGTTGAAGAAGGCCGCGCTGTGGAACGAGGTCAAGGACAAGCTGAACCAGAGCGGTTCCGGCCTGTCGGGCGGCCAGCAGCAGCGCCTGTGCATCGCGCGCGGCATCGCGATCAAGCCGGAAGTCCTGCTGCTGGACGAGCCGTGCTCGGCGCTGGACCCGATCTCGACCGGCAAGATCGAGGAGCTGATCCACGAGCTCAAGCACGACTACACGGTCGCGATCGTGACCCACAACATGCAGCAGGCGGCGCGCTGCTCGGACTACACGGCCTACATGTACCTGGGCGACCTGATCGAATTCGGACCGACCGCGGAGCTCTTCATGAAGCCCAAGCGCAAGGACACCGAAGACTACATCACGGGTCGTTTCGGCTGATCAACAGGGAGCACACACCATGACCGACAAGCATCTCTCTACCCAATTCGACGCCGAGCTGAGCGGCATCTCCACGCGCGTCCTCGAGATGGGCGGCCTGGTCGAATCGCAGGTGGCGCAGGCCGTCGAGGCGCTAGGCAGCTTCAGCGGCGACATCGCCAGCCACGTGCTCAAGCAGGAAGAGATCGTCAACACGATGGAGATCGAGATCGATCGCGACCTGTCGACGATCATCGCCCGCCGCCAGCCGACCGCGCGCGACCTGCGCCTGCTGATCGCCGTGTCCAAGACGATCGCCAACCTCGAGCGCGTCGGCGACGAGGCGGCCCGCATCGCCCGCACCGTGCAGCGCCTGATCAACACCGGCGTGTCGAGCCGGCTGCGCCTGCCGATGTCGGATCTGTCGTACGAGGCCGAACTGGCCACCGCGCAGCTGCGCAAGGCGCTGGACGCGTTCGCGCGCCTGGACGTGGACCGCGCGCTGGAAGTGCTGAAGGCCGACGACCAGATCGACAAGGAGTTCGACGGCCTGATGCGCAAGCTCATCACCTACATGATGGAAGACCCGCGCACCATCTCGTCGTCGATCGACCTCGTGTTCGTCGCCAAGGCGATCGAGCGCGTCGGCGATCACGCCAAGAACCTCGCCGAAGTCATCATCTACGTGGTCAAGGGCACCGACGTCCGCCACAACTCGCCGGACGCCGTCGAGAACATGGTGCGCTGAGCACCGACAAGCGATCACCCGTCCGGCCCGCCCGCTACGGGCACGCCGGCGGGACCCAATAAGAGGAGTTACCCCGCATGAGTCGCATCCTGGTCGTCGAGGACGAATCCGCCATCGCCGAGCTGATCTCCATCAACTTGCGCCACGCCGGTTACGAGGTCACATTGGCCGGCAATGCCGAGCAGGCCCAGCTGGAAGTGGACCGCGTGCTGCCCGATCTGGTCGTGCTCGACTGGATGCTGCCGGGCCAGACCGGCCTGGCGCTGGCGCGCCAGTGGCGCGGCGCCACCCGCACCCGCGAACTGCCCATCATCCTGCTGACGGCGCGCGCGGAAGAGGTCGACAAGGTGTCGGGCCTGGACGCCGGCGCGGACGACTACCTGACCAAGCCGTTCTCGACGAACGAACTGCTGGCGCGCATCCGCGCGGTGCTGCGCCGCAAGGCGCCCGAAGCGCTGGACACGGCCGTCGAGGTCGGCGGTCTGGTGCTCGATCCCGGCACGCGCCGCGTCAGCCGCGAAGGCGTCGAGGTGAAGCTCGGTCCGACCGAGTTCCGCCTGCTGCACTTCTTCATGACGCATCCGGAGCGCGTGCACAGCCGCTCGCAGCTGCTGGACCGTGTCTGGGGCGACCATGTGTTCATCGAGGAACGCACCGTGGACGTCCACGTCAAGCGCCTGCGCGAGGCGCTCGAGAAGGTCAGTTGCGCGCGCATGATCGAAACGGTCCGTGGCGCCGGCTACCGGCTGACCCAGCAGAGCAGCAGCGCCCTGTCGGCCTGAGGGCGCATCCATGGCATGGATGTTCTCTCGCGTCCTGATGCTGGTGCTGGGCACCAGCGTCGCGGGCGGCCTGGGGTACTGGTTGGGCGAGTGGACAGGGATGCCGCATCTGGCCGCGGCGCTGGCCGCGGCGACGGCCGTCATCCTGATGGCGGTCTGGGACGCGGCCCGGGCGCACCGGCTCGTGCACTGGCTGCGCGGCGATCAGGACGACGATGCGCCGCGCCTCGGCGGCCTGTGGGGCGAGATGGCCTACCGCGTCGAGCGCGGCCTGCGCGACCGCGAGCGCCGTTATGAGCGCGAACGCCAGCAGCTCGAGCAGTTCCTGCTCGCGATCGAGGCTTCGCCCAACGGCGTGATCCTGCTCGACGGGCAGGACCACATCCAGTGGTGCAACGTCGTGGCGGGCGATCATTTCTCGCTGGATCCGCAACGCGACAAGCTGCAGCGCATCACCAACCTGGTCCGTTATCCGGCCTTCGTGTCCTATCTGCAGAACGGCAACTTCCAGCAGCCGCTGACGCTGACCAACACCCGCGCGAAGTCGACGCTGCAGGTGCTCGTCCGCGACTACGGCGTCGGCGGGGAGTCGCGCAAACTGGTCCTGTCGCTGGACGTCACCGACCGCGAACGCAATGAAGCGATGCGGCGCGATTTCGTCGCGAATGTCTCGCATGAGATCCGCACGCCGCTGACGGTGCTGGCGGGCTTCATCGAGACGATGGCCAGCCTGCAGTTGACCGAGGCCGAGCGCAAGCGGGTGCTGCATCTGATGCAGCAGCAGACGACGCGGATGCAGACGCTGGTCGGCGATCTGCTGACGCTGGCGCAGCTCGAGGGCAGTCCGCGGCCGGGCGCGGATCACTGGATCTCGCTGGATCCGCTGTTGCAGCGCGTCGGCGCGGACGCGCAGGCGCTGTCGAACGGGCGGCATGAGCTCGTCTGCGAACGTCATACGGGCGTCGAGCTCGCGGGCGTGGAGACGGAAATCCTCAGCGCGATCGCCAACCTGGTGAGCAACGCGGTGCGCTACACACCTGAGGGCGGGCGCATCGAACTGCAGTGGCGCTGGCTGCCCGACAACGGCGGCGAGATCTCGGTCATCGACAACGGACCCGGCATCGCGCGCGAGCACCTGCCGCGACTGACCGAGCGCTTCTATCGCGTCGATGGGAGCCGCTCGCGGGACACCGGCGGCACGGGTCTGGGACTGTCGATCGTCAAGCACGTCGTGCAGCGCCATGGCGGTGAGCTGCGCATCGAGAGCGAGCCCGGGAAGGGCTCCAGGTTCAGGTTGCTGTTCCCGGCGGCGCGTGTGCGTCTCGTCGATGCGTCGGCCATGGGCGATGAAGCGGCGCCGGCCGCACTGGCGGGGGGCGACGATCTCTGAGGTCGCTTTTGAGCGTCCACGAAAGAATGGCTCCGCTCGGAGCCATTCTGCTTTCGGGAGGTCGGCGCGCTTGGCCGCGGATGCATGGGGCCCGGACGGCAAGCGTCCAAACCCCATGCATCCCCGTCCCTGAACCACCGAGGACTTTCACGGTCTGGGACCGAGGGATGGCTCGATGTTGGATTGAGGACCGCGCGGGAGGGGCGCTGATCAGCGATCCTTCTGCATGACCAGGTAAGTGCCGAAACGGTCGGTCGGGCGACGGACTACGCCGAGTAC
Organism: Mitsuaria sp. MSU3D; assembly: GCF_056867975.1. Taxonomy (NCBI): domain Bacteria; kingdom Pseudomonadati; phylum Pseudomonadota; class Betaproteobacteria; order Burkholderiales; family Sphaerotilaceae; genus Roseateles; species Mitsuaria sp. MSU3D. The sequence goes on along the minus strand of NZ_CP200314.1, from coordinate 2,454,070 downwards.
GCGCCAGCCGCTCGGCGGCATCGGGGTGCTCTCCGCCTGCACGGTGATCGCGAGGGGGCAGGTCGTGCGGTCGAGACCCTGCGTCGCGTCGACCTTCCAGTGGCCCTGGAACTCCAGGGCCGCCAAGGCATGGGTCGGGAGGCCGGGAGCGGCGATGCACTCGACGTTCGCCGGCACATGCGCGGCGATGCGGTCGATCAGCGGCTTGTTGCTGCGCGCGTAGTTCAGCGTGTGCAGTCCCAGCGTCATCGCCAGCAGCCAGGCGAGCGCCACGCCGCCGGCCGGCAGCGCGAGGCTCTTCCAGAGCGCGTGACGGTGCCGCGCAGTGCGCCAGCGCACCAGCCACAGCCAGGCCAGCGTGCCCAGCACGGCCACCACGAAGGTGAGCAGGCTGAACTGCGGCTCATAGCCCTGCGCCAGCTTGCGAACGTTGGCAAGGAGCTTCGCGGGCCAGCCGATCTGCAGGGCCATGTAGTACAGCCACAGGAAGATGGCGCCGACGGTGAAGAAGAAGACCGAGAACCAGTCGAGCAGGGCACTCGCGCTGCGCTGGAAGGTCGGCAGCGCGAAGCTGGCCAGCACCGCGAGCGGCGGCAGTGCGAGCAGCATCGCGCGGTCGTCGGCCCCCATCAGCAGGCTGGTCAGCAAGGGCACCAGCGAGGCCAGCAGCGGCACAGACAGGTGGCGGCGCATCAGGTGAGCGCGCCAGCGCCACAGCGACCAGGCCGCCAGCGGCCAGGCCGGCCAGCAGAACCAGCCCAGGAGCCGCAACCAGTCCAGCACGCTGCGTTCGCTGGCCTTCACGCGCCAGGCCCAGCCGTGCATCGGCCATGCGACCAGCGCGGCCAGCACCATCGCGGCGAGGATCCAGGGCAGGAACTTGCGGGCGTCCTCGTAGGTGGAACGGAAACACAGCCACAGGGCGCCGACGGCCAGCGCCAGCGCGACGACGGGCGCGCCGCTGGTGGCGAGCACCGGCAGCGCCACGAGCATCGCCGTGCGGGCCTTCCAGGCCCGGAAGGGCAGCGCCGCAAGGCTGTAGACGAACAGCGTGATGCCGAGCAGCTGGAGGATCTCCGGCGTGATCTCATGCCCCAGGCGCAGCAGTCCCAGGCTGGCGATCAGCGCGAGCAGGCAGCCGTCGGCCATGGCGCGGGCGTAGTCGACCGCGTGGGCCTCGCCGCCGAAGGCAAAGGCCACCGGTTGCGCGGCCTCGGTGCGCGCCAGGTGCAGGCAGCTGTACCAGGCCAGCGCCAGCACGGCGGCCAGCATCAGTCCGAAGGGGATGCGCGCCGCGACGGAGGGATCGAGGAAGGGCAGCAACTTGACGCCGAGCGCGCCGACCCAGTACGGCAGGAGGCCGCCATCCGCGGGCAGGCCGGCGATCGCGGGCTGCAGCCACGGGGCGTGGCCTTGCGCGATGCTGGCGATGAAGCCGAAGGCGGTGAGGTCGGCATTGCGCCAGGGATCGCGGCCGAACAGGCCGGGCAGCACGTAGGCGGCGCACAGCAGCAGCAGGGCCCAGCGCGGGATCGGGTGCGTGCTGCGCTCGGCCACGACGGCCGGGGTGGGCAGATTCATGCGCGTCTGTCTCGTTGTCGTTGTGGATGCCGGTGCGCATCATGCCGCAGCTTCGCCGGGCTCAGGACGAGTCTCCTGACACCCTGCGGTAAAGGCGGGGCGAAGCCATGTCCCGGGACGCGACGACGTATCGCGCCCCTCAGTCCGGCGTGGCGGAGGCGAGCTCCGGAGCGGCCATGAAAAAAGGCAGCCGGTGGGGCTGCCTTTTTGCGGTGACCGGATCAGATCCGGTCGGGGAGGGCCGATCAGGCCTTCTTGCGCAGGTTCGCAAACTTGTTGCGGAACTTCTCGACGCGACCGCCCAGGCTGTCGACGCTCTTCTGGGTGCCCGTGTAGAACGGGTGGGATTCGCTGGAGGTTTCCAGCTTGACCAGCGGCAGTTCGCGGCCGTCGTCCAGCTTGATCGATTCCTTCGTCTGCACCGTCGAGCGGATCACGAACTGGGAACCATTGGACTGGTCCAGGAAGACCACGTCGCGATAGTTGGGGTGAATGCCTTCTTTGGCCATTTGAAAATCCTCGCTGCAGTGCCGCCAGCCACACTGCCCCTTGCAGCGCACTTGTCGACAGCGGAAAAACGCGGAGTATAGCTGAAATGAGAGAAGCCGCCCAGGGGCGGCTTCCGTGAAGTCCGGAGACCGGGCTGAATCAGCCCCCGCGTCTCATCATGTCGAAGAAATCGTGGTTGTTCTTCGAGGACTTCATCTTGTCGAGGATGAACTCCATCGCCTCGATCTCGTCCATCGGGTACAGCAGCTTGCGCAGGATCCAGGCCTTCTGCAGGATCTCGGGCTTGAGCAGCAGCTCCTCGCGGCGGGTGCCCGACTTGTTCAGCAGGATCGACGGATAGACGCGCTTCTCGGCCATGCGACGGTCCAGATGGATTTCGCAGTTGCCGGTGCCCTTGAACTCTTCGTAGATCACCTCGTCCATCTTGGAGCCGGTGTCCACCAGCGCGGTGCCGATGATGGTCAGCGAGCCGCCTTCCTCGATGTTGCGCGCGGCGCCGAAGAAGCGCTTGGGGCGCTGCAGCGCGTTCGCGTCCACACCACCGGTCAGCACCTTGCCGGAGCTGGGCAGCACGTTGTTGTAGGCGCGGGCCAGGCGGGTGATCGAGTCCAGCAGGATGATCACGTCCTTGCGCAGTTCCACCAGGCGCTTAGCGCGCTCGATGACCATTTCCGCGACCTGCACGTGGCGCGCGGCCGGTTCGTCGAAGGTGGAGCTGATGACCTCGCCGCGCACGGTGCGCTGCATCTCGGTCACTTCCTCGGGGCGTTCGTCCACCAGCAGCACCATCAGGTGGGCGTCGGGATAGTTGGCTGCAATCGAGTGCGCCAGATGCTGCATCATCATCGTCTTGCCCGACTTGGGCGGGGCGACGAGCAGCGCGCGCTGGCCTTTGCCCAGCGGGGCGATCAGGTCGATGATCCGGCTGGTGATGTTGTCGTCGCCGCGGATGTCGCGCTCGAGCTTGAACTGCTCCTTCGGGAAGAGCGGCGTCAAGTTCTCGAACATGATCTTGTGCTTGGACTCCTCCGGCGTCAGGCCGTTGACGCGGTCCACCTTGACCAGCGCGAAGTAGCGCTCGCCGTCCTTGGGCACGCGCACTTCGCCTTCGACCATGTCGCCGGTGTGCAGGTTGAAGCGGCGGATCTGGCTGGGCGACAGGTAGATGTCGTCCGTCGAGGCCATGTAGCTGGCCTCGGGCGAGCGCAGGAAGCCGAAGCCGTCTGGAAGGACTTCCAGCACGCCGTCGCCGAACACCTGCTCGCCGGCCTTGGCGCGCTTTTTCATGATCGCGAACATCAGCTCCTGCTTGCGCAGGCGGGCGACGTTGTCGATCTCCAGCTCTTCGCCCATCTGGATCAGGGCGGAGACGTGAAGCGCCTTCAGTTCAGAAAGATGCATGGGGGGTTTGACCCGGTCTGTCGTCCAGGGCCTGCCAAGGCCAGAGACACAAACAACGGCGAGCCCAAGGGACGCGCATCCGCGTTGCGGCGGACTTGAGGAAAGCGTGGAGACTTGGGCGCCGAGTCCACGCGCTCACCCGGAAGATCGACGGCGTCCGGAAGACGCCGTTGGGCCCGGGAGGGCGTGGTGGCAAGTTGTTCGCCAGGACCGCTTGGGCCCCGACGAATGGAATCATTATAGGTTGGCGTCGAGGAAGGACGTCAACTGGGCCTTGGACAACGCGCCGACCTTGGTCGCGGCGAGCTGGCCGCCCTTGAACAGCATCAGGGTCGGGATGCCGCGGATGCCGAACTTGGCGGGCACTTCGCGGTTGTCGTCGACGTTCAGCTTGGCGATCTGCAGGCGGTCGCCGTAGTCCTTGGCGACTTCGTCCAGGATGGGGGCGATCATCTTGCAGGGGCCGCACCACTCGGCCCAGTAGTCGACCAGCACGGGTTTGTCGGACTGGATGACGTCGCTGTCGAACGAGGCGTCGGAGATGTGTTTGATCTGTTCGCTGCTCATGGGAATGGTCCTTGCGTGATGTCCCTGCCGGGCGGATGCCACGGACGGGCGGCCAGCCGGGCGACAATGTGTACCGCCTCGGGGGCCCCAGGGTTGCAGGGTGAGACGATTCTCACACAAGCCCGGAAACCTCGGCCCGAGTAGGCGCTCATCCGACATGCAGGTGCGCGGGCGGATCTCAAGCCGCCGGGCGCCTGGTTTTCGCTATCGTCGCGATGCGCGGAATCTTCGGCGGCGCCTCCGGGCCCGCCGCCGTTGCCGCCATTGCCGCCATTGCCGCTGTTGCCTGCCGCCACCGCCACCATCGTCACCGCCAGTCCCACCGCCTTGTCGACCACGCCGCCGCCCTCGATGACGTCTCCGCCGCCGGTCGGCTTTCCCCAGTCGCCGGTCGACTTTCCGCAGTCGCTGGCCGACTTTCCGTTGTCGCCGGCCCACACCAGCGCCGCGATCTGGGATGGCGTCGCACGCCGCGCGGCCGAATGGCTGGAGGCCAACGGGCTGTCCGCGCGGGACGCCGTGCTGTTGCTGCCCTTCGCGCAACATCTGGCACCGGCGCGGCGCGCCTGGATGAAGCTGTCGCGCTGGCAGCCCCGCATCGAGACGACGCACAGCCTCGCGTCGGCGCTGGGGCCGAGCGCGCTGCCCCAGGCGGACCAGTTGACCGGCGACGCCGCAATCGATGCGCTGGCCGCCCGCGCGCTGATGCGCGGCCAGAGCTGGGCCGAGGCGCTGCGCAAGGAAGATCCCCGTGCCTATGACGCCGCGGTGCAGCGGCTGGTCGAAGCCGCGCATGCGCTGGCGCGGGCCGCCGCGCTGCGCGATCCGGTGCATCGCCATGAGTTCTGGGAACAAGGCCGGGCGGCGCTCGCGCTGCAGAGCGGCGTCGGGCACCTGGAGCGCGCGCTGCTGGCGGTGGCGCTCGAATGGGCCGCGGCCGACCCCCGCGCGCCGGCCACCGACGCGCTTTTCACGCTGCGTCCGAGCGCCTGGCTGCACCTGCAGTGCGGTGGGCCGGATCCGCTCGCGCAGGCGCTGCTCGCGAGCGCGGAGGCTGCCGGCGTGCCCTGCCTGCGCCTGAACGCCGATCTGCCGCTGGACGCCGCGTTCGATGGCGGTGCGCCGGTCGGGCGCATCGAACAGGCCGTGTGCGACGACTTCGAGGACCTGGCGCAATGCAGCGCCGCGTCGGTGCTCGATCACCTGCAGGCGGGCCGCGCGCCGGTCGCGCTGATCGCGCAGGACCGCGTCCTGCTGCGGCGCGTGCGCGCGCTGCTGGAGCGCCAGGGCCTGGGCATCCAGGACGAGACCGGCTGGACCCTCGCGACGACCGCGCCGGCAGCCCAGCTGATGGCGATGCTGCGCGCCGCGCGCCGCGAGGCGACCGTCGACGATTGGCTCGCCTGGTTGAAGACACCGCTGGCCTCGTCGCTGCGCGAGCGCGGCGGCAGTGCCTCGCTGAGCGCGCTGGAGGCGCACTGCCGCAAGCGTGGCTGGTCCACGCCGCAGGCGGTGCGCGCCGATCGTCTCCCTCCGGGCAGCGAGCGGCTCTGGGAGGCCGCGCGCGAGGCGCTGGTGCCGCTGCAACTGCGCGGCGCGCAGGCGCTCGACGCCTGGATCGCCGCGCTGGGGCAGACGCTCCAGCAGCTCGGTGCCGACGAGCAGCTCAAGCGCCAGCCCGCCGGCGGTCCGCAGGTGTTGGAAGCCCTGTGGCTGAGCAAGACGCCCTGGCCGGGTTCCGGCCACGAAGCGGTCCTGCGAGGCGCGCAGCTGACCGCCTCCGAGTTCGTCGACTGGGTGTCGCAGACGCTCGAGGCCGGCGAATACAAGCCGCCGCTCGAAGGTGGACTGCAGATCATGATCACGCCGCTGGCGCGGACGATGCTGCGCCCGTTCGGCGCCATCGTGCTGCCGGGCGCGGACGCCGCGACGCTGGGACCGGTGCCGCCGGGGCCGGTGCTGATCGGCGACACGTTCGCGCGCGAGCTCGGCCTGCCGACCGTCGAAGGCAAGCGTCATGCGCTGGCCTGGCAGTTCGCGCAGCTGCTGCGCGCGCCGGCGGTCACGCTGCTGCGTCGCGGGCATCTCGGCAGCGAGCCGCTGGCGGCGAGCCCCTTGCTGGACCGGCTCGACCTCGCACTGCAGGCGGCCGGCCACGTGCTGCCGCATTGGCACGATCCGCGCCTCGACGCGACCGTGCCGGCCGCGCAGGTCGACCGCGCCGCCGCGCAGGCGGAAGGTCGGCTGCCTGCCGCGCTGAGCGCGAGCGCGGTGGAGTCGCTGCGCCAATGCCCGTACCAGTTCTTCGCCCGCGTGCTGCTGGGCCTGCGCGAAGCGGGGGAGCTCGATGTCCAGGCCGACAAGCGCGACTACGGCACCTGGCTGCACGCGGTGCTGCACCAGTTCCACACCGAGCGCGCGGAGCGCCGCGATCCCCATCTCGACGACGACGCCCGCCTGCAGCGCGCCGCGCAGGACCAGATGCGCGAGCTGGGCCTGGCGCCGGCGGAGTTCCTGCCGTACTCGGCGAGCTTCGCGCGTTTCGTGCCGGCCTACCTCGGCTGGCTCGCGGAGCGCGAGGCCGAGGGCCAGCGCTTCGAACGCGGCGAGGTCGACCGCCGCGTGCGTCCCTGGGCGGAGATCGAGCCCGCGCTCGCGGAACTCGCGCTGCTCGGACGCATCGACCGGATCGACGACGCGCCCGATGGCCGGCTGCTCGTCGACTACAAGACCGGTAGCGTGAAGGGGTTGAAGGACAAGGTCGCCAATCCGCTCGAAGACACACAGCTCGCCGTCTACGCCGTGCTCATGGGAGTCGGCCAGTTGCACGACCTCGGCCCGCTGCGTGCGCAATACCTGGCCCTGGACGACGCCAAGGGCATCGCCGAGATCGAGCACGACCACGTGGAAGAGACGGCGGCCGTGATGCTGGACGGCTTGCGCCGGGACCTGATGGCCATCCACGCCGGCGATCCGCTGCCGGCATTGGGCGAGGGCGTTGCCTGTGCCTACTGCGAGATGCGCGGCCTGTGCCGTCGCGACGATTGGGATGGAGCCGCGCCGTGACCGCTCCGACGAGTGCCCCGATGAACGCCCCGATGACGAATGCCGCCACGTCGAACGCCGCCACGGCGGATCCGCTGGGCGCGGCCGCCTACACGCTCGACGGTGCGCCGGTCGCGCGCGAGCGCTTCTACGAGCTGGCCTGCGACCCGGCGCGCAGCGTCGTCGTCGAAGCCTGCGCCGGCGCGGGCAAGACCTGGATGCTGGTTTCGCGCATCCTGCGCGCGCTGCTGGACGGCGCGCGACCGCAGGACATCGTCGCGATCACCTTCACCCGCAAGGCCGCCGGCGAGATGCGCGCGCGCCTGAACGAATGGCTGCACGAGTTCGCCCACTGCGACGACGCGGGTCGCGTGCTCGCCCTGCGCCAGCGCGGGCTGCCGCAGGCGCAGGCCGTCGACCTCGCGCCGCGCCTGGCCACGCTGCAGCAACGGCTGCTGCAGGACGCGCGGCCAGTGGAGATCCGCACCTTCCACGCCTGGTTCTCGCAGCTGCTGCGCGCCGCGCCGCTGGAACTGCTGCGCGCGCAGGGCCTGTCGCCGGAACTGCAGCTGCTGGAGGACGAAAGCGACCTGATGCCCGAGCTCTGGCAGCGTTTCCACGCCGCGGTGCTCGAGGACGAGGCGCTGCTGACGATCTACCGCGACCTGAGCCTGATCCACGGCCGCAACAAGCTGCTGGACTGGCTGACGTCGGCCTTCGAGAAGCGGGTGGAACTGCGCCTCGCCCACGCGCACGGCCGGCTGATGGACAGCATGCCGACGGCGGCCGAGGTCGTGCCCGAACTTGCCGCATTCGCCGCGCCGATCGAGGCCTTCGCGCCCCTGCGCGCCGAGTTGCAGGCGCTCGCGATCGAGCTCGGCCAGTCGACCAAGGTCACGCCGAAGAAATGCGCGACCGCGCTCGAGCAGGCGCTGCAGCTGCCCGACGAGGAGGCGCTCGTCGGCGTGCGCCAGGCGCTGTTCACGGCGGAAGGCGCGCCGCGCAAGAACCTCGGCGACTCGCCCGCGTTGTCGTCGGCGATGGACCGCCTCCAGCGGCTGCTGCTCGCGATCGAGCAGGACCGCGCGCGCCTGTGGCACCAGCAGATGTGCGCGCTGGCCTTGACGCTGCTGGATGCGTTCGACCGCCTCAAGCGCGAGCGCGGCATCGTCGACATGAACGACCTGGAGCGCGGCGCCCTGGCGCTGCTCGGGGACGCGGACCTGTCGGGCTGGGTGCAGGAGCGGCTCGACAGCCAGGTCCGGCACCTGCTGATCGACGAATTCCAGGACACCAGCCCGCTGCAATGGCATGCCTTGCATGCGTGGCTGTCCGGTTACGTCGGCGCGGGCGGCGGCGCCAGCGGACAGCGGCCGCCGTCGGTCTTCATCGTCGGCGACCCGAAGCAGAGCATCTACCGCTTCCGCCGCGCCGAGCCCCGCGTCTTCGCGGCGGCGCGCGATTTCGTGCGCGAAGGCCTGGACGGCGTGCTGCTCGCGTGCGACCACACGCGGCGCAACTCGGTCCCGGTGCTGGCGGCGGTGAACGCCGTCTTCGAATCGGCGAGCCTGGCGCAGCAGTACAGCGGTTTCCGCCCGCACACGACGGAGTCGGGCAGTGGCGATCCGCTGGACGGTGTCTTCTTCATCGCCGGCGACCAGACCTCCGATGACGAAGCGACCGAAACGACGCGGGAGGAGGGCACCTGGCGCCCGAGTCTGACCGAGGCGCGGCGCGAGCCGGAGCTGCATCGCCGCGAGGCCGAGGCCGGGCGGATTGCCGCCTGCATCGGTGATCTGCTGGCCAAGCGCGAGGTGCAGCCGGGCGAGATCTTCGTGCTGGCGCGCAAGCGCGAGGGCCTGCGCGTGCTCGCGCAGATCCTCAAGGGCCAGGGGATCGCGCATGCGGCGCCGGAGGACATGGCGCTGCTCGACGCGCCGGACGTGCGCGATCTGCTGGCGCTGCTGGATGCCCTGGCGTCGAGCGGCCATCAGCTGTCGCTGGCGCACGCGCTGCGCAGTCCGCTGTTCGGTGCGAGCGAGGCGGACCTGCTGTGGCTCGCCGCCGAATCACGTTCCGTGAAGTGGCTCGGTCAAGAGCAGCAGGAGCAGCAAGCGCAGCAGGCAGAACAGGAGCAGCAGGAGCAGCCCCCCGCGGACAGAGAACCAACGCAGGCAGCGGGTGCTGCAGGACCGGCATGGGGCTTGGGGGTCCTGGAGGGATCCCCCATGCCCCGTGGAGGGACCGCTGAGCCGGAGCAGGTGGGCGATCTCTCGCCTGCGGACCCACGTCCGGAGGCGCCGCAGCAGGAAGGTCCGACGACCCGCTCCTGGTGGGAGACGCTCCTCCAAGCCGATCCTGAGGCCCTGAGCGAGCCGCTGCGCCGCGCGCAGGGGTTGCTGTCGCGCTGGGCGTCGACGGCGGTGCTGCGCAGCCCGCACGACCTGCTCGACGCAATCGTCCATGAGGGCGACCTGATGGCGCGCCTGGCGGCTGCCGTGCCGGCCAGTGAGCGCCGCGCGCGGCTGCATGCGGTGGAGGCGCTGCTCGCGCTGGCCCTGGAGCTGGATGGTGGCCGGTACGCCGGCCTGTACGGCTTCGTCCGCGCGCTGAAGAGCCGCGCGCTGAAGCTGGCGGCCCCCGCCGAGCCCGATGCCGTGCAACTGCTGACGGTGCACGGCGCCAAGGGGCTGGAGGCGAAGGTCGTGATCCTGATGGATGCGGAGGCCGGCCCGGCGCGCTCGGAGAGCATGGCGCTGGCGATCTCCTGGCCGGTGCAGGAGGCCGTGCCGCGGACGGTGGCCTTCCTCGTGTCGGAGGCGAAGCCGCCGCCGTCGCTGCAGGCCCTGCTCGACGACGAGAAGGACCAACGCCAGCGCGAGGAGCTCAACGCGCTGTATGTCGCGATGACGCGCGCGCGGCACCGGCTGCTGCTCAGCCGCACGCCGGCGAAGCGCCAGAGCTCATCGGGGACGTGGTGGACGCGGGTGCAGCCGCAGGCCGAGGCGATGGCGGTGCCGGAGGTCGCGGACGGTCTGCGCGTGCCGGACGAGGACGTCGCGTGTCTCAAGGTGCTACCGCGGGTCGAGCCGCTGCCGGCGGAGGTGGCGAACGCCGGCGCGGACGTCGGCCAGAGTCCCGACGAGGTCGACGACAGCGCCGCCCTCGGCGAGGCGCTGCATCGCGTGCTCGAATGGCACAGCGGGCCGCAGGGCGGCGCGCATGCGCTGGACCGGCTGATGGCGGCCGCGGCGCAGATGTACGGCCTCGACGCGCGCCGCACGGAGCGCCTCGAGCGCAGCGTGCGGGCGATCCTCGGCAGCGGGGACTGCGCGCCGTTCTTCGATGCCGCCGCGGTCGACTGGCACGGCAACGAGGTGCCGCTCAGCTGGAACGGCCACGACATGCGGCTGGACCGGCTCGTCAGCCGCCGCGACGGCGCGGGCGTGCGCACGTGGTGGGTGCTCGACTACAAGCTCCACCCGGCGCCGCAGCGCAATCCCGAGTACATCCAGCAGCTGTGGCGCTACCGCGAGGCCGTGATGGCGCTGCAGCCCGGCGAGCCGGTGCGCTGCGCCTTCATCACGGGCCAGGGCCGGTTGGTCGATTGCACCGAGGCGGTGGCCGGCGCGGCCGATCTCTTCGCCTAGATTCGATGCCTTCTTGCTCCCTCTCCCGCTTGCGGGAGAGGGCAGGGGTGAGGGCGAGCCGCGGTGGAAGTACGCCAGCTCAGGCCGGCGAGCCGTAATCCCCTTCGGACGGCCGGCTGTGCCAGGCCACCGACGTGGTCGTCGGCCACGGTCCGCCGTCGCCCAGTCGCTGATGCACCGCCTGCGCGCTCAGCGCCGCGGCCTCCAGCACGCGCGTCAGCGCCTGGAGCTCCGCCATCGCCGGCTCCGCCATCGACGTGCGCAGATAGACGTTGCCGCGCAGGCTCAGCAGCACGAACGGACGTCCCTCCACGAGGATGTCCTGCGTCGCCTGGGCCAGCCGCTCGGACAGGTCCTTGTCGAGCCAGGCCATGACCAGCTCGCGGTTGATGCCCACCGCGCCGAAGCGTTGCCGCACGAGCTTGGACTCCATCTGCGAGTGCTTCGGGAACATCACCAGCCAGCGCATCTCCTCGGGCGTGTCCGTGTCCACGCGCGTGCGCAGCGTGTCGGTGTAGGCCTCGAAGACGCTGCTCTCCAGACGCTCCATCAGCTTGCGCTCGATGAGCATCATCTGCATGTCCGGATTGATCTTGAGCTCGCAGCGCATGCGCAGCTCGAAGCCGTCGATGTAGCTGCGCTGCGAGGGCCCCCACTCGATGCGGGTCAGGCCGGGCAGCGTGCGGGGCAGGTCGATGACGAACCCGCGCCCGTCGCGGGCGTGGCGCAACTGGCCGCCGCGTTCCGAGGCCCACTCGCTCAAGGGACGCCACCGGGCCGCGTTGGCACGGGCGGCGAACCACTGTTTGATTTGTTTGATTACCATGAGGCGGGACGATGCGCGTGGGGCCCGGGGTCCGTGCATTGAAGCGTCGACGGAGTGGTCGATCGACATGTGGACGAACAGGGCTTCGCGCCCGAACGGAGAACGCTTGATGATCGAAGTGTATTCATGGCCCACGCCCAATGGCCACAAGGTGCACATCATGCTGGAAGAGTGCCGCCTGCCTTACCGGGTGATTCCCGTGGACATCGGCGCCGGCGACCAGTTCGATGCGAAATTCCTCGCCATCAGCCCCAACAACAAGATCCCCGCGATCGTCGATCCCGACGGGCCGGACGGGCAGCCGATCTCGCTGTTCGAGTCCGGCGCGATCCTGCTGTACCTCGCCGGCAAGACGGGGCAGTTCCTGCCGCCGGACACGCGCGGCCGCTACGAGGCGCTGCAGTGGCTGATGTTCCAGATGGGCGGCGTCGGGCCGATGCTGGGCCAGACGCATCACTTCCGCATGTACGCCCCCGAGAAGATCGAGTACGCCATCGACCGCTACACCAACGAGGCCAAACGCCTCTACGGCGTGATCGACCGGCGGCTGGCGCGCAGCAAGTACATCGCGGGGCCGGCGTACGGCATTGCCGACATGGCGATCTTCCCGTGGCTGCGCGGCGCGAAGAACCAGGGCGTGGAGATGGCGGACCATCCGCACCTGAAGGGCTGGTTCGACGAGATCGCGAAGCGGCCCGCGGTGGTCCGCGCCGTCGAGGTGCTGGCCGAGAAGCGCCGTCCGCTGGTCGACGACAAGGCGCGCGAAGTGCTCTTCGGCAAGACCCAGTACGAGCGGCGTTGAGGACCGCAGACCCGGTCCGGCCGGGCGCCGGCGCACGCTGATGTGGCCGGATCGACCGAGGCCGCGCCGCTTCGTCGGCGGGGTCAGATCTTGCCCAGCCGCGCGCGGTCGCCGAGCTCGGTGAGCCAGCGGCGGCCGTCCTCGCGGATGGCCGTCGCCAGGCCCTTGTCCTGCAGCCGCTGCTGCATCTCCTCGCTGACCGGCATGCCGCCGGGCGATTGGGGGAGGAAATAGAGCGCGGCGCGCTCGTCCTCGGTGATCACGAGGTCGGGGGGCGGGACGGGGAAGCTGAAGGTCGGCGGCGTGGACATGCGCCGCAGTATCCCTCAGGGTCGGGCTCCGTTCAGGCCGTGGCCGCGGCCTTGATCGCGCGGGTCCGGCGACGGCCCGCGAGGCCCGCCGCCAGGGCGGCGATGCCCAGCAGCGCCAGTGAACCCGGCTCCGGCAGCTCGCCCGCGGCGAAGGCCAGCGAATTGGCCATCAGCAGCGCGCCGTCACTCGACGGGACCCAGCCGCCGGGCGACACGTCGCTGGAGGTGGGGAACATGTTCAGCCCGACGACCACGCCCTTGTGGTCCATGCGGTAGCCGGCCAGCGCCTGTCCGTTGCTCCAGTCGGCGACGATCTCGGTGCCGGCCTTGGCCGTGAGGCGGTAGCACAGCGCGGACGCGCCGCCGTTGAAGCTGGTGATGTCGCGCATCAGCGGGCTGTCGGACCGGACCACCTGGCCCAGGCCGCCGCAGGAGTTCTGGTTGTTGCTGGTGTTGAAGACGTCGTAGTTGGCGGAGACGAAGCGGCCTTGCATGCCCTTGAATCCGGAGGTCGCGTGCGACAGGCCGGCTTCCACGACGCCGCCGCCGAGGTCCACGTAATCCGCCAGCACGTTCCCCAGCTGCAGGGCGCTGGCGAAGGGCACGGTGGCGCTTTCGTTGTAGACCAGCACGGCGTCGTAGGCCGTCAGCATGGCGAGCGTGGGGGTGCCCGTGGCGACGTTGAAGACGTCGACCACGCCGCTGACCACGCCGGTGGCGGCGATCTTCGACTGCACATCGGTCAGGCTGCCCGCCTGCACGGGCGCACCGAGGATCAGCACCGAGGCCTGCGCGGCCGCGGCGGTCGCGCACAGCAGGGTCGCGGCCAGGGTGGCGCGGAGAGGGGGAAGGAGGGTCGAGCGCTTCATCGGGGGTTCTCTCTCGGACGGTCGTTCTTGTGGTCGTTGGCGGGAGGCCACGGAAACGGGAGGCTAAAGCAACATCCAAGCCATTGGGTGCGAATTCCCGGTGCCTCAAGCACTTGCGCCGGTTGTCCCTGGAGCAGGGGTCAGCGGGTGTAATGAATCCCGACACTTCCGGCGTGGAAGTTGCTTCGCGGAGCGCCCGGCCGGGCGCTTGCCGGCCTCCCTTGTAATGCGGGGGTAAAACACCGTCGGCGCGCGTGGCGCCGGGCGACGGTTGGAGGGAAACTTGCCCAGGCGTGAAGGTGCAACCTGCTTGTCAGCGGGGAGCGATCCTGATCACACCGCGATCACAACGCAAAAGGAGTCCTCATGTCAGCCAAGCCAGACCACACCGACGCCGTCGGCGGCGTCGAGAGTCACAACGGACGCTGGTTCGTCCGCGAAGTCGTCGGCGAGGCACCGCCGTTCCGGGCCCGTTACCTGGTGATCGCCGCGCACGCCGCGAACGGGGGCAAGCCGGAACTGAACGGCTACTGGCACGAGCTCGAACGCAGCTTCGACACCTGGAGCTATGCGGCCGACGCGGCCTTGGAGGCCGCGCAGCGGACGATCGATTTCAGGCCCTGAATCAGGGCCGCGTCGCTCGGCTTGGCATGTTCTTCGGCGCTCGATGAGCGTCTCAGGCCAAGCGGCGCGCGCAACATCGCGCGGCCACGCCTCGCGGCGCCGGCGCGCAAGGCCGCAGTGCCGTCACATGCCCGCGGTGATCTTCTTCTGCAGCGCCTTGTACTGCTCCAGGCGCGGGCCGCCGAGCGCGACCGCGCGCTCGATCGCGAGCGAGGCCTTGTAGCGCTCGCCCTGTTCCATCAGCACCTGCGCCAGGTTGTTCCAGCCTTCGGGCAGGTCGGGTCGCACGTCCGTGAGCCGCGCATAGTGCCGGGCGGCAGTGCGGCGGTCCTTGGCCGCGTAGGCGGTGTTGCCGGCGCCCAGCAGCAGCACGGGCTCGCCGGGCCAGCGCGTCAGCGCGGCCGTGTAGCCCTTGCGCGCGGCCGGCGCGTCCAGACGTTCAAGCGCCGCCAGCGCGGCGCCCGTCCCCGCTCCGTCCAGCGAGGCCGGCAGCAGGTCGGGCGGGAGCGTCGTCATCGCCCAGTAGTCGCCACGCGCCCAGGTCCGCTCGAAGACCGGCAGCTCGATCTCCTGCCGCGCGGTCTTGCCGCTGTGCAGCAGGATCGTCCGGCGCTGCTTGTCGTAGCCGACGGCGACGGCGTAATGCCACACCGGCGCGACGTCCAGCGACAGGTTCTGGAACACGATCACCGGATGCCCGGCGGCGACCTCGGCCAGCAGCGCGTCCAGCCGCGGCGGCAGCACATAGGCCGGCAAGCCCTGGCGGCGCGTCGCGACCAGCATCTCCGTCTGCAGCGAGCCCTTGCGGCCCGGCAGGAAGACCTGCGGCTTCAACTGCTCGACCGTCGTGGACTTGCCCGCCGTGCGCAGCAGCATCGCGAGCGCGGCCGGGCCGCATTCGTAGTCGTCCTGCGCGATGAACGGCGTCTTCGCGGACAGGTCCACGCGCGCCGGCAGGTCGGCGGGCCATTGCCGTTCCAGCGCCTGCAGCTGCGGCGGCGTGCTCGCGCAGCCGCCCAGCAGCAGCGCCAGCGCCAGCATCGGCGCGGCCAGCGGAATCAGCGGGCGGGAAGTCCGCGCGGAGCGGACGAGCCGGACGGGCCGCATGATCGACATGAAGACCTCAGCGGATCGATCGCGTGAACGGGAAGACCTTGGTGAAGCCCAGGATGTCGGTGATCAGCAGGATCACGAACACGGTGAAGATCAGACCCAGCACCTCGCCGCCGGCGGGGGCTTCGGCGATGCGGCCGTCGAGCGAGCGGATCTCGTCGTCGGACATCGCGTCCACGCGCGCCTGCGCGGCGGCGGCATCGACGCCTTCCTTGACCATGGCCTGACGCACGTCCTCGCGGGCGAAGAAGGCGTTGACGCGGACGCGGCTGTCGGCGGCGGTGCCGGTGGGCGCGGCGGGCTGCACCAGCGCGTCGGTCGGCACGACCTGCGCGCTCGCGTGCATCGGCAGCGCCATCAGCGTGCAGGAGGCGATCAGCATGGACGCGATCGCGCGTTTGGCCAGTGAAGGACGCGAAGCGGTCACGGTGGCGATGGCGCCGGAGCAGGCGGCGTGGGAAGCTTGTTCTTGTCGGTTCATGGTCGGACCTGGAGGGAGGATGGAGAAATCCTAGGTCCGCGCCCGATGCTGTTACAAGTTCGATTACCGGGCGTCACATCGGATGCAATTCCCGGGTGATCGGGTGTCAGGACAGGCTTGAAGAACGTGATAAGGCGATGCCGCGCCAACGCGGGTCACGCTCCGCGCGCTGATGCGCCCATCGGGCTTCAGTGGCTCAGTGGCTCTGTACTTCAGCGCTTCATCGATCGCAGCGTTGGCCGCTGGCGCTGCGCAGGATCCAGCGCTCGCCCTGGCGGGACAGCAGCGCGGTGGAACTGAGCGTGCCGAGGTCGCAGGTCGTCGCATCGACTTCGGCGAACTGCGCCAGCTCGACGGTGTCCGCGTCGCGCCAGCGCATGAAGCGGAAGCTGATCGCGGTCTGCTCCGGCGTGGGCTGGAATCGGTAGCGCTCGACGAGGCGGCCGTCCTCGCGGCTCCAGAGGACCACGCCGTTGAACTCCTGGCCCGGCGACGCGTGCGTCACCACCAGGAAGCGACCGTCCGGCGACGGGTTGACGTTGCCATGCATCTCGTAACGCGTGCCGTCGGCGCGGGAGATCCACAGCAGTTCACTGCCGGCCGGCAGCGTCGCGCGCACGACGTAGAACTGGCCGTCGGGCGACAGGCCGTCGAGGCGGAAGTCCACGGAAGGCAGCGCCGGATCGGCGGGATCGGATCGCTGGCTGTCGAGGACCACCGGGCGGCCCTTGACGACGGGCAGCCACAGGCGCAGGTCATCGCGGCGTGCCGCCACGCCGAGCCGGCGCAGCACCTCGGCCTCGGCCTGGGCGCGGAACTGTTCGTCGGAGCCTTCCTCGGCGACGAGTCCGCCAGCGGTCGCGGTCGAGGGCGCGAACAGCATGCCGCGCGGCGCGAGTCCCACCGAACCGACTGGGCGGGGCGGCGCGGGCCAGACGTTGGAGGAGGCTTCGGCGGCGACGCCCGTGAGCATCAGCGCGACCGCGATGGCGGCGCGAAACGCGCGGCCGACGCGGACGGCGGGAACCATGGCGGAAGCGGCGGCCAGGAGAACGGCTGGCAGGGCAGCCGGAACGGCGGGCGAGGCGGACAACATCGGACGAAGGCGCGGGCGCGGGCGGAACGGGGGGACGGGGTGACTAGGCGCCGCAGTCTAAAAGGGCCTCCGTGCGCTGGCCCACACACGTTACGCATGGTGACAAGACCTGCCCCCGGGCGGGGTCAGGTCGTGAGGTCGGACTCCTCGAACGGGCGGGTCAGCGCTTGCAGCGCGGCGCCGTGACGTCCTTGAGCGACCAGTTGTCGCCCTCGCGGGTGAGCACGACCAGCGTCTCCTCCATCGCGTCGCGGCAGGTGAGGGGATCACCCTGCGTGGTCCGTTCGAGCTCGATGGTCCGGTTGTCCTTCCAGCGCATGAAGCGGTAGAGCGCGTAGCGATCGCCGGGTTCGTGGCGGAACTTCTCGACCAGCCGGCTCGAGGCGCGCTCCCAGATCAGGATGCCGTTGAAATCCATCAGCTCGGAGGCGCTGACGACCGCGAGCAGGCTGCCGTCCGGCGAGGGCTTGGGCGTGGCGCGCAGCCGGTAGCGCTCGCCGTCCTGGCGCGAGACCCAGATGACGTCGCTGCTCTCGTAGTAGGTCGCGCGCACGACGAAGAACTCGCGATCCGGCGACAGGCCGTCGAAGCGGTAGTCCTCGTAGGCGGCCTCGCTGTGACCGCTGGCGTTGGGCCAGACGCTGTCGAAGATCTCCGGCCGGCCCGACACGGTGGGCAGCACCAGCCGCGAGCCGGTGCGCTTGATGAGGTCGTGCCGGCCCGCCGCGTTGGCCTTGCGGATCGCGTCGGCCTCGGCCTTGGCGCGGAAGGCCTCGTCGGAGCCTTCATTGCCGGCGGCCTGGCCCGGGTCCGCCTCCGGCCGCGCGCGCTGCAGGTCCTTCGTGAAGTCGCCCTTGGGCGCGATGCCGGACGGCTTCGGCAGCGGGGGCGGCTTGTAGGGCTGCTGCTGCGCGGACGCGGGACCGGCGGCCGCCGCCACCAGGACGGCGAGCGCGGCCAGCGCGGTCGACACAGTCGACGCGCGCGGGGCGGCGGAGCGGGCAACGGATCGGACGAAGGAGCGCATGAAAGTCTGTTCAGTTCAACCGTGGATCGCCGCGGCGACGATCTGGCCGATGGAGATGCACATCGCCGCGACCACGACGGCCAGGGCCATGTTCTTGTGCTCGACGATCTCTTCCCACAGCTTGTACGGGGTCAGCTTGTCGATGACGACGAAGCTGATCCAGAACACCAGCACGCCGATGAGGGCGTACAGGATGGAGCCCAGCACGATCGCGGGCTTGAGCCATTCGAAACCTTCCATGTCGTTCTCCTGATCGGTCCTGATGTCGGACGTGAAGTCGGTGGGGAACGGCGGGCGGAGATCCGAGCTGCCGGAGTGTCTCCGCGATTGCCGTCGTCGTCGTGGTGACTCTGGGTGACTCTGGGTGAGACTGGTGACTACTTGTGGCCGCCGCCGCCGCTGCTGTAACCGCCGTACGAGCCGCCGCTGGAGCCCACGTAGCCCACGCCGGAGCCGCGGCTGCTGCGCTTGCACTGCTGGTACTCGGCGCTGGTCTCGCCGTAGGTGTCCTTGTAGCGGTCGCAATCATCCTTGCTGCAGGCGCGCAGCATCGCGAACAGCACCGCGATGATGAAAATCCCGATGATGATGTTGCGCAGCAGCTTGCCCTGGTCCATGCCCGACGTCACGTCGCGGCGCAGCGCCGGCATCTTGTCCTCGGGCAGCGCGGAGAAGCGGCGCACCTCCGCGGCGTCCACGGCGCGGCCGTGGCTCCAGGTGACCTCGTTGCCGGCCTGCTCGCTGCTGAGCAGCTCCAGCCGGGTGCCGTTGCGCCATTCGTAGTCGCGGACGAGGGCGCGTTCCTCGCGCTTGACGCGCCAGTAGAACTCGCCGAGCACATAGGTGACCTTCGCGGTGTAGGTCCACTTGTGCTTGAAGTCCTTGTCCTTGTAGCGGACGGATTTCGCCCCCGCGTTCGACGGCGCGCCGGTGATCGGGCGCACGACGCTCCAGCCGTCCTCGGTGTCGACGAGGAAGGCGAAGCCCTCCATGCGGCTGAACAGCAGGTACTCGCGCCAGAAGGTCTGTTCGTCCTCGCCGGACTCGGGGAGGTCGCAGCGCTCCAGGTAACCGACGACCTGCCAGGGCTTGGGCGTGCCGCCCTCGATGGCGAGCATGCCGGTCGTGCCGAGCGGGATCTGCGGCTCGCCGCCGGTGTTCTGGCGATAGGCGGCCAGGTCGGCGCCGGCGCCTTTCGAAACATCGACGACGGACTTGCACTGGCCGCAGACGATGGACTGTGTCGTGCCTAGTTTCGGTTCGAGCGCCGCGCCGCAGTTGGGGCAGGGCAGCGCCTTGGATTGCAGCGTGGCGCCGCTTTCCTGGCGCAGACCGGTCAGCGCGAGGTCGGCGAGCTGGACCGCGCGTCCGATCGACCAGGTGGGCTGGGCCGGATCGCCGTATTCGAGTGTCGCGACCTCATCGGCGGTGTTGCGCAGGTCGACGACGGGATAGCTCTTCGCGAGCTGCGGCGGGTGCGGCAGTTCGCCTTCGGCGGCGGCCAGCGTCGCATCGACGATGGACGCGACCTGCCACGCCGTGCCGGCCAGCATCTGCAGCCCGCCGGGCCGCAGCGTGGCGGGATCGGGCGCGCGCTCCTGCAGCGGCGCCTCGAAGCTGATGACGAAGCTGCCGTTGTCCTCGGCCAGCCAGCCGCTGCGGGGCGGCTGGTCGGCGCTGGCGTCGAAGAGGATGTGCCACTCGTTCCAGCTGCCGTCGGCATAGGCCATCTGCAGCCGGCCGGCCACGACGAAGCCCGCGCCCGCGTAGCGCCCGGCGGCGCCGAGCTGCAGCGGCGAGTAGTCCTCGAACAGTTCCGAACTGGTGCCGATCTTGCGCAGCGCGTCGCCCTCACGCAGCAGCGTGGAGCGGCAATAGCTGCAGACCGCGCTGGCGGACGCGGCCGAGGCGAACTCGACCGGCGCCCCGCAGTTCGGGCAGTGCGCCTGCCAGCGGCGCTGGGGGGAAGCGGTAGCCAATCAGGACCCGGAACGAGACACGCCGGGTGGCGTCAGCTGAGCTTCTTGAGCAGCTCGGCCTTCTTGGTCGCGAACTCCTCGTCGGTGAGGATGCCCTTGGCCTTGAGGTCGCCGAGTTTTTCCAGCAGCAGGAGCACCTCGTCGGCGCTGGCGCTGACGGGTTGCGGCTGCACGGGAGCGGCTGGCTGCGCGGCGGCTTGAGCGGCCGCCTGGTTGGCGCCGGTCAGGCCCTGCTGCAGCTGTTGCGCCATGGTCTGGCCGAGCGCCAGCCCGGCGCCCAGGCCCATCGCGTCGCCCGCGATGCCGCCGCCGCCCGAGCCCACGCCTTCGGCGAGCTTGGGGATGGCCTGCGCGGTCTGGTACTGCATGAACTGGCCCATGTTCTGGCCGATCATGCCCATGCCGATCTTCTGGTCGAGGATCTTCTGCAGCTCCTCGGGCAGGGAGACGTTCTGCAGGGTGACCATCTCGAGCTTGAGGCCGAGCGCGTCGAAGGACGGCGCGGTGGCTTCCATCAGCGCCTTCGCGAACTCGACCTGGTTCGCGGCGAGGTCCAGGAAGGGGATGCCGGACTGGGCGACCGCGTCGGAGATGTGCTGCAGCATCAGGCCGCGGAGCTGGCCGTCGAGCTCGGTGACGGTGTAGCGCTCGCGGGTGCCGGAGATCTCGGTGTGGAACTTCTTCGGATCGACGATGCGATACGAGTAGTTGCCGAACGCGCGCAGGCGCACGGCACCGAAGTCCTTGTCGCGGATGGTGACGGGCTGGGTGGTGCCCCAGCGCTGGTCCACCTGCTGGCGGGTGGAGAAGAAGTAGACGTCGCTCTTGAAGGGGGACTCGAAGAGCTTGTCCCAGTTCTTGAGGTAGGTGAGGACCGGCAGCGTCTGCGTGGTCAGCTTGTACATGCCGGGGCCGAACACGTCGGCGACCTTGCCTTCGTTGACGAAGACGGCCATCTGCGATTCGCGGACGGTGAGGGAGGCGCCGTACTGGATCTCGAAGTCCTGCATCGGGTAGCGGACCGCGAGGACGCCGTTGTCGTCCTCCGTCCACTGGATGATGTCAATGAACTGTTTCTTGATGAAGTCCATCAGGCCCATGGCGCTGCTCCACGAAAGGCACGGTCCAAGTCGACCGTCGCGAGGGAGTATCCCTCAGCGGCGGGGCGACCTTGGTCACCCTGAGGGGGGAGGTTTGTGCGGATGGAGCGACGCCGTCCGACCTACCTCGAGGTTCCGCAACCGGCCGCCGTCGGCGTCCACAGCGTCGGTGTCGAGGCCGGGTTCCAGCCGGCGCCGGCCCACGCGGTGTGCGTGACCAGGGCCTTGTAGGTCTTGCCCTGGTAGCTGACGACGGTGCCGACGTTGAAGGTCTTGCCTTCGCTCCATGCGGGGCAACTCGGCGCGGGCGCGGGCGAAGGGGCCGGTGCGGGCGACGGTGCCGGGGCCGGTGAGGGGGCTGGAGAGGGTGCCGGAGCAGGAGACGGCGCTGGGGACGGCGCAGGAGAAGGTGCGGGCGCAGGCGGCGGCGGTGGCGGCGTGGCCCCGCTGGTGTCGGTGCCGTGGGTGGCGGTGGTCCAGCCGAGGAACTCGTACCCGCCCTGGTCGGGGCCATGCGAGCGCACGTACGACTGGAAGTTGGGGATGGCGACGCCGCGGCTGACGTAGCCGTTGAGCGCCAGTTCGGTGTAGCCCGATTCGGTGTGATAGCTGCGGCAGTCGCGCACGCCAGAACCGTTGCTCAGCGATTTCGCCATGTACTCCAGGCCCATGGCCAGACGTGGCAGCGCGTCCTTGGCATTGGGCTTGTGCATCCAGACCGAGTTGTCGCCCTGGTTCGCGGCCATCTCGGCGGCTTGCGCGATGCCGATCAGGTTGTACTGCGGGTGCCAGCAGTCGCGGGCCTTCAGCTCGTTGATCTCGCCGTTGCCGTAGATCGACACCGGGATCATCTCGATCAGCCGCGTCAGCCCCGCGGCGTAGCGCGTCGGGTTGTCCTGGAAGACACCGGTGGCCATCATGCCGAGCGCGGCCGAGACGGCCCAGTTGTTGACACGCGATTGCGCCTTCGCGGTCTCGGTGTAGAGGCGGTCGACGAAGCCGTTGAAGCGCGTGACTTCGGCGGCCGGCCAGTTGCCCAGGCCGCCGCCGTGATGCCGCAGGATCTCGGCCGCGCTGATCCACACCGGCAGCATCCACGCCGCTTCCAGCTGGACCTGTGCGGCGTTGGTGCCGGAGGCGACGGTGAAGCCGCGGAAGGTCGTGGCCCAGTCGTTGAGGATGGCGACGGCCTTGTCGCGATGGCGCACGTCGTTGGTCTTCACCCATCGCAGGGTGTTGAGGTAGGCGGCCATCGCATCGTTCTTGAAGCGCGATTCCTGCGGACCGCGGGCGCTGCCGACGACCTCCACGGTGGTCAGGGCCTGATGCGCATACGTGTAGTTGCTGCGCGAGTCGGCGAGGACCACGGCATAACCCGTCTTGATGCCGCTTCCGGACGGGGAGTTGGCCGAGGCCTTGAACGTGTCCAACCGCGCCTGGCTCATGAAGATGCCCGGGTGCCGGAACTTCGCGGGGGCCTTGGCCTGGATCGTGGCGCGATCGCCGTCGTCCTGCGCGTCGGGCGCGGGCTCCGCGTCCTGTGCGGCGACGCGCGGGTCGAATCCCTCGCCACCGCCACAGGCCGTCAACGCGGCCAGCAGGATGGGCGTGAGCGTCCATCGGAAACGTCGGGCCAAGGTCGCTTGTGGCGAGCGTGCGTGGCGCTTGGAAGTGTCCAGTCCGATCATGTTCGTGAAGCTCCGCTGATGAGGGCGAGGCGACTTTACGAACCTGAAATCCTGAGGGATGTGACGGTGGGTAATGAGATGCGAGCGGGGAAACGACTGCGCGAAGGAGCTACCGAAAAAGGGGTAATCGCCGGATGCCTTGCCGGCCTTTCGCCGAGCAATGGCCCTGTCAGGCCAATCGCCCTTGCGCCGCTTCCGCCCGCGCGAGCACAGCGGCCACCTCGAAGAAGACGAGCCGGCGCCGCGTCTCGATGCGGGTGAACTCTTCCGCCGACGGAACGAGCTCCAGATCGCCGAAATGGGCGTGGCGCAGCCAGCCGCTGAGGCAGGCCTGCGCGATGAGCAGGGCGCGGTCCGTCGACACGCCGTCGGCGGCTTCCCCCGCGATGCCGAAGATCGCGCGCAGCGGGATACCGGCCGCGTCGGCGGCGAAGAACTCCTGGGGGACAGGCGCCGGCGCTCGTCGTGACGAGTCGCCGGGGAGGCGGTCGTTGGCAGTCACTGGCGGCGCCCGTTGGGAAGGGATCGCCAGTCTGTCGGGCCGCCGCCCGCCTCGCGTCCGTGGAAACCCGCCGCAAGCGTTTGGCTTTGAGCGTTGCCCGCACGGAGCGGCGCGACGGAGCGACCGGCGCACAGAGCGCGCCTCGACATCGTCATCCGGAGGGCGCAGTCGTGACGATCCTGGGGAAGGTCAGTAGCCGCTAGTCTCCACCGGCGGTTTCCCTCGCCGCACCTGATCGCGAGCCAGGGCCTCTTCCTTCATCAGGCGGCCGTTCGCGACGTGCCGCACCAGCCACGGCAGCGTGCGCAGCTTGGCGCCGCTGGCCGTCGCCGGGATCCAGGCCTTCGCGCATTTCTCGAAGAGCTCCGCGTTGAGCGCGAGCCGCGATGGCGTCATCCCCAGCAGCAAGACCTGACCCGCGTGCAGCGCCACATTGCCGCCATCGGCCAGCGCGGCCGGCAGTTGCGACAGGTCGTCGGTGGGCCGCGCCATGTGGCCGAGCTGTCGGATCTGTTCGTCGAAGACCGGCGGCATCCATCCGCCGAAGGCCGCCATCTGCCGGCAGAACGGGCCTCCGCCGACGAGCACCGCGCAGACGTCGGGCCGAGCGGCGTAGACCGTTCGATGAAGCGCCGGCGCGCCCGTGCCGCGGCCCTCGGCCGGCGCGAGCGGCATCGTCCGCATCGAGGCGTCCGTGGCCGTTCCCCATCCCAACTGGCCGTTCGCGGGATCGCGCAGCGAGAGACTGTCCGCGGCGTCCGGCATGAGTCCGCGCGCCAGCAGCCGCTGCCGGAGGCTGAGCCACGCATCGCGGAGCGCGTCGTCGCTCATACCAGCGCCATCACGTCGTCGAAGCGGTTCAGCGCGTCGTCGATGACCTCGTCGGTGTCGGCCAGGCTCGTGTAGAGACGGCTGCCCGCGACCGAGATCAAGCCGTGCGCGGTGAACGCCGCACCCATCTCCTCCATCATGTGCTTGCGACGCTTGGCCTCGTCCTTGACCTTGATGAGCTTCCACAGGCTGCTCGTGTCGAGCAGCAGCACGCCCGAGGTCTGCAGATGCACGATGGAGCCGAGGTTGTAGGCCACATACGGCAGACCGCGCCGCTGGATGATCTCCTCCAGTCCCATGCGCAGGCGCTCGCCGGCCCGACCGGCCACGGCCGGCGCGTTGGTGCGCTCCACCTCCAGGAGCGAGTGATAGCCCGCCACGCAGCTGAGCGGATTCGCCGACAAGGTCCCGCCGACGAAGGCGCGCCGCGAGGTCGTCCCGATCCCGCCGACGAGCGACATCATGATCTCCCGCTTCCCCCCGATCGCGCCCGCCATCGGGTAGCCGCCGGTCAGGCACTTGCCCAGCACCGTCAGGTCGGGCGTCACGCCGAAGTAGGCCTGCGCGCCGCCCATGCCGGCGCGGAAGCCGGTCACCACCTCGTCGAAGATCAGCAGCGCCCCGAACTCGTCGCAGAGCGCGCGGACCTGCGCATTGAACTCGCGGTGCACGGGCCGCGTGCCGCTCTCCGGCCCGAACGGCTCCAGAAGCACCGCCGCCGTGCCGCCGCGCAGGCGGTTCCAGCGCAGCAGCCGGCGCAGCGCCTCGGGATCGTTGGGCAGGCACTCCTGCGTGTGCGCCGTGGCGCCGCGCGGGATGCCGATCGCTTCCATGCGGCCCGTCTTCGGCAGCCGCATGCCGTAGACGAGCTGGTCGCTCCAGCCGTGATACGCGCCGCCGATCTTGATGACGCGCTGACGCCGGGTGAAGGTGCGGGCCAGCCGCACTGCGCCCATCACCGCCTCGGTGCCGGAGCCCAGCATGCGCAGCATCTCCACGCCGGGCATGTGGCGGCAGACGAGCTCGGCCAGCTTGACCTCGTACTCGTGCAGCAGGCCGGTGACCGGACCGCAGTCGTCGAGCAGCGCGTGCACCGCCGCGCGCACCGCCGGCGGATTGCTGCCGAGCAGCGTCGGGCCGCCGGCCTGAAGGAAGTCGATGTAGCGGTTGCCGTCGATGTCGGTGAGGTGCGCGCCCTCGGCGCGCGTGATCGCCAGCGGGAACGGATGGTTGAAGGCGAGGTTGTGCTGCACGCCGCCCGGGATCACGGTGGCGGCCTGCTCCGCCAGGCGCTTCGACCCGGCGCAGTGATCGTCGAACCAGCGCAGGACCTTGGGCATCGCGTCCGGCCGGATCGGCCGCATCGGCTGGTTCACGAGCGCCGCGAAGCGCTCGTAGAGCGCGTGCGTGTCCGGCCAGGCGGGAACCGCGGGTGCGTTCGGCGGCAGGGTGCCGGATGGCGAAGCGGCATGGCGCTCGCCTTGCGCGGGCACAGCGATGCCGGCGGCGGTGGGCGAGGTGGGGGTGGGGGCGGAGGCAAGCGTAGACATCACGGTCCCTTGAGATGAAGCAGCAGATCGCGCACCGGGGCGAGCCTGGCCCGCAGGCCGGGCTCGCGGCGGACGCGTTCGTCGATGCGCGCCGCCAGCAGGTCGCGGGCGAGCGTCTCGAGGCGCTCGACGGCTTCGAGCGCGGTGGCGCTGTCCGCGGCGCAGCACAGGATGCCATGGTTGCGCAGCAGGTAGGCCTGGCGGTCTGGGCGGACGGCCTTGGCGAGCTTGCCCGCCAGCCAGGCGGTGCCGGACGGCGCGTAACCGACGACCGGCACCTCCGCGCCCAGCCAGCGCCGCAGCGCCTCCGGCACGACCAGCGGCTGGCCGATCAGCGCGCAGGCGCTCGCCAGCGGCTGGTGCGTGTGGATGCTGCAGCCGACGTCCGGTCTGGCGCGCAGCACGCGGGCATGGAGGGCGGTCTCGACGGAGGGCTTGCGCGCGCTGCGCCCCGCATCGGTGTTCGCGTCAGTGTTCGCGTCGATGCGCGCGGTCGTGCGCGCATCGTCGACCACGGCCAGGTCCGACAGCCGCAGCACGCAGACGTCCTCGGGCCGCATGACGAGGTAGTCCGTGGCCGACGGCGTGACGGCCACGAGCTCGTCATCGATGCGCAGCATCAGGTTGCCGCCCGTGCCGGCGAAGTAGCCGCGCTCGGACAGGCGCAGGCAGAGGTCCACCACGTGCCGGCGCTCGACCTCGTGCTTCATGTCGCGGCTCCAGTCGCCGGGGCGGTCCTGACGCCTGCCGCCGCGTCCGTCTCGGGGACCCGGTTGATCCGGTGGTACAGCGGCGCCAGGCGCATGCGGACTTCCTTGAAGGCTTCGAACTTGTCGCCGTAGAGCCGGCTCAGCGCGGTGGCCGGCTCATAGATGCGGCGCGTGCGGCGCAGCGTCGCCAGATCGCCGAAGCGCAGCGCGCCGGTGCCGATGCCGGCGAGGAAGGTCGCGCCGATCGCGTTGGCCTGGATCGGATGCTCGAGCTGCCGGATCGGCTGGCCGGTGACGTCCGCGAAGATCTGGCACCAGACGTCGCTCTGCGCGCCGCCGCCCACCGCCGCGATCGTGCCGGGCGAGCGCCCCAGCAGCCGGGCGAAGGGTTCCATCATCCAGCGCGTGTTCAGCGCGACGCCCTCCAGGAAGGCGCGGAAGATGTCCTCCCGCGAATGTTCCAGCGAGAGGTTGATCAATCCCGCCCGCAGCAACGGATCGTCGACCGGCGTGCGCTCGCCGAAGAGCCACGGCGTGTAGATCAGCCCGCGCGACCCCGGCGGCACGCGCGCGGCGATCTTGTCGAGCAGCTCGTAGACGGCGGGGTGTTCCTCGTCGGAGGCCAGCTCGTCGGGGTGGTACAGGATGCGGTCGCGCAGGAAGGACAGGTTGGCGCCGGCCGTCGACTGCAGCGCGAGCGCGAGATAGCGATCGTCGACCGCGCAGGGCACCGCGGCGATCTTGTGGCGGACGTCGGTCCGCATCTCCGGCACGTGCGCGCCCAGCCACGACGAGGTGCCCAGGTACAGGTGGGTCTCGAAGTCCGACACCGCGGCGCCGACCGCGACGGCGGAGGTGTCGACGGCGCCGGCCACGACCGGCGTGGACGCGGAGAGTCCCAGCGCCGCGGCGACGTCGGGGAGCAGCGGGCCCAGCACGTCGGTGGACCGCACGATCGGCGGCAGCTTGCCGGCGTCGAGTCCCAGGCCGCGGATCAGCCGGTCGTCGTAGCGGATGCGCGAGGGATCGCGGTTGTCCGTGACCCAGCTGGTGAGGATGGAATCCTGCGTCGCGCAGAGTCGCCCGCAGAGACGGTAGTTCAGGTAGTCGAGCGCGTTGAGGAAGCAGCGCGTGGCGTCGTGGACGGCGGGCATCTCATCGCGGATGAAAGTCATGTGGCCGGCGGCATCGCGCCCGCTGAGCGACGGCGCGCCGCCGGTGAGCCGCAGCCAGCGCCAGAGCTTGTGCGGCGCGTAGCCCTCGATGTTGAGCCAGCGCCCGCGCAGGCGACGCTTGATCGCGGCGGCGCCGCGCGCGTCCAGCCAGCTGAAGGCCGGACCGATCGCGCGGCCGTCGTGGCCCAGGCAGACGGTGACCTCGGTCTGCGTGGAGCAGCACACCGCCGTCACGCGCCGCCGCCGCGCCGCGTCGGGCGCGAGCACTTCGCTGGCGGCCTCGAGCAAGGCCCGCCACCAGGCTTCCGGATCCTGCTCGGCCCGCGCGCCGTCGACCACCAGCGCAACGGGACGGAAGGCCCAGGCCAGCACCTCGCCGTCCAGGCTCACCAGCGCGCATTTGCAGCCGCTGGTGCCGAGGTCCACCGCCAGCACGAGCGGCGAGTTCGGCGAGGTGAACGAGGGGGACGAAGGGACCGACGATGTCATCAGAACTTGCGCGACACGGAGACGACCAGCGTGTTGTTGTCCTGGCGCTTCCATCCGTCGCCGTCGGGGATCATGAAGAGTTCGGGCCGATGCGTGCTGGTGGCGACCCATTCGGCGGTGAAGTTGAGGCCCCAGCGCTGATGGGTGATGCCGATCGAGTAGTCGCTGAAGTCCGCCTCCTTGAAGTGGCGGATCTTCTGCGTGCCCGCGTGCAGGTTCAGCGTGGTGGTGGGCGTGAGCGGATGGCGGTAGGTGAGGTCGTAGAGCAGGCTGCCGCGCGAGTTGTGGTCCCCGCGCGCATAACACTCGAGCGCCGGCGTGGGATCGACGGCGGCGACGAGGATCTGGCCGCAGACGCCGCCAGTGTCCGCGCCGCGGTAGGTGCGCGAGAGCACGTTGAGGACGCGCCCTTCGAGCCTGCCCCAGCCGATCTCCAGCACGGCGTAGGCGGTGTCGTAGCGGGTGCGGCGGAAGTCCACCGGCACGCCGGCTTCCATGTCGATGCCGCGCGGCGCGTCGAACTTCGCGCCGGGGAAGAACTCCTTGGCCAGGCCCACGCCGAAGTGCCAGCCGTCCGGATCGCCGAAGCGGTAGCCGGTGCCGAGCAGCAGGTTGACGCCGTCGCCGTCGGTGAAGGCCTTCTTGCTGACCGTGGACAGCTGCGCGAGGCCGATGATCCCGGACTCGTGCGCGAGCTGCACGCCCAGCTGCAGCGACGGCTTGCGGCCGGAATCCGACACGCCGCGGTTGCGCAGGTCGGAGAGCAGCTTCACTTCGGTCTCGACGCCCATCGTGGCGGTGCCGGTCTCGTCGGCGCGGGCGGTCAAGGGGCAGAGCGCGCCGACGGCGGCGGCGAGCAGGAAGGCGGAGGTCGTGCGGGTCATCTCGGGTCTCCTCGTTCTGGTGTTCAGGATTTGCAGACGGGCGAGCCGGGCAGCTCCGCCACGCGCTTCATCTGCTCGGTCTGGCCGAGGATCTCGGTCCCGATGTAGGCGCGGATGTAGAGGTCGCCGCTCTTCACGCGCAGCGCGCCCTTGTATTTCTTCTTGTCGCGCGGGTCGTAGACCCAGCCGTCGCGCCAGGCCTCGTTTTCGTAGCGGTCCAGCTGCGCGATCTGGATGCCGCAGGTGTCGTTGGACTTGCCCGCATCCTTGTCCCAGACGATGCGGCCGCACAGCGCGGCCGGCTTGTCGTCGCAGGGCTTGAACTCGATGACCGCGCCGCCGTCGGCGCTCAGCCATCGGCCCTTGGCGTCGTCCGGGCCGGCGGCCATCGACAGGCCGGGGATCAGCGCGGCGCACAGCGTCGCGATCACGATTCCCGTGGCGGGCCAGGGCCGGATCCCAGGGAAGCTTCGTCGAGAAAGGGCTGGTCGAGCTGCCATCGCGTCCTCTCCGGAGGGGTTCGCCCTCGCGTCATTTGGATAGTGATGGCTATGGTATAGCGATGACTATCTAATTTGATTTGCGGAGAAACCCTGGCGGACTGCGGTCGTCGGTCGCTGTGGCAGAGCTGAAGCCTTCTTGCTGACTGCGCAGGCTGCTGGCCCTCACCCCCACCCTCTCTCGCAAGCGGGAGAGGGGGCAAGAGGAGCCAGCGCCGCGAGTCGAGCCGGTCGGACTCCCTCTCCCGCTTGCGGGAGAGGGCAGGGGTGAGGGCCAGCGGCGGTGGAAGTGCTGAAGCCTTTTCGATCAATCCGCCAAAGGCCGGGCGGGCGCGCGCGTCAGCGGCAGCGCCAGGATCGCCAGCGTCGCGAAACCGGCAGCCACGAAGGGCACCGGCGCGACCTCGTCGCCGGTGACGACCAGCGAGGCCATCAGCGGCCCGAACGCGCTGCCGAAGAGCTGGGCGGCGGGCACCAGGGACGCGACGCGTCCGCTGCCGTCGACGCGGAAAGCGAGCGCCATCTGGAAGGGCAGCATGAACAGCCAGGTGAAGGTGAACAGGCCGCACAGCGCGGCGAAGACAGCAGTGCCGCCTGGCCCGGTTCGCGCGATGCCGAGGGCGCAGAGCCCGAGCACGACGGCGCATCCCAGCAGCACGGGCCGCACCGGCAGGCGCCGCACGAGCCAGGTGCCGACGCTGCCGCCGACCACCTGCATGCCGAGCCCCGCGGCGATGAGCGTCTGGACGGCCAGCGCGGAGAAGCCGGCGCGGGTGCCGAGCGGCTCGGCATAGGCCCACAGCGCGCCGAGCGTGGCGAGCTGCAGGAAGACGACCAGCAGCGTGCCGATGCGTGGCCGCGTCCAGGTCATGCCGATGCCGACCTGGCTGACCGTGGGCGTGAGCGGGCCGAGCGGCCGCGCGAACAGCAGGGCGAGCAGGGCGGCCAGACCGCAGAGCCCGGCGAGTACCGCGAAGCCGCCCGGCCATCCGTGCGAGGGAATCACGAGATGCGCCAACGCGAGGCCGAGCAGCGATTGCGCCAGCGTCTGCACGACGAAGAAGAGCCCGGCCAGCCGCTCGGGCACGGCGGCCCTGACGATGACGGCGGTCGTGCTCCAGACCATGAGACCTTCGGTGAGACCGGCGCCGGCGCGGACCAGTCCCACCGCCAGATCGCCCGCGACCCGCATGGTCACGAGATCCAGCGCCGCGGCGGACAACGCGGCGATGACGGTGATGACGCGCAGCGACCGCACCGGCAGCGCCAGATCGCCGATCAGGACGCCGAGGCCCAGGGCCACGATCTCTCCCATGGCCACGAGGCCGACGCCCTCCAGGGTGACATGGCCGGCTTCCAGCAGCGCGCCCAGCAGCAGCGGCTGCAGGCCGAGCATCAGCAGCGCCACCGAGCCGACGACGATCGCCAGCGTCTGCGCGCCACGGGTGCTGGTCGAAGCCGCGGCCGGAGTCGTGAAGGGGAGTGTGCTCATCTCGGCGCAAACCATGCGTTGGAAGATGGCTGGAGATCTTATAGTCATGGCTATCGTTCCGGGGTGCTCGCCAACCCTGGAACAATCCCGCAGAGCCCACACCCGCCCATGCCCATGCCTGCTTCGCGCCGCAAGACCTCCGAACCTGCTCCGGCTTCAGCCCTCCCGATGGGGGCGGCGATCGCGCTCGGGTCCGGCACCGAGACGGACACCGAGTCCACGCCGGATGCCGTGACGGCGCCGACGCTGGCCGCCAAGAAGCTGCCCGCGCAGCAGCGCGCCACGGAGACCTACGAGCGCATCCTGGAGGCGGCGGCGCAGACCTTGATCGAGGTGGGGGTGGAGCGGCTCTCCACGAACCTGGTCTGCATGCGGGCGGGGCTGTCGCCGCCGGCGCTGTACCGATACTTCCCGAACAAGTACGCGCTGCTGTTCGAGCTCGGGCAGCGCCTGATGCAGCGCCAGAACGAATGCGTGGCGAAGTGGATGTCGGTGGAGGTGGTCCAGCGCGGCGTGCCGGCGCTGGAAGAGGCGCTGGAGGGGCTGCTGCTCGACACCTACGCGGCGACGCGCGACACCCCGGCGGGCGTGTGGATCATGCGGGCGATGCGGGCCGTGCCCGCGCTGCAGGAGGTGCGGCTGACGTCGCACGCGGCGGTGACCGAGGCGCAGACGCGGTTGCTGGTGAAGGCCTTGCCGGGGGCGAAGCGCGCGGAACTCAAGCTCGCGAGCCGCATCGTCGTGGAGCTGATCTACGCGACGGTGGAGATGCTCTTCGACGAGAGCCTGAAGCCCAAGGAAGTCGCGCGCATCGCGGCGGGGATGATGGCGAGTCACCTGGCGAAGGTGATGCGCTGAGAACTCAAGCTGCGCCTCTTGCTCCCTCTCCCGCTTGCGGGAGAGGGTCGGGGTGAGGGGCGCGCTCAGCGCGCGGGCTCTCGGCAGTCATGCAGCGAAGCTGCTCTCCGAAGCCTCAGCGGCAAACCTCGTCGATCCACTCGCGGGAGCCGGGTTTCAGCGGGACGAGCCGCTGGCCTTGCGCGCCGTCGGCGGCGAGGCAGAACTTGGTGCCGTAGCCATGCGTCGGATCGGACGGATCCGACGGGCGGCCGTTCAGATAGACCAGATAGACGCGGTCGGGCTGCAACGGGGCCGGCGGCGTGTTGGTCTCCGCGCCGGGCGGCACCTGGCCATAGGCGATGCAACTGGCGTTCGACATCGGTGCGCCCTGCGCAGGATCCACGCTCAACGACCACACCTTGGCCACCGGCTTGGAAGAGGCATCGGAGACGACCACCGTCTGCAGTCTCACGCCGGGATCGCGCTTCGCTTCCTTGGCCGTGAGGGTGAAGCAGGGCTTTCCGCCTTCCATCCGGACCTCGGCCTCACCGCGGCGGGACGTGGCGCAGGCCGAGCAGATCCAGGCGGACAGCGCGAGCAGCAGAAGCGGCTTCAGCGGTTTCATCGACTTCATGGACGTCATGGGCTCAGGGCAGGTTGGCCTTGTCGGCGGGATTGGCGATGAAGGTCTGGAGCACCTCTTCGAAAAGGGGCAGGCTCTTGGCGTATTGCTTCTGGCTCATGGCATCTGACGAACCCAGGTGCTTGAGCGCGAAGTAGTCGGCGAGCAGGTCGCCCTGGGCTTCCATGTTGTAGTCGCCCAGGCTCTGCCCGGACTTCAACTCGTACTGGTAGGACAGGCCGATGCGGATCGCGCCGCGCAGGCGCACCCAATAGCCGAGCTGGTGTTGCCACACGTGGACCATCTCGTGCATGAACCAGTGCTTGTCGCCGTCTTCGCCCTGGGAGAAGTCTTCCTTGAAGTAGCTCTTGTTGAAGTACATCTCGCCATTGGGCGTCATGGCGGTGTCGTCGGGCTGCAGGCCGAAGGGCAGGTACTCGTCCTTGTGGACCTTGATGGTCGTGTAGTCGAGCGCGTCCTTGAAGAGCAGGCGCGCCATCGCGATCTCGCCGGTGGTGAGCCCGCGGGCGGCGCCATCGGGCGTGGCGATGGGTCTCTGTGGCGCGGGCACGTACGGGGCGTTGGCCGGTGGCGTGAAGTCCGCGGCCACGAGCAGCCAGTTGTCGCCCGCGGACGCGTCCAGGCCGATCGGCCCGGGGCGGGGCGAGTCGCCAATCCACTTCGTGCCCGGATCGGACATCAGTCGAGCGACGTCCAACCCGATCGGACCAGGAACGACGGCACGTGCCATGTGAAGCTCCCTGCAGGGCGCCGCGGAGAAGTCCGGCGGCGAGCGGCCCATGTTGCCCGCTCGGCGGGGTAGGCGCAAATGACTCTTGGCTAGTCGCGACGCGGCCCGCCGGGCAACGGCGGCGGCCAGGGCGTTGGGGGGCGTCGACGGCGGGTTTTGCCGACCATTCGGGACGGGGAGCGGAGGAGATACTCCGCGCCGTAGCCGCGCGTCGCGGCGCTCGTCGGGGTAGGGAGTCATGAGTATCCAAGTCGAGGCGGCCGGCGAGATGCTGGTGGGAGCCGCCGTTGCCCAGGAGATCGCTGGCGGCAGCGGCGCCGGGGCCGAGGCCGATGCCTCCAGGCATGCGCACGGGGCCTGCGCCAACTGCACCGCGCCGCTGCAAGGCGCGTTCTGCCACCGCTGCGGCCAGGCCGCCCACGTCCACCGCTCGCTCGCGCACCTGGCGGAGGAGCTGCTGCACGGCCTGCTGCATTTCGAGACCAAGGCCTGGCGGACCGTGCCGATGCTGCTGCTGAGGCCGGGCAAGCTGACCCGGGAGTACATCGACGGCCGACGCGTCCGATACGTCTCGCCGCTGGCGCTGCTGCTGTTCCTGCTCTTCCTGATGTTCCTCGTGTTCTCGCTGACCAGCCCGACCGTGACGGTGGGGGGAAGCCTGAATCCGGATCAGCTCGGCAAGCTGAACCAGACGCTGGAAACCAGCCGTGCAAAGCTGGGTGAGCTGGAGGCGCAACTGGCCGCATTGCCGACGGGGGATGCGTCGCGCCGCCGCGTCGAGTCGGCCATTGCCGAGCAACGGGAGGAGGTCGCCGGGATCGAGCAGGCGCAGCTGTTCCTGGACCCTCAGCAAGCCGCGAAGGATCCCGAGGCCGCGCGTGCCGCCGCGCAGCAGGTCCGAGCCTCGCTCGCGCGTTATCTGCCGTGGCTGTCCGCGCCCGGCATCGAAGGCCGGATCGACCGCGCGCTGAGTCAGGCGCAAGGGCCGATGCTGCAGATCGAAGGCACGTCAGGGATGCCGGTCTTCGAGCGCAAGCTCAAGCATGCGCTGGAGAACAAGGAACTCGCGCTCTACAAGATCAAGGGCGCGGCGGCCAAGTTCGCATTCCTGCTGATGCCGATCTCGCTGCCGTTCCTCTGGCTGCTGCTGGTGACTCGACGCCGCTTCGGCATGTTCGACCACGCCGTGTTCTCGCTGTACTCGTTGTCGGCCATGGCGCTGCTGATGAGCGCTGTGGCGATCTGCGGGTATTTCGGGTTCGCAGGCATGGCGGTCCTGCTGGCGACGGTGGTGCCGCCGCTGCACATGTTCGCGCAGCTGCGCGGCACCTACGCGCTCGGCATAGGCGCCGCGGCGTGGCGCACGGTGGCGCTGCTCTTCATCGCCGGAGGATCGATCCTGATCTACAGCCTGATGATCGTGCTGGCGAGCATGTGAGCGGCGTTTGGATAGAGCCTTTGGCAGGATCCGCCAAGGAGTTGTTCATCAGGCTGGTCTGCGTCGAATATGGAGAAGAAGATGCCGAAACCGCTGCAGTCCTGTGTCCTCCGGGAACCGCGATCGAGGTGGTTGAATGAGTGTCGACGTGGCGCAAATGAAGCGTCTCTCGACGCTGCACACTTACCTGCGATCCGCGGCAGGCTACCTGAGAGTGCCCATTCCCCCTAATATCCCCGACGGACATGTGAGTCTCACGCATACGTTGGAGATGCTCTCGGAGCAAGCGTTGCTCGAGTGGATGACGGAGCTCGCCGAGGTGGGCGCCGTCAGGAGGCCCGACGCAGCCTTCTGGCGTGGCCTTGAGCGGGGAGCCGAGGCCGTCGGGATGCAAGGGCGGGCGGCTTACTACCGCACTCAATTCCTAGTGGCGATCGCAGCCAACGATGGCAGGTAACTACTCTCCAGGGCTGCGCCAGCGGTCGGAAGGCTATTCGCGCCGCGCCCGCAGATAGCGCCGCGCGGTTGAACGTCGGTGGCTCGAAGCTGCTGCGCTTGGCTGGCTCTGAATACTCGCTTCAGTTGCCACTGAACAAGCTGTGCGACATCGCCGCAACGGGCGCTAGACATGGGCGCAGGGCGCGCTTTAGGCCAAGAGTGGCTCTCGTTCGCTCAAGCCACCTGGACGAAGCATGCACGGATAGCGCGTTCTTGATCCACGGAAATGTCGTCACACGTCGCCGCACATACTTGAAGGTCGCGGGTCAATTCGGTTGATAACTCCCCATGCTTGTACACGTGACCTGCAACGAGCTTCGCTTGGAGGGCAGCTTCTGCGATCTCGTAGAACTCGTCGAGGCACACCCAAGTGTTCTTGGGAAGGCAGCAGCATCCGACGGTGAGCAAAAACGCTGCGAAGCGATTGCTGGCCTGGCAGCCATGATCGATTCTGTAGCGCGCGCCCTTGGACGTGGTTTTCGCGACGATCGCGACACCGCCTTCAGAGCCGAGGATGATCAAATATTTGTCTGCCGTCGTCCCGTCCGCAAAGACGAAATCCTTGTGCAGCAAGATCGTGCCCGGTTTCATTTACTTGGACAGGATCCCAAGGATTTCATCGCGATCTGCAACGAGACCTTTCATTTGGTCGGCTTCTTGCCCTCGCAGCGCGTACTCGTAAGGGATGAGACCCTGCTTGCGCTTCTCTCCGGCCCAGACCTTGTCCCAAGGCGAATTCTCAAGGTGCGTCGCCTCGACCATGTCTTCCGCCTCTGAGTCTCGAAACTCTTCGGCAAGCCTTGTCAGCAAACGCAGCTCCCGGCGCGAGAACAAGGATGCGTCGAACGGCGCCAGAGGCTGCACAGTCAGCATCCAGCCCTTGTCGCCGCCCAGGACCTTTTTCTTGAACCGAACGGTCGAGTCCCACACCACGTCGCCCGCGTCTAGCTCTTCGAAGAGCGACTTCGGTACCGGCCCCATCTTCCAGGCGAAGTAATCGAGACCCGTGACCGACCGTCCGGTGTCGCGGAAATGCTCGAAGTCGAGAAAGTAGAGAAGCTTGAACAGCTTTACTTTCCCAAGCTTGTGCACGTTGTGTCCAAAGAACACAACGGCCTGTGCAAGCTTCTCTCGTTGGTGGTTGACGATCATCGATCAGGTTGGAGCGAGCCGATTCGGCCGCAAGCTTGTGATTATCCTCCAAGCCCGCTCCGCACGCGGATGCTCGACGATCGTCGACGGCGGATGGTCGCGTCGGAACAGAACGCTGAGGCTCGTGCAACCAAGAACGGCTGCTTCCGCGGCGAAGGGCAACCTACGCTTTACAGGCTGTCAACTCCAACATCGTCGACAACGCGGGAACGTCAACTCGAGACGAGCTGCGCTGTCGTCTAGACCGACCTGACAAGCCCTGACCCTCAAAGGTAGGAGCCCATCCCCCGCATTCCCTCTAAGGAATGGATCGCCGGAAGTCTTTGATATGGATCAAAGAACGAAGTCCCGATTGGACGGAGCATGGGCTCAGGTGCTTCAACCCACCGTGAAGCCGGCGCTGGTCTGAGACTGACGTCGGGCCCTTGATCATTTGGTCATGGGCGAGATGGGCCTATCCGCGAGGACGGCCGCACGTCCCTTCGCCGTGAGTTGAACATCTCGCCCACCTCTCCGGTCGATCCGAAGGCATGTCGCCTTCAACGTCGGAGCCGGTGGTGTCCAACATTGACCGGGGTACGACGACATGGCAAGTTTCCAACAAGCACGCATCGACGAGTCCGACAAGCCGATGCGCCAGCGCCATCCGCTCGCGGGCTGCGATCAGCAGACGCTGATCCACCTGCAACACGACTGGGGCATGACCGAGCCGCAGATCTTCGGACCGCGACTCGGCTCCGATGCGATCTGCCTGCGCGCGGATCTGACGATGGGCTCGGCGCTGGCCAACCTGCGCGCACTGCTGGTGAGCGGCGCGTCGATGCTGTCCATGCTCGCCGACAACTGCGCGGAGGGCGATCCGGCCAAGCACGTGGCCAACGCAGTGAAGGAGTCGCTGCGCGAGGGCCTGGGAATGCTCGGCGTGGTGGAGCGCGCGGTGGATGAGGATCGGAGGAAGGTCGCGTCTTGAGAGCGAGTTCCGGAGGCCGCGAGGTGAGGGGAGTTCACCTCGCGTGGGTCAAAGGCTCAGCCTCGCGAATCCGGAACGAAAAGCCCCGATGCCTCGTCACGCTTGAACGCCGAACCCGCCGGCTCGTCCAGAAGGTGAAGGACCGAATCGTCCCTCGACAGCACGGCGCCCAGGGACACGTAGCCGATGTTGCCGGTGTCCTCCATGTACTCGTCCGTCTCGTCGCCGGCCGTGAACCGCCAGCCGCTGTCCTGGTCTTCGTCCGGTGACTCTCGATAGAGGAAGCAGATCGCCTGGCCGTCATGAAGAATCCGGTTCGTCACGAAGGCGCGCTTGATGAACCTGGCGGTGAAGTCGTGGGGATCGCGGTGCTCGGTATTGATGATGTGCCGCGCCTCGAAGCTCACCGGATCGCCAGCCTGGAGACCCCTGATGTGGCGGGGCTCGTTGTCCAAGCGGCCATCGAAGCGTGCGCCAGGGTGGACAGCGTCGACCAGGACCCACATGCGCTCGACGTGGACGTCGTCAGCGTCGTCGCCACGACCTCGGAAGATCAGCTTCACGACCTCGCCGACCGCGACCTTGGCGAGGACTTCCGGCGACGGCTTGTAGAAGGTGTACCTGTTCGCCGCCGCGGTCTCGGTGGGATCGTCGAGCTGCCAGTTGAGCATGGGAAAGGAACGGTAGAGCGGACAACGCAGCCATTGTGATCGCGCTGCGGCGCAGAGGATCAGCGGTGCCCCAGCCTCGTTGGCTACGGCACCGCGACGCGCAGCGTGCGGAACTGCTGCTTCGCCTTGTCGGTTGAACCACAGGTGGCCTCGGGCTGCTTTGATCCGTCATCGCTGAGTAGGTCGACCTGCTTGGATCCAGGGACCGGGAGGAGGGCCTCGGGGAAGTAGCCTGCAGGCAACTTGAGCACCCTCTCGGGCCGCTTGCCGGGATCGCCTGACCAGCGGAACAGGGCGAAGCTGCCTGTGTCTGCGACCGGCCCGCCGACGATCAGGTAGGTGTTGCCCACCTTGTCGATGCTGCGGATGCCTCGGCCACCGAGGTCGACAAGAATGGGCCTCTCGAACTTGGCCGGGATGCCCTCTCCCTTGATCAATTCAGCGGGGTTCCTCAGCGGCACGAGGGGCGCCTTCCCTTTGACCAGCGGGTTCCGGAACCCGATCAGAAGGCCGTCGCCCTTCCAGGTCGCGAGCCCTTCGATGTTGAGGCCGCCGGGCTGTTCGGGCAGTTCCTTCGCTGCGGCGGCGAGTTGAAGCTCGCTCAACTCGGGAGACCGGATCATGGCGTCGAGCAGGCCGGTGTACGGGTGCAGGTGCGCGACCAGGGACGGTGTGCCGTCGACCTTGGCGACCCGGGTGGCGAAGAACTGCTTGCGCCAGTCGCGAGGCTTGCCGGACTTCGGCAGGCTGTGCGACGAGATCCAGTAGACGATGTCGCCGATGATGGCTCCGCCCTCGATGTCGGAGGCCTTGTCCCCGGTCTTCAGGAACTCGGCAAGGTCGAGTCCGGAGCCGATCGGCTGGGACTGGCCGCGCGCATAGACGAGCAAGGTGTTGCACTCGTCCTCGGCCACTGCGAAGTGACGCTCGTCAAGCATGACCGCCGCCGAGGCCTCGGCCATGCCGCGGTAGGACGTGCCCGCCGCTGGTTGGGCGCTGCCATGGAGGGCAACGAGCGCCAGCGCCGCGGCTGGCCAGTGCGCCCATGGCGCCCGTTGACTTCCTGCTGCCATGGGACCTCCCTGTCTGGAGCCTTCGAGCGGACTCAGAACTTGAAGTTTCCGTCAGAACGGGCCTGGGAGCCACTCGCGCAGCTCGTGAACTCGCGGTTGCCGCTGCTGGTGGTCTGGTTGCTTTCCCAGACGGCGGTCGAGCCGTTCCACTTCACGTACTTGTATTGGATCGCCGTGCCGGCGGGCACGTTGACGGTCCCCGTCCATGGCACGTTGGCGCCCGAGCCCTGGATGGTCAGCGCGAAACCCGAGCCCGGCGCCCAGGCGCCCAGGCCGGTCACGTTGCCCACCACGCGCAGGTTCTGGCCGACCACCGTGTTGGCGTTGGCGATGGTGAAGGTCACGGCGCAGTTGCCGGTGCCACCACCACCGCTGATCTTCTGGCCCGTGTAGATCGCCACCGCGGGCGTGCTGCCGCTGTTGTTGGCCGGCACCGTGAAGCTGGCGTTGCCGCTGCCGTCCACGGTCACCGAGTCGGCCGTGCAGCCGGTGCCGGCGGCGTTCCTGGTGCCGTTGATGACGTTGCAATACGTGCCGGCGGGCAGGCCGGTGGCGAAGCCTCGGGTCCAGGCGCTGCCGCTGTTGTTCAGCGCGACGAAGCCGACGTTGCCGCGGCTGAAGGCGACCTGGTTGCCGTTGTCGCCGACGATCCAGTTCTGCTGTGCCTGCCCGATGCTGGCATTGCGGAAGCCCACCATGTTGGCCAGCGGCGTCCAGCGGTGGGCGAAGTCCCACACCACGTTGATCTGCGGCACGCCGCCGCTGTAGGGGCTGGTCGTGGGGCGGTCGGCGTCGGTGTTGCTGAACTTGAAGCCGGAGTACAGCTGCGCCTCGGCATAGCCCTGCGCCAGCATGAAGATGTTGGCCAGCGTGTAGCGCTGGTTGGCGGCGTCGTTGCTGGCGGCGTTGTTGATGTTCAGTGAACTGCCGTTGCGCTCGGTGTCCCAGTTGGTGATGAAGACCGTGGCGTTCTGCGGCTGGATGAAGCCCCAGCTGCCGCCCCAGTTGCCCCACGTGCCCATGATGCTCGGGATGCTGGACAGGGTGTTGCCGTTGTTGCTCCGGAACACGTCGCGCATCGCGTACGGGAACTGGAACTCGTTGATCGTGCCGATGGGGAAGTAGCTGGGCCGGTCCACTTCGCCGTCGTTGATGATCTCCTGCGTGACCCAGATGTTCTCGCCCTGCAGCGTCGTGGGGTAGGTCGCCTTCACGGCGCTCATGATGGACGTCCAGGCACCGGCCGGCATGTGCTTGGCCGCGTCGATGCGGAAGCCGTCGATGCCCAGCGCCAGCAGGGCCTTCAGGTAGTTGGCGATCTGGCCCTGCACGTAGCTGCTTTCGGTCGCCAGGTCGGGCAGGCCGCCGAGGCGGCAGTTCTGCACGTTGCTGCGGCCGGCCGGCGAGTTGTAGTCGGCGTCGTTGATGCTGCAGTTGGCGTGGAAGTCGCTGGCGCTGAAGAAGGGGTAGCTCAACGTCGCGGCGTTCCAGGTCGATCCGTCGGTGGCCGTGCCGCTGCCATCGGCCATCTGGTTGACGACGATGTCGGCATAGACGCGCACGCCGGCCGCGTGGCAGGCGCTGATCATGCTCTGCAGCTGCGCGGGCGTGCCCATGCGGCTGGTGAGGTTGGCGTAGTTGACGGGCTGGTACACGCCCCACCAGCCGTTGGCGTTCTTGGACGCGCCCGGCGGCGAGATCTGCACGCCGCCGAACCCCTTGGGGCCCAGCCATTGCGTGCATTCGGTGGCGATGTCAGGCCAGGCCCATTCGAACATCTGCACCGACGTGGCGTTCGGGTTGAGCGCCTGCGCGGGGCTGGCGAACGCGGCAAGCGCGACGCTGGCGGCGGCTGTCAAGGCGTGGGCGAGCCTGCGGCTCGAGAAGGGCAGCTGGGGCATGTTGTCTCCGGTATTGATAGGCCGCCGCCCTCGTCGCGGGGCGGCTGGTTCAGGCCATTCGACTGCATGCCATGGCCGGCTTCCCGAGGTCGGAAAGTGGCTCGACTTTAGACACGCTCTTGCCAGAATTCCGTAGGAAAACTACTAAGTCGCGCCGTTTGCCCCTGGTAAAGAGACTGATGAGTTGTTTCTGCCCGTAGTTTCGCTACTCAACGGCAGCCGCAGGCTCGTGCTCCATATGCCGCTCAGGCTCCGTGGTCCGGAGGATTTCGTTCAGGACGGACGTGGCGTAGTTCCCCGCGGGCAAGGAGAACGTGAGCACCAGTTGATCGGCTTGCGGCCATTCCCATGTCATGTCCACCGGGCTCGCCACCAGG
Source organism: Mitsuaria sp. MSU3D (assembly GCF_056867975.1). NCBI lineage: Bacteria > Pseudomonadati > Pseudomonadota > Betaproteobacteria > Burkholderiales > Sphaerotilaceae > Roseateles > Mitsuaria sp. MSU3D. Next base: position 2,412,974 of record NZ_CP200314.1, on the reverse strand, counting down.
GAGCGGCGCTCCTGATCCAGACCCGCGTGTTCCATGCCGTCGCACAGGGTGGCGTGAGGTTCAGCTACGCCGTTCTCCAGGGCTTGCGCCTCATCGGTCGTCGTCACGCGGCCGCGTCCCCAGAGCGGTCCGGTGGGCCGGCCCGCCTCGTCCATCACATCGCCGGGCAGGGTCTTGCCCCAGAGTCCCTGCCGGATGCGCAGCGCCAGCACTTCATTGAAGACGAAGGAGCGCACCGCCGACAGGTAGATGCCTTTCTTCTTCGGGTTGCGCACGCGGATCTCGCGCGCCAGCATGGCCCGGCCCTGCTCGACGTTGCCGCCGTCGTGGCCGAAACGCTGAGCGCCGAAGTAGTTGGGCACGCCATGCGCCGCCACGGACTTGAGATTGGTCTCGATGGCGTCGCGGTCGCCGGTCACGTCACGCAGCACGATGCGGAAGCGGTTGCCCTGCAAATCGCCCGGGCGCAGCTTCTTCACGTGGCGGGTCTGGCTCAGCACCTTGAATTCCGGGTGCTGAAGCAGGGTCAGGTCTGGCGTCTCGCCCTTCGGCAGGTAGATGCTGAACCACTGACGGGTGATGGCGTAGCGGTCCTTGAGGCCGGCATAACCCACGTCCCTTTCCTGCACGCCGGTGGCATCGGCCAGTTGCAGGGCGATGAAGGCGGTGTTGGCACCGTTCTTCTCGATGTCCAGCCAGATGTGCTCGCCCTCGCCGGAGGGCAGTTGCAGCGGCAGTTCGGTCACGATGAAGTCCTCGTTGTGGAGCTTCAGCGTGGCGCTGGCGCCGCTGGCCGGGTAGGCGTTGGGCCACTGCGGCAGGGTCGTGTATTGGGCGTCGGTCATGGGCCGGGATTCTCTCCCGGCACGCATGCCTGTCGAACGTCCTCGTCCGACAGGTGAAGCGCTAGCGCACGAGCGCCTTGGCAATCTGACCCAAGGTCCTCAGCGCGCCCTCGACCTGCGCGTTGTCGGGATGCCCGAAGTTGAGCCTCAGGTGGTGCGTGAAACGGTGATCGGCCGAGAACAGATGCCCCGGCGCGATGCTGATGTCATGAGACAGGGCAACCCTGTGCAGTTCCAGCGCGTCGATCTCGGCGGGCAACTCGACCCAGACGCAGTAGCCGCCCTCTGGTTGCGTGACGCGGGTGCCTGGAGGAAAGCACTTGGCGATGGTCCTCAGCATGGCTTGACGGTTCGTGACGAGCGCTTGCCGGAGCTGCCGCAGGTGCCGGTCGTAGCCGCCCCGACTGAGGTACTCGCTCAAGCCCTCCTGCATCGGCACAGGCGTGGCCAATGAACTCATGAGCTTGCGACGGCTGACGTCCCGGGCGAACCGGCCCGCGGCCGCCCAGCCGACGCGGAATCCGGGCGCCAGCGACTTCGAGAATGAACTGCAGTGCAGCACCAGGCCGGCCTTGTCCCAGCCCTTGGCGGGCCTGGGGCGTGATCCGAAATACAACTCGCCGTAGACGTCATCCTCGATGAGGGGAATCTCGCGCTCGGCGAGCAGCGCCACCAGCGCCGCCTTGGCGGCATCGGGCATCAGGCTGCCCAACGGGTTCTGGAAATTCGGCATCAGCCAGCACGCCTTGACGGGATGGCGATCGAGGACGGCCGCCAGCGCCGCCACGTCGACGCCGGTGCGCGCATGGGTGGCGACTTCGACCGCCTTGAGCCCGCGGCGCTCCAGCGCCTGCAAGGCGCCATAGAAGGTCGGCGACTCGATGGCGACCAGGTCTCCCGGCTTCGTGACCGCCTCCAGGCACAGATTCAGGGCCTCCATCGCGCCGTTGGTCACGACGATCTCGTCCGCGTCGACCTTGCACCCCGCGCCCAGATAGCGCAGGCCGATCTGGCGCCGCAGTTCGGCGCTGCCCGGCGACAGGTCCTCGACCGTGCGCCACGGGTCCAGCCCGCGCGCGGCCTTGCCAAGCGCCAGGGCCAGCTTGTCGAGGGGGAACAGGGTCGGGCTCGGAAACGCCGAGCCCAGCGGCACCACGGCCCGGTTGCGCGACAGCCCGAGCACCTGGAACACCAGCTCCGACACCTCGATGCTTCGCTCCTCGGCCAGCGGATCCGACGCGTGGGGCTCAGGGTGCGGGATCGCCGCCTGGCTGACGAAGTAGCCGGACCGCGGCCGCGCTTCGATCAGGCCGCGGGCCTCCAGCAGGTAGTAGGCCTCGAAGACGGTGGAGGGGCTGACACCGCGGTCCTTGCTCGCTTGGCGGACCGAGGGCAGGCGGTCTCCGGGACGCAGCTGCCCCGCGGCGATGGATGCCGCCAGGTCATCGGCCAGGACTTCGTAGCGCTTCATGAGGTGGGGTGCTGATATGGCCCGTTGCGCGGAACGGCTGCACTGTATCGGCTACATCCCGGTCACCGTGAGTTCTCTCCCGGATGCCCATCTGATCCGGTATTTTTAAAGGATTCTGAATCTGTACTTTTCATGCCGCCGAGCGCACAGTGAGGTCATGGAATGGGTCCCCACCGTCTTCATCGCCTTCAAGGCCAGCGTGCTCTGCATCGGCATGTTTTTCGCCATCAAGTGGCATTACGACAAGGCGAAAAAGGAGCAGGGGGCAGAGAAACAGCGCGCGGTGCTGCGCACGAGCGCCATCGTGGCCGCTGTCTTCGTGCTGTTGGTCGTCGGGCTGGTGGTCCTGACCTTCAGCCTGGGCACGATGCTCGGCCTGGACTTGAGCTTCTGATGATGGGAACGCATGGTCAGCGCGAACGACCGGGATGCCGATCACGCTGCTGTCGCGCTCGTTGCCGTGCAGAAGGCGACCCGGGGATCGGGTCGATGCTGCGCACGCCCGGAAGTCGTCCGGGTCTGGCCGCTCCCGCGACCGAACTTGACGATGCCGTTCCCGTCAGCGCCGGACCTTGCCATCCTCGGTGAGGATGGTCATGTCCACATACCGCGATCCGGCGTGGCGTTGTCCCGAGAAGCTGATGAAGAACCCGCCCAGGTCGAGCTGGCTCTGCGCTTCCAGGCCGGTGATGATGTTGGCCGGCGTCGGGTCGTTCCCGGCGCGCTTGAGGCCTTCCACCATCGTCTTGGCGGCGACGAAGCCTTCCATGCCGGTGTAGCTCACGTCCACCTTCGCGGCCTTGGCGCGTTGCAGGTATTCGCCGGCGATCGGCGTCAGGCCCGAGAACGGGAAGGGCACGACCTGTGACACCACGACGCCGCGCGCGTCCTTGCCCAGCTCCGACGCCAGCGCCTGCGCGCCGACGAACGAGAAGTTGTAGAAGTTGCCCAGGAAGCCGGCCTTGCGCGCGCCCCGGATGAAGGCCGCGCAGGACTTGTAGGCCGCCACCTGCACGATGCACTCGGGCTTGCCCGCCATCACCGCCGTCAGCGACGCGGCCACGTCCACGGAGTTGCGCTCCACCGTGCCTTGCGACACCGGGGCCAGGTTGTGCTGCTTGAGCGCCGTGGTCACCGCCGCCAGACCGGCTTGGCCGTAGGCGTCGTTCTGGTAGAAGACCGCCACGCGCGTGATGCCCACCGAGGTCAGCTGCTTGACGATCTCCGCCGCCTCGTCGTTGTAGGACGCGCGGATGTGGAACAGGAAGCGGTTGAACGGCGTGCGCAACGCCTCCGCGCCGGTGAACGGCGCCACCAGCGGGATCTTGGCCGCCGTCAGCAGCGGCACCGCCGCCAGCGTCGTGGGCGTGCCCACGTAGCCGAACAGCGCGTTGACGCCGTCCTCGATCAGGCGCCGCGTGTTGGCGGCGCAGCGCTCGGGCTCGTAGCCGTCGTCCATGCTGCGCAGCTCGATGCGCTTGCCGTTCACGCCGCCGCGCTGGTTGACCTGGTCGAAGACCAGCATCGCACCTTCCTTGAACTGCTCGCCCAGTTCCTTCGCCGGGCCGCTGAAGGGCGCGGACTGGCCCAGCACGATGCGCGAGTTGTCGGCGAAGGCAGGCAGGCTGCCGGCGCCGGCGAGGGCGGCGAAGTTCTGAAGCAGGTGGCGGCGGTTCATGGGGCTGACTTCCTGGCGCTTTTGGAAAGGCCAGGATCTTCGGTGACGGCGTTGACGGATTCGCTATGCAATAACCGCAACCCCGGATTTTCCCGTTCAGGTGTGGACAACGTCACATCCGCTTCATCTTGAAACATGTCCCCTCGGGCGGGGTATTGACGCGCCGCCGGCGGGCGACCACCGGCGACAACGGGTGGTCTTTATGCAATCTTGATACCCCCGCCTCCAGCTTCTACAGGCCCTTGAGGCCGCCGTTCCTAGAGTTCATCCATCCCATCACGCCCTCATGGAGGGGGCATGGGACCCCAAAAAAATGGATGCACTCTTTCTCGGATTGAGCGTCGTGCTGTTCCTCATGGCGGTGGGCCTGGCCGTGGCCAGCCATCGCCTGGAGGCCAAGCCATGAGCGCGCTCTACTGGTTGACCGGGCTGATCTCCGCCGGTCTGTTCGTCTATCTCCTGGTCGCCTTGTGGCGGGCGGAGGAGTTCTGACATGACGAACCTCGCCTGGGCCAACCTGGCCCTCTACCTCGCCGTCACGCTGCTGCTCGCGTGGCCGCTGGCCCGCTGGATCACCGCGCTCGCCAAAGGGCAGATGCCCGGCTGGATCGCCGCGATCGAGCGCCCGATCTTCCGCCTCGCCGGCGTCAAGCCGGAAGAAGGCATGGGCTGGAAGCAGTACGCCATCGCGCTGCTGATCTTCAACTTCATCGGCGTGATCGTCGTCTACGCGCTGCAGCGCCTGCAGGGCGTGCTGCCGTTCAACCCGCAGGGCATGGGCGCCATCAGCCCGGACTCGTCCTTCAACACCGCCATCAGCTTCGTCGCCAACACCAACTGGCAGGGCTACGGCGGTGAGTCGACGATGAGCTACCTCACGCAGATGCTCGCGCTGACGGTGCAGAACTTCCTGTCCGCCGCCACCGGCATCGCGGTCGTGTTCGCGCTGATCCGCGGCTTCGCTTCGCGCCTCTCGGGTCACGTCGGCAATTTCTGGGCCGACATCACGCGCTGCACGCTGTGGCTGCTGCTGCCGCTGTCCATCGTGATCGCGGTCGTCTTCGTCCAGCAGGGCGTGATCCAGAACTTCGACGGCTACAAGACCGTGCAGACGGTCGAAGCGCAGGACTACCAGACGCCCAAGCTCGGCGCCGACGGCCAGCCGCTGAAGGATGCCAAGGGCGAGCCCGTGATGGAGAACCAGCACACGCAGGAGCAGTCGCTCGCGATGGGCCCGGTCGCGTCGCAGGAAGCCATCAAGATGCTGGGTACCAACGGCGGCGGTTTCTTCAACGCCAACTCCGCGCATCCGTACGAGAACCCGACCCCGTTCACCAACCTGCTGCAGATCGTCGCGATCTTCGTGATCCCGGCCGCGCTGTGCCTGAGCTTCGGGCAACTGGTCGGCGACCGCCGGCAGGGCGCCGCGATCCTCGCCGCGATGAGCGTGCTGTTCATCGCCGGCGTGCTGGTCGCCACGCCCGCCGAGCAGGCCGGCAACCCGCTGGTCGCCGCGCAGGGCGTCGACATCCAGGCCACCGAGCTCCAGGCCGGCGGCAACATGGAAGGCAAGGAAACGCGCTTCGGCATCTCGGCCAGCTCGCTGTTCGCCGTCGTGACCACCGCCGCCTCCTGCGGCGCGGTCAACGCGATGCACGACAGCTTCACCCCCGTCGGCGGTGCCGTGCCGCTGGTGATGATGCAGCTCGGCGAGGTCGTCTTCGGCGGCGTGGGCACCGGCCTGTACGGCATGCTGGTCTTCGCGATCCTGGCCGTCTTCATCGCCGGCCTGATGATCGGCCGCACGCCCGAGTACCTCGGCAAGAAGATCGAGCCCTTCGAGATGAAGATGAGCGCCGTCGCCATCCTGGTGACGCCGATCGTCGTGCTCGCGGGCACGGCCATCGCGGTCCTCGCCGCGGACGGCAAGGCCGGCATCGCCAATCCCGGCGTGCACGGCTTCAGCGAGATCCTCTACGCCTTCACCTCGGCGGCCAACAACAACGGCAGCGCCTTCGCCGGCCTGTCCGCCAACACGCCGTTCTACAACACGCTGCTCGGCATCGCGATGTGGCTCGGCCGCTTCCTGGTCATCGTCCCCGTGCTGGCCATCGCCGGCAGCCTGGCCGCCAAGAAGCGCATCCCCGTCGGCGAGGGCACGCTGCCCACCCACGGCCCGCTGTTCGTCGTCCTGCTCATCGGCACCGTCCTCCTGGTCGGCCTGCTGAACTACGTGCCCGCGCTCGCGCTGGGTCCCGTCGTCGAGCACCTGATGCTCTGGAAGTAAGCCTTCGGAGCCCGTCATGACCAATCAACTCAAGACCCTTCATACCTCGGTGCCTGCCTCGGCACGCACCGAGGTCCTCGGCGGCGCCAAGGTCTCCACGGGACCGCAAGGTCCGCAAGGATCTTCCGGCCCGCAAGGACAGGACCCGCAGCCCCCGCGCCCCAACGCCAAGACCGGCATGTGGGACCCCGCGCTGGTGAAGCCGGCGATCCGCGATTCGTTCGTCAAGCTCGCGCCGTCGGTGCAGTTGCGCAACCCGGTGATGTTCGTCGTCTACGCCGGCAGCATCCTCACCACCGGCCTGTGGCTGGCGAGCTTCGCCAAGCCGGAGCTGGCCGGCGCCGAAGGTCCCGGCTTCATGCTGGCGATCGCGCTGTGGCTGTGGTTCACCGTGCTGTTCGCCAACTTCGCCGAGGCGCTGGCCGAAGGCCGCTCCAAGGCGCAGGCCGCGTCGCTGCGCGGCTTGAAGGCCAAGACCTGGGCGAAGAAGCTCGAGACCCCGCGTCACGGCTCGTCCTGGCATCCGGTTCCGTCGGAGGAACTGCGCAAGGGTCACGTCGTGCTCGTCGAGGCCGGCGACCTGGTGCCGCTGGACGGCGAGGTCATCGAAGGCGTCGCCTCGGTCGACGAGAGCGCCATCACCGGCGAATCCGCGCCGGTGATCCGCGAATCCGGCGGCGACTTCTCCGCCGTCACCGGCGGCACGCGCGTGCTGTCGGACTGGGTCGTCGTGCGCATCGCGGTCAACCCGGGCGAGGCCTTCCTCGACCGCATGATCGCGATGGTCGAGAGCGCCAAGCGCCAGAAGACGCCCAACGAGATCGCGCTGACCATCCTGCTGGTCGCGCTGACGCTGGTGTTCCTGGTCGTCACCGTGACGCTGCTGCCGTATTCGCTGTTCAGCGTGGAAGCGGCCGGCGCCGGCACCGTCGTGTCCATCACTGCGCTGGTCTCACTCCTCGTCTGCCTGATCCCGACGACCATCGGCGGCCTGCTGTCCGCGATCGGCGTGGCCGGCATGAGCCGGCTGATGCAGGCCAACGTGATCGCCACCTCCGGCCGCGCGGTCGAGGCCGCCGGCGACGTCGACGTGCTGATGCTCGACAAGACCGGCACGATCACGCTGGGCAACCGCCAGGCCAGCGCCTTCCTGCCGGCGCCGACGCTGCAGGAGCAGCTGCTGGCCGACGCGGCGCAGCTCGCTTCGCTGGCCGACGAGACGCCGGAAGGCCGCTCCATCGTCGTGCTGGCCAAGCAGCGCTTCAACCTGCGCGAGCGCGAGCTGGCGACGCTGCAGGCGCACTTCGTCCCGTTCACCGCGCAGACCCGCATGAGCGGCGTCGACTTCGGTGATCCCGCGGCGCCCAAGCGCCAGCTGCGCAAGGGTGCGGTGGAGGCGATCCGCCGCTTCGTCGAGCAGCACGGCGGCCAGATGCCGGCGCAGGTCACCGCGGTGGCCGAGGAAGTCGCGCGCCGCGGCAGCACGCCGCTGGTCGTGGCCGACCTGAACGAGGGCCAGGCCCGCGTGCTGGGCGTGGTCGAGCTCAAGGACATCGTCAAGGGCGGCATCAAGGAGCGCTTCGCGCAGCTGCGCAAGATGGGCATCCGCACGGTGATGATCACCGGCGACAACCGCCTCACCGCCGCGGCGATCGCGGCCGAGGCGGGCGTCGACGACTTCCTCGCCGAGGCGACGCCCGAGGCCAAGCTCAAGCTGATCCGCGACTACCAGGCCGAAGGCCGCCTGGTCGCGATGACCGGCGACGGCACCAACGACGCCCCCGCGCTGGCGCAGGCCGACGTGGCGGTGGCGATGGCCAGCGGCACGCAGGCCGCGAAGGAGGCCGGCAACATGGTCGACCTCGATTCGAATCCGACCAAGCTGCTGGAGATCGTCGAGACCGGCAAGCAGCTGCTGATGACGCGCGGCTCGCTGACGACCTTCTCCATCGCCAACGACGTGGCCAAGTACTTCGCCATCATCCCGGCGATGTTCCTGGGCGTGTATCCGCAGCTGGCCGCGCTCAACGTGATGGGCCTGCACAGCCCGGCGTCCGCGATCCTGTCGGCCGTCATCTTCAACGCGCTGATCATCGTCGCGCTCATCCCGCTGGCGCTCAAGGGCGTCGCCTACCGGCCCATCGGCGCGGCCGCGCTCCTGCGCCGCAACCTGTGGATCTACGGCCTGGGCGGCCTGATCGTGCCGTTCGTCGGCATCAAGGCGATCGACCTGCTGCTGGTCGCGCTCCACCTCGTGTGACGCGGAGGACTCCATCATGACAACCACGCAATCCACCGCTTCGTCGGCCTCGCATCCGACGTCTCATTCGCCGTTGCGCATGCTGCGCCCCGCGCTCGTCGGCTTCGTGCTGCTGAGCGCCGTCACCGGCCTGCTGTATCCGGCGCTCGTGACCGGCGTCGCCAAGACGATGTTCCCGTTCCAGGCCGAGGGCAGCCTCATCCTGCACGACGGCAAGGTGGTCGGCTCCGAGCTGATCGGCCAGAACTTCTCGTCGCCGCGCTACTTCTGGGGCCGCCCGTCGGCCACCGCGCCGATGGCCAACAACGCCACCGGCTCCAGCGGCTCCAACCAGGGCCCCACGAACCCGGCGCTGGTCGACGCCGTGAAGGGCCGCCTCTCGGCGCTCAAGGCCGCCGATCCGGGCAACACCGCGCCGGTGCCGGTCGACCTGGTCAGCGCCTCGGCCAGCGGCCTGGATCCGCACATCAGCATGGCCGCGGCGCGTTACCAGGCCGCCCGCGTGGCCCGCGAACGCGGCCTGCCGATCGAGGCCGTGCAGCGCCTGATCCAGGCCAACACCGAGGCCCGCGACCTCGCCGTCCTCGGCGAACCGCGCGTCAACGTGCTCAAGCTCAACCTCGCGCTCGACAAGGCGCAACCCGCTCATTGAATTTCATGAAAACTCGTCTTCTCTCGCTGTTCCTGATCTCGTCCTGCTTCCTGCACGCCGCCGCGCGCGCCGAAGGCGAAGCCCCGGCGGCCGCGCCCGCGCCGACGCCCGAGCACACCTTCACCGGCAACGTGGCCTTCGTCAGCGACTACCGCTTCCGCGGCATCAGCCAGACCTGGAAGCGCCCGGCCGTGCAGGCCGGCTTCGACTACAGCCACAGCAGCGGCCTGTACCTGGGCACCTGGGCGTCCAACGTCTCGGGCAACAGCTACAACAACGGTGCCGGCATGGAGTGGGACCTCTACGGCGGCTACAAGCTGCCGGTGACCGAGGCCGTCACGCTGGACGTCGGCGCGCTGGCCTACGTCTATCCCGGCGCGCGCCTGAACGCCGCGCCCGGCCAGCCGACCTCGAACAAGTACGACAACGTCGACGTCTATGCCGCCGTCACGGCGGGCACGTTCTCCGCCAAGCTGTCGGTCGCCGCGACCGACTACTTCGGCCTGGACAGCGAGACCGCCGGCTACGCCTACTTCAACGCGCTGCCGGCCAAGGGCTCGTCCAAGGGCACGGCCTACCTGGACCTGAACTACGGCTTCGAGCTGGGGCAGGGGGTCAACGCCGGCGTTCACCTCGGCCACCTGTGGGTGCGCAAGTACGGCGACCTGTCCTACACCGACTGGAAGCTGTCCGTGAGCAAGGAGATGAAGGACCTCGGCGGCCTGACGCTCAGCCTGGCCGTCGTCGGCACCGACGCCGACAAGGCGCTGTACCAGGCCGGCGACTCGTCCGCGCAGCGCGCGAAGCGGCTGGGCGACACGGGCGTCGTGCTGAGCGTGTCCAGGACCTTCTGACGCGACTCGCGCAACGCCGCGGGGCATTCGCACACTGATGCGCGATGGATCGACTCGCGAGCCCCGTGGCATGAACCCCAGTTCCTTCAGCAGCTCGTTCGACCGCTCGTTCGACCGCTCGTTCAACAGTTCGTTCAGCAGCTCGGACGACAGCTTTTGCGACAGTCCGCATGACGGCCCGCATCACAACCCGCAGGGGCGCTCGTTCGAAGAGACGGCCGGCGACCTGCCGTCGAGGCGCGGGCCGTTCCTCTCCGGTGCGCGCCCAGGGGCCGTGGAGGTGTTCGGCTCGACCTTGGGGCCGCCTCATGCGTTGATGCTCGAACGACCCGCGCTGTGCGTCGATCCGGACTCGCGATCCGGCGACGAGGCGGTCCGCATCCGGGCGGACGGGGCGCGCTGGGACCTGTCCACGGAAGGGCAGGCGGCGCTTCACGCCCGCGTGCCCGTCGAGCAGGCCGCCTGGACGCGCCGCCTGGTGTTCGCGGAGATGCCCGATGCGCAGGACTGGCGATGGCTGCCCGCGTATGTGCAACGTTGTCCGAACCTGGTGGAGATCGTGCTGCCCGGCGGCAGCGAGCGGGTGGTGCCCGATCTGCGCACGCACGGCGACCGGACACCGGACGGTCGCTGGCTGCTGCGCATCGCCAGGCGCGAGGACGGCGTGGGCGGTCATGACCTGCTCTGCGCCGCGCTGCGCCGCACGCTGGGCGATTCGGTGCGACGGCCGCAAGTGCTCGGCGCGATGGGGCGCCCTCCGCTGTTCGAGCGTCTGGCGCGCGATGTCGAGGCGATCCGCGCCGCGGCGCCGCCCGATCCCGCCTTGGGCGATCGGATCGCCGCGTTGGTGCGCGCCATCGTCGATGACGATCAGATCGCCATCCATTGCGCGCTCATCGCGAAGGAGCAGCGGACCCCCCGGGACCGTCTGGCGGCGATGGAGGAGATGGTCGCCGAACTGCAGCGCGCGCCGCTGGTCATGCTGCCATCTCCGCGCGTCGAGGGACTGGCGTTCGGGAGTTCGCATGCCGCCGTCGGCTTGATCGTCCGCATGAACGCGACGCATGCCCGTCCGCGCGGGCGCGCGGCCCATGGCCGGATCGGCAGCGACGAAGCGTCGCGTCCGACATCGCTGACCGCCACGGAGCGCTGGACAGCCGTGGAGTTCCTGAATCGCGTGCCCGCGTCGGTCATGACGGCGACGATGCGTTTCGTTCGCGACTGCGCGTTGCGGATCCTGCGGGCGGACAGGGCCTTCGCCGACACCGTGTTCCTCTCCTTCGCGGAGGAGGATGTCCTGATCGACGCCCTCCATCTGGCCCTCCAGCCCGAGTGCCGCGTGATCGGAAATCCCTGGCTCGAACGCGCCAGGCTGGAGGCGCTTCCTCCAGAAGTGCGCGCGGCGTTGGCGGCGTTGACGGACTGGGTGGCCGGCGCGACCGGCATGGACGGCCTCCGCCGCGAGCGGTGGCATTGGCACATCCTCAGCCAGACGCATTGGCACACGCGGGAGCGGACACCGGTGCCCGGCCTGCTGCGTGGCAAGCCGGGCGAGCCGGATCTGGATGCGCCGCCGAGCCCGCCCATCGCCAGCATCGCGACCTTCTGGGGGCGGGCGCTCTGGTTGGATCTGCACTGGCTGGGAGAGCCCGTGACGAGTGCCGCTGCGGTGAATCGCGTGCTGGCGGAGCGCTTCGCCTTCGGGTTGGGGATCCGGCGCGCGCGTCTCGTGGGCGACCGCATCCCGGAGCGCTTGCGCTGGGAGGATGCGGAACGGGTGGAGATCCACCTGACGGAGCAGGAATTCACCTGCCCGGACCGCCTTCTCTACATTCAAGCGATCAGGCAGGCCGTGGCCGCCGATCTTCCGAACGCGGTCGCGTGTCAGTTCTGCTGTCCGACCCAGGACGTCACCGTGGTGATGGACACGCTCGTGACCCTCGAGCGGGCCACAGGGGACAAGCGGGTGGACGACATCGGCGGACGGCTCCCCGGCGTCCTGTGGAATGGCCGGCAACGCAATCGTCTGAGGACGCAAGCGGCATTCCGGGACTGGTTGCACGGGCTCTATGCGCTGTCGGACAGGTCGAACGCCGGACCACCCCTGGCGGCATGGGTCGCGCCCGTGGTGCTCCGCGTCATCGAGGACGAGGCCTTCGCGGCGCGTGGCGCGGACCAGATCCTCCAGCAGGACGGGGGATGCGTCGATGCCTATCGCCGCTCGCTGTATCGACTGGTCGTGTTGAGTCACGGCGGCCTGACCGGCGATGCCCACACGGCCGTGCTGGCCGCCTTCCAGCTGGCCTGCATGCTGCGCGCCGACGGCGCGGCCCAGGCGGCCGACCCCGAGTACCACGAGAACCTGGAGGACGCGCTGCTGCTGCGTGTGGCCGTCGCGCAGCGCCTGCGCGACCGGCTTGGCGACGATGTCCAGGTGCTGGAGGACGTGAGCTTCGGCCATCTGGGCAGGGAGGGCGTCCGGTGGAACGACGCCTCCGGGCGCGCGGCGCGATCGCGGCGGGCCGACGCGATCATCGAGGCGGAGATCGCCAGCGGCTTCGCCACGTCCTTCGATTGCCTGGACCCCGACGGCCTGATCGGCGACCTGTTGACGAGGCGTCTGGATCAGGAGATCGGCAATGCCGCGCTGGAGGAAGGGCTCCGCGCGGAGGCGCGGGCGCGCTATGAGCACGCGTCCGCGCAGGCCGGCGACGATGCCGTGGCCCAGCAGGCCGCCGACGATGCCATGACGCGGGACCTGGACGGCCTGAGCGCCGCGCTGCAGGCCCGGCGTCGACAGCATCTCGACGGCGCCATCCGGACGCTGAAGGACCGCCTGTCGGCCACCCGACCCACCGACACCTTGCCGCCCGCGATCTGATGCATGCCGCTGCGTCGATCCGGCCACTGACCCTGCGTCGATCACCTCGATCGCTCAGCAGGAGACTCCGCGTGCATCCGATGTCCAACAACCCCTTGTCCCCCTGGATGGTCGACGCCTCGCCGCGGACGTCGGCGGGATCTTCCGGTCCGGTCCCCGCAAAGAGGCCCCGGCTCGAACCGGGACTGGCGTGGCAGTCGACGCTCCAACTGGAGCGGCCGGCCCTCATCCAGCCTTTGGGGTCGACCGCCGCCACGATCGGCAACAGGACGACGGGCAACACGACCGGCAACATGGCGAACGACCCGGCGGACGACTCAACGGACGACTCGGCGGACGATTGGCTCTCCACCTTCATCCGCCATCGCCACCCCAACGCCCCGGAGAACGATCGAATCTCTCCGGCTGGCCGGGCCTGGCAACTGGGCACCGCCGCACTGGACACGCTGTCCGGGCGGCTGCCCGCGACAACGGCGGCCTGGACACGACGCCTGGAGTTCGACGGATGTCCGGACGTCCAGGACTGGCGATGGCTGCCCGCCTATCGGCAGCATTGTCCGAACCTGGTGGAAATCGTGTTGCCGAAGGACAGCCACCTGGTGGTGCCAGCGCTGATGGACCATGCCCGTCGCGAGGAGGACGGTCGATGGGTGCTGGGCAGCCCGGGTCGCCACGACGGCGTCGGCCAGTTCCAGCGCCTCTGCGAGGTCCTGGGACGATCCCTTCGCGATGTCGTGGATCGACCGGACGTGCTGGGGTCCTGCGGGCGTCCGGGGGTGTTCGACCGGCTGGCCCGGGACGTCGTGGCGCTGAGCGGCACGGCGCCGGTCAAGCCCGCGCTCGCTCAGCGCATCGAGAGGCTGCTGTCCGCCATCGTCGACGACAGTCAGGTCGCCCTGCGATGCGGGCTCGTCGCGCAGGCGCCAGGGACCCCCGCGGATCGGCTCGCGGCCATGGAGGCGATCGCCGCCGAACTGCGAAGGGCGCCCTTCGCCCTCCCGAGGAGTACCTGCCCCTTGGACGTGCAGGACGAGGTGGCCGGCATGATCGACGGGCTGTCCCGCGCCACGGACGTCGGCGCGTACACCAGCGAGACGCTCTTCTCCCCGAGGCGACCGCGGTGGCTGGACCGCGCCGAGGCCGCCGCCATGTCCCGATGCCTGAAAGCCGTGCCGGCCGCGGCGCTGACCCCCGCCCTGCAGGCGCTCCGCGATGCCGCCGTGCAGGTGTTGAGTCCTGACCCCGTCTTCGAGGATCTCGTGTTCCTGTCCCGGGAGGAGGAGGACGTGGTGAGCGACGCGCTCCATCTCGTCCGCCTGCTGGGCCTGCGCATGGTGCTGCGGACACCCGGCGGCCTGTCGCCGGAAGCGATGCCCGGCAGCTCGAGGCAGGCTCTGGCGGCACTTCGCCGGTGGATGGACGAGGCCCCGTCCGGGGACGCCCTGCGGCGGGAACGCTGGTATGTCCATCTGGCCGGCCAGGCGCATCACGGCGCGTGCCAATCCTTGCCGACGGCGGGACTGCTGCGCGGCAACGCCTGGGTGGCCGACCTCGATGCGCCACCGGCGGCCTTGATCGCGGACATCGCCCGCTCACGTGGCGAGGCGCTGGGATTGACGCTGGACTACCGGGGAGAGGCCGTGTTCGATCCCGGCGAGGTCAACCGTGTCCTGGCCGAGCGGTTCTCCTTCGGCATCCGGTTCAGCGGCGCGCACCTGGAGGCGGAGCGCGCGCCGGCAGCCCTGCGATGGCCGGAAGCGGACTCGCTGGACATCGACTCGGCGGGCGAGGGATGGCCCCGGGACGCCTGGCGGCGGCGCGTGGTCGCGGGGCTGGTGAGCGACTTCCCCCGACTGTCCCGACTGTTGTTCGGCGGCGGCGAGTTTCCTCGCGGCGACGATCCGGAACTGGTCCGCGACCTGGATGTGCTGTCGGTACGGGGCCGGATGCTGGACGAAATCATCCGGCTGACGCCGAGCCTGATCTGGACAGGCAGGCAACGCGGTCAACTGACCGATAGGCCGCACTTCCTGTCCTGGCTGGTGCGGCTCATCCTGTGGCACCGGGGGGCGACGGAGCGCGACGAGAGGGCCTCGCTGCGTGCGCGCGTCGGTCCGGTGCTCCTGCGCGTACTGGACGACGGGGCCTTCGCGTCGCAATGCGAGGCGATGATCCGCTCGCAGGACGGCGGCTGCGCGGACGCGTACCTGCGGGTCCTGCATCAGATGGCCCTGCTGAACGACGCCGGGGAGGCAAGCGACACCGCCGCGGCGGTCGAGATCGCGCTGCGTTTCGCCTGCGGGTTGCGCGCCGATCAGTGGGTGGTGGAGACGCACGGCGACTTCAACGAGACCCTCGAGGAGGCCATGCTGCTCCGCCAGGCCGTGCGGACCCGCCTGGGAACGCGACTGGGGCATGCGCCGGCCGAGGCCGCCGAGGCCGGCGACACGCCGATCTATGCCCACCTGGGCATTGCCGGCGACCGGTGGCGCGATGACGAGGTGACGCGACGACGCGACCGGCAGGCCGACGCCTTGATCGACGCGGAGATTGAGAGCGGCTTCGCCACCTCGCACGACTGCCTGGTGCCGGGCGGACTGGTCGGCGACCATCTCTCGAAGGTGTTGGACCGCGAGGCGGGACATCGCGCGCACGAGGCTCGCCTGCTGTCCGAGGCGCAGGCCCGGTTCGACGCCGCGATCGACGCCGCCGGGGACGATGACGAGGCGGTCCGCGCCGCCAACGGCGCCGCGTCGCAGGCATACGCCGACATGGTCGCCGCCCTGGCGAGGAGGCGGCGGGAACAGGTCCTCCCTCCTCTGGCGGCGCTGGCCGCACGCCTGTCGCCACGACGAACCGATGACGCGCCGTCCGCGGCGCCCTGACACGACAATCACCTTCCATGCGCAGCCCCACCGACGACCGACCCGACCCCGACGCGCTGCTGGCCCACCTCCAGCGGCAGGAGCAGTCCGAGGGGCGAGGCCGCCTGCGGATCTACTTCGGCGCCTCGGCGGGCGTGGGCAAGACCTTCGCGATGCTGCAGGCGGCGCGGCACCTGGCGGACCAGGGCCGCGCGCCGCTGATCGGCGTCGTCGAGACGCATGGCCGGGCCGACACCGCCGCGCTGCTCGACGGCCTGCCGCGGCTGCCGATGCGGCAGGTCGACCACCGCGGCCGCGCGCTGCCGGAGTTCGACCTCGACGGCGCGCTGGCGCGTCTGAAGGACCAGCCGGACGCGCTGATCCTGGTCGACGAGCTGGCGCATTCCAACGTCGCCGGATCGCGGCATCCCAAGCGCTGGCAGGACGTCGAGGAACTGCTCGCCAACGGCATCAGCGTCTACACGACGGTCAACGTCCAGCATCTGGAGAGCCTCAACGACGTCGTCGGCGGCATCACCGGCGTGCGGGTGCAGGAGACGCTGCCCGACACCTTCTTCGACCGCGCCGACGAGGTCGTGCTGGTCGACACGCCGGCCGACGAGCTGCTCGCGCGGCTGAAGGCCGGCAAGGTCTACCAGGGCGCGCAGGCGGAGCGCGCCGGCCAGCACTTCTTCCGCAAGGGCAACCTGATGGCGCTGCGCGAGCTCGCGCTGCGCCGCACGGCCGACCGCGTCGAGGACGACGTGCAGGCCTGGCGCAGCAACGAGCGCATCGCGCCGGTGTGGAAGACCGAGGCCGCGATCCTCTGCGCGATCGGGCCCGGCGACGAGGCCGAATCGGTCGTGCGCAGCGCCGCGCAGCTCGCGCAGCAGCTGGCGGTGAGCTGGCATGCGGTCTACGTCGAGACGCCGGCGCTGCACCGCCTGCCCGACGCGCGCCGCGAGCGGTCCCTGCGCGCGGTGCGGCTGGCGCAGGACCTCGGCGCCACGACGGCGGTGCTGGCCGCGCAGGATCCCGCACAGGCGCTGGCCGAGTACGCGCGCGAGCACAACCTGTCCAAGCTGCTGATGGGGCGGGGCGCGCCCTCGCCGCGGCGCTGGGGCAGCCGCGACCTGGCGGCGCACCTCGGCCGCGCGGCGCCGGAGCTGGACCTGATCCAGGTCGGCGCGTCGGCGACGCAGCGCAGCAACGAGGACGACCCCGGCCCGACCTTCGGCGCCGCGCCGCGGCGCTACGTCTGGGCGACGCTGGCCTGCGTCGGCGTGGCCGCGGTCTGCTGGCCGTTGTCGCACCGCATCGCCAACGACAACATCGTCATGCTGTTCCTGCTCGGCGTGGTGGGCGTCGCCATGCGCTGGGGGCGCGGACCGGCCGTGCTGGCCAGCTTCCTCAGCGTCGCGCTGTTCGACTTCCTCTTCGTCGCCCCGCGGCTGAGCCTGGCGGTCAGCGACGTGCAATACGTGATCACCTTCGTCGTGATGCTGGCGGTCGGCCTGATCACCGGTCAGCTGACGGCGGGACTGCGCTATGAGGCGCGCGTGTCGTCGGAGCGCGAGGCGAGGGCGCGCGGCCTGTTCGAGCTGACCCGCGAACTCGCCGGCGCGCTGCAGACCGAGCAGGTCGTCGCCACGGCGGAGCAGCAGCTCGCGTTGCAGTTCGGCGGACGGGCCCTGCTGCATGTGCTCGACGACGACGACCGCCTGCAGCCGTCGCCGACGGAGGAGATCCTGGCCGTCGGCGATCGCTCCGATGCCGGGACCGCGCGCTGGGCGCTGGATCACGAGCAGGCGGCGGGCCTGGGCACGGACACGCTGCCGGGCAGCCAATGGTTCTATCTGCCGCTGCGCGCGCCGATGCGCACGCGCGGCGTGCTCGCGCTGCGCCCCGGCGACGCGCAGACGCTGATGCTGCCGGAGCGCCGCGCGCAGCTGGAGACGGCCGCGCGCATCGCGGGGCAGGCGCTGGAGCGCGTGCACTACGTCGAGGTCGCGCAGCAGGCGCTGCTGCAGATCGAATCGGAGCGGCTGCGCAACTCGCTGCTGTCGGCGCTGTCGCATGACCTGCGCACGCCGCTGGCCGCCCTGCAGGGGCTGGCCGAGACGCTGGCCAAGCGCGATCTGGACCCCGGCGCGGCCGAGACCGCGCAGGCGATCGAGCAGCAGTCGCTGCGCATCAATGCCATGGTGCACAACCTGCTGGACATGGCCCGGCTGCAGAGCGGCGCGCTCAAGCTCAACCGGCAGTGGCAGCCGGTGGACGAAGTCATCGGCAGCAGCCTGCAGCTGATGGGCACGGCGCTGGCGCGGCATCGCGTGGTGCTGGACGTGCCGGCGACGCTGCCGCTGGTGGAACTGGACGCGGTGCTCATCGAGCGCGTGCTGGCCAACCTGCTGGAGAACGCCGCGAAGTACACGCCGCCGGGCAGCGAGATCCGCGTGATCGCGCGCACGCACGGCGCGGGCGATGCGGGCGACTTGAGCGTCTTGAGCGTCTCGCACCGGTCGAGCGGCTTGAACGTCGACGGCGACGTCGTCGCCGGCCGGGGCGAGATGCGCCTGTCCGTCGAGGACAACGGCCCCGGCCTGCCGCCCGGTCGCGAAGAGGCGCTGTTCGAGAAATTCACGCGCGGCCACAGCGAGTCGCACCTGCCCGGCGTGGGGCTGGGGCTGGCGATCTGCCGTGCCATCATGCAGGCCCACGGTGGTCGCATCTGGGCGGAGCGCGCGACGCCGCAGGGCGGGGCGCGTTTCAGTCTGGCGCTGCCGCTGGGCGAGCCGCCGGCGCTGCCGGCGTTCGAGGAAGACAGGGAACTCCAACCGTGAGTCAATCGTGAGCGAGTCGCCGCTGAGCGTCGTCCCCGTGGCGCTGATCGTCGAGGACGAACCGAACATCCGCCGCTTCGTGCGCCTGGCCCTGGAGGGCGAGGGCTGGTCCGTGCACGAGACCGGCACCTTGCGCCAGGGCCTGATCGACGCGGGGACGCGGCGGCCGGATCTGGTCATCCTCGACCTGGGCCTGCCGGACGGCGACGGCCAGGACTTCCTGCGCGACCTGCGCGCGTGGTCGGCGGTGCCGGTGATCGTGCTGTCGGCGCGCGGCGCCGAGGACGACAAGATCGCGGCCCTCGACCACGGCGCCGACGACTACCTGAGCAAGCCCTTCGGCGTCGGCGAGCTGATGGCGCGCGTGCGCGTCGCGCTGCGGCGCAGCCAGGCGCGGTCCGGCGAGCAGCAGGACCCGGTCTTCCGCTTCGGCGACGTCGAGATCGACCTGGCCGCGCGCCGTGTGCGCCGCGCCGCCGAGGACGTGCACCTCACGCCGATCGAGTACCGCCTGCTCAGCCACCTGATCGGCAACGCCGGCAAGGTGCTGACGCACCGCCAGCTGCTGAAGGCGGTGTGGGGGCCGTCGCAGGTGGAGCAGAACCACTACCTGCGCGTCTACATGGGCAACCTGCGCCAGAAGCTCGAGGCGGAACCGGCCAGTCCGAAGCACCTGCTGACGGAGACCGGCGTGGGATATCGGCTGATGCCGTAGGCCATCGTTCCCACCGTTGCCACCGCGGCAGTGGTCATGCGGGAACCCTGACCGCCGAAGTTCTCACTGGACAACTTTCGACTCTTCGAAGTTGTCTTCATGCGAATTGCCGGCGGGACATGGATAGTCCCCGATGACCCGACCGATCCGGTCCGCGAGGCCGAGGCGAGGGCGGTGAAGGACAAGTTCCTCCGCCAGGCCTATGACCGGATGGAGATGGCCGTGGATGACGAGCCGCTCGGCCGGCGCGTCAAGTACCCGTCGCCGGCGGACACCACCCTGGCCGGGGTCAACGCCCGGGCCGCCGACGCTGCGCTTCTTGCGGTAGGGCGCTCGCTGCACGACCGTTTGGCGGGGTCCGCCAAGTCGACCAACAAGTGGTCCGCGGGTCGGCCCGATCCGTTCATGCCCGTCGAGCAGAGACTGGACCTGAGCGAGCTGCGGGAGTTGTTGAACGACGATCCCGCGCTGAAGCGGCGTTTCGAGGTCGCTGGCTTGTCGGCCAATGCCTGGGCGGGCCTCAGCCGCAACTGCGGAGGGCTGTGCCGCGCGGTCGAGGACTTTCTCGGCGACGGTTTCCAGACGGTGCAGACGACGCGGGTGGAACTCCAGCCAGAACATGTGATGGTGGTCGTCGGTTCCTTCGATCCTGAACTCGCCCATCGGCCCATGAGCTCGTGGCCGCCCCATCTGATGGTCTGCGATCCCTGGGCCGGCATCGCCTGCCCGGCGCCCGACTATCCCCGACGCTTCGAGGACAAGATGAGGAAATGGGCGGCTGCGGGCAAGAAGCTGCTGATCACGGGGACGGCGGGATGGCAGTCGCCGACACTGCCGGCCTGGCTGCGCTGTCCTGAGCGCATCGACCGGGTCTTCATCGGGCAACGCCACGTTTCGGGCCAGTCCACGGCGAAGGTGATCGTGGTGGAGAAGGGGAAGAAGGGCGACTGTCCCGCTGAGGGGGCCGGGCGCTGTAGCATTGCCCGCACGCCCAAGCCCTGGGCGCGGCCCGACAACACTAGGAGACAACTCATGATCCAGCAGGCCCAGGTTGAACTCGCCAAGACCTTCTTCGAGCAGTCGAAGAAGGCGTTCGAACAGAACTACGCCGCGTGGAGCACCGTGCTCTCATCGCAGAAGGCCATCCTGGAATCGATGCGCGCAGGCGGCCCGCCCTTCGACGTCGCCGCCGACCAGTTCCAGAAGCTGATCGATTTCCACGAGCAGCAGTTCCGCGTCACCTCCGACTTCATGACCAAGCTGCAGGCGGACTACGTCAAGGTGGTGCAGCAGAAGACCAAGTGAACGGATCGAGCGCGTGAGCGCTCGAACACCATCCGTGGAGCGAACTGCGGCGGGTGTCGTTCGACTACGGGATCTCCATTGCAGGAGATCCCATGCGCATTCCAGTTTCATCTCTTGAGGTCGTCGGGCACCGCTTCGGCGAACCGGTGGATCGTGCGCCCGCCGCAGATGTCGCCGCGGATGTCGCCGTGGTGGACGTCGCTTACGGCGGGCTGCCTTTCAAGGTCCGCGCCACCCATGATGCTGCGGTCGCCGAGCGATTGCGAAGGCAGTTCGCCGGACGCGCTCACCGGCGTTTTGCCCAGATCCTGCAAGGCCAGCCCGCCGGCCCTTTGAGGACGTACGGCGCCTGCGCGCAAGATGCGAAGGCGACAGAGTCGGCCAGCGGGGAAGCGCTGCGACAGGTGCATCTTGCGCTCTACAACCGCAGCTTCGGAGCGCTCAAGTCGGACAACAAGATGAGGTTGGGGGAGGCGCCGCCGATCTTTCCGAGGGAGTGTTATTCGGAAGCCACCAGCTTCGGCTACTCGCGGGTCGCCGCCGTGGCTCACTCGGCCAGCGTCTGGCGGGCCACCGCCCACAACTGCACCGAGCTGGCGATCGCTGCACAGGACGTGCTGGCGCATCGCCGTCCCGAGCTCCCGACCAGCCTCGTCATGCTCGCGGGAGCGCATTCCCTGGCCGTGATCGGAGCCCTCGACGCGGAGACAGCGTCCCGCCCCATGGCGACCTGGCCGCCGCATCTCCAGGTCTGCGACCCCTGGGCCAATCTCAACTGCCGCGCCTGCGACTACCCCCGCTTTTTCACCGAAAAGATGGAGCAATGGGCAGCAGGCAGGAAGCTGATCCGTGAGGGGAGCGATTGGCACCCTGCGAATGACAAGGCGTGGCTCGACATCGTGAACCAGGCCCCGCAGGTGCTTGCGCGCCTCACCCATCGGAACGGGCAGTTCAGGAACGTGCTGCTGCAGAGCAGTGGCAGCTCACAGGAGCGGGATACTGGCATCTGAGGCGATGGCGCTGGCGATCTCCGCAACAGCGACGATGCCATGGATCGAATGAACTCTTCCCCGTTCTCCTTTCCGTTCAACCGCGCGCATGCTTGCGTCTTTCGGCCCGGCCGGCTCACGGTCGGACTGATGACGCCCGTCGACGCCAACCCCGGCCGGATGGCCGACTTCGGCGAGGCGCTCGCGCTGGCCGCGCTCGCGGACCGGCTCGGCTTCGCGGCGCTGTGGACGCGGGACGTCCCGCTGATGGTGCCGCAAGGCAGCGACAACACGGCGAGCGCGCTCGACGATCCCTTCCTCTGGCTGGCCGCGCTGGCCGGCGCGACGCGCGACATCGCCGTCGGCGCCGCGGCGATCGTGCTGCCGCTGCGGCATCCGCTGCATGTGGCGAAGGCCGCGCTGTCGCTGGACCGGCTCAGCCGCGGGCGCTTCATCCTCGGCATGGGCTCGGGCGACCGGCCCGCGGAGTTCGCGGCCTTCGGCGAGGACCTGGACCAGCGCGCGGAGAGCTTCCGCAGTCGTTGGGCCATCGTGCGCGCGGCGCTGTCGCCCGACGCCGATGAACGCGCGGCGGTGGTCGCCGCGACCGGTGGTTTCGAGGTGCTGCCCGCGCCGGCGCAACGGATCCCGATGATCGTCGTGGGCTCGGCGCGGCAGTCGCTGCAATGGACGGCGACGCATGCGGATGCGTGGGCCACCTATCACCGCGAGGAAGCGCGGCAGGAAGGCCGCATCGAGCTGTGGCAGCGCGCGCTGGAACAGAAGGGTGTCGGCGCCAAGCCGTTCGTGCAGTCGGTGCAGCTGGAGCTGCTCGCCGATCCGGACGCGTTGCCGGAGCCGCTCGAACTCGGCCTGCGCACGGGCCGCAACGCATTGATCGGATATCTGCGGCGCCTGCAGGCCATGGGTGTGGCCCATGTGCTGTTCAACCTCGGACGCGGACGTCCGGCGCGTGATGTGATCGAGGAGCTCGGCAGCGCGGTGTTGCCTGAACTCGACCGTTGAACCCGACGAGCACCTCTGGGTCGTCCCCGATCCGGGTGTCAGATCGATGCATCAACGACGCCCGGCGCGGGTTGACGCGACGAACCCCGCGTTGAAGAATCGCGCCCACGCCGGACGGCTCCGTCCTTGCGTGCATCAACCTCTTCACTCTTCCGGAGGTGCCCCCATGAAGACCCCGACCTTCCCCCTTCGCTGATCGCCGACGGCTGTCCGGATCCTTCCGTATTCCTGCCGCGATGCCTCTGACCGGTCCACCTTCGGACTTGCATCGCGCGCGCCTCTTCCGCTCTCCGTCGGTCTCCTGACCTCACCAGGACCTCCGCGCGCCAACAACGCGGGAGGCCGACGGATTCATGCATCTGACCTCCTTGCCGCTGCCGCAGATCCTGCGTGCGCGGGACCCTGCGGGCCTTCGCCCGCTGCCCTCCGATCTCTCCGGCGCAGACCTGCCGATCGCAGCCCTGACGGGGCGGCACGTGCGCATCGAAGCGCTGATCGACGGCGCTGCGGCCGATCTCTCCTTTGATCCCCGCGGCGAATTGATGCTGCGAGCCGGCGGCCGCCCGCTGGCCGGTGGCTTCGGCGAACGTCCCTTCATCCCGATGAAGATCTGGGCGATGGCCCATGAGCGGCGCCTGCTCGAGCGGCTCGGCGACCGCTACGAACTGCACGGCGTGTGGAGTTACGCCATGCGCCGCGTCTGGTACGACCGGCTGCCTCACTACTTCCACGCGACGGAGGTGCTCGACCGTGCGACGGGGCGCTGCCTGACGGCGTCGCGGCGAGAGGCACTGCTCGCCGGCTCCCCCGTCCTGTCGGTGCCGGTCCTGTACGCGGGACCGATGCCGACTCAATCGCAGTGGCTGGAGACGCTGATGCGACGCCCGGTCGCGCGGTCCGCCGGATGGCGGCGCGCATTCGAGGCCGCCGCTTTGCGCGAGGCGCTGCCGGCGGACCTGTGGCCATCGCGCCCCGGTGAGGATATCCGTCCGGCGGAACTCCTCGTCACCGTGGAAGAAGCACACGGCGTGGTCGCCCGCTTCCGGCTGAGCGCGGGCGACGACACTCCCGCCGATCCGAGGGTGCCGGCGGCGGCCATGCCGACCCGTGCGCCGCTGGCACCGATGGGCGCGCTGTTGCCCAACGCGCTGGCGCCCGGCGCGGACCTCTTCGCCGCGGAGCCGACTGTCACCTGGCGGGACGTCGGCGTGAAGTCGCTGCGATCGCTCGGCGCGTTGAAGGCGATGGCGGTCGAGGCCGCGGAACAACGCTGCGCTTGAGGCCTGCGGAGAACGGGGTCGAGACGTCGACCCGCATCGGGTCGGCCGATCGGGGCCTCGTCTATTGCCCGACAGATGGAGGCCAGTCCGCCATCCAGCCGTCGACCACCGCGCCGAGCGCGGCCCGCAACCCCGCGCCATGCGTGGCGGCGTCGCGCCGCAGCGCGTCCAGCGGCACGCGCGCCTGCGCGAGCTCGCCGGCGTGGCCGATCAGCCATTGCTCCAGGCGTGCGGGATCGCTTTCCAGATGGAACTGCAGCGCGAGCGCGAAGCCCTCGATCGCGAAGGCCTGGTTCGGACACAGCGGCGTGGTGGCGAGGCTCGTCGCGCCTGCCGGGATCTCGAACTGGTCGCCATGCCAGTGCAGCACGGGTTGGTCGACCACGCCTCTCGCACCGCTCGCGAGCGGCGCGAGCGCGGAGTCGCGGCCGGACTCGGTGAGCGTCAGCGGCGCGAAGCCGATCTCCTTGCGGCCATGCGCCATCGGCCGCACGTCGGCACCCAGCGCCCGCGCCATCAGTTGCGCGCCGAGGCAGATCCCGAGCAGCGGCCGCCGCGAATCGAGGCGTCGGCGGATGAGCGCGATCTCGTCGTTCAGATACGGATACAGCGCGTCGTCATAGGCGCCGATCGGGCCGCCGAGCACGACCAGCAGATCGACCGCATCGAGGTCTACGTCGCGCAGATCATCGACACCTGCGTCCCGCGTGAGGAAGCGCTCGAAGCCGCGCTCGGCCAGCACGGGCTGCAGCAGGCCGAGGTCTTCGAAAGCCAGATGGCGGACGGCAAGGACGGTCTTGGGCGTGGACATCGGAATGACGCGACGGGCGCGCGAGGAGGTGAGGACGGGCGCAGTATCCGTGCCCGCCACGCCCGTCACCGTTCAGGACGCATCCGATCGTCCAGCCGACGCGTCCATTCGTCCATCGGACCCTCCGCCAATTCGGCAACTCGTCCTCGCGTCAACTCGTCGATTCGTGCCGACGCTGCCCGACGTAATCTTCAGCGGTCCGGACCGGGAGGTGATCCGGATCGGATCAGGCGGGATGCGGCTGCCGTCCCGCCGAGGGGCCCTTGCGGATGCGCCAGGCCTGCACGGCCATCAGGATCACGAAGAGCAGGAACACGACCCCGATCGCCTTCTGCAGCGCCGGGTCGTCGGGGCCGGTGAACAGCGGGGCGCCGACCGGCACGCGGGTGAAGGTCTCGTTCAGGCCGGGGATCATGTGGCAGAACAGCGTGAAGCTGTAGCCCAGCGTCTCCGCATACGGCGAGAGGCCGCCGAGGAAGCGCGTGCGATGCGCCGCAACGGCGACGGCCAAGGTGACCAACGTGACGATCGCCAGCACGTGGGCGATGTTGAAGCCGCCATGACGGAAGATGCCGAACGCCGTCAGGCAGGTGATGACGGTGCACCAGAGGTAGGTGCGACCGAGCGTGGACTGGCCCTCGATGCGGCCGGTCCGGAAGATCAATGCGTAGCCGGCCACCAGGGCCACCAGTGCGAACGCCGTGTGGACAGCGCCAAGGAGGGTCAGACCGAACATGTGTGCTCCCTGCTGAGCCGCGTCGCCGCGGCGGGCCGGAGCGCGGCGCGCTCCTGCGGACACCTTAGGGGGTGCCCGGGGGCGCGCGCATCGGTCGGATGGGGGAGGACTCAGGGCGGGGTTTCCCGGAGGCGATCACCCGCAGTAGACGGTGCCGCCCGGCCGCCGGTTCAATCGATCTCACTCTGGCGATATCGGCGAGCGGGGAGCTCCGGCCCGTTGCCGCGACCGACATCGCCAACGACGCCGAGTCGCCCCGTATTTCGCAGGGCAGCGTCCTCGAAGACGCTCCCATGGCGACGCGCTTCGTCAACCCGCGGGGTCCGTGCCGGCCGCAACGTCGCGGGACGATCTTTGCTCGGCGTGGGCGCGGCATACGCGCCGGACGCGCGGTTCGAGATGCTGGGAAGAACGCCATTGCCTGCAGGCAGCGCGGCGAGGCCCGACGGCAGGTGGGTGGCTGGCGCATTTTTCGGTCGCATCGGGTCGTTCTGCCCGTTGGCGACTCGGCCTTGCTCGCCGGGCACCTGGTTGGACAGCAACCCGGCTGCCCCCCGTTGCTCCCACGGTGTCCGACAGTCGCTTTCGGCCTGCTGGTAAGGGGCCATGTCCTGGTAGTCGGACAGGGAGCTGTAATCGGTGGTGCGGCTGGTTTTCATTGATGATTTCCTGCTGGTTGATGACACGCGTGCGTCACTCATGGGCGGCGGCGCACGGGGTCAGTGGAAATCCATCGACGTTGATTCGACCGCTGCCCCGTCGGAGCAATCAATTCCGATCAGGCCGGTCGGATGCCACAGGGGAGGGGTGCAGGTACTCGACCGCCATGCGAAGAAGACCGGTCAGGATCAGGCGGCGCGTGCGCGGCCGAAGACGGGTGGCCGATCCAGTTGTCCGATCCAGTGTCGATAGACGCTCGTCGCCGCGCCGCGCAGGCGCGCGAGGCGCTCGGGCAGGGCGGCCAGGATCTCGGCCTCGCTCTGCACCGTCACGCCGCGTCCGCGGCTCAGCTCTTCGCGTCCCTGCGCGCACCAGTCGCGCAGGCTTTGCTCGGTCACTTCCAGGTGGCTCTGGAGTCCGATGTGCGGGCCCAGCGAGAACCCCTTGTTCAGACAGTTCGAGCCGAACAGCGTCCGTGTCGCGCCCGCCGGGATCTGGAAGCTGTCGTAGTGCCAGTTGAAGCTGAGCAGGCGATCCTCGCCGCCGAACAGTCCGCGCGCGGCGGGCGTGATCCACAGCTCGCGCCAGCCGATGTCGGGCCGCGGATTGCGGGCCACGCCCGCGCCCATGGCGCGCGCCAGCTGCTGCGCGCCGAAGCAATGGCCCAGGATCGGCCGGCTCAGCCGCAGCGCGTCGATCAGCAGGGCCTGCTCCGCCCGGATCCAGGGCGTGCCGTCGTTGACGCCGTGATCGCTGCCCAGCAGCACCAGGCCGCTGAACGCGCCTGCGGTCCGCGGCAGGGTGTCGCCCAGGTCGGGCCGCAGCAGATGCACCGGCACGTCGTGCGCGCGCAGGCACTGGAGCAGGTAGCCCGGACCTTGCGCGGGTTCGTGCTGAAGGATCAACACCGGTCTCATGCGAAGGGGCGCGGCGTGCGCGCCGTTGTTGCGAGGTCTCCAGCGTAGGGAGCCGCGCATCAAGGTCGGGGCAAGACCCGGCCCTCGTGTCTCAAGAATGCATCAAGAGCCCGGGCCAGCATCACTTCTCGGCCCAGACAGACAGGAGTTCCTCGAACTCTCGCGCCAGACGATCGTTCTCGATGACCAGGGCCGCGTTCTCATCCTTTAGGCGGAGCAATTGTTCGTGAGAGCCGGTCTTGATCTGCATCACATCGCGAGGGCCGCGAATCCGTTGGTTGCCGGGATAGAGGTTGTGCGCCGGATCGAACCAGACCAAGTTGAATGCTGTATTCCATAGGAACCCGTGCAGGCGCCCCTGGTTCTTGCCCATGCTGACCTCAAAGGCCTGTTGAACGATGTGGAGCGCGTCCTGTTCAGGGTCCAGGGAACCCTGTTCCCTGCTCAGCATCGTGGCGATGCGGGCAACGATACGTCGTGGAAATGCGTCGCGGCTGCCAGTGTCCGTCTTGAAGATCGCTTTGCACCCGAGGCCGGGAATATGCCGCTTCGACATCTGCTCAACCGTGCAGGTCTGGATGGTCTGAAGGCAAGTGAATAGGCGCACGTAGAACTCGGCGTCGAATCCATGCAGGAAGAACAGGTCTGTCTCCCAGTCAATGAACTCAAATGAAACGCGCAGGAGCGGCGGCTTCTGTTTGTAGGTGGCGGCTCGATCGAATCGAGGGAAGCTATCGTTCATCTTCGGGGAGCTGCGTGAGGAAGTACTTCCGCATGGCGTCCTTGCTGATGAGTTCGCGGCTGCCCATGTTTTCCGGCAGGCCATTGCGCGCATCGAGCCAGGGAGCCTCGTTGTGGGTCATGTTCGACAAGGCTGCCCCGTCGAACCGGCCAAAGGCGGCAACGACTTCTCTCACGGTCTGATAGCCCGGAGCGTCTTCCAGCGGCGTGTGCCACTGCGCATCGATCGGGTGCCATTGAAGACTCCCATACTTGGCGTGAAGCTCCGCGATGGTGGGGCCGTTCTGACGCGCCTCGAAGTCCTCCGGAAACAGTGCGCGACCCTCCGCCAAGCTGTAGCCCTGGGCGTAGTAGCAGAGCTTCTGCAGCTTGTTGGGGGAGGGGCTTTCGTCGAAATACTTGCGATGGCATTCGATGATCAGTCGGTGGATGGCGTCCAGTTGCGGTGAGATCGACATGAGGCTTCCTTGAAGACTGGAACGGCAGATCTTGAGAGCTGTTGGTTTCATGCGAAATGGCTCGTACAAGTGCAATCCACTCGTCCACCCACTGATGTCGATGGCGACGCCCACTTGAATCGGTGGGCGAGCGGGCCTGCGGACGTCAGGCGCGGTCGACGCAGCGCCCGAGGCCTTGAGGGCGCAATGCCACAATCCCGGAATGAACTTGCAGTCCCCGCGCCCGCCGCGCGCCATCGTCCAGACCGCCGACTTCGACCTCAGCGCCGAGACGCTGGCGCTGCGCGCCGAGGACGGCGGCGTCGGCGCGGTGGTGAGCTTCGTCGGCACGGTGCGCGATGGCGCGGACGGCACGCCCGTCTCGCTGATGGAGCTCGAGCACTATCCCGGCATGACCGAAGCCGCGATCGAGGCCATGATCGACGAGGCCTTTCGGCGCTTCGACATCCGCGGCGCACGGGTCATCCACCGCGTCGGGGCGCTGCAGCCGCGTGACCAGATCGTGCTGGTGCTCGTGAGCTCGCGCCACCGCGGCCAGGCGTTCCAGGCCTGCGAGTTCCTGATGGATTACTTGAAGACGCAGGCGCCGTTCTGGAAGAAGGAACACGGACCGGACGGCGCCCGCTGGGTGGACGCGCGCGTCGCCGACGACGAGGCACTCGCGCGGTGGGGCATCAACGTGGAGGGGAACGGTCGATGAGCTGGATGCAGGTAGCGGCGGTGTCCGTCGGAGCGTCGGGCGGCGCGCTCGCGCGCTGGGGCGCAGGGTTGATGCTCAACACGAAGTGGCAGGGTTTTCCGCTCGGCACGCTGGCCGTCAACATCGTCGGGGGCTTCCTCATCGGCATGGCGCTGGAGTGGTTCGGGCGCTATCCCAACGACATGCTCAAGCTGCTGCTGGTCACCGGCTTCCTCGGCGGCCTCACGACCTTCTCGTCCTTCTCCGGCGAATCGCTGTCGCTGCTGCAGCGCGGCGAGTTCCTGATGGCGCTCTCGCACTCCGCCGCCCACGTGGTGGGATCCCTGGCCGCCGCGGCGGCCGGGCTCAAGGTCATGCAGATGCTGACCCAATCCCTCGCATGAAGTGAATGGCTCCCGCCCCGTGGGGGCGGGTGGGGGTGGGGTGGCTGCGCCCCGCCCGCTTGGAGGGCGGGGATGGGGTGGGAGCTCACGGTAAAGAGCAGGGGTGAACCGCAGCGGCGATCGAAGGAGAGGGTGTCCCCATCGCTCCTCCGGTAGCCGTCGCCACGTTGGGCATCCTCCTTGCCGCGTTCCGCAGCGTCTTGAAATATGGGGACACACTCCCCACTTCGGTCGCAACGGAGGTTATTTCCCATGCGAGTCGACAAGCTCACCACGAAGTTTCAGGAAGCGCTGGCCGAGGCCCAAAGCCTGGCGGTGACGCGCGAGAACCCCTACATCGAACCCGTCCACGTGCTGGCCGCGATGCTGGCCCAGGACGAGGGCCCGAAGGCGCTGCTGGAGCGCGCCGGCGTGAAGGTCCCGGCGCTCAAGAGCGCGCTGGACGGCATCCTCGGCGGCCTGCCGCAGGTGCAGGGCGAGGGCCAGCAGGTCCAGCCCAGCCGAGACCTGATCGGGCTGCTCCAGAACGCGGAGAAGGAAGCCTCCAAGCGCGGCGACCACTTCATCGCCAGCGAGATGTTCCTGCTGTCCCTGGCCGACGCCAAGAGCGACCTGGCCGGCATCGTGCGCGGCCACGGCCTCACCCGCAAGGCGCTGGAGACGGCGGTCCAAGCCGTGCGCGGCGGCCAGAAGGTCGACAGCCAGGAATCCGAAGGCCAGCGCGAGGCGCTGAAGAAGTACACCCTGGACCTGACCGAGCGCGCCCGCGCCGGCAAGCTCGACCCGGTGATCGGCCGCGACGACGAGATCCGCCGCGCGATCCAGGTGCTGCAGCGCCGCACGAAGAACAACCCCGTGCTGATCGGCGAACCCGGCGTCGGCAAGACCGCCATCGTCGAAGGCCTGGCGCAGCGCATCGTCAACGAGGAAGTGCCGGAAAGCCTGAAGGGCAAGCGGGTGTTGTCGCTGGACATGGCCGGCCTGCTCGCGGGCGCCAAGTTCCGCGGCGAATTCGAGGAACGCCTGAAGTCGGTGCTCAAGGAAGTCGCCGCCGATGAAGGCCGCATCATCCTGTTCATCGACGAGATCCACACCATGGTCGGCGCCGGCAAGGCCGAGGGCGCCATGGACGCCGGCAACATGCTCAAGCCCGCGCTGGCGCGCGGCGAGCTGCACTGCATCGGCGCGACCACGCTCGACGAATACCGCAAGTACGTCGAGAAGGACGCCGCGCTGGAGCGCCGCTTCCAGAAGGTGCTGGTCGACGAGCCCACCGTCGAGGCCACCATCGCCATCCTGCGCGGCCTGCAGGAGAAGTACGAGGTCCACCACGGCGTCGAGATCACCGACCCGGCCATCGTCGCCGCGGCCGAGCTCTCGCACCGCTACATCACCGACCGCTTCCTGCCCGACAAGGCCATCGACCTGATCGACGAGGCCGCGGCCAAGATCAAGATCGAGATCGACTCCAAGCCCGAGGCGATGGACCGGCTCGACCGCCGCATGATCCAACTCAAGATCGAGCGCGAGGCCGTGCGCAAGGAGACCGACGAGGGCTCCCAGCGCCGCTTCTCGTTGATCGAGGAAGAGCTGCTCAAGCTCCAGCGCGAGTACAACGACCTGGAAGAGATCTGGACCACCGAGAAGGCGCAGGCCCAGGGCTCCGCGCACGTCAAGGAAGAGATCGACCGCATCAAGTTCCAGATCGAGGAACTCAAGCGCAAGGGCGACTTCAACAAGGTCGCCGAGCTGCAGTACGGCAAGCTGCCCGACCTGGAGAAGCGCCTGAACGAGGCGCAGGCCAAGGAGATGGGCAAGGCCAAGGACAAGAGCCAGCCGCAGCTGCTGCGCACGATGGTCGGCGCCGAGGAGATCGCCGAGGTGGTCGCGCGCGCCACCGGCATCCCCGTGGCCAAGCTGATGCAGGGCGAGCGCGACAAGCTGCTGCAGATGGAAGAGAAGCTGCATGAGCGCGTCGTCGGCCAGGACGAGGCGATCGTCGCGGTCGCGGACGCGATCCGGCGCTCGCGCGCGGGGCTGTCCGATCCGGACAAGCCGCTGGGCAGCTTCCTGTTCCTCGGCCCGACCGGCGTCGGCAAGACCGAGCTGTGCAAGGCGCTGGCGGGCTTCCTGTTCGACAGCGAGGACCACATGATCCGCATCGACATGAGCGAGTTCATGGAGAAGCACTCCGTGAGCCGCCTGATCGGCGCGCCTCCGGGCTATGTCGGCTATGACGAGGGCGGTTACCTGACCGAGGCCGTGCGCCGCAAGCCCTACAGCGTGCTGTTGCTCGACGAGGTCGAGAAGGCGCATCCGGACGTGTTCAACGTGCTGCTGCAGGTGCTGGACGACGGCCGCCTGACCGACGGCCAGGGCCGCACGGTCGACTTCAAGAACTGCGTGATCGTGATGACGTCCAACCTGGGCTCGCAGCACATCATGGCCTTGCAGGGCGAGCCCGACGAGGTGATCCGCGACGCGGTGTGGGGCGAGGTCAAGGCGCATTTCCGGCCCGAGTTCCTCAACCGCATCGACGAGACCGTGATCTTCCATGCGCTGGGCGCGGACCACATCAAGTCGATCGCGCGGATCCAGCTGCGTCAGCTCGAGCAGCGGCTCGACAAGCTGGAGATGAAGCTCGACGTCAGCGAGGAGGCGCTCGCCGAGCTGGCCAAGGTCGGCTTCGATCCGGTCTTCGGGGCGCGGCCGCTCAAGCGCGCGATCCAGCAGCGGATCGAGAACCCGCTGTCCAAGCTGATCCTGCAGGGCCGCTTCGGTCCGAAGGATGTGATCCCGGTGAGCGTCGAGACCTCACCCGCCGGAGAGCCCGGCGAGTTCAACTTCGGACGCGTGGTGCATTGACGCCGCGGGGCGCCGGTGCCGGGTCTTGCCCGGCTCGGCGCCTCAACGCAGTTTTTCGAGCACTTCCGATCTGAACTCTCGCTGGTACAGCACGTAGAGCACGCCGGCGGTGGACAGGGCCAGCGCCCAGGGCGAGAAGAACCAGGCCACGACGGGGAACGCGAGGTAGTAGCCGCGCAAGCCGTCGTTGAAGGCCTCGGCCGCCATGCCGACGACCGCGCCGGCGCGGTCGGCGAATTCCTCGCGCGCATCCGGCCCCAGTTGCGCGAACTGGCCCGCCTCCGGCGCGGACGCCACCAGCAGCGCGCCGAAGGTGTACTGCCGCATGCTCCAGGTGAAGCGGAAGAAGGCGTACACGAAGATGCCGGTCAGCAGCGCGAGCTTGATGTCGAAGACCAGCGTGCTCGTCTTGACCGCGAACGGCAGCCCCAGCACCAGGGCGCTGGTCTGCTCGCTCGCGCCCAGCGCGGCCAGCAGGCCGCCGATGATCAGGATGGTCGTGGAGGCGAAGAAGGACGGGCTCGACAGCAGCGCCTGACTGACCGCGCCGTCCAGCACCCGCATCTCGCGGTAGGTCAGCTGCAGCATCCACTGGCGCCGCACGCGGTTGGTGATGGCCAGCAGCGAGCCGCGCCCGTCCGCATGGCGCTTGGAGAACTGGGCATAGCCGATCCAGGCCAGGAAGAACAGGCCCAGCGAGGCCCAATCGAGCAGCGGCAGCGCGGCCAGCAGTTGTCGAAGCGATTGCATCGCGCGAGTGTAGAGGCGCCCTGAGAGCGCCAAGGGGTGCTTCACGGATGCGCTCCCAGGGCGCGGTGCCAGGGTCAGCGCCAAGGCTGCGCTCATGCGGCGCTCAGTCGGCGTTCAGGCGGCGCGCTTGCGGCGCACGGCGTCGGGCAGGACCGCGGAACCCGCGTCGTCGAGCGCGATGCCGCCGGCATCGGCCAGCGCGGCCCAGTGGGGCCAGCACGGCTCGAGCAGCGCGATGGCGGCGTTCAGAAGGGCCGTCGCCGCCGCGGCACTCAGCCCGCGGATCACCGCGACGACGAAGCTGCCTTGCGCTTCGTCCGGTATCGACGTCGGCAGCATGAAGTCGATCGCCTGGCAGTTGGTGCACTCGTAGTGGCCGGTCGAGGGATCGAACAGGATCTCGACCACGTGCCTGGACGTGGCGACCCGCGCGTACACCAGCGGCGTGTACTGCCCGCGCAGGCGGACGCGGATGCCATGGTCCTCGGGCCAGTCGGCGAGGCCCGTCAACTGGCGGATCAGTGACGGCAAGGCGGCCGGGAGGGCCGCACCGACGGGATCAGCCGTGAGGGGAGGCATCGGGAAGGTCAAGGCGCCGGGCTTCATCCGCAATCTCCATCCGTCGGCGGCCCGCCGCGGCATGCGACGGGTCCGCCTCTCGGAGTGAAGCGACGAAGTGCCGGGCCCGGGCGGGCAGGTTCACACCCGCCCGCCGGGCTCAGACCGGCAGGTCGAACACCAGCACCTCGGCGTCCTGGCCGGCTTCGACCGTCACGCCCGCCTCCTTGGCCAGCTGGAGCGCGTCGCCGGCGCCCAGCGCTTCGCCGTTCACGGTCGCCTGCCCGCGCACGACGTGCACGTAGGCGATGCGGTCCGCGGCCAGCGGCAGCTCGGCGCGTTCATCGCCGTTGAACAGTCCGGCGTACAAGCGCGCATCCTGATGGATGGACACCGAGTCCTGCGCGCCGTCCGGCGAAGCGACCAGCCTCAGCTTGCCGCGCTTGTCGGCGTCGGCGAAGTGCTTCTGCTCGTAGCCCGGCGTCACGCCCTGGCGGTCCGGCATGATCCAGATCTGCAGGAAGTGGGTCTGGCCGTCCTTCGAGTGGTTGAACTCGCTGTGCCGCACGCCGGTGCCGGCGCTCATCCGCTGCACGTCGCCGGGACGGATCACGCCCGCGTTGGCGCCGCCGGGCGTGCCGTTGCCCATGCTGTCCTGGTGCGCCAGCTCGCCGCTGAGCACGTAGCTGATGATCTCCATGTCGCGGTGGCCGTGCGTGCCGAAGCCGGTGCCGCCGGCGATGCGGTCCTCGTTGATGACGCGCAGCGGGCCGAAGCCCATCCGGCGCGGGTTGTGATAGTCCGCGAACGAGAAGCTGTGGAAGCTCTTGAGCCAGCCGTGGTCGGCGTAGCCGCGATCCGAGGACTTGATGACTTCACGCATGTCGATGCTCCTTGTGTAGCCCCCCCGGTGTGGTGGAGAGGGCCTGCTGGTTGGCGATGGACTCACTGTAGGGAAGCAGGCCTCTGCCGAGGGGGAGGGGGCTTGAAGCCAGCATTCAAATAAGATGAAGGAATGGCTCAACAAGACAAACGACGGGTGCTGACGCCGGAAGCGCTGGCGATGATGGACAGCATCGCGCGCAGCGGCAGCTTCGCCGCGGCGGCGCGGGAGATGGGCAAGGTGCCGTCGGCGCTGACCTACTCGGTGAGGCAGCTCGAGGACGCGCTGGACGTGCTGCTGTTCGACCGCAGTTCGCGCCAGGCGGTGCTGACGGCGGCCGGGCACGAGCTGCTGACCGAAGGTCGCCGGCTGCTCCAGGAGATGGATGCGGTCGCGAACCGCGTCAAGCGCGTCGCCACGGGATGGGAGAGCGAACTCACCATCGCCTTCGACGATGCGATCGCGCGGCGCGCGATCTTCGACCTGATGGAGGCCTTCTATCTCCAGGCCGAGGACGGCAAGCCGCCGCCGACGCGCCTGAAGCTGCGCACCGAGGTGCTGTCGGGGACCTGGGAGGCGCTGATCTCCGGCCAGGCGGATCTGGCGATCGGCACCAGCGCGCAGCCGCCGGGCAGCTCGGTCGTCTGCGAGGTGCTCGGGCCGATGGAGATGGTGTTCTGCGTCGCGCCGCATCACCCCCTGGCGGGCTTCGAGGGGGTGCTGACCTCGGCCGAGATCGCGCGGCATCGCATCGTCGCCGTGGCGGACACGGCGCGCAGCCTCGCGCCGATGACCGTCGGCGTGGTGCCCGGGCAGGAGGTGCTGACCGTGCCGTCGATGGCGATCAAGCTCGAGGCGCTGCTGCGCGGTCTGGGCGTGGGTTCGCTGCCGACGCCGATGGTGCGGCGGCACGTGGACGCGGGGCGGCTGGTCCAGAAGGAGACCTTCCAGGGCAAGCGCATCTCGCCCATGCACTACGCGTGGCGCAACGGCCATCGCCCGGCCAAGGCGCTGGCCTGGTGGCTGGACCGGCTCCGGAGCGAGACGACGCGGCGCTCGCTGATCGAGCAGCACGAGGGCCTGCTGCTGTGATGCTGGCGGACCGAGCGGCGGACCGGGCGGCGGGCCGCGGCTACGTCGGCCGGTTCGCGCCGTCGCCCACGGGGCCCTTGCATGAGGGCTCGCTGGTCGCGGCATTGGCGAGCTGGCTGGATGCCCGGGCGCATGGCGGGCGGTGGTTGATCCGGATCGAGGACGTCGACCGGCCGCGCTGTCCGGCGGGTGCCGATGCCGTGGTGCTGTCGCAGCTCGCCCAGGTCCGGCTGCTGCCGGACGAGCCGCCGATCTGGCAGTCGAAGCGTGATGCGGCCTACCAGGCTGCGTTGGGTCGGCTGATCGCCGCGGGCTGGGCCTACCCGTGCGGATGCTCGCGCAAGGACATCGCTGAAGCGATCGCCGCCCTGGGCGGCCAGCGGGAGCGGCATGGGGAGCTCGTCTACCCGGGTACGTGCCGGCACGGGCTGCACGGCAAGCCCGCGCGGGCGTGGCGGCTTCGGAGCACGTCGACCGTCGATGGCGAGGCGCCTCTGCGCATCGACTGGCGGGACCGCCGCCTCGGCGGGCAGTCCCAGGACCTGACCGACGAGGTCGGCGACTTCGTCCTCCAGCGCGCGGACGGGCTCTGGGCGTATCAGCTGGCGGTCGTCGTCGATGACGGCTGGCAGGGCATCACCGACGTCGTCCGCGGCGAGGACCTCGCCGACAACACGCCCCGGCAGATCCGGCTGCAGGAATTGCTCGGCCTGCCCCGGCCCCGCTATCTGCACACGCCGCTGGTGCTCGGCGAGAACGGCGAGAAGCTCTCCAAGCAGAACGGCGCCCAGGCCCTGGACCTGGGCGACCCGCTTGCCGGATTGCGGCGCGCCGGCGCTCGACTCGGGTTGCCGGCGCTGGAGGCGCGGACGGTGCCCGAGTGGCTCGCCCGCGCCGTGGCGGCGTGGCATGTACGGCAGCGCCCGGTGTAAGGACCTTCGGCGGCTGGCATGATCACGCCTTTGCATTTCGGGACGCGAACCAGCGTCCCCCTTTCAAGGAACCTTCGATGAAGACGACCGACAGCGGCCTGCAATACGACGACACCACCGCCGGTACCGGCGCGACCGCCCGCGCCGGCCAGGACGTGAAAGTGCACTACACCGGCTGGCTCTTCAAGGACGGCGAGAAGGGCACCAAGTTCGACTCCAGCAAGGACCGGGGCGAACCGTTCGAGTTCGAACTCGACGGCGGCATGGTCATCAAGGGCTGGGATGAAGGCGTCCAGGGCATGCAGGTCGGCGGCACGCGCGTGCTCGTCATCCCGCCGCAGCTCGGGTATGGCGCGCGCGGCGCCGGCGGTGTGATCCCGCCCAACGCGACGCTGATGTTCGAGGTGGAATTGCTCGGCGTGTCCGGCGGCGTGGAAGCCATCGAACTGAACAAGCTGGCGACCACCGCCAGCGGACTCCAGTTCGAAGACGTCAAGGAAGGCGAAGGCGCCGTCGCCGAAGCCGGCAAGCGCGTCACCGTCCACTACACCGGGTGGCTCTACAAGGACGGGCAGCGAGGCCGCAAGTTCGATTCCTCCAAGGATCGGCGGGATCCGTTCCGCTTCCACCTCGGCGCTGGGGAAGTCATCAAGGGCTGGGATGAAGGCGTCCAAGGGATGAAGGTCGGGGGGACCCGCTTCCTCGTCATTCCGTCGGAACTGGGCTACGGCGCGTACGGCGCAGGCGGTGTGATTCCGCCGCATGCAACGCTGCTGTTTGAAGTGGAATTGCTGGCCGTTTGATCGGGTGAGGGAACCGGTCGATCGGCTGATCGGCTGATGCTTGATCGGCCTGTCGGCTGAACTTTCTGCTCCCTGCACCCCGCCGGGTCTCGGCCCGGCAGCCGAGTCCCTTTGTCAGCCGACAAAGGAACCAAAACGGCTCTGACGACGCTCATATGCGCTCGCTGTGTGGCCGTCGTCGCTCTCACGCTTCGCTCGCGAGACTCCTCCAACGATGCCCTCAAACGGCCACCACCGGAGTCCTCGCACCACCTCTCTCTACAGGCTTGCTCGCTTCGCTCGTCGCGCCAGCCACTCAACGCGGTCCGCGTCCGCCTTGCACGCTCGCCCCTAGCGGGGTCTCGCAGCGAAGCGGTCCTCTGTCGTTGTCGTTGTCGTGGCGGTGGCCGTTGCGGTTGCCGCTGCCGCTGCCGTTGCCGTCGAGTCGTGGTGTGAAGAATGGCATCCGCCATCGATGGTGCGAGACTGGCTGGTGACGCTCTGATGGCGTCAGCGGGGAGGCGTCATGAAGCAACGGATCATGTACATCGAGTCGAAGAGTGGTGGACTCACTGGGCCAGCACGCATTGGTCGCGTCACGTTCTCGAAGACGGGCGCGACGCTGTACTACGACGGCAGGTC
The DNA here is from genome assembly GCF_056867975.1 of Mitsuaria sp. MSU3D. Classification (NCBI taxonomy): domain Bacteria; kingdom Pseudomonadati; phylum Pseudomonadota; class Betaproteobacteria; order Burkholderiales; family Sphaerotilaceae; genus Roseateles; species Mitsuaria sp. MSU3D. The sequence goes on along the minus strand of NZ_CP200314.1, from coordinate 2,375,114 downwards.
ATTCCAGAGTCAGAAGGGCCAAGGCTTCAAGTCGAACTATTTCGACGTGGAAACGGGCGACATCTACTGGATCTCCGGTCCGCGCAAGGATGGACAGGACAGTCTCTACGCGACCCATCAACGACCTGCGGTCGATGCCGATGTCTGGGACGAGTACTGGACCACGATACGCGGACACGAGCGGCCGCCGAAACGTAAGCGGACGGGCATGTCATGTTGACTTCGTCCAGCGCCCGTGTCCGGCGCCTTGTTGCGGAGCCGCCAGTGTTTGCTGCTGTGCCTCAGAGACCGAGACCCAGGACCTAAGCGGTCTTTGCGCTTTCAGCTGACCGATTTCGAAACCAGAACCACCAGGTCCCAACACACACCAATGCGTAGCCGGCCAAGGCGCCTACGAGGCCATGTGCTTCTTCTTCAGTGCGTACCTTGCCGTCTTCTTCAATAACGGTGATCGTCTTCAACGTAGGCATCACCGCATAGGTCTGTTCACGCCTCTGGCGGGTTACGGTGCCAGAGGATTGAGCGCGGTAAGACCAGCCGATCAAAACGGTCTCCCGCGCTGCGCTTGGACCAAGCGCCTCTTGAGCCACCGACCATGGTGACATTGCGCCCACTGCCATAACGCACGGGAGCAACACAACTAGCAGCGGACACGCGTACTTCAGGATGGTGGACAAGAACTTGATCATGGCGGCAGTCCAAAGCTCACAGTGTGAGAGTGCTTCACTTGGCGTACTTCTGTGATTGTGGGGCTCCCCACCGGACGGCCGCGAATTCCGAGACGGCGCGTGTGGCCGTCAAATCGCTCGCCCGTTGAGCTTGGCTGTCTGGGTGAGGCTCATGAGGGCCGCGGCGCGCCGCCCTGCGAGCAGCGACCCAGCGAATAGCCAGTTCTTGCGCCCCGTGGTCCACGGCCTGATCTGCGGTTCGTCGACATTGTTGTCGATGGGCAGGCCGGGGTTGCTGAGAAGGCGCGTGAGCGCCGCCCACCGGTTCAGGCTGTAGTCCATTGCCTTGGCGGTCGATGATCCATCCGGTACCTTCGGCTGGCCACCAGCACATGGGCGAGCAGGTCCGAGGTGGGCAAGCCCTTGTCGGGTTCGTGGTGGCGCTCCGCGCGCGGCAGGTGGGCGGGTAGCGCCGCGCGCTTGGGCCGCTCGGGCGCGGGCTCAGTGTCCTTGCGCTTGACCATCATCAGCTCGACCAGCTGTGCTTCCAGCGCAGCGAGGTCAGCATCGACCGCCTCGTCGAAGAGCGCCTTCTGCTCGGCATTGCCACGGCTCAGTGGATCAACATGACTTGCCAGGACGTTTACGCCGATACGGCGAAACCTGGACGACCTCTGAGCCAGACATCGAACGGTGAGACGTTGCGAGACCCCGCTAGGGGCGAGCGTGCAAGGCGGACGCGGACCGCGTTGAGTGGCTGGCGCGACGAGCGAAGCGAGCAAGCCTGTAGAGAGAGGTGGTGCGAGGACTCCGGTGGTGGTCGTTTGAGGGCATCGTTGGAGGAGTCTCGCGAGCGAAGCGTGAGAGCGACGACGGCCACACAGCGAGCGCATATGAGCGTCGTCAGAGCCGTTTTGGTTCCTTTGTCGGCTGACAAAGGGACTCGGCTGCCGGGCCGAGACCCGGCGGGCTCTCACGCGGTGAGCAAGCCTGATTTCACCCGCGAGCCAACGCGATGACTTCTTGAGCGGCCTTGCCGGTTTCCCCCCCGCTACCGTCGAGCATGGTGACCCGCGGCGCATTGGCGAGTTGCGGAAAGTGGTTGGTGAGCGATCGTTCATATCCGGGGTCGTAGTGATCCCGCATGAGCTCCCCGAAGACTTCCGCCCACTGTCCGCTGAGGGCCATGGCTTGCCACCGTCCCACGCGTTCCCGGCCGCGCAGCGCGACCAACCCTCCGATGAGCGAGTTGAACGCCTGCGGATCCGCCTTGAAGTGGGCGTAGTCTTCCAGCAGCAGTTGCACCCGCCCTGGGTCGGCCATGTCGATCCAGACGCAGCGCCCGTGCTGCCTCAATCGCAGATGAAGCGGTTCGGGCAACTGCACCCCGCCGATCTTGCGGCTCTCGCTTTCGACGAACACCGGCCGTGACGGATCGAGCTTCACCATCGTCTGCCACAACGCCGTATCGAAGGCCTTCTGGCTGGGCTGCGGCTGATCGGGCAGGGCGCCTAGCACCGAGCCGCGATGGCGCGCGATGGCCTCCAGGTCCAGCACCTGCTCGCCGCCGGCAGCAAGCGCCTGCAGCAGCCGCGTCTTGCCCGATCCCGTCCGCCCGCACAGCACGACGAAGTCGAATCTCGCCGGCTGCTCCGCCAGGGTCTTGATCACCTCGCCGCGAAAAGCCTTGTAGCCCCCCACCAGTTGCAGCGACTTGAACCCGATCTGGTTCAGGAACCAGTTCATCGCGCCGGACCGCTGGCCGCCGCGCCAGCAGTAGACCAGCGGCCGCCAATGCTTGCGCATCAGCGGCCGATTGGCATCGAGCTGGTTGGCGATGTTGCGCGCGACGATCGCCGCGCCGAGCTTGCGCGCTTCCAGCGGATCCTGCCGATAGAGCGTGCCGACGACGCGCCGCTCGTCGTTGTCGAGCACGGGCCAGTTCAGGGCGCCGGGCAGGTGGTCTTCCTCGAACTCCCCGGGCGACCGCACATCGATCACGCTGCTGAACTCGTCGAGCCGGGCGAAGGCCTCGGCCGACGGGATCACGTGGTACTGGCTCATCGCCTCACTGCACCGCGAGCGCGTCCAGCAATTCCGTTTCGATCTGCAGCTGCATCCTGTTCTGCTGCAGGGCCGCGCCGTCGAGCAGGAACGTGTCTTCGACGCGCTCGCCGAGGGTCGAGACCTTGGCGAGCTGCAGGTTGATGCCATGCCGCGCCAGCACGCGGGCGATGGCGTACAGCAGACCCGCGCGGTCGGTGGCGCTGACGGACAGGAGCCAGCGTTGCGCGCGTTCATCGGGCCGCAGCGCGATGCGCGGGGTGAAGGGGAAGCTCTTCACGCGCCGCGAGAGCCGACCCTTGCGGGGTTCGGGCAGCGGCCCCGGGGCGACCAGCGCCTGGCCGAGCTTGGACTCGACCAGCGCGGTCAGGTCGCGGTGGTGCAGATCGAGCTCGGGCGCGATCACCTGGAAGGTGTCCAGCGCATAACCGCTGCGCGTCGTGTGGACCTTGGCGTCGAGGATGTTGAAGCCGGCGCCGTCGAAGTAGCCGCAGATCCGCGCGAACAGGTCCTGCTGGTCCTTCGCGTAGACCAGCACCTGCAGGCCTTCGCCGACCGGTGACGGCCGCGCGTGGACCACGGGCACGGTGCTCTCGACATGGCGCCACAGCGCCCGCGCGTGCCAGGCGAGGTCGGGCGCGTCATGACGCGCGAAGTAGCTCAGGTCCAGCGTCTTCCACAACGCGTCCTCGGTGCCCGGCAACTGCGCCTTGAGCGCCAGCTCCTGCCGCGCCTCCTGCTTGCGTGCCTCGATCTCGGCGGCCATGTTCAGCTTCGCACCGCCCAGCGCGCGCAGCGTCAGCCGGTAGAGGTCCTCGAGCAGCTTGCCCTTCCACGCGTTCCAGACCTTGGGTCCGGTCCCCCGGATGTCGGCCACGGTCAGCAGATAGAGCGCCGTCAGCGTGCGCTCGTCCTTGACGAGCCGGGCGAAGTGCTGGATGACCTCGGGATCCGACAGATCCTCCTTCTGCGCGACGCGCGACATCGTCAGGTGGTGCTCGACGAGGAACACGACCAGCGCCGCGTCCGCCTTCGGCAGCCCGTGCGCGCGGCAGAAGCGTTTGGCCTCGGCCGCGCCGAGGTCGGAATGATCCCCGCCGCGACCCTTGGCGATGTCGTGGAACAGCGCCGCGACATAGAGCGCCGACGGCCGGTCGAACTGCGCCGCCAGCTGCGAGCAGAACGGGTACTCGTGCGTGTGCTCGGGGATGAAGAAGCGTCGGATGTTGCGCAGCACCATCAGGATGTGCTGGTCCACCGTGTAGACGTGGAACAGGTCGTGCTGCATCTGCCCGACGATGCGCCGGAACACCCACAGGTAGCGCCCCAGCACCGAGGTCTGGTTCATCAGCCGGAAAGCGTGCGTCTGGCCCTGCGGCTCCTCCAGGATGCGCATGAACATCGCGCGGTTGGCCGGATCGCGCCGGAACGCGCTGTTCATCTGTCCGCGCGCGTTGTAGAGCGCGCGCAGCGTCTTCGCCGACAGCCCCTTGATGCCGGGCGTCTGCTGGTAGATCAGGAAGGTCTCGAGGATGGCGTGCGGCTCGCGCTCGTAGAGATCGTCGCTCGCGATCTCCAGCATGCCGCTGCGTTCCAGGAAGCGCTCGTCGACCGGCCGCAGCTCCTTGCCGAGGGTGCCGTTGATCTGTTCTTCCAGGTTCAGCAGCGTGATCTGGTTCAGCTGGGTGACCGCCTTGGCCGCCCAGTAGTAGCGGCGCATCAGCTTCTCGGAAGCCCGCAGCGAGCGCGTCGACTCGTAGCCGAAGCGTTCCGCCACCGAGGTCTGGAGGTCGAACACCAGCCGGTCTTCGCGCCGCTTCGCCGCCAGGTGCAACTGGCAGCGGATGCTCTTGAGCACGCCCTCATTGCGCTGGAGCTGCCGCGCCTCGAAGGGCGTGATCAGGCCTTTGGCGGCCAGCTGTGGCCAGGTCTTGCCCAGTCCGGCCCCTCGCGCGATCCAGATCAGCACCTGCAGGTCGCGCAGACCGCCGGGGCTTTCCTTGATGTTGGGTTCGAGCGCGTAGGGCGTCTCTTCGTACTTGGTGTGGCGCTGGCGCATCTCCAGCGTCTTGGCGCGCATGAACGCGCGCGGATCGACGGCCGCGCGGAAGGCCAGGTCGAAGCGCTTGACCAGCGGCCGGGCGCCCGCCAGCCAGCGGGACTCCAGCAGCGCGGTCTGGATCGTGACGTCGCCGGCGGCCTCGTCCAGGCATTCCTTGACCGAGCGCACCGAAGAGCCGATCTCCAGCCCGATGTCCCAGCAGGCGGTGATGAAGGCCTCGATCGCGTGCTTGAGCGGACCGGGCTGGTCGGATGTGACGCCGTCCGGCAAGGTGTCGGGCAGCAGCAGCAGGACGTCGACGTCCGAATGCGGGAACAGCTCGCCACGTCCGTAGCCGCCGACCGCGACCAGGGCGGCTTCAGGCGCCGCCGCGGCGATGCCCGATTGCGTCCACAAGGCCTGCAGCGTGCCGTCGACGTGTTTGGCCAGCAGCCGCATCAGGCGCGCTGCCGCGGACACGCTGGCCTTGGCGGCCGCGAAGTCGTCCAGCAGCAGCTGCTTGCCGCTCTTGAAGTGCTGGCGCAGTTCGGCGACCGACAGGGCGGCGGACGGAACGTTCGACGGAACGCTCGACGCGACGTCTGAAGAAACGCCGACCTCGCCGGGCGTCCTGGCGTTCATGGGCGACCTGCGCGGATCAGGCCGGAACGGCCTGGGGCTGGACGAAGGCCGGCGGCGGCGGCGTGCCGGCCGACTGCGTGAGGATCTCGAAGCCGGTCTCGGTGACCAGCACCGTGTGCTCCCACTGCGCCGACAGCGAACGGTCCTTGGTGACGATGGTCCAGCCGTCGCCCATCTCGCGGATCTCGCGCCGGCCGGCGTTGATCATCGGCTCGATGGTGAAAACCATGCCGGGCACCAGTTCCTCGAGCGTGCCGGGGCGGCCGTAGTGCAGCACCTGCGGCTCCTCGTGGAACTTCTGGCCGATGCCGTGGCCGCAGAATTCGCGCACGACGCTGAAGCCGGCGTTTTCCGCGAAGGTCTGGATCGAATGGCCGATGTCGCCCAGTCTGGCGCCCGGCTTGACCTTCTGGATGCCCTTCCACATGGCCTCGTAGGTGAAGCTGCACAGCCGCTTCGCCGCGATCGAGCCCTCGCCGACGACGAACATCCGGCTCGTGTCCCCGTGCCAGCCGTCCTTGATGACGGTGACGTCGATGTTGACGATGTCGCCGTTCTTCAGCGGGCGGTCGTTGGGGATGCCGTGGCAGACCTGATGGTTGATCGAGGTGCAGATCGACTTCGGGTAGGGCGTGTAGCCGGGCGGCTGGTAGTTCAGCGGTGCGGGGATGCCCTGCTGCACGTTCACGATGTAGTCGTGGGCCAGCTTGTCGAGGTGGTCGGTCGTGACGCCCGGCTTGACGTGCGGGGTCAGCATGTCCAGCACCTCGGACGCCAGTCGGCCGGCGATGCGCATGGCGTCGATGTCGGCGCCGGTCTTGATCGTGATGGTCATGGGACCAATTTTAGCTGCCGCCGGATGAAATCGCCGGGCCACCGGCGGAGGCCCCGGCGGTGGCCGACTTTTCAAGCGGAGCCCGGAGATCTGGCGCTGCCAGGCTCACAGGCGCTCCCCCTTGGGGAGGGGCGGCGAAGCCGGCAGGGGGAGCCTCATTCAGCCCAGACGATGACGCCCGTGTAGGCGGTGACGAGCACCACGATGCCGAAGGCGATCCGGTACCACGCGAAGGGCACGAAGCTGTGGCTGGCGATGTACTTCAGCAGCCAGCGCACGCAGATCCAGGCGCTGACGAAGGAGAAGAACAGCCCGACCGCGAACAGCGGGATGTCGCCGGTCGACAGCACCGAGCGCTCCTTGTACAGGCTGTACAGGCCGGCGCCGATCAGCGTCGGGATCGCCAGGAAGAAGCTGAAATCGGTCGCCGCCTTGCGCGACAGGCCCAGCAGCATGCCGCCGATGATGGTCGCGCCGGAACGGCTGGTCCCCGGCACCATCGCCAGGCACTGCACGAGACCGACCTTCAGCGCGTCCATCGGCGACATCTGGTCGACGTCCTGGATGCGCACGGCGGACTGCTGCCGGCGTTCGGCCCACAGGATGATGAAGCCGCCGATGATGAAGGTGCTCGCCACCACGATGGGGGTGAACAGGTGTTCCTTGATCACCTTGCCGAACAGCAGGCCCAGGATGACCGCCGGCAGGAAGCCGATCGCCACGTTCAGCACGAAGCGCCGGGCGCGGACGTCGCTGCCCAGGCCGGCGGCCGTCTCGCGCAGGCGCTGCCAGTACACGATGATCACCGCCAGGATCGCCCCGGTCTGGATCGCGATGTCGAACACCTTGCCCCGGGCGTCCTCGAAGCCGCCGAGCAGCGCGCCCGTCAGGATCAGGTGACCGGTCGACGAGATCGGCAGGAATTCGGTCAGGCCTTCGACGATCCCCATGATCGCGGCCTTGATCAGCAGCACAGTGTCCAAACTACGACTCCAGAATGCCGCCTCGCTCGGGGTGGAGGCGGGTCGGCGGGGATCATAGCCGTGGCTCGAACCGGGTTTGCGGCGGTGCAGCACCCGGATGGGCGGTCTCGCGTGAGGGGGGCGTGAAGGTCCGCAGTCCCTTCCGCAGTCCCTTCAAAAGGGCGCCCTGCGGGGAGGGCGCTTGACCGGCCCGAAAGCCGGCCGCTACATTACTGACCGGTTAGTCAGTTAGTCCCCCGCCGTCCACCATGCCTCGCGCCCCCGCCAAGCCCGCCGCCCCGGCGCCGTCGTCCCCCCGACAGCGGCGGAAGGAGGCGCGGCCGCAGGAGCTGCTCGAGGCCGCGCTGTCGTTGTTCGTCGAGAAGGGCTTCGCCGCCACCCGTTCAGAGGAGGTCGCCGCCAAGGCGGGGGTATCCAAGGGGACGCTGTACCTGTACTACCCCTCGAAGGAAGAGCTCTTCAAGGCGGTGGTGCGCGAGGCCATCGGCACCAAGATCGCCGAAGGCGTCTCGGAACTGGGCAAGCACCAGGGGTCGATGGCGGAGCTGCTGACCTGGATGCTGTGGAGCTGGTGGGAGCGCATGGGGCTGACCCCCGCGGGCGGCATCCACAAGATCATGATGAGCGAGGCCGGCAACTTCCCGCAGCTGGCCGCGTTCTACAACGACGAGGTCATCGAGCCCAGCTGCGCGCTGCTGGCCGAGGTCGTCCGGCGGGGCGTCGCCTCGGGCGAGTTCCGTGACGTGGACCCCGATGCCTGCGTGATGGTGCTGATCGGTCCGGTGCTGCATCTGGTGCTGCATCAGCATTCGATCGGTGCGGCGGGCGTGGTGCACGATCACAAGCCCGAACCCGAGACGGTGCTGAAGCTGCAGCTCGAATTGATGTTCGAGGGACTCCTCAACCGCCCGCACCACCCGATCGATCCGGCCACGCCCCGGCCGGCCGCCTAGAATACCGCCCGCATTCCCGACCGCATTGGCGCGCCGTGCGGCGCCAGAGGACTGAACATGAATTTCGAACAAGCCCGCTTCAACATGATCGAACAGCAGATCCGCCCCTGGGATGTGCTGGACACCTCGGTGCTGGCCCTGCTGGCGGTGGTCAAGCGCGAGGACTTCGTGCCGGCCGCCTACCGCAACGTGGCGTTCACCGACGTCGAGCTGCCGCTGGCCCATGGCCGCAAGATGCTGCCCCCGCGGGTCGAGGCCCGGTGGATGCAGGAGCTGCAGATCGAGCGCCACGAGAAGGTGCTGGAGATCGGCACCGGCGCCGGCTACCTGGCCGCGCTGCTGGGCCACAAGGCGCAGCAGGTCTTCAGCGTCGAGCAGGACCCGCAACTGGTCGGCGCCGCCCGCGACGCGCTGCGCCGCAACGGCGTGCTGAACGTGACGGTGGTCGAGGGCGACGGCGCCAAGGGCCTGCCCGGCGAGGCGCCTTTCGACGTGATCCTGCTGTCGGGCTCGGTGGCGCAGGTGCCTCAGGTGCTGCTGGACCAGCTCAAGGTCGGCGGTCGCATGGGCGTGATCGTCGGGGAAGAGCCCGCGATGACCGCGCGCATCATCACCCGCACCGGCGAGCGCGAGTTCGCGACGAAAAACCTGTTCGAGACGGTGGTGCAACGACTGGACGGTTTCGACACGGGCTCGCACTTCACGTTCTGAGGACGCTGCAGTCGGCGCTTGCAGCCCGTCGCGCGTAATTGCCGTCAGGGGGTGCGAAGACTGCAAGTCGTCGCATTTCTTTCGAGAGAGGCGGGGGAGGTGATCTATAACCTCGCCCGCGGCACCGGGGCCGGATCGGAGGCGATCGATCCGGCGGTGCCGAGGTACTGAATCCCGGTCGCGGCCTGTCCGCGGCCGGTCCGCAGTTGGATCGATCCGAAGAACATCACATCGACACGAGGATGCCTCATGGCCGCTGAACGCCGTCCGTCTCCGATCTCCCGCCTGCCGTGGGTCACGCTCCTGGCCGCGGCGCTCGCCTTCGCGGCCGGCGCGGCCCAGGCGCAGAGCCTGCAAGAGCTGTACGACGCGGCCCGTGCCTACGACGCGACCTTCCTCGCCGCGCGCGCGGTGGCGGATTCGGCGCAGTACCGCTACGGCCAGGCGCAGGCGCTGGCGCGTCCCAGCGTGGGCCTGGGCGTGGGCGCGACGCGCAACGAGGTGGACCTGCCGGCCATCTCCAACGGCCAGGGCGGCACGGTCAATTCCGGCTGGCAGGGCAACACGGTCAGCAACGCCGGACTGAGCGCGAAGTACGCGATCTTCAACCGTCCGAACGCCGGCAGCATCGAGCAGGCCCGCCTGGGCGTCGACGTCGCCCAGTCCGACCTGGAGACGGCGGAGCAGGATCTGATCGTCCGCGTGGCGCAGGCCTACTTCGACGTGCTGGCCGCCAAGGACACGCTCTCGACCTCCAGCGCCAACAAGGCCGCGATCGCGGAGCAGCTCGCCTCGGCCAAGCGCAACTTCGAGGTCGGCACCGCCACCATCACCGACACCCGCGAAGCGCAGGCCCGTTATGACCTGGCGACCGCGCAGGAACTCGCCGCCGACAACGACCTGCGCGTCAAGCGCGTGACGCTGGACCAGCTGGTGGGTCGCGTCGGCGTCGAGCCGCGCCCGTTGGCCGTGCCGGTGGCGTTGCCGCCGGTGGCGCCATCGTCGGTGGAGCCTTGGGTCAGTCAGGCCGAGGGCGCCCATCCGGCCATCCGCAAGGCCCAGTTGGGCCTGGACATCGCCAGGATCGAGATCGAGCGCGCCCAGGGCGCCCGTTGGCCGACCGTCGACCTGAACGCCTCGCTGGGCGTGCAGCGCCAGACCGGCGAGGGCGTCAGCTACACCGGCAACACCAAGCAGGGCTCGCTGGGCGTGTCGGTGAACCTGCCCGTGTATACCGGCGGTCAGATCACCAATCGGATCAAGGAGACGATGTCGCTGGAGGAGAAATCCCGCAACGACCTCAACTTCGCCCGCCGCAGCGTCGAGGAGAGCACCAAGCGCGCGTTCTTCGGCGTGCAGTCGCTGCAGGCGCAGGTGAAGGCGTATGAGGCGGCCGAGTCGTCCTCGAAACTGGCGTTGGAAGCGACGCAGTTGGGCTACAAGGTCGGCGTGCGCGTCAACCTCGATGTGCTCAATGCGCAGACGCAGCTGTACACGACGCAGCGCGACCTGGCCAAGGCGCGCTATGACGTGCTGGTGAACAGCCTCAAGCTGCGTCAGGCGTCGGGGCAGTTGCGCCCTGAGGACATCACGGCGATCAATACGCTGCTCGCGAAGTAATCGCGACCGAGCGCCGGCGGAAGATCACCCGGGGCCGGCGGAGCGGCCTCGCTGGGCGCCAACTCGCGCCGCTCACCTGCGGTTCGCTTTGCTCGAACAGACGGCGCCCCAGTCAGTCCAGGGCTCGGCCACTCCGCCGGCCCCGGGTGATCCTCCGCCGCAGTGGCACCGTTCAGGCCGCCTTCGGGCGACTTTCGTCCATCAAGAGGGATGGTGACAGGTCTTGCGTCGTGGACGCGCGACAATCCGGCCATGCTTTTCGTGATCTCCCCCGCGAAGTCCCTGGACTACGACACTCCGACACCCGACGCCGTCGCCGCGCTGGCCAGTCGTCCCCAATTCGTGCCGCAATCGGCCGAACTGATCGAGATCCTCAAGACCCGCTCCACCTCTGACATCGGCGGGCTGATGGACATCTCCGAAGCCCTCGCAAGCTTGAACGTCGCCCGCTACCACGCATGGTCGACACGCTTCACCGACAGGAACAGCAAGCCGGCCGTGCTCGCTTTCAATGGCGACGTGTACGACGGACTGCAGGCATCGACCCTGTCGCTGGACGACCTGCAGTGGGCGCAGCGCCATCTGGCCATCCTGTCCGGCCTTTACGGCGTGCTGCGGCCGCTGGACCGGCTTCAGCCCTACCGTCTCGAGATGGGCACGGCGCTGAAGAACGACAAGGGCGGCAACCTCTACGCCTACTGGGGCGACACGATCGCCGAGCACCTGAACGCCCAGAGCGCGCAGTTGCAGTCGCCAGTGATCGTGAACCTGGCGTCGCAGGAGTACTTCAAGGCCGCCGCACGCAAGGTGCTGAAGCCGCGCGTCATCGAATGCCAGTTCGAAGACTGGAAGAATGGCCGCTACAAGATCATCAGCTTCTTCGCCAAGCGCGCGCGTGGCCTGATGGCGCGGTATGCGATCCAGCATCGCATCGGCACGCCGGCCGGATTGCAGGACTTCGCCGTCGACGGCTACGCCTATGCGCCCGACGCGAGCGAGCCGGAGCGGCTGGTCTTCCGCCGTCGTATCGTCGAGTGATGGCAGAGTCATGGCCGAGCGTCATGGCCCAGCGTCATGGCCCAGCGTCGTGGCCGGGTGCTCGACGACGAATGCGCAGCGAAGCGTAAGCGGCGCCCCTTGTCGGGCACACCGGGATACAGGCAGACACCGATCAGTTTGATACCGTCGCGGATATGAGTAACTCGCAATACCTCACGCCGGAGTTGCGCGAATGGGTGGCCGCGCAGCTGCGCAACGGCATCACCCGCGAAGCGCTGTACCAGGCCATGCTGACCAGCGGCTGGCAGTCCGACTTGGCGCAGCAGGCGCTGGCCGAGCATCGACCCTTCGAGGCGCCGTTGACGCTGCCCGAGCTCCCGGAGCCCGCGATCGAAGCCGGCTCCCTGCCGGAGCCCGACCTGGGCGAGCAGCGCAGCGTGCTGCTGCCCGACGGCCACCGCGTCGAGATCCTGATGGCGCTGCAGCGGCCACGGGTGATCGTGTTCGGAAACCTGCTGTCGGAGCAGGAGTGCGACGCGATCGTCACGAACGCCGGCCAGCGTCTGGCGCGATCGGAGACCGTCGCGGCGCAGCGCGAAGGCAGCGAGGTCAACTCGGCCCGCACCAGCGAGGGCATGTTCTTCGAGCGCGGCGAGAACGAGGTCGTCGCCCGCATCGAGCGTCGCATCGCGACGCTGCTGAACTGGCCGGTCCGCAACGGCGAGGGCCTGCAGGTGCTGCGCTACCGCGCCGGCGCCGAATACCAGCCGCACTACGACTACTTCGACCCGCGCCACGCCAGCAGCAAGGCGATCCTGGAGCGCGGCGGCCAGCGGGTCGCGACGATCGTGATGTACCTGAACACGCCGCCGCGCGGCGGCGCGACGGTGTTCCCCGACATCAAGCTCGACGTGATGGCGCAGAAGGGCAACGCGGTCTTCTTCAGCTACGACCGGCCCGATCCCGCGACGCTGACGCTGCATGGCGGCGCGCCGGTCGTCGAGGGCGAGAAGTGGGTCGCCACGAAATGGTTACGTCAGGGCGAGTTCGTTTGACGCGGCCTTCACCGGCCGCCCGCTAGACTCCCCTCATCATCACGAGCGCCGGCCCCGGTCGGCGCGTCCCGAAGAAGGAAATCCACATGAAGTCGTTGATCGCCGTCCTGGGCACCGCACTGCTGACCACGCTCGCGCAGGCGCAAACCCAGCCGCAACCGGCGCCTCCCGCCACGGCGCCGATCGCGGCCGCGCATGCCGACATGGCCGCGCCGGCGTCGCCCGCGGCCAAGCCGGCCAAGGCCGGCGGCAAGCACAAGGCCACCGGCAAGGCCGCGAAGCAGGGCGGCAAGCACGCCACCGCCAAGAAGTCCGGCGCGAAGAAGAAGCCGGCGCAGCATGCCTCGTCGGGCAAGTCGGGCTCGAAGAAGGTCGCGAACGCCAAGCCGAAGAAGAGCAAGCAGCGTCACGCCGCCGCTTGAGGCCGGATCCCGGAAAGCAAAAAAGCAGCCCTCGGGCTGCTTTTTCGTTGGTGCCGGGCCGCTGGGCCCGGGCACGGTGCAGGCGTCTCAGACGCGCTTGCGGTACTCGTGCGTACGCGTGTCGATTTCGATGTTGTCGCCTTGCGCCACGAAGATGGGCACGGGGATCTCGAAACCGGTGGCGATCTTGGCGGGCTTCAGGACCTTGCCCGAGGTGTCGCCCTTGACGGCCGGCTCGGTCCAGGTCACTTCACGCACGACGCTGGTCGGCAGTTCCACCGAGATGGCCTTGCCGTCGTAGAACACCACTTCCACTTCCATGCTGTCCTGCAGGTAGTTGATGGCGTCGCCCATGTTCTCGGCTTCCACCTCGAACTGGTTGTACTCGGTGTCCATGAACACATACATCGGATCGGCGAAGTACGTGTAGGTGCACTCCTTCTTCTCCAGGATGATCTGGTCCATCTTGTCGTCGGCCTTGAAGACGACTTCGGTGCCCGAGTTGTTCAGCAGGCTCTTCAGCTTCATGCGCACGGTGGCGGCATTGCGGCCACCGCGGCTGTACTCGGTCTTCAGCACGACCATGGGGTCCTTGCCGTGCATGATCACGTTGCCGGCGCGAATTTCTTGAGCGATCTTCATGATGATTCCGGGAGATTGGGTCCGGGCACAGTCATCTGGATGCTTGGAGATCCGAACTGTTCCGGCGGTGTGAGGCGTTCCGTATCGGATCCCGCAGCCCGTGGCCATCGCCTGGAGCTGTTCGAGGAGCCGCGCAGTCAGAACGCGGAAAAGCCGCGCATTCTAGCCCGAAAGGCCCCTCACGCGCCACTCGACAGCCCGGCGAAGGCCTGGAGCCGTGAGCTCAGATCCGGTTGCCCGCCCAGTTCCGCACGCCAGGCCCGGGCGTGCGCCGTGGCGGCGGTCAGTTCGCGGAGCGCGTCGGCGGCCTGCGATGTCCACGGCGCCAGGCCGTTCCAGGCGCGGGAGAGGGCGCTCCAGTTCGTGCGCAGCGCCTCGGGGGCGCCGGCCAGCGACTGCGCGAGGAAGGCCTCCAGCTTCGGCCCATGGGCGCCGTCGTCCTGGAAATAGATCTGCCAGAGCATGGGTTGGCCGGCCCATTGCGCGCGGACGAAGGAGTCCTCGCCACGTACGAGGTTGAGGTCGCATGACCACAGCAGCCGGTCGTAGTCGGCTTGGCTGAGGTGGGGCAGGGCGATCGCGCGCTGCCCCGTTCGCAGCAGCGGCGGCGCTTCCGCCTGCGGCGCACCGGGGCAGAGGAGGAGCAGCCAGCCCGGGCCCAGCGCTTCCAGGAACTCGGCCAGCGGCGCCCGCGGATACGCGAACAGGCTCAACACCCTTTCGCCGGGCTGGCGCCCCCAGCCGCGCGCGGCGAGCCAGGCGTCGCCGTGATGCGAGGTCGCGGCCTCGATGAGGCCGGGCTCGCGCAGCAGTCCGCCGGTGCGCTCGTTGAAGCCCGGGTAGAAGAAGCGCTTCTCCAGGCCGGCGCCGGGGCCGGAGAACTGCGGCGACCTCAATCCGTGGCTGCGCTCGACGTAGCTTTCCGCGCTGAGGTACTCGAGGTTGATCCACGCCGGCGTCACCGGCCGTGCGGCCATCGCCGCGACGAACGCCTCCGGCAGCTCGCAGCCGAAGGTCTCGACGACGACATCGCCCGGCTCGGCGCGCGCGCTGTCGGCCCAGGGCCGGCAGGACAGTCCCTCGACCGGCTCCGGCTGCATCCAGGCCAGCGGCGAGAGGTCGTCGCTCCACAGACGCGCCTGCGCGCCGCGTTGCGCCAGATCGCGCGCCAGACGCAGGCACACGCCGAGATCCCCGTAGTTGTCGATGACGCGGCAGAAGATGTCCCACGTCGGCTTGTCAGGAGTCTGTGCGGCGGAAGAGGATTCGGCGCGGGTGTCGGGCATCGAGGAATTATCAGGCGGCACAATCGCCCCCCATGAGCACGACCCCCGCCGGCACCAGCGAAGTGCCGGAGCCGATCCCCGATCCTTCCCCCGCGGCCGCTGCGCCTGACGCCTCGCACGCCGACGAGTGGAACGCCCAGTCCGCGGCCATCGAGGCCGCCGAGTCGCGCCGCGTCGCCGACATGGAGCGCGCCGCGCGCGAGGGCCGCGACCGCCTGCTGGCCGAGGTGCTGGCGCTGCCGGCGCTGCCCGGCGTCTACCGCTACTTCGACGCGCAGGACCACGTGCTCTACGTCGGCAAGGCGAAGAACCTCAAGCGCCGCGTCTCGAGCTATTTCCAGAAGGACCACGGCGGCACGCGCATCGGCATGATGATCGCGCGCATCGCGCGGCTGGAGACCACGGTGGTGCGCACCGAGGCCGAGGCGCTGCTGCTCGAGAACAACCTGATCAAGGCGCTCAATCCGCGGTTCAACATCCTGTTCCGCGACGACAAGAGCTACCCCTACATGCGCCTGTCCGGCCACGCCTGGCCGCGCATCAGCTACTACCGCGGCGCGGTGGACCGGCGCCATCGCTACTTCGGCCCCTTCCCCAGCGCCTGGGCGGTGAAGGAGTCGATCCAGCTGATCCAGAAGGTCTTCCAGCTGCGGACCTGCGAGGACACCGTCTTCAACAACCGCAGCCGGCCCTGCCTGCTGCATCAGATCCATCGCTGCACCGCGCCCTGCGTGCCCGAAGGGCAGAACGACGACTACCGCCGCAACGTCAGCAACGCGGAGCGATTCCTGCTCGGCGAGACGCAGGAGGTGATGGACGCGCTGCAGGCGCAGATGATGACGCACGCCGAGCGCTTCGAGTACGAGCAGGCGGCGGGCATCCGCAACCAGATCACCGCGTTGTCGAAGGTCCTGCAGCAGCAGGCCGTCGACGAGAACAGCGCGACCGGCCGCGACCGCGACGTCGACATCCTCGCGGTGAAGCTGCAGGGCGGGCGGGCCTGCGTGAACCTGGCGATGGTGCGCGGCGGGCGGCACCTGGGCGACCGCGCGTATTTCCCGAAACACGTCGACGACGCGACCGCCGTCCAGTTGCTGGACGACGACGAACTGACGCCGGTCGAAGGCGAGGACGGCGGCATCCGCGTCGAGCCCGCGAGCCCCGAGCGGCTGGTGCTGGAAGCCTTCATCGCGCAGCACTACCTCGAGATGGCGGTGCCGTCGCTGCTGGTGCTGTCGGAGGCGGTCGATCCGGCGCTGGCCGAGGCGCTCAGCGCGCAGGCCGGTTACCGCGTCACGACGCAAGCCCAGCCGCGCGGCCAGCGCCGCATCTGGCAGGAGATGTGCGTCAAGGGCGCGGAGATCGCGCTGGCGCGGCTGCTGTCGGAAGAGGGCTCCCAGCAGGCGCGCACGCGGGCACTGATCGAGGCGCTGGACCTCAGCGTCACCGAACTCGACAAGTTCCGCATCGAGTGCTTCGACATCAGCCACACGGCCGGCGAGGCGACGCAGGCCTCGTGCGTCGTCTTCGAGGGCCACCAGATGCAGAGCGCCCAGTACCGGCGCTTCAACATCGAAGGCATCACCGGCGGCGACGACTACGCGGCGATGCGCCAGGTCCTGACACGCCGTTACAGCAAGATGGCCGAGGCCGCCCAGAATGGCACCGGTCGCATGCCGGACCTGGTGCTGGTGGACGGTGGCAAGGGGCAGGTGTCGATGGCGCGCGAGGTCTTCGAGGAACTCGGTGTCGACCTGAGCCTCATCGTCGGCGTTGAAAAGGGCGAGGGACGCAAGGTCGGCCTTGAGGAACTCGTCTTCGCCGACGGGCGCGAGAAGGTGTACCTCGGGCGCGACTCGGCGGCGTTGATGCTCGTGGCCCAGATCCGCGACGAGGCTCACCGCTTCGCCATCACCGGCATGCGGGCCAAGCGCGCGTCGATCCGCACCGGCGGTTCGCGCCTGGAGGACGTGCCCGGCGTCGGGCCGAAGAAGCGCGCGCAGTTGCTGCAGCGTTTCGGCGGCGTGCGTGGCGTGGCCGGCGCCAGCGTCGAGGAGCTCTGCAGTGTCAAGGGCATCTCGCGCGAGCTGGCGGAAGAAATCTATCGCGCGCTGCATTGAACGGCGCGCGGCTTGTTGGGAACAGACATGACAACGATCGATCAGATGACCCCGGTGAGCCTGCGACGCGTCGCACGCTGGAGCGGCAAGCTGGTGCTCGCGCTGTCGCTGGCCGCATGCGGCTCGCCGACGCAGCGTCAGCCGGTGCGTCCTCCGGTGCAGGACGCGCCGCGCGAACCGGCCGCGACCCCCATCGCGCCCGCCGGGCCGGTGCCGACCTCGCCGGCCGTGCGCCGCGGCTTGCCGCTGCCGGCGCCGCATGCGGTCAGCACGCATGAGGACCTGCGCCGCCAGGCCGCGCAGCGCATGGTCGCCGCCAACCCCGACGGCACCTACATGGGCGAGGTGCCGTCGGAGCTGCTGGCCATTCCCGTGCTGGAGGTCGAACTCAACCACGACGGATCCATCAAGCACATCCGCGTGCTGCGCAAGCCGACCCAGGCCGAGGACACGATCGAGGTCGCCATCGCGGCGGTGCGCCGCGCCGCGCCGTTCGGCGACGTGAGCCGCCTGCCCAAGCCCTGGAAGTTCGTCGAGGTCTTCCTCTTCGACGACGACCGGCGCTTCAAGCCGCGAACGCTGGACGATTGAGGCTCGACGATTAAGAAGCGGCCGACGGTTTCGCGCCGTGAAACCTGGGCACAATGCCGCCCATGTTCTGGACGCTGCCAACCCTGCTGACCTGGGCCCGCATCGTGGCCATCCCGCTGATCGTCGGGGTGTTCCACCTGCAGATGTCGCCCGCCCATCAAAACCTGCTGGCCACGGTCCTGTTCATCACGGTGGCGCTGACGGACTGGGCGGACGGCTACCTGGCGCGCAGGCTCAACCAGACCTCGTCCTTCGGCGCGTTCCTCGATCCGGTGGCCGACAAGTTCCTGGTCTGCGCCGCCTTGCTGGTGCTGCTGGAGCAGCAGCGTGTGGACGCGCTGGTGGCGCTGGTCATCGTCGGGCGGGAGATCGCGATCTCCGCGCTGCGCGAGTGGATGGCGCAGATCGGCGCCTCGCGCTCGGTGGCGGTGCATGTGCTGGGCAAGCTCAAGACGACGGTCCAGATGGTGGCCATCCCCTTCCTGCTGTTCGACGGCAAGCTGTTCGACGTGATCAACACACGGATCTGGGGCACCTGGCTGATCTATCTGGCCGCGGTGCTGACCATCTGGTCGATGGTCTACTACCTGCAGAAGGCGCTGCCCGAGATTCGGGCCAAGGCGCGCTGAGCGCGCGGCTCAGCGGCCGCGCCATCCGCACTCATCCCCCGTCGTGCCGCATCGGACCTCATCGGGCCTCACCGGTCCCGGTCCATGCCAGTCCCAATTTCCGGACGATCCCCCGTTCGCGGGGAGCGATGAAACAGCGTGTGACGAGTGCGTTCGAATGCGGCGTTTCAAGCGGGGCGCTGTCCCCTGGGCGACTGTCGGTCGCCCCCCTTGTATCGGGACTTCCCCCTTGTCTGAGCCCGAGGGCAATGCGTCTAGAATCCGCTTCCCGCGCCGTTCGGGCGGCCTGGCAAACCAATGAGGGGGTACCTTCGTGAACAAGTCCGAATTGATCGAGCACATCGCCAAGCAGGCGGACATTTCCAAGGCGGCCGCGGGGCGCGCACTGGAAGCCGTGATCGGCGGTGTGAAGACCACGCTCAAGAAGAACGGGACCGTGTCGCTGGTGGGCTTCGGCACCTTCAGCGTCACGAAAAGAGCGGCGCGCACCGGCCGCAATCCGCGCACGAACGAGGCGATCAAGATCAAGTCGGCCAAGGTGCCGAAATTCCGTCCGGGCAAGGCCCTCAAGGACGCCGTGAACTGAACAGATTCCGGGCGCTTAGCTCAGTTGGTAGAGCACCTCCCTTACACGGAGATTGTCGGCGGTTCGAGCCCGTCAGCGCCCACCAGAAAACCGAGGCGTGTCCACGTCATCCGTGGACTAGAATGCCGCGGCCCAAAGGCGAACCCCGGTTCGCCTTTGTCGTATGTGAAATGACCTGAGGTTGTTGATGTTTGATTTCGTACGCAAGCACACGCGGTTGTTGCAGTTCCTGCTGCTGATCCTGATCGTGCCGTCCTTCGTGCTGGTCGGCCTGGAGGGCTACAGCCGCTTCATGGAAGGCGGCAACGCGGCGGTCGCGTCCGTCGACGGCCACAAGATCACGCAGGCCGACTGGGACGACGCGCAGAAGAAGCAGGTCGAACGCATGCGCATGGAAGCGCCGACGATGGACCCGAAGGTCTTCGATTCGCCGGAAGTGCGCAAGGACGTGCTCGAGAACCTGCTGCGCGAACGTGTGCTGGCCGCCAAGGCGGCCGACGAGCATCGCACCATCAGCAACGACCAGCTGCTCGAGCTGATCCGCACGGATCCGCAGCTCGCGCCGCTGCGCGACGTGGAAACGGCCAAGCGCATCGCCGCGCAGCAGGGCATGACGGTCGACGGCCTGTTGCAGAGCGTGCGCCAGAACCTGCAGATCAACGGCGTGCTGGCCCCGATCGCGCAGAGCGCGCTGCCCACGCAGTCGAGCGCCGGCCTGGCCTTCGACGCGCTGCTGCAGCAGCGTGAACTGCAGTTCCAGACCTTCGCCGCGAAGGACTTCGCCGCGACGCTGACGCCCAAGGACGCGGACCTCGAGGCCTACTACAAGGACCCGAAGGTCGCCGCGAAGTTCCAGCTGCCGGAAAGCGCGGACATCGAGTACGTCGTGCTGGACGTCGGCGCGCTGCAGGCCGGCGTGACGATCAATCCGGAGGACGTGGAGAAGTACTACAAGGCCAACGAGCCGCGCTTCACGACGGACCAGGAACGCCGCGCGAGCCACATCCTGATCAAGGCCGGCGCCGACATGTCGGCGGCGGACAAGGCCAAGGCGAAGGCCAAGGCCGACGAGCTGCTGGCCGAGGCGCGCAAGAACCCGGCCGGCTTCGCCGAACTCGCGAAGAAGAACTCCGAGGATCCGGGCTCGGCCCCGAACGGCGGCGACCTGGACTTCTTCGGCAAGGGCGCGATGGTCAAGCCTTTCGAGGACGCGGTCTACGCGCTGAAGAAGGGCGAGATCAGCAACGTGGTCCAGTCCGACTTCGGTTATCACATCATCATGCTGACGGACGTGCGCGGCGGTCAGCTGCGTCCATTCGAGACGGTCAAGGCCGGCATCGAAGCCGATCTGCGCCGCGAGCTGGCGCAGAAGCGATTCACCGAGCAGGCGGACAGCTTCACCGATGCGGTGTACAGCGATGCGGACTCGCTGAAGCCGGCGGCCGACAAGTTCAAGCTGCCGATCCAGAAGGCGACCGTGCAACGCAAGGCCGCGCCGGACGCGACCGGTGTCCTGGCTTCGCCGAAGCTGCTGGAGGCGGTGTTCGCCGCAGACTCGCTGAAGGACAAGCACAACACGGCCGCCATCGAGGCGGGCGGCAACCAGCTGGTGTCGGCGCGCGTCGTCGCCTACAAGCCGGCGCGCGTGCCGCCGCTGGCGGAGGTCAAGCCGCTGCTGACGATGGCCTGGGTGCAGGACAACGCCGCGCAAGCCGCGAAGAAGGCCGGCGAGGCCCGACTGGCCGAGCTGAAGAAGAGCGGCGATGCCAAGGGTCTGGGCGACGCGGTGACCGTGTCGCGCGCCAAGCCGGGCGTGCTGCCGCAGAAGGCGCTGGACCAGGTCCTGCGCGCGGATGCGTCCAAGCTGCCGGCCTACGTCGGCGCGGATGCGGGCAACGGCGACTACCTCGTCGTGAAGATCGACAAGATCCTGCCGCGCGATCCGGCGCTGATCGACGCGAAGCGGGCGGCGGAGCAGTACGCGCGTGCCTGGAGCGCGGTCGAGATGGCCAGCTACTACAACGTGCTCAAGGCCGAGTACAAGGCGGCGATCAAGCCGGCTGTGCTGAAGGCGACGGCCGCTTCGGCGCCGGCGAACTGAGCGCGCGGCGACGAAGGAAAAAGGGCGGCACTCGCGCGATTCAAGCTATTTGCAGAAGAATCGCAGAAAGTGCTTCCCACAGAGGAGAATTTTGGCCATAATCTAAGGCTTCTCCAGTGGTGGCTGTAGCTCAGTTGGTAGAGTCCCAGATTGTGATTCTGGTCGTCGTGGGTTCGAGTCCCATCAGCCACCCCACCGAATAAAGAACGCCCGCAAGACGCAAGTCCTGCGGGCGTTTTGTTTGGTACTTCCAGCTTGGTGCTTGGTGCTTGGTGCTTGGTGCTTGGTGCTTGGTGCTTCGGAAATGGATCGGACGGGATCGCAACTGTCCCGACCGAGTCGCCATCACCGTTCTGGCGGCGGCTCCCAGATCGGCAGCGTGAGGCAGAACTCGCTGCCCCGACCCGCGCCCGCGCTGAAGACCTTGAGCGAGCCGTCGTGCAGCTC
The DNA here is from genome assembly GCF_056867975.1 of Mitsuaria sp. MSU3D. Taxonomy (NCBI): domain Bacteria; kingdom Pseudomonadati; phylum Pseudomonadota; class Betaproteobacteria; order Burkholderiales; family Sphaerotilaceae; genus Roseateles; species Mitsuaria sp. MSU3D. The sequence goes on along the minus strand of NZ_CP200314.1, from coordinate 2,353,719 downwards.
CACGATCGCCCGGGCCAGGGCCAGTCCGAGGCCCAGTCCGCGATACACCGCGCCGGGCGGGCGATGGCCCTGCACATACGGTTCGAAGATGCGCGAGATCTGCTCGACGCCGATGCCTTGGCCGTTGTCCTTCACATGCACCACGCACTGGCCGGCGTCCTGCGCCGTCCACAGTTCGATGCAGCCGTCCTCGGGCGTGTACCGCGTGGCGTTCGAGAGCAGATTCCCGACGACCTGCGACAAGCGCGTGCTGTCCCCGCGCACCTGCACGGACACCTCCGGGAGGAAGGCCATCAGCCGGTGCCGCTTCGTCTCGCGTCCGGGCGCGGTGGCCTCCAGCGCGGTCGACAGGAAGCCGCGCACCGGGATCGGCAGGCGATGGACCGTCAAGGTGTTGCGCGAGACCAGCGATTGATCCAGCAGGTCGCCCACCACGCGCAGGCAGGTGCCCAATTGCCGCTCGATGATGGCGCGTTCCGCGGCGTCCTGGGCATTCGCCCTGAGCTGAAGCACCTTCAAGGCGGAGCCGATCGCCGCCAGCGGATCCCGCAGCTCATGCGCGACGAGCGCCAGGATGTCGCTGCGCTTCTGCTCCGCGACGTGCACGCCCAAGGCGCCGGGCTTCAGGCCCTGCTCGTAGCGCGTCCAATGCTGCGACAGCACCGCGGCGCCCTGATCCAGCAGCCATTGCTGCCGGCCATCGCCCAGCGTCACCATGGGCGTGTCCGACGGATCCACCGCCAGGAGCTCCGCGACAAAGGGCCGCCAGGCACCCGGGCGGGTGAGAAAGGCCGATGGCAGCGCGGCCACCAGGCGCCGGGCCATCTCGTCGGGATCGTCGAGGGAGGCGCAGGGCGCGTGGCCCGCCTCCACGCCGAAGACGCGAGGCGAGGTGGATTCCTGGAGCAAGGACATCGAGGTTCCTGAAGCGAAGACACCTCACCTTGAGTCCCAATCGCCGCCGAGTCTGTACGGCGGCGAACATCCCCCGGATTTGCTCAGATCCCCCGGACGAGCGGCGCCTGCAGCAGCCGGTTGTATTCGTTCTTGACGACCGCGTAGCACTCGCAGGTGCGCAGCTCCAGCCCCGGACGGTCGAGCACCGTGATGTGGCCGCGTCGATAGCTGATGAGACCCGCGTCCTGCAGGTTGCCCGCCGCTTCCGTCACGCCTTCGCGGCGCACGCCCAGCATGTTGGCGATCAGTTCCTGGGTCATGACGAGGTCGTCGCCGCGGAGCCGGTCCAGGCTCAGCAGCAGCCAGCGGCAGAGCTGCTGATCCAGCGAGTGGTGGCGGTTGCACACCGCCGTCTGCGACATCTGCGTCAGCAGCGCCTGCGTGTAGCGCAGCAGCAGCTGCATCACCTTGCCGGCGCGGTTGAACTCCGACAGCATCAGATCGGACCGCAGCCGCAGCAACTGGCCGGCGCTCTGTACCACCCCGCGGCTCGGCGTGGTCTGGCCGCCCATGAAGAGCGACACCCCCAGCACGCCCTCGTAGCCCACGACGGAGATCTCGGCCGAGCCGCCGTCCTCGAGCACGTAGAGCAGGGACACGATGCAGGTCGTGGGGAAGTAGACATGCGACAACTGCCCGCCCGATTCATAGAGCACCTGCCCGAGCGGGGCGTCCACCACTTCCAGGTCCGGCAGCCACCGGGACAGCTCTTCATCCGACAGCGCGGCGAGGAGCCGGTTCTCGCGCGCCAACTCCATGCTCACCATCAGCGCATCCTTGCGGCGTAAGGCCGTTGATCGAGTATAGGGCGCGGGTCCGGAGCGCCAGCCGGCGAGGGCGCGCGAGGGCGCCCGCGGCCGACCCGCCGGATGGGTACGGTGGCGCACCGACCCGGCGGGCGGATCGGCGCAGGCTCCAGGCTCAATCCCTCATCCGTCCAGGAGCACCCATGTCCAAACGTCAACACGGCAACAAGGAAGCGAAGAAGCCCAAGCAGGCGAGGCCGCGCACGCCGTCGCCCGAGTTGCCCGGTCCCGTGACCCCCCCGGTGGCGCCGTCGCGCGTCGGCCGGCGGTAGATGACCGCGTCCTGCCGCGGCCGATTGAACAGCCTGAGCCTGCTCCAGCGCTGCAAGGTGACCGGCAACGACGGCGACATCGGGCATGTGCGCCTGGCGCTGTTCGACACGGTGGACTGGCGCATCCACTTCCTGGTGCTGGAGTCCAGCCCCTGGCTGTTCGGCCGCTGGGTGCTGATCCTGCCGTCCCTGCTGCTGCAGCCGATCGAGCGCGGCAGCATGCACATGGATGTCAGCCGGCGCACGGTCAGGACCAGCCCGACGCTGCATCCGCTGCAGGGCATCTCGGTGCAGCAGGCGCGGAGCGCGTTGCTCCACTACGGGCAGCCGGTGCCGCCGGCGGCGGACGTCCCGCTCCTGATCGAGACCGCGCTGCTGGATTGCGAACTGTCCTCGGGCGGCCTTGGCATCGGCCGCGTGGTGGACCTGGTCTACGACGACGTGGACTGGACCCTGCGCTATCTGCTGGTCGACACCACCGCGTGGTGGCCGGGCGGCCATCGCGTGCTGATCGGCGTGCGCTGGATCGAGGCGATCGACATCGAGGCGAAACAGCTCCGCCTGTCCGTCGATCGCGCGGCCATCCGCGCCAGCCCGCCGTTCCAGGACATCGCCTCGATCGACCGCGAGTACGAATCCCAGCTGCATCGCGGTCACGGCCGCGACCGGTACTGGATCGAGCCGCCGCTCGCCGCCTGAGCGCCGGCGGTCCGCAACGGGAGACCGTCGAGTGAGCTTCCCCGCGTGGATGCTGGTCCTGGGCGTGCTGCTGCTCGGCATGGTCCTGGTCGGGACGCTGCTCGGCCGCATGCAGCTCACCAGCGCCATCATTTATCTGGGCGTCGGTTGGATGCTCGGGCCGCAGGTACTGGACATCCTCCGACCCGATCCCTTTGACGACGCCGGCCTGCTCATGCGCCTGGCGGAACTGGGGCTGATGATTTCGCTGTTCGCCGTCGGGCTGCGGCTGGGCGTCCCCTTGCGCGATCGCCGATGGCGCCTGCCGCTGCGCCTGGCCTTCTTCTCGCTGGCCGCCATGGTGGGACTGACCGCCCTGGTCGGCGTCACGCTGCTGGATCTGCCGCTGGGCGCCGCGGTGCTGCTGGGCGCGATCCTGGCGCCCACCGATCCCGTACTGGCGTCCGGCGTGCATACCGACGCGGGCGAGGACCCGGAGCGCATCGGCTTCAGCCTCGCCGCGGAAGGCGGACTCAACGATGGCGCCGCGCTGCCCTTCGTCCTGCTCGGCCTCGCGCTGCTGGCGGGCGGTTCGACGACCGGCGTCGACTGGCTGCAATGGATCGCCGTGGACCTGCTCTGGACCCCGGTGACCGGCGCGGTGCTCGGCGCGACGCTGGGCGCGGCCGTCGGCTGGTGCGTGGTGTTCCTGCGCAGCCGCTATCAGCAGGCCGTCGGGTTCGACGCCTTCCTCGGTCTCGGCCTGATCGGCGTCGCCTACGGCGCGGCGCTCTCGATCGACGCGTCGGGCTTCCTGGCCGTGCTGGCCGCGGGCATCGCCTTCGGGCGGGTCTCGGAGCAGCCTGCGCCGCGCGAAGCTCCGCTGGGCCGTCCCGAGGACGTCGCGGGACATCCGCATGAATCGTTGGAGACGCACTCGCACCATGCGAGCGCGACGATGAAGGACTCCGTCGGCCGCTTCAACGATCAGGTCGAGGAGGTCGCGGAGATGGGGCTCGTGCTGATGGTGGGCGCGATGCTGCCCTACGCGCCGCTGTCGCCGTCGGTGCTGGGCATGGCCCTGCTGGGCCTGCTGGTGCTGCGCCCGGCGTCCGCGCTCGTGGCCACGGTGGGCGAGCGCCTCACGCGCCGGGAGCACTTGATGCTGGGCTGGTTCGGCATCCGCGGCGTGGGCTCGGTGTACTACCTGCTGTTCGTGCTCCACCACGGCATCCCCGGCGTCCCCGACGAAGTCGGGACGACGCTGGTCAGCGTGACGCTGTGGACGGTGGCCTTGTCGATCCTGCTGCACGGGCTGACGACCCGCACGCTGACGGACTGGCACGACGGCCGGCGCTGAGCGCCGCCGTCGCGCGACGCGTCACTCCTCGGCGGCCTCGCGGTTCACGGCCGCTTCGGCGAGCTCCGACATCAGCTCGTCCGCGTCGTACATGTCGTCGACGGCATCCTTCAGCTGACGGCTGTCGTCATCCAGCTGCAGCGCGTTCGCGAACGCCGCCACCGTGCCGAAGCCGGTGATGCCGTAATGCGTCATGCGCTGGTACTGCGCAATGATCGCGGCGTCCAGCACCGGGCCCTGTTCCGGCGCGTCCTCCACGGTGTGCTTGAGCGCCTCCTTCACCAGGCCCTCCATGCCCTTGCAATGCTCCTTCGACACGTCCTCGCCCTGATTGGCGATCAGCGCCTTCAGAAGGTCGGTGTGGTCGGCGATGCCGGCCTGCGCGTCCTCGAGCATCTGCGTCAGCTTCTCGTTCGTGGCGCGCGGCGCGATGGCCTTGAGGGCGCGTGCCATCTGGTCGTTGGCGGACCAGAGGTCTTTCAGTTCGTCGATGTACAGGCCGGACAGGTTTGAGATGTTGGCCATGGTGGCGCTCCAGAAAGTGGGGGGAGGAAAGGGAAGGGGAAGGGCAGGCGAACGGGCGGGCGCCGCGGGACCGGGCGCGCGGGGACGACCCGACGCCGACGGTCCGCCGCGATCACGCGTCGCCGGTGCGCGGATGCGCGGAGAAGAAACAGATCATCTGGCCGGCCGCGTCCGGGCCTTGCCAGTCGGCATGCGAGCCGCGCCGGTCGCCGCCGGACCAGGCGTGGCCGGCGCCGTCGATGAGCCAGAGCTCGGCGAGCGCGCGTCCGTCCGTCGCGACGGTGGTCTTGCGCGTGTAGGCCCGTCCGCCTTCGCGGCCGTGCTCGACGCGCTCCGTGCCCGTGAGGCCCGTGATGGCATCGGCGTAGACGTGCTCGCCGTTGAGCGGGTGGACCGTCATGTCCCGCGTGCCGTGGAAGACGATGGTCGGGATCGGTCGCGGCGGCGAGGTGGTCCTGCGCGCGGTGCTCCGCGTGTCCTGGCCGGTCCGCATCATCGCGAGCGCTTCAGGCGCACTGGCGACCGCGCCGCTGGGCAGTCCCGAATGCACGCCGACCGAGGCGAACAGCTCCGGATAGGTCTGCCCCAGCACGGCGGCCATCGCGCCGCCGGCGGACAGGCCCGCCACGTGCACGCGCCGCGCATCGACGCGGTGCTGGGCCATGACGTGATGCGTCAGCGCCGCGAGCAGCGCCGGCTCACCGCGACCGCGCTCCTGGTGGCTGGTCTTGAACCAGTTCCAGCAGCCTTGCGGGTTGAGCTTGGTGGACTGCTCCGGATAGAGCACCAGCCAGCCGTTGCGCCTGGCGACCTCGTTCATGCGGGTCCCGATGGCGAAGTCGTCCGGGTTCTGCGTGCAGCCATGCAGCATCAACAGCAAGGGACGCGGCACCGACGGATCGCCGGGCGGCACGTAGAGCTTGTAGTCGATGGAGGCGCGGCCGCGCGCGTAGGTGGCGGCGAGGAAGCGCTCCTCGTCCATCACCGGCGCCCGGGCTTCGCGAGGCGGCTCGTGATGTTCACGAGTCGTGGACCGCGACCGCAGGCTCTCGGTGGCGCCGATGCCGATGGGATGATCCTCGATCACGCGCGCGTCGACATCGATGACGTCGCGGTCCTGCGTCGCTGCCTCGGCCTCAGCCGCCGCCTCGACCGTGCCGGCCAGCGCGTCCTGGATGGAACGCGTGGCCGCCATCAGGTCGCCGCCGCGCGTCTGCTGCGCGGCGCGCGCCATCATTCGTTGAAAGTCGGGATTCATCAGGGTTCTTTCTTGACGCAGGGACAGCGGGCGAACCCTGCAAAGGCCGCCGAGGCGGCAGAGAAGGCGAGGCGGGCGCGACGCATCACCGCGCCACGTGCTGGCCGTTGGCGGCGGTCCAGCTGCGTTCGAAGTGCTCCGCGTCCTCGTCGTTCTTCGCGCGCAGGCCCATCAGGATGCCGCCGTTGCGCACGCCTTCCTCGTATTGCTTGACGCGTTCCTCCGGCATGCTCCAGCCGATCAGCGCGCCGATCAGGCCGCCGCCCGCCGCGCCGGCGCCCGCGCCCGCGGCAGCCGCCGCGAGCGGACCCGCGATCACCAGGCCCAGGCCCGGCAGCACCAGGCTGGTCCCGACCGCGGCGACCGCGGCGGCGATCGCACCCACGGTGCCGCCGATGGCGCCGCCGATGCCCGCGCCTTCAGCGGCCTTGTTGCCGAGTTCGGTCTCCACGCTCTTGTCGCTGAAGTGGCGCTGGCGGGTGTCGTCGGACATGACCAGGTCGATGTCCTTCGGGTCGTAGCCGCGCTCGCTGACCGAGCCGTACGCGGACTCCGCGCTGGCGCGATCGGGGAAGAGGCCGGTGACCAGGCGGTCTTGGGAAGTGGTGCTGTTCATCGTGTTTCCTGAGGGTTGAGAGGACCGAATGTGGCCCGCATGCCCGGACATGGCATACCAGGCCCCCGCCCGTCCGCGCCGGCGTGCCCGGCCCGTTTGCCTATGAGCGCGGCCCATCCGGCGAGCGTCGACCCGGGAAGTTCTCTCTGCGGTTTCCTGGTATCGGTGCCGATTACCGATTGCGCGCGGACCTCGCGATCGGTCGCGATGTCGTTGCACAGGCAAGGGTTGACGACGCGAGGCATGACGCCAAGCGCATCGCGTCTTTACACGATGAACACGGGGAACGGCCTCGATCTTGCGTATGGGAGGGCACCGGACTCTCCGGACGCTCAGAGGCCTGCGCCTCATCGCCTTCCCCTCCCACCCACTCACGCCAGGCAAGCCCGACGGGCTTCCCAGCCAAGGAATTTCCATGCCCGCAAGCACCACCAAGACCGCCAGCAAGACTCCCGCAAAGACCGGCCCCGCCAAGTCCTCGGCGTCTTCCGCCAAGACATCGACCCAGGGGGCCGACAAGCCCAAGGCCGCGACCCGCGACGCCGACGGCGGGGTCGACGCGATCAAGCTGCTGACCGATGACCACAAGGAAGTGCAGGCGCTGTTCAAGGCCTACCAGAAGCTGGTCGACGACGATGGCGAGGACGATCTGCGCGAGCAGCTCGCCCAGGACATCTGCGCCAAGCTGACCATCCACGCGACCATCGAGGAAGAGATCTTCTATCCCGCCGCGCGCGACTCGCTCGAGGACGATGACGGCGACGACCTGCTGGACGAGGCCGAGGTCGAACACGCCAGCGCCAAGGAGCTGATCGCGCAGATCGCCGAAGGCTCCGCCGCCGACGAGCTCTACGACGCCAAGGTCAAGGTGCTCGGCGAGTACATCGCCCACCACGTCAAGGAAGAAGAGAAGGAGCTGTTCCCGAAGGTGCAGCAGTCCGACCTCGACCTCGACGCGCTCGGCGACGAGTTGAGCGCCCGCAAGGCGGAACTCCTCGTCGAGTTCGAGGAAGAAGCCGCCTCGTGAGGCTGTCGCCCACAGGCATGACACCGACCGGCGCTGCCGGTCTCGACGCGCTCGGCAGGAACGGTTTCTGCCGCATGCCGTCGAGCTTTCCGCAGAACCAAGAGGACGACCATGCCTAAATCACCCACTCCGCCCGCTGCTCCCTCCCGCAAGGGAGCGGCCAGCAACGCCCCAGGTAATGCCGGCCCGAAGGCCGCCGCCCGCAACACCGACAGCGGTCCGTCGACCGCGCCGTCCGATGACGGCGGCGATGTCGCGCTTCAGAAGGCCGTCGAGACCGGCCAGCTCGCCGCGGCCTTTCCGTTCAACGCCAACAAGGCCGGCGAGCACGGCTTCGACCAGGGCGTGCGCCCGCAGGCCGGCGCCACCGCCACGCCGCCGTCACGCGTGCCGCTGGGCAGCACGCTGTCCGAACGCCAGACCAACGACAAGGTCGGCACGCAGGCGCCCGAAGGCCGCAACGCCGCCATCGCGCCGCTCGACCGCGTGCGCGTCGATTCGTCCGGCCAGATGCTCACGACCAACCAGGGCGTGCGCATCGCCGACAACCAGAACTCGCTGAAGGCCGGCCCGCGTGGCCCGGCCCTGCTGGAGGACTTCATCCTCCGCGAGAAGATCACCCACTTCGACCATGAGCGCATCCCCGAGCGCATCGTGCATGCGCGCGGCTCCGCGGCCCACGGCTTCTTCGAGTGCTACGACGCGCTGACCGACCTCACCAAGGCCGCGCCGTTCAAGGAAGCCGGCAAGCAGACGCCGGTCTTCGTCCGCTTCTCGACGGTGCAGGGCGAACGCGGCAGCAAGGACACGGCACGCGACGTCCGTGGCTTCGCCGTCAAGTTCTATACCGACGAAGGCAACTGGGACCTGGTCGGCAACAACATCCCGGTGTTCTTCATCCAGGACGCGATGAAGTTCCCCGACCTGGTCCACGCGGTGAAGCCGGAGCCGCATCACCAGATGCCGCAGGCCGCCAGCGCGCATGACACCTTCTGGGACTTCGTGTCGCTGATGCCGGAGTCCACGCACATGCTGATGTGGGTGATGAGCGACCGCGGCATCCCGCGTTCCTACGCCACGATGCAGGGCTTCGGCGTGCACACCTTCCGCCTGGTCAACGAGGCCGGCGACAGCGTCTTCGTCAAGTTCCACTGGACGCCCAAGGCCGGCACGCACTCGCTGGTCTGGGACGAGGCGGTGAAGATCTCCGGTGCCGATCCGGACTTCCATCGCCGCGACCTGTGGGAACGCATCGAAGCGGGCGCCTTTCCCGAGTACGAGCTCGGCGTGCAGGTCTTCACCGAGGAACAGGCGGACCAGTTCAGCTTCGACATCCTCGACGCGACCAAGCTCATCCCCGAGGAGCTGGTGCCGGTGCGTCCGGTCGGTCGCATGGTGCTGAACCGCAACCCCGACAACTTCTTCGCCGAGACGGAGCAGGTCGCGTTCTGCACGGCCCACATCATTCCCGGCATCGACTTCAGCAACGACCCGCTGCTGGCGGGGCGCATCCACTCCTACGTGGACACGCAGATCACGCGGCTGGGCGGGCCCAACTTCCACGAGATCCCGATCAACGCGCCGGTCGCGCAGGTCCACAACAACCAGCGCGACGGTGCCCATCGGCAGGCGATCCCGCGCGGCCGCGTGTCCTATGAGCCCAACTCGCTCGCGGGCGGCTGTCCGTTCCAGGCGGGCGCGGCACAGGGCTTCACGTCCGTCGCCGCGCGCCAGCGCGGATCGGACGAGCAGGCCAAGGTGCGCGCCAAGCCGGAGCTCTTTGCCGAGCATTACAACCAGGCCAGGCTCTTCTTCGACAGCCAGTCCCCGGCGGAGCAGGCCCACATCGCGGCGGCCTTCCGCTTCGAGCTGAGCAAGGTCACGGTGCCCGCGATCCGCGAGCGCATGCTGGCCTCGCTGCGGAACGCGTCGGAAGAACTCGCGGCCAAGATCGCCGAGGGCCTGAACATGCCGCTGCCGCCGGCGATGCCGCTGGCCATCGAGCAGGCGCCCGAACCCGAAGTGCGCGTGTCGCCGGCGCTGTCGCTGATGGCGCGTCCGGGCGACGGCTCGATCGCGGGGCGCAAGGTGGTGATCCTCGTCGCGGACGGCGTCAACGGCCAGGGCGTCACCGACGTCCATGCCGCGCTGTTCGCGAAGGGGGCCGTGCCGCGCTTCGCGGCGCCGCGCATCGGGCCGGTGCAGACGGCCGACGGCGTTGCCGTGGAAGCGGACGTGTCGTTGGAGAACGAACCCGGCTTCCTGTTCGACGCGCTCGTCGTGCCGGACGGCGAGGAAGCGATCCGCGCCCTCGGCCGGGACGCCCACGTCTACGAGTTCATCCGCGACCAGTTCCGGCATTGCAAGCCGATCCTGGCGCTGGGCGCGGGTGTCTCGCTGCTGCGCGCGGCGGGTCTCGGACCGGCCCTGGAGCCGGACGTCATGACGCCGGGGCTCATCACCAGCGACTCCGCGGCTGCCGGCGCCAAGGCGCTCATCGAGGGCCTGGCGACGCACCGCCACTTCGAGCGCGAATCCGACCCGCCGAAGGTCTGATGCGTCCGTCTTGAGGCCCTGTGAGAAGGGCTTTCTGACTGCCTGCGCCGTTGGCCCTCACCCCCACCCTCTCCCGCAAGCGGGAGAGGGAGTGAGAACGCACTGAGATGACCGTGTCGCTCCCTCTCCCGCTTGCGGGAGAGGGCAGGGGTGAGGGCCAGCGGCCGTGGCAGTGCACCGGCCTTCTGGCTCCCTCTCCGCATCCCGTCACGAGGGCGGCGCCGCGACGGGATGCTCCGACACGTCGAAAGACGTCGGCTTCTCCAGCGGCATCCGCACGAGGAACTCGCTGCCCTGGCCGACGCCTTCGCTCTTCGCCTCCACGGTGCCGTGGTGCAGCGACACGATCTCCTTGACCAGCGCCAGTCCGATGCCCAGCCCGTCGCCGCGATGCGTCGTCGCGCCGTCGGCCTGCGTGAACATGTCGAAGATGCGCGGCTGCAGTTCCGGCCCGATCCCGTTCCCGGTGTCCTGCACCTTCAGCACGAGGTGCGACTGATCCACGTTCAGCAGCACCGACACCTGACCGTCTCGCGGCGTGAACTTGATGGCGTTGTTCAGCAGGTTCATCACGACCTGCTGGAAGCGGCCCGGATCCACTTCCACGACGACCGGCATCGGCGGCAGCACGCCGATCAGGGTGACGCCGCCCGTCTCGGCAATGTCCCGGCTGGCGTCGATCGTGTCCTGAAGCAGCCGCTGCAGGTCCACGCGTTCGTAGACGAGCGTCATCTTGCCCTGGCCGGCGCGCGTCATGTCGATCAGGTCCTCGACCAGCCGGTCCATGAGCGCGAGCTGTCGCGTCAGGATCTTCACGGCCTGATCCTGCCGCACCGGTTCCGTGGGCGGCGACAGCAGCCGCGTGGCCAGCCGCATCGGATGCAGCGGGTTGCGCAGTTCATGCGCGATGGTGGCGAGGAAGACGTCATGCTCCTGCCGCTCGCCCGTGAGGCGCTGCGCCTCGTTCTCCAGCCGCAAGGTCCGCAGCTGCAGGTGGGTGGCATCGCGGAACAGCTTCGCGAAGCCGTGGAAGCGTTCGCCGTCGTGCATCGGCAGCGTGAGCCCGCTGGCCCAGAAGCGCGAGCCGTCCTTGCGCATGTGCCAGCGCTCGTCCTCGGCGGCGCCGAGGGTCCGCGCCGCATTCAGCTCGTGGAGATCCTGACCGTGCGCGACGTCCTCGGGGACGAACAGGATGGCGAACGCCTGTCCGATGACCTCGTCCGCCGTGAAGCCGGTGACCGCGTGCGCGCCCTCGGTCCAGCCGGTGATCGTGCCCGCCGGATCCAGGAAGGCGATCCCGTACTGGCATTCGTGCACCGTGAGCAGTGCCAGCACCAGGTCGACGTCGGTGGGCGACCAGGCGCCGTGTTCGGTGCGATGCAGCGTCATGGCTCTGCTCCCGGGAACTTCTCGAGGATGAACGACCCGATCGCCAGCGCATCGATCGGCGTGCTGAAGAAGGCTTCGATGGCGGCCTTCGGCGTGCCGACGATGGGCTCGCCGCGCACGTTGAAGGAGGTGTTGACCAGCACCGGCACGCCGGTCGCGGCACCGACCGCCGTCAGCAGGCGGTGGAACAGCGGATTCGTGTCCGCATGCACCGTCTGCACGCGGGCCGTGCGGTCGGTGTGCAGCGCGGACGGGATGCGCGCGGCCTGTCCCGGCCGCACGCCGTAGACGAAGAGCATGAACGGCGAGGCGCCGCCGTTGGCGTCCGGCGGCTCGAACCAGTCCGCAAGGTCCTCGTGGTTCACCGACGGCGCGACCGGACGGAAGTCTTCGCGGTCCTTCAGGTCGTTGAGCCGGGCCTGCATCGCCGGATCCACCGGCGAGGCCAGCAGCGAGCGCGCGCCGAGCGCCCGCGGGCCGAATTCCATCCGGCCCTGGAACCACGCGACGATCTTGTTCTGCGCCAGCAACGCCGCGGTCTCCGTCGCCACATCGTCGACGCGCCGGTAGCGCAGCCGCGCCCACTGGAGCAGGCCCTCGATGTGCTCGTCGTCGAAGGCCGGACCGAGGTAGGCATGGTCCATCTGCCAGCGGCGCGGACCGAGCGCGAAGATGCCGCTGTCGCTGCTGTCGCTGCTGTCGCTGCTGGTGCCGACGTCCGCATCGAGCCCGCGCCGCGCCCGCGCATCCACCCACAGCGCGGCGCCCAGCGCGGTACCCGCATCGCCTGCCGCGGGCTGCACCCACACGCGCCGGAAGATGCCGGCGTCGCGCAGCTTCGCGTTCATCACGCAGTTGAGCGCGACGCCGCCGGCCATCGCCAGCTGGTCCTCGCCGGTGCGCTCGCGCAGCCAGGTGGCCAGGCGCAGCACGGTCTCCTCCAGCACCAGTTGCACGGAGGCGGCCAGGTCCAGGTAGCGCTGGTCCATCGTCGAGCCCGGCACGCGCGCCGGACCGAACCGCGCCACCAGGTCCAGCGGCAGGTGGCGGTACTGGCCGTCGGCATCGACGACCAGGTGCTGGCGCAGCACGTCGATGTGGCGCGGCTGGCCCATCGCCGCCATCGCCATCACCTTGTACTCGTCGCTCGAATGCAGGAAGCCGAGGTAGGTCGTCACCCGCTCATACATCAGGCCGAGCGAATGCGGCACCTGCACCTCGCCCAGCGATTCGTAGCGGCCGTCGCGATAGCGGCCGTAGGCGGTGGTGGCCCGCTCGCCCCGGCCGTCCAGCGTCATGACGGCGCAGCGCGAGAACGGCGCGGCGAGGAAGGCGCTCGCCTGATGGCACAGGTGATGCGGCACGAAATGCCAGCGGTACGGCGCGTCGGCGTGACGGACGCCGGCGAAGCGCCGCCGCAGGTGATGCGGCACGCCGTCCGTCAGCAGCCGCGGCGCGCTCAGCACGTAGGCCGCGAACAGCGGGTCCCAGGGGTTCTCCCAGGCGTGGCCTGATGCGTGCTTCGACGCGTTCCCGGCCGCGGCGTCCGACGGTCGCAGCGGCAGCGTGAACCTGCCCTCCGGCGCCCGGTCGCCGATGAAGCGCTGCGGATCGAAGCTGTAGGCCACGTCCGTCACCTCGGCCAGCGTCGCGCCGGCCTGCTTCAGGCAGTCGTCGATCGCATGCCAGGGCAGCTCCCAGGCGGTGAAGGGCAGGGGACGCTTGCCGTGCTTGATCCGGGTGAAGCGTTCTTCCTCGACGGCGGCGATGACCTCGCCGTCCCGCATCAGCGCGGCGGCGGAGTCGTGGAAGCTGGCGTTGATGCCCAGGGTCAGGACGCGCGGGGTCGAGGCGGCGGGGACGGCCGGCGGCGGGTGGGGTTTCATGAGTTCCTCGCAGTGTTCGTCAACTGGGCACGAGCGCCATGTCGTGCAGCGCGCGGATCAACTCCTGCGGCATGACCGGCTTGGCCATGTGGCGCTGGAAGCCGGCCACCAGCGCGCGCAGGCGGTCCTCGGGCTGCGCCATGCCGGTCAGCGCGATGGCCGGCAGGCGCCGCCCGAGCGGCACCTCCCGACGGGCCTCCAGCACCCGGATGCCGCGCACGACGGCATGGCCGTCCTCGTGCCCGAGGGCGATGTCGCACACCAGCGCCTGCGGCCAGGCGCTGGGGTCGCGTTCGTTGAGCCGGCGCAGGGCCTCGTGCCCGCTGTTGATGCGCTCCGTGCGCGCGCCTTCGAGTTCGAGCAGCAGGCCCAGCGATTCCAGCGCGTCCTCGTCGTCGTCCACGCACATCACCTGCAGCCCGGCCAGCGGATGCGGCGACAGCCCGAAACCGGTCTCGATCGCCGTCGTCTCGGCTGCCAGCGCGGCCTCCACCACGGCTTCGGGAGAGGCGCGCAGCGCCTCGCGCGACAGCGGCGCGTCGGCCAGCGCGGGCAGGGGCAGCTCGAGTTCGTACCGCTGCTCCCCACCGGCCGCATCGCGCTCGATGGCGAGGTGGCCGCCGGCCTCGTTGATCAGCGTGCGCAGCTCCAGCGTGTCCGGCGGCGTGGTGCCGGCATCGAGCCGGCCCTGGACGCCGACGGTCAGCCGGCTCGCGCGTTCCTCGCGTGCCAGCCGGCCTTCCATGCGGCCGCGGCTGGCGCCGTGCAGCGCGAGCAGGCACATCAGCTGCACGATGCGCGCCAGGCGGCTCGCGTCGCCATGGACGCTGGCGACGTCCAGGTCGATGTCGGTGTAGAGATCGATGTCGGCCTCGGCCAGCGTCTCGCGCAGCGCGTCCAGGCTCAGCACCAGCAGGCCCGCCAGGTTGACGGGGTGGTGGGCGATGCGGCGCTCCAGCGTCTGCGCCTGCTGCTGCTGGCGCTGCAGCTCCCACAGCTGCGCGTAGAGCCCGCGATGGGCCAGCAGCTCCTCGTGACGTCCGCGCTCGGCGATCTCGCCGCGGTCCATCACGATGATCTGGTCGGCGTCGACGACGGTGGACAGCCGGTGCGCAATGATCAGCGAGGTCCGGTCCCGGGCCACGCGCGCCAGCGCGCCCTGGATGGCGCGTTCGGCCTTGGAGTCCAGCGCCGAGGTCGCCTCGTCCAGCACCACGATGGGCGGATTCTTCAGGAAGGCCCGCGCGATCGCGATGCGCTGCTTCTCGCCGCCGGACAGCCGCGCGCCGCGCTCGCCGACGCGGGTGGCGTAGCCGTCGGGCAGCAGGGCGATGAATTCGTCGGCCTGCGCGGCCTGCGCGGCGGCGACGATCTCGTCCTCGCGAGCGTCCGGACGGCCATAGCCGATGTTGTAGGCGATGGTGTCGTTGAACAGCACGGGATCCTGCGGGACGACGCCGATGGCCTCGCGCAGGCTGCGCTGCGTCAGGCCCTTGAGCGGCTGGCCGCCGATGCTGACCTCGCCGCCGTCCGGGTCGTACAGGCGCATCAGCAGCCGCGCCAGCGTCGACTTGCCGGAGCCGCTGCTGCCCACGACGGCATAGGTGTGCCCATGGGGAATCTCCAGCGTCAGGCCGTGCAGGATGCGCCGCTGGCGGTCGTAGCCGAAGTCGATGCCGTCGAAGCGCACCGTCGTGTCCGCGCCCGCCAGCGGCCGGGCATCGGGTGCGTCGCGGATGTCGGGCTCGCGGTCGAGCAGCGCGAACAGCGTCTCCGTGTTGAGCAGCGCGTCGCGCGTCTCGCGGAACACGAATCCCAGCGTGTTCAGCGGCAGGAAGACCTGGATCAGATAGGCGTTGACCATGACCAGGTCGCCGATGCTCATGCGGCCAGCGACCGTGTCGCGCCCGGCCATCAGCATCACCGCGCCCACGCCGACGGCGATGATCGCGGCCTGGCCCAGGTGCAGCAGCGACAGCGTCCTCTGGCTGCGCACGCTGCCGTCGATCCAGCGCGAGAGCACGCCGGCGTAGCGGTCGCGCTCGCTGGCCTCGCGGCCATGCGTCTTCACCGCCTCGTAGTTCAGCAGGGTGTCGACGAGCAGCCCGTGCGCCTGGGAGTCATGCGCGTTCATCACGCGTTGCCGGGCCACGCGCGTGCGGGTCATGGTGGTGGTCCATGCACCGTACGCGAGCATGCTCGCGCCGATGACGAGCACGTACGGCACGCCGAAGCTGGCCAGGATGATCAGCAGCACCGCGGCGAATTCCACCGCCGTCGGCACGACCGTGAACACACCGGCACCGAGCAGATAGCCCAAGCCATCGGTGCCGCGCTCGACCTCGCGGATCAGCGCGCCGGTGTTGCGTTCGGCATGGAAACGCGGGCTCATCGCCAGCAGGTGCGCGAAGGCGCGTTCGGAGAAGCTGCCGACGACCTGCTTGCCGACGCGCGCGAACGCGAGGTCGCGCAATTCGGTGAACAGGGTGCTCGCGTAGCGCAGCAGCGCGTAGCCGATCAGCAGGGCCACCGGGACGGAGAGGCCGATGACCAGGCCCTGCGCGGCGGTGCCGGGCGACGACATGGACGACGCCATGGACGACGACATGGACGACGTCGGCTGCATCGCCTGCAACGGCGTCAGGTGATCGACGATCGCCTTGAGCATCGCCGGCACGCCCACCGCCGCCAGCTTGGACAGCACCAGCAGCAGCACGGCCAGCAGCGTGCGCGCACGCCACCGCCACAAGGCCCGCCCCAGGCCGAGCAGGGCGCGGCGGCTGGGCGAACCGGAGGAGCTGGGGGAAGCGGACGAACTGGCAACGGGGGTGTCCATCGTCCTGGTCCTTCGCAAGACGGATGCCCGGGGAAGTCGGTTCAGATGACCGAGAACCCCGATGGAATCGGTAATTCGAGCCGATCGACGATTTCCGGATGGGCATGTCGACGGCCGATCCGACGCGCATCGCGGCGCGTCGGCGCGGCATGCCGGCACGGGAGGCGAGCAGGTCGCCGACGCATCGAACGGGTCAGCGCTTCTCTGAGAACCGGTACTCGCCGCAGGTCATCGAGCCGACGGCATCGCGAGGCATGACCGGGCATGGGCCCCGCTCTTGCCAAACCGTTGTTCACAAGCCCTCCGTGGCGTCCCCCCACATCCAGACGGGGCCGCCGGACAACGAGGAGGGACCTTGCCCCCGTGGTCGGTGCCCCGGCCCGCCACGTCCTTCACCCAGGCGCAGCGCCAAGCGCGCCAACGGGAATTCCAATGTCACCCTTGATCGTGTTCTCGCACCTGCGATGGAACTTCGTGTTCCAGCGTCCGCAGCATCTGATGTCCCGCCTGACGGCCGACCGTCGCGTGATCTTCATCGAGGAGCCCATCCTCGATGCGACCGCGCCCCCGCGCATCGCGTCGAGGTGGGAAGGCGTGCGAGGCGCGGAGGTGGAGGTGCTGGTGCCCTTCACGCCGGTCGCCGCGCCCGGCTTCGACGATGCCCAGCTGCCCGCGCTGCTGCCGCTGCTGGAGCGCGAGCTCGCCCGGCGCGACGTCGTCGATCCGCTGGTGTGGCTGTACACGCCGATGGCCTTGCCGCTGATCGCCAGCCTGGGCCCGAGGGCGCTGATCTACGACTGCATGGACGAGCTGTCCGCCTTCCGCTATGCCCCCGCGCAACTGCGCCAGCGCGAACGCGCGCTGATGGCGTCGGCCGACCTGGTGCTGTGCGGCGGTCCGTCGCTGTACGAGGCACGCGAGGGATTGCATCCGAACCTGCACTGCCTGCCCAGCGCGGTCGATCCGGCCCACTTCGCGCCGACGACGCCAGCAATGGGCGGAGGCGAGGATGAAGGCGAGACCGAGACCGAGACCGAGGCCGATATCCTGGCCGCGCGGGCGAACGAGCTGCAAGGCGACCTGGCGCACCCGCGGCTCGGCTACTTCGGCGTCATCGACGAACGGATGGACCTCGAGCTGGTGGCGGCCCTCGCGGACGCGCGTCCCGACTGGCAGATCGTCATGGTCGGCCCGGTCGTCAAGATCGACGAGGCCTCGCTGCCGCGCCGTCCCAACCTGCGCTGGCTGGGCATGCAGAGCTACGCGCAGCTGCCGCACCTGCTGGCCGGCTGGGACCTGTGCCTGATGCCGTTCGCGCTCAACGAGTCGACGCGTTTCATCAGTCCGACGAAGACGCTGGAATACCTGGCCGGGGGCAAGCCCGTCGTCAGCACCGCGATCCGCGACGTGATCAGCCTGTACGGCGGCGCGGTCCGCATCGGGCGCGACGCGGCGGGCTTCATCGCCGCCTGCGATGCGGTGCTGTACGAATCGCCCCAGATGCGTGCGAGCTGGCGGAAGGCCGCGGCCGCCGTCGTGGCGGCGGGCACCTGGGACGTGGCCGCCGATCGCGTGCGGGGCTGGCTGGCCGAGCTCCCCGCCGCCGCCCGGCCGAGTGCGCCCGCGGCGACCGCGCCGGTCCCGACCGTGCCTGCAGCGGCGCCCGCAACCGCAACCGCAACCGCGCTGCGGGCCGCCTGATCATGATCATCGACGCCCATCTCCATTGCACCGGCCGCGAGACGGCGGACGACGTGCTGCGTACGCTGGACGAGGCGGGTATCGACGTCGGCGTACTGCTGGCGCCGTTCCTCGGCGATGGGTATTCGCTCGACGATGCCGCCTCGCTGCGACGCGGCAATGCCCACCTGTCCCGCCTGGTCAGCGATCACCCGGACCGGCTGATCGGCCTGGCCGTGGTCGATCCGCGCGATCCGGACGCGCCGGCGGACCTGCGGCATGCGATCGAGGACCTCGGCCTGCGCGGCGCGAAGATGGTGCCGACCGGCTGGTATCCGCATGAGGAGCGCGTGCAGCCGGTCTTCGCCGTCGCCGACGAGCTCGCGCTGCCGCTGCTGTTCCACAGCGGCATCTTCATCGACGGGCGGTCTGGCCGCTTCTGCCGGCCGACCTACTTCGAGGCGCTGCGCGACCATCCCCGCACGCGGGTCGCGCTGGCCCACATGGGCTGGCCGTGGACCGACGAGGCCCTGGCCGTCGCGCTGATCGACCGCATCCACGGCGTGCCGCATGCGCAGGCGCAGTTCCGGCTGGACATCTCTTTCGGCCCGCCGCCGCCGTACCGGCTCGAGGTGCTGTCGCGGATGCTGGCGGTGCTCGGCGCGGGCTCGCTGCAGTTCGGCAGCGACTGCTTCCTGCCCTGTTCCGGCGCCGAGCTGCGCGAGCGCAGGCAGTGGGTCGCGGACCTCATGGACCAGCTGGCGCTGGGCGAGGGCGATCGCCAGCAGATCTGGCGCGGCACCGCGGCCGCGTGGCTGGGACTCGACCAGTCTGAACGTCCCGCGGATCCCCTCCCCAGTGCTCACAGCGTCGATCCCGCCCAGTCGTCCGCATCCGTCGACCCTGTCCCGACTGGCGCATCCATCGACGCCGTCGCCTCTGCCGTGCCGCGCGCGTCCTTCGCTTCCCTCGTGTCCCGCGCGTCGGAGGGCCTCGAACGCCTCGACGCCGGCGCCCGGCGCTGGCGGCCCGTGTGCTGCTGACCGTCAAGGCCCGATCCCCCGTCACCCACCAAGACCCATCATGGACATCGCTTCCCCCCACGCCGTCGCCGCCTTGATCGAGGACGGCCACGCCTCGCTGCACCCGGTGCCGAGCACGCAGGCGCCGCTGCATGTGCTGGAGGTCGTCGGCAACGACATCGTCGGCGGCATGGAGCGTTGCGTGGAGCGCCTGGTCGCCCACCTGGGCCGCGAGGGCGGTTTCCGCTTCACCGCGCTGTGCCCGTCGGAGGGCGCCTTCGCGGAGCGGCTGCGCCAGGCCGGCGCGACCGTCGTCATCGTCGCGATGCCCGACGATCCGCCGTGGTCCGCCATCCAGATGGTGGCCAGCCTGATCGCCGCGGAGCGCGTCGATCTGCTGCATGCCCACCTGCCCAACGCGCATGTGCTGGCGGGACTCGCGGGTCGGCTCGGCGGCGTGCCGGTGATGGCGACCATCCACGCGCGACAGGCGGGACTGTCCGACCTCGAAGTGCATCGCGCGACCGACAGCTTCCTCAGCGTGGTCTGCCGCCAGAGCTACTACCACGCGCTCGGTCTCGGCGTGGAGCGCGGCCGCCTGAGCCTGGAACCCAACGGCGTCGACGTCGACGCCTTCCGGCCCGGCGCGCGACCGGCCCAGGGCTTGCGCGCCTCGCTCGGGCTGGAGGGGCAGGTGATGCTCGCCGGGCTCGTCGGCCGCCTGTCGCCCGAGAAGGCGCCGGACGTCTTCGTGCGCGCGGCGGCGATCCTGCGGCAGACGCTGCCCGACGCGCACTTCGCCCTCGTCGGCGAGGGGCCGATGAAGTCCGGGCTGCGCGAGGCCGTCGAGCGGCAGGGCCTGGCCTCGCATGTGCACATCGTCGGCGGCGTCGACGATGTGCGGCCCATCTATCACGACCTCGACCTGCTGGTGTCCAGCTCCCATTCCGAGGCGATGCCGCTGGCGCTGATGGAGGGCATGGCCAGCGGGCTGCCGGTCGTGGCGACCCGCGTCGGCGGCGTGCCCGAGATCGTCGAGCACGGCGGCACCGGTTGGCTGGTCGCGCCGCGCGACGCCGAGGACCTGGCCGGTCGCATCCACCAGATGCTGACGCAGCCCGAGTTGCGCCAGCGCATGGGCGAACAGGCGCGGGCCCGCATGGTCCGCCATCACCGGCTCGACCGGCACCTCGACGCGCTCGGCGATCGCATGCGGCACATCACGCGACCGGGCAGCGCGCTGGAAGTCGCCCGCGCCACGCGCGTCACGGCACCGGCGCGCAAGCGCTGAACCTTCTTCGAATCCCCACCCCTGGAGCCGTCCATCATGGAAGCACCTTTGAGAGTCGCGCTGATCAGCGAACACGCCTCCCCGCTGGCCCAGCAGGGCGGGGTGGACGCCGGCGGCCAGAACGTCTACGTGGCGCATGTCGCCGCGGCATTGGCGCGGCGCGGGCATCACGTAGACGTCCTGACGCGGCGCGACCAGCGCGCGCTGCCGACCGCCGTGGACATGCGGCCCGGCGTGCGCGTGTTCCACATCGATGCCGGCCCGGCCGCCTTCGTGCCCAAGGAGCAGCTGCTGCCGCACATGCGCGCCTTCGGCGCCGCCGCGCTGCGGCTGATGCGCGGCAGCGTGCGCCATGACGTGATGCACGCCAACTTCTTCATGTCGGGACTCGTGGGCCTGCGGCTGCGTCGCATGCTCGGCGTGCCGCTGGTGCAGACCTTCCACGCGCTGGGCGCCGTGCGCCGCCTGCATCAGAAGGAGTCGGACCGCTTTCCGCAGGAGCGCATCGCGATCGAGCGCCGCATCGCCGAAGAGGCCGATTGCGTCATCGCGGAGTGCCCGCAGGATGCCGACGATCTGATCCGCCATTGCGGCGCGCCGCCCGATCGGATCGCGCAGGTGCCTTGCGGCGTCGACCTGGACGAGTTCGGCCCCGGGGACCGCGCCGAGGCGCGACGCAAGCTGCACCTGGCGGGGGACGAGTTCATCGTGCTGCAGCTCGGCCGGCTGGTGCCGCGCAAGGGCGTCGACAACGTGATCCGCGCCGTCGCGCGCCTGCCGTCGGGGGTGCCGTGGCGGCTGCTGATCGTCGGCGGCGAGTCGACGTTGCCGGACGAGGCCCGCACGCCCGAGATCGGCCGGCTGCGCCGCGTCGCGCAGGACTGCGGCGTGGCAGCGCGCGTGACCTTTGTCGGGCGCCGCGACCGCGACCAGTTGCGCGACTACTACCGCGCCGCCGACGTCTTCGTGACGACGCCGTGGTACGAGCCCTTCGGCATCACGCCGCTGGAGAGCATGGCCTGCGCGACGCCGGTGATCGGCGCGGCGGTGGGCGGCATCCAGCACAGCGTCGTCGACGGGCTGACCGGCTTCCTGGTGCCGGCGCAGGATCCGGCGATCCTCGCGCTGCGCCTGGACGACCTGCGCCGCCAGCCGGAGCTCGGCCGCCTGATGGGCCGCGCCGGGCTGCAGCGGGCGCAGCGGGAGTTCACCTGGGACAGCGTCGCCGCGAAGCTCGCCGCGGTCTACGGCGGGCTGGCCGCGCGGCGCGCGCCGCGGCAGGCGCAGGGCGTCCACCGCCTCGCGGCGGCACGTGTGCCGGTCGGCGCCGGGTCGTCCGTCGTGGAGGCGAAGGGATGACGCTCGAGGCCGAAAGGACTGACGAGCGCCGCGCCCATCGCTGGCGCGCGGCGCGCCGCGTGCTGCTGATCCGGCTGGACAACCTGGGCGACGTGCTGATGACGACGCCCGCCATCGCCGCGGTGCGGGAGTCGCTGCCCGGCGCTCACCTGACCCTGCTGGCCGCGCCGTCGACGGTGGCGCTGGCGCCGCATCTGCCGATGGTCGACGAGGTCATCGGCTTCGACGCGCCATGGACCAAGGCCGGCGCGGCGGCGGCGGACCGCGGCGAGACCCCGCGCGGCTGGACCGAGCGGCAACTGGTGCGACGCCTGTCCGGCGCCGACGGCGGCGACCGGGAGCGCCCGGACGCCGCGATCATCTTCACGGTGTGCACGCAGAGCGTGTTCCCGGCGGCGACGCTGTGCCGGCTGGCCGGCATCCCGCTCGTGCTCGGACATGCGCGCGAGCGCGCCTATGGCCTGCTCAGCGACGAGGTGGCCGATCCGGACCGCATCGGACCAGGCATGCGCCATGAGGTGCGACGCCAGCTGGACCTGGTGGCGCGCGTGGGCTGCCGCACGCAGGACGAGCGCCTGCGCTTCGCGCTGGTCGCGCGCGATCGCAGGGCGGTCCGCGCGACCTTGCGCGGGGCAGGCCTCGCGGACGGGCGGCCCTATGTGCTGTTCCATCCGGGCGCGAGCGCCCCGTCGCGCCGCTATCCGGCGGACCGGCTGGGCGAGGCCGCGGACCGGATCGTCCGCGAGGACCGCACCGGCCGCACCGTGGCCGTCCTGTGCGCGGGACCCGGCGAGGTGGCGCTGCTCGCTGAGATGCGGCGCGCGATGCGCGGTCCCGCCATCGTGGTGGCGACGTCCGCCTGCATCGGCGAACTGGCCGCGCTGATCGCGGACGCGCGCTTGCTGGTGGCGAACAACAGCGGCCCGGTGCACCTCGCCGCGGCGCTGGGAACACCGGTGGTGGACCTGTACGCGCTGACGAATCCGCAGCACACGCCGTGGCAGGTGGCCTCGCGGGTGCTGAGCCACGACGTGCCCTGTCGCAACTGCCAGCAGAGCGTCTGCCCGGAACTGCACCACGCCTGCCTGCGTGGCATCGCGCCCGGCGAGATCGCCGAGGCGGCCGGCGCGCTGCTGCTGCCGGCGATGGGAGCCGTGGCATGAGCGGGCGCGGGCTGGACGTCTCCGTCGTGATCCCGACCTATGGGCGGCCCCAGTTGCTGGAGCGCTGCCTGCTGGCCTTGCTGGCGCAGACCCTGGCGCGCGAGCGCTTCGAGATCATCGTCGTCGACGACGGGCACGACAGCCGTTGCCGCGACCGGGTGCAGGCGATCGCCGCGCTCGACGGCGCGCCGCTCATCCGCTACCTGTGTCCCGTCCGCGGGAAGGGGCCGGCCGTGGCGCGCAACGCCGGCTGGCGCGCCGCCACCGCGCCCATCGTCGCCTTCACCGACGACGACACGCGGCCGGAGACCGGCTGGCTGCGGCTGGGTCTCACCGCGATGGCGCGGCATCCCGACTGGGTCGCCGCGTCGGGCCGCGTCCGGGTGCCGCCGACCTCGCGCCGCCGGCGCGGCGTGCATCGCGCGCCGACCGACCATGAGCTGATGACCCGCGGCCTGGAGACCGCCGAGTTCGTCACCGCCAACGCCTTCGTCCGGCGCGCCGCGCTGGTGGCGATCGACGGCTTCGACGAACGCTTCCGGCGCCCGTGGCGCGAGGACTCGGACCTGCAGTTCCGCCTCGAACGCCTGGGGCCGGTGGGGCACGCGACGCGCGCGCTGGTGTGGCATCCGGTCCGGCCGGAGCGATGGGGCGTGTCGCTGCGCCAGCAGCGCAACGTCTTCTTCGACGCGCTGCTGTATCGCAAGCATCCCGCGCTGTACCGCCGCCGCATCCGCCGCGTGCCGCCGTGGGACTACTACGCGATCGTGGCGCTGACGCTGGCCGCGGCCGTGCTGGCAGGGTCGGGGCGCATCGGCGCGGCGGCGCTGCCCATGACCGTCGCGCTGCTGCTGATGCTGCGCATCGCCGCGCGGCGCCTGCTGCACACGTCGCGTTCGCCCGCGCACGTGGTGGAGATGCTGTGCACGTCGGCTGCCATCCCGTTCCTGTCGGTGTACTGGCGCCTGCGCGGCGCCTGGCATTTCCGGACGCCGTTCCTGTGATGACCGCCGCCATCACGTCCCCGATCGAACGGTCGATGGAAGTGTCGACCGACGCGGCCGTCGACTCGGTCATCGACGCGGCTATTGAACCGGTCATTGAACCGGTCATTGAAGCGCCCATCCTGCGCGTCCTCGTGCTGCGCGCGCTGGTCTTGGGCGATCTGATCTGTGCGGTCCCCGCGTTGCGCACGCTGCGCGAGGCGTGGCCGCATGCGCATATCGCCTTGATGGGCCTGCCCGCGGCGCGCGAGTACGCCTCGCGCCTGGACTGCATCGACGAGTGGATCCCGTTCCCCGGCTGGCCGGGCCTGCCCGAGCACCCGCCGGACCTGCGCGAGCTGCCGACCTTCCTCGCGGCGATGCAGGGCGGCAACTGGGATCTCGCGATCCAGCTGCACGGCAGCGGCGAGCGGACCAACCCCTTCCTCGCGCTGCTCGGCGCGCGTTGCAACGCCGGCTTCCACGGCCCTCAGGCCTGGGTGCCGGCGCGGGATGCCGCGCGCTTCTTCCCCTGGCCCGAGGTCGGTCACGAGACACAGCGGCTGCTGTCGCTGTGCCGCCATCTCGGCCTTCCGCCGACGAGCGAGCACCTGTCGTTCCCGCTGCGCGACGACGACGAGCAGCACCTGCGTCAGGCCTGGCCCGGTCGGGACGAGGTCGCCTCCTATGTCTGCCTCCACGCCGGCGCGCAGCTCCCGTCGCGGCGCTGGCCGGTCGCGCGCTTCGCCGCCGTCGGCTGGGCCTTGCATGAAGCCGGCCACACGGTCGTGCTGACCGGCACCGCCGACGAAGGTCCGCTGGTGGCGACGCTCGCATCACGGCTCGCGGCGTTCCACGTGCCCTGCGTCAACCTCGCCGGCCAGACCTCGCTGTGGGCCTTCGGCGCGCTGCTGCGCGGCGCGCGGCTGCTGGTCTGCAACGACACCGGCGTGTCGCACGTCGCGGCGGCGCTGCGCGTGCCCAGCGTCGTGACTTCCTGCGGCGGCGATGCCGAGCGCTGGGCGCCGGTTGATCACGTGCTGCACCGCGTGCTGGCCAAGCCGGCGCCGTGCCGGCCGTGCGCGTTTTCCGACTGTCCCTACGGCCATCCCTGCGCAGAGGCACTGACCGTGGCCGAGGTGCTCGTCGCGATCGAGGACCTGCTGCGGCAGCCGCGCCTCGCCACCGGACCAACGATCAAGGAGGGCCACCATGCCCCGACGCTTGCGCATCCTGACGTGGCATGTCCACGGCAACTACCTCTTCAACCTCACGCAGGTTCCGCATGACTTCTACCTGGTGACCGATCCGGGGCGCACGCCGGGCCAGACGCCGGGCCAAACGCCGGGGCGTGCCGGCCGCGTGGGCGCGCTGCCGTGGGGCGACAACGTCCACGAGGCGCCGATCGCCGAGATCGCCCGCATGCCCTTCGACGTCGTGCTCTACCAGCACCGCGCGGGATGGGACGAGGACCGCGAGCGCTGGCTCGACGCGGCGCAGCAGCGCCTGCCGCGCATCTACCTGGAGCACGATCCGCCGCAGCGGCATCCGACCGACACCCGGCACTGGGTGCAGGACCGGGGCGCGCTGCTCGTGCATTGCACCCACTTCAATGCGCTGATGTGGGACGCGGGCGACACGCCGTCGCGCGTGATCGAACACGGCGTGCAGCCGCTGACCCGGCAGACCTGGACGGGCGAGGTCGAAAAGGGATTGGTGGTCGTGAACCATCTGGCCCGACGCGGCCGACGCCTTGGCGCCGACCTGTATCGGGAACTGGGCGGGCGCCTGCCGCTGGCGCTGGTGGGCATGGGCAGCGAGGAGATGCCGGGCGGGCAGGGCGAGGCGTCGCCGCTGGCGCTGCCGGCGTGGATGGCCTCGCATCGCTTCTTCTTCCATCCGGCGCGCTACACCAGCCTGGGCCTCGCGCTGATCGAGGCGATGCTGGTCGGGCAGCCGGTGATCGGCCTGGCGACCACCGAGCTGAGCACGGTGATCCGCAGCGGCGAGAGCGGCTTCCTCGACAACCGGCCGGACGTGCTCGAGGACGCCATGCGGCGTCTGCTGCGCGATCCCGGACTGGCGCGGGAATGGGGACAACGCGGCCGCGCGCTGGCCCGCGAGCGCTTCAACATCGACCGCTTCGTCGCGGACTGGATGCAGACCTTGCACGAGGTGAGCACATGAACGACTCCGCGCAGGGCGCATCCGCATCCACATCCGAGAGCGCCGACACGTTGCCGGCCGAGTCCCGCCGGTCCGCTCACACCGTGCTCGTCACCGGCGCCGCCGGCTTCGTCGGCAGCCACCTGTGCGAGGCGCTGCTGCGGCGCGGCGACCGCGTGATGGGCGTGGACAACCTCAGCACCGGCGACGCCGACCATCTGGAGCACCTGCTCGGACACCGCGGCTTCACCTTCCAGCGCCGCGACATCTGCCAGGAAGTGACGCCGGAGATGGCCGGCGCGGACCGGATCTTCAACCTGGCCTGTCCGGCGAGCCCGGCGTATTACCAGACGGCGCCGGTGGACACGGTGCTCAGCAGCGTGCTCGGCGTGTGGCGGCTGGCGACGATGGCGCAGGCCAGCGGCGCGCGCCTGCTGCAGACCTCGACCAGCGAGGTCTACGGCGACGCCGAGCGTCATCCGCAGCGCGAGGACTACTGGGGCAACGTCAATCCGAACGGCGCGCGCTCCTGCTACGACGAGGGCAAGCGCTGCGCGGAGGCGATGCTGATGGCCTACCACCGCGAGCAGGGCGTCGACGTGCGCCTGGCGCGGATCTTCAACACCTACGGCCCGCGGCTGCGGCCGGGCGACGGCCGCGTGGTCAGCAACTTCATCGTGCAGGCCTTGCAGGGCGAGGCGCTGACGGTCTACGGCGACGGCGGGCAGACGCGCAGCTTCTGCTTCGTCGACGACACCGTGCGCGCGCTGATCCGCATGATGGACGGCCCGCACATCGGCCCGATCAACGTCGGCAATCCCGGCGAGCACACGATGCTGGCCCTGGCCGAGATGGTCCTGCGCCTGACCGGCAGCCGGTCGCCGCTCGTGTTCATGCCGCTGCCCGAGGACGATCCGCGGCGCCGCTGCCCGGACATCGACCTCGCGCGGACCGAGCTGGGCTGGCAGCCGGAGGTCAGCCTGGAGGACGGGCTGCGCCGCACGATCGAGCACTTCCGCGTCGTGCTGGGTGCACGCACGCGGACGGTGGCTTGAAGACAGTCTCCGATCAATCGCATTCCCTTTCTGGAGAACATCAATGCTTGCCATGGAATACCGCGGCCCGTACCGCATCCGGACCGTGCACAAGCCGACACCGGCGATCGAGCATCCGCAGGATGCGATCGTTCGCGTGGTGCGCAGCTGCATCTGCGGCTCCGACCTGCATCTCTATCACGGCCTCGTGCCTGACACCCGCGTCGGATCGACCTTCGGCCACGAGTTCATCGGGCAGGTCGTCGATGTCGGTCCCGGCGTGAAGCAGCTCCGCGTCGGTGATCGCGTGCTGGTCCCCTTCAACATCTTCTGCGGCACCTGCTTCTTCTGCCAGCGCGAGCTCTACGGGAACTGCCACGCTACGAATCCGGAGGCGACCGCGGTGGGCGGCATCTACGGCTACTCGCACACGACAGGCGGCTACGACGGCGGGCAGGCGGAGTTCGTGCGCGTGCCGATGGCGGATGTCGGGCCGACCAAGATCCCCGATGACCTGCACGCCGAGGATGCCGTGCTGCTGACGGACGCCTTCCCGACCGGCTATCAGGCGGCGGAGATGGGCGACATCCGCGAGGGCGACACCGTCGTCGTCTTCGGCGCCGGTCCCATCGGCCTGTTCGCGGCGAAGAGCGCCTGGCTGATGGGCGCGGGCCGCGTGATCGTGGTGGACCACGTCGAGTACCGGCTCGACTTCGCGCAGCGCTTCGCGCAGTGCGAGGTCATCAACTTCCGCGAGGTGCGGGACATGGCCGAACACATCAAGCGAATGACCGATGGGCTGGGCGCGGACGTGTGCATCGACTGCGTCGGCGCCGAAGCGGCGGGCAACTTCCTGCAGAGCCTGACCGGCGTGCGCATGAAGCTCCAGGGTGGCGCCGCCACCGTGCTGCACTGGGCGGTGAACGCCGTGCGCAAGGGCGGCCGGGTGTCCATCGTCGGCGTCTACGGCCCGACCTTCAACGCCTTCCCGATGGGCAATGCGGTGAACAAGGGGCTGACGCTGCGGATGAACCAGGCCAGCGTGAAGCGCCATCTGCCGCGCCTGTTCGAACACATCCGCGCGGGGCATATCCGGCCGCGGGACATCATCACCCACCGCCTGCCGCTCGAGGAAGTGGCGGACGCCTATCACCTGTTCTCCAGCAAGCTCGACGGCTGCATCAAGACGGTACTGATTCCGCCGGGGGCCGACGAGCTGGGCTGGCCCATCGGGAGAGCCGCATGAAGAACGACGAGTCCTACGCGCCGGACGCCGGCGCCCGCGACGCGCACGAGCAGGCGATGGCGGCCGGCCATGTGCATCGACCGCCCATCGACCGGAGCCGCTACGCCCACATCCCCGGCTGGGGCGTGGACCGCGACAAGAAGGATCGTCCCGCAGTGCCGATGGAGCGCACGCCGCCGCGGCTCGACGGCATCGACTGGGACATGCCGTCGCAGCAGCAGTCCGACGTCGAAGTGCTGCACTCGACCGAACGCTCCGGACTGACGCCGGTGTACGGCACCAGCGCGCCGCCGCGCGGGCTCAGCGGCATGCTGCGACGGACCGGATTCCGATACAGCGAAAACGACCTGCGACGTTGGCTGATCCTGCTGCTGGCGGATCGCGTCGACGTGGTCGAGGGCCTGTTCAGCGATGTCGCCTCGGGCCATGTGCCGCGCATCTACAACGAGATGGGCGGGCGCGCGGAGCTCAGGCACAACCCCGCCGGCGCCGCCCGGAAAGTGGTGGCGGTCGCGGCCGTGGCAGGGGTGGCCTATTGGCTGTGGCGCCGGCATCAGCGCGACGAACAGGACTGAGTCCGGCGGCCGGCCGCGTCACGGAGATCTCACGCCGCCCCTCCTCGGCGTGAATCGAGCGATGCACGCGGCCGCCACCCGCGTGCGAGCGCGACGCCGCACTACAGGTTGGCGGCCTTGAGGATGCGACCCGTCTTCGCCGGGTCGGCCGGTTGGCCGAGTCCGTCGACGCTCCCCGCGCCCAGCACCCGCTGATAGGGGTCGGCGGAGACCCGCAGGGCGGCGATGCGCGCCGCCGCGCGTCGGGAGGCCACGGCGGCCTGCCGGCCCTTGGGCGTCACCGCCCGGGCGGCGAGCTGGCCGATGTAGTCGATATCGAATGGATGCATGGATCCTCGCCATGATGAACACGGGCCATCAGGGCAGGCGGCGTGCCAGGGTCGGCCGGATCAGCAACGCCGGACCGGAGCGAACGACGCCCTCATTGACGGCTCAGCGCCGCCAACGCGCGCGCGTATCGATGCACCACGCGCCGGCCGTGGACCTCGCCGCGCGCGTCGCGCGTCGCATGCCACACCCCGCTGCGGTGCCAGCGTTCCGGCTCGTTCCAGTCCGGCCGGTCGAGCAGCGGATAGAAGCACACGCCCAGCAGCGGCAGGCCGAGTGCCGAAGCGCGTCGGGCCTCCGCCGCGATGTCCTCGAGCCAGTCCGCGCGGCCGCGTCCGAAGTGGCCGGTCTCGGCGACGACCATCGGCCTGCCGTAGCGCTCGAACACGAGCCGCAGCATCTCCGACAGCGGCATGCGCCGCGGATCCTGCAGATGCCAGGCGAGCCGCCGCTCGGTCGGCACTTCCCACTGGCTGCTGTGGTAGTGGTTGAGGCCGATGAGATCGAGCGCGCCGGGATGCCCGCCGATCTCCGGCGAGAGGCGGCCCGAGAGCATGTCCAGCGACTGCCATTGGTAGGACGCGATGCGATCGGCAAGCGCGCGCAGCTCGTCCGTGTCCTCCGCCGGCACGACGTGCACGACCGGCTCGATGTGGAGGAAGCGCGCCTCGGGGTCGACCTCTCGGATGGCGGCCATGCCGGCGAGCGCGGCATGCGCGAGCCGCCGCTTCATTTCGAAGCCGCTCACGCCCGTGTCCTCCTGACCGGCGTCGCCCAGCACGCCGGCCGGTCCCATGCCGTTGGTCGCCGACGCCGCCCAGGCGAGGAAGCTGATCTCGTTGACCGGCGTGTAGATGCGCGGCGCGGGGCAGAGAGGCATCAGCGCGCGCGCCGCCTCGGCCGCGAATCGCGCGAAGCGCGGGATCAGGCGGTCGTCGCGCAGCGAGAGGTCGGGCGGGACCCCGTAGTGCATCAGCGTCCACAGCACCTGCAGGCCTTCGCGCCGCGCGGTGCGTGCCATCTCGCAGGCGCGTGAGAAGTCCCAGCGGCCGGGCTCGCGTTCGCTCAGGCGCCAGCCGACGCTCTCGCGCACGCAGCGCAGGCCGAGGCCGCGGGCCGCGGCGTAGTCGCCGCGCAGCTGGCGGTCGTGGCCGGTGACGCGCACCATGTCGAGCGCGTCGCCGCGTGCGTTGACGTGATCGGCGCCCTCGTAGCCGCCCATCCAGAACGACCGGAACGGCGACGCGATGTCCTCCGGCGGGCCGCTCACGACGGCGTGGCGAGCGCCTGCTCCACCAGCGCACACCAGCTGTGCCCGATGAAGATGTGCGCCTCCTGGATACGGGCGGTGTCGCCGTGCGGCACGACCAGGCAGAGGTCGCACAGCGCGTTCATCGCGCCGCCGTCGCGTCCGCTCAGGCCGATGGTGCTCATGCCGAGCTGCCTGGCCTGCGTCAGTCCCCGCAGCACGTTCGCGGAGTTGCCCGAGGTGGAGACCGCGATGACGCAGTCGCCCGCGACGCCGAGGCCCGCGATCTGCCGCGCGAACACCTCGGCGAAGCCGTAATCGTTGCCGATCGCGGTCAGCGCGGAGCTGTCGGTCGTCAAGGCCAGCGCGGCCAACGGCGCGCGTTCCGCGTGGAAGCGGCCGACGAACTCCGCGGCCAGATGCTGGCAGTCGGCGGCCGATCCGCCGTTGCCCATGAGCAGCAGCTTGCGTCCGGCGCGCAAGGTCTCGGTCATCAGGATCGCCGCGTCGGCGATGTCCGGCCACATCGTGTCGAGGCGGTCGAACAGCGCGCGGTGGTCCCGCAGGCCTTCGTCGAAGAGGGCCGTCGCCGGCGACGGACCGGGCGGTGGCCGCGGCGACGCGCGCCGGCCCCGCGCGGCCGGCAGCACCGGCGTGGTCGAGTAGGGCGCCGGGAACGGCGCGGGGAAGGACAGGGCTTTCATGCAGGCACTCCGAGTTCGTCCAAGGTGACCGAGGCCGTCCCGAACTTGCCGACGACGAGACCCGCCGCCCGGTTGGCGGCGCGCACGGCGTCCTCCAGCGTCTCGCCGCGGGCGAGGAAGCAGGTCAGCGCGGCCAGCACGGTGTCGCCGGCGCCGCTGACGTCGTAGACCTCGCGGGTCTGCGCCGCGATGTGCAGGCCGCCGCGGCCGCGCGAGTACAGGCTCATGCCGTCGTCGCCGCGCGTCAGCAGCAGGTGCTCGATGTCGAGCCGCGCCAGCAGCGAGGCGACGCGGTCGCCGAGCTGGGCCTCGTCCGGCCAGTCGCCGAGCACCTCGTGCAGTTCGGCCAGGTTGGGCTTGATCAGCCAGGCCCCGGCGTAGGCCGCCAGGTCCCGGCGCTTGGGATCGACGAGCACCTGGCGCGATGTCCCGCGGCAGCGCTCGATCAGCACGCCCGCGTCGCGCAGCGCGCCCTTGGCGTAATCGGACAGCACGATCCAGCGGTGGCGTTCGGCCAGCGTGCCGGCCAGCCGGGTCAGTTCGTCGACGGCGTCGGCGGGCGGCGCGGACTCGACGTCCATGCGCAGCAGCTGCTGGCGCCGGCTGACCATGCGCATCTTCTGGGTCGTGTCGACGCCGGGACTGCGCACGAAGTGCTGCGTGATGCCCGGCTGGTCCAGCAGCGCGATCAGGCAGGCGCCCGCGTTGTCCGCGCCGACCAGGCCGGTGAGCGTGCACGGGCAGCGCAGCTGCGCCAGGTTGAGCGCGACGTTGGCCGCGCCGCCGGCCCGCTGCGTCTGGCGATGCAGCCGCAGCACGGGCACCGGCGCCTCGGGGGAGATGCGCTCCACCGCACCTTCGAGGTACACGTCCAGCATGCAGTCGCCGACGATCAGGACCTCGGGCCGCGCCAGCTCGGGGATCATCGCGCCGTCGCCTGCAGATGCTCGATCAGGCCGGTGCTCGAATGCCCCGGCAGCAGCGGGCCGATCGTCACGCGGCCGCCCCAGCTGCGCACCAGCGGGGTTTCCGGCAGGTCCTCGATGCGGTAGTCGCCGCCCTTGACGTAGACCTCCGGCCGCAGCGCCTGCAGCAGCAGGGCCGGCGTCGCTTCGTCGAACCAGGTCACCCAGGACACGCAGGCCAGCGCCGCCACGACGTGCGCCCGGTCGGCCAGCGTGTGGAAGGGCCGATCGCCGGCATGGTCCGATTTGCCGAGGCCGCGCGCCGAGCGGTCGCTGTTGAGCGCGACGACCAGGCTGCTGCCCTGCGCGCTGGCGGCTTCCAGGTAGGCGACGTGGCCGGCGTGGAGGATGTCGAACACCCCGTTGGTGAACACCAGCGGGCGCGCGACCCGCGAGACCGTTTCCCGCAGCCGCTCGGGCGGCAGGACCTTCAGCGCGCTGTTCCACTTGTCGAGCATGAGGAGCTCCCTTGCCATGAATCGCCGAGCCGCGCCAGCAGGTGTGCCGCCAGCGCGTCCCAGTCGGTGAAGACGGCGTCGGGCTCGCGCAGCGGCGAGCGGCGCCAGACGGTTTCCCCGCCGCTGTCGAACAGCAGGCCGCCAGCGCCGGCCCGGTGGCCGGCCTCGACGTCGTCAAGCGTGTCGCCCACCATCCACGAGCGCGTCAGGTCCAGGTTCAGCCGGCGCGCCGCGCCGATCAGCATGCCCGGCGCGGGCTTGCGGCACAGGCAGGCGGGACGGCCCTGGGCATCGGGTTCGTGGGGGCAGAGCATGAGATCGTCGATGGCGACGCCGGCCTCGTCGCGCAGGCGTTGCAGCAGCACCTCCTGCAATTGCGCAAATTGCGCGCGCGAGAAATGGCCGCGCGCGATGCCGCTCTGGTTGGTGACGATCACCAGCGCCAGTCCGGCCGCCTGCAGCCGCGCGAGCGCCGGGCCCACGCCGGGCATGAAGCGCAGTTGCCGGGGATCGACGTTGTAGGGCACGTTCTCGATGAGCGTGCCGTCCTTGTCGATGAACAGGCAGGGCCGCAGCGGCGCACCGCGGGCGCGCTCCGCGGCCGGCGCGGCCAGGTCCAGGTCCTGGACCGGCAGCATGCCGAGCGGATCGAGGGGCAGGCTCATGGCCAGGAGCTTTCGCGCATCGGCAGCACCGTCACTTCGGGGATGACGGTGCCGGCGGGCTGCGTCAGCACCCAGCGCACCGCGCGCGCGACGTTGATCGGGTCCTGCAGCGTGGCCACGTCGATCCCGGGGAATCGGTCGAGCAGGAAGGGCGTCTTCATGCCGCCGGCGACGATCGCCGAGACGCGCACGTTCCGGTCCCGCAGCTCCGCATGCAGCGCATGCGACAGGCCCAGCAGGCCCCACTTGGTCGCGTGATACGCGCTGGCATTGGGCCAGGCGCGCTTGGACGCGGTCGAGGCGATGTTGACGATGTGACCGCCGCGCGGCTGTCCGAACATCCGCGCGGAGGCGAACTTGGCCATCAGCAGCGGCCCGGACAGGTTGGTGGCGAGCACGCGCTGCCAGTCTTCGACGCTGAGTTCGGACAAGGGCGCGGTGACGTCGATCGCGGCGTTGTTGATCAGCACGTCGAGCCGGCCCAGGTCCCGCACCGTGTCCGCGACCGCCTGCTCGCACTGCCGCGGGTCGGACACGTCCAGCGCCAGGGGCACGGCCTGGATGTCGAGTTCCGCGAGGACCGCGGCGCGGTTGCGGGCGCGCTCCACGTCGAGATCGGCCAGCACGACGCGCATGCCCGATTCGCCGAGCACCTGCGCGATCGCCGCGCCCAGGCCCCGGCTGCCGCCGGTGATCAGGGCGACCTGGCCGGCCAGCGACGGCGTGTCGGCGGTTTCAGCCGCAGAGGCCGGTGGGGAGGGGCGGTCGTCGGACGCGCGTGGCAAGGGGAACGACGGGGTCGTCGCGGCGGTGTCGATCATGGCGAGGCTCCAGGGAACGGGCGGCAGGCGGGCAGCCATCGCCGGCCGGAACTGCGCACGATGGAAGGAGGCGAGGGGCGGACACCAGTGACCCCACGGTCTACCCAGCAGAAGCGGCTCGGATCGATCTCCCTTCAGCAAGGGGCGTACCCGGGCCTTCCACGCCGGCGATGACGCCCGCGACGCCCGCGACGCCCGCGACTGCCTGCGATGGCCCGCGCCTACGCCTACGCCTACGCCTGCGCCTGCGACTATCTGCGCCTATGCCTGCGCATGCTGTCCGAGCAGATGCGCGATCTCATCGGGATCCGCGGGCTTGGTGAGGTAATGCGTGACGCCGGCCTCCCGGCCCCGATCGACGTCGTCCAGCTGGCCGTAGCCGCTGACCGCGATCACCAGCGTGTCCTCGTGGCCGGGCATCTCGCGCAACTGGCGGCAGACCTCGTAGCCGTTCATGCCCGGCAGGCCGATGTCGAGCACCACGGCGTCCGGCCGGAAGTCCCGCATCTGCGCCAGCGCGGACGGCCCGTCGTCGGCGATCTGCACGTCGTGCCCGGCGAGCGTCAGCAAGGCCGCCGTGCTCTGGCTCGCGTCGGCGTTGTCGTCGACCACCAGCACCCGGCGCGGCGACTTCGCGACGGGCTCGGCCGGCGGCTGCGGTCGCGCATTGGGCAAGTTTGCGGCCTCCTCGCGGTACGGCAGTCTCACGACGAAGCGGCTGCCCTGGGTCAGGCCCGCGCTGAAGGCGCTCACCTGGCCGCCGTGCAGCTCGACGAGCCGGCGCACGACCGCCAGCCCGATGCCCAGTCCGCCCATGTTCTGGCCCGCCGAGCGGTCGGCCTGGACGAACACGGTGAAGAGCTCGGCCTGGAACGCCTCGGTCATGCCGATGCCGTTGTCGGTCACGGTCAGCACGGCTTCCTGGTCGCCGCGTTGCAGCGACACGTGGATGACGCCGCCGGCCGGGGTGTACTTGATCGAGTTGCCGATCAGGTTGGCCACGATCTGCTCCAGCCGCACCGCGTCGCCGTCGACGAAGACCGGCTCGGGAGGCAGGGTCACGGTGAGCTCGTGGCGACGCGCCTCGATGGGCTGGCGCAGCGCGTCATGCGCCTGCCGCACGATCTGCGACAGGTCCAGGCGCTCCATGTGCAGCGACACCATGCCGCGGCTGATGCGCGAGACATCCAGCAGGTCGTCCACCATGCGGACCTGGTTGCGCAGCTGCCGCTCGATGGTCGCGACCGCCTTGTGCCGCGTCGCGTCGTCGGCGCCTTCATGCCGCCACAGGTGCATCGCGTTGGTCATCGCGGCCATCGGGTTGCGCAGCTCGTGCGCCAGCATCGCGAGGAACTCGTCCTTCTGCCGGTCCGCCTGCGTCAGCCGGTCGAAGGCGCGGTGCTTGGTCGTGACGTCGTCGATCGTCAGCAGGATCAGGGTGCGGTCCGGCCAGGCCACGCGGGCCGCGTTGAGCTTGACCGTGCGCGTCCCGATGTGGGGGAAGGCCGCGGTGAGCTCGTAGTCGCGCACCCGCGTGTGCCGCGGGACCAGGGTCTCGAGCAGTTCGCGCAGCGCGGGGATGTTCCATTGACCGTCGCCCAGTTCGTACAGCACGTGCTGGAGGGTCTCGCGCGGACTGGTCTCGTAGGCGGCGTAGAAGGCCTGGTTGGCGCGCGTGACGCGCAGGTCCGTCGTCAGCACCAGCAGCGGCTGGGACATCGTCTCGATGATCGCGTCGGCGAAGTCGCGCCCCTGCGTCACCTCGTCATGCAGGACCTTGAGCTCGCGGTTGCGGAAGCGCAGCTCGTCGTTGGTCGTGGACAGCTCCTCGTTCAGGGACTGGAGCTCCTCCTTGGCGGTCTCCAGTTCCTCGTTGGTGCTCTGGAGCTCCTCGTTGCTCGACTGCGTCTCCTCTTCCAGCGCCTTGAGCGACTCCATGGCGCGATCGTGTTCCTCGAGCATCACGCGGGTCTGCTCGCGGGTCGCGCGCAGTTCGTCGGTCAGGCGGCGGATCTCGCCGCGGTCCACGTCGTTGCGGCGCGCGGAACCGCCCGCCAGCCGCGCCAGCACCGCCGCCTTGACCGTCTGCGTCAGCCCCGTCCGGACGACGGTGTCCGGCAGCGGCAGGGGCGTGTCGGACAGGAGGAAGAACACCAGGAACCAGCGCGGCCCCGTCTCGCCGGGGTACAGCGGCACGACCTCGATCGCGGCGTCGCGCAACTGGCCCGGGCCGGTCTCGACGCGCAGTCCGGTGCGGCGCACGGGCGAGGCCTCGGTGCGGGCCTGGCGCAGCGCCTCGCTGACGGCGATGAACACGCCCGGCCGCGCCAGGCGCTGGAGCTGCTGCGTCGGCGCCCCCGCCGGCAGGGAGAGGAAGGCGCCGGTCTCGCCGCGGAATTCGAGCACGTTGAGGTCGTCGTCGCAGAGCACGCACGGCGGCGTGAAGCGCGCCATCGAGATCCGGTCGATCTCCCGCCGCAGCGTGTCCCGGTCCGGCGGCAGGGACGTGCCGTTGCGGCGCGGGCTCGGCACCGCCGTCATCGCGGGTCGCACGGGCTGGCCCATCGCGGCCAGGACGCGATGCGGCACGGCCTTCTTCAGGTAGAGCCGGGTGCGTTTGCCCTCCAGCGCGCTGAAGAGTTCGGAGTAGGCGCCGACCGTTTCCGACAGGCCCAGCATCAGCATGCCTTCGCGCTGCAGCGCGAAATGGAAGGCCGGCATGATGCGCTTCTGCAGCGTCGGGTCGAGGTAGATCAGCAGGTTGCGGCAGCTGATCAGGTCGATGCGGGAGAAGGGCGGGTCGTAGGCGACGTTCTGGCGCGCGAAGGTGCAGCAGTCGCGCAGGCTCTTGGAGACGCGGTAGTGATCGCCGTCCTGGATGAAGAAGCGGGCCAGGCGCTCGGCGGTGACGTTGCGGGCGATGTTCTCGATGTAGCGGCCGTTGCGCGCGATGGCGAGCGACTCCTCGCTGACGTCGGTGCCGAAGAGCTGCACCTGCCGGTGCGGCGCGTGTTCGGCCAGGTGCTCCAGCACGCAGATGGCGATGGAATAGACCTCCTCGCCGGTCGCGCAGCCGGGCACCCAGATGCGCAGCGGCAACGCGGGGTCCACATGCTTCAGCAGCCGGGGCAGCGCGGTGTCCGACAGCGCGACGAAGGACTCGGGGTCCCGGAAGAATTCGGTGTAGCGGATCAGCAGGTCGTGGCACAGCGCATGCGCTTCCTCGGGGTCCGATTCGAGGACCGGCAGGTAGGCCGCCAGGTGCTCGAGCCCGTGGAGCGCCAGGCGACGGCCCAGGCGCCGCTCGACGGTGCCGCGCTTGTAGTGGGTGAAGTCGATGTGGCAGACGGCGTGCAGCCGGCGGAACACGCGGTCCATCTGGGCGCCGTCGTGCGAGCCGCCGCGGTCGTCGGCATCGAGCGCCTGCACGTCGAGGAAGGGGTTGCGCACCAGCCGCAGCAGCGCGGCGGCGATCTGCGCGGGCGGGAGCGTGCGGTCGACGCCGCCCAGTTCCACCGCGGCGCGCGGCATGCTCGTGTACCGCGCCGAGTCGTCGTCCTGCGCGAAGCCGATGCCGCCGCAGCCCTTGATCGCCTGCATGCCGATGGCGCCGTCGGTGCCGCTGCCGGAGAGGATGACGCCGATGGCCTTGCTGCCCTGGTCCTTGGCCAGCGAATCCAGCATGTCGTCGATCGGCATGGGCGGGCCCAGGGTCTCGCCGCGGGGGCGGAGCACCAGGCGGCCGTGGGCCACCGACATGCTGGTGTCGGGCGGGATGACGTAGACGTGGTTCTCCTCGACGAGCTGGCCGTCCGTCGCTTCCTCCACGGCGAGCGGCGTGCGCTGGGCGAGGATCTCCGTCAGCAGGCTCGGATGCGAGCGATCGAGGTGTTGCACGACGAGCAGCGCCATGCCCGCGTCCGCAGGCAGCAGGGAGAGCAGTTCGCTCAGGGCATCCAGACCACCAGCGGAGGTGCCGATGCCCACGATGGGGTAGGCCTGCTGGGTCACATCGGCGCTTTCGAGAGGGGATGAGCCGGACCGGGGGTGGTCAGGGGGAACGCCGCTTGTCCCGATCGGGCACTGCGGCTTGTCTTTCAGTCGACTGCGATGCTACGCCACTAACGGCGATGCCAGGGGATCAAGTGCCGCCGGCATCGGCGTCAGGCGGTGAGGGGCCTCCGGTCGGACGAGGCCTCGCCGTGTCGGGAGGTCCGGGTGTCCTCGGGGACCGGCGAGCGGACGAACAGCACCGGCACGGCGCTGTCGCGCAGCACGATTTCGGCGTCGCGGCCCAGCGGCAGCCTGCTCAACGGGCGACGGCCATGCGTGCCCAGCACGATGAGACCGCAATGCTGGGCCACCGCCTGCGCGACGATGATCGCCGCGGCATGGGACTCGACGGTCTCGTGCAGGAAGTACGACACCTGCAGTCCGCGGTCCTGGACGGCCACGGCGGCCTTCCCGAGCAGTTCTTCCCCGTAGGCGCGGAGCGTGCGGCGATGCTCGTTGAAGTCGTCGGCGGTCTGCAGGAAGAGCGGCTCCGCATCGATCACGTGCAGCAGCACGACGCGCGCCTTCAGCGCGACGGCCAGGCCGAGCGCGTAGGCGAGGCTGGCGTCGGCGGCCCGGCTGCCGTCGATCGGCACGAGGATCGCATCGTTCATGGGGGTCATCGGTGTCATCGGTGTCATCGGTGTCATCGTTGTCATGGCGCGCTCCTCACGCGATGCGGCGGATGCAGGTCATGAAGGCCGCGTACAGGGACAGCGCGGTGGCGTCCTGGCGCTTGTATTCGGCCCACACGTCGGCCAGGAAGCTCACCTGGCTCAGCGAGATGGCGACCAGCCAGAGCGACATGCCCCAGCCGAACGAGCCGTAGGCGATGAGCACGGCGCCCAGCACGGCGAGGGGCGCGACCGACAGGATGAGCAGGGCGTTCATGAGCGGGACTCCGGCGATGGGATCGAGGGGACAGCCGCAGCTTGAGGTCGCGGCGCCGCGGGGTCTGTGGGCTGCCGCACGCTGGAGGTCCCCGCGATGTCCTGCCTGCTCCGAGCCGGGACGCGGCGCCGGAGGCGGTTCCGTCTCCGTCCCGGGCAGAAAAGAATGGCAATGCCTGCCCAGGCATCCGTGCTTCAATGATCGCCACTGACCGCACGCGCACCTGGGCCTCCCAGACCTCGCGTCAGCCAGGCGCTGCGGGGGAACGGACGATGAGCCAGTCACTGATGGTCGACTTCCAGCATACGTTTGAAGACACGGGCCGATCCGTCAAGGTCTGCGCCGACGTCATCGCGAGGGACAGCTTCCTGACCTGGATCGCCACCTTCCACATGGCCCCGAAGGTCTTCGAGATGACGGGCTGCGTGTGCAAGGCCGACGACGAGAGCGCACGCCACGCCGTGATCTGGTCGATCGGCCAGGCGCTCGACGTCAGGCGCTTCGACTGAAGTCCTGGCGGTCGCTCACGGGGTTGTGTCTTCTGCGCCAGGTCTCGGCGCAGGCCTCGGCGCCAGTCCTCGGCGTGCAGGCCATTCGGGCCGCTACGTACGGCGCCGGACAGACGCGCCGTGCCGCGCGCCCCATGCTGGGTGCTCACTGCCCTTGGAGGCACCCCCATGAATATCCCCCATTCGCTGACGCGGCATGCCGCGTTGACGCTCATCACCTTCGCTGCGCTGGTGCTTGGCGCCTGCGCCACCACGCCGGATCCCGTCGCCCAACTGGCGGTCGCCGAAGCGGCCGTCCAGGGCGCCAACACGCCGGACACCGCGCGGCTTGCCGGCGCGCAACTGCAGCTGGCCGTCGGCAAGCTCAGCGCGGCGCGCGCCGCCCAGACGGCCAAGGACTACGTCGGCGCCCGCAGGCTGGCCGACGAGGCCCAGGTCGACGCGCAGGCCGCGGTGGCGCATGCGCAGTCCGCGCGCTCGCAGCAGGCTTCGGCCGAATCGCAGGCCGCCGCGCGCGCCCTGGACGAAGAGGCGGCCCGCCGCACGCCGCGTTGATCCGCCCCCATCGAATTGAAGGACTCTCCATGAATGCCTTGACCCCGCTCCATCTCCTGCTCGTGTCGACCCTGGCCGCATCGCTGGCGGCATGCGGCGCCTTGCCCGATCGCCATGCGTCCCTGGACCGTGCGCACGCGCGCCATGACGCGGTGCGCGCCGACCCGCAGGTCGCCAGCCTCGCCCCGAACGAGCTGATGCGTGCCGACGCGGCGTTGACCCAGGCGGACGCCGCGGCGAAGGCCGGCGCCGACAACGCGGACGTCGACCACCTGGCCTACGTCGCGCAGCAGCGGGTCGTCATCGCGCAGGAGGCCGCGACGTCCCGCGCCGCGCAGGCGCAGGTGGACCGCATCGCCGCCGAGCGTGATCAGAAGCGGCTGATGCTGCGCACGCAGGAAGCCGAGACGGCCCAGCGGCAGCTGGCCCAATCGCGACGCGACAACGTCCGGCAGGACGTCGCGCTGAACGCGGCGAACACGCAGATGTCGCGCGATCAATCGGAGCTCGCGAACAAGGACGTGCGGGTGAGGGAGCTGGAAACCCAGCTGACCGACCTGCATGCGGTCCGTACCGATCGCGGCATGGTGCTCACGCTGGGCGACACGCTGTTCGAGACCGGCCGATCGACCTTGAGCGCCGAGGGAGGGCGCAGCATGGGAAAGCTCGTCGACTACCTCAAGCACGATCCGACGCGCGGTGCCGTCGTCGAAGGGCACACGGACAACGTCGGCTCCAAGGCGTCCAACCTCGCGCTGTCGGAACGGCGCGCGGAAGCGGTGCTGAACGCGCTGGTCCGCCAGGGCGTCCGCAACGATCAACTCAGCACGCGTTCCTACGGATCCGCGCAGCCCGTGGCCTCCAATGAGACGGCGGCCGGCAGGCAGATGAACCGGCGCGTGGAGGTGTTGTTGAGTCCGGTGAAGGTGCAGTGAGGGCGGGAGGGCCGACAGGCCCTCAGCCGACGACTCACCGACGCGCGGTCCGCGCGTGCGCGTGGGCGCGGCGCGTCCGGAGGCCGATGACCCCCAACCCCAGCAGCACCAGCGCCGCGGTCGCCGGCTCCGGCACCGCCGACGCCGTCACATCGAACGTCAGGCTGCCTCGCAGCCATTCGCCTTCCGCGACGTCGAGCGCGAAGTCCTTGTACGCCTCGCTGAACTCGAGGCGCAGCAGACCGTCCGCGCCGACGCTCAGCCCGAACGGGCTCAGGTCGAGCGAGCCGTTGTAGCTGCCGGCGCCGCTCGCGAAGTCCGCGCCGCCGGGCGCGAACGTGAGCAGGTCCAAGCCGCTCGATCCGCCGAAGCTCACCTGCATCTCCGACAGCACGCTCGGCGCGAAGGCGTTCAGATCGAGCGACCACGACAGCGAGTTCAGCACCGCGTTCGCGCCGACATCGATGAACCAGACCGTGTTGCCCGCTTCGCCCTGCAGGTTGATGCTTTGCGCGCCGCCGACGTCGATGACGACGGGCGTCGCCTGCGCGGGCGCGCTGGCGAGACCCAGCAGCGCGGAAGCAGCCACGACGGACGCGGCGACCAGGTGTTGGAGTGTCTTCATGACGTCGGCTTTCAGTGGGAAGCGGAGGAGGGGACCACGAACACGACCGCCGTGCGCGCCGGCACGTTGAAGCGGCCGGTGGTCCGGTCGAAGCTGGCCTGGCGGGCACGCGAATCGGCGGCCGTCGGCGCCGTGTGGACCGGATGCAGCGCCAGCGCATGTCCCGCGAGCGCCGGCAGCGTCAGTTCCTTGGCCGTCTTGTCGACGTTGATCAGGTAGACCAGCTCGTCGAAGTTGGCGCCGGGATAGCCCATGCCCTCGAGCTTGCCGACCAGCACCGTCGCCTCCTGCGACGAGCCCGTGTTCAGGAACGTGAGCCGCGCCTTGATGTCCTCGGCCGTGCGCAGCCGCAGCAGCGTCGAGCTCTTGCGGATGCGCAGCAGGTCGCGGAAGGCGTCGCGCGTCCATGCGATGTCCGCCGCGGCCGGCTTGATCAGCGGGTTCGCCAGCAGCGGCTTCGCATACGGCCAGTTGTCCGCGTTGTCGCGCGATGGCGGCAGGCCGACGCCGAAGTTGTTGTCCGCGTAGGTCCAGTCCAGGCGGTTGAACCAGTCACCGCTGTCGTAGCTGTTCCGGTCCAGCGACTTGCTGCGCAGCGTGTCCGTGCCCGCGTGGAAGTACGCCACGCCCTGGCTGAATGCGTTGATCGCGCTGGCGAGGATCTGCACGCGCGCGCGGTCCTCGCGGCTCGTGCCGACCGGCAGCCGGAACGCGTTGTTGTCGAACAGGGTCAGGTTGTCGTGGTTCTCCACGTAGTTGACGACCTCGCCCGGCTCCAGCACCCAGCCCGCCGGAATGCCGCCGACGTCGATCTGCTCCAGCCGCAGCGTGGCGTCCCAGCTCGTCTGCATCTGGAAGCTGCGGATCGAGCCCGCCAGCGCCGCACGGATGCGGTCGGCCTGCCACATCAGTTCCCCCCGGGTCTGGCCGCCGTTGTGGCCGTTGCCGTCGTAGAAGAAGCCGTTCACGTAACCCTGGCTGGCGAGCAGCGCCTCGCCCGAATCGCAGCAGCCGCCGCCGCGCACCGCGTCGCGGATCAGCGGGTTGAAGCTGCCGATGCCCGAGCCGTTCAGCGACAGCATCTCCGCCTGCACGAAGCGCGCGCCGTTGGCGACCTCGCCGAAGTTCCAGCCCTCGCCGACGATCTGCACCTCGCGACCGGCGGCCTGCTTCACGCGCGCCTTCAGCGCCTCCATGACCGCGCGCGGGTGGTGGCCCATGATGTCGAAACGCAGCGAGCTGATGCGGTAGTCCCGCGTCCACGTGACCGCCGAATCGATCATCAGCTTGGCCATCATGAGGTTCTCGGAGGCCGTGTTCTCGCAGCAGGTCGATCGCTCGATGCCACCGGCCGCGTTGTAGCGGAAGTAGTAGTTGGGCACGACCTTGTCGAGCACCGACGTGGCGTTCTGCCCCGACGAGGTGGTGTGGTTGTAGACCAGGTCCATGCCCACACGCAGGCCGGCGGCGTTGAGCGCCTGCACCATGCGGCGGAACTCGACGACACGCGCGACCGGGTCGTTCGCGTTGCTCGCGTAGCTGCCCTCCGGCGTCGAGAAGTGCTGCGGGTCGTAGCCCCAGTTGAAGCAGTCGGTGCCGGCCGTGGCGGCGACGGCGGCCTGCTGCGTCTCGCCGTCCGGCGCGCCGGCGGGCGAGGGCGTGACGCAGCCCTTCTCGTTGACGGTGGCGAAGTCGAACACCGGCAGCAGGTGCACATCGGTCAGGCCCGCGGCGGCGAGGGCGCTCAGGTGGCGCATGCCGTTGGAGCCGCTCTCGGCGAAGGCCAGGTACTTGCCGCGCCGGGCGGCGGGCACGGTGGCGTCGTTGATCGAGAAGTCGCGGACGTGCAGCTCGTAGATGCTCAGGTCCGACGGCGCGGAGACCGTGGCCGGCGGCGCGCCGGCGTCCCAGCCCGCGGGCTTGGTCGACGCGGACTGCAGGTCCATCACCACGCTCTGCTGGCCGCCGAGCGTCACGCCCAGCGAGTAGGGATCGGCGACCAGGTTGCGCACCAGTCCCACCCCCTTCACGAAGACCTGCACCTGGTAGCGGTAGGTGGCGCCCTGCAGGCTGCCCGCCTTGGTGAGGCGCCAGACGCCGGTCGCGGCGTCGCGCGTCATGGGCTCGGTGGTGGTGCGCGTGAGCGTCGAGCCGGCGATCGGCGTCGTCAGCACCAGGGCCACGTCTTGCGCGGTCGGCGCCCACAGCTTGAAGCTGGTCGAGCCGTTGGCCACGACAGCGCCGAGGTCCGGCACGTCGACGGCGGCCGCGTAGAGGTCGTCGAGCGCGCCGGCGATCTGCGCGGTCGTTGCGTTCTGGACGCGGCCGTCCGCATCCTCCTGCACGAGCACGAGTTGCCGCTGATGCAGCGACGGCAGCCGCGCGACATCGGCCGCGCGGACGGCGAAGACCGCGCCGCTGGCCACGTACTTGAAGCGTTGCGCATCGGCCGGCGGCACGGTGCCGGTGAAGGCATCGAGCGTGATGAAGCCGTCGGCGCCGCTCACCGGCGCGTTGGCGGCGACGCTGATCTGTCCCGTCGCCGAGTGGTACAGGCGCACGGTGCCCGAGGCGCTGATGCGCGGCCATTTCACGAGCGTCTTGTTGAGCCACACGGCGCGCGCGTCGGTGCTGGACACCTGGCGCAGGTCCGGCGTCGCGGTGTAGACCGTCGCATCGCGCTCCACCAGCCACACCTGGC
Organism: Mitsuaria sp. MSU3D; assembly: GCF_056867975.1. Lineage (NCBI taxonomy): Bacteria > Pseudomonadati > Pseudomonadota > Betaproteobacteria > Burkholderiales > Sphaerotilaceae > Roseateles > Mitsuaria sp. MSU3D. Next base: position 2,309,576 of record NZ_CP200314.1, on the reverse strand, counting down.
CGACCTGGTTCTGGATCGTCAGCGCGGAGAACTCGACGCGGATGTTGTTGTCACGGCCGTCCTTGTCGTTCTCGTTCGGCGGCATGCCGTGGACGATGAATTCCAGTCCTTTGCGGCTCGCGTCGCCTTGGGGATTGAGCACCGGGATGTCGAAGACGATCTCGTCGCTGCCGGCCGAGTAACCCGGCATGGCGCTGAAGGCGACGGGCTGGTTCCAGTTGTCGATGGTGACGCCGCCGGGCAGCGCCGCCACGTTGAGGCCGCTGCCGTTCCACAGGTGCAGGCCCCAGGCGCTGTAGGCGCCGTCGAAGCGCTTGTAGTGGACCCGCAGCGTCGTGATGTCGGGCGTGGCCAGCAGCAGCGGATTGCCCGGGTAGTTGGTGCTGTCGCCCTGCAGGCGCCAGACCTCGTTGGCGCCGGCCTGCAGCACCAGGCTCTGGTCGGCGCCGCCGTTGTCCTTGTTGTCGCCGTTGTGGAAGAGGAAGCCGACGGTGCCGCTCGTGGCGGCCAAGGGCACGTCGTAGTAGACGCCGAAGTCGTCGCTGCCCGCGGCGTTCCAGCCTTCATTCCAGTTGGGGCCCTGCGCGGCGCCCCAGGTGTGGATCTGCCAGCCGGCGTGGTTGCCGTCGGCGCGCCGGTAGTGGACGCGCAGCGAGGTCGCCGGGGTGTCAGGTGTTGCCACCGCGGTCGCCCGCGCGCGCGACGAGGTGGGTGTCTCGGGAACGCCCGCGATCAGCGCGACGCCGTTCTCATCGACCACCGCCGCGCCGGTGCCGGCCGCCTTCTGCTGCGCGAGGCCGGCCTCGCCGCCGCCGCATGCCGACAGCAGCCCGCACAGGCCGATCGTCAAGGCGCCCACCACCCGTCGCGCCGTGCGCGACCAACCGTCAGCCCATGCCTGCATGTCCAGCCCTCCTCAAAGGTGGCTGGATGCTAAGGAAGTAAAACTACATCACAAGACGGTGGAATCCCGAAGTCGGATTACATGTCGATGGTTCATGGGACAGTCAGGAGGCAGGCGGGAGACAGGGTTTGGGCGTCCCGCCAGGACCGCCGGACGAGGCTTGATGTAGTTTTGCTTCATAGAGAGGGCACTCCCTCGCCCGCTTGCGGGAGAGGGTGGGGGTGAGGGCCAGCGGACGCGGCAGTCATCCGGCGCCTCCCGGCGCCCCCCGGCGCCCCTCACGTCAACGCCGAGTACCCCGACACGAATCGATGCGGCGTGCCATCGGCGTCGTAGGTCGACCGCTCGATGCGGCCGATGTCGGCGCCATAGACGTGGATGCTGATCGAGACCTGACCCTCGATCGCGTTGTGCACGCGGTGGATGTCGCCCAGGCGCGGCGAGACGGCCTCGACCTGACCCGGTGACAAGCGCACCGGCGGGCCGTCCGGCACCAGCTCGTGCGGGCCGGTGAAGCGGTAGCCCTGCGAGTCCTCCGCGCCGCGCAGCATGCCGATCAGGCCCCACACGGTGTGATCGTGGATCGGCGTGGCCTGGCCCGGTCCCCAGACGAAGGACACGATGGAGAAGCGCCCCTGCGGGTCGACGTGCAGCGGGTACTGGCGGTAGCGATCGGCGCCTGGCCGCGCGTGGGTTGGCGGCAGCCAGTCGTCGCGCGCGACAAGCTCGGCGAGCAACGGGCGCAGCGACGTGAGCAGCTCCGGCTCGCGCAGGCCCTGATCGAGCAGATCCACGGTGCGATCGATGAAGCGGGCCAATGGCACCGACACGGCGGACTTCGCCGACGCGGCCTCGTGCGCCTCGACCTCGAGCTCTGGCATGTCGATTCCCCTCATGTGCCGGACCCAGTGTGGACAAGGCCCTGACCGCTGTGAATCCTGCATTCCGAGCATGGAAAGTCGGATTCGTTCTTTGCGGACAAGCGCGCCGGTCTCTACGTTTCGGTCCTGTCCGACCCACGCAGAGGCCACCAGCATGAGCATCCAATTCATCGGCATGATCCAGTCGCAGAAGACCTCCGAGATCCACCCGGCCAGCGGCCCGGTCGTCGATCCGGACTACGTGGCCGCCTTTGCCCAGGCGCACGAGGCGGCCGGCTTCGACCGGATCCTGGTGCCGCACCATTCGACCGGGCCCAGCGCGCAGCTGACGATCGCCCACGCCGCGGCGCACACCTCGCGCATCGGCTTCCTGCTGGCGCACCGGCCCGGCTTCGTCGCGCCGACGCTCGCAGCGCGGGAACTGGCGACGCTGGACCAGTTCACCGGCGGACGTCTCGCGGTGCATGTGATCTCCGGCGGCTCGGACGCCGAGCAGCGCCGCGACGGCGACTACCTCGACCACGATCAGCGTTACGAGCGCACCGACGAATACGTCGGCCTGCTTCGGCAGCTCTGGACCAGCGACCAGCCCTTCGACCACGAAGGCACGCACTACCGCTTCGACGGCGGCTTCAGCGAGGTCAAGCCGCGCCAGCAGCCGCACATCCCGGTGTTCTTCGGCGGCGCGTCCGACGCGGCGTTGCCGGTGGCCGGCAAGCATGCGGACGTCTACGCGCTGTGGGGCGAATCGCTGGAGCAGACCGCCGAGCTGACGCGGCGCGTGCGCGCGGAGGCGGCGCGGCATGGGCGCAGCATCGGGTTCTCGGTCTCCTTCCGACCGATCCTCGCGGACACCGAAGAGGCCGCCTGGGCGCGTGCCGAGCGCATCCTGGAGGACACGCGCCGCCTGCGTGTGGCGGCGGGCTATAGCCGCGGCGGCCCGCAGCAGAGCGAGGGCGCGCGACGCCTGCTGGCGGCGGCGGAGAAGGGCAGCCGCGTCGACAAGCGGCTGTGGACCGAGATCGCGCGCGAGACCGGCGCGCGCCACAACAGCACCGCGCTGGTCGGCACGCCGGAGCAGGTGGCCGAGGCGCTGCTCGACTACTACGACCTCGGCGTCACGACTTTCCTGATCCGCGGCTTCGATCCGCTGGAAGACGCGATCGACTACGGCCGCGAGTTGATCCCGCGCACGCGGGCGTTGGTCGAGCAGCGGCTGGCGCAGCGGCAAGCCGCTTGAACCCGACCCGCTCTTCCCTCTCCGATTCGAGGACCGCATGAGTTCCCATTCCAACGACTTCTCGCGCCGTCGAGCGCTCACCGGTGGTGCCGCGCTCGCGGCATTGGCCGCGATTCCGTATGCGCGCTCCGTGCGCGCGCAAGGCCGCGTGGTGGTGAAGGCCGGCGACCAGAAGGGCAACCTGCGCGCGCTGCTGGAAGCGGCGGACGAGCTGCGCCAGCTGCCCTACGACATCCAGTGGAGCGAGTTCCCTGCCGCCGCGCCGCTGGCCGAGGCGCTCAACGCGGAGGCCGTCGACTTCGGACCGATCGGCGATGCGCCGCTGCTGTTCGCGATCGCCGCCGGCACGCGCATCAAGGCCTTCGCCGTGAACCGCTCCGATGCCTACGGCACGGCGGTACTGGTGCGGCCGGACTCGCCGTTCAAGACGGCGGCGGACCTCAAGGGCAAGTCGATCGGGACGAACCGCGGCTCGATCGGGCACTTCATCGCGCTGAAGGCCCTGGCATCGGCGGGCTTGAAGCCGGACGACGCGCAAGTCCGCTTCCTGCCGCCGGCGGAGGCCAAGCTCGCATTGACGCAAGGCTCGCTCGACGCATGGGCGACGTGGGAGCCGTACACCGCGCTGGCGGAAACGGCCGGCCATGCGCGCGTGCTGGTCAGCGGGCGAGGGCAGTGGTCGGGGCTGAGCTTCCTGGCGGCGACGGACAAGGCGCTGGCGACCAAGCGCGAAGCGCTGGCGGACCTGGCGCAGCGCGTGAAGCGCGCCCAGGCCTGGTCCTATCAGCACGTGCCGGAGTTCTCCGCGACGCTGGCGCGGATCATCGGCATCCCTGTCGAGGCCGCGCGCCTGCAGTTCGAGCGTCGCGCCACGCGCTGGATCGCGCTCGACGACCAGGTGCTCGCGGACCAGCAGCGCAGCGCGGATTTCTATCTGCAGGCGGGGCTGCTGAAGCAGCGGCTGGACGTGCGGCCGACCATCACGCTGGTCTGACCGCGACACGCGTCAGAAGGACTTGTTGTCCGGCGTTCGCGCGCGGGGCTTGGCCCGACCGTGCCAGGCCAGCGCGGCGCTGCAGGCGAGCAGCAGCGCCGACCCCAGGAAGTTGCCCAATGCCTCTTCCGGCTGCGACGGCTGGAGTTCCCACCCCACCTGCGCATTCCATACCGCGATCGCCGCCATGGCCACCGCCGCCAGCCCGTGCGTGACTCGCATCCCGACCCCTCGTTCTTGTCCGGCGATCGTATCGGGAAATGTTCGGTAGCGAACATAGGGAGTGGCACGGGTGCCTCGCGGTTCCCTGGATACGATGAGCGACCATGCGCTCCAGCGTCCCCATCCAGATCTCGCGGTTCGTTGACGAACACTTCCCGGGCTTTGTCGAGTGCGTGCTGGTCGACGCATTCGGGAAGTCCCACGTCTTCATCGAGAAGGTGCCCGTCGTCACGACGGAAGCCCTTCTGTCGACGAGCAGTTACCCGCGGCTGGGCTCCATCGACTGCGAAGTCGTTGCCGAATGGACCGACGACAGCGGGCGGGCGCTGATTCGGGTCAATACCGAACGACCGTGGGGCGTCGAGTCCACGGAGGGCCTGACGGAATTCGCCGTGGCGTTGCTGACTCCCTCTCCCGCTTGCGGGAGAGGGCAGGGGTGAGGGCAAGCAGCCTCACGCAAGAACCGACCTCAAAGCTCGATCTTTGCGTTCACCCCCAGCGTCCTCGGCGCTCCCACGAACGTGTAGCCCGACGCCAGGAACCCCCAGTAGTTGCGGTTGAACACGTTGTCCACGCCCGCGCGCAGCGTCACCGGGTGATGCGCAACGCTCGTCTGGTAGCTCACGCCCAGGTTCACCAGCGAGTAGCTCGGCAGCCGGTACTTGTTGTTGGCGTCCGCGGTGAGGCCGTCGAAGTAATGCACCTCGGCGTTGGCGCTCAGGCCCTCAACGCCTGGCACCTTCTGCGTCACCCCCACTGACGCCTGCCACTTCGGAATGCCTTCCAACCGGTTGCCCTCCAGGCTCGGATCGGTCCGGCGATAGGTGCCGGTCGTGTACGCGGCGCTGGCGGTCAGGCGCGTGCCCGTGTCCACGTTGACGTAGCCGTTGAGTTCCGCTCCGCGCAGCCGCACCTGGCCGTTGGAGACGTAGTAGTTCTGCGCGTTCGCGTATTCCGCGCCGCGGTCGATCTCGAACAGCGCGCCCGTCACGCCCCAGCCGCGGCCGTCGTGCTTGGCGCCCACCTCGTACTGCTTGCTCTTCAGCGGCGCGAGCACCTCGTCGGCGTTCGCGTAGGTCGTGCCCACCGTGCTGCCTTGCTCGAGCGCCTCCACATAGCTCGCGTACACCAGCGTGTCCGCGCGCGGACGGAACATCACCGCCACCGTCGGCGTGACCGGCGTCTTCCTGTACTGGTTGGTCACCGCGCCCGCGGTGTTGTACGAAGTCTGGTCGTAGTCCGAGTAGCGCAGCCCCAGCAGCACCGACCACTGGTCTGAGAACCCCACCGTGTCGCTGGCGAAGACGGCCTTCTGCGCCGAGTGGTAGTTGTGATACTGCAGCGAGTCGTCGTAGCTGCCGTTCCACGGCAGCGGCGTGATGGGCTGGTAGAGGTTCTCATCGCCGATCGGCGTGTACAGCGACTTGGGCACCGTCTGCTTGTTCAAGCCCTGCCACGCGAGACCCGCCGTGACTTGATGCTGGAGGCCGGCCGTCGAGAAGCTGCCTTCGATCAGCGCCTGCGCCTGCTCGTAGGTCGCCGCGCCTTGCGCCTTGTTCAGGTAGACCGTGTAGTCGCCGGCCTCGTTGAGCAGGCCCATCCATTGGCCCGAGTAGCGGCGGCGGTCCTGGCTGCGGCTGACGTCCAGCTTCGCGGTCCAGGTGGGATCGATCTCCCACTGCAGGCCCGTGGACACGAAGAACACGTTGGAGTTGAAGAAGGTCGTGTCGTGCGCGTTCAGGTCCTTGCGGCCACTCGGCGCCTTGGGGATCTGCGAGCCGGTGAAGTCGTCGAGGAAGAAGTCCTGCACGCCGCCCTGGACGCGTCGCGATTGGTAGATCGCGTCCGCGGTCCAGGTCAGCGACGAGGTGAGCCGCGTGTCCACCGACACCGAGCCCGAGTTGCGCTGCACATGCGCGCCGTTGTAGGTCTCGCCCTGTTCGTGCGTGAGGTTCAGGCGGTAGCCGTAGCGATCGTCGGCGCCGACGCGGCCGCCCGCGTCGACGTGCTCGCTGAAGACGCCGTCGGAGCGATAGCCCACGTCGAAGCTCAGCAGCGGCTTGTCGGTCGGCTTCTTGGTGACGAAGTTGATGATCCCGCCCGGCGCGCCGAAGCCGTACATGAAACCGGACGAGCCCTTGAGCAGCTGCACCGATTCGAAGGTCTCGATCGGCAACTCGACGGTGGTCATGAAGAACGGCAGGCCGTTGATCTTGTAGCCGTTGTAATCGTCCAGCGGAATGCCGCGCACGTTGATCGAGTACGCGTTGAACGAATAGGTGTCGCCCAGCGACATCACCGATGCGTCGTTGGCGAACACCTTGCCGAGCGACTTCACCTGGCGGGCGTCGAGGTCCTCCGCATCGACCTGGCGGGTGGAGAAGGGCGTCTCCAGTTCAGACCTGGCACCGAGCGCGCCGGCGCCGAGCGAGCGCTCGCGCGTTCGCGAGCCCTGCACGGTCACGGTGGACAGGGCCGTGCTGGCGGCGGTGGTGGGGCCAGCGGCTTCGGATGCGTTCTGGCCGCCCGTTGCGGCATCGGCGTTGGACTGGGCCGAGGCGTTGCCGACCGCGCCGAACGAGCCGGCGACCAGCGTGGCGACAGCCAGGGAAACTGCTTTCAAATGGGTGTGCATTATTCTTTGGCGTTAATAAGACGTGAATATGTGCGATTACTGCAAAATGCTTTGCGGCTCACGTTTCACTCTATTCAGGCGCCTGGAAATGCAGAGAAACCTTTCGGCGTATCGATATTCGAATGCGGTGTCCCGATGTGCGCTAGCCCAGGGGAAAACGAGCCGCAGAGCGCCCGAGGCGGCCGCTTGTGCGTATATCGATGCGCCGATTCCTTCGTCGCACGGAATCCGCGCGATTCCTAAAGTCGCCGCTGGCCCGGAAATACAACGGCCACCTTCGGCGCCCGCCACGGACGTGCACGGGACCCGCCGAGGTCAGATCAACAAATGACGAAGATCGGGATCGGTATGCGAGTGGGTATGCGAGTGGGTGTTCGAAGTGAATTGAAAGCGGTGTCCGCGGCCGTGCTGGCCGTGCTGGGCACCTCGGCGATGGCGCAAGGCGCGCCTGCGACGGCCGCTTCAACGGCGACGCTGGACCGCGTCGAGGTGACCGCGCAACGGCGCGTCGAATCGGCGCAGGAGGTCGGCGTGGCGGTGAGCGTGCTGTCCGGCGACGAGCTGCGCGCCAAGGGCATCACCAGCGTCAACAAGCTGCAGAACGAAGTGCCGAGCCTGGAGATCGAGCCCGCCTTCGGCAGCGGCCAGCCGCAGTTCCGCATCCGCGGCATCGGCTTCCAGGACTACGGCAGCAACAACTCCTCGCCGGTCGGCGTCTACCTGGACGAGGTGTCCTTCGCCTTCCCGGTGCAGACGCAGGGCCTGCTGTTCGACCTCGAACGCGTCGAGGTGCTGCGCGGCCCGCAGGGCACGCTCTACGGCAAGAACACGACCGGCGGCGCGATCAACTTCGTGTCCAAGGCGCCGACGAAGCAGACCGAGTTCGGCGGATCCATCGGCATCGGCTCCTACGGCGCGAAGACGGCGCAGGGCTTCGTCTCCGGCGCGCTCAGCGACACGGTACGCGGCCGGCTCTCCGTCGCCACCGAGCAGGACGGCGGCTGGCAACGCAACCGGACCACCGGCGAGAAGCTCGGCGACAAGAACATCAGCGCGCTGCGCGGCCAGCTCGAGTGGGACGTGACCCGCGACCTCAGCGCGAAGCTCAGCGTCAACCACAACGTCGACAAGTCCGATGTCCAGGGGCTCTACCTCTTCACCGCGCGGCCGAGCTACGGCTTCGCCGCCGATGCGAGCCGCCGGTCGACCGGCTGGGGCTTCGCGAGCGACTTCGCCGCGCTGGTCGGCGAATCGGCCGACGCGAAGCCGCACAAGGACAACAGCGCCACCAACGTCGCGCTGACGCTGAACTGGGACCTGGGCGCCACGCAGCTGACGAGCATCACCGCGCACCAGCGCTTCGACCGCAAGGAACTCGCGGACTGGGACGGCACCGAGATCAACCACTCGGACGTGTTCTGGAAGGACAAGGCCACCACGCTGAGCCAGGAGTTGCGGCTCGCCTCGAAAGGCACGGGCAGCTTCAACTGGGTCGGCGGCGTGTATGCGTCGCGCGAAAAGCTCAGCGAGGACTGGACCACCGACTTCCGCCGCGACTACGGCCTGATCACGCGCACGCGCTACGACCAGACCGGTCGCACCTGGGCCGTGTTCGGGCAGGTCGACCAGGCGCTGAGCCGCGACCTGAAGCTGGTCGTCGGCCTGCGTCAGGAGCACGAGAAGCGCGCCATCGACGACTTCAGCACCAACACCACGCCGGTCGTCCCGGGCCTCGGCGTCAACGGCGCGGCGCAGTCGCTGTCGAAGAACAACACCTCGGGCAAGCTGGCGCTGGAGTACACGCCGGCGGCGGGACAGCTGCTGTACGGGTCGATCAGCCGCGGCGTGAAGTCCGGCGGCATCACCGCGCACAACACCTTCAACACGCTGGCGCTGGCGCCCTTCCAGCCCGAGAAGCTGCTGGCCTTCGAGCTCGGCTACAAGGCCGACCTGAGCCGCAGCCTGCGCGTCAACACGGCGATCTTCCATTACGACTATCGCGACCAGCAGTTCCAGGACGTGACGACGACCGCCACCGGCGCGCTGGTCGGGAAGATCATCAACATCGACAAGTCCAAGGTCGACGGCGGCGAGGTCGAGCTGCAATGGCGCCCGCTGGCCGGCCTGACGATCGGGCAGGCGCTGGGCTACAAGCGCGCGAAGTTCGACCGCTTCAACTCGCCGCTGCTGGGCGACCTGTCCGGGCGCGATCAGTTCCTGCCCAAGGTCAGCTACGGCGGCAACATCGCGTATGCCTGGACGGCGGCCAGCCTCGACTGGCGTGTGGCGGCCGATTACAGCTATCACGCAAAGTACCCGTCCTGGCTGAACCTGCTCAACGTCGACGGCGGCAAGACCTACGACATCCCGAGCTACTGGCTCGCCAACGCGCGGGTGGAGGTGGCGCCGGTCAGCTCGCCGTGGTCGGTGCAGCTCGGCGTGCAGAACCTGTTCAACAAGCAGTACGACCTGACGCGCAACTTCTTCGGCAACCGGCCGAGCACGCAGGATGATTTGAATGTCGCCGCAGCAGGTTCCCCTCGCACGGTTACGCTGACGCTCAGCTACAACTATTGAACGCAGCTTCGCCTCGGGCGCCAGACGTCCGAGGCGTCGATGTTCACGAAAGGATCGTCATGCTGCTGAATGACGAGCTGGGCAATGCGTTCCGTGCCATGTCCGCGGACGTGCGTACGGGGATCAACGATTTCATCGGCGGTCTGCTCGCGTACGAGACGCGCGCGGAAGGCATCCTGGCCGCCGCGCAGGCGCATCCGGATGCCGTGCTGGCGCAGGTCTACGCCGGCTGGTTGTGGATGTTCCTGGAGTCGCCGCAGGGGCCGCCGCAAGCGCGGCCCTTCCTCGAAGCCGCGGAGCGGGCGCTGCGCGACCAGCCGCCCGTCGCCGCCAGCGGATCGCCGGACGAGCGCGCGGCGGCGGAACGGGAAGCGCGCCATGTCCAGCTGCTGGCGCATTGGGTGGACGGCGACGCGCCCGCCGCGCAACGCGAAGCCGACGCGTTGATCGAGCGCTTCCCGCGTGATCTGCTCGTGGTGAAGCTGCGGCAGTACTTCGCGTTCAACCGCGGCGACTCGCCCGCGATGCTGCGCGCGATCCTGCGCGTGCTGCCGCTGCACGCCGAGAACCCCTCTGCCCATGGCATGGCGGCCTTCGCGTATGAGCAGTGCCACCTGCTGGAAGAGGCTGAGGCGGCGGCGCGTCGCGCGCTGGCGCTCAGCGCGAACGAGCGCGAACCCTGGGCGCAGCACGCGCTCGCGCACGTGCTGCTGACGCAGGGCCGGATCGAAGAGGGCACCCGCCTGCTCGAAGGCTGGCGCTCGGGCTGGACCGGCTTGAACTCGTTCATGTCGACGCATCTGGCCTGGCACCTGGCGCTGTTCTACCTCGCGCGCGGACGCGACGCCGAAGCGCTTGCGCTGTACGACGGCGCGGTGTGGGGCGTGTCGCGGAGCTACTCGCAGGATCAGGCCGGCGCGGTGCAGTTGCTGGCGCGACTGGAATGGTGCGGCGTGGATGTCGGCGATCGATGGTCGGAACTGGCCGGCTTCATCGCCGAACGCGGCATCGATACGGTGGAGCCGTTCCTCACGCTGCTGTATCTCTACGGCCTCGCGCGTGCCGAGCGCCCCGAAGCGGAGGCGCTGCTGGCGGCCGTGCGCGAGGCCGATCAAGGCCGACGCGACGTGTGGTCCGACATCGTCTGGCCCGCCGCCGTCGGACTGGTCGCGCATGCGCGCGGCGAGCCGGAACGGGCCTGGCATCCGTTGAGCCAGGCGCTGCCCGGCCTGGTGCACATCGGCGGCAGCCATGCGCAGCGGGATCTCTTCGCGCTGCTGCACGTCGACGCGGCCGCGCATGCCGGCGCGCTGGTCGATGCGCAGCAGGCGCTGGAATCGCGGCGCCGCGTCGATCCGGACGAGGTGGCGGTCAACCGCCGGCTCGCCGACGTCTATCGACAGCTCGACCTGCCCACGCTCGCGGATGAGGCACGACGGCGCGTGGCGCGCGTGACGGCGGAATCGGGATGGCGCGCATGACGAGGGGAGAGGGGATGACTGCTGCCTTCCGGCGCCGTGCGCAGGTGATGATCGCCAGCGTGCTGATCGCGTTCTCCGGCGCGTTCTTCGGCGCGTTCTCCGGCGCGCTCGCGGCGGCGCCCGACGATCGCGAGGTCCGCATCGCGATGCAGCTGGAACCGCCGACCCTCGACCCCACCTCCAGCGCCGCCGCGCCGATCGGGGAGCTGGTCTACGGCAATCTCTTCGAAGGTCTGCTCACGCTGGGTGAGGACGGGTTGCCGAAGCCGCGCCTGGCAGAAAGCTGGGACGTGCTCGACGGCGGTCTGCATTACCGCTTCCAACTGCGCGACGGCGTGCGCTTCCACGACGGCACAGTCTTCGATGCGAGCGTCGCGAAGTTCGCGCTCGACCGCGCCAGGGCGCCGGAGTCGCCCAATCCGCAGCGCACGTCGCTGGCCGCGATCACGCGTGTGGTCGCGAGCAGTCCGCGCGTGCTCGACATCTGGCTGCGCGAGCGCTCGGGCCGCCTGCCGATCGCGCTGTCGAGCGCCGCGCTGGTGATGGTCGCGCCCGCCACCGCGGACAACAACCGCACGACGCCGGTCGGCACCGGGCCTTGGCGTTTCGACCAATGGCGCCGCGGCGACTCGGTGACGCTGCGACGCAATGCCGACTACTGGGGGGTGGCATCGACGCAGACGTCGACCTTGGAGCGCCTGCGCTTCCGTTTCATCGCCGATCCCACGGCGGCGTATGCGGCGCTGATGGCCGGCGACATCGACCTGTTCCCCAACTTCCCGTCGCCGGAGAACCTGGCGCAGTTCCGCGCGGACCGGCGCTTCGCGGTGGAGATCGGCAGCAGCGAGGGCGAGACGATCCTGGCCTTCAACCACCGCAACCCGCTGCTGGCCCAGCTCGCGGTGCGGCGCGCGATCTCCCATGCCATCAACCGCCAGGCGCTGATCGAGGGCGCGATGTTCGGCTACGGCGAGCCGATCGGCAGCCACTTCCCGCCGCGCAACGCGGCCTACGTGGACCTGACGGCCGCATCGAACTTCGACCCCGCGCGTGCGCGGGCGGTGCTCGCGGAGGCCGGCATCGCGCCGGCGACGATCCCGCCGCTGCGGATGAAGCTGCCGCCGACGTCCTACGCGCGGCGCTGCGGCGAGATCCTCGCGGCGCAGCTCGCGGCGATCGGGCTGCGGGTGCAGATCCAGAACCTCGAGTGGGCGCAGTGGTTGGACCAGGTCTACACGCGCCACGACTTCGACCTCACCGTCATCGTCCATGCCGAGCCGCAGGACTACGACATCTACGGCCGCGACGGCTACTACTTCGGCTATCGGAGCCCGGCCTACCAGGCGCTGCTGCGCGCGCTCGACGCGACCAGCGATCCGGCGGAACAGCGCGAGCGGCTCCACGCGATCCAGCGCCGGCTCAGCGACGACGCGGTCAACGGCTTCCTGTTCCAGTACCCGCGGCTGTTGGTGCGTCGCGCGGACCTGCACGGGCTCGGCACCAACGGCATCGGCGGCGTGGAACTCGCGGGCGCGTTCTTCGAGGGCGCCAGTGTGGACGGGCAGGGCGCGTCGGTCGGGAGCGGCTCGCGCGCCGCGAGTGGCCCGGCGGGCGCGCGCTGGTCGTTCCTGGCGCTCGCGCTCGTCGGCGCGGCGCTGGCGGCGGCGTGGCTCGCGTGGGTCGGTCGCCGCTGCGATCCCGGCTGGCTGGCGGCACGCGGCGTGAGCCTCGCGCTGACCCTGGTGCTGGCGAGCTTCGTCGTCTTCGCGCTCGTGCAGCTGGCGCCGGGTGATCCGGCGCGGCAGATCCTCGGGCTGCAGGCCGACGAGGCGACGGTCGCGCAGTTGCGACGGGAGCTCGGCCTCGACGCGTCGTGGCCGAGTCGCTACCTCGACTGGGTCGCCGGGCTGCTGCGCGGCGACTTCGGCAACAGCATCACCTACCGCGTGCCGGTGTCCGTCCTGCTGCTGGAGCGCCTGCCGCTGAGCGTGCCGCTGGCGCTGTACGCGCTGCTGCTGGCGGTCGCGATCGCGGCTCCGGCAGGCCTCGGCGCCGCATGGCGGCCCGGTAGTCGCCTGGATCGCTTCATCGACCAGCTCAGCCAGTTGGGCCTCGCGGTACCGAACTTCTGGCTGGGCCTGCTGTTGAGCCTCGTCTTCGCCGTCGGGCTGCGCTGGGTGCCCGCCGGTGGTTTCGAAGGCTGGGGTCAGGGCTTGTCCGCCGGGCTCGCGTCGCTGACGCTGCCGGCGATCGCGCTCGCCTTGCCGCAGGCGGCCATCCTGGCGCGCGTGCTGCGCGGCAGCCTGCTGGACCTCGGCGGAGAGGATTTCCTGCGCACCGCGCGCGCCAAGGGCGCCGGCGACTGGCGCGTGCTGTGGCGCCACGCGCTGCCCAACGCGGCACTGCCGCTGCTCACGCTGCTGGGTCTGCAGCTGTCCTTCCTGCTGGCGGGGTCCGTGATCATCGAGAACGTCTTCTTCCTGCCCGGCCTCGGCCGGCTGCTGTTCCAGGCGGTCGCGCAGCGCGACCTCGTGCTGGTGCAGAGCGTGGTGCTGCTGCTGGTCGCGACCGTGGTGCTGCTGTCCTTCATCGTCGATCTCAGCGGGCGTGCCGCCGATCCGCGCCTGGCGCGCGCGGGAGGCCGGTCATGAGCGCGCATCCGTCACGTCCCTCACGTCCTCCACATCTTCCGGGCAGGCTCATCGGCGGTCTCGTCCTGAGCGCCGTGCTGTCGGCGCTGGCGCTGCTGTCGCTGTGGTGGACGCCGTGGGACCCCGCCGCGCTGGATCTGCCCGCGCGCTTGCAGGGACCGTCGTGGACGCACTGGCTGGGCACCGATGCGCTCGGCCGCGATGTGTTGTCGCAGTTGATGCGCGGCGGCGCGACCTCGCTGGGCGTGTCGCTGGTCGCGGTGGCGCTGGGGGCCGGCGTCGGCGTGCCGCTGGGCCTGTGGGCGGCGGCGCGGGGCGGCGGGGTCGACGAGCTGCTGATGCGCGGCAACGACCTCGTCTTCGCGTTTCCGTCGCTGCTGCTGGCCGTGCTGCTGAGCACGGCGCTCGGGCCCGGCGCGATCAACGCGATCCTGGCGGTGGGCGTGTTCAACATCCCCGTCTTCGCGCGGCTGACGCGCGGCGCGGCGCTGCCGCTGTGGCAGCGGGAGTTCACGCTGGCCGCGCGCGTGGCCGGAAAGGGCGCGTGGCGCATCTCGATCGAGCACGTGCTGCCCAACCTGGGCGGATTGCTGCTGGTGCAGCTGAGCATCCAGCTCGCGCTCGGGCTGCTGGCCGAGACGGGGCTCTCCTACCTGGGCCTGGGCACGCAGCCGCCGCAACCGAGCTGGGGCCGCATGCTGGCCGACGCCCAGACGCTGACGGCGCTCGCGCCGACGCTGGCGGTGTTTCCCGGTTTGGCGGTGGCGCTCTCGGCGCTGGCCTTCCAGCTGGTGGGCGACGGGCTGCGTGAGCGGCTGAACCCGCGATCCGCCCGATCGCATGGATCGCATGGATCGAACGGATCACTCGGATCTCATGCATCACTTGGATCGGATCGATCGAATCGATCTGACTGGACCTTCCCATGACGGTGACTCTTTCCCCGCCCGGCGCGGCGCTGCTGCGCGTGCGCGATCTCTCGCTGCAGGCCGGCGAGCGCCGCCTGCTCTTCGTTCCGGAACTGGACGTGGCCGCGGGCGAGATCGTCGGCCTCGTCGGCGAGTCCGGATCCGGGAAGTCGCTGACCGCATTGGCCCTGCTGGGCCTGCTCCCGCCGGAGCTGTCGCGGCGGGGCTCGTTGCACTTGGAGGGCGTCGATCTGGGCGCGCTCGACGAAGCCGGTTGGCGGCGCGTGCGCGGCGCTCGCGTGGGACTCGTGTTCCAGGAGCCGATGACGGCGCTGAACCCGTTGATGCCCATCGGCGCGCAGATCGAGGAGGCGCTGCGGCTGCACGGTCGGGGCAATGCCGCCGAACGGCAAGCGGAGGTGGACCGGTTGCTGGAGCGCGTCGGTCTGCGGACTTCAGGCGTCGCAGCGGACAAAGCGACGGGCGTGGACTCGCGCCGCTATCCGCATGAGCTGTCCGGCGGTCAACGCCAGCGCGTGGCCATCGCGATCGCGGGGGCCTGCCGGCCGCGCCTGCTGATCGCCGATGAGCCGACGACGGCGCTCGACGTCCGCAGCCAGGCGCAGATCCTCGATCTGCTCAGGCGCCTGGCGCGGGAGGACGGCTGCGGGCTGCTGCTGATCACGCACGACCTCGGCGTGGTCGCGGAGATGGCCGATCGGCTGGTCGTGCTGCGACAGGGCGAGGTGCAGGAACAAGGTCCTTTGCGCCAACTGCTCGATCCGCCGCGTCATCCGTACACGCGGGCGCTGGTCGAGCAATCGCGGCTGACCTCGGCGCTGCCGCGTGAGACGCCGATGGCCGAGACCAGCGAGCGCGACGTGCCCGTCGTGCCCTTGCTGTCGCTGCGCGCGATCGTGTGCGAGTACCCCGCGGCCGACCGCAGCTTCTTCCGTCCGCGCCGGCGCGTGCGGGCCGTCGATCATGTGAGCTTCGACGTGCTGCCCGGCGAGCGCGTCGGCCTGGTCGGCGAGTCGGGCAGCGGCAAGTCCACGCTGCTGCGGACGGTGCTCGGATTGCAGCGGCCGGCGTCGGGCGAGGTCCGACTGGCCGGAGAGCGATTCACCGGCGCCGAGACGGCCTTGCGGCGGCGCGTGCAGATCGTGTTCCAGGATCCCTACGGCAGCTTCGATCCGCGCTGGCGCGTGGAGCGGGTGCTCGCCGAGCCCTTGCATCTGCTGCGACCGGCGTTGAGCGAGGCACAGGCGCGCGATCGCGCCGTGCATCTGCTGGAGCAGGTCGGACTGGGCGCCGATGCGCTGCGGCGCTTCCCGCACGAGTTCTCCGGCGGACAGCGCCAGCGGCTCGCGATCGCGCGGGCGCTGATGGTCGAACCCGACCTGCTGGTGCTGGACGAAGCGGTCTCCGCGCTGGACGTCTCGCTGCGGGCGCAAGTCCTGACCCTGCTGGAGCGCCTGTGCCGCGAGCGCGGCGTCGCCACGCTGTTCGTCACGCACGATCTGGCGGTGGTGCGCGCGGTCACCGATCGCGTGATCGTGCTGCAGCAAGGCCGCGTGGTGGAAGAGGGCGCCACCGCCGAGGTCTTCGCCGCGCCGCGGCATGCGTACACGCAGGCGCTGCTCGCGGCGGCGCCGGACCTGGACCGCGCGCTGGCCTCGAGGCGACGTGCGGAGGCAGACGCCGCGTAGAGGCCCGGGCGCTCAAGCGGGCGCCGAAGGTCGCTGCCGGCCATTTCGAAGTGACGGCTGTGCGATTGCCATCAACACGGCACGACTCCCTCCTATACTCCGCGCCCATCACGCCAAAGCGGTCCCGTTCAGAGGACTTCGGCGACCGATCTTTCAACGGGGAGGAACCCATGATTTCAGCGAAGCGCACGCATGCCGCCATTCTGGCGGCGATCTCGACCCTCATCGTCGCGGCCTGCGGCGGCGGTGGCGACGCCGGTCCGGACTCGGTCGCCCGGGCCTCGTCGGTGCCGACGACGCTCAGCGCCAACCAGCAGATCTTCGAAAGCTTCATCCTGGCACCCGCCGAGGGCAGCTACTTCCTGCACTGGAACCTGAACTACTCCGGCGCGCAGACCGCCGGCGTGAGCTACGCGTATTCGGACTTCGGCCTGCTGACGGCGTCGCCGTTGACGAGCGGTCCGCAGCCCAGCCCGCAGAGCGCTCCCCACAACATCACCAGCACACTGGCGCTGCCCACGCCGGGCGCCACGCGCGTGCTGAAGAACGGCGCCGTGCTGGTCGCGAGCAGGTCGAGCACGGTGTCGTACGTCGGCGACGACGTGCGCGTGGACTCGCTCGCCGCGGACGGCGTCACCGTGGTGTTCTCCGAGGTTCGCAGCAACTACGAAACCGTGGCGCTGACCGGCCTCGTCAAGTCGGCGCCGGCGGACTTCGCGCACTTCCACAACTCGTTCTTCTCGAACGCGAACGTGCTCGACGCTACCGCGACGTATCTGCCCGGCGCGGCCTACCTCAAGTTCGACCAGACCAACAAGGGCGACCGCTACAACGCCTTCGACTGCACGACGGCGACCACCGGCACCAACATCACGCCGTGCCGCACCGCCACGACGCTGACGGCCGCGCTCACTGCGGGCATCACGTCCAACAGCGACGGCACCACGTATCGCCTGGCCAACGGCACCATCAGCACGGTCGACGGCGTGTCGGTCTGGGTGGCGACCAATCCGCGTCCGCAGTCGGCCACGATGACCTCGACGGTCCAGTACCGCGTCTACTTCGAGCTGAACGGCAACGTCTACACCGGCGGACTGACCAAGGACGGCGCGCTGATGGGCGACAGCTACTACGTGTCGAATCCGGCCGGCACCACGGTCACCCAGCGGCTCACCTTCCTGCCCTTCGACATCCGCATGAACAAGGCCGCGCATGACAGCATCGCGGCGGCGATGAAGATCTGATGGGGGCGCCTTCGGCGCCGCCCCTGAACGCATGGCGCCGGGCACTGCTCGGCGCGATCATCTTCTGGGGCATTGCCGCTGTGCTGTTCCCCATGCTCCTGATGACCGGCATTCCGCACTACCAGGCGCACGGGCGACTTTTCGAGATCCTTCCCGGTCTGGCGACGCCCGCGCGGTAGCTGACGACCCGGGTCAGCGGACCGGGCGACGCCGGCCGTCCTCATCGACCCAGTACCGGCCGCCGTTGCCGTCGGAGTAGACCTCGCGCTCGCGTCCGTCGACGAGCAGCCGTCCGATGACTGCGCCCGCGACGGCGCTGAGGAACGCGGCTCTCACTTCACACACGCAAAACAAAGAGAAAAACAAAGAGAAATAGTGCGCGCCTGGCTCGCGGAATGGGCGATATCCGCCTCCTATACTCGCCGCCGCAAAACGCCGGAGCGGTCCCGTCGATGGACCGCCAGGCAGTCGATTTCAACGGGAGGAGGACCCCATGGTCTCAGTGAAGCGCAAGAACGCTGCCGCATTGGCAGCCCTGTCGGTCATCGTCGCGGCCTGCGGCGGTGGCGGTTCCGACGACGGCCCGGCGCCCGTCATCGCCACGCAGCCGATGAACGCCACTGTGCTCACCGACGGCACGACGATGTTCACGGTCGTGGCCACGGGCAGCGGTCTCGGCTATCAATGGCAGAAGAACGGCGTGGCCATCGCGGGCGCCACGTCCGCGTCGTACCAGACGCCGGCCGTCACGTCCGCGGACAGCGGCGCGAAGTACACGGTCGTGGTGACGAACTCGTCCGGCAGCGTCACGAGCTCGGCCGCGCAGCTGACGCTGCAGCTGAGCGCCAACCAGCAGGCCTTCGAGAACCTGATCCTGTCGCCCAACGCGGGCAGCTACTTCCTGCACTGGAACCTCAACTACTCGGGTCCGCAGATCAATGTCACGAACTACGCCTACTCGGACTTCGGCGTGCTGACAGCGTCGCCGTTGACCAATGGTCCGCAGATCAACGCGCAGAGCGCCCCTCACAACATCACGAGCACCTTGGCGCTTCCCTCGCCGGGACCGACGCGGGTGCTCAAGAATGGCGTCGTTCTCGTCGTGCCGGCCACGGCAGGGTCGAACAAGGTGAGCTACGTGAACAGCGACGTGCGCGTCGACTCGCTCGCCGCGGACAACACCACGGTGGCGTTCTCGGAGATCCGCAGCAACTACGTGACCGTGCCGCTGACCGGCACCATCGCCGCGACGCCGGCTGACTTCGCGCATTTCCACAACTCGTTCTTCTCGAACGCGGGCGTGCTCAACGCCGCGGCCACCTATGCGGCGGGATCGAGTTACGTCAAGTTCGCGCAGACCAACAAGGGCGACCGCTACAACGCCTTCGACTGCACGACGGCGACCACCGGCGCCGCGGTCACGCCGTGCCGCACGGGCATGACGCTGACGGCCGCGATGACCGCCGGCATCGTGTCCAACAGCGACGGCACGACCTACGTCCTGGCCAACGGCGCGGTCCGCACCGTCGACGGCGTGCCGGTCTGGGTGGCGACGAATCCGCGTCCGCAGTCGGCGACGCTGAGCTCGACGGTCCAGTACCGCATCTACTTCGAGCTCAACGGCAACGTCTACACCGGCGCGCTGATCAAGGACGGCACGCTGCTGGGCGGCAGCTACTACGTGTCGAATCCGAGCGGCGCCACGGCCGTCGACCGGCTCACCTTCCTGCCCTTCGACATCCGCATGAACAAGGCCGCGCATGACAGCATCGTGGCGGCGATGAAGATCTGATGGGATCGCCGTTGAGCTGAAGGCATTCGGCTCCTCCGTCGCCGCCGGCTTGCGCATCGACTGCGCAACACCGGCGGCGATTTCCTTTCAGGCCGTCAACAGACTCGGCCGCACCTGCTGCCAGCGCTTGCGCTTGGCATCGGCCTCGCCGAGCTCGGTGGCCGCCACGTAGGCGATGAACTCGTAGCGCGGCAACTGCTCGGTGTTCACCTCGCCGCGCAGCACGTACGTGGGCACGAGCACGCTCTGCACCTCGGTGGGCGGGATGGCGAGCAGGCCCAGTTCCACCGAGGCCACGGTCACCTTGGCGCGTTCGTCCAGTCGCGCCAGCGCCTCGCTGGCGGCGAAGCGGCGCATCGCCTCCTCGGGCTCGACGCTGGCCCGCGCGCCGATGCGCTCGACCGCCCGGGCGAAGCGGTAGGCCTGCATCATCTGCCCGTCCGCCGCGACGGTGACCTGGGCCTTGGCCCCCGGTCCCACGAGCGGCAATCCGTCAAGCGCGTAGCGGTAGTTGACCTGCAGGCCGACCACCTTGCGTTCGCCCTCGCGCTTGTCTCGCGTGGCCTGGAGCACTGACAGCTCGGTCACCGAGTGGACGTCCGGCCGTGCGTATTCGTCGCCGATCATCGCCATCACGCGCTTGGCCGTCTCGAGCGCGCGCTCGCGGTCGGGCGGATCGAGCACCAGGTGGCGGCCTTCCGCATCGATGTCCAGGCGCTCGATGCGCAGCGAGTGGCTGGCCTGGTAGACCTCGAGCGCCGAGGTCTCGTTGCGGCAGACGTACCACGCGCCGGCATCGGCGACATCGCCCTTCATGTCGAAGCGCGCGGCCAGGCGGGCGACCTTGTCCGGTGTCCAGGTGGGCGGCAGGGCCGCATACACGGGCAGCTCGCGATTCACGCGCGGCAGGTCGGGAAACTGGATCTTCACACTCATCTCGTACTCCTTGAACTCAGCAGGCGCCGCGGGCGTAGTAGAGGACGTTGGGGCTGTCCGGATCCGCCGAGACGCTGCCCTTGCCCCACCAGTGGTCGTTGTAGGTGTCGGTGCCTTCGGCGTCGGCGCGCAGGTAGGCCCATTGCGTGTCCGAGCCCTCGGTGTCCTGACAGGCCTTGATCCAGGCGCGGCGGACGGTCTCGCCGTTGTTCAGGTACTGCGCGAGGATGCGGCCGCGGTCGGCCTCGTCGGAGGTGGTGGTGTGGAAGCCGAGGATGTAGTGCAGGCCCTTGAAGACCGGCCATCCCCAGCGGCTGAACACGCCGCTTTCCTCCAGCACGTTGCAGGCGTCCAGCGCGATCCATTCGAGGTCCTGGTCGCCCCAGCGGATCTCGGTGGGTCGGGCGAGCGCATCGTCGATCTTGACGCCGAAGTGGAAGCCGCCCGGCGAGCCGTGGCCGGAGAAGAACACCATGTCGACGTTGTCGGCCCAGATCGTGTCGGAGCCCGAGGCCGGCGAGCCGACGCCCTGCTGCTCGAAGTCGCGGTCCCACGCGAGGTCGTCGCCCCACTGGAAGCGGCGCGTGGCGCTGAGCGTGTTGTAGAACCCTTCGGCCTGAGGCTTGGTGTTGGTGAGGTCGGACGCCAGCCCGTGGTACTGGCGCACCCATTCGATTCCGATACTGCCCATGTGAACTCCCCTTTGAACAGCGCGACGGCTGTGATTGCGAGGGCGCAAAGATGCGCCGGGGAGGGCAGGGCGGGCAACGCTGGAACTAGGGAGGCGGCGCGGGAGTCGGGGATCAAGCTAGGGGGGCGTGTGGGCAGCGACGACAGGATCGGCGTCATGCCGGGCAACACGTTTGCCCCGATCGGATCGGGCCGCTCCACGGTGGAGAGCCGCCGGAAAGGAACACGACGATGTTGATCATCATGGGTGCATTCGGGCATGTGGGATCCGAGGTGGTGAAGGCCTTGCTGCGCGATGAGCAGGACGTCATCGTCGTGACGCATGACCCGGGGCACGCGTGGCGATGGGAAGGGACCGGCGCGCAGGTGGCGCTGGCGGACGTGAACGATCCGGATGCCATGCGCGCGGTGTTCAGGCAGGGACGACGAGCGGTCGTCACGCCGCGGGAGCAGTGGGAGGCGTCGTTCCGCGGACTGGGGTTCTCGCAGGCGGCGGCGGAGTCCTATGCGCGGATGACCGGCGCCACGCTGGATGGCCTCGATCTGCCCGAGGTGTCCGTCAAGGGCCGCGTCACGATCGACGAGTACGTTCGCGATCTGGTGGCGGCGACGCGTCCTTCGGCGTGAGCAGCGTTGGGGGCAACGCCTCCAGCGCGTGACGCGCGAGGACACGAAGCGGAATCCAGGCCGGGTGCTGCATGGCAGCGAGGTTCGACGCCCGGCCTGAGCCCGCTGGCAGCGTCGTCGCGGGCACCGCGTCGAGCGCGCACACGAGGGCCAAGATCCAGGCTTCCTGCTCGGCGTCGAGATGGCCCTTTCCAACGAGGTACTGACCGGCTTGCACCTCGTCCTTGAGCTCCCAGGCGACATTGAAGTCGCTGACGGATTCGCATTGCTCCTCGGCTGTGGAGGCGAGGATGGCGATCGCTTCGGCGAAGACGCGATAGGTGTCGGGGACGTGGTCGTCGGACATGCGCGATCGATCGTTGCTCACAAACATTGCCCCTGCACCGCGCATGCCGCGATCAGGAGAAGCACCGGGGCCATCGCGCCGGAGAAAGCCGAGAGGGTCAATCCCGCGGCGATCTTTCCCGGCAAGGACCAGCCTCGTAGCAGCGTCCGCATGAGGACGGACGCGCCTAGCAAGGGAACGGCATACGCCGCGGCAAGCGTCGGGAAGTGAATCAGGCCGTCGTTGGGCGTGACCGCCCGCATCGTGACGTAGAGCAATGTGGCCGACGCGAGCAGTATGGCCATCGAAGCGGCGCCGTACGCCAGGAGCGTGGACCTGCGCATGTCAAACCAGGCCAGGCCGATCATTGCGATCGCGAGCGGCACGAAGAAGAAGAGTTGCGCACGGAGCATCAGCAGCCGAACGCCGTCAGATAGGTCGTCGGCGGGTTCTTTCCTGGCCGGGCCCGGCTCGACAGCACCAAGGCCTCATGGGACGAGTTCGGGCCGTTGAGGTGGAACAGGAAGTCCGGCCGTCCATCGCCGTCGAAATCGCCCATCGCTTCGATCGTTACGTCCCAGCCATAGCCGCCAAGGTCGTACTCATACCGTTGGCCTTCGATCTCCAGCGTGAATTGCGTGCCCTCGCCATACGGGCGGCCATCGGCGGTCCGCAAGCCGTTCTGCAGCGTGAAGGCATAGGACAGTCCGCCGAGTTTGAGCTGGAAGCGATGGCCAAGTTCCGGCACCAGGCGCGTCGTGCCGTTCTTGAACCGATGCAGCGGCACGACGCCCGCTTTCAGTCGAGAGCCGGGAAGTCGAACGTAGAGATCCCCGTCGTCGGAAGCGCCACCCCGATCGTCCAGCTCGATCTCCTGTTGCTGCTCGGCGATCTGTCGATGCGCGAGGATGGACTTGAACGCGGTCTTCGCCTCGTTGGTCGGGAGCGGCGTCAGCGTCATCGTGGCGGCCTTGGCGTCGACGCGCATCGCCACCCAGCCGTCCATCGGCCACTGCGCGGCGGGGAGCTTGTCGAACGGAGCGGGCACCTCATAGCTGCCCACGGAGCCACGCCACTCGCCTTGTTGCAGCATCACGCCGGGCGGCGCGAGTGGGGGATCCGCGGCGTTGACTGCCGTGACCGCAGCGATCAATCCGACGCTCCACGCGAGGCATCGCACCCGACGGTGGCAGGCGAGAGAAGACAGGGGTCGAATGAAGCGGTTCATGCGGTCCTGGGGTGCTGACATTCAGTGGTCGGGATCGGTCCAGCTTGGGCGCAAACCACGGGCGGACTCGTCCCGTACTTTATCCAGCGATTGCGGGTCGCCCATGCGGGCTTCGATCTCGCCGACACATCCCCAACAGTCACCGCCGCAGTCGGTTGACAGCGGATCGTCGGGCTGGCCGAGCAGCCGGTCGCAGAGCTGGCACTTCATCGATCTCTTGGGCCGGAGTTCCGCACTGTGTCGTCCGTCACCACGTCATTGCCGCCGTCGAGTGCCATCTCCCGGCCCGTCCACCGGGTGATGCGGGCTCCGTCGAGCTGCATCACGCTCATCTCAGGATTCATGGACCGCTCTTTACCAGTTGATGTTGGCCGAGCGGCATTCACACAAAGACACGCCTTTCGGCACCACACGTCCGCACTTGTGACAGGCATCGTCCACCGCGAGATGAAGGGCCAGGGCTTTTGCCGCTCGCGGTTCGAGCCCGAGGACTGTCTCGGCATATTTCGCAGCTTCCAAGCGACTCCGTCGAGCGAATACACCAAGCCGTACCGCGTCTTCGGGCTTCAGCTCCGAGGGCTACACGACGAAGGTTCGACATTTGAGGCACTTGATGTGCGGGCGGCCGGCGGGGTCGATCAACGGCGCGCGCGTTGAAGTGATGCTGCTCATCGCGGTTCCCAAAGCGTCTGGTCGCGCCACGTGAAGATCACGAACCACGGCAGTCCGCCGATGTCGACGAGGATGGCCGATGTACCCAAGGTGCCCGAGCCCACGATGACGGCCATGATGGCGATCACGTTGCCGACAACGGGAATGCCGGAGACGTGTCGATGCTCAAACTGTGGATGCCGCCAGCTCAAGTACAACGGCCGGCCGAACGCAAGCCAGATGTTGAAGAGCGCGAACACCAATGCCAGAGTCGCCAGGCCCAAGGCGGTCCAGGAAAAAGAGGCGGGGAGCGTCGCGGTCGCCATCGAGTGCAACACCAACGCGAAGGGTAAAACGCCCAGCGCTATCCCGGCGAGTCTGCGAGCGATCGTCATGCATCGAGTGTCGAAGGGGGCATGGCGATAGAGTTTATCGGTGGCGACCTTAGAGCAATCCGTGTTTCCGAACCGGTCTCCTCAAATCACCGCTGCGCCGCGAGGAACTCCCCCACATCCTTCGCCGACCGCTCCGGAATCTCCCGCTGCGGCAGGTGCCCGACGTTCGGATAGACGATCAGCTTCGCGCCCGGGATCGCCGCGGCGAAGCGGCGCGAGTGCTCGACCGGGATCAGCGGGTCGTAGTCGCCGTGCAGCACCAGCGTCGGCACCTTCACGGTGGCGAGGAGCTCCTTGGTCGCCGTCGCATGACTCGCGGGCGAGGCCGACATCAGGATGTCCCGATGGCCCGGATAGCGCTGGTAGCGGGCCCAGCGGTCGATCACCGCGTCGTTGATCAGTGCCTTGTCGTGGACCTGCGCGGTCAGGCCTTGCTTGATCAGCGGACGGTTGTCGATGCTGGCGAGCAAGTCCCGACCCCACTTGTATTGCAGCAGCCGGAAGGCGAGCGACGGGCTCGTGCCGGTGGCATCGCTGGGCCAACCGGCCGCGGACACCAGCACCAGCGCCTGCACGCGCTCCGGCGCCGCCAGCGCGAGCTTCCACGCCACGCCGCCGCCCATCGAGTTGCCCGCCACGGCGAAGCGCTTCACACCGATCTTGTCGGCGAAGCCCAGCACGATCGCGGTGAACGCGCCGCCATCGAGCACGAAGCCCGCCGGCGCGGCCGTCAGGCCGTGGCCGGGCAGGTCCAGGCTGATGACGCGCCACTTCTCGCGCAGCACCGGCGACCAACCTTCCCAGGTCGCATAGGAATCGCCGTAGCCGTGGAGCAGCAGCAGGATCGGCGCGTCGGCCGGCCCTTCGTCGCGGTAGTGCAGCCGCAGGCCGGGGCTGACCTCGAGGTAGCGCTCATGAGGTGTCTGGAACTCGCGCTCCAGCTGCTCGGCGGGCAGGTCGGGCGCGCGCAGCGACCACCACGCGATCGCCGCCAGCGCGACCAGCGCCAGCAGCACGACGAGAACGACATACGAAAGGATCTTCAGCAAGGCGGGACTCCAGTAGGAGGCGAGAGCCTAACCACCTGCGCGCCTGTCGCGCCAGTGCCGCTTGGACGCATGCCGCATATGCAGATGCGGACGGCTTCCTTGGGCGCTGGGGCGGCGCTGCCCAGAATCCCGGCCAGCGCCGCTTGCGGCATCACGGCCTCGTCCGTCCGGTCGACCGATCGACTGATCGACCGACCGATCGACGGATACACAAATGGACGGGGCGAGCTCTCCGACTTCAAGGGAATGCGATGAAACGATCCTGGATCCGCCTGCTGACTGGTGCGCTGGCGGGCGCGCTGGCACTGTCGTCGAGCGCGTGGGCGCAGACGCTCGAGGTCACCTTCGCCTATCAGGACATGCTGGTGCCGCTGCGCACGCTGATCGAGTCCGGCGAGCTGGAGAAGAGCACCGGCTACAAGATCCAGTGGCGGCAGTTCGGCGGCGGCGGCGACGTCATCCGCGCGATGGCCTCCGGCGACGTGCAGATCGGCGAGGCCGGCTCCAGTCCGATCGCCGCCGCCGCGAGCCAGGGTCAGGACCTGCGCCTGTTCTGGATCCTGGACGACATCGCCGACGCCGAGGCGCTCGTGGCCCGCAACGGCAGCGGCATCCAGTCGTGGAAGGACCTGAAGGGCAAGAAGGTCGCGACGCCCTTCGTCAGCACCTCGCACTACCAGCTGCTGGTGGGATTGAAGCTGGAAGGCGTCGACCCGAAGGACGTGCAGATCGTCAACCTGCGTCCGCCCGAGGTCGCCGCCGCCTGGGAGCGCGGCGACATCGACGCCGCCTTCGTGTGGGACCCGGCGCTGGCGCGCATCAAGGCCAGCGGCAAGGTCATCGCCACCTCCGGCAGCATCGGCCGCAAGGGCCATCCGACCTTCGATGGACTCGTCGTCAACGCGCAATGGGCGGCGAAGCACGAGGCCTTCGTCGTCGCGCTGGTGCAGGCGCTGTCGCGCGCCGACGCGGCCTATCGCACCCAGGGCGCGCGCTGGACGCCCGACACGCCGGAGGTCCGCGCGATCGCGAAGTGGAGCAAGGCCGATCCGAAGGACGTGCCCGCCGCCATCGCGCTCTACCGCTTCCCCACGCCGCAGGAACAACTCTCGCCCCAGTGGCTGGGCGGCGGCGCCGCGAAGGCGCTGGCCAACACCGCGGCCTTCCTCAAGGAACAGGGCCGGGTGCAGGAGCTCAAGCCGGACTACGGCGCCTTCGTCACCGGTGAATACGTGAAGAAGGCGCTGGCGGCGCGCTGAGGCGCCGACGACGACGCCCAACGATGACGACGCTCGAACTGCGCGGACTGGAGATCCGCTACGCCGGGCCGGATGGCGCCGCGGTCCAGGCGCTTGCGCCGGTGGACCTGCGCGTCGCCGGCAGCGAGTTCGTCGTGCTGCTCGGCGCGTCGGGCTGCGGCAAGACCAGCCTGCTCCATGCCGTGGCCGGCTTCCTGCCGCCGAGCGACGGCGAGATCCTGCTCGACGGCCAGCCGGTGGCAGGTCCGGGCGCCGATCGTGGCGTCGTGTTCCAGCGCCATGCCTTGCTGCCGTGGCTGAACGTGCGCGACAACGTGGCCTTGCCGCTGCGCATCCGCGGTGTCGGCCAGGCCGAGCGACATGAGGCCGCCGAGCGATGCCTCTCCCGGCTCGGGCTCGCCGGGCAGGGCGCGCGCCGCATCTGGGAACTTTCGGGCGGCATGCAGCAGCGCGTGGGCATCGCGCGGGCGCTGGCCAGCAATCCGGCCTTGCTGCTGATGGACGAGCCGCTCGGTGCGCTCGACGCCTTCACGCGCGAGCAGGTGCAGGAGCAACTGCTGCGGGTCTGGCAGCGGACCGACAAGCTGGTGCTCTTCATCACGCACTCGGTCGAGGAGGCGCTGTTCATGGCCACGCGGCTCGTGTTGATGAGCCCCGGCCCGGGCCGCATCGTGCGCGAGTTCGACGCACTGCCGTTCTCGCGCCGCTTCCTCGCGCACGGCGATGCGCGCGCCGAGAAGTCCAGCCGCGAGTTCATCGAGCTGCGCGAGGAGGTGCTCGCGCAGTTGCACGGGCGTCACGTCGCGCCGCTGTCCGCGCCTCCGGATCCCGGTGAGGCCTCTCTCCCGGGCGTCCGCCCGGACCCGCGCGTGGAGCTGCGGCATGCCGCCGCCTGAGCGCGCGGCGGCGACGCCGGTGAAGACCGCGCCGGCCGCGCGGGTCAGTCGCTTCATCGGATTGGAGGAGGGGTCCACCCGATGGATCAGTGTCGGCACAATCGCCGCGCTCCTGCTGCTGTGGTGGCTCGTGACCGCGGCGGGTTGGGTCAAGCCCTTGTTCCTGCCGTCGCCGCAGGCGGTGGGTCGACAGTTCGCCGAATACCTCACCGGCCAGGCCAACGACCTGCCGCTGTGGCGGCACCTGGCCGCCAGCCTGGCGCGCGTGATGGGTGCCTTCGTGCTGGCGTGCGCGACGGCGATCCCGATCGGTCTGGCGATGGGCATGTCGCGTTGGGCGCGCGGGCTGCTCGATCCGCCGCTGGAGTTCTACCGCCCGCTGCCGCCGCTGGCCTATCTGCCGCTGATCATCATCTGGTTCGGCATCGACGAGATTCCGAAGGTGCTGCTGATCTACCTGTCGTGCTTCGCGCCGCTCGCATTGGCCGCGCGCTCCGGCATGCGCAGCGCTGCGCCGGAGCAACTGCAGGCTGCGCTGTCGATGGGCGCGAGCCGCTGGCAGCTGCTGCGCCACGTCGCGCTGCCGGCGGCGTTGCCCGAGATCCTTGTGGGCATGCGCATCGCGGTCGGTTTCGGCTGGACCACGCTGGTCGCGGCCGAGATGGTGGCCGCGTCTTCCGGGCTCGGCCAGATGGTGCTCAACGCCTCCAACTTCCTGCGCACCGACATCGTCGTGATGGGCATCCTGGTCATCGGCGGCGTGGCCTGGGCCTTCGATCTGCTGATGCGCCGTGTCGAGCGTCACCTGGTGCCCTGGCGCGGACGGGCCTGAGCCCCTTTTCGCCAAGGCCCGCGTGCACGGGTCTCAGTGGGGCCGGAATGGGGCTTGAGGGTCCAGGAGGGAGCCCTCATGCCCCGTGGAGAGCCCGCGCCTGGCCTTCCGAAGTCGGTCGGCGCTGACGCGGGCATGGCGCTCATTTGATCGAGTAGCTGTCCCCGTACACCTTCCAGTTCAGCGGTGTCTTCAGGTTCAGGTTCCCCGCCTTGAGCCACACGCGCTGCGCGGTCTCCACGCGGCTGACGTCGCTGTGCGCCTCTTCGGTCTTCATCGCGGCCACGCGGGCATCGAGGAAGGCGTTGAGGTAAGTGACCTCATTGCCGCCCTGCGCCGGCGTCTTCGCCTTGGCCATTGCCGCCTTGCGGATGCCGCCGAAGCTCACGCCGCTGTTGCCCGGGCCGTGCATCACGATCGCGTCGTAGTAGATGAACTGGCCGAGCGCCTTCAGCCCGTCGTTCTTTGCCTGCTGCACCGAGGGGTTGAAGTAGGACCGGTCGCGCTCGTGGTCCTGCGCCTGCTGGAAGACGGTGTCGCTCGCCGCCGTCTTCCAGTCGCTCTGGAAGTTGGGATCGAGGCCGGCATGCGAGTCGCTGCCGTTGACCGATCGCAGCGCGTTCAGGTACTTCGCCAGCACGTTGCCCGGCTTGACCGAGTTGTAGTACTGGACCAGCTCCAGCATGTCGCCGGTGCCCGAGCAGAAGCCGATGATGCCCGCCGTGTAGCCGCGGCCGTCGCGGATGTCCTGGATGTAGCGGTACTGCGCCTTCCAGTCGAGTGACGAGTTCTCTGCGCTGGAGACGATCTGCATGGCGATGTCCTTGACCTTCGGGTCGGACAGGCCGGCTGAAGGTGCCGGAGCGGGCGCAGGGGCCGGTGCCGGGGCGGGAGCAGGTGCCGGAGCGGGAGCGGGAGCGGGAGCCGGCGATGGTGCGGGCGCCGGAGCGCCTACCGCTTTCAGCTTCCAGCGCTGGTTCGCGCCACCGGTGCAGTCCCATTGCTGGATCGCACCGCCGGCAGCCGTCGAATGGTCCTTCACGTCGACGCACTTGCCGCTGTGGCGCGCCTTCAGCGTGTAGCCGTCGGCGGAAGGCGCGACCAGGAAGCGCTGGTTGTCGGTCGGCGCCGTCGCCCATTGCTGGATCAGCGCGCCGTTGGCGGTGGAGACGTCCGTCACGTCCAGCGACTTGCCGCTGGCGACGTTGACCAGGCGATAGCTGCCGCCGGTGTCGGCGCGCAGCTCGAAGCGCTGCGAGGTCTGCGTGCCACAGCGGTTCTGCTGCAGCTTCGTGCCGTTGGCGCCGACGGTGCCGGCGATGTCCAGGCAGAGACCGGACTCGCCGGATTCGATGGTGTAGAGGCCGGCCGCGACGGTGACCGCGCCGGCGGCGAGGGCACGTGCGTCGGGCGCGTTCTCGCTGGCGGCGTCGGAGGCGGCCGGCGCCGCCGCATCGGTGGACTGCGCGAAGACGCTCTTGCCGGCGTCGTCACCGCCTCCGCCGCCGCAGGCGGTCAGGCAGGCGCTGGCGACCGCGAGCAGCGCGGGCGTGGCCAGGAAACTCGAAGCACGCGGTGGCCGCGGAGCGGCGGGAAAGTGATGGTTCATGACGGAGGCTCCTTATTTCCACTCGGAAGATTGCAGCAGCGGATCCGCTGTGAGGCCGAACGTCGATCCGACCTTCTGGCCGACGGTGCCAGGTGTTGCCAACGGCGCGGCGCCGCAGTTGCCGCCCCCTGTCTTGATGATGGCCCACAGCATTGCGCCGTCCCGCGCGTTGCGGTTGGGCGCGCTGCCGTTCAGCACCGCGTTGGTATAGCGCTGCACCGAGTACGGCTGGTTGAGGGTGGCGCCGTACTGGCTCTTCAGGTTGCGCGAACCGGTGCACTGCGCGTCGCCGTCGTTGACCACCAGCAGACCGCCGGCCCAGCCCTCGGGCGCCGGCTCCAGGCCGATGGACACGATGGTCTTGGCCGGGAACAGCGAGCGGTAGTCGTTGTACGCGGTCACGCCGTCGTAGTTCTCGAAGCGCGCGTCGTAGCTCATCACGTTGACCATGTCGAGCATGTTGGCCACGGCCGGGAACTTGCGCACCACCGCGCGCTCGCGGCCCGCGTTGCCGCCCCAGAACGAGACCTTGCCCGCGCAGGACGCGTCGGCCGAGGTCGCCGCGGTGCAGTCCGCGCCCGTCGACCAGCCGGCCAGCGTCAGCACGCGGCCGTTGCCGGCGATGTCCACCGCGCGGCGCAGCGCCTTGATGACGTTGGCGTAGCGGTCCACGTCGCCGTCGGTCTCGTAGTCCACGTCCAGGCCGTCGAAGCCGAGCTCCGTCTGGATCTTCGCCAGCGCGTTGATCGTCGGTCCGTTGCCGGCCGCGCCTTCCGCGGCGAGCGTGCCCCAGTTGTTGTAGGTCGCGCCGCCGACGGCCAGGATGACCTTCTGGTTGCGCTGGTGCAGCACGTCGATCGCGGCCTTGATGTCACGCGGCGTCGCGTTGAAGTTGATGCCGGTGCCCGAGAAGGTGTTGGCCGACAAGCCGGCCCATGAGAAGGCCGGATCCGCGAAGGACACCATCACATGCGTGTAGGTGGCCGGCGTGCGCGCGAACTTGCTGGCCTTGTAGACGTCGTTGGCGGACTTGCCGGTGGCGTCGAACCAGTTGTCGCTCCAGGTCGGGTAGTAGCCGACGTAGACGCGGCGCGTCTGCGTCGCCTTCAGCGCTTCGGGCAGCGTCAGGGCGCCGCCGGGCGAGGGTGCCGGCGCGGGGCTCGGCGATGGCGCGGGCGAGGGCGACGGGGCCGGAGAAGGCGAGGGTGCCGGGGACGGCGACGGCGCGGGCGTCGGTGCGGGCGCAGGCGCCGGCGAGCCGCTGCAGCTCGCCGAGGTCGGCGTCCACAGCGACGGTGTCGCGGCCGGGTTCCAACCGGTGCCGACCCACGCGGTGTGCGTCACCAGCGCCTTGTAGGTCTTGCCCTGGTAGCTGACCACCTGGCCGGCGGTGAAGGTCTTGCCTTCGGCCCAGGCCACGCAGGTGCCGGGGTTCGGCGCGGGAGCGGGCGAAGGACTCGGGGCAGGGCTCGGGCCCGGAGCAGGAGTGGGCGACGGCGCGGGCGCCGGCGGCTGCGGCGCCGGAGAAGGCGCGGGCGAGCCGCTCTTCGCCGCGGCGAAGGCCTGCCAGTATTCGAAGTCGCGCGTGTTGGCGCGGCTGTACTCGCCGAGAGCGCCGTTGCCGACGCGGTCGCGCTGCGCGGCCCAGTAGGACAGCAGGCCCACGCCCTTCTGTTTGGCGAAGTTGGCCACCGTCACGGCGTCCGCCGGGGTGAAGACCTCGGACGCCACGTCGTTCTGGCCGATCATCGGCGTGATGCCGATCATGGCCCACAGCTGCGCGTCGGTCTTGCCGGGATACAGCGGCTTGAGCTGCGCCACCGTCTGCGTCGCGGCGGAGACCGCCAGGTCGCCCATGCGCTTGCCGTTGCTGTAGTAGCCGCCGTAGTCCATCGTCATCAGGTTGACGATGCTGATCTTCACGCCGGCGTTGACGGCGCTGCGCAGCAGCTCGACCGCCTCGCGCTGCAGGCCGCCGGTGTCGTTGGCGTTGACGTAGGGAACGACCGGCAGCGTGAACGAGGTGTACAGGTCCGGATAGATGGACTGCAGCTGCTGGATCGCGGCGTTGCGCACGTTGTTCAGGCGCGTGTCGCCGAGCTGGCCGCCTTCGATGTCCCAGTCGATCGAGCGCGTGCCGTTCGCGTCGATCAGGCGGCGCAGCTGCGCGACCAGGTCGTTCACCGAGCAGGCCGATTCCAGGTAGGTGCCGTTGGCGCCGCCCAGTGACAGGATGACCCGGCCGCCGGACTTGATGTAGGCCTTGATGTCGGCTTGGAAGCTGGGGTTGCTGATCGTCGTTTCCAGACCGCCGCCGACCGTGCAGCCGCCGCCGGACACGCCGAAGGCCAGCGTCACGGCGTCGATGCCGGCCTTGGACTTCGCCTCGCTCAGCGTCTTGATGCCGTACGCGCCGCTGCCGAAGCCCCAGGTGAAGAAGTTGGGCGCGACGATCGTGGCCGCCTGGGCCTGCGATCCCGCGGCCAGCAGCGCGGCGGCCAACGCCACCGCCTTGATTTGTCCAGTACGCATGTGCAATCACTCCTGCTGTCTCGCACCGGTGGGCGTGCGGGCTTGTTGTTCGCGATAAAACCACCATGAAACCAGTGGCGGAATGTAGGAACAGCAGGAAAGTCACGCTGTGACAAGCAGTATGCGGATGCGGTGTCGGAGTGTGTCGAATACTGCAAAACATCACGTCGCCGTCGGCACTCCCTATTTTCCTGTGGCTGGAATATGGGACGACGGCACCCGAGCGGTGCATTCACGCCGACGAGCGGCGAAAGTCCTTGATGTGTAAGGGAGTGAAGGCGATCCGACGAACGGCGAAGCAAGCTGGAAACCGTGTGGCGAATCCTCCTACCTCTTTCGGGCGAAGAATTGACAGGTTTGAAAACATTTGTGCGGACCGGTCCCTTCATTGCGGGGAAGAAGGGGTATTTTCGACCGCTGATCGGAAACAGCCGGACACGGTCGAAGTATTGGATTGGTATTTCTTCTTCCTAGACTCGCGCCACTTTCAGAAAGGAGATTCGTCATGGCATGGAATCAAGGACGGGCGTGGCCCCTGCACGCGCTGCTGGCGGCGGGCTGGATCGCCGCGTTGACGCTGTCGGCGGAGGACGCCGACGCGGCCACGCTGCGCGCGGCGGCCAACAACAACTTCGTCAGCGCGACGGCGACCGGCTCCTCGTACCTCACGGCGACCGCCGGCGCGGCCAACAGCTGGGAGCAGTTCGACGTCGTCAACAACGGCAACGGCACGGTGTCGTTCCGGGCGCGCATCAGCGGCAACTTCGTCTCCGCCGACATCGGCCTGGCCGCGCCCAACACCGGCCGCTTGATCGCCAACCGGCGCACCGCCGATGCGTGGGAGCAGTTCGTCGTCGTGCCGCAGGCCAACGGCACGGTGGCGCTGCGCTCGGTGGCCAGCGGGCTGTACGTCAGCGCCGATCTGAACCTCGGCGGTGTGCTGGTGGCCAACCGCAACGCGGTGCAGGCCTGGGAGCAGTTCGTCATCGCGGACCAGCCGACGACGCCTCCGACGCCGCCCACCACCGGAACGCCGCCGGACTTCGGGTCCAGCGTGCACATCGTCAGCCCGACCACGCCCAACCTGCAGGGCGTGATCGACGGCATCTACAACGCGCAGCAGCCGAATCATTTCGGCCCGCGCCGCGACGCCATCCTGCTGACGCCGGGCACCTACAACAACCTGCGCATCCCGGTGGGCTTCTACACGCAGGTGCTGGGCCTGGGCAGCCATCCGGACCTGGTCCACGTCAACGGCGACCTGCGCTCCAATGCCTTCCTGGGCGGCGACAACGCGACGCAGAACTTCTGGCGCGGCGCCGAGAACTTCTCGGTCACGCCCAGCCTGGGCATCGGCAACAACACGATGCAGTGGGCGGTGTCGCAGGCGATCCCGTTCCGGCGCATGCACGTGCGCGGCAACATCAAGCTCAACCAGAACAGCGGCTGGTCCAGCGGCGGCTGGTTCTCCGACGTGCTGGTGGACGGGCAGGTGAACTCCGCCAGCCAACAGCAATGGATCTCGCGCAACAGCCAGTGGGGCAGTTGGACGGGCTCCAACTGGAACATGGTCTTCGTCGGCGTGCCCAACGCGCCGGCGGGCAGCTTCCCGACCGCGGGCCAGCGCTATACCAAGATCGCGCAGACGCCGGTGATCCGCGAGAAGCCCTTCCTGTTCATCGACACCGACGGCAGCTACGCGGTGCGCGTGCCCGCGCTGCGCCAGAACAGCAGCGGCATCTCCTGGAATAACGGCGGCGCGACGCCGGGACGCACGATCCCGATCGGGCAGTTCCACATCGCCAAGCCGGGCGACACGGCGGCCGCGATCAACACGCAGCTGGCGGCCGGCAAGCACCTGCTGTTCACACCTGGCACCTACGTGCTGACGCAGCCGCTGCGCGTGAACAATCCGGACACGGTGGTGCTGGGCATCGGCTTCCCGACGCTGCGCTCGGACAACGGCCAGCCGCTGATGCAGACGGCGGACGTGGACGGGTTGACGATCTCGGGCCTGTTCTTCGACGCGGGCGCGGTGGAATCGGGCGTGCTGCTCGAGGTCGGCCCGAACGGCGCGGCCACCAACCACGCGGCCAATCCAACGGTGCTGCACGACCTGTTCTTCCGCGTCGGCGGCGCGGCGGCGGGCAGGGTCCGCATTGCGCTGAGCGTGAACGCGAACAACACCATCGTCGACCACACCTGGGTCTGGCGCGCCGACCACGGCGCCGGCGTGGGCTGGACGCAGAACCCGTCGGAGAACGGCCTCTGGGTCAACGGCAACGACGTGACCATGTACGGGCTGTTCGTCGAGCACTTCCAGAAGCACCAGGTGGTCTGGAACGGCAACGGCGGCCGCGTGTACTTCTATCAATCGGAGATCCCGTACGACCCGCAGAGCCAGGCCGGCTGGAACAGCCCGACTGGCCGCGGCTGGGCCTCGTACAAGGTGGCGGACAGCGTCACCAGCCACGAGGCCTGGGGACTGGGCGTCTACAGCGTGTTCACCAACGGCGGCATCCTGCTGGATCGCGCGATCGAGGCGCCGGTCAACGGCAACGTGCGCTTCCACAACATGATCTCGGTCTGCCTGGGCAACAACGGCGGCATCGTGCACGTGATCAACAACACCGGCGCGCAGACCGGCTGCAATGCCTCGTTCACGCCGACGGTGACGAACTTTCCCTGAGCGGAAGTCCACACGTCGTTCACGGGTGAGGACGCCGGGAGGCGGTCCGCCGTGAGCGAAGGCGCCGCGACGGCCTGAATGGCAACGCCCGCACGACGCGAGTCCTGCGGGCGTTGTCGTCGGCGGGCGGTGGCGGGATCAGGGCGCGTCGGTCGCGCCTTCCAGCGCGTCGACGAACTTCGTCATCAGGCGCACCAGGTCGTCGAGCTCTTCCTTGCTCCACTCGCCGAAGATCTGACGGCCCATGCGCTGGCGCGCATCGTCGATGCGATCGGTCATCGCCTGACCCTCGGCGGTGACGACGGCCTCGCGGACGCGGCTGTCCTGAGCGCTCTTCTGGCGGCTGACCAGGTTCAAGGACTCCAGCTTCGCCACTTGGCGGCTCACCGTCGTGTAGTCGCGTCCCACGCGATCAGACAGGTCCACCACGCCGATCGGTCCGAAACGCTCGATGCCCACGAGCAAGGGGAACAGCGCCCGGTCCAGCAGCACGCCCGCTTCCTCGATCAGGCGCTCGTCATTGCGCGGGCGGTTCATCACGCTCGCGATGCGGATCAGCGCGCCGTGCAAGGCCTTCAGTTGGGTCGACATATGTGCATCTTGCACATTTTTTCGAGCCGGCATACCATCCCTTCAGTTATGTGCAAACTACACTCAATTGGAGCGACATGAACGAATCCTTCCTCCCGGGCGCCTTGCCTGCTACCACCCAGGTCCTCATCGTCGGCGCCGGCGCGGCGGGCTTGACGCTCGCCCTCGACCTCGCCCGTCGGGGTGTCGATTTTCAACTGATCGAGCAAGCCGCCCGGCCATTCCACGGCTCGCGCGGCAAAGGCATCCAGCCACGCACGCAGGAGGTCCTGGAAGACCTCGGCGTGCTCGACCGGCTGGTGGCGACCGGCGCGCCGTATCCGCCGCAGCGCCACCATGCGGCGGACGGCAGTTTCACCGAAACGAGCTTCGAGACCTCGCCGTCGACCTCGTCCGAGCCGCATCAGATGCCGCTCATGGTGCCGCAGTTCCTGACCGAAGCGGTGATGCGCGAGCGGCTGGCGGAACTCGGCCACGCGCCGCGCTACGGCTGCGCGCTGGTGGACTTCGAGCAGGATGAAGAGGGTGTCACCGCACGCGTGGCGGTCGGGACCCACGAGGCCGACGAGGCCGACGGGACCGTGGGCGGGGCGGATCTCCGCCATGAGCGGATTCGTGCGCGCTACCTCGTCGGCGCCGATGGCGGCCGCAGTGACGTGCGCAAGCAGTTGGGCATCGATTTCCCCGGCAAGACGCTCGGTGTGCGCGCGGTGGTGGCGGACGTGACCCTGAGCGGACTGCCGCGCGACGCGTGGCATCAGTTCAACGACGGATCGATGGCGCGGCAGCTCGCGCTCTGTCCGCTGGCGGGGACGGCCTTGTTCCAGCTGCAGGCGCCGGTCCCGCTGGAGGGCGAGGTCGACCTCGGCGTCGACGGGCTCAACGCGATGGTGAAGGATCGTTCGGGCCGCGACGACATCCGCATCGAGGCCGTGTCCTGGGCCTCCGCGTACAACATGAACGCGCGCCTGGCCGATCGCTATCGCGTGGGGCGGGCGTTCCTCGTCGGCGACGCGGCGCACATCCATCCGCCGACGGGCGGTCAGGGCCTCAACACCAGCGTGCAGGATGCCTACAACCTCGGCTGGAAACTGGGCGCCGTGCTGCGCGGCGCGGCGCAGGCGCTGCTGGAAACGTATGAGGAGGAGCGCAGGCCCGTGGCCGAGGGCATGCTCAAGCTCTCGACCCGGCTGCTCGACGCGGCCAAGCGCGGCGACAACCGCCGCGGTCGCGAGGTGCATCAACTCGACATCGGATATCCGGAGTCCTCGCTCGCGCTGGAAGTGCCGGCCCGCGAGCGCGGCCCGCTGGCCGGCGAACGCGCGCCCGATGCGCGCCTGCGTGGCGCGGCGGGGCAGGGGACGCGGCTGTTCGAGCTGTTCCAGGGACCGCACTGGACGCTGCTGCCGTACCGCAGGTCGCGGACTTCATTGAACTCGTGCAGGGGCCTGCCCGCGCGAGCTGGTCTTCGTATCCACGCGATCGGCGAGGCGGGCGAAGGCGGCGACTACGTGGACGAGCACGGCGACTTCCGCGACGCCTATGCGTTGCAGCCCGGCGACTGCGCGCTGGTGCGTCCTGACGGCTACATCGCCGCGATCGTGTCGTCGTCGAACCTCGAGGCGCTCGAACGCTTCCTGAGCGCCTGCGGCCTGCCGCGGCCCTGAGGCAGGCGAAAAAAAGACCCGGGACTCAGCCCGGGTCTTGAAGTGCAGGAGCGTCAGGGCGCTCTCGAACGCGCGTTGACCGCACGTTGACCGCACGTTGACCGCGCCTCGATCGGCGCTGGTCAGAGCTTGTAGTCCAGCGACACGCCGTAGTTGCGCGGCGCGCCGTAGATCGCGCCGTAGGCCAGCCCGCCGATGTACTTCTTGTCGAACAGGTTGTTGACGTTGGCGCGCAGCGTGGCGGCCTTGGACAGCTCGTACGACGCGAAGGCGTTGGCCACGACGTAGGCGCCTTGCTTGGCGCTGCCGATCTTGCTGACTTCCGACTGCCAGCGGCCGCCCAGGCCGACGCGCAGCGCCGGCAGCATCGGCACGCGGGTGTCGACGCGGAAGTTCAAGGTGTGGCGCGGCACCCATTCGTAGATGTCGTTGCCGTCCGGGCCGGTCAGCATCAGGCGGGTGTAGCCCGCGGTCAGCTTCGTGTCCTTGCCGATGCGGCCGGTGGCCTCGACTTCCCAGCCCTTGGACTTGACGTCCTTCGGCACGTACCAGTACTGGCCGCCCGAGGTCATTCCGCCGTAGGTCGCCAGGCCTTCCTGCTTCGACGTGAAGACGGCGGCGGTGGTCAGCAGCGCCTTGTTCAGCCACTCGGCCTTCACGCCCACTTCGCCGTTCACGCCCTTCATCGGCGCGAGGTAGGTGCCGTTGATGTCGTACTGGTCCTGGTTCTGGAAGATGTTGGAGTACGACGCGTAGGCCAGCACGTCGGACGTGATGTCGTAGGTCACGCCGAAGTAGGGGCTGGTCTTCTTCGTGTCCGGATAGTCCGTGCCCGTGGCCGGATTGCCGTAGACCGTCGAGCCTGCACGTTCCAGCTTGACCGCGTTGACCCCGACGATGGCCTTGAGCGAATCGGTCACCGCGATGCGCGACGCCGCGTACAGGCGCGTCAGCGTCTGCTCGCCGCCTTCGCCGGCGGCGCGCGGACCCCATTGCGGCTGCGTGTAGGCGTCGCCGTCGTACGGGAAGGCCGGCAGCGGATCCAGCATGTGGTCCAGCACGGCGTAGGTGTCGGTCTTGGTCTCCTGGTGCGACCGGCTCAGGCCCACCAGCACCGTGTGCTCACGGCCGAACAGGTTGAACTTGCCGTTGACGTTGGCGTCCAGCACGTTGTTGTCCGAGCTGCTCAGGCTGCGGTACGGCCATCCGACCAGACCGGTGTTGTCCGGGTTCAGCACGCCGCTGTTGGAATAGGCGTACAGCAGGCGCGTCGCCTCGTTGCCATGGCGGTAGTTGTAGGTGACCTTGGCTTCCCAGTTCTTGCTCAACTGGTGGGTGTATTCGGCGAAGGCGTTGTAGGACTTGGTGTTCCAGTAGGTCCACTTCTGCGAGGTCGACGAGCCCACCGGGAAGTCGGCCTGCGTGCCGTCCGAGCGCAGCAGCGTCAGCGAGCCCCACATCGGCGAGTCCTGCTTCGCGTCCACCGCGGTGATGCCCACGGTCAGCACGCCGTTCGTGCCGATCTGGCCGTCCACGACGCCGTAGACCGAGGTGCGCTTGTCCTTGAGGTCGCGCAGGTAGGAGTCCTTGTCCTCGGTCGCGACGACGAAGCGTCCGGCCCACGAGCCGTCCTCGGTCAGCACCTTGTTGTAGTCGAGGGCCGCGCGCTTCTTGCCGTAGGAGCCGAAGGAGACGTTGAACTCGCCGCTGTCCTCGTTCTTCGGGCGCTTGCGGATGTAGTTGATCGTGCCCGACGAGTTGCCCACGCCGGTCAGCAGGCCGTTGGCGCCGCGGATCAGTTCGATGCGCTCGAACAGGAAGGTGTCCTCCCTGCCGACGACCGTGCCCCAGGAGTTGGTCATGCCCAGGCCGTCGACCTGGGTCAGCTGGATCTCGAAGCCGCGGGCGTTGAAGGTCGCGCGGTTGGTCTCGTACTGTTCGACGTTGATGCCGGTGGCCAGGGCCAGGGCCTCGTTGCTGCCGGTCAGGCCGAAGTTGGCCATGTCTTCCTGGTCGATCGAGCTGATCGTCTGCGGCGTGTCCTTCACGTCCATGGGCAGGCCGGTCGCACCCTTGGAGACGCGGTTCGCGCGCTTGCCGGTCACGACGATCTTGTCGAGCGTGGCGTCCTGGGCGTAAGCCAGATCGCCGATCGCGAGGGACGCCGCCAGGGCGCACGCGGTCATCAGGAATTGCTGCTTCATCGAGTAGTCCGGAAGAGGTGGGAGGTGACTTTCGGCCGGGACTCTAACGCAGGTGAGAGTGATTCGCATTAATGGAAATGACAAAAACGAGTCATGTCAGCTCACGCGTGGTAGCGATACCACGGTGAGGGAGGATGGGGAGCGAGGGGCTGGGGCGACAGGTGGCGGGTGCTCAGCTGTGACCCCAGCGGCGGGCTGGACCTAGTGCAGGTCTACTACGTCGCGTCGCAGATCACCGATGGCGACGGCTGGATGAAGGCGTTCAACGCGTACGGGGACGCGATGGATGCGCAGGTCAACGAGCAGATCCGCTCGACGAAGAAGTCGTTCGTGCTGCTCGACGCGGCGTCAGGCGCCGACGGTCACGCGCAGGTCAACAACCGGCTGCGCCTGTGCCAGGAATGCGTCGGACGGATGTATCCGATCCATGCACGAACGCGCGGTGCGGGTCTTGCTGAAGAGCAGGCGGACGAAGTGGGTTGTCGGTGCGGGCGTGATCGTGAAGGTCGGGCTGTCAGTCGTGGCGGCGACGGGTGCGATGGGATGGTGATGGCTTGGCTGACCACGGCGTGGTCACGCCGACGAGAACCTGCTCATGACTTCAGCCTCTTTGAATCCATGTACATCAGGTACGGGAGAATGACAACCAAGAAGACGATTTCGCAGAGGCCCATCCATTTGGCAAACGAAATGTCGACCTCACCAAAGACGCTGGCGATGAGATACAAGACAGCAAAGAGTAGGTTGAACTGCAGCGTATAAAACGCAAATCGCCTGACCCAGTTCGGAACTCTCATCATTGAAACCATTTCCTTTCTGCCCTTGGATGGGAGAGTTGCGTGTGGCCTCTCATCGCTTTGCTTTTGGTTCCTGTTCAATATTGGTGGAGTTCGACACAACATCCCCGGTTCGATTGGCGACGGCTTGCCCCGCTGGCGGAGCGTAATTGACTTGTTTGCCCGCGCTGGATGTAGTTTGTCGAATGCTCTCAACGATGTTTTTGGCGCCAACCTGTGCTGCAGTTCCGGGAACCTGATTGGCAGCGGCCACTCCAGCCGGCACCGCAGTCACGGCTGCAGCGGCAACTGAGGCAGCACCGCCAAGCGCCGCAGCCCTTGCGACATCCCCAGTTGAAGCTGACTTGCCGTCCACGGCCGCTGCTGCATGCGCACCTCCAGCGCTAATTGCCGCACCTGCAACAGCATTCGCTCCGATCATTCCACCAGTGGTCGCAGCCGTCGAGGCGATGACACCTGCGCCGCCAGCCAGCGCGCCACCAACAGCGGCCACACCAACTTGTCCCCAGCTCACGCGAGAGAAGTCGCCTCCAGACCGGATCAACTGAGCACCCAGATTGATGCCGCCACCAATGATCGCACCCGCGGCCATCGGAACCAGGAAAGCAAGACGGCCATCGGGGTCCGTATAGAGATACGGGTTGTTCTCGGCATACGTGTAAAGCCCGAAGCCCTTACCGGTATCGGCATCGGTGACGACGGGGTCGACACTCAGGAACCTGCTGGCAACCGGGTCATAGTATCGCTGCTGCATGTATACGAGGTCCGTATCCGCGTCGTTCACGTGACCGGTGAAGCCGATGACACTGGTGGCGGAGCTGGGCTTGGTGCCTTGAGCGGTGAAGCCGTAGGGCTCGTAGCGCGTTCGGTTGAGCACCGACCACTGCGGCTGGTTCGTCGTATGCGCCACCGGGCTGCCCAGGGCATCTGTATGCGCGAACTGAGTGATGCCGTTCGTCGTCTCGGCGATCTGTTTTTTGCCGAGGTAGATGTAGGCCGTGGTCGACGTGGTCGTTCCGCCGACGCAGGTGGTACCAGACAAAGTGCCACCGCTGCAGCCATAGACCGGCGTGGCCGCCGACTGCGTGGTGTGCGTGCAGGTCGCACCGCTGAGCGCGTCGCCGCTGTTGCAGGCATAGCCCGACGGTGACGCCGCATAGTTTGATCCGATCACGCTCGTGCAGGTCTGCCCGCTCAGCGAGTCGCCTGGATTGCACACGTAGATCGGTGTCGCGCCATACGTGCTGATCGTCGTTTGGGAGCATGTGCTGCCGCTCAAGCCGTCGCCCGGATTGCAGAAGTAGCTCGACACCGACGCGCCGTACGTGCTCGTCGTGAGGCAGCTTGAGCCTGACAGCGATCCCGACGGGCAGGTATAGCTGCCGATCGTGGCGGCCTGGCTGGTCGAGCCCGTGCACTGCGTGCCGTTGAGCGTTGTGCCTGCGGGACAGGAGTAGGTGACGAGCGCCCGGAACACGCAGGAAACCAGCTTGTTGGTCTTGCGTTGGTAGGTCTCGTATTGAAGTCCGAACCCGCCGTAGTTCTGCATGCATATGTCGGCAGGATCCTCGTCGCCAAACTGATCGGCCGCGGCGTCGCCTCGACAGGCGTAGAAGCCGGTAAAGATGGCCGGTGATCCCATGCCATTGCAGTTGGGGTTCTCCGTCGCCCCCGTGGAGGTCGACGTCGTGCAGGTCGTTCCGCTGAGCGACCAGCCCGAGGGGCACGTATAGACCGGCGTCGCCGCAGACGACGACGTGTGCGAGCAGGTCGTGCCGCTCAAAGAATCGCCGGAGTTGCAGGCATAGACGGGCGTGGCGCTATAGGTGCTACTGGTCGAATGGCTGCAAGTCGCACCGCTCAGGCTGTCGCCCGGGTTGCAGACGTACGAGCCGACCGACGCACCATAGGTCGAGCTCGTCGTGTGCGTGCACGTCGTGCCGCTCAGCGAGTCGCCCGGGTTGCACTGGTAGCCCGTCACAGATGCGTTGTAGACGCTGGTGCTGATGCACAAGGAGCCCGACACCGTCCCGGCGCTGCAGGTATAGCCGGTGACCGTTGCCGGGACGTCGGGCACGGTCTGTGTCCGGTCGCCCCACAGCATCTGACCGGCCTGCGTGTACATCTGCAGGCGCTTCGTTCCGTCCGGCGCGGTGATGAAGACACGCCGTCCATGGCCGTCGTAGACATAGGTCCCGCCCAGGCTGGCAGCCCACATGCGGTTGCCGATGTCGAATGAGTAGGTCTGTCCGCCCTTGGTGCGGATGTTGCCTTGAGCGTCGTATGTGTAGCTCGACAGCGTGCCGTTGGTCATCACGCTTTCGAGCCGGTTGCGCGCGTCGTAGCTCATCGTGCTCGAGCGGCTGCCCACGACCGCGGTCCGGATGTTGTCCACCGCGTCGTACGTATAGGTCGCCGTGCCCCACACGTTGGGCGCTGTCGCGGTCCACAGACGATCGAGATCGTCATACGTCATCGCGCGTGTGGTGACGTTCTCCTGCTGGTCGGAGATCGCCGAGACGTTGCCGTTCTGGTCATAGGCGTACAGGTCGTTGGTCACGCCGACGTCCTGGATGCGCTCCGGCAGACCACGCAGGTTCTGCGTCTGCGTGTGCACGATGCCGTTGGCGAGTGTGTAGCTGGCTACCGCCCCGTTGGGGTGATAGCTCACGCCGCTCGCATAGCTGCCGACCTGCGTGGCCTCGCCCAGTGCATTGGGGCTGTACGACACGGAAGGACCGCCCGCCGGATACGTGACGCCGGACAGATGCCCGTCGGCGTTGTAGTTCCACGTCGCGGTCGCCGCCTTGCCGCCGTAGCTCAGCGTTTCTGTCGTGGGCAGGCGCAGCGTGTTGTAGTCGTAGGACCACGCCGTGCCGTCGCTGGTGTTGATGGTCTTGAGCTTTCCGTCGGGCCAGTAGGTCCGCGCGATGTTGGTGCTGCCGTCGCCGTAGGTCGTGTCCATCAGGCGGTTGAGCTGGTCGTAGGAATGCGAGATCTTCGTGGCGCCAGGGATGACGTCACGGTCGCACGCTGCATTCGGCAGGTCCCGTCCCGGCGCGCGCCAGGCCAGGTTCCCGGCACCGTCGTAGTCCTGCACCGTCGCGCCGACTTCCGGCTCGATCGTCTTGCACAGACGCTGACCGGCGTCGTAGACGTAGTTGCGTGTGACCGTGACGCCGTTGCCGAACCGCGAGATGGTGAGGGGCTTTCCGAAAACGTCGCGGCTGATGGTCACCTGCATGCCATCAGGGATTCCGGGTCCAGCGGGTACCGCGAT
The DNA here is from genome assembly GCF_056867975.1 of Mitsuaria sp. MSU3D. Taxonomy (NCBI): domain Bacteria; kingdom Pseudomonadati; phylum Pseudomonadota; class Betaproteobacteria; order Burkholderiales; family Sphaerotilaceae; genus Roseateles; species Mitsuaria sp. MSU3D. The sequence goes on along the minus strand of NZ_CP200314.1, from coordinate 2,266,081 downwards.
GCCGGCCAGTTGTGTCCTGTCCGGGTTGTCCAGCACCCAGAATCCCTGCGTGCTCTGCTTTCCTCGGGCGTTGGTATTACGGGTCTGGAAGCCGGTGAGGTAATCGACGGAGGACGTCAGCACGCCGAGTTCGCTCTTGGCCTCCGTGCGGATTGGCCGCGACAGCGCGTCATAGAAGGTCTTGGTGCCGTCGGGATCGGCGGTCACGCTCGCGATGTCGCGCCGCGGATAGCTCTCGAACGTGACCTTGCTGTCCGAGTCATAGCGCTTGATCACAACCTTGCGCGTGTTCGCCTCGTCGTTGGCGTCGAAGGTCCGTGTCATCGCCGGACGCCACAGTCCGTCGAGGTAGGTGACGATGCGCGACGTGCCGGTGCTCTCCGTCACGCGCCAATGCCCGGCATCCAGGCCGACGTCGGCCTGCAACGATTGGACATAGGACACCGTGGTCGGTGTCCATCCCGACGGCGGCGTGATGCTGGTGAGACGACCCGCCGCGTCATAGCCGTACGACGTCGTGATGTTCATCTCGTCCGTGAGGCTGGTGACGCGACCGATATCGTTGATCACCGCGCTGCGACTCGCGCCGGTCGGCAGACTGACGGATTGAGGAATGCCGCGCTTGAAGATGCCGAAGGTCGTCGTGTTGTTGCGCCCGTCCTTGCGCGTTTCGAGCGTGCCGTCGGCGCGATAGGTGTAGCTGTTCTCCAGCACGCCGAACTTCGTCGCGCTGGTCAAGGTCGCCGTATTCGGGTCGTAGACGTTGCTGACCGAGATTAGGCCGTTCGTGGTGACCGTGGCGACCTGGCTCAGCACCCACTTGCTCAGGTGATCGCTGTAGGTGGTGACTTCGGTCCGGCTGTAGCCCAGGCTGCTGGAGCGGGTGACGCTTGTCGGGCGCGCGGCGCCATCGAAGCTGTTCACGAGGTAGGTGAAGGTCGAGTTCTGCTGCGTTGTGATGCGACGGTCCACCGGCACATGTCGCGTGGTGATGCCGCCGTCGCCGACGTCCTGCTCGCTGATGCCGACCGGGCCGAAGCCGTTGTAGTAGCGAGTGTCTATGGTCCGCGCTGCGGAGCTGCCGTTCCAACCGGTCTCGACTTTCAGGGGTTGCCCCTCGTTGACCTGGAACGTGTTGCCGAAGGTGTGCCGGGTGACATCGCCTTCCGGGTCTGTGACCAGGACCGTGGCGACCTGTCCCGTGCAGACGCCGCAGGATTGCCAACCTGGGTACCAGGTGTCGTAGCTGTACTGCCAGGTCATCGCCGGAAGGCCGGGCCCCCAGATCTCCTTCTTCGTCAGCGCATAGACGCTGCTGAAGCGCGACTTGATGGCCTTGCCGACCGAATTCGCATAGCCCTCGCTGATGCAGCCCTCCGGCACGCCGTTGCGGCCGTGCTCCGTCGGCGTGAGCCAGAAGCGGCCCACCGCGCCTGATGGATGGACCATCTGGCCGTAGGGCTGCGGATTGGGCATGCCATTGATCGCGCCCGCGTCGCATTGGGTGGGGACGTTCTCCTGGATCTCGGGCGACTCGATCTCGATGTCCACGATGCCGTTGGACATCTGCTGGAAGCCGAAGGGAAGGTGCATGCCCGCAAAGTCCCAGGCGGAGCCGTCCGGGTTCACGACGCTTGCCAGGCTCCGCCAGTCGACCATCCGGTTGGGAAAGAGGTAGTCCGCGTAGTTGTACGTCCAGGTGCGTGTGCCGTCGGTCACCGTCTTGATGCGGCGGCTTCCCGGCTCGTAGGTGAACGACAGCGATCGCCCGTCGCTGCTCTGGATGCTGAGCACCTTCCACTTGTCGGCGGCGTCGTAGGTATAACTGACCGTATTGCCGAAGCGATCGGTGATCAGTGTCGGGTAGATGTGCACCTCCTGTCGCGAGATCGACAGGTGCGACCCCGCGGCGCTGACGACCTTGGTCAGACCCGTCTGCGCACGCGTGACCAGCCAGTCGAAGCGATAGCGGGTGCCGTCCGGCGAGATCGCCAGGAAGCCTTCACCTTGCTCCTGCGTCGGTGTCGAAGCTGTCGTGCTTGCCAGCGAGCCAAGACAACGGATTGCCCAGAGCCCCGTCGTGACCAGCGGTGTCGCCACGCCATCGTCGGGAACGTTGTTGTTGGGGAAGGAAGGATCACGCAGCAGCACCTCCTGCTGGCCTCCGCCGGGAACGCTCAGGAAGTTGCCCTGCCAGAATTCCTTGGCACGCCACTTCTGCCCGGTAGCGATCGGATTGCCGTCGGGTGGCGCGCCGAAGTTGGAGCAACGCTGATTGGTTGGCGTTCCGGACGAGGTCTGTCGAACCCATCCCGCGGCGGCGTTGAAGATCCCTTGCATGTGCGGGATCTCGAGTTCCCACTCGCTGAACAGTCCCTGGCCGAGATTGCCTCGACTGCCGGTCGTCAGCTTGCGTGTGACCGCCACCGGCAGGGCGTTGTTTCCTTCCAGGCTCACGTCCGTCTGAACGAATTCGAGCGTGCCGCGGTAGAGGTTGACCCGATCACCAAAGAGATCGTTGCCCACGGCCGCGATGGCCTTGGGCGCACGGATCAGCTTGCCGTTCTCGAAATAGTTGGCAGGGTCGATCTTCGCGGGCTCGTCGCCGCCTCCGGGCTCGACCATCAGGCGTGGTGTGCCCGTGCGAGCTGTCGTCGTGGCGCCCTTGGCCGGCGTGGAACGCGTCGCCTTGAGGTTGGCCATCGCCTCTTCGAGGGTCGCACCCGACTGGGCCTGAGCGCCGAACGCGATCGCGGCCAGCGCGATCAGACCCAGGCGTGAGGTCCATCGCGAACCGTTGGCGACCAGGCGGCCAAGGAGGGCCGGAGCGAAATCGTGCGTGTCGTTCTTCATGGCAGACCCTCCGGAGCACCGTCGGGTAGGCCGCCCTCAAGACACACGCTGACGCTCCCGGTCGCGCATGCGGCGGCCGGTCGGCATGTCCTGAGGTTCCTCCCTGCTGGAACTCAAACTGTTGGTTGTCTTTTCGCCGGACGCCGCGCTATCGCGCTGTTCGATTCCGGCCGCGCCGATGCTAGGCGAGGGCACCGCGAATACTGGATCGGGGAAACCCTCTCACTCCGATGGGGGCAGGGCTTGCCTGGGGGCAGGCGTTGCCAGATGCGGGCGGGACGAACCATCCTGGTGCCACTTCCGCGGGCGATGGGGATGACGGAGCTGCACCGAGCCGTGTGCGAAACGACCTATCCTCGCGCCTACTCATTGGAGGCCTCCTCTTGTCCCGTTCCGCCCGCCTGCTCGACCTGATCCAGACCTTGCGCCGCCATCGCCATCCCGTCACCGGCGAGGCACTCGCGACCGCGCTGGACATCAGCCTGCGCACGCTCTACCGCGACATCGCGACCCTGCAATCTCAAGGCGCGCGCATCGACGGCGCTCCGGGCCTGGGGTATGTGCTGCGCGAAGGTTTCGTGCTGCCGCCGTTGATGTTCACCGTCGACGAGGTCGAGGCGCTCGTGCTCGGCTCGCGCTGGGTCGCGGGTCGCAGCGACGCGCGATTGAGCATCGCGGCGCGCGACGCGCTGGCCAAGATCGCGGCCGTACTGCCGCCGGCCATGCGCCATGAACTGGACAGCACCTCGCTGCTCCCCGGGCCCTCGGATCCGCCGGACATCGACCGCGATGTCCTCTCGCTGATGCGCCGCGCCATACGCCACGAACACAAGCTGCGCATCGCCTATCGCGACCTCAAGGGCAAGGACAGCGAGCGCACCGTCTGGCCGTTCGCGCTGGGCTATTTCGACCGGGTCCAGGTGCTCGTGGCCTGGTGCGAGTTGCGCAAGGAGATCCGCAGCTTCCGGACCGATCGCGTGACCGCTCCCGAGCTGATCGAGGAGCGTTATCCCCAGCGCAAGGCTGCCTTGCTGAAGGCCTGGCGGGAACGCGAGGGCATCGCTGCTGCTGACGGAAATTGACAGACCGGGTTCCTAGCATCCGCTGCATCAACACAGCCAGGAACCCGTCATGAGTCATCCCAACTTCATCCTTCTGTACGTCGCCAGCCCGGCCGAGAGCGGCGCGTTCTACGCGCGCCTGCTCGGCAAACCGCCCGTCGAGAGTTCGCCCACCTTCGCGATGTTCGCGCTCGATTCGGGCGTGATGCTGGGCCTGTGGGCGTCGGCAGGCGTTGAGCCCGCGGCCACCCCGGCGGGCGGCAGCGAACTGGCCTTCGCGGTGCAGGACGCCGCCGCCGTCGATGCGCGATTCGAAGCCTGGAAGAACTTCGGCCTGGCCATCCTGCAGACGCCGACGGCGATGGACTTCGGCTACACCTTCACGGCGACCGATCCCGATGGCCACCGCCTGCGCGTGTTCTCGCCGGGAGAGCGGGGATGAGCGGCCTGTTCGACGACGCGGACGGCCGGCAACCGCGCTCGTGGATCGCCGTGGCGTCGGCGGAGCACGTCCGCCGTGGCCGTGCCGAAGGCTTCATGCAGGTCTGCCACGGCAAGGTCGCGCCGTTGCGCCGGGTCCGGCCGGGCGACCGCGTGGCCTACTACTCGCCCGCCGTGCAGATGGGCGGCAAGGACCGTCTCCAGTGCTTCACGGCACTCGGCACCGTGCGCGACGGCGACGCCTACGAGGTCGACATGGGCGGCGGTTTCCGACCGTTCCGGCGCGATGTCGATTGGCATCCCTCTATCCGCGAGGCGCCGATCCAGCCGCTGCTGGACCGACTCGCCTTCACGGCGGGGAAGACGAACTGGGGCTATGCGTTCCGCTTCGGCTTGATCGAGATCGCCCCTGCCGACATGGGTCTGATCGCCGCCGAGATGGCGGCGAGCTGAGCCACGGCGGCAGGGATGAGCAGCGGATCGTTGCGGACCGCGGCGACCAGGGCCGCGCCCGGCGACTCAGTTGCCCAGGCCGATCTGCTTCATGAACTCGCCGTTGTCCCAGAACAGGAACTCTTCGAACATGATGCCTTCCTTGTTCCAGCGACCGATGGTGGCCATCGGGATGCGGTACGACTTCCCCGTCGGGGGGATGACCTTGCCATCGGGCAGCACCATGGGCTTCGTGAAGGTGCCTTCCAGCCATCCGGTCACGGCCGTGTAGCTGCCGTCCTGCGAGCCGAAGCGGACCGGGTGTTCCGTGATCCGGTTGTCCGGCGCGAAGGTCCACAGGTACTTCAGGTCTTCGATGTGCTTGTCGATGCCCTGGGTGATGTGCCCATCCGGCCAGTGCACGATGACGTCCTTGGTGTGGGACTTGTGCAGGTCCTTCCAGGCCTGCCCGGTGTAGACCCGGAAGTCCAGATCGTCGAAGTTCGCGAGGTTGCGGGCCAGGTCCGCCGGAAGGCCCGCCATCCTGGGCGTCGGCGCGCCGGCCTTCGTGGCCGGCCACTTCGGGTCGGGCGTCTCGGCCGTCGCCGCAAATGCGGCCAACGAGAGTGCGGCGATGGCCGCGAGGTGCAGGGAACGGTTCATCTCAGGTCCTTGTGTAGCGCTGGGGGGCAGCGGTGACTACACTTTATTTGTCCCGTTCAACGGGATAAATATGCGCAAGAGAGATTGATGGTCTCGCCAGGAGAGTCAATGGACCGTTTTCAAGAGATGCAGACTTTCATGCAGGTCGTCGACGCGGGCAGCTTCATCGCAGCCGCCGAGCCCCTCGGACTGTCGAAGGCTGCCGTGTCGCGGCACGTCGCCGAGCTTGAGTCGCGTCTGAAGGTGCGCCTCCTGAATCGCACCACCCGCAGGCTCTCGCTCACCGAAGAAGGCGAGCTCTTCTATCTGCGGTGCAAGGAGATCGTCGGCGCCGTGGAGTCCGCCGAAGCCGAACTCTCATCACGCACCGGCGAGGCCATCGGTCTGCTGCGGATGAGCGCGCCGGTGAGTTTCGGCAATCTGCACCTGGGCGAGCTGTGGGGAGACTTCAAGTCGCTGCACCCCAGGATCACCTTCGACGTGGTGCTGTCCGACCGCGTGATCGACATCATCGAAGAGGGCTTTGATCTGGCCGTGCGGATCGGCGTGCCGCAGAGCTCGAGCCTGATCTCGAGAAGATTGGCCACGACCCGGGTGGTGGCCTGCGCGTCGCCCCGGTATCTGGCGGCGCGTGGGACGCCGAAACATCCCGGCGACCTGGCCGCCCACGACATCGTGGCCTACAGCCTGTGGTCCCAGCGGGACGACTGGGAGTTCCAAGGTCCGGAGGGGCCCGTGCGTGTTCACACGACCCCCTGCATCCGCGCCAACAGCGGCGACACCTGCCGCGCGATCGCGCTCGCGTACCAGGGGATCATCCTCCAGCCCACCTTCCTTGTCGGGAAGGACCTGGAGCGCGGGGACCTGGTCGAACTCTTCCCGGCGTACCGCTCGCTCGAACTGGCCGTCTGCGCCGTCTACGGCAGCAGGAAACACCTGGCACCGAAGGTTCGCCTGCTCATCGACTTCCTGGCGGAACGGCTCGCGTCGGCGCCGTGGGTGAACTGATCACCCATTCCTTACCCCATCCCTCCATCCCCCCATCCCTCACGCATCGCGCCCGATGCTCATCGCCTGATCCCCCATCCGATCCGCCTCCGCCTCCAGCCCGGTGTCGTCGTTGATGTCGACACCCTGCATCTGCATCGTCGGCTGCACGCGGCCCTCGCGCTGCTGCACCACGTGCCACGCCTCATGCGGGAGGTGCTGCTCCTGACCCGGGCCGAGGTGGATGTCGTTCCCTTGCGCGTACGCGAGCGCATTCAGCTGCGCCGGCTGCGACGAGTTGCGATGCACCCGCACGTCCGACAGGTCCGTGCCGGACAGCGACTCGATGCCGGACTTCAATCCATCGGGCATCCCCGTCCGGTTCTCCTGGCGCTGCACCGGCGCGGCCTTGGCCTGCGCCGTGCCGAGCTCTTCGTCATCGAGCATGCCGGTCTCCCGCTGAGCGACCTTGGCCTGCGCCGTGCCCAGCTCGTCCTCCTCCAGCCCGGTCTCGCGCTGCGCGACCGGCCCGAACGCCGCATCGATGCGCCGGCGCTGCGCCAGCTGCCGCGGCGATCCGTCCAGCATCGCGGACAGGTCGCCGCCCTCCAGCGCCCGCCGCTGCACCGGCGAGGCCGCCGGCGCATGCTCGAACGCGCCGCTGTCGTTGGTCGAGTCCTTCATCGGAGGCTCCTCTCGTGATCGATCTGCGTGGCTTGTGCGTGACTGGTGCGTGTCCTGCGTGTGTCTTCCGGGCGCTCAGGGGGCTTCGACCCTGGGCTTGAACGTGACGATCAACCCGCCCACGATCAGCACCAGGATGATCACCACCAACAAGGTGTTCCCCGTCCTCAGCTGATTCAGCGACGGGTCGCAGGAGAAGATCGCGCTGGCCACCGCGAGCGTCACCAGCGCCCCTGCCCACAGCACCATCAGGATCACGCGACCCATCCGCCGCACGCGGCAGTTCCAGCCGTAGAGCAGCAGCGTCGTGCCGACGATCACCAGCAGCGCCTCGAGTCCCAGCCGCAGCGGCATGCGCATCGGGCAGACGATCTTGCAGAAGCGGGTGTCCTGGTCGAGGAAGGACCAGAAGCGCGTGTCCAGCAGCTCCACCACGGTCTTGCCGGCGCCGATGCTGGACACCGGCAGCGGCCAGAACGCCACGCCGCCGAAGGACCAGCCGATGTAGACCAGGTCGCGGTCCATGCTCTCGGCCCCCGCGAAGTCGACGGGCTTGCCGCCCGGGTACACCAGCACCGGCATCACGCTGACGAGCAGCGCCATGCGGTCCGGCCCGCTGAGCTCGTCGGTGAAGTCGGTGCGGTTGCGAAGCTGCATCTTGTTCACGTCCGACCCCATGCCCAGCGGCGTCAGGATGCGCACCGTGATCGGGCTCTTGCCGACGTAGTCGGGCGTCGACTTGTAGGAGGCCGTCGCCGCGCCGCGCTCCTTGTATTCGCCGGGGGAGGCCTCCGCCCGGTTGCGCTCCGCCGTCTTCATGATGGCCAGCAGGTTCCTGAACCGGAATGCCGTCCCCTTCTCGCCGAGCAGGTGCTGCGGGATCACCAGGTTCAGTTGGAAGGCCCGCGGCGCCCGCTTCTGCATCTGGGTCACGAGCGACTGCACGTAGTCGATGAAGAAGCGCTCGAAGCGCGGGTCCTCCGCCTCCGCGTCCGTCGGCTCGAAGAACACCGTCAGCCCGTCGTAGACATGCGCCTCCTCGCGCCAGCCCGGCGGCAGCAGGGCCTCGAACCGGCCCTGCAGGTCGCTGTGCCGGATGTCCAGCATCGCGCCGATGGCCGCCGCGCTGTTGGCCAGCACGTCGTCGCGCGCCGGCTTGACCAGCCGCATCAGCACGTGGAAGTCGCGGCGGTACAGCACCAGGTCCAGGCCGACGTCGTGCTGGTTCACACGGCGCGCGAAGCCGCCCCCCGGGCTCTCGACACCGGGCGGCGCCTGATAGCTGCCGTCGTTGCGCAGGACCGCGCCCATGTATTGCATGCGCGTGAACTTGTCGAAGCGCACCGGGATGGCCGCATCGCTCGCGCCCTGCATCCAGAAGGGCAGGAAGGCGTACACGTCGGTCTCGATGGCCTGCAGGCTGCAGCCGCAGTCCTCCGGGACGAGGTTCAGCGGCTTGACGCCCGTCATCGGATGCTCGACGCCGGCCGCGTCGGTGATCTCCTCGCGCAAGGTCGCCGGCATCAGCATGTCGAGGAAGGTGTCCACCGCCAGCCGTCCCGGCGGCTGCGCCGGCACGTGGCCGGGCTTCGCCGCCTTCTCCTCTTGCTTCTGTTGTTGTTTCTCCTTCTCCAGCTGCTGCTTGCGCTCCAGCTCCGCGGCGGCGATGCGGCCGTCGATCGCGTTGTCCTGGTCCGGCGCGCGCCCGCTCCCCGGTGACGGTCGCGGCGGCGGCGGCTCGCGGTCGCGTTCCGCCAGATCCTCCTTGCGCGGGCAGCGCTGGATCTGGTCCTTGTCGAGCTCGCGCGTGAGTTCGTTGACGTGGCGCAGGAAATACTCGCACTGCCGCGCCCGCAGCGAGTCCTGGAACACCGCGCGTGTCGGGTGTTCCACGTCCTTCAAGGGCATCAGCATCTCGCGCAACTGGTCGAGCGTGGGCCCCATCACCGGCGGCTTCACCGCGAGCGCCTTCGGGCCTGCCGGCTCGCCTTCAGCCGCGGCTTCGCCCGCGGCGGCCGCCGTCATCAGCGACTCGCCCGCCGAGGCCTCCGCGTTCTTGAAGATCTCGGCCAGCTTCGCCTCGGTGAGCACGTAGGTCATCGGCATCGGCGGATCCGCCGGCACGACGCGGTTGGTCTGGTCCTCGGTGATCGACGTCAGCGGGTTGGGCGGGCGAGCCCGTCCCGTCGCGGGCGCGCGCGCCGGGACCGATGCCGGCGCCGTGGCCGGCCGTGCGACCGGCGCGGGCTTGGGATCGACGACGCGGATCTCGTACAGCGCCTGCTCGAGGTTCCTCGTCCGCGAGGCGTCGGTCGCGGTGAGCAGGAAACGGAACGTGCCGGTCTTCGTCGGCGTGCCGGCGAGCGCGCCGTCCTCCTCGACGAACATGCCCGGCGGCAATGCGCCGTCGATGGCGATGCGGTAGGGCGGCCTGCCGCCGCGCACGAGATCACGCGCCTTGTACGGGCGGTCGAGCCGGCCGGATGGCAGTGGAATCGTCTGGTAGACCAGCCACATCGGATCGCGACCCGCGGCAGAGGCCGCGGCCGAAGCGGCTGAAGCAGGCAGGGGAGCCGAGGCGATCGGCTGCTCGGGCCGAGGAGGCAACGGACGCGGCGTCGCGACGTAGGTCGTCTTGTCGGACGCCGAGGACGCCGAGGACGCCGGCGCTGCCGCCGGCGACTGCGCGCTCGCGTGCAGCACCAGCAGCGCCGCCGCGAGCAGCGTGCCGCCGACGAACCAGCGCACGCGGGCGCAGTGACGGCAAGGCGACGACACGCGCCCGGTGTCGGGCGCGTCATCGGCCCATTCGTCGACGGACGACCGCCGACGCATCGATTGGAAGAAGGAGCGTGTTCCCATGGCGCCTACACCGTGCGTCCTTCCTTGCGCAGTTCCTTGGCGATGCCGCGGCGCAGGTCGGCGGCCAGGATGCGGTCGCGTCCCGCCTGCATCGCGTTGATCGCGCCGAAGCGCACCACGTTGGCGATCGCGCCGCCGGCCAGCTCATGCCGCTCGGCGAATTCCGCGAGGTCCACGTCCACGTCCAGCCGCCCCGTGTGCCGCACCATGCCTTCCCACAGCCGCAGGCGCTGCTCGGCGTCCGGCATGGGGAAATACACCGCCGACTGGAAGCGCCGCGCGAACGCGTCGTCGATGTTGCCCTTGAGGTTGCTCGCCAGGATCACCGTGCCGGGGAAGTCCTCGACGCGCTGCAGCAGGTAGGACACCTCCTGGTTGGCGTGCCGGTCGTTGCTGCTGGAGGTCGCGGTCCGCTTGCCGAAGAGCGCGTCCGCCTCGTCGAAGAACAGGATCCAGCGCCGGTGCTGCGCCTGGTCGAAGACCTGGGCGAGGTTCTTCTCCGTCTCGCCGATGTACTTGGAGACCACCATCGACAGGTCGATGCGGTAGACGTCCGCGCCGACCTTGTCGCCGATCAGCGTGGCGGTCAGCGTCTTGCCCGTGCCCGGCGGGCCGAAGAACAGGCAGCGGTAACCGGGCTTGAGCGCCTTGTCGAGCTGCCAGTCCCGCATCAGCGTGTCGCCGTGGCGGGCCCAGGTGATGATCGCCTCGACCTCGTCCATCACGTCGGGGTCGAGCACGAGGTCGTTCCAACCGAGCTTGGTCTCGATCAGCTTGGCCGGGAACTGCGTGCTGTAGTCGGGCTTGCGGGCCTCGCCGGTGCACAGCAGGTCCAGCGTGTCCGCGCCGGCCAGCAGCGCGGAGCCGTACCAGGGCTCGCCCGGCGCCTCATGCGCGAGCCGCACCATGCCGAGCCGGCGCAGCGGCGCCGTCTCGTCGAGCATCTGCCGCAGCGCGAAGCGGCGCGCCAGGTCCTCGCCCGCGATCAGGAAGGCCGCCGTCTCCACCGTCGGCAGGAAGCCGCCGTGGTGCCGGCCCTTCCAGCCGCCGAACTCGCAGAAGCCGCGATCCAGGTTGCGGTTGCTGACGAAGAGCAGGTCCATCAGCTGCGGCCGCAGGTGCGGCGCGAGCGCGAGCGCGAGCACCAGCCGCTCCGCCGGGCCGAGATCACCTTCGCGGATCAGCCGCGCGAGGTCGTTGTCCGGCTCGCCCGCCGGCGGCGGCAAGGCGGGAGGAGGGGCAGCTCGCCGCGATCCGGGAACCGCGGCGATGCCGACCTCGGCGGCGCGACCACCTCTTCCTGCCCGAAGTGCCCGGCCAGGCGCAGCTGCAGCACGCGGTCCAGCCAGTGCAGCTCGGCCTCTAGCGCGCGCGCGTTGTTCGTCGCGCGCGGCGACGGGTCAGCGCCAGTCCACATGAATCACCCTTTCCATCCACGGGTGCCGCAAGGTCGCGTAGCCCCAGGGCAGTTGATCGATCAGCATGTCGAAGGGGCCCGGCTCGACCGACAGCTGCCACGCGTCGTCGCCGCGCTCCAGCTGGCCGGCGCGGCGCAGGAAGCTGCCGCGCAGGCCGTCGATCGACGTGGTGCCCAGGATCCGCCAGTGCTGGATCACGGCGCCGAGCAGGCCGTCGATCGCTTCGCGCTCGGCGTCGGAGAGCTCGATCAGGCGCGGCACCGTCGTGTCCAGCGGCACGCCGCACAGCAGCTTGTTGAGCACGAGCTCCGGCTCGGGTGCCGCGGCATGGCCGGTCGCCAGCGCCTGCAGCAGCAGCACGGCGCGCGCGGCGGCCTCCGGTCCGGTGAAGGCGCGGTCGTCGGCGAGGCCGAGCATCGAGAACAGCCGCGGCAGGTAGGGCGACACCAGCACGAGCCCCGCGTTGCCGACGGCGATCTGCGCGCTTGACGCGTGGGCATCGGCATCAGCGCCGGCATGAGCGTCGACGTCGATCGACGAGCCGGGCGTCCTCGACGCATCGGAGTCTCCCTGTCCCCGCGTCGCGCGTGACGTGGCGGAGGACTTGCGCCACGGCAGGCGCAACACGGACAGCGCGGCCGCCAGCACGGCCGTAGCCGCGCGCACCGCGCGGTCGAACCAGCGCGCGGGCGGCTCCGATCCGGGCGGGGCATGGCGCTCCAGGTCTTCGCGGACTTCCGCCTCGTAGCGGGCCGGATCGAAGCTCGACGACGGATGGCGCACCGCGTGGCCGAGCGTCGCCTGCCAGAGCCGACGCCGACGTGCTTCGATCGTCGCGCCGTCGGCGGTCGATGGAGCAGGGTGCTTCGATGAAGGAGACCGGCCCGTCGCATGGGACCCCGACATCCCCGCCGCAACGTCGCTGAATCTATCGCCTGCCATGTCGCCTGCCATGTCGGCCGACACCTGGCCGGCCGCGACGGCGGCGATCCACGCGGCGACGGCTTCGGCGGCGGGCTCGGCCATCCACAGGCTGAGCAGGCGCGGCAGCAGCCGTTCGGGCAGGGCCTGCACCAGGCGTTCGCGCACGATCGCCGTCTCACCGACGCGCTGCAAGGTGGCGCGCAGCCAGTCGCGGTCTTCGCGCAGCAGCGGTGCCCACGCATGCGCGACGCCGTGCAGCGGATCGCTGCCGCTCGAGAACGCCGCGCCCGCATCCAGCGCCGCGAGCAGCTGCGCGCGCAGCAGCATCAACGCGGCGGGCCGCGGAGCCACCGCGTGGTCCATCGCCTGGCCCAGCACCGATTCCCACAGCGCCGCTTGCGTACGTGGCGAGCGGCCGTTGCGACGGGCCTGCGCGACGATGTCGAGCAGTCGCGCCGCCGCCGCCGGCTCGCCGGGCATGAAGGCGTGGACCAGCGTGCCCAGCAGGTCCTCGTCGAATTGCGCAGCCAGCCGCTGCAGCAGCGCCGCGCGGTCCGGCGTGGTGCGCAACGCGGCGACGAGCGCGCCCGCGTCCTCGCGCAGCGCGTCGCGGGCGAGGCTGACCGGATCGTCCCCGCGTCCCTGCCAGGGCAGCCGGCCATGACGCAGGAAATGCAGCAACGCGTCGCGTCGCGCCTGCGGCCGCGTGCTGACGCGCAGGCCGGTCGCGCGGCCGGACGCGCTGGTCGCGCCGGGGCCGCGCAGTTCCTGCAGCACGCGGCGCAGGCGCTCGCGCAGCAGGCGCGGCGCTTCGGTCTCCCACTCGGCGGCGGGCAGCTCGCCGAGGTCGATCTCCAGCTCGTCCAGGCGCCAGTGCTCCTCGGCCGGACAGCATTCGTCGAAGACCTCGTCGATCACGCGCAGCAACGGCCCCTGCACGCACGCGACCAGGCGCGCCTCCGTCTCGCCCGGCGTCATGCCGAGGGCCTGGCCGACGCCCTGGCCGAGCCCCAGTCCGGTGCCGAAGTCCGCGTCGACCGTCATGCGCTCGACCAGATGCGGCAAGGCGTGGTCGGCGTCACGCATGGCCTTGCACGATCGGCCCGTGGCCGTCGTCCTCTCCGCGTGGTCCGCGGCCGGCATCGCCGCCGTCGCCGGTCATCGCTGCGTCGTCGATCCCCAGGCGCTCGATCACGCGGCACGCGGTCTCGTCCGCCAGCGTCCGCGCGCGCTCGTCGTCGGGAGAGTCGGCCCACGCGAGTCGCGCCTCCAGCCAGGCCGCATAGGTGTCCTCGAATCGCTGCATCGGCTCGGCGTCCAGCCACACGCAGCGCAGCGTCAGGTGGGCGGGGCAGCTGATGCGCAGCGTCTCTTCCGCGAAGTGGCGAAAGGCCGGTTGCGACGTGCGATGCGTCCACCCCGGCAGCACCACCGTCACGCGCAGTTGATGGAAGTCCTTCGACAGCCCCAGGCGCGCATGCGAAAGCGCATCCTGGCGCAGCGGCCGCAGCAGCACGTGCTCGACGACGTGCATGCCTTCGCTCTCCTGGTCCAGATGACGCAGGAACAGCCGCAGGCTGGCGGCACCGCGGCGCGCGGCGGCGGCGTCGGGGAACTCGCCGAGCAGCCACCATTGCTGGTTCTCATCGGGCCCGAGGATGAGGCGGCGCGCTTCGCCGCCGCCGCGGTTCCCTCCGTCTGGGACGCCGCCTTGGCCATTGCCTTGGCCGCCGCCGCCGCCGAAACCCCTCGTGGCCGGCATCAGCCGGTAACGCGCGCTGTGCTGACCGGCGCGCAGCAGCCCCGCCGGAATCGGCAAGCGCAGCCAGGGCATGCGTTGCAGGTCCTCGCGCACCTGTGCGCGGTCGGACGGCTGCACGGCGTGGCCCGCGGACGGCGCCAGCCGCACGGCGTCGTCCTGGTCGTCGAGCAGCCAGGGCTGATGTCCGGCGCCCGGCCTGGCGACGAGGGTGAAGCGCTGCTCGCGCAGCGCGCGCGTCAGCGGTCGGTCGTGCCACTGCTTGAAGCCCAGCAGCAGGCTCGCGCGGCGCTGCAGCCCGCCGCAGTTGTCCGGCACGTCCCACGACGGCCGGGTGGGATCGAAGCCGCCCGCGCGGTCGCGCGTCAGCTGCACGATGTCGCGCAGCCAGGTGGCCTTGTTCTCCAGCAGCAGCGTCTCGGACTCCTCGGGGCTGAGGTGGCCGAGGAACTGCCGCATCGAGTTCTGCGTGTAGGTCTCGCCGTGCAGCGCCAGCAGGTGGTCGAGCGCGCGGTTCTTGCGCCGCGCCGAGCGGTCGAACGGGCGGTACACCGCCTCGGCCACGGCCTGCGGCGCTTCCTTGTAGAGCTGGTCCAGCCCCGGCACGGCGTCGGCGCCGATCATCTGCGTCCACAGGCCCTGACGTGCGCCGGGCGTGACGGAGAACAGTTCGCGCAGATGCTGCAGCTGGGCCAGGCCTTGCGCGATGGCCTGCTCCTGCATCACCAGGTAGGCCTTGAGCTGCCGGGCGCGCGCCTGCCGCTGCGGCGGCGCGGTGGACGGCACGCCGTAGCGCCCCAGGCCGTAGATCGCGGGCAGGTGGTCCTGCACCGAGACGTAGGTGTCGAGCCGGCGGTGCACGCCGCGCGGCAGCAGTTCGGCGGCGCGCGCGGCCTGCTCGGTGCGTCCGCGCGCCTGATGGGAGCGGCCGGCCGAGCGCAGGTCCTCCAGCCGCCGGCGCAGGTCGTTCCAGGCCACCGGCACCACGTTGCCGCGCCGGCGCACGCTGATCGTCGGCGGCACGTCGCGATCGGGCAGGCGCAGCGACAGCGCCCAGTCCCGGCCGCGCCATTCGACCGAGCCGGCGTTCGTCTCACGGCCCTCGGCGCGCAGGGCGACCACGCGCGCGTCGACGACGCCCGGCACCGACAGCACCACCGTCGTCAGGTCCGAGAGGAACAGCCAGTCGACGGCATAGCCCGCCTCCGGTGCCGGCGCGTCTTCGATGAAGCCGTTGCGCAGCTCGGGCCCGGTGTAGATGCGCTCCAGCGACTGGCCTTCGCGCAGCAGCTCGTCCAGCGTGCGCGAGACCGCGGCGCGCGCGATGTGCCGCGCGCAGCGGTCGTAGACCTCGGCCAGGATGTCGACGCCGTCGCGCGGACCGGCGATGTCGATGTCGGCATGCAGGTCGCAGGGCACGTCGCGCATGCGGACGATGTCGGGATGCAGGTCCTCGCCGAGGTTGCGGCGCTCGAAGTAGGCCGCGCGCGCCGCGGCGATGCGCTCGGCCGCGACTTCGTCCGACAGGACGGCACGGCCGGACGATCCGGGCGCGGAGCCGCTGGCCGAGCTGCTGGCCGAGCTGCTTGCGGAGCCCTTCGTCGACCTGTTCGTCGACCCGTTCCCCCAGCCGTTCGTGGCAGCGCCCGTGTCGCGCGTCAGCTGCAGCTGCAGCCGGTACAGGCCGGTGCCCGGCTCGGCCAGCAGCGTGGCGTCGTCGAGTCCGGGCGCCGCGTCGAGCAGATGACGCCGATAGTCCGCCGGCGTGGTCGGCCGGCAGGGGAAGACCTCCGCCGGCGGATGCAGCGACAGCGCTTCGTAGTCGATGGTGCCGTCGGGTCCGGTCAGATGGTCCGCCACCGGGAAGCCGGCGCGGTAGACGACATCGGTGAGGCCGAAGCACAGCTGCTCCAGCATCGTGATGCCGGGGTCGTGCAGGTTGTGGTCGGTCCACACGCCGCCGCTGAGCTGCTGCAGCAGGGCGATGCCGCGCGCGCGCAGCCCGTCGAAGCCGACGTCGCGCTCCTCGTCGGTCGTCGGCGTCAGCTTGACCGGCGTCGTCGGCATGACCGGAGGCGCGGACGGCCCCGGCAGATCGGACGGGAACGCCGAAAGATGCGACGTCGCGCCGCCCGCGCTCATGTCGAGCCTCCCGTCATCTCGGGGTCGAACCACAGCTGCGACACGGAGGCCTGGATCACCTTGCCCTCGCCGTAGTCGCACTGCGTGCGGATCTGCAGCCGGTAGCTCGCGCGCCGGCCGTGGCCGCCCGTCCAGCGCAGCTGGATGCGGTCGCAGCGGCGGCCGTACCAGGCGTGCTGGCTGCGGATGCGCTTGCGCGGCGAGAGGAACTCCAGCCAGCCCGGCAGCGGGTTGTAGGTGTTCATCGCGATCGCATGCAGCATCGCGAAGCGCCCGCCGTCCTTCTGCCCGACGCCGGCCATCACCTCGAAGGCCTGGCAGCCGCTCAGCGCGCCGGTCAGGTCGTGCCACTCGCCGTCGGCCTTGAGCGGCTGGCCCGCCTCGTCCTCGCGGCGCAGGTCGCCGAGCCGGCCCGACGACGCCACCACGCCCGCCACCTCCAGCGCCTGTCGCGGCTTCGCCGTGCCGATGCCGACGCGGCCCTCGGTGTCCAGCGCCAGCACCGGGTCCCGCGTGCCGGCGGCGCGCGCGTCGCCGTGGTGGAACAGCAGCTGGTCGCGGTCGCCGCCGTAGGCCATCGACCAGATCGCCTCGCGGCCGCTCTGCTCGCGGTAGAAGCTGATCAGCGCGTCGTGGCTGACCGGCGTGGAGACCTCGAAGCCGTTCTCCGGCGTCTTGCGGAAGCCCTCGTCGCTCATGTTGAGCATCGAGTCGATCAGGTCGCCGAAGTGGTCGCTGGTGGGCAGCCGACCCTCCTGGAAGAACTGCTTGAGCGTGTCGCGGTTGCGGGTCGTCATGGCGCGCCCCTGCCGATCACGACGGCGGGCCCGGCGTCCTGCCGCTCCGGTCCGCCGATGATGAAGGTGCTGCCGACCGCCAGCCGGTCCACGCCGGTGGCGCGCGGCGACACCGTCTCCGGAAAGCGGTCGACCGCGGTGAGGATGTGCTGCGGCATCGGCAGCGCGATGCTCCACGGCAGCCGCGCGCGCGCATGGGCCGCGCCGGTGGCCGGCGGCGCGCTGGCACGGCCGCCATGGCCGTTCTGTCCGTCGTTGCCGCGCCGACCCGGCGGCGGGACGTCCAGCGGCCCGCGGGCGGTGTCGGACAGAGTGTAGACGTCGCGGTCGTCGCAGGCCACGGTGATCAGCGACAGCTGCGTCACGAAGCTCACGCCCTCCAGCGCGCGCAGCCGGGCCTCGAGGTCCTCGCTGCGCACCAGCCAGTCGAAGCGCGCGCCGTAGCCGTCGTCGAACCACGGCGACAGGTAGTGGACGATCGCCTCGTTGACGCGGCGCAGCGTCGCGCCTTCGTGCGCGCCGCGCGTCAGGCCGAGCGTCGCGCGCAGCTGCAGCCGGTCGTAGGCGGGATTGCGCACCTGGAAGCGCGCGAAGGGCGAGCCGATCTCCGTCAGCGCGGCGGTCATGCGGGCCAGCTCGACCGCGTTGAAGCGCGGCGCCGCGCAGGCCAGCGCGGGCAGGTTGCGCGGCAGCGTCGGGATCACCACGGCCGTCACGCCGCCGCTGCCGTCCTGCGCGGGCAGGCAGCGCGCCTTCATCACATCGGGGAAGCGCGACAGCAGCAGCCGCTCGACGTCCCAGCCCAGCGACGCGCGGCCCTTGTGCTGCAGCCGCTCGCCGGCGCGCGTGATCATGGCGCGTTCGTCCTCCTCGCGCTGCAGACTGAAGGAGCGTCCGACCTGCGTGACCGAGGCCAGCCCCGGCAGCGTCGCCGACGGCCGCACGATGGCGCCGTCCACCAGCGGCACCGGCGGGGCGGGCGGCGCGCTGCCGGTGCGCGGCGGTGCAGCGCCCGTCATTCCCGTATCGCCCGGCATCTGCCGCCGCAGCCGCACGCCCTGCGTGCGCACGGACACCAGACCGGCGAAGGAATCGAACTCCGCGGCCGCCGACAGCCGCAGCCAGTACAGCCCGGCCGGCATCACGGTGTGGTCGGTGCTCATGTCGCGCGGCAGGTCCAGCGTCACGATGCCGGAGGTCAGGCAGCCGTGCGTCGTGTCGCCGAGCACGCGCGACGGGGCCAGCGTCCGCCACTCGTCGTTGGCCAGCGTGGCCCATTGCACGGCGCGCGGCCGCGACCCGTTCAGCAGGCTGCGCGCCGAGGACTCGCGCAGCTGGAACAGCAGCGTCAGCACGCCGCCGGGGTCGCAGGAGGACAGGCCGATGTAGAGGTTGCCGTCGACGCCCAGGCGCGGCAGCAGGTCGTGACCGCCGCCCGACATCGCCGAATACAGCGTCTGCAGGCCGAAGGGGTGGAGGTGGAACAGCCGCTCGCCGTCGACGCCCTCGGGCGGATCGTCGTCGCGGTCGAGCGCGATGACGCTGGCGGCCTCGTAGTTCAGCGAGATGCGCTCGATCACCGGCGTGTACGGCGGATTCGGCAGCGGGCTCGGGCGCTTGGTGCGCGCGTTGGCGGCCACCGTCGCGGCCAGCTCGACCGGATAGGCCGCATGGCCGAAGGCCGCGCGCGGGCCGCTCAGCTGCAGCCGGCACAGGCCGTTGCGGGGCATCGGCATCGTCGACCAGTCCTCGTCCGTGGCGCGGCTGAGCTTGCGCACCGAGCCGGGATCGATCTCGATGTGCTGCGTCGCGATCAGCTCGCCGGCCGCGTTGGCGCCGGCGAACAGCGGCTGGTGGGCCGAGCGGTTCGCGCAGGCCTGCCATTGGCTGTCGCGCAGCCAGGCGATCTCGGTGCTGAACTGGCCCTGGCGCAGCTCCTTGCCGGCGGTGCCGCCGTAGCCGGCGTAATGCGTGTCGAAGCCGCCGGGCTCGAGCGGCAGGCCGCCCCATTCGATGTCCAGCGAGAGCCGGTCCAGGGTCTTGCGCGCCGCCTCGGGCGAGCCCACGACCAGGTAGGAGGACAGGCCCGGCAGCGGACCGAAGGGCGCGAAGGCCTTGGTCGGATCGAGCGGGCCGAGGTTGTTGGCCAGCCGCACCTCGCGCACGCCGCGCACGCACACGCGCAGGTCGACCTCCGCCAGCGGCAGCCGCGCGAGCAGCGAGTACGGATAGAGCCGCCCCTGCGTCGCGACTTCCAGCTGCAGCACCGGCAGCCGCGTCGGCCACTCCGCGCCGTGCACGGCGGGATCGCAGCCGGTGATGGCCGGCGCGTCCGCGCGCAGCCGGATCAGCAGCGACAGACCGGCGCCGGCGGCGCGGTCGAGGCGGCTCTCGACGGTCCACCAGCCGGCCGCCGTGCTCAGGCTCAGGCGGAACGCGCCCTGCAGCAGCCGGTCGAAGATCAGCGCGCGGTTGGGCGCGCCGGAGCCATCGAACATCGCAGGCAGGCCTTCGCCGAGCAGGCGGTGCGCGGCGTTGCGCATGGAGACCCAGTCGGTGTCGCGCAGGTCCTGGTTGACCTCCACCGTGGTGCCAGGTCTTGCGTCGCCGCCGGCCAGCAGCCATTGCGGCACCAGGTCCCCGAAGGCATCGCGGAAGGCGTCCGCGGTCTTGGCGCGCAGCACCGCGTCGCGCAGCCCGCGCAGGTCCGGCGCGGCGCCGGACGAGGTCTGACGCAGGATCACGCGGATCTCGCGCTCGCCTTCGCGCAACAGGAGCAGCGGCGACGCAATGGCCAGGCCGATGCGCGCATCTTCGGCCCCCGCGCCGCCGGCCGCGCCGAACAGCGGCCAGACGGTGCGGCCGTCCGCCACCGGCTGCGCGACCTTGGCGCGGGTGACGTAGTTGAGGTCCCGCTCGGGCGCGATCAGCCGGTCCCGTTCCAGCCGCAGCGTGCGCAGCGTCTCCACGCGCGCATCGGTGACGGTCAAGGGACCCTCGCTGACGAAACGTACCGGCCGGCCCGCCGCGTCCTTGCCCGCGTCGAAGGCGGTGCCCGCCGGCACGTGCACGTCGCCGGGCGCGCGCAGGTCGCGCTGGCAGGCCAGGTAGACGGTGTCGGCGCGCGACGGCGCGAGGTCGAAGCCCAGGCAGTCGCGGTAGTAGAACGCGGTGTGCCGGGCGGGGAAGCGGTTGACCTCGCGCTGCGCCGTCTCGCAGACCTTCAGGAAGGCGACCAGCAGCGCCGCCGCGGGCTCGTGGTTGGCCGTGGCGATGCTGTCGGGCAGCAGCTCGCGCGCCAGCCGGCGCACGTCGTCCACCGCGCTGAGGAAGGCGAAGAAGCGTTCGCGCAGCCGCTCGCGGTCCTCGCGCTCCGCGTCCGGATCGACGGCCGGCTCCTCGCTGATCTGGCGGTGCCACATGCGCGAGAGCTCGCGCTCCACCGGCCCCGGCGGACGCGGCGCGGCCGGCGCGTCCTGCCTGTCCTCGCCCTGGAGGAAGCGCCGCTCGACCCAGCGCAGGTCGGCCGCCAGCTGCTGGTCGACCAGCAGGTGGATGCGCTCGCGCAGCACGCGCGGCGCGGTGTCGTGGATGCCGGCCAGCGCGCGCCACCACAGGTCCAGCCAGCCCGCCAGCGTCAACACCTGGCGCGCCAGGTGCGGCAGCGGCGCCGAGTCCACCTCGCGTCCGAAGCGCTGCTGCAGCGGCCACGGATCGACCGCCGCGATGCGCGCCATCACCAGCGTCGGATCGGTGGCGAAGAGCGAGCTCCAGTCGCCCGCGTCGTGGTCGTCCAGGTCGATGAAGCGCAGATGGCGCGCCAGCTGCGCCGTCATCTCCACGCGCTGCTCGAAGTCCAGGTCGTCCGGGCGGAAGTAGCCCGGCGCCAGGGCCATCGGGAAGCGCTCGCGCTGTTCGGTGCCGGTGCTCATGCGGCGATCCTCCCTGGCGCGTCGCGCCCCGGGTCCTCGGTCCCCAGCACCTCGCCCTCGCGCAGGTAGAGCGGGAACACGAAGTTGTAGCGGCTGTTGCTGCTGCGCAGCGTGTAGTCGAGCTGGATGCGCAGCACCCCGTCGTACAGCCCGGAGGTGTCGATGTCGATCGCGTTGAGCGCGATGCGCGCCTCGAAGAACAGGATGGCCTGCTGGATGAGGCTGCGGATCTCCGTCAGCGTGCTGTCGTTCATCGTCTCGAAGACCATGCGCCGCAGGCCGCAGCCGTAGGTCGGGTGCATCACGCGCTCGCCCGGCGCGGTGGTCAGCAGGATGCGCAGGCTCTCCTCGACGTCGGTCACGCCGCACACCATCACGCCGCCGCGCGTGCGCCGGTCGAAGGCCGGCGGGAAGGCCCAGCCGGTGCCGAGGAAGTCGTGTTCGCCGTCCATGTGGAGGTGTCCGTGAGCGGGTCCGTGGAGGAGTCGGAGGGAAGTCCGGGCGGCGGCGTCATCCGCCGATCAGCACGGTCGGCAGGCCGATCGCGATGTTGCCGCCGTGCGCGGTGGGGTCGCCGACGCGCGCCGCCGGCTTGTTGCCGATCAGCACCGTGGTGGAGCCCATCACGATCGCGTCCGGCGGGCCGACGCAGGTCGCGTTGTCGCCCAGCACGGCGGCGGGCAGCGAGCCGATGAGCACCGTCGGCACGCCGGGCCCGATGACCGGGCCGCCCACGTGCGGGATCGGCGGCAGGCCGGGCGTGACCATGGGGCAGACATGCAGGTCGGTGAGTCGGGCGGCGGGCGGCATGGCGTGTCCTTCCTCAATTGATCATGACCATCGCGCCCTTGACCACGGTCTGACCCGAGGCCGAGAGTTCCGCAGAGGCGTTGCCCTTGGCGGAGAAGGCGATCTGCGCCTCGTTGTTCACGTTCATGCCGGCGGTCTTCACGTCGGCCTTGGACGTGATCGACACCGCGCCGACGGCGTCCAGCTTGATCTGGCCCTTGGCGGTGACGGTGATGTCCTTGGGGCTGTCCAGCGCGATGCCGGAGGGACCGAGCTCGACCGTGTTGCCGTTCTGGTCCGCGAGCAGGATGGACTTGTCCTTGTCGCTCAGCACGATGCGGTTGTTGCCCGGCGTGGTGACGGTGATGACCTTGTCCTTCTCGTCGAACTCGAGCTTGTGCTTGCAGCGCGTGACGAAGGCCTTGGTGTCGTTGGGCGCGGCCAGCGCATAGGGCGGCGTGCGGCTGCTGCTGTAGAGGCTGCCCAGGATGACCGGGTGCGAGGGGTCGCCGGCGAAGTAGCCCAGCACGACCTCGTCGCCGACCTCCGGCAGGAAGAATGCGCCGAAGCCGCTGCTGGCGTGCGACTGCAGCAGCCGCGCCCAGACGCCTTCGGTCTCGGCCTGCAGCACGGGGACCTTGACCTGGATGCGCTGCTCCCCGGCCGGGTCGGCGTCGAGCTTCATCACCACGCCGACCTGCAGGCCCGGCACGGGCGGCAGCAGGCCGGCCGCCGGCAGCGCCGGCACGTCGGGCCGCGCGCTGAACCAGTCGGGATCGAGGCCGAAGTCCGCCTCGGTCGTCCACGCGCCGTCCTCGATGTGGTGGCGCAGCCCGGTGATGAAGACCGTGCCGCTGAAGCGCTTGCCCACGCCCTGCAGGTCGATGAGCCCGCCGACCTTGGCCTTGGCGCTGCCCTGGAAGCTCAGGTGGCCGCGCAGGCGCGCCAGGCCCGACTTGAGCTGCTGCGCCTTGGCCCACTGCGTCAGCATGTCGCGCGACTGCGGCGCGCCGGCCTGCAGCCGGAAGCTCGCCAGGCCGATGACCTCCGACAGCGTGCTGGTGTCGAGGTCGCCCTGCACCGGCAGCGTGGCGGGATCGGCGGCGGTGCCTTCCAGCGCGGCCTGCGCCTTGGGGTCCCAGGACACCGCCATCGCGCTGCCGTACTGGTGCCGCGCGTCGACGTCGCCCTCGAACGAGATCAGGTCGACGCCGTAGGTGACCGACAACGCCGCTTCGCCGCCGGCCTTGGGCGCGGCGACGGCCAGCGCGCCGTCGTTGACGAGGACCAGCATGCCGTTGGCGTCGGCCCGCGTCAGCAGGAAGTCCCAGTCGCTGCAGAAGTGCTGCACCAGCTCGGGATGCGTGATCGTGGTCGCCTCGACGTCGGCGGACAGGCCGTGCGCGCCGGCCAGCGTGCTCATGATGTCGCTGTCGAGCTGGTCGATGTAGTTCACGTTGCGCCGGCCCACCGTCATCTTCACCGCCTTGTCGCGGCAGTCGACGACCAGGCGCGCGTCGTTGTCGCCCTCGACCCGCAGGCCGTGGCGCACGACCAGGCCTTCGAAGATCGTCTCCTCCTGCCGGCCGTAGCCGGCCTGCACGGTGAGCGCGGCGCCGGGCTTGAAGTGGGCCGCGTCGCTGAGCGGGAACTCGCGGTCCGGCATGTCGCCGTCGTTGAAGACGAGCCGCGCGCTGGGCACGGTGTTGGCGGCGCGGCGCACGGTCACCGACATGAGGTCGGCGCTTTCGGGCAGGCGCTCGCCGTCGACGAGCACGCTGAGCGTGACGACGCCGACGGTGTCCTGGAGCGGGGAGACGCCGGGCATGTCACTTCCCCACCGGTGGAAACTTCAGCACCGTCCCGGGCGGGATGGCGCGGAAGTCGTTCAGGCCGTTGTAGCGGGCGACCTTCATGAAGGCGGAGGAGTCGCCGTAGATCTTCTCGCAGAGCGCGCCCAACGAATCGCCTTGCTTCATCTTCACCGTCTGCGTCAGGTCGGAGGTGCTGGCGCGGCTGGTGACGCGGCGCTCCTCCTCCTTGCTCATCGCGCCGACGAAGGCCAGGTCCACCTTCGCGCGCAGCGGATCGCCGCCCGGCTTGAACAGCGTGTACTGCGCCTTCAGCGACTCCAGCCGGCCGAAGAAGATCAGCGTGCCCCACAGCACGCGGACGTAGGGCGGCTCGGTGCGCAGGTCGATGTACTCGTACACGACCTTGTTGAGCTGGGCGAGCTGGCCCTTCACGTCCGTCGGCTGGCCCGGCACGGGCGGGACCACGCCGGTGCTGTCCAGCACGATGGAGAAATTGACGCGCTCGTCGTCGATGGCGCTGAACTTCGGCTCCACGCCCGGCGAGCCCTGCGACTTGGTCTTGTCGTAGCGGATGCCGAAGCTGTGGCTGAACTCGGACGGGTTGATCTGCGCCTGGAAGGTGACGTCCTTGTCCAGCTCGACCGTGCCGGTCTTGCTGAGGTTGTAGCGCGTCAGCAGCAGCCGGGTCAGCTGCGGCGAGGCGGACATCGACGATGACGACTTCGATGAGGACGACGACGAAGTCGAGGACGACGAAGCGGTGGCGGGCGCCGGCATCTCAACGCTCCCGCTGCGCGCGCAGCCGGTCGGCCAGCCAGGCGCGGCATTCGGCGAGCAGCTGCTCGCGCAGCCGCTGCAGGTCCCGCTGGGCGATCGCGGGCGCGGGCGGCGCCGGTGCGGGCGTCACTTGCGAGCGGATCAGCAGTTGTCTGACTTCGATGCTCATGGTCTTTCTCGATCGGGGGTCAGGTCTTGATCCCGGGGCGGTCGTGGTCGTCCTGCCGTGCCGTCACACCAGGCGGCTCGATCCGGCGTAGGCCAGCTCGACGCGTTCGATGGCGACCTCGTTGCGGGTGGACTGGAAGGCCTCGACCGACCACTTCACCGGATACGCGTTCCGCACCGACCACACCCGCAGCGGACCGCCGTCCTGGTCGAGCAGGAAGACGTGCAGCAGCTGCGGCACGATGGGCTGCGCGAAGCCGCCTTCCAGCACCTCCTGGCACCACTGCAGCAGGCCCGACTCCATCGTCGCGACGCCGCGCGAGAGCACCAGCTTCGGATGCTTGGCCGGCTTGGGCAGCTGGTGGACGAAGGTGTTCTGTCCGCCTTCGACCACCGTCTCCGTGTCCAGCTCCGGCCCCAGGCCCGTGACCTCGCGGAAGGCGTTGTCGCTGTTCCTGCCGGCCGACCCGAAGGTCACCGCGAAGCGGAAGGCCGGCGGCGGGTAGAGCATCTCCGCCCGCAGCGCGGCCGAGGCCGACGCGGTGCCGGGCCCCGCCGCGCCGGCCGCCGCGGACGGCCGCTTCGCCGCCGCCGGCGTCGGGCTCACCCGCGCCGACGGACGGGCCGCGGGCGGCAGCGGCGGCGCGGGCGGGACCGGCGGCATCAGGCGTTGGCGATGACGAGGCCTTCGTGCGCGATCACGATGGTCTCGATCGCCACCTCGTTGCCGGTGGACTTCAGGTCGGTGCTGGTGATCTTGGTCGGCCAGGCGTTGGCCAGCGTCCAGACCATCGTGGGCTTGCCGGCCTCGTCCAGGAGACTGATGGTCACCGGCTTGCGCTTGATGGTGTTCATCTTGATCTCGTTGAACCAGTCCCAGAACTTGTTGTCGCCCTTGAAGACGCCTTTCTTCATCGTGACGTCGCTGTACTTCTTCATGCCCGGCATCTTGAGCACCGAGAACGCGGGGCTGTCCCCGTGCCGGTACTCGATGGGCTGGGCTTCCACGTCCAGGCCGGAGACCTCCTGGAAGGACATCACCGCCGAGTCCCACTTCACTTCGAAACGGAACTTGGGGAGGGGCCACACCGTGCCCGATTGCGCTGATCCGTCGTCTGCCATTGCCTGCCTCCACGAGGGTTATGAGGTCGAAAATTGAAGGTGCGCGCGATACGGCGCCGAGATCCGGGGACGCCCGCGATGCCGATGGCATCGGGGACGCGCGGCATCACGACTTCTGCATCTGCTGCTGGAAGGTGATCTCGATGAACTCGGCCGGGCGGCTGATGGCGACCAGGACGGTCACGCGCAGGATGCCCTCGAGGATGTCCTCGGCGGTCATCGTCTCGCCCAGGCCGACGTGGACGCTGAAGGCGTCGTCGGGGACCGCGCCGGCCAGGCCGCCGCGCTTCCAGATCCCGGTGAGGAAGCTGGAGATCATGCTCTTGATGGTCACCCAGGTATTGGCCACGTTGGGCTCGAACACCATCGCCTTGGACGCCAGCCGGCAGGACTCCTCCAGCATGATCATCGTGCGGCGCACGTTGATGTAGCGCCAGTCCAGGCTGTTGCCGTCCAGCGTGCGGGCGCCCCAGACGAGCACGCCCTCGCCGATGAAGGACCGGATCGCGTTGATCGACTTGCCCTGCGTCGTGACGTTGAGGTCTTCCTGGTCCTCGTGCGAGATGGTCACCTCGGGCGACACCACGCCGTTGAGGCTGACGTTGGCGGGCGCCTTCCAGACGCCGCGGCTGTTGTCGACCATCGTGTACACGCCGGCCATCGCGGCGGAGGGCGGCAGCAGGTTGAGCCGGTTGCGCGCCTCGGTCATCACGGTGTTGTAGAGCGGGCTCATCGAGACCAGGCTCTTGTGCAGCAGCGACTTGTGCGTCTCCACCGCGACGGCGAGCGCGGCGGGCGTGAGCGCCTTCTGCTTCTCGAGGTCGGACTTGGTGGAGGTGTTGACCAGGTCGGTGACGTACTTGGTCCAGTCCTCGTCGGTCTTGAGGATGTCGGCCACGGCCTGCGTCTGCTGCGCGGCGCGCGGGGGCATCGCGGGGTCGACGGCGTCGGGCAGCGACAGCTCCTTGCGCAGCAGCTGGGCCAGCAGCGCCGGGTTGGCGATGCGGGTGTAGTCCAGGTCCTTGTCCTGCACGACGGTGGTGTTGACCCACGGGTAGTAGGCCGCGGCGAAGTCCAGGAAGTTGACGCCCAGGTCGTTGCGGAAGCCCTCGATCGGATCGCCGCCCGGGTCCTTGCGGTCCAGGTAGCCGTTCCAGACGTCGAGGAGGGCGATGCGGTTGCGCATGCGGCCGCCGCAGTGCTGCAGCATGGCCTGCTGGACCGCGACGCAGTCGGCGCGCTTGAGCAGCACCGCGTCGGGGATGACCAGCATGGTCGGTTCCTGCTCCTTGATCAGCGTGTCGATGCCGTCGGTGAGCGCCTGCGCCTCGACCAGGCCGCCGTAGTTGCCCACGGAGACGACGTAGCAGGGCCCGCCGCCGTTCTGGAAGAAGTGGACCATGCCGTGGTACAGCAGGAAGCGGCCGCCTTCGGCGCCGTCGGCCTGGGTCAGGGCGTAGTCCTTGTCGTCGCCGCGGAAGTCGGAGCGCGTGTTGGGCGGCGCCTCGGCGATGGTCAGGTGGGGGTCGGGGCCGTGGCCGAAGTAGGTGTGGTACTCCGCCATCGAGCTGATGCGCCAGGGCTTGTTCAGCAGCGACTTGCCGCCGTTCTCGGCCCGGCGGGTGTAGCCGACGAAGGCGGGCACCGCGGTGGCCACCTCGACGACCGAATTGGGAAACGCATTCTTCTCGACGATATAGACACCGGGTGTCTTCATAGCCATGGCGGCCTCCTCTGCGGGTTAGCGATGCACGTGGATCTCGGAGACGATCGCCGGTTGGCCGTCGATCATTTCGCGGGCGAGCAGTTGCGCCGCTGCCGTGGGCAGGCGGCGGATCAGCACCTTGTCGTTGCCTGCGCCCGCCTCGATGCGGCTGCGCAGCTGGAATCGGCGCGGCGAGCGCTGCGCCAGCGGCACGCGGCCGCGGGACCGGATCGCCAGCATCGGCGTGCCGTCGTCCAGGCGCTCCAGCGCGGGCGCGGTGAAATCGGTCTCGCCGGCCAGGTCGACGACGGCGAGCGCGGGCTCGGTCCAGTCGCCGAGCAGGCAGTACTTCCAGACCGTGGCGCGCGGCGCCAGCGGCCAGCGGTGGCGCACCGGCCAGGCCGCGGGATCGCGCGAGGGGCCTTGCGCCGGCAGATGTGCCAGCGACAGGTGCAGCAGCGCGAAGGGCGGCAGGCGACGGTCGCGCTGAGTCAGCAGCGGCTGGCATTCGGGCGCGTCGATCGCTCTTGGCGATGCATCGAGGACGACCGAGGGATCGCCGTCCGATCGGCCCGGCTCGACCCACAGCAACTCGCGTGGCCGGTCGGCGGCGTCCTCGGTGCCGCAGGCGAAGTCGTCGTCGGTGGCGAACACGCACCAGCTCAACGCGGCGTCCTCGGCATCGGCGCGCAGATGCTCGACCGCTTCGGCCGGGCCGTCGATGCGGAGCGATCCGCCGTCGGCCCGCACCAGCGCGTCGGCGCGGCGCAGCCGCTCGGCGGTGGATCCGGCGGGGACGAAGCGCAGCCCGCGGCAGCGGCCGTCGGCGTAGTAGCCGTGGTCGACGTCCACCTGCAGCAACGGGAAGTAGGGGCCCCTGTGACTCATGCCGTGCTCCCGCCCGTTCAGCCGTGGACACCGACCGCCGGCGTGCGCACCGGCGGCAGTTGCGCGTCGGGCTTGCGGGCGTCGATGGTGAGGAGCCGCACGCGGTAGAGCACCGACGGCACGTAGCGGCCGCCCAGCACGCCCCACAGCGTGGACAGGTCGTGCAGGGTGAGCGGCTCGATGTTCAGCGTGAGCTTGTCGATGCGCGGGTCCAGGCCGGGCGAGTTCTGCGGATCGAGCACCGGCGTGGCCTGGAAGCAGGCGATGGTGCTGGAGACCAGCTTGAGCGCCTCCGGATAGGTGCTGCCGCCGTAGTTCGCCGCGAACATCACCAGCAGGTTCAACTGGACCGGTGGGGCGGAGCGCGCCATCCGGTCGCCGCTGGCCAGCGTGTGCGCCGGCATGCCGGGGACGGCGTCGCGTTCCAGGTTGACCAGGAAGGCGCAGAGCCGATGCGCCGCGCCGGCCGCCGGGGCGCCGTCCGCTTCATGCAGCGCGGTCACGGCGACGAGGTCCTCCGCCGACTGGTGCGAGCGGCGCAGCACGGCGTTCAGGTGGCCGGCGATGTGGAGGAGGGCGGCGTCGATCATGGTGGGCCGGTGGGTTGAGGCTGCGGGTGAGGGCGCGGATGAAGGAGCGGGTGAAGGGGCGGCGAGGCGGTGGCGAAGGGGCGAGTGGGGGAACGGCTGGAGGTGCGGAGGCACCGGGCTGTCGATGCGTTGAACGATAGGAGCGCGCGCCCTCGCGTCCCATCCGACGGATGCCGATGTTGAGGGCCGGGTTTGCGGAGATTCGGCTCGGACCGCCGCACTGGCGGATCGCGGTTGCGGCGCAAGCGCGCGTTGTCCCCTGTCAAGCTGTCAACCCTTTCGGGGTGGACATGCACACGTGCGGGGCCGCCGCTCCTAGACTCCGCGCTCACGGTCCGAAGAGGCCGGGCTCAGGAGGTGAAGCAATGGATCCGAGGACCGAGGAGGGTCCGCCGCCCGCGACGTCCGCTCGCGGGATGAAGGCGGGCGAGCCGCTGAGCTTCCTGCTCGGCGACTGGATCGTCGACGTGCCCACGCGCCGGCTGCGTCGCGATGACGAGACCGTGACGCTGGAGCCGCGTCCGATGGCGGTGCTGGCCGCGCTGTGCCGTCATCCGGGCGAGGTGGTGTCCGCCGAGGCGCTGCTGCAGGACTGCTGGCCGGAGGCCACGACGCTCGGGGACAACCCGGTGCACAAGGTGGTGGCCGGCCTGCGCCGGGCGCTCGGCGACAGCGCCACCTCGCCGCGTTATCTGGAGACCATCCGCAAGCAGGGCTACCGGCTGGTGGCGCCGATCGGCGTGCTGTCGGCGGAAGGGCCGCGCAGCCACGCCGGCGGGTGGCGCGGGCTGTCGCCGTTCCGCGGGCTGGAGCCGTTCGACGCGGCACATGCGAGCGTGTTCTTCGGCCGCGACGATGCCGTCGCGGCGCTGCACCTGCGTCTGACACGGCAATGGCGCTCGGGCCACCCGCTGGTGGTGCTGCTGGGGCCGAGCGGCTCGGGCAAGACCTCACTGGTGCAGGCGGGCCTGGTGCCGGCGTTGACGCGAGGGGCTTCGGGGTCGACCTCGACCTCGACCTCGGGCTCGGGCTCGACGCCGTTGGTCGGCGTTGCGCCGGATACCGGCCTGGGCGGCTCCAGCGGCCCGTTGCTGCGCGTCAGCGCGGCGGCGCTGGTGGACCTCGGCGCGTTGGGCGGGTTGGACGCCTGGGCCGGGGTGGCCGGTGCGATGCTGGACTGGGAATGCCAGGGCGTGCCGCTGCTGTCCGGCTACAGCATCGACACGCTGGCCGCGGATCTGCGCGAGGCACCGGGCGAGGTGCTGCGGCAGCTCGAGATCGGGCTGGACGCCACGCGCGCGCTGCGCAGCGGCGCGCAGGCCCCGCCGCTGCTGGTGCTGGACCGGCTGGAGGCGATCTTCCAGGACGACGACGGGCATCTCCGCGCGTGGCTCGCGATGCTCGACCGCCTGGTGACCAGCGCGCGGATGGTCGTGCTGGCGATCTGCCGCAATGACTTCTATGCCGCGCTGGCCCGCTGGCCGTCGCTGATGCGCGGCAAGGAGGACGGCGCCCACCTGGACCTGGCGCCGCCCGACGCGCGCGCGATCGCGCAGATGATCCGCCTTCCGGCGCGCGCCGCGGGCCTGAGCTACGGTGCCGACGAGAGCGGCCTCAACCGCCTCGACGACCGGCTGTGCATCGACGCGATGCAGGCGGCAGATGCCTTGCCGCTGCTGCAGTACACGCTGCAGCAGCTCTACCTGCACCGCGCGCCGGGGGACGTGCTGACGTGGTCGGCCTACGAGGACCTCGGCGGCCTGGAAGGCGCGATCGGGCGCCGTGCGGAGGCGTTGCTCGGCGAGCTGCCGGCGGCCCAGCAGGAGGCGTTGCCGCGGCTGCTGCCCCGGCTCGTCACGCTGGGCGGCGAGGAGGCGTCGCCGACCAGCCGCTGGATCGCCGCGTCCGAGCTGACGGACCCGCAGGAACAGGCGTTGGTGCGTGCCTTCGTCGATGCGCGACTGCTGGTGGCGGACCTGGCCGGCGGCAACGCAGGCTTGAACGCAGGCACGAACGGGGCGATCAACGGAGGGTTGAGCGGAGGGGCAAGCGCAGGCGTGAGCGGCTACCGCGTCGCGCACGAAGCGCTGCTGCGACGCTGGCCCCGCGTGACGTCGTGGGTCGCGCAGCACCGCGCGTCGCTGGCCGCGCGCGACGAACTGCGGCCGTGGGTCGCGCGCTGGATCGAGGCGGACCGGGCCGGCCCGCTGCTGATGCCGCGCGGCTCGACGCTGTGGACGGCGGCGCGCGCGCTGGCGGAGGCGCCGCAGCTGTTCGGCGATGAGGAGCGGGATTTCATCGAGCGCTCGCAGCGGCGCCTGCGCCGCCAGCGCTGGGGTCTGGGCGCGGCGAGCACGGGCGCCTTCCTGCTGGCCGGCATCGCGGGCATCGCCGCGATCGGCTATGCGCGGCAGGCCGAGGTCGCGGCGGAACGCCAGCGCCAGAGCCGGCAACTGGCGTCCTTCATGCTGGGCGAGCTGGCGGACAAGCTGCGGCCGATGGGGCAGCTCGACGTGCTCAGCCGCATCGGCGAGCAGGGCGTGAAGCTGCTGGCGCCGGCCGAGGGCGGCCGCGAGACCCCCGCCGACGCGCTGCAGCGCGCCCGGGCGCTGGTGGTGATCGGCGAGGTCAACAGCAGCCGCGGACAGGGTCGCACCGACATCGCGATCGATGCGCTGCAGGCGGCGCGGCGGCTGCTGGCGCCGCTGTCGCTGGCCGCGCAGCAGGATCCCGCCGCCTACTACAAGACATTGGGCGCCGCGTCGTTCTGGCTCGGCCAGATCGCCTACGACGCCGGTGACTTCGACACGGCTTCGCAGGAGATGACGCGTTACCGGCAGGCGTCGCAGACCTGGCGCCAGGTCTTGCCCGACGACGCGGACGCGCCGGTCGAACTCGCGTTCGCGGTGAACAGCCTGGGCTCCATCGCGGTCCGGCGCGCGGCCTGGGACGAGGCGCAGCGCTGGTTCGAGCAGGCGCTCGCGATGAAGCTGGCGACGCTGGCGCTGAAGCCGGAGAACGCGGAAGCGCAGGAGTCGGTGGCGAGCTCGCGCATCTGGCTCGGGCGGGTCGCGTATGTCCGGGGCAATCCGGTGGAGGCGCTGGCGCTGTTCGATCTGGCCCGGCAACCGCTGGCGACGCTGGCGGCGCGCTCGCCCGACGCGCTCGTGCGCCAGCGCGATCTGGCGACGGTGGAGGCGCGGCGCGGCGATGCGTTGTGGGCGATGGGCCGTGTCCACGAAGGACTCGCGGTGATGAGCGCGGCCGTGGAGCTCCTGCGCGATGTGGAGCGCCGCGATGCCAGCAACCGCTACTGGTCGGCGGACCGGCTGCATGCGCAGGCCAGCCTCCTGCTGCTGCAGACGGACGCGGGGATGGCGGTGCGCGAAGCGCTGGACGCGCTCCGCGGCCAGGTGCCCGCGCGGCCCGACGCGGAGCCGAGCCGCGAATTCATGCGCCGCGAGGTGCTGGCGCGATTGGCGGTCGCCGAGACGATGCTGGCGGCGCGCGGTGGCGCGCGCGAGGACTTCCAACGGCTGCATGCGGCGGCCGGTGACGAGGTGCAGTCGCTGCTCGCGCTGGCGCCGCGGCATTGGCAGACCCTCGAGCTGAAGGCGCGGCTCGGGCTGATGGCGCTGGCGATGCCCGAGGCGCACGGACCCCGCGACGGCCTTCGCGACGGCGCGCGAGACGGAGCGCGAGTCGGCGCCATGACCGGCTCGCGAGGCGTCTGCCTGCAACTGCGCGACGGTCTGGGCTCGGCGGTGATGGCCGGGCAGGGCGGCCTCGTGCTGGAGGCCTGGCTCGCGGCCCGGCGCTGCCTGGGCGAGGCGGCGGCCGACACCGAGGCGGCGGCGCGCCTGCGCGCGGGCGGCTACGCGCCGAGCCGGATCACGACGTCCGCACTTCCTTCGACCCCCATGTCGACCCCCACTTCAACCCCCGCTTCAACCTCAACGACGACAAGGAAACCTGTGTCATGACTGATTTCGCAATGATCGATGAATCGACGGCCGGCGTGCCCCTCGACACCCCGGGCGTGGCGACGTTCTACGTGGTGCCGTGGACCCTGGAGACGGTCAATCACAGCAGCGGGAAGACGACCCTCGTGGCGTGCCGCTACTACGACGACCAGTGGAACCAGATCGAAAGCGGCACGCCGATGCAGAGCGGCGCGCCCTTCTTCCAGCTGGCGCAACGCGCCACGACGCAAGGCGGGAACGAGAAGCCCCCGGCGGAGCTGGACCTCACGCTGGTCTCCGCGGTGGCCAAGACGCTGAACTCGGCGTGCAACCTCAACAACAGCTTCATCGCGACCGGCAAGCCGAAGGCGACCTCGCTGATCATCCCGGTGATGCCGGACACGAAGCGCGGCGTCATCCTGGTGTTCCGCTCGCCGTCGGACGGCGACAAGGTGGACTTCCTGGTCGCGACCTCGGATCCGGAGATCAAGAACGGGAGCAATTGACGGCGAGAACGGCGCGTAGGCTTGTCTCGGCTCCGGCACTGACCGGACGCGTCTCGCCCTGTGTCCGCTAGAGTCAACCTCATCCACTGACTCTCGGTTGGCCTGCCCATGGACCGTGCTTCCGCACTCGCGTACTTTCGTTCGCTGTCTGAAGGCGACCTTGCCGCATTCATTCACGAGACGGCTCTCCCTCTACGGTAAGGCGACCTGAGGGAATGCCTGTCGATCTATACGCTCGCAAGTGTGTTCTACGTCGATCAGGTGGCGGATGATCGCTATCCACCTGTCATCCGAGTGGTGGCACGGTCGGTCGAAGGACTGACCACCGGCGACCTCGATCAATCGGGTACTTGCAATGTGTGCAGCCTGGAGGTGGCGAGCAACGCGAAGCTCGCCCGGTGCCCGCTCTGTGAATCAATGCCGGTGAGGATTGGCGGCAGCCTACGAAGCCGTAGTCGCCCACATCCGTCGGCTCGACGAAAGCCGGCGGATTCTCGACGCCCTTCAGGTTCGCCAGCGTCTCTCGGTGCTCCGCCTTCGCCTTACTCGGCCTGGCCGACCCACTGGAACGCGAAGCCGATGCCGTGGCAGTTCCGGCAGCACGTGACGACGTACTCCATGAGCTCGCGTGGATCTGCCAGCACGATGTTGCTCAGCTGCTCCAGCAGCGTCTCGCGCGTCATTTAGAGGCGATCGCTCGTCTTCTTGCGCGCTGCAGCGATCCGTTCCTCAACCAGAGGATTGGCAAGGAGCCGCCCTGATTCGACGCGGGCCGTCGTCATCTTCAAGCCAGGGTGCGATCGAACGTAGGCCTGTGCGCCGTTTAAGTCGATCAGGTACTCCTCGATGAAGCGCTTGACCTCCGTGGCGGTGGACACGGTTTTCGCCGCCGCGGGCTTGCGCGGGGCCTTCCTGACAGGCGCCTTCTTCGCCGCGCCTTTGGCGGGCTTAGCGGTCGTCATCGCGGTCGTGCTGCTGCTGGCGCTCCGATCGGCCACGTTGCGCCTGGCTGCCGCGGCGGTCCTGCACCTGCTTCAGGACCTGCTCGTAGATGTTCGGCGTGGGGGTATCGGTGCTCATGCACATGCGCGTTGGGCATGCGTGCATTGCAAGTGCGAAAGGTCGAAAGTCAACCCGTCCAGAATGACAAACCCCGGCACTTGGCCGGACTGGTGGGAATGGCCGGCGCTGATCTCGGCACAAGGTGGGGCGGCGTTTTTCATTGCAGGCGGCGATCCACCTTAGGAGCCCTGTCCACGCTGGTTCGCGTCCATACCCCACGCATCAGCCTACGCATTCACTCCCATGTGATTCATGGCTGTCGTCACTCGCGCGGGTACGGCTCCAGCGGATCCTTGTTCGGTCGGCCCGGCGAGCTCGGCACGTAGCTGCCGCGCTTCCAGAAGCCATTGAGCCAGACGATGAAGCCGACGGTCGCGACCACCGCGAAAGCGGCGACCACCAGGTCGGCCGTCGCGTAGCCGGTGACGGTCTTCGCCTCGGGCGACTGGTCGGCGGTCGCGGTCGACGCGGCGAAGACCGGCGGATCCGTGGCGGCGTGCACCGCCGACGAACTCATGAAGGCGGCCGCGGCGAGGGCGAAGGCCATCAGCGGACCCAGGATCAACGAACGTTTGGACAACATGGTGCTTCTCAACGACTGCCGTTGCTGGCGGCGGTATCCCTCACCTTGGCGGGAGGAGTCCATCGCAGTCGTCGTTTCGTCGAAGTCAACCCGTGCAGAATGGGGCAGTGGGAGGAACCTATGCCAGATCAAATTCCATTTCGCGAATTCGTCCACCAGATTCCAGACGCCGGAGCTCGTCGGCTGACGTCCTCGATGTTGGAGGCCGCGTTTAACGCGATGGCAGCACGACACAGGCACTACGTCGGCGAGGCGCTCGCGCCGGAGCTGTTCGTGATCGATATGGATGAACAGATTGGCGGCGCATCGATTTTCGGCCAGTGTGGGATCACGCTCGGCTTGATGACCCGCGCATGCACCTACAGGCCGTCGAATGACTGGCCGTCAGACTTCGGCGACTACCCAACACCCCAGGGGCCAATGCACGCGTACGTGCCGATCGTTTGGGCGGCGCTTCATGAGTATCACCACGCCCTGCGCAGACATTCGGATGTGTTGATCAGGCTAGGGCCAACCACCGCGACCACGAAGGCGACCGAGATGGACGCTGATCTTTGCGCAGTTGCCGCTGTCTACCGGATGTTCAAGGTCGGCGAACCGGATCTTGGCGATCTTCGCTTGCGGATGTTGATCCTGTACTTCATCCACGAGTTCATGGTGGAAGTTCCCTTCCATCCAGATAGCCTTTCGCATCCCACGCACGCAACGCGGATGAGGCTTATCGCCGACAAGCTCGCGCAAGTAGCGGAGGATCCGGATCCGAACGGAACTGTAGCCGACGAACGCCTTGAATGGCCTGAAACGATAGCTCGCCTCGAAGTGCTTCGACCCTTTGTGGGAACTCTCCTTCAGCGTTCCGCCACCGATTCGACCGACTCTTCCGTTGAACGTGCGGAGATCAATCAGGCGTGGCAGGACATACGGGGTGACGTCAGGGACGAATCGGGCACGAAGGCGTGAAGGAGCCCGCTCGCTAGTTCCCCGCCGGGCACGGGGCATGAGAAGGCCCCGCTTGCCGGCGAGCTCGATCGCCGTCGCATCAATTCACCTGACAGGACACATCCGACTAGCCGTAGTGCTCCCGCCCTCTTCATCATGCCCCTGGGTGGGGACCCTCCGGATAAAAGGATGGGTCCTATTTCAAGGCAGAAGCGGCACAAGTCAACCCGTGCGTTTTTTCGGGCGTAGCGCGTGCAGTGCTTCGTCGGCTTCGGCGTTGAAGAGCACCCTGCCCATACCCAGCGCAGTAAGGGCACTTCGGTCGATGAGCGAGTTCAACAGCGCTCCCCGCACAAGGCCGCTGTTGGCGCTAATCGTCTCGCGCTCCGCGTCACATTGCTCCGCGAGGGAGTGCCACCTAGTCCGATCGATGTATTGATCAAGATCAGCCAGTTCCCAGTTCAGCGGCACGTCGTGCGGAACCACAACCCACATTTTCTCGCCAACCCTTCCCAGGGCTTCCGCGCAGATTTGCAGGCTCGTGAGCGTGCCTCCAAAGGAAACAAGCAGGGTTATGTGCCGTCCTGTCAGGCGGTGACAGGAGACCATCCTCCGGCGAATCTCATTGCGCGCATTGATGAATGCGGCCACGTCCGCCAAAACTACCCGAAGCTTGTTTAGGCGGTTTACACGATCGTGTGGAGGAATTCGTTCCAATTGGTCAACCGCATCCACCACTTGCTCGATCCAGATGGACATGTTCATCAACGCTTCTGTTGCTATTGCGTAGAAGTCGTCGATCTCGTCAGCGATAGCATGGAGGCGCGTGAGGCGGGCCTGCTGGATCCAAACAGCTTGAGCAGTACGAAACGCGATGAAGAACCCGAGGACAGTGATAAGCGCGGTGGCGACACCCGTCTGAGTCTCCCCCGAAAGCTCTGAGAACCAAACTAACAATTCGCCGCCAGAGAATGGCCGCACAGTGGTGAACGAGGCAACTGCCCAGTACATCAACGTTGACATGATCAATAGTCCCAGCAGCGTCCCCGTGAGCGCTGCCGTGATTGCAAATGTCGGCAGGAGGACGTAATTTGTCCATCGAAAGAGCCGAGGCGGCATTCGCTGAAGCAGTGAGGCGATCATCCAGGCATTCTATGGACACATGACGGGAGGTTTTATCCACGCTGGCCAGTCTCCCTGCTTTATCAGCAGCAACACCGATTTGCGATGCGCTACCTCCCAGATGCCCCGCCGCTCCTCGCCCGTCAGTCCTGAGCCCTGGTCGATCGCGTGGTGGCAAATCGAGCACTGGCTGGCGCCGCGCGTGTCGCATGCCTTGATGCTCTTCCCCTTGCCGTGCTCCGCCCTGTTGCTGTGGGCGCAGCAGACCGTGCCGTCGTCGCGGCCCTAGTTCTGGTATGGGATCTGGCGATAGACCTCGCGCAGCTTCTTGCTGCGGACGTGGGCAGTCTTCGTGGCCGCTTCCGCCGCTGCGATGATGGGCTGGCCAACCAGGAACCGCTCCGGCCGGGACAGTTGCATCGGCAGTCGCTCGGCGCGCGCGGTGATCACTGTGGGCTCGCGCTTGAAGTTGGCTGCTTCATCGGCGCCGAGCGCTTCAGGGTGCTGGTGCGGATCACTGATCGAGTGCACTTGAGGCGATCTCAAGCGGACCGAGTCGCCTTCGTTCTTGAACGGGTAGCGAGGTCGTCCACGTCCAATGTCTTGAACTGCGCGACAGGGACTCGATTTGTGTCGAACGCGGCGTCGGTCTCCCGCCAAAGACCGTTCGATCCATCGTTTGGGGGTTCAAGGAGGGGCGTCTGCACCGGCTCAGCTTCCCAGCGCCACTTGCTTGAGTGACACCGACAACTCGTATTCAAAGAGGGACACGGACGGCACTTCGGAGCACGCGATTCGCAGGTCTTCGCTGATCTCCTTGGCCACGATGATTCCTCGCACCGGTTGACCCGCATCTGCATGGTGGCGCTTGATCCAACCGACATATCGGAGGATTTGCCCCACGACACGGTCATACCCCTTGGACACCTTGAGCTCGATCACGACGTACCCGAGGCCATCCGTGGCGAGAATGTCAATGAACCGCCCGCCAGCAGGGAACTCGATGCCGCGGATGCCTTCGTCCTCATAGAGACGCAGCGATGGGTCAATGAGATGGAGGTTGCGGGCAAGATAGTCCCGCAGGTCATGCTCGTAGGCGAACTCCGACGTTGCTTCGACCCCTGTGAGCGTCGGCCCGACCTCGTCGGTGACTGGAGCGCCTTCGCGGAGGGGCGTCGGGTCTTCTGCGGGCCGATAGAGGCGGAAGGTGCGGCTGTCGATCTTGAAGAACCGGTCGTCCGACCCGTCTGCCTTCGCGCTGTACTGCAGGCGCGATGGCGCATTGGTCGAGAGCCGGATCAAGTGGGCAGTGACAGTCCCCTCCTTGACGTTGGGGTAGTGCTCCTTGAACCACTTGATTGCCTGTTCGCGCGTAAACGTATCGTCCGGGCCCAGCCCCATTGAAGTTGCCATGTCCTGCATGAGCAGACGGACGGGCTTTGCATTCAGGGTTGCCATGCAGGTATCTCCAGGTCGCGTTTCAGCGCCATTCAGGATGAACTTTGGCGACGATGGTTGAACGAGGTAGCCGATGTGGCTAGTTCATCCGCAGATCGTCGACGGTCTGATCGAAGCCATCCAGCTCCGGATCGTCACCCGTCTTGCCGCCCACGCTCATCATGATCAGCATGGCCCCGAACGCGTATTTCGGATGTCTGCACATGGCGACCCTGGTCTTGGCCATCATCGGCTTCTCACTGGTCAGCGAAGGACGGGCGACGCCCTCGACGCACAGGTACCGCCGCTTCCTGGCGGGCAGGATCTCCAGGCGGCCGCCGTCGATGGAGTCCGGCAGGACGCGCATGCCACTGGACGCCTCCTCGAGTTCCCGGATCATTTGCTCTCTCGTTTCGGAGGGCTTGATGGTGATGGCCGTCAGCTGGATGTTCCAGGACCTGAAGCGTTCCTGGTCTTGCCATTGGTAGGACAGGGAGGTCTGGGTTGAGTCACGCAGCTTCCACTCCGGCCCTGCGGGGATCGTGCTGGAGAACAGATCCCGCTTCACGGGAACGCGCCCTGCGGGCTGCGCATTGGCCGTCAGTGCTGCTGTCAACAGCAACAGGGACGTGACAAGACGCTTCGTCGTATGAGCCATGTCTTCCTCGAGAAGGGGCGATCGTTCAGGGCGCCGATGCGGCGCGGCTCGGTGGTGTGGTGCCAGGGATCGGCGCCGGCAGGACCACGACCTGCTTCCCGCGGGACTGGTAATTCGTCGGGAGACCGATGACCTTGAGATACAAGGCAGGGCCGCAGGATTCGCGATCCCAGGCCGGCTTGCTGAAGCATGCCTGCATCTCGGATTCGATCTCCTTCAGTGGTCGCACGGGAACGTCATGCGCCAATGCGTGACAGGTCCAGAGCGTATAGAGCTGCGTCCCGTCGCGAGGCATCTTCGGAAAGTCGTAGGCGATCTGCACCGCGCGCGTCGAGATGATGGCGCCACCCGCGCGCTCGGCGATGGCCATCGCCTGCTCCCGTGTCATGCCTTCATCCCGGCGATCGAAGAGGGGCGGCAGATTCACCATTTCCTTCTGGCATCGGGGCAGCGTGGGCGTCTGCTCCAGTTCCTCCGGCGTCATCGCCCACGCGGCGACGGGCATGCTCAGCAGTAGAGGCAGGACAATGAGGGTCGGTCGGAAGCGGCGCATGAGGGCGGGTGCTTGTACAGGCGGGTGAGGCGACGGAATATAGCGTTGCCTCATGTCGTGCCGAACCCTCGTGTGGCTCTCGCGCCTCAATGAGCTTCAAGCTGCTGGCCGTGGACGGGCGGCCCGTGGATGCCGGGGGCGGCGACCTGTGGGTCGTGGACGTGCTGCCGGGGAGGCACGAGTTGAAGATCTGGACCAACAAGGTCCTCAGTGCCGACACGGTGCGGCAGGGCGACGGCGTGCTGAAGCTGGAGGTGAACGCCGGTGAGGTCGTGGGGATCTGCTCGGACGGATCCCGGATCTACATCAAGCGGCTTGAAGGCGATCCCACCGGCGAGCGTCGCAAGAACGCCCAGGTGCCGCGTCCCGTCTGTGATGTGTATCGCTAGAGTGGCGATCCGGAACTTGAAACACCTCCGATTCGGGAAGCTCTGCTGGCAAGTCATGACCCTTGGGGAATAAGCCCGATCGGCCATTGCATGCGCGCATCTACACGGATGTGACCGAATCTGAATCATTCACGCACCATGTGAGGATGCGGACCATGACGAATCATTGGTTCTTGAAGAAGAAGCTGGGCTACGGCTGGAGCTTTCCCGTCACTTGGCAGGGCTGGGCGACGGTGATCGGCTACGTGGTCTTGCTGGCTGTGGACAGGCGCTTCTTCCCGCCGGCGCAGCACCCGATTGCGTTCTACGTTGGTGTTGCGACCTTGACTTCGCTGTTTGTCTTGATCGTCTCGCGCAAGGGCGAGCCGCTTGATCGCCACTAGGGCCCTGCGCTCACGCGCCGCCGCCTGCTCTGAGGCCTTTCAACGCGAATGTCATGGCGCCTCGGTGGCAGTCGGGCTTGGATCCGCTTCGCTGAGGAAGCTCGCCAGCGTCCTCTCAACGACAAGCAGCTCGGCATCCGACGGATCGCCGAGGAAGGGCGCGACCCGCAAATGCGATCTTGGCTGGCGGGCAATCTTCTCTGGGCTGTCATCGACGATGATCACGTCGTCGACCAGATAGCCGAAGCGCTGCAGCTTCCGGAGGTCCTTGGCGAACACGACCAGCCGCTTCGGCATGATTTCCTCCAGTCGCCCAGCTGCAAATGGCCCGCTACTTGCCCTGCGGCCCGGTCCGGAACCTCCGGAGATGGCGTTCCCTGATCGGAGCCAGCCCCAGCCTGGTCTGGTATTCCTCCGAGAGCACATACCTGCGCGTGAGCTCGTTGGCGTTCGAATTGAAGCTGAGCTTCCAGGTGAGCCCGCTGCCTTCCTCCCGCAAGGATTTCTCTTCGGTCCGCCACCAGTCAAGATCGACTCCCTTGGGGGCGCTGTCGATGAAGGCGGGATCGCGCAGCAGGGTGATCAGATCGAAGCGCTCCATCTGGGCGATGGTGCCCGTGGACATCTCCATGAGTTGCTTGTATTCGACGTGGTTCACCCGGAAGGGATCGGGCGGTCCGAAGAGGTCCGGAGCGATCAACTTCGCCGTCCGGTACGCATTGCCCAGCACGACGCTCTTCCTGAGGAAATCGGTCTCCCGCTTCAGCCACGACATGACTTTCGCGTCGCCGAGGACGCGGGACATGTCCGTATCGAAGCCGGGCAATTGAGCTGCATAGATCTCGACGACGAGGGCGTCCTTGCCCTTGAACGCCGACTGCACGTCGTCGCAGAACGAGCGCATGAGCCCGACGTACTCGGTCAACGCCTCTTTCAGGGTCGCGCGGGGCGATGCCGCCGACCGGACCTTGTCGGACCACCTCGCCACGAATGCCGGGCGCATCTCAGCCTCGGCAAAGGCGCCGCACGTGTACTCCGCGACCAGAGGCACGGGGAGGATTGCCGCAGCGACGTCGCGAATGTCGCTGGGGGCGCCTTGCGCGAGCGCCGTCGAGAGCATCAGTGCAAGGGGCAGGGCGGCTTTGCGAATCAAGGGCATTGGCGTTGTCGGCGGCGAAGGCGGTGCTCAGTCTATTCGTACCGACAAGGCCTGACCCTCAGGAGTCCGGCGACCGGTGAAAAGAGCAGATTCAGAGCGCCGATGCGGCGCGGCTCACCGGCGTGTTGCCAGGGATCGGCGGCGGCGGGACCACGACCTGTTTCCCGCGGGACTGGTAATCCGCTGGGAGACCGATGACCTTGAGATACAAGGCCGGACCGCATGATTCGCGATCCCAGGCCGGCTTGCTGAAGCAGGCCTGCATCTCGGCTTCGATCTCCTTGAGCGGTCGCACGGGAACGGAGTGCGCCAACGCGTGACAGGTCCAGAGCGTATAGAACATGCTCGCAAGACACCACGCCCGCCGCGCCGTCCGCTCAGCGCGCGGCCTGCACGCCCTGCTGCGCCGCCCGGTGCACGACGTCGGCCACGACCTTTGCCTGCGTCATGAACACCGCGTGACTGGCCTTCACCTCCGTCACGGACGCGCCGATGCGCTTGGCCATCGACTGCAGCATGCGCTGATCGAAGGCCTTGTCGTCGGTCGCGATGACCGCCCAGCTCGGCCTGCTGCGCCAGGCGGTGTTCTGCAGCTTCGTGCCGAACGAGGCCATGTTGATCGGCACCTGGCTGTCGCGAAGGAAGGCGGCGTCCGCATCGCTGGCGTCCGCGGCGAAACCGGCCTTGAACTTGTCCGGACGGACGATGCCGAAACCGTCGGGCAGCGTGTCGAGCACGAACTCCGGCGGCGTGGTGAAGCCGGCGTACTGCTGCGCCGTCGTCTCTCCGGCGTCCGGCGACAAGGCCGACACGTAGACCAGCGCCGTGACCTTGGGATCCACGCCGGCTTCGGTGATCACGGTGCCGCCCCAGGAATGTCCCACCAGCACGGTCGGGCCGTCCTGCTGCGCCAGTGCGCGCCTGGTGGCGGCGACATCGTCCGCCAGCGACGTCAGCGGGTTCTGCACGATGGTGACGCGGTAGCCGCGCTTCGTGAGGTCGTCGTGGACACCGCGCCAGCCCGACCCGTCGGCGAAGGCGCCGTGCACCAGCACCACGTTCCGGGCAGGCTTGACGTCCGAGCTACTCCGGGCCGTCTGCGCGGACGCGAGGTCCGACAGGCCGGCCGTGGCGGAAACGGCCAGGACGGCGGAAAGGATGGCTTGTCTGCTCATGATGAATCTCCTTGGGTGGGGGAACTGCATGCGGGCCAACA
The DNA here is from genome assembly GCF_056867975.1 of Mitsuaria sp. MSU3D. NCBI lineage: Bacteria > Pseudomonadati > Pseudomonadota > Betaproteobacteria > Burkholderiales > Sphaerotilaceae > Roseateles > Mitsuaria sp. MSU3D. The sequence goes on along the minus strand of NZ_CP200314.1, from coordinate 2,223,304 downwards.
TGGCCGGTGGATGACCGACGACACGGTCCGATCGGGTGGAAGGATCCGGCGAGGGGATCCGGTCAGGGAAGTCGGAGACCGTGGGTCGACACGAGCTCCTCGACGGCGCGCTCCCCGATGACGACGCAGGGCGCCATCGTGTTGCCGCTGGTCACGTGCGGCATGACCGAGGCATCGGCGATGCGCAGGCCGTCGATGCCGTAGACCTTGAGCTGCCCGTCCACCACCGCCATCGCGTCGCGGCCCATCTTGGCCGTGCAGGACTGATGCCAGTAGGTCACGGCGGCATTGCGGAGGTAGTGCGCCAGAGCCTCGCCCTGCATCCGGCCGGGCAGCGATTCGCCTTTGACAAGCCCCTTGAAGGCCGGACTCGCGCCGAGTTCGCGGACCAGTTCGATGCTCCGGATCGCGCTGCGAAGGTCGTCCGGGTGCGACAAGGTGCCGGTGTCGATCACGGGGGCGTCCGTGAACTCGCGTCCGGAGAGCGTGATGCGGCCGCGGCTCTGCGGATGGGCCAGTCCGGCAAACATCGTCCAGCCATGGGCGGGAACGCCGAGCGAGGCGTTCTCCGCGCTCGGCACCGGGAACTCCACCTGGCAATGGAACATGTCGGGCAGTCGCAGGGCGCTGCTGCTGCTCCAGTACAGCGTGGCTTCCGATCCGCCGTAGCCCACGGCCTGCGGTTCCTCATACTCGAAGATCGCCGCGAAGGAGACATGGTCCTGATGGTTCTCGCCGACGCCGGGGAGGTGCTGGACCAGGGGAATGCCGTGACGGTGCAGTTCCGCCGCGGGGCCGATGCCGGACTGCATGAGGAGCTTGGGCGTGTTGACGGCGCCCAGGGACAGGATGACTTCGCGATCGGCGTTGAAGCGCTCGATGCGGCCGTGGCGCTGCGCTTCCACGCCCACGACGCGGCGGCCGGAGAACTGCAGGCGGCTCACCACGGTGCCGGTGAGCACCGTCAGGTTCGACTGGCCGCGTCGGGGGTGGACGTAGGCGCGGTAGATGGAATGCCTGCGGCCGTCCTTGACGATGAGGTCGTTGAAGGCGACGCCGCCGAGGCCTTCCATCATGGCGCCGTTGGGGCTGTCGAAGTGGGGGATGTCGCTCGCGCGCGCGGCCTCCACCAGTGCCCGGGCGATCGGCTGCGGATCCTGCACGGCGGCGACGTGGACGGGACCGCCCGCGCCCCGCCGCAGCGGATCGGCCGGCCCACGGTAGTCCTCCACGCGCCGGTAGATCTTCAGCACGGATTCGTAGTTCCACGCGGGGTTGCCGGACTCCTCGGCGAAGTCCTCCCAGTCGTTCTTGTGGCCGCGCGCCCAGAGCCCCACGTTGATGCTGGATCCGCCGCCCAGGACGCGACCCATGTTGAGCGGGATCGACCGGTGGTTCAGATGCGGATTGGGCGCGCCGCTGAAGTTCCAGTCACGCGCCGATCCGAGATTCAGCGGCCATTGGCCGGGCGTCATCACTTCCGGCAGATCGTCGTCGCCACCCGCTTCGATGAGAAGCACCTTGACGTTGGGGTCCTGCGCGAGACGACCCGCGACGACGGAGCCGGCCGTGCCGGCGCCGCAGATGATGAAGTCGTAGGTCGTTCCGGCAGCGTCGGCGCTGACCGGGTTCGGATGCGAATGTTCCATTGCTTTCTGATCGGCCAAGGCCGATGGCTTGTGACGCGGAAGTGGCCGCGACATCGATCAGAAAGGAAGGACTTGGCGGCTACGAAATGGTAGGAGGAGTGCCGCGAAATGAGGTTGTGAACATCGTCGTTCGAACAAGCCTTGATGCGATCTTCATGCTTGATCGCCTAAGAAGATTAGAGGATTGATGGCTGAGAAGAAATTTAATTCCACGCGCCATTGAGGGAAGACCTCAGGGGGAATCAAGCGGGCTTCAACGAGGTGCAAATGGAGTCCGAACGGGATCCGGGCGAACTCAGGCAATCGGAATCGCGGTGGTGGAGAGCACTTCCTTGAGGACCATGAAGGACCTCACCTGCCGGACGCCGGGCAGATGCAGGAGGTGCTCCGCATGCAGGCGGTTGTAGCCGGCGTTGTCCTTGGCGCGGACCACCATGAAGTAGTCGAACTCCCCGGTCACGACATGGCATTCCTGGCAGCCGGGGACCTTCTGCACGGCCTTCTCGAACGCCGCGAACGATTCCGGTGTCGAGCGGTCGAGCACCACGCCGATCACCACCAGCATCCCGGCATCCAGCGCGGACGGATTGAGGAGCGCCACGATGCCCTTGATGTAGCCGGCCTCCTTGAGCCGTTCCACGCGCCTCAGGCAGGCTGGCGGACTCAGGTTGACCTTGCCGGCGAGGGCCACGTTGGAGATCGACGCATCCTTCTGCAGCGCCCTCAGGATCGCCTTGTCGATCTTGTCCAGGGTGGCCGGCGAGAGATCCGTGGCGACGACACTCTTGCTCTGCACTTTTCTTGCGTTCATTCTGACCTTCGAGAGGGTTTGTGATTTGAATCGACTGTACGGAGAACTATCGACTCGTGAAAGGCCGTGATGTTGCAGCAACATTGTTCAGGCTTGTTCCTATCATCGATGGACCCGCAATCAGGAGTGCCTGCGATGAATCTGTCGAAGTTTCCCCGTCATCCGCTGACCTTCGGGCCCACGCCGATCCAACCGCTCAAGCGCCTGTCCGAGCACCTCGGCGGCAAGGTCGAGCTCTACGCGAAACGCGAGGACTGCAACAGCGGCCTGGCCTTCGGCGGCAACAAGACGCGCAAGCTCGAGTACCTCATCCCGGAGGTCCTGGCAGGCGGCTATGACACGCTGGTGTCGATCGGCGGGATCCAGTCCAACCAGACCCGCCAGGTCGCCGCGGTCGCCGCGCACCTGGGCCTGCGCTGCGTGCTCGTGCAGGAGAACTGGGTCAACTATTCCGACGCGGTCTATGACCGGGTCGGCAACATCGAGATGTCCCGCATCCTGGGCGCCGAGGTCACGCTGGACGCGGCGGGATTCGACATCGGCATCCGTCCCAGCTGGGAGCAGGCGATCGAGGACGTGAAGCGCGCCGGCGGCAAGCCCTATCCGATCCCGGCGGGCTGCTCCGAGCATCCGCTCGGCGGACTGGGCTTCGTCGGCTTCGCGGAGGAAGTGCGACAGCAGGAACAGGCCCTGGGCTTCCGGTTCGACTACATCGTGGTCTGCTCGGTGACCGGCAGCACGCAGGCCGGCATGGTGGTCGGCTTCGCCGCGGACGGTCGTGCCGACCGGGTCATCGGCATCGATGCCTCGGCCAGACCCGACAAGACCCGCGCGCAGATCCTGCGCATCGCGCGCCACACTGCCGAGATCGTGGAACTGGGGCGCTCCCTCCAGGACAGCGATGTGGTGCTGGACGACCGCTACGGCGGACCGGAATACGGCCTGCCGAACGACGGCACGCTAGAGTCGATCCGTCTGTGCGCACGGCAGGAGGGCATGCTGACCGACCCGGTGTATGAGGGGAAGTCCATGCACGGCATGATCGACAAGGTGCGCAAGGGCGAGTTCCCGGAGGGCTCGCGCGTCCTCTACGCGCATCTGGGCGGCGTGCCCGCGCTGAACGCCTACAGCTTCCTCTTCCGCAACGGCTGACGGCAGGCGCGAGAGCTCGTTGCGCTAACGGCCAGCCTAAGCCGGAGTCAAGTCGCGATCCAGCAGGCAGTCGATGAAGGCGCTCAACGCCGCGGGGCGATGGCGGCGGTTCGAGTAGTAGAGGAAGAGCCCGGGCCGCGTGATCGTCCAGTCGGCGAGGACCTGCACCAGACGCCCCTGGGCGAGCCACTCGTCGACGTGCTCGCGGTCGAAGGCATAGGTGATGCCCAGCCCTTGCAGCGCCGCGGCGACACCGATGTCGGAGTGGTTGGTGACCAGGGGGCCTTCCGCCGCGACCTCGACGCGTTTGCCCTTCTTCTTGAACTCCCATCGATACACGCGGCCGTCGAGCTGCAGCCGCCAGTTGATGCAGGCATGGCCGTGCAGGTCGGCGGGTGACTGCGGCGTGCCGCGGCTCGCCAGATAGTCGGGCGACGCCACCGCGATCATGCGCACGTCGGGGGTCAGGCGCACGGCGACCATGTCCTTCTCCAGCTGAGCGCCCACGCGGATGCCGGCATCGAAGCGACCGGCGACGATGTCGCTCAACGCGTCGTCCACCACGATGTCGAGCGCCACATCCGGATGCGCACGATGGAACCGGCCGAGTCGTGGCGCGATGACGGTTCGTGCCGCCATCCCCAGCGTGTTGATGCGCAGCGTTCCGCCCATCTGGCCGGTCGCCGCGCTGGCCTCGGCGACGGCGTCGGCCATTTCCCGGAAGAGCGGGGCGACGCGCCGGTAGAGCTGCTCCCCGCTGGTCGACGGCGCCACGCTGCGGGTGGTGCGGTTCAGCAGCCGCGCGCCGAGCCGTTCTTCCAGTTGCCGGATCGTCTGGCTCAGCGCCGAAGGGGACAGGCCGAGATGCTCGGCGGCGCGGGCGAAGCTCTCCCGCTCGACCACCGCGACGAAGGCCTTCAGTTCGGCGAATTCCGATCCACGCATTCTGTATCCGTTGCTACATGGCCTATCCAGATTCTAGGTGATTCTCTAATGTCTCCATCGGGCGGAAGCTAGGGACTTCGAAGCCTGAAAGGAGTCTCGTCATGAACGAATCGATCCTTCCCGATCCCATCGCCGCCTACTTCGCCGCCGACAGGCAGAACCCGGACAGCCTTGCCCGATGCTTCACCGCCCAGGCGGTCGTGAAGGACGAGGGGCGCACCTACACGGGCCGCGATGCCATCAAGGCGTGGAAGGCCGAGGCGGCGGCCAGGTACACGTACACGAGCGAGCCGTTCGCCGTGGCGCCGGAGGAGGGCGGTCACGTCGTGAGCAGCCATGTGGTCGGGAATTTCCCCGGCAGCCCGGTCGATCTCAGGTATCACTTCCGCCTTGAGCGCGGCCTGATCGCACAGCTGGAGATCACCGCATGAGTTTCGATCTCCAACTGGACGGCCTCCGGGCGCTGGTCACGGGCGGTACCAAGGGCGTGGGAGCCGCAGTCGTGCAGAGCCTGCTCGATGCCGGCGCACGGGTAATGACCACGGCGCGGTCCGTGCCGGCGTCATCCACGGACGGCGCGTTCTACGTCGCCGCCGATCTGTCGACGGCCGAGGGCGCGAGCCGCGTCGCGCAGATCGCGCTCGAGCGGTGGGGCGGCGTCGACATCCTGGTCAACCTGCTCGGTGGATCCAGCGCGCCCGGAGGCGGGTTCGCGGCGCTGGACGATGCGCAATGGTTCAGCGAGCTGAACCAGAACCTGATGCCCGCGGTGCGCCTGGACCGCGCGCTGCTGCCCGCCATGCTGGCGCAGGGGTCGGGCGTCATCGTTCATGTGAGCTCGATCCAGCGGCTGCTGCCGCTGCCGGAGTCGACGACGGCCTACGCCGCGGCCAAGGCGGCCCTGTCCACCTACAGCAAGGCCCTGTCGAAGGAGGTGACGCCGAAGGGCGTCCGGGTGCTGAGCGTCGCACCGGGCTGGATCGAGACGGAAGCAGCCGTGGCGCTGGCGCAGCGGCTGGCGGCCCAGGCCGGCACGGACTACGAGGGCGGGAAGCGGATCATCATGCAGTCGCTCGGCGGCATTCCACTGGGCAGGCCGGCCAAACCTCAGGAGGTGGCGGATCTGATCACCTTCCTGGTGTCGCCGCGCGCCGGCTCGATCTCGGGGTCGGAGCATCTGATCGACGGCGGGACCGTCCCGACGGTGTAGGGCGACGGGGCGTGCCGTTCCCGGACGGGGGGTAGCAAGTCCTGACCCCAAGAGACTCAAGTATTTGCGTGGTCCGCAAAGGCGGACGCTTGCGGAAGACGGGCGATTGAAGTCTCGGAAGCTGCGGCTTCACTCCGCCGGGAGGTGGTAGCTGAATTCGTAGAAGTGTTTGCCGTCCCGCACGTCGATGCTGAGCGTGCCGCTCAGGCCGACCAGTTTGCCGGTGCCGGAATCGGGCACGACCTGGACGATCAGCTTGGGCGTGCCGCGATTCATCTCGCCGAAGTGCATCAGCATGAACGAGCCGCTGCGGCCCGCCACCCGGCCCTCGACGCGCTCCATGGCGATGTAGCCGGCCGAACTTGGCTCCGCGCTGCGGAAGGCCAGCATGTGGCCGAGGCCGGTCGCGTCGAGTTCGCCGTGGAACTGCTTGCGAAGCAGCAGATGGCCGAGGTTCGCCTCGGCCTCTTCAGGCGCCGGGGTCAGCGGCGTCATCTGCACGTCGAAGGTGCCGCGGAGGGTGTGGGTCTGGGTCATGGTGGCCTCGGGGTCGATCTACCAATCGATGATGACGGGCCGCTTCATCCTGGCATGACGGGAATGCTGAAATCCCTGCTCCAGGCGGCTCAGAACGGACACCGCAACGGCGGCGTCGTCATCCGGATAGTCTAGTCATTGGATATGCTCGGCACGAGACGCTGACCGGACCGGGAATGAGCAAGCTCCACTTTTCCGAACACGCAGAGCCCACGCGCTTCATCGCCGCGAGCACGGCGCCCCTCGGCGGCGTGCTGCTCGCCTTGTTGGCGCTGTGGATGGCGGCGGTTCCTCCGTCGCTTCATGAGATCGGCTTTGATCTTCCCGGCGACGGTTGCCTGGGTGCGATGGGTCCGGAGGGGCCTCCAGTCCACATCGTCATCATCGACCAGGCCGGGGACGTCACCTGGGATGGCGAGGTGCTGGCCGATCGCGCGGCCCTCGAGCGCCGGATGAGCGCCATCGGTGCCGAGGCCATCGCTCAGCAGCCGGCGATCCATGTCGTGCCGCACAAATGGGCCCGCTACGGTGCGTTCATGGCCGTCATGGCTGCCGCTCAGCGCAATGGCGTGGCATCGGTCGACCTGATCGGAGAGGGGCCGATGCGCATCCGCGGCGTGCCGGCCGACGCCCCGAGGGTCATCGACCATCTCTGAGCCTCACGAGCAGCTGGGCAAGACCTGACACCGCCGCTCACCGAGCGTGTTGTGGGACCGCCGTGATCCGCGCTTTCAGCACGTCCTTCATCCAATCGAGCGCCTCGTGCTTTCGCTGCTCCGATTCGGAGGCCGTGCAGTCGGCGGGGACTGCCACGCGATAGCCGCGGACATACGCGTCCATCGCCGTGCACTTGACGCAATAGTCCGTCGCGAGACCCGTGATGACGAGATCCTTGGCGCCCAGCTGCGCCAGGAGAAGATCCAGCGGCGTCGCGTAGAAGCCGGAATGCCGCGGCTTGAGGATCAGCAGGTCGGCCTTGGCGGGCGGCAGCAGCCGTGCCAGTTCGGCGGCGGCGCCGCCCGCTTTGCGGCATTCGCGCAGCAGCGTCTGCACATCCGACCGCCACTGGCCGAAGTTGTCGTTGACGTAGATGACGCACGACCCGTCGGCATGGAACTGCTTCCTCAGCCGCGCGGTGGCGCGCGCCGCTTCCACCGCCGCGTCGGCGATGTCCCCGGCGCCTTCGAAGCGAAGCGGATTGATGAAGTCCACCAGCAGCAGCACCTTGCGTGAACGCGGCATGCCCGTCCCGCTCGCGACCTTCCGGTCGATCGCGCGGGCGCTGGAACGGGATGGCATGGTCAACGCGCTTTCATGGATCGCCGCGTCCGCCCGACGCGCCGTAGACCTGCCCGGTGGCGTAGCCGGACTCCGCCGACGCCAGCAGCACGTACACCGCCGCCAGTTCCGCGGGCTGACCCGCCCGCCCCATCGGCGTGTCGGTGCCGAATTTCTGCAACTTCTCCTGCGTCTGACCGCCGCAGACCTGCAGCGGCGTCCAGAACGGCCCCGGCGCGACCGCGTTGACGCGGATGCCCTGCTTGGCCAGCTGCTTCGCGAGCCCCTTGGTGAAGATCAGGATCGCGCCCTTGGTGGACGCGTAGTCCAGCAGGTTCTCGCCCGGGTCGTACGAGTTGACGGACGCCGTGTTGATGATCGAGCTGCCCGGCGCGAGATGCGGGATCGCCGCCTTGGACAGCCAGAACGGCGCGTAGATGTTGGTCTTGAAGGTCCAGTCGAACTGCTCGGTGCTGATGTCCAGGATCGATTCGTGGCTCTGCTGCCGGGCCGCGTTGTTGACGAGGATGTCCAGGCCGCCGAGCTCGCGCACCGCGTCCGCCACCAGCCGCTGGCAGAAGGCCTCCTCGCGCAGGTCGCCCGGCAGCGCGATCCCCTGGCGTCCGGTCTCCCGGATGAGCGCGATCACCTCGCGCGCGTCGGGCTCCTCGTCGGGCAGGTAGTTGATCGCGACGTCAGCGCCCTCGCGCGCGAAGGCGATCGCGGCCGCGCGGCCGATGCCGCTGTCACCGCCGGTGATCAAGGCGCGGCGACCGGCGAGTCGGCCATGCCCCACGTAGCTCTTCTCGCCGTGGTCGGGCGGCGGCGTCATGTCGCGGGCGAGGCCCGGCCATGGCTGTGACTGCTTCGGAAAGGCGATCTTGTCCGTCATCGGAATACTCCTGGGAAAGACGCGGCGACCGCGTTGCCGCATCCGCAGTGACGCAGATGCGGCAACGCGGATGCCTGTGGCGCCGATCTCGCGCCGCGATCAATGCTTGGCCTGCTCCTGCGCCATCAGTTCCTGCTTGCGCTGCAGGATCCGTTCGCCGAGCTCGGCCATGTCCAGTCCGGACTTCTTCGCCTTCGGGAACATCTCGTTCTGTTCTTCCTTGACGTGATGCTTGACCCATTCGCTCATGACCTTGACCTTGGCGTCATAGTCCTCGCCGCCAGGCTCGACGCCTTCGACGGCGGCGATCAGGTCCTTGATGCTCTGGTGCTCGACACGCGCCTCGGGGACGAGCTCCTTGTCCTTCAACGCGGCCTGGACTTCCGGGTAGAAGATCTCTTCCTCGACCTGGGCGTGCACCGTCAGCTCCAGGCAGATCTGCGAGACGAGCTGCTTCTTCTTCGCGGTGGAGCGCGACTTCTCGAATTGCTCGAAGAGCCCGGCGACCAGCTTGTGATCGGCGCGCAGCAGGCTCACGGCGTCCGGTGTCTTCGTGCGCGCGGTGGTCGTGCGGCGGGTGGTCGATTTGCGGCTGGTGGTCGCGGTCGTCGTGGATGGCATGGAAGTTCTCCTGGCGGTGATGGCTGGGGCGGCGAGCCCTCATGGCTCGCCGCAGCAAGTTCATTGGCAAAGGCGATGCCCGCCGCGCGTCCGCTAACCGGGATCGTCCGACGCCGCAGCTTCTTCGTCCTCCTTCTTGTTCTTGCGCACGCCGCGCAGGTTCATCGCGAACAGACCCAGCTGCAGGACGATCAGGGCGTACGACTGCGTGAAGGCGCCCCAGACGCACCACAGCAGATTGCTGAGCACGAAGACCCAGAAGCCCCAGGTCCGGCGCCGCGCGCTGCGACCGCCGACCAGCCAGGCGGCGACGAGCGTGACGACCATCGCGGGCCATTGAAGCGCGTTGAGCAGTGGGTCCATCACCCGCCGAGGCAAGCGGCTCGCCAGCGATGGTCCACGGCATTCAGCGGAGGACTGCGGAGGACCTGCGGCGGGGGGACGAAAAAAAGCCCCGGCGGGCCGGGGCTGGTGACGCGGGCTGGCAGCGGCAAGGCCGTCGCGAAGCCGTTCGAAAGGACGAGCCTTCAGCGATCGTCGCGCGACGAGTCGCTGTCCTGGCCTTGATCGTCCTTGGAGGCGCGGTTGGACTGATCGCGGGAGGTCTGCGGGTTCTGCTGCTGCTGCGAACCTTCGTTCATCTGGCCTTGCCGGCCGCTGCCGGGCTGGCCCTGCTGCGGCGACTGCCGCTGGCCTTGCGATCCTGATCCTTGCTGCTGGCCGCCGGGCTGGTTCTGTCCTTGCTGGCCTTGCTGATGCTGCTGTTGTTGCTGCTTCTGCTGGCCTTGTCCGCCCGGGGCCTGCTGCGGGTTCTGCGCGTTGGGTTGCTGAGCCATGATGGTCTCCACGTTGTGCGCGTCGGCAAAGACACCGACAGCAGGAAATGGGCAATGCGCATGCCGGCTCGGCCATGCCGGTTGCCATCGCCGGGGCGGTGCGCCGCTTGCCACCGTCCGGCAGAACCTGTCGTCCCGGAGTCGCCCGCATGCCCGTCACCGTCCGCATCGGCACCGCCGGTTGGAGCATCCCCAAGGCCGTCGCGTCCTCCTTCCCCGGCGACGGCAGTCAGCTGACGCGTTATGCCCGCGTCCTCGAATGCGCCGAGATCAACACGACCTTCAGCCGCACCCACCGGCCAACGACGTTTGAGCGCTGGGCGAACGAAACGCCGGCGGACTTCCGCTTCTCGGCGAAGGTGCCGGAAGCGATGACGCACGGCGCTCGGCTGAAGGTGCCTCGCGCGGAGGTCCGGGCCTTCACCGCGTCGCTGGCCGGGCTGGGCGATCGGCTGGCCGCGTTGCTCGTGCAACTGCCGCCGTCGCTCGACCTGGACACGAGGACGGCGCGCGCCTTCTTCCGTTCGATCCACGCTGGATTCGAAGGCGCCGTGCTGTGCGAGCCCCGGCACCCGAGCTGGTTCACCGCGGCCGCCGAGCGGCTGCTCATCGAGGAACGTGTCGGACGCGTCGCCGCGGATCCCGCGAAACCGGACGGTGCGGCCGCGCCGGGCGGATGGCTGGGGGAGAAGGGCGACGGTCGCGGCGCCACGGTCTACTACCGCTGGCACGGCTCGCCGCGCATGTACTGGTCGCGGTATGAGGATGACTGGCTCGCCGCGCAGGCATCGGAGATCTCGCGGTGGCCGACGGGCACGCAGGTCTGGTGCGTCTTCGACAACACCGCCTCCGGGGCGGCCGCCGACGACGCGTTGCGACTGCAGGCCTTGCTGAGCGGCGGTCTCAAGGGTCCGTGATCGCTGGCGCGGGATCGTTCAAGCGAAGACGCGCCACGGGCCGTGGCTAGAGGCGATCGATGCCGGCGACGGACATGGCCGATACCACCAGCACACGCACGGGCTTCGTATAAGCCGGACTGTTTGCGCGCAGGGTGGCGAGCAGTGCCGCGACGACGGCAGGGTCCGATTCATGCACCATCAACAACGTGGGCCGGCGCGGTCGGAACGCCGCGGCGGACTCCAGCGGACCCGCTCGCCACCAACCGCAATCCCACGGGTCGTGAGGCTGAGCGCCTCGCTGCATCACGCATTCGCGCCACAAGATCTGCAAGCGCCATTGCAGGCCTCGCCAGCGGCCCAGGCGTGCCAGTTCATGGCTGCCGTCGAGTTCGCACGCGACGCCATCCAGGCCGTTGTGAGGCGCGATGCTGGCCGCGCGCAGCGGCTCCGTGACGACCGGGAAGGCGCCGCTCTCGCACCAGGCGCGCAGCGACGAGAGCAAAGGCGCATCCATCGCGCCGAGCGCATCGGGCGGGATCATCAGGGCGTCGTCGAAGCGGCGCGACAGGCGCATGGCAGGGCGGGTCAACCGCCGCTCGACGAGCGCCTCGCGGGGGCCGAACTCGCCTGGGGCGCGACGCCGATGGGGATGACACGCACGCCGGAGGCGGTCGCCGTGGCGTCGGCCTGACGAGTCGTCTGCGCCGCCGGTGGCTTCTTGCGGGCCGCGAACATGTTCACCACGCCCTGGCGAGCCTCGGAGAAGTAGAACAGTCCGGTCACGGCCAGGACGATGGCCGCGATGCCGGCGGCGATTTTGACGGGGGAGATGTGCAGCATGAAGAAGCCTTCGACGGGGCCAGGAGGGTAACAGCCCGCGCCTGGCGTCCCGAGGTCACTCCTTCGCGACGGCTTCCACCTGGATGCGCAGGGCCACGTCCATCTTGAAGCCGTAGTCCTTGCCCGCAGCCAGTCCGAACTCCTCGCGGTTGAAGCTGCCCGAGGCGTCGGCGCCGCAGAAGTCGCGCTTGAGCATCGGGTGCGGCATGCACTTGAGTTGGTGGATCGTCAGCGTCAAGGGTCGGGTCTTGCCGTTCAGCGTGAGCTCGCCCACCACCTGGGTCGGCACGCCGCCCTTGGCGCCGTCGAAGCGGCCCTTGAACGTGGCGCTCGGGTTCTTCTCGACGTTGAAGAACTTGTCGCCGGTGGCCCAGGCGTTCATTGCGTCCAGGCCGAAGTCGATGCTGGCCAGGTCCATCTTCACGTCGACGCTGCCCGCGCCGGTGGCCTTGTCGTAGACGATGGTGCCGGCGCTCCTGTTGAGCTTGCCGCGCCAGTGGGACATGCCCATGTGGTCGGCCTCGAAGCTGGGGTAGGTGTGCGACGGGTCGATGTCGTAGGTCACGGGCGCGGCCTGCGCGGCGGCGGCGGAGAAGAGCAGGGCGGGGACGAGCAGCAGCGAGTTCATCGGAGTTCCTTGAGTGGGTTGGGCCGGAGTGCCTGTCTGACGACGAATCGGGTGGACGGATTTCGACAAGGTCGGATCATCATCCAGCCGCCGCGTTGCGGCGCAATCAGCCGTCGACATTACTGTCATGACGTGCCAGCAGTGCGGTGGATCGGCTCGTCGCCTGTGTCACGGCGTGCGTCTGCGATTTCCTGAAGGCCGGATTCGGCATCCCTCCGATGCCGCACGGCGGCGCTGCTCTCTAGATTCGATCAGTCCGCTGGCACGCCGTGCAATGCGGATCCCTTCGATCTGGAACCTGGAGGCCCATGCGATGGAACATGCGGCGAAGCCTCGATCCGCTGAACAGAGCCGCCAACCCGCTGCCGAGCGCGTCTTCCAACCGGGCGAGGCCCTGACATTCCCTGGCAGCAGCCCGGCCACCGTGGCTCAGCGAGCGCTGAGGGAGGCGATCGAGCACAGTCCTCGGATTGCTGCCCAACGCGCATTGATCGCCTCGATACGAGACGGCTCATCCGCAACGGCGCCGGATGGGCGTACTTCGAAGAGCGATGGGGACATCGCGCAACTCGCGGGCGTGGTGCCCGGCCAATGGCGCCTGCCGCATCTCCGGCACCCGCCGACACCCACGGTGCAACGGGTGATCAAGATCGGCACCGACACATTCACACATGCCTCTCGACGCATCAACGCTCTGCACAGCGAGGTTGTCGTTCCCCATCTCGAAAAGAACGACTTCAAGTCGTACGGCATCAAGTCGCAGCTGGTGGCCTACATCCGCGAGCACAACATCAACTTCGCCGACGCGTCCGAATTTCTGGGCGCCTTCATGACCTGGCTGGCGGGGCGAGAACGGAAGACAAAAGGCGACAAGACGACGCCGGTCCTCAAGAAGTTCACGGTGACGGGCCTCAGTCGTCCGACATGGAGCGGTGACCTCAAGACCAAGCTCGGTTTCGGAGCAGGCGACAACATCCGTCATGTGATCCGCAACGCCAGCCTGAAACGGGCGCTGGAGGTGGAGTACGGCAAGTACACGGCCGATCCGCCTGCGCGCAAAAGAAGGATGATGGAAATCGGCAATGCCGTTGGCGTTTCGACGGATGGTGAAACGGTGCACGACATCACCAAGAAGGTCTACGACACGGTGTACTTGAATGAAGCCAATCTATTTTCCGGTCAGGGGCCCTACAACCAGATCATCGGATTCTCTGCCGATCGTGTGGAAGCCCTCGGTCAGTCCCTGGTTGACGAGGATGAGATGGTGGACCCCGTTGCAACCTTGAAAGCGGTCTCCGGGTTGATCGAAACGGCGAGCCGGCAGGCCAACATCCCGGTGCCAAATCCCGTCACGGACGATCTGAATGCCATTCTTCAGGAGATGCAGAAGCTGTTCATCAATCCGATCAACCAGAGGCCTTTCGATTTTGTGCAAGGGGCCGAGATCGGCGACCTCATCACCGACATCGGCATCAACTTCGGGTTCGACATGATCGACGGCCGAGTGGCTTCCGACCAGCAGGATCATGCGGAAAGGCAAAAGAAGCTGGTGCTGTGCGAGATGCAGTTGCGGGCGTTCACCGCCAGCGCGGGGACGGAGGGAAACCTGGCGAGCATCTTCTCCGAGTTCCTGGCAATCACGCGCAACTGATCCTCAACCCACCTCGATGACGACCTTGCCACGGAGCGGTTGATCGCCGTTCCGACCGTTTTCGAGGGCCGTGTGCGCCGCGCCGATCCGGGCCAGCGGGAAGGTGGCGCCGATGACCGGCCGGATGCGCTCTCGCTCCATCAGGTCCTTCAGCGCGAGCAGCTTGCCGCGGTTCTGCCTGGTGAAGACGAAGTGGTACTCCGCATTCACGCCCCAGGCGGCATTCAGGTTCTGAGGCGTCGCGATGTCGACGATCGACACGACGCGTCCCGCATCCGCCAGGACCTGCGGCGAACGCTCGAGCGTCCTGCCGCCGATGGTGTCCAGCACGACGTTCACGCCGCGGGCACCCGTCAGCTCACGCACGTGGTCGACGTAGTCGCCGGACTCGTAGTCGATCGCCTCATCCGCGCCGAGCGAGCGGACGAAGTCGGCCTGCGGGGCTCTGCAGGTGGTCAGCACCCGTGCGCCCATCGTCTTGGCGAGCTGAATGGCGATGGAGCCGACGCCGCCGGCGCCGCCGTGGATCAGGACGGTTTCAGCAGGCTGCAGACGGGCGCGCGACACCAACGCTTCCCAGGCGGTGCCGCCGACCAGCGTGGTCGACGCCGCTTCGGCGTGCGTCAGGTTGCGCGGCTTGTGCGTCACCAGCTCCTGCGGGACGACGTTGAACTCGGCGTAGCTGCCGCCCTTGGGGCCGAAGATCTTCGGTGTGTAGAAGACCTCGTCGCCGGGCTTGAAGTCGTGCACGCCGGCGCCGACGCGCTCGACCACGCCGGACACGTCGTGCCCGATGACGGCTGGCAGGGGCACGTACGCCGGGTAGTCGCCGCGGCGGATCTGATAGTCCAGCGGATTGATGGACGTGGCGATGACGCGCACGAGGAGTTCACCGGGATCGACGTCCGGCACGGGGATCTCCTGCAGCTGCAGGTGCTCGACGTCGCCGAAGGCGGTCAGGACGATGGCTTTCATGGGGGCTCGCAAAGGTTGAGGTCTGTCTCGCTCCGCCGATTTCTGCGGAACGTCGCCATTGTCATATCGCAAATCGTCGATATGTTGAGGCGATGAACTTCAACCCTCCTGCCGGCGATGGTGATGGGTCAGGCCTTGCGCGTCCCGGCGCGCGCTGCTATCCGTCGCGCGAGCCGCCCGTACACTGGCCGTTCAAACGCTCGATTCCGCCCATGTCCGAAGAAGTGCCCCTGCTCCGCGTGCTCGAAGTGCTGGCCAACGCGCAGCGCCTGGAGATCCTGCGCAAGCTCAAGACGCCCGGGAGTTTCCCGCCGCAGGACGAGGGCGACCCGCTGGTCGACGGCGTCTGCGTGTCGTCGATTCAGGAAGGGCAGGGACTGGCGTTCTCGACGACCTCGAAGTACCTCGCCGACCTGGCGAGCGTCGGTCTGGTGACCGTCAAGCGGGCGGGGAGGTGGTCGTACTACCGGCGCGATGAGCGGGCGATTGCGGCGTTGGCGAAGCGGATGGCGCGGGAGCTGTAGAGAGTTCGGGTGCCGCTCCGCGCCGGGGTTTCCAGCTTTTTGGGGACGTGGCGCCAACCTTCCGATCGACTCACCCATGCCCTCCGGCAAGTCCTGACCCCGGCAGGCAGGCCATCGTCAGAGCCTGCACCTCGGCCGTCCATCACCTTGTGGATGTGGCGTCTCACGCCCCGGCGTACAAACCGACGACTGCGCGACGTCCGCGTTGGAGTGTGAACCGATGTCGACCGCCTCTCGTGCCATCTCCCTCCTGCTCATCGCCTGCACCGCAGGCCTGTCCGGTTGCGCCACCTGGTACAGCGAGACCCGCGACCAGCAAGGCAAGGCCGCCAAGGACGCCTGGCAGAAGGTGGATCTGTCCGCCCAGATCGCCACGCCGCGCAAGAACCACGCGGCGCTGCTCGCCAAGCAACTCGAAGTCGAGGACAGCCTTGCGATGGCGCGGCGCAACGAACTGGCGCGCGCCATGGTCACCGGCGGCACCTTGAAGGAGAAACTCGCCGACCCGCTGGATCTGAAGGTGACGCAACTGGCTGGAGCGTCTCCTCGGCCCAAGGCGTGGCTCGACGCCGTCGACAACGAGGCTTTCGCCAAGCGCAGCCTGAAGAAATACGAGACCGAGTTCCGGCGTTTGGGCGTCGAGATGCCGGCATGCGACAAGATCAATTCGACGCCCGCGCAGAGCGCGATGCAGGCGTGGATAGACGCTCATCCGGGGACCGCCCATGCTCAATGAGTGGCCGGCGAATCCTCGTCCGGCCATTCGAAATGCAGATAGCCCATCTTGTTCTGGACGTCGTCGTAGATTCCCAGCCAGTGCCGGATGCCGGCGTCCGTCAGCGCCTTGGAAACGAGGCGGGCGTCTCTCCACAAGACCTCAGGGCGGGCCGCGGTGCCGTCCAGCGTCCAGTCGCCCGGCGGCATCCAATTCTCGAAACTGAAGACCTCGCAGTCCGTGGCGTAGATGCTGTATTGGCCCAGCGACACCGCGAGGCCATGTCGAGCAAGTAGCTGAGCCATCTCCTCCTGCTCGGGGCAGTTGGTGCATTCGCCATGGGCGAACATGCGGTCGGACGGCGTCTCGTCGACCTTCGCCGGGGACGGCGTCTCGGGCTTCGACCAACCGCGGGGAGGAATCATCACGGCATTCGTGCAGCCCGCAAGGAGCAGTGCAGCAACCCACAGGTAGCCGCCTGCGGCCAGTCCTGTGGACAGGTTGGGGGTGTCCATGCCCGTGCAACCCAGAGCGGGAAAGATCACCGACGCCACGGCCAATACGCAGGTAACCATCGCAAGCGCGGGGCGACGGGTCGGCACGGGCCTCAAGGTCGAGACCAGTACGAGGACCATGCCGATATTTCCGAGCCACCTCGGATCGAGGCCTGTCCACCCCATGAGGAGAATCATGTATGCGGGAAAGCTGGCCGTGCTGGCGCAGGTGAACGGGGGAAGGCCCAGGCTGGCCGCGTACATCGCGGCGGCCGTCAGGGCGAGCAGGAAGGCGGGGGTTGGGCGGGAGGACATTCGACCTCGAAATGTCGGAGCAATGACTGCGTTGCGGATTTCAGGACCACGGGCATCTCACCGTGGAAGTACGAAGCCCGTCGGAGTCCGTATCAGGCGCCCTCGGTGGATATAGTTGTTGTCGCACACCGGGCACCCGAGTCGCCACGTATAAAGGTTGTGCAGCGTGCAAAAGGGCGCTCCCGCCCTGGGGGCGAACGACGTCACAGTGAGCTGGCCGGTGCCTTCCTCAATGAATGGTGGCAACGCCTGAAGTTCGCTTTGAGCATCCTCCCATCCCAAGTGCATGAAGAGCTCGATGGGCTTGCCTGAGGCAACGTCTGGCCCCAGGAGCCGCTCCACGTCGATCTCACGCCAGCCGGTTCCCTTCGCCATCCACTTCCGGAAGTCCCGTTTCGCCTCCGGAAGGACTTTTCCCCAGACTGAGAATTCAGCGATCTCGGTCATGTTCTTTGTTTCCGTCGATTGATGGCGGCGGATGGTAGCTGAGGGCGGTGACGTTCGAAGTCGCCCTTGCTCCACAGAACGGTGGCAACCCCTGACCCTCAGAAATCGGTCGCCACGAAGGCCGAAGCTCAGATTTAGGAAGCGATCCGGCCAAGCACGTGGCCAATGAGGTGAAGGAGTCGCTCCGCGAAGGACAGCGGATGCTCGGGGTGATAAACGTCGGGAAACTCCTCCCTCGCCCTCCTTAGATTTGATGACGGGACAATTGGCAGCATCAGCTAACGTGGCCACAGGTATCTGGAGGTGCCTCGTGTCTGAAAAGAGGAAGCTCGTTGTCGCGATCCGCGGCTGGATCAATTCCGATGACTTCCTTCTCGCAGGACAGCCCGGAGGCGAGTTTCCTGCCGAGACCTTGGATGCCCTTCGGGCTGACCTGCCCGATGTGGAGGTGTGGGCGCCAGACGTGGACCTCACGATGTTCAGCATGCGATGCCCAGACGAAGTCGCTGCGGAACTCTTCCACTTGATCGACGATCAAGTGTCCAGGATGCCCAACCTGGAGTCCATCGTGCTGATGGGCTACAGCTCAGGATCTGTGCTTGCGAGGAGAGTGTTCTGCATGGCGCATGGCGCCGGCATGGATGCCCGTCTTCGTTCGGAACATGCCGCGCCGTGGGCGCCGCTTGTCCATCGACTGGTCGTGCTCGCCGGTATCACGCGGGGCTGGCAACTGACCACCGCGTCTCCGGACCATGTCCGATTCTTGTCGCCGCTGCTCTTCGGATTGGCGCGCCTGGTCGGATGGCTGAAGAGTCTGAAGGTGGTCTCCCGCGGTCGGCTGCCATTCATCTGGGAACTCAAACGCGGATCTCCGTTCATCATTTCAACGCGCTTGCAATACGTCGAGGTCATGCGACACCTTCGGGCGCAGCGCGATGCTGGCTTGCTGGCCGCCGACCCTTTGAGGGCGAACGCGATCCCCAGCACGGTCTTCATGTTGGGGGCGAAGGACGAGTACATCTCGCCCGCCGACTGCACCGAACTTGGCCCCCGAGCCGAGTTCGCCTATGTGGAACTGCCCGGGAGCAACCACGCCAAGGTCATGCATCTCGTCCCGGTCGATCATCCGAAGGCCGACGCCGACACACGAGCGACCGAGAGGGCTGCTGCCGAACTGCGGCGAGATCGGATCGTCAAGGCACTGAAGCTGTCGTTCGATGAATTGCTGGAGGAGGATTGGGTGCTTCCGCCGGGGGACATCGATGATTACCTTGATCCGATGGACGTGGCAGAGGCCGGTGCGGAAGGCGTGGCGGATGCCGATCAGGTCGCTCAGGCCGTCATGGTGGTGCACGGCATTCGCGACAACGGCTTCTGGACGAAGCGGGTCGCGCGGGAGGTCAAGACCCAGGCGCGCGCCGCGAAGATCAATGTCCGCGCGCCGAGTCCCAGCTATGGCTTCTTCTCGATGTGGGACTTCGTCAAGCCGGGTGGACGAAAGAATGCCACCTATTGGTTCATGGAGCGTTACGCGGACGTTCGCAGCCACTTTCCCAATGCAGCGGTCAGCTTCGTCGGGCACAGCAACGACACGTACATCGCCGCGCACGCGTTGGAGATATGCCCGGCGATCAGGTTCGAGCGCATCGTGTTCGCCGGAAGCGTCGTCAGGCAAGACTACCCGTGGGGGCGTCGACAAGACCAGGTGAAGAGCGTGCTCAACTACGTCGGCAATGCGGACTCCGTCGTCGCATTCCTTCCCGCAGTGTTTGAGTATTTCGGCCTGCGTTGGCTGGACGTCGGGGGCGCCGGAGCCTTCGGCTTCGCGGACACGAACTCGCCGCCGGCCAGAAGACGGCTGCTGGGAACCGGACCCGACCCGGTCGAGCTGACGGAGGTGCGCTACGTCTCCGGCGGACATGGGGCGGCCATCGACGAACAGTTCTGGCCCGAGATCGCCACCTTCGTGTTGACGAACCAGCCGCCATCGCGGCCCTCGATTCCCAGGGGCAGGCATCTCGCCGCGTTGTTTGCCTGCGCGCCTGTCGTGACCTCGTTCTTTGTGCTGATGGCCATCGCGGTGCTGATCCTGCCCGTATTCGCTGTCGCAGCGGTCGCCGCGCTCGCAGGGGACGGCTGGAATCGTTTTCTTTCCATGTCCTTCGGCGACTGGGTGATGAGCGACATCATCGCCAATGCATACCTCTGGAGCGCTCTGCTCACGGTCGCCGCCACGGTGAGCGTGTCGTGGTTGGTGGGACGATTTCTCCGGGCTTGGTGAGACTCAGCGGTCTCCCTGAGGAACTAGGGATGTCCGTCCTCGCTGGCTGGTGCACGATCCACCGGCACAGGGAGGAGGCCAAGATGGCTCATTCAATCATCCGCATCCGGGCTTGGGCTTTGGCAATCGCCATGGCATCGATGGCAGCGCCTGCCTGGGCCACGCTCACCGTGGGCAAGGACGCCGCGTGCGGCAAGGACCAGTGGATCACAGGCCTCACCGGGAAAGCCGGTCTCTGGATCGACGCCGTCGGCCCGACATGCGCCGGCTGGAACGAGAGGACCCACCTTCCCATCGAGGGGCGGGCAGGGCGCCCCGTTGGCGGCAAGGGCGGCGGGGCGGTCACGCAGAGCTGTCCTGCGGGCTCCGCCGTCAGCGCGTGGGAAGTCGCGAAGGTGCTTCAGGGGGATGCCGCGTTTGCCGACAGGGTGACCCTGCAGTGCAGCACGCTCGCACCGCCGCAGACGGTGACCGGGTCGGCCATCGCTTTCGGAGGAAGCAACAACCTGCCGCGTGGCAAAGGCAAGCCAAACAAGGGCAGGTGCCCAGCGGGCGAACTAGCCACCTCGTTGTCGGTCTGGACCTCCAGCGACGGGCGCTTCGTGACGGACGTGAACATGAGGTGCGCCCGTGCACCGCGCGCGTATTCGGAGATGTCGACGCAACGCGCGGCGGATGGATCCCTCACCGTCTTCTCTCCAGAGCTGAAGCTCAAGAGCGGCGACAGCGTCCAGCTCGATTGGTGCCGCGAGTGGGCCACCAATTGCGGCAAGCCGGCCGCGGACGCCTTCTGCGCATCGAAGGGCTTGGGACCATCGAGCAATGAAGTCGCGAAGCCGAACTACGGCCTGACCGTCGTGATCTCTGATCAGCGGATCTGCAATGGTCGCGACTGCACGTCGTTCCAGAAACTCACCTGCAGTCCCCGCAGCTAGGAAAGCGATGCCCTGGCGCAATGCGGGCGATGCCAGTTGTCAGCTAAAGGAATTTCGGAATCGGTCCATCCTGCGGGGTCGTATCCGCTCCCAGGTCCACGATGGTCTTGTCGACGAAGCACCATCCCCATCCCTCTGGCGGGTCGTAGCCTTCGATGATGGGGTGCTGGGTCGCGGTGTAGTGGGCTCGTGCATGCCGATGGGGCGAGTCATCGCAGCATCCGACGTGCCCACAGGTGCGACAGATGCGGAGATGCACCCATTCGCTGCCAATCTTGAGGCACTCCTCGCAGCCTCGCGCGCTGGGAATCACCGTTCGAATGCTGTCCCGGTGTGTGCAAGAACGTGCCACTGTGATCTCCTCAGAGTCGCCTTTGAACGGCGAGCTCATCCTAGCAGTGGCCCATGGCGTCGGACCTCGCTCGGCCTGCCTGAGTCGTCCCGTCTCCGGAAACACTGCGTTCCGCCATCGGCACGAGATGAACAGCGCCGTGCCGGGGGTCGAGCTGGCGGCTTTGAGCCAACAGACCGCTACCTCGCCGGCACCGGCAAACTTCTCGCATCCCACCGCTGCATGTTCGCGAGCGCGTTCTCGATCGGATCTGACGTGACGCGTTCCGCGCCGAGGAATGGCCGGTCCATCGCGGCGACGAAGTGGAAGACCAATCCGAGGGCAATCGCCAGCACCACGATCGCCCCGCGACTGCACGCGGTGACCGGCAGCACCGCCACCGGAGCCAACGTCAGCAGCGAGCTCACCAGCACCACCACCCACAGCGTCGTCGGCACCTTGCCATCGCTGGCCTCCAGCCGGGCGCGGCGCTGCATCAGCAGGTCATTCACCTGGCTCCACATCTGCTCGACCAGCACGGTCTCCGCCGCGCTCCCCGGTCGCAGGGCGCCCAGCGACCGGTAGACGTCGTCGAACGCGTCCTGCGTCTGCTGACTCGGCTGCTCGTGCTGCATCGCCGCCCATTCCTTGCCGATGACGCTCCGGCCATAGCCGCGCAGCCGTTCGCGCGCGAGCGTCGACTCCGGCGTCCCGTACACCGCCAGCGACCGGCCCAGCTGCGCCATCGCCGTCGCCTCCCGGCTCACCGCCTGCTCCGCCGCGCTGAACGAGTCCCACACCGACACCGCCGAGAACGCCAGCAGCAGCGAGTTGATCGTCGCGATCACGCCCAGCGACGCGAGCGCGACGTTGCGATCCGCCTCGGTCGCATGCTCGCGCCACCGCCGCGGAAGCACCGCCTGCGCCCCCAGTCCCAGCAGCACCCAGGTCAGCACCAGCCCCATCCCGAGCGCCCAGTTCGGCACGTCGTAGACGATCACCGGCATGGCACGCCTCCCTCGCTAAGGCCTTCGCTCAGCGCATACCGCGTCATGCCCGCCACCCCGCGCACGCCGAGCTTGCGCGTCACGTTCTCGCGATGCGTCGCGACCGTCTTCGCGCTGAGCTTGAGCCGGTCCGCGATCTCCTGCGTGCTCAGGTCCTCGGCGAAGAGCTGGACGATCTCCCGCTCGCGCGCCGTCAGCGCGGGGCCGGCCGGGATCGGCGTGCCGGCCTCGGGCAGCCGGTGCCGCGTACGGATCTCGTCGACCAGTCCGCCCATCAGCCCCGGGCTCAGGTAGATCCGCCCGCTGGCCACGTCGCGCACCGCGCGTAGCAGCTCCTCGCTCGACGCGTCCTTGAGCACGTAGCCCGACGCCCCCGCCTGCAGCGCCGTGACCACGCTGCGCTGATCGCCGTGCATCGACAGGCAGATCGCCTGCACCGACGGATGGTGGGCGCGGACGCGGCGCGTGGCCTCGATGCCGTTGAGGCCCGGCATCGCGATGTCCGTGATCAGCAGATCCGGCTGCAGATGGCGCACGAGCTTGACGGCGGCGGCGCCATCCTCGGCCAGCCCGACGACGTCCAGCTCGGCGTCTCGGGACAGGAGCGCGCGCAGGCCTTCGCGCACGAGTTGGTGGTCGTCCGCCAGGACGATGCGGAGGGTCATCGGAATCTCCCTGAAATGGAACGTGAAAGAGGAACGTGAAAGCGGAACGAGGAAGCGGGCGTGTGATCGCTCGGCACTCCGCGTGATCACGCGGAGTCGATCGGAATTAGCAGAGTCGCGCAGGTGCCGCGACCCGGCTCGGAGCGCAGCACGAGCGCGCCGCCCAGGGCCTGCAGTTGGGCGCGCGCGCCGCTCAGGCCGAGCCCTCGCGCCTCGGTGTCGCCCTGGCCGGTCGCGAAGCCGCGCCCGTCGTCGCGCACGCGCACGCTCAGCCACCCGGCGTCGACCGTCGGCACGATGTCGACGCGGGACGCCGAGGCGTGCTTCTGCACATTCAGGCAGAGCTCCCGCACCACGCGGCAGGCGACCGCGCGTTGCGCGGCCGGGATCTCGACAGTGCCGGGGGCCGCCATCGCGCTGCCGTCGACATGGATCGCCAGCGGGCCGAGCAGGCCCAGCTCCGCCGCCATGGCGGCCAGCGCCGTCGGCAGGTCGCCGTGCCAGTCCGGCGGCGCCAGCGCGAAGGTCAGCGTGCGGACCGTCTGCGACAGCTCGCCCAGCAGCGCGGTGACCTGGGCCAGCGCCGGATCCGCGCCGGCCGGGGCGGTCGCGCCCTGGCGCCACTCCCCGAACGCCAGCCGCAGCCGGACGATCAGGCCGCCGACCTGGTCATGCAGCAGCTGGGCGACGCGCTCACGCTCGCGGAGTTCGGCGTCGGCGTGCGCTTCCGCGAGCGTCATCTGCAGACGGGTCAGCCGCTCGAGCCGGTGCTCGCGGGCGAGCCGGCCGGTCGGGCCGGTGGAACGGGGCCGCGTCGGCGGCGGGGACTCTTCACGCTGGCGGGGACGGTGTGGGGTGAGGTTCATGCGAGCTCCCTGTGCGCCTGGACGGCGTCGTCGTGTGGATGCCGACCCCGGGGGATCGGTGCCGCAGACGGTAGTCGGCGCCGTCTTCCGCGACCTTCCGGAAACCTTCCGGAAGCGCCGTCAGGTTCCGGAAGGTCCGGAAACAGGCGCTTGCGGGCGTCTGCACGCCCTTGCACGCCCTTGCACGCGCTCGCGACCGACCGGCCAGGCCGTTCATTCGCGGGGGCAGTGCGGACGCTGGTGCGGCGTGGCACGGCTGAGGTCGTAGCAGCGCTTCAGGTAATCGATGTTGGCGCCCAGGTCCGGCAGCGGCCGGCCAATGCCTTTCCAGTGCTCGGCCAGCGCCTTGCGCAGCGGATCGACGGCCGCCATGTAGTCGTCGGGGAAGGGGACGACCTCGTAGACCAGCGGGAACTCGATGTACTCCAGCTTCACCAGCGCGCCGAGCTGCTCGTAATGGAAGTGGACGGCGGCGAAGTTCTCCATGTCCTGGCTCAGGTAGAGGTCCTCGCCCGAGCCGGCCAGGCGGATGAGCTCCTGGGCGTGCGGGCCGATCTCGGGCAGCAGCTCGCGCTGGAACGCGCGGGCGCGCAGCCGGATGCGCTCGTCGCGCTCCAGCAGGTGGGCGACGTGCTGCAGCGACTGCAGCCGCTCCGTCAGGTTGGCGCGCTTGCTGTCGTCCACCCAGGCGACGAGCTGGGTGACCGAGATCAGCACCCCGACGATGACGCTCAGGCCCGTGGCCAGCCCGACCGCCGCCTGCCAGTAGCCGAGCACCGCCGCGCGGCGGTCGCGCGGCATCCTGACGTTGTCGGCCGCGCTCAAGGCGGCGCTCCCTTCTGGCGCAGCAGGACCGTCCAGGCGCGGTCCGGCGTCGCGATCAACCGGCCCCCGGCGTCCAGCGGGGCGCGCGTCCAGCTGACGCTTTCGCTGACGTTGCCGCCGATGGCGCCCAGCTCGCCGCCGTCCACCTGCACGACCAGGTCGCAGTGCCAGGTCCAGATGCGGCCGCGTTGCGCGCGGGGCAGGGTGCTCCATTGGGCGAAGCCGGTCGGTGCGTCGGGCTGCGCGTCGCGCGGCGCGCAGATGACGTCGCCCGGTCGCGGCGGCGTGACGGCGGCGTCGCGGGCCTCCAGGCCCGGACGGCTCCCGTCCAGCGCCGCGCGGATGTAGTGCCAGTGCAGCTCGCTGGCCTCGAACTGGCGATCGCCGAAGCCGGCATTGCGCATCAGCCAGGAGATGAAGACCGCGCTCCACGGCTTCAGCGAGCCGTCGTCGAAGCGCGTGCGCTGGAGCGGGTAGTCGGGGCCCTTCACGCCGATCCAGTACAGCAGCACGCGGGTGTGGAGGTAGGGCTCGGTTTCCTGCCGGCGCGGCACGTCCAGCCGGCGCTCGGTGAGGTTGGTGGCGGCATCCCAGCGACCTCGACCCCAGAGCTCCCATTCCTGCAGCGCGAGCGCGAGCAGGCGCTCGGTCGACGGCGCCGGCGGCGCGGTCTCGCCGCCGAGGCCGGTCGTCGGGCTGACGTCTGGAGTGGCTTTCGAAGCGGCGTTCGCACTGAGGTTCGACGTGGCGGCCGGACGCGGCGGCTCCACTTCATAGACCGGCGCCGGATCGTCGAGCGGCCACGGCGGCGGTGCCGCGATCGGCTTCGTCTGCGCGCAGCCCTGCAGCCAGAGCGCGACGAGCGCGAGCAGCGCCAGCAGCACGGCGTGCGAGAGATCGCGAGGAAACGGATCGTGGCGGTACACCCGCCGGGGCGGACGCTGTGACATGAGGCCTCCTGCGTCGCGGAACGGGGACGCGGAAGGCTCATCGTCGTGGCGGCCCGGCGCTCAGGGCATCGGAGGAAGGCTGAGCTTGGGGGTGAGAAATCCGGAACCGCTCCCGCGATCCCGGCGCTGGGTCACAAGCCCCAGAACGCCTCCTTCACCGCCACCTTCGCTGGAATGATCTTCTGCGCGAAGAAGGCATCGGCGATGCGCTGCTGGTCCGCCGCGATCGCCGCCGTCAGCGGACGCGCGCCGTAGCGCAGGCGCTTCTGCAGCTGCAGCAGCTGCGCTTCCGGCACGCCGAAGAGCGGCGCCACGAGGCGCGCGCTCTCCTCGCGGTGCTCGTTGGCCCAGGCCCCGGCCTCCGCGAGCAGCGGGATCACCTGCTCGCGCAGCAGCGCGCCATGCTCGGCGGCGAAGGCGCGGCGCGCCTCGTAGAAGCTCCACGGCGGGGACTCGGGGGCGAGGGCGCTGAAGTCGGCCAGCACGCGCGCCTGCGTCGCCGCCTGCGCGAAGGTGAGGTAGGGATCCCACACGACCCACGCGTCGATCGCGCCGCGCTCGAAGGCCGCGCGCGCGTCCGCCGGCGAGAGGAACACCGGCGACACGTCACGCAGCTGCAGTCCTGCCTTGGCCAGCGAGGCCAGCAGCAGGTAATGCGAACTCGACCCCTTCTGCAGCCCGACGCGGCGGCCCTTCAGGTCCGCGACGCCGCGCAGCGGGCTGTCGGGTTTCACCAGGATGGCTTCGCTGTGCGGCTGGCCGGGCTCGGCGGCGATGTAGACGAAGTCGGTGCGCGCCGCCTGCGCGAAGATCGGCGGCGGCGCGCCCGTGACGCCGATGTCGACGGCGTCCACGTTGAAGGCTTCCAGCAGCTGCGGGCCGGCAGGGAACTCGAGCCAGGCGACTTGCCAGCCGAGCGGGGCCAGTCGTTGCTCCAGTAGCCCTCGAACCTTCACGAGCGGCAGCAGCCCGCCTTTCTGGAACCCGACGCGCAGCGTGCGCCTGGTGCGCACCGAGCGCTCCGTCGTGGCGCCGCTCGGTCGGACTCCCTCTCCCGCTTGCGGGAGCGGGTGGGGGTGAGGGCCAACGGCCGCGGCCCGTGCACCAGTGCCGTCGGCGATCCCCGTCGACAACAGGGGCACGGCGGCGAGCAGGGTACGGCGCTTCATGGGGACTCCTTGGCGAGGGTGTTGGCGATGGCCTCGGCGTGACGGGGATGAGCCGGCCGTGCCAGCCCCAGGTGATCGCGCAGCGTCGTGCCTTCATAGCGCGTGCGGAACAGCCCGCGCCGCTGCAGCTCGGGCACGAGCAGGCGCGTGATCGCCTCGAAGCCGGTCGGCAGCAGCGGCGGCATCAGGTTGAAGCCGTCGGCGGCGTCGTGCTCGAACCAGTCCTGCAGGATGTCGGCCACGTCGCTCACGCTGCCGATGGCGGACAGGTGGCCGCGACCGCCGGCGATCTTCATCGCGAGCTGACCGAGCGTCAGGCCACCGTCGTGGCCGAGCTGCGTCAGCAACTGCTGGCGGCTGCGCTGGCCGCTGTCGGTGAGCGGCAGTTCGGGCAGCGGCGCGTCCCAGTTGAGGCCGCGCAGGTCGATGTTGCCGATCATCCGGGACAGCAGGCCCAGCGCGGTGTCGCGGTGAACCAGCGATTGCAGCTCGGCCTGCCGGTCCTCGGCCTCGGCACGCGTCGGCGCGACCAGCACGTAGGCGCCGGGGAGGATCTTCAGCGCGTCGCGCGGGCGACCGGCGGCTTCCGCGCGGGACTTCAGGTCGGCGTAGAAGGCCTGCGCACGCGCCCGGGTCGGCTGCGCGGTGAAGACCAGCTCCGCGCTGGCCGCGGCCAGCTGCCGTCCCGGCTCGGACGCGCCCGCCTGGACGATCACCGGCCGGCCTTGCGGCGAACGCGGCACGTTCAGCGGCCCGCGCACGCGGAAGTGCTCGCCGCGATGGTTCAGCACGTGGCGTCGCGTCGGGTCGTAATAGAGGCCCTGATCGCGGTCGTCGATCAGCGCGTCGTCCTCCCAGCTGTCCCACAGGCCTTGGGCGACGGCGAGGAACTCCTGCGCGCGCCGATACCGGTCGCCGTGTGCAAGGTGCGCGTCGCGGCCGAAGTTGCCGGCCTCGTTCGCGTTGTCCGAGGTGACCAGGTTCCAGCCCACGCGACCGCCGCTGAGGTGGTCCAGCGATGCCAGCTGGCGCGCGACCGTGTAGGGCTCGTTGTAGCTCGTGGTCACCGTGCTGACGAGTCCGATGCGCGAGGTGCCCGCCGCCAGTGCGGACAGCAGCGTCAACGGCTCGAAGCGCGAGGACCGCGACAGGCGCTCCGCGCCCGGTCCGTCCTCGGTCGCCACGGAATCGGCCAGGAAGATCGCATCCAGGCAGGCGGCCTCCGCCTCGCGTGCCAGGTGTTGATAGAGCGCGAGATCGACGCCGGCATGCGGCGGCACGTCGGGATGCCGCCACGCGGCGACGTGATGGCCGGACTCGAGCAGGAAGGCGCCGAGGTGCATGCGGCGCCCCTGGCCGCGATGACGCGCCGCAGCCTCGGAGACCTCGGAAGGGGACGCTTCAGAAGTCATGCCGCGCCTGCACGCCGAAGTAGCGCTGGTCGTCGCGCGGGACCCAGCGGTTCACGTAGCTGCCCCCGCGACCGAGGAAGGAGGCATACGACTTGTCGAGCAGGTTCTTCGCCACCAGCGCGACGCGCCAGCCCTGGCTGGGCTGCTGCAGCGCGATGCTCGCGTTCCAGATCCCGTACGCGCCCTGCCGGGTGTCGGCGAACTGGCCGATGTCGTACTGCACGCGGCTCTGCCAGGCGTAGTCGCTGCCCAGCTCCAGTTGCCGTCCTCCCGCCAGCGGGATGCGGTAGCTCGCGCGGACCGTGCCCTTCCAGTCCGGCGAGAACGGCAGCGGCTTGCCGTTGACGTCGCAGCTCGCGGCCGCGCCGACGGGGCAGTTGAAGCGGTCGATGCGCGCATGCACGTAGGCGACCGACGCGGCGACGCTGAAGTCGCGCGTCACGCGCGCATCGAGATCGAGTTCCGCGCCGCGGCTCGCGACATCCCCCGCGTTGATCAGCCGCGTGATCACGGTGCCGTCGACCGTGTCGAAGAAGTTGGCCTGGTAGTTGCGGTAGTCGGTGGAGAACACCGCCAGGTTGACCCGCAGCCGGCGGTCCAGCCATTCCGACTTCAGGCCGGCTTCGACGCTGTTCGAAGTCTCGGGCTTCAGCGCCAGCGCGTCGCGCGCCAGCATGTTGAAGAACACGTTGAAGGCCGGTCCCTTGTAGCCGCGCGACCAGGTGAGGTAGGTGCTGAGGTCCTCGTCGACCGCATGCTGCACGCCGACACGGCCGGAGCGCCCGACCGCCGTCGTGTCGCCGCCCAGCGCCACCGCGCCGTTCACGCCCGGGATCGCGCCGGCGAACTGCGCATCCGGCGTGCTGCGGGCGCGCTCGTGCGTGAAGTCGAGGCGGTCCTGCGTCCAGCGCGCCCCGGCCAGCACGGTCCACGCCGGGGTCAGGTGCCAGCGGCCCTCGCCGAAGAGCGCGGTGCTGTGGCTGTCGGTCCCGTAGTGCGCCTCGCCCCAGTCGGCGTAGGTGCCGGTCGCGGTGACGCGCGCCACGTCGCGGCGGTAGATCTCCTTGTCGCGCGTGTGCATCGTGAAGAGCCCGGCGACGTAGTCGATCGGCAGCCCGAAGGCCGAGCCCTGCGGCGAGGCGACGCGGATCTCCTGCGACAGCTGCTCGAAGTCCACGATGCCGCGGTCATGCGATTGCGGCAGTCCGGCGGCGGGCGCGGCCAGGCGGTCGCCGTCCTGCACCTGCGTGTTGTCCCAGCCGCGCCAGCCGGTGATGGCGGTCAGCTGATGGCCGGCGGGGAGCTTGCGCTCGTAGGTCAGCGAGGCGCCGCGGTTGCGGTCGTGGACGGTGGTCGCGAGGTTGGTGTTGATGCGACGGTTGTCGTCGCTGGCCACGACCGGCGCGAGCGCCGACGCGAAGGCGGGGAAGTCCGTGACCGCGCCCGACGGATACGCGATCAGGCGCGTGCGGGTCACGACGCCGGTCGGGATGTCGTCCTTGGACTTGAGGTAGTCGGCGGTCAGCGCAAGCCTGCTGAGCGCGTCGATGTCCCAGTCGACGCGCGCCCGCACGCCGCGCTTGTCGTAGCCGTTGACGCGGCTGCCGTCCTGCACGTTGGTCACGTTGCCGTCGTAGCGGGCGCCCAGCGCCGTCAGCGAGGCGCGCACGCCGCCGGCCAGCGGGCCGGAGATGCCGCCGCGCAGCCGCGTCTCGTTGCCGGCGCCGTAATGGCTGAGGTCGACGAAGCGCTCCAGCTGCGAGGCCGGCTCGCGGCTCACGATGTTGACCACGCCCGCCGACGCGTTCTTCCCGAACAGCGTTCCCTGCGGGCCGCGCAGCACTTCGACGCGCTGCACGTCGAGCAGGTCCAGCGTGCTCTGGCCGGGGCGCGCGAGCGGCACGCCGTCGATGACGGTGGAGACCGTGGGCTCCACGCCCGGCGAGGTCGAGATCGTGCCCACGCCGCGCACGAACAGCGAGGTGTCCTTGTTGGACGCGCCGGTGCGGAAGTTGAGGCTGGGCACCGCGGCGGCCAGGCTGCCGAGCGTGTTGCGATTGGCGTTCTCCAAGGTCTCGCCGTCGAGCACGGACACGGCGACGGGGACGCGCTGCAGCGACTCGCTGCGCTTGGCAGCGGTGACGGTCACGGCGGGGAGGGCGTTCGGCGCGGCCGCGTCGGCCCCGCCGCCGACTGCGGCGCCGGCCTGGGAGGCGGCGCCGGACGCCGCGGTCTCGGATGCCGCTGCTCCCGCGGTGTCCTGCGCCAGCACCTGCTCGGCCGCCATGGCGCACAGCAGGCTGCAGGCCGCGGCGAGCATCCGGTGCTGCCGGTCGTGGCGCCGCCGGGCGGGGCGGTGTGGGGCGATGGTCGGGCGGCGCATGGCGTTCTCCGTTTTCCTCAGAAGCGATTGAGATGGCCAACAAGCTGTTAGCGCTAACATGGTTCGCATCATCCGAATCGGCGCCAAGGCGCGTCAAAGACCAAAAGATGATTTCCTTAAACGGTTTCCGTTCTGGCCACGGCGTCGTGGCGGGTGCTTCTTCGGCGCGCGCGTCCCACGCAGACGCAGGCGGCGGAGGCACCGATGCGTAAGCGCAAGACCACGCAGCGGACCACGCTGATGGATGTGGCGGCGGCGGCGGGGGTGTCCGCGATCACGGTGTCGCGCTTCTTCAACGAACCGCATCGCGTCGGCGCGGAGGCGGCCGCGCGCGTCAAGGCCGCCGTCGACGCGCTGGACTACGTGCCCAACCTGGCCGCCGGCGGACTGGCGTCGGCGCAGAGCCGCGTCGTGGCGATGGTGGTGCCCAACATCTCCGGGCCGATCTTTGCCCACACGCTGGAGGCGCTCTCGGACGGGCTGGCGGCGGCGGGGTATCAACTGCTGCTCGCGTCGAGCTACTTCTCGAAGGAGAACGAGGAGCGCGCGGTGCGCGCCTTCCTCGGCTGGCGGCCGGCCGCGCTGGTGCTCACGAGCCGGCACCACAGCGCCGCGACCGAGCGCTTGATCGAGGCGACGCAGGTCCCCGTCATCGAAACCTGGGAGCTGACGCCGCGCCGGCCGACGCTGCAGATCGGGTTCTCCCATCGGCAGGTCGGGCGCGATGCCGCAGCGCATCTGTGGGCGCGCGGGTATCGCAAGCTGGCGTTCGTGCACAACAGCGCGGCGGGCGACCTCAGTGCTCAGGAGCGGCACGAAGGCTTTGCCGAAGCGCTGCGTGAGCTCGGCCATCGCGGCGAGCCGGTGGCCCTCCGCCCGGTTGCGCCCGCGCCGATGGAGGCGGGCGCCGAGGCGCTGCGCGCGCTGCTGGCGCGCAAGCGGCAGCGGCCGGATGCGGTGTTCTTCGCCAACGACAACCTGGCCTGCGGCGCGCTGCTGGCGGCGCAGCGCGAAGGCTGGTCGGTGCCGGGCGACGTGGCGGTCTTCGGCTTCGGCGACTACGCGTTCGCCGACAAGCTGCTGCCCAGCCTGAGCACGATCCGCCCGCCGGCTCGCGAGATCGGCGAGCACGCGGCGGCGCATGTGCTCAAGCTGGTGGCGGGCGAACAGCCGGAGCGCCTCACGGCGCTCCAGTGCGAAGTCATCGCGCGCGAGAGCGCGTGAACGCGGTGTCCTGCGAGGGCAAGGGCACGGGTAAGGGCGCCTCGGTGGTGCCTCAGCCGCGCTTCACTCGAAAGGAAAGCGGCCTTCCGCCGCGATCGCGCTGAGCGGCAGGCGCGTGTTGGGCTGCTCGCGCGCCTGCAGCGCTTCGGGCAGCACGGACTTGTCGCCGCGACGGCCCAGCGCCACGATGACCTGCGGCGCGTAGTCCTCGGGGATGTCCAGCGAGCTGCGCGCCAACGCGCGGTCGAAGCCGCCGATGCTGTGCGCGTGCCAGCCCGACAGCGAGGCCTGCAGCGCGAGGTGCGACCAGGCGGCGCCGGCGTCGAAGGCGTGGGTGGCGTTGGGTTCCAGCGCGGACTTGCCCGGCGGCAGCCAGCGCTGCTGGGACACGACCAGCACCAGCGCCGACGCGCGGTGCGCCCAGCTCTGGTTGGTGATGCTGAGGGTCTCGAACAGCGTGGCCCAGGCCGGCGTGCCGGCCAGCGCATAGACGAAGCGCCACGGCTGCACGTTGTAGCCGGACGGCGCCCAGCGCGCGGCCTCGAGGAAGCGCAACAGCGTGGCGGTGTCCAGCGGCTCGCCGGTGAAGGCGCGCGGCGACCAGCGGTTCAGGAACAGCGGATCGATCGGATGGTCGGCCTCGCGGACGGCGGACACGGCTGCGGGAACGGCGGTGGGCTGTGCGGTGGACAGGGCTTGGGACATGACGAGACTCCTTGGAACGGATCGCCGGACACCAACCGCCGGCGCGGGATGGCCCGGACCTTGGCATGTCGCCCGCCGGCGCGCCACGCAGAAAGACGCATAAGCAACTGCGTGACCTTCAGGGCGCCGAGGACATCCCGCGGTGGCCGGCGTTGTCGCGTCTGACCTTTCTCGTCCGTCCGCTCTCGCCCGTCCTTTCTCGAAAGAGGTAGTGATCCCGGCACTGTTCGACATGAATCAAGGAATTCGGCTCAACCTGGGCGGTCCGCGCCCAAGCGGTGCGAAGCGCCCTCAGGGACGGCCCCGACGTGCCGATCCCATGGGCACACACAACAAGGGAGTCACGATGTCTTCGGTTTTCAATCTCAGGATCGGCGCGCGTCTGGCCGTCGCGTTCGGCCTGATGGTGCTGCTCATGCTGCTGATGGCGGGCGCCTCGCACGGCGGGTTGACGTCGGTCGACGGCCGGCTGGGGCAGGTGATCGGTGACCGGTACGTGAAGGTGCGCTCGGTGGGCCGCATCTTCGACGAGCTGAACCTGCAGGCCCGCAACGCGCGCAACGTGCTGCTGCTGGACACGGCGCAGGAGCGCGGGGTGGAGCTGACGTCGATCCGCGAGTCGCGCGAGCGCGCGACCAAGGTCTATGACGCGCTGACCCCCACGATCCACGACACGAAGGCCAAGGCGTTCCTCGAGGAATCGCTGACCGCGCGCAAGACCTACGGGGAGGCGCTCGACGCCTTCTTCGCGCAGGTCGGGTCGGAGGACATGGACGGCGCGAAGCTGGTGCTGATGCAGAAGCTGCGCCCGGCGCAACTGGCCTACGTGGGATCGCTGGGCAAGCTGGTGGAGCGGCAGGAGCAGCTGATGGAGGAGTCCGGCTCGCTGGCCAAGGAGGCGGTGCGGGAGACGACGCTGGTGCTGTGGATCGCGGTGATCGTCGGCGTGGGGGCAGGTATTGCCTTCGGGGTGCTGGCGACGCGGTCGGTGACGCGGCCGCTGGCGGACGTGCGTCGCGCGATGGAGGCCGTGGCGGGCGGCGACCTGACGACGGACGTGCGCGTGACGCGTCGCGATGAACTGGGGGACCTGCAGCAGAGCCTGGCGCGCATGGTGGAAGGCCTGCGCGGGCTGGTGCGCGAGGTGCGCAGCGGCGTGGACTCGGTGACGACGGCGTCGAGCCAGATCGCGGCGGGCAACCTGGACCTGTCGAGCCGCACCGAGGAACAGGCGAGCAGCCTGCAGCAGACGGCGAGCTCGATGGAGGAGATCACCGGGACCGTGCACCAGGCGGCGGACAGCGCGCGTCAGGCGACGGCGCTGGCGGAGGAGGCGTCGGGGACGGCGCGCCGCGGTGGGGAGGTCATCGGGCGCGTGGTCGCGACGATGGATGCGATCACGGACAGCAGCCGGCGCATCGAGGACATCATTGGCGTGATCGACGGGATCGCGTTCCAGACGAACATTCTGGCGCTGAATGCCGCGGTCGAAGCGGCGAGGGCGGGCGAGCATGGCCGCGGTTTCGCGGTGGTGGCCGGCGAGGTGCGGGCGCTGGCGCAGCGCAGTGCGAGCGCGGCACGGGAGATCAAGACGTTGATCGGGACGTCAGGCGTGTCGGTGGCGTCGGGCGGCCGCGAGGTGGCTGCGGCCGGCGAGACGATGCGCGAGATCGTCGAGCAGATCCGCCGCGTGAGCGAGCTCGTCAACGAGATCTCCGGCGCCGCCGGAGAGCAGAGCCGCGGGATCGAGCAGATCAATCAGGCCATCACGCAGATGGATCAGGTGACGCAGCAGAACGCGGCGTTGGTCGAAGAGAGCGCCGCGGCCGCAAACAGCCTGGAAGCGCAGGCGCAGAGGTTGGCGGAGTCGGTGGCGACGTTCAGAGTGGCGTGAGGAGACCGGGCGCGACGCGGCTGATAGCCGCCGGTCGTCCAGATTGAACGCTCTCGAAGCTACAACATCAGAGATTTATGTCCATCCCAACCAGATTCCTATACATCGGTGCTGCTGGCGAGCACCACGTCATGTCGGAGTGTTTCCGTCACAACATGGAGGCCTTCAAGCTCCCGATTGATAAGGGTTTCGATCTCGTCGTCACGCGGGCTAGCCAACATATCGGGATCAGCGCCCCTGCGGATGCGCCTGCCGTTGATCGTCCAATCCTTCTTCAGGTGAAATCCGTCCAGATCACTGATCCTCCGCGGCAGGAAAAGGATCGTGTTGTCTGGCCGTTCAGCTTTTCGATCAAGGCGGAAGACGTGGATCTGATCTGCAACGTGCCGAATTCGGCGCTGGTGTGCGTCGTATTCATGCTCGATACGAACGACTACTCCAGCGGCAGAACGGCTTATGCCTGGTGGATTCCAAGCGCGGCGGTTGCAGCCATGAAGTCAAAAGGGTACTTTCTGACGAATCCAAAGAATCCGGAGAAGTTGCAGCTGATGGGAGAGTTGCGCAAGAACAAGCAGCTTTACGTCACGATGCTTCGGGCGAGCAAGACGTCTGCAGGAACCGCAACTGGCTATACCGTGAAGGCCAGTCAGTTCGATTTCGCCAAGCTGTGTGCAGAAGCTCTGCATGC
The DNA here is from genome assembly GCF_056867975.1 of Mitsuaria sp. MSU3D. Classification (NCBI taxonomy): domain Bacteria; kingdom Pseudomonadati; phylum Pseudomonadota; class Betaproteobacteria; order Burkholderiales; family Sphaerotilaceae; genus Roseateles; species Mitsuaria sp. MSU3D. The sequence continues at coordinate 2,188,550 of NZ_CP200314.1, read as the reverse complement.
CTTGCCGTGATCTCTTGCGATGAGGGGATCTGCGCAGGCCTCTAAGGACAGTCTGCAAAACCCCTCGTCACCCCGACTGGCGATTTGATCGTCGGTCAGCGACGATGAGGGCATGAATCAACGCTCGCTTGGTGTTGACCCGCTGCCCAAGAAGACCCGTAAGGAGGTCTTCCTGGACGAGATGAACAGCGTCGTGCCGTGGGCCGAGTTGGTCGCGCTGATCCAGCCGTACGCCCGCGGTGCGCATCAGGCCTTGGGCGGACGTCCACGTTTCCCATCGAGACGATGCTGCGTATCCATTGCCTGCAGCTCTGGTGGAACCTCAGCGATCCGGCCATGGAAGAAGAGCTTCATGAGCGTCCGCTTTATCGACGCTTTGCCGGTCTGGACGGCGCGGCGCGCATGCCCGACGAGACGACGATCCTGCGCTTTCGGCACCTCTTGGAGAAGCACCAGCTGGCGCCGCAGGTGCTGGCCTTCATCAATGCCGGACTGGCTCAACAAGGCTTGATGCTCAAGACCGGCACGGTGGTCGATGCCACCATCATTGCCGCACCGAGCTCGACCAAGAACAACGATGGCGAGCGCGATCCGGAGATGCACCAAGTCAAGAAGGGAAATGAATGGCACTTCGGCATGAAGGCGCATATCGGCGTGGACGCCGAGTCTGGACTCGTGCACACGGTCATCGGCACGGCGGCCAACGTCAACGACGTGACCCAGGCTGCGGGGCTGTTGCACGGCCAGGAGACGGACGTATTCGCCGACGGCGGCTACCAGGGTGTGGCCAAGCGCGAGGAGCTCAAAGACAGCGCGGTCCGCTGGCACGTCGCCATGCGTCCGGGGAAGCGCCGCGCGCTCAACGCCAGGAACCCAGCGGACCAATTGCTGGAACGGGTCGAGCAACTCAAGGCCAGTGTGCGAGCCAAAGTCGAGCATCCGTTCCGATTGATCAAGCAGCAGTTTGGCTATGCCAAGGTGCGCTATCGGGGCCTGGCCAAGAACACGGCGCGACTGACGATGCTGTGCGCGCTGGGCAATCTGTGGATGGCGCGCCGACGGTTGTTGGAAGCGCAGGGATGAGTGCATCTGCAACGCGTCAGACGGACGCCGCGGCGGTAAAAGCCGCATCAAAACCGGACTGAAACTCCACACGACCAACCGCGCTCGAGCCGCTCATGAGGCCAGGCCAAACGCTTGGGCGCAGAGTGCGCGACGCGCGGGGTTTTGAAGACCGTCCCTAGGGCGTTTGGCGCCTGGGTGATTCAAGAATTCAGTCCGACGCGGCCTCGTTGCCTATCGACTCGAGCATCTGAACGATGCTTTGAAGCGAGGTCCATTCGGGAGGTGGGCTGGCAAACCAGGAGAGACTGCAGGAGAAGAACAATGATGAAACCGTCAGCCGAAACTTAATGGCATGGAGGTAAGCGTACTGGCCTTCTACAGCGACACCTACGCTAGCCGAGCGAATCAGACTCCACAAGGAGGTCGCCACTTCCTCAGTCAGCGGAGTGGGCGGCCCCACTCGAATTGCCGGCTCGTGCTGATGTTCCATCCACTGCATCGCATGGGTGGTACCTCTCCAATATTCTGCAGACCGCAGGCCAGATTCGTCGTACAGGATTTCGACGCGCACGGAAAATCCTCGCTGCTCAACATGCTCATCCGCAGGAACAGTGGTCAGTTCGACGATGCAAACATCCATAGGGCGGGGCGCAGTCTTTTGGGAGCTTTGTACGGCCGGCTGTGGCCGGAAGCAGTCTAAGCGCATCTCGGCTTTGAGCTTCCGCTTCCGCTGCAGACCAGACCGTGGCTGCGCACGCTGCCGAACGCGGCGAGCAACTGGTCTGAGATGCGCAGGCAGCACCCATCCAAACCGGCGACCCTGGGCACGATCAGCAACATAGTCACGACCAGCAGCTCCGGTCACCACAGCATGGAGCGGTCACGACCAGCGCATATGGTCAAGGTTGGCCGGCGCGGTGGTCACGGGGTACCAGCACGAGCAGCGAGTCCGCCACCGGTTTCGTATACAGGGGCAGCCCATCTCGCGGTGTCGCCGTTGCGAGCAAGCCATCTCTTGCGACTGGCTCGATGTGGACATCTGTCATTGCGGACAACGCCCGCTGCCGAACGTCCCGCTGTTCCTCATAGACTGCGACATCTCCCACGGAACACGTCACCATGCGAAGGAAACCGAAACCGCTTTATCCCACCCGGCTTGCGCGCACGATTGATGCGTCGGAGATCCCGGGCTTCGAACCATGGAGCGATCGGGGAGGCGACTACCAGGCGGGACGGCCTTATGGCGAACTCACTCGTGAAGGCCGAGTGCGCTTCCTCGTCATGTCGCTTCACATGCAGATGCGTTGGCGAGGAGAGGACGGACAAGATGAGCTGCAAGTCTTCGGACCGGCCGGACATGTGCAGGCCCGCTCCAGCTATCCGGACGTGGATGAGCTACTTCCGACCGTGCTGACGGCGTTGGCCTATTTCTGGAACATCCAGCCCGCCGTATTTGTCGGGCTTGTCAATGACATCTTTGGCGCAGACTTCGGTGTTGACCCAACGGTTCCGCAGGACTGCTATCGACGTGCGGGAATGCTTCCAGGTACCCCACTCGCCGACCATTGGCTGCGAACCAGGTCGTAACGGCTTCTTGTCGACGTTGGAATCGGTCGGAGGCCACGGCTGATTCTGTGGGCCGCCTCATACCCGTTGCGGAAGACTGAGTGGAGGGCAGCTGAGGGTCGAGTGTGGCTGTTCGCTACCGAAGGCAGCGGTCATTCGAGCGACGCTAGCGCGCCTCGGAACTCGCCATGTCGGCTGCAAATCCATCAGCGGCCATTGAGATCGCGCGATCCGCGCCGGTCCGATGTCTGCTGAGCACCATTGACTGTGCGCGGAAGTCGCGTCGTCCATCGGCCGCAACCGCTGCGATCCGGCCAAGGCATCAGGCTGGAAGCGGTCAACCCAGTTAGGCGCGAATCAACCATCGTGAAAGCCGATCCACGAGCCGACCAACGTTGATTGCCGAAGAGTACGGGTAAGTCTGGCGTGGGGCGTTCTTCACCAGCCCCGGTGCTGACTGACAAGCCCTGACCCTCAAGGGGGATGCCATCCCCCTCACTCCCTCTAAGGAACGAACCGCCCGAAGTCTTTGATATAGATCAGAGAACGAAGCCGCGATCGGACGGAGCATGGACCCCGGTGATTCAACCCACCACAACTTCGGCGCCAGTGGCAAGACTGACGTTCGAGCCCTTGATCATTCGTTCATGGGCGAGATGGGCCTATCCGCGAGGACGGCCTCACGTGGTTGTCGTGGTTGAACATCTCGCCCACCTCTCCGGTCGATCCGAAGGCATGTCGCCTTTAACGTCGGAGCCGGTGGTGTCCAACATTGACCGGGGTACGACGACATGGGAAGTTTCCAACAAGCACGCATCGACGAGTCCGACAAGCCGCTGCGCTCGCGCCATCCGCTGGCGGGCTGCGATCAGCAGACGCTGATCCACCTGCAGCACGACTGGGGCATGACCGAGCCGCAAATCTTCGGACCGCGACTCGGCTCCGATGCGATCTGCCTGCGCGCGGATCTGACGATGGGCTCGGCACTGGCCAATCTGCGCGCACTGCTGGTGAGCGGCGCGTCGATGCTGGCCATGCTCTCCGACAACTGCGCGGAGAGTGATCCGGCCAAGCATGTGGCCAACGCGGTCAAGGAGTCGCTGCGCGAAGGGCTGGGGATGCTCGGCGTGGTGGAACGCGCGGTGGATGATGATCGGAGGAAGGTGGTTGCTTGAGCGAGCGAGGCGATGGCGATCGAAGATCGCCTCGCATCGGACCTCAGTCTGGAGTCTCTGCCTCGGATCGTCATGACCATACTTCGCGCAGAATGGTGACCCGTCCATTGAAGGTCTTCCATGCCAGAGCTCGCTTGGACCAGTTGATTTTCTGGAGGTGCTTGACGTCGTGCCGATTGAAGGGGAGTACGGCACGTCCTACCTCTACCTATTCACGCGGGATGCGATCACGGTCGAGCTCGGCGTCTATCCGCTTGCAGGAGACGTGTCTCTCAGGATCGTCCACGGCCAGCAGGATGAGCCGGTGCTCAATCTCCAACTGCTCGGGTGCCCAGCCGCACGCGTCATACGGGACAAGCAAGGTACCTGCATTGAGTTCGCGGCAGCCAATGTCTTCACTGGCCGCTTTGACGAGACGACAGCCGCGCCCTATGGATTTCGACTCCGAATTAGGCCATTGCTCCAGGTCGAACCGTACTCGTATCCCGTCTAGTCGCATCACTCCTGTCGACGCGGGTTGAGCGTCTCGGCAGTGTCTGGACCACGCCGATGAGACACCTGATCCGATCCATTGCGTCCTTGCTTATCGCAGGATGTGCCACCTACACCTTTGCGCAGTCGGCGGTTCGGCAGGACACGCAGCCAGCGCCGGCCAACGACCCCATCGACTGCCCGAAGAAGTACCAGGAGATCGGTTCGATCGCGATCAAGCTGCCCTATTGGGATTTCGACCAGACCGAGAAGGGCTGGCGCTCGCTGGGCAACTGCAATCGGGAACAGACGCAACTGCTCAAGCGGTACGTGAAGCGCCAGGAGAACGAGATGCGCGGTGTGCGCTGGCATCTCGCGCAGACACTGGCGATGGAGGGCGACGACGCCGCGGCCGCGGCCGCGGAGCAAGCCTTGTTGTCGGTCAATCCGGACGAAGCATTTCGGTCCGGTTGCACGCCATGTCGGCAACGTGTGCAGCCACGGTCCGGCTTGCCGGAACGGACGTTGGCAGGCAACACGTGAAGGGCATGAATCGGCCATCAAGAGTCGTTCGCGACCGGCTGCTTGGGGGCAGTCCAACCGGTCGCTGGCAGAGATCGGAACGGCCAATCTTTTGGAATCCATCAGGGCCTCACATCCCGTCTACACGCCCTAAGTCTGCTGCCGCACCAACGCGTGAGCGGAGCCAGTTGTCGAGTGCGTCGACCCGCACAAACTCTGTCGGCACAACGTATGGCGGATTTCTCATCCACCAGTAGATGTCTCGACTGACATACACCTCTAAGAACCTCGGCTCGAGCCCTGCCGCACCTTCCGGCCACTTCAGAAGCTCGCGAAGCTGCGCCACGTTCTGGGAAAGAAAGACACGCCGTCTTTCGATCTTCTGGAACTGGCCGTGGTCCTTGCCAGCACCGAAGATCCGCTCTCGCAGCCTTCGCCCGTCCTTCAGACAGAACGGTGGCTGGTTGTACTTGCACTCCACGCTGAGCCAAAGATTGCGTGCTGGCCAGTAGGCCAAGACGTCGAAGTCACCGACGTCATCGAACCCTTCCTTCGGAAAGCGCCGCTTGAAGTCAATGCCAGGGATCGCAAACGGCGTCGCTCGCGAGCAAACCTCAAAAGCCCTAACTTCGAGTTTCGCTTCGAGCTTGGCCTTGATGCCTCTGACTTGGGGTATGACGTTCGGCCACGCGAAGTCGGCAGGCAGGTAGCCATTGGTGAGGGTTCCCAGCCAGATGGCCGAACTCCGCTTGACCGTCGCGGCACCCCAGGCCAGTAAGTCTTCTTGAACCTTCACCACAGGTCGGATGAGGTACCGATGGACTCGCTTGTTGTGCTCCCAGGTCGGCACATCCGGCTCGTCAGTGTCCTTGCCTGGCAACCTTCGTATCCCAGCCGGGTCCAGAGTCAGGAACTCAACGATGCGCTCGGCCGTACCCATGGTGACTTCTGGCAGCCTCTCAACAAGTTTGCTCGCAACAGCCGCGGGGGACGCTTGGTAGTAGAACTGCAGATCCTGCGCGCCACCCGCTGAGTACCAGCTTGACAGCACTTCCAAAGTTTGGACGAGATGTGAGAGTGAAAAGCCAACGTCGGCGGCGAAGGCGTCATTGATGGCTTCCAAGTTGACGCCATCCTCCTGCTCAGAGGTCACCTCATCATCTTCGTTGAGGTCGATCCCGAGCTTTGCGGCCGCAAATTCTTCAAGGAAGAGCCGCTCCTGCTCTTCGCGTCCCTCGGAGAAGAACACAGTCGGGATGAATTGGTCATCCACTTCGATTCCGCCCACGGCGATGTCGTTGTGCAACGTATCGCTTGCGCCATACAACACTGCCAACCAGTCGACATCGGCTATCAGCTGCACGACATCTTCCGATCGCACGGTGGCATTTCCGACGGCTGGCAAGCTGAGGCAGCACTCCAACAGGTATCGATAGTTCCTGCCAGCAGTGGTCAGCTCCTCGTGCACCTTCGCGAGCAGTTCCGTTCGATCGAACGAAACCTGGTGCTTCATGCTCAGCTGAAGTCTCGTTACTTCGTGCCGATACTTCGCGGTGACCTGGTCATGCTGTGCGATGCAGAAGAGAAGCAGCTTGCTTCGGTCGAAACGAGCGACGCGCTCGTGGACGAGCTTGCGTAGCGCATCGCGCGCGCCGTTGATGACGAGCTTCGCCGGCTCCAGCTCATGCCTGGACGGTGCCTCAACTCCCTGGTCTTTGAGCACTAAAGCAAGGTCGCGCCGCGCCAGCTTGTACTGCTGAGGCTTTGGCAGGTCGGGGTCGGCATGCTCGGGGACGTCGACAGTGCGACGTGTCGTCTGCATCCTGAACCTCGGTTGTCTCGATGCTGTCTCCCGGACTAGGCCCAACACTTCCGGCGACGGTTGAACGCCCAGCAGACCGCAGATTCCGACCATCAGACTCTCAAGGCACTCCGCTTCAAAGGATGCGTCGTTCGCCTGGTCGAGCTTGGTCCTGAGGCGCGCAAGATTGACGCGCACAGAGACCGCCAAGCCGTCACCGCGGCTTGCGGGCTCAATCTTCCAGCCGCTAAGCAATGGACGCGACGCAACTTCGGACCTTGGTTCTTGATCCTCTTCCACCAACGTGTCGGGGTCGGCATGGCAGCGAACGACGATGTGATCGCGAAGGAAGGGTTCGCTCTTGTCGATGAGAGCGCTTCGCTGCGTTGTCGCATCCGCCAGGCAATGCACGAAGAGTTCGACCAGGCGGCCATTGGCCGGATCCACATCGTCACTGACCTCGAGAACGGCCTGTACGGTGCACGTACCTGCGCTACCAGACCAGGCCAGGGCTAGCGGCCCCTTGGCTCTCAGCACCGTGAGGCCATCACTCTTCTCATCGATCACCCAGGTGGCCTTGCCATCGGGGAAGTAGCGAGGCGCGCGCTCCCAGAACTCGGTCAGTACCTTGAAGCGCCAGCTCGAATTCCAATGCGGATCTAAGCCGATGAAGTCAGGCTGCGTCGCGCCACCCATCAGCAGTTCGTCGGTGTCCCGGAACGACGCAAAGTGGTCTGCGATGCCGCTCATGCCTCCGACGATTGGATTGAGCCCGTCGACGTACCCCCAGAGGCGCCGCAACTCATCGACGTCCTCCAGCGAGTCGAAGATGGTGACGAAGTCCGGCAACGCCAGCACCCGAACCTTCTTCCCTGGCGAGACGATTCGATAGGGTGCGGTCCCAACCTTAGCCAGGACCGCCAAGACGTCGAAGTGCTCAGCCGCGGGGCGCGATCCATCTGCTCCGCGGAATTCCACGACCTGACCGCGATCTCGGAGCAGCAACCCCCAGCGCTTCGGCTGACTCGCAAGCCGCTTCACGCGGCGCTCAATGTGCCCGACTGCTGGAAGGTCCTGCGGCTGAACCGGAACGACGAGATGGATCCTGTCGCCGCACAACAATGCAGCGGCGACGAACCAGTCCCGACCTTCGATCTGAAATGGGAGCTCCAAAGGCCCAACCATCAACTCGCGGTCCCGGAGCCTTCGAGACACGAATCGAGCGACCCTGCGACTCAGGTTCAGTGCCCGCGCCGGAGAAGCTGCCGGCGGGACCGCATCCCAGTGATCAACAACGGCGCTTGGGCCGCTCCTGAGTGAAATCGGCACATGCCGCGAGCCGACTCTGACGGCAAGCACGGGCACGACTGAGCCCGTCATCACGGCATTGCCAAACTCTGCGAAGCTCCGGGGCTGCCGCAGAAAGCCAAGTTCTGCCGCTACCAGGGACGGGCTGGCAGTGTCGAACGAAGCGAATGGCGCATCCGCAGTCGACAGCAGTGCCGAACTGCATGCGCCCCAGAACTCGGCCGTTGGCGTCTCCAAGTGACCGGGGTCGATGTGCTCCCTGTGACCCACAGCGTCTGCATCTACTCCACGAATGATGTGTCCCTGGATTGCCAGTGCGAGATGCATGTCACGGAGCGCCTGGGGATCGTCACCGCGCAGAACCCGGAACGCCTCGATGAAGTCGGGTATTCGCTCGACGCTGCCGCCGAAGAAGGCCGGAGCGAAGCCTTGAGGCGTCTCCACGCACACCTCGCCCCAATCGGCCTCCGTGACGAAGTCCTCCATCATGGGGAACCGCGGCAGAAGCCGCTGAAGCTCGGCGTGGAACTCGCAAAACTGTTCGTAGGTCGCGAGTCGTACATCCCGGGCGAAGGCTGGCTCTGGCGTCGCCAGGGCGATGTTCAAAGCAAGCAGATGTTTGACCTGGCTCGACCGATTGGGCAGCCAAAGTTCCGACACCCCAATGGAGACCAGTACATCGAGAGCATTGAACCGGCACAGGAACTCCCGCAGCGCGTCCCGCCGCCTCTCGAACTCGACATCAGGAGCATCAGAGCTGACCAGCTCGTCCTGCCGTAGCTCCCGCGGTCGGCCCGTTCGCTGCTTCTTTCGCTTACGCGACGAATTCTTTGGCATTCGTTCCCCTTGCGCTACTGGCCCCTTCGAACCTTGGCATTACCCCTGTCGGTCCTTAACGCTACTCGGACATACCGAACTGTGCTCCGCCAGGGATCGCGACGATCAATCAGATCCCAGCGAAACTTGACTGCCTGAAGAACACTCGGTGGCTGGTGAGCCGTAGCGTCAGCCAAGGCAGCACTTCTTGTACTTCTTGCCGCTGCCGCAGGGACAGGGGGCATTGCGGCCGACCTTGACTCGCGCCTTGGCGGCTTCGCGGAGCAAGGCCCTCAAGTTGCCCGGCTTGCCCATGTTCTTCGTCAGCGCGTCCATGGCGTCGTCTTGCTCCCATGGGAAGTCCAGATTGAGCCCGAAGCGCAGCGCCTGATCGCTTGGCCGCACACAGACCCCAAACCAGGTCTGGGCATGCTCGGTGTACTTCCTGGCATGGCAGTGCCTTTGTAGCGTCGGTCCGGCAACTTCTATCGGGTCGTCGTTGCAGTGAATCGTGAGGCCGGTGCCACCACTGCCCAGCCCCACGGTGACATCGTGATTCTTGCCATCAGCGATGCCCTGCTTGGCAAGCTGATCGATGCCCGCGCTGACCTCAAGCACGGTGTCCTCGCCGAGCGTCAGCAGCGTGAAGCCAAGGTCGATAGTTGCGGGATCAGGCCGGGCTTCAATTGCCTTGACCATGCGCCCCAGGGCCGTCGCGCTGAACCGCGTCAAGATGCCTTCAGGGGTGCCCTTGCCTGGGATGCCCTCACGCCGAACCAACATCGCCAGATCGAGGTCGGCGGAGATGTCGTCCTCCAGCATGACCATGTCATGCTCGTCGTCTACCCAAAGATTCTGCTTGAGGTGGTAGGACAGGATCGTCAGCTCATGCGACGCCATCAGTTTGTCGGTGTACCCGGTCCGGCGATCCACATAGCTCAAGAAATGCAGCGGGGAGCCGAGCATTTCGGTCATCGCGTCGAGCGCGAAAACGTCCATGACGAAAGGCGGCGAGATCGTGTCGGTCGCCGCGAACTTCAGGAACTGTCGGGCCTGGAAGCTCAAGGCCGGGTAGTGATCTGAGATCAGGCAGATCACGTAGATTCGCTTGAGGCCTGTCGGTAGCGTCACGGCATTGCCGGCGGCGTCTTTGAATGTGCACTTGCCTTCCTCGATCAGCTTCGCGCAGCGATAGGCTTGATCGCTGGAATCCTGAATGCTCTTCTTGAAGTCGTCTTTGATCTGGAGGTCATTACCGCGCCGGGCCTCAAGCGTCAGGCGTTTGGATTTGGCCTGCAGGACCAGGGCACGATTGCCGAACAGCACCAGCACGTCGATTTCAGCGAGTTTGGTGTCCTTTGACTCATAGATGTCGATGTTGGCAAGCACGTTCTCCGAGCCGAAGACCTGCCGCAGGCGTTCGACCGCAAACTGCTCGGTGAAGACGCCGCGGTTCTGCATGGCGGTGCTGACATAGGCCTTGTCAGCACCCATCCAGTAGAACGGCGCTTCATACAGCGCTTCCACGAGGCTGTAGATGTGGAAGAGCAGGAAGTTGCCATCCGGCATGCGGATGAGTGGACTGGCGTTGGCAACATTGAAATCGTGCAGCGCCTTGAACTGCTCGTTGTGAGCGCCCGGCGGGACGGCAAATGCCGATAGGACTTTATCGACGATTGTCGGATCGATGTGCCCGAAGTCGGCGACCTCTTGCACCGAGAACGCATCCCCGGGCAGGAAGGTCCATGTCTCTTGGGGCGTTCCGTGCATGGCGCGCATGATTCGGATCGCCTTTTCATCCTGCAGTCGCGACACGGCAAGGACGACGTTGCGGGCATCCTGTACTGAGAAGCCCTTGTTGGCGTGGAGCCAAGGGTCATCATTCGCGTACTTGGCAGGGGAGAAATCACGGTACTGAAAACTGTAGGCGGACTCCCCGCCATAAAGATCGGTTCGCGCAGCGCGGCGCCGTTGGTGAAGGGATTGAAACCTGGTTCGGCGATCTTGGCAGGATCAATGTCCTGCCAAAACGACGCCGTCATCGTGTGATGGATCTCCTCCAGCAGAGCTTCCGTGGCTTCGATGTACTTTTCAAGGACCGGGGGTGCCGGGAGCGTGTAGTCAATCGGGTTCTTGAGCATCAGCCCGATGAGGGTCGATGTCTCGGTACGGATCAGCCGGCTCTTCGAGAAGAGGTGCTGCATATCCTCGGCCTTCATCTCGCCCGAGTACCGGATCATGTTGTCGCGGGAGCAGAGATAGGCGATGGCATGCGCGTAGCCGGGCGAGGCGCAGAGGCCGGCCAACTCGTCAAAGATTTCTTGCTCAGCTCGCATCGTCTTCGCCACCCATGGCCCCGTGAAACATTGCAATCATGTCGCAGCTTCCACCGACCGCCCGATCATGGGCTGCCCAGCTCGTTTCCCACACTGGCAAGTGTCGTCTATGCACGGCGTAGGCGGACTGCGCTGCTCGCCTATCTGCGACTTCGAATAGCAGCTTCGGGTCGCCGATTTCAGGGCTGTGGAAGTCGCCTGTGGGTCGATCGCCGATGCTCATCGGCGCTCAGCGAAAGACCGAACCCAGCCTACACCGCGCCTTGGACACGGTTGGCGCCTGTGTCCGCAGTGCCGCACTGCTTGTGTAGCAGCAACCGAATCGGGTGTTCAGAAGCCCCCGGAATTCGCAGCAAAGAGTGCTTCGACACCGCATCGGTTTCATACCGGACGCGGGCATTCTTCGGTTCGTGACGTCACCATGCGATGGATCCGGCCGAGTTGGAGACGCACCCAAAGCACCCATCGAGTCCTGCATCCCTGGGACGCCGTCACCCCTGGCGACACGGCGGTGCTAGCCTGCGCAAGCCCTCAGGACGTCAGGAGTGCTGCCATGCGCATCGCGACACGTGTCTTTCGAGCCTTCACGCTTCGCAGGTCCTTGGTCACCGTGCCGGGCCTGCTGGCGATGATCCTGGTCGCCACCGGGTCCGCAGCGACGGCCGCCACCTACAGTGGGGAGGCGCGCAGCGAAGCCCGGACGCTGAATCTCATCGCCCCGGTCGACGCCCGATCGGTGGTGGACAACGTGCCCACCGGCACTTTGACCTCTGCGGAGATCGCGGAATATCGGCCGAATTTCAATGGCGCGGAGAGCAGCAGCAGTGCCGGCGGCGGTGCGCTCGCGGGGCTGGTGTTCCTGTCCGCCAACGCCACGACGCGCACCATCGGGCATGACGACTCGGCGTCCATCGCCTCATCGAGCGCGTCGGCCCGGTTGACCGACAGTTTCATCATCCATTGCGGCGGCTGCGCGGACGGCACGGTCGGCACGATGCTGTTCCAGGTGGTGACTGCGGCCAAGCTCTCTTCGACCTCCTTTGCCGGCGGCATCATCGGCACACCGCCTTTCGGCCTCGCGCGCAGCGAGATGACATGGAACACCTCGCTGCAGGTGAACAGCACCGGACTCGACGCGGTGACCGGTGCCTGGCCGACGACCGTCACGGCCGGGTCGGGGATCTCCCGCGTGACCGACAGTACCGGGCTCGACGACCTCAGCGTGACCGGCCTGCACGGCGCGAGGCATACCTTCGCGTTGACCTTTGCCTTCGGGCGGCCGATCGAGCTCGATTTCGCCGCCGCGATGCAAGCCAATGGATCCGCCATCCCGACGGGGCTCGAGTCGCAATACGCCTATGGCAACTGGGGGATGGGGGAGGCGTTCACCGCGTGGGGCGGCATCCTGTCGGTGCGGGACTCGTCCGGGCAACTGGTGAGCGGGTTCTCGGCGCTGACCTCGCAGGGGATCAGCTACGCACAGTCTTTCTCCGACGTGGTCCCCGAGCCCGCCACCTGGGCGCTGATGGGGCTGGGCGCCCTGGTGTTGCCGCTGCTGGCGCGCCGGGCAAGACGCATTGACTCGATTCCACCGGTTGAATGAATGCGGGCTCCCCAGGATCCCGCATGAGGGATCCAGCCCTGGATGAGTTGCTGCGGTCCATTGGGGAGGGAGGAGAGCAAAGCCGCAATCTTCTGCTTCGCCGCGCGGTCGGACTTCGCGGATACTGCCCGCGCAGCCGTTGCATGCTCCTTCATGATCCTTCGCCGCATCCGCTTCGCCGCTCTTTCTGTCCTCCTGGTCGTGGTCGTCCTGGCCGCGGGCGCCGCGCTGGTCTACATGTCGCAGCGCATGGCCGCTGATGGGAGCTTCAGGACCCGATCGACGCTGATCACGGCAACGGATCGTCCGGTGTACTTCTGGACGATGGTCGCGATCCCCTGGCTCGCGGGCGTCGTCTTTCTCGCAAGCGCTCCACTGGTGGCATGGCGCGCATGGAAGTCCACCCCGGAAGAGCAGGACGAGTTGGAGCGCCAGAATCCGCGCATCTATGGTCAGACTCGCCGCTCGTTGACCATTGCCTTCTGGGTCCTGGTCGCAATGATCTGCACGATCCCCGCGTGGGCGGTGACCTGGCCACTGTCCGATGCTCAGCGTCCGTCTGCGCCCCTCGATCTGCGGCTACCTCCGCATGCGGCGCGCGATGCGGCTCCGGCCGCGCAGCTTCCGGCGGCAAAGCCTGTCGCAGGCACCGGCCAGTCCATGCGCGTGCAGCCGATCAGGACCCTCTTCGAATGGGGCGTCGAAGGAAGCCGCGAGGCGCTCATCGCTTGTCAGCGGGGCGCCTATCCAGGCGCGGCGGTCGCGGCGTACCAGACCTGGACGCCGAAGAGCAACGCCCAGCCGGATCACTGCGACAGGTTCTGAAGCCTCCTCGTCGGCTGAACCGGCGGCCACCGCTCAGAGCGTCAGCCACCCCACCAGCACCGCGCACACCACCAGGAAGGGGAGGCTGATGCGATGGAATTCCGCCAGCCCGCCCGGCACGCGCGCCAGGCGCAGGGCGATGAGGTTGGCCATCGATCCCAGCACGAAGCCGAAGCCCCCGACGTTCACGCCGATGGCCAGCACGGCCGGTTGCGGCAGGTGGTCCGCCAGCAGCAAGGTGGCCGGCACATTGCTGATCACCTGCGAGCTCACGATCGCCGCCAGATAGGCCGGCAGCGGCTGGTCCAGCGGCAGCCGCGCCAGCAGGCCGGCCACCTGGGGCAGGGCGACGAGCTGGTGCAGGTCCACGAACATCAGGGCGAAGGTGGCGAGCAGGGCCCAGTCCAGCCGCTTCAGCACCTCCCGGTACCAGAGCGCGTAGACCGCCACCACCACCGCCAGCGCGGGCACCCACTGGTGCAACTCCAGCGACAGCACGAAGCCCACGAACAGCACGACGGACAGCGTCAGCAGCCGGGGCTGCGTGGCCGTCTTGTGTCGCGCCGGCGCGATCGTGATCGGCGTGCCCGGCATCGTGAGGAGGATGGTCGCCGTCAGCAGGACCAGCATCACGCCCACCGACGGTCCCATCATCGCGATGAAGCCGCCGAAGGACTCGCCGGAGCGATGCCAGAGGTAGAGGTTCTGCGGGTTGCCGATCGGCGTCAGCGACGAGCCGGCGTTCACCGCCAGCGCCTCCAGCGCGACCAGTCGCGCCAGGGGCAGCTTGGCCTGCGCGGCCAGCTCGCGGGTCAGCGGCACCAGCAGGAACAGGCTCACGTCGTTGGTGACCAGCGCGGCAAGCACTGCGGCGACCGCGCACATCACCAGCGCCAATTGCCGCGCCGTGCCGGTGCGGGCCAGCAGCGCGCGGGCGGCTCCCTGCAGCACACCGCTGCGTTCGACGCCTTGCGTGATGGCCAGGAGGCCGGTCAACGCCCCCAGGGTCTGCCAGTCGATCAGGCGCAACCAGTCGCCCGGCGAGATCGGCCGCAGCAAGGCGAAGGCGACGGCCACCAGGGCCAGGAAACCCAGCAGACGGTTGCCGCCGGGGCCGGCATCGTGATCGCCGGGCGGGAGGTCCGGTGCAGGGTCCGACGGATCGGGGCTGGGGCGTGAGGAGAGGGGGGCGCTCATGAAACGATGGGGGGCGAGGGCTCGACGCCCGGGGGAGTGGCAGGATGACGCGCAGTACCGGTTTCCGGCATGCGTGTCGCGAAGAGGGGCAGCGCGGCGCAAGCGATCAATGCCAGCAGGCTGAAGGCCCACGCCGGTGCCCGTGACGGCCAGCGCCAGACGGAGGCCAGTACGGCCTGGAGTGAACGGCGCGCCCGGCGGCGACTAGCCGTCGCCCAGGTTGACCAGGCGTTGAATCTCCTTGCGGCGCGCGCCGATGGCCGAGTCGATCCGGGGCAGCCACGCCGCGAGCGGACTGTCCTTGGCCGCCGCGAAATGCACGTCTTGCGCCGACAGCGGCTGTCGTCCGACCTGCAGCGTCTGCAGATTCCCACCCGCCGCGCGCAGCCGGGCATGGACGCTGTCGGCGGAGCCATGAAAACTGGTCACGAGCAGCACGTCGCAGTGTCCGGCCTCGAGCGTGCGAAGCCGACGCGACAGGTCACCCGCCACCGGTCGCACGTCCAGACCATCCGCGGCGGGATTGGCCAGCGCGTTGCCGTAGGTCGCCATGCGGGACATGCAGACCACCCGACCGCGCAGGTCGTCGACATGGCGGACATCGAGCTGGCGGTCCCGCCGGCTGACGGTCCAGATCGCGCCGCGGAAGAGGGGCACCGAGAAGCTCAGCCGCTCGCTGCGCTCTTCGGTCGGGCTGACGCCGAAACCGATGGTCTCGCCCCGTTCGACCAGCCGGAGCAGGCGGGAGAAGGGCACGGCGCTCCGCTCCCAGCGCAGCTTGGCGGCCTGTTCGACGACCGTCAGGATCGGGGTCAGGAAGGTGGCATCGACGGCCTCGGACAGGGCCAGCGGGACGACCGGGGGCACGCGCCCGGACTGCGCGACGGCCGGCGTCGCGGCGACGAGCGCGGCGCCAAGGAAGCTCCGGCGCTTCAGGGGCTGGCCTGCCGTCAAGGCCAGGTCGGCGAGGTGTTGCATGCGTTGATTCCTCTGTCCCTTGAACGGGTCTGAGGAACATTGTCGGGCAGTCATGCGACAGCAGGATGCTTCCTCCGCCTCGGTCCGGACGCAACACCTGGCACCAGGCCCCGACGGACACCTGTTCCGCGATTGATGACAATGATTCTCAATTGAGATCAATTCTCATCTATAGTGCCGACCGACTCAACCCGGCACGAATCGCGATGTCCCTCTTCACGCTCGACAAGATCGGCCCCTGGCTGACCCCGCTGCTGCTCTGCGCGGGCGCCCAGGCCCATTCGCCCTATCTCAAGCCCAATACCTTCAGCGCCGAGGAGCAGCGCAAGCAGGTGACCGTGGAAGCCTCGTTCGCCGAAGGCGACCTGCGGCCCGACGTGGCGATGAAGTCCGACGCCTTCCACGTGATCGGGCCCGACGGCAGGAAGCTGGCGCTGACGCCAGCGGCCGCGCTGAAGGAGGCGACCTATCTTGAGGTGCCGCTGGGCGCCGGCAACGGCACCTATCTCGTGTCGTCCGGGGTGCGCAAGGGCCGGCTGGCCAAGGGCGTGCTGCGCGACGGCAAGGTGCATTTCGCCGAACGCGCGGAAGACACGCAACCGGGCGACAAGCCGATCGAGGTGCAGAGCATCACCCGCGCCGACGTCTACGTCAGCCGCGGCCGTCCGAGCGCGGCGGATTTCGACACCGACGGCGTCGGCATCTATCCGGTGACCCAGCCCTATGACCTCTATGCCGGAGACCCCGTCACCGTGCGCGTGCGCGACAGCCGCCAGCCCCTGGCCGGCGAGACCGTGACCGTCATCGCCGACGGCCAGAACTACGTCAGCCACAAGCAGGCGGAGCAGGACTTCACCACCAATGCCGCCGGCGAAGTGAGCTTCAAGCCGAAGACGGCGGGTCTCTACCTGCTCCAGGTGCGCGTGCGTCGCGCCTCGCCGGACAACCCCGCGCTGTGGATCAGCACCACGGCCACCCTGACCATCGAAGTGCAGCCCCAGCCATGAAGACCTCCCTCCCACGTCACCTGTTCGTCGCCCTGCTGGGACTGGTCGCGCTGCCTGCGCTGGCCGCGTCGCATTCCTCGACCACCTTCATCGCCGAGCAGGACCTCAACGGCGACGGCAAGGTGCTGCTGGCCGAATTCAAGCTGGGCCGCGAGGTCGAGTTCGTGCGCATCGACTTCAACGCCGACGGCCAATTGAGCGAGGCCGAATACCTCGGTGAATTCGAGGGTCGGCTGATGCAGCGCGTCGGCAAGATCGCCGACCCGGAGAAGCGCCGCGAGGAACTGCAGCGCCAGATGCGTCAGGCCAAGGTCCGTTTCGGCGTGCTCGACACCGACAAGAACGGCAGCATCAGCCTGGAGGAGTTCCAGGCCGCCGGCCTGCGCATGTTCACCCTGCACGATCGCAACAAGGACGGCGCGGTGGACGAGGCGGACGTGAAGATCGCCGAGGACGAGAAGAAGGCGGGCAAGGAGAGCTTCGTTTCGCCTTGAGTTGAATGAGGCGTTCGACCTCAGCCGGCTCAAGATTTGGCAGCTGCGTTGGCCCGCGCGGTGACTTCCGCGCAGGCTTGCATGAGGTCTTCGAAGGGGAGGGCGCTCCCCACCATGACTTGATCTTCGAGCATGCTCGAATAGTCCGCGGCAAGAGCATCTCGTGCGGTGCCTTCGGGCACGAGATGCAAGGCGCCTCCGACGGCGGCGAAGTAGTCGACCGTATTGCCGGCGGCATCCTTCTCGCTGAAGAAGCTCGATTTGTGCTCAGCTACTGCGCGCGCGACGCTGCGGTCTTTGATGGCCGCTTCGAAGTGTGAGCTCCGCATGATGGCTGCGAGGTCGTGCCAATGCCGCGCATAGCGCTCGCCGCGGATGCGGCCTTGGGCGCAATACACGTGAGTGGCGGTCGCCTTCTCCCAGAATGTCCGAGCGACGCTCATCACCACGGGGGACGCGGTCGGAAACGTGATGCCATCGACTTGGCCTTCGATATCGCAAGTCACCGGCATTGCCGCGTGTGGCTCGCCGGTCGCGCGACCTCCGAATTCCAATGTGACGAGCGGGGCAACATATCCGGTGCCTTGCTTGATCGCCGGGTAGTGGAGCAGCAGCTTGTCGCTTTCCGTCCCCGCGAGTTCCAGCCTTGCACCCAGATTGGCCCGGTCGAGCGCTTCCTGGATCACTGGCTGAACCGTTTCGGCGATCCAACCCGGCAGGCGGCCGCGAACGGCTTTGGTCCACTTGCTCGCCTGGCTGCGGCTGGTCGGCAAGAACTCCTCACCGCCCGTCAGGTCAGCGATCAGCTTGCGGATGTCATAGGTCAGATCGAGGTCTTCCGAAAACCTGTCGATGATCCTGTACGCCTTGGAGAGCGACGTTCCACCCTTGAATGTCAGGTCTGCGCCGACCGACGAACCGAACAACGTGCCAAGCGTCCAGACGACCCAAATGTCTTTTTCCAGCAGATGGGCCGGGCGGCCGGTGCGCTCTCGGCCCACCTCGAGGACTTCGATCTGGTCCGCGTCGCTGAGGGAAAAGTAGGTTTCAGCCACGAATCGTTTCTTCGCCAATCGCGCGAGCCATCCAAGAGGGGAGGCTGGCACGCCCCGACGTCAACGCCTGCCATTCGGTGGACGGTAGTGTCCGCCGCAAGGTGACCAGCGAGTCGCGCACATGCGACGGCCCCATCCAGGCGAGAGCCCGGACCGCCGCACCGGCCTGGCCGGCTCCCAGCGCCAGCATCCAGCGGGGCGCATGCTTGACCGTCACTTCGTGTCGACCCAGCGTGAGCTTGCGGCTGCGCCCCGAGGTCAGGTAGACCTCGCGAACCGGCACTTGCTGTGTCAGGCCCAATGCGTTGGCCGCGTTGGCGCCGTGCGGTGTGACCATTTCACCGCTTTGGGCGGCCAGCGACTGCATGACCTTTTCAGGGGCGGGTGCGCGCGTCCCGAACCGACTCGACACCGGTGTCACGTAGATGCCGCGAGCCACTCGTAGCAACTTGCCTTCCTTGGTGAGCCGCGAGAACGCCTGATCAATCGCTGCTCGGCTGCCGAGATGCAGAAATTCCTTGGGCGACACCACGCCACCCTCCGGCAGGGACTGGGCGTGCGACAGGATGGATCGGGGAAGCGCGCTCATGATTGGATTGAACCTCAATAGTCAGAATTTTATCAACGTTTCTGACATTTTGCTTGAGTGACTCTATTGATGAGGGTCGGCGCGAACGCTGAGAACGATGAAAGGTTCCTCGACCCCTCGGCTGAACAGAGGCGAATCAGGTCTCGTCGAGCCTGAACGGCTTGCCGGTGTCCACCACCGGCGTAGCAGGCGAGCTCTCGTCCTTGAGCGCAATACCTGTCACCTCACGCGCTCGCGCCTCGTTGAGCAACCACGCGAGGCGCGCCGCCGCCGCCTCGGGCGCCAGACCTTCCGGCCTCACGTTCGAGATGCAATTGCGCTCCGCGTCCACGCGGCCGGGCCGAGGCGCCCAGGTGACGTACACGCCCATGCTGTCGGGCGAACTCAGGCCCGGGCGCTCGCCGATCAGCACGACGGCGAGCTTCGCCCCCAGCGCGTGACCGATCGGATCGCCGATCGCGACGCGCGCCTGGCGGACGACGGCCACGGGCGCCCAGCGCCAGTCGCTCGCCAGCAGCGGCCTGAGCGCCGAGATGAACGCGAGGGCATGACGCTCGATCGCCAACGCGGACAGGCCGTCCGCCACGATCAGCGCCAGGTCTGGCGGACCTTCCACCTCACACCCGGCCAGCAGCGCGGTCGACCTGTCGTCGAGCCGACGACCGAGATCCGGCCGCTGCAGGTACATGGCCCGATCGGTGGCGGCGCTGTGAAGATCGAGTGTCGCGAGCCCCGCCGCGCTCAACGAGGCGGCGAGCGCCTCGTGATCCAGCTCGCGATGCACCGCGTCCCGCGCCTGCGCATGGGCGAGCTGGAACGCCAGGTGCGCCGCCGTGGGCTGACTGACGCCCGCGCGGCCCAGGCCGATGCGCGCCGGCGTGTGCCGGCGCAGCGTGCTCCAGGGGTTGGAAATGAGGGTGTCGCTCACGGTGTCGCTCGCGGGATCGCTCATGGTGTCGTCGCTCATGGCTGTCCTCACGACGACGGCAGCAAGGCCGCGAAGGCCGGGGACATGCCGTCCACCAGATGACCCGGCGCGCCGGGGCGGGCGATGCGCATGCGCTCGAGCCAGCGCTCGAACTCCGGCGCGGGGCGCAGTCCCAGCACCCGCCGCGCATACAGCGCGTCATGGAAGGAGGTGGTCTGGTAGTTGAGCATCACGTCGTCCGAGCCCGGGATGCCCATGATGAAGTTGCAGCCCGCCACGCCCAGCAGCGTCAGCAGCACGTCCATGTCGTTCTGGTCGGCCGCGGCATGGTTGGTGTAGCAGATGTCGCAGCCCATCGGCAGGCCGAGCAGCTTGGCGCAGAAGTGGTCCTCCAGTCCCGCGCGGATGATCTGCTTGCCGTCGTACAGGTACTCGGGCCCGATGAAGCCGACCACCGTGTTCACGAGCAGCGGCTCGAAGTGCCGCGCCACCGCATAGGCCCTGGCCTCGACGGTCTGCTGGTCGCAGCCGTGGTGTGCGCCGGCGGACAGCGCGCTGCCCTGGCCGGTCTCGAAGTACATGACATGCCGGCCGCGTTGTCCGTCGTCGAAGACGGCGCCCCGCGCCAGCGACAGCGCCGCCGCGCGGGCCTCGCCCAGCAGCTTCAGGTCGATGCCGAAGCTGCGGTTGGTCGCCTCCGTGCCGCCGATGGACTGGAATACCAGGTCGACCGGCGCGCCGCGCTCGATGCACTGCAGCGTGTTGGTCACGTGGGTGAGCACGCAGCTCTGGGTGGGAATCTCGAAGCGCTCGATGACCTCCGCGAGCAGGCCCAGCAGGTGCGAGACCTGGGTCACGTTGTCGGTCGCGGGATTGATGCCGATGACCGCGTCGCCGCTGCCGTACATCAGCCCGTCCAGCACGCTGGCGGCGATGCCGCTGGCATCGTCGGTCGGATGGTTGGGCTGCAGCCGCGTGGACAGCCGGCCCGGCTGGCCCAGCGTGTTGCGGAAACGCGTGACGACCTTGCACTTCCTCGCCACCAGGATCAGGTCCTGGTTCCGCATGATCTTGCTCACCGCGGCCACGATCTCGGGCGTGAGCCCCGGAGCCAGGCGCGTCAGCGCGGCGGTGTCGGCCGCGTCCGAGAGCAGCCACTCGCGCAGCCCGCCGACCGTCAGGTGGCCGACCTGCAGGAAGGCCGCGGCGTCGTGCGTGTCGACGATGAGGCGGGTGACCTCGTCGTCCTCGTAGGGGACCAGCGCCTCGTTGAGGAAGGTCTTCAGCGGCAGATCGGCCAGGGCCATCTGCGCGGCGACGCGCTCCTGCTCGGAGCCGGCGCCGACGCCCGCGAGCCGGTCGCCCGAGCGCTCCGGCGTGGCCTTGGCCATCAGCTCGCGCAGGCTGTCGAAACGGTAGCTGACGGCACCGACACTCTCGCCGTAGGCCGAGGCCCTGGAAACGTTCATCGCTGGCTCCTTGCGCGCCAGCTTAACCGCCGCCCGGGACGCCCGTCCGCCTCCCCGCCCGGAACGCCACGGCGGTGCCCGGACTCATCAACACGGATGATGCGACGGCTCGATGCATTGCCTACGCTGATTCTTTCGGTGCAGCCCGCAGGCCGCGGTGATCGCCGGGGGATCGATCCCTGATCGCTCCCCTCCCGATCTCCGCCTGATCTCCCTCGGATCGCTGCCTCATCCCCCTGCGCGCACCGAGGGAGTCATCGCCATGTCCGTCCGATTCCAGGATCGTCCCTTCACGCTGACCCAGCCCGACGGCAGCACGCTGGCCGTGCGCGGCAGCGGCAACCAGTTCCGCGCCACCTTCGAGACCCTCGACGGCCGGCCGGTGGTGCTGAACCCGCAGACCGGCTGGTACGGGCCGGTCGCGACACCGCCGCCGGGACTGGCGGCGGCGCTGGCCGCTGCTCCGGGCGGGACCGGCAGCGCCGGACTCGTGCAGGTGTCGCCATTGCAGCGTGAAGCCGCCGGCAGTCCGCTGGCCCGCCGCTGCGATCAGCGCCGCGCGGAACGCCAGCAGGAGCTGCGCTCGCTGCGCAATCTGGGCTCGTCGGGCGGGCCGCTGCTGGCCCCGCCGCAGCGCCAGACGGTGGGCGACTTCGTCGGCCTGTGCCTGCTGATCGACTTCGTCGACGAGCCGGCGACCATCCCCCGCGACGAGGTCGATCGCTTCTGCAACCAGGTCGGCTACAACGGCTTCGGCAACCAGGGCTCGGTGCGCGATTTCTTCCTCGACAACTCCGCGGGGCGCTGCAAGTACAGCAACGTGGTGGCGCCGTACTACCGCGCCAAGCATCCGCGCACCTACTACACCGACGAGTCGATCCAGATGCCGATCCGGGCCTGGGAACTGATCGGCGAGGCGCTGGCGCACCACAAGGCCACGGGCTTCGACTTCACCCCGCTCACCGCCGATGCGCAGGGCTTCGTCTACGCGATGAACGTGTTCTATGCCGGCGAGGTGCGCAACAACTGGTCCCGCGGGCTGTGGCCGCATGCGCACCGGTTGCAGGCGACGGTGCCGCTGGCGCCGGGCAAGGGCGCGCTGGACTACCAGTTCACCGCCATGACCAGCGAACTGACGCTGGGCACCTTCTGCCACGAGAACGGCCACATGCTGTGCGACTACCCCGATCTCTACGACGACGAGGAGGACGCGCAGTCCAGCGGCGTGGGCATGTACTGCCTGATGTGCGCCGGCAACTTCGACGAGAAGAATCCCATCGCCATCAGCGCCTACCTCAAGCGCCTGTCGGGCTGGGCGAACCAGGTGATCCCGCTGGAACACGACCGGATCGTCGAGCTCAAGGCCGGCAGCAACGACATGGCCATCCACAGCCGCGGCGGGCGCGAGTACTTCCTCGTCGAGAACCGCCAGCGCAGCGGGCGCGACGGCTCGCTGCGCGACAGCGGCCTCGCCATCTGGCACGTGGACGAGACCGGCGACAACAGCCGGGAACAGATGACACCCGCCAGCCATTACGAGCTGTCGCTCGAACAGGCCGACGGGCTCTTCCAGCTCGAACGCGGGCGCAACCAGATGGGCGATGCCGGCGACCTGTACAAGGGACCCGCCGCGCGTTTCGCCGACGACACCACGCCCTCCAGCCGCTGGTGGAACGGCACGGCCTCCAACCTGACCATCGACCAGATCTCCGCCTCCGGGGCGACGATGAGCTTCCGCAGCCGCTTCGGCGCCGGCACGCCGCCGGCCGCGGTGCGGCACGTCGCGCAGCCCGACCTTGCCATTCCCGACAACGACGCCGCCGGCATCCGCAGCACGATCCAGGTGCCGGAGGACGTGACGCTGGCGTCCATCAAGATCGGGCTGACCATCGCCCACCCCTATGTGGGCGACCTTCGCGCCTCGCTCGCGACGCCCTGGGGCGCCGTGGTCGAGTTGCATCCGAAGGGGCAGGGCGGCAACGCGAAGAACCTCGACCTGACCTACGACGAGTCCACGCTGCCTGCGTTGGCCACGCTGCGGGGACGCAGCAGCCGCGGCGCCTGGACGCTGACCGTGCAGGACCTCGCGCCGCAGGATCGCGGCCGTCTGCAGCGCTGGGGGCTGGATCTCGCCGCCGCGGCCGCGCTGCCCGACGTCGTGGTGCTGAAGGAATCCCCCGGGACCGCGATCCCGGACGGCAAGGCCGCCGGCATCGAGCGCACGCTGAGCAATCCCCGAGCCTTCGTGCTCGCGAGCGTGGAGGTGTCCGTGGAGATCTCGCACAGCTGGGTCGGCGACCTGGAAGTCAGCCTCGTGTCGCCGGCCGGCACCCAGGTGCCGCTGCATGCGCGCGCCGGCGGGTCCTCGCACGATCTCGCCGTGACCTACACGTCGGCGACCACGCCGGCGCTGGCGGCCCTCGCCGGGCAGCCCGCGGCCGGTGCCTGGAAGCTGCGTGTGGCCGACCGCGAGGCGCAGGACGTCGGCAAGCTCAACGGCTGGCGTCTGACCTTGAAGGCCTGAGGGGGAGCGTGTCGGCCCGCGCCTGCGCGGGCGGCCGCTCCGTGCGGCCGTCCGCGTGCCGGGCGAAGCGGTCGTCGCCGTCCCCGCCTTCTTCCTTGCCGTCCCCGTGGACCGGCGCGGCGTCGGGCCAGGGCCAGCCGCCGAACTCGGTGCGCCGGTAGTCCTCGAAGGCCTGGCGCAGCTCCTGCTCGGTGTTCATGACGAAGGGACCGTACTGCGCCACCGGCTCCCCGATGGGGCGGCCTTGCAGCATCAGCAGCTCGCCCGGTTCATCGCCGTTGGTCAGCACGACCCTGGCGCCCGCGCGCACTTCGATGCCGGAACCGACGGGCACGACCTGACCCTCGATGGTGATCCGGCTGCCGGCGAAGAAGTACAGCTTGCGCCGCGTGCCATCGCCCAGCGCCGCGGGCAGTGTCCATGTCGCACCGGCTTCCAGGCGCAGCGTCCACATCGCCAGGTCCGAATGCAGGCGAGAGCCCCACGAGTCCGGCGGCGGCGCGAGCGGCCTGGCCGCGCCGGCATGGCCGTCGCCATCGACGGCGGCCGGCAGGCCGCCCGCGATCACCACGACCTCGGTCGCGCGTCCCGCTTCGTCGACGAAGGTGTGCCGCGGGATGTCCTGCGACCAGAACATCGTGAAGTGCGGCTCGACCATCTTGCTGTCCGCCGGCAGGTTGAGCCAGATCTGGAACAGCTCCAGCGGGTTGGGCCGGTCGGTGTGCAGCAGTGGGAACATCTCCGCGTGGACGATGCCCTTGCCGGCGGTCAACCACTGCACGTCCCCGCCGCCGAAGCGCGCGCCGGCCCCCAGCGAGTCGGCATGGTCGATGCGGCCCTTGCGGACGATGGTCACCGTCTCGAAGCCGCGGTGCGGGTGCGCCGGGAAGCCGGGCACCTGCTGCCCGTGGTACATGCTCCAGCCGTCCTGGCGTGAGAAGTCCGAGCCCATCTTCCGGCCCGCCAGCAGCGACGCGTCCGGTCCGTAGCGGCCGTTGCCGCGCGGATAGGCGTCGTCGTGGTGGACGCAGAACAGGAACGGATCGATCGTCTCCCAGGGCATCCCGAGCGGCTGGATGGAGACGATGGCGGAGGAGGGCGCGTCGGTGGCGGTGATGGCGGTCGTTGCTGTCATGGCTGTTACGGCGTTCTGGCGTTGGCGTTGGCGTTCTGGCGCTTTGGCGCTTTGGCGCTTTGGCGCTTTGGCGCTTTGGCGCTTTGGCGCTTAGGCGATTACCCGGATATCCCTCCACCCTAACCCGAACCGGCCGTCCGCGCTCGAGGCGAGGCATTCCTGACGATCTGCCGGGGCAGGCGGGCCTCGTCAGTCGTCGCCCTACACGAGCTTCATCCAGTCCCGGATGGTGCGTCCCAGGGGGCCCGCGTACAACGTCCACCATGGACCAAGGGCGTGAATTCCCCGCCGATGGCTCCGCTCGAAGGAGGCCTTGCCGTGCAGCAACAACGAACGAAAGCGACGACGTCACTGACCCGCCTGCGCCGCTGGCTGGCCGCGGGCAATGTGGCGCTGGGACTGATGCTCTGCGTGGCGGCCGGTCTGAGCCTGCACAACGCCCGCGAAGGCGATGAAGGCGCGGCGCAGCTGACCGCCGAGAATCTGGCCACGAGCATGGGCAGTGAAGTGGCCGCGGAGCTGCGCCTCATCGACAACGCCCTGGCCACGGTGGCCGAGCGGTATGCCAAGACGCCCCGCGCGGCGGACCGGGCGGACGTCCTGGCGGCAATGGTGGCCGAGCAACGGCAGCTGCTCCAGCACGTGAGCGCGATTCGCGTGGTCGATGCGACCGGTGCGGTGGTCGCCGACGAGGGCGCGGGCACAGGCACGGCGCCCATCCACCTGGGCGACCGGCCGTACTTCGAGCGCGCGCGGGCGCGCGACGCCACCGTGGTGTCCGAGCCGCTGAAGAGCCGCACGGCGGGCGTGTGGTGCATCGTGCTCGCACGGCGCCTGATCAACGGCGACGGCGGCTTCGACGGCGTCGTGCTGACGGAGGTGACCTCGGACCACTTCGCGCAACGCTTTGCCGGCATGGAACTCGGACGGTCCGGCGCCATGGCGATGCGCATGAACGACAACTTCCTGCTGGTGGCCCGGCATTCCGCGTCCGAACCCCGATCCCTCAAGGGCCTGGGCGAAGCGAACGTCTCCAAGGCCCTGCGCGAGAACATGCAGCGCGACGCGAGCCACGGCTGGTACGTGACCCCGACGGCCCTGGACAAGGTCGAACGCATCACCGCCTACCACCGCGTGCCGGGCTACCCGTTCACGATCTACGCCGGCCTGAGCACCGAGGAGTATCTCGGGGCCTGGTACCGCCAGGCCGCCGAACTGTCGGGGCTGGTGGCGCTGATGATCGCCTTGGTCGGCGGCGTCTCCGTGCTGCTCTATCGCGGGCACAAGCGCGAGAGCGAAGGCCGCATGGACGCGGACCGCACCGCGCGCGAGCAGTCGCTGATGCTGGAGAACGACCTGGTGGGCATGGTGCGCCTGCGGTCGCGCGTGATCCTCTGGGACAACCGCGCCCTGGCGCGCATCCTCGGCTACGACGCCGGCGAACTGCGCGGCATGTCGATGCGCGACCTCTACCTGGACCAGGCCACCTTCGACCACATCGGCCGGGCCGGCTACGGCGCCCTGCATGCCGGCGAACGCTTCCGCACCCAGGTGCAGATGCGCAGGAAGGACGGCTCCGCGCTGTGGATCGATCTCAGCGGCATGCTCGTCTCCGAGGACGAAAGCCTGTGGATGCTGGTGGACATCGACGCGCTCAAGCAGAGCGAGGAGAAAGCCTATGGCATGGCCTTCCGGGACGCCTTGACCGGCCTGCCCAACCGTCGCCTGTTCGAGGAAAAGCTCGCCGACGCCCAGGCGACCGCGCTGCGGGCGGACACGGGCCTCGCGGTCTGCTACCTGGACCTGGACGGCTTCAAGCCCGTCAACGACCGCCATGGGCACGAGGCCGGCGACGAGGTGCTCAAGGAGGTCGGCGCGCGGCTGCAGCAGACCTTGCGCGCCAACGACATCGTGGCCCGCCTGGGCGGCGACGAGTTCGCGATCGTGCTGACCGCCAACAGCGAGGTGGGCGGGGCCCGCGCCGTCCTGCAGCGCTGCCTGGCGGAGATCGAGCGGCCGATCGAGGTCGCGGGCGGCCACCGCGTGACCGTGAGCGCGAGCATCGGCATCGTCCTGGCCCGCGGGGCCTGCGAGACGGCGGCGATCCTGCGCGGCGCCGACGAGGCCATGTATGCGGCCAAGCGGGCCGGCAAGGGGCGCATCCAGATCGGATCGACCTTCTCGTCGGCCGACGCGAGCACCTTGACGCCCCGCTCGACCGTGCCTGCCGCGCTGGTCGAGCGGCCGTTTCGCGTGGCCTGAGGGGTGAGGTGCCCGGCGCTGGCGCCGGGCGGGAGCGGAAATTGCCGCGGCGCGTGATCCACCCTGTCCAGGCGGCGTTCGCGCGGCTCGGGGCAGGCCTGACCGCCTCCCGTCCGCTCCTTCCGACTCATGCCCCCACCACGCTGTTCCACCGGTATTTCCGGCCTCGATGACATCCTCCAGGGGGGCCTGCCCCCCGGCCACCTCTACCTCTTCGAGGGGGAACCCGGTACCGGCAAGACCACGCTCGGCATGCATTTCCTGCTCGCCGGGCTGGCCGTCGGGGAATCGGGTCTGTACGTCACGCTGTCCGAGACCGGCACCGAGCTGAAGGAGGTCGCCAAGTCCCACGGCTGGGACCTCGATCAGGCCGGCCTGGAGGTGTTCGAGCTGGTCAGCGCGGAGCAGCTGGGCCCGGAGGCGGAGCAGTCCATCATCCACCCCGCCGAGCTGGAGCTGAACCAGACCGTCCAGGGCGTGATGGCCCGGATCGAGGCGACCCGTCCGAAGCGCGTGGTCTTCGACAGCCTGTCGGAGATGCGTCTGCTGGCGCAGGACCCGCTGCGGTACCGGCGCCAGGTGCTCGCGCTCAAGCACTTCTTCGCCCACCACGACTGCACGGTGCTGATGCTGGACGACCTCAGCGCCTCCACCGGCGACATGCAGCTGCGCAGCATCGCCCACGGGGTCGTGTGGCTGCAGCAGATCGTGGGCGAGTACGGCGCCGACAAACGCTTCCTGCGCGTGGCGAAGATGCGCGGCATCGGCTTTCGCAGCGGCGAGCACGACTTCACCCTCAAGACCGGCGGCCTGGAGGTGTTCCCGCGCCTGGTCGCGGCCGAGCACCACAAGACCTTCATTCCGGAGAACGTCAGCACCGGCAACGCGGCCTTCGACGCCGCGCTGGGCGGCGGGCTGGCGCGCGGCAGCAACACGCTGTTCGTCGGACCGTCCGGCGTCGGCAAGACCACCACCGCCATCGCCTGCGTCCACGCGGCGCTGCGGCGCGGCGAGCGGGCCGCCTACTACCTGTTCGACGAGGGGCTGGGCACGCTGCTGCCGCGCGCCAGGACCCTGGGTTACGACCTCCAGGCCGACATCGACGACGGGCGTTTCCTCCTCAGCGCCCTGGATCCCGCGGAGGTCACCGCGGGCGAATTCGCCGCGCGCGTCCGGCAGTCGGTCGAGCAGGACGGCGCCCGCACGGTGGTGATCGATAGCCTCAATGCCTACCTCCAGGCCATGCCCGGCGGCAAGTTCCTGATGCTGCAGATGCATGAGCTGCTGACCTACCTCAACCAGCGCGGCGTGATGACGATCCTGGTGCTGGGCCAGCACGGCATCCTGGGCCAGGGACGGATCGACATCGACCTCAGCTACCTGAGCGACGCCGTGGTGCTGTTCCGCTACTTCGAGGCGCGCGGCAACCTGCTGAAGGCGATCTCGGTGGCGAAGAGCCGCACCAGCCGCCACGCCAACACCATCCACGAGTTCCGCCTCGGCGACCAGGGCGTGGAAATCGGCGAGGCGCTGACGGACTTCGAGGGCGTGGTGTCCGGCGTCTCGCGCTACGCCGGGGACATCGCGTTGCTCGGCGATCGCGACGACGAGCGGCAGCGGCGCTGAATGACGAGTGCCTTCGAATCCCGCGTGATCATCCTGGCCCCGTTCGGCCGGGATGCCCAGGTGATCGCCGAGGTGGTGACGGGCATGGCGCCGGCCCAGCCCGTCCAGGCGCCGGAGCAGCTGCTGGCGGCGCTGAACGAGGGGGCGGCCGCCGCCGTCGTGACCGAGGAGGCGCTGTCCATCGCGCCGGGCAGCCCGGTGCACCTGTGGCTGAGCCGGCAGCCGTCGTGGTCGGATTTCCCCTTCGTCGTCCTGACCAGCAAGCGCACCGGACGGCGCCCGCCCAACGCGGCGACCTCGCTGCATCTGATGGGCAACGTCATCCTGCTGGAGCGTCCGCTGAGCCCCGACACGCTGCACACCGCCGTGGAGGCGGCCGTGCGCGCCCGGGCGCGGCAGTATGCGAACCGGGCGATGCTGGCGGAGCTGGCGGTCGCGCACGATGCGGTGGAGCGGCTCAATCGCGAGCTTGAGGACCGCATCGAGAGTCGCACGCGCGAGCTCTCGATGGCCAACAACCGGCTCATGAACGAGATCGCCGAGCGCGAGCGGGCGCAGGCGGCGCTGCTGCAGGTCCAGAAGATGGAGGCCATGGGGCACCTGACCGGCGGCATCGCGCACGACTTCAACAACCTGCTGCACGTCATCGGCACCAACCTCGACCTGCTGGCGCGGCTGGACTGCCCGCCGCCGGCCGGCCGGATCGTCGAAGGCGCGCGGCGGACGGTGAAGCGCGGCGCGCGTTTGACCGAGCAGCTGCTGTCCTTCGCCCGCAACCAGTCGCTGGTGCCGCAGGCCACCGACATCCACGCGTCGATCAACGGCATGCAGGAACTGCTGCTGACCTCGGTCGGTTCGCGCGTGCGCATCGCCCTGGAGCTGGCGCATCCGAAGCCGATCGTGCTGCTGGATCCCAACCAGCTGGAGATGGCCGTGCTCAACCTCGCGCTCAACGCGCGCGATGCGATGAAGGAGGGCGGCACCATCGCCATCACCACGCAAGAGGCGGAATGCGAGCGCGAGGGTCAGGTCGTGCCCTGCGTGCGGGTGACGGTGGCCGACAGCGGTGCCGGCATTCCGCCGTCGATCATCGAGCGCGTGTTCGAGCCCTTCTTCACCACGAAGGCGATGGGCAGCGGCACCGGCCTGGGCCTGGCGCAGGTGTACGGCTTCGCGAAGCAGTCCGGCGGGCAGGTGAGCATCGAGAGCGCGCCGGGGCAGGGGACGCAGGTCCACCTGCTGTTCCCGCTGGCGACGGAGTCGCTGGCGGAGGAGTCCGAGGCGGACCGGTCCAGCCTGGTCACGCCGCGCCAGGACATCCTGGTCGTCGAGGACGACGACGAGGTGCGCCATTCCATCGTCCAGAGCCTGGAGCTGCTGGGCCACCAGGTGTCGGCGGTCTCCAACGGCGCGGATGCGCTGCGCACGCTGGGCGAGCGCCGGCCCAGCCTGCTGATCGTGGACTACGTGATGCCGGGCATGAACGGCGGGGAACTGATCCGCCGGGTGCAGGACGCCTGGCCCACGATCCCCATCATCCTGGCGACCGGTTATGCCGACATGGAGAAGGTCGGCCAGGTGCTGGGCGCCAGGTCCATCCTGAAGAAGCCGTTCCGCGTCGATGCGCTGGCGGAGGCGGTGCATCTGGCGGTGGCGTGAGGGGCCGCGCTCAAACGCGGCTGCGGGTCAGGACGCCGGATCGAAGAAGAACACGCGAAGCTCCTGTTGGCAGCGGCAGGCCTTGGCGATGCGCGCGGCCCAATCGACGGCCGCTTCGCGAGAAGGCAGTTCCAGGACACAGAATCCGCCGTTGAGCGTCGGCGCCCACGGATAGCCGCCTTCAGCGACCGTGCCGTCCGCCGAGACGAGCACGGGCGGGACGCTCTCGTCGATGCCGCCGCCGAAGACATAGACGCGGGCCGACTTCGCCTCCTCGATGACGGCATGCGAGTCGCGGACCACGGCGTCCCATTCGCCGTCGGGGACGACCATCGCGGCGCTGGGGAAGGAGATCAGGTACTTGGCCATGGGGTGGGTGCTCCTCTGTGCTGGACCCGCGATCATGCCCAGGATCGGCGTGCGCGCCATCCGTGCTCGCCAGAGTCGCCGCCTGAGGGGCGACGCCTGCGATCACGCGGCAGGAATGATGTTGAAATCGCGGTGCCCGTCCACCTCCCATCTCGAATCGCCACGTGATCACCTTGCACATCACCACCGACAAGTCGGACCTGGACATCGACCTGATCCACGCGTTCCTCGCGAACGAGTCGTCGTGGGCAAAGGGAATCTCGCGCCAGGTCGTCGAGCGATCCATCGAGCATTCGCTGTGCTTCGGCGGTTTCGTCGACGGACGGCAGGTGGCCTTCGCCCGGGTCATCACGGATCGCTCGACCTTCGCGAACCTGGTCGATGTCTTCGTGCTGCCCGCGCATCGCGGCAAGGGCTACAGCAAGCGACTGATGGAGGCCGTGATGTCGCACGCCGATCTCCAAGGGCTTCGGCGGTTCACGCTGGCGACCGGTGATGCGCATGGCCTCTACGCGCCATTCGGATTCACGTCGCCGTTGAAGCCGGCGACGCTGATGGAGCGCTACTTCCCCGGCTTGTACGAGTCGACAGCGGGCGAGAGGTTGAACGAATGACAGCTCCCTTCTCCGTTCATCGCGCCTTCGAGCGGATGGCGCGCCACCGTCACGCGCAAGGCTATGTCGCGCTCGTGCTCGCCGGCGGCTACGTGGAGGCGGGCGATCGTGGCCGGGTGCGTGTCGAGGCCGGCCAAGTCGTGTTCCATGGCGAGCACGAATCGCATCAGAACGAGTTCTTCCGCGCCGGCGCGCGTGTGCTGAATCTGCCGGCGCTCGGGAGCGATTTCCACGATCCGTTCGGACATGTGGACGATGCGGACGCGATCGCCCGGCTGGCCGAGCGCGATCCCCACGAGGCCGCCGCGCTGTTGCGCCGGACCTTCCGCCCTTTGGCCATGCGGCTCAACGATTGGCCGGACTTGCTGGCCGCGGCGCTCGCAGCCGATCCGGCCCTCAGCCTCGCCGATTGGGCCGATGCCATGGGCATCGCGCCGCAGTCGCTCAGCCGGGGTTTCGGCCGGGCCTTCGGCACCAGTCCGAAGCGCTACCGGCTGGAACTGCGCACGCTGCAGGCGCTGCGCCGGCTGCCGGGCTGGCAGGGCTCGATGGCGGCGCTCGCCGCCGAGACCGGCTTCGCCGACCAGGCCCACCTGACGCGCGCCATCGTCGCGCTGACCGGGCGGACGCCGACCCGCTGGGTGGGTTAAGTCCGTTCAAGAACGGAGCGCCTCGCTTGCCTAGCATCGGGGCATGCAACGACGAACCTTCCTGACCGTGCCGCTGATCGCTTCGGTGGCGTCCGTGCTTTGCACTCTGCCTGCCGACGCCCGGCCCGATGCCCGAGCTGCCAGCCGCACCCGATGGAAGGTGCGCGCTTCGGAAGGCTTCGATGCGATCGCCTTCCTCGGCCCGCTGTCGGGCACGCAGCTTTACCTGGACTTCTACGGCGAGGACGCCGCCGCCTTCGCGCCGCGTCTTCCCGAGGCGGTGCGCAGCGACGTGCCCCGGCTGTGGAACGAGGCGACGAAGGACGGCTTCGGCTTGCTCGGTCCCAACCTGCAGGTGCTGTTCTCGGCCAACGGCAACGACGCGACGATCGCCACGCTGCTGACCGCGCTGCGGTCGCGGCAGACGGCCATCCTGCCGAGCTACAAGGCCAGCAGCTACTGGAGCGAGGAGGACTGGGCCTGGTTCGATCGCGCGGCGCCGCGGATCGATGCGATCTTCAGCGCGATGCAGCGCGCCGGGTTCGCGGCCTTCCGCAAGGAGCGGATCGGCAACGATCTGGACCAGCGCATCGCCGAGGTGCAGCGCGCGCTCGCCGGCTTCGACGTGATCTCCTGGCAGGAGAAGCTGACCGGCCGGAGCTTCGATCCCGAGATCCAGATCGTGCTGCTCCAGTTCTCGAAGCCGCACGGCATCAAGGTGCAAGGCCAGACCTTCCTGCAGGCCGCCGACTACGACACCGCGACCACGGTGCGCATCGCCGCGCACGAGATGCTCCATCCGCCCGTGCCGATGGACGGCCCGGCCGCGACGGCGGCGCTCGCGGCCCTCGGTCGCGATCCGCTGATCACGAAGATCGTCCGCGACCACGATCCCCGCTGGGGCTACACGACGCTGCCGGGTCTTCTGAACGAGGACCTGTGCCAGGCGCTGGACCAGTTGATCAGCGAGGCGCTCGGCGTGGCCCGCAATCCGGCGGACCGCTGGCGCAAATCGGACGACGGCATCCACGTGATCGCCGCCGGCCTGTACGGCTTGCTGCGCCAGGATCGATGGGCGGAGAAGGGCGGATCGATCGAGCGATGGCTCGCTGCCGCCGCAGCCGAGGGACGATTGGATCCGGCGGTGTTCCATCCGGCGGCGGCGCGGGTGCTGGAGCGGCCTATCGATGCCCTGTGGCCGTTGTAGTTGCCGCTCAGAACACCCACTTCGCCCTCGCGTAGTAGTACGCCCCGTTGAACCCCACCGGCGACAGCACGTCGTAGGGGAAGTTGCCGAAGTACGCGATGTCGGACGTCGATCGGCTGGGGTAGCGGTCCGTCGCGTTGACCGCGCCGACGCTGACGCTCAGCGCGCGGGTCGCCTGCCACTGCGCCTCCAGGTCCAGCTGCCAGACCGGCGCGTAGGTCTGCGTGGGCACGAAGCCGTCGCCGAAGTCGAAGACGCGCGTCGTGCTGCCGTGACGCGTCAGGCGGCTCAGCAAGGACCATGCGCCGCCGCGCCATTGCGCGGTCAGGATGTGGCGCTGGCGCGGGGCGGCGTTGGTCAGCGTGTTCAGCTCTTCCAGGCCCACGTTCGCGTCGGCATGCGGTCTCGCCGTCGTTTTGCTGAACGAGGCGGCCCACGACAGCCGCAACTCCCCGTCGAGTGCCGCGCCGTTCCACTCGGTCACCAGGTCCGCGCCGCGCGTGCGCGTGTCCAGCGCGTTGGTGAAGAAGTTGACCCCGTCGATGCCCGGGGCGCCGAAGAGGGACTCCAGCGTTTGCGACAGCCCGTCGCCGCTGATCCGCTGCGACAGCGTGACGCGGTCCTTGACGCGGATCGCGTAGGCATCGAGCGTCGCCGACCAGTGACGGTCGGGCTGCCAGGTCAGGCCGAGGCTCGCGTTGCGCGAGCGCTCCGCCTTCAGGTCCTGCGCGCCGAGGTAACGAGCGATCGGACTGTCCACCGGAAGCGTGCGGATCTGGCTGAGCTCGCCGCCGTCGCCGCGGTCGGTCACGGTGAAGCTGAAGCCGCGTTGCGCCAGCGAGGGCGCGCGGAAGTTGGTCGAGATCGCGCCGCGCAGCGCAAAGCCCCCGGCGAGTGCCAGGCGCGAGGACAGCTTGGCCGTCGTGGCGTTGCCGAAGTCGCTGTAGTGATCGTGGCGCAGCGCGGCTTCGGCCTGCCAGTCGCGGGTGAAGGACGCGCTCAGATCGACGTAGGCGCCGATCACGCGGCGCGACAGGCTCGCCGCATCGCCCTGCTGAAGACCCGGCCCGGCCTGTGCGCCGGCGGGGCCGTCGAAAGCGCCGACCGCGTAAGAGGCCGCGTCGCCCGCGCCGGTGACGAAGCGCTCATGACGCCCGTCGAGGCCGGCCGCCAAGGTGGCCGGGCGGCTCAGTCCGGGGATCGTGACGGAGCGCGTCAGATCGAGGTTGACGGTCGTGAGCCGCGTGCCGAAATCGCCGAGGTGGAACTCGGTCGGACTGGCCGCGCCGAGCGAGGTGTTCAGCGAATGCCGCACGCCGTAGTCGAAGTCGTTGCGACCGTGGTCGAGCGACAGGTCGTAGTCCCACCCCGCCCAGTCGCCGCGCAGACCGGCGACGAGCTGCAGGTCGCGGTTGTCGCCGGTGGTCTGCGGCCGGTAGCCGTCCGGGTAGACGCTCTTGAGGTTGGCGAAGCTGTCCGGGTAGCGGTAGTACGCCGCGCCCGTGGAGCGCCGCTGCTGCCAGGTGCCGAAGGCGTAGGCCTGCTGCTGCGGCGTGAGGTCCACGGCGCCGTTGAAGAAGGCCTGCCACTGGCGCGTGGCGGGTTCGCCGGCGGCGTAGTTGCGTTGGCCGACGGTGGCGAGGTTGGCGGGCGTCGCGTCCTCCCACGGCGGCAGTTGATCGAGGCCGCTGCGGTTGGTCGCGTTGCGGTGCAGGCCTTCGAGGCCGGCGCGCAGGAAGCCGCGTTCGCCGATGGCCCAGCCTTGCGACAGGCTGGCCGACTGGGCCTGGCCGTCGTTGATCGTGCGGCCGGTGGGTTCGAACTTCGTGTGGAAGAGACCGGCCTCGGCGCCGAGTTCACCGCCGCTGCGGCGCTCGTCGAGGATCACGTTGACCACGCCCGCGATGGCGTCGGAGCCGTACTGCGCGCCGGCGCCGTCGCGCACGACCTCGATGCGCTGCACGGCGGCCAGCGGGATCGTGTTGAAGTCGACGGGGTTCGTGCCCTTGCCGGTCTTGGACTCGAGGTTGACGAGCGCCGAGCTGTGACGGCGCTTGCCGTTGACGAGCACCAGCACCTGGTCCGGCGACAGGCCGCGCAGCTGCGCCGCGCGCACGTGGTCCGCGCCGCCGGAGTTGGACTGCCGCGGGAAGTTGAACGACGGCAGCAGCGCCTGCAGCGCGGCGGCGAGCGTGCCGTCGGGACCGGCGGCGCGAAGGAGCTCGTCGCGCGAGAGCACGTCCACGGGGACCTGGCTGTCCGCGAGCGTCCGGTCGCGGGCGCGCGTGCCGGTGACGAGGACGGGACTGAGCGCGGGACTGAGGGCGGTGTCGGATTGGGCGAACGCGGGGACGCCGCTCGTCAGCAGGGTCAGCGAGGCGAGGGCGGTGGCTTGGAGCTTCAGCATTGGGCGCGGCGCAAGTGCAGGCAGACGGGCCGCCAGCCTATCGACGCGCACGCCGCAAACCCGCATTCCGCTTCAGACGACTCCCTCATAAGCTCATGCCGTCGCGTCGCCACGACGAAGTCCGCCGCGCGGGCCGGAGCGCCAGTAGCATCGCGCGTCCCCCGTCCGAGCCTCCCCTCCATGTCCCCGTCCGTTCCTGCCGGCGATCCGCCCGGCGCGCAGCCGCAGCGCATCCTCGACGTCCGCCACGCGATGGCGCTGTGCATCGGCATGGTGGTCGGCGCGGGCATCTTCAAGACCTCGCCGATGGTGGCGCAGTTCCTGGCCACGCCGGAGCAGCTCTACCTGGCCTGGGCGTTGGGCGGCGTGCTGTCCTTCATCGGCGGGCTGTGCTTCGCGGAACTCGCCGCGGCCTTCCCGGACGCCGGCGGCGACTACCACTTCTTGCGCCGCGCCTTCGGCGCGCGGCTCGGCTTCCTGTTCGCGTGGTCGCGCTTCGCGGTGATCCACACGGGCTCGATGGCCTTGCTCGGTTTCGTGTTCGGGGACTACCTGGCGCAGGTGGTCGACCTCTCGCCCTGGCTCGGCGAGCACGTGAGCGCATGGCTCGCGGGCGGGCTCATCGTCGCGCTGACGGGGCTGAACCTGCTCGGCGTGCGCGTGGGGCTGGGCACGCAGCTCGGGCTGACGACGCTGGTCATCGGCGGGCTGTTGCTGCTCGGCGTGAGCGCGGGCGTGCAGCAGTGGCAAGGCCTGGCACCGGCCACGTCCGCCGCGCAGGGTGCCGCGGGGGCGGTCGGCGCCGCGAGTGCCGCGACCGTCTCGTGGGGCACGGCGATGGTGTTCGTGTTTCTTGCCTATGGCGGCTGGAGCGATGCCGCGACCTTGTCGTCCGAGATGAAGGACCCGCGCCGCGGCATCGTGCGCGCGCTGCTGCTGGGGTTGGGAACGGTCACGGCGCTCTACCTGCTCGCCAACTGGGCCTATGTGCGCGTGCTCGGTCTGGGCGGCCTGGCCGCGAGCGCGGCCCCGGCGGCGGAGTCGATGCGGGTGGTGTTCGGCCGCGGCGCGGAAGTCGCGATGGTCGGCGTCGTGACGCTGACGGCGCTGTCGGTGATGAACGCGATCCTGATCGCCGGTCCGCGCACGACCTACGCGGCGGCGCGCGATCTGGCGGCGGAGCTGCAGCTGGCGCGCTGGGACGCGGATCGCGGCACACCCACCGTGGCGGTGATCGCGACCAGCGGCATGGCCCTGGCGCTGGTCGCGTTCGGCGCGGCGACGCGGGGCGGCTTCTCGACGATGGTCGACTACCTGTCGCCGGTGTACTGGTTCTTCATGACGCTCAGCGGCTTGGCGGTGCTGGTGCTGCGCCGCAAGGCGCCGGCGCATCCGCGGCCGTTCCGCGTGCCGCTGTACCCGGTGCTGCCGCTGGTGTTCGTCGGCTGCAGCGCGTACGTGCTGTGGGCCAGCGTCGTGTACGTCAGCGCCGGCGCGATCGTCGGCGTCGCGGTGCTGGCCGCGGGCGCGCTGCTGCTGTGGGGTTATGGCCGGCTGCGGCGGCCCGCATGAAGCCGGCTCAGAACGCGACGACGAGCGAGTCCGCGAAACCCTCCGCGACGAACTGCCGGACCTCGGGCGACTGGAACGCCCGGACCAGCTTCGGCACCCAGGGTCGGTCCTTGTCCCGCGTCCGCACGGCGATGAGGTTGGCGTAGGGGCTCTTCGCGTCCTCGATCGCGATCGCGTCGCGTTTCGGGACGAGCCCGGCCTGCACCGCGTAGTTGGTGTTGATCGCGCTGGCGTCGACGTCGTCCAGCGTGCGCGGCAACTGCGCGGCGTCGACCTGGACGATCTGCAGCTTGCGCGGGTTCGCGGCGATGTCGAGCGTCGTGGCCGAGATGCCAGCGCCCGCCTTCAGCGTGATGACGCCGGCCTTGTGCAGCAGTTGCAGCGCGCGGCCGCTGTTGGTCGGATCGTTGGGGATGGCGACGCGGGCACCGGTCGCCAGCTGATCGAGCCGCTTGATGCGTTTCGAGTAGAAGCCCAGCGGCGCCGTGACCGTGACGCCGACCGCGCTGAGCTGGTAGCCGCGCGCCTGGATCTGCGACTGCAGGAAGGGCAGGTGCTGGTAGCTGTTGGCCTGCACGTCGCCGGCGTCGAGCGCGGCGTTGGGCTGCACGTAGTCGGAGAACTCGACGATCTGGAGCGTGAGGCCGTCACGGGCGGCGACCTTCTTCGCGACCTCGGCGATCTGCGCATGCGGGCCGTTGGTGACGGCGATCCTGATGATCTCCTCGGCGCGGCTCGTGCCGGAGAAGAGCAGGGCGGCAATGCCGGTGAACGCGAAGAGGGCGTGACGTCGGGTGGTCATGTCGGTGAGGGACGAGAAAGAGCCCGGGAGGCGGGGCTCCCGGGCTTGAAGATGCTCGGTAGAGCACACGGCAAAGGTCGACGTCAGGATCGCCGAGGTGGACCCGGCTGCCTACGAAGGGATGCGCAGGTGCTTATGAGTTCCCCTCTAAGATTCCCTCACCAGCTTTCGGGGAGGGGCTCGCGTTGAGCAAGCAGAAGCAACAGGCGCTCGCGGGCGGCAAGGGTCACAAGGACGATCAGGGCACCAAGGCTCTCCGGGAGAGAGAGGCGGCCGACGCCCTGGTCGACCGGGGCCTGTGGCAGGACGCGGCGACGCGTTACCGCGCCCTGGCCGAGGCGGGCAGCCAAGATGCTGTGCTCTTCCACAACTGGGGCGTGATCTTGCGGGAGCTCGGTCAGCCCCAGGCGGCCCTGGACGCGTTCGAACGGGCCATCGGCCTGCAGCCGACCTATGCGAAGGCGTTCCACGGCCTGAGTCTGGCCTACCGGGACCTCGGCGCCGCGGACTCGGCGCGGATGGCCATCGAGCTCGCCATCGAGCACGATCCCCAGCGCGACACCTTCCGTCTGGCGTTGATCGACCAGTTGATCACTGCGGGCGAGTTGGACGCCGCCCTCCAGCAAGCCGATCGATTCGAACGCGGCGCTGCTGGTCATGCCGTCGCCCAGAACCTGAAGGGGATGGCGCTTCGCAAGGCCGGGTCACTCGACGGCGCGCTGGAAGCCTTCGGCAACGCGATCGAAGCGGACCCGCAGCTCGCCGCGCCGCTTCAGAATCGCGCGAACCTGCATCTCCGGGCCAGGAGGTTCTCGCTGGCCGTGGCGGACTTCGATGCGGCGATCGAGCGGGCGCCGCACACGACGTGGCTGGCGGGCCTGAGGCTGTACGCCGCGATGCATCTCTTCGATTGGCGCCGCCATGCGCAGGACCGACAAGAACTCCTGACGCGCGTCGAAGCGGGCGAATCCGTCGCGCAGCCGCTGATCGTCCAACACCTGACGGACGATCCGGCGCTGCAGCAGCGGGCGGCGAGAACCTGGGCGGCACAGACGCTGCCGCGACCGCAGCCGGGTCCGCAGGCGCTGGGCTTCCCGACGGGGCGCAAGATCCGCATCGCCTACGTCTCTCGCGACTTCCACAGTCACCCCGTCGCCTACCTGATCGCGGAGGTGCTGGAGCTTCATGACCGGCAGGTCTTCGACGTCGCGATCCTCCACTACGGCCGCGCCAGCGACGATCCCATGCAGCGCCGGCTGCGCGCCGGCGTCGATGCGTTCATCGATGTCCAGCACCAGACCGATGAGCAGATCGTCCAGATCTGCCGCGAACTGTCCATCGACGTCGCCGTCGACCTGACGGGCTACACCGACAACTCCCGCAACGCGATCTTCGCGAGCCGGATCGCACCGGTGCAGGTGCTCTATCTGGGCTATCTCGGGACCTCGGGATCCGGGCTGTATGACTACGTCGTCGCGGACCGGCACCTCGTCGACGATCGGACCCGCAGCTTCTTCGATGAGAAGCTGCTGATCCTGCCGTCGTACCAGGCCAATGATCGACAACGCCCGAGGCCTCCGGCCGGTGGGCAGCGCGCCGCTGCCGGGCTGCCCGAGGATGCGTTCGTGTTCTGCTGCTTCAACAACCCGGCGAAGCTGACGCCATCGATGTTTGCGGCGTGGGCGCGGATCCTCGAGCGCGTGCCTGGCTCGGTGCTCTGGCTGCTGGCCGAGGGGGACGAGGCCATCCGCAACCTCCGCGGCCATGCCGCGGAGCTCGGCCTCGCACCGGATCGACTGGTCTTCGCGAGTCGATGCGATCGCGAGACCTATCTCGCTCGACTGGCGTCGGCGGACCTCTTCCTCGACACGCTCCCGTACAACGCCGGCACGACGGCCAGCGACGCGCTGTGGATGGGCCTGCCGGTGCTGACGCAGGCAGGGCAGTCCTTCGCCGGCCGGATGGCGTCCAGCCTGCTGCATGCCGTGGGCATGCCGGAACTGGTGATGAGCACGCGGGACGAATACATCGACACCGCGGTGGCGCTCGCGACCGAGGCCAACAGGCTCAACGAGCTTCGCAATCGCCTGCGCGAGCATCGCGACTCGGCGGCGCTGTTCGACACGCCGGCCTTCACGCGCAGCCTGGAGTTGGCCTATCTCACGGCGCTTTCAGGAACGCAGGAGGGAGATGTGGTTGTCGGCGAATGACGAGTGACCTCAGACGCATCGTTTCGACGTGCACCTGCATCACTCTGACCAGGGCCACCTAGGGATTGCGGCGACAGCGTGGATCGGCGAGGGTCCGGGAAGATCCACCCACCCGGAGAAACTCATGAGCTGTCGTCTCTCGAAGGCCGCATTGGCGGTTGGCGCGCTGTGCCTGGCTGCGACCGGTCAGGCGTTCGCGCAGACCTCCACCTTCTACTTCGGCGGCCAGCCGCCAGAAGCGACCCGGTGGGTCGCGGGGCAGATCACCTACGACTTCGCCACGGCCAGTTCGGCCGTGGACATCCGGGGCCAGTTCGACGAGGGGCAACGGCTGCTGTACAGCGGCATCACCATCACCTTCAGCAGCGCGGAACTCGGCACCGTCACCTGGACCGACGGGCAGGTGGTCGTCTACAACGACTACGACTACTGCTTCGCCCCCGGCGTCTCCAGCTGCAATGCCCCGTTGCAGCATGAGGCCGACCGGATCGATTTCCGGCACAGCTCGATCGAGTTGGAGCACAACTTCCAGCTCGTCATCATGGGCGACGGTCAGAACTTCCTGGGCACGGGCGACTTGAATGCCTCGGTGCTCAACCTGCCGTACACCAGCGTCGCCATCTACCAAGGGATCGCGGTGGCCGGCAACGTGCTGCTGGCCGCGACACCGTTCGCGGTCCCGCCGCCCATCCCCGAGCCCGCGACCGCGGCGATGAGCCTGGGCGGCCTCGCGCTGCTGGGGCTGATCGGCCGGCGGCGTCGGCAGGCCGCGCGCGGCTGATCGGCGAGTCGTTCCTCGCCGCCCTTGAGGGGGCTTCCTGCCGTCGGAGAGAATCGGCCCGCCGTGCGCGACGTGGCTGATCCTTCTGTCCTGTCGCCACAGTTGTCGACTCGGGATGACCAACAGGAGCCCCCCACCATGGGACATCGGGAACACCACTACCACGTCACCGTGACGTGGACCGGCAACCAGGGCAGCGGCACGTCGGGCTACAAGGCCTACCGCCGCGACCATGCGATCGAGGCGCCGGGCAAGGCGCCGATCCTGGGATCGTCCGATCCGGCCTTCCTCGGGGACAGGACCCGCTGGAATCCCGAGGACCTGCTGGTGGCTTCCACCAGCGCCTGTCACAAGCTCTGGTACCTCCACCTCTGCGCCGAAGCCGGCATCGCCGTGCTCGCCTACGTGGACGAGGCCGAGGGCACGATGGTGGAAGGCGAGAAGGGGCGCTTCACGCAGATCGTCCTGCGCCCGCGCGTCACCGTGCGGGCGGGTGACGATGTCGAGCTCGCCCAGCGCCTGCACCACGACGCGCACGAGCAGTGCTTCATCGCCAACTCGCTGAACTTCCCGGTGCTCTGCGAGCCGTCGATCCAGACGGCGTGAGCGGAGGACGCCCGGCAAGGCGTTCCCGCGCAGCGCGTCAAGTCCCTCACCGACGCTTCCCCGTCCGGGCCGTGGCCCGGGACGCCGGACGCGGGCAGGATGCGGTCCTCCGAATTTCCGGATCCGATCGCATGTGTTTCCAGACTCTCCGATCCGCGCTGGCCGTCGCCTGTGCCACTGCCGCTTTTGCCGTCGCCTGTGCGGCCGCGCTGATCGCCAGTCCTGCCCAGGCCGCGCCCGACGCGAAGAGCCTGGTCACCGATGCCGCCGCCATGAGTCAGCTCGTCGAGGCCGTGAGCTTCGACGTGATGTCCGAAGCCGCGATCAACGCGTGCCAGGAGATCGGCGCCCCCTCCGTCACGCCGATGCGGGACGCGTGGGTCGTCTGGCGCGGGCGCTACCAGATCGCCCCGATGCGGGTGGTGCTCACCCGCATGATGCAGCGGCGCAGTGGCGATGCGCCCTGGGACAAGCTCGTCGAGCCCATGCGCCAGCGCGTGCTGAGCGACCCGCAAGCCTGCGCCACGCTCGCGCGCGAGTGGCAGGGCGGCGGCAAGGACGTCGACGCGCGCTATCCGCAGGCGGGCGCCGTGGCGCGCGCGATCGTGCAGGCCAATCTCGTGATGCCGATCACCCCGCTCCCCGTGGCCGCCGAACCCGCCCGGGGCCAGGTCTTGCTGCCCAGCCAGGTGATCGCCCTGACGGAGCAGCGCGGCAACTGGCTCGTGATTTCCGAGGAAGCCGCCCGGCGCAAGCTCGGACTGGTCTACGTCAAGGGCCGGGTGGCGCGCGACATGAGCCGTCCCGAAAACTTCCATCTTGTGCAGGAGCAGGGCGACCGGATCGGCGAGCAGGTCATCCACCTGAAGTTCAACGCCGAATCGTGGCTTGGCAAGGAAGTGGTGCTGCGCGGTGTGGTCACCTCGCTGAACCGCTTGTCGATGGACCTGGCCGATGCCGCGCTCGTCAACGATGCGTCGGGCCTGACACCGTCGCCGTTGGCGCAGACGCCGCTGGCGCGCAAGACGGTGTCGCTGCAGCGCGTGTCGACCGCGCCCGGCAAGGGCCTGGGCGACAAGGACCTGGCGGCCGTCGTGATCCACGGCGAAGCCAACAACATCAACGGCACCCGCTGGGAGGAGGACGTGCGCTTCCTGCTGCGGGACGGCAGCGTCTACCGCCGCACCGAGATGCCGCCCGATCAGCTCGACGTCGCCGCGTCGCGCCAGCTCGAGCCGCAGCGCTGGGGGCGTTGGCGCAGCGCCGGCAAGGGTTACGCCATGCAGGCGCAGGACGACGACGGTCGACCCGTCGGCGACTGGAAGCCCGAGGGCCACGAGGCGGTGCGGCCCTGGCCGAAGGATGCGCGACTGGACGGCAGCTTCAGCCGGCGCAGCTTCACCGGCAGCATGATCACCGGCGGCACGTCGGCCACGCACGGCATCCGCTTCACGAAGGACGGGCGCTTCGAGCGCAGCTTCAGCGCGACCTCCGGCACGGGCAGCCTGCAGGCGATCACGGGCACCGTGGTCGCGGGGTCGTCGCATGGCGACGGCAAGGGCAGCAGCAGCACGGGCAGCAGCACCGTCGGGACGGGGCTGGGGACGGTCGGGGTCAGCAGCGGCACGCGCACGAAGGACGATGGCGCGAGTCGCCGCGGCAGATATCAACTGGACGGCTTCGCGATCACGCTCGAGTACGACGACGGCCACAAGGAGCGGCTGCTCAGCTTCCCCGTCGACGGTGACAACCGGTCCGTCTACTTCGGCACCGGCAGCTACGATCGCGACAAATGATGCAGCTTCAACCTTGGCGACCGCAGCGAGGCCCCGCGCTGCATCACGTGATCGCGATCCTGATCGTCGCGCTGGGCGGCGTCGCGCACGCGCAGGCGGCCTCCGGCTGCCTGGGCGTCTACGTCGATCCCCAGAAGCGCTTTCTCCACAACGAGGCGCCGGCCGCCGCCGTCCCGCAGGCCTTGCCCGCGGGGACGCCATTGGGCGCGGTGGCGTACAAGCCGCGCGGCGCGGCGACAGCCGTCCCGCTCGAGGACTACTTCGGCAGGTTCTGCACCACCGGATTCCTCGTGATGCACGAGGGTCAGGTCGTGTTCGAGCGTTACCTCCAGCAGGCGAAGCCGTCGACGGCGCTGCTGTCCGCGTCGATGTCCAAGACCGTCCTCGCGCTGCTGATCGGCATCGCGATCGACGAGGGCCGGCTGTCCCTGGACGAGCGCGTCGCGACGGTGCTGCCCGACTTCCGCGACAGTGCCTTCGCCGACGACAGCGTCGAAGACCTGTTGCGCATGAGCTCGGGCGTGGCGCTGAAGAACTCCTTCCGGCCCGGCGAGGTCTCGGACAACCAGACCACGAATCCGATGATCGAGCTCTTCACCGACATGCGCGTCTATCTGGCGGGCAAGAAAGACAAGGATCCGGCCGGCAAGGTCTTCAACTACAACGGCGCGGTGACGGCCGTGCTCGGCCTGATGCTGAGCGCGCGCACCGGCGTGAGCAATACCGACTACCTGTCCACGCGCCTGTGGGGGCCGATGGGCGCCGAGTCACCCGCCTACTGGATCAAGAACCGGGCGGGGCAGGAGGGCGTGCAAGGGCAGTTCGTCGCCACCTTGCGGGATTACGCCCGACTGGGGCAGCTGATCATGAACCTCGGCCGCGTGGGCGAGCGTCAGGTCGTGCCCCAGGCCTGGATCGCGCAGATGACCGCGTTGCGCAAGGACAAGCCCCAGCCCGCGAACGTGCCCTTCTACGGCCTGCACGTCTGGATCCCGCAGGCGGCGGGCGGGCGCTCCTTCGCCTGGGGGACGAACGGGCAGAACATCTTCGTGGATCCGACGGCGAAGGTCGTGATCGTGCATACCGGCAACAGCCCGGATGCGGAGTTCAACGGCAACGACCACCTGTTTCCGATCCGGGATGCGATCACGGCAGCGCTCCGGGCCGTCAGGAACTGAGCATCCGCAAGCGTCGCGCGGCTTCCTCGTCCGCCGCGTCGTCGATCTCGCGGATCACTTCGCCGAGGTCGAC
The DNA here is from genome assembly GCF_056867975.1 of Mitsuaria sp. MSU3D. NCBI lineage: Bacteria > Pseudomonadati > Pseudomonadota > Betaproteobacteria > Burkholderiales > Sphaerotilaceae > Roseateles > Mitsuaria sp. MSU3D. The sequence continues at coordinate 2,143,874 of NZ_CP200314.1, read as the reverse complement.
GGGACCGGCCGCATGCTTGAAACGACCGGTCAGCGGCGTGTCGGGCGTGAGGCTGCCGCTCTCATACAGGGCCCAGATCTCGTGCCCGTAGTCGGTGCTCAGCAGGTCCGGGGCAAAGCCGCCGAAGAAGTCGCGCAGGTTGTTGACGTCGCGCAGCAGCATGCGCTTGGCGTGGTTGTTGCCGGCGGCGTCCACGGCCTGCGGCAGGTCGATGATCACGGGGCCGTCGCCGGCCAGCAGGATGTTGAACTCGGACAGGTCGCCGTGGACGACACCCGCGCCGAGCATGCGCACCACTTCGACCAGCAGGCTCTGGTGATGGGTGCGGGCTTCCTCGGCGGTGAACATCACGTCGTTGAGCCGCGGCGCCGCATCGCCGTGCTCGTCCACGACGAGTTCCATCAGCAGCACGCCGTCCATGAAGTTGTAGGGCTGCGGCACGCGCACGCCGGCGCCGGCCAGGCGATACAGCGCGTCGACCTCGGCGTTCTGCCAGGCGGCCTCCTGGGCCTGGCGTCCGAACTTCGTGCCCTTGGCCATCGCCCGCGCCTGCCGGCTGTTCTTGGTCTTGCGGTTCTCGGTGTAGTCCACGGCCTGCCGGAAGCTGCGCTGCGTGGCCTCCTTGTAGATCTTGGCGCAGCGGGTCTCGTCGCCGCAGCGCACCACGTAGACCAGCGCCTCCTTGCCGCTCATCAGCTGACGCACGACGGTGTCGATCAGGCCTTCCTCGATCAGGGATTGGAGTCGCGGGGGTGCTTTCATTAGGACCTTGAGAGGGAGACGCGTTGGCTGCCGCGAAATGGTGCGGATGCCATCGAACGATGGGCGGAATGGCATCTTCGCATGGTGGCGCTGGGAGCTGGCGCGGTCTCCGATCGGCTCGGCGCGCCAATTGCCATGCGGACGAGATTTCGGAAGACAGGAGTCGTCGGGATGAATGGTTCAGAGAGCTCTACGCGAATCGAAGAACGGGCGCCTGCATGTCCTGGTTGCGCAATTCCCACGGCCAGCCGCGTCTGAGTGCGCTGTTGCGTTGGGCCCGGCGCGCGGTCTTGCGCACGCCCGTCCTCGGCGTCCTGCTGCTCGCCATCCGCAACTACGTGCTGCATCAGAGCGCCAACCAGGCGGGGAGCATGGCGTTCTCGATGGTGCTGTCGATGTTCCCGTTGCTGCTGCTGCTCTCGGCGGGCGCCGCCTACATCGGGTCGCCCGGCGACGCGGCCGCGCTGGCGAGCCGCGTCGTGGAATACGCGCCGCCGCTCGTGCGCAGCGCGCTGCAGCCGGTGGTCAACCAGGTGCTGGCCCAGCGCAGCCAGGCGCTGCTGGCGATCGGTCTCTTCGTCACGCTGTGGACGGCGTCGTCGGGCATGCAGGCGGTGCGCACCGCCCTGAACCGCGCCTACGCCATCGAGCGCGGCCTGCCGTTCTGGCGGGCGCGCCTCAAGGTCACGCTGTTCACGCTGATCGTCGGCGGCGGCATCCTCGCCATCTTCAGCTCCGTCATCGTCATGCCGTATGTGTGGGACGCGCTGGAGAACAGCGTCGGCAAGGGGCGCGAGACGCTCTGGCTGCGCAACAGCGTGCGCTACGGCGTCGCCTTCCCGGTGCTGACGGTGCTGTACGCGCTGCTCTACGGCTGGCTGCCCGACATCCGCCAGCGGCTGCGCACCGTGCTGCCCGGCGCCATCGTCGGCGCGGCGCTCTGGGTGGCGTCGGCGGCGACGCTCTCGTACACGCTGCGCAGCGCGGGCAAGCTGGCGCTGCTCTACGGCAGCTTCGCCGGCGTGGTCGCCACGCTGGTGTTCCTCTACATCAGCGCGACGACGCTGATCTACGGCGCCGAGGTCAATGCGGTGATCCGCGAGCGCTTGACGCAGGAGCAGGAACCGGAGCCGGCCTGAAAGCGTATCTGAAGGCGGACCTGAAGGCGGGGCGGTCCCGCCAGGACATCGTCACGACACGGTGGCGTCTTCCCTGGGCGTTTCCGGTATCCAGACCTGGAAGGTCGTCCCTTCGCCCGGAGCGCTGATCACCTCGATCCGGCCCGCGTGCTTCTGCACGATGGAGTAGGACAGCGACAGGCCCAGGCCGGTGCCTTTGCCCACCGGCTTGGTGGTGAAGAAGGGCTCGAAGATCCGGCGCCGGACCTCTTCGCTCATGCCGCATCCGGTGTCCTCCACTTCCACGCACACCCACCCGTCCTGCGCGCGCGTGCGCAGGCGGATCTCGCCGCGCTGCGGGATCGCATGGGCGGCGTTGACGATCAGGTTCATGAAGACCTGGTTCAACTGCGCCGCGATGCAACGCACCGGTGGCAGGACGCCGTAGTCCTTCTTCACCTCGGCCTTGTACTTGACCTCGTTCATGACCACATTGAGCGTCGAGTCGAGCCCGGCGTTGAGGTCGGCGTCCTGCCACTCCGCGTGGTCGACCCGCGAGAAGTCCTTCAGGTCCTGCACGATCTTCTTGACCCGCACCAGGCCGTCGTCGCTCTCGTCGAGCAGTTGCGGCAGGTCCTCCTTCACGAAGGCCAGATCGATGCGCTTGTCCAGTTCCCGCAGCGCGCGGTCGACGGACTCGGGCAGGGCGCCGGGCGTCAGCGCCTGCATCGTCTCGAGCAGCTCGAACATCGGTTCCACGTAGCTCCGAAGGGTGCTCATGTTGGAACTGACGAAGCCGATCGGATTGTTGATCTCGTGCGCGACGCCCGCGGCCAGCTGGCCGATCGAGGCCATCTTCTCGGACTGCAGCAGCTGGTTCTGGGCTTCTTCGAGCCGGCTGTTGGTCAACTTGATGCGCCGGTAGTTCTCTTCCAGTTCGCGCTGCACCTGGCGCTCCTTGCTCCGGTCCTGCAGCAGCCACCAGGTTTGCGCCAGGCGGTCATGGGGGTTGGCCACATACGCGATCATTTCGATCCACAGTCGCCGGCCGCGCGCGGACACCATCTCCATCTCGTGCTGCAGGGACTCGCCGCGCGTGAGCACCGGGTAGGCGACCGCGCCCAGCGACTGGAAATCCTCGTCGCTGACGAAGAAGGAACGCGTCGGGATCCCGCTGGGCGACGCGCCGTCCAGTTCGAAGGTCTCGCTGAACTTGCGATTGCCTCGCACGATCCGCTGGTTCAGCGTGGTGACGATGCCCACCGAAGCGTTCTCCAGGAAGGCCTCCAGCTCATGGTGCGTCAGCAGCAGTTCGGCGGTGCGCTCGCTGACCAGTTCCTCCAGCTCGGCGCGATGGCGGCGCAATTCCTCTTCCGCGCGACGACGCTGTGTCACGTCCTGCAGCGTCTCGATGGCGCCGATGACGGTCCCGTTCGCGTCCATCAGCGGCGCGGCGGTGAAGAACAGCCAGCGACCGCCCTGGTCCATCTGTGGGAAGAAGGACTCGACCTCGTAGGCGTCGTCGATCGTCTCCGAACGGCGGCAGCGTCCTTCATAAAGCGGCCCGTTGTGCGCGTCGATCGCACCGTCGATGATCAGGTCGGCCAGCAGCGGGCGCTGTTCCACATAGAAGGCCGACCAGGCGTCCTGTCGCCCCAGCATGTCGAAGCGGTCGCGTCCGGTGAGCTTGCTGCAGGCGGCATTCCAGTGCGTGACCCGGTGCTCGGCATCGAGCACGAAGCTGGCCACGGGGTTGTTCTCGATGATCTGGTGCAGGACGCGTCCCACATCCAGCAGGCTGGTCTGCACATGGCGGATGTCGCTCAGATCCTGCACCGTGAGCACATTCAGGCGGCGACCCTGCACCACGATCGGTCGCGCGTTCAGTTCGAGCGACCGCGTCGAGCCGCTCGCGGTGAGGGCATCGATCTCGATCGCCGGCGGCGGACCCTCCGCGCCGAGGGCCTGCAGCCCGTAGGTCCGCAGCGCTTCCTGCTGCTCGGGCGCGGCCCAGGCGTCGAACGGCATCTCCGCCAGCGCCCGCGCGTCGTAGCCCAGCAGCCGGAGCATGGCCGCATTGGCATGCACGATGGACTGCTCGTCATGGACGAGGATCGGCGTCGTCACCGCTTCCAGGGCGATCGCCCAGCCGGCCGGCAGCCCGGTCGCCGTGTCCTCGGGCGCTGCGATGTGCGCGCTCATAGCTTCACTTCTCCGGGATCTTCCAGGATGAAGGAGCCGTCCTCGGCCCAGTTGACGTGGGTGATGCCGGGCTCCAGGCGTTCGAGTCGGCGCAGCTCCGCCTCCTGCACGCTGATCTGGCCCTGCTGCGTGCGGACGAGGTCGGCCAGCCGGCGGTTCTCGATCGTCAGCTCGCGGACCTGCAGCACCTGCCGCACCGCGCTGAGCAGCTCGAAGTCGGCCCAGGGCTTGGCGATGAAACGCGCGATGGCCGCCTCGTTGACGGCGCGCACCAGCGCGTTCAGGTCGGTGTAGCCCGACAGGATGATGCGCTCGCACTCCGGTTGCAGCGTGCGCAGCGCCGTCAGGAAGTCCACGCCATTCATCTCCGGCATGCGGTAGTCGGAGATGGCCAGCGCATAGCGATGGCGCCGCGCCTGTTCCAGCGCCAGCGCGCCGTTGGCGCACTCGTCGACGATGTAGCGGCTGCCGTCCGCGGCAGCCAGGCCATGCCGGAGCAGGCGATGCAGGGCATGCAGGATGCCGGGCTCGTCGTCCACGATCAGGATGCGTTCATCCATGGGGGGCTCCTTGGGTGGCGGTCGCCGCCTGGCGTGGTGCGCCGTCGTCATCCGGCAAGCGGACGTAGAGCGCCAGCCGGGCGCCCTCGCGACCGGCGAACTCGCGGATCTGCCGCACCATCCGCCCGTCGAAGACATGCCCCGCCGCCAGCAGCAGCGTGCCCTTGGGCGTGAGCAGGTCGCGCGCGAGCACCATGCCCGGCTCGACGTCCGACGGGCTGATCTGGCGATCGCGGGGCTTGTCCTCCGGCTCGTCGGTCAGCGCCAGTTCGAAGGCTTCGACCACTTCCGGCTCGTAGCGCGTGCCGGCGCCGCCGCGCACGAGTTGCAAGGCCTGGGCGGGGGAGAAGTGCTGCTCGGCCATCCGGCCCGAGTGTGCCGCGCAGTAGTCGCTGGCCACGCTGAGGACCTGCGCCGCCAGCGGTACCGCGTCGCCCGACAGGCCGTCCGGGAAGCCCTTGCCGTCCACGCGCTCGTGCTGCGAGCGCACCAGCCGCGCGACATGCTGCAGGTGTCCCAGCGGCAGCAGGGCGGCCTCGCCGTTGAGCGTGTGACGCCGGTAGCGCGCCATCTCTTCCGCGTTCATCGTCGACACCGGCTTGCGCAGCAGCGCGTCCGGAAAGCCCATCTTGCCGATCTCGTGCAGCAGGCCCGCGCTGTGCACGTCCTCCTCGACCCGCGGGCCCAGGCCCATGCGACGCGCCGTGCGCCGCGCCAGGTCCGCGACCTGCCGGGAGTAGCCGGCCAGTCCGCCTTCGCGCAACTCCAGCAGGCCCGAGAACACCTGGATGGACAGGAGGAAGGTTTCCTTCACCTGGTCGAAGGACTTCTCCAGCATGGCGTTGACCTGCTCCAGCTCCTGCGTGCGTGCGCGCACGCGGTGCGAGAGGTCGGCATTGAGCGACTGCAGTTCCGCGTTCTGGGTCTTGGTGAGCTGGAGCAGCGCGCGGTTCTCCACCTCGAGCCGGCGGCGCGCCAGCGCGTCGTCGATCGCCAGCAGCAGCTCGCGGTCGTCCCAGGGCTTGGCGATGTGGCGCTGGATCTGGCCGCGGTTCACGGCGGCCACCGTGGCCTGGATGTCGGCATAACCGGTGAGCAGGATGCGGCCGACCGATGGCCAGCGCTCGCGCACCTGTTCGAGGAACTCGGCACCATCCATCTCCGGCATGCGCATGTCGGAGACCACCACGTCGACGGTCTCCGTGGCCAGGATCTCCAGGCCGGCGGCACCGCCCGGTGCCAGCAGCACGCGATAGCCCTGCGGTCGGACCAGCCGACGCAGCGCGCTCAGGATCGACGGCTCGTCATCCACGAAAAGGACGACGGGCTGCGCGGTCTCTTCGGTCATCTGTTGATCTCCCTGATGTGACCCGGCGAAGGACGCCTGCTGAGTGTAGGAGCGCTTGCGATGGCACGCCAACCCCTTGGCCCGACGATCACGCCGTTGCCGGACGGGACGGGCATGGCCTGGCCGAGCCGGCGCGACGGAGACCGTCACGCCCCCGCATCATTCACCTGATCGGCTCCGCGACCGTTTCTTCATGTTTCAATGGAACGGAAGGAGCAGGCCCGATGAAAACCGCCGTCTTCAGTACCCGTCGATACGACCAGACCCTGCTGCAGCAGGCGAACCGGGAGATCGGCCACGAGCTCGTGTTCGTGCAGGACCGGCTGACCGTCGACACGGCGGCGCTGGCCGCCGGATGCAAGGCGGTGTGCGTGTTCGTCAACGACGCCGTGGATGCCGAGGTGCTGACCCGGCTCGCGGCGCAGGGCACGCTGCTGGTGGCGACGCGGTCGACCGGCTTCAATCACATCGATGCGGCGGCCGCGCGCCGGCTGGGCATCGAGGTCGTGCGGGTCACCGACTACTCGCCGTACTCGGTGGCCGAGTTCGCCGTCGGCCTGCTGCTGGCGGTCAACCGCAAGATCGTCCGCGCCAGCGTGCGCACGCGGGACGGCAACTTCGAGCTCGACGGCCTGATGGGTTTCGACTTGCACGGCAAGACGGTGGGGGTGATCGGCACGGGCAAGATCGGCACGATCTTCGCGCGGATCATGGCGGGCTTCGGCTGCACGATGCTGGGCCACGACGCGTTCCCGAAGCCGGCGTTCGAGGCACTCGGCGGCCGCTATGTGCCGTTGCCCGAGCTGATGGCGCGGTCGGACGTGATCTCGCTGCACTGCCCGCTGACGGAACAGACGCGTCACATCGTCGATGCGAACTCGCTGGCGCAGCTCAAGCGCGGCGCGATCCTGGTGAACACGAGCCGCGGCGGCCTGGTCGACACCGAGGCGGCGACGCAGGCGCTGAAGACGGGCCAGCTCGGCGGCCTGGCGATCGACGTCTACGAGCAGGAGGCCAGCCTGTTCTTCCAGGACCTGTCCTCGACGGTGATCCACGACGATGTGATCCAGCGGCTGGTGTCCTTCCCGAACGTGATCGTCACCGGGCATCAGGCCTTCTTCACCGTCGAGGCCATCGGGCAGATCATGGCCACGACACTGGAAAGCCTCAGCGCGTTCGAGCGCGGGGAGCCGTTGGTGAACCGGGTTCCGGAGGGCTGACCCGCTTCAAGGCGCCATCGCCTTTGTCGTCGCCATTGCCGTCGCCATTGCCGTCGCCTTTTTCGTCGCCTTTTTCGTCGCCTTTTTCGTCGCCCTTGCCCGGGAGCGCCGATTGCCGCATGGTCTGTCCGGCGCCGACGTCTCGCGCCACCCCGGAACTCCGTTCCCCTGGAGGACAGGCGATGAAGCACTTCAGCACCTTCCTGACCGCGTTCTGCGTCACCCTGGTCGCGGCGGCTGCCATCGCGCAGACGACGGAGCCGCCGGTCACGTCCAACGCCAGCCGGCGCCAGTCCGGGACCGTGGGCCCGCCGCTGGAGGCCGCCTCGATGAACCCGCCCGCCGCCTCGGCGTCGCGGCCCGCAGTGCCGACGCCGGCGCCGACAGTGACGCCAGCAGCGCCCGGACCGGCCGCCACGCCGACGACGGCCCAGACGCCGGAGGTCGAACCTGCAGACACCGCGTCGCCAGCGACTGCCACGCCAGGCGTCTCCGCCAAGCCCGCCGCCGGCAGCCGTGCCAGTCGCCGGGCGAGTGGCCGTGTGACGGAAGCGGATGGATCCTCCGGCGGGCTGCCGGTGCGGCCGGACCGGAACTGACGCGGTCGCAGGAGGGATTTCAGCCCGACGACGCCCAGAATCACCATCTGGGACTCGTCCTCGTGTGAGGCCGGCGCAAGACCCGGCCCCTGCGTGATCACCCGATGACAGCAATCCCCCCAGAGGGTGTGGCGGATCGCGTCCAGGTCGGTGATGCCCCCATCGACCACCCCAGTCAGCACTGACACAATGCCCCCCAAAATTCTGAGAGGGAGGGAAAGATGTCAGTTTCAACGGAAGACCGCTTCGCGCCGCCCCAGGCCGTGGTGGCCGACGTGGCTGCGCAGGAATCCGGCGAGGTCCTGGCCGGACGCGGCACCCGCCTCGTCGCGGCGCTCATCGATGCCGGCATCCTCTGGGCGGTCCTGATGCTGGCCGCATTCCTGGTGCCGGCCGTCAAGGACGTGCTCGACACCCGTGGACGGAACTTCTCCCTCACGGCCTTGAACCTGTCGTCGCTGTTCCTCGGACTGGCGGCCTTCCTGCTGGTTCAGGCCTGGCCCCTGCTCAAGCGCGGACAGACCATCGGCAAGATGCTCTTCAAGATGCGCATCATGCGCTCCGACGGCTCCAGGCCGGACGCCTGGCGGCTGCTCGGCCTGCGCTACGGCATCGGCTTCGTGCTGAACGCCAACGGCGTCACCTCGATGATCTACGCGCTGCTCGACTGCGTGCTGATCTTCCGCGAGTCGCGCAAGTGCCTGCATGACACGATCGCCGACACGAAGGTGATCAAGCTCTGAACCCGCATCCCGCCGTGCCCGCGCCGCGCATCGACACGCTGGCGCTGGCCGAGACCCCCGAAGGCATCGTCCTGTCCCTGCGGCCCGCCGGGCTGGTGGCGCGGACCATGGCCTTCCTGCTGGACCTGTTCATCCGGCTGGTCCTCGACCTGGTCCTGGTGATGTCGCTGGGCGCCTTCGGCGGCCTGGGGGGCTGGGCTTCGGCCTGATGCTGATCGGGATGTTCCTCGTGGAGTGGCTGTACCCGATCGCCTTCGAACTCGGCCGTTCCGGCGCCACGCCCGGCAAGCAGGCGGCAGGCCTGCGCGTGGTCATGGACACCGGCCTGCCGGTCACGCCGGCGGCGTCCGTCACCCGCAACCTGCTGCGCGTCGCGGACTTCCTGCCGCTGGCCTACGCCTTCGGCATCGTGACGATGCTGCTCCACCGCGATTGCAAGCGCCTGGGCGACCTGGCCGCCGGCACGCTCGTCGTGTACGCCCAGCCGGTGATCCTGCATGACGCGCCGCCCGCCGCGCCCAGCCTGGCGCCGGCACGGCCGCTGAACCAGCGCGAGCAGGCCGCCGTCCGCGCCTGGGCTGGCCGCGCGAAGCGGCTGACGCCGGAACGTTTCGAGGAACTCGCGTCCCTGGCCGTCCCCGTGTTGCCGGCGGAACAGCCCGGCGAGAAGAGACGCAGCGCGTCCGAACGGCTGCTCGGCGTCGCGCAATGGTTGATGGGGAAGCGCGCATGAGTCCGATGCATTTCGAGGCGACCTACGGCCCGCTGTGGGAGGCCTTCGCCGCGGAACTGGCGCTCGCCAAGCTGGGCAAGAGTGCGGACGGCGCGTTGCTCGCGTCGCAGTACCGCCGCGTCTGCGAACACCTGGCGCTGGCGCAGTCGCGCGCGTACCCGATCCACCTGGTGGCGCGGCTCGAAGCGCTGACGCAGGACGCGCACCAGCTGATCTACCGCCGGCAGGACTACGGCCTGCGGCAGCTGTCGCGCCTGCTGCGCGTCGATCTGCCCCGCGCCGTGCGCGCGCAGGGACGCTTCGTGCTGGCGGCGACCGTGCTGTTCGTGTTGCCGTTGGTCGTGGCCTTCCTGCTCGCGTGGTCGGGTCCCGATTTCGCGCTCCGCCTGCTGGACGCGAGCCAGCTGCGCGAGTACGAGTCGATGTACGGCGACGGCAAGCGCGCCTTCGGCCGCCTGCGCGAGGCCGGCGACGACTGGCGCATGTTCGGCGTCTATATCTCCCACAACGTCGGCATCGGCTTCCGCTGCTTCGGCGCGGGCATCCTGGCGGGCGTGGGCAGCGCCCTCGTGCTGCTCTACAACGGTCTGATGATCGGCGCGGTCGCCGGGCATCTGACGCGGGTCGGGCTCGGCCACAACTTCTGGCCTTTCGTGGCCACGCATTCGGCCTTCGAGCTGACCGGCATCGTGCTGTGCGGCGCGGCGGGATTGCGCATGGGGCTGGGCTGGCTGGCGCCCGGACGGCTCGGCCGCATCGAGGCGCTGGCCGCGTCGGCGCGCGCCTCCGTGCCCATCGTCTACGCGGCCTTCTTCCTGCTGCTGGTCGCCGCCGCCTTCGAGGCCTTCTGGTCGTCCGCGGCCTGGATCGCGCCGGGCGTCAAGTACGGCGTGGCGGCCGTGTGCTGGGGGCTGGTGGTGGCGTGGCTCGGCCTGATGGGTCGAGAGACCGGTCGAGAGGTGGGCCGGGAGACGGACCGGGTGACGGACCGGGTGACGGACCGGGAGCGCCCCCATGCGCGTTGACGGCCTGGCCATCGTCCTGCGCCCGCGCACCCAGGCCGAAGCCTGCGACCTGGGGCTGGCGCTGGTGCGTGCGCACGCAGCGTCGATCTGGCGCTGCTTCACGCCGTTGCTGCTGGCGGTCGCGGTGCTCGCGATGTGCACCGTGGACCTCGGCGGCACGCTGCCCATCCTGATCCTGTTCTGGCTCAAGCCGTGGCTGGACCGCAGCCTGCTGTTCGTGATGTCGCGCGCCGTCTTCGGCGAGGCGACGCGCTGGAGCGACCTGTGGCGCGCGCGCCGCCAGGTCTTCGGCGGACAGTTCCTGCGCACGCTGCTGTGGCGGCGCTTCTCGCCGTGGCGCGCCTACACGCAACCGATCGAGCAGCTCGAAGGCCAGCGCGGCGCCGCGCGACGCAAGCGCGCCAAGCTGATGCTCAACGACAACCGCGGCGCGGCCACCGCGCTGCAGGTCGCCTTCGCCCACGCCGAGGCGGTGCTCGGCTACGCGCTGATCGCGCTGGTCTGGTGGTTCGCGCCGGAGAACCGCAACGCCGGCGTGTGGGACTGGTTCTTCCATCCGGAGGCGCACGCGGCCGGTCAGATGGGGCTGGACATCGCGGTCGCGTCGGCCTACGCGCTGGTCGTGCTGTTCCTGGAGCCGTTCTACGTCGCGGCGGGATTCGCCATGTACCTGAACCGCCGCGTGGTCCTCGAGGCCTGGGACATCGAGCAGGAGTTCCGCCGTGCGTTCACGTGACCTGCTGCTGGCCGCCGTGATGCTGGCGTGCGGGGCTGTCCACGCGCAGCCGGCGGCTTCAGCGCCTGCGGCCGATGCGCCCTCTGCATCGGCAGCCGGACCCGGCGTGACGCCCGTGCCGGTCAAGGTCGCCGCGTCGGCGATCGATGCCGAGGCCGTGTGGATCGCCGAAGGCGAAGTCCGCGCCGATCCGCTGTGGGCGGGCGAGGAAAAGAAGAAGGTCCTGCGCTTCAAGAAGTCCAAGGACGAAGCGCCGGAAAAGAAGCTCGAGAAGCCCGAGGACTTCCGCTGGTGGGTCGAGATGTTCAAGAACCTGTCGGCGGGCCTGCGCGTGGCGCTGTGGCTGATCGGCGCCGCGGCGCTGGTCTGGGTGCTGCTGCGGCTGCGGGACTGGCTCAAGGGGCAGGAGGGCGGCAGCGCGCTGAAGGGTGCGCCGCCGACGCACGTGGGCTCGCTGGACATCCGCCCGGAGAGCCTGCCCGACGACATCGGCGCCGCCGCGCGCGCGCTCTGGCAGCGCGGCGAGCAGCGCGCCGCGCTCTCGCTGCTGTACCGCGGCGCGTTGTCGCGCCTGGTGCACGGGCACGGCGTGCCGATCCGCTCGGCCAGCACCGAGCGCGAATGCCTGGTCCTGGCGGCGGCGCGGGTGTCGCCGGCCGCGCTGGACTTCCTGTCGCGCCTGGTCTCGGGCTGGCAGACGGTGGCGTATGCGCAGCGTGAGCTGGCGGCGGATCGCTTCGAGGCACTGTGCGCCGACTTCGACGCACGCATGGCGGTCGGCCCGGTCAACGGCGGGACCGGCACGACCGCGGGCGGAACCGCCGTTTCGTCGAGCGGGGGCGCGGCATGACGCGCGAGCGCCTGTTCCTGCTGCTCGCCGCGCTGGTGCTGATCGCCAGCGGCTGGTGGCTCTCGGTCAACACCGAATGGGTGGAGGAGGACGTCCCGCGTCCGGCCACTGGCGAGGCCCGCAGCAACCCGGTCTACGCGTTCGAGCAGATCATGCGCAAGCTCGGCATGCACGCGGAGCATCACGAGCAGCTCGACCGCATGCCGCCGGAGGGCGCGCGGCTGGTGCTGCTGTCGGCCGACTGGGACCTGGTGCCGGAACGCGGCGCGCAGATCCGCGCGTGGGTCGAGCGCGGCGGTCACCTGGTGCTGCTGCAAGGCGCGGACTGGGACGACACGCGGCTGGAGAGCTGGGTGCCCGTCTTCGCGGCCGACATCAGCGAGAAGGTCAAGCGCCAGCGTGCGGCGGAGGCTGCCGCCAGGGCGCAGCGGCCGAAGTCGCCGATGCACGCGGCGTCGGCCGGCGCGAAGGCCGGCAAGGACGACGACGAGGAGGAGAACCGCGACGAGGCCGTCTCCGAGCCCCCGGTCTTCGGCGAGATCGAATCGCTCGACCTCTGCCACCGCTTCAACTGGAGCAAGCGCCTGAAGGTCAAGCCGGGCCGGCAGGCGGACTGGACGCTCACGCAGGAGCACGGTCAGCAGCTGATCCGCGCGGCCCAGGGCCGCGGCAGCGTGACGGTGCTCAACACGAGCGCGTTCCTCTTCCAGGGCCAGGCGCCTTTCGGTTGCGACACATCGCTGCTGCTGGCCGCCACCGTCCAGGCCGACCCCGGCGCCACGGTGTGGATCTACCTGAACGAGAAGCGCGAGGCGCTGACGCCCTGGCTGTGGCACAGCGGTTGGATCGCGATCGTGCTGGGCGGGCTGGCGCTGGTCGCCGCGCTGTGGCGCGCCGCGGTGCGCTTCGGTCCGCGCCTGGCCGCGCCGCCGCGGCTGCGGCGGTCGATCTCGGAGCAGGTGCGCGGCATGGGCGCCTACCTGCATCGCCATGGCCGCGACGCCTTGCTCGCCGCGCAGCAGCGCGCGCTCGCCGAAGCGGCGACGCGCACCCTGCGCGGCTACGCCCGCCTGCCGCTGGCCGACCGCGTGCATGCCGTCGCGACCGCGACCGGCGTGGCGCGGGACGAGCTGTACGCGGCGATGTCCTCCAAGTTCTGCACTCGAGCCGAGCTGCCCGCGCGGCTGCATCTGCTCGAGACCGCGCGGCGGCTCCTGCTCAGCCGCCAGTGATCCGCCGGCGACCCTGCGCTCAACCCTTCGCTCAACCCGCAGCCCGACCCGACCCCGATCCGAATCAGCACTGCATTCACGACGAAAGACCTTCGCAATGATCAAGCCCGAGGAACTCAAGCTCGCCGCGCACTGGCTGCAGGTGCTGCGCAACGAAGTCGGCAAGGCCGTGGTCGGCCAGCCGGACGCGGTCGAGCAGATGCTCGTCGCCGTGGTGGCGTCCGGCCACGTGCTGGTCGAGGGCGTGCCGGGGCTGGGCAAGACGCTGCTGGCGCGCACGCTGGCGCAGGCGCTGCAGCTGAAGTACGCGCGGGTGCAGTTCACGCCGGACCTGATGCCGGCGGACGTCATCGGCCACAGCGTGCTGGACGACACCGGCGCGGGCCTGGGACAACTGCGCGTGCGCAAGGGTCCGGTGTTCACCAACCTGCTGCTGGCCGATGAAATCAACCGCGCGCCGGCCAAGACGCAGAGCGCGCTGCTGGAAGTGATGCAGGAGTACCAGGCCACGCTGGAAGGCGAGAGCCTGGCCCTGCCGCGGCCCTTCATCGTGATGGCCACGCAGAACCCGGTCGACACCGAGGGCACCTACCCGCTGCCCGAGGCGCAGCTCGACCGCTTCCTGCTGCAGATCCGCATCGGCTACCCGACGCATGATGAAGAGACGGCCATCGTGCAGCTGGTGACAGCACACCGCGCCGGTCACGAGCTGCCGCTGGAGGCGGTGCAGCCGGTGCTGGACGACGTGCAGGTGCTGGAGCTGCAGCGCCTGGCGAGCCTGGTGCACGTGGACGCCAAGGTCATCGACTACGCGGTGCGCGTGGTCCGCGTGACGCGGAATTGGCCGGGGCTGGAGTTCGGCGCGGGGCCGCGCGCGAGCGTGGCGCTGATCCGCGCGGCGCGGGCCGTCGCGTTGATCGAGGGCCGCGACTTCGTCACGCCCGACGACGTCGCCAAGCAGGCGCTGGCGGTGCTGCGTCATCGCGTGACGATGGCGCCGGACGCCCAGATCGAAGGGCGCGATCTCGACGAGATCCTGGCCGCCGCGCTGGAGAGCGTGGAGGCGCCGCGACTCTGATGAACACCATGCGTCGCGTCGTCCTGCCCACCCAGTCCAGCATCGTGGTGCTGGCCGGCTTGGCCCTGACCGCCGCCCTCGCGTTGGCGGCCGGCGCGCCGCTGGCACTGGTGGCGCCGGCGGGCGGGGCACTGGTCGGGGTGCTGCTGATCGCGGCCGGCGTCGACCTGTGGCGCAGCCTGCGCCTGTGGCGCCGCAGCGGCGTGCGCGTCGAGCGCCGGCTGCCGGCGGCGTTCGCCATCGGCGCGTCGACCGAGCTCAGGCTGGACCTCGTCAACGCCAGCGAGTTGGCCTGGCGGATGCAGGTCTTCGACGAGCTCGACCCGCTTTTCGATTTCGAAGGTCTGCCGCGCTCGCTCGTGCTCGGCGCGCAGAGCCGCAGCCGCGTGAGCTTCCGCGTCACGGCGCGCCAGCGCGGCGTCGCGCAGCTCGGTCGCACGCAACTGCTGTGGCGCACCCGCGCGGGTTGCTTCGAGGTGCGCGACCGCGTCGGCGAAGCGAGCGAGCTGCGCGTCTATCCGAACTTCGCGGCGCTGGCGCGTTATGCCTGGCTGTCGGGCGATCGTCGGCTGGCGCAGATCGGCATCAAGACCTTCATCCAGCGCGGGCAGGGCACCGACTTCCGCCAGCTTGCCGAGTACAAGCGCGGCGATCCGCTGCGGCATCTCGACGTGAAGGCCTCGCTGCGGCATCGCAAGCCGGTGGTGCGCGAGTTCCAGGACGAGCGCGACCAGTGCGTGATGTTCCTGCTCGATTGCGGGCGGCGCATGCGCGCGGACGAGCAGTCGGCCGGCGTGGGCGAGACCAGCCACTTCGACGACGCGCTGGACGCGCTGATGCTGCTGGCCTACGTCGCGCTGTCGGAAGGGGACGAGGTCGGCGCGATGACCTTCGGCAACGAGGAAGGCCAGAGCCGCGACTGCGCGCCGCGCAAGGGCATGGGCACGCTCAACGTGCTGATGAACAAGATGCACGACCTGCAGCCGGGCGGCCACCATTCGGACTACCTGGCCGCGGCGGAGGCGCTGTCGCACCGGCTGCGCCGGCGCTCGCTGGTCATCGTGCTGACCAACTTCCGCGATGAGGACTCGCCCGAACTGCAGCCTGCGCTGCGCCTGCTGCGCCGCCGCCACCTGGTGCTGCTGGCCAGCCTGCGCGAGACGGCGCTGGGCCGCATCGCCGGGCAGCCGATCGCGGGGCCGGAGGACGCCGTCGCGGTCGCGAGCGCGCACCTGCTGTCCCAGGCCCGCCACGACGCCTTTGCCCGCGTGGTCGACCACGACCGCCTGTCCATCGATGTCGAGCCGCGCCAGCTCGCGTCCACGCTGGTCAACCGGTACCACGAGGTCAAGCGGGCCGGGTTGCTCTGAGTAGCGCTCGACGCGTTCAACGCATCCAATTCAACGACGGAGGGAACCCATGACTGAGCAGACCTTGAATCAATACGCCGCGCCGCGCGCGCATGTGGCCGACGTGGCCGCGTCCGAAGGACCGGGAGAGCTCAATCTCTTCTCGTCCAAGGGACGCATCGGGCGGCTGCGCTACCTGGCGTACGCGACAGGCGCCTCGCTGATCCATGGCGCGGTGTCCATGGGCCTGACCTTCGCGCTGGGGAACTCGACCGGGTTCGTCGTCTTCGGTCTGGCGGCATTCGCGGTGGCGCTGTGGTTCACGATCATCACCGGCATCAAGCGGTGCCATGACATGGACATGAGCGGCTGGTGGACGGTGACGGTCTTCATCCCGCTGATTGCGCTGATCTGGATCTTCGTGCCGGGCAGCAAGGGCGCCAACCGCTTCGGCCCGCCGCCGCCGGCCAACACCTGGGGCGTGCGCATCCTGGGGATCCTGCTGCCGCTGTTCTTCTTCGTCGGCATCATCGCGGCGATCGCGCTGCCGGCGTACAAGGGCTACGTCAACAAGGCGCGCGCGGCGCAGGCGGCGCAGCAGGTTCAGCCGGCCCAGCAGCCCTGATCAGCAGGCCGGACCAGCCCGACCAGTGGGCCTGGTCGGCGGGTCCGAGCGCTGTCAGCGGTGAGGCCGGTGCGCGCTCTGCGGAGCGGGATTGCCCGCGGGCGGTCAACGAGGGGGAGGGCGCGTCCGTTGCCACCTCCCAGGTGGACCTGTCCCCCGATCGGGACCGCCGCGGGAGCGTGACATGACGAGAGCGAATCGATGCCGCCGGACCCTCCGGGTCCTGGCGCTGGGCAGCTTGCTGGCGGCCGGGGCGGCCGTTCATGCCCAGTCGCTGCGCTGCAGCGATGGCGGTGTGCGCGAGGGTGATTCCAAGGTCTTCCTGCTGCGCGCCTGCGGGCAGCCGGCCATTGCCGATTCGTACTGCGCCCGGGTGCTGACGAACGCGCCGCCGCCCGTGCCGTACTACCCGGGCCAGCCGCCGGTGCAGCAAGTGCCGCAGGTCGCCTGCGTGATGACGGACGAATGGCTCTACGAGCGTGGCGACGGCTACCTGCCGGCGGTGATCCGGATCCGCGAGGGGCGGATCATCTCGATCCGTTTCGGCGAGCAGGGAAAGTCCGAGCCGCGCTGACGGCGAGACCGGCCGTGCCTCGCCGCAAGCGCGAGGTGTCTGTCCCGGATGGGGCATGCGTCGCGCGGCGTGAACGGCTACCCTGTGGTCCCCACGACTGCCTGCCACGCCATGACCACCGACGCTTGCCACCAACTCCGCCGAAGCCTGCTCGACCTCCACCGCGCGCTGGTCGAGCTGGAGCGCGGCGACTACCAGAAGACCCACGGTCCGCAGAGCGCGGGCGAGTTCCTCCAGGTCATGGCCTTCGGCGAGGAGATGAAGTGGCTCGAGCCGCTGAGTCGGCTGATCACGATGCTGGACGAAGCGATCGACGGCGCGGCGGATGCGACGCAGACGCCGCTGCCGGTGGCGCAGCGCCTGCGCGGGCTGCTGAGCCTGGACCGCGACAGCGCGGATCCATTCATGAAGCGATACGCGGAGCGCTTCGACCAGTCGCCGGAGCTGGTGAGCGCGCATGCGGGCGCGATCGCGGCGTTGAAGGCGGTGGGGACGGTGTCGCCTCAGGCGTGAGGTCGGGGTCGAGGCGGCGATACATTCGTCGACGCTGGACGCCTGCGGGATGAGTTCGAACCATTCAGTGCTCTTGGTGTCACAAACCCTCCCATGCGAATCTATCTGGATGATGAACGAACCACCCCCGAAGGCTGGACGCGCGCGTACTGGCCGGACGAAGTCATCGCGCTGCTGAAGGCCGGCGGGGTCGAGGAAGTCAGCCTCGATCACGACCTGGGCGACGACGAGCGGGGCACCGGGTACGACGTGGTGCTGTGGGTCGAGGAGGCCGTGGCGCTGCACGGCTTCGTCCCACCGCGGATGCGGGTGCATTCCGCCAACTCTTCGGCGCGCGAGAAGATGGAAGCGGGAATCCGGGCCATCGAGCGGCTGGACAGGGAGCGGTCGAACACGATCCAGGTGCGCGGCATGCCGTGACGGGTAAGTCTCCAGAAAGACCACCGCGCCGACCATGCTCCCGGCTCCATTTCCGGAGCGGGAGCATTTCCATGTCGTCTTTCCCCGTCCCCATCGGCGTGTCGCGCCGACTGCCGGCTCTCCTCATCGTTTCCGGCGTGCTGCTGTCGGGCTGCGCCACGCCGCAGAATCCCGATCCCATCGAGTCCGTGAACCGCAAGACCTTCGCCCTCAACGAGGGCATCGACAAGGTCGTGCTCAAGCCGGTGGCCACCGTCTACAAGACGGTCGTGCCCACGCCAGTGCGCGGTGGCGTGACCAACTTCTTCTCCAACCTGGGCGATCCGTGGTCCGGCGCCAACCTGCTGCTGCAGGGGCGCTTCAAGGACGGCATGTCCGACTTCGCCCGCTTCGGCACGAACACGACGGTCGGCCTGCTGGGTTTCATGGACGTCGCCACCGGCTGGGGCATGCCTCGCCACGGCGACGGCTTCAGCGACACGCTGGGCGTGTGGGGCGTCGGCGGCGGCGCCTACCTCGTGCTGCCCCTGTTCGGACCGTCCGACCTGCGCGGCACGGCGTCCATTCCCATCAACAGCGTCGGCAGCCTGACCGGGCAGTTGGAAGACGCCGGCGCGCGCAACGCACTCACCATCGTCAGTATGGTCGACAAGCGCGCCAATCTGCTCGACGTGACGAAGATGGTCGACGATGTGGCGCTCGACAAGTACCTCTTCGTACGCGATGCCTACCTGCAGCGTCGCACGCAGCGGGAGGTGGATCGGTCGGGCGCGCCGCGCGTCGAGAGCGAAGTCTCGAAGCCGGACGCGACAGAGCGTGAGATGCCGAAACCCTGATACGGTCGCGCGGTCGCAGAATCCGTTCCGGTCCACCGACTACGAAGAGGCACGGATCTGGCTGCTCGAGGATGAGTTCACGCAGGTGCGGGGACGGATGCTTGTTGATGACGAACCTCTGACCGCTTGAGAACAGTCCCCCCGGCGATGGAGCAGCGCAGCAGGGATCACCGTCGCTTCTCCGGTGCCCTGTCTTTCGACTTCTTGGGCGACCCGCCGACGATGCCATCCCATCCCGCCATGGCGATCTCCGCCACGGCCTGGAGTTCCGTCCGTTCGGCGCCGTCGCGCGCGCGGATGGCCATGCCGCTCTGTACGGTCTGCAAGTACCTCGCGAGGTGGGCGATGTCGAGGGAGGGAGGCAGCTCGCCGTCGGCGACTGCCTGCGCCAGGCGCGCCGACAGCACCTCGAACGCGCCGCCCCGGGTGCTCTTCATCAGATCGGCGAGCTCATCATGGCCGTCGCTGCCGACCACGCTCAGCGTGGCCAGGCAGCCGTGGGGGAGATCGATGTCCGATCCCGTCATCGCGGCGGCCGAGTCCCATAGATAGGCGAACGCCGCGTCGCGCGCCGTGGCCGCCTCGCGGAAGCGGCCCAGGACGAGGTGCTCGAAGGTGGCGGTGTACAGCCGGAGCGTCTCCGCATACAGGTCGTCCTTCGAGCCGAAGGCGGCATAGAGACTGGTCGAGCCGATGCCCAGCACCGCCGTCAGGTCGGCGATCGACGTCGCTTCATAGCCCTTGACCCAGAAGAGCTTCATGGCCCTCATCAAGGCGTCCTCCCGATCGAAGGCCCGTGGTCGCCCACGGCTGCGCGACGGGGTGCCCACGGGCTCCGCCGACTCCGGAAGTTCTTTTTGCAGCGATCGCTTCATAAATGGCTTGACCCCATCGTTGTCGACATTCTACGATTAATGCATCGATCACTGCATAAAGGACGGATCATGAGCACCCTTACTGGAAAACGCGCCCTCGTCACTGGGGGATCGCGGGGCATCGGAGCGGCCATTGCCGTTGCGCTCGCTGAAGACGGCGCGGATGTCGCGCTGACCTATCAGAACTCGCCGGAGCGCGCCCAGGAGGTCGTGGCAGCTATCGAGCGGCTGGGCCGTCGCGCCGTGGCCATCCAGGCCGACAGCGCGGATCCCGCCGCCATCAAGCGCTCGGTCGACGAGGCGGTCAGCACCTTGGGCGGACTGGACATCCTCGTCAACAACGCCGGGATCGCGCGCTACAGCGCGATCGCTGACTTCAGCGTGGAGGACATCGATGCGCTGCTCGCGGTCAATGTCCGTGGCCCTGTCCTGACCACCCAGGCGGCGATCCCGCACCTCGGCGCGGGCGGCCGCGTGATCACCATCGGCTCGGCCGGAGCGGACCGCATCGTCGGCTCGCCGGGCACGGTCTACTACATGACCAAGTCGGCGCTGCAGTCCTTCACCCGCGGGCTGGCGCAGGAGCTGGGTCCGAAGGACATCACGGCCAACCTCGTGCAGCCGGGCTCGACCGACACCGACATGAATCCCGCCAACGGCGAAAGCGCGGACTTCCAGCGCGGCCTCACGCCGCTGGGCCGCTTCGCCGCGCCGGCGGACATCGCCGCGGCGGTCACCTTCCTCGCGAGCCCGGGGGCAAGACATGTCACCGGCACCATCATCACGGTCGACGGCGGACTGCTTACCTGAGTCCTTCGCATGCGTCGGAGGCGATCCCGCGATCAAGCCGTGATCGCCTCCAACACATGCAGCACCGCGAAGATCATCGCCATCAGTCCGCTCAGCAGCGTTGAGTTCAGCAGGAACTTCAAGGTCCTGTAGACGCGCTGCCGCTCCGTCTTCAATCGCAGCGAACGCTCGCGCAGCGGCGCGAGCTTCGCGAAGAGCGCGCTGAACACGCCGCGCTCGTCCTCCGCCGTGTTGGCCACCAGCGTGCCGCGCGCGATCACGCGGTAGCCCGCGTGGATCACCCGCCCCAACGCATTCATCGGGCGGTCCACATCGCACATCAGGATCAGCCGCGGCCGATCCGTCGCGTTGTGCGCGCTGTGGGGATAGGTCTCGTCGAAGATGAAGTCCTGTCCGTCCCGCCACACGCAGTCCACGTCGTCCACCTGGATGCGACACGCCGGATCGTTGGGCGTCTGCAACCCCAGGTGATACCGGAACGAGCAGGCCATCGGATCCGCGTGCAGCGACAGCTCCGCGCCCGCCGGCAGGATCGAGAACATCGCCCCGCGGATCTGCGGGACCTGCGCCAGCAGGGCCACCGTGCGCGGGCACAGCCGCTGCGCGGAGCGGTGCGTCGTGCCGTACCACTTCAGGTAGAACTTGCTCCAGCCGCGCTTGTAGAAGGTGCGGAAACCGACGTCGTAGTAGCCCGCCGAACCCGCCGCCTTCGCGGCCTCGAACGCGCCCGCCGCCTCGAGCGTCAGCGCCTCGTCGCGGATCACGCGCCAGTTGGCGCGCAACAGCCGGATGCCGTCGAGGTAGTCGGCCTGCAACACCGGCTGGCGCGCCGAGGCCCGCGTCGTCATGTACATCAGGCAGTTGAGCGGCGCGAAGAGGGGCCAGCTCTTGCGCAGGTACTGCGTGAAGCTCTCGTAGCGGCGACGGCCGCGCCACCGGTAGACGTAGACGATGCAGGCGGCGACGTACGCCGCCACGGCCATCAGGCCGAGGGTGCTGAAGCTCATGCTCATGGGGCAGGGGTGACGCGTTGGGCGCTGGTGGCGCCCTGGGTAGGGTCGGTGGGATCGGTGCGCTTGGTGCGCTTGGTGTGCCCGAAGTGCTTGATGCGCACGATGAAGCCATCCACCAGGCTGAAGAGAGGAAGCGACTGTCCCGTCGCCCGTCTTTCCGGCTCCTTACCGCCGATGGAGGAGGGGTCAGTCCTTGCCGACCTGCTTCAGAGGGAGCTCAGAGGGAGCTCAGAAGGAGTTCAGAGGGAAACAAGCGGTGTACGGTAAGGAGTCAGTAAGACACCGGCGACGAGGATGCGGGCTCCAATCACCGCCCCTCTCGGGAACTTCTCATGGCACCGCAGACACGATTCCTCTCGCATGCGCCCCGGGCGCTCACCCGCGCCGTCTTCTCTTCCGCCGCGGTTCTCTGCGTGTCGGCACCGCTGTCCGCGCTGGCCGCGGGCGCGGGCGGTCCCGGCGGTCCTGGCGACAAGGACGGCGATTCGTCCTGGGGCCTGGGCGTCGGCGCGGTGATCTCGCAGAAGGCCTACACGGGCTATGACCGCAAGACCCGGGCGCTGCCGATGATCAGCTACGAGAACCGCTGGGTGAAGGTCGCCGGACCGGGTCTCACGGTCAAGCTGCCGAGCTGGACCATCAACCCGTCGCAGCGCGTCGACTTCGGCCTGGTGGCCAGGCTGGACCTGAGCGGCTACGAGCAGGACGACGCCCCCATCCTCAACGGCATGGCCGAGCGCAAGGGCGGCCTGTGGGCCGGCGCGAAGGCGGAATGGAAGACCGACCTGTTCGAGCTCGGCGGTGAATGGACGGCCGACGCCTCCGGCCACAGCAAGGGCCAGAAATTCGCGCTGACGCTGGAGAAATCCTGGCGCGTCGGCCAGCAGGTGATGCTGACGCCGCGCCTGGGCGCCAACTGGGTCGACAAGAAATACGTCGACTACTACTACGGCGTTCGCGCCGCCGAGGTCCGCGCCGGCCGCGCGTTCTACCAGGGCAAGTCGACGACCAATGCCGAGGTGGGCCTGCGCACGATGTACCTGTTCAACCCGCACCACGCGATGTTCCTCGACCTCAGCGTCACGGCGCTGGGCAGCGGCATCAAGGACAGCCCGCTGGTCGACCGTTCGACGGAGAATCGCCTCTTCGTGGGTTACCAGTACCGCTTCTGATGCCCGAGGGACGCCGCGCGGCGGCCGGAGACTGCTCGACGTGAAACCCGGATGGATGAAGAGCCTCGCCTTCAAGGTGATGGTGGCGTACGTCGCCGGGGTCGTGCTCACCGTCGTGACGCTCGCACTCGTCTTCAAAGGGCTGACGAGCCTGCGCGGCCCGCTCTACTTCGACGAGAACATCGCCGAGTTCGCCGAGGAACTCGCCGAGAAGCTGGAGTTCGACGCGTCCGGCGTCCCGGTCGGCTTCAATCAGCAGGAGCGGCAGCGCGACTGGATGTTCGGCGTGCTGAAGGACGACCTGGCGTACCGGCTGCTGGATGCGTCGGGTCGCGTGGTGCTGGCGTCGTCGACGCCGGAGGCCTTCTGGATCGCGAGCGGACCCGGCGCGCGGCAGCTCAAGCAGGGCAGCTTCGCCTTCGAGTACGCCGGCCAGCCGATGCGCGGCGCCACCGAGGTCGTCGTGCGCCATGGCCGCTCCTGGTACCTGCAGCTGGCCGGCAGCGCGCGGCTCTTCGAACTCTTCCACCTGGACTTCGCGCTGCCCTTCATGGGCATCGGGATGCTGCTGTTCGGCTCGACGCTGCTGCTGGTCTTCGGCGTCTGCGCCTACGTGATGCTGCGGCGCGTGCTCCAGCCGCTGCATGAGGTCTCGGCCTCGGCGGCGGCGATCTCGCCGCGCTCGGTGCACGGGCGCCTGCAGGTCGACCGCGTGCCGACGGAGATCGTCCCGCTGGTTGAGAGCTTCAACCGCGCGCTCGAGCGCCTGGAGCGCGGTTATCGCGTGCAGCAGGAGTTCCTCGGCACGGCGGCGCATGAGCTCAAGACCCCGCTGGCGCTGATCCGCGCGCAGGTGGAGCTCATGGCCGCGGGTCAGGGGCCGGACATGCTGCTGCAGGACGTCGAACACATGACGCGGCAGGTGCAGCAGCTGCTGTTGCTGGCCGAGGCGAGCGAGACGCAGAACTACGTCTTCGCGCCCACCGACGTGGGCGGCGCGGCGCGCGAGGCCGTGGACTACCTCACCCGGATGTCGACCGCGCGAGGGGTGGTGCTCGATGTCGTGGTCGGCGCCGCGGACCGGCCGGAAGATTCAGGCCAGCCGGGCAGGCTGCATGAGCCGGACAAGTTGGACAAGTCGCAAGCGCCGGTGATGTGGGACGCGGATCGGGCTGCGCTGTTCACGCTGCTCAAGAACCTGCTGGAGAACGCCATCCAGCATGCGCCGGCCGGCAGTCTGGTGAGCGTGGAACTCGAGGCCGACCGGCTGTCGGTCCGCGATCGCGGGCCGGGCGTGACCCCGCTCCAGCTGTCGAGAATGTTCGCGCGCTTCTGGCGCGGTGCGCATCGTCGCGACCACGGCGCCGGGCTGGGCCTGGCGATCTGCCAGGAGATCGCGGAGGCGCATGGGTGGACGCTGTCCGCGCAGCCCGAGGACCCGGGGCTGCGGATGGTGGTGGCGAAGGGCTGAAACGCGGAACGAGGGCCGTGCGAACGGACCGCGCCCCCCCGACTCAGTTGGCGGCGACGCTGACGCTGTCCTCGTCGCGCAGTTCCCCGGCGGCCATCTCGTCGAACGACGGGCGGTACTCGGGGGCAGGTCTTGCCTGGCGTTCCTCGGCCTGCGACCGGGCGAGCAGGGCGCGACGCGCGGGATCCGCCTTGATCAGGCGTCTGGCGCGGCCGATCTCCGCCGCATGCTCGGGCCGGCGGCGCTCCCAGTCGGCCAGCAAGGGGCCGTGACGTTCAGGGAAGATGCACCACCATTCCACGATCGAAGCCGCGTTGTTGAGGTCGAGCAGCATGCCGGTACTCCGGGAGTTGGATGGCTCGATGATACTGTATTTTCATACAGTAGTGACTCAAAGATGTGGGTTCGTGGCCGCCGCCCCCTGTTGGGAGGGCTTGCGCGGTGGCCTCAGACGGCGCTGGCCCTGATCCGCGATTGGCCGAAGGTCACGGGCGCCTGCGCCAGCACGCTCACCGCCTGGAGCAGTCGCTCCATGTCGTAGGTCTTGTCGTAGAAGCCGGTGATGCCGGCGTCCACGCATCGGGGGCCGTATTCCGCCTCGTCGGCCGAGGTGACCATGTAGGCGATGCCCTCGTACCCCGCGGCGCGGAGCCGCTCCATCATCGCGAAACCGCAGCCTCGTCCGAGGTCCAGTTCCGTCAGCACCAGGTCGGGCGCGCACAACGCCGCCAGGAAGACCGCCTGGTCCTCATCGGAGGCCTGGCCCACCACGGTCGCGGTGGGCACTTCCCGCAGGCGCTCGTAGAGCGTCTTGCGGAAGGCGGCGGAAGGATCGGCGAGCAGAATTTTCATGGCGGTGTCCTTCGCGCATATTGGCACCGCTCCGCCACGATGTCTGCACCGTGGATGCCTCTGCGGGTGTCAGGCGTTGCCCTACTCGGCGGGTCCGCGTGAAGACGTTCACGATCCCTTGATGGGCGAGCATCGCACCGCCACGCCGGGCCGCTTCGGTCCTTCGGTGGCCCAGCGCCACAGCGACTCCGCCATCGCCTGCGCCGAGGCCGACAGCGCGCGGTCGCGCCGGCAGATCAGGTAGATGTGGCGCTGCAGGCCCTCGTCGGCGATCGGGCGCGCGATCAGGTCCGGGTGGTTGAAGTGGAACAGCGTCAACGCCGGCACCAGCGTCACGCCGTGGCCCGCGAGCACCATGCCGGCCACCGAGCTGAGCTGCTCGAACTCCAGCACCGGCCGCAGGGGCTGGAAGGGCATCGCGGCGTCCAGGGCCTGCCGGACGCTGCTGGGCCGCGCGGCGTCCAGCGCCTGTCGCACGCTGCTGTGGCGCGCCAGGCCGATCACCGCATGGTTCGCGCACTCCTCCAGCCGGGGCCGGCGGCGGCGCGCCATCGGATGGTCCCGCCGGCAGACCAGGTAGAAATCGTCGGACAGGAAGGGCTCGACCGACAGCTCCGGCGCGGTGGCGCGCACGGCGGCCAGCGCCAGGTCGGCACGGCCCGTGCGCACGCGCTCCACGCAGCTTTCCGACAGCACGTCCGCGAGATTGAGCTCGATGCCCGGGTATTCCTTGCGGAAGGCCGCGAGGTACGGCGGCAGCCAGCCCGCCACGAGCGCGGGCAATGCGGCCAGCGCCACGCGGCCGCGGCGGCGCGCCACGTGATCGCGCACGTCGTCGGTGGCGAGCCGCATGTCCTGCAGCAGGCGCCGCGCCGGGTCCAGGAACAGCGCCCCTTCGACGGTGGGCTCGACCGCGCGGGTCGTCCGGTCGAAGAGGCGGGCGCCCAGGCTGTCCTCCAGCGACCGGATCAACGCGCTGAAGGCCGGTTGCGACAGGTGGCACTGCGCGGCGGCACGCGTGAAGCTGCGCAGCTCCGCCAAGGCGACGAAGGCGGCGAGCTGCCTGGCCGACAGGTTGGCCACCGCGGATCGATAGGTCGAAACGGTCGATGACGGACTCATTCGCTTCTCCGATCAGTTGATCCAAACAATCAAATTCTCCTATAGGCGGGTCAACTCTACAGTCGACGGCATGGAATCCGCCGCTGCGCCCGCTTCAACATCCCCGTCCACCTCTCTGCTTGTCGGCTGCGCCGCCGGCTTCTCCGGCGATCGCACCGACGCGGCACGCCCGGTCGTCAACACGCTGATCCGTCTCGGCGGCCCGGCGGTGCTGATCTTCGAGACGCTGGCCGAGCGCACGCTCGCGCTGGCGCAGCTCGCGCGGCAGCGGGATCCCGAGGGCGGCTTCGAGCCGCTGCTCGACGAGATGCTGCTGCCGGTGCTCGCGGACTGCCTCGCCCATCGCATCCCCATCGTGGGCAACTTCGGCGCGGCCAATCCGCCTGCCGCCGCGCGCCGCGTGCAGGCGCTGGCGGCCGAACTCGGCGTGCGGGCGCCGGTCGTCGCCGTCGTCGGCGGCGACGCGCTGGAATCTCCCGAGCAACGTGCGCTGCTGACGCAGACCTTGGCGCGCGAGGGCCACGCGATCGCCGAGGACACCATCGCCTGCGCCAATGTCTACCTCGGCGCGGAAGGGATCGCGGAGGCGCTGCGCCTGGGCGCGGATGTCGTCGTCACGGGCCGCGTGGCGGACCCGTCGTTGACGGTCGGTCCGGCGCTCGCGTATTTCGGCTGGGCGCCCTACGACTGGGACCGGCTGGCCGGCGCGACGATGGCCGGTCATCTGCTGGAGTGCGGCGCGCAGGTCTGCGGCGGCTACTACGCGGACCCCGGGTTCAAGGAAGTACCGGATCTGCCGAACGTGGGCTTTCCCATCGCCCGGATCCACGCCGACGGCAGTTGCACGGTGTTCAAGGCCGACGGCACGGGCGGCTGCGTCGACGAGCACACCGTCAAGGAGCAGCTGCTGTACGAGCTGCACGACCCCGCGGCCTACCTGACGCCGGACGTCGTCGCGGACATCGGCGAGGCGCAGGTGCAGGGTGTCGGTCTAGACGCGGTGCGGCTGTCGGGCGTGCGGGGTCACGCGCGGCCCGAGGCGCTGAAGGCGAATGTGTTCTTCGCCAACGGCTGGCTGGCGGAGGGCGAGATTTCCTACGCCGGCCCGGGGGCGGAAGCGCGGGCACAGCTCGCCGCGACCGTGCTCCGCGCCCGGCTCAAGGCGTGGGAACGGCAAGGTCCGCTGCGGGTCGATCTGATCGGCGTGACGAGCGTGCTGGGCGACGACCGCGGCGACGCGTTGGCTGGCCTGGACGTCGGCGACGCGCGCGACGTGCGGCTGCGCATCGCGGCGAATCACGCGGAGCGCGCCACCGCCGAGCGCCTGACGCGCGAGGTCACGGCGCTGTACACCTGCGGTCCCGCCGGCGGTGGCGGCGTGAGGACGAATCTGCGTCAGCGCCTGGGTCTGAGTTCCTGCCTGTTCCCTCGACAACTGGCCTACCCGACGGTGACGCTCTCGTCGGAAGGCAGCGAGGGGGGCTGGGGCCGGAATGGTGCTTGGGGGTCCAGGAGGGATCCCCCATGCACCGTGGAGAGCCCGCGCTTGGCGACACGCACGACGGCGATGTTCCGCGGCGCCTGCGCATCGACCCCCCGCACCGTTGAACTCCGTCTCGTCGCCCACGGCCGCACCGGCGACAAGGGCAACCGCTCCAACATCAGCGTGATCGCCTGGCACCCGGCGCTCTACCCGTTGCTGGTGGAGCAACTCACCGAGGAGGCCGTCGCCCTCAGGTTCGCGTCCCGCCGGCCGAGCCGTGTGACGCGGTACCTGCTGCCGCACCTGCACGCGATGAACTTCGTGCTGGACGACATCCTGGATGGCGGCGTCAACGATGCACTGAATCTCGACAGTCACGGCAAGGCGCTGGCCTTCGTCGTGCTGGCGATGCCCCTGGAGGTGCCGGAGTCTTTGCTGCCGCTGCTCCGGCGACCGGTCCTGAATCACAACGACATGATGGAGATGACGCCATGACTTTTCCGACGCCGATCAGCCGAAGACAGACCCTGATGATCGCTGCGTGCGCCGCGGCATTCTCGGTGGGCGTGCCGGGTCACGCGCAGGCCCAGACGCAGGCCCAGCATCAGGCATCAGGCGCGGGCGGCTACCCGAGCCGGCCGATCACCTTCCTGGTCCCCTTTGCGCCGGCAAGCGCGACGGACCAACTGGCGCGGGCGCTGGGGCAGTCGGTCACGGAGCAGACGAAGCTGGCGGTCGTCGTCGACAACAAGGCCGGCGCCAGCGGCATGCTCGCGGCGCAGCAAGGCGCGCGCGCCGCGCCGGACGGCTACACGGTGCTGATCACGACCAACACGACGCAGGCCGCCAATCCGCATCTGTACCGGAAGCTGCCCTACGACCCGGTGAAGGACTTCGCGCCGGTGACCGGTCTGGGCAAGGGCGGCCAGGTGATGGTGGTCAAGGCCGACGGCCCGTACAAGTCCGTGGCGGACGTGATCGCGCACGCGAAGCGCGAGCCGGGCAAGGTGAGTTTCGGCAGCGGGAGCGCGTCGAGCCGCGTCGCGGGCGAGCAGTTCCAGCAGCTCTCGCACACGCAGCTGCTGCACGTGCCGTACAAGAGCAATCCCCCGGCGCTGACCGACCTGATCGGCGGGCAGGTCGACTTCATGATCACCGACACGGCGACCGGGCTGCCGCAGATCAAGGGCGGGAAGGTGAGGGCGCTGGGCTTCTCGATGACCAAGCGTTCGCCGCTGCTGCCGGAGGTGCCGACGATCGAGGAGGCCGGCGTCAAGGGCTACGACATGAGTTACTGGTTCGCGGCCTACGTGCCGGCGGCGACGCCGGCGCCGGTGGTGCAGCGTCTGCGCGAACTGCTGATCGCCGCGCTGCGCAGCGTGCCGGCGAAGACCTTCTTCGATGGTGCCGGCGTGGACGCCTGGGCCAGCACGCCGGACGAGCTGCGCGTGTTCCAGGAGGCGGAGACCCGCAAGTGGGGGCTGATCATCAAGGCGGCGGGGATCGAGCCGGAGTGACGCCTCCCGGAGTCCGCCCGGCGCTCCTGCGCATGAAGGGACGACGCGCCCGGCCTACTTGCCTTTCTCGGACCACAGCACGCCGCCGGTCGCCCAGTCCTGACGCTTCACGTCGAAGAACAGGACGTCGACGCCGTCAGCGCTACCGCCAAGCACGCGGACGCAGGCCTCGGTGAGTTCCCTGGCCAGATCGGCCTTCTGCTGCGGGGTCCGGCCTTCGAAGAGTTCGACGCGGAGGGTGGGCATGGGTGTTCTCCTGGGAGTGTGGGGGATTCAGTTCCGGAAGCCGGGCGACAGCCGGTCCACGCGGCGCAGCAGCGCGGGCCATTCGGCGTCGCCGTCGCGTTCGGTGCCGTCGCCGATCCATTGGTGGTGGGTGAGCTTTGCAAGTTCGTCGCTGACCTGCAGCACGCGGCCGCCGGTCGCGGCCGCTGCGGCCATCGCGCGCAGCTGCGCCTGCGCGGCGCGCTCGAGGATGTGCATCAGCAGGTAGGCCTCGGCCACCGAGCGGCCGACGGTCAGCGTGCCGTGGTTCTCGAGGATCAGACCGTCGAGCGCGCCGAGATTGGCGACGAGGCGGGCTTGTTCATCGGCGCCCAGCGCCAGTCCTTCGTAAGCGTGGCGGCCGAGCCGGCCGTGCAGACGCATCGCCCATTGCGAGGTCGGCTGCAGTCCGCCCGGGAGCATGGCCAGCGCGACGCCCCACGGTGCGTGCAGGTGGATCACGCATTCGACGTCGGGGCGGGCGGCGTGCACGGCGCCATGGATCGCGAAGCCGCTCGGATTGACGCGCCGGCCGGTGCCGTCGACGACGCGGCCGCCTACGTCGACCTTCACCAGGCTGGAGGCGCAGACCTCGTCGAAGCCGAGACCGAATTCATTCAGCAGGTAGACGCCGGGCTCGCCGGGAACGGCGGCGGACAGGTGCGTGTAGATCGTGTCGTCCCAACCCGCCAGCGCGGCCAGGCGATAGGCGGCGGCGAGGTCGATGCGGACGTCGGATTCGGTGCGGGGGCGGGAAGGAGTGGGCACATTCATTTCTTGGCGGCGCAGAGATGCTTGCTCTTGGGTGACCAGCAGGTCACCTTTTCGGCATTCACCGCGATGTAGAGACCCACGGCGATCAGGGGAATACAGACGAAGGCCTTCTTCCATCCCCTGACTACGCCGACCACCGATTCGCCCAAGCTGATTGGAATCCCGCCCCCGAGGGCGAACACGACCGCGACGAGCATCGCCGTGATGCCAAAGAAGCGGGTGAATGCGAACGGGCCCAGGAAGATGGCGACACCAGCACCGATCAGGGCAACGATGAACGCCGCGGCCCGAAGAAGGGGATGGCTGTCCGCCACCTCAGGAGCGGGCTGCTTACGGGTCATTTCACACCCCCGACATTGCCGGGACAGGTCGAGCCGCGCAGCCGGATCTCCGAGAGCCGCACGTCGTCGGCAGTGAAGTTGAAAATCCGGTCCCCATGAACC
Organism: Mitsuaria sp. MSU3D; assembly: GCF_056867975.1. Classification (NCBI taxonomy): domain Bacteria; kingdom Pseudomonadati; phylum Pseudomonadota; class Betaproteobacteria; order Burkholderiales; family Sphaerotilaceae; genus Roseateles; species Mitsuaria sp. MSU3D. The sequence continues at coordinate 2,113,555 of NZ_CP200314.1, read as the reverse complement.
CCAGTCATCGGCGTGTGGTGTCGAAAGATGGCAATGCTGCGGAGTCTATTCGACGCACGACGCGCTGGGCGGGCGCTGGCGCGCGCCGATGACGAGGGCCGGGAGATGTCCGAAATGATGGCGAAGGTCCGAGGGAAGCGCGGGAGGTCAAGAGCCCTCGCGATGAACCTTGTTCGTGCCGATGGACCTCAAACCCCCGGCACGCACACCATCGCAATGCTCGCCCACACCCCGAAGCTGAAGTACGGCGTGAGCCACAGCGCATCGGCCTTCCACGCGACCCAGCTGCCGCTCGGGACGCGGCGGTGCCAGGCGTCGCGCGCGCCTTCGTCCAGGCGCATGTAGACGAGGCCGCGCGCGCGGCCCTCGCGGTAGCGGCGGCAGTACATCGGCACGTCCACGCTGAGCACATACGCGACGAAGCCCATCGCGCCCACGATGCCGAAGAGCGCCACCGCGTGGACCCAGCCGCTGCTGTTCAGCGCGATGACGCCGAGCAGGATCGCCATCCAGCTGAAGCCCGCCGCCCAGAGCGAGGACTCGACCGCTTGCGTGATGTGATTCAGCGTCAGCACGCTGTGCCAGCAGAAGCCTTGCGCGATCACCATGAACAGCGGGATCGCCCACGCCGCCTTCTGGACCGCCGGCATGCCGGCGTGCCCGGCCAGTTGGTGGACCAGCAGACCCAGTTGGAACGCGAAGCAGATCTCCGCGATCGTGGCCGCGGTGCGGCCCAGGAAGATGCTGGAGAGGTGGGTGTCCACGACGACCAGTCGCTCGAGGTCCACCCGCGGAAACAGCGAGCGGTAGGCGCAGACCAGCACGTAGACGCCGGACAAGGCCAGGTGCAAGTGAGCCTGGAAGCCGTCGATCGGCGCGAATTGCAGCACCGCCAGCCACAGGCAGACGTTGAGCACGGCGATCGCGCGAAGGGCGCGCCACCAGGACAGCACGCCGGGATCGGCGCCGGCAAGTCCTACAGAAGAAATATTGCGAATTGATGACATCTCGCAGTGAGGGTAACCGCGACTCGATGGCCCAGGGAATGGCCCGGATGGCTCATTCGGCGCTATCGATGGCCGGCCGACGGGCTTGGCGAAAGCGCCGCGGAAAAGGCGCCGGTGAGCCGCCGATGAGCCGCCGATGAGTCGTCGATAGGCCGCCGACAGATGGCGCGATGATGGACACCCCCTTTTCAGGAGAGCTCATGTTCGACCACGTCAAATTCGGCGTCCGCGACTATGCCGAGAGCAAGGCGTTCTATCTGCAGGCGCTCGCGCCGCTCGGCGTGACGATCGGCGGGGAGAGCGTTCCGACCTACGGCATCGAGATCTGCGGCAGCAACAACGCATCGCTGTGTCTGTTCCAGACCGAGGAACGGACGGCGCCGCTCCACATCGCCTTCGTGGCCCAGACCCGCGACCAGGTCGACGCGTTCCATCGCGCCGCGTTGGCGGCCGGCGGCAAGGACAACGGCCCGCCCGGACTGCGTCCGAAGTACCACGCGAACTACTACGCGGCCTTCGTGATCGATCCGGAGGGGCACAACATCGAGGCGGTCTGCCACGCACCAGGCTGACCGGGCCTCGACGCTGCTTTCATAGCGCGCTCCTCGAAGCGAGAGCGCGATTGGGAAGCCGCTGGAGGGCCGCCGCGAAGCGGCGCTCAGAACCCGTACAGGCTCAGCGCGTTGTCGGTGAGCACGACCTCGCTCATCGTGTCCGAGGCCAGCCAGTCGGCGAGCCACCGTGGCGATGCGGACGTCGCCTGCGCCTGCTCATGGGCCGTGCACGGCCAGTCGCTGCCCCACACCAGCCGCATCGGACCCACGCGGTCCAGCCAGCGGGCCGCCAGGTCCTGGGCCTCGCACCCGGCCGCGAGGCGGTAGGGCGCGCTCAGCTTCACATAGAGCCGGTCGTGTTGTCCGGCGACCAGGCCGCTGAACTCGGTCGGCGACGCCGGCTTGCCGAAGTGGTCGACGACGACCGTCAAGGACCCGGGGAGCTGGCGCAGCACTTCCGCGAGACGCCCGTGGTCCGTGTGGATCTGCAGATGCCAGGACAGCGCCTCCAACTGATCGAACAGCGGATGCAGGTCCTCGCCGATCCGGTGATCGGTGCCGACCAGGTTGAGCCGGACGCCGCAGACGCCCAGCGCGTCCATGCGGCGGAGCTCGTGGACCGCGAAATCCGGCGAGACGACGGCCACGCCGCGGAGCTGCGCGGGCCGCTCGGCCAGCAGCTGGAGCAGGTGGCTGTTGTCCGTGCCGAGGAAGCTCGGCTGCACCAGCACGCCGTGCGTGATGCCGTTCGGCGCGACCGCCGCGTCCCAGGCCTCGATCGGCGCCGCGTAGTCCGGCACATAGCGCGATCCCGGCGCGCCCGCGGTCGTCAGCGCAAACGCGTGGAAGTGCGTGTCGACCACGCCCGAGAGGGGCTGGCCGGTGACCGCGCCCGAGCCGGGCGTGGCGGCGGCCTCGCTCGGGCCGGTGGGGTTGACGGCGGGGTGGGGCGTCGGCATCATGAGCGAATTCTAGTCCTATAGAGGACTGCATGAAAGCAGCTTTGCGAACACCGAGCACATCAGGTCCGTCGGGCGCCTCCGACAGGGGGCTCGCCTCCACCGCCGGCGTCAGCCGCTATGCGCAGCTCGCGCAGGACCTCCGCCAGCGCATCATCGGCGGCGAGTGGTCCGCGGGCGCGGCCATCCCTTCGGAGACCGAGCTCGCGCAGCGCTTCGGCGTGGCGCTCGGCACGGTCCGGCAGGCCGTCGCCATGCTGGCGGCCGAGGGCATCATCCAGCGCGTGCACGGCAAGGGCACCTTCGTCACGCAGGGCTTGAACGGGCCGTCGCTGCTGCGCTTCTTCCGGTTCCGCGGTCCGGCGGACGGTCCGCCCACGGCGCAGGTCCGGCGCTGCCAGACCGTGCGCCTGCGCGCGGCCGAGGCCCAGGCGCTCGGACAGGAGACCGGCGACGCCGCGCTGCGCGTGAAGCGGGTGCGGCTGCTCGACGCGAAGCCGGTGCTCGCCGAGGACCTCCTGCTGCCGCTCGCCCGCTTCGCCGCGTTGCGCGAGCTCCCGCTCCGCGAGTGGGAGGACCTGCTCTATCCGATGCTGGCCCGCCTGTGCGGCGTGACGGTCGCGCGGGCCGCCGACGAACTGACCTTCGGCCATCTGGACGCCGCGACCGCGGCCCTGCTGGACCTGCCCGAGGGCGCGCCCGGGATCCGCGTCGACCGCAAGGCCTTCGACCTCGGCGGCCAGTGCATCGAACTGCGCACCACCTGGGGCGACGCCACCGCCTTCCACTACAGCGCCGAGACGCGCTGATCCCCTGCGCCGAGAAGCGCGGGTTCCTTTTTCCCCTGGAGACCCACGATGATCCAACGACGCCATGCCGTGCTGACGGCGCTGGCCCTGGCCGCCCTGACCAGTTTCTCCGGCGGCGCCTCGGCGCAAGCCTGGCCGACCAAACCGGTGACCTTCATGGTGAGCTACCCGCCCGGCGGCGGCGCGGACCTGATCGCGCGCCTGATCGCGCCCAAGGTCGGCGAGGCGCTCGGGCAGACCATCATCATCGAGAACCGCCCGGGCGGCAGCGGCCAGATCGCCGCCGGCGCCGTGGCGCGCGCGCCGGCCGACGGCTACACGCTGCTGTTCGACGCGTCCTCGTATGCCGTCACGCCGACGCTGTTCCCCAACTCGCCCTACAAGCAGGGCAAGGCCTTCAAGACGGTCGCGGTGACGGCGCTGTTCCCCAACGTCGTGCTGGTGAACGCGCAGTTCCCGGCGAAGAACGCCGCAGAACTTGTGGCGGCGGCCAAGGCGAAGACGGATGCGGTGGCCTTCGCCTCATCGGGCAACGGCTCGGCGCAGCACATCGCCGGCGTGCTGTTCGAGCAGTCGGCGAAGGTCGAGATGATGCATGTGCCGTACAAGGGCGGCGGCCCCGCGCTGACCGACGTGATCGGCGGCCAGGTCCCCGTGTTCTTCGGCAACGTGGCCTCGACGCTGCAGTACGTGAAGCAGGGCAAGCTGCGCCCGCTGGCGGTCAGCGGGAAGAAGCGCTCCGCGGCATTGCCGGACGTGCCGACCGGCGCCGAGGCAGGACTGCCCGGCTTCGAGATGTACGAATGGAACGGGCTGTTCGCCCCGGTCGGCACACCCGCGCCGGTCGTCGACCGGCTGTCCAAGGCCGTGCAGCAGGCGCTGGCCTCGCCGGAGGTGAAGGCGCGGATCGCCGAGCTCGGCGGCGACGCCTTCCACGGCGGCGTGGCCGAGTCGGAGAAGTTCGTCAACGCCGAACTCAAGCGCATGGCCACGCTCATCAAGGAGCGGAGCATCACCGTCGAGTGAGCGTTGCGCGGGCTGTTGCGCGCGCTACTTCGCGTCGCGCAACATGCCCAATCGGATGAGGCTCTCGGCGGTCGCCACGATCGCCTCCTCGTTGGACCGCGGCCGCCAGCCGAGCACGCGTCGCGCCTTGTTGCCCGAGGCGTTCATGTTCCGGTCGAGCAGCCAGGCGACGCTGCGCCCCGCGGGCGTGCCGCGCCCGATCAGCTTCACCAGCCAGCTCGGCAGCACCCGCGTCTTCACGCGGTGCGCGTCGGCGCCGAGCCGCCGCTTGAGCAGCTTCGCGATGTCGACCATCCACAGGCTGTCGCCGGCGGTGGCGAGGAAGCGCTCGCCGTTCGCGGCCGGGTCGACCATCGCGCGCAGATGCAGGTCGGCGACGTCGCGGACGTCGACGACGCCGGTGTTGATCTTCGGACAGCCGGGCTGGCCGTTCATCATCCGCTGGATGAGGCCGATGGAATGGGAGGTGTCGGGACCCAACGCCGGGCCCAGCACCGCGACCGGGTTGATCGCCGAGAGCTCGAGCCCGCGACCTTCCTTCGCGATGAAGTCCCAGGCGGCGCGTTCAGCCAGCGTCTTGGACTTCTGATACGGCCAGACCTGGCCGGAGAGGTCGCTCCAGTCCGTCTCGTCGAAGGGACGGGACATCGGCCCGTGGCCGGCGCAGATCGCGCCGAAGGCGGAGGTCAGCACGACGCGCTGGACGCCGGCCTCCCGCGCCGCGCGCAGCACGCGCAGGTTGCCGTCCACCGCGGGGCGGATCCAGTCCTCTTCGCTCGCATACGTGCCCGAGGGCGTCGGTGAGGCGCCGTGCAGCACGTAGCGGCATCCCGCCACGGCCTCGCTCCAGCCGGCGTCGTCCGACAGGTCGGCGACGACGAAGGACAGGCGATCGCCGGGATCGGCACCACCGACGCGCAGATGGGCGCGGACCTCGGCTTCGCGCTTCGCGGTGCGCAGGGTGGTGCGCACGCGGTAGCCGCCGGCGAGCAGCGCGAGGATGCAGTGCTGGGCGATGAAGCCGGTGCCGCCGGTGACCAGGACGAGGTCGCCGCGTGGGTCCTTCGGATCGTTCCGATGGTCCGGGCGGCCGTCGAGGTCGTTCGAGTTGCTCATGTCGTTCATGCTCTTCAAGTCTTCCACGGGGGTGGCCTCGTCGAGCGGTGCAGTCCGCTGCCCCGAGGCCGAAGACCGGCACGATAGGAGGCGGCGTCCGAACTGTGAATGCTTGAGCGTACGCATCACTTGCGTGATAGTTCGGAAATGCAGGCTGATCCGTTTTCCGACATCCTCAAGTTCACGCGCGCCGAGTCGCTGGTCACCGGAGGCTTCCGGGCCGGCGGGCAGTGGGCGATCCGCTTCCCCGCGCCCGACAAGATCAAGTTCTTCGCCGTCGTGAAGGGCCGCTGCTGGGTGCGCATCGAGGGCGAGCCCAACGCGGTCCTCTTCGAGACCGGCGACGTGGGGCTGCTGGCAGCGAAGCGGGCGTCGGTGCTGGCGAGCGCCCTGGACATCGAGCCCGTCGATGCGATGGGACTCTTCTCCGGCGCCGGCCGCTCGACGGCCACCTTGGGCAACGGCGAGGACTTCGCGCACCTCGGGGGTCATGTCTTGCTCGACCCGGCGAGCGGACGCCTGCTCGAGGGCGTCCTGCCGCCGTGGATCCACATCCGGGCGGCCTCGCCTCGGGCCACGGTGTTCCGATGGGTGCTGGAGCAGCTCGTCGAGGAGCGGGCCCATCCGCTGCCCGGCGCGCAGCTGGTGACGGAGCAACTCTCGCAGCTGCTGTTCATCCAGATCGTGCGCGCGCATCTGGAGGCGTCGGGCCCGATGCCCGCCGGGTGGCTGCGCGCGCTGGCGGATCCGCGCCTCGCGCCGGCCTTGCGCCTGATGCATGGCGACCCCGCGCGAAGCTGGCATCTCGAAGAACTGGCGAGCGCCTGCGCGATGTCGCGGACGACCTTCGCCGTGCGCTTCAAGGACATCGCGGGCGTCGCTCCGCTGAGCTACCTCGCCGACTGGCGCATGCGACTCGCGGAGCGCGCGTTGAGGGAGGAGGACACGCCGGTGGCGGTGCTGGCGCGCTCGCTCGGTTATGCGTCCGAGAGCGCCTTCAGCAACGCATTCAAACGTGTCACGGGGAAGTCGCCGACGACGTGGCGGAACGCCGTGGCGGACAGCATGCGCTGAATCAGCCGCGCAGGCTCTTCATCACCACACTCGTGATCAAGGCATGGGCGGCATCGAAGTCGCCCTCCGACAACTGCCGCTTGCCCATCACCACGGCGAACTGGGGGCCCAGGTCGGCATAGGCCTGGGTCGAGGACCAGATCAGGAACATCAGGTGCGTGAAGTCCACGCGCGCCACCAGGCCCTGCTTGGCCCAGCGCTCGAAGGTGCGCACATTCGCGCGCAGATGCGGCACGACGCTCTTGGCGAGCTTGTCGGCGTAGCGCGGCGCACCGGCCATGACTTCGCGCGTGAAGACCGCCGAGCCGCCCGGACGCTCGCGTGAGAAACGCAGCTTGGCGCGAATGTAGGCGCTGATCGCCGACTCGGGCTCGTGCTCCCTGGCCAAGGTGTCCATGCTCTCGAGCCAGGACGCCAGCACGCTGTCGAGCACGGCACCGTACAGCTCCTCCTTGCTCGCGTAGTAGTACAGCATGTTCTGCCGGCTGATCGACAGCGCCGCGGCAATGCTGTCGAGCGAGACGCCCTCGAACCCGAAGCGCGCGAACTGCTGCTCGGCCTCGGCCAGGATCTGCGACTGCTTCCGGATGCGGGCCGCACTGACCTTGCGCGGCGGTGTCTGCAACTGTTTCTCCATGCACCGATTGTGGGCGGCAACGCCCCAGGACGTCTTCATCGGGTTTTTACGCGATGGTCAATTTTTTACTTCTCAGTAAATATCGCCGCCGTACTGACCGCCAACGGATGAGGTCGAGATGACGAACGAGCCATCGCCACACACATCGGACGACAGCCCTCCGGGCGGGATCCGCGCCGGACGGCTCGATGCCGCCGCCTACGCCCGCAACTTCGGCGACGCCCACCCCGCGCTGACCCGCGTGCAGGCGCTGATCGAGGCCGAGCGCTGCTACTACTGCTTCGATGCGCCCTGCATCGCGGCCTGTCCCACCGGCATCGACATCCCGACCTTCATCCAGCGCATCGCGCAGGACAACCTCCGCGGCGCGGCGCGCGCCATACTGGAGGCCAACCCGCTGGGCGGCCTGTGCGCGCGGGTCTGTCCGACCGAGGTCCTGTGCGAGCAGGCCTGCGTGCGAGACAGGAACGAGGACAAGCCGGTGGAGATCGGCCGCCTGCAGCGCTACGCGACGGATGCTCACTTCTCGGCGCCCGGCGCGCCGCTGTTCACACGTGCCGCCGTGACCGGCCGGCGCGTGGCCGTCGTCGGCGCGGGCCCGGCAGGCCTGGCCTGCGCGCACGGCCTGGCGCGACGCGGCCACGCGGTGGTGCTCTTCGACGCCCAGCCCAAGCTGGGCGGACTCAACGAGTACGGCCTGGCCACGTACAAGACGGCGGGCGACTTCGCGCAACAGGAGATCGACTGGCTGCTGTCCATCGGTGGCATCGAGCCGCGCTGCGGACAGCAGCTCGGCCGTGACTTCACGCTCGACGAGCTGCTCGCGGGCTTCGACGCGGTCTTCCTCGGCATGGGCCTGGCGGGGGTGAACGCGCTGGGCATCGAGGAGCCGCCGCTGGACGGCCTGCGCGCCGCGGTGGACTTCATCGCCGAGCTGCGCCAGAGCGATCCCGCGCAGGTGCCGGTCGGCCGGCGCGTCGTCGTCATCGGGGGCGGCATGACGGCGGTGGACGCGGCGGTGCAGGCCCGCCTGCTGGGCGCCGAAGAAGTGACGATGGTCTACCGGCGCGGGCCGGAGTCGCTCTCCGCCTCCGACGTCGAGGTGCGTTGGGCGCAGACCAACGGTGTCACGGTGCGTCATTGGGCGAAGCCCACGGCGGTGCTGGGCGACAGCGGGCGGGTCATCGGCGTGCGCTTTGCCGCCACGGCGGAGCAGGGCGGCCAGCTCGTGGAGACCGGCGAGGCCTTCACGCTCGCCGCCGACATGGTGCTCAAGGCCATCGGCCAGACCTTCGTCGCGGAGCCCGTCGGCGCCGCGATCACGCTCGTCGGCGGACGCATCGGCACGGACGACGACGGGCGCACCAGCCACCCGCGGGTCTGGGCCGGCGGCGATTGCCGCCACGGCGGCCGCGATCTGACGGTGGAAGCCGTCGAGCACGGCAAGCGCGCGGCCGTGTCCATCGACGCCGCGCTGCGCGACGCGGCCGGCAGTTCCCCGGCACGCCCCCAGGAGGTCCACCGTGGCTGATCTCACCACCACTTTCGCGGGCATCAAGAGCCCCAACCCGTTCTGGCTGGCGTCCGCGCCGCCGACCGACAAGGAGATCAACGTCACCCGCGCGTTCGAAGCCGGCTGGGGCGGCGTGGTGTGGAAGACGCTGGGCGAGGATCCGCCCGTGGTCAACGTGAGCGGCCCGCGCTACGCCACGCTGATGTCGCAGGACCGCCGTGTCATCGGCCTGAACAACATCGAGCTGATCACCGACCGGCCGCTGCGCACCAACCTCGAGGAGATCGCCCGCGTCAAGCGCGCCTGGCCGGACCGTGCCATGGTCGTCTCGCTGATGGTGCCCGTGGACGAGATGGCCTGGAAGCGCATCCTGCCCATGGTGGAAGACGTGGGCGCCGACGGGATCGAGCTCAACTTCGGCTGCCCGCACGGCATGAGCGAGCGCGGCATGGGCGCGGCCGTCGGCCAGGTGCCCGAGTACATCCAGCGCATTGCCGAGTGGTGCAAGCACTACTCCCGGCTGCCCACCATCGTGAAGCTCACGCCCAACATCACCGACGTGCGCCACCCGGCGCGTGCGGCCAAGGCGGGCGGCGCGGATGCCGTCAGCCTGATCAACACGATCAACTCCATCATGGGCGTGGACCTGGATCGCCTCGCCATGCTGCCCAGCACCGACGGCTGGGGTTCGCACGGCGGCTACTGCGGCCCGGCGGTCAAGCCCATCGCGCTGAACATGGTGGCCGAGATCGCCCGCGATCCGCTGACCGCCGGCCTGCCCATCTCCGGCATCGGCGGCATCACCACCTGGCGGGACGCGGCGGAGTTCATCGCCCTCGGCGCCGGCAATGTGCAGGTCTGCACCGCGGCCATGGTCTACGGCTTCAAGATCGTGCAGGACCTGTGCGACGGGCTGTCCAACTACCTCGATTCGCGCGGCATGCGATCCGTGGAGGAACTGCGGGGCCGCGCCACGCCGACGGTGAAGGACTGGAACGCCCTGAACCTCAACCACGTGGAGAAGGCCGTCATCAACCAGGACAGCTGCATCCAGTGCGGTCGCTGCCACGTGGTCTGCGAAGACACCTCGCACCAGGCGATCAGCGCGACGAAGGACGGCAGGCGCCACTTCGAGGTCAAGGACGAGGAGTGCGTGGGCTGCAACCTGTGCGTCTCCATCTGCCCGGTGCCCGACACGATCACTATGCGCGCGCTCAAGCCCGGCGAGATCGATCGTCGTACCGGCCAGCCGGTCACCGGTACCTACGCCAACTGGACGACGCACCCGAACAACCCGGGCAGCCAGTGCGCGAGCGCGCCCGAGACCGTGCAGGGGGCCGCATGAACACGCCGGGCAACGATCAGCTCTCCAACGCCGACCTGGCGCCCACCCGGCCGGAGCAGCGCACCTGGCGCTGGTACCACTTCGCCGCGCTGTGGGTGGGCATGGTGATGTGCATTCCCGCCTACACGCTGGCGGCGGGACTGATCGAGGCCGGCATGTCCTGGCGGCAGGCCGTGCTGACCGTGTTTCTCGGCAACTTCATCGTGCTGATCCCGATGCTGCTGATCGGCCACGCGGGTGCCAAGCACGGCATCCCCTACGCGGTGCTGGCCCGGGCGTCCTTCGGCACGCGCGGCGCGCGGCTGCCGGCGCTGCTGCGGGCCCTGGTGGCCTGCGGCTGGTACGGGATCCAGACCTGGTTCGGCGGCATGATGATCTACACGCTCATCGGCACGATCCTGGGCCGCCCGCTCGACGCCGATCCGTTGCCGGGCCTGGGCATCACGGCCGGACAGCTCGTGTGCTTCCTGGCGTTCTGGGGGTTGCAGTTCTACTTCATCGTCCACGGCATCGAATCAATCCGCAAGCTGGAGACCTACACGGCGCCGATCAAGATCGCGATCTGCTTCGTGCTGCTGGGCTGGGCGTGGCAGCGTGCGGGGGGCTTCGGACCGATCCTCGACCAGCCCTCGCAGTTCGTCGACGGCGGCAGGAAGGCCGGGCAGTTCTGGGCCGTGTTCTGGCCCTCGCTCACGGCCATGGTCGGTTTCTGGGCCACGCTGGCGCTGAACATCCCCGACTTCACGCGCTTCGCCAGATCGCAGCGCGACCAGTTCGTCGGCCAGGCCATCGGCCTGCCGGCGCCGATGGGCCTGCTCGCCGCGCTGGCGGTGATCGTGACCTCGGCCACGGTGGTCATCTTCGGCAAGGCGATCTGGGACCCGGTGGACCTGGCCAGCCGCATGACGGGCGCGGCCGTGCTGATCGCGCTGATCGTGCTGCTGATCGACACCGTGAGCGTGAACCTCGCGGCCAACCTCGTCGGCCCGGCCTTCGACTTCTCGGCGCTGGCGCCCCGGCGAATCTCGTACCGCACCGGCGGCTTCATCACCGCCGGCCTGGCGCTGGCCATGATGCCCTGGAAGATCCTCGAGTCGACGCAGGGCTACATCTTCACCTGGCTGATCGGCTACTCGGCGCTGCTCGGTCCCGTGGCCGGCATCCTGATCGTCGACTACTACCTGATCCGGCGCACCGAGCTGCAGGTCGACGACCTTTACCGCGAGGGCGGGCGCTACAGCTACGGCTCGGGCTGGAACCGGGCCGCGCTGCTGGCCTTCGTGCTCGGTGTCCTGCCCAATCTCCCGGGCTTCCTGAACGCGGCGCTGCCGGCGCGGTTCGGCGATGTGGCGGAGCCCTTCAAGCTGATCTACACCTACGCCTGGTTCGTCGGCATGGCGATCGCGGCGGTGGTCTATCGCGTGGCCATGGGCGCGCGCGCAACGCCGGTACCGGCCAATGCCTGAGGAGATGTCGAGATGAACAACGCCTTGCTCATCCACGGCGCGACCGTGGTCAACGCCGACTGCGAAACCCGGGCCGACGTGCTCTGCGTGGAGGGCCGCATCGCGGCCGTGGGCGCCGCCGCCGCACGCGAGGCGCCGTCCGGCTGCGAGCGGCTCGACGGTGCCGGCCAGTACCTGCTGCCCGGCGGCATCGATCCGCACACCCACATGCAGCTGCCCTTCATGGGCACGGTGACGCAGGACGACTTCTTCAGTGGCACCGCCGCGGGCCTGGCCGGCGGCACCACCAGCATCATCGACTTCGTCATCCCCAATCCGCAGCAGCCCCTGATGGAGGCCTACCGGCAATGGCGCGAATGGGCCGGGAAGTCCGCCGCCGACTATGGCTTCCACGTGGCCGTCACCTGGTGGAGCGAGAGCGTGCATGCCGACATGGGCCGGCTCGTGGCCGAGGAGGGCATCAACAGCTTCAAGCACTTCATGGCCTACAAGAACGCCATCATGTGCGACGACGAGACGCTGGTGAACAGCTTTCGCCGCGCGCTGGAGCTCGGCGCCATGCCCACCGTGCACGCCGAGAACGGCGAACTCGTCTACCTGCTCCAGCAGGAGGTGGCCAAGATGGGCATCACCGGGCCCGAGGGGCACCCGCTCTCGCGCCCGCCGATGGTCGAGGGCGAAGCCGCCAACCGCGCCATCGCGATCGCCGATGTGCTCGGGGTGCCGATCTACATCGTCCATGTCTCCTGCATCGAGGCCGCCGAGGCCATCGCCCGCGCTCGTGCGCGCGGGCAGCGCGTCTACGGCGAGGTGTTGGCGGGCCATCTGCTGATCGACGACAGCGTCTACCGGCACCCCGACTTCGCCACCGCCGCGGCCTATGTGATGAGTCCGCCGTTCCGACCCAAGATCCATCAGGAGTTCCTCTGGCGCGGCCTGCAGAGCGGCCAGCTCCACACCACGGCGACGGACCACTGCACCTTCTGCGCCGGGCAGAAGGCCGCGGGCAAGGACAACTTCGCCAGGATCCCCAACGGTTGCGGCGGCATCGAGGAACGCATGGCCGTGATCTGGGATGCGGGCGTCAACACCGGCCGGCTCACGCCGAGCGAATTCGTCGCGATCACCTCGACCAACTGCGCCAGGCTGTTCAACCTCTATCCGCAAAAGGGCGTGATCGCGGAAGGCGCCGATGCCGACCTGGTGCTCTGGGACCCGCAGGGCACGAAGACGCTTTCCGCCAAGACCCACCACAGCCGCAACGACTTCAACATCTTCGAGGGCCGCACGGTGCGCGGCGTGCCGAGTCACACGATCTCCCAGGGCCGGCTCGTCTACGCGAACGGCGATCTGCGGGCCGAGCAGGGGAAGGGCCGCTACCTCAAGCGCCCTCCCTTCGGTCCCAACTTCAAGGCCGTGCAGGCGCGCGCGCAAGATCTCGCGCCGACTGCCGTGGTGCGATGAGAAGGGGGTTTGCGATGGACATGAAGACACCCACCCAACTGGACGCGCTTCGCGTCAACGGCGAGCGCCTCTGGGAGTCGCTGATGGCGCTCGCGAAGATCGGCGCCACGCCCAAGGGCGGCGTGTGCCGCCTGACGCTGACCGACCTCGACCGGGACGGCCGCGACCTGGTCCTCCGCTGGGCGCGAGAGGCCGGCATGACGGTCACCATCGACAAGATCGGCAACGCCTTCATGCGCCGCCCGGGCCGCAACAACGCGCTGGCGCCCATCATGACCGGCAGTCACATCGACACGCAGCCCACGGGCGGGAAGTTCGACGGCAACTACGGGGTGCTGGCCGGGCTGGAGGTGGTGCGGACGCTCAATGACCACGGCATCGAGACCGAGGCGCCGATCGAGGTCGCCTTCTGGACGAACGAGGAAGGCTCCCGCTTCGTGCCGGTCATGATGGGCTCGGGCGTGTTCGCCAAGGCGTTCACGCTCGACCATGCGTACGCCGCCACCGACATCGAAGGCAAGACCGTGCGCGGCGAGCTCGAGCGCATCGGCTACATCGGCGAGCAGGAACCCGGCGACCATCCGATGGGCGCCTATTTCGAGACCCACATCGAGCAGGGGCCGGTGCTGGAGGACAACGACAAGACCATCGGCGTGGTGCAGGGCGTGCTGGGCATCCGCTGGTTCGACTGCACCGTCACCGGCATGGAGGCGCACGCCGGCCCCACGCCGATGGCGCTGCGCAAGGACGCGCTCCTGGCCGCCACGCGCATCATGCAGGACGTGGTGACCGCCGCGCACCGCCATCCGCCGCACGGCCGCGGCACCGTCGGCATGGTGCAGGTCTTTCCGAACAGTCGCAATGTGATCCCGGGCAGGGTGAAGTTCAGCATCGACCTGCGCAATGCGACGGACGCGCTGGTCGACCAGATGGTCGAGGAGGTGAAGTCCTTCGCCGCGCAGGTGGCGTCGGAGCACGGCGTGGAGGTGAAGATCGAGATGGTGTCGAGCTACTCGGCCATCGGCTTCCACCAGGATTGCATCGATGCCGTGGCGCGTGCCGCTGAACAGCTCGGTTATTCCAGCATGCCCACGGTCTCCGGAGCGGGGCATGACGCCGTCTACATGTCGAGACTCGCGCCGACGGGCATGATCTTCATCCCCTGCAAGGACGGCATCAGCCACAACGAGATCGAGGATGCCAAGCCCGAGCACATCACGGCGGGCTGCAATGTGCTGCTGCACGCCATGCTTGAGCGGGCCGTCCCGGTGAACACCGACTCCACCCGTTGACGCTTCACCGCCGGGCGGCCAGCTGAGCCTGGTCGAAGAAGCGCACCAGGCTGTGCGGCGCCTCGTCGCCGAGGCAGGCGTCGAGCACCTCGACCGCCCCCGCCGCCGCCGCGGCGCTGCGGGGGAAGAGCTTCTCCTCATAGGCCGCGAGCGCCGCTTCGAGATCATCGGAATGCCCGGCGATCGATGCACCGAGCTCGGCGCCGTCGAGCATCGCGAGATTCGCGCCATCGCCCGCCGGGGCCATCAGATGCGCCGCGTCGCCGAGCAGCGTCACGCCGGGAAGGCGCGCCCATCGATGATCTGAGGGCAGCGCATGGATCGGCCGCAGCACCGGATCGGTTTCGCCATCGGTGATGAGCGCGGTGAGCGCCGGATCCCAGCCCTCGAATTCCACGGCCACGCGATGCCGTGCGGCGGCGGGCCCGGCGGCTTCGATCTCGGAGACCCAGGCCATCGGCTTGCGCAGCGCCACATACGTGTGCAGCACGCCGTCCGGCTCGCGGTGCGCGAAGAGGCCCTTGCCCGGCGCCATCGCGAAGAAGGTACCGCCGCCGACCGCCTGCGCGCTCGCGGGATGGCGGACATCCGCATCGGACAGATGGGTCTCGACGAAGGTCGTGCCGATGTACGCGGGCTTCGCGTCGGAGAGCAGGGGGCGGACTTTCGACCAGGCCCCGTCGGCGCCGACGAGCAGATCCGTCATCGTCGTAGATCCGTCGGCGAAGCTCACTGCATGCCGGCCGCCGCCGAGCGCGGTGACCGATGCCAGCTTGCGACCCCATTGCACCGTGCCTGCCGGCAGCGAGTCCAGCAACAGGCGACGGAGTTCACCGCGGCGCACTTCGGGCCGCCCGCCGTTGCCGTGGTCGGGCTGGTCGAGCAGCACCGCGCCGGTGCTGTCGAGCACCCGCGACGCCTGCCCGCCCGGATGGATGAGGCGGATGAACCCGTCATGCAGCCGCGCGGCCTTCAAGGCGATCTGGCCGCTGTCATCGTGGATGTCGAGCATGCCGCCTTGCGTGCGCGCGGTGGCGGAGGCTTCCGCCTCGTAGACGGTCGAGGGGATGCCGTGGACGTGGAGTACCCGGGCGAGCATCAGGCCGCCGAGGCCGGCGCCGACGATCGCGATCGTGCGTGTCATCTGGAATCCTTCAGGCTGGAGTGACATCGCCCGACAAGGAGGGAACAGGCCGATGTGTGGAATGACGTTCCATGATGATGGAGCGACGTTCCAGTTGTGTCAAGATGCGGCATGGTCAAGAAGACACGTGCGCCTCAACGGCGCGAGGATTCCCTCTCGCGCGATCGCATCATCGACGCGTCGATCGAACTGCTCGACAGCGCCGGGGAGGGCGGGCTGACCTTCCGCGCGCTGTCGGAGCGGCTTGCGACCGGACCCGGCGCGATCTACTGGCACATCGCGAACAAGGGCGATCTGATCGTCGCCGCCTGCGACGCCGTGATCGCCGGCGTGATGGCCGTCCATGCGGAAGCGCAGACGCCGGAGGACACGATCCGCGCGCTGGCGCTCGGCATGTTCGACGCGATGGACGAGCACCCGTGGATCGGTTCGGCGCTGTTCCACTCAGCCGGCGCGCTGCCGACGGTGCGTCTGCTCGAATGCATCGGACAGCAGGTGAGGGCGCTCGGTGCGCCGCCTGCGGGGCAGTGGTCGGCGACATCGGCGCTGCTGCACTACATCCTCGGCGTCGGCGGACAGAACGCGGCGAACCGGCTCTCGGCGCAGACGCGCGAGCTGGATCGGGAAGACTTCCTCGGCGAGGTGGCGGACGCGTGGTCCGCGCTCGACGAGCGCGACTACCCGTTCACGCGATCGGTGGCGGCGCAGTTGCGGGACCATGACGACCGCGGCGACTTCCTTGCGGGCATCGATCTGATCCTGGGCGGGATCAAGGGGATGTCGAAGGCGACGGGGCGGAAGCGGTAGCTCCCCGCCGAAAAAGTCCGAGGCCTCGGCCCCGGTGATGAATGCAGGCCCAGGCAACGACCGGGCATGCGCCGCGCGCCTCGTGCGCGACGCGTACGCAGCCCGTCGACTTCTGGATTCATCGGAAACCTGCAGGGCCTGTCCCGCCCATCGCTGACGCGATGACGGGCTGACAGGGCGCGTCCTTGCCCTCCGGGAGGAGCGGTGGACATCAAACCCGCGACACGGACGGGGACGGCGCATCCAACGCGCACTCCGCCGCGTAAAGGGACCCGGGTGGCGCTGATCCGCGCCCGCCTCCACCACATCGTTCCCTCAACAACGAGGAGCTTTCCATGACCCAGTTCCCATCGACGCCCCTGCGCGTCGGGCTGTTCGCCGCGAGCGCGCTGTGCGCCGGCCTGGCCTTCGCGTCCAGCCACCGCGAGGCGCCGTTCATCACCACCGTCCCCAAGGCGGATGCGACCGACTTCTACCTGTTCATGAGCTACGAGGCCGGCCGCACCGACTACGTCACGCTCATCGCCAACTACCTGCCACTGCAGGACCCGTACGGCGGCCCCAACTACTTCTCGCTGGACCCGAACGCGCTCTACGAGATCCACGTCGACAACAACGGCGACGCCAAGGAAGACATCACCTTCCAGTTCCGGTTCAAGAACTCCTTGAAGGGCACCGCGCTGACCATCGGCGACAAGAGCGTGCCGATCCCGCTGATCCAGTCCGGCCCCGTGTCCGACGTGAAGGCCGCCACGCTCAACCTCAACGAGAGCTACACCGTGGACGTCGTGCGCGGCGACCGCCGCTCCGGCACGCGCGCGGCCATCGTCAACGCCAGCGGCGGCGGGACGTCCTTCGACAAGCCGGTCGACAACATCGGCAAGAAGACGATCGCCGATTACGCGGCCTACGCGGCCAAGCACATCTACTCGGTCACGATTCCCGGTTGCGGCCAGCCGGCCAAGGTCTTCGTCGGTCAGCGCAAGGACCCGTTCGCGGTCAACCTGGGCACGATCTTCGACCTCGTCAACGCGCCGGTCGGCGTCATCACCGATCCGGCCCAGATCAACGCGGCGCCCAACACGCTGGACGGGAAGAACGTCACCACGCTCGCGCTGGAGGTGCACAAGAGCTGCCTCGTCTCCGGCACCGAGCCGGTGATCGGCGGCTGGACCTCGGCCAGCATGCGCCAGGCCCGCATCCTCGATCCCGCGCCCAAGCCCGGCCACCAGAACAGCGACAAGGCCGGCGGCGCCTGGGTCCAGGTCTCGCGCCTGGGCATGCCGCTGGTCAACGAGGTCGTCATCGGCCTGCCCGACAAGGACCGCTTCAACGCCTCCAGGCCGAAGGACGACGCGCAGTTCGCCAACTACGTGACCCACCCGACGCTGCCGGCGCTGCTGTCCACCGTGCTCAACCTGCCGGGCACCGCGCCGACCAACCTGCCGCGCAACGACCTGGTCACGACCTTCCTCACCGGCATCAAGGGCGTGAACCAGCCCGCGAACGTGGTCGCGTCGGAGGAGCTCCGGTTGAACACGTCCATCGCGGCCGTGCCCTTCGCGCAGCAGAACCGGCTGGGCATCGTCGGCAACCTGCTCGCGCAGGGCAACGACAACGCGGGTTACCCCAACGGCCGCCGACCCAAGGACGACATCGTCGACATCTCGCTCGTGGCGGTGATGGGCGGCCTGTGCGTGGCCAACGGCGACACCGACGCGCTGGGCTTCGGCGCGGCGTGCAAGCCGGCCGCGGTGCCGCTGGGCGCCACGGCGTTCAAGCTGCATGACGCGGTCGACCAGGCGGTGGTGCCGCTGCTGCCCGGCTTCCCCTACCTGTACACGCCCCTGGGCGGCACGCAGTGACTGAGGAGACCATCATGAGCGAATCCTCTTCGAGATCGTCCCCGACTGCCGATCGCCACGATCGGACCCGCGTGGCGCGCCTGCGTCGACCGGCGCTCGCGCTGACGGCGATCGCCGCCGCCGCGATGGTGGCCGGCTGCTTCGGCGGCGGCGACGATGGTGACGGCGGCGGGCCGGTCGACGCGACCCCGACGTCGGTGCCCGACAGCGCGCTCGGGTCTTCCGCGGCCTACACGCAGTTCACGCTGACGACCTCCCAGTCGAGCAGCGAGACCGCGGAGCCGCTGACGGCCGACAACGTGACGACGCCGCCCGCCAGCGAGACCGACGAACCGGTGTCCGTCAGTTGAAGGCCGCGCGAGCCCTCGTGCTCGCGTGCGTGGCCCCCTTCGCCGCGGCGGTGTGGGCGGAGCCCTTCACACCTCGTCAGGACGACGAGGTCGTGGAGCGGCTGCCGCTGCGCGCCGGATCGGCGGGAGAGCGCGCGCGCCAGCGCGCCGAGCAGCGGGTGCTGGCGCAGCAACCGCGCGACCTCGGGCTGGCGCTGCGCGCCGCGCGCGAGGCCATCGAGCGCAGCCGGCGCTACGGTGATCCTCGTGACCTCGGCACCGCGCAGGCGTGGTTGCAGCCCTGGTGGAACGATCGCGACGCGCCGCCCGCGGCGCGCCTGCTCAAGGCGACGGTGCTGCAGGCGCGGCATGACTTCGATGCGGCGCTGGAGGAACTCGATCGCCTGCTCGGCGCGGGCGGACTGCCGGCCGCGCTCCAGGCCCAGGCGGAACTCACGCGCGCCGGCATCCTGCAGGTGCGCGGCCGTTGGGACGAAGCCAGGCAAGGGTGCGAGCGATTGGCGGCGCCGCCGCTGGCGCTGTCGCACGGACACGCCTGTCTGGCCGAGCTCGACAGCCTGCAGGGCAGGGACGCGGCCGCCACGCAGCGCTTGTCGGCGCTCGATCGCGCGCCGGGTGCGCCGCATGCCTGGATCGCGCTGCTGCGGGCCGAGCTTGCCGAGCGCCAAGGGCTCGCGACGGCCGGGCCGCTGTATGCGCGGGCGTTGCAACTGGACGACGAGCTCTATGTCCGCGCGGCCTATGCCGACTGGCTGCTCGATGCGGGCCGTCCGAGGGATGCCACGGCCATCGTGCGCGCCGGACAGCCGGAGGCATTGGACCAACTTCCCGACGCGCTGCTGCTGCGTCTGGCCATCGCCTGGAAGCGGTCAGGCGATACCGGCGCCGCGCGCGCGGCGGTCGAGATGCAGCAGCGTTTCGACGCAGCGGCGTTGCGCGGCGACACCGGCCACGCGCGGGAGCGGGCGCGCTTCGCGCTGGACGTGCAGGGCGATGCGGCGCTGGCGTTGAAGGAGGCCACGACGAACTGGGCTCAACAGCGCGAGCCGGCGGATGCCGTGCTGCTCCTGCGCGCCGCGCGGGCGGCGAAGCGGCCGGACGCGGCGGAGCCGGTTCGAGCCTTCATCCGCGAGCGGTCGATGCAAGACCGGCGTCTGAAGGAGCTCGAATGAACGGCGCTCGGATGAACTGGGCTCGGATCAACGGTGCTCGGGTCAATCGGATCAATGGGGCTCGGAAGAACGGGGCAGCGATGACAGGCTCCCGGATGGGCGCGTGGCTTCGACTGGTCGTCGTGGCGTTCGTCGTGCTCGGGGGCGTCATGGGCGCGTCGATCGTGCAGGCCCACAAGGCCAGCGATGCCTACCTGCAGCTGCGCGTGGCGGACACGACGGCGACGCTGCGCATCGACATCGCCCTGCGCGACCTGGATCGCGATCTGGTCCTCGACGCCGACGACGACGGCCTGCTGCGGTGGGGCGAGGTGCGATCGCGGGCGGCGGACATCGAGGCGCTGGTGGATCGCAGCGTGCGCCTGGAGGTCCGCGACACCCAGGGCTTCACCTGCCGACCCGGGCCGCTCCCGCCGCTGCAGCTGGAGCAGCACAGCGACGGCCGCTATGCGGTGCTCGTGCAGACGTGGACCTGTGGGCGGGCGCCGGCGGTCGGCACCTTGTCCTATGGGCTGTTCGCGGCGACCGACCCGACGCATCGCGGCGTGCTGGTCTGGCGCCAGGGCGGGGCGGCGAAGACCGCCGTGGTCGCGCCGGGAACGGCGGGCATGACCGTGCCGCTCGGACCGGACCGCGCGACCGCCGCGGGCCTTGCCGGGAGTGACGCCGCGGCGAGCCAGCCCGGCGCTGTCGGAGCGGACAGCGGCCAGACGCAGGGCCTGGCGGGCATCTTCCGCGACGGCGTGCATCACATCTGGATCGGCGTGGACCATGTGCTGTTCCTCGTCGTCCTGCTGCTGCCGGCGGTGCTGCGGCGCGAGGCGGGGCAGTGGCGTCCCGACACGGCGTGGCGGCCGGCGCTGTGGCGCGTGCTCGGCGTGGTCACCGCCTTCACCGTGGCGCATTCGATCACGCTGGCGCTGGCGGTCTTCGACGTGCTCAACCCGCCGTCGCGCTGGGTCGAAAGCCTGATCGCGCTGAGCGTGCTCCTCGCGGCGCTGAACAACCTGCGGCCGGTGCTCGTGGAGACGCGCTGGCGGCTCACCTTCGCTTTCGGGCTGGTGCACGGCTTCGGCTTTGCGAGCGCGCTGAAGGACCTGGGACTCGCGCGGTCCGAACTGGCGGCACCGCTGGTGCTGTTCAACCTCGGCGTGGAAGCGGGGCAACTCGCGATCGTCGCCGTGCTGGTGCCGCTGGCGTGGGCCGCGCGGCGCTGGCGCGGTTATCCGCGATGGGTGCTGGGCGCGGGATCCGTGATCGTGGCGCTGATCGCGATCGTCTGGCTGGTCGAGCGTCTCTTCGACCTGCAGCTCCTGGGGGTGGGCGCATGAAGACATCTCACCTGGCGACGACCGCGCTGGCCATCGCACAGATGACGTCGTGGGCCTCTGCACTCGCGTCTGAACCGGACACCACGACCGCGCAGATCCTCGCGCTGCAACGCGTGGAGGTGGAGGGGCGCCACTACGACAACGGCGTCGGCAGCAGCGATGCGGCCTCGCAGGGGACGATCCGCGCGGGCCTTCTCAAGAGTCGGCCGGTGCTGCGGCCTGGCGAAGTGCTGGAGTTCGTGCCCGGCCTGATCGTCACGCAGCACAGCGGCGACGGAAAGGCGAACCAGTACTTCCTGCGCGGGTTCAACCTCGACCACGGCACCGACTTCGCGACAACGGTGATGGGGCTGCCGGTCAACATGCCGAGCCACGCCCACGGGCAGGGCTATGCCGACCTCAACTTCCTGATCCCGGAACTGGTCGAGCGCATCGATTACCGCAAGGGACCGTACTTCGCCCGCAACGGCGACTTCGCCGCCGCGGGGTCGGCGGACATCGACTACCTGCGCGAGCTCGACGCCCCCTTCGTCAGCCTGACGCTGGGCGAAGGACGCTACCGTCGCGCGCTGGCGGCGGGATCGACGCGTGTCGCGGAGGGCGTGCAACTGCTCGGCGCCGTCGAGGCGATGGGCAACGACGGTCCGTGGCGGCTGCCCGAGGACTTGAGCCGACGCAACCTCGTGCTGAGCCTGTCCGGCGCGTCGGGCGGCGATCGCTGGCGCATCGGCCTGATGGACTACCGCGCCGACTGGACGTCCACCGACCAGGTGCCCCAGCGTCTCATCGATGCGGGCAGCTTCGACGGCCGGCCGTTCGGCCGCTTCGATGCGATCGATCCGAGCGACGGAGGCAGCACCCGTCGCAGCAGCCTGTCGGGCGAGTGGTCCTGCGACAAGGGCGGCCGCAGCACGCGGGTGGCCGCGTACGCGATGGCGTACCGGCTGTCGCTCTACTCCAATTTCACCTACGCGATGGAGCGCCCCGAGACGGGCGACCAGTTCGCGCAGAAGGACGACCGCAAGATCTACGGCTTCAGCGCCAGCCACGCGGTGGAGACGACGCTGGGCGGGCTGCCGGGGCGCGGTGAAGTCGGCGTGCAGTTGCGCCAGGACCGCGCGCGGGTCGGGCTCTTCGACACGCAGGCGCGGACGACGATTGGCACGACGCGCGACGATCGGGTGCGGGAGACGCTCGCGAGCGTCTACGGCGACCTCGGCGTGGAGCTCACGCCCTGGGCGCGTACCGTCGTCGGCGTGCGGGCGGACCAGGCGCGATTCCGCGTCGACAGCCTCGGCAACGCGATGAACTCGGGCTCCGCGCGGCAGACCCTGACGTCGCCGAAGTGGTCGCTGGTGCTCGGGCCGTGGGCGCGCACGGAGCTCTTCCTCAACGCCGGTCGCGGCTTCCACAGCAACGACGCGCGCGGCGTGACGGCGCGCGTCGATCCGCGCAGCGGCGATCCTGTGGACGCGGTGCCGGGACTGGTCAAGGCCAAGGGCTACGAGCTGGGCGTGCGCAGCGAGATCGTGCCGGGGCTGCAGAGCTCGCTGGCGTTGTGGAAGCTCGATTTCGATTCCGAGCTGGTCTACGTCGGCGATGCCGGCGCGACCGAAGCCAACCGGCCCAGCAAGCGGCACGGCGTCGAATGGAACAACCGTTTCGTGCCGATGCCGTGGCTGCTGATCGATGCCGACCTGGCCTGGACGCGGGCGCGGTTCTCGGATGCCGACCCTTCCGGCGCGCGCATCCCCAATGCCGTCGACAAGGTGGCCTCGTTCGGCGTGACGGTGCGCGAATTGGGTCCGTGGTCGGCCAGCCTGCAATGGCGTTACCTCGGCAGCGCGCCGCTGATCGAAGACGACAGCGTGCGGTCCCGCGCCTCGCTGACGACCAACCTGCGCGTGAGCCGGCGCTTCGGGACGAAGACGGAGGTGACGCTGGACGTGTTCAACCTGCTCGATCGCCGGGTCAACGACATCGAGTATTTCTACGAATCCCGACTCCCGGGCGAGGTGGCCGCCGTGGCCGATCGCCACGTGCATCCGGCGGAACCCCGCACGCTGCGCGTGACCTTGCGCCGCAGCTTCTGACGCGGTTCCGAATCCTTTCCGAAGCCATTCCAACGCCGCTCTGATCCCCTTTTTGATCCAGATGCGCATCGCCTGCGTAGAAGGGGCCATGACCACCTCCTCCGACGACTCCGGTCCCGATCCGCTGGCCGATGCGGCGCCGTCCGCCCATGCCGAGCGCGACGAGCGGCTCGCGGCGCTGATGACGCGCGTGGCGTCATCCGACCGCGGCGCGTTCGATGAACTCTATCGGGCCACCAGCGCGACGCTGTTCGGCATGGTGCTGCGCATCAACCGCGACCGCGGTCATGCGGAGGAGGTGCTGCAGGAGATCTACATCACCGTCTGGCGGCAGGCGCCGAGCTTCGATGTCGCGCACGGCAGGGTGCTGACCTGGCTCACGACGATCGCGCGGCACCGGGCGATCGACAGCCTGCGGCGCCGGGCCGCGCAACCGGCGACCATCAGCCGTTTCGGCGCGCTGGACGGCGGCGAGGGCGGCGACGGCGAGCGCGACCTCCTGGACCACATGCCGAGCGAGCAGCCCAGCCCGCTGGACCTGCTGGACGATGCGAACCGTGCCCATGCGCTCGAGCGCTGCATGTCGCAGCTCAGCGGCGAGCAGCGCAGCAGCCTGGCGCTGGCGTACTACCAGGGGCTCTCCCATTCCGAGGTGGCTGAACACATGAGCCAGCCGCTGGGCACGGTGAAGAGTTGGGTGAGACGCGGGCTGTTGAGCCTGCGCGGTTGCCTGGATCGGGCCACCGGGCGCCTGGGCGAGATGGGCCGGGTGATCTGATGGACTACGGACATCCGGAACGCGCCGAGCGACTTGCCGCCGACTACGCCGTGGGCACGCTGCGAGGCGGCGCGCGCCGCCGTTTCGAACGCCTGCTGCCGGCGCACCCCGCGCTTGCCGCGGCCACGGAGGCGTGGACGGCGCGGCTGCAGCTGCTGGCGGGGCAGGTGGCTCCGGTCGAGCCGCCGCCACGCGTGTGGACGACGATACAGACGCGCCTCTTCGGCGCGGCGGAGGGCGGGGCCGTCGTGGCCTCGTCGGCCGCATCGCCGTCGACCTCACCATCGACCTCGCCTTCGCCTTCGGAAGTGCGTTCGGAAGTGCGTTCGACCGCACAGGGTCGCTCCGGCCCGCTGCGCTTCTGGCGAGGCCTCAGCGCCGTGGCCCTCGCGGCCTCGGTCGTGCTGGGCGTGATGGTGGCCCGGCCCGTGCCCGAGGCGGCACCCATCGTGGTGGTGCTGCGCAGCACGCCGGAGGGCGTCGAGCTCGTCAAGACGGGCTTCGTCGCCAGCGTGTCCGCGGATGGCCGGGCGCTGGTGCTCAAGCCCTTGGCGCCGGTGGTCATCGACGCCGCTCACGCACTGGAGCTCTGGGCCGTCCCGAGGGCCGGCGCGCCGCGCTCGCTCGGCCTGATCGCGGCGGGCGACGTGCCGACCACCGTGACGCGCGCGAACCTGCTCGACGACACCCAGGCCTTCGCCGTCAGCCTGGAGCCGAGCGGCGGCTCACGCACCGGCAAGCCGACGGGTCCCATCGTCTCTGCGGGAGGCATCTGAGGGCGCGAGGCCGCCAGGCGGGGTGTGTTCTGTCGCCGCACAGCGACCGTGTCCCTCATGCGGAGGACCGTGTCGAAAATGCGGCGCACCGCTCGTCGTGCATAGGATGTCCCACCAACCCCAAGGAGACCCTCATGCAAGCGAAGAACACGATCTGCGTCTGGTACGACCGCGATGCCGAGGAAGCCGCGCGCTTCTACGAGAAGACGTTCCCGGACAGCAAGGTGGGCCGCATCGCCCGCGCGCCGGGCGACTACCCCTCCGGCGTGGAGGGCGACGTGCTGGTCGTCGAGTTCACGGTGATGGGCATTCCCTGCATCGGCCTCAACGGCGGCCCGGCCTTCAAGCACAGCGAGGCCTTCTCGTTCCAGGTCGCGACCGATGACCAGGCGGAGACGGACCGGCTGTGGAGCGCGATCGTCGGTAACGGCGGGCAGGAAAGCGATTGCGGCTGGTGCAAGGACAAGTGGGGCCTCTCGTGGCAGATCACGCCCCGCGTGCTGTCCGAGGCGCTGAACAGCCCTGACCGCGCCGCGGCCAAGCGGGCCTTCAACGCCATGATGGAGATGAAGAAGATCGACGTGGCGAAGATCGAGGCGGCGCTGAAGGGCTGATCCCTCGGCGCCGCCGGGCGATCAGGCCGGCGAACAGGCTGGCGTGACCCCGGCCGGTTGCGTCGCACTGGCGCGCCGGCGACGCACCAGCAAGGCGCCGATACCGGCGACGGCCATCCAGGCGGCAGAGGGCTCAGGCACCGCGGCGGCCGGCGCGAAAGACCGGGTCCAGTCCGTGCCCGAGTCGGACGTCAGCGTGTAGTCCACCAGACTGCCGTCGGCGCGGGTGACTGACGAGATGCCACCCCAGTAGATCCCTTGCGTGAACAGCGATCCGCCGTTGCCCGACACGGCGTAGTCAAGCATGTTCAGCGCCACTCTGCTCTGGAGGGACAGTTCGATCATGCTGCGCGCGCCCGAGCGGATCATGGTCTCGAAGGTGAAGACCTGGCCGATGGTCGACGAGGGCTGGCCGGGCGGCAGCTGGGTGGGCGTGGTGCCGTCGTAGAAGATCCACGTGTATGCGCTGGCGCGCGAGGTGCTCTGACCGAAGGTCTGGGACGCCTGCCAGAAGGTCTCGCCACCGAAGTTCGAGTTGCCGGGTTGCGCATCGATCGTGCTCCCGGTCCCGCCGAAGATGGCCACGCTGTAGCGCACCTTCAGGAGCTCCGACGGCGTACCGCTGTCGATGCTCACGAAATCGTAGAGGCTCGCCGATGCGGTGGACGACACCGTTCCCGGGCCGTCGAACGAGGCAAAGGTCGATGCGGTCACCGCACCGGGATTGACCGACGTGGCAGCCCAGGACTCGGTCTTGAAGGTCACACCGCCGGCGCCGGTGCCGGACTGGGTGCCGTGATCGGCCAGCGTGCCGAACGCGCTGGACGAGGTCGTCCGATCCAGACCTTCCGACACCAGCCGGGTCGATTGATCCTGTCCCGCTTGGGCGCCTGCCACGACCGCCGACAACCCGACGGCAAACCAGATCTGCTTCATGTGTTTTCTCCCTGGATGGGATGCGCACTCGCGCATCGCGGGCGCGAGCATACCCAGACAATCTGCATGAAGCGGTGACATTGCATGTCAAACCGCAGGCTGCTCAGCGGCCGCCGCGCTCAGCGCCTGGCAATCACCTTGTCGGCCCTCTTCTCCAGCAGAGTCAACAGCTTTGCTCCGATCGCTCATGACATGCGATTATCCGAGCGCATCCCTGCGGCCCACTCGAATCCTCGGGGGAGACGAACTCCCTCTCGCGGGGGAATCGTGCAGTGCAAATCGACGGACTTCTGAACATGAGTGACAAGAACGAGTGGGGCGACCTACCCACAGCACTGAGTCAATTGCTGGATCGCCGTTTCGAGCACGTCGTCGTGTTCAGCGGTGCCGGCATGTCGGCCGACAGCGGCATTCCGACGTTCCGCTCAGGCAGCAACGGGCTGTGGGGCGAGTTCGATCCCCAGCAACTGGCAACACCTGACGCCTGGCAGCGCGACAAGGAGACCGTCTGGGGCTGGTATGAATGGCGCCGCGGTCATGTGATGGCCGCGACACCGAATCCGGGCCATGTCGCCGTCGCTCGCTTGCAGCGCGAATTCGGCGCGCAGGTCGTGACGCAGAACGTCGACGACCTGCATGAGCGCGCGGGCGTCGAAGGCGCCTTGCACCTGCACGGCAGTCTCTTCGCCGCACGATGCGACCGCTGCGGCGCACGCGCGACCTTGAACGCTCCGCCGCCTGAAGCGCAACGCCGACTGGCGCCGCCGACCTGCGCGGTGTGCGGCAAGGGCTCGATCCGTCCGGGCGTCGTGTGGTTCGGCGAGCAGCTCGACGACGATGTCGTGAACGCGGCGGCGCAACGCATCGCCGACTGCGACCTGCTGCTGATCGTCGGCACCTCTGGCGTCGTTTATCCGGCGGCGGGCATGGTGCGGCTCGCACCGGAGGATGCGGTGATCGTCGAGATCAATCCGCAGCCGGGCGAGGTGGCCGCGCGGGTGGATTTCCGTTGGCAGACGACCGCGGCGGCCGGACTGCCGGCCATGGCGGCGTGGCTCGCTGCACGGCACTGAGCGAACGTCGCTGCCGACGGCGTATCGCGGCACACGGCGCGCAGGCGCCCGCGCGAGCGGCGCTCACTGCGGCGGGCGTCCCGTCTTGTAGATCTGATCCAGGCTGTTGTCCGAGTCCTCGGGCTTGATCAGCGTCGTCTGCGACCGCGTGTCGTCGATCCCGTTGCCGAACTGGATCAGCGAACGCACGAAGAAGGCCTGGCTCGGCGTCTCGCCGGCCACGCAGCGCGCGCTCATCAGCACCTTGTCGGGATTGAGTACCGCCACGCCGGCCTCGTACGGGCAATTGCCGCCGACGCATTCGGTGAGCAGGTAGCGGATGTCGCCGCGGTTGAACCAGAGCTGGTGCACCGATGCGCCCGGCGCCGCCGGGGAGGCCGTCGCGCCGAAGCTCCTGCCGTTGTCCGCCGAGGCGACGTACTCGAGCTCCACCTTCTTCGCCGTGCCGTAGCGGTAGGTCAGCGTCCTGGCGCCCGGACCGGCCTCCGGCTTCGCGCACAGCGACACGACCTTGGTCGCCGTCGGGCACGAGAAGGCCACCACTTCGTCGGGCTGGCACAGCGTCGCGTTAGCCGCGTTAGCCGCGGTATCTGCGTGCGCCGACGCGCAGGCCGCGAGGGTCAGCAGCGCCGCCAGGCCGCCCTGGCGCAGCCGGCCATGGCCGGGGGCGTCATTCGAATGCCTTGTAGGCCGTATTGAAGTGCGTGCGCCGTTGTGCATAGCTCTCGGTGGAGATTGACTTTGGTCCATCCGCCCCGCCGTCCGCGTTCAGGCCTTGGGCGGCCGTTTCACCCCGTAGCGCGGTCCCATCTGCGTCCACAGGAACTGCGCGTCGTAGACCTTCTCCGACGCGACACCGGCGGGCTTGTCCGCGAAGCACTGGATCGTCAGCGTCGTCGCCGGCTGCTTCTGCGTGACCGTCTTGGCCTCGTTGTAGGTGGTCGTCGAGACCGACTTCGTCTCATTGCCTTCGACCTTGCTCGTGGTCTCGGTCGTCTGCGTCGCCGGCACGGTGTAGCTGCTGGTCAGCACGTCGTTGCGCTCCTCGACGACGACGAAGTAGCGGTAGCCCTTCGTCAGCGTCACCTCGGCGCTGCGCAGCAGGGCCTGATCGGCCGCCTTGGACGGCACGTCGCCCTGGTAACCGGCGAAGGTCACGCGGTACCGGTCCGGCGAGAGCGGCGCGTCGCTGTAGCCGTAGCCGCCGAACATGCGGGTGTAGGACGTGAAAGCGCAGGCATTCAGAAGCGCCAGCGCGCCGATGGCGATCCATTTCTTCATTCAGGGTTCCTCCCGGGAATCGACTGTCCGAAAGCGCCGTGACCGTCTCATTGCGGTCATGTTGCGGAACGCTTCGGAGTCGTCAGCAATTGCTCGTTCGAATAACGCGGCGGTTCGTCGCTCGTTGACTGCCGAGTCCGCTGGCCCTCACCCCCGCCCTCTCCCGCAAGCGGGAGAGGGAGTTCGGCACTGCTCCTCTTACCCCCTCTCCCGCTTGCGGGAAAGGGAGTTCGGCACTGCTCGTCTTACCCCCTCTCCCGCTTGCGGGAGAGGGCAGGGGTGAGGGCCAGCGGCGCCACGAACCGCGCAGTGCGGATTGGACCATTGGTCCAGGCAAGACCTGTCACCGCTCGAAACGGTAGCCCACGCCGTAGATCGACCGGATCCGGTCCGTGCCGGCGCCCGCACGCTCCAGCTTGCGCCGCAGGTTCTTGATGTGGCTGTCGACCGCGCGCTCGGTGACCTCGCGGCCGTCGACGTGCAGCAGGTCCAGCAACTGCGTGCGCGCGTACACGCGCCCCGGCTGCGCGGCCAGGATGTGGAGCAGGCGGAACTCGATCGGCGTGAGGTCCAGCGGCTCGCCGCGCCAGCTGGCGGTCCAGCCGGCCTCGTCGATGGACAGCGCCTCGCTGCCCGCCGCGAAGGCAGCCACCGCGGCGGCCGTTGCCATCTCGTGCGCGCGGCCGCGGCGCAGCGCCGCCTTGACCCGCGCCATCACCTCGCGCGGACTGAACGGGTTCTTCGCGATGTAGTCGTCCGCGCCGGTCTCCAGGCCGGCCAGCCGGTCCGACTCGTCCGCCCGCGCCGTCAGCATCAGGATCGGCACGCTGCTCATCGCGCGCAAGCTGCGGCACAGCGTCAGTCCGTCGATGCCCGGCAGCATCAGGTCCAGCAGGATCAGGTCGTGCCGGCGCGCCGTCCACGCCGGGATCACGTCGCGGCCATCGGCCACGCACTCCGGCTCGTGCCCGGCCGCGCGCAGGTAGTCCGCCAGCAGCGCCGCGAGCTTGGGCTCGTCCTCGACCACCAGCACCCGCGACGGACCCGGCTCCATCGGCATCGGCGCCAGACCCGATGCCGCGCCAGCGCCCGATCCTCCGCTCGATCCCGCACTCGATCCCGCGCCTGATACCGCACCCGATCCCGCGCCCGATCCCGCGCCCGATCCCGCGCTTGATACCGCGCCCGATCCGGGGGGCGATCCCGCGCCGTTCTCAGACATGGACCGGCAGCTCCACACGCATCCAGAGACCGCCCAGCGGCGAGGGGCGCGCCTCGATGCGACCCTCGTGCGCCTCCGCGATGCGCTGGCAGATCGACAGCCCCAGGCCCGATCCGCCGCCGCGCCGGCTGCGCGAGGCGTCGACGCGGAAGAAGCGTTCGAACAGGCGCGGCAGATGCTCCGGCCCGACACCGGGCGAGGTGTCCTGCACGTCGATCACCGCGTGTTCCCCGCTGCGGCGCGCGCTGATGCTCAGCGCGCCGCCCGCGTCGGTGTAGCGGCAGCTGTTCTCGACGAGGTTGCCCAGCAGTTGCCGCAGCCGGCGCTCGTCGCCGAAGACGCGCAGCGGCTGTCCCGGCAGGTCCAACTGCAGCTTCAGGCCGCTGCCGTGCAGCCGCTCCCCGAAGGCGCCGGCCGTCACGTCGATCAGCTCGCGCAGGTCGACCTCCGACTTGCGATAGGCGAGGGCGCCGACGTCCGCCATCGACAGCTCGTGCAGGTCGTCGACGAGCTTGTGCAGGATCGCGACCTCGCCCTGCAGCGAGCGCAGCGCCTGCGCGTCGAGCTTGCGCACGCCGTCCTCCAGCGCTTCCAGCTCGCCATGCAGCACGCCCAGCGGCGTGCGCAGCTCATGCGACACGTCGGCGAGGAATTCGCGCCGCATCGCCTCGTTGCGCTGCAGGGTCAGCGCGAGCTGGTTGAAGTCGCGGCCCAAGCCGGCGATGTCGTCGTTGCGGCGCGTCTCGGGCACGCGGACCTCGAAGTCGCCCGCCGCCAGCCGGTGCGTCGCCACGGCGACGCGTCGCACCGGGCTCAGCAGCCGGCGCGAGATCCAGTACGCCACCGCCCCCGCGAGCAGCACCGCCGCGCCGCCGACCACCCAGGCCGAGCGCAGTTGCGCGTCGTAGAAATGCTTCTCCGCGCCGGGGCTCACCGATTCGATCGGGGTCAGCGTCAGCCAGCCGACGGTCAGGCCGTCGACGATGATCGGCCGCTCCACGGTCGGCTCCACCGGACCCGCATAACCGGCCACGCGCTCGCGGTTCTCGTCGAACAGCGTGAAGCGCCGCGTCGCGCCCGTCAGCTCGGCGGGGCCGTGCTTGACCGCGGGCATGTCCGCCTCGGGCACCAGCGGGCGCAGCAGCCGCCCCCAGAGTTCGGGCTTCTCGCGCAGGAAATCCCAGCTCCTGCCGTTCTCGCGATAGCCGGCGGTGACGCTGGTCCGGGCCAGTTCCAGCCGGTTCACGCCCTGTTCGTTGAGGTAGCCGATGAAGTCCCGGTTCAGGTTGATGTGCGAGAACACGCCCATCGCCAGCGCCACCGCCATGGCGGTGCTGAAGACGGCGGCGAAGAGCCGGGCGGTGAGGGTGAACGAGAGCTTCATCCGGAGGAGCGGGGCAAGGACGGACAACAGACCGCGAAGAGAGGGTGGCGTGGAGCGACGGGGTGCCGAAAGTGATGGCAATCCCTCGACGCAGCGGATCATGGCGCCGCCGCCGTGCGGCCGGCAAGCCCTCTGGGCGGAGGCCGCGCGCCCGACGCGATCTTCAAGGTCTCTCCACATTCATGGCCGAGCATCCCCCGCCATGCCGAAGAAGATTCTGACATCCGCGCCCCTGACGTCGTCGACCGCCTCGTTGCTGCCGTCGCGCACGCCGCGCGCCCCGACCCTGGGCCCGATCGCCGCGGCGCTGGCCGCCCTGGCCGTGCTCGTGCTCGCCGGCTGCGGCGAGAAGAAGGACGACACCGCCAAGCGCGCGCCGCCCGAGGTCGGCGTGATCGTGGTCACGACGCAGGACGCCCCGCTGTCGTTGGAGCTGCCGGGCCGGCTGTCGGCCAGCCAGGTCGCCGAGATCCGCCCGCAGGTGACCGGCATCGTGCAGAAGCGGCTCTTCGAGGAAGGCAAGCTGGTCCGCGCCGGCCAGCCGCTGTACCAGCTGGACGCCGCCACGTACGAGGCCGAGCGCGCCCGCACCGCCGCCGCGCTGCAGAAGGCCGAGGCCCAGGTGGCCGTCGCCCGCAGCCGCGCCGAGCGCGACGCCGAGCTGCTCAAGGCCGACGCCCTCAGCCGCCAGAGCGCCGACGACAGCGCCAGCGCGCTGCGCCAGGCGCAGGCCGACGTGGCCGTGGCCCGTGCCGCGCTGGACGCCGCGCGCGTGCAGCTGGACCGCACCCGCATCACGGCGCCGATCTCCGGCCGCATCGAGGTCTCCACGGTGACCGCCGGCGCGCTGGTCACCGCCGCCCAGACGCAGGCGCTGACGACGGTGCAGCAGCTCGATCCGATGCACGTGGACATCGTCCAGAGCAGCGCCGAGATCCTGCAGCTGCGCCGCCAGCTCGACGCTCGCAGCGGCAGCAGCCAGGTCAGGCTGATGCTCGAGGACGGCACCGAGTACGCCCGTCGCGGCACGCTGCAGTTCAGCGGCGTGACCGTGGACCGCGGCACCGGCGCGGTGACGCTGCGCGCGATCGTCCCCAACCCCGACGGCACCTTGCTGCCCGGCATGGTCGTCCGCGCGAAGCTGATGGCCGGCATCGACAGCGGCGTGATCCTCGTGCCGCAGCAGGGCGTGACGCGCTCGCCCACCGGCGAGGCGACCGCGTTGGTCGTCGGGCCGGAGAACAAGCTGCAACTGCGCCAGCTCGTGCTGACCCGCGCGGTCGGCAACCAGTGGCTGGTCGCCAGCGGCCTCAAGGCGGGCGACAAGCTCGCCATCGAAGGCCTGCAGCGCGTGCGCGCCGGTCAACCGGTCACGCCGGTGCCGGCCGGGGTGAAGAAGGGCGCACCGGGGGCCCAGGGCCCGACGGGCGCCACCGGCACCGCCGCTTCGGCGGCGGCGTCCGCCACGGCCGCGGTCGCGGCGGAGATCGGCGGCCCGGCCGCTTCGGCGGCCACCACCGCCTCCGGCGCGGGGCGCTGACACCATGGCCTCCTTCTTCATCGACCGGCCCATCTTCGCGTGGGTCATCGCCATCGTGATCATGCTGGCGGGCGCCGCCGCGGTGCGCATCCTGCCGCTGGAGCGCTACCCGGACATCGCGCCCACCCGCATCTCGATCAACACCAGCTATCCGGGCGCCGCCGCCAAGGCGATCGAGGACTCGGTGACGCAGGTCATCGAGCAGAACCTCAAGGGCATCGACGGGCTGTTCTCGATCGAGTCCAACAGCAACGCCTCCGGCGGCGCCAGCACCGTGCTGAGCTTCGTCGCCGGCACGGACCCGGACCTGGCGCAGATGCAGGTCCAGAACAAGGTCTCGCAATCGCTGTCGCGCCTGCCGCAGGCGGTGCAGGCACAGGGCGTGCGCGTGACCAAGGCCGGCACCGAGAACCTGATGGTCATCATGCTGACCAGCGACAACCCGGCCGTGACCTCGGCCGACCTGGGCGACTACCTGTCCAGCACGCTGGTCGACATCATCAGCCGCATCGAGGGCGTGGGCGACATCAACGTCTTCGGCTCCGGCTACGCGATGCGCATCTGGCTGGACCCCGCGCAGCTGCAGCGTTACGCGCTGGTGCCGGGCGACATCCGCAACGCGCTGCTGGCGCAGAACACCGAGGTCTCGGCCGGCCAGCTCGGCGCCCAGCCGGCGCCTGAAGGCCAACGCCTGACGGCCATCATCACCGCGCGCGCCAAGCTCACCACGGCGGAGCAGTTCCGCAACATCGTGCTGCGCGTGCAGCCGGACGGCTCCGCACTGAAGCTGGGCGACGTCGCCCGCGTCGAACTGGGCCGCGACAGCTACACCACCAACGTCAAGAGCACCGGCCAGACGGCCGCGGGCATGGCCATCCTGCCGGCCAGCGGCGCCAACGCGCTCAAGACCGCGGAGCTGGTGAAGGCCAAGCTGGCCGAGCTCGAACCCTTCTTCCCGCACGGGATGAAGTCGACCATCACCTACGACACGACGCCGTTCATCAGCGTGTCCATCGAGAGCGTGGTCCACACCCTGATCGAGGCGATGGTGCTGGTCGTGGCGATCATGTACCTGTTCATGCAGAACCTGCGCGCGACGCTGGTGCCGGCGATTGCCGTGCCGGTGGTGCTGCTGGGGACCTTCGGCGTGCTGGCGCTGGCGGGTTACTCGATCAACTCGCTGACGATGTTCGGCCTGGTGCTGGCCATCGGGCTGCTGGTGGACGACGCGATCGTCGTCGTCGAGAACGTCGAGCGCCTGATGCGCGAGGAGGGGCTGAGCCCCCGCGACGCGACCCGCGAGAGCATGAAGGAGATCAGCGGCGCGCTGGTCGGCATCGCGGTCGTGCTGTCGGCGGTGTTCATCCCGATGGCCTTCTTCGGCGGCTCGACCGGCATCATCTACCGCCAGTTCTCGATCACCGTGGTGAGCGCGATGATCCTGTCGGTGCTGGTGGCGATGAGCCTGTCGCCGGCGCTGTGCGCGACGCTGCTCAAGCCCGTGCACAAGGGCGAGCACGCGGCCCACGGCGGCCCGTTCGGCAAGCAGCTGGACTGGTTCTTCGGCGGCTTCAACCGCCAGTTCGACAAGTTCACCGAGCGCTACGTCGTGCGCGTGCGCTGGCTGACGGCGCGCGGCGTGCGCAGCTTCCTCGTCTACCTGCTGCTGATCGGCGGACTGGCGGCGCTCTACAAGACGCTGCCGACCTCGTTCCTGCCCGACGAGGACCAGGGCAGCCTGCAGATGCAGGTCCGCATGGCGCCCGGCGCCACGGCCGAGCGCATGGAAGCGGTGGCGCAGGCGATGGAGACCTACCTGGCCGAGCAGAAGGAAGTGCAGTTCTACAACCTCGTGCGCGGCGCCAACGGCGACCAGGGGTCGGGTCAGGGCTTCATCCGGCTGACCGACTGGAAGGACCGCCCCGAGAAGCAGCAGGGCGCCGCGGCGCTGGCCGAGCGCTTCAGCCGCGAGCTCGGCAAGAAGGTGCGCGACGCCAACATCTTCATCGTGCAGCCGCCGACGGTGCGCGGCCTGGGCGGCAGCGCCGGCATCCAGCTGTTCCTGCAGGACCTGGGCGGCGTCGGCAACGCCGCGCTGGCCGAGGCGCGCGAGCGCCTGATCGACGAGGCCAACAAGCATCCCGAGCTGGCGCGCGCGCGCATCAACAGCCTGACCGAGACGCCGCAGCTGCAGATCAACATCGACGACCAGAAGGCCGGCACGCTGGGCGTGGCGACGACGACGATCAACGACACGCTGTCGATCGCGCTGGGCAGCAGCTACGTCAACGACTTCATCGACCGCGGCCGCGTCAAGCGCGTGCTGGTGCAGGGCGAGGGCGCGTACCGGGCCGATCCCGACGCGCTGCGCCACTGGTACGTGCGCAACGCCGCCGGCACGATGGTGTCGTTCAACGCCTTCGCCACGGCGACGTGGCAGAACGGTCCGCGCCAGCTGGTCCGCTACAACGGCAGCGCGGCCTATGAAATCCAGGCCGACGTGCCACCGGGCGTCAGCTCCGGCGCGGCGATGAAGGCGATGGAATCGATCCTGCGCGAGATGCCGCCCGGCATCGGCTTCGAATGGTCGGGCCGCAGCTACCAGGAGCGGCTCTCGGGCGACCAGGCGCCGATGCTCTATGCCGTGTCGGTGCTGTTCATCTTCCTGTGCCTGGCGGCGCTGTACGAGAGCTGGTCCGTGCCCTTCAGCGTGATGCTGGTCGTGCCGCTGGGCATCATCGGCGCGCTCGCGGCCAGCCACCTCGGCGGGCAGCAGAACGACGTGTTCTTCCAGGTCGGCTTGCTGACGACCGTGGGGCTCTCCGCGAAGAACGCGATCCTGATCGTGGAGTTCGCCGAGACCTTGCGAGGGCAGGGGATGAGCGTGCTCGACGCCACCTTGAAGGCGTGCCGGCAGCGCTTGCGTCCGATCCTGATGACCTCGCTCGCCTTCATGATGGGCGTGCTGCCGCTGGCCTTCGCGAGCGGCGCGGGCTCGGGCTCGCAGCGCGCCATCGGCGTCGGCGTGCTCGGCGGCATGGGCAGCGCGACGCTGCTGGGGATCTTCTTCGTGCCGCTGTTCTATCTGTGGGTGAAGCAGCGCTTCAGCCGCGACAAGCCGAAGCCGGCACCCGACGATGCGGCTGAGCCGTCGGAGGTGAAGCCATGAAGCCGGTCGTCCTGCTTCCTCTGCTGCTGGGCCTGAGCGCCTGCGGCAGCCTGGTGCCGAACACCGACGCACCGCGTCCGCCGATGCGCGAGGACTTCCGTCCGAACGCAGCCGCTGCGTCATCGACAGCGGCCTCCACGGCAACGACACCCGCGGCCTCGCATGAATGGCGCGGCTTCTTCGCCGATGCGCGGCTGGACGAGGTCGTCGCCACGGCGCTCGACCAGAACCGCAGCCTGCGCGCGAGCGCGGCCGCCGTCGAACGCGTGCGGGCGCAGTACCGCGTGACCGCCGCGGACCGTCTGCCCGAGATCGGCGTCGGTGGCTCCGTCACGCGCCAGCGCACGATCAACGGCGAAGGCGCGACGACGGCCTACGGCGTCAACCTCGGCCTGGCGAGCTACGAGATCGATCTGTTCAACCGCCTCGGCAGCCTCGAGGGCGCGGCGCTGTCGCGCTTCCTCGCGGAGCAGGAGACGCAGCGCAGCACGCGGCTGAGCCTGGCCGCGGAGGTCGCGACCGCGTGGCTCGGCCTGGCGGCGGCGCAGCAACGCCTGACCCTCAACCAGGAGCTGCGCGACAGCCAGCAGCGCTCGCTGGATCTGGCCGAGCGGCAGTACGCGCTCGGCGCGGCGTCGGGGCTGGATCGGGCGCGGGCGCGCGCGGCCTTCGAATCCGCACGCGGCGACGCGGCCGAAAGCGTCAGCGCGGTGACGCAGGCGCGATTGCAGCTGGAGCTGCTCGTCGGCCAGCCGCTGCCGGATCGGCTCCTGCCGACCGCGCCAGGCACGACGTCCACGCCGGGCGGCGTCGACGTCACGGTGCTGCCGGCGGTGCCGGGCGGTCTGCCCGCCGACGTGCTGCTGCAGCGGCCCGACCTGCGCGCGGCCGAGCAGCGTTTGCGCGCGGCGGCCTTCGACGTCGGCGCGGCGCGCGCGGCGCGATTCCCGCGCCTGACGCTGACGGCGAGCGCCGGCACGCGCAGTCCGGACCTGGACGGCCTCTTCAAGAGCGGCAGCGGCGTGTGGAGCATCGTGCCGCAGATCGACCTGCCGATCTTCGACGGCGGACAACGCCGCGCGCAGGTCGAGGTCAGCGAGGCCAGCCGGCAGGAAGCGCTGGCGAACTACGAGTCCGCCTTGCAGACCGCGTTCCGCGAAGTCGCGGATGCGCTGGCGGTGCGCGATCAGCTCGCCGAGCGGCTCGACGCGCAGCAG
Organism: Mitsuaria sp. MSU3D; assembly: GCF_056867975.1. Taxonomy (NCBI): domain Bacteria; kingdom Pseudomonadati; phylum Pseudomonadota; class Betaproteobacteria; order Burkholderiales; family Sphaerotilaceae; genus Roseateles; species Mitsuaria sp. MSU3D. The sequence continues at coordinate 2,076,541 of NZ_CP200314.1, read as the reverse complement.
GCGCAGGTCGATGCGGCCGAGCAGTCGCAACGCCTCGCCGAGCGCAGCTACCGCCTGGGCGGCAGCAGCCAACTGGAGCTGCTCGATGCTCAACGCCAGGCGACGACGGCAAAGCGCGCGCTGGTGACGCTGCGACAGACCGAGCAGGCCAATCGCGTGGCGCTGCTCAGGGCGCTCGGCGGACGTTGGACGCAGTGATTGGACGGTGCGCCCGGTCCCGATGATGACTTTCGCTTTCGTATAAATCGAAAATAAAACTTTCGATTTATGTTGTAAGGAAAGAAAAAAACGTGGCGTAAACGATATTCGAAAGAATTCGATGGCTTCCTAGACTCCGCTGGTCATTCACCACGACCAGGGGATCTCATGAAGCAAGCCACACGGCTGACCGCGCGTCCGACCACGCTTTTCAACACGTTCTCCCGACTTTCTGCCGTCGTCGCGCTCGCGGGCGCGGCGGCCGGCGTCGCGACCACGGCCACGGCGGCGCCGACCGGTTTCGGCCTGATCGCCTACTGGGGCGAGACCGCCAGCACCTACGGCGGCCAGGTGCCGACCGGCAGCTACGTCGTCATCAATCCCAACAGCGGCGCGCAGGGCCTGAGCGCGAGCCAGATCACCAACTGGAAGGCGGTCATCGCCAACATCCGCGCGCAGGGCGGCAAGGTGCTGGGCTACGTGCCGACCGGCTACGACCGCAACACCGCCGACGAGCTGACCCGCTACAACGCGATCCCGACGGAGCTCTCCGCCTACAAGAACACGCTGGGCGGTGTGGACGGCTTCTTCTTCGACGAGGCCGCGCACGACGACGCCGCGCTGACCGACGCGCAGAAGTGCAGCGGCACGCCGACGAAGTGGGCCAACGTGCGCTCGATGGTGTCGGGCTCGGGGGCCGGCGGCATCAAGGTCTGGAACGCGGGCTGGCCGGGCGCGAGCGGCTGCTTCGTCAGCGCGGCACAGTCCGGCGAGCACATCGTGATGTACGAGGCCGCGTATGCGGACTACCTCAACGGCGCGAGCTGGCTCAACGGCGACGTGCAGAACCTGGCGACCTCGCTCAACGTCAAGACCTGGCTCCTGATCCATTCCGCGACGCAGGCGCAGATGCAGGCGACGCTCAAGGGCACGACGGCCAACTACGTCTACGTGACCAGCATGACCTACAACCCCAGCCTGCCGTGGGGCGGGCCGATCTGGAACTACACGCCGACGTATTGGGGCAATGACACGACCAGCGGGACGGAGCGGTGGTGTCTGAAGAGCTTGAAGAGCGGCGGGAGCTGCTGATCCGCCGAACTGCAAATTTGCCGCACAGTAGATCGGCGTCAGCCATGGCTTCGGCGGGGGTATTGAAACTCCCGCTCACCCTGGTTGCATATCGCCTTACCAAAAGGCTGTCCGTTACCTCTAAAGCAAGAGCGGATGCCCATGTTTTGGCCTGAAGTCTTTGGTATTTTCCCGACACCCTCTCAGGTGGGGTAGCTCGCCCCCTGCCGACCCTTTAGCATCGCGCCCGCTTTACAGAGGCCGCTAAAGACGGCAACAAAATGGCTACAAATCAGGGAGTGGCGGACGCGCTCGAGCGCGCGTCCGATGCCGCCGCCGCATTGCCGACCGGGGAGGGGGGCGACGCGACATCGACGACCGTCGATTTGGACGGGGCGTTGCGAGCGTTATGCATCGTCGCGCGCATGCATCACGTGGCGGCCGACGCGCCGTCGCTGCGGCACAGTCTCGGCCTCGGGGCCAGCGATGCGCCGACGACGCAGGACCTCCTCCTGGCCGCCAAGCGGCTGGGGCTCAAGGCCAAGCGTTCAAGCACGACCATCGACCGGTTGAGCCTAGCGGCGCTGCCCGCGCTCGCGACGCTGCGGGACGGCCGCACGGTGGTGCTGGCGCAATGTGACGGCAAGCGCGTGCTGTTCATGGATCCGACTGGCGACGAGGCGTTGGCACGGCCCACGATCGAGCCGGTCGAGATCTTCGCCGCCGAATGGGCTGGGGAACTGATCCTCGTCACCAGCCGCGCCAGTCTGGCCGGCGATCTCGCCAAGTTCGACTTCTCCTGGTTCATCCCGAGCATCGTCAAGCACCGGCGCCTGCTGGGCGAGGTGCTGTCGATCTCGCTGTTCCTGCAGCTCTTCGCGCTGGTCAGCCCGCTGTTCTTCCAGGTCGTGATGGACAAGGTGCTGGTGCATCGCGGCCTCACCACGCTGGACGTGCTGGTGATCGGCCTGGTCGTGATCATGGTGTTCGAGAGCGCGCTCAATATCCTGCGCTCCTACGTCTTCAGCCACACGACCAGCCGCATCGACGTGGAGCTCGGCTCGCGGCTGTTCCGGCATCTGCTGAGCCTGCCGCTGGCCTACTTCCAGGCGCGGCGCGTCGGTGACTCGGTGGCGCGAGTGCGCGAGCTCGAGAACATCCGCCAGTTCCTCACCGGCAACGCGCTGACGCTGGTGCTGGACGTGCTGTTCTCGGTGATCTTCATCGCGGTGATGTTCACCTACAGCGCGACGCTGACGCTGATCGTGCTGATCTCGCTGCCGCTGTACCTGGTGCTGAGCCTGTCCATCGTGCCGGTGCTGCGCGGGCGGCTTAATGAGAAGTTCGCGCGCGGCGCGGAGAACCAGAGCCTGCTCGTCGAGACGGTGACCGGCATCCAGACGGTGAAGGCCAGCGCGCTGGAACCGCAGATGGCGCGCAAGTGGGACGAGCAGCTGGCGGCGTATGTCTCGGCGTCGTTCCGGACGCAGACGCTGGCGCAGTACGGCAATGAAGGCATCAACCTGATCGGCAAGCTGGTGAACGCCGCTACGCTGTGGTGGGGCGCGCAGCTGGTGATCGAGGGCCAGTTAAGCGTCGGCCAGTTCATCGCGTTCAACATGTTCGCGGGCCGCGTGGCGCAGCCGATCATGCGCATCGCGCAGATGTGGACGGACTTCCAGCAGACGGGCATCTCGATGGCGCGGCTGGGCGACGTGCTGAACACGCGCACGGAGCTGCGCTCGCAGAGCGCCGGCGCGATGCCGCGCGTGCGGGGCGACGTGACGCTGGAGAACGTCACCTTCCGCTACCGGCCCGACGCGCAGCCGGTGCTGCACGGCGTGGACCTGACGGTGCAGGCCGGGGAGATCATCGGCATCGTGGGGCGCAGCGGCTCGGGCAAGAGCACGCTGACCAAGCTGCTGCAGCGGCTGTACGTGCCGGAGTCGGGGCGCGTGCTGGTCGACGGGCAGGACATCGCCGTGGCCGACGCGACGCAGCTGCGCCGACAGGTGGGCGTGGTGCTGCAGGAAAACATGCTGTTCAACCGCTCGGTGCGGGAGAACATCGCCATCGCCGATCCGGCCGCGCCGATCGAGGCGGTGATGCAGGCGGCCAAGCTCGCCGGCGCGCACGACTTCATCGCGGAGCTGCCCGAGGGCTACGACACGATGGTGGGCGAGCAGGGGACCGGCCTGTCGGGCGGGCAGCGGCAGCGCATCGCGATCGCGCGGGCGCTGTTCGGGCAGCCGCGGGTGCTGATCTTCGACGAGGCCACCAGCGCGCTCGACTACGAGAGCGAGGCCATCATCCAGAAGAACATGCGGGCGATCTGCCAGGGGCGGACGGTGTTCATCATCGCCCACCGGCTGAGCGCGGTGCGCCACGCCCACCGGATCATCGCGATGGAGAAGGGCCGCATCGCGGAGATGGGCAGCCATGACGAGCTGATCGCCATGCCGCAAGGGCTTTACGCGCACCTGTGGCGCATGCAGGGCGAAGGAGGCTCGGAATGAGCGCGGAACTTGTGGAGGGCGCCGGCGCGCCCGGGATGAGCGCGACCCGCGAGGGGGCCGAGGCAGCGCCGAAGCCGCGTCATCCGGTGCGTGAGCTGCTGGGGCGGTATGGCGCGGTGTTCCGGGCGGCGTGGGAGCGGCGCGAGGAGCTCGCGGGCCCGCGTCGCATGGCCGACGAACGGGCCTTCCTGCCCGCCGCGCTGGAGCTGCAGGAGACGCCGCCGCATCCGGCGCCGCGCCGCGCGGCGATCGCGATCTGCACGCTGTTCGTGATCGCGCTGCTGTGGGCGCTGATCGGGCAGATCGACGTCGTCGCGGTGGCGCAGGGGCGGGTCATCGTCAGCGACCGCAGCAAGACCATCCAGCCGCTGGAGACCAGCGTGGTGCGCGAGGTCTTCGTGAAGGACGGGGACAAGGTGAAGGCGGGGCAGCTGCTGATCGCGCTGGACTCGACGATGACGGAGGCGGACAGCCACCGCGTCGACAAGGAGCGGGTGGCGGCGCTGTCGGAGGTGCTGCGCTCGCGCGCGCTGCTGCAGGCGCTGACGGGCGGCGGCGCGCCGCAGTTGGCGGAGTCGGCCATGAGCTCGATGCCGCGCGAGGACGCCAACAGCGCGCGCTTCCAGCTGCAGAGCGAGTGGGCGGACATTTCCGCGAAGCTGGCGAAGCTGCAGGCGGAGCTGGAGCGCCGCGATGCAGAGATCGCGACGGCCAAGCAGGTGGTCGAGAAGCTGCAGAGCACGGTGCCGATGGCGCAGCAACGCGAGCGGGATTACAAGGCGTTGAGCGATCAGGGCTTCGTCGCGGGCCATGCGGGGCAGGACCGGACGCGGGAGCGGATCGAGCAGGAGAAGGACCTCGGCACGGCGATCGCGCGTGAGCGCGAGACGCAGGCGGCGCTGGCGGAGTCGCGCGGGTCGACGGCGTCTTTCCGGGCGGAGACGCTGAGGACGTTGCGCGACCGAGAGGCACAGGCCGATCTCAAGTTGAAGCAGCTCGCCGAGGAAGGCGCGAAGGCCAACAAGCGCAATCAGCTGACGAAGCTGACCGCACCGGTCGACGGCACGGTGCAGCAGCTCGCGGTGCACACGGCCGGCGGCGTCGTGACCGAAGCGCAGGTGCTGCTGGTGCTCGTGCCGGATGAAGCCGAGGTGACCGCGGAGGTCGTGCTCGAAAACAAGGACATCGGCTTCGTGCGCGCAGGGCAGGAGGCGGAGATCAAGCTCGAGACCTTCCCGTACACGCGCTACGGCACGGTGGCGGCAACGGTGAAAAGCGTGAGCGCGGATGCGGTCAATGACGAGAAACGCGGGGCGATCTTTCCGGTGACGCTGGTGCTGGGGAAGGGCGTCATCGATGTCGACGGAAAGCCGGTGCGCCTAGCTCCTGGCATGAATGTCACGGCCGAGATCAAGACCTCGCAACGCCGCGTGATCCGGTATATGTTTGATCCGGTGAAGCAGCATGTGGATGAAAGTATGAGGGAACGCTAAGACATTCTTTGCGCCCTTTACATATTTACTTTTTGGAGATTGATGTGTCTTATCAGTTAAAGAAGCTTGAATACGCGGATTTTCTGCAATTGTGCGCGGACGCCGAGAAATCGCCGGAGTCAGGGGATTTTGCTCAGGCCTGGAATGATGGTCGCATTTTTAAAGGTTTCGCGACCGATGGGCGAAATTATCTTTCGCGTGTTCCAGAGGTGGTTCAGGAACACATTCTTGATCTCAGTTATCTGTTCCGGTTTGAGGGCCGAATCTACGAAATTCTGATACCTCAGCAAGGGAGTGTCGGGGTTGTTTTGAACGGCAGCGATCTTTCGCCTGAAGAGAAACATCGGATTTCTGATCAATTGATAGAGGTGTTTTCCGTCAATGGATACTTCGGGCGCGGTGCTCGCGATGCCATTGGTGAACTTCTGATCGAGTGGGCTTGAAAATGGCGACTATTACCAATCCGACAAACTTGCAAGACGCGCTCAAGGGCCTCAGCGATCAAGAGCGATTCTTCACCGTTGCAGAACTTCTTGATTATGTGAAGGATGTTACTGGTGAAGTGAAGAATCGCGGGGATATTAAGAATTTCATCGTTTATGCAGGAACGGTCCTTGACGCGGATGACAATGCGGTTAAATCGTTTCTTCTGACCAAGGCGATGCGAAACGCCGGAGCCGCGGTGACCATTTGGGATTCCGACATTGGCCAGTTGATGGTCGAAGCTGATTTCCAAGAGAAGCTCCAGCAAGCAATCAGTGTCGAATTCAATCTTTCAAAGGACACTGATTGGGCAGCGTATAAAAAAATTGATAAGAGCTTGGTCGAGCAAATGGAGGCTCGAAAGAATTTTCTGATGACTGGGGATGTGAAAATTGATGGAAAGCCAGTCAGAATCGACGGCGGCTCTTTCTGGGATATCGCCTCCGCAAACTATGCAGCCAAGGTTGATGGGAACCTCAAGATAATTGCGAATTCTGTTCGGGAATATGCAATTATTCTCACTACCGAACTCCCAAAATTTGTTAGTGTCAACATCGGCAAGATTGGCGGAGTACCTCTGTCGGAACTGGTCGTTCCGGGTGTTCCGCTGAGCGAAACTGTTAACGCCTTGCTGGCGCTTGGACAGTTGGAAGCTCGTATGGCGGGCTTGAGTCTTACCAATACCGCAGATTTTGCAAAATCGAGCATCAAGGGTCTGGTAGATGCTCTCAACTCTTCGGACTCGAATATCCGGTTGGCGGCGCTTGAAGGGTTCTCGTCCATGGAAGTGGATTCCCTGAAACGCGCGCAGGCCTACTACAAGGCCGGCAAGGAAGGTGGATTCGCTTCCTTGGAAATGATAGGCGTCATTCTCGATGTCGGGGTCAGTGCCGTCCTGATGATGAATATCATGAAGGAAGCCCGGCTTGCGAGCGACGCAGGAAACGACCAACTTGCTGCCCAAATCATCAAGGAAAAGACGATCGCACTCGCGGGAAGCGTGGCGGTAGGGGCGGTGGTCGGATCCATCGCTGGCTCGGTGTTGCTCGGCGTCGGCGCGCTTGGTGGCCCCATCGGCATCGCCGTGGCGTTTGCGCTCACCATGTACGTGAGCGGAAAAGCCGACGACATCTCCGAGAAGTACATCGACAAGCTGATTCGCGGCGGGGAGATGCCGCCGCCCACGGTGTCGGAGGATGCGAACTACTACGTGACCACCTATGCCAACGGGGTCACGATCTATCAGGCGAAGGACAAGGCCAAGGTCGACTACGACGTCGTCTTCAAGGTGCCTTCAACGGAAGGGCCGACGCTCAACGTCGTCCAGCAGAACTCCACCACCGGCAAGGTCGTCGACTCTACCTATGCCAGCAATGCACCGGAGGCTGTACTTCTCAAGCGCACGATCCGCGAGCAAGCCAATGGCAAGGTGACCGACAGTCGATACGAGTTCGATCCAGCGGATGGCACTGTCGTCCAATCCTCGGAGATCAGGACTGTCGGCGGCGAGTTCGTGCAGTCGGTGCGACGAGTCACGTTGGCCAGCGGAACGTCGGTGGTGGATGCGCGCGACGCCGCAGGCAACTGGCAGCGCGAGACCTTCGACGAAGGCAACTTCAAGATTCGCGAGGAATGGCGCAAGCCCGACGGATCCGAAGGCTTCACCCAATGGACGTCCGGATCGACCGCGTTCGACAGCTTCCGGCGAGATGCTGATGGCACGACGATCTCCCTCAAGGACGACGGCGCCGGCTACCGGCGCGAGCAGGTTCAGAACCCCCACGGCGAGCTGATCAAGGAAACCTGGAAGAGCACGCTCGGCAGCGGGAAGACGGAAGTCGAGCCCGCCACCGGTACACGCACAAGCGTCGAGTTCCGCCCCGATGGCACGCTGCGCGGCAGTACCGTCGTCAAGCTCAACGGCGACACCACCATCGGCTCGTACGACGGCGCCGGTAAGCCCATCACGCTGGTCACCACCTCGACCAACGGTCAACGCGTCGAGCAGGACTTCAACGCCGACGGGTCCAGCCTCATTCACATCGACGACGCCAAGGGCAACACCCGCGACCAGGTCGTGTCCTCGGCCAACAAGCTGGTCAGCGAGACCTGGCGCAACCAGAAGGGCGAGTCCGGCAGCACGCAGTTCAACGTCGACGGCAAGGGCACCAACACCGGCACGATCCAGCTGACCACCGGCGACCGCCTCTCGTTCAGCGAGAACGGCGGCGAGCGCAAGCAGACGCTGACCGACGGCGGCGGCGTGGTCCGCCAGATCGTCACCTCGAGCGAGCGCAACGGCACCACCGTCGTCGAGAGCTTCCAGGCCAACGTCACTACCCGCGTGACGACCAACAAGCTCGAAGGCTCCAAGGAGGAGTACGTCAAGGACCTGCTGGGCAACTGGTCGAAGAAGCTGACCGTCGACGGCAAGCTGCAGAGCGAGAGCTATCAACAGATCGACGGCACCTCCGGCCAGTCGATGCGCCAGCCCAACGGCACGCTGATCGGCGTCAAGATCAAGGCGGACGGCAGCTATGACCGCACCGTCGTCGACGGCTATTCCCAGACCACCGTCAGCTATGACGCACAGGGCAACTTCGTCAAGTCGGAGCGCAAGTCCGAGATCACCGGCGAGACGATCACCAAGACCCTGAATCTCGAGACCGGCATGGTCAAGGTTGTCCAGGAGTCCGCCTATCTCGGCAAGGTCGAGGCCACCCACGCCCCGAACGGCGCGGTCCGGATCGAACACAAGAAGCCCGACACCACGGTCACCGGGATCATCGACAACCTGGGCGGCGAGCGCATCATCACCGAGTACGGCCAGGGCGGCGCGGGCATCGTGTCCAACACCGTCATCCAGTACAACGCCGACGGCAGCGGAAAGGCCACCGTCACCGACGCGCAGGGCCGCGTCACCGAGACGATCTATCCCGCCGGCTCGCTGAGCCCGCTCGCTCGTCCGGAAGCGCCGCACGACAGCCTGGACAAGAGCCAGATCGAGCTGGACTACAGCCCGATCACGGTGACCCTGCATCCCTTCGCGCCTATCCTGGTCACCACGCGGGAGAACGTCGGCCAGATCGATCCGGTACGCGCGGCCTTGATCGATGAGATCGACAAGGAGCGCGACGCGGCCGAGAACATCTTCAGGGAAGTCATCTCGCCGCTGATCCTCGACCTCGACGGCGATGGCGTCGAGACGCTGTCCATCAAGGACGGCGTCCATTTCGACCACAACGGCGACGGCGTCTACGAGAGCACCGGCTGGGTCGGACGCGACGATGGCCTGCTCGTGTACGACGCGAACCATGACGGACGCATCGACAAGGGGTCCGAGCTGTTCGGCAACAACACCTACCTGCCGGACGGCTCGCTCGCGCCGAACGGCTTCTTGGCGTTGCGGCAGCATGATATGAACGACGACGGGCAGATCGACGACAAGGACGTCGATCAGCTGTTGATCGGCACCTACATCGATTACAACCTGGACGGTTTCTACACGCCGAATGAGCTCTACCAGCCGATCTATGACGGGTTGCGTGTCTGGCGTGACGCCAATTCCAACGGCGTCGTCGACAGCGGTGAACTGTCCGGGCTGCGCGAGCTCGGCGTTGAATGGATTTCGACCGTCTACGAAGACTCGAAGAAGGTAGATCCGAAGAACAACCTGGTCCGCCAACTGGGCCAGTACGGTCTGGTCGACGGCACGGTCCGTCAGGTCCACGACATCTGGTTCGAAGTCGGGAACTCCGAGGCGACGCCGACGGGCGAGTCGGCTATGGAACTGCCCGACAGCATCCGGGCCTTGCCGAACATCGCCGGCTTCGGCGCCCTGCGCAGCCTGCACCTGGCCATGGGCGCGGACGCGGCACTCACGTCGATGGTCCAGCAGTACGTGGCCGCCACCGACGATGCCGCACGCGCCGATCTGGCGAGCCGCATCGCCTTGCGCTGGACGAATGCAGACACCTACCGTCCGCCGCTCGACAGTCCGTTCTACGACGAGCAGAAACTGGTTGCGATCGACGTCGCCTCCGGACGCGCTCAATACGACTGGAACTACAACTACCGGCCCAATGCCGGCCCGCAAGCCTCTCCGCACATCGAGGCGGGTTTCGCCGCGCTGGTGCAGTTGATCCGTAACGGCCTGGATTCGTCCTCGAACAGCGCCAGCATCGCTACGGCCTTCGCGGTCACGCGCAAGCCCGACGGCTCCCTGGCGCTCAACTGGGACGGCTATACGGCCCTGAAGGCGAAGGATCCGAAGGCTGCGCTGTTCACGCTGCTGAGTTTCGTGCGGGACGGCGCCCAGGCGGACGGGCTGGTGGGCGAGTCGGCCGCACTGCTGCGCGCGGAATGGCCTTCCTTTGCCGCCAATACCGAGTTGGCCGCCTACGCGCGAAGCCTGGGCTTCGCCCCAGGCAGCACGACCGGACGGATGGCCGGGCTGTGGGGTCTGGTGTCCGCCACGTCTGGTGACGACACCCTCTCGGGTACCCTGGGCAAGGACGTGTTCGACGGCGGCGCCGGCAACGACCAGTATGTCGACGTCGCCAAGGGCGACCTGCTGAAGTTTGGGTTCGGGTCCGGCCAGGACTCGGCCCGCGCGACAGGTGGTGCCCGGCTGCTCGTGGGTCAAGGCATCCGGCCAGAAGACCTCCGTGTCGCGATGACGGGCAGTGCGTTGACCCTGAGTCTGAGTACCGGCGACAGCCTGACGCTGACGCAATGGGGCGAAGGCGTGCTCGAGGCGATCCAGTTTGCCGACGGCACCGTCTGGGGCACCGACATGCTGCGTCGCATGACGCAGCAGGGGACCGACGCCGACGAGACGCTGCGCGCCTGGCGGGACGACGTTGCCTTCGACGGCAACGGCGGACGGGACATGATCGGCGGCAGCAGCGCCGGACGCACGCAGGTCCTGCGCGGCGGCGACGGCGATGACACCGTGCAGTCCAGCGGGAAGCACGACATCGTGCTCGGAGGCCGAGGCAACGACACGCTCTTCGGCGCCACCATGGTGGGCGGCGAAGGCGACGACGTGGTCTACGGCCTCTTCGAAGCGGGCGGCACGCTCCATTACGAACTCGGCGACGGGGTGGATCGGCTGGGTTCGGAGCATCTGACGATCGCCTTTGGCGCGGGCATCACCCGCGAGGCGCTGCGCTTTGCCTACGACATCCAGACGTCCACGCTGAAGCTTCGCTTCGACGGCCCGCAAGGCGTGGAGGGCGGCCTCGACATCCCGAACGGGCTGGCGAAGGAGATCCGCCTGAGCGACGGTACGGTGCTGACCAAGGCGGACCTGGCCGACGCCATGCGGCTTGCCCGGCTGCGCGCCACCGAGGACGGAGAGTTCCTCGAAGGGTCTGACACCGCGAATGACCGGATCGACGGTCTGGGCGGTGACGACTACCTCCACGGCAACGGCGGGAACGACACCCTGATCGGCGGCGCCGGCAATGACAACCTGCGTGGCGGTGTCGGCAGCGACGTCTACGTGCTGAACGACACGAGCGGCCAGGACATCATCCACGATGCCCTGTATGGCGAGGGGACGCTGCGAGGTGCCGACGTCGACACCATCGAATTCGACGGCACGCGGGACCAGTTGGTCCTGTCGCAATCGGGCGGGTATCCCAACTCGCTGGTGATCGGCAAGGCGGGGACGACGTCCACTGTGATGGTCTATGACTGGTTCGCGCAGGAGAGGCTGGACACGCTGCGCATCCGCTTCTCCGACGGCTCCGTGCTGGAGGGTGACGCGCTGGGGCAGGCCGCGACGCCGCCGGGATCGGCCGATCGACATGGAACGGAAGGCGCAGACGCCCTGACGGGCACCTCGGCCGCCGACAACCTTCGCGGGGGCCGGGGCAATGACACGCTCGACGGCGGGGCCGGCGACGACGTGCTCATGGGGGGCGACGGCGCCGATGTCTACCTGTTCGGGCGCGGCGACGGCCGGGACATGATCCGCGAGCGTCCGGATGCCTTCCTGGATCGCGACGTCATCCGGTTCAAGGAAGGCGTGGCGCTGTCGGACCTCGACATCGCGCACGTGCTCCTGGATCGCTACGAGATCCGCATCCGCGGCACCGACGACATGCTGACCGTGGATGCTGCGGGCGGCCTCAAGCGGATGGAGTTCGCGGACGGAAGCGTGGCACCATTGACCGCCAATCCCGGCGGGACCATCTTCGTTTCCGCCGGGGGAACGATCAACACCATTGTTCGCGTCGGAACCGAGGAGGACGACGTGATCGATGCGCGGCAGACCTTCGCATCGATCGTCGTCGGCGCCGGCGATGACCACGTGCTCGCCAGCGCCTATGGCGGGTACGTCTATACCAACGATGGCAGCGGCCGCGACACCGTCGTTGGCGGCGGATCCATGGGCAGCCTCTTCGTGGACGGCAATGACACGGTGGTCCTGGGCAGGACCGCTCAGGTGGACCTGGTGTTCGGCCGGCCGGCCGCGATCCGGCTCGCCGACGGCCTGACCTTCGACGACCTGACGTTCGTCCCTTCGGACGGCGACGGCAGTGGCTTGGCCCTGAAAGTGGGGACCGGTGGCCTGGTGATCGCCGACATCGTGAGCATCCTGGGTCGAGACGGCTGGAACCCACGCATCGAGACCGCCGACGGTTCGGTGATGGACCGCGACACCTTCGTTGCCAGGTTGCCCGACGCCTTCCGGCAACGCCTGATCCGCGAATACGGCACAGTCTTCGCTGACGACATCGCAGGCACTGACGCTGCGGACCTTCTGAAGGGCGGCGCCGGTGCGGACACGCTGCGCGGCGGTGCCGGCAACGACACGCTGGACGGCGGGCGCGGCAGCGACTGGCTGATCGGCGGAGACGGCAACGACACCCTGCTGGACTCGAACGAGGACGGCAAGGGCAGCGGCGACAACGTCTTCGACGGCGGCGCGGGCGATGACCGGATCCAGTCCTGGGCTGACGGCAATCACCGTTTCCTCTTCAACGAGGGATTCGGGCGGGATGTCCTGGACCTGCGCGGCACGGGCCGCAAGGAGATCGTCTTCGGCGCGGGGCTCACCGTCGACAACATCGTGGTGACGGGCGACGGCTTCGAGCGCGGCGGCGGCAGTCTCTACCTGACCCGCCTGGGGACGCGGGACCGCGTGCAGGTCCCGGGCTGGTTCGGTGACGAGCTGGGTGACCAGGTGACGGTGCGTTTTGCCGACGGCACTGTCTGGGATCGCTCGGAGCTGCTGCGCCGGTTCTACCTGCTGGAGCGGGGCGGAACGATGCCTGGCAGCAGTGGCGCGGACCTGCTGATCGGGGATTCGACGGACGACACGCTGATCGGCCAGGACGGCAACGACACCCTGCGCGGCGCGCAGGGCGACGACGACCTGCTGGGCGGTCGCGGCGACGACGAACTTCAGGGCGGCACCGGTGACGACCGCATGGTCGGCGGTGAGGGCAACGACCTGTATCTCATCGCCGAAGGCCAGGGCCGCGATGCGATCGTCGAATTGACCGGCACGGGACAGGGCGACCAGGACGTGCTGCGCTTCGTCGGCGGCATCGAGCCGCAGGACGTGCTGGTGCGGTGGTCGGGACAGGACCTCCTGTTGAAGCTGCCCAAGGGCGGCGAGGTCCTGGTGGTCGGTTCGGGCGAACGGCGTTTCGGACTGGAGCGCGTGGAGTTCGAATCCGGCGCGACCTGGACCTTGCAGGAACTCGTCGTGCGGGCGGATGCTGCCGTGGTCGGCCTCGTGGGCACGGCGCAAGACGACCTGATCGTGGGGACCTCGGCCAGTGAGCGCCTGGTCGGCGATCTGGGCGCCGACACGCTCGACGGCGGCGCCGGTGCCGACACGCTGGAAGGCGGTCTGGGCGACGACGTCTACCGCGTGGACCGCGCAGACGACGTCATCAACGAGCGCTTCGGCGGCGGCACGGACACCGTCGAAGCCAGGATCGACTGGACGCTGGGCGAGAACCTCGAAAACCTGAAGCTGATCGGCAGCGTGGGGTTGAAGGGCACGGGCAATGCCGGCGACAACCTCATCGTCGGCGGCGACGGCAACGACACCCTGACGGGCGGCGGTGGCCGGGACACGCTGATCGGCGGCGCGGGCGACGACACCTACGTCGTGACCGAGGGCTCAACGGTCAGCTTCGGCGAGTCTGACGAGGGCGTCGACACGATCCTCAGCGCCGTGGACATGACCCTGACCTGGGGCCAGGAGAACCTGCGGCTGACCGGCACCGCGCGCAACGGCTACGGCGGCTACGAGAACAACGTGATCGTCGGCAACGACGTGTCGAACTGGTTGGAAGGCCTGGACGGAGACGACCGTCTGGAAGGCGGCAACGGCGACGATGTGCTGATGGGCGGTGTGGGCAACGACACGCTGATCGGCGGCGACGGCCTGGACGATCTGGCAGGGGGCGTCGACGACGACCTCTACATCATCGAACGCGCCGACGAAGAGGTCACCGAGTGGGCGAACCAGGGCATCGACACGGTCCAGTCGTCGGTGTCGTACACGCTGCGCGACAACTTCGAGAACCTCGTGCTGACCGGCGCGGCGCTCACCGCGACCGGCAATGCGCTCGGCAACGTGCTGACCGGCAACGCGCTGAACAATCGTCTCGACGGACTGGGTGGCGCCGACACGATGAAGGGCGGTGCGGGCGACGACACCTATGTCGTCAATCACGCCGGCGATCAGATCGTGGAAGCCGCGGGCGAGGGCTATGACGCCGTCGAGTCGTCGGTGACGCACACGCTGTCGGCCAACGTCGAGAAGCTCACGCTGACCGGCAGCTCGGGTATCGGCGGGACGGGCAATGCCTCGGACAACCTGCTCATCGGCAACGGCGGTGCAAACCGTCTGGACGGTGGCGCGGGCAATGACCGCCTCGACGGCGGCGCGGGTAACGACACGATGATCGGCGGTGCCGGCGACGACGTGTTCGTCGTGGGCAGCACTGGCGACGTCGTGACCGAGTCGGCCAACGGCGGCATCGACACCGTGGAAAGCAGCATCACCTACACGCTCGGCAACGACGTGGAACGGCTGCTCCTGACCGGCACCGCGGTGATCAACGGGACCGGCAACTCGCTGGCCAACGTGCTGAACGGCAACTCGGCGGCCAACACGCTGACGGGCGGCGCCGGCAACGACACGCTGCAGGGTGGGTTGGGGAACGACTCTCTGGTCGGCGGTACCGGCGCGGACGTGTACGTCTTCAACAAGGGCGACGGCACCGACACGATCCAGGACAGCGACTCGACGGCCAACGTGCTGGATCAACTGACATTCGGGGCCAACATCACGCGTTCGGGATCGACCTTCAAGAAGGTGAGCAACAACCTGGAGATCACGTTCACGGGCACCACGACGGACAAGGTGGTGGTCAAGGACTGGTACCTGGGCGCGGCCAACCAGGTCGAGCGCATCGTCTACGCCGACGGCACCGTGATGACCAATGCGCAGGTCAACACGGCGGCGGGACAGGCGGCCAGCGCGAAGACGGCGATGGTGAAGACCAGTGCCGATCGCGAACTGGTCGAGACCTATCAGGAGCGATTGATCGCCGCCGGCGCGGACGACGCCGGATTCGACCAGACGGTGACGCGTCAGGCCGATGCGCTGATCGAGGCGATGGCATCCTTCTCCGGCTCGTCGGGCATGGCCACGAACGCGTCGTTGCCCGCTTACACGGGCGAGTTCCGCGATCAGTTCGCCGTCTCGGCACGCTGAGGAGCGAGGTCCGCGCGGCCCTTGGATTCGTCCAGGGGTCGCGCGGCGTCGCTTTGGTTGACGTTTGGATCCGAGGAAGCGCTGATGCGCGTGCTGATCATTCATCAGAACTTTCCGGGGCAGTTCCGGCATGTGGCCAAGGCTTGGTCGGAGCGGCCGGGCTGGCAGGTGGTCGGCATCGGCCGGGACACGGCGCCGGGCATGCCCGAGCTCGAACGCCGCGGTCGGCTCACGCTGATTCGCTACAAGCCGCATCGCGACGTGGGCAAGGACCAGCACCACTACCTGCGCAGGATGGAGGAGGCGGTGCTGCACGGCCAGGCGGTCGCGCGGTTGCTGCTGAAGCTCAAGGCGAAAGGCTTCGTCCCCGACGTGATCCTGGCCCATCCCGGCTGGGGCGAGACGCTCAACGCCAAGGACGTGTTCCCCGACGCGCGGCTCGTGCATTTCTGCGAATGGTTCTACAACGCGCCGGCCAGCGGCAACGGGCTCGACCCGGACTGGCAGGGCGCGGACATCGGCTTCGATCCGGAGTTCCCGGTGAGCTTCGACGACCGGGCGCGCATCCGCGCGTGGAATGCGCTGCACCTGCTGAACCTGGAGAACTGCGACGCGGCGATCAGCCCGACGCAGTGGCAGAAGGCGCAGCATCCGAAGGCCTACCTCGACAAGATCACCGTGGCGCACGAGGGCATCGATCTTGACGGGCTGAAGCCCGATCCCGAGGCGCGGATGGCGATGCCCAACGGCGCGATGCTGAAGGCGGGAGATCCGGTGATCACGTATGTCGCGCGCAACCTGGAGCCGTATCGTGGCTTCCATCAATTTATGCGGGCGCTGCCGGCCATCCAGCGGGAGCACAAGACCTGCCACACGGTGATCGTGGGTGGGGACGACGTGAGCTACGGCAAGGCGCCTGCGGCAGGCAAGACCTGGCGCCAGGTGATGCTGGAGGAGGTTGGCGATCGGCTCGATCCGGCGCGCACGCACTTCCTCGGCAAGGTGCCCTATGCGGACTACAAGCGCGTGCTGCAGCTGTCAGCGGCGCATGTGTATCTGACCTATCCGTTTGTGCTGAGTTGGTCGATGCTGGAAGCGATGGCGTCCGGGGCTGTGGTCGTCGGTTCAGATACCGCGCCTGTTCGAGAGGCAATCGAGGACCGCATCCATGGCAAGTTGGTCAACATGTTCGATCAGGAACAGCTGGAGGCGCGGACACTGGAGGCGCTGGCGATGCCGGCGGCGGAGCGCCAGCAGGTTGGCAGCGCTGCGAGACATCGAGCGATGAGCTTTGGGACCGCGGCTGGCATCGGTGCGGTGGAAGCACTTTGTCAGCGCCACCAGTTCGCCGTCGCGGCACGCTGAGGCCGATCGCTCACGCGGTCTCCGAGGGGCTCGCGGGCTATCACGTCCGCGCGCCCCTTTTCTCATGGATCGACCCGGTACACGCGGCGATCGACCTCACGAAAAATGCGCCCATTCAAAAAGCACATTTTCGATTCAGGGAGAGAGGGATGAATCAATCTCGTGGGTGGCGCCGTGCCACTTGGGCGAGCCTGTGCGTGCTCGGCGCGCTGGGTGCGATGCACACCGGTCCGCGCGCGCAGAGTGTGTCGGCGCCCGCGGCCGCGGCGACGTCGGCAGGCAAACCGCCTTCGGTCGCCGACTTCTTCCGCGACCCGATGATGCGGCGCCCGAAGATCTCGCCGGACGGCCGCGCCATCGCGCTGGTCGTGAGCAGCGCGCAGCACGAGCGCAGCGCGCTCGCGGTGATCGAGCTGGACCAGGGCAACCGCATCAAGCAGGTCGCGAGCTTCACCGATTCCGACATCGCCCACTTCGACTGGGTCGGGAGCGATCGCCTGGTCTACACCTCCGGCAAGGACGAGGCCGGCAAGCGCCGCGACTACAACACCGCCGGCCTGTGGACCGTGAAGCGCGACGGCTCCGAGGGCCGGCAGCTGATCCTGACGCGCTACGCGCAGGAGAGCCGCATCGATTCGCGCATCATCACGCGGGCGCTGCCGTTCGAATGGTTCCTCTACGACGTGCCTGACGACGACAGCGGCGAGGTGGTCGTCGGCTATGGCCGCTACGACGCTCGCTGGGACCTGAAGTCGGTCCAGTTGGCCCGCCTGAACGTGCAGACGCAACAGCGCCGCACGCTGGAGGCCAAATCGCCGGACTTCGCCGTCAACTGGGAACTGGACCCCGCCGGCGAGACCTGGGCGCTGCAGACGCTCAACGAGAACCGCCAGGCGCTGTACTTCAAGACGGCGGACGGCGCCTGGACGCTGGCGCAGGAAGGCGACTGGGTGGCTTCGCCGACCGTGCGGCCGTTCGCGTCCGACGGCCGTGATCTGCGGCTGGTCCTCGCCAGGTCGCCCGCGGGCACGCAGGCGCTGTACCGCATCGACCCCAAGACGCTCAAGAAGGAGGCCGAGCCGCTGGTCTCGCTGCAGGGGTTCGACTTCGACGGCGCCGCGATCTTCGACGCCGACAGCCGGCGTCTGCTCGGCCTGCACTTCGAGAGCGACGCGCCGTCCACGCACTGGTTCGACGCCACGCTCAAGGAGATGCAGGCGACGGTCGACCAGGCGCTGCCCGGCCGCGCCAACACGTTGGAATGCCGCCGCTGCCTCAAGACCGGCCGCGTGATGGTGACCTCGATGTCGGACACGCAGCCGGCGGAGTACTTCCTCTACGACCACCGCGCGAAGAAGCTGCGGGAGTTCGGCTCCTCGCGGCCGTGGATCCGCGCCGCCGACATGGCGCAGGTGGAGCAGACCCGCATCCGCGCGCGCGACGGACTCGAGTTCCCGGTGACGGTCACGACGCCGCGCGGCAAGGCCGACGGCCCGAGGCCGGCCGTGGTGCTCGTGCATGGCGGGCCTTTCGTGCGCGGCACGTCGTGGGGCTGGAACGCGCTGCCGCAGTTCCTCGCCTCGCGCGGCTACGTCGTGATCGAGCCGGAGTTCCGCGGCAGCGAGGGCTACGGCGAGCAGCTGTTCAAGGCCGGTTGGAAGCAATGGGGCGAGGGGATGATCGACGACGTCAGCGATGCGCTCGCGTGGGCGGTCAAGCAGGGCGGGGTGGATGCGCGCCGGGTCTGCATCGCGGGGGCGAGCTACGGCGGGTACGCGTCGATGATGGGCCTGATCAAGGACCCCGGGCAGTACCGCTGCGGCGTGAGCTGGGCCGGGGTCACCGACCTCGACTACCTGTTCAGCCTGGATTGGAGCGACGCCAGCGACGCGTCGCGGCGCTTCGGCATGACGGCCATGATCGGCGACCGCGTGAAGGACGCCGAGCGTCTGCGCCGCACTTCGCCGCTGCGCCGCGCGGTCGACATCAAGGCGCCGGTGCTGATCGCGCATGGCATCGACGATCGGCGCGTGCCGATCGATCACGCGACGGACTTCCGCCGCGCGCTCGAGAAGGCCGGCCACAAGGAGATCGAGTACGTCACCTACGACGGCGAAGGCCACGGGTGGCGCAAGCTGTCCACCGACGTCGACTTCTACGGGCGGATGGAGAGGTTCCTGGCGAAGCACCTCGCGGTGGGGACGACTGGCGCTCAGTGATCTTCCACTTCGGGAGGCCAGGCGCGGGCACTCCACGGCGCAGGGGGCGTCCCTCCGGGAACCCCCAGCACCATTCCGGCCCCACCAGCGCCCGCTGTTTGCGGGCCTTGGGAATGCGATTGGGGGACAGGTCTTGCGCTTGGGGATCGACTTACCAGCCGATCGTGTACGTCACCGTCGTCGGCGCATTCGTGTGCAGCGACGGGCTGAAGCCGCCGACGTCGTCGTACGCGAAACCGTAGGCCAGACCGTAGCCGTTGGCGTTGCCTTCCGTGCCCTTGATCGAATGGTCATGCCAGAACTTGGCGAACCAGTTGCCGCGCGTGCCGGCCGGGTAGAAGGCCGCCGGACGGTACCAGTCGGCCGGCGTCGCCAGCACGTGGCGGTTCAGCGCCGCGCACACCTGCGCCTGGATCTGCAGCTGGATCGACTTGGCCGCGTCGGCCGGCGTGTCGACCTGGAAGCTGCCGTCCGGCTTGCGCGGATCGTCCAGCTTGCCCGCACCCAGGAACACCTCGGCCGTGTTGGGCTGGCCGTTGATGTAGTACGTGCCGTTGGAACGCCCGCCGGTGAAGACGAAGCGGTTGGTGCTGCTGTCGACGCGGCCGCGGAAGGTGCCCAGGTTGTCCAGCGTGAAGACCAGGTCCTGCGTCTTGAAGCGGTTCCACATCTCGCCGATGTAGCCGTCCAGGTAGGCGCCGTTCACGTCGCCCGGGCGGAAGGTGAAGTGCGCCGGCGCGAGGATGCGGGTGCGGTAGGGCACGTTCGTGAAGTTGGGCTCCGCCAGGCTGCGGAACTCGACCGGCACCTCCTGCTGGAACTTGGTGAACAGCGTGTCGCGCGATTCTGTCAGCGGCTCGCCGACCGTCTTGTCGTAGCCGCCCAGGCCCTGAAGGCGCAGCTTCAGCGGGAAACCGAAGTGGTCCACGCGGGTCGTGTTGATGAAGATGCCTTGGTCCGGCTGGCCCTTGGGGATCAGGGCGAATTCACCGAAGTCGAAGATGACGTCCAGGTTGGGATCGCTCGAGTTCTCGATGTTGGCGCCGGCGTAGGCGATGTTGCCCGCGCCGTCCGTGTTCACCTCGATGAACATCGGGCTGCCCACCGACATCAGCACGCGCGCCGAGTTCACCGGCGGGATCGTGATCTGCTTGGTCTGCGACAGCGGGAAGAAGTAGTTGGCGTACTTGCGGCCGTTCTTCGTCACGGTGTTGTCGGACAGGCGCATCGGGACGAGGTTGCCGCCGGCGTCGACGTGCACGAACTCGCCCGTCTGCCAGCTCTTGCCGATGATGGCCCAGTAGACCTGCGAATCGGGCCAGCGGCCGTTGGTCGCGTTCTCGATCTTGAAGGTCGTGCGGGCGTTCCAGTCGGCCGGATTGCCGGGGTTGCCCGGGTTCTGCGGCGTGCCCGGGTCGGTCGTGCCGCCGCCGGTCGTGACGGTCGCGGTGAAGCGCGCGCTGTCGTAGGCCGGGTTGCCGTTGTTGTACGTGAACCAGTAGTCCACGCGTGTGCCGGCGACCGCGCCGGGCAGCGCCAGCTCGTAGCGGGCCGCGCCGCCGTTGAAGGGCATGCGCAGGTTCTGCTGCGCGCCGCCGTTCAACTGGTAGTGCGCGTCGACCCAGGTCGTCGCGACGTTGGACTTGAACCAGAGCGTGGCCTGGCTGCCGTTGAACGCGACGCCGTGCGAGAAGCTCGCATTGGACAGCGCCTGCGTGGTGGGCGCGCTGACGCTCAGCACGAGAAAGGCCAGGCATGCGCCCAGCCAGGAGAGGAGGCGATTCATGAAGTCTCCAAGAGGTTTCGATGGTGTGCTGGAGGCACCGATCGACGCGGTCCGGCCAGCGCTCTTCGACGCCCGTCCGGGACTGCGACTTCTCTCCTGCGCCCACCATCCTAGGCAAAAGCCGCGCATTCTGAAAGCGCTTTCACAATTTGGAGGTATTCGATTGCAACGGCATGAAAGCGACGGTGGCGACGCGTCTCGCGCCATCGGGGCGTGAGGGGCGGTGCGATGTCCGGGCGATGGGCGGGGAGCGACGGGCGAGGAATGCGCGCGGCACGGTCCTGCGGGCGAGGAGCGTCGACGCCTGGCACGGACCTCGCTTATCGTCCTGCCAGCCTTTGCTCCACGCCTGACCGCCGATGTCGACACCTTCCGCAACGTCTGATGCCGAGTTCTCGTTCCGCCGGATCGCGGTTCCCGCGTTCGGGCCGTCGATGCTGTTCGGCTTGGGCGAGGGCGCGATCCTGCCGATCGTGCCGCTGATGGCGCGGGACCTGGGGGCGTCGGTGTCGATGGCGGCCTTCGTGGTGACGCTGATCGGGCTGGGCTCGCTGCTGAACAACATCCCGGCGTCGGTGATCACGATGCGGTGGGGCGAACGCTGGGCCATCGTCGCGGCCGGCGTCTGGAGCGCGTTGGGTATGGCGCTGTGCGTGCTGCTGCCGGGCGTGCTGGCGCTGGGCATCGGCTGCTTCATGGTGGGCATGTCGCAGGCCGTCTACAACCTGGCGCGCCAGAGCTATCTGACCGAGGCGGTGCCCGCCGCCTACCGGGCGCGGGCGCTGTCCACGCTGGGCGGCGTGATGCGGATCGGCATGTTCATCGGGCCGTTCCTGTCGGCGGCGGCGGTGCATGCGTTCGGGCTGGAGGCGGCGTTCGGCGTCGGCATCGCGGGCGTGCTGGCCGCGGCCGCGATCGGCGCGCGGCTGCCGGACCTGGAAGCGCCGCCGCATCCCGCGGGCGCGGCGCCGGCGCCGGTGTCGCTGAAGTCCATCGTGGCCGATCACCGCCGGGTGTTCCTGACCCTGGGCCTGGGCGTGATGCTGGTCAGCGCGGTGCGGGCATCGCGCCAGGCGGTGATCCCGCTGTGGGCGGACCACCTGCTGCTGGCGCCGGCGGTGACCTCGCTGATCTACGGGATCTCCGGCGGCATCGAGATGCTGCTGTTCTATCCCGCGGGCCGCGTGATGGACCTGAAGGGCCGGCGCTGGGTGGCGGTGCCGTCGATGGCGATCATCGGCATCGCGCTGCTGCTGATGCCGCTCACCGCCGGCTTCACCACGCTGCTGATCGCCGCGACGGCGATCGGTTTCGGCAACGGCATCGGTTCGGGGCTGATCATGACGCTGGGCGCCGACCACGCGCCGCGCCATGGCCGCGCCTACTTCCTCGCGGTGTGGCGCTTCCTGTCCGACGTCGGCGGCTCCTGCGGGCCCGCGCTGCTGTCGGCGCTGGTGGCGACGGCGTCGCTGGCCGGCGGTATCGCGGTCACCGGCGGGCTGGCGATGCTGGCGGCGACCTTGCTGGGGATGTGGATCCCGGCGAAGCAGGCGGTCGAGCGATCGCGTTGAGGTCAACACACCAGGCGGCCGGATCGGGCGACTACAGTTGCGCCATGCCTGTTCCCCCTGACGACTCTCCGGCCGATTACCGTCCTGGATCACCGCTCAAGCTGCTGCGGACCGATCGCCTGCTGATGCGGGCCTCCGTGCCCGCGCTGGCCGAGGCCGCGGTCGACTACCAGTCGCGCAACCTCGCGCACTTCGCCCGCTGGGATCCGACGCGTCCGGCCAATCATTGGGAACTGGAGGTCACGCGAGCGCGACTGGCCCGCGAGGAAGCCGCCTTCGATGCGGGCACGATCTGGCGCTACTGGCTGTCGCTGGCGGAGGCGCCCGGTCGCGTGATCGGCGTCTGCGCGCTGTCGGATGTGGTGCGCGGCGTGTTCCAGAGCGCGATGCTGGGCTACAGCCTGGACGAGGACTGCGTCGGCGCCGGTTTGATGCAGGAGGCGCTGAAGCAGCTGATCGACGAGGCCTTCTCGCCGGCGGTGTCGCTGCACCGCGTGCAGGCGTCGGTGCGGCCGGAGAACGCGCGCAGCCGGCGCGTGCTGGAGCGGCTCGGGTTCCAGCGCGAAGGCCTCAGCCCGCGCTACCTGTTCATCGACGGCGAATGGCGCGACCACGAGACCTTCGCGTTGATCAATCCGCAGTGGGGCGAGACCCGGCGGCCGGCGGGCTGATGGGGGCGCGGATGAAACAACAGCCTGGGGACGTGGTCATCGGCGCGGGTGTCGTCGCTGCGGTGGTGACGCTGACCTACCTTGTGTCGGGACCGGGCGCGGTGGTCGGACTCCTCTGGACAGTGCTCACTGCCAAGTTCGTGCTTCATCTCCTGTCGCGCGACGATGAAGGCGCCCGGCTCCTCGGCACGCTCCTGTTGCTGGCCGTGCTGCTGCGCCACCTGATGCCGCGGCGCTACAAGCGCATGTTCGAGCAATGGCAGCGGGACGGCGTTCCGCCGAAGCTCGACCCGGCCGATTGACTTCATGCCCGCGACGCCGAGCAACGTCCTCCCGCTCGTCGGACTGATCGCTGTTGGTTACTGCGCGAGGCGGCTGTCTATCGAGGGGACGTCGGCGTGTCGTCGACCGCCACGCTGGTGTCGACGGTGCTGTTGCTGGGGATGCTGGCGGTGGTGCCGACGCAGCTGCGATACCACGACTTCGGCTGCCGCCAGATCAACGGCGCGCGCTGTTGCGTTCTTGCCGACTCGTTGAAATGGACCTGTTCCGAGTCTGCCTAGACTGGTCATCAATCTCGAGAGTGCTGAAGGTGGCGCACATGACGAAGTTGATGACGGACGAATCGATCAAGGCCTTGATCGAGATGCCCAAGACGGTTCGGAACCCTCGAACCCGATGGATTGAGCAGAAGAGGTCGATGCGCAGGACATTCGATGCGGAGAGTGTCGACGGCCGGTTCAAGTTCCGTGTGTATCAACGGCAGAACCTGGAGGATCCTGATGCCTTCTCTTGCGGATTGAGTCTCCTTGACCTGGACGGCGAGGAGGTGACACTGGTTCGTTGCAACGGCCCCTATCACTCGCATGGCAATCCCCTGGAGGGGGAGCGCCTTGACTTCCTGAGCCACGTCCATTTCGCGACCGAGCGATACATGGCGGAGGGGAGGAAGGCGGAGCATTTCGCCATTCGATGCGATGCGTACGTCGACCTTTGCGGGGCCACTCGCCACCTGGCCGGTCTTTGCGCCATTGCCAATCTGCCGTTGATCGCTCACGCTGGCGGCGAGCTGGTTCAGGGTGTGTTTGACCTGGAGTACTGAACATGACTGTCGCGGACATTCAAGAACGACTATGCAAATTGATGTGCCTGGAGGTACGGGTCGTCGAGCGACGTGGACAACTTGTGGTCTCCCTGCCGTTCGAGGGCCGGGATGGCGATCACCTCGTCGCGCACTTGAAGCACCAGGGCGATCGCTGGCGGATCAGCGACCGGGCGAACACGTTGATGCGACTGAGCTACGAGAACGATCTCTCGAAACTGCTGAGCGGCGCACGCGGCAAGCTGTATGAACAGGTACTGCGTGAGTCCGGCATCGCTGAAGACGACGGAGAACTGTTTGTCATCGTCGACGCCGATGACCTGGCCCGCGGTCTGTTCCGACTCGGGCGTGGCATGTCGCGACTTGAGGACTTGGGACTGTGGAGTCGGGGGCGGGTCGAATCGACCTTTTACGATGACCTGAATTCGGTCCTGCGCGACGTTGTCGGACGTGAGCGATTGATCAGGGACTACGTCGATCCGGACGTGCCCGAGAGCGACAACTATCTCATCGACTTCTTCGTTCAAGGGATTCATGCACCGTTGTACGTGTTCGGTGTCAAAGGCGCGGACAAGGCGCGATTGACGACCATCACCCTCCAGCACCTGAAGGCACATGCAGGGAGTTTCGACTCTCTGGTGGTCGTCAATGATCTGGGCGACATCACCAAGCCTGATATCGAGCGCTTGGCGAAGGTGGCGAACGACATGGTGTTTGGACTCGACGACACCTGCGCCATTCGCGAGAAGATCGATCACCGGCTTCGCGCCTGATGTTGAGATCGGCGCTTGAGCATCGATCGGGAGCCAAGGCGATTTCAGTGTTTGCATGAGCATGTGCGCGGAGCTTCGTTGGCCGGGCACGCCAACGCCCGCAGGCTATTGGGTTGTCGTGACTGATGAATCCCCGAAAGCCCCCATGTCCCTTCGTTCGTCCTTCCGCCCGCTGATCTCCGGAATCCCGCTGAGCGCCGTGGCGCTCGCCGCCATCGCCAGCCTCGCGTCCGCCGTCCAGGCCCAGACTCAAACTCAGCAGGCGTCGGCGCCGGCCGCCGCCTCCGGCGATCAACTCCAGCAGGTCGTCGTCACCGGCACCCGTCGCGTGAATCGCACGGTCGCGGAGTCGGAATCGCCCGTCGACGTCCTCAGCGTCGCCGACCTGCAGCGCACCGGCACCTCCGAACTCGCGACCGCGCTCGGCCAGTTGCTGCCGTCGCTGAACTTCCCGCGTCCGTCGCTGACCGACGCCTCCGATGCCGTGCGGCCCGCCCAGTTGCGCGGGCTCTCGCCCGACCAGACCCTCGTGCTGATCGACGGCAAGCGCCGCCACACCACCGCCGTGGTCAACATCAACAGCACGCAGGGCCGCGGCTCCGCGCCGGTGGACCTGAACACGATCCCGTTCGCCGCGATCGAGCGCGTCGAGGTCCTGCGCGACGGCGCCGCCGCGCAATACGGCTCCGATGCGATCGCGGGCGTGATCAACATCGTGCTGAAGAAGGGCGCCAAGGGCGGCAGCGTCAACGCCGAGGTCGGCCAGACCGATGCGGGCGACGGCTTCCGCCACACCGAGGCGGCCAGCGCCGGCTTCGCGCTCGGACAGGACGGATGGGTGCGCTTCGCGCTCGAGAACCGCCATCAGCAGCGCACCAACCGCGCCGGCGTCGACACGCGCGACGCGGCGACCGAGCCCCGCTTCGGCCAGGTCAACAACCGACTCGGCGATCCGGACAGCCATCAGCAGTCCGCGGTGATCAACGCCGAGGTCGCGCTGACCGGCAGCCTGCAGGCCTATGCCGTCGCCACGCTCAGCCATCGCGACACGGTCTCCGCTGCGTTCTGGCGCACCCGCGCGACGGCTGTCGCCAACAACGTCGCCGGCCTGTACCCCGAGGGCTTCCTGCCGTTGCAGGACAGCACCACGGTCGACACCGGCATCGTCGCCGGCGTGCGCGGTGAGTTGGCCGGATGGTCCTGGGACGCGAGCGTCAACCATGGCCGCAACCGCTTCGACATCGACGTGGCCAACACGGCCAACTACTCGCTCGGCAACGCGAGCCCGACGCGCTTCGATGCCGGTCGACTCAGCAACCAGCAGACGGTGCTGAACCTGGACCTGTCGCGCGAGGTCGACCTCGGTCTGGCCGCGCCGTGGACTTTGGCCCTCGGCGCCGAGGCCCGTCGCGAGCGCTACGAGATCGATGCCGGTGAACCGGCGTCGTACCAGAGCGGCGGCGCTTCCGGTTTCCCCGGCTTCCAGCCGAGCAACGCCGGCGCGCATTCACGCCATGACATCGCCGCCTACGCGAGCCTCGAAGGCCAGGTGACGAAGGCCTTCAGCGCCTCCGCCGCGCTGCGAGCCGAGCACTACAGCGACTTCGGCAATGCGACCTCGGCGAAGCTGTCCGGCCGCTACGTGTGGTCCCCGGCCGTGGCGCTGCGCGGCACGGTGTCCACCGGCTTCCGCGCGCCGTCGCTGGCGCAGCAGTACTTCGCCACCACCTCGACCAACCTGATCAACGGCGCGCTGGTCGATGCCGGCACCTTCCCGGTGGAATCGGCGGCCGCGGCGGCGCTGGGCGCCAAGCCGCTGAAGGCGGAGAAGTCGCGCAACCTGAGCCTCGGCCTGCTGTTGCAGCCGCTGGCGCAATGGCAGACCACGGTCGACGTCTACCAGATCGACATCGACGACCGCATCCTGCTGTCGGCCAACCTGACGCTGCCCGCCGCGCTCCGCAACCAGTTGGCGGCGCAAGGTGTGCTGGTCAGCGCGGGGCGTTACTTCACCAATGCGCTGGACACGCGCACGCGCGGCGTGGACGTCGTGAGCACCTGGCAGCAGGATTGGGGTGGCGCGGGCCGCGGGCAGTACACGGTCGCGTACAACCACAACAAGAACTCGATCCGGCATGTCGACGACAACCCGGCGATCCTCACGGCCAACAACCTGGAGCTGATCGACCGCGTCTCGCTGGCGCGCGCCACGATCGGGTCGCCGAAGGACAAGCTGGTGCTCGGCGCCGAGCACCGCTGGGGACCGTGGATCGGCCGCGCGGCGGCGAGCCGTTACGGCAGCTTCGTGATCCGCCAGTCCAATGCGGCCAACGATCAAACCTTCGGGCCGGCGTGGCTGCTCGATCTGTCGGCGGGGTGGGAGCAGGGCGCCTGGTCGCTCAGCGCTGGCGTCGACAACGTCACCAACCGCTACCCTGATCGAGTGATCACGCCGAACGCCGTCGGCGGGATCCTGGCCTACAACCAGTTCTCGCCGTTCGGGGCGAACGGGCGGCAGTACTACGCGAAGGCGGGGTATCGGTGGTGAGCGCGCGGCGTCGGCAATCGCCGGCGTTGTCGCCCGACCGGAACATCGTGCGTCAGGTTGTCACTCAATCGGACAAGTCGACGGGGACTGCGACGGCGAGCGCACGGAAGTCGAGGCCGGCAATGATCTCTTGAAGTCGAGCCATGGGGTCGCCGCCTTCTTGATACCAGCGCAATGTCAACACGCGCTGCGTCGATGCTTCGAAATCGATCTGATCAGCAACGACAGCCTCCCAGCGCTCGTTCGGGCCCCACACCGCGTGACGACTGTCAATCGCTGCAAGCTCGCGCTCGATCTCGTCGATCGCGTGAACCAGGTGACCTGGCTGTTCCATCCATTTCCTGCCCATCACAACGCGCCACTTCCGTTCGAGGTAGGGGTTGCCCTCGATCACTCCGTCGTGGGTGTTCCTGGCAGTGACGGAGAGCAGGTGAACGGCATAGCCGTTGACGTCCAAGGTACTACGCATGCGTGGGTCAGGGTTAGAAGCGCAATGACGATCTCGGGTTACAGGTCGCCAACCAGCGCCTCGACGCCCGCGACCATTGCCCTAGCGTCCTGCTCAGAGTAATCGGTCCACTTGCCGTGCGCGGCCTTGTTTCCGATGTCGGCCCATGCTGTAACTTGCTTCTGCTTGACCATGTTGTACGCACCTGCTCGACAGAGGTCGGCGTTCATCTTGTCTAGCTTTCCTTCGGGCACGCCAAATCTCGCGGCCAGGTCCTTGAGAGAAGACTCAAGCGCAACCCTGGCCAGAATGCATGCGGGATCTTTGTAGCCTGCTGAGAGCAGGTCTCGCGATTGGCTAAGAGCGTCGGCAAGCACCTCGGCTTTTGCGAGCGTCCTCAAGTGAAACAGGTAGCCGCCTTCATAGTCCTCCTTCGCCGCGCTAAAGATGGCAAAGCTGTCCTTGCATTCCGAAAGCCATCCTTGGAACGCACTGTAGTGCTCAGCGAAGTTTCGGTAGTGAACGCTTTCGTCTCCAAAGGTCCGGTGCAACAGATTGAGGACATTGGTTGCCCATGCCTTGTATGCATCTGTGGGGACGGTAAAGACCTGACGGCCCTCATGCGAGGTGAAGTCCAGTTGCTTGGCAGCGATAACAGCTTCCCCCTTTTGTTTGAGTTCTTCGAAGCGGCGCGTGACGACTGGATCGAGATGCATGGAGCGAATCGACAGGCAGTTGCGATGAACGATCCTATGCGATGCAGTGCGCGCCTCGCTTAGTCAATGCCGCTCTATCCGCTATAAGGAAGAGGCGACCCAGTGTGAGAGTCTTCATGTGAGCAATCCATGTCCTGCCACGCCAAACGCATACCGTGAGAGGCTCCTGCTCTCACCCCTGGAGGCGCGTTGCTCTCACCGTTCGGCGCCTTCGAGGCAGGCATTGATGGAACTGGAATCAAGCGGGCCAAAGCCCTTGCCTTCACAGGCAATTCAGACCAGCCCTTGCTTCGACGCCAGCACCGCCGCTTCCGCGCGGCTCGACACATTGAGCTTCTTGTAGATGCTCTTGATGTGGTCGTTGACGGTGAACCACTTGATGCCCATCAGGTTCGCGATCTCCTTGATCGTGAACCCCTTGCTGAGGTAGGTCAGCACCTCGTTCTCGCGCGGGGTCAGGCGTTCCCATTCGGGCACCGGATCCAGCGTGACGCCGCGCGTGCTGGGCGTGGCCGTGGACGTCAGGCTGCCGAAGCCGGAGTTCAGTCCCATCGGACCGGAATCGCCGGTCGATCCCGGACGGAAGTGCGACAGCAGCCGGCGCGCGATCGCCGGCGACAGCGGCGGCTGGCCGCGCACGATGCGCTGCAGCTCTTCCACCAGCACCTCGAAGCGGTCTTCCTTCAGCAGGTAGCCGTCCGCACCGCGCTGCAGGGCAGGGAAGAGGTGGTCATCGTCCGAATAGAGCGTGGTGACGATCTTGACCGCCGGCTTGCCGGCGAGCTCGCCCAAGAACTCCATGCCGTTGCCGTCCGGCAGTTCCAGATCGATCATGATCAGCTTGTAGCCCGTGGCGGGCGACTCGGCCTCCACCTTGGCCAGCTGGCGGCGCGCGCCTTCCAGGTCGCCGGCCTCGGTGATCTCCATGCCGTCGCTGAAGCTTTCACGCACCACGCGGCACAGGAAGCTGCGGGCGACGGGGTTGTCTTCGACGATGAGAACTTTGACGGCCATGGTGTGGGGAGCGATAGCTGGCCGCATCCTAGCAGCGCCCCCCGGGCTTGCATGCCCCGTGAAACAGGGTGTCGCCGGACGATCGTCCGGCGGTCGACGGACGGTCAGCCGTTGACGACCACCAGCTTGCCCACCACCTGCCGCGAGGCCATGCGCTCGAAGGCCTTGGGCAACTCCTCCATCGGCAGGACCTGGTCGATCACCGGGCGGATCTTGCCGGCCGCGTACCACTGCGCCAGCGTCATCATCATCGCGGCGTTGCGCTTGGGTTCGCGCTTCGCGAACTCTCCCCAGAAGACGCCGACCAGCGAGGCCCCCTTCAGCAGCGCCAGGTTCAGCGGCAGCGCCGGGATGCTGCCCTGCGCGAATCCGACCACCAGGTAACGCCCGCGCCAGCCGATCGAGCGGAACGCCGCCTCGGCCAGGTCGCCGCCGACGGGGTCGTAGATGACGTCCGGGCCCTTGCCCTCGGTCAGCGCCTTGATCTCGTCACGCAGCGAGCCGCTCGCGTAGTTGATCGTGGCATCGGCGCCGATCTCGCGGCAACGCGCGCATTTCTCGTCCGACGAGGCCGCCGCGATCACGCGCGCGCCGGCCGCCTTCGCGATCTGGATCGCCGCCGTGCCGACGCCGCCCGCCGCGCCCAGGATCAGCACCGTCTCGCCGGCCTGGAGCGCGGCGCGGTCGATCAGCGCATGGTGGCTGGTGGCATAGGTGCAGATGAAGGCCGCGGCGTCCTCGAAGGGGAAGCCGGGCGGCAGCGGCAGCGCCAGCGCGGCGGGCACCAGCGCCTCGGTGCCGAAGCCGCCGGTGCCGGTGAAGGCCGCCACCGCGTCGCCCGGCTTGAAGCCGGTCACGCCGTCGCCGACCGCCTCGACGATGCCGGCGAACTCGGTGCCCGGCACGAAGGGCAGCGGCGGCTTCATCTGGTACTTGTTCTGGACGATGAGCAGGTCGGGGAAGTTCAGGCTCGCCGCCTTGATCGCCACCTTCAGCTGGCCGGGGCCGGGCTGCGGGGAGGGCAGCTCCTTCCACTGCAGCGCCTCGACGCCGACCGGGTTCTCGCACAGCCATGCCTTCATGTCTCGTCTCCTCTTTCTGATGGATCCGCCAATCGTCGCGGGGTGGTCCAGGGGTCGCCGGGCGCATGATAGGCAGCACGGGTGGACCCTCGCGTCACCGGGGTGACGGCCTGCCTACAATGCCGTCCATGCGCATCCTCATCGCCAACGACGACGGCTATCTGGCCCCCGGTCTTGCCGCCCTGGTCCGTGCCTGCGAAGGGCTCGGCACGGTGGAAGTCATCGCCCCGGAGCAGAACGCCAGCGGCACGTCCAACTCGCTCACGCTGCACCGGCCGCTGTCGGTGTACACGTCCTCCAACGGTTATCGCTACGTCAACGGCACGCCGTCCGACTGCGTCCACCTGGCCCTGACCGGGCTGCTGGACTACAAGCCCGACCTGGTGCTGTCCGGCATCAACAACGGCGCCAACATGGGCGACGACACGCTCTATTCGGGCACCGTCGCCGCCGCGACCGAGGGCTACCTCTTCGGCGTGCCGTCGATCGCCTTCTCGCAGGTCGAGAAGGGCTGGGGCGACCTCGATGCCGCCGCCGCCGTCGCGCGCGCGCTGGTCCAGGACGTCATCGCCGGCGGACTGGGTCAGCCCTTCCTGCTCAGCGTCAACATCCCGAACCGTGCCGACGCCGCTTCGCTGCCGCGCCGCATCACACGCCTGGGACGACGCCACGCCAGCGAGGCCACGATCCAGCAACGCAGCCCGCGCGGCGAGATGATCTACTGGATCGGCCCGGCCGGCGCCGAGCGCGAAGCGGGCGAGGGCACCGATTTCCACGCGACCGCCAACGGCGCCGTGTCGGTCACGCCGCTGCAGGTCGACCTCACCGAGCACGCGACGCTGGGCCACTGGCGCCAGCAACTGCAGACCGACGGCCGTCCATGACCTCTCTGCCGCCCCGGCCCAAGCGCTTTCCGCTGTCGCTGGACAAGCTCGGAGCGACCCGCCCGGGAGCGCCCGGCGCGGCCGCGGCCGCCGAGGCGCGCGAGCCGCTCAAGCCGCAGGGCCATTGGCAGCAGGCCGCCGCCATCAAGGCCCGGCAGACGACGCCGATCGGGCTGGGCCTCGATTCGGCCGGGGTGCGCCAGCGCATGGTCGAGCGGCTGCGCCGCGAAGGCCTGTCCGACGAGCGCGTGCTGCAGGCGCTGGCCACGGTGCATCGCCATCACTTCGTCGACTCCGCGCTCGCCACCCAGGCCTACGAGGACACCAGCCTGCCGATCGGCCACGGGCAGACGATCTCCAAGCCGTCCGTCGTCGGGCGGATGATGGCGCTGATGCTCGACGCGCCCGGGGCGCGGCAACGCGGCCATCTGGGCAAGGTGCTCGAGATCGGCACCGGCTGCGGCTACCAGGCGGCGCTGCTGATGCAGTTGTCGAAACAGGTCGTGTCGGTCGAGCGGCTGCGGCCGCTGCACGACAAGGCGCGCGCCAACCTCGTGGGGCATCACCAGATCCGGCTCGTCTACGGCGACGGCATGCTCGGCCATCGGCCGTCGGCCCCGTACGACAGCATCATCTCCGCCGCCGGCGGCGACGACATCCCGCAAGCCTGGCTGGACCAGCTCGCGCCCGGCGGCCGGCTGGTGGCGCCGATGACCGCGCCCAGCGGCCGGGGGCAAGTCCTGGTCCTGATCGATCATGTCCGCGACGCCGCGGGCTCGCGTTTCCTGCGCAGCCTGCATGAGGCCGTCCTGTTCGTACCCCTAAAATCAGGCGTCCTGTAGCGCGCCAGCCCGACTGTGGCTTCCGCGCTTCGGCTTTCCAAATGACAACTTCGCGCATGCAACAACTCTTCCGTTCCCCGCTGCTCTGGGTCTCCGTGGCGGTGCTCGCGCTCACGGGCTGCCAGAACACCCCGCACCGCGCGCCGGTGGAGGACCGTCCTGTCGGCAAGGCGACTGCGCCGGCCATTCCTGGCACGGCAGTCACGCCCGCCCCGGAATCGAAACCGCTGCCCGGCGCCGAGAACGCCGGCAAGCCCGGTTACTACACCGTCAAGCCCGGCGACACGCTGATCCGCATCGCGATGGACAACGGCCAGGGCTGGCGCGACGTGGCGAGATGGAACGGCATGGACAACCCCAACCTGGTCGAGGTGGGTCAGGTCTTGCGCGTGATTCCGCCGGGCCTCGACCCGAACGCGGCGACGACCCGGCCGCTGACGACTTCCAAGGTGGAGACGCGTCCGCTGGATGGCAAGTCCCCGGCTCCGGCGACGACGACCGCCGCGGCCGCGTCTTCCTCCTCGCCCGCCAGCGGCGCCGCGACGCCCGCCGCGCCGGCCGTCACCAAGGACGACGACGACATCAGCTGGGGCTGGCCCGCGTCCGGCGCGGTGGCCGCGGGCTTCGACGAGGTCCGCAACAAGGGCATGGCCTTCTCCGGCAAGGCCGGGGATCCGGTCTTCGCCGCCGCCGATGGCCGCGTGATGTATGCGGGCGCGGGGTTGCGCGGATACGGCAACATGATCATCATCAAGCACAGCACGAACTATCTGACGGCTTACGCGCATAACCAGACCCTGCTGGTGAAGGAGGACCAGGTGGTGCGCAAGGGCCAGAAGATCGCAGAGATGGGTTCCAGCGACGCGGATTCGGTGAAGCTGCACTTCGAAGTGCGCAAGCAAGGCAAGCCGATCGATCCGTCCAAGTTGTTGCCCGCGCGCTGAGGCGCTCAAGGAGGCGCCGCAACATGACCTTGCATCGCGCCTCTTCGACTGACGGACTTCTGCCCGACGGCCTGGATCGACCCGTTCATCCCGGCCGCTTCAAGCTGCCGCCCGAGCTGGCGGTGGACGGTCACGATGTCGCGCAGGCTGCCGGCAATGATGCCGGTCATGACGACGGCCTCGACCCTCACGACGGCGACGAACGCGAACACGCCGCGCGCGACGACGCTGACGCGCCCGGTGCGGCGGAGGTCGCGACCGATGACGACGACGAGGTCCGCGTCCTGCGCAGCGTCGAATCCGAGGACGGCAAGGGCAAGTCCAAGTCCGGCAAGGGCGATCTCGGACCCGCCGACGGCGACGCCACCAACGCCCTGCAGGCCTACCTGCGCGACATCCGCCGCACGCCGCTGCTGACGCCGCAGGAGGAGTACGACACCGCCGTGAAGGCGCGCGCCGGCGACTTCGAGGCGCGGCAGGCGATGATCGAGCACAACCTGCGCCTGGTCGTCAGCATCGCCAAGAACTACCTGGGCCGCGGCCTGCCGATGAGCGATCTCATCGAGGAAGGCAACCTCGGCCTGATGCACGCGATCGGCAAGTTCGAGCCCGAACGCGGCTTCCGTTTCTCGACCTACGCCAGCTGGTGGATCCGCCAGGCGGTGGAGCGCGCGCTGATGCATCAGGCGCGGCTGGTGAGGCTGCCGGTGCACATCGTGCGCGAGCTCAACCAGGTGCTGAAGGCGCGCCGCGCGCTGGAGGCGGTCGCGGCGCAGCGCGGCGGCGAAGGCGGCGTGCGCGCCGAGGACGTCGCCCAGGCGCTCGGACGGCCGGTCGACGAGATCGCCGAGCTGCTGGCCTATGCGGAGCTGCCGAGCTCGCTCGATTCTCCGGTCGACCGCAACGGCGAGGGCGGCGAATCGATGCTGGACCTGGTCGCGGACGAGCAGGCCGTCGATCCGGCGGGACATCGGCTGAGCCATGAGCTCGAGGACCTGCTCAAGAGCGGTCTGGCCTCGCTCAGCGACCGCGAGCGCGAAGTGCTCGCCGGTCGTTACGGCCTCGCGGACCGCGAGCCCGAGACGCTGGACATCCTGGCCGTGCGGCTCAGCCTGACGCGTGAGCGCATCCGGCAGATCCAGATCGAGGCGCTGGCCAAGCTCAAGCGCAACATGATGCGGCAGGGCATCAGCCGCGATTCGATCTTCTGAGCGCGGACCGGCTCCCCCCGACGGCGCTGGGATAATGCGCCCCCATGACTGATGTATCGGAATGGCTGAAGGTCGACTCGCTGGACCTTGAAGCGCAGGGCGTCGCCCACAACAGCGAAGGCAAGGTGGTGTTCATCGAGGGCGCCTTGCCTGGCGAGGAAGTCCAGGTCACCGTCGGCCGCAAGAAGAACAAGTGGGAGCAGGCCGCGATGGTCGCGATGCGCCGCGAGAGCTCGCAGCGCGTGCGCCCGGTCTGCCCGCATTTCGGCCTGCATCCCGGCGCCTGCGGCGGCTGCAAGATGCAGCACCTGCATCCGGGCGCCCAGGTCGCCGTCAAGCAACGCGTGCTGGAGGACAACCTCTGGCACCTCGGCAAGGTCAAGGCCGAGGCGCTGCTCCGTCCGATCGAGGGCCCGGCCACCGGCTACCGCTATCGCGCGCGCCTGTCGGTGCGCTACGTGCCGAAGAAGGGCCACGTGCTGGTCGGCTTCCATGAGCGCAAGAGCCGCTACATCGCCGACATGCAGGTCTGCAAGGTCTTGCCCGAGAAGATCAGCGCGATGCTGATGCCGCTGCGCGAGCTGGTCGGCGCCATGGACGCGCGCGACCGGCTGCCGCAGATCGAGCTCGCCATCGGCGATACCGACGGCACGCAGGTCATCGCGCTGGTGCTGCGCCACCTGGAGCCGCTGAGCCCGGGAGATGTCGCGAAGCTGCGCGCGTTCGCGGCGGAGCATGGCGTGCAATGGTGGCTGCAGCCCAAGGGGCCGGACACGGTGCACCTGCTCGACGCGGGCGGACCCGAGCTGGCCTACACGCTGCCGGAGTTCGGCGTGCTGATGCCCTTCAAGCCGACCGACTTCACGCAGGTCAACCACCACATCAACACGGTGCTGGTCGGTCGCGCGCTGCGCCTGCTGGGCGTGCAGTCGGGCGAGCGCGTCATCGACTGGTTCTGCGGCCTGGGCAACTTCACGCTGCCGCTGGCCACGCAGGCGCGCGAGGTGCTGGGCATCGAAGGCAGCGAGGCGCTGGTGCAGCGCTCGCGCGAGAACGCGGCGCGCAACGGCCTCGATCACAAGGCGAGTTTCGTCGCCCGCAACCTGTTCGAGATGACGCCGCAACTGCTGGCCGCCGACGGCGTGTCCGACCGCTGGCTGATCGATCCGCCGCGCGAAGGCGCGTTCGCGCTCGTGAAGGCGCTGGCGGATCTGGTCAAGGATCCGTCGCTGGCGCCGGGCTGGACGCCGCCGGAGCGCATCGTCTACGTGTCGTGCGCCCCGTCGACGCTCGCGCGCGACGCGGGCCTGCTGGTCCACGTGGCCGGCTACCGCTGCACGAAGGCGGGCGCGGTCAACATGTTCCCGCACACGGCGCACGTCGAATCGATCGCGGTCTTCGAGCGCGATCCCGACGCGCAGGCGCGCATCGCGCGCGGCGAGGTGGCGGCCGTCGTCATGGCGGATGTCATGGCCGGCGCCGATGCGCAGACGCTGGCCGATGCGGGCGCGGACGCATCGTCATCTCCGAGCGCTGAGTTGACTGCTTAATGAGGTCGCAATGTCGGAGACGGGGCGCATGACGAGCCGCGAGGGCAGGGGCCGCTCGTAGAATCGACGGCTTCGGTTTCTCCCGCCTTGGCAGGTTCCCAGATGTCCGGCAGCACTTTCGGCAGCTTGTTTCGCGTCACCAACTTCGGCGAGAGCCACGGTCCGGCCATCGGCTGCGTGATCGATGGCTGTCCGCCGGGACTGGCGCTGTCGGTGGCGGACATCCAGCCCGAGCTGGACCGTCGCCGTCCGGGCACCTCGCGCCACGTGACGCAGCGCCAGGAACCCGACCAGGTCGAGATCCTGTCCGGCGTCTACGAGGGCCTGACCACCGGCACGCCGATCTGCCTGCTGATCCGCAACGTGGACCAGCGCAGCAAGGACTACGGCAACATCCTCGACACCTTCCGCCCGGGCCACGCCGACTACACCTACTGGCGCAAGTACGGCTTGCGCGATCCGCGCGGCGGCGGGCGGTCGTCGGCGCGGCTGACGGCGCCGATGGTGGCGGCCGGCGCGGTCGCCCGCAAATGGCTGCAGCAGGAGCTCGGCATCGGTTTCCGCGGCTGCATGACGGCGCTCGGCGAGATCGACCTGGCCTTCGAGGGCTGGGAACACGTCGGCCAGAACCCGTTCTTCGCCGCCAATGTCTCGCAGATCCAGGCGCTCGAGGACTACATGGACGCGCTGCGCAAGGACGGCGACTCGGTCGGCGCGCGGCTGATGGTCGAGGCGACCGGCATGCCGGCCGGTCTGGGCCAGCCGCTGTTCGACAAGCTCGACGCCGACATCGCCTACGCGATGATGGGCATCAACGCGGTCAAGGGCGTCGAGATCGGCGCCGGCTTCGAGAGCGTGCGCCAGCGCGGCAGCCAGCATGGCGACGAGCTGACGCCCGCGGGCTTCGCCAGCAACAACGCCGGCGGCGTGCTGGGCGGGATCTCGAGCGGCCAGGACCTGCGCGTGTCGATCGCGATCAAGCCGACCAGCTCGATCCGCACCCCCAAGGCCTCGATCAATCGCGCGGGCGAGCCGACCACGGTCGAGACCTTCGGCCGCCACGATCCCTGCGTGGGCATCCGCGCGACGCCGATCGCCGAGGCGATGCTGGCGCTGGTCGTCATCGACCACGTGCTGATGGACCGCGCGCAATGCGCGGACGTCGAGCTCCCGATCCCCGCCATCGCCGGCCAGCGTCCGACCGCTGAATGAGCGTTGGATGAGCGGCGGATGAGCAGTGGATGGCTGGTGGAACGCGGCGGTGAATCTTCGGCGAATGACCGGTGACTGACAGCCGCCGCGTGCTGCGCGCAAGCGCGCTGCTCGGCTGCGCCTACTACGGCAGCATCGGGCTCTTCAACCCGTTCGCGCCGCTCTGGTACAAGTCCCTCGGCCTGCCGGTCGTCGCGATCGGGCTGTTGGTGTCCATGCAGAGCTGGACGCGGCTGTTCGCGCCTTATCTCTGGGGCCTGGTGGCCGATCGCAGCGGGCGGCGCGTTGAACTGATCCGCGCCGCAGCGCTCGCCTGCTGGGTCAGTTCGCTCGGCTTGTTGCTGACCTCCTGGTCTTCGGACGTGCCGCCGGTCATCGGGCTGACGCTGGTCGTCTTCCTGATGTACTTCTTCAACGCCTGCGTGACGCCGCTCAACGAGGCCTTGATCGCGCATGAACTCGCCGCCAGCGGCGGCATGGATCCCAAGCGATACGGCCGCGTGCGCCTCTGGGGCTCGGTCGGTTTCCTGGCGACCGTCGTCGGTGGGGGCTGGTGGTTCGACTGGGCGGGGATGTCGGTGTTCCCGTGGACCATCGTCGTCGGACTGTCGGCCCTGGTCATCGCCGCCTGGCGCCTGCCCAAGCGCGCGGCCATCCAGCACGACGCCGCCGAGCCGGTCTCCATCGCCGACACGCTGCGCCGGCCCGAGGTCGGCTGGTTCTTCCTCGGCATGTTCTTCACCGTGCTCGCGCACACGGCGATCTACGCGTTCTACAGCCTCTACCTGGACCGGCTCGGATACGGCAAGGGGCAGGTGGGGGCGCTGTGGGCGGTGTCGGTCGCGGCGGAGATCTGCTGGTTCGCGTTCCAGGGCCGCTGGGTGCGGCAGCACCATCTGCACCACTGGCTGGTCGCCGCCGCGCTGCTGGCGGCGCTGCGCCTGGCCGGCACGGCGTGGCTGGGCGCGAGCCTCGCCGCCATGGTGCTGCTGCAGTGCTGCCATGCCGTCACCTTCGCGGCGCAGCACACCGCCTGCATCGGCTTGATCGGGCGCTACTTCCCGGGTCGTCTGCAGGGCCGCGGGCAGGCGCTCTACGCGGTGCTCGGCTACGGCGTCTCGGGCGTGCTCGGCAGCCTGGGCGGTGCGTGGCTGGCTGAAAGTCATGGGTACGCCGCCTGCTTCTGGGCCGCCTCGCTCTTCGCGCTCGTCGGCGCCTGGAGTCATTGGCGCTGCGCCCGGCGCGATCCGCTGCACGCGGTCTGACGCTATCGCCACGGCGACGCTGAGAGAGGAAAACTCAGCGGTTTCCAAGAGCGCGTCATCGCGCATCAATGTCATTCCATCGGGCCGACCCGCCATCCGTCCTCGGCCGCGCCAATTTCAGTCCCGGAGAAAAGCAGGCCATGACGCGCAATCTGCAATTCGTCGCGTCCGGCCATCGCATCAATTTGGGGATTCCTACACTCCGCCGCATTCAAGGATCATCAATTGGGTGATCCCGTGTCGACGGATGGGGGAGATCATGCGCAAGCAATGGTGGTTGGGTGGTGTGGCGGTGGCGGTCCTCGCGGGCGGCGCCGGTGTGTACGCCACGAGCGGGGGCAGCGCTCCCGCCGCGAAGAAGGACGAGGCCAAACCCGCCCTGGAGTTCCAGGCCGGCGAGATCGTCAAGCCGTCGATGGCGCCGATGCCCGGTGTCATCGAGTTCTCCGGCCCGCTGGTCGCGCCGAACACGGTGATCGTCCGCGCCAAGGCCTCGGGCAGCCTGGACCGCCTCGCGGTCGCCGAAGGCAGCCGCGTGAGCGCCGGCCAGTCGCTGGGCCAGCTGGACCTGGAGGAGCTGCGCCACAAGGTCGCCGAGCGCAACGCCAGCGTCGAGGCGATGCAGGCCATGTACGAGCAGTCCGAGCGCCAGTACAAGGCCAACCAGGGCCTGGCGGCGCAGAACTTCATCGCGCCGACGGCGCTGGACAACTCCCGCGCCCAGCTCGAATCGGCGAAGGGCCAGATGCTGTCCGCCAAGGCGCAGCTTGGCACGAGCGAGGTGCTGCTGCGCCAGGCCGCGCTGGTCTCGCCGATCAACGGCATCGTCGCCAAGCGGCACACGCTGCCCGGCGAGAAGGTGGCCGCCGAGCAGCCGGTGCTGACCATCGTCGACCTGTCCAAGCTCGAACTCGCCGGCCTGGTCGGCATGCACGAGGTCAGCAAGCTGTCGCCCGGCATGACGGTGCAGCTGAGGATCGAAGGTTTCGACGATCCGGTGACGGCCCGCATCGCGCGCATCTCGCCGGCGGCCGAGCCCGGCACGCGGTCGATCGGCGTGACGCTGTCGCTGGACAACCCCGGCGAGCGTTTCCGCGCCGGCCAGTACGCGGTCGCCCGCGTGGAACTGGCCGACGACAAGCCGCGCCTGACGGTGCCGGTGACCGCGATCGGCGCGGTGTCCGGCCAGGAGCATGTCTGGCTGATCGAGAAGGGCACGCTGGTGCGCCGCATCGTGACGACCGGCCGCCGCGATCCGCGTGAGGGCCGCGTCGAGATCCTCGCCGGCGTGACGCCGCAGTCGCAGGTGCTGGGCGCGCGCTTCGACAACCTCAAGGAAGGCGAGCGCGCCGAGATCCGCGTGCCGAAATCGGGGGTGGCCAGCGTGGCCAGCGCCGCCGCGAGCGGCAGCGCCGCTCAGTAAGCACAACAACAAGAACAACTTCTGCCGAGGAGCTTCCCATGTGGATGACCCGCGTCTCGATCCGCAACCCCGTCTTCGCCACCATGGTCATGGTCGCGCTGTGCGTGCTGGGGCTGGTCGCCTATTCCAAGCTGGGCGTCGAGCAGTCGCCCGACATCACCTTCCCCGGCGCGCAGATCGACATCCAGTACCCCGGCGCCTCGCCCGAGGCCGTCGAGCGCGAAGTGGCCAAGCCGCTCGAGGAGGCGCTCAACACCATCGCCGGCGTGGAGCGCGTGCAGTCGCGCAGCTTCGAGGGCCGCGTGCAGACCTCGGTCGAGTTCTCGCTGAACGCCGACATGAACCGCGGCATGCAGGAGATCCGCGACCGCGTCGCGATCGCGCAGGCGCAGTTCCCGCGTGACGTGAAGCCGCCGATGGTGCAGCGCTTCCAGGGCGAGAACGCGCAGCCGATCATCGTGGCCGCGCTGATGAGCTCGAACCGCACGCTGCGCGAGCTCTCGATGCTGGCCGACCTGACCGTCTCCAAGCGCCTGGGCCGCGTCGAGGGCGTGGCCAAGGTGGACGTCGGCGGGATGGCCGTGCGCGAGGTCCGCATCGACCTCGACCCGACGCGCCTGCGCGCCTACAACATCACCCCGGCGGAGATCTCCACCGCGCTGAACGCGGCCAACACCGACGCGCCGGTGGGCCTGATCTCCAACCGCTACGACGACGCGATGCTGCGCGTCGAGGGCAAGGTGAAGGATCCGAAGCAGTTCGTGAACGTCGTCGTCGCGCGCCGCGGCGACTTGGCGCTGACGCTCGGCGACCTGGGCACGCTCAGCGAGCGCGAGCGCGAGCTCGATTCCATCGCCCGCATCAACGGCCAGCCGGCCGTGACCTTCAACATCTTCAAGCAGCAGGATGCCAACATCGTCCAGACCGGCGAGGCGGTGAAGGTCGCCGTCGAGGAACTGCGCAAGACGCTGCCCAAGGACATGGAGCTGCGCCTGGTCTACGTCAACAGCGACTTCGTGAAGCACTCGCTCGACGGCCTGCGCCACACCCTGATCGAGGGCGCGCTGCTGACCATCGCCATCGTGTTCCTGTTCCTGCACAGCTGGCGCTCGACCATCATCACCGGGCTGACGCTGCCGATCTCGGTGATCTCCAGCTTCATCGCGATCTACGCCTTCGGCTTCACGCTGAACTTCATGACGATGATGGCGCTGAGCCTGTGCATCGGGCTGCTGATCGACGATGCGATCGTCGTGCGCGAGAACATCGTGCGCCACGTCGGCATGGGCAAGGACCACCACAGCGCGGCCGAGGACGGCACCAACGAGATCGGCCTGGCCGTGATGGCCACGACCTTCGCGATCTGCGCGGTGTTCGTGCCGGTCGCGTTCATGGGCGGCATCGTCGGCAAGTTCTTCTATCCGTTCGGCATCACCGTCGCCGTCGCGGTGCTGGTGTCGCTGTTCGTGAGCTTCACGCTGGATCCGATGCTGTCGTCGGTGTGGCCCGATCCGCCCAGCACCTACGTCAAGAAGGTGCCCGTCATCGGCCACCTGATCCGCGCCACCGACGCCGGCATGGACCTGCTGCACACGGTCTACGAGAAGACGCTGCGCTGGGTGTTCTCGCCGCGCCGCTTCCGGTTCCCGCTGCCGGCCTTCGGCCGTCCGTTCGGGGCCGATGGGCAACGCCTGAAGCAGGCGCCGCGCCGGCTGCGCATGGCGACGATCACGCCGCGCGGCATCGTCGCGTGGTCGGGTGTCGGCAGCTTCGTGCTGGCGATCCTGCTGGTGCCCGCGGTGGGCAGCGAGTTCCAGCCGCAGATCGACCAGGGCTTCACCCACCTGACGCTGCGCATGCCCGTGGCCACCAGCCTGGAGCGCGGCGAGGCCAAGGTCCGGCAGGTCGAGGAGATCCTCGCGACCTTCCCGGAGATCAAGACCGTCGCGACCGTCGTCGGAAGCAGCGGCGAAGGCCTGGCGACCGGCCGCAACCAGGCCAACCTGGACATCGCGCTGGTCGATCGCAAGCAACGCAAGCGCACGCAGACGCAGGTCGAGGACGCGATCCGCGCCGAGATTGCGCGCATCCCCGGCGTCGAGGTCAGCGTCGGCTTCAACCGGCCGGTGTGGGTGACCATCCTCGGCTCTGATCCGGAGGTGCTGACGCAGGTGGCCAAGGACTTCGCGGAGAAGGTCAAGAAGATCAAGGGCGCCGTCGACGTCGACACCACCGTCAAGCCCGGCCTGCCGGCCTTCGCGGTCAAGCTGCGCGACAACGCGGTGCGCGAGCTGGGGCTGAACGCGGTGCAGGTGGCCTCGTCGCTGCGCGCTTATGTCAACGGCGACATCGCCACCTACTGGACCACGCCCGACGGCAACCAGGTCGAGGTGCTGCTGCGCCTGCCCAAGGCGCAGCGCCAGAGCATCGAGCAGATGCGCAACCTGCCGGTGGCCTTCGCCAAGGACGGTTCGCCGATCTCGCTGGAGCAGGTCGCGACGATCGAGCCGGTGTTCAACCCCGAGGTGATCCGCCGCCAGAACCTGCAGCGCCGCGAGGCGGTCTACGCCGGCGTGCAGGGACGCCCGGGCGGCGACGTCAACGCCGACGTGCAGAAGCTGATCAGGGAGACGCAACTGCCCCCGGGCATCAGCTTCATGGTCGACGGCGACGGCAAGCAGCAGGCCGAAGCCTTCAACGGCCTGCTGATCGCGATGGGCCTGGCGCTGATCTTCATCTACATCGTGCTGGCCAGCCAGTTCGGCAGCTTCGTGCAGCCGATCGCGATCATGGCCTCGTTGCCGCTGGCCTTGATCGGCGTCATGGTGGCGTTGCTGCTCTGGAAGACGACGCTCAACATCTTCTCGATGATCGGCCTGGTGATGCTGATGGGCCTGGTGACGAAGAACGCGATCCTGCTGGTCGACTTCGCCAACCACCTGCGCAAGGACCAGAGCCTGTCGGTGCCCGAGGCGCTGCTGCAGGCGGGCCTGATCCGGATGCGGCCGATCATCATGACGACGGCGGCGATGGTGTTCGGCATGCTGCCGATGGCGATCGCGCTCAACGAGGGCGGCGAGATCCAGGCCCCGATGGGCCGCGCGATCATCGGTGGCGTGATCACGTCGACCCTCCTGACGCTGGTGGTGGTGCCGGTGATCTATTCGTACCTGGTGCGGGGCCGCAAGGTGTTCTCGGCGGTGGATGCCGATGCGACGCCCGACACGTCCGGCCCGGATCAGGCGGTCGTGATGCCTGTCACGCCGGCGCCTGGAATCGCGGATTGAGACTGCACCAATGAGTTGGTCGACATCGCCGGATGACTCATTGAGGCTGTGGTGTCTCTCAAGGCGGGCGGGCAGATTAGCGGCATCGTGTTCAACGCGCTCTGCCGCCGCCTCCCGTGTCCACGTCGCCGCCCAACCCGCCGATCGCGCTGCTGCGCCGCTCCTCGTCGACACGTGAGTTCCGCGCGGCGTTCGCGCCGTGCGTTTCCGCGCCGCGCGCCGCCACCCCGGCGGCCAACGACGCTGATTTCAAGGCCGGAGAACAGGATCACGCCGTCCTGCGCCTGCGCGACCTCCACATCGTGCCCACGCCGCTGTTCTTCGCGATGCTCGCCTGCGCCATGCCGCTGCTGATGCTGGGGTTGACGGCGCACTCGCTCGAGTCGGCGACGGTCGGCGCGCTGCTGCTGGGTACCGCGCTGGGATGCCTGTGGCACGGCGTGCAGACGCTCAGGGGCCTCGAACTGCGCTGCGGCTCGCCGCTGCCTTGTTTTGCGGGGGACGAGGTGATGGTCGATCTCGACGTGATCAATCCCTCCGGCCGCTCGCGGTGGGACATCGTCGTATCGCTCGTCAGGACCGCGACGCCGTCGGCGAGCTGCTGGATCGATGTGTCATCGCGCGCGCGCCGGCAGGTGCTGATGCCGCTGGTGGCAGACGGTCAGGGCCGGCAGGCGTTGCCGCTGATCCGGTTCGAGACCCGGCATCCGTTCGGCCTCGTCCGCGTCAGCGCGTTCTGGGCACCTCGCAGGCATCTGCTGGTGAGCGAGCGGCCGGCGCTGTCACCCGTCTGACAAGGCGCTCAGCAGCTCTCTCGCAGGACCAGTTGGAAGCCCAGGTCCATGCAGACCTCGGGCACCGCCTCGTTGCGCATCAGTGCCACGAGCATCCGTGCCGCCTCCAGGCCGATCTCCCGTCTCGGCGTCCTCACGGTGCTCAGCGGCGGCAGCATCTGGTCGCCGCCGGTCAGGTCGTTGAACCCGACGACGGCCACGCGTTCCGGCACTTTCACGCCCTGGCGCAGCGCCTGCAGGAGCGCGCCTTGAGCCAGGTCGTCGTTGTTGAAGAAGATCGCATCGACGTCGGGGGCTTCGCGCAGCACGCGTTCGAACATCGTCGCGCCCAGCGCCAGCGATGAGGGCGCGGCATCCATGAACTCCAGCGCCGGATCGTGCGCCGCGCCGAG
The DNA here is from genome assembly GCF_056867975.1 of Mitsuaria sp. MSU3D. Taxonomy (NCBI): domain Bacteria; kingdom Pseudomonadati; phylum Pseudomonadota; class Betaproteobacteria; order Burkholderiales; family Sphaerotilaceae; genus Roseateles; species Mitsuaria sp. MSU3D. Next base: position 2,031,930 of record NZ_CP200314.1, on the reverse strand, counting down.
TGCCGCGCGATACCCTTCGGCGCGTTGCAAGGTGCGCGGATCCAGCTGCGCCGCAGCGAAGGCGATCCGGCGGTAGCCGCGCCGGACCAGTTCAGCCGTCATCGCATGGCCGGCGGCCTGCTGGGAGAAGCCGACCGAATGCAGGCCCGTTTCCCCGCGGTTCTCCATCACATGGACGAAGGGCACGCCGCTGCCCTGGAGCAGGGCACGGGAGGCGTCCGTGCGGTCGAAGCCGGTGACCAGCAGCCCGGCGGGCCGGTTCATGAGGTAGGTGCGCAGCAGCGCTTCCTCTTCCTCCGGGTGGTAGTGCGTGACGCCGATCAGGCTCTGGTAGCCGGCGGCCAGCAGCGTGCGCTGGGCCGCGTCGAGCAGGTCCACGAACAGCGCGTTCGACAGCAACGGGATCAGCACCACGACCTGGTTGCTGCGCGACGAGGCCAGCGCGCGCGCGGCCGGATCGGGCACATAGCCGAGTTGCGCGACGGCGGCGGTGACGCGCTCGACCAGCTCGGCGGCCACGCTGCGCTCGCCGCGCAGCGCGCGCGACGCGGTGATCGGGCTGACGCCGGCGGCAAGCGCGACGTCTTGCAGCGTGGCGCGACCGGTGGCGCGCCGGCGCTTGGAGGAGGGCAGGGAACTCATTGGTCGGGAGGATAGCGCTGTCCTCCTGGGAAGCCGCGCACCTCGATACCCCGCGTAATCCCTGATCTGGTGCCTCCATGCACCATCTAAGATAGCGCTATCCCGTCTGCTTCCCTGTGCGACGAGGACTCGACGGCGAACCGGTTCATCCGATCGCCGTCTCTTTTCAGACTTCGGGATAGCGCTATCCAATGACTTCGCCGACCGTCACCGCCGCCTCGACCGCCGCCCGCGCCATCGTCGTGATGGGCGTTGCCGGTTGCGGCAAGACCAGCGTCGGACAGGCGCTCGCTCAATCGCTTGGCTGGACGTTCATCGAAGGCGACGCGCACCACGCACCAGCGTCGATCGCCAAGATGCAAGCCGGTCAGCCGCTCACCGATGAGGACCGCTGGGGCTGGCTGGAGCGGCTCGGTCAGATGCTCGCCGAGCAGTCGCCGGTCGTCCTCAGCTGCTCCGCGCTCAAGCGGGCGTATCGCGACCGTCTGCGTCGTGCATGCCCGGCGCTGCGCTTCGTGTTCATCGACATCGATCGAGCACTGGCGCTCCAGCGCGTCGCCGATCGCGCTGACCGACACTTCTTCTCGACCACGCTGGTCGACAGCCAGTTCGCCACCTTGGAATCGCCCATCGGCGAACCCGGTGTCATCACCGTGCCCGCCGCCCTGACGCTGGCGGAACAGGTCGATCAGGCGCTCGCGCTGCTGATCCCGAACAACAATCAGGAGACCGGACCATGACGCCCCCCGCATCGGACGCTCCCGCCACCACGGCGGCCCCCGCGCGACGCTCCCGCCTGCAGACCCTCAGCGAAGCCGCGATGGCGCTGTGTCTGGCCGTGATGGCGCTTGCGGTGTTCATCAACGTCGTGCTGCGCTACGGCTTCGGCAGCGGCATCAACGCGAGCGAGGAACTCTCGCGCCTGCTCTTCGTCTGGATGGTCTTCATCGGCGCCACCGCCGCCTATCCGCTCGGCGAGCACATGGCCTTCACCAGCCTGTTGCTGCCGCTGCGCAAGAAGCCCGCCGCGTTGCGCGTCATCACCGCCGTGATCCGCATCGCCGTCATCGCCGCGGCGGCCCTGGTGGGGTGGGGCGCGTGGCAGCAGGTCGTCGTCGGCCTGGACAGCCGGTCGGTCGTGCTGGGCTATTCCAACGCGCTGTTGCCGTTGCCGGCGCTGCTGTCCTGCGGCGCGATCGCGCTCATGGCCGTGTGGGAGTTGATCCGGAACAAACCGATCGATCTCGACCACGAGTCGGACGTCGAATAAGGGCAGGGTGCACCGATCATGAGCAACGAAGCACTCGCCTTCATCGTCTTCTCCGTCGGCATGCTGCTGCTGATGGGTCTGGGCATCCCGATGGCCTTCGCGCTGGTGCTGACCGGCGCCGGCATGGCCTGGGCGCTCGACTTCTGGGACACCCAGCTGCTGGCGCAGAACCTCGTCGCCGGCATCGACAGCTTCCCGCTGCTGGCCGTCCCGTTCTTCATCCTCGCCGGTGAGCTGATGAACGCCGGCGGCATCAGCCGGCGCATCATCGAGATGGCGCAGGCCTGGGTCGGCCACATCCGCGGCGGGCTCGGCTTCGTCGCCATCGGCGCCGCCGTCCTGATGGCCAGCATGAGCGGCTCCGCACTCGCCGACACCGCCGCGCTCGCCACCATCCTGCTGCCGATGATGCAACGCCACGGTTATCCGATGGGGACCTCCGCCGGCCTGATCGCCTCGGGCGGCATCATCGCGCCCATCATCCCGCCGTCCATGCCCTTCGTGATCTACGGCGTGACGACCAACACCTCGATCTCCGCGCTCTTCGTCTCGGGCATCGTGCCGGGCCTGGTGATGGGCCTGGGCCTGCTGATCGCGTGGAAGCTGCAGCTGCGCAAGATCGATCTGCCGCCGGGCACGCCGATGCCGATGGCCGACCGGCTCAAGGCCACCGCCAAGGCGTTCTTTGCGCTGCTGATGCCGTTGATCATCATCGGCGGCATGAAGACGGGCATCTTCACGCCCACCGAGGCCGCCGTGGTGGCCGCCTTCTACGCCCTGGTCGTCAGCTTCGCGGTGCACCGCGAGATGAGCCTGCGCGACCTGCACGGCGTGCTGGTGCGCGCGGCCAAGACGACGGCGATCGTGATGTTCCTGTGCGCCGGCGCGCAGGTCGCGAGCTACATGATCACGCTGGCGGACCTGCCGGGCGTGCTGACCGGCTGGCTCGGCGGCCTGATCGATTCGCCGCGGCTGCTGATGGCGCTGATGATGCTGATCCTTGTCGTCATCGGCACCGCGCTGGACCTGACGCCGACCATCCTGATCTTCGCCCCGGTGATGCTGCCCATCGCCGTCAAGGCCGGCATCGACCCGGTCTACTTCGGCCTGATGTTCGTGCTCAACGGCGCCATCGGCCTGATCACGCCGCCGGTGGGCACGGTGCTCAATGTCGTGGCCGGCGTCGGCCGGCTGTCGATGCACCAGGTCATCAAGGGCGTGAACCCGTTCCTGATCACGTATGCGCTGATCCTCGCGATGTTCACCGCGTTCCCCGAACTCGTGACCGCGCCCATCAAGTGGATGCGCTGAGCCCGTCGAGCTTCCCGTCGAGACCCGTTCCCCCAAGGAGACAAGCATGAGCCTGAAGAGCCTGAACACCCGCCGCAACATCCTGGCCGTCGCGACGGCGCTGAGCGCCGCGATGCTGGCCGCCGCGCTGCCCGCGCAGGCCGCCGACATCAAGCCGCGCCTGATCCGCTTCGGCTACGGCCTGGCGGAGAACAGCAACCAGGGCCGCGCGGTGAAGGTCTTCGCCGACGAGGTGAACAAGCTCTCCGGCGGCAAGATGAAGATCCGCGCGATCGGCGGCGCCGCGCTCGGACCGGACACGCAGATGCAGCAGGCGCTGATCGGCGGCGCGCAGGAGATGATGGTCGGCTCGACCGCGACGCTGGTCGGCATCGCCAAGGAGATGGCGCTGTGGGACACGCCCTTCCTCGTCAACAACGTCCGCGAGGCCGACGCGCTGCTGGACGGTCCGGTCGGCGACAAGGTCAAGGCCAAGCTCACCGACAAGGGCCTGGTGGGCCTCGTCTACTGGGAGAACGGCTTCCGCAACCTGACCAATAGCAAGCATGCGGTCAACAAGCTGGAAGACCTGAACGGCATCAAGCTGCGCGTGATGCAGAACGCCGTGTTCCTGGACAGCTTCAAGCAGTTGGGCGCGAATGCGGTGCCGCTGCCGTATTCGGAGCTGTTCACGGCGCTGGAGACCAATGCGGTCGACGGCCAGGAGAACCCGTACAACACCATCCTGTCGGCCAAGTTCTACGAGGTGCAGAAGTACCTGACGGTGACGAACCACGTCTACAGCCCGTGGATCGTGACGGTGTCGAAGAAGTTCTGGGACGGCCTGTCCAAGGACGAGCAGGCGGTGCTGCAGCAGGCCGCTGTGAAGAGCCGCGACTTCGAGCGCAAGGACACGCGCGACGAGGCCGCCAAGGCGCTGGCCGAGCTCAAGACCAAGGGCATGGCCGTCAATGAACTGAGCCCCGCCGAGATCGCGCGCATGCGCGACAAGCTGACCCGCGTGAACGCGGGCGTCGCGACGCAGGTGGGCATGGACCTGTGGAACGAAACGCAGGCCCAACTGGCGAAGTTGCGCGGCGGCAAGTGAGCGCGTGACGCGCACGATGCGCATGACGCGCATGACGCGCAGGTGACAGCGCGGCTCGGTGTTTTCCCCGGCTGCGTCTGCGCACGAATGCGCATCGCCGCCGTGGCTTTCGTCTCCACGCGAAAGAGACGTTTCGTTACCGCCGCCTATCATGGACCGGACATTTCCTTCCTGATTCGCGGATGCATCGACGACATCTGACCCTGGCGGGTCTGGCCTGGTTGGGCGGCGCACGGGCCGCTGGCCGCGCCACCCTGCCGACTCCGGCCCTCGGGCCGGGGCCGGCGTCGACACCGCCCACGCCGATCTCGGCGACTCCGGCCACGGCGTCGTCCGGCGGCACGCCGTCCGCGTCGCTGCGCCTGCTGAGCGAGGAATTCCCGCCGATCAACTTCACCGAGGCCGGCCAGCCGCGCGGGCTCTCCGTCGACATCGTGCAGGCGATCCAGAAGCGGCTCGGCCAGTCGCTGCCGATCGAGTTCATGCCCTGGGCCCGCGCGTTCCGCGAGGCGCAGGACGGCCCGCCGGCGGCGCTGTTCGCGATGGCCCGCATCCCCGAGCGCGAGAAGCTGTTCCAGTGGGTCGGCCCGATCGTCACCTTCCAGAGCACCTTCTATGCGAAGGCCGGCAGCGGCATCCGGCTGCGCTCGCTGGCCGAGGCGAAGCTGGCGGCCAGGGTGCTGGTCGTGCGGGACTGGTACACGCTGACGCAGCTCCAGTCGGCCGGCTTCCACAACCTGCAGCAGATCAGCGATCCGATCCAGGGGGTGCGGATGCTGGCCGCCGGCCGGGCGCCGCTGTTCGCGGCGGAGAAGCTGTCGATGCCGCAAACGCTGGTGCAGGCGGGCGTCGCGCGCGACGCGTTGGAGGAAGTCTTCAGCTTCGCGGCGAGCGAGGGCTACATCGCGTTCTCCCGCAGCACGCCGATGGGGACGGTCCACGCGTGGCAGTCGCAGCTCAACGAGCTCAAGCGCGACGGCACGTTCCAGGCGATCTACAAGCGCTGGCTGCCGACCGACGCGCCGCCGAAGTAGCGCAGGGCGCTCTCGCCGCATTTCCCGGCAACTTGTCACGGCATCGCGTCCTGCCGCTGTTCGAGCGTGGATCTCAAACGGCGCGTTTTCGAACTGTCCTGTCATGCGAACACTTCGGCATGACCAATGAAATTCACTTCTCTTGGCGCGGCGGGCGACCCGGCATCGGCTTCGGACAACGACATGGCCATGGCGTCGGCCACGGACCCCAGCCGGGGTCCGAGCGTCGCCGGAAGCCAGCATGTCCTCGGCGTGGACTTCTCACAGTCCCGTCGTCTGAAGCCGGCAAACAGTCCGATCGCCTTTCAGCCAGGGGAGGAACTTGGACGTCTGCCCCAGATGCCCGCATCCGGCGATGCGCGGCACCTGATCGGCGAGGTCGCGGCGGCGTTGGGGCAGAGCCTGCTGGAGCGTTATGACTGGGATCGACCGGTCGCCATCGACTCAAAAGCCGTGGCGACGTTGCTCAAGTCTCCGCACGTTCAGGGCAAGCAGGATGTGCAATGGGAATTGAAGGCGGATGCGCGGGCGGACAAGGTCCTGCTCGTGGCCCGGTCTGGCGGCAAGCCGGTGGCGCAGGCGTCCGTGCTGGATTTGAGCAAGATTCCCCCGGGGATGGTGATCCTCTGTCTGGAACCCGATGACAACCAGATAAAAACGGCGCAGGGCCGCTTGACGGACCGCTACAACGCGGGAGGGCACACGCTAGGTTGCCTCAGCGTGCCGGAGCATTTGAAACACCATGCCGCTGCCGTAAGACCTCTGCACGGGTTGCCTTCCCAGTCGCGCATCATGCTCGTCGGTCATGGAAAGGGGCGACCGGATCGTGATCCAAACACGCCCTTCTCGATCGGTGAATTGGCCCACATGAACGTCCGCCAGATTGCGGATCGATTGGCGAAAGACGGCCTGCAGCAGAGCTTTGCCGGCACGCTGTACCTGGAGAGCTGCGGCAGCGGATCGGGCTTCGGCGACGGGTCGAGTTTTGCGCAATCGCTTCAGGCTGAGCTGTTCAAGCGAGGATATCGGCAAGCCTGCGTCGCGGGGCTGCCCGGCAAGACCCACCTTTGGGAATCGGGGCAGAACGAGTCCCAAGTCGATGCGCTGTCCACAGACGTCAACATCGCGTTGCAACAGTCGAAGCGCACCGTCGGAAACCTGAAGGAGACGCGCCAGCAGCACTCGGAATCCCTGACCACGGGCAAGCTGACCTCGGGTGGTCGACGTCAGGATCAGGTGACGCAATCGCTCACGGCCGCATTGAACAAGGAGAAGAAGCACATCGCCGCACTGAAAACCCTGAAGGGACTGGTCAACCGCGGTCTCAAGAAGGGGGAGACGGACGCGCAGCGACGCGACAAGATCCTAGCCAGCTCCGGCGTGCTCAATTGGTGGGGACGACTCGGGCCCGGGGCGTCGAAGCCGAAACCGCCCAAGGCCTCGAAGGGCTAAGGCCCAAGCGCGGCGGCTTATATTCCATGCGACCCCGAGAAAGGTTCGCATGGCTTCGTCCTCGCTTGTTTCCAAGTCCCACCGCCGTCCCAGCCTGGATCTCGCCCTGCAGGGCGGCGGCTCCCATGGCGCCTTCACCTGGGGCGTGCTGGACCGGCTGCTCGAGGACGGCTCGCTGAGCATCGACGGCGTGTCCGGCACCAGCGCCGGCGCGATGAACGCGGCGGTCATGGCGACCGGCTTCGCACAGGGCGGCGCGCTGGGCGCGCGGCAGGCGCTGTCGCGGTTCTGGCAGGACGTCTCCGGTGTGCCCGCGTGTTTCGGCGTCGTGGGGGAGATGAAGGGCCTGACGGACACCGCGCGGCTCGAGACGCCCGCCTGGGTCTTCAATCGCAGCGCGTGGCCGGGGATGGCCGCCTGGGACGCGTGGTTGCGGCTGTGGAGCCCGTATCAGCTCAACCCCTTCAACCTCGATCCCCTGCGGGACATCGTCCGCCGTCACGTCGACATCGACGCCGTGCACGCAGGACCGGTCAAGGTGTTCGTCACCGCGACCTCGGTGCGCACCGGGCAGCCGCGCGTGTTCAGCGGCGACGACCTGAGCATCGAGGCGCTGATGGCCTCGGCCTGCCTACCGCACAGCGCGCAGACGGTCGTCATCGACGGCGAGCCGTTCTGGGACGGCGGCTACTCGGGCAATCCGGCGCTGTGGCCGCTGGTCTACGGCACCGGGTCGGACGACGTGCTGCTGGTCCAGATCAACCCGCGCCAGCACGACGGGATCCCGCGCACGTCCGCCGAGATCGACGACCGCATCAATGAGATCACCTTCAACGCGAGCCTGGTGGCCGAGCTTCGGGCGATCCACTTCGTGCAGAGGCTGCTGCGCGACCAGCGCGTCGATCCCACGCGCTACAAGCAGATGCGACTGCACCGCGTGGCCGACGAGGGCGGGCTGGCGCAGTTCGGCGCATCCAGCAAACTCAACACCGATCCGCGGCTGCTGACGACGCTGTTCGGCCTCGGCCGCGCGGCCGCCGACGGCTGGCTGACCACGTGCGCGCAGCACGTCGGCCACGAGAGCACGCTGGACATCGGCGAGGTGTTCCTGGCCAACCGGGTCCGCAATGCGCGGCCGGCGATCAAGCCGCCGACGAAGGCCGTCGACAAGACGGTCGACAAGGCGGTCGGCAAGCTCATGGGAAAACCGGGCAAGTCCTGACCCCGCGATCCCCGGCCGCACCCCGGCCGCATCCGGGCCCACGTCCCGGCGCCTGGGGACAGGGAGAACCCCGGCGTCGCACGAATTCTTCACCGGATCGTCATGCGTTTCCCCGAACATCCGTCCCCATATGTCGACGTGCGGAAAGCACGCGGTTTTCGGGACCATCAGGGAGACTTCGATGCGATCCATCCTGCTTCTGACCGCCGTGGCGGCGGGCCTCGTCCATCAGACCGAGGCCAACGCCTTCGCCCAGGACACCCACAAGCGCATCGCCATCGATGCGGTCCGCTACATGCAGCGGCATGCGGACAGCACCAACTACGCGAAGCTGCTGGCCGGCGTGACGCGCGCGGGCTACACGATCGACCAGTTCGCCGAGCAACTGGGCCAGGGCGCGTATGACGTCGACGACTTCGCCGACACCTACCTCTGCGGCGCGGTGACCGGCGATTGCGTCCTCGCGCCGGTCTGGGGCCTCGGGTCGGGGATCGTCAACTACACGTCCTACTGGCATTTCCAGAATCGCACGCAGGGGCCGGACGTCCACGGCAATCCCTTCGGCGGCTACAACTACGCCAGGCTCACGGTCAAGGGCGACATCGACGACCTCGCCGCGGCGTGGCTGGTCGGCGACCACCTCGACGACGGCAAGGGCGGCATGAAGGGCTGGTTCAGCGACGGCAGCAAGTACAACTCGTACGGACTGACCGAAGCCAACTACCGCCAGGGCGGTTCGTCGAGCGCGTCGATGTACGCGGACTTCGAGAAGGCTCCGTTCCAGCCGATCGACAACCTCGGCCAGTACTGGTGGTCGCAGTTCCTGGCGCGGCCCACGGTGCAGAGCCTGGGCTTCGTGATGCACACGACCGACCTGCTGCAGCCGCATCACACCTGGACGACGTCGGCGCTCAACCACTCCGGCTGGGAGACCTGGGTCAAGGACTACTACGACAGCGAGACGCTGAACGCCGATGCGCTCGTCACCACGGCGCTGGGCAGCTACACGCCGCTGGCCCCGACCGCCGCCGACATCCGGCCGCTGCTGCGCCAGGGCGGTCAGATCTCTTACAGCCGCGGCGGGCAGGTGCTGTCGACGACCGATCACGCGGTCCGTCGCGACGTGGGGCGCGTCGTCGTGCCCCATGCGATCGCGATGGTCGTCCACCTGCTGAATCGCGCGGCCGAGCGGCTGTGAAGGCGCGAGGCTCGCGCGCCACGGCGGCGACCGTGGCCGCGCTGGCGCTCGCGTTCGGCGCGCCGTTGCTGCCGGTGAGCGGTGGCATCGCGGCGACGACGGTCGAGGCGCATGCCGCATCGTCCTGGATCGCCCGCGTCGGCGGCGACACGATCCCGCGTCGTCCGACCGAGGCGCTGCTCATGCTCGCCCGCCGCGAGCAGCCGGACCTGACGCTGCAGGAACTGGCGCGCCAGCTCGCGATCGATCTGCTGATGGGCGACGCGGCCTCGCGCGAGGTCGGCGACGCGGCGCTGTTCGCGAGCAGGCGGGTGGCCTTCGCGCCCGAGGTCGACGTGCGACGCCAATGGCTCGCGACCTTGCAGCAGGTCTGGCCCGAGCGGATCGAGCGCGACTGGCAATCGGCGGCACCGGCCTTGCCGTCGACAGTCGACGCCCGCGCGTGGCAGGCGCTCGGGTCGGGCGGGCAGGGCGACCGCCTGCGGATGGACGAGGACCTGGACGACGCGCAGCGCGAGGGCGCGACGCGCCTCGTGCTGCTGCGACATCGCGGGTTCGGCGGCGGACCGGCCGGCGCGATCACGCTGGCCGATGTCTGGCCGTTGCAGAACGTGCAGGGCCGTCGCCTCTTGCGCGCGGGCGATCTCGACTTTGCGCGGGCCCAGGCGCGGCAGTTGCTGCGGGAACGCTTCGTCGAGGCCTGGTTGCATCGCAGCAGCGGCTGGAGCGAGGCCGAGCTCGACTTCGTCCGCCGGGTCATCGAAGCCAGGCAACGCAAGCTCGCCTGGCAACGCTGGCAGGGACTGACGGGCGATCCGCATGGGGACGCACCGCCTCGGGACGCGCTGGCGGCGGCGGTGACCGCGGAGGAGATCGCCGCGTACTACCGCGCGCATCTGGATCGTTTCGAGCGCCTGGAGTCCGTCGAGGGGCTGCGCCTGCGCTGCGTGCCTGCCGGGTGCGGGGAGGATGCACAGGGGCAGGACCTGCGGGGGCGGCCGGGAGTGGCGCCGGTCGAATGGCGCCTCGGTGATCCCAGGCCCACGGCCGGTATCGACGCATGGGTGCTCGACCTGTTGCAGGCGTGGCCCGCGGGCCCCGCTTCACCGCCGATACGGCACCCCGATGGCGAGGGTTGGGAACGGGTGCAGGCGCTGTCGGTGAAACGCGGTCATCATCCCGCCGACAGCGAGACCGTCCGGCACGAGGCGCGGCAGGCCGTGGCGCTGCAGAAGTTGGAAGCGCGCTGGCGGCAACGGCAGGTCGAGCTGCTGGCATCCGCCGGCTTGCAGTGGGCGCCGGGCATCGCGGCGCCCGATGCGCCGTTCGATCCGCAACGGCTGATGCCTGCGGGCGGGGAGCACGGACATGCGCACTGAACCCTGGCAGCGGCAACGCGACGCCCGAGGTGTCCGGCGACGCGGTCGCATCGATCTGAAGGTCGCGGCGGCGGTCGCATTGGCGCTCGCGGGCGCCCTGGTCGCCTGGATCGCCGCCGGTCGCTCCTCCGGCATCAGCGAGACCGCGCCTCAGGCGCTCGCGGCGCCACCGCCGGCCTCTGCCTCGGCGGCCATCCGGACGGGTGAGGGCGAGGAACTGGCCATGCGCGCTGCGGGTGGCTCGCCGACGTCCGGCGAGCTCTCCGCAACGGTGACCGTCGCATCGGCCTCGGCGCCGGCGTCCTCATCGGGCACGGAAGTCCCGGCGGCATGGAGCCTCGCGGACACGCGCATCGCCGGCGACGATCGCGCGCCACCGATCCAGAGGTCGGCGGCGGAGGCGGCAACGCCAGCGTGGCAACTTGACGATCATCAGGCCTACACGCGCCGCGAGCAGGATCGGCATCAAGCGGTGCAGCGCGCCTTCGTCGATGCCGCCGACCGCGAGCTGCCGCTGCTCGACCAGCAAATCGAGCAGGGCCGCGCGATGGGCGTGTCACCGGAGCAGCTCGCCAAGGGCGAAGAGAAGCGGCGTCGCATCGCGGAGATGCGCGCGCGGATGCAGGCAGACCTGGCCGCGAGCGCGCCCGCGCCCGCGCCCTGACGCGTCGGCGCCCGCGCACGCGCAAGGGCCGCCGACCTCGGCGCCATTTACGTCGCCATTTACGTCGCCATTCACGGCGCCATTCACAGCGCCATTCACAGCGCTATTCGCGATGCCCGGCGAAGGGTCAGGTGATGCGCCGGAAGCGCAACTCCTCGATGAGCGCGTCGTCGCCGACGGTGCTCACGCGTTGCGCGACGACCTCGGCCCGGCCGTCGGCGGCAAGCTGATGGATCTCGCGCGCCGCGCTGTCGAAGACCAGCGGATGCTCCAGGGCGGAGCCGGCGTGCGGCAGATCGACGAGCTCCCCGGGCGCGGAGTCGAGGAACATCGTCATGGCGATCGAACTCATGCTGGACCTCACGAGTTGGCTGAACACCCGCAGACTCTATAAGGCATCGCAGCAGGTTCAATGTCGATCGCATCAGGTTTCCGCGCTGGCGTCCGGCGTTCGCACCGACGGCCCTTGTGCACCTGATTGAAGCCGGGCTGGAACGAAAAACGGGAGCCTGATCGGCTCCCGCTTCGGTTTTGTCGACGGCCGACAGGCCGGGACTGACCCTCAGGCGCCCGCCATCCCGCGCACCTTGAACCGCGCGATCGCTTGCGTCAGCGCCATCGCCTGCTGGCGCAGACTCTCCGCCGCGGCGGCGCTCTCCTCGACCAGCGCCGCGTTCTGCTGCGTGCCGCGGTCGATCGCCGCCACCGCCTCGTTGACCTGCACGATGCCGTGCGTCTGCTGGTCGGTGGAGGCGCTGATCTCGCCCATCAGGTCGGTGACCTTGCGGACTTGCGTCAGCACCTGGTCCATCGTGCGACCCGCTTCCTGCACCTGCACGGCGCCGGCGTCGACCGTCGCGGCCGAGTCCGAGATCAGCGTTTTGATCTCCTTGGCCGCCTGCGCGCTGCGCTGCGCCAGCGCCCGCACCTCGCTGGCCACGACCGCGAAGCCGCGGCCCTGCTCGCCGGCCCGTGCCGCCTCGACGGCCGCGTTCAGGGCGAGGATGTTGGTCTGGAACGCGATGCCGTCGATCACGCTGGTGATGTCGCTGATCCGCTTGCTGGAGCCGGTAATGGCTTCCATCGTCGTCATGACACGGTGCACTACCGCGCCGCCTTGACCCGCGACCTGCGCCGCGGCGTCGGCCAGGCCCGTCGCCTTGCGCGAGGACTCGGCGTTGACCTGCACCGTCTCGGTCATCTGCGCCATCGAGGACGCCGTCTCCTGCAGCGCGCTGGCCTGGGTCTCGGTGCGGCTGGACAGGTCCTGGTTGCCGCTGGCGATCTGCGTCGACGCCGTGGCGATGCCGTCCGCGGCCTGGCGCACGTTGGTGACCATCGTCGACAGGTTGCCGCTCATGGCCTTCAGCGCCGTCAGCAACTGGCTCAGTTCGTCGCGGCCGTCGACCTGGATCTCGTCGCGCAGGTCGCCGTCGGCCACCGATTGCGCGACCTTGATCGCACGGTTCAGCGGCGTCGTCACCGCGCGGCTGATCAGCCAGCCCAGCAGGCCGGCCACCGCCGCCGACAGCACGGCCGTGGTGACCAGCATCATCCGGTCGGTCGCGAAGAGTTCGGCCGCTGCCTGGGTCTCCGTGGCGGAACGCTCGTCCTCATAACGGATGAAGTCGTCGGTGGCCGTCAGCAGCGCTGCCAGCAGCGGGCGGCATTCCGCGTTCATCTTGGTGACGGCGTCGTCGCGCTTGCCGTCGTTGGCCAGGCCGACGATCGTCAGGGCGACCTTGCCGTACTGGGCCTCGATCCCGGCGACCTTGTCGAAGAGGGTCCGGTCCTGGGGCGTCGCGTCCTGCGCGGCGGCCAGGTGCGATTTCAGCTGCGCGAGCGACCGTTGCACCGCTTCATGGGATCTGGTGACGGCGTCGAGCTCGGTGGCGCGGTCCTGCGGCGTCGTCACGAGCACCAGGTTGCGCGCCGCGATGGCGCGCGACTTCGCGGCCGACTGCACGGCGATCACCAGCCGTTCGCGGGCGGCGACGCCCTGCAGGTAGTCATCGACGCGCGAGCTCGACTGGTTCAGCCAGTGCAGCGCCGCGCCGGACACGGCGGCGACGATGACCGCCATGACGCCGAATCCCGCCCACAACTTGGTCTTGACCTTGAGGCCTGAGAAGTTCATTTGTGTTCCCCCTGATGGATGCCGGAACCCGTGCTTGCAGTCCCGCTCTCATCTTCGGCGCTGGGCCGCCGTTTCTCAATTGGCGTGCCGCCGAATCGCGTGTGCTGCGATCACCTACATCCGGGGAGGGAGGCGGGACGGGATCGGTGGAAACCCGATCCTGTCAGCGCCGGCGGGCTCAGGCGCCGAAGGCGTGCGCCAGGCCGGCGACCTCGCGCTCGAAGATCATCCGCTCGCGCTGTACCGCCTGCCGGGCGGGACGCGAGAGCTCGAGGTAGAGCGGGAAGTCGCGCATCAGCCCGTGCGCGCCGGCGAAGACCTGGTCGACCTGGTCCGGCTTGAAGTAGCACTCGTCGGGCAGCGCATAGTCGCGGGCCGCGCCGACATCCAGCGCGAAGACGCAGCAGTCGCGCATCAGCGCCTCGCGCGCCAGGCGGTCCTTGCCCGGGAAGGTGCCCAGGTCGATGAAGAGCCGGCTGCGCCCCAGCGCCTCGTAGACCTGCGCCCGCGTCAGGCCGCGGATCAGGTGGACCTTGCAGCCGTTCTCCGCCTCCAGCCGCGCCGCGATCGCGCCGACGTCGTAGACGACCTTGTGGTTGGCGTTGAGCGCGATGTCCGTCTTGGCGGCGGTGTCGAAGACCGGCTCGCCATCGGCGGGCGTCGGCTTGGCCGGCGTGTAGTCCGACAGCGGCAGCGTGCGCAGGCAGCCCAACGCGCGGATCACGTCGTGCGCATAACCGGACTGGTAGGTGTGCAGCACCCGCTCGCTGCGCAGCAGGTTCATGTTGATCTTGTTGACCGACAGGTATTCGAAGGCGTTGTCGATGCTCAGCCACCAGACCATCGGCGTGCAGGGCTGGAAGTAGCGCAGCCAGTGCACGTAGGTCTCGGCCAGGACGACGCAGGTGTCGGGCGTCATCGCGATCTCCTCGGCCAGCCGCACCTGGTACTTCTGGTAGTCGGCCACGGTGTTCGGCCGCGGCTGCAGCTTCAGCGCCGTGCCTGCCGTCAGGCCGTTGCGGCGGAAGAGGTCGTCGATCGCGGGCAGGTCGGTCGGCAGCACGTACCAGACGCGCGCGTCGTGCCCCTGGCGGATCAGCGAGTCCGACAGCTGGTGCAACGCCTCCGGGCCGCCGGTCTGCACGCCGTGGGGGATCAGGATGACGATCTGCTTCTTCGCGTTCATGGGGAGGCTTTCAGGAGGTCTCGGATCGTTGTTGTCGTCGCCGTCATCGTCGTCGGGGCGGGCGCGCGCGGTTCAGCCTAGAGCCGCCAGCCGCGCCTGCAGCTTCTGCGCCGCGGCCGGCGAGACCGCCTGCAGCCCGGGCAGCAGGAAGCCGCTGCGGGTCTTGACGATGCGGTCGGAGAGGTGGTCCAGCAGGAAGTCGGGCATCTCGCGGTAGACGCTGGGCAGATGGAAGATGCCGTGGAAGCCGAAGGTCGGGTAGGGCACCGCCGGGAACTCGACCGAGAAGTGCGAGGCGATCGCCTTGGGCGCGAAGCGGCAGCCGGCGCGCTCGAGCGTGTCGCGCATCGTGCGGCAGATGTAGAGGTCTTCGGCCTCGGTGGGATCCGGGTAGTCGAGCTGCGCGACCGCGTGGACTAGCCGCTTGGAGCGCCACGAGAAGCCGCCGTTGCCGACCTCGTTGACCTCGTAGTTGGGCCAGGGCGCGCCGATGTAGTCGTAGTGCAGGAAGTGCGGCGAGAACTGGTCGGCGTTGAGCACGAAGCCGTCGTACTGGATCACCAGCACATGGTCCGCGCTGAGGTGCCGGGCCAGTTCCTGGGTGATCAGCAGGTTGTATTCGGTGATCGAGCGCAGCGTCGGCACCGGGATCACCGGCAGGCCGGGCCAGAGCTCGGGCTTGTCCGAGTAGATCAGCACCTGGCTGAAGGGCAGGCCCTGCTGCTCCATCGCCCGCATGCTGTGCAGCAGCGCCTGCCGCGCCAGCACATGCAGGTCGGTGTCGACGATGGCGACGGCGATGCTCGGCTTCGTGGCGCCGAGCGTGGCGGAGGGCGCGCTCATGTCACAACAGGTCCAGCAGCTGCTTCGTCACCGTGGCCCACGAGAAACGCTTCTCCAGCCGCTGGCGGGCCGCCTCGCGGCGCGGGGCGGGGGTCAGGCGTTGCTCGACGACCTGCAGCATCGCTTCGCGCAGGTCCTCCAGGTCGGGGACGACGAAGGCACCCACCGGCTGCGGCGCATCGGCGTCGGTGCCGGGACGGCTGTGCAGGCGATGGCAGAGCTCGGGCGGCGTGAAGTCATCGGTGGCGCCGCCGCCGCTGACGATCACGTGCGTGCCGCACCCCATCGCCTCCAGCACCGGCAGGTTGAAGCCCTCGGCGCGGTAGGGCGAGACGTAGGCGTCGGACAGCGCGTACAACGAGCGCAGCTGCGGCAGGTTGAGGCTGGTCGACAGGATGGAGATGCCGTCCCGCACCTGCGGCGTGTTCAGCTGCGGCGCGCGTGCCGCGAGTTCGGCGAAGACGCGCTCCACGCCGATGCCGTACAGGCCCTGGTGGTCCTTGAGGATCAGCCGCACCGGCAGGCCTTGCAGCCGCAGCTCGGCGAAGGCCAGCAGCAGCAGGTCGATGCCCTTGTTCCAGGTCGCGACGCCGACGTTGGTGAAGACGGTCTCGTGCGGCAACATGCCCAGCGCCGCGCGCGCGGTCTGGCGCTGCTCCGGCGTCATCGGGAAGAAGGTGTCGGTCTTGTAGCCGTGCGGGACGACCAGGACCTTGTCCGCGTCGAAGCCGTAGTCGACCAGTCGGGCCTTGGACCAGCGGGTCGGCGTCACGACGATGTCCTCGCCCTGCGTCAGCGCGGACGGCGCCATCTCGGGCGGGTCGAAGCTCTTGCCCGACAGGCCGAATTCGGTGACCACGAAAGTGGCGTTGCGACGCGCGGCGACCGCATCGCCCAGGCGCACCGGCGACGCGATGCGCAGGCGCACGTCCATCACGCGATCGCCGGGATCGGGCAGGCCGTCGATGATGGCCCGCTCCTCGGGCGCGAAGCCGGAGTCCAGCTTGCTCTTGTCCCAGTGCGGCATGAAGAAGGGCGCGTCCTTGTGGAACAGCTCGAACCGCGGGTCCTTCACCATCTCCAGGATCTGGTTCTGGTTGACCATCGCGATGGAGTGGTTCACTCCCCGCCAGCCCTCGATGCACAGTGTTTTCAACGCGGAATCCCCTTTGGATGCTCAGGTCGGGCACCCGCGCGGGCGCCGTCCTTCCCATCGATCTTTGAGCCATTGTGTCGCGCCGTGGGCGCGGCCATGCCAGGATAAGGGGGACAGGGAGCGGTCAACTCTTCGCGGTGAGCGGGGGCTCGCGTCGTCGCTTCCCGAGGCCCGTGCCGGCGGCGGGGCACGGTGGGGGAAGGCGGCGCGATTCAGTGCGCCATGGCCATCGTGTCGTGCATCGTCGAGTCGGAGAAGGCCGGGATCGCGGACAGACGCGCTTCGTGCGGCCGGCTGGACGCGGGGTTGCCTGGTGTCGCGCCCGGGCGAGGGGGGACGTCCAGCGCGAGCAGGATCTTCCCGCCCACGGCCGTCCGGATGCTGCCGCCCAGGGCCAGGCGGCCGCCGCCGAGCAGCCGGTCCGCGCCGTCGCCGTGGCCGCTGCCCGGCTGCATCGTGACGCTGGCGTCCACGCCGCCGGACCAGGCCGCCGCGGCCTGCATCGGCTGGACCACGTCCATGCCCGCCGGCAGCCAGTGGGCGGGGTTCGCCACATGGGCGGCGATCCTGCGCTGGAGGTCTTCTACCTGATCGAGGGCGCCCGGATCCTGCGGCACGCCCGGTGGCAGGGGCCGCTGCAGCACCGCGAGCCGGTCCATGCAGGCGTTGATCACCTCCGCGGCCTCGGTCGTCAGCGTCTGATGTTCGCGGTAGACCCGCGAGCCGGCGGCGCGCAGGTTGACCAACCTGTCCATGAACTCGTCGTACTGCTCGTCTCCGCCGCGGGGCCGGCCGTCGGGGCCGCGGGCGTCCAGCGCGGCGACCCATCGCGCACGCTGGGCATTCATCGCCTGGATGAAGTCTTCACGGACGCCGAACTCCCGGTCGCGGCTCGAGAGTTCCGGTCGAAGCCGGCCCCCCTCGGTGACGAGGCGCACGAGACCGTTCTGCGACTGGATCACCACCTCCGTCTCGACGCCGACCCGATGGCGTCCGAACACGGCGATGCTGCGGCCGGACGGCGTGGTGAACGCGGGGCTGCTGATGCCCAGCCCCGCGCCCACGCGCAGCGCACTGCGCGACCCTTGCTCCGCCTGCATGCTGCGGGCCGTGCCGGCCGCGTCCCGCGTCCCCTTGCGGTCGAACAGGGTGCGCTTCAGGCTGATGCCCGCCGAGGCCGAGACGGCGACGCCGGGCGCCAGCGTCGCGGAGGCCGTCGCATCGAGGGTCACGGACACGTCCGCCGTGACCGCCTTGCCCTCGTTCCAGCCGAACGAGATGTCGCGGTAGTCGCCCAGCTTGTCCACCAGCTGTGCCCACATGGCGCCGCCGTGGGCGGGGCGGTCGGCCTTGTCCCGATCGGCGATCTGGAAGATCGAATTGATCACGAGTTCGTTCATCCGCTGCCAGTCGGTGGACTGGAGTCCGGCGGTCTGGCCGGCCGACAGGGCCTCGTGGTCACGCCCCGCCTTGCGGGTGCGGATCATCAGCCCCCGCGAGACCAGGTGCGATCCGCCGATCCGGGCCATGGCCTGGGCGGAGACACCGGCGATCGGACCGGCTTCCGCGCCGGCCCGCACACCCGCCCCGACGGCACCGCTCAGCTTGCGTTCGCTGCCGAGGTAGAGCGTTCCGGTCCCGGCGATGCCGGCCTTGAACACCGCGGTGCGGGAATGCTCGGCGCCGACCTCCACCACCGGCGTGATGCCGACGCCCACCCCGCCCAGGCCGCCGATCTTCGCAAGGCCGTACCCCGCCGTCACGCCGATGCCATGACGGCGGCTGTCGCTGTAGGTGCCGAGGCGACCTCGGGTGACGGCGTTCATCACCTGACGCAGGATGTCGCGCCGCTCGGCCGGCGATGCGGCTTCGAAGATGTGCTGGAGGCGCTTCGCATCCTGGCGCGTGTCCATTTCGCCTTGCGGGGTCTTGATGGTGGCGGCCGTCTCGATGGGGCCGGCCTTCAGCAAGGTTTCCAGCGGCGACTTGCCTTTGCCGGCCAGATGTCGTTGCAGCAGGCGTATCGGCAGCCGGGCCTTGTGCATCGCCGTCGGCAGGTCGCCGTGGGGCGTCTTGCAGGCCAGGTCGATGTAGGTGATGAACTTGCGCAGGCGCTTGGCCATCAGATGGAAGTCCGAGCCCTGACCGCTGGTCGTGAAGCCGTTGCGCAAGGCGACGTAGGCCGGTTTGAGGTCGCGATGCTGCTCGCCCTGGCCGGGTGCGCGCCGGAGATTGTCCGTGGCGTAGAGGAAGGCCTGGGCAGCGAGCGTGGCGGGATGTTCCGGCTCGTGCGGCCCCCGGGGACGACGGCGCGCGTTGCCGGTGCCGAGACGGCCCGGATCGAGCAGTTCGCGCCGCTGCGGGTGGGCGTCGAGCGCGGCGCGGATGTCGGCCATCGACTGGGTGCCGCCCACGTCGAGACCCGCGGCGAGCAAGGCCTCCTCGGCATGGAGTCCGAGCTGGTAGTACTCGATCGCCTCCTCGGCATGGCCGAGGTGCGGATCGCCGGGCCGCGGCAGCGCGAGGCCCTGCAGGTCGAGCAGCGCCTGGAAGCCGCCGGCCGTCACCGCCAGCGCGCGCCGCGCCGCGTGCGTCATGCGCGCGACGGCCGGCGAGGCTGTGCCCAGGTCGGCCAAGGGGGGCGTGGGGCCATCGGAGCCGCGGGTGCACAGGTCGTCCAGCGCCGGCGGCGTCTCCAGGCGCAGACGCTGGTAGACCTGCGAGGCCTGCACCGGATCCGCGGTGACGGAGCGGAGTACCGTGGCGATCAGCAGGGATTGCTCGTAGCGCAGCGGGTGACCGTCGGGTCGCCGGCCGGGGTCCGGGTTCGGGTGGTCGAGCAGCGTGGCCGCGAGCCGGATCGTGGCGAGCCGCGTCGATGGCGAGGCTGCAGGGAACATCCGCTCGATCTCGGCGTTGAAGTCGACCGCGCTGCCGGCGGCGGCTGGCGCTGCAGCTCGACGGCCGTTGTCGACGCCGTCCTGCCCGGTGGCGAGCGGCGATCCTTTCGTCAGTTCCTGTCCCACGCCGTGGGCGGCGGCATCGACGAGGCGATCGACGGCCTTCAATCCGCGCTCGCTGGCGGTGGTCGTGGCCTGGAAGATCCGGGGACGTTCTTCCAACGAAGGCTCGGACGTCGAGTTGCTGCGGGACAGGTTGAGCGGCCCGATGACGAGCTCGACACGCGGCACCGCCGTGCGCAGCCGCAGCGCGTCGAGCGGACCGCGCAGTCGATCCATGAACCGCGGCTTGGGCGCCGGGTCGGCGCCACCCGGCGGAAGCGGCGGCGGCTGGAGCGCTTCGGCCATCATGTCCGACGCCTGCGCATCGGTGGCGGTCTGCAGGCAGGTGAGTTCGTCTGTGGCCTGTCGCTGCGCCGCAAGCGCGGCGGCGGATGACGCGTCGATGCGTGCCAGCATCCGCGCATGGGCGCTGGCGGCGAGGGCGGCGGCGCGCTCGATCTCGGGGTCGACGGGAGGACGCTGGATCGAGGCGGCGGTTCGATGTCGGGAAAGCAGCCCCGATGGTCGAACCCGGGACGAGGGCAGGAGCTTGGTCCGGTCGTCGGCCGCAGGCGGCGGCGATCCTGCAGTCTCGGACGTCGCCACCGCCGCCGCGGTGTCGACAGGCGTGGCGCTGCGGGGGCTCCATCCAAAGAAACTGATCGGCATCGTCGTGTTCCATGGCGAGACCACGCGCCGAACGTCCCGGACCACTGTCGGATCGCCCTACATCGACGCGTAGCGGTCTGATGACGGGACAGTGCCGAGGTTGTCGTTCGCGGTTCGTTCGCGAACGGCGAAACCGGGCGAGAGGCGGACGTATTGCGGGACGCCCGCGAGCGCGGTCAGAGCAAGGGCGTGCTGCCGTTGTTCTCGTCGTCCTGGCGCTTCAGGGCGGCCAGCGTCGTGTGCGTCACGGCCGCATGGGCGAGCGCGTCCGTCCCCGTCGGGACGGCGGCCGGCGTCGATCCCGACGCCCCCTCGGAGAGCAGCGCGGTCTCCGAAGTCTTCGGCGACGCGAGCAGTTCCGACGCCGCCGGCAGGGGCGTGGCCGCATCCGCCGTGGTCCCGCCGCCGTCCGCCGTCTTCGAGAACCAGACGTCGCCCATCTGGTGCGTGACGCCGTCCGCGGTCTTGTAGCCGGAGATCAGCCCGATCAGGTTGCCGTGATCGACGGTCGAGGTCGACCGGGCGTTCAGGTCCAGCTCGACGATGCCCAGCTCCGTCAGGGACTTGAGTTCGCCCACATCGGTCTTGCCGTTGCCGTTGGCGTCGGCCCAGATCCGCAACTGGCTGAAGCCGGCGTCGAGCGCGTTGAGGGCATGGTCGCCGTTGGCGTCCAGAGCCTGCATCGCCTCGTAGCCGTTGGCCGCGTGCTTGCCGTTGGCCAGCATGGTGCCGGTGCCGAAGAGTTCCCCGCCGGAGTCGATCTGCCCGTTGCCGTTCAGGTCGCGAGCCAGCAGGCCGTTGCCCTGCGCCATCCATCCCCATTGCTGGGCGTGGCCGGTGTTGTTCATGTCGAAGCTGACGCCCTGCGCCGCGGACACCGTCCCGAGGCCGTGGCCGTCGAGGTTGAGCATGATCGGCGTGGCCAGGAACAGCGCGTCCAGCTGCGCGCCGGACATCGCATGGATGGTCTCGGTGCTGAACGCCATCACCTGGTCCATGCTGAGCGCGGCCAGGTCGCGGGTCTCGAAGCCCACGATCGCGTCGCTGCCGATCGCATGGATCTGGTCCACCGTCAGCGCCTTGGCCTGATCGCGGCTCAGCGCGGTCAGGTCGTCGCTGGACATCGTGGCGAAGGCCTCGGACGTGATCGCCGCGAGTTGCTGCGTCGTCAGCGCGGCGACCTGCCGGCTGTCGAGCGCCTCGATCGCGTCGGAATTCATCGCCGCGATCGCCTCGGTGTGCAAGGCGCGCAGCGTCTGCGTCGTCAGCCCGTGGATCTGGTCCGAGCCCAAGGCCGCGAAGACGTCCGTGGACAGCGCGTTCAGCGTCGCCGTGCCCAGCGCCCGGAAGGCCGTCGAGGTCAGCGCCGCGTAGTCCTCGGTGCCGAAGCCGCTCAATTGCGAGCCGGTCATTTCAACCAGCTGCGTGCTGGTCATCGCATGGACCTGATCGGTGGACAGCGCCGCGAAGTCGCCGGCGTCCATCACCCGGATCGCCCGACCCGGCAGCAGCGCCACATCCTGCGCGTCCAGCGCGGCGATCTGGTCGCTGGTCCATGCCAGGACCTGCACGTTCGTCAGGCCCAGGACCTGTGCCGTGCCGAGCGCCTGGATCTGCTCCGTGTGCATCGCCGCCGCCTGCTGGAAGGTCAGCGAACCGACCTGGTCCGGCCGCAGCGCCGCGATCTGATCGGTGTTGAACAGCGCGATCTGGTCGGAGCCCATCGCCTTCAGCGCCGTGGTGTGCAGGACGGCGAGGTCCTGCGTCTCCAGCGCGGCGATCTGCGTGCCGCTGAGCGCCGCGAGCTGCGACGACCGCAAGGCCGCGAACTGCAGCGTCGTCAGCGCCGCCAGCGCCGTGGGGTCCAGGGCCGCGATCTGCAGCGACGTCAACGCCGCGACCTGCCTGGCCGAGAGCGCGGCGATCTGGTCCAGGTCCAGCGAGCCGAACTGGTCGCTGCTCAGGCCCAGCAGCGCCTGCGAGCCCAGGCTCGCGAGCTGCGCGGTGCTCAGGTGGTCGATCTGGTCCGCGGTCAGTCCCAGCAGCTGCTTCGAGCTGAGCGCCGCCAACTGCGCGCTGCTCAGCGAGGCGATGCTGTCGACGTTCATCGCGCCGAGCTGGGCGGAGGTCAGTCCCAGCAGCGCCCGCGTATTCAGGCCGACGACGTCCTGGAACTCGAGCTGACTGATCTGGTCGGTCGTGAAGGCCGCCAGCTGTTTCGACGAGAACACCGAGAACTGGGCCGAGTCCAGCGCGTTCAGGTCGGCCTGCTCCATCGCCGACAACTGGGTGGTCGTCAGCGAGGCGACCTGGTTGGTGCGCATGGCCGCGAACTGTTCGGGCACGAGGGCATTGAGCTGATCGGTGGTGAAGCTCTGCAGTGCCTGCACGCTCAGTCCGCGCACGCCGTCGGTGGAGAGCGCGTCGATCTGCGACGGCGTCAATGCGGCGACCTGACCGGTGCCCAGCAGCGCCGTCTGCGCGCTGCCGAGGGCGCCGACCTGCTCGCGGCTCAGCACGTGGATCTGGTCGGTCGTCAGCGCGGTCAGGTAGATCGGCTTGACGCCGGCGAGCAACTCGGGCGCCAGGGCGCCGATCTCGTCGGTGGAGATCGCCGCCAGCTGGAACGAGGTCAGCGCAGCGAAATGGGCCGAACCCAGCGCGTTGAAGCTGTCGTGGTCGAGGCTGCGCACCTGGGCCGTGCTCAGCGCGGCCAGTTGGCCGTCGCGCAGCATGGCGACGCCGGTCGGCCCGAGGGCGTCCAACTGGTCCGCGGTGAGACCGCGGATCGCCAGCGTGGAGATCGCCTGCAACGCCTGCGGAGACAGGACCTGCAGCTGGCCGGCAGTCAGCGCGCCGATCTGGGCCGCGTTGAGCGCGCCCGTCTGCGAGGTGCTGAAGGCGGCCACCAGGTTGATGTCCAGCGCCTGCACCTGCGCGCTGCTCAGCGAGCGGATCACCGATGCGTTCAGCGCGCCGAAGTCCTCGGGCTCGAGTTGCGAGACCTGATCGGTCGTCAGGCCGCGGAACTGCGCCGACGTGAAGGCGGCGAACTGCGCCGACGTCAGCGTGTTCAGGTCCTCCACCGTCATCGCGGACAACTGGGCCGTGGTGAGCGCGCGGATCTGCGCGCTGGTCAGCGCCTGCAGCTGGTCGGAGTTCAGCACGTCGAGCTGGTGATCGGTCAGCGTCGCGATCACGCGCGTCGTCAGCGCCTGGATCGCGCCGGTGCCGAGCGCGGACAGCTGTTCGTCGCTCAGGTCGCGCAGCTGCGTCGTCGACAGCGACGCGGTCTGGGCGCCGCTCAGCGCGGCGAGCTGCTCCGAGCTCAGCGACGCGAGCTGCGCCGGCGTCAGCCCCCGCAAGGTCGCGCTGCTGAGCGCGGCGAGGTCCTCGGTCGTCAGCGAATGGAACTGGTCCGGCGTCAGCGACTGCAGCTGCTTGGAGTTCAGCGCCGCGATCTGTCCGGTCGACAGCGCGGCGAGGTCGTCGGTGTCGAACGCGGCCAGCTGGCGCGTCGTCAGCATGGCGATCTGCACCGTCTTCAGCGCGCCGAGCTGCTCGGCGCTCATCGCGCCCAGCACTTCGGGCTTCAAGCCCACGAGCGCGCTGCTGCTCAGCAGCCGCAGTTCATCGGTGCTGAAGGCCGGCAGCTGAGCGCTGCCCAGGCCGATCAACTGGGTCGAGGTCAGGCTCTGCACCTGACGCGAGCTCAGCGCGTCGACCTGGTCGGAAGACAGCGCGGCCAGCTGTTGCGAGTTCAGCGCGCGCAGACCCTTGGTGCCGATGGCGGCGAGGTCCTCGCCCTCGAGCGCCGCGACCTGCGTGGTGCTCAGCGATTTGATCTGCAGCGTGTTGAGCGCGCCGGCCTGCTCGGTCGTCAGCGCCACGAGGGCGTCGGTGCTCAGCGTGCGGAACTGCTGGCTGGTCAGCGCGGCGATCTGCCGGCTGTCCAGCGACTGCACGGCGTCGGAAGAGAGGTGCGACACGGCGGCGGTGCTGAGGCCGCGCACCGCGCCCGTGGTCAGCGCCTGCAACGCGTCGGTGCTCAGCGCGCTGAGCTGTTCGCCGCTCAGGCCCTTGGTCTGGTTGCCGCGCAGCGCGCCGATCTGGGCGGTGTCGAAGGCGTTGAGCTGGTCCACGCTCAGCGCGCCGATCTGCACCGTGTTCAGCACCTGCATCGAGGCGGTGCTGAAGACGGCCACCTCGTCGGTGGTCAGCATGCCGATCTGCTGACTGCCCAGGCCGCGCACCTGCACCGACGACAGCGCCGCGATCTGCGTGCTGTCGAGCGCGGTGAACTGGTCGCTGTCCATGCGGCGCAGCCGGTCCACGGTCAGGGCCGGGATCTGCGTCGTGGTCAGCGCGTGGATCTGGTCGGTGGTCAGCGCCGCGAGCGAAGCCGTCGTCAGCGTGCGGATCGCGGCGGTGTTGATCGCCTGGACGTCCTGCAGCTCCATCGCCGAGAGCTGTCCCGAGGCGAGGTAGTTGAGCTGGCGGGCCGACAGCGCGGAGACCTGGACCGTCGTCAGCGCCACCACCTGCTCGGCGGTCAGCAAGGCCCACTCCGACCCCGTCAGCGTCGCGAGCTGCGTGGTGGTGAGCGCTGCGATCTCCGCGGGAGTGAGCGAACCGACGTCGAAGGTGGCCATGCGGGAAAGGAGAGTACTTCTGAAACCTGGCGGTCTGTCGTTTGCGGCCGCTCGACACGCGTCGCGTGGGCGAGGGCCGCAAACGGCAAACCGGGGGCGCGAGGCCCCCGGTTCCGCACTGCCGCTTAGATCAGCGGAGCAGCGCCGTTCTGGTCGTCTTCATGCAGCTTCTTGTAGGCCGCGCTCATGACGTCGTGGTTCACCGTGTCGGTCGCCGCGGCGGTGGTCGCCGCCGTGGTGGCCGTCGCGGTCTGGGCCGTCGCGCCGCCGAGCAGGTTGGCTTCCGGCTGGGCGAGCAGGTCGCCCAGGTGCGGCGTCGCCGCCGTGGCGCCGGTCGCCGCGTGCTGCGAGCCGTCCTTGGAGAACCACACGTCGGTCATCTCGTGCGTCGTGCCGTCGGCCTTGGTGAAGCTCGACACCAGACCCAGGACGTTGCCGTTGTCGACCTCAGTGCCCTTCGTGGCGCCCAGGTTCAGGTCGGTGATGCCCAGGTCCGCCAGGGTCTTGAGCTCGCCCGTGTCGGTCTTGCCGTCGTGGTTGGCGTCGACCCAGACCTGCAGCTTGCTGAAGTCCACGTCCTTGCCGTTGACGTGGCCGTCATGGTTCGAGTCCAGCGAGGCGAGGGCGGCGAAGCCGTCCAGGCCCTTGCGGCCGTTGACCGTGGTGCCGGCCCCGAAGAGCTCCGCACCGCTGTCGATCGAGCCGTTGCCGTTGCGATCCATCACCAGCAGGCCGTCGTTGCCGCCGACCCAACCCCACTTGTCGTTATGACCGGTGGCGTTCAGGTCGAAGTTCACGCCGTGCGACGCGGACACCGTCTGGATGCCGTTGCCGTCCAGGTCCAGCACGATCGGCGAGGCCAGGAACAGCGCGTTGGTCTGTTCACCGCTGAAGCCCGCCGTCTGGTCGGAGGTCATCGCCAGCACCTGCTGCATGTTCATGCTGGCCAGGTCCTGCGTGTCCCAGCCGATGAACTGGTCGGACGTCATCGCCACGATCTGGTCCGTCGACAGGCCCTGCACCTGGATGGAGGTCAGCGCATGGATGTCGCTGGAATCCATCGCCAGGATCTGGTCGGTCGTGAACGCGTGGAACTGCGAGGACGTCAGCGTCGCGAAGTGCGTGCTGGTCATCGACGCGATGTCCTCGGTCGACAGGGCCGCGATCTGGTCCGTGCCCAGCGAGCGCAGTTGCGCCGTGCTGAATTCATGGACCTGGTCGCTGGTCAGCGCCGCGATCTGGTCGGTGTTGAACGCGTGCAGGGCGGTCGTGCTCAGCGCATGGATGCCGTCGGTGGTGATCGACGCGATGTCGGCGGTCTCGATGCCGGCCACCTGCGTGGCGCCCACCGCGCTCCACTGCTGCGAGGTCAGGGCGTGGATCTGATCCGAGGTGAAGGCCTCGAAGTCCGCCGAGCCGAAGGCCACCATGTTCGCGCTGCTGATGGCCGCGAGGTCGCCCGTGTCGATCGCCTGCACCTGGTCGGTGGTGAAGGCGTGCAACTGGGCCGAGCTCATCGACACGATCTGCTGCGAGGTCAGCGCCTGCACGTCGTCGGTGGCCAGCTGGCTCACCTGCAGCGTGCTCAGCGCGGCGACCTGCTGCGTGCTCAGCGCCGCGATCTGGTCGGAGCCCAGGGCTTCCAGCTGCGCGCTGTCCAGCGAGCGGATCGCCAGCGTGCTCAGGCTGCGCAGGTCACCGGTCTCGAAGGCCGCCATCTGGTCGGTCGTCAGGCCGTCGACCTGGGTCGAGCTCAGGGCCGCGGCTTGCGACGAGCTCAGGGCGACGATCGCGTCGGTGCTCAGCGCGCCGACCTGGGCCGAACCGAAGGCCTGCAGCTGTGTCGAGGTCAACGCGGCGACGTCGTCCGTCGTCATCGTCGAGATCTGCGCGGTCGTCAGGGCCTGCAGCTGGGCGTTGCTCAGCGAGCGGATCTGGCCGCTGGTCAGCGCGTTCAGGTCGTCGCTGGTCAGGTTGGCGATCTGCGCGGTCGTCAGCGAGGCGACCTGCAGCGTCGTCAGCGCGGCGATCTGGTTGCTGTCGAGCGCTTCCAGCTGATCCGTGCCGAGGGCGCGCAGGGCGACCGTGGACAGTGCCCGCAGGTCGGCGGTTTCCATCGCGGCCATCTGGTCCGTCGTCAGGCCCTTGACCTGCGCCGAGGACAGCGCGGCCACCTGGGCGGAGCTCAGCGCGATCACCGAGTCGGTGCTCAGCGCGCCGATCTGGGCCGAGCTGAACGCCTGGACCTGCAGCGAGGACAGCGCGGCGACGTCGTTGCTTTCCATCGTCGAGACCTGGGCGGTCGTCAGCGCGGCGACCTGCTGGGTCGTCAGTGCCTTGACCTGGGCGCTGGTCAGCGCGTTCAGGTCGTCCGAGGTGAGGTTGCTCACCTGGCCGGTCGTCAGCGCGGCGACCTGCTGGGTCGTCAGCGAGGCGACCTGGTCGGAACCGAGGGCCGCGAGCTGGTCGCTGGTCAGCGCACGCAGCGCCACCGTGGACAGGGCCTTCAGATCACCGGATTCGATCGCACCGATCTGGTCCGTCGTCAGGCCGGCGACCTGCTTGCTGGTCAGCGCGGCGACCTGCAGCGAGCTCAGCGCCACGACCGCATCGGTCGTCAGGGCGCCGACCTGGTCGGAACTCAATGCGGCGACCTGGTTGGTGGCCAGCGCGGCCACGTCGGCGGTCTCCATCGTCGAGACCTGCGCGGTCGTCAGCGCGGCCACCTGGGCGGTGCTCAGCGCCTTGATCTGCGCGCTGGTCAGCGCGTTGAGGTCGTCCGACGTCAGGTTGCTCACCTGGCCGGTCGTCAGCGCGGCGACCTGCTGGGTCGTCAGCGCGGCGATCTGGTCGGAGCCGAGGGCTTCGAGTTCCGCCGAGGTCAGCGACGCCACCTGACCCGTGGTCAGGGCGCGCAGCTGGCCGGTGGTCAGCGCGGCGAAGTCGTCCGTGGCGAACTGGCTGATCTGGCCGGTCGTCAGCGCGGCCACCTGGGTGGTGGTGAGCGCTTCGACCTGGTCGGAGCTCAGCGCCTGCAGCTGGTCGCTGGTCAGGGCGCGCAGGGCGACCGTCGACAACGACTTCAGGTCACCGCTTTCGATCGCGGCCATCTGGTCGGTCGTCAGGCCGGCGACCTGCTTGCTGGTCAGCGCGGCGACTTGTGCCGAGGTCAGGGCGACGATCGAGTCGGTGCTCAGCGCGCCGACCTGGGCCGAGCTCAGCGCGGCGACCTGGTTGGTGGCGAGCGCCTGCACATCGGCGGACTCCATCGCGGCGACCTGGGCGGTCGTCAGCGCGGCGACCTGCTGCGTCGTCAGGGCCTTGATCTGGCCGCTCGTGAGGGCGTTCAGGTCGTCGGAAGTCAGGTTGCTGACCTGGGCGGTCGTCAGTGCGGCGACCTGCTGGGTCGACAGCGCGGCGACCTGGTCGGAGCCCAGCGCTTCCAGCTGGGCCGAGGTCAGCGCCTGCAGGGCGTTGGTCGACAGGGCCTTCAGGTCCCCCGTTTCCAGGGCGGCCATCTGGTCCGTCGTCAGGCCGGCGACCTGCTTGCTGTTCAGCGCGGCGACCTGCGCCGAGCTCAGGGCGACCACGGCGTCGGTGCTCAGCGCGCCGACCTGGCCGGAGCTCAGCGCGGCGACCTGTTGCGAGCTCAGCGCGGCGACGTCGTCGCTGGTCATCGTCGAGACCTGACCGGTCGTCAGGGCGGCGACCTGCTGGGTCGACAGCGCCTTGATCTGGCCGCTCGTGAGGGCGTTCAGGTCGTCCGAGGACAGGTTGCTGATCTGAGTGGTCGACAGCGACGCGACCTGGACGGTCGACAGCGCGGCGATCTGGTCGGAGCCCAGCGCGTCGAGCTGGTCGGTGCCCAGCGCACGCAGCGCGACGGTGGACAGGGACTTCAGGTCGCCCGTCTCGATCGCGGCCATCTGGTCGGTCGTCAGACCGGCGACCTGCTTGGAAGTCAGCGCGGCGACCTGCGCCGAGCCCAGGGCGACGATCGCCTCGGTGCTCAGGGCGCCGACCTGGGCCGAGCCCAGGGCCTGCACCTGCGCGGTGGTGAGCGCGGCGACGTCGTCGCTGGTCATCGTCGAGACCTGGCCGGTCGACAGCGCGGCGACCTGCTGGGTCGTCAGCGCCTTGATCTGGCCGCTCGTGAGGGCGTTCAGGTCGTCCGAGGACAGGTTGCCGACCTGCGCGGTCGTCAGCGCGGCGACCTGGACGGTCGACAGCGCGGCGATCTGGTCGGAGCCCAGCGCGTCGAGCTGGTCGGTGCCCAGGGCACGCAGCGCGACGGTGGACAGGGACTTCAGGTCGCCCGTCTCGATCGCGGCGATCTGGTCGGTCGTCAGACCGGCGACCTGCTTGGTCGTCAGCGCGGCGACCTGCGAGGAGGTCAGCGCGACGATGGCGTCCGTGCTCAGCGCGCCGACTTGCGACGAGCTCAGCGCGGCGATCTGGTTGGTCGCCAGCGCGGCGACGTCACCCGATTCCATCGTGTTGATCTGGCCGGTCGTCAGCGCGGCGACCTGCTGGGTCGTCAGCGCCTTGATCTGACCGCTCGTGAGGGCGTTCAGGTCGTCCGAGGACAGGTTGCTGACCTGGCCGGTCGTCAGCGCGGCGACCTGCTGGGTCGTCAGCGCGGCGACCTGGTCGCTGTTCAGCGCGTCGAGCTGGGCGGTGCCGAGCGCGGCGATCTGGGCGGTACCCAGGGCGCGCAGCTGGCCGGAAGTGAATGCACCGAAGTCGTCCGTGGCCAACTGGCTGACCTGGCCGGTCGTCAGCGCGGCGACCTGGGTGGTCGACAGCGCCTGGACCTGATCGGTCGACAGGGCCTGCAGCTGGTCGCTGGTCAGCGCACGCAGGGCGGTCGAGGACAGCGAGCGCAGGTCAGCCGTCTCGAGGGCGGCCATCTGGTCGGTCGTCAGACCGGCGACCTGCTTGCTGGTCAGCGCGGCGACCTGGCCCGAGGTCAGGGCGACGATCGAGTCGGTGCTCAGCGCGCCGACCTGGGCCGAGCTCAGCGCGGCGACCTGGTTGGTGGCGAGCGCCTGCACGTCGGCCGATTCCATCGTCGAGACCTGGGCGGTCGACAGCGCGGCGATCTGCTGCGTCGACAGGGCCTTGATCTGGCCGCTGGTCAGCGCGTTCAGGTCGTCCGAGGTCAGGTTGTTCACCTGGCCGGTCGTCAGCGCGGCGACCTGCTGGGTCGACAGGGCAGCGATCTGGTCGGAGTTCAGCGCCTCCAGTTGGGCGGAAGTCAGCGACTGCAGGGCGTTGGTGGCCATCGCCTTCAGGTCGCCGGATTCGAGCGCGGCCATCTGGTCGGTGCTCAGGCCCGCGACCTGCTTGCTGTTCAGCGCGGCGACCTGCGTCGAGGTCAGCGCGACGATCGAGTCCGTGTTCAGCGCGCCGACCTGGGCGGAGCCCAGTGCGGCGACCTGCGCCGTGGTCAGGGCCTGCACGTCGGCGGATTCCATCGTCGAGACCTGCGCGGTCGTCAGGGCGGCCACTTGCGCGGTGCCCAGCGCCTTGATCTGCGCGCTGTTGAGCGCGTTGAGGTCATCGCTGGCCAGGCCGGCGACCTGCGCGGTCGTCAGCGCGGAGACCTGGACCGTGCTCAGGGCGGCGACCTGGTCGGAGCCCAGCGCGTTCAACTGATCGGTGGTGAGGGCGCGCAGCGCGGTGCTGCTCAGCGCGCGGAGGTCACCGGTCTCGATGGCGGCCATCTGGTCGGTGGTGAGGCCGGCGACCTGTCTGGTCGTCAGCGCGCCCACCTGGGCGGAGCTCAGGGCGACGATCGCGTCCGTGCTCAGCGCGCCGATCTGGGCCGAGCCCAGCGATTGCAGCTGCGTGGTGGTCAGCGCGGCGACGTCGTCGCTGGTCATCGTTGCGATCTGGCCGGTCGTCAGCGAGGCGACCTGCGCGGTCGACAGCGCCTTGATCTGGCCGCTCGTGAGGGCGTTCAGGTCATCGGAGGTCAGGTTGCTGATCTGACCCGTCGTCAGCGAGGCGACCTGGGCGGTCGACAGCGCGGCGATCTGGTCGGAACCCAGGGCCTCGATCTGGTCGGTGCCCAGGGCGCGCAGCGCGGCGGTGGACAGCGCCTTCAGGTCACCCGTTTCCAGGGCGGCCATCTGGTCGGTGGTCAGGCCGGCGACCTGCTTGGTCGTCAGCGCGCCCACCTGGGCGGAGGTCAGCGCGGCGACGTTTTCAGTCGACAGCGCACCGACCTGCGCCGAACCCAGCGCGGCGACCTGCGCCGTCGTCAGGGCCTGCACGTCGGCGGATTCCATGCCGTTGACCTGGCCGGTGGTCAGCGCGGCGACCTGGGCGGTCGACAGCGCGCGGATCTGGGCCGAGCCCAGCGCGTTCAGGTCGTCGGAAGCCAGCGCCTGGACCTGGGCGGTCGTCAACGCGGCGACCTGGGCCGTCGTCAGCGCGGCGATCTGGTCGGAGTTCAGCGCATCGATCTGCGCGGTCGTCAGGGCGCGCAGCGCGTTGGTCGACAGCGCGCGGACGTCCACCGTCTCGATGGCGCCGACCTGGTCGGTCGTCAGGCCGCCGACCTGCTTGGTCGACAGCGGGGCGACCTGCTGCGAGCTCAGCGCGGCAATGTTCTCGGTCGACAGCGCGCCGACCTGGTCGGAGTTCAGTGCGGCGATCTGCTGCGTGGACAGGGCCTGGACGTCGTTGCTCTCCATCGTGGAGATCTGCGTCGTCGTCAGGGCGGCCACTTGCTGGGTCGACAGCGCCTTGATCTGGGCGCTGGTCAGCGCGTTCAGGTCGTCGGAGGTCAGGTTGGCGATCTGACCGGTCGTCAGCGCGGCGACCTGGGCGGTCGTCAGCGCGGCGATCTGGTCGGAGCCGAGCGCGGCGATCTGGTCGGTGGTCAGCGCGCGGATGGCCGCGGTGCCCAGCGCCTTCAGATCGCCCGTCTCGAGGGCGGCCATCTGGTCGGTCGTCAGGCCGGCGACCTGCTTGGTCGACAGCGCGGCGACCTGCGAGGACGTCAGGGCGACGATGTCGGTCGACAGGGCGCCGACCTGGTCGGAACTCAGCGCCTGCACCTGGCCGGAGCTCAGCGCCTGCACGTCGGCGCTTTCCATCGTGGAGACCTGGGCGGTCGACAGGGCGGCGACCTGGGCGGTGCCCAGCGCGCGGATCTGGGCCGAGCCCAGCGCGTTCAGGTCATCGCTGGCCATCGCTTGGACCTGGCCGGTCGTCAGGGCGGCGACCTGCTGGGTCGACAGGGCGGCGACCTGGTCGGAATGCAGCGCATCGAACTGGTCGGTGGTCAGCGACCGGATTGCGGCCGTGGACAGGGCGCGCAGATCCTGCGATTCCATCGCAGCCATCTGGTCGGTCGTCAGACCGGCGATCTGCTTGGTCGACAGCGCGGCGACCTGCGCCGAGCTCAGCGCGGCGACGTTGTCGGTCGACAGCGCGCCGATCTGGGTCGAGCTCAGCGCGGCGACCTGCGCCGTCGTCAGCGCCTGCACGTCGGCGCTTTCCATCGTGGAGACCTGGGCGGTCGACAGGGCGGCGACCTGGGCGGTGCCCAGCGCGCGGATCTGGGCCGAGCCCAGCGCGTTCAGGTCATCGCTGGCCATGGCCTGGACCTGGCCGGTCGTCAGCGCGGCGACCTGGGCGGTCGACAGCGCGGCAACCTGGTCGGAGTTCAGCGCGTCGAACTGGTCGGTGGTCAGCGAGCGGATCGCGGCCGTCGACATGGCGCGCAGGTCGGCGGTCTCGATGGCGGCGACCTGGTCGGTCGTCAGACCGGCGATCTGCTTGGTCGACAGCGCGGCGACCTGGGCGGAGCTCAGGGCGGCGATGTTTTCCGTGGACAGCGCACCCACCTGGCCCGAGCTCAGGGCCTGGACCTGACCGGTGGTCAGGGCCTGGACGTCGGCGCTTTCCATCGCGGAGACCTGGGCGGTCGACAGCGCGGCGACCTGGGCGGTGCCCAGCGCGCGGATCTGGGCCGAGCCCAGCGCGTTCAGGTCGTCGCTGGACATGGCCTGCACCTGGCCGGTGGTCAGGGCGGAGACCTGTTGGGTCGTCAGCGCGGCGACCTGGTCGGATTGCAGCGCATCGAACTGGTCGGTGGTCAGCGAGCGGATCGCGGTGGAGGACAGCGCACGCAGGTCCTGCGACTCGATGGCGGCGATCTGGTCGGTCGACAGGCCGGCCAGTTGCTTGGAGGTCAGGGTCGCGAACTGGCCGGAGGTCAGCGCGACGATGGCGTCGGTGGACAGCGCGGCGATCTGGGCCGAGCTCAGCGCGGCGACCTGGCCGGTCGTGAAGGCCTGGACGTCGGCCGACTCCATGCCGGAGACCTGGTCGGTCGACAGCGCGGCGATCTGGGCGGTGCCCAGCGCGCGGATCTGCGCGCTGCTCAGCGCGTTCAGTTCATCGGTCGACAGCACGGCGACCTGGCCGGTCGTCAGCGAACCGATCTGGGTGCTGGTCAGCGCCGAGACCTGGTCGGAATTCAGCGCCTGGACCTGATCGGTCGTCAGCGCGCGGATGGTGGCGGTCGAGAGCGCCTTCATGTCATCGGAGCTGATGGCCGCCATCTGGTCGGTCGTCAGGCCCTTGACCTGGGTGGAGCTCAGGGCGCCGATCTGGCCGGAGCTCATCGCCTCGATCGAGTCGGTGCTCAGGGCGCCGACCTGGGCCGAGCTCAGCGCGCGGACCTGCGCCGTGGTCAGCGCCTGCACGTCGGCGCTGTCGACGCCGGCCAACTGGTCGGTGGTCAGCGCGGCGATCTGCTGCGTGGTGATGGCGCGGATCTGGTTGGTGTCCAGGGCGGCGATCTCATCGCTGGCCAGCTGGCGGATCTGCTGCGTGGACAACGCGCCGATCTGCGCGGTGGTCAGCGCGGCGACCTGGTCGGAGTTCAGCGCGGCGATCTGGTCGGTGCCCAACGCCTTGACGGCGGCGGTGCTCAGCGCGTGCACGGCGTCGGAGGTGAGGGCGGCCGCCTGGTCCGAGGTCAGCGCGGCGGTCTGCGTGCTGCTCAGCGCGGCGGCCTGGTTGGTCGCCAGAGCGGCGACGCCCTCGGTGGAGAGGGCGGCGACTTGTTGCGAGCTCAGGGCCTTGATCTGGTCGGTCTTCAAGGCCTGCAGGTCGTCGGAGGCCAGGCTGCCCATCAGGCTGGTGGAGATGGCGGCCACCTGCTGCGTGGTCAGCGCACGGATCTGGTCGGAGGCCAACGCGTTCAGGTCATCCGATTCCAGGTTCTTGACCTGCTGCGTGGTCATCGCGCCGACCTGCCGGGTCGTCATCGCGCCGAACTGGTCGGAACCCAGGGCATTCAGCTGAGCGCTGGTGAAGGTCTGCACCGCGGCGGTGGTCAACGCGCGCAGGTCGTCAGTCTCGATGGCGGCGATGTTGGTCGTCGTGAACAGCGACACGGCCTTGGTGCCGAGCGTGGCGAACTGCGAGGTCGTCAGCGCCTGGAACTGCTCGGTGGTGAACGCGGCCCAGTCTTCGCTGGTCAGGCGCGCCAGGGTCGTCGACGTGAGGGCGGCGATCTGGTCGGTCGTCAGGTTGGTAATCAGCGATGCCATCTTGGAACTCCGTGAACCTATGGGGGGCGGATGCGCCCATAGGCGCGAGGTGGGGTTGGGTCAGCTTGTTGTTGCCGGGCACCCGAACTTCCGGATGCCGTCATTCGGTTTTCGGTCGCCGATTGACAAACTTGAGCTAGCCCAGAAATGTTATTGGCGGCTTGCTTAACGTGAACGGAACAAAAGGGCCGGGAGTCGGCCTCAGTTCACGGTTACAGAAGCGGCGTAAAGCCCGCGAACGCGGGGGGAGGGATGCTTGCCGAGGCAAGGGATTTCGGCGCCGTTCTCGAACGATCGTTCACTTGTCACGCGCCAGACATCCAATGGTGATCGGCACTTAGGCGTGATCCTGAAGTCCGGATGCACGACGAGGCCCGGCTCGATGAGCGACGGATTGCTGCAGCGCGCACCTGAAACACGATGTAAGCAGTGTGAACGAAGTCTGAGGAAACCCTGGGCAGGCCCTGGGCTCGACCGGGCTTGGCGTGTGTCGGGCGTGATAAGTTCACGGGTTTCCAGCTGGCTGGTCACGCTCAGTTTCCAGGGTATGACACCCCTATTAGTTATTGACGGCCAATCAATATGACGATGAACGCAACGAAGCCTTATCGGATCCTCGGCATCCAGCAGATCGCCATCGGCGGGCCGGACAAGGCAGCGCTGCGCCGGCTGTGGGTGGACGTGCTGGGGCTGGAGGTCACCGGAACGTTCGTGTCGGAACAGGAGAACGTCGACGAGGACATCTGCGCGATCGGCGCCGGGCCCCATCGCGTCGAGGTCGATCTGATGCAGCCACTGGATCCGGAGAAGCGGCCGGCGGTCCACGCGACGCCGCTCAATCACGTCGGGTTGTGGGTGGACGATCTGCCCAAGGCGGTGGAGTGGATGACCGCGAACGGGGTGCGTTTCGCGCCGGGCGGCGTCCGCAAGGGCGCGGCAGGCCACGACATCTGCTTCATTCACCCGAAGAGCAGCGGCGAGTTCCCCATCGGCGGGGAGGGCGTGCTGATCGAACTGGTGCAGGCGCCGGACGACGTGGTGAAGGCTCTGGGCGGGCCGTCCGGCTCAGGCGCCTGAGCCGCACGGCCGGGGCGTCGCGTGCGCCACGGCCAGCACCGTCACCAGAACTTCCACCAGGGCGAGGGCTCGGACGTCTCTTCCGCCGCCGCCTTGCGCCGCGTGCCCGAGCGCTGAAAGTGCAGCAAGGGGATCGAGAACGGATCGACGCTCGCTGCGCCACTGCCCTCGAGCTGATATCCGAACCGGGCGAGCAGGACCTCTTCGCCCAGCTCCAGCGGATGGAAGGGCAGGGGGTAGGCGTCCTCGCCCGGGTCGCTGGTCACGCGCTGCTGCTCCGCCCAGTACGGCGCCTCGAAGGGCAGCGGCTCGCCGATGTCCTCCAGGATGCCGCTGTCGGGGGACAGGCTCAGGGAGCGGATCAGGCGTCCGTCTTCCCAGACGGCAAAGGCGAACCAGTCCACCACGCTGTGCATCGCGTGCAAGGTGATCCGGCGTTTGCCGGCGATGTCGAGGAAGCGGCCCGGCAGCTGCGACGGGTGGTCGACCGCAAACTCGCTGGCCGCGAT
Organism: Mitsuaria sp. MSU3D; assembly: GCF_056867975.1. NCBI lineage: Bacteria > Pseudomonadati > Pseudomonadota > Betaproteobacteria > Burkholderiales > Sphaerotilaceae > Roseateles > Mitsuaria sp. MSU3D. Next base: position 1,995,865 of record NZ_CP200314.1, on the reverse strand, counting down.
GATGGAGACGCCGGGGAAGCAGCCGATGAACATCAGCGGGTCCGGCGGATTGGTGTAGCTCAGATCGCCTTCGCCGATCAGTTCGAGCGACTCTCCCGGGAAGAGCCGTTCCGCCAGCGCGCGCGTGGCATCGCGGTCGAGCGCCGGCTGCCCTTCCAGGGCCGCGCGAGCGTCGCCGTCCGAGATGACCAGCATCCAAGTCTTGGCCCCCATGCGCCATCCTCTCCGTTCAGTGGCGAGGATGGTAATCGCGTCAACCCTCGTACGGCCCTTTCCCGGGCAGCGCCCACAGCAGGCCGAGCGTCGCGCCGGCCGGCGCGACGGTGAGATGGTCCTCGCCGGCCAGAACGCGGCTCTCGATGCGCAGCGACTTGTAGCGGCGCCTGCGCAGCTGTGTCTCGAACCGGCGCACGTCGGCGACGAGGTCGCTCTCCTTGTTGAAGCGCGGTCCCGGCGCGACGGCCTCGTAGGCGCCGACGTACTGGAAGACACGGGCCGCCAGGTCGGTGTGCTGCTTCGCGTAGGCCGCTTCCTGCTCGAACACCAGGTGACGATCGAACCAGAACGACGGACTGCCGAGGATGTAGTGGCTGAACAGCGCCGGCCTGGCGAACAGGACCTGCGCCGCGAACAACGCGCCGTAGGAATGCCCGAGCAGCACGCGGCGGGCCGGGTCGAGCTGGTAGCGCGCGGAGATCGCCGGTACTGCGATGTCGGCCAGGTACTTGAGATAGGCCGCCCCTTCGCCGTAGCGCGGGGCGCCATAGCGATCGGCGGGCCGCCCGGGCCGCGTCCGGGGATCGCTCGGGGTGTAGTCGCGCGAGCGCATCTCCACGGCGGATTCATCCGCGGGCCCCGCCAACCCGACGACAGCGAAATCGGCCAGGTTGCGACCCTGTTGACCCACGCGGTTGCGGAGCGCCCGCACGAGCGGGAAGGCATAGGGCGCATCGGTCACGAACACGGCCGGTCGGGGACCGGTGTTTGGAGGCGCATTCGGCGACAGGTCGATCCAGACCTCGTAGCGGCGGCCGGTGGCCGGATCGGGCAGCGGATGGACGAAGGTGCCGGGCAGGGCGTAAGGCCCGGTGGCATCCGGCAGCGCGGGCGCGGCGATGGACCGGGTGGTCGGCATCAGCAGCGAACCCAGCGCCGCGGCGAGGACTTGCCTGCGGTCGGTCATGCGAGGGAGCGGGAGCAACGAAGGGTCGCGAGTGTCTCGCGGCGTGGCGGCGGGGCACTCCCTGGAAGCCGTTACGTGCGTTACGTGCGTCGGATCCCCGTCAGGTGCGCGCGCCAGGCCCCGCGCGTGCCTCAGTCGACCAGGATGTTCCGGTTCTTCAGCGTCAGGTGGATCTTGTCGCCGACCGTGTCCTTGTTGAAAGGCTTGACGATGTAGCCGGTCGCGCCGAGCTGGGCGGCGCGGATGATGTCTTCCTTGCGGCCCTCGGCGGTGACCAGCAGCACCGGCACCTTGCGCAGCGGATCGGACTCCGGTTTGGCGCGCAGGGCCTCGAGGAGCTGGAAGCCGTTCATCACCGGCATGTTCACGTCGCTGAGGACGAAGTGGACCGGTTCGCCCGACTCGGCACAGAGTTCGAGCTGGCGCAGCGCGGCCTTGCCGTCCTCGGCCTCGAGGATCTTCTTGAAGCCCAGCTCGCGGAGCAGCCCGGAGATGATGCGGCGCATGGTCGAGAAATCGTCGACCACCAGGAAACAGAACTCTTCGCGTTTGATCGTCGTGACCATGTGGAACCCCTTCAGGGGTGGAATCCTAGCGTGAGGAGGCTCAGGCGTATTCGTCGAGGAAGGCGCCCAGCGACGCGTGAGCGGGAGAGCGCCTCGCGCCGGCCTCATCAGCGTCCCGATCGTGGTCCCGGTCCTGAGCCTGCGTCGAGGCCTGGGGCGCGGCGCTCTGGCCGGATCGCTCCGCTGCCTTCGCTTGCGCGGCCTCCGCCGCCTGTTTCTGGATCTGGGCGATCTGGTCCATCACCATCTGCATCTGGGTTTGCAGGAGCTTCTGGCGTTTTTCCTTCGCCTGGGCGTCCATCGTCGAGTCCGAGGCGAGATCCTTCATCTGCTTCTGCAACTGCTTGAGTTGCGATTGCAGACGTGCGATCTGCGCGTCGGGGCCGGTGCCGGAGGCCGCGGAGGAGGTCCCCGTCGAGGTCGATGCCGAGGAGGCGGAGGGGATGGCGACGTGCATGATGGATTCCCGGGCGATGCTCCGATATCGGCCCCCGGGGCCGGGTCTTGAGGGGGCCCGGGGCGACCGCGTGCGTGCAGCGGCTGCCCGGACCCGCGCCGAGGCTCACGCCGGGGTCATGGCACTGCGGGTAGCATCCCCGGATGACCTCGACAACGCCTGACCCCGTCGCCGCACTGCTGCGCCACGCCGCCGCCACCTGGATCGCGCCGCGTTTCCGTCATCTGGCGGACGAGGAGGTGATGGAGAAAGCCCCCGGCGAGTGGGTCACGACCGTCGATCGTGATGTCGAGGCCTTCCTCACCCCCGAACTGCGTGCGCTGGTGCCCGGCTCGCGCGTCGTCGGCGAAGAGCAATGCGCGGAGACGCCGGAGCTGCTCGACCAGCTCGACGAGGGCGCCGTGTGGCTGGTCGATCCGCTGGACGGGACCTTCAACTTCATCTCGGGGCGCGAACCGCTGTCGTCGATGGTGGCGCTGCTGGAAGACGGCGTGACCGTCGGGGCCTGGATGCTGGATCCGATCTCGGGCGTGCTGCATCACGCCCGGCGCGGGCAGGGCGCCTGGCGGGAGACGGAACGGCTGCACACGGCGCCGGGCTCCGGGCTGAAGCGGGCCGTCGTCAAGACGCGCTTCCTTCCGCAGGAACACCAGGACCGCGTCGCGACCTGGCAGGGCGTCGAGATCCTGCCCGGACTCAACTGCGCCGGCGCGGAGTACCCCGCACTCGCCGAAGGCGCCTTCGACGCGACGCTGTATTGGCGCAAGCTCGCCTGGGACCATGCGCCAGGCACGCTCTTCATCACGGAAGCCGGCGGTTTTGCGGCGCGGCTGGACGGCACGCCCTATCGCGCTGGCGACCGGCAGCCGGGGTTGCTCGTGGCTCGCAGCCCCGACGTGTGGGAAGAGGCTGCGGCAGCTTGGAAGAAGACGTCGTGAGGCCGGGCGCGGGCGCTCCAGGGGGCATGGGGGATCCCTCCAGGACCCCCAAGCACCCTTCCGGCCCCAGTCGCGCTCGTTGACTTCGGTCTTGCTGGCATGCGCTGACTGAGGGTCGCGGCGTTTCCGCCGATTGGGGCGGTCAGGAGCGGCGGCTCCGGTTTGGAACGCCGATTGCCGCATCTGGCGTCGATGACAGCCTCCCTCGATATCGCACGCCGGCTTGACCGGCTGCCCTGGTCGCGCTGGCACTGGCGCGTGGTGCTCGCGCTGGGCGTGGCATGGGTGCTTGACGGGCTTGAAGTCACCCTGGTCGGCTCGGTCGGCGCCGTGCTGGAAAGACCTGACACCCTCGGCCTGAGCGCGGTCCAGGTCGGCTGGTCCGGATCGCTGTATCTCGCCGGGGCGATCGTCGGCGCACTGGTCTTCGGCCGGATGTCGGACCGGCTCGGCCGCAAGCGGCTGTTCCTCGCGACGCTCGCGATCTACGCCGTGGCCACGCTCGCGACGGCCTTCTCCACCGACTTCACCTTCTTCGCGCTGTGCCGCTTCGTCACCGGACTGGGCATCGGCGGCGAGTACGCCGCCATCAATTCCGCGATCGACGAGCTCGTGCCCGCCCGCGTGCGTGGTCGGGTGAACCTCGCCATCAACGGCAGCTTCTGGATCGGCGCCGCGCTGGGCGCCGCCTCCAGCCTGCTGCTGTTGCATCCGGACGTGCTCGGCCCGGTGCAGGGCTGGCGCGTGGGCTTCGCGATGGGCGCGCTGCTGGCGGTCGGCATGGTGCTGGTGCGCCGCCACGTGCCCGAGAGCCCGCGCTGGCTGCTGCGCCATGGCCGGGGCGAGGAGGCCGGCCGGATCATCGACGCCATCGAGGCCGAGGTCGCCGCCCAGCACGGGCCGCTGCCGCCGCTGCCGCCGCCGCCGGCGGATCGGAGCGAGCACCGCCGCGCCGTGCCCACGATGCGCGAGGTGCTGCGGGTGCTGCTGCGCCGCTACCGCGTCCGCAGCGGCGTGGCCTTGTCGCTGATGCTGGCGCAGGCCTTCTTCTACAACGCGATCTTCTTCAGCTACGCGCTGGTGCTCACGCGCTTCTATGGCGTCGCCGATCATCGGGTGGCGCTCTACATCTTCCCGTTCGCGCTCGGCAACGTGCTGGGCCCGCTGCTGCTGGGGCCGCTCTTCGACCGGGTCGGCCGCCGTCGCATGATCGCGCTGACCTACGGTCTGGCCGGCGTGGGCCTGGCGGCGACCGGCATCGCCTTCGTCGCGGACATGCTCGACGCGCGCTCCCAGGCGTTGTGCTGGTCGGCGGTGTTCTTCTTCGCGTCAGCGGCGGCCAGCTCCGCCTATCTCACGGTCAGCGAGGTCTTCCCGCTCGAGATGCGCGCGATGGCCATTGCGATCTTCTACGCCGTGGGCACCGGCGCGGGCGGCTTCGTCGCACCGCTGCTGTTCGGATGGCTGGTGGAGAGCGGCGACCGCGGCAACGTCGCGATCGGCTACGGCATCGGTGCAGTGCTGGTGATCGTGGCAGGCCTGCTCGCGCTGCGCTTCGGCGTGGACGCGGAGCGCAAACCCTTGGAGGACATCGCGCCCTCGATGCACGACGCGGACTAGCGACGCCTCAGCGCTTGCCGAACCAGCGCCGCACGCGGCGCTTCCAGTCCAGCCACTGGCGGTGGCGCGAGCGGTCGATGCGCTTCACGTCGATCAGCGTGACGTCGCCGCAGGCGGACATCGTGTGCAGGCCGCTGGCGAAGTCGCGATGCGCGAGGTCGCCGGTGAAGGTCGCCGGCAGTGCCTGGACCTCGACGGCGTCCGGCGTCAGACGGTTGAAGCGCAGCCAGCGCGTCGCTCCACCGTAGCCGTTGCGGCTGTCCTGGACCGGCAGCGTCACAAGACCGTCCGCGCCTACGAAGGGCGTGCCGGCGGGCCGCGCGCCATCATGCGCGCACCTCACCGGATTCGCGCGATGCGGCGTCCACGGGCCTTGCAGCGACTCGGCATGGGCGACGTGCAGCTCGCGCTGGTCGCGCTTGTCCGGGCCGATGACCGCATAGAACATCCACCAGACGCCGTCGTGCCGCAGCAGCGAGGCGTCGACCGCGCGCACGCCCGGCAGCAGCGCGCAGATCCGCTCCCACCGTTCCCAGCGCTCGGCGCCGTCCACGGCGCGGTAGAGCGCGACTTCCTCGGCCTGGCTCGTTTCGGGGACCATCCACACCTGCCCGTCGTGTTCGAACACGAACGGGTAGGACAGGTGGAAGGGCGTCTGCAGCACCGGCTTGGGCGCGCTCCAGGCGCCGTTGCTCAGATCCAGCGTGAGTCGCTGCAGGTCGGCGCGCTTGGTGCGGTAGTCGAAGTTCTCGACGAACACATGCAGCGCGTCGCCGTCGCGCAAGGCGAAGGGATCGGCGTAATAGCGCCAGTCGCCGGCCTCGGGCATCCAGACGATCTGGTCCCGCAGTTCGCGCAGGCGCGCCGGGCTGAGCAGATCGATGCGTTCGGGAACGACGCCGACGGTCCAGAAGTCCGACTTCGGACGCTTAACCACGAACGTCTTCCACGCTCAGGCCAGCCAGGTTTTTCTCCCGGGCGCCCTGGCGCGTCAGAACGTCCTGATAGAGCCCCAGCGTGGCCCGCACGGCGGTCGAGCGGTCGTAGCGTTGCATGTCGTAGTCGATCGGGCGACGGTGGTCGCGTTGCCGTTGATCGAGCGCGGCGGCGATCGCCTGACCCATCGCCGACGCGTCGTCGATCGCCACGATGGCCGATTGCGCCGGGTCCAGCATCTCGCGCGCGCCCAGCGTGGCGGTCGCCACGATCGGCAGACGGGCACGCATGGCTTCGAGGATGGCCAGCGGGAACTGCTCCTCGCGCGACGAGGACACGTACAGGTCCATCTCGCCGAGCAGCTCGTCGACGTTCCAGCGGAATCCGAGCAGGTGGATGCGCTTGTCGTTGCCGCGCAGCGCCTCGAGCTCCGCGCGCTGCGGGCCTTCGCCGATCAGCACCAGGTGGGCGTTCGCCGGCGCGTGCTGCTGGAAGGCCTGGATCAGCGTGTGCATGCCCTTGGCCGCGTGCAGCCGGCCGACGCAGCCGATCACCGGCGCGGCGGCGGGGATGCCGAGCTCCATGCGCAGCGAGCCGGACGGTGCCTTCGCGGCGCAGGAGCCGGGCGCGCGTTCCGGGGCCCAGTTGTAGATGACGCGATGCATGCCGTCGAATTCCTTCAGGTGACCGACCTGCGCCGAATTGACGCACACCAGCGCGTCCATCCGCGCATGGTGATGCGACTTGTACCCGACATGCAGCGTGCCGACCCGGGCGCTGTGCTTGGCCGCCGCCACTGCCTTGCAGGCGGGGCCGAGGTGGCCGTGGACCACGTCCGCGCCCAGCTTCGTGGCCAACCGGCGCACACGCGCGCCGCGCAGCAAGGGCAGGCGCAGGCCGTGGTAGCTCACGCGCTGGTCCAGCGCGTGACGCACCGCGGATCCCGCCGGTCCGATCACGTGGACCGTGTGACCCAGCGCGGCCTGGGCGTTGGCCAGGTCGACGCAATGATGCTCGCCCCCGGCGATGCGAGACGAGAAGACCACATGGACGATGGAGAGTGCGCGCATGACGTCGAATCGGCAAAAGGGATAAATAACGTTTGGAGTCTATTTCTTAACATTCAGCAATAGAGCGGGATTTCCCCCGAGATCGTGGGGTGTACGGTGAGCCCTCGCCAAAAGGTGTGCGCAATTCCCTGCCCAGTGTTGACGCGGGCCAAACACTAGGAGCGGAAGTGGCGCGCGCGACGGCGCGGACAGGGCTGAGTGGCCCCGAGTGGGATGAAACGCCACGTAACCAAACCGGCAGTGGCGGACCTGCGGTCGTCGGCGCGACGAACCGCTGTTTCCCTGGGATGAACTGCGAGGCGTGACCACCTGCATGCAGGGTCATTGAAGTTAAGCTAGCGCGCCTTTTTGCGGCTTTCGCACGAAGGACACCTCTTCACGCCAACTGCCACGTTCCCCCGGAGCCCGCTTCATGCTGCGTCTGTCGCTGATTGCCCTTGTCGTTGCGTCCCTGCTCGCCGGTTGCGGCAAGTCCTCTCCCGACAAGAAGGCGTCGCCCGCGGCCGAGGCAGCCAGCGCGCCGAGCCTGCTGGTCTCGCCCGAGGACGTCCAGACCCTGGGCGTGAGCGCCTATGCCAGCGGCCCGGTCATCACCGGCTCGATCCAGCCGGAACGCCGCGCCGACCTGCGCGCCGAGCTCCAGGCGATCGTGCTGCAGGTCTACAAGGAGAACGGCGAGCGCGTGAAGCGTGGCGACCTGCTGGTGCGCCTGGACGACACGGCCATCCGCGACACGGTCCAGTCCGCCGACGAGTCCGCCCGTGCGTCCTCGCAAAGCTTCGAACAGGCCGAGCGCCAATACCAGCGCCTGAAAACGCTGCAGGCGCAGGGCATGAGCTCCATCCAGGCGATGGAAGACGCGGAGATCCGCCGCAACAACGCGCAGAGCGACCTGGTCGCCGCCCGCGCCCGCGTGGCCACGGCGCGCCAGCAGCAGCAGCGCACCGAGGTGCGCGCGCCGTTCGACGGCGTCGTCAGCGACCGCAAGGTCTCGCCGGGCGACTCGGCGCAGATCGGCAAGGAACTGATCAAGGTGATGGACCCCGCGTCGATGCGCTTCGAGGGCCTGGTCTCCGCCGACCGGATGTCCGAACTCAAGCTGGCGCAGACGGTCTACTTCCGCGTCAACGGTTATCCGCAGGTGGACTTCCAGGGCAAGGTGCGCCGCATCGCCCAGGCCGCCAATGCCAACACCCGCCAGGTCGAGGTGCTGGTCGACTTCGCCGGCGCGCAGCAGCCCGGCGTGGCCGGCCTCTACGCCGAAGGCCGCGTGCAGACCAACAGCATCTCGGCGCTGATGGTGGCCGACAGCGCGCTGGTGCGGGAGGGCGACAAGTCCTTCGTCTGGCGCGTGGAGGGCGGCAAGGTCGCGAAGACCCCGGTGAACCTGGGCGCCCGGGACGACCGCCAGGGCTTGTACGTGGTCACGAGCGGGGTGAAGCAGGGGGATCGCATCCTGCGCAGCCCGACCAGCACGCTGCTCGACGGGCAGCGCGTCGAGCTGGGCAAGACGGCCGTGTCCGCCAGCGGGACCGCCAGGACGGCGACCGGCATGACGAACCCGAGCGGCGCCCCCGCCGCGGGATCGACCACGTCGGGCGCCACCGCCGCGCCGCTGCCGGTGCTGCCGGTGGCTTCGGCCGCGTCGGCCCAGTGATGCGCACAGGAGCCTGAACCATGTTCCTCTCCAATTTCTCGGTCAAGAAGCCGATCGCGATGATCGTGATCATCATCGGCTTGATGGCCCTGGGCCTGCTGGCCCTGTCCAAGCTGCGCGTCAACGAGCGGCCCGACGTCGACCTGCCGCTGCTGGTGGTCAGCATCAGCTATCCGGGCGCCTCGCCGGAGACCTCCGAGCGCGAGATCGTCAACCGCATCGAGAAGTCGCTGCAGAGCATCTCCGGCGTGAACGAGGTCCGTTCGACCTCGGGCGAAGGATCGGCCCAGCTGCTGCTGTTCTTCAACTTCGACAAGAACATGATCGAGGCGGCCGACGAGGTCCGCAACGCGATCGCCGCGGTCCGCCACAAGCTGCCGACGGAAATGCGCGAGCCGGTGCTGCAGCGCGTCGATCCGTCGGCGCAGCCGATCATGCAGCTGGCGCTGTCGTCCAGCAGCCAGTCGCATGCCGAGATCTCGCGGATGGCCGAGGACCAGTTCGCCGACCGCTTCCGCGCCATCCCCGGCGCGGCGACGGTGACGGTGAACGGCTCGCTCAAGCGTGAGCTGTCGGTGTTGCTGAACGCGCAGAAGCTGCGCGAGTTCAACGTCTCCGTGACCGAGGTCGTCAACGCGCTGCGCATGCAGAACACGACGGCGCCGGTGGGCAAGGTGCGCGGACAGCTGGAGGACCAGAGCATCCGGCTGCTGGGCCGCATCGAGTCGCCGGCCGACTTCAACCAGATCGTCGTCAAGCGCTCCGGCAGCGAGCTGATCCGCCTGGGCCAGGTGGCCACGGTGCAGGACGGCTTCGCGGAGCAGACCGGCCTGTCGGTGCGCAACGGCCATCCGAACGTCGGCATCATGGTCACGCGCTCGCGCGACGCCTCGACGGTGAGCGTGGCCAAGGAGGTCCGCAAGCTGGTCGAGGAGATCGACAAGTCCTTGCCCAAGGGCACCAAGCTCGAGGTCGTGCAGGACGGCGGGCAGGACGCGCAGGACAGCCTGAACAACGTGATCCACGCGCTGGTGTTTGGCGCGGGCCTGACGATCTTCGTCGTCTACGTGTTCCTGAACTCCTGGCGCTCGACGATGATCACGGCGCTGTCGCTGCCGACCTCGGTGATCGCGGCCTTCATCGCGGTCTGGCTGTGCGGCTTCACGCTGAACTTCATGAGCCTGCTGGGCCTGTCGCTGGCGATCGGCGTGCTGATCGACGACGCGATCGTGGTGCGCGAGAACATCGTGCGCCACATGGAGCGCGGCGCCGACCGCCGCACCGCCGCGTTGAAGGGCACCGCGGAGATCGGCCTGGCCGTCGCGGCGACGACCTTCTCCATCGTGGCCGTGTTCATCCCGGTGGCCTTCATGCCGGGCGTGTCGGGCGAATGGTTCCGGCCGTTCGGGCTGACGGTGGTCGCGTCGGTGCTGGTGTCGCTGTTCATCTCGTTCACGCTGGACCCGATGCTGTCGGCGTTCTGGGGCGATCCCCCGGGGCATCACGAAGCGCCCAAGACCGGCATCTCCAAGAAGCTGCAGGCGTTCAACGAGTGGTTCGACCGCCAGGCCGACGGCTACGGTCACGTGATCGCCTGGGCGCTGCATCACCGCCGCTGGATGGCGGTGTTCGCGGTCCTGAGCTTCGCGCTCGCGATCTTCCTGCAGGTCAAGCTGGGCGGCACGAGCTTCCTGCCGGCGTCGGATTCCGGGACCATCGCCATCGAGGTCCGGACGCCGGCCTCGTCCAGCCTCGAGTACGCGCGGCTGAAGATGGGCGCCGCGTCCGCGCTGGCGCGCGAGATGCCCGAGACGGTGGCCACCAACGAGAGCGTCAACGCCAGCGGCGGCCGCATCTACGTGGACCTGGGCAAGAGCACCCAGCGCAAGCGCAGCGCGGCGGAGATCGCCGCCGACCTGCGCACGCGGGTGGCGCGGCTGGTCGGGGCGGAGTACGTCGTGCTCGACGACCTGAACAACGGCGCGCAGAAGCCGGTGCAGATCCGTTTCTCCGGCGCGGACTCGCGCAAGCTCATGGAGATCACGACCGACTACATGGAAAAGCTGCGCCGCGTGCCGGGCGCGGTGGACGTGGGCCTGTCGGAGCAGGATCCGCAGAACGAGCTGCAGATCGAGCTCAACCGCGGCCTGGCCAACACGCTGGGAATCTCGGTGGGCGACGCGGCCAACTCCTTGCGGGTGGCCTTCGCCGGCGTGGAGGTCGGCGACTGGATCGACCCGAGCAGCGAGACGCGCGACGTGGCGGTACGGCTGGCGCCGGAGGACCGCGTCGACGCCAGCAACATCGAGCGCCTGCCGATCGCCGTGACCGGCGCCGGCGTGATGGTGCCGCTGGAACAGATCGCGACGGTGACGATGGGCAAGGGCCCGGCCAAGATCCAGCACGCGGACGGCAAGCGGATGATCGCGGTGTCGGCCAACGCGCACGGCCGCTCGCCCGGCGAGGTCACCAGCGACGCGCTGAAGCTGGCCAAGGCGATCAACTTCCCGCCCGGCTACGGTATCGAGCTGGCCGGCGCCGCGAAGGACCAGCAGGAGGTCTTCAGCGCGATGGCCATCGCGCTGTTCTCGGGCATCGGCCTGATGTACCTGATCCTGGTGATGCAGTTCGGCAGCTTCACGGCCCCGATGGGCGTGATGCTGTCGCTGCCGCTGTCGCTGATCGGCGTGGTGGTGGCGCTGCTGCTGACGAAGGGCACGCTGAACCTGATGAGCTTCATCGGGATCATCATGCTGGCCGGCCTGGTGGCGAAGAACGCGATCCTGCTGCTGGACGCGGCGCGTCAGGAGGAGGCCGCCGGCGTGCCGCGCGAGGAGGCGCTGATGCACGCGGGCCGCAAGCGCTTCCGGCCGATCCTGATGACGACCTTCGCGCTGATCGCCGGCATGCTGCCGGTGGCGGTGGGCATCGGCGAAGGCGGCGAGTTCTACCGCCCGATGGCGGTGGCGATCATCGGCGGCACGATCACGTCGACCTTCCTGACGCTGCTGATGGTGCCGAGCTTCTACGACAGCATCGAGATGTTCCGCGACAAGCAGCGCGCCCGCGTGGCGAAGGCAGCCGATGGCTGGGGCAAGGTGGGCGCGATGGCGATCAACCGGCTGGTCGAGCTGGCGGTGATCGTCGGGTTCCTCACCACGCTGATCTTCGTGTGGTGGCTGATCGCCGGGCTGATCAACCGCGGCCGCCCCGTCGCGCACCACGAGGCCGTGCTGGGCGCGGGCGACGATTGAGGTGCGCGGGCCGGGGCTGAGCGCCGGCGACGCCTGACGGTGAAGGGAAGGGCGCCTCGACCAGGCGCCCTTTCCGTTTCCGGCCGGTCAGCCGCGCCGCAGGCGGCGCCACCAGGCGTCGCCGGACGCGCGCGACGCGGCATCGCCGGACGCGGCGTACGCCTGCGTGGCCGCCGCGCGCAGCTCGACCTCCGTGCCCGCGCCGGGGCGGGACGTGAGGCGGTAGACGATGCCGGCGAGTTCCGCGCGTTCCCGCATGCCGGACAGGCCCCAGTGGCCCGGCCGGCCGCCGCGGTCCTGCACCTCGTCGGGTACGCCGACGCCGTCGTCCCGCACGAACAGCGCGAAGCTGGCGTCGTCGAACCGGAGCGTGACCTCGATGCGCTCGGCCTGGGCGTGCTGGAACGCGTTGAAGATCGCTTCGCGCGCGATCAGGCAGATCGACGCGGCCAGCGCTGGCGCCAATGGCCTCGGCGTGCCCTCGACCGTCAGCGCGAAGGCGGCGCCGTGCGTGTGCGAGAGCTCGCGCCCCAGCGCCTCCAGCGTGTGCTCGAGCAGATTGGTGTCGGGCGGCGGCAGGCGCAGGTCGGTGACCCGGTCGCGGCCCTCGACGAGCAGCGCATCGGCGTCGGTCAGCACGCGTTCCATCGCGGCACGCTCGGTGCCGGGCAGCCTGCGAGCGATGGCCTCGAATCGAAGGATCAGTCCGTAGACGCCTTGCAGCAGCGTGTCGTGCAGGTCGCGCGCGATGCGCTCACGCTCCTGCACTCGGGCGGCGAGGCGGTCCTGTTCATGCAGGCGGCGTTGACGCCCGCGCAGCGCGGCCAGCCCCCCCAGCGCGCCGAAGCCCGCGAGCACGGCCGCCGCGCGGAACCATGCGTTCTGGGTCAGGGTCGGCGCGATCTCGAAACGCAGCGTCGCGGGCGCGGCGCTCCATGGGCCGCCGTCCTGGGAGGACTCGACGTGGAAGTCGTAGGTCCCGGGCCCGAGGTTGGTATAGAAGGCGCGACGCCGCGTGCCGGCGTCCTGCCAGTCCCGGTCCTGGCCGATCAGGCGATATCGGAAGCGCGTGCGCTCGGGCTGGGCAAGGCTGATGGCGGTGTAGGCGATCTCCAGGTCCCGCGTGCCGGCGGCCAGGCGTTGGGGGCCGTTGCCAGCGTGCCCGTCGCTCGCGCCGTTGCCGCCGCTGCCGCCGACCGGCACGGGCTCGCCGTGCACGAAGAGCCGTTGCACCTCGACCGGCGGCGGGGCCGGCTCGCCCTTGGGCAGACGGGCCGGATCGATGCGGACCACGCCATTGCTGAGCGAGAACCAGAGCACGCCATCCGGCGTGCGCGCGGCCGTGCGCAGCGGCCACGACTGCTCGGCGCGGCCCGAGAGACCGTCGATCAGATCGAAGCGGCGCCCCGACGGGCGCGCGCCGTCGCTGGACGCGGTCAGCGCGCGGCGGACTTCGTCGGCGGTGAGCCGCGTGATCCCGTTCGCGCCGTTGAGCCACAGCTCGCCATCGGGTGTTTCGACGATGCCGGAGACGCCGTCCAGCGCTTCGGGGTCCTTCAGGCGCAGCATCGGCATGCCGGCCTCGGACGCGAGCTGCACGCCGCGTTCGCCGCCGATCCACAGGTGCGATCCTTGCCGCGCGATGACCTTGATCGCGCCGACCTTCAAGCCGTCGGCCGACGACAGCGCCGTCGTCTTGCCGGCCTCGTGCCGCAGCACGCTGCCGTCGTTGTAGCCGATCCAGACGCGGCCGCGATCGTCCGTGCCGATGGCGTCGGGCCCCTTGAGCGGGAACCCCTCGCTGCCGGACAGTCGCGTGACACGACCATCGGCGTAGCGCATCAATCCGTAGCGATGCGCGTTGAACCAGAGCGCGCCGGTCGTGTCCTCGGTGATCTCGAAGACCGGGACGGTCCACGGCTGCCCGTCGGGCGTGGGCACCTGGACGAAGCCGGTCCCTTCCTGCCGCCACAGCCCGGTGCGGCCGCCGACCCAGAGCCGCTGCCGGCTGTCGACGAACACGGCGGTGAAGGTTTCCATCCGAGGGTCGGTGGGCATCTTTTCCGGCGTCGATTGTCCGGGCGCCAACTGCTGGATGGAGTTCCCGGAGGCGATCCAGACGCGCCCCTGCGCGTCCGCCGTCATCGCGATGCTGGCGCTGCGGTCGGGCAGCTCGACGCGGTCGACCGCCGCGCCGCGGAAGCGGTCCAGCCCGCCGTTGGTGCCGACCCAGATCGCGCCGTCGCGGTCCTGGAAGACGCGGGTCACGAGTTCGCCGGACAGCCCCTTGTCGGTGCCCAGGTACTGATGCGCCGCCGGCGCGGAGGCCGCCGCGCCCTCGATCGCCAGACGATTGAGCCCGTCCTTCGCGCCGAACCAGAGCTTGCCGTTGCGGTCGAACGCGGGCACGAAGAAGCTTTTCGGCACGGCGACCGGTGGCGCGGCGGGGTCGGTCGACTCGCCGGGCAGCGGCAGAGGCCGCAGACCCCCGACAGCAGGCGACATGTCGTTGGCCCAGGCGCGGCCGCCGCCGATCACGAGCTGCGACTGGCCGAGCGCCGGCACATCGACGACGGTGAAGCGCACGGCGCCTGCCGGTTTCACGAAGATGGCGCGGTCGGTGACGACCCAGATGTTGTTGCTGCCGTCCACCGCGACGTTGAGCGTCGGCGGGGGATGGCCGCTGGCGTCGACGTAGCCGGATTCCGGTCCGACGGGGATCCAGGCGTCGCGCTGGCGCTTCAGCAGCGCGCGACCGGTGGCGACCCAGAGCGTGCCGTCGCGTTCGGCGGCGAAGGCCCGCGTCGAGTAGGAGAAATGCCCGCCGGCCGGATCGACGTGGAGGACGCGGCCCTGGCGCACCAGCGCGGCGCCGCCGTCGAGCAGGCCGACCCACAGCGCGTTGTCTTTCGTCGCGAAGAGCGACAGCACCTGCCGGCTCGGCAGCGATTCACCGGCGAGGGCGTCGAAGCGCTCGAAGCGCACGCCATCGAAGCGGAACAGTCCGGTGCCGGTGCCCAGCCACAGGTAGCCGTCGGTGGTCTGCGCGATCGCCATCACCGGACCCGGCATGCCGTCCTTGAGCGTCCAGGTCGTGTGCTGCAGGTGCGCGAGGGGCTGCTCGGACGGCGTCGCGGACTGCGCGTGCGCGGCAGGCGTCAGCAGCACGGTCAGCGCATGACCGGCGGCCAGCCCGAGCAGATGAAGACGGATCAGTCGTGAAGGGGGCGGGGGCGTCGGAAGGGGCATCGAGGACAGGCGGGCGCGGAAGCGCATGGATTGTGCCTGCGGGGTGGCGGTGCCGAAGTTCTCACACTTTTCCTGTTCAGTTTTGGCAACCAAAACATCCGTCTCGCGAACTCTCTGTGCGCCAGTGAGACTTAGGCAGCTCCTAGCAACTTTGGAGCAACGCGATGCATTCGATTCAAGTCAAGGCGCCGCGGCGAGCGGCACTGAATACCGTGAAAGCGGCGGTGTCGATCTGTCTATCGGTGAGCTTGGCGGCTTGCGGCGGCGGCGGCGAGCCTGTTGACCCGGCGTCTCCTCCCGTGGGCACCGATCCGACGACTCCGACGACACCGACCACGCCGACCACGCCGACCACGCCGACGACGCCGACGACGCCGACGACGCCGACGACGCCGACGACGCCGACGACGCCGACGACACCGACGACACCGACGACACCGACGACACCGACGACACCGACGACACCGACGACACCGACGACGCCGACGACGCCGACGACACCGACGACGCCGACGACACCGACGACACCGACGACGCCGACGACACCGACGACACCGACGACACCGACGACACCGACCACGCCGGTTCCGGATCCTGCCCGCCCCATTGGCGGAAACGTGATGGGTCTGGATGCTGGCAATGACCTGATTCTGAGCAAGAACGGTAGCGAAGACCTGCGCGTGCAAGGCAACGGTGCCTTCAGCTTCGCAACGCCGGTCACCAATGGCGCAACCTATACCGTCACTGTCAAGGCGCAACCGCTGTGGCAGAACTGCGCCGTCACCAACGGCAGCGGCAGCGCGACCTCCCCGGTGAGCAACGTGACCGTCGTGTGCACCGCAGCGCAGGCGAACGTCACGACGTTTGCGGGCTCAGGGGCGAATGGTTCCGCCAATGGCAATGGCGTCAATGCACAGTTCTCTGCGCCAGGCAGCGTGACCGTGGACCGTCTGGGAGTCCTCTATGTGCAGGATGGCCAACAGATCCGCAAGATCACATCCACAGGCGACGTCACGACGCTGGCGGGCTCGGCGACGTCGGGTTCGGCCAATGGCAATGGTGTCAATGCAACATTCACCAATCCAGCAGGCGTGGCCGTCGACGGCAACGGGAATGTCTATGTGGCGGATTCGAACAACAACCTGATCCGCAAGATCACGCCCGCAGGCGATGTCACGACCTTGGCAGGCTCGTTGGCAAGTGGCGCGACCGATGGCAATGGCGCCGCTGCGCGCTTCAGCGCTCCGTTTGGCGTGGGCGTGGACGGTAGCGGGAACGTCTACGTGGCGGATACGAGCAACAACCTGATCCGCAAGATCACACCCGCAGGCGATGTCACGACGCTGGCAGGCTCCGGAGCGCAGGGCGCGGACAACGGCTTTGGCGTGTTGGCCAAGTTCACGCTGCCGGTGGGCGTGGGCGTGGACAGTGTCGGGAATGTCTATGTGGCGGATACGACTAACCACCTGATCCGCAAGATCACGCCCGCAGGCGATGTCACGACGCTGGCGGGTTCGGGGCAAGCGGGCGCCGCCAACGGCAATGGCCTCAGTGCCGCATTCAACTATCCAGCTGGCGTGGCCGTGGACCGGGGTGGGAACGTCTATGTGGCGGATTCGGGAAACAACCTGATCCGCAGGATCACTCCGGCGGGCGATGTCACGACGCTGGCGGGCTCCGGGGCGAGCGGATCGGTCAACGGCATTGGTGCCAATTCGTCATTCCGTCAGCCGGAAGGCGTGGCCGTGGACAGCGACGGGAACGTCTATGTGGCGGATCAGAACAACAACCTGATCCGCAAGATCAGCCCTGTTCGCACGCCGTGATCCGTCGCGACCGGCGGTGTGCCGGTGCGAGGTGCCAGGTCTTGACGTGCCCTGGGGCCGCTGACCGATCCTGATCGTCGACCCTCGCCGATCAAGGACGCCCGATGCCGTGCATCGGGCGTTTGCACTGGCGGGTCCGCTGTTCAGACCACCCGACCCGGATTGAGCAGGCCGCGCGGATCCAGCGCCTGCTTGATCTGCCGCATCAGCTGCATCGCCACCGGGCTCTTGCGTTGCGCCAGTTCCTCGCGCTTGAGCTGCCCGATGCCGTGTTCGGCGGAGATGGACCCGCCGTGCGCCGTCACCTGGTCGTAGACGAGCGCGTTGACCCCGGCCTCGTGCTCGCGCAGGAAGTCTGCGGGCGCGACCCCCTCCGGCGCCTGGACGTTGTAGTGCAGGTTGCCGTCGCCCAAGTGGCCGAAGTCCACCAGCCGCGAGCCTGGGAAGTGTTCCGCCAGCTGCGCGTCGCAGCGCTCGACGAAGGCCGGGATGCGCGACACCGGCAGTGCGATGTCATGCTTGATGTTCAGGCCTTCCTCGCTCTGCGCCAGCGGGATGGACTCGCGCAGGTGCCACATCGCCTGGCTCTGCGACAGGCTCTCCGCCACCGCCGCGTCGTCGATCGCGCCGCGCTCCAGGGCCTCCTCGAGCAGGCCCTCGAACTGCGTGCGGGCGTGGTCCTCGCCTTCGCTGTCCGACAGCTCCAGCAGTACCGTCCACGGCCGCGGACCGAGCGGCTGCGTCAGCTGCGGGAAATGCTTGCCGACCAGCGCCAGCGACAGCGCGTTCATGACCTCGAAACCGGTCAGCGCCGCGCCGCAGCGCGATCGCGCCAGGTCCAGCAGCGTCACGGCGTCGCCCAGCGTGTCGCAGGCGGCCAGCGCCGTCATCCGCGCGCGCGGTAGCGGATGCAGCTTCAGCGTCGCCGCGGTGATCACGCCCAGCGTGCCTTCCGAACCGATGAACAGGTCGCGCAGGTCGTAGCCGGTGTTGTCCTTGCGCAGCCCGGACAGCCCGTCCCAGACCGTGCCGTCGGCGGTCACGACCTCCAGGCCCAGGCACAGCTCGCGCGCGTTGCCGTAGCGCAGCACCTGCGTGCCGCCGGCGTTGGTCGCGAGGTTGCCGCCGATGGTGCAACTGCCCTCGGCCGCGAGGCTCAGCGGGAACAGCCAGCCCGCGTCGCGCGCGGCCTGCTGCACGTTCTGCAGCACGCAGCCGGCCTCGACGGTCATCGTCAGGTTGGACGGATCGATCTGGCGGACTCGGTTCAGACGCTGCAGGCTGAGCAGCAGTTGCGCGCCCGAGTCGTCGGGAACGCCGCCTCCGACCAGTCCGGTGTTGCCGCCTTGCGGCACCAGCGCCACGCCGTGCTCGCGGGCGAGCGTCACGACCGCGGCGACCTGCGCCGTGTCCGCCGGTCTCACCACCGCGAGCGCACGCCCCACATAGCGCTTGCGCCAGTCGCGTTCGTAGCCGGAGAGATCGTGCTCCGCCGGCAGCAGGACGTGCGCCTCGCCCAGCGCCGCGCGCAGCGCATCGATCAGGGCGGCACTCATGCAGCGTCCTTCGCGGTGTCCTTCGCGGCGGCGTCCTGTCTCGACGCCCCGACTGCCCCGGCGGCATCCGGCCGGGTGTCAGCCAGCCGGGCCTCAGCCAGCCGCTGCCGGATCTGCGCGGCGCAGGCGACGAAGATCGTCACCGACAACACGACCTCGACCCACGCGAGCGCCATGCCGACGCCGCCCTCGGACGTGCCGCGCACCAGCCCTTCGGTCACGTAGAGCCAGATCATCAGGCTGAGCCAGCGATAGGTGTACATGCGATAACGCCACAGGCCGGGCAGCGGCAGCAGCAGCGGCAGCGCCTTGATCGCCAGCGTGCCGCGCCCGGTCGGCGCGAGCCAGAGCTCCCACGCCAGGCACACCAGCGCCAGCGCCAGCGTGGCGAAGAACGCGAGCTGCCGGCTGCCGCGTTCGCGCGCGGTCGGGGCCGAGCGGGACGTCGGCGAGGCGGGCGCGGCGCTCATCGAAGGGGCGGCATCGAGGCTTGACATGGCTGGCATCATAGCCAGCATGATCAGTGAAGTTCAGGCGCAGACGCAGAGCTGGCGCGAGGGAATCCGGGAGCTCGGACGGGAGCTGTTGACGTGGCCGTATGCGCGCACGCTGCGCCTGTTCGTGCAGCGTTTCCGCGAGGAACGCCTGGGCCTCACGGCCGGCAGCCTGACCTTCACGACGCTGATCTCGCTGGTGCCGCTGCTGACCGTCGCGCTGGCGCTGTTCACCGCGTTCCCGATGTTCTCCAGCTTCCAGTCCGCGCTGGAGAAGTACTTCCTCAAGTCGCTGATCCCCGACAACATCGCGCGCCCGGTGCTGATGTCGCTGACGCAGTTCGCGGCGAAGGCGAACCGGCTTGGCGTCGTCGGCCTGATCCTGCTGGCGGTGACGGCGCTGTCGCTGATGCTGACCATCGACCGCACGCTCAACCAGATCTGGCGCGTGCAACGGCCGCGGCCGATCGCGCAGCGCGTGCTCGTGTACTGGGCGGCGCTGACGCTGGGCCCGCTGCTGCTGGGCGGCAGCCTCACGGTCACCAGCCTGCTGGTCTCGGCCGGCCGCGACCTCGTCGACAACCTGCCGCGCGGGCTGGTGGTGCTGCTCAACAGCGTGGACCTGCTGGTGCTTTGGGCCGCGATCGCGGGGCTCTTCCACTACGTGCCCAACACCGACGTGCGCTGGCGCCACGCCTTGACCGGCGCGGCCTTCGTCGCCGTGGCCTTCCACCTGGCCAAGCTGGCGCTGGCCTGGTACGTGAAGCAGGTGCCGACCTATTCGACGCTCTACGGCGCGTTCGCGGCGGTGCCCATCTTCCTGATCTGGATCTATGTCGGCTGGTCGATCGTGCTGCTCGGCGCGATCCTGGCGGCCAACGCGCCGGCCCTGGCCGGCGGCGTCAGCGTGCGCGGCAACAAGCCCGGCATGCAGATGGCGCTGGCGCTGGACGTGATCGGCGAGCTCGACGCGGCGCGCGACGGCGGGGAGTCGGGCCTGTCGATGCTCGGCCTGTCGCAGCGCATGTCGGTCGACCCGCTGCAACTGGAACCTGTGATCCAGCACCTGCAGAAGCTGGACTGGATCGGGCGCCTGGAAGAGGAGGGCGCGCAGCGCCTGGTGCTGCTCTGCGAGCCGTCCTCGACGATCGCCGAGCCCCTCATCCGGACGCTGCTGGCGGACCGGCAGCCGGGCCTGTCGGCGCTGTGGGAGCAGGCCGGCTGGGAACAGACGACCGTGGGCGTGCTGATCGGGCGCGGCGCACCCGCCGGGTCCGGCGGGGCGGCAGGGCTCGCGACGCCCTTGACGCCCGCGGCGTCCTCGACCGCGTCCGCTACCGCAGCCACGTGACGGCCGCGCCGCCGATCACCGCCAGCAGGGCCACCACGGAAAAGATCGCCCGCCGGTAGGGCGGCTTGGGTCGCGTCGCGCCCGTCGGTTTCATGCCGTACTTCGGCGTGGCGCCGAGCGGCAGCGCGGCCTTGTCGATCAAGGGCGTGGAGCGATGCTCGCGCGCTCTCTGCTCGGCGACGCGCAGACGCGCGGATCCATCCAGCAGCTGGAGCTGCTTCGCCTGGGTTTCGGTATCGATCGTGGCCGGTTGGGTCGGGGTGGGGATGTGGGGGTGCTTGTCTGAAAACGAGCGTTGCTGCATGTGGACTGCCTTGACTGCAATACGCTCCCTCGCCTCCGCGAATGCGGCCCATTGTGACGACGCTGACGCAGGGGTCAAGTAACAGGGGGTTGATTCTGCCGTTCGCAAGGCGTCCGGGAAGGGGTCTTGTGGGGGGACGAGTCTGATTGAGGCTAGACTTGATAGCAATCTCTCATCGGAGTGATATCAATGGCAGCGGTGACGATCAGGAATCTTTCGGATGTCGCCCATGAGGCGCTCAAGCGTCGTGCTGCGCGTCATGGACGAAGCACTGAGGCTGAGATTCGCCAGATCCTGGAGGATGCGGCAGCTCCCGCGGAAGGGCTGGGCACGGCGCTGGCGCGCATCGGTCAGCGGATGGGGCAACCCGGTTTGAAGCTTCCACGGCGCACGACGAAAGTGACGCCGGCTGAGTTCGAATGATCCTGCTTGACACCAATGTCGTGTCCGAACCGCTCAAGCCGCGGCCAAGCGCGGCGGTGTTGGGCTGGTTGAACGCTCAGGATCCCTGGGATCTTCATATTTCCACCATCACCGTGGCCGAGTTGTTCGCGGGCGTGGAGGTCTTGCCCAAGGGGAATCGCCGCTCAGGGCTGCAGCGTCTCATTGAGCGCGAGCTGCTTCCGCTCTTCGAGGGTCGTATCCTGCCGTTCGATGAAAGTGCCGCACGAGAGTTCGGCAAGATCGTTGGGCTTGGAAAGGTAAAAGGACGACCGGTGAAGTTTGACGATGGCGCCATTGCAGCGATTGCAAAGGCCAATCGCATGACCGTGTCGACTCGCAACATCAAACATTTCGAGACGACTGGGGTCCACGTTGTGGATCCATGGCTCTGGACGTCCTGACGACGAGCCCAGACCCGTTGCGTCAGGCGTGCAGCACGACCAGCAGCGCCGTCGCCGCTTTCTTCGACAGGTTGCGGATGGCGTGCGCGCCGTCGACCGCGTAGCGCGCGGTCTCGCCGGTCTTGACCATCTGGCGGCTGCCGCCGGCCGTCACTTCGAGTTCACCACCCAGCACGCTCAGGTGCTCGCGGGAGCCCGGCTCATGCGCCGCGGACTCCAGCGCGCCGCCCGGTTGCACGGTCAGTTCGTACCACTCGAAGTTGCCGGCCAGGTCGATGGGACCGAGGATCCGCAGCCGGCACAGGCCGTCGGGGCTCGACAGCCCGGGCGTCCCGTGCGACGCGACGATCTCGATCGGCGGCGCGGCGGGTCTTTCGCCGCCCAGCAGCTCGGACAACTCCACCCGCAGCGCATTGGCCAGCCGCCACACCACGGCCACCGTGGGATTGGCCTGGTTGCGCTCGATCTGCGAGAGCATCGACTTGGACACGCCCGCTCTTCGCGACAGTTCGTCCAGCGACAGACCCTGCGATTGCCGCAGCGTCTGCAAGGTCGCGCCGACGCGCGGCGGTTCCAGTTTCTCTGAAGGATTGGCGGACATCGGCGGCTTGGGCAAAAGGGCGGCGGGAGTTCGGGACATTCAGGGAAACGGAGGAACTCGGGTAGCGTTCCGGGAAGCGCCGACGCCTTGACCGGTTGTGGCACTTCCTTGATACTGCACGGCTGTTCGATATAACGAACACGTTCGATTTAACGGATTGTGCCGCAGGAGCACCGCATGACCAACATCGTCCCCCTGTCCACCGACGACTTCTATCGCCACCTGCAGAACGAGCTGCAAGGCATCCGCGACGCCGGCCTCTACAAGAGCGAGCGCATCATCACGGGCCCGCAGGGCGCGATCGTGAGGACGAACGACGGTCGCGAGGTGCTCAACCTGTGCGCCAACAACTACCTGGGCCTGTCCTCGCATCCGAAGGTCGTGGAAGCCGCGCATGAGGCGCTGCGCACGCACGGCTACGGGCTGTCGTCGGTGCGCTTCATCTGCGGGACGCAGGACATCCACAAGGAACTCGAGCAGCGCCTGGCGCGTTTCCTCGGCACCGAGGACACCATCCTGTACGCGGCCGCCTTCGACGCCAACGGCGGTCTGTTCGAGCCGCTGCTGGGCGAGCAGGACGCGATCATCAGCGACGAGCTGAACCACGCCTCCATCATCGACGGCATCCGCCTGTGCAAGGCCAAGCGCTTCCGCTACAAGCACAACGACATGGCCGACCTGGAGGCGCAGCTGACGGCCGCGCGCGCCGCCGGCGCCCGCCACGTCATGGTCTTCACCGACGGCGTGTTCTCGATGGACGGCACGATCGCGCAGCTCGACAAGATCCGCGAGATCACCAACCGCTTCGGCGCGCTGCTCGCGATCGACGAGTGCCACGCCAGCGGCTTCATGGGCAAGACCGGTCGCGGCACGCATGAACACCGCGGCGTGTTCGGCAAGGTCGACATCATCACCGGCACCCTGGGCAAGGCGCTGGGCGGCGCGTCCGGCGGTTTCACGACCGGTCGCAAGGAAGTGATCGAGCTGCTGCGCCAGCGTTCGCGCCCCTACCTGTTCTCCAACACCGTGGCGCCGAGCATCGTCGGCGCATCGATCGCCGTGCTGGACCTGCTGGAAGGCAGCACCGCGCTGCGCGACAAGCTGGAGGCCAACACGACCTACTTCCGCGAGGCGATCCAGCAGGCCGGTTTCCAGATCAAGCCGGGCACGCACCCGATCGTGCCGGTGATGCTGTTCGACGCGGTCAAGGCGCAGCAGCTGAGCGCGCGCCTGCTGGAGCTGGGCGTCTACGCGGTCGGCTTCTTCTACCCGGTGGTCCCGAAGGAGCAAGCCAGAGTGAGAGTGCAGATCTCCGCCGTGCATGAGCGCGAGCATCTGGAGCAGGCGGTGGCCGCGTTCGCGCAGGCGGGCCGCGAGCTGGGCCTGGTGAAGTAAGAAGCAGCGTTAGAAGAAGATCCCATGACGACGAAGATCCTGTTGATCGGCGCGAACGGCCAGATCGGTTCCGAACTGGCGGTGGAGCTCGCGAAACGCCACGGCAACGCCAACGTGATCACCAGCGACGTGGCGCCGCAAGGCCGCGTGCCGCAGCTGACGCACGAGATGCTGGACGTGACGGACGCGGCCGCGCTGGCGGCGGTGGTCAAGCGCCACGGCATCACGCAGATCTACCACCTGGCGGCGGCGCTGTCGGCCACCGGCGAGAAGCACCCGATGTGGGCCTGGGACCTGAACATGAAGGGCCTGCTCAACGTGCTGGAGCTGGCGCGCACGGTGAAGCTGGAGCGCGTGTTCTGGCCGAGCTCGATCGCGGCCTTCGGTCCGCAGACGCCCAAGCGCGACACGCCGCAGACGACGGTGATGGACCCGACGACGATCTACGGCATCTCCAAGCTGGCGGGCGAGGGCTGGTGCCGCTGGTACCACGCCAACCACGGCGTGGACGTGCGCAGCCTGCGCTACCCGGGCCTGATCAGCTGGAAGACGCCCCCGGGCGGCGGCACGACCGACTACGCGGTCGAGATCTTCCACGAGGCGCTCAAGCACGGCCGCTACACCTGTTTCCTGAAGGAAGACCAGGCGCTGCCGATGATGTACATGCCCGACGCGCTGCGCGCGACGCTGGAGCTGATGGAAGCGCCGGCGGAGCGCATCACCGAATGGGGCAGCTACAACCTGGCGGGCGTGAGCTTCACGCCGGAGCAGATCGCCGCGTCCATCCGCCGGAAGATCGCGGGCTTCGAGATCGACTACGCGCCGGACTTCCGCCAGAACATCGCGGCGAGCTGGCCGCAGTCCATCGACGACTCGGTCGCACAACGCGACTGGGGCTGGAAGCTCGGCTACGACCTGGACGCGATGGCGGATGACATGCTGGCGTCGCTGAAGGCGCAGGCGGAGCAGGCTCCGCCGTCGGCGCAAGGCTGAGCGGTCAGGCGGACAAGGACGTAGAGTTCGGGGCTGATTCCTTCAGTCCAGTTCATCCAAGTGTCCCGACTCTCCACTGAACTTCAACGTCTCTACGCCGCCGGTCCTGACGGATCGGTGCGCGCGCTCGTGCTCGACGTCGGGCGCCCCTCGGATTGGGACCTGCTCGGCGCCGTGTGGCGCGGTGTGCAGCTCGATCTGTCGCTGCCCGCGCCGGGCATCGCCATCGCGGGGGAGAACAGCTATCAGCTGTGGTTCTCGCTGCAGCAGGGCTGTTCGCCGGACGAGGCGAGGGCGTTCTTCGACGGATTGACGGCGCGCTACCTCAGCGACGTCGCCGCGCCGCGCATCCGATGCCTGACGGAGCCTCCGGCGGTGCCGGCCGAAGTCAAGGAAGGCCAATGGTCCGCGTTCGTCGCGCCGGACCTGGCGCCGGTGTTCGTCGAGGCGACCTGGCTGGACATCCCGCCGGGCGTCGAAGGGCAGGCGGACCTGCTGAAGACGTTGAAGAGCATCACCCCGCAGGAGTGGGCGGTGGCGATGGGGCAGCTCGCGCCGACGCTCCCGCAAGACCTGGCACCGGCAACCGCGTCGTCGACGCCGGACGCCTCCGGCCCAGCGTCTTCTTACGCGCTCGCCACCGGCTTCAGCGATCCCCGCGCATTCCTGCTGCAGGTGATGAACGATGCGACCGTACCGATGGCGCTGAGGATCGAGGCGGCGAAGGCGTTGTTGCCTGTCATGGCGACGCCCTGACTTCAGCCGGTCAAGGTCAGCACGCCCTCCGGATACCTGGCGCACATGAAGTCCACAAACGCCTTGACCTTGGGACTCGCGAGCCGGCGCGAGGTGTGCAGCACCCACAGCTCGACCTCCTTGCCGCTCACTGCGCCCCATTGGACGAGTTCGCCGCGCGTGAGCTGGCTCCAGACGATGGATTGAGGCAGCAACGCGACGCCCGCGCCTGCGAGCGTGGCGTCTCTCACCATCAGCATCGACGACAGCCGCAGCACCGGTCTTGGTGCGAGCCTCAGCGCGCCGCCGTCGAGTTCCCAGACCTCGCCCTCCCGGGTCGCGCTGACCACCGCGGGCACCTCCACCGGGGCCTCGCTTGAGGCTGCCGGGTCCGAAGGCGGCTTGCCTGCGGCGGACCTGCGAGAGACGGCCTTGCCCGGGACGGGCCTGCTGGATGCCGGCATCGCGAACGACGGCGCCGCAACGACCACCAGCCGGTCCTTCGCAAAACAGCGTCCCACGAGCGCGGTGTCCATGCGCGGGTTGGGCCGGATCGCCACGTCGAACCGTTCATCGACGAGGTTCACCACCCGGTCCTCACCGACGACCTCGACGGTCACGCCGGGGTGGAGCGCGCGGAACTCGGCACTCAGGCGTCCCATCGCGAGCTGCGAGAACAGCAGCGGCGCGGCGATGCGCAATTGCCCGCGCACCTGATCCGCGCCTTCGCGCGTGGACGCGAAGGCATCGGCCACCTCGTTCATCGGACCTTCCGTCCTGCTGAGCAAGGCCTGACCCGCTTCCGTCAGCTCCAGACCCTTCGCGCCGCGCTCGATGAGGCGCACGCCGAGCTGCTCCTCCAGATCCGCGACGCGACGCGACAGGGTCGCCTTCGAGCGGCGGCTGGCGCGGCTCGCCCGCCCGAAGCCGCCATGCGTCGCGACCAGATTGAAGTCCGCCAGTGCGTTCAGGTCCATGTGTTCCACCAGTGAGACAGACAGTATCGATTTTGGCGTCTGTGTTTATCGAATGCAACGGCCTATCGTTCATCCATCGCCACCCACCGATGGAAGGAACTGAACCATGACCACCGTGCAAGCCCTGACCCTGAATGCCTACGGCGGCGCCGAGGCCACCACGATGTCCACGATCGCCGCCCCGGTCGCGCAGGCCGGCCAAGTGCTGGTGCGCGTTCGGGCCGCCGGCCTCAACGCCCTCGACTGGAAGGTGCGCGAGGGCGACGTTCGCGACGCCTTTCCGATCGCCTTGCCGGCGGTGCTTGGCATCGAACTGGCCGGCGTTGTCGAGGCCGTCGGCCCCGGCGTGTCGCGCTTCCAGGTCGGCGATCGTGTGATGGGGCCGCTCGGCGCTCTGGGCGCCTACGCCGAACTGGTCGCCGTGAACGAGGCGAATCTGGCGCCGACGCCCGAAGCGCTCGATGACCTGACCGCCGCGTCGCTGCCCGTCGCCGTTCTGGCCGCCTGGCAGAGCCTGCACTTCGCCGGCCCCCTCTGGCCGTCCCAACGCGTGCTGGTGCATGGCGCGGCCGGTGGACTGGGGCGCTTTGCAGTCCAGTTCGCGAAGCGGGCCGGCGCTCATGTCATCGCGACCGCCGCCAGCGACGACATCGACGCGGTCCGCGCGCTCGGCGCTGACCAGGTCATCGACTACCGGACGGAGCGCTTCGAATCGGTGGTGCGCGACATCGACCTGGTGCTCGACTACGTCGGCGGCGACGTGCTCGACCGCACGTGGCAGGTCTTGTCCCGCAACGGTGTCGTCGTCGGCACCTCGTCGCCCGGGATCCTGGCCAGCACGCCGTCAGGCCTGCGAGGCCTGTGGTTCGTCATGAAGCCCGACGCGGCGCTGCTGGGGCACGTCGCGCAGCAGGTCGCCAGGGGCGAGCTGCAGGCCCGCGTCGGCGAGGTCGTGCCCTTCACGGCGCTGCCCGCCGCCATCGAGCGCCACCGCAATGGCGCCATCCACGGCAAGGCCGTCGTCGACTTCGGCGCCTGATCGATTCCCCGTCACCCCGTTCTCCCGTTCCCTTTCACCACCCACCATCCCCACAAGGAGTCCCCCATGAGCATTCTCGTCACCGGTGCCAGCGGCACCATCGGTTCCCTCGTCGTCCAAGGTCTCGCGCGCGAAGGCGCTTCCGTCAAGGCGCTGGTCCGCAAGTCGGGCAGGGCGCAGTTGCCGGACGGCGTCACCGAGGTCGTCGCCGACATGTCCGACATCCCGTCGATGCGCCACGCGCTGTCGGGCGTGCGCACGCTGTTCCTGCTCAACGCGGTCACACCGGACGAAGTCACGCAAGGCCTGCAGACGCTGAGCCTGGCGCGGGAGGCCGGCATCGAGCGCATCGTCTACCTGTCCGTGATCCACGCGGACCGGTTCACCGACGTGCCGCACTTCACCGGCAAGCACACGGTGGAGCGGATGATCGAGAGCCTGGACCTGCCCGTGACGGTGCTCCGCCCGGCCTACTTCATGCAGAACGATCAGCAGGTGCAATCGGTGATCGAAGGCTACGGCGTCTATCCGATGCCGATCGGCACCGCGGGTGTGGCGATGATCGACACGCGCGATCTGGCGGATGTCGCCGTCGCGGAACTGCTGCGCCGTGATGCAGCGCCCGGACCGCTGCCGCGTGTGGTGCTCGACGTCGTCGGCCCGGAGGAACTGTCGGGCGCCTCGGTCGCCGAAGCCTGGAGTCGCGTGCTGCAGCGGGAGATCCGCTACGGCGGCGATGACCTCGCGGCCTTCGAGGCCCAACTGGCCAACGCGGCGCCGTCCTGGATGGCCTACGACATGCGGTTGATGATGGCCCGCATCCAGCAGCACGGCATGAAGCCGGCCGCCGGCACCGTCCAGCGCCTGGAGACCCTGCTGGGTCGACCGTTGCGGCACTACGAGGCGCTGATCGGAGAACTCGCTGGCGCGGCGTGACGCCAGCGCGCAGGGAATCAGGCAGGTCGTCGTCAAGACGACTCGCCGGGTTCCTGCAGCCAGCGACGGAGGCAACTCGGGGCGTTGATGCCATATCGCTTGGCGACCGCTTCCACATCTTCCCCCGCCTTGACGGCCTCCCCGGCAGGACCCTGGCAGGCCAACTCCTGCAATCGGAAGTGGTAGCTGACGTTGCTGAAGCCATGGCGGAGGAAGACATCCACCACCCTCTCGCCCGCCAGGACGGCCTGGCTGGCTGGCCCATCGAAAACCATCTGGTCCAACCTGCGGATGGCACCTTCACTGAAATGAAATTGATATCCCCTGCGCTTGTTACTGAAGAAACTGCCGGACTGATACACCTCCTGAATGGGTTGCCCCGCCAGCGCGGCGGCCCCGGCAGGTCCGTCGACGGATCGATGCGCCAGATAGTCGTAGCCCATCCTGTCCAGATCGAACGCGCTGGCGGTCTCGGAGACTGAAGCGCCAGCGCCTACGAGTGCGCTTGCCTCCTTGTGAGCGACGGTCCATGCCAATCGCTTCATCTCCCGAGGCGACGACAGTTGGAAGGCGGCGGCGACCGCCTCCTCGCTTTCTCCTGCTTCCACGGCGGACCAGGCGCTGTCATGACATGCCAGTCTCAACTTCAGGGCCAATGGGGGCTGGTCCGCGATGTGAGGCAAGGAGGCGACGACAGCGTAAAAGTCGGCGACGCGGTCGGACCGCCGCACCGCAGGCAATTCGCGGAGGCGCGTCGCCCAATGCTGCAGGGCGTCGACCTGATGCGCGGGCCGCAAACCCTGGATCGATGAGGTCAACACGGCGAGGTCGGTGGAGCGTTCGCACGCTTTTCTCACAGCGTCGAGCGTGCGCGCCTGGTTCAGCTGGTAGGCGAAGGACGCGGCGATGTGTCTGGAACCTGTGCGGGTGAGTGCGACAAGATCCTTTGCGCCGAGATGGCTGCCGATCCTTTCGAGCAACTCCGGGGGCAACTCGGCCAAAGAGCGCTCGGTACCAGAGGCCGCATCCTGCGCCGCTGTCTCCGTGGCGGCATGAACTTCAGCAAACGCACTCAATCCTTGCGCCGCGCCGTCGTGCGCGTTCGTCGTCTTCATCATTGGCCTGTCCTGGTTGACCTCGATTTGAACCTCCACTCGCGACACGGCGAATGGAAGGGTCCTTTGTCAACCAAGTCCAGCGTGGGTTCGGGTGCCTGGGACGATCCGGAACGAGGCGGTGTCCGCCCCCCCATCAGAACCGGATCTTCCCGATCCAGATGTCCTTGTACATGACCCAATCGCCCATGAAGCTGTACAGCGGCCGCTTGAACGACGCGGGCCGGTTCTTCTCGAACCCGAAGTGCCCGATCCACGCGAACGCGTAGCCGCACAGCAGGCCGATGAGCACGAAGCTCCACGTCTGCGTCGCCAGCGCATAAGCCAGGCACAGCAGCCCCAGCGTCGAGCCGACGAAGTGCAGCCGCCGGCAGGTCCGGTTGCGGTGCTCGCCGAGGTAGAACGGATAGAACTCGGCGAAGCTGCGCATGGCCTTCACGCGGTCAGCGTTCGGGTCCGAATCCTGGGGCGCGTGGGGCAGGGGGCTGGTGCTCATGGTCGTCTCCTGGCGCGGCCCTCGCGGGCCGTCTGCTTGGCTGAGGTCGTCACCGTACGGCGCTCAGACCAGCGCCGCCTTCAATGCATTCAACATCCCCTCCGGCGCCTCGGTCATCAGTGAATGCCCGGCCGGCAAGGTCTGCACGCGCGCGCCGAGCATCTCGGCCAGCTGCTTTGCCGCCTTCGGCGGCGTCATCGCGTCTTTCGCGCCAAGGATCATCTCCGACCGGATGCCGGCCGCGGTCACTTGCGCGACAGCCTCCGGCGCGCGCTGGTAGCGATCGCAGACCAGGAAGTCGTGCTCGAAGAGATTGCCGTGCTCGCCGTAGCCGTCCTGCATGCGCTCCATGAGCGCCAGGTTGCCGCCGTGCATCCACGCGCCCGGTCCGGGATAAGAGGGCTTGCCCGCCGTCGTCGAGTGCGAGAACGCGTTGACCATCGCCATCGCCGCCCGCGGCCGTTCGCGCGAGGTGCTCAGCAGCGCGTCCGAGACCTTCATCGGCCACGCGGTGCCGACCATCACCAGCCGCGACACGCGCGCCGGGCGCCGTGCCGCGGCTTCGAGCGCGATCAGCGAGCCCATCGAGTGACCGACCAGCGACACCGTGCCGTTCGCGCCCGGCGCGCCGGCGCCGGCGGCGTCGAGCACCTCGTTGATCCAGTCACCGAGCGCCTCCACATCGCCCAGCGCGGGGCCTTCGCTGCGGCCGTGCCCGGGCAGGTCGACCGCCAGCACGCCGTGGCCGTGGTGGGCGAAGTGGCGCGCCAGCAGCGTCCACACGCTGTGGTCGTGCAGCGCGCCGTGGATGAACACGACACACGGCAGGGTCGCGTCGAAGCGCTTGCCGCCGGTG
This sequence comes from Mitsuaria sp. MSU3D, assembly GCF_056867975.1. NCBI lineage: Bacteria > Pseudomonadati > Pseudomonadota > Betaproteobacteria > Burkholderiales > Sphaerotilaceae > Roseateles > Mitsuaria sp. MSU3D. The sequence continues at coordinate 1,965,416 of NZ_CP200314.1, read as the reverse complement.
TACGCATAGGCCGACCGGCCTTGGACCTTGAGCTTCTTCGCACTCATTTCGACGCCACCTTCAACGCGGTTTTCAGATCGGCGATCAGGTCGTCGGGATCTTCCAGTCCGATGGACAGGCGGATCGTCCCGGCCCGGATGCCCGAGGCCGCGAGCGCCGCGTCGTCCATCCGGAAATGCGTCGTCGATGCAGGATGGATGACCAGCGAGCGGGCATCGCCGACATTCGCCAGATGCGAGAACAGCCGCAGCGCTTCGATGAAGCGCCGGCCCGGCTCGCGTCCGCCCTTCAAGTCGAAGCTGAAGACGGCGCCACTCCCCTTGGGCAACAGTTTCTGCGCCAGCGCGTGATCGCGATGCGAAGCCAGTCCGGGGTAGTTCACGCGCTCGACGATGTCCTGGGCCTCGAGGAACTCCGCGATCTTCTGCGCGTTGCTCACATGGCGCTGCATCCGCAGCGGCAGTGTCTCGATGCCCTGCAGGATCAGCCAGGCGGTGTGCGGGCTCATGCAGGCGCCGAAGTCGCGCAGGCCTTCGCGACGCGCGCGCAGCAGGAAGGCGCCGACGGTGCTTTCCTCCGAGAACACCATGCCGTGGAAGCCGTCGTACGGCTCGCAGAGTTCGGCGAAACGGCGACGCTCGCCGCTCGCCGCATGGGCGCGGTCCCAGTCGAAGCGCCCGCCGTCGACCAGCAGTCCGCCCACGACAGTCCCGTGTCCGCACAGGAACTTGGTGGCCGAGTGGTAGACGAGGTCCGCCCCCAGCGCGATCGGCTGCTGCAGATAAGGCGTCGCGAAGGTCGCGTCGACCAGCAGCGGCCGGTGCGCCTCATGCGCGATCTGCGCGATCGACGGGATGTCCAGCACGTCGAGGCCGGGATTGCCGAGGCTCTCGCCCAGCAGCAGCTTCGTCTGCGGTCGGATCGCCGCGCGCCAGGCGTCCAGGTCGCCGGGCCGCACGAAGGTCGTCTCGATGCCGAAGCGCTTCAGCGTGTAGTGCAGCAGGTTGTGGGAACCGCCGTACAGCGCGCTCGACGCCACGATGTGGTCGCCGGCCGCCGCGATCGTCGCGATCGCGAGGTGCAGGGCCGCCTGGCCGCTGGCGGTGGCCAGGCCGCCGATGCCGCCGTCGAGGGCGGCGATGCGTTCCTCCAGCACGGCCGTCGTCGGGTTCGACAGCCGCGAGTACACGTGCCCGCTGCGTTCCATGTTGAACAGGCCCGCGGCCTGCTCGGCGCTCTCGAACACGAACGAGGTCGTCAGATGCAGCGGTACGGCGCGGGCGCCGGTGGTGGGGTCGGGCGCGGCCCCGGCGTGTAGCGCCAAGGTATCAAAGCCCGGGTCGGATGGACCTGACATGGGTGTCTCCTGCTTGTTATGGTGTCCAGTCGTGTCTGGCGCCGGGCATTGTGTGCTATGTTGCCAGTCAAGCTTTTTCTCCCACGTCCATGAAAGTCTCCGACATCCTGCGCGTCAAGGGCAGCACGCTCTTCACCGTCTCTCCCGACACCCCGCTGGCCCAGGCCGCGGAGACCATGGCCGAGCGCGACATCGGGTCGCTGGTGGTGATGGAGTTCGGCGATCTGGTCGGCATGCTGACCTTCCGCGAGGTCATCCAGGCGGTGGTCGGCAACGGCGGCAGCGTCGGGACCCGGCTGGTGCGCAGCGTCATGGACGACGCGCCGCTGACCTGCACGCCCGAGACCGAGATCGACGAAGTCCGCCGCATGATGCTCGGCCGTCACGCGCGCTACATGCCGGTGCTCAACGGCCGGCAGCTGATGGGTGTGATCTCGTTCTACGACGTGGCCAAGACGGTCGTCGACGCGCAGGACTTCGAGAACCGCATGCTCAAGGCCTACATCCGCGACTGGCCGGCCGAGGACGGCGCCACCGCCGCCTGATCGCCCGCTCAATTGAAAACGCCCCGGAGTTCCGGGGCGTTCTTCATTGCAGGTTGGATTTCAACGCTCGATGACGACCTTCGTCGTCACATCCATGCCACGCCGTAGTAGTCGTAGACCTTGCGGCCGTACTCGTCGGAATACTCGGGGCGGTCGGTCTGCGCGTAGCGCGGCGCCTTCTCAAGCTGGTCTTCGCGCAGCGGCACGACGTAGCCATCCAGGCTGGTGTCGTACTTCAGCATGTTCCACGGGATCGGATACCGGTCGGTGCCGATGCCCAGGAAGCCGCCGAACTCCAGCGCCGCATAACGGACCAGACCCGAGCGCTTGTCGATCACGAGGTTGTCGATCGAGCCGAGCTTGTCGCCGTTGCCGTTGTAGACCTTGGTGCCTTCGACGCGATCCGAGGCGATGGTGGTGCTTGCCATGAGGGGTCTCCTGGTGGTTGGGATAAGACCTTCGAGGCAATCGCCGTGCCGGTGCCCGCGGGAATTTCTCTTGCCTCGACAAAGAAAATCCTTCCCGCCCTCAACGCCGCCCTCAACGCCGCCCTCAATGCCGCGCTCCGCCGCGGCCGCCCCGCATGCCCAAGCTGCCCCACGCCGTCCAGGAAGCCGTCGACATCGTCAGCGAAGCCGCGCAAAGCTGGAGCGACGACAACGCGCCCAGCATGGGCGCGGCGCTCGCGTACTACACGCTGTTCTCGATCGCGCCGCTGCTGCTGATCGTCATCAGCGTGGCGGGCCTGGTGTTCGGCGAGCAGGCCGCGCGCGGCGAGGTCATGGAACAGCTTTCCGGACTGCTCGGGACCGACGGCGCCGCGGCGGTCGAGGATCTGCTCAAGCGCGTGAACCGGCCGGAGGAGGGCGGTTGGGCCGCCGCGATCGGCACGATCGTGCTGCTGGTGGGGGCGACCTCCGTCTTCGCCGAACTGCAGAACTCGCTCAACCGGATCTGGAAGGCGCCCACCGTGCGCAGCGGGCCGGTGTGGCAGGGGCTGGTCACGCTGCTGCGCAAGCGTCTGCTGTCGCTGGGCCTCATCCTCGGCCTGGGCTTCCTGTCGATGGTCTCGATGGTGGCCAGCGCCGCGCTCGCTGCGATCAGCAAATGGTGGACGCCGTGGCTGGGCACCGAGTTCGTCCTGCTCGCGCAGATCCTGAACGGGACGCTCGCCTATGCGCTGATCACGGTGATGTTCGCCGTCATCTACAAGTGGGTGCCGGACGTCCCCGTGCGCTGGCGCGACGTCTGGGTCGGCGCGCTGATCACGTCGGCGCTCTTCAGCCTCGGCAAGACGCTGATCGGGCTGTACATCGGCCGCAGCGGCGTGAGCTCGGCCTACGGCGCCGCGGCCTCGCTGGTGGTCATGATGCTGTGGGTCTACTACTCGACCCAGGTCTTCCTGATGGGCGCCGAACTGAGCTGGGCGTTCGCCAAACGCCACAGCCTGCGGGAGCAGGCCGCCGAGACGGCCACGCGCACGCTGGCGCCGGGCTGACGCGCGCCCGGCGAGAGCACGCGATCACCCGCCAACCCGCGCCGATCCTCGCTCTGCGTCCGGCACGTCGCTTGCCACGTCGACGGGATGATCGCGACGTCCCTCGAACAGCGCGCCCGCCCGCCGACCGCTCCGGAGTCGGGCGACGCGGGCGTGCTCGCGCTGGACGCGCTGCCGGTCGACGCGCACACGCAGGCCGAGGAGCGTCACCGCCGATGGTGCAACGTGCGTCGCGTACTGCTGGTCCGCCTGGACGGCGTGGCGGGCGTGCTGGCCTCCACCGCGTCCTTCGCGGCGGTGCACGAGACGATGCCGTGGACGCAGTCGACGCTGCTCGCCGCGCCCGAGGCGCTGGCGTTGCGGCCGCATCTGCAGGCGGTGGACGAGGTCGTCACCTTCAACGCGCCCTGGACCGCCAGCGGCACTGCCGCGCTGAACGCGGAGCCGTCGACGATGCGCGGCGACGCCGAGATGCACCTGGTGCGCAAGCTGCGCCGCAGCCACTTCGATGCGGCCGTGCTGTTCTCGCCGTCGTCGCAGAGCGCGTTGCCGGCGGCCCTGCTGTGCCGCATGGCAGGCATCCCCTTGACGCTGGCCCATGTCCGCGAGCCCGCGCATGGCCTGCTCAGCGACGAACTGCTGGACGACACGGCCGCCGACGACGACACCCGCCGTCAGCTCGCCCTGGTGGCGCACGTCGGCATGCGCACCGCCGACGAGCGTCCCCGCCTGCGGCTGCTGCCCAAGGACACCCACCAGATGCGGAACGCCTTGCAGCAAGCGGGATTGCGCTTCGGTCAGCGCTACGTCCTGGTGTGCCCGGGCGGGGGCGGCGCGCGCCACTGCCAGCCCGCGGCATTCGCGGCGGCGGCCGACGTGCTGCTCGACGCCTGGGCGGACGACACGGCGGTCGTGCTGTGCGCGTTGCCCGGCGAAGAAGCGGCCCTGGCCGAACTGCGCGCGACGATGCCGCAGCGGGGCCACGTCTTGCTGCCGACCGTGTCGATCGGGGAACTGGCCGCGCTGGCGGCCGGCGCCCGCGTGGTCGTGGCCACGGACGACCTGCCGCTGACGGTGGCCGCCGCGGCGCGGGTGCCCGCCGTGCTGCCCGGTGAGGCCTTGCGACGCGAGATGAACTTTTCCTGAACCGCTGAGGGTTCGGCAGCGACACATCGCGATCGAGCCCTGATCGAGCCCCGATCGAGGGGTGGCGCCACTTCAGCGAAAGGAATTCCATGTACAACCATTTCGGATCGACTTCGGCGTCGTCGCGGGCGTTCCCCGGCGGCGCAGATGAGTCGATGTTTCCCTCCTCGATCCAGATCACCGAGCTGCCCGATGACGCCGAGGTGGACGACGGCAAGGACGCGGTCGACAAGGACAGCCCTGACGTGAAAGCCTTCCTCAGCGAACTGAAGGCGAAGCAGCACAAGGAGCAGGCTCGCCTGTTGGCCGGATTCCGCCGGCAGATTGCCGGACAGCAGGAGCCCTCCACGCAGCCCACTCTGCAGCCCACTCTGCAGCCGACCCTGCAGAACGAGGCCCGGCACGAGTTGCTGCAGGCCCAGAAGCAACTGCGAGCGGCCCAGCAACAGCTGAAGCAGGCCTACCGGCAGGTGCAGCAATTGCAGCGATCGTTGTCGCCCTGGTCTGTGCCGGACCCGTTTGCCGCGTCCGGCCCATGGGCCATGCCGAATCAGTGGGCCATGCCGGACCGATGGACGCGCTTCGATCCTTACGGCTGCAGCTCATTCGGTCCCAGGTTCCACCCCCCGTACGCCCCGCCGTTTGCGTCGATCTGCTCGCCTTATGGCATGAGCTTCGCGGACCGCTGCGCGTTTTCGCCCTTCGATGCATGCGGTGCCTTCGGATCGACGCTCCAGGCCGGACTGGCCGGCCTGATCGGTTTCGAATTGGGTGCGGCGCTGTTCTGACCGCCTGACCTCCTGCGGGATGTCCCGCATGCCCATGTCGCGGCAACTAAATCGTCACAGGACGTTCGTGCGGGCACGGTGCTTGCCTCTCCTGCGAGCCGCGCGTGGACGCTCGGCGACCGCGCGGACCGGACGGATGCCCGACTGCGCTCCCGTTTCCATCACAGGAGGTTTTCATGCACCTGCACAAGCTTGCTTGGGCGATTCCGCTGACGTTGGCCGCGACCGTGGCCCACGCGGAGAGCTCCGGCAGTTTCCTGGAGGGTGCCAGGCTCGCGGCGCTGGTCCGTCCGGAGGCCGCGGCCCCGGCGAACGGCCCGTCCCGCCACGCTCCCGCCGGTGTCCGTCCCGCCCCGCAGGGTCAGACGCCGTCGCCGAGCACCTCTGCGTCTCCGAGCCCGTCCTCCGTCATCGACGCCGATAGCGAGTCTTCCGGCGCGTCGTTCGAGATCCGCAACTTCCTCACCCTGGTCGTCGCCTTGGCCTTGGTGGGATGGGTCCAGCGCCGCCGTCGGGATGCCTGAGTTCCCCGTCGATTTCAGCGGTCCCGCAGACCGCTTGCCGGCACCGGCGTGGTTCTCGGACCGCGGCCGGTGTCGTTTTGTGGGGCGTGTTGTTCGTATGCCGTTTGCGTGCGGACGCTCATCGACCAGCTCTCACCGGAATATTTTTCAAATCGAATCGCCAAGGGGCTGGCAAGCGGGCCGCTTGCTGCAAGAATGAGTTAGATGAGTTCGGTTGACCTAGTTCACGAAAGTCCCGCCTCAAAAGAAGTGACCACCCCCCATAACGAAGGATGTACCGGTGACCCATGCGTTGATCGTGGATGACGATATCGATTCCGTCGCCACCCTGCAGGAACTGATCGCGAGCGAGAAATTCACCGTGTCGGTGGCCCATACCTTGCGCGATGCCCGGCGGCACATTGCGCTGCAGCAGCCCGACGTGGTGCTGCTGGATCTGCAACTCCCCGACGGCAACGGCATGGAGCTGTTCCAGGATCCTCAGTTGGTGGCCAACTCCGAGGTGGTGCTGATCACCGGTCACGCCAGCCTGGACACGTCGATCCAGGCGCTGCGCCTGGGCGCGGCCGACTACCTGGTCAAGCCGATCAACATCAAGCAGCTGCAGGGCGTGCTGTCGCGGGTGATGAAGCCCGCCGCGCTGCAGGCCGAGGTCTCCGAGCTGAACGCCAACCTGGCCAACACCGGTCACTTCGGGCTGCTGTGGGGCCGCACCCAGCCGATGCAGCGGATCTACGAACAGATCTCGCGCGTGGCGGGGACCAGCGTGTCGGTCTTCATCAACGGCGAGAGCGGCACCGGCAAGGAGCTGGTCGCGCAGACGGTCCATGACCTGAGCCGCCGCCGCAAGAAGCCGTTCCTGGCCGTCAACTGCGGCGCCATCTCGCCCAACCTGATCGAGAGCGAGATCTTCGGCCACGAGAAGGGCGCCTTCACCGGCGCGGACAAGCAGCACGAGGGCTTCTTCGAACGCGCCAGCGGCGGCACGCTGTTCCTCGACGAGCTGACCGAGATGCCGATGGAGCTGCAGGTCAAGCTGCTGCGCGTGCTCGAGACCGGGCGCTTCATGCGCGTGGGCTCGACGACGACGCTCGATGCCGACGTGCGGGTCATCGCCGCGTCCAACCGCCCGCTGCTGCAGGCGGTGCAGGCGGGCAAGCTGCGCGAGGACCTGCTGTACCGCCTCAACGTGTTCCCGATCGAGATGCCGCCGCTGCGCGACCGCCTCGATGACGTGCCGCTGCTGGCCGACCATTTCCTGCGCCAGATCGCGGCGAAGGAAGGCAAGAACAAGCGCTTCACGGCGAAGGCGCTGGCGCAGCTCCAGACCTACCACTGGCCCGGCAACGTGCGCGAGCTGCGCAACGCGGTCCAGCGCGCGTATGTGATGGCGGTGGCCGATGTCGTCGACGAGCAGTGGCTGCCCAAGGGCGAAGGCGCCGACCCGCAGTCCACGGCTGCGTCGGCCGCGGCGGTCACCAGCCTCGGTGGGGGCGTCCCGGCAGCCGCGCCGGCGCCGGCCTTCGTGACGGCGGCGGAAACCTCCGGTCCGTCGATCACGATGCCGCTCGGCAGTTCGATGGCGCAGGTGGAGAAGGCCTTCATCCTGGCCACGCTCCAGCACTACAAGCACCACAAGGAACAGACCGCGGCCGTGCTGGGCATCAGCCTCAAGACGCTCTACAACCGCTTGAAGGAATACGCCGCCGAAGACGCGGCGGCGGCGGACAAGGCCGAGCAGTAAGCCTTTCCTCGGCCCCCCTCTCCCGCTTGCGGGAGAGGGCCGGGTGAGGGCCAGCGGTGCTGGCATGCGGCCTGCCTTGGGAAAGGCAGGAGGACTCGTATGTCGTTGCGTTGGGTATCCGATTGCGAACCCGGTCTGCGCCGCAAGCGCGCGGCCAAGGGCTTCCGTTATGTCGATGCCGCCGGGCGGCCGGTGCGCGACGCATCGACCTTGAAGCGCATCCGCGCATTGGCGATTCCGCCTGCCTACGAGGACGTGTGGATCTGCACCCGCGACGACGGCCATATCCAGGCCACGGCGCGCGACGCGCGCGGTCGCAAGCAGTACCGCTATCACGCCGACTGGATGGCCCTGCGCGGCGAGAACAAGTTCAGCCTGCTGCTGGACTTCGGCCAGCGCCTGCCCCGCCTGCGCAGGCAGGTGCAGCGTCGGCTGCGCCCGGACGGTGTCGATCGCAGCCTCGACCGCGAACGGGTCATCGCGGCGCTGGTGCGGCTGCTCGATCGCACCTGGATGCGCATCGGCCATCGCGAGTACGCGCGCAGCAACGGCTCCTACGGCCTCAGTACCTTGTTGTGCCGGCATGTGAAGGTGAAGGGCGACGCGCTGCTGTTGAGCTTCCCCGGCAAGAGCGGCGTGCGTCACCAACTCGCCGTGCGCGACGACCGCGTCGCGGCCCTCGTGCGCCGTTGTCGCGATCTGCCCGGGCAGGAGCTGTTCGGCTACGAGGACGAGGCGGGTGAGCCCCATCGCATCGATGCCTCCGACGTCAACGACTGGCTCGCCACCGCCGGCGGTCCGACCTGCAGCGCCAAGGTCTTCCGCACCTGGCACGCGAGCGTGCTGGCGCTGGACCTGCTGTCGGACCACGCCCGCGCCGGCACCGCGCCGGTCGACGCACTGAAGCAGACGGTGAAGGAGGTGGCCGCACGGCTGGGCAACACCGTGGCGGTCTGCCGCAAGTCCTACATCCACCCGGCGGTGCTGGCATGGGGGCAGTCCGACCGTCTGGCGACCTTGCCGTCGCAGCGCTGGATCGGCAAGCCGCCGGCGGTGACCGGCCTGAGCGTCGCGGAGCGGCGGCTCATGGGGCTGCTCCGGACGCAGCCTCGCGTGGAGGTTGCTACGCCTGCGCCTGCGCCTGAACCTGTGAAGCCTTCGGCGAGGAAGTCGACGCCCCGTTCGCCGGGCTCAGCGGGGCGTCGAGCGCCTCGTCCGTCAGCGCCGTCGACGTCGCGGCCGACGCCGCCTCGCGCAGCAGGTGCTCGGCCAGCGACGGCCAGTCGCTGAAGACGCCCGCCGGCTCGCGCAGCGGCGAGCGCCGCCAGACGGTCTCGCCGCCGGTGTCCAGCAGCAGCCCGGTGGCACCGGCGCGATGACCCGCCTCGACGTCGTCGAGCAGGTCACCCACCATCCACGAGCGACCCAGATCGAGGCCGTGCGCCCGCGCCGCGCGCGTCAGCATGCCGGGCGCGGGCTTGCGGCACAGGCAGGCCGGACGGCCCTGCGCATCGGGCGCGTGCGGGCAGACCGCAACGTCGTCGAGCGCCACGCCGAATTCGTCTTTCAGGCGGCGCAGCAGGGCCCCCTGCAGATGCGCGAACTGGACACGGGTGAACGCGCCGCGCGCGATGCCGCTTTCGTTGGTGACCAGCACCAGCGCCAGCCCCGCGGCGCTCAGCCGCACGAGCGCCTCGCCCGCGCCGGGCATCAGCCGCAGACGCGAAGGATCGTGGATGGCTGCGTCGTCGGGTTCGACCAGCGTGCCGTCCTTGTCGAGAAAGACCGCCGGGCGCAGCGATCCCGGCAAAGGGCCATCGGGCCGCTGGCGGGAGAAATCCAGGTCGTGGAGGGAGAGGGTGGCGAGGGGAGCGTCGAGCCAGGCGGTCACAGGGGCAGCCTCCGCGACGCGCTCAGCGCACCCAACCGTAGTCGGTCTGGCGCGGCGCCAGCGACTGTTTGTGCCGGGCCATCAGGCCCGGCTCCCGTCTGGCACTGTCGGCGGCCGGATCGATCATGACGCCGGTCTGCAGTCCGTCGGCGGGCGCGGCAATCGCATCGGCGGGTCGCAAGCCGCGTGGCGGCGGCAGCAGTTCGGCCAGGCGGGCCAGCGTCCTGCGCACATCCAGCGGCTTGGCCCACAGCTCGAGGAAGCCGCAGCCGAGGGCGTCGAAATCGGAATCGGCCGTCACCGCGATCGCCGGCACCTGCGCCCAACCGCGCCGCATGCGCAGCAGCTTCAGCAGGTCCGACCCGTGGCAGTCGGGCAGGTGGAGATCGACCAGCAGCAGCGATGGCTGCAGCTGCGCGCTCAGGCGCCAGGCGGGCATGCCGGCCTCGGCGACGTGCAGGCGCAGGTCGCGGCGCTGCTCGAACATCGCCTCCATCACGATGACGTTGAGAGGGCTGTCTTCGACGTACAGCACCGACGTAACACCGTCGTTCATCGTTTCGCTCCTTCCCTGTTCGAATACGGTTGGTCGCGAGAGAGGGCAATTGCCGTGCCTGAAAGTCTCCCCAACCCTGGGGATTCCATGCGGGGGCACCGGACCTGCACCGGGTCGATATCGACGCTTCCCGGAGGCAGTAGGCTCGTCCGGTGTAACCGGTCGATGATCCATCCGTCAATCTCGGTGACACGTTGAGTAGGCCTTCTTTTTTCTCCGGTTCGCCTGCGGGAAAGGCGCTGCTTGCAATGGGTACGAGGCTTGCCTTGCCGGGAAGACTCACGCCTCACTTCAAGGAGCTTCCATGGCCACCAGCCTCCGACCCGGCGCCGCCGACAAGCCCGATGACGACGAGCGTCCCACCAGTTTCGGCGTGTACAAGCCGGTGGATCACCTGGTGATCAGCTTTCCCGGCGCGGCCGATGCCGGCCAGGCGCGCGCGGCGCTGAGTGCGCACGGCATCGCCGACGCCGACCTGCATGCGATCACCGACCGCGAGATGATCGAGCTGGTCGAACGCGACCTGAAACGCGCGAGTCCGCTGGCCGCGATCGGGCAGGAGATCAACCTGCTGCGCAGCCAGGGCGAACTGGCCGAGCGGGGCTACCACTTCCTCGTCGTCAAGGCCAGGGACGATGCGCAGGCGCGCGAGATCGCCGAGATCGCGCGCCGCAACCACGCCGAGCGCGCGCAGTACTACGGCCACTTCATCATCGAGGAGATGCTGGAACCCGAGGGCGGCCGACCGCAGGTGTCCGAGTCGCCGCACCGCGGGCTAGACACGCATCCCAAGCCGCCGCTGCCGCGCTGAGCCGGTCTTTCCCCCGGTCGCGCCGTCGAGGCACGCCGCTTGCCATCTTGCTCTCCACCGATCCATGCCCTTGCTGCCACTGCGCACCACGAAAGGAAACTTCCCATGAGCACCACGCCCAACAACGAGAAGAGCGACAAGACCGTGCCGTTCACGACGGCCGAAGACGCCGCCAAGCTGGCCAACGGCACGGGATCGTCGAGCGCCACGCCGTCGAGCACCGCAGCCGCCGATCTGGTGAGCCGCGTCGCCGACAAGGCGCACGCGACGATCGACCGCCTCGCAACCACCGCCGCGCCGAAGGCGCAGCAATTACAGAAAAGCCTGGAGGACACGAACGAACTGCTGCACGAGCGCGCCGAGCGCCTGCGCACGACCGGCAACGAGTGGTGCGACAGCCTGCGCTCGAACGTGCGCGAACATCCGCTGATGGCCGTCGGCACCGCGCTGGCGGTCGGCCTGCTGATCGCGCGTCTGACGCGCTGATCGCGGCGCGCTCATGAGCGACGTGCCGCACGCCTCGCCGTCCTTCCCGCCCCCGTTCCCGCCGCCACCACCACCACCACCGCCGTTGTCCGAGGGGCCCCGAGGGGCCTCCGGCACGGCGGGTGCTGCGGGCGCACCGGGCGCACCGGGTGCATCAGGCCCGACGGGCGGGCCTTCGCCTTCGGGCGGGGTCCCGCCCACCGGTGCCGGCTGGTTCGGCGATCTGCAGGGCATGGCCCGCGCGGCGCGCGGCATGTTGTCCGGGCGACTGCTGCTGCTGGCGCTGGAGCTGCGGCGCGCCAAGCACGGTCTGGTCAGTCTGGCGATTCTCGGCGTCGTTGCCGCGATCGCCGGCGCCACGGCCTGGCTGGCGCTGTGGGCCTTGCTCGTCGCGGTGGCCGTGCACTTCGGGCTGAGTTGGCCGTGGGCCTTCGCCGGCGTGCTGGTCATCAACCTGCTGCTGCTGGTGTGGGTCGTCGCCGCGATGAAGGCGCTGACGCCGATGCTGGCGCTGCCGGCGTCCCGCCGCCAGTTCCACTGGCTGTTCAACGATCCGATGGATCCCGAGGAACCGAGCCCCGATGCCAGCCACCCCAGACCGTCCTGACCCCCGTCGCATCCCGGACGTCCCCGATCACGGGGGCGAACCGGCGTCGATAGAGGAACTCACGCTGCGCATCGAGATGGCGGAACTCCGCGTCGTGCGTCGCGACCTGGAGTTCCGGCTGCACTGGGATTCATTGCAGCATCGCGGCAAGGCCGTGATGACGCCGGGCCGCTGGCTGCTGCCGGCGCTGGGCACCGGCGCGAGCTGGATCTTCTGGCGCCTGGTGCGCGGCAAGCGGCGTCGGCACGACCGGCACCGCGCCGACGATCCGCGCGCCCACGCCTTCCAGGCGCCGCGCGAAGCCCGGGGCGCTCACGCCGAGTCGGGCGCCGAACGCCCGGAACTCGGCACGCTGCAGTTGCTCACCGTGCTCTGGGGGCTGGTGCCGACGCGCCTGCGCGGCCAGGTCGGTCCGGAAGTCGCGCAGCTGCTGATGGGCGTGCTGGCGGGCTTCCTGCAGGGCCGCAAGAAGCAGCGCGAAGAGACTCGAGAACAGACCCGTGCGGAGACACGAGAAGCCGCGCGTTAGAACGAATCCCGATGAAACGGAAAAGCGCGCCCGAGGGCGCGCTTTGCGTTGGTGGGAATCGAGACCGCCTTACACCTTCTCGGCATTGCGCGCCTGGTCGCGCAGCAGCTTGATCTGGTCGTGGTTGCGCAGCGTCCCGGCCAGTTGGCGCTGGACGACTTCCAGCACGCCGGCCGGCAGGTCCTTCTGCGCCGCCTTGCGGTAACGCGCGACGGCCGCGTCCTCGCCGCGCTCGCATTCCTCGAGCATGGCCTTGTCGCTGTAGCCGGTCAGCGTGCCCTTGACGGCGACCCAGCCGCGGTGGAGCGACCCGGCGGCGCTGCCGTCGTCCTCGGGCGTGCCGCCGTGCTGGCGCACGAGCTGCTGCAGTTCAGACGCGGCCTGGCGGCAGTCGGCCGCGCGCTGCGCGAAGACTTCACGCAGGCTGGCGCTCTTGACGTGTTCGGCGGAGCTCAGGAATCCGTACTCGCCGTCCTTGCAGGTCTCGATCAGCGTGTTCAGTTCGTCGATGACGTCCTTGTTGTCCATGGCAGTCCTTTCCGATCGGGGGAGTGGTGATGCCATGAATCAGCAAGTCACGTACCCGTCGGCAACCCCATCGCGCGCCGCAGCGCCTCCAGGATCTGCGACGGCGACGCGGGCTTGCGCAGCACGATGAACGAGGACTCGGCCGTCAGCGCCTCGCTGTAGCCGCTGATCAGCACGATGGGCAGTCCCGGGCGGCGCGTGCGCAGCTCGCGGGCCAGCGCCTGGCCGTCCATCGAGCCCGGCATCACCACGTCCGACAGGACGATGTCCACGGCCGCGCCGCTGCCGAACAGCTGCAGCGCCTCGTCCGCATCCTTGGCGCTGAGCACCTGGCAGGAGAAGCTGCGCAGCAGGCCGGCGGTGACGCGGTTGAGTTCCTCGTTGTCCTCGACCAGCAGCACCCGCATGCCGGCCAGGCTGTTGGTGCGCCCGTCGTCGCGCGTGCGCTCGGTCCCGTCGACGCGCGTCGCGTCGGGCACGAGACGCGCGCTCGTCTGCGCCGGCAGCAGCAGCGTCACCGTCGTGCCGGCGCCGAGCTGGCTCGCCACCCGCGCCGTACCGCCGGCCTGGACGCAGAAGCCCAGCACCTGGCTCAGGCCCAGGCCGGTGCCCTTGCCGACGGGCTTGGTGGTGAAGAAGGGCTCGAAGACGCGCGCCAGCAGGTCGTCGGGGATGCCCGGACCGCGGTCGGTGACGCTGATCGCGACGTACTCGCCGGGCGCCAGGTCCTGCACGTCGCCCGGCGACGCACGGCCGGCCTCGACGGTGATCTCGCCCATGCCGTTGGTCGCGTCGCGCGCGTTCAGCGCGATGTTGATCAGCGCGAGCTCCAGCTCCGACGGGTCGACGCGCACGCTCGGCAGGTCCGGCGCCATCGTCATGGCCAGCTGCATGCGCTTGCCCAGCACCGTGACCAGCAGTTCCTTCATCTCGCCCAGCGTCGAGCGCAGGTCCACCACCTGCGGGTGGACCGGCTGGCGGCCCGCGACGCGCAGCAGATGCTGGGTCAGGCGGCTGCCGACGTCGACGGACCGCATGATCGCGCCCAGCGGCATCGCCAGCGATTCGGCATGCGGGCTGCGCTGGATCAGGTGGGCGCTGTTGCTGATGACGCCCAGCAGGTTGTTGAAGTCATGCGCGACGCCGCCGGTGAGCCGGCCCAGCGCCGCCGTGCGCTGGGAGCGGGAGCTCAGTTGCTCGGCCTCGCGCGTGCGGTCGATGGCCTCGTTGACGCGCTCCTCGAGCTCGTAGCGCCCCTGGTGGATCGCGGCGCTCGCATCCTCGAGCGCGAGCGCGACCTCGTCGCACTCGACCATGCCGGTCTTGCGCGCGCGCACCGGCTCGCCGGCGCGCAGCTCGTTGGCGATCTCGTTGAGCGCGTGGATCGGCCCGGAGATGCGCCGGCTGATCCACAAGGCGCCGAACATGCCGACCAGCACCAGCAGCAGCGCGCCGATCGCGATCGGCTGCAGCGCCGCGCGGGCGCCGAAGCCGCCCGGGCCGCCGTCGCGCGGCACCGCGGTGACCACCGTCCAGCCCTGCGGCGACTTGCTGAAGTAGCCCAGCACGGGCTTGCCATCGAGGTTGACCGACTCGAACTGCGCCTCGTCGCGCGTGGCCATCAGGCGCTTGAGATCGTCGGTGCCCGGACGTCCGGCGTAGCTGATGCCGCCGGGATGGCGTGCCACGACGGTGCCGCGGCCGTCCATGATCGTCGCGGTCCAGTCGGGCGGAAGCCGTTGCCCATCGATGATCTGCTGCAGCTCCTGCGGCAGCACGGCGATGCTCATGTTCAGCCAGACATGGCCGCCGCGCTCGATCGGCTGGATGATCTGCGCCCGCAGCTGGCCGGTGGCCGGATCGGGACCGAGGTCGCCCATGACGGCCTGCTCCACCAGCGGCACGCCTTCGCGAACGAGCACCGGGCGTGAGGCGGCGGCAGTCGGCAGGTCCGGCGGCAAGGCCGCTGCTGCGGCGGTGCCGGCGGTGCCCGCGATCGTGCCGGGGGCCGCGCCGACGGTCGGGGACGCGGCCGGCGGCGCCGAGGCTGCGGTCATCGCGGACGGCACCGTCGAGGTCTCGGGCAGGCGGCCCGGCGCCAGGCGCGTGCTGAACAGCGTCCGGTCGGGCGCGTTCAGTTCCACCCAGCCCGACAGGCCCTGCATCGCGCGACGCGACTGCAGTTCCAGCATGGCCAGGTCATCGGGCGGGATCTGCGGCGACGCGTCCAGGATCTGCGACAGCGACAGCACCCGCGCGATGCCGGCGCGGCGGGCCAGCTCCTTGTCGACCACCATGGACAAGGCCCGCGTGCTGTCGCGCATGTGGCGCACGGTGGCATCCTGCTCGTCGCTCCAGGTCTGCCAGCTGACCCACAGCGCCGCGATGATGCCGGGCAGCATCACGGACAGGACGAGCACGAGCAGGCGGGAGCGGATCGGCAGGGGCATGGGCGGTCGGGCGGAGAAACGGTCGGGCCGCCACGGCCAGAGGCCGGCGGCGAGGACGAGCCAGCGAGGGCGGGCGCGTCGAGGCGGCAGATTATGGGCGGTGCTGTTCAAGGGCGTTCGGATGGACGACCGGGGCGCCATCGGCAAGGGGCGGGGGGACCTGCGGCGAGATCTGCGGCGACATCTGAGGCGACATCTGCGGCGAAGCGAGGGACGCGGCGTGCTGCGGCCGCGGCGGCCGCAGCAGCGTGCTCAGCGGCGTGCAGGGGCGGTCGCTGCCGCGCAGGTAGACGGCGACCGGGCGCATCTGGCGGTTGCGCTGGCTGATGCTGCGCAGGCAGATCAGCAGCGGCACGGCCAGCACCGCGCCGGCGACGCCCCAGAGCCAGCCCCAGAACATCACCGACAGCAGCACCGAGAGCGGATTCATCGACAGGCGCTTGCCGATGACCATCGGGGTCACGAAGTTCGATTCGATCGCGTGGATGCAGAGGTAGGACAGCACCGGCGCGGCCAGCGCCGCGAAGCCCGCGTCGCCGAGCGAGGCGGCCAGCGACGCCGCCAGCAGCAACCCGCACATGATCAGCGGCCCGAGGTAGGGGATGAAGTTGAACATCGCCGCCAGCGCGCCCCAGAAGCCGGGGTTGGGCAGGTCCACGAACCACATGGTGCCCGACACGACCAGACCGACGCCGATGTTGATCGCGCTGACCGAAGCCACGTAGCGCGAGATGTCGCGCTGCGCCGCGCGCAGGCCGCCCAGCACCATGGCCCGCAGACGCGGACGATGCGGCAGCAGCTCGATGCAGCGTGACAGCACCCAGTGCTCGGACGCGAGCAGGAAGTAGAGCAGGATCGTGGTCGCGGCCGTGGACACCAGGAACTTCAGGCCGATGCCCAGCGCCTGCGCCGTCAGCGCCACGCCCTCGCTGGCGATGCGCTCGCGCACCGGGTCCGTGGGCGGCGTGGGCGCCGCCGCCCGGCCCGAAGTCCGACGCTCGACCGGCGGACCGAATCCCGGAATCGCCGCACGCCACCGGTCCACCTGGTTCAAGGCCTTGGAAACCGCCACCGGCGCACGCTGCCACCACTGGGCCACCGGCTCGGCCAGCAGCGCCACGCTCAGCACCGTGCAGCCCACCACCGTGGTCACCAGCATGGCGGCGCTCACCGATTCCGGAATGCCGTGGTGACGCATCGTCCGCACCGCCGGCGCGAGCACGAAGGTCAGGATCAGCGCCACCAGCACCGGCAGCACGATCGCGCTCGCTTCCTTCAACAGGAAGACCAGCGCAATCAAGAGCAGGCCTCGCGTCGCCCAGCGGCGCATCGTGGTCGGGGGCAGGGCGGAGGGGCGCAAGATGGTAAGGATGACGGGAGAGGGGTCCGGGCAGGCTCTCGAAGCAAGGGCTGGGCCAGCGGGGGAGCGGTACCACCGGGTTTCGGGGGAGGTACAGGGCGGTTACGGCGGTGGTGGTGGGGCTGGGGAGGTCTCTGGACCCCGGTCGGCCAAGCGCGGGCGCTCCACGAGGCAGGGGCATCACCTCCGCGAACCCCCAGCCTCATTCCGGCCCCCATCGCCGCTCTGGGACTTCCGGCGAGTCGTCGTGCCGGGATCGGCGCGGTCGACGGGGCGAGCAGAGTCCGGCCGTCGGTAAAAGGTGCCGAAAGCCTTGCGGGGCAAAGACGGTTGGGACGGGCGGGTGGACGGTCGGCGAACCTGAGTGGCCGGTGGGTGAGGCGGTCGGGTTCGCTGCGCGTCGGCGCGCCCGATCCCCGGCAGGCCCCATGCCTGCTGCGTTTGCGGCATTCGGGCGGGCACGCCGAATGACGGACGCTCCGCCATATGAAACATCGGCGGCGAGGTGGCATGGTCCTTGCGCTGATGGCTCCATCAGGCCGGTTCGCCGGCACTGCCTACAACCCGTTCCCGTCCTCGTCGGCGGGGACCCTCCGGAACCGGTTGCAGGCAGTTTCACCCTCTACCGGACAGGAGTGTCACAAGTGGGAGCAATGGAACTCAGGCACGAGCACAGGCAGACACAGACGCTGTCGCCTCGCCTCCAGCACGCCGTGCGGCTGCTGCAGATGTCCTCGCTGGACTTCACCACCATGGTCACCGACATGCTGGGGCGCAACCCCTTCCTCGAAGTGACCGAAGGCTCGGACGATGCCTCGCCGCTCGACGCCGACGTGCCGGTCGCGTCGTCGCCGGTGATGTCGGACACGCCGGAACCGTTCCCGGACGACCGCGAGATCTGGCGCGCGGAGAGCTCCGGCTCGATGCGCCGCGCCGAGGACGGCGAACTCAGCGCGCTGGAGATGACCGCCGCGCAGACCTGCCTGCGCGAACACCTGCGCAGCCAGCTCAATGTGCTGCGGCTGTCGCCGCGCGATCTGGTGCTGGCGACGATCGTGGCCGAGTCGGTCGACGACGACGGCTACCTGCGCTCCTCGCTGGAGGAACTGGCGGCGGTGGCCCAGATGCAGCCGCCGGTGGCGATCGAGGAAATGCAGATCGCGCTCAAGCGCGTGCAGGCGCTGGACCCGCTGGGCGTGGGCGCGCGCAGCGTCGCCGAATGCCTGCTGCTGCAGCTGCCCAAGATCGAGGACGCGCGCAGCCGCATGCTGGCTGAACGCATCATCTCGCAGCACTTGAACCTGCTGGCGTCGCGCGACATTCCTTCGCTGGCGCAACTGCTGGACGTGAGCGTCGCGGAGGCCGAGACGGTGTGCCTCAAGCTGCGCCGCTTCGACCCGCGGCCGGGCTGGCGCTACGAGACCACGCAGGCCGCCTACATCGTGCCGGACGTGCTGACCACCAAGGTCCGCGGCCAGTGGCGTGTGCAGCTGAATCCGGCGGTGATCCCGAAGGTGCGGATGAACCAGGTCTACGCCGAACTGTTCCAGCGGCACCGCCAGCAGGGCCACGCGGAGATGGCGACCCATCTGCAGGAGGCGCGCTGGACGATGCGCAACATCGAGCAGCGCTTCTCGACCATCCTGGACGTGGCCGACGCGATCGTGCGCCGCCAGCGCCACTTCCTGGAGTTCGGCGCGATGGCGATGAAGCCGCTGGGCCTCAAGGAGATTGCCGACGAGGTCGGCATCCACGAGTCGACGGTCTCGCGCGTGACCAACAACAAGTACCTCGCGACGCCGAGCGGCGTGTACGAGCTGAAGTACTTCTTCTCGCGGGCGATCGTGAGCAGCAACGGCAGCGCGTGCTCCGGCACCGCGATCCGCGGCCTGATCAAGGACATCATCGAGGCCGAGCGCGCGGACAACCCGCTGTCCGACGCCGAGATCACCCGTCAGCTCGCCCGCCAGGGCCTGGTGGTGGCACGCCGCACGGTGACCAAGTACCGCCAGATGCTGCGCATCGACGCGGTCGAACGCCGCAGACAACACAGCTGACGAACCGATTTTCCCGAGGCGCGATGGAGACAAGGACGGAGCCCGACGAGGCTCCGTTTTCATTGGCGTCGCGGGAACCGGGCGTGGCCGGTCGCAACTCATGCCGCCTGATGTCGCCCCGATCGCGGACGGCCAGAGAAGCGGGAGTGCCCAGGCCATGTGGAATGACAGTTTCGTTGCGCGGTTCGCCGGCCCGTACCGTGCGCAGACCATGCAGGACGATCTCGACGAATGCAGGGTCGGAGACCCTTCGTCACGCCATTGTCTCGACGTGGGATGTCACGATCGCGTGGACTACGCGCGCGTGCTGCCGGAGGTCGACCGGCTGTGTCGGTCCACGGCCCGCTATCGGGACCAGTCGAGCGGTCGGTCGAGCGGTCGGTCGAGCGACCCTTCCAGCGGCGACTGGCAGCGGCAATGGAACCAGTGCGCCTTCGTGTGGGATCAATGGGCCACCTTGATCCGGAGCGATCTGGAGGCCTTCCAGCGGAACATGGGCGGAGCGACGAGCGCCACGGGCATCACCGCGAGCAATCTCGGTCACGACTACCGGGCCTTCCTGGCACTCGAATCCCGGTGGTTGCGATCGTCGCGCCGTCCCCCCTTGCCGGAATCCTGGCTGGTTGAAGCGGAACGTCCTTCGACACCGAGGCCCCCGATGTCATTGACCGGCAGCCCGCTCCCGTCGCGCCTGGTGCCGTCGGCGCCGCCGCTGTCGATGCCCTGGATGGACGATCTCGGGGTGGCCTGGCCGCCGTCGTTCGTCAGCGGGCAGGACCCTTCGCCGGCGCCGTCTTCCTGGCGTCGTTGACCATCTGGTCGCGTCGTTCGGCGTCGAGGCCCGGCGTCGAGCGCAGGTCGGTGTCCACCTGACCCTGCTTCAGGTCGTCGTGAGCCTGGCCGATGACGGTGCGCTGGTTGTCGCCGGCCGCGCCGCTGCCCATGCCGCCGGTCGAGTCGCCGCCGGTACTCTGGTCGCGCTCATGCGGCAGCTGCGCGTCGTCGTTGTGCGTCGGGGCCACGTCGGGCTCGACCTGTCCGGGCGAGACCGGGGCCTTGTCCAGCATGCGGCGCGGTGCCTGGCCCTCGGTGGGACGGTCGGTCTTGTTGTCGGTGGTGCTGGCCATGGCGAGCTCCTGGTTCATTGCGATGCCTGTCCGAGGCAATCGGCCCACCCGCGCCGGAGCGTCCGACAACACGCGCGTCCAGGCTGCGCCGGAACGGCTCTTGCCCGCCCGCCGGCATGCAAGCCTGGAAGACCCGTTTCACGATCCTCGACGCCGACCTCATGCTCTGGGGTCAGCTGTTGCTCGGCGCCCTAGTGATCGTCGCCGGCGCGCTGCTGGTGCACGCGATCCTGCGGCCGATCGCGGTGCGCCTCACGCGCTTCTCGCCGCTGCTGAGCTCGGTCGTGCGGCGTTGCGACAACCCGGCCCGATGGGCGCTGCCCGTCATCGGCCTGCTGATCGCCGCGCAGGGCGTGCCGGACACGATGCCCGGCATCAATGGCGTGCAGCATCTGCTGGGCGTCCTGTGCATCGTCGCGATCGCGGCAGTGGCGGCCGGGGCGATCACTGGCGTCGCCAACGGCGTGGCGTTGATGAATCCCGCGGACGTCGAGGACAACCTCGCCGCGCGCCGCATCCAGACGCAGACCAAAGTGCTGGCTCGCGTCGCCAAGGGCGCGGTGATGCTGACCGCGCTGGCCTTCATCCTGATGACCTTCCCGCGCGCGAAGCAGGTCGGCGCCAGCCTGCTGGCCTCCGCGGGCATCGCCGGCCTGGTCTTCGGCCTGGCGGCGAAGTCGGTGTTCGGCAACCTGCTGGCCGGTCTTCAGATCGCGATGGCGCAGCCGATCCGGCTCGACGACGTGCTCATCATCCAGGGCGAGTGGGGCAGGGTGGAGGAAATCACCTCGACCTATGTCGTGCTCAAGATCTGGGACGAGCGCCGGCTGGTCATCCCGCTGCAGTGGTTCATCGAGAACCCGTTCCAGAACTGGACACGCACCAGCTCGAGCATCCTCGGCACGGTCATGCTATGGGTCGACTTCACGCTGCCGGTGAACGAGCTGCGCGAGAAGGCCACGATCATGTGCAAGGGCTCGGCGCATTGGGACGGCCGGGTCTGCGGCGTCCAGGTCGTCGAGACGACGGAACGCACGATGCAGATCCGCGTGCTCGTCAGCGCCAAGGACTCCGGCAAGGCCTTCGACCTGCGCTGCGAGTTGCGGGAAGGTCTGATCGCCTGGCTGCAGAAGACCCACCCGCAATCGCTGCCGCGCGTGCGGGCGTTGGTGGAAGACATCCCCGCACCGTCGGCACCCGTGCTCAAACCATCGCTGCCGCCGTCGCCGGCACCTTGATCGGTATTGCTCCCTCTCCCGCTTGCGGGACAGCAACCGTGTCAAGCGCTTCTTGCTCCCTCTCTCGCTTGCGGGAGACCCACCGTGTCAAGCGCTTCTTGCTCCCTCTCCCGCTTGCGGGAGAGGGCAGGGGTGAGGGCCAGCGGCCGTGGACGTGCTGACGCCGCTTGGCATCCTCGCCAGCCCTCGACTGCCAGGGCCGTGCACGGTTCGGGGCGACCGGGTCCCCTTTTCTCCATCTCCCTCCTTTGTCGGCCGCCCCGGCCGACAAATTCCCTCCCTAAGTTCCGAAAAGGGGACCCGGTCGCCCCTCTCCCGAATCACCGAGGTGCTCCAGCATCAGGCGGAGCACGACGTCGATCTCCGCTTGCTCGTTGAGGTAGTACCTCGCGTGGCTGTGGTCGAGTCTCGGGCCCACGCGCACGGTGACCCAATCGGCCTCGGCACGCTGGAAGGCCGGCTCGTCGTTGGTGTCGTCGCCAACGTAGAAGCCCGCATCGGCGCCGTAGCGCGCCGTCAGCCGAGCCATCGCGTCTCCCTTGTCGGGGGCACCCTCGACCAGCACGTTGACAACACGCTTGCCAGGCTCGGTGGCAATGCCCGGCGGCAGATCTGCGATCAGCTCGGCGATCGCCTCGCGCGCGGCAACAGGATTCGGCGCCATCCGGTAATGGATCGCGATCGACGCACCCTTGTCCTCGATTGTCGCGCCAGCTTGGTTGAGCCCCGGCTCCATGCGCAGCATGCGTTCCCGGAAGGTGCCGAGCGTCGTCACCACGTGCGGATCGGGGCCGTCGAACTCGTCCTCCGCGCCGTGGTTGCCGACGATGTGCGTGGGCTTGAAACCCAACCGGTGCCGCACGTCCAGCACCTGCCGGCCGCTGACCACCGCGACCGGCACGCGCGCGACCAGTCGTTCCAGCAGCTTTGCGGTGGGCTCGGGCAGCCGCGCCTCGTCCGGATGCATGACGATGGGCGCGAGCGTGCCGTCGAAGTCGAAGCCCAGCAAGGGACGTCGCGTCATGAGGCGGGCGACCGCGGCGCGGCCCTCCGCGTCGAGCAGATATCGCACCGGCATCATGGCGTCAGGGCCTCCTCTCCCGCCTCTCTCGATCGCCGCTGCACGCGACGCGTGATGCGCTCGCGCAGCCGCCATTGACCGGCGTCGGTCAGCATGCGCCCGGCCCAGCGGTAGACGTTGAACTCGCGCACCGTCATGCGCAGGCTGGCCATGCGTTCGCGTTGCTCCTGCGGCGGCATGAGCGCCGCGCGGTGCAGGGCATCGGTGGTCTCCTCGACGTGGTACGGATTGATCACCAGCGCCTCGGGCAGCTCGCGCGCCGCGCCGGCGAAGCGGCTCAGGATCAGCACGCCCTGGTCGTCGTCGCGCGCGGCGATGAACTCCTTGCAGACGAGGTTCATGCCGTCGTGCAGGCTGGTCACGACGCACATGTGCGCCGCGCGGTACAGCGTCATCAACGCCGCATGGTCGTGGTGCTCGGCCAGCAGCAGCACCGGCTTGTAGCCAGGCCCGCCGAAGCGCAGGTTGATGCGCTCGGTGACGCGGTGGATGCGGTCCTGGAACTCGCGGTACTCCTCCAGCGCGCTGCGCGTGGGCGCGGCGACCTGCACGAGGACGAATCGACCCTGCCACTCGGGATGCTTCTCCAGCAGGCGCTCGACGGCGTGCAGCCGCTCGAGGATGCCCTTGGTGTAGTCGAAGCGGTCCACGCCGACGGCCAGCACCGTGTCGGGCGCCAGGTGCAGCCGCTCGAAGATCGCCGCGCGCGCCTCGGCCGGCGAGTCCCACGCGGCACGCTCCTCGTCGGTCGGCCAGGCGATCGAGATCGGGTAGCTCTGCACCAGCGTCGGCTCGCCTTGGTAGCTGATGGTCGAGTGCTCGTGCTCGATGCGCGCCTCCAGGTAGCGGTCCACGGTCTCGGTGAAGTTCTTGCAGTGGAAACGCGTGTGGAAGCCCAGGATGGTGCTGCCCAGGATGCCCTGCAGCAGTTCGCGTCGCCACGGGCAGATGCCGAAGGACTCGGGGTTGGGCCAGGGGATGTGCCAGAAGGTGATGATGGTGGCCTTGGGCAGCTTCTCGCGGACCATGGCCGGCAGCAGCGCGAAGTGGTAGTCCTGCACCAGCACCACCGGATCGTCGCCGCGCGCCTCGGCGACGACGGCATCGGCGAAGCGCTGGTTCACCGCGCGGTACTGCGCCCAGTCCGACTCGCGGAAGACCGGTCGCACGTGCGCCACGTGACACAGCGGCCAGAGGCCTTCGTTGGCGAAGCCCTGGTAGTAGCCGCGCTCTTCCTCCTCGCTCAGCCAGACGCGGCGCAGCAGGTAATCCTGCGTGTCCGGCGGCACGGCGACGCGGTCGTGCGCATCGACGACGTCGCGGTCGGCGCTGCCGCTGCCGTGCGCGATCCAGGTGCCGGAGCAGGCGCGCATCACCGGTTCGACCGCCGTGACCAGGCCGCTGGCGGGACGGCTCACGGTGATGCCGTCGGGACCGCGCTGGTGGATGTAGGGCTCGCGGTTGGAGACCACGATCACCTGGTCGCCGCGCAGCTGCGTGCGCAGCAGGCCGCGCAGCCGCTCGGGATCCCAGGGCGTCAGCGGGCCGTGCTCGCGGTAGAGGTTGTCCTCGAGCTCGCGGATGTGCTGGCGGATCTCGACCTCCAGCGGTTGCAGCTCGGGCGGCGGCGTCTCCGGTCCGCCGCGGAAGCCGGAGGTGTTGAGCAGCGGCCGCACCAGGCCCTCGCCGCGCAGGATGGCGCGCATGCCGGAGACCCAGCCGCGCCAGCTGAGCTGCGCCACGATCATCGTGATGCCGGCGATCGCCAGGCCCAGCACCGTGATGAAGATGATCATGTAGCGCCGCGTGTCCAGGCTGCGGCGGTCGGGCAGGCTGAGGTCGTGCAGCAGCACCAGCCGCTCGGCGTCGGGCTGCTGCGGATTGACCGGGAAGACGCCGATGTGGACGGCGCCGCTGGCCAGCTCCAGGCGCGGGTCCTTCTGGGCGGCGCTGACCTCGGCTTCCTTGCAGCTGAGCGAGCCCGGGAAGCCCTTGGTGCTCATGACCTGCGTGCCGTCGGGCGCGCACAGCGCGATGCCGACGAGACGCTCGTCCAGCACGCCGCGTTCAAGCAGATTGCGCAGGCGCTCGCGCTGGGCGCTCGGGTCGATGTCGCTGATCGCGACGGAGAGGGTCTTGGCGACCATCGCGCCGCGCAGGCTCAGGTCGCGCGAGAACCAGCGCAGCGTCATGCGGTCCAGCAGCGGCAGCGCCAGCAGCGCCGCGAGGGTCAGGGTGATCAGCAGCGGGACGAGGAAGCGGATCTGGAGATGCAGCGACTTCATGCCCGACCCCCGGCGCGACGCGGCGCAGGGTCTGCAAGGAAGAGGTCCCCGTAACCGTCGTCGTCCGCATCGTCGCCGTCATCGGCGTCGATCTCATGGTCGACAGCGGCTGGATGCCGCTTGAGCGCATGCATGCCGCCAAGCGCCAGCCCTGCCGCGAAGGCGCCGTAGACCAGCAGCAGGCTGGCCACCGACGGCGGTCGCGTGCCGGAGGCCGTGGCGCGCTTGTCGGCGCCGGGCGTGAGCACGCTCGGCGTGACGACGCGGTCGACGCCGACGGCCACCGCCGTGAGCAGCAGCGCATCGGTGACCGCGTTGCCGCGGGTGGGCCGGCGGCGCGTCGCGCGCAGCCGGTCGTAGAGCGCGCCCCACACCAGGCCGGTGGCGGCGTGCAACGCGATGTCGGCGGCGGAGGTCTTCAGCGGCGGGCGGCCGACACGGTATTCGGAGCGACCGACCAGATGGGCATGATCGGACCGGCTGCCGCGCAACAGCGCCAGTCCTGAGAACAGGCTGGCCAACACGCCATCGGCGCATGCCCGGCGCAGCGCCGGGAGCAGCAATGCATTCAAAGGCGACTCCTGTGACAGAGGGAAACAACCCCCCAGGGACGGCAATCGCCGTGCCGCCCACGCCAGGGGTGGGCCGGCATGCGCCCCCGCTTCCCCCGGCGCCTCAGTTCACGGCCGTCGGCGGCGGCATGTAGGGCGGTTCGCGCACGGGCACGGGGTTCTCGCCGGGGATGGGCGGATCGATCACGCCGGGCGGGTCGTCGCCGGGTTCCGGCGTGGGGCCGTGCGGCGGCGGCGGAACGAAGGGGGCCTCGTTCGGATGCGGCGGGTTCGGCGGAACCGTGTGAGCCTCGAAGGGCAGCGGCAGCTGGTGCATGGCGTTCCTTTTGTCTGCGCAGGCCCTTGCAAGCGGCGCGCCCGATGGCATCGCGGTTTCCGCGCCCCGATGGCGCGCTTCCTCGCCGCGCGGGCGCAGGACCGGGAGTTCTGTCGGCAAGCACTGCAGAAGGCCGTGCGGATCGGCCAGCCAGGTGAGGACCCGTGGAGGCGCCCGGATGTGCACGCATGTGCCCGCATGTGCCCGATCCGGCTGTTCCTTGGAGCCGGGGCGGCACCGCATTTGCCAGAACTCGACGGAACTCAAGTGAACCCGGTCATCGGTCCAACCCACTGCACCTTACTGCCGAGGAGGCTCGCTCCATGAACGACAAGGCATTCGAGACGCCCTGGCAACTGCTCTGGACGGCGATGACGGCCTCCCCCAAGCCCGATCAGCCGCGACGCCCGGACGAGGGGCGTCCCGCCCAGCCGCCCGCGCCCGGGCCCGACCAGGCGCCGCATGAGCATCCTGACGACCCCGGCGTGCATCCGGATGGTCCGAAGCGCTACCACGACGACCACGCGGCGCCCGCGCGCCAGCAGCTCGAGCAAGGGGAACCCGCATGAGATCGCACGTCCTGCCGCAGGCCGATTTCCGCGCGGACCTGATGGCGCGCGACGAGGTCGTGGCGCTGCTGGTCGACGACCACCAGCGCGCGCAGCACGCCTTCCACCAGTTCGACCGGCTGTGGGCGCTGGGGGACCACGAATCCTGCGAAGCGCTGGTGCGCCGCACCTGCGCGCTGCTGACGGTGCATGCGACGCTGGAGGAAGAACTGTTCTACCCCGCGGTCCGCAGGTGCCCGGAGATCGGCGCCGTCGAGCGTCGCCTGATCAACGAGGCCGAGATCGAGCACCTGGTCGTGCGCATCCTGATGTCGCAGCTGCGGCGCATGCGCGCGGAGGACACGCAATTCGCGCCCCTGGTGGGCGTGCTGGGCCGCTACGTCAGCCATCACGCGCAGGACGTGGAGCAGGGCATCCTGCCGCGCCTGACGCATGCATCGTCGGTGGACTGGCGCGCGCTGTCCACCGCGCTGCGCCGTCGCCGCGACGAGCTCGACCGCCAGTGGCGCGACGAACTCAGCCAGGAGAGCGCGGAGTACGAGCGCCAGCAGGACGCGTGAGCGTCGGCCGGCGCGAGCTCAGGCGACTGCCGGGTCCGACGGGGGCGCTGCCGCCGCCGCTGCCGCCGCTGCCGAGCGTGCGGCCGCGCGCTCGGCACGGCGCGCGAGCGACATCACCAGCGGATGTGCCATGAAGTGCGCCAGCAGCCGCGCCTTTTGCTGGGCGGTCAATGTCGACGACTCGATCATCGAGGGCCAGGCGGCGAATGCCGCCTTCACGCAGCGCGCGATGGCCGTGTCGGCCGGCTTGACGGGAATCCTCAGCCGATCGCAGAAGATCCGGAGCAGCGCGGGCGACATCGACTGCCGCGGGAGCGGCGCCTGCGCGACCTCCGGCGTGGCGGCGCGGCGGGGAAGCAGCGTCGGCGGCAGGATGTGCAGGGCATGCCCGCGGATGCGCTGGAAGGCCGCATACGCCACCAGGTCGTAGGCGGGCGAGAGCGTCGGGGTGATGCCGTCGAGGTAGCGCACGCCGAGGTTCTTCAGGTGCATGTCGGCATTGCCGATCATCTCGTTGACGACGATGCGCCGCAGCAGTTCGTGCACCGCCGGCTCGCCCATCGACGGCTCGGTCATGAGTACCGCGGCGATATCGAGGTAGCTGATCCGCAAGCCGTCCGGCCCGCGGCCGTACTTGTCCTCGGGCGCGCGGCCGAGGACTTGCGCGAAGTCCTCGACATGGATCCGTCCCGCGGGTGAGCGGTCGAAGCGGGTCACCGCGAGGAATCGGGTCTGCGCCGTCGCGTCGCCGAGGTCGTAGCCATGCTGCAGACCCAGGCGCTCCAGTGGCTCCAGGGTGGCCTCGCAGGTGTCCACGCCGGCGGCGCGCGCCAGCCGCAAGCTCAGCGCCTCGACCTCGGGCAGCAACGGCTGGCCCACCACCGGCAGCTTCGCGATGATATGGGTGTCGTGGTCCTTGGTCCTGCCGACATAACGCTCGCCGTCGCGGATGACGCCGAGCTTGGGCTGCACGCCCGACAGCGATACGCCTTCCTCGAGCGGGTCCGCCGTGACCGACATCTCCAGCGCATCCTGACCCTGCGTGACGTAGCGCGCGAGTTCCTCGCGGGTCAGCTCGATCGGGAGTGCGCGGACGTTGCCGGGCAGGTCCTTGCCGCAGGCGGCGAGCATCTCGAAGTGGTCGTCGGGCGCGCAGTCACGAAGTTCCGCGACGTGATGGCGGAACACGCCTTCGGGCAGCAGGTTCTGGAAGAAGCTCGGCAACATCCAGCCGGCCGACGAGGAACGGCGGCCGTTGAAACTGACCGAGCGGATGTCGCGCCACAGGGCGGCCTGCGCCTCGGGCGTCGTCGCCCGCATGGACAGCGACAGCGTCGGCGCGTCGGCGCCGGCCCGCGTCATGAGGTCTTCGTCGGCAACGAACCGGTTGATGACTGAGTCGTCGTTCAGGACGTACTGGAACAGCACCCCCAGACGCAGCGCGCCCAGATGGATGGCCAGGACCTTGACGTTCATGGGCGGCCCTTGGCGGCCTGGCGGGCGTCGCGCTGCGCGTGCAGCGCTTCCAGGGCTTCCGTGACCACGGAACGCACCGGCGGACCGACCGCATCTCCCGCGGCGACCGCCCTCGCGGCGCCCTTGGGGACCAGCACCAGTTCCAGGCCCAGCTGATGGGCCACGGCCACCAGGGTGGACACGCGGAAGTCCTCCTGACCGCTGAGCACATGCGTCAAGGTGCGGGCGGAGATGCCCGCCGTGTCGGCCAGGCGCGCCTGCGTCAGTCCGTTGCGGCGGGCCGTGTCACGGAGGATGCCGGCGATGTCAGGGAGGGTAAGCATGGCAATAAAGTTCCAATTCCTTCTGAAAAGGTACTTTATTGCCAGACTTCGGTCAAGCGAATTGGAAATAAAATGCCATATCCACAAGATATAGAACTATGTTGCCATATCACTTCCTCGTTCAGAGGCGGCGCGATCTGCCGGCATGACGGTGCCCTGCACGGCGCCGCCTG
The DNA here is from genome assembly GCF_056867975.1 of Mitsuaria sp. MSU3D. Lineage (NCBI taxonomy): Bacteria > Pseudomonadati > Pseudomonadota > Betaproteobacteria > Burkholderiales > Sphaerotilaceae > Roseateles > Mitsuaria sp. MSU3D. The sequence continues at coordinate 1,936,819 of NZ_CP200314.1, read as the reverse complement.
ATCGGCAGGCAGCACAGGAGTTGCGCGAGCTGCGCGAGCAGCGACGGCGCCGGACGAGCGCGCGGACGGAAGACGCGCCGGCCGTTCAGCCGATCCAGGAGGGCCTGCGCCAGTTCGCGGTTGCTCTGGAGCTTGGCCGTGGGCGGCAGGGTGGCCGTCGTCTCGAGGTAGGCCCGTGTCCGGTCACGCAGCCGGTCCGCGCGGTCCTTGCCGCCATGGCGCATCCAATCGGCGCGCAGGCGCTCGACCTCCTTGAAGTGGACCGGCTTGCCCTTGATCCGGGCGACCCAGGGCCATCGGGGGGCGGCGGCAGGCGGCACGGCCGGCGTCCGTCCGCGATCCAGGACGCCCTCGACAAAGCGGCGCTGGGCATGGTCGAAGGGCGAGGGCGCGGCGTCGTCATTCGCCGCGCGCGAGGCGGGAGAAGTACGGAACAGGTGGCCGAGGGTGTTGAACATGACGCAGGGACTCCTCGCGCCTGCCGCCGACCCGATCGGGTTGTCGCGGGGCGCGAGGGCTGTGTCGAGTCCCCGGCGGACCGGGTTCCCGTGAACCGGATGCCCGTGGACCGGACGCCCGTGGACCGGACGCCCGTGGACCGGACGCCCGTGGACCGGACGCCCGTCAGCGCGAGGCGGGCGCGCTGGCCGCGCCGGCCGCCGGCGGGAACGCCGACTGCGGACCCGAGCCACCGGCCGCGGTGACGCGCCAGATCACGTTGCCGACGTCGTCCGCCACCAGCAGGGCGCCCTGCCGGTCGAGCGCGACGCCGACGGGGCGACCCATGGCCTGCCCCTGGGCATCGAGGAACCCGGTCACCACGTCGACCGGCAGGCCGCTGGGCTTGGCGCCGACGAAGGGCACGAACACCACCTTGTAGCCCGCCGGCACCTTGCGATTCCACGAGCCGTGCTGGCCGATGAACATGCCGTGCGCGAAGTCCTGCGTCAGCTTGTTGCCGTCCGCCGAGGCCAGCCCCAGCGAGGCCGTGTGCGCGCCCACCGCGAAGTCGGGCACGAGCGCCTTCTCCACGAGTTCGGGCCGCTGCGGCTTGACGCGTTCGTCGACGTGGTTGCCGTACCAGCTGTACGGCCAGCCGTAGAAGCCGCCGTCCTGCACGGAGGTGATGTAGTCGGGCACCAGGTCGTCGCCAAGCTCGTCGCGCTCGTTCACGGCGACCCACAGCGCCTTGCTCGTGGGCTCCCACGCGAGGCCGACGGGGTTGCGCAGCCCGGAGGCGAACACGCGCGTCGACCCGCTCTGCAGGTCGATCTCCAGGATCGCGGCGCGGCGCTGTTCGTTCTCGATGCCGTTCTCGGCGACGTTGCTGTTGGAGCCGATGCCCGCATAGAGCTTGGTGCCCTCGGCGTTGGCGATCAGGCTCTTGGTCCAGTGGTGGTTGATCGTGCCGCCGGGCAGGTCCGCGACCTTCGTCGGCTGGCCGGCGAGCCGGGTCTGGCCGGTCGCGTAGGGGAAGCGCACCACCGCGTCGGTGTTGGCGACGTAGAAGGTGTTGCCCACCAGCGCCATGCCGAACGGCGAGTTCAATCCTTCCGCGAACGCGAAGCGCTGGTCCGCGACCCCGTCGCCGTCGGTGTCGCGCAGCAGGGTGATGCGGTTGGCGCTCTTGGGCGTGGCGCCGGCCTTCTTCTGGAACTGCTTGGTGATCCAGGCCTTCGGGCCCTTGCCGTCGTCCGGGCGCACGGGGGCGTTGGTCTCGGCGATCAGCACGTCGCCGTTGGGCAGCACGTAGACCCAGCGCGGGTGGTCGAGCTTGTCGGCGAAGCGCGTGACCGTCAGCCCGGCCGCGGCCTGCGGTTTCGCACCCGCGGGCCAGCCGACGGCCTTGGCGACGTTGATCGTCGGCACCAGGGACTTCTGCGGCTCGGGCAGCACGGGTTTGGGGCCGTAGCCGGGCGGGGTCGCGGGTTGCGCTTCGAGCGCCAGCACCCCGCGCGCGCCACCCGCCAGACCGGCCAGCGCGGCGACGACAGCGACGGCGCGGGTGATCCGACCGGCGCGGGGCGACACGAGGCGTGACACGTGGGGCGCCAGGGACGAGGGCAGGGAGGACGCGGGCATCTTCTTGTTCATCGGCTTCTCCGTCGAGGAGCCGCCCCGGACGGGGCGGCGGCAGCGGACGGACCAGCAAGCGGGATGCCCGGCGCCCCAGCGCTGCGGCGGCCCGCCCCCTCAACGCCGCAACGCCGCAACGCCTCAGCGCCTCAGCGCCGGAACTCCAGCGCTTCAATGTCCTCCAGGCAATTGGCGGCATCGCGCATCAGCATCTCGAGCGGCAGCCGCGGATCGGCTGCTTCCACCGCGCGTTTCAGCGCACGAAGCGGCGCCAGCAGCTGGGGCACCAGCTTCAAGGAGAGCAGCATGTCGTCGGGAAGGTGGCCCTCCAGTTCCCGCTTGCCGTGCACGAGCGCCTTCTCGACGTCGAGCCGCTGGAGTCGAAGGATCGCGTCGCGCAGGTGCCCCTCCAGCGGTTGGCCGGCGAGGGGGCTCACATGCCGTCCGTCGGGGGTGCGGAAGAGCTTCGACACACCGCTGTCCGCCGCCCTGCAGATGTCGCGCAACGACCCTTCCGGCGTGGTGAACTCGCGAGCCACGATCCCGCCGTCCGGACCGCGTTCGAAATCGCTCCAGTCCGGTGTCGGGCGCCCGAGGATCCATTGACCCAGCAGCGCCCGCTGCAGTTCCTGCCTGTCCGGTGGATCCTCCTCGTAGGAAGCGGCCAGCGGCGCGCCGACGACCGCGTCGACGATCACCACGGGCGACTCACGCGGGGACTTCCTCGAGCCGTCGATCGTGGCCCGGGGCAGACAGAAGTCGATGCCCGTCGATTGTTGCGCCGCCTGATGCAGCGTCGACGCCATCGCGGCCCTGACCGCGCGCGCGGTCGTGTCCCTGGCGCTTTCCACCCCGGTGATCGGCAGGAGTCGATACACCGGCGCGTCCTCGCCAGCGTTGACCAGCGCCTCGCTGCAGCCCACCGGCGGATGCAGATCGGGGTCCGCGGCCCGGAGCCTGCGCACATGCGCGGCGCGCGCGAGCGGCGAGTGTTCCTGTTCCATGCGAACCAAGGGTTTCGGGGCCACGGTCGCGCGAGGCGCGGACACGGGCGCGGACACGGGGGCGGACGCGGGCGACGGTGTGGTCCGCGGGTCCGCAGCCTGCTTGCCCGCCGGTCGATGCGGGATCAGGGCTCGGACCTCCTTGGCCACCTTGTGGGCGGCGCCCTTCAATCGGGTCTTTGGCGCCTTCAGTGTCTTCTTGAAGGCGCGCAAGGGCCGGCCCAGCAGGCGCTTGGTGAAGCTCGTCTGGCCCGAGGTCAGCGGTGTGGACGGATCCGAGGGCGCCATGGGCGTCTCCTGGACGTGGAAGATCGATTTGAAGACGGTCGGCATGCGATGGAACTCCTGGCCGCCCGGCCGCCATCCCGGTGGGATCGATGCTGCGGGCATGACCATATGTCTTCATCCGACAACCGGTGGTTCCGCGAACCGTCTTGCCACGAACAACACCTGGCACCCCGCTTGCTCTGGCAGCTGCCTGTTCGAAATGCGGTACACAGGCATTCCTGGGAGGATGATGAAGACGATTCGATACACCGCCTGCGCGAGCGCGGCCCTGGGACTGCTGGGCGGACCGGCCTTCGCCCAGCAGGCGCCAGCGCCGGCACCGAACGCGCCGGCACCGAACGCGCCGGCGCTGCCGACCGTGGTCGTGTCCGGCAGCGTGGCCGAGCGCCGGCTCGACGAGGCGCCGTATGCGGTGTCCGTCATCGACGCCGACACGCTGCGCGGCGCCGGGCCGATGATCAACCTGTCCGAGGCGCTCAACCGCGTCCCCGGCCTCACCGCCAACAACCGGCAGAACTACGCGCAGGACCTGCAGCTGTCCTCGCGCGGCTTCGGCGCGCGGGCGCCGTTCGGGGTGCGCGGACTGCGGCTCTACACGGACGGCATCCCGGCCACGATGCCGGACGGGCAGGGCCAGGTCACGCACTTCGACCTCGCCTCCGCCGCGCGCATCGAGGTGCTGCGCGGGCCGTTCTCGGCGCTCTACGGCAACAGCTCGGGCGGCGTCATCGCGCTGGTGAGCGCCCCGGTGCGCGAGCGCTTCGCCGAACTGGACCTCGACGCCGGCAGCGCCGGCTTGCGCCAGGCGCGCGTCACCGCCGGCACGCCCTTCGGCGACGGCTGGGAAGCGCAAGGGGGCGTGTCGCACATGGAGACCGACGGCTTGCGCCCGCACAGCGCCGCGCGACGCACCCTGGCCAACGGGCGCCTGGCCTGGACTGGCGCGCGCGACCAGGTGCTGCTGCTCATCAGCGACATCGACCAGCGCGCGCAGGATCCGCTCGGACTGACCGCCGCGCAGTTCGCGGCGGATCCGGACCAGACCGCTTCGCAGGCGGAGCAGTTCAACACCCGCAAGAACGCGAGCCAGACGCAGCTCGGCGCGCGTTGGCGGCATCGTTTCGACGAGGCGGGCGCCTTGTCCGAGAGTGTCCTGACCGCCTACGGCGGGCGGCGTTCGGTGACGCAGTGGCAGTCCATCGCCGTGGGCGCGCAGACACCCGCCGGCAGCGGCGGCGGGGTCGTGGACTTCAGTCGCCGCTACGACGGTGTCGACGCCCGCCTGCTGTGGCGGCTCGGACCGGCGACGCTGGTCACCGGCGTGAACGTGGAGCGCCAGACGGACGACCGCCAGGGCTACGAGAACTTCGTCGGCACCGGCGCGTCGCAGCAGCTGGGCGTGACCGGCGCGCTGCGCCGCAACGAGGAGAACGAGGCCGTCACGCGCGAGGCCTACGCGCAGCTGGAACTGCCGCTGACGACGACGCTCACCGCCAGCGCCGGCGTGCGCGCGGGACGCGTGTCGCTGTCCGCCCGCGACCGTTTCCTGGCCAACGGCGACGACTCCGGATCGCTGCGCTACGACTACGCGAATCCGGCGGTGGGCCTCGGGTGGAAGCTCGCGCCGTCGCTGCTGCTGCACGCCGCGCTGGGACGCGGCTTCGAATCGCCGACGCTCAACGAACTGGCCTACCGCGCCGACGGGTCGGGCGGCTTCAACACCGCGCTGCGGCCGCAGAAGAGCCTGCAGCAGGAGATCGGGGCGAAGTGGCGCGGGGGTGATGTCGAGCTCGACGCCACCGCGTTCCACGTCGCCACGCGCGACGAGATCGGTGTGCTGTCCAACAGCGGCGGGCGCTCGAGTTTCCAGAACGTCGGACGCACGCGGCGCAGCGGCGTGGAGCTGTCCGGCGCCTGGGACCTCGCGCCGCGCTGGCGCGCGCAGATGGCGCTCGGCACGCTGAAGGCGCGCTACCGCGACGGCTTCCTGACCTGCACCGGCACGCCGTGTCCGACGGCCAACGTGCCGGTTGCCGCGGGCAATCGCATCGCGGGCACCAACGGCGGCAGCGCCTACGCCGAACTGGCGTGGCGGCCGTTCGAGGCCGCACGCGACGGGGAGCTCGCGCTCGAATGGCGCGGTGTCAAGCGCACCGCCGTCAACGACATCAACAGCGAGGCCGCGGCCGGGTACGGCCTGCTCCATCTGCGCGCCCGCCACGGATGGACCATCGGCGCGATGCGCGCGGAGCTGACCGCGCGCATCGACAACGCCGCCGACCGCCGCTACGTCGGCAGCGTCATCGTCAACGACGGCAACGGCCGGTTCTACGAGCCGGCGCCAGGGCGCTCGTTCTGGGTGGGACTGTCGTTGCGGCTGTAGCGCGACTCGGCGGCGACGATCATTTCCGTCAGCATGTTCAGCCGGTCGCGCACGACCTGTATGCGGACGGTGTCGTGTTCATCGAGATCGTCCACGGACTGGGCGGTCTCCGCCATCCAGCGGCGAAGTCCCTCGATCCGGCGATCCTGCCCGGCAACGGCCCAGGCGGGCATCGTCACCGACGGACCGGGTGTCAGCGTGGCCCAGGGTGCCAACGGGGTCAGCGGGACGGCCGCGTGCGGCCAGAGCCGCCGGTCGAAGGCGCGGAGCTCGGCGAGCGGGTCCGCTCGACCTGCCGGGCGGCGATCGTCTGCCCGAGGGCGAGCCGTGGCGCGGGCCGCCGGCGTGGTCAGTTCGCTCAGCCGTTGTCGATAACGGTCGACGAGGTTGCGCAGCGACAGCGTCGGATCCTCCTCGACCAGCTGCTGCACGAGGCGCAGGCTGCGCACGCCCAGGCGGACGGCGTCGCGGCTCAGGAGTTCATCGGGGAAAGCGCGCGGATTGGCGGCGCACAGGTGGAGCTCGTGGCAGTCCCGCACCTGCCGGCGCACGCTGAACAGCCGCGCCTCCAATTCGTCCGGGTCGATCGACCGCAGGCGAGCGACCAGGCCGACGTCCAGCGGCGCATCGGCGGCGGCGAGCGGCGTCTCTCGCAGCGGATGCCTGAGCAGGCCATTGATGCGGACGGGGCGGTGATGGACGGCGGCCATGCCCATCGGTTCGGGAAACGCCAGACCGAAGTCGATGGCATGACAGCGACCGTCGTCCTCGACGCAGAGGTTCTCCCACTGCAGGTCGAGGTCGCCCAGCATGAGCTTGGCCAGCACGGCGCGCTGGAGTTCCGGCGCGGGGATCCGCGAGGCCGTCTCGCCGTCCGCGTCGATCCAGCGGCGGTACTGGACCGCGTCGATGGCCCCGCGCTCGGCCGCGGCGGTGGCGGCAGTGCCCAGGGTCCGCCCGGGCAGACCAGTCTGGATCAGCGCCGGGGCGTCATCGAAGCGGGCGATGCAGGCGCGGTTCTCCGCGAAGCGAAAGCCCGTCTGCCGGGTGATCTCCGCGTGCGCCGCCGCGGCCATCACTTCGCGGAACGCCGCCGCCCCCGCGGGCAGGCCGCTCTGGTCGGATTCAGCCGCCAGCGGCTTGACGACGTGGGCGACACCGCCGGCGGCGTTGTGGATCAGCAGGACCTGGCTCGATCCGGTGTCCGCCGCCGTGGCGCCGAATCGCCTGCGCATCGCGCCGGCATGTGCCGCCGTCTGCCGCGATGCCACCTCGGTCCGGGACAACGACGCGGCCCGGGCCAACGACGCGTCCGGGATGGCGGTGGCGGGCCGCGCGGCGTCGTGGCGCAGCGGGAACTCCCGGTCGATCCGTCGCTGCTGCGCGCGTCGACGGGCCGGGCCGACGCCGAGCCGGCTCAGCAGTGCCTCGACGAATCGGCCTTGCGGCTTGTCCAGCGCACGGTGTCGCCGCGGGTCGGTCTCGCCGGGGCCCATGGCGGATGCGGTTGTGGTTGCGGTTGCGGGCGGGTCGAGGTCGCGCGGGCGCGCAAGGAACGGGAGGCGCATGTCGTCGATGTTCCGTGGTGTGTGCCGTCAGTCGTCCCGGTCAGTCGTCCTGGTCGTTCGTCCCGCTCAGTCGGCGCGAGGCGGTCGGCCTCGACCTGAACCAATCCAGCACCTCGGGATAACGCGCCAGCAATTGACGCAGCGAGAGGGAGGGTTCCTCCGCGATCAGCGTCTGCACGGCGTCGATGGCGTCAATGGGACGGAACAGCGCGTCGCTGATCGCCGCCGCGCGCGGTGCGCCTTCATGATCGGCTTCCGGGGCCACCGATCCGGTGGCCGGCCAGGGCCGCAGGGCGGTCATGCAGAGACACCACGTGAGGTCGTCCGTGTCGATGTCACGCACCTTGGCGACCAGCGCGGCGTCCAGCGGCGCATCCCATGCCGTCGACGACCGATCGACCGGCGGGGGGCTGAACAGCGCCGCGCGGGCGCCGCCGGCCTGAATCTCGTCCAGAAGCCAGACGATGCCGTCGTTCTCGGGGAAGGTCTCGGCGCCGTCCAGATGCCAGCACCGGCCGTCGACGTCGACCAGCAGGCCGTCCCAGCCCGCCTGCCAGTTGTCGGTGAACAAGCGCGTCAGCGCGATCTGCTGCAGCGCGGCCGGTGCCAGTCCGTCCATCGCTTCACGAGCCGCCTGCTGGAGCTGTGCCGCGCCGCCGGCGCCTGGGCGGTGGAGGGCCTCGTACGCGATCCGCAGGGCGGGCGGGAGGGGGCCCGGGGCGGCGGTGAGCACGCCGGGGCCGCGGCCGGCCAGCTCATGCGCGACAGGACGCGGAAGACCCAGCGAGAGACCGACGCTCGACCGCAGCAGGTCGTCCAGCGTGGCTGCCATCCGTTCCCGCAGCACCGACGCATCGTCTTCGGTCGGACGGAAGGCGATGCCGGGCTGCCCGTCGGCATCGCAGAGCAGCAGCACATGGGACCGTCCGGGAGCCGGAACCACCGCGGACGTGCGACTCCAGTCATCGGCGAGCGCCCGCAGGCGCTCGTCGAAATCGGGGGCGTCGGCGTCCGGGAGGGCCGGGCGGGGCGACGTGGGACCGAGCGTCTTCGCCAGACATCCCTCGAGGAGTTTCACCTCGTTGAGCCGGCGCAGGTCGCTGTGGAAGCGATCCGAGGCCATCCGGCCATCGGCGGTGGCCGCCATCACCGTCGCGGCGCGCTCGTTGAGATAGTCCCGGCAGCGTTGGCGTACCTCGGCGATCGACATCGGCGTGCCTTTCCGATGCGCGCCCTTCCGATGCGCGCCGTCTCCTGGCGTGGCGGATTGGACGGCCTGCTTCGCCGCCTGGAGGACCGCGACGTAGGCGGCATCCTTGGGTCGCCTGAGGATCCGGCTGACCGGGCTGCGGGCCATCAGCGCGTCGAGCCGCGGCGGCGGGAACACCTCGCGGAGGTTCTCTTCGGCCGTCAGGTCGGGGCCCGGCGGGAGGGCGTCGTCAGGCGGAGCCGATCGCTGCAGCAGGCGCTCGCAGAAGTGGCTCCCGTCCCATTCGAGGCCGTTTCCGTCGTCGGGGCGCGCGGTCCCCGGTGCGGTCCCGCCGCACGGCGTGCCGATGCGGGACGGTGAATCGATGGAGGAATGACGAGGCATGGGGTCAGGTCTTGAAGGGCGAGAAATGCGCGGTGGGCGAGGGCGTGGACACGGACGCGGACGAGGACGTCGGAGAGCGCGGTGGCGTGCTCCCCAACTGGCGCGAGATCTCGACGAGCGCCGCGTCCAGTCCCGATCGCAGGCCCAGTTCGATGAAGCCGTTGGTGTCCATCAGTTCGACCAGGTCGTCGGTGGCGAAGCGGGTGCGGCCGTCGGCGACATGGGCGCCGACGCGGCGCAGCACGTCGTCGCGGACCTCGCGATCGGAGGTGGTCTCGACGGCCTCGAGCAGTTCGATCAACGGCCCGTCGAAGCCGTCGATCAGCGTCTCCAGGTCCGCGACCGCGTCGTCGAGCGCCACGGTGAGGCGCGTGCGATCGGGATGCGACTCGCAGCGTTCGATCACCGCGCGCCGCAGGTCGTCCACCGCGAACCGCAACCGGCGTCGCGTCTGGAGCCAGGTCTGGCGGGGCGGAGGAGAGGGCGCCTCGGGGCGCCCGGGGCGCGACTTCAGCGGGGGAGCATCAGGGAGCGCAGCGCGCGCGGGGTGCAGAGGCGTCATTCCCGTTTGTCGCGCGGCAATGCACTGCGGTTCACGCGTCTGCGCGATCTCCCGGGCGGCTGCCCACATCGTCACGGGCGACTCTCGACAGGAGCCAGCGGATCGACGACTGCTGGGACAGCGCGTCGCTCAGGTCCTCGACCTCCGTCGCGTCCTCGGCGGCCAGCAACTCGTCGTTGCTGCGATCGCAGGAGGCCGCCCAATGCTGCACGACCTCCAGGCGATCCTTCAGGTGCGCCACGGCGGCCGGGTCGGGCCACAGGCGATCCGTCGCGGCGATGTCGGCCTTGCTGGTCTTGCCGAGCGCCTCTCCCAGAAGCCGTCGCTCACGATCGGTGGCCTGCCAGGTGGCGGCGAGACGCCGGGTCAGCTGGGGCACGTCGAGTTGACCGAGGGCGTGAAGCCGACCCGGGCGCATCGGCAGGTCGGCCGGGATGCGCCCCTCCGTGGGTGAAGCGCGACCCTGGCCGGTTCCGATGGCCGTCGAGTCGAGGCCCGCGTGGCGATCGGCAAGCAGGTGTTCGTGATCGAGCACCCAGGCGCGCCCGCGTTCGTCGACCAGCACCCCGTCCAGACGCAAGCCCTGCCCCCCGGCGCACAGCGCGGACAGGGCCAGATGGTCGAAGGCAAGGTCGTTCAAGGGGCGGGCCAGCGCGTCGGCCAGCCGCTGGCGGCCGACGTCCCTGCCTTCGCCCGGGGAGTCCAGGCAGAGTTCGAAGCCTGGCGGCGGCATCATGAGCAGACCGAGCGCTTCGTCGACATCGTCGACATCGCCGGTGGGAGGAGCAGGACGTGCCGGCATCGACACGATCATCGCCGTCGACGAGGGCGTCGCGTCCTTCCGATAGCCCAAGGCCGGGAACATGGCGGCATGAAGTCTGGACATGCAGACCGACTGCACCGCCGCCGATGCCGCCATCGGCTTGAAGGCATAGGCGACCTTGCCGTGGGCGTCGAGGATGAAGTCGACGCCCGGCACGTCCGGCGTTCGATGCATGCCGAGGAACTCGGCCATCAGCCGCGCGCGTTCGCGCGTCACGAGGACGAAGGCGTCGGACCGCGCCGTGATCGCGGTCGCTTCGCCCCGCTGCTGCGGTTCCCGTTGGATGCGTTCCTGCATCGTCTCCCGGGCGCGGAGCCGGACCTCGAGACCGAACTTCCTCAGCCGCGGGTCGCGCGCCTCCGACGAGTCCAGGAAGACCTCCGCCGCATCCGCCGTGCGTCGCGCAGCCAGTGCGACCGCGCCGTCATCGGCGTCGCGGTTCACACGCAGCAGGTCGATGCCGCGCATGCACATGGCCCTGAACGCGGGATCCTTCGACAGGAGGTGCCGTTCGATCAGACGGCGCGGCTCGAAATGCGCGGAGAACGCCGTCTTCGTCGTCTTGGCCCGCTCGTCGATGCGCTCGACGAGGCGATCGACGAACTTGAGCTGGTGCTCGTCCAGTTCGCATCCGTCATTCAGACCGACGGTGACTTCATACCCCTCCACCTCCATCGAGGTGTGGTCATAGGGGTCGATCTGCCCGGTGCCTGGCGAGGGCTTCTGGAAGGATGGCATGGCGGAAACGCAGCCGGCTCCGCGGTCGCGGCCGGCAACGCCTGGAAGTTGCACATGCCGCATTTGTCATGCGCCACCCTCGAACAGGTTTGCCAAGCGAATTGACATTCGTCATCGGCTGCTCCTGCATGCAGGAAATTTCTGCCGAACCGGTGCTCCCGTTCCAGCAACGGCAGCGGCTCAATGCGCCGCGAGCTGCTCCACCAGCCGCATCAGCAGTTGCGGCTTGAGCGGCTTGGCCAGATGCGCGTCGAAGCCGGCCTGCAGCGCCTGCTTCCGATCCAGATCGCGCGAGAAGGCCGTCAACGCGATCGCCGGCAGGCGTTCACCGGGCGTTTCCAGGGCGCGGATGTCGCGGATCAGCTCGTAGCCGTCGCGGCCCGGCAGGCCGATGTCGCTGATCAGCAGTTCGAACGCGTTGCCGGCGAGCGCCAGCAGCGCCTCGTCCGCGCCGTGGACCACGGTCACCCGCGCCTCGCGGTCCTCGAGGATCAGCTTCAGCATCGCGCCCGCGTCCACGTCGTCCTCGACCACCAGGACGCGCAGCCCGGTCAGGGGGACCGCCGTCTCGTCCGCCGTGCCCGCCTCGCCGAGCGCGCCGAAGGCGCTCAGCCCGCCGGAGGCGGTGTCGGCTTCCAGCGTCGTCGGGGCCGTTTCCTCGCCGGGCAGCCAGAACCGGATCGCCGCGCCGCGCCCGCGCCCCTCGCTGCGCACGTCGACCCAGCCGCCGTGCGCCTCGATCAGGCTCTTGACGATGGCCAGGCCCAGCCCGAGCCCGCCGTGCTGGCGGCTGCTCGCGGCGTCGCTCTGCGTGAAGCGGTCGAAGACATGCGGCAGGAACTCGGGCGCGATGCCCTGGCCCTCGTCGCGCACCTCGACCAGCACGCCCGCGTCCCGCGCCCGCAGCGACAGCGTGATCGCGCTGCCGCGCGGCGAGAACTTGGCCGCGTTGCCCATCAGGTTCCAGATCACCTGCTGCAGCCGGCCGCTGTCGGCCAGCAGGACGGTGGACTCGTCGTGCAGGTCGAGTTCGATCCGATGCCCGCTGGCATCGAGGTTGTGCTGGATCACCGCCACCGCCGCGCGCAGCACCTCGCCGGCCTCGACGCGCTCGCGCGCCAACGGCAGCTTGCCGATGTTCAGGCGCGACATGTCGAGGATGTCCGTGATCATCCGCGCCTGGATGGACACGTTGCGGTCGATCGCCGCCAGGCCTTTCGCCAGCAGGTCCGGCGGGCTGTGCCGCTGCAGCACGTGCGTCCAGCCCATGATCGCGTTCAGCGGCGTGCGCAGCTCGTGCGACAGCACCGCGATCAGGTCGTCCTTCATCCGCGACAGCGCCTCGGCCTCGCCGCGCGCGCTGCGCTCGCGGTCGAGCAGTTCCTGGCGCTGGAGCGCGAGCAGCTGCTGCTGCGAGATGTCCGCGGCCATCGCCATGCACACCCCGGGTTCGATCGGGGGCGAGGCGGTCCATTCGACCGGCACGCCCGCGCCGTCGCCCGATTGCAGGGAGAACTCGGCCTGCAGGCCGTCGTTGCCCAGCGCGGCGACGAAGTCGCGCGCGGCGGGCAGGTCGGCGGCGTCGACGAAGTCCGTCAGCGGCCGTCCGATGACGGACTCACCCTCCTCCGGACCCAGGCCGAGCAGCGCGAGCATCGCCGGATTGGCGTCCAGCACTGTGCCGTCGCCGGCCTTGAGCAGGCAGATGCCGCCGGGCGCCTGGGCGTAGACGGCGCGGAACTTGGTCTCGCTGCGCCGCATCGCGTCCTCGGCCGCGCGCGTGCGCACCAGCGCCTGGATCGTCGAGACCAGCACCGCCGGCTCCACCGGGTGCGTGAGGTAGGCGTCGGCGCCGGCATCCAGGCCGCGCACCTTGTCCTCGTCGGTGAGGTAGGCCGCGGTCAGGTGGATCACCGGCAGCCGGAAGGTGCTGGCCTGCGCGCGCAGCCGGCGGCACAGCTCGAAGCCGTCGATGTCGGGCAGGTGGATGTCGAGCACCACGGCCGACAGGCCCTGGTCCGCGACGCGCAGGGCGTCCGCGCCGGTGCCCGCTTCCAGCGTCGGGAAGCCGGCCGCGTTGAGCAGGCGCACCGTCGTGTAGCGGCCGATGGGGTCGTCGTTGACGACCAGCAGCCGGTGACGGGAGCGGTCGATGACGCGCGGCTCGCTCATGCGTCGGGCACCTCCGTGGCGACTCCCGGTGCGGCGGCTCTGGCCGCGTCATGGCCGGCGTCCGGCGCGCCGGGAAGCCGCAGCGGCAGCGTCACCGAGAACACCGATCCCACGCCCGGCTCGCTGCGCAGCCCGACGCGGCCGCCGAGCAGCTCCGCCAGCCGCTTGCTCAGCGACAGGCCCAGGCCCGTCCCGCGCAGCCGCTTCTGGATCGGCGAGCCGATCTGGGTGAAGTCCTGGAAGATCGCCTCATGGAACTCCGGCGCGATGCCGATGCCGGTGTCCGCCACGGCGAAGGTGATCTCGTCCTCGCCGCCGTCCGCGCCCGGGGCGGTCACGGCGCTCACCCGCACCTCGCCCTGCGCGGTGAACTTCAGCGCGTTGGAGATGTAGTTGCGCAGGATCTGCGAGAGCTTGGCGTCGTCGGTGAAGAGCTGCGAAATGCCGTGCGGCTCCTCGAAGATCAGCTGCACCTCCGGATTGACCAGCACCGGCTTGAACATGCCGCGCAGCGCCGCGAAGAGGTCGACCAGCTCGAACCAGGCCGGCGAGATGTCGATGCGGCCCGCCTCGACCTTGGCCAGGTCGAGCAGGTCGTTGACCATGTCGGCAAATTCTTCCGAGGTGGTGCGGATGAAGTTGATCTGCTTTTCCTGCTCGTCGGTCAGCGGGCCGTCGACGCGGTCCAGCAGCAGCCGCGTCAGGCTGCGGATCGAGGAGATCGGCGTGCGGAACTCGTGGCTCATGTAGGCCAGGAAGCGGCTCTTGAGCTCGGTGGCCTGGCGCAGCTGCTGCGCCTGCGTGTCGAGTTCCGCGTACAGCGCCAGCACGCCGCGGTTGGTCTCGTCGAGCTCCGCCTGCAGCGCCTCGACCTGCGCCTGCGAGGTGGCCAGCGCGTCGATCAGGGCGGCGGGGTCGTCGGTGGGCATCGTGTCCTTCATGGGCGTCTCATGCGCGTTCGATCGGCGCCGCGGGGCTCCGATCGTCGCCGCGTTGGTGGCGCGGGTCCCGGCGGCGGACCACCACCACGGTCGCATCGTCCTTGCCGCGCAGGTGGTCCCGCAGGATCCAGCCGGCGATCACCGCCGGGTCGGCCTGGAGCAGGCCCGGCGTGTCCTCCAGCGACCAGCGGCTGACGATCCCGTCCGAGTGCAGCACCAGCACCGCATGCGGCGGCCAATCGTAGACGACATCCTGCAGCCGGCGGATCTGCAATCCCAGCGTGCCGTGTTGGGACAGCAGCGTCCGGTCGGACACGCCCGAGATCAGGCGGCCCGAGATGTTGCCCGCGCCGGCGAACAGCAGCGGGCCGTCCGGCGTGAGCGACAGCGCCGCCGACGCCGCACCCCGCGTGCTGCGCAGGCTGTCGTGGGAGCGCTCCAGGAACGCCGCCGGCGAGACGAGGTGACCGGGCTCGGCGCGCGCGAGCAGCGTCATCAGTTTGTCCGCCGCCGCCGCCGCGTCGACGCCGTGACCGAGCCCGTCGGCCACGGCGAGCGACCAGCGGTCGTGATCCTGGTCGCGATCGCGGCGCAGCGCCCAGGCGTCGCCGCTGACGGTCTCGCCCGGGGCGGCCAGCGACAGTCCGCCGACGTCGAAGGCGGTGTCGGCGGCAGCGGGGAAGCCGGGTGAAAAGGCGGAGGGGAAGCTGGCCGGCGCGCCGATGCGGCTCCGGTCGGTGCGTGGCCCGAAACGCGCCGCCAGGACCGTGCCCCGCTGCGGCGCGGAGAAGCCGCCGAAGCGGTCGGCGCTGCGCCGGATCGCGCCGAGCCCGGTCCCGGACGTGCCGCCGGTGCTGTAGCCGTCCTGCAGGCAGCGAGACAGGTCCATGCCGCTGCCCCGGTCCAGCGACAGCACCTGCACGGCGGCGCCGGCGATGTCGTCAAGGGGGCCGGACTCGTCCACGCCGATCAGCAGCGCGGCCTGGCGGCCAGGTCCGACATGGCGGAACAGGTTGGTGCCGAGCTCGGTCACCGCCAGCGCAAGCCGGCCGGCGGCCTCCTCGTCGAAGGCCAACTCCGACGCCAGCGCCTGGGCGGCACGCCGGGCCTCGCCCACCTGACTCGCGTCGTCGATGGGGAAGCGTCGATACGCGCGCATGGCTACTTCCAGCGCGTGATCGTCACGCGCGTCCCGCGTCCTGGTGCGGACTCCAGTTCGAAATCGTTCACCAGCCGCTTGCTGCCGGACAGGCCCATGCCCATGCCGTTGCCCGAGGTCCATCCATCCTTCATCGCCAGCTCCAGATCCGGAATGCCCGGTCCCTGGTCGACAAAGGCAAGTCGCAGTCCCGTGCGCACGCCCGACTGGACGAAGGCCCATTCCATCGCGCCGCCGCCGCCGTAGATCAGCGTGTTGCGCGACAGCTCGCTGGCGGCCGTGATCATCTTGGTCTGGTCGACCAGCGAGAACTTCAGTTCCTGCGTGAGCTTGCGCACCAGCTGGCGCGACAGGACGATGTCGGGTTCGCTGCGGATGGGCAGCGAGCCCGAGGCGGTGTCGGACGCCGTCACCGGCCAGGCCCCCGGTCGAAGCCGTGACCGGCATCACCGACGTCGCCGAGGTCGCTCGGGTCGCCATCGCCGGCCGCCAGGTTGCTCTCGAGGTCGGCGTCGGCCTCGTCGGCCTGGCGCAGCAGCGCCATGCCGCGTTCGACGTTGAGCGCCGTGCGCACGCCGTGCAGCGACAGGCCCAGCTCCACCAGCGTGATCGCGACCGCCGGCTGCATGCCGACGACGACCGAATTGGCCCCCAGCACCTTGGCGATGCTGGAGATGCCGGCCAGCATGCGGCCGATGAAGGAGTCCACGATCTCCAGCGCGGAGATGTCGATGAGGACGCCGGTCGCGCCGGTGTCCTGGATCCTGTTGGCGAGGTCGTCCTGGAGCGCGAGCGCGGTCTGGTCCTGCAGGTCGACCTGGATGGTGACCAGCAGGGTCCTGCCCATGCGCAGGATCGGGATGCGTGTCGTCATGCCGCGCCCACGAAGCCAGTGCCGCCGGCGGGCCTGCCCTTGGTGACCACGAACCCGGCGCGCTTCATCGCCAGCGACAGCGCGTCCGCCAGCGTCGCCTTGGTGGTGATGCCTTCGAGGTCGATGCCCAGGTGCACGATGGTCTGGGCGATCTGCGGCCGGATGCCGCTGATGATCGCGTCGGCGCCCATCAGCCGGATCGCGGTGACGGTCTTGAGCAGATGCTGCGCGACCAGCGTGTCCACGGTCGGCACGCCGGTGATGTCGATGATGGCCAGCGCGGAGCCGGTCTCGACGATGCGCTGCAGCAGCGCCTCCATCACCAGCTGCGTGCGGCCGCTGTCCAGCGTGCCGATCATGGGCACGGCCAGCACGCCGTCCCACAGCTTGACCACCGGGGTCGACAGCTCCAGCAGCTCCTGCTGCTGGCGGCCGATGATCTCCTCGCGGCTGCGCTGGTAGGTCGTGACGGTGTACTGCGCCATGTGGTCCAGCAGCGTCGAGATCGCCCAGGTCGCGTCGCCCAGCGCCGCCGCGTCGCCGGCAAACTTGCGCTGCACGCCGCTGAAGAGCGGCTTCTTCAGCGCGAGCACGAAGCGGCTGGTGTCCGCGGCCGTGGAGCCCTGCGCGGCGCGCGAGGCCGACAGCTGGGCCAGCACGGCGCGCACGTTGGACCAGGCCGCATCGTCGAAGTTCTCCGTGCCGCCGCTGGCGCGCACGCCGCCGAGGATGGCGTTCAGCAGTTCGCCGGTCTCGCGACCTTCGCTGGACAGCGTGCGGCCGCCGCTGCCGGAGGCCAACTCCGCCTGCCATTCGGCCAGGACCTGGTCGCGGTGGACGGACAGGAGTTCTTCGACGGCGGCGCTGTTCTGTTTCATCGGGTCCTCTCGGGGCGCGGGTGGGCGCATGTGATGCGGGAAGGCGGAACGGGAATCGGGAAGGGGGAGGCAATCGGGGCCGGCGCGGGGGACCGCGCGGCGGGCGCGATCGTACTCTTGGCGGCATCCGCCCAAGCCCCTCCTCGGGCGAGGATTGGGGGCGGGTATCTCCCAAGTCGGCGTGGGCATGCCGGTTGCCCAATGGCGCTGTCAGACATTCAAGACCAAGATTGGGAGAACGACGTGGCGGATCAGATGAGCGTGCTGGTGGTGGACGACAAGCCGCAAAACCTGCTCGCGATGAAAGCCTTGCTGGCCGATTCCGGCCTGGGGGTGTTGACGGCGGATTCCGGGCCCGCCGCGCTGGAACTGCTGCTCACGCACGATGTGATGCTGGCCCTGCTCGACATCCAGATGCCGGGCATGGACGGCTTCACGCTCGCCGAGCTGATGCGGGGCACGGAGCGTACCCGGCATGTGCCGATCATCTTCCTGACCGCCGGCTCGCAGGAGGCGCAGCGCAGCTTCAAGGGCTACGAGGCCGGCGCGGTGGACTTCATCTACAAGCCGGTCGACGCGCACGTGCTGCGCAGCAAGGTCGCCGTCTTCGCCGACCTGCACCGCCAGCGCCAGCTGCTGGCCGAGCGCATCGTCGAGCAGGAGCGGCTGGCGCGCGTCAACGCGCTGATGCTGAGCGCGCTGAGCCACGACATCCGCAGCCCGCTGTCGGTCATGATGCTCAACGCCGAGCTGCTGATCCGTCAGACCGAATCCCCGTCGCTGCAGAAGGCCGGCCAGCGGGTCAAGGCCGCCGCGACGCTGCTGGGCCGCCAGGTGGACCACCTGGGCAGCCTGGCGCGCCGGCCCTGCGAGCTGCTGCAGGTCCAGCCCGAGCGCAGCGATCTGGCGACGCTGGCCGCGCAGCGACTGGACATCGAGAGCAACCAGGCCGTGATGTGGGCGCCGCCCGCCTTCGACCGCATCGGGGACACGAGCGGCGACTTCGACGTCGAGCTGATGGCGCAGACCCTGGACCAGCTGCTGATGCAGGCGGCGACGCACGCCGGCGACAGCACGATCCGCATCCAGGTCGACGGCAGCGCGCAGCGCTCGCTGATGCTGCGCATCAGCTTCGACACGGTGCTCGCGCCGGAGGCCTCCATCCACCTTTTCGGCGGCAACGAGCCGGTGTCGGGCATGTCCTCGGCGCAGGTCGGCCCCGGCCTGCAGGAACCCGAGCGCGTCGCGCGCGCGCACGGCGGATCGCTGATCGGCGTGTCGCGGGCGCGGCAGGGCACGATGTTCGAGCTGCTGCTGCCGCGGCTCCAATCGGAACGCTGAGCGGGACCATCGATGCCGCAGTGCAGCAGGCATGCAGGCCGAAACGCGCGTGGCGCGGCGTCCTACACGCGACCCCAGCGCGGCCCGACAGACCCGGCGCTCGCGCCGGCCCACAGTGGTGACATCACAGCAACCACGATGGGGACTGCCATGAACCGCTCCTCCACACCCGGGAACTCCAGGAAGACGCTGGCGCTCAAGGCCGCCGTCGCGGCCGCCGCCTGCGCGCTGGCGGGCCACGCGATGGCCGACATCACGTTCTACGAGAACGAGAACTTCCGCGGCCGCAACGCGGGCGCCGACGCGCAGATCAACTTCCTCAAGGACATCGGCTTCGACGACCGCGCATCGTCCATCGAGGTCCGCGGCGAGCGCTGGGAGGTCTGCGAGGACCCGGGCTACACCGGCCGCTGCCGCGTGCTGCAGCCGGGCAGTTATCCGTCGCTGCGCTCGATGGGCTTGGACAACCGGATCAGCTCGGCGCGCCGCGTCGGCGAGGACGTCAGCCGCGACCGCTACGGCCCCGATCCGCAACCGACCTACCTCCGCCGCGGCGATGAAGGCCTGTACCAGGCGCAGGTCGTCTCGGTGCGCGCCGTGATGGGCGACGAGCAGCAGCGCTGCTGGATCGAGCAGAAGGAAGTGCGCGACCGGCCCAACGTCGGCGGCGCGGTGATCGGCGGCGTGCTCGGCGGCATCCTGGGCCACCAGTTCGGCGGCGGCTCGGGACAGGCCGTGACGACCGCGGCCGGCGCCGTCGGCGGCGCGGTGGTCGGCAGCAACGTCAACCGCGACAAGGACGTGCGCAACGTGCAGCGCTGCGGGGCCTCGCCCAGCAGCGGCAACCCCCAGTACTGGGACGTGACCTATCGCTTCAAGGGACAGGACCATTACATGCAGACCCGGCGACCGCCGGGAGCGACCGTGACCGTCAACGCGCGCGGCGAGCCGCGCGAGTAGGCGGGACACGGTCATCGATCGATCGACCCAGTGAGGACTCCTGGGGCCGGCCGGGGTGGCGCGCGCTAGCATGCGGCGCCACCCCGGCCGCCCCGTTTTCGCTTCCATGACTATCACGACGTCCACCGCCGCCTCCAAAGCCTACTCGGGCAACGACCTCCACCTGGCCCACGGCGTGCGCCGCCACGATTGGCTGCCGCTGCCGACGATGCTCGGCTTCGCGGTGGCGGTGGTCACCATCCTGATCACCGCCTGGTTCTCGTGGCGCTCGCAGCAGGCGCAGTCCGACTCGGCCGACGCGATGGCGCGCACGCTGGTCGTGCAAGAGCAGATCCAGACGCTGGGCTCGGCGATGAAGGATGCCGAGACCGGTCAGCGCGGCTACCTGCTCACCGGCATCGACACTTACCTGGTGCCCTTCAACACGGCGCAGGTGACGATTCCCGCCGCCGCGGAGCGGCTGCGGGCGAGCTTCCAGAACTACCGCCCGCAGCTCGCGCGGCTGGAGGCGGCGGAGCAGCTCTTCAAGGCCAAGCTGGCCGAGATGGAAGAGACCATCGCGGCCCGCCGCAATGGCGACAACGTGGCCGCCGTGGCGACCGTGAAGGGCGACCGGGGCCGCATCCTGATGGAGCGCATCCGCACGCTGCTCGGCGAGATGGAACGCGAGGAACGCGACCGCGCCGCCGAACGCCGCGCGCTGTGGGACGGCGCGGTGCAGCAGACGGTCGGCGTGATGTGGGGCGGCTCGGCCTTGCTGCTGTTGCTCACGGCCGTCGCGGCGGTGCTGAGTTCGCAGGGCTACCGGGCCGCCAAGACCGAGGCGTGGCTGAAGGCCGGCCAGGCCGGACTGGGCGTCGAACTGCAGGGCGATCCGCACGTCGAGCGGCTCGCCGACATCGCCACCAGCTTCCTCGCACGCTGGACCGATGCGCGCGTCGGGGCGTTCTACGTGGCGCACGAGGACGGCAGCTTCCTGCGCGTCGGCGGTTATGCGCTGCCGGTGGCGACGGGCACGGACGCGGCGCCGCCGGTCGTGCGCGGCGGCGACACGCTGCTGGGCCAGGCGGCGCGCGACCGCCGACCGGTGCATGTGACCCAGTTGCCGGCGGACTATCTGCCGGTCACGTCGTCGCTGGGCCGCGCGGATGCGACCGAGCTGCTGATCGCGCCGGCCGGCCTGGACAAGCGCGTGCAGTGCGTGATCGAGCTGGGCTTCCTCCATCACGTCGGCGAGGCCGAACGCGAACTGCTGGCGCGCGTCGCCGAGCCGATCGCGATGGCGCTGCGCGCCGCCAAGGACCGCAGCCGGCTGGAGGCCCTGCTCGAAGAGAGCCGCCGCCAGGCCGAGGAACTGCAGATGCAGCAGGAAGAGCTGCGCGCCAGCAACGAAGAACTCGAGGAACAGGGCAACGCGCTGCGCGACTCGCAACTGCGGCTCGAGAAGCAGCAGACCGACCTCGAGGAGAGCAACACCCAGCTCGAGGAACAGGCGCGGCAGCTGGAGCTGCAGCGGTCCGAGCTGACGCAGGCGCAGGCCCTGCTGACGGAGCGCGCCGAGGCGCTGGAGCGCTCCAACCAGTACAAGAGCGAGTTCCTGGCCAACATGAGCCACGAGCTGCGCACGCCGCTGAACTCGACGCTGATCCTGGCCAAGCTGCTGTCCGACAACAAGGAAGGCAACCTGAGCGACGAGCAGGTCCGCTTCGCGCAGACCATCAGCTCCGCCGGCAACGACCTGCTGATGCTGATCAACGACATCCTGGACCTGTCCAAGATCGAGGCCGGCAAGGTCGACATGCAGATCGAGCGCGTCTCGGTGCCGCGCCTGCTGCAGCAGCTGACGCAGGTCTTCGCGCCGGTCGCGGCGCAGCGCAACCTGGCCTTCGGCCTGCAGCTCGCGCCGGGCGCGCCGGAATGGATCGAGACCGACGAGGCGCGGATCGGCCAGGTGCTCAAGAACCTGCTGTCCAACGCGCTGAAGTTCACCGAGCGCGGCTCGGTGCGCATGGAGGTCGGCGCCACCACCGACGGCCGGCTGGCCTTCACGGTGAAGGACACCGGCATCGGCATCCCCCAGCACCAGCAGGCGCTGATCTTTGACGCCTTCCGTCAGGCCGACGGCAGCACCCACCGCAAGTACGGCGGCACGGGGCTGGGCCTGTCGATCTCGCGCGATCTGGCGCGGCTGCTGGGCGGCGACATCCACCTGCAGAGCACGCCGGGGCAGGGCTCGGTCTTCAGCCTGGTGCTGCCGCTGGCGCACGAGGCGCCGGTCGATGACGAGCGTCCGCGTCCGTTGTCGCCGGCGCAGGCGCCGCAGCATGGGCCGTTGAGGGCGCCGCCGGCGGTGCCCGCCTTCGATGCGGTGCTGCCCGCGATGCAACCGGCCCGGAGCGCGGCGGAGGAGGCGACGGCCACGACCGAGTCCCTGCTGCGCGAGCCCGCGCCGGCCGCGCCGGAACCGCGGCTGCCGCAACTCGACGACGACCGCCTGTCCTGGGTGCCGGGCGACCGCGCGATCCTCATCATCGAGGACGACCAGCGCTTCGCCCTGATCCTGCGCGACCTGATCCGCGAGATGGGCTTCGTCTGCCTGATGGCGCACACGGCCGAGAACGGCCTGTCGATCGCGCAGCGCTACGCGCCCAGCGCGATCCTGCTCGACATGAACCTGCCCGACCACTCCGGCCTGGGCGTGCTGGACCAGCTCAAGCGCGAGCCCCTGACGCGTCACATCCCCGTGCACGTGATCTCGGTGGCCGACTACACGCACGAGGCGATGGAGCGCGGCGCGATCGGCTACGCCTTCAAGCCGGTCAAGCGCGAGGAACTCGAGGTCGCGCTGCACAAGCTCGAAGCCAAGTTCTCGCAGCGCCTGCGCACGGTGCTGGTGGTCGAGGACGACGCGCGCCAGCTCGACAGCATCCGCCACCTGCTGGCCGCCGACGAGGTCCGCATCGAGGGCGTCGCCACCGCCGCGGAGGCGCTCGAGGCGCTGCGCCGCTCGACCTTCGACTGCATGGTGATGGACCTGAACCTGCCCGACATGAGCGGCTACGACCTGCTCGACCAGATGGCGGCGCAGGACGACGTGTCCTTCCCGCCGGTGATCGTCTACACCGGCCACACGCTGACGCCGCAGCAGGAGCAGCAGCTGCGGCGCTACTCGCGCTCGATCATCATCAAGGGCGCGCGCTCGCCCGAGCGGCTGCTCGACGAGGTCACGCTGTTCCTCCACCAGGTCGAAGCGCAGCTGCCGCCCGAGCGCCAGCGCATGCTCAAGGAGGTCCGGGCGCGCGACAACATGCTCGAGGGACGGCGCGTGCTGGTCGTCGAGGACGACGTGCGCAACATCTTCGCGCTGTCGGCGGTGCTGGAGCCCAAGGGCGTGAAGGTGGACATCGCGCGCAACGGGCGCGAGGCGCTGGAGCGGCTCTCCGCGCCGCTGCAGGGACCGGGCGCGATGCCGCCGGTGGACCTGGTGCTGATGGACATCATGATGCCGGAGATGGACGGCTACACCGCGATGCGCGAGATCCGCGCGCGCGCCGACCTGCGCCGGCTGCCCATCATCGCGCTCACCGCCAAGGCGATGAAGGACGACCAGGAGAAGTGCATGGCCGCGGGCGCCAACGACTACATCGCCAAGCCGCTGGACATCGAGAAGCTGCTCTCGCTGGTGCGGGTGTGGATGCCGCGCTGAGGAGCGGCGGACGATGACGCACGGCCCGCATGAGTCGGACCTCGAGGTCCGGCTGATCCTGGAAGCGATCTACGAGCGCTACCACTACGACTTCCGCGACTACGCGGGCAGTTCGCTGCGGCGCCGGCTGAAGGCCGCGCAGCAGCGTTTCGGCTGCGCGAATCTCTCGCAGCTGCAGGGCCGCGTGCTGCATGAGCCCGAAGTCTTCCGCTCCGTGCTGGGCGATCTCACCGTGCAGGTCAGCGAGATGTTCCGCGACCCCGAATACTTCCGCGCGCTGCGCGAGCAGGTCGTGCCGGTGCTGCGGACCTTCCCGTCGCTGCGGATCTGGGTGGCGGGCTGCAGCGGCGGCGAGGAGGCGTACTCGATGGCCATCCTCATGAAGGAGGAAGGCCTGCTGGACCGCACGCTGATCTACGCGACCGACATCAGCCAGGAAGCGCTCGCGCAGGCGCAGGCGGGGGTCTACCGCGTGGACCAGGTGCCCCTGTACTCCGAGAACCACCGGGCGTCGGGCGGGCGGGGCTCGCTGTCGGAGTACTACACCGCCGCCTACGACCATGTGCTGATGGACAAGTCGCTGAAGGAGCGCATCGTCTTCAGCGACCACAGCCTGTCCACGGACAGCGTGTTCGCCGAGGTGCAGCTGGTGTCCTGCCGCAACGTGCTGATCTACTTCAACCGTGCGTTGCAGGACCGCGCGCTGGGCCTGTTCACCGAGGCCCTGTGCCGCAACGGCTTCCTCGGCCTGGGCGCGCGCGAGACGCTGCGCTTTTCCACGCACGCCGGCGAGTTCGTCGAGATCGCGGCCAAGGAACGCATCTACCAGAAGCGGTCGGGCTGAACGTCGGGCTCGGGGCTTGCCGAACTCCTGCATCGACCCGTTCGGGTCTCACAGGAGAAGCACCATGGCCACCAGCAGCATCCTCGGCGGAACGCAGGCGCCCGCGCAGGCGAAGGGGCGGGGCACGGACTCGCTCGGTCCGAGCGACAGTTCCGACAGCGGCAGCGACGTCTCGGGCGAGCGTCAGATGAGCACCGGCGCGGACGATCCGGACGAGCTGGGCGCGACGCCGTCGAATCCCTCCAGCGACACCGATCGCTTCGGCACCGGGGAGCGCGCGTCGGCGACGCCGGGCAGGGATCACGAAGCCGCCGACATCCTGCCCGACCGCGTCAGCCGCTCGCCGACGCCGGACGACATCGACGCGAGCATCGATGTGGAGGACCTGGCCAGCGGCGACGATCCGTCGGCCGGTCCCGATCCGGAGCATGCGGATGAAGAGGAAGACGTCGACGAGTGATGTCGATGAGTGACATCGACGGTGCCGTCGACGAGAGGCAGCGCAGGCTCGAGGCACCGTCGACGGGTGAGCTCAGCGACGCCGGGAGGCGTCGCTGCACGGGCTCAGAACGAGCCTGCGACGACCATGGACGCGAACACGCCCAGCGCGAGCGCGCCGACCCACAGACGCAGCGGCGCGGGTTCGCTCCTGGGGCGACGTTGCTGATGGCGATGCGCGAGGAAGCAGGCCACGGACGCGCCGCCGGCCAGCAGGAACACGAGCGCGTAGCCCAGGCCCTCGACGGAGCGGCCGTGATGCAGCGCCAGCGCCAGGACGATCTGCCCGAGCATCAGCCCCGCCACGCCCGAGACGGCGGTCGAGGAGAGGGCAGCGGAGGCGGCGGTGCGGCTGGACGGGCGGTCGGGGTGGGACATGGTGCGGGGCTCGTGGAAGTCGTCGGGAGGCGATGCCGGATTGTCCCGTCGGCCCCGTGCCGCAAGCCCCCCGAAAAGCGCCGCGCGAGCGCAGTAATTCGCGTCCGCGCGCTTCGTGCCGCGTCGAGGCGCTCCGCGGGCCTCTCCGACCACGCGGATGCGCGCGCATCGAAGCCCTTTTTCCCCAGATGCCATCGAGGATGTCGTGTTTTTGCTGCACCGCAGCACCCCCTGGATGCGGGGTGTTTTCAGGCACGACCGGGGCTGTTCGTAGCACCTTCCGGGTACATGCGGAAGAGGGCCAGTTTTTATGTGGGTGGACGAACAGACTCCCTCTGTGGCGGGTGGTGAACTGCGGTGTCCGCAATTCGCGGATTTCCCTTTCGGAGCAACCACCATGACCCTGCCTTTGCTCGCCCGGAAGCCCATCGCGTTCCAGCGTACCCTGCTGGCTCTCGCCTTGGCCGCCGTCAGCGCCAGCGCATCCGCGCTACCGCAATTCACCTGGGACCCGGGTACCGCCGGATTGAACGGATCGGCCTTCACGGCCGACAACCTGCTGGTGTCGAACTATTCGACCATCACCTTCGGGGCCGGCAACTCGTTCACCGAAGCGGGCTACCTGTCGATCAGCGCGGCCCAGCTGGGCGGCCTGACGCTGCCGTCCAACGGTCTGAATTCGGACTATGGCTTCTACATCCAGTTCAGCGGTACCGGCACGCTGACGACGCCAGGCAACCCGGGCACCACCCCGACCCTGGGCGCGCTGAATTCGCTGACGTACACGCTGTACGGCTACAACGGCACCTCGTCGTTCGGCTTCGCCGGCAACACGCCGACCGAAACCGCGACCGGCGAAGTGGCCCTGGCCACCGGTTCCCTGGTGCTGGGCACGGTGGCCACCACGCCGCTGGGCGACGGTACCTTCAATCCGTCGGCCAACGCCAAGCTGACGATCGACTGGCTGGTACCGGGCTTCCAGAGCTCGTCCCCGGCCTACACGATCGCGCTGACCTCGTTCTCCAACACGACGTCGCAGGTCGAGCCCTTCGCGGGCGGCTTCCGCATCCGTCAGGGCGGCGGATCGATCAACTTCGCGGCCGTGCCGGAACCGTCGACCTACGCGATGCTGCTGGCCGGCCTCGGCGCGGTCGGCTTCATCGCGCGTCGCCGCCGTTCGGAGAAGTGATCGGACGGCCGGTCCTTCGGGACCGGTCGCGGTTCCGGAACGCGAGGGCATGCGGGTGCCCGGACGAGCCGGAACGTCAGGTCGGACAGGGATGTCGGCGCAAGCCGGCTTCTCGCCGTGCCTCACGGAGCGCCCAGCAGGCGCTCCACGGGCGCCCGTTCACGACGGGACGCCCGCTGCGATGCTCGAATCAGCGATGCAGCGCCCTCAGGCCTGCACGGCGACGGATGCGAAGGTGGCAGAGGTGGCCGCGTTCTCGTCGTCCAGGTCCTGAGGCAGCAGACGCTGGAAGTCCTGCTTGAGCAGGGCGTAGCACTCGCAGGCCCGGGCTTCCAGCCCCGGCCGGTCCAGTACCGCGATATGTCCGCGGGAATAACGGATCAGGCCGGCGGCCTGGAGGCGCTGGGCGCTCTCGGTGACGCCTTCCCGGCGCACGCCCAGCAGGCTGGAGATCGACTCCTGCGTCACCGACAGCTCGCAATGCCCATGCTGACGATCCAGGCACAGCAGCAGCCAGCGGCACAGTTGCCGTTCCAGCGAGTGGTGCCGGTTGCAGACCGCTGTGTGCGCGATCTGCGCGATCAGCGATTGCACATAACGCAGCATCAGCGGCATGGACGCGCCGGCGCGCAGCAGCTCCTCCCGGACCAGCGGCACCCGCATGCGGAAGGCCAGGCCGGCCCGCTGGACCACCGCGCGGCAGGCGGGGGACTCGCCGCCCATCGCCGCGGCCAGACCCGCGGCGCCTTCGGAGCCGATCATCGCGACCTGCGTCGCGTCGCCCGAATGGGTCGTGTGGATCAGCGAGACGATCGCGGTGATCGGGAAATACACGTGGGTGGCGGGCGTGCCGGCCTCGAAGAGCACGCGGCCCTTCAGCAGCTCGACAGTCTCGAGCTGCGCGGACCAGCGCGCCTGGTCCTCGGCGGGCAGCTGCACGAGCAGCAGGTTCGCGCGAGCTTGCGTGGCGGCAGGGTTTGCGGCAAGGGACAGGGACATCGATAGGCTCCGGGAACTGCACATCCGTTCCAGCGGACCACTATGGCAATCACCGTGCCTGTCGAGGTATCGGAGCGTGTCTTTGGTGCCATTGCGTACGCGTTCCCGCAAGGGTTGCGGGAATGTCCCGATGTCTCGGCACTGTCCCCGCCTGGGTGCGCCAGCGCACCGGGTTGTCGATGCTGGCCGCACAGCGTTCTAGGGGGGCCGCCGTCGCGGGCCTGTCGGACGGTGTCCCGGTCCCTATAACGGGGAAGCGCACGGGCATCGGACCCGCGCGCATCCACGACTCCAACCGAGGAAGACAAATGAATCGATCCACCACCCGGTTCCCAGGGACTCTGCGCAGGCTCCGCCCGCTGGCGGGCATGGTCCTCGCGCTGTCGATCGGCGCGGCGCAGGCCGAGAGCATCCTGTTCGTCGGCAACAGCTTCACCTACGCGCAGGGCTCGTCGGTGATGCAGTTCAACCCCGGCTCCGTGACCGACCTCAACGGCACCGGCATCGGCGGCATCCCGGCGCTGTTCAAGGCCTTCACCGCGCAGGCCGGGCTCAGCTACGACGTCAGCCTGGAGACGGTCGGCGGCAGCGGCCTGGACCTGCACTACAACACCAAGATGGACCTGATCAACAAGCCGTGGGACCGGGTCGTGCTGCAGAGCTACAGCACGCTGGACGCGTCCCAGCCCGGCAATCCGGCCAAGCTGATCCAGTACTCGGGCCTGCTGGCCGACGCGCTGCACGCGCAGAACGCGGACGTGAAGATCAACCTGATGGCGACCTGGTCGCGCGCGGACCAGACCTATCCGCCCAGCGGCGCCTGGTACGGCCAGTCGATCTACAAGATGGCCGAGGACGTCTACACCGGCTACCTGCAGGCGGACCAGGCGTCCGACAAGATCGACGGCGTGATCCCGGTCGGTCTGGCCTGGAACCGCGCGATGTCCCAGGGCTTCGCGGACACCAACCCTTACGACGGTATCGACGCCGGCAAGGTCAAGCTGTGGGCCGGCGACAACTACCACGCCAGCATGTACGGCAGCTACCTGGAGGCGCTGACGATCTTCGGCAAGATCACCGGCCTGGATCCGCGCAGCCTGGGCGCGGGCGAGACCTCGGCGGCGCAGCTGGGCATCTCCGAGGCGCAGGTGCGGGTGATGCAGCAGCTGGCCTTCGAGCAGCTCGCCGCGCCGGTGCCGGAACCGTCCACCTGGGCGATGCTGATGGCGGGCGTCGGCCTGCTGGCGCTCTGGCGCCGCAGGAGCGCGGTCGCCGCTCACCCGTCGCGTCTCTCCAGCACGTAACCCATGCCGCGCACGGTGTGCAGCAGCTCGACGTCGAAGGGCTTGTCGAGCTTGCCGCGCAGCCGTCGCACGGCGACTTCGACGACATTGGTCTCGCTGTCGAAGTTCATGTCCCAGACCTGCTCGGCGAGCTCGGTCCGGGACATGACCTGACCCTGGCGCCGCAGCAGCAGCGTCAGCAGGCTGAATTCCTTGGGCGTAAGGTCCAGCCGCTGTCCCGCGCGGTGGACCTTGCGGCGCAGCAGGTCGACCTCCAGGTCGGCGAGCTTGAGCACGGTGGCCTCGGCCGGCGCGGCGCCGGCCGCGCGGCGCAGCAGCGCCTGGATCCGGGCCACCAGCTCGGAGAACGCGAAGGGCTTGCACAGGTAGTCGTCGGCGCCGGCCTGCAGGCCGCGGACGCGGTCCTCGACCTCGGCGCGCGCCGTCATCATCAGCACCGGCAACGCACGCGTGTGGTCCTGCTGGCGCAGCGCCGCCAGCACGGCCAGTCCGTCGATGCCCGGCAGCACGCCGTCCAGCAGCACCAGGTCGTACTGTCCCTCGCTGGCCTGATGCAGGCCGTCGACGCCGTCGCGCACCAGGTCGACGACGAATCCCTCCTGCGTCAGGCCGCCGCGCAGGTAGTCGCCCAGCTTCTCTTCGTCTTCGATCACCAGCAGTTTCATCGTGCGTGCTCCCTGCGGCGTGCGGGCAAGCGGCGCACCGGGCCGGCGGACGGCGGCGGACCGCGCCCTCTAGAATCCGACCACCATGCCCCTCCGGACCCCGTCTCTCTCCGCATCGCGCGCCGGGTCCGTCAGCCGCAGGCTGCGCGCCATGGTGTGGCTGATCGTGCTGCCCACGCTGCTGCTGTCGGTGATCGCCGGCATGGCGGTCTTCCATACCGAACGTCGCGCGGCCGTGGCCGCCGCCACCGAGACCGCCGAGGCGCTGAGCCTGGTCGCCGACCGCGAGATGGCCGTGCGCACCGCGCTGCTGCAGGCGCTGAGCGTCTCGCCCAGCCTGGCGGAGGGCCGGCTCGAACAATTCCATGGCGAAGCCGCCCGGCTGGTCGCCGGTTCGCCCAACACCATCGTGCTGACGACGGCCGAGGGCCGTCAGCTGATCAACACCCGCATCGCCTGGGGTCAGCCCTTGCCTGCGGCGAACGGCTTCAAGGACGGCATCGACACCACGCGCCGGCTGCTCGTCTCCAATCTCTACGTCGGCCCGGTGGACCGCAAGCCCAGCTTCGCCGTGCGCGTGCCGGTGACGGTGCTGGGCCAGCCGATGTACCTGGGCTACGGCAGCCCCGTCAGCGAGATGCAGCAGATCTTCCGCCAGCAGCCGCTGCCCGAAGGCTGGCTGGGGGTCGTGCTGGACCGCAACGGCGTCGTCATCGCGCGTACCCGCGATCCGGAGAAACGCGTCGGCCAGCGGGCCAGTCCGAACATGCTCGCCGCGTTGAGCCGCGGGGACCAGGGCGTCGTCGACGCGCGCACGCTCGACGGCGAGCCGGTCTTCACCGTCTTCAGCCGCGCGCCCGACTCGGGCTGGGTGGTGCTGATCGGCCTGAGCCAGGCGGAACTCGCCAAGGGTGCCTGGACCGCGTTCGCGATGATGCTGTCGCTGTCGCTGGCCTTCATCGTGCTGGCGCTGGTGCTGGCGCGGCGCGTGAGCCGCGAGATCGCCGATCCGCTGCGGCGCCTGCGCAAGGACGCCATCCGCATGGGCGGCGGTGCGACGATCGCCGAGGTCGCCGGCGGCATCGACGAGATCGACGTCGTCCAGCACGCGCTGGCCACGGCCAGCCGCGAACGCGCAGGCAACGAGCAGCGCCTGCGCGAGGAGATTGACGCCGCGGTCGAGCAGACGCGCCGTGCGCAGCAGGCGGCGCTGCGCAGCCAGAAGCTGGAGGCATTGGGCCGGCTGACCGGCGGCATCGCGCACGACTTCAACAACCTGCTGCAGACCATGACGACGGGGCTGCAGCTGGCGCGCCGGCTCAGCACGGACCCGCGCGCCGACACGGCGCTGGACGCCTGCCAGCGCGCGACCGGCCGGGCGGCGCAACTGACGCGGCAGCTGCTGGCCTTCGGACGTCCGCAGGTGGGGCATGAGACGGTCATCGACCTGCGCCGCCAGTTGCCCGAGCTGATGGCGCTGGCCGGCGGCGCGGTGGGCAGCGCCGTCGAGGTCGAGCTGCACATCGACGAGGACCTGTGGCCCGTGCGCACGGACCCGGTCCAGCTGGAGCTGGCGGTGCTGAACCTCGCGCTGAACGCGCGCGACGCGATGCACGGGCGGGGACGCCTCACCGTCTCGGCGCGCAAGCGCGTGCTGGCGGAGGGCGATCCGGTGGGACTCGCGCCCGAGTTGCGGCCCGGGGACTACGTCGCGATCGCGGTGCGCGACACCGGCGACGGCATGACGCAGGAGCAGATGGAGCGCGCGTTCGAACCCTTCTTCACCACCAAGGCGGTGGGGCAGGGCACGGGCCTGGGGCTGGCGCAGGTCTATGCGCTGGCGCACTCGGCGGGCGGCACGGCCGGCATCGTCAGCAAGATCGGCCTGGGCACGGAGGTCACGCTGTGGCTGCCGCGTTCGCACGGCAGGACGGAGGCGGAGGAGGGTCAGGTCGTGCGCGCGGCCTCGCCCGGCACGGAGCGGCGCTTCGCCGGGACGGTGCTGCTGGTGGAGGACGAGCCGTCGGTGCGCGAGCTGACCGCGCAGGCGCTGGAGGAACGCGGCTTCACCGTGAAGACGGCGCCGACCGCCGATCACGCGCTGGACCAGTTGCGCGGGGGGCTCGCCGCGGACGTGGTGCTGACCGACATCGTGATGCCGGGCGCGCGCAGCGGCGTGGACCTGGTGCGGACCTTGAAGGTCCTCAAGCCGACGCTGCCGGTGGTGCTGGCCAGCGGCCACCCGGTGCGCATCGAGGAGGCGCCGAACGTCCCGCTGGTGCCCAAGCCCTATGACGTGGACGTGCTGGCGGCCGTGCTTGCCGAGGCCATGAATCCGACGCGCGAAGCCGTCTGACGCGCTGCCTGTGCGCGAACCGTGCGAACCGTGCGCCTGCAGGGCTGATTGAATCGACGCTCGAACCCCGGAACTGCGATCAGTCAGGCGCGACTGAAGCGCCCTTGCAACTTGATTCCGGAGCGTTTCATGTGGGAAGTAGCGGTAGGCGATGACATCTGGGTGGGGGAAGGCTGGCACCGGGAGTTCGACACCGGACGACTGGTGGTGACCGACGAGGACGCCTACCGGCGCTACCTGGAGGAGTACCGGCCCACCCGCGAAGAGGCGGGTCTCATCATCCCTCGCCACTTTTTCGCTGACCACGAGGTCGCCGAAGGCATGACCACTTCGCGCGAGGTCGCGGAGGCATTGGACACCTTGGCGTCGATCGCGAAGCTGCCGCCCGAGGACGTCGACCTGGACCGGCTGCTGTCCGGTTTCAGCACGGCAGCGGCGGTGCTGGGTCCCGACGGCAACACGACCGACATGCTGCGGAAGGCATCCGACGACGACCATCGGGAGTTCGTGAGGCGGCGGCAGGGCCATGCCGCCGCGTGGGGATTGCGGCTCCTCGAAGAACTCGATGCCGATTCGTCCCAGTCCGAGCTCCCCGGGTCGACGCAGGACCGGGAACAGCGCGCGCGGACGCTTCAGCAAAGGCTGTCCGATTCGCCGGTGTTGCTCAAGGAGGCCCTGCCGATGGCGTTCTTCGGCAGCATGCTGGCGTTTGGCATCGACCATGAATCGCCGGGCGGACAGCGACTGCTCACGCTGTGCAAGGCGTTGAAGGACGATGATCTTCCGTCGATCGCTGCCGCCCTGGACCACTATGAAGGACGTCGGAACGACGGTTTCCTGCCGCGCGCACTGGCGGATGCCGTCGTCTCGTGGCGACGCCTCAATGCCGGTCGCATGCAAGGCCTGACCCATCAGATGTACGACGCGCTTGAACTGAAAGTGCTTGCGTCGCGATAGGCAACGACGTTCACGCCACCTTGGGCAAGTCCTTCAGTCGCTTGTCGAGCGTGTTCGCCTGCATGAACCGGTGGATCTCGGGGACGACTGAAGCGCCATCTTCCACGGAGTCAACCGAATGTTCGGAATCACGCCCAGCGGCGCGGCGCCAGGTGCCGCAGACATCGTCCCTTCCTCCTCCAGTACGTCGACCCAGCGCGCCGACATCGAGGGCGCCGATGCGTCTCCCAGGCGTTCGACATGGCAAGCCCATTCGGACGACCTGAAGGCGCTGTTCAACGACGACGGGGCCAAGCCCGAGTCGACACGCCTGCTGAAATCCTGCGCGCTCGGCGGGCTGTTGAAGGCCGCGTTGATGGACAGGCAGCGCGGCGGTCAGGCCGCGGCCGATCTGGCGGGGCTGGAGCCCGGCTGCCGCGCGGACTGGATCGCCGCGCTGGTCCTGGACGGGTACGGGGTCAGTCACGAGAGCCGCGATGACGTGAAGGACCGACCCACCGTCGCGGCCTGCAAGGCCGCTGCGTCGCTGGCCCCGGAGGTGAAGCAGCGTCTGAGCCGGCTGCTCGGCGCCTCGGAGGTCTATCGCATGGAGGCGCAGCCCTACAGGCTGACGCACGCGACGCGCGTCATGCTGGAGGGCCTGGGGATCTGCCCGGAGCCAGGCCAGCCGTTGCCGGAGTATCGGCCAATGAAGTCCCCGAGGCAGCACCGGCTGGAGCAGTTGGAAGCACAGCTGCGCGCGCAGGTCCCCGATTACGCAGAGCTGGCGCAGCACTTCATTCAAGGGCGGATGCCGCCGCGCCCCATGCCGGCCTGGATTGCCGAACAGGCACCGGTGGAATCACCCGCCGGACCGGGGTGGCCGGCGCGGTTGCAGCAGGCGGCGCGGGACATCGTCGGACCGCTCGGATGGGGCATGCAGATGCGCCTGGGAGACCGCCTCTGCCAGAACCTGGGGAATCTGTTCGGTGCAGGAGGCGGATTTCCGCGCACGCCGTTCATGTAGACCCCTGGGGGCGTGTCCGCTGGATGGCATCGGCGAACCGACCGGTGAACTGCGGCACTGATGCCCCCTTCTGCAACGCAAGAAGGACGACATCCATGTACTGGCAATCAGGCGAGATCCAATTCGACGTCGAGGTCGTTTACTACGACGATTCCGACGAGGAACTGGATCGTGATCGGCCGTCTCCGGCGGCTTCGGCCCCGCTTTGCCCCAAGACACGCGACGCCATCGATCTGGTGGACGAGCGTTCGGCGCTGCCTGCGGACGGCATCGCCGGCAAGGCGCTCTGCAAGGCCTTCCTGCTCCCTGCCGTCGCGCTCGATCTTCGAGATCCGCCGACGCACAACGACGTCTACAGCTCGACTTTGGTGCCAGCGGCGATGGCGTCTCCCGGCGGTGCCATGCCGACTTTCGAACTGGTCCGCCGTCGCATCGACGACTGGGGCTGTCGGCTTCTTCAAGGGCTCAATGCCGACGATCCCGGAAGCGAGTGCAACGGTTCCCTGGCGGCACGCACGGCCTCTGCCGAGGCGCTGTATTCAGAATTCCTCGAAAGCCCCATGCTGTTGGAACGGGCGCTGCCGATGCTGTTTCGGGCGAGCATGATCGACAGCGATGTTGATCACCACAGCGCTGGCGGCAGGCGCGTATTGCACTTGTGTGGGGCCCTGCCCAAGGAGAAGCGTACGGTCCTGATCGGATTGCTCAATGGCTATGAAGGCGTGGATACGATGGGCCGACCGATTCACCGTGATATCGAGCACCGCCAAGACACTTCCTGGCTCACGCTCAACGCGAAACGAATGCCCAATCTGACGCGGGAAATGTTCGAGGCCCTGGGGCTTGAGCAACTGCGCCAAGCCACAGGGATCTCCTACGTCAAGCCACCTTCGGCAAGTCCTTGAGCAGCTTGTCGAGCGTGACCGGATAGTCCCGCACGCGCACGCCGGTCGCGTTGTAGATCGCATTCGCCACCGCGGCGGCGACGCCGCAGATGCCCAGCTCCCCGACGCCCTTGGCCTTCATCGGCGACGACAGCGGATCGGTCTCGTCGAGGAACACGACCTCCTGGTGCGGGATGTCGGCGTGCGCCGGCACCTCGTAACCCGCGAGGTCGTGGTTGACGAAGAAACCGCGCCGCTCGTCGACATGCAGCGCCTCCATCAAGGCCGCGCCGACGCCCATGGTCATCGCGCCGATGACCTGGCTGCGGGCCGACTTGGGGTTGAGGATGCGTCCCGCCGCGCAAACGGCCAGCATGCGCCGCACGCGGACCTCGCCGGTGAAGGCATCGACCGCGACCTCGACGAAGTGGCCGCCGAAGGTCGACTGCTGGTACTTCTTGTCGAGGTCGCCGAACTCGATCTTGTCCTCGGCGGCGAGGCCCTCGTTGCCGGCGACTTCGCCCAGCGACACGCTGCGTCCGCCGCCACGCACCTGGCCGTCGGCGAAGACGGCGTCCTTCGCATCGACGCCGGCCTTTTTCGCGACCAGCTCGCGCAACGCGACGCAGGCCGCGTACACGCCCGACGCCGAACTGTTGGCGCCCCATTGCCCGCCCGAGCCCGCCGACACCGGCAGCGCCGAATCGCCCAGCCGCACCACCACCTGGTCGAGCCCGACCCCCATCATCTCCGCCGCCGTCTGCGCCAGCACGGTGTAGGTGCCGGTGCCGATGTCGGTCATGTCGGTCTCGACGGTGACGATGCCGCGGCGGTCCAGCCGCACCCGCGCAGCCGACTTCATCACGATGTTGTTGCGGAACGCCGCCGCCACGCCGAGGCCGATCAGCCAGCGCCCACCGGGACCTTCACGCCGCTGTCCCGGCGCGGCGCGTCGGCTCCAGCCGAAGCGCTCCGCGCCCGTGCGCAGGCACTCGGTCAGGCGGCGCTGCGAGAACGGCCGTTCCGGCTTCTCCGGATCGACCTGCGTGTCGTTGATGACGCGGAACTGGATCGGGTCCATGCCGAGCTTCTCGGCGAGCTCGTCCATCGCGATCTCCAGCGCCATCAGCCCCGGCGCCTCGCCCGGGGCGCGCATCGCGTTGCCTTCGGGCAGGTTCAGCTCGGCGAGCTTCATCGCGGTCATCCGGTTCGCGCCCGCATAGAGCAGCCGCGTCTGCGCGACGGCGGTCTCCGGCCCGCCGCCGGGCAGGTCGCCGGACCAGCTCTCGTGCCCGATCGCCGTGATCTTCCCGTCCCGCCCCGCGGCGATCCGCAGGCGCTGGATGGTCGCGGGCCGATGCGTCGTGTTGTTCATCATCAAGGGCCGCTGCAGCGCCACCTTCACCGGCCGGCCGCTGGCCTTCGCGCCCAGCGCGGCCATCAGCACGTCCGCGCGCAGGAACAACTTGCCGCCGAAACCGCCGCCGATGAAAGGCGAGATCAATCGCACCTTGTCGCGCGGCAGCCCCAGCGTCTTGGCCAGATCGCCCCGGCCCCAGTCGATCATCTGGTTGGCCGTCCAGACCGTGAGCTTGTCGCCCTCCCAGACGGCCAGCGTCGCATGCGGCTCCATCATCGCGTGCGACTGGTCCGGCGTCGTGTAGGTCTGATCGATCTTCACCGCCGCCTGCGCGAAGGCGGTGTCGAAGTCGCCGACCTTCGTCGAGGGCGGCGTGTCGTTGGCCTCCTTCGGCGGCTTGGCCTGGTCCTTGGCCTTGGCGAGACTGAAGGCGCCGGTCTCGCGCGCGTACTCGACGCGGATCAGCGCCGCGCCCGCGCGCGCCTGCTCGAAGCTTTCGGCGACCACCACGGCGATCGCCTGGTGGTAGTGCTCGATCTCCGGCCCGCCGAGCAGCCTGGCGGTGTTCATGCTGCCTTTGCCGAGCTTGCCGGCGTTGTACGCGGTGACGATGGCCAGCACGCCCGGCGCGGCCTCCGCCGCCTGGACATCCATCGTCGAGATGCGGCCCTTGGCGATGCCGGCGCCGACGACGACGCCATAGGCGACGTTCTTCGCGACGTCGTGACGCTCATACGCGTAGGGCGCGGTCCCGGTCGTCTTGCGCGGCCCGTCGATGCGGTCGGTCGGCTTGCCGACGATGCGCAGCTGGTCGATCGGGTTCGTGGTGGCGGGGGTGTCGAATTTCATGCGGTCCTCCCGGTGACCTTCGCTTGCGCGAGCACCGCGGCCAGCGTGCGCTCCACCAGCGGCAACTTGAAGGCGTTCTCGGCGGTGGGCGTCGCGCCGGCCAGCAGCGCGCCCGCGGCGGCGGTCGCGCCTTGGCGCAGGGCGCGTTCCGCGGCTTCGGCCCGCCAGGGCTTGGGCGCGATGCCGCCGACGGCGAAACGTCCGCTGCCGTCGCGCTGGACGATCGCGCCCACCGAGACCAGCGCGAAGGCGTACGACGCCCGGTCGCGGACCTTGTGATACAGGTGCGTGCCGCCGACCGGCTTGGGCAGCGTCACCGCGGTGATCAGCTCGCCGGCCTCGAGCGTGGTCTCGATGTGCGGCGTGTTGCCGGGCAGCCGATGGAAGTCCGCGATCGGGATGCGGCGCGCCTGGCCGTCGGGCCGCAGGGTCTCGACGGTCGCATCCAGCACCCGCATCGCGACGGCCATGTCGCTGGGATGCGAGGCGATGCAGGCCTCGCTGACGCCGATCACGGCCAGCGGCCGGCTCATGCCGCCGATGGCCGAGCAGCCGCTGCCCGGCTTGCGCTTGTTGCAGGGCTGATCGGTGTCGTAGAAGTAGGGGCAGCGCGTGCGCTGCAACAGGTTGCCCGCGGTCGTCGCGCGATTGCGCAACTGGCCCGACGCGCCGGCGAGCAGCGCCCGCGACAGCACGCCGTAGTCGCGCCGCACGCGGGCGTCCGCGGCGAGGTCGCTGTTGCGCACCAGCGCGCCGATGCGCAGACCGCCGTCGGCGCTCGCCTCGATGCGGTCCAGGCCCAGACCGTTCACATCGATCAGGTGCGTGGGGGTCTCGACCTGCAGCTTCATCAGGTCGAGCAGGTTGGTTCCGCCGGCGATGAAACGCGCGCCGGGCTGCTTCGCGGCGGCGGCCACGGCGGCGACCGGCGAGGCCGCGCGCTCGAAGGTGAACGGCTTCATGCGGACCTCCGCTCGCCGGTGCCCGGCACAGGGACGCCGGCCACCTCGGCCATCGCGTCGATGATGTTGGAGTAGGCCCCGCAGCGACAGAGGTTGCCGCTCATGCGCTCGCGCAGCTCGTCGATGGACAGCAGCGGACGGACGTTGAGGTCGGGCGTGACGTGACTGGGAGCGCCCGCCTTGATCTCGTCGAGGACGGCGACCGCCGAGCAGATCTGCCCCGGCGTGCAGTAGCCGCACTGGTAACCGTCGTGCTTCACGAAGGCCGTCTGCATCGGGTGCATCTTCTCGGGCGTGCCGAGTCCCTCGATCGTCACGACCTGGGCGCCCTCGTGCATCACGGCCAGCGTCAGGCAGGCGTTGACGCGCCGGCCGTCGAGGTGGATGGTGCAGGCGCCGCACTGGCCGTGGTCGCAGCCCTTCTTGGTGCCGGTGAGCTGCAGGTGCTCGCGCAGCAGGTCCAGCAGCGAGGTGCGGTTGTCGACGACCAGCGTCTGCGGCTGGCCGTTGACGTTGAGCGTCACGCGGGAGGTGGCCACGAGGTTCTCCTGGGGCTTGGGTCCGGCGGATGAGGTGGGCGAGGGCGCTTGCGCGGCGGCCTCCAACGGCGCGCCGGCGGCCACCGCGGCGGACGCGCCCGCGCCGGCGATCAGCAGGCCGCGGCGCGAGATCGCGCAGCGCTCAGCGTCGCACGGGGGACTGCCG
The DNA here is from genome assembly GCF_056867975.1 of Mitsuaria sp. MSU3D. Classification (NCBI taxonomy): domain Bacteria; kingdom Pseudomonadati; phylum Pseudomonadota; class Betaproteobacteria; order Burkholderiales; family Sphaerotilaceae; genus Roseateles; species Mitsuaria sp. MSU3D. The sequence goes on along the minus strand of NZ_CP200314.1, from coordinate 1,898,796 downwards.
GGTGGGGGCAGGGAAGACGCGGTGTCCGCGTCCGATCGATCCGTGTCGAGATCCATGCTGGGGACTCCTGGCTGGCCGGGATCGGCAAGCTGGCGAGTCGGCAATCCCTGTTCCCAGCGGACACCCCCGCATCGGGATTCGCACGGTGGCGATCATCGATGCGCCTGCAGCCACTCCTCGACGGACTTGGCGCTGGTGCCCACGGCATCGACCGCATGGCGCAGCAGCTCGGGCGACACGCCGAAGCGTTCGCCCCAGTAGCGCAGCTCGTAGTCGTCCTGCACGTTGACGCGATGGCGTTCGCTGTTGTGGGGACTGGAAGTTTCCTCGGACATGACGATCTCCCTGAACCGGGCCCCGAGGCCCGGAATCTGATGAGTGTGCAGGCTGCATCGACCGACGCGCAGGCCGGTGCCCCTCAGCGCGAATGCCGAGCGTGAGGAGGCGATTGAGCGGCGAGGGGCACCGGCCTGCGCGTCGGTCCGCCCGGTCGCCGCACGAGACGACTCAGCCCGGCTTGCGCGACGGCGGCACCCGGCTGCTGTCTTCCCCGTCGAGCGTGGCTCCGGGATCTTCCTCCCCGGCGACCGATTCGTCGAATGAATGATCCGGCACGGTCGGCGGACCGGGGTCGTGCGGACGCGGTGTGCCTGGCGTCGCGCCCGGGCCCGCCTTGTCGCTGGCCTCCTTGCCCCGGGCCCCTTCGGTCCCCGGTTCCGGTGCGGGTCCCGACGGCGTGTCGATCGCGTCCACCGGCGTGGGGGCGTCGGGGCCGACGGAGGTGGACGGCGAATTCGGTGCGTTCATGGCAATTCCCGGCAGGCTGCTGGCCGACACGAAGCGGCGTTTGCCCGCGCGCTTGGCCGTCGTCATCGCCGTTTCGGCGAGCCGCATCAGCGACTCCGCCTGGCGGCCATGGTGAGGGGCAAACGCGATGCCGATGCTGGCGGTGACCGACGCATGGTCGCCGTCGGGCAGCCGGATCGGTTCGGCCACCGACTCCAGCATGCGCCGCAGCGCCGGCCCGGCCTCGTGCTCGGCGCGCAGCGCGGTGAGCAGGATGGCGAACTCGTCGCCGCCCATGCGCGCGACCAGGTCGTGCGTGCGCACGCCCGCCAGCAGCCGCTGCGCCACCACCCGCAGCACCACGTCGCCGGCCTCGTGGCCGAACTGGTCGTTGAGGTCCTTGAAGCCGTCCAGGTCCACCCAGCACACCGCCACCAGGCCCACGCGCTCCCCCAGCAGCGTCATCGCGCCCGCCAGCCGCTCGGTGAAACGCACGCGGTTGGGCAGCCCGGTCAGCGCGTCATGCACGGCCAGGTGCTGCGCGGTGGCTTCGCTTTCCTTGAACGCGGAGATGTCGATCATCATCCAGAGCGACTCGCGCTCGGACACCGACGCGCCGCTGAGGTCGATCCACACCGGCGTGCCGTCCTTGCGCCGCATCCGCAGCTGCTGGCGGTAGCGCCGGCCCGCGGCGATCGCGGGGTAGGCGGCGTCGCCGACCTCGCGGAAGCTCTCGTCGTCGAGGTAGAGCGGCCGCGTGGTCTGACCGTTCAGCTCCCCGGGCGCGTACCCGAACAGCGAGGCCAGCGCGCGGTTCTTCCAGACCACCGTGCGGTCGCGCAGGCGCATCATGCCGACCATGTCGTTGTCCAGCATCAGCGCCTGTTCCAGCGCCAGCTGCTGCAGCCCGATCGCGGCGCGGCGGTCGCGGCGCTGCTGGAGGAAGATCAGCACCGAACATCCCAGCACCGTCAGGATGACCACGCCGGCCAGCGCGCTCTGCTGCAGGACCTCGCCGCGCCAGGCGGCCAGGAATTCCGCCGTGCTCGAGCCGGTGAAGATCGTCAGCGGATAACCGCGCACCTGGCGGTAGCAGGTGATGCGCTCGATGTTGTCGAGCCGGGTCCGCGTCATGTACCAGCCCTGCTGCGGGTTGGCGGCGATCTTGCGCATGAGGTCCTCGGACACGATCACGTCGCCGACGCCGCGGATCGAGTGCGGCTCCGTGGCCGAGTAGCGCGCGATCAGGCGCTGGCTGCGCGTGCGCAGCGAGATCGCGCCTTCCGCGCCGATCGTCAGGCCCTTGAAGCTCTCGATGAAATGTTCCGTCGACAGCGTCGTGTAGACCACGCCGGCGAAGCTGCCGTCCTCTCGCTCCAGCCGGCGCGAGACGGCGATGCCCCACTTGTGCAGGACGCGGCCGAACAGCGGTTCGGAGATGACGATCGCGTCGCCGCCGTCCTTGGCGTCCCTGGCGCGCTGGAAGTAGTCGCGGTCCCCGACGGTGAGCGCGCCTTCCTCGCCGGCCAGTCCGTAGACGACCTGGCCGCGGGCGTCGGTGATCCGGATCGCGTCGACCTGCGGCAGCAGGCTGCGCTGGTCGGCCAGCGCGCGCTCCACCGAGCGCCGGACCTGCTCCGGATCGCCGGTGGTCCGCCGGAACTGCAACGCGAGCGTGGACAGCGCGTTGTCGACCTGCTTGAGCTCGGCGCCGATCTCGATGCTGAGGCTGGCGGCCAGGTTCTCGGTGGTTTCCCGGGCGCGGGTGAGGTCGGAGTCGCGTCCGGCCTGCAAGGCCAGCCAGGTGGCCGTCACGACCGCCGCGGCGATGACGAGGTTGCCCGCCGCGAGCCACAGGGCCAGTCGCGTCAGGGAGCGGGGGGCGTAGAGAGGCGGTCGGTCCATCGGAGGCACGCGGGCGAGGCGGTCATCCTAACCGCGACGGACGCCCCGCGACTCATCCGCGAAGCTGGCGCTCCAGCCCGTCCAGCACCTGGTAGCAGGGCAGCACCTGCGCCACGCTGGCATTCGGCTCGCGGCCCTCGCGGATCGCGGCGACGAATTCGCGGTCCTGCAGTTCGATGCCGTTCATCGACACGGCCACGTGGCTGACGTCGACGGTCTCGTCGCGCCCGGTGACGAGGTCGTCGTAGCGGGCGAGGTAGGTGCCGGTGTCGCCGATGTAGCGGAAGAAGGTGCCCAGCGGCCCCTCGTTGTTGAAGGACAGCGACAGCGTGCAGATCGCCCCGTTGGCGGCCTGCAGCTGGAGGCTCATGTCCATCGCGATGCCGAGCGTGGGATGGAGGGGCCCCTGCAGCGCGTTCGCCCGTACGACGGGGCTGCCGCATTGCCAGGCGAAGAGGTCCACCGTGTGCGCGGCGTGATGCCACAGCAGATGGTCGGTCCAGCTGCGCGCCTGGCCCAGCGCGTTCGTGTTGGTGCGGCGGAAGAAATAGGTCTGGACATCCATCTGCTGGATGTTGAATTCGCGAGCCTCGATGCGGCGGCGGATCCACTGGTGGCTCGGATTGAAACGGCGCGTGTGGCCGCACATGGCGACCAGGCCGGTCTCGCGCTGGCGGCGCACGACGGCCTCGCCGTCGGCCAGCACGTCGCACAGCGGGATCTCGACCTGCACGTGCTTGCCCGCGTCCAGGCAGGCCAGCGCCTGCCGCGCATGCAGCTGCGTGGGCGTGCAGAGGATCACCGCGTCGACGTCGTCGCGCGCGAGCGCCTCGTCGAGCTCGGTCGTCGCGTGGGCGATGCCGTACTTCGCGGCGGTCTCGCGGGTCTTGTCGAGATCGCGGCTGATCAGCGACACGACCTCGACGCCGTCGATCGCCTTCAGCGCGTCGAGGTGCTTCTGGCCGAAGGCGCCGGCGCCGGCCAGGGCAATGCGGATCGGTGCGGACATGGGGACTCCATTCAAGGGTTCTCGAGGATCAGGTGACCCACGGCGGTGTTGGACGCGGGCACGTGATAGAAGCGGTGCGCGACGCGCGGCGTGCCGCCGCCATCGAGGTCGGCCATCGCGCCGCGGGCGATCAGCCACATCACGAGTTCGATGCCTTCGGACCCGGCCTCGCGGACGTAGTCCAGGTGGGGCATCTCCGACAGGCCGCGTGGGTCGGCGATCAGGCGGTCCATCCAGGCGTTGTCCCACTCGCGGTTGATCAGGCCGGCGCGCGGCCCCTGCAGCTGATGGCTCATGCCGCCGGTGCCCCAGACCTGCACGTTCAGCGGCGCGTCGAAGCTCTCCACGGCGCGGCGGATCGCCTGGCCGAGCTGCAGGCAGCGACGGCCCGACGGCACCGGGTACTGCACGACGTTCACCGCCAGCGGGATCACCGGCACCGGCCAGCCGGGCGCGCCGGCCGGCTGCTCGCCGAACATCAGCGACAGCGGCACTGTCAGGCCGTGGTCGACCGTCATGCGGTTGATCAGCGTCAGGTCGAAGTCCTGCTGGATCACGCTCTGCGCGAGGTGCGCCGCGAGCTCGCCGTGGCCGTGAACCGTCGGCACGGCGCGCGGTCCCCAGCCTTCGTCGGCGGGTTCGTAGCGGTCCGCGGTGCCGAGCGCGAAGGTCGGGATGATGTCCAGGCTGAAGGCGTTCGCGTGGTCGTTGTAGACCAGCACGATCGCGTCGGGCCGGTTCGCGTCCATCCAGCGGCGCGAGGGCTCGTAGCCGGCGAACAGCGGCTGCCAGTACGGGTCCCGCGTGCGGCCCTGGTCCATCGCGACGCCGATCGCCGGCACGTGCGAGGTGTAGACGGACGCGGTGATCCGCGCATGCGTGCTCATCGGGTGCTTCCCTTCGTGTCCTGCTTCTTGTCCTGGCGCATGTCGTGTCGAGTGTCCTGCCGCGTGTCGCCCTTCGTCGCGGTGCCCGCGTCGGCGGCGAGCTCCGAAGCGACGGCGGCCTGTCTCGGCGTGCCGTCGGGCCGGCGACCGCCGGCCAGCATCATGTCGCGGTAGTCGCTTTCGCTCATGCCGGTCATGCCGGCGGCCATCTGCTGGTAGCTGCGACCGTCGGTCGCGCCGATCTTGGCCAGGAAGTAGATGTTGCCGCCCAGCCGGATGCACTGGTTCAGGTCGCGCGCCAGCACCGCGTCCTTCTGCGCCGGCGTCATCGGCCAGTCGGCCAGGTAGGCGCGCTCGTCGGCCTTGAATCGCTCGCGGTTCTCGGCCTTCATCAGCGACATGCAGAACTGGTTGAGCCAGTAGCCCTTGCGGGCCTGGTCGGCGTCGAAGATGGTGGTGCCCGGGATGTCCTGGTAGGGCTTGTCGATCGGCATGACGGTCTCCATCAGCGGATGGCCTCGGGCCAGTAGAGCCGCATCGGGTTGTCGACCAGCAGGCGCTGGCGCAGCTCGGCGGTCGGAGCGATGCGCGGGATCACGTCGACCAGCAGGCCGTCGTCGGGCATGTGGTCCTTGAGGTTGGGGTGGGGCCAGTCCGTGCCCCAGAGCACGCGGTCCGGGAACTCCTCCACCACGCGCCGCGCGAACGGGATCACGTCGCGGTAGGGCTCGGGCTCGCCGTTCAGGGCCGGCGGGCCGGCGATGGACAGGCGCTCCGGGCAGGTGACCTTGCTCCAGACGAAGGGATGCTCGCGCAGGAAGCGCAGGAACAGCGCGAACTCGGGCCCGTCCACCGGCTTCGTCACGTCGGGCCGGCCCATGTGGTCGACGACGACGGTGGTCGGCAGCGCGCTGAAGAAGTCCCACAACTCGGGCAGGTCCGGGGCCTCGAAGTAGATGACGACATGCCAGCCCAACGCCTTCACGCGCTGCGCGATCTCCATCAGCTCGTCGCGCGGCGTGAAGTCGACCAGCCGCTTGACGAAGTTGAAGCGCACGCCGCGCACGCCGGCGTCGTGGAGCTCTTGCAGCTGCTCGTCGGTGATGCCGCGACGCACCGTCGCGACGCCGCGCGCGCGGCCGCCGGACGCGCGGCAGGCATCGACCATGGCGCGGTTGTCGTCGCCGTGGCAGGTCGCCTGCACGATCACGTTGCGGCTGAAGCCGAGCCGGTCGCGCAACGCGAAGAGCTGCGCCTTGCTCGCGTCGCAGGGCGTGTACTTGCGCTCGGGCGCGTAGGGGAACTCGCCGCCCGGGCCGAAGACATGGCAGTGCGCGTCGACGGCGCCCTCGGGCAGCTGGAATCGCGGCGTCGACGGGTCGGCGTACCAGTCGAGCCAGCCGGGGGTCTTGTCGAAGCCACCGGAGGTGGGGAGCGTCATCGCGGGTCCTTCAGGAAAGCTTGGGTTTGGCGAGCTGCGCGAGCAGCCGGTCGGCCTCGGTCCGCCAGTCCGGGCTGCGGCCGAAGTCGGCGTCGCCACGCTGGCCGAAGACGCCGTCCTCGGCCAGGTCGGCCATCCAGGCCTGGCGCTCGGCCGTGCCTTCCGCGCTCCAGGGCGTGAGACCGGCATCGCGGACCGTCTCGGCGACCTCGCGCACTTCCTCGCTGCGGCGGCGCCCGTGCTGGATCACGCGCTGGAAGAAGTAGGCGGCCTGCTTCTCCCAGTCGATGCCGGGGAAGGTCTCCTTCAGCGAGGCGAGCACCGCGTCCTCCACGCCGTAGTGGCGGGCGGCGGTGAGGCTCTCGATGACCATGGCCTCCAGGCCCTTGATCATGACGCTGCGGCACATCTTGGTCGCGCTGACGATGCCGAACCCGGCGCTGCCGACCGTGGGCGCGAAGCCCAATTGCTTCAGCAGCGGCTCGGCCGCCTGCGCATGCGGGCCGCCGAGCAGCAGCGGCACGCGGATGCGGTAGGGCGGGACGCTTGTCATGACGGCGCCTTCGACATAGCGACCGCCGTGGGCATGCACCGCGTCCGCCGCCTCTCGCTTGGCCTTGGGCGACGCGGAGTTGATGTCGAGCACGAAGGTGCCGGGCTTGAGCCCGGCGGCGGTCGACCGCGCGGCGTCCAGCGTCTGGCTCGCGGTGACGGCGATGACGACGAGGTCCGCCGGCGTCGCGACCATCGTGGCCGAGCTCGTCAGCTCGACGCCGAATTCGACCGCGTGCTCGCGCATCGTGTCGGCGTCGGTCGATGGCGACTCCAGCTTCAGGTCGTAGGCGCTGACCGTGGCGCCGGTCGCGCGCAGGTCCTCGGCCAGGATCCGGCCGACCTCGCCATAGCCGACGAGGCCGATCCGGAGCGACTGCGACTGCGGTACTGCCGTGCTCATGTCAGTCCAGCGAGATGTTGAGCCGCTTGATCAGGTCGGCGTACTTGGCGGACTCGCTCGCGATGAAGGCCTGGTACTGCTCCTTCGTGGTCGGGAAGACGTCGTAGCCGAAGGTGGCGTAGCGCTCGCGGATGTCGGGCTCGGCCAGGGCGGCCTCGATGTCGCGCTGGATCTTTTCCTGCACGGCCTTGGGCAGCCCGCGCGGCGCGGCGATCGTGGTCCAGCCGGTCACCTCGTAGCCGGCGGGGCCGCCGGATTCGCTGACGGTGGGCAGGTCGGGGAAGGCCGGATGGCGCTTCGGCCCGGTGACCGCGATGAAGCGGATCTTGCCGGCGCGCTGCAGCGGACCGGCCGTCGCCATCGAGCCGAGCGCGAAGTTGAGCTCTCCGTTGGCCACGGCGGTGTAGAGCATTGTCGTCTCCTTGTAGACCACGTGCGTCATCTGCGTCTTCGTCATCGCCTCCAGCTGCGCCGCGCCCAGGTGCACCGGGTTGCCGACGGACCACGAGCCGTAGTTCAGCGCGTTGGGATGGGCCTTGGCGTCGGCCACGATGTCGCCGACGGTCTTGTACTTGCTGTTGGCCGGGACGCCGACGAAGAAGTAGGTCTTGAACAGCGGCGCGATCGGATCGAAGTCCTTGACCGGGTCGTAGGGCAGCTTCTTGAAGAGGTGCGGGTAGACCACGAGGTGGACGTTGTCCAGCTGGAGCAGGTCATGGCCGTCGGTCGCGCCGCGCTTGAAGGCGTCGATCGCGATGAAGCCGTTGGCGCCGGGCTTGTTCTCGACGATCACCGGCTTGCCCCACTTCTTCGAGAGCTTCTCGGCGACGACGCGGGCCACCGTCTCCGGACCGGCGCCGGCCGGGAAGGGCGTGATGATGCGTACGGGCTTGGTCGGCCAGTCCGTGGTCGGCGCTCCCGGCGCGCTGGCCTGGGCGGCGGCCAGGCGCGGCAGCACGGCACTCATGAGCAGGGCCGCGAGGGTCAGTCCTTGCCCGGTGCGGACGAGGGCGGAGGCGAGGGCAGTGCGGCGGGTCTTGCCCCCTCTCCTGCCTGCGGGAGAGGGCAGGGGTGAGGGCCAGCGGCGGTGGCAGTACGGAACTCCGGTGCTGGAATCCAGCGAGAGGGTGGGGGCAGTCATCGTCGTTGTCTCCGTCGATCTCTTGTCATCGGCGCCCTCTGCAAGGCGGGGCGCTCGGGTGGATGGGAACTGCTGCTCGGGTACTTCGGGTACTTCGGGTATTGCGGAAATCGGTGCTCAGTCGATGTATCGCAACCCGGCCTTGGCCAGCGGCTCGCGCATCTTGTACATGTCCAGGCCGAGCACGCCGGCGGCGAACTGCTCGCGCTTGGCGCCCTCGTTGGCCTCCCGGGCGGCGGCGGCGTCCAACGTCTTCGGCGCCAGCGCGGCCGGCACGCAGACGATGCCGTCGTCGTCCGCGACGATGACGTCGCCCGGATGGATCAGCGCACCGGCGCAGACCACGGGGATGTTCACCGAACCCAGCGTCGCCTTGATCGTGCCCTTGGCGGAGATGCACTTGCTCCAGACCGGGAAGCTCATCTCGTTGAGCGTGCGGACGTCGCGCACGCCGCCGTCGATGATCAGCGCGCGGGCGCCGCGGGCCTTGAACGAGGTCGCGAGCAGGTCGCCGAAGTAGCCGTCCGTGCACTCGGCGGTGACGCCGGCGACGACGATGTCGCCCTCGCGGATCTGCTCGGCGGCGACGTGCAGCATCCAGTTGTCGCCGGGCTGCAGCAGCACCGTGACGGCGGTGCCGGAGACGGCGACGCCGGACTGGATCGGCCGCATGTAGGGCTTGAGCAGGCCGACGCGGCCCAGCGCCTCGTGGACCGTCGCCGCGCCGAAGTGCCCGAGCGCGTCCGCGGCGATGCGGTCGGCGCGGGTGATGTTGCGATAGACGACGCCGAGTTCGTACATGGTGGGGTCCTTCTTCTGGGGAAACGGGGGATCTGGGGGATCGGAGGGCGGGATGGGGACGTCGGCGGGAGCGCGTGGCGGGCGGCGCGTTTCGGGCGCTCAGACGCCCGGCGAGGCGAGACCCAGCCGGCGACGCAGCGCATCGTGGCGGGGGGCGGCGAAATCGTCGACGACGCGCTGCGCGGTGGCGGGTTCGGCGGACGTTGCGGCGACGGCGGCGGTGAAGCGGGTGACGATCTCGAGTCCGGGCGGCATCGGACCGAGGATCGTCAGGCCGCCGTGGCCCAGGAGCTCGCTCAACTGCTGGAAGCCGAGGTCGACATCGCCCTGGGCGACCATCTTCGCCACGGGCACCCCGGCGGGGGACTGGTGCAGGCGGTCGGCGAGGGCGTTGCGCAGGTCCCAGCGCTCCAGCAGCTTCAGCAGCGCCTGGCCGCTGGGCCCGGTGGAGTAGCCGATGGCCCGCGCGCCGAGCAGGGCCAGGCGCAGCGTCTCGGCGGTATCGACGGCCGGCCGGGCATGGCCTTCGGGCGACGCGATGAACATCGGCGAGTCGGCGATCGGACGCAGCGAGCCGGCGCGCAGGCGTCCGGCGTCCAGCAGCCGCGCCATCGCATCGTCGGCGAGCACCACGAGGTCCAGCGATTCGCCCGACTCGACCCGCTGGGCGGCATCCACGCCGCCGATCGATTCGATGCGGATCTCCAGGCCGTGTGCCGCGGTGTACGCGGCCGACAGCTCCGCCAGCAGGGCGCGGGTGGCCATGGAGGAGATGCCGGCGAGGGGTGCGATCACGGGTGGGTCCGGAGGAGGGAAGGGCCGAAACAAGGCTGAGAAGGGCCGCGGGAACGGGTGGAGGATCTTCGCGGGTTGCGGCGGATTCTGGTCCCGCCGGCCCTGCCGATCCAGTTCTAGCTTCCACTAGCTGATATTCCGATCCGGCATGCCACGGATGCAGGGCCATGCCGGTTCGTGAGAGCATGCGCCGCATGAACCTGACGCAACTGGAGACTTTCGTCCATGTGGCCGAGCACGGCAGTTTCAGCAAGGCCGCGATGGTGCTGGGCGTGGCGCAGCCGGCGCTGAGCCGGCAGGTGCGGGCGCTGGAAACGGAGCTGCACGAGACGCTGCTGCTGCGCAACGGCCGCGGCGTGGAACTGACCGAGGCGGGGCGGCGCCTGCTGCAGCACGGGCAGGACATCCTCAACCTGGTCAGCCATGCCAAGGACGACCTGCGCGCCCGGCGCAGCGAGCCGGTGGGGCAGATCACGATCGCGATGCCGCCGACGCTGGCGCGGCTGCACACCCTGGCGCTGATCCGGGCCTTCCAGGCGGAGATGCCGCAGGCACGGTTGACGATCATGGAGGGGTTTTCGGTGCACCTGACCGAATGGCTGCTGACCGGGCGCACGGACCTGGCGCTGGTCTACAACCCCGAGCCGGTGCCGGCGCTGGAGATCCTGCCGCTGCGGCGCGAGCGGCTGTGCCTGGTCAGCCCCAAGGACCAGGCGCCGGCTCGGCCGCCGACCTTGTCGCAGCTGTCGCGGTATCCGCTGGTGATGCCGCAGCGGGGGCACATCTTCCGCGCGCTGATGGAGCAGGCGGCGGCCATGGCGGGCGTGCAGCTCGACGTGCGATGGGAGGTGGCGAGCGTACCGGCGATCCTGGATTGCGTCGCCGCCGGCATCGGTCATGCGGCGCTGGGCGAGGATGCGCTGCAGATCTACGAGCGGCCTGAGCGTCTGGTCACGACGCCGTTTGCGAAGGCGGACATCCAGAGCACCTTGTGCCTGGTCACGCCGACCAGCAAACGGGCGACGCCGTTGATGCAGAAGACGGCGGGGGTGCTCATGAGGATGGTGGGGGAGGCGCGCTGATCCGTCGTCAGACGGCGGGGTCTGTCCTCATCGATGGATGCGGCCTTGGGCGCACGCCCGAATGAAAGCATCAGCAGCAGCGGCGCAATGGGCGACGTCGAGAATCCCTGGCTGGCATAAAAGGCTTTGGCACGCGCATCGATGGCATGGCACATCAGGCCCTTGCCACCGACGATGCGCGCCGCCGCCTGCACTCGCTGCTGCGCGTCACGAATCATGGATGAGGCGATGCCGTTTCCTTGCCAGTTGTTGTCCACGGCCAGACGACCCAACAAATACATCGGGACCGGCGAAGGAGCATTCCGACGAATCGCACCGATGGCCAGTTTGCTCTCAAGCGCCGAGGGAGCGAGTGAGTAGTAGCCCACGACAGCGTCGCGTGACGTGGTCACCACATAGGTCCTGGATGATCCGTTGTTCTGATTTGATATGGCGTGCTGACCAAGCCAGGTATCGAGGACCTCTTGACCGCAGCAGAATTCGCCAAGCTCATGCGACGGCAATAGCAATTGCGGTGGCTGCACCGCGCCGCGCGTCAGAGTTCCCATGGCGCCTTCCTCGTCATCATGCGTTGGTAGGCTGCGTTGTCGCTGAGCGGTCGATCCAGGATGTCCTCGCAAGCCTGCAGTTGGTCTTCGGTCAGTCCCTTCGTCGCTTTATGCAGAATTGCGCCTTCGGCCGCGTCCAGCATGGCGTCGCGCACAAAGGCGGCCCGCGTCTTGTTGGCGCATTCGGCCGCGCAATCGATCAGTTCACGAAGTTCGACCGGGATCTGAAGCCAGTGCCCTTGATCGCTCTCGATCAGAGGGGCGCGTTCGACGGCGGCGATCTGCGCCGCGATGTCGGGAGGCGCGGAAGCGTTGTGGTCAAGATTGAGTGCGGTCATGAATTGAAATGGCATTGAAGTTCAATCGGTCGACATGCTGCTGCCCATGCAGCCCCGAAGCAAGCCAGCCGGCGGGTGTCGCGACAGAAATCCGGCGTTCCGTTGACGTGCCTCAAAGAATCTCTGCGCGACGACGTCATGCTCCATGAAGCCGCCTCCACGCGCATCGCCCCGAGTGGGGCGATGAAGAGGGCCGACCAATGGGGGAAATGCGGGGGCTTTGGGGGACGGAGAGAGACCGCAGCGACGCTCAGGCCGCCTTCGCCGCCGGCGGCTTCGCACGCTTCACATACTGCGGCAGGAAGCTGCGCTTCTCCTGGCCGAATGCGACGGTCACGCTGTCCGCGCTGGCCTCGACCACCACGCCGCCGCCGTAGCGCTTGACGCGCACCGCGTCGCCCGGCTGGAACACCGCCGCGATCACGGGCCGCCCATCGCGCGGTGCGTCGGGCGGTGCATCCGGCGTCGATTCGGCGCCGTGCGTCGAAGACGCCCGCTCGTGCGCATCGATGCGCTCGCAGTTGTCGCAACCGTGGCAGCGGTCGAAGCCCGCCGCCTCATCGAACGCCTCCAGCATCACGCGCCACCGGCACAGGCCGCTCTGCGCGTAGAACACCATCTGCTCGAGCCGGCGGCGGTCCTGCCGGGCCTTGGCTTCATACCGGGCCAGGGCCTCCATCAGTGCGGCGACATCGCCAGGCGCGGGATCGGCGAGCTGGAAAGCGTCTCCGTCTTCCGTCAGCCATCCCTCGCGGACCAGCAGCCCCGTGAGCACTTCGAGCTTGTTGCGCGGCCGACTGAGCCGTTCCCTCAGCGCATCGAGCGTCCAGCCGGCCTCGTCCGGCGCTGGCGTTCGCAGCGCCTCCGTCACCGCCTGCGCGTCGGCCGGCACCGGATACCGGCCGTTCAGAAAGAACTGCTGCACGGCGCGGTCGCCGGCGACGAACAGCAGCGTGCAGTCGGCGCGCTCGCCATCGCGACCCGCGCGGCCTGACTCCTGGTAGTAGACGTCGAGCCCCGCCGGCACCTGGTAATGGACGATGCGACGGATATCCGGTTTGTCGATGCCCAGCCCGAACGCGTTCGTCGCCACCATCACGCGCACGTCGCCGCGCATGAACCGGTCCTGCGCTTCATGGCGCTGCCCGGCGCGCAGACGACCGTGGTACTGCGCAGAGGAGACGCCCGCACCGACCAACGCGTCGTGCACCGACTCCGCCGCCTTCACGGTGGCCGTATAGACGATGGTGGCGGGCAGCTGGAACGCCGCCTCTGCCTCTGCCTCTGCGTCGGCGCCGATGGCCGTGTCGGCGTCCACCGGGGACTCGTCCGATCCATCGGGGCCGCTTGAGGGCTTCGCCGTCACGAGCGCCAGCAAGCGCCGGAGCTTGTCCTCGTCGTCCGCCAGCGGCTCGACGCGATAGTGCAGGTTCGAGCGGTAGGTGCCGCCGATGAGGCAGCCGGCGGAGGGGATGTCGAGCTGCCGCGCGATGTCCTCGACGACTTCCGCCGACGCCGTCGCCGTGAGCGCGAGCACGGCAGGCCGACCCAGGCGCTCGCGGGCGTCGCCGACGCGCAGGAAGGCCGGGCGGAAGTCATGGCCCCATTCGGAGATGCAATGCGCCTCGTCGACGACGAGCAGGTCCGTCGGACGCTGCGCGAGGCGCTCGACCCAGTCGGCGTCGTCCAACCGTTCTGGCGTCAGCAGGACGACCCGCGCGGTGCCCTCGAGCGCTGCCGCTTCCTGCGCTGCGAGCGCCGCCGCGTCGAGGCCGCTGTGCACTTGCGCGCATCGGATGCCGAGCGCGCCGAGCCGCTCGCACTGGTCTTTCATCAGCGCGATCAGCGGGGACACGACGACCGTGCGCCCCGACAGCAGCGCCGCGGGCAGCTGATAGCACAACGACTTGCCGGCGCCGGTCGGCATCACTGCGAGCGTGTTCAGTCCGCGCAGCACGCGATCGATGACGTCTTTTTGACCGGGCCGCCAGACGCGCAGCCCGAAGCGGCGCAGTTGCTGAAGCAGGAGGCGTTCTGAAGGAGCTTGTCGACGCGTGGTCATGGCGGTGTCTAGGCGTGCAGGTCGGAATTTCCGCGATGGCATGAGCAAGCCGCGCGCCCAAGCGGTACTTCCTTCGCAGGGCGGGCACAGGGGTTGCCTAGAGCCTTCATGCCGCTCGCGTTCGGCCTCTTTCGCCGCTCGCCGGGCCCGACCCACGTCACAACATTCCGGAGATCGCCATGATCAGCACCATCCTGCTCGTCATCCTCATCCTGCTCCTGATCGGCGCGCTGCCGTCCTGGCCGCACAGCCGAAGCTGGGGTTACGGCCCCAGCGGCGGCCTGGGCCTGGTCGTCCTGATCCTGATCGTCCTGCTGCTGTTGGGCTACATCTGACCGCACCCCGCCTGGGCCTGCGGACGAGCGCCCCTCACGGGCGTTCTCCGCGTGCCTGGCGGGCGCCGGAACGTCGGGCGTGCCCGACGCTCACGCGCCCAGCAGCGACTGCCCGCAGACCCGCAAGACCTGACCCGTGAGCGGGTGCGCGCCCGGCGACGCCAGGAAGGCGATCGCCTCCGCGACGTCCGCCGGCGTGCCCCCTTGCTTGAGCGAATTCAAGCGGCGGCCAGCCTCGCGCACCATCAGCGGCATGCGGCGCGTCATCGCGGTCTCGATGAAGCCCGGGGCGACGGCGTTGATCGTGCCGCCACGCTCGTCGAGCGTCGCCGCCCGTGCGCCCACATAGCCGATCAGCGCGGCCTTCGAGGCGCTGTAGTTGGTCTGCCCGGCATTGCCGGCGATGCCGCTGATCGACGACAGGCAGATCTCGCGCGCGCCGGCGTTCAGCAGTCCGGTGTCGTCCAGCCGCGCGTCGATCGCGAGGATCGCCGCCAGGTTCACCGCCATCACCGAATCCCACTCCGCCGGCGACATCCGCGCCAGCGTCCGGTCGCGCGTGATCCCCGCGTTGTGCACCAGCACGTCCACGCCGTGCAGACGCCGCACCGCGTCGAGCAGTTCGTCGACAGCCCCCGGCGCCGTCAGGTCCGCCGCGAGCAGCGAGCCGCCGATCTCGCGCGCCAGCGCCTCGAGCGGCTGCCGCGCCGCGGGCACGTCGACGCACAGCACGCGCATCCCGTCGAGCGCCAGCCGACGGGCCGTGGCCGCGCCGATGCCGCCCGCCGCGCCCGTGACCAGCGCCACCGGTGCGCGCTCATCGTCGATCCGCGGCTCGACGTCCTTGCGCCAGGACAGGACCTGCCCCGATACATAGGCGGAGCGATCCGTGCCGAAGAATCGCAAGGCACCCGCCAAGGATTCCATCGACGCTGCGCCTTCCTGCAGCACAAGGGCGTTGGCCGTCGCGCCACGCCGGCCGGCTTCCTTGGCCAGCGCGCGGACGAAGCCTTGCACCGCGTGCAGGCAGGCCGCTTCCGCCGCGCTCATGACGCCGGCCGAGGTCAGCGCCAGAACGCGACCGCCCGGCGCGAGCCGGACCAGCGCCAGCTGGGCCTGCTCGAACAGCGCGCGCAGACCCGCGAGGTCGCGGCAACCGGTCGCGTCGATCACCAGCGTCCGCACCGGACCGTCGCCGCTCGGCGTGCCGCCTTGCGCGACGATCGCGGCCAGCAGGGACGGCAACGGCGCCGCGCTGCCCGGCGCGATCGCAAGCACGGACCGGCCCGCGAGTTCCTCGTCGACCCAGGCGTTCTGGCGCCGCGGCAACGGCACCGGTTGCGGCAGGTTGAACAGGCGTGCGATGCGACGGCCGAACGGGTGCTGGACGAAGTGGAGCAGGCGATCGGTCATGGCGGCGAGGTGGGCGACGTCGGCAAGGTCGCGGGGGAGGGCTGGGAACGGCGCGCAGTGTAGGCGCGCCCGGACGTGCCGCCGCTCAACGTCAACCCGATGCGCGTCTCCCGTTCGTCCGATCGCGCGAAGGGGGCGCCGCCGTGCATGCGCGCGATCGCGTCGACGATCGACAGGCCCAGACCGAGGTGATCGTCGCCCGTCGCCGCGCTGCTGGCCATGGACCGGTCGGCACCGTTCGCGCCGTTCGCTCCGCTTGACACGTTCGAAGCGTCCGCAGCGTTTGTGGCTTGCGCATCGCCCGCGCGATAGAACCGGTCGAACAGCCGCGGCAGCCGCTTCGCGGGAATGACCGGCCCCAGGTTCGCGACCCACAGGCGGACCTGACCCGACCGCGCGCCCTCGATGCCGACGCGCAGCACGCTGCCGACGGTGGCGTAGCGCGTCGCGTTGGCGATCAGGTTGGACAGCGCGCGCTTGAGCAGCGCGGCGTCGAAGTCGCCGACCGCCTCGCCCTCGACGCGCAGCGACAAGCCCGCCTCCTCGATGGCGGCGTCGTGGTACTCCGCGACCTCCGCGGCCAGGGCCGCGAGGCTATCGACGCGCTGCCGGCGCGCGCGGTGTCCCCCATAGGCCCGTGACAGGAACAGCATGTCGCCCACGATGCCCTGCATGCGGCGCAATTCCTCGAGGTGGGTGCCGAGGCGATCCCTGGCCTCGGGCGGCAGGCTGGCGTCGCGCATCGTGAACTCGGTGCCGGTGATCAGCGTGGCGAGCGGGGTCCGCAACTCGTGCGCGACGTTGGCGCTGAACGCTTCCACCTGGGCCTGCGTGCGACGTTGGCGCTCCACCATCGCGGTCAGCTGGTCGACGCGCTGGCGCAGCGCCCGCAGCAGTCCGCCGGCGCTGCGCAACGATGACAAAACGGTCATCCGCATGTCCGCCTCATGTCGGTGTCGCGGACATAGAGTGGGATCCAAGGCGTTTGAAACGCGCGCCGACGCAGCGGGATCCGACCGTCTTCCGACACACGGATGCCGCGTGCAGGACCACTTTCAATCCAAGGAGTTTGACCATGAACCACTTCAAGAAGCTCTCCCTTCCGATCGGCGCCGTCGCCCTGGCGGCTGCCCTGACGGCGCCGGCTTTCGCACAGGTCGAGGAAGAGGTCGTGTCCGGCCCCAAGTCCCGCGACCAGGTCATCGCTGAACTCGAGGCCGCGCGCCTGGACGGCAGCCTCGACAAGTTGCAGGGCGAACACAGCTACGCGCCGGACTTCGACGAAGCGAAGGGCATGGACGTGCAGTACTCGAATCACCAGGCCGATGCCGACGTGACGGTGGGCATGTCCGCCGACACAAGCACGCAGGTGCAGTTCGCCGCACCTGCCGCGGGCGGCAAGACACGTGCCCAGGTGATGGACGAGTTGGAACAGGCGCGCGCCGACGGGTCGCTGGACCGCGCCTGGAGTGAACAGGGATATGCGCCGGAGCTCGAGGCGGCGCATTCGTACCGTCGCTGAACGCTCCCGATGCCCGGCACGGGCCGCGACGATCCACGGCGATCCGCCGAGGGTTCCGAGCGGGACAGCGCCGACCTGACGGACCGATCGACGGACGCGGGATGACCTGACCGAGCAGGGACGGTCATCCGGCTTCGAGCAACGGGGTTCCCATGTGGGAACCCCGCTTTCGTTGAGAGCCCCGGCGGAGCCCTCACGTGGCATTCACAGACGCGTGAAGGTCACAGACGCGCGACGTCCAGGATCGCCTGCGCGAAGGCCTTCGGCGCTTCCTGCGGCAGGTTGTGGCCGATGCCGCCGCTCAGGTCGCGGTGCTCGTACTTGCCAGCGAACTTGCGGCGATAGGCGGCCGGCGCGGGATGCGGCGCGCCGTTGGCGTCCCCCTCCAGCGTGATCGCGGGGATCGTGATCTGGGGCGCCGCGCCGATGCGGGCCTCCACCGCGTCGAAGCGCGATTCGCCATCCGCCAGTCCCAGGCGCCAGCGGTAGTTGTGCACCACGATCGCGACGTGGTCCGGGTTGTCGAAGGCCGCGGCGCTGCGGGCGAAGGTCGCGTCGTCGAAGCGCCATTGCGGCGAGGCCAGTTGCCAGATCAGCTTCGAGAACTCGGCGCGGTGCTTCTCGTAGCCCAGCCGGCCGCGTTCGGTCGCGAAATAGAACTGGTACCACCATTGCAGCTCGGCGGCCGGCGGCAGCGGCTGCTCGTTGACCTTGCGGTCGACCAGCAGGTAGCCGCTGACGGACACCAGCGCCTGGCATCGCTCCGGCCAGAGCGCGGCGAGGATGCCCGCCGTGCGCGCGCCCCAGTCGCAGCCGCCGACGATCGCCTTCGGGATGCGCAGCGCGTCCAGCAGCGCGATCGCGTCGCGTGCCAGCGCGCCTTGCTGGCCGTTGCGCGCCGTGGCGGCGGACAGGAAACGCGTCGTGCCGTAGCCGCGCGCGTAGGGCACGATCACGCGATAACCGGCCGCCGCGAGCAGCGGCGCGACGCCCTCGTAGGTGTGGACGTCGTAGGGCCAGCCGTGCAGCAGCAGCACCGGCGGGCCGTCGGCCGGGCCGGCCTCGACGTAACCGACGCGGAGATCGCCGGCGTCGACGTGCTTGAGGGTGCCGAAGGACGGCGCGATCGCGATGGCCGCGCCGTCGGCCGGTGCTGCCGTCGGTGTCGCCGCCAACGCGGCCGACGGCAGCAGGCCCGACAGCGGCAGCGCGGCGGCGGCCGTGGCGGCGCCCAGCGAGGCGCCCAGGCGCAGGAACTGACGGCGGGGCAGGGCGCCCCCGGCGATGCCGAGGCCGTCGGTCAGGTCGTCGTGCCCGTCGGGGCGGGTGCGGTCGGTCATGGGGATCTCCGTGTGTGGTGGGACCTCCGCAGTGGACGCCGGCGATGTATCTCCGCCTTGTCGATGAGGACGTGGGATTGCATGCGGGTGTCGCCGCCCGAAGCGCAGATACAGGGGCATACAAAGCCGATCTCTGACATCGATCAAACCAACCCCTGGCTTTCCGGCCGCGTCCTTCCTAGCCTGCCGGGACCGGGCGCGCGGGGCGTCCGGATTCGGGCCGCGTGCCCGCAGGAGGTATCGATGAATGGGGTCGTGCTGGACGAGGTCGTCTACTTTCCGTCACTGCAGACATTGCCGGCCGAGATGCGCGGGCTGCGCGAGCTCGACCGCCTGCGCAAGCGCCGGACCCTGCCGCTGATCACGCTGTCGACGCAGCAGCGGGTGCCCGATGTCGTGGACTTCCGCCGCGCGGCGCAGCAGGCGGGCGAGGCCATGCAGGAGCTGCCGCATTTCATCGACCTGGGCCGCGTTCCGCTGGACCACGCGCTGGCGTGGCGCCGGCTGGCCGACCCGACGCAGGGGTTCCGGACCTGGCGCGAGTTCGCCCAGGCGCACAGGAACGCGGTACCCGTGGTGCTGATGCCCGACGGCGCCAGCGAGCGCAGCATCGTGCTGCAGGCGGTCATGATCGAGCGCGAGTTCGGCCGGGTGCTGTTCCGGCTGCGCGGCGCGGCGCCGTTGACGGCGCCCGCGACGGCGCTCGTGGAGCGGGCACTCGACGGGCTCGAGGACCGGCGCCGCGCGCTGGTCGTGCTGGACTTCGGCACCGAGCGGGAGTGGCTGCTGGGGTGTTCCGGCGTCGGCCGGGACCTGCTGGCGCGCTGGCGGACGCGGTGGCCGGGGGTGCGTGTCGTGATGATGGGCAACAGCTTCCCCGCCACGGCGCAATGGATCGGTGCCGCGGTGTCGGAAGACAACCCGAGGTCGGGCCGTCTCGCGATCCTCGAGCGCGAACTGCATCGCCGGCTCGGCGGCCCGGCGCTCGTCGGCTACGGCGACCATGGCGCCATCCATGCGCCGAGCGAGCCCGGCGTGGAGCTGCCGACGGGTCATGTGCGCTTCGACTATCCATGGCAGGGCGTGTGGCGCTTCGAGCGCCGCCGCCGCGCGAATCCGGACGAGGCCAACCGCGAAGCCGCCGCGGCCCTCATCGAGGCGGCGCCGTCGTTCGGCACCCGCGGCCTGTGGGGGGAACATGAGATCCAGGAAGCCGCCAACGGCCGGATGTTCGCGCGGGGTCGCGAGGCCCTGACGGCCCTCCGCGTCAACCTGCATCTGGCGACGCAGGTCGACGAGATGCTGATCGAACATCGGAGCATCCGGACCGTGCTGCCCGCCTCGACTTCGTGAAAACCACGGGCCGGCGACAGGGCGCGGCGAAGCCGGTTGGCGGGGAAGGGCATGCGGGTCTGCCTATACTCGCGCCCCATGCGCCGCTGGCTGACCGTCTTCCTGCTGATCCTGCTGCCGCTCCAGCTGAGCTGGGCGGTGGCGGCGACCTATTGCGCGCATGAAGCCGATCCGGCGGTGAACCACATCGGTCACCACCAGCACCAGCACGACGGGGCGGAAGGGGCGCCGGACGCGTCCGGCGCGCCCGAGAAGACGGCTGACAAGGCGCCGGAGAAGGCGACCGACAAGGCGCTGACCTGCGTCGATGACGACTGCGGCTTCTGCCATCTGGGCCACAGCCAGCCGGTGGCGAGCACGCCGATCGTGCTGCCGGCGGTGGCCGGTCCGGTCGTCGAGGGCTCCGTGCCCGATGCGTGGTCCTCGCGCGGCCCCGATCGCCGCGAACGACCCAACTGGCAGCCCGCCTGATCGGCGGCCGCCCCCGCGGCGCCGAGTTGGGCGCCCCGCGTCGTTGCAAATCCTCGCCATAGCGCTGCTATGGCTCCGGTTTGCGCCGGGCGGTGCATCCCAACTCGACGCCGCGTCCATCGAAGGCAGTCAGGGATGACTGGCCTCGCATCGAGCGCTCGCCGATTCCTCGTTGAACCTCTTCCTGCCCGGCCGCCTCTGCGGCGGCGGGCACAACGCCGGAGTCTCCGATGCCCAAGTTCCTGGTGCCGCTGTGCAGCGCGGCACTCCTTTCCCTCGTGCCGATGACCGCGCGTGCCGCGCCTGAGGCGCCACCTGCTTCCTCGACGTCATCCTCGTCATCGACTTCATCGTCGACCTCATCGTCGACCTCGTCATCGGCCCCGCCATCGGCCGCGTCCTTGCCGTCGCCCTTGCCACTGCTGACGCTGAACGCCGCCGTCGACCGCGCGTTGGCCACCCATCCAAGGATGCGCGCCGCGGCCTTCGACGTCGAAGCCGCCGACGGCGCGGTCCAGCAGGCCGCGCTGCCGCCCAACCCGTCGCTCGGACTCGAGCAGGAAGACACCCGCCGCGAGACGCGCACGGTCACCGTGCTGCTGAGCCAGCCGCTGGAGATCGGCGGGCAGCGCGCGGCGCGGACGGCGCTGGCCCAGCGCGGTCGCGACATCTCGCAGGCCGAGCTCGACGCGATGCGCGCCGACGTGCGGGCCGACGTGGTGCAGGCCTTCTTCGCCGCGCTGGTCGCGCAGGAACGGGTCGGCGCCGCCGAAGAGTCGCTCCGCATCGCCGGCGGCGGCGCCGACGCGACCGCGCGTCGCGTGGCCGCGGGCAAGCTCTCGCCGAACGACGAGACCCGGGCGCGTGTCGCCGAAGCCACCGCGCGCATCGAGCTGCGCCAGGCGCAGGCGGACCGGCTCGCCGCGCGGCATGCGTTGGCGGCGGCGGTCGGGATGGACGAAGCGACGATCGGGGCGCTCGATGGCAGCGCCGCGTCGCTGCCGGCCTTGCCCGCCGAAGCCGAGATCGCCCGCCGTCTGGCCGATGCGCCCGCGCTGCGACGCGCCCGGCTCGAGGTCGAGCGCGCCCAGGCCGCCTACGACCTCGAACGCGCGCGCCGCATCCCCGATCTCACGGTGACCCTCGGCGCGAAGCGCGCGCAGGAGATCGGCCGCAACCAGGCGGTGATCGGCGTGTCCATGCCGCTGCCGCTGTTCGATCGCAACCAGGGCGCGCAGCGCGAGGCCCTCAAGCGCCGCCAGGCGGCCGAGCAGCTCGCGGAGGCCGAGTCCCTGCGGTTGCGCGCCGAGGTGCTGAGCGCGGCCGACGAGTTGAACGCCCGCGCCGACGAGGTCGAGGCCCTGCAGCGCACCGTGCTGCCCGGCGCGCGTGACGCCTACACCGCCGCCACGCGCGGCTTCGAACTCGGCAAGTTCGGCTTCCTGGACGTGCTCGACGCGCAGCGCACCTGGCTGCAGGCGCGGATGCAGTGGCTCGATGCGCTCGCACGGGCGCATCGCGCCAACGCCGACCTCGAGCGCCGCCTCGGCGCGCCCGCCCAGCAACCGTGAGAACGACGATGAACTTCAACAAGCAAGACGACAAGACGTCCTCCGGACGCGGACTGCCCAAGCGGCAACTGATCGCGATCGCGGTGCTGGTGGCCATCGGCCTCGGCGGCGGCGCGGCCATCCTGGCCTCCGGCCCCAAGGCATCGTCCGAGGGTGGCCATGGCGAGCACGCCGCAGGCGGACATGACGATCACGGTCCCTCCGCCGGGAAAGAGTCGGGCGAACACAAGGACGAACCCAAGGGCGGGCACAAGGACGAGCACAAGGACGAGCACAAGGACGAACCCGAAGCCATCGCGATGACCGAGGCGCAGATCAAGTCGGCCGCGATCGCCCTGGAGACCGCCGGCCCGGCGACGATCCGGGCGACGACGCGTCTGCCCGGTGAGATCGGCTTCAACGAGGACCGCACCGCGCACGTCGTGCCGCGCGTGGCCGGCGTCGTGGAGGCGGTGCCCGCGACGCTCGGGCAGGCCGTGCGCAAGGGCGATCTGCTGGCGGTGATCGCGAGCGCGCAGGTGTCGGACCAGCGCAGCGAGCTGCTCGCCGCGCACAAGCGCGAGCAGCTGGCGCGCACGACCTACGACCGCGAGCGCAAGCTGTGGGAGGAGAAGATCTCGCCCCGCCAGGATGTGGACGTGGCCGAGCAGGCCCTGCGCGAGGCCGAGATCGCCGTCGCGAACGCGCGCCAGAAGCTGCTCGCCATCGGTGCCACGACCGGTGCCACCACCGGTGCCACGACCGGCGGCGCGCTCACCCGCTTCGAGCTGCGCGCGCCTTTCGACGGCGTCGTCGTCGAGAAGCACCTGACGCTGGGCGAGCAGGTGAAGGAGGACGCGAGCGTCTTCGTCCTGTCGGACCTGCGCACCGTGTGGGCGCGCATCGACGTGCCGGCCGGGGATCTGGCCAAGGTGCGCGTGGGCGAGCGCGCCGTCGTGCGCTCCGCCGCCTTCGAGCAGTCGGCCGACGGCAAGGTCGCCTACGTCGGCGCGCTGATCGGCGGACAGAGCCGCACCGCGCAGGCGCGCATCTCGCTGGCGAATCCGGACGGTGCCTGGCGGCCCGGGCTGTTCGTCAACGTCGACGTCGTGACCGGCGAGGCGCCCGCGCCGATCACCGTGGCCGCCGACGCGGTCCAGGTCTTCGAGGACCGGCAGGTCGTCTTCGTCCGCACCGCCGACGGCTTCGCCGCCATGCCGGTCAAGACCGGTCGCGGCGACGGCCGGCGTATCGAGATCGTCGACGGCCTGAAGGCCGGCGCGAGGGTCGCGGCGGTCAACGCCTTCGTCATCAAGTCCGAGGCCGGCAAGGGCTCGGCCACCCATTCGCACTGACGGAGGACGCATGTTCGAACGCATCATCCGATTCGCCATCGAGCACCGATGGCTGGTGCTGGTGGCCGTGCTGGGCATGGCGGCGCTGGGCGTCTTCAGCTACCAGAAGCTGCCCATCGACGCCGTGCCCGACATCACCAACGTGCAGGTGCAGATCAACACCGGCGCGCCGGGCTACTCGCCGCTGGAGGCGGAGCAGCGCGTGACCTTCCCGATCGAGACTGCGATGGCCGGTCTGCCGGGGCTGAAGCAGACGCGCTCGCTGTCGCGCTACGGGCTGTCGCAGGTGACGGTGATCTTCCGCGACGGCACCGACATCCACTTCGCGCGGCAGTTGGTCAACGAGCGGCTGCAGGCCGCGCGCGAGCACCTGCCCGACGGTCTGACGCCGGCGATGGGGCCGGTGTCGACGGGCCTGGGCGAGATCTACCAATGGACGATCGAGGCCGAGGAGGGCGCGCGCAAGCCCGACGGCTCGCCCTACACGCCGATCGACCTGCGCGAGATCCAGGACTGGGTCGTCAAGCCGCAGCTGCGCAACGTGCCGGGCGTGACCGAGGTCAACACGATCGGCGGCTTCGCCAAGGAGTTCGAGGTGGCGCCCGACCCCGGGCGGTTGTCGTCGCACGGGTTGACGCTGGCGGAGGTCGTCGAGGCGCTGGAGCGCAACAACGCCAACGTCGGCGCCGGCTACATCGAGCGCCGCGGCGAGCAGTACCTGATCCGCGCGCCGGGACAGTTGCGCGACCTGGCCGACATCGGCAACGTCGTGCTGCGCACCGACGCCGGCGTGCCGGTGCGGGTGCGCGACGTGGCGCAGGTCGGCATCGGCAAGGAGCTGCGCAGCGGCGCGGCCACCGACAACGGCCGCGAGGTCGTGCTGGGCACCGTCTTCATGCTGATCGGCGAGAACAGCCGCAGCGTCGCGCTGGCCGTCGATCGCAAGATGAAGGAGGTCGCGACGACGCTGCCGAAAGGCGTGCACGTCGTCACCGTCTACGACCGCACCGTGCTCGTCGACAAGGCGATCGCGACGGTCAAGCGCAACCTGATCGAAGGCGCCGTGCTGGTGATCGCCGTGCTCTTCCTGTTCCTGGGCAACCTGCGCGCGGCGGTGCTGACGGCGCTGGTGATCCCGCTGTCGATGCTGTTCACCTTCACCGGCATGGTCGGCCAGAAGGTCAGCGCCAACCTGATGAGCCTGGGCGCGCTGGACTTCGGGATCATCGTGGACGGCGCGGTCGTCATCGTCGAGAACTGCGTGCGGCGCCTGGCGCATGCGCAGTCGCGCCTGGGGCGGCCGCTGACGCGCGGCGAGCGCTTCCACGAGGTCTTCGTGGCGGCGCAGGAGGCGCGCCGGCCGCTGCTGTTCGGGCAGCTGATCATCATGGTGGTCTACCTGCCGATCTTCGCGCTGACCGGCGTGGAAGGGCGGATGTTCCATCCGATGGCGGTGACCGTGGTGATGGCGCTGCTGGGCGCGATGATCCTGTCCATCACCTTCGTGCCGGCGGCGGTGGCGCTGTTCATCGGCGACAAGGTCCAGGAGAAGGAGAGCCGCCTGATGGCATGGGCGCACCGTGCCTACGAGCCGCTGCTGGTCAAGGCGATGGCCGCGCGCCCGGTGGTGATCACCGGCGCGGCCGTGGCGGTGGTGCTGTCGACCTTGCTCGCGACGCGCCTGGGCAGCGAGTTCGTGCCCAGCCTCAACGAAGGCGACTTCGCGGTGCAGGCGTTGCGGCTGCCGGGCACCAGCCTGTCGCAGTCGGTGGCGATGCAGCAGCAGCTGGAGGCGCGCCTGAAGCAGAAGTTCCCCGAGATCGAACGCGTGTTCTCGCGCACGGGCACGGCGGAGATCGCGGCGGACCCGATGCCGCCCAACATCTCCGACGCCTACGTGATGCTCCTGCCGCAGGACCGGTGGCCCGAGCCGCGACGCACCCGCGACGAGTTGATCGCCGCGGTGCAGGAGGAACTCGCGACGCTGCCGGGGCAGAACTACGAGTTCTCGCAGCCGATCCAGCTGCGCTTCAACGAGCTGATCTCGGGCGTGCGCTCGGACGTGGCGGTGAAGGTTTTCGGCGACGACATGGACCAGCTGAACGCGGCGGCGGCGAAGATCGCCGCGGTGCTGGGCGGGCTCGATGGCGCGGCGGAGGTCAACGTCGAGCAGACGACCGGGCTGCCGATGCTCACCGTCGACATCGACCGCGAGAAGGCGGGGCGTCACGGGCTGAACCTGCAGGACGTGCAGCAGCTGGTGGCGACGGCGACCGGCGGGGCGCATGCGGGCACGCTGTTCGAGGGCGACCGGCGCTTCTCGATCGTCGTGCGCCTGCCCGAGGCGCTGCGGACGGACCTGGCGGCGATCGAACGGCTGCCGGTGCCGCTGCCGAAGGGGGCCGACGGCGCCGCGCGTTTCCTGCCCCTGTCGGAGGTCGCGACGCTGTCGCTGGCGCCGGGGCCCAACCAGGTCAGTCGCGAGGACGGCAAGCGGCGCGTCGTCGTCAGCGCGAACGTGCGCGGCCGCGACCTCGGATCGTTCGTCGCCGAGGCGCAGCAGGCCGTGACGTCGCAGGTCGCCTTGCCGTCCGGCTACTGGCTGGGCTGGGGCGGGCAGTTCGAGAACCTGCAGTCCGCCAGCGAGCGCCTGTGCGTCGTGGTGCCGGTGGCGCTGGGGCTGGTCTTCGTGCTGCTGTTCGCGATGTTCGGCAACGCGCGGGACGGGCTGCTGGTGTTCTCGGGCATCCCGTTCGCGCTGACCGGCGGCGTGCTGGCGCTGTGGATGCGCGGGATACCGCTGTCGATCTCGGCGGCGGTGGGGTTCATCGCGCTGAGCGGCGTGGCCGTGCTGAACGGGCTGGTGATGATCTCCTTCATCCGCCAGTTGAGGGAGCAGGGCCGGCCCTTGGGGGACGCCATCCATGAGGGGGCGTTGACACGGCTGCGGCCGGTGCTGATGACGGCGCTGGTGGCGTCGCTCGGTTTCGTGCCGATGGCGCTCGCGACCGGCACCGGCGCCGAGGTGCAGCGACCGCTGGCGACGGTGGTGATCGGCGGGATCCTGTCCTCGACGGCGCTGACCCTGCTGGTTCTGCCGGTGCTGTACCGGTGGGCGTATCGCCGCGACGAGGCCGATGCCGGGACCGGCGTCGCGCGCGGCCGGGGCGAGGACGTGATGTCGGTCGCGACGTGATGTCGGCTGTCCCGCCCGGATGCGGGGGCGCCCCGGGGAGGGGCGCCTTCCCCTTTTTCCTAGAATCGCGCTTCCAAAAAGGACGAGTCTCCAGGAGGGAGCATGAAGAAGTTGGGAGTGGCCGCCGTGGCGGCCTTGGCGCTGAGCGGTTGCGCGATTCATCAGAACGTGACGCCGGTGCAGGTCCGTGTGGAGGATCGGCAGATCTGCGTGATCGACAACCCGTCGGTGCGCAAGGGCTTCAGCGACGGCTACAAGCGCGCCTTGGAAAGCAAGGGCTACGTGGTGCGCACGCTGCCGCAGGTGGCGGCAATCACGGACTGCGCGGTGACGAGCACCTACAACGCCACCTGGCGCTGGGACCTCGCGCTGTACATGGCGTATGCCGAGATCCGCGTCTTCAGCGCGGGCAAGCAGGTCGGCGAGGCGAAGTACGACGCCACGCACGGCAGCGGCAGCATGAACAAGTTCATCGACGCCGACAAGAAGGTCGTGGAGCTGGTGAACAGCCTGTTCCCGGGCGGCGCCGCCACGGCGGCCGCACCCACGGCTGCGGCCGCGGCGTCCGCGCCGCAATGAACGGACGCTGACCTTCGGGTCGGCAGGAAGGCGGAGCGGCCCGCGTCGCTCCGCCGGAACCCCGGGCGTCGGGAGACGCTCGCGGTTGTCATGCGGATCCACTCATCCGCGTGAGTTCGCTGCCTCGTGAAAGTGACGTCGACGCGATGTCGACAAGTCGAGGTCATGGAACCCGGATCGACGTTTCCCTAGAGTGGCTGCATCGCCTCGCAAGGAGAGTGGTGTGCCGATGTCGAAGATGGAAATGAACGGGCGGATCGTCGTCCCCAAGGACATCCGCAAGGCCGTGAAGGCCGTTCCCGGTACGCAATTCCTCTGGGTGCCGATGCACGACGGAACGATCCGCGTGATCGCCAAGACCGTGACGCTGGAGGACCTTGCCGGCATGCTCAAGCCTGCGCCTGGGATCAAGGTGTTGTTGGACGAGATGAATCCGTTCCGCTGAGGTGTGTCGTGGCCAAGAAGGACGGTCAGTTCATGTCGAGGATGGAAATGAACGGACGGATCGTTGTCCCCAAGGACATCCTCAAGGCCACCGGCGCGAAGCTCGGCACGCGCTTCATCTGGGAACTGATGGAGGACGGCAGCATCCGTGTGAGCGCCAAGTGCAAGCGTCCCGCCGAAGCGGACGATAGGTCGTCGACGATGACCGACGAGTGCACGAACCAGTGATCAACTAGGAGAGTGAAATGGAAGAGTCCCTGCTGAATGCCAAAGGACAACTGACCTTGCCGGCGTCCATTCGAAAGAAGTTGGGCGCGAAGGCCGGCATGCGTTTCCTTTGGGGCCTGATGCCCGATGGAACGCTGATCGTCCAGCCGAAGAACAAGTCTCTGTTGGACATGGCCGGCATGTTGAAGCCCAGGAAGGGACTTCATGTGTCGATCGAGGAAATGAACCCCTGGATCTGATGTCAGCGATCGATACCAATATCTTGGTCCGCTTCATCGTTCGGGACGACGCAAGCCAATGCGACAAGGTGAACCGGCTCATCCGAATACACGCTGAACTGGGCGAGCCGATCGCCGTGCCTGTGACCGTGGTTCTTGAGCTCGAGTGGGTGCTCCGCGCAAGATTCAAGTTCAGCAAAGAGGCTGTTCTCTCAACTTTCGACATGCTGATGGCGGCCGAAGAGATCGGCTTCGAATCACTGCTCGCCGTGAAAGTCGCGCTGTTTGCCTATAGGCAATGTTCTGCCGATTTCGCCGATTGCCTGCATCTCGCGCTTGTCGCATACGCGGGCGAGTGTCCGATGCTGACCTTCGACCGGAAGGCTGCCCAGATGAACGGATCGCGCCTGTTGTCATCGGAGCTGCTTGATGACCTGGAGCTTCTTGCTCGGCAGTCCAGAGAAGGTTTCGAATCGACTGGCGTTGGGGGACCCGTTTCACAGTCATCGACCACCTCCCACTGACCGTGGTTGACAAGCTGGCTTGTGGCCAGGCCCTCGAAATCGCCTTGAGTGATAAGGTAACCGACCATGACCCGCAAGCCATCAAGACCGACTGCCGTGGCGCGCAAGGGTGACCATGACGTGGTCCTGCTCTCCGGCGGCAACCCGCAGATCCCGAAAGGGCATGGCGACGCGCCGGTGCAGGCCTACATCGCCGCGCTCCAGGACTGGAAGCAAGCCGTCGTGCGGCGCATGGATGCGCTGATCGTCGAGGCCGTGCCCGACGTGCGCAAGGCCGTGAAATGGAACTCGCCGCTGTATGGCGTCGACGGCACGACCTGGTTCCTCGGCCTCCATGTGATGACGCGCTATGTGAAGGTCGCGTTCTTCAACGGCAAGTCGTTGGACCCGATGCCGCCCGTCGATTCGAAGACCGCCCACGCCCGTTATCTGCATGTGAGCGAGCAGGAGCCGCTCGATGAGGCGGCCTTCGTCGCCTGGGTGAAAGCGGCCAGCGCGATCCCCGGCGAGAAGATGTGAGTGGACTGAACCGCTGAACCTGCTGGGCCTGCTGATGCGTGTCGCTCAGCTCGCGGCGCGCCAGTCGAGCAGATCCTCGTAGGTCGCGCCGGCGCCGCCGCAGAGGATCACCAGCACGTTCCTGGCGTCCCGCAGCGCGGGTACCTCCCGCTTGAGCGTCGCCGCGACCGCGGCCCCGCACGCGGGTTCGACGATCAGCCGGTGTTCCTTCGCCACGTCGAGGCAGGCCTGCACCGCTTCCGCATCGGTCACCGTCGTGGCGACGACCGGATGCTGCTTCGTCCACGCGAAGGCCCGCTCGCTCACCCGACGAGCCCCCAGCGAGGTGGCGAGGCTCGTGATCGCGTCGAGCGTCACCAGCTCGCCCGCGGCGATCGCCGCTTTCAGCGAATCGGCTCCGAAGGTTTCCGCCGCCACCAGGGGCACGTCCTGCCACCCGACCGCGTGCATGCCCTGCAGCACGCCGCTCATCAGCCCGCCGCCGCCGACCGAGAGCACCACCGCGTCCGGCTTCGGGCCTTGCGTGGCAGCCTCCGCGATCATCGTCGCGTGCCCGTCCCACAGCAGCGGATCGTCGAACGGGTGGATGAAGGCGTCGGTGGGCTGGCGCAGCGACATCAGGTGGTCGTTGGCTTCCATCCAGCTCTTGCCGTGGACGACGACCTCGGCGCCCTGGCGGCGGATCAGCGTCTTGGGCCACTCGCGCGTGGTCTCCGGCACGACCACGACGACCGGCAGTCCGAGCCGGCGCCCCGCATAGGCGACCGCGATCCCCGCATTGCCGCCCGAGGACGACAACAGCCGCGTCGCACCGCGCGACGCATGGACTTCGCAGGCGTGGCCGATGCCGCGCAGCTTGAACGAGCCGCAGGGCTGGAGGGCTTCGAGCTTCAACCAGACGCGCTGGTCGGGGGTACTGAAGGCATCGGACTCGACGGTCGGCGTGGTGATGTGGATGGCCATGCGGGAATCGTAGCCTGAGGTGGCCCGGGGGCCGCCAGCCGCTACCATCCAGCGCACATGAATGCTCTCTTCGAACGATCCTGGCAGCGTGCCTGGTCCAGCATTGTCGGCGCAGGCGCAGGCGCAGGCGCAGGCGCAGGCGCAGGCGCAGGCGCAGGCGCAGGCGCAGGCGCCGGTGAACGCGACGGGCACGCGCTGCGCGACGACCTGCTCGCGCGCTACGCGGAGCCGCAACGCAAGTACCACACCCGTCAGCATCTCGAGGAATGCCTCGCGCTCTTCGACGAGGTCGGCGCGCTGGCCGTCCATCCCGCCGAGGTCGAGATGGCGCTCTGGTTCCACGACGCGATCTACGACGTGAAGGGCTCGGGCAACGAGGAACGCAGCGCCGAGTGGGCGCAGGAGGCGCTGCTCGCCGCCGGCGCGGAGCGCGACGTCGCCGATCGTGTCCGGCGACTGGTGCTGGTGACGAAACACGACGGCGTGCCGGCCAGCGTGGACGAGCAGGTGCTGGTCGACATCGACCTGGCCATCCTCGGCGCCGGCCGCCCGCGCTTCGACGAGTACGAGCGCCAGATCCGCGATGAATACGCGTACGTGTCGGGTTTCCTGTTCCGTCGCAAGCGCAGGCAGATCCTCAGGACCTTCCTGGAGCGGCCGGTGCTGTACAGCACGCCCGCGCTGCGCGAACGGCTGGACGCGCGCGCCCGGGAGAACCTGCGGCGCGCGATCGGCTGATCAACGCGACGCGGCCACGACCGCCTGCGGCACGTTGCGGAAACTGATGGCCAGCCGGTTGTACGTGTTCATGAGGCCGATCGCGATCGTGAGGTCGACGAGCTCCTTCTCGCCGAACACCGCGACGGCGGCGGCGTAGTCGGCATCGGGCACGCCGGTCGTCGCGACGCGCGTGACCGACTCGGCCCAGGCCAGCGCCGCGCGCTCGTGGGCGTCGAACAGCGCGCCGCCTTCCTGCCAGGCCTGCACCAGGGCGAGCTTCTCGACGGGCACGCCCTTCTTGAGCAGGTCGCGGGTGTGCATGTCCAGGCAGTACGCGCAGTTGTTGATCTGCGAGACACGCAGGAACACGAGGTCGACGAGCGCCGGCGGCAGGCCGCTCTGGGCGACGTAGGCGTAGACACCGCCGAGCGCCTTCACGCCGGCGGGAGAGATCTGGCTGTAGTCGAGACGTTGGGTCATGGGGGGCTCCTTGGGATCGATGACTGGATTCTTCTCCCGCCGTGGTGCAAAGTGGAGTCCCAAGAATCGCAAGAATTGCTGTACCACGATGAGCCCACCGTTGAGCCCGCCGTCAAGCCCGCCGCTGAGCCTTCCGCTCGACAAGTCCTCCGCCGTCCCGCTGGCGGACCAGATCCATCGGGGCATCGCGACGGCCATCGAGCAGCAGGTGCTCCTGCCCGGCATGCGATTGCCGTCCTGGATCGACCTGGCGGCGCAGTTGGGCGTGGCGCGCGGCACGGTGCGCGTGGCCTATGAGAAGCTGGCCGCCGCGCAGATGATCGAGGCGTCCCGCGCCGCCGGGACGCGAGTCGCGGAGCGGCCCGCCGCCTCACGTCGCGGCGAGGCGGCCCTCGACCCCGGCCCCTTCATCGCGATGTACCGCGAATTGACGGCCGGGCCGGGGATCTTCCAGCCCGGCATTCCGTCGCGCGACAACCTGCCGTCCAAGCTGATGCATCGTCTTCGCGCGCGGGCGCTGCTGGCGGAGACGACCGGCGCGGCGCTGTATCCCGACCCCCGCGGCGAGCTGGCGCTGCGGCGCGAGATCGTCGCTTACCTCGCGGTCGCGCGCGGCGTGGTCTGTTCGCCGGACCAGGTGCTGGTCACCGGCGGGTACGCGGCGGGGCTGGGGATCACGCTGCGCGTGCTCGGGCTCGACGGCGGGTCGGCATGGATGGAGGAGCCCGGCTTCTTCTTCACGCGGCACGCGCTCCTGGTCGGCAGGCTGACGCCGGTCCCGGTGCCCGTGGACGAACAGGGGATCGATGTGGAGGCCGGCTGGCAGCGCGCGCCGGACGCGGCGCTCGCCGTCGTCACGCCGGGGCAACAGGCGCCGCTGGGGGTGACGATGTCGCTGCAGCGCCGGCTGCGCCTGCTCGACTGGGCCGCCAGCACCGGCGGCTGGATCGTCGAGGACGACTATCTGAGCGAGCTGCAACTGCAGGGGCGCGCCGCCCCGGCGCTCGCGTCGCTGGACCGGCACGGGCGAGTGATCCACATCGGCTCCTTCAGCAAGACGATCGATCCGCGGCTGCGGCTCGGGTTCGTCGTCGTGCCGGCGGCGATGGTGTCGCGCTTCGCGGAGGCGGTCGCCTGCCTGGCGCCGCCGCCGGGGCCGGCCACACAACAGGCGATCGCGGCGTTCATGCGCGACGGGCACTACCTGCGCCATCTGCGACGCACCAAGCGGCTGTACCTGGCGCAGCGCGACGGTCTGCTGAAGCGCTTGCACGAGCGGGGCCTGGAGACCCTGCCAGCGGCCCTGGCGGTGCTGGTCCGCACACCGTCGGGGGTTTCGGACCTCGCGATCGCGCGGGACCTGTTCGCCTACGGCATCTCGCCGGCGCCGCTGTCGGTCTGGTTTGCCGAAGCGGGGCGGGCGCAATCGGGGCTGATGCTCAGCGTCGCGACGGCGCCGCAGTCGCAAGTCGCGCGCGCCTGCGACCGCCTGCAGGAGGTGATCGCCCGGCACGCGCCGCGCTGAAGGCGCCCTGGCGGCAGAAGTCGCCAGCGCTGCGATGCGAATACCGATCCGGCGCCAACGCTGTGGCCGATGCCGGCAACACGTCATCCCGGGAGGAACGACCCTTGCCACAAGGGCGGCTCCACTCCGACCTTGACGGGACTGCCATGGACCTCCACCACCGCCCGCCGCGCGACCTCTGCGTGGGCACCGCTTCCGGACTGCTCGGCGGCCTGATCGGCGCCGCCGCGATGACCGCCTTCCAGGCGGGCCTGGCGCGAGTCGGCATCACCTCGGGGGTGCGCGGCATGCCGTCGACCGAACGTGCCGCCGATCGTCTCGCGGCATTCACCGGCCGCCGTCTGCCGTCCCGCGAGCGCCCTGTCGCCGGCGAAGCCGTCCACTACGGGATGGGATCGCTGGTCGGCGGCCTGTACGGCGCGGCGGCCGAACTCGATCCCCGCGTGACCTGCGGGCGCGGCACCGTGTTCGGCGTGGCGGCGGCGACCGTCGTCGACGAGACGCTCGTGCCCGCGTTCCGCTTCGGCGACCCGGTCACGCGGGCGCCGCTGCCATCGCATCCGTACTCGTATGCCTCGCACCTGGTCTACGGCGCCTTCACCGAGTCGGCCCGCCAGCTGTTCCGCCGCTTCTTCGGCCGGGTGCGCGCGGGGGCGCAGGTCGTGCGCGAGGCGAGGGCGCAGGGCGTGCCGGTCGTCGCGGTCAAGCCGGCCGATTCCCGGCGCACGCTGCTGATGGCCTTCCTGCTCGGCAGCACCGCCGGTCCACGGACCAGCGCGCCGCTCACCGTCGCGAGCTGGGCCGCCAAGCTCGGCTGGATCGACGTGAAGGACTCGCCGCTGGCCTTCCTGGCGTCGACGCACGCGGTGGCGGTCACCACGCCGATGGCGATCGGGGAACTCATCATCGACAAGCTGCCGTCGACCCCCGACCGCACCGACCCGCCGGGGCTCGCGGCGCGTGCCGTCAGCGGGGCGATCTCGGGCGCGGCGCTGGCGGGCGGACGCTCCTGGCCGGCCGCCCTCGCGGGTGCGATGGGCGCCGTCCTCGCCACCTATGCGGGGTACACGCTGCGCGAGAAGCTGTCCGACGCACTCGGCCACGACTTCCCGGTCGCGGCCGTCGAGGACCTGATCGCCTTCGGCGGCGCGACGATGGTGTGCCTGGCGCAGGTGGGCAGCAGTGAGGAGGCGACGTCCTCATCGGCGGGCACGGCGGCGGCTCATGATGACGCCTACGACGACGCGCTCTCGGCGCTGGGCTGGCCGCACAGCTGAAGCGCTGCGCCATCCGTCCCCGCGGGGCGCGCAGGAGATGGTCGACGTGGCAGCGCGTCAAGCCATCAGGTCAGGTCTATCTGATCAGGGTGACGATCATCGCCACGCAGAGCGCCATCGCGCCGAGGTAAAGCCCCCAGCCGCTCAGGCGGCGGCGACGGAGAAGACGCTCGTCGCGCTCGTCGCGAAGGAATTCCTCGTCGTCGCCTCGCGCCAGCAACGCGCCCGCCGCATAGAGCCCCGCGGCGATCACCGCCGCCGCGATCAGGTTGCGGCCTTCGCTCATGTCGTCGCTGACATCGAGCCAGACCGCCGACGCCACGCCGGTCATCACGACGAGACTGACCGCGCGCCAGCGGTCCAGCCGGCTGACGGCCGGATCGAAGCGCGGCTGTCGCAGCCGATCGCCGTCCGGCTCGGCGGTGGTCGACGTGCCCGGCGGCGACCAGCCGGGCGACTTGAACAGCACGCGGATCCGGTCCGCCCAGCGCGGCGTGGCGCGGGCGCGGTCGAACAGTTCGCCGTAGAACTGGCCCACCGCCTTCAGCGGGTTCCAGCTGTGCAGCGGCTTGACCGTGCCGTAGACGCAGGGCTCGGTCTCCTCGGCGAAGGTGCCGAACATCCGGTCCCAGATCACGAGCACCGCGCCGTAGTTCCTGTCCAGGTAGCCCGGATTCACCGCATGGTGGACGCGGTGGTTGGACGGCGTCGAGAACACCCGGTCCAGCCAGCCCAGTCGCCCGATGTGCTCGGTGTGGATCCAGAACTGGTACAGCAGCACGAACAGCCCCGCCGCGACGTACTGCTCCAGCGGCAGGCCCAGCAGCGCCATCGGCAGGAAGAACGGCCAGCCCATCACCGCGTAGAAGCTCTCCTGGCGCAGCGCGGTCGTCAGGTTGAAGTGCTCGCTCTGGTGATGCACGGTGTGGGCCGCCCAGAAGAGGGCGCTCTCATGGCTGACGCGGTGCAGCCAGTAGTCGCAGAAGTCGTAGACCACGATCGCCGCCACCCAGCCCCACCAGCCGTCCCAGGCCGTGGTCGGAACGAGCGCCAGATGCGGCTGCAGCCACGCGTACATGCCGTTCTGGAACAGCGGCGTGATCGCGGCGACCGCCAGGCTCATCAGGCCCTGGCTCAGGCTGCTGAGCGAGTCGGACAGCCCGTACGTGTCGCGCCCCTTCAGCCGTCCCCACAGCCATTCGAGGGCAATCAGGAGTCCGAACAGCGGGACGGCGATGAGGAGGACACGGTGCATGAAGGACGGCCGGGAAGGAGAGGGTCAGGACTTGCCTGCTCAGAACCGATACCAGAGGCTGGCGCTGAAGGTCTGCTGGGTCTTGGCGGTCGTCAGCGGGGACCGCGACGCGTCGCCCACCAGCCGCGCATTCAGCCATTGGCCGCTGACGGACCAGTGCTCGGAGAACTTGTGCTCGCCGCTGAGGGCGATGCTCCAGTCCATCAGGCCGGCGCGCGGACGCCATTCGGGCAGGCCGCTCGCGCGGGATTCGCCGGGACCGATGCCGTAGCTGCTGCGCAGGTGCGCGCCATTGGCCGCCGTGGCCCCCAGCGTGATGGCGATGAGGTCGTCGCCGACCGGGATGCCGGAGGTCAGGCCCAGCTCGAGCTGCTCGCCGTCATGCCGTCGGCCGCTGCCCCACGAGAAGCCCGACTGCAGCATGAGCCAGGAGGTCGCCTGGACGTTCGCGAACGCTTCCGTCGTGACGCGCGAGCCCAGCCGGTCGATGCCCTGGGGCGTGACCCGCGACGGCCGTCCGAACTGCGGCCACAGCCGGGCGCCGACCTGCCAGACCGAGGCCGTGGCGGCATCGGCCAGCACGGGCACGAGGTTCCAGCCGATGCCGAGGTCGGTGGAGACGAAGGCGCCTTCGGGCGTCAGCACTTCCAGGGCCGGCAGCAGGTCATTGCTGCGCGCGCGGCTGCCGGGCGCGGAGGGCCAACTGCGCGTCGACGCGCCACCGGACCAGCTCGTCTGCGCCGGCGGCGCGTCCATCAGCACCAGGCTGCCCGCCGCCCAGACCGGTACCGCACCGCCCGCCAGGCCGGCGCAGAGGAGCGGGATGAAAGACCGTGCGGCGCCGCGGGCCGCGGCGGGGCGGCGCGTGCGAGGCAGGGGGAGGGGCGGATGGACAGCGCGGCGCATGGGGACGGAAGCTGCCGGAATTCTAGGGAGCGGGGTCCGCCGCGACCTTGCAGGAATCTGTCGGTCCGCACTCCGAGTGCCGTGCGGAGTACGTTTGCAACTCCCACCAGATGGGGGATAGCGCATGCACCTGGGGCCCTATAAATAGGGATGGCGGGTGACAACGTTGCCGATCTATATCGGCAACATGTCGTCACAAGTGTTTCAGGCATCCCCCCTCAGGGTTCCCCCTGAAGAGGGGGCGACGCAAGTGACCATCGGCCTATTATCCGGGCCTTCTCCGGCGTGCAGTGAGGGGTAGCGACGACCGAGCCGGAGACCCATCGGTCAGTCGAAAAAATGGGAGGCCCTATGGAAACAGTGTCCGTTGCCCGCACGTTCGAGGCGGCTGGAAGTGGTGGCTATGCGATGCCGGCGGTGAAACGCCGGGTACTGCTGGTCGACGACCATGAACTGGTGAGGGCGGGGATCCGCACCCTGTACCAGTCGCTGGATGAGATCGACATCGAGTGGGTGGAGGCGGCGTCGCTGCAGGAAGGTCTGCAGGCGTACGCCGGAGGAGGCGCGGTCGACGCCGTGCTGCTGGATCTGAACCTGGGGGACTGCAAGGGCCTGCAAGGGCTGCGGCAGTTCATGGAGGCCTATCCCGAGGCCCGCGTCGTCGTCTTCAGCGGCACGCAGGATGAATTCGTGGTCCGTCAGGCGCGGGCGCTGGGCGCCGTGGGCTACCTGCCCAAGGGCGCGCTGATGGCCGAGATGCGCAGCACGCTGCGTGCGCTGCTGGCCGAGGGCCAGCGCCACCGACAGTCGCAGTCGGGCACCTTGTTCCCGCGCTTCCCGTCGTCCGCGATGTACGACCGCGTGGCCGAGCTCGGCCCGCGCCACCTGGAGATCCTCGAACTGGTGCTGTCCGGTTGCAGCAACCAGGAGATCAGCAACTCGACGCAGCTGTCGCTGGGCACGGTGAAGAACTACGTCTCCTCGCTGCTGCTGGCGCTGGACGTCAAGTCGCGCTCGCACATGATCAGCCTCTTCCGCTGACGAGGTGGCCACGGTCCACCGAGGCGATCCGCGGGGCGATCACCGGGGCGAGGAACAAGCCCCCGACACCACCTTTCCGCCGACCGAGATCTTCATCGACTCGCCGGACGTCCCCGACGTGCCGGCGAGCGCCGTTTCTGGCGTGCCGTCCGGCGCTGCATCGAACGGCGGCCCCGCTGCGTCCGGCGCGGAGCGTTCAGTCGCCCCGTCGGCGTCCGGCACGCCAACGGCGCCGGGCCCGCGTCCGGGTGAGGCCGGTCCCGGCCCGTCCACGCCGTCGGGCGCGGGCGCTCCGCCGCCTGCCGACGGCATGGGCGCCCGGCCGAAGCGGTCGCGCCGTCCGCCGCGACCGAGCCTCTTCGTGGCGGTCGCCGGCGCGGTCCCGGAGAACGACGAGTCCGTCCAGGAAGGACGCCGCCGCGAACGGCGGGCGATCGCGCGCCGGCTGCAGGATGCGGGCTTCGACGAAGCCTGGAGCCATTGGCCCTGGCTGCTGACGGCGGTCGCCGTGCCGCTGGTCTCGGCGCTGCTGCGCGGCATGCCCGCGACGGGCCTGGTGGTCTGGGTCTTCGGCGTCATCGCGCTGGCGGTGGGCTGTGTCTTCACCGCGCGGTCGCTCTCCCACCGCGGGTCCCGGGTCGACAGCAGCCGCATGGCCTTCTCCGACCGCGAGGGCCGGCGCCTGCTCTACCTCCAGGCCGCGGGCTGCCTCGCGCTGCTGAGCCTGCACCCGTGGCTGGCCGAATCGCCGGGCGCGCGCGGCTTGCTGACCGGACCGCTGCTGGCGGCCACGGCGGCGGTGGTCGGCGTGCTGCTCGCGCCGATGGGGCGCTGGTCGGCCGTGATCGCGGTGCTGCCGGCGTCCGAGGGCCTGGCGCGGCTGTTCGATCCCGCCGCGCGGCCGGGGGCCGGTCCGGTGTGGTTCCTCGCCGCGGCGGTGGTCGGCGGGCTGGCCCTGCTCGAACACCATCGCTGGCAGCGGGCCAAGCGTCTGCTGATGGAGCAGGACCTGCACGTCAGCACGCTCGAACAGGACCGTGACGGCGCCATCCGGGCCGACCAGGAGAAGAGCCGTTTCCTTGCGATCGCGAGCCACGACCTGCGCCAGCCGGTGCATGCGCTGGGGCTCTTCGCCGCAAGCCTGGAGCGCCGCCTGCAAGGCACGGAGGAAGAGCCGCTGATCCGCAACGTGATGCGCTCGATCGAAGGCCTGGAGCGTTCCTTCAACGCGATGCTCGACATCTCCCGGCTGGACGCCGGCACGGTCGAGCCCAACCTCCAGCACTTCCCGCTGCGCGACCTGTTCCGGCGCCTGCACATGCACTACGCCGGCCAGGCGGAGGGGGCGGGGCTGGGGCTGCGCTTCTCGCCGGGCGGCAAGTCCGTCACCAGCGATCCGCAGCTGCTGGAGCGCATCCTGGGCAACCTGATCCAGAACGCGATCAAGTACACGGAGGAGGGCGGCGTGGTGGTGGTCGCGCGGTCGACCTCGACCCACCTGAACCTCGAGGTCTGGGACACCGGCATCGGCATCAAGTCCAGCGACCTGCCGCGCATCTTCGCGGAGTTCTACCAAGTGGGCCAGAGCGAGCGCAGCCGCACGCAGGGCCTGGGCATGGGGCTGGCGATCGTCAAGCGGCTGGCGCACCTGCTGGGGTACCGGCTGATGGTGGCCTCGCGGCCGGGTCGGGGGACGATGTTCCGGCTCAGCATCCCGCTGGGCGGGCTGCCCGAGATCCCGGAGTTCACGACGGCGGCCGACACCGTGCCGATGCCGGTCATGGAGCCGCGCTCCGTGCTTGTCATCGACGATGAGGAGCCGATCCGCATCGGCCTGCAGCTGCTGCTGGAGGAATGGGGTTATGAGTCCATCATCGCCGCCACCGCGGCCGAGGCGGCGGAAGCGGTGCGCGCGCGGGCCGAGCCGCCGGACCTGATCCTGTCGGACCTGCACCTGGGCGACGGGCCGGACGGCATCGCTGCGATCCGCGCGGTGCGTGAGCTCTGCCGCACCGAGGTGCCGGCGATCCTGGTCACCGGCGACACCAGCCGCGAGGAACTGCGCCGTGCCACCGAAAGCGGCCACACGGTGCTCTTCAAGCCCCTGCAGCCGCGCAAGCTCTTCAACGCCCTGCGCGGCATGGTCTCCTGACGCAAGACCTGCCCCCATCCCGACATCGACGAGACATGGACGTCGCATGTTCCCGCGTCAAGCGCAGGGACGCTGTCAGCGAGCGCGAGTGGGGCCGGAATGAGGCTTGGGGTCCCTGGAGGGGTGCCCCATGCCTCGTGGAGAGCCCGCGCCTGGCCAACCGGGGGCGACATCCGCGCGAGGTGCGCCCGGTGGGGCCTACAGTAACGAGCCCTTCACGCCGTTCCACGATGACCACGATCTCTGACTCCTTGACGCCACGCCGCCTGACTTCGGCTGCCTGGGCGCTGCGCATCCAGTTCTTCGTGTCTGGGGCGTTGTTTGCGACCTGGGGTGTGCATGTGCCGACGGTGAAGGCGAATTACGGTCTGGGCGAGCAGTCGCTGGCGATTGCGATGCTGGCCTCGGGTGTTGGCGCGTTGCTGGCGTTGACGCAGGCGGGGCGCGTCGTGGCGCGATTCGGGCCTCGGGGCGTGGCGGGGCTGACCGGCGTCCTGTGTGCTGCCGGCGTCTCGATGCTGATCGCGCCCAGCGTGTACCTCGGGCTTGTCCTGCTGCTGATGCTTTTCGGCGCGACGGCCAGTCTCTTCGACGTCGCCATCAATGCTGAAGCGACCGAGATCGAACACCTGGCCGGCCGCCCGCTGATGAGCGGTTTCCATGCGATGTTCAGCCTCGGCGGCATGGTTGGCGCGGGTGTGGGCAGCCTGCTGCCGTTGCTGGGCTGGACGCCGCAGACGCATCTGCTGGTGGCCTGCGGCACGGGCATGGTGCTGATCCTGGGCGCCTGCGCCGCGATGCTGAAGATGAAGACCGATGCCGGCGAGTCACAGCCGCTGAGCCTGCCGCGCGGCGTGCTCGCGCTGATCGGCACGCTGGCGGCGCTGGGTCTGATCGCCGAAGGCGCGATGTACGACTGGAGCGTGCTGTTCATGAAGCAGGAGCGCGCCAGCGACGCCAGCCTGTCGGCGCTCGGTTATGCGAGCTTCAGCCTGGCCATGGCGCTGGGGCGTTTCGGCGGGGACTGGGTGCGGGCGCGCGTCGCGCCGGTGCCCTTGATGGTCGCGAGCGGGTTGCTCGCCGCTGCGGGCATGGCGACCGCGCTGCTGGTGCCGATCGCATCGGCGGGACTGCTGGGCTTCGCGCTGGTCGGGCTGGGCCTGTCGAACGTCGTGCCCGTGCTGTTCAGCGCGGCGTCGAAGGTGCCCGGCGTCAGCGCCGCGCACGGCATCGCGGCGGTCTCGTCGCTGGGCTACCTGGGCATGATGGCCGGCCCGCCGCTGATCGGCATGATCGCGGAACACACCTCGCTGACGGCCGGTCTGTCCTGCGTCGTCTTCTTCGCGCTGTTCATGGCCGCCAGCGCGCAACGCGCGTTGGGCGGCACGGCCCGAACGACCGCGCCCGCGGCCGCCGATTGACCTCGCGCTCCGAGACCGCCTCGGACCGGCTGCGAGAGGCCGGACAACCCGTGCCAGGTGTGTAGGCGAACGCCCGACACGGGCATCGGGCGATCACCGAGGCGACGATGCGCCGTTGGCCTCGTGTCGCCGAACGCCATCGTCCCTACAGTTGATCCTGACAACGGAATTCGAGCTTCCGTTGTCCATGCTTCTCTCTCGCATGGTCCGCCTTTTCCCTCTGCAGGCGGACGAACTTTCGGCCCCGGTCTCACGACCGGGGCCTTTTCTTTTTTGGGATCCAGCCCGCCACGGCCACGGCCGTCGCGTCCGGCGCGGCGCGTCTGCGCTGACCTTGCCTAAGATGCGTGCCCATGAACAGCACGACTTCGACGCCGCGCCTTCGTATCGAATGGCGCGGCAGGGCCACCGACATCGAATACACCTGGGTGAATGGCGGGGTCGACGACGCAGCCGATGCCTCAGCAAGCGCCGCGCCGGTGATGGTCTTCCTGCACGAGGGCCTGGGCTCGATCGCCATGTGGCGGGACTTTCCGGCGCGCCTGTGCACGGCGATCGGCATGCGCGGCCTCGTGTACTCGAGGCCCGGCTACGGGCGCTCGACGATGCGCGCGCCGGACGATCGCTGGGGCGTCGACTACCTGCATCGCCAGGCGCATGAGGTGCTGCCCGCCGTGCTTGCGGCATTGGGCGTGACGTCGCCGCCCTGGCTGTTCGGGCACAGCGACGGCGGCTCGATCGCGCTGCTGCATGCGGCGAAGCTGCCGACGGCGGGGGCAGTCGTTGCCGCGCCGCACATCGTCGTCGAAGAGCTCTCCCTCGACGGCATCCGCAAGACCGTCGAGGTTTACCAGGCGGGCCCGTTGCGCGAGCGCCTGGCGCGCTTCCATGACGATCCGGACTCGCCCTTCGGCGGATGGAGCAGCACGTGGCTGAGCGCCGCCTTCCGCGACTGGTCGATCGTCGAGGAGATCCGCGCGATCCCCTGTCCGGTGCTCGCGATGCAGGGCGTCGACGACGAGTACGGCACGCTCGAGCAGATCCGCGGCATCGCGCGCGAAGTCCCCCAGACGCGTCTCTTCGAGATTCCCGCCTGCGGCCACTCGCCGCACAAGGACAAGCCCGCCGAAGTGATCAACGAAGTCAGCGACTGGTTGGGGACGGTGGTCCTTGGGGTTCCGGCCCTTGCGGCCGGGGCCCCATGGTCCAGCGGCCGACGCCCGAACGACGGCAGGTAGGCGGCCTCAGACCGTCAGCAACCCCATCGTCATCGCCTTCAACGTCGCCGCGGCCCGCGTGCTGCATTCGAGCTTGCGAAACGCGCTTTCCAGATGCGTCCGCACGGTCGCCGGGCTGATGCCCAGCACCTTCGCCGCTTCCTTGTTGCTTTCGCCGATGGCGATGCGGCCGAGCACCTCGGTCTCGCGCGCGGAGAGCGTGATCGCTCCGGGCGAGGAGGGCGGTGCGGCAATGCGGCGCCGTTCCGCGCCGCAGACGGCGTCGGCCGCTTGCGGGTCGAGGCGTCCGGCGGCCACTTCCTTGCCCATGGCGACGCGAGCCGCGTCGGTGTCGAGGGCTGGCGCTCCCGGGCGCGGTGTCCGCACGGTCACCCACGCGGCCGCCGCGGCCAGCACCCGTGCGGGCATCGGAATCGCGGCGCCTGCCGCGCTGCGGAACGCACCGGAGCCATCCATGCGTTCGTCGACATAGGACGCGAGCTCCGCTTCGGCGTGCAGCGCGGTCAGGCGCCGCGCCGCGCGTCCGGTCCAGTACGGCATCAGGCGAAGCTTCTCGCGGTCGGCCTCGCCGAGCCGGCGGCCTTCGCTCCAGATCGCGTTCGGCACCGACGCGCGGCCGATGCCGTGCAGCAGCCCCGCGCGATGGAGCCGCTCCTGCGCCGCGGCGTCGAAGCCGAGCACCGCGCCCGCCTCGCGGGCCGCATCGGCCACGCGGCGTGACAGGCCGGTCATCCACGGCAGCTTGAGGTCGATGACGTCCGCGACCAGTTCGAGCGGTGTGTCGAGGGCGGCCAGCGCGGCATCCAGGTCGGCGGCCTCGTGGCG
The DNA here is from genome assembly GCF_056867975.1 of Mitsuaria sp. MSU3D. Lineage (NCBI taxonomy): Bacteria > Pseudomonadati > Pseudomonadota > Betaproteobacteria > Burkholderiales > Sphaerotilaceae > Roseateles > Mitsuaria sp. MSU3D. The sequence goes on along the minus strand of NZ_CP200314.1, from coordinate 1,856,196 downwards.
CGGGGCGCTGCCATGCCCGCTTTCCTGTGTGCTGCTTCCCTGCGCCCCGCCTTCATGCGCGCCGGCCTCCAACGCAACCATCCACGCCTGCGCGTTCCTCGTCACCAGGTCCACCAGCGCTTTCGGATACTTCGCCTCCGAGCGCTCGCCGATGTAGCGCAGGGCCGCGGGCACGCCGTGCACGCGCGAGAAGATCTCCAGATCCCCCGCCAGCGCCACATGGAAGACGACGGCCGGGATTTCGTCGCCGCGCAGTCCGGCGGGTTTGCCGTGACCGTTCCAGGTCTCGAAGAGATGGCGCATCGCGCGCTCGATGTTGGCGGGCAGACCCAGCAGCCGGGCGATCTCGCCCGCGACCTCGCAGTGGATGAGCGCCGCCTCGCCAAGCGTGCCGGCCAGCGCCGACGCTGCTTCGGCCGATCCGTTGGAGAGCATCGCGTCGCGCCCGCCGACGTCGTCGCCCATCAGCACCGAGAATTCCGGCGCGTTGGCCGTGCAGCCGGACCATCGCAGCAGCGCCACGCAGGCGGCGTGGCCGGGCGCCTCGTCGGCATCGCGACCGAGCGCGAGGCCCTCGGCGCGGGCCGCCGCGGCGATGCGCGCGGCGAGCCACGCCGTCCGCGTCGAATGGTCGACCGGCTGGCCCATGCTGAGGTCGCCCACGAATGCGAGCGCGCGCACGGCGTCGAGCACCGGTACGCGCGAGGCCGCCGGGCCCGCCGTCGTGGCGGAGGGCGCGGAGGAAGTCGAGGGGATCGGAAGGAGCGGGGAGGAAGAGTCGGTCACGGCGTCCCAGGGGCAAGGTCGAGCGCGCCGCGGGCACCGCGCCATGGGTGCCCGCGGCCGGCGCGGACCTTACCGGGATTGCCGGACCGCGTCCAGGATGACCTTGGCGACCGCTTCCGGCTGGGACTGCTGCGGCACGTGCGAGCTGTCGACCTTCGTCACCTTCGCGCCGGCGCGCTGCGCCATCGCGGCCTGCGCCTCGGGCGCGATCATGTGGTCGGCGGTGGCCAGCAGGTAGTACGAGGGCTTGGTCTTCCACGCCGCGGCGGACACCGTCTGCTCGAAGGCCTTGGCCTGGATCGGGCCTTGCGTCGCCGTCATCACGGCGGTCGTCGCGGCGGGCAGGTCCTGCGCGAAGTGGTTCTTCATGCCTTCGGCAGTCAGGCTGAGCCAGCCTTGCGCGTCGGCCTTGAAGTGGGCCGAGCCGGACGGCGTCGGGAAGCCCTTGCCCTGTTCCGCCGTGTTCTGGCCGACGTTGGGTGCGAACGCGGCCACGTAGACCAGCGAGGCGACCTTGTCCGAGGTGCCGGCTTCGGTGATCACCGTGCCGCCCCACGAATGGCCGACCAGCACGACCTTGCCCGGCTGGGCATCGATCGCGCGGCGCGCGGCGGCGACGTCGTCGGCCAGCGAGCTGAGCGGGTTCTGCACCGCGGTGACCTGCACGCCTTCGCGCTGCAGCAGCGGGATGACCTTGGCCCAGTCGGAGCCGTCGGCGAAGGCACCGTGGACGATGACGACCGAGGGCTGGGCCGAGGCTGCCGGCGTGGCGGCCAGTGCGGCGGTCGACAGTCCGGCCGAGGCGGCGAAGGCGCTGGCGGCAACGGCGGTGGCGATGAGGCGGCGGGTGATGTTCATGGTCTGGCTCCTGGTGGTTGGGAGGGTGGCGGGACAGGGCTCTACTGTCGCGATTGACGCCCCGCACCGGTATCGGACGAATGTCCGAGGGACAGACCGCCGGAACGACGGAGGCGGTCGACCCTGTGACACGCAGGGGACAGCGCCGCCTTGCCCATCGGTATTTACGCTGAGGCCGCCACAGTCCCTGCGGGCGATGTCGTCATGGCGTCAAGCGCCCATCGCCCTGCGTGGGTGGAGCTCGCCACCGTTGAGCGACCGGCCCGCGGGGCCATGCCTTCCCGCATCCCCAATGCGGATGCGTTTGCGCGGCGTTTGCGTCCCGCCGCGGGGGCGCCTCCCGGCAAGTCCTGACCCCGCCCCCTGCGCGGCGACTGCCTCCAAAGGGTGATCCCTTAGGGAAAGAACCACCCCCGCACCGAGGGGGAAACGCGGCCCGACCCCCTCGTGCTCTCCGTGACAAGAGTCACAGAATCGACACGCCCGAAGGTCGTCCTCCCGCCGGCCATCAGCAGTCAAGACGGCGCCCCGCATCACGGTGCGCCGTCGTCCAAGTCCAGGTGGACATCCCACCTTCATCCTGAAAAGGACGCAGCAATGTTCAAGAAGACCTGTCTGGCCCTGGCGCTCGTCGGCGCCGCGGCCGCGGCCCACGCGGGGCCCACCCTCATCAACGAGGGCTTCGACGACGTCACCGCACTCCCTGGCTGGATCATTTCCAACCAGGGCACGCCGGGCGGAACGACCCAGCCGTGGGTGCAGGGCGATCAACAGATCTTCACCGCGCTGAGCGGTGCGGCCAATTCCTACATCTCCTCCAACTACAACAACGCGCCCGCCGGCGGCACGTTGTCGAGCTGGCTGGTCAGCCCCGTGTTCTCGACCGCCGAGAACCTGGAAGTGTCCTTCTGGGCGCGCGGCGACATCCAGCCCGGCTTCTTCGACCAGTTGACCTACGGCCTGGTGAATGCCGCGGGCGTCTTCAGCAGCTTCGTGCCGCAGGCGACGGTGACGGTGGCGGGCGCATGGACCCAGTACAGCTTCCTGCTGGCGGGTCAGGGCGCCGGTTCCACCTCGCGCTTCGCGATCCAGTATTTCGGTGACGCGGACAGCGCGAACTACGTCGGCGTCGACAACGTCAGCGTCAACGTGCCCGAGCCGTCGACCTGGGCGCTGGCCGGCGTGAGCCTGCTGGGCCTGGTGGCCGCGCGCCGCCGCCGCGCACAGTCTTGAGCCGCGTTTCGAGTCATCGGAACCTCCGAGTCATCTCCGCAAGGACAACGACCATGATCACCCGCATTTCCCTGGGCCTGGCGATCGCCGCGGCCCTGCCGCTGGCGGCGCAGGCTCACGAAGCCGCCGCTCCGGCATCGCTGCCCGTGGCCGACGCGGCCGCCATCGCGGCTGCCGACACCAACCAGATCGTCATCGTGCGCGACGCCGATACCGGCCGCCTGCGTCCGGCGACCCCCGAGGAGCACAACGCCCTCAAGGCGCTGCCCGCCAACGCCAACGCCCGGGCGCGCGTCGCCTCGCGCGCGGCCGCGATGACGCCGCTGCTCAAGCAGCATCGCAGCGGCGCTGTGGGTGTCCGCCTGACCGACGACATGGTGAGCCAGTCCGTCATGGTGCGCGGCGCCGACGGCAAGCTCATCGAAGCCTGCTTCGCCAGCAAGGAGGAGGCCGAGGCCTTCATGAAGAACGGCGGCGCGGTCGCCAAGTCGGCCCTGCCCACGGAGTAAGCCATGCAGACATCCTTCAAGAAGACCGTCCTTCGCACGGCCCTGCTGGCCGCGCTGTGCGGCGCCGGCGTCGCGCAGGCCGCCACCATCGTCATCCAGAGCCGTGACCCCGCGGGCGTCGGCTTCAACGACACCACGCCGGTCGCGCCCGTCGGCGGCAACCCCAAGACCACGTTGGGCGAGCAGCGCATGTACGTCTACCGCTACGTGGCGGACGTGTGGGAAAAGGCGCTCGACAGCGACGTCACGATCACCGTGAACGCGGGCTGGGAAGCGCTGACCTGCACCTCGTCGCAGGCGGTGCTCGGCAGCGCCGGCGCCTGGAACATCTGGCACGACTTCCCCGGCGGCACGCCCGGCACCTGGTACCCGCAGGCGCTGGCCAACAAGCTGGCCGGCGAGAACCTGAGCGCGGATCAGCCTGCCGGCCCGTCCGGCTACGACAACGTCGACATCAAGACCCAGTTCAACATCAACCTCGGCAAGACGGGTTGCCTGGACGGCTCGCCGTTCTACCTGGGGCTGGACGGCAACTTCGGCACCGGCGTGAACTTCGTCGAAACGCTGCTGCATGAACTGGGCCACGGCCTGGGCTTCTCGGTGCTGACGGTCTACACCGGCTCGGTGGCGTCCGCGGTGGGCTACCGCCTGAATGCGGACGGCACCGCCTACGTCGCCAACGGTGGACTGCCCAGCGTCTGGGAGCAGTACATGTATGACAACACGGCAGGCAAGAGCTGGCTGACGATGACCAGCGCCGAGCGCCGTGTGTCGGCGGTCAACCCGCTGGGTCTGGCGTGGACCGGTCCGAACGTGCTGGCAGGCGCCGGCATGCTGTCGGCCACGCCGGTGCTGAAGGTCGCGTCCTCGGCGCCGGGCCAGTCCGGTCAGTATGCGTATGGCACGGCCTCCTTCGGTCCGGCGGTCAGCAGCGGTCTGACGCTGGGCGCGCTGGCGACGGTGTCGGCGGATGCGGTCAACGGCGCGGGTTGCCTCCCGTTCAGCCCGGCCGACACCACGGCGGTGGCGGGCAAGGTGGCGATCATCGATCGCGGCACCTGCGGCTTCGCGGTCAAGGCCAAGAACGCGCAGAACGCAGGCGCGATCGGCGTGATCATCGCCAACAACGCGGCCGGCGCGGCGCCGGGCCTGGGCGGTGCGGACCCGACGGTGGTGATCCCGACGGTCAGCGTGTCGCAGGCCGACGGCGTCAAGCTGCGCGCGGCAATCATCGCGTCGGTGCCGTACGGTACCCGCGGCAAACCGGGCCTGGCGACCTCGTCGTTGTCCACCGATCCGAGCAAGCGTGCCGGCGCTGACGTGCTGGGTCGCCCGCTGCTGTACACGCCGAACCCGATCGCCTCGGGCTCGTCCGTGTCGCACTGGGATGTGTCGGCCTCGCCGAACCTGCTGATGGAGCCGAACATCAGCCCCGACCTGGGCCTGATCCTGGTGCCGCCGAAGGACCTGACCAAGCCGCTGCTGAAGGATCTGGGCTGGTAATCTGCCCTTGTCCTGACGCCGGACCGGCCACCGACCGTCGAGTGGGTGGCCGGCGCGGTAGGATCCCCCTCGAAAGCCTGGTGCGCGAGCGCCAGGCTTTTTTCTTGCAAGTGGCCGCCCGAAGTGGGCTTCGATTCGCTCGAAGGTCGTCAGCAGGCGCGGAGATGTCGCTCAAACGGGCGATGAAATCCGCCATGCGGACGTTTGAGCGGGGTGAAGGGGGCGGCTGGTTGCGTCTTCAAACAGGCGGGTGGTCAGGACTGACTGATAATCGCCGGCCCCGGCTAGCCGGACCCTGGTTTTTTACTGGAAGCATTGATGAACAAGAGTGAACTGATCGAAGGCATCGCCACCAAGGCTGGCGTGACCCGTGCCGTGGCCGCGACCGCCCTGGACGCGACCCTGGAAACCATCACCGAAGCGCTGGCCGCTGGCGACCAGATCGCCCTGGTGGGCTTCGGCACCTTCAAGGTGAGCGACCGTGCCGCGCGCACCGGCAAGAACCCCGCCACCGGCGAAGCGCTGGACATCCCGGCCTCGAAGGTCGCGAAGTTCACCGCCGGCAAGGCGCTGAAGGATGCGGTGAACAAGTAAGCCTCCCGGCTTCTTGTCACTCAGGCGGCGCCCGCTCCTGCGCAAGCAGGGCGGGCGTTGTCGTTTGTGGTTCAGCCCTCGCGGAAGAACTTCAGCGCCGCAAGATCCGGAAACGCCGTCGGCCTTTTCGCCTGAGCGGCCGCGAATGCCTCCATCAGGTTCTTGTTCTGCCAGATCGCCGCCTGCAGCCAGCCCATCTGCTGGAGGCTGTCCTTGACGCCGTGATCGCGGGCGTAGTGGATCGCCTGCTTGCTGCCCCAGATCGCGACGGGCGGCTTCTGCGCGATCTCGCGCGCGCACTGCAGCGCGGCCTCGACGCAGTCCGCCTGCGTCGCGAAGACATCGTTCACCAGGCCCACCGCCTGCGCCCGCGCCGCGGGCATGCGACGTCCCGTGTAGGCCAGCTCCTTGACCACCCCCAGCGGCACCAGCTTCGGCAGCCGTTGCAGCGTGCCCAGGTCCGCGACCATGCCGATGTTGATCTCCTGGATGCAGAAGAACGCGTCGGTCTCCGCATAGCGGATGTCGCAGGCCGCGACCAGGTCCACCGCGCCGCCGATGCAGCCACCGTGGATTGCCGCGATCGTCGGCACGCGCAGGTCGTCGAGCTGGTTGAACGCCCGTTGCATGTCCGCCAGCAGATCGACGATCGCCGCGCGGCCTTCGGCGCTGCGGTCGTCGAGCTGGATGCCGCCGTTCTGGAAGACCTCCAGCGACATCCCCGCGCTGAAGTGCTTGCCCGTCGACGAGATCACCAGTGCTCGCAGCGTCGGGCTGCGATGCAACTGCTCGAGCACCGCTTCCAGCTCGCGCCACAGCTGCGGCGACATCGTGTTCATCGCATCGGGCCGGTTCAGCACCAGGTGGCCGACGCCGGCTTCTTCGGTCAGGGTGAGGCAGTCCATTCGAGTCTCCTGTTGTCGTTCCGATCGTTTTCGGCGTCCCGGTCTTCGTGGTGAAGCGGGCCGGGGATCGGACGATGCTAGCGGGAGACCGATGGACGCCGCGTCAAGGACGCGACGCCCGATGCCGATTGGAGAGCGCTCTCAAGCGCCGACCAGTTCCTCCGCCGGGCCGAAGAACTCGTAGCGGAGTTGCCCCGCCGGCACGCCCAGCGAGCGTCCCGCCCGGTACACCGCCTGCATGAACGGCTTCGGGCCGAGCAGGTACAGGTCGACGTCGCGATCCTCGGGCAGGTGGCGCGCGAGCAGCGCATCGGTGACGTAGCCGACCTCATGCGGTTCGTCGCCGTCGCGCGGCGCGTCGTAGACGTAGAGCGCCTCGACGTTCTCGTGCGCGGCGGCGAGCACATCCACGCGCTCCCGGAACGCATGCACGCCGCCGTGACGCGCCGCATGGATGAAGCGGATCGACCGCCCGCTGGCCGCGGCCGATTCCAGCATCGCCATCGCCGGCGTGATGCCCACGCCGCCCGTGACCAGCACCAGCGGTCGCGTGGCCTCGGCGTCGAGCGTGAACTCGCCCGCCGGCGCCTGCACGGAGAGGCGGGTGCCGACCTCGGCCGTGTCATGCATCCAGCTGGACACCAGCCCGCCGTCCTCGCGCTTGATGCTGACGCGGTACCAGGGCTTGCCCGGCGCGTCCGACAGCGAGTAGTTCCGCCGCACCGTCCTGCCGTCGATGGTCAGCACCAGGGTCAGGTATTGCCCCGGATGGAAAGGCGGCAGCGGCTGGCCGTCGACCGGCTCCAGGTAGAACGAGGTGATCAGCTCGCTCTCGCGTTCCTTGCGCGCCACGACCATCTCGCGCTGTCCGCGCCAGCCGCCCGGCAGCGCGGCCGTGGCGGCGTAGACCTGCTCCTCGGCGTCGATCAGCAGTTGCGCCAGGGCGCCGTAGGCCTCGGCCCACGCGTCGATGATCTCGTCGGTGGCGACGTCCGCGCCCAGCACCTCGCGGATCGCGCCCAGCAGGCATTGACCGACGATCGGGTAGTGCGCGGGCTGCACGCCCAGCGCCACGTGCTTCTGGATGATGCGGGGCAGGGCAGGGGCGAGTTCATGCACGCGGTCGATGTGGCTCGCGTAGGCCAGCACCGCGCCGGCCAGCGCGCGCGCCTGCGTGCCTTCGGCCTGGTGCGCCTCGTTGAAGAAGGCCTTCAGCTCAGGATGATCGGTCAGCATCACGCGGTAGAAGTGCCGCGTGATGTCCTCGCCGCGCGACTTCAGCAGCGGCACCGTGGCCTGGATCAGGGCGATGGTCTGGGGCTTGAACATGAGCTTCTCTACTCCGGATTCGTTGAGGATGACTTCCTCTATTCACGATCCATGCCAGCGCGATTCAACTTTCAAAGTCATCGATAACCCATTGATATACAAATGGCTCAATGACCCTGATGTTGAATCGGTGTCGAAATGACCGAAGATGCGTCCATGTCCAATTGACAACATGCAGGTCGAAGTGACTCCAGATTCCCGCTACCGCCAGCTGCTCGCCGCCGTGCGCGGCCTCGTTCGATGCGACGCCGCCGCGCTGCTGCGGCTGCTGCCCGACGAGGGCGCTCCGGTGCTGCAGCCCGTGGCCGTCGACGGACTGGCGGAAGAGGCCCTCGGCCGGCGCTTTCCGGCCGCGGCGCATCCGCGTCTGGCGCGCCTGCTGGAGAGCGGCCACGGCCTGCGCTTCCCGTCGGATGCCGGTCTGCCCGATCCCTACGACGGGCTGCTGGAACACCAACAGGAGCTCGAGGCCGTGCACGACTGCATGGGCGCGCCCTTGCGCGTCGACGGACGGATCTGGGGCCTCGTCACGCTGGATGCGCTGGATCCCCACGCGTTCGACGGCGTCGACGACGGCCGCCTGCAAGGCATCGTGCGATTGCTCGAGGCCGGCGTCGTCGCCGAGGAAACCATCGCCGAGATGGCGCGTCGCGCCGAGCAGGAACAGGCCCTGGCCCGCGCCGCGTCACGCGGCGGATCGCGCGAGCTGCTCGGCCGCAGCGCCGCGATGGTCCGGCTGCGCGAGGAGATCGACACCGTCGCCGGCTCCGACCTCACCGTGCTGATCCTCGGCGAGACCGGTGTCGGCAAGGAACTGGTTGCGGAGCGGCTGCATGCGCGCTCGCCGCGGCGCGATCGACCGCTGGTGCAGATCAACTGCGCGGCGCTGCCGGAGACGCTCGCGGACAGCGAGCTCTTCGGCCACAAACGCGGCGCGTTCACCGGCGCGGTCGCGGATCGCCGCGGCAAGTTCGAGCTGGCCGACGGCGGCACGCTGCTGCTGGACGAGGTCGGCGAGCTGCCGCTGCCGGTGCAGGCCAAGCTGCTGCGCGTGCTGCAGAGCGGCGACGTGCAGCGGCCCGGCAGCGATCGGGTGCAGAAGGTCGACGTCCGCGTGATCGCGGCGACCAATCGTGACCTGCGCGAGGAAGTCGCGCGGGGCCGCTTCCGTGCCGATCTGTATCACCGGATGTCGGTCTACCCGCTGCGCGTGCCGCCGCTGCGCGAGCGCGGCCGCGACGTGCTGGCGCTCGCCGGCGGCTTCCTGGAGGAGAACCAGCATCGCCTCGGCGCGCGCAACCTGCGCCTGTCGCCGGCGGCCTCGCAGGCGCTGCTGGCCTACGACTGGCCGGGCAACGTGCGCGAGCTGGAGCACCTCATCAGCCGCGCGGCGCTGCGCGCCTTGTCGTCGGCCACAGGGGCCGGGCGAGGCGGGCGATGGATCGCGATCGAGCCGGAGCATCTCGGATTGAGCTTCGCTCCAGGCCCGGGCCAGGGCCTGGGACCGAATCCCGGCGTTGGCGTCGGCGTCGGATCGGTCATTCCTGCTCCCGGCGCCGGGGTCGGGGAGGCATCCGGTATGCCCCTGTCAGAGACTGCCGCCACGCAGCCGGTAATCGCTGCCGGTCCCGGGCTGCGCGAGGCGACGGACCGCTTCCAGCGCCAATGGATCGAGGACGCGCTGCGACGTCACGACGGTGCCATGGCCGCCGCGGCGCGGGACGCCGGCATGGATCGGAGCAACTTCCTGAGACTGCTGAAACGGCTCGGCGTGCACGCGCCGTCGCGATAGCGTCGTCCGCCCGGGGCGGTCAGGACTCACGGTACAGTGGGACGGACAAGGGACGACATGACGGCTGACAGGCGAGAGGACGATCAGATACCCGGCGAGGCCGACGACGTCAGGCGTCTGCAGCAGGCCGGTGACGCGGTCTACCGCCGCCTGGTCGAGGGCGTGCTCGACTACGCCATCTTCCTGCTGACGCCCGCGGGCCGCATCGCCACCTGGAATGCCGGCGCGCAGCGCATCAAGGCTTACGCGGCCGACGAGGTCATCGGCCGCCACTTCTCGATCTTCTACACGCCCCCGGACATCGACCGCGGCTGGCCCGCGGAGGAACTCAAGCTGGCCCGCGCGCATGGCCACTTCGAGGATGAAGGCTGGCGCGTGCGCAAGGACGGCTCGACCTTCTGGGCCAACGTGGTGATCACCGCGATCATGAATCCGGACGGCGAGCTGCTCGGTTATGCCAAGGTCACCCGCGATCTCACGGCCCGCATGCAGCAGGAGGCCGAACGTCTGCGCATGGTCGAACTCGTCGACGAAAGCCGGCGGATGACCGAGTTCATCGCGATGCTCTCGCACGAGATCCGCAACCCGCTCGCGCCCATCATGAACGTGCTGTCGATCATGGGCCGCGAGGCGCTCAGTCCGCGCGGCGAGTGGTGCCTGTCGGTCGCCAACAAGCAGGTGCGTCAGATCAACCGGCTGGTCGAGGATCTGCTCGACGTCAGCCGCGTCACGACCGGCAAGGTGCGCTTGAGCGTCCAGCCGCTGGAGCTCGGCGTCGTCGTCGATGAAGCCGTCGAAGGCATGCGGCCGGCGGCGGACGCACGCGGGCATCTGCTCCACGCGACGCTGCCCGGCGAGCCGATGCGCCTGAACGGCGACCGCACGCGGCTGATCCAGCTGGTGTCCAACCTGCTCAACAACTCGATCAAGTTCACGCCGGCGGGCGGGCGCATCGACCTGAGCCTGCGCCGCGAGGAGGACGTTGCCGTGCTGACCGTGTCGGACAACGGCATCGGCATGACCGAGGACACGCTGAGCCACGCCTTCGAGCCGTTCTCGCAAGGCGAGGACCACGCGCGCGGGCACGGGGTGCACGGCGCGCAGGGTGTGCAGGGCGGGCTGGGCGTCGGGTTGGCCCTGGTGCGCAGCATCGCGGAACTGCACGGCGGCATCGCCGTCGCGAGCAGCGCGGGGACCGGGCAGGGGAGCTCGGTGACGGTCCGGCTGCCGTTGCGCGGTGGCGAGCGGCCCCAGCATCACGCGTGACTTCAGGGCTTGCCCAGGTCCGGCGCCTATAACGATTTCAGCCAGGCCAGCAGCGCGTCGCGATCCGCCTTGGACAGCTGCTCGAAGCGCTGACGCGACTTCTCGCCTTCGCCGCCGTGCCACAGGATGGCTTCGGTCGGCGTGCGGGCTCGGCCGTCATGCAGATAACCGACCGGCTGCGACTGCGCGATCTTCGCGGTGTAGCCGATCCCCCACAGGGCCGGGGTGCGCCACATCGCGCCTTGCGCCTGGCCTTCGGGCAGGTTGTCCGCCAGGGCCGGACCCATGTCGTGCAGCAGCAGGTCGGTGAAGGGATGGATCGTCTGGTCGCGCAGTTCCGCGAACGGATGGTTCCTGCCCGTCTTCATCTCCGGCGTGTGGCAGGCCGCGCAACGCAGCGCGTCGAACACCTTGCGGCCATTGGCCACCTGGACCGCGTCCACGCGATGCTCTTGCGTCGGCGCCACGCCCTTCGGGAATCCGCTCGGGAGGCTCCGTTGAGCCGGCACCGACAGCAGCTGCAGGTACTGCGTCAGCGCGCTCAGGTCCGCTTCCTGGATGCCCTTCTGCGCGGGCGCCGTGCGACAACCCACCGGGTCGGTCGTGCAACTGCGGTTCGGATACACCGGCGAGGTCACCGACATCTCGTTCAGCAGCGCATGGGCCACCTGGTGACGGACGCTGGCCTTGGACGCCTTCCAGCCGAAGCGGCCCAGACGCGTCGCGCCGGTTTCCGGATCGAAGCTGAAGTTGGCCTTGCCGAGCACACCGTCCTGATCAGGGGCTGATCGCACGCGAGCCAGGATGTCCGCTTCAGGCACCGCTTCCAGCAGGCCGACGCCGATCAGCGCTTGAGCGGCGCGCGCCGACCACAGCTGCGGCATCGGGCCGTCGAACCTGAATCTCGGCTTGCGCAGCTCGACCTGGGTGCCGTCCGCCAGCGTGACGCCGCGGGTCTCGAAGCCCACGACCCGGACGACATAACCCCCTTCCTCCGGCGCGCCGGAGGACGACATGGCGTTCATCTGGATCGACGCGCCGTAGAGCGGGTCGGGACGGAGGGCGCCGCCGGCGTCCTTCATGGCCACGCGGAAGGCCATCCGGTCCAGGCGCTGGTGCAGCGTGGACGGCGCCGGACCGCGGCCGTTGTTGACGTGGCACTGGACGCAGGTCGTGGCGTTGACGTGCGGCCCCGCCAGGCCGGCGATGGTGGCCATCGGTTCGTTGCCGGGCTCGATGTGCGCCCCCGTCATGAAGCTGCTGTGGGCCGTGCGGCGACCTTCGACGAATCGCTGCATGTTCTGCATGCCGATGTTGTTGGCCGGCTGCTGGTACATCCGGAAGCCTTCGTCCGAATAGTTGTACGAGATGGACCCGATGCCGCCCGACAGCGTGGAGGCCGGCAGCGGCGCGCTGTTCAGGCGCGGTGCCATGCCGTACCACGGGGTCAGGCCTTGACCGACGACGTAGACCCATTCGTTGGCGTAGTAGCGGGTACCGCCGTTGTCGCCCCTGGCCTGCATCGACGCCGTCGTCGTGAACATCGACGGCGCCATCTCGATCGGGTCGCCGACCTTCAGCGGCCGTGCGTCGACGCGCGTGCCGTCGGGGAATCCGTCGGCGCCCAGGCCCGCGTGTCCCGGGTAGTCCCTGATCACGACCGTGCAATGGTCGGTGCCGGGCTGACCGTTGGCCGGATAGTCCACCGGCGAGCAGACCGAACCCGTCGTGTCAAGCAGTTCGCCGTTGTCCATCCACCCGTAGCCGGTCACGCCGACGCGGTCGAAGGCGCGGAAGAACGCGGTGCCGCCCGGCAGGAAGTCCACCGTGGGGTTGTAGGTGTTGACCTTCAGCGAGGGCCTGGCGATGCCGGTCACGCGGCTGTTGTCGATGATCTCCATGCCCCAGGTGCGATTCCTGAAGGAGTTCGGCACGAAGCTCAGGTAGGCCCCCTGACCCTTGTCGACGGGGGCGCCCGACGCATCGACGGTCTCGTTGGGGCCTTGGCCGATCTCGTTCCACTCCTCGCCGCGCTCGCGGGCGTGGTGGCCCACGCCGCGGTTGCCGAAGCGCGTGATCAGCGTGCCGTCGGGCAGCGTGAACTGCAGCGTCTCGATCGGCGACTGCGGCGCGAACAGCGGCGCCAGGTGCGCGCCGTCGGCGGGCGCGAGGAAGGGCGTCGTGGTCGTGGTGTCGCCCGGCGCGGTGTCCGAGGCGATCTGGATGCCGCCGTCATGCGGCCCGTGGCCGCCATCGCCGCCGCAGGCGGCCAGCAGCGCGCTGCCCAGGAGGGCGCGGACGAATGCCTTGCCCATCGTGGTGACTCCCTCCCGTGTCCGTGCCTGTGTCCGTGCCTGTGGGTGTGATTGGTGATGTCCCTCCTGGGGAGGGTCAGGCGGCAGGAGTGTCCACGTTTGTTTTGCCGGTCGGCAAGTTTTAATGTGTGTCGAATTGATGCGCCGTCATGCGCGGCTCATGCGCGGCTTATGGGCGGCTTATGGGCGGCCCATGAGTAGTTGATGGGCGCGTCAGGCATGGGAGAGCGCCGACGGATCCGGCGCCCTGGGGCCTCCGACCGCGCCGAGCGCGCCGCCCCACACGTGATAGAGCGCCTGCAGCACCACGTACTTCAGCATCTGCGTGGTGATGTTGGCGTCCTTCTCGCTGAGGCCGTGCTGCTGCATGAGCGTCGTCGGCAGGCTGGCCACCATGGCCGTGAGGCCGCCGAACCCGGCGCTGAGGATGGCGTGGGAGGTCCAGCCGACCTTGCTCGCGAAGACATCGCCGAGCGCCTCGGGGAAGGTGTCCTTGAGGTTCTTCACGTGGGCGCCGACGCGCGCGGCGGCACTGAAGATCTGCTCCGCCGCCGGCTTCTGCAGATGGTCGAGGCAGGCGCCGAGATCGTCGCGCGCCAGGAAATGCTGGAAGCCCGCGCGGCCGGCGCTGACGTCGAAGTCGTTCTTGATGACCCGCATGCCGCCGCCGCCCACCGGCATGCCGAAGGCCGGATCGAGGATCCCGTCCATGGCGGCGCGCTGCTTCGGCTGACCCTTGAGTTCGTAATTGAGCATCGCCGGGATGCGCACGAGGCCGTTGCGCGCGGCCCCGTAGCTGAGGCCTGCGGCGATCGAGTTGTCCGCGGCCAGGCTGGCCTTGGTCGGCGGGTTTGCGCTGGCGATGGGTTCGGGCAACTGCTCGCCCGGCGGGCGGGTGAAGTAGGCGTCCTGGAATGTCTTGCCCGCGGCGGCGCCGGAGGCGACATCCAGCATCGACAGCGCGAAGCCCATCACCGCGCCGGTGATCAGCGCCGGCACGGCGACCGGCAGGGTGGGCATCGCCTTCATCAGACCGGCCAGGGTCAGGTCGGCGAGCTTCAGGTTCGCCGGAATCGTCCCGAGGTTGAAGCCGCTGGCCGAGGCCATGCCATGCATCATGGCCGTGCCCTGGTCGCGCCACTGCACCTGCTTGAGCACGGAGACGAGATCGTCGCGGGTGTGGATGCCGCGCGATTCCAGCACCGCGGCCTGCTGCGTGGCCAGGCGCTCGAGCGCGGGGATGTCGTCGGGGCTCTTGCGCATTGCGCTGAGCATGTAGGCGACGCAACCGGTGATGTCGTCGGGCAGCTTCTGCGCGAGCGAGTCGATGTCGATGCGCGGGTTGACGTCGCGCGGGCTCGGCACGGTGGCCGCGTGCAGCGACGCGAGTCCGCCGGGCGCGCGGGGGCCGCGATCCGGCGCCGTGCGGGGCAGGGGATCGAAGGAGCCCGGCATGCTGCGCGTGAGCTGGGAGATCTCGTCATGCGCGTCGTGGCGTGGGAGCGCGGCCGAGTGTTCGGTCTCGGTGGCCACGGAGCGGCGCTGCTCGGCGATGGAAGGCGCGCCGCCGGCCGGCCGTTGCGCGTCGCTGGACACTGAGCTGCTGTTGCCGTTGAGGTTGGGGGTCAGCGGCGTCATGGGGATGTGTTCGCCGCTGCCCTGCGGATCCGGCAACCGCCCGGCGCCGCCGGTGCTGTTCGTGGACGAGGTCCGGCTGAGGACCTTCGGCGCCGACTGGCGCGGCGCAGAGGACGGCCGGTAGCGGACCGGCGCGGCGTCGACGCCGCCGTCGCTCTTCGCCGCATCCACGGAGGAACGACGCGAGGACAGCCCCTCGGGGACGATGTGCTCGCTCGATGGCTTGAGCTGCGGATCGACGGCCGGCATCACGGGAAGCGTCGGCGTCTGCGGACCCGACAGCGTCTCGGCCGACGGGGGAGGGACGCTGATCGCGCGCCCGGTGGGAATGGTGCTGCTCATGACGCCTTGAGTGCCGTTACATCAGGGCGATATCGTCGGCAGGACGTCCCTTGTCGGAGCGCCACATCCGAAACCGTGCGCGGGGATGCGAATCAGGCGGGCTCCGCTGGAAGCCCGCCCGTCCATGTGCAGTCGGCCGGACTCAGGCCGCGAAGCCGCCATCGATCAGCAGGTCCGCCCCGGTGACGAAGCCCGCCTCCGGCCCGGCCAGGTAGGCCACCATCGCGGCGATCTCATCCGCCTTGCCGTGACGCCGCAGGGCCATCAGGTCGTGCAGGCTGGCGCCGAACTCGGTGTCCGCGGGATTCATGTCGGTGTCGACCGGACCGGGCGCCACGTTGTTGACCGTGATGCCGCGCGGGCCGAGGTCGCGCGCCAGGCCCTTCACCAGTCCGATCAGCGCGGACTTGCTCATCGCGTAGACGGCGCCGCCGGCGAAGGGCATGCGCTGGGCGTTCGTGCTGCCGATGTTGATGATGCGGCCGCCGTCGCCCATGTGCCGGGCCGCCGCCTGCGAGGCGACGAAGACCGAGCGCACGTTGACGGCGACGGTGCGGTCGAAGTCCTCCAGCGTGAACTGGTCCAGCGGCGCAACGGCCAGCACGCCGGCGCTGTTGACCAGGATGTCCAGGCGGCCGAAGCGTTCGGCGACGCCGTCGATGGCGCGGGTGAGGGCGGCGGCGTCGGTGGCGTCCGCCTTGACGGCGATCGCCTGGCCGCCGTTGGCCTTGATCTCCTCGACCAGCGCTTCCGCGGCGATCGCCGACGACGCGTAGCCGATGGCCACGGCCGCGCCTTCGCGGGCCAGGCGTCGCGCGGTGGCGGCGCCGATGCCGCGCGAACCGCCGTGGATGAAGGCGACCTTGCCGGTCAGGCGGGCGGTCGAGGCGGTGTTGGTCGTGTTGCTCATCATGTTTCCTTTCGAAGCGGGGTGGTTGATGAGCTCAACTATGGTCGTCGACACCTGATTGCGGTAGTTGGAAAGCGGCGTGTTCAGTTTCAACCGTTGGTATAAGCTGAGCGCATGTCGACCGAACTCCGCAGCCACCTCGATGCCTTCATCACCGCTGCCGACGAGGGCAGCTTTTCTGCTGCCGCGCGCCGGCTGGGGCTGACGCCCGCCGCGGTCAGCAAGAGCGTGGCGCAGTTCGAGGCGAGGCTTGGCGTGCGCTTGTTCCAGCGCAGCACGCGGAGCCTGGCGCTGACCACCGACGGCGAGCGGCTGCACGGCCAGGTGAGGCGCCCGTGGAGCGAGATCGGCGACGCCTTGACGGATCTGCGCCAGGGCGCCGGCAAGCCGGCCGGCACCTTGAAGGTCGCTTTGGCGCACACGGTGGGCCGCGAGTACTTCGTGCCGATGATGGACGGCTTCGTGCGTCGCTATCCGGACGTCGTGCCGGAGCTGCATTTCGACAACCGCCAGGTGGACCTCGTCGCCGAGGGGTTCGACGTCGCCATCGGCGGCGGCATCGAGTTGACGGACGCCTTGATTGCCCGGGAGCTGGCGCGCCTGCGGATCGTGCTCGTGGCGGCGCCGGCGTATCTGGCGGCGAATCCGGTGCCGAAGCATCCATCGGATCTGGCGCGACATCGCGGGCTGCTGCGCCGATCGCTGGGGTCGGGGCGGCTGGCGCCGTGGGCCTTGAAGAACAAGGCCGGCGAGCAGGTGGTGGCGAGCGTGCGTCCGGTGATGGTCCTGGACGATCCGGAGGCCATGGCTCGCGCGGCGGCGAGCGGCATGGGCATCGCTTTGCTGCCACTGCCGCATGCCTTGCCACAGCTGGAGCGCGGCGAGCTCGCGCGCGTGCTGCCGGCCTGGTATGCGGAGGCGCTGCCGCTGTCGATCTATTACTCGAGCCGAAGGCTGCTGCCGGCCAAGGTCCGCGTGTTCGTGGACCACGTCGTCGAGGAATTCCGCGCGCAGGGACACGCGGCGAGGTTCAGCCAGGGCTGAGGCTGCTCAGGTGCGGGACGAAAAAAACCGACTCCAGGGAGTCGGTTTCTTTTCTCGGGGCGCTGCGGGTTCAGTAGCGTCCGCCGCCGAAGCCGCCCGAGCCGTAGCCGACGTCCGAGCGCTTGGTGGAACGGAACTCACCCGTGCTGTGATTGCCGCCCGAGCCGCTGCCTGCCTCGCGAGGACGCGCCAGCGTGACAACGATCGAACGTCCATCCACCGACACGCCATTCAAGGCGGCGATGGCGGCCTGGGCCACTTCGGCCGACGCCATTTCCACGAACCCGAAGCCCTTGGAATTGCCGGTTTCCCGGTCCATCATGACCCGGGCCGAGGAAACACTGCCGAACTCCGCAAAATTGCTTTTGAGGCTGGAATCGGTCACCGAATAGGGCAGATTGCCCACGTAGATTTTGCTGCTCATGGAAGAGCCTTTCTTGATGGTGGCGCACCGTCGACGGAGGGATGCGCAAATGGGGGTCGCGGCGCGGACGCGGCGCGGAGAAAACGCGGACTGAATCTGGCGTGGCGCAGATTTGTCACTACGCCGGGGACTGCGGCATGGAGGTTTCCAGCCAGCCCTGGGTGACCGCGAAGAGCCGGGCGGCGTGACAGGAGGCGAAGGTCCTGTCGAAGCGGAACACACGGCAGTAGGTGCCGTTGCCCTCCGAGCGGCGAACCGAGAAGGAGGCGCTGAAGCGGCCGCAATCGGTTCGGTGTGTCGCGGGCGAAACGACGTATCTGCCCATGGAAATGGCGTTGTTCGGAATCTTTTTCAATCAGTGTCGCAGGCTCGAAGCTCGACCTGCGGGAGCGTGGTGCTGCTCAATCGGCTGCAAATTTGCAGGCCAAAAGAGCAAATTGAGGTCACAAAATCGTGACCCTTGAGAAGGGACCAGTTTCGTAAAACGTCTGGTCGCTTATCCCGAAAATGGTTATACCACTTCGGCGGCACGCGAGTCAATTTATATAAATTTCATATCTGGATTCAACGCGAAAATCCCGCGCCCTGCGACGCATGGGCAGCGGTCAAGGTAGTGACCAGTTCCGCGACGAACGGGTTGTGCAGCGTCTGCTCCCGCAGGCACACCTGCAGGTGACGCAGGGCCCAAGGCTCCACGAGACGCAGCACGGCGACACGCGGCAGGTCCGTCGCTTCCAGCGCGGACCGGGGCACGATCCCCAACCCCGCGCCGGTGGCGACGAGCTGGGCAATGGCGCGATACCCCGAGACCTGGACCCGCACGTCCAGTTGCCCGCCCAGTTGGGCGGCGTGGTTGACCAGGAAGGTGTGCAGGGCCATGCCGCTCTGCAAGCCCACGAACGGCTCGTCCAGGCAGACCTTGAAGCTGGCCTGCTTGCGCCGGGCCAGGCGCGATGACGTGGGGACCAGCAGCACCAGCTCGTCTTCACGGTAGGGGAGGTAGAGCAGGTCCGGATGCGCCTGCTCGACGGCCACGACGCCCAGATCGGCGCGGCCGGCGACCACCGCGCTGACGATGTCCTGGCTCGGCCGCTCCTCCAGTTGGATCCGCACGCCCGGATGCAGCACGAAGAAGCGCGCGAGGTCCGGGGGCAGGTGGCTGCTGATGGCGTTGTTGTTGGCGAAGAGGGTGATGTGCCCCGCGAGGCCCTGTGAGAACGGCAGCAGATCCGCATGCATCTGCTCCAGTTGCGCCAGACACCGCCGGACGTGCTCGAGCATGACGGCACCGGCGCGCGTGAGCGTCACGCCGCGGGCGCGACGCAGGAACAGCGGGCTGCCCAGCGACTCCTCCATCGCCTTGAGCCGCAGGCTCACGGAGGAGGGTGACAGGTGGCAGCGGGCCGCGCCTCGGGAAAGGTTGAGCTCCTCGGCCACGCTCAGGAATACCCGCAGATCGGTCAAGTCGTAGTGCACGGTGGCGGTCCTCGAGGCGGCGTCGGTCCGCGTGCGTTCTCCTCTGCGGAAGGCGCACGCGGTCGGCGGAAGCATCCGGTGGTTTTGTCTGCGACAAACGATCAGTTTGCCAGAACTCGCTTCTGCTCAGAGAGGCGCCTTCCCATACTGCGCCCCATGACTGAGCAGCTTTCACAAACACTCAACGCTCCGGAGCCCTCAAGGCCGCCGGTCGGAAAACCCCTGGCAGGCCTTGTCGTCGTCTCGCTGGAGCAGGCGCTGGCCGCGCCGCTGGCCACCTGCCGCCTCGCGGAGATGGGCGCGCGCGTGATCAAGGTCGAACGGGAGGAGGGCGACTTCGCGCGCGGCTATGACCGCGCCGCCTGCGGCGAAGCGTCCTACTTCGTGTGGATCAACCGCGGCAAGGAGTCGGTGGTCCTCGACTTCAAGCAGGCGGAGGATCGCGCGCTGCTCGACGCGCTGCTCGCGCAGGCCGATGTGTTCGTCCAGAACCTGGCGCCAGGCGCCCTGGCACGTGTCGGACTGGACAGCGAGACGCTGCGCCGGAAGCACGCGCGGCTGGTCACCTGCGACATCAGCGGCTACGGGGATGGCCAGGCCAGCGCGCTCAAGGCCTACGACATGCTGGTGCAGTGCGAGAGCGGCCTCGCCGGCATCACGGGCACACCGGAAGCGTGCGGCCGGATCGGCGTGTCCATCTGCGACATCGGTGCGGGTCTCAACGCCACGATCGCCATCCTGTCGGCGCTCGCGTCCAGAGAGCGGACGGGCATGGGCTGCGGCGTCGCGGTCTCGCTGTTCGACGGCGCGGCCGATTGGATGACGGTGCCTTACGTGCATCAGGTGTATGGCGCGGGCGCGCCGACGCGCCAGGGCCTTCAGCATCCCTCCATCGCGCCGTACAGCGCCTTCGCGACGAGCGACGGCGGCAGCGTGGTGATCAGCATCCAGAACGAGCGCGAGTGGGCCAGCTTCTGCGAGGGCTTCCTGGCGCAACCCGCGCTGGCCAAGGACGAACGCTTCAACAGCAACGACCGGCGCGTGACCCACCGGGAGGCGCTGCACGCCATCCTCGACGCGGCCTTCGGATCCTTGCCGCTGGACGAGGCGCTCGCCCGGCTGCAGCGCGCCAGGACCGCCTACGGGCAGGTCCGCACGGTGGCCGAGATGGCGACGCATCCGGCGCTGCGCACGTGGCCGATGCCGGTGGGCGACCGGCAGCTCGATCTGGTCGCACCGCCGGTTCGCGCGCCATGGGACAGCGGGCGTTTCGATCCCGCGCCGTCCCTCGATCAGCACGGCGCTGCCATCCGCGCCGAGTTCCTCCGCATCACCGACAGGGCCATCGCATGAGCCGCATCACCCACCACATCAACAGCGCCAACGACCCCACTAACGGCGGCGACGTGCACGGGGCCGTCATCGACCTGGACCATCTCCGGACGTGGATCGGCCGCGACACCTGGTCCGAAGATCACCTGTCGGTGCGACAGGCCCGACTCATGGCCGCCACGCTGGGAACGCCTCAGGATGAACTCGTCGTCGGCACGCCGTTGCCGCCGCTGTGGCATTGGCTGTACTTCCTCGAGGGACTGCCGCCGAGTGAACTCGGCCGCGACGGTCACGCCGCGCGCGGCGGTTTCCTGCCGCCGGTGCCGCTGTCCAACCGGATGTGGGCGGGCGGTGAATTGACCTTCCACCGGCCGTTGACCTTGGGCTCGTCCGTCGGGAAACGGTCCAGCGTCCGGTCCGTCGAGCACAAGCGCGGTCGCAGCGGCGACCTCGTGTTCGTCACTGTGCGCCATGAGCTGTTGAACGGCGACGAGCTGGCCGTCACCGAGGACCACGACATCGTCTACAAGGCGCCGACGCCGCCCGGGGCCTCGCGTGCCGCGCCGGTCACGATGCCGGAGGCGACGCATCGCGAGTTCTTCGCGCTCAACTCGACGCTGCTGTTCCGATATTCGGCGCTGAGCTTCAACGGTCACCGCATCCACTATGACGTCGACTACTGCCGCGAGGTGGAGGGCTACTCGAACCTGGTCGTCCATGGGCCGCTGCAGGCCACGCTGCTCTCAGCGCTGGCGCGGCGCCTGGGCGACCGACCGCTCCGGCTATTCCGTTACCGCGGCGTCCAACCCTGCGTGCTCGGCGCGCCCCTGACCCTCAACGCCGCCCCATCGCCGCAGGGGCTCACGCTCTGGACCGCGTTGGCGGACGGGGCGCCGTTCATGACGGCCGAAGCTTCCTACTGGAGACAACAACCATGACCTCATCGATCCGTCGCTGCTTCCTGTCCCGTGCGCTGGCCCATGCGCTGGCCCTGTCCGCGCTCGGCGCCTCGGCCGCCTTGTCGCTGGCCGCACCGGCCTTCGCGCAGACCTTCCCCAGCAAGCCGATCACGCTGGTCGTGCCCTTCGTGGCCGGCGGGACGACCGACATCCTCGGACGCATCGTCGCGGAGGCCCTGGGCAAGCGCCTGGGGCAGGTCGTGCTCGTGGACAACCGCGGCGGCGCCGGAGGCAACCTCGGCGCGGCGCTGGTGGCCAAGGCCGATCCCGACGGCTACACGCTGCTGATGGGCTACAACGGCACCAACGCCATCAACCCGTCGCTGTATCCCAAGCTGTCCTGGGATCCGCTCAACAGCTTCAGTCCGATCTCGCTGGTCGCGCGGGTGAACAACGTCGTCGTCGTGAACCCCGCGCTGCCCATCAGCAGCCTGCAGCAGCTGGTGGCGTATGCCAGGTCCCATCCTGGGAAGGTGAACTACGGATCGGCGGGCGCGGGCTCGATCTTCCATCTGGCGGGCGAGATGCTCTCGCAACAGACGGGCGTGCAGATGACGCACGTGCCGTACAAGGGCGCGGCGCCGGCGCTGACCGACCTGATGGGGGGCCAGATCGATCTCATGTTCACCACCATCCCGAACGCGCTGCAGCACATCAAGACGGGGCGCCTGCGCGCGCTCGGCGTGACCGGCGAGCAGCGCTCGCCGCTGTTCCCGGAGCTGCCCACGGCCGCAGAGGCCGGCTACAAGGGCATGGTCGTGGATTCGTGGTTCGGGATCTTCGCACCGCACGGACTGCAGCCGGCCGTGCAGGCGAAGCTGAACCAGACCCTGCGCGCCGTGCTGACCGACCCGGAGGTCGTCAGGCGCATGAAGGAACAGGGCGCCGAGCCCCGGGCGTCGTCGCCGGCCGAGCTGCAAGCGCTGCTGCAGACCGACCTCAAGAGCTGGAAGGCCGTCGTGACGGCGGCGAAGGTGTCGCTGGACTGAGGAGCGTTTCGCTCGGGTGACCGGGGCGAAGCCGCCCCCCGCCGATCCATCTGAAAGACGGACAATGTGCATTATGTGACTATTGGGATAGAGCCCCGCCAGACTGCGACAAGCAAGGCGCAGCCGCGCCCCGCTTCAATCCATTTCAGCCGGAGCCGCCCGCCTGAGGCTGACCTGCACCCGGCCCGCGGCGTTTCTCAAGAGACCACGTCCGCACTCACCTCGGGAGGCAGCGCCACTCTGATGTCGGCGCTTTCGGGCAACGGAACATGAATGTCAGCGTCCGGCTCGCATGCACCGACGAAGCGCAGCGCATGCGCGGGGCCACGACCAGGTACCGGCACCTTCGGCCGCATACGATGGACGTGATACTCACCAGGCAGGATTGGAACGCGCCGACCGGCTACGGTGTAGCCGGCCAGCCGCACGCCTGGTGGCACCTTGACGCGATAGCACTCCATGGTCGTGCCGTCAGCAGTCCGATTGGTCTGTACCTTCAGGCCGTCGACACGGCGATGCGACGGGGTTGCGCATGCGCCTGCTTCGGGATGCGCAGCGTCAACACGCCGTCCTTCACTCCAGCCTCGATCCGAGCCATGTCGAGTTCGCGACTGAGGGTGAAGGCGCGACGATAACGAGGCACATTGACCTCGGCCCACACGCCGCGCATGCGCTCCGGGGCTGCGACGGCGACTTCGCCTTCGATCACCAGCGTCTCGCCGTCGAGCCGGACATCCAGGCCGTCGCGCGGAACGCCCGGCATGTCGGCCAGGAGCGTGATGCCCCCCGCGTCCTCGAAGATCTCAACGGCGGGTTCCGCGACCTCGCGGGACGTCGCCCGCTGTCTGGCCGCCGGCGAACTCGCATCGGACGAGGAGACTTGCGCGCGGTCGGACTCGGTGCGGGTGAGTTGGGTTTGAGCAGACATGGTGGTTCCTTCCGATCGTGATTCAAGCGTTCACTGGACGTTGATGCGCTGCGGCTGAGCCGCTTCGCGCAGCCCGACGCTGACGCGCAGCACGCCGTCGCGGTATTGCGCCTCGACGCTGCCGGTATCCGCCTCATCGGGCAGCGTCACCGCGCGGCTGAAGCGGCCATGCCAGCGTTCCGCGGCGTACACCTGCACCGAATCGGAGGAGCCGCGATCGGTCGGTTGGCGCTCTCCGGAAATCCGGAGAACGCCGCGCTCGACGGTCACGTCGATCGACTGGGCATCCAAGCCCGGCGCGAAGGCGAAGACCTCGATGGACCGTTCGCTGCGCCCGATGTTGATGGTCGGAAAGCTCCCGGCCATCGAGGAACGAATGCCGTCCGCAAGTCCGTCGGCCGACCGCGAACGCGAAAGCGCCTGTTGCAGCTGGGCAAGCTGCTCCAGCAAACCCTGGGGACGGTGGAACACGGTGTCGAACATCAGAAACTCCTTTCCTTGGTCGATGAGTCGATGATGGAGGCCGACGCTGGCGCGTCGACTCGCGAGATCCCTTTGGTGAGTAGACGAAGGCGTGGACCGTCGATGGCCCACGAGGCAAGAGGCTCGTGACCGGGCCCGTGCAGCGGTCGACGGTCAGGGGTCAGCGTTCTGCGGGCGGGCGCCTGTTGGCGCTCCTCAGTGCTGACGGGTCGCGCGCGAAACATGGGCGCGACGACGACTTCAGGCGACGCAGCGTCTCGCGTGCGATCAGATAGGCTTGAAGTTGCGACGGGCTCAGCGGGAGCCGAGGCCGTCGAGAGGCGCGCGCTTCTGGCGCGGGGGAGTTGTCGGGCAGCGGTTTGGCCATGATCCAGTCCTCATCCGAATCGATTGATGGCGGTTCGACACGGATTTAGGAACTCGGAGCGGCGAGTTCAAGGGTGAACCGATTAGGTGAAAACCCTGAATCCCTGCGAGGGCGATCGTTGGCCCGCGAATTGCGGTCTTTCGCGCGCGCGGCCAGCGAGGCCCCTTCTCCCTCCCCGGTTGACATTCCTTGGCTGCGATCGATGACAACGCTGACGAATTTTGTCAGTCCGGTTCGTCCGCCAGCGGGAACGTCGCCGCCTCGCGTGCATCGACGCTTCACCTCATTCGAAAGGCATCCATGTCGTCCACTCCGAACGCCACGCCTGCGGTCCAGCGGCTCGCGCTCGCCCTCCTGGTGGCAGGTCTTGCCTCCTGCGGTGGAGGCGGATCGACGTCCTCGCCAGGCACCGATGCGACAACGCCACCGCTCGGAACCGCTCCTGCGCCCTCGCCTGCGCCTTCACCCTCTCCAACGCCACCGCCCGCATCGCCGATCACGACGGCCCTGGGCGTTCCCAGCCGGATGCTGGGCGGCCTGGGCGCCGGCAATCCGATCGCGGAGATGACGAAGCAGCAGATCCGTCCGGACATCATCGACACCTACCTGGTCGGCGTCGGCGGCGGCTCCTGGCCCACCTGGAACAGCCCCGATGGCGCCTACGTCACGTATGTCTCGGCGAATGTCTCGGCCGCTGGCGCGGTGCCGATGTTCACGCTCTACCAGATGGCCTCCCGGGGTGAAGGCAACCTCGCCGCGATCAATGACGCGTCCTTCATGGCCAGCTACTGGGCCCAGGTCAGGCTGATGTACCAGAAGATCGGCGCGACCGGCCTGCCGACGCTGGTCAACCTGGAGCCGGACTTCTGGGGTTTCGTGCTCACGGGCGCGCCGGGCGCCGATCCGGCGAAGCTGCCGGCGCGCGTGAGCCAGGTGGCGGAATGCGCGAGCCAGCCGGACAATGCCGTTGGCATGGCGGGATGCCTGCTGGCGCTCGGACGGACCTACGCGCCCAAGGCCAGGATCGGCTTCCCGCCGTCCTTCTGGGGCCGCGATGCCGCCACCGTCGGCGCCTTCATGCTGAAGCTGGGCGCGGACAAGGCCGACTTCGTCGTGGGCCAGACCAGCGACCGGGATGCCGGCTGCTTCGAGGTCTCTCCGCCGCCGGCCGAATGCGCCGGGCGTGGCAACGGCCCGTTCTACTGGGACGAGACCAACGCGGCGACGCCCAACTTCCATCAGGACCTCGCCCAATGGGCCGCGGTGCGAAACGCGCTCGGCAACCTGCCCATCCTGTTCTGGCAGACGCCGATGGGCGTGCCCTCGTCGACGCCGGGTGGCACGCCGGGGCACTACCGGGACAACCACGTCCAGTACATGCTGACCCATGCGAGCGAGTACACGGCGAGCGGCGTGTTCGCGATCGTGTTCAGCGGCGGCGGCAGCGGCTCGGTCAACATCACGACCGATGGCGGCCAGTTCGCCCGACTGTTCAAGGCCTACCTGGCCAATCCCGCACCGCTGCCACGCTGAGGCCCCCTCGCCTCACGCCGCCGCTGGCCCTCGGCAAGTCTGTGGAACCGGGCGGCCCGAGTCACGTCGCGCCGCCCCGCGCCAGGACCGCTCAGAACTTCCCCAGGATGTTCAGGAACACCCCGCGACTGCGATAGCTCAGGTCGGTCAGGTCGTCCGAGAAGTCGGTGAAGTTGTAGCCCACGCCCACCTTGAGGTTCTCGTTCACGTGGTAGTAGCCGGCGGTGAGCAGGCCGGTCTTGCGCTCGCTCAGTTCGCCCGCGCGCAGCATGCGCAGTTCCAGCAGCCAGTCGTACTGCCGCACGACCTGCCAGTCCACGCGGGCAATCGCCAGCTGTGCGCTGCTCTTGAACCACGGCGCGCTGTCGTCCCGGCTGGGACGCAGCTCGCCGACGCGCCAGGCCAGCTTGCCGCCGATGGTCCAACGCGCGCTGAGGTCGTAGGTCGCATCCACGGCCGCCACCTGGCTGCGCTGCTGGTAGTCGATGCCGGTGGTGCTGATCGCCGTCTGCGTCACGTCGGTCGTGCTCACCTGCCCCGGCGACGACAGGTCGTACAGGTAGGTGTACTTGAGCAGCAGGTTGAGCTTGTCGTTGCTCACCGGCCGGAAGGCATACCCCAGCACCGCCTCGGTGTACTTTGCCGCGGCCAGCGCACCGGCCGCGCTGTCGCTGTCGGCCCAGTTGAGCTTGCCCAGCCAGCGGGCGTTCGGACCGTCCTGCACGCTGACCGAGTTCTTCAGCAACCAGCTGCGGCGGGTGTCCGTGTTGCTGTGGTCGCGCCGGTACTCGACGCCGCCGGCGTACTTCAGGGACGCATCGACGAAGCCGACGCTGAACCCCGCGGCGTCGCGGTCGGTCTGTCCCGCGTTCTCGGCCTCCAGCCGGCCGGTTTCGGCGCTGACGCCAAAGGTCCAGCGATCGTCCGGCGCGTACTGCACGCCGTAGGCATGCGTCAGGCCGCTCAGGGTGCCGGTGCTCTGCTTGTGCTCGGTATAGGCGCTCAGCCCGTCCGCCAGGCGCGACTTGATGCCCCCCACCAGCGTGCCGCCGCGCGCGTTCAGCGTCTCGTCGGTGCGACCGGTGTCCAGCGCATAGGTCACGTAGACGTTGGAGCGGTCGTCGTATTGGTAGTCGACCCCGGCCTTGCCGGCCGCGCCGCCGTCGCCCCCCGAGGCCTCGCCGCGCAGCGTCAGCTTGTCGTTGAGCCGGTAGCGCGCGCCCGCGCCCAGGCGGTCGTTGTCCTGCCGCGTGCCGGTGCGCTCCAGCGTCTTCTGACCGAAGCCGTAGACGCCCCAGCCCTCACCGCTGTCGTAGTCGACCTGCGTGGCCGCATCCGACCGCTCGCCGGTGACCACGCCCGAGCCCGGCAGCACGGGCGAGGTGTTGACCGTGTCGGTGGACTTGCGGTCGGCGCGCACGCCGGCGCTGACGGTCCAGTGCTCGTCGACGCGCGTGACCACCTGGACCTCGCCGGCATCGGTGTTGTAGCCGTTGAGCTCGTCCTTGTGGTCGCCCTTCAGGCGGACCTCGGTGCGCTCGCCCACCGGCGCGCTCACGGTGGCGCCGGCCTGCCGCGTCTCGTTGGACGCGACCTGCCCGGGCGCCGAGAAGCCGGCCTCCCGCAGCTGCGCATAGGCGCCGACATGGCCGCTCTTCGCGACGCCGAGGTCGACCAGATCCGCCTGTCCCTCCACGCGCCAGGCGTTCGCGCCGCGCGTGTCCCCGGCCAGCGTGTTCTGCGAGAACCCGAAGCCGCCGTCCAGCGACGTCGTCGTGCCGATGCCGGGACCGTCGCTGCGCGCGGCCTCGATCTTCAGCGTGGTGTTCTCGCTCTGGCGCAACAGCAGGTCGACGCCGCCCAGACGCTGGTCGCCACCGGTCTGGCGCTGCTTCGCCGCGGTGACGCCGACGCGCACGCCGTCGGTGACCCACCAGGCGGTGCGACCGCCCAGGGCCAGCGTGTCCAGATCGCCCGACAGCGGCGTGTACTCATAGTCCACCACCAGGTAGGCCGGCTGGCCGCTGAGCCCGCCGGCGCGCACCAGCAGCCCGTTGTCGGCCAGGCTGGGCAGCGGCGAGGTCAGCAGCACGCGACCCTGCAGGTAGTCGACGTCGTAGTCGCTGCCCGGGATCAGCGCCCGACGCTGGAGGACGAAGCCGGAGTCGCGGTCGCGGATCTCCAGCCAGACCTTCTCGGCGCCGCGGCTCACGTCCTGGTGGCGCAGGTAGTACAGCGAGCCGCCGGTGCCGCGGAATTCCTCGCGCGCGGCCAGCGTGCCGGGTTCGGCCGCGTAGACGTCCAGGGTCACGCGCGCATCGCCGAAACGGGTCGCGTCCTCGCCGACGTAGTGGCCCTTCAGGCCGTACAACCCGCGGTTGACTTGCGCCAGCGTGTTGTCCGCGCCCAGGTTGAGCTTGAAGTTGCCCCACAGCGCCTGCGAGCGGCCGTCGTCCACGCGCAGGTACACGCGTCCCTGGGTGGGCGCGTCCTCGATGCTGGTGGAGTCGTCGCCGAAGGTGCCCCAGCTGTCCACCGGATCCATCCGCCGGAACAGCGACGTCGGGTCCTTGCGATCCAGGTTGCGGAACAACTCGCCGAGCGGCCGCTCCTCGGTGTCCAGGCTGGCGGTCAAGGTCCAACGATCGTCCAGCATGCCCTTGCCGTAGAACGCCAGCCGGCCCTCGGTCCAGGTGTCGTTGTTGTAGCGGTTGCGCTCCTGCGTCACCAGCGCGGCCGGGCCGGCGGTGCGATCGCGGCCGACGGTCAGGTCCGCCTGGCCGACGAAGAAGAAATCGCGCCGCGGCAACTCGAAGTCCCGGCGATAGATGCGCTCGTGGCCATCGGTCCCGCGCACCGCGATCTCACCGGTCTGCACGCGTCGCGGCACCAGCTGCTGCATCACGAACCGGCCTTGCGCATCCACCGGCACCGCGAATCCGAGCGCGCGCACCTGTTCTCCCGGCGCGATGCCCTCCCCGCTGGCCGTCACGGTGCCGCCCGCGATCGGGATGTTGGCGACGGCCAGCCGGCTCTCGCCGTAGCCGGCCAGCAGGCGCTGCGCCGCATCGGGCTCGCGCTCACCGGTCGGCGCATGGCGATCGGCCAGCGCGAGCGGGATGTCCTCGGTCTCGTCGAAGCGCCCCGCCCCGTCGTAGACCCGCACGCGCCAGTAGAGCTTGCGCCGCGCCAGCGGTCCTTGCGCCCACTCGGCGGGAACGGTCCACTGCGCGCGCAGCTCGCCATCCAGCGGCACGGTGGCCAGCAGCTGCGGGCGCATGTCGCCGTCGGTGCCGAACACCCTCAGCTCCGCGCGCATCAGATACGGCCGGTAGTTGCTGTAGCCGCTGAAGCGCACCGTGTCGCCCGGCACCGCGGTCGCGGGCCACGCCGTGCCATTGAGGCGCCTGGGCTGCGACAGGTTGTCGTACTGCAGGCGCAGGTGGTCGCGCTCGAGCCGCACGTCGATGCAGCGCTGGCGGTCGGCACTGGCGCTGTCCGCGCCGACCACCGGCTGACCGTCGATGGTCAGGCGCAGCGCGGCGTCGTCGTTCGCGTAGGGCGTGAGCATGCCGCAAGCGGTCGGATCCACGAGCTTGACGCTCGACGTCGTCTCCACCTGCGCCGGCGCGGTCTCGCGCCAGTACACGCGCACCTCGACGCGCCGGTTGGCGGACCAGTTGGCGCGGTCCTGCGGCGGCGAGGCCAGCGGCTCGTCCGGCCCGCGCGAGTCCGCCGCATAGGCGCTCGCCGGCAATCCCAGCTGCTGCGTCAGGTAGCGGCCGACCTGCTCCGCGCGGGCCAGGCCGAGCGCATGGTTGTCGGGGAAACGCGGACGCAGCTCGGGCTTGATGCGCTGCACGTCGGTGTGGCCGACGATCTCGAAGCGCAGGCCCTCGCGGCCGCGCACCTGCGCCACGATGGCGTCGAGCCTGGCCTTGTCCTCCGGCTTGAGCAGGTCCTCGCCGGAATCGAAATGCGGCGTGTGCGATTCCTCGCGCGGCCGCACGGCGCCGGGGACGCTGCGTGTTTCCTCCTCGAGCCGCTCCTGCAAGGCACGTGGATCGCCCAGGATCACGGTGAGCTTGGGCAGCTCGCGCTCGCTGGACGCGGGGAGATGGTCGCGACCGTCGATCTCGACGGCGCGATGGTCGGCCTGGCATCGGTCGCTGAAGCGGCCGCGCGCGTCGGCGCGGCAGCTGCCGTCGTCGCTGCTCGCGTCGGCGGCCGAGGCCGGCAGCCCGATGGCCAGGCAGGCGGCGGCCGCGGCGCTGGCGAGGGCCGCGCGGGGAAAGGTGGAGCGAGTCATGCGGGTGGCACAGATGAAGGTCGTGGACAAGGACGTGGACAGGGACGTGGTCATGGCGCGCCCCTGCATCAGCGGTTGAGCAAGGCCGGCACGCGCTCGACCTCGATGTCCAGGTTGAACAGCGCCCGGTCCTGCGACCGGCGCATCGACTTCCCGAGTTCGCGCCAGCGGTCGAGCAGCGCGGCCCGCATCGCGGCGACGCGGGCGTCGCCCAGCTCGCGCGCTTCGTCCGGCGCCGGCTGATAGGCCAGGCGCAGGATGGACGGACGCTCCACCAGGGCGGCGATGGTCTGGTCCAGGCGCGTCTCGTAGGCCGGCTGCAGCACGACCTGACCCTCGACGAAGGCGGCCGCCTTCAGGTCCAGGCGCACGACGCGGTGCACGGTCGCGCCGAAATTGACCTTCAGCGCCTTGCCGCGCGTGGCGCGCTCGGCGGCCGGGTTCTCGGTCGTCACGCGATAGCCCGAGGGCAGCGTGCGTTCGTCGACCTTGAGCACCAGGTTGCTGCCGGTCCCCTCCTTGGGCACCGCCGCGCAGGCGATGTGATAGCGGCCGTCGGCGTCGGTGCTGACGAGCAGGCCGTTGACCGTGGCCACGCGCACGTTCGGGATGCCGGGCTCGCCCTCATCCTGGACGCCGTTGGCGTTGCGGTCGTCGTAGACCTTGCCGATCACGTCGGTGCAGTCGAACAGCGCGTCCGGCACGACACGGACCGAGGCGCTGGCCGTGTTGGACAACACCCGTCCCGCGATGCCCTGCGTGGCGACCACCGTGTTGACGTACTGGCCCTCGCCCACGCCGACGCCCACCGCCAGCACCATCGAGATGCGCTTGGTCTCGCCGCGCAGGAAGGTCTGGTCGGCCAGCGTCAGCTGCCGTCCGACGACGGTCGGCTTGACCGTCACCACCGGCCCCGCCGGCAGGGTCTGCACCGTCAGCGATCCGTCCAGGTACTTGAAGCCCGGCGGCAGCGTGTCCAGCAACGCGACGTTGCCGATGGGGCCGCTGCTGGCGTTGCGCGCGGTGATCACGTAAGGCACGGGCTCGCCCTTCTTCACGGTCAGCTTGGACGTGGTCTTGCGCAGCTCGATGGCCGTGCCGCTGCCCTCGCGGTCCAGCGGGATGTGGTTGTTGACCACCTGGCGCGCGGCGCCGCCCGACTGCCAGTTCAGGAAGTACGGGGCCGCCGGACCGGCCGCCGGCGACGCGGCCGCGCTGATGACGCAGGCCTCGCTGCCGCGGGTGATGGCGGTGCCCGGCGCGCTGCAGGTCAGCGCGTCGAGCGGACCGGCCGCCGCCGGATAGGTCACCGACGGCAGGTAGCCGGCCGGCGGCGTGACCGTGACGGCATAGGCGCCGGCCGGCGCGCCGGGCAGCAGGAAGAACTGGTACGCGCCGTCCGGACCGGTGGTCAGCGCGGCGTTGCCGCCGAGCAGCTGCGTGGCCGCATCGAACCCCGCGGGACCGACCAGCGTCACCACCGCGCCGGGGATGGGCTCGGCGCTCAGGCTGTCGTACACCACGCCGCCGGGATCGAGCGGCAGGTCCTGGTTGGCCACCGCGGCGCCCGCGGTCACGGTCAGCGGGATCCAGCCGCGTGGCGCCATGCCGGAGACGGTCGGGAATGCGCCGCCCGCGCCGTTCAGCGTCGGATCGGTGGGCCACGTGCCGCCGACGAGCCGGCCTTGCGCGTCGCGGAAGCGCACCTGGTACGAGCCGGGCACGACGTTGTCGAATCGATAAGCGCCGTCGGCCGCGGTGGTGCGGGTGTCGAGCACCAGCGCGCCGCTGTTGGCACACGTGGTGCCGCCGTCGGCGCAGGCCACCAGTTCCACGGTCCATCCGGCCACGGCGGGTTCGCCGCCGTCGGCCTGACGGTCATGGTCGGTGTCGCGCCAGACCCGGCCGCTGACCGCCGCGGGCGCGGTGGAGCGCTCGAAGAAGTCGTAGGCCGTGCCGTGGGCCGCCACGGCGGGCAGCCTGACCTGGAGCTGGCGCGCGGCCGGCACGCTGCCGCCCAGCGAGCCGGGCGTCTCGCCGGCGTGGGTGGAGCTGGGCACCGGCGACTGCACGATCGTGTAGCCCGCGCCGTTGTCCAGCGGCAGATCGGCGAAGCGGTAGCTGCCGTCGCGCGCCGTCACCGCGGTGCGGCTCACCGCCTGCCCGGTGGCGTCGGTGCCGGCCAGCGTCACCGTCACGCCCGCCAGCGGCAGATCGCCGGCGTCGCGCCTGCCGTTGCCGTTGGCGTCGTTGAAGACGCTGCCCGCGATCGAGGCGCCCTGCTCGCCGAAGTCGTAGCCGTCGCCGGCGCCTCCGGTGTAGACCAGGCCGCCGATGCGGTCGTTGCCGCTCGCCACGCCGGTGGTCGCGCCGCCCAGGCGGCCGATCGTCTCGCCGCCGTCGGCGTAGGTGACCGGTTGCGTTTCGGCGATCACGTAGCCGGCGGCGTCCGAGGGCAGCACGCCGTCGAAGAGGTACTGGCCGTCCGCGCCGGTGACCGCGGCGATGCTGACGGGCAGCCCGCCCGCGCTGGTGCCGGTGAGCGTCAGCGCGACGCCCGCGATCGGCGGCTCGCCCGCGTCGCGTCGGCCGTTGCCGTTGCTGTCGGCGTAGACGTGGCCGGTGATCTGGCCGCCGCGCTCGCCGAAATCGTAGTCCGTGCCGGCCTCTTCCGAGGCCAGCGCGATGCCGCCGAACCGGTCGTTCACGCCGCCCGGGTTGGCCGCGCCGCGCGGGGTGCCGCTCACGCCGCCCAGGTGCTCGGGACCGTCGCCGGTGCCGGCGGGCTGGGCCTCGTCGATCTGGTAGTTGCCGGGCAGCAGGCCGGTGGCGGCATAGCCGCCGTCGGCCGCGGTGGTCAGCGCGACGGAGACCGCGCGTCCCAGGAAGTCCGTGCCGGTCACGGTGACCGTGACGCCGGGCATCGGCGGCTCGCCCGCATCGCGCTGGCCGTTGGCCGGTGCGATGTCGGCATAGACGTGCCCGGCCAGCGAGGCCGCGCGCACCGACGCGAAGTTGTTGCCGCTCGAGCTCGAGCCCGGAGCGCCGAGGCGGATGTTCTGCACCACCGGCGCGGTGGAGCCGTTCGGACCCACGCTGACGCCCGCGCCGACGGTGGGCACGCTGCCCGCGGTCGATCCGGCGCCCGTCACCGTGCCCGCCCGCGTCAGGCCGGGCAGATAACCCGCCGGACGCGTCTCGCTCACCGTGTAGGTACCGGGCGCGATGTTGTTGAAGACGTAGTCGCCGCTCGCGTCGGTGGTCGTCGTCGCGGAGACCGGACTGCCGTTCGCGTCGGTGCCGCTCAGCGTGACGCTCACGCCCGGGATGCCGGGCTCGGTGGCCGTCGCGCCCTGGCTGCCGTCGCCATCGCGGTCGTAGAAGCTGCGGCCTCGGATCTGGCTGCTGGTGAGCTCGCCGAAGAGATAGTCGCCCAGTGCGGCGGGTGTGCCGCTGAGCGGGATGAGCACGCCCTGGACGACGTTGCCGCCCGGCTGCGCCGTGCCGGCGTTGCCGTTCGGGTTGGCCTTGCCCGGCGCGTAGGTCGACGGCTGCGTCTCGGTGATCGTGTAGCCGCCGGCCGCCGAGGGTGGCACGTTGAGGAACTCGTAGCGGCCCGGCTGGCCGGCGACCGGCGTGGCGACGATGTCCACCGGCGTGCCGGTGGCGGACGTGCCGGTCAGGTGCAGCGTCACGCCGGTGATGCCGGCGTCGCCCGTGGCGGGCACGCCGTCGTTGTCGGCGTCCTCGAAGACGCGCACGCTGACGCGCGTCAGGCGCTCGCCGAAGTTGTTGCCGGTCGCGGCGGTGCTGCTGCCCAGCGTGATGCCGCCGATGCGGTCGTTGACGGTGGTGCTGCCGCCGGCCATGCCGGCCGTTTCGCCGCCATCGGCGAAGCCGTCGGGCTGCGTCGGCTCGATCACCGTGTAGCTGCCCGGCAGCAGGTTGGCGAAGCCGTAACTGCCGTCGGCCGCGGTGGTCGTGCTGGTGTTGACGGCGTTGCCCTGCAGGTCGGTGCCGATGAGCTGCAGCGTCACGCCCGCGATGCCGGGCTCGCCCGCGGTGTAGGCCCCGTTGTAGTCGGCGTCCTGGTAGACGCGGCCCGACAGCGACGCGGCATGCACTTCGCCGAAGAGGTTGCCCGTCGAGCTGCCGCCCGCGCCCAGCACGATGGTCTGGATCACGTTGGCGTTCGAGCCGTTGGGGCCGCTGACCACCCCCGCCCCGCCCGCCGGCACGTTGCCGGCGGTGCTGCCGACGCCGCTGGCATTGCCGGCGCGCGTGATGCCCGGCAGGTAGCTGGCGGGCTGCGCCTCGGTGACGGTGTAGGCACCCGCGGGAACGGAGAAGCTCCAGTTGCCGTTCGAGTCGGTCGTGGTCGTGCGCGTGACCGGATTGCCCAGGCTGTCGGTGCCGCCGAGCGTCAGCGTCACGCCGGCGATGCCGGGCTCGCCCGCGTCGGCCTGGCCGTTGCCGTTGGCATCTTCATAGACGCGGCCCGACAGCGTCGAGGTCTGCACGGTGATCGTGCCGCTGGCGAAGTTGTTGCCGGCCGCCGGGTCGGCGCCGCCGTTGGTGTCGCCGGAGCCGACCGTCACGATGGCGACGGTGTTGGTCAGCACCGTGCCGTTGGCCGGGTTGCCGGTCAGCTGCACCGGGATGCGCAGCGTGGCCGCACCGCCCGAGGGCATGCTGGCGATGGCGCAGGTCGTGCCCGTGCCGCCGGCCGTGCCGGTGCAGGTCGGCGCCGCGGGCGTGAAGGTCCCGGCGGTCACCGTCAGCGCCGGCGTGCCGGCCAGTTGCAGTCCCGCGGGCAGCGTGTCGCCGATGCTGGTGATCTCGGCCGCCTGCGGGCCGTTGTTGCGCACGTGGATCAGCCAGTCGAAGGCCTGGCCCTGCGCGATGGCGCTCAGCGGCGTGGTGGTGCCGGCGATCAGGGCCGCCTTGTCGACGGCCTGCACGTCGGCCTTGTAGCGGAAGGTGGTCGGCTCCGAGACGCTGTTGTTGGCCTGCGGATCGAAGGCGTCCTGCGCCGCGCTGGCGAAGCGCACCGAGGCGGCATTCGAGAAGGTGCCCTTGTCGGCGCCCTGCAGGCGCACGCGGACCTGGACCGAGTTGCTTTCGCCGGTGGACCCGCCGCCGGTGCCGCCCAGGCTGGCGATGGTGCAGCCGATGCTGCCGCCGGCCGCGCCGACGGTGACCCCCGAGGTGTTGCAGCTCACGCCCGCGGGCAGCGGCGTCACCAGGGCCACGAAGGTCGGTGCCCCCGCCGTCGACGGCAGGGTGTCGGTCAGGACCACGTTCTCGGCGGTCGACGCGCCGTTGTTGGTGACGGTGATGGTGTAGGTGACGTTGTCGCCGACGCTGACCGGGTCCACGTCGTCGGTCTTGTTGACGATCAGGTCGTAGGACGGCGCGATCACCGTGGTGCTCTGCGTCGCGGTGTTGTTGGCGGCGCCGCCGGCGATCTCGGGCGTGGACGTCGACACGGTCACCGTGTTGGTGATGGCGCCGCTGCCGCCCAGGGCCGCGGCCAGCGCGGCGGTGGCGCGCACCCGCACGGTCACCGTCTGCTGCGAGCCGCGCGCGATGGAGCTCCAGCCGCAGATCAGCGTGTCGTTGCCGGGGCCGGTCGTGGTGCCGGCCACGGGCGTGGCCGTGCAGCTGCCGCCGCCGTTGGCCGTGGCCGACAGGTACACCAGGCCGGCCGGCAGGCTGTCGTCGATGCCGACGTTGAAGGCGCGGCTGCCGCTGGTGGCGGCCGGATTGCTGGCGGTGATCGTGTAGGTCAGCAGCTGGCCGGCGGACACCGGGTCGGGGTTGTCGGTCTTGCTGACCGCCACGTCGGCGCGGGCGATGAAGTAGGCCGTCGCGGGCGTGTTGTTGTTGGCGTTGTTGTTGGCGAGGTCGGGATCGGCCTCGTTCTGGGCCAGCGCGAACGCCGTGTTGGTCGCGGTGAACTGGTTGTCCGAGGCGGTGCCGTCGCCGAAGTGGCGCACCGTGATCTGGAACCGCGGGCAGTCGACGCCGGCGGTGCAGACCGGGAGGCTCGCGATCGTGCAGTTGCTCAGCGACACCGCCGAGGCCGACGGCGCGAGGCCGCAGCTGCCCAGCGTGGCGCTGCCGGCCACCGTGGCCAGCGCATACTGGCTCGCGTTGGCGTTGAAGACGTTGTTGACGGTGTCGGTGACCGCGACGCCGGTCGCGGTCTGCGGACCGGCGTTGACGACCTCGATCTCCCAGGTGATCGGGGAGCCGGCCTCCTGGCGGTTGCCCGCGGCGTCGCCCAGCCCGACCACGCGCTTGAGCACCGACACGTCGGCCTGCGCGGCATTGGTCTGCGGGTTCACGCCGACGCTGGCGCAGTCGTTGGCGGACACGTTGTCCGCCGGCGCGTTGGCCGAGCCCACGCAGACCTGGTTGGTCAGCGTGCCGCCCGCGGCCGTGGCCTGCGCGTTGATGGTGACGTTCGAGGTCGTGGCGTTGACCGCCAGCGCCACGTTGGCGCTGGTGCAGGTGATGGTCACCGGGCCGGCCTGCGGGAAGCTGCCGCCGCCCGAGGACAGGCAGGTGAAGCCCGCCGGCGCCGCGATGCTGTTGACCCGCAGGTTGGCCGGCACCGTGTCGGTCAGCGTGATGGTGCCGCTGGTCGGGATCGCGCTCGGGCCGAGGTTGGTCGTCGAGATCGTGTAGTTGAACGCCTGGTTCACCGGCACCGCGGCCTGCGGCCAGCTCTTGGCCTTGTTGGCGCGCAGGTCCGCGGCGGGGTCGATCACCGTCGTGTTCACCGAGCCGTTGACCGGCGCCACGCCGGTGGCGCTGGCCGTGGCGGTGTTGACGATGCCCACGCCGCTGGTCAGCGCCTGCATCGGCGCGCTGATGGTGCCCAGCGAGACGTTGCTGCCCGCGCTGCCGGTGCCGCCGCGGGTGCAGCTCAGCGTTCCGCCCGCGGAGGGACAGGTGCTGGAAGCCGTACAGGTCCAGCCGCCGCTGCTGAAGGTCGCGGGCGCGACGGCGCAGAAGTTGGCGGGCAGGTTGTCCGTCAGTTGCGCGCCGGACGGGAAGTCCCCGCTGTAGCGCACGTTGAACTGGAAGTTGAAGGACTGTCCGGTCTGGACGGGGTCCGCGACGGACTTGGTCTTCGTCACCGACAGGCTGCTGCCCGCCGTGACCGCGGTATTGGCGTTGGCGATGTTGTTGCTGGTGTCGCCGTCGGCGACGCCTCCGCCATTGGTGACGTCCGCCGAGTGCGTCAGCGTGGAGTTGCCGCCCACGCCGATCACGCCGGTGACGGTGATGCTGGTGCTGCCGCCGTTGGCGATCGCGCCCAGGCTGCAGGTGAGCGTGTTGCCCGACAACGAGCAGCCGCCCGGTGTCGCGCTCAAGGCGAAGCCCGGCGGCACGTTGTAGGTCAGCGTCGAGGACGGCGAGGCGTCGGGCCCCGCGTTCGACACCGTGAGTTGCACGTTCTGCGTGCTGCCGGCCGCCACCGACGCCGGTGCGTTGATCGACAGGGCCAGATCCGCGCCGGTGTTGACCGTGGTCGTCTCGCTCTGCGAGGAGCCGCCGACGACGGTGGCCGTGACCGTCATCGTGCCGGCCGCGGTCGACCGCACGCGCACCGGCAGATGCGTCACGTCCAGCGACGGCACGTTGATCCCGGTGCAGGTCACCGTGCCGGGTCCCGCCTGGCCGACCGCCATGCCGCCGCAACTCACGCCCGCCGGCAGGGTGCCCGTGCCGGCGAAGCGCCCGTTGGCCGGCACGGCGACGTTCACCGTCACGCCGCTGCGGGCCACGCCCAGGGCGTCGCCGATGCCGATGTCGTAGGTCACGACGCCACCCGCCGCGACCGGATCGGGCGTGTCCGGCATGCCGGTCACCACCAGCTGCGCCTGGGCGGCACCGGCCAGGCCGAGGCCCAGGCCGACAAGCACGGCGGCTCGTCGGAAGGCGGCCCGGCAACGGGCGAGAGGATTCAACACGCGGGCAGACGTCATCGTTGTTTTACGGGCGGCGCGGGCCGGTCCGTGCTGAGACTGAAAGTCGGAGGAGAGATCCGCGCGAACCCGGGCCTGGCGGCCGTGGTCGGCGGATCGGTGGTCGATCGGTGGTGGTGGCGTCGCGCAACGGATGCGTCGTCGCGAGCGGACGGACTGTCGCGGGCGGACCGCGACAAGTCCTCACGAACGCATCACGCTGGCCTAACGGGCGCGAATGCACCCGGATGTGCACCCGATGTGCACCCGGATGTGCGCGCGCTCGTGCCGGCGCGACGCTGCGTCAATGCGGCGTCGGCGCGGGAGGATGGGCGGGCCGCGGATCCTGCCCGGCGAACAGGATCCGGCCGAGCAACGCGCCGCCCACGGCACCGACGATCGGCGCCAGCCAGAACAGCCACAGCTGGCCGAGCGCCCAGTCGCCGGAGAACAGGGCCACGCCGGTGCTGCGCGCCGGATTCACCGAGGTGTTGGTGACGGGAATGCTGATCAGGTGGATGAGCGTGAGCGCCATGCCGATCGCCAGCGGCGCGAAGCCGGCCGCGGCCTGGCGCGACGTCGCCCCCAGGATGACCAGCAGGAAGCCGGCCGTGAGCACGGCCTCCGTCAGCGCGGCCGCCGCCATCGAGTAGCCCCCCGGCGAATGCGCGCCGTAGCCGTTGGCCGCGAAGCCCCCGGCAGCCAGGTCGACACCGGGCTTGCCGCTGGCGATCACGGCCAGCACCGCCGCCGCGACCACCGCCCCCAGCACCTGCACGCCGATGTAGGGCAGCACGGCGCGTGCCTCGAAACGCCCCGCCACGCACAGTCCGACGGTCACCGCCGGATTGAAGTGGCCCCCGGAGACCGGCCCGACCGCATGCGCCATCGTCAGCACCGTGAGGCCGAAGGCCAGCGAGACGCCGAGCAGTCCGATGCCCCATTCCGGATAGGTGGCCGACAGCACGGCACTGCCGCAACCGCCCAGAACGAGCCAGAACGTGCCGATGAATTCAGCGATGAGCGCTTTCAATGCCTTCTCCCAATTCGTGCCGCAGGAACAGCGGCGGGCGGACTGTAGGAAGGCACGGCGAGGGGCACCAGCGCCGCTGACGATTGTTGACGTTTGAAGCGTCAGTCCGCGGCGCGCGGCAACTCGATGAAGAACACGTTCCCGTCGTCGTCGGGGCGCCAGCCGGCGTCGCCGCCATGCCGGCGAGCCACCGACCGGACGATGGCCAGGCCCAGTCCCGCGCCCGAGGCCGATGGCGCGCGACCTTCGGGCGCACGCGTGAAACGGTCGAACAGCGTGGCCGCCACGGCGGGCGCCAGCGCCTGGCCCTGGCTGCGGACGTCGATGCGCCAGCCCGCGCCGATCGCGTGCAGGTCACAGCGCACGGTGCCGGCCTCGCGGCCGTACTTCAAGGCGTTGTCGAGCAGATTGCCGACGGCGCGCACGAGCAGGGCCGCATCGCCGTCGCAAAGGGCGTCGTCGGCCGGCGCCTCGCTCTCGATCGAGATCCCGCGCTGCCGTGCGTCGGACCAGGCACCGTCCATGGCCTCGACGATCACGTCGCGCAGATCGAGCGGCGTGGTCCGCAACGCCTCCGGCGCCTCCGCCCGAGCCAGGTCGACGAAGCCCTCGGCCAGCGCCAGCGCCCGACGGGTCTGGGCCTCGATCGCCGCGAGCGTGCGTGCGTCCGCCACCGGCCCGGCCATCTCGATCAGCGCGAGCGTCGCGGACAGCGGCGCGCGCAGATCATGGGAGAGGAAATCCACCGCTTGCCGGCGCTGGACTTCCAGTTGACGAAGCCGGCTCGCCGCCGCCGTCAAGGCGGCCATGCGCCGCTCCATCGGGTCCCCGCCCGACGACGCGGTGGCGGCCCCGTCGCGCGGCGGCAGGCGCTCCCGGACGCGATGGAACTCGCGCTCCAGGTAGGCCATCGCGGTCTCCAGCCGTTGCCAGCTCCACAGCGGAATGACCAAGGCCACGCCGATCAGCGCCGCCGACGGCGCCCACAACACGCCGGCCAGGTGATGCAAGGCCCAGGCGAGCGCCACGATCGCCGGCATCAGTCCCAGCGTCACGCCCAGCCCCACGCGCGGCCGTGTCCGCCGCAGCACCGCCAGCGCCAGCAGCAGCGGCGCCACCGCCAGCACGGCGCCCTGCCACCGCGTCGGCACGCGCAGCGAGCGGCCGTCGCGCAGCGCGATCAAGGCCTGCGCGGAGATTTCCACGCCCGGCATGAGCGCCTCGTTGCGCGACACCGGCGTGGGATAGGCGTCGGTCAGGCCCGCCGCCGTGGCGCCGACCAGCACGATCGCGTCCTTGAAGGTCGCCGCGGGCACCCTGCCCTGCAGCACGTCGATGTAGGACACGCGCCGGACGCTGCCGGGCGGTCCGGAGAACGGGATGACGAATCGCGCCGCCCGGCGCCAGCGGCCGTCGTCCGCCCGCGCCGAGGGATCCGGGGCCGGCTCGAGGACCTCCTGCGAAGGACGTGCCTGCTTGAGCAGGGCCACGGCGAAATGGTCCCAGGTCACGTCGCCGAAGCCCTCCCTGAGGAACAACGCGCGCACGGCGCCGTCGGCGTCGCGGTCGACATGCAGCTGCCCCAGTCCGGCGGCCGCGGCGGCCAGCACGGGCACCGGCAGCGACACCACGCCGGCATGCGTCTCGGCCGGCGCGAAGTGCAGCGGCAGCACGATCCGCCCGTGGCGCCGCATGGCGGCGGCGAGCGCTTCATCGTGCGTCGGGTCCGGCTCGGCGAGGATCAGGTCCA
This sequence comes from Mitsuaria sp. MSU3D, assembly GCF_056867975.1. NCBI lineage: Bacteria > Pseudomonadati > Pseudomonadota > Betaproteobacteria > Burkholderiales > Sphaerotilaceae > Roseateles > Mitsuaria sp. MSU3D. The sequence goes on along the minus strand of NZ_CP200314.1, from coordinate 1,815,610 downwards.
GCCCGACCGCGCGGCTTCCCGACTCCGTCAGCACGTCCAGCAGCCGCGCATGGACGTCGCGGGACCAGGGCCAGCGCCCGAGCGCCGCCAGGCTGGCGTCGTCCACGGCGACGATGACGACGTCGTCCGGGATCGGTCGCGGGGAGTAGTGCAGGAAGGCGTCCGTGATGAGGGCGTCCAGCCGCCCCAGGCCGCCCGAGACACCCAAGGCGCCGGCACCGGCCACGATGCCCAGGAAGAGCGCCCACCCCAGGGCATGGAGCCGGCGCCGGAAGTTCCCGTCGGCGATCCAGCCGGTCCGCATCAGCGCTCGACGCGCACGCCGCCGCCGCCGCCTTCGACCGCCGCGCCGTCCTCGGTGCACAGGCCGGCATCGCCGCTGATCAGCCGCGGCGCGCCGAAGTCCGATCGGCGCCCCAGCGCGTCGATCGCCTGCAGTCGCACGGCCAGCGTGCGGCACCCCGTGGGCAGCGTCAGGCGGGCTTCCGGCACGTCGACGTCGACGTCGGACAGGACCTGCTCGAACGCGGCATCCGCCGCCACCTGGACCCGGTAGCGGCTGCCCGCCGCGCCGGCCCAATGGAGGCGGTCGCCCTGCAGGGACAGGTCGTCGCCCGCGGGCGCCACCGGCAGCGGACGGATCTCCAGACGGCTCCGATCGCTGAACGGCCCGCGTTCGAGACGGCCGTCCGGCTCGGGCGCCAGCGAGGCGACGCGCCAATACAGCGTCCCCACCGGCACCGGGCCGAGCGTGAACGCGCAGGCGTCCGGCGGGACTTGCTGCTCCGCCAGCAGGCGCTCGAAGCCGGGCTCGCTCGCGACCTGGAACAGGTAGCCCTGAGCGCCCGGCACTTCCGTGCAGCGGAACACCACCGGCGCGGGCGGCACGACCTGACCCTCGGACGGCGCGCGCGCGATCGGCGCGTGCGGCAGCGTCTTGACGCGCACCCGCGACGCGGTTTCGCGGCCGAACAGGCCCTCCGCGTCCAGCAGGCGGCCGCGGATCCGGTAGTGGCCGTCCGGCAGCGCCGGGACCGTCAACGGCGGCCTGCCTTGCAGCGTCGCGACCACCCGGGTGAAATCGTCGTCCTCCGCGATCTCGACGCGCACCTGTTGTCCGTCGCGCAAGTCGCCCATCGGCAGCACGCCGGGCAACTTCTCCAATCGGAGTTCCTCCGTCCAGGGCGGCGCGGGCGGCAGTGGCCGCAACGCCAGCGCCCGGCCGGGACGCACGACGGCGCCCTGCCCGATCGAGACCTCGGCTTCCTCGGCGCCCGGCGGGGCCGCACCGACCGCAGCGACCGCGACCAGGCCCTCGATCACGTCGGTGGCGGTGAGCGCGCCGTCCGCCGCCATGGTCACGCCGAAACGCGTGCCGCGCACGCCCGCGGTCGCCAGCGGCGTCTTGACCCGGAAGCGCGAGCCCGGCGTCTGAGGGGACACCCGCAAGTCGATCCGGCCACGATCCAGCTGGATCAGGGTATTGCGCGTCTCGCGCGGCAGATCGCGCAGGCGGACCAGGCGGGCCGTGGAGTCGGACTGCAGTTGCAGCAACGAGCCGTCGGCCAGCGTCACGCTGATGAATCCCTGCGACGGCACCGTCAGCGTCGCGGCCTCCTCGATGCGATCGCCGATGCGCAGCGCCGTGCCGTCGGCGAGCACGCCGCCCCGGACATAGGCGACCGTGGCCTGGCTGGCCTGGCCCTTCATCAGCGCCAGCGGCAGCAGCAGACGTTGTCCAGGCTGCAGCTTCGACGGGCGCGCGAGGCGATTGAGCCGCGCGACCTCGGGCCAGCGGGCGGGGTCTTCCAGTTGCTCCTGCGCGATGCGGTACAGCGATTCGCCCGGTCGCACCACATGCGCCACGGTGTCCCCGGCCTGCGCATGCACGGCCACCGCGCCCGCCGTCAGCAGCGCGGCCATCAACACGGTCACCACCGCATTCGTCGGCGCGCGCCTCATTCGGCGGCCTCGCGCGACGGCGCCTGCGTGTCCTGCCGCTCCTGGGCCTCCAGCGCTTCGAGCCGGTAGCCGTGTCCATACACGGCGCTCAGCCGATACCCGTGTTCCGGGCGAAGACCCAGCTTCAACCGGATCGCGGAGATGTGGGTGTCCAGGGTGCGCGTCGGCACCTCGTCGTCCCGTCCCCAGACGGCCTGCATCAGGTAATTCCGCGACAGCACCCGCCCGATCTGGCGGAACAGGCAGACGCACAGGTCGAACTCGCGCGGCTTGAGCTCGATCGGCTCGCCGTCCCTGGACCAGGCGCGCGTCGACACGTTCCACTCATAGGGCCCATGGCGCTGCAGGGTGGCCTGCTCCGGATAGGCGCGGCGGAGCAAGGCCAGCAGCCGCGCCTTCAACTCGGCACCGCGCACCGGCTTGACGACGTAGTCGTCGGCGCCCTTGGTCAGGCCCTGCACCACGTCGCGCTCGCCGTCGCGATGGGTCACCATCACGATCGGCATGGCGGCCCCCTCGGCGCGCAAGGTCTGCACGATGTCGACGCCGGAGAGGTCCGGCAGCTCCCAGTCCACGAGCAGCAGGTCGAAGGTGCTGCGTCGCATGGCTTGCAACAAGCCCTGGCCATCGGTGAATCGGTGGCTCACATGCCCCATGGTTTCCACAGTTCGCGAGAGCAGCTCCAGCTGATGGAGGTCATCGTCCACAACCGCGATTTGCATGAGTGCCATCCCCTAAACCTGCTAGTGGCGGCGGATTGTGCACAAGAACGTGGGAGTGGCAGCCCGATTGGGCGATTCACGAACAGCACGGTGCGCGCGACGGACGCACCGACTTCAACTGAAGAGGCCGACGCTCCGGTAGGTGTCGATGATCCGATCGAAGGCACCGACGTCCTTGCGTCCGCGTGCGATCAATTGCGCGCCTTCGATGGCGGCAAAGATGGCCACCGCGCGCTGTTCCAGCTCCGCGGGCGGCGCCTTGCGGTGGCGCGGCCTCAGCGTGGCGGCGAGCCACTCCGCATTGATCTGCGCAAAGCGGTCCACCTCCGTGCGGGCCTGCGCGGGCAGATCGTCGTACTCGGCGGTCATGATCCCGCACAGGCACATGCGGTTGTCGTTCTCCAGCGCCACGCGGAAGGCCCCTGCGTAAGCGCGCATCAGATCGTCATGCGGCATGCCGCTGGCACCGAGCTCGCCGAGGAAGGCCTCCGCCTCGTCCGCGTAGCGGCCGGCGAGTGCCGCGGCCAGGTCGCCCTTGGTGGGGAAGTAGTAATGGACGCTGGCGCTCTTGATGCCGACCTCCTTGGCCAGCTCCCGGAAGCTCAGCGCGTTGTAGCCGTGGGCCTGCACCGCCAAGCGGGCGGCGGCCAGGAGTTCCTCCCGGGTATCCGTCTTGGCGGCACCTGCGTCCGCCGCTTGCGTGTGGCTCTTCGAGGACATCGGCGCCCTTTCACAGTTGAATCTATCTATCGATAGATTAGTTTGACACAAAGTCAGGCGAGCCCTTAGAGTCCGCTCCCATGCTCATCTATCTATCGATAGATAGGCATCTCGACCCACAATGTCAACCAGCACTGTCAACCGACAAGGATGAACCATGAAGATCTATGACCGCCCCGGCTTCCCCAACCCCGCCCGCATCCGCATCGTGCTGGCCGAAAAGGGTCTGGACGACCAGGTGGAATTCGTGTCCGTGGACCTGATGGCCGCCGAGCACAAGCAGCCGGCCTTCCTGGCCAAGAACCCGGCCGGCATCGTGCCCGTGCTGGAACTGGACGACGGCACACTGATCTCGGAATCGACGGCCATCACGGAATACCTCGACAACCTCGACGGCCGCCCCACGCTCACCGGCCGCAGTCCCAGGGAGAAGGCGCTGATCCACATGATGCAGCGGCGCGCCGAGTCCTTCGTGCTCGATCCCGTCGGCCTCTACTTCCACCACGCGACACCTGGCCTCGGCGCGGCCTTGCAGGTCTACAAGAGCCCCGACTGGTCGGCCCGCAAGGAAATGGGCCTGCAGGAGGCCCAAAAGGTGGTGCAGGGCTACCGGTACTTCGACGACCTGCTCCAGCACCGCCCGTTCCTGGCCGGCGATCACTTCTCCATGGCGGACATCACGCTCTTCGCCGGCTTGATGTTTGCCGACGCGGCGGGGATCCCGGCACCTGAAGACCACCAGGCCCTTCAGGCGTGGCGTCGGCGCGTGGCGGCGCTGCCCAGCGTCCGGGAACGCAGCGGCCAGCAGTTCGTGCAGGAGGACCTGACCCGCATGGGCTTCTGATCCGCCCTCAGCCGTTGAAGCTTTTCGGCAGCGTGACGACAGCCCGCAGCCCGCCGCCTTCGCGCGGCGCCAACACCAGCATGCCCGCATGGGCACGACAGATCGCCTCCGCGATGGCGAGGCCGAGGCCCGAGCCGCCGGAGTCCCTGGATCGGGACTGGTCCGCGCGCCAGAACCGGTCGAGCAGGCGCGGCAACTCCTCGTCGGCAACGCCCGATCCGCGGTCGGCCACGACCAGCTCCACGCTCCGATCGACGGCTGTCGCCCGGATCTCCAGCACGCCGCCCACGGCGGCGTGCCTCACCACGTTCTCCATCAGGACGAGCAAGACCTGACCCACGCGGTCCCGGTCACCGTGGAGGGTCAGGTCGCCTTCAAAGGTCGCTGTCGCGAGGACGCCTGCTTCCTTCATCGCGACTTCCAGCCAGGACACGCGTTCTCGGACCAGCTCGGCCAGGCTGAACGGCTCATGCGCCAGCCGCAACTGCCCGGCCCGGGCCAACGACAACAGATGCAGGTCACCGACCAGTCGATTGATCTGCGCCAGCTGCCGGTGGACCAATGCCAGTTGCGCCATGTCGCGCGGAAACACGTCGTCCAGCATGCCCTGCACACGTCCCATCGCGGCGTTCAGCGGCGTGCGCAACTCGTGCGCCAACATGGCGCTGGACTCGCTCAACTCCCGCTCGTATTGCTCCAGCTTGGCCGCCATGTCGTTGAAGTCCCCCGTCAACTCGACCATCTCGCGAGGCGGTGCGCCATGGACCGTCGCGCGCACGCGGAAGTCTCCGCCCGCGACGCGGCGAGCCGACCGCGCCACCTGCCCGAACTGGCGTGACAAGGTCCGCGACGCGAGGACGCCGAACAGCACCAGGAATGGCAGCTCGCAGGCCGCCAACGCGCCGACCATCAGCCAATCGGGATTGGACAGGCCCGGCACGAACTGCTCGACCGCATAGTGCTGCTGGATCAGCGACCACAGGCGTTCCTCGTTGCCTTGGGGCTGCGCGCGCAGTCGAAGGATCTCCTCGCGCGCGGTCGGCGGCAGGCGGTTCAGGATCGCCTGGTCGTGGAGGCTGAAGTAACCCCACATGCCGATGGCCACCGCCGCGATGGCGCCGAAAGCCAGGGCGCTCATGCGCAAGCCCATCCACAACCACAAGGGCATGGGCCCCGCGCGGCCCGGGAACAGGCGCCGCATCATTGGAAGCGGTAGCCGACGGCCCGCACGGTGACCAGCACCCCGGTGATGCCCTGCTGCTCGAGCTTGCGGCGCAGGTTGTGCACGTGGGTGTCGACCACGCGCTCGAGCGCGTCGCTGTCGGGCAGGCAAGCCTCCAGCAGCTCGCCCCGCGTGAACGCCTTGAACGGCGTCCTCAGCAGCGTCACCAGCAGGTTGAACTCGGTCGGGGTCAGGTCGAGCAGCTGGCGCGAACTGCCGTCCGGGGCCTCGACCGCGGCGACCACGGCGTCGACGTCGACGCTCAAGCGGCCGTGGCGCAACGGACCATCGGCGACTCGCGCCGGCGAGGAGCGACGCAGCACCGCATGGACGCGGGCGACGACCTCCTTGGGGCTGTAGGGCTTGACCACGTAATCGTCGGCGCCGTAACGCAGCGCGCCGAGCTTGTCAGGCTCGTCACCGACGGCGGTGACCATGATGACGGGCGTGTCGCCGGCACGGCGGATGCTGGACAGCACCTCGATGCCGCTGAGCCGCGGCAGCATCACGTCGAGCAGCACGATGTCCGGTCGCCATTGGGCATGCAGCTGCACGGCCCGCTGGCCGTCATGCGCCAGCGTCACGGCGAAACCGTCCTTGCGCAGGTAGGCCTCCAGGATGCTGGCGCTGTCCAGGTCGTCCTCGACGACGAGCACCTTCTTGTCGGTCATCACGATGGGTCAGCCGAATTCAGGAAAGGAAAGACGCCGTGGAAACACGGCAACGGTGGTGGGGCGACGGCGGAATGAGGGGTGGCATCCCCGAGGGTCCTTGATGAAATCTTGATGATTCGCCGAACGTGCCTTGAAACTCCTCGTCGACGCTTCGGGGCATGGACACCTTCGAGCGCTCGCGCATGATTCCACACTTCGCCCTCCGCCCGGGGCATCGCGTTCAACGCACGGCCGCGGCCGGCCTGATCGCGCTGACCGTGGCGGGATGTGCCCTCGCCCCGCCTGCCCAGCGTCCCGAGATGCGCTTGCCGGCCCGCCTGTCCGACGACGGGATCCCGCTGAGCACGCAGACCCGCCCGGACGTGGCCCTCACACCGCAGGAGCGTGATTTCATCGCTGCGTTGGCCCCCGACCGTGACCTCGCGCCGCTGGTCTCGCGAGCGCTGGCGGCCAACACCGACTACCGGCTGGCGGTGCTCCAGGTCGACCAGTCCCGGGCCCAGTACCGGCTGCAGCAGGCCGATCGGTGGCCGACGGTCGGCCTCTCGGCGACCCAGTCGCGCCAGCGTTTCGACAGCGCGGAGCAGGACGCGCGGTATGGCCAGAAGCTGGTCTCGGCCACCCTCGGTCTCGACGACGTCGAACTGGACCTCTTCGGCCGGCTGAAGTCGCTGTCCGATGCGGCACGCGAGCGTTATCTCGCCTCGTCCCACGGACAGCAGGCGGTGCGAGGCGCGCTGGTCGCCGAGGTGCTCCGGCTCTACATCCTGGAACGCAGCGCGGCGCAGGCGCTCGATGTGGCGGCATCGCTCCATGCCCACAGCGCGGACCTGCTGGCCATCGGGCAGCGTCAACGCGCGGTGGGCCTGGCCTCCGACGACGACGTCGACCGCCTTCGGGCGCAGGACGACCGGGCGGCCGTCGCCGAGGCGCAGTCGCGCGAGGCGCATCTCGGCCTGCTGCGCGCGTTGCGGCTGATGACCGGATCGGACGTCGTGCCGGTGGGGCCGCTGGCGCCGCTCGCCAACGCGTCAAGCCCGTCGGCCGCCTTGCGCGACCTGGACTCGCGACTGCTGCTTCAGCGTCCGGACGTGCAGCAGGCCGAGGCCGAATTGCGTGCCGCGCATGCGGACATCGGTGCCGCACGGGCCGCGTTCTTCCCATCGATCCGCCTCAGCACCGGCATCGGCACGGCCAGCGAGGGCCTGCGCGGTCTTTTCGCGAGCGGCAGCGGCGTCTGGAGCTTCATGCCGCAGTTGACGCTGCCGCTGTTCGACCACGGCCGTCGCCAGGCCGCGCTCGATCTGGCCCAGCTGCGGCGCGAGGCGGGCGTCGTCAGCTACGAACAGGCGGTCCAACGCGCGTTCCGGGAGGTGCTCGAGGCCCTCGACGCGCAGTCCACCTGGCGTGAGGCCGAGCGCCGTCAAGCCGATCAGGACGATCGCACGCAGCGCCGCGTGCAACGCGCGACGGCCCGCGCCGAGGCCGGCTGGGTCGATCGCGCCGACCTGCTGGCCGAGCGCATTGCGGCTGGGCAATCGGCGCTGGCGCGGCTCGAAACGCAACGCGATGTGGCGCTGAACCGGGTGCTGCTGTTCCGAGCCTTCTATGGCGTCGCGCTGCCCGCTTCCGCCGCCGCCCTTTGAACCGTCCCCCGATGCGCCCGGCGCATCAGCCCCTGTTTCGCCTCCCCTGTTTCGCCTCCCTGGAGCACCCATGCCTCATCTGTCTCCTCTGCCTCATCGCGTTTCCCTCCTTCTCTCGCGCACCGGCGCGGCACTCGTCGCGTCGATGACCGCATCCGGCGCCGCCATCGCCGCAGATGGCCTGACGCCCTCCCCGCTGCTCGGCGACAAGACCGAGATCACCGTCGGCGCCGCGGCGCAGCTCGCGCCACGCTACGCCGGCGCCGACCGCACGCGGCTGCAGCCGGCCCCCGTGCTGGTCGTTCAGCGCGGCGTGTTTTTCCTCGACACGACGCGCGGCGCCGGCCTGCAGTTCCAGACGGACTGGGGACTGTATGGATCGCAGTCGATGTTCTACGACTTCGGGCGCCTGCAACGTGACAGCGACTGGCGCCCCGGCGACCGCCGCCTGGCCGGCATGGGCGACGTGCGGGGCTCGCTGACCACGCGCAGCCTGCTCGTGCAGGACCTGGGTCACAGCCTCTCGGCCAGCGTCGAGGCGGAATTCGCGCTGCGCGATGGCGCGCGCCGGAACCGATACCGCACCGGCGTCGAGTACGACGTGCTGAAGGCCGGGCGCGAACACGTGACGCTGGACGTCGACGCCTTGTGGGGTGACCGCCGCTACAACCAGGCGTACTTCGGCGTCACGGCGGCGCAGGCGGCCAACAGCCGTTTCGCCGCCTTCCAGGCCGGTGGAGGCCTGTATGCGGGCAGCGTGGCGGCCACCTGGGAGCACCGCTTCGACCCGCACTGGACGGGATCGCTGGAACTGCGCGGAACGCATTACCTCGACAACGCGGCACACAGCCCGGTCGTCGAACGCCGCAATCCCGTGTCGACCACCCTGGCAGTCACCTACGCCTACTGATTCGATGCAAGCAACGATGAAACTGCCCTTGAGCACACGCCCTTCCCGTCGCGTCGCGAGTGCCTGCCTGCTGGCCGTGGCGGCCACGGTGCTTGCCGGCTGCGGCCGCGCGAACGTGGCGCCACCCGCTGCGCCGCGCACCGTGAAGCTGGAGACAGCCGGCATCGGCGCTGCAAGCAGCGACACCCGCTTCATCGCCATGGTCCGGCAGGAGCAGCGTGCCGACCTCGCCTTCGAACAGGGCGGTCGCATTGCGGCGATTGCCGTCGATGTCGGCGACCGCGTGCGCCAGGGCCAGGTACTGGCACGGCTGGACCCGGCACCGATGCTGTTGAAGCTGCGTCAGGCCGAGGCGCAGCTGCGTGCCACGGCCGCGCAATGGCGCGAGCGCGACAGCCAATGGCGGCAGCAGCAGGCCATGTTCGATGACGGGGCAACGTCGCGCGCGACGCTGACGGCGGCGGAGGCCGCCCTCGATGCCGCGGCTGCTCAGCGGCAGACGGCGGAAGCCGACCTGGCGCTGGCGCGGCGCACGGTGCATCAGAGCGAGATCCGCGCGCCCTTCGACGGCAGCGTGGTCGCGCGGCTCGCACAGCCGCAGGGCGATGCGGCGGCGGGCCAGGTCTTGCTGCAGCTGGAGGGCCTCGGGCGGCCACAGGCAGTGGCCGTCCTCCCGGGGGACATCGCCAGCCGGCTGCAGCCGGGCGCGCTGGTGCGCGCGCGGCGTGCCGGTGCCGCCGAGCCCTTCTCGCTGCGCTTGCACGGTGTCTCGTCGCGCCTGGACGCCGGCGGCAGCGCCCAGGTGATCCTCGACTTTCAGGGCGCCGCCAACGCACTGCGCAGCGGCGACAGCCTGTCGCTCGACCTGATTGATGCGCCCGCTGGCGCCCCGGCCGGAGCGCTCACGGTGCCGCTGTCGGCGGTGATCGCCGACGCCCGCGGCGTCAACGCCGCCGTCTTCGTTTATCAGCAGGCGGCCGGACGCGTCACCCGTCGCCCGGTCACCCTCGGCCCGATCGCCGGTGAGCGCTTCGTCATCAGCGCCGGCCTGAAACCCGGCGAGCAGATCGTGACGGCGGGGTCGGCCTTCCTGAGCGATGGGCAGGCGGTCCAGCCGCTGCCCGTGGCATCGCGCCTCGCCGACGGAGGCCCCCTGTGAAGCTCACGCACTCCGCCCTGGGGGCCAGCCGGCTGACCCTGTTGACCGCCGTGCTGCTGCTGTTGGCCGGCGTGGCGACCTTCCTGGATTTCCCTTCGCAGGAAGAGCCCTCCGTCACCGTGCGCGACGCGCTGGTATCGGTCGCCTTCCCCGGCATGCCCAGCGAGCAGGTGGAGCAACTGCTCGCCAAACCCACCGAAGAGCGCCTGCGCGAGATCGGCGACCTCAAGCGGATCGTCACCACGGTGCGGCCCGGCAGCGCCGTGCTGCAGCTCACCGCCTACGACCGGGTGAGCGATCTGCCCGCGCTCTGGCAGCGCGTGCGTGCCAAGGCCGGTGAGGCCGCCGCCGAGCTGCCCGCCGGCACGGTGGGCCCGTTCGTCGAGGACGACTTCGGCCGCGTCGCCGTCGCGTCGATCGCCGTCACGGCGCCAGGCTTCGGCATGAGCGAGATGCGTGAGCCGCTGCGCCGGCTGCGCGAGCAGCTCTATGCGCTCCCGGGCGTCGAGCATGTGTCGCTCTACGGCCTGCGCGAGGACCGCGTCTACGTCGACTTCGACCGCGCCCGCCTGGTCGAGGCCGGCGTGGCGCCGGCCGCGATCGCGCAGCAACTGCAGGCGCAGAACGTCATCGCGCCCGGCGGGCTGATCTCGGCGTCCGGACTCGCCATGACGGTCGCGACCTCGGGCGAGATCCGCGGCCTCGACGATCTCCGCCACTTCCTCGTCGCGGTGCCGGCGGCCGCCGGCAGTCGTCAGGTGCCGCTCGGCCAACTGGCGCGGATCCAGGTCTTGCCGGCCGATCCGCCGGAGAGCGCCGCGGTCTATCAAGGGCAGCCGGCGGTTGTCGTGGCGGTGTCGATGGCCCAGGGGCGCAACATCGCCGCCTTCGGCAAGGCGCTGCGGGCAAAGCTGGAAGAGACCCAGCGCCTGCTGCCGGTGGGCTTCGAGCAGCACGTGGTCACCTTCCAGGCCGACGTCGTCGAGCGCGAGATGGGGAAGATGCATCACGTCATGGGCGAGACGGTGCTCATCGTCATGGCCGTGGTGATGCTGTTCCTGGGCTGGCGCACCGGACTGATCGTCGGCGCCATCGTGCCGCTGACCATCCTCGGCGCGCTGATCGCGATGCGCGCGCTCGGCGTGGAGCTGCAGACGGTGTCGATCGCGGCGATCATCCTGGCGCTGGGCCTGCTCGTGGACAACGGCATCGTCATCGCCGAGGACATCGAACGCCGCCTGGTCGCCGGCGAGGAACGCCGCCACGCCTGCATCGAGGCCGGCCGCACGCTCGCGGTGCCGCTGCTGAGCTCGTCGCTGGTGATCGTGCTGGCCTTCTCCCCCTTCTTCTTCGGCCAGACGGCCACCAACGAGTATCTGCGCTCGCTGGCGGTCGTGCTGGCGGTGACGCTGCTCGGCTCCTGGGTGTTGAGCCTCACTGTCACGCCGCTGCTGTGCCTGTACTTCGCTCACGTGCAGGCGACTCATGGCGCCTCGGACGATCAGGTCGGATCGCGCTTCTATCGCGGCTATCGCGCGCTGATCGGATGGGTGCTCGATCACAAGGCGCTGTTCATCGGCAGCATGGTCGCGTTGCTGATCGCGGCGGGCGCGATGCTGTCGAACATCCCGTACGACTTCCTGCCCAAGTCGGACCGGCTGCAGTTCCAGATGCCGGTGACGCTGCAGCCGGGCAGCGACTCCCGCCAGACCTTGCGTACCGTCGAGGCGATGAGCCGCTGGCTGGCCGACCGCAACGCCAATCCCGAAGTCGTGGACAGCATCGGCTATGTGGCCGATGGCGGCCCCCGCATCGTCCTCGGGCTGAATCCACCGCTGCCAGCGGCCAACATCGCGTACTTCACCGTCAGCGTGCAGCCGGGGACGCGGATCGACGACGTCATCGCCCGAGCCAAGCGGCACATGCGCCTGCACTTTCCCGAGCTGCGAGCGGAGCCGAAGCGCTTCTCGCTCGGCAGCACGGAGGCCGGCGTCGCGATCTATCGCGTGTCGGGGCCCGACGAGGCGGAACTGCGGCGCATCGGCGGCGAGATCCAGGCCGCGCTGGCCTCGGTGCCCGGCAACGTCGATGTCTACGACGACTGGATGACGCGCGTGCCGCGGCGCGTGATCCAGGTCGATCAGGCGCGGGCGCGCCAGGCGGGTGTCTCCAGCGACGACATCGCCCGGGCCTTGCAGATGCGCTACGGCGGCGTCGCGGCGTCGGTCGTTCACGACAACGGCGTGTCGGCGCCCATCGTGCTGCGCGGCGGCGCGTCCGAACGCGCGGCCAAGGGCTCGCCCGCCGACACGCTGGTGTATCCGTCTGCGGGCGGCGCGCCGGTGGCCCTCTCGGCCATCGCCTCGGTGACCAGCGACACCGAGCCGTCGACACTCGTGCGTCGCAATCTCGTGCGCACGCTCACCGTCACCGGGCACAACCCGACGCGGACCACCAGCGAGCTGGTGCAGACGATCGCGCCGCGGATCGCCGCCATCGCGCTGCCGCCGGGCTACCGCATCGAACTGGGCGGCGAGATCGAGGACTCGGCCGAGGCGAATCAGGCGCTGCTCGAGTTCATGCCGCATGCGCTGATCGCGATCCTGCTGCTCTTCATCTGGCAGTTCAACTCGTTCCGCAAGCTGTTCATCATCGTCGCCAGCGTGCCCTTCGTGCTGATCGGCGCGACGCTCGCGTTGCTGCTGACCGGATATCCGTTCGGCTTCATGGCGACCTTCGGCCTGCTGGCGCTGGCCGGGATCATCGTCAACAACGCGGTCCTGCTGCTGGAGCGCATCGAGGCGGAACGCGCCGCCGGTCTCGGTCGGCGCGAGGCGGTCGTTGCCGCGGCGGTCAAGCGCCTGCGGCCCATCGTGATGACCAAACTGACCTGCATCGTCGGCCTGATCCCGCTGATGCTGTTCGCGGGGCCGCTGTGGACCGGCATGGCGATCACGATGATCGGCGGACTGGCGCTGGGCACGCTGGTGACGCTCGGGCTGATTCCTGCGCTCTACGACCTGCTGTTTCGTCGGCGGGGCGGGTGAACGCTGGAGGCCCCACCTGCGCGCTCATTCAACGGTCTGCGGCAGTGAAAATCGAAACGTGGCGCCTTCCCCGGGCGCGGAGGTGGCCCAGACCCGTCCACCGTGGCGCTGCACGATCCGCTGCACGATCGACAGGCCGAGGCCGTGGCCTTCGACCTTCTCCGCGCCCTGCAGGCGGATGAACGGTTCGAACAAGCGCTGCGCGTCTGCTGAATCGAAGCCGGGGCCGTCGTCGCTGACAGAGAAGACGATGGCGGCGCCGTCCCGTTCGCCCCCGATCGAGACCGTCGCTTCGTGTCCTGACGCCTGCTGAACGGAGAACTTCGCAGCGTTGGAGATCAGGTTGGCGAACACCTGCCGAAGCATCGGCGCGTCCGCCACCACGCGAGGCATCGCGCCAACGTCGAACCGCGGCACCACGCCGGATCCTGAGGCCAGAAGTTCCCCGATCACGCTGCGCACGAGCGCCTCCACATCGACTTCGGTGAGCGCCAGCGCGCGCCGGCCCATGTGGGACAAGCGCATCAACGCGTCGATCAGATCCGTCATGCGTTGTGCCGCCAGCTGCATGTCGGCCAGCCAGCCGCGCTGGCGCGGCGACAGCACCGGGCCCGCCTGCGCCGCAAGCAGCGTCGAGAAGCCGACGAGGGCGTTCAGCGGCGTGCGGAGGTCATGCGACACGGTGCGCGCAAAGGCGTCCAGCTCCCGGTTGGTGGCCTCCAGTTCATCGGCACGGCGTTGCAGGCTGAGGTGGAGTCGGGTGTTCTCACGCCGCAGGCGGCCGATCTCCACCGCACGGCCCAGCACCGGCAGGATGGACGCGAGCCGGAACGGCTTGAGCACGTAGTCGGTGGCCCCGCTGCGCATGGCCTCCACCGCGGTGGCGATGCTGCCCTCCCCGGTCATGACGACGCCCACCAGCTGAGGATCGATCTCGAGCGCGGCGCGCAGCAGTTCGATGCCAGTCTTCCCGGGCATCACCAGGTCGGTCAGCAGAACGTCGAAGACGCCGCGCCTCAGTTCGTTCAAGGCGCCCTCGGCGTCGGCGTGGCCCACGACCGCGTAGCCGTGCCCGGCCAGCGTGTCGCACAGGGCCTCCATGTGCCGCGCCTCGTCGTCGACGACCAGCAGCCGGGCGGGCTCGGCCCCGGAGGACCCGGATGACAGGACGGAGCCGGTCGACCCGGCGGGGCTGTGGGTGTTCACGCGTGTTCTCCCTTCGGGGCCGCGAGCAGCCGGGCCAGCGCCGTTCGCACTTCCCGGAGCTTGGGCGGCTTGCTCAACACAAGATCGACCGCGGGCGGCATCTCGCCGTCCGCGATCATCCGCTGGCCCCATCCGGTCAGCAGGATGACCGGCGTGCCGGGCGCGCGCGTCTTGACCTCGGCGGCCACGCGCCGTCCGTCGACATCGGGCATGCCGAGGTCCGTGATGACGGCGTCGAAGGCGGCCGTGTCCTCGCACAGCGCGGCGATGCCGGCCTGCCCGCCGTTGGCGGCCGTCACCGCGTGCCCGTCGCCCTCGAGCGCTTCCTGCATCGACCGCAGGATCAGCGGATCGTCGTCGACCAGCAGGATCCGCAACGGCCCGGCGGGCACCAGGCCCGGGGTGTCCGCCGCCGTGGCTGCGGACGCCGTCCGCCGCACCGGGAAACGCAGTCGGAAGGCGGTGCCCTTCCCGACCACGCTGTCGATCTCCAGGGCCGCGTCGTGGCGCTGGACGGCGCCGTAGACCATGGCCAGGCCCAGGCCGGTGCCGCGCTCGCCCTTGGTCGTGAAGAACGGCTCCAGGCAGCGCCGACGCGTGGATTCATCCATGCCGACGCCGGTGTCCGAGACCTCGATCACGACCTCCTGGCGGTCCGGATGTCCGTCGTCCGCTCCGATGTCGCGCAGGGCCGTCCGCAGCGTCAGCAGGCCGCCCTCCGGCATCGCGTCGACGGCGTTGAAGACCAGGTTGATCAGGGCTTCGCGGATCTCGCTCTCGCCTCCGAGGACTTCGGGCAGGGCCGGTGTCAGGTCGACCGCGAGCCGGATCACCACGCCCCGCTGCTGGGGCATGTCGCTCCAGCGCGCGCGCGTGAGGTCGACGACCTGCGGCACCAGGTCGTTCAGCTGCAGCGGCAGATGCTGGGCGCACGATTCCCGTTGCCGGTAGAACTCGCGCATGCGGGCGACGGTCGCCGCCACATCGTCGATCGCGCGGGCGATGACCGCGAGCCGCGAGCGCGTCTTCTCGCTCAGCCCGGGCGTGCGTTCGAGCAACTCGTCGGTGTACAGCACGATCGGCGAGATCGCGTTGTTGATGTCATGCGCGATGCCGCTCGCCATCTGCCCGAGCGCCCGCAGCCGCTCCTGCTGCATGACCGTCTGCTGGGATTGCGTCAGCTCGTCATAGGCACGCTGCAGGTCCGCGTGCAACTGCGCCTGACGCGCCGCCAGCGCCACGTGGGCGCTCAGCTGGCGCAGGAACTCGCAGTCGCCGCTGCCGAATCCGTTCGTCGCGCGTCGCGCCACCAGCAGCAGCCCGAACACGATGTCGCCGGCCCGCAGCGGCGCCAGCACCATCGAGCGCAGGCCTCGCTGCGAGAGCCGCCGCGCGAGGGGCAGCGACAGGCCGGTGAGATCCGGCTCGTACACCAGCGTCCCCTGCAGCACGCGCGTGACGTCCGTGCCATGAAGCGCGGGGACGGCGTCGGCGCCCTCCGCGTCAGGGCCGTCGGCGCCGCCGTCCCGGCCGGCCAGGATCTCGAAGCTCTCGCCGATGCGGACCGGCGTCAGCGTGCGTCCCGCCGGGTCCAGGATCAGGACGCCGGCCACGGGCGCCGGCAGCCGGTCCTCCAGGGTGCCGACCACGACCTGGTAGATGCTCGGCAGATCCTGCCGCTCGGCGATCGCGGCGGTGATGTGGTCGAGCAGCTGCAGCCGCTCCAGCTGCGACTGCAGTCGGCGCTCGACGCCTTCGCGCTCGGCCACCTCGGCGCTCAGCGTCGCGGTGCGCTCGCGCACGCGCGCCTCGAGGGCGTCGTTGGCGCGCTCGAGGTGGCCGGCCTTGGCCTGCAGGTCCTCGGCCATCGCGTTGAACGCCCGGATCAGGTCACCGATCTCATCGTCGCGCCGGCTCTCCACACGGACGGACATCTCGCCGCCCGCCATGGTCCGGGCGGCGCGCGCGAGCGAACGCAACGGACGCAGGATCGTGCCCGCCAGCAACAGCCCGGCAAGCCCCGCGCCGAGGATGATGGCCGCGGCCAGCCCGAAGCGCTGCCACGTCATGCGGTCGATGTCCGCGACGAAGGCCCGCTCGGGAATCATGTAGAACACGGTCCAGTCCACCGCATGGAAGCGGCGTGCCACGCCATAGTTCCATTGCGCGTTGACCGGCGCCCAGCCGCGGAAGACCGCCGGATCCGGCGACGCCGCCCGCGCGCGTTCGAACTGCTCCGGGAACGGACGGATGTCCGCCAGCAACTCCCGCGTGCGTTCGCCGAAGCGTTGATTCGCGACCAGTCGCTCGACGACCTCGGGCGGCAACTTCCCGGCCGGGCGGAAGACGATGTCCTCGCTGTAGGTGTGGGCGATGCGGATCCCCTCCCGGTCGAACACCACGGCGAAACTGCCCTTGCCCGCCTGCTCGTTGGAGCTCCGGACCGCGGTCCAGAAGGCTTCGGCCCGCACCCAGATCACGCCCACGCAGCGCAGGCCGTCGGCCTCCGACAGGGGCGCGAAGTAACCCAGCGACGGCTGGGCGCTACCGCGTCGGGACGCGACGTAAGGATCGGAGACCACCGGGACACCGCCCAGCGCGGCCTTCACGTTCGGATCCTCGCCCAGGTCCACGCCGACCATGGCGTGCTCGGTCGCCGCGACGACCCGCCCGCGCGGGTCGATGAGCGCCACGCCGCGCACGGCCGCGTCGCTGTCGGGAAAGCTCGCGAGCGCGCCCTGGAGGTCCGCCTGCAGCGCCGCCCGCCGTGGCGGCGTCGCACTGCAGAACTCGCGGGACGAGGGGAGCCGCACCAGGCGCTCCGAGGCATTGCGGTAGCCGCGATGGAAGGCGTCGATCTCCCGGACGATCTGGTCGGCACGCGCCTCCAGCAGGCTCCTGAGGCCGTCGAGCATCCGCTCCCGGTCGTCGCGCAGGTCGACATAGGCCCACAGCGCCAGCGGCAGCGAGGACACCAGCACCAGCATCGCGACCACCTGCAGGCGCAGAGGCCAGCGGCCTGGGTGCCAGAACGCGCGCATCAGGACGGCTCCTTCATCCCGGAACGCCGCGGCCCCCCGGGATCCCCGGGATCCCCGGGATCAGGCGCCGCGCCGGGCGGGTCCGCCGGCGCGGTCGCGCGTCGCAGGGCGCGACGCAACTCGCGCAGCTTCGGCGGCTTGCCGAGCACCTGGTCGACATGCGGCGGCTTCTCGTCTTCGTCCACCAGTCGCTGCCCCCAGCCCGTGAGCAGGATCACCGGCGTGGCCGGCGAGGCCGCCTTCACCGCCGCCGCCACCTGCCGTCCGTCGACGTGCGGCATGCCGAGGTCGGTCACGACGACCTCGAAGCCGCGCCCGTGCCGGTCCGCGCCGCGAAGGGCGTCCCGGAACGCGTCGATCCCGGCCTGTCCCGCATGGGCGCTGGTGACCGCGTGGCCGTCCGCCTCCAGCGTCTCCTGCAGCGATCGCAGCAGCAGCGGGTCATCGTCGACGAGCAGGATCCGCAGCGGCGGCGGCTTCTCGTCGGGGTCGCTGCGGAGCGACGTGCCGGCCCCCTCGTCCGGCGTCGGCACGGTGAAGCGCAGCGACACGCGGGTGCCCTGCCCCGGCGCGCTGTGCACCTCCAGGTCGGCGCCGTGGCGCTGCGCGATGCCGTACACCATCGCCAGCCCGAGGCCGGTGCCGCGCTCGCCCTTGGTGGTGAAGAACGGCTCGAGGCAGCGGCGGCGCGTCGCCTCGTCCATGCCCATGCCGTCGTCGGCGACCTCCAGCATCACGGCCGCGTGGGCGCCCTCGCCTTGCTGGCCCGTGCGGATCGTCACCGTCCCGCCGTCCGGCATCGCGTCGACCGCATTGAAGACCAGGTTGATCAGCGCCTCCCGGATCTCGTTGTCGGTGCCCAGCACCACCGGGTCATCGGTCGCCAGGTCCGTGCGCAGACGGATCACGACGCCGCGCTGCAGCGGCATGTCGCTCCAGCGCGCGCGCGTGAGCTCCACCACCTGCCGCACCAGTTCGTTCAACGACACCCGCGTCAGCGCCGATCCACTCTCGCGCTGGCGGTAGAACTCGCGCATGCGCGCCACGGTCGCGGCCACGTCGTCGATGGCGCGGGCGATGTTGCCCAACGCGCTGCGCGCCGACGGGCTCAGCCCAGGCTCGCGCTCCAGGAGGCTCTCCGTGTAGAGCATGGCCGGCGAAATCGCATTGTTGATGTCGTGCGCGATGCCGCTGGCCATCTGCCCCAGCGCCCGCAGCCGCTCCTGCTGCAGGATCGCCTGCTGCGTCTGGCGCAGGTCCTCGTAGGCCTGCTGCAGCGCGCCGTAGAGCTGCGCCTGGTGGCTGGCCAGGCTGACGTGCTCGCTGAGCTGTCGCAGGAATTCGCAGTCGCTGCTGCTGAAGGCCTGAGGGGCCAGACGCGCGGCGACGAGGATGCCGAACACACGGTTCTCCGACTGCAGCGGCGCGATCACCAGCGATCGCAGGCCGCCGCGCGCCAGCCGCTGCGGGAAAGGGAACGGGACCGTCGTCAGGTCCGGCTCGTAGACCAGGTGTCCGGCCAGGCATTGCGACAGGCCGTCGCCGTCGATCGACAGGTCGGCCTGTTCGGACAACGCGAGCTCCAGGGCCAGCGGCGCGCTCTTCACGCCGACGCCCGTCACCCGCAGCGTGTCGCCGGCGGCGTCGCGCAGGCAGACGCAACTGAAGTCCACCGGCGCGTTGTCCTCCAGCCCGCGGATCACGGCCTGGAAGATGCTGTGCAGGTCCTGGCGTTCACCGACGGCGCGGGTGATCTGGTTCAGCAGGTCCAGCCGCGCCAGCTGCTCCTTGAGCCGGGACTCGCCGAGCTTGCGGCTGGTGATGTCGCGCAGGAAGGCGTTGAAGCTCACCACGCCGTTGGACCGGATCGCGGTGATCGCGAGCTCGATCGGGAACTCGGTCCCGTCGCGTCGCGTCGCCCGCAATTCGACGCGCCGGTCGAGCACGGTCGCCACCCCGGTGTCGAGGTAGCGCCGCAAGCCGGCCCGGTGCGCCTCGCGGAAGCGCTCGGGCACGACGAGCGCTGTCAGGAGCCGCCCGACGGCTTCGTCGGCGGACCAGCCGAACACCGCCTCCGCCTGCGGATTCCAATGCGTGACGCGTCCCTCGCCGTCCATGCCCACGACGGCATCCAACGCGGCATCGAGGATGAGTCGGGTGCGCGCCTCGCTTTCCGCAAGCCGGTCGCGGGACACGGTCGTGGTCCTGAGCAGCGTGCTCATGCCGTCGAACTCGCGCGCCAGCTCGGCGATCTCGTCGGCACCGGTACCGCCGACGGCGTGCTCCAGGTCGCCCGCCCCCACGCGCCGCATGCCCTCGCGCAGTCGGGCCAGCGGACGGGCGATGCCGCGGAAGATGAAGAACATGCTGGCCGCCACCGCGACGGCCAGCATGGCCGACAAGCTCAGGACGATCGCGACCGCGCGCCGCTGGGCGGTCGCCACCTGCTCGCGGCTGATGTCCTGCAGCCGGAACGACTCGCTCATCATGATCAGCGTCTTGCGCGCCATGGCGGCCGTCAGGCGTCCGGCCCACTCGTCGAGGACCTGCCGTTGGCCGTCACCGGCCAGGCGGGCCTGCTGGGCCCGGACCAGTTCCGCGAAGACGGCGGGCGCCTTGTCATGGGCTGCGCGGATCTGCGAGATGCCCTCCTGCTCGTCGCGCGATTCGAAGCCCTGGGCGCGGTCCAGCGCATGGCCCAGCGTGCGGTAGGCGCTGGCCCATTGCACCTCGACCCGCGCCTCGGGCTGGCGTGCGTACTCCAGCGTCAGGTAACGCAGGCCGGCCGCCGACTCGACCAGGTCCGCGGCGGCGCGGTTCTTGCGCATGCTCTCGGCGACCTGCCGGCCGGACACGCCCAGCGACACCGCGATGGCCAGCGTGACCAGCACGCAGGCCGAGCCGATGATCGCGAGGCGGGTCGATATCTTCATGGCCTAGCGGATGATCGTGACCGCACGCGGCTTGACCGCGGCCAAGCCGTCCAGATAGACGGCATCCAGGAAGTTCGGCGCACGCGGCGCGTCCACGACCCGGTTCTTCATCGCCCAGCGCCCTTCGTCCTCGAGGACCACCAGCAGGTGTTGTTCCAGCGACAGGGAGAAACGGCTGCGCGAGAGCAGTTCATGGATCTCCTCGGGCGGTTTGCGCAGCGCCTGCGCGACGATGGACTCGCTGGCGGCCAGGTCGTGTTTCAGCAGATCCTCGGCCTGCAGCAGCGCGACGAGCAGGTGACGCACCACCTCGCCGCGCTGAAGCGCGAAAGCGCGCTGCGAGGCCAGATTGAAGCTGGAGTCGTACACCCCCTCGCTGGGGAACACCGCCGCCCGGTCGCCCAGGCGCCGTCGTGCGTCGGCGACATAGGGCTCCCAGGTCACGATGGCATCGACATCGCCGCGCACGAGCGCATCGGCCAGGTCGCGCGGCTTGTGGTCGACGACCTGGACATCCGCGCGCGACAGGCGCGATCGGACCAGCAACACGTCGAGCACGAAGTCGCCGCTCGTGCCCACGCTGGCGCCGATGCGCTTGCCTCGCAGCGCGTCGGCGGACCAGATGCCGCGGTCGGTACGGCCGACGATGGCATGGTCGCTTTGAGTGGACAAGGTCGCGAGGATGGTGACCGGATGCCCTTTGACCACGGCCAGCGCGACGGGCAGTTCGGCCACCGTCGCGACGTCGGCCTTGCCCGCCAGCACGGCGTCCAGGGCCTCCTTGCCGGAACCGTGGTGCTGCACCGTCACGGACAGGCCTTCGCGTTCGAAGTAGCACCTGGCAACGGCCACAAAGGCGGGCGCCGCGCCGGCATAGGGCGTCACCGCCAGCACGACGGCCTCCCGCGAGGCCGCGGCCTGCGGCGGGTCCGGCCTGCCGCAGGCGGACAGCGCCGAGCCGAGCGCGGTGAGCAGCCAGAGGCGGCGCGTGGCGTTCAGGCGCCACGACCCCGCGAAGACATTCGCCCTGCTTGCGTCAGACATCGCAGCCCCCCTGCGTCTCGAAGGTCCGGGGGACTCGACGTTCCCTCTCCGGCTCGCACCTCGCGCTACCCGCCCCTGCGCAACGACGGTCGAAGGGTGACCCGGCCTGCGCGCTGCCACATCGGCGCACTCACCGGATTCCTGGGTAGTCTTTCTGAATGACAGCGACCATTAGAGGCCGAAGCCCGCGCCATGTCCAGGGTCGGCAGCCTGGCGGTCTCGCGGCCAGTTCGCCGGGGACGCGGGCCCTCGCACTCAGCTGGGAACGGGCTCGGACAACAAGGCTTCGATGTGGGAGACGCTCTCGGGTCTGCACAGGCCGAAGCCCTGCATCAGATCGCATCCCATGGCCACGAGCGCCGCCTCGTCCGCCTCCAGTTCAACGCCCTCCGCAACGACCGTCATGTGCATCGCATGCGCGACCCGCACCATCGACTCCACGAGCATTCGGGAATCGTCGCTGGCGGCAAGCCCGTGCACGAAGAGCCGGTCGATCTTGATCTTCTTGCAGCGCAGCCGGCGCAGGTAGGCCAGCGAGCTGTAACCCGTGCCGAAGTCGTCGATCGCCAGCCCGTAGCCCAGGCCCTGCAGCGTGAACACGAAGGAATCCGGCTTGTCGATGTCCTCGAAGTTCAGGCTCTCCGTCAGCTCGAATTCGACCTCCAGCGGCGTGAGCTGGAGGGTCTTGAGCTGCTGCAGGAAACGTTCGCGATGCTGCGGCTTGCGGCACTGTTCCCAGGACAGGTTGATGGCCACCGGCGGGCACCGGAGTCCGCGGGCCTTCCATCGGTCCAGGTCTTCGCGCAGCCGGGCAAGCATCGCCAGCCCGAGGTCCACGATCATTCCCGACGACTCGGCCACCGGAATGAACGCCGCGGGCGACACCGGGCCGCGCTCCGGGTGCTGCCAGCGTGCCAGGGCCTCCAGGCCTCGGATTCGACGCTGCGCGTCGTATTGCGGCTGGTAGGCCAGGTGGAACTGACCCTCGATCAGCCCGGCTCGCAGGTCGTTCTCCAGCGCGATCCGCGACTGCAGCTGCTCGCCGAGTTGAGGCGTGAACATCTGGAAGCCGTCCTTGCCCAGGAGCTTGGCCTGGCGCATCGCCGCATCGGCGCAGCGCAGTGCGTCACTCGCGGTGCCGGCTTGCTCCGGCAGCAACACCGCGCCGGTGCTGGCGCGCAGGTGCAGCCAATGACCATCGAAGAACAGCGGTTGGGTCAGTCCGATCTGCAACTGGACTGCAAAGGCCTGCAGCGAGGCGGCGTCCGGCCGCGGCGTCAGCAGCACGGCGAACTCGTCCGCCGACAGCCGCGCGGCGGCATCGCCCGGGCGGCAGAGCTGGCGCAACCGTTGACCGGTCGCCTGCAAGGCCGCGTCGCCCGCCGCGTGTCCGAACTGGTCGTTGATCTGCGTGAAGTTGTCCAGGTCCAGCAACAGCAGCGCTGCGCCGCCTTCGTCAGTGATCGCCTGGTCCAGCAACAGGCGCAGATGCTCACGGTTGGGGAGATCGGTCAACGCGTCGAACCGCGCCAGGTATCGAGTGCGCCGCTGTGCCTCCTGCATCCGCACACGCAGGCGTTTGGACAGCAACCAGGCCAGCGCGGCCGTGGCCGTCAGCGTGGCCAGCGTCGCTCCGATGAATTGCGCCAGGTCGCCCCACATGGGCAGGCGGCTCGCGCTCAAGACGAGGGTACCCACCACCTGTCCGTTGGCGGACACCGGCTCCACCAAGGTGATCTGGCCGGCCCAGTCCTCGAGCCGGGACCGCTGCGCCGGCGGACGCACGTAGATCGTGAACACGCTGCCGTCCCGCTTGAGCAACTGCGCGCGCAGCGTGGCCGGGTTCTGTTGCAACGCCTGCAGGATCTCCGCGGCGTCCTCGCGGCTGTCGAAGACCAGCGCGGCGGACGCCGTCTGTCCCACGATGCCGGCCTGCAGGCGCAGATCCTCCCGCTGCCGGTCCTGCAGGCGCCAGAACTGCATGGCACTGAGCAGCAAGGCAAAGACGAGCAGCACGGTCAGCGACACGGCGAGTTCGCGCCAGCGCTCCACGGTGTCGAAGATCTTGGCGTTCATGGCGAAGTCGATTGATGCCGCACGAAACGCGCCAGTCGCAGCAACTTGGCGCTCACCGTCAGCCCGGCGCTCCGCGCCGCATCCAGGTCGACGTCGAAAACGATACGCCCATCCTCCACCTGCAGGTTCACCATCGCCCCGAAGTCCAGCATGCCGGCCTCGTCGGCCAGCACCAGGACGTGGGCGCGCTCGAGTGCCGAGCGCCAGGCCGGCTGCGGCTCCCCGACGTAGAGGACGTGGCAGCCGACGAGCTGCTCCGGGCGCGAGACGCGGCGCACCTCGATCGTGAACTGCCGGATTGGCCGGGCCGCCAGCGCTTGCAGGAAAGGTCCAAGCCGACTGTCCCCCGCGATGCACAGGTGCAACACGCGGCCGGCTTCCCGCTCCGCGGGCCAGGTGATGAACATCAGCGTCCGGTAGATCACCTCGGCCTTCAGGACCTCCGGGCCAGAGGCTTGCGCGAGCGCGGGAGCACCGATCGCGACGCCCAGGAACGCCAGCATTCCGGACATCGCGAGGCGCCGGAAGCGGCCGCGGTCACCCGATGCCGGCGCACTGGCGCGCCCGATCGAAAGCGGGGACATGAGCATCCGCACCACGGTCAGAAGGCGATCCGCCAATCCAGACGCCAGGTTCGGCGTGGCTGGGGAATCGCGTCAAGTGAGGCGTCGGGTGACGACGGGTCCTGGTTGGCGCGATCGAGCAGGTTGTCGACGTGCATCGCGACGGTCTGGCGCTCGTCGACGCGGTAGCGCAAATGCGCGTTGAGGAAGGCCGACGGCGAGACCCGCACGCGGCCCAGTCGCGCGCCAAGTGCGGTGCCTTCCACGCCGAACTGCCATTGATGCCATTCGGACGTGACGAGATGGCCCTTGACCATCCAGGTCGGCGCGTTGCTCAGCCGCGCGCCCCGGTCGTCGCGGGCATCCATCCACGAGGCGCTCGCGCGCCAGAGCCAGCCGTCCTGCCGCCGATGCTCGACGGAGAGGTCCACGCCCCGCATCCGCGCGCGGCCACGATTGACGAATTGCACCACCGCGTCCGACTCGGCGCTCAGCGGTACCTGCTCGATCAGGCGATCCAGGCGCGTGTCGTAGGCGTTCACGCCCAGCGCCTGTCCCGACGGCAGCAGATACTCCCACGCGATCTCCGCGGAGCTCAGCCGCTCGGGCCGCAGCGCCGGATTGGCCAGCTGCGATTGACCGCCGTCGTCGTAGAAGCGCTCATAGAGATTGGGCGAACGGAAGGAGCGCGCCCACATCAACTTGAGGGTTTGGCGCTCGCTGGGTCGGTAGACCAGCACCGCCCGCGGCGACAGCGCCGGCGAGAAGCCTCGCGCGTGGTCCACCCGCAGCCCGGTCGTGAGCTGCCAGGCCTGCGACAACCGCCATTGGTCCTGCGCGAACAGTGCCGCCGAATCCTGCGTCACATGCGAGTCCAATCGCGATGCGTAGGGCTCGACCCGGTAGTTGCGTTGCACGCCGTAGGGCGAAGTCCTCACCTCGGCGCCGGTCATCAACTCGTGGTTGAGCAGGCCGCGCCACAGCACGCGTGCATCGACGGTGATCCATTGGGCATAGGCCTCGTCCTTGTCGATGACCGCGGGGGATTCGCCGAAGACGTAGCGGCCGCGAAAATCGTATTGAGACAGGTTGAATCGCAGGCTGCGGCGCAGGTCCCCTTGCCAGCCTTCGTCGTAACCGGCCTCGACCATCAACTCGCGGTCCGTGTAGCGGGTGCCCGATGCGCCGGGCAAGGTGCCGTAGGGCGCGGTGGGCACCTCCTTGTCGCGTTGCACCGCGGACAGCGACAGCCGCCAGCGGCCAACGCGGTACTTCGCGAGCATGGCCACCTGGCGCTCGCCGTCCAGTCCGCGGACCCAGCCGTCGGCGGTGCCCAGCGAGGGCAGGAACAGGTCCTCGCCGCCAGTGCGTTGAAGGTTCACGCCAAGGAACAGGTCGCCGCCCGCGACGTCGACGGCGCCGTAATGCAACTCCGCGCGGCGCATGCCGTCGCCGCCGGCGCTGGCGAGCGCGGACAGGCCCGGCGCATCGATGCCGTCCAGCGTCACCACGTTGACCACGCCCAGCAGCGCGTTGCTGCCGTAGATCGAGGAGCCCGGGCCCTGCACGAGCTCAACCCGCTTGACCCAATCGGCGACGACGGGGAACTCGAGTTGCGGCAGTCCCTGGTCGTAGATGGCGTCATTGACACGCTGACCGTCGATGGACATCAGCACGCGGGAGTTGTAGTCGCCCGGCCGGTTGAAGCCGCGAACGCCCAGGTTGCTGTAGCTGCGCGTGTTGCCCAGATAGACGCCGGGCAGCCGGCCGAGCATGTCGCCGATGGTCACGTGGCCGAGCGCCGCCGCCTCCTGGCGAGTGATCACGCTGACGGCGGCGGGCGCATCCATCAGGCTCTGCGCGTAGCGTGAGGGTCCCTGCACTTCGCGCTTCAGCAGCGCTTCCAGCTGGTCCTCATCCTCGCCGACCGGTGCTGCGGTCGCGCCCAGACTGACCAGCGGTCCGAGCAGGCCACAAACGGCCCAGGCAATTGCGTGTTTCACGGGGAAACGCCGTAGGGCGGCGACGGCGGGTACAACAAAGGGGGGCCAGCTTATCGGGCAGCGTTGACCGGATGGAAGTCAAACTTCACATCATTGAAAACTTGCTGCGATACCCCTATAAGCAAACCGTCGCCCCGGACTTAGTGCACGCTCCCGCAGGCGCCGGACTCAGATCGGCGCGTTGGCCGACGGAAAGTCCGGGAAGGCGCCGTCACAGCCGAGGGGCGCCCGGGGTCCGGCGCGCACGTCGTTGAGCTTGAAGGTCGACGACGTGGCGAACGGGATCGTCACCGGTCCCGGTCCGAGCGTCAGCGTCGCATAGTCCGGCTGCGTCGGCCCGCCCTTCTTGCCGTCGGAGGTCAGGAAGTTCGTCGAGTCGAAGACCACGTTGTCCAGCGTCATCGTCAGCGTGTTGGTGACGCTGCCGTTGTGATAACCGCGGAAGACCAGCTTGCCGGCGCCGAACTTCGCGCTGCTCAGCACGTGGATGTTCTGCAGCAGGATGTCGGTGATGTTGGGCGCGGTGCTGTGATTGCCGCTGCTGTAGTACGGCGTGAAGATCAGCGGCTGCTTGACGTTGCGCATGCAGGCGTTGGCGAAGATCACGTTGCTGACCGGACCGCCCACGCTGTCGTAGGTCTTGATGCGCAAGCCATTGACCTGGGCGTCGTCGAAGCCGTCGATGCTGACGTCGTCGACCCGCACCTGGCTGACGCCCCGGGTGGTCTCGCTGCCGATCGACACGCCGTGGCCGTAGTACAGGTGGTTGTGCGCGATGTAGATGTCGGAGCTCGGCGCATCGGCGGCCTTGATGGCGATGTGGTCGTCCCCGGTGCTGATGGACGCGTGCGCGATCCTCACGTTGCTGCTCTCCACCACGTCGATGCCGTCGGTGTTGGCCGCCGTGTCCGGCGTGAAGCAGGTGCTGGGCCTGGTGGCCGCGACGTCGGGATTGGGCGTCGTGCCGGCGGCACACGCGTAGTGGGCCACCGAGTAGGCCAGCGACGGCGCCAGGACCTTCGTGTTCCAGGCGACGAAACCGGTCAGCCCGCTGACCACGACGTGCGCGTTCGGTGAGTTCTGCAGCGTGACGCGATACAGCGTGAAGTTGCTGCCGCCGATCAGGTTGATCAGGCGCGGGTTGTTCTGCTTCTTGCCCGTCGCCTCCAGGAGATTGGCGACGTCCCACCAGGTCATCTTGCCGGCATTCGCGCCGGAGGTCAGCACGCTGCCGCCGCGGCCGTCGATGATGCCGTCGCCGACCACGCGGCTGTCGGCCGCATTCTTCAAGCGGATCAGCGCGTAGCAGGACTTGCCGTCGCCACCCGCGGTGCCGCAGTTGCCGCCGCCGTTGTCGAAGTCTTTCGGACTGCGCGACGCGAAGAGGGTCACGCCGTTGTCGACCCACAGCGTGACGCCGCCCTTCAGCACCAGCGGCCCCGACAGGAAGGCGTTGGCGTTCCCGCTGATGACCAGGCGCACCGCCTGGCCGCTCGGGCAGGCATCGATCGCATCCTGGATCTGGCGCGTGTCCGGTTGCGAGTGCGCGGAGTCCGCGTCGACCGCGTCCGGCAGCAGACCGCCCGACTGCGTCAGGGATGCGTTCAGGGTCTTGCAGACCGCCGTCGCGGCGGGCAAGGCCGGCTCCGCGGGCAGCGTCGGGTTGTAGGACGCCGCTTGCGCGGCGGAGGCGGTGATCGCGCCGAGCGCGGCCACCACGGCGAGGTGGCGTCGGGAGAGAACGGGAGTCATCAGGATCCTTGGCGGGAGAGGCTCGCCGGACCGGCGGAGAACACGGACCGGGGGCGGGTGGACAGGCCGTGCTGTGTACCGTGGTGCCAGGTCTTGCGGTTGCGTTCGACGCGAGTCCAGACGTAAGCCAAGGATTGCGATTGCAGCGGAATGCAAGAAGGGCGAAAGCCGTTCCGTTTTGCAACCGGGAGATCACGCCAAGCCAACCAGGCCACAACCCCCTCAAGCGTCCCTCGAGGATCCCGGCCCTACGCGGACACCGCGCCCTCGCCTCACTGCGCCGCGTCCAGACTCGCCTGCGTGAACGCGGGATAACCCGCCGGGCGGTAGTTGTTGAGGTTGTTCAGGAAGTTGCTGTCCTTGACCGGGACGTTCGCCGAGCCATAGTCGAAGGTGTTGAGCAGGCTGCGCATCGTGGCGTTGCTCACGCCGTCACCGGTCATCGATGTCCAGCTGACGATGGCGGGTGTCAGCCATTGGCCGTACGGGTTCTCCGCGGCGACCTCGGTGGCGCCGGCGAAGCGCATCGCATGCGTGAGCGCGCCGTCCTTGTGATAGACGAAACGCACATGCCCGTTCTGCACCGCCAGCGTGTCCACCGTCGCGTTGTTCAGGTCGCCGTGGGCGCTGTAGCCGCCGTGGGTGACCGCGCCGTTGGTCGTCCAGATGGCCACGTGCTCCCAGTCGTGGCGGTGCCCGCCGCCGAGCCCCGTCGTCTGGTCCTTCAGGAAGTACAGGGCGTAGAAGTGCCCGCAGTACACGTTGCCGCCGCTGGTCACGCAGGCATGGCGATGCAGCGTGTTGGCGTAGTCCAGGAAGTCGGTGCGACGGCAGCCGCCGGTGATGCTGCCCGAGGTCTTGAGGCCGCCGTTCTGCTGGCCGCCGCGGCTGATGCCGGCGCTGGGCAGGCAGCCGTCGGTGTCGAAGTCGAACAGCGGATAGGTGGCCGCGATCTGGACGTTGACCGGCCAGGCGGCACTCAGCGCGGGGAAGTCGTCGGCGCGCGCGGACGCGGTCGCGAGCGCGGCCAGGAGCGCCAGGGCGGCGATGCGGATGCGATGCATGGTGGACGTCCTCGGGTCAGTTGATGCGGATCTGGAGACCGGTGGCGGTGTAGGTCGGCGTGGCCGCGAAGCCGTCCACGACGACCTTGTCGAACCTGCCCTGCAACGCGGCGGCCTGGATCACCGTGAAGCTGTCGCCGCTGCGCGGCGTCGTGCCGGACTGGAACTTCACGGCCAGCGTGCCGCCCGCGATCACGACCTTGCCCTGCGCGGCCAGGCTGCCGGCGTTGCTCGCGCCGAGGTGCAGCTCCAGCGTGCCGGTGGCCAGTTGGGTGTAGTTCGTGACCGCGACCGGCACCGGCGCCTGCGTCGTCAGCGTGCCGGTGTCGACATAGACGTCCCCGGTGCCCAGCGCCTTGGCGCTGTCGGCGCGCAGGACGCCGGCGGAGACCTGCGTGCCGCCGCTGTAGCTGTTGCCGCCTGCGAGGGCGAGCGTGCCGCTGCCCAGCTTGGTCAGCTTGCCCGCGCCGCGGATGTCGTTGCGCCAGACGTCCAGCGCCTGGAAGCCGCCCTTGGCCGCGTCCATCGTGACGCCCACATCGCCGTCGAAGGCGGCGTACCCGTCCGCCGCGGCGAAGAGGTTCAGACGGCCCCAGCCTTCGGCGTCGTCCATCACCGGATAGCCGGAGCTCAGCGCGGTCGTCTTCAACACGACCCGACGCTGGTCGGCGCTCAGGTAAGGGAGGCGCGTCTCGAGCAGCACTTCCGCGCCCTTGGGCACGACGGCGCCCTGGGTGGTCGCGCCGATCGGGCTCAGGCCGAAGGTCATCAGGCGCTGCACCGTCGCCTTGTTGGTCGCGTAGTCGGCGTAGGCGTCCTGCGCCGCCGGCAGCGAGTGCGCATAGGCCTGCAGCGCCGCGGCGTCCTTGGCGCCCACCGCCGCCATCAGGGCCGTGCGGGCCTGGTCGTAGGCCGCCTGGCGGTTGGTCTTGTTGGGATCGTTGGCGAGGTTGGCCGCCGCGGCCGCCACGCCCTGGATGCGTCCGCCCACCACGTCGAGCGGCGAATGCATGCCGGCGAGGATGCGGTTCTCGCCCAGCACGAGGGCGCGGGTCACCATCTCCTGGTAGCGCTCGGGCACCAGGTAGGCCATGGCCAGCGCCTTGCGGACACCTTCCGCCGTGTGGCCGCTGACGAAGCCGCCGTCGGTCGTCGGCGTGGCGCTCTTGGCGGGCTCCAGCGCCGGCACGACCTTGACGCTGGCGCTCCAGCGCCATGGCCGCGCGTACTTGTAGAAGCGCTTGGCCGGCTCGGTCGACGCGTTGGCGCCGATGGCATTGACCAGGTCGATCGCCGCGCCAAAGCCGTGGCTGTTGGCGGCGCCGGCATTGCCGATGTCATTGCCCTGGTCGTTGTAGAGCACGGTGGTCGCATCGGGCGCGACGCCCGTGATGGTCGTCGTCTGCTCGCTGAGGGTGCGCCACGCCGAGGTCAGCGGCCCCATGCCGTCGCTGACGCTGTAGCCCTTGCCCCGTCGATCGTCGAGGTAGGCGGCCAGCTCCTGGGCCGCGGTCCGACGGCCCGTCGCGTCGACGACGTACTGCACGTTGGCGGCGTGGACGGCGGCGTTGAGCACCTTGCCGTCGGTCGCATCGCCGGGAATGCCGCTCCACGTGGAGGCCGCCACGGCCGCGAAACCATCGCGGGCCGGTGCGCTCGATCCCGCGTCGACCAGCTGCGTGCTCGGCTGCCAGATGTCGAGGAAGCCGGCGACCACGCGCACGCCCGCATTGGTTTGCAACGTGGCGTAGCGAGCGTCACCGCGCTGGTTGGTGGCGATGGTGTCGACGAAGGGCGGGGTCTTCGCCTCGTCCTGCACCGCCGCGGTGTCGGTGGTGCCCAGCCCCTTCGGTGCCGCGGGCACCACCAGGGGTGTGTCCTGTTCGTCGTCGTCGGACGAGGAGCAGGCGCCGAGCAGGAGCGCCGGCACCAGCACGGGAAGAATGGCCAGGAGCAGTCGGTTGCGTTTCGGTTGGGAATTCATCATGGGAGTCGTCGACAAGGAATGGTCGCCGGCGACTCTAGAAAGGCGCGATGTCGAGGTCATGACAGCGTAGTCATTCGTTACCCATTTTTGCGAGACACGCACATCGGAACTTCGGACACTGCATGCGCTCACCCGCCCCTGCACTTCGTTCACGGACCGCCATGCATCCAGTTCCACGTCGATTCGTCCAACGAGCCAGCCTCGTCGCCCTCGCCTTCGGCGCCATCGCGCCCGCCTATGCGGCGCTCAGCCTGAACGTCACCCAGGACCTCTGGTCCGGCGGCTTCTGCTCCCGGGTCAGCATCCGCAATCCCGGCACCACGGCCAGCGGCGTCTGGACCTTGCGCTTCGAGCTGCCCAACGGGCAACTGAACGGCAGCTGGAACGGCCAGTTCAAGAACGAGTCCGCGACCACCGTGGCGGTCACCGGCACGAGTTGGAACTCGCCGGTCGCCCCGAGCCAGAGCTTCGAGGTCGGCTTCTGCGGCACGGGCACGGCACCCAGCGCCGCCTCCTTCCGCATCGCCGAGGCCAGTGCCCCCGCGCCCGCGCCTGCACCTGCGCCTGCACCTGCACCTGCACCTGCACCTGCGCCTGCGCCTGCACCTGCGCCTGCGCCTGCGCCTGCACCTGCACCTGCGCCTGCACCTGCGCCTGCACCTGCACCTGCGCCTGCGCCTGCGCCAGCGCCAGCGCCAGCGCCTGCCGGCGATCTGTCCGTTCCGGCCACGGGGCAATTCAAGCTGCCGTTCAGCGTCGCGGCCGACGGTCGCATCCTGGACAACCAGGGCACGGCGGTCTCGATCCGGGGCGTCAACTGGTTCGGCTTCGAGACACCGGACCTGGTCGCGCACGGCCTCTGGCAGCGCAACTACAAGGACATGATTGCCCAGATGAAGGACCTGGGATTCAACGCGGTGCGCCTGCCCTTCTGCCCGACGACGCTGCGTTCCACGGGCCGCCCCAGCGGCGCGCTGAACACCAGCGTGAACCCCGACCTGGCCAACAAGACGCCGCTCCAGGTGATGGACCGCATCGTGGCCGAGTTCGCGACGCGCGGCTTCTACATCCTGCTCGACCACCATCGGCCGGACTGCAACGCGATCTCCACGACGCCGCAGATTCCCGGCTATTCGCTGGACCAGTGGGTCGCCGACGTGCAGTTCGTCGCCGACCGTTACCGCAACGTGCCCAACGTCTTCGCGATCGACCTGAAGAACGAGCCGCACAGCACCGGCGGCTCCGGCGCCTTCTGGGGCACGGGCAACATCGACAACGACTGGAAGCTCGCCGCCGAGCGCGCCGGCAGCGCGGTGCTGGGCATCAACAGCAAGCTGCTGGTGTTCGTCGAGGGGGTGTCCGACAACCAGGGCCGTTGCGAGAACCCCGACCCGCACTGGTGGGGCGGCAACATCGAGCCGGTGGCCTGCTATCCGATCGACGCCACCCGGATCCCGCGCAACCGCCTGGTGCTGTCGCCGCACATCTACGGGCCGTCGGTGAGCGCGCAGCCCTACTTCGGCGACGGCACGGGCTTCCCGAACAACATGCCGGCCATCTGGCAGAACCAGTTCGGCCGGTTCATGGGGACGAATGCCGTGGTGCTCGGCGAGTTCGGCGGCCGCTTCACCGACAAGGATCGCCAATGGCAGATCAAGATGGTGGACTGGATGAAGTGCAAGGGCGTGCGCAACTTCTTCTACTGGTCGTGGAACCCCAACTCCGGCGACACCGGCGGCATCCTGCTGGATGACTGGCAGAGCGTGTCGCTCGACAAGTACAACAACCTCAAGCGCCTGTGGGACGGGTCGGCGATCGACGCGAACGTCTGCAAGTAGGCGCCTTCGAGGCGGCGCTCGGCATCGCCCGTGTCAGCGCGCGCGGGCCGCCAGGAATCGTTGCAAGGCCTCCTCGCGAAGGCGGGCCACGATGCCCTGCCGCTTCATGTTCTGGAGCGTGTCGGACAGCGTCGGCACGAAGGCCTCGTGCCGGCGATGCAGATAGGCATGGCCGGTCGTGGATTCGACGATGCGCAGCAGACTCGGCGCCGGACCGGCCCGGACCTGCGGACTGGCATCACCGAACGCGAGGTAGTCCTGGACGGCCTCCTGCACGTCGAAGTAGAGCGCGACACGCTTGAGCTGCAGCCGCCGGACGCCTTGTTCTATGGTGGTCACGGTCGACACATGCCCGGGTGCGGCCTCGCGGGCCAGCAGGGCGGCGAGTTCCTGGATGCCTCGCCGGTGCTCGCACGTCAACCCCTGGGCCCGCACCGCGGACCACCCGGGAAAGTCGGCCAGGCCGGAATCGCCCGCCGCGTACACGGCGAACTCGACGGTGTTGTTCGCTTCCGGCACGCGCACCAGCGACGGATAGAGGTCGCCGTAAGCCCGGGTCCTGCCGAGCTCGCCGTCCGCCTCGCCGGCCTCGATGGCGAGCGGCGCCCGCCCCGCGGGCACGTCCAGGAACTCGAACCCCACGCCGAGTGAAGCGAGCGCCTCGCGGTAGACCGCAATGAGCCACTGCGTCCGCGGATCATCGAATCGTCGCGAGAAGGTGAAGCGCAGGAGGCGGGGCCGCGCCGCCAGCGCCGGAACGGAAACACACAGGGGCGCCGCCAGCGATGCCAACGCGCGCAGGCAGTCCCTTCGCCCCAGCAATCGAGTCGTGCTCGCGCTCATGGATCAAGGCGCTGGTCGGCTTGCCCCCTGCCGTGCACGCCAGGCTCTGCGGTGGTCGTGCGCCCAGGAACGACTGTAGTCCAAGGCATGGGGCTCCGGTAGCCGCCCGGCCTGGAGGACACGCGGGCGAGCGGCCTCACGGGGCCTCAATCCTCTCGGTCAACTGCGCCCGGTCATCGGCCCGTGGGCTGTCACACGGGACGTCCTCGTGGAAGGCCACCCGGTTGCGTCCGCTGTTCTTGGCGCGATACAGCGCCTGGTCGGCGGCCTCGAGCAGCGTCTCGCCCGTCGTCAGCGCTCCACCGAACATCGCCGCGCCGAAGGAACTCGTCACCCGGCCGATGGCGGTCGGCTCGCGGTTGACCTCGACCTGCATGCGGCACAGCCGCTCGCGGTCCGCCGCTTCGTTCAGGTCCATGCCCGGCAGCACCAGCATGAACTCCTCGCCGCCCAGACGCCCGACCGCGTCGTACGGACGAATCTCGCCGCTCAGCCGCTCGGCGAAGGTCCTCAACACCGCATCGCCAGCCGGATGTCCGTACGTGTCATTGACGCGCTTGAAGTGATCGATGTCGATGATCACGACGCTCAACGGCAAACGCTCGCGCCCCGCCCGCGTCACCTCGCGGTCGAGCACCTCCAGGAGCGCACGGCGATTCCACACGCCGGTCAGCGCGTCGCGACTCGCCAGCACTTCGAGCTGGGCACGGGAATCCTCCAAGGCCTGCGTCCGCTCGCGGACCACGGCCTCCAGTCGCAGCTGCTGATGGTGCCACTGTCGCCGGCGCCATCGATGGATGCCGTAGACCAGCCCGAGCAGCAGCAGCAGCCCCAGCGCGCGGGCCCAGCCCGTGGCCCACCAGGGGGGATCGAGCGTGAAGGAAAAGGAAATCGGCTGCGACCGCGCACCGCTGTCGGGATCGGCGCTGCGAGCCTCGATCTGGTACGACCCGGGCGCCAGCCCGGTCAGTTCGATCTCCGCATGTGGCGCCGGAAACCAGAGTTCATCGCGCCCCGCCAGGCGGTACTCGATGCGCAGGCTGGGGTCCGAGAACTGCGCGGGGGCCAGCAGCAGGTGGAAGCGGTCCTGCGACCAGGGGAGCGCCTCGCCATCCCGCACGGGGCGGGGATCGCTGCCATGCAGGGCCGACAGCAGCAGCGGCGGACGGATCGCCTTGGCGAACACCGCGGAGGGATCCACCAGGTGAGACAGCCCCCGGCTGGTGCCCACCCACAGCGAGCTGTCCGAGTCCTCGTACAGCGCGAAGCCGGAGGTGTCGTTCCCGATGAGCCCATGGGACTGATCCAGCACCTTCCATTGCGTGCCGTTCCAGACGACCAGGCCGGCATCGGTCCCGAACCAGAGCCAGCGCCGGCTGTCCGCGAGGATCGACATCACCTGCCGCCCTTCGAGCGCCGGACTGGCGATGCGTTCGGCCTTGAGGGTCGAGCCGTCGCGTCGGAGATGCCAGAGTTCGCCGTATCCGCTGACGGCCATCACGGTGCCGTCCGCCAGACAGGCCAGCATGCCGGCGCCTTCCTTCATGGGCACCTGAGGTGACCAGACATCGTCGCGCTGGCTGGCGACGCCCTGCCAGCCGGCCATCCACACGGTGCGATCGTCCGTGTCGCAGAGGTCCTCGAAGCTCTTGGCCTGCCCGCGGGGGCCGGGCAGGACCTGCGGCTGGCCCACCGGACCTTGTGGCCATCTCAAGGTCTGTTGCGTCGTCATCAGCCAGAAGGCACCGTCCCGGGCCCGCATCGCCCGCAGAAAACCGTCCTCCGGACCGCGCGGGGCGATGGGGACGCCCTGCGCACGACGATCCCGTATCCGATGCAGCGCGCCGCCCGGCGTGATGCCCCAGAGCCCGCCCTCCCCGTCCGGCACCAGTTGCGAGATGTCGCGCTTGTGCCGGAGGGCGACCTGGCGGAAGCGTTCCGCCTTCGGATCGAAGACGCCCACGCCGCGTCCGGTGCTCACATACAGGTCCCCCGCTCCGGTGCGGCCACCGCCGCCGCCGACCCGCAGGATCGACCAGACCACATCGTTGGGCAGACCATCGGCGGCGCTCCAGTTGACCCAGCGGCCATAGCCCTGCCAGTGCAGGAGACCCGTCCCGCGCAGCCCCATCCAGAGTTCGCCTTCGCGGTCGCTCATCAGCGCGATGAGACGCCCGTCCCCGGGCAAGCCCTGGTGCCGGCCGAACAGCGCCCAGCCCTGCCCGTTCCACCGCAACAGTCCCTCCTGGGACGCGGTGAGGACGCGGCCTGAGGCGTCCTGCACCAGCGGATACTGATTCATCGCATCGTCCCGCGTGCCAGGCGGCGTCCTGTCCGCGAAATTGCCCGCTGGATCCACGAGCTGGATCAGCGCCCCCCGCGCGCGGGCCCAGATGCTGCCGTCCTCCGCCTGCAGCAGCGAGGACCATTCCCGCCGGTCCGGAACGCCGCGATCGACGGCCCACTGGGTGAGGACATCGCCCCGGAGTCGGCAGATCGCTTCGCCGCAGCCCAGCCAGAGGCTGCCGTCGCGATCACGCAGGACGCTGAAGACCTGCAGCGGCCGGTTCAGCCGGACGCCGAGCTGCTCGGGCGTGCGGGCGACGGTCGTCTGCAATGTCCCGGCCGTCGGGTCGAAGGACACGTGCAGTAGCCCCTTGTCGGTGGTCAGCCAGGCCTCGTCGTCGACCGCCGCCAGGGACTGCGCGTAGACGCCGATCTCCGTGTCCTTGGGCAATGGGGCGGATCGCAGCCGCCCTTCCCGCCAGAGCCACAGTCGGGACTGGGAGCTGATCCAGAGATTGGCGCCGCCGGCCGCCAACGAGGTGACGCTGCGGATCTCGCTCGAGCCCACGCGGACGATGCGAGCGCCGTCATGGCGATACAGGCCGTTGTCCGTTCCCGCCCACAGCAGCCCCGGCGCGTCCTGCGCCAGCGCGTTGATGGACAGGTTCTGCAGTCCGTCCGCCTGGCCGAATTCGCGCAGGTTCATCTGCTCCGCAGAAGCGCTCCCCACGCCGAGCGCTGCGAACCACGCGATCGCGCCCTGCATCGCTCGGTGGCGCCAGGCATTCACCATCTGTCCTCCTGTCGGGCTCCTCGGATCCTTGCTCGCGTCGTCAACGACGCCGCACCGTCAGCCCGGAAGACTAGCCGCCTGTGCGGCTGGCGCCCCGCGAGGGTCGTCCGGGCAGGTGATCAATTCCACGCCTTCTCCAGCCGGATGTCATGGCGAGCGGCGAAGCATCGGGAGGCGACGAATGCCGGCGACGGCCCGCCTAGGCCGGACTGTCGTCGAGGCGGTAGCCGAGTCCCCGCACCGTCTTGAGCAGCGGCAGCGGATTCCCTTCGTCGATCTTGGCGCGCAGCCGGCGCACGTAGACGTCCACGATATTGGTCAGCGGATCGACGTTCACGCCCCACACGTTGGACAGGATGCGCTCGCGGCTGAAGAGCCGCCCCGGGGCGCTCATCAACAGCTCCAGGAAAGCGAGTTCCTTGGCCGTCAACGCCACCGGCCGGCCGGCGCGGCTGACCTGCATCTTCTCCCGGTCGAAGACCAGGTCGGCGACCTGCAGCGTGGTCGCATCGATGCGCTGCTCGCGCCCGCGACGCTGGAGCGCGACCAGGCGCGCGAGCAGCTCCTCGAAATCGAAGGGCTTGGTCAGGTAGTCGTCGGCGCCCAGGCGCAGGCCGCGCACCTTGTTCTCCGCGCCGTCCATGGCGGTGAGCATCAGGATCGGCACCTGGCATCCTTCCGCGCGCAGCGTCTGACAAAGTTCCAGGCCGCCCAGGCCCGGCAGCATCAGGTCGAGGATGACCAGCCTGAAGTCCCCGGCGCGCACGCGGGCCAGGCCGTCGGGACCGGTGGTGGCGATGTCCACGGCGTAGCCCTCCGCGGTCAGGCCGCGCGAGAGGAAATCGGCGATGCGAGGGTCGTCCTCGATGACGAGCAGATGGCGGTTCATGGTCGATGGGTGCGGGGAATCGGGGCGGACAGGGGAAGGTGGGGAAACAGGGAACCGGACGGAAGGACCCGGCGGGGAACGAGGGTGTCAGACGGGCCGTGAGAAAGGAAGCACCAGCCGGACCGTGGTGCCGACGTCGACCCGGCTGTCGATGTCGATGCGCCCGCCGTGGGCATCCAGGATGGCTTTCGCGATGGACAGGCCGATGCCGGTGCCGTCGGCCCGATGGCGCCGTGCGCGCGCGCCGCGGACAAAGCGCTCGAACACCTGCCCCAGCTCTTCGGCGGCGATGCCGATGCCCTCGTCGCGCACGCTCAGCACGATGTCGTCGTCGCGCAATGCCCAGTCCACGCGCACCGTGCCATCAGGGCGGGAGTAGCGGACCGCGTTGTCGATGACGATCATGAGCGCCTGCCGCAGCCGGACCGGGTCGACGTGCACGACGATGTCGGCCTGCACCGGGCTCGTCTCGATGCGCTGCCGATGCGTCGCGGCCAGCGTGCGCGCCTGCGCGACGGCATCGTCCATCAGCGGCGCGAGCGCGATGCGTTCCAGCACGAGATCGAGCTCGTCCGCCTCGGCGCGAGCGACCAGCATCAGATCGTCGACCAGACCGGTGAGCTGCTTGACCGCCGAGACGATGCGGCCGAATGCGACGCGGTAGTCGGCCGCCGGCAGCGTCGCGGCGCGCAAGGCGAGGTCGGCCTCGCCGCGGATGACGGTGGCCGGGGTGCGCAGTTCATGGCCCAGGTCGGCGAAGAGCTGACGCCGGCGTTGATCGAGGCCCTGGAGACGTTGATGCGCCTCCTCGAGCTCGTGGGTACGGGCGCGGACCTGGTCCTCGAGGCGCTGCCGCACGGCCTCGGCCGCTTCACGATGCAGCTGGAGCTCGTGCGCCATCGCGTTGAAATGCGCGGAGACGCGACCGAACTCGTCGCTGGATTCCACCGGGATGCGGTGGTGGAGGTGCCCGGCCTGCAGCGCCTGCGTGCCGGCCAGCAGCGCGTCCAGCGGGCGCTTGAGATGGCGGCTCAGATGCACGTACAGCGCGAGCGCCAGCGCGAAGGTCACGCCGATCATGAGCACGGCCTGGCCGCGCAGCCGCGCGATCCCGTCCTCGGTCGCGGCCCGCGCGATGGGCACCGCGCGGCGCTGATGCTCGATCGCCCGGTTGAGCAGATCGCGCAGGTCCCGACCGTGGGTCATGTCGAAGACCTGGTTCAGCTGGTGCCAGACCGCGTCGAACGCCGTGCGGTCGCGCTGCGGCTGCAGGTCGTGCAGCTGGCTGTGCAACTGCGCGATGTTGTCACCCAGCAGTCGGCTGATCTCCACCAGTTGCGTGACCTCTTCCGGAATCGTGCCGCCGTCCGTGGCGGCCATGCGCTGCCAGGACGCCAGGTGGCGGCGCGACATCTCGGCCAGCCGGTCCGCGCCGGCTTCCATGTCCCCGAGCAGCTTCTCGCGCGTCGCGGGCAACGCGTCGGCGCCCATCACCTGCTGCGCGGCCCAATTGCGCAAGCGCTGCTTGTTGGCCGACAGGTCGAGCAGCTCCGACAACAGATCGCTGGTCAGGCGGCTGTGCGCGGCATAGCTGTCCACACGCACCGCGCCCCAGTGGACGAATGCGGCCTGCACGCAGACCAGCGCCAGCATGGCGGCCAGGGCCAAGGTCAATCTCAGTCGATACATGGGCGCGGATTCTAGGAACTCGCGCATCGAGCGCCTTGTGCGCCCGCCGCCATCGCCGAGGATCGCGGCGGGCGCCGTCTCATCGGGACGCCGTCTCCGGCATCGCCGACGAATGGTGATGCGCGATCAGCCATTGGCCGTCGTTCCACTCGTACACGTAGGTGTATCGGGCCTTCACGGTCGCGCCACTGCCGAAGCGGAAGGTGTAGGTGCCGACGTCCTGCGCCACGTTGCAGCCGATCTTGATGAAGCGCTTGTCGATCGTGCCCTGCGGCTTGTCCTTCAGGAACTTCACGAAGTAGTCGCGAATGTCGGCCGGCGTGGCGCGCGGCTCATTGGTGACGGTGGGCAGCAGCACGGCGTCGGGCGCATAGTTGGCCGTGACGCGGTCCGGGTTGCCGGTCGCGAGCGAGGCGTTCCAGCGGTCGAAGAGCGCCGCGATCTGCGCCTTGTCGGCGCTGGCGCAGACAGGCGCGGACGTCGCGCGATCCTGGGCCGAGGCGGAAGTGCCCATGGCGCCGAGCATCAGCGCGGCCAGCGCGGGGGCCCACAGGGCTCGCGGCACGCGGCCCGAAGCGGGGCGGACATCGGTGGCGTCGCGGTGACGGGCGGAAACGGTCATGTGAGGAAACTCCAGATCGGTCGTTGAGCACGGGCACCGTGAGGTGCCGCGCCGGGAACAGGCTGTCCCTGGCGCACCATCGATTCTGGAAATCCCTCATGAACCCGCCATGAGTCGAAAATGAACCGCGAATGAACAGCGCCGCCGCCGGACGCGACGGCACGCCGGCCGTCAGCCCGCGCCCGTCAGCCCGCGCCCGTCGGCGCCTCGATCCACTGCAGACCGAGCTGTTCGCCGATGTGGACCTGCAGTTCCTTCAGGGACCCCGCTTGGTCAGGAACACGTTCACGCCGGCCTGCAGGCAGGCGGCGCGGTGTTCGGCCGTGGCCGAGGCCGAAATCGCGATCACGGGCACCGTCGACAGATCGGCATCCCGACGCAGCCGGCGCGTGGCCTCCATGCCGTCCATCGACGGCATCAGGCTGTCGATCAGGATCAGGTCCGGCCGGAAGCGCGTCGCGGCCACCGCCAGTTCGTCGCCGTCGGCCGCCTGCGCCACTTCAAATCCGGCGTTCGTGAGGAAATCGCACATCAGCGTGCGGTTCCCCTCCACGTCGTCGACCACCAGCACCCGCCTCGGCGCACCCAGGTAACGCGGCACGCCGGCCGTCGTGTGGGGCGCGTCCTGCGCCGGGGCCTCCGCCGTGGGCAACGGCAGCTCCACGCAGAAACGCGTGCCGCTGCCGAAGACGCTGCTGACCTGCATCTGCCCGCCCATGTCGTTCACCAGCGCTCGCGTGATCGCCAGGCCCAGACCGCTGCCGCCGGTGCGATGCCGCGCGTCGCCCACCTGCACGAAGGGCTCGAAGATGCGTCCCAGGTCCTCCGGTCGCATGCCGACGCCGGTGTCCTCCACCTCCAGTCGCAGCAGCA
This sequence comes from Mitsuaria sp. MSU3D, assembly GCF_056867975.1. Classification (NCBI taxonomy): domain Bacteria; kingdom Pseudomonadati; phylum Pseudomonadota; class Betaproteobacteria; order Burkholderiales; family Sphaerotilaceae; genus Roseateles; species Mitsuaria sp. MSU3D. The sequence goes on along the minus strand of NZ_CP200314.1, from coordinate 1,775,202 downwards.
CGTGCGCGGCGTTCCTCGGCCCGGCGGAGGCACGCAAGCAGACCGTGCCGCTGTCGGTGAACTTGATCGCATTGCCCAGCAGGTTGAGCAACACCTGGCGCAGCCGGCGCTCGTCGACGAGCACGCCCGCCGGCAGGCCCGTCCCGGCGTCGAACTGGAACGCCAGGCGCTTCTCGTCCGCCTTCACCCGCATCAGGTTCACCACGCGCCGCAGCGCGTCGGACAGGTTCACCGGCGCCGGATTCGACGCCGTGTGGCCCGCCTCGATGCGCGCCAGGTCGAGGATGTCGTTGATCAGCGCCAGCAGGTGCAGGCCGCTCTGGTGGATCGTGTCCAGCCCGCGCGCCTGACGGGCGCTGAGGCCCCCTTCCATGCTCAGCAGTTGCGCGTAGCCGAGAACACCGTTCAGCGGCGTGCGCAACTCGTGGCTCATGCCGGCGAGGAACTCGCTCTTGGCGCGGTTGGCGGCCTCGGCCGCATGCCGGGCGGCCCGCTCGGTCTGGAGCATCCCGCGATCGAGCTCGGTCCTGTCGGCCTGCGCGCGATCCTGGGCGTCGAGCTTCGACAGGATGCTTTGCACCTGCCCTTCGACCGTCGCTTCGCTGAGGCCGAGCGCCGAGGCAATCTCCTGGTAGGCGTTGCCCTGCGCGATGAATCGCAGGACGCTGATCTCGGCCGGGGTGAGCGCCTCGTCCGTGACCTGCCCGGCCAGCTCGAACGAGGCTTCGGAAGGCAGCGCCATGCGGCCGGCATGCACGGCGCGGATGGCGTCGAGCAGCTCCTTGTGCAGGGCGTTCTTCAGCAGGTAGCCCCGGGCGCCGGACTGCAGCGCGCGCTGCGCCTGGGCGTCGTCGGCAAAGGTGGTGAGCACGATGATCCGGGCGTCGGGGAACTCGGCCCGGATCGCGGCGATGGCGTCGAGACCGCCCATCCCGGGCATCTGCAGGTCCATGAGCGTGACGTCCGGCCGGTGTGTCCGGAACTGCAGGATCGCCTCGCGACCGTTCGACGCTTCCGCCACGAGGGTCATGTCCGACTCGACGGAAAGCAGTGTCGCAATGCCTTGCCGCACGATCGGATGATCGTCGACACAGAGCACCTGGATGCGCGTCAGAACTTCGGTCATTCGCCGACCTCGTTGGGCGAGAACTTCTTGTGATGGAGCCACGACCGTGCCGATGTGACAGGACTATACGCCCGCGATGCGGGGGTGCTGAACACCACCTCCGTGCCCGCGTCGGGGCTGCTGCGAACCTCGAGCCTGCCGCCGACCAGCGCGGCGCGCTCGCGCATGCCGTTCAAGCCGTAGTGCCCTTGCTTCTCCCCCATGCGCAGCACCTCCGGGTCGATCCCCTTGCCGTCGTCGCGTACCCGCACGCGCAACTCGCGCACGTCGTAGTCGATCTCCACGTCGACGCGTCCGGCATCGGCGTGGTGGACGGCGTTTCGCATCGCCTCCCCGGCGATGCGGAAGGTCTCGGCGCGCACGAGCGGATGCAGCGACCGCGGCGAGCCTTGCACCTTGACCTCCACGTCGACCCGCGCCTCGACCCGCGATGCCGCCATGTGACCGTCCTCGTTCGCGAGCTCCTGCGCCAGCGCGCGCAAGGCGTCCGGCAGGTCGTTCTTCTCCTGGGCCGATGTGCGCAAGCCTTGCACGGTGTCGCGGCCTTCCGTGATCGCCTCGGCCACCTGGTCGATCGCGCCCGCAAGGACCTGCTTCGATTCACGCGGGCGATCGGGCAGGAGGTTGAACGCGGCCTGGAACTGCAACAGCAGGCCGTTGAAGCGCTGCAACAGGGTGTCGTGCAGGTCGCGGGCGATGCTGGTGCGTTCGGCCACGCGCGCCTCCAGCGTCGCTTCGAACTGCTGATGCAGGCGCCGGATGCGCATGTGAAGCCAGGCCTGGAAGCCGGCCCAGGCCAGGGCGACGAGCACGGCCGCGGCGGCCACGCGGAACCAGGTCGTCTGATAGAAGGCCGGCTGGATCGAGAACGCCAACTGCGCGCCCTCCTCATTCCAGACGCCGCTGTTGTTGGACGCCTTCACATGGAAGCGATAGCTGCCCGGCGCCAGGTTCGTGTAGGTGGCCTGGCGCCTGTCGAAGGCTTCCTGCCAGTCGTCGTCGTGTCCCTCCAGCCGGTAGTGGAAGCGGGTGTTCGTCGGATCGACGAGACTCAGCGCGACGAAGTCGATCGTGATGTCGCGGATCAGCGGAGGCAGACGAAGCCCGTCCTTGACCTCATGGGGCGTCTGATCGGCCACGAGCGTCACGATGTGCACCGGTGGCGGCAGCGGATTGATGGGCAGGTGATCGGGGTCGACCACGTGCACGTCCGCCCCCGACACGAACCAGAACCTGCCGTCGCGGGCCTTCGCCACCGGCGGGTTGAAGTAGGCCGGCGAGAAGGCCAGCAGCGGGACGCCGTCCGTGGCGCCCCAGACCTTGGCGGCGATCTTGCGGGTCGGGTCGGCCACCCAGGCGGCCAGATCGTCCTTCAGCACCCGGACGAGCCCGCAGGCCGCATACATCCACAGCGATCCGTGGTCGTCCGACAGCGACCAGTGGATCGTGTTGCAGGGCAGGCCGTTGCCCACCGTGAGCGTCGTGACGCGGCCGTCCTGGATCCGGCTGAGGCCGCCCTCCTCCGTGGCCGCCCACAACGCGCCGTCGGCATCGATGCGCAGACCCGCGACGTGGCCCGCACCCAGCCCTTGCGCGGACGTGTAGGTCGCCTGGATCTTCCCGTCCTTGACGTACAGGACGCCGCCGTCCTGCCAGAAGGCCAGCCAGACGCCGCCTCGATCGGCCACGACGACCTTGGCCTGTTGCCGCCGGCCGAGCGCGGTCCATGGCATGTTCTCGACGAAGCGGCCCTGGTGCAGGCGTGTCAGACCCTTGTCGCCCGACAGCCAGAGGTTGCCCGCCTCGTCTCCGGTGATGGAGTAGATCTCCTTGGCGGGCACGCCGGGGACGGCGACGAAACGGTCCTTCTCCAGGTAGGCGAGTCCGCCGCCCGTGCTGACCCAGAGCCGTCCGTCCACGTCCTCGTACAGGGACTGCACCTTCGGATCCGGCAGCCCGTCGCGCTCCTTGTAGACCGTGGGTCTGGCGTCCTTCCACCGGGCCAGTCCATCGTTGGTGGCGACCCAGACGCTGCCGTCCGTCGTGGCCAGCACGGATTTCGTCCCCTCGTTGGGCAGCCCCTGTTGCGTGGAGAGGGTGGTGATCGGGAGCTTGCGAAAGCGGTCCACGCCCTTCTCGCTGCCGAACCAGATGTTGCCCTCCCGATCCTGGAACAGGCTGCAGGCGATGTTGCCCGAGAGACCCTCCGCCCGGGTGAAGGTGTCCACCCTGCCCGCCCGCTCATGGAGGATGCCCCGGCCCTCGGTGCCGATCCAGAGACCGCCGTCGCGGTCCCGCAGCAGCTTGTTGGACTTGATGTCGCGGTCGGCGATCGGCTCCTCCTGCCTGAGGACGCTTCGCATCGGATAGTCCACCAGCTGGTCGTCCACGATCCGCTTGAGCCCCGCGCCGCGGATGCCGATCAGCAACTGGCCGTCGGTGGTCGTGCTCAAGTCGCCCACGCGCATCCCGGGGGTCTCGAATCGCCGGGGGGCGCCGGGCTGCCACCGCCAGAGGCCGGATTCCGCGCCCGCCCACAGGGTCCCGGCGCCGTCCTCCGCCAGGCTCCAGACGAACGCTCCGAATCCACCGTCCTGCGTCGTGCATCGCGCCTGTCCGTCGCGGACCGAGCAAAGCCGCCCAGGGTTCGCGAGCAGCCCGGCCCAGATCGTTCCGCTGCTGTCTTCGAGCAGCGAGGTCACGAAGCCTTCGGTCTGCGGATACTGGGTCAATGCCTGGCCGTTCCAGCTGGCCAGGCCGTTGAAGGTGCCGATCCACAGCGTGCCGTCGCGGGACACCAGCAGGGCGTAGGGATTGTCTGGCAGCGACTGGCCCTTCGGCGGCTTCCAGGGAACGAAGCGCAGGCCGTCGAATCGGAACAGGCCGAAGGACCCGGCGACCCACAGATAACCGTCCGGCGTCTGGGCCATGGCGAAGACCAGGCCCAGCAGGGCCCCGTCCCGCGCCGTCCAGGACGTGTGCGCGTATTGCGTGATCTGCAGGGGCGGATCCAGCGCGAGCGCCGGGGACGGCGGGAGGGACAGGACCGATGCCAGGAACAGGCCCGTCAGGAGGGACGCGTGCCCTTGGCCTTGCAGTCGACTCACAGGGATCCTTTGCCGCATGCACTCCGGGCAGCGTATCGCGAAAGGATCGCGGAGGGGTGGCCTCAAGTGAGGGGGAGAAAACGGGGGAAAACAGGAGAAGACCGGGGCGCCCCGGCCTCCGGGTTAGCTCTCATTAATTCGTACAGCGCTCGAACTAACATGAGCCAGTGCCGCGATCGACAGATCGCCTTCGAGGCGACAGGCGGCAAGGAGACACGACCCATGTTGACGTTCACCCGACGAGCCGCCGTCCAGGCGACGCTCGCCTCGGCCGCGGCAGGACTGACCGCCATGCCGGCCGCCGCCGCGCCGGTCTTCGGGCAGGGCCGCGAGGGCCAGCGCAAGGCCGATCTGGGCAACGGCCATTACCGCAACCCGATCGTTCCGGGCGACCGTCCCGATCCGACCGTCCTCAAGGACGGCAGCGACTACTACCTGACCTTCTCCTCGTTCACCTCGTATCCGGGCGCGGTGATCTGGCATTCGACGGACCTCGTCAACTGGGCGCCGGTGACCGCCGCGCTGCATCGCCCGATCGGCGCCGTCTGGGCCATGGACCTGGTGAAGCACGACGGCCGCTATTTCCTCTACATCCCTGCCATGCAGGACGACGGCTCGCGGATCTACGTCATCCATGCCGACGACATCCGCGGTCCGTGGAGCGAGCCCGTCGACCTGGGCCTGACCGGCTGCATCGATCCCGGCCACGCCGTCGGCGAGGACGGCCGGCGCTACCTCTTCGTCAACGGCGTGCGCCGGATCCGGCTCAGCGACGACGGCCTGTCGACGGTCGGTGCGCTCGAGCCCGCCTATACGCCGTGGCAATACCCCCAGGACTGGGTCGTGGAGATGTTCGCGCCGGAAGGTCCGAAGCTCCTGCGCCGCGGCGAGTGGTTCTATCTGATCGCCGCGGTGGGCGGCACCTCGGGCCCGCCGACCAGCCACATGGTGACACTGGCCCGATCGCGCTCGATCCACGGCCCCTGGGAGGACAGTCCCCACAATCCGATCGTGCGCACGCAGAGCGCCGACGAGCCCTGGTGGTCGCGCGGCCATGCCAGCGTCGTCGAGGGCCCCGCCGGGGACTGGTGGATGGTCTATCACGGCTACGAGAACGGCATGCGCACCCTGGGCCGGCAGACCTTGCTGGAGCCCGTGGCATGGACGAAGGACGGCTGGCTGAAGGCGCGCGGCGGCACGCTCGCGCGGCCGCTGCCCAAGCCCCGGGGCGGCCGGCCCTCCCCCGCCGGCTTCGACCTGTCCGACGACTTCGAGACCGACCGGATGGGGGTGCAGTGGACCCTCTTCGCGCCCGACGCCCGGGACGCCGCGCGCGTCTCGCGGCGGGACCGCGCGCTGGTGCTGAAGGCCAAGGGGACCTCGCTCGCGGACTGCTCGCCGCTGACCTGCCTGGTCGGCGACCGCCGCTATGAAGCGAGCGTCGAGATGGAGATCCCCGGCGACGCGCACGGCGGCCTGGCGCTGTTCTACGACGGCCGCTGCTTTGCCGGCATCGGCGCCAGCGCCCGGGAGATGCTCACCTACAACTACGGCCAGGAGATCTCGTGGATGCGCCAGCCGCTGCCGGCCGCCTCCGGCCCGCGCGTGCTGCACCTGCGGGTCACGAACCGCGAGAACATCGTGAGCTTCCATACCTCGCCGGACGGCCGGGCGTGGACACAGCATCCCTGGCAGATGGAGGTCTCCGGCTTCCACCACAACGTCTTCGGCGGCTTCCTCAGCCTGAAGCTGGCGCTGTTCAGCGCCGGGACCGGCGAGGTGCGCTTCCGCCGTTTCCGCTATCGCGGCCTGGCCGCCTGATCCTTTCCACGGAGCGCCCTTCCCCATGTCCCCCAAGCTTTCGAGACGCAAGATGGCCGCGCTGGCCCTCGCGCTGGCGCCGGTCGCCGCCTGGAGCGCCGGCCCGACCGCCAGGCCCGGCCGCGGCATCGACGTGGACGTCCAGCGGGCCGCCCAGCCGGTGGATCGCAGCTTCGACTACGCCGTCGGCGCCGACTTCCCCGGCACGCTGATCCGCGACGACAGCCAGGCGCAGCTCAAGACGGTCGCCGACGAGCTCGGCTTCCGCACGGTGCGTTTCCACGCGATCTTCCACGACGCGCTGAAGACCGTCACGAAGGACGCCGACGGCCGCCTGCGCTTCGACTTCAGCCGCATCGACACGCTCTACGACGGCCTGCTGGCCAAGGGCATCCGGCCCTTCGTCGAGCTCGGCTTCACGCCGGACGCGATGGCGACCTCGCCGCAGACGATCTTCTACTGGAAGGGCAACACCTCGCATCCGCAGGCCGAGGCGTGGACCGCGCTGGTCGACGCCTTCGCGCGCCACCTGATCGCGCGTTACGGGGCCGAGGAGGTGCGGCGCTGGCCTTTCGAGGTCTGGAACGAGCCCAACCTCGCCGGCTTCTGGGAACGCGCCGACCAGGCCGCCTACTTCGACCTCTATGCCCGCAGCGCCCGCGCGCTGAAGGCGGTCGATCCGCAGTTGAAGGTCGGCGGCCCGTCGACGGCCGGGGCCGACTGGGTCGTGCCCTTCCTCGCGTTCTGCAAGGACAAGGGCGTGCCGGTCGACTTCGTCACCACGCACACCTACGGCGTGGACGGCGGTTTCCTCGACGAGTTCGGCCAGGACGACAACAAGCTGTCGCGCTCGCCCGACGCGATCGTCGGCGACGTGACGCGGGTGCGCGCCGAGATCGAGGCGTCGCCCTTCCCCGGGCTGCCGCTCTACATCACCGAGTGGAGCGCCAGCTACAACCCGCGCGACCCGATCCACGACGACTACCTCAGCGCGCCCTACATCCTCGAGAAGCTGCGCCTCACGCGCGGCCTGGCCCAGGCGATGAGCTACTGGACCTACAGCGACCTGTTCGAGGAGGCCGGCCCGCCGCCGGCGCCGTTCCACGGCGGTTTCGGCCTGCTCACGCGCGAAGGCGTGCGCAAGCCGGCGTTCTTCGCCTACAAGTACCTCGGACAGCTGCGCGGCCGCGAGATTCCGCTCGTCGACGCCGGCGCGCTCGCCGCGGTCGATGGCGCCAAGGTCGCCGCGCTGGTCTGGGACTGGCGGCTGCCGGACCAGGCCGTCAGCAACCGCCCCTTCTTCGGCGCGGTGCGTCCGGCCGCGAAGCTCGCACCGGCGACGGTCCGCTGGCAAGGCCTGACCCCCGGCACCTACACCTTGCGCCAGTACCGCACCGGCTACGAGGCCAACGACGCCCACACCGCCTGGTTGAAACTCGGCAAACCGGGCACGCTGTCCGCCGCGCAACTGGCGAAGCTGCAGGCGCTGACCGTCGACCAGCCGGAGCGCGTACGCACGGTGCGCGTGGGCCGCGACGGCCGCCACCGCGAGTCCGTGCCGATGCGCACGCACGACGTGGTGCTGCTCACGCTGGAGCCCGCGCCGCGCTGACACGGCGTCGGGCAGAGGACGACAGGACGACGACCGGACGAGGGCCGCATGGCGGCCGCGCGAAGATCCGCATGAAGATCCGAATGAAGAGCCATCGACAGACAGGACAACGAGAAGGAGCCCCATGAAGTTCACCGACGGGCAATGGCTGCTGCAGCCGGGCGTCTCGGCGCACTACGCCACCGAGACCTATGCCGTGGACATCCACGACGACCGCGTCGTGCTGCTGGTCCCCACGCGCCCCATCAAGCACCGCGGCGACACGCTGCAGGGACCGACGCTGACCGTGACGCTGCGTTCGCCGCTGCCGGGCGTGATCCGGGTCAGCGTCGAGCATTTCAGCGCCTCCCAGGCGCCGAGGCTGCATGTCCCCATGGTCGGCGCCGACCCCCAGCGGCTGCAGATCACCGAGACCGATCAGCTGCTGACCGTGACCTCCGGTCCGCTGTCGGTCGACGTGAAGAAGGGCGAAGGCTACGGCTTGGTCTTCCGCGAGGGGGACAAGGTCCTCACGCGCAGCGACTGGCGCTCGCTGGGTTACGTGCAATGGGCCGGCAAGGCCAACCACGTCCATGAACAGTTGACGCTGGCGGTCGGCGAATACGTCTACGGCCTGGGCGAGCGCTTCACCCCGTGGGTGAAGAACGGCCAGACGGTCGAGAACATCAACAAGGACGGCGGCACCGCCTGCGAGCAGGCCTACAAGAGCGTGCCCTTCTACCTCAGCAGCCGCGGCTACGGCGTGCTGGTCAACGAGGCCGGTCCGGTGTCCTTCGAGGTCGCCTCGGAAAAGACCTCCCGCGTGCAGTTCAGCCGCGAGGGCGAGACGCTCGACTACTGCGTCATCGCCGGTCCCACGCCCAAGGCCGCCGTCGCGCGGCTGACCGAGCTGACCGGACGCGCGCCGCTGCCGCCGGCCTGGACCTTCGGCCTGTGGATGACGACCTCGTTCACGACGCAATACGACGAAGCCACCGCGACGCACTTCATCGACGAGATGGCGCGCCGGGAGCTGCCGCTCAGCGTCTTCCACTTCGACTGCTTCTGGATGCGCGAGTTCCAGTGGTGCGACTTCGAATGGGACCGCCGCGGCTTCCCCGATCCCGAGGGCATGCTCGCGCGGCTGCAGGCCAGGGGCCTGAGGATCAGCCTCTGGATCAACCCCTACGTCGCGCAGCGCTCGCCGCTGTTCGCCGAAGGCGTGCGCGAGGGCTACTTCCTCAAGCGCCCGAACGGTCTGACGTGGCAGACCGACCTCTGGCAGCCGGGCATGGCGATCGTCGACTTCACCAACCCCGCGGCCAAGGCCTGGTACCAGGGCCACCTGCGCCGCCTGCTGGCGATGGGCGTGCACTGCTTCAAGACCGACTTCGGCGAGCGCATCCCCGACAAGGACGTTGTCTACTTCGACGGCGCCGATCCGGTCGAGATGCACAACCTCTATGCGCTGCAGTACAACGAGGCCGTCTTCGACCTGCTGCGCGAGGTGCGGGGCGAGGACGCCGTGGTCTTCGCGCGCTCCACCTACGCTTCGGGCCAGCGCTTCCCGGTGCACTGGGGCGGGGACTGCTGGTCCAACTTCGAGTCGATGGCCGAGAGCCTGCGCGGCGGCCTGTCGCTGACCGCCTGCGGCTTCGCGTTCTGGAGCCACGACATCGGCGGCTTCGAAGGCAACCCGCCGCCGGCCGTCTACAAGCGCTGGATCCAGTTCGGGCTGCTATCCTCGCACAGTCGTCTGCACGGCAGCAGCTTCTACCGCGTGCCCTGGCTCGTCGACGAGGAGAGCTGCGTGGTGCTGCAGCGCTTCACGCGGCTCAAGCATCAGCTGATGCCGTATCTCTACGCGACCGCGATCGCCGCGAGCGAGACCGGCGTGCCGACAATGCGCGCGCCGGTGCTCGAGTTCCCCGACGATCCCGCCTGCGCGACGCTGGACCGCCAGTACCACCTGGGCGACGCGCTGCTGGTCGCGCCCGTATTCACCGACAGCGGCGAGGTCGACGTCTACCTGCCGGCCGGCCGCTGGACGCACCTGCTCAGCGGCGAGGTCGTCGACGGCAGCCGCTGGCGGCGCGAGACGCACGACTTCATGAGCCTGCCGCTCTATGTCGCGCCCAACACCGTGCTGCCCTGGGGCCTGCAGACCGAACGGCCCGATTACGACTACGCCGACGGCGTGGTGCTGCGGGTGTTCGCGCTGGACGACGGCGCGACCGCGCCCTTCGCGGTCGCCTCGCTGGACGGCTCGATCGCGGCGCGCGGGACGGTGACCCGCAGCGGCGCGGACTACCGCGCCCGGATCGTCGAAGGCGCGCTCTACGACTGGACGGTCGAGGTCGACGGCCGGCGCAGCCCGCCGCAGACCGGCAGCGCCCTGGACTGGAAGGCCGAGTGATGCGGACCCGGATCCTGGCCATGCTGATCGGGCTCGCGATCTTCGCCGTGGGCGCGACCGCCGCCTATGCGCAGGGCCAGGAGGCCCCGCGCCAAGGACGCGACACGCGCATCGAGGTGAACCAGGTCGGCTACCTGCCCGGCGCGGCCAAGCGCGCCACCGTGCCCGCCGGCGCGGCGACGCGCTTCCAGCTCGTCGACGCCGACACCGGCCAGCCGGTGTGGAGCGGCAGGCTCGGCACCGCGTCGCTGTGGGCACCGTCGCGCGACAAGGTCCGGATCGCCGACTTCTCCGCGCTGGTCCGGCCGGGACGGTATCGGGTGCGCGTCGCGGGCCTGCCCGACTCCGACGCGGTGACGATCGACGCGGGCGTCTACGACGCGCTGGCCGCCGCCTCGATCCGGGCGTTCTACTTCAACCGCGCGGGCCTGGCGCTCACGCCGGCACTCGCAGGCCCCTACGCGCGCCCCGCCGGGCATCCCGACACGCAGGTGCGGATCCACGCCTCGGCCGCCGGCCCCAGGCGCCAGACCGGCGACGTCATCAGCAGCCCCAAGGGCTGGTACGACGCCGGCGACTACAACAAGTACGTCGTCAATTCCGGCATCACCGTCTACACGCTGCTGGCCGCCTACGAGCAGATGCCGGCGCGCACGCGCGCGTTGACGGTCGGCCTGCCCGAGAGCGGCAACGGCCTGCCCGACCTGCTCAACGAGGCCTTGTGGAACCTCGACTGGATGCTGACGATGCAGGATCCGGACGACGGCGGCGTTTATCACAAGCTGACGAATCCGAACTTCGACGGCGTCGTGATGCCGGACGCGGCGACGAGCTCCGGCGAGCGCCTCGTCGTGCAGAAGACGACGGCGGCGACGCTGGACTTCGCCGCGGTCATGGCCGTCGGCAGCCGCGTGTTCAAGGACTTCGAGGCCCAGCGGCCCGGCCTCTCGGCGCGCATGCGCCAGGCCGCCCTGCAGGCCTGGTCCTGGGCGCTGGCCCACCCCGACGCCGTGTACCGCCAGCCGCCGGACATCCACACCGGCGACTACGGCGACGCCACGCTCGACGACGAGTTCGCCTGGGCCGCCGCCGAGCTCTACATCGCCACCGGCGACGACGCGTTCTACGTCGCGATGAAGCCCGGGCAGACCACGATGACGGTCCCCTCCTGGGGCGACGTGCGCGGGCTGGCCTGGATGTCGCTCGCGACCCATCGCGAACGGCTGACCGCCGCCGCCGACCGCGCGTTGATCGAGCGCCGCATCCGCGCGCTGGCCGATGCGCTGGTCGAGAAAACGAAGCGCTCCGCATGGGGTGTCGCGCTCGACGACAAGGACTTCCACTGGGGCAGCAACTCGATCGCGCTGAACGAGGCGATGGTGCTGCTGCAGGCCGACCGCCTCGAGGCCTCGCGTGCGGCGGCCGGCGGCGCCGGGCGTCGCGCCGCTCCCGCGGGCGGCGTCTATCGGCAAGGCGCGCAGGCGCTGTTCGACTACGTGCTGGGCCGCAATCCCCTGGGCCTGTCGATGGTGACCGGTTTCGGCGCCCGCTCGCCGATGCACCCGCATCACCGCCCGTCGGAGGCCGACGGCGTGCCCGGACCGATCCCCGGCTTCGTCGTCGGTGGCGCCAACAGCGGCCAGCAGGACCTGAAGGGCTGCCCGGTGCCCTACCCCTCGGCGCTGCCCGCGCGGTCCTACCTCGACCACTTCTGCAGCTACGCGAGCAACGAGATCGCGATCAACTGGAATGCGCCGCTGGTCTACGTCTCGATCGCGCTCGGCGCGGACAGGGCCCCGGCATCGCCGCGATAACCGCGACCACGCCAGCGATGCCCAAACTGAGATCGACAACGCCGCGGTGTCGCAGTACAAACGCCCGGCGTTCATAAATTATTCAGGAGACGACAATGTTTCATACAGGTATGAATCGCCGGACCTCGCTCGCCAGGACCCTGCTGGTGGCGGGCGCCACGACGCTGTCCCTGCTGGCCGGCGGCGGCGCCCGGGCCGAGGACAAGGGCCTGGTGGGCATCTCGATGCCCACCAAGAGTTCGGCGCGCTGGATCGCCGACGGCGAGAACATGGTCAAGGCCTTCCAGGCCAAGGGCTACAAGGCCGACCTGCAGTACGCCGAAGACGACATCCCCAACCAGCTCGCGCAGATCGAGAACCTGATCACCCGCAAGGTCAAGGTGCTGGTGATCGCGCCCATCGACGGCTCGGCGCTGTCGCCGGTGCTGCAGAAGGCCGCGGACCGCGGCATCAAGGTGGTCGCCTACGACCGGCTCATCCGCGGCACGAAGAACGTCGACTACTACGTCACCTTCGACAACTTCCAGGTCGGCGTGATGCAGGGGCGCAGCATCGTCGACAAGCTCGGACTGGCGCAGGGCCAGGGCCCGTTCAACGTCGAGCTGTTCGGCGGCTCGCCCGACGACAACAACGCCGCGTTCTTCTACGACGGCGCGATGTCGGTGCTCAAGCCCTACCTGGACAGCGGCAAGCTGGTCGTGCGCAGCAAGCAGTTCGGCATGGCCAAGGTCGGCACGCTGCGCTGGGACGCGTCGACGGCGCAGGCCCGCATGGACAACCTGCTGTCGGCCTTCTACGGCAAGGACCGGCTGCACGCGGTGCTGTCGCCGTATGACGGCATCAGCATCGGCATCCTGTCGTCGCTCAAGGGCGCCGGCTACTGCACGGCCAAGCTGCCCTGCCCGATCGTGAGCGGCCAGGACGCGGAGCTGCCGTCGATCAAGTCCATCCTCAAGCACGAACAGGCCAGCACCGTCTTCAAGGACACGCGCCAGCTCGCGCTGGCCGCCGCGACGGTGAGCGACGAGATGCTCTCGGGCAAGGCGCCCGCCGCCGTCAACGACACCAAGACCTACAACAACGGCGTCAAGGTCGTGCCCAGCGTGCTGCTCAAGCCGGTCGCGGTGGATGCGGCCAACGTGAAGCAGGTCCTCGTCGACAGCGCGTACTACAAGGACACGCAGCTGCGTTGATGCGGTGCGGACCCCGTCATGAACGCGATCCCCGAGGACACGGGCGCCCTCCCGCTGCTGGAGCTGCGCGACATCACCAAACGCTTCCACGGCGTGGCGGCGCTCGCGGAGGTCCGGCTGCGCGTGCGCGCCGGCGAGATCCACGCGCTGTGCGGCGAGAACGGCGCCGGCAAGTCCACGCTCATGAAGGTGGTCTCGGGCGTGTACCCGCACCCCGACCACGGCGGCGACTACGGCGGCGAACTGCGCTTTGAGGGCGAGGTCCGCCGCTTCGCCGGCATCGCCGACAGCGAGCGGCTGGGCATCATCATCATCCACCAGGAGCTGGCGCTGGTGCCGCAGCTCTCCATCGCGGAGAACCTGTTCCTGGGCCATGAGCCCGCGCGCCTGGGCGTGATCGACCGCCTGGCGATGCACGACCGCGCGGTGGCGCTGCTGGCGCGCGTCGGCCTGCGCGTGTCGCCCGAGACGCCGGTGGGCGAGCTGGGCGTGGGCCAGCAGCAGCTGGTGGAGATCGCCAAGGCGCTGGCCAAGCGGGTCCGTCTGCTGATCCTGGACGAGCCCACCGCCAGCCTCAACGAGACCGACAGCGACGCGCTGCTGGCGCTGCTGCTGGAACTCCGCGCCCAAGGCATCGCCTGCATCCTGATCTCGCACAAGCTCAAGGAGGTCACGCGCGTGGCGGACGGCCTCACGGTGCTGCGCGACGGACGCTCGATCCTGAGCGTGGACTGCGCCGCCGAGCCGCTCAGCGAATCCCGGATCATCCAGGCCATGGTCGGCCGCGACCTGGCGGACCGCTATCCGCGCCGCACGCCCGCGATCGGGGAGCTGCTGTTCGAGCTCGAGGGCTGGCGCGCCTTCCATCCGGTGCAGGCGGGGCGCGAGGTGGTGAAGGGCGTGGACCTGACGGTGCGCCGCGGCGAGATCGTCGGGATCGCCGGGCTGATGGGGGCCGGCCGCACGGAGCTGGCGATGAGCGTCTTCGGCCGCAGCTACGGCCGGCGCATCAGCGGCCGCGCGCGCCTGGACGGGCGCGAGGTCGACCTGTCCACGGTGCCCAAGGCGATCGCCGCCGGGCTCGCGTACGTGACCGAGGACCGCAAGTCGCTCGGCCTGCTGCTGGACGAATCCATCGCCGTCAACACCTCGCTGGCCCATCTCCGCGGCGTCTCGCGCGCCGGCGTGCTGGACGCGCCGCGCGAGCACGAGGTGGCGCAGAACTTCCGCCGGCAACTGGCCACGCGCTGCGCGGGCGTGGACCAGCGCGTCATGCACCTGTCGGGCGGCAACCAGCAGAAGGTGGTGCTGGCCAAGTGGCTGTTCTCGCAGCCCCGCCTGCTGATCCTGGACGAGCCCACGCGCGGCATCGACGTGGGCGCCAAGTTCGAGATCTACAGCCTGATCGCCGGCCTGGCCGCGCAAGGCTGCGGGATCCTGCTGATCTCCTCGGAGATGCCGGAACTGCTGGGCCTGTGCGACCGCCTGTATGTGATGAACGAAGGTCGCATGGTGGCGGAGTTCCCCGCCGCCGGCACCACCCAGGAAATGATCATGGGCGCCATCGTGGGCGCCGGAGAGAGCGCTCATGTCTGAACCGATCGCGGCGGCCGTGACGCCGCCGGCCCATCCCCTGGCCCAGCCGGCCGGCATCGCCCACTTCCTCAAGCGCCACCTGCGCGACTACGGCATGCTGCTGTCGCTGCTGGCGATCATGACCCTCTTCGAGGTGCTCACCGACGGCACGCTGCTCGAGCCGCTGAACCTGACCAACCTGGTGCTGCAGAACAGCTACATCGTCATCATGGCGCTGGGCATGCTGCTGGTGATCGTGGCGGGGCACATCGACCTGTCGGTGGGCTCCGTGTGCGGCTTCATCGGAGCACTGGCGGCGGTGCTGATGGTGCAGCACGGATGGGGGGCCTTCCCCGCGGGACTGGCCTGCCTGGCGGCCGGCGCCGCGATCGGGGCGGCGCAGGGCTGGTTCGTCGCCTACCTGGGCATTCCGTCCTTCATCGTGACGCTGGCGGGCATGCTGGTGTTCAAGGGGCTGGCGCTGGCCCTGCTGCAGGGACAGTCGCTGGGGCCCTTCCCCGACGGCTTCCAGGCATTGAGCGGGGGCTTCCTGCCCGAGCTCTTCGGCCAGGAGGACCCGCGGCCCACGACGCTGGGCCTGGGGATGTTCCTGGCGGCGGTCTCGCTGACGGTCACCTGGCGGCACCGCGCGGCCGCGCGCAGCCACGGCATGGAGACCGAGCCCGGCCTCATCTTCTGGTTCCGCCAGGCGCTGCTGACGGGTGCGATCGGCGCGATGAGCTGGCTGATGGCGTCCTACAAGGGGCTGCCCACGGTGATGGTGGTGATGGTCGTGCTGACGCTGCTCTACGACTTCGTCGCGACGCGGACGACGCTGGGACGCCGCGTCTACGCCGTGGGCGGCAACGAGAAGGCGGCGCGGCTGTCGGGCGTGCGCACGCAGCGCATCGCCTTCCTGACCTTCGTGAACATGGGCGCGCTGGCGGCACTGGCCGGACTGGTCTTCGCCGCGCGGCTCAACACGGCCACGCCCAAGGCCGGCCTGGGCTTCGAGCTGGACGTGATCGCCGCGTGCTTCGTCGGCGGCGCCTCGGCCTCGGGCGGCGTCGGCAAGATCATGGGCGCGGTCATCGGCGCGTTCGTGATGGGCGTGATGAACAACGGCATGTCCATCCTCGGCGTGGGCATCGACTACCAGCAGGTGATCAAGGGTCTGGTCCTGCTGGCGGCCGTGTTCATCGACGTCTACAACAAGCGCAAGTAATCCTGGCTCGGCCTCACGGGGCCTAGGTGTTTTCCTCCTATTTATTAGTTCATCGCCCCAACTAATATGAATCCCATGGACGCGCGATGAGCGCGGACCATCTACAACAAGACAAGCAGGAGACAACGCGCATGCAAGCCGACACCAGCGGTGGCCAGCAACTGTTGAAGTCCATCAACCGGATGGCCCTGGTCCGCCACCTGTGCGCGCATCCCGGGCTCTCGCGCGCCGATCTCGCCACGGACATCGGCCTGACGAAGTCGACGATCACCAGCCTCGTGCGCGAGCTGATCGCCGAGGGATGGCTGATGGAGAGCAGCGTCGTCGCCACCGGCGATCTCGGCCGCCGCCCCACCCCGCTGTTCATCAGCCCGGACCACCTGCTGCTGCTCGGGGCCGAAGTCGGCATCGACGGCGTGCGCGTCGTGGCCACCACGCTGACCGGCGAGGTGTGCGCCCGGGCCGTCTCGGGTTTCGGCGCGAGCCGCAGCGCCAAGGCCTGCATCGGCGTGCTGGCGACGGTGCTCGCCAAGGTCCGCGCGCAGCTGGATGCGTCGCAGCAGATCATCGGCATCGGCGTGGGACTGCCCGGCGGCGTGGACGAGGAACGCGGCGTGCTGCACTTCGCGCCCAACCTCGGCTGGCATGACGTGGCGGTGGGTCAGTTGCTGGCGGAAAAGCTCGACGGCGGCCCGCTGTCCGGCATCCCCCTCTTCCTGCAGAACGAGGCCGACGTCGCGGCGCTCGGCGAGATGGAATTCAACGCCGGCGCCCCCGTCGACCCGCTGCTGTATGTGTCGATCAACCAGGGCGTGGGCGCGGGCGTGATCGTCGGCGACCGGCTGCTGACCGGCGCCAGGGGCTTTGCCGGCGAGGTCGGGCACATGATCCTGCAGATCGACGGCCCGTTGTGCTCCTGCGGCCGGCGCGGCTGCGCCGAGGCGCTGATCGGGATGCGCGCGATGCTGCGTCCCGGCGAGGCCGAGGAGCCCGGCCCGCATTCGCTCCCCGACATCCGCGGGCGCCTGATCGACGGCGACCGCAAGACGGCCAAGGCGGTCGAGTCCGCGGGGCGCTACCTGGGCGTGCTGCTCCAGAATCTGGCCACCGCTTACGACCCCGCCTGCATCGTGCTCGGCGGCAGCGTGGTGGAGTTGGGTGACGCCTTCCTCGATCCCGCGCTGACCACGCTCAACGAGTACGCCGGGGCCGCCGGTCTCGCGCCGACGCCGGTGCGCACCTCCCGTTTCGGCGCCGACGCCGTCGCGGCCGGCGCCGCGGCGCTGGCCCGCTATCGCGTCACCCGGCCCCAGCTGCCGCTGGCCGGCGGCGGCGCGCGTGCGAGCGCCACGACGCCGGCGGAGAGCGAAGGCGAGGAGACCTCGCTGTGACGTCCGGCCCGACCTTCCTGGGCATCGACCTCGGGACGTCCGACCTCAAGCTGCTGCTGATCGACGCGGCGGGTGCCGTGGTCGGTCGCGCCGCCTCGCCGCTGACCGTGTCTCGGCCCGAGCCGCTGTGGTCCGAGCAGGATCCCGCCGACTGGTCGAGCGCCCTGGTCGCCGCGGTCGGGCACCTGCGCGCGACGGCGCCCGCGGCGTTCGCGCGCCTGCGCGGGATCGGGTTGTCCGGTCAGATGCATGGGGCCGTGCTGCTCGACGCGCAGGACCGCGTGCTGCGCCCGGCCATCCTCTGGAACGACGGCCGCAGCCATGCCGAGTGCGACGAACTGAGCGCCGCCGCGCCCGGCCTGCATGAGATCGCCGGCAACCTGGCGATGCCCGGCTTCACCGCGCCCAAGCTGCTGTGGGTGCGCAAGCATGAGCCGGAGATCTTCGATCGCACCCGCAGCGTCCTGCTGCCCAAGGACTACCTGCGCCTGCTGCTGACCGGCGACAAGGTCAGCGACCCGTCGGACGCCTCCGGCACGCTGTGGCTGGACGTCGCGCGTCGCGACTGGTCCGATGAACTGCTCGCCGCCACCGGCCTGACGCGCGCCCACATGCCGCGGCTGGTCGAGAGCAACGCGCCCTCGGGGCTGCTGCGCGCCGAGCTTGCCGACGCCTGGGGCGTGGCGGGCGACATCGTCGTCGCCGGCGGCG
This sequence comes from Mitsuaria sp. MSU3D, assembly GCF_056867975.1. Lineage (NCBI taxonomy): Bacteria > Pseudomonadati > Pseudomonadota > Betaproteobacteria > Burkholderiales > Sphaerotilaceae > Roseateles > Mitsuaria sp. MSU3D. Next base: position 1,757,232 of record NZ_CP200314.1, on the reverse strand, counting down.
CGGGCGACAACGCCGCCAGCGCGATCGGGATCGGCGCCACGGCGCCGGGGTTGGGCTTCGTGTCGATGGGGACCTCGGGCGTGCTGTTCGTCGTCAACGATCGATTCCGGCCGAATCCCGCCTCGGCGGTCCACGCGTTCTGCCATGCGCTGCCGCAGCGCTGGCACCAGATGAGCGTGATGCTGAGCGCGGCCAGCGCGCTGCGCTGGTTCTGCCAGCTCTGCGGCACGACCGAGGCGGCGCTGCTCGAGGAGATCGAGGCGCTGGACCCCGCGGACCTGGCCACGGCGCCGCTGTTCCTGCCCTACCTCGCCGGCGAACGCACGCCCCACAACGATCCCTTCGCGACGGGCTCCTTCCATGGCCTGACGCACGACACCCGTCGCGCCCATGCCGGCTACGCGGTGCTGGAGGGCGTCGCCTTCGGCCTGGCCGACGGTCTGGCCGCCTTGCGCGCCGCGGGCACCGAGGTGTCGCGGCTGTCCATCGTCGGCGGCGGCGCCCGCAGCGGCTTCTGGGCGCAACTGATCGCGGACGTGCTCGACGTCGAGATCGTCCGCCACGCCGATGCCGATGCCGGCGGGGCACTGGGCGCCGCGCGCCTGGGCCGCATGGCCGCCGGCGACGGCATCGACGAGTCCTGTCCCCCGCCGCCCGTCATCGAGCGCTGCACGCCCTCGCCCGCGCGCCGGGAGCAGCTCGCCGGACGACTCCAGGTGTTCCGCGCGCTCTATCCGTCGCTGCCCTTGCGGCCCGCCTGATCCACCGACTCCGCCCCGCGCCCGGCCCCGACGGCCTGGCGCCGGCCCTTGCCACATCGACCCGCAGGTGCTCCATGACCAGCTACTTCTCGCACATCGACCCGATCCGCTACCAAGGCCCCGACACCGATCAGGCGCTCGCCTTCCGCCACTACGACAAGGACCGCGTCGTCCTGGGCAAGACCATGGCGGAGCATCTGCGTTTCGCCGCCTGCTACTGGCACAGCTTCTGCTGGACCGGCCTGGATCCGTTCGGCGGCGGCACCTTCGAACGCCCCTGGTTCCAGGGCGGCTCGCCGATGGAACTCGCGCGCCAGAAGGCCGATGCCGCCTTCGAGTTCTTCCAGAAACTCGGCGCGCCGTACTACTGCTTCCACGACCGCGACGTCGCGCCCGAAGGCGCCACGCCGAAGGAAAGCCACGACAACCTGCTGCGCCTGGTCGACGTGCTCGGCGAGCACCAGCAGCGCACCGGCATGAAGCTGTTGTGGGGCACCGCCAACCTGTTCAGCCATCGCCGCTTCATGGCCGGCGCCGCGACCAATCCGGATCCGGAGATCTTCGGCCTGGCCGCGCTGCAGGTGCGCGACGCCATGGACGCCACCATGCGCCTGGGCGGTGAGAACTACGTGCTGTGGGGCGGCCGCGAAGGCTACGAGACCCTGCTCAACACCGACATGGGCCGCGAGTTCGACCAGATGGGCCGCTTCCTGTCCATGGTCGTCGAGTACAAGCACCGCAAGGGCTTCCAGGGCACGATCCTGCTCGAACCCAAGCCGCGCGAACCGGCCAAGCACCAGTACGACTTCGACACCGCCACCGTCTACGGCTTCCTGACCCGCTACGGTCTGGAGAAGGAGGTCAAGGTCAACATCGAGGCCAATCACGCCACGCTGTCGGGCCACAGCTTCGAACACGAGATCGCCACCGCCTCGGCGCTGGGCATCCTCGGCAGCATCGACATGAACCGCGGCGACCCGCAGCTGGGCTGGGACACCGACCAGTTCCCCAACAACGTGCCCGAGCTGGCGCTGGCGATCTATCACATCCTGCAGGCCGGCGGCCTGGGCGTCGGCGGCTTCAACTTCGACGCCAAGGTGCGCCGCCAGTCGATCGACGCCGAGGACCTCTTCCACGGCCACATCGGCGGCATGGACGCCTGCGCCCGCGCGCTGCTGGTGGCCGAGCAGATGATCCTCGACGGCGGTCTGGCGCGCCACCTCGCCCAGCGCTACGCTGGCTGGGAGGCGCCCGAAGCGCGCGCGATCCTCGACGGCCGCATCCCCCTGGATCAGTTGGCCGATCGCGTGCTGACCCGCAACACCGATGTCGCGCCGCGATCCGGGCGGCAGGAGTTCCTCGAAAACCTCGTCAACCGCTTCATCGGCTGACGTCGGCCTGCTGTTCCCCAGAGGTCGCGATGCACACGCCCTTCTCCCCGATCCCCTCCCGGCCGCGATGTTGACCGGGCAGGCGGCCCGTTCCCGATTTCCCTCCCCGATCCCGAGCAGTACGCCCTCCCGCATGAGGTCACGCCGACAGAGCGGACCCACCCAGAACATTGGAGACAACATCATGAGCACTTGCCAGCGGACACCCGTGTCCCTCGCCGCCGCGCAGGCGGCCGTCCTCCTCGGCGGCCTGGCCGCCGGCATCGCTGTCGCGCAGACCGCGCCGACGGCGCCCGCCCCTGCCGCCTCCGCGGCCTCCGACGCGAAACCGGACTCCGCCCGCCAGATCGAGACCGTCGTCGTCACCGGCAAGCGCGCCGCGCTGAGCTCGGCGCAGAAGATCAAGCAGAACTCGGACGAGATCGTCGACTCCATCGTCGCCGACGACATCGGCAAGCTGCCCGACCGGTCGGTCACCGAGGTGCTGCAGCGCATCGTCGGCGTCACCATGGATCGCACCATGGCCAAGAACGACCCGGAGCACTTCTCGGTCGAAGGCTCGGGCATCTCGGTCCGCGGGCTGACCTACGTCCGCTCCGAGATGAACGGCCGCGATTCCTTCTCCGCCAACGGCGGACGCTCGCTCAACTTCGAGGACGTGCCGCCCGAGCTGATGGCCGCGGTCGACGTCTACAAGAACCCCTCCGCCGAGCAGATCGAAGGCGCCATCGGGGGTCTCGTGAACCTGCGCACGGCCCTGCCCTTCGATTTCTCCGGCCTCAAGACAGCGTTGTCGGTCCAGACGACGTATTCGGACCTGAAGGAGAAGTCCTCGCCCAGCCTGTCGGGCATGGTCAGCAACCGCTGGAAGACGGACCTGGGCGAGTTCGGCGCGCTGATCAACATCGCCAGCTCGCGCAGCGGCACGCGCACCGACGCCTTCCAGGTCGAGCCCTACTACCCGCGCTCGGACGCCGTCGACGGCCAGCCCGCCGGCACCACGCTGTGGGTGCCCAAGGGATCGCAGTGGCGCACGCTGGAGTTCGACCGCAAGCGCGAAGGCCTGTACGGCGCGCTGCAGTGGAAGAAGGACGACGTGGACACGAACCTCACCTACTTCCGCAGCAAGTACCGCATGCAATGGGACGAGCGCGCCCTGTTCGCCCAATCCGACCCGTACAAGCTGAAGGTCAGCAACGGCGAGTTCGGCGACAACGGCCAGTTCCTGTACGGCACGCTGCGCAACAGCGACGGCTCGGGCATCAACTTCGGCGCCGACACGCGCAGCGCCTACCGCAACTCCGAAACGCAGGACCTGGCCTGGAAGCTGAACTGGCGCGCCAATGAGCGCTGGTCCTTCTCGTCGGACCTGCAATACATCCGCGCCACCACCGACAGCTTCGACTCCACGGTGGCCACCGGCGTGCAGCTGCCCGAAGAGACGGTCGACCTGCGCAGCGGCCGGCCCCAGCTGATCTTCAGCGACGCGCAACGGGCCGCGCTGGCCGATCCGTCCCAGTACTACTGGGCCTTCACGATGGAGCACAAGGACAAGTCCAAGGCCAGCGAGAAGGCGTGGAAGGGCGATGCGCGCTACAAGTTCGAGGACGGCTTCCTGCAGGACCTGCGCTTCGGCGTGCGCTTCACCGAGCGCGACGCCACCACCACCAACACGGTGCCGGGCTACAACTGGTCGCCGATCACCCAGCCGTGGCAGATCGGCTGGGACATCAACCACCTGGCCTTCCTGAACGACCCGCGCTTCAGCCAGAACACCTACGTCCACAACTTCAACAACTTCTTCAGCGGCAAGGCCTCGGTGCCGTCGCTGATCTTCCCGACGGTCAACACCACGTCCGGCTATCCGGACAGCTACGCCGCGCTGCACAAGTACCACGACATCCTGTGCGCCGAGCAGCACGGCGGCGACGCCTCGGCCTGCGCGCCGTGGACCCCGGCCTCCTTCGGCACCGATCCGGCGGGCACCAACGACCAGCGCGAGCGCACGCAGGCCGCGTTCGCGCAACTGCGCTTCGCCATGGACGACTGGAAGTACCCGGTCGACGGCAATGTCGGCCTGCGGGTGGTCCGCACCGAGTCGCGCGCCAGCGGCTACACCGTCTTCTCCGGCAAGCAGGTGCCGGCGGGCGCCACCGGCGTGCCGGTGCCGGTGATCCCGAACTTCTCGGAGGCCGGCAACTTCCAGAACAACTACACCGATGCGCTGCCCAGCCTGAACCTGCGCCTGAAGGCCAGCGAGAAGCTGCAGTTCCGCTTCGCGCTGGGCAAGGGCATCTCGCGGCCGGACTTCAGCCAGCTGCAGGCCTACACGACGCTGTCGCAGGACTTCACCTCGACGACGGTGAACGGCCAGACCGTCGTGAGCAACGTGACGCAGACCGGCACCGCCTCGGGCAACCCGATGCTCAAGCCGATCAAGTCGACGCAGGGCGACCTCACGGCCGAGTGGTACTTCGACCGCACGGGCTCGCTGACCTTCGGCGCCTTCCACAAGCAGCTGCGCGACATCATCCTCAACCAGACCTTCGTCAAGCAGATCCCCGACGCCTCGGGCCAGCTGCAGAACTTCATCACCACCGGCCCGATCAACGGCGCCAAGGGCCGCGCCTCCGGTTTCGAGGTCGCGTTCCAGACCTATTTCGACAAGCTGCCCGGCTGGCTGTCGGGCTTCGGCATCCAGGCCAACTACACCTTCGTCGACAGCAAGACCAAGCTCTACGACCCGGTGTCGCAGGCCTACTGCTCGGGCGGCAACTCCGCGGGCAACCTGAACCTCAACCTGAACGGCTGCGACACGGACGGCCGGACCTTCGGCAACCTGCCGCTGCAGAACCTGTCCAAGAACGCCTACAACCTGGCCCTGCTGTACGACCGCGGCGACATCTCGGCGCGGCTGGCCTACAGCTGGCGTTCGAAGTACCTGCAGGCGGTCAACGTCAACGGTACGCAAGGCGGCGACGGGCTGGACACCAACCCGGCCAGCCCGACCCAGGGCCAGACCAACGTGGCCTGGGGGCTGCCGGTGTGGGCCGATTCGTACGGGCAGCTCGATGCCGGCGTGTACTACAAGTTCAGCGAGCACGTGACCTTCGGCGTCGAGGCGCAGAACCTGACCAACGCGACCTACAAGCAGCTGATGCAGCAGCAGATCGGCACCGTGGGCCGCGCCTGGTTCGACACCGGCCGCCGCTACACGGTGACGGCGCGGATGAGCTTCTGAGGCCGGGCGCCGCAAGACCCGACCCCGTCCTTGGTCCCTTGTTCCCCGCCCGTCCGCGGCGCCCCCGCGTCCGGACGGGCCCTTGCAGGAAAGGAATGTCTCCGATGACCGCACGCCTTCGCCCGACCGTCGCGTCGGCGCCTTCCTCCGGGCTGGCGCTGGCCGTGGTTGCCGCCGTGATCGGCGCCCTCGCGGCCGTCTGCGGCGGCGGCGCGCTGGCGGCGGAGCTGCCGCGCCTGGTCGAGCGCGACGGCCGCCATGCGCTGCTCGTGGACGGCAAGCCGTTCCTGATCCTCGGCGCGCAGGTGCACAACTCCAGCAATTCGGCGCCGGCGCTCGAGCGCGTGTGGCCCGCGGTCGCCGACGCCAAGGCCAACACCGTCGTCGTGCCGGTGGCCTGGGAACAGGTCGAGCCGACCGAGGGCCGCTTCGACTTCTCCTTCGTCGACACGCTGCTGGCGCAAGCCCGCGAGCGTCAGCTGCGCGTGGTGCTGCTGTGGTTCGCCAGCTGGAAGAACACCAGCCCGCAATACGCGCCGGCGTGGGTCAAGCTGAACAATGCGCGCTTCCCTCGCATGCTCGATGCGCAGGGGAAGCCGAGCTACTGCCTGTCGCCCCTCGGCGCGGACACCCTGGCCGCGGACAAGCGCGCCTTCGTCGCGCTGATGACCCACCTCAAGCAGGTGGACGAGGCGACGCGCACCGTGATCCTGGTCCAGGTGCAGAACGAGGTCGGCACCTACGGCCTGGTGCGCGACCACGGCGCGGCGGCCAACCGGGCTTTCGCCGCCGACGTGCCGGCGGACGTGCTGCGGCTGCAGAAGCCGGTGGCCGGCGCGGGCCGCAAGCCCCGGGGCTCCTGGACGGAGGTCTACGGCGACTACGCCGACCAGTACTTCCACAGCTGGGCGATCGCGCGCTACATCGGCGAGATCGCCGAGGCCGGCCGCCGGGCCTACGACCTGCCGATGTATGTCAACAACGCCTTGCGCGACCCGCTGACGCCGATGGCGCCGTGGAAGTCGGACTTCGCCAGCGGCGGGCCGACCTACGACGTGCTCGGCCTCTACAAGGCGGCCGCGCCGAAGATCGACATCGTCGGCCCCGACATCTACATGCCGGAGTCGGCCAAGGTCGAGGCGGTCCTCACGCAGTTCCAGCGACGCGACAACGCGCTGTGGGTGCCGGAGATCGGCAACGCCGAGACCTACGCCCGCTACCACTACGCGATCCTGGGCCGCGGCGCGATCGGGATCGCGCCCTTCGGCGTCGACTACGCGGACTACAGCAACTACCCGCTGGGGTCGCCGTACACCGACGCGCGCATGACGGCGCCGATCGCCGCGGTCTACGGCAGCTTCGCGCCGATGGCCTCGCAGTGGGCGCAATGGGCGCTGGAAGGCCGCACGCACGGCGTGGCCGAAGGCGACGACCGCCAGCCCCAGACCCTCGCGCTGAAGGGCTGGACGGCCCGGATCAGCTTCGGCGAATGGCAGTTCGGCGAACGCAGCTGGCCGCAGCTCAAGGACGATGCGCCGCCCTCGGCGGCCAGACCCGGCGGCGGCGTCGCCATCGCGCAGATCGGCGACGACGAGTTCATCGTCACCGGCCAGCGCGCGCGGCTGCGTTTCGAGCCCGACGCCGCCTTCAAGGGTCTGGGCACGATGCTGGTCCACGCGCAGGAGGGCCGCTTCGGCCCGGACGGGCGCTGGATCACCACCCGCAACTGGAACGGCGACCAGGTCGACTGGGGCCTCAACCTGACCGCGACGCCGACGGTGCTGCGCGTCAAGCTCGGCCGCTATTGACCGGCCCCCATTGATCGGCCGCTGACCGGACACACAACCCCGAGACATCGCGCATGCAACGCCGCCGCTTCATCTCCCGCACCGCCGGTCTCGCCGCGCTCGGCGGCGCCATCGCGGGGCCTTTTCCCGCCGCCTTCTCAGGCGCGCTCGCCGCCACCGGCGCTTCCGCCGTGCCGTCCGTCGTGCCCTACGACTGGCGCAGCGTGCCCTTCGGCGGCGGCGGCTTCGTCGACGGTTTCGTCTTCCACCCGCGCGAGGCCGGACTGCTCTACTGCCGCACCGACATCGGCGGCGCCTACCGGTTCGATCCGAAGGCGCGGCGCTGGTGGCCGCTGCTGGACCACCTCGACAAGGCCGACGCCGATCTGATGGGCGTGCTGAGCGTCGCGGTCGACCCGAACGATCCGGACCGCGTCTACCTGGCCTGCGGCCTCTACCTGTCCAAGGACGTGCGAGACGGCGCGCTGCTCGCCTCCAGCGACCGGGGCCGCACCTGGACGACGCACCCGCTCGGGCTCGGCCTCAAGATCGGCGGCAACTCGCCCGGCCGCGGCAGCGGCGAACGCCTGCAGGTCGATCCCTGGGTCGGCGAGGTGCTCTACCTCGGCAGCTCGCAGGACGGCCTGCTCAAGAGCACGGACCGCGGCCGCAGCTTCCAGCCGCTGGCGTTGCCGGCGCGGCATGTGTCGCTGGTGCTGATCGACGCGGCCAGCGGCGCGGCCGGCAAAGCGGCGTCGCGGATCTACGCGGGCAGCCACGACCAGCCGGGCCTCTACGTCTCGGACGATGGCGGACGCAGCTTCGCCCGCGAACCCGGCACACCGGCGATGGCGCCGCAGCACGCGGCGATGGGACCTGACGGCGTGCTCTACGTGAGCTTCGCGGGCGGCGATGCGGGACAGGCGGTCAACCCCGGCTACGCGTCGCGTGGCGGCGTCTGGAAGCGCGAATCGCGCGGCGGTCGCGCCGTCTGGACCGAGATCACGCCGGTCAAGCCCGGCCAGGGGCTGCAAGGCTTCGGCTACTCCGGTCTCGATGTCGACCGCGCGCGGCCGGGACGTCTGATCGTCTCGACGATCGAGCGCTGGGTCGACGGCGACGATCTCTTCCTCAGCGAGGACGGCGGCGCGAGCTGGACCGCGATCGGCGCGCGCTCGACGCACGACGTGGCGTCGCGCCCCTGGCTCGCCGACTACAAGCGCGCGACGCGACGGCCGGATCCGATGGGCCACTGGATCGCCGACGTGAAGCTCGATCCCCACGACGGCAGCCGCGCGATCTACGGCACGGGCTACGGCGTGTGGATGACCGACACCCTGGCCGCGGCCACGCGCACGCCGGCCGGCCGGGTCGCGTGGCGTTTCGAGGTCGAGAACATCGAGGAAACCGCGACGCTCGAGATCAAGAGCCCGTCCGGCGGCGCGACGCTGCTCGCCGCGATGGGCGACGTGTCCGGCGCGGCCTGGGACGACCTCGCGAAGAACCCGTCGGCGGGACTGTTCTCGCCGAGCAACGAGACCAACCGCTCGATCGACGCCGCGCAGCTCGAGCCGCGCGTGCTGGCGCGCACCTCGGACCACGCGCCCACCGGCGGCTACGTGTCCGTCGACGGCGGGCTGAACTGGCGCCCGTTCGGACCGTCGCCGAGGCAGGCGGCGGACGCGCGGGGCCATCGCGCGCCGACGGGCCTGGTCGCCGTCAGCGCCAAGGGCGGCTTCCTCGTGTGGGCGCCGGAACGGCAGCCGGCGATGTGGTCCAGGGACAAGGGACGCAGCTGGTCGCGCAGCGAGGGATGGCCCGACGATCGCAGCCCGCTGCTCGCACCGATCGCGGACCGCGCGGTCGAAGGCGTGTTCTACGTGCTCGACCGCGCGCAGGGCCGCGTGCTGATGAGCACCGACGGCGGCCAGCGTTTCCAGCCCGCGGTCGACGGGCTGCCGAAGGTCGGCGACTGGCAGGACGCGCAGCTGGTGTGCGCGCCGGGCCGCGGCCGCGACCTGTGGTTCGCGCTGCCCAACGGCCTCTTCCATCTGCCCGCCGTCGATCAACCGATGCAGACGATCAAGCCGGTCGCCGAGGCCTGGATGATGGCGCTGGGCAAGAGCGCGGCGGGCGCGGCGTACCACGCGATCTACGTCTGGGGACGGGTGTCGGTGGGCGGCGCCTCGCCGCTCGAGGGCCTGTTCCGCAGCGACGATGAGGGCCGGAGCTTTGTCCGCATCGGCGACGACCTGCACCGCTACGGACGCCTGCTCTCGATGGCCGCCGATCCGCTGGAGCACGGCACCGTGTTCCTGGCGCCCCATGGACGCGGCGTGGTCGTCGGCAAGCCGAGGGCCTCGGCGTGAGCGAACGGCGCGCCGCCTCCTTCGCAGGCCGCGTCTCCGCGCGGTTGCTGATCGCGGCCGTGACCGTGATCGGTGCCGTCATCGCACCGATGGCATCGGCATCGACGGCGACCGAGACTGCGGCCGCGGCGCCGGCCGACCTGCGCCTGTTCGAACGTTCGCCCGCGCCCGACACGCCGGACGGCTGGGAGCGCCAGGCCTTGCCCATCGGCAATGGACGACTCGGCGCGATGCTCTTCGGCGGCCTCGCGCGCGACCGGATCCAGTTCAACGAGAACACGCTGTGGACCGGTGACAGCCGATCGATGGGCGCCTACCAGCCCTTCGGCGACCTGATCCTGTCGCTGCCCGGGCACGACAGCGGCGTCCAGGACTATCGACGCGAACTCGACATCGGCAACGCCGTCCATCGCGTCAGCTACACGCGGGGCGACGTGCGCTTCACCCGCGAGACGTTCGCGAGCCATCCCGCGCAGGCGATCGTGCTGCGCCTGAGCGCCGATCGCGGCGGCCAGTACAGCGGCAGCCTCGCGCTGACCGACCGCCACGGCGCGCGCCTGATCGTGGACGGCGCCCATGGCACGCGGCTGACGACGACGGGCTCGCTCGCCGGGTATGCGCCGCCCGGCCCCGACGGCCGGCCCGGCGACCAGCCGCCCACCGCCAACCGCATGCGCTACGCCGCGCAGGTGCGCCTCGCCGCGGAAGGCGGCACGGTGCGTGTCGAGGGCGACCGGCTCGTCTTCAACGATTGCGACGCCCTGACGATCGTGCTGGCCGCCGGCACCAGCTACCTGCCCGACGCCTCGAAGGCGTTCGACAGCGGCATCGATCCGCTGCCGCGCGTCGTCGCGCAGCTCGACGCGGCCGTCGAGCAGCCGTGGGCCACGCTGCTCGAGCGGCACATCGCGGACCACCGCCGCTTCTTCGCCCGGCTGGCGTTGAACCTCGGCCGCAGCGACGACGAGCGCCGCGCGCTGCCGACCGGCGAGCGCCTGCGCCGCTACACCACCGAGGGCCGCGATCCGGAGCTCGAGGCGCTGCACGCGCAGTACGGCCGCTACCTGCTGATCGCCAGCTCGCGCGACTCGCTGCCCGCCAATCTGCAGGGCCTGTGGAACGACAGTCTCACGCCGCCCTGGAATTCGGACTACCACACCAACATCAACGTCCAGATGAACTACTGGCCGGCGGAGACGGCCAACCTGGCGGAGATGGCGCGCCCCTTCCTCGACTTCGTGCGACGCCAGATCCCGATGTACCGGCGGGCGGTCGCCGAGGTCGCGGCGCGAGCTTCAGCTTCAGCATCGACATCGACATCGACATCGACATCAGGCGGCACGACCGCGACCGGCGCCGTCGTCTCCCGCGAGCCGATTCCCATCGGCGCGCATGCCGGCGAGGTCCGCCCGCCCGAAGCGCGTTTCCTGACCGCGCAGGGCCGACCGGTCCGTGGCTGGACCGTGCGCACGGAGTCGAATCCGTTCGGCGGCATGGGCTACCTCTGGAACAAGACCGGCAACGCCTGGTACCTGCAGCACTTCTGGGAGCACTATGCCTTCGGCGGCGACCCGCGCTTCCTGCGCGAGGTCACGCTGCCGCTGATGAAGGAGGTCGTCGCGTTCTGGGAAGACCAGTTGGTGGCGCTGCCCGACGGCCGGCTGGTCGCGCCGATGGGCTGGTCGCCGGAGCACGGTCCGGTCGAGGACGGCGTCAGCTACGACCAGCAGATCCTGTGGGACCTGTTCAACAACGCCGTCGCCGCGGCCGACGCGCTCGGCGGCGAGCGGGCCTGGCGCGGTCACGTGGCCGCGCTGCGGGACCGGCTCGCGGGTCCGCAGGTGGGCAGCTGGGGCCAGTTGCTCGAATGGCTGGACGAGAAGCGCGATCCGGTGCTCGACACGCCGGGCGACACGCACCGCCACGTGTCGCACCTGTTCGCGCTCTTCCCGGGCCGGCAGATCTCGCCCGCGCGCACGCCGGCCTGGGCGGCCGCCGCGCGCCGCACGCTGGAGGCCCGCGGCGACGCGGGAACCGGCTGGTCGATGGCCTGGAAGATGGCGTTCCGGGCACGGCTCGGCGACGGCGATCAGGCCTACCGCATGCTGCGCGGCCTGCTCGCGACACCCGGCGCCCGCGCCGCCTTGCAGGCCGGTCCCGGCACCGAATCCAACAACGCCGGCGGCACCTATCCCAATCTGCTGGACGCGCATCCGCCGTTCCAGATCGACGGCAACTTCGGCTACACGGCCGCGGTGCTCGAGATGCTGCTGCAGTCGCAGGACGGCGAGCTCCAGTTGCTGCCCGCCCTGCCCTCGGCCTGGCCCGACGGCCGCGCGACCGGACTGCGCGCCCGCGGCGGCGTCGAGGTCGATCTTGCGTGGTCCGTCGGCCGCGTGACGGCGGTGACGCTGCGCGCCGCCCGCGACGGCTTCGCGGCCGCGCGCCGCGTCGTCGTGCGCACCGGAGACCGACGCGCGACGGTCGTGCTCAAGCCCGGAGACACCCGCCGCCTCGACGGCGAGCTCCGCCCGATCCGATGAACCCGCTCTTCCCACAGTCCCGCCCATGTCCAAGTTCACCATGACCGCCGCCCTCCTCTCCACCGCGACCTTGTCCGGCGTCGTGCCGGCCGCGCTCGCCGCCGACGCGCCCCCGGCCGGCGCGGTCGACGAGTTGCGTGTCTTCGTCGACCAGCCGCTGCCGGGCCATCAGTGGACGATCGCCGACTTCGAGCTCAGCGCGCCGCTGACCGGCGATCGCGCCGAGGTCCCCAAGCCCGCCAAGCCCCAGGTCGAGGCGAGCCGGGTCTCGGCCCGCCGCAGTGCCAAGGACGGCGCGCGCGACGCCGTCACGATGACGTGGCAGGAAGCGTGGTTCGCCAACCTGCGCATCGACGGCGGTCCGCCCGTCGATCTGCGCCCCTATCTGGCGCACGGCACGCTGGAGTTCGACATCAACGTCAAGGCGCTGTCCCAGGCCGGTCTCGGCTTCAAGCTGGCCTGCGGCGACGGGTGCGAACGCAAGGTCAACTACCTGATGCCCGGGCGCGCGCTGGAGGGCAAGGGCTGGCAGCGGCTGTCGTTCTCGCTGTCGTGTTTCCATCGCGACGGCGACGACTTCAGCCGGGTGCGGCAGCCTTTCTCCGTCGAAGCCAGCGGCAGCGGCGAGCTGTCGATCGCCAACGTCCGTTTCGTGCGGCGCGGACAGGCCAACGCGGTCTGCGCGGACTACCGCACCGAGTCGCTGACCCCGTCGCCGCTGATGCAGGCCTGGGCGCTGGAGTGGTGGATGCCGCGTCATGAGCAGAAGCTGGCCGCGGTCCGCGCGCTGCGCGAGAGCGGCAGGAGCCCGGAGGTCGTCTTCATCGGCGACTCGATCACGCAGGGATGGGAGGACGCCGGCAAGGCGGCCTGGGCCGAGTACTTCGCCCGCTACGACGCGCTGAACCTGGGCTTCGGCGGCGACCACACCGAGAACGTGCTGTGGCGTCTTCAACATGGCGAGATCGACGGCATCGCGCCGAAGGTCACCGTGCTGATGATCGGCACCAACAACACCGGCGACCGCCAGGACGTGCCCGCCGTGACCGCCGCCGGCGTGCGCCGCCTGATCACCGAGATCCGCATGCGGCAGCCCTCGACCCGGATCCTGCTGCTGGCGATCTTCCCGCGCGATGCCAGGCCCGACGGCCGCGCACGCGCGATCAACAACCAGGTCAACGCCATCATCCGGGACTTCGCCGACGGGCAGGTGATCCATTTCCTCGACGTCGGCGCCTCGCTGACGAACGCCGACGGCACGCTCTCCCCGGACGTGATGCCCGACTTCCTGCACCTCAGCGAGCGCGGCTACCGGCAACTGGCGCAGGCCATCGAGCCGACGCTGACGCGTCTGCTGAAGACCGCCCGCTGAGCCGGCCCGCACCGCGTCGCGCTTACCCCCTCCGACCCTCACACCACGAGCAGTCCCTTGACCTCCACGCCTGACCCCTCCCCCTCCGTGTCGCCCGCCGTGTCGTCCGTCCTGTCGCCGCTGCCCGCCTTCGGCTACGCGTCGCCCTTCCCCGACACCTTCGTGTTCGGCGTGTCCGCCTCCGCGCCGCAGATCGAGGGCGCGGCCTTCGAGGGCGGCAAGGGCGAGTCCAATTGGGACCGCTTCAGCCGCCAGCCCGGCGCGGTCCACGGCGGCGACACGCTGGACGTGGCCGTCGACCACTACCACCGCTTCGACGAGGACTTCGCGCTGATGGCCTCGCTCGGCGTCAAGGACTACCGGATGTCGATCGCCTGGCCGCGGATCATTCCCGACGGCACCGGCGCGGTGAACGAGGAAGGACTGCGCTTCTACCATCGGCTGTTCGCCAGCATGCGCCGGCACGGCATCACGCCGTGGGTCACGCTGTTCCACTGGGACCTGCCGATGGCGCTGGAGACGCGCGGCGGCTGGACCTCGCGCGAGACCGTCGACGCCTTCGCGCGTTATGCGGAGGTCGTCGTGAAGGCCTTCGCGAGCGAGGTGACGCACTGGATCACGCTCAACGAGATCCGCTGCTTCACGATGCTGGCCTACGGCTACGGCACCAAGGCGCCGGGCCGCCGCGAGCCGGAGGCGGTGGTCAACCAGACCTATCACCACGCGATCGTCGCCCACGGCCATGCGGTGCGCGCGGTGCGCCTGCACGGCGGACCGGGGGCGAAGGTCGGCCTGACCGACAACTGCGACGTCAGCGTGCCCGTCAGCGAGACCCCCGAGGACATCGCCGCCGCGACCGCGTGGTTCCGCGACCGCAACGCCCACATCCTCGGCGCGATCCACGCGGGCCATTACCCCGAGTCCTACCTCGCGCGCGTCGGCGACGCCGCCCCGACCGTGCTGCCGGGCGACTTCGCGCTGATCAGCCAGCCGACCGATTTCCTCGGGCTGAACATCTACACCGGGCACTATGTCCGTGCCGCCAGCAACGCTGCCGGCTACGAACAGCTCGCGCTGCCGAAGAACTACCCGCGCGCCGATCCGCCGTGGCTGCACCTGGTGCCGCAGTCGATGTACTGGGCGCCCCGCATGGCGGCGGAGCTCTACGGCCACCGCTCGATCTACATCACCGAGAACGGCTGCGGCTACGACGACGAGCCGCTCGTCGGCGGCGAGTGCCACGACCTGCACCGGCGCGACTTCCTGCGCGGCCACCTGCGCGAACTGCATCGCGCGATCGGCGACGGCGTGCCGGTGGACGGTTATTTCCTCTGGTCGTTCATCGACAACTTCGAATGGGAGGACGGCTACCAGCGCCGCTTCGGCCTCGTGCACTGCGACTACGACACCTTGGCGCGCACGCCCAAGCTGTCCGCGCGCTACTACGCGCGGATCATCCAGGAACGGCAGATCCTCTGAGCCCGCGCCCCATGAGTGCCAACAGCCTGAACTCCACGTCCGCCGCCGACGGCGCCGCGCCGATGCCTCACGCGATGCGCCCGCACGACCGCGTCCCGATGCCGCAGAAGCTCGGCTACGGGCTGGGCTCGATGATCGACCTGTGGGGGCACTGGCTCTACGCGTCCCTGGCCTTCCACGTCTTCAACGTCTTCCTGGGCGTCGCGCCGGGGCTGATCTCGACGGCGCAGATGATCAAGATCATCGTCGACGCCGCCTCGGACGCGATCTTCGGCTGGATCTCCGACAACACGCGCACCCGCTACGGGCGGCGCCGGCCCTTCATCCTGATCGGCGGCGTCCTGGCCGGCATCGGTCTGCCGCTGATGTTCGCGGTGGGGCGCGGCTGGACGGACATGCAGTACTTCATGTTCATGGTGCTCTCGACGGTGATCTACGTGCCGGTCATGAGCTGCTTCAACATGCCGTGGCTCAGCCTGGGCTCGGAGATGACGCCCGACTATCACGAGCGCACCAACGTGATGTCGATCAAGAACGCGATCCAGAAGGTGCCGGAGCTGGCGATGTTCTTCGCCGCGCAGTTCACCACGCTCGCGTGGTTCCACGGCGCGGACGGCAAGCCCGACATCCTGCGCGGCGCGCAGACCTATTGCGCGCTGCTGGGGGCGGTGATGGTGGCGGTGTCGGTCGTGATGTTCATGACCGTGCGCGAGCGCTACTACGAGAAGCTGGTCGCGCATTCGCAGACCCACATCCCCTTCGCCGACACACTGTGGCGCACCCTGCGCTGCCGGCCGTTCCGGCATCTGCTCGGGATGATGCTGGCGTACGGCATCGGCACCGCGATGGTCGCGGCGCTCGGGTACTACGCGACGGTGTACTACGTCTGCAAGGGCGACGTGACGCTGGCCACCCAATGGAACACCGCGATGGGCCTGTCCGGCATGGCGTTCGGCTTCCTGGGCATCCCGTTCTTCAACCTCGTCGCACGGCGGCACGGCAAGCGGGCGGCGCTGGCGCTGGTGCTGTCGCTGGCGATCTGCGCGTTCATCGGGGACTGGTGGCTCTACGACCCGGAACGCCCCGCGCTGCAGCTGCTGGCCTGCGGATTCGTCGCCTTCACCGGGGCCGGCTTCTGGACGATCTACGGCTCCGCGGTCGCCGACGTCATCGACTACGACGAACTCCAGACCGGCCAGCGCCGCGAGGGCTCCTTCGCGGCCTGCCAGTCCTGGATCTCGAAGGTCGGCATCGCGCTGGGCGTCGGCGCCTCGGGCTGGATCCTGCAGTTCACCGGCTTCGATTCGAAGGTGCCGGTGCAGAGCGAGCACGCGATCTTCATGATCCGCCTCCTGCTGTCCGGCATCCCCGTGGCCGGGCTGCTGATGGCGCTGGTGGCGGTGTTGCGGTTCGAGCTGACCGAGCGCGGCATGGAGGAGATCCGGCAGCGCCTGGAGGCGCAGCGCGGCACCGTGTGAGCGGTACGCCATCCATTCACCCACAAGACGGAGACACGATGACGACACGAGCTTCCCTGATCGCGCTGCTCACCGCGGCTCTCGGCCTGATCACCGGCCTGGAGGCGGCGGCGCAGAGCTGCACGCCGACGGCGATCAAGCCCTATGTCAAGGTCGGCAGCGGCGCCTGGACGCAGGGCGCGGCGGCCACCGTCGCCGCCGGCGGGACGGTCACCCTGGGTCCGCAACCGACCAGCGGCGGCGCGTGGAGCTGGTCCGGCTGCGGCGCATCGTCCGGCAGCCGGGAGCTCGGCCTGACCGCCAAGGCCAGTTGCGCGGCGGTGGCGACCTACACCAACGCCTGCGGCGCCAAGACCACGCAGAGCTTCGCGATCACCGTGCCCGGCATGCGCGACCTGACCAGCCTGCAGCTGTCCAAGCTGATGGGCGCGGGCTGGAACCTGGGCAACTCGCTCGAGGCCATCGGCGGCGAGACCGCCTGGGGCAACCCGGCGGTGACGCAGGCCATGTTCAACGCGGTGAAGGCGGCGGGCTTCAAGACGGTGCGCATCCCCGTGTCGTGGAAGCAGTACGCGGACGCCAACGACAACATCGGCGCGACCTGGATGGCGCGGGTGAAGCAGGTGGTGGATGACGCGCACAACGCCGGCCTGTATACGATGATCAACATCCACTGGGACGGCGGCTGGATGCAGCCGACCTATGCGCAGCAGGCGACGGTCAACGCGCGCATCACGAAGTTCTGGACCCAGATCGCCAACACCTTCAAGGGCTACGACGACACGCTGCTGTTCGCGGGCACCAACGAGGTCATGGTGACGGGCGACTACGGCACGCCGACGGTCGAGTACTACACGGTGCAGAACAGCTTCAACCAGACCTTCGTCAACGCGGTGCGCGCGACCGGCGGCGGCAACCTGGCGCGGCACCTGGTGGTCCAGGGCTTCAACACCAACATCGATCACACCGTCAATTTCGCGACGGTGCCGAGCGACTCGGTGGCGCGCCGGCTGATGATGGAAGTGCACTTCTACGACCCGTACAACTTCACGCTCAATGAAGGCAGCAGCATCTGGCAATGGGGTGCGGGGGCGACCAGCGCCGCCAACACGGAGACCTGGGCCAACGAGGCCTACGTCGACGGGCAGTTCCAGAAGATGAAGACGCGCTTCGTGGACCAGGGCATCCCGGTGATCCTGGGCGAGTTCGGCGCGATCCGCCGGACCGAGTTCCCCGGTGCGGAGACGTATCGCACGGCGTGGGACCGCTACGTCGCGCGTTCGGCATGGACGCACGGCGCCGTGCCGGTCTACTGGGACGCCGGGGCCGCGGCGTCCAACCACAGCACCGGGCTGTTCGATCGCGCGACCGGCGGCCAGGTCTATCCCGGCGTGATCAGCGCGATCGTCGACGCGGCGAAATGACGCGGCCGGATCCGGCGAGTCCGGATCCGCTTTCTCCGCGTCTTCCGCCGTCGCCACCCGATGCCCGCGATGCCCGAAGCGGTATCGCCGCCGGCACCGAATTCATTGGTCCCTGCCTGGCCCGTTTCCTAGCATCGCCAGCGGGCACGCAGAGCGCCTGCGTGCTCCCGCGCGACCGCGCGGCCATGAGAACCAATACATACGGACCGGAGACAAGACATGACCCTCGCATTCCCGCGCCTGGCGATGGCGGCACGCTGGCTTCACTCCACCCGCGCCGCGCTCGCCCTGCCGCTGGCCGCCCTGTCGATGGTGGCGACGAGCGCGGCCCTGGCCGCGCCCTGGACGCTCAGCGGCTCGCTCGGCACGCACGATCCCGACATCTACAAGACCAGCGCCACGTGGTGGATCTTCGAGACCACCGACAACGGCGGCATCGGCGTCAAGTTCTCCAGCGACGGCCACGCCTGGACGCAGGGCCAGCCGATCTTCAGCGGCGGCCTGTCCTGGTGGAAGTCCTACATCCCCGCCAACAAGACCGCCCAGGTCTGGGCGCCGGGGTGCGGCGAATGGGGCTCGCTGGGCTACTGCTATTACGCGGTGTCGAGCTTCGGCTCGCAGAAATCGGCGATCGGGCTGACCACCTCCGCAGGCGGCATCGCCGCCGGGAAATGGGTGGACCAGGGCGCGGTCGTCAGCTCGCAGGCCGGCGACACCTTCAACGCCATCGACCCCGCCCTCGCGAAGACCGTCGGCGGCAGCCCCTACCTGGTCTACGGCTCGTTCTGGAACGGCATCTTCATCCGGCCGGTCAGCAGCACCACGCTGAAGCCGTCGGGCAATCCGACCAACATCGCGCGCGACACCGTCAACGGCATCGAGAACGGCTTCGTCATCTCGCACGCGACCAACGGCACGACCTGGTACTACCTGTTCGCGTCCAAGAACGCCTGCTGCCAGGGCGCCAACAGCACCTACCGCATCGTCGTCGGGCGATCGAGCGCCATCACCGGTCCCTATGTCGACAAGGCCGGCGTGGCGATGATGTCGGGCGGCGGCACGGTGCTGGCGTCCAGCGGCTCGCGCTTCAAGGGACCGGGCGGACAGTCGCTGCTCGCGGACGGCTCGGTGATCGCCTGGCACGCCTACGACGCGCAGAACAACGGCGCGCCGGTGCTGTTCATCAACAACGTGACCTGGGGCAGCGACGGCTGGCCGCAGGCGGTCTGGTGAACCCCGCGCGGCTCACGCTCGGGGCCGTGCTGGGCGGCGCGCTGACGGGCTTCGTCGCGGGCTGCCTGGTGGACGAAGGCCGTGAGCCGGTCGTTCTGGCCGTCGCGCATCAGGCGCCGATGCCGCCCCTCGACGTGGGCCGGTCCGCCCGTGCGCCGGGCACGGTGAGGGTCGCCGAGGCGGCCGCCGCGATGCCGGACGCCGACAGGCCGGATCTCCCGGCCTTGCTGCACGCGCCGCCCGGCGAGTTGCGGGCCAGCGTCCTCACCGCGCTGCGCCACCGCGCCGACGGCGGCTGGCTGTACGCGCGGGCGCTGGTCCAGCCCTGCGCGACGCTCGAGCTGATGGCGGTGCGGGCGCAGGTGGCTGAGCCGGTGTCGCTCGACCTGAACAATCCGCGGGCGCAACGGGCCGCGCGCCAGCGCGACCAGCTCGCCGCCGCGTGCGCGCAACTGCAGCCCGAAGAGATCCAGGAGGCGATGAACGTCCCGCCGGGATCGATCGATCCGCTCATCGCGCTGAGGGACCGGCAGGTGCAACCGGGCAGCGCCGAGGCGCGTGACCGGATGGCGGCCATCCTCGACCGCCCCGATCCGCTGATGCTGGCGGCGCTCGGTCCGGGCCTGCTGCAGCGTGACGGCGAGGCGTACGTCTTCGACGGTCGGCGCCACGGGGACGAGACCGAACGCCGCGAGATGGAGGCCGCGGCGGTGCTGCTGGCCTGCTCGCTCGGCCTGCCTTGCGACGACAGCAACGAACTCGTCTGGGCGCCCTGCCTGATCGACGGCGACTGCCGCCATGCGACGCTCGCCGACGCCGTCATGGACGAGCTCGGCGCGGCGGACCATCCCGAGCGCCGCGCCGCTGTCATGGCCTGGGTGGGGAGGCTGCGCGGTGCTGTCCTGGCGCGCGAGGTCGACCGGTTCGTGAATCCGCCCGCCCGGTAATCCGGGCCTGCCCTGATGCCGAATTTGGCATTGCGCAACTGGAAAATGTGATTGGCTCTGAATCGCACGCTTTCCTAGCATCAGCTCCGCTCGACAAAGGACCCTGAGGGGCTTGTGGGCGTCGTCCGGGACCCTGCCGGTGCGACCAGCCATAAAAACGACGGAGACAACATGAGCAAGATTCCTTTCGCGTTGCGCGGCACCGCGGCTGCCGCCACCGTTCTGGGCCTCATCGCGGGCGCCCACGCCCAGCAGGCGCCTGAAGAGAAGAAGAAGGCGGACGACAACCAGCTCGAGACGGTGGTCGTCACCGGCATGCGCCGCTCGGCCGAGTCGGCCCAGACGATCAAGCAGAACAGCGACCAGGTGGTCGACTC
This sequence comes from Mitsuaria sp. MSU3D, assembly GCF_056867975.1. Classification (NCBI taxonomy): domain Bacteria; kingdom Pseudomonadati; phylum Pseudomonadota; class Betaproteobacteria; order Burkholderiales; family Sphaerotilaceae; genus Roseateles; species Mitsuaria sp. MSU3D. Next base: position 1,736,830 of record NZ_CP200314.1, on the reverse strand, counting down.
GATCGTCGCCGAGGACATCGGCAAGTTCCCCGACAAGAACGTGGCCGAGATCCTGGGCCGCGTCACCGGCGTGCAGATCCAGCGCAACAACGGCGAGGCCAGCGGCGTGATCGTCCGGGGCCTGGGCGGCGTGGTCACGCTGCTCAACGGCCGCGAGTTCTTCTCGGACTCGGGCCGCAGCCTGTACCTGTCCGACGTGCCGGCGACCATGCTCAAGCGCATCGACGTCTACAAGACGCAGGAAGCCTCGCTGCCCGAAGGCGGCACCGCCGGCGTCATCGACGTGCGCACCAACCGCCCGCTGGACTTCAAGGACGCGCAACTGGTCGTGTCCGCCCGCGGCGAACGCCGCGACAAGGCCAAGACGAACAACCCGGACATCTCCGGCATGGCGTCCAACCGCTGGAAGACGGACCTGGGCGAGATGGGCGCGCTGATCGGCCTGTCCTACCAGCGCGGCCAGTACCACGATGAAACCGGCTTCGTCGGCAATCCCGAGCAGATCGTCGTGCCGGGACGCACGAACCCGGTGCTGGGCACCGACTCGATGGGCCGCGTCTTCGCCCTCGGCGACCGCAAGCGCGTCGCCGGCAACTTCGCCCTGCAATGGAAGCCGAACAAGGATGCCGAGATCTACCTCGAAGGCTTTGGCACCCGCATCGACCACCGCTATCAGCTGTCGTTCCTGGTGGGCGGCATCGGCATGTTCAACGACGGCGCCTGGCGCCCGGCGCCCGGCACCGTGATCACGACCAAGCCGGGCACCGACAACCTCGACACCGCCACCAACACCAACTATCCGGGTTGGGGGTTCACCTCGACGCAGGCCAAGCACGACGAGGTCGGCAACAACCAGCTGGCCCTGGGCGGCAACTGGCGCATCACCGATCGGCTGAAGGTCAGCACCGAGCTGGCCCGCACCCGCAGCGAGATCGACTGGGTCAACCGCATCCTGGACACCGGCTACAACCCCACCAGCACCGTCGCGATGGTGCGCGGCGGCGGTGGCTACATCGACTATCCCGGCCTGGACCTGACCGACGCCGCGAACTTCCACGTCAACGGCGGCGTCGACGTGCGCGGCCGTCGCGAGGGCCGCTCCACCGACTGGCGCGCCGATGCCGACTACGACATGGGGGACGGCTTCCTGAAGGAGCTCAGCACCGGCGTGCGCCTGGCCAAGCGCGATGCGATGTCGATCAACACCAACATGCCGTGGACGACCTCGTTCTCGGCGGTGGGCCAGACGCTGACCAACTTCCCCGGCGTCTACGAGGTGTCGCCCAAGACCTACGGCGACTTCGGCGTGAAGCGCTACGTCTTCGCGTCCCGCGACTGGCTGCTCGACAACGGCGACGCGTTCCGCCAGATGCTGACCGGCAGCACGACGCTGACGCCCTACGACCCGATGACGCTGTTCGACGACACCGAGAAGACCAGCGCCGTGTATGGCCGCGCCAAGTTCGGCTTCGACGCGTGGGGCGTGCCCGTCTCCGGCGTGGCCGGCGTGCGCCTGGTCCGCACCGAGCAGACGCTGCGCGGCAATTCCCGGGACGTCTCGTCCAACGTGATCACCCCGGTGCTGGTCGACACGTCGCGCACCGACGCGCTGCCGACCCTGTCGTTGCGCGCCGACCTGACCCCGCGCCTGGTCAGCCGGCTGGTCTGGGGCAAGACGATCGAGCGTCCCAACTTCGTCGACTACAACCCCGGGCAGACCAACTCGCCGCCCGGCGGCGGCACCACCTTCGGCACGCTGTCGGGCGGCAATCCCGACCTGAAGCCGACCGAGTCGAACAACACCGACGTCGCGCTCGAGTACTACTTCGCCAAGACCGGCTCGGTCACCGGCACGGTGTTCGAGCACAAGTTCAAGAACCGCGTCATGACGCAGACGACGCAGACCACGATCAACGGCGTCCCGTACAACGTGACGCAGCCGGTCAACGTCACCCGCGCCAACCTGCACGGCTACGAGCTGAGCTACCGCCAGTTCTACGACTTCCTGCCGGGCTGGCTGGGCGGCTTCGGCATGGAGGCCAACTTCACCTTCATGACCGGCAAGCAGACCCAGCCGGACGGTACCGACGGCCCCTTCCTCGGCCAGTCGAAGAAGGCCTACAACCTGGTGGGCATGTACGAGCGCAACGGCATCTACGCCCGCCTGGCCTACAACTGGCGCGACAAGTTCCTGGCCGAGTTCCCGTACCGCAGCACGCAGCACGCGCTGTGGGTGGCGCCGCTCAAGACGCTGGACCTGTCGCTGGGCTACGACGTGACCCGGCAGATGACGGTGTCCCTGGACGTGACCAACCTGCTGAACCAGGCCTATCACGACTACTTCGACAAGGACCCGTCGCTGGTGCGTGACGTGCGCTACTACGACCGCACGGTGGCCCTGGGCCTGCGCTGGAAGCTCTGATCCCGCCCGCCGACGACCTCGCAGCTCCCCCCGTACCGATGACCGGCACCACCGACGCGCCCGCGGCGCAAGTCCTGACCCCGCTGATCCTCCAGCGGGCGGATCCCCACCTCACCCGTCACGTCGACGACGCGGGCCGGGCGCGCTATTTCTTCACCGCCTCGGTGCCGGCCTACGACCACATCGAGCTGCGCGCCGCCGACCGCTGGGGCGACCTGTCCCAGGCCGAGCCCCGCGTGATCTGGCGCAAGCCGGACACCGGGCCGTGGTCGGCGCTGATCTGGGCGCCGGAGCTGCACTTCCGGCAAGGCGCCTGGTACGTGTACTTCGCGGCGGCGCCGAGCCGGGAGATCGTCGACGGCCTGTTCCAGCACCGCATGTATGCGCTGCGGACCACCTCGGCGGACCCGATGGCCGGCACCTGGGAATTCCTCGGCCAGGTCGACAGCGGGATGGATACCTTCTGCCTGGACGCGACGACGTTCGAGCACCGGGGACGGCTGTACTACCTGTGGGCTCAGAAGGACCCCGCCGTCCCCGGCAATTCCAACCTGTACATCGCGCCGATGCGCACGCCCTGGCAGCTCGCCGGCGCGCCGGTGATGCTCAGTCGTCCGGAGTTCGACTGGGAGTGCCGCGGCTTCCTGGTCAACGAGGGGCCCTCGGTGCTGAAACGCCATGGCAAGGTCTTCATCAGCTACTCGGCCAGCGCCACGGACGAGAACTACGCGATGGGTCTGCTGTGGATGGACGAATCGTCCGATCCGATGGACCCGGCGAGCTGGACCAAGTCGCGCCGGCCGGTACTGACGACCAGCGCGACGCAGCCGGTCTTTGGCCCCGGGCACAACAGCTTCGCGCTGGACGAGGACGGCGAGACGGTCCTGCTCGTCTATCACGCCCGCACCTACACCGAGATCGTCGGCGATCCGCTCTGGAACCCCGACCGCCACACCTTCGTCAAACGCCTGGCATGGACCTCCGACGGCATGCCGCGTTTCGGCGACGCCGGCCTGGCCACCTGACGGCGTCCTCGGTCGCAGAACCGTGGAAGTACGGCGCTGGTGGGGGACGGCATGGCGTGGGGTTTCGGCGCTTGCCGCCGGGGCCCCACGCCATGGCGGCCAACGCCCCGGCCGAAGAAGGACGGACAAAGAAGGACAGCTGAAGAAGGACAGCCGAACCCCAAAAACAGATACCGATCTCGACATCGAAACCATGGAAGTTTTGATTGGATCCGAATCACCCATCTCCCTAGCATCGTGCAACGGAGACATCACAGAACACTGCAATGACCGAGGCCAGGAAGAAGATCAAGCTGCGTTCCGCCGAGTGGTTCGGAACACAGGACAAGAACGGGTTCATGTACCGGTCCTGGATGAAGAACCAGGGCATCCCGGACCATGAATTTGAGGGGAAACCGATCATCGGCATCTGCAACACGTGGTCGGAACTGACCCCGTGCAACGCGCATTTCCGCAAGCTGGCCGAGCACGTCAAGCGCGGCATCCTGGAGGCTGGCGGCTTCCCGGTGGAGTTCCCGGTGTTCTCCAACGGCGAGTCCAACCTGCGCCCCACCGCCATGCTCACGCGCAACCTCGCCAGCATGGACGTCGAGGAATCGATCCGCGGCAATCCGATGGATGCCGTCGTGCTGCTGGTCGGCTGCGACAAGACCACCCCTGCCCTGCTGATGGGCGCGGCCAGCGTGGACCTGCCGACCATCGTCGTGACCGGCGGGCCGATGCTCAACGGCAAGCTCAACGGCAAGAACATCGGCTCGGGCACCGCCGTCTGGCAATTGCACGAACAGGTCAAGGCCGGCGAGATCTCGATGCACGAGTTCATCGGCGCCGAGGCGGGCCACTCGCGCTCGGCGGGCACCTGCAACACCATGGGCACGGCCTCCACGATGGCCTGCATGGCCGAGTCGCTGGGCACCTCGCTGCCGCACAACGCCGCGATCCCGGCGGTCGACTCGCGCCGCTACGTGCTGGCGCACCTCTCCGGCATGCGCATCGTGGACATGGTCTGGGAGGACCTGAAGCTGTCCAGGATCCTGACCCGCGAGGCCTTCGAGAACGCCATCCGGACCAATGCCGCGATCGGCGGCTCGACCAACGCGGTGATCCACCTGAAGGCGATCGCCGGCCGCATCGGCGTGCCGCTCGAGCTCGAGGACTGGACCACCATCGGCCGCGGCACGCCGACGCTGGTGGACCTGCTGCCCTCGGGCCGCTTCCTGATGGAGGAGTTCTATTACGCCGGTGGCCTGCCGGGCGTGCTGCGCCGGCTCGGCGACCACGGGCTGCTGCCGCACAAGGACGCGCTGACCGTCAACGGCCGCACCCTCTGGGAGAACTGCCACGACGCGCCCATCCATGACGAGGAGGTCATCCGCCCGATCGACCGGCCGCTGATCGAGGACGGCGGCATCTGCGTGCTGCGCGGCAACCTGGCGCCGCGCGGCGCGGTGCTCAAGCCCTCGGCGGCGACGCCCGCGCTGATGCAGCATCGCGGTCGCGCCGTGGTCTTCGAGGACTTCGACGACTACAAGCGGCGGATCATGGATCCGGACCTGGAGGTCGACGCCGATTCGATCCTCGTCATGAAGAACTGCGGCCCCCGCGGCTACCCCGGCATGGCCGAGGTCGGCAACATGGGCCTGCCGCCCAAGCTGCTGGCGCGCGGCATCAAGGACATGGTCCGGATCTCCGACGCCCGCATGAGCGGCACCGCCTACGGCACCGTGGTGCTGCACGTCGCACCGGAAGCCAAGGCCGGCGGACCGCTGGCGGTGGTGCGCGAGGGTGACTGGATCGAGCTGGACTGCGCCGCCAACCGGCTGCATCTGGACATCGGCGACGAGGAGCTGGCGACCCGGCTGGCCGACTGGGCCGCGAAGCAGACGCCCGATCCCGCGGACCAGAGCGGCTACCGCAAGCTCTACGTCCAGCACGTGCTGCAGGCCGACGAGGGCTGCGACTTCGACTTCCTGCGCGGCAGCCGCGGTTCCGCGGTGCCCCGGCACTCGCACTGAGCGCGCATCGAGGACAAGCGAAGGACCGGCGACGGTCCTTCGTCGTTTGAGCGGGCGAGCGCCCGGAGACGAGACGACACCAGACGGCCGCAAGCCCGCAAGTCTGCGACGACGGGACGACGGGACGGCAGGCGCCGCCCCACAGGGCCGGCCACGACAACGACAACAGGAGACAGACATGAGCATGAAGAACAAGGCCTGCGGCCTGGTCGCGGGCGCGCTGCTCGCGGGCGCCGCGCAGGCGGCGGACGTGACCCTGAGCATCGACGCGGACAAGCCCGGACCGCGCATCCATCCCGAGGTCTACGGCCAGTTCGCCGAGCACCTGGGCACCGGCATCTACGAGGGGATGTGGGTCGGTCCCGACTCGAAGATCCCCAACGTGCGCGGCTGGCGCAAGGACGTGGTGGGCGCGCTCAAGGCGCTGCACGTGCCGCTGGTGCGCTGGCCCGGCGGCTGCTTCGCCGACGAGTACCACTGGCGCGAGGGCATCGGCCCGCGCGGCAAGCGGCCGGTGAAGGTCAACACGCACTGGGGCGGCGTGGCCGAGAACAACGCCGTCGGCACGCACGAGTTCTTCGACCTGGTCGAGCAGCTCGGCGCCAAGGCCTACGTCAACGGCAACCTGGGCACCGGCAGCGCGCGCGAGATGGCCGAGTGGCTGGAGTACATGACGGCCGAGGGCAACTCCACGCTGGCGCAGGAACGCCGCAGGAACGGCCGCGACAAGCCCTTCAAGGTGGACTACTTCGCCGTGGGCAACGAGGCCTGGGGCTGCGGCGGCAACATGACGCCGGAGTACTACGTCAACCAGTATCGGCAGGTCGCCACCTTCCTGAAGACGCCCGAGAACAACCGGCCCAAGTTCATCGCCAGCGGCGGCAACGCCAACGACACGCGGTGGACCGAGGTGCTGAGCACGCAGAACATCAAGTTCAACTTCGACGCGATCGGCCACCACTACTACGTCTTCCCCACCGGCCAGTGGGAGGGCAAGGGCCCGGCCGCCGGCTTCAAGGAGGACCAGTGGCTCTCGCTGCTGTCCTACACGCAGGACTTCGAGAAGACCGTCGCCGCCAACATCGCCGTGCTGGACAGGAACGACCCGCAGAAGCGCCTCGGGCTCTACCTGGACGAATGGGGCAGCTGGTATGACCCGGAGCCGGGCACGAACCCGGGCTTCCTCGTCCAGCGCAACACGCTGCGCGACGCGGTGCTGGCCGCCCTGCACTTCCACATGTTCCACCGGCATGCGGACCGCGTGCACATGACCAACATCGCGCAGATGGTCAACGTGCTGCAGGCCATGATCCTGACGGACAAGACCCGCATGGTGCTGACGCCGACGTATCACGCCTTCGCGCTGTATGCGCCCTTCCAGGACGCGACCGCGCTGCCCGTGACGCTGGGTGGCAATCCCGAGTACGCGCTGGCCGGCAAGGCCATGCCGGCGGTGAGCGCCTCGGCGGCGCGCGGCAAGGACGGCCGGCTGTACCTGGCGCTGATCAACGTGAATCCGCGCGAGGCGCAGACGGTGACGCTCGCCGTGCAAGGCGCCGCGGCGCGACGCGCGGTCGGCCAGGTGCTGAGCGCCGACGCGATGGACGCCGAGAACAGCTTCGCCAGGCCGGACGCGGTCAAGCCCAAGGCTTATGAGGCGCAGGCCAAGGACGGCCGGCTGAGCCTGCCGCTGCCGCCGAAGTCCATCGTCGTCGTGTCGCTGGAGGGCTGATCCATGAGCGACCTCACCCGACGCACCCTGCTCGCGCAGGGCGGCGCGGCGGCCCTCGTCCTCACGGGTTGCGGCGGGGGCGGCTCGTCCGGCGCGGACGCGAGTCCCGCCGCCCCGGCACCAGGCCCTGCGGTTCCGCCGCCGCCCCCTCCTCCGCCGCCGCCCCCTCCTCCGCCGCCGCCCCCTCCTCCGCCGCCGCCGCCCGCACCGCCTGCCCCCACGCAGACGCCGGTTCCCTTCACGGAGGTCTCGGTGCACGACCCGTCGGTGATTCGCGCCGACGGCAGCTTCTACATCTTCGGCTCGCACCTCGGCGCGGCGAAGACCTCGGACCTCATGAACTGGACGAGCGTGGCCGACGGCGTGAACAACGCCAACCCGCTGTTCAACCAGGTCACGACCGCGCTGGCCGACACCTTCGCGTGGGCGCAGGTCACCGACCTGTGGGCGCCGGATGTCGCGCGGCTCGACGACGGCAAGTACCGCATGTACTACTGCGCCTGCAAGGGCGACTCGCCGCGCTCGGCGCTGGGCGTGGCGATCGCCGACGCGGTCCAGGGCCCCTACGTGAACCAGCAGATCCTGCTGAAGTCCGGTCAATGGGGCCTGCCCAGCGAGGACGGCACGATCTACGACGCGACGGTGCATCCGAACGTCGTCGATCCGCAGGTCTTCAAGGACGCCGCCGGGCGGCTGTGGATGGTCTACGGCTCGTACTCGGGCGGGCTGTTCATCCTCGAGCTCGACAGGACGAGCGGCCTGCCGCTCGCGGGCCAGGGCTACGGCAAGCACCTGATGGGCGGCAACCATGCCCGCATCGAGGGCGCCTACGTGCTCTACAGCCCGGCGTCGCAGTACTACTACCTGTTCTGCAGCTTCGGCGGGCTCGACGCCAACGGCGGCTACAACCTCCGAGTGTCCCGCTCGCGCCTTCCGGACGGCCCGTACGTCGACGGCCGCGGCACCGACATGGCCACCGTCAAGGGCGCCGCCGGCACGCTGTTCGACGACGCGAGCATCACGCCGCACGGACAGAAGCTGATGGGCGGCCATCAATGGGCGCTGGCGAGCGGCGAGACGGGGACGGCACCCGGTTATGTCTCGCCGGGGCACAACTCGGCCTACCTCGACGCGCCCACGGGCCAGTTCTTCCTGATCTTCCACACGCGTTTCCCCGGCACCGGTGAGCTGCACCAAGTCCGCGTCCACGAGATGTTCCTGAACGCCGACGACTGGCTGGTCGCCGCGCCGTTCCGCTACGCGCCGCTGTCGCTGGCGGTGCCGGCGGTGACGGCCGCGGTGAGCGCCGCGGACGCTGTCGGCGGCTACCAGCTGATCAATCACGGGTTGGACATCACGGACACGTCGAAGACGTCGGTCGCGATCCGGCTCGCGGGCGACGGCACGGTCAGCGGCGGCGCGACGGGGACCTGGACGCACCAGGGCAACAACCGAGTGTCGGTGGTCTTGAACGGCAGCGGCACGGCGGGCGGCACCTTCGCCGGCGTCCTGTCCCGGCAATGGAACACCAAGGCGGGCGCCTTCGTCGTGACCTTCACGGCGCAGTCGAGCGGCGGCGTGTCGCTGTGGGCCGCGCGCACGGGCGACTGACAGGGCCCGGCTGATGCGCCGCGACTTCCTCCGTCGGTGCCTGTGCGGCACCGCGGCCGCCTCGGTCGGGACGGTCTGTGGGCCGGCCTTCGGCGCGCTGTTGGCGGGCGAGTCCGCCGCCGCGCCCGCCGATCCGTCGCCGGCAAATCCTGCCCGGGCTGGGGCCGGCGCGGTCTCGCGCTTTCCGTTGTCGCGGGTGCGCCTGCTCGACGGCCCCTGCCTCGACGCGCAGCGCACCGACCTGCGCTACCTGATGGCGCTCGATCCGGACCGGCTGCTCGCGCCGTTCCGCCGCGAGGCCGGCCTGCCATTGCCCAAGCCGTCCTACGGCAACTGGGAGAGCAGCGGGTTGGACGGCCACATGGGCGGGCACTACGTGTCGGCCCTGGCGATGATGGCCGCCGGCACGGGCGACGACGCAGTGCGTGTCCGCCTGCGGCAGGTGCTGGCCGCCCTGCGCCACTGCCAGCTCGCCCACGGCGACGGCTACCTCGGCGGGATCCCCGACGGCAAGCTCGCCTGGCGCGAGATCGCGCGCGGCGAACTGAAGGTCGACAGCTTCTCCGTCAATGGGCGCTGGGTGCCCTGGTACAACCTGCACAAGACCTTCGCCGGGCTGCGCGATGCGTGGGTCCTGACCGGGGAAGCGCTGGCGCGCGTGATGCTGACCGACTTCGGCGCCTGGGCGCTGACGCTGCTCGAGCCGCTGAGCGATGCGCAGCTGCAGGACATGATGCGCGCCGAGCACGGCGGCATGAACGAGATCCTGGCGGACGTGGCCGCGATGACCGGCGACGCCCGCTTCCTGCGCCTGGCGGAACGCTTCTCCCACCGGGCGGTCCTCGACCCGCTGCGTGAGCGGCGCGACGCGCTGACGGGCCTGCATGCCAACACGCAGATTCCCAAGGTCATCGGCTTTGCACGGATCGCCGAACTGCGGGTCACGATGCCGGGCGGACCGCGCGCAGGCGGCGATGCCGCCGCGGACGGCGACTGGCTCGACCCCGCGCGATTCTTCTGGCACACGGTGCGCGAGCGTCGCAGCGTCGCGACCGGCGGCAACAGCGTGAAAGAGCATTTCCACGCGCTGGAGGACTTCCAACCCATGCTCGACGAGGTGGAAGGTCCCGAGACCTGCAACACCTACAACATGCTCAAGCTGACCGAGCTGCTGCATGCGCATGCCGCCGACGATCGCGAGCGGGCCCGGTACGCGGACTACTACGAGCGCGCGCTGTTCAATCACATCCTGGCGTCCCAGCATCCGTCGGGCGGCTTCGTGTACTTCACGCCGATGCGGCCGAACCACTACCGGGTCTATTCGCAGGTCCACCTGGGCATGTGGTGCTGCGTCGGGTCCGGCCTGGAGAGCCATGCGCGGCATGGTCAGTTCGTCTACTCGCGCGTGGAGGACACGGGCGACGGTCCGGCGCTGTTCGTCAATCTCTTCGTTTCCTCCTCGCTGGACTGGCGCGAACAGGGCCTGCGCCTGAGCCAGCACACCCGATTCCCCGACGAGGGGGCCACGCGCCTGCGCATCGACGCCGTCGTTGCCGCCGACCGCGTCGTTGACAGTGTTCGCGCCACCGGCGCGGCCGAGGCGCCCGCATCCCGGCGTTTCGCATTGAAGATCCGCCATCCCGGCTGGCTCGCGCCGGGCGCGCTGCGCGTGAAGCTCAACGGCCGGCCGATCGCGCTGTCCGCCGACGACGCGCGCCCGGGCGGATACCTCACGATCACGCGGGACTGGCGCGCCGGCGACGTCGTCGACCTGCGCCTGCCGATGCGCACGACGCTCGAGCCGATGCCCACGCGCACGGACTACGTCGCGGTGCTGCGGGGACCGATCGTCCTCGCGGCCCGCACGCGCCCGATCGCGGGCGAGCGGCTCGTCTTCCGCGCGGGCGAGGCCCGCATGGACCACATCGCGCAGGGCGCGGTCGTGCCGCTGTCGCTGGCGCCGCTCTTCGTGAGTGCCGCGCCGGACTTCGGCGATCGGCTCGCGCCGGTGCCCGGACGCCCGCTGACCTTCAGCGCCGGATCCCTGCCACAAGGGCCGGACGGCGCCCCGGTGAAGGACCTGGTGCTGGAGCCCTTCTTCCGCCTGCACGACACGCGGTATGTCGTGTACTGGCCGTACAGCACGCCGGCCGAGGCCAGAAGCCGCCGCGACCGGCTCGCCCGGGACGAGCGCGAGCGCCTCGCGCTGCAAGCCCGCACCGTCGACGCCGTCGCGCCCGGCGAGCAGCAGCCCGAGAGCGATCACGGCTTCGCGGGCGAAGGCGTCGACACCGGCCTCCACAAGGGCCGCCGCTGGCGTCACGCGACCGCGTGGTTCAGTTATCGCCTCAGCGATCCGAAGCGGGAGGGTCAGGTCTTGCGGCTGGCGTTCTCCGCGCTCGACGACGGCCGGCGGTTTGCCCTCCAGGTCAATGATCGTGAGCTGGCCGAGCTGACGCTGCGTTCGTCCGCCCTGCCACCCGGCGAGGAGATCTACACCCGCGACTTCGCGCTGCCGGCCGACTGGCCCCGGCCGGCGGACGGATCGCTGCGGGTCAGGCTCGTCGCCTCGCCCGGCTCGATTGCGGGCGGGGTATACGACCTGAGGCTGTTGAAGGCCGCCGATCCGGATCGGGACTAGAACGCGTCGGAGTCCTGGTTGTCTGGTGGCGACCTGTCATTGCATGACGGCGACCCTTGCCGGGACCAGGTCGCCGAGCGTCCCCAACGACAGCCGGGCGCGGTCGACCCATCGGGTCATCGTCGCCGCAACGACGGTAGACCTGCGCCCTTGTTCCCTCCAAGAGACGGGTCCCTCAATCTTCGCGTCGCGCGACGGCCCATTCGAGGCGATCATCCTGTCCACACTTGGCACCAGAGGGAGTTCATCGTGACTGCTATCTCCAACCTGAAGATCGGCGTCCGTCTGACCGTGGGCTTTGCGGCCGTGATCGCGCTGCTTGTCCTCCTGGCCGTGATCGGCGTCACCAAGATCAGCGCCATCGACCACAACGCCGAGACCATCCTCCATGACCGCTTCGTCAAGGTGAAACTGGCCCAGACGGTCGAGAACGAGGTGAACAACCAGCTCCGCGCGATGCGGACGGCGCTCATCGTGTCCGATCACACGATGGCCGAGCGGGAGATTGCCAAGCTGGAGACCTCGCTGCCCGTCGTCGCGCGCGCGGTCGAACAACTGACCGCGACGGTGCACAGCGAGCGTGGCAAGGCGGCCCTCGATCAACTGGTCGAGAGCCGCGCCAGGTTCAAGGAAAAGGAACTCCAGCTGATCGATCTGGTGAAGGCGGGAAAGATCGACGAGGGTCGCCAACGACTCGTGTCGGACATCCTGCCGCTGCAGAACGTCTATCTGACGGCGGTCGAGGCCTTCTCGAAGTCGCAGGCGGACAGCATGGAGGAGTTCGGCGCGCAGACCACGGCGCTGGCCCGCAGCGCCAGGACGCTGATGGCGCTGCTGTCGGTGATCGCCGTGCTGCTGGCGGTGGTGATCGCGTATCTGCTGACGCGCTCGATCACGCGGCCGATCGCCGACGCGGTCCGTGTCGCCGAGACCGTGGCCGCCGGTGACCTCTCCGCGTCCATCGAGGTGCGCGGCCGCGACGAGACCGCTCAGTTGCTGGCGGCACTCAAGTCGATGAACGAGAGCCTCATCGGCATCGTCGGGCAGGTGCGGCTGAGCAGCGACTCGATCGCCACGGGCTCGCATCAGATCGCGACCGGCAGCGCCGACCTGTCGCAGCGCACGGAGGAGCAGGCGTCCAGCCTCGAGCAGACGGCCTCGGCCATGGAGGAAGTGGCGGCGACCGCGCAACGCAGCGCCGACTCCGCGCGCAGCGCGACGACCCTGGCCGAGTCCGCCAGCATCGTGGCCAGCCGGGGCGGCGCCACCATGACCGAGATCGTCGCGACGATGGGCAACATCAGCGCGAGCGCCCGCAAGATCGCCGACATCACCGGCGTCATCGACGGCATCGCGTTCCAGACCAACATCCTGGCGCTGAACGCGGCGGTGGAGGCGGCGCGCGCGGGCGAGCAGGGACGGGGTTTCGCGGTGGTCGCCAGCGAGGTCCGCACCCTGGCCCAGCGGGCGGGAACGGCCGCCAAGGAGATCCGCGTCCTGATCGGCGAGAACGTCGGGCGCGTCGAGACCGGATCGCGACTCGTCGAAGGCGCGGGAAGCACCATGGACGAGATCGTGCGCCAGATCCGGGAGGTGGCCCTGTTGATCGCCGAGATCGACACGGCGACGGGCCAGCAGAGCCTGGGGATCGGCGAGGTGAGCAAGGCCGTCAACGTGCTCGACCAGGTGACCCAGCAGAACGCCGCGCTGGTCGAGGAATCGGCCGCGGCAGCGGACAGCCTGAGTCAGCAGGCGCGGCGCCTCACCGAGGTCGTCGGGGCGTTCAAGCTGGGCGCCGCAGGCTGATCATCCACCGACGTCGGCCACGCTGGCTCGACGACGGAGGACGTGCGAAAAGTCTCACCCTCCAATGCCCCCGGGTCGTCGGTTCGATCCGGGTGATGAATCAGTGACGACAGCGACCGGGAGGTCCGAAAGAATCTGGTTCAAGGCAGACAGAGATGAACGATGAGTAGATCCGGGGTGTGCGTCGTCGACCTGACGACGCGGCTGGGCGAGCAGGCGATCGGTCAGGTCCGGACGTCGCCGTCGACCACCGGGCCGCGTCGGTCCATCGCCCTGAGCGCGGATCCCGGCGCCCCGGTCCTGGACTGGTGGCGGCCCCCGCCGCACGGCGAGCACCTGACCCTGGACGACAGCCCCGTCCTGCTCATCCTGCTGCTCGGCCCCGGCTCGGTCCAGGCGGCCAGGGCGATCTTTCGGCAGGCCGTCGCCGCGGGGGTGCCGCGCATCCGCGTGCTCGTCATGCCCAGCGCCATCGTCGAAGAGCTGGCGATGCAATCCCTGGTCGCGCCGGACGATCCCGTGGCGCGCCTCCATCGTCTGCCCGACAGCAGCCCGGAGACGCTGTGGTTCGTCCTGATCGAAGAACTCCCCCCAGGGTCCGGCACGCAAGGCCTGACCCCTTCACCCCCCGCCGAGAACCTGAGAACACCGATGAGCACCAATCTCAAGCAGTCGATGAGCACGGCCATGACGATCGACGGCGCCCTCGCGGCCGCCCTCGTGGACTTCCGCAGCGGCATGTGCCTGGCCCAGGCCGGCACCGCCATGAACCTGGACCTGGCCGCGGCCGGCAACACGCAGGTCGTGCGCGCCAAGCTGCAGACGATGGAGGCGCTGGGCCTGCGCAAGGGCATCGAGGACATCCTGATCACGCTGACCGACCAATACCATCTGATCCGCCTCGTGACCAGCAACGCCGGGCTGTTCCTCTACCTGGTGCTGGACAAGAACAAGAGCAACCTCGCCCTGGCCCGCTACAAGCTGACCGACATCGAACGCGCCCTCATGGCGTGACCTGCCCCCGCTCAACCGGAAGAACGCCATGCAATCGCTTCGCGCACTCTGCGGGCTCCTGGCCGCGATCACCCTCGTGCCTGCCTTCGCGGCCGACCCGCCGGTCACCGGCACCCTCCTGCTCGGTCAGGTCGCGCCGTTCAGCGGCCCCTCGGTCAAGCTGGCCGAGGAGTTCAACCTCGGCGCCCGCACCTACTTCCAGGCGCTCAACGAGCGCGGCGGCGTCAACGGCCACCGCGTCGAGCTGCGCACCCGCGACGACCGCTACGTCCCCGCGGAGACCGCGAAGTTCGCCAAGGAACTGATCGAGCAGGACGGCGTCTTCGCGCTGTTCGGCACCGTCGGCACCGGGACCACGCTGGCCGCGGTGCCGGTGGCCGTGGCGGAGGGCGTGCCGCTGTTCGCGCCGTCCACCGGCGCCGACGCGCTGCGCACGCCGCTCAACCGGCTGGTGTTCCACATCCGCGCCGGCTACCACGAGGAGGCCGACTACATCGTCGAGCAGCTGGCGGTCAGCAGCCTGCGCCAGATCGCCGTGTTCCACCAGAACGACGCCTACGGCAAGGCCGGCCTGGAGGCCGTGACGAAGGCGCAGGACAAGCGCGGCTTCAAGGTCGCGGCCCTGGCCACGGTCGAGCGCGACGCCACGGACGTCGCCGACGCCGCCCGCGCCCTGCTCGCGGCCAGACCGCAGGCGGTGATCCTGATCGCCTCGTACACCTCCAGCGCGGCCCTCGTGAAGGCGATGAAGAAGCTGGGCTACGCCGGCCAGTTCGTCGCGACCTCCTATGTCGGCGGCAAGTCGCTGGCCGACGAGCTCGGCGGCGAAGGCAGCGGCGTGTGGGTCTCCGAGGTCGTGCCCTTCCCCTGGAGCGAGGGCACGCCGCTGCAGCGCGAGTACAACCAGGCGATGCAGCGCGCCGGCGTGCCGCATCGCAGCTTCGGCTCGATGGAGGGCTACCTGGCGGCCAAGGTCTTCACCGAAGGCCTGCGGCGCGCCGGCCGCGATCCCACCCGCGCCAGGCTGATCGCCGCGCTGGAATCGATGCAGGGCTGGGACGCCGGCGGCCCCAGGATTTCCTACTCGGCCACCGATCACAGCGGCAGTCACCGCGTTGAGATGACAATGATCGGTCCCGGAGGCAAGTTCCTGCACTGACCATGTCCCTCACACATCCCTGCCACGCCCGCCGCGTGCCCACCGCTCCCCGTCCCGTCACCGCCAGTCCGGCGGCGCCCGCCGCCGGCCACCGGCGGGCGCGATGAGCGCCGGCGACAGGATCCGCGTCCTGATCGCGGACGATCATGCGCTGGTGCGCGAAGGCCTGCGCAAGGTCCTGGAACTCGACGACGGCATCGCGCTGGCCGGCGAGGCCGCCTCGGCCACCCAGGTGCTGGAGCGCCTGGCGCAGGGCGGCATCGACCTGCTGCTGCTCGACCTGCTGATGCCCGGCTGCAACGACGTCGACCTGATCGAGCGCGTCCACCGGGCGCATCCCGACCTGCCGGTGCTGGTCCTGACGATGCATGCCGATCCCCACATCGCCCGGCGCGCGCTGGAAGCCGGCGCGGGCGGCTACCTGACGAAGGACATCTCCACCGAGCTGCTGATCGACGCGATGCACCAGGTCGCGGCCGGCCGCTCCTACGTGGATCCCTCGCTCAGCGCCGCGTTGATCCGGCCGCAGCCCAGGACGCCGGAACCCCTCGACTCGCTCTCGCCGCGGGAGCGGCAGGTGCTCGTCGCGCTGGTGCGCGGCAAATCGCTGGTCGACACCGCCGCCGACCTGAGCGTGGCGCCGAACACCGTGAGCACGTACAAGACGCGCCTGATGGACAAGCTGGGCCAGGCCTCGCTGAGCGACCTCGTGCGCTATGCCGTGCGCCATGGCATCGTGGACTGACGGACGGCGCGTCCGCCGCTCCCTCGGGGCGGGGGTCACACGACTCACACTTGCACGACTGGCGCGACTGGCGCGACTGGCGCGGGTCTGGCGCCTGTCGCTGCTGGCGATCCTCGCGCTGCTGGCCCTGGCGCCTCGGCCCGGACGGGCTGCCGAGCACATCGTGCTCGCGTCCTACCAGGAGCGCGAGGGGCTGCTGAATCTCACGCCCACCTGCCTGACACGGGATCAGCGTTCGATCCTGTGGATCTGCACGGAGAACGGGCTGTTCCGCTTCGATGGCTTCCGGGTGCGCGCCGAGCCGCTGCCCGGCTCCGTGGGCACCATCGTGTGGGGCGGACGCGTCGACCCTCGCGGCCGTCTGTGGCTCACCACCGACCGGGGGCTGTTCGTCCGCCAGCCGGCCGGTGACGCCGCCGACGGCGAAGGCGGCGGCACGCCGCGCTGGGTCGAAGTCCTGCGGCCCGACGGCAAGACGATCGACGTCGTCCTGGACCAGCAGTTCGACGTGGACGAGCACGGCATGCTGGTCGCCTTCGATCGCGACCACCGGTACTGGACCGCCACGGTCGACGAGCGTCAGGCAGGCCCGATACGGGTCCAGGAGTTGCCCGTCGCCGCCCATGTGCGGGCGCGCGGCACGCCGTATGTGGACTCCAGCCCGCTGCGGCTGCGCGGCGGCAGCCTGTGGTTCGGCTGCGGCGAGGGCCTGTGCTCCTGGGACCGCCGGCAGCCGACGGTCACGCAGTGGTCGGCCGGCCAGGGGTTGCCGCCGGAGGCCTGGTCGACGCTGTTCGTCGGCCGCGACGGCAGTCTGTGGGCGCGCGGTCGCCAGCACCTCGCTCGCCTGGCGCCGGGCGGGCAACGCTTCGAGGTCGTCGCCGCGCCGCCGCCGAACCGCCTCTGGGAGGCGTCCAACCCCATCGCCGAAGACCCGCGGGGGCGGATCGTCACGGCCACCGACCGCGGCCTCGCGCGCTGGGACGGCGCCGCGTGGCAGGAATGGACGCACGAGGACGGACTGCCCGACGCGGCGATGCGCGTCCTGCTCTTCGACGCCGGCGGCGCCCTCTGGCTGGGCGCCTCCGGCCAGGGCATCCATCGATGGATCGGCTATGGCGAAGTCGACCATTGGACGCGCGCCTCCGGCCTTCCCTCGAGCGTCGTGTTCAACCTGCTCCAGGACGGCAGTGGCCGCATCTGGGCCTTCACCCGCCAGGGCCCGGCCTGGTTCGATGCCGCCGCGCGCCGGTTCCGGCCGATCCGGACGACGCTCGCGACGGGCGACGACGTGCCGTCCGGCGCCGCGATCGACGCGGCGGGCGACCTCTGGTGGATGGACAACGGGCAGTTGATGACGGTCAAGGCCGGCGGCACGGCCGCGCGCCGGGTCCTCAGCGACCCCTCGCTGCTGGCGCTGTTCCAGGGCCACGCCGGGACCGTCTACGTCGCCAGCGACGAGCGCGTCGAGCGGCTGGTGCCTTCGGGTGCCGGCGTGCGCAGACAACCGGTCGCGACAGGGGTTCCGGGCGGCAGCCCGCCCATCGAGGTCTTCAGCGACGGAGCCGTCGACTGGTTCGTCAATGCGCGCTGGAACGCCTTCCGCGCCGAAGGCACCGGCTGGGTGCCGCTGCGCGACGAGCAGGGCGCGCTCGTCAAGGGCATCTCCCAGGTGCTGCTCCCGGACGGGGTGCTGTGGATGACGGACGACGCGGGCCTCGCTGCCTACGCGCTGTCCGGGTCCGAGGCACGACTGCGCCAGCGCGTGTCGAGGGCCTCGCTCGGCCAGACCGCCCCGATGTGGCTGGGACGGGGACCGGACGACGGGCTCTGGCTGGGGACGGACCGGGGCGTCTTCCTCTTCGACGGCCAGGGCGCCTGGCGGGAGATGATGGACCGCGACACGGGACTGGTGTGGAACGACACCAACAGCGGGAGCTTCCTGCTCGACGCCGCCGGAGACGCCTGGATCGGCACGAGTGCCGGGCTCACCCGGGTGTACGGGAACCGGCGCCCGCCCCCCGTGCCGGCCGTGCTGCGCGCGGACTTGCTGGAGTTCGGCACCCTGCGCTTCGATGCCGCTCCGCGCGACCCCGTGCCCTGGAGCGATCGCCAGTTGCGCATCACGCTGGGCACGCCGGCCTTCTCGCTCGCGCGTGCGCAGCGGGTCGAGTACCGCCTCTCGGCCGACACCCCGTGGCGCGTCGCCGAAGGCGCGTCGATCGAAGTCGGCGCGCTGGACACCGGACGGCACGTGCTGGAGATGCGTGCCGGCGGCCGCGTCCCGCTCGAGCCGCCGGGGCCGTCGCTGAGCGTGCCGGTCGAGGTGGCGCCGCCCTGGTGGGACACCACGGGCATGCGGCTGGGGTATGCGGCCGCGCTCGCGGCCCTGTACTGGCTGCAGGCGGTCTGGACGCAGCGCCGCGCCCGCGCGCGACGGCGCGAACTCGAACGGGCCATCGAGGCGAGGACGGCCGAACTGGAAGCGTCCCAGGCCGCGCTGCATCGGCTGAGCGAGTACAACGCGCTGGCGCTCGAGGACGAACGCAAGCGGGTCTCCCGGGAGCTGCACGACGAGCTCGGCCAGCAATTGGCGGCCTTGCGCCTGGAGATCTCCGTCATGCGGGCACGGGCCGCGAAGGCGGCCGCCGCGACCGGCACGGCGCCCGGCACCGACCAGTTGGACCTGTTGCACGAGCGCGTCGACAGGCTCGTGGCCACCGTGCGCAGCGTGGTGTCGCAGCTGCGCCCGCCGGCGCTCGACGGCGGGCTGGAAGCGGCGCTGCGCTGGCTGGCCTCGGCCTTCATCCGCGACACCGGCCTGCCCTGCGCGGTCTCGATCCCTGCCGAGGCGAACCAGTTGAGCGCCGAGGCCGGCACCCTGATGTTCCGCATCGTGCAGGAGTCGCTCAACAACGTGCGACGGCACGCCGAGGCCTCCCATGTCGTCGTGAAGCTGGCCTGTCACGACGCCCAATGGACGCTGACGGTGCGCGACGACGGCCGCGGCTTCTCCCCGGCGAGCCGGTCCGCCGGTTATGGCCTGCTCGGGATGGAAGAACGCGCGCGCCTGCTGGCCGGCAGCCTGCGTGTCCTCTCGGCGCCGGGCCAGGGGACGACGGTCGAGTTGAACGTCGTTCCCGGGGCGCCTCCGGTGCCGCCGCCCTGATGTAGGGGATCCATGACAACCCGGGCCGCAACCGTGAAGGATGTCACGCCCGTTTGCGCAAACGTCCTGTAGAGTTTCACCTACATTGTCGTAGTGCACCTACAGGAGGGCCTGATGCTCATCGCCGCGCCACCGCATGTCATCCCCGGCCCCCTGGCCGAAGTCGACATCGAACTTGAACTCGAACTCCAACTCGGCCTCGATGGGGATCTCGACCCCCTGGCGCGCCGCGATGCGTGGGCGACGACCGAGTTCTCCGACAGCTGCTGGCGTTTCGGCGCGTGCGTCGTGCGGCCGGCGTGCCGCGAGATCGTCGTCGGCGGCGAACCCCGCTATCTGCAGCCCCGCCCCTTCGATCTGCTGGCCCACCTGATCGAGCACCGAGGCCGGGTGGTCTCCGCCGACGAACTGCTCGACGCGGTCTGGGGCGACCAGGCCGTGCAGCCCGCGGCGCTGACGATGGCGATCGCCCGTGTCCGCGCGGTGCTGCAAGGCGCCATGGCGGATCACTGCGAGATCATCCGGACCTATCACCGCGTCGGCTACCGTTTCGTGGCGCCGCTGGACCCCGGCATCGACCTGCTGCGCTGAGCCGGCGCGGGGACGGCCCCCGAGGGCCCCCGAGGCCCCCGATGGCCCCGCAAGACCTTTGATGGGCCCCCGGTGGGCCCCTGATGGATCCATCAGGCCCGCGATATCGATCAGGACATCGCCCGCGCAAGAAATGTGATTGGTCCGGCATCCCTGCCCTCCCTACGATCGCTGTCACCTCACGAGGCGCGTCGCCGCTGGACGCGAGCTCCACACCAACACCAACGAGGAGACAACGAACATGAAGACGACCCGTCGTCATCTGCTGGCCCTGGCCGCGCTCGGTCCGGGCCTGGGCCTGGCCGGCACCGCCGCCTTCGCCGCCGACAAGCCGCTCGTCATGGGCTTCTCCCAGGTCGGCGCGGAAAGCGAATGGCGCACCGCCAACAGCAACTCGATCAAGGACGCGGCCAAGCAGGCCGGCATCACGCTCAAGTTCGCCGACGCCCAGCAGAAGCAGGAGAACCAGGTCAAGGCCATCCGCAGCTTCATCGCGCAGCGCGTCGACGTGATCGCGTTCTCGCCGGTGGTGGAGTCCGGCTGGGACACCGTCCTGCGTGAGGCGAAGAACGCCCGGATCCCCGTCATCCTCACCGACCGCGCGGTCAAGGTCAGCGACCCGTCCCTCTACGTCACCTTCATCGGCTCCGACTTCGTCGAGGAGGGCCGCAAGGCCGGACGCTGGCTCGTCGACTGGGCCAGGAAGAACGCCCCGGCCGGCGACGTCAACATCGTCGAACTCCAGGGCACCGTCGGCTCGGCGCCGGCGCTCGACCGCAAGCGCGGCTTCGAGGAAATCCTCGCGTCCGAGCCCCGGCTGAAGATCGTCCGCTCGCAGTCCGGCGACTTCACCCGCGCCAAGGGCAAGGAGGTCATGGAAGCCTTCCTGAAGGCGAAGGACAAGAAGATCCACGTCCTGTTCGCGCACAACGACGACATGGCCATCGGCGCCATCCAGGCGATCGAGGAGGCCGGCCTCAAGCCCGCCAAGGACATCGCCATCGTCTCCATCGACGGCGTGCGCGGCGCCTTCCAGGCCATGGCCGCGGGCAAGCTCAACGTCACCGTGGAGTGCAACCCGATGCTCGGCCCGCAGCTGATGCAGCTGGCCAAGGACGTCGTTGCCGGCAAGTCCGTCGCCCGTCGCATCACGACCGAGGAAGGCGTCTTCACCGCCGACGTCGCGGCCAAGGAACTCCCCAACCGCAAGTACTGATGGACGCCCAGGCTCCGCTGCTGTCGCTGAGCGGCATCGACAAGGGCTTCCCCGGCGTGCGGGCGCTGTCGGGCGTCGGACTGCGGCTCTTCGGCGGCGAGATCCACGCGCTCATGGGCCAGAACGGCGCCGGCAAGTCGACGCTCATCAAGGTCCTCACCGGCCTGTACGCGCCCGACGCCGGCGTCATCGAGCTGGCGGGCCGGCCCATCGCGCCGCGCTCCACCGCCGACGCGCAGGCCCTCGGGATCAGCACGGTCTACCAGGAGGTCAACCTCGTGCCCAACCTGTCGGTGGCCGAGAACCTCTTCATCGGCCGCTACCCGCGCCGCTGGGGCCAGATCGACTGGAGGCGCATGCGCGCGCGGTCGCGTCAACTGCTCGCCGAACTGGAGCTCGACATCGACGTCGACGCGCCGCTCGCCCGCTGCTCGCTGTCCGTCCAGCAGATGGTGGCGATCGCGCGGGCGCTCAACATCTCGGCGCGGGTGCTGATCCTCGACGAGCCCACCTCCAGCCTCGACGAAGCCGCCGTCCAGCACCTGTTCCGCGTGATGCGGCGACTGCGCGGGCAAGGCCTGGCCATCCTCTTCGTCACGCATTTCCTGGATCAGGTCTACGCCGTCTCCGACCGCATCACCGTCATGCGCAACGGCTGCACCGAAGGCGAATATCCGGCCCGGGAACTCGGCCGGCTGGCGCTGGTCCACAAGATGGTCGGCCCGAACGTCGCGTCCTCGACACCGCCGCCGGCCTGCGCGCAGACCACCGAACCCGCGCTGACCACGCACGGCCTCGCCCGGCGCGGCGCGTTGCAGCCGCTCGACCTGGAGATCCGCCGCGGCGAGGTCCTGGGCCTGTGCGGACTGCTCGGCTCCGGCCGCACGGAGACGGCGCGCCTGCTCTTCGGCGCCGACGCCGCCGATGCCGGCGACATCGAGGTCGACGGGCACCGGCAGCGCTTCGCCTCGCCGCGCCAGGCAATCGCGAAGGGCCTGGCGTTCTGCTCCGAGGATCGCAAGCTCGAAGGCGCGATCCTCGCGCTGTCGGTGCGGGAGAACATCGTGCTCGCGCTGCAGGCGCGCCAGGGCTGGTGGCGCGCGATCGCGCTGAAGCGTCAGCAGGCCATCGCGGACGACTACGTGCGCCGCCTCGGCATCAAGACGCCGGACATCGAGACGCCGATCGGCCTGCTCTCGGGCGGCAACCAGCAGAAGGCGCTGCTGGCGCGCTGGCTGCTGACGCAGCCGGGCCTGCTGATCCTCGACGAGCCGACGCGCGGCATCGATGTCCGCGCGAAGGAAGAGATCATGGACGAGGTCCGCCGGCTGTGCGCCGAAGGCGACGCGAACGACCGGCGCATGGCGGTGCTCTTCATCTCCTCCGAGCTGCCCGAGGTCCTGCGCTGCAGCGACCGCATCGTCGTGCTGCGCGACCGCCAGGCCGTGGGCACCTACGCGCGCGGAGCGCTCGACGAGCGCTCCGTGCTGGAAGTGATTGCCGGTGAGAGACCCGCCCGTGATTGAGACCCTTTCCCTGCGCGGCGCCGCGGAGGCGTCGAAGCGGCGCGCCCGTCTGGCGCTCTTCGTCGAGCACCCGCTGCTGCGCCCGGTCGCCGCGCTCGCCGTCCTGCTGCTGCTCGACGTGATCTTCCTCCCCGGCTTCTGGCACCTGGAGATCAAGGGCGGTCATCTGTACGGTCCCTTGATCGACATCCTGAACCGCGCGGCGCCGCTGATGCTGGCGGCGCTGGGCATGAGCCTGGTGATCGCGACCCGCGGCATCGACGTGTCCATCGGCGCGGTCGTCGCCATCGCCGCGACGGTGGCCGCGTCGCTGGTGGCCGCGGACCAGCCGCTGGCCGTCGCGTATGCCGGCGCGCTCGGCGCCGCGCTGCTGTGCGGCGTCTGGAACGGCGCGCTGGTCGCGGGACTGAAGCTGCAGCCGATCATCGCGACGCTGATCCTCATGGTCGCCGGTCGCGGGCTGGCGCAACTGCTGTCGGACGGCCAGATCCTCACCGTCTATCGCGAGGACTTCTTCGTCCTGGGCGGCGGCTACCTGCTCGGCCTGCCGGTGTCGCTGTGGATCGTCGCCGTGCTGGCGCTGGCCACCTCCGCGCTGCTGCGCAGGACCGCGCTGGGCCTGTTCATCCAGGCCGTGGGCTTGAATCCGGTCGCGTCGCGCCTGACGGGCCTGCGCACCGCGACGCTGATCTTCGGCACTTATGTCTTCGCCGCTGCCTGCGCCGGCCTGGCCGGCCTGATGATCGCCTCCAACATCCGGAGCGCCGACGCCAACAACGCGGGCCTGCTGCTGGAGCTCGACGCCATCCTGGCCGTGACGCTGGGCGGCGCCTCGCTGGCCGGCGGCAAGTACCACCTCGCCGGCGCGCTGGTCGGCGCGCTGATCATCCAGACGCTGACCACGACGATCTACTCGCTCGGCGTCCCGCCGGAGGTCAACATGGTCGTCAAGGCCGTCGTCGTCTTCATCCTCTGCATCCTGCAGTCGAGCGAACTCCGCCCGATGCTGCGCCGCCTGCGAGGGCCCGCCCGATGAACCCACCTGCCCTCCTCCACCGCTGGCTGCGGCACCCGGCGTTCAGCGCCCAGATCACGGTCGTGCTGCTGCTCGCGCTG
Source organism: Mitsuaria sp. MSU3D (assembly GCF_056867975.1). Lineage (NCBI taxonomy): Bacteria > Pseudomonadati > Pseudomonadota > Betaproteobacteria > Burkholderiales > Sphaerotilaceae > Roseateles > Mitsuaria sp. MSU3D. Next base: position 1,713,042 of record NZ_CP200314.1, on the reverse strand, counting down.
ATCGCGGCGGGCGGCGCGCACTACACCGGCTTCGCCTCGCCGCAGGTGATGCTCAACCTGGTCATCGACAACGCCTACCTGCTGGTGCTCGCCGTGGGCATGAGCCTGGTCATCCTGTCGGGCGGCATCGACCTGTCCGTCGGCGCGGTGCTGGCGCTGTCCACGACGGTCGCCGCCTGGCTGCTGCACCACGCGCACTGGCCCGCGTGGGCCGTGATCGCCCTGGTCCTGGGCGGCGGCGCGGCCTTCGGCGTCCTGCAGGGCGCGCTGATCCACGGCTTCAAGCTGCAGCCCTTCATCGTCACGCTCGCCGGCATGTTCCTCGCGCGCGGCCTGTGCTACCTGGTGAGCATCGACTCGATCACCATCGAGGATCCGACCTTCGTCGCCGTCTCGCAGACCCAGTGGCGCGTGCCCGGCGGCTTCGTCTCGCCGAGCGCCGCCATCGCCGTCGCGGTGCTGGTCGCGGGCATCTGGCTCGCGCACCGCAGCGCCTTCGGGCGGGCGGTCTACGCGCTCGGCGGCAATGAGCAGTCGGCGCTGATGATGGGCCTGCCGGTCGGTCGCACCAAGCTGACGGTCTACGGTCTCAGCGGCTTCTGCGCCGCGCTGGCCGGCCTGCTCTTCGCGTTCTACATGCTCAGCGGCTACGGCCTGCATGCGCAGGGGGCCGAACTCGACGCGATCGCCGCCGTCGTCATCGGCGGCACGATGCTCAGCGGCGGCTACGGCTACGTCGCCGGGGCCTTGTCCGGCGTGCTGATGCTGGGCGTGATCCAGACGCTGATCGCCTTCGACGGAACGCTCAGCTCGTGGTGGACCAAGATCGTCATCGGCGCGCTGCTGTTCGTCTTCTGCGTCGTGCAACGGCTGCTGGCGCGTCCCGCCGCGCCGGTCTGAGCCCATTCCCCGCTTCCCCGCCCTCGTCCCTTCACTGCCCACGCGCCCATGCTCCGCTTCCCGATCCATTCCCTGCGCGCCACTCTCGCTGCCGTGACGGCGGTCGTGCTCGCGCTGGCCGTCCCGGCGCAGGCCGCCAACCCGCTCTTCCCGCGGCTCTACACGGCCGACCCCGCCGTGCTGGTGGACAACGGCCGCGTCTATCTCTACGTCGGCCACGACGAGGCCGCGCCGGACGGCAAGGACTTCGTCATGAACGAATGGCGCGTCTACTCGAGCTGCGATCTGGCGACGTGGACCGACCACGGCGCGGTGATGAAGGCCGTGGATTTCCGATGGGCCAAGGGCCGGGCGTGGGCGTCGGACATCGCCAGGCGCGTCGTCGACGGCAAGGCGACCTACTTCTTCTACACGACGGTCGAGCACGCGACGAATCCCGGCTTCGCGGTCGGCGTGGCGAGCGCCGACAGCCCGACCGGTCCGTTCAAGGACGCGCGCGGCTCGGCGCTGATCACCAACGACATGACCCGGCAGACCGACATCGCCTGGGACGACATCGACCCCGCGGTCTTCGTCGACGACGACGGCCAGGCCTACCTCTACTTCGGCAACACCGTGCTCAAGTACGCGCCGCTGAAGCCGTCGATGACGGCGCTCGCGGGCCCGATCACGGCCGTGCCGGTCAAGGACTTCACCGAGGCGCCCTACCTGCACAAGCACGGCGCGACCTACTACCTGTCCTACTCGCAGCACTTCCCCGAGGAGACGGCCTACATGACCGGACCCGGACCGACCGGTCCGTGGACGCCGCGCGGCGTGATCATGGCCAGGAACGAGAAGACGCCGACCATCCATCAGGCGATCTTCGACTTCAACGGCAGGAGCTACATCGCGTATCACAACGCCAAGCTGCCCGGCGGCGGGGAGTTCCGCCGTTCGGTCGCGATCGAGGAACTGCACTACGCGCCCGACGGCACGATCCGCTTCGTGCCGCAGACCGACGCCGGGCCCGCACCGAACCCGTCGCCCGGCTGCCAGGGCCCGTCCCGGCCCGGCGCCGCTCAGTCCTTGTAGAGCTCCTTCGCCACGCCCTGGACCTCCCGCAGCAGCGCCCGCGCGCCCGGCGACAGCAGGTGGCCCTCGCGCGTGATGATGCCGAACGGGTCCATGCTGCACGGCAGCTCGATCGGCAGGATCGCCAGCGCCCGCAGGGACGCGTAATAGCGCGCGACCTCGGCCGGCATCACATGCAGCGAGTCCGTCTGCTGCAGCAGCGCGGTGATCACCAGCAGCGCCGTCGTGTCGACGGCGTTGGCCGGCGGATCGATGGCCGCGCGACGGAACATCTGCTCCCAGCGGTGGCGCAGCACGCTGCCCGGCGGCGGCAGGATCCACGCCTGCGTCGCGAGGTCCGACAGGGTCAAGTCGTCGCGGCTCAGCAGCGGATGTCCCAGGCGCGCCACCGCGCAGGCGGGTTCGCCGCTGAGTTCCTCGTACTGCAGGCCGGCGCCGCTGTCTTCCTCCAGGATGCGCCCGATCATGAAGTCCAGCGTGCCGCGCTGCAGCTGATCGAGCAGCACCTTGCTCGTCTCCAGCTGCACGCCGATGCGCAGCAGCGGCGCGCTGGCCTTCACGCGCGCGATCGCGCGCGGCAGCAGCGACATGCCCGGCGTCATGATGACGCCGACCTCGACCTGGCCCGTCAGTCCCTTCTTCAGCGCGACGATGTCTTCGTGCGCGGCCGCCAGGCTGGTCAGCGCCATGCGGGCATGACGGATCATGGTCTCGCCGAACAGCGTGGGCTCCATGCCGCGGGGCAGGCGTTCGAAGAGCCGGACCTCGAGCATGTCCTCCAGGTCCTTGAGCTGCTTGGACGCCGCGGGCTGGGTCATGCACAGCGCCTCGGAGGCGCGATGGATGTTGCGGTGCTCGTCCAGCGCGATGAGCAGCAGCAGCTGCCGCGTCTTCAGCCGCGCGCGCAGGAACCAGTTGGGATTGGGGGCGTCGTCCATCGGGTCCAGGTTCGCTCAGGCGAGATCCACGATGCCCTTGGCGGACAGCACGTTGCTCAGGTCGTCGCCGGTCTCCTGCAACTGGACCAGCGTCGCCTGCCGCGCGCCCAGCGGGTCGCGGTTGCGGATCGCCGTCAGGATCGCCTCGTGGCGGGGCAGCGACAAGGCGTGCGTGTTGGGCAGCTGGCTGCTCAGCAGGATCGACTCCCGCAGCGCGAGCGACAGCATGTTGCCGATGTAGGCCATCAGGTCGTTGTTGGTGGCCTCGGCGATGTGGCGGTGGAACGCCAGGTCGGGCTCGAGCAGCTGCTTGGTGTCGGTCGCCGCGGCCATGCCGTCGAACGCCTCCTCGATGCGATGCAGCTGGTCGGAGGTCGCGGCCTTGGCGGCCAGCGCGGCGGCGGCCGGCTCGAAGACGCGCCTCACCTCCATGAGGGTGTTCAGGAACTCCTGCTGAGGCTTGGACTGGATCAGCCAGTAGAGGACGTCCGGATCGAGCAGGTGCCACTCGTTGCGCGGCCGCACGATCGCGCCGGCGCGCTGGCGCGAGACGACCAGTCCCTTGGCCACCAGCACGCGCACCGCCTCGCGCAGCACGGGACGGCTGATCTCGTAGCGGTCGAGCAGTTGCTGCTCGCCGGGCAGCCGGTCGCCGGGCTCGAGTCCGCCCGAGACGATGGCCAGCCCGAGCTCGCTGACGATGCGACCGTGCTGGCTCTTGCCCTCGGCGCGGCGCGCGCGCGGGCTGTAGGTCGAATGGTCGGCGCGGGTCTTCATATCGGGCGGCAGGCTATCACGGGTGGCCGGGCTCGAAACTTGCGACAAATCCCCCCCTCGCGGGCAGCGTGATGCGCTGAACGCCCCCGCCACGCAGCGCCTCGGTCCGGAAATCGCGCGGGCCGTCGCCTTCGCCGATCAGCGTACCGACGCGACCGGCGAGAAAGCGCAGGTCGAGCGACAGCGTGCGGGGTTCCGCCTCGGCGTTGATGGCGGCGACGACCCACCGATCGCCCGCGCGGCGCGCCAGCGCCACGGACTTGCCGGGCTCGCCGGCGAGGAAGCGGACATCGTCCCATTGCCGCGGCAAGCCGCGCAGGAAGGCGCGGACATACTCGGGGACCGCCGCCATGCCCTCCGGTGTTTCCGCGTAGTGCTGGACGCCCGACAACAGCAGCACCGACAGCGCCAGCTCGAAGCCGTTGCGCGTCGCGCGCTTGAGATTGGGGATGTCGCCGAAGACCACCGGCGTGAAGTCCATCGGATCGAACAGGTTGCGCGCGAACGGCAGCATCGCGAGATGCGCCGGCACCGCGTCCTGATCGGCCTGCTCGAAGGTCGCGAACTCAAAGCCCTTCACCGCTTCCGCCGTCATCAGGTTCGGATAGGTCCGGTTCCATCCGCGCGGCAAGGTGGCGCCGTGGAAGTTGAGCAGCAGGCCGGCCCGGGCGGCGTCCTCGAGGAGGTCGACGTAGTACCGGATCACGGACTGGCCGTCGCCGGCGAAGAAGTCGATCTTCAGGCCCTTGATGCCGGCGTCGGCCAGCTTGCGGAACTCGGCGCGACGCTGGGCGGGATCGATCAACGCGCCCTTGGGCGAATACTCGGTCTCGTTCCAGGCACCCGAAGAGTTGTACCAGAGCCAGAGCCCGACCTGCCGGGTCCGCGCATGGGCGATCAGCGCCTGGATCCGCTCCCAGCCGATCTTGCGGTCCCAGTCCGCGTCGATCAGCGTGTAGGGCCAGCGCATGTCGGCGGCGTAGTCGATGAAATGCTTCTGCACGTCGTAGACGGTGCCGTCGTCCTTCAACAGCGCCCAGCTCCATGAGGCCGGGCCGGGCTTGATCCGGTCCGCCGCAAACGGCACGGCCGGCGCCGCCAGGTCGGTGCCCAGGGTCGACGCCATCAGCGCGGGCAACGGCGCGGCGGCGATCACGCGCCACGGCGTCGTCATCGGGCCCGCCACGTCGGCCAGGCGGCCGCCGCCGGTGACGACCTCCGCGGCCATGGGCTGGCCGAGGCGGTACTCGCCGCCCTCGGACGCGGCCTGCAGACGTGACGCATGGAAGGACCCGTCCATGCCGGCCTCGGTCAGCGCGACCCAGGTCGCCGACGGATCGGTCGCGTCGCCGACCCGGTACAGCGCCGGGAACACCCACCCCGCCGGCGACGGGGACGGCTCGCCGACCGGGATGTCGCGACGGTAGTGTTCCTCGTAGGCCGGATTGGTGTTCTTCCAACCGGTCTGGGCCACCTGCATCGGCTGCAGCCAGGCGCGCGCGGCGGCGGGGAAGCGGAAGCTCGTCAATTCCTCGACGAAGCGCTTGCGGACCGGCACGGCCTCCGCAACGACGTAGCGGAAAGCCACGCCGTCGTTGAACGCGCGCCACTCCACGCGCAGCACCTGGCCGCGGCTGTTGACGATGCGGCAGGCGACGGCGCGATACGGCTGATCCACCCGGCGCTTCTTGCCGGTCAGCGCGTAGCGCTCGCGGCCCGAGGTGACGGGCCCGCAGCCCTTCAGCGCCAGCCCGTCCACCCACTCGACGCCGTCCAGACGGAGACCGAGCCGCGACGGCAGCAGCACGTCGCCGCCGGCGCGGCTCACCGTGTAGCGCAACGCGGTCGTCTCATCGAGCGCCATCGACACGCTGAGCGCGCCGTCCGGACTCGTCAGCACCGGCGCGGCCTGAACGGCCAGCGGTGCCAGCATCGCGAGCAGCCAGGTCCTCATGCATCCCCCCACGGCACCGGTCCATCCGGCAGCGGCTGAGCGAAGTCCGGCAAGCCGTCCGCGCGCCAGCGGAAGGGCTGCACGCGCGCATGCCGATTGGGATCGTGCAGGGGATCGCCGACGATGTCGCGGTAGTTGCGGGCGTGATAGACGAGCAGGTCCGTCTGCCCGTCGGGGGTCGTGGTGAAACTGTTGTGCCCCGGTCCGTACTGCCCGTTGGCGCTGGCGAAGACCGGCGTCGGCGACTTGTGCCAGACCGAAGGATCCAGCAGGTCCGCCGCCGCGTCGGCCCAGAGCAGGCCCATGCAGTAGTTCGCGTCGGTCGCGGCCGCGGAGTAGGCGATGAACACGCGGCCGTGCCGCTGCAGCACCGCCGGCCCCTCGTTGACCGAGAAGCCGATGCGCTCCCAAGGCAGCAGCGGCTCGCTGATCCGTGTCGGCGCGCTCCTCAAGGTCCAGGCATTCGCCAGCGTCGCCAGGTAGAGGTTGGTCTTGCCGTCCCGGGCCGTGTCCGCCTCGGCCCAGCACAGGTACTGCTCGCCGGCGTGGCGGAAGGTGGTCGCATCGAGCGCGAAATCGTCCAGCGGCGTGCGGATCTGGCCCCGTTCGACCCATTCGCCGCGCGTCGGATCGTCGTGGGCGTTCTCCAGCACATGCATGCGGATCTTCCAGATGTCGTCGCGCTGACCACCGGCGAAGTAGATCAGCCAGCGGCCGTCGACGCGATGCAGTTCCGGCGCCCAGATGTGCCAGCTCGCCGGGCCGTGCGCATGGCGCGTCCAGACGATCTTCGGCTCGGCATGTGGGAGGTCCCCGATGCGCGCGGCGCCGCGCAGCTCGATCGCATCGAAGCCGGGCACCGACGCAGTGAACCAGTAGCGGCCGTCGTGCAGCGACAGGTGCGGATCGGCGCGTTGGGGAATGAGCGGGTTGGACCAGTTCAGCGACATGGCATCAGCGCGCGCGGCGCGGTCAGGAGGGAGGAAGGACGATCACGTTCCGGGACACGGGCGGGCGACTCATCTGGCGACTCATCTCGGCGCTTCATCTCAGCGCCTCACCTTCTTCAGCGCCTTGTTCACCTGCTTCTCGACGTCGGCCTGCACCTCGGCGACCGGCTTGCCGGAAATCAGCAGGTTGCTGACGTCCTCGCCGATCAGCAGCTCGATCGCGCGCTGCGTGGGCACGTTGCCGGGCATCGCGGCGCCGGTGCGCGTGATCTCGGTCAGGTTCTCGCGGAAGGGCAAGGCACGGAAGGCCTCGCTCTGCGCGACCGAACGCCGCACCGGCAGATGCCCCGTGCGTGCCCACTCGGCGCTGTGCGTCCAGATGAAGCGCAGCAGCTTCAACGCGGCGGCGTGCTGTTCCGGCGTCGCGGCGCCGCCCTTGAGCAGCGCCCAGCTGTGCCCGTCGGCGAAGACCGCCGGCCGCTGGTACAGCTGCGGGAACGGCACGACCGTGTAGCCGCCCCGCAGCGCCGATCCGGGCCGCTTCGCCTCGCGCAGGAACTGGTCGATCGTCCAGGTGCCGACCACCACCACGCCCGCCTCGCCGTTCAGGAAGGCCTGGTTGGCCGCGCCGTAGTCGAGATCGGGCTTCACGTGGCCCTCGGCGTACAGCCGCTGCATCAGCGTCAGCGCGTTGACGACCTGCGGCTGATGCATGTCGATGCGGCGGCCGTCGTCGCTGAAGAGCCGCGTGTCCTGCTGCGCGATCAGCGTCTGGAAGGTGCGATTGGTCGCCGCCGTCTCCTTCACGATCGCCCAGGCGAAGAACGGCTTGCCGGTCCGCTGCTTGAATTGCCGGGCCATCGCCAGCAGCTCGTCCGGCGAGTGCGGCAGCCGGGGTCTGCCGTCCGCCCCCATCAATCCCGCCTGGCCCATCAGCGTCGTGTTGACGTGCCACAGCCAGGCCCAGGTGTCGAACGGCAGCGCATAGATCTGGCCGTTCAGCGTCACGCCGCGGCGGGCGTGATCGGTGAAGTCGTTCACGTCGATGCCCAGCCCGGGCAGCTCGGCGTCCAGGGGCTCGACCAGCCGCCGGCGCACGTAGTCGCCCAGCGCCGATTCGTGCATCACCGCCACCGTCGGGATGTCCTTGGCGACCAGGCGGGCCGTCAGCTGGTCGTAGTACGGCGCCCATTCCGCCACCTGCGTCTTCACCCGGATGCCGTCGGTGTTGGTCGCGTTGAATTCGTTGATCAGCGCGGTGACGATCCCGCATTCGCCGACACCCTGGCTCGTTTCCTTGACCGCGCCGAACTTCGCGTCGCAGCTGCCGAAGAAGCGCATCAAGGTGATCTCGGTCCTGGGCGGGACGGGGGCCTCGGCGTCGTGCTTGCCGCAACCGGCGAGCAGCGCCGCGCACGTCGCGTACGCCGCGAGCGCCATGAGCAGGGACTTGTTCATCACGAGCGCCCCGTCCCGGCCACGGCCGTGACCAGATGCTTCTGGAAGAAGAGATAGATCATGAGCACCGGCGCGCCGGCGAAGACCGCCTGCGCCATCAGGAAGCCCAGTCCCTCGGACTGCGCGAAGTTGGTCTGCGTCGACGCCAGCCCGCGCGTCAGCGTGTACATCTCCGGCTGGGTCGCGATGACCAGCGGCCAGAGGTAGTCGTTCCAGCAGGCCAGGAAGGTGAAGATCCCCAGCGTCGCCTGCGCCGGCAGCGTCAGCGGCAGCACGACGCGCAGGAAGGTCTTGAAGCGCGAGGCGTTGTCGAGCAGCGCGGCCTCCTCCAGGTCGATCGGCACGGCCTTGAAGTACTGCGTCATCAGGAACACCCCGAACGGGGCCGCCAGGCCCGGCAGCGCGAGCCCGGCGATGCTGTTCTGAAGGCCCCAGTCGGAGAACAGCCGGTGCAGCGGGATGAAGACGCTCTGCGACGGCACGGCCAGGCCGAACAGGACCAGCGCGAACAGCGCGCGGCGGCCCGGGAACTCGCAGCGCGCGAAGCCGTAGCCCGCCAGCGACGACAGCACCAGCACGCCCAGCGTCTGCAGCGCGGCCACCAGCGCGCTGTTGCCGAGCCAGCGGAACACCTGCGAGGTCTGCAGGATGTCCGCGTAGTTGGCGAGCGTGTACGGCGGCGCCAGGAAGACGTCGGTGCGGACCATCAGCAGCTCGTTGGGCTTGAACGACAAGGCCAGCACCCACAACAGCGGCAGCATCCACAACGCGGCCAGCAGGACCAGGGCGGCCATGACCGCGCGGTCGAACCAGCCCTTGCACAGCATCGGGGTCATCGGCCGCCTCCCTGCGCGGCGTCGCGCCGTTCCAGCCACATCTGCACGGAGACCCCCACCAGCATGACCCCCAGCAGCACCTGGGACGCCGCCGTCGCATACCCCAGCGAGAGCTGCATGAAGGCCTGCTCGTAGATGAACTGCACGATCGGCCGCGTCGTGTTGTTGGGGCCGCCGTTGGTCATCAGCATGATCTGCGGGAAGACCTGGAACTGGCGGATCACCTCGATCACCGCGACCAGGGCCACGGTGCGCCGCAGCGCCGGCAGGGTCACGTGCGTCAGCGTGCGCCAGCGGCTGGCGTTGTCCAGCGCGGCGGCCTCGTAGACGTCCGACGGGATCTGCTGCAGCGCCGACAGGAACAGCATCATCGGCAGGCCGACGATCCACCACACGGTCACCAGCGCCAGCGTCGGCAGCGCGAGCGCCTCGCTGGTCAGCCACGGCAGGGACGGCAGACCGACCGCGGCGCTGCCCTGCGCGACGAGGCCGCGCTCCGGCATCAGCGCGAGCTGCCACACCAGCGTGATCAGCGTCACCGAGAACACGCTCGCGCAGAAGAACACCGCGCGCAGGAAGGCCGCCAGCCGGCCCGGCCGGTTCAGGGCCAGCGCCAGCATCAGCGACAGGACGACGAAGACCGGCACGCTGATCAGCACGAAGCGGATCGTGTTCCAGACGACCTGGTGGAAGACGTCGTCCTCGATCAGCTCGCGGTAGTTCTGCCAGCCGATGAAGAAGCTGTCGTTGGACAGCAGGTCATGGTCGTGGAAGCTGATGAACCAGCCCTTGGCCAGCGGCCAGAGGAGCAGCAGCACGTAGACCGCGACGAAGGGCAGCACGAACAGCGCATGCGCCGGACGCGACGCGCGCCATCCGACGGACGGGGACGCGGTGCTCATGCCGGGGTTCCCTGTGGCGCGGCCGCTTCCGCGTGGGGCGTCGCATGGTGGGCGCGCCCCTTTCCGTCGAAGAGATGGGCCTCCTCCATCGACAGCGACAGCTGGACGGACTCGCCCACGGCGGGCGACACGCCCGCCACGGTCGCGATCGCCCGCGTGCCGTCGACCAGCCGCACGTGCGCCAGCGTGCGCTCGCCGAGGAACTCGACCATCTCCACCTGCGCCGCCAGCGGACCGCGCGCCGCGGTGACCAGGTGCTCCGGCCGCACGCCCAGCGTCAGCTCGCTGCCGGGCACGGCGTCGCCGACCTGCGTCACGACCTCGTGACCGCCGGGCAGTTCGACGACGGCCCGGCCCTGCCGATCGGCCAGGCGGCGCACCGGCACGAAATTCATGCCCGGCGTGCCGATGAAGCCGGCGACGAAACGCGTCGCCGGGCGACGGTACAGCTCCGACGGCGACGCGACCTGCTCGATGCGTCCGGCGTTCATGACCACGATGCGCGTGGCCAGCGTCATCGCCTCGATCTGGTCATGCGTGACGAAGATCATCGTCGCGCCCAGCCGGCGGTGCAGTTGCGCCAGCTCCAGCCGCGTGCGTCCGCGCAGCGCGGCATCGAGGTTGGACAGCGGCTCGTCGAAGAGGAAGATCGCCGGCTCCTTGACGACCGCGCGGCCGATCGCGACGCGCTGCCGCTGGCCGCCGGACAGCTGGCCCGGCTTGCGCGCCAGCAGCGCGTCGAGCTCCAGCATCCGCGCCGCCTCCTGGATGCGCCGGCCGATCTCGTCCTCGGGCAGCCGGATGTTGCGCAGGCCGAAGGCCAGGTTCTCGCGCACCGTCATGTGCGGATACAGCGCGTAGTGCTGGAACACCATCGCCAGCCGGCGCTGTCCCGGCGCGGCGTGGGTGACGTCCTGGCCGCCGATCCGGATGCGGCCGGCGGTGACCTCCTCCAGCCCGGCGATCATGCGCAGCAGGCTGGTCTTGCCGCAACCGGACGGGCCGAGGAAAACGATGAACTCGCCCGGCGCCACGTCGAGCGACAGGTCGGGGATGACCTGCACCGCGCCATAGCGCTTGCAGATCTGCTCCAGCGTGAGAGCTGCCAAGGGAATGTCTCCTGATGCTTCTGGGTTCGCCGGGGATCTTCTCGGATCTTCTCCGGCGGCGGTGTCGGGGCGCTGAGGGGACGGGTCTACAGTCCCGGCCAGCCGTCCTCGGTCCAGCGGAGTTCGCCGAACCGCAACTTGGGCTTGCCGCCGTCCTCCGCGTCATAGGCGTGCCGGACGATCCAGCGGCCGACCACGTCCTGGTGCCCGGGCCCGATCCAGCGGCCCGCGCCCTGCTCCACCGGCGTGCCGCCGCCGTCCATCAGGTCGCGCCCATCGCGGTCCAGGAACGGCCCTTGCGCCGATCGCGCCCGGCCGACGCGGATGTTGTACGTGCTGGCCAGGCCGCGGCAGCAGAAGTCGTGCGAGACGAACAGGTAGACCCAGTCGCCGTGCCGCACGAGGGTCGGCGCCTCGATCGCCCCCCCGGCGCCGGCGCCCGCCTTGGAGGCGCCGCGGGCGATGAAGCGCGTCGGTCCGGTCGGGCGCATCGTCGCGGGATCGAATTCGACGACACGGATCCCGCCCCAGAACGAGCCGTAGCTGAGCCACAGCCGGCCGTCGCCGCCGGCGTCCGCGACATCGATGAACAGATCGGGATCGATCGCGTTGAAGTCGTCGCGCTCGACGCTCGCCACGACGAGGCCGTCGTCACGCCACGGCCCGTCGAGCGACGCGCTGCTCGTCAGCCCGATCGCCGAGCGGTTCCTGCCGAAGGTCGAGATCGAATACAGCAGCCAGTACCGCCCCTTCCACGCGAAGACCTTGGGCGCCCAGACGTCCAGTCCGCGATGCGCGGGCACCGCCTCGGCCCACCAGACCGGGGCTTGCGTCAGCGCCGGCGCCAGGCGCCGCCAGCGGCGGCCATCCTCGGAGCGCAGGTGCTGGATGCCCTGGCCCGTCGCGAAGACGTGGAAGACGCCGTCGCGCTCGATCAGCGTCGGATCGTGCGCGCCCGCGGGATCTTCCATCGCCGCCGCGGCGTCCGCCGGGGACGGGCCGGAGGGCACCGCGTTCGAACACGCCGCCGCCAGGGCGACGAGCCACGCCGCGCCGGCCGACAGGGCCAGACGCGCGAGGCGATGCGGGATCGGCGTCATCGCGAGCTCGGCGCCATCAGCCGGGGAAGGTGTAGGCGGTCTTGACCGTCGTGTAGAACTCGCGGGCATGGCTGCCCTGCTCGCGCGGGCCGTAGCTCGATCCCTTCGTGCCGCCGAACGGCACGTGGTAGTCGACGCCCGCCGTGGGCAGGTTGACCATCACCATCCCGGCCTGCGCGTGCAGCTTGAAGTGGGCCGCGTGTTTCAGGGAACGGGTGCAGAGGCCGGCGGACAGGCCGAACTCGGTGTCGTTGGCCAGCGTCAGCGCCTCGTCGTAGTCGCGCGCGCGGACCACGTTGGCGACCGGACCGAACACCTCCTCGCGGTTGATCGTCATGGCGTTCGTCGTGCCGGTGATCAGCGCGGGCACCTGATAGAAGCCGGGGGTCTCGCGCTCGACGACCTCGCCGCCGAAGGCGAGCGTGCCGCCTTCCTGCTTCGCGATGGCGACGTAGCGCAGGTTCTGGTCGAGCTGGCGCTGGTCGACGACCGGTCCGATGTCGGTGCCGGCCTTCAGCGCATGGTCGACCTTGAGCGTCTTCATCTTCGCCACGACGGCCTCGACGAAACGGTCGTGGATGCCATCGGTGACGATGATGCGGCTCGACGCGGTGCAGCGCTGACCGGTCGAGAAGAAGGCGCTCTGCACGGCCGCGTTGACGGCCACGTCGAGCTCCGCGTCGTCGAGCACGATCAACGGGTTCTTGCCGCCCATCTCGGCCTGCACCTTGGCCTGGCGCGCGGCGCAGGCGGCGATGAGGCGGCGGCCGGTGGCGACCGAGCCGGTGAAGCTCAGCGCCCTGACGCGGGGCGAATCGACCAGCGTCTGCCCGACCTGCGAGCCCGCGCCCATCACCAGGTTGAAGGCACCCCGGGGCAGCGCGGTGCGCGACAGGATCTCGGCGAGGGTCCAGGCGCAGCCCGGAACCAGCTCGGCCGGCTTGAAGACGACCGTGTTGCCGTAGGCCAGCGCGGGCGCGATCTTCCAGGCGGGAATCGCGATCGGGAAATTCCACGGCGCGATCAGGCCCACGACGCCGACCGGCTGGCGTAGCACGTCCACCGACACGCCCGGCCGCACCGACGGCAGCGTCTCGCCGCCGCAGCGCAGCGCCTCGGCGGCGAAGAACTTGAAGATCATCGCGGCGCGGTGCGTCTCGCCCAGGCCCTCGGCCAGGGTCTTGCCTTCCTCGCGGGACAGCAGACGGCCGATCTCGTCGCGGCGGGCGAGCAGTTCGTTGCCGACCGCGTCCAGCACATCGAAGCGCTGCTGCGGCGTGGTGGACGCCCAGGCGGGGAACGCCGCCTTCGCGGCGGCGATCGCCGCCTCGGTCTGCGCCGCATCGGCTTGCGCGTACAGGCCGATCACGTCACCGGTGTCGGACGGGTTGATGTTGGGACGCTGATCGACACCGGCGACCCATTCGCCGCCGATGTAGTTCTGGAATTGGGGGATCTGGCTCATGACGGGCCTCGGGGGTTGGGGTCGGGGCCGACTCGGGGCCGACTCGGGAGCGGACTCGGGGTGGGACTCGGAGCGGGACTGCGGAACGGACTCAGCGCGCCCAGCGCAGCACCAGCGGATCGAGGCGCCTGGCCGCGTCCAGCAGACCGGCGCGGACATGCGGGTTCATCGTCGGGAACGGATGACGCGGCAGGTCGCAGGCGATCACGCCGCCCTCCTTCATCAGCGCCTTCGCGGTCAGGATGCCGCCCTGGCGGTTCTCGTAGTTGATCAGCGGCAGCCAGCGGCCGTATTCGGCCACGGCGGTCTCGCGATCGCCCGCGGCGTAGGCATCGACGATGCGGCGGATCCCGTCGGGGAAGGCACCGCCGGTCATCGCGCCGGTCGCGCCGGCGTCCAGGTCGGCCAGCAGCGTGATGGCTTCCTCGCCGTCCCACGGGCCTTCGATCGTGTCGCCGCCCAGCGCGATCAGTTCGCGCAGCTTGCTGGCGGCGCCGGCGGTCTCGATCTTGAAGTAGCGGACCTGCTCGATCTCCCGGGCCATCCTCGCCAGGAAGGGCGCGGGCAGCGGCGTGCCCGACATCGGCGCGTCCTGGATCATCACCGGGATGTCGATCGCATCGGAGAGGCGCGCGTAGAACTCGTGGATGCCGGCCTCGCCCACGCGCAGCGTCGCGCCGTGGTACGGCGGCATCACCATCACCATCGCCGCGCCCATCTCCTGCGCCATCCGGCTGCGCTCGGCACAGATCTGGGTGCTGTAGTGCGTGGTCGTGACGATGACCGGCACGCGGCCGGCCACGTGCTCGAGGATGGTCCGCGCCAGCACCGCGCGCTCGTCGTCGCCGAGCACGAACTGTTCCGAGAAATTGGCCAGGATGCACAGCCCCGTCGAGCCGGCGTCGATCATGAAGTCGACGCAGCGCTTCTGGCTCTCCAGGTCGAGGCCGCCCTGCTCGTTGAACGTCGTGGGTACGACCGGGAACACGCCCTTGTATGGTCGGGGGAAGCTCAGGCTCATGTTGTCTCCAGGAGGCTTCGTGTTTCTTGTGGATCGAATTAAAGTATTACTTTATTTGGAGTCATATCCGTGCAAACCCGGATCGGCCCGAGATTGACTTGGCAAATAGTCAGACTTATAGAATTGAGCCCCTTGCCGCCGGGAGGCCAGGACGGCCGACCGGCGGCACCGACACGAAGAGGCGCGACACTCGCGCCCGCACCCACGGAGACGACATGACCAGCGCCATCTATCCCAGCCTGCGCGACCAGCGCGTGCTCATCACCGGCGGGGCGACCGGCATCGGCGCGACGCTGGTGGAGCGCTTCGCCGCGCAGGGCGCGCGGGTGGGCTTCATCGACATCGCGGCGGACGCCGGCCGGGCGCTGGCGGCGAAGCTGCCGGGCAGCGCCTTCGTCGCCGCCGACCTGACCGACATCGCGCAACTGCGCGCCGCGATCGCGGCGCTGCGGGAGCAGCTCGGCGGTCCGTTCAAGGCGCTGCTGAACAACGCCGCCAACGACAAGCGCCATGCGCTGGAGGACGTCACGCCGGAGTTCTGGGACCAGGCGATCGCCGTCAACATCCGGCACCAGTTCTTCGCCGCGCAGGCGGTGGCGCCGGACATGAAGGCGCTGGGCGGCGGCTCGATCATCAATTTCGGCTCGTTCAGCTGGATGCTCATGCAGGGCGGCATGGCGGCATACACGACGTCCAAGGCCGGGGTGCAGGGGCTGACCCGCTCGCTGGCGCGCGACCTGGGGCCCTTCAACATCCGCGTCAACACGCTGGTGCCGGGCTGGGTGATGACCGAGAAGCAGCTCAAGCTGTGGGTCAATGACGAGACGAAGCAGGAGATCGACGCCAACCAGTGCCTGAAGCAGCCGCTGATGCCGGACCACGTCGCGGCGCTGGCGCTGTTCCTCGCGGCGGACGACAGCGCGATGTGCAGCGCCCAGGACTACATCGTCGACGGAGGCTGGGCGTGAGCGCGCCGGGGTCCTGGACGTCCACGTCCGCGAACACGTCCGCGACCGGGACGGCCACCGCCAAGGTCCACGTCGACTGCCGGGACCGGCTCGGCGAATGCGCGCTCTGGTGCGACCGCGAGCAGGCGCTGTACTGGACCGACATCGACAGTCACCGGCTGTCGCGCTGGCAAGCGAGCGCGTCGCCGACGGGCGACGTCACGCAGTGGTCGATGCCGGAGGCGCTGGGCAGCTTCGCGCTGTGCGAGGCCCCGGGTCGGCTGCTGCTCGGGCTGGCGTCCGGCGTGGCGTTGTTCGACCTCGCCACCCGCGAGATCGGCCCGCTGACGCCGGTCGAGGCCGATGAGCCGCGCACCCGCATCAACGACGGCCGCTGCGATCCGCAGGGGCGCTTCGTGTTCGGCATGTTCAATCCGCACGGCGCCGCGGTCGGCGGGTATTACCGCGCGGAGACGGCCGGCGTCGGCATCGGGCGGGGGCTGAAGGTCGAGCGGCTGCCGTTGCCGCCGGGGATCGTCGGCAACTCGCTGAGCTTCAGCCCGGACGGCGGGACGCTGTACTACACCGACTCGCCGACGCGCACGATCTGGGCCCTGCCCTATCACGCCGACGGTCGGCTGGGCGAGCGGCGCGTCTTCGCGCAGTGGCCGATGGACGGCGGCGAACCGGACGGCGCGGCGGTCGATGCCGACGGCGGGCTGTGGTCCGCCGCCTGGGGCGACGGCGTCGTGGTCCGCTTCGATGCACAAGGGCGCGAGACACTGCGTCTGGCCTTGCCCGCGTCGCAGCCGACCTGCCCGGTCTTCGGCGGTCCGTCGCTGGACCGGCTGTTCGTCACCACCGCGCGCAAGGACTGCGAGCATGAGCCGCTGGCCGGCGCGGTCTTCGAGCTCGATGCGCACGGCCATCGCGGCCGCGCGCCCTACCGGTTCCGCACGCCATGACACCGATGCAGCGCAAGGTCTACGGTCACCTGCCCGACGGGCGGCCGGTTCACGAGTACACGATGGACAACGGCCGCGGACTGCGGCTGTCGGCGATCACCTATGGCGGGATCGTCACGCGGCTGGAGGTCCCCGATGCCCGCGGTCAACTCGCCAACGTCGTGCTGGGGCTGCCGACGCTGGAGGACTACGTCCTGCGCAATCCGCACTTCGGCGTGATCGTGGGCCGTTATGGCAACCGGATCGCGAATGCGGCCTTCCGGATCGATGGCGAACGGCACGCGCTGCCGGCCAACGACGGCGCCAATTGCCTGCACGGCGGGCCGCGCGGCTTTGGGCTGCAGTTGTGGCGCGCGGAGGCGGAGAGCGACGACTGCCTGCGTTTCGAGCTGGACAGCCCGGACGGCGATCAAGGCTTTCCGGGACGGCTGCGGGCGGTGGTGCGGTACCGGCTGGTCGAGGACATGGGCTGGCAGGTCGAGTACGAGGCGACGACCGACCGGCCGACGGTGGTGAACCTGACGCACCACGACTACTTCAACCTCGCGGGTCATGGATCGGCGCTCGACCACGAGCTGCAGATCGCCGGCAGCCGGTATTGCGAGATCGACGCCGCGTCGATTCCGACGTCGATCGCGCCGGTGGCCGGCACGCCCTTCGACTTCCGGGAATCGCAGACCATCGCGTCGCGCCTGCGTGAGGGGCATCCGCAGTTGCGCCACGGCAAGGGCTACGACCACCACTGGGTACTCGATGGTCTTGTCGACGGCCTTGTCGACGCCCCTCTCGGCGCCCGTGCCGACGCCCAGCCCCACCTGGCGGCGCGACTGCGCGATCCGGTGTCGGGGCGATGGATGGAAGTCCTGACGACGGAGCCCGGCGTGCAGTTCTATTCGGGCAACTTCCTCGACGGCAGTCTGCTGGGCAGCGGCGGGGAGTTCATCCGGCAGGGAGACGGGCTCTGCCTCGAAACCCAGCACGCCCCCGATTCGCCGAACCGCGCGGTCAGCGCGGAGTGGCCGTCGACGGTGTTGCGGCCGGGCGAGGTCTACCGGAGCCGGACCTTGCATCGCTTCGGCGCGACTCCGTAGTCACTCGCCGGCGCGCCGTCCCGCTTGGCGTTTCAGCCGCCGGAGCGGTCAGCGTTCCGGCCTGCCGGCCAGAGGTCAGTGCTTCGACCTGCCGGCAGACATCAGCGTTCCGGCCTGCCGGCCAGAAGCCCCTCCGTGGCGTAGGCCCGGAGAAACGCGTCCACCGCGCGTTGGGCGGAACGCTTGATCTGCGTCCGACTCAGCGGCGGCAGATCGCGGTGAAACCAGCGGTGATACTGCTCCGCGTTGACCAGCCCGCCGAACTGCTGGGCCAGGATCCCCGGATCCTCGCGGCGCAGTTCGCCGAGCGCCACCGCTTGCCGGAACATGTCCGTCACCACCGCCAGGCCGCGCTTCGGGCCGGCCTCGTAGAACAGCCGGCCGATGTCGGAGTGTCCCGCCGCGCCCAGCACCATGCGGTGCGCCGCCACCGACTCGTCGCTGGTCAGGAAGCCCACCAGCTTCTCCGCGAACCGCAACAGCGTCGCCTCGAGGTCCCCGCCGCGGTACTCGGCGATCTCGGCCAGCGCCGCGGCCATGTGCCGGTCGCCCGTCGCCGCGGTCACGGCGAGGAACAACTCCTCCTTCGACGCGAAGTAGCCGTAGATCGTCGACTTCGATCCGCCGATGCGCTTGACGATCTCCGCCATCGAGGCGCGCTCGTACCCGAACTCCAGGAACACCTGCGAGGCCGTCTCCAGGATCGCCTCGCGGCGGGCTTCTGTGCGCACTTTCACGACAACTCCTTAACAGTACCAATCGGTCTATTTTTCCTTGACACCCATGAACTGTCAAACCAATAATCCGCCCGTCAATACCGAACCGTTCGGTACATTTTCTAGAACACCGCCCCTGCTCGACCTGGAGTCCCGTCATGCGCATCCGCCCTGATCCCTTCCTGCCCACGGCGCTGCTGGCCGCCGCCGCGGCGCTGGCCCTCACCGCCTGCGGCGAGCCTCCCGGCCGGCCCGCCATGGGCGCGGGCGGCCCCCCGCAGGTCAGCGTCACGACCGTGACGACGCAGCGCCTGGCGCTGACGACCGAGCTGCCCGGTCGCGTGACGGCGGCGCTCGTCGCCGAGGTGCGGCCGCAGGTCGGCGGCCTGGTGCAGGAGCGCCGCTTCAAGGAAGGCGGCGAGGTCAAGGCCGGCGAGCTGCTCTACCAGATCGACCCGGCGACCTACCGCGCCAGCGTCGACAACGCGCAGGCCACGCTGGCCAAGGCGCAAGCCACGCTCGTGTCGGCGCGGCTGAAGGCCGGCCGCTACAAGGAGCTGTCCGCGATCAAGGCGGTCAGCCAGCAGGACGCCGACGACGCCGAAGCCAGCCTGCTGCAGGCGCAGGCCGACGTCGGCGCCGCGCAGGCGGCGCTGCAGACGCAGCGCATCAACCTCGCCTACACCCGCATCACCGCGCCGATCGGCGGCCGCATCGGCCGCTCCACGGTGACGCCGGGCGCGCTGGTCACCGCCAACCAGGCCGCCGCGATGGCCACCGTGCAGCAGCTCGATCCGAT
Source organism: Mitsuaria sp. MSU3D (assembly GCF_056867975.1). Taxonomy (NCBI): domain Bacteria; kingdom Pseudomonadati; phylum Pseudomonadota; class Betaproteobacteria; order Burkholderiales; family Sphaerotilaceae; genus Roseateles; species Mitsuaria sp. MSU3D. The sequence goes on along the minus strand of NZ_CP200314.1, from coordinate 1,694,040 downwards.
CTACGTCGACGTCACCCAGTCCAGCGGCGCGCTGCTGGCGCTCAAGCGCTCGCTCGAGAACGGCCGCCTCAAGAGCGGCACGGCCGCCGTGCGCCTGGTGCTCGAGGACGGCAGCGTCTATCCGCAGGCCGGCACGCTGCAGTTCTCCGAGGTGACGGTGGACCCGAACACCGCCGCCGTGACGCTGCGCGCGGCGTTCCCGAACCCGCGCGGCGACCTGCTGCCCGGCATGTACGCCAAGGCGGTGATCGAGGAAGGCGTGATCGACCAGGCCGTGCTGGTGCCGCAGCCGGCCGTCAGCCGCGACAGCACCGGCAAGCCGGTCGCCTTCGTCGTGGACGGCGACGGCCGGCTCGCGCAGCGCGCGCTGACGACGGAACGGGCCATCGGCGACCAATGGCTGGTCGGCAGCGGCCTGAAGGCGGGCGACCGGCTGGTCGTCGAAGGCCAGCAGAAGGCGCGCCCCGGCCAGCCGGTCGAGGTCAGGACCGCGACCGCACCGACCGCACCCACCGTCAAGACCGCATCGGCCAGCGCCGCCGCGGGTGCGAACTGAGCATCGGACGGAGACCCTTCATGGCTCGCTTCTTCATCGACCGGCCGATCTTCGCCTGGGTCCTGGCCATCATCACGATGCTGGCCGGCACCGTGGCGGTGCTGACCCTGCCCATCGCCCAGTACCCCTCCATCGCCCCGCCCGCCATCGCCATCACGGCCAACTACCCCGGCGCCTCGTCCAGGACGCTCGAGGACACCGTGACGCAGGTCATCGAGCAGAAGATGAAAGGACTGGATCGCCTGTCCTACATCGCCTCGACCAGCGAATCCACCGGCAGCGTGACGATCACGCTGACCTTCGAGACCGGCACCGATCCCGACACCGCGCAGGTGCAGGTCCAGAACAAGCTGGCCCTGGCGACGCCGCTGCTGCCGCAGGAGGTGCAGCAGCAAGGCCTGCAGGTCGCCAAGTCGGCCAACAACTTCCTCAACGTGCTGGCCTTCATCTCCGAGGACGGCAGGCTCAACGGCTCGGACCTGTCCGACTACGTCGCCGCCAACGTGCAGGACCCGATCAGCCGCGTCGAGGGCGTCGGCGACACGACGCTGTTCGGCTCGCAATACGCGATGCGGATCTGGCTGGACCCGGACAAGCTCAACAGCTTCAAGCTGACGCCGCTGGACGTGAAGACCGCGGTGCAGGCGCAGAACGCGCAGGTCTCGGCCGGCCAGCTGGGCGGCCTGCCCGCGGTGCCCGGCCAGCAGCTCAACGCCACCATCACCGCGCAGACGCGGCTGAAGACGGCCGAGGAGTTCGAGGCCATCCTGCTGCGCACGCAGACCGACGGCTCCGCGGTGCGGCTGCGCGACGTCGCCCGCGTCGAACTCGGCAGCGAGAGTTATGCGACCGTGGCCCGCTTCAACGGCAAGCCGGCCGCCGGTCTGGCGATCAAGCTGGCCACCGGCGCCAACGCGCTGGACACCGTCAAGGGCATCGACGCGCGGCTGGAGGAACTGAGCCGGTTCTTCCCGCCCGGCGTGAAGGTCATCAAGCCCTACGACACCACGCCCTTCGTGCGCATCTCCATCGAGGAAGTGATCAAGACCCTGATCGAGGCCGTGGTGCTGGTCTTCCTGGTGATGTACCTGTTCCTGCAGAACTTCCGTGCCACGCTGATCCCCACGATCGCGGTGCCGGTGGTGCTGATGGGGACCTTCGGCGTGCTGGCGGTGTTCGGCTACTCGCTCAACACGCTGACGATGCTGGCGATGGTGCTGGCGATCGGCCTGCTGGTGGACGACGCCATCGTCGTGGTCGAGAACGTCGAGCGCGTGATGAGCGAGGAAGGCCTCTCGCCGCTGGAAGCGACGCGCAAGTCCATGGGCCAGATCACCGGCGCGCTGGTCGGCGTGGCGCTGGTGCTGGCGGCGGTGTTCGTGCCGATGGCCTTCTTCGGCGGCTCCACCGGCGTGATCTACCGCCAGTTCACGGTGACCATCGTGTCGGCGATGACGCTGTCGGTGCTGGTGGCGATGATCCTCACGCCGGCGTTGTGCGCGACGCTGCTCAAGCCCGCGGCCAAGGGCCATGCGCTGGCCACGACCGGCTTCTTCGGCGCGTTCAACCGCGCCTTCGATCGCGGCAACCGCCGCTACCAGGGCATCGTGCACCACATGCTGGGCCGCGGCTGGCGCTACATGGCGGGCTACGCGGTGCTGGTGCTCGTGGTGGGCGTCGTCTTCAGCAAGATCCCGGCCGGCTTCCTGCCCGAGGAGGACCAGGGCACGCTGTTCACGCTGGTGCAATTGCCCCCCGGCGCCACGCAGGCCAAGACCCTGGAGGTGCTGCAGCAGGTCGACCACCACTTCCTGGTCGAACAGAAGGACGCGGTCGATTCGATCTTCTCGGTGGCGGGTTTCAGCTTCGCGGGCAGCGGCCAGAACGCGGGCTTCGCCTTCGTCAAGCTCAAGCCCTGGGGTGAGCGCGTGCGGCCGGAACTGAAGGCCGCGGCGGTGGCCAACCGCGCGATGGCGACGCTGTCGAGGATCCGCAATGCCACGGTCTTCGCGATCGTGCCGCCGGCGGTGTCGGAGCTCGGCAACGCCAGCGGCTTCGACCTGATGCTGCAGGACCGGGCCAACCTCGGCCACGCGGCGCTGATGCAGGCGCGCAACCAGCTGCTGGGCGCGCTGTCCAAGGAACCCGGCCTGGTGGCGGTGCGGCCCAACGGCATGGAGGACACGCCGGAGTTCCGGCTCGACATCGACGAACACAAGGTCGGCGCGCTCGGCCTGTCGATGAGCGACGTCAACGCGACCTTCTCCACCGCCTGGGGCAGCAACTACGTCAACGACTTCCTCGACCGCGGCCGCGTGAAGAAGGTCTTCCTGCAATCGGACGCGCCGTTCCGGATGCTGCCCGGCGACATCGACCACTGGTTCGTGCGCAACGCCGGCGGAACGATGGTGCCGTTCAGCGCGTTCGCCACCGCCGGCTGGACTTCCGGTTCACCGCGCCTGGAGCGCTACAACGGCGTGCCCTCGGTCGAGATCCTGGGCATGGCGCTGCCCGGCACGCTGTCCAGCGGCCAGGCGCTGGCGCTGGTCGAGCGCCACGCCGCCGAACTGCCCGCGGGCATCGGCTACGAGTGGACCGGCGTGTCGCGGCAGGAGCGCGAGGCCGGCGGCCACGCGACGCTGCTGTACGCGGTGTCGATCCTGGTGGTCTTCCTCTGCCTGGCGGCGCTGTACGAGAGCTGGTCCATCCCGTTCTCGGTGATCCTGGTCGTGCCGCTGGGCGTGCTGGGCACGCTGATCGGCGCGGTGCTGACGTGGAAGATGAACGACGTCTACTTCCAGGTGGGCCTGCTGACCACGGTGGGCCTGGCGTCGAAGAACGCGATCCTGATCGTCGAGTTTGCCAAGGAGCTGCACGCCAAGGGCCTGTCCGCGCTCGACGCCGCGATCACCGCGGCCCGCATGCGGCTGCGTCCGATCCTGATGACTTCGCTGGCCTTCATCCTCGGCGTGCTGCCGCTGATGATCAGCAAGGGCGCCGGCGCCGGCGCGCAGAACGCGCTGGGCACCGCCGTCGTCGGCGGCATGGTGTCGAGCACGGTGCTGGCGATCTTCTTCGTGCCGCTGTTCTTCGTCGTCGTGCAAAGGCTGTCGGGGCGCGGCAAGCCCCAGGCCTCCCCCGCCGCCGCCGCGACCGCGGACACCCCTCCCCTGTTGAACGAGGGCCACTGACATGACCCGCTTGATCTCTCCTTCCTCGCTGCCTTCCCTGACGAGCCTCGCGGCATTGACCGCGGCCCTGCTCCTCGCCGGCTGCGTCAACCTGGCGCCGCGCTACGAGCGGCCCGCCGCGCCGGTGCCCGAGCGCTTCCCGCAGGCGCCGGCGGACGGCGCCCCGGCCGCCGACGTCGGCTGGCGGACCTTCTTCGCCGACGCGAAGCTGCGGGACCTGATCGGGCTCGCGCTCGACAACAACCGGGACCTGCGCGTCGCGGTGCTCAACATCACGCAGGCCCGCGCCCAGTACCGCATCCAGGACGCGGCCACGCTGCCCGCCGTGACCGCGAACGGCAGCGGCACGGCCACGCGCACGCCGGCCGCCCTCTCCGGCACCGGCGCGGCAGTGACCAGCCACCAGTACAGCGCGACGCTGGGCGTCAGCGCCTACGAGCTGGACCTGTTCGGCCGCGTGCGCAACCTGAGCACGCAGGCGCTGGAGCAGTACCTGTCCACCGAAGAGGCGCGGCGAAGCACGCAGATCTCGCTGGTGGCGGAGGTGGCCACCGCCTACCTGACCTGGGCCGCCGACCTGGAGCGCCTGGCGCTGGCGCAAGAGACGCTGCGCAGCCAGAGCGACACCTATGCGCTGACGCGGCGGCGCTTTGAGCTCGGCAGCGCGTCGGCGCTGACGCTGCGGCAGGTGCAGACCAGCGTCGACAGCGCCCGCGTCGACGTGGCGCGCTACGCCGGACAGATCGCCCAGGACCGCAACGCGCTGGCGCTGCTGCTGGGCACGCCGGTGCCCGACGCGCTGGCCCCGGTTGCGCTGGGGGACGCGCTCAACGCGCTGCCCGAGCTGCCCGCCGGGCTGCCGTCGGACCTGATGCTGCGCCGGCCCGACCTGCTGCAGTCCGAGCACCAGCTCAAGGCGGCCACGGCCAACATCGGCGCCGCGCGGGCCGCCTTCTATCCGCGGATCAGCCTGACGGCCTCGGCGGGCAGCGGCAGCGCCGACCTGTCGGGCCTGTTCAAGGGCGGCTCGGGCACCTGGACCTTCCTGCCGCAGATCAGCCTGCCGATCTTCGACGCGGGCAGCAACCGCGCCTCGCTCGACAGCGCCGTCGCCGGACGCGACATCGCGGTGGCGCAGTACGAGCAGGCGATCCAATCGGCCTTCCGCGAGGTCGCCGACGCGCTGGTGCAGCGCGACGCGTTGAGCGGCCAACTGGAGGCCCAGCAGTCGCTGGTCGAAGCCAGCGGCGAAGCGCTGAAGCTGTCCGACGCCCGCTTCGTCCGGGGCGTCGACAGCTACCTGGACGTGCTGGATGCGCAGCGCACCTGGTACGGCGCGCGGCAGACGCTGATCGGCACGCGGCTGTCCCGCCTGACCAACGGCGTGACGCTTTACAAGGCGCTGGGCGGCGGCTGGAACGGTTGAGCGCTCGAGGAGGCGGCGGTCTGGAAAGAGGCGCTCCGGAACATGGGAGACTGCGCCGCGTGGTTGATGCACGGGGTGGGGAGTCGACGATTGAGAAGTTTGAAGCAGCTGTTTGAGCGGTCCACGGGGCATCGGCATTCCGGCCGGTTCCGGGACCACGCGCCGGGACGGGGCCAGGCCTGTCTCCTGGCCGCCTTGATGACCATCGCGACGCTGGCGGGTTGTTCGACTTATCGCCCGTGGATCAACGCGGGGCTTCCCCCGGCGGCGGACGGCGCGTTGCCCGTCGCGCGGCCCTCGCCGAGTCGCCCCGTGGCGCCGGTGGTGGCCGCGGTCACGCTGTCGGGCGGTGGCGCGCGGGCGGCCGCCTTCGGCCTTGGCGTCCTGCGCGAGCTGAAGGCCACGTCGTTCAACATCGACGGTGAACCGACCACGCTGCTGGACCAGGTCGCGCTGGTCAGCGGCGTCTCCGGCGGCAGCATCCTGGCCGCGCACTTCGCGGCTTTCGGCGACGAGACGCTGACGCGCTTCGAGCCCGACTTCCTGATGGTGCCGTTCGAGGCCGGGCTGATCCGCCAGGCCTTCGCGCCGACGCGGCTGTATCACCTCACCTCGCCGTGGTACGGCCGCAGCCACATCCTGGCGCAGCGGCTCGACGAGCTCTATCGCGGCCGCACCTTCGGCGACCTGAAATCGCGCCCCGGCGCGCCGGACCTGATGGTGACCGCCACCGACCTCACCACCGGCGCACCCTTCGACTTCACGCCGGAGCAATTCGGCCTGATCTGCTCCGACCTGGATCGCACGCCGCTGTCGTTCGCGGTCGCGGCCTCGTCGGCGGTGCCCATCCTGCTTTCGCCGATCACCTTGCAGAACCACGCCGGCGAATGCGCGCCCGGGCCGCTGCCGCCGCGCGGCTCGACGATGGTCGAGAACGACTACCGCACCCGGTTGCTGGCACTCAGCGCCCAGAGCTATCGCGACGCCAAGGAGCGTCCCTTCATCCACCTGGTGGACGGCGGCGTCTCGGACAACACCGGCGCGCGGCTGATGCTGGACCGCCTGCTGGCCGGCGGCTCCATCGCGTCGTCCTTCCCGGACGCGCCGCCCGGCTCGATCCACCGGATGATCCTGGTCACGGTGAACTCGGAACGCGACCTGGCCGAGCGCATCGACGCCAGCGACCGCGTGCCCTCGACCGGGCAGGTCATCGAGACGCTGGTCTTCGGCGCCGGCGCGCGGGAGACGCAGGTCACGCTGGCCATGCTCAACGACGACGACCGCCGCTGGCGGGCCGAACTGATGCGCACGCGCGGCACGCCGGGCAGCCCCTTCGCGGCGGACGCCGAACTCCACATCATCAGCGTGAGCCTGCATGACGTGCCGGACGACAAGATCCGGCACAGCCTGCTGCGCGTGCCCACGGCGTTCACGATCGAGGGGCGCGACGTGCAGGAGCTGCAGAAGGCGGGCGCCGAGGCGCTGCGGTCGACGCCCGCGTTCAAGCGCTTGAAGGACAGCCTGGATCGCCTGTCGCAGCGGGCGGCACCCGGTTGAGCCGCACGCCGCCGTCGAGGTGGATGGCGCGCGTTGGGGATGTCGAGGCGTCCTCGCGGGGATAGGTGTTGCGCCGTGCCGACGCGAACCGTCACAGAGTGAAACCGCCCGCGAGCTGACAACGATGTCAAGTCAAGATGAGGAAAGTGCCCAAAGGCACCTTCTTCGAAGCAACTTCTTGTCGACGCAGGCTTTCCCATCGTGATGAATCTCGACCTTGACGCGTGGCTCGCGTCGACCAGCTCCCGCCGCCAATGGATGCAGCGGGCTCTTGTGACCGGTGGATCGGCGCTCGGTTTGAGCGCTTGCGGCTCAGGCGGTTCCGATGAGTCCATGGCGTCGACCGGCGCCAGCACCGACGGCGGCACGGTCGCGACCGGCGGTACCGGCTCGACGAGCACCGGGACGACAGCCACCCCGCGCGTGTTCACGCATCCGGGCCTGCTGAACACCGAGGCCGACTTCAGCCGCATGAGGACGCAGCTCGCGGCGGGGCGCGAGCCGTGGGTGGGCGGCCTTCGGGCCCTGACCTCGAGCAGCCGCGCGCAGCTGGGCCGCGACCCGCAGCCGGTCGCCACGGCCATCCGCGGCGGCGACGGCGAGAACTTCCGCGCCATGGTGGAGGATGTCCAGCGCGCCTACCAGTTGGCGCTGCGCTGGAAGGTCACGGGCGATGCCGCCTATGCCGACCAGGCCGTGCGCTACGTCAACGCGTGGGTCTCGACGATGACCTCGCTGACCGGCAACGGCGACCGCTTCCTCGCCGCCGGGATCTACGGCTACCAGTGGGCCAACGCGGCCGAGATCCTGCGCACCTACAGTGGCTGGAGCGCCGTGGACCGCGCCGCCTGCCAGCAGTGGCTGCTGACCCATTTCTATCCGCTGACCAGCAGCTTCCTGAAGGACCACAACGGCTCGAACGTCACCAACCACTGGGCCAACTGGGACCTCGTGTGCCTGGTCGGCATGCTGGCCATCGGGGTCTTCGCGGACCGCGCCGACGTCTACCAGGAGGCCCTCGACTACTTCAACCGGGGCCGCGGCAACGGTGCGTCGCAGCACATGGTCTACGCACGCCATCCCGGCCACATGGGGCAATGGCAGGAAAGCGGGCGGGACCAGGGGCATGCGACGCTGAGTCTGGGCATGGCCGGCTACCTGTGCGAGATGGCCTGGAACCAGGGCGACGATCTGTACGGCATGGACGACAACCGCCTGCTCGCCGGCGCGGAGTACGTTGCGAAGTCCAACCTGAAGGACGCCGCGGGCGCGTTCTACACGCTGCCGTTCTACGTCTACAGCAACCGCCAGGGGACCTTCACCGCCGTCTCCGACGGTGGCCGGCCGAACGGCCGGCCCTGCTGGGAACCGATCTTCAACCACTACGTCAAGCGCAAGGGTCTCGCGGCACCGTGGGTCAGCGCGCTGGCGGCGCAATTGCGCCCGGAAGGCAACACCTGGCTCGGCGACGACCTCAGCTTCGGCACGCTGACGTTCTCGCGGGACGCGGAGGTGTCGCGCGTCAAGCCCACCGGGTTGCAGGCGATCGTGCGCGGTGGCGCGGCGCAGTTGTCCTGGTGGGGCAGCGCGGACGCGGCGTCACACGCGGTCCTGCGCGCGGCCGTCGGGGCCAGCGCGTTCACGGAGCTCGGCCGCATCAATGCCGGCGACCTGAACACGTGGACCGACACCTCCGTGACCCAGGGCCGGTGGCAGTATCAGATCCGCGCGCTGGACGGCGCCGGAGCGACCTTGTCGACCTCGGCCACCTCGATCGTCGACCTGGACGCACCGCTGCTGTTGAGCCTGCCGCTGGACGACGGCCAAGGCACGGTCGCCCGCGACCTCGGCGAGCGCCAGTTGGCCGGCGCCCTCAAGGGCGGCGCGTCCTGGGGCGACGGCCGCAAGACCGGCACCCAGGCATTGGCGCTGGATGGCGCCTCCGGTCACCTGGAGCTGCCTGCGGGCGTGGTGGCGGGTGTCGGCGACCTCACGATCGCCGGCTGGGTCTGGTGGAACGGCGTGAACAAGGGGAACGCGCGCATCTTCGACTTCGGCTCGACCGACATCACCTATCTGGCGCTCCTGGTGAGCGCCGACGCGATGCGGGTCAGCGTGACCAACACCAGCTACTTCGGCGAACAGACCGTGTCGACGGGACCGCTCGCCAAGGGCCGCTGGGTCCACCTGGCCATGACGCTCAAGGACAGGACCTGCACGCTCTACGTCGACGGCGCCGCGGCGGCCTCGATCGCGACGATGGATCTCGCGCCCTACCAGCTCGGCAAGACGACGCAGAACTGGCTGGGCCGCGCGCAGTACGGGCAGGATCCCTACTTCAACGGACGGCTGCAGGACTTCAAGATCTTCGGCGGCGCGCTCACCGCGGAACAGGTGCGAGCGATGGCGCAGGGGTGACCTTCGCACCGGCACCAACGATTGTTGCCAGCCGGAACGCAACACCCGGCGTGATTCAATCGGGGCATCATTCCCCGCGAAACACCGCGAGCCCTGGAGCCCCATGCACCGACACCCCGACACGCCCGCCGGTTCCGTCCATCGCCTGATGCTCGACAGCGAGGTGCTCGTCGGCAACCTGGTCGGCGCCCCCACCCGACGCCTCGTGGACGTGTACATCCCGCACGGCCATGACGGCCGAGGCCTGCCGCTGCTCGTGGACATCGTGGGCTTCACCGCTGGCGGCCCGGTGCACACGAACTGGAAGAATTTCGGCGAGAACGTGCCCGAACGGCTGGACCGCTTGATCGCCGCCGGCGAGATGCCGCCGGTCGTCGTCGCCTTCCCGGACTGCTTCACCCGGCTGGGCGGCAACCAGTACGTCAACTCGGTCGCCATGGGCCGCTGGGACGACTTCCTCCGTGACGAGGTCGTGGCCCTTCGTCGAGGGACGTTTCGACTGCGGCGGCAATGGCCGTCGCGGCCTGTTCGGCAAGTCCAGCGGCGGCTACGGCGCCATGGTCCATGCCCTGCTGCATCCGGACTTCTGGGCTGCGGCGGCTGTGCATTCCGGCGACATGGGTTTCGAACTGCTCTATCGCCACGAGTTCGTCCCGGTGCTGCGCGCACTGTCCAGGGAGCCGGACGTCGGCCGATGGGTGGACGCCTTCTGGACTGCGAAGAAACCCAAGGACAGCGACGTCCACATCCTGATGATGCTCGCGCAGGCGGCGAGCTTCGACCCCGATCCCTCGGCGCCCTACGGCGTGCGGCTGCCGGTCACCGCCGACACCTGCGAGCTGATCCCCGACCGCTGGGCCAACTGGCTGGCCTGGGACCCGCTGACGCTGGTCGAATCGCATGGCCGCGGGCTGAGCGCGCTCAAGGCGCTCTACATCGACTGCGGGGACGTCGACCAGTACAACCTGGTCTATGGCGCCCGTCGCATGCACAAGCGGCTGAGCGCGATGGGCGTGATCCACGTCTATGAGGAGTTCGCCGACGATCACACGGCCGTCGACTACCGGATGGACCTCAGCCTGCCGATTCTGGCGACGGCCCTTTCATGAGGGCGACTTCCGCCGACGTCCCATTCCAGCGCCTCAACGCCCGCTGGAAGAACAGGCTGTTCGGCAGCTGCAGCATCGTGCCGTTCTGCGCGTCGCCGCTCTCCAGCAGCGTGGTGTAGACCAGGTTGATGTCCACCACCCGGCCCTTGACGCCGGGCCGGTCGCCCGCTTCCAGCAGCTCCACGACGTCGCCGATCCGGAACGCATGCGTGATGTAGATCAGCAGCGTGCAGAACAGGTTCGAGAGCACGCTCCAGGCCGCGAAGAACGCGACCGCGCCCACCGCGGCGAAGCCGGTGAACGCCGTCCACAGCACCGACCCCGACACGCCCAGGCGCTCCAGCGACCACAGCACGGCGCCGCCGTAGACCAGCACGCCGATGCTGCGCAGGAACAGCGACGCGACCTTGACGGGGAAGCCATAGCGGGTTGTCAGCCGGCGGGAGATGAGCCCCGCCACGCGCATCAGCAGCCAGGCGCCGAAGCCGATGATCACCACCTCGATCACCGGGACGAAGATGTCCAGCCATTCGGCCAGCCACAGGGGAAGACGGTCGTGCAGGGATTGGTAGAGCTTGTTCATGGCGCCGCAGATTACACGTCGATGGCGTCGCCACCGCTTCCGGGTGAGTGGTCGTTGCAGCTCATGATCGAAGCGACCGGCCGTTACAAACTTTGATCGCCGCCCCTTCGCCTTGCGCGCGGGGTCTTTACGCGGTTTCGCCGCTACAAGGATCGCTTTTTGCTGTAACCCCTTGCTCGCAGGCCGGCGACCCTCGTCGCCGTTCACATTCTTTTCAAGACAAGGAGATTCCCATGAAGCGTTCCCTGTTGATGGTGGCCACGGCCACGGTGCTCTCCCTGGGTGTTGCGGCCGGTCCGGCCATGGCCCAGGCCTCCAGCCCGACCTCGGGCAGCGTTGATCAGGCCAAGGCGCTGAAGAAGCAGGCCGATGCCGATTACAAGGCCGCCAAGAAGGCGTGCAACGCCATGAAGGGCGATGCCGAGAAGCAATGCGAAAAGGACGCCAAGGCCACGCACGAGAAGGCCGAGGCGGACGCCAAGGCCATGAAGGAAAAGGCTGAGGCCGACAAGAAGGCGATGAAGTAAGCGGCGGCGCCTGCCGCGGCGCTTCGGCGCGGCGGCAGGCGTTCGGCCTCGGCCCGCGATTGCGCGACCCGTGAAGGCGCGGGCCGGGTTCAGCTCACCGTCAGTTCCCGCTCAGCCCGCTCGTCGTCGACCGCGGGCTGATCTGCCGTGCCGGCGTCGCCGAGGATCTTCCCGTTGCCCATCCGGATCACGCGATCCGCCAGATGGAAGTAGCGGTCATCGTGCGACACCACGATCACCAGGTGGCCCTTGTCGCGCAACTCCGGCAGCAACTCCGTGTAGAAGAGATGCCGGAAGGTCGGATCCTGATCCGCCGCCCATTCGTCGAAGACCAGCACGGGCCGGCCCTCGAGGTAGGCGTGCACCAGCGCCAGCCGCTTGCGCTGCCCGGTCGACAGGTCCACGGTGCTGAAGGAGCCGTCCTTCACCGACACCTTGTGCGCGATCTCCAGCCGCTGCAGGTAGGGCAGCGCCCGCTCGGGGAGGCTGCCGCCCTGCCCGGCTTCGGCGGCCAGGTCCTCGAACAGGTAGAAGTCCGAGAACACCGTCGTGTAGAGCTGACGGTAATGATCACGCGTCTCGTCGGTCACCGGCGCGCCGTCTGCCAAGACCTGACCCTGCTGCGGCGCATACAGCCCCAGCAGCAACTTCACCAGCGTCGTCTTGCCCGAGCCGTTGTCGCCGACGATGAACACCATCTCCCCGCGCTTGAGCCTCAGGTCCACCGGCCCGAGCACGAAGGCCTCGCCGCCGTCCGGTTTCGCGAAACCGTAGCGCACGCCGCGCAGCTCGATCGCCTCGGCCAGCGCGGCCGGCTCGCCCGGCTTGTCGAGGTCGAGGAAGGGTTCCGGCGTCGCGAAGCGCGCCGACATGTCCGCGATCCGCTGGAACGCCACCCGCGCCCGGCCGATGCCCGGCACCGCCGCGGCGATCTGGTCCAGCGGTCCCTTGAGGAACAGCAGCACCAGCACGAAGCCGCTCAGCACGGCCGGCTCCATGGTCCGGAACGCCGCCCAGCCCAGGATCAGCGCGATCAGCAGGAAGAACAGCGCCGAGCCGAAGGCCGTCGCCAGCACGTAGGTGTTGATCGCGCGCCAGTTGATCTCGCGGATGCGGTCGACCGTGCCTTCGATCTGGCCGCCATACATCCCCGCGCGGCGAGCGCGGTGCATGCGCAGTTCCTTGGCGCCATCGCTGATCGCGCGATAGGCCTTGTGCAACTGCTCCTCGGCGTCGCGCGCCTTGTGGAAGCCGCGGATGCCGCGGGCCTGCGCCCAGGTTTGAACGCCCACGCCGATCACCAGCGCCACCAGCAGCAGCCCGAACAGCGGCGGCGACAGCCACGCCAGGTAGCCGAGGCAGCCCAGCGTGATCGCCAGCGCGATCACCGCCGAGGACAGCACGAAGGCAGCGTCGCTGATCATGTCCACATCGCCGGTCAGCACCGGCATCAGCCGGTGCGTGCGGTAGCGCTCCAGCGCGTCGATCGGCGCGGCGAGGATCTTGCGCGCCAGGCTCTTGCGCACCTGGGCCACCAGCCGCTGGCCGACCAGGTTCGTGCACATGCTCGAGGCCGCGCGTCCCACCAGCGCCACCGCGCACAGCGCGACGAAGGTCAGCAGCAGCCCGCCGGCCATGCCGCCCGGGCGGTTCAGCACCTCGTTGATCGTGCCCAGCAGCGCCACCGTCGCCGCGCCGGCGGCGATGCCGGTCACCGCCGACACGAGCAGCCACGGCAGGAAGGGCTTCAGGAGCGTGGAGACTTCGCCGGCCTTGCCGGGAGCGGCGCTATCGGAGCGGGGCGCGGCGCCCGCCGGGGTGCCAGGAGCAGTGTTCATCAGCGTGGTCTTTCAGCCACCGGCGCGAGGGCGCGGCGGACGGGGTGAGGTCCTCTGCGGTAGACGTTCCAGCGGGCCGGATGTTCACGGGGCAGGCCCGTCATGAACAAACGCGGCGCCAGCACGTCTCTCTTCGGACACCCTCTTACCGGCATCTCCGCCGATGCCGCGCCCCGTTCCCATGCCTCTGCATCCCGACCTGGAAGCCTTCCTCGAGCTGGTCAACGACGCGAATGCCGACGGCCCGGCGCTCCATGAGATGACGCCCGCGCAGGCCCGCGCTGCCTATGACCGCTCGACGCTAGCGCTGGACGAGCCCGGCCCCGACCTGTCCTGGGAGGCGCTCGCGCTGCCGGCCCGCGACGGTCACGTGCTGCCCGCGCGCCTGTACCGCGGCGGCACGGAACCGCGCTCGCCGGTGCTGCTGTTCTTCCACGGCGGCGGCTATGTGTTGGGTGGACTGGACTCGCACGACTCGCTGTGCCGCGACCTCGCGGCACGCGCCGCCTGCGCGGTGCTGGCCGTCGACTACCGGCGCGCGCCTGAGCACCGCTTCCCCACCGCCTTCGAAGACGCCGAGGACGCCGCCGCCTGGCTGCGCGGCCATGCTGGCTCGCTGGGACTGGATCCGGACCGCATCGCCGTCGGCGGTGACAGCGTCGGCGGCACGCTCGCCACCGCGCTGACGCTCGCGGCGCGCGATGCCGGGCTGCCGCAGCCCGTCCTGCAGCTGCTGCTCTACCCCTGCACCAGCGCCCGACAGGACACGCCGTCGCACAAGCGGCTGGCCAGCGGTTTCCTGCTGGAGGAACGCAACCTGCAATGGATGTTCGGCCAGTACCTGCGCGACGACGCGGACCGCCTCGACTGGCGCTTCGCGCCGCTGCAGGCGGCGACCCTGCAAGACCTGGCCCCCGCCCACCTGGCGCTGGCGGAATTCGATCCCCTGCTGGACGAGGGCCTCGCCTACGCCGAGGCCTTGCGAACCGCCGGCGTCCGCGTCACGGCCAAGGTCTACGCGGGCATGGTCCATGACTTCGCGCGGCTCGGCAACGTCGTCGAGGAGGCGGCCACGCTGCGCGCCGAGCTCGCCGCCGTGCTGGCCCAGGCCTTCCGCTGAGCGCCTCCGCGCTGCCCCGACCTGCCGCCGTGAACAAATCGGCGCGGCCAACGTCTTTACCGGAGACGGCGGCGCGTTGAGCGCCGCACCCACCTTCAAGGCAGTCCCATGTCCATCGCTTCGCCGGCGCAGGCCGCCGGCTCCGACCGCCAGGATTCCGCCGCCGGTGCGACCGGCCGGATCCTGGGCCTCATCGCCGGCCAGCCCTTCGAGACAGTCATGGACGGCGCCCAGATCACGGTGAAGCCGCTGGACGGCGGCCCCGCGAGCACCTGGATGCTGGAGGCCCGTTCGCCGCTGCCCTCCCTGCATGCCCGCCACGGCCTCGGTCAGGGCGTCACGGCTCTGGCGGACGGCCACCTGCCGGCGGCGCTCGAAGCCCTCTTTGCGCTGCGCCCCGGGCTGCCTGCGGTCGTGCTCGGCGACGCGCTACCGGCCAACGCCGCGCTGATCGCTGGTGGGATCGCCCTCCCCGTCGGCTCGCCGACAACGACGCTCACGGTCTCGCGGGAGCTGTTCTGGCAATGGGACCGTCTCTGGCTGGCCAACCGCCGCGAGCCCGCACCGATCCAGCAGGTCTTCAGCAAGGACGGCCGTCGCCATCCGCGCCGCCCGGCCAAGCCCACCGGCATCGTCTACCGCCGCCACATCCCGTGGCTGGACAAGACCTTCAGCCTGCGCGCGATGGACGTCGAGCGCGACCTCGCCACCGTCAACCGCTGGATGAACGAGCCGGCCGTCGCGCACTTCTGGCAGGAAACCGGCGACCTGGCGCACCACCGGCGCTATCTCTCCGGCATCGCCGCGGACCCGCACACCCTCGGCCTGATCGGCTGCTTCGACGACCAGCCCTTCAGCTACTTCGAGGCCTACTGGGCCAAGGAAGACCGCATCGCGCCCTTCTACGACGCCGCCGACCATGACCGCGGCTGGCACGTGCTGGTCGGCGAACCGGCGCTGCGCGGCCGCGAGTTCCTGACGGCCTGGATGCCGGGCATCTCGCATTACCTCTTCCTCGACGACTGCCGCACGCAGCGCCTCGTCATCGAGCCGCGCATCGACAACCGCCGGATGGTCCACAGCCTGAACCGCTGCGGCTACGCCTCGCTCAAGGAGATCCAGTTCCCGCACAAGCGCGCCGTGCTCGGCCTGCTGATGCGCGAGCGCTTTTTCGACGACGCGCTCTGGATCCCGCGCGGCGATTCCCCCTTCGACCTCCCCGCAGTCCCGCAATCCTGAGGCACCCATGCACATCCATGACCTGATCGGCATCGGCTTCGGCCCGTCCAACATCGCCCTGGCCATCGCGCTCGAGGAAGGCCGCGAGGCGCGTCCCCAGGACCGGCCGCTGGACGCGCTGTTCGTGGAACGCCAGCCCGGCTTCGTCTGGCACAAGAACATGCTGCTGGACCACGCGCACATGCAGATCTCCTTCCTGAAGGACCTGGCGACCCTGCGCAACCCGTCGAGCCGCTTCACCTTCCTGAACTACCTGCACGAGAAGGAGCGGCTGCAGGACTTCATCAACCTGAAGACCTTCTTCCCCAGCCGCCACGAGTTCAACGACTACCTGGGCTGGGCGGCGGCCCAGTTCGAGGACCGCTGTGCCTACGGCGAAGACGTCTTCGAGGTGCTGCCCGAGCCGCGCGCCGGCGAGGTGAAGCTGCTGCGCGTGCGCTCACGCGACGCCGTGGGCGCCGTGCATGAGCGGTTGACGCGCCACCTGGTCGTGGGCGTCGGCGGCATGCCGCGCATCCCGGCCGAGTTCAAGGCCTTCAAGGACGATCCGCGCGTCTTCCACTCCAGCAACTACCTGCAGGCGATCGCCGGCAACGGCGCGGCCCAGCGCATCGCCGTCGTCGGCGCCGGCCAGAGCGCGGCGGAGATCTTCATGGACCTGCACGGCCGGCCGCAACGCCCGCACGTGGACCTGGTCATGCGGGCGCGCTCGATCAAGCCCTCGGACGACAGCCCCTTCGTCAACGAGATCTTCAACGCCGACTTCACCGACTTCGTCTTCAGCCGCACCGGCAGCGAGCGCGAGGAGCTGCTCAACGAGTACTGGCACACCAACTACGCCGCGCCCGACCTGGCGCTGATCCAGCAGATCTTCGACGTGTTCTATCGCCAGCGCGTCAGCGGCGAGGAGCGTCACCGCTTCCTGCGTCGCCACGAGGTCGCCGGCGCGCAGGCCGCCGACGACGGCCTGCGGCTGACGCTGCGCGACCTGAACCACGACCGCACGACGACGCAGCGCTACGACGCGATCGTGCTGGCGACCGGCTACGAGCGCGACCGGCATCGCACGCTGCTGTCGTCGCTGGCGCCCTACCTGGGCAACTTCGAGGTCGACCGCCACTACCGCCTGCGCGGCAGTCCCAACTTCCATCCGAGCGTCTTCCTGCAGGGCGCCTGCGAGCTGACCCACGGCCTGAGCGACACGCTGCTGTCGGTCACCGCGATCCGCTCCGGCGAGATCCGCAGCGCGCTGCACGGCGCTGCCGGCATCGATCACGCGACGGTCCGGCAGGAAAGCTCGCGTCAGGCCGCATGACGACATCGATGCCTCGCGACCGGCCGCCCCGGAGGCAGCCGGGCCCGCGCTCAGTGCCTCCGGATCGTTGAGCGAGGAGCCGCCGACGACCCCCGCTTCGTTCTCCGCGACGCGCGCCGCCACACGGGATCCGTGGCGGCGCGCTTTTTCACGTTCCGGGCTCCCTCTTACCTCTCCACCACAACCATGAATCCTCAGAAGGATCGCGCCATGTTCCCGTCCTCCTCGTTCACGTCGTTCACCTCGTCCCCGTCGGTTTCGTCGCAATCGCAATCGCAATCGCAATCGCCGTCGCCTTCGTCATCGCTGCCGCCTCGGCCCCGCCGGCTCTCGCTGGCCCTGGCCTCCGCCTTCGGCACCGTCGCACTGGCGGGTGTCCCGTCCGTCTGGGCACAGGCCGCCGCGGACGCGACCGCCGCCGAGGCGGCCGCGGCCCCCGGTGCCGCCGCCTCGGGCGCGGCCGGCTCCGCGCTGCCCACCGTGTCCGTGAGCGGCCGTTCCGCGCCGAGCGAGGGCACCGGCTCCTACACCGTGCGCAGCACCGGCGCGGGCACGCGCATGCCGCTGTCGCCGCGCGAGACGCCGCAGTCGCTGACGGTGATCGGCCGCCAGCAGATGGACGAGCAGAACCTGGACACGCTCAACGAGGTGATGCGCCAGACGCCCGGCATCGTCGTCAACCGCCGCGACGAGCGCGTCGACTTCACCTCGCGCGGCTTCTCGATGAGCCAGATGGTCGACGGCATCCCGACGCTGGCCTTCAACAACGTCTCGGCCGAGGCGAGCATGACCAGCATGGCCATGTACGACCGCGTCGAGGTCATCCGCGGCCCGGCGGGCCTGCTCAACGGCGTCGGCCAGCCGGGCGGCTCGATCAACCTGGTGCGCAAGCGCCCGACGAAGAACTTCGAAGGCAGCGTCACCGTCGGCGCCGGCAACTGGAGCCGATACCTCACGCAGGCCGACGTGGGCGGCAGCCTGACGGCGGGGGGCGGCGTGCGCGGTCGCGTGGTCGCGTCGTACTCGGGCGGCGATACCTTCATCGACAACAAGAGCCGCAAGGACAGCATGCTGTACGCGATCGTCGAGACCGACCTGGGCGCGCGCACCGTGCTGGCCGGCGGCTTTGAGTACCAGAAGAACGACATCGATGGCGCCAACTTCGGCAACATCCCGCCGTACTACGGCAACGGCACGCGGCTGGTGGTGCCGCGCTCCTACTCGTTCAGCACGCCGTGGAGCGTCTGGAACATGGAGACCCAGCGCGCCTTCGTCAACCTGCAGCACGCGTTCGACAACGGCTGGCTGGTGAAGGCCGAGCTGGCGCAGGTCAAGAACAAGCGCGAGCGCTACAGCGGCGACCTGCAGAGCACGCTGCCGACCTTCCCGATCAACGCGGCCACCAACGTCGGCGTGGTCTCGCTGAGCGACAACCCGGCGGAGGGCACGAACAAGTCGCTGGACGTGTACGCGTCGGGACCATTCCGGCTGTTCGGTCGCACGCACCAGGCGGTGATCGGCTTCAACGTCAACAAGCTCGAGAACGAGATCGCCAACAACAGCGCGCTCAACACCGGCACGCGACTGGACCGCCGTCCGGGGTCGGTCTTCGACCTCGGCGCGATCGCCAAGCCGGACTTCCAGTACCCGCGCCTGCGCCAGTACGGCGACACGCAGGAGCGCGCGATCTACGGGTCCACGCGGCTGCAGGCGACGGACGCGCTTTCGGTGATCGTGGGGTCGCGCGTGACCTGGTACGAGAACACGGCCTACCAGCGCTCCTGGGCCGGCACGGCCAACGGCGCGCGCGTCGACGGCGCGCCGGTGAAGGAGGACGGCGTGTTCACGCCCTACGCCGGCGTGGTCTACGACCTGACGCCGCAGTTCTCCGTCTACAGCAGCTTCACGCAGATCTTCCAGCCCAACACGTCCAAGGACGTGAACGGCAACGTGATCGATCCGCAGCGCGGCAGCAACGTCGAATTCGGCGTGAAGGGCGAGCACTTCGGTGGCCGTCTCACGACCGCGGTCGCCGTGTACCGGACCAAGCAGGACCATGTGCCGGTCGCGACGGGCACGCTGCAGCCGGACGGCACGGCGGCCTTCCGCGGCGAGCGCGGCACGGTGACCGAGGGCTATGAGTTCAGCCTCGCCGGCGAGGTGCTGACCGGCTGGCAGCTGCAGGCCGGCTATGCCTACGGCACGCCGACCAAGGCGGACGGCTCGGCGCTGTCGCCGCACCTGGCCACGCGCACGTTCAACCTCGCGACCAGCTATCGCCTGCCGGGCGTGCTGAACAAGCTGACGGTGGGCGGCAACGTGAGCTACCAGAACCGCACGTCGATGGACGTGATCTCCAAGCCGGCGCTGACGCAGGGCGGCTACACGCTGCTGGGCCTGCTGGCGCGGTATGACGTGACGCGGCAGCTGAACGTGTCCCTCAACGTCGAGAACGTGACCGACAAGACCTACATCTGGATGAGCGGGCAGTCGGGCTACATGTTCGGGACGCCGCGGAGCACGTGGGTCAGGGCGAACTACAAGTTCTGACGGGCAAGGACTGACCCTCGGGTGGCGATCGACACGGGGCGCCCGGAAGTGCCTCGTGGTCAACTCTTCATTCGATTAGCGAGCGCTGCCAGGGAGAAATCGAGTCATCTCGATCGGAACACCAGCCCAGCGGAGGATCCGAAAGAGAGGCCACCTCCGCTCTCTGCCGGCTGCCTCACCGCACCTCTGAGGCACGACGACGGCAGAATGCCCCAGGACTGCATGACGTCCGAACAATGACCATCACCTTCGCCCAAGCTGCCGAGATTGCCGAACGCCACCTGCGCGCGTGCTCCGAAGGTGAAGTCGCGCTGCGGCTCCTGCCCGACAGGACGGACGACGTCGATGTCGGCTGGGTTTTCTACTATCAGTCTGCCCGCTACCTGGAGACCGGTGATCTCAGCGACATGCTCGCTGGAAACAACCCGCTCTTCATCGCCCGATCCGATGGTCGACTCTTTGTCGTCGACTTCCATCGGCCGTTGGAGGAGTCGCTCGCGGCTTATCGGTCCTGTGGCGACCTCAATGCACGAGAGGCGTCGCTCGTTCGACTGTCGGGTTGGCGCCGGGGCGCATTGCCCATCTCGGCGGTCCAAGCGATCCGTCGTCATTCATCCCTTGGTCTTGCAGCGGCGAAACAACTTGTCGATTCATGCCTGTCCAATGAGTCTCCCGTCATCGAGGCAGGCTCCGTGGCGGAGGCCAGAACGCTGGCGCAGAGCCTCGAAGCAGCTGGCTTCGAAGCGGTGGTCAGCTACGCATATCCATCCTTTGTCGATACGGATATGCCATCTTGAGCGATCCGCGCGACCACTGCGTCGGCGGGCACCCCCACGGACACGAGCACGGGTTCCAGCGCCTCGATGAACTTCTGAACGATGGACCGTCCCTCCCGTGCGGGCAACACGACGGGCAGCAAGGTTCGCTCGCTGACGGCGAGCACGACCTGGATCCGCCCGACGCAGACCAGGTTGGCGTACCAGTCGACCACTCACTCCTGGCGCAACCAAGTCTGCGAGCGCCCCAGCATGGGCACGCCGATGTAGCCGCGCACGCTGAGCTTCTTGCCGTTATCGGTCAGGCTCACTTTGCAGCGATAGACCTTGCCGTTGTCCGGGTCGAGAATCTGACCGCCGTCATATTCCTCGCCCTGTCTGGTCAGGCCGTTGAGGATCACCAGACCGATGATTGGCGCGTTCTTGTTCGCGCCTTCGCACTTGTCGCATTTCGGAGCCGGATCTTCATTCGCGGCAGGGAACACTTTCTCGATCCTGCCCATCAGACCGCCATTCGACTCGGTGATGCGGATCAGTGCCCGCGGCTTGCCGCTGACGTCGTCCACGCTCTTCCACAGACCCACCGGCGTTGAATCGTCAGCCCACGCGGGCAGCGTCGTGAGCAGCGCGGCCGCGGCGAATGCCTTGAACGCGAGAGCCGGAAAGAGCGGGAGGTGGCGAGATGCAGGATTCATGGTTCTGAACGAATTGGAGTCATGGCGGTGGGCATGCTGGGCAAACTACGCCGCGAGTCGCAGGTTCTTGCGAATGCCCGCGTCCACCACGCCTGCCGGCGCGAAGGTACGCAGGAACTGCAGGAAGCCGGCGCGGCCACCAGCCGTGTAGCGCAGCTTCGGGCGCGTCGCCATCGAAGCCTTCAGCACCGTCTCCGCCACGACCGCCGGTTCGTCCGCCTCATCGATCAGCTCGCTCAGCCGCTGACCGACGGCCACACGGACGTCGCGGTACTCATCGAGCTTGGCATCGGGTTCGAGCAAGTTGGCCTCGAACTGTGTCCTGGTGTTGGCGGGCTCGATCACCGAGACCCGGATGCCCATCGTGCGAAGCTCATGGTCGAGCGACTCCGAATAGCCTTCGACCGCGTGCTTGGTCGCGGCATAGAACGCCATGTAGGGCGCCGGCAGAAAGCCGAAGACGGAGCCGATGTTGATGATGCGACCGCCCCCTTGGTGCCGCATGTGAGGCACGACGGCACGGGTCATTCGGACGGTGCCGAAGAAGTTCGTCTCGAAGATCGACTGCGCCTGCGCCGTCGAACTCTCTTCCGCACCGGCCGGGGCAGTGCTGAATCCCGCGTTGTTCACGAGCAGGTCGATGCGCCCTTCCCTGCTCAGCATCTGCGCCACGGCGGCCGCGACGGATTCATCGCTGGTCACGTCCAGGGACAGCATCTCGAACGAGCCCTGGTGGGCGTGGGCATCGCGTCGGCTGGTGCCATAGACCTTGAAGCCGGCCGCCGAGAGCCGCTCGGCCGTGGCTTGGCCAATGCCCGAGGAGGCCCCCGTCACGAGCGCCGTCTTGCCATTCATCGTCATGATGTTTCCTTGCTATGCTGCGAGCGTTAGAAGACTGATGGTCTCCAATTTAGCAGACCGATGGTCTCTTGTGCAAGCCCCTACGAGCGACGTCCCCGATGAGCCCACCCTCCCCGTATCTGCGCGCGCGTTCTCCCGAACAGAAGGAGGAGCGCCGCCGCCACCTGCTGGACACCGCGAGATCGCTGCTGGTGGACATGCCGGACCTGCACGACCTGGGCATCAACGAACTGGCGCGGCGCGCGCAGATGACCAAGTCGAATGTCTACCGGTACTTCGAGAGCAGCGAAGCCGTCTTGCTGGATGTGCTGGTCGAGGAGTTCGTCCTGTGGCGCGCCGAGCTGCGCAAGGCCCTGAGCCGCGATCGCAAGCGCAGCGGAACCGTGGAGCACATCGCGCGTGCGTTCGCGGCCACCGTGGCGGCGCGCCCGCTGTTGTGCCGGCTCACCAGCATCTTTCCTTCGATCCTCGAGCACAATATTTCGGCCGAGCGCATGGTCGAGTTCAAGCACGGCCTGCTGGCCCTGCGCCAGGAGACCGCGCTCGACTTTCACGCCTGCGTGCCGACGATCTCGTCAGCCAGTTTCGAGCGTTGCCTCCACCTGGCCCTGCCGATGCTCATCGGGCTTTGGCCGCTCAGCCACCCGGCCAAGGTCGCCGCCGAAGTGGTCGAGCTTCCCGAACTGGCGGCCTTGCGCTACCGCTTTCAGCACGACCTGGAAGAGGGATTGCTGATGCTCCTGGGTAGCCTGCCGAGCGAGTGATTGGCTGGCTGGCCGGAGCGGCCGGAAGCTGCCGTGCGACCGCGCTGCGGAGGCCGCCTGCGCCGTGCGTGCGCAGGCCTCATCCAGGCTCGGAGAGCTGGTTCCTCCAGGACTTCACCAGCGCCTGGATGGTCTGCGCGACCACCTTGCAGGCCGGCGTGAGCTTGCCGTGCCGGGGCGTGGCCAGCGTCACGTGTCGCATGAGGTCCGGACGGACCAGCTTTGTCGCATGCACCCTCCCGGCCCGCAGGTCCTCCGCGAAGGCGTAAGGGCCGAGGATGGAGTACAGCCCCGGCTGGTTCGCTACCAGCGTCCGTTGAACGGTGAGCGAGTCGGCCTCCGCCACCGGCTCCAGCTGGAAGCCAAGGCCTCGGGCGGTTTCATCGAGCGCGTTTCGCCAGTGGCTCGGCCGTCGCGGAAGCACCAGGCGCAGCCCCTTCAGACGCGAGAAGGGCAGCGTTGGCTGCTGGGTGAGCGGGTCGCCAGGCGCGCTGACCAGGTAGGTACTGACGCTCGACAGGAGCTTCTCATCGCGCCCGGAAGGCTTGCTGAAGCGGAACAACACGGCGAGGTCCAGTGAGCGGCTGTCCAGCAGCGCATCCAGTTCCGTTCCCTGCGCTTCCACCAGGTCCAAGGAAATGCCCGGATGCTCGCGCTGCAGCTGCTCGAACAAGCGGGTGGTGAGCGGATGAGCGGCCGTGGGGATGATGCCCAAGGTCACCCGACCCACGATGCGGCCCGCGTCGGACTTCAGCTCGAGCTCCATCTGCTCGGTCTCTTGAAGCCAGGGACGCAGCCGGGCAGCGACGCGTGCGCCGAGCTCGGTGACCGCGACGCCACGGCCAGTCCGGCGAAACAGCGGCCCGCCGTAGCCGGACTCGAAGTCCGTGATCTGGCGGCTGATGTGCGACTGGGCCGTCTGCCGATGCGCCGCCACCTTGCTCAGGCTGCCCGCCTCCACCACCTCGAGGAAGAGCCGTACCGCTGCGATGTTCATGCGCGTCTCCGTGAGATATGCCAATTCTGGCATGTCTGATTCATCTGATCTGTGGCTATGCGGATGGTCGCCGGATTTCTACATTCACTCCCACCGACCCGTACCCCGCTGCCGGCGCGAAGCCGGCGAGAGTGACAAGACGGCCAGGTTCATCACCCACCCTCGGCACTGCGACATCAGGAGACATCCATGCAAGCCCCCGACCTCCGCGGCCTCGTGCCCGCACCCGTCACCCCCTTCACCCGCGACGGCGCCGTCGACTACGCGGCCATCCAGCGCCTGGGCAGCTGGCTGGGCGGCATCGACGGCGTCAAGGGCTTGACCGTCCTCGGTCACGCCGGCGAAGGCACGTTCCTGGAGCGTGACGAGCAGCTGCGCGTCATCACCGCCTTCCGCGAATCCGTGGGCGACCGCCTGCCCATCATTGCCGGCATCACGCTGGAAGGCACGAGCGTCGCGGCCGAAGAAGCCAAGCGCGCGGTCAAGGCCGGCGCCTCGGCCGGCCTGGTGTACCCGTCGCATGGCTGGCTGCGCTTCGGCTACCAGGACGGCGCTCCGCAGGACCGCTACAAGGCCATCCACGAAGCCAGCGGCCTGCCGCTGATCCTGTTCCAGTACCCGGATGCCACCAAGGCCACCTACAACCTGAAGACGCAGCTGGAAATCGCCGCGCTGCCGGGTGTCTTCGCGATGAAGAACGGCGTGCGCAACATGAAGCGCTGGGACACCGAGATCCCTGTCATCCGCAAGGAGCGCCCGGACCTGCAGATCCTGACCTGCCACGACGAGTACCTGCTGCACACCATGTTCGACGTGGACGGCGCGCTGGTCGGCTACGGCGGCCTGACGCCGGAGCCGCTGATTGAACTGATCGCCGCCGGCAAGGCCAGGGACTACGCCAAGGCGCGTGCCATCCACGACCGCCTGCTGCCGGTGACCAAGAACGTGTACCACCGCGGCAGCCACATGGAAGGCACCGTGGCGCTGAAGCACGGCCTGGTGGCCCGCGGCATCCTCGAGCACGCCACGGTGCGCAGCCCGCTGCTGCCGCTGGCGGAAGGCGCCGGCGAGGAGATCGCCGCGGCCCTGCGCTCGGCCGGCCTGGCCAAGTAGGCGCAAGACCTGGCACCGCGGGGAGCGGCTCCGCCCTTCCCCGCCGTGCCGTCGGTGGCTCATCACCGGCATCCGTGGCGCGCCGGCGCTCCGTGGCACGAAGAAGACTTCGGCCACCCGGCATCCCCTAGACGTCCGGCGAACAACGCCGGCAGAGGAGACAAGACATGTTCCGATTCCCCGTCGCCGCATGGGCGGCCGTGGCTGGGATCGTCGGCGGGCAGTGCCACGCGCAGACCTCGGTCGCGTTGTCTGGCACGGTCGACGTCGGCGTCCGCCACGTGAAGAATGGCCGGCTGGGCAGCATCGACTCCGAAGTGAGCGGCGCCAACACCACCAGCAAACTGGTCGTCCAGGTAAGAGAAGCGCTCGGCGACGGCTTGAGCGCCGGCATCTATCTCGACAGCACCCTCCTCGGCGACACCGGCGCCGTGAACACACCGTTCTGGGACCGGCGAGCCACCGTCAGCCTCGCGCACGACCGCCTGGGCGAGATCCGCCTGGGCCGCGACTGGGCCCCCACGCACATCCTCTGGTCCGACATGGACCCGTTCATCACCCTGGGCATCGCGGGCGCCAACAGCTTCCGCTCTGTCTTCGCGTCGCGCGCCCTCGGCCAGGCCTTCGGCGTGAGCGCCGATGCCAACCAGCTCAACCCGACCCTCCGGATCGCCAACACCGCGCAGTACTTCCTGCCGACCGGTCTGGGCGGCCTCTACGGCTCGCTGCTGGTGAGCGCTGGTGAAGGCGGTGCCGCCGGCGCCGGTTCCGCGAAGACCGATGGCGGACGCCTGGCCTGGCGCGGCGAGCAGCTGATGGTCGGTGTCGCGCAGGTCGCGACCCGCAACGCCAACGCCGGCCGCGACTTCACCGACCGTGTCTGGGGCGCGTCCTACGACTTCAAGGTCTTGAAGGTGAGCCTGGGCCAGCGCCAGTGGCGCTACGGACCGGACAAGACCACGAACACGCTCGTGGCCGCGCTGGTTCCCCTCGGCTTCGGCGATCTGAAGTTCTCCGTGCTTCGCGCGGACCAGAAGGGGGCGACTGCAGCACAGAGCTCCAACGATGCGACCTTGATCGGTGCCGGCTACGTGCACCATCTGTCCAAGCGCACGGCGGTGTACGCGCATGCCTCACGCATCGCCAACAAGGGCGGCGCCTCGTTCGCCGTCACCGGCGGTCCTGCGGTGAGCGGCGTCGCCACGGCAGCCAACTACTTCGGAGGCCAGAAGTCGACGGCCTTCGAAAGCGGCATCCGGCACAACTTCTGAGGTCCGCCCCATGGCGAGAACGATGATCGAGACGCCCGACCAGGCGCTCGAGGACCTCTCGTCCTGAACTGCGACGACCCCCAGAGCAGAGAAAAGCAAGGAGACACCATGAACTTCGTCAAAGTGCTGGCCACCCTGATGGCCGGCGCCGTGATTCCCCTGACGGCGCACGCACAGGCCTTTCCGGAGAAAGGCAGCACGCTGCGCATCATCGTTCCGTTTGCAGCAGGGGGCGGCGTGGACAACGCGGCCCGTCTGCTGGCCGAGCAATTGCGCAAGCAACTCGGCACTCCCGTCGTCGTGGAGAACAAGGCCGGCGCGAGCGGCACCCTCGGCGGCAAGGCGGTTCAGACAGCGCCGGCCGACGGCTACACGATGCTGTTCTCCGCAGCCACGCATGTCCTGGCCAAGCAGGTGATGGCGACGCCGCCCTACGACCCGCAGACCGACTTCGTCCCTGTGGCGCGTGTTGGCGAAGCGCCGCTCATGCTTGTCATCGCACCGGGGCTCGAACCCAAAACGCTGGCGCAGATGATCGTCGCCGCCAAGGCCAAGCCCGACGACTGGATGGCGGCCATTCCCGCGGCCGGTGCGCCGAGCCATCTGGCGACGCTCCTCTTCGCGAAGCAGGCGGGCCTGAAGCTCACCTACGTTCCGTACAAGGGAACCCAACCGGCTCTGGTCGATGTCGGCGGCAACCACGTGAGCCTGCTGATGGACTCCATGGTGTCGCTACTGCCGCTCGCGAAGTCCGGAAGGGTTCGTCCTCTGGCCATCACCGCGGAGAAGCGAAGCCCGCTGGCGCCGGACGTGCCGACGATGCAGGAAGGCGGCCTCAAGGCATTCAAGTACGCGTCCTGGTACGGCGTCTGGGTCCCGAAGGGAACGCCCGAGGACCGCGTCGCCAAACTGAGCGCGGCCGTGACGCAAGCGTCGACGGAGCTGGGACGCAATGGCGCTTACGCGGCGATCGGCATCGATGCGATCGCTGAAGGCAGTGCGCAGTTCAAGAAGTTCATCGCCGCCGACGTGGCGCTGGGCGCGGAGCTGCTGAAGAGCTCAGGGTTCAAGCCGGAGTGACGGGGAGGACAAGCACTGCGGTTGGCGCCACCTCCACCTGGACAGCGCCCCCGGGCGCGCATGAACCGCGCCACGCCGACTGCTGCGCACGCACAACGCCTCCGTTGCTTCCCGCCCATCGCGGTGTTAGCCTCGCGGCCCTATGCAGCAGTTCCTGACCTTCCAGCGCGCACAAGCCGCAGCCGAGACCCGCACATTCGCGGTGGATACGCTGTGCGCGGCGTATGACGCAGCACTGCTTCCCTAGAGCCATTCCATCCGGAGGCTCGGCCTCCTGAGTTCAACGAAACCCGGTAGGCCACAAGCCACCGGGTTTTGTTTTTTCCGTCCTCCGTTGGAGACCCAGGCCATGAGCCTCGATCGAGATTCGTCCTCATTCTTCGCCGCACGCGCTGCAAGCAGCGCCGTGCTGTGCGTCCCCTTCGTGGAGTGGTTCGTGTAGACCTCTCCGGGCCTGCGTGTGCCTGGAGGTCCATCCTTCAGGCGAGATGAAAAGCCTGCCGGGTGGCCCACACCCCGCAGGCTTTTTTCTTTCGTCCGCACAAGCGGGCACCCAGGTCTGGCGCGCGCGCCGACAACCCCGCCGACAGGTCCACCTGGCCAGTGGACCGAACCGGCTTTTCACTCATCAACGAACTGGAGAAACATCATGACCACCAAGGTCCACGTCAACGTCGGCACGATCGGTCACGTCGATCACGGCAAGACGACGCTGACGGCCGCCCTCACCGCCGTGCAGGCCGCACGCTTTGGCGGCCGCGCCCTGTCCTACGGACAGATCGACAACGCCAAGGAAGAGCGCGAGCGCGGCATCACGATCAACACCTCGCACGTCGAGTACGAGTCGGACAGGCACCACTACGCGCACATCGACTGCCCGGGCCACGCCGACTACATCAAGAACATGATCACCGGTGCCTCGCAGATGGACGGCGCCATCCTGCTGGTGGACGGCACCGAAGGCGCCGCCCGGCAGACCATCGAACACGTGCTGCTGGCGCGCCAGGTGAACGTGGGGCACATGGTGGTGTTCGTGAACAAGATGGACCTGGTGCCCGAGAGCGACCGCACCGACATTGCCGAGCTGATCGAGATGGAGATCGGCGCCCTGCTGGCCACCCATGGCTATCTGGAGCCCGCCTTCGTCTTCGGCAGCGCCATGAAGGCGCTGGCTGCCGCCGAGCGCGGCGAGCTGGATGGCCCGGACGTGCAATGCATCGTCGAGCTGGTGAACGCCCTGGACGCGCGCATCCCTGACCCGGTGCGCGACTACGCCAGCCCGTTCATGATGCCCGTCGAGGCGGTGCACACCATCGCGGGCCGCGGCACGGTCATCAGCGGCCGTGTCGAGCGCGGCGTGATCCGCGTGGGCGACTCTCTGGAGATCGTCGGCCTCAGCTCGTCCGGCGACGACCCTGTCGTCGTCACCGGCGTGCAGTCCTTCCACAAGGACGTGGCCGAGGGTCGTGCCGGCATGAACGTGGGCCTGCTGCTGCGCGGCGTCAAGCGCGATGACGTCGTGCGCGGCCAGGTCGTGGTGAAGCCCGGTGCGCTGAAGCCCTACCGCGCGGGGCGTGCCCAGATCTTCGTCCTCAGCAAAGAAGAAGGTGGCCGCCACACGCCGTTCGGCTCGGGCTACCAGCCGCAGTTCTTCTTCGGCCCGACCGACGTGACCGGTGTCATCAGCGTCGACGCCGACGCCGGCGTTGTCGAACCCGGCGCACAGGCCTTGATCAGCTTCGAGCTGAACAAGCCCGTCGCGATCGAGAACGGCATGCGGTTCGCCATGCGCGAGGGCGGCAAGACCGTCGGCGCTGGCATCGTGACTGAAGTGCTCAGCTGAAAGGCTCAGTTGAAAGGCTGAGCACTCCCCGCCCCTGTTGCTTGCTTGTCAGGCAGCAGGGGCTTTTTTTCTTCGGCCGCTACTCGACACCTTGCTGAGCGCCCTCTGCTGGAACAGGCATAGGCGCCGCCTTCCTGAAGAGCCTCGGATAGAGTGTTCCATTCCATGAAGGTTGGCGAAGGAAATCCAGTGACTGACACCCCCATGGCACTTCCTGAACGATTCGAAGTGCAACGATCCGAACGATGGGTGTTTCTGGCCGCGCCTTGGCTGTTCATCGCCTTGGCAGCGTTCTTCGTCGCCATGCCCTTCCTTCCCGGCGATGGGAAGCCGCGCAATGAAGCTTTCCTGTTGGGCTTCGCTGTCGTCGGTTGTCTCGCCTTCAGCGTCTGTGCGTGGTACTCCCGGCAGCTCGTTCGACAGCTGGTCGAATCCGCTGTCTCGGTCGATGAACAGGGGCTGTGGCCGTCGGTCAAGAACAGGCATGACGCCCTGGTTCCCTGGAACTCGATCGTCCGCTTGCGGGAGCGCGAGATCTTGCAGCGCCTCGACGCGATCGATGCCTCGGGAAAGACTGTTGCCAGGCTGGAGTACCAGCTCAAGGACTTCGATCGTCTGCGGGCCATCGTGTTGGAGCGGGCAAACCTGCGCGGCACGGCGCCATCGTCCGACACTTACAAGCGGCCGCGGAGCCACCACCTGCTTGCCATCGGTGGCGTGCTCGGCTTCGCGCTTCTGGGCTGGTACCTGGGCCCCACCGAGCCACTGCTCGGCTACGTTGCGATGACCTTCGTCGTCGGGCTCGTCGCCTGGGAGTACTGGACCACGCCATTCCGCCTGCGCATCACACCAGGCGCTCTCGAGATCAGCCTGCCGGGCCGTCTCCGGCGCGTTCCGCGCGAGCACATCAGGAGCGTCGAGATTCAGGATGAACAGGTGAACTACACCAAGCAACCAGCCGTGATGTTGCAGCTGGTCGGAGGCGGAAAGCCTGTGAAGCTCAAGGCGCTCGGCGTGCAGACCGTGGAACTGCATCAGGCGCTTCAGGCTTGGCACCGGGGCAACGCCTGACCCTCCCAGGTGCCGTGGAATGCCCCCACGAGCACGGCCGCCCCTGCCCGGCAGCGGTTGCAGCAACCATGCGTCGCTTTTCCCCGAAGACCTATCATCAACTCGCTCACGCTCCGTGACACGAAGCGGTCATCGGCTCAGCTGACTGGGCCGTGGCATTCACACTCAAGAGGCCTCCGCTTGTTCGAGATGCCTACCTTTCATCATGGATAAATTCTTGCTGCAGCAGCAGGTGCTGGAACGGCTCGCCGAAGACCTGCTGCAAGCCGAACAGGCAGCGCGCGTGGCGCATGAAACGGCGACTCACGAAGAAAACATCGCCGAGAACAAGTACGACACGCTGGGTCTCGAAGCCGCCTATCTCGCCACCGGCCAGGCTCGTCGCGCCGAAGCCATCCGCCAGGCGATGGCCAATTGGCGCCAGTTCCGCCCGCCCGCCTACGACGCCAGGTTGGGCATCCAGATCGGCGCGCTGGTCTGCCTGGTCGATGCCGACGACAAGCAGCAACAGCTCTTTCTCGGCCCGGATGGCGGCAGCATGAAGTTGGTGAGCGGCGCTCAGCTCGTTCAGGTCATCAGCAGCGAAGCCCCGTTGGGCAGGGCCATGCTGGGCAAATGTGAAGGTGATGAGGTGTCGATCCAGGTCGCTTCAATCCGACAGCAGTTTGAGGTGATGTGGGTTCATTGATGCTGACACCGCACGCACCACTCGCCACCCCAGGTCTACAGTTGCCGCGGCTCTACACCTTTCGCCGCTGCCCCTACGCCATGCGCGCACGGATGGCGCTGCTGCAGGCCGGGCGGGCCTTCGAGGCGGTGGAGGTCAGCTTGCGCGACAAGCCGGCAAGCTTGCTCGCCTTGTCTCCCAAGGCAACGGTACCCGTGCTGCAGTTGCCCGATGGCAGCGTGATCGAGGAGAGTTGGGACATCATGCGCTGGGCACTGGCTGCGCCCGATGCGCAGGGCTGGTGGGCGCGGGCGCAATCGCCTGCGAACCTCGACCTGGTACAGCGAAACGACGGCGACTTCAAGCATCACCTCGACCGCTGGAAGTACCCCCAGCGCTACGCGAGTGAGACCCTCACGCCAGACGCACACCGCGACAGGGCGCTGGATGTGCTTCTGCGACCGCTGGAGGCACGGCTGCACAGCGCGCCCTTCCTGGGCGGCGCCACGCCATGCGCCACCGACTTGGCCGTGTTCCCCTTCGTCCGCCAGTTCGCCGCAGTGGAGCCGGAATGGTTTGCAACGTTGGACTTGCCATCGGTACGGTCCTGGCTGAACGGCTGGCTCGACAGCCCGCTATTCGTTTCATGCATGTACAAGTTGCCCGCGGAAGGGGCGAATCGCTTTCCGCCGCTCCAGCGATAGCCGACAGACGACTTCTGGAATCGCAGCTGGAGTCGGGGCCTTTGGAACGCCTCATGAAGTCAAGGCTTGCGCATGACCCGCTGCATGGCGTCCTTGCTCATCTCATCGCGCGCGTCGACCTGCAGTACGAAGCCCACCGCCGCGCGACCGAGGCCAACGCCGAGAACGCGACCAACCTGAAGGTGTTGGCGGGACTGGCGGCGTGCTTCGACAAGCCGTACCGGGAGGCCTACGGCAAGTGCAGACCCCGCGATTGACCCGGCTTCCCACCCGCACCGGGTGGCGAAGCGACCGGGTCAGGCGTAGGTGTTGATGTTCCGGCCGAGACTGCCTTCGGTGGCCAGGGCAGTCGGCTGCGGCAGCGCCGCCAGCAGCGCGGCGGCGCCGGCTTCCTGGACGTCCATGGCCTTGCGGAGCACCAGCAGGCCGGCCGCGTTGCCGACCGTGCCAGGCGTGCCGTTGGATGCATTGCTGACGGCTGCGGCGACGCTGGGGGAATTGGTGATGACCATCCCTGCAATATCGGCGATTCCGGCGCGAGCTTGAGCGCTGATCTCACGAAACCACGGCGCCGATGGGGTGAGCCCCGCAGTGCCCGATCAGCTCCACCAGTTGCGCCCGGAAGCCCTGCGCCAACCCCTCCATCGTCTCCGGCCTGAACATCCGATCGCTGTAGGACCAGTTCATCGTCAACACGCCGTCCATCACCTGGCCGATCACCTCGATCCAGTTCGGCAGCGGGCCGTTCTCGTCGCGCGCCATGCCGCCGGAATCGCGAGCGCGCGTGAAGCCGGTGCCCTCCTTCAAGGTCTGGTCGAACTGCCCCAGGTAGTTGAACGCGATGCCCGGCCGCACCGCCGCGAGCGAGTCGCGCACCGCCGCATCGGCGTGCAGGTAGCGCAGCGCGCCGAAACCGACGCCGCGGTTCGGTACCGCGCGCAGATGCGCGGACACCGCCGGGATCGCCTCTGCCCACGGCCGGCCGTGCCCGGACAGGCGCACGGGATAGGCGCTGGTGAACCAGCCCACCGTGCGGCTCAGGTCGAGGTCCGCGGCGTCGCCCTCGCGGCCGTGGCCCTCGAGCAGCACCAGCGCCTCCGGATGCCCGGTCCACGCGGACAGCGTGCGTCCCAGCGCGGTCAGCAGCAGCGCATCGATGCCGCTGCCGTAGGCGGCAGGCGCGACGCGGAGGAGCTGCTGCGTGAGCGCCGCGTCGAGCGACATCGACGCCGTGCGCCGGTCCTTGATCCAACCGGGCGCCTCCGGGTCGTCGCGGGGAAGGTCGGGGATCGCGGCGATCTCGCGTTGCCAATGCGGCAGCTCGGCAGCCAAGGCCCCCGACTTCGCCCACTGCTGCAGATGCTCCGCCCACGCCTTGAACGGCGCGCTGCGGACCGGCAGTGTCGGCTCCGTGCCCGCCGCCAGCGCCAGGTACAGCGTCTGCAGATCCTCCAGCAGCACGCGCCAGGACACGCCGTCGATCGTCAGGTGATGCACCGCGATCAGCAGCCGTGCGCTGCCGTCGGCATGTCGCAGGTGAAGCATCCGCCAGAGCGGGCCCTGTGCGAGGTCCAGGCTGCGCTGCGCGAGGTCCGCCTCGCGTCGGATGTCGTCCGGGCTGGCCACATCGCGTGTCCACAGGACCTCCACGGCATCCGCCGCCGAAGCATCCTCGTAGCGTTGCGTCCAGGTGCCATCCGCGTCCTGCTGGAAGCGCAGGCGCAGTCCGTCGTGATGCTGCGCGAGCAGCGTGATCACGCGTTGCAACCGTTCCTCGTCGAGCCAGAGCGGCGCCTGCAGCATCACCGACTGGTTGTAGTGGTGGCGCGCGGGAATGGGCTCGTCGAAGAACCAGTGCTGGATCGGCGTCAACGGGACGAGGCCTTCCGCAACGGCGTCGTCAGCCACGGCGGTGGCGGAGGCGGAACCCGCCTGCGTCAGCGACTCGCTGTCCGCCGTTGCCGTCGTTGCTGTTGCTGTTGCTGTTGCGGACGCCGTGGCGGCCGCCACCGCGACGGCGGCACTCAGCCCCTCGATCGTCTGGTGGCGGATCAGGTCGCGCAGCCGCAGCTCGAAGCCGAGTTTGGCGTTGCGCACCCGCGAGATCACCTGCAGGCTCAGGATGGAGTCGCCGCCGAGCTCGAAGAAGTTGTCGCCGATGCCGACCTGCTCGAGGCCGAGCACTTCCTGCCAGATCGCCGCCAGCCGGCGTTCGACCTCGTTGCGCGGAGCGCGATGGGCGCCGTCGGCGCTCGCGATCGGATCGGGCAGCGCGCTGCGGTCCAGCTTGCCGCTGATGAGTCGCGGCAGGCGCGGCAGGACCACCAGATGCGCCGGCGCCATGTGCTCCGGCAACTGCTCGGCGATCCGCTGGCGGATGCGTGGCAGCAGCGCCGCCTCGGTGACATCGGGCAGCGCGACGACGTAGGCCACGAGCTGCTTGCCCGAGGGGCTCTCGCGCGCGACGACCGCCGCCTCGAGCACGCCCGGCACCTCGCACAGGCAGGTCTCGATCTCGCCCAGCTCGATGCGGAAGCCGCGGATCTTGACCTGGTGGTCGGCGCGGCCGATGTATTCGATGTTGCCGTCCGCCATCCAGCGGACCAGGTCGCCGGTGCGGTACAGCCGGCCGCCGGCGGCGTCGAACGGATCGGCGACGAAGCGTTGCGCCGTCAGCCCCGCGCGGCCCAGGTAGCCGCGCGCCAGGCCGTAGCCGCCGATGTAGAGCTCGCCGACGACGCCCGCCGGCACCGGCTGCAGATCGGTGTCGAGCACATGGATCGCGCGGTCGCCCACCGGCCTGCCGATCGGGGCGTAGGCGCAGTCGAAGCTCTCGGTGGCGGCGGACTTCCAGATCAGCGGCGTGATCACGCACTCGGTCGGGCCGTAGCCGTTGATCATCGTGCGCGGACGCAGGTGGCGGCAGACCTTGTCGTAGGCGGCCTTGGGCATGGCCTCGCCGCCGAAGACGTACAGCTCCACCGGCGGCGCATCGCCCCGCATGCCGGCCCAATCGGCGATCTGGCCGAGGTAGGCCGGCGGGAACGCGGCGTTCGTGACCTCGTAGCGGTACAGCGCTTCGCTCGTCTGCTCGGCGGTCCAGAGTTCGTTGTCGCGCAACGCCAGGCCCGCGCCGATGCATAGCGGCGTCAGCCAGCGCTCATGCGCGCCGTCGAACGAGAACGACATGAAGTGCAGCTCGCATGAATCGGCGCTCATGCCGTAGATCTCTGCCGTGGCCAGGCAGTGCATGGCCAGCGGACCGTGCGTCACCGCCACGCCCTTGGGCAGGCCGGTGGAGCCGGAGGTGTAGATCACATAGGCCAGGTGATCGGGATGGTCCGGCAGGTCGAGATTGGCGCTGTCGCCATCGGCGTCGCCCTCCTCTTCCATCGTGACGACGGCCAGTCCGTCGATGACCGGCAGACGCGATCGCAGCGCACGCTGCGTCAGCAGCAGCGACGCGCCGCTGTCCCGCAGCATGAACGCCAGGCGGTCGGCGGGATAGGCCGGATCGAGCGGGACATAGGCCGCGCCCGCCTTCAGCACCGCGAGCAGGCCGACGATGCTGTCCAGCGATCGCTCCAGCGCCACGCCGACACGCGCGTCGCGTTGCACGCCCAGGCGCACGAGGCGGCGCGCCAGGCGATTCGCGCGGGCGTTGAGTTGGGCGTAGCTCAGTTCGTCGTCGCCGAACAGCAGCGCGATTGCTTCGCCGCGTTCTGCGGCCTGGCGTTCGATCAGGCGGTGCACCGGGACCGGACGTGGCGCGGCCAGACCGTCGCGGCTCCGCCCGAGTTCACGCACCGTCGCGGTCGCGGTGTCGTCCAGCCAGCTCAGCTCGCCGAGCGGCGTGGAAGCGTTGGCGCTCATGCGAGCGAGCAGCGTCTCCATCTGCGCGCGCAGTTCCTCGACGAAGGCATCGTCGAAGTCGCGGCGGCTGTAGCAGTACTCGATGACCAGCCGGTCGCCGGCGACCACCTGCAGGTCCATCGCATAGCCGGTGAGGCCCTCGCCGCCGATCTCGGCGAACGCCAGGCCGTACTGGCTCAGCTGGCGCAAGGCGCGGTCGATCGGGGCGTTCTCGAAGACGATGATGCTGTCGAACAGCGGCCGGCCGGACGAGCCCGCCCAGCGCTGCACGTCGGCCAGCGCGGCGTGCTCGTGGTCGCGCAGCTGCAGGTTGGTGTCCTGCACGGCGCGCAGGTAGTCGCCGACCCGCTGGCCGGCGTCCCAGCGCACGGGCACCGGCACCGTGTTGATGAACAGGCCCAGCATCTCCTCGGCGCCCGGCAAGGTCGCGGGTCGGCCGGCCACGGTCGCGCCGAAGACGACGCGGTCGCGGCCCGTGTGCCGATGCAGCAGCACGGCCCACGCGGCTTGCACCAGCGTGTTCACGGTCACGCGCTCGCGCTGAGCGAAGGCCTGCAGCGACGCCGTGCCGTCGATGTCGAAGCGCGTGTACAGCTTCTGGAAGCCGGAACGGCCCGGCGCGGCGCGGGTGGACTCGGCCAGCAGCGTGGGCCCGTCCAGCTGCGCCAGTGCCGAGGTCCAGAACGCCTCGGGCGCGCCGGCGTCCTGGCGCTGCAGCCAGCGGACGAAGTCGCCGTACCGGGGCGGCTCGGCGGGCAGCGCTTCGCCGGCGTAGCAGCGCAGCCACTCGGCCATCAGGCGCGAATCGCTCCAGCCATCCGACAGCAGGTGATGGCGCGTCCACACCAGTTGATGACGGTCCTCGTCCAGCCGGATCACGGCGACACGCGACAGCGGCGGACGGATCCAGTCGATGGGTCGCACGAGTTCGGCACGGGCGAAGTCGGCAATGCGACGGGCCACCGCAACCGGATCGTCGGAACCAACTGAACCGGCTGATGAGTCGGGATCGCGCCAATCGAGCCGTTCCATCACGGCCGGCGCCTCGCGCAGCACCAGCTGCAACGGACGAGCCATGCCAGACTGCCAGAGCACCACCGTGCGCAGCATCGCGTGGCGGGCGACCATCACGCGCCAGGCGGCTTCGAGCCGGTCAGGATCCAGATGGCGGACCTCGACATTCAGCTGATTCACGTAGAGGCCGGAGTCCGGCGCCTCCACGGAATGCAGGAGCATGCCCTCCTGGGTCGGCACCAGCGGGTAGACGTCCTCGATCATCGAGGCGTCGATGCCAAGCGCGGCGATGACCGCATCGTCGAGGAAGTCGCTCAAGTGGCCGCGCGCAGCGGGCGCATCGGCGGCATGGCTGCTGCCACTGCCCGACGTGTCCTGCTCGACCAGACGCTCGGCCAACTCGCCGAGTCGCGCGACGGTCTGCAGCTCGAAGACCTGGCGCGGCGTGAGCCGCCAGCCCGCACGCCGCAGGCGCGAGATGATCTGCAGGCTGAGGATCGAATCGCCGCCGACTTCGAAGAAGTTGTCGTGACGGCCCACGCGCGTCGCGTTCAGCACCTCCGCCCAGATGGCCGCGATGGCGAGCTCGACCTCGCCCTGCGGCGCTTCGTACTCGACGGCGGACGCGGCCTCCGGCTGCGGCAACGCCTTGCGGTCGACCTTGCCGCTGGGGTTCAGCGGCAGCGTGTCCAGCACGACGATGACGGCGGGGACCATGTACTCCGGCAGCGCGCGGCCCAGCGCCTCGCGCAGGGTCGACACGTCGATCGAGCCGATGGCGCCAGCGTCGCCACCAACGCCATCAACGCTTCCGACACCGGCAATGCCGGCGGTCTCGACGCTTGCCCCATCGCCCATTCCGGGCATGGTCGTGGCCTTCGCTTGCGCCGACACGTACGCGATGAGCCGAGCACCCGTCGGCGCCGGCTGCGCCACGACGACGGCCTCGCGAACGCCTGGCTGAGCGAGCAACTGTGCTTCGATCTCGCCGAGCTCGATGCGGAAGCCGCGGATCTTGACCTGATGGTCGATGCGGCCGAGGTAGTCGAGCTGACCTTCAGCATTCCAACGCACGAGGTCGCCCGTGCGGTAGAGACGGCTGCCTGCCGAAGCACCCGGAAGATCCCGCGCGGAATCGTTCACCGCGTCTTTGGCAACCGTGGCCATCGGGTTGGCGACGAATCGTTCCGACGTCAGCCCGGCGCGACCGTGATATCCACGCGCCAGTCCGATGCCGCCGAGGTAGAGCTCGCCCGGCACGCCGGGCGGGACCGGGTTGAGGTCACCGTCCAGAACCCACGTCGAGATGCCGGCGATCGGCGCGCCGATCGGCACCTGGCTGCGACCGTCGTCGCGGCACGTCCAATGCGTGACGTCGATGGCGGCCTCGGTGGGCCCGTAGAGATTGAACAGCCCCGCCTGCGGCAGTCGCCGGAACACGCCGGCCTGTGCTTCCGCCGGCAGTGCTTCGCCGCTGCACACGATGCGGCGCAGCGAGGTGCAGACCTCGACGCCGTCGTGCGCCAGAAACGCTTGAAGCATCGACGGGACGAAGTGGATCGTCGTGACTTGGTGCGCCTCGATC
Source organism: Mitsuaria sp. MSU3D (assembly GCF_056867975.1). Taxonomy (NCBI): domain Bacteria; kingdom Pseudomonadati; phylum Pseudomonadota; class Betaproteobacteria; order Burkholderiales; family Sphaerotilaceae; genus Roseateles; species Mitsuaria sp. MSU3D. The sequence continues at coordinate 1,656,297 of NZ_CP200314.1, read as the reverse complement.
AGCGCCACCAGGCGCGCCGGATCGCGATGATCGCCCGGGCTTGCGATGGCCAGCCGGGCACCTTCGGCCAACGCCCAGAAGAGCTCCCACACCGAGACATCGAAGCTCAACGGCGTCTTCTGAAGCACCGTGTCCGACGCGTCGAGCGTGTACGCCTCCTGCATCCACGCCAGGCGGTTGTGCAGCGCCACATGGCGGTTCGCCGCGCCCTTCGGACGCCCGGTCGATCCGGACGTATAGATCACATAGGCGAGGTTCTCGCCGTGCACCTCGACATCGGGGTTGACGGCTGATTGCTCCGAGACATCGATGGTGTCGATGTCGACGAAGCGACGCCCTCCCCCGTCCGGCAGCCGTGAGCGCAAGTGCGACTGCGTCAGCACCAGAGACACATCACTGTCCTCGAGCATGTAGGCCAGCCGATCCGCCGGCAGCTCGGGATCGAGCGGCACGTAGGCGCCGCCGGCCTTCAGGATCGCCAGTACGCCGACCATCATGTCGAGCGAGCGCTCGACCGCCAGACCCACGCGTGCGTCGGCACGCACGCCCAGGGCGATCAGGCGATGCGCGAGCCGGTTCGCGCGCAGGTTGAGCTCGCCGCGCGTCAGCGCGGTGTTGCCGAACACCAGTGCCGGCGCATCGGGATCGATCGCCGCCTGGCGCTCGATGAGGCGATGCATCGTCGATGCGCTGGCAACAGCCTTCGAGCCTTCGCTCCATCTCGCCAAGGTCGCCATCTCGGCATCACCGAGCAACGGCAGCGCATGCAACGGCCGCTCGCCGCCGGCCGCCAGCGCATCGACGATCCCGCGCACGGCGGCATCCAGGTAGCCGGCCATGCGCTCGGCACGCACCGAGCGCTCGACCTGGAGCACCAGCTCGAAGACCTCACCGCGGTCGTTGACCGACAGCGTGAACGGATAGTTGGTGCGCTCCTTCGCTCCGACCAGCGTCATGCCTTCCCAGGTCGTCTCCGCGCCCACCGCGCCCACCGCGTCGTTTGCGCCGCTCGCGTCCTTTGCCTCATGCGTTCCATGCGCCTCATGCACGCCCCCGGAGCTTTCATCGCCTCGACGCGGGCCGCTGTGGCGATAGTTCAGCAGGCTGGAGAACAACGGCGTGCCACCCGGCAGCCCACTGCAGCGCTGCGCCAGCGACAGCGGTGCGTGCTCGTGATACAGCAGGCCGGTCAGGCGTTCGTGCGTCTCGCGCAGGCCCTGCGCGACGCTGCGGCCGCCAAGCCGCACCCGCAGCGGCAGCGTGTTGATGAACATCCCCATCGCGCGGTGCGCGTCCTCGCCGCCCTGCATGCGGCCGAACAGCACCGTGCCGAAGACGACGTCGTCGCGCCCGGCGGTGCGGGCCAGCACCAGCGCCCAGGCGAGATGGAAGAGCGTCGCCGCACTGACGCCCTGGCGCCGCGCCTGCTCGCGCAGCGCCGTCGACAGCGTCGTGGGCAGCGTCAGTCGCGACTCCTCGTTGGCGCTGCCGTCCAGCCGCGCGTCCGCGAGCCCGAAAGGCGCGGTCAACTCGTCCACGTCGCCCAGCTGCGCGCGGAAGAAGGCCTCATGCGCGGCCGTGTCGATGCCGCCGCGCGCCTGCGCGACGTAGCGGCGGTACGGGACCGGTTCAGGCAGCTCGGCCTGCCGGCCCTGGAGGATCAGCGCGATCTCCTCGATCATCAGCTTCTCGGCCGTGTGGTCGAGCGCCAGATGGTGGCTCGGCAACTGCAGCAGCCATTGACCGGCCGGCGCATCGTGCACGGCAATCGCGCGCACCAGCGGCGCGCGGCGGACGTCGATGCGGAAGCTGCGACGATCCACGTGCGCCGCCAGCCGCTCGGCCGCGAGACCCGCGGCGCGATCCGCCTCGTCGATCTCCAGCCACTCGAGCCGCAGCGGCGCCTCGCGGCAGACCACCTGGACCGGCGTCCGCAACCCTTCCCACAGGACGGCGGTGCGCAGGATGTCGTGGCGCGCGATGACCTCGTTGAGGGCGCCGATGAAGCGCAGCAGTCGCGGCTGCGAATCGAATCGCAGCAGCAGCGAGATGACGTAGGCGTCGCCCTGCTCCTGCATCAGGTGATGGAACAGCATCCCTTTCTGCAGCGGCGCGAGCGGATAGAGGTCCTGGATGTTGCCGGCTCCGCCGGGGATGGCGGATTCGATGCGACGCAGTTCGTCCGCGTCGAGGTCGATCAGCGGCAGCATGCCAGGCTCGATCGCGGCGCAGCCCGGAGGGATGGTGGCGGCGCTGTCGTCGATCGGCACGGTGTCCGACGACGACGCGCGGGCCGTCGCTACTGCGGCAGCGGCGGCGAAGTCCGCCAGGCGCGGATGCAGGAACAGCTCGCGCATCTCGGAGTGCCAACCGGCTTGCCGCATCCGCGCCTGCAGCTGGATCGCCAGCAGCGAATGACCGCCGAGTTCGAAGAAGTTGTCCTGGCGACCGACGCGCTCGACGGCCAACAGGTCCGTCCAGATCGCGGCGATGGCGAGCTCGGCGTCACCTTGCGGCGCTTCATACTCGACCGATGAAGCGGCCTCGGGCTGCGGCAGCGCCTTGCGATCGACCTTGCCGCTGGGGTTCAGCGGCAGCGTGTCCAGCACGACGATGACGGCGGGGACCATGTACTCCGGCAGCGCGCGGCCCAGCGCGTCGCGCAGGGTTGCCACGTCGAACGCCAAGTCGACCAGCGCTGCGGTCGGCTCTTCGACCGGCGCCTCCACAGACTCATCTATCGGACAGGTCTGGCCAGCGGTCGTCGCATGCGCCGACACGTACGCGACGAGTCGCGCGCCCGCCGGCGCCTGCTGCGCCACGACGACGGCCTCGCGAACGCCCGGCTGCGCGAGGAGCTGCGCCTCGATCTCGCCGAGCTCGATGCGGAAGCCGCGGATCTTGACCTGATGGTCGATGCGTCCGAGGTAGTCGAGTTGTCCGTCTGCGTTCCAGCGCACGAGATCGCCGGTTCGATAGAGCCGGCTTCCTGCCGATGCAAGCGACGCAGGCGAGCCACCCGCCGCATTCGTGGCCATCGGGTTGGCGACGAATCGCTCGGACGTCAGCCCGGCGCGATCGTGATAGCCACGCGCAAGCCCGATGCCGCCAAGGTACAGCTCGCCCGGAACACCGGGCGGGACCGGGTTGAGATCGCCATCCAGCACCCAGGTCGAGATGCCCGTGATCGGCGCGCCGATCGGCACCTGGCTGCGGCCGTCGTCGCGACACGTCCAATGCGTGACGTCGATGGCGGCCTCAGTCGGTCCGTACAGGTTGTAGAGGCCCGCATTCGGCAGCCGCCGGAACACGCCGGCTTGCGCCTCCGCCGGCAGCGCCTCGCCGCTGCACACGATGCGACGAAGCGAGGTGCAGGCTTCGACGCCTTCATGCGCCAGGAACGCCTGCAGCATCGACGGCACGAAGTGGATCGTCGTGACCTGATGCGCCTCGATGAGCGCCACCAGGCGCGCCGGGTCGCGATGATCGCCCGGCGCGGCGATGGCCAGCCGGGCTCCCTCGGCGAGCGCCCAGAACAGCTCCCACACCGACACGTCGAAGCTCAACGGTGTCTTCTGCAGCACGGTGTCGGAAGCATCGAGCGCATACGCCTCCTGCATCCACGCCAGACGGTTGTGCAGCGCCACGTGGCGATTCGCCGCGCCCTTCGGACGACCGGTCGACCCGGACGTGTAGATCATGTAGGCGAGGTTTTCGCCGTGCAGCTCGACGTCCGGATTCGCTGTCGAATACTCCGAAACATCGATGGTGTCGATGTTGACGAACGTTCGCCCTTCCCCGCTCGGCATCTGAGCGCGCAGATGCGACTGCGTCAGCACCAGCGCCACGCCGCTGTCCTCGAGCATGTGGGCCAGCCGGTCCGCCGGCAGCTCGGGATCGAGCGGCACGTAGGCGCCACCAGCCTTCAGAATGGCCAGCACGCCGACCATCATGTCGAGCGAGCGCTCCACCGCCAGACCCACGCGCGTGTCCGGGCGGACGCCCAGTGCGATGAGACGATGCGCCAGACGGTTCGCGCGGACGTTGAGCTCACCGCGCGTCAACGACGAGGTTGCCGACGACGCCGACGACGACACCGTCTCCGATGACGATGACGATGACGATGACGAAGACGACCGTGACTTCGCTTCGCCGATCACCAGCGCCGCTGCATCGGGATCCGCTGCCGCCTGCCGCTCGATGAGCCGATGTACAGGCTCCGACGCGGCGACCGGCGCGGTGTTGACGCTGAGTTGCGCGAGCCAGTCCGATTCGACCGTCGACATCAGCGCGACATCGCCGACCGCGATCTCCGGCGTGTCGGCGATCGCCGCCAGCATCGCGGCGAAGTGGCCGGCCATGCGCTCGATGGCCGCGGGCTCGAACAGCTCGGCCGCGTAGCTGAAGCTCGCGCGCACCGTGCCGTCGGCATTCTCGGTGGTCGTCAGCATCAGCTCGAACTGCGCGGCCTGCTCGCCGGAGGCATACGGCGTGACTGTCAGCCCCGGCAGCACCGCCTCGCCCTGGGCCCCACCGCGGCCGTGGTTGAACATCACCTGGAACAGCGGATGCACGCCGAGCGAGCGCTCGGGCTGCAGCGCATCGACCAGTTGCTCGAAGGGCAGGTCCTGATGCGCCTGCGCGCCGAGCGCGGCCTCCCGGGCCTGATCGAGCACCTGCGCCAGCGTGCGGCGCCCCTCCACGCGATTGCTGAGCACCTGCGTGTTGACGAAGAAGCCGACGACCCCTTCGGTCTCCGGCCGCTGCCGATTGGCCACTGGCACGCCGACACGGATGTGCGCCTGTCCGGCATGGCGGGCAAGCACCGCCTGGTAGCCGGCCAGCAGCGCCATGAACAGCGTGGCGCCGTGCTCCAGCGCGCGCTGTCGCAGCGCACCCACCAGCGGCGCGGGCAGCGTCGTCACATGCTGGGCGGCGCGATACCGCCCATCCGATCGCCGCGGATGATCCGCCGGCAGCTGCAGCACCGGCTGCTCGCCGCCCAGCCGGTCCGTCCAGTAGGTCAACTGCCGGTCCTTCTCGCCGGCCTCCAGCCAGTGGCGCTGCCATGCGGCGTAGTCCGCGTACTGGATCGGCAAGGCCGGCGCCGACGGCGTCTCGCCGCGCACCCGAGCGCCGTACTGCGCAACGAATTCGTCGACGATCACCTTCATCGACCAGCCGTCCGACACGATGTGATGCATCACCACGACGAGGATGTGCCGCTCCGCGCTCTGCCGCAGCAAGGCCACGCGCAGCAGCGGTCCCGCGCCGAGGTCGAACGGGCGGTCCACCAGACGCCGTGCCATCGCCCGTGTGCGCGCTTCCAGGTCACCATCGGCGCCGACACCGACATCGAAACCAACATCGATCGTTTCGACCTGGAAACCAGTCTTCCCGGCCTCATGCACCCGCTGAGCCACTTGGCCCCGCTCATCTGCGTGGAAGGTCGTGCGGAGCGACTCATGGCGCTCGATCAGCGCCTCGAAGCTGGCGCGCAACGCTGCCTCGTCGAGTGCTCCCTGCAGGCTCAATGCGCCCGACAGGTGATACGCCGTGCTGCTCGGATCCAGCGTCCACAGGAACCACTGGCGCAACTGGGCGTGCGAGAGCGGCCGCGCATCGAGGCGAGCAGCCTGGTCATCGCCGGAGGCCTCCACCACCGAAGAGGCGTCCGCAACCACGGCGCCGGCCGCCACACGCGGCGCAGGCACGATCGGCAGCATCGCGAAGTCGATGCCCTGCGCCTTCAGCGCCTGCAGGAACCCGCGCTGCTTGTCCGCGGGAAGACGCGCGAAGCGCTCCGCCAGCGCCCGCTTGGGATCTGCGGGAGATGCGGCCGCCGGTGCGGCCGCGGCTGAGGTCGACGGCGAGACCGCTGCCGGGGTCGACGGTGCGACCGTCGGTGCGGTCGACGAGGCGTCGTTCTTGTCGATGATGCTCATTCAGTTCTCCCAGGTGTCCAGCAGTGCCGCCATGCGATCCAGATCGCCGCGCTGCGCCGACGCCGTCGCGTCGACCTCGCGCTGCACCGCCGCGGCCGCGTCGGCCAGCGTCGGGCTCTCGAAGTACGCGCGCAGCGGCAGCTGCACGCCGAAGCGCCGCTGCACCTTCATCTGCAGTTTCAGCAGGGCCAGCGAATGCCCGCCCAGTTCAAAGAAGTTGTCGTCGCGACCGACGCGTTCCACGGCCAGCGTCTCCGCCCACAGCGCGGCCAGCGCCGTCTCGGTCTCGCCGCGCGGCGGCTCGTGCGGGCGGTCGACGTCGGCCTCGGGCGCCGGCAGCGCCTTGCGGTCGACCTTGCCGTTGGGGTTCAGCGGCAATGCGTCCAGCACGATGAACAGCCCCGGCACCATGTGGTCCGGCAACACGCGCGCGAGACCCTCCCGCAGCGCGCGCGGCGCCAGCGCATGACCGGGCAGCGGCGACACGTGGGCCACCAGCCGGGCGCCGGCCGCGCCGTCGGCGGCGACCGCCACCGCCTCGCGCACGCCGGGCTGCAGACGCAGCTGCGATTCCACCTCGCCCAGCTCGATGCGGAAGCCGCGCACCTTCACCTGATGGTCGATGCGGCCGAGGTACTCGAGCTCCCCGCGCGCGTTCCAGCGCACCAGGTCGCCGGTGCGGTACATGCGACCGCCGGCGCTAACAGACGGCTCGCTGATTGGCCGGCCGAATGGATCGCCGGTTGGATCGCCGGTTGGATCGCCGGTTGGATCGCCGAATACATCGGCGAACGGATCGGCGACGAAGCGCTCGGCGCTTGCATCGGGCCGTCCGAGGTAGCCGCGCGCCAGACCGCCCGCCAGGTACAGCTCGCCCGGCACGCCGGGCGGGCACAGGTTCAGATCGCCATCGAGCACGTAGGCGCTGCGGTCGCCCACCGGCTTGCCGATCGGCATGTAGGACGCGTCGGAGCGCTCGCCGGCCAGCGCGATGCCCACCGTCGGCGTGATCACGGTCTCGGTCGGACCGTAGCCGTTGATGATGCGCGGCGGCTTCAGCACGGCCTGCACGAGATCGAGATTCGCGCGGGACATGGCCTCGCCGCCGACGGTGTAGGACCGGATCGGCAGCCGGCTCGCCGATTCGCCGAGCAGCTCGGCCATCTGCGTCAGGTAGCCCGGCGTGAAGCAGGCGATCGTGATGCCGTGGCGCTCGATCTCGGCCGCGGTCCGCTCCGCGGGCCAGAGCTCCTGGTCGCGCGGCATCAGCGCCGCGCCGAAGGCCAGCGGCACCCAGGTGCGCTCATGCGCGCCGTCGAACGCGATCGACGCGAACTGCAACTCGCGGTCCTCCGGCGTCATGCCGTAGACCTCCCCGATCGATTGCACGTGCATCGCCAGCGGCCCGTGCGTGACGGCCACGCCCTTCGGCCGCCCCGTGGAGCCCGAGGTGTAGATCACGTAGGCCAGATGCTCCGGGTGGAGCTCGACGGCGGGATCCGTGTCCGCGCCGGTGAAGGCGTCGCCGCCGTCCAGCGTCAGCACCTCGAGTCCGTCGTGGACCGGCAGCCGCGATGCGATCGCCTCCTGCGTCAGCAGCAGGCGCAGACCGCTGTCCTCGACCATGTAGGCCAGGCGCTCGACCGGATAGCTCGGATCCAGCGGCACGTACGCGGCGCCGGCCTTCAGGATCGCCAGCAGGGCGACCACCATGTCCATCGACCGCTGCACGGCCAGGCCGATGCGGTCCTCTGGTTGAACGCCCAGCGCGATCAGCCGGTGCGCGAGGCGATTGGCCCGGGCGTTGAACTGCGCGTAGGTGAGCTGTTGATCGCCGGAGATCAAGGCGACCGCGTCGGGCCGTTCGGCGGCCTGGCGTTCGACCAGACGCGGCACCGGTGGCGTCCGACCGTAGCGATGCTCGTTGAGGCCCCAGGCCTTCAACCGGTCGAGCGAGGCGGGATCCATCACGTCCAGCTCGCTCAACGTCTTCGCGGGACGGTGCGCCAGCGCGTTCACCAGGCTGCCTACCGCGGCCTGCATCAGCCTGCAGACATGCTCCGCATCCAGCGATTCGTGCACCTGCGCGACGAGACCGAAGCCTTGTCCATCGTCGTCCACCGAGAGGCCGAACGGGTAGTTCGACCGCTCCTGGGCGGCGCCGATCTCCATGCCTTCCCAGGCGATCGAGGACGCATCGCGTTGGCGGCCCGCATGCCGGTAGTTGAGCAGCGCCGAGAACAACGGCGTGCCGCCGGACAGCCCGCTGCAGCGTTGCGCGAGCGACAGGCTCGCATGCTCGTGACGGAGCAGCGCGGAGAGCGCCGCATGGGCGTCGCGCAGCCCATCGGCGACGGACTGCGTGCCGACGCGCAGGCGCAGCGGCAGCGTGTTGATCGAAAGCCCCAGCGCGCGTTCGGCGCCGCCTTCGGCGCGCAGGCGGCCCAGCAGCACGGTTCCGAAGACCACGTCGGTGCGGCCCGTCGTGCGGCCCAGCACCAGCGCCCACGCGAGGTGGAACAGCGAGGCGACGCCGACGCCATGACGGCGCGCCTGCCGGCGGGCCTCGGCCGCCAGCGGAGCTGGAAGCGCATGACGTGCCTGCCGCAGGCGCGAGCCGTCACCGCGGACATCGGCCACGCCGAACGGCGCGGTGGGCTCGGTGACATCGCGCAGCATGGCGCTGAAGAAGGCCTCGTGCTCCGCGCGGCTGATGCCCAGGCGGGCCTGCGCCACGAAGCGGCGGAACGGCACCGGCTCGGGCAGCTCGGCTGTCCGGCCCTGCTGGATCAGCGTGATCTCCTCGACGACACCGGCCAGCGTGCTGTGGTCCGTCACCAGGTGATGGCTGGGGAGTTGCAGCAGCCAGCGGCCCTGCGCGGCGTCGAAGCCAGCGATCGCGCGCAGCAGCGGCGCGCGCCGCACGTCGATGCGGCAGCGGCCGGGGCGCCCCATGGCCTCGAGCCGCGCGGCCACCGCACCGTCTTCGGGCGCCAGCCACTCGATGTCGAGGCGCGCCTCGCGGCACACGACCTGCACCGGCTCCTCGAGGCCTTCCCACAACACGGCGGTACGCAGGATGTCGTGGCGCTCGATGACGCGGTTGAAGCTGTCGACGAAACGGCGCAGTCGCGCCTCGCTGTCGAAGCTGATCAGGTGGGCGGTGACGTAGGCGTCGGCATCGGGTTGCAACAGGTGGTGGAAGAGGATGCCTTCCTGCAGCGGCGCGAGCGGGTAGACGTCCTGGATGTTGGCGGCGCCGCCGGGGATGGCGGCTTCGATGCGGCGGGTCTCGTCGGGAGTCAGGGCGATCAGCGCCGCCCCGTCATCGATGGAGGCCGAAGTCGAAGTCGATGGGGACTCCGACTCCGATGTCGATTGAGTCGCCGTCGACAACGATGACGCCGACGACGCGATCGATTCGGCGAATGCCGCGAGTTCCGCATGCAGGAAGATCTGCCGGACCTCGGTGCGATGTCCCCGTGCGCGCAGGCGCTCCTGCACGCGCAGGGCCAGCAGCGAGTGGCCGCCCAGCGCGAAGAAGTTGTCGCGACGGCCGACGCGTTCGACGTCGAGGACCTCGGCCCAGATCGCGGCGATCGTCTCCTCGATCTCACCGCGCGGCGCTTCGTACTCAACGGCGGACGCTGCCTCCGGCTGCGGCAGCGCCTTGCGGTCGACCTTCCCGCTGGGATTCAGCGGCAGCGTGTCCAGCACGACGATGACGGCGGGGACCATGTACTCGGGCAGCGCGCGGCCCAGCGCCTCGCGCAGGATCGACACGTCGATCGAGCCGACGGCGGCAGTGGCGCCAACGACGCTTCCGACACCGGCAATGCCGGCGGTCTCGGCGCTTGCCCCATCGTCCATTCCGTGCGTGGTCGCCGCCCTGGCGTGCGCCGACACGTACGCGATGAGCCGAGCACCCGTCGGCGCCTGCTGCGCCACAACGACGGCCTCGCGAACGCTCGGCTGAGCGAGGAGCTGCGCTTCGATCTCGCCGAGCTCGATGCGGAAGCCGCGGATCTTGACCTGATGATCGATGCGGCCGAGGTAGTCGAGCTGTCCGTCTGCGTTCCAGCGCACGAGATCGCCGGTTCGATAGAGCCGGCTTCCTGCCGATGCAAGCGACGCAGGCGAGCCACCCGCCGCATTCGTGGCCATCGGGTTGGCGACGAATCGCTCGGACGTCAGCCCGGCGCGATCGTGATAGCCACGTGCAAGCCCAATGCCGCCAAGGTACAGCTCGCCCGGAACACCGGGCGGGACCGGATTGAGATCTCCATCCAGGACCCAGGTCGAGATGCCGGTGATCGGCGCGCCGATCGGCACCTGGCTGCGACCGTCGTCGCGGCACGTCCAATGCGTGACGTCGATGGCGGCCTCAGTCGGTCCGTACAGGTTGTAGAGGCTCGCCTTCGGAAGCCGCCGAAACACGCCGGCTTGCGCCTCGGCCGGCAGCGCTTCGCCGCTGCACACAATGCACCGGAGCGAGGTGCAGGCCTCGACGCCGTCGTGCGCGAGGAAGGCCTGCAGCATCGACGGCACGAAGTGGATCGTCGTGACCTGATGCGCCTCGATGAGCGCCACCAGGCGCGCCGGGTCGCGATGATCGCCCGGCGCGGCGATGGCCAGTCGGGCGCCTTCGGCGAGCGCCCAGAACAGCTCCCACACCGACACGTCGAAGCTCAGCGGTGTCTTCTGCAGCACGGTGTCGGAAGCATCGAGCGAATACGCCTCCTGCATCCACGCCAGACGGTTGTGCAGCGCCACGTGGCGGTTGGCCGCGCCCTTCGGACGGCCGGTCGACCCGGACGTGTAGATCATGTAAGCGAGGTTCTCGCCGTGCAGCTCGACATCCGGATTCGCTGCCGAATACTCCGAAACGTCGATGGTGTCGATGCTGACGAACGTTCGCCCCTCCCCGCTCGGCATCCGAGCGCGCAGATGCGACTGCGTCAGCACCAGCGCCACGCCGCTGTCCTCGAGCATGTAGGCCAGCCGGTCCGCCGGCAGCTCGGGATCGAGCGGCACGTAGGCGCCACCAGCCTTCAGGATGGCCAGCACGCCGACCATCATGTCGAGCGAGCGCTCGACCGCCAGACCCACGCGCGTGTCCTGGCGGACGCCCAACGCGATGAGGCGATGCGCCAGACGGTTCGCGCGGACGTTGAGCTCACCGCGTGTCAACGATGAGGTTGCCGCCGACGCCGACGCCGACGCCGATGTCGATGTCGATGTCGATGTCGATGTCGATGTCGATGTCGATGTCGACGACGTCGCGTCGCCGAACACCAGCGCAGGCGCCATGGGATCCGCTGCAGCCAAGCGTTCGATGCGCCGATGCACCGGCTCCGCCGCCGCGACCGGCGCGGTGTTGACGCTGAGTTGCGCGAGCCGCTCTGCTTCCCCCGTCGACATCAACGCCACATCGCCGACGGCGATCTGCGGCGTGTCGGCGATCGCTGTCAGCATCGCGGCGAAATGGCCCGCCATGCGCTCGATGGCCGCGGGCTCGAACAGCTCCGCCGCGTAGCTGAAGCTCGCGCGGACGCTGCCGTCCTCCAGCTCCGTCGTGTGCAGCGCGAGCTCGAACTGTGCCGCGCGTTCCGCGACTTCCACCGGCTCGATGGCCAGTCCGGACAATTGCCGTGCCGACAGATCCTGGCCGCGTTGGTGGTTGAACAGCACCTGGAACAGCGGTTGAACCCCCAGCGAGCGCTCCGGCTGGAGCGCCTCGACCAGTTGCTCGAAGGGCAGATCGGGATTCGCCTGCGCGCCGATCGCCGCCTCGCGCGCCTGCGCCAGCACCTGCGTGAGCGGCAGCCGCGTGGCGATGCGGTTGTCCAGCACCTGCGTGTTGACGAAGAATCCCACCACCGGCGCGATCTCGGGCCGGTCGCGGTTGGCGATGGGCACGCCGACGCGGATGTCCGTCTGGCCCGTCCACCGGGCCAGGACGGCCTGGAAGCCGGCCAGCAGCACCATGAACGGCGTCGCGCCCGCGTCCCGCGCGCGCTGTCGCAGACGCCCCGCCAATGCCAGCGGCAGCGCGAGCGTGTGCCGCGCCGCGCGGTACCGGCCGTCGGCGCGGCGCGGATGATCGGTCGGCAGCTGCAGCACCGGCTGCTCGCCGCCCAGCCTTCCCAACCAGTGATCGAGCTGCCGCTGCTGCTCGCCATCGGCCATGCGATGACGCTGCCACGCGGCGTAGTCCGCGTACTGGATCGGCCACGGGACCAGCATCGACTGCTCGCCGCGCAACGCGGCCTCGTAGTCGGCCAGGACTTCGTCCACGACGATGCGCATCGATCCGCCATCGGACACGATGTGGTGCATCACCACCACCAGCAGATGGCGGTCCGCGTCCTGCCGCTGCAGCCCGACGCGGATCAGCGGTCCCGCGCTGAGGTCGAACGGCGTGTCGACAAGCCGCCGCGCCTGCGCATCGTCCGAGAGCTCCGTCAGCGTGATCGCCGCTTCGCCCGGACCTCGGACGCGCTGCATCACCGCGCCGTCCGGCGACGCGTGGAAGGTGGTCCGCAGCGATTCATGCCTGCGGACGAGCGCCTCGAAGCTCGCGCGCAGGGCCGCGACGTCCAGCGCGCCGCGCAGCGTCAGCGCGCCGGCGATGTGGTACGCGGTGCTCGTGGGATCGAGCTGCCAGAGGAACCACTGACGCTCCTGCGCGAAGGACGCCGGCATCGCCGCAGACCGCTCGGCGGCTGGCAGCACAGTGATGGCAAGACGCGGGGATCGACCGTCCACGGCGCGCGCGAGCGCAGCCACGGTCGGGTGCTCGAACACCTCCCGCGGCGACAGCTGCCAGCCCCGACGGTGAGCTAGCGAGATCAGCTTCAAGCTCAGGATCGAATCGCCGCCGAGCGCGAAGAAGTGATCGTCACGCCCGACCCGCGATACGCCGAGAACGTCGGCGAAGAGCGCCGCGACGGCCGCTTCGGTGTCGCCGCGAGGTGCCTCGTAGGCACCCACCGAGCCGAGTTCGGGATCGGGCAGCGCGCGCCGGTCGACCTTGCCGTTCGGGTTGAGCGGCAGCGCGTCCAGCACGACCACCAAGCTCGGCACCATGTAGTCGGGCAGTACCGCGGCAGCGCGCTCGCGCACGCTTTCCACGTTTTCAGCGTCCAGCACGTGGCCGGCCCGTGCAACGACGTAGGCCACCAGCCGCGTGCCGGACGGTCCCGGCGCGGCGACGGCCACCGCCTCGCGCACGGCGGGCTGCGAGGTCAATGCGGCCTCGACCTCGCCCAGTTCGATGCGGAAGCCGCGCACCTTGACCTGGTGGTCGACGCGGCCGAGGTACTCGAGCTCGCCGTCGGCGCTCCAGCGCACCAGATCGCCGGTGCGGTACATGCGAGCGCCCGGTGCGCCGAACGGATCGGCGACGAAGCGCTCGGCGGTCTGGCCGCCGCGATCGAGGTAGCCGCGCGCCAGACCGGTGCCGCCGAGGTAGAGCTCGCCCGGAACGCCGGGCGGGCAAGGCGACAGGTGGCTGTCGAGCACCCAGGCGGCGCGATCACCGACGGGATGGCCGATCGGCGCGACCGGCCGGTCGCCGAGGCGTGCGATGTCGGCCGAGGGAACGCGCCACGCGCACGGCGTGATGACGGCCTCCGTCGGTCCGTAGGAATTCACCAGCCGCTGCGGCACGAAGGCGTCACGCGCCGCGCGCAGGTCGGCGGCGGACCAGGCCTCGCCGCCAGCGATGCACAGCCGCACCGGCAGACCGCCGCCCGCGTGCTCGGCCGCCAGTTGACGCAGGTAGGCCGGCGGCAGGTGGATGGCGGTCACGCCGTCGCGCCGGATCGTGCGCGCGACCTCGGCGGTCGACCAACCGTCCTGCGGCAGCAGCACGACGGCCGCGCCCCGGATCAGCGGCGCCATCCACTGCGAACCGGCCGCGTCGAAACTGATCGACGCGAACTGCAGCATACGGTCGTCCGCCCGGAGGCCGAAGCGCTCCACCACCGCTTGCAGGTGCATGGCGAGCGGTCCATGCGCCACCGCCACACCCTTGGGTCGGCCGGTCGATCCGGACGTGTAGATCACATAGGCCAGATGGTCGGGCGACAGCGTCACCTGAGGCGGCGAGGTCCACGCCGACGCCGCCGGGTCAACACGCGCGGGATCGACACGCGCGGGATCGACATGCGCCGAGTCGATGCCTGCCGACTCCGCCTCCGGATGGAGCGCCGGATCGCGACTCGAAAGGCGATCGAGCGTGCAGTCGGGCGTCGACTCGAGCGCTTCGATGCACAACGCCGTGAGACCGTCGCGCAACGGCAGGCGCGCCGCCATCGCATCGCTGGTGAGCAACAGCGTGATCCCGCTGTCCGCCATCATGTGCTGCAGTCGCTCGGCCGGATACGCGGGATCCAAGGGCACGTAGGCGCCGCCAGCCTTGAGGATGGCGAGCAGTCCCACCACCATCTCCACCGACCTCGGGACGGCCAGCCCGACCCGCGATTCAGGTCTGACGCCGTGAGCGATGAGCTGATGCGCCAGGCGATTCGCCCGCGCGTCCAGCCGGGCGTAGCTGATCCGCTGTCCGCCGGCGATCAGCGCGATCGCATCTGGCCGTTCGACCGCGCGGCGCTCGAAGAGCCTCGGCATCTGCAGCCGCTCCGGATGCAGGCCGATCCGGCCTTCTGTCGCATCCGAGCCGTCGCCCGCGTCAATGCCCGTGCCCGTGCCCGTGCCCACTCCCACACCCGTGACGGTGTCGATGTCGGTTTCCGTTTCGGTGCCGGTTTCGGTGACCACCGCAATGCCACCGTGCCATGTGGCCCACGCGCGCCATTGTGCGAGTGCTGCCGGCTCGATGCCGCCGAGCTCACACAGCGGCCGTTCCGGCTGCTCCGCGAGCGCACGCGTGATGTCCTCGACCGCCGCCAGCACGGACGCGGCGATGCGGTCCGGATCCAGCGACCGATGCACCTGCGCCACCAGCGCGAAGCCGTCGCCGAAGTCGTCGACGGACAGCGCGAACGGGTAGTTCGTGCGCTCCTCGCCGTCGAGCAGCCGCACGCCTTCGCCCAGCTGTGCGCCGACGGGCAGGCGACGGCTGTGACGGTAGTTCAACAGCGCGGAGAACAACGGCGTCCCGCCCTGCAATCCGCTGCAACGCTGCGCCAGCGACAGCGGCGCGTGCTCGTGCCGGAGCAGGTCCGCCAGCGCGGCGTGCGCGCGGCGCAGGCTCGCGGCGACGCCATGCGCGCCCACGCGCAGGCGCAGCGGCAGCGTGTTGATGAACAGCCCCAGCGCGCGGCTCGCGTCCTGTCCGGCCTGCATGCGGCCCAGCAGCACGGTGCCGAAGACGACGTCGTCGCGACCGGTTGCGCGCGCCAGCACCAGCGACCACGCGAGGTGGAAAACGGCAGAAGCGCCGACGCCATGGCGCTGCGCCTGGCGCCGGACGGCGGCGGCCAGTTCATCGTCCAAGGTCAGCCGAGACTCCCCCACGCCGGACCCGTCGCCTAACACGTCGACCAGCCCGTAGGGCGCCGTCGGTTCGACGACATCGCCCAGCAGGCCGGAGAAGAAGGCCTCGTGCTCGTCGCGGCCAAGGCCGAGCCTCGCGCGGGCGACCAGGTTGCGGAACGGGATCGGCGCCGGCAGCTCGGCATCGGCGCCGCGCTGCATCAGGCCGATCTCCTCGACGATGCGTTCCAGCGTCGTGTGATCGGACACCAGGTGGTGGCGCGACAGCTGCAGCAGCCAGGAGTCCGATGCAGCCCCCTGCACCGCCGTCGCGCGGATCATCGGCGCCGTGCGCACGTCGATGCGCAGGCGGCTGCGATGCACATGGTCCCGCAGCCGCTGCGCAGCGTCCGCCCTCGGCGCGGCGCCCTCCCCGTCCAGCCACCGCAGCGCGAGCGGCGCTGCGCGCTGCACGATCTGCACCGGCTCCCGCAGTCCTTCCCAGGCGACCGATGTCCGCAGGATGTCGTGGCGAGCGATCACCGCGTCCAGATGCGCGACGAAGCGCTCCAGGCGCTCGCGGCTGTCGAAGGCGAGCCCGCGCGAGGTCACGTAGGCATCGCCCTGCGCCTGCATCAGGTGGTGGAACAGGATGCCTTCCTGCAGCGGCGCCAGCGGATAGATGTCCTGGATGTTGGCGGCGCCGCCCGGCACCTCGGCCTCGATGCGCCGGAGCTCCTCCGGCGTGAGCGCCACCAGCGGCAGCATGGCCGGCTCAATGGCGGTGCAGCCGTCAGGAATGCCGTTCGGTGGAACGACGACCTCCGCCTCATCGGCGCTGCTCGCGATGGCGCGCGCGAAGTCGTCCAGGCGGGGATGCTCGAACACCTGACGCACCTGCGCACGGTGCCCGTCGCGCCGCAGCCGTTCGATCAGGCGCAGCGCCAGCAGCGAATGGCCGCCCAGCTCGAAGAAGTGGTCGCGTCGGCCGATGCGCGCCGCGCCAAGTACTTCGGCCCAGGCCGCGGCGACCGCGGTCTCGACCGGACCGTCCGGCGGCTCGTGGTCGCCGGAACCGGCGGTCTCCGCGTCCGGCAGCGCGCGGCGATCGACCTTGCCATTGGGTGTGAGCGGTAGCGCGTCCATCACGACGAAGGCCGCGGGCAACATCGCATCGGTCAGTACGCGGGAGAGGCGCCCGCGCAGCGCGGCGACATCGGGCGCGACGCCCTCGCGCCCGGTGACGTGCGCCACCAGCCGCGTGCCGCCCAGGCCCTCCTGGGCCGTGACGACGGCCTCGCCGATGGCGGGATCCGCACGCAGCTGGGCCTCCACTTCGCCGAGCTCGACGCGGAAGCCGCGCACCTTCACCTGGTGGTCGACCCGCCCAAGGTATTCCAGTTGACCGTCCGCCGTCCACCGCACCAGATCGCCGGTGCGGTACATCCGCCCGCCAAGGGCGTCGAACGGATCGGCGACGAAGCGCTCCGCCGTCTGGCCGGGTCGGTGGTGGTAGCCGCGTGCCAGGCCGTGCCCGGCGACGTACAGCTCGCCGGGCAGGCCGGGCGGCAACGGCTGCAGATCCGCGTCCAGCACGCGCATCGCGCTGCCCGGCAGCGGGCGACCGATCGGCAGCGTCGCCGCCGAGCGGTCCGCCTGCGCCGCATCCTGCGTGAGCGTGCCGACGGTGGTTTCCGTCGGCCCGTAGTGGTTGAACACGCGCAGGTCGGGCCGCAACGACCGGATGCGCTCCAGCAGCGCCCACGGCGTCGCCTCACCGCCCAGCACCAGCCGGCGGCGCGGCAGGACCTCGACCGCGTCCCGCGCGCCCATCAGCGCCTGCAGGTGGCTCGGGGTGATCTTCAGCACGTCGATCGCATGGCGCCGCATCAGGGCCGCGAAGCCGTCCGGATCGAAGGCCCGTGCCGCGGAGACCAGGTGCAGCGTCTTCCCGGCGCAGAGCGCGCCGAAGAGCACGGTGTGCCCCAGGTCCGCCGCGACGGTCGACACCATGGCCATGCTGGTCACGCCGCTGACGGCGCTCTGGGTGCAGGCTCGGGTGCCGGCCGCGGCTTCGGTCTTTCCGCCTGCCGTCAGCGCGCCGTCGTTGTCGACCTGCGCCAGACTCTCGATGCCGAGGCGATGCAGCACACCGTCCACGTAATTCGCCAGCGCGCCGTGGCTGACGACCACACCCTTGGGGCGCCCTGTCGAGCCGGAGGTGTAGATCAGGTACGCGGCCTGGCTCGCATGCACGGGCACGATGCGATCGGATTCACCGCGCTCGACGATGTCGTTGTTCGTATCGATCACATCGATCACATCGATCGCGTCACTCGCGTCATTCGTGTCATTCGTGTCGACCGTGTCGGTCGCTTCGACCTCGTCCGCGGGAAGCGCCATGATCTCGACGCCGTCGGTCCACGCGGGATCGGCGTCGCCGATCACCAGCGTCGCGCCGCTGTCGCGCAGCTGGAACGCACGCCGCTCCTCGGGCAGCGCCGGGTCCAGCGGCACCACCGCCGCGCCGGCGCGCATCACGCCGAGCATCGCGACCAGCATGTCGATCGAGCGCTCGAAGGCCAGACCCACGCGCGCGTCGGTGCCGATGCCGCGCGCGCGCAGCAGTGAGGCCAATCGGTCGGCACGGCGATCCAGCGCGGACCAGGTCAGCGACTCGTCCTCATGGACCAGTGCGGTCGCATGCGGCTGGCGGCGCGCGTGTTGTCGCACCCGCTCGTGCACCGGAACGATGGCAGGCATGGGCGCACGTGCCGTCGCCGTTGTGTCGCGCCGCTCGCCCGTGCCCCAGTCACTGAGCCTCCGCAAGTCGCCCGCGTCGGCCAGGCTGATGGATCCCACCACCCGGTCCGGCTCGCGCAGCACGGCCTCTAGCATCGCCACGCATCCGCGGATCAGGCGACGCGCGGTCGCCGGTCCGAACAGATCCGTGTTGTAGGCCAGCCGGCCGCCGGTGCGCGCGGTGCCGACCTGGAAGTTCATCGACAGGTCGAACTTGGCGTTGACGTCGCCCTGCTCGACGAACTCGACGGCCACGCCGTCGAAGGACAGGGCCGGGAGATCGCCCATCTGGACGCCGAACAGCACCTGGAACAGCGGCGATCGCGTCGGATCACGGCGCTCGCCGCGCTGGGCGAGCAGCAGGTCCAGCGGCAGGTCGGGGTGGGACATCGCGGCCAACGCGTCGCCGCGGATCTGGCGGCACAGCTGGCGCAGCGTCTGTCCGGACGACAGCCGGGCCCGATAGACATGGGTGTTGACGAAGAAGCCGATCAGGCCGAAGACGTCCTCGTCCTGGCGCCCCGCGTGCGGCACGCCGACGGCGAACTCGGACTGGCGCGCGAAACGCGCGAGCAGCAACTGCCAGGCCGCGAACAGGGCGACGAAAGGCGTGCAGCGCTCGGCGCGGCAGAACTGCCGCAGCGCGGCGTCCAGCGCCGGATCGAGATCGAAGGCGATCGACGTGCCCCGGAAGGTCGGCATCGCCGGACGCGGGGCATCGGTCGGCAGCTCCAGGGCCGGGACCTCGGGACCGAGGTGCGCGTTCCAGTGCGCGAGCGCGCGATCGAACGCGCCCCGCGCCATCGCGGCGCGCTGGCGCACCGCGTGGTCCGCGTACTGCAGCGGCAGTTCCGGCAGTCGGACCGGTCCGGCGTGCTTCAGCGCCAGCGCGTAGGCGGTCGACAGGTCGGCGGCGAAGACCGGGTTCGACCAGGCGTCCGACACGATGTGATGCAGGCACAACGCGAGGACGTGCTCCTCCGCCCCGAGCCGGATCAGCCGCGCCACCATCGCCGGCGCCGCGCCCAGATCGAAGACGTGGTTCAGCGTGGCCTCGACCTCGCGCGCGAGCGCGGCCTCGCGGGCTGGTGCCGGCTCGCCCGACAGGTCTACCTGGTCGAGCAGGATCGGCACGCTGGCCTGCGCCACCGCCATCGGCACGCCGTCGCGCTCGAAGAAGCGCGTGCGCAGGATCGAATGGCGGGCGATCACCGCGTCGAAGGCGCGCTGCAGCGCCTCGATGCGCAGCGGTCCTCGCAGCCGCATCACGCGCGGCAGGTTGTAGGCGGTCATCCGCTCGCCGAGCCGCTGCAGGATCCACAGCGGCTCCTGCGTGAACGACAGCCGGACCGCGTCGCCGTCGGCCACCCGGAGGTGCTTGGAATGGGCGGACGCGCTCAGGTCGTCCCCGGCGGGCACGGGCGGAAGGGTCATGTCGTTCATCGGTCAGCCTGATGCGTCAATGGGGAACGGTCGCCGTTTCGGCGCTCTGCCAATCGGTGGCGGCCAGGCGCTCGAAGCCGGAGGTGTCCCAGGGGCCGGCGCGCAGCGCCGCGGCGAGCTCGGCCACGGTGGGGTGGTCGAAGACCAGGCCGGGTTCGATCTCGATGCCCAGCAGCTTGCGCAGCCGCGCCACCAGCCGGATCACCATCAGCGAGTGGCCACCGAGCTCGAAGAAGTCCTCGTCGATGCCGATCGGGCCGCGGCCCAGCAGCAGGCCCATGCCTTGCGACAGCACGCTCTCCAACGCGTCGCGTGGCGCGCGCGGTGCGGCGGCATCGCCATCCCGCGACGATTCGAGGACCGATGCGGCGGCACCGGCCGCCAGCGCGACGATCGCGGCACGATCGAGCTTGCCGTTCGCCAGTCGCGGGAAGGCGTCAAGCGCATGAAGGCGCGTCGGCACCATGTGCGACGGCAGCAGGGCCTTCAGCGACTCGCGCAAGCGATCCGCGTGATCCGTCGCGACCTCGCCGGAGGTCTCCAGCACCACGCACGCCGACAACTCGATATCTCCAGTCAGGTCGGGCTCCGCGAGCACCGCGGCCTGCCGGACCGCGGGCAAGGTCAGCAACGCGACCTCGATCTCCGCCGGATCGACGCGGAAGCCGCGCACCTTCACCTGGTGGTCGGCGCGTCCCACGAGACGCCACCCGCCCTCTGCCAGCACCCGTGCGACGTCGCCCGTGGGATACAGACGTTCACCGGGATGAAAGGGGTCGTCGACGAAGGCGCCCGGCACCTCGCGGCCCAGGTAGCCGCGGCAGACCTGCGGACCTCCGACATGGACCTGACCCTGCCCGCCCGCGGGCACGAGCCGCATCGCCTCGTCCAGCACCAGGACGCGGTTGTTGGGCAGCACCTGCGTCAGCGGGAGCGCGTCGCCGCCCTGCAGATCGGACGCGCGGACGCGATGCACGAGCACGCCGACCGTGGTTTCGGTCGGTCCGTAGTGGTTGTGGATCGCCGTGTCGGGCGCCAGGCGCCGCAGGCGCTCGATGAGCGCGCGGGGCGCGGCCTCGCCGCCCAGCACCAGCGTGCGCGGCACGCGCGGCGCCTCGCCCGCCGCCTCGCCTTCAAGCAGCGCCTCCAGGTGCGACGGCACGATCTTCACCGCGTCGATGCCCGCCGTCTCGACGAAGCGCGCGAAGGCGGCCGGGCTCCGCGTGTCGTCCTCGCTGGCGACGATCAGGCAGGCGCCGTTGAAGAGCGCGCCGAACAGCGCCGTGTTGCCCAGGTCGGCGACGACCGAACTGGTCAGGCCCCAGCGTCGGCTGGCGGCGAGGTCCATCGCCGCGGTGCTCGCGACGACGTAGTTCAGCAGCTGGCCGTGCTCGATGGCCACGCCCTTGGGCCGGCCGGTTGATCCGGACGTGTAGAGCACATACGCCAGGTCGCCCAGCCGCGGCTGGGTGGCCGGAAGAGCACCGTCCAGCTCGCGCAGGTCGATCGCGGCTTGGCCGGCGGACGTCAGGACATCGCCTGTCAGGGTCGCCGCGCGGAACGACGGCTCGCTCGACTGCGGTGTCGCGGACAGGACCAGGGCGGGCGCGGCGTCCGACAGGAGCGCGCGACGACGGGCCTCGGGCCAGCCTGGCTCCAGCGGCAGGTAGGCCGCGCCGGCTCGCCAGGCGGCCAGCATCGCGACGATGAGATCCGCGCCACGCGGCAAGTTCAGCGCGACCAGCGATCCCGGCGTCACGCCCAGTGACGCCATCGCACGAGCGAGGCGGTTGGCGCGCTGGTTCAACGCGCGGTAGTCGAGCACGATCCCGCCGGCCTCGAGCGCAGGGGCCTGCGGCGATAACGCGGCCCATTCGGCCACATGCTGCGACACCGTCAGCGCGCCGACGTGGCGGCGCTCGCCCTGCGCCCCGCGCAGCAGGGCCGCGCGCTCCTCGGCGCCGACGGGATCGAGCTCGCGCACCGCCGCGTGCGGCCGATCGAGCACCTGCCCGACGAGCGTCGTGAACTGGCCCAGCAGGCGTCCGACCGCCTGCTGTGAATGACGCTGGGCATCGGCGTTCAGCACCAGCTCGACGTGCTCGCCCCAGTGCACCTCCAGCGTGAGCGCGGCGCCATCGCCATCGCCATCGCCATCGCCATCGCGATCGCGATCGTCGCCCTGCTCGCCTGCGCCCTCGACCGACGGCACCGACCAGCCCGCGCCAGGCGCAGCGACGCGCTGCCAACGGAAGACCGTTCCCCGGTGGGACGTCGTGGCGGGCGACTCGACCGACCAGTACTCCTGAGCGTCGACGTGCGCGGCCGCCGTGGCCGCGCAGTGCGTCAACCAGTCCTCGACACGTGTGTCCCCGGTCAGCGTCACCGCCATCGGCAGCACTTTCTCGAAGACGCCGACGGCGCCGCGCATCACCTCGTAGTCGTCGCGGCAGTCGTGGCGCCAGCCGGAGAGGAACCGCTCGAAGCCGTTCAGCCGTGCGAGCAGCAGCAGCCAGACGGCGTGCAGCAGCGGCTCGGCGCCCACCGTCGAAGCGACGATGCGGGCCACCACCGCCGAGTCAAGCACGGTCCGCGCTTCGACACGGCCGGCGCGCGGCGCCAGGGGTTGCGGAAGCCGCGGGCTCTGCCAGTCGGTATCGAAGTCGCCCGGGACGACCGTCCCGGCGGCGCCAATGCCGAGATGCGCGCGCCAATAAGCCGCGCCGGTCCTGGCCTCCTCCCCGCTCGCCAGTTCGGCGCGCCATTCGACGTACTGGCCGTACTGGAAGACCTCCTCGGCGTCGAAGCCGATCGCGTCTCCGCGCTCTCCGCGCTCTCCGCGCTCTCCGCGCTTTCCCCGTTCTCCGCGCTCTCCGACGCAGGCCGTCGCGATCGTTGCCAGCAGCGTGCGCAGGCTGCCTTCGTCCGCCACCAGCGCACTCGCGTGGAGCGCCAGCACATGCCGCGAGTCGGACACGCGTGCCAGACCTGCGCGCAAGACCTGTCCCTCGGCGATCGCCAGCGGCGCGGCCAATCGCGCGAGCCAATCCTGCAACGCCGCCTCGTCCATGCCCCGCAGATCGGCGCTCGACCAGTCGAGCGCCGGCCGCACCGGCAGCAGCCATTGGCGCAGCCCGCGATAGCCGTCCACTGGCCCGAAGGCGGTGCGCAGCATCTCGTGCGCGCCCACGGCCTGATCGACCGCGTGACGCAGCGCGTCGCCATTGAAGCCGCCATCTGGACCAGCAAGGTCAGCAAGGCCATCAAGGGCCCCATCGATCGTGACGCGCGCCGTCAGGCCGGGCACGGCCGCGAGGCGCGCCGCATCGATCCCCGCAGCATCCAGGTGCGTCGCATCCAGGTGCTGGACAACCGCGCGCTGCTCGGGGCTCAATCCGCTGCTGACGAATTCCTCGGCGGGCAGGCCGGGGGTATGGATCGCATTCATCGAATCACGCCTCCCCGCCCAGCGCCGCGCGATCGAACATCGCGCCCATCGCCACGACGATCTTGCGCGGTCCCTCGTACGGGTCGCGCGCATGGGCCGCCAGCATGTTGTCCAGCATGATGATGTCGCCCTGCCGCCAATCGAGCCGCACCGCGCAGGCCTCATAGGCCTCGCCGACGATGGCCATCGTGGCGTCCGGGATCGCCGAGCCGTCCCCGAAGGTGACGTGCCGCGGCATGCGGTCCAGCCCGACCAGGCCGAGCAGGTCCTCGCGCACATCCGGCTCCAGGCAGCTAACGTGGTGCAGCTGCACCTGATTGAAGAAGACACGCTCTCCGGTCAGCGGATGTTTGACCACGGCCGGGCAGCGGGTGCGGGTCTGCAGCGTGTCGGCGTCCAGCCATCGGAAAGCGGTGCCGGCCCGCGCGAGCCGGGTTTCGACCTCGGTGCGACCGGTGGTCTTGAAGAAGTCCTGCCACGACACGTCCAGCCGCGGCGTGAAGGTGCGGACGTAGAGCAACCCCTTGCGTTCGAACTCGTCGACAAGGTCGGCGGGCAGCCGGCGCAGCATCTCGCGGCAGTCGACGATCGGCGTCGCGCCGCCGACCGGCGACGGCAGCTCGCAGAAGAACCACTGCTTGCGCGGCCAGCGCTCCAGGTGGGCGCTTTCGTTGTGGAAGAGGATCATCTGCCGCTCGGGATACGGCGTGGAGCGGTAGGTGTTGCGGCCGCCCTCCTTCTTCGGCAGATCGCCGTAGCCGCCGAACAGCTCGGGCTCGATGGACTCGGCGAAAGCCTCGAACTCCTGCGGCGTCCTCAGCCCGAAGTTGCGGAACAGCAGACCCGCGTGCGTGAGCAGCGAGGTCTCGACGACGTCGCGGTTGGCGCGCGCCCAGGCGACGGCATCGAGGTCGGGGCGCGTGGCCTCGACGATCAGGGGGAAGGGGCGATCGTCCGCGAACGTGGTCATGCGGACGGCGGGCGCCGGGGTAGCAGCCGTCGCCGAAGCGCCGACGGCGCCCGGTCCCGCACGCTTGCCCAGCGCGGCCAGTTTGCCCAGCTTGTCGAGCTTGCCCGGCTTGTCGACGACGGGAGGAGGAAGGGAAGACATGGTCGGCTCCTGGTGATGCGGAGGAGAAGAAGGTGGCGGGCCGGAGGACGGCTGGCTCGATGTCGATGGTCCGGAAGGCTCCAAGCCGTCCAGCAGCGTGTCGAGCGCCGTGTCCGGCTCGGCGGCGGCACGGCGCAGCAGCGTCCGCCAGTCCTGGGCGGCGGCTTCGACGGTGGCGCGCTCGTAGAGGGACGTCGCGAACACCCACTCGGCGCGGAGGCCGTCGGTGGTGTCGGTGACGAAGACGGCGAGGTCGAACTTCGAGGTGACCGGAGGCCGCGATTCGAGGCGGACCGCCAACCCGGGCAGATCGAAGCGCGCGGCGGGGGTGTTCTGGACGACGAACAGGGTCTGCACCAGCGGCCCGTGCCGGCGCGAGCGCGGCACGCCCGCCGCGTCGACGATCTGGTCGAACGGCATCGCGGCGTGCTCGAACGCCGTCAGGCCGAGCTCGCGCACCCGTGCCAGCCACTCGGTGAAGGCCTCGCCGCGCTTGTCATCGGGACGGTCCGCACTGTCCGCACCGTCCGCAAGGTCTGCACCGTTAGCACTGTTGGTTCTGTCGGCACTGTGAGTGCCGTTGGTGCCGCTGTTTCGATCGACGCCGATCCGCCGCGAGCGCAGCGGCACGACGTTGACGAAGAATCCGATCAGCGGTTCGAGCGCGGGCAGGTCGCGGCCCGCGACGTCGGTGCCGACGACGAGATCGTCGCTGCCGGTACGCCGGTGCATCAGCGCCAGGAAGGCCGCCATCATCACCAGAAAGGGCGTGCTGCCTTGCGACCGGGCCAGTCGCGTGATTGCATCGGCCTCCGCGCTCGACATCGTCATCGACACGGCGTCGCCGGCCATCGATGCGACCGCCGGCCGCTCGCGATCGGGCGGCAGCGTGGACAGCGCGGGCGCGCCGCGCAAGGCCTTGCGCCAGAACGCGGCCAGCGCCGACTGCGTCGCGGCGAGCTGGCGCGTCTGCCATTGCGCATAGTCCGCGTACTGCACCGCCAGCGGCAACCAGGCCGGCGCCGTATCTCTCCGGATCGCCGCATAGGCGACGGTGAGATCACGGACGAACACGCCCACCGACCAGCCGTCGAAGGCGATGTGATGAACGCAAAGCAACAGCACATGCCGGTCGGATGAGAGTCGCAGCAGCTCCGCACGCAACAAGGCATCGCTGGCGAGATCGAAGGCGCGGCCCTCTTGCGCGGCCAGGGCCGCGTCGACCGCGGCGTGCCGTTGCGGCTCCGGCAGCGCCGTCAGATCGCGCAGCGGCAGATCGACGTGCGCGGCGGGCCGCGACACGGCGATCGGTTCGCCCTCGTCGTTCTCCGGATAGACGGTGCGCAGCACCTCGTGCCGGTCCACCAGCGCGTCGAGCGCGCCTTGCAGCGCCGCCACGTCCAGATCGCCGTCCAGATGCAGCGCGGCGGCCATGTTGTAGGCCGGATGGGCTTCGCGCGCGGCGCGCGGCGTCAGGCGCTCGACGAGCCAGAGACGGCGCTGCGTCGGCGACAGGACCCGCTCTGCGGTCCGATCAACCGGAACCAACGGAACCAACGGAACCAACGGAACCAGCGGAACCAGCGGAACCATCGGCACGTGGTGTGCGTGGTGTGCGTGGGGCGCTCCCGCAAGAGCGCCAGGCGTCGCGGTGCCGGACATCGCGGCGGCGCGCCGCGCATCGATGCGCGCGGCGAGGTCGCCCAGCACCGGGCATTCGAAAAGATCGCGCAAGCCCAGCGTCACGCCCAGCCGCGCGGACACGCGAGAAGCCACTTTCACCGCGGTCAACGAATTGCCGCCCGCGACGAAGAAGTTCGTGCTTCGCGCCGGCATCGCGGCGTCGGAGAGCGCCAGAGATTCGTGCCAGATCCCGGCCAGGACCTGTTCGGTCTCGCTGTAGGGCAGCTGCTCCGCGACGCCTTGTCCCGCGACGGGCGACGACACGGGGTCGTCTTCTCCCCCTGACACGAAGCGACCTTCGGCATGGATCGCGAAGGCATCCAGCGTGCCATCGCGCCAGCCCTGCCGCGCAGCGGAGCGCTGGATCTTCCCGCTGGACGTCTTGGGCAGACCGCCCGGGTTGAGAAGGATCGTGACGCGCGGCGCTTCGCCGCAGTGTTCTCCGACGACGGCACCGATCGCGGCCACCAGCGCCTGCGCCGTCATCGACTTGCGCGTGGCGCGCGACACCTCGGCCGCGACGCCGATGCCATCGCCGTCGGGTCCCGGCACCGCGAAGGCCGCCACGCGCCCCTGACGCACGAGATCGGGCTGGCGCTCGATCGCCGCCTCGATGTCCTGCGGATACACGTTGTGGCCGCGGAGGATGATCAGGTCCTTGATGCGACCGGTCACGTAGAGCTCGCCGTCGCGCAGGAAACCCAGGTCGCCGGTGCGAAGCCAGCGCTCGGGGCCTTGCTCGATGAAGGTCTCGGCGCTGACCTCCGGCCGTCCCCAGTAGCCCTGAGCGACGCTGGGCCCGCGCACGCGGATCTCGCCGACCTGCGCCTCGTCCAAGGCGGCGCCGGTGGCCGGATCGACGATGCGCACCTCATGGTCGCGTGCGACCGCGCCGCAACTGACCAGCCATTGAGCCCCGTCGGCCTTGGCATCGGCATTCGCCTCGGCATTGGCATTGGCATCGGAAAGGACATCAGAAGGGGCATCGACAGGCGCGTCGACCTCGACCTCCACGGCCAGTTCCGCACGCTGCCGCTTCAGCGCCTCGGTGGAGAAGCGGCGAGAGACTGCGCCGTCCGCACGTTGCCCGCCGGTCACGAAGAGCGTCGCCTCGGCCAGTCCGAAGCTCGGGTAGATCGCACCGGCGGAGAAGCCACAAGGCGCGAAGGCCTCCTGGAAGGCGGCCACCGTGTCGGCCCGCACCGGCTCCGCGCCGGACAGCGCGATGCGCCACGCGCTCAGGTCCAACGCCGGGGCGGCGGTGCGCCCTGCCCGCTTCATCCGCTCGGCGCAGAGCCGATAGGCGAAGTCGGGACCGGCGGTGATCGTGCCGCGATGGCGATGCATCGCCTCCAGCCAGCGCATCGGCCGGGCCAGGAAGAACGCCGTCGTCATCAGGATCAGCGTCCCGCCGGCGAACAGCGGCTGCAGCAGGCCGCCGATCAACCCCATGTCGTGGAACAGCGGCAGCCAGGAGACATAGACGTCGCGCGCCGTGGTGCCGAGCGCCGCATGGATCGCGCGCTCGTTGGCGATCAGGTTGCCGTGGCTCACCATCACGCCCTTGGGCGTGGACGTCGAGCCGGACGTGTACTGCAGGAAGGCGATGTCGGACGGTCGCGGAACGTGCGGCGTCCAGGCGTCGGCCAATGCGACGTCGATGTCGTCGACGGCGAGCGCCCTCATGCCATCGGGGTTGCCGATGGCATCAACGGCGCCAATGGCGCCGATGACGTCGCGCGTGCCGAGCACCGCGGCCGCGCCGGCATCGCGCGCGATCGCGGCGAAGCGCTCGAGATGCTGCGGCCGAGCGCTCTCCGGCGGGAACACCGGCACGGCGATCATGCCGGCGTACTGGCAGCCGAGGAAGGCGACGAGGTAGTCATCCGTGCCTTCGAGCGCGATCAGCACGCGCGCCCCCCGCTGCAGACCGGCGGCCTGCAGCGCCGCGGCCAGCGCGCGCGAGCGGCGACCGAGCGCCTCGTAGGTGACGGGCCGTTCGTGGCCGTCGTGTCCGGCATCGCGTCCGCCGTCCATCCCGCCGTCCACCCCGCGGTCTCCGACCATGATCAGGGCGGTGTCCCCCGGCCTCGACGCGATGAGTCGGTCGAGGTGCTCAACGAGGGTCGATGCCGCGCCCTCGGGCGCCGGCAGGGACGAAGGAGTCGTCATCGCGGCAGGCATGTCGCGCTTCTTTCAGTGAAGGTCTCTGGGCAGCGGGGCCCGCGGCGCGTGGCGCCGCGCGGTCACGCGAAGGCGCCGGGTGCGGCGCGCGCGGGTGCGCCGACGGCGCTCAGGTGGCGGGCCAGCGCGGTCAGCACCGCGCCCTCCTGCTGCCGCACGAAGAAATGGCCGCCATCGAACCAGTCCAGCGTCGCGGGCGCCTCGGACTCGAGCGACCAGGCGGCGAGCCGGTCCGGCGCGATCTCGTCCTGGCGCCCGGCGAAGACGTGCACCGGCACGGGCAGCGGCGGCCGCGGGACATGGCGATAGCTGTCGCACACGCGGTAGTCCGCGCCGAGCACATCGAGCGTCAGGCGCAGCAGCTCCGCGTTGTCGAAGACCTCGTCCGGCGTGCCGCCCTGGCGGCGCAGGTCGGCGGCCAGCGCCTGGTCATCGCCGAGCGCCTGCCGCAGGCGTGACGTGTCGCGCCGCGACGGCGCCGCGCTGCCCGAGACGATCAGCGCGCGCGGCAGACGCTCGCCGCGCTCACGCAGCCGTTGCGCCATGCCGTGCGCCAGCAGCGCGCCCATGCTGTGACCGAAGAGCGCGAAGGCCTGCGGCCCGCCCGACGATCCGCGCATGACCGCGGCCTGCTCGTCGCAGAGCCGGTCGGCCAGCGTCCCGAAGTCCTCGACGAAACGCTCGCCCAGGCGGCTGCCGCGACCAGGCAGTTCCACCGGCACGATCTCGATCCAGCGCGGCAGCAGACGGCGCCAGCGCAGGTACATCGTCGCGCTCGCGCCCGCGCATGGCAGGCACAGCAGCTTGAGGGCCATCGCCTCCATGGGCCTCAGCCCGCGGTCGTCGGCTGGCCGGCCTGCTCCTGCCCCGCCATCCAGTCGCGCAGCGACTTCGGGCGCATGTCGGTCCAGGTGCGGTCGACGTAGGCGAGCACCGTCTTCTTGTCGCCGCGGACATCCGGCACCACGGACCAGCCGCCGGGAACGGCCTTCCAGTGCGGCCAGATCGAATACTGGTCTTCGTGGTTGACGAGAACGATGAAGGTGTCGTCTTCGCGGTCGAAGCAACTGGTGGACATGAGAACGCCTCTTGCAGGATGGGAATGTGGGCGTCCCCGCTCCCGGTGAGACCGGAGACGGGGCCCTGTCCTCTCAAGACGTTTCAGCGCGGCGGATGTTCACGCGGACCCTCCCGGGTCGGTCGCTGGCGTGGATCTTCGAACCTGGTGGCACCGCTCAGTCGCAGGGATCGGCGTCCCTCGATCGGCGTGCCGCCGGCCGTGTCGCGGCGTCGTCCGGATCCTGCGCGCGAGCCGGCACCTGGCCCGCGAGCGCCCACAGGCGCGTCGCCTGCTGATGCATCCGCACATGCTCGGGATCTTCGGCGAGCCAGCGCGCCAGCGCGAGCCGGGCGGCCTCGTCGAAGCGCTCGCGATCGAACTCGCGTTGCACCCACGTCCAGGCGGCTTGCCAGACGGGATCGTCCTGCTCTTGTGTCATGGGGGTTGGCGGCGGCGTGACCCGGAGTCGAAATCGCAGAGGCCGGATGACCCCTGTGGCGGCAGCTTACTCCAGGCTCGCGCGGCGCTGCGCGAGGTCCGCGCGCGGGGTCGCAGGGGTGCGCCCGGGGTGCGCGCGATGCGGCGCGTCAGTCGTCGGCCAGCAGGTGGCGGCACCCCGCGATCGCGCGCGCGGCGTCCGCGATCCAGGCGTTCACCAGCCCCAGCGCGCAGCCCATGCGCTGCGCGATCTCGCGCTGGGTCAGGCCTTCCAGCCGGTAGAGCTCGAAGGCCTGCCGCGTCTGCGCGGGCACGCAGGACAGCGCGCGGTCGATCGAGCAGATCACCTGCTTGTCGCGCATCGAGCGCTCAGGCGAAGCGGTGTCGGGGATGTCCAAATCGTCGGCCTCCACATCGAAGGAGCGGTAGTTCGCTTCCACACTGTGCTTGCGGCAGTGGTCGAGCGCCATGTTGCGGACCACGCGGCTGCAGTAGCCCAGCGGCCGGTCCGCCTGCCGGGGCGATTCCCCATGGGCCAGCTTCAGGTAGGCGTCCTGCAGCACGTCGTCCGCCTGCTCCGGCGTCCGCACGATGCCTTGCGCGATGCGCCGCAGACGCGCCCGGTTCTCGATGAAGACGTGGGCGAGCCCCGGTTCGAGGTACTCGATGGTCATGACAGTGGTACTCCCTGTGACTTCGTGGCCACTTGAATGATAATGATTCTCAACAAGGCGCGACTCTACCGTCATCGCGGGACGATTCCCGCTATCCCGCCGACCGATCAGGGGCATGACACCAACGCTTCATATCGCAACAGTTGGCGACAACACGTGCCAGACCGAGAACGCCGTGCCGGTGCGCGATTGGCTGCACCGCCTGGCCCCGGCGCGCCTGCGGGACATCGAGCGCCTGATGGCCCCTGCGCCGCATGTGCTGCCGGCGGAAGTCGTCGGACGCGGGATCGATCTGCAGGAGCTGGACCGGCTGACGCAAGACCTGACCCTGGACGGCCTGCCGCCGGCGATCAGGCGGTCCAGCCGCTCGCGCCGGCTCGGCTACCTCGGTGGCCGGCTGTGCGCGGAGACGGCCCTGCTCGCCCGCTCGGGCCGGTGCGAGGCGATCGGCACCGGCGACGGCGGCGCACCGCGCTGGCCGGACGGCGTCGTCGGCTCGATCGCCCACACGCGCGATGGCGCCTGGGCAGCGGTCGCCGCCAGCGCCGAGTGGCTGCGGGTGGGAATCGACAGCGAATGCATCGTCGACGAGAACGGCAGCCGCGACATCGTCGCGCTCTGCTGCACCCCGCGTGAGCGTGCGAGGTGGTTCCCGGCGGGCGCGGACCGGCTGCGGGCCACGCTGCTCTTCTCGGCCAAGGAGAGCGTCTACAAGGCCATCCATCCACTCGTGAAGCGCTTCGTCGAATTCGACGAGATGGAGTGGATCGACGTCAGCGGGAACCGTGAGGACGGCTCCGCGCCGCTCAGCCTGCGATTCCGCCCGACGCCGGACGGCCCGCTCGACGGGCGGGTCCATGAGCTGCTCGTGCAGGCCCGCGTGACGGGCGACCAGGTGCACACGTCGGTCGCCGAGCCCCGAGCCTGAAGCACCGCCATCCTTACCGCGCAGTCGAGAATTCCTCGCATTTGCGAATTGCTTGCATTTACACTGCGCCGCTTCAACATTCGCACGACCTCGCCCGATGTCTCTGCTCTACCTCGCGCTGGCGGTCGCCGCGGCGATCGCCTTCTATCTGGGAAGCCGGCATCAGAGCCTGCGCGCGGTGGCCCGCCCGGGACGTCTGCGCACGGCGGGCTGGCTGCTGCTGGCCCTGGCCTGGGGCGCGGCTTGGCGCGCGCTGGGCGTCTGGGGCGGCGGTTTCGCGATGCTCACGGCCTTCATGCTGGCCGCCGTGGCCCTGCCGTATGTCAACGCCGGGCTCAACGCCTGGCTGGCGCGGCGCAAGGACGGCGAGGCGCGTCATGTGGGGTAAATCGCTCGCCGCCGCGCTGCTGGGCCTGCCGTTGACGGCCGCCGTGATCGGCCTCGTCACCCTGAGCTGGCCCGGCCGTTCCCAGGTCATCACCCTGCCCTGGCTGCTGATGTCGTTCCCGCTCTGGATCGGCGTGATGTCGGCCGCCTTCGCCGCGCGCAGCGGTCGCCGCGCCTGGGCATGGCTGGGGGACTCACGGTGCTCGGCTACGCGCTGCTGCACGGGCTCAAGCTGCTGGGCTGGATCCAGGTCGTCGCATGATGAAGATGAAGCTCAATCCCGCCACCCTGCGCAGCTTCCTGGCGCTGCACACCTGGGTGGGCCTGGCGGCCGGACTGCTCCTGTTCATCGCGTTCTACGCGGGCGCGATCACGGTGTTCACGCACGAACTCGACGGCTGGCGCCGCCCCTCGGGCGAGGTGAACGAGGCCGACAAGCTCGCCCGCGCGCAGGTGCTGCTCGACAAGGTGCAGCTCGCGCATCCGCATTCGCACAACCTGAAGCTGCAGCTGGAGCCGGCCAACCCCGAGCTGGACTGGTACAACGAGAACTACTCCGAGCACCGCCGTTATGTGCTCGACGAGTCCGGGCAAGTCCTGACCCCGGCGGCCGCGCATGGCGGCTTCATCCAGCTGATCTACCAGTTGCACTACACGGCCGGACTGCCCGCGCCGTGGGGCACCTACCTCTTCGGCGTCGCCTGCGTGCTCTATGGGCTGGCCCTGGTCAGCGGCATCGTCATCCACGCGCCGCTGTTGTTGAAGGACCTCTTCGCCCTGCGTGCCGGACGCAACCTCAAGCGCCTGTGGCAGGACGCGCACAACGTGATCGGCCTGCTGTCGCTGCCCTTCCATGTGATCTTCGCCTGGAGCGGCGCGGTGCTCGCGATCGGTTACCTGATGCTGGCGCCGTTCCAGTTCTTCGTGTTCGAAGGCAAGCTGCTGAAGATCATCAAGCCCGATCTGCAGGTGGCGGCGCACGTGGAGGCGGAAGAGTCCCCGCGTCCCCTGCTCCCGCTGACCGAGCTGCTGCGTCGCGGTCAGGCGCAGGTGCCGGGCTTCCAGCCCGACGAGGTGTCGTTCCACGACCCGGGCGACGCCAACGCGCAGGTCACGCTGGTGGGCC
This sequence comes from Mitsuaria sp. MSU3D, assembly GCF_056867975.1. NCBI lineage: Bacteria > Pseudomonadati > Pseudomonadota > Betaproteobacteria > Burkholderiales > Sphaerotilaceae > Roseateles > Mitsuaria sp. MSU3D. Next base: position 1,623,627 of record NZ_CP200314.1, on the reverse strand, counting down.
TGGTGGACCAGAAGAGCCTCAGCCGCCGCGTGGCCGTGGCCTTGAACGGCGCCACGGGCGAGGTGCTCGGCGTGGATCAACCGAGCACCTACACCCCGGGCAAGCGCTTCCTGAACGGGCTGACCTCGCTGCACTACGGCAACTTCGGCGACACGCTGCTGAAGTGGCTGTACTTCGTGCTGGGGCTGGCGGGGGCCTTCCTCTTCTACAGCGGCAACCTGCTGTACATCGAGTCGCGTCGCCGCCATCAGCAGACGGAGCAGGCGCGCGGTCCGCGGCTCATGGCGAAGTTGACGCTCGGCGTCTGCCTGGGCTGCATCGCGGGGGTGTCCGCGCTGTTCCTGTCCGGCGCGCTGTTGCGGGACCAGTGGGACCGGCCGGTCTACTTCGGCGTCTTCTTCGCGAGCATGGCCTGGGCCTTCCTTCGCGCGCCGGCGCGGGCGGGGCACGAGCTGCTGTGGCTCTGCGCGGTGCTGACCGCGGCCATTCCGGCCGCGGCGTGGGTGGCGACGGGCGTCTCGCCGTTGGCGGCGCTGCTGGACGGTCATTCGCACCGGCTCTTCGTGGACCTGATGGCCGTGCTGCTGGCCGGGGCGTTCGCGCGGATGGCGGGGGCGACGCTGAGGCGCGGGCTCAACGGGCCGGCGAACAGTGTCTGGGCGCTGGCGCCCCGGCGGGACGTGGTGCCGGTGGCCACCGCCTGAAGGCGGCGGTCCCCGCCGAGCGCGGTCACAATCCGCCCATGATCACCTGCCACCTCCGCTACGTCCTCGATCCCTACAAGCTCAAGGAGTTCGAGCACTACGGCAAGCTGTGGATCCCGCTCGTGCGCAAGTTCGGCGGGGTGCACCACGGTTATCTGCTGCCCTCGGAGGGCGCGAACAACATCGCGCTCGCGTCCTTTTCCTTCCCGTCGCTCGCCGCGTACGAGGAGTACCGGATCAAGTCCTTCGACGATCCGGAATGCCAGGCGGCCTTCCGCTACGCCGAGGAGACGCGCTGCATCCTCAGCTATGAGCGCACGTTCTTCCGGCCTGTGTTCGAGTGAACCTGGGTCGGAGGGAGCGTCCCCTGGGGCCGGGGCCACTTGTTGCCCTTCGCGTCCTCCTGCCCGCCCTGCAGTCCGGGCAGACCGGGGCGGCAAGGCCTCGCGCAACCCTCGTTGCGCATCAGGTTTTCATGCGGACGCAACCTTCAATCTAGGGACTCGTCCCCTCTTGTCGCCGCGTTCCGCACTGCAAGTCCTTCCTCCTCCTTTGTGATGATGACGCTGCCAGTCTGACGGTCCATCGTCCCCGCCAAACGCCCGCGTCGCACCCGTGACCGGGCTGGGGACGGAGGCGAAACGCCGACCGGCCCCACACAGCTGGGAGGCCGTCATGATCCGTTCCATCTCGCGTTCCGCGCGCCGCGTGCCGACCTCGGCGCTGCTGGCCGCCGCCGCCTTCGCGCTGTTCACATCCTGCGGCAAGGGACCCGGCCCCGGCGAGGTCACCGACGAGGCCCGCCAGGCCGGCCGCGACGCCGCGTCCTTCAGCCACGCCGACGAGGACTACTTCAAGGAGATGGACGGCGGCCTCGCGCTCGACGCCAAGGAGATCCAGGGCCGCAACATGTGGCTGGTCTGGAGCGGCGGCAACGACCGCTTCTGGGACAGGATGACCGACTACACCTTCGGCGCCTTCGACCTGCTGAAGATCGTCAGCTCCCATCCCAGCCTCGGCTACAACCGCGAGAACCGCTGGCCTCGACTCGGCCTCGTCAACGAGCCCTGCTTCGACCCCGCGGCCGCCGCCGATCCGAAGCGCTTCGGCCTGTGGCTGGACGTGCGTCGCACCGACTGCGCCGCGGACCCGTTCGAGAACGAGACCAAGTACCCCGGGGTCGCCCTCGGCGGGCGCGGCAAGAACGGCCTGCCGGTCGGCTCCTTCTACGGCTACGCCACCGGCATCATGGGCCTGCGCCTGTTCCCCAACCCGGCTTTCGACGAGAAGGCCGCCAAGGCCTGGGACGCCCAGCGCTACTACACCGACCCGTCCTACTACAACCGCAAGGACCTCGTGCGGCCCTACCGCGTCGGCATGTCCTGCGGCTTCTGCCATGTCGGCCCGAGCCCGGTGAACCCGCCCGCCGACCCGTCCCATCCGCGCTTCCCCAACCTCAGCTCCTCGGTCGGCGCGCAGTACATGTGGGTGGACCGGCTCTTCATCTTCAACGCCGACAAGCCCGAGGGCCGCGCCAACTTCATGTACCAGCTGGCCCACACCTACCGGCCCGGCTCCATGGACACCTCGCTGGTCTCGACCGACAGCATCAACAACCCGCGCACGATGAACGCGGTCTATGACTTCGTCGCCCGCATGGGCACCGCCAAGAAGCTGTGGCACGAGCCGCTGGCCGGCGGAGAACTCGACAACAAGCAGTTCAACGACTACGTCAAGGACGGTCCGCTGGCGGAGTACTTCGACAAGGACACCAAGATCGTCAAGACGCCGCACGTGCTCAAGGACGGCGCCGATTCGGTCGGCCTGCTGGGCGCGCTCAACCGCGTCTACCTCAACATCGGGCTGTTCAGCGAGGAATGGCTGCTGCACTTCAACCCGGTGGTCGGCGGCAAGGACATCACGCCGATCAGGATCGCCGACGCGCAGAAGAATTCGTCCTACTGGAACGCGACCGAACGGGGCAACGTCAACACCGCCCTCTTCTTCCTGAAGGCGGCGCGTCCGGACCACCTGAAGGACGCCCCCGGCGGCGCCGCGCACCTGGCGGCCGACGATGCGACGCTGGCGCGCGGCAAGATCGTCTTCGCCGACACCTGCGCCCGCTGCCACTCGAGCAAGGCGCCCGAGCCGCCGCCGACGCTGGGACTGGACCCCGCCCGATGCGCCGGCGCCGGCTACCTCGACTGCTACAAGCGCTGGTGGACATGGACCCAGGGCGACGACTTCAAGGCGCGCATGCGCGAGCTCGTCCAGGCGAGCGACTTCCTCGACGGCAACTATCTGTCCACCGAGGCCCGCGTGCCCGTCACGCTGCTGCGCACCAACGCCTGCAGCCCGCTGGCGACGAACGCGCTGGCCGGCAACATCTGGGACAACTTCTCGTCCCAGGCCTACAAGAAGCTGCCCTCGGTCGGCACGCTGACACTGTCCGACCCGTTCACCGGCGAGCCCCTGCCCTACGCGATGCCGGCCGGCGGCCGCGGGTACACGCGGGTGCCGTCGCTGATCAGCGCCTGGTCCACCGCGCCCTTCCTGCTCAACAACACCGTCGGGCCGTTCAGCACCGATCCGTCGGTCGAGGGACGCATGAAGGTGTTCAACGCGTCGATCGAGCAGATGCTCTGGCCCGAGCGCCGGCAGCAGGACGAGCTCTTCGGCGCCAAGGTCCACGGCACCATCGACCGCACCGATGCGCGCAGCCAGGTGACCATCCCCGTCGGCTTCGTGCCGGAGAGCCTCTCGCCGCTGCGCGGCTGGGCGCACCGCTGGCTTCCCTGGCTGGTCGGCGACGGCGGCGACATCGTGCTCGGCCCGATCCCGAAGGGCACGCCGATCGGCGCGCTGGCCAACCTCAAGATCCGCTCGGAGAGCGACAACCTCGACGAACGCGCCGCCCATGTGAAGCTGCTCGGGGAGTTCGCGATCAAGCTCAAGGCGGACCTCGCGACCGCCCCCGCCGGCGCGACCGACGAGGAGTTGCGCAAGCGCTTCGCCAACCTGCGCGAGCCCATGCTCAAGCTCAGCAAGTGCCCCGACCTGGTCGTCAATCGCGGGCACTATTTCGGCACCGCGTTCTTCAATCAGCAGGACGGCCTGAGCGCCGACGAGAAGGCCTTCGGCACCGAGCCCGTGCTGAGCGACGAGGAGAAGCGCGCCCTGATCGCCTTCCTGAAGACGTTCTGAGCCACCGCCTCGGAACACCCGGACTTCGCCCGCATCGACACCGCACGCCTGCCCCCAAGCTCCATGGACCTGCCCGACGACAGCGAATGGGACGTGGTGATCGTGGGCTCCGGCGCGGGCGGCGGCACGCTCGCGGCCCGGCTGGTCGAGTCGGGCCTGAGCGTCTGCGTGCTGGAGGCCGGCGGCGATCCGCCGTCGGAACCCGGCGATCGCATGCCCGATGACTACGAGGTTCCCGGCTTCCACGCCTTCGCGTGCGAGCACCCGCAGAGCAGCTGGAACTTTCACGTGCGCCACTACGCCGACGAGTCCCGCCAGGCCCGCGACTGGAAATACCAGCCGGGACAAGGCGTGCTCTACCCGCGCGCCGGCGCGCTGGGGGGCTGCACGACGCACAACGCGATGATCTTCATGCTGCCGCACGACGCCGACTGGGACCACATCGCCGAGCTGACCGGCGACGACACCTGGAATGCCAAGGCGATGCGCCAGCACGCCCGCCGCGTCGAGGCCTGCCGCCACCGGCCGATCTGGCGGGCGCTGAGCAGGGTCGGTCTCGATCCCACCGGCCACGGGTGGGACGGCTGGCTCCACGTCGAGGGCGCGCTGCCGCCGGAGGCGCTGGGCGATCGCGCGCTTCGCCTCCTGGTGGCGCTTACCGGACGCGCGCTGCTGCGCGGGCTGAAGGATCCTGTCGGCGGCCTGTGGCGCTGGCTTCGCGGCGCCGCCGATCCCAACGCCCGGCCGGTCGACGGCGGCAGCTTCACGGGCCTCTGCTACACGCCGCTGTCCACGCGCCGGCATCGCCGCACCGGCGCGCGCGAGCGGCTGCTGGAGGCGGCACGCGCGTTTCCCGGCCGCTTGCACATCGAGCTGGACGCGCTCGCCACACGGGTGCTGATCGACCGCGACGGGCGCGCCGAAGGCGTCGAGTACCTGAAAGGCCGTCACCTGTACCGCGCCCATCCGTCGCCGAACGCGGAGCCTGGCCTGCGCCGACGCGTCCGCGCGCGACGCGAGGTGGTGCTCGCCGGAGGCGCCTTCAACACGCCGCAGCTGCTGATGCTGTCCGGCATCGGTCCCCGCGCGGACCTTGAGGCGCTGGGCATCGAGGTCCGCGTCGACCTGCCCGAGGTCGGCACCAACCTGCAGGACCGCTACGAGATCGCGGTGACGCATCGCCTGCGCCAGCCCTGGGCGATGCGGACCGGCGCGACATTCGATCGCGGCGATCCGCCCTGGCAGCGCTGGGCCGGGGGCGACTGCAGCCTGTACGCGACCAGCGGCGCGGCGGCCGCGGTGGTGCGCCGCTCGGCACCGGAGCGGCCGGAGCCCGACATCTTCTGCATGGCGCTGCCGGCGTCCTTCGAGGGCTACTACCCGGGTTTCTCGCAGCAGATCCGCGAGCGCAACGACAGCCTCACCTGGGCCATCCTGAAGGCCCACACCCGCAACCGGGCCGGCCGGGTGCGCCTGCGCTCGGCCGACCCGCGCGACCCGCCGCTGATCGACTTCCACTACTTCGAGGAAGGCAGCGATGCGGCCGGCGAGGACCTCGACGCCGTCGTCAGCTCGATCGAGTTCATCCGCACGCTGACGGCGCCGCTGGTGGAGCGCGGCCTCGTGACGGAGGAACTGCGCCCGGGCGCGCAGCTCACGGACCGGCAGGCGCTGGCCGACTACGTCCGCGACACCGCCTGGGGCCATCACGCGTCGTGCTCCTGCCCGATCGGGCCCGTCCTCGACAGTCGGCTGCGCGTGCGCGGCGTGCGCGGGCTGCGCGTCGCGGATGCCTCGGTCTTTCCCCGCATCCCCGGCTTCTTCCTGGTGAGCGCCGTCTACATCGTCGGCGAGAAGGCCGCGCAACTCATCCTCGACGACGACGGCTGAACGCCGCCGTCCTTGTTCATCGACCCGACCCTTGACCGAACGGAGGTGACCCCATGGCTTACGACGTCGCGCAACTGCTGGCCATGTCCCAGCAGGAACTGGACAAGCTCTTCATGGACAGTACCGCCGGCGACATGCCCGACGGACCCGCGCAGGGCACCGCGATCATCGCGCCCGGCACGAAGTACACCGAGAACATCGCCAACTTCGTGACCCACTTCGGCTGGCAGGGCAAGGTCTTCGACGCGGAGAAGGGCCTGCTCAAGAACAAGATCCTCGCCTTCGGGCTGCAGGCCATCGTCGCCAAGGTCTACCGCGGGCCGAGCTGGCTGGACCAGAAGGAATGCATCGTGCTGGACTACTCGGACACCTCGCTGCTCGCGCACTGGATCCGCGACGAGATCCGCCAGATCGGCCCCGGCTTCTATCTCGGCAAGGTGTACTGGGGCAAGGACCGCCTGATCGACTTCTGCCTGCAGTTCTGAGCCGGGCGTCGTCGACGCGCAGCCCCGGCCCATGACCCCGCAGTCCCCGATCATGCTGGTCGCGCCGGTCGTGCCCGGACGCGAGGCGGGCCTGCGGGCGCTGCTCGACACGATGACGCTGCGACCGGGCGTCGCGGATCCCGACAACCGCATCCTGCCCTTTGCCGCGATCAAGACGCTGCACTTCGCGCGCCTCGTGCTCGTCGACGACGCGCTGCAGGCCGACCTGCGCTTGCACGACGTCAGCCGGCCGGCGCGCCTGCCGACGACGCTGCTGTTCATGGCGGACTGCGACGGCACCGCGCGCGACTGCCTGGAGGCGATCGCGCAAGTCGCGGACGCGGGGCTGCGCGAGCTGTTCTCGCACTGCGAGGCCCCCCCGTCAGGCTCGGACCTGCTCGCGTGGATGCTCGATCACAACCGGCCGGTCGACGTGTTCTACGTCAACTTCCGGGGTCGCACGGCGCTCCAGATCTGCGAAGAGCAGAAACTGCACCAGGCGCTGTCCGACCGCGTCCCCCGCGAGTCGATGGTCGACGCCGCGCAGGCTCGCGCGGTGCGGCAGACGCTGCTGGACCACGTCCACGCGGAGCAGCAGGCGCAACGCCTGACCCTGACGCCTGAAGCGCCCACGCCGGCCAGCTGGCAACTGAGCGAGGGCCTGCATGCGGCCCTCGGCCTCCTGCTGGTGCTGCTGGCGGTCGTGCTGCTGCCGTTGACGGTGCTCCTCGCGATCCCGGTGCTGGTGCTGCTGCGCTGGCGCGAGACCCACGACCCCGAGTACTGTCCCCGCCCCGACGACGCCGCGGTGGAGGCGCTGCAGCGGGACGAGGACTGGGACGTCACCAACCAGTTCAGCGCGATCGGCGCGGTGAAGCCGGGACGCTTCCGGCGCTGGCTGCTCATCGCGATCCTGGCGGCGATCGACTACGCCGCGCGCCATGTCTTCAACCGCGGCTTCCTGGGCCGGGTGCGGACCATCCATTTCGCGCGCTGGGTCTTCCTCGACGACAAGACCCGCGTCGCCTTCGCGAGCAACTACGACGGCAGCCACGAGGCCTACATGGACGACTTCATCAACAAGGTCGGCTGGGGGCTCAACCTGTCCTTCAGCAACGGCGTGGGCTGGCCGCGCACCGCGTGGCTGCTCTTCCAGGGCTGCCGGCACGAGCAGCGATTCAAGCGCTACCAGCGCCGCCACCAGGTGCGCACGCAGGTCTGGTACAAGGCCTACCCCGGCCTGACGCTGACCGACATGGAACGCAACCACCAGGTCCGGCTGGGCTTCGAAGCCCGGTCGCCGGACGACGCGGAGGTCATGGCATGGCTGCGACTCCTGTGACGGCCGCGGCGACTGCCTCGCGCCAGTCCGGCGCGTCGGGCACTTCAGGAGCGGCGCCCGAGGTCGATCTCGACGACATCCAGGGCCTGCTGATGCGCGGCTATGGCGATCACCCGGAAGCGGTGTTCCTGCTGCTGCGTGTGCGCGACGCCGCCGCGGCGCGGCGCTGGTTGTCGCAGGTCGAGGTGAGCGTCGCGCGGCGCGACCCGGGCAACCGGCACGACGCCCCGGCCTTGCAGCTCGCCTTCACCGCGCAAGGGCTGCAGGCCTTGGGCGTGCGCGAGTCGGTCATCGACGAGTTCGCGCCGGAGTTCCGCGTCGGCATGGACAGGCCGGAGAACCGGTCCGACCGTCTGGGCGATGTGGGCGGCAGCGCGCCGAAGACCTGGTCCTGGGGCCATTGCGCCGGCATGCCGCACGCGCTGCTGATGCTGTACGCGCGGCGTGGCGAACTGGCCGCGTTCCGCGCCCGCGTCGACGCGGCCTGGGCCGAGGGCTTCGAGCTGCTGACGGCGCTTCCCACCATCGACGCGATCGACGCGGATGGGAGAGAACCGTTCGGCTTCAAGGACGGTCTCTCGCAACCCCTGCTGGACTGGCGGCGCGAGCGGCCGGTCGACGACCGGACGACACAGACCTACAGCAAGCTCTCGTCTCTCGGCGAGTTCGTGCTCGGTTATCCCAACGAGTACGGCGCGCTGTCCGACCGGCCGCTGCTGAATCCGGGCCGCGACCCGGGCGGGCTGCTGCCGCGCGATGCGCTGTTCGGCATGGCGGACCTCGGCCGCAACGGCAGCTACCTGGTGATGCGCCAGCTGGCGCAGGACGTGCGTTCGTTCCAGCGCTTGTCCGACGACGCCGAGCGCATGGTGGGACGCACGCACGACGGCGTTCCTCTGACCGCGACACCGGTCGACGCCGAGGCGGACTTCACCTTCGATGACGACCCCGAAGGTCTGCACTGCCCGATCGGCGCGCACATCCGGCGCAGCAATCCGCGCAACGCGGACCTGCCCGGCGGTCCGGCCTGCCCGTTCACGACCTTCACGCGCACGATCGGGCTGGACGCCGAGGCCCGCGCGCTGGACCTCGTCGCTTCGACGCGTTTCCATCGGGTGCTGCGTCGCGGGCGCAAGTACGAGGGCGGTCTGCACTTCATCGCGCTGAACGCCAACATCGGCCGACAGTTCGAGTTCGTCCAGGGCGCGTGGCTCACGAGCTCGCACTTCAACGGCTTGAGCGCCGAGAGCGACCCGCTGCTCGGGCCGCGCGTTCCGCGCGTCGACGGCCAGCCCGTCGACGCGTTCTCGATACCGCGGGTCGACGGTCCCGCGGAGCGGCTGACGGGGCTGCCTCGATTCGTGACCGTGCGCGGCGGCGCCTACTTCTTCCTGCCCGGCGTGCGTGCGCTGCGCTTCCTGGCCACGGAGCCGGAACCACGGGATGACGCCCTGCCGCGGCACGACGTCGGTGCCGACAGCGGTCGCGCCGGCCCTATCGAGCGCGGCGTGCACGACGGATTCGTCTCGCTGATGCGCGTCGAGCGACGGATCGATCCGTTCATCCGTCCCGCGCTGGACGCGCTGCTGCGCGAGCCGCTGACGCGCCTGGTGCAGGCCTTGATCGTGCGGCGCTTGCCGGCGGCGCTCATCGGCGCGCTCGGCGAGGAGCGCCCGCTGCCGTTCGAGGCCGAGGCGGTCGACGAGATCGTCGCCACGATGGGCGACTACCTCGCCTCGCACTACCGCGGCATCCCGTGCCAGCGCGCCGGCAACACCAAGACGCACGGCGTCGTGCGCGCCGAACTGGAGGTCCGCGACGACGTCCCCGAGGCGCTGCGCCACGGCATCCTGGCCGAGCCGTCGCGGCGCTTCCCGGCCTGGGTGCGATTCGGCGGACCGGGGCCGGACAGCCCGCCGGACATCGACGATGTCGGGGTGCTCAGCATCGGCGTCAAGCTGATGGGCGTGCCGGGTCCGAAGCTGCTCGACGACGAGCGCTGGACGCAGGACCTGACGGGGATCAGCACGCCGGTGTTCACGACGCCGGACGTGCTGGAGAACGCGCGGCTGCAGGCGCTGATCCGGCGGGGCACGCCGCTGTATTTCTTCTCGTCGCCGAAGAACGGGCGATGGCTCAACGGGCTGATGCAGGCGCTGTGGTCGCGCACGCAGACCAGCCCCTTCGAGACGTCCTACTGGAGCTGCACCGCCTATCGGCTCGGCGAACGCGGCGCGATGCAGTACGCCTTCGTGCCGCGCGCGCGGCGTGTCAGCCGCGTGCCCGGCCTGCCGGGCCGACCGTCCGACAACTACCTGCGCGAGGCGATGGTGCGGGCGCTGTCGGCGGGCGAGGTCCTGTTCGACGTGATGGTGCAGCCGCAGACCGACCCGCGACGCATGCCCATCGAAAGCGCCGGCGTGCGATGGCCCGCGTCGCTGTCGCCCCCGGTGCACGTGGCGACGCTGCGCCTGCCGCAGCAGGTCTTCGATTCACCGGCGCAGCTTGCCTTCGCGCACCGGCTGTCCATCAATCCCTGGCATGCGCTGCCCGCGCATCGCCCGCTGGGCAGCCTGAACCGCGCGCGGTGGCGCGTCTATCAGTCGCTGTCACGCATGCGGCAGCGCATGAACGGGACGCCGCATGTGGAGCCGACGGGGGATGAGACGTTCGAATGCTGAGCCAATAGCGCCAATGTCCCAAAGAAAAATGGACTGCAGAACGCCGGGACGTCAGTGGGATGGCAACTTGGGAGGCAGCGGACACGGCGCGACCACCCCCATCCGTTCGAGCATCAGCTTGTCCAAGGCCCGCAGGATCTCCGGCTTGAAGACCTTGCCGCCCAGGTGGGCGCCCAGCGAGCGGTAGCTCTCCCACTGCGCCTCGTCGAAGAACTGGTCCGCCGTCGGCTCCTGCGGGAAGGTGCCGTGCTCGACGGCGTATTGGCGGACGTCCTCGTTGGCATCCCAGGGCACGTTGGGCTTGATGACGATGATCTGCGTGCAGGGCATCGTCTCGCCCCGGCGGGTGGCCCACAGCAGCAGCGCGGTGGGCGTCGCGCGACGCGTCACGGCCGGTGTGTCGTCGCAAGGCGCCATGCGCTTGAACGCGGCCGGCCCGGCGAAGACCTGCCCCAGCTCGCCCGTGAAATCGGTCTGCACGTCGACCTCCACCTGGAGATCGATCCGCGCCAGCCGCATCAGGTTGGCGAGGTCCTCGAACCGGTAGAGCGGATCGGCGCCGCTGTCGGTGGCAAAGATCCGCAGCACCTGGCGCTCCGGGCGCAGCAGTTCGTAGAGGCCGGTGTTCTCGAAGTGACCGCCGTCGGACAGGTACTGCAGCACGCGTGCCGTGCCGAAGAATCGGGCGCGGAATTCGTAGGACAGGTAGGTCTGGGTCCGGAACAGCGCGCCCACCGCGCGACGCAGATGGTCGCCGATGCCGTGCACGTTCTGCCGTTCCAGGCCGGAGCCCCACCAGGTGCCGAGCCGCACGTTGGCCGCGCCCATCAGCAACGACATGCCCAGCGAGGTCCCGCGGCCGATGCCGGTGCTGAAGGCGGCGCCCGAGGTGCCGATCCAATGGCCGATCGACATCTGGCCGCTCGCGCCGATGTTCTTCCAGGTCTGCTTCGGGAACGGGGTGATCGGGTGGGTGTCGAGCTGGAAGCCATGCGGCATCACCGCCATCGGCTGGCCCTTGCGGTCGCGCTGCACCAGCTGCTCCGCCGGATCCACCGTCTTGTTGACGGTCACATTGATGAGGTGCAGCGGCGCGAACGTGGTCAGCACCTTCTTCCCGCCATCGGTCCGCCGTCCGTAGTAGTCGGAAGGGGTCAGGTTGTCCCCGGCCAAGGGTTCCGAGGCGCTGCGCGCGGCCTTGTCGGCCGTCCTGAAACGCTGACCGTTCGAGGCGCCCAGGTAGGCGCGCGTGAGACGCGAGCTGTAGAAGGCCTGCAGCGACGAGAGGTTGATGAAGCCGGCGAACTGGCCGGTGGCGATGGACAGGACCCCGCTGAGCAGCAGCAGGTACATCAGCGTCGTCAGTTGCTTGTCATCGAGGAAGAGCGGCCCGATGTCGGGCGCCTTTCCGTCCCACACGATCGCGTTGACCCCCACGCTCCACAGCGCACCGACCAGCACGAAGATCAGGATGCCGGCGAGGCCCGCGAGCGTGTGGAACGGGATCCGGGACAACCATCCCGGCAGGCCGCCGTCCTTGGACGCGGCGCGCTGGGCGAGCCACACCAGCACGGCTGCCAGGCCGGCGGGCGTCAGGATCGGCCCCGCGTGATTCTGCGCCGAGGCCAGCAGGTACACGGTCTGCCCCAGCGTGTCGATCACGGCCAGAGCGACGATCACCACCGTCGCCACCAGGACCGCGGCCAGCATCCGGGTCAGCTGGACGCGCTGCGCGGACGCGGAGCGGTTCCAGCACGCAAGGAGGACGTACACGACGTTGGCTGCCGCGATCTCCGCCGCGATGACCAGCAGCAGCAACTGCCGGTGCCACGGCACCGGGTCGGGCTCCGCCAACCGGAAGTTCTCGATCGGGCTGTTCCTGAAGGACAGGAAGGCGATGCCGACCAGGAACGCGACGATGCCCAGGCTGCCCAGCATGGCGCGGTTGATGGGCCAGCTCTTCCCGTCCAGGCGCTCGCTGACGAGCCAGAACGCGATTCCCAGCGGCACGCCGGCCAGCATGACCGGCGCGACGCTCAGCGGGAACAGGGGGCTCCACCAGATCCGACCGATCAGGGAGCCGCCCGCGCCGAGCGACGCGAGCGCCGCGGTCAACGCGTCGAACTCCCAGTCCATCACCGGGTTCCAGGCCAGGGCCAACGCGATCCTCACCGCGCCGATGGCCGCCATCAACGCCAGCAGCACCACGCCGATCACGTAATGGACGGCCAGCCAGTTGCGGATGCCGAGGGCCGCCGCGTAGAAGGCGTCGCCAGTGCCCGTGGGAATCAGGTAGCGCCCGTTCTCGCGCAGCCAGGCCTTGGGAGCGCGCAGGATCTCGTCGCCCGCTTCGTAGTCGGTGTCGGAACGGATGCGACCCGGCGCCCCCGAGCGCAGCACCTCGACGGCATCGTCGGCCGCCTTCGCGGCCTGTTGCGCGGTGATCCGGCGCTCGGGCCGGCGATTCGTCATCGCCGAGACGAAGCGATGAAACCAGGAGCCGACCTCCGGTGCCGGACCGGGCTCCGGCGACGGTGGCGCAGGCCGCAGTCGGCCGGGCTGGAACAGGCTGCAGAGGAACGCGCCGACGTAACCGCCGCCGCTCACGGTCGACAGGTAGTCGAACCGGGACAGGAACGAGGCCCGGAACGTGCTTCCCGGCGTCGGCGCGGCCGGCGGCGCGGGCATCGTTCCCGGCACCGGAGCCGGCACCTTCATCCTCGCCAGCGCCTCCAGCACGCCGAGCGCGAACGTGGCACTGCGGATGCCACCGCCCGAGATGGCGAGGGCCAGGTGTTGCCCGCCGGTGCCGCCGTTGCCGCCGGGATCGATCTCCTTGCGTCTGTCCGAGAGGAGATCCGCCTCCGGTCGAAGCGTTTCCGACTCCTTCATCTCGTTCATCGTCGTGCCTCCCGGATCGTGCCCGCGCGCACCAGTGCTCGGCGTGGGTGATGCTAGGCAGCCGCGTCGATGCGGGCATCGTCAGAACTGATGAGACCCTCCTCCTGGGATCCTCCGAAGAGGTAGAGCCCCACGCAACCCTCGTTGCATCTCTGCAAGCATTGCAACCGGGGCGTCGCATCGGCGCCCGCACGACGCACCTCGACACAGCGCCCGGTCCCGCGTCCCTACAGTGCCTCCACCTCGACGCCCTGACGGCGCCGCTGCTGGAGAACTCCCGTGACCTTGTCCCGTCGTACCTTCCTGGGCACCGCCGCCGCCGGCGTCGCCGCTTCCACGCTGCCCTTGTCCAGCGCCATCGCCGCCAGCCCGGTCGGCGACGTGGTCGGCAAGATCACCGTGGGCTACCAGGGCTGGTTCGCCTGCGCCGGCGACAGCGCGCCGATCAACGGCTGGTGGCACTGGGCCCAGGACTGGAGCCGCACGCCCTCTCCCACCAACCGCGCCATCATCTCGTGGCCCGACATGCGCGAGTACGCCTCCGGCTACCCCACCGCCTTCGCCGCGCTCGGCAACGGCGCGCCGGCGACGCTGTTCTCGTCCTACGACCAGTCCACCGTCGACACGCACTTCCGCTGGATGCAGCAGAACGGCTGCGACACCGCCGCGCTGCAACGCTTCAACCCCAACGGCGGTGAAGGCGCGACCCGCGACGCCATGGCGCTGAAGGTGCGCAGCGCCGCCGAGTCCTACGGCCGCAAGTTCTACGTCATGTACGACGTGAGCGGCTGGCGCAACATGCAGCCCGAGATCAAGGCGGACTGGCTCAACAAGATGTCGGCGCTGGTGGCCTCGTCGGCCTATGCGCGGCAGAACGGCAAGCCGGTGGTGGGCATCTGGGGCTTCGGCTTCAACGACGACAACCATCCCTGGTCCGCCGCCGCCTGCCTGGACGTCATCAACTGGTTCAAGAGCCAGGGTTGCTACGTGATGGGCGGCGTGCCGACCTACTGGCGCGAAGGCAAGAACGATTCGCGCGCCGGCTACCTGGACGTCTATCACGCGCTGAACATGATCTCGCCGTGGATGGTCGGCCGCATCGGCGACGCCGCAGGGTCCGACTGGTTCTACCAGAACGTCAACCTCCCCGACCAGGCCGACTGCAATGCGCGCGGCATCGACTACCAGCCCTGCGTGCTGCCCGGCGACCTGAGCGTGCGCCAGCGCGCGCATGGCGACTTCATGTGGCGCCAGTTCTACAACATGGTCCGGGTCGGCGCGCAGGGGATCTACATCTCGATGTTCGACGAGTTCAACGAGGGCAACCAGATCGCCAAGACCGCCGAGACCGCGGCCTTCGTGCCGGCCGGCTCCGGCATCCTGGCGCTGGACGAGGACGGCACGGCCTGCTCGTCCGACTACTACCTGCGCCTGACCAACGACGGGGGCCGCATGCTGAAGGGCCAGCTGCCCTTGACGCCGACGCGCCCGACCCAGCCGGTGGTGGGCACCACGACGCCGACGGCGCAAGTCGTGACCCTGCGCGCCCGCGTGAACAACCGCTACGTGACCGCCGAGAACGCCGGCGGCGCGCCGCTGATCGCCAACCGCGACGCCATCGGCGGCTGGGAGCAGTTCGACCTGCTGGACGCCGGCAACGGCAACATCGCGCTGCGCGCGCGGGCCAACGGCCGGCTGGTCTGCGCCGAGAACGGCGGCGGCTCCGCGCTGATCGCCAACCGGACCGCGATCGGGCCGTGGGAGTCGTTCAAGCTGATCCGCAACGCGAATGGCTCGGTGACGCTGCAATCGATCGCCAACAACCGCTATGTGACGGCGGAGAACGCCGGCGCCGCCTCGCTCATCGCGAACCGCACGGCGATCGGGCCGTGGGAGCAGTTCGACCTGATCACGGCGGCGCGTTGAACGTGGCCGGCCCGGCGTTCAGCCCATGCGCAGACGCCGCGAGAACTCCATGTAGAGGATGACGCGATCGGTCGGCGACTCGTTGAGCACGAAGTGGTCCAGCGAGCCGTCGAAGATCAGCGGCTGGCCGCTGACGAACTGGCGGAACTCGCCTGCCACGTTCAGATAGGCGTAGTTGCGGTGGGTCGCGGTCACCAGCGGCAGGTGCAATTGCAGCAGCTGCTCCTCGCCGATCTCCGGATGCGTGTGGACCGGCAGCATCGCGCCGGCATTGAGCTGGGCAAACGCAGCGACCTTGATGAGGCCGCCCAGCGAGCCCAGCATCGCCATCGTCCGCGCAAGTACCGGGTCGACGCGCGGCACCGGCGCCCCGAAGCCCACCAGGGCGTACTGCAGCCAATCGGGGTTGCCGCCGCCCGGGCCCCAGCCTTCCATCCAGCCGAACGCGTACCCGGCCGCCAGATAGCCTTCCAGGTCGCGCAGGACCTCCTCATGGCGCTTTCCGTGCCGGTTCATGGCCATCACCGGGGCGCGCAGCCGGAGGAATTCGTCGCGGATCGTCTCCCATTGCCCGCACAGGGTCCGCAGCTGCGGGAAGTCGTCGATGTCGTGGAATGTCGTCTTCATGGTCCGTGCGTAGTGCGGACGACGAGTCCATGTGTTCTCCCAAGTTGATGCCAGTCGCCCACCGTCGCAGCGACATGCATCGACGACTGCATCCGTCCGGCCGTCGGCTCCGTAAGTCCTTCATCGAGACCGACACCCACCGCCCGGTGGGAGCCAAGGACACGCATGAGCCGCATCGACGACCCCCTCTCCAGCCGCACCGGGGCAGGCCTCCCGATCTCCCCCTCGCGCCGCGTTGCCGTGCGCCACCGGCCCGGGTACCGCCTCCCGCACCTGAGCCTGCTGGCGAAGTTCAACCTCATCTTCCTGGCGGTGTTCCTGGTCGGGTTGGCGGCCACGGGCTTCCTGGCGCGGCGATGGCTGCAGGACGGCGCGCAGGAGCAGGTCGCCGACCGCGCCCGGCTGCTGATGCGCAGCGCTGGCGCCGTCAACCAGTACACCGCGGACCACATCCGTCCGCTGCTGGAAGGCCAGTTGCGCGAGCGCTTCGTGCCCGAGGCCGTCCCCGCGTTCTCCGCGCACGAGGTGCTGGCCACGCTGTCCAAGGCCTATGAGGACTACAGCTACAAGGCGGCCATGCTCAATCCCACCAACCCGCGCAACCGGGCGGTGAGCTGGGAGGAGGACGTGATCTCGCAGTTCGCGCGCCGGCCCGCGCTGACGGAGTTCATCGGGCGCCGCCAGACGCCGACCGGCGAAGCGCTCTACATCGCGCGGCCGATCCGGATCGGCAACGCGGCCTGCCTGGGCTGCCATGCGTCGCCGCAGACCGCGCCGCCGACGCTGGTGGCGCGCTACGGTCCTTCCAACGGCTTCGGCTGGCGGCTCAACGAGACGCTCGGCGCCGAGGTCGTGAGCGTGCCCATGACGCTGCCGTTGAAGCAGGCGTCGCAGACCTTCTGGCTGGTGATGGGCGCGCTGACGGCGGCCTTCCTGGTCATGGGCGCGGCGCTCAACCTGATGCTCTGGTACCTGGTGATCCGGCCGGTGACGAATCTGGCGCGGATCGCGGACCGGGTGTCGCTCGGCGAGGACGCACCGCCCTTCGAGGCCCGCGCGAACGACGAGATCGGCGTGCTGACCGTGTCCTTCGCGCGCATGCGCCGCAGCCTGGATCAGGCGATGGCGATGCTGGAGGGCCGCGCATGACCGACACGAAGACCCCTGGCGATGCCGCCTTCCACGCCGACGCCGTGAGCGACCCCGCAGGCGGCCCGGCCCGCATCGGCAAGTACCTCCTCCGAGGCCGGCTCGGGGAAGGCGCGATGGGCGTCGTCTACCGCGCCTTCGATCCGCACATCCAGCGCGAGGTGGCCATCAAGGTCCTGCGCCGCCAGTTCGAGGACGTCATCGGCGAGACGGCTCCCGAAGACTCGATCACCGCGCGCTTCCGCAACGAGGCGCGCGCGGTCGGGCGCATCGCCCATCCCGGGGTCGTGACCATCTACGACTTCGGCGAGGTCACCGAGTCGGCGGCTTCATCTCCGAACGCCGGCTCGGGTGCTGACACGGGGGCCAATGCCGGCGCGAGCATCGTCTCGGGCGCTGGCGGCTTCGCCTTCCTCGTCATGGAGTTGGTCGACGGCCGCGGGCTCGATCAGATGATCAAGATCGCGAGGCCGCCACTGGGCTGGTCGCTCGAGGTGATGGACCAGTTGCTGGATGCGCTCGGCTGCGCGCACGACCGTGGCGTCTGGCACCGCGACATCAAGCCCGGCAACCTGCTCATCACGCGCGACAACCGGGTGAAGCTGACCGACTTCGGCATCGCGCGCATCGCGGACCGGCACCTCACGCAGGTCGCCTCGCAAATCGGAACGCCGGGCTACATGGCGCCGGAGCAGTACCTCGGCGGTCCGATCGATCACCGCGCCGACCTCTTCGCCTGCGGCGTGCTGCTGTACCGGCTGGCGACGGGACGCTCGCCCTTCAGCGGCGCACCCGAGGCGGTGATGTACCAGACGCTGCATCAGGAACCCGCGGCGCCGAGCGCGCTGCGGCCGGGCGAACTGCCGACGGCGCTCGATGCCGTCGTTCGACGCGCGATGGCCCGGGATCCGCGCCATCGCTTCGCCGACGCGGCGGCCATGCGCGCGGCGCTCGCGGACATCGCAGCGGCCGGCGGCCCGGCGGCGGGGTTGGCCGACAGCTTTGGCGATCGCACGGTGGTCCAGCCTCGCCACGATTCGGCTGCAAATCCGATCGCAACGTCGACGAGAGGGTCCGGCGCAGGATCGAGTGCAAGGCGCGGTCTGGATGCGGCCCTCGTCTCCCAGGTCGAGCGCGCCCTCGCGACGCACATCGGACCGTTGGCCAGGCACCTCGTCTCCCGCGACCTCGCGCAGAGCGCCAACGTCGATGAACTCTCGCGATCCCTCGCGCGCCACATCGCCGATGCGCCAGAGCGGGAGCAGTTCATCGCGACCGCGGCCGCGCTGGCAGCCACGGCCGCCGCCGGCAAGGCGCCATGAGGCGCATGACACGGCATGACGCCTCGTGATTTGAGATACTGTATGCATCAACAGTGATCAAGCCTGACCCCATCCCGTGCCCTACACCGTCGCCGTCCGCGAGCTCTGCGAGTTCACCGCCAAGCAAGGCGACCTGGACCTGCGCTTCACGCCCGCGCCCACGGCTCAGGAAGGCATCGCCGGACACGCGCTCGTGTATGAGCGCCGAGGACCCCGCTACCGACGGGAACTGACGCTCAGCGGCGAGTTCGGCGAACTCCGCGTGCGAGGTCGTGCCGACGGCTTCGATCCCGATCGTCGACGCCTCGAAGAGATCAAGACCTTCCGCGGCAGCCTCGATCGCCAGCGGCCCACGCACCGCCGACTGCACTGGGCCCAGGCCAAGGTCTATGCCTGGCTGCTGTGCCAGGCCGAAGCACTGCCCGACATCGAGGTCGCGCTCGTCTACCTCGACCTCGGCAGCCAGGAGGAGACGCTCCTGACCGAACGCTGCAGCGCGGAGGAACTGCGCGCGCACTTCGAGTCCCTGTGCGAGCGATTCCTCGCGTGGGCGGTTCTCGAGCTCGCGCACCGGCAGCAACGCGACGCGGCGCTCCAGGCGCTGCAGTTCCCGTTCGGGGACTTCCGCGTCGGACAACGGCCGCTGGCCGAGGCGGTCTATCGCGCCGCCGCGACGGGCCGCTGCCTGCTCGCGCAGGCGCCGACCGGCATCGGCAAGACGATGGGCACGATCTTCCCGTTGCTGAAGGCCGCGCCCGGGCAGCGCATCGACAAGATCTTCTTCCTGGCGGCGAAGACCTCGGGACGGCAGACCGCGTTGAACGCTCTTCAGCGTCTCGTCGAAGTCGCCAACGGCAACGGCAACGCCAACGGCAACGGCAACGGCAACGGCAACGGCAACGGCAACGGCAACGGCAACGGCAACGGCAACGATATCGACGACGACGACGTCGGGGGCCACGACGCCGATGCCAACGGCGCCGGTGCGACAAGAACCGCCGTGCCTCTGCGCGTGCTGGAGATGGTCGCGCGAGACAAGGCCTGCGAGCACCCGGACAAGGCCTGCAACGGCGAGTCCTGCCCCCTCGCCAAGGGCTTCTACGACCGCCTGCCCGCCGCCCGTTCGGCCGCGCTGCAGGTCGACCAGGCGACCGCACATGACGCCGGCGTCGCACTGACGCGGACCGCTGTGCGCGAAGCGGCCTTGGCACACGACGTCTGCCCGTACTACCTGAGCCAGGAACTGGCGCGCTGGGCCGACGTGGTGGTCGGCGACTACAACTACTACTTCGACCACGGCGCCCTGCTGTACGGACTGACGCAGGTGAACCAATGGCGCATCGGTCTGCTCGTCGACGAGGCGCACAACCTCGTCGAACGCGGCCGCAAGATGTTCAGCGCGACGCTGTCGCCGGAGCGGCTGTTCCAGGCGCGACGGTCGTCCGGCGCGACGGCGTCGCCGCTCGTGCGCAAGGCGCTCGACAAGGTGCGCCGCGCCTGGCGCGCGATCGACAAGGCGCAGGCCGAGCCTTATGCGGCCTACGAGGCCTTCCCCGAAGCCTTGCTGAGCGCACTCCAGCACAGCATCGGCGTGGTCTCGGAACACCTGGCCGCCCATCCCGACGAGGTCGATCCCGCGCTGCTCGATTTCCATTTCGAGGCGCTGCACGTGACCCGCGCGGTGGAGTCCTTCGGGCCGCACTCGCTGGTGGACGTCCAGAAACCGGCGGGCTTCGGTGCCAAGCCGGGTCCGTCGGTCATCTGCATCCGCAACATCGTCCCCGCGCCGTTCCTGAAGCCGCGACTGGCGGCCGCCCACACGAGCACGCTGTTCTCCGCCACGCTGCAGCCGCAGGCCTTCCACGCGGACCTGCTCGGACTGCCGGAGAACCACGTGAGCATCGACGTGCCCTCGCCCTTCGACGCGAGCCAGCTGCAGGTGCGCGTGGCCTCACACATCTCGACGCGCTACCAGCATCGGCGCGCCTCGCTGCAGCCGATCGCCGACCTGATCGCGGCGCAGTACCGCGTCGCGCCCGGCAACTACCTGGCCTTCCTCAGCAGCTACGACTACCTGGAACAGGTGGCGGAGCTGCTCGGCGACCGCCACCCCGGCGTGCCGCAATGGCGCCAGTCGCGCCGCATGAGCGAAGGCGAACAGCGCCAGTTCCTCGATCGCTTCACCGATGAGGGGCGCGGTGTCGGCTTCGCGGTGCTGGGCGGCGCGTTCGCGGAAGGCGTCGACCTGCCGGGGCGCCGGCTCATCGGCGCCTTCCTGTCGACGCTCGGCCTGCCGCAAGTCAACGCGGTCAACGAGCAGATCCGCGCGCGCATGGAGAAGCTCTTCGGCGCGGGCTACGACTACACCTACCTCTACCCCGGTTTGCAGAAAGTCGTGCAGGCGGCCGGCCGGGTGATCCGCACGACCGAGGACCGCGGCGTGGTCCACCTGATCGACGACCGCTTCGCGCGGGCGGAGGTGCAGCGGCTGTTGCCGGCGTGGTGGGCTCAGCCAGGGACAGCAAGACACGCCAGGGAGTGAGGCAGGCCCCATGCTTGCCAAGGGGAGGCTGACATGACCTCCCCCCGCGTCTATCGCTGCACCTGCGGCCACCGCCTCTACTTCCGCAACAGCGCCTGCCTGATGTGCAAGGCGCCGCTCGGCTTCCTGCCCGACGACCTGGTGCTGCACGCGCTGCTGCCCGGCCCGACCACCGCGACCTGGTGCATCGACGGCGTGGACGGCGTCTTCACCCGCTGCGCCAACTTCCACACCGCCGCCGGCTGCAACTGGCTGCTCCCGCTGGATGACCGGCGCAAGGGCCCGTTGTGCGTCGCCTGCGCGCTGAACCGCACCATTCCGAACCTATCGGATCCCATCAACGCCGAACTCTGGGGACGCATGGAGCGCGCCAAGCGGCGGCTGGTGTCGCAGCTCCTCGGGCTGCGCCTGCCGGTGGTGCCGAAATTCGAGGCACCGGACCGCGGGCTCGCCTTCGACTTCCTGCGCACCCTGCCCGGCCAGCCGCGCGTGATGACGGGACACGCCTGGGGCGTCATCACCATCAACATCGAGGAGGCCGACGACGCCAAGCGCGAAGCCGCCCGGCAGCGCATGGGCGAGTCCTACCGGACGCTGCTCGGGCATTTCCGCCACGAGATCGGTCATTACTACTGGGACCGGCTGGTCTCGGGCACGTCCTGGCATGAGCCCTTCCGCGCGCTGTTCGGCAACGAGCGCCAGCCCTATACCGACGCGCTTCAACGTCATCACCGCACCGGCCCGCCGCCGGACTGGTCGCAGCGCTTCATCACCTCGTACGCCAGCGCGCATCCGTGGGAGGATTGGGCGGAGACCTGGGCGCACTACCTGCACCTGCGCGACACCATCGATACTGCCGGCAGCTTCAAGCTGCTGAGCACCGTCGACGAGATGCGGCCCTGGCCCTACGGACTCGACGACCTCTGGTCGCCGGGCCACGCCACCGGACCCGCCTTCCTGCGCCTGCTGCGCGACTGGCTCGCCATCACCAGCGTGATGAACGAGATGTCCCGCGCGATGGGCCAGCCCGACTTCTACCCCTTCGTGCTGCAACGCCGGGTCGTCCCGAAGCTGCACTTCATCCATTGCGTCGTCGAGAACGGCAGGACCCCATGATTCGCCTCGATCTCCACTTCGAACTGGACTACCGGATCGACTCGCCGCATGGCGACTTCGTGTTCAACATCCAGCCGGCGCACACGGCGGCGCAACACGTCCTGCAGGAGAGCGTCGTCCTGACGCCCGAGGTGCCGTGGCGTTCGGAGACGGTCGCCAGCACGCGCAACCGCCTGCTGCGCCTGCGCGCGCCGCAGGGCGATCTGCACCTGACCTACACCGCCAGCGTCACGATCGAGCACGGCATCAGCGAACCGGCCTTCATCGACGAATGCCCGATCGATCAGTTGCCCGTCGAGCTGCTGTCCTACCTGGCGCCCAGCCGCTATTGCGAATCCGATCGCCTCATCCCCTGGGCCGAGGCCGAGTTCGGTCATCTGCCCTCGGGATACGCGCGCGCCGCCGCGATCGCGGCGTGGGTGCAGCGGCACATCGCGTATTCCTCGTACGGATCGACCACGCAGACCACCGCGCTCGACACGCTGACGGACCGGGTCGGCGTCTGCCGCGACCAGGCGCACGTGATGATCGCGCTCTGCCGGGCGCTCTCGCTGCCGGCGCGTTACGTGACCGGCACCGACTACGGCGCCGACCCGACCAAGGCGCCGGACTTCCACGCCTACGTGGAGGTCTACCTCGGCCGGCGCTGGTACACCTTCGATGCGTCGGGCACCGGCATCCCGATGGGCTTCGTGCGCATCGGTACCGGACGCGATGCGGCGGACGTGCCGTTCGC
The DNA here is from genome assembly GCF_056867975.1 of Mitsuaria sp. MSU3D. Classification (NCBI taxonomy): domain Bacteria; kingdom Pseudomonadati; phylum Pseudomonadota; class Betaproteobacteria; order Burkholderiales; family Sphaerotilaceae; genus Roseateles; species Mitsuaria sp. MSU3D. The sequence goes on along the minus strand of NZ_CP200314.1, from coordinate 1,601,002 downwards.
CACCTTGTACGGCCAGGTCCAGGCGCCGTTCGCACCGCTGGTGCGCGCAAGCGCGTGCGAAGGGCCGGGGCTGCGGCTGCCCGTTCACGTGAGCAGCGCCTTGTCCACCGATGGCGATTCAGCGGGGTGTCATCTCGCGCCCGCCGCCGCGTGATCGCCTGCGGCCGGCCGCCGTTTCCGCGCGGGTGTCACGCCTCGTTCGCCGCGCCCGCGGACGCCAGGAAGCTCGATCGCACCGCATGCGGCGTGCTGCCCGTCCAGCCTTGAAACGCACGGATGAAGGAGTTGGGATCCTCAAAGCCCAGGAGGAAGGCGATCTCCGCGCCGGACAGCGAGGAGTTCTGAAGGTAGTGGTGGGCCAGCGCGCTGCGCAAGCCGTCCAGGGTCTGCTGGAAGCTGCTGCCCTCCTCTTGGAGCCGCCGTTGCAACGTGCGGCTGCTGACCCCCAACTTGCGACAGATCGCCTGCATCGACAACTCCCCGGCGGGCAGCGCCTCGAGCAGCGCACTGCGCACCCGCTCCGCGGTGGTGGCGTGCCGGTCCAGATCGGCGAGGCGTTGCCGCAAGGCGGGCTCGAAGAAGGACCACATGCCGTGATTGGCGGTCAGGAATGGACGTCGCGCGTCCTCTGCCGAGAAGACGACCGTGGGCATCGGTGTTCTTTCGACCGGGACGCCGAAGTAGTCCGCGTAGGCCAGCGCCTCCGGTGCCGACTGCGGCGGCTGGGGCCATCCCACCCTCACCACGTGCATCGGGCTCCGAGTGGCCAGTCGCGCCAGTTGGACGAGGAAAACAATCTTGAAGGCCATCAGCACGGGCGGGGGCGCCAAGGCGCGGTCCAGGAACTCCAGCGCCACCGTCGTGCGACGCTCGGTGCGCTCGACATGCAACGCCATGGGGCCACTCAGACGTTTGTACTTGGCCAGGCGTGCGAGTGCGCCATCCATGTCGTCGCTGCACAGCGCCACGAAGAGTTCAGGCTCGAACCAGTCGGACGACATCCTCTGCGCCAGGCGCAAGGGCACGGGCAGTTGCCCGGCAGTCGCCTCTGCCTCGAGCGCCGCCCATAGCTTGAAGTAGGTCTGGGAGTCGAGGCGCGTGCTCGCGCGCCCGAACAGATCGCCAGGCAACTGGGCCCGGCGCAATACGTTGGCGCCATTGACACCCGCGTCGTGCATCAGCAGCAGCCAGCCCGGCCAGATCGCAAAGGTGCCTGCGTGCGCCAAGCGGCCCCCTGGCAGCTTGGGGGCGACGGCGTTGTCGTCTTTCATGACTTCAGTTTACGAGCGGCCTTCGCCGGGCACACCAGCGGAACGCGCCAAGCTGCGCGGTCTTGCTGGCGGGTTTCGCATGTCGATTGGCGCGATGAGCGAGTGCGCTGGCGCCGATGCCTGGGCACAGTGGCCCTGTTCCTTGAACCCGTCCCCGGGCCCGTCGCCCGGCCACCCCATCGCTGGCAGAAGCCGACGGCTCGGCAGCAAGAAAGCAAAGACCATGAAAAAGACCGTTTTGATCACCGGCGCCTCGTCCGGCTTCGGCCTGATGCTCGCGACACGCCTGCAGCAACAGGGCTTCGAGGTGATCGGCACCAGCCGCGATCCGGAGAAGGCGGCCAAACTGCCGTTCAAACTGCTGCGGCTGGACATCGACGATGACGCGTCCATCGAGGCCTTCACGCGCGAGTTGTTCCGGCAGGCCCCGCGGGTGGACGTGCTCGTGAACAACGCCGGCTACATGGTGACCGGCCTGGCTGAAGAGACGCCCTTGGCGCTCGGACGCCAGCAGTTCGAGACGAACTTCTGGGGCACGGTCAAGGTGACCAACGCCTTGCTCCCGCACTTCAGGGCGCAGAAGGCAGGCCAGATCATCACCGTCAGTTCCATCGTGGGACTGATCGGTCCGCCGAATCTGTCCTACTACACCGCCTCCAAACATGCGGTGCAGGGCTATTTCAAATCCCTTCGCTTTGAACTGGACCAGTTCAACATCAAGGTCAGCATGGTCGAGCCTGTGTGGTTCAAGACCAATCTGAGTCACAACGCCGTCGCGGCCAAGGCCGGCAAGATTGCGGACTACAACGACTATCGCAAGCAGGCGAACGCCGCCACGCAAAAGGGCATCGACGAAGCGCAGTCGCCCGCCCCCGTCGTCGCGACCATCGAAAGGCTGATCAAGACCCGGCACCCGAAGTTCAGCAACCCGGTCGGCAAGATGACGGGAATGATTCTCTTCCTGCAAAGCTACATGCCGAAGATGTTCGAGAGCGAGATTCACAAGAGTGTCCGCACGGCTTGATCGGGACCACGATGAAGTACTACCTCTGCAAATTCATTCCGCCACGCAAGGATTTCCTCGCCACGATGTCGGACGTCGAGAAGGATCTGATGAAGCGTCACGGCGCTTATCTGAACCGCCTGTTGGCGGAGGGATTGATCGTTGCGCACGGCCCGGTCATGGATCCGGCCGGCGGCTATGGCGTCTCGCTCTTCCGGATTGCCGACGAGCAGACCATTGAGGCCCTCACTGCCGAAGATCCCATCGTCAAGAACGGCGTGGGCCACTATGAGCACCATGTGATGCTCAGTCTGGCGGTGGGCGCCTGAGCTTTCATCGCCATCGATCACACGGACCCAAGCGCGACCCAGGCGCCGTCGTGTGCCCCGCTGCCACGTGATCGTCGCGCGCTGTCGCGCCATGGCGCGCGGCGGCGCCGCTGACCGCAGTTCGCACCGTGACAGGCAAGGCCTGGATCCTGGCTTTGTCCATTTCGTCTGATCGTATACGATAGACGAATGCTCCCATGGATCACCGACACCTCCCCCGACCTGCTCGCCGATGTGCGGGACACGTCGCTCGCCAAGCTCGTCCGCGACGAGGTGCTGAACGCCATCCTCCGCGGCGACCTGCCGCCGGGGCAGCGCATCAACGAACCGGATGTCGCGGCGCGCCTGCGCGTCTCCCGCGTCCCCGTGCGCGAGGCGCTGCGCGAGCTCGAAAGCACCGGTCTGGTCGCCGCGCGCAAGCACGCCGGCGTCTTCGTGCGAGTGCTCGATCCCAAGGAAGTCGCCAACCTCTACGAGCTGCGCAGCCTGCTGGACGGCCACGCCGGCCGCCGCGCCGCGGCGCTCGACCGCCCCCGGCGCGACGCGCTCGTGAAGCGGCTCGTGACGCTCGGCCGCGAGATGAAGGCGAATGCGCGCCGCCGCGACGTGCAGGCCTATTACGCCGCCAACCTGGCCTTCCACTGGGCCATCGTCGAGGCCACCGACAACGAGCCCCTGACGCGCACCTACCAGGGCATCGTCCAGCAACTGCACCTGTCGCGGCTGCGGAACCTGTCGCGCGACGTGGGCATGAAGGTCTCGATCCTGGAGCACGACCAGATCGTCGCCGCGCTCGACGACGGCGACGCCGCGCTGTGCCAGCGGCTGCAGGAACACCACGTCAACGCGGCGCACGGTCGCCTGCTGGAGACGGAAGGAAAGAGCGAGGACGCCAGCGGGAGCGACAGCAAGAGCTAGCAAAGGCTGGCCGGAGGCGGCAAGACCTGGCACCAGCATCCATCAAAGCAAGAACGAGGGCCATCACAAGAGCCCCGCCTTACCGCGCTTCACCCCGGAGACAAACCGATGACCAACCGACGATCCGTGCTGATCGCCGCCCCCGCGTTGCTGCTCACCGCAGGACGCTCGTGGGCGGCGGACAGCTTCCCCAGCAAGCCGATCCGCTACATCGTGCCCGTGGCCGCGGGCGGCGGCAGCGACTTCATCGGCCGCGCCGTCTGCGACCGCTGGGGCCATGCGCTGAACCAGACCTTCGTGGTCGACAACATCGGCGGCGGCGGCGGCGTGATCGCCACGCAGGCCACGGCCAAGGCGCCGCCCGACGGCTACACGCTGATGCAGGGCTACGTGGCCACGCACGGCACCAGCCCCGCCACGCGCAAGCTGCCCTACGACGCGGTCAAGGACTTCAGCCCCATCGGCATGATCGGCGGCACGCCCAACGTGCTGGTCGTCAACAGCGCGGTGCCGGTCAACGACCTCAAGGGCTTCATCGAGTACGCCCGCAAGAACCCCGGCAAGCTGAGCTACGGCTCCTCGGGCGTGGGCTCGCTCACGCAGCTCGTGATGGAGCTGTTCAAGCAGCAGTCCGGCGTGTTCATGCTGCACGTGCCCTATCGCGGCATCTCGCCCGCCTTCACCGACCTGATGGGCGGCCAGACCCACGCGATGTTCCCGGGACTGGCCGCGGCGCTGCCGCACATCCGCTCCGGCCGCGTGAAGCCGCTGGCGGTGACCGGCACCGCCCGCAACCCGACGCTCAAGGACGTGCCCACGCTGATCGAGGCCGGCTTCAAGGGCTTCGACGCGATGCAGTGGTACGGCGTCGTCGGGCCGGCCGGCATTCCCGCGCCGCTGGTCAAGCAGCTCAACGCGACGCTGAACACGGTGCTCAAGGCGCCGGACATGCGCGACAAGCTGGCCGCCGAGGCCGTCGATCCGACGGCCATGAGCCCCGAACAGTTCGGGCATCACATCCAGGCCGAGGTGGCCCGTTGGACCGCGCTGGCGCGCGACCGGAAGATCCAGGTCGACGACTGAGACACCCGATGAACAGACGGCTCGAAGCCGACCGGACCACCGACCAGACAGCCGCCCGGACCACCGACTGAAGAGCCCCCCGACACACGACTGAAGGACGATTGAACCCCATGGCACGCAATACCCAGGTCGCCGCCGACCACAACGCCCCGCCCATCACCCAGATCCTCGCCCGCTACGTGGCCACGCATCCGTCGCGCGGCTGGAGCGACGCGGTGGACCACGAGGCCCACCGCACCTTCATGAACTGGGCGGGCTGCGCCGTCGGCGCTGCCGGTCACGAGGCGATGCACGCGGCGCTCGCCGCCGTGCAGATGCTGCAGCCCTCCGCGCAGGCGAGCATCCTCGGCCGCGCCGAGAAGGTCGACATGGCCGGCGCGGCGCTGCTCAACGGCATCAGCTCGCACACCTTCGACTTCGACGACACCCACTTGAAGACCATCATCCATCCGGCGGGCCCGGTGGCCTCGGCGGCGCTGGCGCTGGCCGAGCACCTCGGCCTGTCCGGCCGGCAGCTGATCGACGCGATGGTCCTGGGCATCGACGTGTCCTGCCGCATGGGCAACCTCGTCTACCCCGAGCACTACGACCGCGGCTGGCACATCACCGGCTCCACCGGCACGTTGGGCGCCGCGGCGGCCTGCGCGCGGCTGCTGGCCCTGGACGAGCACCAGACCCAGATGGCGCTGGGCATCGCCGCCTCGCAGCCCGTGGGCCTGCGCGAGCAGTTCGGGACCATGACCAAGCCCTTCCACCCGGGCGGCGCGGCGCGTGCCGGGCTGCTGTCGGCGCTGCTGGCCAAGCACGGCTACACCGCCAGCCCGCGCGCGCTCGAGGCGCCTCGCGGCTTCGCGCAGGTGGTCTCGACGAAGTACGCCTGGAACGAAGCCACCGACGAACTCGGCGAGCGCTTCGAGATCTCCTTCAACACCTACAAGCCCTTCGCCTGCGGCATCGTCATCCATCCGAGCATCGACGCCGCCGTGCAGCTGCGCGAACAGGGCGTGCGGCCCGAGGACGTCGAGCGCATCGAACTCAAGGTGCACTCGCTCGTGCTGGAGCTCACCGGGAAGAAGGAGCCGGCGGACGGCTTGCAGGGCAAGTTCAGCGTCTATCACGGCGTGTCGGCCGGACTGATCTTCGGCCGCGCCGGCGAGCCCGAGTACGACGATACGATCGTCAACCGCGAGGACGTCGTGGCGCTGCGCCGCAAGGTGGTGGCGACGGTGGACGACGGCATCGACGAAGCCTCGGTCGACATGACGGCGGTGCTGCGCGACGGCCGCCGCGTCCACGTGTTCGTCGAGCATGCGATCGGCTCGCTGCACAAGCCGATGAGCGACGCGGCGCTGGACGCGAAGTTCCACTCGCAGTCGGATGTCGTCATCGGTGCTGCGCGCAGCGACGCGCTGATCGCGGCCTGCTGGCGGCTCGGCGAGCTGGCCGACGTGCGCGAACTGACCGCGCTGGCGCGGCCTTGACGCCGCGGCGCCCCAGTCACTACACGAATCACCACACGAATCAAGACACGAGCCACATGACCGGCGACGACACGATGCGCGGCTACTGCCTCCAGCACCGGGACGGCCACGCGGAGCTGCTGCTCTGCGACGACCTGCCCCGCCCTTCCCCCGGTCCCGGTCAACTGCTCGTCCGCGTCCGCGCGGCGGGCTTGAACCGCGGTGAGTTCCTGGCCGGCCATGGCCTTCACGGCGCCGGCGGCGCGCCGAAGCCGGTGGGCGCGGAAGCGGCCGGCGACGTGGTTGCCGTCGGTGACGGCGTCCAAGGCTGGCGGCCCGGCGATCGCGCGATGGGCCGATGTGCCGGCGGCTTCGCCGACTTCGCGCTGATCAGCGAGGCGGAGGCGCTGCATGTGCCCGAGGCCCTCGATTGGACCGAGGCGGGTGCGATCCCGCTGACCTTCCTCGTCGTCTACGACATGCTCGTGGTCCAGGGTCGGCTGAAGGCGGGCGAGACCCTGCTCGTGGCGGGCGGCAGTTCCGGTGTCGGCGTCGCGGCGCTGTCCGCGGCCAAGGCCATCGGCGCGCGCGTGATCGCCACCTCGGGCAGCGCGGCCAAGCTGGCGCGGCTGATGACGCTGGGATTGGATCTCGGCCTCGAGACCCGCGCGCCGGACTTCGCGGCCGCGGTGCGCGAGGCCACCGAGGGTCGTGGCGCGGACCTCGCGATCGACACCGTCGGCGGCAGCGTGTTCGCCGAATGCGTGCGGGCGCTGGGCTTCCAGGGTCGTCTCGCAATGGTCGGCTACGTGGACGGGGTGCTTCAGGCCGAGCTCGATCTCGAAGCGCTGCATGCGCGGCGTCTCCATCTCTTCGGCGTATCGAACAAGCTCCGCACGCCGCAGCAGCGCGCGGAACCGGTGCCCGGCTTCCGGACCGACTGGCTGCCGCTGTTCGCCGATGGCCGCCTGCGGCCGGTGGTGGACCGCGTCTTCCGCTTCGAGGATCTGGCGCAGGCCAAGGCCTCGATGGAGCAGGCCCAGCACCTCGGAAAGATCGTGCTGGCGGGCAGCGAGGACTGATCAACTCCAAGGACATCGACATGAACGTTCAACGTCGTGAACTCTGCGCGGCAGGCGCCGCCACGCTGCTGCTGAGCGCCTGCGCCTCCGCGCCGGCCGGATCGACGGCCGGGTCCACCGATGGATCGAGGGCCACAGCCACGGGCGGATCGGACATCGGCTCGGCCGCCTCGGCCGATGCCCGGGCGGCCGCGGCCGAACTGACCGGCACCGGCAAGCTCCGCGCCGCGATCAACCTCGGCAATCCCATCCTGGCCAGCCGTGGCCCGGACGGCGAGCTGCGCGGCGTGTCGGTCGACCTCGCGCGCGAGGCGGCCCGACGACTGGGCGTGAACATCGAACTCGTCGCCTTCAACGCGGCGGGCAAGGTCGTCGAAGCGATCAAGGGCAGGCAGGTGGATCTCGCCTTCGTCGCGATCGATCCGCTGCGCAGCGCCGACACCGACTACACGGCGCCCTACGTGATCATCGAGGGCGCCTACCTGGTCCGCGACGACTCGCCGCTGCAGCGCAACGAGGACGTCGACCGCGCGGGTCGGCGCATCGTCGTCGGCCGCGGCAGCGCCTACGACCTCTACCTGACCCGCGAGATCAAGTCCGCCACGCTGGTGCGCGCGCCGACCTCGCCCGCGGTGACCGACCTGTTCATCGCCGACCAGCTCGACGTGGCCGCCGGCGTGCGTCAGCAGCTGGAAGCCGACGCGCGCCGCGTGGGCGGCGTGCGTCTGCTGCCGGGCCGCTTCATGGTGATCGAGCAGGCGATGGGCGTGCCCAAGGGACGCATCGCGGCGCAGCGCTGGCTCAGCGCGTTCGTCGAGGCGATGAAGGCCTCCGGCTTCGTGGCGGCGGCGCTGCGTCGCCACGGCATCGAAGGCGCGCTGGTGGCGCCGACTCGCTGATCAAGGCGGCATTTCAGAATTCGATCCTGATCACCTCGCAGAGCTGGCCGCCGATCAGGTCCTGCGTCGAGTGAAGATGGGTGTCGTGGGCAAGCTGATCGACGAGCCTCTTCCTCGGCACCTCGGTCTTCTTGGCTGCGTCGCCGTGCTTGCCGGACATTGTCGACAGCACCGCCGTCATCCGATCCTTCCTCGCGACGCCGCCCCGCTTCTTGAAGCCCTTCCATAGCGTCTGGGGTGTCGCATTCGTGCTGCCGTGGTGACCGACCTTGTAGACGTCGACCTCCTCCAGCAGTCGTCTCACGTCAGGCTGCTTCAGTGCATAGGTCCAGTTCTCGATCTGCGCGTCGCCCGGGAACAGCAGGCGCTTGCCGCCGACCTCGATCAGCAGGATCAAGCTGGTGTTGTTCATGGCCTTGTCCAGCATCGTCACGATGCCCAGCATCTGCGCGCCGCGCGCCTCCTGGATGCGTCTGGCGGCCCAGCGGATCTCCCGCGGCAACTTGCCTTGATTCTTGAACCTGAACTTCTCGGAAAAGGGGGACGCAGCTTGGGTTCCGGCCTTGGTCGCACGCTTGCCCCCGCCCGCTTCTGCGTTGCTCACCTTCGCCGCGGCTTGCCCGCTGTCGAACGCTCGGACACGGAACTTCCAGAACTCGTCATCGTCCGAAGAGCGTTGCTTCTGGACCTCCGGGCTCTGCTTCACCGTAGGCGGCCCCAGCACATGGGTCTTCACGCCGGGCAGCAGCCTCCTGAACGGATCGGGCGTGCCGAAGTGGGCATAGACAGCCCGCCCCGCTTCGCCCATTTGCGCCAGGTTTTCCACCGCAGGCAAGTTCTTCGTGTTGTCCCGGCCCAGGAAATCCAGCCGCTCGACCACGCCGACGGGCAGACCTTTGATGCCTGACGCCCCTTTTTCGCTATTCGCCGCCTGCGCCGTCATGCCGGCCACCCGCTGGGCGAGCTCGTTCATCGACTGCAGCGCGCGGAACGCCCGTTGATTGTCGGCGTCCGCGGACACGCCTTGCCGCGGTGCCGTGGCGTTCTCGTCCAGGGACAGATCTTCGGTCCAGGGTTGCAGGACCATCTTCGGCTTCAGATCCCGGATGACGTCGCCAGGACCGCTTCCGTCAGCTTTCGTCGCGAACCCGCTGATGTGATCCGCGTGGCGGTGCGTCGCCACGACCGCCATCAACGTACCGCCGTCGCACTTCTGCGCGATGTCCCTGGCGATCGCAAGCATGTGCGAGCCAGTGTCCTCCTCCCGCGTCCCGGTCGTTCCGAAGTCGATCAGCACATGACGCCTTCGCGCGCTAATGCTTTTTCCGTAGACGAATTCGAGCAGGAAACAATCGCCGAAACCCACCTGATACACATACAGGTTGAGGTGGGTCGGCGCCTTGTCCTTGTCAACGGTCTTGGCCATCTGTCACCTCCCAGTGCTTGTCTTGCGGCCGCGCGCCTTCCCGGTCCGCCGGTCAGCCTTCGCGACCTTCCCGGTCTCCGCCGCCTGCCGACGGTCGCACGCGGCGCAGTACGCGCGCAGCCGATGCAGTCTGGCGAAGGCGTTGACGCCCTCGTCATCGTCCTGCCCGGCGCCGAACAGATACTCCAGGCGCCTGCGCTGGCGAACGCCGTCCTTCAGGTGCCGCGCGATGTGGTACTTGACCTGGCCGTATTGATCGAAGACCAGCGTACCCGCGCCGTATACGGTCAGTGCGGTCGTCGTGTCGATGCCCTCCGGGCGAGGATCGACGTCGCAGGTGTTCCCCAGTTCCGAGCCGAAGATGTCCGCGCGGCAGATGTACTCGCAGATCGTCTCGCGCAGGACAAACCCCTCCGGACCCGCGCGCACGCTCGGACGGACGGAAACGACCTCGGTGTCCGACCGGTCATCGACGTGCAGTACTTTCCGGTTCTCCCAGATGAAACGGAAGACCTCTTCCGCGTCCCGCAGCATCGATTCGAAGTTGGTGCGCCGGTATTGAATCTGCGCCTGGTCCTCGAACCCTGACCAGCAGCCCTGCGCATCGGTGCGATCCGCCGGCGGCGTGATGCCAAACGACGCGAAGGCGTCGAGTACCGCGTCACGGTAGCGATAGCGGCTGTCATCGGGAGCAACCTCGGCATCCACGGTCAGCAACGCGGCAAGGTAATCGCCGAATTCCAGGTCCAGCGGCGGGCAGTAGTCCAGCGCCCGGATGGCCATCGTCAGCAGGTGGTCGGCCACCTTGGCGCCTTCCGCGGCCACCTCGTCCAGGTTGTAGAAGCCGTCGTCGAAAGTGCCCAACTCCTCGATGCGCGCTCGCCATAGTCGGAGCAGGGCGCGCATCATGGCGGCCACGAGAACCTCTCCGCGCGTGTGGGCTTCGGCATAGTCCGGATCGTCGAGGATCGTCTGCGACGGCTCGATCTTCACCGAGCGTCGCAACGCGTTCGCGCGCAGCTCGCCGATCGCGCGGCCGAACTGCTCGGCCAGACCCGACAGCGCGCCATCGGCGAGCGCTTCGGTCGTCAGCGCCTCGCCATGGATCAGCCGCCTGGCGCCGCGTCGGACCAGCCACTTTCGCCGCTTGCCCGCGGCATGATCGACCTGACACAGCGCGATCTCCACCACCTCGCGCAACGAGAAGACCGAGAGTAGCGCCACCACGTCCGCAAAGCCTTCGTGAAACGCGGCCTGATCCGGACCGGACAACGTGAGAAAACCCTCGCGCAGGCCGTCGAGCACGGCATGGGTAGTCTCGTGAACCACGATGTCGTGCGAGAGCGCCGTGAACACCCAATCGCCGTCGACAGCCCCCTCCGACGGAAAGTAGCCGAACATGAGGGCACGATCCTCGCGGGAATAGAAGGCATTGGCGTCGACGAAGGCATGCGGTGCGACGTGCAGTTGGTGACCCCCGAACCCCCAGCCCACGCGGCGGCCCAAGGCGCGTTCAAACCTCGCCAGCGTGCGCATGACCAGCGCATACACGTTCTGAGCATGAAAGGCGGGATCGTCCAGCAAGGCTTGTTCAGCGTGCTTGCGATCCGCCCCGTCCGGCGCCGGCAGGCTTGCGCCATAGTCATCGATCAGACGTCCTTCGTCGTCCTCCCGGTATTCGTGGGCCCGGTACAGCACGCCGCGTTCGGCGTCGTAGTCGACGACCTTGACCCTGTATCCCGTCGGTCCCCATGTGAGCCGTTCCAACGGCACTTCGACCCTGGCGAATACCCGCTCGCCTGCCGGGCCGGTCACGCCGGGATCCTGGGCCAGTATCAGGAAGGCCTGCTTGCCCGGTTTGATCATCGACATCTTCGCCTCCTCACTGTCTTGTTCGGTTCGACCTGCCGGCTCGTCCAGCATTGCGGACCCGCAGTGCGGCGATTGGAACAAGCGCGCCCCGAGCCCGGCAAGCGGGGTCTGGCGCGTGCGACGCGATTCACCATCAATCTTGATGATCTTCCAAGGTCCGCGTTGCGCGGCGTACCCTTCGCCAAGCCACGGCCCAATGCGCAATGCGCCTCGGTCCTACACCGCCAGGATGGACGCTGCGTTAGGCTAATCGCGGACACCCTATCGAAGGAGCCCCCCATGGAAGCGACCAACCACCAGTTCCACGAGCTGTTCGACCAGCTCGGCCTGCCCTCCTCCGAGGCCGAGATCCGCGAGTTCATCGGCCAGCACCGCCCTCTGCCCGGCGACGTCAAGATCACCGAGGCGCCGTTCTGGTCCGAGCAGCAGTCGCGCCTGTTGAAGGAGCTGCTGCTGCAGGACGCGGATTGGGCGGAGGTCGTCGACCAGCTGAACGTCGCGCTTCACTGAACTTCCGGGGCCACGCGCGTCGCTGGTCTCGACGGGCTCAAGGCGATCGACGCGATCGGCCCCTCGCGCTCCGAGCGCCCGCCTCGGGAGCGCCGACGAATCGCAAGGAGGCATGCCTCATGTTCGACCTGCACGTCCACTGGTGGGAGCTGCTCGCCCGCGCGGCGCTCATCTACCTGGCGCTGTTCCTGATGGTGCGCTTGTCGGGCAAGCGGACCATCGGGCAGTTCACCCCGTTCGACCTGCTGGTGGTGATGCTGCTGAGCGAGGCCGTGAGCAACGGCCTGAGCGGCGGCGAGGACTCGGTCACCGGCGCGTGGATCCTTGCCGCGACACTGATCGTGATGAACGCCTTCATCGGCTTCCTGGGCTCCCGGAGCAAGCGCCTGGAGGCGCTGCTGGAAGGGTCCCCCGTGCTCATCGGACGCGACGGCGAATGGTTCCCGCAGGCGCTCCGCCGCCATCGGCTCGGCACGGCGGATGTCGAGAAGGCGCTGCGCGAGGCGGACTGCGAGCTCGAGGAGCTGCACATGGGCGTGCTCGAAAGCGACGGCAGCATCAGCATCCTCAAGCGCAAGTAGGTTCTCCCCATTCCGCATGCCAGGTGCCGCAAGAATCGACTACTCCAGCTCGCCCGTCGACCTGGCGCGTTCCCTGATCGGCTGGACGCTGCTGGTCGACGGCGTGGGCGGACGCATCGTCGAGACCGAGGCCTACGACATCGATGACGAGGCCTCCCACAGCTTCCGCGGCATGACGGCGCGCAACGGGGCGATGTTCGGCCCGCCGGGTTCCACCTACGTCTACCGCTCCTATGGGTTGCACTGGTGCTTCAACATCGTGTGCCGGGAGGTCGGCCACGGCGCCGCCGTGCTCATCCGCGCCCTGGAGCCCACGCATGGCCTGGATCTGATGCGGCAAAGGCGGCGAGCCGAAGATTCACGCCAACTCTGCTCCGGTCCGGGCAAGCTGGCGGAGGCCCTGGGCATCACAGGCGCGTTGGATCGCCATCGGATCGACCAGCCGCCGTTCGCCGTCCTCCCCCCGGCGTGCGACGCGGAGGTCGCCTGCGGAGCACGCATCGGCATTTCGAAGGCGCAGCACCTGCCGTGGCGCTTCGCACTGGCGAAATCAGCGTTCCTCAGCAGAAAAGTCTGAACTTCCCCGGCGTGGGTCCGGTTGCCGTCAACCGGGAGCTGGCCGCGAAACCCAGTACGCACGGCGCCGCCGGGCGCCGCCGGGCGCCGCCGCTCACCGGTAGGCGTCTTCCGCCAATTCGCACAGCTGTCCGCACCCGATGGGCTTGCTGACGTGCAGATCGAACCCGGCGCTGGCGACCAGGACGCGGTCGCTCTCCTGGGTCCGGGCGGTCAGGGCGACGAGCCGGGCGGGGGCTTGGACCTCGGTGCCCCGGATGCACGCCGCGGTCTCGTAGCCGTCCATGCCGGGCATGTCGATGTCGAGCAGGACCAGGCGGGGCCGCAGCAGCTCCGCCAGCAGCACGGCCTCGGTGCCGCTGTAGACGGCGCAGGCGCAGAAGCCGTAGGCGTCCAGCAGCGCGACGAGGGTATCGGCCGCATCCCTGTTGTCGTCGACCACCAGGATGCGGCACGGGGCGGTCGAATGCTTGGGCTCCATGCCTCCACAGGGCAAGGCGCGGGCCAAGCCCCTCGCTCAAGTAGCATGTCCGCCCATGAGCCTGCCCCACCCGACGCCCTCGCCTTCCCCCACGGAGCGCCTGCGCTGGCTCGACGGCGGCGGCGACATGGGCGCGCGCATGCGGGCCATGGACTGGCGCGACCAGCCGCTGGGGCCGCCGGAAACCTGGCCCCAAAGCCTCCGGTCGGCCGTCAGCATCTGCCTCGGCTCGCGTTTTCCCATGGTGGTGCTCTGGGGCCCGCGGCTCGTCATGCTCTACAACGACGCCTATGCGCCGCTGCTCGGCGACAAGCATCCCGGCGCGCTCGGCTGCAGCATCCACGAGGTGTGGACCGAGATCGCCGACGTCATCGCGCCGCTGATGGCCGGCGTCATGGCCACCGGCGAGGCGACCTGGGTCCCCGACGGATTCCTAGCGCTGGAACGGCACGGCGCGGCGGAGGAGACCTATTTCTCCTATTCGTTCGGCCCGGTGCGCGTGGAAGACGGCAGCGTCGGCGGCATCCTCGCCGTCACGATGGAAACGACGCAGCGCGTCGTCAGCGAGCGACGGCTCGCCTTCCTCAAGGCCCTGGCGGATGCCACCGCCGGCGCCACCGATGCCCTGGACGTGTGCACGCGGGCGATGGTCGCGCTGGGCGCCGGCACGCCGGACATCCGGCACGCCGCCATCTATCTGCGCCAGCCCGGCCGTGGCGACCGGCGGGTCGCGGAGACCGCGTCCGGAGGCGGACCGCGGATCGCCTGGGCCGCCGAGTTCAGCGGTGACGCACCGGATGTCCCCTGTTCGATCGCCGTGCCCATCCAGATCGAGGGCCGCGCCGAGCGGCTGGGCACCCTCGTCGCCGTGCTCAATCCGCAACGGCCGCTGGACGACGACTACCGCGAGTTCATCGCGCTGATCGGCCGGCAGGTCGCGCGCGCCATCTCGGACATCAACGCCCTGGAGCGGGAACGCGCCCGCGTCCATGCCGAACAGGAGCTCCGCCGCATCTTTGAACAGGCCCCCAGCTTCGTGTGCATCATGAAGGGGCCGGACCATGTGTTCGAGTTCGTCAACCGGGCCCACCTGCAGTTGTTCAACAGCGCGGCGTGGCTCGGCAAGCCGGCGCGGGAAGCCTTCCCCGACATCGCCGGCCAAGGCTATTTCGAGCTGCTCGACGGCGTGTACCGCACCGGCAACCGTTTCGTCGCGGCGTCCGCGCCGCTGCGCTACCGCTACGCGCCCGAGAGCGCCGAGGAAGAGCGCCTGCTGGACTTCATCTTCGAGCCCATCCGCGACGAGGGCGGCCGCATCACCGGGGTCTTCTGCGAAGGCTTCGACGTGACCGCGCAGCGGCGCGCCGAAGCCGCCCTCGCGGCAGCGCTGCAGCAGACGCAGGGCCAGCGGCGGCTGTACGAGGCCATCCTGGCCAACACGCCGGACCTGGCCTACGTGTTCGACCTGTCCCACCGCTTCGTCTACGCCAACGAGGTGCTGCTGCGGATGTGGGGCAGGACCTGGGACGAAGCGATCGGCAAGAACTGCCTGGAACTGGGCTACGAGCCCTGGCATGCGGCCATGCATGACGAGGAGATCGACCGCGTCGTCGCCACCGGCCAGCCGGTCCGCGGCGAGGTGCCGTTCGCGGGTGCCTTCGGGCGGCGCATCTACGACTACATCTTCGTGCCCGTGCTGGGGACCGACGGCGAGGTGATCGCCGTGGCCGGCACCACGCGGGACATCACCGAGATCAAGGCGATGGAGGAGACGCTGCGCAGCCAGGCGGACCAGTTGCGCGAGAACGACCAGCGCAAGGACGAGTTCCTCGGCATCCTGGCGCACGAGCTGCGCAATCCGCTGGCGCCGCTGATGAACGGCCTGGAAGTCTTCCGTCGCCTGGCGTCGCGGGACGAGCCCGCCCTTCAGAAGGTGCAGGCCATGATGGACCGCCAGCTGGTGCAGATGGTGCGTCTCATCGACGACCTGCTGGACATCACGCGGATCTCCAGCGGCAAGATCCGCATGAGCAGGTCTCGCCTGGCGCTGGCCGAGGTGCTGCAGGCGGCCGTCGAGACCAGCCAGCCGGCGATCGACCAGTCGGGGCACACCCTGACCCTGTCCGCGCCCGGTCGCCCCGTCTTCGTCGACGCGGATGCGACGCGGCTGGCGCAGGTGTTCCTGAACCTGCTGACCAACGCGGCCAAGTTCACCGCGCCCGGCGGGCACATCCAGATCACGACCGAGCGGCACGGGAGCGAAGTCGTCGTCACGGTCCGCGATGACGGAGAGGGCATCCCGCCCGACATGTTGTCGAGGATCTTCGACATGTTCGTCCAGGTGGACCGCTCGCAGGAGCGCGAGCGCGAACGCAGCGGGCTGGGGATCGGGTTGTCGCTCGCCAGAGGGCTGGTCGAGCTTCACGGCGGCAGCATCGAGGCCCGCAGCGACGGCCCGGGGCGAGGCAGCGCCTTCATCGTGCGTCTGCCGGCGGCCGCCGATGCCGACCGGCCGGCCGGCGAGGACGACCGCCCCGCCGACCCGGACACCTTCGCCGGGCGCCGCGTGCTGATCGCCGACGACAACGTCGACGCCGCGGACAGCCTGGCCCTGCTGGTCGAGCTCATGGGCGCCCAGCCGCGCGTCGTCCACAACGGCCTGGACGCCGTGGCGCAGGCCGGGCAGTTTCAACCGGAGCTGGTGCTCCTCGATCTCGGCATGCCGGGGCTCACCGGCTACGAGGCGTGCGCCAGGATCAAGGCGTCGCCCTGGGGGCGCGACATGATGGTGGTCGCGCTGACCGGCTGGGGGCAGGAGAAGGACCGCCGCAAGTCGCGCGAGGCGGGTTTCGACGCGCACCTCGTGAAGCCGGTCAGCACCGAGGCGATCAAGGCGCTGATGGCGTCGAACGTCCCGGCGCCGTGCGATCCCGCGCGGCAGCACCCCGTCGCGAGCCCAGACGCTGCGCATAGAGCCACGTGAATTCGGCGCCGACCAGGAACACCTGGGCGGAGTAGTAGACCCAGACGAACACGACGGCCACGGAGCCGGCCGCGCCGAAGCCGCTCGCCACGCCGGTCTTGCCGATGTACAGGCTGATCAGGATGCGACCGATGGTGAACAGCGTCGCCGTGACCGCGGCGCCGACCCAGACGTCGGACCAGGCCACCTTCACGCGCGGCATGACCTTGTAGATCAGGGCGAAGACCGCCGCGGTCATGGCGAAGCCGACGACGGCGTTGAGGCTCTGCAGCAGCCATTCCCAGCCGCCGAACCAGCCGCCCCACCACTTGCCGAGCGCCGCGACCACGGCGCCGGTCACCAGCGAGACCAGCAGCAGGAAGGCCACGCCGACGATCATCCCGAAGCTGAGCAGACGGGCGCGCACCAGCGTCCAGACGCCGCTCGTCCGGTGGCGCACCGGCGCGCGCCAGATCCGGTCGAGCGCGTCCTGCAGTTCGCCGAAGACGGTCGTCGCGCCGATCAGCAGCACCCCGACGCCGAGCACGGTGCCCAGGATGCCGGTGCTGGGCTTGCTGACGTTGCTGAGCACCTCCTGGATGCCCTTGGCCGCCTCGGGCCCCATCACGCCCTCGATCTGGCCGAACAGCTCGCCGCGCACGGCGTCCTCGCCGAAGACCAGCCCCGCGATCGAGATGACGATCACCAGCAAGGGCCCCAGCGAGAACACGGTGTAGTACGACAGCGCCGCCCCCATGCTGGGCGCGTAGTCGTCGATCCAGGCCGACAGGGAATCCACCATCAGCGACCACCAGGTCTTGAGCGAGCGGCCCGACCAGGAAGGGACGGCGTCCGCCGCGCCCGCGGCATGGCCGGTGTCCTCGGCGCGCGCGGCGTCCGGGACGTTCGCGACGTTCGCGACGTTCACGGAGAGGGTCGATGGGCCCGGCGATGGCGGTGTCATCCCTTCCCCCGGCAACGGGCGCGCCCAGCCTCGACCTCGATCGGTGCCTTGCCCATTCATCGCCCCCGCAGCAGGATTGGGCAAGACAAAGGCAGCATCGTGCGTTGCCTCGGGAGCGGGCGGCGACGAACAATCCACCCCATCGACACGAATCCTCGTTCACCCCTTGCGGAGCCGACAGCCATGAACAACTTCAGCCTCAACACGCCCACCAAGATCCTGTTCGGGAAGGGCCAGATCGCCGAGCTCGGCCGGGAGATCCCCGCGGACGCCCGCATCCTCGTCACCTACGGCGGCGGCAGCATCAAGAAGAACGGCGTGCTCGACCAGGTGCGCCAGGCGCTGTCCGGCCGCACGGTGGTCGAGTTCGGCGGCATCGAGCCCAACCCCACCTTCGAAACGCTGATGAAGGCCGTCGAGGTCGTCAAGGCCGAGCGGATCGACTTCCTGCTGGCCGTGGGTGGCGGCTCCGTCGCGGACGGCACGAAGTTCATCGCCGCCGCCGCGCTGTACGACGCGGCCCGCGACCCGTGGGAGATCCTGCTGACCCGCGGGGCCAAGGTCACCGGCGCCGTGAAGATGGGCGTCGTGCTGACGCTGCCGGCCACGGGCTCGGAATCCAACAACGGCGCCGTCATCAGCCGTCAGGCGACGGGCGACAAGCTGCCCTTCTTCTCGGCCTTCACCTACCCGGTGTTCGCGGTCCTCGACCCGGTGACGACCTACAGCCTGCCCGCGCGCCAGGTGGCCAACGGCGTCGTGGACGCCTTCGTCCACACGGTCGAGCAGTACCTGACCTACCCGGCGGAAGGCCGGATCCAGGATCGCTTCTCCGAAGGCATCCTGCTCACGCTGATCGAGGAAGGTCCGCGGGCGCTGACCGAGCCGGAGAACTACGACGTCCGCGCCAACGTGATGTGGAGCGCGACGCAGGCGCTGAACGGCCTGATCGGTGCCGGTGTTCCGCAGGATTGGGCAACGCACATGATCGGGCACGAGCTGACCGCGATGCATGGCCTCGACCACGCGCAGACGCTGGCGATCGTGCTGCCGTCGGTGCTCGAGTACAAGAAGGAACAGAAACGCGCGAAGCTGCTGCAGTACGCGGACCGCGTCTGGGGCCTGCGCGACGGCAGCGAAGCGGCGCGCATCGACGGCGCGATCGCGGCCACGCGGGCCTTCTTCGAGCAGCTGGGCGTCGGCACGCGCCTGTCCGCCTACGGGCTGGACGGCAGTTCCATCCCGGCGATGATCGCCAAGTTGAAGGAACACGGCGGCACCGCGCTGGGCGAGCACCAGGACATCCGGATCGAGGACAGCCAGCGCATCCTCGAAGCCGCCCGTTGATCGACGGCTGATTCCTCACCGATCCTTCGCTGACTCCCGCTTTCGTGGCGCACGCGGCCTGCAGACCGCGTGCGCCCGAAGCCCTTTGAAGCACCCATGGCGACCATCCTCAACGACAGCATCCGCCAGCGGATCATCGACGCCGCGACCCGCTACCGGTCCGCGTCCTTCTCCACGCCGTCGCCGGTGGCCGGCGTCCGGATCCTCTATTCCGAGACCTCGCACCCGCGCACGCCGGTGCTCTACGAGCCGTCCATCGTCATCGTGGCGCAGGGCGCGAAGGTGGGTTTCGTCGGCGAGAAGACCTTCCGCTACGACGCGGACAACTACCTGCTGCTGACGGTCCCCCTGCCCTTCGAATGCCAGACGATCGCGAGCAAGGCCAAGCCCTTCGTCGGCGTATCGATCGACATCGACACGGCGGTGCTGCAGGAGTTGCTGATCGACCTGGAGGACGAGGGCCTCGACCGCCGCGCGAGCCTGGAGTGCACCGGCGTCAACAGCGCGGCGTTCACCGAGGAAGTGCTCTGCGCCATCGAACGCCTGTTCGACGCGATGCACCAGCCGCGCGACGCGAAGGTGCTGGGCAAGCTCATCC
Source organism: Mitsuaria sp. MSU3D (assembly GCF_056867975.1). Taxonomy (NCBI): domain Bacteria; kingdom Pseudomonadati; phylum Pseudomonadota; class Betaproteobacteria; order Burkholderiales; family Sphaerotilaceae; genus Roseateles; species Mitsuaria sp. MSU3D. The sequence continues at coordinate 1,581,640 of NZ_CP200314.1, read as the reverse complement.
TCAAGGAAATCATCTATCACGTGCTGTGCGGCGACAGCGGCGCGGCCCTCCAGGCGCTGGCCAACCGGCACACGCATTTCGCGCAGGTGACGAAGGCGCTGCAGCACATCGAGTCCCACTACGCCAAGCCGCTCAGCGTCGAGCAACTGGCGGGCCTGGTGAACATGAGCGTGTCCGCCTTCCATCACAACTTCAAGGCGGTGACCAACACCTCGCCGCTGCAGTACGTGAAGAGCTACAAGCTGCACAAGGCGCGCCTGATCATGCTCAACGAAGGCGTGAAGGCCGGCGTCGCGGCCACGCGCGTGGGCTACGAGAGCCCGTCCCAGTTCAGCCGCGAATTCAAGCGCTACTTCGGCGCCACGCCGGTGGATGAGGTGGCGCGGCTGAGGGCGTTCAGTCCGTCGGTCAGTTGATCCCGCGATGACGCCGCTCACAGCGCAGTTCACGCATGGCGATCTTCAGATCGATGAGCGTGCGCTCATCACGTTCCACACCGCTGCTTGAACGGCTCCATGGCTTTGAGGATCTCTGCCTTCCTCCCCTCCTGGGGCCAGCCATCTATCCGGACCGCCCTCTGTCCTTGGGCAATGACGTGGAAGGCAGGGGTCGACCGGGGGTAATCGAGCCCTAAGCGTTCCCAATCGCGGACCAGATAGCCTCGCAGCGACGGATGCTCCTCGTTCCATCGCGCGTACAGGTTGAGGTCGAAGGTCTGATCGACCGTCGACACCCAGAGGGAGCACCTCGCAAAGAGACCAAGGAGCTCCGGGTCTGCTTCAATCGCCCGCACGGCCCGACGGCAGGGGTTGCATGTGGGGCTGAACACGACGATCAACGGAGGAATGCTGGAACGATCCAGTTCGAGTTCGGCCAGCTCGCCGACATCCGCTCGCACGGTAAACAGGGACGCAGCAATGGAGGAGGCATCCAGGCGCTTCAACCTGTCGGGGAGTCGCTGGTCACCGATCCAATGCTTGCCCTCTGCAGACTTTGAATAGGTTCCGAGGGCGACGAAGTCCCAATTGACGAAGAGCACGCGCAGGAATGATCTTCTGTCAGAAGCCAGGACCGCGCCCCTGCGTTCCAGCTCGTTGAAGATTCTTTTCGCGCGGGACGACGCAGACGCGTGGCCCTGGACATCGCCATAAGCCATTGCGCTCAGCACTGCGCGAAGCTGATCGACCGTCCCACCACTGGCGCAGCCTTCGAAGGTCCGGACTTCCGCCGTTGCCCAGTTCTCGCCCTTGTCCAATCCTCGACAAGGCGCCGCCGCGACCGCCTGCGCGGACCAACTCAAGGCAGCCAGAAGAACGCCGAGTGTCCAAGACCTGCTCTTGTTCTTGCTCATGTGATTTCAAGGTAAAGGAGGGCCATGCGGCTCTCCCCACTCTCTAAACGGACGATCGAGTAGACCAGTGCGAACTACCCAGTTGCACTGTAAGGCCTTCCAGGTTGGACGCTTGAGGGTCAGGTCTGAACACCGGCGTGCCTGAAGACTGTCAACGCACCGAACTGAGCCGGATCGCACGGACGTCTTGTCGATCATTACAATTTTTGTTGTAATGTTGGTCATGGACAAGACAACTGCCCTGGCCGGACTCGGCGCACTCGCTCATCCCATTCGACTCGACGCGTTCCGCGCCTTGGTGGTGGCCGGCGAGCACGGCCTGACCCCGGGTGCCCTCGTCGAGATGCTCGGCATCGCCTACGCCAAGCTGGGCTTCCATCTGAAGGACCTCGCCGAGGCGGGGCTGGTGACCTCCGAGCAGGTCGGGCGCAACGTGCTCTATCGGGCCGAGTACCCGCAGATGAACGCGCTCCTGGCCTACCTCACCGAGAACTGCTGCCAGGGCGCCGCGTGCGCCGTGGCGCCGACCTCGGCCCGTTGCGGCTGCTGACAGGGGACCCGACATGGCATCGACGCTCTGCAACGTGCTCATCCTCTGCACGCACAACTCCGCGCGCAGCGTGCTCGCCGAGGGCATGCTGAATCATTGGGCGAGGCGGCTCGGCAAGGAGGTCCGTGCCTTCAGCGCGGGCAGCGCGCCCAGCGGCCGCCTCAACTCGTTTGCGCTGGAAGCCTTGCAAGCCGCCGGCGTCGACACCGCGGGCTATCGCAGCAAGAGCTGGGACGAGTTCAGCGCGCCGGACGCGCCGCCGCTGTCCATCGTCATCACCGTGTGCGACAGCGCCGCCGCCGAGCAATGTCCCGTCTTCTTCGGCGGGACAGGACAACCGGTCAAGGTGCACTGGGGCTATCCGGATCCGTCCGATGCCGAAGGCGGCGATGAAGGCAAGCGCCGCGCGTTCGAGCTCACGCGGCAGGCCATCGGGTATCGCATGCTGCAGCTGGTGCAGTTGCCCTTGTCGACGATGAGCCAGGCGGACCTCCAGCAGGCGCTGGGCGAGATCGCCCGGAGCTGACGCGATGACACTGTCCCGCAAGCTGCTGGCAGAGGCCTTGGGATCGGCGCTGCTGCTCGCCGTCGTGATCGGCTCCGGCGTGATGGCGGAACGCCTCTCCGGCGGCAACGCGGGCATCGCGTTGCTGGCGAACGCCCTGGCCACGGTGGGCGGTCTGTACGTCCTGATCGAGGTGCTCGGCCCCGTCAGCGGCGCCCACTTCAACCCCGCCGTCAGCGCCGTGATGGCCTGGCGCGGCGAGCTCGCCAGGAGCGCGCTGCTGCCCTACGTCGCCGCTCAACTGCTGGGCGCCGTGCTCGGCGCCTGGCTCGCCCACGCCATGTTCGACCTGACCCTGCTGCAGTTCTCCACCAAGCTGCGCAGCGGCACGGGCCAGTGGATCGCCGAGGGCGTCGCCACCTTCGGGCTGTTGCTGGTCATCCTGCGCGCGCCTCCCGCGCGCGTGGCGGCGATGGTCGCGGCCTACATCGGCGCGGCCTACTGGTTCACGGCATCGACGTCCTTCGCCAATCCGGCGGCCGTCTTCGGTCGCATGTTCAGCGACAGCTTTGCCGGCATCGCGCCGGCCAGCGCACCGGGCTTCATCGTCGCCGAGCTGGTCGGCGCCGTCCTCGCGGCAGGCGTGCATCACCTGTTGTCGCCCCCTCGGATCGTCGATCGCGACGCCTCCTCCACCCCATCGACGCCTGCACCCCATGTCTGAACGCCTCTTTCCCGACGCCACGTTCCCGGCGCTGACCGAAGATCTGCTGGACCTCCCCACGCCGGATCGCCTGACGGTGCCGTCACCCTCCGCGCATCCACCGCGCATCCTGATGCTGTACGGCTCGCTCCGCGAGCGCTCCTACAGCCGGTTGCTGACCTTCGAAGCGGCGCGTCTGCTCGAAGCCATGGGCGCGGAAGTCAGGATCTTCGATCCCTCCGGCCTGCCTCTGCCGGACGACGCGCCCGATGCGCATCCGAAGGTGCGGGAACTGCGTGAGCTCGCCGCCTGGTCCGAGGGCATGGTCTGGTGCTCCCCCGAGCGGCATGGCGCCATGACCGGGATCATGAAGACGCAGATCGACTGGATCCCGTTGTCATCGGGCTCGGTGCGCCCCACGCAGGGCAAGACGCTGGCGGTGATGCAGGTGTCCGGCGGGTCGCAGTCGTTCAACGCCGTGAACCAGCTGCGGGTGCTGGGGCGCTGGATGCGCATGCTGACCATCCCGAACCAGTCGTCCGTCGCCAAGGCCTTCGCCGAGTTCACGGACGAGGGTCGGATGAAGCCCTCCCCCTACTACGACCGCGTGGTCGACGTGATGGAGGAACTGTTCAAGTTCACCTTGCTGACGCGCGATCTCGGTCCCTACCTGACGAGCCGCTACAGCGAGCGCAAGGAGAGCGCTGAGGAACTGGCCAAGCGTGTCAACCTGGGTGCGGCGACGGGATGCGCGCCTGCGGCAGGAGCACCCGCCTGCGGCTGCGCGCCCACTCGCGGCGCGGCCACAACGTCGCCTCCAGGGTCGGCACAGGCCTCACGCTGCTGCGGCTGACCGGATCAAGGGCCCCCGCCGCAAGCCCTCCAACGCCGGCTCGACGACCGACATGTCCGCACCTTCCGCGAAGACCGCGTGGCTCGACAGGCTGTTGACCGACCTCGTCAGCGGACCGCGGGACAACGCCTGCATCCACTGACGCCTCACAGCCGTGCCGGCTGCGCATCGATCGTGATCAGGTCCCGCCCGCCGTGGGCGGTGTTGATCTTCCCGCCCAGCGTGACCTTGCCGCCGCCGAGGAAGCGTTCGGCGAAGCCTTGCGGACCGGCCTCCTTGTCTTCTGCCGCCTTCGGCGTCGCGCGGAACTCGCCGCTCGCCACCGACGAGTCCCGCGCGCGCTGATTCAACTCGTTGACGAACAGCCGGAACGGCTGCCAGCTGGCCTCCGCCTCGACATGCGCCGCGATCTGCTTCTGCAGATCCTTGATCTGCGTCGCCGCGCCCTCATCCACCGGCGCCCCCGGCCGCTGCAGCACGTTGATCCGCTCCAGGCAGGCGTTGATCGTGTCCGCCGCCTCCGGCGTGAGGCACTTGCGTTCGATGAACAGGCGGTTGTTGCCCGGCGGCAGATTGACCATCTGCTGGAGGAAGCCCTTCAGCGCCTCGTCGCCGCCGCGCAGCACGCCGTCCGGGCCGCGCTGGCCCAGCCGCGCCTGCCACGCGCCGCTCTCCTTGTTCACCAGCTTGATGAAGTCGTCCTGCACGGCGTACTCGCGGTGCTTGTACGAGATGTTCGGCTTGACCTTGCCGTCCTCCGTGGTGATGCGCACGAAGCCGTTCTTCGCCTGGATCACCAGCTCCGTCTCCACGCCGACCTTGTGCCGCGCGAAGACGCCGACATCAGGCTGGTCGGCGCGCTTGATCGTCGGATGCGAGACGCCCACGCTCGCCGCCGCGCCCAGCGAGGTGCGCGACCCGCTGCCGGCCTGCACCGTCCGCGTCGCGCCGGCTTCGTCCTTGGCCTTGCTGCGGTTCATGAAGGTGTGCTTGAGCGCGACACCCGCGGTGCCCGACGCGCTGGCCACGCCCAGGATCTTGCCGCTGCCGCTGCCGTCGACGCTGAGCGAGCCGTTCACCTGGTGCGACTTGCCCTCGTTCCAGCCGAAGGAGATGTCGCGGTAGTCGCCGACCTTGCCCACCATCTGCGCCCACATCTCGCCGCCATTGGCGGGGCGCGCCGGAGCGCCGTTCTGCCCGTTCTGCGCGGCGAGCGCGAAGATCGAGTTCACCGTCAGTTCGCTCATGCGCTTCCAGCTGCCCTCCGGCGCCCGCATGGCCGTCGACTGCGCGGGCGTCAGCGAGGCCGTCAGTTGCCGGTGCTCCGTGCCTGTCTTGTTGGTGCGGATCATCAGCCCCTTGCTGAACAGGTGCGCGCCGCCCAGCCGCGCCATCGCCTGCACGCTGCCGCCCAGCTTGCCGACCTGCGCGCCCACGCGCACGCCGCCGCCCAGCATCTCGGTGACCTTGGTCTCGTTGCCGAGGAAGATCACGCCGGTGTTGGAGGCCACGCCCGCCTTGAGCACCGCCGTGCGGCTGCGGTCGACGTTGAATTCGCCCACCGGCGTGATGCCCGTCGTCAGGCCGCCGATCCCGTCCACGCTGGCCACGCCGTAACCGAACATGCCGCCGACGCCGAACTTGCGGCCGTCGCTGTAGTCCGTCATGTCGCCGCCGGCGACGACGGTGACCAGCACCTGGCGCAGGATGTCCTGACGAGCCTGCGGCGTGGCGGCGTCGAAGTCGCGCTGCAACTGCGCGAGATCGCTGTCCATCGCCGCCTTGCCGCGCAGAACCTTCAGGTCTCCCCGGAGCTGCGTGACCGCGGCCGCGCCGCCCTGCGGCACCGATCCGGGCGCGCCGGACGCGCTGAGCCGCCCTGCCTTCACCCAGTCGTTCAGCGTTCCGGGCAGCAGCGCCTTGTCCGCGTGCGCGGCGGCATCGGCATCCACGAGGGTCTGGTTCAGCGCCGGGGGCGCCACGTGCGCCGGCGGCGGTGCTCCCGCGGGCGTTCCGGCCGGCGGCGGCGGATTGGAGATCTCGTCGTTGACGCGGGCCGCGGCCGCGCCGATCTCGGCCTGCGTGAGCCGCAGCCCCTGCGTCAGGTCGATCAGCGGATCGGCAGCCGCGGGCACCTTCGCGTTCCATGCGTCCATCACCGCCAGGCGCATGACCGCGCGGGTGCGCTCGTCGCCGGTCATGGTCGCGGCATTGGCCCGCACGTCGTCCAACAGCAGCGTCCTGCTCCGGTCCAGCGCCCCCTTGAGCCGCTTGGCATGCTCGCCCGGCACGGTGCCGATCTCCGACCCGAGCGGTCCCGCCTGCATCAGCGTCTTCAGCGGCGTCTTGTCCTTGCCGACCTTGCGCCGCATCGAATCGATCGGATGACGGAGCGAGTCCCGCACGCCGGGTCCCGAAACCTGCGTCTTGCAGGCGAGGTCGATGTACTTGCAGAACTTGTGCAGCCGCTTGGCCATCAGGTGGAAGTCGGAGCCCGACCCGCTCTCCGTGAAGCCGTTGCGCAGCGCGACGTAGGCGGGCTTCATGTCCGGATTCGGATCGGCCGCGCCTCGCGCGCGGGTGAGGTTGTCCGCCGCGTAGAGAAAGGCCTGCGTGGGCAGCGTGGCCGGATGTTCCGGATCCCGGCGCTGCGCCGTGCCGCGGCGCATGTTGCCCGTGCCCAGGCGCCTGTGGTCGATCAGCTTGACGTGCTCGGGATGCGCCGCGATGGCGGCGCGGAAGTCCGCCGGTGTCTGGTTGCCGCCGACGTTGAATCCCTGCGCCAGCAAGGCGCTCTCGGCGCGCAGGCCGAGCTTGTAGTGCTCGACCGCATGCTCGGCATGCTGGCGCGTCTGGAAGGCCGCCAACGCCGCGTTGTGGGTGGTCTGGGCGGCGGGGGTCGGATTCGGCCCGAGCGCCGCCGGCATCGGCGCCGCCGGCGGCAGCGACAGTCCCTGCAGGTCCAGCAGCGCCTGCATGCCGCCGGACGTCGCGGCGAGCGCGCGCTTGGCGGCATTGGCCAGCCGCTCCACCTCCGGCCCGGGCGGCGCCGTCGTCACGCCGGCCAGCGGCGACGGCGCCGGGCCACGCGGCACCATGCCCGGCAGCGCCGGGCCGCCGCTGTTCCAGAGCGCGTTGTAGACATGCGCGGCGACGGTCGGATCGTCGGTGACCGTGCGCAGCGTCGTCGCGATCAGCAGCGCCTGCTCATGACGCAGCGGATGACCGTCGGGCCGGCCGGCCGGGTCGGGATTGGGATGGGTGAGCAGCGCCTGCGCCAGCATCGTCCCGACCGGCGTGGACTCGGTCGCGTGCGTCTCGGTCGCGAACATGCGACCGACCTCGGACGCGAAGGCCGCCGCATTGCCGAAGGCCGGTGGTGTCTGCGCCGCGCGCTGGGTGCGGATGGACGCGTCCGTCAGCAGATTCGCGGCGCCGCCGGCGGCGACCTTCACATGCGCATCGACGCGCTTCAGGGCGCCGTCGCTCAGGACCTTGTCCGTCGGTGTCCGGGCCGGCGGAACGCCGTTGTTGAACTTGGTCGGCGCGCTGCCGCTGGTGGAGCCGGTGATGGACCCGACGGCGAAGTCGACCTTGACCGGTGCCATGCGCCGCTCCACCGCGGCCAGCGGCCGGCTCAGCAGGGTGTCCTTGGCCTTGTGCCCGATGGAGCGCTCGTCCGGGTGCGGCGGCGCGGCCTTGGGACGGATCTCCTCGCACAACGCGTCGATCGCGTGCCCGACCCGCTGCTGTGCCTGATCGGCGGCGAGCTCGCGCGCGTCGCGCGCCCGGGTGCTGGCACTGGCGGTGGCATCCGCATTGTCAGCCGCGACCCGGTGCTGGTCCCGCTGCTGATTGGCGGTGGTCTCGAGGGGTCCACTCGTCTGCACATGGTTCTGGCACGCGGCCAGGTTGCCACGCTCGACATTGGCTGCGGTGAGGAGTTGCGCCACCACCGTCTGCTGCACGTTGATGGCGTCCTGCGCCAGTGTCAGATCGGCATTGGCCCGCTGCAGGGCCCGGCTGGGCGCCGGCGGAGGAGCGCCCGGCGCTGGCGCGGGCATCGCGGCCTGGGCGGCATTCACGGCCTGCTGGCAGGCCTGGTGGTGGGCGTGCAGATCCCCGCCGGGCTGCAGCCGGTCGCGCGCCTGCGCATGGCGGTCGATGGCCGCGTCGGTGATCCCCTGCTGCTTCGCTTCCGCATCGCGATGCGTGGCGGCCGTGCGGGTGCTCTCCGCCGCGTCGGCCGTGGATTGCGCCAGCGTGCGATGCGCCTGCGTCGCGGCGACCGCATGGGGCACGGCGGTCTGCGCGGCTGCGGCATGGTCCTGCATGGCCCGCTGCTCGGGCGAGTTCGCGGCGGTCAGCGTGGCCAGCGTCTGGCTCGCATGGGTGAGTCGCGCGATCGCATCGTTGGCCGCCGTCACCCGCTGCTGGGCGGCGGCGTGCGCCGCGATGCCCGTGCGCTGGTCCGCCTGTGCGGTCGCGAAGTCGGTGGCGTGCGTGTCGATGGCGGTGTTGTTGAGCGTCCGGTGGTTCTCCGCCGTGGTGATCGCCTGCCTCAGCTGCTGAAGGGCCGTGTTGGCGTTGTCCCGGTCCGCCGTCGCCTGCGCGATCCGTTGCGCGCGGGTGGGTGCCGCAGGCCCGGCTCCCGCAGGGGCGGGCTGTGCCGGCGCCGGCGGATCTGGCGGAGCGCTTTGCGCGAGCCGCAGCGCGCGCTCGGCGTTGTTCAGGTTCGTCCTCTCCCTTCCCAAGGCGGGATCGTTGCGGGCGGCGTGCACTGCGGCGTCGAGCACGGGGACCTGCGCCCGCGCCGCGTTCAGCAAGCCCTGATGCCGGTTCACTTCCGTCTGGAGATGGGGCAAGGCCGCCGCGGTCTGCTGGGCCTGCGCCTGCGCCGAGGTCAGCTCGGCCTGACGGCGCGGCGCTTCGGCCACCGCCGCGGCGGCCGCGGCGGTGCCGCGCTGCTGGAGGTCCTGGATCGATTGCTGGCGCTTGTTGAGCGCGGCGTTGGCCGAGGCCTCGCCATCGACGCGCGCCGCCACCTGGCCATGCGCGCCGTGGGCCTGCCCCATCGCCGTCGCGATGTCGGGCAGCACGGCCGGCGTCTGCGCTTGCGCCTGCGCATTGCCGGTCCGGCCGAGCAGGTTCATCCGCGGCCGCTGGCTCTGCCGGGTGGCGACGGTGCCGCCGGTCGGGGTCAGGCCTTGCAGGGCGCCAGGCACGGTCGCGTTCTGCGTTCCTGCGGTGCCCGTGCCGCCGGTCGTGGGCGGCAGCGGCGTGGTCAGGGGCGGCGGCGGCATGCCGGCGCGGTTGCGTGCGAAAAACTGGACCATCGACCGTCCCCTGATGTCTTTCGCGACACTGTCGGGCGTAGTCCGTTCGGGCAGTCGCTGCGAGCCGAAGCGCCTGTCGACGACCCGAAGTCCCGCGGCGGGGCCGGCGCATTTCTTACTCCCTCTCCCGCTTGCGGGAGAGGGTTGGGGTGAGGGCCAGCGGCCGTGGCAGTACTGAAGGCCGCCGGCGATCGCCGACTGCCGCGATCAGGTCCGGAGCGGCGCGCCCGTCAAGACCTCGCGCAGCCGCGCGATCGCCCGCTCGATCGTGGCGGCGGCGGCGTCGGCCGCCTCGCGTTGATCGTCGAAAGTCCGCGCGCTGGCCTCGGCGCGTTGGTCCGCCTTGGCCGCCGCGCCCCGGCGCGCGGATCGGTTCTGGACGGCCGCCGCCTCGGCGCCCTGGTGGCGCATCAGGTCGTTGCGCCGCATCACCACGACGATGTGCTCCGCGTCGACCTCGCCGGCGAGGCGGCGGATCCCCGCCCGCTGCATCGCGATCGCCGCCCCGCAGTCCTGCGCCTGCCACTGCAGCCGCGCACCGGGTGCGATGGCCGCCACCGCGTCGGCATGCGCCCGGACGCAATGCGCGTGTTGCGCCAGTTGCGCCGTCAACGCATCGCTGGCCGCGTCGGTGTGGCCGATGTCCTCGACCACCCGCGCCGCGGCGCTGACCGCGCGCCGGTGCTCGGACAGCGCCTTCCTGGCATCGTCGAGCGCGATCTCGGCCGCGCCGCCCAGCGCGGCCAGGGCCAGCGAATGCGGGCGGACGGTCCGGTTCATCGCGCCGATCGCGTCGCGCAGCCGCATCTCCGCCGCTCGCGCCGCGTCCCGGCGCGACAGCGCGGCCGCCTGCGCTTCCCGGTAGGCGCCAGTCGCCCTCGCCAGCGCGGCGGCATGTTCGGACAGCGCGGGCGAGCGCCGGCGCATCCGTTCCTCGCTGCGCCGCAGGCTCCCGGCGGCGTCATCCAGGGCCTCCTGGGCCTTGTTGCTCACGGCCTGCCGCGCGGCCAGTTCAGCCCCGGCGGCGGCAAGCGCGGCCGTCACCTGGTGCTGGATCGCCAGGATCGCGGCCTCGCATTCGGCCTGGGCGGCTTCGGCCGCCAGCACCCGATCCATGCGCAGTGGCAGCGCCTGACGAGCGTCGCGCATCGCCTCGATGGCGGCGGCCAGCTCCTTCACGCGCGCCGCCTTCCGGGCCTGCAACGCCTGCGCGGCCTGCCGCGCGCGCAGCCGGGCGCTGACAGCGGGCTGCGGCGTATTGGAAATGACGAAGAGTTCCGCGGCGTCGGTTCCCGCCGCGCCGCCCGGCATCGGTAGTGCCTGCGCACGCCCCTGGTGGACATCGAACATCAACGTTCCTCCTGATACGTTTTCACACCACTGTGGAGGGATTCGCATCGGGAGGTAACCGCGGAACGAAGGGCCCTTCGACGATGCGAAGGGGGTCTCCCGCTTGCGGAAGAGGAAGCAAGAAGAGCGTCGGTCGAACTCCCTCTCCCGCTTGCGGGAGAGGGCGGGGGTGAGGGCCAGCGGACTCGGCAGTCAACGGGCCTCGCCATGCTGAGGACTGATACGCCCGCTCTCCCCGGCCGCATCGCCAGACGGTCCATGAGGCGCGATGTCCAGCCAGCCCGCCGCGATCATCACGACCAGCGCCGCGACCGCCGCCAGCACCGCGCCCCAGCTTGCGATGCGCATGCGCGGCGATCGGCCGACGCGCTCCGTGGCCTCGGGCCGCACGCCCTCGATGCGCGCCGTGCTGCGCCCCGGCTGGATGCGCGATTCGGGACCGACGACGCGACCGGCGCCCTCCGCCGCATCGACGCTCTGCGCCCACACGTCGTCCTCCGGCGGCGGCGGACGGCGCGCCGACGCCGCGCCGCGACGCACGACCGGCCCCGGCGTTCCACGCGGCGGTGCCTTGCCCTTGCCGCCGCTGGCCGACGCGCGCGCGCTCGCCTTCGCGACACCATCCGACCCCGAGTTCGGCGCCGCCGGTGCCAGGTCTGAACCCCGGTCGTGCGAGGCGTCCCCGGTGACGCGTTCCTCCTCGTCATCGAGCAGATGCCGCGTCACCACGCCCATCAACCGGCTGGCCGAGGCCTGACGACGACCGCTGGCCTCATCCCGCCGGCGTGCCGACGGATCTCCGGGCAGCGGGCGGACCTCCTCGGCCGAGGCCGCCGAGGAACTGGCCGACGCCGACGACGGCCGCGCCGGGAGCCGTGGCGGATCGCCGCGCATGGCGCGTGCTCAGACGCCGTCGACGGAGAACACGCGTCGACCGGCGTCGGCGCTCATCCCCACGCCCGTTCCGGAGCCGCTCCCGGCGACCGCCGCCGCCACGGTGGCCGCGATGGACGGCAGCTCCGCGAAGCTCGGCAGGCTCGCCGTGGCGCTCGGGGTCTCGCCGAACTGCTGGCGGTAGTTGTGGGCCAGCGTCGAGCGATTGGCCATGCCCCAGCGCGCCGCGACCGCCAGCACGCTGTCGCGCCCGGCCATCTGCTGCAGTTCGGTCCGGATGCAGGCCATGCGCAGCTTGCGGATCACTTCCGCCGGCGTCAGGCCGAGGTTGGCGCGGAAGGCCATCTGCAGCGCGCGCTCGGTGACGTCGATCTCCGCGGCGATGCGACGGACCGACAACGCCCGGTCGTGCAGGTGGTCCAGGATGTATTGATAGGCACGGCGATAACGCGGGGGCAGGCGCAGTTGATCCGCATCGGCCTGCTCGGCGCGCTCCTGCTGCTCGAGGAAGCGCGAGTACGGCACCCGCGTCAGCTCGAAACGCAGCCGCGCCAGCGACAGCTGCGCATGCTGGCGATAGCAGCGCAGCGCGTCGGAGTGGCGGCCGTTCATCGCATGCAACTTCGACGCGCAGTAGCGCAGCTCGATCGCATGGCGGTGGTGGAGCTGGCGCGCATCGTCGATGGCCAGCGGGCCGAGGATGTCATAGGCCGTGCGCGCCTGGCCGCGGTCCAGCAGCGCCAGCGCGGCTTCGACGCGGGCGCGTTCTTCCATCGGTGCGAGACGGCGGTCGCGATACCAGCGCACGCCGTCGAAGAGACCGTCCACGCTCTCTCCGCCCTGCCCGCCCTGGCCGCCGATCAACGCGGGCTCGGGCGCCACGAGCGCGATCAGGAACTCGAGTCGCGCCACCACACCCGGCAGTGCCGCCAGCGCGCGCGCCGACGATCGCAGCGCCGCGCGCACGTCGCGGTCCCGCGGCAGCTCCGCGCCGGCGAGGTCGTCGTAGTGCCGCAGCGCGCGGCAGACCTGGACCTCCAGCTCGATCGCCGTCAGCAGCGGCATCATCAGCGCGGGCGCGTCCATCGCGTCGGCCAGCGCCATCGCGAAGGCCAGCGTGCGCGCCGCCCGGCGGTGCTCGCCCATGGACTGCATCGCCTGCGCCATGCCGGCCAGCGCCTCGACCCGCAGCGCCGGCGGCGCATCGTCCGCATCGGCCACCACGTTGAAGGTCTCCGCCGCGCGACCCGGCTTGTTCAGGTGCAGGAACAGGAAGCCCCGGTCCATCGACGACAGCCAGCGCACCTGCGCGCGCGGCAGTCCCTCGTACATCTTGAGCTGCTTCTGGAAGAGCTCCTCCGCCTGCTCGTCGCGCCCGGCGGCCAGCAACGCCTGCCCCAGCACCTGACCCAGCGCCGCGAGCCGCTCGGGATCGCCGCCTGCCCCACGATCAAGCCGGCCCAGCCCGAGCCGCAAGGCCTCCTGCACATCGCCGCGCGCCACCGCGGCGGCGACGTCTCCATCCTGCTCGGCAAGCCTCAGGCTGCCCAAGGTCAGCAACAACATGTGAACTCCCCTTCCATGCGTATCGAGTGCGTTGTCGGATACATCCGGATGCGCCTGAACGTGCATTGATCACGCATTCATCGCGGCCGTATCGCCCGCCGTGTGCGTTTCGGCGTGGGCTCATGCTAGGCAGCCGTCCACTTCGGCGGCCTCATGTCTTCACGATGAAATCCTCAACAATCCTCAACACGAAGTGAGCGCCGCGCCGGCTCATCGGGCACGGATTCGCGTCCGCGCAAATCGCTTCGCCCCCTCCTCGCCTCGCGCCGGTGCCGGCAGGGACAGTGCGCCTCAACCCCGAGGAGCCCCCCGTGTCCCTAGCCCTTCCTCTCGCCGAGAAGAACGCCAACGCGATCTCCGACCTCATCGCGTTGCGGCCCGCCACGACGCAGGACGCCACCTCGGTCGCGGCGATCTACAACGCCTCGCTGCGCACGCAGCCCTATCAGCCCGCCGGCGTGAGCGAAGCCGACGGCGCGCGCTGGGTGGCGGAGGAGCTCGCCAAGGTCAAGGACAAGGACGCGGTGAAGGACGCCAACTACATCGGCCCGATGAGCGTGCCGATGGCCAAGCTGCAGATCGAGCTCCACCAGTTCTACCGACGCCCGATGGTGATCGCGACGCAGCGCGGCGAGACCATCGGGTGGATGGGATCGCTGGGCCTGCATGACCGGCCCGGCCTGTCGTCGTTGTTCGAGCTGGCCTACTACGTCGCGCCGCGCTGGCGCGGACGCGGCGTCGGCACGCGGCTGATCAAGCACTTGATCACGCAGGCGCCGGTATGGCGCGTGGACCGGCTGCTGGCCATGGTCTGGAGCGACAACGCCGCCAGCCTGTCGGTGCTGCGGCGGGCCGGCTTCAGCGCCTGGGGCGAGCTGCCCGGCGCGGTCACCGCCTTCGGCAAGCGGCGCGACATGGTGCTGCTCGGGATGACGCTGGCCGACATCGTGCGGGACTTCGACGAGACGCAGCCCGCCGAGGCCCTGGACCTTCCGGACGTCACTGACGTCGCGGACGCCGCGGCCCCTTGAGCCATGGGGGAAAAGACCGAACAACCCAGCCAGAAGAAGCTGGACGATGCGAAGAAGAAGGGCCAGTCGCCCAAGAGCCAGGACATCAACGCCGCGGCCGGCCTGCTGGTGATCACCGTCTGCCTGAGCGCCGCCAGCGCCACCGCGCTCAGCCATCTGGAGCGGCTGTTCGCGCTGGCCAGCGGCGTCGGGCTGCAGGCCAAGACGGACAGCGACGTGTTCGCCGTGGCCTACGACATCGCCATCGAGGGCTTGTGGATCGTGCTGCCCTTCGTCGTCGCGGCGATCTTCGTCGGCCTGATCGCGTCCTTCGCGCAGGTCGGCTTCAACATCACCTTCGAGCCGCTCACGCCCAACTTCGACAAGGTCAACCCGGGCTCCGGGCTGAAAAAGCTGATCTCGCTGCGCTCGATCATCGAGTTCGTGAAGACCGTGTTCAAGGCCATCCTGGTCGGCTGCGTGATCGCGATCATCACCATGGGCCTGATCCCGCTGATGGTCGGCGCCGCGACGCAGACGCCGACAGGCGTGGCCACGGTCGCATGGACCGCGATGCTCAAGCTCTTCGTCGCCGCGGTGATCGCGCTGGTCGTGCTGGGTCCCGTGGACTTCGCGCTGCAGCGCTGGCTGTTCATCCGCGACCAGCGCATGGACAAGGACGAGCTCAAGCGCGAATACAAGGAAATGGAAGGCGATCCGATGGTCAAGGGCCAGCGCAAGCGCCTGGCCTTCGAGATGGCCAACAGCGATCCGAAGAAGACGGTGCCCAACGCGACCGTGGTCGTCACCAATCCGACGCACTACGCCGTCGCGCTGCGCTACCAGCCCGGCGTGACGCCCCTGCCGCTGATCGTCGCCAAGGGCGCGGACGCGCAGGCGATGGAGATCCGCCGCATCGCGGAAGCCTCGGGCGTGCCCATCGTCGGCGATCCGCCGCTGGCGCGCGCGCTGTTCAAGGTGCCCGTGGACGAGACGGTGCCCGAGGCGCTGTTCGAAGCCGTGGCCACGGTGCTGCGCTGGGTGGCGATGCTCGACGGCGTGGGGGCGAAGAGCAGTGGCGGTGGCAGTGGCGGTGGTGGCAGTAGCGGCAAACCAAGCGGGAGCAAGGCATGAGCAAGGCACTGGGTGACAAGAGCACCCTCGGCAACGACCTCGCGATGAGCTTCCTGGTGGTGGCGATCGTCGGCCTGATGATCCTGCCGCTGCCCACGGTGGCCATCGACACGCTGCTGGCGGTCAACCTGGCGGTGAGCGTGCTGCTGCTGATGACCTCGCTGTTCATCCCGAACGCGGTGGCGCTGTCCTCGTTCCCGTCACTGCTGCTGTTCACGACGCTGTTCCGGCTGTCGCTGAACATCGCGTCGACCAAGTCCATCCTGCTGCACGCCGACGCCGGTCACCTGATCGAGAGCTTCGGCGAGCTGGTCGTCGGCGGCAACCTGGTCGTGGGCATCGTGGTGTTCATCATCATCACGGTGGTGCAGTTCATCGTGATCTCCAAGGGCTCGGAGCGCGTGGCCGAGGTCGGCGCGCGTTTCACGCTGGACGCGATGCCGGGCAAGCAGATGAGCATCGACGCCGACCTGCGCGCGGGCCTGCTCACCGGCGACGAGGCGCGCCGCAAGCGCGCGCTGCTCGGCATGGAGAGCCAGATGCACGGCGGCATGGACGGCGCGATGAAGTTCGTCAAGGGCGACGCGATCGCGGGCCTGATCATCACGCTGGTCAACATCCTGGCGGGGATCGTCGTCGGGATCATGTACCACGGCATGACGGCGGGCGAGGCGGCCAACCGCTTCGCGGTGCTGTCGATCGGCGACGCGATGGTGTCGCAGATCCCGTCGCTGTTCATCTGCGTGGCCGCCGGCGTGCTGATCACCCGCGTGGCCGACGAGCATCAGAAGAAGCCGCGCTCGCTGGGGCAGGAGATCGTCGCGCAGATGACCGCCAACGTGCGGGCGATGTACCTCGCGGCGGGACTGACGGTGGCCTTCGCGGCGGTGCCGGGCTTCCCGGCGCTGCAGTTCATGGCCCTGGGCATCGGCCTGGCGGCGGCGGGCCGCTACCTCGCGCGCCAGCGCAAGAGCGGCGAGGCGCAGAGCGTCTCCGCGCCCATCGCCGCGCTGCAGCGCGAGGGTGCCAAGGGCGACGCGCCGTCGATCATGCAGGAGGCGCCGCATTTCTCGCGGCCGCTGGCCGTGCGCATGTCGCCGGCGCTGGCCGCGCTGCTGCTGCCGCACATGCTCGACCAGGCGATGGAGCGCGAGCGGCTGCAGCTGCAGGCCATGCTGGGTGTGCCCTTCCCCGGCGTGTGCATGTGGGTCGAACCGACCTTGGAGGACCTGCGCTTCGAGGTGCTGATCAACGACGTGCCGGTGCGGCACATCGAGCTGCCGGGCCGCCTGCTGCTGGTGCCCGCGGCGCTGGCGGGCGAGCCGTGGGCCGCCTCCGCGGCGACGCACGGCGCCCTGCTCGACCAAGCGCAATCGCAGTGGCTGCCGCCCGCGCAGGTGCCCGACGCGGAGCGCGCGAAGTGCCTGGACATCGAGCAGGTGATGGCGCGCCAGGTGATGCTGCTGCTGCGCCGCAACGCCCACCAGTTCATGGGTGTGCAGGAGATCCAGTGGATCGTCGACAAGGCCACGGCGGACTACCCGGGCCTGGTCGCCGAGGTGCAGAAGATCCTGCCGGTGCAGCGCATCGCCGAGGTGATGCGTCGGCTGCTCGAGGAGCAGGTGCCGATCCGCAACGTGCGCACGATCTTCGAGAGCCTGATCACCTGGGGCCCGAAGGAGAAGGACATGCTGCTGCTGACCGAGTACGTGCGCGGCGATCTCGGGCGCTACCTCGCGTTCGAGGCCAGCGGCGGACGCAACTACGTGTCGGCGATCCTGCTGGACGCGGGCGTGGAGCAGGCGATCCGCCAGTGCATCAAGCCGACGCCCACCGGCAACTACCTGGCGATGCCGCCGGAGAGCGCCGCGGCGATCACGGAGAAGGTGCTGCGCATCGCGGGCGAGACGCCCGAGGCGGGCGTGGCGGTGATCACGTCGATGGACATCCGGCGCTACGTCAAGAAGATCATCGAGTCGCGCCTGGAGGGACTGCGCGTCTACTCGTACCAGGAGCTGGGCAACCAGGTCGAGCTGCGGCCGCTCGGCCGCGTCGCGGCTTGAGCGTGACCGGACGAGCATGAACGACGAAGAGATCCGCCGCATCCGGCGCCTCGTCGTCGCGGATCCGCAGATCCCGCCGCTGCCGCTGCCGGTGGACCCCCGACAGGCGGAGCGCTTCCATCGCGCGCTTGGCGCCGTGCGGCGCGCGACGTCGGCGACCGATGCCTCGCCGGAGACGCCGGCAGCGGCGCCCCCGCCCGCTCCGGAGCAGACGCCGCCGTCGCGGCATGAGGCGATGCACGCGCCGGTCGTCGCAGTCGCCCTGCCGTCGCGCGAGCGCTCGGACCGCACCGAACCCAACGACCGCAACGACCGGAAAGAGTCCGGCTCGCCTTCCCGCAGGAAGGACGCGTCGCGCAACGACGCTGCCCTCCTCGTCGACGGTCATCGTCCGCGACCGCCCGTGATCGCCGCGGCGGAGGCCGGCGCACGGGAGGCCAGCGAAGCGCAGGAAGCGGAGGCCGAGCAGGACGCCGCGCTCGATCAAGCCGTCACCGCGCCGCCGATGCCCATCCCCCACGTGGCGTGGACGCCCCTGCCCGAGGGCTGGGAGCGCGAGCTGACCGACACGGTCGCCACGCTGTGCCGGAGCAGCGAGCCCAACTTCCACAGCTGGACCATCCAGGTGCCGGTCGACGCCGAGACCTTGCCCCACACCGAGCTTCGTCTCACGTTTTCGCCTCACCAACTGACGCTTCGCTTCAGCACGCAGTCGACGCGCTCGCTCGCCCTAATTTCGGCCCACCAGTCGCAGCTGCGCGCGTTGCTGGTCCGCGCGCTGCCCGGCGACCGGCACATCGAGATCGACATCACATGAACCGGCCGACCTCCTCCGCATCGATGCTTCCTGCGAGCGCCGCCACGGCTGGCGTCGCTGGCGGCGCCGCCTTGGCGGACTCGACGACGCTTGCCGGCCGCCTGCCCGCGATGACCGCCGCCGACGCCTCGCTGTCCCGCGTGGCGCACGATGCGCGCTTCGCCGACTGGCTGCGGGCGACGCTCCAGCATGCGGGCATCGGCATCACGCGACAGCGCGACGCGATGCCATGGCGGCTCACCGTCGAGTCGGCGCAGGGCCGTTTCCAGCTCGGGCTCGACGCGGTGGATTCGCCGGCGTTGCAGCTCGCCTGCGCCCATCAGCCGCGCGACACGGCCTGCGCGGTCGTGACGCTGCTGCTGGCCGGCTGGGCCGAGGCCTTCGCGCCGATGCTCGGGACGCTGCGCGTCGTGGACATCCAGCCGCTGGCCGACGCGGACACGCCGGAGCGCCTCGTCCCCCTCGTCCTTGGCGGCGCAATGCCCGTTGCCCTGCTGGACGCCGATCCCGGCGTGCTGGAGCGCGTCATCGCGACCGTCGCTGCTTCCGGCACCGGCCTGACCCCGCTCGCGCAACTGCCGTTGCGCCCGGTGATCCGCCTCTTCGCGCGGACCTTCCCGCTGCGGGTGCTGCGCGGACTGCGTCCGGGCGACACCGTCCTCGCCGGCGGCCAACCCGCGCTGCTGCGCTGCGGCGTGGGCCGCGCGCTGCGCGCTTCCCTTCACATCGATCCCCAGGAGTTCACCGTGCACCTTGCCGAGCCGCCCGCCCTTACCGACGACCCGGCCGCCCACGAGGCCGGGCACATGGCCGCACAGCTGTCCGGAGAAAGCACGGAAGCGCCGCAATCCGCCGGCTCGCTGGACGAGCTGCAATTGCCGGTGGCCTTCGAGCTGGACACCGCGCGTGTCAGCCTCGCCGAGCTGGCCAGCATGCAACCGGGCTATGCCGTCGAGCTCGACGTGCCGCTGCGCGAGGCCACGGTGCGCCTGGTCTGCCACGGCCGCACGCTGGGCCAGGGACAGCTGATCGCCATCGGCGACCACCTCGGCGTGCGCATCACCCGGCTGGAGTTCGCGCATGACGCCGCTGCAGCACGCTGATCCGGTCGCGCTCTTCCTGGTGCTGCTGGCGCTGGCGGCGCTGCCGTTCGCGGCGATGGTGGTCACCTCGTACACCAAGATCTCGATCGTGCTGGGCCTGCTGCGCAACGCGATCGGCGTGCAGCAGGTGCCGCCGAACATGGTGCTCAACGGCGTGGCGATCATCATCTCCTGCTACATCATGGCGCCGGTCTTCATCGAGGCGACCAAGGGCATGAGCGCCGCGTCCGCCGGCAATCCGGCCGGCGGCTCCAGCACGCAGACGCTGATGGAGGCGGCCGATTCGGCGCGCGAGCCCTTCCGCAAGTTCCTCGACAAGCACGCCGAGGAGCGCGAGAAGCAGTTCTTCCTCAAGTCCGCCGCCATCATCTGGCCGGCCGACAAGGCGGCGGCGCTGAAGAAGGACGACCTGATCGTGCTGGCGCCGGCCTTCCTGCTGAGCGAGCTGACGGCGGCCTTCCGCATCGGTTTCCTGCTCTACCTGGCCTTCATCGTGATCGACATCGTCATCGCCAACGTGCTGCTGGCGATGGGGCTGTCGCAGGTGACGCCGAGCAACGTCGCCATCCCCTTCAAGCTGCTGCTGTTCGTCACGCTGGACGGCTGGTCGCGGCTGGTGCACGGGCTGGTGCTGACTTATCGATGAGCGACCGATGAGCACGCTGAACACGATGAAGACGCCGCGGACGCCGCAGACGCGCGCGACATGCGTCCGTGAGGAGGACCACCCATGAACTACGACGTGGTGGTGCAGCTGACGTCCGAGGCGCTGATGATGTGCGTGCTGCTGTCGCTGCCGGCGGTGGTGGTGTCGGCGCTGATCGGGCTGATCGTGTCGTTCTTCCAGGCGATCACGTCGCTGCAGGATTCGAGCATCTCGCAGGGCATCAAGCTGCTGGCGGTGACGGGCGTGGTCGTGGTGACGGCGCCATGGGCCGGGTCGACGCTGATGAAGTTCAGCGAGAACCTCTTCACGGCGGTGTTCCAGAAATGAAGCTCGACCGCGCGCGCCAGGGCGCCGAGGCCCAGCAGGCGCGGGAAGCGCAGGAGGCCGCGGGCAAGGGGCACACGCGCGGGAGCGGCTCGTCCGGGTATGCGGGCGGGATGCACAAGGGGAACGCGTACCGGCACGCGCCGCGGGCACAGGTGCCGGCGCGACGCAACACCGGGCCGGCGCCCAAGCCGCGGCCCCGGCCGCCATCCACCGGCGCGCAAGGGGCGCACCCAGAGGACGAGCACCCGCAGATGCCGATGGACGATCCGCGGCAGATGGCTGCGGGCGGCGCGGGCGCGAACACGATGCGACCGGTGCAGGGTGCCGGCGGCAAGCAGCAGAAGCCGGATGCGGGGGAGCGTCAGGAGCAGGGATCGCTGAGCTCCCCGCCGCGCACGCGCATGCCGCCTCCACCGCCCGAAGTCCGCGAAGGCGCGGCCCTGCGCCGCAGCGCGCTGCCGGCGGCGGTGATGCTGCGATCGATGCCGACACCGGAGGGCAAGCCCCCGACGGTGCTGCTCGATGCGTTGGCGTCGCTGTACTTCAAGGGTGGCGGCGCCGGCATCGCGGTCGGCGCGATGCGGCTTGCGGCGATGACCGCAGTGGCCCGGCATCTGCCAGCGGACGCGACGCCGTCGCTGTCGGTCGTCAAGGCGGCGGCGGTGGCCTGGTGCGCGGCCAACGGACCGCCGCCGTCGGCGACCGAGGCCCAGCAGAACGCCAACCTCCTGTTCCCGCTGAACGGTCTGCGCGCCCTCTTCCGTCCGCTCGACGCGCTGCGCGACGGCGTCGAGGCGCGCAGCAGTCAACTGCAACGGGCGCTGGCGCCGCTCCCCGCCGCCGAAGCAGCCCGCACGAAGGACTCTCAGTCATGAACGTCGAGCACTACCAGCAGCTCATCGTCGGCCTGTGCGAAGCCGTCGGACTGCCCGACGCCGAGGCCGCGCTCGCGCGCAGCGCGATCGAGGTCGAAGGCTTCGAGGTGCTGCTCGGCTACTACGACAACGACCCCGAGGCGATGTACCTGAACTTCACCTTCGGCAGCGTGACGTCGGGGCGCAGCCTGCGTGTCTATCGGTTGATGCTGGAGGCCAACCTGAGCCTTTATGCGCAGGACCAGGCGCAGCTCGGCTTGGACGCCGATTCAGGCGTGGTGCTGCTGGTGGTACGGGTGCCGATGCTCGACGGTGTCGATGGGCCCTACCTCGCGGACACCATCAACCACTACATCGAGCACGGCCGCTATTGGCGCGAGAACATCCTGCTGGCGGAGGATGAGATGTTCGAGAGCCTGTCTTTGGGGGAGTACACGTGGATGAGGGCGTGAAGCCGAAGCAGCGATGTTCAGGCTACCGCCGAGAGAGTCCCCGTGGCGGCACGCTCCTCGTGTCCAGAGACTTCGATGATCCGACCGCCCCCCACACGCAGTACCCGGTCCGCAATCGCGATGGTCTGAGGCCGATGTGCGATCAGGATGCGCGTCACCTTGAGTGCCGCGATGGCCTCGTTGATTTGCCGCTCGTTGTCCAGATCGAGATGACTCGTGGCTTCGTCCAGGAAGAGGATCCGCGGCCGCTTGTACAGCGCCCGGGCGAGCAGCAGGCGCTGCTTCTGACCGCCTGACAGGGCGGTTCCCATGTCGCCCACCAGCGTGTGGTAGCCCATCGGCATCCGCTCGATCTCGTCGTGGATTCGCGCCTGGCTCGCGCATTCCATCGCGAAGTGGACGTCGGAGCGGCTGTCATGAAAACAGATGTTGTCCAGGATGGTGCCGGCGAACAGCTGGTCGTCTTGCAAGACAGCGGCGAAGACATCGCGGTACGCCCGATGGCCGAGATGGTCGAGGCGGAGGCCGCCAACTTCCACCTGGCCGGACGTCGGCTGGAGGATGCCGAGCATCAGCTTCATGCAGGTGGATTTGCCCGCGCCCGAGGCGCCGGTGAGCGCCAGGCATTCACCGTCCCTGACCTGGAGCGTCACGTTGGCCAGGATGGCGTCCTCCTCAGGACCGTAACGGAAGCTGACTTTCCGCAATGCCAGTGACGCGTCGCGGATCTGGGTCAGCGTGCCGCGACCGTCGCTCTCGGGCTTGGCCAGCACGATGTCGGCAAGGCGCTCGGATTGAACGCCCAGCAGGCTCAGGTCGGCGGCGCGCTCCACGGCGGCATTGGTCTTGCTGCTGAACTGGTCGGCATAGGCGAGGAAGGCGAACAGCATTCCCAGCGACAGACGATGATCAATGACCAGCGTTCCTCCCAGCCAGAGCAATCCGACGCGTTCGATCGTCGACAGGACGGACCAGCCCGTGCCGAGCAGGAGGTTGAGCCGCAACATCTTGAGATGCGCATTCGTCGAATCGGCCCACAGGCGGGTCCACGCGACACGGCGCTCCGTCTCACGGTTGAGCAGCTTGATGGCCCGCACCCCTCGTACGGTCTCAAGGAAGAAGCTCTGTTCCTTGGCCTGCTTGGCGTAGTAGCCGCTGGACATGACACGCATGGCATTGATGCGGCCCCATCGCATCGCGACATAGAGCGTTGCCGAACCCATCGGGATCAGCGCCAGCAACGGCGAGTAGATCAGCATCATCACGAGCCCGCCGCAGGCGATGACGATATCCAGCACCAGCTCGACGGCACTCGTGGTGAGGGTCTGCGTGATGCCGCCCACCGAAGAGAAGCGCGATACGACGTCGCCGAGATGCCGGCGTTCGAAGAAGTCGACCGGCAGCCGGAGCATCCGTGCCATCACGTTGGTCATCCATTGCAGCGTGAAGTGGGTCGTGACATAGAGACTGACCCACGACCGCATGGCGCCGACGGCGATGGAGATCAATCCGACCGCGAGGCTTCCCAGTGCCAGGATCGTGAGCAGGCTCCGATCCGCGCCCAGAACGGCCTCGTCCGTGATCCACTGCGTCAGGATGGGCAACAGGAGCGAGAGCGCCTCGATCGCCATGGCCAGCAGGAACATCTGTACCAACGCCGGCGTCAGCCCCTGGGCCTTGCCCATGATCTGTGCCAGGGACATCGGCGAGCGCGCCGTCTTGCGCTTGAAGTCGAAACCCGGCGTGAGCTCCAGCGCCACGCCGGTGAAGTGGCTCGAGCACTGCTCGGCGGAGAGCGTCATTTCTCCGACGGCCGGATCGTGAATCTCGATGCCCCTGCTCTCTGCCTTGCGGAGCACGACGAAGTGATTCATGTCCCAGTGCAGGATCGCTGGCGTCTGGAGCTGCGCCAGCTCGTCGATGTCGAGCTTGAGTCCACGCGGGACCAGCCCCAACGCTTCGGACTGATCGGCAATTGCCGCCAAGGTGCTGCCCTTGAGCGATCCCGGGAACCGGTTGCGCAATTCCGCGAGGCTGACCGAATGGCCATGGAATCCCGCCACCATGGCCAGGCAAGCCAGACCGCATTCGGACGCCTCGGTCTGGAGGATCAGCGGAAGCCGCGTTGAGAAGCCGAACTGAAGGAGACTCATGGACTCATCGCACCTTGAAATGGCCCGACTCGAACAGCGGCTCGAGCACCCACTCATACAGGCGGCGTTCATCCAGTTCCACGATCGCCGAGACCTGCATGCCAGGCCGCAGCGGCGCATCACG
Source organism: Mitsuaria sp. MSU3D (assembly GCF_056867975.1). NCBI lineage: Bacteria > Pseudomonadati > Pseudomonadota > Betaproteobacteria > Burkholderiales > Sphaerotilaceae > Roseateles > Mitsuaria sp. MSU3D. Next base: position 1,557,807 of record NZ_CP200314.1, on the reverse strand, counting down.
GCCATAGGCGCTGATGGACTGCGATGCGAGCAGAGCGGTCAGACTGAAGGTCGGCTCGGGCTGCTGCTCGGTCGGCGTCACGGCGAGGCGGCTGAGAGCGCTGAGTTCCGATGCCGCCTGCGGCGCAAGCGCGACGGCGTCAAGCACGGCATCCACCATGCCGAACTTCTGATAGGGGAAGGCGTCCACTTTGAGCCGCACGACGCGTCCGGCGTCGAGGAAGCCGATGGACTTGCTGGGCGCGTAGAGCCGGGCCACCAGCGGCACCGACGACGGCGTCACCGTCGCGACCGGAGCGGTCGGCGCGGCAGGCTGGCCAGGAAATGCGTCGATGCTGGCGATGACACCGTCGACCGGCGCCACCACGGACCATTCATGGCCATCGCGGAGTTGCATGGACTCGGCCTGCGCCTGTTCGAGCGCGCGCTCGGTCTGCCTCAAGGCCACGCGATGACGTTGCGGCAATGCGGACAGCTCGCGCGTCAGCCGCCCGACTTCCGCGCCGATGGTCAGCAGATCGTGCCTGGCGGTGTCGAGCCGCACGCGCTGATCGAGCAGATCCGCCTGCTTGCTGTCCACCATCTGCTGTGAGGCGAAGCCTGCCTGCTGCAGGCCCTGGTAGCGTTCCACCTCGCCCTGGGCCGCGGCCAACCGCTGCTGGAGCACGGCGATCTGCTGCCGTTGCACGGGATCCAGCTGACGTTGCTCCTGCAGGGACCGAAGCACGTTGTCGACCTCGTCGCGATGCACCTGATGCAGCGCGTCCAGTTCCTCGCGGAGCGTCTGCAGTCGCGCCTCGGCGGACCGATCGAGCTTGCGTTCCATCGAATTGCCGTCGGTGGCCATGTGCTCGGTCGCGAACACCATGAGGATCTCGCCCTTTCCCACATGCTGCCCCTGGCGCACGCGGATCTCGCGCAACACGCCGGTCTGCGGCGCGTAGATCTTGGCGACGCCGCCCGCAGGCTCCAGCACCCCTTGAAGCTCGACGTGCCTCGTGTACTTGACGAAGGCCAGCGCCGACAGCAGCCCCATCAGGCAGAGCACAGCGAACGCGGCGTAGAGCCGATGCGACGGCGGCTGAATGAGGACGATGCCACCGGCTTGCAGCCCGCTGATCGAATCGTTGACTTCATGTCGAAACAGAGATTTCATGGCGGGCTGCAGCGACCGTCAGGGCTCGCACCCTGACGGTCTGTCGATGTCACTCTTCTTCGTTGGGGGCGTGATCGTCACCTCCGCCGCCGCCACCGCCACCGCCGCCGCCGCCGGAATCTCCGCCGCCGGAATCCCCGCCGCCGTCACCATCACCGCCGCTTTCACCGGTGCTGCCGCCGTCGCCACCGGTATCCCCGGAGCCGCCATCGCTCGCATCGGAAATGTCACCGCTAGCAGCGATCTGAACGTCCTCCTTGTCCACATCGGCCTCGCTGACCTTCTTGCTTTCGATGATGTGTCCGTCCTTGCCCACGGTGGTGAGCGTGCAGGAGGACCACGCGCCGGCGACGCCTGCGTTCAGGTCGATAAGCTTCTTCCCCGAGATGCCAAAGCTGATCTGACCGCTGGCACTGGTGCAGGTCACGATCGCCGTGACACCGTCGCCAAGATCGAACTTCTGGATCTGCGCGCCACTGGCGTCGACTGTTGAAGAGAACGGTTTCTGAACCGGCGCGGCGCCGCCAGCGCCCGCCACATGCTTCAACAAGGCGCGATCAAGTACTTCCATGACTTTCCTCTCACTGTTTTGAAAGTACCCGGTTTTCGAACCGGGGGCATTCCGCGGCTATCCGCGGTCATCAGCTACGCGCCTGATCGGAGTTACCCGATAGCCGGCGCGCTGCAGATCCGAAAGGAGGCCTTCACATTGCTTTGAAGCGCCTCGGTAGGGAAAGAGGTGTGCTGCACCCACAGCCAAGAAATGGACCTTTCCATCGTTCATCGCCGGAATCCTCTCCAGCCATAACTCGTTGCGAGGGCAGACGAATGCGTCGTTGACCGGTCCGGGGGTGGAGCGATGCTCGACAAAAAGGTCGTGTGCCTGTTCGTCAATTTGTCGAACAGCCTCCGCCGCAGAGGCCTGCGGCAGCGGGAAGTCGGGGTTGTAACTCTCGATGTGGGCCTTCAATATCTGCAGACGTACAGCGCTTGAGCAATAGGCTCGAGCGAGATCGTCTGCCTCGTCCAGCGATTGAATGGGCAATCTTGGACGTATTTTTCGCAGTCGTTGAACCACTGGGCCATTGCCCGCTGCGGAAACATCGAGACGTGCCTGGGGCTTAAGAAATTCATACTGAATCTTGAGCGTACTGACCACACTAAATTCAGACAAACCTTCCGCAAAAATTCGAGCGTTATCTTTCAGAACCACTTCGGCAGGCGGCCCACCCGGCAAATCCTTCGAGATCGCGCGAAAATATTCAACGGCACCCTTTTGAATGATTTCCCTCGCCCGCTGCAGTGTTTGTACCCCTGTGGGGTCGGAAATCGGAGTCTGACATTCGACCTGCTGATTTCCGGCAGCACTCCCCCCATCCTCAAAATGCATAACATCGGCCAGCCGGAAGGCGGAAATCACCACATTATTAAAATAGGCGTCGTTCTCCAGCCGGCTTCCATGATGGGTAATTCCCAGCACAAACATTCGTTCTCCGGCTGGACCATCGACTTTCCACATTCGAGGGGTCGACGCGCTCGCCGTGCAAACCAATGTCGAAAGAACGAAGAAAGCAGCCAGCAATCTAGGAAACGACAGGTTCATCTGAAATTTCTCTTCTGCGATCATTCTTGATACGACGGAGAAATTCTGTCTCACGCCGTCACGTCGGTCCAATCCCTCTTTTTGGGGGAAAAGCATAAGAATTCCGTAAAGCGGCCGCAAACCAAAAATCAAGAAAACGTCAGAAACACGTGAAAACCAGAAAGTGACACCAATAAACTAGCAAAAGCCAGTCATTCCAGACCGTCGTTATTAAGCGCGAACATTCCCAACTCGCGCTGCCCTTATCGATTACCTGGAAAATTTGATGCTGTTCTGCTGTACCTTCAAAAATCTCTATTCCTTCGCCGATCAGGCCGAGCTTTCTTTCCTATTGCCACAACACAACGAAATCGCAGGCTGGGTTCGCGCCTCCCGGGCCCATCGACCTGTCACGGCCGTCCTGGCCGTCATGGGCGCGAACGGATCGGGCAAGTCCGGCTTGATTCGTATCGGCGCGGCCCTCGCGTGGTTCATTCGCGATTCGTTCAATCTGGCACCGGAGGACGCTCTGCCGTTCGGGCCACATCTGGCTCGACGGGATGCGCCTTCAGAGCTCAAGGTGGTCTATGAAGGCGCAGATGGTGCCGAGTGGTCCTACGAGCTCCGGATCCGAGCCGACCGGATTGAGTTCGAGGAGCTCTCTCGCACGGGCGGTGAATCAGGCTCGCGTCCCTCGCGAGTCTTCACCCGTGAGGCGCGCGGTGACAGTTATTCAGTGTTGCAAGGCCTCGGAATCGCGGACTCCGAGGCAGTGACGGTGCGACCCAACGTATCGCTCATTTCGTGGGCCAGACAGCACGGGACCGCGATGGCGCAGCGGATCGCAAAGACTTCGCTGGTCACCAATCTGGGGATGTGGGGGTGTGAGCAATCCGCTGCGAGTGCGCAACGTGCGGCGGCTGCCCACTTCGCGAAGCATCCGGACCATCGGGATTCGATGCGGGCTCTGATGAAGCTTTGGGACTTCGGACTCTCAGACGTGCGACTGCAAGCCCTGCCCGCTCATCCAACGGCAAGTGGCAACTTGGGAGAAGCCGAATGGATGGCGCTAGGCATCCACCATGACGCCGATGGCAGTACGTTTGAACTCCCCTTCCTGCGCGAGTCCAGCGGCGCCCGGCGCGCCTTTGTGCTGCTATGGAAGCTCCTTCCGGTCCTTGAGCAGGGCGGCCTTGCTCTCATCGACGACCTTGACGCCGATCTGCACCCGCACATGATCGAGCCGGTTCTGCGTCTGTTCCACGGCGAAGACACCAACCCTCATGGCGCGCAACTCCTGTTTACCTGCCGCTCGCCTGAAGTGCTCCGATCCCTGCATCGGGCGCAGGTGACCTTCGTGGAAAAGGTCGAGTGCAAGAGCGAGGTCTACCGCGGCGATGCCATCGAAGGGCTCACCGGCCAGCACAACCTCCACAACAAGTACCTGTCGGGCGCGCTCGGCGCGGTGCCGCAGATCTGACGTGCTTGACCATCCGAATCGTGCAGCGGACGGTGCGGGTCGTCGCTGACAGGACCAGGACCTCGACCAGTTTTCAGACCTGCGTGCGTCCCTCGCGCCACTCGACGATCCATGGATGCGCGAGCAGTTCTGGCGCCATCTGAGCCATGGCCCCGAGGAACGTCTCCAGCGTCGTCGACATCAGGTCGATGACGTCGCGCGTTGAGACCGTCTGCACCGAAGTATCCGGTTGCCAGGTCGACCAGCTTCGGCAGGTCGCCACGCAGACCGGTCCGGCCGGCACCCAGTCGACGGTGCGCTCGACGCCTTGCTCGTAGAGGTCGATCTGCGCGGTCTGACCCGCTTGCAGTCGACGCAACGCATAGGGCAACTGCTCCAGGAAGATCCCGAGGTCGCACGACACGTCGACCGGCCAGCGTTGCTGACCAAAGCCGGACACACGGCACTCGCTCCGTGTGTCGAACGCGCGGCAGATGTCCATCAGGATCGAGCGGACGTCATCTTCTTCGACACGATAGTCGCGCGCCTTGAAGCGCGGCGGCGCAATCAGATGGAGCTCGATGCGCATGTCGTCATGGCTCACCAAGCACGGCCTTCCTGATCTTCAAGACCAGTTCCTCCGGTCCCTCAATGGAAAGCCCGATGTAGGTCTCCGACTCCACGGTCAACACCTCACCATCGACGATGAAGCTCATGGACTCGAGCTCCTGAGAGCCAGCGATTCCGCGAGTCTCTGTCGCTTCCTTGCGAGCTCCGAATTGGCGCAGCACATCGCCGAGCTTCAGGCGAAGTGCGTCATCGAACTCGTCGCCAAGGATGTGGGTGGCCAAAGGAAAGCGGGGGCGTCAGGGCGAGTCGATTCTCTGTGCGCTCGCGCACATGCCCACCACGGGAGTTCCCTTGGTGGGCATCCGAAGACAAGCAGGAGGCGGATGAGCGCTATCGCCGCGGCGCAGACCGCCGCCGCGCCACCAGCGCCAGCAGCCCCACGCCGGCCAGCATCAACCCGTACGTGGCCGGCTCCGGCACGACCGCCAGCGTCCAGACGCCGCGCGATACGCTCAGTTGACCGGTGGAGTTGGTGAAGGTCTCGTAGAAGCCGTAGAGCTGCTCCTGCGAATCGGTGCTCCCAAGCCCCAGATAGTCATGCCGTCCGGTGGGCAGGATGTAGCGCCGTGACATGGACAGGTCCCAGTCGGTCGGCAACGCGAACATGCCGATGGCCCCGATCGTCAGCGATGCCTCCATCTCCCGCTGCACCGGGCACTGGTCGCAGTACGGCACGAAGGGATAGACCAGTGTCTCGCTGTAGCGCGAGCCGTTGTCGTTCACGTTCAGCGTCATGGTGAAGCGCGACACGTCCTCCAGCGTGTCCCCCGCCGCCAGCAGGCGCGTGACAGGCATGTAGATGTCGGCATTCAGCACCACGTCCATGAACCGGTACTGGTCAGGATCCCCGGGATTGGCGCGCACGTTCTCGACGCGCATCTGGAAGACATTGCTGACGTAGTGATAGCGCAGCTCTTCCGCGGCAGCGGGCGACGCGCCCATCGACAGCGCCACTGCGAGCGCCAGCGCACACAGCAAGCGACAACGGGAAAGGAACGATGACAGTGCGTTCATGACGACTCCCTGTGAGACTGATCGTCGGCCGCATCGCGGTCGCGGCAAGAAGCCTAAGCGGGCTGTCGACGCCTTTCCATCCGTGAAGCCGGGATCAGGGGCGCGTGATCAAGGCGGGAACGCCAACGTGCGATCCGCTTCCGACGCCGTCGAGGCCGCAGGCATCGTCGCCCCCGAGGCCCCCGACGCGGCCGTGGACGCCGCGGCCGCCGAAGTCCCGACGGCAGGCGCGGAAGCCGCCTCCGGCCCGGCCTTCGCCGCCTCGGCCGCCCTCGCCCACTTCGCCATCTCCGCCGACAGGTTCTGCATCGACAGCGCCGGCCGGACCTGCTCGAAGAACACCGCCACCAGCAGCGACAGCAGCGCGATCGCGACCGCGCCCTTCACCGGCTGCGCCAGGTTGTTGGGCTCGAGCTTCTCCGCCGTCTTCGACAGGATGCCGAAGCCCAGGTCGATCAGCATCAGCACCAGCAGCGCCGGCGCGGCGATCTTGATCATCAGCTCCAGGTAGTGCCCCGTCTGCACGCGGACGAAGTCCTCCAGGATCGTCGACCAGGCCGGCGACAGGCTGCCGATCGGCCACCAGTGGAAGGAGTCGAACAGGATGCCCGTCAGCATCAGCATCCCGCCCAGCAGGTAGAAACCGCTGATCGCCAGCTGCGACAGCAGGTTGCCGATCGGCGTGCTCTGCTCGCCGCTGAGCGGGTTGGTCTGCTGCACGTTGTTGTAGCCGGCCTGGTTGTCGATCAGCACGCCGACACCCTCCGCCACCCAGAACACCGTCGACGCGGCGAAGCCGAGCACCACGCCGATCAGCGCCTCCTTCGCGATCGTGGCCACCAGCTGGACCATGTCCATGCCGTGCACCAGCCCCGCCGGCTGGCCCCACGCGATGAACAGCGCCAGGCAGATGCACACGCCGTTGCGGATCGGCCCCTGCAGCACCTGGTCCGTCGTCGCCGGCAGCACCAGGAAGACCGCGTAGACGCGCAGCAGGCACACCGCCAGCAGCATCACGCCGTCCTGCAGCGTCGTGCCGAAGCCGATCACGCCGGCGAAGGTGTTGAACATCTCGTTCATGCGCCGGCCTCCGCCGCCACCGCCCTGGCCGCCGCTTCGGTCGCGCGCCGCTGTGCAACGCGGCGCGCGACCGCGGCCTCCTCGCTCTCTTCGTCCTGTGTGTCCTCGGCCTCCTGATCGATCTCGACGAGCCGCTTGCGCCGGCGCTCCTCGAGCTGCTCGATCTGCTGCTCGGCGCGCTGCAGGGCCTGCTTCGCGGCCAGCACGCGGGCCTCGGCCTGCGCCACCTGCGCGACAGCCGTCCGCACGCCCTCCTCGGCCTGGCGGACCAGATCCTGCAGGCCCTCGCGGACATAGGTCAGCGTGACCGCGTCCTGCGGGCTGAACGATGCCGAGGTGGCCAGCGCCTCGATCTGCGCCGCGCAGGCCTCCTCGTCGGCGACGCAGCCTTCGTGGCGCGCCTGCGCCGCCTGCTGTGCCGCCACCGCGGCGTCGCGCTGCGCGGACTCGGCCTTGACCTGCTGTTCCATCGGTTCGAGCCGGCGGCGCTTGGCCCACAACAGCAGCTTGAGCGAACGCAGGTCTTTCATCAACCGTTCACCAGCGCCTGCAGCTCGGCCACGGTCTGCTCGATCGGCCGCAGGTCCGAGGTCGCCTGGTTGAGGAACTCGCGGATCGCGCCGTGCTTGCGCACCGCCTCGTCGGCGAACGGGTCGTTGCCGGGCTTGTACTCGCCCATCTGGATCAGCAGCTCCATCTCGTCGTACTTGGCCATGAGCTTGCGCAGCCCGCCGTTGGCGGCCTGGTGGTCCTTGGGCACGATCTGCGACATCACCCGGCTCAGGCTGCCCAGCACGTCGATCGCCGGGTACTGGTTGCGCGCCGCGATCTTGCGCGACAGGATCAGGTGGCCGTCCAGGATGCCGCGCACCTCTTCGGCGATCGGGTCGCTGCCGCTGTCGTCCTCGGCCAGCACCGTGTAGAGCGCGGTGATCGAGCCCTTCGCGCCCATGCCCGTGCGCTCCAGCAGGCGCGGGATCTCCGCGAAGACCGACGGCGGATAACCGCGCCGCGCCGGCGACTCGCCCGCCGCCAGGCCGATCTCGCGCTGCGCGCGGGCGAAGCGGGTCAGCGAGTCCATCATCAGCAGCACCCGCAGCCCGCGGTCGCGGAAGTACTCGGCGATCGCCGTGGCGACGTGCGCCGCCTTCGCGCGCTCGATCGAGGAGCGGTCCGAGGTCGCGCACACCACCACCGAGCGCGCCATGCCCTCCTTGCCCATGATGATCTCGATGAACTCGCGCACCTCGCGGCCGCGCTCGCCGATTAGCGCGATGACGCTGATGTCGCACTGCGTGCCGCGCGCGAGCATGCCCATCAAGGTGCTCTTGCCGACACCCGCCGGCGCGAAGATGCCCATCCGCTGGCCCTCGCCCAGCGTGATCATCCCGTCGATGATCTTCACGCCGGTCGGCAGCGGATGCTCGATCATTTCCCGGTCCATCGGACTGGGCGGCATCGCGAAGACCGGCCGGCGCTCCTCGCAGACGATCGCCGGTCCGCCGTCCACCGGTTGGCCAAGGCTGTCGACCACGCGTCCCAGCAGCGCGTCGCCGACGGCGATGCTCTGGATCTCGCCGAGCCCGACGACCTGCGTCTGCCCTGCCGCCACCCCGAGGATCGAGCCGAACGGCGACAGGATCGTCTGGCCGTTGGAGAAGCCGATCACCTCCGCCACCTGCAGCAGCCCGCCATTGGCGTCGAGCAGGTGGCACATCTCGCCGAGCTTGGCCGACAGGCCGCTCGCGCGCACCAGCGTGCCGATCACCTCGACGACCTTGCCGGTGCGGTTCAGCGTCTCGGCGCCGGCGAGCTCGAGCTCCATCCAGCGACCAAGCTCATCCAGGTTCATCGAGGCGAGGCGGTCAGGAGCGTTCATCGCAAGGGACAGTCTCTAGGGGGAGGCACTGGGAATGAACTCGGGGCGAGTCGGCATTGAACGGGGGTTGAGCGAGGGCTGCCCAGTTCAACTCTCGGCGACCGCGCGCTTGACGGCGCGCGACATCGCCGCGCGCAGCGCGTCGAGCTGCGTGCTCAGGCTCGCATCGACCACGCCCATGTCCGATTCGAAGAGGCAGCTGCCCGCGGGCAGCGCCGGATCGACGACGACCTCGACGGACAGCCCGGCCGACTGCAGTTCCGGCACGGCGGCGATGCCGTTGCGCGCGGCGTCGAAGTCGGCATGGCTGACCTTGAGCGTCAGCGCCGTCGCCGAGCGCGACAGCGCCTGCACGCTGCGCAGCGCGCGCTGATACAGCGCGGCGCGGCCCTCGGTCTGCACGATGCGCTCGACGGCGCTGGTGACCACCTCGGCCATGCGTTCATGCAGGCCCCGCACGGCGTCGGCCTGGTCGACCGCGCGACCGGCCTGTCGTTCGTGCCAGGCGAGCGCGGCCTGCCGTTCGCCCTCGGCGCGTCCGGCCTCGCAGGCGGCGTCGATCTGCGCCTGCGCGTCGCGCAGCAGCGCCTCGGCCCGCGCCTGCGCATCGGACACGATGCGTTCCGCCTCCGCCTGCGCCTGCGCGACCAGCGCCTCGGCACGCGCGGTCGCCGCGCGGCGGATCTCGTCGTCGTGCCGCAGCAGCGTGACCTCGCTCGCGCGCAGGATGCCGTGAGGCGCTCCCGCGGCGGCGCCGTCGTCCGTGTGCGTCGATGTCTTCACCCAGATCAGCATGGCCACTCCACATCGGCTTCCGCGAGCGCCGCCAGCGACGCGGCCACGTTCCGTTCCGCCGCGACGGGCGAGGCGAGCACCTCGTCCACCGCCGTCCGCGGCAGCGACCAGCGCACCATCTGCCGCACCGGACCGTCGTCCGCTGACAAGGCCGCGGACCAGTCCGAGAAGCCGACGCACGCCCATTGCACCGGCGTCCAGGCGGCCTGTCCGGCCTCGACCGGCCGGCCGCGCGCACTCATGGCCGCCAGCGGCGCGAAGTGCTCACCGAGCGCGCGTTGCAGCGGCGCGCGCACCGTGCGGTCGATGCAGCAGCGCAGCACGCCCGGACGACGGGCCAGCGCCAGCGTGCACAGACGCTGCAGCAGTTCACCGCGCGGCAGCAGGCCGAGCCGCGGCAGCGGATCCGCGAATCGACCCAGCGCGGGCAGTCCGCCGCCCGGCGCCATGCGGTCGCGCCACAGGCGCGGCCACAACGCGGCGGCGCTCTCCGGCGGCAGCGCCTCCAGGAAGGCCCAGGGGCCGAGCAGTTCGTCCTGCCAGCTCGCATCCAGGTCGTCGACCAGGCCGCGCAGCTTGCCGTCGAAACTGACGGCCCAGGCCGCGAGCTGCTCGGGCGCGGCCATGGTCATGCGCCGCCGGCTTCGGCCGCGGGCACCGCGGCTCCGGCGGCGGCGCCCGGCGCCAGTCGACGGCCCAGTCCCCGCGGCAGCAGGCCCGGCTTCTTCCAGGCGATCACGCCGATCACCGCGCCCGCCAGCAGCAGCACCGCCAGCACGCCGCCGGCGACCCACGCCCAGGTGACGTCCGCCACCGCGTGACGCGGCGATGTCGGCAGCATCGCGCCCGGCACCAGGGTCACCGTGACGTTCTCATAGGTCAGGCCTTCGACGCTGCGCGCGACCATGCTCTTGATCGACGGCGCCAGCTGCGGCACGTCAATCTCCGGCCGGTACTTGACGAACACCGATGCGCTCGACGGCTTCACCGTCGTCGCCATCGGGTCGTTGTTGGGCAGCACGATGTGCACCTTGGCCACGATCACGCCGTCGATCTTGGACAGCGTGCTGGAGAGCTCCTGCGACACGCCGTGGATGAAGCGCACCCGCTCCTCCGTCGGCGTGGAGATCAGCCCTTCCTTCTTGAACATGTCGCCCAGCGACACGTACTTGTCCGACGGCAGGCCGTTGGCGCGCAGGATGTCCAGTGCGTTCACCACCTCCTGCTCGTCGACGGCGACGTTCCAGGTCTTGCCCCCGTCGCCGCTTTTCTTCTCCGCCTCCACGCCCCGCTGCAGCAGCGCGGCGACCATGTCGTTGGCCTCCGCCTCGGTGCGCTTGGTGTAGAGATCGGTCTTGCATCCGGCCAGCAGCGTGATGAGCAGGACCAGCGCCAGCAGGTAGACCACGTGCCAGGAGGCCCTGGAGCGATCGGGCGCGGCGGCGTCCGAGCCCTCCACCGCCCTCGCCGCGCTGGCTCCGCGGGTCCCGCCCGTCGCATGCACCGCGCCCCCGAAGGGGTCCGCCTGAGGATGGGCGCTCATGTCACTGGTTCTTCATCAACGTCTGCAGGCCGTTCTTGCTGCTCTGCGCGACGGAGGTGCAGGCCGAGAACTGCAGGCCCTGCGTGGCGACCTGCAGGTTCAGCTCCATCGAGCGCGCGGTCAGCTCCTGCAGGTTCATGTTGGGGGCATCGGCGACGTAGCGCTGCATGTCCGCGGTGACCTGGCGCGACGCGTCGTCCAGCGTGTGCAGCGTCTTCGTCATGGTCGAGTCCTTGGGGCCGACGGCGTGCGTCGCCGACGGATCGGGCTGCGGCTCGCGCGCCATCAGCTGCTCGAACTTCTGCGTCTGCGCCTGCAGGTCCGGCGTCGGCGTCGCGGCCTGCCGGATCATCTCGTGCGCGGAGATCGCTTGGATGGGATCGGTCATGGCTGCTCCTCAGGCCCGCATGTAGGCCATCTGCGAGAGGTCGATCGTCAGCGCGGGCGGCGTGGTGGACTCGGCCTCCGCGTCATCGCCGCCCGACTCCGCGTTCGCTTCGTCGGGATTCAGCAGCGAGCGGACCATGTCCAGTGCCTCGGCATTGGTGGAGGTGTGCAGCACGTCTTCGGCGGTCGCGCGCCATCCCGCGTCGCCGGTGGCGAACTGGCAATAGGCGAGGAAGGCCTTCGCCGTCGACCATTCGGGCGCGGTGGCATCGAGGTTGCGCAGCGTGCGCATCGCGTCGGCCCAATGACCGCGTTTCATCGCGATCCAGGCTTCGAAGAAGTCGAGCTGGGACACCTTGGGGCGCAGCAGGCGCACGGCGCCCAACAGGGTTTCGGCGTCGTCCAGCAGCTCGCGGTCCACCGCCAGGCTCACCAGGCCGACCAGGCCGGAGACGAAGTCTTTGCGTTGCAACGAGGAATCGATCATGTCTGCTCCATGGCTCGTGCCGTGCACGGCCGGTCTCAGAAAAGCGTTGGGGGCTCGGAGTCAAAAGATGCTCAGTGACCCATGGCTGCCGAGGCCCTGATTGGGGATGCAGCGCTAGGCGCAGACCGGAGACATAGCGGCGCTATGTCGAGGATCTGCAACGACGCGCTGCGCCCCAAGCGGGGCCTCGGCGGCCGTGGGTCAGCCGCGGGCGAGGGTTTTCTCGAGATCGCTCTTGCTGTACTTGTTGTCGCCCTGCTGGTCGAACTTGCCGTCGGCGGTCTGCCGCGCGACGTCCGTGCCCTTGTTGAGCGCGGTGTCGTTCACGAACTTCTGGGCGGCGGCCTGCAGCTCGAACGACGGCAGGAGGCCGTTGGGCATCTGCTTGCCCTGGGCGACGTCCTTCATCGTGTCCAGGTCGAAGGTCTTGCCGTTCTTGGACAGCGCGTCGAAGTTGTCCTTCAACGTCGAGATCGTCGAGTGCTGGTCGGCGTTCAGACCCTGCTTCTGGATGGAAGCGGTCAGGTCGCCGATGCCGATCTTGTCGTCGCCGCCCTTGTTCTTCAGGGCGAGGCCCATCTTGCCGAGCGCGTTGTCGCGGTCCGCCGTGTCCAGCTGACCCATCTTCTTCTCGCCGGCTTCGCTGCGCAGGAACTTCGCGGCCTGCTGGAACTCAGGCGTGAAGTCCTGGGGACGCATGCCCTTCGGGCAGATGCCGTTGGCGGCGTCGTCCAGTTCCTTGCCGCTGATCATCTTCATGCCGGAGTCGGTCATGGCCTTGAACAGGGCGCGTTCCGCGCGATTGCCGTCCATCGGACCGGTCTCGCCCTGCGGGCTGATCGATCCGCCCAGCGGAGCCGCACCGGCGCCGACCAGCGAGCCCGCGGCGCCCAGCGCGCTGCTCAGGCCGCCGATGGCCTGGCTCAGACCGCCAAGCAGCTGATTGGCGCCGCCCAGACCGCCGCCCAGCCCACCAGCGGCTTGTCCCAGGCCGCCCGCCGCCTGACCCAGTCCGCCCAGGGCCTGGTTCAGTCCGTTGAGGCCCTGCGACAGGCCGCCCAGCGCGCCGAGCGCGCCGGCGAGCGGGCCGCCCTGGCCGCCCTGCAGCGCGTTCAGGCCTTGCGTCAGGCCGCCCAGCGCCTGACCGATGCCGCCGAGGCTCTGGCCGATGCCGCCCAGCGCCTGGCCCAGTCCGCCCAGCGGCGAATTCGCCAGCTGGCCCATCTGGCCGATGGCCTGACCGATGCTTTGACCGGCGCCGCTCATCGCGGCCGCGATCGGGTTCTGCAGCAGCTGTTCCAGCGGCCGCAGCAGCTGGGTCAGGCCCTGCAATCCTTGTTGAAGTCCCTGAAGCGCCTGCTGGATGCCGGCCAGGGGGCTCTGCAGCCCCTGCAGCATGTTCAGCGGCGATTGTTGGAGAAGTTGAATGCTCATCTAATTCGCTCCGACAGAGGTTGGATGCGGTGACGCGTCGTGCGCGCAGCGCGGGTCACACCAGTCCCTTGACGCTGTCGCCGCCGGCCTTGAACTTCTTGCCCAGCGCCTCCGACATGGACGCCATCTGGCTCATGCGGCCCATCTCCAGGTTGTTGGCGATGGTCTGCTTGCTCTGGGCCTTCAGCTCGGCCATGAACATCTGCGACGACGCGGAGGCTTCGGCCGACTGGGCCTGAGCCATCGGCGCCCCCGGGAGGGTTGCGGACATGGGGTTCTCCTTGCGGGGCACGGAGCGACCGCGCCGGGCCCGGACGGGACCGGCGCGGCCGCCGCGGCGTCAGACCAGGCCTTTGACGCTGTCGCCGGAAGCCTTGAACTTCTTGCCCAGCGCTTCCGACATGGAAGCCTGCTGGCTCATGCGGCCCATTTCCAGGTTGTTGCGCATCTGCTCGGCGTTCTGGGCGCGCATTTCGCCCATCATCTGTTGCATGTCGGCGGAAGCGCCAGCGCCTTGGGAATTGACTTGACCTGCCATGTTTCTCTCCTGGTGATACGGAAGACAACTTCCGGAATGAAAGTGCACGAGGCACTGCTTGCCCGTGGGACGAACCCTTCGCCCCATCGGATCCTGGGATCGACCGCCCCGCCGCGCGGGCCGGTCGACATGAATCGATCGACGTCCCGTGGGGGACGTCACTGCAAGGTGGCGGCGTACTCCAGCACGCCGTTGGCGGCCTGCCGAACGTTGGGGTCGGCGCTGGTGGCCAGCACCTCGTCGAGCACGCCCTTCCAGCGGGCGTCGCGCGCCAGCAGGAAGGCCGTGGCCAGCGCGACCTTGGCGCCCTCGTCCTGCGGGTGGTCCTCGACGTGCTGCACCAGCGTGGCCGACGCGTACTCGGCGTCGCCGCCGATGCTGTGCGCGATGGCGCGGCAGATGCGGAACGGCGACGGATCGGCCATCGTCAGTTCCACCGCCGCGCTCACCAGGGCGGCGTCGTCGCGGGCGCGGTACACGGCGCCCAGCAGCCCCACCGCCATGAGGTTGCGGTAGACCAGCGGGTAGCTGGCGGACGCGCCGGCGGCACCGGAGGCGTCCAGGGTCGAGGCATCAATGGGCAACGCGGACATGGGGCGCTCCTTGTGCACTCAGGCGGGCAGCGAGGCGGTGTGGATGGTTTCCCACACGTGCCGCACGATGCGCTGCGAGGCGCGGAAGCCTTCGATCAGCTGCGAGCTCAGCTGGCGCTCGGCATCGGCCAGCGGCGTCTGCAGGTGGGCCTCGGTGCTCTGCGCGACCTGGTCGAAGTAGCTCAGCATCGCGCGGGTGCGCTCACCGCTGAGGTCGTCGGTCAGGGTCTTCTCGATGTGCGCGAGATCCGCGAACACGGTCTGTTCCAAGGGGTTGTCCATCACGGTTCTCCGGTGGGGGATGAGGAAGACGGATCCCCGGCGACGGCGGCGCCGTCGTCCACGGGGGTCCGGAGCGAAAGGTGCTTCGTGCCGTCGGCCGTCTGCACGTACTGCAGGCCGTCGTCGCCGGCCAGCATGGAACCGACGCGCACGCGCGCCGTGGGCAGCGTCTGCTCGACGGCGATGTCGATGCGACGCACCAGCGGGCCGATGTCCCCGGCGATGCGGCGGACCTCGTCCTGCAGCTCCGCGGGATCGGCCGCCTGGCCTTCGACGGCGAAGACGCCCTGGCCGCGGTGGACGATGCGCACGCCGGGCCGGTTCAGCGCGTCGCCGATCTGGCGGACGATGTCGCTGGCGGAGGCATAGCGGTGCAGGAGCTGACCCTCGCCGAAGGGCTGCAGCGCGGCGCGGGCGCGGGCCATCTCGGCGCTGCCGGGCAGCAGGCCCTCGACGACCAGCCGGCGATCGACGCGGCGCACGGTGAGTCCTTCGACGCCGGCCTGACGGAGCGCCTGCGTCGCCTGTTCCATCGGACTGATGGGCGGCGCGGTCGAGGCGGCGGTCTGCGTGCTGAGCACCGACGCGAGCGCCGCGATCAGCGCCGCGGCGGCGACCAGCGCGCTCAGCTTCAGGCCGAGCGCCGACTTCGCACGGGGCGCCGCTTCGGCGGCCACGGCGGCGGCGGTCGCCTTGATCTTCGCGACGGGCCGCATCAGCGCGTCCATCAGCGCCATGTCGCTGGGCCACGCCGCGGCATCGGGGGCCGCGTCGGGACCGACGCACAGCACGATGTCGCCGAAGCGCCGCGGCAGGAAGTCCTCCAGCAGGCCCTGCGGATTCGCGGGCGTTCCGTCGTCGGCGATGAGGTGGAGCGCGGGAGACACGTCGGAGCCTTCTTCCTCGAACGTCAGGATCAGCGGGGCATGGGCCCAGTCGCTGATCTGGAGGTCGGCGTCCTCATCGCTGGCGATGCGGTACTGCCGACGGGTCAACCGTAGCTGGACCCCGGCATGCAAGCCTGTGAGGATGCGAAGCTGCTTCATGGTTTGCGAATCCCGAACTTCTTTGTCGCTTCGTGGTGGCCTGTCGACGGCGTCGCGGGCTCAGCCGCCGCCGCCCTGCAGGAAGGATTCAGGCGTCGAGGACGGCGCACGAGTCGTCTGGTTCTGCGCCGGATTCGACGCTGGCAAGTTCGATGACGGGCTCGCCGTGGGCTGCGACAGACCCGATGACGACGGGGGTTGCGGCACACGACCGTCCGCCGTCATCGCCACCGCGCCGGCGGTCGCGGCGCCGTAGGGGCCCGACGGGAAGGTCGGCTCGCGGATGATCCGCGGCGAGATCAGGAACAGGCGCTCGGTCTGTCCCGCGCTCTCGCTGGTGTGGCGGAACAGGCCGCCGAGCAGCGGCACGCGGCCGAGCACCGGCACCTCGTCGCGCTGCGAGGCCTGGCTGGTCGTGGTGATGCCGCCGATGAGCAGGCTCTCGCCCTCGCCCACATGGGCCTCGGTCATGATCTCGGTGCGCTTGACGATGGGGACGCTGTCCACGCGCTGGTCCTCGAAGCTGCCGTCCTCGATGTAGAGCGACAGCTTGATGCGGCGCGACACGCCGCCGTTGTCGGGCACGGAGGTGATCTGTGGCGTGACCTGCAGCAGCGTGCCGGCCTCGACCTGGAAGAGGTTGGCCTCGAGGTTGCCGGCGACCTTGACGGTGACGACGCGCTTCTCGCGCATGACGGCGGGCCGGTTGGCCACGCCGAGCACCTTGGGCTTGGCGATGACGCGGGCCTTGCCGCGGGCGCTGAGGGCGTCGATGCGCGCCATCAGCTCGCGGCCGGCGTTGGACCACAGCGTGCTCAGCGTGAAGGTACCAGCGCTGTTGCTGCCCGGCGGCTGGGTGACGCCGAAGCTGCCCTTGCTGCCGCGCACGCTCCAGTCGATGCCCAGCGAGTCGATGCTGTCGCTGCTGACGTCGATGATGGTGGCCTCGAGCTCGACCAGCACCGGCTGCACGTCCAGGCGGCGGATCAGCTCGACATACTCGTCCATGCGCTGCGGCCGGCCGTGGATGATGACGGTGTTGGTGCCTTCGTCGGCCTGGAAGATCGGCGGCGTGTCGTCGTCGACGGGACTCTGCAATCCTCGGGTGCTGCCTTGCGAGGCCGCGCCGGCGCCGGACTTGGCCGACTGTCCCGCGGTGACCTGGTTGGGCTTGCGGGCCATGATGTCGGCCAGCCGCGTGTCGCGTCCCATCACGCCCTGCAGCGCGGTCAGCTTGCCCGGGTGGATCTCGCCCGCCGACGTCGGCGTGTCCTCGTCGCCCTGCGCGCCGCTGGTGGTGCCGCTGTAGAGCGAGGTGAGCACGGAGGCCACGCCGCGGATGCGCGTCTGGCCGAAGGTGCGATCACCGGCGGAGGCGAAGCGCAGCGGCACCACGCGCACCGCCTTGCGGTTGCGCTCCATCGCACCGACGTCGAGCGACTCGATCGCCGCGGCGATCAGCTCGACGTGACGCGGCGGGCCGTAGACCAGCAGCGTGCTTTCGGCCGCGTTGAAGCGCAGCGGGAAACGCGCGTCGCCGAGCTGCAGCGAATCCAGCAGGTCGCTGACCTGCTCGCGGCGGAAGCCCTTGAGCCGGAAGAGCCGGCTCTGCACGGCGCCCGCCGGGTAGAAGTACAGCGCGGTGCCGTCGTGGTACCAGATGACGCCGTAGGCCCGGTTCATCGAATCAAGGAACTTGTCCGGCGTGGTGTCGAAGTTGGCCTGCACCATGCCGTCGATGCCGTCGGCGAGCACGGCCGGCAGGCCCTGGCTCGCGGCGAAGTCGAGCAGCACCTCGTTCACGCGCTTGCCTTCGGCCTTGTAGATGAACCGCGGGCTGCGCCATTGGCGCGAGACGTTCTTCGTGGCCACGCGATCCGACCGGACGGACTTCGCGGTCGGCGCGCCGGTCGGTGCCGTCGTCGTTGTCGTTGTCGACGTTGCGGGCGCGGTCGTCTGCGCCTGCGTCAAGGTCTTCGCGGGCGGCGCGGCCAGCGGCACCGCGATCGGACTGGCGCCCGATCCGGCAGCGGCGCCGGCGCCCGACGTTGGCGTCGATGTCGATGACGATGTCGGCTGCGCCGACTCGCCGACACGCGCAGACCAACTGAGCGGCGCCGCGGCGCAGAGCATCAGCGCCACCGGCAGGCGGCCGATCCGCATCGAGCGGCTGGAGGAACGAAGACGTCGGGGCATGAGGTTCACAGTGCGGGACGCTGACTCGTCGGCTTACTCGTCGTCCTGCATGGACGCCTTGATCTGGTCCGACACCTTGGTCATGGACTTGCTCATCGCCTGCTGACCCTGCTGCATGCCCATCATCATTCGCTGCGCCATCAGCGATTCGAGCTGCGCCGTCTCCGTCGGCGCCGCGGCAGCAGCCGGCGTGGTCGGAACGTTGGCGGCGATCGGTGTGGTCATGGCGGACTCCGTTGATGCGATGGGACGGAACATAGGGACCAGGCGGCCGGCAGTAACGGGACCATGCGAAGGCGATGAGCGTCATGCGAAGGTGCGTCGGCTCATGCCGACTGCAAAGGCAGTGGCGTTGGCCGCCAGGTCGCGGGGCCTTGGCGGCAAGCGCCAAAACCCCGCGACCTGCCGTCCCCACCCGACGTCTTACTGCAACGGATTTGCGACCGAGGATTGCGAGGGGCTGAACGAGGACTTCGGTGGATCGGACGAGGGCTTCGGACAAGACCTGGCACTACCTCGGAAGAGGGGGTTCGTCCCGCCGTCGCACGCTTCGCATCGCACGGCGGCGTCCACCGATGCAACACTTAGCGTCGCGGCCTTCGCAGGTCATCGCTGGAGCGCCGCATGAACGACCGTTCGTTCGTCTTCTTCTTCCGCCACGTCGTCGTGATGACCGTCGTCATGCACGCGGCGGACACGATGGCGCAAGGCATCGGCGCGACCAGCGTGGCCAGCGCCGCCAGCTTCAGCGCCGCGAACGATCGACCCGTCGAGCAGGTGACCCGCTTCCGCTGCACGCTCATCGACGGCAGCACGCGCCTGTTCATCGAGGATCCGCGCGAACGCCATCCCGGCCTCGCCGACGACTGCACGCTCGTGCGCGTCGCCGTGGCACCGCTGCGCCCTGGCGCCTCGGACGACAGTCCGCCATGGGTCGGCTTTTCCGCCCGGCTGATTCAAGGGCCCCAAGGACTCCCGGGGTCTGGCGGCGCGTCGACGGACATGGCGTCCTTCCTGCGCGACGCCGCACGGCCGATGCCCGCGGAGATGGCATCGCTGGTCCGCGCCGCCAGCGATCGTCATCGCCTCAACCCCGCGCTGGTGTCGGCGTTGATCTTCGTCGAGTCGCGTTATCGCGCCGATGCCCGCTCACCCAAGGGCGCGATGGGGCTGATGCAGCTGATGCCGGCGACCGCCGCGAGGTATGGCGTGTACTCCCGCGCCGACCTGCTCGATCCGCGCGTGAACGTGGACATCGGCGTGCGTCATCTGCGCGCGCTGCACGACCGCTACGACGGTCGCGTCGACCTGATCCTGGCGGCCTACAACGCCGGAGAAGGCGCGGTCGAACGCTTCGGCCAGCGCGTGCCGCCCTTCCCCGAGACCGAGGATTACGTGCGCCGGATCACCACGTTGGTTGGCGTGCCTGAAACCGCTTTCACCCCCTGAACGAGGGGGCATAAATGAAAATGAATGTTCCGTAAAGGACATGAAGCGCTGGCGTTGGCGACAGTGCGGTGGTCATCCGGTTTTCAAGGTCCACGTGAAAGTCGCCACCCTCTGCCCTTCCCGCTCGCTGGAACACTTCGCCGCCGCTGCGCTGCGCGAGGCCGGCTACGACCCCACCCCCCACACGCACCTGAGCCCGTTGATCTCGGCGCTGCGAACGCCCGGCGCCGACGCGGTGCTGCTGGAAGACCACGACGCCCACATCGACAGCTGGCTGGCCGCGTTGCGCCTGCACGCCGGACGCAGCGTGCCCATCGTCGTGCTCGGGCTGGGCGATTCGGTGGGCATCTCGCGCGCGCTGCAGCGCGGCGCGGATGACTACGCCGTCATTTCCGACGGCGCGGGTCCGCTGATCCATCGGCTGCGCGCCCGCATCCAGACGCGCACGGACGGCGTGCGCGCGAGCTCGCTGCGCGCCGGGCCGTATGCACTGCATGCGTCGACGCAGAGCCTGTCCACCGGCGCGCGCGAGGTGAGCCTGACGGCACGCGAGTTCGCGCTGGCCTGGACGCTGTTCGAGAACCTCGGCCGCGTGGTCAGCACGCACACGCTGTCGACCGAGATCTGGGGCCGCTCCAGCGACATCGGCAAGCGCACGCTGGAGCAGCACGTCTACAAGCTGCGGCTCAAGCTGAATCCCGGCGGCCCGCGGTCGCGGTCGCGCACGCTGGACGGCACGCCGGTGCCGCGCATCCAGACGGTGTACGGCGTCGGGTACCGACTCGACGTGTGAGAGGAAGACCGACCGCGGTCCTGCCGCGGCCGCTGGCCCTCACCCCTGCCCGCTCCCGCAAGCGGGAGAGGGAGTAAGAAGGATCCAGCGGGCAAGCGATCAGGGTTGCGCGCGCTGCGCTGCGGCCCGCTGCGCGGCATTGCGGCTGCGTACCGTGTCGTTGAGCTGATACGACGCGACGGTCAGCGCGAGCAGCGTGCCGCCCACCAGCCCCGCGACCGCCGCATGCACCCCGGCCTGCGCGGCCTGACGCTCGTTGGCGCTGACGCCGGGCTGGCTCAGCGTCGACTGCAAGGCCTGCACCACGCCCAGCGCGATCAGTCCCGGCACCATCGTGTTGAAGATGCGCGTGTCGGCGCGTTCGGCTTGCCGACCGAGTTCGTTGCGAGTGAACGGATTGCGTAGATCGATGTGGATGTGACGCACGTGCGTCTCGCTACCCCGGCCGTGCCGGGTCGTCTCACGCATGCGAAGCGCGGACGCGGTATCGACCAGATGGTCCTCGACCGACGAGGTCAGCATGTTGCCCACGCCCGCGATGGCGCCCGCGCCGACGGCCAGGCCGCGCGCGGCCTGCCACGCGGGCTGGCCGCCGAGCGTGCGCTGCATCAGCAGCTGCGTGCCCATGTCGATGACCGCCGCGGCGGCGCCGAAGGTGCCGCGCATCGTCCAGGTGACATCGGCGGGACGCAGGTTCCGCCCCTCGGGCGGCTGCGTGACGTTGGGGTCGCCGTTGCCGACATGCACCGTGTTGATCGCGGGACGCAGCGCCTCGCGGCATTGCGCCTGCAGATGCGCGATGACCTGGATGGCGGCCGCCGCCTGCGCCGCGCCCGCCAGCGCGGGATTGCTGCGCGAGGCGATCGTCAGCGCCAGCGCGGCGAAGTCGCCGCCGGCGATCCCGGCGGACTGGATCCCCTGCCAGATGCGACGCGGCACGCTGCCGTTGCGCTGCGTCGAGTCCCCGGCGAAGGCCTGGTCGGCGACCTGCGCGCTGCTTTCGCTGTGGATCTGCGACACGATGCGGCGACCCAGCGAGTAGGCCGTCAGGGCGGTCTGCGCCGCCACCGCGGCAGTCGGATGGGACACCACCGCCCGCGCGAGTTCGGGTGCGATGACGCCCTGCACCACCGTGCGCACGCCCGCCACCGGCAGCGCGTGACGCACGTTCTGCATCAGGAAGAACGACAGCGCGCCGGCCTCTCGCGGCGCGTGGCCATCAGGTGCCGCATGCGCAGGCGCGTGGGGGGGCTCCGGCACTTCGTGCACAGGCGCTTCATGCACAGGCGCTTCGTGCACAGGCGCTTCATGCACAGGCGCTTCGTGCACGGGCGCTTCGTGCACAGGCGCTTCGTGCACGGGCGCCTCATGCACAGGCACTTCGTGCTCGGGATGCTGGGCGTCAAGACCGACACCGCCCGTCCGCAAGGTGCCCGATGCGGAGGATGTCGTGGACGTTGCGGACGACGCGCGCGTCAGCGCCACCGGCGACGGTGGTGTGGGGTCGCCGAGCGGTCGGACTGGACGGCGCACTTGCTCCAGCGACAGGCGCGGCGCGAGCGAAGCGTCCCCACTGCGGGACGGGCCGGCGTCGGAGTTGCGCCGTGCGTTCAGACCGCCGAGCTCGGACGACATCCGACGGGGCGGTTGGGCCCCGCCTCTGGGCGACGCCGGCGATCCGGGCGATGCCGGCGTCGTGGGGGTCGGCGCGCGATCGAGGCGGTCGAGCGGGATGTCGCCGGTATGGATCGTCGATGCGGGCAAGCCGGCGGGCGGCGTGGTGATCGTCATGGGAGCGGTCCTGCAATGAGCAGCTGCCACTCTCGACAGCCCGCATGACCCAACCGTGACGCCCGGGCCGGTGCGGGCATGGTCCCCGCGCGACCACTTCGCGCGGACGCGAGCCGCTTCGCCCTCAGTGCCTGAGCGCCCGCGCTTCAGTCGCCTGAGCTTCGTTCTTCGTCTCTTCGGTCGCTGAAGTCGCTTGAGTCGCTTCGGTCGCTCTAGTTGCCTCGATCGCTTCGATCGCCTCGGGCGCCTCAGTCACCGCAGGAAGTCGCGACGCCCGCCGTCCGCGCCAGCGCGGCGAGCATCGCGCGCGGTTCGTCCCAGCGATTGCCCTCCTCCTGCAGCCGCGCCATCGAGAAGCCGTCCAGCCGCGTCCGCATCCGTTGAATCAGGCGGCCCCACGGCGGCAAGGGATCCGCGCGGATCGGCGAATAGGCCTGGCCCGCATACCCCGTCAGTCGCGCCGCGTCCTGATCGCGCCCTTCCTCGAACGCCAGCCAGGCGAAGACCGGCAGCAGACGGTCGAACGCCTCGCTCTGGCTGTCGCCATGAAGCTCGCTGGCATGCTCCGCCTGGCCCGGATCGTGGCCAGGACCGAGGTTCGCGCCCTCGATCCGACCATCGCGATAGGCCTCGCGGACCGCTCCGCGCGGCGTCTTCGGCGAGACGATGCCGGTCAGCACGTGGCGCGCCTCCTCGACGCGCCCTTCGGCCAGCAGCACGGCCGCCAGGCAGCCCAGCACACGCTGCAGGAACGCGCCGTTGGCCGTGTTGATGCCGCTCGCGCGGCTGGCGCCGTCTTCCCACTGGCGCACCAGCGCCGCGGAACGCAACGGCTCGCCATGCCCGACCTGCAGGCTCATGAGCCGCTGCAAGTCGTCCAGCACCCATCGCGACGCGCCGATCTCCTGCGCCAGTTGCAGCGACGCGCAGATCGCCTCGTCAGCCTCGGCCGCCTGACCTTCGACGCGCCACACATGCGCCCGCGCCGCCAGTCCCCACAGCTTCAGGCGCGCCGCATGCGCGCCCTCGCAGCGACCGGCCAGCGCGACGAGTTCGCCCATCGCGTAACGCATCGCGGCCTGGCTCAGTTCCTGGTCCTCCACGACCTGCCGGCACAAGGCCAGATAGCGCAGCGCGGGATCGTCCGCCGTGCGCGACACCGTCACGCCGCGCCGGTACCAGATCGCCGCGCGCTTCGGATCGTGCGGCGCGAGCAGGCCCGCGTGGTCGATGCAATAACGCGCCAACACCGCCGGCGGCAGTTCGTTCGGCAACTCGGCCTCATAGGCGGCATGCCGCCACGCCGTCTCCGACGCCAGCGACAGCAACTCGAACAGCGAGCGCGAATGCGCCAGCAGACCGAGCCCCCGCACCGGCTCATGTTCCAGACACCAGTCGAGCGCGGCGCGCACATTGCCGAGCTCGGGCGAGAACTCCGCGATCCAGCGCGCGTCCGGCATCATCTGCAGCGCCCGCTCCGCGCGGTCGAACAGCTGGCTCATCGCGCGCGCATGCTGGCGGCGCGCGATGTCGACCTCGCCGGTCTCCTCCAGCAGCAGCAGCCCGTAGGCGCGGATGCCGTCGAAGAGCCGGTACCGCGGCCGATCCTCCGCGTCGACCTGGACCAGCGAATGGTCCACGAGTCCCTCGAGCGCCTCCGCCACCGTCCACGCATCGAGCTGCCGGTCCGACAACGCGGCCGTCGCCATCTCCAGCGTGAAGCCGCCCTCGAACGGCTCCAGCCGCCGCAGCACGAGCTGCTCGACGTCATCCAGCAGCGCGAGGCTGGCGTCCATGCAGGCGCGCAGCGACTGATGGCGGCGCGGCCCCGCCTGCGTGCCGCGCGTCAGCAGCCGGTACCGGTCGCTGAGCCGCTCGCAGAGTTGATCGATGCCGAACATCGCGAGCCGGCCGGCCGCCAGCTGCAACGCCAGCGGAATGCCGTCCAGCCGACGGCACAGCGCCGTCACCTGGGCCACGTTGTGCGCACCGAGCGCGAACGGCTGCCCCTGCGCCCGCACCTGATCGACGAACAAGGCGACGCTGCCGTGCATCAGCGATTCGTCCACGCCCGCGCCGGGCGGCGGCACCGACAGCGGCGGCGTGCGCAGCACACGCTCGCCCGGCACGCGCAGCACCTTGCGGCTGGTCACCATCAACGCCACGTCCTCGGTGTTCTCGAGCACCGCGTGGCAGAAGGTCGCCGCGCGCGCGCCGGCGATCTCGGCGTTGTCGAGCACCAGCAGCAGCGACATCGGCCGCAACAGCGCCAGCAGCGTCTGCAGATCGGTGCCCGGGTCCAGCCCGAGCGCCGCCGCCACGATCGGCAATGGGTCGGAAGGATCGTCGCCGTGCAGCAGATCCACCCACACGGCGCCGTCGCGGGCCGCCTGGCGGCGTTCATGCGCGCAGGCCAGCGCGAGCGTCGACTTGCCGACACCGGGCGCCCCGACCACGGTCACCAGGCGATGCCGCACCAGCCGGCTCAACAGCGCCTGCAGATCGGCGCCACGGCCATGCATCGCCACCGGCGCCGATGGCAAGGCCCGCGGACGGACGATGGGTGATGGGGGATCGACCGGCCGGTCGGTCGACTCGTGGGACGTGTCCTCGTCCTGCCGCAACGGCCACGCGAATCGATAGCCCTGCCCGGCCACCGTGGCGATGGCTTCGCGGCCCAGCGCGCGGCGCAACGCCGACACGTGGACGGCCGCGTTGTTCTCTTCCACGGCCTGTCCGGGCCAGACCCGATTCAACAGTTCGTTCTTGGAGACCACCTCGCCGCGATGCGCGACCAGCACGCCGAGCAGATCCAGCTGCCGGCCGCTGAGCGGCACGGGCACGCCCTCCGACAGGAGGACGCGCGAGGCCATGTCAAGCACGAACCCTTCGAAGCGAAAACGACTCGTCACTTCAGCTTGCCCTTCATGGCTGTCACCGGCGGCAGGACCCTGCACGCCGTACGCCATCGCATCCCCGATGTCCTCGCATCGGGCGAGGAAGGGATCACGAAAGTGGGCGCGAGTTTAAGGGTGCGTCATGACAACGTCCAGGGAACTCGGGACGTTCCCGAAGGGGGTCAGGCCTTGACAGCGTTGACTGTCGTGCGCACCTCGGCGGCATGACGATCGAGGCCCCGAAAGACGTGCGGAATCCCGCACAGCTGTCAGCAGGATGTCAGAGCGCTACCCCGCAGAACGGCCGCGATGCGCGTGTTCATGGGGCATCTGCGGGACCGCGTGCGCGCGCGTGGTGCAACTTTGGTCATGTCAGCGACTACCTCCAAGGTCGTAGTTCCAGCGCAACTCACGGCCCGCGGGAATGTCTTCCGACGCGCGGAACGCGTGGATGCGCGCGGTCCAGCCATGGCGCAGGCGCACGGGGAAGGACTCGCCGCGCACGTTGTAGCCGGCGGGCGGATGACCGTCGGGCCGACCCTCGGCGTCGAAGAGGAACAGCGTGTTCATCAGCGAGAGCAGGTTCTCGCCGTTCACGGCCACACGGCCGACGGGGTCGGAGGCCGACATCAGATAGCGGTCGTCGTCGAGCAGGAACAGATCGACCTCGTCGAGCAGCTGGCCGCCATAGACGCCGAGGCAGGTGCCGGCCGCGATGTCGTGACGCGCGAAAAGCCCGCGCTGGCCGATGAGCGCGGCCTCCTGCGGCGACCGCAGGTCCTCGGCCTCGATGCGACGCGGCGCCAGCAAGCGCAGCGCATGCGCGGCACGAGCGCGCCGACCGATGCGTGCATCGATGTAGGGCTCGACGTCGGCGAACGCGTCCGCGCGATCGAGCACCTCGGCGACATGCACGACACCGTGGTCGGCATCGCGGAACGGTGGATCGCCGGCGTGCTCGGCCGCGTACTCGCGACGCGCGACGCGGTCGCGATGACGCAGCCGCACCTGCGCGAGCAGCGCCAGCCAGCGCTCGGTGCCGTAGGACATCAACGCGAGTTGACGGGCGCGCTCTTCGGTCGGCGTGGCCGCGTCGTCCTTGGGCATCAAGGCGAGCACGCGATGCTGGCAGTCCAGCACGTGGGTCATGTGCGCGCGACGGCGTTGCGGCGAATCGGGCATCGTGTCGATGCGCCGATAGCCGTCCCACAGCCAGCGGTCCACGTCCGCGCGGTCGTGCGGCCGAACCGTATCGATGAGCACCTCGTCCATGGAGCCTCCGCAGGATGGAGGACCAAGTCTCGACCACCATCCCCAGGAGGCCGCCTCGAAAGCGAAGCGAACGCCTCGCCCCCGAAGCCCTCACGCAAGAACCCCGCACTCCCCAGGCCCGAAGTCAGCGAACGCCGGTGGGGCCGGAATGGGGCTTGGGGTCCCTGGAGGGGTGCCCCATGCCCCGTGGAGTGCCCGCGCTCGCCCCTCCGGAGTCGCGGGCTCTCCCTCCCCCCGCCTCACCGCGTCTTCGCCGCCGACACCAACCGATCCATCGCCTGCGCCGTCGTGACGGACTCGCTGTTCCAGAACTGGCTGACCACGTCCTTGATGGCGCCTTCCGCCGCTGGCCGGACTGCCATGCCATGGGCGATGGAGGGCAGCAGCGTATTGGCCTTGCCCGCTTCGGCGAAGTCCGCGGCGGACGCCTTGGCGCAATCGTCGTACTTGGCGAGGCTCACGCCCTTGCGCACCGGGATCGAGCCCTTCTCGAGGTTGAAGGATTCCTGCACCGCCGGCGACAGGATGGCCGAGGCCATGTCGCGCTGTGCCTGCTGGTTGGCGTCGCCCTTGACCTTGAACATCGCGAACGAGTCGACGTTGAAGGTATAGGACTTGGCCGTGCCGGGCGCGGGCACGCACAGGAAGTCCTTGCCCGCGGTCTTGCCGGCCGCCAGGAATTCGCCCTTGGCCCAGTCGCCCATGATCTGCATGGCGGCCTCGCCCTTCATGACCATCGCGGTGGCGAGGTTCCAGTCGCGGCCCGGTGCGTTGCGGTCGGTATAGGCTTTCAGCCGGCGGAAGGTCGTCAGCGATTTCTCCATCGTCGGGCTCTTCAGGCTCGCGGGGTCGAGCTGGATCAGCGCCTTGCGGTAGAACTCCGGTCCGCCGGTGCCCAGCACCACGGTCTCGAAGGTGGTGAAGTCCTGCCACGACTGGCCGCCGTGCGCCAGCGGCGTGACGCCGGCCTTCTTCAGCGCGTCGGCGGCGACAAAGAACTCGTCCCAGGTCGTCGGCGGCTTGACGCCGGCCTTGCGCATCACCTCGGGGTTGATCCAGAGCCAGTTGACCCGGTGCACGTTGACCGGCACCGCGATGTAGTGGCCCTTGTACTTGACGATGTTGCTGATCACCGGCAGCAGCAGGTCGTCCCAGTGTTCGGCCTTGGCGACGTCGTCGATGTTGGCGAGCATGCCCTCCGCGGCCCAGTCCTGCAGCAGCGGTCCCTTGATCTGCGCGGCCGTGGGGGCGTTGCCCGAGATGGCGCGGGACTTCAGCACCGTCATCGCCGCGTCGCCGGCGCCGCCGGCCACGGCGAAGTCCTTCCACTTGTGGCCCTTGGCCTGCAGCTGGTCCTTCAGGCCGGAGATGGCCTTGGCCTCGCCGCCGCTGGTCCACCAGTGCAGGACTTCGAGATCGCCGGCGCGCGCCGGTCCGGCCGCGACCGCCATCGTCGCCATCGCGGCCGTGGCCAGCAGGGCGCGGCGCGTCCACGGCGCGCTCGTCGTCGTGGTCGTGGTGGTCGTCGCTGTCTTCTTCATCGACGTCTTCATCGTTGTCTCCTCTTGTCTCCGGGAACGGAGTGGTTGTCGTTGATCGATGGGGCCGATCGATGGGTCGATCGGCGGAGTTGATCGGAGGGAACGGAAGGTCAGGTCACCCCTTCCGCTTGCAGTTGCTCGAACAGGCGCTGGACGGTGCCCGCTTGCGGCGGCGTGGCGCCGCGCTGCAGGCAGGCGGCGGACCCCGCCGCGAGCGCCGCATGCAGATGCGCGCGCAGGGCGCGCTCGGGATGTCGGTGCAGGCTGTGCAGGAGCCCCGCGACCGCGGCGTCGCCCGCGCCGACGGTGTCGGCCACGGTGACCGCGGGCGCTCGTGCCATGCAGGCCGCATCGCCGCGCGACAGGTAAGCCACGCCGCCGCCGCGCGTCAGCAGGTAGAGCGCGTCCGGATTGAAGGCGCGCAGTCGCGTCATTGCCTCGTCAAGCTCAAGGCCCGGGAACAGGCCGCGCAGGTCGTCGTCGGACACCTTGATCACATCGGCCAGCGCGCACATGCGGCGCAGCGTCGGCTCGTAGCCGTGCGCCATCAGATTGCGGAAGTTGGGGTCGTAGCTGATGGACACGCCCTGCCCCTTCAGGCGCTCGGCCAGCGCGACGAGCCGCGAGGCCAGCGGCTCCCGCGCCAGGCTGATGCCGCCGAAGTGCGCACGGCGCGCCGCGCCGTCCCAGCCCGCCGGCAGCGCGTCGAGATCGAAATGCAGGTCGGCACTGTCGCCGCCGACGAAGAAGTAGCGCGGCGGCTCGCCCTGCTCGACGATCGCCAGCAGCGGCGCGCGGTCGACCTGCTGCATCAGCCGTGTGTCCAGGCCGACGGCCGCGCTGGCCCGCACCAGTTCATCGCCGAACAGGTCGCGGCTCACCGCGCCGGCGAAGGCCGTGCGCGCGCCCAGCGACGCCAGCGCGCGCGCCACGTTCCAGGTCGAGCCGCCGACGCGGCTGATCCATTGATCGGGCGCCTGCTGCAGCATGTCGGTCAACGCCTCGCCGAGGCACAGGAGCTCGGGAGCGTCGGACATCGCGCCGGGCATTGGGTCGGACATCGGGCCCGGGCCTGATCGGGACGCCGCGTCATGCATGGCGCGCTCCCTGATCCACACCCCGCGTACCGACGCCGTCCAACACGTCGACGATGTCGTAGCACGCGCCCATCGTGTGGTAATCGACCTTGCCCGCCGGGCTCTTCTCGTCGCTGTACTTCCGGTTCTCGCCGTCGAGGAGGCGGTACCACGCGCCGTGCGCATGGTCGACGAAGTGCGTCCAGCTGTAGGCCCACAGGCGCCGGTACCAGTCCCAGTAGACGTTGTCGCCGGTGCGCGCGGCCAGGCGGGCCGCGGCGGCGGCGCTCTCGGCCTGCACCCAGAAGTACTTGTCCGGGTCGCAGATGCTCAGGTCCGGCGCCAGCGAGTAGCACAGCCCGCCGTGCTCGGCGTCCCAGCCGCGCCGCACCGCCACCAGGAACAGCTTCGTCGCCGTCGGCAGCACCCAGCCCAGGTCCTGGTCGATGAACTCGCCGCGCGCCTCGAGCTGCAGCAGCAGCTTGGTCCACTCGGTGAAGTGGCCCGGCTGGTAGCCCCACGGGCGGAAGAGATTGGCCGGGTCGTCGCGGTTGTAGAGCCAGTCCGGCTGCCAGTGCGCGTCGTAGTGTTCCCAGACCAGACCGCCGCAGCGCTCGGCCTGGCGGCGCGTGATGTGCTGCGCCAGCAGCGCGGCGCGCGCGAGGTAGCGTCGTTCGCCCGTCGCGTCGAAGGCGGCCAGCAGCGCCTCGCAGGCATGCATGTTGGCGTTCTGGCCGCGGTACGGCGACAGCACGTGCCACTGCGGACTCGCCTCGTCGGCGTAGAGGCCGGCGGCCTCGTCCCAGAAGCGATCCTCCATCAGCGCGAAGGTCTCGGCGATCCACGGCCGGGCCTCGTCCACCCCGGCCATGGCCGCATGCGCGTAGGCCAGCAGCACGAAGGCCAGTCCGTAGGCGTGGCGCGTCGCATCCAGCACCCGGGCCTGGCCGTCGCGCCAGTCGAGCCGCCAGGCGTAGCCGCGCAGCGCGTCGTCGAAATGCGCCTCGCGCAGGAAACGCACGCCATGGCGCACGCCGTCCAGGTAAGCCGCATCGCCGAAGCGCCGGTAGGCCATCGCGTACGTGAACACGAAGCGCGTGCTGCTCACCAGGTGCCGCTGATGCGCGTCGTAGACGGTGCCGTCGTCCTTGAAGAAGTGGAAGAAGCCGCCGCTCGGGTCGATGCCGCGCGGGTGGTAGAAGTCCATCGTGTGCCGCGCGTGGGACAGCAGCACGTCGCGGGATCGGAAATCGGGCAGGTCGCTGGTCGCGGGAGAGGTCGTGTCGGTCATGCGGAGGGTGATGGGGGTCAGTCGTTGCTGCTGGTGCTGTCGCGCACGACCAGCGCCACGGGCAGGGTCAGTTCAAGGGGCTCGTCCGCCGGCGTGCCCAGCAGCAGCTCCACGCCCTTGGCGCCGAGCGACTCCTTGTCGACACGCACCGTGCTGAGCGGCGGATGGGCGACGGAGGCCCCGCCGATGTCGTCGAAGCCGACCACGGCAATGTCCTCGGGGATGCGCAGGCCCAGGTTGAGGCACTGCCGCATGGCGATCAGCGCCGCGCTGTCGTTGAAGCAGACGACCGCGTCGGGCCGCTTGCGGCGGTCGAGCAGCACGCGCATCGCCTCGATCACGCCGGCCTCGCCGTCGCCGAGCTGCGGCGCGATGACCTCCAGGTCCGGGTCGGCCTGCACCTGCGCCTCGAACAGCGCGCGCCGGTAGCCGCGGGCGCGCTGCTCCAGGCTGTAATGCGCCGGCGATCCCGAGATCAGCGCGATCGTCCGCCGTCCGCTGCGCAGCAGGTGGCTGGTCGCGAGGAAGCTGCCGTGCTGGTGGTCCGGGTTGACCGAGGTCATCCCGCGCCGGTGCATGTCCACGAGCACCGTCGGCTTGCCGCTGCGCTTGAGGGTGTCGAGGACCTCGGGCTCGAAGTAGCCGACGCACAGGAAGGCGTCGAGCTGATGGCCGCGCGTCTGTTCCAGGACGGGCTGGCCGGGGCCGGCGACGATGAAGGACAGCGAGAGGCCCTCGCGCCGGCAGACCTGCTCGGCGCCGTGCAGCACGGCGGAGAAGAACGGGCTCGACGCCAGCGTGTTGTGCTGGCTGTGCAGCAGGAAGCCGATGCGCCGGATCCTGTTCTTGCGCAGTTGCGCGAAGTCGTAGCCCAGGCGCACGGCGGTGTCGCGGACGACCTGGCGCGTCTCTTCCGACAGCCCGGACTGGTTGCGCAAGCCGCGCGACACGGTGCCGATGGACAGGCCGGACGCCTTGGCGATATCGCGGATGGTGGTGCTGCTCATGGGTGGGGACGATTCTTGAAGTGCCCTTTTCAGGGGTCAACAAAGTCCCGCGAGTTTCCCAAGTGTTTAGGGCGCCCCGCTAAACACCGCCGCCATGCCCTCGAATCCCGTGGTCAGCGCCGCCGCGTCGGCGCCTCCAGCACATAGGGCCAGGCCACCACGGTGGCGATCGCCATCGGCGCGGCGACCAGCGCGGCCGCCAGCGGCGGCTCGAAGCCGACGGCCAGCAGCAGCGTCGTCACGAGCGCGCCACCCGCGCCCGCGACGCCGTAGATCGTCCGGAGTCCGGGTCGCCGCCGCTGCCGGGTCGAGCGCGCGACCTCGTCGGCCGTGGCATGCATGGCGACCTCCAGCACGCCGGCGCACAGGCCGAAGGCGAACAGGGCCGCGGCCAGCAGCCCCGGTGATCCCGCCAGCGCGAGCACGGGCAACATCGATGAGGAGCCCAGGCCGCCGATCAGCACCAGGCGGCGCGCGCCCAGCCATGGCGGCCGTTGATCCGGCGTCCGGCCGCCCCTGCCGGCACGCGTCCGGGTGACGGTCCGGGTGACGGTCCGGGTGCCGATCCACGCACCCGCCAGCAGCGCGAGCGCGGCCATGGCCAGATCCCACAGATCGAGTCCGATCCGATGCGCCAGGCTCGGCATCAGCGCCGCGACGCAGGTGATCCCGCCGCCGGCCACGATGAAGGCCAGGCGCACGGCCAGGCGCGCCTCGGGCCGATCCGTGGCGGGCTCCAGGAAGGACCAGCCGTCGTCCAAGGCGCTCATCCCGCCGGGTCCACCGGGAGGACCTCGGCCCCGCTCTTGCGCAGCGCCTTCATGACGCTCGCGCCGACGTCGCGCTCGATGACGATGGTGTGCAGCGCCTCCAGCGCGGCGACGCGATGGGCGGCCGTCGCCTGCAGCTTGTCGCTGGTGACGAGTCCCACGACATGGCGGCTGCGCTCGATCAGGGTGCGCTTGAAGGCGGCCTCGCGGAAATGGGTCGTGAGGATGCCGTCGCTCATCGACAGCGCGCAGACACCGACGAAACCGCGGTCGATGCGCAGCCGCGAGAGGCTGTCCACCGCGGCCGCGTCGACGCAGCCGCCCAGGTGCGGGTCGACCTCGCCGCCGATCATCAGCAGACGCAGGTCCTGGCGTCGCAGCACGGCGGCGGCGACGTCGACCGCGTTGGTGGCGACGGTGAGGTCCGCGTCCTCCGGCAGGACATCGACCAGCGCGAGGTTGGTGCTGCCGGTGTCGAGGAACACCAGCTCGCCCGGCCGGACCGTGGCCGCGCCGGCCCGCGCCAGCGCGGACTTGCGGACCGGGGCCTCCTTCATCCGCGCGGCGAGCGGCCGGTCGTTGGCCGCGATCGGCACGGCGCCGCCGTAGACGCGCCGGCACAGGCCGTCCGCGGCCAGCGCACGGAGGTCGCGCCGGATGGCGTCCTCGGACAGGTTGAATTCGGCGGCCAGGTCGGCCGCGACCACGGCATGGCCGGCGGAGAGCCGGTCCGCGATGACGTGGCGACGGGCGTGGGGAAGATCGGCGAGCGACATGGCGTCCCTGGAAGCGAGACGCGATTGTGCACGTTAATACACGTTATTGCACGATCATCCGTGACTCCGGGACGTGCGCGTTGCGTCGCAGTAGTGCGTCACGTGCTCGTCGAACCGGTCGTGCACGTGGGTCATGCCCTTGCCCGGAATGCCGTTGAAATGGTGCCCGATACCGAGGCCGTGCACGTTCGGCAGCAGGCTGCGCAACGCCGAGACAACGTCCCCGCGCGGCGAGAAGCTCTCGACCAGTTCCGTGGCACGCGCCAGGTTCCGGGGCGGCAGGCGATGGACCAGGCCATCGCTCAGATGGGGCGGGCAGAACGCCGTGACGGGCACCGGGTTGTGCGCCCGCAGGCTCGCAAAGATCGCTTCGTTGGCGCCCTTGGAATGCCCCACCGCCCGGACGGCAAAGCCCTTGAGCTCCGATGGCTGCTGCAGATGGTTCTGCGTCTCCAGCAGGAGATCGGCGGCCTGCCGATAGCTCTCGGGCAGATGACCCGCTCCGGCCTTGAGATTGGCCCCCCACTGCGCCATCGTCGAGCTGAAGTTCTGGCCCGGCCGGGATCGCTCGAGCACCGTCTCGCCGGTCTTCTTGCCTGCCGTCGTGCCGCCGAAGGACAGGACCACCTCGCGCGTTTCCGGGTGCTGCAGCACGACGGCGGTCAGTCCGGTACCGCGATCGACGAGGGTGCCGTCGGCGTGCTCGACACCGGACGACCGGAGGCCGAGCGCGGTGCGGAGCTTCACCGCCAATGCCTCGCACGGCGACCACCCCGGCGGCAGTTGCGCGTCATCCCGCTCGTAGGGGAATCGGGCCAGGGCCGCGTTGCAGCTCAGCCGCTCCAGCGACGGGAGATCGGTGGGCATGGCGCGTATCTCATAAAACCCGGACGTCGTCTGCGGCTGGGGGCGCAGCGATGACAGCGGCCCGCCACGCGCCAAGTCCGGCGTCGCCGCGGCGGCCACGTGCCGGGGCGGCGGCGTGGCGCGTCGGAACGCATCGCTGCGCATGAGCCGGGCGCGCGTCCCGGATTCCGCCTTCGCCTGGCGAAGGCCGCTCAGACGCGACAGCGGTGGGTGCGCTGTCGGCGCGGCAGGCGCCGCCGGTGGATGGTCGACGGGATCGAACGTCAGCGATACAGGTCTGGCATCGATTCTCATGCGGCTCTCCCGGTCCGCAGGAACAGCGCCGCGGTGCCGCGAGGCGGCCTGACATCGCCCGCGACATCGGCCCGCACCGCGGCGGCCAGGTCGAGCACGGCTTCGACGCCATCGACGAACGCCTCCGGTTCCAGATCGAGCGGGAGTTGCTGGATCAGCACGAACTGACGCCGCAGGCCGTCGACCGCGATCACCGCGCCCCCGAGCGCAGGCCGATCGGCATTGAGGCGCAACAGGCGAAGTGCGAGCGTCCCGCCGGCATCCTGTTGAGGGATGGGCAGGATCCGCGCGACGAGGAACACGTGATCCCCGGCCATCGACAGCTCGACGACGAGCTGGACGGTATCGGTGCCGTCCAGCAGCACCAGCAACCCGTCCGGGGCCTCCAGCGGCGAGGCGGTACGCCGCGACAGGGCAGCGAGGAGTCGCGCGAAAAGCGCGTCGGCTTCCGAGGAATCGAGCATGGCAGAACGGAGGATGGAGGTTGGTGTCAGTCGACTACCAACCGAAAACGTTCGGCCGTCGAAGCGACGCCGCCGGCGCACTCATTCAATCTGCACGTTCGCCTCCTTCACCAGCTTGGCGAACTTGGCCGTCTCATTGCGGATCTGCGACGCCAGTTGCTCGCTGGTGCCGCCGGTGGTCTCGGCGCCAATCTCCTCCATGCGCTTGCGGAACTCGGGCGCCTGCAGCACCTTGACCATTTCGGTGTTCAGCTTCGCGACGATGTCCTTGGGCGTGGCCGCCGGGGCCAGCACGCCGAACCAGGTGCCGATGTCGAAACCCTTCAGGCCGGCCTCGTCGAGCGTGGGCACGTCGGGCAGCGCGCTGGAGCGCCGGGCCGTCGTCACCGCCAGCGCGCGCAGCTTGCCGGCCTTGATGTGCGGCAGCACCGGCGTGACGGTGTCGAAGGACATCTGGATCTGCCCGCCGAGCAGGTCCGTGGCCAGCGGCCCGCTGCCCTTGTAGGGCACGTGCAGCATCGTCGTGCCGGTGAGGTTCTGGAACTGCGTACCGATCAGGTGCTGCGCGGTGCCGTTGCCGTTGGAGCCATAGGTCCATTCGCCGGGCTTGGCCTTGAGCTGCGCGACCAGTTCCTGCACCGTCTTCGCCGAGGTCTGGCTGGCGTTGACGACCAGCACGTTGGGGACCAGCGCGATGCTGGTGATGGGAACGAAGTCCTTCTGGAAGTCGTAGGGCAGCTTCTTGTAGACGCTGCTCGCGATCGTGTGGTGGACCGCGCCGATCAGCAGCGTGTAGCCGTCGGGTCTGGCCTTGGCGACGTAGTCCGCGCCCAGCGTCGCGCCGGCGCCGGGCCGGCTCTCGACGATCACCGGCTGGCCCAGGCTCTGCTGGAGCTTCTCCGCCAGCGCGCGCGCCAGCACGTCGGTGGTGCCGCCAGCGGGGAACGGGACGATCAGCGTGATCGGCTTGGCGGGCCAGGGTTGGGCGAAGGCGGGAGAGGCGAAGCCGAGGGCTGCGGTGGTCGCGGCGATCGCCGAGGCGGCGATCAGTAGCCGGCGGCGGAAGGTGGTCGGAACTTGACTCATGGTTTGTCTCCAGGGCGATGGCTCTGACGGCCATTCGAGTGGAAGGGTCAGCTGGGCTGGCGCAGGGCGGCGATCACGGCGGCGGTGACGTCGGTCGTTTTCGCCTGGCCGCCGAGGTCGCCGGTGTGCAGCGACGGGTTCGCCGTCACGGCCTCGATCGCGCGCATCAGGCGCCGGGCGGCATCGTCCTCGCCGAGGTGCTCCAGCAGCATCACCGCGGACCAGAAGGTCCCGACCGGATTCGCCAGGCCCTTGCCCATGATGTCGAAGGCCGAGCCATGGATCGGCTCGAACATCGACGGATAGCGCCGCTCCGGATCGATGTTGCCGGTCGGCGCGATGCCCAGGCTGCCGGCGAGCGCGGCCGCCAGGTCGCTGAGGATGTCCGCGTGCAGGTTGGTCGCGACGATGGTGTCCAGCGTCGCCGGCTTGTTGACCATGCGGGCGGTCGCCGCGTCGACGAGTTCCTTGCCCCAGGTGACGTCGGGGAAGTCCTTCGCGACCTGCGCGGCGATCTCGTCCCACATCACCATCGCGTGACGCTGGGCGTTGCTCTTGGTGATCACCGTCAGCAGCTTGCGGGGCCGCGACTGCGCCAGCTTGAACGCGTAGCGCATGATCCGCTCGACGCCGGTGCGGGTCATGATGGACACGTCGGTGGCCGCCTCGATCGGATGGCCCTGGTGGACGCGGCCGCCGACGCCGGCGTATTCGCCTTCCGAGTTCTCGCGCACGATGACCCAGTCGAGGTCCTTCGGTCCGCAGCGCTTGAGCGGCGCGTCGATGCCGGGCAGCACGCGGGTCGGACGCACGTTGGCGTACTGGTCGAAGCCCTGGCAGATCTTCAGCCGCAGGCCCCACAGCGTGATGTGGTCGGGGATGTCGGGATCGCCGGCGGAGCCAAACAGGAGAGCGTCCTTGTCGCGCAGCGCGTCGAGGCCGTCGGCCGGCATCATCTCGCCGTGCGCGCGGTACCAGTCGCCGCCCCAGCCGAAGTCCTCGAACTCGAAGCGGAAGCGGTCGGTGGTCGCGGCGAGGGCCTCCAGGACCTCGCGGCCCGCGGGGATCACTTCCTTGCCGATGCCGTCGCCGGGGATGGTGGCGATGCGATAAGTCTTCATGGGGTGTTGTCTCCAGGTGAGGTCGAGAGATCTCGGGGAATCTCAGGTAAGGCCTGGCCCGACTCTAGGAGCCCCCTGCCCTGCGGATCGCGGCTAAAGTCAATCCGTCTTCAACCTGGATTCAACAATCGGCAGGACTTCTCCATGGCTTCAAACACCACGTCCGGCGCTGGAACCGCGAAGGCAACGATCACGACGGCGACCAGGTCGGTGACCAGGACGGTGACGAAGACCGGCTCCAGTGCGGCGGCGATCGCGCCGGCCGACCTGGGCTTCTTCTCCGCGCTGTGCAGCGCCGGCAGCCTGAGCGCCGCGGCGCGCGAGCTCGGCATCACGACGGCGGCCGTCAGCAAGCACCTGACACAGATGGAGAGCCGGCTGGGCACGGCGCTGCTGAGCCGGACGACGCGGCGGATGAGCCTGACGCAGGAAGGCGAGCTCTACCTGGAGCACGCGCGGCGGATCCTCGCGTCGATCGACGACCTGCAGGAGGTGATGAGCGCGAGCGGCGGCACGGCCAGCGGCCTGCTGCGCGTGAACGCGACCCTCGGTTTCGGACGGACGCACATCGCGCCGCTGATCTCGAGCTTCGTCCGGCAGCATCCGAAGCTGCAGGTCCAGCTGCAGCTGTCGGTCAACCCGCCGCCGCTGAACGAGGACGCCTTCGACGTCTGCATCCGCTTCGGCCCGCCGCCGGACGCGCGGGTCATCGCGCGGCGCATCGCGGCGAACCGTCGCCTGCTGTGCGCCTCACCGGCTTACCTGAGCGCGCACGGCACGCCGAAGACGCCGGCGGAACTGGTGCGGCACGACTGCATCGGCATCCGACAGGGCGAGGAAGCGTATGGCCTGTGGCGGCTGTCTTCGAAACGCGGCCGCAAGACGGTCACCGAGGCGGTGAAGACACGCGGCGCGCTGACGACCAACGACGGCGAGATCGCGGTGAACTGGGCGCTCGACGGACACGGGATCCTGATGCGCGCGGAATGGGACATCGCGCGCTACCTCGCGAGCGGGCGACTGGTCCAGGTCTTGCCGGACTGGGAGACGCCGGATGCGGACATCTATGCGGTGTACCCGCAGCGGTACCAGGGCACCGCGCGGGTGAGGCAGTTCGTGGCGCATCTGGGCAAGGCGTTGGGGAGGTCGGGGTGATCGACCTCCTCTTGACTACGGCGAGCCAGATATCGATGTTCACCCGTGCAGATGCGCTGAGACGAACGGCGCAACGACACCGGCGAGCGTGGCGCACAGCATCGCCAGGCTGACCGCCAGTCCGATCGACCACTTCACGGCATTGATTGTCATCGCCTGCGTCTCGACACGTAGGTCGCCAATGGCCTTGTACATCTCCGCTCGCATCGAGCCAAAGCCCTCCTTCATCTCGGCGCGCAACTCGCCGAGACCCTCCTTCATCTCGGCGCGCAACTCGCCGAAACCCTCCTTCATTTCTCCGCGGAGCTGCTCCAGTTGAGCGCGCGTGGCCAGCGTCGGCAAGACCGTTTCAATGGCCTGCACGCGGGCGATCAGCTCCGGATCGGACGTCGCGGCGCGCTCGGCGGCGCCGCTCTCATAGGGATTCATCTGCATCGTTTACCTCGCGTGATTGACGACAAGCGGCATGACGAGCGTCATTGCAGTGATCACAAGACCGACGCCGCTGACCGCGACGCCAATCGACCACTTCATCGTGTTGTTGGCGGTCCGGTGCATGTCGACGCGCATCTCGCCCATGCAGGCCTGCAGATCCGCGCGCATGGTCTGCATTTCGGTACGCACTGCACCAAAACCTTCTTTCATTTCTCCGCGAAGCTGCTCCAGCTGCGCACGCGTGGCCAGCGTCGGCAGGACCGTCTCGATGGCCTGCACGCGGGCGATCAGCTCCGGATCGGACCTCGCGGCGCGCTCGGCGGCGCCGCTCTCATAGGGATTCATCTGCATCGTCTGTTCCTCGATCAACAGCGGGCCCCTGCCCGCCATGGAGAACAACTCTGCCACCGCTGATCGAGTCCGAAATCGAAATCGGGCCGTGTTCCCCCATCAGTCGGCCTCAATCTGGAATCACCTTGCGGCGGATCAAAGGGCGGCGATAAAAATTCGTCCGGATGGGGGTGTGAATCGGCGGCGACGACGGCCCTCTTGGGGGATGGAGGCAACTCCTGACCCCGCCTTACACTGCTCAGGCATTCGGTCCTCGGCGACAAGACAGTGACGCTGAAGGCACCGGCATCCCGGGAGTCCCTCTCATGCCCAAGTTCACTCGTCGCGCCGGCCTGCAGGCTTCGGCCGCATTGGCCACCATCGGTCTGTCGGCGCCGTGGCGCGCGGTCGCGCAGTCTGCCGCGCCCGCCAGCAAGCCTGCCTCCAACGCCGCTTCGAGCGCCGCCGCTTCGCCGTCCCGCGACGCCCCTCAGCATGACGGCCCGGAGGGCGCCCTGCTCGCCGAGCGCTTGAAGTACGAAGGCGTCGCGCTCGCAGCCCTGCGCATCCGTGACGGGGCGACCACCTTCAGCAGCGCGAGCGCCCGCGGTCCGGTGCCCGATCAGCAAGCGCTGTTCGAGCTCGGCTCGATCACGAAGACCTTCACCGCGCTGCTGCTGGCGGATGCCGTGACCCGCGGGCTGATCAAGCTCGACGATCCCGTCGAGACCGCCCTGCCCGATCGCCTCAAGCTGCGCGACAGCCAAGGCGCGCCGCTGCGCTGGGTGGATCTGGCGACACAGCGTTCGGGGCTGCCGCGGCTGCCCTCGAACCTGGCCGTGCGCCCGGAGCTCACCGATCCCTACGCCACCTACGACTGGCCGCAGATGGCCGCGTTCCTCTCCGGGTGGAAAGCCGACAAGCCGCGCGACACGGCCTACGAATATTCGAACCTCGGCTTCGGCCTGCTCGGCCAGGCGCTGGGCTTCCTGCAGCAGCGCGACTATCCGGCGCTGCTCCGCGAGCGCGTGCTGGTGCCGCTGGGGATTTCGGACCAGATCTTCCTGAGTCCTCCGGCAGGCCGGCGTTTCCTCGACGGACATGACAAGTCCGGCAAGCCCGTCGACCACTGGACCTTCCGTCCGGCGATGGCCGGCGCGGGCGCGCTGCTCGGCAGCACGCGCGGCCTGGCGCGCTACGCGCAGGCGGCGATGGGACAGTTCGACCATCCGCTGAAAGAGGCCTTCGCCTTGTGCCTGCGCCGTCACGGCGCCCGCGACATCCCCGGTGCAGGGATCGGTCTCGCATGGAACAGCGCCGCGTTGCCGGGTCGCATCGCGTTCAACCACGACGGCGCCACCTTCGGCTTCAGCACCTCGCTGTGGCTGGACCCGTCGAAGGGCAATGCCTCCGCCGTACTGGCCAACGCCGGCGTGGGCGTCGTCGATCTGGCGCTGCATCTGCTGGAGCCGACCATCCCGCCGTCGGACATGTCCTTGACGCGCCAGACCGAGGTGACGCTGTCGCCGGAGCAGCTGACACCGTTGACGGGCGTCTATCTGCTGTCGCCGTCGATGAAGATCACCGTGCACGCCGACGGCAACCGCCTGTTCGCGCGGGCGACCGGGCAACAGGCCTTCGAGCTCTTCGCGACATCCCCGCTGACGTTCTTCGCCAAGGTCACGCCGATGGAGATCGTCTTCGAGCCCGGCGAGCGGGCCGCGCCGGCGCTAACCGTCAGGCAGGCCGGAAGAAGCACCCGGGCCGCGCGGGAGCCGGACGCTACAGCTGGACCCGCGAGCCCAACTCGATGACGCCGTTGTCCGGCAGCCGGAAGTAGTCCGCGGCGCTGCTGGAGTTGCGCGCCATGGTGATGAACAGCTGCTGCCGCCAACGCGCCATCCCGGAGGTCTTCTTGCCGGCGCCGGGTACCACGACCTGCCGGCTCAGGAAGTACGACGCCAGGAAGGGATCGAACTGCAGATCGTGCCGCGCGCAGCGCCCCAGCGCCGCCGGCAGATTGGGCTCATCCTTGAATCCGTAGCGCACCACCACGCGCCAGAAGCCGGGGCGCAGTGACTCGACGCTCAGTTGCTGGTCCTCCGGCACGAACGGCACCTCGTCGAAACGGACGGTGACGATCACGTTGCGCGCATGCAGCAGTTGGTAGTGCTTCAGGTTGTGCAGCAGCGCCGGCGGCACGACCTCGGGATTGGAGACCGGATAGACGGCGATCCGGTCGGGTCGAGGGCCTTCGACGTCATGCGACAGGGACTCCAGGAACGGGAGCAGCGGCAGGTCCTCCCCGGCGACCTGCTCGTGCAGCCGTTCCTTGCCTCGGCGCCACGTCGCCATCACGGCGAACAGCACCAGCCCCAGCGCCAGCGGGAACCATCCCCCCTGCATGATCTTGAGCGAGCAGGCGACCACCAGCAACGCGTCGACCGCCAGGAACCCGGCCGTGGCGGCCCATGCCAGCGGGGCCGGATAACGCCAGGCGTGGCGGACGACGAAGAAGGTCAGCAGCGTCGTGATCAGCATGGTGATCGTCACCGCGATGCCGTAGGCCGACGCCAGGGCCGAGGAACTTTCGAAGCCCAGCACGGCCAGCAGCACGGCGACCAGCAGCGTCCAGTTGATCGCCGGCAGATAGACCTGGCCCATCGCCCGCTCGGAGGTGTAGATCACCCGCATGCGGGGCAGCAGCCCCAGCTGGATCGCCTCCTTCGTCAGCGAGAACGCGCCCGAGATCACCGCCTGCGAGGCGATCACCGACGCGAGCGTGGCCAGGAGCACGCAGGGGATGAGCCAGGCCGACGGGAAGAGGCGGAAGAACGGGTTGTCGAGCGCACCCGGCTCCCGCAGCAGCAAGGCCCCCTGTCCGGCGTAGTTCAGCGCGAGCGTCGGCAGCACGAGCGCCGACCAGGCGAGCCGGATCGGTCGGCGGCCGAAATGCCCCATGTCCGCATACAGCGCTTCCGCGCCCGTCAGCGCCAGCACGAGCGCGCCGACGACCAGGAACAGCCCCGGCCCGCGCGCCTGGAGGAAGGCCAGGCCGAATCGGGGATCGAGCGCCTGGAGGATCTGCGGGGCCTGCGCGATCTGGAGGGCTCCGATCGTGCCGAGCACACCGAACCACAACAGCATGACCGGGCCGAACATCACGCCGACGGCCGCCGAGCCGTGGCGCTGGATCAGGAACAGACCCGTCAGCACCGCCACCGAGAGGGGCAGGACAAAGGGCTTGAGGGTCGGCGTGATGATCTCCAGGCCTTCCACGGCGCCCATGACGGAGATCGCGGGCGTGATGACGCTGTCGCCGTAGAAGAGCGCCGCCCCGCAGACACCGACCAGCAGCAGCATCCTGCGCCGGCCCGGCGTGTCCCCGGCGGCCCGGACCGCCAGCGCGGTGAGCGCCATGATGCCGCCCTCGCCCCGGTTGTCCGCGCGCAGGATCAGCACGACGTACTTGAGCGTCACGACGATCATCAGCGCCCAGAGGATGGCCGATACCGCGCCGATGATGTCCGCCGGCTGCAGGCTCACGCCGTTGGCGGGGTTCAGCACTTCGCGCATCGTGTACAGCGGACTCGTCCCGATGTCGCCGAACACGATGCCCAACGCCCCCAGCGTCAGCGGGGCCAGTCCTTGACGCGGACCGTGCTGGCCGCTCGAGGGGATGTCGCCGGCGACAGGTGGGGCGGAATCTCGAAGCATCAGGAGAGCGCCGAGGCGCGGTCTGCGGAGAAGGCACCACTATCCCACAGCGGGTGCCGGCTTCACCGGACCGGAGATCCGCGGCCGCGGGTGTCTCGCGGCCGCGGGTCCCCTCCGGCCGGGCGATCCTTCGCCCGTGCAGTCCGTGAAGCCCAAATCACGGTTGGTCGCGCGACGAGGGCGGCGGGCGGCCGTCGACGTTATGGTGTCGGCCAGCCGTATCGATCGATCACGGCGTCAACAAGGAGTGCGTCATGGGCTTCGTCGGCCTGCTGTTCTGGTTGGTCCTGTTCGTGCTGTGCTGGCCGCTGGCCCTGCTGGCGCTGGTGCTGTGGCCCGTCGCCTGGCTGCTGACGCTGCCGTTCCGCCTGATCGGACTGAGCGTCGAGGCGGTCTTCGCGCTGCTCAAGGCCATCCTGTTCCTGCCGGCGCGAGTGCTGGGCTGGCGCGAGTCTCGCTGACCGCTCTCAGGCCGGAAGTCGCCCGCCTGCTTCAGTAGTGCACGACCGAGCGGATCGACTTGCCTTCGTGCATGAGG
This sequence comes from Mitsuaria sp. MSU3D, assembly GCF_056867975.1. Lineage (NCBI taxonomy): Bacteria > Pseudomonadati > Pseudomonadota > Betaproteobacteria > Burkholderiales > Sphaerotilaceae > Roseateles > Mitsuaria sp. MSU3D. The sequence continues at coordinate 1,515,037 of NZ_CP200314.1, read as the reverse complement.
TCGAAGGCCTCGTTGATGCCGGCGAGCGGCATCGTGTGGGTCACGAACGGGGCGAGCTGGATGTCGCCGCGCATCGCCTCCTCGACCATGCCCGGCAGTTGCGAGCGCCCCTTGACGCCGCCGAAGGCGCTGCCCTTCCAGGTGCGGCCCGTGACCAGCTGGAACGGCCGCGTCGAGATCTCCTGACCCGCGCCCGCCACGCCGATCACGATCGACTGGCCCCAGCCGCGATGCGCGCACTCGAGCGCCGCGCGCATCACGTGGACGTTGCCGATGCATTCGAACGAGTGGTCGACGCCCCAGCCGGTCATCTCGACGATCACCTGCTGGATCGGCTTCTCGTGGTCCTTCGGGTTCACGAAGTCGGTGGCGCCGAAGACCTTGGCGAGCTCGAACTTCGACGGGTTGGTATCGATCGCGATGATGCGGCCGGCCTGTGCCAGCTTGGCGCCCTGGATCACCGCCAGCCCGATGCCGCCGAGGCCGAACACGGCCACCGAGTCGCCCGGCTGCACCTTGGCGGTGTTCTTCACCGCGCCCAGGCCGGTGGTCACGCCGCAGCCCAGCAGGCAGACCTGCTCGGGATTGGCGTCCGGGCTGATCTTGGCGAGCGACACCTCGGCCACCACGGTGTACTCGCTGAAGGTCGAGCAGCCCATGTAGTGGTAGATCGGCTGGCCCTGGTAGGAGAAGCGCGTCGTGCCGTCCGGCATCACGCCCTTGCCCTGCGTCGCGCGCACGGCCACGCACAGGTTGGTCTTGCCGGACTTGCAGAACAGGCACTCGCCGCACTCGGCGGTGTAGAGCGGGATCACGTGGTCGCCGGGCTTGACGCTGGTGACGCCCTCGCCCACCTCGACGACGATGCCCGCGCCCTCATGGCCCAGCACCGCCGGGAACAGGCCTTCCGGATCGTCGCCGCTGAGCGTGAACGCGTCCGTGTGGCACACGCCGGTGTGGGTGATCTTCACCAGCACCTCGCCTTTGCGGGGCGGCTCGACATCGATCTCGACGATCTGCAGCGGCTGGCCAGCCTGGAATGCGACGGCGGCACGGGATTTCATGGGAAGGCCTTTCGGAAGAGACGGGGCAGCGGGGGAAGCGCCAGGGATGGCAGGGGCGCCAGGGACGCAACGAGGACGCGCCCCGGAGGGCGCGCTGATGCGGTCGAGTCTATCCCGCCCGGTCGCTCATCGCGGGTCCGATCCGGCATCGGCGTTCGCTTCCTGCATCGGCTCCGGGAGCGCTCCGGCGGTCAATGCGCGAGCAGGTAGCGCGCCATCAGCCGCGCCTGCGTCTCGCTGATGCCCAGCGTCGGCATCGCGGTGTGCGCGTCGATCGCCTGCGGATCGCGGATCCAGGCGGCCAGGCCGTCCTCGGTCGGGAACGCCTTGCCGCCGATGCGGTCGCGTCCCGCGAGGCCGCTCAGGCGCGGACCGTTGGAGGTGTCCGGCCCGACCACGCCAGGGATCGTGTGGCAGGCGGTGCAGCCATGCTGGCGGAAGGCGCGCTGGGCGAGCTCCACGCTCGGCAGCGGCGGCACCAGCGGCGCCGGGGCGTCGACGACGCCGTCGCAGCGCGGCATCGCGTTCCGCGCTCCAGCCGGTCCCGCCGTCACCGGTGACGGTCGCTGCGAGGTCGGCGATGTCGGCGACGTCAGTGATGTCGTCGATCTTGCCGATGTGCTCGGCACCGGGCCCGCCGTGGCGCCTCCCGACGGCAACGCGGTCAACGCCCGGTACTGGTCCGGCGTCATCAGCGGCAACGCGTCGAGGAAGGCGACGACGGCCCAGAGCTCGCCCTCCTCCAGCCGGTACTCCCAGGCGGGCATGCCGCTCATCTTGATGCCGTTGCGGGTGATCCAGTAGAGGTCCTGCGGCCGCCAGTGGCGGGTGGCCTCCACGAGGGAACTCGGCACCGGCTGCATGCCCAGCGCGAACGCCTCCGGCGCCACGCCCGGCGCGCCGTGGCAGGCGACGCAGCGGTCGCGGAAGCAGGCGGCGCCCTGCATCACGCGCTCCCGGGTGAGCAGGTCCCGCGGCGGCGGATGCGCGTCCGCGCGGTGCTGGACCGCGCGCTGCAGCGCGATTTCCAGCAAGGAATGCACCGGCTGCAGGTGCGGCCCGGTCGCCGACACGTCGTAGACGCCGAACCAGACGAAGGCGGCCGCGCCCGCCGCCCCGAGCACGCCGGCCGCGACGCCGGCGGCCAGGACGGCTTTCACAGGGGAGACGCCCGGAGGGACGCCCGGGGGGACGCGACGCGGCGGATCGATCATGGCCGCAGCGAGGCAAGCGCGGTGCCGGACCTGCGATGCGGGACCTGCGATGCGGGACCTGCGATGCGGGACCTGCGATGCCGGACAGGTGGGCTCGATGCCGGGGCAGGCACTTCGTGTGCCGGGGAGCGCGCATGACGCGTCCCCGCCCTCCCGTTCGCCCTCGCTCCTCCGGCTCAGCCACCGTGCCCGCGGCCGTCCTGGGACTGGCCGCCGCGCTGGTCCTCCTGCTGAGCGGCTGCGGCCCCGCCCCGGACGAGCCGCTGCGGCGGTGGCAGGTCGACGCCGCCGACCTGGAACGTGGTCGGCAACTGATGTCGCAGTTCCAGTGCGGCAGCTGCCACGCCGTCCCGGGCGTGCCGGGGGGCGGTCAACGGGCGCCGGCGCTGGAGCGCTTCGGCCGGCGCGCCTACATCGCCGGCCAGTTGCCCAATTCCCCGGAGGTGCTCCAGCGCTGGTTGCTGGACCCGCCGGGCCTGCTGCCCGGCACGACGATGCCGCGACTCGGCCTGTCCGAGCGCGACGCGCGCGACATCGCCGGCTACCTGCTGTCGCTGCGATGAGCGCGGGCGGCATGCTCCGGCCCGCCGGCCCGCAGGCGCAGGCGCTGGCCGAGGTCATGACCACGACGCTGATCGTCTGCGCCTTCGCCTTCGTGTTCGCGATGGCCTGCCTGGCCGCGGCGCTGTGGTGGAAGGGCCGCCGGCCCGTGTCGACGGCGCTGTGGCTCTGGGGCGGCGGCCTGGTGCTGCCGGTCCTGGTGTTCGGCGGCCTGCTGCTCCACGGCGAGCGGCGCGCCTTCGGCCTGGACGACCCGTCACCGCCGGGCGCGCTGCGCGTGGCCGTCACCGGACACCTGTGGTGGTGGGCGATGCGGTACGACGCGGAGCCCGACGCGCCCGCCTTCGCGACGGCCAACGAGTTGCGCGTGCCGGTCGGCCGTCCGGTGACCCTGACGCTGGCCTCGGAGGACGTGATCCACAGCTATTGGGTGCCGGCGCTGGGCGGCAAGGTCGACATGGTGCCGGGACGACTCAACCGGCTGACGTTCACCGCGTCGCAGCCGGGCGTGTTCCGCGGACCGTGTTCGGAGTACTGCGGCACCCAGCACGCGGCGATGGTGCTGCAGGTCGTCGCGATGCCGCCGGAAGAGTTCGCGCGATGGCGGCGCGCGCAGGCCGGCGCCGCGCCGGAGCCGGTCTCGCGACAGGCGCTGCGAGGCGCCGCGCTCTTCCGCGAGAACGGCTGCGCCGCCTGTCATGCGGTGCGGGGCACCCACACGGCCGGCGACGTGCGTCAGGGTCTGCAGGCGGCACCGCCACTCGGTCCGGACCTGACCCATGTGGCGAGTCGGCTGTGGCTGGGGGCCGGCGCGCTGCGCAATCGCGATCCGCTCGGTGATCCGCGCACGGCGTTGCGACAGTGGATCAGCGACGTCCAGGCAGTGAAGCCGGGCGCGCGCATGCCGTCCTATCGGCACCTGCGCACGGACGAAATCGACGCGATGGTGGAGTTCCTCGCCGGACCACCCGTCGCAGGCGGCGGAACGGAGCGGCCGCTGGTCGCGTCCACGCCATGAGCGACGCCGGCAGCATGGACGGCGTGGGCGGTGCAGCCGGCGTGAGCGGCGCGGCCGACGTGCGCGCCACCAGCGCCACGCGCGACATGAACGAGGTGCCGTCGCCCGGCGCCCGCCGGCCGGAGAATCGCCTGCCGAGGCCGGAGGGCGAGCTCGAGCGCTTGCGCGCCGCCTGGGAGCCGCCGAAGGGCTGGGGCGTGATCGGCAGCGTCAACAACGTCTTCATCGGCAAGCTCTACATCGCGACGGCGTTCGTGTTCCTGCTGCTGGGCGGTGTCCTGGCGCTGCTGATGCGAGCGCAACTGGCGACGCCGGGGCAGACGCTGTTCAGCGCGCCGGTCTTCCAGCAGCTGTTCACGATGCACGGCACGGTGATGATGTTCCTCTTCGCCGTGCCGATGGTCGAGGCGATCGCCGTTTTCCTGCTGCCCAACATGCTGGGTGCGCGCGACCTGCCCTTCCCGCGCCTGTCGGCCTATTCGTACTGGATGTACGCCATCGGTGGGCTGGCCTTCTACGCCACGCTGTTCTGGCAACTGGCGCCCGATTCGGGCTGGTTCATGTATCCGCCGTTGAGCGGCGCGACGTACTCGCCGGGCTTGAACGCGGACTTCTGGCTGCTGGGCATCGGTTTCATCGAGATCAGCGCGATCGCGGGCGCGATCGAGCTGATCACCGGCATCCTGATGACGCGGGCGCCGGGCATGACGCTGGGCCGGATGCCGGTCTACGCGTGGTCGATGCTGGTGGTGGGGCTGATGATCGTGCTGGCCTTCCCCGCCGTGATCGCCGGCACGGCGCTGCTGGAGATCGAACGCGCCTTCGACTGGCCGATCTTCGACGCCACGCGGGGCGGCGATCCGCTGCTGTGGCAGCACCTGTTCTGGTTCTTCGGGCATCCGGAGGTCTACATCATCTTCCTGCCAGCGGCGGGGCTGGTCTCGACGATGGTGCCGGCGCTGGCGCGGACCACGCTGATCGGCCGCCACGCGGTCAGCGCAGCGCTGGTCGCCATCGGCGCGGCGAGCTTTTTGCTGTGGCTGCATCACATGTTCACCGCGGGCCTCGGCGGACTGGGGTTGAGCCTGGTCTCGATCTTCAGCGTGGCCATCGCGATCCCCGGAGCGCTGCAGATCTTCGCGTGGATAGGCACGCTCTGGCGCGGCCGGCTGCAATGGACCACGGCGACCTGGTTCCTCATCGGTTTCCTCGTCACCTTCGTCGTGGGCGGCCTGACGGGCGTGATGCTGGCGCTGCTGCCGATCGACTGGCAGGTGCACGACACCTACTTCGTCGTCGCGCATTTTCATTACGTGCTGATCGGCGGCATGGTGCTGCCGATGTTCGCGGCGCTCTACCACTGGATTCCGCTGTGGAAGGGGCGCGCAATGTCGGAGCGCGCGGGCCGCTGGGTCTTCGGTCTGATCTTCGGCGGTTTCCACCTGACCTTCTTCCCGATGCACATCGCCGGCATGCTGGGCATGCCGCGGCGGGTCCACACCTACCCGTCGGGGCTGGGACTCGAACTGCCGAACCTGCTCTCGTCCGTCGGCGCCTTCATCATCGCCGCGGGCGTGCTGCTCTTCGTCATCGACCTCGTGCGCAGCCAGCTGGGGCCGGAGCAGGAGCACGACGACCCATGGCGCTCCTCGACGCTGGAGTGGCTGCCCAGCGAGGCTTACGGCACGCGCAGCATTCCGCACGTCGAGCACCACGAGCCGCTGTGGCACCGGCCCGCGCTGCATGAGGAGGTCGAGGCCGGCGCGCACTGGTTGCCCGGCACGATCACCGGCGACCGCGAGACGCTGTTGACCAGTCCTGCCCAGGCGCATCCGCTGCGCATCGTGACGCTGGCGGGGGACAGCCTGTGGCCGCTGCTGGCGGCGATCGGGACGGCGGCCTTCTTCCTGCTGATGACGGTGAAACACGTGAGCGGCACCGTGGCGGGCGGCGTCCTGGCGATCGTCGCGATCTGGGCGTGGTTGTGGCAGACGGACCGCGCGCCGCCCTTCGAGGAAGCCGAGGCGGCGGATGGCGTGATCCTGCCGATGGGGGTGACGGGGCGTCAGGCGCCGTCGTTCTGGGCTGTGGTGATCCTGATCGTGGTGGAGGCGACGATCTTTGCGTCGATGGCTTTCGCGCATCTGCATGCGGCGATGAAGCTGGACGTGTGCCCGCCGCCGGGAGTCGGGTTGGCGAGCCCCGCGACCTTGTTCCAGCAGACGCTGGGCTACGCGCTGAGTCTGGTGGTCGTCGTGTGGGCGGGGCTCGGCGCCAGGCGCGCGCCGGTCTCGAGGTGGCGTGCCGTACTTCTTGCACCGGCCTTCGGCCTGGCGGTGCTGGCGTTCTACAGCGGCCTGAGGACGGCCTGGCCGGCGGAACGACCGCCGACGCTGGATGCGTGGACGGGCACGCTTGCCGCGCTGCACAGCCTGCAAGGCCTGCAGATCGCTGTCGCCTCAATGCTGGCGCTGTACTACGCCGCGCGACTTGCGAGTGGCCTGATCCGTCCCCGACAGCACGCCACGCGCGAAGCGGTGGTGTTGCTGTGGGGTTGGATCTGCGTGCAGGGCGTGATCACGGTATGGTGGCCTCGTCTCGTCGCATGAAGACGAGGGCAGCGAGCGCTTGTGGGGCCGGAATGGGGCTTGGGGTCCCTGGAGGGGCGCCCCATGCCCCGTGTAGAGCCCGCGCAAGGCTTACCGGAGTGGGCTCGCCGATCAAACCCCGAGCAGCGACACCGCCTTGGTATTGAGGTAGGCCTCCAGCGCCTCCGGCCCACCTTCCGAGCCGTAGCCCGAGTCCTTCACGCCGCCGAAGGGCATTTCCGCGGACGGCGTGGCGGGCTGGTTGACCCACAGCATCCCGACCTCCATGCGTTGCGCGAGCAGATGGGCGTTCTTGATGGACTTCGTGAACGCATACCCGGCGAGTCCGAACGGCAGCCGATTGGCTTCCGCGATGGCTTCCTCGAGCGTATCGAACCCGCGGATGGCTGCGATCGGCCCGAAGGGTTCGTCGTTGAACACGGACGCGTCGAGCGGGACATCGGCCAGGACGGTGGGCGCGAAGAAGTTGCCGGCGCTGCCGACGCGCTCCCCGCCGGTGGCGATCTTGGCGCCGCGTTCGCGGGCTTCCGCGACGATCTTGGACATGGCGACGACGCGTCGCTCATTGGCGAGCGGTCCCAGCGTGGTGCCTTCGGCGAGCCCGTCGCCGAGCTTGAGTCCTTGGGCGTGCTTCGCCAACGCCGCGGTGAACTCGTCCTTGAGGCTGTTATGGACGAGGAAGCGCGTCGGCGAAATGCAGACCTGCCCGGCGTTGCGGAACTTCGCTGCGCCGGCGGCCTTGACGGCGAGGGCGACGTCCGCGTCTTCCGCGACGATCACGGGCGCGTGCCCGCCGAGTTCCATGGTGACGCGCTTCATGTGCGCGCCGGCCAGCGCGGCGAGCTGCTTGCCGACGGGGGTGGAGCCGGTGAAGGTGACCTTGCGAATGACCGGATGGGGGATCAGGTAGCTGGAGATTTCATGCGGGTCGCCGAAGACGAGGCCGACGGTTCCGGGCGGCACGCCCGCGTCGACGAAGGTCTGCAGCAGCGCTGCGGGCGATGCGGGGGTTTCCTCCGGCGCCTTCACCAGGAAGGAGCAGCCGGTGGCCAGCGCCGCGCCGAGCTTGCGCACGATCTGGTTGACGGGGAAGTTCCAGGGCGTGAACGCGGCGATGGGCCCGACGGGTTCCTTCAGCACGAGCTGCTGCGCCGCCAGGTTGCGCGAGGGCACGATGCGGCCGTAGACGCGGCGGCCTTCGTCGGCGAACCACTCGATGATGTCGGCGCCGGCGAGGACTTCCACCTTCGCTTCGCCGACGGGCTTGCCCTGCTCCTGCGTCAGCAGCTTGGCGATCTCGGGTGCGCGCTCGCGCAGCAGCGCGGCGGCGCGTCGCATCGTCGCGGCGCGCTCGTGCGCGGACACGTTGCGCCAGGCCTCGAAGCCCTTCTGCGCCGCTTCGAGCGCGCGGTCCAGGTCCGACTTGCTCGCATGCGCGACCTTGCCGATCACGGCGCCGGTCGCAGGGTTGCGCACGTCGATGGTCTTGCCGCCGGCGGCGTCGACCCATTCGTTGGCGATCAGCAGGCGGGTATCGGGATAGGAAGCAGTGGTCATGGCGGGTCCTCGTGAACGTTGAGGGTGACTCTACCCGCTGGCCGCGCTCGCCGGCGCCGCGGGGGCGCTAACCCGACGGATCGCTGGCCCATTGGACGCAGAGCGCCCGGGACGACGGGCAGGCAGGCGGATTGCCCTCCTGGCGCACCTCCACTCACGACTCACGATGCGACGGATCAAGGACCTGACCGCGAGAGCCTCGCGGATGCTCGCCACATGGCTGCTGTGCGCCGCCGTGGCGGCGATCCCGGCGTTCGCCTTGGCGCAAGACCCGGCGCCCGAGCCGACCGACCCCGCGAAGCTGCTCGACCTGGCCCGGACGGAACTCAAGGCGGCCCAGCCCAAGCCGGGCAAGGAACTGACGACCGAGGACCTGAACGCCATCAAGGACAAGGTCGAACGGGTGAAGTCGCGCATCGACCAGGCGCGCTCCGCGCTTCAGCCGAAGTTGGACGATGCCAAGAACCGGCTCGCGCAACTCGGCACGGCCCAGGCGGACGTGAAGGAAACCCCCGAGGTGGCGCAGTTGCGCGCGCAACTGGGACGCGAAGTCGCCACGATCGACGGTCAGGTGAAGGTCGCCAACGACCTCGGCGGACAGGCCGACAGCACACTGCGCAACGCCAACGCGGCCCAGCGGCTGCAGCTGAGCGCCCGTCTGGGCGAGCGCGTGCCGTCCTTGCTCCAGTCGGGCTTCTGGCGGGCGCTGGGCGCTGATCGCGCGGCCGACGTGGAACGCGCCCGCGTGTTCGGGATCGAGTTCGGGGCCTTGTGGTCCTCGGTGCCGGCCTCGGCCTGGGCGACCTTCGTCGCCGCGGTGGCGGCGTGGCTGGTCCTGTGCCTCGGCGCCCGGCGATTGACCGCGCGCCTGTGCGCGACGCGCATCCCGCCCGGTCGCCTGCGCCGGTCGCTGTTCGCGATCAGCGAGGTGATCCTGCGCACGCTGCGGCCGGGGTTGATCGCCCACGGCCTGGTGCTGACCTTGACCGCCAGCCTCGTCGACGGCGCACCGGACGGTCCGGACTCGCTCGCCCAGTGGCTGGACACGGCGGAAATGATCGTCTGGTTCGGCGGCTTCATCGCCGGTCTCGGGGCGGCGCTGCTGATGGCGCGCAAGCCGTCGTGGCGGCTGCTGCCGGTGCCCGACATCGCCGCGTCGCGCCTGGCCTGGCTGCCGCGCACGCTCGCGGGCGCCGTCGTGCTGGGCTGGCTCTCGTCCCGCACCGCGGCGACGCTGGACCTGAGCGCGTCGGGCAACGGCGCCGTGCAGACGCTCGCGTCGCTGACCTTCATCATGGTGCTCGGAGCGGCCATCGCGCAGCTTCGCCGGCATGCCGGCGTCGCGGAGGACAACGCCGCCGTCGCCGATGCCGGTACTGGCAACCATCCAGAACTGACGATCCGTCCGTTGTGGCTGTCGGTGCTGCGCGCCGCCGCGTGGCTGACGCTGGTGGGCGCGACGCTCGCGCTGCTCACCGGCTTCGTGTCGCTGGCGATGTTCGTGCTGAACCAGGTGGTGTGGGGCTTGATCGTGATCGGCGGCGCCTACCTGCTGACGGTGCTGGTCGACGACCTCTTCATGACCCTGCTGGCGCCCTCGCCCTCGCCCTCGTCGGCGGCGACGTCGGGTGATGGCAGGAACGATGGCAGGAACGATGGCAAGGGCGACAACAAGGGCGGCCCGAACGCAAGACCTGGCACCTCCTCCTCCGCCGCCGCCGCCGACGGTCCCGCGCCGCCGCGCACGCGCGAGCAGACCGCCCTGCTGCTGTCCGCCGTCTGCCGCGTGTCGATCGCCTTCTTCGCGCTCCTGCTGCTGCTCGCGCCGTATGGCGAAGGGCCGATGGACCTGGTGCGCCGCTCCGGCAGCCTGCAGGACGGCCTCACCATCGGCACGCTGCAGCTCAACCCGATCAAGCTGCTGCAGGCGCTGGCCGTGCTGTTCGCGGGCCTGGGCGCGGTGCGGCTGCTCAAGGCCTGGCTGACCAACAGCTACATGCCGACCACGCGGATGGACATCGGCATGCGCTCGTCCACGACGACGCTGTTCGGATACATCGGCACCGTCGTCGCCATCGCCGCGGCATTGCGAGCGTCCGGATTCAGTATGCAGAGCGTGGCCTGGGTCGCCAGCGCGCTGTCGGTGGGCATCGGTTTCGGCCTGCAGTCGATCGTGCAGAACTTCGTCTCCGGCCTGATCCTGCTGGCCGAGCGGCCGGTGAAGGTCGGCGACTGGGTGTCGCTGTCGGGCGTGGAGGGCGACATCCGCCGCATCAGCGTGCGGGCCACCGAGATCCAGATGGGCGACCGCTCGACGGTGATCGTGCCGAATTCCGAGTTCATCACCAAGATCGTCCGCAACGTCACCTACGGCGAGTCGCTGGGCATGGTGCAGTTCAAGCTGCCGATGCCGCTGGCCACCGACACCGACCGCGTGAAGGCGCTGGTGCTGGCCGCGTTCCAGGCGCACGGCGGCGTGCTGTCCGCACCGGCGCCGAACGTGCAGCTCGACGGCGTGGACGGGACGAACCTGGTGCTCAACGCGTCGGGTTTCGTGAACTCGCCGCGCGCGGCCTACGGCATCAAGAGCGAGCTGCTCTTCGACGTGCTGTCGCGCCTGCGCGCCGAGGGGTTGCTGCCCGGGCAGACCGCGCCGCCGCCGGCGTGAGCGCCTGAGGGCCGGAGGGCTGAATCACGCGCAGGAGCAAGGTCCGGCGACCGCCGTCACAATGGTCGCCGCCATGAAGACGCTCTTGAACGAACTCCTGAACGAACACGTCGCGCCGGTCCCGCTGAACAAGGCCTACCGGCTGCTCAACCACGGGCCGACCGTGCTGGTGTCCGCCGCGCACGGCGCCGTGCGCAACGCAATGGCCGCGGCCTGGTCCTGCGCGCTGGACTTCCAGCCGCCGAAGGTGACGGTGGTGCTCGACAAGGCGACGCGCACGCGCGAACTGGTGGAGGCCAGCGGCTTCTTCGTGCTGCAGGTGCCGACGGCCGCTCAGGCCGAGTTGACGCACCGGCTCGGCAATCGCAGCCTGCATCAGGATGCGGACAAGCTCGCCCACGCGGGGGCGAGGCTGGTCGATGTCGACCTCCCGGCCGATGCGGGCGTCGGCCCCGACGGCGCCGCCGCGGGTCCCGTCCCGCTGGTGGACGGCTGCGCCGCGTGGCTGGTGTGCCGGGTCTTGCCCGAGCCCCGCAACCAGTGGATCTACGACCTGTTCATCGGCGAGGTCGTCGCGGCCTGGGCCGATGCCCGCGTGTTCAGCGACGGGCATTGGCACTTCGAGTCCGCGCCGCCCGAGCTGCGCACGCTGCACTACATCGCGGGCGGCCAGTTCTACGCGATCGGGGAATCGATCGTCGTGCCGGACACGCCCGCGGCGGGTTGAACGGAGCGGATACGCGCCAGGGCGGATCGATCGCGGCCTCGCAGTGACGGCGACGTCGGACCGGTGCGGTCCGGACCGACGTGCCGACGCCGGTCAGAACCGGTGCTGGATGCCCAGGCCGACGCTGGACTGCGAATCGCCGAAGCCGTTGTCGTCGCGCGAGACGCTGACCCGTCCGCCGTCGCCCGACTTCGCCGTCGAGGCGACCGCGTAGAGGCTGGTGCGCTTGGACAGCTCGTACTTGGCGCGCAGCGCATACAGCTTCGGATCGTCGGTGCCGCTGGCGCCGCTGGAGATGTTCTGGAAGTACACGGCCGGCGTGATGCTCAGCGCGGGCGTCGCCTGCCAGGTCGCGCCCAGCCAGGTCATCGTGCTCTTCGCATCGGCGCCGCCGACCGCGAACGCCTTCCTGTAGACGCGTTGCGCCAGGAACAGCTTGACCGGCTTCCAGTCATAGGACGCCGCCCAGTGCAGCGCCTTTTCCTTGTCGTGGCGGCCGTTGGCGGCGATCGTCGCGCCGTTGCGCTGATCGACAACCAGCGTCGCCGAGAACGGCCCCGCCGTGTACGCGCCCGCCAGCGCGAAGAAGCGGCCCGCCGAGTCCGAGCCCGTGACCTCGCCGAGCGCGTAGGTCGCGCCGACCTTCACCGGGCCGAAGGTCCCCTGGTACTTGATCAGGTTGGACATGCCCGTGGCCATCCCGTCCTTGCGCGGCAGCGTCGCGATCTGGCCCCCGGACGTGGCCCACGAGTAGAACGGCGCGTAGCCCATCGGGTCGAACGGCAGCAGGAAGTCGTAGGTGGTGGTGTAGGAACGGCCGGCGACGACGCGGCCGAATTCCCCCTCCAGGCCGACGTTGGCCTGGCGGCCCCAGTAGGACGAGCCCGCCATGCCGGTGTCGAAGGCGACCTCGGCCTCGAGCTGGAACACGGCCTTCAAGCCGCCGCCGAGGTCCTCGGCGCCGCGCAGGCCCCAGCGGGAGGTGTTCATGCCGCCCGACGTCAGGCCGAAGCGGTGGTCGCCGGCGGCGTTCATGTGGTCGCGGTATTCCAGCAGGACATCGGCGATGCCGTAGACCGTGACGCTGCTCTGCGCGAAGGCGGACGGTGTCGCGCACAGGGCCAACAGGCCGGCGGCGCACAGGGTGTTCAGTCGGATCGGGGTCTTGCGGGAGGATGTCAAGGGAGTCTCCTTGTTGTCGTTGAAAAAATCCGGACGCAGGGGCGCCCGCGGTCCTCACGCGGTGAGGCCCGGGTCTGGGGGAATCGGAGGGACGGGAAGCGGGACCGCCGCTTCGACGCGCTCAGCGTCTGAGGCCGAAACGGGTGGCGAGCTCGACGTACTCGCGGTTCTGCCGGTCGATGACGTCGCGCAACGCCGGGCCGGTGAGCGCGAGCGGGAACAGCCCGTGGCGCGCGCGGACCTCGGCGAAGGCCGGCGCGGCCATCAGGTGGTCGAAGGTGGCGGTCCAGGCGGCGACGTCGCCGTCCGAGACCTTCGGCCCGACATAGAAACCGCGGATCGCGGGCCAGACGATGTCGACGCCCTGCTCGCGCGCCGTCGGCACGCCGGACAGCGGGCCGGGCAGGCGCTGGTCGGCGAGCACCGCCAGCGCGCGGAAGGGGCTGCCGGCGCCGAGCTTGTCGAAGACCTCGGACGCGTCGCCCATGTAGACCTGGACGTGGCCGCCCTTGAGCGCGGCGATGGCTTCGCCGCCGCCCTCGAAGGCGACGAAACGCATCGACTTGTGGTCCACGCCGCCGGCCCCGGCGACCAGCGCCGACTTGACCCAGTCCTGGCTGCCGATCGTGCCGCCGGCGGCGAAGCTGATCCGGCCCGGATCGGCCTTCAGCGCGGCGAGCAGCTCGGGCAGCGTCTTCCACGGCGACTGCCGGCCGACCAGGACCACGCCGTAGTCGACGCCGATGGCGGCGATCCAGCGCACGTCGTCGACGCTACGCTTGCCGAAGCGGCCATGCGAGAGGTTCAGCAGCGAGCCGCTGGAGAAGGCCACCAGCGTGCGCGGCTCGGCGGGGCGGCGCGTGACGATCTGGTCGAAGGCGATCGCGCCGACGCCGCCCGGCATGTAGCTGATGCGCATCGGCGTCGTCGTGAGGCCGGCCTGCTGGAACGCGGCCTGCGCGAGCTTGCAGCTCTGGTCGAAGCCGCCGCCGGGCTTGGCGGGGGCGATGCATTCGGGCGCGGTGTCGCCGCCCGGCATCGGCGCGATGGCGGGCATCCTGGCGGGCGCCGAGGCGCCACGGCCCGGCTGCGCCGTGACACCGGCGGACGCGGTCAGCCAGACAGCCGCCATGAGCGTGGCCGCCCAGGTCGAGATCGATCGCATGTCTTGTCTCCTCGCGGTGGTCTGTATCGCCGCCGGCCGTCGTCGATCGCGAACGCTCGCGCATCGTCGACAGGGCCGCGCGGTCGCCCGCCACCTGCTGGTGACGAACTCTAGGAAAGCGGCGCTTTCAACCGGCTTTCAGCGTGAAAGGAAATTCCGCCGTCGCGCGCAGCGGAAGCCGCAGCGTGACGGTGGTACCGCGCTCCAGGCCGTCGGCGTCGAGACGCGCCGCGGCGATCTCCATGTCGCCGAGGTGGCGACGGACGATCGCCCGCACAATGGCCAGGCCCAGTCCCGAGCCCGGCAGGTCCACGTTGCTGCCGCGGAAGAAGCGCTCGCCCGCGCGCGGCCGCTCGTCGGCGGGAATGCCGGGGCCGTCGTCGACGACACGGATCACGGCCCAGTGCGCGCGTTCTCCGCTCTCTTCGCTCTTTCCGCTCTTTCCGCTCTGCACGCCCTGCCCGGCTGCCTGGTGTGCCTGCCTGCGTTCCACCCCGACCTGCAGCGTCACCGCACCGCCGCGCGGCGTGTAGCGCAGCGCGTTGTGCAGCAGGTTCAGCAGCGCCTCGCGCAACTGACCTTCGTGGCCCAGCACGACGATGTCCCCACCCATGTGATCGAAGCCGAGGTCGATGCCCTGCTCCCGCGCCAGCGGCCAGGATTCGCGCGCGCAGCGATCGGCCAGACGGTCCAGCGCCAGCGGCGTCATTGCCACCGCCGCGGTATCGGCGCGGGCCAGCGCCAGCATCTGGTTGGTGCGACGCACGGTGTCGTCGATCTGGCCCTTGAGCGCGGCCAGCGCTTCGGCGAGCCGCTCCGGGTCGCGCTCGCGACGCGCGTAACCCACCATCGTGGCCAGCGTCGCCAACGGCGTGCGCAACTGGTGCGAGGCGTCGTCGACGAAACGCCGTCGGCCGTCGATCAACTCGCGCTGCCGGGCGAGGTGATGGTTGATCGCGCGCACCAGCGGCGCGGCGTCGGCGGGCACCTCGGTCTCGTCGACGGGCGACAGGTCGTCGTCGGCACGCGCCTCGACCTCCCGCCGCAGCCGCTCCAGCGGCCGCAGCGCCCAGCCGATCACCAGCGCCAGGGTGCCGGCGACGATGGACACGGTCAGCAGGTCGCGCCACACCGCCTGCAGCAGCAGCGCGCGCGAGAACGCGTTGCGCGAGTTGGTGCTCTCGGCCACCTGGATGATCATCCGTCGGCCGGGACGTTCGGGATCGAGCTCGCGCGCCCACGCGCCCACGCGCACCGGGGCGCCGAAGTACTCGGCATCGATGAAGCGCGGCACGCCGGTCTTCAGCGGCTGGCCGGGCAGCGGCAGGCCGGCGTTGCCGATCTCGACGAGGCCGTCCTCGGTGCTGACGCGGAAGAAGACCTGCCCGCTGGCGGTGAGCTCGAAGAACTCCAGCAGCCGGTACGGCATCTCGACGGACAGGCCGCCGGTCTCGGTGGAGACGTTGCTGTCGATCGCCTTGATCGCGCCGAGCAGCGAGCGGTCGTAGGCGGAGTTGGCCGCCTGCAGCGCGGTGCCCCAGGTCAGCGCCAGCTCGATGCCGACGGCGGCTAGCATCACCGGCAGCACCAGCGCAAGCAGCGTGCGGCGGACGCTGAAACGGTGCCAGCGGGTCGGGAGCGAGGGCCAGCGGAGGCCGAGGCGTTTCACATCGCTTCCAGCACGTAGCCCAGGCCGCGCAATGTGGTGATGCGGACCTTGCCGGACTCGATGCGGCGGCGCAACCGGTGGACGAGGACCTCGACGGCCTCGGGCCGGACGTCCTGCTCGTCGGAGAACAGGCGCTCCAGGATTTCCTGCTTGGACATGGGCTCGCCGCTGTGCTGGATCAGCGTGCGCAGGACCGCGTGCTCGCGCGGCGACAGCGCCAGCGGTTCACGGTCCAGCGTGAAGAGCTTGGAGGCCGCGTCGTAGACCAGCGGGCCGCAGGCGAAGCGCGGCTGATCGCGGCCGCGGGAGCGGCGGATCAGCGCGATCAGTCGGGCTTCGAGTTCCTGCAACTCGAACGGCTTGGCGAGGAAGTCGTCGGCGCCTTCATGCAGCGTGCTGACGCGTTCCATCAGCGAGTCGCGTGCGGTCAGCACCAGCACGGGGACGCGCGAATCGGCGTCCCGCAGTCGCGCCAGCACCTCGTGGCCGCCCAGGCCGGGCAGTCCGAGGTCCAGGACCATCGCGTCGTAGCGGGTGGCGGCCAGCTGGTTCAGCACCAGCCGGCCGTCGTCGACCCAGTCGACGACGAAGTCGTTCTGGGCAAGCGCCTTCACCAGCCAGTCGGCCAGGGGCTTTTCGTCTTCGACGAGGAGGATCCGCATGGCGCGCGATGCTAGCGCGGCGGTTTACGGTGGCGGCTAGTGTCTTTCCACATGAATGGATTCCCTCGCCAGATTCACGCTTCAGTGGCCATCGAGCCTTCACTTGCCTTATTGCGACGTCGGGTCGCCTTTTCTTCGTCGGTATCCAGATATCCCAATCGACCGGCGACATAGAAAATCGTGCCAAAGAAAATCATGTAGAAGACAAAGGCCGCAAGGCCACCGAGCAAGAGTTCAGACAACATTGAATCCCCTTCCAAGAAGGTAGTAGTGAAAATAAAGATTGGAGCCAACAAATGTCCACATGGTCATGCACATGGCTACCCGCACGCCAAATGAGAAGCGATGATCCGAAGGCATCAGGAATGTCGGCTCAATCCAGCGGACAATGAGCAACCAGATCAGAATCGACAGGAAGATCAGCGCTGGCGAAATCGCCGGAAGAAGCTGCCTGACGGCCGCATTTGGCACATGGCAAGCCAGATCCTGTATACCGATGGCAATCGCACCGTCGAATGCAAGAAGCATCAACGCCCAGTCCGCGGCCGAGCTTTTCAGGGCTTGCTCCCCTCGCAGAATCAGATTCAAGGCCCAGGTCGCCGCCGCGGGAATGGTGCCCGCCAGCCAATATGTCAGAGCCTCCGAGGTCATCGCATCTCCAAGTACTGCAGATGAAGACGATCCTATGACTGCGCGAGATACCCGAAAACGAGTCCACCCCGCGTTTTGCGAGGTTCTTGCCATCAAAACAGTGCAAACAAGTAGTCCGGCGTCACCGCGGGACAAAGTGGGGCTAGCAAGACGCGCCGGATGCGTCGTGAATCGATGAGGGAATGGCCTTGTTCAGGCGTGTCGGAGGCAGCAGCGCGGGCCACCCGGGCCCGGACACGCGCCGTCTCGCGACGGCACGGGTTCGCGCCGCACCGCGGTCGCGAGACTCCTCCGGCTGGCGCTGCGCAGCGCCAGGAACGGCATGGGATGCGGGAACCTCCCCGCCGCGGCCCGCGACGACATCGCGGATCGCCGACAGCGGCGGGTGAGTCCCGCTCAGGCGGACAGGCCGCGCGCCGCGTCGATCGTCGCGATCGCCTCGACCGTGTCGCCGTGGCGGACCAGCCAGCTGACCTTCTCCAGCTGGCGCAGATCACGGGAGTTGTCCGGGTCGCGTTGCGCCATCAGTTGGCGACGCACGTCGCGCAACAGATGCATCGCGTTGTCCTGGTGATCGCAGTAGAGCTCGACCTGCACCGCGCGCAGTTGCTGCTGGATCGTCGCGCGGCGCTCCGACCGGCGCGCCATGTCATCGGGATTCGTCGAGGCCTGGGCCGACGCCGCCGCGAATGCGGCGACCATGGCGAGGATCGGGGTGGACTTGCTCATGTGCATCTCCTTCGGCTCGGCGGGCTCCGCGCCGGTGGCGTCTCGGGAAAGGCGTCGCCGTGGGCCGCGGGGCCGGTCGGGCCGATTGCGTCAAACATCGTGTTGCCCTGGGCGTAAGGTGCGCCCACCGAATTAGGGCGTCCTTAAGAAAACCGTCTGACGGGCGCTGGAAAACCTGTCGCGGCGCTGCACGCCCCAGGTTTTACGCGGCGGCAACGTCGTCGTCACGGACCGTCACAGAGGCGGCTCCGGAGGAGGTCGTTCGCCTCGTCTGTCCGGACGCCCGCGGGGGCGGACGGTCCATTTGTATGCCAGTGTGTCCAACGGCTGCCGCGACACGCGCCGCGCCAATTCGCCCCGGGGGGTCACACATCGTCGATACATCGGCCCGTTGCAATGCAGGTCATGCAGCGAGTGACGCTGTGCCACTGGAGTCCGACATGCCCCCGACCACCGATCACGTCCAGGTCCTCTACACCGCCCACACGCACACGACCGGCGGCCGCGACGGCCGCGGCCAGTCCGACGACAGCCGTCTCGACGTCCAGCTGGGGTCGCCCGGCACGTCGCGGCCCGGCACGAATCCGGAACAGCTGTTCGCGGTCGGCTGGTCCGCCTGCTTCATCGGGGCGATGGGCCTGGCCGCCCACGCGATCGGCGTGCGGCTGCCCGCGGAGGCCGCCGTCGACGCGTCGGTCGACCTCAACAAGGGCGCCGATGGTTACTTCCTGAGCGCCAAGCTGCGGGTCAGCCTGCCCGGCCTGCCCCGCGACACGGCCTACGAGCTGATCAAGCGCGCCCACGAGACCTGCCCCTACTCGAAGATGACGCGCGGCAACATCAACGTCGGCCTGGAACTGGTCTGAGCTGGCGACAACACGGATGCACCTCATGAAGCGATGGCTGCTCGCCCTGCTCTTCCTCCTCGGCGGCGCGGCGCATGAGGTGCGCCATCCGCTGCAGTGCACCGCGGTCACGAGCGGGGCCGGCCCCTCGGGAAGACGCCGGCCCGCCTCCTGAGGGTCGCACCGGCGCGGGACACCGACACCGGGGCATCAACGCTGGGGCATCAACGCTCGGTATAGTGACTTTCACCATCACCTCGCCGCGCGCTGCTTCGGCCATGAGCCCCGTTCCCCCTGCCCCGTCCCCTGACGTTCTCCCTGACGTCCTCCCCGACGTCCTTCCCGACGTTCTCCCTGCCGTTCCCCCGGCGGTTTCTTCCGCCTTCACCATCCGGGCCTTCCACGACGACCGGACCGGCACGGTCAGCTACGTGCTGGCCGACCCCGCGACCCGCCAGGCGGCGATCGTCGATCCGGTGCTGGACTTCGACCTGAAGTCCGGCCGCACCGCGACCACGCAGGCCGATCGCCTGCTGGCGCACGTCGCGCAGGCGGGGCTCACGGTGCAGTGGATCCTCGAGACCCACGCGCATGCGGATCACCTGTCGGCGGCGAGGCATCTGCAGGCGCATGTCGGCGGCCGCATCGCCATCGGCGAACACATCCGCGAGGTGCAGGCGGTGTTCCGCAAGCTCTACAACCTGGAGCGCGATTTCCTGCCCGACGGCCGCCAGTTCGACCACCTGTTCCGCGACGGCGAGACGTTCATGATCGGCGGCATCGAGGCGCAGGCACTGCTCGTGCCGGGACATACGCCGGCCTGCATGGCCTACCGCATCCGGGGTGGCCTCGGGACACGCCGTGAGACCGGCCTTGAGAAAGGCGGTCAGGAAGGCGGCCAGGCAAGCGGTGAGTCAGGCGGTGAGGCAGGCAGCCAGGACGTGGTCTTCGTCGGCGACACGATGTTCATGCCCGATGTCGGGACCGCGCGCGCGGACTTCCCCGGCGGCGACGCGGCGACGCTGTACCGCTCCATCCGCCGCCTGCTGGCGCTGCCGCCCGCGACGCGGCTCCTCGTCTGTCACGACTATCCGCCCGAAGGCCGCGCGCCGGCCTGGGAAACGACGGTCGCCGAGCAGCGCGCCCGCAATATCCACGTCCATGACGGCGTCAGCGAAGCCGAGTTCGTCGCGCTGCGCACCGGGCGCGACGCCCAGCTGGACGTGCCGGCGCTGATCCTGCCCTCGATCCAGATCAACATCCGCGCCGGCCAGATGCCGCCCGCCGAGGACAACGGCGTCAGCTACCTGAAGATTCCGCTGAACACGCTGAGCCGGCAATGACGGACGGTGACCGGCGCTGATCCGGGGCCGGTCAGTGCCCGCCCGCGGCGGCGCCTTGATCCTCGCGGTCGACCGTCACCGGAAACGGCGCCAGCCACGCCAGCACGATCGGCGGGATCGAGAACACCAGCACCCAGCCGAAGAAGCTCGCGTAATGCTGGCCCAGGCCCGCGTAGAGCCAGCCGCTGACGCTGCCCGTCGTCCACCTCGTCAGCGCCATCACGCCGGTGGCCATCGCGTAGTGGGTCATCTTGAAGGGCCCCGGCGCGATCTGCTGCATCATGTACAGCATGTGCCCCACGGAGCCCATGCCGAAGCCGAACTTCTCGATGGCGACCACGGCGCCGATCCACCACAGGTCCGTCGGCATCGCGTGGCTGAGGTAGTAGTAGGTCAGGTGCGGCAGGTTGAGCGCGACCGCCAGCAGCAGGAACGAGCGTCGCAGCGTCATCTTCGCGGCGATGAAGCCGCCCAGGAAGGCGCCCGCGATGAACGCGATCGTGCCGGCGCTGCCGTAGATGTGGCCCAGCGCCGCGTTGTCCAGGCCGAGCCCGCCCGCCGAGCGCGGATCCAGCAGGAACAGCGGCCCGAACTTCTCGATGAAACCCTCGCCGAAGCGGTAGAAGAAGACCACGGCCAGCATCATCCAGATCGACGGCTTCTGGAACAGCGTGACCCACGACTGCCGCAGCGACACCATCGCGCTGGCCAGGTCCTGCCCCTGCACCACCGACGGCGCGCCCGTCGGCAACACGCGCAGATGCCACAGCCCGAAGCCGCCCATCATCGCCGCCGCGCCCAGCATCACGGCCATCCAGCACTGCACCCAACTCCAGCCCAGCGAGCCGTGCAGCCAGCCCGTCAGCGACACCAGCAAGCCCGACGCCACCACCGCGCCCAGGTTCCAGCACATGCCCTGCACCCCGGCGTAGCGCGCCTGCTCGCGGGGGTTCATCGTGGTCATGAACACCCCGTCGGCCACGATGTCCTGCGTCGCCGAGGCGAAGCCCGTGATCCAGAAGAAGGCCAGCGACGCGCGGAAGAAGCCGTCCAGCGGCAGGCAGAACGCGACGGCGCCGATCGACGCCATCATCAGGAACTGCATCGCGATCACCCACCAGCGCTTGGTCCGGTAGGGCTCCAGCAGCGGCGACCACAAGGGCTTGAGCACCCACGGCAGGTACATCTGCGAGGTGTAGAGCGCGATGTCCTCGTTGGACACGCCCAGGTTCTTGTACAGGATGGCCGCGACCAGGCCGACCAGCACGTTCGGCAGGCCCATCGCCAGGTACAGGGAGGGCACCCAGGTCAGCGGATGACGGGCCTGCACCGCGGCGGCCTCGCCGCCCGGCGCCTCGCCCAGCGGCGCCTCGCCCAGCGGCGTGTGGCCCAGCGGCGTGTTGCCCGGACCCGCGGGCGCGCCGCTGCCGGCGACCTGGGATAGATCTGCACTCATCGACTGTCTCCTCTTATGGATGCGGAGCATAGAGCACCCTGACAACGCTGTCATACGGGCAAGTGCGGAGTCTCCGGACGCTCATCCTGCGTCGTGCGTTCGCACGGTCGTCCGTGAAGGACTTCGCAACGGGTCACAGGACGTGGGGACGCTGACTTCACACCGTGTTCAGGGGCCCCTCACGGACAGGTTTCTGAAGGCTGACGGGCGCACCCTGGTGACACCTCTCGTAACACCCGGCCTCCCCGGTCAAGACCATGTCCATCCTCCGCAACTTTCGCATCGGCAAGCGCCTGGCGCTGGCCTTCGGCGCCGTGCTGGCACTGCTGTGCTTCATCGCGGCGTTCGGCATCCAGCAGATGGCGCACATCAACGACAACGTCCAGGACCTCAACACGAACTGGCTGCCCAGCGTCGCCAAGCTGGCCGACATGCAGGACGCCGCCAACGAAACGCGCCGCCTATCGCTGCGTGGCGCGCTGGAGATCGACGACGGCGCGCGCGCCAGACTCGTGCAGCAGCATGACGCGTCGGTCCTGGCCTTCGACAAGGCGGCGCATGAGTACGAGCCTTCCATCACCGGCGACAAGGAACGGCGGCTCTACGACCAGATCCGCGACGCCTGGAAGGCCTTCCTCGAGTCGGATGCCGAACTGCAGCGCGCCGTCGCCGGCGGGGACGCCCAGCACGAGACCGCCCGCAAGCTGGCCGGCGGCAGTTCCTCCGCCCTCTTCAGCGCGCTGTCCAAGGCCGTCGACGTCGATGTCGCCTTCAACCGCGATGGCGGCGACCAGGCCGCCAAGGACGCCGCCGTGTCCTACGCCACCGGCCTGCGCGTGACGCTGGTCGTGGTGGCCGTGGCGCTGGCGATCGGCATCGTCCTCGCGCTGCAGGTGACGCGCTCCATCACCACCCCGATCGCCGAGGCGGTCCGCGCGACCCAGGATGTCGCCGGCGGCGACCTCACCGTGCGCATCCAGGCGGAAGGCCGCGACGAACCCGCCGACCTGCTGCGCGCGATGGGCCGCATGGTGGAACAGCTCGGCCAGCTGGTCGGCCAGGTGCGCGACAGCAGCGACAGCATCGCCAACGGTTCCAAGGAGATCGCCCAGGGCAATGCGGACCTGAGCTCGCGCACCGAAGCCCAGGCGAGCAGCCTGCAGCAGACCGCCGCGTCGATGGAGGAATTGACCAGCTCCGTCGCGCAGAACGCCGCGTCCGCGGGCCAGGCGAGCCGCATGGCCGCCGACGCGTCCGGCGCGGCCGCTGAAGGCGGCCGTGCCGTGAGCGCCCTGGTCGAGACCATGCAGGGCATCAGCGATGCGTCACGCCGCATCGGCGACATCATCGGCACGATCGACGGCATCGCCTTCCAGACCAATATCCTGGCGCTGAACGCGGCGGTCGAGGCGGCACGGGCTGGCGAGCAGGGTCGCGGTTTCGCCGTCGTCGCGTCCGAGGTGCGGGCGCTGGCGCAGCGCTCGGCCGGCGCGGCCAAGGAGATCAAGGACCTGATCCAGGCCAGCACCCAGCGCGTGGACACCGGCGCGCGGCAGGCGCAGAGCGCTGGCGAGGTGATGCAGCGCGTGGTCGCGGAGGTCGGCCAGGTCGACACCCTGATCCGCGAGATCTCCTCCGCCACGCAGGAGCAGACCGGCGGCATCCAGCAGGTCGGCGACGCCGTCACCCACCTGGACCAGGTCACCCAGCAGAACGCGGCCCTGGTCGAGGAAAGCGCGGCCGCCGCCGAGAGCCTCAACGGCCAGGCCCAGCAACTGGCGAAGCTGGTCAGCCAGTTCCGCGTCAGCGCCACGGCCTGACCTCCGCCTGCCCTCCCCAGACCATCGCCCGCAGTCCCCGGTCGCAAAACCGGGACAGTACGGCAGTGGTTGGGGACGGTGAGGCGTGGGGTTCCGGACCTTGCGTCCGGGGCCCCATGCCTCGGCGGCCGACGCCCGGGCCTCCAAAGGAGCGTTCTCGCCCGCGGTCCCCGATTACCTAAGTCACCACCCCGAAGCCCCCCCGCTGGCTATCCTTTCTTCCGGTCAAGAAGGACAACCAGATGCTCACGCCGCGTTCGGGACACCAAACCACCCAATCCCTCACTCGCAGGGCTGCTGTTGCGGCCCCGCTGGCCTTGGGGGCGCTGCTCGCCCTGGGTGCCTTGGGGGGATGTTCCTCCCTCGACAAGATCAATCCCTTCTCCAGTTCGGAGAAACCCACCGAGGTGACCAAGGGCAGCATCCAGGCGTCGGCCCAGGTGAACCCGAGCGTGACCAAGCGTCCCTCCCCGCTGCTGGTGCGCGTGTATGAGCTGAAATCGGACGTCGGCTTCAATGCGGCCGACTTTGTCAGCCTGTACCAGAAGGACCAGGCCGAGCTGGGCGCCGAGATCGTTTCCCGCGAGGAGATGACGCTGCAGCCTGGCGAAGCGCGTCCGTGGACGAAGAAGATCCTGTCGCCCGAGACGCGCTTCGTCGCGGTCTTTGCCGCCTACCGCGACCTGGAGCGTGCGCGCTGGCGCGCGGTCGTGCCGGTGGTGGTCGGCAGGAAGCAGGAGATTCTCATCCAGGCCGAAGAGCTGTCGGTCAGCGCGACGGTCAGGCTGCCGTGAGCTGGCACAGCAAGGTCATCTGGTCGCAGGGCATGTTCCTGCTGCCGCACCATTTCCAGCAGGAGACCCGTTACCTCGAGCATCTGGTGGACAGCCGCGCCCGCGCGTTGGCGCCGCACGGCTGGGGGTTCACCGAACTCGTGCTGGACGAGGCGCTGCTGAGCGTCGGCCGGCTGGGCATCGTGCGCGCGAGCGGCATCCTGCCCGACGGCACCCCGTTCCAGATTCCGCAGGCGGATGCCGCGATGGCGCCGCTGGAGGTGCCCGCGGACCTGAAGGGCGACATGGTCGTCCTGGCCGCGCCGATCGCCCGCCCCGGCACGGACCAGGTCGCGTTCAACGGCCACGATGCCGGCGAGCTGCACCGCTATCACGTCGTCGACCAGGACCTGCGCGACCAGACCAGCGCCGGCGACGAGCCTGAACCCGTGCAGACCGGCGCGCTGACGCTGCGCCTGCTGCCCGCCCGCGAGCTCAACGACGCCTATGCCGCGCTGGGCGTGGCCCGCATCGCGGAACGCCGCGCCGACCAGCAGCTGGTGCTGGACCGCAGCTACATCCCCCCGCAGACGCGCATCGACGCCAGCGGCCATCTGTCCGTGATGGCATCGCTGCTGCACGGGCTGGTGCGCCAGCGCGCGCAGTTGCTGTCGTCGCGGATGGGGCAGCTCGGCAACGGCGTGTCCGAACTGGCCGACTTCCTGATGCTGCAGGCGCTGAACCGCGCCGACCCGCTGTTCCGCCAGCATGCGGCCTCCCCGCACGTGCACCCGGAAACGCTGCATCGCGACTGCCTGCAACTGGCCGGCGACATGGCCACCTTCGTCAGCGACACCCGGCTGGCCTCCGAATATCCGCTGTACCGCCACGACGACCTGCGCGGCAGTTTCGCGCCCTTGCTCGAGGACCTGCGCCGCATGCTCAGCGTCGTGCTGGAGCGCAACGCGCTGCAGATCGACCTGACCGAACGCACCCACGGCGTGCGCACCGCCGTCGTCCCCGACGCCGACCTGCTGCGCAGCGCGAGCTTCGTCATCGCGGTCAATGCGCAGGTGGCGGCGGAACAGCTGCGCCAGCGTTTCCCCGCGCAATCCAAGCTGGGCCCGGTGGACCGCATCCGCGACCTCGTCAACCTGCAGCTGCCTGGCATCAGCATGCGCGCGCTGCCGGTGGCGCCGCGCCAGTTGCCGTTCCACGCGGGCTTCCATTATTTCGAGCTGGACCGCGGCGGCGACCTCTGGAAGCAGCTCGAGCGCAGCGGCAGTCTGGCGCTGCACGTGGCCGGCGATTTCCCCGGACTGGAACTGGAGCTCTGGGCCATCCGGCAGTGACCGCCGCTCGCGGCGACGCCGGGCCCCGCTCCACGCTTCCACCGATTCAAGACCAGTAACCTCCGGGAGCCGGCATGGACCCCTCCGCGCTCAACGATCCGTTCGCAGGCTTCGACGATCAGCGCACCTTCATCAAGCCCCGTCCGGGCGGCGCGCAGGCGCCGCGCGGCGCCACACCGTCGCCCGACTCCGTGCAGCCCGACGCCGCCCCGCCGGCCGCCGGGCTCAACCCGCTGCTGACGCTGGCCAACCCGCTGCTGCTGCTCGTCCCGCAATTGCGCGGGACGCGCCGCGTGGACGACGTGGCGGTGCTGCGCAACAACCTGGCCCAGGGCATCCGCGACTTCGCGGCCCGCGCCGCCGCGGCCGGCATCCCGCCGGAGCGCGTCATGGCCACGCGCTACGTGCTCTGCACGATGATCGACGAGGCCTGCGCCGACACGCCCTGGGGCGGCTCCGGCGTCTGGGCGCGGCACAGCCTGCTGTCGATGTTCCACAACGAGACCTGGGGCGGCGAGAAGGTCTTCCAGCTGATGGCCCGCCTGGCCGAGAAGCCCGAGGCCAACCGCGACCTGCTCGAACTGATCTACGCCGCGTTGACGCTGGGCTTCGCCGGACGCTATCGCGTCATCGACAACGGACCGGCGCAACTGGAAGCGGTGCGTGACCGTCTGGCCCAGATCCTGAAGCAGCAGCGCGGCGACTACCCCGCCGCGCTGGCGCAGCACTGGCAGGTCGAGGCCATCACCCAGCGCCGTCACATCGGCTGGCTGCCGCTGGCGGCGACGGCGGCGCTGACAGCGTTGCTGCTGGTGGGCGTGTACCTGTC
The DNA here is from genome assembly GCF_056867975.1 of Mitsuaria sp. MSU3D. Lineage (NCBI taxonomy): Bacteria > Pseudomonadati > Pseudomonadota > Betaproteobacteria > Burkholderiales > Sphaerotilaceae > Roseateles > Mitsuaria sp. MSU3D. Next base: position 1,489,143 of record NZ_CP200314.1, on the reverse strand, counting down.
GCTGACCCTGTCGCTGGCGGAGCGTTCCGATCCGGTGTTCGGACAGATCCAGGGGCTGCGGCTGTCGCCGCCCGTGGTCGCGCCCCCGCCGCCGCCGGCCAAGCCGCGCTTGGCGCAGTTCCTTCAATCCGACATCAAGGCCGGCCTGGTCACCGTGCGCGACGAGGTCGACCGCAGCGTCGTGACCATCCGCGGCGACGGTCTCTTCGCGCTGGGCAGCGCGACGATCGTGCCGGAGCGCGAAGCGCTCATGACCCGCATCGCCGACGCGCTGACGCAGGTCCAGGGCACGGTGCTGGTGACCGGGCACAGCGACAACACGCCGATCCGCACGGTGCGTTTCCCCTCCAACTGGCACCTGTCGGAAGAGCGCGCCAACACCGTGCGCGAATTGCTGGTGGCGCGCCGCGTCGCCCCCGAGCGCATCCGCGCCGAGGGCCGCGCCGAGGCCGAGCCGGTCGCCCCCAACGACACCCCGACCAACCGCGCGCTGAACCGGCGCGTCGAAGTCAGCCTGATGGTCAATGGCCGCGCGCCTGAAGCGCCGGCGCGCGGAGCTTCCCGATGAAACGCGTCCTGGGATGGATCTTCAACCGCTGGGTGCTCCTGGCGGTGCTCGTGCTGGCGGTCGCGCTGCTGATCTGGATCGTCGGTCCGCTGGTGGCCGTCGGCGAGGCTCGGCCGCTCGACACCGAGCGCTCGCGCTGGCTCACGATCGGCGTGCTCGTCCTGATCGTGGCGCTGTGCATCGCATGGAGCCGCTGGCGCGCCAAGCGCGGCAACAGCGCCGTCGTCAACCAGCTGCTGCAGCAACCCGCCGCGGACGCCCCCGAGCGCGAGACCGCCGACATGCTGGCCGTGCGCGAACGCTTCCGCCAGGCGCTGCAGATGCTGCAGCGCTCGCGCTTCGGCGCGGAGGGATCGGCGGGCTTCGGCGCCAAGCTGCGCTCGCGCTTCGGCGGCCGGTATCTCTACGAGCTGCCCTGGTACCTGATCATCGGCGCGCCGGGTTCGGGCAAGACCACGGCGCTGCGCCACAGCGGGCTGAACTTCCCGCTGGCGGACCAGATGGGCGACCACGCGATCCGCGGCGTCGGCGGCACCCGGCATTGCGACTGGTGGTTCACCGACCGCGCCGTGTTGATCGACACCGCCGGCCGCTTCACCACGCAGGACAGCGATCCCACCAACGACAAGGCGACCTGGAGCGGTTTCCTGCAGATGCTGCGGCGCTCGCGTCCGCGCCAGCCGATCAACGGCGCGCTGGTGACGGTGTCGGTCACCGACCTGCTGTCGCGCAGCCCGTCGGAGCGTGCCCAGCACGCCGCCACCGTGCGGGCCCGCGTGCAGGAGCTGCAGAAGGACCTGGACATCCGCTTCCCGGTCTACCTGCTGGTCACCAAGGCCGACCTGCTGTCGGGCTTCATGGACTACTTCGCGACGGTCGACAAGGACCAGCGCGCGGCGCCGTGGGGCTTCACCTTCCCGCGCAACAGCACGTCGCCGCTGGCCGGCTACGGCGCGGAGTTCGACGCCCTCGAGCAGCGCCTGCAGAACGGCCTGATCGACCGGCTCCAGGCCGAGCGCGATCCGCAGCGCCGCGCCCGCATCTACGGTTTCCCGGCGCAGTTCGCGAGCCTGCGCGCGCTGCTGGCGGAATTCGCCGAGGGCGTCTTCGCGCCCTCCCCTTACGAAGCCCAACCGCTGCTGCGCGGCGTCTACTTCGTCAGCGGCACGCAGGAAGGCACGCCCATCGACCGCGTGCTCGGCTCGGTGGCGCGCAGCTACCAGATCGAGAACGCGGTGCTGGCGCCCAACCAGGCCAGCGGCCGCAGCTACTTCCTGAACCGGCTGCTCAACGAGGTCGTCTTCGCCGAAGCCGGCCTGGGCGGCACGCACCGCGGCTGGGAGCGCCGCCGCAACGCGCTGGCGCTGGGCGGCTACGCCCTGGTCGCGATCGCCGGCATCGGCCTGCTCACGGCCTGGACCGTCAGCTACTTCAACAACAGGAAGTACCTGGAAGAGACCTCCGCCCGCGCGGACCAGGTCCGCGAGCTGCTGCAGGCCACGCCCAACCGCGCGACCGCCGACCTGCTGCCGATCCTGCCCGCGCTGCAGGCCACGCGCGCGCTGGCCGCGGTCGACGAGAACGTCCCGTGGTCGATGCGCATGGGCCTCTTCCAGGGAAAGAAGCTCGACAGCGCCGCACGCGCGTCCTACCAGCGGATGCTGGGTGACGCGGTGCTGCCGCGGCTGGTGCTGCGCATCGAGGAACAACTCCGCCAGGGCGCGGCCACGCCGGTCACGCTGTACGAGGCGCTCAAGGCCTACGTGATGCTGCACGACCCGCAGCACTTCGACGCCCCGGCGCTGAAGCAGCACATCGAGGGCGACTGGGAAACCACGCGCCGCGAGCTCACGCCGGACCAGCGCGAGGCGCTCGGCGCCCACCTGGACGCGCTGCTGTCGCAGGGCGGCATCGCGTCGCCGCTGCCGGAGGACGCCTCGCTGCTGACGGCGGTGCGCACGCAGCTCGCGACGCAGCCGCTGCCGCAGCGGATCTACAACCGGCTGCGGGCGCAAGGCCTGGGCACCGAGTATCCCGACTTCACCGTCGCGCGCGCCGGCGGCCACAACGCGCCGCTGCTGTTCACGCGAGCCAACGGCGCGCCGCTGACGCAGGGCGTGCCGGGCTTCTTCACCCGCGACGCCTACCTGCGCGGCTTCCAGCCGCGGGTCGGCCAGGTCGCGGACGAGCTGGCCGCGGAAGAGCCGTGGGTGCTCGGCGTCGCCGCCGCGCCGAAGAATCCGCAGGACCTCGTGCGCGCCAACGCGCCGCTGGTCGACGACGTCCGCCGGCTCTACCTGAACGACTACGCGGCCTCCTGGGAGTCCTTCCTCAACAGCGTGAAGCTGCTGCCGATGGCGACGGTGCCGCAGTCGGTGGAGCGCTCGCGCATGCTGTCCGCGCCGGACAGCCCGCTGGGTCCGTTCCTGCGGGCGGCGTCGCGCGAGACCACGCTCGCGCAGCCCGGCAACGCGATCGAGAACGCCGAGCGACGCGCCGCGGACCTGGTCCAGCAGACGCGCGAAAAGGTCGCAGGCATGTTCTCCGGCAAGCCGGGTCAGCAGAACCCGGCGGACCCGAACGCGCCGCGCATCGAGAACATCGTCGACGACCGCTTCGTCGGCCTGCGCAGCATGGTCACGGCTCCGGCCGGCGGCGGCAAGGCGCCGCTGGACGAGACCGTCGGCCTGATCGCCGAGGCCAACATCATGCTGACCGCGGCCGATTCCGCGCTCAAGGGCGGCAGCGCGCCGCCGCCGTCGCCGGTGCCGACGCGACTGAAGGCCGCCGCCGCGATGAGCCCCGAGCCGCTGCGCACGATGCTCGACGAACTGGGCAGCAGCAGCGCCCGCGTGTCGCAGGGCGCGATGCGCCAGAACCTCGGCATGGAGGTGCGCTCGCAGGTCGGCGAGTTCTGCAACCAGGCCGTTTCCGGGCGTTATCCGCTGGACCGCAACTCGCCGCGTGACGCCACGCAGGCGGACTTCGCGATGCTGTTCGGACCGGGCGGCAAGATCGACCAGCTCTTCCAGCAGAAGCTCGCGCCCTACGTCGACACGACGACCCGGCCGTGGAAGTTCCGTGCGGTCGAAGGCACGCCGCTGGGTGGCGACAGTGGCACGCTGCCGCAATTCCAGCGCGCGCAGGCGATCAAGGAGACCTTCTTCCCCGGCAGCGCCACGCCGTCGCTGCGGCTGGACTTCAAGCCGATCGAGATGGACACCACGATCCAGCAGTTCATCCTGGACGTGGACGGCCAGATCGTGCGCTACAGCCACGGGCCGCAGATCCCGACCTCGGTGCAGTGGCCGGGACCGCGCGGCAGCTCGCAGGTGCGGGTGCAGTTGAGCCCGGTCAGCGCGAGCGGTTCGTCGGGCCTGGTCAACGACGGGCCGTGGGCGCTGTTCCGGCTCTTCGACCGCGTCAAGATCGAGAAGACCGCCGCGCCCGAGCGCTTCAAGGCCACCTTCGAGATCGAAGGCCGCAAGGCGGTCTTCGAGGTCACCGCCAGCAGCGTCCGCAATCCGTTCCGTCTGCCGGAGCTCAACGAGTTCCGCTGCCCGGGCGGTCTGTGAGTCGCATCAGGAGAGCCCCACCATGAGCGCGCTGCCCGAAGCCCTGAACGCCGCCGGCGATGCCGTGCCCGGCTGGTACGGCAAAGTCACCGCGCTGGGCGACTTCGCCCAGCGGCGGCTGCCGCAGCACTGCGTGCAGCATTGCGACGCCTGGCTGTCCGGGATGATGCAGGACCTGCCGAAGGTGCTCGGCCCCCGCTGGCTCGACACCTACCTGACCGCGCCGGTGCTGCGCTTCGCGTGGGCGCCAGGCGTCGTCGACATGAAGTGGTGGTTCGGCGTGCTGATGGCCAGCTGCGACAACGTCGGGCGCTACTTCCCGCTGGTCATCGCGCAGCCACGCGCGCAGCCGCCGGTGGACCGCGCCGGGCTGGATCACCTCGACCGCTGGTACACGGTGCTGGCCAACGCGGCCATGCGCACGCTGGACGACACGGCGACGGTGAACTCGCTCGAGGCGGCGCTGGCCGCGGCGCCGCCCTGGCCACCGAGTCACGCGGCGACCTTGCCCGCGCCGGAGAACGCGGTGCAGTGGGTCACCTACACCGCGCCGGCAAGCCTGCTCACCGCGGCGGTGCCGATGCTGGCGGCGGGCGAGCTGCTGGAACGCCTGGCCGGCTGCACGGTGTGGTCGCCCAACCCCGAGCCCGGGGAGCAGGTCCACATGCGCTGGGGCCCGGGGCTCCCGTACGTGGAGGCGTTCGCGGCGATGCTGACGCGCAAGACCGGCTGATCTCGCTGGCTCGCGGTGACGGCAGGCGCGAGACCTTCAGCCTCACCTGTGCGACATTGCGCCCCAGGGAGAACCGCATGAAGACATTCGGACGCAGCCTCGCGCTGGGATTCCTGCTGGCCGCGGCGGTGCTGTGCGGCGTCGGCGTCGTCGCCATGAGAAGCGCCTACCTGATGGCGTCCGCGGCCGACGGCGTGACGCAGAGCCATCAGAACTTGCGCCTCCTGGCCGAGCTGCTCAACGACGTGGCCGAAGCCGAGGCCGCGCAACGCGGCTTCATGCTCACCAAGGACACGGCCTACCTCGCAGCCCTCGACAAGTCGACGGCCGTGGTCACCGCCAGACTCGCCGAGATGCGCGCGACGCCCGCGTGGCGATCCCGGAGCGCGGAGCTCACCAATACCGAACAGGACATCTCCGCGCTCTTCGCGCTGTTCCGTGAGCGCATCGCCGACCGCCAGACGATGAGCCTGGAAGAGACCACGCGATCGCCCAAGGTCAGCCTGGTCCGCCAGGGCATGGAGCGGCTGCGCGAGCGGTTCGCCGCGCTGGAGCGCGACGAGGTCGCGCAACTGGAGATGCGCTCGGCCGAGATGGGCCAGACCACGCGGCTGGTCAAGGGCGTGGGGCTCGGAGGCACGGTGCTCGGTCTGCTGATCGTCGTCGTCACCGGCCTGGTCCTGCAGCGACTGCTGATGCAGATGGTGGGCGCGTCCGCCGTGGACGTGGCCGAGCGCGCGCGCGAACTGGAAGCCTCTTCCGTGCGACAGGCCGGGGCGACGAAGCAGACCTCCTCCGCGGCCATCGAACTCACCGCCACGATGCACGAGGTGCAGGCGGCCGCCAACCAGATCGCGCAGCGCTCGACCGAGGTCGAGGAGATGGCCTCGGCCAGCACACGCGCCGCGACGGCCGGCAGTCAGGCGATGGCCCGCGCGCGCGAGGCCACCGTCTCGCTGAGCCAGCAGATCGACATGGTCGTCACGCAGATGACGACGCTGGGCAAGGAGGTCCAGGGCGCCTCCACCGTGCTCGGCGCCATCGAGGAACTGGCGGAGCGCACCAACATCCTCGCGATCAACGCAACGATCGAGGCCTACGGCGCCGGCGAGGCCGGCGAGCGCTTCCGCGTCGTGGCCGACGAGATCCGCCGCCTGGCCGAGAAGGTGCGCGCCGATGCGGTGGACATCCGGCGCCAGCTGGACTCGATCCGCAACGTCTCCAACGCCACCATCATGTCGACCGAGGCCGGCGTCAAGGCGGTGGCGGCGAACTCGTCGCTGTTTTCGGAGGCGGAGGCGATGTTCACGCTGATCTCCGAACGCGTGGCGGCGTCCGACCTCGCGAGCAAGGAGATCAAGATGGCCACGCACCAGCAGTCCAGCGCCGGGCGCCAGCTCGAGGTCGCGTTGACCGATGTCGGCCGCGCGACGGCCGACGCGGAACAGGTCGCGCAACGCAACCTGGAGACGGCCGCTGCGCTCTCGACCACCGCGCAGAGATTGAGCGCGTTCGTGGCGTCGCCGACGCGGTGGCCGGCCGCAAGACCTGGCCCCGGCTCCGCATCGCGCACCGCGCCGCGAGGCGCGCGGGGCAGCTGAAGCACGAGCGGCCGGCGACCGAAGGCCCGGCGCTCAGAGCGGCATGCGCCGCGTCGACTCGTCCTCTTCTTCCTCTTCCAGCGGGATCGGGCCGGAATCGACCGTCGACTCCTGCACCGCGGTGCCGGCTTCGTCCGTCGGCGTCTGGGCCACGGCCGCCAGCACCGGCTCGCCCACCCACAGCGCGATCGCGCTGAAGTTGTCCTGGTCGGGCAGCCGGCGCTCCTCGATCACCGCGCGCATCGCCGCCAGCCAGTCGTCCGGCGACCCCGCGTTGCGCAGCGTGTCGTGGATCAGCGTGTCGCCCGCGCTGCCCCACCAGCCGTCGCTGCACAGCAGGAAAACGTCCCCGTCCTGCAAGGGCTGCGGCGCGGTGGTGTGCGGGTTCAGGTCATCCTCGATGCCGAGCGCGGCCACGAGGTGGTTCTTGTGCGGATGATCCTCCGCCTGCTCGGGCGTCAGCAGGCCGGCCTCGATCAGCATCTGCACGACGCTGTCGTCCTGCGTGATCGTGTCGATGTCGCCGCCGCGGATGCGGTACAGGCGCGAGTCGCCCACGTGCGTCCACAGCGCGAAGTTGCGCTGCGCGTCGACGCACAGCGCGACCAGCGTGGTGTGCATGCGGTCGCGGCCCGTGCCCTCGACGCCGCGCCGCACGTCGTCGTGCGCGGCCAGCACCGCGCCGGTCAGCAGCTCGGGGCGCCACGGCAAGGTCGCGTCGCCCAGGCTGGTCTGCATGCGGTGCACGGCGCGGCGCGCGGCCTCGGCCCCGTTGCGGTGGCCACCGGCGCCGTCGGCCAGCACGGCATACCAGCCGGGGCCGTTCTCGTGCGCCACGATGGCGTCCTCGTTGTTGTTGCGCGCGCCTTGTTCGCTGCAGGCGGCAACCCTGATCTTGAGCATGGTGTGAACGACGTGTAGGACAAGTGGCGGGACTCAGGCCCCGCTCTGCTGTGCTTGTTGTTGTGACGGCTGCGAAGCCGCGGAGGCGCCCTGCCCATGCTGGCTCAGGCGCTCGAGTTGATCTTCATAGGCCTCCAGGAAGGCCTTGCCGAACAGTGAGTGGAAGTCTTCCTGCGCCTCGTCCCGGATGGACTCGAAATGCTGCAGGTAAAGCTCCCAGAGCTTGGCCTTGCGATTCATTGCCAGCACGCTGTCCAGCACCGACCGGCTGGAGAGCTTGGCTTCCAGCGCCTTGGGCTGGAAGCGCGTCAGCACGCCCTCCAGCGCGGCGCGCGTGCCGGCCATCGTGCCGATCGTGTGGCCGACCAGGTCGCGCATCGCGTCCTGCATCGCGGCGGGACCGGGCAGGAAACCGCGCACCGGCGGCTGCAGCAGCTGCTCGAGCGCCGATTGCGCGTCGGGCGAGAACTTCAGCGGGTTGTTCTCGCGCGAGCGGATGACGGTCACCTGCGCGCGCAGTTCATGTTTCGTCGCGGCGCGCACGGCCATCATGCGCAACGCGCCGTCCACCGAGGCGTTCAGCAAGGACCCGATGACACGCATCAGGTCCGGGTTCAAGCCCTGCGGCGGCGCGGCCATGCGGATGCCGGCGCCCTCGCAGAAGGCCTGCCACAGCGCCGCGGTGTCGGCGGCCTGGCCCGGGGCGGCCGGCGGGGCGGCCACGGCCGGCGCGGGCGGCGGCACGTAAGCGGGCATCGGCGGCGGCACATGCGGCGGCGGAACCATCGCCAGCGGCGGAGGCGCCACCGCCTGAACCGCAGGCGCCGCGATCGGAGCGCCAACGGGCGGCAGGATGGGCGCGACGACGGCGGGCGCCACAGCCGGAGCCATCACCGGCGGGACGGTGGCCACAGGGGGAGCCACGGGCGGCTGAGCCGGCGGCAATGGCAGCGGGAGCGGCGTCCGGACCCCCGGGGGCCGGAAGGCCGAATGCAGCGCCGGCGTGTGGTCCGGCAGCGCGGGGGTCTGCGGCTCGGTGTTCGTTGCCGGCGCCGCGGCGCCGAACAGCGCCAGCGGGTCCGACGCCACCGTGTCGCGCAGCGCGTCGCCGGGCTTGGACGCGCCGGCCATGAAGCCGGCCAGCGGATCGCTGCCACCGGGCTGCAGGCCGAAGAGATCGTCCAGCGAGCGGTTGTTGTCACCCGGCACGAGGTCGGCGAAAGCGCCGCCGAAGCCGAGTTCGTCGTTGCGTGCCGGCGGCAGGGCCGGCGCGGGCGGCGGCGCCAGGTCCAGCCCGCCGAAGGGATCGAAGGGCGAGACCCCTCCGGAGACCGGCGACGGCGATGGCGACGCCACCGGCGCGGCGCGGGACGGCGGCGGCGCGAACGGATCGAAGTCGTCCGGCAGCATCATCGGACCCGCCGGCGCGGGCGGCGGCGCCTGGACCGGCGGCGCCGCGAAGGCCGAGACGTGCGGCGCGGGCGCCGGCGAGGTGCTGAAGACGTCGGGCGGCGGCGGCGTGCCGCCGAACAGGTCGGCGAACGGATTGGAACTGGACAAGGCGGCCGGCGCCGGGGCCGGCGACGGTCCGAGCGTCGCCGGACGGGCGAGGTCCGGCGCGCGGCGGATGACCGTCGCGCCGCTGTCGGCGCTGGCTTCGCTCTGCACTTCCAGCAGGTACCCGCCGATGCGGACCTGGTCCAGATGGCGCAGCGGCACGGCCTGACCCTGCCCCACGGGCTGGCCGGCGACGGTGATCGGGTTGGCGCTGCCGACGTTGCGGATGACGAAACCGCCGGCCTCGGCGCTGATCTCGGCCTGCTGGCGGGAGATGTGGCGCTCCGGGTCCGGCAACGCCATGGTGTTGTTGTCGGCGCGACCGATGGTCCCCCCGGTGGCGTCGAAGCGCGCGGTGATGGGCTGCGTCAGGGGCAGGTCGTTGAGCGACACCGCGCGCAGGGTGAGGGTCATGTGGCTGCCTTTGGGACCTCGGGAGACTGGCATGGGATGTTTGCGTGACAATGGCCGCGCTTCAATGAACGAAAGTCACCTGAGAGGGGCTTGTCGCTGTTTCATACTCCACCCCGCTCGAATCCCGACGTGATGCCGATGTCGACCACCTTCCGTTCCGACGCCCCGATTTCCCTGACCCCGACCGCGCAAGCGGCGCGGGGCCGCGGCCATTCCCCCCTTGCTGCCGGTACGGCCCTGCTGCTGAGCCTGGCGCTCGCGGCCTGCGTCACGCCCGCCCCGCCGCCTCCGCCGCCGCCCGATCCGGTGGTGACGGCGCCGCCGCCGCCCCCTCCTCCGCCCGAGCCCGTGCCGCCGACCGCGGCCGAGCAGGCGCTGGCGCAGAAGACCGCCATGCAGGCGATCGAACTGCTGGAGGCCGGCCAGGAAGACCAGGCCCGCAACGAGCTGCAGCGCGCGCTGCAGCTGGACCCGGGCAACAAGCTGGCCAACAACCTGATGCGCCAGATCACCGCCGATCCGGTGGCGCAGCTGGGGCGCGAATCCTTCGCCTACACGGTGCAGTCCAGCGACACGCTGTCGCGGATCGCGGGCCGCTTCATGGGCGACATCTACTCGTTCTACATCCTGGCCCGCTACAACGACATCCGCGTGCCGCGCCAGGTGTCGGGCGGCCAGGTGCTGCGCATCCCCGGCAAGCCGCCGGCGGGTCCGCTGTATCCGCGTCCGTCGGCCAGGCCGGACCCGAAGGCGACCGCCGCGGCTGCGGCCGCCGCGGCAGCCGCGCAGGCCCCCACGCCGCCCGCGACGACGACGGTGGCCGCCGCCCCGACGCCGGCAGCGCCGCCGCCCCCGCCGGAACTCTCGCCCGGCGAGAAGGCGATGCGCGCCGGCGATGCGCACGAGCGCGCGGGCCGCTTCGACAAGGCGCTGGAAGAGTACCGCCGCGCCGAGGCCGCCGATCAGCCGGGCGCCGGCGCCAAGATCGAGGCGGTGCGCAAGAAGCAGATCGCCAAGGCCACGCTGGCCGCGCGCACCGCGTTCGCCAAGCAGGACCTGGCCGGCGCGATCAAGGGGTGGGACAGCGTCCTGCAACTCGATCCGGACAACGAGCTTGCCAAGCTCGAACGCCAGAAGGCCGCCACGCTGAAGGCGAAGGCGGACCAACTGAAGTGACCGGTCATTGCTGACCGCATGCGAAAGAGGCGCCCCGGGCGCCTCTTCGCTTTTTGAAGCCCATCCCATGGATTCCCCCACCCCGCGCAACTTCGCCATCGACTGCCTGCGCGGCGTGGCCATCCTGCTGGTGGTCGTGCACCACCTGGCACTGCCGTTCCGGCTTCCGCTGGCGCCGAGCCTGCTCGGCCCGTGGGTGCCCAAGCGCCTGATCGATGCCGTCAGCTTCAACGGCTACGAGGCGGTGTTCATGTTCTTCGTGATCTCCGGCTTCCTGATCACGACGCGCCTCCTCGAGCGCCACGGCGATCTCCGCCGTGTCGATCCGGGCGCCTTCTACCTGGCCCGCGCGCGCCGCATCCTGCCGCTGCTGCTGGTCGTCCTGGCCGTGCTGACGCTGCTGGCCGCGCTCGGCGTGCCCGACTTCGCGCCCTCGTCGAAGCAGTCGCTCGGGGGCCTGCTGGGTTCGGCGCTCACCTTCACCTTCAACTGGTATGAAGGCCGGACCGGCTGGGCACCGGCCGCGTGGGACGTGCTGTGGTCGTTGTCGATCGAGGAGGTGTTCTACGTCGGCTTCCCGCTGCTGTGCCTGGGGCTGCCGCGCCCACTGCTCGTCGTCGCGCTCGCCGTGCTGGCGCTGAGCCTGCTGCCCTTGCGCTCGATGGTGCCCGTCAGCCACGAGGTCTGGTGGGAGAAGGCCTACCTGCCCGGCATGTCCGCCATCGCCTGGGGCGTGCTGGCCGCCCTCGCCGTCCAGCGTTGGCGGCCGGGCCCGCGCGACGCGCGCGCGCTGGCGATCTTCGGCGGCTTCTGCGTGCTGCTGGTGATCGGGTGGGGCGACCTCGTCCACCGCCATCTGTTCAAGAGCGGCATGTACGGCCTGTGCGTCGGCACCTGCGCGATGCTGATCGCCTTCCGGGCGCACGCGCCAGCCCAGCGCTCCGGCTTGAACTGGCTCGCGCGCATGGGCCGGCTCAGCTATGAGCTCTACCTGAGCCACATGTTCGTCGTGCTCGGCAGCGTGGCGCTCTATCGCTCATTGCTCGGGACTTCGCAGGCGTGGACCTTCGTCGTCTATGTGCCGGCGGTCATCGCGAGCATCGGCCTTGCGATCGCGCTGGAGCGTCTCATGCGGCGCCTGGCCGAACTCGTCACGGGATCGACGCGGGCGACGCGGCACGCCCGTGCCGGCGCCACGGACATCGCATCCGGCAACTGAGGCAAACCTGCTGGAAAGCTGTATATTTATACAGTAGTTATTCTTCCGGCAGTGCCATGGACCTCCCCCGCAAGCTCGCCATCCTGGCGGACGCCGCCAAGTACGACGCCTCCTGCGCCTCCAGCGGTACGGACGCGCGCGATTCCCGCGGCGGGACCGGCATCGGCTCGACTGAAGGCATGGGGATCTGCCACAGCTATGCGCCCGACGGCCGCTGCATCTCGCTGCTGAAGATCCTGCTGACCAACCATTGCCAATACGACTGCCTCTACTGCGTGAACCGGTCGTCGAGCAACGTGCCGCGCGCGAAGTTCAGCGTCGAGGAAGTCGTCGCGCTGACGCTGGACTTCTACCGGCGCAACACGATCGAGGGCCTCTTCCTCAGCAGCGGCATCATCAAGAGCCCGGACTTCACGATGGAACAGGTCGTGCGCGTCGCGCAGGTCCTGCGCGAGGAGCATGACTTCCGCGGCTACATCCACCTGAAGACGATCCCCGATGCCAGCGAGGAACTGCTGCGGCGTGCCGGCCGGTATGCCGACCGGCTCAGCATCAATGTCGAGCTGCCGACCGATGTCGGCTTGAAGGCGTTGGCGCCCGACAAGGACACCGCCGCCATCCATCGTTCGATGGGCCGCCTGCGACTGCACATCGACGATGCGAAGGACGCGCACCAGGCCGCCGCCAAGGTGCCGATCCGCGTGATGCCAGGGGCCTCCGCGCGTCCCGCCCGACCTCCCCGCTTCGCGCCGGCCGGCCAGAGCACGCAGATGATCGTCGGTGCCGACGCCAGCGACGACCGCAGCATCCTGCGCAGCAGCGCCGCGCTCTACGGGCGCTTCCGGATGCGGCGCGTCTACTACTCGGCCTTCAGTCCGATCCCCGATGCCGCGCGGGCGCTGCCGCTGATGGCGCCGCCGCTGGTGCGCGAGCACCGGCTCTACCAGGCCGACTGGCTGATGCGCTTCTACGGCTTCGATCACGAGGAGATCGTCGACGACGGCACCGGTCTGCTGCGGCTCGACGTCGATCCCAAGCACGCGTGGGCGCTCGCGCATCCGGAGCGCTTCCCGGTCGACCTCAACCTGGCGCCGCGCGAGATGCTGCTGCGCGTGCCGGGCCTCGGCGTGGGTTCGGTCGACAAGCTGCTCGCCGCGCGCCGCGTGCGCCGCCTGCGCGCCGAGGACCTGCGGCAGATGAAGCTGCCCGCGCGCAAGGTGCTGCCCTTCGTGGTCGTCGACGGCCACAGACCCGCTGCGACGGCGATGGCCGCGACGTCCGTGGCCGCAGGCGCCCCGGGTCCGACAGCGCGCGCCGATTCGATGATGGCGCCTGCCATGCCGGTGCCGACGCAGATGGGCTTGTTCTGATGGTCCATGTCCGGCTCGACGGCCCCATCGATCTCGACGGCTTCCGTCAGGCAGCGAAGCGGCTGATGGCGCTCGGCATCGCGCCCGACGATGTCGTCTGGACCACGGGCGATGCAGGTGACGGCCTGTGGGGCGACGACGCGCACGGGAACGGACTTCCCCAAGGGCTGCCGCCCGACTTGGATGCGGAAACTGCGGCACCCACGGCAGCAGCAACCGCGGCAATGTTCACCGTGCCCGCAGCCTTCTTGTCGCTGTGCCGCACCGCCCTGCTCCACGCCGAGCCCCAGCGGTTCACGCTGCTGTACCGGATGCTGTTCCGCCTGAGGACCGAGCCCGGCTACTGGCGCGACACGCTCGACGCGGACCGTCGCCGGGCGGAGCGTCTCGAACGCGAGGTCCGGCACGAGATCCACAAGACGCATGCGTTCGTCCGCTTCGTGCCGGTCGAAGACGCCGATGGCGAGCGCCTGGTCGCGTGGTTCGAACCGACGCACCACACGCTTGAGGCCGCCGCGCCCTTCTTCGCCCGGCGCTTCGCCAACCTGCGCTGGGCGATCCTGTCGCCGCGTTGCTCGGTGTCGTGGGACGGCCAGTCGCTGCAGATCGGCCCCGGAGGCCGGCGCGAGGACGCGCCGCCGCAGGACGCGGGCGCCGAGCTCTGGCTGACCTACTACCGCAGCATCTTCAATCCCGCGCGGCTGAAGGTCGCGATGATGGAACGCGAGATGCCGCGCCGCTACTGGACGAACCTGCCGGAAGCGGCACTGATCGAACCGCTCGTCGCGCAGGCCGGGGGCCGCGTTCAGGCGATGCTGGAAGCGGGACCGACCTCGCCGCGCCGCATCCGCGAGATCGAGCGTCCGCGCAGCGCCAACGCGGCGACGCCAGCGATCAGCAGCGCCCAGGTCGACGGCTCCGGCGCGGGCGACGGCACCGCGGACAGCGCGTAGTTGAAGCCCGATGCCGACGACAGCGAATAGTCGATGAGGTTGCCGTTCCAGTCGGTGACCTGCGAGATGCCGCCCCAGTAGATCGTCGGCGCGTTGGCGGCCATCGAGGCCGTCGCCGACGGCCCCGCCGCATTCAGGTGGCTGGTCATCTCCAGGTAGAAGTCCATGTTCGTCGCGTGCCCCGCGAAGATCGCCGCGGAAAAGCTGTAGACCGCGTACACGTCGCCGATCGGGCTGCTGTTCCACTGGTTGTCGGTCACGACGCTGCCGTCGTGGGCGAGCGTGGTGGTGCTCTGCCAGGCGGTCGTGTAGAAGCCGTCGAGCTGATGGACCAGGGTCCAGTCCAGCGCCCCCGCCTGCGTCGTGCCGCCGGCGCCGCCGGTCATCGACGCCGACGTGCCGCCCGCGATCACGATGTTGTAGTGGACGATCAGCTCCGGATCGAAGCTGCCGTCGTTGCGCGTGAAGGTCAGTGCATCGGTCTGGTACGCCGTCATCGAGGTCGACGAGGTGCCGCTGCCCGTGACGCTCGTGGCGAGGCTGCCCGACAGGTAGCCCGGACCCAGCCGCGTCGACGCCGACGCGGTGGCGTTGAAGGGCGTTCCCGACGCATCCGTGCCGCTCTCGCTCGCCGACGCGTTCAACGATCCGGGCGTGCCATGGGTCGATCGACTGTCGGTCGCGGAACCGGCGCGGACCTCGATGGTCTGCTCGGGTCCGGCGGGCGGATTGAATTGGGCCTGTGCCTGGGGCACGACCGCCCAGAAGAGTGCGGCAAGGAGAAGCGGTTTCATGAGAGGGCTGCTTTCGGAGACGTGCAAGGGCACGAGAACGATCGCGAGAGCAAATGCGGGGCCCATCGAGCGCTCGCGCTGTCCCGGACTCGGGGGGCGTCGCAAGACATCGCAGGAAAAACGAACGGCACGGGCGCCGCGTCCGGAGGTGAACGGACAAGAACGCCGCTTGCCCCGTTCCTGTCACTGGACGTTTTCACCGCCACGATTTCAAGGAGATCCCCATGGAAACGCAGGAACTGCATCGCGGACGCCTCATCGACCACCTCCAGCTCGTCGTGCGGGATCTGCCCGCCAGCCGGAAGTTCTACGAGGCGATCCTGCCCCCGCTGGGCGTGCCGATCGGCGGCTCGGGCGACGACTACTTCTGGGCCGACGAGCTGTTCGTGTCGACCGCCGACAGCCAGGCCGCGCAAGGGCACCTCACCGGCCGCCACCACCTGGCCTTCCAGGCCAAGGACCGCGCGGCGGTGGATGCCTTCCACAAGACCGCGCTGGCCAACGGCGGCACCGACAACGGCGCGCCCGGCGAGCGGCCCTACCACCCCGGCTACTACGCGGCGTTCGTGCTCGACCCGGACGGCAACAACATCGAGGCGGTCTTCCACGGCGAGGCCACGCGCAGCGCGGCGTCGGTGAAGGTGACGTTCTGAGGGCTTGAACTTCTAATCATCCCGGACCACCAAGCGTACCCTTGCGCCGGGATGGCTGTCGTTCGACTGTCGCAAAAGCGCATGCCTTCAACGAACGCCACCATGCTGCCCTCCCCGGATTTCAAACGATTTGAGCTCGAGGCCTCACAGCCCATCAACGTCGAACCGCCGCCTTCCGGCGAGGCGGAGGCCCGCCAAGATCGCGGATTGAACGAGCTGCCGGAGGAAATGCTGGACCAGATTGCCGGGCACCTGCCGATGCGATCGTTGCAGGCTCTGGCGTGTGTGAACCAGCGCATGGGAAGCATCGTCGACTGGCAGTTCGAATTGAAGCAGAGGACGCTCCAGCAAGACATCGAGCGATTCTCATGGACGTCCGGGCTGGACGACTTCCGGTCTCTGCTGTTTCTCGTCCGACGTCTTCCGCGCGAGGATCAGACCGCGCCGCTCCAGGCGTTGTGTGCGCGTCTTGATCGATTGCCCGAGGCTCAACGCAAGCCGGCTGCGGCTGCAGTTCTGAGGGACCTGTCCGGGTTGTCCGAACGCTTGGTCAGTCAGTTGAGAGTCCTCGCGAGCCACGGTTCGGCCGCCAGCGCCGTCATTGCTGGAGAGCCGCTCAATGCCATCGCGAAATGCTTTGAAATTGACAGAACTTATGACTTGGAACGGCTGGCCCTCAGCCACGGGCCCATCCAGGGAGCCATCGATGCTGGCGAAGACAAAAAGACGGTGGCGAAGCGCTATGGAGTTTTTCCCGAAGACCTACCGCTGCCAACGCGTTACTGGACTTTTCAAGGGGTGCAGGATCCTTCGCTCTACATAGCCCGTTTGCAGCAAGCCCGTCGCGCAGTCCGCCAGGGCGAACCTGTGGACGCGGCTGTGAATCGATGCTTTGAAGGTGTCGACTTCCTCACCACCGATCGAGATGACCTGGTGAAGTGCGCGGTCGACGGTGTCGCCGGGGAAGCCGCCGTCCGGGGGCAAGACGTCGATGCCATCGCGCAGAAGCATGGCATTGACACCGAGAGAGGACGCATGGAGCTGGAACGCCTCGCCTGCGACGGCGCTGCCGGCGAAAAGGCCCGCGCGGGAGAAATCGTGGCTGCCGTGGCGCGACACCATGGCATTCGATCCGCGCCCTACCTGTTGGCGCTGCTGGCCGAGGCGATGAAGGGCGTACCAGGCGATGAGGTCAGGACGGGCGAGAAGACCGTGGAACAGGTGACACACGAACATGGCCTCGATCTCTCACAGATCGCGGAAGCCATGGAAGAGCACACAGCGGACGAATGGCTCTCGCAGCGTCCAAAGAACTACGGCAGGGCGATGTATGAGCTGCGCCGCGACATCAGCCCAGCCGAATTTCTGGAGCGCGAGGCCAATTCAGGCAGAGCGTCCTCCGTACCAAGGGTGTGAGCCATCCCCGGGAACGCTCACGCGTTCACTTCCCGTCGACCTTGTTCTTCGCCGTCGGAGCGGCGGCAGGCGCGGCGGCCGGTGGGCACGTGCCTTCGCCGGCGTGCCCATCCCGCGGATTCCAGAGGCGAACCGCCCCCGTTTCCCGGTCACATAGCTCATCCCCCTTGTCCAGGTTGTCCGCCATCGAGGCAGACACGGAGACATGAGCAACCGGAGAACCATTGTCATGGTCAGAACATCGCCCCACTGGGGAAGCACGATCCCCACGTCCCCCACCGAAGCGGCGACCGAGGCGGTGACCGAAACGGCCATCGAAACGGCCATCGACACGGCACCCGGAACACTGCCTCCGTCTGGCGGAATGCCGAATCCGCAGCGCGCGGGCCTGATGCACCTGCCGCAGGAGATGCTCGAGCGGGTCGCCGAGCACCTTCCGGCGAAGGATCTGAGGGCGCTGGCGCTCACGAGCAGGGAAAGCGCACGGGCCGTCGACTACCAGCTGAAGCGGGCGATGATCTCCCACCAGATCGCCCGGATCTCCGGAAGTGCGCAGCCTCCCTGGGGCGAACGACTCGAGACCTTTCAGCGACTGCTGACTGCCATCCAAGGGCTCCGCAAGAGCGATCAGCCCCGGCAAGCGCTGCAGGCCCTGAGTGCATGCCTCGATCTGATGCCGGAAGCGGAATGCCGACAGGCCGCGGCGAACTTGCTGACTTTGCATCCGCTGCTGCCGGAGTCACTGCACGAGCCCTTGAAGATCCTGGCCGAACACGGTTCGCCCACTCTCGCTATCGCTGGCGGCGTGAGCGTCGAAACGATCGTTCGCCACTTCTATCCGTCCTGCGAAGGACGGGCGCGGAACGATCTTCTTCTCAGGCTCGAGAGCACGGCGATCCACCTGGGTCCCGCCGAGGAAGCCATCAAGGCGTGTGAAGATCCGGACGAGGTTGCCCGGCGCCTCGGCATTGACACCAACTTCGCGTGGGCGTTGAAAAGGCGGATCGACCGGAGAGGCGATGTGCTCCCTGCCGTGCCGCCCGGTGCCCTGCCTGTCGCTCGACGAGCGGCCCGTGGGGGAGAAAGCGTGGAGGAAGTGGCCCTGCGTCTTCGGCTCACCCGGCAGCGCGACATCGAGGACCTGGAGTTGTTCGCGGCCGAAGGCGTCGCGGGAGAAGCAGTGGCCTTGGGCGAGCCCGTCGATCAGGTGGCGGCGAGGCATGGCATCCGAAGCGTCAACGGACGCTGGGCCCTGGAGCGCGCGGCCTGCTGCGGGGCGGCTTGCGATGCGGTGAGGCATGGCCACCTGGTGGATGCCACGGCGGACCGCCACGGCATCCTGGACCCGCTGAACCGCTACCACCTGCTGCTCCAGGCGATGGCGGCAAAGCCCGGCGACGCGGTCAGGAACGGGGCGTCCGTCGAGGACGTGGCGCGTCTCCATGGCATCGACCTGTCTGCGCTCGCCGTCGAACTGCAAGCCCGCGCGCCCCAGCGGCACAGCGAGCTCAACCCCGGCTTCCCCGGAGGCCACGGAGACCACGGAGACCACGGAGAGGAAGACGATGCGGCGTATGTGCAAAGAATGACGCAGAGCCACTACCAGTGGCTCGTCGACGACCTCAAGCGCCACGCCGAGTCGCGTCCGGAGAGTCGCCTGCAATTCAGGCGTCGGTTCATGACCTTCCTGACGGAAGTCCCCGCCCGCGAACGTCCTGGAGCCACGGGGCACGAGCCCCCGGCCCCGGCCTGAGGCGAGACCCGCCCCGGCGGCGCTTCACTTCGCCGCGAACCATCGCCATCTCCGGGTCACATAGCTCCCTTGTCCAGGTCGTCTGCCATGGTGGCAGGCGCAGGGACATGGGAACCCGGAGAACGATCGCCATGTTCAACACATCCTCCGCATGTCAACGTGCGATCCTGACGCCGTCCACAGAAACGGCAATCGCGCCGGCAATAGCGCCGGCAATCGAACCGGAAATCGAAACGTCGACCGGAACGCCCCCGTCCTCCATGGGGATGCCGGTCCCGCAGCGTACGGACCGGACAGACCCGCCACAGGAGATGGTCGAGACGGTCTCCGAGCACCTTCCGGTGAAGGATCTGAGGGCGATTGCGCTCACGAGCAGCAGGAGCGCACGGGCCGTCGACTACCAGCGGAACCGGGCGAAGATCTCCCAGGAGATCGCCCAGATCTCCGGCAAGGCGCAACCCCACTGGGGCGAACGACTCGAGACCTTTCAGCGACTGCTGACGGCCGTCCAGGGGCTTCGCAAGAGCGATCAGCCCCAGCCCCTGCTGGCACTGGCGGACTGCCTCGATCGATTGCCCGAGGCGCAATGCCAGGAAGCCGCGGCGAGCTTGCTGACTTGCCAGTCCATGCTGCCGCAGCGAATGCTCGAGCGCTTGAGGCTCCTGGCCTGGTACGGCTCGCCCGTACTCGCCATCGCTGACGGCCTGCACCCCGATCGGATGGTTCGCGAGTTCTATCCGTCTTGCAACGAAAAGCTGCGGAAAGCCCTTGCTTTGCGGCTTGAGAGCACGGCGATCCACCTGGGTCCCGCCGAGGCAGCCCTCCAGGCGGGTGAAGATCCTGAGGCGATCGCCAAGCGCCTCGGAATCCGCATCGGCCTCATCGACACGTTGCAATCGCGAATCGACGCCCGGGACGAAGGTGTGCTGGGTAGCGTGGCTGCCGCTCGACTGGCTGTCCGTCAAGGGGAGAGTGTGGATGCGGTGGCGCTGCGTCATCGACTTACCGTCGAGCACGACATCGAGGACCTGGAGTTGTTCGCAATCGACGGCGTCGCGGGAGAAGCTGCGGTCTTGGGCGAACCCGTCGATCAGGTGGCGGAAAGGCATGGCATCCGAAGCGTCAACGGACGCCGGGCCCTGGAGCGCGCGGCCTGCTGCGGGGCGGCTTGCGAGGCGGTGAAGAATGGCCACCTGGTGGATGCCACGGCGGACCGCCATGGCATCCTGGACCCCCTGAATCGCTACGACCTGCTGCTCCAGGCGATGACGGAAAAGCCGGGCGACGCGGTCAGGAACGGGACTGCCGTCGAGGACGTTGCGCGTCTCCATGGCGTCGACCTGTCTGCGCTCGCCACCGAACTACAGGCGCGCGCCCCCAAGCGGTACATCGAGGTGGACCTCGACTTCCCCGGAGACCACGGAGAGGAAGACGATGCGACGTATGTGCAGAGAATGACGCAGAGCCACCATCAGCGGCTCATCGACGACCTCAAGCGCCACGCCGAGTCGTATCCGGAGAGTCGCCTGCAATTCAGGCAGCGGTTCGCGCCCGCCCGGCCGGCGATCCCCCTCCGCGACCGTCCTGGAAGAACGGGGCGCGACCTTGCCCCGGTCTGAGGCGAGACCCGCCCCGGCGGCGCCTCACTTCTTGTCGACCTTGTTCTTCGCCGTCGCCGCCGCGGCGGGTGCGGGCGCGGAGGACTTCGCGGCCGATTCGTCGATCAGCTGCCGCATCATGGCCGTCGCGCGCGCATTCTTCGGGTCCACGCGCAGGCACTTCTGCAGCACCATGATCGCGCCGGACTTGTCGATCGTCGCCAGCTTCTCGGCCTTGCGCACGTAGAGGTCGGCCAGCAGCCGTTTCGCCGACGGATCGTTGCGATCCTGCGGCGCGCGTTTCTCCAGCAGGCGGATCGGCTCGTCGATCTCGCCCTGCGCCGCCAGCATCGCGATGTGCTCCAGCTCGTTGCGGTCCGGTCCGGCCGTGGCCGCCGCGGCCTGGGCCGACTCCTTCGCCGGGGCGCCCGAGCTCGACGCCTGCGCCTTCGCGGGCGAGGCCGGCTTCGCCGCGACCGGCGGCGGCGCGGCCTTGCGCAGCGTCACGCGCGCCGGCTTGCCGAGGTAGCTCTTCTGGTTGCGTTCCTTCTCGAGCGCGCGCAGCGCATCGGCGGCCGCCTCGTTGTCCGGCTGCAGCGACAGCGCCGCGAGGTACTGCGTCGTCGCACCGTCGAGGTCACCGCGCTTCTGCGCGGCCCGGGCCTTGTCCAGGCGCTCGCTCACGCCGCTGTCGATCTGCTGCCGCGTCGCGGCCAGGCTGTCGCGATAACCGGCATTGTCCGGACGCAGCACCGTCAGCGCCTCCCAGGTCCAGGCGGCGTCGGCCAACTGGCCATCCTTCACCTGCTCCTGCGCACGCTGGACCTGCGCCTGCTCGAACGCCGACGGCGGCGCGCCCGCCGTCCCTTCCGGGTTGCGCAACGCGCCGGGGCCGCCGGTACAGGCCGACAGCGCGACGGCCATCACCAGGGCCAGTGCAACGGCGGCTCTCATGGGGTCGGTCCGATGCGTCGGCTGGTCTGCAGCCGGGCCTTGAAGGCCTCGAGGTCGTGGTCGCCAAAGATCATCGTGCGGCGCAGCATCAGCGGCTGCGCGTAGAAGGCGTTGCCGCCCGGGTTGACGGTCACCGCCAGCGTGTACTTCTGGCGCGTCAACGCGTCCAGCACCAGCTCGTTGGCGTCGCCGTAGGGATAGGCGTAATGGCGCACCTGGCCGGCCGTGCCGAGCTTCTGCTCGATCAGGTCGCGCGGGCCGGCGGTCTCGCTGTCGAGGTTGCGCTTGTAGCGCTCCTCGTTCTCGCCGGTGGTGCGTTCGATCAGGTTGCGATGCGACTTCGAGTGCGACTGGATGTCCATCAGCCCCGAGGACTGCATCTCCGCCAGCTGCGGCCAGCTCACCGCGTCGCCGCCCGCGCCGACGAAGTCGGTGTAGACGAACATCGTCGCCGGCAGGCCGAGCTTGCGCAGCACCGGATAGGCCAGCTTGTAGACCGACTCGTAGCCGTCGTCGAAGGTGATCACCACGGCCTTGGGCGGCAGCGGCTCCTTGCCGTCGAGGTAACCCGCGAGCTGCGACAGCTTGACGACGCGGTAGTCGTTCTTCGCGAGCCACTCCATCTGCGCCGCGAAGTTGGCCTGGGACACGGCCATCTTGCCGCCGACCGTGCCGAGACGGTGATAGCAGAGGATGGGCACGGTCTGCAGCTGGCCCGAGCGCACGCCCAGCGGGCTCATCGGCTTGAGAGGCACGATCAGCGGCTGGCCCGGCTCGGCCTTCGTGGCGCCGCTGTTGGCCTCGCTGATCTGCCAGTCGCGGTCCTCGCTGCCGAGCAGCCGGGCCGCGATGCCGCGCAGCGACTCACCGGCCACCGGCACGTAGATCAACAGCCGGTCGCTGCGCGCGACGATCTCGCCGTTGGCGGTGGTCGAAGGCGCCTTCACGGGCGCGGGCTCGCTCAGCGGCGGCGTCGCGGTCGGCGGCGCGACGCAACCGGTCAGCGCGAGCACCATGGCCGCAGCGACGACGACTGCGCCGCCCAGCATCGGACGACGCGGATTGACTCCCTCTCCCGCTTGCGGGAGAGGGTTGGCGTGAGGAGCCCTCATGCGCGGCAATGCTTTCGCGACGGACATCAGGCGGCTCCCGGCGTCGACGGCGGCACCGGCGGTGCGGGTTGCGTCTGCTCATCCGAAGGCGCAACGGCGACCGGCGGCTCGGGCTCGGCCGGAGAAGCCTGCGCGGCCTGAGCGGCCTGCGCGCGCGCCGCCGCCAGCGCGCCGGACTTGCGCCCGATCGTCGTCGGCGCCTCGGCCTTCGCGGCGGAGGCCGCCAGCGCCTGCTTGTCCTGCAGCGCCTGCGCCATGCGGTCGAAGGCGGCGTAGAGCAGCCCGAATTCGTCCTTGCGCTGTTCTCGGATGCGGAAGTCGACGCGGCCACGGCCGATCTCGTCCAGCGCCTCCACGACCAGCTTGATGGGCCGCGAGAACCAGTTGGCGACGAAGAACATCGCGATCGCCACGGCCAGCACCGTCGTCACCGCGAGCACCGCCATCAGCGTGCGCGACAGCCGCGCGACGCTTTCCAGCGGGCGCTCCGGCAAGCCCAGCGCGACACGCCCCACGGTCTTGTCCTGGAAGGTGATCGGCGAATCGAAGCCCAGGATCGCCGCGCCGCCCGCCGCGTGGTACCGAGTGCGCTTGACGGCGCCCTGCGCGCCCAGCGTCTCGCCCGGCGGCGCCTGATACGGCTTGCCGACGGTGTCGGGCAGGCTGGACGCCGCGACCACGCCGGCGCGGTCGATGACGGTGACGCTCTCGAAGTCACCCGTCTTCATGATCTCCTGCAGCGAGACGTCGACGGAGACCCAGTCCTCGCCCAGCGCCGCGGTGGCGTTCTGCGCGGCGATGAAGCGCGACAGCGCGGTGCCGTAGTCGGCCACCTGCTGCATCAGCGCGGCGTTCTGGCGCTGGCTGATGATGGAGCCGCTCACGGCCATCACGATGGCGACGATGCCGGCCATCATCGCGGCCCACTTCACGCGCAGCGGGATCAGCTTGGAGCGGCCCTTGTTGCGCGCTTCCTCGTCGATCTCGTTGAGCACCTTGACCAGCGAATCGGCGAGTTCGGCGCCGGTCTGGAAGCGGTTGTCCGGCGCCTTGGCCATGCAGCGGTCGACGACGCGGCGCAGCGACGCGGGGATCTCGGGGCGCAGCTTGTTGAGCGGCGTCGGGTCGTCCTTGGCGATCTTGAGCGCCAGGTTCACCACGCTGTCGCCGGTGAACGGGCGCACGCCGGTGAGCATCTGGTACAGCACGATGCCCACTGAGAACAGGTCCGAGCGGCCGTCGATCTTCTCGCCGTTCATCTGCTCGGGGGCCATGTATTGCGGCGTGCCGAGCACGTCGCCGACGCGGGTGCGCTGCTCCCCCTTGGTGGACTCCATGTGGGCGATGCCGAAGTCCATCACCTTGATGTCGAGCGTGCCGCGCACGCGGGCGATGTTGCCGGGCTTGATGTCGCGGTGGACGATGCCGCGCTTGTGCGCGTAGTCGAGCGCGCGGGCCAGCTGGATGGCCATCACGACGGTGTCGCGGATGGGCAGCGGCGTGCCGGGCTCGAGCAGGTCGGCCAGCGGCTCGCCGTCGAGCAGCTCCATGGCCATGTAGGGCCGGCCGTCGACCTCGCCCACGTCGTGCACGGTGACGATGTTGGGATGCGACAGGCTGCCGGAGGCGCGCGCCTCGCGCAGGAAGCGGGCGTGGTATTCCTCGTCCTCGCACAGCGAGGCGTGCAGGAACTTGATCGCCACGTCGCGGCCGATGCTCGGGTCGTGCGCCTTGAAGACGCTGGCCATGCCGCCGCGTCCGATGCGGTCCAGCACCTGGAAGCGGCCGACCTGGCGCACGGGGGCCTCGTTGCTCGCGACCTTCGCGGCGAGCGTGCCGCCCGGCAGCGTGCCGGTGGACGGACGCCGCTCGGGCTCGGGCGGCAAGGCGCGCAGCGCCGCCACGGCGGCGGCGGCATCGGGATCGAGCACGGTCTCGGCGAATTCGGACGCGCCGAATTCGGATTCCTCGGCGTCGGCGACGGGCGCGGCGAACGGCGTCACCGACGCAGCGGGCGGGGCGACCGGCACGGCGGGCGGTGTCACTTCGGGGGCCGGAGGCGCCACGGGCGGCTTGGCAACCGCCTCGACGGCGGGCGGCTTCGCCACGACAGCCTTCGCGGCCGGAACGAGCACCGTTTCATTGCCCGAGGGCTCAATGTCCGCGAGCGACTTGGCGGCGGCTGCGGGCGGCTCGACCGGCGCGGCTGGTGGAACGGGGGGCTGGGCAGGCGCCGAAGGCGTCGGGGCAGGAGTCACGGAAGAGGCTTCAGCGGGAATGGCGGATTCGGCGGCGGGCGTCGAGGGGGCGGGCTTCTCGGCGTGCGCGCGCGGGGTCAGCAGCGGGGCGGGCGCGATGACGGTGTGGTCGGTGTCGACGGGAATGTCGGCCGGCTTGCGACCGGCGCGCATCGAGAAGGTGTCGGGGAACGTCGGATCGATGAAGCTGATCTCGCGTTCATGCTGGACCGTCTCGGGGCCCTCGTCATGAGGCGGCTCGGGATCCGGCTCCGCGGCCGATGCCGGAACGGCGCGGTTGGCGGCGGTGTTCGGGGGCATGCGGTCCAGCGGCGCGCCGGCCGGCACGATGCGTGTCGCGTCCGGATCGAGCGTGGGATCGTCGGCCGCCGCCGGTGCGTTGCCCGGCTTGGCCGAGCGGGGATTGCCTTCTTTTCGTGACATCGAACGCCTCGCCGCGGCGAGGATCGCCGCCCAATGCGCATCGTCTCTGTCACGGGGATCGGGGGCAATGAACGAAAGTCATCCGATGCCCTCCCCCAGGCCACGTTAGAAGAACTGCGCGACCCTGCGGTCCCCCACCTCTGCTGCACAGTCGGATGCTGGCGCCATACCGTTGCATGAAGCCGTCATACAGCCGCTGGATGGCAGGCATCGCCGGGCGGGGTCTTGCAGACGTCGGGGATGGTCGCCGCGCTGATGCCGTTGCTGAACTTGTGGACCAGCGAGTTGACCGTTCCGTTGACCTTGAGGGTGACCGGCCTGGCGTCAGTCGATCCGGCCGCGGAGCACGGGCACGAGGCGGCCGTGGCAGATCAGGGCCGGAGGCGATGCAGCCATTCGCGTGTCGCCTCCTCGTCCGGGAACCCTGGCAACGGGAAGAGGTTGTCGACCAGCCAGGGCGCGAGCAGCGCGTTCACGCGTCGATAGGCGCTCAGGTCCGTCCCGCGGTTCACGTCCCCCTCCAGCGGCTCGGCCGCGGCCTGCACCAGCACGCCGGCGCCGATGCGCGCGGCGCCCGGATGCCCGGACAGCGCCTTGGCCGCGTCCGGGTCACGTGCCAGCAGCGCGTCGCCGACGTAGGTCAGCCATTGCGCGCCCTTGAGCTCGGTCTGCAGGTTTTCCTTCTCGGCGATCAGATCGCTCAGCGACACGCCGGCGTACCGCATCACATGGGCGTGAAGCGCCTTGCCGCGCGCGCGGTTGATGTCGTTGTGGTCGAAGTTGAGCGCCAGTCCGCCATAGCCGTGCAGGAAACCCGATCGGCCCACGGCATCCGCGACCCAGTCCCGAAGACGCTGGGCCGGCTCCGTGACCGGCATGTGGAACTGCAGGTAGCCGACGATCTGGCCGTCGTAGCTCGGGGAACACGAGTACTTCAGCGCCCACGGGCCGACGCCGTCCCCGACCTCCCCCGAGTCGATCACGATGGACAGGTCCGTGCGCTGTCGCGCGGCATCCTCCGCCAGCGTCCGCAACTTCTGCGCCGTCGTTGCCGACACGGCCTGGTTGCGGCGCGCACTGCCCGCGCGCACCCAGCGTGCCTGCGGCAGCACCCGCTCCAGGGTCGCGAGCAGGGCCGGCAGCACGCCCTCGGCCTTGGGGCCGGTATCGAAGAACAAGGTGGCGCCCAGCGTGCGCAACGCCAGCACCTCATCGCCATCGCTGAAAACGATCGTCTCTTCCTGTGGGCTCATGTTGTCGATTGTCCTGTCGGCGAGGCCGCTCGTGGCGTCGCCGTCTCTGTTTCGCCTGATTGCCTGATTGCCTGCTTGCCTGCCTGGGCCCGCTGGCCTACTTGGTATAGCCCGGGCATCCGCAGTCCTCGGGCGTCATGGGGGTGGGGTCCTGACCGGGCGGCTTCGAGATCCGACGATACGCGGAGATCTGGTCATCGGAGAACTTGTCGCGCTTGCCGGGCCCGAGGATCTTCTCGTAATTGAACTTGGCATCGAAGATCTGCCGCTTGCCGGCACGGTCGACGACCAGGTCGGGAAAGCGCACGGTCCTCTGCGAGGGGTGATCCTTGAACAGCGAGCACACCTGACGGATGAATTTGCGGGAAGGTTCTCCGGCGGCATTCAGCTCGATCGGCGGGTGCGAACCGTTGAGCGAGAGCAGCGTATTGACCAGCTTGTCCAGCACGTTGCCCTCCATCATCGGCTCGATGGGCACGGGCGGCTTCTTCAGATCGGTGGGCATGAAGTAGGGCTGTTCCGGCGAGATGCCCTCGCCCAGCTTGCCCTCTTGCTTCAGCTTGTTCAGGCGGTCCTCGAAGTCCTTGGACGCGCGGCCGGATCCGCGCAGCTTGCCCTTGTCGTACTCGGCCTGCGTCTCGCACAACGCCTGGCAGATCGCGTTGGCCTCGGCCTCCGTCAGACCCGCGTCCATCAGCGCCTGCTGCACGACGCCCGCCAGATTGGCCGCGTTCTCGTGGTTGTGGAACATCTTGTCCGTCAACCGCGCGGCGCCCTTCCCATTCAGCTTGACGTCGAAGGAATACAGGATCCAGGTCGCTTCCTTCATGAAGGTGCTGGACTTGACCCCGCCGAGCGTGCCCGCGTTGTCCCCGTTGGACATCGCGAATTTCGAGCCCTTGATGGCGGCCATGGTCTTGTCGCCCTTGACCGTCGTCGTGCCGTCGGACAGCGTGACCGACTGGGCGATGTTGGGATACGGGATCGGCACGGGACCGCCCGGGCTCGGCGTCTTGCAAACGTCGGGGATGGTCGCGACGCTGATGCCGTTGCTGAATTTGTGCACCAGCGAGTTGACGGTCCCGTTGACCTTGATGGTGACCGGCATGCCTCAGTCCCCCCGCCCAGGCGCTGCAGCAAACGGCGCTGCCGCCACGCCGGCGCATCCACCGGGAACAGCGGCGTGCCCGGCCGCAGCAGGCACAGGTGCAGCGCGGCGAGCGCCCTCGCCCGCTGACGTCCGCCGTGCAGCACGCGCAGGCAGTGCACCTCGCTCAACGCCTGACCCAGGAAAAGCCGGCCGTCCGCCGACAAGGTCGGCAGCCGCGACTGGTGCGCCAGCCACCAGGCCCGCACCTGCTCGACGTTCGGCCACGGCAGCGCGACGTCCACCGGCACCTCGACGTCGTCGTCCTCCGGGTCCTCGTTGGGGCCCTCGTCGAAGTCCTCCGGCGGCGGCGCCTCCAGGCCGTCCGTGTTCACGTCGGCGCCGGCGATCAGGCAGAAGGCCTCCAGCGCGATGCGCGCCGAGGCGGGCTTGGTCATCTGGTCGATCAGCCACGGCAGGTAGCGCAGCTGGCCGGACAGCCCCGCGCCGATGATGCGCAGGCGCGCCGCGCCGGCCATCGTCTCCGCCTCCACCAGCAGGCGGTGGCCCTCCTGCACCGGCAGCGCGAGCACCGCCAGCCGGAACGCGTCCATCTGCCGCGTGCCCGGCCGCAGCGCGGCGCCGGTCAGCGCGGCCAGCGCCTTGCCGCGATCGCCCAGCAGCACGCCGGACCACAAGGCCCAGTAGCGCGGCTCGCTCTTCTCGTCGCCGATCAGGCCGAGCACCGGCTCCAGCCACTCGACGCGCCCGAGCTCGCCCGCCAGCCGCAGCGCCCGCGCGCGCTCGCCGGCATTGGTCGACCGCATCGACACCGACCAGCGCTCGCCCGCGTCCAGCCGGTGCGCGCCGTAGGCCTCCAGCGTCAGGCGCCGGCTCAGCGAATCGTCGGCCGGCATCAGCGCCTCGGCCTTCAGCGCCTCGTTGGCGCCGACCCAGCCCAGCGCCGAGGCAAGACCTGGCGCCGCCTCGGGCGCTTCCTTGGCGCGCCGCACCAGCGGCAGCCAGTCGTCCGGCCGCCCGTTCAGCGCCAGGACGCCGGCGACGAAGAAGTCCTCCGCGCAATCGTTGACCAGCGCGGCCTGGCACGGCGGCCAGGCCTCGTCGCCGGCCTCGACGAGCCCGTCGATCTGCGCGGCCAGTTGTTCGTCCAGATCGGCGAACTGCTGCGGCGAGTAATGCGGCGCGTCGAGCGCGTCACGCCGCTGCGTCCACAGGAACGCAGCCTCGTCGCGGTAGGTCTCGATCTGGTCGGCGGTCACCGGCGCCGGAAGACCGGGATCGAAGCGGGCGTTGTCCATCGTCATGCCCGCACCGCCACGTCGGCGCGGATCACCGCCGCGCCGCGTCCGCCGCCGTCCGAGCTGCCCCACAGCAGCGTCAGCGGCCCCTTCGCATGACCCTTGCGGCAGGCGGAGGCCGCCAGCAGCAGATGCAGCGGCAAGCCCGCCGCGCCCACGTCGCCCCAGCAGTCCGCCGGCGCGAGGAAGTCCGTCGGATCGCGCAGCCGGTCGCGCACGCGCAGCCCGCAGAAACCGTATTCATCGGCGCGGTACGCCTCTCCGTTCATGTCGCAGACCACGTTGTCGATCACCCCTCCCGCGGGCATTTCATCCAGCGCGCGGCGCAGGGCCTGCGTCAGGCCTTCGCCGATGCAGACCTCGCCGCTCTTGTTCAATTTCGATTCGCGGCCGAGACCGACCGCAAGCACGTCCGCCCAGCCGCCGCCCGCCGCGGTCTCTCCCGCACGCGCCAGGAGCAGCGCGCCGGCGGCTTCACCGGGGATGAAGCCCCAGGCGTTGTTCAAGGGACCGGCACCGTGCAACTGCTCTTCGGCCTCGAGCCATTCGAGCGTCTCCGGCGCCAGATACGAGTCCACGCCCGCGACGACGACCGCGTCGACCTGCCCGCCGCGCAGCCAGGCGCGCGCCTGGTCGAGCGCCTCGAAGCCGCCCGCATGGCCGCTGGCGAAGAGCTGGCACGGGCCAAGCCAGGCGCCGAGGCGTTCGCGGCACAGCGCGCGCACGGCGTCGGCGGCGTCATCCGGACCGCCAGGACGCGCAGGCGGCAAGGCGATGGCGACGCCGATGCGGCCGTCGCGCCCATCGCGGGCCGTCGTCGCCGCACCGCCTGGCGCGAACACACCCGCCAAGGCCTCCGTCAACGCGGGCGCGAGCAGCGCGACCAGGCGTTCCGCGCCGCGCAGGGCGTCGTCGACGCCGGCCACCCGCGCCACGCGCATCGGCTCGCCGGCGGTGTCGATCATGTAGGCGTGTTCGCTGAAGCCGCACAGCCCCGCACGCACCGCGGCAGCGGTCGAACGCGCGTCGCCGCCCACCGGGGTGAAGGCGCCGATCGCCAGGACGCGCAGCGCCGGCGGAGCCGGTGCGGCGGGCGATCGCGGAGCAGTCGGTTCCTGGCGCATCTCAGGCCGCCTCCGTCCGATGACCGGAGGCATCGGCCTCGTCGGGCATCGGCGCCCCGAGCACGCCGTCGCGCAGGTCCTGTTTGAGCCAGATCCGCGTGCGGTCGAGCTTGAGCACGCGCGGATGGCACGGCAGCGCGCTGTGGAAGACCAGCGAGACCCGGCGCTCATCCGGCGCCAGGATCACGGTGTGCAGCTTCGGCGGCGGATGCTGCTCGCGGTGGCCGTCGTTGAAGAAGGTCTCCAGGCCGAGGAACACGCGCGGCAAGGCGAAGCGGAGCTGTCCGCCACCCGGCGACAGGTTCAGCAGCGCGACGGGTTCACCGCCGCGCAGAAAGCCCGCGTGCTGCTGATCCGGCGGCGCGCACTGGTAGTGACGGTCGTCGAAGTCGTCGGGCAGCAGCGGCAGGCGCTCGCGCTGCCAGCGCTCGTCGTAGGTGCCGGCGAAGCGGCGGCGTTCCGTCCAATGGCTGCACAGCGCGCCGAAACCGGCCGGCACGGGCCGGTCCTTCCAGCCACGGATCAGATGGTCGGGATCTTCGATGTTGGGCAGCGGCCGGCCGTCGACATGGTCGCCGTCGACCGCGTAGCCCTGCCCCAGCGGATTGCGCTCGTCCCAGGTCGCGGGATCGGCCTGGGGATCGACACCGCCGAAGGCGCGCTCCCACACGACGGGCATCGCCGTGAACGGCGCCGGACGGCCGATGCTGCGGCCTGACCAGACGCGATCGCCGAAGACCTTGAGCACCTTCGCGCGACCGCCCACCGCCACGCCGACGTCCAGCTCCGTCACCGGCGTGCCGCCGGGCGCATGGGCCTGTCCATCGACGATCACGTCGGTCGCGATCTTGGTCCGGATCAGGTCCGCGTCCGCCGACAGGCTGGTCGAGGCCGCGTCACCGCGATGCGCCGGACCGCGCAGCACCTCGGGCTGCGTCTCGGCCACGCGCGGCGTGCCGTCCGCCTGCAGCGTGAAGCTCGCCTTCACGGCCACCAGCCAGATCTCGGTGCCGTCGCGATCGCGCACCCAGCCGCGCTCGGCGGCGAACGGCGTGCGGTTCTGCAGTTGCCACATGGGGGATCCTGACGGGGTCCGGGACCGTCAGTTGATGTCGACGAACGCACCCTTGATGCGGTTCGCGCCGCTGGAGCGGCTCAGCACGTAGGTGCCCCGGATCAGGATCTTGCCGGCGGCGGTCAGCACGATGCTGGCCTCGCCGCAGCGCAGCTCGACCTGCTTCGCGCCGTTGAGCACGACGCGCTCGCCGTCGACCGTCACGGTCTGACCCCGTCGCGTCAGCGCGGGTCCGGCCGTCCCGGCAGGCGCTCCCTCGGGGTCGATTTCGGGTTCAGGTTCGGGCGCGGCCCCGCGCGCTTCCAGCTCGAGTTCGCGCGCGGCGTGGGCCGCACGGGCGCCGTGCCTCGGCGCCTCGGGCTCCGCATGCCGCATCGCGCGGCCCAGGATGACCGGCCGGGTCGGATCGCCGCGCTCGAGCGAGACGATGACCTCGTCGCCCTCATCCTCGACCTTCAGTCCGACGACGGACATCGCGACCACGGGCGGCAGGCCCTTGGCCATGCGGACCAGGAAACGGCCCTGCGCGTCGAAGCCGCAGAACATGCCGACCAGCACGCCGGCGTCGACGAGCCGCATGCGGTCCATCAGGTGCTCGGCGGCGGCGACGGCCGCGCGGGTCGGGTCGCCGCGACGGCGGTTGGGACTGGGGGCGGCGCCCAGGGGCCCCGCGTTGCCTGCTTGTTCGGCCATGTCAGTTCTCTCCGATCTTGGCGCCCTTGACGGCGACGCCGCCGCTGCCCTTGATGCCTACCGTGCCGCTGGCCTTGATGGTGATCTTGGATGCGGTGATGGTGATCCCGCTCGAGTCCATCACGATCTTGCTGCCGCCGGCCTTGAGCGTGATCGACGGCGCCTCGATCGTGGCGCTGCCGCCGGCCTTGGTCTTGTAGGTGCCCTTGGCGGTCTGCCCGATGGTCGCGGCCGACAGCTTGTGCGGACCGCCGACGCCGATCGACTGCAGCGCGCCGACGTTGACCCGCTGCAGCCCGCCGATGGACACCATCTGCGCGCCGCCGACGTTGATCGCTTCCGCCGCGCCCACGGTGTGCATGCGCGCCGCGCCGACCGTGTGGGCCTCGGCCAGCGAGACGGTGGTGGTCTGCGCACCGTTGACGGTGTGGCTGCGCACGCCGTTGACGGTGACCGTCTGGCCGGCGTTGATCGTCACCGTCTCGCCGCCGTTGACGGTCTCGGTGCGATGCGCGCCGATGGTGATGGTCTCGGCCGCGCCGACGGTCTCGGTGCGGCTGGCGCCGACCGAGGTGGTCTCGTTGGCGCCGACCGTCTTCGAGCGGTTCGATCCGACGCTGATCGTCTGGTTCACGCCGACGGTCTGCGTCTGGTTGTTCCCCACGGTCTCCGAGTCGTCCACGTCGACCGTGTCGGTGCGGTTGTTGTGGATGGTGGAGGTCTGGTCGTGCTCGATCGTGGTGGCCATGTCGTACTGGCCGTGGATCGTGATCATCTCCTTGCCGGCGGTGTCGTCCATCGACATCTCGTTGTAGCCGGCGCCCTTGTGGGTCTTGGACTTCATGCCGCTGATGACGGCGGCGGCGGGCAGGCCGTACGGGGGCATCTGCTCGGCGTTGTAGACGCGGCCGGTGATGAGCGGCTGGTCGGGGTCGCCCTCGACGAAGTCGACCACCACCTCCTGCCCGATGCGCGGGATGGACACGCCGCCCCAGCCCTTGCCGGCCCAGGGCTGCGAGACGCGGATCCAGCACGAGCTGGTCTCGTTGCGCTGGCCGCGGCGGTCCCAGTGGAACTGCACCTTCACGCGGCCGTACTTGTCGGTGAAGATCTCCTCGCCCGACGGCCCCGTCACGATCGCGGTCTGCGGGCCCGGCGCCATCGGCTTGGGCGTGCGGCGCTCAGGACGGAACTGCTGGTCGGCGGGGATGGCGTTGAAGCGGCAGCGCAGCTCGGACTCGCCCGAGGCCGACTCCGTCGACGCCTGGCGCAGCTGCGTGACCGTGCCGGTGACGAGGTACTTCGCGTTCTGGTCGTCGCGCGGATGGCGGCTCAGCGACAGCAGATGGCCGGTGCGCACGCCCTGCGCGTTGGTGTCGCCGTCGAAGCGGGCGAAGGCGGTCTGGATCTCGTCGAGGCGGTCCTCGACGTACTGCGCGCCGTCGCTGCCCTGCACGTAGCCGCCGGGGTAGTCGAAGACCTCGCCGTCGGACAAGTCGTAGTCGCGGGCGCGGTCCAGCTGCGTTTCCAGCGAGGTCGAGGGCCGCTCGAAGTCGTAGTCGGTGATGACGACCTTGCCGGGCTTGAGGCTCTCCTGCGTGACCCAGGCGTCGACGTACTCGAGCTCGGGCGGCGCGTTGTTCGCGCCGCCGTAGAACGGCAGGGTCTCGCAGTCCGGGGCGCAGTCGTGGGCGGAGGCGGCGTCGGTCAGCACCAGCGTGTGGCCGGACTCGTCGTGGGTGAAGTACCAGTAGATGCCCTCGTTCTCGAGCAGTCGGGCAACGAAGTTGAAGTCGGTCTCGCGGTACTGGACGCAGTAGGTCCAGGGCCGGTAGGCGCGCATCAGCTTGAACTCGTGGCGCGCGACCGGGTGGTCGTCGAAGACCGCCTTGACGATGTCGGGGACGGTCATCGCCTGGAAGATGCGGCAGTCGGCGGTGCGCGTGAGCAGCCACAGCCAGGGGCGCATCGTCATCTGGTAGACGGTGTGCTTGCCCTCGAAGCCGGTCTGCGCGAAGCGGGTGACGTAGCCGGCCAGGTGGCGGGGCGCGTCGTCGCGCAGGGCCATGGTCAGCGTCGCGGACTTGCCGAGCAGTTCCGAGGCGCGGATGTCCTTGCGCTCGCTGAGCAGGGTCAGCGTGGTCTCGCCGAGGTCGCTCAGCGCCTCACGCGACGCGCAGGCGTGGACGCGGAGGACGTCGTCGTCGAGGGCGGTCTTGAGGCGGAATGGAGCTGCCATGGGCGGACCGTGAAGGCGGACCTGAGCAATCGGTCCGTCACGGTAGGCTCGGGCGAACTACGCCGAAAGCGACCAAAGTCATTCGCGGGGGCACCCCATGTAAAGGGGTGATACGGTGGCCCCACGCGTGTCACCGGTGTGGGTGACGCGTGCGCCGCTGGGTGCGGCGGCGCACGTTCGGAAGTTCGCGGAGCGCCTTCCGGCGCTCGCGCAGCCGTCACATCGGCAGCGTCATCGAGACGGTGATCGTCAGCACGGCGCCGTCGTCGTCGTAGTCGGCGGTGACCTCACGGCCCTCGACTTCCCACTGCTCCCACTCGAAGACGCCCTCTTCCTCCTCGCCGTCGACGGCTTCGCCGTAGGCGGCGGTGGCGGCCTCGCGGGTGGTCACAGGCGTGGTCGCGAACGGGCCGTTGCCCTTGTAGGGATCGACTTCCTCGCTGCCTTCGGGGTAGTAGAAGATCGCGCTCAGCACGTGCGTGCCGGGGCCCAGCGGTTCACCGTAGTCGACCGCGTGGGTCTCGCGCGGGGAGAAGGACAGCACCACGCCGCCCTCCTTGAGGTGCACGAAGCCGGCGCGGATCTCCTTCTTGCGCTTCTGGGAGAGCTCGGTCGGCGCGGGCGTGCCGGCGGGCGTGGTGTGCGCGAGAACCGCGGCGATCAGCGGAGCGTCGAGCTCGGTCAGGCCCAGGAGGCTGGGGAGATCGGGGAGCGTCGGAATGGTGGTGGTGGTCATGAGGCTGAACGATACCCCGTAATGGGGTCACCGGGCCGGGCGGGCGATCAGGCAGTTGGCGTGGGTACCGCGCTCACGAGCCGGCAGCCCAGGACGTGGAAGCGAATTCCACCCACAGCCGAGGGAGTTCCGTCAGTTCGCCCTGATGTGGATCCCGGACCTGGCTGCCCTCGATCACGAGCGGCTTCAGGCTGACACGCTCAGCCGGAGGCACGTCGAGATCGATGTCCTCCACGATGGCAGCCTGCACGCAGACGCCCTGACGCCATCGAAGCAGCAACGGCAGGTCGGGAGGGATGAAGCCGTTCAGGAACTCGGCGTGATCCTCCAGATCCAGCCACATCCAGGCGACTTGGGCCGGCATCGCATCCGCGCAGAGCGCGTCGAAGAGCGGCCGCAGCCGCAGACACTTCGGGCACCACGCCTCGGCGCCGATGATGACCAGCAGCTCCGCGTCGGGCCGTGCGAGTTGACGGGCCAGCGCTTGCGCGTCATTCCAAGGATCGAAGGTCGGCATGTCAGGCGGCCTGCTCGAGACCGATGCGGCGGAGTTGACGCGCCTGATGCCCAGGGCTCGCGCGCAGGTCGACAGCGTATTCGGGATGCATGCGCGACAACGCGTCCGCCGCGATGAATCGCAGCGCCTGGGCGTGGTCGCGCGTCGGGTCGAGGATGTCCCGCAGGAGGTGCGGATGCACCGGATTCGCCAGCAGCAGCCGCTGGTCGCGCGGCCACGCGTGACGGCTGGCCGGATGCGCGCGGACGCGCGTGACGTCGGGCAGAGGAAGGCCGGCGTCGGCATCGCGGCGCTCCGTTGTCATCGGTGCGTCGAGATCGAAGGCTGGCTCCTCGGCCGTGAGCCCTTCTCCGGCCAGATCGACGGCCGTGAGGCACTGCCAGACCCATCCAGCCCAACGACCCTGCGCCGGATCCTGCATCGCGGCCACGACGAAGTCGAGCAGCGCCGGATCGCCATGACTCAGCGAAAAATTCAGCGCCTGCCTCACCGGCAGACGCGCCACCAGCCGCCCCGTCTCGGGATGACCGATCGGCAGCATGGCGGCGAGTTCTCGGAGCCAGCGGTCCAGACGGCGTCGCGCCGGCACGCGATACCAGCCGGTCGCCGTGGCGAGCACATCGGTCTGTTCCACGGCGCATTGCCAGAGCAGACCCGACAGGCGCACCACGACGTCGGAGCTGCGGGCTTCCCGGGCTGCGCCCGCATGCCAGGCGATCACGGCCTCGGCGCGGACGGCGCTCGATGGGTCCTCGAACAGCGGCCGAAGCAGCCCTGGCCGCTCCCGTCCGACAGCGCGACAGGCGGCGGCACGGACATGGGGGTCGGCGTGTTGAAGCAGAACGGCAGCCGATTCGGGCACCGTGCCGCGCAGTGCGCTTGCCCGCAAGGCGAGCACGAGGTCCACCGGTTCCTCACTCGTCCAGGCCTTGTCGAGCCAGGCCGCGGCATCGGTCTCGCTGGCCCATGCCAACGCGGAAGCCGCTCCGCGCAGCACGACATCCGGATGGCGACGGATCGTGCGCAGGACGCGCCCGATCCGGTCATCACGCGAATCGGAATCGCCGAGCAAGGCGCAATACATCGCTACGAAGGCCTCCCCGGCCTTGCCCCAGCGGTCGAGTCCGGCGATGGCCAGTTCGTACGACAACGGCGTATTCAGGCGCAGGCCTTCGAGATTGGCCTCGAGCAGATGCGCGAAGTGCCGGGCCCGCTCGGCGCCGAGATGCGTGGCCTCTGCGGGACGATCCAGCGTCGTCCAATAGAACGCGGCGTCTTCCACATGCCGCGCCACGATGGGCGAGACGAAGGGGCGGTCCAGTGCGACGGAATCCATCTGTTCCTCGGGCATGAGTTCGGGTGCGGACAGCGGGGCCGTCAGTTCTTGTAGGGGGCAACGACCTTGCGCCAGGTCTTGCCGTCGAAAGTCGAGACCGTCCACAGGTCCGCAACAACGAGCAGGCCGTCGTGCGCGTCCATGTGGCCCGAGGCCAGGATGGGCTTGCCCTCGTGCTCGGGCGCCACGATCTCGTGCCCGTTCCACACGCGGAGCTGATAGTCGGAAGCGAGCCAGAGCTGACCGTTGAACCAGCGCGTGTCGTTCCACAGGATGCTGGAGCCGCGCTGTTCCAGCAGGCGCCAGGTGGACTGCTGCCCCACCCACAGGCTGCCGCCTTCGCCGGTGATGTACACGTTCCCGTCGCCGCCGCAAGTCACCGTCGCCAGTTGCTCGTTCGTCGGGAAGTCCATCTGGCGCCACTCGCCACCGTTGAAATGCCAGACGTCGCCGTGTCCGCCGACGGCGTACAGGTCATCTTCTGAAAAGCCGTCGATGTCGTCGAAGCCGGAGGCCTTCATCTCCCCCTCGGTGCGCGGTGCCTCGATCCCCACCACCTTCTCCCAGTGGCCCACGGAGACACGCCTGTAGATCTCGCGCGCAGTACCGACCGCATAGGTGTGCGCTCCGATGCACTTCAAACGCGATGTACCGGGCCATTGTCCGGCGGAGATCTTCTCGAGCGGGCCATTGCCGCCGCCGAGGGGCCAGGTGTCGCCATCGGCGTTCATCGCGGCCACGAGCCCTCCAGGACGGACAAAGGGCGCCCGGCTGACGCCGAGACTCGGGAACGGCATGTGGCTCAACTGCTGACACTCGATGTTGTTCTCGGTCGCATCGTCCAGAAAGATGCTGCTCAGCCGGGTGGCAATGTCGCTGTCTTTGATCAGCGATGCCTGGGCCGCCGGCACGTGCTGCCGCGCCAGCATCTGAACGATGTTGCGATCACGGACGGCAATGCCGGTGATCTCGAAACCTTCGACGATCTCTTGCCACTTCTTCAGTGAAACGTGCGGACTGCTCATGGAGGTGGACAGCCGGTTCAGTCCTTGTATGGCGCGACGACCTTGCGCCAGGTCTTGCCGTCAAAAGTCGAGACCGTCCACAGGTCCGCGGCAACGAGCAAGCCGTCATGCGCGTCCATGTGGCCCGAAGCCAGGATGGGCTTGCCCTCGTGCTCGGGCGTCACGATCTCGTGCCCGTTCCACACGCGCAGCTGGTAGTCGGAAGCGAGCCAGAGCTGACCGTTGAACCAGCGCGTGTCGTTCCACAGGATGCTGGAGCCGCGCTGTTCCAGCAGGCGCCAGGTGGACTGCTGCCCCACCCACAAGCTGCCGCCTTCGCTCGTGATGTACACGTTGCCGTCGCCGCCGCAAGTCACCGTCGCCAGTTGCTCGTTCGTCGGGAAGCCCATCTGGCGCCACTCTCGACCGTTGAAATGCCAGACGTCGCCGTGACCACCGACGGCATACATGTCCGATTCCGAGAAGGCATCCAGGTCCTTGAAGCCGGCGGCCTGCAGCTCGTCTTCGTTCTGGGACATGGGGATGCCTTCGACCCGCGCCCAGCGGCCCACCGCTACGCGCTTGTACAGCGTGCGGGCGATGCCGATCGAGTACGTGAACCCGAAGAGACACCTCAGGCGGGTTGTCGCCGGGC
Source organism: Mitsuaria sp. MSU3D (assembly GCF_056867975.1). Taxonomy (NCBI): domain Bacteria; kingdom Pseudomonadati; phylum Pseudomonadota; class Betaproteobacteria; order Burkholderiales; family Sphaerotilaceae; genus Roseateles; species Mitsuaria sp. MSU3D. The sequence goes on along the minus strand of NZ_CP200314.1, from coordinate 1,451,075 downwards.
GGGCGCCCACGGCGATCTTCTCGAGCGGACCGTTGCCGCCTCCGAGCGGCCAGGCGTCACCGTCGCGTCCCCTGGACACCACGATCCCACCCGGTCGCTCGAACGGCGCGCGGCTGACCCCCAGCTTCGGAAAGGCCATGTTCTGCAACTCCTGACACTCCAGGTTCTGGTCGGACGTGTCGTCGAGAAAGACGCTGAGGATGCGGGTAGGAATGTCCGCGTCCAGCAGGTGCGTGGCCTGTTCATGCGGCATGGCTTTGCGCGCCACCAATTGCAGGATGTCGCGATTGCGCACAGCGACATCGGTGATTTCGAACCCTTGCAGATTGGCGGCCCAGGCGGCCTTGGAAACGTGCGTGCTGCTCATGAAAATTCAAACTCCGAATGCTCTTACCGACCCGAAGGCGTCGGCGTGGGCGTGGTGGGTGTGCCCGGTATCACCGGTTTCGCCTGGTCGTCCACCATGTGCGGCCTCGCGCCCCTGCACATGGCGTAATACGACTCCAATTGCGACCGAATGCATTCAGCGGAACACCCGGACAAGGGGAAGGCCTCCTTGTGGGACTTCGCGGCTGAATCCATGGCGTCAGCCATCGACATCGACCCGTCAGGCGAAACACGTCCAGCTTTGGCCTTCAAGTCGTGCTGATTGGCCAGCGCCTGGTGGGCGCGAGCGTGGCTGCCGTGATTCTGACTGAAGCCTTCGACACACACGGTGGGGGCCATGTCGTGGTCATAGTTGGGACATTGAGCCTTCAATGACCCTTCAGGGATGAGATGGTGCCCGGTCTGGCCGGGACAGCATCCACCGCCGTTGGCGGCCTCGACTTTCGACTTGCCTCGTTGACCGATCAAGTTGCCGGCGCCATTGGCCTTGTAGGGCACCAGATTGCATTTCCGCGCCCGCGTGCAGTCGTTCAGGGTCGCCAGCATGTCCTGCCCCTCGGTGGCGAGTTTCAGCACTTCCTCGTCGGACAGCTTGCTGATATCGCCGAACTTGCTGGCGAGGTTCTGCAAGTCCTTGGCCTTCGAGGTCAACACCTCGAGGCGTCCCAGCGACTCCATGGCGACCGCACGGATCTCGGCAACGTCGCCGACCGCCATCGCCGCGTCCGCCACGGACCAGATCGCCATCGCCGCATTGCCCCAGGCAGGAACGGAACTCCCCGCCAACTGCTTGGCCGCCGCCTTCGCTCCCCACTTCATCGCGGCATTCTTGCCGGCGTTGAACGCCATGTCCGTGAGCTGCTCCTTGAGCGCATTCATCAGGTTCAGCTCGTGCGGCAGGTTCTTGTAGGCGTCCTGCAGCTTCCCGGCGTATTCACGGGCCTGTTCGTAGCTGTTGACCATGGCGCCGAGGCCGTCGCAGTGATCGTCGGTCCAGTGCCAGTTCGAGCCGTCGCGTCGCCCCTTCCCGCTCTTGCGCCGGAACTTCTGCAGCATCTGCGACAGCTTGCTCTGCTTCTTCAGCGTGCTTCGAGTCTCCGAGTGTTCCTTCTCCGGCGCGCAGGCGCGCTCGATGCGTGCCTCCTCCTTGTGGCAAGGATGCCCACCCCAGAATCCCCGCGAGACATACGGGAACGTCGGCGTGTTGCTCGGCATCGAGCCGTGGTTATGCGTGACCAGGTCCAGGTTGCGCGGCACGCCGAAGCCCTCGAACACCACGTCGCTCGACCAGTTGGTGAAGTACGCCTTCCCCTTGATGACGCCCGTCGCGACGCCCTTGCCGAAGGCTTGCGTCGCGGGTTCGTTCCCGATGCTGGTGTCGAACCTCGACTTGTTCTCGATGGCCACCATCTGGCCGACGATCATCACGGTCTTCGTCCCGTTGACGATGGAGTCGGCGAAGCAGGTGTTGGGATACGGAATGACGACCGGGCCGGCGGCCGGCCCCGGCGGACTCCAGCAGGGATCGGGCGACGCGCTCGACGACACTCCGGAAGAGCCGACCGCCTTGCTGGCGATCTCCTGGCCGTTGGCGTAGACGTGGGTAGCTGGCATGGTCTTCAGGCAGTGTCCTGGGCCGGTTCTCGGGTGCGGAGCATCAACGCGGACCGGCGTCCGTCGTCTTCGGCGAAATGCAGCAGGCCGGTACGACCCAGGCCCGCCGTGCCGGCATGCCCGATCGTGCCCAGCGCACGCATCTCATGCGCGATCCAGCCCAGCGTCGCCACCGCGCCCGCGGTTCCGGCATCGCCGATGAACTGCGCGATGCGGTGATGAGGAAACTCCACGCGCTTGCGCTCCATCGCGCGCGACATCGCGAGTTCGATCTCGCGCGCCATCCAGTGCTCGCCGTTCATGCCGCTGGCGTGGAACTCGGCATCGGCCACGGCGACGCCCGATTGCCGCGCCGCCTCTCGCAGCGCCGCGGTCAACGCCTGCGCACGCAGCGGCTCATCGCCGTCGATCCGCCAGTCGTCCTGCCCGCTCGCGGCGCCGGTGATCCAGACCTCGGTCATGCCAGCGCGCGTGGCCAGTCGCGTCAGCACCACAGCCGCGGCGGCCTCGCCAGGAATCAACGCATCCGTGTGCCGATCCTCCGCGAGCCTGCGCTGCGCCAACAGGCGGTCGATCGTCGGCGCCGTCAGCAGGCTGTCCGACGCGAGCAGCACGACATGGCGGATCGCCTCGGTACCGTCGATCCCGTCCTCGAGCAGATGGGACGCTAGCAGCACACCGTCGGCAAGTCCGCCCCGGCCCGCATGCATCGCCCGACTGCCGGGATGCAGACGGTGATCGGTCGTCACGGTCTGGAACGCTTCATGCAGTTCACGCAGCGGAGTCGCCGGCTGCGACGCCGACGGCAGCATCAGCAGCAGCGCCGTCGACTGCGGCGAGAGCGACTCGCCCTCCTCCAGCTTGGCGCGCTCCCACGCCTCGTCGAAGGCCATGCGAAGCAGAGCGGCCTGCCGCTGACCGCCCCAGATGTCGAAGCCATGCACCGGGGCCCCGACGACCGGCTTGCCGCCGAGACCGACGAACCGGGTCTCGCGGAACAGGTTCAGCCGCGCTCGGATCGCCGCGACCGTGCGCGGCAGCGTGTAGCCAAGCGCGCTGCATAAGCCTTCTGCGGCGATGCGCATCGGGCGTGGTGGCCGGATCTGTGCACTCATGCGACCGCCTCGTTCTCGACGGCACCGGGAACGTCGGCCACCGTGCCGCAGCCGGCACAGCCCCCGGCCACGCGCTGCCGCCACCAGATCGGATCGATCGGACCGACGGCCACTTCGCTGAACTCCTGAATGCTCCGGTACTGGCGGACGCTGGCGCGCCAGACCACGCTGAAACGGCGCTCTTCGGGCTCGAAGAACAGCGTGTCGACCACCGCCTCCGGCGCCTCCTGTCGATAGTCGGTACGCAGCACACGGACTTGCATGTCGAGCTTGGGCAGCGCAAAGCTGAGTTCCGGATGCGTCTTCAGCAGATGCGTGAGACGCACCGTCTCCCCGCCGCGTGGATACGCCATCTGCTGGTCCGGAGGCGCGACCTGATGAAAGCGCTCATCGAAATCTTCCGGCAGCAGCGGGAATACCTCCCGCCGCCAACGGTCGTCATAGGTGCCGCCGTAATGGCGGCGCGGCAGCCAATGCCGGCCGATCGCGCCCAACGCCCACGGCGTCGCGTCGTCGCCCGGGTGACGGACTGGCCGTGCCGGATCTTCCAGCCGCGGAGCAGGACGGCCGTCCTTCGCGCGCCATGTCGTCTCGCCCGCGAAGCCGAGACCGATCGGGTTGGACTCCTGGACCTCGGCGTGGCCGGGATGTCCATCCACCGGCTGAGTGCCGCCGAACGCACATGCATGATGAAGCGGCAAGCTGACGAAGGGCTCCGGCTCGGTCAGCTTGAAGTCGGCACGTCCGGAGCCGGCGGCCCGCCAGCGACGCTCACCGGTGACACGCACCCGCTTGCTGAACTCGCCGACCTCGACGCTGGCGATCAGCTCGCGCACCGCCACGCCGTCCGGCGCGTGCGCATGGGCGTCGAAGATCACGTCGCAGCGCGGTTTGAAGCGCGGCATGTCGGCGCCATAGCGCATCGCGCTTTCGCCGGGGACGCCATGGTATTCATCGGCCAGCACGATCGGCGACGGCGGCAGCGGGCGCGGCCGCTGCCCCGGATCGGGGATCCGCCAGGTCGCCTTGACCGCGATCACGAGATGCTCGCGTCCGGCGGCATCCAGGGCCACCGCGACGTCGGACACCAGATGCCGGGAGCCCACATGAAGCTGCATACCCGGTGTCGCTTTCAGTTGACGTGCACCGACCCGCCCACGATCCGCTGCGTCGCGCTCGCATGGCTGGTGATGTAGGTTCCGCGCAGCTGGATGCGGCCGTCGGCCGTCAGCACGATGCACGCCTCGCCGCAGCGCAGCTCGAGTTCCTCGGCCGCTTCGATCACCTCGCGATGACCGTCCACCGTGATGACGAGCCCTTCCGGCTCCTCGTCGTGAACCACCTGCGCCGATTGCGTTGCAGGCGCGGCCTCGCCGTGCCACAGCAAGCCCAGCACGATCGCGGAACCGCCGGCAAGCACGCTCAGCGCGACGCCCTGGCCTTCGTGTTCGGCCGACAGCGGCACCAGGCTGTGCGCCACGCCCACGAGCCCCAGCCCGGGGACCATCGCCGCGCCGGTCGCGCCTTGCGCGGGCACCGCCTGCAGCGTGCCGATGATCACCTGTCCCGGCACCGGCATGACGGGCGCCTGCGAGCCCTGATTCAACAGCGCATGGAACGGCGACGCGTCCTGCGCCGCCGCGTCGACGCCGTGCGCCGGCAAGTCGAGTCGCTCCACGTCAGTTCTCCAGGATCTTCTTGCCCTTGACCGTCACCTCGCCGTCGGCCTTGAAGGTCTGCTCGCCGGTGGTGCCGACGCTGAGCGTGTGGCCGTTGAGGATGATGGTGCCGTCGGACTTCATCGTCAGGCTGGCCTTGCCCACCGTCAGGTGGATCTCGTCCTTGGCGTCGACGGAGTACACCGCGCCGCTGCTGATGCTGTAGTCCTTCCCGACCATCGTGTTCTTGTACAGCCCGACCTGTTCCGTCTGGAATGCACCGACCGTCGTGTTCATCATCGCGCCGACCGACGTCTGGTACCCCAGACCGATCGTCAACGCCTTGGCCATGCCGATGGTCTCGGCCTTCGCCATCGCGATGGTCTCGGTCTTGTTCGCACCGATCGTCACCGACCGGTTCGACCCGATGCTGATCGTCTCGTTGATGCCGACGTCCTCGGTCCGGTTCATCCCGATGGAGATCTTCTCGTCGAGGTCCACGCGCTCGGTGCGGTTCTTGTGCACCGTGATCGTCTCGTCCAGGTCAACCGTCTCCGTGCGGTTGCCCTTCACGAACACCGTCTCATGCCGATCGATCGTCTTCGTCCGATCCCGTCCGACCCAGTGCGTCTCGTCGTTCTCGACCTCGATGTCCTGGTTCTTCTCCGCGTGGATCCACAACTGCTCGTCGCCGTGCTTGTCCTCGAAGCGGATCGCGTTGGCGTTGCCGTAGCTGCCACCCTTGGTCGAGCGCGTCAGGAAGCCGCTCTGCGTTGCGTTGGCCGGCAAGTCCCACGGCGGCAGGTTCTCGCCGTTGTAGGTCCGCCCCATGATGATGGGCGCGTCCGGGTCGCCTTCGATGAACCCGATGATCACTTCCTGCCCGATGCGCGGGATGTGGATGCCGCCGAAGTTCGAGCCCGCCCACGGATGCGCCACGCTCACCCAGCACGAGCTGCGCTCGTCGCTCCTGCCGCGCCGGTCCCAGTGGAACTGCACCTTCACCCGGCCGTACTTGTCGGTGTGGATCTCCTCGCCCGCCGGACCGCTGACGATGGCCGTCTGCGGCCCCGCCACCAGCGGCTTCGGGGTGCGCCGCGGCGGCCGGTACTGCTGCGCCGCCGGGATGCAGTTGAAGCTGCAGCGCAGCCCCGTCTCGCCCGAGCCCGCCTCGTTGGCCGCCTGGCTCAGGCTGATCTGCGTGCCCGTGATCAGGTACTGTGCGTTCTCGCTCTCGCGCGGATGGCGGGTCAGCGACAACAGGTGCCCCGTCTGGACACCCTGCGCGTTGGTCGTGCCGTCGTAGGTCTGGAACTGCGTCTGCAGCTCGTCGAGCCGGTCTTCCACATACTGCGACCCGTCGCCCGTCTGGATGTAGCCGCCCGGGTAGTCGAAGATCTCGCCGTCGGACAGGTCGTAGTTGCGCGCCACGCTCTGGTTGGTCTCCAGCGACGTCGACGGCCGCTGGAAGTCGTAGTCGGTGATGACGACCTTGCCCGGCTTCACGCACTCGGCGCTGCTCCAGTTCTGCACGTACTCCAGCTGCGGCGTGGCCTGCGCGCCCGAGCCGTAGAACGGCAGCGACTCGCAGCCGGGCCTGGCATCGTGCCCGCTGGCCGAGTCGCACAGCACGACCTTGTGGCCGCCCTCGTCGTGCTCGACGTACCAGTAGATGCCTTCGTGCTCGAGCAGCCGCGCGACGAAGTTGAAGTCGGTCTCGCGGTACTGGACGCAGTAGTTCCAGGTCCGGTACGGACGCAGCAGCTTGAACTCGTAGCGCGCGACCGGGTGATCCTCGAACACCTGCTTGACGATGTCGGGGACCGACAGCTCCTGGAAGATGCGGCAGTCCGAGGTCCGCGACAGCAGCCACAGCCACGGCTTGAGCTGCATCTCGTAGACGCAGTGCTTGCCCTCGAAGCCGCGCTGCGCGAAGCGCGTCACGTAGCCGCTGAGGTAGCGCGGCGCATCGTCGCGCAGCGCGATCGTCAGCGTCGCGGGCTTGCCCAGCAGCTCCGAGGCCTGGATGTCCTTGCGTTCGCTCAACAGCGTCAGCGTGGTGTCTCCAGCGTCGCTCAGAGCCTCCCGCGACACACAGGTGTGCACGCGCAGGGTCTCTTCAGGCAAGGCAGTCTTGAGGCGGAAAGGTGAGGCCATGGCACCAGGGGTCAGGTCGACACCCCGGAGGCTAGGGATCACCCGAGATCACCACAACGGTCGAAAGTCACTCCCGCGTTTGAGACTGGCGTGGACGAATTTTGCAGAATTATCAGGACGGTCGGCACGACCTGGCCCGGCTCAGGTCATCAACAGGAATTCCTCGTCGTCAAGGATCTCGGCAACGTCTTCCCGCCACTGCCGGGGGTCATTCACCTGTTGCCAGACGACGCCCGCGGGCCAGGTCCTGCCTTCCCCGTGGAAACGATCACGCATCGTCCCGATGACGCTGCGTGGCGTTGGCCAGGAGGATTCTCCGATCTCGACCAGCAGGTTTCCCCGATCGAGCTCGTCGAGCAAGACCTGGCGCAGCCCGTCGGGCAACTGATAGACGAGTGAGATCCAGTCCGCGGCGGCGGAAGGATCGAGTTGGCGTGCGCGAACCTCTGCGGCGCAATCGCCGGCAATCGCCGCAGCATCGGCGTCTGACATCGTGTGCCAGTTCGTCGAGCATCGGAATTGAAGACCGCTGGAAGATGGCCATCGGCTCCAGGATGAAGGTTGGGTCACAGAGGTCCGTCCCTTGGGCTGGACTCAACGCCCACGAACCACGATCGACAGATCGCCCTGCTTCGGATCCACCGAAAACTCGATCTCGCCCCACTGAAAGCGGGCCAGGGCCATCGGCCTCGCGACCATCTCCGGCGCGATGCCGGTCTTCTTCGCGAAGCGCTTCACGATGCGACTCGTCAGGATCGAATCGGGAAATTCCTCTTCGTCGAACAGGACTGCCGCGACCAGCCCCTTCCCTTCTTCTTCGGCGATCACCAGGCTCGCCGCCAGATCGAGGTAACGGACGGGATGTCCATCCTGCGGCTGCGCCGTCGGCGTGCCGGCATCCCAGACGACCTTGCCATCCACCAGGACCCGCCCCGTCGCCACATCGATGTCGAGATTCACTTGCTGACCTTTCTCATTTGCCCAGTTTGATGATCCTGAACGTGTCCGACAGGTTGCCCTTCTCGGCATTGGACATGAAATACTGGACGCCGCCGCCCTTGCCCAGATGCGGGTTGGCCGCGGCCTTGCCCATCGCCACGCAGGTGTCCTCTTTCAGGACATAGGCGTGCACTTGGGTCCGCATGTCCCGCGCCTTCGGACTCTTCCAATTGTCCTTGTGCGCGACCTGCAGCGCATCGTTGTAGTCGCGCGCCGATTTGGCCCCGAGCACCTCGCCCCCCTTCACGAAGTAGTTGCCGGGCGCCGGCCCGTGCGGATACAGGGTGTAGAGCACCGTGCCCTTCTTCATCACGACGTTGGTGTAGCTGTCCTTGCCGTCGTACGGTGTCGTGCCCTGCCAGCTACGGGCCTCCGTGGCCGGATCTTTTCCGCAGCACGGGTCACAACCGCCCTTGCCCTTCTTTAACCCGAGCGGATCCACCCACTGGACTGGGTCCGGCGCGTACTGATAGGGATTGAACCCGCCCATCAGCCCAATCGGATCCTGCGTCAGATAACGCCCGGCATCCGGGTCGTAGTAGCGATGCCGGTTGTAGAAGAGCCCCGTCTCCTCGTCCTCGTACTGCCCTTGGAAGCGCAAGGGCTGGCGGACTTCGTCGACGTCGGTCCGCGCCAGGCGCCCCCAGGCGCGGTAGCGGGCGCGCCAGCGCGCACGGCCATTGCCGTCCAGCAGCGCCAGCGGCGTGCCGAGGTGGTCGCACTCGTAGAAGAGCACCTCGTCGTTCGCGGCGTCGGCGCCGTCCCATCGCGTCTGCGCCGCCTGCTCTGCCTCGCAGTCCGCGCGCCAGCGTTCCAGGCGCCGGTACCAGCGCACGTGTGCGTCCGGCTCCGCGGAAGGCGCATCCGGTCGATCCCACGCGACCACAGGCGCGAACGCGACCGACGCGTTGTCGAAAGCCGCCAGCGTCTCCGCGCCGCGGACCCGCGCCAGCGGCGTGAAGCTGTCGGGCTCGTGCACGTAACTCACGGTGCCCTGTGCATCGACCTCCTGGACCATGAGGTCGCCGTTCCAGACGAACACGGTGACGTGCTCGCCGTCCGGCGTTGCGACGCGCTTGAGCACGCGGCGTCCGATCGCGTCGTACGCGTAGCGGCTCGTCAGCACGCCTTGAGGCGTCGCGCGCTCCGCGCGGACCAGCCGCTGATGCGCGTCGTACAGCAGATTCAGATCGTCGACCTCGACCCCGACGCCGATCGCCGCCTCGTTCGCGGCATCGTCCTGCACCCAATGCTTGCGCACCGCATTGCCGTCGGCATCGTGCTCGTAGTGCCAACCGAGCGCCTGCGTCACCACGTTGCCACGCGCCGGCGCCGCGAGCGCGTGCGGCCCCGTCGAGATCGAGGCAGCGGACGTCGCGCCCGGCAAGGGGACGAGATTGCCCGCCGGATCGAACGCGAAGGTCTCCCGCAAGCCCGGCTGGATCGCGGACATCAACTGCCCCACCATGTCATGCGTGTAGCGCAGCTCTCCCAGCACGGAATCGTCGATGCGCTCGATGTCGCCCGTCCGCGCGTAGCCGTACTCGCGCTCGCGCAGCGCGCCCGGCACCGCGTCCCCGAAGCCGAACACGCTGCGCGTCCAGCGCGACGCGCGGTCGTAGCGCAGTTCGCGCCGCATGCCGCCGGGGCGAAGCCCACCCAGGCTGCGTCGCGTCTCGCGATGCAGCGCGTCGCGATCGACGTCGACCAGCGGGCGTCCTTGCCACAGCACGCCGTGCCAGTGTCCCGGACCGTAGCGCTGGGTCTGCAGCACGCGCCCGTTCGGCAGGCGCGTCGCCACGCGCTGCCCCAAGGCGTCGTACTCATGCCGCAGCAGGAAGGAGGCCGCCGCAGTGCCGCGCTCGGCCGCATCGGGCCAGCCGCCCGCGGGATCCGGTCGAACGCTTTCCGGCGTCAACTCGATGCGCTGTCGCTCCTCGATCAGTTGCCCCGCCGCATCCCAGCGCAGCCGCGACTGCGCCGCCGCGTTTTCGACGGCGATGACGCGGCTCAGCGGATCCCAGGCGAAGCGCTCCTGCCCGTCCGGCGTCACGCGCGCCAGCATGCGGCCCAGCGCGTCGCGCACGTAGTCCGTGCGGATCGCGCCGCGCTGACTGGCGACCAGCTCGCCTGCGGCGTCGTAGTCGTAGCGGCTGACGAGTCCGTCGAAGCCCGTCTCCTGGATCAGCCGCCCTTGCGCGTCATAGGCAAGGCGATACGACTCGCCGTTGCCGTTGATCAACTCGACCAGCCGCAGCGCGCGGTCGTAGCGGTACTGCAGGCGCTGACCGGCCGCGTCGATGCGCTCGATCGGCAGTCCCTGCATCTGGTAGCGGTAGGTCGTCTGACGTCCCACGCCGTCCATGTGGACGAGCAGGCGACCCATGGCGTCGTAGGTGAACCGTTCCTCGCCGCCGTCGGGATAGCGGATCGCCACGAGCCGGTCGATCTCGTCCCAACCGTAGCGAACGCTGTGTCCCAACGCGTCCGTCCGGGCGATCAACCGGCCGCAGGCGTCCCAGTCGAAACGCGTCTCGGATCCGGAGCAATCGACGTAGGCCATCAGCCGGCCGCTGCCGTCGTAGACATAGGTCTTCGCGCGACCCGCCGCGTCCATCAGTTCCCGCAGCTGGCCGAACACGTTGTAGGCCATCCGGGTGACGCGACCCAGCGCATCGGTCTGCGCCACCACGCGACCATCAGCGTCGAACGCGCGCTCCTGCACGTGGCCCATCGCATCGATGGTCCGGATCGGCCGGTTGCGTTCGTCGTACTGCAGCACCGTCCGTCCGCCCATCGCGTCGGTGGTGCTGAGCAGGCTCCCCTGCGCGTCGTAGGTGAAGCGCGTCGTGTGGCCGGCGGCGTCGGTCTCCTCGAGGAGATCGCCCGCGGCGCTCCAGCGGCGGGTGCCAAGCCGGCGTGCGTCCGCCGTCGCGTGGTCCTGGACCCGCACATCCACGCACAGGTTGTTGGCATTGAAGCGGTAGGTCCAGAGGCTGTCGTCGCTCTGCCGGACACGGGTGGTGTCGGCGTCGAGGTAGTCGATGTGGACAGGCTCCGTTCCGTCCTCCGCGCCGGCGTAGATGGCACGTGCCCAGTGGCTGGTCAGCGGCGACCAGCTCCCGCGGTGCGCAGGCGCAAAGTCGCTCGGAGGCTGCGCCTTCACGACGTCGGTCAATGCATTGGTCGAGGTATCGGTCTCGGCCGCGGTCTCGGCCGCGGTCGCGGTCGAAGTCGGAGTCGCGGGCTCGGTCTCGACGGGGTCCGCCGGCTGGAACAGCACGTCCGCGCCCTGCCAGCGAAGCACCCATGCGCCTCCGGTCGGATCGGCGTAGCGCGTCAGCAGGTGCGTGTCGTAGTGGTAGCGCCAGAGATGGCCCAGCGCGTCCTTGCGTCCGAGCAGATCCAGCGCCGACAGGTCCGCGCCGTCACGCGGCGCTTCCAGGCCATAGGCGTAGCGCGTCAGGACCTGCCACCCCACCGAGACCCCGCCGGCATCGGTCCCGTCGACCGGGAGCCGGCGGACCAATCTGCCGATCCGCAAGGCGCCATGGCAGTCGCGTTGCGCGTCCGTCAGCACACCCGTCGGCGCCGCGTGCGCCTCCAGCACGATGCCGCCCGGAGCCGTGATGCGGAGCACCGCGAAGTCTTCATCCAAGCGCTGCGGCAGCACGGACGACTCCCATCCGGGCAGCCAGTCGAGCCGCACGGACAGCCCGTCCGGACGTCGCTGTTCCGTCAGGTAGCAGCACTGGACGCGCTCCATGCGCGGCGCGGGCTCTTCCAGCAGGCGCAGAGATCGCGGCCGCAGGCCCTCCAGGCCGAGCGGCATCACATCGACCGCCAGCGCCTCGCAGCGCGGCCGCTCGAATGCATCGAGGGTGCCGTCGCGCCAACGCAGTTCGAAGCGCCACTCCTCCACGCGCGTCAGCGTGAAGGCCTCGAACGCGTCATCGATCGTTCCACCGACCGACAACAGCGGCAGCAGGACCGTCCGGCCGGTCGCGTCGTGGTACGCAATGCCGCGCGCGCCAATGCTCAGGCGAACTAGGTAGGGCGAGGTCCATCGGGCGCCGAGCAACCCGCGGTCATACGCCGCGTGGCTCGACCGGTAGGCGCGCGACCAGGCGACCGGCATCAGGCCCTCGATCTCGGCGTCGAGTTCCGACAGCAGCTCATCCCCGGTGCCGTAGTGGATCGGCCGCCGGCTGCGCGTCGCCGCCTTGCCCGGCCCCTGGTTCTGCGGGCAGCACTCCTTCGGTTGCTTCTTGTCCTCGGGTGCCTTTTTCTGCGTCTTGCCACCGTCGGGCTTGTCTTCCTCGTGTTTGGCGGCGTGCGGCTTGGGCTCGGGCTTCTTGGCCGGCGGATGCTTCTTCGGGAAGAAGCGTGCCAGCAGGCGCCCTCCGCCTGGCAGCTTGCCCAACGCCCAGGTGGCGCCGCGCTCGGCGGCCTTTTCCGCGAGGGCGCCCAGGCTCGGCGCCTTGTCGTCGAGCACCCAGTCCACCGTCGTATCCAGCACGTCGGTCGCCGACCCGGTGGCGGCGCCGACCGCAGTCACGCCGCCGCCGACCGCCGTCACCGCGCCGCCGGCCGTGGCGATCGCGCCGCCCACCGGCGCGCCCACGCCCGTCAGCGCCACGCCGCCGCCCACCAGTGTCGTGGCGGCCCCGGCGGTCGCCACCTTGCCGCCGGTCTCCATCGCCTCGTCGCTGAACTCATGCAGCGCGTCGGACGCGCCGCTGTCGCGATACGCCTGCGCCGCGCCCTTGAGCCGGCCTTTCGCCGCAGCCGTCCCCCGCTCGTAGATGCGCCCCATCGTGTTGCGCGCGTTCATCCAGATCAGGTCGGCCTCCCGCACCCAGGCCTTCGCGTTGCTGGTCGACGTGCTGCTCTTGTCCTTGGGCTCCGCCTTGTCGAGGTAGGTGCCGCTCTTGACCCCGCCCTTCACGCCGCGCGCATCGCCGGTCACCTTCGGGATGAAGGTCTGGCCGTGCAGCACCGCCGGATCGCCTTGATGCTTGACGTTGCGCGATGCGGCCGTGGCCTCCTTGAACTCGCCCTTGATCGGATACGGGATCGGCACGATGTTGCTGCCCACCGGGGTGAGACAAACATCGGGCTGCAGGCTGACGCAGAAGAAGCGCTTGGATCGGGTGACGGTTTCGCGGGCCATGAGGAGGATCAAGGGCCGACGGCGTGGCGGCGGCGGTTGCGGGGGAAGGTCGGAAACGGCGTGTCTGCGCCGACGCAGGCGGCTACATGGCCGGCTGCGCCAACACGGCGCGCAGCTCGGCGAGCCGCTCGCGTTGTCCGGGCGTCGTCGCCTCGATCAGGCGGGCCTCTTCCAGCCCATGTTGCGCGCTGACGCTCCAGCGCCAACAGATGTCGACGACGCCGTCGTCGCTATCGATCAGCACGGTGTCGATCACGGGGTCGAAGCAGCGCACGTCGCCCTCCGCATCGATGCCCATGAGGACGAAGCCGCGATCCGGCAACTCGAACATCGTCATCCGATGGCCGCCCTGGACGGGCCTCGCTGCCGGGTGCGACCGCGGCCAGAGGTTGTCCAGCACGACGCGCTCGCCGCCGCGCAGCGGCCGGCATTGCTGATCCGCGGGCGCGCAGTTCCAGTAGCGGAAATCGAAGTCGGGGTTCAGCGCCAGGCCCGCGGCGACGTGCGCCGGATCCGGCGCCTCGCGACCGATCCAGCCGACGCGCGGCGCCCAGCCGCGCTCGATCGGGCCGAGGCCCACGGTCTCCAGCGACTCGCGTCCGGCGGCGACATGCCAGAAGTCGTCGACGGTGACCGGCTGATGCGCGAGCTCGATCTGATGCGCCGGCAGACGGTCGAGCTTCGTCGCCTGCAGGAACCATTCGCGCGTGAATCCCCGCCCCGCCGGATTGAACCGGCTGGCCTCGTGCGCGAGCGGACGTTGCGGCAGGTCCGCCGACGCATCCGGATGAGCCGCCAACTGATCGGGACGCAGGTGATGGCGCGCGGGCACCTCGCTGGCCACCGGGCTGCCGACGTCGATGCGGCTTTGGCCGCCGAAGCCGTTTTCATAACGGAGCGCGCAACGCTCGATCGGTTCGGCGGCGCTGAGCATCCAGTCATCCGGCCCTGAAGCACGGCCGTCGCGACCGTCGCGACCGTCACCGTCGGCGGAACGTCGCATCCACCAGCGCGGCCCGTGCACGCGCACCTGCTTGTCGATCAGCACGTTGAAGGCCTCGCGCGCGGACACCGGTTCGGGCGAAGCCGACGTCGCGGTCGATGCCGATGTCGCGCCGGTGGCCGGGGCCTTCGGCTCGAACACACGCAGTCGCGCGACGAAGGAGGACACCGGCGTCGCCTCGGGTGCATGCGCCGATCCCACGACGAGCACGTCGCACATCGGCTTGTACGGCGCGAGGTCGCTCTCCTCGCGGATCGTGAGCGCGGGGTTGCCGTCGTGCGGCAGGTCCTCGTCGTTGAGCGGCGCGGGCGCCTCGTCGAGCAGCAGCGGCGCCACGCCGGCCTCGTCCGGCTCGCCGAGCCGGTAGCGCTCCTTCAGCACCACCGTGTGGATCAGGCGCAGCGCCGGATCCAGCGCGTCGAACTGCAGATGCGACCGCCCGGTCAGGTCGCGCAGGATCAGTCGCGGCAGGTCGGCGCCGCGCAGGTCCTCAACCGACCGGGTTGGTGTCGACGTCATCGCCGTGCACTTCCACTTTCTTGTCGCCGCGGATGATCACTTCCTTGCCGCTGATCTCGATCCGCCCGTCCTTGGTCATGAGCAGGCTGCTCGCGCCGACGGTGATGCTCAGGCGATCGCCGGCGGTGATGTTGATCGAATGCCCCACGGCGGTGGTCTGGTTGAGACCGACCACGGTGGCCATCAGTCCGCCGACGTTCAGGTTGTAGCCCAGGCCGACGTTGTCCATCCGTCCGAGACCGACGTTCTGCATCGAGGCCAGCGTGATCGTCTCGGTCTTCATGCCGCCGATGGCGATCTCCTGATTGGCGCCGATCGAGATGGTCTCGTTGATGCCGACGTCTTCCGTGCGGTTCATCCCGATGGAGATCTTCTCGTCGAGGTCGACGCGCTCGGTGCGGTTCTTGTGCACCGTGATCGTCTCGTCCAGGTCAACCGTCTCCGTGCGGTTGCCCTTCACGAACACCGTCTCATGCCGATCGATCGTCTTCGTCCGATCCCGTCCGACCCAGTGCGTCTCGTCGTTCTCGACCTCGATGTCCTGGTTCTTCTCCGCGTGGATCCACAACTGCTCGTCGCCGTGCTTGTCCTCGAAGCGGATCGCGTTGGCGTTGCCGTAGCTGCCACCCTTGGTCGAGCGCGTCAGGAAGCCGCTCTGCGTTGCGTTGGCCGGCAAGTCCCACGGCGGCAGGTTCTCGCCGTTGTAGGTCCGCCCCATGATGATGGGCGCGTCCGGGTCGCCTTCGATGAACCCGATGATCACTTCCTGCCCGATGCGCGGGATGTGGATGCCGCCGAAGTTCGAGCCCGCCCACGGATGCGCCACGCTCACCCAGCACGAGCTGCGCTCGTCGCTCCTGCCGCGCCGGTCCCAGTGGAACTGCACCTTCACCCGGCCGTACTTGTCGGTGTGGATCTCCTCGCCCGCCGGACCGCTGACGATGGCCGTCTGCGGCCCCGCCACCAGCGGCTTCGGGGTGCGCCGCGGCGGCCGGTACTGCTGCGCCGCCGGGATGCAGTTGAAGCTGCAGCGCAGCCCCGTCTCGCCCGAGCCCGCCTCGTTGGCCGCCTGGCTCAGGCTGATCTGCGTGCCCGTGATCAGGTACTGTGCGTTCTCGCTCTCGCGCGGATGGCGGGTCAGCGACAACAGGTGCCCCGTCTGGACACCCTGCGCGTTGGTCGTGCCGTCGTAGGTCTGGAACTGCGTCTGCAGCTCGTCGAGCCGGTCCTCCACGTACTGCGACCCGTCGCCCGTCTGGATGTAGCCGCCCGGGTAGTCGAAGATCTCGCCGTCGGACAGGTCGTAGTTGCGCGCCACGCTCTGGTTGGTCTCCAGCGACGTCGACGGCCGCTGGAAGTCGTAGTCGGTGATCACGACCTTGCCCGGCTTCACGCACTCGGCGCTGCTCCAGTTCTGCACGTACTCCAGCTGCGGCGTGGCCTGCGCGCCCGAGCCGTAGAACGGCAGCGACTCGCAGCCGGGCCTGGCATCGTGCCCGCTGGCCGAGTCGCACAGCACGACCTTGTGGCCGCCCTCGTCGTGCTCGACGTACCAGTAGATGCCTTCGTGCTCGAGCAGCCGCGCGACGAAGTTGAAGTCGGTCTCGCGGTACTGGACGCAGTAGTTCCAGGTCCGGTACGGGCGCAGCAGCTTGAACTCGTAGCGCGCGACCGGGTGATCCTCGAACACCTGCTTGACGATGTCGGGGACCGACAGCTCCTGGAAGATGCGGCAGTCCGAGGTCCGCGACAGCAGCCACAGCCAGGGCTTGAGCTGCATCTCGTAGACGCAGTGCTTGCCCTCGAAACCGCGCTGCGCGAAGCGCGTCACGTAGCCGCTGAGGTAGCGCGGCGCATCGTCGCGCAGCGCGATCGTCAGCGTCGCGGGCTTGCCCAGCAGCTCCGAGGCCTGGATGTCCTTGCGTTCGCTCAACAGCGTCAGCGTGGTGTCTCCAGCGTCGCTCAGAGCCTCCCGCGACACACAGGTGTGCACGCGCAGAGTCTCTTCAGGCAAGGCGGTCTTGAGGCGGAAAGGTGAGGCCATGGATCTTGCTGAATCGTTCTGGTCCGCACGGTAGGGGGCGCCTATCGCGCAAGTAAGAGGCGAAGGTCACTTCGGGCGACGATCGCCCGCGACGCCGCCGGGCGCTTCCTCCTCCGCCTCGGAACCAGGGGGCAGGACTTGCCCCGCTCGAAACATCCCGTTGCGAATTCCCGCCTGTGCAGAGGCCAAAGTCACTTCGGCGCGCCCGGCCCGCCCGGTACCTTCCGGTTCATCCGCATTCTGAAGAAGCGCCGATGCCTGCTGCACGCATTCCCGGACCATTGGGCGCCGGGGCCAACACATTCGAGATCGACGACGGCACGATGATCCGCGCCGCATCCCCGCTGGTGTCGCCGGTCGGCGCCGCGCCGCGCGCCGAGAAGGCGCCCGCCATCGACGACGACACCCGCGCGCTGGCCGCCGTCGCCTACGGCGAGGGATCGACCGGCAACGTCTACGAGGAGATGGCCGCCATCGCCAACGTGCTGGTGCGTCAGCAGAAGGCGCGCGGCTTCGCGTCGATCAGCGCGTTCATCAAGACGGACAAGACCTTCGCGTTCGCCGCGCATGACGGCAACCAGCGGCACAACAAGCTCAAGAAGGCCACGGCCGAAGAGATCGCCGCCGACACCGGCATGAGCGACGCCGTGCGCGGTGCGCGCAACGCGCTGAGCGCCACCGGCACGGACTACGCCAACGGCGGCTACTTCTGGGACGGCGCCGACATCAAGTCGAACTACGACAAGCACCCCAAGGTCAAGGCCGGCATCCACATCACCGACCCGAAGCACAACATCTACGGCATCAAGGACAAGGACGTCCCCGGTGAAGAATGGTGGCGCAGCGCGGCGGGCGCCAAGACCAAGCTGCGCGGCAAATGGGATTACAAGTACGAGTCCACCGCCGCGTACGGCGGGACCATCTTCTGGAAGTACAACGACGACTTCGTGAAGGCCACCAACAACAAGGTGTACGACTGATGCCCCGCCTGCCCCGTCCGCTCCGCGCTTCGATGAGCCACCCCCTGCGCTGTTCCCTGCGCCGTGCGCTGCCTCGATCGCTGCAGGTTGCCGCGACCGCCCTCGCCGGCTCGCTCTTCGTCGCCTGCGCGGCGCACGCCGACGCCGTGGCCAGGAATGCGACCGAGCTGCGCGACCTGCTGCGCGGCACGGCGACGCCGGCAGCGCTGGAACCGATCAAGACCGAAGGCTGGTGCGGACCGCAAGGCTGCTTCGTCGACGTCGGCGAGCTGCGCCTCGACCGCGACAAGGGCGGCTTCGCCAAGGCGCCAGGCGGCAGGCAACTCGTCCTCGTCGAGCACAAGGCCATGGGCGGTGAGCCGCTTCCGGACATCGACTGGACGTCGACGGACGCCTACCGCGTGACGTCCGGCGGCCAGCGCTGGGGCACGTGCATGGAGTTCGCGCATACCGGCATCGGCAAGAGCGGCGTGTACCAGCGCTGGACCAGCGTGGTGCTGGTGCCGTTCAACGGCGGCAAGCCCGCGGGAACGGCGCATCGCTTCGTGGGCTACTGGGCCGGGTGCGATTCGTTGCAGGCCACCGCGACCCAGGGTCAGGTCGTGCTGCCGGTCATCGAGCGCGGTGAGCCGTCGGCGTCGAAGCCGCTGCGGCTGGTGAACCAACAGTGCAGCGCCAAGAGCTGCGACGGACAGATCGACCGTCGGGTGATCGATGGAGATCCCGCCAGCGAAGATGGCACGCTGTCGATGCGCGACGCGCGCTGAGTTCCTGTCGCCGCTTCGGCTCCCAGCCTTCCCACGTCCTACGGCACCGTGCTGCGTCAATCCGCGCCGGACGTGAAAACGCCCGCGAGTGCGGGCGTTCGAACCGCCGCCGGATGGCGGGGTGGTCGGACGGATTCGTCCGACGATGACTTCAGCGATCAGGCCGACTTGCGGCGACGCACGACACCGACCGCCGCCAGCGCGAGGCCAGCCAGCGCCAGCGACGCGGGTTCCGGCACGGCGTTGCCTTCCAGCGCGAACGCAACGCTCTCGCCGCTGCGCAGGCCCGCGCCCTGCTGGTACAGCTGACCGCCCACATGGCTGTAGCCCCACACGCCCAGGTCGGTGTTGTAGAAACTGGCGTAGTAGGTGCCGGCCGCCAGAGTCAGGTTGAGCAGATCGTCGGTGGTGGCCGTGCCCTGGAGGCCGCCGAGGTCCGTCGTCGTGAAGTCGCCGGCGACGAGCGTCTGGCTGAACAGCTGCGCGCCCGGCAGGCCGTCGCCGCCGATGCTCCACACCGAGAACGTCATGCCGTTGTTCCAGTACGGCGCCGAGTTGTAGATGTTGACGCTGAAGCCGGTGATGTCGCTGGCCGAACCCAGCGTGAACTGGTCGAAGACGCGGTAGGTGCCGCCGCAGCCCGAGCACCACGGCGACGCGGGCGTGTTGCCGGTCAGGCTGGGGAACGACTGGAACACCACGTCCGCCGAAGCGGTCATCGGCAGCGCGGCGCAGGCCAGTGCAACGGCGCCCAGGGACAGGCGGGCGGTCGTGAAGAGGGAGCGGAGGGTCATGGTGTCGTCGTTGGAATGAGGTTGGACCAACCATCCCAACGCAGCGTCCGTGCCAGGCTTCAATTTCCCAGTCACGTCAATGACTTACGCTGACCATGCCCCTTGCTTCAGTGACAAGCTGTAAAGGAGTTCGACACTTGTTCATGGGACATAGTTCACGAATCGTGGGCATGCCGCTTGAAAAGTCGAATTCCACTGCCCGGCAGCTGGTCGCTACTTCGCCAGCGTCACCGGGCAAGGACCTCCCCGTCGTACTCAGTCGAACGCGTACGCGAAGTCCCCGTCCTTCACCGCCAGCTCGACCTTCGTGATCGCCTGGCCGTTGGTGACGCGGGTGAGGTACTCGCGGCTGATGCGCGGCAGCACGGTGTTCGTGAGGATCGCATCGACCACGCGGCCACCGCTCTCCACCTCGTTGCAGCGGCTGATGATCAGCTTGACCACGTCGTCGCCGAAGGTCAGCGGCACGCCGAGGTTCTCGCCCACGCGCTTCTGGATGCGGCCCAGTTGCAGGCGCACGATCTGGCCCAGCATCTCCTCGCTCAGCGGGTAGTACGGGATCGTCACCAGGCGGCCCAGCAGCGCCGCCGGGAACACCTTCAGCAGCGGCTCGCGCAGCGCCTTGGCGATGCCGTCCGGTTCCGGCATCAGCTCCGGGTCCGCGCACAGCTTCATGATCAGGTCGCTGCCCGCGTTGCTGGTCAGCAGGATGATCGTGTTCTTGAAGTCGATGTGGCGACCCTCGCCGTCTTCCATGCGGCCCTTGTCGAAGACCTGGAAGAAGAGCTCGTGCACGTCCGGGTGAGCCTTCTCGACCTCGTCCAGCAGCACGATGCTGTAGGGGCGGCGACGCACCGCCTCGGTCAGCACGCCGCCTTCGCCGTAACCGACGTAGCCCGGGGGCGAGCCCTTGAGCGTGGAGACCGTGTGGGCCTCCTGGAACTCGCTCATGTTGATGGTGATGACGTTCTGCTCGCCGCCGTAGAGCGCCTCGGCCAGCGCGAGCGCCGTCTCCGTCTTGCCCACGCCCGAGGTGCCCGCCAGCAGGAACACGCCGATCGGCTTGCTCGGGTTGTCCAGCCCGGCGCGCGAGACCTCGATGCGCTTGGCGATCATCTCCAGCGCATGGCGCTGACCGACGACGCGCTGGTTCAGCGTGTCCGCCAGTTGCAGCACCGCCTGCACCTCGTTGCGCACCATGCGGCCCACCGGGATGCCGGTCCAGTCCTGCACCACCGCGGCCACGGCCTGTTCGTCGACCTGCGGCAGGATCAGCGGCGCATCGCCTTGCAAGGTCGTCAGCTCCGAACGCAGGCCGTGCAGTTCGGTCAGCAGCGTCTCGCGCTCGGCCTCTGCCGGCGCGCCCTCGCCATCCTTGCGCAGCAGTGCGTGCAGTTCCAGCACGCGGTCGACCATGCCCTTTTCCTTCAGGTGACGCGCTTCCAGCTCCGCCTTGCGCGTCTGCGCCTCGTCGAGCTGCGTCGCCACGCGCTGCTTGCGCTCCGCGACGTCCATGCCGATCGCACCCTCGCGACCGATGATCTCGCGCTCGATCTCCAGCGCCTGGATGCGGCGCAGGCAGTCCTCGAGTTCCGCCGGCGTCGCATGCTGGCTCACCGCCACGCGCGCGCAGGCCGTGTCGAGCAGGCTCACCGCCTTGTCCGGCAGCTGTCGCGCCGGGATGTAGCGATGGCTCAGGCGCACCGCGGCTTCGATGCCCTCGTCGAGCAGCGCCACACGGTGGTGCTTCTCCAGGATCGACGCCACGCCGCGCAGCATCAGCACGGCCTTGTGTTCATCGGGCTCGGGCACCTGCACAACCTGGAAGCGCCGCGTCAGCGCGGGATCCTTCTCGATGTGCTTCTTGTACTCGGCCCAAGTCGTCGCCGCGATCGTGCGCAGCTTGCCGCGCGCCAGCGCCGGCTTGAGCAGGTTGGCCGCGTCGCCGGTGCCCGCCGCGCCGCCCGCGCCGATCAGCGTGTGCGCCTCGTCGATGAACAGGATGATCGGCTTGGGCGAGGCCTGCACCTCGTCAATGACCTGGCGCAAGCGGTTCTCGAATTCGCCTTTCATGCTCGCGCCGGCCTGCAGCAGGCCGATGTCGAGCATGTACAGCGATACGTCCTTGAGCTGCGGCGGCACGTCGCCCTGCGCCAGGCGCAGCGCGAAGCCTTCCACCACCGCCGTCTTGCCGACGCCCGCCTCGCCCGTGAGGATCGGGTTGTTCTGGCGGCGACGCATCAGGATGTCGACGATCTGGCGGATCTCCTCGTCGCGGCCGGCGATCGGATCGATCTCGCCGTTGCGCGCGCGCTCGGTCAGGTCGACGGCGTAGCGCTTGAGCGCTTCCTGCTTGCCCATCGCCGCGGGCGCGATCGCGCCGCTCGCGTCACCGGGGGCAGCGCCCGGCTCGGCCGCGCGCATCGCGCGTTCGGGCGAGCCTTCGAGGATCTGGTTGAACTTCTCACCCAGGTCGTCGACGTTGATCTTCTCGAACTGCTTGGACACCGACAGCAGCACGTTGCGCATCGACGCCGTCTTCAGCAGCCCCAGCACCAGGTGGCCGGTGCGCACCTGCTGGTCGCCGAACATCAGCGAGCCGTAGACCCAGCCGCGCTCGACCGCGTTCTCGACCCAGCTCGACAGGTCGGTCACCGAGGTCGCGCCGCGCGGCAGCCGGTCCAGCGAGGCCATCAGGTCCGACGACAGCTGCGCCGCGTCCAGCCCGTAGTGCTTGACGATGCGATGCAGGTCGGAATCGGGCGTGTTGAGGATCTGGTAGAGCCAGTGCTGCAGCTCGACGTACGGATTGCCCCGCAGCTTGCAGAACACGGTGGCGCCTTCGATCGCCTTGTAGGCCAGCGGATTGAGCTTGCCGAAGAGGCTGGTGCGGGCGATTTCAGTCATGACGATGCTCCCTGTGATGCCGGCGGCGTGGCCCGTCCCTTCACCCGCTGTTGCGGATGCAGGTGCAGGTCGCCCCGGTCGTGACGATGCGGACGGCCGCCCGAGCGGCCCGTCCAGGAGGTGAAGCCCAGGCGCGCGTTGCCGCTGAGCGCCGCGGCGGGCACCTCGTCGCGGCGCAGCACGGGCTGCAGCTCCCATTGCAGGTTGTGGCCGACGTACTGCCGGATCCAGTCGTTCAGCGGCCGCCACGCGTCGCCGTCGGGCAGGAAGCCCTCGTACTGGCGCAGCGTCAGCGGTCCCAGGACGACGCGGAAACGGTATTGCCGGTCCCAGGCCTTGTTGCCCGCGGACGTGTTGCGGCCCAGACGCGGCAGCTCCCTGCCGATGCGCTCGGGCCGCTGGCGCGCGAAGCCCAGCCGCGTGCGCTCGCCGTCCTCGACGGGCAGCCAGTGCGGCACATGCTGCTCGATGCGCACCGGCACCTTGAAGTGGGACGACAGGATCTTGGCAAGGCCTTCCGGATGCTGCGCGCGCCCGCCGTGCAGGCCCGCCTGGAACAGGCGCGCGGTCTGCGGCAGCGAGTCGCCGGGCCGCTGCGCGCCGTCCAGTCCGGTCGCCGCGCCCAGCCAGGCCGCGTAGCGGTCGGTCGCGGGCCGGTCGTGCTGCACGGCCGGTTGCGACTGCGCCCAGGCGCGGTAGAAGTGCAGCAGCAGCCGGTGATGGAAGACGTCGAGGAAGCGGCTCAGCGTCGGATCGCCGCGCTGGTGCAGCCGTTCACGGGTGTACTCGGTCAGGTGCAGCGGCATCGGCCCTTGCGGGCCGAGCAGGCCGAAGAAGCGCACGCCGAGGCGCGGCGCCGGGTTCTGGCCGCGCGTCAGGCTCTGCAGCGCCGCCGGCGCAAAGTCCAGCTCGGGCTCCTGGCCCAGGCGGATCGCCTCCTGCGAGGGGCGCAGACCGCGTCCCAGCCGCGGCACGTCCGGCGTCAGGCCCTCGATGCGCCGCAGCAGCGCGAAGAAATCATGCGCCCAGGGCGTCGCCTCGACGTCCTCGAAGAGTGCGCGCAGCGCGGCTTCGCGCTCATTGCGCTTCTCGGGCCGGCGCGCGAGCAGCGACTCGGGCGTCGGCGCGGCGCCTGCGTCGGCGCCGGCATCGGACGCCTGCGCGACGGCACCACCACCGGACGTGCCGGAGGCGTCCTCGTTGGCGTCGTCACCAGAGGTCGAGCCGGGGCCGTGCAGGTTCATCCGCGCTCCTCGTCGCGCGCGCTGTCGCCGCGACCTTCGGCGTCGCCGCCGATGCGCGGGGCCCAGCGCTTCACGAGGCCGCGCTGCGTCGTGCGCAGGCTCAGTTGCGTGAAGCTGTTGATCGCCGCGTGGCGCGTGAAGTAGCGTTCCAGCACGCTGGCGAAGAGGAAGGTGCTGTGGCCCTGGAAGGCGTGTTCGTCGAGTTCCAGGGCGATCTCCGCGCCGGTGCCGTAGCTCAGCGGCCCACTGAACGGCAGCCGCCGCACGACGGGTTTGGATTCGACCGCACGCACGCCCTCGACCTGACGCAGCCAGCCGGGATCGCCCGGTGGGCCGTACAACGCCAGCAGTCGTCGCAGGGTCGCGGCCGCCTGCGCGGGCGGCTCGTCGGCCCAGGGCAACTGCTGCTGCGTCAGCAGGCCGACCAGGCTCCAGCCCGCTTCGCCCGCCGGCTGGCGGTTGACCGGCCGCGTCGGACCATGCACCGCATCGACCTTGAGCACGGGCCCGGCGGCATCGAGCCGCCACACGCCGGCACCGTTGTGCGGCAGCAGCATCGGCAGGTCGCGGTTGGTGACCAGCGCCGAGACCGACAGCTGGCGGATGTCCTCGCGATACGGCGCATGGCGCGGATCGACCAGGGAGATGAAGACCTCGTCGCCGATGTAGCCGGTGCGCGGCCCCTGCTCCTTCTGGCGCGTGGACATCAGCCGCGGCTCGCGCCGCGCGGTGTAGAAGCCGGGGGCATCGGGCGGCGCCTCGTGATACGTCGCGTAGAGCGGCTCGAAGCCCTGCTGGCCGAGCGCCCCGGCGCCGTAGCCGATGACCGACTGCAGGCTGTGGATCTCGTAGTCCATCGGCCGGGTGCGGTCCGGCACGACGTGATATTCCCAGCTGCCCGTGCCGAGCTGGATCCGGTCCAGCCGTTTCGGGAACAGGTTGATCGCCGGCGTGCAGTGCAGCGAGACGCTGTCGACATCGACCATCGCCTCCAGCGCCCCGTCACCGCGGGAGAAGAACAGCACGATCTCGAAGGACGTGCCGTCGATGCGCGCGAGGCGGTCGGCCAGTTGATCGATCTCGAGGAACAGGAAGCGCCGCGGCATCGCGGCGAGCTCCTGCATCAGCCGGCTGCCGGAGAAGTTGCGGTGGGTCTCGGGCAGCAGCGCCTCGTCGGGCGCGAAACCCAGCGGACGGATGCTCGTCGCAGGCCGCCATTGCAGGGGCACGGTCGACGCGTCGATGCCGTCGCCGGTGACGAAAGTCCCCAGCGGCGCGCCCAGCGCCAGTTCATGCAGGCGATAGGCGACCTCGTCCGGCGCGCTCAGATACAACGCGAGCCGGTCGAGTCCGAGCTGCCGCACGGGGATGCCGCCACCGGTCTTGAGCCTGAGCCGCACGCCGCCGCGGCTGCCCGCCGCATCCGGCAGACGCGACACCGGCAGGTCCGGCGCGTGGGTGAAGTACTGGACGTCGTCCAGCGTCAGCGGCCACAAGGTGACGTCATGGGCGGTGCGGAATTCGCAGCGCGTGTCCTGCCCGCGCGGGATGCCGGACTGCAGCACGCTGCCGCGCGGCACCGGATGGCCCTTGGAGAGGTTGGGGTCGGTCGGATCGACGCTCAGGCGCGCGATCATCATCGACGGGATCGGCGCCAGGAAGTTCGGGTAGATCGATTCCAGCAGATGCGAGATCAGCCGCGGGTGCTCGGCGTCGAGCTTGAGCTGGACGCGCGCGGACAGGAAGGCGAAACCCTCCAGCAGCCGCTCGACATAGGGATCGGCGACCTCGGCATCTTCCAGCCCGAGGCGGGCGGCGATCTTCGGAAAGTCGCGTGCGAATTCGGCGCCGACCTCGCGCAGGTGGGCGAGCTCGTCGTTGTACAGGCGCAGCAGGCGCGGATCCATGTCCTCAGCCCTCGCGCACTTCGACCTGACCGGCCTCGAGGTCCATCTGCGTGCGCAGCAGGATCTCCAGCGGAATCGGCTGCGCCCACAGGTGGCCGCGGATGTCGAACTCGATCACGTTGTGCGTGTCCATCACGCTCTGCGTCTCGATCGCGCGGACCTCCAGCGTGTCGGGCAGGATGCGCGGCTCGAAGCGCAGGATGGCCTGGCGGATCTGCTTCTCCAGCAGATGCACGTCGATGCGCGAGGCCAGTTGCCCCGACAGCGCCGGCAGTCCGAAGTTCAGCACGCTGTCGCCCACGTGGCCGTAGGGATCGCATTCCTTACCCATCGGCTGGATCGCGTTGAACAGCCAGCCCAGATCGCGCAGCACCGCCTGGCGCAGCTGCGACTTGGTCATGACGCGGCGCTCCTCCGCCTCCACGCGGTGGAAGGGATCGTCGTCGGTCAGCCGGTCCAGCAGGGCCGGCTGCAGGCGGTCGCGGTGGATCTGGCTCATGAGCGGGTCGAGCGGGTCGAGGGAATCCGGAGCGCCGGCACGCCGCGGCTGGCCGCGCGCGGCGAGGCCGTCATGGCTGGCGCAGTTCGATGAGGCGCGCGTCGAGCAGCCCGGTCTCGCCCTGGTCGGTCATCAGCACGCGCTGGCCGACGCCGGCGTACTGGTCGTCCTGCGAGCCCGGCAGCGGCTGCCATTCGGTGCGGCGCGCCATCCAGACGCGCTCGTCGTCGAAGGCCACGCTGCGCGGGTAACGCGTCGGGATCAACGCGACGGAGCCGCCGCCGTTGGGGAATTCCAGGTGCGCCGCGGACCACACGAGATCGCGCAGGTCCGTCGGCGGCTCGATGTGGATCTCCTTGATCGCGGAGAACGGGACCCAGCAGTAGCGGCCGTTGATCACCGCCTCCAGCACCGGGCCGATGCGCGAATCGCCGTCGCAGATCCAGTCGAAGGCCTGGCCGTCGATCGAGCCGGCCGTCGCGGGCGCGGCGTCCAGCGCCTGCGCACGCAGTTGCCGCGCGCCGGCGACGTCGCCGTCATGCTCGAGCTTCAGCGAATGGACCAGGTTGGCGACCCACTCGGCCGGCTCGCCCATCACCATCGGCGTGGTGCGGCCCTCGAAGACGGCCTCGCGCACCAGCTCGCACTTCAGCGCTTCGCGGTAGGTGTTGACCATCGCCAGCGTGCCCGCGTCGAGTTCGCCGCAGACCTCCAGCTGCGCGGCCGCACGCGCCCATTGGCCCGTCACCGCCAGCAGCTGGAACAGCATCGTGCGCAGCTTCGCGTCCTGCGGACGCTGACGGACTTCCGCCTGCGCCGCGGCCAGCGCCTCGGTCGGGCGGCCCGCCGCCAGCAGTTCCTGCACTGCGCTCATTCCATACTCCTCAAGACACTCAGGTGAGGTCGTCGTCGAAGGTGTGCGTGCCGCCCATCGCGCCCTTGGCGTTCTGGGTGCGGTACTCGATGTTGACCTTCTGGAAGCTCATCGAGATGCGCTCCACCGGCGCGCCGGTCTCGTCGCAGTCGATGTCGTAGGACGCGACGCGCGCCTTCTCCAGCGTCAGGCAGAAATAGTCCTCCTGCGAGCCGCCGGCCTTGCGCAGGTAGAGCTTGGCGCTCTTGACCTCGTCGTTGGTCGCGACGGCGCTCATCAGCGCGGTGCTCGCGCTGTCGAGGCCCTTGGTGATCGTCAGCTGGCGGTAGCTGCGGCGGCCGGTCTGCTGACCGGCCACGGCATCGCCGGCGGCGCCCACGCCCCAGCTGAAGCCGCGCACGACGATGTCGTTGGCGTGGCCCGCCGAGGTGGACTCGCCCTTGACCTTGCCCGCCCGCTTGAGCGACAGGTCCAGGTACATGTCGGCGCTGCTCGCGCCGCTGGTCAACGGATTCATCTTTCGCTCCGGCATGGACAACGGATGACGGCGTCGGACGCCAGCGGGTGGCACCGGACGGCATCACGCGCCGCCCTTGCTCACCGTCATTCGTTGTCCGAGCGCGGCGCGACAGACCGGAGCCTGCCGCGCCGCGGGGATCGTCGAGGGTGCCGCGCCGACGCGAGCCGGCACCGCACCCGTCAACACATCAACGCGTTTCGGTCGTGGCAACGTTCCAGCCGAACTTGACCGCGCCGCCCAGGCCGCCCTTGGCGTCTTGAGCCTTGTACTCGAACTCGATGTCGGCGTAGGACACCGACACGCTTTCGCTGATCTCGCCGCCGGCCGAAGCGGACGGGGAGACCGAGGTCACCAGGACTTGCTTCAGGGTGACCTTCAGGAAGTCCTGCTGGCCTTCGCCGGCCTTGCGGCAGGTCAGGACGGCCTGGTCGAAGTGCTTGCCCGAAGCGCAGGCCTTGGCCAGCACCGGGGACGCCTTGTCGTAGTAGTGCGCGAACACGAACTGGCCAGGAACGCCCTTGCCCTTGCCCGAACCGGTACCGGCGGCGGCGGTGCTTTCCTGACGCACGTCCCACGACCAGGCCAGCAGGTCGATCTCGCCCTTGTGGTCCTTGTGGGTGGATTCGCCTTCGACTCCGGCGAACTTCAGATTGGCGTCGATCGTCATGGTCGGTTTCTCCTAGATGAACTCTGTGAAAACAGTCTCCGCCTCGACGCTGACCGCGACGGAGACCAGGGATTTCGGACCTTGGAAGGTCCGGATGGCGGGGTGCCTCGAAAGTTCAGACCGCGCCTTTCAAGGCGCTCCCTTCAACACGTCGCGCGTCATCGCGCGCGATTCTCAAATTCTTGTGCCGGCGATGACCGCGCGGCGGTCACCGCCCTGCTTACTTGCCCTTC
This sequence comes from Mitsuaria sp. MSU3D, assembly GCF_056867975.1. Lineage (NCBI taxonomy): Bacteria > Pseudomonadati > Pseudomonadota > Betaproteobacteria > Burkholderiales > Sphaerotilaceae > Roseateles > Mitsuaria sp. MSU3D. The sequence continues at coordinate 1,423,014 of NZ_CP200314.1, read as the reverse complement.
TGCGACGGCAGCGTCGAGACCAGACGCAGCGACACGGTCAGGCCTTCGAGCTGGTAATGCGGACGCAGGAAGAACTTCGACGAGTAGTAGCCGGGGTTGCCCGGGATCTCCTCGACCACCACTTCCGCGGAGGCCAGCGGCTTCTGCGACTTCGTCGTTTCCGACGAGTTCGCCGGATCGCCGTCGACGTAGTTCATGATCCACTTGTTCAGCCACTTCTCCATGTCGCCGCGCTCCTTGAAGGAGCCCACCTTGTCGCGCACGATGCACTTCAGGTAATGGGCGAAACGGTTGCAGGCGAACAGATACGGCAGCCGCGCGGCCAGGTTGGCGTTGGCGGTGGCGTCCGGATCGTCGTACTCGGCGGGCTTCTGCAGCGACTGGGCGCCGATGAACGCGGCGAAGTCCGAGTTCTTGCGGTGCACCAGCGGCATGAAGCCGTTCTTGGCCAGCTCGGCCTCGCGGCGGTCGCTGATCGCGATCTCCGTCGGGCACTTCATGGCCACGCCGCCCTCGTCGGTCGGGAAGGTGTGGGCCGGCAGGCCCTCGACCGCGCCGCCCGCTTCCACGCCGCGGATGCGGGTGCACCAGCCGTAGGTCTTGAACGAGCGGTTGATGTTGGTCGCCATCGCGTAGGCCGAGTTGGCCCACGTGTACTTGGCGTGTTCGCCGCCGCCGGTCTCTTCCTCGAAGTTGAACTCCTCGACCGGGTTCGTCTTCGAGCCGTAGGGCAGGCGCGCCAGGAAACGCGGCATGGCCAAGCCGATGTAGCGCGCGTCGTCGGACTCGCGCAGCGACTTCCAGGCGGCGTACTCGGGCGTGCTGAAGATCTTGGTCAGGTCGCGCGGGTTCGCGAGTTCCTGCCACGAGCCCATCTGCATCAGCGACGGATTGACCGCGGCGATGAAGGGCGAGTGCGCGGCGGCCGCGACCTTGGCGATCTCGCCCAGCAGCTCGACGTCCGGCGGGCTGTGGTCGAAGTAGTAGTCGCCGACGATGGAGCCGAAGGGCTCGCCGCCGAACTGACCGAATTCCTCCTCGTACACGCGCTTGAAGATCGGGCTCTGGTCCCAGGCCGTGCCCTTGTAGCGCTTGAGCGTCTTGCCGAGGTCGTTCTTCGAGATGCTCATCACGCGGATCTTGAGCTGCTCGTCGGTCTCGGTGTTGTTGACGAGGTAGTGCAGGCCGCGCCAGGCCGACTCCAGCTGCTGGAACTCGGCGTGGTGCAGGATCGCGTTGACCTGCTCCGACAGCTTCTTGTCGATCTCGGCGATCATGGCCTCGATCGAGACGATGACGTCGCTGCCGATCAGCGTGGTCTGCGACAGCGCCTGCTGCGCCAGCGTCAGCACCGCCTGCTCGACAGCGGACTTGGCCTCGTCGGTCTTGGGCTTGAATTCCTTGTTCAGCAGCGAGGCGAACTCGCCGCCTTCGTACTCGATGCCCTGCAATGAAGGCGCGTGTTGCGCGAGGGTGTCATCGGCCATGGTGCGTGCTCCGTGGGATCCGTGGGTCGGTTCTTGAATCGGTTCTGGAAAGCGTCAGCGGCGCGCTCACTGCGCGGCGCCGTCGTCGGGCTTCTGGGCCGAGGCCAGCGACTTGAGCAGCGCCTCGTCCTTCACGACCTTGGCGATCAGCTGCTCGGCGCCGGCCTTGCCGTCCATGTAGGTGATCAGGTTGGCGAGTTGCTGACGCGCCTCGAGCAGCTGCTTGAGGCCGTCGACCTTGCGCGCGACCGCGGCCGGGGAGAAGTCGTCCATCGACTCGAAGGTCAGGTCGACCATCAGGTTGCCTTCGCCGGTCAGCGTGTTGGGCACGGCGAACGAGACGCGCGGCTTCATGGCCTTCATGCGGGCGTCGAAGTTGTCGACGTCGAAGTCCAGGAACTTGCGGTCCGACACCGGCGGCAGCGGCTCGGTGGGCTTGCCCGACAGGTCCGACAGCACGCCCATCACGAAGGGCAGCTGCACCTTCTTCTCGGCGCCGTAGAGCTCGACGTCGTACTCGATCTGCACGCGCGGGGCGCGATTCCTGGCGATGAACTTCTGGCTGCTGGTGGCCATGGGGTGCTCCTTGAAGCGGGGATCGGGTGAAAGGCGGAACGTTGAAGAACGGCGTCGAATTCGGTGTCGGTGTCCGGCGCTTACTCGCTGGTCGTGCCGGCGAGCTTCTCGATCTCGTGCACGCCCTCGGGATTGAGGTCGCGCATGATTTCCAGGAAGCTCTTGCTCATCAGCCGCTGCGCGCGGCGGATCAGCAGCGGCGCGGGATTGCTGGGCTCGTGGCGCTCGATCCAGTCGCAGACGCGCTGCAGGGCGCGGACGGCGTCGTCGCGGCTGGCGATCGTGCCGGGCGCGGACACCGCGCCGACGGCCACGCCGCCGAAGCCCGCGGCCGGCACGCCGGCTGCATCGTCCGAGGCGGCCGCGACATCGCCGCCGCCCTGCCCCTGCAGTTGTCCGGCGGCCGCGGCAAGCGGCTTGAACAGACGCAGCAGCGGCGAGAAATCAGGACCTTGTCCGGTGCCGAGCGGCGCTTCGATCGCCGCCACAATGCCTTGCACCGTCGGCAGCGCGTCATGCAGTCGCGCGGCGAAGGCGGGATCGTTCGCGGCCTGCGCCGACAGCCCGGCCATCAGGCCTTCGGGCGACGGCACGGATTCCTCGCCCATCGGATCGGCGTTGCCCAGCGCCAGTTCCACGTCGCGGACCCGGGGACCACCGCGCTGGCCGGTCAGGCTGGCGGCGCGCAGGTCGGCGATGCCGGCCATGACGCTGGTCAGGGGCTGCAGCGCGTTCAGGCGCATCGTGGGATCGTCGTGGTCGGAGGCATCCAGTTGCGGATGCACATGCGCCCACTGTTGTTCCAGCAGACCGCGGATCAGGGCCAGGCCGTCGATGGCGGCGCCCAGTCCTTGCAGCCGGGCACCGGCGCGCACCAGCCAGACGGCGACGCGCAGGTCGCGGGTCCGCTTCGCCAGCGCCAGGGCCTGTTCGTGGACGGCATGCCAGTCGGGTTCCTCGGCCGGGATGATGGTGTCGCCGAATTGCTGCTCGGGTTTGCCCGCACCCGCCGCTTCCAGCGCGAGGAAGGCAGCGTCGTACTCCAGGTCGGCGCCGCACGGGGCGTCGTCCTGCAAGGGGGCAAGCAGCGAATCGAGGTCGAGGTCAGCCATCGCGTCGGAGGCAGCAAAACGGTTGCATGCCATGGACTCTATTGAGGCCTGTAACCGAGCGCAGTGGTCGAAAGTCACTTTGGCGAGAGAGAGGGGGCGCTCAGGCTAGGGATTGCCGCCCGTCTCAAGTCAAGCCCGGACAGCTCTGCGCAACGCGCGACACCCTCTTCCGAGGTACCAGGATGAATGCCAGCCGTCAGCAACATTAACAATGTGTTTCGACGCGGGACAAGGACATCGGGAGACGCTCATACTCCGGCCCCGCAAGACCTGTCCCCTGCGTGGGGGACAAGGTTATCCATCGCTGCAAGAGCTCCCCCATGAAGCATCCGGCTGAATCCCCTTTGAATGCGCTGACGGCTCCGGCCGCGCCGACGCTCGTCGCGCCGTTGCCGCCCGACGCCGACCGCCGTCGCCTGCTGACCCTGGCCGGCGCGAGCGCGCTGCTGTCCGCCTGCGGCGGCGGCGGCAGCGGCGGGGACTCGCCGGCAACGCCCGCGGCGCCTCCGGCGGGATCGCCGCCCGCGTCCCCGCCACCGCCGGCGGCTCCGCCGCCTCCTGCATCGCCCCCGCCCCCGGCAGCACCGCCGCCGGCCGGGTCGCCTCCGGCATCGCCACCGCCGCCTGCATCGCCGCCGCCACCCCCTCCTCCGCCGCCTCCGCCGCCTCCTCCTCCTCCGCCGCCGCCCATCACGTCAGTGAAGCGGGGCGTCGCCTATGACCTCAAGGACGCGGCCGACTTCAACGCGCTGTCCGGCGGGACCATCGGCTGGTGGTACAACTGGGCGCTCCAACCCAACACGACCGTGCAATCGCAGCCGTCCATCGCCGGCGCGCTGGAGCACGTGCCGATGCTGTGGAACTTCAACTTCAACACGGCGCAGGTCGTGACGGCGTTGAAGGCGCGTCCGACGGTGAAGTACCTGCTGGTGCTGAACGAACCCAACCTCACCGACCAGGCCAATCTCTCGCCGGCCGATGCCGCCGCGCAGTGGCCGCGTTATGAGGACGTCGCGCGCCAGACCGGCGTGAAGATCGTCGGCCCGGCGATCACCTGGGGCACGATGCCGAACTACGGCGATCCGGTCGTGTGGATGGATGCGTTCATCGCCGCCTACCGCGCCGCCAACGGGGGCCGCGATCCGCAGATCGACGCGCTGGCCTTCCACTGGTACGACTACGGGCTCAAGGACCAGCTGGACCGGTTGACCAAATACGGCAAGCCGTTCTGGGTCACCGAGATGGCCAACTGGCACAACGGCGCCGGCCCGCACATCGACACCTCCGACAAGCAGAAGGCGCAGATGGCCGACATGGTCAGCGTCTGCGAGAACCGCAGCGACGTGGCCCGCTATGCGTGGTTCACCGGCCGCTGGGACAACGACGTGCACTTCACCAGCCTGTTCGGCGCCACCGGCGTGCTGACGCCGGTCGGCCAGCAGTACAAGAGCCTGCCGAAGGCTTGACGGCCTGCCGATGGGTCGTCGAGGGATGCTGCCGACCTTGCAGCACCCGTTGCAGGAGGCGCAGGCCCTCAAGGCGACCCTCCAGGCCGCTGACAAGAAGAAGTGATCTGAAGTGATTAGCGCAGCGCGGCGAGCAGCGCCGCCTGCACTGTTTGAACCGCCTCCGCCGCTTGTACCGCTTGCGTGATGCGGCGGCGCTCCTTCTCTGCCCCAGTGCCGCGCCCGTCGACGAGCGCGAGCACGGCCTGCACGTCCACCACGGGCACCACGGCCGCCGTCGCCAAGCGCCGCAGGACAGCGGGCGGCAGGCCGTCGCACGCGATCGCGCCGTAGAGGCGCCCGAGCAGCCGTGCGACATCTTCCAGCGCCGCGCCGTCCTCGATCACCCGCGTGGGGTCGAGGACGGTCACCTGCGCGCCCAGTTCTCGCGCCGCCTGCTGGAACAGCATCGCCTCCGGTGCGCCCTCGTCCCCACACACCATGCCCATCCGCAGGCCCTGCAAGGGCGCAGGCGTCGTGCGCGGAGACGAAGCGGACAGCGGCATGGTCGAACGCGTGGCGTGGAGGGAGGAAGTCGGCGGCATGACGGGGGCGGCGGGCGCGGGGACCACGCCGGGAGGCGAGCTGCACAGCGTAGTCAGCTCGCGGAGGGAGGCGTTGATCGATGTCAACGCGAACGCCTCGTCGACGCCGGGCGCGCAGCACGGCTGCCCGGACTCGACGGGCTGTTACTGAACCGTCACCGAGGGTTCACTGACTGTTGCTGACCGATGTCAAGGATTGGTGCCGCCGTTGCGAGCCGTTTCTAGCATCTCCAGCAATCCCTTCAACCCCGAGACCATCATGCACAGCGCCATCGCCCTCGCCTCCCCTCCGAGCGACCTCCCCCGCGATCGCCTGCGCGATGCCCCGGCTGGCCGGCCGCGTGTGGCGCCTTCGGCCAAACCGGTGCCTCGCGAAGGCGCCGCGCCCCTGTCCGCCACCGCCGCGATCGTCGCGTGCACCACCCCCGGCCTGATCGCGCCCGATCTGCGCCCGCAAGCGCGGCCGCCGCTGCAGGTGACCGTGTCGGAACCGCGCGTCGTCTCCCGTGATCCGCAACAGCGCATGCTCGAGGTGATGCGCACCATCCGCGACATCCTCCAGCCGGCCGCCAAGGTGGTGCGCGCCGGCGACATGGTCTTCCGCGCCTCGCAGCCCTTCAACACCGTGTACCTGATCAATGCCGGCGCGTTCAAGCTGGTGAGCCGCAGCCTGGACGGCCGCGAGCAGATCGTGAGCCTGAAGTTCCGCGGTGACTGGCTGGGCTTCAGCGGCATCGCGCACGGACGCCATCCCTGCGACGCGGTCGCGATGGACACCGGCAACATCTCGATCATTCCGTATGACCTGCTGCTGCAGGCCTGCGCGCGTTACCCGGAGATGATGGCCGTGGTCCACGAAGGCATGAGCGCCGAGATCACCCATGAACGCCAGTCGCTGATGTCGGTGTGCACGCTGGCCTCGCTGGCACGGGTGGCGGAGTTCCTCTGCGCCTGGGCGCGCAGCATGCATCAGCGCGGCCTGCGCGCCGATGAACTCACGCTGCGCATGACGCGCGCCGACCTGGGCAACTACCTGGGCATGACGCTCGAGACGGTCAGCCGCTGCCTGTCCAAGCTCAACCGCGAGGGCCTGATCCTGTTCGGCGAACGCGGCCGTCGCCAGATCTCGATCCCCAGCCGGGAACGGCTGGAGCAGTTCGTGATCGGGGGCTCGATGGCGCGGGGGAAGCTGGCGACGGCGGCGTGAGCCCCGCCGGCGCCTTCCGGTGCCGGGCGCCGTTCGTCCCTCAACGCGACATCACCCTCCCGATCGCCCGCGCGAGCGCGGCGCGCTCATAGGGCTTGGGCAGCAGCGCCCAGTCCAGCGCGTTGTCGTGCTCGGAAGAAAGCAGTTCGGCCGAGAACCCCGACATCAGCAGCACGGCGATGTCGGGCCATTCCTTTTGAACGCGTGACGCCAGTTCCGTACCGCGCATGCCGGCGCCCAACGCGATGTCGCTGAGCAGCAGATGCGGCAGCGGGCTGCCCTCGGACGAGTCAGCCGCTTCGTCCAGATCGCGCAGATGCCGCAGGGCTTCTTCCCCGCTCGCGCAGGCCGTGACGCTGCAGCCGAAATCGGTCAGGTAGCGACGTGCGACGGCGCGCACTTCGGCGTCATCCTCCACCAGCAGCACGCGCAGCCCCGGCGGTACGGCCGAGGCCGTCGCATCATGCTCGACCACCTGGCGCTGCGCGGCCGGCGGCTGCGGCAGGATCAAGGACAAGGTCGTGCCGTGACCCGGCGTGCTGTCGATGCCGATCGCCCCGCGCGACTGGCGCGCGAAACCGTAGACGGTGCTCAGTCCCAGTCCGGTGCCACGGCCCGCCTGCTTGGTCGTGAAGAAGGGTTCGAAGGCGCGCTCCTTGACGTCCTCCGGCATGCCCGTGCCGCTGTCGGAGATGGCGATGCGGACATAGTGCATCGCACCCTCCGACCCGTATCCCGCAGGCGTCGGATCCTCGTCGTCCTCCTCCAGCTCGCGGCGCAACTCGGGCGGGATGGACCTCAGCGGCCCGGCTTCGAAGAGCAGTTCCCCGCCCTCCGGCATCGCATCGCGCGCGTTGATGGCGATGTTCAGCAGCGCCGACTCCAGCTGCGCGGGATCGGCCTGCACATCGGGGCAATCGGCGGCCACCTCGATGCGGATGCGGATGCGCTGGTCAAGCGTGCGGTGCAGCATGTCGGCCAGCGAGCGAAGCATCGCGCCCACGTCGACGCTGGCCGGCTGCAGCCGCTGCCGGCGCGAGAACGCCAGCAACTTGCCCGTCAGCTCCGCGCCCCGGCGCGAGGCCCGCGTCGCCGCCGCGACCAGTTGCGGCGCGAAGCCGTCCTCGGTCACCGCCGGCAGTTCGGCCAGCACCTGCAGATTGCCCTGGATGACGGTCAGCAGGTTGTTGAAATCGTGCGCGATGCCGCCCGTCAGTTGACCCACGGCCTCCAGGCGCTGGGAGTGGCTCAGCGCTTCCTCGGTCTGCGCCCGCTGCAGACAGGTGCCGAGCAGGTTGGCGACCGATTCCAGGAAGCGCAGCTCCGCATCGCCGAAGCGTCGCGGCTGACGCGAGCGCACCGCCAGCGTGCCCACCGGCCTTCCCCGATCGGACAGCGGGACCGCCAGCCCGGACACCAGGCCCGCCAGCAGGTAGCTCTGCGGCACGGCGAACCGTTGCTCGCTGCGGTAGTCCTCGACGACGACCGGCGCGCCCTGGGCCAGGACGAAGCCTTGCGGCGTGTCCGGGCGGTTCGGCACCGTCGCGCCGAGGCCTTCGCCCTCCAGCAATCCGACGCCGTCCGCCAGGCGCAGCGCGGTGCGGCCCGGCTCGAGCAGGAAGACGACCGCCTGGTCCGCCTCCAGCGCCCGGGCGGCAATCGATGGCACCTGGCGCAGCACCTCCTGCGGATCGAGCGAATCGACGGCGATCCTGCCCAGTTGGGCCAGATGCTCGCTGTATCGCGCCCGCTGCAAGGCCTGGCGCACGCGCGGGTACTCGGCGACGCTGCGGATCGAGGCCATCGTGTACGGCAGTCCCAGCGGCTGCAGCGGGCTCAGCGCGATCTCCACCAGCACCTCCGACCCGTCACGCCGCCGCGCGACCAGTTCGGTGGCCGTGCCGCCCATGGGCCGCGATCGCGGTGCGGCCTCGTAGGCATGCCGGTACGCCGCGTGGCGCGGACGGATGCTGTCGGGCACCAGCATCTCGACGGAGGCGCCGATGAGGTCCTCGTGGGCATATCCCAGCAGTTGCGTGACCGTCGGATTCGCGAGCCGGATCAGCCCCCGGTCGTCGACGAGCAGCAGCCCGTCCGGCGACGCGGCGAACAGCGCGCGAAAGACGGCGGATTCGTCGAGCCCCGTGGATCCGCCGTCATTCCCGCCGTGCGCGTCGTTCCCGCGGTCGTTGGTGGCGTTGCTCATGACCGTGCTCCTCTCGGCGCTCAGGTCGAGCGCGTCGAGGTCACTCTCGGCGCGAACAAGTAGCCGGCGCCCCGGACCGACTTGATCCACTGGCCTTCACCCGACTCGGCGCCGAGCTTGCGACGCAGCCGCCCCACCTGCACATCGATCGTGCGGTCGAAGGGCCCGGACTCGCGACCCCGGGTGTGCTCCAGCAGAAAGTCGCGCGACAGCACGCGCCCGGGGTGCAGCATGAGGATGTGAAGCAGGTCGAACTCGCCGGTCGTCAGCGCGACCTCCTCGCCGTCCGGCCCGGTCACGCGGCGCGCGGACACATCCATGGTCCAGCCCTCGAAGTGGAGGCGCTCACGGCCGGCGGACAGGTCCTGGACGATCTCGACTGGCTGCCCGCTGGACAGTCCCGGCGGCGCCGATGCGGCACCGGAAGCCACGACCGCATTGCCCAGGTGGCCCGGGTGGCCCGGGTGGCCCGACGAAGCAGCCGCGGCGGCCGGGCCGGCCGCCGGTCCTGGCGCCAGGCGCCGCAGCACGGCCTTCACGCGGGCGACCAGCTCGCGCAGGTCGAAGGGCTTGGTGACGTAGTCGTCCGCACCGACCTCCAGCCCGACGACCTTGTCCACCGCGTCGCCGCGCCCGGTGACGATCACCAGGCCGCAGCGCCAGTGCTCGCGCAACTGGCGCGCGATCACGAAGCCGTCCTCGCCGGGCAGCCCCAGGTCCAGCAGCACCAGGTCGGGCGTGTCCGCCGCCATCAGGTCCATCAGCGCCCGGCCGGTGTGGAGTTGCGTCGTGCGGAAACCGTGCGACGCGAGGTAGCCGGCCAGGAGCTGGGTGATGTCCGGCTCGTCGTCGAGGATCGCCACATGGGCCGGGGCTGGCGCCGACACGCTCGCGGGCGTGGTCGCGGAAGGGAGGGAATCGGGCGCACTCATGAGCCCCGATTAGAGCGCGTCCGCACGGATCAGCCGCTCCAGCGTGCGCGTCAGGCGATCCAGATCGATCGGCTTGACCATGTGCTCGTCGAAGCCGCTGCTCAGCGCCTTGTCGCGATCGGAGGCCTGGCCATACCCGGTCAGCGCGATCAGGCGCGGCGCCGCCGCCCCGAGTTCGTGATGGATCAGGGTGGCCAGCTGGTAGCCGTCGATGACCGGCATGCCGATGTCGAGCACCGCGGCATCGAACCGCGATGCGCGCACCCGGTCCATCGCTTCCTGCGGCAGCGTCGTCGTGACGACGTCGTAGCCGGCGTAGCGCAGCGCCATGCCCAGCGTCTCGGCGGCGTCACGGTTGTCGTCGACGACCAGCACCCGCCCCTGCACCGGCGGCAGCGTGTCCAGCGCCTCGGTGGCCGGCCCCGGCGCGGGCGGCGCGGCATGGATCTCCGCCGGCAGCGTCACGCGGAAGGTCGCGCCCTGCCCCGGCCCCGCGCTGAACACCGCCACCTGGCCGTGATGCATCTCGACCAGCTGCTTCACGATTGCCAGCCCGATGCCGAGCCCGCCCTTGGAGCGATCCAGCGTCGTCGAGCCCTGCTCGAACAGTTCGAACACGCGCGGCAGCATGTCCGCGTCGATACCGGCGCCGTTGTCCTGCACCTCGATCACCAGTGCATCGCCGACGGCGCGCGCCGCGACGCGGATCTCGCCGTTCGTCGGCGTGTACTTGGCGGCGTTGCTCAGCAGGTTGACGAGGACCTGGCGCAGCCGGGCCCGATCGCCCACCAGCCGCAACTCCGGTCCGACGTCGCAGGCCACCCGCATCAGGTGGTTGCGTTCCTCGAGCAGCGGGCTCACGCCCTCGATCGCGTCGCTCAGCAGGAAAGGCACGTCCACCGGCTCGCGCGCCAGCTCGATCTTCCCGCGCGTGATGCGGGTGATGTCGAGCAGGTCGTCGACCAGCTTGGAGAGGTGGCCGACCTGGCGTTCGATGATCTCGTGCTCGCGCGACAGCTGGCCGGTCTGCAGGCGGATCAGATGCAGCGCGGTGGAGATCGGCGCCAGCGGGTTGCGCAGCTCATGGCCGAGCATGGCGAGGAACTCGTCCTTCGCGCTCGCGGCGCGTTCGCGCTCATGGTCCAGCCTCGCGGCGTGCAGACCGGTCGACGCCAGCGTCGCCGCGGCGCGCATGAAGGCGCTCTGGTGCGGCGACGGGAAGTCCGGTCGGGAGGAGCCGAACCACAGGCTGCCGGCCCGCCCCGCCGGTCCGAGGTAGAGCCGCACCACGCGCAAGGTGCCCAGCGGCGATTCCAGCGCGGTCGCGCTGTCGGCGGTGTCCGGCATCTGCCGGCAGGCGATGATGAAGTCGGTCCAGGCCTCCTGCGACACACGCACGCCCCCAAGCTGCAGGACCGTGGCCGGCGCGGCGTCCGGCACCAGCGGCGCATGCAGCAGACAGACCGCCGTGCCGACGATCCGGTTCACCGCCTCGGTCGTGAGCTGCAGGACGGTGGCGGCGTCGCGCCCGACCCAGAGGGCCGGCAGCGCGAGCAGGCCCATCAGGTCACGCAGCGCCCGGTCGGCGGCGGACGGTTCTCTTTCTCGGGACATCGTGGTCATTCGGCCCGCCGGGGTCGTGCCGGCACTGGGAGCGCCACCGGCGCGGAGCGCCCGCGACGTCGCCCCGTGGCCCGGCGCGCGGACAGCTCGCGCAGCATCTCGGCCGGCGGCGTGAAGAACGGATTCTCTCGCAGCACGCCGCCGATCATCGTCAGCGGATGCGTGCGCAGCAGATCCATCATGGTGGTGCCATCGAGCGGCGCGAGGTCGTAGACGCAGATCGCCAGGCGCCGGTTCGCGTCCAGGACGCCGTTCAGGCGCGCCTCGTACTCCAGCAGGTCCAGACGGTCGATGCCATGACGGACCGCCCAGCCCATCTGCGTCATCACACGCAGTCCGTCGAATCCGCCCAGCTCCCGCCCCTGCGCCGCGGTGGCCAGCGCCATGGCCGCGAGCATGGCCTCCACGTCGATCGCGCCGGGTGCCTGCGGCCAGGGCCACAGGGCCAACTGGCCGCGGTGTTCGCACGCCACGACGTCGATCCCGGCGCCGACCAGCCGGGCCCGGTGCTCGTCAAGGCCGCCCGGCTCGATCAGATGCAGGTTGCGTTCGTTGTTCCGCTCCGCCTCGCGGTAGAACGGCGCCAGCACCTGGCACGCCTCCTCCCGGCTGTCGAAAAAAGCGCAAATGTGGAAATGGGGGGTGATCACTGCTCTCTCGCACCGTCCGCGGCGTCAAGGCCATCGGACGTCCTCCGTCCCGAGTTGCATCGGCCAGTCGGCTGGCTCTTGGGGTCGATCGCCGGATGTTAGCCGTGAAGCGGGTGTGCGACTGGCATCCGATGCCCGACGGCCATCGTCATTCCGTCCCCGACCGTGTTCGAGCGCCCCGGCCCGCCCTGTCACATGCCACGTTCTTCGATCAGTTGCCGACTCACAACCGTCAGATACGGATTAAATCCCTGAAATCAAAGATGGACACTTGCCAGAAACCCGTCATGACAATTCATCAATGAACCGACTGCAGTCAGTCAATCGGTCCATCAATAAGTCAGCCGGCAACCGTGCCTTGGCAGAAAGTCTGCCGCCGTGCCGCCAATTGCGCTCAGGCGTGGGCGCCCAGCGCATGTCGCTCACCCGCGTGGACATCGCAGGCAGCTGCGCAAGCCCGGCAAGCCTGGGCGCAACGCCTGCAATGCGCATGCTGATGCTTCTCGCATTCTTCGGCGCACGCCCGGCACAGATGGGCGCACAACGCGCAGAAGTCGCCGTGGTGCGCGGACTCCCGCGACAGCACACCGATCGTGGCCTCGCAGATCGCGGCGCAATCCAGATCCAGCAGGGCGCACGCCTCCAGCAGGCGATCGCCGGAGCGGATGCACGCGTTGGCGCACTGACGCGTCGCCAGCAAGGCCTCGGCACACGCCTTCATGCAGGGTTCCAGGTCTTCGGAGGGGGTGGTCATCGCGAGTCCTTCAGGAGGTAAGAGGTGCCGCTTCCGGGCAACCGTCATTCCCCCGGACGCCGGCATCGGGCCCCTAGATATTCGTGCCCCGAACCCGACTAGCAAACTATTGCTAGTTTCTTTGCATAAACAAGCCATCAGTGGTTGACGGCGCCAAAAGGCTAGCAAGGAAATGTCATTGTGAGACGGCAGGACAGGAAACGAAACTGAGCGGGATAGAAAACAGCCCGACGGGGTTTCCCTTGAACCGCCAAGCTCCTTTCCGACCATTCCGACCTTTCCAACCCTTCCGCGCTTTCCGATCACACCGGTCAACGAATATCGACATCGCCACCGGATGGCACTATCCGCTCGCCGCGCTGGCACTGATCAGCCTGCCGGCCCACGCGGACGACGGACGCCAGGTGCCGGCCGAGGCCCTGGAGGAAGCCCCCCTCGCCGTCTCCTCCGCCAGCGCCGCCTCGCCGGTGAATGCCGTTCGCTGGGGGGCCGCCATGGATGACTTCCTCACCGGCGCGTTGTCCGCGGATCCCTCGATCGAACGCGCCCGGGCCTCGATCGCCGCCGCCGAGGACGGCGTCACCGCCGCGAAGTGGCAGTTCGGTCCCTCGCCGAGCTTCTCGCGCCAACTCGCCAGCGGCATCGGCGGGTACGTCAACGTCCTGAGCATCCAGCAGCCGCTCTACACGGGAGGACTGCTGTCGGCCAACCTGAGCGCCGCACGGACCACCGTGCGCAGCAGCGAGATGGAGCTGCGCTCCGCGCAACTCCAGTTGAAGCTGAAGATCGTGCAGACCTGGGCTGACTGGGCCAAGGTCCGCGGTCGCATCGACAGCCTGGAGGCGTTGCGCGCGGAGCATCAGCAGTTGCTGGAGATGATCCGGCGTCGCAACCAGGCGGGCGTGGCCACGAACGCCGACGCGGCGCTGGCCGCCTCCCGGCTGAGCGCCGTGCAGGCGGAAATGGCGCAGGCCCGGCTCGAGGAAGCATTGCAACGCGACCGGCTGCAGCGCCTGGCGCGTCGCCCCGTCGACGATCCCTTGCGCGTCGTGCTCGACGGCGAGCTCCCCGCGCCACCGGCGTTGAACCAGGTGCTCGACCGCATCCAGCTCTCGCCAGAGATGGCGATCGCGCGCGCGAACGTCGACCTGTACCGCGATGAACTGACCAAGGCCAAGGCCGCGCTGCTGCCGACCGTCAGCCTGCGCATGGACCGTCAGAGCGGCGCCTACAAGGACGATCGCATCGGCGTCGTGATCCAGGCCGGGCTGCCCGGGGGCCTGTCGGCCCTGTCCGGCGTGAATGCGGCCCGCTCCCGGATCGCCGCGGCGGAAGCCGCGGTCGCCGCGACCGAACAGGACCAGTTGAGCAACTATCAGCTGGAGTACACGCGCCATGCCGCGGCGGTCGCCTCGCTGCGCAACGCCGAGCTCACCGCCTCGACCGGCGACGAGGTGCTCGCGTCGTACCGACGTCAGTTCGATGCCGGCAAGCGGGCGTGGCTGGACCTGCTGAACATGGTCCGCGAGGCCCACACCACCCGCCAATCCCAGCGCGACGCCGCGATCGACGAACGCGCCGGCCTGTATCGCCTGCACCTGCTCCTCGACGGCGCACCGGCGCTCGATTGAGCGGCTCGCCATCCGTCTGCCGCAACGCCCTTCCTGCCCATCGCCACCCGCGAGATGCCCGCCATGACATGGAATCCCTTCAAGCGAACGACGGCCGCGTCGTCGCCCCCTTCGGCCGCCGTCGCGACCGCCCTGGCCCACTGGCTGCGCCTGAAGGGGCGTCCCGTGCCCGCCGCGCTGGTCCGTCAACGCCAGATGGAGCTGGCTCTGCCCGGCGAGGATCTTCACAGCGCGCGCCTGCTGGCCGGTGCGCTCGATCAGCAGAGCCATTTCGTGCTGCTCGACGCGCCGCAACTCGCCGCGTTGCCGCTGCTGTGCCACCACGCCGAGCACGGCTGGCAAGTGGTCACCGCCCGCACGCCCGAGGGACTCTGGACGTGCGCCGGACCTGATCGGGTCCGTCGCGACCTCGTGCTGGACGATCAGCCCTGCCTGCACGCGGTGGTGGATCACGAGACCGAACGGGGCGCGACCCGAAGCGCGCGCGGCATGATGCTCGCGCAGATCCGAGGCCAGTGGCCGATCTTCGTGGAGGCGGCGGGCCTGTCGCTGGTGCTCTCGACGATCGGCATCGCCATCTCGTTCTTCTCGATGCAGGTCTACGACCGCGTCATCCCGAGCCAGGGCCACCAGACGCTGTGGGTCCTCACCCTGGGCGTGGGCCTGGCGGTGGTGATCGAGTTCCTGCTGAAGCTTGCGCGGGCCTCGCTGCTCGAACCGCGGCTGAAACAGCTGGACGTCGGCATCTCCAGGGCGCTGATGGCGCGGCTCAACGCGGTCCGGCTGGATCAGCGACCCGGTTCCGTCGGCACGCTGGCGTCGCAGGTGCAGAGCTTCGAGTCGATCCGCGGCATCCTGTCGGCCAGCACCCTGTTCCTGCTCTTCGACATGCCGATGGCGCTGATCTTCGCGCTCGTGATCGCGGCGATCGGCGGCTTCTGGATGGCACTGCCGGCGGTGGTGCTCTTCGGCGTGACCGTGCTGACCGGCCTGCTGCGTGCCCGCCGCATCGCCCGGCTGACCGCGAGCAGCCAGTCCGGGGCCAACGCCAAGACCGGCCTGCTGGTCGAGACCATCGAAGGCACCGAGGCGATCAAGGGCTTGGGCGCCACCTGGCGCTTCGAATCCCGCTGGGCGGCGCTGTGCGAAGTGAACGCCGCGCAGAGCCTCGCCCTGAAGCACGAGAGCGACACCACCTCGTACATTTCCGCCGCCCTGCAACAGGTCAGCTACGTGGCCCTGATCTGCGTCGGCGCGGTGCTCGCGATCGACGGGCACCTGACACAGGGCGCGATCGTCGCCTGCTCGATCCTGTCGGGGCGCGTGCTGTCGCCGCTGGCCTCGATCCCGCCTTTGCTCGTGCAGTTGGGCAGCGCTCGTGCGTCCATGAAGGCGCTCGATGCGATCTTCCGGCTGCAGGTGGACAACGAAGGCGTCGCCCGCCCCCTCGTGCCCCAGGTCCTGCACGGGGAGTTGCGCTTCGAGAATGTCGAATTCGCCTACCCCGGTCAGAAGGAAGCGCTGCGCTTCGGCAGCATGCGCTTCCGCCCCGGCGAAAAGGTCGCCATCCTGGGAACCATCGGCGCCGGCAAGACCACGCTGCTGTCGCTTGCCTGCGGCCTGACCCAGCCGACACGCGGCACCGTCTACCTGGACGGCGTCGACCAGCAGCAGATCCACGCCGGATGGCGCGCGACCCAACTGGCCTATTGCCCGCAGCACGCCTGGCTGTTCTCCGGCACGCTGCGCGACAACCTCCTTTTCGGACTGCCCGACGTCAGCGACGACCTCCTGGTCGCCGCCTGCCAGAAGACCGGTCTCTGGCCCATGGTGGCCCAGCATCCGCTGGGCCTGGACCGCAAGCTCTCGGAAGGCGGACGCGGCCTGTCGGGCGGGCAGCGTCAGCTCGTGGCGCTGACGCGCCTCGTCCTGGCCGATCGCGCGGTGTGGCTGCTCGACGAGCCGACCTCCGGCATGGACGACGGACTGGAACAGGCCACCGTCCGCTTGATGCGGCAGATGCTCAAGCCCGAGACGACGCTGCTGCTGGTGACCCATCGCCTGTCGATGCTGGCGCTGGTCGACCGCGTGATCGTTCTCTCGCCACAGGGCGTCCTGGCGGACGGCCCGCGGGACGAGGTGCTGGCCAGGCTGCAGGGCCGCCCGGCGCCGTCCAACGACGCCGCGGCCGCCACCAGGGCCGCCACCGCGGCCGCTTGAGCGTCGGCCGCTCGCAGAACTTCCGACATCAAGAGAACGTTATGACAACGACCAAGAGTCTTCACGAGGGTCAGACGCGCGTGCGCTGGACCGTCCTCGCCACGGTGGCGGCGCTGGCTGCCGGCTTGTGGTGGGCCTCCCAGGCGCAGATCGAGCAGGTGACTCGCGCCGGGGGCAAGGTCATGGCATCCTCGCGCACCCAGGTGATCCAGGCACCGGACGGAGGTGTGGTGGAAAAGCTCTTCGTGCACGAGGGGGATGCCGTCCGCAAGGGCGATCTGCTGGCGCAGCTCGACAACACCAAGGCCAGCGCCGCGCTGGCGGACTCCAGCGAAAAGGCCGATGCCTTGAACGCCTCGCTGGCGCGCCTGCGCGCCGAAACGCTGGGCACGCCCTATCGTCCCGCCGGCACCGGCCCGTTCAACGAGCTGCAGCGCCAGCTCTACGAACGCCGCCGCACGGCCTTGCAGGAAGAGCTCACGGTGCTGGCGACGTCCGCCGATCTCGCCCGGCGCGAGGTCGCCCTCAACGAGCCCCTGTACAAGGCCGGCGACATCAGCGCGGCCGACTATCTGCGGCTCCAGCGCACGGCGAACGAGGCCGCGGGACAGGTCACCTTGCGCCGCAACCGCTTCCTCCAGGATTCGCAGGCGGAGCTGGCCAAGACCGAAGAAGAACTCGCCAGCGTGCAGCAGATGCTGAACGACCGTCGCGGCAACCTGGAACACACGCAGTTGCGTGCGCCGGTCGACGGCGTGGTCAATCTGATCACGCTGACCACCGAGGGCGCGGTCCTGCGACCAGGCGACGAGATCATGCAGCTGCTGCCCACCGGCGACGACCTGATCATCGAGGCCCGGCTGCGCGCCGCGGACATCGGATTCATCCGACGCGGCATGCCGGCGGTGGTCAAGGTGGACGCCTTCGACTACAGCATCTACGGCGCGCTCGACGGCAGCGTGACCTATGTGAGTCCCGACGCCCTGACCGAGCGCACCGCGCAAGGCGAGCAGGCCTACTACCGCACGCACATCCGCATCAGCGGCAAGCGTTTCAAGGGCGAGAAGGCCGATCGCATCGTGATCCAGCCCGGCATGACGGCAACGGCGGAGATCATCACCGGCCGTCACACGGTGCTGGACTACCTGCTCAAGCCCGTCCGGAAAACGATCTCGGAATCACTCGGAGAGCGCTGAATCCCCGGCGACCGCACGACGCTTGCGCAAGCACCACTCACTTCACGTCATCAATCTTCATCGCCCATCAGCAACAACAACTCCGAACCAGAGGGGAACAGACATGATCACCGTCACCATCATCGAAGACGATGCCACCGTCCTGCAGCGCCTGATCGACGTCGTGTCGGCCAGCAGCGCCTGCCAGATCGTGGGCATCGGTCGCAACCGCGGCGAATCGGTCTCCGCGATCCTCGCCAATCGTGCGGACATCTACCTGGTCGACCTCGGCCTGCCCGACGTGGACGGGATCGACCTGATCAAGCTGATCGACGAGAAGTGTCCCGATGCCCACAGCATCGTGATCAGCACCTTCGGCGATGCCAAGCATGTGATGCGCAGCCTGCGCTCGGGTGCTTCGGGCTACCTGCTGAAGGAAGAAATCCAGCCCAGCCTGATCGACAAGATCATCGCCACCCACAACGGCCACGCCCCCTTGAGCCCCGCCGTCTCCCGGCTGGTGCTCGACAAGCTCGAGAGCCTGGAGACCGGCGTGAAGCCCAAGGTGGACAAGGGGCAGAAGCTGAAGGAGCTCGGCCTGGGTCAACGCGAATGGAGCGTGCTGAACCTGCTGATCGAAGGCCTGCCGATCGTCGACATCGGCAGCCGCCTGTCGATCTCGCGCTTCACGGTGAACCAGCACTTGCGGTCGATCTATCGCAAGCTGAACGTCAACTCCCGCGCCATGGCCACGAGTGTCGCCCGGCTGCATGGGCTGATCGACGAGTGAGCGTGCCGGGGGGAGGCCCCGTGCCCGGATGCTCGCGGACAGGCCGCCCTCCCGGGTGGCTTGGTCATGGCTCAAGCGCCTGCGCCCTCAGGCGGCAGCCGTCACCATGCCATTGCCGGGCCTGCCATCACGAGCAGGTGTGGCGGAGCCAAGGATCGACAGGAACACCGAGGCGGGTTTCGACAGCAACCGCATCCGCAGCAGTTGCTTGCAGAGCATGAAGGAGGCTTGCTCCAGCGCTCCCGAGGTGCTCACGAGGCCCTCGCGACGCAAGCGGAGCCGCCCTTCGGCCAGTTCGCCGCGCAGCAGCTGCGCCAAGTCGCGATCCCGGCCATGCACGGCGGCGACGTTGAGCACCGCCAGCCAGGCAACCAGGACCGCACGGGGCAACGACGCCAGCACATCCGCCAGCGACTCCGATGTCGCGGCGCAATGGGGCGCATGGATGGCCTGCACGCGCAGCAGTCGCGCGACCAGTGCGGGATGACGCCCCGCGATCAGCGCGAGCGACGACGCCGAGACCCCCGAGCGCGCCAGCATGAACAGCTGCCCGACCACGTGCGGATCGCATCCAGGCAGCGCGTGCACGGCCAGGGTCGTCGGCCGGGCGATGCCATAGCCTTGGAAATAGTCGGCGCCCGCACGACGCGCGCGCTGAAGGGATGCATCGTCTTCGATCTTCTCGGCGATGACGGCCATGCCGAGTTGGTGGGCCTGGCGAACCAGCGCAGACAGTTGATCTGCATCAAGACCGACGGCATCGATCTTGGCGAACTGGACCCACGGGGCCAGTGACCATCGCGCGTCGTCGGCGCGGACGATATCGTCGAGGGCGAAACGGTAGCCGCGGCCATGAAGGTCGCGGATTCGATGCAGAAGCGCCGCGTCCACCACGACGGTTTCGAGCAGCTCGATCACGCCGACATCCGGCGTCAGCGCTTCGGCGATCGGACTCATCAGCGTGCGGCAGTCCATGTTGACCAGCAGGTCGCCGATGGGGTGCTCCGCGGCAGGCGCGTCGGTCAGCAGTTCGCCATCGATCAACGCGCCCGAGAGGGCCGTGGCCGTCGCGTAGGCGCCCAGTTCCGGTCCGACGCCGTCATTGCTGGCATTCCAGCGGAACAGCAGTTCCGTGGCCACGACGCGGCCGGCACGATCGATGACCGGTTGCATGGCGTAGCGGACATGGGAGCCGAGATGTTCGGCCTGCCAGTTCGGCGAGGGGGAGAGTTCCACACCGTTGACGGGGGTGCGACCGGGTTCGGACGATCGGGACATGGGCACTCCGCGGAGCGGGTAGCGAAGAAGGCTTCATGCTATGAACCAAGGGCCCGGCGCTGAATAACAAACACTTGTCATCCATGGAAGCTCGATAACAGTTATGGGAGGGGTCACCGACTGGAACTTGGGGGACACGGCAGGTGCCGCACTTGCCCTCCTTCGTCACCGTCGGACACGCGCTCGGACCGGAACCCCGGTGCGATGCGCGGGCGACTCACCCGCCAGACCCGGACCGGGTCCGCCGCCGCGCTGGGATACTGACCTGCGCGGGCGGCGGCACAGCCGCCCGGGTCGTTGGGTTTTCTTACCCGGATCACAAGGAGAAGCAACATGCAGATGCGACACACCCGACTGGCCGCGGCCGCCCTGGCGGCCGCCGTCCTGGCCGGCTGCGCGAACATGGACGAACGCCAGCGCGGCACCGCGGGCGGCGCCGCGATCGGTGCCGTCTCGGGCGCGGTCATCAGTTCCGCCACCGGCGGCAAGGCGGGGACAGGAGCGTTGATCGGCGGCGCGCTCGGCGCGGTGGCCGGCAACGTCTGGTCACGCCACATGGAGGACAAGCGCCGCGCGATGGAACAGGCCACCCAGGGCACCGGCGTCGAGGTGACGCGCACGGCGGACAACCAGTTGAAGCTGGACGTGCCGAGCGACATCTCCTTCGCGACCAACAGCGCCGCCATCGAGCCGCGGCTGCGTCCGGTGCTGGACGCCTTCGCGAACGGCCTGAACAGCAATCCGTCGCCGACGATGGTGCGCGTGGTGGGCCACACCGACAACACCGGCTCCGATGCGATCAACGATCCGTTGTCGCTGCGTCGCGCGGAGAGCGTGCGGGGTTATCTGGCCGACCGCGGCGTCCGTTCCGACCGGGTCGAGGTCGCCGGCCGAGGCTCGCGCGAACCGCTCGTGTCGAACGACACGGCGGAGAGCCGCGCCAAGAACCGCCGCGTCGAGATCTTCCTGCGCGAGCCGCAGCAGGGCTCGGGCGGATGAGCGTTCCGACGCTCCCATGACAAAGGCGCCTGTGATGCAGGCGCCTTTTTCTATCGCGCGTTCGGCGCGTCCAGCGCGTCCAGCGCGTCAGGTCGTGGGCTTGGCGGGCTCGGGTCCCATGTGAGGTCCGGTGCGATGCAGCGCGCCGCCCTCGCCTTCCCAGGTGGTGACCTCCTCGGGTTTCGAATGCGAGGTCTTGTGCCGCGCCTCGAAGCGCCGGGCCTGCCACTGCCACAGGGCGTAGCCGGCCAGGCTCGACAACGCGAGGGGGACGAGTCGTTTCATCAGCATGGTGTCGCTCCTCGTCGATCGATCATCGTGCCGGCGCGCTGGCCTTGGGCTGGCGCGGAGGCGGAACGTCCGGTCCCGGACGCATCGTCGCGCTCGGCGGTTCGGCCGGGGCGGACGGAATCCCCGCCGCCGTCGGGTTCTCCTGCACCATGCGATCGATGCGGGTCAGGATGCCGCCGCTCTGCACGCTGCCGTCGCGCGTGCCCTGCCCCATCACCATCATGCGGCAGTCCTCGCGGTCTTCCGCGGCGACGCGCTGGCAGCGCAGCATCGCGTTGTTGGCGAGGTCCTGCGCGCTCGCGGTCCGGAGGCTGCCGCGCTGGGCTTCCTGACGGGCCGCGCCGGCTTCCTTCAGGCAGGCCGCGCGGGCCTGGCCGGTCTTGCCGGCCAGGCAGTTGGCGCGTTCCTGCTCATAGGTCGCCTGGATGTCGGACTTGGACGCGGCCGCGAAGGCCGGCGTGGTCACCATCATGACGGCCGACAGCACCGCCCCGGCGGTGATCCACGCGGCGGCGGAGGGGGAAGTGAGGGTCTTGTTGAGCTTGATCATCTTGGGTTCCTTTCCAGCGCTCGGCGCCGAGGTCGGAAGACGGGACGGGAGGATGAAGCAAGGCTAGGCCCGCGACCTGCCGCCGTCTGTCGTACCGCGCCGGAGCCGCGTGTAGGACGAGTCCGGCACCGCGCTCCAAGGCAGCGGTGGCGGCGTCCTGTCCTACACCCGGACGTGGGCCCTGCTGATCCTTCCGGTCCACGGCGGCTTCTACAGTGACCCCAAGTGCCGCGCCGCGGCCGACAGCTGGAAAGGACATCGTCATGTTGAAGTGGGCCTTGATCTTTGCCGTGATCTCGCTGGTGGCGGGTGTACTCGGCTTCACCGGCCTTGCCGCGGGCGCGGCGGGCATCGCCAAGATCCTGTTCGGGATCTTCCTGGTCATCTTCCTGGTGCTGCTGGTCCTGGGCATCACCGGCGTGAACGCCCTTCGAAAGTGACCTTCACCGATTCTTGAATCCAGAGGAGCCAGCCCATGAACGCCCCCGAACACAAGCACCTGCAGCTTGACGAACAGGCCTTGCAACGCGCTCGCCAGCACCTCGACGAAGGCCCGGTCACGCCCAGCTACGGCCCGTGGCGCGAAGACGTGATCCGCCTGCTCAACGACGCGCTCGCGACCGAGCTGGTCTGCGTGCTGCGCTACAAGCGCCACTACTTCACCGCGCACGGCCTGAACTCGCCGCGCATCGCCGAGGAGTTCCTCGAGCACGCCACGCAGGAGGCGGTCCACGCCGACCGCATCGCCGAGCGCATCGTGCAGCTGGGCGGCGATCCGGACTTCAAGCCGGACACGCTGACCCAACGCAGCCACGCCGAGTACGACGAGTCCAAGGACCTGAAGGAGATGCTGCGATCGAACCTGATCGCCGAGCGCATCGCCGTCGAGGCCTACCGCCAGATGATCCAGCTCATCGGCGACAAGGATCCGACGACGCGACGCATCCTCGAGGAAGTCCTCGCCGAAGAGGAAGAGCACGCCGACGACCTCGCCGACCTGCTGAGGGACTGACAGCATGCGCCGGCGCGTCGCGGCCCTGCTCTTCGCGCTCGGCGCGAGCGTCGGTCTCGTGGCCTGCGGCACGCCGCGCGCGCCGGTCAACGGCCGCGTCCCGGAGCCGCCGTCCACGGCGCCGACGCTGACGCGGGTGGCCGCGCAGGTCGACGTCGTCGGCCCGCGCGGCCAGATGAACCAGGCCAGGCGCGAGCAGGCCCTGCAGGCGGCGGCCGCACAAGGCAAATCGGACCTGCTGAAGCGGCAGCTCGCGGCGATGTCCGCGTTCGGGGATGTCGACCTGTATGCCGGCAACGACGCGCAGCTGCTCGTCGATGGGCCGGCCACCTTCGCCGCCATGTTCGCGGCCATCGAGAAGGCACGCCGGCAGATCGTCCTGGAGAGCTACATCATCGAGGACGCCGACGTGTCGCGACAGCTGGCCGACCTGCTGCTGAAGCGACGCGCGGATGGCCTCGAGGTCGCGGTCCTCTACGACGGCGTCGGATCGATCGGCACGGACGAGACCTACTTCGACCGCCTGCGTCAGGGCGGCATCGCGGTCTGCGCCTTCAATCCGGTCAATCCGCTGAAGCAGCGCACGCGGTACCACAAGATCACGCAGCGCGACCATCGCAAGATGCTGGTCATCGACGGCGAGACCGGCTTCACCGGCGGCATCAACATCAGCGCGGTGTACTCGTCGGGCTCGGGCGGTTTCGGCGGCCGAAGCGCGTCGAAGGCGCCCCGGCCCCAGGCCGCATCGAGCGAAGCCAGCGGCAAGACCGGAGGCAAGGCCGGTGACAAGGGGGATGACAAGGCCGACGAGAACGGCTGGCGCGACACGATGATCCAGGTGCGCGGCCCCGCGACGCAGGCGTTGCACACGATGTTCCGCGAGGTCTGGTCGCAGCAGCACTGCGAAGGCACCGTCGCGGCGATCGAGCCGCCACCCGGCCCGCCCGCGGGCCAGCAGTTGATGCGCGTGATCCCGTCCACGCCGCAGGACACCGAGAACCGCATCTACACGCTGCTGCTGGGCAGCATCCGCGCCGCGCAGCGCAGCGCGTACCTGACGATGGCCTACTTCGCGCCCGGCCAGGACATGGTCGACGCCCTGTGCGAGGCCGCGCAGCGCGGCGTCGACGTCCAGCTGATCCTGCCCTCGCGCAGCGACTTCGGCCCGGTGATGCACGCGGGCCGCAGCCACTACGAGCGCATGCTGAAGGCCGGCGTTCGCATCCATGAACTGCAGGACGCGGTGCTGCATGCGAAGACCGCCGTCATCGACGGCGTGGTCTCGACGGTCGGCTCCAGCAACATGGACTGGCGCAGCTTCGTGCACAACAACGAGGTCAACGCGGTCGTGCTCGGCGAGGACTTCGGCGGCGCGATGACGCGCATGTTCGAGCGCGACCGCGGCGCGTCGAAGACGATCGAGCTGCAGCGCTGGCAGGACCGCGGCCTGTGGCAACGGGGCAAGGAATACTTTTCCAGGATGTTTGAGCAATGGTGGTGAACAACGCGCCCTCCTCCGCGCCGGCGCCTTCGCCGGGTCCGCGACGACATCGTTTCCATGGCTGGGCCCTGGGCCTGGGCGTGCTGCTGGCGATGCTGCTGATCACGGTCGGCGTCTGCGAATGGCTGGGCTGGCCCTTCCTGCGCCGCCCGGCGGAGCAATGGCTGAGCCAGAAGCTCGACCGCCAGGTGCGCTTCGACGGCGACGAGGACAACACCGCCTGGCAGCTCCGGCTGATCGGCCACCTGCGCCTGCGTTCGCACAGCCTCACGATCGCCGGCCCCAGCTGGAGCACGCTGGGCGGTCCGATGCTGCAGGCGCAGGACGCCGCGCTGACGCTGCGTTATTCGGACCTGCTGGCCCTGCGCCACGAGGGTCAGGCCTTGCAGGTGAAGTCGCTGCGCGCGGGCGAACTGACCCTGCGGCTGGAACGTGACGTCGAGGGCCGCGCGAGCTGGCAATTCGGCAAGCAGCCGCCCAGCGACACGCAGGTGCGCAAGCGCCCCAACATCGACGGCATCCGCTTCGACCTGCTCGAAGTGGGCCAGGGCACGGTACTGGTGGACGACAAGATCCAGCAGCTGTCACTGCTGGGCCGCTTCGCGTTGCGCGAGACCTGGGCGACGCCGGAGGACGCTGCTTCCGCGGTGCGTTCGGGCCTTGCCGCATCGGGCGCGGCGTCTGGACAGCGCGCGCCCGCGGCGGCGGCGCGGGTGGCCAGCGCGGCCGCCTCCGGCACCCGGCTCGCCGTGGACTTCGGCGAACGGGTGGCGGGCAAGCCCAAGGGCGCCTCGGCGCCCGCCGGCGAACCGGGACCCGGCGAAGGCGGCCGCAACGGCGTGACGGCGCAGGCCGAGGGCCATTGGCGCGACCTGCCGATCAAGGCCAGCCTGCAGACTGGCTCCGCGCTGCCCTGGATGTCCTCGGACCCGAACGCACCCGCCGTGCCGGTCACGCTGCGCGGCAACATCGGCAAGGCCCAGTTGAGCTTTGACGGCCAGGTCCGCGACCTGCTGGTCAGCCAGGGTCTGTCCGGGAAATACACGCTGGCGGGGCCGTCGCTGGCCGCGGTCGGCGAGCCGCTCGGCGTCACGCTGCCGACCACGCCGGCCTTCGCGATGGCGGGCAAGTTGACGCGCGACGGCACACGCTGGACCACGGCGGTCAGCAAGGCCACGATCGGCAAGAGCCAGTTGAGCGGCGAGTTCCAGTACGACAAGCCGGAGAATGGCCGCCCGACGCTGACCGGCGAACTGCGCGGTCGCGAGCTGTGGCTGGCGGACCTCGGACCGGCGGTCGGTGTGCCTGCGGAGCCGGGTGCGCGCAAGGCGAAGAAGGGGCCTTCGCGCGTGCTGCCGGACAAGCAGTTCGACCTGCCCTCGCTGCGGGCGATGGACGCCAACGTGAATGTGAAGCTGGCGCGTTTCGAATCCGGCAGCGCGCTCCTGCAGGCCGCCGAACCGCTGAACGCGCGGATCGTGCTGCAGGACGGCGTCCTGGAATTGCGCGACATCGATGCGCGCGTGGCGCGCGGCCAGGTGGCGGGCAACATGAAGCTGGACGGCCGGGGCCCGCAGGCGAAGTGGCAGGCGCGGCTGCGTGTCGGCGGCGTGCATCTGGAGCAGTGGCTGAACCTGGAGCGCAAGAACGGCCAGCGCTGGGTCACCGGGTTGATGGGCGGGCGCGTCGCGCTGGATGGCGAAGGCAAGTCGACGGCCGAACTGCTGGCGAGCGCGGATGGCCGCATGGTGCTGTACTGGACCGAAGGGACCATCTCCCATCTGATCGTGGAGGCGGCGGGCATCGACATCGCGCAAGGCCTGGGCATGCTGGTGCGCGGCGACGAACCGCTGGAGGTGTACTGCGGCGTCGCCGATCTGCGGGTCAAGGACGGCGTGGTGACGCCGCGGCCGATGGTCATCGACACGAAGGATTCGGTGGTGCTGGTGGATGGCGGCATGTCGCTGGCGACGGAACGGCTGGCGTTGACCGCCAAGGTCGATCCCAAGGACAAGAGCCCGCTGACGCTGCGCACACCGCTGAACATCCAGGGGACGTTCGGCGACCCCCAGATCAGCCTGCAGAAGGGGCCGCTGCTGCGCAAGCTGGTGCCCGCGGCCGTGCTGGGCGTGGCCCTGGCGCCGCTGGCGGCGATCGTTCCGCTGATCGACCTGGGCGAGGAGGCGGACCCGGAGAGTCTCAAGGCGCTGTCTGAATGCAACGCGCGGCTGGCGCCGGCTTCGAAGCGGGGCTCGGGATCGTGATAATGAGCGCCTCGCTCACGCCCATGCCCATGTCCACCGTTCCCGTCACCGCACCGACGCCCGGCACGCTGAACTGTTTCCTGGTTGAGGACAGCCCGCTGATCCGGGAGAACCTCGTCGCGACGCTGCAGGAGATGCTCGACCTCGACGTGGTCGGCTGGGCCGAGGACGAAGCCAGCGCGCTGCGCTGGCTGCACGACGAGGCGGTCCCCTGCGACATCCTCATCATCGACCTCTTCCTCAAGCGCGGCTCCGGCATGTCGCTGCTGCCCAAGGCGCGGCAACTGCAGCCCGAGGCCAAGGTCATCGTGCTGACCAACTACGCCACGGCCGACATGCGGCAGCGCTGCGAGCAGCTCGGCGCCGACCGCGTCTTCGACAAGTCCAGCGAACTGGACGAGCTGATTGCGTACTGCCTGGACCTGGCGTCCTCCAAGGCTTGACGCCAAACGCAGGCACGAATCACTGCGCAAATCGCAACCCGACGAAGCGCCAATCGCACAGCAGAAAGGGGTCCCGCGGGACCCCTTTCGACGTTGGGGCGATATCTGTCGCCTCGGCGATCGATTCGTCAGTGCGCCCCGCCCGCATCCACAGGCGCGCCCATCTTCGGGGGCCGCTTCGTGAGCCACACGAAGGCGATCAGCACGACGAACAGCACCGCGGACGCCAGGAAGATGTCGTCCGCCGCCCGCGTGAACGCCTGCTGGTCGACCAGCCGGTTCAGGTAGGCCAGCGCCTGGTCGTGGCTGAAGCCCTGGCGCTGCAGCGTGTCCAGCGCCGCCGTCTCGGCCGGATCGCCCAGCGACAGCCGCTCCGCCAGGTGATGGTGGTGCAGCGCCGCCCGGTTCTCCCACAAGGTCGTGGAGATCGACGTCCCCATCGCGCCCGCCGTGATCCGCACGAAGTTCGACAAGCCCGCCGCCGCGGCGATCCGCTCCGGCGTGATGCCCGACAGGGTCAGCGTCGTCAGCGGGATGAAGAAGAACGCCAGCGCCCCGCCCTGCAGGATCGTCGGGATCATGATGGTCCCGAGGTCCGTGTCCGTCGTGAACACCGACCGCATCCACAGCACGATCGCGAACATCACGAAGGCGAAGCTCGCCATCATCCGCGGGTCCCACACCGAGACCTTCTTCCCCACCACCGGCGACAGCAGGATCGCCAGCACGCCCACCGGCGCCAGCGCGAAGCCCGCGGCGGTGGCGGTGTAGCCCATGTGCTGCTGCAGCCACAGCGGCAGCAGCACCACGTTGCCGAAGAACAGCCCGTACGCGATCGACAGCACCGAGGCGCCGAACAGGAAGTTCCGCCGCGCGAAGAGCCGCAGGTCCACCACCGGGTGCTTGTCCGTCAGCTCCCAGACGATGAACACCGCCAGGCCCACGACCGCGATCACGGCCAGCGCGATGATCTGGTTCGACTCGAACCAGTCCAGCTCCTTGCCCTTGTCCAGCATCACCTGCAGCGAGCCCACCCACAGCACCAGCAGCGCCAGCCCGATGGTGTCGATCGGCAGCTTCTTGGTCGGGGTCTCGCGGGTGCGGTAGATGCTCCAGGTCAGCCCGGCCGCAAACAGCCCCACCGGCACGTTGATGTAGAAGATCCACGGCCAGGTGACGTTGTCGGTGATCCAGCCGCCCAGCAGCGGCCCCACCACCGGCGCGACCAGTGTCGTCATCCCCCATAACGCGAGCGCCGTGCCCGCCTTGTGCTTGGGATAACTCGACAGAAGCAGCGTCTGCGACAGCGGGATCATCGGTCCCGCCACCAGGCCCTGGAACACGCGCGCCGCCACCAGCATCTCCAGCGAGTGCGCGAAGCCGCACAGCCAGGACGCCAGCACGAACAGCAGCACGCTGGTCGTGAACAGCCGCACCGCGCCGAAGCGCTGCGTCAGCCAGCCGGTCAGCGGCACCGAGATCGCGTTGGCCACGCCGAAGCTCGTGATGACCCAGGTGCCCTGCACCGGGCTGACGCCGAGGTCACCGGCGATCGCGGGCAGCGACACGTTCGCGATGGACGAGTCCAGCACGTTCATGAAGGTCGCCAGCGACAGCGAGATGGTGCCCAGCACCAGCGCGGTGCCGGTCAGCGGCGCGGGACCGGCCGGCGGCCCGGAAGGCGCCGGCGATGCCTGCGGCGCGGCGGGCCCGGGGGCCGCCGGCGCGCCGGGCGCGGTTGGAGTGGAATCGCTCATTGCACGCGCGTGGTGGTCGTCTTGGCCGCGGCCTTGCCGAGGTTGGTCGCGATGATCTTGTTCACCTGCTCGTCGGCGGCCTTCTCCTGGACGTCGAAGATCGTCGTCTGCAGTCGCGGCGCGCTGGCGCCGGTCGCGGCGGCCAGCATCGCGCCGCCCTGGTCACGGATGTCGACCTGCACGTCCATCGACAGGCCCACGCGCAGCGGATGCTCCTGCACTTCCTTCGGGTCCAGCGCGATGCGCACCGGCACGCGCTGCACGACCTTGATCCAGTTGCCGGTCGCGTTCTGCGCCGGCAGGAGCGCGAACGCCGCGCCCGTGCCGGCACCCAGGCCCTGCACCGTGCCGTGGTACTCGGTCTTCTTGCCGTAGACGTCCGCCTCCAGCGTCGCCTTCTGGCCGATACGCAGCTTGGCCAGCTGGCTTTCCTTGAAGTTGGCGTCGACCCAGACCTGCTGCAGCCCGACCACCGCCATCAGCGGCGCGCCGGCCGCGACGCGCTGGCCCAGTTGCACCGAGCGGCGCGCGACCCAGCCGTCCACCGGCGCGATCAGCTCGGCGCGCTGCAGCGCGAGGTAGCTCTCGCGCAGACGCGCGGCGGCGCGCAGCACGTTCGGGTGTTCCTCGACCTTGACGCCGTCCGTCAGCACCTGGTTGGAGGCCAGTTGATCCTTCGCGGCCTGCAGCGCCGACTGCGCGGCGGCGGCTTGCGCACGGGCCGAGGTCAGTTGCGACTGCGCGTGTTCCAGCTCTTCCTTGCCGACGGCGCCGGTGGCCACCAGCGGCTGGCGGCGCGTGACGTCGGATTGCAGGCGATCCAGGTCGACGGTGACGCGCTTCAGGTCGGCCTCGCGGACCTTGACCTGCGCTTCGAACCCGCTGTTGTTCGCGTACAGCGTGCGGACCTCGCGGACCGTCTGGGCCAGTTGCGCCTGTGCCTGCTCCAGCGCGACGCGGGCATCGACCGGATCCAGGCTCACCAGCTTCTGGCCGGCCTTCACGAAGTCGGTGTCGTCGGCGTAGACCGCGCGCACCGTGCCGCCGACCAGCGGCGTGATCTGCACGACGTTGGCCTGCACATAGGCGTTGTCGGTGGACTCGTAGCGGCTGCCGACGATCCATTCATACCCGGCGTAGGCCAGGCCCGCCACGATGACGGCGGCGGCGATGATCGTCAGGCCCTTCTTGCGGGAGCCGTTCTTGGCGGGAGCTTGCGTGTTGGTCGGGGGCGTTGCGCTCATGGTGTGCTCTTCGGGATTCTTGTGATTCGGGCGCGTCAGCGGCATGACCGCCGGCGTTTCAATGTCGTGTTCGATGCCTGTCGGAGGAACCGGTGTCAGCGGCGGTCGGCCGAGGCGGTCGTCTGCGCGGCGTCCCGGGCAGGCTCGGCATAACCGCCCCCCAGCGCGCGCATCAGGTTGATCTGCGCATCGACCGTCAGGGCTTGCAGGTCGATCCGGCCGCGCTGCTGCAGCAGCTGGTTCTGCTGCGCGCTCAGCACCGCGATGCGGCCCGTCAGGCCGGCGCGGTGGCGCTGATCGGCCAGCGCGGCCTGGCTGTCGGCGTTGGCCACCAGCGCGTCCTGCTGCGTGCGCTGCTGGCGCAGCGACTCGAGCGTGGTGAACTGGTCGCTGGCGTCGCGCACGGCGTCCAGCACCGCGACGTTGTAGCTCGCGATCGCGGCGTCCTGCTCGGCGGCGCTGCCGCGCAGGTTGGCGCGCAGCCGGCCGCTGTCGAACAGCGGCAGGTGCAGCGCCGGACCCGCGCCGTACTGGCGGCTGCCGCTCTTGAACAGCTCATCCAGGCCGATCGAGTTCAGGCCGACGAAGGCCGTCAGGCTCACGCTCGGATAGAACTGCGCGCGGGCGACGCGGATGTCCTGCGCCGTCGCCTCGACCCGCGCGCGCGCGGCGGCCAGGTCCGGGCGGCGGCCCAGCAGGTCCAGGTGGGGCGCCTGCTGCCAGTCGAGCGCGACCGGCAGCGCGGCCTCCAGCGATTCGGTCGCCTTCGGGCCCTGCCCCGTCAGCGCGGCGATCTGGTGACGCAGCAGCGCCTGCTGCTCGCGCAGCACGACCTGCTGGCGCTGGATGTCGGGCAGCGGCGCCTCGGCGACGCGCAGGTCCTGGCCGTTGTCCAGGCCGGCGGCGCTGCGCTGGCGCACGAGTTCGAAGGACTGGTCGCGCAGCGTCTTCTGCTGCTCCAGCAGACGGCCCTGCGCCTGGCTGCGCGCCAGCGCGACGTAGGCCTTGGCCACGGCGTTGGACACGCTCAGCCGCGCGGCGGCCGCGTCCGCCTCGGCCGCGCGTTGCTGGCCGAGCGCGGCCTGCAGCGCCGCGTCATGCTTGCCGAAGAAGTCGAACTCGTAGCTCAACCCGGCCTGGATGTTGGCCAGCGTGCGGACGCTGCCGGCCAGCGGCGGCGGGTAGATGCCGTTCTCGGTGATGCGCTGGCGGGTCACGTCGGCCTCGAGCTCGGCGGCCGGACGCTTCGCGGCCTCGGCGTTCTCGGTCATCGCCGCGGCGCGGGCGATGCGGGCACGGGCCAGTGCCAGGTTCGGCGAATTCGCGATCGCCTGGTCGACCAGCGCATCCAGTTGCGGATCGCGGAAGGTCTTCCACCAGGACGCGTCGAGCGCCTGGCTCTGGCCGGCGTCGAGGCCCAGACGGGCGGCTTCGGCGCCGTCGATCGGCCGGCCGGGTTCGGCCAGCTTGGGGATGGGCGCGCAGGCGGTGAGCACCATCAGCAGCGCCGCGCCCATGGCCAGGGCCAGCGTGGTGCGATGAAGGAAACGGGAGGTCATCGGAGGTTCCTCAGGACTGTTGTTCTTGTGGGGAGAGCAGGCAATGGAAAAGGTCGGCATCGGGTCCGTCGCGATCATTCGAACTTGTCGACCAGCGTGGACGACTCGCCCGTCAGGTCGGCGTCGCGGATGCCCTGGCCGTTGACGACGATGCGTTGCAGCAGGCCGATCAGCGTGCGGAACTCCTGGTCGGTGAAGCCGGCCAGGTGGTCGTTGAACACCTTGGACAGCACGCCCGGGGCGGCCGCCATCGCGTTCACGCCGACCTCGGACAACGACACCATCACCACGCGCCGGTCCTCGACCGAGCGCTCGCGGCGCACCAGGTTCTTCGCTTCCAGCCGGTCCAGCAGCCGCGTCATCGCGCCGCCGTCCATCGCCAGCTCGCGGGCGAGCGCGGCACTGGACATCGGGCCGTTGAAACGCAGCCGCAACATCGGCGCCCATTGCGCGTGGGTCAGGTCGAGTTCGCCGAGCATCTTGTCGGCCTGCAGCACCATGGACTGCTTGATCTGCCGCAGCAGCCAGCCCAGGCTCGGCTCCGACGTGAAGCTGTCGGCGCTGTAGAAATCGGCGGGCGGGGGCAACTTGGCACTCATGACGTCGTCTTTCATGACTTCGGATTTCCGGGATGGCACTGACGGAAATTCTTGATGACAATTATTGCTTAGGCAATGATTGCCTTGCCAATCACTGCCTGGGATGGACTTTCCGCGTGTAGGGACATTCCCGCAACACGCGGCCCCTAAACTGACCTCATGTCCGCCATGTCCCCCTCTTCTCCCGGCTCGTCCCCCTCGGCGACGGCCTCCCGCCACCCCGAACCGGCGCCCGCTTCGAGCGGACAGGCAAACGCCGTGCGCACGCCGCCCCCCTTGCGGGCGATGGGCCCGGCGCTCTGGCCCTTCCTGCGGCCGTACCGGGGGCGGATCGCCGCGGCGATCGTCTTCCTGGTCCTGGCGGCGGCGGCGACGCTGGTCTTCCCGCTCGCGCTGCGCCAGCTGATCGACCAGGGCCTGGTGTCCGCCGATCCGGGCGACCGGCTGATGGCATTGCGCGAGCATTTCGTCTGGCTGTTCGCGACCGGCGCGGCGCTGGGCGTGTTCTCGGCCCTGCGCTTCTACGCAGTGACCTGGCTGGGCGAGCGGGTCAGCGCGGACCTGCGCACCGCCGTCTACAGCCACGTGCTGCGCCAGAGTCCCGAGTTCTTCGAGACCACCCAGACCGGCGAGGTCATCAGCCGCATCACCACCGACACGACGGTGATCCAGGGCATCGTCGGCTCCAGCCTGTCGATGGGGCTGCGCAACGTCATCATGGGCCTGGGCGCGGTGGCGCTGCTGATCTTCAGCAATCCGTGGGTGATGACGCAGGTGCTGGGCATCCTGGTGCTGGTCGTGGCGCCGGCGATGTTCTTCGGACGCCGCGTGCGGCGGCTGTCGCGCTCGAGCCAGGACCGCATCGCCGACACCAGCGCGATCGCCGCGGAGATGCTCAACGCGATCACCGTCGTGCAGTCGCATGCGCAGGAGGCGCGCGAGGCCGTGCGCTTCGACGCCGCCAGCGAGGCCGCCTTCGACACCGCGCGCAAGCGGACCAAGGTGCGCTCCTTCCTCGTCGCGTTCATCATCACGGCGACCTTCGGCGCGCTGCTGTGGGGGCTGTACCAGGGCACGCAGGCGGTGATGGCCGGCAAGATCTCCGCGGGTCACCTGGGGCAGACGGTGGTCTACGTGATCCTGCTGGTGTCATCGGTGGCGGTGCTGGCGGAGGTCTGGGGCGACCTGCTGCGCGCGGCGGGCGCGATGGAGCGGCTGATGGAGCTGCTCGCGGCGCAATCGCCGGTGGCGGACCCGGCGGCGCCGGTCGCCCTGCCCGCCTCGACCGGCCCGGCGCGCGTGGCCTTCGAACAGGTCCGCTTCCACTACCCGTCGCGCCCCGACCGCGCCGCGCTGGAGGACTTCACGCTGCGCATCGAGCCTGGCGAGACCGTCGCGCTGGTCGGCCCGAGCGGTGCTGGCAAGAGCACGGTGCTGCAGCTGCTGCAGCGCTTCTTCGACGTGCAGTCCGGCAAACTGCAGCTGGATGGCGTGCCTGTGGACCGCGTGAAGCTGGCGGACCTGCGCGGCCGCATGGCGCTGGTGCCACAGCAGAGCGTGATCTTCTCGGCCAGCGCCTTGGACAACATCCGCTACGGCCGCCCGGACGCGAGTGCGGAGGAAGTCATCGCCGCGGCCAAGGCCGCACATGCCGACGAGTTCATCCGCCAACTGCCGCAGGGTTACGACAGCTTCCTGGGCGAGCGCGGCGTGCGCCTGTCTGGCGGCCAGCGCCAGCGCATTGCGATCGCGCGGGCGATGCTGCAGGACGCGCCGCTGCTGCTGCTGGACGAAGCCACCAGCGCGCTGGATGCGGAAAGCGAGCGGCTGGTCCAGCAGGCGCTGGACGAGGCGATGCGTGACCGCACGACCCTGGTCATTGCGCACCGTCTCTCGACGGTGCAGCGTGCCGATCGCATCGTGGTGATGGATCATGGTCGCATCGTCGAGCAAGGCACGCATGCCGAGCTCGTGGCGCGAGGCGGCCTCTACGCACGCCTGGCCGCATTGCAGTTCAACGCATGACGGAGGCTGCTCCGTCGATGGCAGTGCGCGAGGCTGCCCGAGGCCGGCGGCGGAGCCCGCTTCCAGGACTGACCAGGCGCGTTCTGTCTGAGAGCAGCGAACCGCAGGTGAGCGGATCGAGTTGAGCGCCCTGGCGGGCTCCGCCGCCGGCCTCGGGCAGTCTCGCGCGGGCTCTCCCTCGCCCCGCTCCCCGACTTACTCCAGCACTTCCACCGGCACGCTGAACACGTACCCGGCCCCGCGCTCTGTGCAGATGTAGAGCGGCTGTGCCGGATCGCTTTCGATCTTGCGTCGCAGCCGCAGGATCTGGACGTCGATGGATCGGTCGTAGACCTCGGCGCCGTGAAGGCGGGAGAGGTCGAGCAGCTGATCGCGGGTCAGCACGCGCTGGGGCGATGAGCAAAGCGCCTGAAGCAGGTTGAACTCCCCATTGGAGAGTTCCACGCGCGCGCCGTCGGGCGCGGTGAGCCTGCGGCTGCGGACGTTCAACTCCCAACCGTCGAAGCGATAGCCGCGTCGACGCTCGTCGCGCGCCGGGACGGCCTCCCGCAGCAGCTGATAGCGCCGCAGCACGGCGCGGATGCGCGCAAGGAGTTCCCGCGAGCTGAAGGGCTTGTTGATGTAGTCGTCGGCGGCCAGCTCCAGCCCCATCACACGGTCGGCCTCATCCTGCCGGCCGGTGACGATGATCACCGGCACCTGACTGCTCTCACGCAGCGTGCGCGCCAGCTGCATGCCGTCCTCGCGGCCCAGCCGCAGGTCCAGCAGCACGAGGTCCACCAGTTGCGCCTGCATCACGGCCTGCATCTCCGCGCCCGACCCCACCGCGGTCACGCGCAGGTCGTGCTCGGTGAGGTAGTCGGTCAGCAGCTCGCGGATGGCCGGGTCGTCGTCGACCGCGAGGATGTGGGGCGTGGTGGTCGCATTCATGGTGGCGGCCCGAAAGCTATCACGGGTTCTTCACGCGGCGGAAGCCACGTCCGGGTGTCTCCGCATTTCAGCTGTAACGCAGGAAATCTCCCGGAAATGATGGCGGAACAGCGCCCGGCGCCAATAGCGTCATTCCCGCCCTTGCGCGCAGGCTCTGCCCCGGACTTCCGGGACGGCCCCGCCACCCGCGCCCCGCCGATGTTCACCGTAGTTGTTCTTGACGACAATGCCGCGATCCGCGAACTGATCTCCGAGTGGCTGGCCGCCGCCGGGCACGACGTGATGGACGCTCGAACGATCGCCGCCGGCTGCGCCGCCGGAGAACCCGGCGCCGAGGCCGTCGGCCTGGTGCTGCTGGACCTGCCGATGCTGCGCGACGGCGTGCGCACGCTGATCGAACGCGTGCGCGCCACATATCCGCGCGCGGCCCTGCTGGGATTGTCGACGCAGGTCTCGGAAGCGCTCGGCGCCGCGTCGCCGGCCGCCCGGCAGCTCGTCCTCCAGGGCCTGCTGCCCAAGCCCTGCCTGCGCGAGGAACTGCTGGCCGCCGTCCGCCCGCTGCTGCGCAAGGACTGACCCCCTGCCCCGCCCACACAATCCACCCCGTCCGCCCCTTCAACGTCCACGCCGGCTCCCTTCGCCCCATGACCGAAACCCGCTCGCTGCGCCGTTGGATCGCCGTCGTCGGAAGCGGCGTGATCCTGGCGTTCGCCGCCTCGTCCGCCTATGACGCGTGGCGGCTGCACCAGCAGGTCACGCAGTCCACCGGCCGCGAGCTGAGCAACCTGGCCCGGGCGCTGTCGGAGGAAGCGGAGCGCAGCCTGCAGGCCGTCGACCTGCTCCTGACCGACACGGCGATCTGGTACCGCGACAAGGGTGCCAGGCAGACCGGCGCCGACATCGAGAACGCGCTGCGGATGCGCGCATCGGCCACGCCGCAGGTCAGCGTGCTGACGATCACGGATGCCGACGGCCGGCAGCGCTACCGCTCGCGCCAGACCGGCGAGCCGCTGGCCGACGTCTCCGACCGACCTTACTTCGAGACGCAACGCGACTCGCGCGTGGCCGGCCTGTTCATCAATCCGCCGATCGTGACGCGGTCGGAGCGCCGCGCCGCGCTCGTCGTGTCGCGGCGGCTGGAGACGCCGACCGGCGCCTTCGCCGGCGTGGTGACGGCCATCGTCACGCTGGACGAGCTGCGCGAGGTCTACAACGCGATCGACCTCGGCGCGGGCAGTGCCTTGATCCTCACCTTCGACGACGGCCGGCTGGTCGTGCGCCAGCCGCCGGACTCGCGCGCCGACGGGCAGGTCTTCAGCGACCTGACCTCGCAGCAGGCCAGCGCACCGCGGATTGCGCGCAGCCCCGTCGACGGGCGCGAGAAGTTCATCGTGTCGCTCCCGGTCTCGGACCGGCCGCTGATGATGTCGGTGACCAAGGACGCGCACGAGGCGATGGCGCCGTGGCGCGCGGAGATGGTCGGCCTGGCGCTGCGCACGCTGGCGCTGGTGGCGGTGGGCCTGCTGACGATGAGCCTGATGCTGCGACAGCTGCTGCGCGTCGAGCGCGGCGAGCAGGCGCTGCGCCGCAGCGAACAGCGTTACGCGCTGGCGATGGAGGCGGCCAACGAGGGCCACGCCGAGTGGAACCTGCAGGAGAACAGCTTCTTCGCCTCGGAACGCTGGCTGCGCCTGCACGGCGCGGCGCCGTCGGCGCGGCCGATGGAAGCCCGCGCGCTGTTCCTCTCCCTGGATCTGCATCCGGACGATCGTCCGGTCGTCACGGACAGCTTGCACGAGCACCTGGCGGGCCGCACGCCGGAGCTCGACATCGAGTACCGCGTCCGTCTTTCCGGCGGCGGCACACGTCCCGCCGATGAGCGCCGAGACAGCGCGAGCGGAGCGAAGCGTGAGGTCGGGAATGAAGCCGCGAATGAAACCCTGAGCGACACCCTGGACGACGGCGAGGACGACACCGTCTGGCGCTGGCTGCACCTGCGCGGACGATGCCTGAGCGACGCGGCGGGCCGGCCGACGCGCTTCTCGTGCGCCGCGATGGACATCACGCCGCGCAAGGACGCCGAGGCCGAACGCGAGCGCCTGCAGGCCCAACTGCGGACCGCGCAGCACATGGAGTCGCTGGGCACGCTGGCCGGCGGCATCGCGCACGACTTCAACAACATCCTGGGCGCGATCCTGGGCCACGGCGAGATGGCGCAGCGCCGCGCCGGCACTGCCAACGCCGACCTGGCGCGCCACCTGGACCGCATCATGCAGGCGGGCGCGCGGGCCCGGCTGCTGGTGCGCCGCATCCTGGACTTCAGCCGCAGCGGCGTGCATGACCGCAGCCTGGTCAACGTCGACCAGGCCGTCGAGGAGGCGCTGCAACTGGTGACGCCGACGCTGCCCGCGGACGTCGAACTCCACACCGCGCTGCGCGGCGGCAACGCCGGTCTGCTCGGGGACGTGCTGCAGATGCAGCAGCTGGTCAGCAACCTGTGCAGCAACGCCGTCGGCGCGATGCCTGGCGGCGGGCGGCTGGGCCTCAGCGTCGACGTGCTGGTGCGCGCGCAGCCCGTGCTGCTGAGCCACGGCACGCTGCCGCCGGGCCGGTACGCCGAGGTCCGCGTCTCCGACACCGGCACCGGCATCGCGCCGGACGTCTACGGCCGCATGTTCGATCCGTTCTTCAGCACGAAGGCGGTCGGCGAAGGCACGGGGCTGGGCCTGTCGGTCGTGCACAGCATCGTCGCCGACATGGGCGGCGCCATCGACGTGCGCACCGAGCCGGGCCGCGGCAGCAGCTTCGCGCTGTGGTTCCCGGTGGCCGGCGAGGCGCCGCGCGCGCTCCGGTCGAACGACGCGGAGGCGCCGCCGCGCGGCGACGGCCAGACGCTGCTGATCGTCGACGACGAGGCGCCGCTGCGCGAATTCGCCGAGGAACTGCTGGCGGAACTCGGCTACGAGCCGGTCGGCTTCCCGAGCGCCGAGGCGGCGCTTGTCGCCTTCGAGCGTGCGCCGCAACGCTTCGACGCGGTGCTGACCGACGAGACCATGCCCGGCATGAGCGGCGTCGAGCTGGCCAAGCGCCTGCTCGCGCAACGCCCCGGGCTGCCGGTGCTCGTGATGAGCGGCTACGGCGGCGAGGAGCTCGAAGCCCGCGTCGCCGCCTCCGGCGCGCGCGAGCTGGTGCGCAAGCCGCTGAGCGCGGCGGAGCTCGCGCAGGCGGTGGCCCGCGTGCTCGACGCATCGGCGGTTTCAGCTGAAACGTCCGGGTCGCCGGGGGTAACCGCGCGGTAGTCGCACCGCCGCACGATGCGGCGCATGGACACGCTGAACCCCGGCGCTGCCGTGGCCCCTCGCTGGGCACACCGTGGTGCACTCGTGCTGCTGGCGGCGCTGACCGCGACGACCCTCGTCGCCGTCCGCGCCGACCGCCCCTGGCCCGACCTGGCGCCGCTGCCGGCCTCGCGACGCGCGGCGTTGCTGCTGTCGGTCAGCGACGGTCTGCTGACCGCGCCGCTGCGCATCGTCGATGAACGCGACGACGGCCAGCTCACGCCCACGCAGGCCGCCTTCGCCGTGCAGGCGAGCGCCGAACGCGCGCGCAACGCCTTCCGCAAGCTCGGCGACGACCGTCCTCATGAACCCTCGCCCGAACTGACGACGGCGACCTCCGCCGCCGCGGCGCGGATCCGCACGCTGACGCT
Organism: Mitsuaria sp. MSU3D; assembly: GCF_056867975.1. Lineage (NCBI taxonomy): Bacteria > Pseudomonadati > Pseudomonadota > Betaproteobacteria > Burkholderiales > Sphaerotilaceae > Roseateles > Mitsuaria sp. MSU3D. Next base: position 1,384,440 of record NZ_CP200314.1, on the reverse strand, counting down.
CGCGCTGGACCGGCTGGCCAACGGCCTGCGCGCCGACGACACGGCGGCGGTGCGGCACCTCGTCGCGACGCAGCTGGCGCCGGCGACCGTCGATGTCCAGCGCGCGCTCACCGATCTGGCCGCCGCGCAGTCGGAGGCGGAGCGCCGACACCAGGCCTGGGCCGCCGATCACGGCGAACGCGACCGCGCGCTGATCGATGCCGCGCTGGCGGCGGGCTGGGCGATGACGCTCGGGCTGCTGTGGCTGTCCAGCCGGCTGCGCCGCCAGACCGCCGCGATCGGCGCGATGCAGGCGCGCTTCGAGGAGCCGGCCTGGCGCGATGCGCTGCGGCTCGGTGTGACCGGCGAGGCGCTCGAAGGCATCGGCAACGCGCTCGTGCGCGCGGGCGCCGCGGATCTCGTCTGCGTCGCGCGGACGGGCCCGGGCGCCGACGCGCTGCATCGCCTGCTGATCCGTCAGGTGGCGGCGCGCACGGGGCTGATCGATCCGCCGTGGGTGGGCGACCTGCTGCTGCTGCCCGGTCGCCAGGAGGTGCTGCGCGCACTGCGCGCCGGCGAGCCGCAGGTGCTGGGACGACATCTCTCCGACCTGGGGACGACCTTCGCGTGGCGCGGCTGCGCGACCTGCGCGCGGGCGCTGCTGCTGCCGATCTGGCACGGTCCCGTCTGGTACGGCTGCCTGGCGCTGTTCTCGACATCGGCGGACGCCTTCGATGCCGGCGAGGTCCAGCGGCTGCAGGCGATCGCCGATGCGATCAGCACGACGCTGGGCCGGGATTCGCAGCTGGGGCATTCGACATGAGCGCCGCCGGCCACCCGGGCAATTCGGGTAACGCGAGAAAGCCGCGCGACACGGGCAGCCCGGGCAGTCCAAGCCATCGGAGCAATCCGGGCAAGTCGGACGAGCCGGGCAAGCCCCGCAGCGTCGATGACTCCGCTGGTGCATCAGCGCCGGAGAACTCCACGCTCGTCGCCGCGATCTCCGCACTGGCGGCGCGCCCCGGCGCCCGCCTGGGCATGGCCGGACTGGTGCTCGGCGCTGGCGTCGCCGCCTTCGGCACGGGTACGGCCCGATTCGAAGCCGGCATCGAGACCGACTTGCGCGTCATGCACGGCCTCGATCGGCTCGATCGCCTTGTCGACGAAGCCGGCGCGCAACTGATGCGGGCGCGCGTCGCCCCGCGGCGCGAGATCGACGCCGGCACCCGCGGCGCTTTCCATCGCCTGACGGCCTTGAGCTTCCAGGCCGAGCAGACGCGCAGCGACCTGATCGCCGGCGTGCGCGGCGGCACGTCGCGCGCGGAGATGGCGGACATGCTGTCGGCCGACCGGCGCCTGTGGGACCTGCTGGCCGACGAGAGCGGCCTCGTGCGCGAGGGTTCGGTGGCGATGGCCACGCGTTTGCACGGGGACAGTCAGCGACAGGCGTTGGACGCCGCGCTGGCGGAACGCAAGACCGTGCGCGAGACGTATGTGACCCGCATGCGCGAGGCGTCGCATGACACCGCGGGCAGCTCGCGGGCCTGGGCGGTCGGCGGCCTCGCGGCGATCGCGCTGCTGGTGGCCGCCGCCGTTCGCGGTGTGCGACCTCGACGCACGTCGGCGAAGGATCCGTCGGACGCTTCAGACGCATCCCCCGGCGCGGCATCCCGCATCCGGCCCGATACCACCGATCTCACGCTCGCCCAAGCCGCCGCCCGTCGACTCGAGGACGGGACGGCGGCGACGCTCGCCGGGCTGGAAGCGCGGATGGCACGGCTGGCCTGGCTGGAACTCCAGTCGGCCGGACACATCGCGCGCCTCGGCACACCGGGCCCGCGTCCGCAGGCGCTGGACCGGGCCGGCGCGCGCGCCAGCCTGCGCGCGCTCGACATCGGCCTGCGCGACGCGATCGCGCAGGTGGAAACGCTGATCCACATGAGCAATGCGCTCGACGATCTCGTCGTCCAGCGCGGCAGCGCGGTGCGAAACGAGGCGGCTGCCGTCACTGCCGCCACCGCCAACACTGCCGACATGACGGCCGAGTCAGCCGCGATCGCTCAGGAATGGAACCGCCTGCTGGCGCTGGCCTCGGCCGGCGCGGCCGCGGCCTCGCGCGTCGCGCATCAGACGCTGGACCGCCTCGAGATCAGCGCCGCACTGCTGGGCCGCTGGATCGGGCTGGTGGACGAAGCCATCGCGCTCGCCGAGCAGTCCGGCCTGGCGCCGCTGCCGGCCGAGGCCGGCTCGCTCAAGCCGGCAGACGCCGCCACCTTGTGGCAGGCGCTGGGCCGCGTCCGCGCACGGCTGAAGCGCGCGGCGGCCTGAACCTTCCGGAGACCGCGGGCACGACCCGCGCCATCAACACCCTGCCCGGTCCGGTCCGGGGATCCAGGCCGTCGAGTCGTTCGATCTCCTCCAGCGCGTCGATCACATCGAGGATCTCGGCCATCGCCAGCGGCGCATCGGCGTCGAAGGTCCACGTGCGCAAATGGGCACGATCGCGGGCCCGTTGATCGAGGGGACGCGCACCGATCGCGCGCCGTTGCCATCGGGGGTTCATCGACGATCGCCCGGAGCGCTCACGCCGCCGCCAGTGCCGGGAACGACAGGCCGAGCGCGGACGCGGCCGTGGCGCTTGTCGCGACCATCGGCGCCATCGCGGTCAGCGCCGCGCGGCGATCGTGCTGCGCGAGGAACTCCGCGGCCTTGTCCGCCGCCAGCGGGCGGCCGTAGAAATAGCCCTGGATCTCGTCGCAGCCCATCTCCACGAGGCGGGCGCGCTGCTCCTGGGTCTCGACGCCCTCGGCCAGCACCGTCAGCTGCATGCTGTGCGCGAGGCCGACGACCGCGTGCACGATGCACGACGGATTCGCCTTCGGATCGAGGCTCATGCCGCGCACGAAGGACTGGTCGATCTTGAGCTTGTTCAACGGAAACCGCTTCAGGTAGGCGAGGCTGGAATAGCCGGTGCCGAAGTCGTCGATCGCCAGCGCCAGGCCGAGCCCGCGCAGCGCTTCCAGCACGTCCATGACCTTCTCCGGGTCCTGCATCGCGGTGCTCTCGGTGAGCTCGATCTCCACGTGTTCCGGATCGACGCCGGACACGGCCAGCCCGTGGCGGATCGTGTCCAGGAAGCCCGCCTGCTGGAACTGCCGCATCGACACGTTGACCGCGATGACCACCGGTTCCGCGCGGCCCTCGTTCCACAGGCGCGCCTGGTGGCAGGCCTGCTCGAAGACCCAGGCGCCGATCGGCACGATCAGGCCGGACTCCTCGGCGAGCGGGATGAACTCCGCCGGCGAGACCAGGCGGCCCTGGCGCTTCCAGCGCAGCAGCGCCTCGAAGCCGCGCAGCGCGCCGGTCGCGAGGTCCTGCTGCGGTTGGTAGTGCAGCGCCAGCTCGCCGCGCTCGATCGCGTGCTGCAGATCGGCTTCCATGTCGAGCCGCTCCAGCGTCTGCGTCTGCAGGTGCGCCGAGTACGGCACCAACTGGTCGCCGCCCGCGCGCTCGGCCGACTGCAGCGCGGCATCGGCCTTGCGCAGCAGCGTCTCGGCGTTGCCGCCGTCCTCGCGGCTGTCGACCTCGCCCAGGCTCAGCGTCAGGAAGACCTCGTGGCGGTTGACGCGGAACGGCCGGGCCAGTTCCTCGCGCAGGTGGGCGATGGCGGCGACGTGTTCCGCGCTCGGGCCCTCGTAGAGCACCGCGATCATCGCGCCGTCCAGGCGGAACAACTGGCCGCCGTGGGCGCGGGTCGCGGCCTCCAGTCGCCGTCCGACGTCGAGCATCAACTGGTCCGCATGACGATGGCCGAGGCTGACGACGACGCGCTCGAAACGGTCCAGCTTGCCCAGCACCAGCGTCAGGTCCGCGCCGTCCAGTTGGGCGAGCCGGCGCTCCAGGCTGCGGCGATGCGGCAGCCCGGTCAGCGGATCGTGGACGGCCTGGTGCGCGAGGACATCCTCCGAGCGCAGCCGGGCCCACACGTGGTGGATCATGAACAGCGCCGTCACCGCGGTGATCAGGTTGAAGACGTGGACGACGGTGCCGATCTGGTCGATGCGATGGGTGGCCTGCTCGCTGCTGCGGTAGACCATGGCGTCGATCTCGTCCTGGAGCGCGTCGATGTCGCCGCGGACCTGGTTGGTCAGCCGGTTCAGTTCGAACAGCACCGCCTCGGCGGCGCCGGGCTTGGGGTTGTCGGCGACGGCGTCGAAGCGCGGCGTCAGCGCGAGGATGGACTCGAAGCCCACCTGCATCCGCCCGATGACGTCCTTGTGCTCGGTCTGCGCGCGCAGGGCCTGGAGGTTGGCGTCCATGTCGCGGCGCGTGTCGCGCTCGAGCATGACGAAGCGGTCATGGCTGATCGAGTTCGCGAAGTACTTGTTCATCGCCAGTTGATGCAGCAGCAGCGAGGACTCGAACTCCGAGAGGTGATGCAGCAGCGGCACCTTCTCCTTGAGCAGCGGCGTGGCGCTGCTGCGGATGCTGGCGGTCATCCAGTCCATGGCGACGGACATGCCGATGCTGAGCGCCACCAGCGCGGCCAGCAGACCGTAGACGCCCCAGCGGTAGGGCCGGCTCACCGTGTGATTCATGAGCGTTCTCCGTCGTAGCGGGTGTTCAGGGGTGTTCGGGGGTGCCGAGGCGCTCGGGCGTACAGGCGTACAGGCGCTCGGCCATCGCGTCGCTCAGGCGCTGAGTCGCGCGACCGCTTCGCCGGTGCCCGGCGCGACGTCCCGGCGGATCCGCTGGCTGCCAACCACCGCGGCGCCCATCAGCATCGCGGCGCACAGCGCGACCAGCAGGCCGCGGGCGTTCAGGTAGCCCTCCTCGCCCTCCTCCGCCGCGGCGCTGATGAGCGCGGTCTGGCGGTCCTTGAGGGCATCGAGGTCGGCCATGGTCTTCAGCTGCGCCGCGCGCAGTTCGCCCACGAGCAGCGCGCCGGCCTCCTCGCGGTGGCGGTCCTTGAGCAGCGCGACGAAGCGCTGCTGCAGCGGCACGTAGTCCGAGAACGAGCGCGACAGGCGCGCGATGTCCGCGGCGCCGTTCTCCAGCGCGGGCTGGTGCTTCAGCGACTCGATGGTGGCGGCGATCTCGCGCGTCTGGCGGCCGGTGTCCACGAGCGCAGCGGCGATGCGGGTCTCGTCCTCGAAGATCAGCGCGTTGCGCAGGCCGCGGCCGACGGCGTTGACCTGGTCGGACATGTCGCCCAGGCGCTGGACCAGCGGGAGGCGTTCGCGCTCGATCTGGCGCAGGCTGGCGCTGACGGCGGCCAAACGCGACACGACCACGCCGGTGCTGAGGGCCGACAGCGCGAGCAGGAGCAGGAACACGGCCGCGAGGCGCGTGCCGGTGCTGAGCGACTGGATGGATTTCATGCGGACCCCGCGTGGCTTGTCTCGATGGCCGGCGGCCGCTGGCGTACGAGCGACGTTGTCCGGGCTGCGGCGATGTTCGGAGGCGCACGTTGGGATCGGGTTACGACGGCTCGCCGCGCGCATTACAGGCGTAATGCGGTGGGGCGCCGGCTACCTCTTCCGGGGGGTGACGTCGTCCGGGCGAGGGAGCGGCCCGGGGAGACCGCGCGGCCTGGGGGCTCGACGCGGGCCCTCTAGAATCGCCCTCATGACGACCCCGACCGCCCCTGCCTCGACCGCTGCGCGCCCCGTGCGCAGCCAGTACGAAGACTTCATGCGCCACGTGTACGAGCACGGCGTGGCCAAGGGCGACCGGACGGGGACGGGCACGCGCAGCGTGTTCGGGCACCAGATGCGATTCGACCTGAGCGAGGGGTTCCCGCTGGTCACGACGAAGAAGGTGCACCTGAAGTCGATCATCCTGGAGCTGCTGTGGTTCCTGCGCGGCGACTCCAACGTCAAGTGGCTGCAGGAGCGCGGCTGCACGATCTGGGACGAGTGGGCGCGCGAGGACGGCGACCTGGGCCCGGTCTACGGCGTGCAGTGGCGCAGCTGGCCGAAGGCGGGCGGCGGGCACGTGGACCAGATCGCGGAGGTGGTGAAGCAGCTGAAGACCAATCCGGATTCGCGCCGGATCATCGTCTCGGCGTGGAACGTGGCGGAGCTGGACCAGATGGCGCTGATGCCCTGCCACGCGTTCTTCCAGTTCTACGTGGCGGACGGCAAGCTGTCGTGCCAGCTGTACCAGCGCAGCGCGGACATCTTCCTGGGCGTGCCCTTCAACATCGCGAGCTACGCGCTGCTGACGCAGATGCTGGCGCAGCAATGCGGGCTGGGTCTGGGGGACTTCATCTGGACGGGCGGGGATTGCCACATCTACTCGAACCACTTCGAGCAGGTGGAGACGCAGCTGTCGCGCAGCCCGTTCCCGTATCCAACGATGCAGATCAAGCGCAAGCCGGCGTCGATCTTCGACTACGAGTTCGAGGACTTCGAGCTGCAGGACTACCAGCACCACGCGGCGATCAAGGCGCCGGTGGCGGTGTGAGCGGCGGGAGCTGAACTCACATGGCGCTGAGGCCGGAAGATCTCACCGAAGAGGAGATGCTTGCGGCCGAGGCGTGGTTTCCGGAGCTGGCCGCAAAGGCCGGACGGAAGGCTTACGAGCAGGCGTTGGCGGAGACCGGCTCGGTCGTTGTGGCAAGCGGGAATCGGCTGATCAGGCGGTTTGCGGATGGGAGCGAGAAGCTCATCCAGATGCTGCCGCCAGACCTGAGAGTGCAGCGCGGGGCTGTGCTGAAACGTGTCAACCGCGTAGCGACATAGCGCTCGCCTCACTAGCGCCAACACTTTCGCCCTTCAGGCGACCTCGACCTTCGCCGTCGCGAGCGAGCGCTCATGCGCCTTCTTGCGGCGTGCCGACCACCACGCCTTGATCGACGGGTGCCCCCAGTATTTGTCGAAGAAGTAGTGGAGGACGGTGTTGACCAGCGGCTCGATGAACGTCACCAGGCCCGCGATGGCGATGCTTCCGGTGAGCAGGTAGGTCACCGTGAAAGAGGTCCCGAGGTGAAGCACTCCGAACGTTGCAGTCTTGGCCATCTCGCATCCCCTTCCAACCGAGTTTGATCTTGCTCGAGATGGTACGGATCGCCGATGCGACCGGCCAATCGCCTTTGCTCATCGCGAAGATAGGTGCTGCACGACTGATGGTCTGGACTGGCCCCCTCCGCCCTTCTCAAAGCGGCAGGGCAAGACCTGGCACTTCAACGGGAGGAGTCATGTTCCGCGGGAGCTCTTGAGCCAGTCACTTTGCTGCGACGGAATTCCCACGGAGGGGTTGGCGTCGTCTCGCTCCATAGGCCGCGCCGCGCGCGCCGGGCATCGATCTCCTCGGCTGAGTACAGGGTGCGTTGTGCGGCCGGTTGCTCCCGCTCGTACGCCTTGTAGTGCCAGGCCAGGCCTGCTCTCAGTTGGGCTTGGCCGACATCGACCGAACGCACGCGGACAAGCCCGAGGATGCGGCCGTAGCGATCTCTCTTCTTCCAGTCCACGACAACCTCCTGCCGGAAGACCAGCTCCGAGAGGTGCTGCCGCGAACGCTCCCCAAAGGCTTGGCGCTTCTCCGGTGCATCGATTCCGACCAGCCGCACGCGATGCGGATGGTGCTCGCTGTCCAGCACGGTCAGCGTGTCGCCATCAGAGAGGCCGACGACTTCGCCGCGGAGCGTCGCTGCGCCGGCGGTGCCGAGCAAGCTGCAAAAGAGGACGGCGATCCGAACCGCGTGGTGCGAGGAAAACGGAGAGAAGCATCTGCCGGAGGGAACGGACATGAACGGTGCGGAGTGGCGGCGGGACCCGGTTTGTAGGTCATTTCCCGACAGCGAGTTGATGGATTTGCCGGCATTCGCACAAATGATAAAAGTGCAAAATTCATTTCACGTTGTTACGTCGTGAAGAGCGGCGGCAACGTCCCCGCTTTTCCTCCCTGAGCGGGGTCGACATCAGTCGATTACGCCCGGCGGCGCGCAAGCGGTCCGGGCTTCTTTTTTTGCTCGCGCAGCGAAGAGGATGGCTGCCATCGACCGACAAGAAATGCGAATTCTGCTAATCGACGCATCGTCCTCGTTCCGACGGCGGCTTCGAGACCGACTGACCCGGGTGCCTGGTGCGGCAGTGGTGGGAGAGGCCGAGCATGAGGATCAAGCCGTCATGGCCGCAGGCCTGTGCAGGCCGGACGTCATCCTCACCGACTTGACCCTGTCCACGGGCAACGGCTTCTCGGCGGTCCAGCGACTCCGGGCCCAGGGGTTTCAAGGCACGGCGTATGCCGTCACCTGTGGGGACGAAAGCGTGTTCGGGCCGCTGTGTATCGCCGCAGGCATCGACGGCTACTACGACAAGGTCCATGACCTGGACCGTCTGGTGCAGGCGCTGGCCGTGATCGCGGATGCCCCGACCCCACCTACGCGGTCGAGGCTCAAGATCGCCGACCTCTGACGGCTTGTGGCACGAACCGGCTTTGCGCCCATTCGTCGCGGAAAAACACGAGGTCTGAATGCTCCGCCGCCTCCTGTACGTCGCCTCGATTGCTGAAGGCAAGACCGACCGGGTGCTGACGCAAGCGGGACGAACGACCCGCGGGCCTGCAGCTCTCCCCTGCCGCGATGCGAGGCATGGCGCTGGCCTCCTGAACCGATGGCGGCGAGCCGCGCGCGAAGCCCCGGACGCGTGGCAGAGTCGGGGGGATCAACAGCCAAAGATCGACACTGGACATGAAGCTCCTCATCACCGGACTGAACGGCACCGTGGCTCCCTGGGTCGGCCGTGAAGCGGAAACGCGAGGCTGGGACGTGGTGGGTTGGGACCGCGGCGCGGTGGACCCTGCCGATGAGGCCGCCGCCCTGGCCTTCCTGCGCGCCGAGGCGCCGGATGCCATCGTCCACCTGGCGATGGGCGCCGAGTCGTGGGCAGCTCAGCTGGCAGGCTTCGCGAGGCTGCACGGGGTGCCCCTGGTCTTCGTGAGCACCGCGATGGTCTTCGACGCTTCGTCAGGGGGACCTCATCGGCCACGCGACCAGCGGACCGCAAAGGACAACTACGGGCAGTACAAGATTCGATGCGAGGACGCGGTGCTGACGGCTTATCCGTCGGCGACGGTGGCTCGCATCGGTTGGCAGATCGCGCCGGATGGTGTCGGCAACAACATGCTCCGTCACCTGGATGAGCAGCAGGCCCGGGATGGGCGCATCCGCGCGAGTTCAGCGTGGCGGCCGGCGTGCTCCTTCATGTCCGACACCGCGGCGGCGCTCTGCGATCTCGTTCAGGAAGGCACCGGCGGGCCGGTTCATCTGGACAGCAATGCCTTGGATGCGCTGACCTTCGACCAGTTGGTCCAGAAGGTGGGAAAGAAGTTCGAGCGGCATTGGGTGGTCGAGGTGACGCAGGACTACCTGCATGACCAGCGGCTCGTGAACGAGAGCGGCGGCTCGATGCTGCCGCCGCTGAGCGTCCATTTGGGGTAATGGGGCGCGAGAGCGGAGGGACGTCCTCTGACTGAATGAGCGAGGCTTCAGCTTGCCGCGGTTCTGAACGCGGCTCAGGGGGCTGGGGCGGCCAACTCGCCCAGCACTTCTGCGCGTCCGTCGACCCAGCGCAGCGCGACGCCTTCACCAGACGCGGGATGGATTCCGCTGAGCCCGGTGATCGTCACCTGGTGCGTGACGACCACCAGCACGCCCGGCCCGCGCCAACCGGCCAGCAGCGCGGTGGCATCGCGCAGTTGGCCGGCCTCGCGCTCCATCTGCCCGAAGAAGGAGCCGAAGGCCGGCTGCTCTTTCACCGGCAAGCCGGGGAAAGCCAGCCGCGCCGTCTCCAACGTGCGACACCAGGGCGAAGCCCACACCGCGCCGACGCGCAACCCGCCCAGGCGCTGGCGCAGCGCCTCGCCGATGCGGCGCGCCTGATCGCGCCCCGCGTCGCTGAGGTTGCGCTGCGTGCCGCAATCACCGAGCTTGAGGCCCGGCGGGTCGCCGCCCCCTGGCGCCAGCGCATGGCGGTAGAGCACCACGTCGCCATCGCGCAGGTCCACCGCCCAGACGGGCGCAAGCAGCAGACAAAGCAGGCAGGCTAGACAGAACTTCATGGCGGCCTATTGTGAACCGGGGGCGCGAAAGCCCTTTCGCACTGACATACTCGGCCCGTGCACGACCTAGAGCAGATCATCGTCCTCTTCGTCGCAGCGGTGCTTCTGGCCGCTGCCGCAAGAAGGATGGGCGCCCCCTACCCCGTCTTCCTGGCGGTAGGCGGCGCGGTGCTCGCATTGCTACCCGGCGCGCCTCATCTCACCTTGCCACCCGACCTGGTGCTTGCCCTCTTCGTGGCACCGATCCTGGTCGACGCGGGATACGACGCGTCACTGCGCGACCTGAAGGACAACTGGCTTCCGCTGGCAAGCCTGGTGATCGTCGCGGTCAGCCTGACCACCGCGGCGGTCGCGCTGGTCGCTCACACCTTGGTGCCGACCCTGCCCTGGGCCGCCGCCATCGCGCTCGGGGCCATCGTGGCTCCGCCAGATGCCGTGGCCGCGACCGCCGTCCTTCGCCCGCTGCATCCGCCGCAACGCATCCTCGGCATCCTGGAGGGCGAGAGCTTGCTGAACGACGCCAGCGCGCTCCTGATCTACCGCTTGGCCGTTGGCGCCGTCGCGGCAGGAAGTTTCTCCCTGCAAGCCATTGCGCCGGCCTTCGTCCTCAGCGTGGTCGGCAGCCTCGTCGCCGGGCCCGCGCTGGGCTTGCTGACGCAGCGGCTGCTCGAACGCGTCCAGCACATCCCGACGGCGATCATCATGCAGTTCGTCGGCGCCGTGGGGGTCTGGCAACTGGCCGAGCACCTTGGCCTGTCGGGCGTGCTCACCACGGTGTGCTTCGCCATGACATTGGCTCGCATCGCACCTGCCCGCATCGAGGCGCGCGTCCGCGTCCCCACCAACGCCGTGTGGGCGACGGTCGTCTTCGCGCTCAACATCTTTGCGTTCATCTTCATCGGCCTGCAGTTGCGCCCGATCCTCCTCGACCTGCCCGAGGCCACGCGAGACCACTATCTGACCGTTGCGGCCGCCGTGCTGCTGACCGTCATCGTGGTGCGGATTGGCTGGCACATGGCGTTCAACGCGATGCTCGGCGCGTTCGGCAAGAGACATCGCGTCAAGGTGGCGCGGCTGATGCTGAAGCCGACCGTCGGCAGCGGTCTCGTCATCTCGTGGGCCGGCATGCGAGGCATCGTCACGCTTGCCGCAGCCCTGGCGCTTCCAGCACAGTTCCCCGGGCGAGACCTCATCGTGCTCACCGCATTCCTGGTCGTCCTGGGCACCCTGCTCATCCAGGGCCTGACGCTCAAGCCGCTTCTTCGCTTGCTCAACCTGCGGGACGGCGACCCGGTGGGCGAAGAGGAAACGGCGGCGCGGCAGCGAATGCTCGACGCCGCCTTTGCCCGGCTGCCGAAAGACTCGACACCCGTGCACGACCTGGTGCGCAAGAACCTGAAGATGCACCTGGGCCGGCCACTTCACGACACCGGCAGCGCCTTCGCGTCGTTCGGCGCCGAGTACGACGACGCCTATGAAGGGGCGCTCGACGCCGCTCGGCAGACGCTCCTGACCATGCGCGACGCGGCGGAGATCGGCGACGACGCCTTCCATACCCTGGAGAACGAACTGGACTGGCTGGAGGCGTCAGACCCACTGCGCGCAGCCAACGCGGACTCGACGGAGTAGCTGCCAAGCTGCACCAGTTGGCCAGCGCCTCAATGTCGCGCCAGCCATCGACCGGTGTCTGCCAAACATTCGCGCTGCAGCACGCGATTGTTCCGACCCGCACAATGACCTGTTCCCCCGCCCACCGTTGATGGGCAGAGCGCGCGTCGTTACGCTGTCGTATCGATAGGAGCGCCCGGATCGACCTCCGGGCCGTTGACGTATGCAGCAGTTCGACTTTGATCTCTTCGTGATCGGCGCAGGTTCCGGCGGCGCACGCGCGGCTCGGGTCGCCGCAAAGCACGACGCGCGCGTGGGCATCGCCGAGGGTGCCAATTTCGGCGGCACCTGCGTCAACCGCGGCTGCGTCCCCAAGAAGCTGATGGTCTACGCGAGCCGTTTCCCCGATGCGTTCAAGGCCGGAAAGGCCTTCGGATGGGACGCGCCGGAGGCCCGCTTCGACTGGCACGCGTTGATGAACAACAAGGACACCGAAATCGACCGCCTGGAGAGCGTCTACGAGCGCAACCTCCACGGGGTAGGCGTGCAGACCTTCCCCGAACATGCCACGCTGCTGGGCGCCCACACCGTGCGGCTGCGCAGCAGCGGCAAGGTCGTGACGGCCGAGCGGATCCTGATCGCCACCGGCGCTGCCCCTGACCGCCCCAGCTTCCCCGGCGTCGAACTGGCGATCACGTCGGACGAGCTCTTCCATCTGAGCGAGCAGCCGCGGCGCCTCCTGATCGTCGGAGGCGGCTACATCGCCGTCGAGTTCGCCAGCGTCTTCGCCGGTCTGGGCAGCCAGGTGACCCAGCTCGTGCGGGGCCCGGCGCTGCTTCGCGGCTTCGACGGCGAGATCGCCGAGACACTGCGCGAGCATCTGTCCATGCGCGGCGTCGACCTGGTCTTCGATGACCGCATCGAAGTGCTGCGGCGGGAAGGCGCGGCCCTGCGCGTCGCCACGACCGGCGGCCGCGTGTTCGAGGTGGATGCCGTCCTGCTCAGCACCGGCCGCCGCCCGAACATCGAAGGCCTGGGGCTCGAGGCGGCCGGCGTCGAGGTCAACGACAAAGGCGCCATCGTGGTCGGCCCCGGCGGCAGCACGACCGTCGCATCGATCTTCGCCATCGGTGACGTCACCGATCGTCTGAACCTGACGCCGGTGGCCATCCGCGAGGGTCAGGCGTTTGCGGACCGCCACTACGGCGGCATCGAGGGGCCGGAGATCGACTACGCGCTGGTCCCGACCGCGGTCTTCACCACGCCCGAGATCGGCGTGGTGGGCCTGACCGAGGTGCAGGCGCGAGAACGCTTTCCCGGCCTGCGCGTGCTGAAGACCCGGTTCCGCTCGATGGCGCAGGCCTTCGCCGGCTCGCGGGATCAGGTCTTCTTCAAGGTGCTCGTCGATGACGCGACCGACCGCGTGGTGGGCGTGCACCTGCTCGGCGACGGGGTCGCGGAGATGATCCAGTTCATCGCCGTCGCCTTGAAGGCGAACGCGACCTGGCAGGACTTCCGCAGCACGGTCGCCCTGCATCCGACCATCGCCGAAGAACTCGTCACGCTCAAGTGAGATCGGCGAGGCGGATCGCCCCCGCCTCGCGCCTCGCCTTCTCGCCTCGCGCGGACCATGCACGGGGCCCTTCCGCTTGTCCTACACGCACTCGCACCGCTCTCCGGCAGAGGCAAGTCCCGACCCCCGGCACCATTCACGGCAACTCACCAGAGCACTGCCATGACCACCAACCCGCCGATCTCCGCCGCCGACATCCTCCTGGCCCACATCACGTCCGCGCGCCCCGCCGTGCGCGTCGAAGACGTCGAGCTGCACAGCTCGGCGCGCCGCCTGAGCAACGCCGCGCTGGATGCGCTGGTCGAGCTCGCGGCGCTGACCGAGACGACCGACGAAGCCGCCGCCGAGGCGGGCTATCGCCAAGCCATCGCCAACGATCCCTGCCACATCGAGGCCTTCGCGCAACTGACCTCGCTGCTCAGCCGCCAGGGCCGTCATGACGACGCGCTGGAGCTGATCGACCAGGCCGTCGGCTGGTGCAGCGACATCGCGTCGCTGTACTTCTTCGCCGGCAAGGTCCAGGAGAGCGCCGGCCGCCTGACGCAGGCCATCGCGGCCTTCGAGCAGGCGCTGGACCTGAACCCGGCGCTGGCTGAAGCGCATTACCGCCTGGGCTCGCTGTGCGAGCAGCTCGGCGAGCCGCGCGCCTCCGCCGCCCACTTCCGCGTCTATCGCCGCCTCGTGGACGAGAACCAGTCCAACCTGCGTCTGAGCTGAGGGCCCTCGCGCCGCTTCAGCGGCGACGCGCCCCCTCTGCCGCCACTGCTGGACTCGACGTGTCTGCTGGCGCGAACCGCGCTCACACACGCTGTGTTCCGCGCGGCTCAGCCGCGCGCATGACGACTCGGCGCCATACCCACGTGCCGGCTGAACGCCGTGCTGAAGGTGCTCGTCGAGCCGTAACCGACGCGCTCCGCCACTTCCGAGACCGGCACCTTGCCCGCCCGCAGCAGTTCCTTGGCGATCTCCATGCGCCAGGCCAGCAAGTATTCCATCGGCGCGACGCCGACCGTGCGCGTGAAGCGCTCGTAGAACGCGGACCGCGACAGCGCCGCGAGCTTCGCCAGTTGCGCCACCGTCCACGGGCGCTCGACCCAGGCGTGCATCTGCTGCAGCGCCTTCGCGAGCCGCTCATCGGCGAGCCCGCGCAGCAGGCCCGCCGGGGCGTCCGCGGTGGAACTCGCCCGCATCGCCTCGACCAGCATGGCTTCGACCAGGCGCGACATCATGAATTCGCCGCCGGGCTTGGGCGCCATCGCCTCCTCGCTGACCAGTTGCACGAGCAGCGCCAGCCGCGATGAGCCTCGCACGTGCACCACGCGCGGCAGCAACGCCACCAGCAGGCCCGGATCGGCACAGTCGAATGCGAACGCGCCGCCGAGCGCGCGCATGTCCGCCGGACCGCGGCGCTCGCCGTAGCGCAACTCGCCGCGCGTCTTCGCGGCTTCCCGCGGATCCATCGGCATCACCGGCACCGCGTCCACGCTCGAGAGCGTGAAGGCCGGTGTCGTCGGCAGCAGGACGAAGTCGCCGGCCTGCAGCGTCACCACGTCATGGCCGTCGACCGCCAGCCGGCTGTGCCCTTCCAGCACGATGCAGAAGCTCGGCTGGCCGTACTCGGCGTACCGCACCGCCCAGCCGCCCTTGCCGCTGATCAGGTTGGCCATGACCGCGCGCGGGCGCAGCAGGCGCACGACATCGGAAAGCGGATCGCTCATGTCCGGACGTTGGCCAAAGAAATGCGGACGATACGCCCTCGTTCGTCCGGCGCGGGATCTCTATCGTGGCTCCCTGTTCCCACCCACCCATGGAGATTCCCGATGAAGACCGTCCTGATCACCGGCTGCTCGTCCGGCTACGGCCTCGCCACCGCCCGCCACTTCCACGCCCAGGGCTGGCAGGTCATCGCCACCATGCGCACCCCGCGCGACATCGATATCCCGCCCTCCTCCCGCTTCCGGGTCGTGGCGCTGGACGTCACCCGGCCTGAGAGCATCGCCCGCGCGCTCGAGGACATCGGGACCATCGATGTGCTGGTGAACAACGCCGGCATCGGCCTGTTCGGCGCCTTCGAAGCGACGCCGATGACCACCGTGCGCGACGTCTTCGAGACCAACACCTTCGGGACCCTGGCGATGTGCCAGGCGGTGATCCCCCGCCTGCGCGAGCAGCGCTCGGGCACCATCGTCAACGTGACGTCCAGCGCGACGCTGGCGCCCTTCCCGCTCGTGGCGGCCTACACGGCCAGCAAGACGGCGATCGAGGGGTTCAGCGCCTCGCTGGCGTTGGAGCTGCGCGACTTCGACGTGCGCGTGCGCCTCGTCGAACCCGGCTACGGCCCGGGCACGAACTTCTCGGCGAACGCCGGCGAGCGCATCCAGGGCCTGATCACGCCGCCCTACGCGGCCTACGCGCAGCGCATCTTTGCGGAGTTCGTCGGCGCCTCGCTCACGACGACGCCGGAGGACGTCGCCGAGGCCGTCTGGCTGGCCGCCAACGACACGACGGACCGCCTGCATCGCGCCGCCGGGCCGGATGCGGTGGCGCTCGCCGAGCGCCGTTGATCGATGCCTGCTCAGTACTTCGCCGGCACGAACATCGACTCCGGCACCGGATGCCGCATGTAGTCGTCGTGCCGCTCGCGATCCGGCAGGCGGATCTCGGTGCGTTCGACCTCGTGGTACGGGAACTGGTCCAGCAGATGCTGGATGCAGTTCAGCCGCGCGCGCTTCTTGTCGTCGGCCGCCACCACCCACCACGGCGCCTCGGGGATGTGCGTGCGGTCGAGCATCACTTCCTTGGCGCGCGTGTAGTCCTCCCAGCGGCGGCGCGACTCGAGGTCCATGGGCGACAGCTTCCACTGCTTGAGCGGATCGTGGATGCGGCCCAGGAAGCGCAGGTGCTGCTCCTCGTCGCTGATGGAGAACCAGTACTTGATCAGCGTGATGCCGGAGCGCACCAGCATGCGCTCGAACTCGGGCACCGAGCGGAAGAACTCCTCGACGTCGTCCTCGCCGCAGAAGCCCATCACCCGCTCGACGCCGGCGCGGTTGTACCAGCTGCGGTCGAAGAGCACGATCTCGCCGGCGGCCGGCAGATGCGGCACGTAGCGCTGGAAGTACCACTGCGTGCGCTCGCGGTCGTTGGGCGCGGGCAGCGCCACCACGCGGCACACCCGCGGGTTGAGCCGCTGCGTGATGCGCTTGATCGCCCCGCCCTTGCCGGCGGCGTCGCGGCCCTCGAAGAGGATCACGACCTTCTGCCGCGTGTGGTGCACCCAGTCCTGCAGCTTCACCAGCTCGCGCTGCAGGCGGAACAGGTGCTTGAAGTAGGCGATGCGCTCGCCGTGCGCGCTGTCGGAATCGCTCTCGTCCAGCGCGCGCAGCGCCTCGTCGACGTGGCGGTCCTCGATCTCCAGCTCCAGTTCCTCGTCGTAGCCGTCCTGCAGGTCGCGGCGGATGCGTTCGACGAGATCGTCGCGGTCGGATGCTGAGCTCATGGTCGGCGGGGACAAAATGGTGGAAGCCTCGATCATCCGCCAGCGCGGTGACGGCGGCGTGACGATGCCCCGGCCGACCGATCCGTCCTCATCCCGAGGGATGAGGCGCGTCTCCCCGCCCCGAACGAGCCGGCATGCATCCCCCGTGCTGACGACACCGCCCCGCCATGGCCGGACAGTGGGTCTTCCACAGGAGGATCCCGCTCATGGCCTACCAGCTCAAGATCAACGGCAAGCTGCGGAGCGTCGATGTCGACGGCGACACCCCGCTGCTCTGGGTGCTGCGCGACGTCGTCGGCCTGACCGGCACCAAGTTCGGGTGCGGCATGGCGATGTGCGGCGCCTGCACCGTGCACCTCGACGGCAATCCCGTCCGCTCCTGCTCCTTCCCCGTCGAGGGCGTCGGCAAGCAGGCCATCACCACGATCGAGGCCATCGGCCAGACCCCCGTCGGCAAGCGCATCCAGGCCGTCTGGGTCGACAAGGACGTGCCGCAGTGCGGCTATTGCCAATCGGGCCAGATCATGTCGGCCTGCGCGCTGCTCAAGCAGAACCCGCGCCCCACCGAGGCCGACGTCGACGCCGCGATGTCGGGCAACCTGTGCCGCTGCGGCACCTACCCGCGCATCAAGTCCGCCATCCTGATGGCGGCCGCCGGCGCACCGGCCAAGGGGTGAGCCATGGAACGCCGTGATTTCCTCAAGATCGGCGCCGGCACGGGCGGCGCCTTCGTCGCCTCGTTCTGCCTGCCCCTTCGCGCAGACGCCGCCAGTGCCGCAAAGGCCGCCAAGGGCGCGACCGCGGCCTCCGCGGCTGCCTCCTTCGAACCCAGCGTCTACATCCGCATCACGCCGTCCGGCAAGGTCACCTATGTGATCCCCTTCGTCGAGATGGGCCAGGGCTCCTTCACCGCCATCCCGATGATGCTGGCCGAGGAGATGGACGTCCCGCTCTCGACCGTCACCATCGAGCAGGCCCCGGCCGACGAGAAGCGCTACGCCAACCCGGTCTTCGGCATGCAGATCACGGGCGGGTCGGCCTCGATGATCGCCGCGTGGAAGGCGGTGCGAACCGCCGGCGCGACCTGCCGCGCGATGCTGGTCAACGCCGCCGCCGACACCTGGCAATGCACGGCGCAGGAATGCGTCACGCGGGACGGCAAGGTCGTGCAGGCGGCCACCGGCAAACAGCTGGCGTACGGCGCGCTCGTGACCAAGGCCGCCGGGATGCCCGTGCCCAAGGACGTGCCGCCGAAGGACCCGAAGGCCTACCAGCTCGTCGGCACGCCGGCCAAGCGGCTGGACACGAGGAGCAAGACCAACGGCAGCGCCCAGTTCGGCATCGACACGCGCCTGCCCGGCATGAAGGTCGCCGCGATCACGCACTGCCCGGTGGTCGGCGGCAAGGTGCGCCGCGTCGACGACAGCAAGGCGCTCGCCGTGCGCGGCGTGCGTCGGGTGCTGGTCGCGGACGACATCGTCGGCGTGGTCGCGGACCACTACGGCGCCGCGCGCAAGGGCCTCGCCGCGCTGGTCATCGATTGGGACGAGGGGCCGAATGCGGGTTTCTCCACCACGGCCTGGAAGACCTCGGTGCGCGACGCGCTCAAGCGCAAGGGCATCGTGTCCAAGCAGGAGGGCGACTTCGCCGCGGCCAAGGCCGCGCCGGGCACCCGGCTCGTCGAGGTCGAGTACGACGCGCCGACGATGGTCCACGCGCCGCTGGAGCCGATGAACTGCACCCTGCACTTCCACGACGGCGCCTGCGACGTATGGCTCGGCACGCAGGCGCCGGTGAAGGCGCAGCAGGCGATCGCCGCCGTCAGCAGCGTGCCGGTCGAGAAGATCCAGGTCCACAACTTCCTGATCGGCGGCGGCTTCGGACGCCGGCTCGACGCCGAGTACGTCGGCCAGGCCGCGAAGCTCGCCCGGCAGGTCGACTTCCCGCTCAAGGTGATCTACAGCCGCGAGGAGGACATCCGCCATGGCAGCTTCCGCCCGCTCTACTGCGACGAGATGGCCGCGACGCTCGACAGCGCCGGCAAGATCACGGCGATCTCGCACCGCCTGTCCGGCTCGTCGATCGTGGCTCGCTACGCGCCGCAATGGCTGCAGCCCGGCGTCGCCGATCCCGACGCCGTCGAGGCCGCCGAGACGCCTTATTCGATCCCCGCGAAGATCGTCGAGTACGTCCCGGTCGAGCCGCCGTCCGGCTACATGACCGCGTTCTGGCGCGGCGTCGGCCCCAACCACAACGCCTGGGCCGTCGAGGGCTTCATGGACGAGCTCGCCGTCACGGCCAAGGCCGATCCGGTGGCCTTCCGCCTCGCGCACCTGAACGACAACCCGCGACTGAAGGCGGTGCTGGAGACCGCCGCCGCGAAGTCCGGCTGGGGCACGCCGCTGCCGGCGCGTACCGGCCGGGGCGTGGCGGTGCTCAACGCCTGGGGCAGCCACATCGCGATGGTGATGGAGCTCAGCGTCACGCCCGATGGCGCGGTGATGCTGCGCCGCCTGACCACGGCGCTGGACTGCGGCATCGCCGTCAACCCGGACAGCGTCGTCGCGCAGATGGAAGGCGGTCACATCTTCGGCCTGACGGCGGTGATGCTGGGCAAGCTCACCATCGACAAGGGCCGCGTGGAGCAGAGCAACTTCCACGACTTCCCGCTGATGCGCATCGACCAGACGCCGCGGATCGACGTGCACCTGGTCCGCAGCGGCGCGGAGCCCGGCGGCGTCGGCGAGATCGGCACCGCAATCATCGCGCCGGCCTACATCAACGCGCTGTATGCCGCGACCGGCAAGCGCTTCCGCAGCTATCCCGTCGCCGTCGAGGAGCTGAAGGCATGAACCATCCGATCTCCCCCTCCACCGGTCGTCCGGGCTCGGCGATCATCCCGACGACCACCTCGGCGACCACCTTGGCGACCATCGCAACGGCGACGCGCGGCGCGCTGGTGGGGCTGGCCGCGTCCGCCGGACTCGCCGCCACCGCGCACGCCCAGGACGCCCGCCCCGCCGCCGCGTCGGCCGCGGTCGCCCCGCTGCGCACGGTGCAGAGCTTCGACGCGATCGCCGATCCGAAGGAGCGCTCGCGGGCGATCTTCGTCGAGGCCGGCCGCGTCATCCAGAGCCCGCGCTGCGTGAACTGCCACCCTTCCGGCGACCGGCCGCTGCAGGGTCAGGGCGTGCAGACGCGGTTGCATATCCCCAACGTCACGCGTGGTGCGGACGGCAAGGGCGTGCCGGCGCTGCGCTGCTCGAGCTGCCACCAGGCGAAGAACAACGACGCGTCCGGCGTGCCCGGTCATGCGATGTGGCACGTCGCGCCGCGCGAGATGGCCTGGCAGAACCTGTCGCTGGGCGAGATCTGCGAGCAGATCAAGGATCCCGCGCGCAACGGCAAGCGCACGCTGGCGCAGATCCACGAGCACATGGCGCACGACACGCTGGTGGGCTGGGCGTGGATGCCCGGCGCGCAGCGCGAGCCGGCGCCGGGGACGCAGGCTCAGTTCGGGGAACTGGTCGACGCCTGGATCAAGACCGGCGCCTTCTGCCCGGCGAAGTGACCGGCGCGCGCGGCCTCCGCGAAGGCGGTCCGCGCCGTCTGGGCCGCCGTCTGAGCCGCCGCAGTCCGGGCCGTCGGGTCCGCCTGTGCCAGGAGCGCCGACTCCTGCGGCGGTCGGGCCGTCAGCCCGCTGCGGGCGGCGATCGCGACGGCCTCGGTGCGCGCGCCCGCGCCGACCTTGCTGAGGATCGCGCGCACATGCGTCTTGACGGTGGCGCCGGTGATGCCCAGCCGCTGCGAGATGTCCTTGTTCGACGCGCCGGTGGACATCGCGACCAGCACGTCCATCTCGCGCTTGGTGAGCCGGTCCTGGGTCAGGCTGCGCGCGAGCTTGGGCGCCAGTTCGACGGACACGAACTGCACGCCGAGCATCACCGCGTCGACCGCCTCGACCAGTTGCTCGGGGCGGCATCGCTGCAGCAGGTAGCCGTGCACGCCGGCCTCCATCGCGGCACGGACGTCCCACTCGCGGTCCATCGCGGTCAGGACGAGGATGCGGGGACATCGGCCGCCGGGATGGCCGCCGGGCCGCCGCGCCGCCTGACGCGCGGTCAGGGCCAGCGCCAGCGCGCTGGTGTAGTCGGCGATGAGGACGTCGCATCGTTCGGGCGACTCGCCCGACACGATCCGCACCGCGTGCGCCAGACTGCAGATCGAGGCCGCCAGGTCGGCGCGGCGGCTCAGCACCGCCGCGCATCCCGCGCAGGTCAGGGCTTCCTCGTGGACGATCTGGACGAAGGTCGGTCCAAGATGGGACATGGTCGCGCACCTCGTTGTGCTGGGCGGGTGACCCCCGGTGCTCGAAGGCCACTCCGCGAGACTCCCCCACTGTGGGGGCCACTGTAGACCCGCGATCAGCGGTACCGCAACCATCCCGAACACCCGACGCAGGGGACACGCCATGAACGCAGAGGCCTCGCACCACTCGCTGGAAACCCGCCGCCATCAGATGTATCCGCGGCTGAGTGCCTGCGACATGGCGCGCATGCAACGCTTCGGCACGCCGCAGACCTTCCAGCCCGGCCAGACGCTGCTCAGCGCGGGCAGGCCCGGCCCGGGGCTCTACCTGATCCTCGCCGGCACGGTGGACGTGTGTCATCGCGACGGCATGGGCAACACCACGCCGCTGGTGCAGCACACGCGGGGCAACTTCTCGGGCGAGCTGGCGGCGATGTCGGGCAAGCCGTCGCTGGTCGATGCGATCGCGGTGGACACGGTCGAGACGCTGCTGCTGCCGCCGAGCCAGCTGCGCGCGCTGATCATCGCGGAGGCCGACCTCGGCGAGCGCCTGGTGCGGGCGATGATCCTGCGCCGCGTGGGCCTGATCGAATCGGGGGCGAGCGGGCCGGTGCTGATCGGCCGCCCCAATTCGGCCGCGCTGCTGCGGCTGCAGAGCTTCCTGCACAGCAACGGCGAGCCGTATCGCGTGGTCGACGTCGCGCAGGACGCGGCGGCGGCCGCCTTGATCGAGGAATACGGCGCCGCGCCGGGCGACGTGGTCGCCGTCTGCCCGGACGGCGCGGTGCTGGTGAATCCGCCCGAGGCGACGCTGGCGCGCTGCATCGGCATGGTGGACACGACGCCGCGCGAGGAGCTCTTCGACGTCGCCATCGCCGGCGCCGGTCCCGCGGGTCTGGCGACGGCGGTGTACGCCGCGTCGGAGGGGCTGCGCGTGGTCGTGCTCGACCGCCGCGCCTATGGCGGCCAGGCGGGCAACAGCGCGCGGATCGAGAACTACCTCGGCTTCCCGACCGGCATCTCCGGCGGCGCGCTGACCGGTCGCGCCTGCGTGCAGGCCGAGAAGTTCGGCGCCGAGCTGCTGATTCCCACCGAGGTCGAATCGCTGGACTGCGCCCGCGAAGGGCCGGAAGGTGAGCTCCTGATCGCCTTGACCGACGGCCGCAAGCTGCGCGCGCGCACGGCGGTCATCGCCAGCGGTGCGCGCTACCGCCGGTTGGCGGTGCCGCGCCTGAACGACTTCGAAGGTCGCGGCATCTGGTACTGGGCTTCGGCGCTGGAGGCGCCGCTGTGCGTGGGCAGCGAGGTGGTGCTGGTCGGCGGCGGCAACTCGGCGGGACAGGCGGCGGTCTTCCTGTCCGAACACGCCTCGCGCGTGCACGTGCTGGTGCGGGGGCCAGGTCTTGCCGACAGCATGTCGCGCTACCTGATCGACCGCATCGAGGCGACGTCCAACATCGCGCTGCGCCCCTACACGGAGATCACCGAGCTGCACGGCGATCCGCTGCGCGGGCTGGAGGCGGTGACCTGGCGCTGCGCCCGCACGGGCACCGAGTCGCGCCAGGACACGCGCAACGTCTTCCTGTTCGTCGGCGCCGAGCCCGAGACGGATTGGCTGACGGGCTGCCCGGTGTTGTCCGACGCCAAGGGCTTCGTGCTGACCGGGGCGGACGTGCGACGTGCGCAGCGGCGGGCGGACCCGACCCTGGCCGCAGACCTGGAGTGGCAGATCGAGAGCGGCCCGGCGGCGCTGGAATCGAGCGTGCCGGGCGTGTTCGCGGTGGGCGACGTGCGCTCCGGCTCGGTGAAGCGGGTCGGCGGCGCGATCGGCGAAGGGGCGGCGGTGGTCGCACAGATTCATCAATGTCTGGCGAGAATGCGACCCCGGAGGTCCCCATGATCCTTGAAGTCGCCCCGCTCCCCGTCCGCGCCGGCCACGAGGCCGCGTTCGAAGCCGCGTTCCTGCAGGCGCAGGCCATCATCTCCGCCATGCCCGGCTACCTGGGGCACGAGCTCCAGCGCTGCGTGGAGCGGCCGGGCGAGTACCTCCTGCTCGTCCGCTGGCGCACGCTCGAGGACCACGAGGTCGGCTTCCGCAAGTCGCCGCAGTACCAGGACTGGCGCGCGCTGCTGCACCACTTCTACGACCCGTTCCCGGTGGTGTCGCACTACGAGTCGGTGGCCGGCGCGGCGGGATGAGCGGCGCTGGGCCGTCTTCCCCCGCCGCGCACTCGCACGCGTGCTCGCGCATCCGCACTCAGTTGTTGCCAGACTTCACCAGCGCGGCCCCGCGCAGTCCGTAAACTCCCGTCCCTGCCCCGTCCGCGCTCCGCCTGAAGCCCCATGCCCCACCTGACCCTCATCGCCGCCCTCGACCGCATGCGCGGCATCGGCCGCGACAACGAACTGCTGGTCCGCCTGCCCGAGGACATGGCGCGCTTCAAGGCGCTCACGATCGGGCACACGGTCATCATGGGACGCAAGACCTGGGACTCGATCCCCGCGAAGTTCCGGCCGCTCGTGCAGCGCCGCAACCTCGTGCTGTCGCGGCAGCCGGGGCTCGTGCTCGACGGCGCGGAGGTCTTCGAGACCTTGGATGCGGCGCTCGCCGCCTGCGCGGCCGACGAAGCCGTGTTCGTCATGGGCGGTGCCCAGGTCTACGAACTCACCCTGCCCCGCGCCGACGCCCTGGAACTCACCGAGATCGACGCAGCCTTCCAGGCCGACGCGTTCTTCCCCGCCGTCGACCCGCAGGTCTTCGCCGAGCTGCGCAGAGAGCGCCACCACAGCCCCGCCGATCGCGGCCACGACTGGCACTACGACTTCGTGCGCTACGAACGCCGGCGCTGACGCCTGCGCCCCGACGCCTGCCTGGGCCGTCCTGGCGCCTCGGCCGTCCACCCCGCCTTCCTCATCGACTTCCACATTCCGAGCCCCATGTCCGGCAACCATTTCCACGTCCACGGTCCGCACGACCACGAACTCGAACACGCCGCGCAGCACGAGCCCCACGGGCTCGCCGGCCAGTTGGCGGTGATCACCGCCGTCCTCGCCACGCTGGGCGCGTGCTTCTCGTACATGGGCGGCGCCACGCAGGCCAACGCCGGCCTGTTCAAGAACAACGCCGCGATCACCAAGACCGAGGCCGCCAACCGCTGGAACTACTTCCAGGCCAAGAGCAGCAAGCAGAACCTGGCCGAGTTCGCGCTCGACCTGACCCCCGGCGAGGAGCAGCGGGCCAAGTACCGCGAGAAGATCGCCCGCTACGAAACCGAGAAGAACGACATCAAGGCGCAGGCCGAGAAGCTCGAGGCCGAGTCCGCCGCGTGGGACCACAAGAGCGACGAGCAGTTGCACCTCCACCATCGCTGGGCGCAGGCGACGACGGCCTTGCAGGTCGCCATCGCGCTGGCCGCGATCGCGCTCCTGACCAAGCGCCGCTGGATGGAGTTCGCCACGCTGGGCGCCGGCGCGATCGGCATCGGCCTGGGCATCGCCGCGTGGCTGCACGTCTGATCGCAGGTCGCACCACACGGGCGATCGCGACCCCCACCGCCGGGGGAGATCACTCAAGTTCCTGAGCGCCCGGCCGATAGCGAAGGGATCACCGCCACGCCATCAGAGCACCGCGGGATTGCCGCCAGGGAGGCGCTTCGCAATGACCCTCATCACCTCGACCGGCGCGAGCGTGCTCGACCGCATCGCCGCGAGCCGCACGGCGTCGACGTACCGCCCCGCGGGCGTGTCGGCGCAGGCGGCCAGCGCCGCCGCCAGGACCGCGGCTTCCGCGTCCTCGGCGTCTGCCGCCTCGTCCGCCCCCACGCGCCTGACGCTCGACGCAGCGGCCGCCGGCGACCTCGTCTACGCGAAGCCGAAGACGCCTGGGTTCGGCCCCCAGCGCTTCTGGGCCCATGCGCGCGACGACAACCTCAGCGAACTCATGACCCGCAACAGCGGCAAGGACGCCGTCACCTTGTCCGACCGCTGGCGCGGGCTCGGCAGCGGATTGCTGAAGCAGTTGGCGGACACCGGCACGGCGTACAAGCAGACGCTCGCCGACTACGTGCCGCCCGCCGACGGCGTCAGCGCGATGGACGGCGCCAGCGGCAGCGAAGCCGCCGCAGCGGCCGCGGCGCTCCAGGAGCAGGCCATCGGTGGCGTCAGCACGAACGCCGCCGAGGTGAACCTCAAGATCCAGACGCGCTCCGGCCACACCATCGAGCTCACGATCGGCGTCAACAGCGGCGACCAGGGCGGCACGCGCGGCCTGCAGGTCGAGGTCAAGAGCTCGGGCGCGCTCAGCAGCGCGGAGCGCAAGGCGCTCGCCGAGCTGGGTGACGGACTCGACCGCGCCCTCGAAGGCCTGGGCGAAGGCGCACCCACGCTGGACCTGTCCGAACTGATGGCCTTCGACCGCGGCGGCGTGCTGTCCGGGCTCGATCTGAAGGTCGAGAACCCGAACGCGCCGGCCGATGTGCCCGGCGTGATGCGGACGTTCTCGCTGCATCTGGGCACGGACACGAAGTCGGTGTCGATGCGCACCACCAGCGGCGAAATGAACCTGGAGGTCGACGCCACGCCGCCCAAGGGCGGCGTCAACAACGGGCAGCGCTGGTCCGCCATCGATCAGTTGCTGAAGCAGATCAATGCGGCCGCCGACCGCGGCCACGCCGACGCCGCCATGACGAAGTCGTTCAAGGACGCGTTCCAGCAACTGCAGGCGCCGCCGGTCGATGGCGAGGTGTCGAGCGCCGTGCCCGTCGGCGCGAACGACGCCGCGAAGCCCACCGCCATCGCCGTCAACACGACGGCAGCGAAAGCCGCCGAGGCGGACGACGCCGCCGCGGCCCCGCCGCCGATGAGTGACGGGCTGCGATCGCAGGTGCAGTCGCTGCAGAGCGGCCTGGCGGACTTCAAGGCGGACTTCAGCGCCGACTCGCAGCGCACCAGCCGCATCGGCAGCATCAAGGAAGCCGGCCACGCCGACTACCGGATCGGCCAGACCACCACCGAGCGTCCGAACGCGGTGACCGGCGGGCGCGCGATCACGCAGACGCAGACCGAGGAGATGGACGCCCACTTCGAGAAGTCGCGCACCTTCACGCTCGACCGTGACAACGGCAACTACGACGCCTCCACGGTCAAGGACAGCAAGACTGTCACGACGCTGATCGACACGGTGAAGGACTCGCTCTCGCGGGCCCTGCGCAAGACCGACGAGCAGCGGCTCAAGACCTTCACGCAGGTCGAGAACTTCAAGGCGACGGCGCACAACGAGTGGCCCTCGCAGCGCAGCGTCACGGAACGTCTGCGCTGAGCCGGATCTCCTCGGCGTCAGCCGGACGCCGCCCGAAACCCGGCGGCGTCCCAGGCGACCCGCATCGCACGGGCGCGCTGACGCAGTTCCGCGGCGGAGATCCCCGGCGTGTACAGCGACGACCCCAGTCCTGCACCGCTGGCCCCGGCTTCCCGGAAGCTGCCCAGATTGTCCCGACCGATGCCGCCCACGCCGAACATCGGCGTCCCGTCCGGAAACACCGCGCGCCACGCCCGGATCGCCGCCGGTCCCAGGGTATCGGCCGGGAAGAGCTTGAGCGCATCCGCCCCCGCCGCCAGCGCGGCGAAGCCCTCGGTGGGCGTGGCCACGCCCGGCATCGATCGCAGGCCCAGCGCCTTGCTGCGGCGGACCACGCCCGGATTCACATTGGGCGACAGCACCAGTCGTCCGCCGGCCTGCTGGACCCGGGCCACGTCGTCGACATCGAGCACCGTGCCCGCACCGATCTCCGCCTCCGGCCCGAAGCGCCGGGCCAGCAGTTCGATGCTCTCCAGCGGACGAGGCGAATTCAGCGGGACCTCGATGATCCGGATGCCGTGCTCCAGCAGGATCTCGCCGACCGCCAGCACGTCGTCGGGGAGCACGCCCCGCAGGATCGCGATCAGGCCGTTCATGCGGCGTCCTCCACCAGCCCGGCCAGCACCGCGATGCGCCACTGGCCGCGTGCCGTGGCGTCGGCCGGCGCCGGTGCCGCCACCGTGCCGGCGCGGCGCAATACCCGCTCATAACGCGCGCACAGGTCGGGCTCGCCCAGCAGCTTGATGCCGCCTTGTGGCCAGTAGGCCAGCGCGCTGCCGACCTCCGCGCCGATCAGCAGGCCCGACAGGAAGTCCGGCAGGCCCTCGGGCGGCACACGGCCCAACAGGCTGGCCGCGCGGGCGGAAAACAGCGCCACGGACAGGCGGTCGTACTGCGCCAGCCCCAGCGCCGCGCCTTCGTCGAAGCAGTCGAGCCGCTCCCCGTCGAAGCGCATCAGCTTGGCCAGCATGCCGTGCCGGGTCAGCAGCGCGTACAGCTCGCCGGTCAGGCTCGTCTCGAAGCTGGTGACCCGGCCCCAACCATCGAGCCTGGCCCACTTGCTGTGCGTGCCCGGCAGCAGGCAGCACGCGGGATCGCCCGGCTCCAGGCCCCAGAGCTGGGTCTCCTCGCCCCGCATCACGTCCTCCTGCCCCGACGGGGACTGGCACCGCAACCCGGGCACGATGTGCAGCACCGCCCCGTCCGACAGCGTCACCTTCACCAGCGCGCCCGCGGCATCCAGTGCCGTCGCGGGGCACTTCAGGTAAGGCGCCTCCACCCATCCTTCACGGGCGCCGATCATGCCGTTGGCGATGAGCGGTACCCGGCTCCCCCGGAGCCAACCGCCACACAACGCCCGCAGGGCCGATTCGAACGAGCGTTCCCGCAGGTTCAGCAAGCCTTGGGCGCTGGAGCGGATCTCCACCACCTTCCCTTGCCGGTCGAACAGGCGCGCCCGCAGATTGGAAGAACCCCAGTCCAAGGTGATCAAGGCCGTTGATTCCATGTCGCCCCCTGAAGTTTCATTAATTGGAACTATAGCCAGCTTCGGGGCGACCGAAAGACGAAATGCCTACAATCGCGCGATTCAAAAGTTCCGGGGAGCGGAAGACAGGACATGTCAACGGGAGATCGATCCGCCAACGGTCAACAGGGTCTCGGGGTCCTGGAAAAGGCGATGGGCCTGCTCAACATCGTGTCCGCCAAGCGGGCGCCGATGACCTTCACCGACCTGTTGCGCGCCTCGTCGCTGCCCAAGGCCACGCTGCACCGGATCCTGGGCACGCTGGTGCGGGAAGGCCTGCTGCGCCACGACCCCTACAACAGGAGCTTCCAGCTCGGGTTCCGGCTGCTCGAACTGGCCCACGAGGTCTGGAGCGATTTCGACCTGCGGCTGGCCGCCCAGGACGCGCTGGTGCGGCTGCGCGACAAGCTGGGCGAATCGGTGCAGCTCTCCGTGCTGAACGGCCAGCAGGTCGTCGTGGTGGCCAGCGAGCAGGCGGGCCGCGACGTCGCGCCCGTGTCCAGCGTCGGCGTGCGGCTGCCGGTCCACGCCACCGCGGCGGGCAAGGCCATCGCCGCCAACCTCGACCCGCTGCGGCTGCGCCACCTGCTGGAGAACCTGGACTTCCACGCATTCACGACGAACACGCTGCGCGACGCGGCCGGCCTCCAGGGCGACCTGGCGCTGGCGCGGGCGCGGGGGTATGCCGTGGATGAAGGCGAGTTCGACGAGACCAGCGTCTCCGTCGCCGCGCCGATCTTCGACTACGAGGGGCGCCCGATCGGCGCCCTGTCCGTGACCGGACCGGCATCCCGCCTGGGCGGCGCCCGCGCCCACAGCCTGAGCGCGGCGCTGATCGCCACCGCGCGGGGCATCTCCCACGCCGCCGCCGGCGACGCCACGACGATCGCGATGTCCGGCAGGCCCGCGCCCGCCGCGCCGCCGGTCGACGTGCGCTGCATCAACGAGACGCGGGCGCTGCTCGGCGAAGGACCGATGTGGTCGCCGCGGGACAACGCGCTGTACTGGGTCGACATCCTCACGCCGTCGGTGCACACCCACCGCGCGTCCGGCGGCGTCAATACCGAGATCAAGCTGGGCACCATGGCCAGCGTCGTCATCCCCAAGGCCACCGGCGGCCTGCTGGTGGCGACGCCGGGCGGACTGATGACGCTGGATCCGGACACCAAACGCATGAGCCTGCTGAGCCATCCCGAGGCCGACCGCCCCGGCAACCGCTACAACGACGGCAAATGCGACCGTCGCGGCAGGCTCTGGGTCGCCTCGATGGACATGGGCACGGCGGCCAATCGCGGCAGCCTGTTCCGCGTCGACGCGGACGGCTCATGGAAGCGGATGGACACCGGCTTTACCGTGCCCAACGGCCTGGGATGGAGCCCGGACGACCGCAAGATGTACTTCACCGACACCTATCGCCGGACGATCTACCAGTACGACTTCGACCTGCTGTCCGGCACGATCGCCAATCGCCGCGAACTCATCGTCTTCGGTGCCGACGACGGCCGGCCGGACGGCCTCACGGTCGACGACGCCGGCTGCCTCTGGGTGGCACTGTGGGACGCGTGGCACATCGCGCGCTTCTCCCCGGACGGCCGCGAGATGCATCGCATCCGCATGCCCGTGCCCCGCCCCACCAGCTGCTGCTTCGGCGGCGCCAGCCTGGAGACGCTGTATGTCACCAGCGCTTCCGTGCGCCTGAGCGAGGAGGCGCTGGCCAACGCGCCCTTGTCGGGCTCGCTGTTCGCGCTGGAGATTCCCGACGTGCGGGGACTGCCCGAAGCCACGTTCGCGGGCTGACGGACTTGCGGCTCCCCGAGGGCTGACCAAGACGCAGGACTCGCGGTCGGCGACCTGCGGATCCACGCCCTGGATCACGGGGAGGAAACCGAAGGTCCGGCGCACGCCCTGGCGTTCAAGCCTCGCCATGGGGGCTCTCCTGGGTGGCCTCGGGGTGGTCGACGATGTCGAGGCAATCAGCGCGTTCGGCGCGTTCGACGGGCTCGGGGCGTTCTGGGGGCGGCTCGATCGGCGATCGCCCCCACCAGCCGCGGATGCGGGTGGACAGCAGCGCGCTCGCGGCCATCGAGGTCAGCCCACCGTCCACCACCAGGTCGGTGCCGGTGATGAAGGACGCTTCATCGGACGCCAGGAACAGGACCGCGGAGGCGACGTCCGCGGGCGTGCCGATGCGCCCCGCCGGATAGCA
Organism: Mitsuaria sp. MSU3D; assembly: GCF_056867975.1. Taxonomy (NCBI): domain Bacteria; kingdom Pseudomonadati; phylum Pseudomonadota; class Betaproteobacteria; order Burkholderiales; family Sphaerotilaceae; genus Roseateles; species Mitsuaria sp. MSU3D. Next base: position 1,354,321 of record NZ_CP200314.1, on the reverse strand, counting down.
CTCGCGATTGAGCCGCATGTCGCGTTCGGTGGCGCCGCGCAAGGTCCGCTCGGTGGCGATCAAGGCCGGCGACACCGCGTTGCAGCGGATGCCGCGGGGGCCATACTCGACCGCGATCTGCTTGGTCAGCGCGTGCACGCCGCCCTTGGCCGCGGTGTAGGCCGCCAGGCCCGGATTGGCCACGATCTGGTGGATGGACGCCAGGTTGACGATGGCGCCGCCGCCGCTGGCCAGCATCGCAGGAATGGCGCCGCGACAGAAGCGGAACGTGGCGCCCAGCGCGGAGTCCAGCGTGGCGGCCCAGTCCTCGTCGCTGCAGTCGACGACGCTGCGCTCGCGGTACGACACCGCGTTGTTCACCAGCAGATGCAGCCCGCCGAAGCAGTCGCGCGCATGACGCAGCGCCTCGTCCACCGTGCGTTGCGCCTGCGCGTCGCGGCACAGCAGATGCACGGCGCTGGTATCCAGACCCCGCAGCGCATCACGGGCAGCGACTTCATCCCATTCCACCGCCACCACGCGGGCGCCTTCGCGCACGAAGCGCCGCAGCACGGCCCGTCCGATGCCGTGTCCGACGCCGGTGACGATCGCGACCTTGCCTTCAAGCCTCATGATTTGACCGCTCCGCGCCGTGACTCTGCCTTATAGGTTCCATTTAATGGAACTCTATCGACGGCGCGATTCTGCCATTCGCACAAGTTTGAAGATTCAGGGGTTAACCCTTCACCCTCCCGCCGCCGACTGCCGGCCCCAAGACAAGCGACAGGCGTGTTGCCCGTCTGGCCGGTCGGGCCCGTGTTGGCGATGGAGGTGCGATCAAGGGGTGACAATCAGGCCCATTCCTCTCGCCTGAACTCCGACGCGCGGCCCACCGCGCTCCGCCCGCCCATGAAATTCGCCACCTGGAACGTCAACTCCCTGGCCGTGCGCCTGCCGCAACTGCTCGACTGGCTGGCCGCCAATCCCGTGGACGCGCTCGTGCTGCAGGAGACCAAGCTCACCGACGACAAGTTCCCGACGATGGAGATCGGCGACGCCGGCTACCAGGTCCAGTGGTTCGGTCAGAAGACCTACAACGGCGTGGCCCTGCTGAGCCGGACGCCGGCCCAGGACGTGGTCAAGAACATCACCGGCTATGCCGACGAGCAGGCGCGGCTGATCGCGGGAACGGTGGGCGATGTGCGCGTGATCGGCGCCTACTTCCCGAACGGCCAGGCGCTGGACAGCGGCAAGTTCGTCTACAAGATGGCCTGGCTGGACGGCCTGCGCGCCTGGCTCGCCACCGAGATGCAGCAGCACGAGAAGCTGGTGCTGATGGGCGACTTCAACATCGCCCCCGAGGACCGCGACTGCTATGACCCGGCCGCCTTCGTCGGCCAGACGCACACCTCGCCGCAGGAGCGCGCGCACTTCCAGGCGCTGATCGACATGGGGCTCACCGACGCCTACCGGATGTTCGAGCAGCCGCCCAAGAGCTACAGCTGGTGGGACTACCGGATGCTGGGCTTCCAGAAGAACAAGGGCCTGCGCATCGACCACATCCTGGTGAGCGCGGCGCTGAAGTCCAGGGTCACCGCCTGCACGATCGACCGGCAGATGCGCAAGCTGCCCAAGCCGAGCGACCACGCGCCGGTGATCGTCACGATCGACTGAGCCCCCTGCCGGAGCGCTCCCCGCCAGGTCAGTCCGGTGCGAGCTCGCCGCGCATCAACGCGGCGCATTCGTCGAGCAACGCATGCAGGCGCTGCACGCGTTCGTCGCCGAGGCGCTCGTTCAGCGAGAGCTGCGCGCGCTTCCACGTCGCCTTCATCTGTCTGCGCCGCGCGTGGCCCTCTTCCGTCGCCTGCAGCTGTCGGCTGCGCGCGTCCGCGCCGGGCAGTGTCTCCACCAGGCCCAAGGCCTGGAGCGGCTGCACGTTGCGAGACAGCGTCGAGAGATCGATGTCCATGCGCCGCGCGAGCTCGCTGGGCTGGATCGGCCCCAACACCACGATGTGCGACAGCAGCGCGTACTGCGTCGTGGTCAGGCCGGACTCGGCGAACTGCGCCTCGCAGTGGTTGGACACCAGCCGCGTCACCTGACGCAGCTTGAAGTTGGTACAGCCCTTGGGCGAGATCGGCTCCGCCTGCGTCTGCGAAGGCGTTGTCTTCGAGGGAGAGACGGAAGCGCTCATTGGAGTGATCTCTCAAGGTGTCGCCGGGAGGCTTGACAGCGGAAGATTGTAGCTGCAACCATTGCAGCCACAAGCTTTCACCCAGCCCCACCGCCACAGGACTCCATCATGAGCGCAGCACTGACACCCTCGCCCACCGCCTCATCCGTCGTGTCCCACGACGAAGCGCTGGCCCAATGGCAGGCGGAAGAGAAGGAGGTTCGCGCCCGGCTCCGCCCTGAACACGGCGTGGCCACGATGGCCGAGATTGCCGGCATGAACGGTCTGGAGCAGATGCTGGCGATGCTCGACGGCAAGCTCCCGCCGCCGCCGATCGCGCAGACGCTGGACTTCACGCTGCTGCGTGCGAGCAAGGGCGAGGTGATCTTCCAGGGCACGCCGAAGTTCCGGCACTACAACCCGATGGGCACGGTGCACGGCGGCTGGTACGCGACGCTGCTCGATTCGGCGCTGGGCTGCGCGGTGCACACGACGATGGATGTGGGTCGCGCCTACACGACGCTCGAACTGAAGATCAACCTTGTTCGCGCGCTCAACGAGAAGGTGCCGGTCGTGCGCGCCATCGGCCGCGTGCGTCACGTCGGCCGCCAGATGGCGACCGCCGAGGCCGATCTGATTGGCCACGACGGCAAGTTGTATGCACACGCCAGCACCACGTGCCTGGTATTCGACCCACCGAAACGCTAAGCCCGTTGCCGCTCACCCGCCCCACGGGGGCGGGCCGGGGTGGGGTGACTTCTGCCCCGCCCGCTTGGAGGGCGGGGATGGGGTGGGAGCGAAACGATAAAGAGGGCTTCCAGAGCTTCGTTCACCGGGTGAATGGAAGCTGCCAGAGCCTCCTTCACCGGGTAATTCAAGCGCGCAGCGCGCTGGCTTCCTTGGCCAGTTGCGTGATGCGGGCCCAATCGCCCGCCTTCACCGCATCCGCCGGCGTCAGCCACGAGCCGCCGCAGACCTTCACGTTCGGCAGCGCCAGGAAGTCCGGCGCCGTCTGCACCGTGATGCCGCCCGTCGGGCAGAACGCGACGTCCGGGAACGGGCCCGCCAAGGCCTTCAACAGGCTCGTGCCGCCGACGGCCGTGGCCGGGAACAGCTTCAGGAAGCGGAAGCCGGCATCGCTGGCCATCATCACCTCGCTGGCCGTCGACACGCCCGGCAGCAGCGGCAGGAAATGCGCCGAGCAGGCACCCGCCACATCCATCGTGAAGCCGGGACTGACGGCGAAGCTGGCGCCGGCCTTCTTCGCGGCGATGGCATCGGCCGAGGTGCGCAGCGTGCCGGCGCCGACGAGCGCTTCCGGCACCTCGCGCGCGATCGCGGCGATCGCCTCGAGCGCCACCGGCGTGCGCAGCGTCACCTCCAGCACCTTCACGCCGCCCGCCACCAGCGCGCGGGCCAGCGGCACCGCGTCCTCGACGCGGTCGATGACGATGACCGGAATGACCGGACCGTGTTCGGCCAGGCTCAGGGTGTCCTTGATGGCAGTCATGTGAGTGTCCTTTTAGTCGAAATCAGTGGGCGTTCAGCTCGGCCTCACAGCCAGCTGATCGCGCCCTCCTCCGCCGTCGTCACGTTGCGCCGCATGCCGGCGAAGAGCTCACGGCCCAGGCCGGCGCCGTTCTCGATCACCGCATCGGCGGTGATCTGCGCCAGCTCGCGGCGATCCCATTCGGCGGCCGGCACCAGCGCGCTCAGCACGCCGGTGTTGGCGCAGACGCGCACCAGATCACCGTCGCGCAGCTTGGCCAACGGACCGCCGGCCAGCGCCTCGGGGCTCACGTGGATGGCGGCCGGCACCTTGCCCGACGCGCCGCTCATGCGCCCGTCCGTCACCAGCGCCACCTTGAAGCCCTTGCCCTGCAGCACCGCCAGCGGCGGCGTCAGCTTGTGCAGCTCCGGCATGCCGTTGGCCTGAGGCCCCTGGAAGCGGACCACGACCACCACGTCGCGCTCCAGTTCGCCGGCCTTGAACGCGGCCTGCATCGCTTCCTGGCTGTCGAAGATGCGCGCCGGTGCCTCGACCGTGTGCCGGTCCTCCGGCACCGCGGACACCTTGATCACCGCGCGGCCCAGGTTGCCCGCCAGCAGCTTCAATCCGCCGGTCGGCGAGAACGGCGCGGCGGCCGTGCGCACGACGGTGTCGTCGCCGCTCTTGGCCGGCAGGTCGGTCCACGTGACCGAGCCGTCGTCCGCACGATGCGGCAGGCGTCCGAAGGCGCTCAGGTTCTGACCCGACACCGACGTCAGCACGTCGCCGTGCATCAGCCCGGCGCCGATCAGCTCCTTGATCACGAAGCCCGGACCGCCGGCGGCCTGGAACTGGTTCACGTCGGCGCTGCCGTTCGGGTACACGCGCGACAGCAGCGGCACGACGCCCGACAGCTCGGAGAAGTCGCTCCAGTCGATCAGGATCCCCGCGGAGCGCGCCACCGCGACCCAGTGGATCAGGTGGTTCGTCGAGCCGCCCGTGGCCAGCAGCGCGGCCATCGCATTGACGATGCTGCGCTCGTCGACCATGCGGCCGATCGGCGTGTAGTCGCGCTGCGGAATGATCTTCAACGCCTGACGCACCGCTTCGCGGGTCAGCGCCTCGCGCAGGCCGTCGTGCGGATGGACGAAGGCCGCGCCCGGCACGTGCAGGCCCATCGCCTCCAGCAGCATCTGGTTGCTGTTGGCCGTGCCGTAGAAGGTGCAGGTGCCCGCGCCGTGATAGGCCTGGGACTCGGCCTGCAGCAGCTCGTCGCGGCCCACCTTGCCTTGCGCGTAGAGCTCGCGCACCTTGGCCTTGTCGTTGTTGGACAGCCCCGAGCTCATCGGCCCCGCCGGCACGAACACGCAGGGCAGATGCCCGAAGTGCAGCGCGCCGATCAACAGACCGGGCACGATCTTGTCGCAGATGCCCAGCAGCAGCGCCGCGTCGAACACATCGTGCGACAGCGCCACCGCCGTGCCCATCGCGATCGTGTCGCGCGAGAACAGGCTGAGCTCCATGCCCGGCGTGCCCTGCGTGACGCCGTCGCACATCGCCGGCACGCCGCCGGCGACCTGCGCGGTCGCACCCAGGCGATGGACCTCGTCGCGGATGATGCCCGGGTAGGTCTCGTACGGCTGGTGCGCCGACAGCATGTCGTTGTAGGCCGTGACGATGCCGAGATGCGGCGCCTTCTCCGCCACGATGCGCAGCTTGTCGTTGGCCGGCATCGCGGCCACCGCATGCGCCACGTTCGCGCAGCCCAGGCGTTGCACGCCGCGCTGCCGACCCGCCATGCGCTCGATCAGGTCCAGATAGCGCTCGCGCGACGCGGCGCTGCGCGCCTTGATCCGCGCGGTGACATCCAGAATGGTCTTGTTCATGCCGACTGCCGATGTAACTCGGCCAGGGTTAGATTGGTAACCATATTACACGCCCCAGAGCGTGTGTGGCCCTCCCTGGCCGGTTTCCCGGGTACAAGGTGGTTACAGAAACAGGGCGCACGCCACACCTTCGCGGCAGGCCACGTACCCGACGCGGGCGGCCGGTATGGCAGCATTCGATTCATGATTCACGACCCCCTTGCGGAAGCCCGCCTGGAAGACCTGCCCGCCCACAGCCAGCAGTTGCTGGAAGTGGCGGAACGCACCTGGGACCGCGAGCACGGCCTGATGATGTTCGCTTATGGCTCCCTGATGTGGAACCCTGGTTTTGACCCTGCGCAGACGCTGGTGGCCAGGGTCCAGGGGTATCACCGCGCGCTGCGGTTGCGCTCGCTGGTGAACCGCGGCAGCACCGAGCAGCCCGGTCTGGTGATGACGCTGCTGTCGGGCGGCAGTTGCCGGGGCTTGATGTACCGCGTCGAACCCAAGGACAGCGAGGCGACGCTGCGTCGTCTGTGGCTGCGCGAGATGGTGGTCGGCACCTACGTGCCGCGTTGGCTGGACTGTCATTGCGCCGACGGTCTGGGCACACGCAAGGCGCTGGCCTTCACGCTGTCGCGACGCAGTCCGGGCTGGGTGGGCGATATCGCCGACGACCGGTTGCTGCACATCCTGCGCCACGCGCGCGGCCGTTACGGCACGACGCTCGATTACCTGCAGCGTGCCGTGACCTGCCTGCGGGAGCACGGCATCCGCGATCGCGCGTTGGAACGGCAGCTGGCGCTGGCCCGTTCGAACGGTCTCTGAGACCGATGGCGGGATGGCTTTGGAGCCGCCCGATCGAGGCCCGCCTCAGCCCAGGGACCGCAGGCCTTCGCTGCTCGGACGCGGCTTCGACGGATCGACGGCCAGGCGCTGCAGGTCCTCGACGGTGTCGACGTCGATGAGCACCCCCGGATCGTCGACGTCCACGGCCTGTGCCGGATAACGCGCCAGCAGCCGGCGCGCGCCTTCGTCGCCTTGCAGGCTGGTGAGCTCGGAGAAGAGTTCCGCATTGAACCCCACCGGATGTCCGCGCCGTCCGCGGTGCTGGGCATACGCGATCGGATCGTGCTCGATCGCCTGCGCGACGGCCGTCAAGGTGGTCGACCGCACCATCGGCATGTCCGCGGGCAGGATCAGCCAGCCGGGCGCGTCCCCGGTCGCGGCCACGCCGGCCGCGATCGAATGCCCCATGCCCAGCGGCGCGGGGCGCCCGAGGCGGTCCTGGTCGGGCAGCACCAGCATGTCGCGCGAGGCCACATGGCGTCGGACCAGAGGCGCCAACGCGGTCGAGGTCACCACGAGCATCGGCAGGCCGGAGGCCATCGTCTGGCGCAAGGTCAGCGCCAGCACGGTATCTCCGTTCAAGACCTGTTCCAGCTTGTGGCCCTCGCCGCGAAAGCGCTGGCCGCGCCCTGCCGCGAGCACGACGACGGCGGGTCGTCGCTGATTCATGCGAACTTCCTTCTGGTTTGGTCCCGATCCCCCTGGGCCGGCTCTGTGGCGCGGCTGGATGGGAGCAAGCATGCCTGTGGCGCGAAAGCGCTCCCACCCGGAGTTTCACGATTGGGAGCTCTACTTAAGGGATGCCCTGCATAACTCCCCTCGGCAGGGCGTCCCGAGGATTCACCCGATACTTGCAAGATGGACAAACTCTCCGACCTTCGAAAGAGCTACGAGCGCGCCGAGCTCGACGAACACCAGTCCGCGGGCGAGCCGATGCGCCAGTTCCGCGAATGGTTCCAGCAGGCGCTGGACGCCCAGGTGCCCGAACCCAACGCGATGACCCTGGCAACGGTCGGGCCGGACGGACGTCCGTCCACGCGCATCGTACTGATCAAGGACATCGAGGAACGCGGCCTCGTCTGGTACACCAACTATGACAGCCGCAAGGGCCGCGAGCTGGCGCTGCATCCGTTCGCCGCCCTGCAGTTCCATTGGGTCGAGCTCGAGCGCGTGGTCCGCATCGAAGGCGCCGTCGAGCAGGTCGACGCGGCGCAGTCCGATGCCTACTTCGCGTCGCGGCCGCTGGACTCACGCCTGGGCGCATGGGCCTCGCCGCAGAGCCAGGTGATCTCGTCGCGCGCGGTGCTGGTGGCCAATGCCGCGAAGGCCGCCGCGCAGCACGGATTGAATCCGGGCCGGCCGCCGCACTGGGGCGGTTACCGGCTCGTGCCCGAGCGCTGGGAGTTCTGGCAAGGGCGCAAGTCGCGGCTGCATGACCGGCTCGTGTATCGCCGTGAAGGCGACGAGTGGGTCCGCGAACGGCTCGCGCCTTGACGTTCAGAACTTGACCTGCACCCCCGCGAAGAGGCTGCGGCCCGGCAGCGGCGTCAGCTCGCGGATCGTCTGCACGCTGCTCGCGTTGTAGGCAAGCTTGTTGGCCAGGTTGTCCAGCTTGACGTACCACATCGCGTCCAGGTTGCCGATGTCGAAGTGGCGCGCGATGTTCAGACGCAGGATGCCGTAACCCGCCGTCGGCGTGTCCAGCGCCGGCACGCGGTCCTGGCGCATCGCGCCGCGCAGCTCGGCCTGGACCAGCCACGGGCCACGTTCCGCCTGGAGCGAGATGCTTCCACGCACCGGCGCCAGGCGCGGCAGCGGCTCGTTGGTGTCGCGGTTGGTGCCGCGCACGAGGTCGATCGTCGTGCCCAAAGTCAGGTCCCAACCCGCCAGCCTGGGCAGCGGCTGCTTGCCTTCCAGCTCCACGCCGTGCATCCGGGCACGCACGCCGCGGTAGAGGTACTCGGGCACCGATTCGATCCCGCCGTCCTCACCGACCTCGTCGATGCTGCGGCCGCTCGCGTCCAGCGCGATGTAGTTGGAGAAACGCGTCTGGTAGACCTGCACGCTCCACTTCGCGTTGCCCTGCTTCCAGTGCAGGCCGAGGTCGACCGCCTTCGCGCGCTCCAGGCCCAGGTTGATGTCGCCCACCTCGTAGGCACCCGACGCCACGTGCACGCCGTTGGCGAAGAGTTCGTAGAAGGTCGGCGCGCGCTGGCTGCTGCTCAGGTTGCTCGACAGGCTGAAGCCGTTGCCCAGTTCGTAGGCCCCGCTCAGCGAGAAGCTCTTCGGGCTGAAGCGCCGCGTCACCGGGTCGCCGAAACGCTCCTCGTCGCCGCCGGTCGAGCCGATGTTGACGCGCTCCGCGCGCGCGCCAGCCTGCAGACTCCATGGACCCGAGCGGAACTGCTCGATCAGGAACAGCGCGTTGTTGCGGGTCTTGGTGCCGGGCACAAGCGCCTCCTCGCCGAGCGCGGAGAAATCGCTGAGTTCCCATTGCCAGCCGAGCACGCCCTGCATCGAGCCCCAGTCGCCCTGGAAGGCGGCATGCGTCGCCTCGACACGGCCGTCCTTGCCGTCGGACGAGAAGACGGTGCCGACCTCGCCGCTGCCCTCCACTTCCTGGTGCTTGTAGCGGCTGCTCGCGAACTGCCAGGTCACGCGCGCCAGGCCCGGCAGCGGATCCCGCCATTCGCCCGCCGTCGCGAGGCGCTGACGCTGCATCTCGATGCGCACGTCGGGCTCGACGGTGACGCCGTAGTCGTTGTGATAGTCCTCGACCGACACGCCGGCATACCCCTGCGAGAACAGCAGCGAGCCGCCCACAGCGCCGCTGCGGCCGTGGCTGTCGGAGTTGCGGACATGCGTCGAGGCGCCGTCCTCGCTCTCGAAGCGCGGCACGCGCTGGTCGTCGGCGCGGCGGTCGGCCGCGTCCACGTGCCAGGCGAAGCCCGTCGTGCCACCGTCCAGCACCACGGCACCGCCGCGTTCCTTCGAGGCGCCGCCCAGGCGCAGCTCCGCCGCGCCGTTCAGTCCGGGCTGGGCCAGTCGCGGGATGCGGTTGTCGATCGCATTGACGACGCCGCCGATCGCGTTGCCGCCGTACTGCAGCGCGGCCGCGCCGCGCAGCACCTCGACGCGCGTCAGCACCAGCGGATCGACCGGCAGCGCGTGGTCAAAGCTCAGGCTGGACGCATCGACGGAAGCGCCGGAGTTGCTGAGCATCCGGACACGGTCACCGTCGAGCCCGCGCATCGTCGGCCGGTTGCTGTTGGGGCCGAAGTAGGTCGAACCCACGCCGGCCAGGCCGTCCAGGGTCTCGCCAAGGCTGGCGCCGCGCTTGAGGGTCAGCGCGTCGCCGCTCAGCACCTGCACCGGTGCGGCGAGTTCGCGCTGGCTCAGCGGGTTGCCCGTCACGACGACCACGTCAAGCTTGTGCTTGTGAGCCCGATCGGCACCGCCGGATACGGCGCCGGCATCGGCCGAGGCCGGATCGACAGCAGCTGCGGCGGGAGCCGGCGCGGGTGCGGGCGGGGCTGGCTGGGCCCAGGCGCCGCTTGCGGCGGCGCTCAGCGCGACGGCCAGCAGCGTGGGTTGGACAGGGGCACGCGACGGCGCCGACGAACGGATCAAACGGATCGAAGTGGACAGGATGGCCATGGAAACACTCTCGAGCACCGACGGCGGAACGCCGCGGCGCCATCAAATTCTTGGAGGGCCCGTGCCGGCACGCCGCGACGCCGAAGGCATGCGCGAACGGCCCGGTCGCGCCGGAAGGCGCGCCTGAGCAAGGGCGGAATCGATGGAGGTCTCAGGCTCTCGGCGGCCCGCGAGCGCTCTTGCGCCACTGCTGCGCGAGCGTGGCGTCATGCGGCGGGTCGATGCCGGTGGGAATGTCCGGCGGCAGCGCGGCCCAGGCGGACGCCTGGACGATGGGACCCAGCACATGGCTGAGCTGGTCGAGCAGTTGGCAGTCGGGCGTTCCAGCCGCGTGACCGAAGCGCGGTGTGCTGCCTTCGTCCGTCGCCACGGTGGTGGCGTCGCCGCCACCGACATCGAACGTCACGTCGGCGCTAGTGTCGGTGACATCGACCGCCGCTTCAGCCGCCGCGGCCAGTGCCGCGACCGTGAACGCCAGACGCGAGGACGCGGCAGGCGATCCGTGCAGCGTCCGGTGCACCAGGCCGAGCGCCTGGAAGCCCATCACCGCGGCCACGCACAGCCAGATCCACCAGCGTTGCCGGCGGGCCATGGCGGTGGAGGTCGAACGGGACATCGGCAGCAACCGGCTTCAGCGCGTCGCGCGGACGGCGTCCGTCACGCGATAGAACATGCCGTAGGGATCGTCGTTGAGGACGGCCATCTGACCCTCCACGGTCACGACGTCCAGCGTGTAGCGCACCGGTGTCTTGCTGCGGACCTCGACCAGGCCTTCCGGTCCGGCCGGCACGCAGAACGAGCAACTCGTCGGCACCGACGACAGCAGGAAGTGGCTCTGCTTGTCGCCCGGCTCCAGCGGCATCATGAATCCCTGGACCTTCACCGTGCGCTGGTTCAGCGCCAGCACGCCGGACGGGAAGCTCGGGGTGACCTTGCTCTTGTCCGCCTTCACGGTGACCGAGGACAGCAGCTTCCAACTGACGACGCCCTCGACCTCCTGCAGCGGCTTGAAGGGGCTGCGCGGGTCGTGATAACCGGGGCCGGAGCCCATCGGGACCGCAGCGCCGGAAGCGGCCGGCGCCGCCTGCGCGAAGACGGCGCCCCCCATGACGGTCGTCACGAGCGCGATCGCCGCCCGGCGGGCGCGCGTTGCAGCGGAGGTGATGCGAGTGCTCATCGAGGGCGGTGGCGTCAATGCAGCCTCAGGGCCGCGTGAAGCTCAGCATTGTGCACCGGCTCGGTGACCGCCCGAAGCAAGGTCCGGGCGAGCGGCGACCAGCGCCGGATCAGGCGGGCGGTCGGCCAAGCCGCCTCGGCGTCGCTCAGCGCGGCGTCTGCAGCAGTTCGGTGACGTCGAGCCGATAGCCGCGCCACGCCGGCCACGCCGCGGCAAGCACGGCCAGCCCGAGCGCCAGCGCCGGCACGAGCGCCTCCCACCCCGACACCCAGGCGCCGGAGATCCGCACCGACTGCTGCTGCGCCAGCACCGCGCCCAGTCCCTCCGTCAGCGCGTGGGCCAGGCCCAGTGCCAGCAGCGTGGCGAGTCCCGCCAGCATCAGCGCCTCCATCGCGATCAGCGCGGCCACGCGCGCCGGCGTGGCGCCGAGCATCCGCAGCATGGCGAGATCGCCCTGGCGCTCCCGCACCGCATGCAGCAGCGCCACCAGCACCGACAGGGCCGCCGCCAGCAGCAGCACGCCGCCGAACCCGCGCAACACATCGACTCCTACGCCGACCATGCTCAGCAGCCGCGCCGTTTCCAGCGCGGGCACCGACGCCTGCAGGCCCGGCTGCGCATTCACCCAGCGCGGCAGCATCACCGCGGCCAGCGGGCTGCGGTAGCGGACCAGCACCATGCTCACTTCCAGAGAGGCCTCGTCGTGAGGCGCAGCCTCGCCGTGCCCATGCGCCGCATGCGCCTCCCAGACGGACGCGAGGTCCGTCAGCACGAGCCGGTCGACCACGCCGCCCGTCGGCGCCAGAACGCCAACGACCTCATAGGCCTCCTCGTGCTCGTCGCCGCCGGACGCCAGTCCGTGCGTGCCGTGGAACCGGTCGCCCGGCTTCAACCCGGAGCGCCCCGCCACCTCGGCGCCCAGCACGGCCTGCATCGGCGCCTTCCAGGCTTGGCCCTGGGACAGGGCGAGTTGATAGAGCGCCAGATAGTCGGCCGTCGTCCCGACGATGCGGAAGCCCTGGACGCTGTCGCCGAGCGAGATCGGCACCGCCTGCGCGACCAGCGGCTGCGCGCGCAGTTGCGACACGGTGGCCAGCGGGATGTTGCCGGTCGACTGGTCGAGGTGGAACACGCCCGCCAACAGGATCTGCATCGGGCTGCCCTTGGCGCCGACGACCAGGTCGATGCCGCCGAGATCGCGCTTGAGGCCCTGCTCCATCTGCTCGCTGACCAGGACGACGAACCCGATCGCCGCCAGCCCGAGGCTCAGCAGCATCAGGTTGAGCGCCGTCAGCATCGGACGCGCCCAGAGGTAGCGCCACGCGAGGCGCGGCAGGTTCAACGGCGCGCGGCTCATGAGGTCGAGGTCGTCGATGTCACGGAAGAAGCGGCGCTCCGGCTCGGGAGTCGCAGTCGATACGGCTCGGGCCAGTCGACCCAGGCCGCCTCCACCCGTGCGTCATGCGAGGCGATCACCAGGTGCACGCCGTGCTCGGCGGCTGCGCGCCGCAACAGCGAGAGCGTCGCCTCGCAGGCCTCGTCGTCGAGGTTGGCGGTGGGCTCGTCGGCGATCAAGATGCGCGGCGCGCGCAGCAGCGCCCTGGCGAGCGCCACCCGCTGCGCCTGCCCTTGGCTGAGCGCATGCGGCCGGCGATGCTCCAGCGCGCCGACGCCGAGTTCATTGAGCAGGCGCCGGATGCGCGGAAGGTCCGGCGCCAGACCGGCCGCCACATAGGGCAGCGAGAGGTTGTCGCGCACGCTGAGCGACGGACTGAGGTGCAGCCGCTGCGGCACGAAGCCGAGGTACTCCCCGCGCCACGCGTCACGCTGGGCGGGAGGCATCCGGGCCACCTCCATGCCGGCCAGCATCAGATAACCCGCCGACGGCGTCAGCAGCCCCGCCATCAGCGCGAGCAGGGTGCTCTTGCCGCTGCCCGAGGTGCCGCGCACCAGCAGATGCCCGCCGGCGGGCAGCGCGAAGTCCGGAAACTGCAGGTCGAGCTCGACGCCGAGGTCGACGCCCTGCCCCGACCGGCCCGCGCCGCCGTAGCGGAAGCGCAGCCCGTCGCAGGCGATCATCGGCCAGCCCTCCGGCCGCTCCGACGTCCTGGCCGCCTCGGCGGACTTCACGGCGCCAGCCGCCCCCGCCGCTTCCGACATCAGCCTGCCGCCTCGTCCTTCAGCAGTTCCTTGAACTTCTTGGCGAACTTGTCGACCTTGGGCGCGACGACGAACGCGCAGTAGCCCTGCTCCGGATGGTTGGCGAAGTAGTCCTGGTGATAGGCCTCGGCGGGCCAGTAGTTGTCTTCGGGCTGGACCTCGGTGACGACCTTGCCGCCGTGGGCGCGCTGGGCCTCGTCGACGACCTGCCGGATCACGCCGAGCTGCTCCGGCCGCGTGTAGTAGATGCCGGACCGGTATTGGGTGCCGACGTCGGCGCCCTGGCGGTTCAGCGTGGTCGGGTCGTGGATGGTGAAGAAGACCTGCAGCAGATCCTCCAGGCTGACGACCTGGGTATCGAAGCGCACGCGCACGACCTCGGCATGACCGGTCGTGCCGGAGCAGACCTGCTCGTAGTTCGGGCTGGCGAGCGGCCCGTTGGTGTAGCCGGACTCCACGCCGAGGACGCCCTTGACGCGCAGGAACACCGCCTCGGTGCACCAGAAGCAGCCGCCGCCGAGGGTGATGAGGTCCTCGCCGGGCTGGAGTTGGACGGGGTTCGGGGTGGTGGTCATGGCGAGGTCCTCATGAATCGGTCGGCCGGGTCACTTGTGGGCGGATCATCGGCGATCAAGCCCTGGCGCCACGGACTTACTGTGCGCTCAGCGCCAGATCCACGCGAGGCGACCAGGGCTTGTCCTTGTCGCCGCCACGCTCGTCGTCCTTCGCGTGCAGCTTCGGCGAGGCGAGGAACATGCGCGCATTCGGCACACCGCGCTCGAGCAACGCGTCGCGGACGGCGACCGCGCGCTGCAGGGCCAGCTCGCGCAGCTGCTCGTCGGTGACGGTGTAGCTGTCCATCAGCAAGTCGCGCATCTGCGCCGCCGGGATGTCCTTGGACAGCCCGATCAGGTTGCGCGGCTTGTTGGGCAGCTTGGCGTTGTCGTAGACGACCTTGAGCAGCCGCGCGCGTTGCGCGTCGTCGAGCACGATCGGCGCGGGGCCCGCGTCGGCGGTGCCGGACACGCCCGACGCACCCGAAGCGCCGGAACTGCTCGAAGCGGCCGCGCCAGGCGCGTTCACCGCCTGCGTGACCGACGCGCGCCGCAGTTCACGGCGACGCTCGGCGATCAGCGCGTCCTCCAGGCGGGCGCCCTGCGCCGCGCGGCGTTCCGCGTCGGGATCGACCCAGCCCGTGATGCTCAGCTGCAGCACCGGCTTGTCGGCCAGCACCTTCGTCAGCGGTTCGAGCTTCTTCGCCGCCTCCGGCTGCAGCGCCGCCGTGCCCGGCTTGAACTCGAGCTGGCTCATCTCGGCGCCACCGCCGCCGCCCGACAGCAGCGAGAACGGCGCCGTCAGCGCCTTCGTCAGCAGATTGACGATGAGCTTCACGACCAGGCCGCCGACGCTGAACTCCGGATCGTTGAGCGAGCCGCTGACCGGCAGGTTCACGTCGATGACGCCGTCGCTGTCCTTGAGCAGCGCTACCGCCAGCTTGACCGGCAACCGGGTCGCCGTGGGGCTGTCGATGCGGTCGCCGAAGGTCAGCTGATTGAGCACGATCTTGTTGTCGGCCTCCAGGCGACCGCCGGGCTCGATCTGGTAATGGACCCGTGTGGACAGCTTGCCGCGCTCGATCGCGTAGCCCGCGTACTTGCCGGCATACGGCGACAGCGGCGCGAGCTCGATGTCGGTGGCGCTGGCGGTGATGTCCAGCGCCAGCGGCGCGCCGCTGGGGTTCAACTGGCCGCTGATGTCGAGCAGGCCGGTGCCCTCGACCTTGCCCTTGAGCTGCAGCGGCGCCATCGCCGCCGAACCGGCCGAGAACGCGCCCAGCGTCCCTGTGAGTTCGCTGAGGTTGGCGCTGTAGTTGGGCTTGATGAAGCGGTCGTTGAAATCGACCTTGCCGCCGTTGACGCGGGTCTCGCCGATGCTGAGCCGCAGCGGCGGATCGCCGGCCGCGGACGAGGCCGCGCCGACTACCGGCGCAGTGCCGGCCGACGCCGCGCCGGACGGCGCCGTCGCCGGTGTCGGCGCCGACGTCGCGCGAGCCACCGTCGCCGCCACCGGCGCGGACGCCGCCGACGTGCCTGCCACGGCCGCCACGGCCTGGCCCTGCTCGGTCTGGTTCAGGTCGCGCAGGTTGAGGCGGCCCTGCTCGTTGATGATCAGGCGCGCGTAGAACTCGTCCAGCACGGCCTGCTGGATCTTCACGTCCGGCGCTCCGCCGGGCGCCAGCGCCACTCGCAGCCCGCCGAGCTTCAGGCCCTGCCAGCTCAACAGGTCCTCGGCCGAACGGCGTCTGCCGTCCTGCAGCCGCGCCTGGCGCAGCCGGAGGTCGGAGATCAGCAACTCGCCGTCGGCGCGCACCGACGGTCCCTTGGACGTCTCGGTGAACTCGAAGCCGCCGCGCATCGACCCCTCGGCACGCTGCAGGTGGATGCCGATGGACGGATCGAGGTAGGGATCGACCCAGTGCAGCGGCAAGTGCTCGGCGCTCAGGCGTCCCGAGGCTGTCAGCGGCGTCAGCGCGAGTTGACCGTCCCAACGGAACTTCGGCACCTCGCGCGCGTTGCGGCGTGTGGCGTCGGGCCGGCGCAGCGTCGCTGCCAGTTGCACGGGCAGCGGCTTGCGCAGTTGCCGACCGTCCCAGTCGATGCCGGACACCTTCAGCATCAGTTCCTGAACACCGATCGGCCGGGCCGGTTCGTCGTCGAGCACATGCGTCGCCAGATCGAGCAAGGTTGCCTCGCCGCCTTCCACGGCGATCTCGGCAATCTGCGCGGTCCACGGCGCATCGTTCGCCGCTTTGGCAGCGGCCAGCTCGGGATGGTCCGGCGCGCTCAAGGTCAGGCGATCGCCGCGCCCTTCGGGTTCGCGTCGGCGTGAGGCAGTTGCTGCGCCTGTGGCGACTGCGGCGCCCTGCCCGCTCGCCGCGTGCGACGCGGCCGAGGCGCCCATCCAGGCGTCCCAGCTCCACTTGCCGGCCTTGTCGCGGCCCAGTTGCGCCTTCGGCGCCACCAGCGCCAGCCGGCCGGCCGTCAGTTGGCGGCTGTCCAGCGCGAGCTCCGCCTGGTCGAGGCTCAACTGCTTGAGCGCCAGCACCGGCTTCTTGCCGTCGGCGAGTTGAACGTCGTCGAGGCTGAGCGCCTTCAGCGACAGCTTGAGGTTCTCGCCCGCCGGTCCCGCGCTCACGGCACCCTGCGTGGCGAAGCGGCCCTGGACCGACAGCGGCGTCGCCGCCTTCAGATACGGCGCGAAGCCGTCCAGCGCGAGATCCTTCAGCGCCCAGGCGAGCGCGATGCCGGCCTTGCCGACCTCACCCTTGCCACTGAACGCCGCCGGAGTCTTCGCGCCTTCAGGCGACAGCGTCGCGGCGATCTCCACCGGCGCAGCCTTCGCGGCCAACGGCCAGCTCAGTCCGCTGCCCTTGACCGTCAGGCCGTCGACCGTCCATCGGGCCGCGGGACGGAGCGTCTGGTCGGTCCAGCCGACGCGACCGCCTTCCAGCGCCAGTTGCTGCACGCCGACCCGCCAGGGCGCCGCGCCCGCGGCGGATGTCTTCGCCGCATCGGAGGACGCCGCCTTCGGCGACGCGGCGACGGCCTTCGGCGCCGGCGTCGCGGATGCCGACGTGGAGCCCGCGGACATCTCCGGCAGCCACAAGCGGCCTTGCGCGTCGCGGCCCATCAGCAGCTCCGGCTGCTTCAGCGTCACCGCGCCCAGCAGCACCTGCCGCTTGAGCGGCTGCACGTCAGCCAGCTCGACGCTCAGCGTCTGCCAGCGCAGCCAGTCCTCCCAATCACTGTCCGCCTTGCCGTCCGATCCAGCGTCCGCGCGCCGCTGCAGCGACAGCTCGCGCACCGACGTCCGGCCGCTGAGCTTGACCTCGGGCGGCTGCTTCGGCGGCTGCTTGAAATCCAGCGTCAGCTGCGAATCGACCAGGCCCTTGGCCAGCCGCATCGGCAGCTCCTTGGGCCAGTAGGCGCGGTACGCCGACAGGTCGAGCGCGTCGAGCTTGACCGTCATGCTCGCGCTGCGCGTATCGGCGAAGGGCTGTACCTGACCCTCGCTCTGGAAGCCGACGCCGTTCAGGCGTCCCGACAGACGCGGCTGCACATGCACCTCGACGTCCGCATCCAGCGTCGACAGGAACGGAATGCCCAGCTGCAGCGCCTTCAGCTCGTGGACCATGCCGGCGCCGCGGTCGTCCAGGCGGAATTCGCCGTCGGTCAGTTCGATGTTGTAGAGCGCCGCCTCGGCGGGGCCGTCGTCCGGCGTCGGCGTCTTCTTCGGCGAAGCGGCCAGCCTCGCGACGATGTCGTCCAGATCGGTCTTGCCATCGGGCAGCAACGCGACGCGCACCCGCGGCGACGCCACCGTCAGCGACGACAGCACCGGCGCCAGATGCCACAGCGATCGCGGCGACAGCACCGTGCGCACGCGCTGGACCTCGAACAGCGGCGGCGCGCCGGCCGTCGGACCGGCGATCTTCAGCTCGTCCAGCGTGAGCGCGAGCCGCCACGGCGTGAAGCTGGCCCCACCCAGCGTGACGGGACGCCCCAGTTGCTCCGAAGCGATGCGCACGCCCGCCCGCTCGATCCACATCGGCAGCGCCACCCAGGCCACGAGCAGCAACGCGACGACGAAGAGCACCAGACCCACGAACACACGCAGCGCGCGTCGCGGCCAGACGGGAAGAGCAGAGAAGAACACGGGAACAGCCGGCAAAACCCGGACGAGTCGTCAAGGAAGCTGATTATGCTGGCGGGCCTCAACACCTGACACCCATCCCCGGCTCTCGATGAACGACCTGATACATGCGGTCGCGGCCTTCCTGCTGCCGCCCACCGGCGCGTTTCCGCTGCTGCTGCTCGCGTGGTGGCTGCGGCACCGCCGCCGCTGGCTCTCCGGCGCGCTGTTCGCGACCGGGCTGATCGCCGTCTGGGTCGGCAGCACCGAACTCGGCGCGCTGTGGCTGCAGGACCGGCTGCTGGGGCCGCAGCAGGCGGTGCGGGTCGAGCGCCTGAAGGACGTCCCGCCCAAGGAGACCCTCATCGTCGTGCTCGGCGGCGGCGCCCGCAAGCTGATGCCGGAATACGGCGGCGCCCAGCTCAAGGCCCTGTCGATCGAGCGGCTGCGCTACGGGATCTGGTTGTCGCGACGGACCGGCATCCCGCTGATGTTCACCGGCGGCACGCCACGCGACGCCTCGGACGAACGCATGACCGAAGCAGCGCTCGCCGAACGCACCGCGGCGCAGGAATTCGGCTTCACGCTCGCGGCCAAGGAAGACCGCGCCACCGACACGCGCGAAAACGCTCAGTTCACCGCCGAGCTGCTGCGCGGGCAGCCGATCCGGCGCGTCGTGCTGGTCACGCACGACGTGCACATGCGCCGCGCGCTGCGGGCCTTCCGCGAGGCGCTGCCGGCGGAGGTGGAGGTGATCCCCGCGCCGCTCGGCCTGGCGCTGCCGGGGTTCGAATGGCGCGACCTGCTGCCCTCGCAGGAAGGCATCTCCCGGGCGCGTTATCTGGGTTACGAATGGCTGGGCTACGTCGGCGGTCATTGACGGCCCAAAGAGAAACCCCCTCCGCGCCGGGCGTGCCGGACGAGGAAGGGGTGGGCGGACCAGCCGCCTTTGGGGCTCCGTGGCGATTTGCCGCAGGGCTCCTGGCGCGCAGAGACTGCGCCAGAGGAAGTGCCGGAAAGGCCAGACAACCTTAGGTCCGCCTCCCGGTCCTTTCAAGCCGTGATGCCCGGGAACCCGTAATTTCCTAGCCCCCGAACAAACGCTGATAGAGATCCGCCGCACGGGCTTTCTGCTCGGCCGGCATCTCGATCACGCGGCCCCATTCGCGCGGCGTCTCGCCCGGCCACTTGTTGGTCGCGTCCAGGCCCATCTTCCCGCCCAGCCCGCTGACCGGCGAGGCGAAATCCAGGTAGTCGATCGGCGTGCCCTCGACCAGCGTCGTGTCCCGCACCGGGTCCATGCGCGTCGTGATCGCCCAGATCACGTCCTGCCAACTGCGGATGTCGACGTCCTCGTCCACGATCACGATGAACTTCGTGTACATGAACTGGCGCAGGTAGCTCCACAGGCCGAACATCAGCCGCTTGGCGTGGCCCGGATAGGCCTTCTTGATCGAGATGACCGCCATCCGGTAGCTGCAGCCTTCAGGCGGCAGATAGAAGTCGACGATCTCCGGGAACTGCTTCTGCAGGATGGGGACGAACACCTCGTTCAACGCCACGCCCAGGACCGCCGGCTCGTCGGGCGGCTTGCCGGTGTAGGTCGAGTGGTAGATCGCGCCGTCGCGCTGGGTGATCCGGTTCACCTCGAAGACGGGGAACCAGTCCTGCTCGTTGTAGTACCCGGTGTGGTCGCCGTAGGGACCTTCCAGCGCGTGCAGGTAGCCGCCCTTCTCCTTCAGCGGGATGCCGTCCTCGCTGTGGCCGGTGAAGCCCGGCGCCGCCGGCGGGATGTGGCCCTCGAGCACGATCTCCGCCGTCGCCGGCACCTGCAGCATGCGGCCGGCCTCGCCGACGTTCGTGTCGGCGACCTCGGTCCGCGAGCCGCGCAGCAGGCCGGCGAACTGGTATTCGGACAGCGTGTCCGGCACCGGCGTCACCGCGCCCAGCGTCGTCGCCGGGTCGGCGCCGAGCGCCACGGCGATGGGGAACCGCTGTCCCGGATTCGCGATGCCGAAGTCGCGGAAATCCAGGGCACCCCCGCGATGCGCCAGCCAGCGCATGATCAGTTGCCGCTTGCCGATCAACTGCTGTCTATAGATACCGAGGTTCTGACGCAGGCGCGGGTTCGCGATCTTCTGCGGCCCCCGCGTCACCACCAGCCCCCAGGTCAGCAGCGGGCCGACGTCGCCGGGCCAGCAGGTCTGGATCGGCAACCGCTTCAGGTCGACGTCGTCGCCCTCGATCACCTGCTCCTGACAGGCCGGCCGCTTCACCAGCGACGGCTTCATGTCCCACAGCGCCTTGCCCATCTGCGCCAGCTTGCCCACGTCGCGCAGGCCGCGCGGCGGCTCCGGCTCCTTCAGCGTCGCCAGCAGCTGGCCGACCTCCCTCAACTGGGTGGTCGACTCGGCCCCCATGCCCAGCGCCACGCGCCGCGGCGTCCCGAACAGGTTCGCCAATACCGGCATCCGGTAGCCGGTCGGCTGTTCGAACAGCAGCGCCGGGCCCTCCGCCTTGAGGACCAGGTCGCTGACGGCCGTCATCTCGAGCACCGGAGACACCGGCTCGGCCACGCGGCGCAGCTCGCCCATGGCCTCCAAAGCGCCCATAAAGTCACGCAGATCTCGGTACTTCATAACCAAAAGTATTTAAGAACATGGCCCATACGGTTGACGGGTTATTTTTGATCCATAGAATCGCGCCCTGCCCTGACCCCCAGGGTTATCCCGGTCTTCGCTGTGGGACGCGAAGCCGGTGTGCTGCCAATGGACGCTGGATCGCCCGTCTGTCGCATCAAGAGCCCGGAGCCCTCTGAGAGCCCTCCGAGCCGTCGACGACGCCCGAGCCGGCCCATTATCACCACCCCCAGGTGGGTGTCCCGCGAGTGAACGCTTCGAGCGGCTCGCCAGACACACACCGGGCGTGGTCGGAGAAAGGAGTCGCATGACAGCGCGTTCAGACCTGCTATCCCTGCCCCGCCAGGCGCAAGCCGCCCTGGTGCTTTTCGTCAAGGACATCGGCCAGGGCCTCCTGGTCGTCAGCCACAACACGCTCGCCCTGGTGGGCTTCGCCGTCGTCGCCGTCGGGCTGGTCTTCGCCAGCCAGGCCGACCTGCGCCAGCAACTGGAAGGCCAGGTGCTGGGTTGGCTCAATGCGCGCCACGAGGCGCGCGTCGAGGCCTCCGGCGACGTGCTCGCCCTGATGGCCGAGCCCGACGCGATCACCCGCGCCACCGCGGTGGATCCGAAGGAGCTCACCCGTCAGCAGGCGCTGGTGGCCAACTACCTGGCCAGACGCTACCGCGTCGCGCCGGAACCGGTCAGCCGCCTGGTCAAGGAAGCCTGGGAAGTCGGCCAGCGCGCCCGTGTCGAGCCGACGCTGATCCTGTCCATCATGGCGATCGAGTCCGGTTTCAACCCGTTCGCCCAGAGCGCCGTCGGCGCCCAGGGCCTGATGCAGGTGATGACGCGCGTCCACGACGACAAGTACGAGGCCTTCGGTGGCAACCTGGCCGCCTTCGACCCGGTCACCAACCTGCGCGTCGGCGTGCAGGTGCTCAAGGAGTGCATCCAGCGCGCCGGGAGCCTCGAGGAAGGCCTGCGCCGCTACGTCGGTGCCGCCAACCTGCCCGACGACACCGGTTACGCCTCGCGCGTGCTGGCCGAGCAGGACCTGCTGAAGGCCGTCGCCCAGGGACGCAACGTCAGCCCCTCGGCGCCGCGTCCGATCCGCGAGCCGGCGTCCGCGCCGGCCTCGACCGGCGAGCAGGTCGCCATGACCGCCGTCATGCGCTGAACGCTCGTTCCGCGACCTCGATCAACGGGTTCCACGGGAACCCGTTTCTCATTGGGCGAAGCCGGCGACCCCTCTGCCGTGGGAACAATGTCACGAGATGCCCGGCGCCCCTCGACGGTGCGGCTACACTGCGGGCTTCGCGCAACTGGCGATCAGGGCGCCCTGCCCGGAGACGGATCGGTCTCCGCACAGGCGTCGCCCGAGGTGGGCCACCACCGGGAAGCGCGAACGGCCGGGGATCTCCCTGGCTGTCCGTGCCGTTCGCCTGGGCCGCCGTCGTTCCGTCCTCCGTCGCCGGGTCGCTGTCATTCCAGAAGAATGGCGACCGCGCCGATGCGTTGCCGGCCGGGCGGCGCCAACCCTTGAGCCGACATCATCATGTTTGACCGCACCCAACAGACCCTCGCCAACGTCGACGCCGAAGTCTTCGCCGCCATCCAGCAGGAGACCCGGCGCCAGGAAGACCACATCGAGCTGATCGCCTCGGAGAACTACACCTCTCCGGCGGTGATGGAAGCCCAGGGCAGCCAGCTGACCAACAAGTACGCCGAGGGCTACCCCGGCAAGCGCTACTACGGCGGCTGCGAGTACGTGGACATCGTCGAGCAGCTGGCGATCGACCGCCTGAAGCAGCTCTACGGCGCCGAGTTCGCCAACGTGCAGCCCAACAGCGGCTCGCAGGCCAACCAGGGCGTGTTCTTCGCGCTGCTGCAGCCCGGCGACACCATCATGGGCATGAGCCTGGCCGAAGGCGGCCACCTGACCCACGGCATGGCGCTGAACATGAGCGGCAAGTGGTTCAACGTCATCTCCTACGGCCTGGACGCCAAGGAGGCGATCGACTACGACGCGATGGAAGCGCTGGCGCGCGAGAAGAAGCCCAAGCTGATCATCGCGGGCGCGTCGGCGTACTCGCTGCACATCGACTTCGAGCGCTTCGGCAAGATCGCCAAGGAGATCGGCGCCTACTTCATGGTCGACATGGCGCACTACGCCGGCCTGATCGCCGCGGGCGTCTACCCGAACCCGCTGCCGCACGCCGACGTCGTGACCTCGACGACGCACAAGAGCCTGCGCGGCCCGCGCGGCGGCATCATCCTGACCAACGACGAAGCGATCGCCAAGAAGATCAACTCGGCGATCTTCCCCGGCATCCAGGGCGGCCCGCTGATGCACGTGATCGCCGGCAAGGCGGTGGCCTTCAAGGAAGCGCTGACGCCCGAGTTCAAGGCCTACCAGCAGCAGGTCGTCGCCAACGCCAAGGTGCTGGCCGACACGCTGATCGAGCGCGGCCTGCGCATCGTCTCCGGCGGCACGCAGAGCCACGTGATGCTGGTGGACCTGCGCCCCAAGAACCTGACCGGCAAGGAAGCCGAGGCCATCCTGGGCGCGGCCCACATGACCTGCAACAAGAACGGCATCCCGAACGACCCGCAGAAGCCGATGGTGACCAGCGGCGTCCGCCTGGGCACGCCGGCGATGACCACGCGCGGCTTCAAGGAGGAGCAGGTCCGCAAGACCGCCCACCTGATCGCCGACGTGCTGGACAACCCGCATGACGAGGCCAATCTGGCCCGCGTGCGCGAGCAGGTGGCCGAGCTGACGCGTCAGTTCCCGGTCTACCGCTGAGCGGAGTCCGCGGCGCATGCGATGCCCGTTCTGCGGTCACGGCGACACGCAGGTGTCGGAGACCCGGGAGTCCGACGAAGGCGACGTGGTGCGTCGCCGCCGTCGCTGCCAGTCCTGTGACAAGCGCTTCACGACCTACGAGCGCGCGGACATCGCGCTGCCGATGGTCGTGAAGAAGGACGGCACGCGCGCCGAGTTCGACATGGGCAAGCTGCGCGCGTCGATGACGCTGGCGCTGCGCAAGCGGCCGGTGAGCATCGAGCAGATCGACGCGGCGCTGGAGCGCATCCAGGAGAAGCTGCTCAGCACCGGCGTGCGCGAGATCCCGTCGACCAAGCTGGGCGAGCACGTGATGCGCGAGCTCAAGCGCATCGACAAGGTCGCCTACGTGCGCTTCGCCTCGGTGTACCGCTCGTTCGAGGACGTCGACGAGTTCCGGCAGCTGATCCGAGACATCTGAGGTCGCGGGACGCCGCGCGTGTGCGGCACTGAAGTCGTGCGTCATTGACGCGGCCTTCACGGACTTTTCAGGCGCATCCCCCGCGCATCCCCCAAAAGCCGGCCCCCTTCAGCGGGCCGGCTTTCCCCTCCTGAAGGCGAAGCGCAACGGCCGCCGTCTCCCTAGAGTTCCTGGCAACTCTTCGGGAGATCTTCCTTGCAGCCCTCCGCTTCCCCATTCCCCTGCCATCGCCCCACCGCCCCGCGCGGCATCGGCCTCATCGAGGTGCTGGTCAGCGTCGCGCTGGTCGTGCTCGTGGCCCTGCTCGCCGGGCCGGACCTGCGCGACTGGCTCTGGCGCCAGCGACTCGCGAATGCCGCGCAGGCCGTTCTCGGCGATCTTCAACTGGCTCGCAGCGAGGCGATCCAGGGCTCGCGCAACGTGAGCCTGCGCTTCGGCGGCGATGAATCCGCCGTCAGCGGCAGCGGCCGCTGCTACGTGCTGCACACCGGCGCCGCCGGTGGCTGCGACTGCCACCTGGATGCGCCACCCACCTGCCGCGCCGACGCGCAGGCGATCAAGCAGGCGCGCTGGGTGCGAGACCGGGGACGGCCGGAGGTCACGGCCAACGTGCCCTCGATGCTGTTCAGCGGACGCCAGGGGACCGTATCGGTCAGCGGCACGGTCGAGGTCCGCATCGCCAGCATCGGCACGGTCCGTCACATCGTGAGCATCACGGGCCGCGTGCGCAGTTGCACGCCCGATGGCGCGCTGAACCGCCTGCCGAGGTGCGCATGACGCCGCTGATGACGCCGCTGACGCCGTCGTCGGTGAAGCCGCCGATGAAGCCCCGCATCACACCGCGATCCACCGAGCGAATGACCATGCGAGAAGGCAAGCCACTGGGCCGCCGCGGTTTCTCGTTGATCGAGATCCTGACCGTGCTGGCGATCGTTGCCGTGCTGGCGGCGCTGACGCTCCCCGGTTTCCGCGATCAGGTCATGAAGGGCCGGCGCGCCGAGGCGCGCGAGGCATTGCAGGAGATCCAGCTCGCGCAGGAGCGTTTCCGCTCGCGCAGCCCGCGATACGCCGCCCGCCTCGAAGACATCGAGCAGCCCGCGACGACGAAGGGCGGGCTTTATCGGCTGCGCCTCGTCCAGGCCGACGCCACGCGCTACCGGGCCGAGGCCGTCGCGCAAGGCAGCCAGTCCGCCGACCGTCGATGCCGCGTGCTGACGCTGCGGCTGGAACTCGGCGCGGTCTACACCACCGGATTCGACGAGCAAGGGGTCGAGCAGGCAGACGCCTGCTGGCCACAGTGATGGAGCAAGCATGACGAACCACCTCTGCCAAGGCTTGATTCGCAGTTCGACACGAGGATCCGCGCGAGGATTCACGCTCGTCGAATTCATGATCGGACTGACGATCGGCCTCCTGCTCCTCGCCGGTGCGTTCTCGATGGCGGGCGTCCAGCTCGGTGAGCACCACCGGCTGATGCTGGAACTGCAGGTCCAGCAGGAACTGCGCGCCACCGCCGAACTCCTGCTGCGCGACCTGCGTCGCGCGGCGTTCTGGGACCGTGCGCAGGACGGCGTCTGGCAGGACGATACCGACGCGCCGGTCCGCAATCCCTACGCGGATCTCACGGTCGAGGACGCCGGCCAGCGCCTGACCTACAGCTTCGCCCGGGACGGGAGCGCCCCCGGCGGCGGGAGCGTCCGCGAGACCTCCGGCTTCCGCTTGAACGACGGTCGGATCGACCAGTTGATCGCGGGCCGCTACCAGCCGCTGACGGATCCCGACCTGCTGCGCGTGCGGCGGCTGGAGGTGCGACTCTCGTCGCAGGCGTATCCGTTGGAGGATGCCTGCGACCCGGCCTGTGCCTCCGGCTCCGGCGCTGGTGGCGCCGCCTGCCCGCCGACCCTGTCCGCGCGCCTGGTGACCCTGACCGTCGATGCCGAGGCCGTGCATGACCCGCGCGTCAGCCATCACCTCGAACTGTTGAGCCAGTTGCACAACCACGCGCTCTCGGGAGCCTGCCCATGACCCGGCGGAACGAGCGAGGCCTCGGCACGCTGGCGATGTGCATGGTGCTGCTGGGCGTGCTGGCACTCGGAGCCGCCTGGGCGGCGCGGCAGTTGGCGACGGCGCAGCGCGTGGCGGCCAACGACCTGCGGGCCGCCACGGCGTCCGAGGCCGCCGAGTCCGGCATGGCCTGGGCGGTCGCCATGCTCAACGGCGGCGCCATCGACGAGGCCTGCCGGCCCGCGACGGCTCGACCAGCGGTCGACGGCGCGACATCGTCTGACTTCCGCGGCCGATTCCTGCTGATCGGCGCCGATGGCTACTATCACGCGCCAGGTTCGCCGCCAGCCGCGCCAGCGTCGCCAGCACCGGCCGCATCGGCAACGCCGGCCTGTGCGAACTCCGGGCCCCTGCGTTGGTCCTGCCGCTGCGGCGCCTCCGGCAACGCGGATGCGGGCGGACCGCGCGCCGACGGCGAAGCGCAACCGCAGTTCAGCATCCGCTTCGCCGACGCGGGTGGGCCGGGGCAACTGAAGCTGATCGCACGCGGCTGCAGCGACCGCCGGGCGGACTGCGACGATGTCTCCAACGGCCCGATCGGCGTGGCCGAGTCCGCCCAGCATCTGGCGCTCCTCAGCGCCCTGCGCGTGCCGCCTCCGTCCGCCCTGGTGGAGGGGCCGGGGAGCTTTCTCCGGGTCTTCGGTTATCCGCCGGGACGCTATCGCGACCAGCCCGCCATCACCCGACTGCGCTGCGGTGGCGATTGCGACGGCTCGCTCGCCCAGGCGCTGGCGCGCGGGCGCCGCCTGATCTGGATCGACGGCGACGCACACCTGTCCCAATGGCCAGCGTCGGCACTCGACGGCACGCCGCTCGTGCTGGTCGTCGACGGGCGGCTGGACCTCGCCGCTCCCGGCCATCCACAAGGCGTGCTCTACGCGCGGGACGGCGTCGACTGGCACCCGCCTGCCGGCATGCCGACCTCGCTGCGCGGGGCGGTGGTCAGCGATGCCCGTGTCGACAAGGCGGGCTCGGTCGAATTGATCCATGACGCCGCCGTCCTCTACCGCATCCATCGACAGATGGGCAGCTTCGTACCGGTCCCTGGCGGCTGGACACCGACACGATGAAGTGCCTTCCCCAATCCCTTGCCCGATCCCTTCGCCATCCTCGATCCGGTGGCGCCCGTCGCCGTATCGGCAGCGGATTCACGATCGTCGAGGCGCTGGTCGCGCTGGTGTTGCTGTCCATCGGCGCGGTGGCCCTCATGACGTTGCAGGCCCGGCTGCGCGTGGCCGCAGACGAGGCCCGCCACCAGGATCAGGCCCTGCGCCTCGCCCACAATGAACTCGAGCGCTGGCGCTGGCAGCCAGGCGGCCCGTCCCCCGCGCTGTCATGGGAAGGACCGGACATCGAGTTCGCCATCGCGGGCCGCGCGGTGCCCGCGGCCGACGCGCTGGGCCGCGGCGCCGACGAGGGCGCGCCGGAGGCCGGGGCCGGGGCCGTCACGCCGCCGCTGCGACCTGTGCAGGTGCGCGTGCAGTGGACGGATCGCACCGGACGGTCCCGGTCCGTCACCCTCGAGAGCCTGCTCCCCCTCACCGATCCTGCCCTCTCCGGCCTGCTGCAACTCCCGCCGGGATCGCGCCGCTAGACTCCGCGCCATGCAAGACGTCCGATCGCCCGCCCTGCCGCCCGAACCGCCCTCCGGCCTGCCGCCGGCCACTGCCTCGGGTGCGTCCGGCGCCTCCGCCGCATCCAGCACCTCCACGCCGCCGCGCGACGACCGTTGGATGGCCGAGGCGGTGCGCCTGGCCCACGACGCAGTCGGCCTCACCGACCCCAACCCCCGAGTGGGCTGCGTCATCGTCGACGGCGAGGATCGCGTGCTCGGCCAGGGGCACACGCAGGCCGCCGGACAGGCCCACGCCGAGGTCATGGCCTTGCGCGATGCCCAGGCCCGGGGTCAGGACGTGCGCGGCGCGACCGTTTACGTGACCCTCGAACCCTGCGCCCACCATGGCCGCACCCCGCCCTGCTGCGACGCGCTGATCGCGGCCGGCGTCGGACGGGTCGTGGTCGCGCTCGGCGACCCGAACCCGCAAGTCGCCGGTCAGGGCCTCGCGCGGATGCGCGCCGCCGGCATCGCCACGGAGGTGCTGCCGACCGACCACCCGTCCGCCGTCGAGGCGCACGAACTCAACATCGGTTTCCTGACCCGCATGCAGCACGGACGCCCCTTCGTGCGGATGAAGATCGCCGCGTCCCTCGACGGGCGGACCGCGCTCTCGAACGGCGTCAGCCAATGGATCACCGGCCCCGAGGCCCGGCGCGACGGCCACGCCTGGCGGCGTCGTGCCGGCGCCGTGCTGACCGGCATCGGCACCGCGCGCGAGGACGATCCGCGCCTGGATGTCCGGGACGTCGACACCGTGCTGCAGCCGCAGCGCGTGTTGATCGACTCGCGCCTGGAGCTGTCCCCGGATGCGCGCCTGCTGGCGCCGCCCGGGCAACTGCTGATCTATCACGCCCTGGCCGAGCCGGGCGAGCGTGGCGCCGCGCTGGCGGCGCGCGGAGCGGAACTGGTCTCCGTCGCCGACCCGACCAGAGGCAAGGTCGACCTGGGCGCGGCGATCCGCGACCTGGGCCGACGCCAGGTCAATGAGCTCCACATCGAGGCCGGCTACAAGCTCAACGGCTCGCTGCTGCGGGCCGGACTGATCGACGAATTGCTGATCTACGTCGCGCCGATGCTGCTGGGCGAGGGCCGCGGCATGGTCGACCTGGGCGGGCTGACGACGCTCGACGGGGCGCCGCGCTTCCGGATGGTCGACTGCCAGTCCGTCGGGGGCGATCTGCGGCTGAGACTGCGGCCGCTCGCCGCTTCATCGACCTAGCGACTTCAGCGACTTCATCGACTTCAGCCGCATCGGGCGCGTCGGCCTCGCAGCGCCAGGATCGCCCGACCTTCCCGAGGAACCCCGCGAGTCCGACCACCGGGCCGCCCCGCCTACAATCGCACCCATGCCTATTTCACCGATTCCCGAGCTGGTCGCCGAGCTGGCGGCCGGCCGCATGGTCATCCTCGTCGACGAAGAGGACCGCGAGAACGAGGGGGACCTCGTCCTCGCCGCCGACCACGTCACGCCGGAGGCGATCAACTTCATGGCCAAGCATGGCCGGGGCCTGATCTGCCTGACCCTGACCCGCGAGCGCTGCGAGCAGCTGCAGCTGCCGCCGATGGCCACCCGCAACGGCACCAAGCACGGCACGGCCTTCACCGTGTCGATCGAGGCGGCCACCGGCGTCACCACCGGCATCTCCGCCGCCGATCGCGCGCGGACCGTGCAGGCGGCGGTCGCCAAGGGCGCGGTCGCGTCGGACCTCGTGCAACCGGGCCACATCTTCCCGCTGCAGGCGCAGGACGGCGGCGTGCTCATGCGCGCCGGCCACACCGAAGCCGGTTGCGACCTGTCGCGCATGGCCGGCCTGACGCCCGCCGGCGTGATCTGCGAGATCATGAACGACGACGGCACCATGGCCCGTCTGCCGGATCTGGAGATCTTCGCCAAGGAACACGGCCTGAAGATCGGCACCATCGCCGACCTGATCGAATACCGCAGCCGCAACGAGTCGATCGTGCAGCGCATCGCGCAGCGTCCGCTGGACACGCGCGAAGGCCGCTTCGACTGCCACGTCTTCCGCGACCGCTCGAACAACGTGCACATGGCGCTTTCGCTGGGCCAATGGCAGCCCGACCAGGAAGTGCTGGTGCGGGTGCACGAGCCCTTCTCGGCGATGGACCTGCTCGACGCCGGGCGATGCGGTCACAGCTGGCCGCTGCCGCAGGCGCTGGCGGCGATCCAGCGCGAGGGCTCCGGCGTCGCGGTGCTGCTGAACTGCGGCGAGGACGCGGACGCGCTGCTGGCGCGCCTGCAGCCGGCCGCGTCGGAAGACACCCGCCAGACCATGGACCTGCGCACCTACGGCGTCGGCGCGCAGATCCTGCGCGAACTCGGCGTGCAGCGGATGAAGCTGCTGGGCAGCCCGCGCCGCATGCCGAGCATGACCGGCTACGGGCTGGAAGTGACCGGTTTCCAGGCCGCCCAGGCCGGTGCCAACGACAAGAATTGCTGAGGACCGCATGCAAGGATCTGACAAGGGTCAGTCGACCCGATTGGACGGACGGGGCCTGCGCGTCGGCATCGTCCAGGCGCGGTTCAACGACGAGTTGACGACGGCGCTGGCCAAGGCCTGCCTGGGCGAACTCGCCCGTCTGGGCGTCCAGGACGCCGACATCCGCCACGTGACCGTGCCGGGCGCGCTGGAAGTGCCGGTGGCGCTGCAGGCGATGGCCGTCAGCGGCAGGTTCGACGCGCTCGTCGCGCTGGGCTGCATCATCCGCGGCGAGACCTATCACTTCGAGCTGGTCGCCAACGAGAGCGGCGCCGGCGTGACGCGCCTGACGCTGGACCACCGCCTGCCGATCGCCAACGCGATCCTGACGGTCGAGAACGAGGAACAGGCCTGGGCGCGGGCCGAAGACAAGGGCCGCGATGCCGGGACCGTTGCCGTCGAAATGGCACAGCTGCTGAAAGAACTCAAGTGAACACCAAGGACAACACCCCCGCCGGCAAGAGCGCAGGCAAGCCGGGCGCGAAGAAGGCGCCGGCCAAGTCGGCGCGCCGCCGCTCGCGCGAGCACGCGCTGCAAGGCATCTACCAGTGGCTGGTGACCGGCGACGACCTCGGCGTGATCGACGCGCACACGCGCGAGCAGGACGGCTTCGAGAAGGCCGACCGCGGTCATTACGACAAGCTCTTCAACGGCGCGATCGAGGAAGCGGCCGATCTGGACGCGGTGCTGGCCCGTCACGCGGACCGCAAGACGACCGAGCTGTCGCCGATCGAGCACGCGATCCTGATGATCGGCGCGTACGAGCTGAAGAACTGCATCGACATCCCGTACAAGGTCGCGATCAACGAGGCCGTCGAACTGGCCAAGTCCTTCGGCGGCACGGACGGCCACAAGTACGTCAACGGCGTGCTGGACCGCGCCGCGATCGACCTGCGTCCCGTCGAGGTCAAGGCCGTCCGCGGCAACTGATCTCCACCCGGACCGAGGCCGACGCTGCTCCCGAAAGGGACGCGTCGGCCTTTTTCATTGGCGCGGCAGCTGCGGGGGCCAGCCCATTGCACAGCACCTGGTATTGATCCACCTGACCCAGGAAATACGAGACTCGCATCAACGTGAGGTTGCCGCACCCAAGACCCACGGCGATCACGATGGTCAGGATCCGGAAGCCCCACTCTTCTTGCGAAAACGATGCGCGAAGTTTGCGCCAGATGGCCTCGAGCCGAAACAAGGTGGAGGGGAAAGCCAAATGCATCGAAAGACTCCCGAGCGAAGAAGACGATCAGTCTCCACCTGCTGGCGAGACCCGAATCTCACCCAGCCCTGGGAATCACACCGATTCGGTCAAAGAATGAACGCGTCGCCGCTACGTGGCGCGCCCTCGCCACAAGCTCACCAGCCCCGCGACCAGCGCGAATCCCGCAGCCATGCCGAGCCCCGCATGCGAGGCCCGTGACGCCGGCAGCCACGTGAAGAGCAGCCCCATCAACAGGCTGCCCAGCGTCTGACCGGTCAGCCGTGCCACGCCTTGCGCGCCGCCGGCAGCGCCGCTGCGCTCCTTCGGCGCGGACAGCAGCATGTTGCGGTTGTTGGGGGTCTGGAAGAAGCCGAATCCCAGTCCCGCCAGCGCGGTGAAGACGACCAGCAACGGCCGCGGGTCTGCCTGCGCCGGCCATGCGGCGCAGAGCGCGAGCCCCGCAGCGAGACCGCCGGCGCCGGCCGCGCAGAGCCAGGCCGTCGGCAGGCGGTCGGCCAGTCGACCGGACAGGGGCGCGGCCAGCATCACCGCCAGCGGCCACGGCGTCATCAGCAGTCCGGTCTCGAGCACGCTCAGGCCCAGCACGTGATGCATGTAGAACGGCAGCGCGACATAGCTCGCCATCTGCCCGGTGAAGCAGCACACCGACGCGATGATCGACATCCGGAACGACGGCGAGCGCAGCAGATCGATCGGGATCAGCGGCGCCGCGCGCGGCAGCTCGCGACGGACCAGCAGCGCGCCGCAGACGATCGCCGCGATCAGCAGCGCGCCGCCTTCCAGCGGCTTCGCCAGCACCTGGTCGCCGCCGAGCACGAAGGCCGCGAACATCCCCGCGTTGAGGGCGACGCTCACGACATCGAGCGGCCGCCGGGTGCCCGGCGTGCTCGGCAATCCGCGCGCGGCGATCAGCACCAGCAGGCCGACCGGCAGGTTCACCGCGAACAGCCAAGGCCAGCCGGCCACCGACAGGATGGCCGCGCCGATGGCGGGTCCGGCCGCCGACGCGCCCGCGACCGCCAGCGCGTTGTACGCGATGGCCTGTCCGAGCAGCCGCTTCGGATAGGTGAAACGCAGCAGCGCCAGGCCGAGCGGCATCACCGCCGCGCTGCCCAGGCCCTGCAGGCAGCGCCCCGCCACCAGCCAGCCCAGCGAGGGGGCCAGCGCGCACAGCGCCGAGGCCGCGGTGAAGAGCGAGACGCCCGCGACGAACACGCGCCGATAGCCGAGCCGCTCACCCAGGGCCGATGCCGGCAGCAGGAACATCACCACCGCCAGCTGATAGGCCGTCGCGACCCAGATGGCATCAGCCGGCGAGCTGTCGAGGGTCTGCGCGATGTTGGGCAGCGCGACGTTGGCGATCGCGCCGTCCAGCACCACCAGCGCGATCGCGCCGAGCAGCGCGGCGACTGCGGCGTGACGTCGGGGCAACGGCACGCCGTCGGTGTCGGGCATGTCGGGCGGATGTCCGGTTGAGACGGATGCAGCCGACGCAGCAGATGCGGCAGATGCGGCAGATGCAGCGGATGCAGCGGATGCAGCGGATGCAGCGGATGCAGCGGATGTGGCGGATGAAGCGGATGTGGCGGATGAAGCGGACGGCGTGGCGGACATCGGGGCGGCGACTCGGCAGGAGGTGCGTCCAGCATAGGAGCCGTCCGGCGACGCGACCAGCGCGCCGGGCGCAGGGAGTCCCTGCATGCGACGCCATCCGCACTGATCGCGCGCGTGCTAGCGTGGCCGGATGGCCGACGACATCGATCTCAACCTGCTCACCGCGCTCGACGCGCTGCTCGCCGAAGGCAGCGTGGCGCGGGCCGCCGAGCGCCTGCGGCTCAGCGAATCCGCGATGAGTCGCACGCTGGCGCGACTGCGCGCGGCCACCGGAGATCCGCTGCTCGTGCGCGCCGGCCGCACCATGGTGCCGACACCGCACGCGCTGGCGCTGCGCGACCAGGTCCGCGAGCTGGCGCAGGGCGCGCGCGCCGTGCTGCAGCCGGCGGGCGCGGGTTGGGACCTGCGCCGGCTGCAGCGGACCTTCACGCTGCGCGCGAACGACGGCTTCATCGAGGCCTTCGCGCCGGCGCTGGTCGCACGCGCGGCGGAAGAAGCGCCAGGCGTCTGCCTGCGCTTCGCCCCCAAGCCCGACAAGGACGTGCGCCCGCTGCGCGAGGGACTGATCGATCTCGACATCGGCGTGCTCGGCCAGTCCGGCCCCGAGGTGCGCATCCAGGCGCTCTATCGCGACCATTTCGTCGCCGCGGTGCGCGAGGGTCACGTGTTGCTGGAGACGCGTGAACTCGACGCCGCGAGCTATGCGGCCTGCGCCCACGTGGTCACCTCACGGCGGGGCCGTCGCGCGGGCCCGGTGGACGAGGCGCTGGCTGCACGCGGACTGGCGCGTCGCGTCGCCGTCGTCGTGCCGAGCTTCCGCGCGGCGCTGTCGATCGCGGCCGCGACGGACCTGGTGGCCCTGGTGCCGTCGACCTTCTTCCGGCCGGACTTCATCCAGGGCGCACTCCGCGCCCTGCCCTTGCCGGTGCCGACCGAGCCGATCACCGTCTCCCAGATGTGGCACCCGCGGCTCGAGAAGGATCCAGGACACCAATGGCTGCGCGGCCTGGTGTTCGAGCTCTGCAGGTCGATGGCGCCCCCCCGATCACCTTGATCACGGCGAGGGTCGCGCCGGTCACTCCGCGCTACCGACGTCGAGGTAATTCATGCAACCGCCGGTGTCCGAACCGGGGAAGCCCTCGCAGCGGCGTCCCCACATCGCCGTACATTTCGCACCTCAAGACGGCGCTTCGCTCCGACGATCGCCCACGCGCACCGACGTGGCGTGCCGACGACGCTCGCGTCCGCCACGCGCCCGATCATGGCGCCCCAACTTCTTGCCAGGAATGCATGTGAGAAATCTCTGTGGGCTGATGCTCTCCCTCCTGTTCGCGACGACCTGCCACGCCGATGTGCTCATCGGCCAGACCTCCGGATTCACCGGACCGGTCGCGGCCAGCGTCAAGGAAACGACCGACGGCGCCAAGCTCTACCTCGACGCCGTGAACAAGGCCGGCGGCGTCAACGGCGAGCGGATCAAGCTGATCTCGCTGGACGACAAGTTCGACCCGAAGCTGGCCGCGGAGAACGCCCGCACGCTGATCGTCGACAACAACGTGCTGGCGCTGTTCCTTACCCGCGGCACGCCGCACAACCAGGCCATCATGCCGCTGCTCACCGAG
This sequence comes from Mitsuaria sp. MSU3D, assembly GCF_056867975.1. Taxonomy (NCBI): domain Bacteria; kingdom Pseudomonadati; phylum Pseudomonadota; class Betaproteobacteria; order Burkholderiales; family Sphaerotilaceae; genus Roseateles; species Mitsuaria sp. MSU3D. Next base: position 1,319,761 of record NZ_CP200314.1, on the reverse strand, counting down.
CACCGCGTGCCCCTGATCGCCCCGTCCACCGGCGCCATGGCGCTGCACAAGCCCGTCCATCCGTGGCTCTTCAACGTCCGCGCCACCTACCAGCGCGAAGCGGAACGCGCGGTGCGCCATCTGAGCCTGATCGGCATCGACAAGATCGGCGTGGTCCAGGTCGACGACTCGTTCGGCGCGGACGCGGTGGTCGGCGTGATGACGGGCTTCGCCGCGGTCGGCAAGTCGGCCGCCTTCGTCGAGAAGTTCGACCGCGCCCACCCCGACTTCAAGGCGACCGTCGCCAAGACGCAGTCGACCTCGGCGCAAGCCGTCATCTTCCTGGGCTCGGGACAGGCCGTGGTCGACGGCGTGGCCGCGATCCGCGACAGCGGCTCGCGCGTCCAGATCGTGACCCTGTCCAACAACGCCTCGTCGGGCTTCGTCGCCTCGCTCGGCAAGAACGCGCGCGGCATCATCGTCGGGCAGGTCTTCCCGTATGAGCGCTCCCGCGCCGCCGCCATCGTGACCGAGGCGCAGGGACTCGCCACCGCCCAGGGCCACGGCGACATCACGCCGGCCATGATCGAGGGCTTCGCCGGCGCCAAGGTGCTGGTGGAGGCCCTGCGCCGCGCCGGCCCGCACCCGACGCGGCAGAAGCTCCGCGACACGCTGGAAGGCCTGCAGAAGGTCAACATCGGCGGCCTGGAGATCAGCTACAGCCCGAGCGATCACTCGGGCCTGGACTTCGCGGATCTCTCCATCGTCGGGGAAGGCAACCGCTTCGTCCGCTGAGCCCGGGAGGGTCGATGTGCCGGGCCCCACACGGGGCCTGCTGGGGGCCCGGTGCGGTCACAGGTACTTGACCCAGGCCCGATGCGTGCGCCGCTTGTAGGCCGCGAACGCCTTCACCGGCGGATAGAGCAGCGGCACCAGGCCCAGCCAGATGAGCCAGATCAGCGGGAACTGGCCGGCATCCACGCCGAATCGCACGCCCTGGTTGGGGCCGAAGACCGCGAGCAGCACGCGATAGCCGATCAGCAGCACGTAGAGGTGCAGCAGGTAATAGAACATCGGCGCGCCGCCGAAGACCGCGCATACGCGGAGGAAGGCATGGCGCCCGTGCTCGAAGGCGGCCAGCAGGACTGCTCCGATCCCCAGCGTCAACAGCAGGAAGTCCAGCGACGGCGGGTACTTCGTGAAGTTCAGGAAGGACATCGCCGTGTCCAGCGCCGTGGCGCCGCTGACCCAGGGCGCGTTCTCGCCGTAGCGATTGAAACCGCGCAGGACCGCGAGCGCGAGCAGGCAGGCCGCCGCGAGGCCGCACAGCACGCGCCGCCGCTGCCGCACGGGCGTTGCGCGCGAGAACAGCGGCCCCGTCGCGAAGCCCAGCAGGATCACCCCGACCCACGGCAGCGCCGGATAACTCACGCGCACCCTCACGAGCCCTTCCGGGATGAGCCAGTCGCGATGCAGCATCAACGTCCACAAGGCCCGCCAGCCGCCGTCGGGCGGCACCGACAGGCCGGTCAGCGCGTTGTGTCCCCCGACGATCACGAGCCCGATGCCCACGAGCGCCCAGCGCGGCAGCCCCGACAGCAGCGCGAGCGCCAGCATGCTGAAGCCGATCGCCCAGATCACCTGGAGGTAGATCACGCCGAAGCTCGCGCTCCACGCGAAGTTCACCAGCGTCAGCTCCAGCCCGATCAGCAGCAGGCCGCGCTTGAGCAGGAAGCCGCGGACGTCGCGCGGCGGCGCGCCGTCGGGGTGGGCGTGGAGCCAGGCCGAGAGCCCGGTCAGGAACACGAACACCGGCGCGCAGAGATGCGCCGCGAGCCGCGAGAAGAAGAGCTCCGGCGGCGTGCCGGGCACCGTCATCGGATCCGTGACCTGCAGGTGCAGGTAGAAGGTCTCGCGGACGTGATCGAGCAGCATCACGATCATCACGAATCCGCGCAGCGCGTCGATCGACGCGATGCGGGAGGACGGCGGACGGGACAAGGCGGCAGCAGTCATGGGCACTCGCGGGTTCAGAAGACGTGGCGCGCGGACAGGACGAGCTTGCGCCCCGCGCCCGGCGCGACCCAGACCTGGCTGTAGGCGCTGGCGTAGTAGACGCGGTCGAGCAGGTTGTCGACGTCGAGCGAGAACGTCCAGTGCCTGTCGGGCCGGTAGCCGGCGAGCAGCTTGAGCGTGCCGTAACCGGGCAGCTTGAAGTCGTCGGCGGCGGCGAGCGGCGCGACGGCGCCTTCGCGCGCTGCGACGAGGTTCACGCCGAAGCCCGCCGTCGCCCGCCCGGCGCCGAGCGCAAACCCCTGGACCAGCAGCAGCGTCGCGCTGTGCCGGGGCACGTTGGCGAGCGGCCGCCCGACGAGAAACGCGTTGTTGTCGCGGGTCACCTGCGCGTGCGTGAACGCATAGGCGAAGGACAGGCGCAGCTCCCGGGCCACTTCGCCGCCGACGTCGAGTTCCACGCCTTCGCTGCGCACCTCGCCGGCCGCGACGGAGAAGTTGTTGGGATCGGTCGGGTCCGGCGTCAGGACGTTGTTCTTCGCGATGCGGTAGACGGCCAGCGTGGCGGACAGCCGGCCGTCGGCGGCGTCGTACTTGGCGCCGGTCTCGACGGAACGGCCCTGCTCCGCCGGGAACGACGTGTAGGCGCGGCTCACGCCGCTGTTGGGCCGGAAGCTGCGCGAGGCCGTCGCGTACAGCGCGAGCGTGCCGCTCGGCTGATAGACCAGGCCCGCGCGCGGCGACGTCGCGCCGAGCGACTGGTCCGTCGTGACGCCGTTGCGGCGATTGAGCAGCGACTGGTCGTAGCGGTCGTGACGCAGACCGACCAGCAGCTTCCAGCGTTCGCCGAGGTCCATCTGGTCCTGCGCATAGATGGAGCGGGACTTCTGCGCCTCGCGGGTCCAGGTGTTGAGCGCCATCGCGGGCGGCGCCGCGCCGTAGACCGGCTCGAACAGGTCGATCGGGGTCGAGGTGGCGACGCGGTACTGCTCCCGGCGGTCGACGAAGCGGTAGGCATCGGCACCGAACAGCAGGTGGTGCGCGAGGCCGCCCGCGCGCACGGTGCCGAGCAGCTCGAAGCGGCCCGACAGGTCGGTGCCGTCGAACGCCCGCGTGCGACGCTGGCGGACCAGCGTGCGCTTGTCCGCCTGCACGAAGCGCGCCTCGGTGGCCGTGCCCGCCAGCGCGCTGTCGCGGTAGCTCAGGCCGGTCTGCAGCGACCAGTCGTCATTCAGCTGATGCTGGACAAAGAGCTGATGGCCGACGCTGCGCGTGGCCGTCGGGCCGTCGCCGGGCTCGCCGTAGAACGCATGGCGCGGCACGCGCCCGAGCTGGCCGTCGATGGCGACGACGCCGCGGTCGAAGGTCGCCTTCTGCCTCGAGAACTCGAGCTCGTAGGAGACGGTCGTGTCGGCGTCCGGCATCCAGAGGAAGGACGGCGAGACCATCGCGCGGCGTGACTCGACGTGATCGCGATCGCTGCCGACGCGCTCCTGCGCGGCGGTCAGGCGGTACGCGAGCCGCTCGCCCAGCGGGCCCGTCGATTCGGCGGTCGTCCGGTGGCTGCCGTGGCTGCCGACGGACAAGCCGAGCGCGTGCTCCGGCACGAACAGCGGCTTCCTGGTCGTGATGTTGACCGTGCCGCCGGGCTCGCCGCGACCGTAGAGCGCGGAGGCCGGGCCCTTCAGGACCTCGACCGAGGCGGCGTTCGCCGTGTCGCGCACGCCGTTGTAGCCGCGGCTCGAACTGAAGCCGTTGACCAGGTAGTCGGAGCCGAAGCTCGGATCGCCGGTGAAGCCGCGCATCGCATAGCTGTCCCACAGCCCGCCGAGGTTGCTCTGCCGGGAGATGCCGCTCGCGAGGTCCAGTGCCTGGTCCAGCCGCGTGACGCCGGCATCGGCCAGCAGGGTCTCGGACAGCACGCGCACGTTCTGCGCGAGGTCGCGCACGGGGGTGTCGGTCTTCATCGCGCCGGTGACGACGAGGGTTCGATAGGGTTGACGGGTGCCGTTCACGGCAACGGCATCGAGGGTGGCGTCGGCGCTGCCCTCCGATGCTGCTGCGCAGAGCGAAGGAACGACGAGGCATGCGACGAACGAGCGTGCGACACCGGCACGCGAAACGGAGATGGTGGACATGACAGGCAAGGAGTGACCCCGGGGAGCGCGCGACGACGTGTCGACGGCTCCCCGGCGAAGTGAACCGGAGGGGATGACTGCGCGCCAGGCGCAGGGTCGGTTCAGGCGGACGGCGGTCCGCGAGGCTTCGCGACGGTCCAGACGAGCGCGGGCAGCGGCCCGCGCGGCAGCGCCACCGGAGGCGCGCTGGCTTCGGCGTGGGTCAGCAGCGCATCCGGCGCCCGGCCGGGCGCTGCGGCCTGCGCGTGGAACAGGCACCAGGCGCAGGCGTCGGACTTCAGGCCGCCATCGTCGTCCACGTTGTCGACGTCGTCCTGCGGGTCGCCTGGCCCCTCTCCGCCACCGATCGCGGCGACGTCGGTATCGACATCGGCAACAACGACGGCCACGAGGGCCGCCCCCCGCTCGGACTCGCCGAACGGATGCGCGATGTGCCACGCGTCATGCATCGGACGGCCCAGCAGACTGCACACCAGCACGAGCAGGAGCAGCCAGGGAGAACCGAATCGGCGGGACGACGGCATCGGGAGGGAGACGGCGCGGAAGATGAGCGATGGAGCGGACGCGGCATTCTGCCGCAAGGCTCGCCCGTCATCCGCCCATCCTCTGTCGATCTTCCGCGGATCACCCGCCGTCACCGGTCACCGGTCACCGGGTATCGGTTATCGGGTATCGGTCATTGGGGTTCATCGAGGTTCATCGGCTGCAATTCGAGGCTCGTGATCAGACAGCAGCTCTCGCCCAGATGCTCGATGGGTTCGGCGCACAGGATGACCGGGGTCACTTCGCCGTTCGCGCCCTGCAATCGCAGCCGCAGGTCGCGGACCCGCCCGTTCGTCGCCAGGACGCGGTAGAACAGATCCCGGTCCTCCGGCAGGACGCCGTAGGCGTGTGACGCCGTCGAGGTCCCGAGGATCTCTCCCTCGGACTTCCCATACCGCTGGCACAGCGCCTGGTTGGCCTCGACGATGCGCCGGTCCTTCAGCGCCACGATGGCCATCGGGATCGGGGCGGCCTGGAACAGGCGCCGGAACCGTTCCCGGCCGGCCTCGATCTCGCGGAAGTTCAACTCGCGGGCGCGTCGAGCGTCGACGATGTCCATCGCGAAGGAAAGATCCGCGCCCAGCTCCTCCAGCATGGTCATCAATTCGGCGTCGAAGAAGTCCGCCTCGCGGGCGCAAAGCATCAGGACGCACTCGACCTCGCCCGCGCGACGCACGGGGATCCACGCGATGGCCCGGATGCCCTGGGCGACCGCCTCCGCCCGCCATCGCCCCGCCTGCGCATCGAGGACGTAGTTGTTGCTGACGGCACTCACGCCGTCACGGAGCACCCGGGCGGTGTAGCTGCGCTGGATCTCCGCGTCCCGCAGGTCCAGCGGGTCCGGCACGTTCGCCAGCACCTCCGCCGCCGGCCCGGCAGACGCGGCCCGGCGGGCCAGGTCACCGTCCCTCTGATAGACGGCGGCCAGGATGGCGTAGCCCGCGTCGACGCAGATCTGGCAGGCCTCCCGCAGGAGCTCGCGCTCGTCGTCGATGCGCTGCACCATGCGGTTGGCGCGCAGGACGCTGGTGAGCACGCGCACCACGCGCTCGTCACGGGTGCGGGCGCGGGCGTGCACCGTGCGCTCGAGATGCAGCCGCCACAGCAAGGCGGCGACGCACACGGTCAACAGCAGGATGAGCAGGATCGAGCCGTTCATTCGACGGGTCCGTCAAGGGCACGCCGCCATTGTCGTCGGCGACGGCGCGCCTCCACCGGACCCCGTGGAGCTGAAAGACTGGACGCTCAGCGCTCGCGTTCCTTCTCCTTCTCGATCTCGCGCTGCTTCTCGATCTCCCGCTGCTTGTCCTTCTCCTTGTCCTTCGCGCGCGCCCGGTCGTGATCGCGCGCCCGGGCGTCCTCACGGCGATCATCGGCATGCGCGGCCTGGCGTGGGGGTGGCGTGCTCGCCGCGGGACGCGCGGCCTCAGCTCCCGGTGCGCGCTGTCGCGCGGCCTCCGTCTCCAGTGCGCGCTGCCGCGCGGCTTCGCGTTCGCGCGCCGCGTCATGGGCACGAGCGTCTTCGCGCTCGCGCTGGACCTCCTGCTCCCGCACGCCGTCGCGCGGACGCGCCTGCTCAAGCGCCCGGTCACGCTCAGGGGGCGCATTGACCGGCTCCTGCATCGCGCGCGACGGCTGCGGCGATGGAGGAGGATTGTTGAATGACGGCATCGGCGCCGCATGGTTCGCCGGCTGCTGCTGATTCAGTTGCTGCTGATGCAGTTGCTGTTGCTGCTGCGCTTGCACTCCCGGTTGCGGTTGCGGTTGCGGTTGCGGTTGCGGTTGCGGTTGCGGCTGTTGATGCTGCGCTTGCTGAGGCTGCTGCTGCGGCACCGGCGCCGGCGCGTGCACGACCGCCGGCAGGGCCGCCGCCAGATGCGCGGCGGCCGGCACCTCGCCCTGGAAGGGCTTGCCGCTCGCCGTCGAGCTGGCCGGCGCCACGATGGTCACGTTGGTGATGTTCGTCTCGTTGCGAACGTTGTTCACATTCGTCGTGTTGTTGACCACCGTGTTGTTGATGACCGTGTGGTTGATCTGCGTGTTGTGCTGGATGCGCATGCCGACGTTGGTGATCGGGGGCGCGCTGACCACCACGGCGGGCGGCGTGCCGAGCGGCGCCGGAACGATCAGGCCCGGACGCGATCCCGGCGGCGGCGGCACGAAGACGCCCATCGGCCCCATCGGCCGGGCACCGCCGCCGATCGCGATCTGGACCGAGAGGTGCAGTCCCGGCGGCGGCGGGACGAAGCCCACGCCATGCGCCGCCCAGTAGCCGGAGACGAACACGACCGCGCCGTCGCGATGCTCGTAATAGGGATGCACCCAGACATAGTCCGGCCGCGGCGGCGAAGACCACCGCCCCGTGCACCAGACCCAGCGGCCTTGCCAGCCCCAGTAGCCGCCGGTCCACACGGCGCCCGGATAGGGCTGCGGCGGCGGGACCTCCACCAGCATCGGTGGCGGCGCGACGTCGACGAAGACGGGCTCGGGTTGCACCAGCGGCGGCTCGACGTAGACGCTGACGACCGGCGCGGGCGGTGGCGGTGGCGGCAGCGGCGCCCAGCTGGACGGCGCGCGGTAGGACTCATCGGCATGGACGCTCGTGTGCGTGGGCGCGACGCAACCGGCGAGGAGCACCGCGAGGACAGCCGCGGCAGGCGCGGCAAGACGGAACGAGTGGTGCATGGGCATGAAGGGGGTTGACTGCGATGCCCTTGCCAACGGGGTCCCAAGTCCCGTCGTTGACATGTTTTCCGCCTCATCGGTATCCGCTTGTCAGGCACTTCAAGCTGGCGTCAAGCCCGCTTCAACAGGCCCTCACGGCGGCCTCCGCGTCGTCTCAGGATCGCGCCAAGACCGCATCAATCCCCATCGATCGGGCGTCTGCGATCCCGACGCGGACCTCGCCGCGTCTCACCCTATGATGGCGCGCATGAGACTTTCGAATCGTGTCGGGAACATCGACCCGTTCTATGTCATGGAGTGCGCCAAGCGGGCCGACGAGATCGCCCGCTCGGCGATCTGTGATCCGGCCCGGGGCGGCCGGCGCATGATCTACCTGAACATCGGCGAACCTGACTTCGGCGCCAGCCCCGGCGTCCGCGAGGCCGCCGCGCGCTTCACCGCCGAGGGCCGCATCCCCTACACGCAGGCCAACGGCCTGCGCGCGCTGCGTCAGCGCATCGCCGACTGGTACGGCCAGACGCAACAGCTGACCCTCGATCCCGATCGCATCGTCATCACCGCGGGCGCGTCCGCCGCGTTGCAGCTCGCCTGCCTCGCGCTGTTCCAGGCCGGCGACGAGGTCCTGATGCCGGACCCCAGCTATCCGTGCAACCGGCACTTCGTCGCCGCCGTCGACGCGACGCCGGTGCTGATCCCGTCGACCGCGGGAGAGCGCTTCCAGCTCAGCCTCGAGCGGCTGCGCGCGCACTGGAACGAGCACAGCCGCGGCGTGCTGCTCGCCTCGCCGAGCAACCCGACGGGCACCTCGATCGCGCCGGACGAACTCGCCCGCATCCACGCCTTCGTGCGCGAGCGCGGCGGCGTCACCGTCGTCGACGAGATCTACCAGCCGCTCGGCTACGACGACCGCTATGCGCGCAGCGCGCTGACGCTCGGCGACGACGTCGTGTCGATCAACAGCTTCTCCAAGTACTTCGGCATGACCGGCTGGCGGCTCGGCTGGCTGGTGCTGCCGACGGCAATGGTCGGCGCGGTCGAGAAGCTCGCGCAGAACCTCTACATCTGTCCGTCGACGATCGCCCAGCACGCCGCGCTGGCCTGCTTCGAACCCGACTCGATCACCGAGTACGAACGCCGCCGCGAAGAACTGCGCCGCCGTCGCGACGTCGTCGTGCCCGCGCTCGAGGCGATGGGCCTGCCCGTGCCGGTCGTGCCCGACGGCGCGTTCTACGCCTGGGCCGACGCCTCGGGCACCGGCCTCGGCAGCTGGGACCTGTGCATGGACCTGATGGAACACGCCCAGGTCGCGCTGACGCCCGGTCGCGACTTCGGCCCGGCCTTCGGCGAACGTTTCCTGCGCCTGTCCTTCGCCAGCAGCATGGACGACCTCCGCGAGGCGCTCGACCGCGTCCGCGCCCGCCTCGACCAACTGAAAGCCCGCGCCGCATGACCGCGCCCGACCCTTCCTCAGACTTCTCCTCCGACGCCCAATCCGGCGCCGGCGCCGACCCGGGCGCCGCCACCGTCCCGGCGCTGCTCGGCGGTCCGCTGACCGTCGCCGGCCCGTCGCCCGCCCTGCCCGTCCACCAGCACGAACTGCGCGTCTACTGGGAAGACACCGACGCCGGCGGCGTCGTCTTCTACGCCAACTACCTGAAGTTCATGGAACGCGCCCGCACCGAATGGCTGCGCGGCCTGGGCTTCGAGCAGGAGACGATGCGCCGCGACGAGGGCCTGATGTTCGTCGTCAGCGACACCGCGCTGCGCTACCTGGCGCCGGCGCGGCTGGACGACTGGCTGCGCGTCAGCGTCGTGCCGGCCGAGGTCGGCCGCGCCAGCCTGGTCATCGACCAGCAGGTCTGGCGCGGCGAGCAGCTGCTGACGCAGGGACGCATCCGCATCGGCTGCGTCGATGCGATCAGCCTGAAACCGGCGCGCATCCCGGCACGCATCCTGCAAGCGCTGCAGCCGACGCCGGGGGCCGCGGGGTCGGTCTCGCCCGCCCATCGCTGACGCCGCTGACACGCTTCTTTGCATGTGGCTGGTCCGCCGTTTGCCGAGGACCCCGCCAGTCTTGTCACAATTCGTCCTCGATCCCGTCCTCGATCCGCCGCCGATCCGCCCCTGATCCCCGACCACCGCCCGTCGACCTCATGAACCAAGACCTCTCCATCGTTTCCCTGATCGCCCATGCCAGCCTCACGGTGCAGCTGGTGATCGCCGCGCTGCTGCTGGTCTCGCTGGCCAGCTGGAGCGTGATCTTCAGCAAGCTCATCTCGCTGGGCCGCATCCGCTCGCGCAACGAGGGCTTCGAGCAGGAGTTCTGGTCGGGCAAGAACCTCAACGACCTCTACAACAACGTCTCCAACCGCCAGGACGGCGCACCGCTGGAGCGCATCTTCGCCTCCGGCATGCGCGAGTTCCTGAAGCTGCGCGAGAAGCGCGTGGTCGACTCCGGCCAGTTGCTGGACGGCGCCCGCCGCGCGATGCGCGCCAGCTTCCAGCGCGAGCTCGACGCGATGGAATCGCACCTGTCCTTCCTGGCCTCGGTGGGTTCGGTGTCGCCGTACGTGGGCCTGTTCGGGACCATCTGGGGGATCATGCACGCCTTCGTCGGCCTGTCCAACCTGACGCAGGTGACGCTGGCCACCGTCGCGCCCGGCATCGCCGAGGCCCTGGTGGCGACGGCGATCGGCCTGTTCGCCGCGATCCCGGCGGTGCTGGCCTACAACCGTTTCGCGCGCCAGATCGACCGCAACGCGATCACGCTGGAGACCTTCATCGAGGAGTTCTCCAACATCCTGCAACGCAACGCCGGCCAGCCCGCGCCGGCCGCGCAGCGCTGATCCGGAGACCCGGCCCATGCCCGCGATGTCCTCCCGCGGCGGTTCGCGCCGCCGCACGATGAACGAGATCAACATGGTCCCGTTCATCGACGTCATGCTGGTGCTGCTGATCATCTTCATGGTCAGCGCGCCCCTCATCACCACCGGCGTCGTCGACCTGCCCAGCGTCGGCTCCAGCCGCACGCAGCCGCAGCACGTGATCCAGGTGATCGTCGGTACCGACGAGCAGCTCAAGATCAAGCTCGACGGCGACCAGGATCCGTCGCCGGTGCCGCTCAAGGCGCTGGCCGCGCGCGTCAAGGACGCGCAGAAGGGCGACGCGGCCACGCCGGTCGTGATCTCCGCCGACCGCAACGTGAAGTACGAGGCCGTCGTCAAGACGATGGACGTGCTGCAGCGCGCGGGCATCCAGCGCGTGGGCCTGTCCGTGAAGAACGGCGCCGCGGCCGACCGCTGAGACCGGACAACGATCGCACGCGATGAGCACCCTGGTCTCCCGATTCCACCCGGACCGCGACCCCCTGCGTCCGCCGCCCGCGCCCGGGCTGGGCCGCGGCTTCAGCTTCGCGATCGTCGCGCACATCCTGCTGGTGGCGGCCCTGAGCTTCGGCGTGAGCTGGCGTTCGGCGCCGGTGCCGGCGATGGACGCGGAGCTGTGGTCCGCCGTCCCGCAGGCCGCCGCGCCCAAGGAGCAGCTGCCGACCGAGAAGCAGCCCGAACCGCCGAAACCCCAGCCCGAACCTCCGAAGCCGCAACAACCGACCCCGCAGGAGGTCCAGGCCCAGCGCGACGCGGACATCGCGGTCGCCAAGGCCAAGGAACGCAAGCTCAAGGAAGAGCAGGAGCAGCGCGAGGCCGAGGACAAGCGCAAGCAGGAACAGCGCAGGAAGGACGAAGCGGACCAGAAGGAACGCGACCGCAAGGCCAAGGAAGAACAGGCGAAGAAGGACGAGGCCAAGAAGGACGAGACCAAGGCCGCCGACAAGGCCAAGGCCGAGAAGGCCCGCAAGGAGTCTGAAGCCAAGGCCGAGGCGCAACGCCAGGAGAACCTGCGCCGCATCCAGGGCATGGCCGGCGGGACGGGCGCGCCGACCTCGACCGGCACGGCGGCGAGAAGCTCCGGACCGTCGGCGAACTACGCAGGGCGGATCAAGGCCCGCGTGCGTCCGAACATCATCTACAACGATCCGGGCGGCGCATCCAACCCCGAGGCGGAGGTTGAAGTGCGTGCGGGTCCGGACGGCACGATCGTCGCGCGCAAGATCGTCCAGTCGAGCGGGCTGCCGGACTTCGACAGTGCCGTGCTGCGCGCGCTCGACAAGACGGAGAAGCTGCCCACCGACACCGACGGCACCGTGCCGCGGGTGATGATCATCACCTTCCGCCCCAGGGAGTGACGGCCATCTCGACGGTCTCGACGCGGGCCAGCCAGCCGCGCGTGACCGCCGTCGAGAGCCAGGCGCTGAAGTCGAAGGCCGCGCCCACCTCGTGCAAGGCGCGCTCCAGATCCAGCCCGGCACGCAGCGATTCGAACCAGCGCGTGGTCACGCCGTCCAGCGCGATCGACTGACCGCCCCAACCGTCCCGCCACACCATCAGCGCGTGGCGCGGTCCGCTGCCGAAGGACTCGCTGGCGAGTTCGAGCAAGGCCCGCGGGCCGGGCGCGTCGCAGCCATGCAGCGCGACATGGTCCGCGAGCACCAGCCGCACCGCGCCGGCCGGCAGGCGTCCCAGCAGCGCGAGCGAGTCCAGGTCCGCCTGCGGATCCGCGATGCGCGCCACGCGGTGCAGTTCCCATTCGATCCGGGCCAGCGCCGTCCACAGCGGCGGCAGGCCTTCGGCCTCGGCGCCGGCCAGCAGGCCGACAAGCGCCTCGCCCCATTCACCCAGATCGCCGTCGGCGGGCGGGTGACGGCGCCAGCAGGCCCAGGCCAGCGAGGCGAAGCTCCCGGGCTCATCGGCCTCCACGCGCTCGCGCAGGCGCGGATAGACCACCGCCAACGCGCGCTCGGCCTGGGCGCTGAGATGCGCCTGGTACGCCCGCAGCGCCCTGGGCAGTCCGCCGGCGATGCCGGCCAGGGCGCGCAGCCCGGGAGGCGCCAGCAGGGCGATGTCGGCGCCCGGTCCCGCCAGCAGCGCGGTCACCAGGCAGGCCTGCAGATCGAGTAGATCCGGTAGATCCGGCAGGTCGGGAAGGTCGTGTAGGTCCGGCAGGCCCTGCCGCTCCCGAGGGGGCGGCTGGCACACCGCCGTCGACAGCATCGGCGCCGTGCCACGCTCCGCCGTGCGCGACGTCGGCCGCACACGCTCGTGACGCGAGGACGGCCGCGGCGGCGGCGGCGCGATCAGCTCCCGGTCCAGCGCGGCCTGCTCCCGACGGGCCCGGGCCACTTCCTCGCACAGGGCCGTGAGCGGCGGCAGCGCGTTGTCCCATTCGATCAGGGTCGGCCGGGCGCCGATGTGGATCAGCGCATGGCGGTACAGCGACCACACCGCCTCCCCGACCGCGCTGCCGTGGTCGGCGAAGACCAGGCCGTCCACCCGCGAATGGCCCGACACGTGGTACTGGCCGACGGCGGCCGGCTCCACGCCGTCGAGCCAGCCCAGGCCAGCCCGCAACGCGGCCTCGTCGTCCAGGCCGCGATTGAGCGCATGGACGAACACGCTGTTCAGGTCGAGCAGCAGCCCGCATCCGGTGCGCTCGGCCAGCGCGTTGAGGAAGTCGGGCTCGCTGATCACGTCCTCGTCCCAGGCCAGATGGGCGCCAAGGTTCTCGATCAGGATCTGGCGACCCAGGCCCTGCTGCACCGCGTCCACCTGCGACACCAGCCGCGACAGGCCGCGCGGGCTGAGGGGAATCGGCAGCGGCTGGTGCGCATGCACGATCCCGTGACGATGCCGCACGCGGGTGAAGCCGGCGTGTTCCGACACCACCGCGGGCTTGATCGCCTCGATCAGCGCACGCACGCGTTGGAGGTGCCGGTAGTCGACGCCGACCGCCGAACCCAGGCCCAGTCCCACCCCGTGCAGGCTGACCGGGCACCGGCGCGCGGCGTCCAGCAGGAGCTGACGTCCGGCACCGCCGGGCGCGAGGAAGTTCTCGGTGTGCACCTCCAGGAAGTCGAGATCGAGCGCGCTGTGCGCCATCACCTCCCGGTAATGGGGCTGGCGCCAGCCGATGCCGACCGCGACCGGCCACAGGGTGGTGCCGCGCTTCACCGGACGCCCTTCGCGACGTACGCCCATTCGCCGGGCGTGTGCTCGTCGGCCGAGGGCCCCGCGCACACGTGCTGGCCCGCCTGGGCCAGATCCAGGCACTGGCCCCTGGCCCGGCCGTCGGCGGCGCGGGCGCCCCCCGAAGGACCCGCGGACAGCGCGGCCGTCAGCGCAGCGAGGACGATCTGGCGAATGGACATGGCGGACTCCGATGAGCGGGTCGGTGCCCGCGAAGGTGACAGGCGACGGACGCGGCCATCGACCGGATCCACCGGATCGACCGCCCCGCCCCGCCTGCCCCCTCAGTTGGGCCATCGTGTCCCCTCGCTCTGCGCCTGGTGGGCGTTCATTGACATCGGTCAAGCGCGTGAACGCCTCACCGAGAACCACCAGACGATCGCTGCGCCGCGCCCTGGCGCTCAGTCGAGCTGCCCGCCCCCGGCCCGGATCTCCTCGGCGGTGACGGCCAGTTCCATCGCCAGCCGGGTCGCCGCCACGAGCGTCGGCAACGGCAGGCTGGGCGCGCCGGGATGGCGCGCGGCCTGCTCCGGCAGGTAGGGGATGTGCATGAACCCGCTGCGCACGCCCTGGCCGTCCAGCCGGTGCTGCAAGCCGTAGAACAGGTGATTGCAGACGAAGGTGCCCGCCGTCTGCGACACGGACGCCGGGAACCCCGCCGCCCGCAGTCCGGCGACGATCGCCTTGATCGGCAGCGTCGAGAAATACGCCGCCGGGCCGTCGGCCACGACAGGCTCGTCGACCGGTTGCGCGCCGGCGTTGTCCGGGATCCGCGCGTCGTCCACGTTGATCGCAATCCGCTCCAGCGACAGGTCGCAGCGCCCGCCCGCCTGGCCGATCGCCAGCACCATCGCGGGCCGCACGCGCTGCAGGGCCTCGTCCAGCCGGTGCAGGGCCTCTCCGAACACGCAAGGCAACTGCACGGCCACGACACGGGCACCGGCGATCACCTCGCCGTTGAGCGATCGCGCCAGTTCCCAGGACGGGTTGACGTCCTCGCCGCCGAACGGGTCGAAGCCCGTGACCAGAAGGTTCTTCATGGCAACGAGTCTAGACGCGAGACCTGGCCCCCGCCCGCCCGCGGACGGTTCGCCTGATGCCGCAGTCAGGCATGCCACCTGCTTATCTGGGTAGTGACCACTCTTCAAACGGGTTAATCTCCCGCTTCAAGAATGTCCAGATACAAATTCCCCGCGGAGACCGACCGATGACCGACCCGTCCGTGCCGCTTCAATGGCCCACAGCCCAGCCAGGCAGCGCGCCGGCCGAAGCGGCACCGCAGTTCGAGTGGCCCACCCCGCCCTTCGCCGCCTATCCGCGCCCGCGCCCGCAGCGTGAGCCGCAGGCCTGCGAGATCCTCGGCCTGAACGGCAGTCGCACGGTCGGCAAGGTGATCCTGATGGTGCCGTCGGAACGGCTGGCCCAGGTCGTCGTGCCGCCGGCGCGCAACGCGATGCCGCTGAAGTTCTCGCAGTTCAAGGCGCTCAAGCTGCTGCATGCGATCGAGGTCCCGCCGCGCGACCCGTCCACGGCGGATGACGCGACCTCGCTGGACCAGCGCCCGCGCAGCGAATTCAAGCTGGTCTACCAGGGCGGCGAGGAACAGAAGGGCACGACCATCGGCCACCACGAGACCGAGCTCGGCGTGTTCCTCTTCCCGCCGGTCAGCGAGACCAGCGACTGGGTGCGCTGCATGTTCGTGCCGCGCGAGGTCCTGGTCAGCTTCGAGGTCGGCGAGCGCATCGGCGACCTGCTGGTGCGCCAGCTGGTGGTGACGCAGGAGCAGGTCGACGCCGCCGCCGACGAGCAGCGCGAACTGCGCGACCGCCGCGTCGGCGACATCCTGGTGGCGCAGCACATCGTCAGCGCCGAGCAGTTGATGCAGGCCATCGAGCAGCAGGCCAAGATGCCGATGGTGCGCATCGGCGAGGCGCTGCTGGCGCTGGACCTGATCACGCAGGCGCAGCTGGACGAGGCGCTCGCGCAGCAGAAGCAGGACCGCTCGGTCCCGCTGGGCGAGCTGCTGGTGCGCAAGGGCATCGTCACGCGCGCCCAGCTGCAATCGGCGCTGGCCCGCAAGATGGGTTATCCGCTGGTCGACGCGGACAACTTCGCGATCGAGCCGGACTCGGTGCGCAAGCTCCCCTTCTCCGTCGCCAAGCGGCTGGAGGTGCTGCCGCTGGTGCTGCGCGACGGGCGCCTGATCGTGGCGATGGAAGATCCCACGCGGCGCGACTGCATCGACGAGGTCGAGTTCATCACCCAGCTCAAGGTCGTGCCGGCGCTGGCGCGCCTGGGCTCGCTGACCTTCGCGATCCCCGGCGCCTATGAGCGCTTCGGCAACCAGCCGGTCTCCGCCATCGGCGGTGCCCTGCCCGCGCTGACGATGGACTTCGAGCTCGACAGCTCCGACAAGCTGATCGAGACGCTCGAGCGCGAGGGCCAGGAGCAGTCCGCCCGCGAGACGGCGCGCGAGGAGGAGAAGGACCGGCAGATCGAGCAGAGCGACAACTCGCTGGTGCGGCTGATCAACACGATGATCATCGACGCGCACAACCAGAACGTGTCGGACATCCACATCGAGACCTATCCCGGCAAGGAGAAGGTCAAGATCCGCTTCCGCAAGGACGGCGTGCTGCAGCCCCACCTGGAGCTGCCGCACACCTATCGCAGCGCGCTGATCGCGCGGATCAAGATCATGTGCGACCTCGACATCTCCGAGCGCCGCAAGCCGCAGGACGGCAAGATCAACTTCGCCAAGTTCTCCGAACGCCACAAGATCGAGCTGCGGGTCGCGACCATCCCGACCAACAACAGCCTCGAGGACGTGGTGATGCGGATCCTGGCGTCGGCCAAGCCGATCCCGATGGAGAAGCTGGGGTTCTCGGAGCGCAACCTGCGCGAGCTGAAGGCGGCCTCGGAGCGGCCGTACGGCATGGTGCTGTGCGTCGGCCCGACGGGGTCGGGCAAGACGACGACGCTGCACTCGGTGCTGGCCAACATCAACACGCCGGAACGCAAGATCTGGACGGCCGAGGACCCGGTCGAAATCACGCAGGCGGGGCTGCGGCAGGTGCAGGTCAATCCGAAGATCGACTGGACCTTCGCCAAGGCGCTGCGCGCCTTCCTGCGCGCGGACCCGGACGTGATCATGGTGGGCGAGATCCGCGACGAGGAAACCGCGGAGATCGCGGTCGAGGCCTCGCTGACGGGTCACCTGGTGCTCTCCACGCTGCACACCAACAGCGCGCCGGAGACGGTCACGCGGCTGCTCGACATGGGCATGGATCCGTTCAACTTCGCCGACTCGCTGCTGGCGGTGCTGGCGCAACGGCTGGTGCGGCGCATCTGCCCGTCATGCCGCAAGTCCGAACCGATGTCGGACACGACGCTCAACGAGCTGCTCGACGACTACCTGCATGTGTTCTCGGCCGAGAACCGGCCGGACCGCGAGAAGGTCCTCGCCGAGTGGAAGGGCCTGTACGGCCAGCCCAACCTGCTTCAGTACCACTCGCCCGGCTGCGACAAGTGCGACCACACCGGCTTCAAGGGCCGCGCGGGCCTGCATGAGCTGCTGACCGTCACCCGGCCCATCCGCCGCCTCATCCAGACCGGCGGGCGCGCGGAAGAGCTCATGCATCTGGCCATGTCCGAAGGCATGACGACGCTGAGACAGGACGGGATCGCGAAAGTCCTGCAAGGGGTCACGACGCTCGGCGAGGTCCGGTCGACCAGCAACCAGTAGCCCCCGTCGCGAGGTGCGGTCGCGAGGCCCTGTCGCGACGCGCCATCGCGAGTGGCCCGCGAGTGGCCCGCGAGTGGCTATTCGACCTTCAGGTCGTGATCGCGCAGCATGATGGGCTCGCGAGAGCCGCCGGCGATGCGGCGTCGGACGATCCCTTCGAGTTCATCCGTGTGGGCCTGAAAGGTCTGCAGCGGATCGTCGTTCGTGCCGTTGGGGCTGTAGCGATAGTGCAGCGTCTCGCGCCGGACGGAGGCGCCGATGAATTGCTCGCCAACGAGCACCCAGAAGCGGATGGATCCGGAACTCAGGTCGTAGAACGCGGCTGGCTTCACTCTGTCTCCTGACGCTGACGCATCACCATGGGAGATCAGGTTGCGGGCATCCGCCCGCGCCGTCTGTGCACCGGCACACACAGGCCGGCGCCGGCCCATTCTGCACTTTCGGCCCATTCGGCGCTTTCGGCGCTTTCGGCCCTTCCAGGCCTTTCGGCCTCAGGCCGCGACGGCCGGGGCATCGGCGGCCTTGAGCTCCTGCACCAGCGCGACGTACTCGCTCATGGCCTGCTCGCGCGGCCGACCTCGTAGGCTCGCCCAGGCGTCGTACTTCGCACGCCCCACCACGTCCAGGACGCCCGGCCGCTCGCCGGTGGCGTCGCCGAGGCTCCCCTGCTTGTACAGCGCATACAACCGCAGCAGACTGGCCTCATCGGGCGCCCTGGCGAGCGTCCGGGACAGCGCGGCCGCGGCCTCGAAGGCCGCTTCGGCCGGGCTGGGGCCATCGGGCACGGGCTCGCCGCCGAAGTGCTCGTCCTCCAGCGCGGGCTCGTCCGGGAACCATCGTGCCTCGATCAGCCGCCCTTGATGCAGGCTGATCGCCAGCACGCCCTGGGAGGCCAGTGAACCGGTCTTCAGCGTCGTCGGCAGCACCGCCATGCCGGCATTGAGCACCGGCGTGCCGAAAGCGGTGAACGTCAGCCCCTCGCCCGCCCAAGCCTGCAAGCGCGCCAGGCCCTTGACGCCGCGGAAGATGCCGGTGCTGCGGTTGTGGCCCGGCTGGTACCAGGTGAAGTCGGGGATGCCGCGCTCGTACAGGGCGGCGAAGTCGGCGCGCTCCAGGTCCGCGCGGGCGGCGGCCAACAGCGCGTCGATCGCCTCGCGGCTCATGCGCGGATCGTCGCGGCTCACGCCCAGGCCAGCGTCGCTGGCGCCGAAGAATTCCAGGGTGCGCTGGGCGACGATCTCCTTGTCGTTGTCCACGCAGATCAGGTGATAGCTGTTCTCCAGAATCACCATGCGCGCCTGGCCGGCGCGCTTGCCGGCGCCGATGTGCTCGACGAGAAAATTGGCGGAGCGGACGCTGGTCAATTCATCCTCGCGCGCATGGATCACCAGCGTGGGACAGGGAATGCGGGTCAGGTCCTTCCTCACGAAGCGGCGCAGGCGATCCACCTCGCGGATGCAGGCCAGCGGGACCCAGCTGTAGGCGAAGGCATCGCCGCGCTCGAACTTGGCGCGCACGATGGCGCGCAGCTGATCGTTCTTGATGCCGTACGGATCTTCCTCATCCACGCGCATCCGGTCCGTCACGCCCGGCACCAGGTACAGCAGGTGGCGCAGCCCGCGATACCAGGGCGTGGACCAGCCATCGATGAAGACCGGTGGCGCCAGCGCGACCAGACGTCCCTTGTCGTGCCGTTCGCGCTTGCAGGTCTCGATGGCCAGCAGCGAGCCCATGCACATGCCCATCACATGCAGCACCTCGTGCTGGTCGACGATCTCGCGGTACTTGGCCCGGACCGCCTCCAGCCAGTCCTCGGCGCGCACGCCGAGCAGGTCGGACGGCTGGCCGCCGTGGCCCGGCAGCGTGATCGAGTAGGTGACGAAGCCCGCGTTCTTCAGGCGCTTGTGCATCGAGCCCAGGTCGTACTGCGTGCCGCCGAGGCCATGGATCAGGAAAACGGCCGGCTCAGCCATGGGTCTTCTCCCCGGCCGCCAGACTCAGCAGGGCCACGACCAGCTCGACCCGACCGTCGCCGCCGTGCACCGCGGCCAGCCGCTCGCGCACGCGCTGCACCTGTCCGCCCGGCAGGCGCAGCGTGTAGGCCTGCTCGCTGGAGGCGCGCACGCCCTGCGCCACCGCCTGCCAGGTGGCTTCCACCAGGCCGCGTTCCGCGGGGTCGATCAAGTCGAGCCAGTCCTGGATAGTGACGGCGGCCGACGCCGCGCGGCCCAGGACCTGGTCGGCACCCGCCCCCCAGGTGGCCCGGCCGGTGGTGGCGTCGTACTCGACGCTGGCCACGCCCACGGCCCGCAGCGTGCGCTCGTAGCGCAGGTGCCACTCGTCCGCGCGGGCAAGCGCGGCGCGACGCCCCTCGGCCAGCGCGCGGGTCACCAGCAGCACGGCCGCCCACACCATCACGAAGCCCTGCACCTCGACGACGGCCTCGCCGCGGAAGCCTTCATGGAACGCGAACGGCCCGTCGCCCTGCGCCGTGCGTCCGATGATCAGCAAGGCGCCGAGCAAGGTGGCCAGCGTGCCGCCGCGAGCGCCCCACATCAGCGACGCCACCAGCAGGAAAGGCATCGGCACGTAGGCCAAGGTCGCCGCGACGCCGCCCCAACGCTGCGCGGCCTGGTCCGAGAACACCAGCAGCACGGCGATGATGAAGCCGGCGAATGCCACCGCCCCGCCGAGGAACGGCGCCATCGGCAGGCCGCCCGATCGTCTGATGCGGAAGCCCTGGAAGGCGGTGACCAGCGGCGCGACCAGCAGCAGGCCGACGATCGTCGACAGCGCCCACGCGCGCCACTCGACGCCGAGGTCTGCGTCCGGACGTTGCCAGCCCCACAGCAAGGTCGCCAGCGTGGCCCCGATCAGCGACGCCGCCACGGCGCCGGCCATCAAGAGCGCCGCCCCGCGAGGCGTCTGCGAATCCTGTCGGCCGAGCGTCGCGATCCAGGCGCCCAGCGCCATGCTCGACACCTCGATGCCGGCGAACGCCAATGCCGGGCCGACCCCGAGCCGGTGATCCACAAGGCCCCACACGGTCGCGGCCACCCCGGCGCCCGCCAGAAGCGCCGGCCAGGCCCAGCGGGCGCTGACCAGCAGAGCGGCGAACGTGATGCCGCTGCTCAGCCAGACCAGCGTGGTCTGCGTCGCGGCATGGGCCATGGACCGCGACAACATGGCCGCCGCCAGCCACAGCAGGGCCACCAAGGCGGCCTTCATCAGATGTTGCATTGATGCTCCCTCACGCCCAGGTCGCGGAACAGGATAGCGTGAGGATTTGCGTCAGGGCAAGCGTGTCAGGTCTTGCCAGGCCGGCGTTGCATGACTCGCCGCGGCGGCTGCGGGGAGTTGTGCAGAGTTTCCCTGGACCAGGCCTCCGCGCTGCCGACGACTGTGGCCGGCGCACGGTGCGATGATGGGCAGGAGCACGAGCGCACCCGTTTCCGGACTGAGCGCTGTACAGGTGTCGCAGGGCCGCTGCGCCCTGGCGAGTCGATCGATGAGACGGTCGCCGGTTGGAAGCCGGCGATCACAATGGAGAGGAGAACCATGGCGAGTCTGGACTTCGAGGGCGAGAAGGCACAGTTCCGTGTCTTCTACGACGCCAATTCGGCGATGCTGGAGAACGCCAGCAGGTCGCTGGTCAGCCTCCTCACGGACCTGCTCCCACAACTCGGCTCGGTGCCCTTCTCCAAGATCGAGTCGCGGCTGAAGGACCGCGAGGAGTGCATCAAGAAATTCAATCTCAAATACCGTCAAGCCCTGGAAGCCGGGTCGACGGCGTACGAGATCAGGAACCACGTCAGTGACCTGGTGGGCCTGCGCATCGTCTGCCTCTATGAGGACGACATCGAGAAGATCGGCGCGATTCTCCAGAGCGAGTTCGAGGTGGTCGAAGTCACCGACAAGATCTCGACCATCGAGAACACGGAGGCCTCGTTCGGCTACAAGGGTCTGCATTTCGATCTCAAGCTGAAGAACCCGCGGCTCGAGTTGCCCGAGTACCGGGCCTATGCGGACCTTCAGTTCGAAGTGCAGGTACGGACGATCGTGCAGGACTCCTGGAGCGTGCTGGATCACAAGATCAAGTACAAGAAGTCCATTCCCAACCATCTGAAGCGCCGGATCAACACGCTGGCCGCGCTCTTCGAGCTGGCCGACCGCGAGTTCCGGCAGATTCGGGACTCCACCGAAGAGGAGCTTCAAAAGGAAGAGGACGAGCCGGCCGAGCCAGCGGAAACGTCGGTTCCGCAAGGCGTCAATGGTGCGGCGCCAGGTGAAGCGCCGCGTACCGAGCCTCCCGAGTCCCCGGCGACCGAGCGTCGCAGCGCGAAGCTCAACGCCTTCAATTTCCTGAAGATCGCCAGCCATTTCTTCCCCACCTTCGACTTCGTGCCGCAGAAGGTGGATGGCTTCGTTCAGGAGATCGTGACGGCGCAGCCGTCCATTTCACGCTCGGAGTTCAACCAGTACCTGCGCGAGAACATCGGCATCGTCAAGCGATACCAGGTCCACTTCGAAGACAGTTCCGAGAACCGGATGAATCCTTTCACCGTGATCCGTCACAGCCTCTATCTGGGCGACAAGACGCTGTTCCAAGGCATCCTGACGAGTCTCGCCAAGAAGAACTTCGAGGAGTGGCTCTCGGTCCACGCCGTCGAGGAACTCTGAGGCCACGGCCGCTGGGCGAGATCCCGTCCTGAACCGCGCCGAGGCGCCCGTTCGCGGGCCTTCAGGACTGGCGACGCCTAGCGCGCCAGAAGGTCCAGGATCGGCGCCGCCATCCGCGCCGCCGCGCCGCGATGCGCGGCAGCGAAGGCCGTGGCCGACGCAGCCATGGCATCGCGCTCATCCGGCCTCGTGAGCAACGCGAGCGCCTCTGCCACGCCCCGCGGCAGGGTCTCGACGCGCCGCGCGGCGCCTGCCTGCAGCGACAGCTCCGCCGCCTCGGCGAAGTTGAAGGTGTGCGGTCCCATGAACAGCGGCACGCCGCAGGCGGCCGTCTCGATCAGGTTCTGTCCGCCGAGCTTCTCGAAGCTGCCGCCGAGCAGCGCGACGTCGGCCAGGCCGTAGTACAGCGCCATCTCGCGCATCGAGTCGCCCAGCCACACGTCCGCCACGCCCGCGCTCAGCGGCGGCGTGGCGATGTCGCTGGTGCCGAAGGCGCTGCGGCGCGCGAGCGTGAGGCCGGCCTCGGTCACCATCGCGGCGATCTCGTCGAAGCGCTGCGGGTGCCGCGGCACGATCAGCAGCAGCGGTGAACCCGCCTGCGCCCTCGCCTGCGACGCCGCCTTCCAGGCGGCCAGCATCGCGGACTCCTCGCCTTCGCGAGACACCGCCAGCATCACCACGGGCCGGTTCAGCCCGGCGCGCCACGCGCGGCTTCGCGCGAGCAGCGCGTCATCGGGCTGGAGGTCGAACTTCAGGTTGCCGCAGACGCGCACGTCCACGACGCCGGCCTGACGCAGCCGATCGGCATCGGCCGCCGTCTGCGCCAGCGCCAGCCGCAGGCTGCGCGCCGCCGGCGCCAGCAGCGCCTTGAACTTCTCGCCGCGACGCAGGCTGCGCGCAGACAGCCGCGCATTCGCGAGCACCATCGGCACGCCCGCCTTCCGCGTCTCGTGCTGCACGTTGGGCCAGATCTCGGTTTCCATCAGCACGCCGACCGACGGCCGCGTGCGCTTCAGGAAACGGCGCACCGCGCCGGGCGTGTCGAAGGGCAGCCAGCGCTGCGTGTCGCCGTCGCGCAGCAGCGCGCGGCCGGCCTCCCGGCCGGTCGCCGTCGTGTGCGTGAGCAGCAGCCGCATGCCGGGCCGCTCCTGGCGCAGTCGCTCGATCAGCGCCGCAGCCGCCCGCGTCTCGCCCAGCGAGACCGCATGCACCCAGATCGCGCCCGGGGCGATCGCCTCGCCGAAGCCGAAGCGTTCGCCCGGATGCACCGCGTAGAGCGGCTCCACGCGCCCGCGCAGCAGCACGCGCGCCAGGTAGGCAGGCGTCGCGAGCCTCAGCACGGTGCTGAAGACCGCGCGCGCCAGGCGCTCCTTGAACGAATCGGAACTCAAAGGCGAATGCCCCATGCCGCGATCAAGGAGCCCGCCAACGATGGGCCGCTCAACGATGCGCCGCTCAATGGCCGGACGTGAACGTGATGTCCGGCTTCACGCGCTGGAGCTGGGCCAGCACTTCCTTCTGGATGCGCTCCAGCGCTTCCTGCGTGTGGCCTTCGAAGCGCAGCACCAGCACCGGCGTCGTGTTGGACGCGCGCACCAGGCCGAAGCCGTCGTCGTACTCCACGCGGATGCCGTCGATCGTGATGATGTCCTTGGCGTTCGGGAACTCGGCGATCTCCTTGAGCTTGGCGACGACCTCGTGGTGCTCGCCTTCCTTGCAGGGGACGTTCAGTTCCGGCGTGTTGACGCTGTTGGGCAGGTCGTTCAGGACTTTGCTCGGGTCGTCGCTGCGCGAGAGGATTTCCAGCATGCGCGCGGCGGTGTACATCGCGTCGTCGAAGCCGTACCAGCGCTCGGCGAAGAAGATGTGGCCCGACAGCTCGCCGGCCAGCGGCGCGCCGGTTTCCTTCAGCTTGGCCTTGGCCAGCGAGTGGCCCGTCATCCACATCAGCGGCTTGCCGCCGTGCTCGACGATCCACGGGGCCAGGCGTTGCGTGCACTTGACGTCGAAGATGATCTCCGAGCCCGGCAGGCGCGTCAGGATGTCCGCCGCGATCAGCATGATCTGGCGGTCCGGCATGATCATCGTGCCGTCCTTGGTGACGATGCCCAGGCGGTCGCCGTCGCCGTCGAAGGCCAGGCCCAGCTCGGCGTCGGTCGCGTGCACGATGCGCCGGAGGTCCTCGAGGTTCTCGGGACGCGACGGATCCGGATGGTGGTTGGGGAAGTCGCCGTCCACCTTCGAGAAGATGTCCACCACCTCGCAGCCCAGCGCGCGCAGGATGGCCGGGGCGGTCGCGCCCGGGATGCCGTTGCCGCTGTCGACCACGACCTTCATCGGACGCGACAGCTTGGCATCCTTGACGATGCGCTGGGTGTACTCGGCGATGACGTCCATCTGGCCGACGCGGCCGTTGCCGGTGGCGTAGTCCTCGGACTCGATGCGGCGCTTCAGGCCCTGGATCTGCTCGCCGTAGACGGCGGCGCCCTTCAGGACCATCTTGAAGCCGTTGTAATCCTTCGGGTTGTGGCTGCCCGTGACCATGATGCCGGAGTTGCAGCCATGCTTGCCGCGCGTCGCGGCCACGTAGTACAGCATCGGCGTCGTGACGG
Source organism: Mitsuaria sp. MSU3D (assembly GCF_056867975.1). Classification (NCBI taxonomy): domain Bacteria; kingdom Pseudomonadati; phylum Pseudomonadota; class Betaproteobacteria; order Burkholderiales; family Sphaerotilaceae; genus Roseateles; species Mitsuaria sp. MSU3D. Next base: position 1,295,286 of record NZ_CP200314.1, on the reverse strand, counting down.
CGCCGATGTCGACGACGTCCAGACCGGTCGACTTCAGCCCGCGGATCAGCGCGTTCACCAGCGACGGGCCCGACAGGCGGCCGTCGCGGCCGACGGCAACGGCCTTCTCACCGGCGTTGATCGCCTCGGTGCCGAAGGACTTGCCGAGATGCTCGGCGAGCGTCTCGTCCAGCGTCGTGCCCACGACCCCGCGGATGTCATAGGCCTTGAAGATGGATGCGTGAACTTGCATGTGCTTCCTTGCAGGAATTGGTGGTGGTTCGAAACTGGGGCGCATTGTAGGCAGCGCCTATGAGAGGTCCGTGTAACCCGGTGCACGGCGGGCTACAGAGGGCAATTCCCGGGCCAGGATTGAGCGCGCGGGGATCGGCCAAGGCTCCTTGGTACCGAGCGATCGGGAACCGGCCAGGGCCCCCTTTTCTCCATGTCCCTCCTTTGTCGGCCGCCACGGCCTCCAAATTCCCTCCTCGACTTCCGAAAAGGGGGCCCTGGCCGGTTCCCTCCGGACGTCTCGTGGTGGGCCCCCAGGGGGAACAGGGACATGTCCGAAAACGGCGAGAACCGCCGGACACCGGCTCCTATGATCCTTGCCATGGACTTCCTTCTCGACCCGGATCACTGCTACCCCGCGCTGCTGGCGCGCGACGCGCGCTTCGACGGTCAATGGTTCGTCGGCGTGACCTCGACCGGCGTCTATTGCCGCCCGATCTGCCGGGTGCGCGCGCCGCGACGAGAGAACTGCCGCTTCTTCCCCAGCGCCTCGCTGGCCGAGGCCGCCCACTTCCGCCCGTGCCTGAAATGCCGCCCCGAACTGGCGCCGGCCGCACGCCCATGGAGCACGATGGACGCCGCCGAGGTGCTGGCACGCGAAGCAGCACGCTGGCTCGACGAATGCGCGCCAGAGGAAGCCTCGCTGCCCACACTCGCCGCGCACCTGGGCGTCAGCGAGCGCCATGTGCGCCGCGTCTTCACCGCCGTGCACGGCGTTGCACCGCTCCAGTACCTGCAGACGCGCCGGCTGCTGCTGGCCAAGCAGCTGCTGACCGACACGCGGCTGCCGATCGGCGAGGTCGCGCTCGCGGCAGGCTTCTCGAGCCTGCGCCGCTTCAACGCCGCCTTCCAGGAACACTACCGTCTGAGTCCCAGCGCGCTGCGCAAGGGCGGCGCCGAGGCCGATTCGAGCGCATCCGGCAACGCGCTGGAGACCGCCGAGCTGCGTCTGGACCTGCGCCCGCCGCTGCTGAGCTCGGCGCTGCTGAACTTCCTCGCCACCCGTGCGGTGCCAGGTGTTGAGCAGGTCGATGTCGAGCGCCTGTCGCTGTCGCGCAGCGTGCGACTGGTGCGCCCGGGCCAGGCGGACGTGCTGGGCTGGCTGTCGCTGCGACTGCCCCCCGACGGCGATGAACGGCCGCGCGTGCGCCTGTCGCTGAGCGCGTCGCTGTGGCCGGTGATCGCGCCGCTGATGCCGCGCCTGCGCCGCTGGCTCGACCTCGATGCCGACCCGCAGGCCATCGCCGCCGCGCTCGGCGAGACCCTCGGTCCTGCCGCCGCGGGACTGCGCCTGCCGGGGTCGCTGGACCGATTCGAACTCGCGATCCGCGCCGTGCTCGGTCAGCAGGTGACGGTCGCGGCCGCACGCACGCTGGCCACGCGCCTGATCGCCAGATTCGGCGAGCCGTTGCCCGATGCCGCTGGCGCCCCGCCCGGCGTGACGCATGTGTTCCCGACGCCGGCCACGTTGGCCGCCGCCACGGTCGACGACATCGCCCCGATCGGCATGCCCGGCCGCCGGGCCGAGGCGCTGATCCACCTTGCCCGCCAATGGCCGACGCTGGCCTTTGCCCAGGGCCGCGGCACGGTGGAGGACGCGATCGCGGAGCTCGCCGCCCTGCCCGGCCTTGGTCCGTGGACGGCGCACTACATGTTGATGCGCGGCTGGAGCTGGCCCGACGCCTATCTGCCGGGCGATGTCGTGCTGAAGCAATGCCTTGAAGAACGCGCCGGCCAGCCGCTGCGTCCGCGCGAACTGATCGCTGCCGCCGAGCATTTCGCTCCTTACCGCAGCTACGCCGTGTTGCAACTATGGCGGGATGCCGCAACGAAATCCGCCGCTGCGAGGACTCTCTCGAAGTCGGCCGCTGCCAAGTCCGTTTCGAAGTCCGCCGCTGCCAAACCCACCCGAAGTCAACCCAGGGTTGTGGGGCCGGAATGAGGCTGGGGGTTCCCGGAGGGATGCCCCCTGCCTCGTGGAGAGCCCGCGCTTGGCCCACCGGAGTTGGCGGACCTCCCGCCAAACCAAGGCCCGGCCTCCCGCCCACCAAGGAGAGTTTCGATGAACCACCGCCACCACACTGCCTGGACCGAGACCGACACCCCGCTCGGCCGCCTGCTGATCGCGCGCAATGCCGAGGGCTTGTCGGGTCTGTGGTTCGAGGACCAGAAGTACCACCCCGGCGCCCTTGCTGCTCCCCGCGACGATGAGGACGCGCTGCTGCGCGACACCGTCGCGGCGATGAAGGACTACTTCGCTGGCCGGACCGCGGCGCTTCCCCCGATGTCGCCCTCGGGCACCGCATTCCAGCAAGCCGTGTGGCGGGCCCTGCTCGGCATCCCGGCGGGCGAGACCCTGACCTACGGCCAGCTCGCCGCACGCCTGGGCCGGCCGGAGGCCGTGCGCGCCGTCGCGGCGGCGGTGGGGCGCAACCCGGTGTCGGTGCTGATCCCGTGCCACCGCGTCCTCGGCGCTGACGGCAGCCTCACCGGTTACGCCGGCGGCCTCCACCGCAAGGAAGCCCTACTGACAATTGAAGGAGGCCTGCCCGCTAAGCTGCGCTCCTCGCCCATAGAGACTCCTCCCGGGACCCCGGCCCTTCGCCGTCCCGGCAAGCACGACAACAACCAAGAGGCCCCCGCGTGAAGCGTAGCGATCTGATCGAACTGCTGGTCCTGGCCGCCATCTGGGGCGCGTCCTTCCTGTTCATGCGCGTGGCCGCGCCGGAGTTCGGCGCGGTGGCGACGGCTGCCGTGCGCGTGGCCGGGGCCTCGCTGTTCCTGATCCCGCTGCTGGGCCTGCGCGAAGGACTCGGCGACCTGCGCACTCACTGGAAGGGCCTGCTGCTGGTCGGTCTGCTGAACAGCGCCTTCCCGTTCGCGCTGTTCAGCTTCGCGGCGCTGTCGATCAACGCCGGCCTGTCGAGCATCCTCAACGCCACCACGCCGATGTGGGGCGCGCTGGTCGCGTGGGCCTGGTTCGGGCAACGCCTGGACGGGTCGCGGATGCTGGGCCTGGCGCTGGGCTTCGCGGGTGTCGTGCTGCTGGCCTGGGACAAGGCCTCGTTCAAGCCCGGCGGCAGCGGCTTCGCGATCGTCGCCTGCCTGATCGCCGCGCTGAGCTACGGCGTCGCCGCCAGCGCCACCAAGCGCTACCTCACCGGCGCCAGCCCGCTGGCCGTCGCCACCGGCAGCCAGTTCGCCGCCGCGCTGCTGCTGGCCGCGCCGGCCTGGTCGCTGCGTCCGGCCGCGATGCCGAGCGGTCACGCCTGGGGCGCGGTGGCGTTGCTGGCGCTGCTGTGCACCGGCATCGCCTACATCCTGTTCTTCCGGCTGATGAAGCGCGTCGGCCCGACCAACACGATCTCGGTGACCTTCCTGATCCCGGTCTTCGGCCTGCTGTGGGGCTGGATCTTCCTCGGCGAGACGCTGAGCGCCAGCATGGCCGCGGGTTGCCTCGTCGTGCTGCTCGGCACCGCGCTGGCGGTGGGTGTGCTCAAGCTGCCTTCGACGTCGCCTCCAGCGACGTCCTGAGGATCCTGTCCGACAGGCCCGGTGCCGCGCCCGCGCAGGCCCGGGCCAGGATCATCCCGCCGACCATCGTCGACAGCACGCCGATCGCGCGGGCTTCATCCTCCGCGGTCGGCTCGTCGACGATCGTGCCGTCGGGCCGGTGCACGGCCAGCTCGCGCAGGTAGGCGGCGATGCCGGTGCTCATCGATTCGCGCAGCAGACCGCCCTCGCGCGCCGCGTCGACGCCCAGCGCCGCCATCGGGCATCCCGCCCCGGGCGCGTCGCGATGCGCGGCGCCGAAGTAGCGTTTGAGGAAAGGCTGGTAGTCGCCGCCGTGCTTCTCCAGTTGCGCGCCCAGCCGCGACAGCGAGCCTTCGAAGGCCACATCGCAGGCTTCGGCCGCGAGTTCCTCCTTCGACGCAAAGCGCCCATAGAAGCCGCCGTGCGTGAAGCCGGCCTCGCGGGAGATCTCCGCCAGACCGACCCCGGCCACGCCCCGCTCGCGGTACAACTTGGATGCCGCGTCGACCAGCGCCTTGCGGTTGGCGGCCGATTGCTCTTTGGTGACTTTCATGATGGGCACCATTGTAGGAAGCCCCGCTACAACTTCCGGCCGAGGCGCGATGTCACGATTTTGAGTAGGGGCATCATCAAATCTGCGGCGGGCGTCGGAAATCCCGATACGATGGCGGCCATCATTAAAACAGGCACCCCTGGAAGGATCCTCCCGCATGCTTGCCGCCGCCATGTCCCGACGCATGACCCACCGGGGTCTGCACTTCAGCTGGGTGATCGCCGGGCTGACCTTCCTGACGATGCTGTTCATGTCGGCGGCGCTGGGCCTGCCCGGCGCGATGCTGCAGCCGCTGGCGCAGGAATTCGGCTGGTCCACCAGCCAGATCTCGTCGGCGCTGGCGTTGCGTTTCGCGCTGTTCGGATTGATGGGGCCGTTCGCGGCGGTGCTGATGGAGCGCTTCGGCGTGCGCGCCGTCGTCAGCGTGGCCCTGGGGCTGGTCGGCGGCGGCATGCTGCTGGCCGGGCTGGTCACGCAGCTGTGGCACCTGGTCGTGCTGTGGGGCGTGGTGCTGGGTCTGGGCAGCGGCATGACGGCGCTGGTGCTCGGCGCCATCGTGTCCAACCGCTGGTTCGCGACGCGCAAGGGCCTGATCATGGGCATCCTCACCGCGAGCGCCGCGACCGGCCAGTTGATCTGCCTGCCGATCGCCGCCTGGATGATCGAGCGTTGGGGCTGGCGCGCGCCGCTGCTGCCGCTGGCCGTGCTGTGCCTGGCGGTGATGAGCCTGGTGCTGCTGTTCATGCGCGACCGGCCGTCGGATGTGGGCCTCGCGCCCTATGGCGCCGATCCTGCCGCTGCCGCGGCGCCGGCCGCGCCCGCCGCCAAGGTCACGTGGCTCACGCCGTTCACCGCCTTGCGTGAAGCGTCGAGCCAACCGACCTTCTGGCTGCTCTTCGGCACCTTCTTCATCTGCGGGCTGTCCACCAACGGCCTGGTGCAGACCCATTTCATCTCGCTGTGCGGCGACTACGGTCTGGCGGCGGTGCCGGCGGCCTCGGTGCTGGCGATGATGGGGATCTTCGACTTCATCGGCACGATCCTGTCGGGCTGGCTCAGCGACCGCTACGACACCCGCAAGCTGCTGTGCTGGTACTACGCGCTGCGCGGGCTGTCGCTGATGTGGTTGCCGAACGCGGAGTTCACGCTCTACGGGCTGTCGCTGTTCGCGGTGTTCTACGGACTGGACTGGATCGCGACGGTGCCGCCGACGGTGCGCCTGACGGCGGAGCGCTTCGGCGCGGCGAAGGTGGGGATGGTGTTCGGTTGGATCTTCGCGGGCCACCAGATCGGCGCGGCAGTCGCAGCCTACGGCGCGGGGCTGAGCCGCAGCCTGCTGCTGAGCTACGCCCCGGCGCTGTACGTCGCCGGCGCGGCCTGCCTGCTGGCGGCGGTCATGGCGATGGTGATCCGTCGGAAGACGGTCGCTGCGAGTTGAGCCTCCAATGACATCGGGGCCCGAAGGCCCCGATACAGCGTGCATCGAAGGGACGGTTCGCCGTCCCTTTATTCATTCCGCCGCGATCGCATCCGGAGGCGCGGCGAGCAGCGCCTGCAGGCCTTCCTCGTCGAGGACAGTGACACCCAGCTCGCGCGCCTTGTCGAGCTTGGAGCCCGCCTCCTCGCCCGCGATCACGTAGCTGGTCTTCTTCGACACCGAGCCGCTGACCTTGCCGCCGGCGGCCTCGATCAGCTCCTTGGCCTCGTCGCGCGACAGCGTCGGCAGCGTGCCGGTCAGCACCAGCGTCTTGCCGGCCAGCGGCTGCGGTCCGGCGGGCGCCGCGGCGGCCCCGTCCGATTGCGGGAATTCGACGCCCGCGGCGAGCAGCTGCTCGACGACCTCGCGGTTGTGCGCCTCGGCGAAGAACGCCGCGATGCTCTTCGCGACGATCGGCCCGACGTCCTTGACCGCCAGCAACTGCTCCTCGTTCGCGCCCATCAGCGCGTCCAGGTTGCCGAAGTGCTTCGCCAGATCCTTGGCCGTGGTCTCGCCGACCTGCCGGATGCCCAGCGCGAAGAGGAAGCGCGCCATCGTCGTGCGCTTGCTCTTCTCCAGCGCGTCGATCAGGTTCAGCGCGCTCCGGTCCCCCATGCGTTCCAGCGCGGTGAGCTTGGCCACGCCGAGCTTGTAGAGCCCCGGCAGGCTGGTGACGATGCCGCCGTCGACGAGCTGGTCGACGAGCTTGTCGCCCAGGCCCTCGATGTCCATCGCGCGCCGCCCGGCGAAGTGCAGCATCGCCTGCTTGCGCTGCGCGGGGCAGAAGATGCCGCCGCTGCAGCGGTGGTCGATGCCGCCCTTCTCGCGCACGACGTCGCTGCCGCAGATCGGGCAGTGCTTCGGCATGCGGAAGTTGGGCACGTAGCTCGCGCGCTTCGCATCGACCTTGCCGACGACCTCGGGGATCACGTCGCCGGCGCGCCGGATGATGACCTGGTCGCCGACGCGGATGCCCTTGCGTCGCATCTCGAAGAGGTTGTGCAGCGTCGCGTTGCTGACCGTCGTGCCGCCGACGAAGACCGGTTCCAGCTTGGCCACCGGCGTCAGCTTGCCGGTGCGGCCGACCTGGATGTCGATGCGGTCGAGCGTCGTGACCTGTTCCTGCGCCGGGTACTTGTGCGCCACCGCCCAGCGCGGCTCGCGCGAGACGAAGCCCAGCCGCCGCTGCAGCTCGCGGCTGTTGACCTTGTAGACGACGCCGTCGATGTCGAAGGGCAGCGCATCGCGCTTCTCGCCGATCGATTGATGGAAGGCCACCAGGCCTTCGGCGCCGCGTACCACCGCGCGGTCGGCGTTGACCGGCAGGCCGTAGGCCTGCAGCGCGTCCAGCATCGCGCTGTGCGTCGCCGGGATCTCCCAGCCCTGCGTCTCCCCGATGCCGTAGGCGAAGAAGCTCAGCGGCCGCTGCCGCACCAGCGCCGGGTCCAGCTGCCGGATCGCCCCGGCGGCCGTGTTGCGCGGATTGACGAAGGTCTTCTCGTTCGCGGCCCGCTGCCGTTCGTTGAGCGCCTCGAAATCGTCGCGACGCATGTAGGCCTCGCCGCGCACCTCCAGCACCGCGGCCTTCGCGCCCTCGCCCGACAGCTTCAACGGGATCTGCTTGATCGTGCGCACGTTCTGCGTCACGTCCTCGCCGGTCTCGCCGTTGCCGCGCGTGGCGGCCTGCACCAGCACGCCGTGTTCGTAGCGCAGGCTGATCGCCAGGCCGTCGAATTTCAGCTCCGCCGCGTACTCGACCGGCGCGGCGTTCTCGCCCAGGTCCAGTTCGCGGCGCACACGCGCGTCGAAGTTCTCGGCGCCGCTGGCCTCGGTGTCGGTCTCGGTGCGGATCGACAACATCGGCACCACGTGCCTCACCGGCTCGAAGCCCTCCAGCACCTGCCCGCCCACGCGCTGCGTCGGCGAGTCCGGCGTCAGCAGCGCCGGGAACGCGGCCTCGATGGCCTGCAGTTCCTGGAACAGCTTGTCGTACTCGGCATCGGGCAGCGACGGCGTGTCGAGCACGTAGTACAGGTGGGCGTGGTGATGCAGTAGCGCGCGGAGTTCGGCGGCGCGGGCGGTGGCTTGTTGGGCGGAGAGCGAAGACACGGAAGCGGACCTCGAGGGAGTCATGCGCGCATTGTGGCGCACCCCCACTGAGCCACCGCTGGTCACGGCTGGCACCCCTGTCTTCTCGCACTCTCTGGAAAGGAGGTCTGTTCCCATGACCCTCGACGTCGTCACCGCATCCGCGCCCCTCGCCCGTTCGAAGCACCGCCGCGCCGGCGCCCGTCCGCAACGCGGCGTCACCCTGCTCGAACTCCTGATCGGGGTCGGCGTGATCATCGTTGTCATGGTCATCGTGCTGATGGGCATGCGCAACCTCAACGCGCAGATGGACCGCTCCGCCCTGCTGCGGCAGGCGCCGCAGATCCGGGCCAACGTGGCCGGCTTCGGGAAAACCGGCGCGGTGAACCTCGCCGAGGTGACCACCGCCCGCGCGCACGGCTTGAGCGCCTTCCCGCTCGGATCCGTCACCGTGGCGGGCGACGCCGTCACCGTGAAGCACGAGCTCGGCGGCCAGATCTTCGTCGCGGGCTTCAACGACGACTTCGGGGCCGCGAGGAAGGGCGAGGCGTTCACGCTGAGCTACACCGGCATTCCCGCGTCGCAATGCGCCAGCGTCGCGCGGGGGCTCGCGCTCGTGGCCGACGGCATCTGGGTCGGCGAGGAGACGGCCGAGATCAGGCACACGAAGCCCGCCGACAACAAGGTCGTGAAAGTGCCCGGCTCCGCCGAGCCGATCGGCGTCGGCAAACTCGTCGATGCATGCAAGACCGAGAGCGCCGTGGTCACCGTCCACGCGTTGATGGCCAACTGAACGCGCACCGATGGTCTCGTCACGATTCCTCTGCGTCTGCGCGCTGATGTCCGGCGCGGCGATCTCCGCATCGCCCCTGCCGCCGGACACCGGTCCACGGCCGGTCGCCGCCGCGTCGTCGGCGGCCGCCGCCGCACGGGCGGACCTCGAGACCGACGCTGCGATGGGGTGGACCTTCGCCCGCGTCGACGGCACCGTCCACCAGGCGTTGCAGCGCTGGACACGCGAGGCGGGCTGGCAGCTGGTGTGGGAGGTCGATCGCGACTTCCCCATCGATGCCGAGGTCACGCTGCGCGGCAACTTCCTGGACGCGTTGGCCCAGGCGATGGCCGTGTTGCGCGACACCGACTTCCCGCTGCAAGCCCGCGTCCAGGCGGGGACCCGCGTGGTGCGGGTCGTCCGCTACCTGCCCGATGGCGCTCGCCAGTGAGGACCTTCCCCGTGCCATCTTTCCCGCGGTCCTCACCGCACTCATCTCCGCACTCATCTCCGTGTCCATCGCTGCGTTCGGCGCTGCGTTCGGTGCTGCGTTCGTCGCCGAGGTCCCTCCCGCATCCTCCGGGCGGCGCTCCCCGTCGCCTCGTGATCGTCGGCGGGATGGCGGCCTGCGTCGCCATCGTCATCGCCATCGCCGGATGCGCGATGCCGGCCGCGCGCGAGACCGAGCGGGCCCAGCAGGCCCTGCTCGATCGCGCCGAGGCGCTGCAGGCCCGGCTGCGCGAGCCGGCCACACCGCCGCCGCTCGTCGTGAGCGATCCGACCCCGCGCTTCGCAAGCCGGTCCATCCCGCTGCGCCGCGACGAGCGGCTGCCGGACCACCTCGGCGACATCCGCCTGCACGCGCCGGGTCGGCTGCCGCTGGCCGCGGTGGCCGAACTGCTCTCGCGCGCGATCGGCCTGCCGGTGATCATGACGCCGGACGCGCTGCACAGCGCCGCCGACTACGCGCCCGGTCCCGCGCCGCGGCCGGCCTTCGACGCGGCCACCGCCGCGCCCGAGGAGAGCGCCGCGCTGCGCCGGGCCGGCCGGGCGGGCGCCCTGCGGCTGGACATCTCCGCGCCGGAACACCAGAACACCGTCGAGATCGACCACGCCGGCCCCTTGCGTCCGCTGCTGGACCGCATCGCGGCGCAGGCGGGACTGCATTGGCGCCACACCGGCGGACGCATCGTGTTCTCCCGCGTGGTCACGCGCGCGATGCCGGTCAAGGCGCTGCCCGGCGGCCTGGACGCGAGCGCGTCGTTCGACGTGTTCGGCGGCGCGGAAAGCTCCGGCGGAGGTGCCGCCAAGATCGACGGCAACGCGCAGAGCGACTACTGGGCCGGGCTGCCCGACGCGCTCAAGCCGATGCTCTCCCCGGCCGCCGCGCTGCAGGTGGATCCGCGCGCGGGACTCGTGACCGTCACGGACGCGCTCGCCAACGTCGAACGCGTGCAGACCTACCTCGACGCGCTCAACGCCAACTTGCTGCGTCAGGTCGTGCTCGAGATCGAGGTGCTGCAGGTGAGCTTCAACGACGAGTTCAGCAACGGCATCGACTGGCGCCTGATGCTGGGCCGGCTCGGCCAGGGCAACCAGCTGGACCTGGTCGCGCCGGTGGCGCTCGGTCCGCTGGGCGCGGGCACGCCCGCGGCGCTGAGCTTCGTGCTCGGCCAGTCGGGCTCGCGCGGATCGCCCAGCGAGTGGGTCGCCAAGGCGTTGCAGGAGTACGGGCGCGTGTCGACCGCCTATTCCAGCGTGGTCACCACCACGAACCGGATGCCGGTGCCGGTCGGCGCGCTGCAGACGCGCTCGTACGTGCAGCGCGCGACGGCGCCGACCGTGAGCCCGACCACCGGCCTGACCACCGCGGGCGCGCTGGAGCCCGGCAAGCTCACGACCGGCCTCGGTCTGACGGTGCTGCCGGTGATCCTGGATTCGCACCTCGTGCTGCTGCAGACCGCGCTGCAGATCAGCGAGCTGCGGCAGCTGCGCGCCTTCACCAGCGGCAGCGGCCAGCTGGCACGGTCGGTGCAGTTGCCCGAGACGATGAGCTTCAGCACCCTGCAGCGCATCAGCGTGCCGGCCGGTCGCACGCTGGTGCTGGCCGGCTTCGAGCGCCGGCAGACCCAGCTCGACGACGCGGACATGGTGCGCGGCCTGGTGCCGCTGGCGCGACGCGGCATGCATGCCAGACAAGGAACGGTCGTGCTGATCACGCCAAGACTGGTGGGGCCATGATGGGCGCGCGACCGACACCGCCGGACGGCGCCGACAGGACCGCCGAGGGGCGCGAGGCCCGAGCAACGCGCGAAGCCAGCGAGGCCCGCGGTCTCGACGAGCACGGCGTGGCCCGGGTGATCGCCGTCGCCGGCGTGCGGCTGGCCTTCGGGCTGGACTGGCACCCGGTGGCGCGGCCCGACGAGCCGGGCCCCGACCTGCGCCAGGCGCGCGCCGCCGGCTACCGCTTCGTCGCGCGACTGCCGGACGGTGCCCTGCTGGGACTGGCGCGCCGGATCGATTCGGGTCGACGCGCGCATCGACTTCTGCATCGCCGCGCCCATTCGGCGGTGGCCTTGCTGGTGGCCCGTTTCGCGGAGCGCGGCGCGGAGGCCTGCCTGATCGCCGCCTCCGGCACCGGCACCGGCACCCGAGCGTCTGGTGGTACGAGCACGCGCGTGGCCTTTGTCGGCCTGATGGAGCGGCGGCCGGTGCCAGGCTTTGACCGCGTGCTGCCCGACCTCGACGCGGCGCTGGCGGTGCTGCAGGAATTCCGCGACATGCATCCGGACCAGGAGGTCCGCGTCGCCAGCCATCTGCCCGGGCAGGACCGCATCGGCGAAGCGCTCGCACCGGACCTGCTGTTCGGCCAGCCCGACGGCGACACGCGCCTGCTTCCCCTGCTGCCTGCGCGCTGGCCGGCCGCGCTCGCCGCGGGCCTGGCCGCGCTGGGCCTGAGCGTCGGCTTCACGATGTGGATGCGGCATCAGCGCGAGGTGGAGCGCGCGACGCTCGACGCGGCGCGCCATCTCGCGGCGACGGCGGCGTCCCGTGCGCAAGCCTCCGCCCAACGCGCCCGCCGACTGGGCAGCCTGCTGGAGCAGGCGGGTCGACCGGGCCTCGCCCCGTTGGACCGCTGGCGTGCCGCCATCGCCGCGCTGCCCGTGAGCCGCGCCGGATGGACGCTTCAGCAGGTCGACTGCGATCGCTCGAACGGATGCGTCGCCACCTGGGCGCGCCATCACGGCAGCCTCGAGATGCTGGACGGGTTGCCGGCCGGCGTGATCGGCGCGCCGTCGATGCGGCCCGAGCTGTCAGCCGGCGAGGACGCCCTCGCGGCCTCGATGCAGACGGCGCTGGCGGACACCGTCGAGCCGCCGCTGAAGCGGGGCGAGGCGCTCATCGCCGCGCGGCTGCCGCCGTTGCGCCTGGCCATGAACGTCTGGGGCAGCCACCTGCAGGACCTGGCGACCGTCGGCGGCGCCGACGCGTCGCTCACGCCGGGACCGCCCCTCGACGGCGAGGCCGGCGTCAGCGACCCGACCACCACGAGCACCGCGACAGCCAGGACAGGCATGAGCACCACGACAGATGCAGCTTCCACGACAGGCACGACAGGCACGACAGGCACGACAGCCATGAGCACCACGACAGGCACGGCCTCCACGACCGGCATGACCGGTGCGGACCAGGAGCGCGCGGACCTCGTCGCGCAGCCGGTCGTCCGGATGGTCTGGCGCTTGAAGGACGGCGTCTGGTCCCTGCCGCTGGTCCAGGTGCCGCCGTACGTCGTCGTGGAGACCCTCACCCTGAATTTCGCCGCGTCACAGATCAGCTATGAGCTTTCCGGATCCCTCTTCGCCCATGGCCTGCGTTACTGACGTCTTCACTCCCCGACCCTGCCGGCGGGTCCGCGCGACGGCGCTGGGGTCCTGCCTGCAGGCGGCGCTGTCGGTGACGCTGTCGATGACCTTCTCGACCGCCCTGTCGACAGCCCATGCCGGCGGCGACGGAAGCCGCGCGCCCGAGACCACGCCGGGCCTCAGCTTGCGCCACCTGGTCGATGTGGCGCGACACAACAAGGCGGCGGAGCTGACCGCCGCCACGGCCCGTCTGGCGGGCACGCTGCGCCCGCCCGGTGATGCGGCGGTGCCGGCGCCATCAACGGCACGGGGTGCCGCGCTCGCCGAGCTACCCCGGCTCTGGTCGCTCATGGCCGCCGGAGACCGCTGGCGGGCCGAGGTGCTGTTGAGGGGGCGCCTGCATGCCGTCGACAGCTCGTCCGGGCCGGAGACCCGCGTCGGACCGTGGCGTGTGCTCGGACTGACATCGGAGGGACTGCGTGTCGAACGGGTCGCGGCGAGCGGACGTCCACCTCGTCACCTCGTGCTGCCGCCACCCGCACAGGGAGCCGCGGCCGCGAGCTATCGCTTCGACGGCGGCAGGTCGCTCGCCGCGGGCGCCTCCGCGCAAGCCGGCCTTGGACGGCTCGATGACGGAGACGGAAACGACGACAGCGGCGATGGCATCGGCGATGGCGGTCACGGCGGTCACGGCGGTGACGGCGACGCTGTCCACCGCGCCACGGCATTGCCCCTGCCCGCGGCCCCCGCAGCTGCGGCGCCGTCCAGCGCGCCCTCCCTTTGAGCAACGCCTTGAGTTCCCCCTTCAGCCGCCACGTCGACGACCCGGCGCGCCTGCCTCCGTTCGAGCGCGTGCTGTCCGTCGCCGCGGACGCGTTGCTCGCCGCGCCCGCAGTCGACGGACTGCCGGTCGCCAGCCACAAGCAGGACCGGCTGGCGGCGCTCGCGCTGGCCGGCGGGCGCTTCCTCGTCGTGTCGGCGGTGGACGAGGTCCATCGGCCCGACTGGTATCGCCTCGTCCAGGCCGGGAAGGCGAAAGGCCTGACCTATGCCGGCCACCTGACCGCCGCGCCCGAGGTCTTCGCCGCGCTGCTCGCTGGCGCGGCGACGCGGGTGAACGCCCCGCTGGAAGCCCCCGAGGCCACCGCCGACGAACGCCAGGCCGCCGAGACGGCCCGCGACATCGACGCCATGGTCGCGGGCTCCTCGCCGCTGGAATGGTTCCGCGCCATCGTGCAGCGCTGCCGCCTGGCCGGCGCGAGCGACCTGCACATCGAACTGCGGGGGCCGGTCGCGCTGGCCCGGGTGCGGCTGGACGGCCGCATGCGGGTGCTGGACCGCCATCCGGCGCGCACCGCCGTCGACGGGCTGTCGGCCGCCTACACGATGCTGGCCGAGGAGCGTTCCCGCACCGAGGTCGCCTTCAACGGCGCAGTGCCGCAGGCCGCGATGATCCCGCTGGAACTGCCCGGCCTGCGGCTGACGCTCCGGTACCAGAGCCATCCCGCGGTCGGCGGCATGGACGTGGTGATCCGCCTGTTGCGCGCCTCCGGCAGCGGTCGCGATGACGCCGCCGGATCACCCGACGCCGGACCGCACGACGCCGGATCGCTCGCGGGCCGACCGCGCCTGGCGTCGCTGGAGCCGCTGGGCTTCACGCCGTGGCAGGCCGGCCGCCTGCGCGAGGCGCTGGCCTCGGCCTGGGGCGGCGTGTTCGTTGCCGGGGTCACCGGCTCGGGCAAGACCACGACGCTCAACGCGATGATGACCATGCTGGCCCGCGACGGCTCGCGCAAGCTCTTCACCATCGAGGATCCGGTCGAGTACGAGACGCCCGGCGTCAGCCATCTCTCCATCCAGCGCGGCGCGGCGGGCGGCGCGGATCCGTTCCATGGCGCGATGCTGGCGTTCCTGCGCATGGATCCCGACGTCGGCCTGTTCGGCGAGATCCGGGACGGCCTGTCGGCGTCGATGGCGCAGGCCGCCATCCAGACCGGGCACAAGATCCTGTCGACGGTCCATGCGACCTCCGCGCTGGGCATCGTGGGCCGGCTCTCGTCGCGCCTGCTCGGACTGGACCGCGAGGACCTGTGCGATCCGGAATTCCTCTCCGCGATGGTCTATCAGGTGCTGATGCCGATCAACTGCGAGCACTGCAAGCGCCCCGCCGCCGCCGTCATGGGCGCGGACACGCTGCAGACGCTGCAGGCGGGTTTCGGCCTCGACCCGGACAAGATTTACTGCGCCAGCGCGCACGGCTGCACGCACTGCCGGCGGCCCGGCATCGACTACGGGGACGGCATGACCCCTGGATACCCCGCCGGCGCCGGAAGCGCCGGAAGCGCCGGAGACCGCCAAGGCGTCCGAAGCGCCCAGAGCGCCCAGAGCGCCCGAACCGCTGAACGCGCCGACGACACCCACGACGGCACGGCCGGCGTCAAGGTCGGCGCGGAAGTGATCGTTCCGGACCTGCGTCTGCTGGACCTGCTGCGGCAGGGCCGGGACGCCGAAGCCCGGCGCCACTGGCGGCGCCGCCGCACGGCGCCGTTCACCGATCCGGACATGGACGGCAAGGACGCCTGGGGGCATGTGCTGTACGACGTCGCCCACGGGCGCGTCGATCCCTATCACTTCGAGCGGACCTTCGGCAGCGCGGCGCTGCTGGCCCAGACGCTCGCCGCCGACGATGCCTGAAGCCGCCGCCGCGGACGTCGCGATCCGCCTCAGCCCGGACCACGATCGCGACCCTGCCCTCGACCTCGACCCACACTTCGACATGCGCCCGCCCCGATGACCCACCCGCTCGACTGGCTGCTGCTGCGCGCGGCGGCCCGGCGCCTGCGCCGCCGGCGCGGCGATTTCTACTACGACCTGGCCTCGGCGCTGGAGGATCGCGTCCCGCTCTACACCATCCTGCGCAAGCTCGAGGCCCGCGCCCGACGGCGCTCGCGCGGCGACCAGCTGCTGTACCGCCGCATGCTGCGCGCGGCGATGGGCGGCTCGCTGGCCCGCGCGCTGCACGGCGTCATGCCGCCGACCGAGCTGCTCATGATCGACGCGTTGCAGGGCGGCGGCGATGAGCGCCTGGCCCAGGGCCTGCACTTCCTGTCCGGCACCGTCGAGAAGGTCGACGGCATGTTCCGCGCGGTGCGCAAGGCGGTGGCCTACCCGCTGCTGCTGCTCGGCGCGATGACCGCCATCCTGGTGGCCTTCTCGCTGCACGCGGTGCCGGTGCTGGCCGATCTGATCGCCCCGGAGCGCTGGCCGCCGCTGGGGCGCGCGCTGTACGCGGTCGCGTGGACGATCCGCCACCACGGCCTGACGCTGGGCGCGGCGGTGCTCGTCGCGGGCGGGCTCTTCGTGTGGTCCCTGCCGCGCTGGCAGGGCCGCACGCGACGCTGGCTGGACCGGCACCCGCCGTTCAGCCTCTACCGCGATTTCTCCGGGGCGATGCTGGTGATCTCGCTGTCGTCGCTGATGCGGGCCGGCGTGTCGCTGCGGGCGTCGCTGGAGCGCGCGGGCCGGTTCAGCGCCCCGTGGATGCGCTGGCACCTGCGGCAGATCCTGTCGCGATTGTCCGGACGTGAATCGGCGCAGTTCGGTCGCGCCTTCGCCACCGGCGTGCTCAACCCCCGCATGGAGGAACGCGTGCAGGACGCCGCCGAGCGCCGCGACCCCGTCGCCGCGTTCGTGCGGATCGGCATCGGCTCGATCGATCGCCTGCAGCTCGGCATCTCCGACTCCGCCGCGCGCCTGAACGGGCTGCTGATGGTCGCCGCGGCCATGCTGCTGCTGTTCCTGCTCGGCGGTTTCCTGAGCACCGTCATGGAGGCGCAGAGCAGCCTTCAATCCGACATGGGGGGCCTGTGAGGCGCGCGATCGCGGCGGCGATGCTGGCGCTGGCGGCCGCGATGCCGGCCCAGGCCCAGGCCCAGGCCCAGGCTCAGGCCCAGGCCCGGAAGGTGCCACCGGTCGGAAAGACGGCGCGCTTGAACGACGCCCGGTTCGACCGCTGCTTCCAGCTCGCGGGAAATCGCTACGGCGTTTCGTCGCTGCTGCTGAAGGCCGTCGCGCGCCAGGAGTCCGGCCTGAACCCGGCGGCGGTCCATCGCAATGCCAACGGCTCGACCGACATCGGCCTGATGCAGATCAACTCCTCCTGGCTGCCCGTGCTGGCGCGGCATGGCATCAAGGAGGACGACCTGCGCGTGCCCTGCGCCAACATCCTGGTCGGGGCGTGGATCCTGGGCAGCAACTTCCGTTCGATGGGGCGCACGGTCGATGCGCTGGGCGCCTACAACGCGCGCGATCCGGCCAAGCGGTTGGCCTATGCGCATCAGGTGCTGCGGCGGTACGCGGCGCTGCGCGCGGAGCTCAGTCTCCGCGCTCCGATGATCCCGACGCCTCCGCGTCCCCCGACGGCGGACCGCCCACCCGCGCGATCATGACCTGGTCGACGCGGTGGCTGTCGACGTCGACGACCTCGAAGCGCCAGCCGTGCCATTCGACGACGTCGGTGCGCTTGGGGATGCGGCGCAGCATCACCATCAGGAAGCCGGCCAGCGTGTCGTACTGGCCGTGGTGCGGGAAGTCGTCCACGCCCAGCGCGCGCTGCACGTCGGGGATGGGCGTGATGCCGTCGGCCAGGAAGCTGCCGTCGTCGCGCCGGATGATCTGCTGCTCCTCCTCGGCGGTGGAGACCAGCGAGCCCATCACCGTGCTCATCACGTCGTTCAGCGTGATCACGCCGACGACCAGCGAGTACTCGTTGACGATCACGGCGAAGTCCTCGTGCGCGTTCCTGAAATGCGTCAGCACCTCGGCCAGCGTCAGCCGGTCCGGCACGATCAGCACCTTCTTGACCAGCGCGGGCTCGGCGCGCAGCGAGATGATCTCGCCACGCAGCACGCGCTGGAACAGGTCGGTCGCGTCGACGTAACCCACGACCTGGTCGATCTCGCCGGCGCAGACCAGGTAGGTCGAATGCGGCGAGTCCGCGATCCGGGTGCGGATCAGCGCCTCGTCGTCGTCGAGCGAGAAATAGACGACGCGCTCGCGCGAGGTCATCGAGGACTCGACGGTGCGGGTCTCGAGCTCGAAGACGTTCTCGATCACCTGCTGGTCCGCCGCCGAGACGACGCCGGCGCGCTGGCCCGCCGCGGCCAGGGCGAGGATGTCGTCGTGGGTGATCGTATTGTCCGGGCTCATCGGCCGGCCCAGCAGCCGCAGCAGGCCGTCGGCGACGTGGTTCAGTCCCCAGGCCAGCGGCCGCAGCACGAGGGTGAGGAACAGCATCGGCCGGATCAGCGCCATCGCGACCCGCTCGGGTTCGTTCATCGACAGCCGCTTGGGCAGCAGGTCCGCCAGCACGACGAAGAGGATGGTCACGCAGGTGAAGGACAGCGCGAAGGCGGCGCGCTGCGCGGTGTCGATGTCGATCAGCGGGCGCAGCAGCGATTCGAAATGCGGCGTCAGCGCGCCCTCCCCGACCACGCCGGCCAGGATCGCCAGCGTGTTCACGCCGATCTGCACGACGGTGAAGTAATAGCCGGGCTGTTCCTGCACCTTCAGCACCTGCGCGGCGCGGTGGTCGCCCTCGTCCGCCAGCTGCCGCAGCTTCAATCGCCGCGACGCGGCCAGCGAGAGTTCCGCCATCGAGAAGAACGCGCTGGCACAGATCAGCAGGAGGATGAGCAGCAGGCTGGAACTCAAGGCGGCTTTCGGAATGGGGGAGCCGCCAGTGTAGCGGGCGCCTCCCGCGGCCCGGGTGGCCCGTCCAGGCCAGAAACCCCCTCGGCGCCGACCCGTGAAGGCCCCGGGTTCACCAGGCTGGTGCGGGTGCGCGGCTTGCTTGGGGCCCATGGACTCGCTTGAATCGGGCTTTCACAAGGAAAATTCTGCCGATGCATGCCTCGCCAGCCGGTTCCGACGGCCTCCCCTCCGCGCCGATCCCCGCGCCACTTCCGGCGCCGCGCCGCCGCCATTTCCTGGACGGCGGCGGCGAGATGGGCGAACGCATGCGCGCGCTGGACTGGAGCGCCACGCCGCTCGGTCCGCCGGACGGCTGGCCGGGCGCGCTGAAGACGGTCGTGCGGATGATGCTGGACTCGCGCTACGCGATGTGGATGGCGTGGGGGTCGGAGATGACCTTCTTCTGCAACGACGCCTACCTGCCGACGCTGGGCATGAAGCGCGAATGGGCGCTCGGGGCGCGTTCGCAACAAGTCTGGGCCGAAGTCTGGGACGCCGCGTACAGCCGCATCCGCCATGTGCAGGCGACCGGCGAGGCGACCTGGGACGAGGGGCTGCTGCTGTTCCTGGAACGCAGCGGTTTCGCCGAGGAGACGTATCACACCTTCTCCTACAGCCCGGTCTACGACGACGAACTGCGCGTGAACGGCATGCTGTGCGTCGTCACCGAGGTCACGGACCGGGTGATCGGCGAGCGCCGCCTGCGCGTGCTGCGCGACCTCGCGACGCGCACCGTCGGCGCGGACCAGCCGCACGAATGCGCGCGGCGGGCCTGCCACGTGGTGTCCGACTATCCGATGGACCTGCCGTTCGCGGCGCTCTACCTGGACGAACCCGGCGGCCAGACCGCGCGACGCATCTGCTTCAGCCTCCCGGGCGGCGCGGGGGCGGAGGGGGCCGACGTCCCCTTCCCCGAGCTCATCAGCCTGCTCGATCCGCCGGACGGCTGGCCGTTGCAGGATCTCGCCGCGGGCGGCGCGGCACGCGACCTGCCCGACATGCCGGCGCTGGGCGTGTCGCTGACGCTACCGCCCTGGCCCGAAACGCTGACGCGCGCCGTGCTGCTGCCGCTGCGCAGCGCGGGCAAGGACCTCGCCGGTTTCCTGGTGCTGGGCGTCAGCCCGCGCCGCCCGCTGGACGAGGACTACCGCGACTTCCTGAACCTGGTCGCGGGCCAGGTGTCGGCGGCGCTCGCCGACGCGTCCGCCTACGAGGCGGAACGCCGTCGCGCGGAATCGCTGGCCGCGCTCGACCGGGCGAAGACGGCCTTCTTCTCCAACATCAGCCACGAGTTCCGCACGCCGCTGACGCTGATGCTGGGCCCGCTCGAGGAACTGGTGACCGCGCCCGGCCTGGACGGCCCGGCGCGGGACCGGCTGGCGCTGGTGCTGCGCAACGCCACGCGGCTGCAGCGGCTGGTCAACACGCTGCTGGATTTCTCGCGCATCGAGGCCGGCCGCTCGCAGGCGCGCTACCAGGCGAGCGACCTCGCGGCGCTGACGCGTGACCTGGCGAGCACCTTCCGCTCCGCGATGGAGCGCGCCGGGCTGGCCTTCGAGGTCGACTGCGCGCCGCTGGGCGCGCACGCCTACGTCGACCGCGAGATGTGGGAAAAGATCGTCCTGAACCTGCTGTCCAACGCCTTCAAGTTCACGATGCGGGGGCAGGTGACGGTGCGGCTGCGTGAATCCGGACGTGAACCCGGACGTGAACCCGGCGGCGAGCCGGCCCTCGCCGTGCTGGAGGTGGCCGACACCGGCACCGGCATCCCCGCGGACGAGTTGCCGAAGGTCTTCGATCGTTTTCATCGCGTCGCGGGCGCGGAGGGGCGCACCCACGAGGGGTCGGGCATCGGTCTGGCACTGGTGCAGGAACTCGTGCGCCTGCACGGCGGCCGGATCGAGGTCTCCAGCGTCCATGGCGAGGGCACGCTCTTCCGCGTCCTGCTCCCGCTGGGGTGGGAGCACCTGCCGCCGGAGCACGTCGAACGCCTCGAGCGCGCGGAGGAGCGCCACGGGCGCGCCGGCGTCCCCGCGTCGCCAGCCAGCACGACCGGCGCGCGGGCCTACGTCGACGAGGCGCTGCGTTGGCTGCCCGCGCCGGAGCCGCTGCGGGAGGCCGCGCCCGGCCACGCCGGCGCCGATGGCGTCGACACCAGCCGCGACCCGGGCGCCGGCTGGCCGGCGGCGGACCAGCGCTTCGCCGCGACCTTCGGCGCGCGGGTCATCGTCGCCGACGACAACGCCGACATGCGCGCCTACCTGCGCGACCTGCTGTCGCCGTACTACGCGGTGGAGCTCACCGCGGACGGCCTGCAGGCCCTGGAGGCCGCGCGGCGCGAGCCGCCGGACCTGCTGCTGAGCGACGTCATGATGCCGAGGCTGGACGGCCTGGCGCTGCTGGCGGCGATCCGCGCGGATGCGCGGCTCGGCGGCGTGCCGGTGGTGCTGCTGTCGGCGCGGGCCGGCGAGGAGGCCCGCATCGAGGGCCTGGACACCGGCGCCGACGACTACCTGATCAAGCCGTTCTCGTCGCGCGAGCTGCTCGCGCGGCTGGGCGCGCTGCTGGAGCTGCGGCGCCTGCGGCAATCGTCGGAGGCGGCCTTCCGGCTGCGCACCGAGCAGTTCGAGACGCTGCTCAACGAGGCGCCGATGGGCGTGTTCCTGGTCGAGCACGACGGGACGGCGCTGCGCCTGCGCGAGGCCAATCCGACGGCGCGCGCGGCCTTCGGCGGTGCGCCGGAGCTGATCGGCGCACTGATCGGCGAACGATTCGACGCGCTCGTGGAGCGGCAGTGGGGCCATCCGCTGTCGGACCAGATCGTGTCCCTGTTCCAGCGCACGCTGGAGACCGGCGACCCGTACCACACGCCCGAGTTCATCCAGGAGCGCAGCGACCTGGGTGTCATCGAGGCCTACGAATGGCAGATCAGCCGGATCCCGCTGGCGGACGGCGCGCCGGGGGTGGTGTGCTACTTCCGCGAGATCTCCGCGCATCTGAAGGCGCGGCGGCGGCTGGAGGCGGCGGACCGCCAGAAGGACCAGTTCCTGGCGATGCTGGCGCACGAGCTGCGCAATCCGATCGCGCCGATCCGCAGCGCGGGCGACGTGCTGTCGCGTCTGGGCCTGCCGGATGAACGCTCGACCAAGATGGTGGACATCATCCGCCGCCAGGTCCAGACGCTCACGCGGCTGGTGGACGACCTGCTGGACGTCTCGCGGATCACGCAGGGTCGGGTGGAACTGCAGTGCGGGCCGGTGCTGCTGTCGGAGGTCATCGCGCAGGCGGTGGAGACGGCGGAGCCGCTGATGCGGGAGCGGCGCCACCACTTCTCGGTGACCACCGGCGGCTTGCCGGTGCGCGTGCACGGCGACCTGGCCCGGCTGGTGCAGTGTGTGGCCAACGTGCTGACGAACGCGGCGAAGTACACCGATCCGGAAGGCCGGATCGAGCTGGCGATGAGCGAGGAGCCGTCCCCGTCCGGCGGCCCCGGCATCGCGCTGATCCGCGTCAGCGACAACGGCATCGGCGTGCCGCCCGCGCTGCAGGCGACGATGTTCGACCTGTTCGTGCAGGGCGACCGCGCGCTGGACCGCTCGCAGGGCGGGCTGGGCATCGGCCTGTCGCTGGTGAAGCAGCTGATCGGCATGCACGGCGGCAGCGTCTCGGTGCACAGCGAGGGCACCAGCCGCGGCGCGCGGTTCGAGCTGCGCCTGCCCCTGCTCGCGCCCTCGCCTGCCTGACCCGCCAGTGCAGACGTGCGCCGTGACGGCGCGCGGGGGGATGTGGTCCGGCGTGAACCGCAGGGTTCGCGCGTCGTACTCATTCCGGGCTCGCATCGCGCCTCCGCCCCGTCGGCCAGGCGCCGTGCCGGCGCGCTGGACCTCGTCCTCCAGTGGGTCGGCAGGCTGGCCCTACGGCGGGCCCCGGGTCCGAGTCACAAGCCTCGTTCCCACTGGAGTTCCCCCATGTCTGCACCCCCTCGTCCCCGATCGTCGGGCAAGTCGGGCACGCTGGCCGGCGTCCGCCGCAGCCGCCTGGGCGTGGCCATCGGCGCGATGTCGCTCGCCTGCTGGGTGTCCGGGCCGGCCACGGCGTCCGCCGACAACGGCGTGGCGCCGGGGACCGGCGGCGAAGGGCGCCTCGGCCCATCGCCGTTCAGCGCCGTCCCGAACAATTTCACCGGCACGGGCGGCGATGCCGGCGGCCAGGGCGGATCGCCGGGGATCAACCGGGTGCGGAACAACAGCGTGAACGGCACCGGAGGCCAAGGGTATGGCCTCGGCCCCAACCCCCCCACGGTGCAGGGCGGCGCGGTCGGTCTTCTGATCTCGACGGACACCGGCATCACCGCCCTGCGTCTCGGCGGCAACGGAAAGGACGGACCCGATGCCGGCTTCCTGCGCTTCCACGGCGCCTCGGGCGGCGGCGGGGGCGCGGGGGTGTTCGCCACCTCGCCCCTCGCGCTCGAGGTCACCGCCGCCGGCGGTGTGGCCGGCGGCAACGGCGGCGCCGGCGGCACCGGGCAGCCGGGTTCCACCAACAGCGCCAAGGGCGGCGGCGGGGGCGGCGGCAACGGCGTCACGATGTCCGGCGGAGGACTGCTCACCAACGCCGGCACCATCGTGGGCGGTGCCGGGGGCCGTGGCGCGGGCAGCTCGGACATCAGCGCCCGTGCCGCGGGCGGCGGCGGAGGCGGCCACGCCGTCGAGGGCGCGAACCTCACGCTCATCAATCGAGGCACGCTGACCGGCGGGGTCGGCGGGGCCAGCGGCGGCTACCAGGCCCAAGCCGGCGAGGACGGCGCCGCGGTCCACTGGAGCGGCGGCGACAACCTCCTGCGGCTGCAGTCCGGCTCGGTCATCAACGGCGCGCTGTGGGTCGGCACCGGCGCCACCGCGACGCTGAGCGTGGAAGCTGCGGTCGCACCGATGACCGGGTGGCTGCTGCTGAACGGCAATGCGACGATCGACACGGCGGCGGACCTCTCCCTCGGCGGCCCCGTCACCGGCACCGGCCAGTTGACCAAGACCGGCGACGCCGTGTTGACGCTGTCGGGCAACGGCAGTTTCTCCGGCGGCCTCACGATCGGCGGCGGCGAAGTGCGTGCGTCCGCGCCGGCGCTGGGCACCGGCGCGATCCGCAACGACGCCCTGTTGCGCATCGACACCGCCACGGATGCCGCCCTGCCACAGGATCTGACCGGCACCGGCCGCTGGGTCAAGCAAGGGAGCGCCGCCTTGACGCTGGGCGGCACGACCCGCCTGGACGGGCCGCTGGACATCGCGCAGGGCCAGTTGGCGATCGGCGCCTCGGGCACGCTCGCCGCCGCCGCGCTGGCGCTCACCGGCGCCGACAGCCTTCTCGATCTGACGGCCACGGCCGGTGTCACGACGATCGGCGGCCTGGACGGCGGGGCGGGC
This sequence comes from Mitsuaria sp. MSU3D, assembly GCF_056867975.1. Lineage (NCBI taxonomy): Bacteria > Pseudomonadati > Pseudomonadota > Betaproteobacteria > Burkholderiales > Sphaerotilaceae > Roseateles > Mitsuaria sp. MSU3D. The sequence continues at coordinate 1,271,555 of NZ_CP200314.1, read as the reverse complement.
TCGACGATCCGCACCGGTGCCGCCGCCCTGGTCGCCGGCGACGCGTCGGACCACGCGTTCTCGGGCACCGTCACCGGCCCCGGAGCGTTGGACAAACGCGGCCGTGGCACGCTGACACTCGCCGGCGCCAACGCCTATGCCGGCGGCACGACGATCAGCGCCGGCACCCTCGTGGGCTCGGCCGCGAGCTTCGGCAGCGGCGCGATCGCCGACAACGCCGTGCTGCGCATCGACCAGTCCACCGATGCCGATTGGGTGAACGCCGTCTCCGGCGTCGGCAGCGTCGAGAAGCGCGGCGCCGGCACCTTGACCTTGCAGCAGGCCATCGATGCGGCCGGTGGACTGAGCGTGGTGGACGGCAGGATCGTCGTCGCGCAGCAGGCGCTGCTGGGCACTGGCGCGGTGACGGTCGGCGGCCGGGGTCAGGTCGTGCTCCTCCTGGCCGCCGACACGGCCTTGCGCCACATCGGCGGCGACGGACTCGTGGCCGTCGATCTTGGCGACACGAATCGCCTGCTGACGATGAGCGCGGTTCCTGCGGGCGCCACGGCCTTCACGGGCACGCTGGTCCTGGACAACGCCGGCCTCGCGCTGACGGGACCGGGGGCCGAATCGCTCTCCGCCGCCGCGCTGCGCGTGAATGCCGGCGGCCGGCTGCTCGCCGGCGCGGACACGGGCTCGATCGGCACGCTGCGGATGAACGGGGGATCGATCCGTTTCACGCCGGCGGCCACGGACGACGCCACGAGCGTGCGACCGTTGCTGATCACTCGTTCACTGGACCTGTCGGGCAGCGGCACGATCCAGGTCGAGCTGGACCTGCATGGCGCGCCGGCCGCCGACTCGATGGGCCCGCTGCTGGCGCGTGATGACGGCGTGTCGCTGCTGCTGGCACGCACCGCCCCGGGCGGGCAGGTGCTGGGCGATGGCGCCGGGCTCGGCCTCGTCGGCATCGATGGTCAAGCCGTCGGGAACACCACCGTCGGCGAGGTCGTCCAGGGCGGGCAACGCGTGGCCCTCACATCGACGCGTTATGGCCTGTCCACGGGCGCGGCCCGGGACGGTCTGTACCTGACCGCCCGGCTGCTCGGTGTCGACGTGCTGGCCGGCCGGGAACTGACGCTCGCGGCGCCGGCCGATACCGACGGCACGGCGCGGGAGCTGTCAGTCCCGCTCGGCGGCGCGGGCGGCGTGGCCATCGACGCCGGAAGCGGCAGGACCATCCATCTCTCCAGCCTGGACAACACGTATGCCGGCGGCACGCGGCTGATCACGGGCACGCTGTCGCTGGCGGGCGGCAGCCTGCCCGAAGGGAGTGTCGTCACCTTCCAGGGCGTGGGCACCGGACTGGATCTCGGCGCCGCGGGGCGACCGCAACGCCTGGGCGGCCTGGACGGCGGCGACGCGTCGGGCAGGCTCCGCCTGGGCGCGCAGACGCTCACGCTGGAGACCGTCGGCGACCATGCGTTCGCAGGCACGATCGACGGTGCCGGCGCACTGGTGAAGACAGGTCCGGGCACCCAGACGCTGACAGGGACCAACACCTACGGCGGCGGCACCACGATCAACGCCGGCACGCTGGTGGGATCGACGTCCAGCTTCGGCGGCGGCGACATCCGCAACGACGGGACGTTGATCCTGGACCAGGCCGTCGACGGCACGCTCGCCAACACGATCTCCGGCGGCGGCACGGTCTCCAAGCAGGGCGCGGGGACCCTGACGCTGAGCAGCGCCATCACCGGCCCCGGCCCACTGCGCATCGAGGCCGGCACGCTCCGCACGGACCTGGCCCGCCTCGGCACGGGCCCGCTCGTGAACAACGCCGTGCTCGAGCTCGACGTCCCGCGCGGCGCGCTGCTGGACAGCCGCCTGAGCGGCACCGGCCAGCTCGTGAAGACGGGCGCCGGCGACCTGACGCTGGAAGGCTCGCAGGCCGCGGGCGGCATCAGCGTCCGCACCGGCGGCCTCATCGTCGGTGCCGCCGCGGACGGCAGCGCGCTGCTGCGCGGCAACGTCGACATCGGCGCCGGTGCCCGGCTGCAAGGCAAGGGCACGATCGACGGCAATGCCCGCGTGTCGAGGGACGCGACGCTGCAGTTGCTGGCGGCCAGCGCGGCACTGCGCGTGAAAGGCGACCTGCACCTGGACCCGGGCGCCCGGTTGAACGTCCTGCTGGATGCCACGAGCCGCCTGCCGGCCCTGATCGTCGACGGGAAGATGACCGTGGAGGGCGCGTCGCTCCATGTCGATGCGGAGGACGGCGACTGGAGACCCAACGAGCGCGTCGATCTGCTGCGCAGCGGCGCGGTCGACGGCCGGTTCTCCGCCGTCGACACGAACCTGGCCTTCCTGACGCCGACGCCCGAGTACACGTCGCAAGGCATCGCGCTGGTGATGCGACGCAACCAGGTCTCCTTCGTGGACCTGGCGCGGACGCCCAACCAGAAGAGCGTGGCCGGCTCGCTGGTGTCGCACGAGGACACCGCGCCGGCATCGGATCTGCTGGTCAAACTGCCCCGCAACGAGGTCGGAGTCGCGTTGGAAGACCTGGCAGGCGGGCTGCAGGCGGGCGCTCTCAATGCGCCGGCGATGGCCGCGGCGCAGCAGCGACTGGCGTTGAATCGCCAGTTGCGCAACGCACTGGGAACACGGCCCCCGACGGACTCGGGTCGCGGCCTGTGGGCCACGGTCTACGAGTCGCGCGGCACGCTGGTCGGCGACGCGGTCGACACGCTCGGCGCCACGACCGACGGGCTGCTGTTCGGCATCGATCTGTGGAGCGCGCAGGACGCCCGCCTCGGCGTCGCGATCGGCGCGGATCGGCAGACGGTGGCCAGCAACGGCGACGACCGCGCGGACGTGCGCTCGGGCTCGCTGGCGCTGTATGGCGGCCTGGCGTGGCACGGCTTCCACCTGCGGGGCGCCCTCTCCTACGCGCAGTCGCGCGTCCAGACCGGACGCGTGGTGGTCAGCGGCGGGACCGTCGCCGCGCTGAAGGCGAGCGAACGGGCACGTCACGCCGAGGGCTTCATCGAAGTCGGTCTGCCGGCTCGCCTGCCCTTCGGCCAGATCGAGCCCTTCTTCCAGGCCGGCCGCTTCGTGACCTGGGCGGACGGCTTCAACGAGCGCGGCGACGCCGCCGCGGCACTGACCGGCGGCAAGGCGCGCGACAGCCGTTCCTTCGGCATGGCCGGCCTGCACGGGAACATCGACGGGTGGCTCGCGCTGGGCGCCTCCTGGGGCCTGCAGGCAACGGCGGCCGTGCAGCACCTCGGAGGACCGGCCACGGTCACCCGGCGCGTCCGCTTGCCGGGCGCGGACAGCTTCGTCACCAGCGCGCCGTCGGGCGCGGGCACGGGGGTGCTGGCCGACCTGGGCCTGACGGTCCAGCCGCGTCCGGGCATGACCCTGGCCCTGCACGCCGCGCACGGAGAAACCGGCGGCAGCCGCGAGAACAGCGTGCGCGTGCAAGGCGTCTGGCAGTACTGAGACCCGCGCTCAGAGTCCCAGGAGCTTCATGCCCTGGGTCAAGGTCTGGCGGCTGGTCCAGTAGTCCTTCCACGGATCGGCCTTCTGGAAGCTGAGCCGATCGCGCGCGTTGGCGAGGGTCCACTGGTCGCCGCGCTTGACGTCGTCGAGCTCGTCCCAGTCGATGGGCATCGACACGCCCAGGCCGGGGCGCGCGCGGACCGAAAAGGCGCAGGCGGTGGTCTGCCCTTCCCCGTTGCGGAGGTAGTCCGGGAAGATCTTCCCGACGCGGTTCTTCGGTCCGCTCTTGGCCGAGAACTTCTTCGGGAAGGTCTCGGCCAGATGCTGCACGAGGGCCTGGCTGAAGGCCTTCGCCGTCGCATGGTCGTGGCGCCGCGCCAGCGGGACCACCACGTGCAGGCCCTTGCCGCCGCTGGTCTTCAGCCAGCTCCGCAGGCCGAGTTCCTTGAGCAGCGCGCGCGTGATGCGCGCCGCGTCCACGACCGCGGGGAATGCAACGCCCTCGCCCGGGTCCAGGTCGATGATGAAGCGGTCCGCGCGGTCGAGCTTGTCGTCCTGCGCGTTCCAGGTGTGGAACTCGATCGCGTTCATCTGCGTCAAGTGCATCAGCGCGGCCGGATCGGGAAGGACGATGAGCGCGTCGCCCTCGACGTGCTTCTGGAAGAACAGCTGGCCCTCGATGCCGTCGGGCGCGCGCACGATCGCGACGGGTCGCCGCCCCAGGTGCGGTTGCATCCACTCGATCACGCTTTCGTAGAAGCGGATCAGCTCGATCTTCGTGTGGCCGGTGGACGGATCGATGACGCGCTCCGGATGCGTGATGCGCAACTGTCCGGAGGTGGCCGAGGTCGATGCGTTCGCCTTGCTCGAACGCTTGGCCGTGGTCTTGGCCGTGGTGTTGGCCGTGGTCTTGGCCGCCGCGCTCGAAGACCCGGAGGACTTCGGCGCCTTGACCGCCTCGGCGGGCTTGGCCGATTCCCGCCCGATGTCCTTCGGCGCCTTGTCTTCGCGCTCGCCCTGGAACGATGCGTGGCGCACGTGGCCGTCCGGCGTCCACTCCGCGAAGGCGACTTCGACGACGAGCGTGGGCTTCACCCAGCGCGCGGCGCCCCCGGCGCGACCGGTGATGCGGGCCCAGTGACTGCGGGCGATGGTCTGTTCGTCGAAGTGCGGCCTCTTGACTTCGATCGCCGTGAGCTGCCGGTGCATCTCGCCGGCCTGCTTCAGCGACCAGCCGGTGCCCACACGCCCGGCGTAGCGGAGTTCGCCGTCCTCGTAGTAGCCGAGCAGCAGGCTGCCCAGTGCCTTCGCGCCGTCGGACCGGTCCGTGAAACCGACGACCACGAACTCCTGCCGCAGCTGGCACTTCAGCTTCACCCACGCGTCGCTGCGGGCGGACACATAGCCGCTGTCCGGCCGCTTCAGGATCAGCCCTTCGAGCCGCATCTGGCACGCGGCGGCGAGCATCTCCTCGGGCGGCACCGCGAAGTCCTCGCTGAAGCGCAGGCGTTCGCCCTCGTGGCCGGCCATCAACGCGCGCAGCACGGCGCGGCGGTGGATCAAGGGCACTTCGCGCAGGTCGTGGCCGTTCAGGAACGGCAGGTCGAAGAGGAAGTAGACGATGTCCTCGTGTTGCGTGCGCTTCGGATGGCCGATCGCGTTCTGCAGCAGGTTGAAGTCGGGCGCGCCGTCGTCGCGCAGCACGACGATCTCACCGTCCAGCCAGCCGCTGTCGATGTCGAGGCCTTTGATCGCCTCGGCAAGCGACGGCAGACGGGAGGTCCAGTCGTTGCCGCCGCGCGTCATCAGCCGGACCTTGCCCTTGTCGACCCGTGCCATCAGCCGGTAGCCGTCGAACTTCGCCTCGGCGATCCAGTCGCCGGGCGGGGTCGCGCTGACCAAGGTGGCGAGTTGCGGCGTGAGCTCGGCGGGCAGCCGCGCCTTCTTCGCGCGGCTCAGGTCAGGGTCGGCGCCATCGCGGATGCCGGTGGACGGGTCGTCGGATCCGCCCGCTGACACGCCATCGGCCTTCACCGCCTTGGCGGATCCGGTGGGCTTGGTGGGCTTGGTGGGCTTGGTCGATTTGGCAGGCTTGGCAGGCTTGGCGGGCTCCACGCCACGCGCCGCTGCCCGTCCCAACGGATGCTGGATGACGCTGTCAGGCAGCTCGACGGTGACGTCGAACTCGGCATGCGGACGCTCCAGGCCATCGTGCTTCTTGATCAGCAGCCACTGCTCGCGCTTGGCGTCGCCGCGCGAGGTCCGGATCAACTGCCACAGCCCGGCCAGTTTCTGCCCGTGCAGGCGGAACACCAGCTTGCCGTCGCGCAGTCCGTCGTGGGGATCGCCTTCGGGCGTCCAGGTGCCGTTGTCCCAGACGATCACCTCGCCGGCGCCGTACTGCTTCGGCGGGATCGTGCCTTCGAAGCCGCCGTAGGACAGCGGGTGATCCTCGACGTGGATCGCCATGCGGCGTTCCTTCGGGTCGTACGACGGCCCCTTGGGGACCGCCCAGCTCAGCAGGACGCCGTCGAGCTCCAGCCGGAAGTCGTAGTGCAGGTGGCTGGCCCAGTGCTTCTGGATGACGAAGGACAGCGCCTGGGCCGACGTCGTTGCCGATGTCCTGCCGCGGGCCGGACGCTTCGCCCGCGGGCGGGCAGGCCCCGCGTCATGTCCGGCATCGTCCGGCTCGGGCGTGATGCGGAAGTCCCGCTTCTGGCGGTAGCGGGACAGCGGATCCTGGCGCGCTGCGGTCGGCATCGAACGGCTCCTCGCGTGTCCGCGGCGCTCAGGCCGCCTTCTTCTTCGACTTCCCGCCGAGGCTGCGGCGCAGCAGCTCGGTGAGGTCGACGACGTTGCCGCCCTCGCCCGCCGATTCGGGCGCGGCCTCGAGCGGCGTGACCGTCTCCGTCTCGCCCTCGTCGACCTTGCGCGCGATCAGCGCGCGGATCGCGGCGGTGAACTCGTCGTGGTAGTCCTCGGGGTGCCAGTCGTTGCTCATCTCGTCGATCAGCTGGCGCGCCATCTGCAGTTCGGCGGGTTTGAAGCCATGCGCCGACTTGCCCTCGGCGGGCAGGTCGAGGTCGTCGCAGGGGCGGATCTCGTTGGCCCAGCGCAGCATGCCGATCATCAGCGCCGGTCCCGCGGGCAGCAGCGCGGCCAGGTGTTCCTTGCTGTGGATCACCAGCCGCGCGATCGCGATGAGGCCGGCGTCCGCCATCGCCTCGCGCAGCAGCGCGTAGACCTTGCCGGACTTGCCGATGGGCTCGAGGTAGTACGGCTTCTCCAGGTAGACGAAGGACACCTGGGTCGCGGGGACGAAGGTCTCGATCTCGATGGTCTGCGTGGTGGTCGGATAGGCCTTGCGGATCTCGTCGTCGGAGACCAGGACGTAGTCGCCGTTCTCCTGCTTCACGCCCTTGACGATCTGCGTCTTGTCGATGTCCTTGCCGGTGCGCTTGTTGATGCGCTTGTAGCCGACCGGATCCATGGTGCGCTTGTCGAGCCAGTCGAAGTCGACGCGCTGGTCCCGGGAGGCCGGATACAGCGCCACCGGCACGTGCAGCAGACCGAAGCTGATCGCGCCCTTCCAGATCGCGCGGCGCGCGGCGGGAGCGTCGTCGCTGTCGCCCCGGGTCGACGCCGCATCGGCGGATTTGCCCCGGGCCTTGGTGTGCGCCGCCTTTGCGGGCGACGCCCGGTCGGCATTGGAAGCGCGCTTGCGGCTCGCGCCGGAGGTGCTCCGACTGGCCGGGCGCGGGGCCGGTTTGCGGCTGCCCGTGGAGGACGTGGAGGTGGTTCTGCTGGGCATGGGGACCTCGACGGCGGATTCGATGGAATCCACTCATCGGCAAATCGCGCGCCCGTGAACCGAGGGAGTCCACGCCGGCACGGGCATCCGGCTTGCTCTGTCCTGGGGATGGAAACACCGCCGTTGCGAGGCCATCATGTCCCCGGAAGCCCACGCCATGCTGCTTGTCCGCCCCTCCTCCGACGTCCCCGATCCGGAGTCACGTGCCCGGCTGCTGATGGCTGTTGAGCAGCGATTCCTGGATCGGCGCGATGCGGGCCGACAACTGGCGAGCCGTCTGACGGCCTACGCGCATCGCGACGATGTGACGGTGCTGGCGCTGCCGCGCGGCGGCGTGCCGGTGGCGGCGGAGATCGCGCGGGCGCTGGAAGCGCCGCTGGACATCCTGGTCGTGCGCAAGCTGGGCCTGCCCGGACAGCCCGAGTACGCCATGGGCGCCATCGCCTCGGGCGACGTGCGCGTGCTCAACACGCAGGTGCTGCAGCAGCTGGCGATCAGTTATTCCGCGATCGACCTCGTGACCCGCGCCGAGACGCGCGAGCTGCACCGGCGCGAGAAGCTCTATCGCGGCGACCGGCCGATGCCACCGGTCGACGGCCGACAGGTGATCCTCGTGGACGACGGCATGGCGACGGGCGCGTCGATGCGCGCGGGCGTTCAGGCGCTGCGGGAATTGCGGCCGGCGAGGATCGTCGTGGCGGTGCCGGTGTCGTCGGCGGAGACCTGCCACCTGATCACGCAGGACGCGGACGAGGTCATCTGCGCGCGGACGCCGGAGCGCTTCCGCTCCGTCGGGCAGTGGTACGAGCGGTTCGAGCAGACGACGGATGAGGAGGTGCGGCGGTTGTTGGCGACCGCACCCGAGCTGTCGACGACGGCCAGGGATTAAGCGACCAGTTCATGTTGCTCACCCCAGGTCCGCGGACTGGCCTCTCCCAAAGGCCGGATGAAGGGGTGTGCGGCCAGAAAGGCTTGGAACTCGACATCATCTCCAAGTCGTGGGCGCTCCACACTTGGCTGCAAATCCATCTCCTCCTTGCGCGAATGCCAGATGGCATACACCCGGCCAGGCTGGAAGCGGTGGAACGACTCATAGCTCAGGCCATGCACGAGATGGCCATATCGACGGAAGAGCTCGAGCGCCATTCGGCGCGACGACTCGTAGCCCGGCTCAAGTTTGCCTTCGAGACCGAGAACATGACGGTTCGGCCCATCGATGGGGATGAAGAGCCCCGGCTGCCGCATCCTGAATCGGACAACACGAAGTTGTGTCGCCACAGAGGGTTTCCAGAAAATCTGATTTGACCAGCAGTCCCAGAACAGGGCGCGGACTTCCGTCGCGCACGACTGGACGTTGGATGCCGTGTAGAGCACCGCAAATTCATTCTCGTGACCGACGGGCGGATCGATGTGATTGTTTCGAAATCGAGCCGGAGGTGGATTCCAGTCGGCATCGGGATGATCGTAGGCACGAATCAGCGTGACAGTGCCGGGATCAACCAGTTCCAGGTCCAACTCCCGGCCGTTGAACAGAGGTACACCGAGCAGTTTCTGGGTGGGTGTCATCGGACCCTCCGATGCTGCAATTCGTCCTTGACTGCCCCGAGCACTGACCCGAGCCGAAACTCCGGCGATTGCAGGAAGAGCCAACTGGCCTCGCGCTCCGGCAATGCATCGTACAAACGATGCCCGAGGAGCACTTCCAGCGGCGTCGCCCAGGCGAGCATGCGCGTTGGCACGCGAAAGAAGGACCCGATATCCCGCGAGTCCATCCATGCGTCGCCGGCGTCGATCGCCTCGAAGAATCGACCCAGTATCGAGCGCAACGGTGCTCCGGCCACGCCTGGCAATGCCTGGAAGAGACCGAAGAGCGGGTAGGACTGGGATGCCGCCACGAAGCTGATGACTTGCCGGGCAGTCTCCAACTTCGTGACGACATCGGGGTCGACCTTCAGCAGCGCGGCCAGTTGTTCCCTGGAGCCGAACGTCGTGGCAAGGAGGAACACGTTCGGATCGACCTCGGGAGCGGGCTCGGTCGGAAGGGTAAGCGCTGCGTTGGCTGCAGGCGCCATCCATGGACGCGGCCTGCTTGCCGCGGGTTCGAGAATTTCCATCACTTCAACACCGTGCCCGTTGCCGGGTACACGTCCATCAACACACACGTCTTCACTGTGCCGATGGTGCGTTTGTCACGCCATGACTGAAAGGTCTGCGAACTGGCTTGCAACCTAGATGAACACGGAGTCGCGATGACACGAACTTGCGCTTGACCGTCAGAACGGACCGGTCAACGTCGCGAAAACGGCCTGCCGGAATGAGCAACGGGCACCTTGCGGGTGCCCGTTGCTCATTCGAAGGCGCGTTCGGCGATCAGCTGAACAGGCGTCTCGCCACCGCGCTGCCCGCGGCGAGATCGCGCGCGGCCAGCGACTTGTAGAGCTCCGACAGTTCCTGTCCGATCGACTGGAACGCATGCAGGTTCAGGATCTGGTTGCGGTCGTCGCAGAGGTCGGCCTCGAAGTCGCGGGCCAGGTTGCGCGCCGATTCCTGCCAGGTCGCGAACGGCTCCAGCGCCTCCGGCGTCTGCAGCACGTCCAGCGACAGCGTCAGTTCCCGCAGCGCCGAGGCCTGCGGGTCTTCCGCCAGGGCCGCCTGGGCATCGAAGTTCAGCGTCAGCAGCGGCGGCGCGCCCTCCTCGGCCGCCGGCATCACCAGCCGGCCGGGAATCGATCCGGGCACGAACCCGTGCCGCAGCGCCCCCTGCTGCACGAAGCCCAGCGTCCACGCCGCGCCACGCGCCTTCAGCACGATCGCCAGCTGCGCGTCATGGCCCGCCGCGAACTGGTCGAGCTCACGCGCCCGGCCGACGACGTCCAGCATGTCCGGGAACTCCGGCATCGCACCGATGCCGTCCGCGAAGCCCTGGATCTTCTGCACGAACTCCGAGTACTCGATCTCGTTGAGCGCCCCGCTGCGGTTGGCCATCTGCAGCCCCGCCTGGAACTCGCCGTAGCGCTGGCCCGGATGCGGCAGTTCCCACTCGCCGCTGTCCGCGTTCAGGCCTTCGATGTGGAACGGCTTCGTGCCCGCGCGCCGGCTGCCCGGCAGGTGCGACAGCGCCATCTCGCCGCTCACCGGCGACTCCGGCGTCATCGTCGCGATCGCGTCGATCAGCGCGTCGATCCGCGTCGACGCCTTGCGTGCCCGCGCCATCGCCGGCACCGTCTCGTCCAGCGTGCGCAGATCCATCGTGCGCGAGTCCACCGCCTCGCCGTCGGCCGTGCCGTCCAGCGTGACCGGCGACTGGCCCGTCGCGGCGCCGCCCGCGCCCAGGCTGGGCTCCTGGCGGTCGCCCGCCGGCACGATCGGCTCGGCGCGCCGCGGGCCCGCCTTGCGCGCGCTCCACCAGCCCTGCGCCAGCAGCCCCACCAGCACCACGCCGCCCAGCGCGGCCAACAGCGTCGTCAGGTTCCAGTCCGTCGTCATCGCTCATTTGCTCCTGCGGCCCCGCGCGCCTCGTGCGCTTCGTGCGCCGCGATCACCGTCATCATCCTCATTGCTCGGCCATCGCCAGCGCGGATTCCATGTCCACCGCCACGATGCGCGACACGCCCTGCTCCTGCATCGTCACGCCGATCAGCTGACGGGCCATCTCCATCGCGATCTTGTTGTGCGAGATGAACAGGAACTGCGTGATCTTGCTCATCTCCTGCACGAGGCGCGCGTAGCGTTCCGTGTTCGCGTCGTCCAGCGGCGCGTCCACCTCGTCCAGCAGGCAGAACGGCGCCGGATTCAGCTGGAAGATCGCGAACACCAGCGCGATCGCCGTCAGCGCCTTCTCGCCGCCCGACAGCAGGTGGATGGTCGAGTTCTTCTTGCCCGGCGGCTGCGCCATCACCTGCACGCCGGCGTCCAGGATCTCGTCGCCGGTCATGACCAGCTTGGCCTGGCCGCCGCCGAACAGGCTCGGGAACATGCGCCCGAAATGCTCGTTGACCTGGGTGAAGGTCGAGCCCAGCAGGTCGCGCGTCTCCAGGTCGATCTTGTGGATCGCGTCCTCCAGCGTCGTGATCGCGCTGGTGAGGTCGGCCATCTGCGAGTCGAGGAAGGTCTTGCGCTCGCGCGCCGCGCCCAGCTCGTCGAGCGCCGCCAGGTTCACCGCGCCCAGCGCCGCGATGTCGCGGTTGATGCGGTCGATCTCGCCCTGCAGGCCGTAGAGCTTGACGCCGCCGTCCTCGACGCCCTTCGCCAACGCCTCCAGGTCGACGTTCTGCGCCACCAGCTGTTCCATGAACTGCTGGCCGCCGAGCGCGGCCGCCTGCTCGTCGAGCTGCAGCTTGGTGATGCGCTCGCGCAGCGGCTCGAGCGCACGTTCGATCGTCATGCGCTGCTCTTCGCTGCGCTTGAGGCGCTGGCTGAGGTCGTCGTAGTTGGCGCGAACGACGGCCAGCGCCTGCTCGCGCTCCATCTTCAGCGCCAGCGCGTCCTGCAGGCCGGCCTGCGCGGCGGCGTCGTCGAGCTCGGCGCGCTCTTGCGCCATGCTCTGCACCGTCTGCTCGTTGACCTGCACCTGCTGGCGCGAGGTCTCGATGCCGCGCTGCAGTTCGCCGCGCTTGGCCGCCAGCGCGCGGGCACTGAAGACCGCCTCCTGCGCGCGGCGCTCCAGCACGCGCTGATGCTCGCGGGCCTCGGTCAGCTTGCGCTCGGCGTTGATCACCGACTCGTCGAGCTCGGCATGTTTTTCCTGCGTCGTTGCGAGCTGCAGATCCAGTTCCTCGAAGCGCGCCTCGCCTTCCATGCGGCGTTCCATCAGCGCTTCGTGCTGCGCGTCGATCTCGCCGAGCTCGTCGTCGAGCTGCGTGCGGCGCGCGACGGCGGCCTCGGTCTGCTGCGCCAGGCGCAGCAACTCGACCTGCAGCTGATGCGCGCGGGCCTGCGTTTCCGAGGCCTCGCGGCGCACCACGGCCAGCCGCTGCGACGCGTCCGTGTAGCTCGCTTCGGCGCGCACGGCCTGGGCGCGCGACTCGTCGGCGATCAGGGTCTGCGCGCGCTGTTCGCGCTCGAGGTTCTCGATCTCCTGCGCACGGGCCAGCAGGCCGGCGGTCTCGCTGTCGGGGGCGTAGAAGCTCACCGCGAACTGGCTCACCGCGTGGCCGTCGCGGGTCATGATCAGCTCGCCATGGGTCAGCTTCGGACGCTGCGCCAGCGCGTCGCCGATGGACTCCGCCGTGTAGATGCCTTCGAGCCAGTCGTTCAGCAGCGCCTTCAGGCCGTTGGACTCCAGCTTGAGCAGGTCGCTCAGCGGCGACAGCGCGCGATGCGTGTTGACGATCTCGCCGCTGGGCAGCGAATAGAACGCCAGCCGCGCCGGCGGCGGATCGGACGCGAAGGCCTGCACCGTCTCCAGCCGGCCGACCGAGAGCGCGCCCATGCGCTCGCGCATCGCGGCCTCGAGGGCGTTCTCCCAGCCCGGCGTGATGTGCAGCTGCGTCCACAGACCCTTGATGTCCTGAAGGCCGTGCTTGGCCAGCCAGGGCTTGAGCTTGCCTTCGGTCTGCACCTTCTCCTGCAGCGCGCGCAGCGCGGTCAGGCGGGCGACGATGTCCGTCAGCCTCGCTGCCTGCTGCTGCGATTCGCGCTGCGCGTGCTGGCGGGCCTCGTCGGCGGCGGGCGCGGCTTCGGCGAGTTCCGCCAGACGCGCGTCGGCGACGGCCTGCTGTTCATCGGCGGCGACCGACAGGCGCTTCACCTCGTCGAGCTTGTCGTGCTGCGGCGCCGCCAGGCCCTGGCGCTCCTGCGCGAGGCGCTCGCGGCGGCCGCGCAGGCCCTTGAGCTGCTCGTCGACGCTGCGGCTCTCCGCGGCCAGCACCTGGATCTGCTGCTGGACCTGCGTCACCTGCGTGCGCTGCTCGTTGGCGCGGCCTTGCGCGGCGCGCACCTGGTCCTCGACCTCGGGCAGCTTCATCGCCTGCTCCTCGGCCTGGGCGGCGAGGATCTCGCTCTGCTCCTCGGCCTGGGCGATCTGGGTGGCGACGTCCTCGAGCTCGACCTGCGCCTGCTCGGCGCGGTCCTGCCACTGCTGGTTCTGCGCCTGCAGCTCGAGCAGCCGCTGCTCCAGCCGCTGGCGGCCTTCGACGACGTAGCGGATGCGCTCCTCAAGCCGGCTGACTTCCATCTGCGCCTCGGCCATGCGGCCCTGCGCGGCATGCAGTTCGTCGCCGGCGCCGTAGTGGGCCTGGCGGATGGTCTCCAGCTCGGCCTCGAGCTGGCGCAGCTCGGCCATCCGGGCCTCGAGCGCGTTGACCGCCTCCGAGTGCTCGGTCTTGACTCGCGTGGCCTCGCCCGCCGCGTCGCGATGCTTCAGGAACCACAGCTGGTGCAGCTTCAGCGTGCCCTGCTCCTGCAGGTTGCGGTAGTTCGCGGCGACCTCGGCCTGGCGCTCCAGCTTCTCGAGGTTGTTGTTGAGCTCGCGGAGGATGTCCTCGACGCGGGTCAGGTTCTCGCGCGTGTCGCGCAGGCGGAGCTCGGTCTCGCGTCTGCGTTCCTTGTACTTCGAGACGCCCGCGGCCTCCTCGAGGAACATGCGCAGTTCCTCGGGCTTGGATTCGATGATCCGGCTGATCGTGCCCTGGCCGATGATGGCGTAGGCGCGCGGCCCGAGGCCGGTGCCCAGGAACACGTCCTGCACGTCGCGGCGCCGCACCGGCTGGTTGTTGATGAAGTAGCTGCTGGTGCCGTCGCGGGTCAGGACGCGCTTGACGGCGATCTCGGTGAACTGGTTCCACTGGCCGCCGGCGCGGGCGCTGGTGTTGTCGAACACCAGTTCCACGCTGGAGCGGCTGGCCGGCTTGCGGTTGCCCGAGCCGTTGAAGATCACGTCCTGCATGGACTCGCCGCGCAGTTCGCTGGCCTTGCTTTCGCCCAGCACCCAGCGCACCGCGTCCATGATGTTGGACTTGCCGCAGCCGTTGGGGCCGACCACGCCGACCAGCTGCCCGGGCAGCTGGAAGGTCGTCGGATCGGCAAAGGACTTGAAGCCCGAGAGCTTGATCGAGTTCAGTCGCATCGGGTGGGATCACCGGCCGTCGCAGCCGTCACGTGATCTAAGCCTTTGATTTGATTGTGGAAACGCCCCTTGACGGGGCGCTCGATTCGCGGCGGATGATACCATCGCGCCCTTCGCATTCCGGCCGCCGCCGCCCTCTGAAGCAGCGACCCGGCCGCCACCCGCATTCATCCCCCGCCCATGGCCAAGAACACCCCCGTCAAGCCCGCGTCGACCGCGTCCTCCACCAAGGCACTGAAGGCTTCGAAGCTGAAGATGGTCGCACCGATCAAGGCCGCGAAGGCTGACACGGCCGTCCCGCCCAAGATGCGCGACATGCCGCCCAATCCGCCGAGCCGCCCGAGCAAGGAGATCCATGTCTTCCCCAACCCGGCCCCGGAGCGCGACTACGTCATCCAGTTCCAGATCCCCGAGTTCACCTGCCACTGCCCGCTGACCGGCCAGCCGGACTTCGCGCACTTCACGATCGACATGATCGCGGACCAGTACTGCGTCGAGCTCAAGAGCCTGAAGATGTACTTCTGGAGCTATCGCGACGAGGGCGCGTTCCACGAGAAGGTGACCAACACCATCCTCGAGGACATCGTGAAGGTCACGAACCCGCGCTTCATCCGCATCACCGCGAAGTGGTACGTCCGCGGCGGCATCTACACGAACGTCGTGACCGAGCACCGCAAGAAGGGCTGGAAGCCGCTGCCGGCGGTGGACCTGCCCGCGCACGGCTTCGAGAGCGGCCTGCTGCGCTGAGCGGCTGAGCGGAACTTCGACGGACGTCACCGGATGGCCCTGGCCTACGACACGGACACGCAGTTCGTCGCGGTCGCGCTCAAGCGCAGCCGCATCGACGGCTACGGCGTGTTCGCGGCCGAGGCCATCCCCGCCGGCACGCGGCTGGGCCTGCTGACCGGCGAGTCGATCACCGTCGCCGAGGCGCGCCGCCGCGCGCAGGAAAGCCAACGGCTGATGCTGGTGGAACTGTCACCGGCACGGGCGATCGACGCGAGCCGCTCGCAGGACGCGATGCGGTTCACGAACCACAGCTGCCAGCCGAATGCCCGCATCCAGGTCGAGGACGGTGAGATCAGCTTCTTCGCGTTGCGCGATCTCGGCCCGGGCGACGAGATCACCGTCGACTACGGCCTGACCCATCACGAGGGACGCCTGGCCTGCCGCTGTGGCGCGCCGGGATGTCGAGGTTCACTCTGATCGGCAAGCCTGCGTTGTCGATGTAAGTACCGGGAGCGGATCCCGGCCCCCCCTATGATTCCGCGCATGAGTTCCACCCCTGTTTCGCCTCCGGTCAGCCCGCCGGTCAACCCGAGGCTCGCGCTGCTGAACCCCTACCCCTTCGAGCGGTTGCGCGCCCTGACCCAGGGCATCGTTCCGAACCCCGAGTTCCGGCCGATCTCGCTCGGCATCGGCGAGCCGAAACACCCGGCGCCGAAGTTGGTCGAGGACGCGCTGATGGCCAACCTCCAGGGCCTGTCGAGCTACCCCGCCACCGCCGGCGAACCCAAGCTGCGCGAAGCCATCGCAGGCTGGCTGCAGCGGCGTTATGCGTTGGCGCTCGATCCCGCCACGCAGATCCTGCCGGTCAACGGTTCGCGGGAGGCGCTGTTCGCGCTCGCGCAGGTGGTGATCGATCCGTCCCGCCCCGGCGCGACCGTCGTCTGCCCCAATCCGTTCTATCAGATCTACGAGGGCGCCGCGCTGCTGGCCGGCGCGACGCCGGCCTTCGCGAACTCCGACCCGGCGCGCAACTTCGCCGCCGACTGGTCGCGGATCGACGAGGCGACCTGGTCGCGCACGCAACTGCTGTACGTCTGCTCGCCGGGCAACCCCACCGGTGCGGTCATGCCGCTGTCCGAGTGGAAGACGCTCTTCGAACTCAGCGACCGCCACGGCTTCGTGATCGCGTCGGACGAGTGCTACTCCGAGATCTACTTCCGCGACGGCCCCGACGCCGCGCCGCTGTCGGGCCTGCAGGCCGCCGCGCAGCTTGGCCGGCCGGACTTCCGCAACCTGATCGCGTTCACCAGCCTGTCCAAGCGCTCCAACGTGCCGGGCATGCGCTCGGGCTTCGTCGCCGGCGACGCCGCGTGGATCAAGCGCTTCCTGCTGTACCGGACCTATCACGGCTCGGCCATGAGCCCGCTGATCCAGGCCGCGAGCATCGCCGCCTGGAACGATGAGGACCACGTCGTCGCCAACCGCGCGCAGTACCGCGCCAAGTTCGCCGCCGTCACGCCGCTGCTGGCCGAGGTCCTCGACGTCGCCCTGCCCGACGCGGGTTTCTACCTGTGGGCGGCCGTGCCAGACGGTAACGATATTGGCTTCGCCCAGGGGCTGCTCGCTCAATACAATGTCGGCGTTCTGCCCGGCAGCCTGCTGGCCCGCGACGCCCACGGCATCAACCCCGGCGCCGGCCGCATCCGCCTGGCGCTGGTGGCCGAACAGGCCGAATGCCTGGAAGCCGCCCGCCGCATCGTCGACTTCGTGAAGCAGCTTCAACCGTCGCCCTGACCGTTCACGGCTTCAGTCACGGCCTCACTCACGGCTTCACTCACACCGCTCTCCCCGCATCCCCTCGAACACATCCCCGCACCATGACGCAAGACCTGCAATCGATCATCGACCTCGCCTGGGAAGGCCGCGCCAACCTGACCTCCGCCAACAGCCCCGAAGTGCGCGCGGCGGTGGACGAGGTGATCGCCGCCCTGGACGCCGGCACGCTGCGCGTGGCCGAACGCAAGGCCGTCGGTGAATGGACCGTGCACCAGTGGGTCAAGAAGGCCGTGCTGCTGTCGTTCCGCCTGAACGACAACCGCCAGATGGGCGCCGGCGACATGACCTTCTTCGACAAGGTCCCGACCAAGTTCGGCGGCCAGACCGACGAGCAGCTGCGCGCCGCCGGCGTGCGCGTCGTGCCTCCGGCTGTCGCCCGCCGCGGCAGCTTCATGGCGAAGAACGTCGTGCTGATGCCGTCCTACGTGAACATCGGCGCCTACGTCGACGAAGGCACGATGGTCGACACCTGGGCCACCGTCGGCTCCTGCGCCCAGATCGGCAAGCACGTCCACCTGTCCGGCGGCGTCGGCATCGGTGGCGTGCTGGAGCCGCTGCAGGCCAACCCGACCATCATCGAGGACAACTGCTTCATCGGCGCCCGCTCGGAGATCGTCGAGGGCGTGATCGTCGAGGAGAACTCGGTGATCTCCATGGGCGTCTACATCGGCCAGAGCACCCCGATCTACGACCGCGAGACGGACACCGTCTCGTACGGCCGCGTCCCGGCCGGCTCGGTCGTCATCAGCGGCAGCCTGCCGAAGAACGACAAGTACAGCCTGTACGCCGCCATCATCGTGAAGAAGGTCGACGCCGGCACCCGCGCGAAGACGTCCATCAACGAACTGCTGCGCGCCTGAGCCCACGAGCCTCACGACGCCACGCTGAAGAAGATCATCCGTCCGGAGGAGACCGCATGAGCACGGGAAACATGGAGCGCATCCTGCGCCTGATGGCCGAGAAGGGCGCATCCGACACCTACCTGTCGGCCAACATGCCGGTGCTGATCCGGATCAACGGGCAGATGCTGCAGCTGTCGGATCAACTCCTGACCCCGGCCCAGCCGCGCGCGCTGATCTCCGAGGTCGTCGACCCGCAGCACATGTCCGAGCTCGACACCAACGGCGAGCTCAACCTGGCGGTCTCCATCCCCAAGGTCGGCAGCTTCCGGCTGTCGGGCTTCCGCCAGCGCGGCTCGATCGCGGCGGTGTTCCGGCACATCCCGCACGTCATCCCGACGCTGGACAGCCTGGGCCTGCCGCCCATCCTGGCCAAGCTGATCACCGAAAAGCGCGGCCTGATCCTGATGGTGGGCGCGACCGGCACCGGCAAGAGCACCACGCTCGCGTCGATGCTGGAGCACCGCAACCAGACGATGACCGGCCACATCCTCACGATCGAGGATCCGCTGGAATACCTGTTCACCAACAAGCGCTCGCTGGTCAACCAGCGCGAGGTCGGCCGCGACACCGCGTCACTGCAGATCGCGCTGAAGAACGCGCTGCGCCAGGCGCCGGACTGCATCCTGATCGGCGAGATCCGCGACCGCGAGACGATGACCGCCGCGATCTCGTACGCGCTGTCGGGCCACCTGGTCGTCGCCACGCTGCACGGCAACAACAGCTACCACGCGCTCAACCGGATCATGTCCTTCTACACGCCGGAATCGCGTCCGGCGATGCTGAACGACCTGGGCGCCGGCCTGAAGGCGGTGGTCTCGCAGCGCCTGGTGCGCGCCGCCGCGGGCGGCCGCGTGCCGGTCACGGAAATCCTGCTGAACACCAAGCTCGTCGCCGAGCTGATCGAGCAAGGCGACTTCGCCGGCGTCAAGGAGGCGATGGAGAAGTCGATGGCCGAGGGCTCGCAGAGCTTCGAGGAACACTTCGCCCGCCTCATCACCGAGGGCACGATCACCCGCGAGGAAGGTCTGGCCTTTGCCGACTCGCCGACCAACCTGCTCTGGCGTCTGCAGAACGACGGCCCCGGCGTCAAGCCCGGCGGCCCCGGCGCACCGAAGCGGGAAGAACCGGCCGAGGACACCGCCAACTTCACCTCCATCACGCTGGACGTGCAGCCGGGCTGAGGCCCGCGCCGCACACACGATCCCACCGACCGATGGACGACCTGACCCTCGCGCTGCTGGAGCAGTTGATCGCCCGCCCGTCGGTCACGCCGGCCGATGCCGGGTGCCTGGAATTGATCGGCGCGCGGCTGGCCGGGGCGGGCTTCACGCTCGAACGCATGGACAGCGGGCCGGACGACTTCCGCGTCAGCAACCTGTGGGCCGTGCGCCGCGGACAGTCGGCGGACGGTCCGTTGCTGGTCTTCGCCGGCCACACCGACGTCGTGCCCACCGGTGACCTCGCGAAGTGGAGCAGCGATCCCTTCGTCCCGACCGTGCGAGGCGACCGCCTGTACGGGCGCGGCGCGGCCGACATGAAGACCTCGCTGGCGGCGATGGTCGTCGCCGCGGAAGACTTCGCCGCGATGCATCCCGACCATCGTGGCAGCGTCGCTTTCCTGCTGACGAGCGATGAGGAAGGCCCGGCGCGTGACGGCACGGTGGTCTGCGTCGAGCGCCTGCGCGCACGCGGTGAGCGGCTCGACTACTGCATCGTCGGCGAGCCGACCTCCGTCGAGCGCCTCGGGGACACCGTCAAGAACGGCCGGCGCGGCTCGCTCTCCGGCAAGCTGCGCGTGATCGGCGTGCAGGGCCACGTCGCCTACCCGCATCTGGCGCGCAACCCGGTCCACCAGGCCGCGCCGGCGTTGGCCGAACTGGCCGCGAGCGATTGGGATCGCGGCAACGCCTATTTCCCGCCGACGACCTTCCAGATCTCCAACATCGCCGCCGGCACCGGCGCCGGCAACGTGATCCCGGGCGAGATGGTGGTGGACTTCAACTTCCGCTTCTCGACCGAATCGACGCCGGAGGCTCTGCGCCAGCGGGTGCATGCGCTGCTGGACCGCCACGGCCTCGAGTACACGCTGGACTGGACGCTGTCCGGCGAGCCCTTCCTGACGCCGGTGGGCGAGCTGTCGGCGGCGATCGGCGCTGCCATCGAGGCCGAGACCGGCGTGACCGCCGAGTTGTCCACGACCGGCGGCACCTCGGACGGCCGCTTCATCGCCAAGCTCTGCCCGCAGGTGGTGGAATTCGGACCGCTCAATGCGAGCATCCACAAGATCGACGAATACGTGCCGCTGGACCAGATCGCGCCGCTGACGCGCATCTACCGACGCACCCTGGAGAATCTGCTGCTGTGACGCTGTTGGAATTGATCGAGGCCCAGGCCGCCCGCCTCCGTGAGGCGGGCGTTTCGTTTGGGCATGGCACGACGAACGCCTTCGACGAGGCCGCCTGGCTGGGCCTGTGGGCGCTGGACCTGCCGCTGGATGCGCTGGACGAGCACGAGGCCGACGCCGTCGACGACGCTGGCCGGGCGAAGGTCGAGGCGCTGGTCGCCGAACGCATCGCGACGCGCAAGCCCGCCGCCTACCTGACGCGCGAGGCGTGGCTGCAGGGCGTGCCCTTCTACGTCGATGAGCGCGCCATCGTGCCGCGCAGCTTCATTGCCGAGCTGCTGGCCGACGCGACCATCGACGCGTGGCTGTCGGACCAGACCACCCGCGTGCTGGACCTGTGCACCGGCAACGGCAGCCTGGCCGTGCTGGCCGCGATGGCCTGGCCCGATGTGGCGGTCGACGCCATCGACCTGAGCGCCGAGGCGCTCGCCGTGGCGGCGATCAACGTCGAGCGTCATCAGCTCGGCGATCGCATCCGGCTGCTGCAGGGCGACGGCCTCGCGCCGGCGCAGGGTCCCTACGACCTGATCCTGTGCAACCCGCCGTACGTGAACAGCACCTCGATGGCGGCGCTGCCGCACGAGTACCGCGCCGAGCCCGAACTCGCCCTCGCGGGCGGCGCCGACGGGATGGACTTCATCCGCACGCTGCTGTCCGACGCCCCCGCCCGGATGACGCCGCACGCGGTGCTGGTCCTGGAGATCGGCAACGAGCGCGCCTTCTTCGAGGCTGCCTTCCCCCAACTTGAATCCGCCTGGCTGGAGACCTCCGCCGGCGAAGACCAGGTCCTGCTGCTGACCCGCGAGGCGCTGGTCGCCGCGGGCTTCGGCGATGACGACGAACAAGGAGTTTCCCCATGATCACGCTGCGCAACATCGTGCTGCGCCGCGGCACCAAGGTCGTTCTCGATGACGCGAGCGTCGTGCTGCAACCCGGCGAGAAGGTCGGCCTCGTCGGCCGCAACGGCGCGGGCAAGTCCAGCCTGTTCTCGCTGCTGACCGACCGCCTGCACAGCGACAAGGGCGACGTGGAGATCCCGCGCCACTGGGCGCTCGCCGAAGTGGCGCAGCACATGCCCGAGACCGACATGCCGGCCACCGAGTTCGTGCTGGAAGGGGACGTCCGCCTGATGGCCGCGCGCCAGGCCCTGGCCGAGGCCGAAGCCGCCGACGACGGTCACGCCATCGCCGATGCCTACGCGCAGCTGATGGACGCCGGCAGCCTCGACGCCCCCGCCCGCGCGCAGGCGCTGATGATGGGCCTGGGCTTCAAGGGCGCGCAGGTCGATGCGCCGGTCAACAGCTTCTCCGGCGGCTGGCGCATGCGGCTGCAGCTGGCGCGCGCGCTGATGTGCCCGTCCGACCTGATGCTGCTGGACGAGCCCACGAACCACTTGGACCTGGACGCCCTGGTCTGGCTGGAAGCGTGGCTGCAGCGCTATGAAGGCACGATGATCATCATCAGCCATGACCGCGAATTCCTGGACGCGATCACCAAGGTCACGCTGCATCTGGACGATGCAAAGCTGTACCGCTACGGCGGCAACTACACCGCGTTCGAGTCGATGCGCGCCGAGCGCATGCTCCAGCAGCAGCAGGCCTTCAGCAAGCAGCAGGAGCGCATGGCGCATCTGCAGAAGTTCATCGACCGCTTCAAGGCCAAGGCCAGCAAGGCCAAGCAGGCGCAGAGCCGCGTGAAGGCGCTGGAGCGCATGGAGCGCCTCGCGCCGGTGCTGACGGCGTCGGACTTCAGCTTCGAGTTCCGCGAGCCGCTGAACCTGCCCAATCCGATGCTGATGTTCGACACCGTGTCCGTCGGCTACGACACGGACGAGGGCGAGAAGGTCATCGTGCGCGGCATCGACCGCTCGGTGCTGGCCGGCCAGCGCTTCGGCATCCTCGGCGCGAACGGCCAGGGCAAGTCGACCTTCGTGAAGACGGTCGCCCGCATGCAGCGCGCGATGGGCGGCACGATCACCGAGGGCAAGGGCCTGTCGATCGGCTACTTCGCGCAGCAGGAGATGGACGTGCTGCGGCCTGATGAAGGCCCGCTGATGCACATGATCCGGCTGGCCAAGGAGGTCAGCCCGAACGCCCGCGAGCAGGAGCTGCGCGACTTCCTCGGCCAGTTCCGCTTCGTCGGCGACATGGTGAACCAGGACGTGGGCAGCCTGTCGGGCGGCGAGAAGGCGCGGCTGGTGCTGGCGATGCTGGTCTGGCAGCGCCCCAACCTGCTGCTGCTGGACGAACCGACCAACCACCTGGACCTGCAGACGCGCGAGGCGCTGTCGATGGCGCTCAACGAGTTCGAGGGCACCGTCATGCTGGTCAGCCATGACCGCGCGCTGCTGCGCGAGGTCTGCGACGAGTTCTGGCTGGTGGCCGACGGCAAGCTCTCGCCCTTCGACGGCGACCTGGACGATTACCAGCGCTGGCTGCTGGATCGGTCCAAGGAGGCCGCGAAACTCGCCAAGGAAGAGGCCAAGCAGGCCCTGCGCAGCGCGCGCGCCAGCAGCGCGGCCGCCGCCCCTGCGCCGGCCCCTGTGGCCGTGGCAGCGGCGCCCGTGGCCGCCGTGCCAGTGACGCCGCCCGCCCCCGTCAAGCGCGAGGACCGCAAGCTCAGCGGCCAGGCCCGTCAGAAGCTGTCCGAGCAGACGCGCCCGCTGCGCAAGGAGATGGAGCAGATCGACGCCCGCATGAAGGCGTGGGCGGACGAACGCGCCGCGCTGGAAGCGCAGCTGTCGGGCGCGGGCCAGACGCCCGCGCAGATCGCGGACGCCGGCAAGCGCCTGAAGGCCATCGGCGACGAGATCGAGGCCGCGGAACTGCGGTGGCTGGAGCTCAGCGAGCAGGTGGACGCGATCCAGGCGACGGGCTGAGCCCGTCCCGCTCCACAGCGACGCCCTGGTGGACCCTTGTCCCCGGGGCGTTTTTCTTTCTGGAACTTCGCGCCGCCGCCGCCGATAGTTCCCGTCAACCGCCTTCAAAGACCATTTCAATTGCGTGCAATTTAATTGCTCGCTATAGTTCAGCTCATGCCGAACACAAAGTGCTTCAACCCGCAGATCGCCGCCGCCCCGGCCGCGACCCGCGCCCAGCCGGTGCCCGCGGGCACGGACTGGCTGAAGCTGGATGTTCAGCTGTGCTTCGCGCTCTATTCGACCTCGCTGGCGATGACGAAGCTCTACAAGCCGCTGCTGGCTCCCCTGGGCCTGACCTATCCGCAATACCTGGCGATGCTGGTGCTGTGGGAGACCGACGGCCCGAGCGTCTCCGATCTGGGGCAACGCTTGAACCTGGACTCCGGCACGCTGACGCCGCTGCTGAAACGCCTGGAATCGAACGGCCTCATCGAACGCCGCCGCGCCATGGCCGATGAGCGCCGCGTCGAGATCCACCTGACGCCCGCCGGCCGCGCACTGCGCGAGCAAGCCGTCTCCATCCCCGAACAACTGGCCTGCGCCAGCGCCTGCGGTCCCGCCGAACTGGAGTCGCTGACAAGACGCCTGCATGAATTGCGAGCCAATGTACTGACCCATCTGGCACGCGATCCCGCTGATCCCGTCACTGTCGACGAGGATGGCGAGACCTGACCCCGAGTTGTCCTTTCACCCCTCACCCATCACCACCAAGGAGCCTCACATGGCCATCGAAAAAGCCCTCTACACCGCCACCGCCACCGCCACCGGCGGCCGTCAAGGCACCGCGCAATCGTCCGACGGCGCGCTGAAGGTCGATCTGTCCACGCCGAAGGAACTCGGCGGCGGCGGCGGCCCCGGCACCAACCCGGAACAGCTGTTCGCGGCGGGCTACTCGGCCTGCTTCATCGGCGCGATGAAGGCCGTCTCGGGTCGCAACAAGGTCGCGCTGCCGGCCGAAGTCTCGATCACCAGCGAAGTCGGCATCGGCCCCCACGCCAACAAGCCGGGCGCCTTCGGCATCGCCGTGTCGATGAAGATCTCCGTGCCGGGCATGGACCGCGCCGCGCTGGAGAAGCTGGTCGCCGAAGCCCATGAGGTCTGCCCGTACTCGAACGCCACGCGCGGCAACATCGACGTCACGCTGACGATCGTCTGATCATCCGGGTCCGGCTCGTTCCGGACTCTCGATGGAAAAAAAGCGCCGGCAATGCCGGCGCTTTTTCGTTGGCGCATGCTTGCGCGCGCGTTCGTTGGCGCGGTGAGATCAGCGGGAGCGCAGCAGCGTGAGCATCAATTCGATGCGCGCCGCCCAGGGCGACAGCGCGGCCGCGGGCTCGTCGGACGCGCCGACGATGCGCCCCTGCGCGCAGCGCGTCGTTCGCCAGACCGGGATACCGGCGTCCTTCAGCGCCTGCACTGGCACGTCGAGCGCACGATTCAGCGTGCCATTCCCGGTGCAGGCCAGCACCAGCCCCTGGAGCCCCGCCGCACGCCACGCGTCGAGCGAACGCGCTTCCGAGCCGGCGTGGCTGCCGAGCACCTCGACCCAAGGCCACCGCGACGCGTCTTCGGGAAGCAGACCCACACCCAACGCCTCGCCTTGCGGCCAGTCGCGGAAGCGGCGCAGCGCACCCTCCTCCACCACGGCCAGTGGACCAGCGTCGGGCCCCGCCTCGAAGGCGTTCAGGCGATAGCTGTGCGTCTTGCGCAGTTCCAGGCCGGACCACACCTGACCCGCCACGACCGCGACGACGCCGCGCACGCCTTCGGCTTCGGCAACAGCCACCGCATCCAGCAGGTTCTGCGGACCATCCGCCTGGATGGCCGTCGCGGGGCGCATCGCGGCCGTCAGGACCACCGGCTTCTCCGGCGCGAGCACGCGCTGCAGCAGGTAAGCAGTCTCCTCGAGCGTGTCGGTGCCATGCGTGATCACGATGCCGCGGACCTCGGGGCGATCCAGATGCTCCCGCACCCGACGAGCGAGTCGCGCCCAGGTCGCGTGATCCATGTCCTTGCTGTCGAGCTGAGCCAGCTGCTCAGCCTCAAGCGCCTTCGACGCCAACGCCGGTACCGCGCTCACCAGCGACTCGACCGACAGCGAGCCGGCCTTGTAGCCGACGTTGTCCGTCGCGCTGCCGGAGGTCCCGGCGATGGTCCCGCCGGTGCCGATGATCACGAGGGTCTGGGCCACACTTTGCAATTTCTCGTCTCCTGTATAAAAATCCAGATGCTGGATGAATTCTCAGGCGGCTTTTGAACCATCAGGGTCGCCGCGTTCTCGACATCCGGTCCTCAATGGAAAAAAGGCTTGCTCGTGGATACACCGCCCAAACTCACTGCCCGGCAACAGCAGATCTTCGATCTGGTCCGCGACAGCATCGAGAGCACCGGCTCGCCGCCCACCCGCGCGGAGATCGCGCAGCAACTGGGATTCAAGTCCGCGAATGCGGCCGAGGAACACCTGCAGGCTCTGGCGCGAAAAGGCGTCATCGAGTTGGTCGGCGGTACCGCACGTGGGATCCGCCTGCCGTCGACCGCCTTGCGTCAGGTCAATCGCGCCCGGGAGCACAGCCAGTTCGCGCTGCCGCTGGCGAGCCTCGCACAGTTGACGCTGCCGCTCGTGGGCCGCGTCGCTGCCGGCGCGCCGATCCTCGCCGAGGAACATGTCGAGCAGCACTATAGCGTCGACCCCTCGATGTTCTCGAAGGCGCCCGACTTCCTGCTCCGCGTCAAAGGCATGAGCATGAAGGACATCGGCATCATGGACGGCGACCTGCTCGCCGTTCAGAAGATCAGCGAGGCGCGCAATGGCCAGGTCGTCGTGGCGCGCATCGGTGAAGAGGTCACCGTGAAGCGCTTCCAGCGCCATGCCGACGGCATTCGCCTGCTGCCGGAGAACCCGGACTTCCAACCGATCGAGGTCACCCCCGATGAGGAGTTTGCGATCGAAGGCCTGGCAGTCGGTCTGATCCGTTCCGGCGGCTTTCACTGAGCGCCGCCATCCCCCTCATGAGCGCGCGAAAGACGCACAGCAAAGCAGCCTCGGCCGCCGAATGCGCGTCTCTGCGGCAGATTCCCAACATCGGACCGGCGATGGTGCGGGATTTCGAGTTGATGGGGATTCATCAGCCGATGGATCTCGTGGGCGCCGATGCCTTCGCGCTGTATCAGCGGATTTGCAAACTCACCGGTCAGCGGCATGACCCGTGCGTCCTGGATACTTATATGGCCGCCGTCGATTTCATGAACGGCGGCCCTCCCCGTGATTGGTGGAGTTATACGGCGCAGCGCAAGCGCGAGTATCCGGATATCTGATTGAAGAACAAAAGCGACGACCAAAGAAAAAACCCTGCCGATTTGCATCGACAGGGTTTTAATGTTGGCGGAGTGGACGGGGCTCGAACCCGCGACCCCCGGCGTGACAGGCCGGTATTCTAACCAACTGAACTACCACTCCAGATACGACGCTATTGAGTGCATCGATATCATTTGCGAACAAATTCTGCTGCAAGCAATCAGTTCCATACAGAACTGCGATGCAGCCAAGCCTTGTCAAACTTGGCGTCCCCTAGGGGATTCGAACCCCTGTAGCCACCGTGAAAGGGTGGTGTCCTAGGCCTCTAGACGAAGGGGACAGGACCTGCTTGTTTTGACTCGAACTGCGCGTACCTTGCAACCGTCACACCCGAAGGCGTTCTGGTGGAGGTAAGCGGGATCGAACCGCTGACCTCTTGCATGCCATGCAAGCGCTCTCCCAGCTGAGCTATACCCCCGAATGCTTTCGCATCGAATCGGTACGCCGCCCGAGTCTCAACTGTGTTGGCGGAGTGGACGGGGCTCGAACCCGCGACCCCCGGCGTGACAGGCCGGTATTCTAACCAACTGAACTACCACTCCAGATACTCAAGACCTTTCGATCTGTCGCATCAAACTCTTCTTGCTTTGATTTCATCAATCACTTGATGTCATCGCTGCGTCGATTTCGTTACTGTACCTGATTTTGACAACGATCAAATCGATTTCCGAAGAATTTTTCGATTTTCTCGTTCAATCTCTGGTCAGTAACCAAGCTCGAAACTTGGCGTCCCCTAGGGGATTCGAACCCCTGTAGCCACCGTGAAAGGGTGGTGTCCTAGGCCTCTAGACGAAGGGGACTGAACCTTCTTCCTTGAACCGCGCGCCACGCAAACTGAAGTTTGGTGGAGGTAAGCGGGATCGAACCGCTGACCTCTTGCATGCCATGCAAGCGCTCTCCCAGCTGAGCTATACCCCCTTCGGGGAATTCGACCCGGCTTCTTTTCGGCTTTCTGAATTTCATCGGGGAGCTCGCGCTCCCCGTTTAATTCATCGTCTGCCGCTTCGAAGTTCGTTTCGAACGTCGCGCTGTTCAAGCGAGAACGAGAGTATAGATCGAGTTTTAAACAGAACGCAAGCGGTTCAACAAAATTTCTTTGTCGAAAAGTTCCAGCACCGCATCCACCGACGGCGTCTGCGAACGACCGCAGGCCAGCACCCGCACGGGAATCGCCAGTTGCGGCATCTTGATGCCGTACGCCGTGATCGTTTCCTTGATCGCGGCGCTGATCGACGCCTTGTCCCAATTCGCCAGCGCGTCGAGCTTGTCCGCCAGCGCCAGCACGGCCGGCTTCACGGCATCGGTCAGGTGCTGGGCCCGGTCCGCCTCGCTCGGCGTCACCGGCGACACATACATCGCCAGCCAGTCTGCCAGCGCCACCGTGGTACTGCAGCGATCCTTGAACAGCGCGCACATCGCTTCGAGGCGCTCCGGCGCGGCCAGGCCACGCCTGCCAAGTTGCACCGCCACCAGCGACGCCAGACGCGCGTCATCGGCCAACTTGATGTAGTGCGAGTTGACCCATTCCAGCTTGGCCGGATCCCATTGCGCGGGGCTCTTCGAGAGATGGCTGCCGTCGAACCATGACACCAGTTGCGCCACGCTGTAGAGCTCGTCGTCGCCGTGACTCCAGCCCAGGCGCGACAGGTAGTTCAGCATCGCCTCGGGCAGATAGCCGTTCTCCTCATACGCGGTGACGCTGACCGCGCCACGGCGCTTGGACAGCTTCAGTCCGTCATCGCCCAGGATCACCGGGATGTGGCCGAACGCCGGCAGCGCCGCGCCCAATGCGTTGAACAGGTTGATCTGCCAGGGCGTGTTGTTGATGTGCTCATCGCCGCGGAAGACATGGGTGATCTTCATGTCCCAGTCGTCGATCACGACCGCGAAGTTGTAGGTCGGGACGCCGTCCGGACGCAGCAGGATGAGGTCGTCGATCTCGCGGTTGTTGATCGTGATCGGTCCCTTGACCAGGTCGTCCCAGGTCACGTCGCCGTCGACCGGATTCTTGAAACGCACCACCGGCTCGATGCCCGCGGGAATCGCGGGCAGCGTCTTGCCCGGCTCCGGACGCCAGGTGCCGTCGTAGCGCCGCTTCTCGCCACGCGCCTCCTGGCCCGCCTTCATCGCGGCGAGCTCCTCGGGCGAGCAGTAGCAACGGTAGGCGGTGCCGGCAGCGATCATCTGCTCGATCACCGCGTGATAGCGCTCCAGGCGCTGCATCTGGTAGACCGGGCCTTCGTCGTACTCGAGGCCCAGCCACCGCATCGATGCCAGGATCTGGTCGACCGAATCCTGCGTCGATCGCGCGACGTCGGTGTCCTCGATGCGCAGCACGAATTCGCCGCCATGATGGCGCGCGTAGGCCCACGAGAACAGTGCCGTGCGCGCTGTGCCCAGGTGCAGGAAGCCCGTCGGCGACGGGGCGATGCGGGTGCGGACCGGGGTGGAAGGAGTCGTCATAGGGAATTCAAACCGCGGGCCAGGTCGGCCTTGATGTCTTCGATGTCTTCCAGGCCGACCGCGACGCGGATCAGACCCTGCGTGATGCCGGCCGCCTGGCGCTGCGGCTCGGTGAGCCGGCCGTGCGAAGTGCTGGCCGGATGAGTGATGGTGGTCTTGGTGTCGCCGAGGTTGGCGGTGATCGAGCAGATGCGAGTCTGGTCGATCACCTGGAACGCCGCGGCGCGGCCGCCGTCCTCGCCACCGCTCTTCACGATGAAGGACACGACCGCCCCGCCCTGCCCGCCTTGCTGGCGCATCGCGAGCTCATGCTGCGGATGCGACTTCAGGCCCGGGTAGTACACACGCTCGATGCCGGGGTGCGCCTCCAGCCATTCGGCCAACACGGCGGCGCTCGCGGTCTGCGCCTTCATGCGCACCGACAGCGTCTCCATGCCCTTGAGCACGACCCAGGCGTTGAACGGCGACAGCGACATGCCCACCGAGCGCATCACGGGGGTGAACACCTCGTCGACGTGCTTCGCGGAGGCGCAGATCGCGCCCGCGATCACGCGGCCCTGCCCGTCGAGGTACTTGGTGCCGGAATGGATGATGAAGTCCGCGCCCATCTTCGCCGGTTGCTGCAGCGCGGGCGAGGCGAAGCAGTTGTCGACGGCCAGCAGCGCGCCGTGCGCGTGCGCGATCTCCGCCAGCGCGGCGACATTGCAGACCTCGGTCAGCGGATTGGTCGGCGTCTCGGCGAACAGCAGCTTCGTGTTGGGTTGCAGGGCCCCCTTCCACTCGGCCAGGTCAGTCTGCGACACGAAGGTCGTCTGGACGCCGAACTTGCCGAACTCGCCCTGCAGCAGCTTGATGGTCGAGCCGAACACCGAGCGCGAGCACACCACGTGGTCGCCGGACTTCAGCAGGCCCATGACCAGCAGCATGATCGCGGACATGCCCGACGAAGTCGCGATGCAGGCCTCGGTGCCTTCGAGCGCGGCGAGCCGGCGCTCCATCATCATGACCGTGGGATTCGAGAAGCGGCTGTAGACGAAGGCCTCTTCCTCGTTGGCGAAACGGCGCGCGGCGGTGGCTGCGTCCGGATGCACGAAGGAACTGGTCAGGTACAGCGCTTCCGAGTTCTCGCCCCACGGCGACGGCGGCAGGCCTTCGCGGACGGCGAGCGTGTCCAGCCGGACGTCGGCGGGCAGGTCCACGCGCGGGATGCCGCCCTTCTTGTCGTTGCCCATCACTGGTCTCCGCCGCTCTGCAGCGCCAGACGGCTGCGCGCCGGCATGTCCTCTTCCTCCGGCTGCGACTTGCGCTGCGCCTGCAGCGTGGCGAAGTCCTCGGCCGACACGTCGCCGGTGATGTAGGTGCCGTCGAAGCAGGAGGCCTCGAAACCGTTCAGCCCCGGGCGGAGCTGGCCGACCACGCGCTTCATCGCATCGACGTCCTGGTAGATCAGCGCGTCGGCGCCGATGAACTGGCGGATCTCCTCGATCGAGCGGCCGTGGGCGATCAGTTCCTCCTTGGTCGGCATGTCGATGCCGTAGACGTTGGGGAAGCGCACCGGCGGCGCGGCCGAGGCCAGGTAGACCTTGTTCGCGCCGGCCTCGCGGGCCATCTGGACGATTTCCTTGGAGGTCGTGCCGCGCACGATGGAGTCGTCGACCAGCAGCACGTTGCGGCCCTTGAATTCGAGGCCGATCGCGTTGAGCTTCTGGCGCACCGACTTCTTGCGCGTGGACTGGCCCGGCATGATGAAGGTCCGGCCGACGTAGCGGTTCTTCACGAAGCCCTCGCGATACGGCTTGCCGATGCGGTGCGCGAGCTGCATCGCCGACGGGCGGCTGGACTCGGGAATCGGGATGACGACGTCGATCTCGCTCGGCGGGATCGTCGAGATCAGGCGCTGGGCCAGGGTCTCGCCCATGTTCAGCCGGGCCTGGTAGACCGAGATGCCGTCCATCACCGAGTCCGGGCGCGCCAGATAGACGAACTCGAACATGCAGGGGTTCAGCGTCGGGTTCTCGGCGCACTGCTGCGTGTGGACCGTGCCGTGGGTGTCGATG
The DNA here is from genome assembly GCF_056867975.1 of Mitsuaria sp. MSU3D. Classification (NCBI taxonomy): domain Bacteria; kingdom Pseudomonadati; phylum Pseudomonadota; class Betaproteobacteria; order Burkholderiales; family Sphaerotilaceae; genus Roseateles; species Mitsuaria sp. MSU3D. Next base: position 1,240,523 of record NZ_CP200314.1, on the reverse strand, counting down.
AACAGGGCCTCGCCGGGCGCGAGGTCGCGCGTCAGCGTGTGCGCCGTGCCTTCGAGCGCCACGCTCTCGCTGGCGACCATGACCTCGCCGTCGGCCGCCTGGCCGAAGCACAAGGGGCGGATGCCGTAGGGGTCGCGGAACGCGAGCAGGCCATGCCCGGCGATCAGGGCGATCACGGCGTAGGAGCCCTTGATCCGCTTGTGCACCGTGCCCACGGCCTTGAAGATCTGCGCCGGCGTCAGCGGCAGGTCGCGGCCGGCCCGCTCGAGCTCATGCGCGAGCACGTTGATCAGGACTTCGGTATCGCTCTCGGTGTTGATGTGGCGGCGGTCGACGTCGAACAGCTCGTCCTTCAGCGCATGCGCGTTGGTGAGGTTGCCGTTGTGGACCAGGACGATGCCGTAGGGCGCATTGACGTAGAAGGGCTGCGCCTCCTCTTCCGAATAGGCATTGCCCGCCGTCGGATAGCGCACCTGGCCGAGGCCGACGTTGCCGGGCAGCCCGCGCATGTTGCGGGTGCGGAACACGTCGCGCACCATGCCACGCGCCTTGTGCATGAAGCACTTCTGACCCTGCATCGTGACGATGCCGGCCGCGTCCTGGCCGCGATGCTGCAACAGCAGCAGCGCGTCATAGATCAGCTGGTTGACCGGCGCCTTGGAAATCACACCGACGATGCCGCACATGGGGAGGTCCTTAATGCTTCTGGAACGGGAGGAAAACGACGGCCGGAGCGCTCGTGACGCTCAGGCCGGAATGTAGTCTTGCAGGGCCGCGGGCAACAGCGGCTTCACCTGCGTGAGCGTGGCCTGCAGCCAGGGCGCGATCTGCGATTCGGCCCAGGGCTGCGAGCGCACGGCCGGCGTCATGTCGACGATGACGGTCGCCAGCAGCGTCAGCAGCACCGCGCGCAGCACGCCGAAGGCGGCGCCGCCGAGCCGGTCCAGCACACCCAGCGGCGTCGCGTGGATCAAGGCCCGGATCAGCTTCGCGCCGAGGCCCCAGATCAGCAGCACCAGGATGAAGGCCAGCACCAGCCCGAGGGCGTGGATCAGCGCCGGACCGATCTTCTCCGCCGGCAGGAAGCGCTCGATGAACGGCGCCACGAAGGGCGAGGCCGCGTAGGCCACCAGCCAGCCGGCGATGGTCATCAGCTCGAACACCAGGCCGCGCCAGGCGCCCAGCAGGACCGAGATGACGAGCAGGCTCAGCAGCGCGAGGTCGACCCAGTTCATCGCGGCGATCGGAGGTGCGCTGAGGCGGGTTCATGGTCGTGCATCGTGACAGTCTCCGTGCCGGCCCGTCAGAGCGTCAGCACGGCCGACGACAGGCCGCCGCCGCGGACTTTCGCCGCGACCTTGTCCGCCTCGTCGCGCGAATTGAACGGCCCCACCCGCACGCGGATGCGCTTGCCGTCCGCCGTGTCGACCGCCTGCGTGTACGTCTTCAGGCCCATGCGCTCGACCTTCACGCGCACATCCTGCGCGGCCTTGCCGTCGGCGTAGGCACCGACCTGCACGATGAAACGCGCGGCGGACGCGGCCGCGTCCGGCTTTCTCTCGGAAGAGGGCCGCCCCTCCAGCAGCGCCTGGGCGCGGGCAGCATCCGCGGAGCGGGTGTCGGGTTTCGGGTCAGGCTTGCGTTCGGGCTTGGCGTCGACCTTGGGCTCGGGCTTGCGTTCCGGCTTGGTCTCGGGTCTGACCTCGGGCTTGTGTTCAGGCTTGGGCTCGACGCGCGCCGGGCGGGCGGGCTCGGCGATCGTCGCGCGCTCGTCGGGCTTGGTGTCCATGCGCGTGGGCGGCATGGCCTGGGCCACTTGATCGGCCACCGGGTCGCGAGGCGCTTCCGGCGGCGGAACCGGCCGGTCGGCGGCGGCTTGCTCCGCGGACTCGGTGATGATGCCGCGGCCGGCATCCGCCCCGGCGGTCTGACCGCGCGAGGTCGGAGCAGTCGGCGCGGGAATGGTCAGCGGCGTGGCGCCGTCCTTGCGCGGGATGTCGATCGGCAGGTCGACCGGGATCGGACGCGGCTGGGTCTCGAAGAGCAACGGGAACACGATCACCGCGACGCCCACCAGTACCGCGGCGCCGATCAGGCGACGGCGCGCCCGCAGACGCAGTTGCTGGACATCGTCGACCGCCTCGGCGCCGCCGCGGGCGCGCCCTCGCGCACCGTCGCCGGAACGGCCCCGCTCAGCCCGATCACCGCCTCGGTCGCCGGAGTCGTTCGCTTCGCCGCGCTTCAGGAAGGACAGAAAACCCATGTACTCGGAGAACCTGGTTGATGCCGCGCCGTCGCCGCGGGAGTGCCTTCGGGACCCAGGGCCCCGGAGCGGAAAGCGGCCCCTCCGTAGGTACGGACAGGGCCGCCGACTTCAACTGCGAGAGATTCGAATGCAGCGTTGCGAAGCGCTCAATGCCGCCCGCTTCAAGACTCGGATTCCGGCTGGACGCCGCCGCCCAGTCTCGGGATGCCGTTCTTGAGCACGCCGCCCACGGTGAAGAACGAACCGAAGACCAAAATTCTATCAGCGGGGTCCGCCTCGGCCGCCGCCGCGGCCAGGGCCGACGCGGGGTCCGGGTGCAGCGATGCGCCGACTTCCTTCGGCGTCTGCAGCGTGCCGGCGGCGCGCGCCTCGTCGAAACGTGTCCGCAGCGCCTGGGCGGTCGCCGCACGCGCGATCGGCAGGTCGCAGAAATGCCAGTGGTCGATCAGCGGCGAGATGCGCGCCAGGATGTTGGCGAGATCCTTGTCCGCCATCGCGCCGAAGACGGCACGGGTGCGCGGGTAGAAGCCCATCTGGTCGAGGTTCTGCGCCAGCGCCGCCACCGCATGCGGGTTGTGCGCGACGTCCAGCACCAGCATCGGCGAGCCCGGGATCACCTGGAAGCGGCCCGGCAGTTCGACCAGCGCGAGCCCCGCGCGCACCGCCTGCGCGGAGATCGGGAGCCGCTCGTACAGCGCCTCGAAGACCGCCAGCACGCCGGAGGCATTCAGCAACTGGTTGACGCCGCGCAGCGCCGGGTAGGACATGCCGCTGTAGCGCCGCGCGCGTCCCGCCCACTGCCATTGCTGGCGATCGCCCGAATAGCTGAAATCGCGTCCGAGCTGGCGCACCTCGGCGCCGATGGACTCGGCATACGCGGCGATCGAGGCCGGCGGCATCGGATCGGACACGATGGCCGGCCTGCCCGGTCGCATGATGTGCGCCTTCTCGCGGCCCACGGACTCGCGATCCGGGCCGAGGTACTCGGTATGGTCCAGGTCGATGCTCGTGATGACGCTGCAATCGGCGTCCATGACGTTCACCGCATCCAGGCGCCCGCCCAGGCCGACTTCCAGGATCACCAGGTCCAGCGGCTCGGATGCCAGCTTGTGCAGGATCGCGAGCGTGGTGAATTCGAAATAGGTCAGCGCCAGTTCACCGCGGGCCTGCTCCACCGCCTCGAAGTGCGGCAGCAGCGCCGCGGCGTCGACCGGCCGCCCACCGACGCGGCAGCGCTCCTGGAAATGCACCAGGTGCGGCTTGATGTAGAGGCCGACGCGGTAGCCCGCCTGCAGCGCGACGCTCTCCAGCATCGCGCAGGTCGAGCCCTTGCCGTTCGTGCCGGCGACCATCACGACCGGTGTGTCCGGACCGAAGTTCAGGTTCAGACGCTGGCGCATCTCGGCGACACGTGCCAGCGTCATGTCGATGTCCTTCGGATGCAGCCGCTCGCAGCGGGCCAGCCAGGCGTCGAGCACCTGCTGCGCGTCGCCGCCGGGGGTCAGCACGGGAATGGACAGATCGTTCGAAGTGGTGGACATCAGGAATTCCAAGGCTCAAATGAAGACGGCCAGACCGGGAGTGGTCTGGCCGTGCTGAGTACCGCCACCGCCCCGGGGGCGGTTCGCCGTCGCGACGTCAGGCGACCGCGTCGGAACTCTGCCGCTGCAGGATGGCCAGGTTCCGGGCGATGACCTCGCGCAGCTTGCGGCGGTCGACGATCATGTCGATCGCGCCCTTCTCCATCAGGAACTCGGCGCGCTGGAAGCCAGGTGGCAGCTTCTCGCGCACGGTGTTCTCGATGACGCGCGGGCCGGCGAAGCCGATCAGTGCCTTCGGTTCGGCGATGACGATGTCGCCGACGAACGCGAAGCTCGCCGACACACCACCCATCGTCGGATCGGTCAGCACGCTGACGTAAGGCAGCTTCGCCTTGGCCAGACGCGTGAGCGCGGCGTTGGACTTGGCCATCTGCATCAGCGAGAGCAGGCCTTCCTGCATCCGCGCGCCGCCGGTGGCGGTGAAGCAGATGAACGGGGTCTTCTGCTCCAGCGCGGTCTCGACGCCGCGCGCGAAGCGCTCGCCGACCACGGAGCCCATCGAACCGCCCATGAAGTCGAACTCGAAGCAGGCGGTGACCACGGGGATGCTCATCACCGCGCCGCCCATGACGACCAGCGCGTCGGTCTCGCCGGTCGATTCCAGCGCTTCCTTGAGCCGGTCCGGATACTTCTTGCTGTCCTTGAACTTCAGCGCGTCCACGGGCAGCACTTCCTGGCCGACCTCGTAGCGGCCTTCGCCATCCAGGAACGCATCCAGGCGGGCGCGGGCGCCGATGCGATGGTGGTGACCGCACTTCGGGCAGACGTTGACGTTCTGCTCAAGGTCGGTCTTGTACAGCACCGTTTCGCAGGACGGGCACTTGATCCACAGGCCTTCCGGCACCGTGCGGCGCTGGTCGGGGTCGGTCTGCTGGATCTTCGGGGGAAGCAGTTTCTCAAGCCAACTCATGGCGGGCTCCTATGTCTATCGCCAGACGCGCAACAGGGCAGTTTGCCCCGTCAGGCGTCCAGCGCGGCGCGGATGTCTCGGATGAAGGCCGCTGCCTGGATCGCGACATTATCCCTTGTCTGCGACTCGATCAGCTGGACGAGGGCCGAACCGATCACCACCGCGTCCGCATGGCGCGCCACGGCGGCCGCCGTCGCCCCATCGCGGATGCCAAAACCGACTCCCAGCGGGATGGACACGTGCTTGCGCAGACGCGGCATCGCCTCGGCGACAGCGCCGGTGTCCAGGTGCCCGGCGCCGGTCACGCCCTTCAGCGAGACGTAATAGACGTAGCCGCTGGCCAGCCGTCCGAGACGGGCGACGCGTTCGTCCGTCGAGGTGGGCGCCAGCAGGAAGATCGGATCCAGCCCCTGCGCCTTCAGTGCCGCGGCGAAGCGCTCGCACTCCTCGGGCGGATAGTCGACGACCAGCACGCCGTCGACGCCGGCGGCCTTGGCCTCGGTCACGAAGCGCTCCAGACCGAAGCGCTCGACCGGGTTCGCATAGCCCATCAGCACAACCGGCGTCGCGTCATCGTGCTGGCGGAAGTCCCGGACGATCTCCAGCACGTGCGTCAGCGTGATGCCCTTGGCCAGCGCGCGTTCGCTGGCCTTCTGGATCACGGGGCCGTCGGCCATGGGGTCGGAGAACGGCACCCCCAGCTCGATCACGTCGGCGCCGGCCTTGGCCATCGCCAGCATCAGCTCGACGGTCACATCCGCATACGGATCGCCGGCGGTCACGTACGGGATCAAAGCCTTGCGGCCTTCGGCGCCCAGGCGGGCGAAAGTGGCTTGGATACGGCTCATTGCGCACCTCCCTTCACGGCGTGGCCGGCCATCGAGGGCCGGTCGAAGTATTCGGCACCCGACAGGTCGGCGACGGTGCCGATGTCCTTGTCGCCGCGGCCGGAGAGGTTGACCAGCAGATGCTGGTCGGGACGCATCGTCGGCGCCAGCTTGATCGCATGCGCCAGCGCATGGCTCGATTCGAGCGCGGGGATGATGCCCTCGGTGCGGCACAGCCGGTGGAAGGCCGTGAGCGCTTCGGCATCGGTGGCGCCGACGTACTCGGCGCGACCGATGTCCTTCAGGTAGGCGTGCTCGGGGCCGACGCCCGGGTAGTCCAGTCCGGCGGAGATCGAATGCGTCTCGATGATCTGCCCCGCGTCGTCCTGCAGCAGATAGGTGCGATTGCCGTGCAGCACGCCGGGCGAGCCGGCGGTCAGCGTGGCCGCATGCTTGGGCGTGTGGACGCCCTGCCCCGCGGCCTCGACACCGATCAGGCGCACGCCCTCGTGCGGGATGTACGGGTAGAAGATCCCGATCGCGTTGCTGCCACCGCCGACGCAGGCGATGACGGCGTCGGGCTGTCTGCCGGTCATCTCGGGCATCTGCACGAGGCACTCGTCGCCGATGACGCGCTGGAAGTCGCGGACCATCATCGGATACGGGTGCGGGCCGGCCACGGTGCCGATGATGTAGAAGGTCGACTCGATGTTGGTGACCCAGTCGCGCATCGCCTCGTTGAGCGCGTCCTTCAGCGTCTTCGAACCCGACTCCACCGGCACGACGCGCGCGCCGAGCAGGTTCATCCGGTAGACGTTCGGCGACTGGCGCTTCACGTCCTCGGAGCCCATGTACACGACGCACTCCATGCCGTAGCGGGCGCAGATCGTCGCGGTGGCGACGCCATGCTGGCCGGCGCCGGTTTCCGCGATGACGCGCTTCTTGCCCATGCGGCGGGCCAGCAGCGCCTGGCCGATGGTGTTGTTGACCTTGTGCGCGCCGGTGTGGTTCAGGTCCTCGCGCTTGAGGAAGATCTGCGCACCGCCAAGCTCGCTGCTCAACCGCTTGGCGTGATAGATCGGGCTCGGCCGGCCGACGAAGTGCGCGAGCTCGTACTGGAACTCGCGGATGAACTCCGGGTCCTGGCTGTAGCGGGCGTAGGCCTCGTTGAGTTCGTCCAGCGCGTGGATCAAGGTCTCGGCGACGAAGCGGCCACCGTAGTAGCCGTGCGAGTTCGCGGTGGACACGGGGCCGAAGCGACCCTGCGCGTCAGGCTGCGCATAGCCCCCCAACGGGCCGGTCGTGAATGGAATCGATGTCTTGGACATGAGGGGTCCTCGGTGAGGATGCCCGCGCACGAACCTGCAGGGAACGGAAGCAGGGATTCAGGCCGACTTCAGGCGGTCGGCCTCGCGCACGGCATCGCAGAACTGGCGGATCTTGCCGGCGTCCTTGAGGCCCTTCGAGGCCTCCACGCCGGAGCTGACGTCAACGGCCCAGGGCCGCACCTTCAGCACGCCATCGATCACGTTGGCTGCACTCAACCCACCAGACAAAACGACCGGAGAGGGAACGCTTGGAGGCAGCAGTGACCAATCGAAGACCTTTCCGCCGCCACCGTAGCCGTCGACGAAGGCGTCGACCAGCACGGCCTGGGCGTGGGAGAACCGAGTCGCGAAGTCTAGCAAATCGAAACCGGGCGCCATCCGTGCCGCCCGCAGATAGGGGCGCGACCAGCGATCGCAGTCCTCGGGCGTTTCATCGCCGTGGAACTGCAGCGTCAGCGTCGGGATCGCGGCCAGCGCCGCGTGAATCGCCTCGGGCGAGGCATTGACGAACAGCCCCACCGGCGTCACGAACGGCGGCAGGCGCCGCGCCAGCGCGGCGGCGCGCTCGACGCCGACGGCACGCGGGCTCTTGTCGTAGAAGACCAGCCCGATCGCGTCGGCGCCGGCCTCAACGGCGGCGTCGACATCGGCTTCGCGGGTCAGGCCGCAGATCTTGATGCGGGTTCGGCTCATTGGGGGTCCGGTGCGGTCGGGTCTCAGGGCAACCAGTCCATCGCCGCCGTATGACGCGGCAGGTTCAGGTGATCGTCGTAGGTCGGGCCGACGAAGTACAGCCCGTCCGGCGGAAAGGTCGGCGCCGCGGCATCACGAGAACGCGCGGCCAGCACCTCGTCCATCCACGAGGGCGGCTTCTGCCCGGCGCCGACGGCGATCAGGCAGCCCATGATGTTGCGGATCATGTGATGCAGGAAGGCGATGCCGTCGAACTCGAAGCGCCAGTACGGACCGCGCTTGTGGATCTCGATGCCGCGCAGGATCTTCACCGGCGACGCCGCCTGGCACTCCGCGGAGCGGAAGGAGCTGAAGTCGTGCTCGCCGACCAGCCGCGAGGCCGCATCCCGCATCGCGTCGCCGTCCAGCGGCCGGAAGGTCCAGCCGACGCCGCCAGCCTGGATGGAGGGGCGCACATTCGACTCCAGCAACAGGTACCAGTAGCGGCGACCGCGCGCCAGATTGCGCGCATGGAAGTCCTCGCCGGGAAAGGCGGCCCATTGGACCGCGATGTCGCGCGGCAGGTAACGGTTGACGCCGCGGACCCACGAGAACACCTCGCGCTCCACCGGCGAATCGAAGTGGACGACCTGGTTCAGTCCGTGGACACCGGTGTCGGTGCGGCCAGCGCAGATCGTGCGGATCGGCTGCGCGACGAACTGGGCGAGCGCCGCCTCCAGCGCGTCCTGGACGGTGCCGCCGCCGGGCTGGCTCTGCCAGCCCTTGTAGGCCTCGCCGCGGTAACTCACGCCCAGCGCCACGCGCATGCAGGTCTCCGGATCTCAGGGAAAGGTGAACGCCAAAAAGAAAAGGCGCCCGGCCAGGCCGAGCGCCTTGTCGTGAACCGCTCGCAGTTTAGCGAAGCTGGTCCAGCATCTGCTGGGCGCGGGCACGCATCGGACCGTCGGCCTTGCCGACCAGTTCCTGCAGCACGTCGCGGGCACCTTCGGTGTCGCCGATCTGGCGGAACTCCTCGGCCAGCTCCAGCTGACGCTGCAGGGCTTCGTTGTCGTTCGGGTCGATGCTGTCGAGGTCGACACCCAGGTCGTCCAGGCTCATCGTGTCCCGCGTCGTCGGCTTGGCGTCGGGCAGCGCATCCAGATCCGGCAGATCGATCGACGCGATGTCCTCGATGTCGTTCACCTTGCCGATCGTGCGCTCGTCACGGCTGGCCGGTGCGTCGGTCGGCAGGTCTAGGTCGATGCTCGACAGGTCGAAGTCCAGCGACGACGAATCCTGCGCAGGCGCAGGGGCCGGCGTGCTGCCACCCAGGTCGTCCAGGTCACCGAGATCGAACTCGAGTTCACGGGCGCTGGCAGCGGTCGGCGCGGCCGGCGGCGTGCTCAGGTCGAGATCCATGTTCATCGGCGCCTGGCTCGATGCCGACGGCAGCGCCTGCGTGGCGGCCATCGCGGGCGCCGGTGCCGGCGGCGAACCCAGATCCAGGTCCAGATCCAGATCCATCAGGCTGGACGGGCCGCTGTCGCGCGGGGCGGCCGCGACACCCGCCGCGGCGGTCGCCGCCGCGCGGGCCAGCGCGCCGCCGCCCGGATGCGCCATGCCGGTCGCGGGCAAGGTGCTCGCGTTCATCGGCTCGGGGCGCTCATCGTCGCTCTCGAACATCGTCGGCGCGCCGCCGGGCTGGTACAGCGGATTCTCAGGATCAGCCTGACGGCCGAGTTCCTGGACCTTCGCCCAATCCTCGCCCTGCCCCTTGGTCTCGGCGTACAGCTGGACGGCCAGTTGCTCGAAGCCCTTGATGTCGCGGCGCTTGCCGTAGACCTCGAGCAGCTTCAGGCGGATGGCCAGGCGCTCCGGGTTGGCGCGCAGCGCCTCCTTCAGGATCTCCTCGGCCTGCAGGTCGCGACCGTAGGCCAGGTAGACGTCGGCTTCGGCGACCGGATCGACGTCACCGATCGCATCGAGCTGGCTCAGCGAATAGCTCATCGACGACTGGCCGGTCGTCGACGCGTCGCGCGTGTCGACGCGCTGGCCGCCGCTATGGCCGAAGAACGAGTCCGGCGCCAGACGGCTTTCCGCGAAGGCCGTCTCGGAACGCGAGGCCGCGTCGCGGCGCGCGCGCCAGCGGTTGTAGCCGATGCCACCGGCGATGACCGCCAGGGCGGCCACGAGCGCGGGCAGGTAGTCGCTCAGCGAGTCGAGGAAGCCGGGCTCCTCCGGTTCGGGCTTGGGCGCCGGCACGGCGCGCGGCGCCGAAGCAGCGACCGGGCGCGAGGCGGCAGCCTCAGCCACGGCGGCCGAGGCAGCCGCGGAAGCGGCCGGCGCTTCCGACGCGGCGGCGGGGACGTTCGCGGCGACCGTCACCGGCGGCACGACCGCCGGAGCGGGTGCGGGTGCCGGCGCAGGCGTCGGGGCCGGCGTCGGTGCGGGAGCCGGGGCTGCGGCGGTCGTCGGCGCAGCCGGCTTCGAGGCCGCGCTCGACAGCTTCTTCAACTCTTCGACGTTGCGCGTCAGCTCGGCCACTCGGGCAGCCGAATCCTTCTTCTCGGTGTCCTTGGACACCTTGGACTCGGCGCTGGGAAGGCCACTGGGCTTGCTCAGCGTCAGCTTGTCCGGCGCGGTCGAGGTCGCGGGCTTGCGGTCCTCGACGGCGGCCTGCACGGAGCCCTTGGCCTGGCGGCTGTTCTCGTCAGCCTTCAGGGCCGGGGCGCCTTCCGCCAGACGCTGGCGGTAGCCGCCGAAATCGCTGCTCTGCGCCTGGATGACGCGGCGCGCTTCCTGCGGCGTGATCGACTGGACCGACTCGCTGCCCGGCACCGACAGCACGGCGCCCGACTTCAGCCGGTTCATGTTCTGGTTGATGAACGCGTCCGGGTTGCTGCGGTACAGGCCGACCAGCATCTGGTCCAGCGAGACGCCGGACGGCTGGGTGCGATTCGCGATGCGCGACAGCGTGTCGCCGGGCTGGACCGTGTATTCGGAGCCGGGCGTGGCCGGTGCCGGCGCGGCGGGCGACGGGGCCGGACGCGGCGCACGGGCCGTGGCGGGCGCGGGCGGCTGGCTCACCGGCGTGGCGGGCGTCGACGACACCGGCGCCTGCGTGCGGGCCACCGGCGGCGGCGCGACGACGGCCGGCGTCGACGCCGGCGCGGAGATCACCGGGGACGTGGTCGGCTCGTTCGAACGCGCGACGTTGGTGTTGCTCGGCGGATCGAACAGCAGCGTGAACTCGCGGGTCAGGCGGCCACTCGACCAGTTGACCTCGAGAATGACGTCGACAAACGGTTCCTGGACCGCGCGGTCGCTGCTCAGGCGCAGGTAGGGTCGGCCGTCGGCGCGACGGGCCAGTTGCACCTGCGTGCTGGCCAGCACCGCGTTGTAGTCAAGACCTGACGCCCGATAGGACTCGGGCGGCGCCACGCGCAGTTTGAGCGAACTGGCCTCCTCCGGGCTGAGGCTGCTGACGTCGATCTCCGCGCGCAGCGTTTCGCCGAGCGCCGACTGCACCGTCAGTTTTCCAAGCCCCAGGCCGTAGGCGGAACCCGCCGCGAGTCCCAACACGGTGACCGCGGCCACCTGGCTCAGCGCAAATCGCGCATATGCGCTCGCATGTTTTTTCAAGGCGTCCCCCAAAGCAACAAGGCGGACCATCCAAAGGACCGCCTGTCTGACGTATTGTTGTTGTGCGACTGATGCGCCCGGGCAGGCTCCCAGCCATTCCCGCGGTAGAAAATCACAACGGTGGCAAGCATATACGCATCGTTGCTGAGGTAGCTCATGAATAACAACGATGAGCTAGCGCAGATACACAGGTGGTTACCGCCTTGTCGCTAGAAGGCAACGGGCCCCTCCCCTGGCAATCCCTAATCGGCATGAAAAAAAGCGATGGCAGAGCCACCGCTTTCAGCACACCGCGCGCCAGCCGGCGTCTCGCCGACGACGGCCGGCGAGGCACGGATCAACGATCCAGCAGGATGCGCAGCATCCGACGCAGCGGTTCCGCCGCGCCCCACAGCAACTGGTCACCGACGGTGAACGCGCCGACGTATTCAGGCCCCATGGCCAGCTTGCGGATGCGGCCGACCGGGATCGTCATCGTGCCGGTGACGGCGACGGGGGTCAGGTCCTTGATCGTGGCCTCGCGCGTGTTGGGCACAACCTTCACCCACTCGTTGTCGGCGGCGATCATGGCTTCGATCTCGCCCAGCGGCACGTCCTTGCGCAGCTTCAGGGTCAGCGCCTGCGAGTGGCAGCGCATCGCGCCCACGCGCACGCAGAAGCCGTCGACCGGGATGGCGGCGGTACCGAAGCCCTCGCCCTGGCCGAGGATCTTGTTGGTCTCGGCCATGCCCTTCCACTCTTCCTTGGACATGCCGTTGCCCAGGTCCTTGTCGATCCAGGGGATCAGCGATCCGCCCAGCGGCACGCCGAAGTTGGCGATCTCGTCGCCGGACAGCGCGCGCTGCTTCGCGATGACCTTGCGATCGATCTCGAGGATGGCGCTCTTGGGATCGTCGAGCAGCGCCTTCACTTCCGCGTTCAGCGTGCCGTACTGGGTCAGCAGCTCGCGCATGTGCTGCGCGCCGCCGCCGGACGCGGCCTGGTAGGTCTGCGTGGACATCCACTCGACCAGGCCGGCCTTGTACAGCGCGCCCACGCCCATCAGCATGCAGCTGACGGTGCAGTTGCCGCCGATCCAGTCGCGACCACCCTTGGACAGCGCGTTCTTGATGACCGGCATGTTGACCGGGTCCAGCACGATCACGGCGTTGTCGGCCATGCGCAGCGAGGACGCGGCGTCGATCCAGTGGCCGTTCCAGCCCGCGGCGCGGAGCTTGGGATAGACCTCGTTGGTGTAGTCGCCGCCCTGGCAGGTGATGACGATCTCGCAGCGCTTGAGCTGCTCGATGTCGAAGGCGTTCTGCAGCGCCGTCTCGTTCCTGGCGAACGCCGGAGCGGTGCCGCCCGCGTTCGAGGTGCTGAAGAACAGCGGCTCGATCAGATCGAAATCGCGCTCCTGCGCCATGCGGTCCATCAGCACCGAGCCGACCATGCCGCGCCACCCCACCAAACCAACCAATGTCGTCATTTGCGTACCTTCGTTCATTGAAAGGCCCGGCACTGCTGGCCGGGCATCGCCCAAACACCGTCACACACCCTGGGAGCCTGCCCGGCTCGCTTCGCCGGGTGTGTGAGGTGGGGCGAGACGAACCGGAGCGGACTAGCTCTTGATGGTTTTGGTCGTCGTGGCAATGGTCGTGACCGAGCCCTTGCTGGACGCAATGGCGGCAACGACGGCATCACCCATCTCGCGGGTGCTCACCTTCTGGGTCCCCTCGCTCCAGATGTCCGCGGTACGCAGACCCTGGGCCAGCACGGACTGAATCGCCGACTCGATGCGAGCGGCGGCTTCGGGCTGGTTGAGGGAGAACTTGAGCATCATGGCAGCGGAAAGGATTGTAGCCAGCGGATTGGCGATTCCCTTGCCGGCGATGTCCGGCGCGCTGCCGTGACTCGGTTCGTAGAGGCCTTTGTTGTTCTTGTCCAACGAGGCACTGGGCAGCATGCCGATGGAGCCGGTCAGCATCGCCGCCTCGTCCGACAGGATGTCGCCGAACATGTTGCCGGTGACGACGACGTCGAACTTCTTGGGCGCCTTGACCAGCTGCATCGCGGCGTTGTCGACGTACATGTGGTCGAGCTCGACGTCCGGATACGCCTTGTGGACGTCGGTGACGACGTCCTTCCAGAACTGGAAGGTCTCCAGCACGTTGGCCTTGTCGACGCTGGTCACCTTCTTGTTGCGCTTGCGCGCGGCCTGGAAGGCGACGTGGGCGATGCGTTCGATCTCGGGGCGCGAGTAGCGCATCGTGTCGAAGGCCTCCTCGCTGCCGGGGAAGTGGCCGTCGACGGCCGTGCGGCGCCCGCGCGGCTGGCCGAAGTAGATGTCGCCGGTGAGCTCGCGGATGATCAGGATGTCCAGGCCGGCGACCAGCTCGGGCTTGAGGCTGGACGCGTGCGTCAGCTGCTCGTAGCAGATCGCCGGACGGAAGTTGGCGAACAGGCCCAGCGCCTTGCGCAGTCCGAGGATGGCCTGCTCAGGGCGCAGCGCGCGCTCCAGCTTGTCGTACTTCCAGTCGCCGACGGCACCGAACAGCACGGCGTCCGCGTCCTGCGCGAGCTTGAGCGTCGCTTCGGGCAGCGGGTGACCGGACGCCTCGTAGGCGGCGCCGCCGACGGGCGCGGTCTCGAGCTCGAACGGGAGTTCGAGCACGTCCAGGACCTTGACGGCCTCCGCGACGATTTCGGTGCCGATGCCGTCACCAGGCAACACTGCAATCTTCATGATCAATCCTTGGAATGGCGGTTTTCGCCAGCGGAACCCACGGGGCTGGCTTTGCCAGACCGTCGGGTTCGCCCCCTTGAGGGGGCCGCCGAAGGCGGTAGGGGGTGGGTCAAACCAGTCGATTGTTCAGCCACGGCTTGGTGGCGATGCGTTCGGCTTCAAAAGCCTTGATCTTCTCGGCGTGGCGCAGCGTCAGCGCGATGTCGTCGAAGCCGTTGAGCAGGCAGTACTTGCGGAACGGCTGGACATCGAAAGGCAGCTCTTCACCATCGGGCTTGACGACGACCTGGCGGTCCAGGTCCACGGTCAGCTGATAACCGGGGAAGGCGAACACCTCGTCGAACAGGCGCGCGACCTGGCGCTCCGGCAACACGATCGGCAGCACGCCGTTCTTGAAGGTGTTGTTGAAGAAGATGTCGGCGAAGCTCGGCGCGATCAGCGCGCGGAAGCCGTACTGCTGCAGCGCCCACGGCGCGTGCTCGCGACTGGAGCCGCAACCGAAGTTGCTGCGCGCGATCAGCACCGACGCGCCTTGATAGCGCGGCTGGTTCAGCACGAAGTCCGGATTGGGCTTGCGGCTGGCCGGATCCTGGCCCGGCTCGCCGTGATCGAGGTAGCGCCACTCGTCGAAGAGATTCGGGCCGAAGCCGCTGCGCTTGATCGACTTCAGGAATTGCTTGGGGATGATCGCGTCGGTGTCGACGTTCTCGCGATCCATCGGGGCCACGAGGCCCTTGTGCACGGTGAACTTGTCCATGTCTTGATCCTCGATCCTCAGGCGATGCGGCGCACGTCGACGAAGTGGCCTTCCATCGCGGCGGCGGCGGCCATCGCGGGGCTCACCAGGTGGGTGCGGCCGCCGGCACCCTGCCGGCCTTCGAAGTTGCGGTTGCTGGTGGAGGCGCAGCGCTCGCCCGGCTCCAGCCGGTCGGCGTTCATCGCCAGGCACATCGAGCAGCCCGGCTCGCGCCATTCGAAGCCGGCGGCCTTGAAGATCTGGTCCAGCCCTTCGGCCTCGGCCTGCGCCTTCACGAGGCCGGAGCCCGGCACCACCATGGCCAGCTTGACGTTGCCGGCGACGCGCCCGCCCAGACGCTTCACGACCGCCGCGGCCTCGCGCATGTCCTCGATGCGGCTGTTGGTGCAGCTGCCGATGAAGACCTTGTCGATGCGGATGTCGTTGATCGCCTTGTTGGGCTCCAGCGCCATGTACTGCAGCGCGCGCTCGATGGCGCCGCGCTTGACGGCGTCCTTCTCCTTGTCGGGATCGGGCACGCGGTCGTCGATGGACAGGACCATCTCGGGCGAGGTGCCCCAGGTGACCTGCGGGCGGATCTGGGCCGCGTCGAGCTCGACGACGGCATCGAACTTCGCCCCCGTGTCCGAGTGCAGCGTGCGCCAGTACTGGACGGCCTGGTCCCACTCGACGCCGCTGGGCGTGAACGGGCGGCCCTTGACGTACTGGATCGTCGTGTCGTCCACGGCGATCAGGCCGGCACGCGCGCCCGCCTCGATCGCCATGTTGCAGACGGTCATGCGGCCTTCCATCGACAGCGCGCGGATGGCGCTGCCGGCGAACTCGATCGTGTAGCCGGTGCCGCCGGCGGTGCCGATGCGACCGATGATCGCCAGCACGATGTCCTTGGCGCCGACGCCGGGCATGACCTGGCCCTCGACCTTGATCAGCAGGTTCTTCGCCTTCTTGGCCAGCAGCGTCTGCGTGGCCAGCACGTGCTCGACCTCGGAGGTGCCGATGCCGTGCGCCAGCGCGCCGAAGGCGCCATGCGTAGAGGTGTGGCTGTCGCCGCAGACGACCGTCATGCCGGGCAGCGTGGCGCCCTGCTCCGGACCGATCACGTGGACGATGCCCTGGCGCTTGTCGTTCATCTTGAACTGCGTGATGCCGAAGCGGTCGCAATTCTTGTCCAGCGTGTCGACCTGCAGGCGCGACACCGGATCGGCGATGCCCTGGCTGCGGTCGGTCGTGGGCACGTTGTGGTCGCTGACGGCCAGGTTGGCCGACAGGCGCCAGACCTTGCGGCCGGCCAGGTCCAGGCCCTCGAAGGCCTGCGGACTGGTGACCTCGTGGACCAGGTGGCGGTCGATGTAGAGGACGGACGTGCCGTCCTCCTCGGTATGCACCACGTGCTCGTCCCAGAGCTTGTCGTAGAGGGTACGCGGCGAACCGGCGTGGGCGGCGTTGGAGATGTTGGCGGTCATGGGATGGCTCTCCATCACTTCAGGGAAAGATGGCTGTCTTTGCGGCTCATTTCGAGCCGGCCTTGGAAACTTGATTCGCGGGCATCGCGGGCGTGGCGGAAGCCCCCGCGGCGGAGGCCTCCTTGGCGGCAGGGCACAGCGCGTCGACGAAGCGCTGCACGACGGTCGGCAGGCGCTCCTGGCGGGCCACACCCAGAACATAGTCGCGCTGGGCCCAGGCTTCATCCAGCGTCAGGCGCTTCACGTCGAAGACCTGCGCGAAACGGCGCGACGGTGCGTCGGGCAGCACCGCGACGCCCAGGCCGGCCTCGACCAGTTGCGCGATCGCGTCGAAGCCGCGCACCTGCAGCCGTGCCTTGAGCGTGCGGCCGCGGGCCATGGCTTCCTGCATCATCAGTTCCTGTGCCGCGGCGCCGCCGTGCAGGCCAACGAGGTCGTGGTCCAGCAGGTCGTCGAAGCTGACCGACTCGCGCCCGGCGAGTTCGTGGCCGGCCGGCACCAGCACGGCCAGACGGCCGGTGCGGTAGGACCAGGTCTGCAGCCGGTTGTCCAGCAGCGGCGTCGTGAACACGCCGACATCGGCGCGGCCTTCGGCGACGGCCGCCTGCACCTCGGCGCTGGTCTGGTCCTCGAGGCTGATGCGGATCTGCGGATGGGCCTGCGAGAACGCGGCCAGATCCGGCGGCAACGCTTCCGCGATCGCACCGGCGTTGGCGGCGATGCGCAGATGCCCCTTGATGCCGCGGGCGAATTCGACGACCTCGCTCTCCAGCGCATGCAGCGAGGCATGCAACGAGCGGATGTGGCGCACCAGCGCGCGGCAGGCCTCGGTGGGCTCGACGCCGCGGGCGCGACGCTCGAACAACTGCACCCCGAGTCGCGTCTCCAGGTCCGAGATCCGTTTGCTGGCCGCCGCCAGCGCCAGATGCTCGCGCTCGGCCCCGCGGGTGATGGATCGAGTCTGTTCGATCGCCAGCACGAGATTCAAGGTGGTGAGGTCGAGGCGCATGGTATGGCGGCGGCTGGGTTGAACTGTAGCCTTCGCTCAGAGAGCAAGACTGCGGTCGTTCATGATAATCCCTTCGCCTTAAACGAAAGCTGGAAAATCTTCAGCGACCGTCGTTACTGTTGTTCGGCTTGTTTTGGTATTCATCAGGTCCTATGGTGGTACTGCTTTGGTGCGATGTCGGGCCCATCCGCCACAAAGCGCTTCCATCATCATTTCCAGGAGACCTGCATGAACTTCCGAGCCCGATCCGCCGGTGCCGCCGCGCTGGCCACGTTGTCGACCGCCATGACCGCAGCGCTGGCGCCCAGCGCCGCGTTCGCGCACGGCGCACCTGAGTTCCCGATCTCGCGTCAGTACAACTGCTACAAGAATCCGTCACTGCCGGCCTGCCAGGCCGCGATCGCCTTCGGCGGGGAGCAGGCCATCTACGACTGGAACGGCGTCAACCAGGCGGCGGCCAACGGCAATCACAAGGCGGTGGTGCCGGACCTCAAGATCTGCGCCGGCGGACAGGAGAAGTTCAAGGGTTTCGACCTGGCGCGCGCGGACTGGCCCACCACGGCCTACTCGCCGGGCGCCGACGGCAAGTACGAGTACCGCTACAACGCCACCGCGCCGCACCGCTCGCTGAACTGGACCTTCTTCCTGACGCGCGACGGCTGGAACCCGACCACCTCGCCGCTGCGCTGGTCCGACCTGGAGCAGGTGCAGCAACTCGGCCCCGACCAGCTCGTCACCACGGGCAAAACCTACACGATGAAGCTCAGCCTGCCGCGGCGGACCGGCAAGCATGTGCTGTTCTCCGCCTGGCAACGGGCGGACAGCACCGAGGCGTTCTATGCCTGCTCCGACGTGGACTTCGGCGGCGGCACGACGCCACCCGGCACGCCCTCAGGACTGAAGCAGATCGGCCAGGTCTCGGCGGCGCAGGACCTGCCGTCGGGCAGCCAGGTGAAGCTGCGCGTGTTCAATGGCGCGGGCAATGACCTGGAGACGATCTCGGTGTCGCTGACCGCCGCGGCGACCAAGGCCGCGTGGCTGAGCCAGATCGCGACCAAGGTGAACCAGACCTCGGGCTACGTGAAGGTCGGCACCCTGCAGGGCGGCAATGTCGTCGTGCCGGGCGGCGCGACGGTGATGGACGTCTACCTGCAGAACGCCAACTCGGGCGCGAGCTACGCACTGGACGTCATCCTGCCGACGACGCCCCCGACGAACCCGCCGGGCGGCGCGCCCGCATGGGCGGAGGGATCGAGCTACACGGCCGGGCAGATCGTGAGCTATCAGGGCAAGCAGTACCGCTGCCTGCAGGCGCACACGGCCTGGGCCGGCGCGGGATGGAATCCGGCGGCTTCGCCGACGCTCTGGCAGGCGGTCTGAACTGCCGGCACCGAGCACCGGCAGAGGGTGCCGGGGGCCCCGTGTCGTCAATCGCGTCGCAGGCTCCGCATTCCTCCCCGGCGCCCCCGGCACCCTCTGCCGCGATGCGGCATGGTGCGCGGGTAGCGGCTCGGATTGCAGTGCGGCAGGGAGTCGGGGTCAGTCCTTGATGCCCAGGAGGCTGCGGCCCACCGCTTCGGCCACCTCGATCCCGTCGACGCCGGCGGACATGATCCCGCCGGCGTAGCCGGCACCCTCGCCGGCCGGATACAGGCCGCGGACGTTCAGGCTCTGGTAGTCCTTGCCGCGCGTGATGCGCAGCGGCGAGGACGTGCGCGTCTCGACGCCGGTCAGCACCGCGTCGTTCATCGCGAAGCCACGGATCTGGCGCTCGAAAGCGGGCAGTGCCTCGCGAATCGCGGCGAGCGCGTACTCGGGCAGGCTGCCGAAGCCCTTCTGCTGCAGGTCGGTCATCGTGACGCCGGGCTTGTAGCTCGGCTCCACGCTGCCGAGCGCGGTGCTGCGCTGGCGCTTGACGAAGTCCCCCACCAGCGCGGCCGGCGCCAGGTAGTTGCCCTCGCCGAGCTCGTAGGCGCGCGATTCCCAGAAGCGCTGGAACGCGAAGCCGTCCAGCGGATTGACGGTGCTGCCGTCCTTCTTCCCGTCCTGGCGATAGTCCTCGGGCGTGATGCCGACGACGATGCCCGCATTCGCATTGCGCTCGTTGCGCGAGTACTGGCTCATGCCGTTGGTGACGACGCGATTCGGTTCCGACGTCGCCGCGACGACGGTGCCGCCGGGGCACATGCAGAAGCTGTAGACCGAGCGGCCGTTGCCCGCGTGGTGGACCAGCTTGTAGTCGGCCGCGCCGAGGATGGGATGACCGGCGTTCGGGCCGAAGCGGGCCTTGTCGATGATCGACTGCGGATGCTCGATGCGGTAGCCGATGGAGAACGGCTTCGCTTCCATGTGCACGCCGCGCGCGTGGAGCATCGTGAAGGTGTCGCGCGCGCTGTGGCCGAGCGCGATGACGACGTGATCGGCGCGCAGCTGCTCGCCGGATTCGAGCATCACGCCGCGCACGTGCCGCTGGCCATCGGTGCCAGGCTCGATGAGCACGTCGGTGACCTTCTGCTGGAAGCGGATCTCGCCGCCGAGGCTTTCGATCTCGGCGCGCATCTTGATGATCATGCTCACCAGGCGGAAGGTGCCGATGTGCGGCTTGCTGACGAAGAGGATCTCCTCGGGCGCGCCGGCCTTGACGAACTCGGTCAGGACCTTGCGCGTGAGGAAGCGCGGATCGGAGATCTGGCTGTAGAGCTTGCCGTCGGAGAAGGTGCCCGCGCCCCCTTCCCCGAACTGGACGTTGGATTCGGGGTCGAGCACGCTTTCGCGCCACAGGCCCCAGGTGTCCTTGGTGCGCTCGCGGACCTGCTTGCCGCGTTCGAGCACGATGGGCCGCAGGCCCATCTGCGCCAGGATCAGCGCGGCGAAGAGGCCGCAGGGACCGAAGCCGATGACGATGGGGCGCGGACGGCCGGTGGCGTCGGCCACACCCGTGGCCCCGGCAGCGTCAGCGGCACCGGCGGCGTAGAAGTCGGCCGGCGCATGGCCGACGAACTGGTAGGCGGTGTCCGGCGAGGGCTTGATGTGCGTGTCGCCGGCGTGGCGCTGGAGCAGCGCGGCTTCGGCGGCGGCGTCGCCCACCTCGCAATCGACGGAGTAGATCAGCACCATCGCGGTCTTCTTGCGGGCGTCGTAGCTGCGCTTGAAGACGGTGAAGGCGGTGAGCTGCGCGTCGGGGATGCCGAGCCGGTCGACGACGGCGGGGCGCAGCGCCTCCTCGGGGTGGTTGAGGGGCAGTCGGAGTTCGTTGATGCGGATCATGGCGATTGATCGGGCAGCGGCGCGAGGTCCGGTGGACGGGCCTCGCTGAAAGCAAAACAGGCCCCGCCGGAGGGCATGGGCCTGTTGTCGGATCGATGGGGAGAAACTCCCCGCGACCTCAACCCGAGTGCGGACGCTTGCCCGGGTTCTTCTTCGAGCGGGTGTGCGAACCGCGCTCGAGGCTGCTCTTCTGACCGCGATGCGAGGTCACGGTCACGCCCTTCGGCGCGACGGGACGGGGGGCGGCCTTGCGGTCGGCTTCCGTGATGATCTTGTTGCCCATGTTGGCTCCGGTAAATGAACTGAGAAACACCTGCCCGAAGTCACACACTCAACGGCCTCGGACCCGAAGGGGCGACCGGTTGCCTGGAGCAGCGTCGGTAATACGGTGAAGGGCGGGAGTTTACACGCGCCGGAGGGGTCCCCGCTCTCCCCCGCTGCGGGGACTGCGACCTGTCAACCATCCCCCCTCGGGTCCGTTGACCGTCGATCGGGTCGTCGCCACGATGATCCGCATCCGGCCAGGACGGCGTCCGAGGCGCCGGCCGGCCGCACCACAGAGGGAGCACCCATGTCATTCCCGTCCCGTTCCGCCGTCGCTCAGTCCGCCCTGCTGGCGGTCTCGTTCGCCACGCTGGCCGCTTGCACCACGTCGCCGGCGCCGGATCAGCGCGCCTCGGACCAACGCGCGCAAGAATCCGCGCGTGCCGCCGACGCCAAGGCGGCACCCACCGAGCAACCGCCGCCACGACCTTCCCCGGGGCCCCTCATGCCCATCATCGCGGCGGCCCCGGCGGCGCCCGCCCCGATCGCCGAACAGCGGCAGCGCGCGGCGGTCAGCGTCGCGGCCTACGCGCCCCAATGGACGCCGCCACCGCCGGCCTCGACGGCCAAGTACACGGCCTTCTCCGACAACCCCTGGCAGCGCGCCGACGAACTGCCCGTCTCCACCTTCAGCGCCAGCGTCG
This sequence comes from Mitsuaria sp. MSU3D, assembly GCF_056867975.1. Lineage (NCBI taxonomy): Bacteria > Pseudomonadati > Pseudomonadota > Betaproteobacteria > Burkholderiales > Sphaerotilaceae > Roseateles > Mitsuaria sp. MSU3D. The sequence continues at coordinate 1,219,088 of NZ_CP200314.1, read as the reverse complement.
ACACCGGCAGCTACGCCAACGTCCGCCGCTTCATCAACCGCGGCCAGATGCCGCCGCAGGACGCGGTGAGGGTGGAGGAACTGGTCAACTACTTCGGCTTCGACGCCCCCGGCCCCGAGACCGGCGAGCGCGATCCGTTCAAGGTCCGCGCGCAGGTGCTGGCCTCACCCTGGAATGCCGAGCGCGGCCTGATCCGCATCGCCATCAAGGGCAAGGACATCGCCAAGGCGAGCCTGCCGCCGGCGAACCTGGTGTTCCTCGTCGACGTGTCCGGCTCGATGGGTCCGGAGGACCGGTTGCCTCTCGTGAAGTCCGCGCTGAAGCTGTTGACCGCGCAGCTGCGTCCGGTGGACCGGGTGAGCGTCGTCACCTACGCCAACGGCACGCGCATCGCGCTGCCGCCGACGCCCGGCGACCGCAAGGCGTCCATCAACAGCGCGATCGATCAGCTCCAGGCCGGCGGCGCCACCTACGGCGAAGGTGGCCTGAAACTCGCCTACGCGCAGGCCCGCGAGTCCTTCATCCCGGAAGGCATCAACCGCGTGCTGCTCGCCACCGACGGCGACCTGAATGTCGGCGAGACCAACCAGGAGACGCTCAAGAAGATGATCGAGGGCGAGCGCGACAGCGGCGTCACGCTGACGGCGCTGGGCGTGGGCCAGTCCAACTTCAACGAAGCGCTGATGAAGAAGCTGGCCGACACCGGCAACGGCAGCTACCACTACCTGGATTCGCTGCAGGAAGCGCACAAGGTGCTGGTCAACGAAATGACCTCGACGCTGGCGACGATCGCGCAGGACCTGAAGCTGCAGGTCGAGTTCAACCCGGCGACGGTGCAGGAGTACCGCCTGATCGGCTACGAGCTGCATGCGCTCAAGCGCGAGGACTTCAACAACGACAAGGTCGACGCGGGCGACATCGGCGCCGGTCATCAGGTCACGGCGCTGTACGAGTTCGTGCCGGCCGGCGCGAAGGGCAATGTCGATCCGCTGCGATACGGCAACGAGGGCAAGGCGGCGGCCAAGGCATCGCCGCGCGTCGGCAAGAACGGCGAGCTGGCGTGGATCAAGCTGCGCTACAAGGCGCCGGGCCAGTCGACAAGCCAACTGGTTGAACTGCCGGTCGCCAAGCCAGCAACGATGCCGGCGCTGGCCGCGCAGGACGCCGACACGCGTTTCGCGGTGGCGGTCGCTGCATGGGGTCAGTGGTTGCGCGGCAGCTCGCTGATCGGCAATTACGGGCCGGAGCAGTTCGTGCCGCTCGCCCGGGGCGCGCGGGGTGAAGACCGGTACGGCCACCGCGCGGAATTCGCCAGACTGGCCGAGCTGTCGGCCACCCTGAAACGCTGAGGCTTACTCGACCGCGTGACCGCCGGCGTCCAGGGCCGGCGGGCGCAGCAGATCCACGTCGACGCCCATCGCCTCACTGGCGCGCTCGACGGCCTGCCAGAGCTCGGCCGGCATCTGCAGGATCTCCTCCGGCGAGCTGGCACGCGTGATCCACGCGTCGATCTCCTGGTGCTGCGCCACCGTGATCAGGTCCAGGTTCAACATCTCGTCGATCGTCTTCACAGCGCTTTCCTTCTTGTGGGGGTCGGCGGCAGGTGTCGAAGCCTGCACCCCTGACGGGGACTGCTGTGGCAGTGCGTCTACCTTGCGCCACGCCGACCGCTCGATAGTATGCGGGACGATTCTCCGGCTCGCGCCCCGTCCGTCATCCGCATGGCGGCCCTTCCTACAGACTTCACGGCACGCGTCGCCTAACGTGAAGGGATGAAGCCCAACGCGCCCTCCCCCGACCGCGAGCCGACGTCCTCCGACGAGGACACCGTTCCGCTGCTCCTTCGGGGCTTCTCCGTCGTCCACGGCGCATTGGCGCTGCTCTTCACGGCCATGGCGCTGCTGCTGCTGGCCATCGCGGCGAAGGAAGCCTGGATGGCGCTCCACCTCGACTGGAACGACGAGGCCGCGCAACTGGTCATCGAAGCGATGGGCGTGCTTGCCGCCGCGGTGGTCGCGCTGCAGATCGCACAGACGATCACCGAAGAGGAAGTGATCCGCACCGCCCACATCAGCGCGCCGACGCGGGTGCGGCGATTCCTCTCGCGATTCATGGTGGTCATCGTCGTCGCGCTCGCGATCGAGGCGCTGGTCGCCACCTTCCGCGCCGCGCATTCGGACTCGACGCTGCTGCTCCACGCCGCGGTGATGGTCTTCGCCGTCGGGGCCCTGGTCGCCGGCTGGGGCCTGTTCATCCACTTGAACCGCTCCGCCGAAGAACTCGAGCCCGAGGCCATGCAAGAGGCGAAGCGCGAGGATCACAAGCTGAAGTGACGCGCCTGCGACACCGCGTCTTCAATCATCAGCGCGGCATTCGAAGCACACCCCGGATCCAAGTCCCCGCCCCTACCGATCCCAGGCATCAGGTCGGCCACTTGCACTGAAGTCGGTCATGGCGCGAAGGGCGGTCATTCGCGACGATAGGTCCCAGGTGTTCGAAGCACCTGCATGGAAGCGGCAGGCCGCCCCGATAGAGCGGCCACTTTCGCCCCCTATTCCGCGTGTTCATCGGGCGAGATGGGCCACTCCGCGAGGATGGCCACACGGACCTTCCTGACGTGTTTCGACATCTCGCCCACCCCGACCGCGCGGATCAACCCGCTCTTCCCGTGGGCTCATTGCTCCGCCTCCCGGGAAGGATGCCATGACCTGTGTGACCGATGCCGAACTTCCACCTCTCCCCGCCCTCGACGACCGTCCGCGCCGCGCCATCGAGGCCCTCATCCCCGCAGCGTCGACTGCCGCATCGAGGTGCCACGTGCTGAACCGCAAGCTCACCACACGCGCCGCCTTCGACGGCATCTGCGACCGCATCCACCTGCTGCAGCACCACGTGGAGGTCATGCGCGCCGACGACTCCGCCGCCCGGCTCGCCCATGACCATGCCGTGATGGGCCAGGTGCTCGATGAACTCGACGTCCTGCTGCGCGTCATCGCCCTGGCGGGCTTCGAGGAACAGCTCTATCGCTGGGCGATGCCACAGCGGGACCTCAAGTCCTGACCCTCGGCACCCGCGGCGCATGCAGCACCCGCAGCACCCACAGCATGCGCAGGAGAAGACATGTTGAACGCCACATGGAAAAAGGGAGGCCGTGGGCCTCCCTTTGCTCTGCGCCCGCAGGGCCCGGAGGCCGCGCGGCTCAGCCTGTCGATCAGGCCTTGCGGGTCTGCTTGCGACGCGCCACGCCCAGGCCTGCCAGCGCCAGGCCGGCCAGCGCCAGCGATGCCGGCTCGGGAACGCTCTGGCCGTCCACCGACAACACGTTCAGCGTGCCGTTGGTCGCCGTCATCGTCAGCTGCCAGGCGCCGAAGGCGTTGCTCGGGCCGTCGTAGTTGCCGAAGAAGTTGTTCAGCTGATATCCCGCCCATGCGTCCTGGGCGCTGTAGCTCAGTTGACCCAGGGTGATCATGTAGGTGCCAGCTTGCGAGAACGTGTAGCCGTAAGCCGAGTCGTAGTAATGGACCGAGCCGTCGCCGTAAGTCTCGCCCGAATCGTCCTGCGCGTAGAGCGCGTTGCCGCCTTGCAGCAGCATCATGTAGTTGTCGAAACCGGTGATCACGCCATCGCCGTTCAGGTCGACACCCGTCGACTCGCGCACCAGCGAGTCGAAGAACACATGCGTACCTGCCGACACGCTGAACGTCACCTGCGAGATCTTCCGGCCATCCAGCTGGCCATCGCCATTGCCATTGCCATCGATGTTGTAGATGGAGCCCTTGACCACCACCGGTGCCGCCGCAGCGACGCCTGCCATCACGGTCATGGCCAGTGCCATCAACGTCTTCTTGAACATCCTCTTCCCTCTGTTGTCGTATGAACCGACGCCACAGGAGCAAGGGCTGTGCCAAACGCGTAAGCCGTTGATTCGTTTGGATACGATCATGACCATGTCATGATCATGTAAAGATCTCCGACGCTTTTCACGTCCCTTCCTGGGACGACAAAGACGTCACTGATTAGAAGGACGACGGGTACCGAGGATCGCTTGAAAGTGCCAGACAGGTCACCTAAGGCACCGCACCAGCCGCCGCGGGATCCCGCTCAATCGTTCTCGAACGGCAGCGTGTCCAGGAAGTCCTGCGCCTCGACCTTGCGCGCCACCAGCCGCGCGCACCCCTTCAGCCGCGAGAGGTCCTCCAACCGCAGTCCTGGATTGGGCTGGAGGCTGAAACAGCACACCGTGCCGAACACGCGGCCATCGGACAGCACGACCGGGGCGCTCAGATGCGCGCCGATGGGCACCGGTGTCGGCGGGAGCTTCAACTCGGCGGCCACCGCGGCAGCGTTGGTCATCAACTCCGGCGCTCGGCCTTCCACGATGCGCTGGCAGTAGCTCTGCTCCAGCGGCGCCGAATCGCCGACTTGCACCTCGATCGCCGACTCCCCGTCAACGAAGCGGAACACGCGTTCCCCATCCTGGAATTCCGAGACGAAAACGACATCCATGTCGAGCTGCTCTCGCAGGCCTTTCAACACATCGGTGATCCGCGCGTCGAGGTCCGGGTCGAAGCCATCCGAGGTGGCAGCAAGCAATTCAGAGATCGCGACTTCAAGGGAATGGGCGGTGAACGGGCGGTCGTACATCGGGCGGAATCAGCTGGAGCAGCGTCGGTGGCTGGATAAAGAACATGCTACCCAAGCGCGGCGAGGAGCCATGTGCCGGGGGTATCGCAGTTACAGCTTGTAGGAACTCCCCGCGTCGCGTCGATGGCAAGTCGCCTCAGGTTGCAGGGGCCAGGCGGTACAGCCCGACGTCCACCCGTCCGGCGCGGAATCCGGCTTCGCAGTAGCAGAGGTAGTACTCCCACAGGCGCTTGAACGGCAGGTCGAATCCCTGTGCCTCGATCGCCGGCCACTCGGCCAGGAAACGACGGCGCCATTCGACCAGCGTGGCCGCATAACCGCGTCCGAAACGCGCCTGCGTCGAGAAGCTGAGGCTGGCCTTGCGGGCCTCCTCGGCCATGCGTTCCGGCGTGGGCAGCATGCCGCCGGGGAAGATGCAGCGCTGGATGAAGTCCGGATTCGCGCGATAACGCTCGAAGTGCTGCTCGTCGATCGTGATCGCCTGCAGCACGGCCACGCCATCAGGCTTCAGCCGGTCACGCAAGGTCGCGAAGTAGACCGGCCAGTACGCCTCGCCCACGGCCTCGATCATCTCGATCGACACGATGCGGTCGAAGCGGCCGTCGACATCGCGGTAGTCCTGCAACCGCAGGTCGACCCGGTCGGCCACACCCCATTGCTCGGCGCGCGCCTGCGCGAATCGCAGTTGCTCGGTCGACAGCGTCAGTCCGACGACCTCCACGCCGCAGCGCTTGGCCAGCGTCGCCGCCAGGGTGCCCCAGCCGCAGCCGATCTCCAGCACGCGCTGGCCCGCGCGCAGGTCCAGCAGTTCGACGATGCGGTCCAGACGGCGCGCCTGGGCGCGCTCCAGCGAGTCGACGGCGTCGGCGCCGCCCTCGGAGCTGGCGGAACCGGCGGTGAAGGCTGAGGCTGAGGCTGATGCTGAGGCCGAAGCTGACGCCGAAGCGGATCTGCCCGCGGTCTCGCTGGCCGATTCGGGAGTCGGCGCTTCGGGGGGCGGCGATTCGCGATGCGACGGGTCGAGCGGCTCCTCATACAGCGCGCTCGAGTACAGCATGCTGTCGTCCAGCCAGCGTTCGTAGAAGCGGTTGCCGAGGTCGTAGTGCGCGGCGATGTTGTGCCGGCTGCCGCTGCGCGTGTTCGCGTTCGCGCGATGCAGCAGGCGCGAGAACCAACGCGCTGGACCGCGCGTCTCGGCGATCGCGCCGAACGCCGTCTCGTTGGCGATCCCGAACGACAGCAGCGTCGTCAGGTCGGGCGTGCTCCAGTCACCGTCGCGGTACGAGAACGCCAATCCCAGGTCGCCTTGCAGCAGCAGTCGCAACGCCGGCCGCCAACGATGCAGGTGCAGCGTCGCGGCCGGGCCGGGGTAAGGACCGACGGCCTCGACGCGGCGGCCATCGGGCAGCGTGAGCGCCAGGCGCCCCAGCTGGATGCGGGACAGCACGCGCCGCAGCGATTCGTGGCGTGCGCCCAGCCGGTCGCCGCCCAGCGTCGCGGGGGTGATCTCGAGGACCGCGGGTGCGGTCAGGAACGCGCTCGTGTCGTCATGCATGCAAGGTCGCCTCGGAAGAATCGGCCGGGTCGGGCCCGGTCTGTTCGGTCTGTTCGGATCGGGTGGGTTCGGATCGGGTCGGTTCGGACCGGGTCGGCTCAGGCCGGGTCGGTCCGCGCGAGCGGACGACCGTCATCGGATGCCTGGGCGCGGTCGGCCGCTCGTGCAGCCTCGCGCCCTTGAGCCACAGGCGCAGCGCTTCCCAATGGATGCCCGCCACGACCTTCAGCGTCAGCAGCGGATGCGTCACCAGCAGCCGCAGCAACGCGCCATCGGTCAGCGGCGAGCGCGCGGCGTCGAGCCGAGCGTTCAGCACGGCCGCGCCATCGGCATCGCGGTCACCCTGGCTGAGGCTGTTGCCGGCGCCGACGCCCTCGTTGACGCCGTTGTTGACGCCGTTGTTGACGCCCTCGCCCTGTTGCTCATGCACGCTGACGCCGATGGAGAGCCGCTCGCGCGGCGGCTCGATCCGGAAGCGGTACTGCAGGTCCATGCCGAGGAACGGCGACACATACAGCCGCTTGCCGCTGCGCTGCTCGATGAGCGGCGCAGCGCGTTGCGCCTCGTCGACCTCGATCAGGTAGCTGTGCCGTTCGCCGAAGGTGTTGTTGACCTCGTAGACGATGGCGTGCAACGTGCCGTCCGGCGCATCGCAGAACCAGACGCTCAATGGATTGAAGGCGTAGCCGAGGAGGCGCGGCATCGCGAGCAGCCGGACCGCCCCGCCGACGGGCAGGCCGGCCAGCGCCAGGCGCGCATCGACGTGGGCGCGCAAGCCCGGCACGTCCCTGGCCGTGCCGTCGCCATGATCGGAGGGCCGGAAGCTGAAGAGATTGAATCGCCCGACCGAGAACCAGCGCAGCCGCGCATCCAGCGCGGGCAGTTCGTCGAGGTCGAGCAGCAGCGTGAACATCCGGTACCGCAGCCGGTGCCGCAGCGGCTTCAAGCGCTGATGCATCACCTGCCCGCGATAGATCGCCGAGTGCAGGTCCGCGTCCGGCCGCCTGCTCATGCGGACACCGCCCGCGGCAGGTGGATGCGATCGGACTCGCCCGCGACGGTCCATGGCCGGCGCACGCCGCCAAGGGCCTCGGCCACCGCGAGCCCGGCCTGCAGCCCGTCCTCGTGGAACCCGGACCCGAAGTACGCGCCGCAGAACCAGGTGCGCTGCTGCCCCTGCAGCGACCACAGCTCGCGCTGCGCGGCGATCGCGGCGATGTCGAAGCGGGGATGCTCGTAGACGTCGGTGCGGATCAGATGCTCGGGTCGCGGCGCCACCGCCGGGTTCAGCGACACGAACAGCGGCACCGCGCTGCGACCTTGCGGCAGGTGCGGCTGCAGCCGGTTCATCCAGTACGTGACGGTCGGCGGCAGTTGGAACGGACCATCACCCCGCCCCGCGAGGTAGTTCCAGCTCGACCACACGGCCCGCCGGCGCGGCATCAGCGCGGGATCACGATGCAGCACCGCGAGGTTGCGGGTGTAGGGGAACGCGCCGAGCAGCCGCCGCTCCTCCGCCGTCGGCGTGGTCAGCATGCGCAGCGACTGGTCCGCATGCGTCGCCAGCACGACGTGATCGAAGACCGGCGTCCACGCGCCGCGCCGCGTGCGCAACCGCACGCCGCCGGGCTCGCGGGCGACGGAGATCACCGGCTCGTCGCGATGCAGGCGGTCCTCGAAGCCCCGCGTCAGTCGACGCACGTACTCGCGGCTGCCGCCGTCGACCGTCCGCCAGATCGGACGGTCGGTCAGCTTCAGCAGCCCGTGGTTCTCACAGAAGCGCACGAACGCGGCCACCGGATACCGTCCGATGTCCGCCGCCGCCGAGGACCAGATCGCCGCGCCCATCGGGTACAGGTGATCGTCGCGGAAGGCGCGACCGTAGCCGCGCGCGTCGAGGTAGTCGTCGAGCGCCAGGTCGCCGCACGCGGCGGCATCGCGGGGCGCCTCGCGATAGAAGCGCAGCAGGTCGCGCAACATGCCCCAGAAGCGCGGACGGACGAGGTTGCCGCGCTGCGCGAACAGCCCGTTGAGGTCGGTGCCGGCGTACTCCAGTCCGCCGTCGTTCAGGCTGACCGCGAAGGACATGTCCGACGCCCGCGTCGGCACCTCCAGGTGGCGGAACAGCGCGCTCAGGTTGGGATAGGCCGGCTCGTTGTAGACGATGAAGCCGGTATCGACCGGCACCTGCAGCAACCCGCAGGGCGCGTCGACGGTGTGGCTGTGCCCGCCGATTCGCGCCTCGGCCTCGAAGACCTGCACGTCGTGCCGCTGCGACAGCAGCCAGGCGCAGGACAGCCCGGAGATCCCGGCGCCGACGACGGCCACCCGCAACCGGCGTCCTTCGTCGACGAGTGGCATCGGCAAACTGGGTCGTGGATCGGGGCGGTCCATGGGCGCGTCCTTGGTCGTTCTGGTTGTTTGGCGCTTCTACGCGGGCAGCCGCGTTTTGGATTCTTCCCTCGTGAAGGATCTCCCCAGTGCGCGGGCGAGGGTCGCCCGCATGGTGGTCCTCCGCAAGCCGAGCGATGATCCGGGACGCCGTTCGCCGCGTAAGAGCGTCCATGGGCCCCCTGCGACGCGACGACCCCCCCTCGGCTCCGGCCACCCCGCCGGACGCCGCGTCCGTGTCATCGTCCCCTGCGTCGACCGCCGTGTCGGCCGCCAGGTCCTCGCCGAAAGCCCGCCACTTGAAGATCGTCCCGATCGATCCCGACCGCAGCGCGTCGCCGCCCCCCACCGGGGACGACTGGCCGGCGCTGATGCGCCGCGTGGCCGAGCTGCGGGACCGGGAGGCCTTCGGCCGGGTGTTCTCGCACTTCGCGCCGCGGGTGAAGAGTTACCTGATCCGCACCGGCAGCACCGACGGCGCGGCCGAGGACCTGGCGCAGGACGCGCTGGTGATGGTCTGGCGCAAGGCCGCGCTGTTCGATCCGGCGCAGGCGGCCCTCTCGACCTGGATCTTCACGATCGCACGCCGGCTGCGCATCGACGCCGCGCGGCGCCATCAACTGGACGGCGCCGGCGACGAATGTTTCGAATTCGACCGGCTCGAGGCCGACCAGCCCGGTGTCGCCGACCACGTCGAGGCGACACGGCTGTCCCGTCGCGTGCGCGAGGCGCTCAACCGTCTCCCGCCCGAGCAGGCCCAGGTCTTGCGCCTGTCCTTCTACGACGACGAACCGCATGCCCGCATCGCGGCCGAACTCGGCCTGCCGCTGGGCACCGTCAAGTCGCGGATCCGGCTGGCCGTGGCGCACCTGCGCCGGCTGGTCGATCTCTGATGTCCCGAATCCCGTTGCCCTCCCCGACCATGCTGCCGCCCCTCGACATCCGCCATCACCCCGCCGACGAGCTGCTGCTCTCCCTCGTCAGCGGCGCGCTGCCGATCGGTCTGCAGTTGGTAACGGAAACCCACCTGGAGCTGTGCCCGGCCTGCCGGGAGCGGGTGGCAATGCTGCGCGCCCTCGGCGGCGTGGTGCTCGAGGAACAGCCCGAAGCGCCCCTGCGCGAAGACGCGCTGGCGAGGGCCTTCGATCGCATCGATCAGCTGGAGCAGGCCGAGCGCGCCGCGGGCACCCCGACGCCGCGCAAGGTGCCGGCCCCGCCGCCGCTGCCCGCGGGCGCGGTCTGGCCGAAGGCCCTGGAAGGCTGCAGCGCGACGCGCTGGCGCTGGATCGGCCCCGGCATGCGCTGGAGCCGCGTGACGGTGCCGGACTCGCCGGAAGCCAACGTCTTCCTGCTGCGCATCGGCGCCGGCAAGTACCTGCCGCAGCACACGCACCGCGGCACCGAGCTGACGCAGATCATCTACGGTCGCTTCCACGACGGCCGGGCGCTGTTCGGGCCGGGCGACTTCGACCTCGCCGACGGCGAGGTCCACCATCAACCGGTGGTGCAGGACGGCAGCGAGTGCATCTGCGTGGCGGCCGTCGAAGGCCGCCTGCATTTCGACGGGCTCATCGCCCGCTGGTTCGGATCGCTCGTCGGCATGTAGCCGCGGTGATCGCCGCGCCGGCGCCCGAGGCGACGCCGCTGACGATCGCGCCCCAGACCAGGTCGATGGCGGTCACGTGCCAGGGCCAGTCGCGCAGCGTGGCCTGGTTGGTGAAGTCGTAGGTCGCGTAGGCGAGGAAGCCGAACAGCGCGCCGCGCCAGAACGCCACGATCGGATGGCCCTCGGCCAATGCCGGCGCCACGGCGAAGAACACGAGTCCGACGATGTACAGCGGATAGAACACCGCCACGGCGCGCCAGTCGACGGTGGGCGCCATCAGGTGGCCGATGGCCGGTTGATAGAGCGCGCCGGAAGTGGCACTCAGCCAGACCGCGTCCATCGCCAGGAAGACGACCAGCGTCATCAGGTAGGCCAGCGGCCAGCGCCAGGCCGGCGCGCGCGTTGGGATGGAATCTTCTCGCAAGCTCATGGGGGTCTCCGGTTCAAGGCAGGCGGTACGTCAGCACGCGATCGCCCTTGACCTGCGCATCGAGGCCAAGCCATCGACCATCCGTCCGATCACGCCACAACGTGAGCACCTGACGGGCCGGCGCGGATTTGCCGGACGAAGGCGCCGTCGACGTGATCCGCCACCTCGACGCGTCGACGTCGCGGCCGCCTGCGGGGATGGCCGCGTCGGGCAGGCGCTCGATGTGGACTTCGTCCACCTCGCCGGTCTGCGGATTCAGCAAGCGCTGCTGACGAATCAGCGCGGGATTCCAATACGCGTAACTCATGAGGCAGGCCGGCTCGCCGGGCATGGCGGAGGCCAGACGCCGATCGACTTCGACCGGCTTTCCGTCGTCGTCGGTGCGGCTGCGGATCTCCTGCAGGCAATCGCCGCGCCAGCGCTCGCGGGCCTCGTGGCGATAGCGGAAGACGTTGATTCCGAGCAGCCTCACGTCGAAGGCGGCGTTGCTGGTGACCTCGCGCGCCTCGGCCGGGCCGTCGACGGTGAAACGATGCGTGCCGATCGGCTTGCCATCGAGGCGCACCTCGAAGTTCCAGCTCTCGGCCCGGGCGAGCGCGGCGGGCCCGACAGCGCCCATGGCCACAAGGGCAACGAAGGCCGCAGCAGCAGCGGCACCTCGGGATGCTCGCGGCGATGGTGCCGCACTCATTGCCGAACTCATTGCCGCGGTCATCGGACGTCTCCGCGCTTAGGCGGCCACGGGATGAAGGCGCTCGTGCGCGCGATGTAGTCGCGATAGGCGGGGCGGCGCTCGCCGATGTCCTTCTCCAGCAGCGTCACGCCGGAAACGCGCAAGAGCAGGAAGGTCATCAACAGCGGCGAGGCCAGCACCCACGCGCCCGCCCATCCGCCGGCGGCCCACCCCATCACGCCCAGGCCCCACCACACGCAGGTTTCGCCGAAGTAGTTGGGGTGGCGCGAATAGCGCCACAGGCCGCCGTCCATCACTCGCCCGTGATTGGCCGGATCGCGGCGGAAGCGCGCGAGCTGCGCATCGGCGACCGCCTCGACCAGCAGACCGCCCGCCGCCAGCGCGGCACCGAGGCTGTCCCACACGCCCCAAGGCACGCTGCCCGGGTCGCCTGCCGCGTTGCTGGCGACAAGCATCGGCCAGCTGACGATCCATCCCAGCACCGCCTGCAGCAGGAACACGAGCCACAGGCTCTTGAGCGCGAAGTTCGGCTGATTGCGTGCCCGGATGGCTTGATAACGGCGGTCCTCGCCGTGGCCCCAATTGCGCACCGTCACGTAGACGCCGAGCCGCAACGCCCACGCGACCGTGATCGCCAGCATGACCTGGGCACGCGCGTCGCCGCCGGTCTTCCACACATAGAACGCGACGGGCACCGCGATGAACGCCGACCAGACGCGATCGGCGAGGCTCGCATCCCGCAGCGGGATGCTCGCGAGCCAAGTCGGCACCGCGATGGCGACGGCGATCAGCAGGCCGGTGAGACCCAGCGCGGGCAAGGCCGGCAGCGATTCGACAACTGACATGGCGTCGGCCTCAACGTCGGGGGGCGAAGAGGTAGTGACTGACCCACCACTGCTGCCCGCGGTCGTAGCCGAACAGTTCCTCGACGGACAGCAGGAAGAGCCGCCAGCGCTGCCACCACATCGGCGCGTCGGCGGCGCCGTAGACCGACTCGAACATCGGCCACAGGGCGCTGCGATGCGCGTCGAAGCGCTCCAGCCAGGCGGCGGCCGTGCGCGCGTAATGGCGCCCGTCCCAGCGCCAGCGGTCCAGCAGCGCGAGGTCGTCCTGGCACAGCAGCGCGAGGTCGTCGCTGGGCATCATCCCGCCGGAGAAGAAATGCTGGCTCATCCAGTCGGTGGCGTCGCGGACCTCGAAGGCGTACGGCGCCTCGCGGTGCGCGAAGACATGCATGAAGAAGCGGCCGTCGTCGCGCAGCCAGCCGGCGACCTTGCGGAAGGCGCGCGGCCAGTTGCGCAAGTGCTCGAACATCTCCACGGACACGACGCGGTCGAAGCGACGGTCCAGGCTGCCGTCCTCGCCGAACGCGTTGAAGTCGCAGGTCATCACGCGCAGGTTGTGGAGTCCACGCGCCTGGGCTTGCCCCTCGATGAAGGCGCGCTGCGACGCGGAGTTCGACACCGCCAGGATCTCCGCCGCGGGGAACCGCGCCGCCATCCACAGGCTCAGAGAGCCCCAGCCGCAACCGAGCTCGAGGATGGACTGCCCGTCGGCGAGCCCGGCGCGCGCCGCGGTCTCCTCGAGCGCCGCCTCCTCGGCGGCCTCGAGCGTGTCCACGCCCTCGGGCCACCAGCAGCAGCTGTACTTGCGCTGCGGGCCGAGCATCGCCTCGAACAGCGTGGCGGGCAGCTCGTAGTGCTGCTCGTTGGCCTTCTCGGTCTGCACGGCCAGCGGCGCGGCGCGCAGCGAGGCCAGGAAGGCCTGCGTCAGCGCCGCGGCCGTCTCGTGGTCGTGGTGATGCGATTCGTCGAGCCGCTGCCGCAGCAGGCGGCGGATGCCCAGCCGCACGGCGGCCTCCGGCAGCAGGCCGCGCTCGGCGAGCCGGACGGCGATCGAGGAGATGTCGAGATCCATGGAGACGACCGGAAGCAGAGGACGCTCCCTATACGCAGGAAGCGGCGATCTGGATCTCCGGCGTCGACCGATGCGTCGTCGGCTGCGGCCTGGTCGGCCGATGTGTCGACGGCTGCCGTGTCGTCGGTTGCTGCTTCGTCGGCTATTGCGGCGTGAAAACGAGATTCGCCGACACGTAGCTGATCGGCATGAACACGCCGCCGCCGACATACTGCAGCTGCAGTGTGTCCGCCTGCCCGCCGGACAGCGACCCGGTCACGCCCGGCGTGGTCGATGACCGGCGCACGCCCCCATAGAGCGCGCCGCCGGACTTGCCGGCCAGCAGGGTCAGGCCGTTCGCGCTGCTGGCCACGGCTGTCCAGGCGCCGGCGTCGGCCGTGGGCCGCCAGGACTGCCCGCCGTCCGGCGATTCATACAGCGCACCGCCGCTCGTGGCCGCCACGACATAACGGCCGTCCGACGACGTGGCGATCCCGCGCCAGTCGCGGCCCGTCGTCACGACTTCCCAGGTGGTGCCGAAATCGTCGGAGCGCCAGATGGCGCCGGTGTCGACCGTCGCGTACTGCCGCTGGCCGTCCGCGGACACCGCCGTGCCCCACCAGAACTGGGCCGAGGCCCGCGGGGTCCAGGTCACGCCGAAGTCGGTCGAGACATACAGCTGCGCGCCATTGGTGCCGGCGACCAGCACGCGCCCGTCGGCCGATGAACTGACGGTGCGCCAGGCGCGATTGCTGTCGCGTGCCGTCCAGTTGGTGCCGCCATCGGGCGACGTCCAGATCTGTCCGAGGTAGGCCGTGGCCACGAGGCGCTGGCCGTCCGCCGAACTGGCGACGGCGGACCACGCGCGGCTGCTGCCATCGTCGGACCAGCTCAGGCCGCCGTTCGTCGACAGATAAAGGGCGCCCCCGTTGGTCGACGCCAGGATCCGCAGTCCGTCGGAGGACATCGCGACACCGGACCAGGTCTGACCGACGAGCCGCAGCGTCCATTGAGAGCCGGTGTCATTGGAGGTATAGAGCTCGCCGGACGCCGAGGCGGCAACCTGCCGCGTGCCGTCGGCGGACACGGCGGTCGCGGCCCAGGTCCCGGTCGGCGCCTGAGGCGTCCAGGCCACCGTGTTGCCCCCGGGCAATCCGAGGGTCGAGATCCGCTGGCCGGCGTTCTGCGCGATCGTCCAGCCGCCGGCGCCGACTCCGGTGACCTTGATCCAGTCACCGACGACCGGAGAGGCCGGCAGCGTGATGACCACGGAAGCGTTCGAATTCGCCAGATAGCCGGTGTTCGATGCGGCCTGCACGGCGGCGCCGGTCACCTCCACCCAGCGCGTGTCGGCCGGGGCGGCGCTGCAGACGTAGGACGTGGCGGTGACTTCGCCGGCGTCCAGCACGCCGTTGCGGTTGGCATCCTGCCCCGACTGCACGCGCTGGCCGCCATAGGCGCAATTGGCGCCGGCCGATTCCGCGACGACCGCGACCAGGGCGTCGAGGCCGGAAGACCCCGAGGGGCCGGTCGGGCCGGTGGGGCCGGTGGGGCCCGTAGGACCGGTGGGGCCTGCGGAGCCATTCGACCCGTTCGAGCCATTGCTGCCGTCCGCCCCCCGGCAGACATAGGCGACGCTGCTGGCCTCGCTGTCTTCCAGCGCGCCATTGCCATTGGCATCCAGGCCGGCCAGCACGGCCGAGCCGCCTTGTGCGCAATTCGCGCCGGCGGCTTCCGCGCGGACGCGGACCAGCATGGCGGGCCCCGCGGCGCCGGGGCTGCCGGGGGTGCCGGCCAGGCCGTTGCAGACGTACTGCGTGCTGGACACCTCCGCGTCTGAGAGCACGCCATTCGAATTGGCGTCGCTGCCGGATTCAATGCGCGTGCCGCCCGCGGCACAGTGACTTCCTGCCGGTTCCGCGGCGACGCGCACCAAGGTCGCGACCGTGGTGCCGGGTGTTGCCTCCGGTACCGCATCCGGCTCGGAGCCGCCGCCACAGGCTGTCAGTGCCGTGGCGGCGCCCGCGATCATGGCCAGGATCAGCAGACGGGATGAACGGGTGGATGGCACGCCGCGCGCGCGACGGTCGGTGATGGCATGGAGCATGGCGGACTTCGATGCGCCTTCAGCCGCCGCACCATGCGACGCTCCCCCTGAGGCGCGAAACGCCGGAGTATCTTCAAGCGCCGGCCAGATTGGCGAACCACCCCTTCCGGCGGTAGGAAAAGTTACAGAAACTGTCGTGCGTCCGCCGCAGATGACGACCCGCGTGGCGGACCCATTGCGGCTTCATCGACTGGCTCGTTCTCCGGTACGCGTGGACGCGGACTGGGCGATCATGTCGCCGGCGCCTGCGCGACGAAGGCGCAGGGATGCGGTGTACGACAGACCGACGGTTTGGCACTGAAGCGATGCGCACCATCGCGTGCGTTCCATTGTTTGGTCGCTCCAAACACTGATTGTGCGGACTGCCTGTTTATCGGCGACCGCCGGATTCCTAAAGTGACTGCATCCGCAACCCCCTTGAAGGAACTCCGCTCATGCCCACCCGCGACGTCGTCTCCCCGCCCGACCGCCACGCCCTGTACGAGCTGCACCGCTACTCCCCCGCCATCCGTTCCAACGGCCTGCTGTTCGTGTCCGGCCAGGTCGGCAGTCGCGCCGACGGTTCTCCCGAGCCGGAGCTCGACGACCAGGTGCGTCTCGCGTTCAAGAACCTCAACGCCATCCTCGCCGCGGCCGGCTGCGGCTTCAAGGACGTCATCGACGTGACGGTCTTCATGGTGGACCCGCACACCCATTTCGAGCGCGCCTGGGAAGTCGCCGCGGAGTTCTGGGGCGAGGCGCCCTACCCGACCGCCACCGCGATCGGCGTCACGTGGCTTTCAGGCTTCCAATTTGAGATCAAGGTCATCGCCAAGCTGCCGGAAGCCACGCCCGCCTGAAGCGGCGATGTCGCGGCGATGTCGCGGCGATGTCGCGATAGCATCCAGCGCCCGTTCCCGCATGCGCAGCCGATGGCTGTCGTTTCGCGACTCGCCCCTCACCGGGTGGATCGCGAGCGTCACGCACATCCACGCGGCGGGAGATCTTGCGAACTGAATGCCCACGATGACCAGCCCTGCGCGACGCCTCGCCCGTCCTGAAGACCTCGAACCGGTCTTCGCGATCTACGCCCATCCGAAGGTCGTTCCCTACCTCACGTACGAGCCGATGAAGCTTGCGTCCTTCGTGCCGATCTTCGAGGAGCTCGTGCGCAGCGGTGCCTTCTGGATCTGGGACGTGGACGGCGAGATCGCCGGCTTCTACCGGGCGACGCGTTATCCGGGTCGCGTGAGTCACGTGCTCCTGCTGGGCACGCTGGCGGTCGATCCCGCACGCCATGGACAAGGCATCGGCCGGGCCATGATCGACGACGCCCTCCGCCACTTCCGCGCCGACGGCATCCGCCGCGTCGAACTCTACGCCGAGGCCGACAACGAGCAGGCGCTGGCGTTCTACAAGCGCCTCGGGTTCGTGGTGGAAGGAACGCTCAGGGACTTCTACAAGCGCGCGGATCAGGCGCACTACGTCGATGAGCATGTGCTGGGCTTGCTGCTGGTCTGAGTCCGATCTGACGGACTCGAAGCTCCGCGGCGCTCAACCGGCGATGACTGCCTTCGCGTAGGTCTCCCGCTGGATCTCGACGACCTCGACGGACACCTGGATGTGAAGTTCCGACGTGGCCGGAATGCAGGCCACCAGCGCCTTCAAGGCGATCGCCCCCATCTCGCGCCGCGTGTCGTCGCTGCGCCCGGTCAACACGGAGAGCGTGCCGGCCACGAAGGCGCGGCCGCGCGCTTCCACGCCGACGAGGAACTGCTCCGCCTGGAACGCCCGGCTCTTGATGTCGATTTCCTCGAAGTGACCCGACTCCGCGAGCGCGGCGTTCACCGCGGTGAGGCAGCGCCCCACATCGAGGTCGGTCAGGTTGGCGCTGTGATGAAGCGTGAAGTGAGGCAAGGCAATCTCCAGGGTTGAGCCATGATAGGTCTGGCTGTTTTTCAGCGTCGCCAGCGCCGCGAAAGACCTGTCCCCGACGGGCCCTCTGATGGCTGCGTGCATACTTGGAACGGTCAGCCCCTGGACCCGCTTCATGACCGACCGCCCCCTCCCCGCCGACCGCCCGCAGACCCTGGGCGAAGAGATCGCCAACGCCATCAGCCATGGCCTGGGGGCCCTGCTGGCGATCGCCGCCCTCCCCATCCTCGTGATCCGCGCGATGAATCACGGCGAGGTGGCGGACGTCGTGGCCGCGGCCATCTTCGCGTCCAGCGGCATCCTGCTGTACGGCATCTCCACGCTGTACCACGCCCTGCCCGCGAAGCTGGCCAACGGGCGGCTGAAGGCATGGCTGATGCGCCTGGACCATGCGGCGATCTACGTCTTCATCGCGGGCAGCTACACGCCCTTCACGCTGGGCGTGCTGCACTCGGGACCGGGCGTGACGCTGCTGATCGCCGTGTGGGCCGCGGCCGCCTTCGGCGTGACGATCAAGCTGCTGAACCGGCTGCGCCACCCGCTGGTGTCCACGGCGCTCTATCTCGCCATGGGCTGGGTGGTGGTCTTCGCCATCGGGCCGTTGATCGAGCGCACCCCGGGGCCAGGTCTTGCGCTGCTCGTGGCGGGCGGCCTGAGCTACACGCTCGGCGCGTTCGTCTTCCTGCTCGACAACAAGCTGCGCTACGCACACTTCGTCTGGCACCTGTTCGTGCTGGGCGGCAGCGTGTGCCACTTCTTCGCGGCGCTGTTCTACGCCTATGCGTAAAGCGGCCTGCCTGCTCGCAGCCGTGACGCTTGCAACCGCGGGTGCGGCGCGGGCGCAGTCCGTTCACCCCAGCATCCCGGATGCCGACCTGCCGGCCCTCATCGCCAAGCTGGACCAGCGCCACTTCGACGCCTTCAACCATTGCGACACGGACACGCTGCTGGCGCTCTACGCGCCGGACGTCGAGTTCTTCCATGACCTCAACGGGCGCGTCATGAACCGCGATCAGTTCATCCAGGCCGTCCGGAAGAACATCTGCGGCAAGCTGCAGCGGCGCGTGCTGGAAGGCACGATGGAGGTCTACCCCATGGCGAAGATCGGCGCCCTTCAGATGGGACGGCACTGCTTCGTGAAAGCCGGCGAGGCCGACTGCATCCAGCAGGGACGCTACTCCATCCTGTGGCGCTTCGACGGAACGAACTGGCAGATCGCCAGGGTGTTCAGCTACGACCATCGGCCGATGACGGGCGGCGCCGCGCCTGCGCCATGACGCGGTGGCATCGATCAGTGACGGGAAGGGGACGCTACGTCGCCCCACCGTCACAGCACCTGCTACCTCACTGAACGAAGTCCCGGACAGGCGCCGGACATCCGGCGTCCACGGACGACCGGATTCCTTGTCCCCTGCTTGAGGTTCCGGCCACTTGTCCGTCCTCGACCGCCGATCTCGTTCACCTTGGCAGGACGGCGTGTTGTTGCTCGCCGTCCCCAAGGGGGAGCGCGATGGACGAGTTGTTCAAGGGCCTGCTGACCGCGGGCACAGTGTTGCTGGTGATGGCGGCGGCGCGCCACGGCGGGCGCCGGGTGGCAGGTCTTGTCGCCGCGCTGCCGACGATCACCGCGCCGACGCTGGCCTGGCTGGCGCATGACGAAGGCATGGCCTTCGCGATCAGCGCCGCGATCGGCAGCGTCGCCGCCTGCGCGATGCTGGCGGTCTTCGCGCTGGGGTACGCACGCGCCGCCCGCTACGGCGGCGCCGCTGTCGCGCTGGCCTGCGGGCTGGGCGGCGCGATGGCCATGGCGCTGCCGGCGAAGGCGGCCAGTGCCGACCTCAGCGCCGCGTTGATGCTCGCGCTCGGCAGTTGCGCCGTCACCTTCGTGGCGATGCCCCGACTCGGGGCGGAGATCGTGTCGCGTCAGCGCCTCCCTCCACGGTCCGCCCAACGCCCCTACTCCCGGCACGACTCCCGGCCCTTCACCCGACCTGACAGCTCGATGTGGCGCTCGATGTGGCTCGTCGCCGCGATGGCGGGCGCGCTCACCGCGATCGCGACCCTCATCGGTCCGGCCATGGGCGGCTTCGCGGCCGGGTTGCTCTCGTCGCTGCCGCTGATCACCGGCCCGGTCGCCATGGCCGAACACGCCAACGGCGGACACCGCGCCGCCGCGCACTTCCTGCGCGGCTACGTCGGCGGGCTCTTCGGCAAGGCGGCCTTCGGCACCGTGTTCGTCCTGCTCGCTCCCCACACGGGGGCCCTCCCGGCGCTGTCCCTCGCCTGCGCCTGCGCATGCCTGCTGTCGACCGTGCGGCTGCGCCCGCCGCTTCCGGGCGCCGCCTCGCTGCCGATGCCGCCGATGCCACCGATCGCCCGCGCCTCACGCCGGACGGAGTGACACCAGATGAAACAAGCCCGTCAGAACTCGGGGACGCGCCGCCGTCCGGGCCGCGCGGAGCGCGCGCTACCATGGCCGTCACCAACCACGTTTTGGACGGAACCACGGCATGGGGGAAGTGACGCAGTTGATCGGACGGGCGCGCGAAGGCGACCGCAGCGCGTTCGACAGGATCTTCGAGCTGCTCTATCCCGAGCTCCGGCAGGTGGCCCACCGGCGGCTCTCGCGCGGTTCCGGCGATGGCCTGATGGCGACGACGGCGCTGGTCAACGAGTGCTACCTCAAGTTCCTGCAGCGCGATTCGCTGACGCCCTCGGACCGTGGCCACTTCCTGGCCTACGCGGCCACGGTGATGCGATCGATCGTCGTCGACGCGGCGCGCCAGGCGAAGACGGACCGCCGCGGCGGCGACGCCGAACAGGTCACGCTGAACTCCGAGCTCATCGGCGCCCTCCCCGCGGCGTCCGACGAGATCCTGGCCGTGCATGCCGCGCTGGAGGACCTCGGCCGTGTCGACGAGCGGCTGGGACGCGTGGTCGAGATGCGCTACTTCGGCGGCCTCGAGGACGAGGAGATCGCCGAGGCGCTGGGCCTGTCCGCGCGCACCGTGCGCCGCGACTGGGACAAGGCCCGGCTGCTGCTGGCCCACGCGCTGCGGGACTGACGACGCCGTCGCGGGTCGGATGAACGCATGACGACCCTCTCAAGATTCGAAGGCGACTGGCCCGCGATCAGCGCGTTGCTGGACGAGGCGCTCAACCTCTCGCCGACCGCGCGCAAGGCCTGGCTCGAAGGCCTGATCGGCGAACACGCCGTGCATCGCGAGGCGCTGCGCGCCCTGCTCGCGCATCAGGCCGAGGTCGAGACCGATGACTTCCTCGACACGCTGCCTCGCCTGTTCGCGGCAGACGGCCCGGCCGACAGGCCCTTGCCCTTCGACGGCGTCCTGCCGGGCAGCAGCGTCGGCGCCTACCGGCTGATCGCCGAGATCGGCCGCGGCGGCATGGGCACGGTGTGGCTCGCCGAACGGGCGGACGGCCTGATGCACCGGCGCGTCGCGCTGAAGTTGCCGCGCCTCGTCTGGGGCGACAGCCTGGCTGAGCGGATGGATCGGGAAAGGGAGATCCTCGAGACGCTCGAGCACGAACACATCGCCCGCCTGTACGACGCGGGCATCGACGCGCAGGGCCGGCCGTTCCTGGCGATGGAGCATGTCGACGGCGTGCCGATCGACGCGTACTGCCGCGACCGGGCGCTGTCGGTGCGCGAGCGGGTGGCGCTGCTGCTGCAGGTGATGGCGGCGGTCGGGCATGCGCATGCGCGGCTCGTCGTGCATCGCGACCTGAAGCCGAGCAACATCCTGGTGACGCCCGACGGCAAGGTGAAGCTGCTGGACTTCGGCATCGCCAAGCTGCTCGAAGGCGACAGCACGCAGCGCACCGCGCTGACCGAGTTCTCGGGCCGCGCGTTGACGCTGGACTACGCCAGCCCCGAGCAGATCCGTGGCGATCCGCTGGGCACGGCCAGCGATGTGTACAGCCTGGGCGTGGTGGCCTACGAGGTGCTGGCGGGGGTACGGCCGTATCGCCTCAAGCGCGGCAGTGCGGCGGAGCTGGAAGAGGTGATCGCCTCGGCGGACGTCCCGCGGGCCAGCAGCATTGCCAGCGCCGACAGCGCAAGCAGTGCCAGCACTGCCAGCGGGAGCTCGGATCCGTGGGCCGACCGCTCGCTGCGCAGGCAGCTGCGTGGCGACCTCGATGCGATCCTGGACCACGCGCTGAAGAAGTCCCCCACCGATCGGTATCCGACGATGGATGCCTTCGCGCAGGACCTGCGCCGCTGGATGGACGGCGAGCCGGTGCAGGCGCGACCCGATGGCGTCGCGTACCGCCTGGCCAAGCTCGTGCGACGACACCGGCTGCCGGTGATGGCCGGTGCCATCGCGACGGTGGCGCTGATCGGCGGCGCATCGGTCGCGCTGTGGCAGGCGCATCAGGCAGGACTGCAGGCCCAGCGCGCCCAGGCCGAAGCGGCCACCGCACAGGCCGTGCAGGGCTTCCTGGAAGGCGTGTTCCGCGCGAACACGGCCGACCAGGCCAACCCGGCGAAGGCCCGCGACACGACCGCGCGCGAGCTGCTGGACCGCGGCGCCGAACGCATCAATGCCGAACTCAAGGACGCACCCGCCGCACGACTGCGGCTGCTCACCGTGCTGGCCTCGATGTACCAGGACCTGGGTCTGAACGCGCGCGAGGTCGACCTGCAGCGTCAGCGCCTGAGCGTGGCGCGCGAGCTGCACGGTCCGGCCAGCGACGAGGCGGTACTGGCGATGGCGGCGTTGGCCAACGCATTGGCCCTGGACAGCAAGCGGAAGGAAGCCGCCGCGCAGTTGAAGGAGGCCACGGCCCTGCTGGATGCGCGCCAGGACAACAGCTCGCCGACGCGGCTGCAGGTGGAGATCGGCCAGGCCTCGCTGAACCGGCGCGCGGAACCGGAGCTGGCGATGGCCTTCGCCGAGCGCGCGCTGGCGATCGCCCGCCGCGGCCACTCCAACGCCGACCTGCTGCTGGTGCTGCACATCCTGGGCGATGCGGCCTTGTACGACCGGTCGTTCGAGCGCGCGCAGGCGGCCTACACGGAAGCCGTCCAGCTCTGCGAAGCGCATCCGCCGCTGGGGGCCGGCGAGCTGTCGCTGCTCTACGAATTCCTCGGCCACTCCCAGCGCGCGCTGGGCCGATACGCCGAAGCCGAGACCAGCATGCGCAAGGGCGTGGCGGCGGAGGTCGCGCGCAACGCCAACGCGGTGCGCGTGGCGGAGACGCAGACGCACCTCGCGATCTTCCTCAACCTGGGCGGGCGCTTCCGCGACAGCCTGACGGCGCTGGCGCCCGCCTGGCGTTGGAGTGAGACCGCGCCGGCCGATCTTCCGCAGCGCCGCTGGGTCCGCATGTGGCAGGCGCGCGCACTGGCGAACTACGGCCAGACGCAAGCCGCGCTGGCCGTCAGCAGCGACGACGTGGCCGTGCTTGGAAAGCCCCACCCGGCTGACGGCATGGACGAGCAGGCGCTGACGGACCGTGCAATGGCGTTGACGAGCCTTGGCCGATTGGCCGAAGCCCAGACCTTGCTGGAGCGCCAGAGACAGGCCACCCCCGCCGGCAAGCCGCCGGGCAGGCTCTACAGCCTGGCACTTCGACGCTGGCAGGTCCAGAGCGGCCAGGCGCGCGAGGCGCTGGCGGGCCTGCAGGCGCAGCGCGCCGCGAGAAAGGTGCCGCCCGCCCCCACCGCGAGTGAGCCCGTGACGGAGCAGGTCGAGTCCGCCTGGCTCGAACTGAACGCCGGTCATCTCGACGTGGCGCAAGCGCAGGCGCGGCAGGCGCTCGCCGCCATCGACAGCGGCGGGCATGCCGACTACCAACGGGACAACCAGGCCATCGCCACGCTGGTGCTGGGTCAGTCCTTGCTCCAGCAACGCAAGGCCGAGGCCGCCGCACCGCTGCTGCGGGACGCCGTGCGACTGCACCGGCAGCTCTACGACACGGCGCTGAGTCCCGCCGTGGCCGATGCCATCGACGCATTGGCGAGCGCCGAACGCGCGCTGCGCAACGACGCCGAGGCCAACCGGCTGATGGAGCAGGTCCGCACGATCCGTGCGGCTCAGCGAAGGCCGGTCGAGCGGCCATGATGGCGGGCAGCGGGCGGCGATGTCCGCTTCGGGATCGGGATCTCGTAATCAGGGATAGGCGGGTGAAGGCACCCGCGGCGGAGATCCCCGATGAGCTATCCGATCCCCTGGTCCGAAGGCCAGGCCACATCCGAACGCCGTGCCACATCTGAAGGCCCTGAACGCCGTTCCCCATCGGCCGCGCAAGCGCCGCGCTGGCGCCCCCTGCCCTGTGCCGTCGGAACGTCAGCCGCCTACGCTGCGCTGTACACGCTGTCCAACCAGCTGACCAGTCTGCGGACGGACGTGGGTGCCGGTGTGTTCGCGTGGGAACGCGCGATTCCCTTCGTGAGCTGGACGGTGGTGCCTTACCTGTCGATCTGCGTCTTCTTCGTGCTGTCGTTCTTCATCGACGCGGACGGCGATCGGCTGCGCCGCCATGTACTGCGGCTGCTCATCGTGCTGGTCGTGTCGGTGCTCTGCTACGCGGCGTTTCCGCTTCGCTTCACGTTCGAGCGACCGCCGACTGAGGGCGCGCTCGGTGTCATGTTCGATCTGCTCGGCCACTGCGACATGCCCTACAACCGCGCGCCGTCGCTGCACATCGGCGTGCTGGTGCTGATGTGGGCGCGCTTCGCGCCGGTGCTGCGCGGTGGGTGGGCCGTGGGCCTGCATGCGTGGTTCGCGCTGATCGGGGTCTCGGTGCTCACCACGTATCAGCATCACGTGCTGGATGTGCCGGCTGGGGCGGCGTTGGGCGTTGTGGCGATCCTTCTGACGGCACCGCCGCAGCGCCGAGCATCGTCCGCAACCTGATGGCCCCTCATACCTGGCACTTCCGATCTGGTGAGGCACACTGCGGACCTCTCAAATGAGCGCCTCGGGCCGAGCAACGCGCCCTGCGTTCAACCCACCTCATGCCTGCACCGTCGGCGTTCCGATGAATCGCCTGCCTTGACCCGTATGACTACAGACACCATTCAATCGACACCTCGCTGGCGGCGGACCTGGATCGCCGTGGTAGCGGGCATCGTCGCTCACTTCGGAGCGTCGATAGCGCTGCTGTACACGGTCTTCATCATCCGAGACCTGCTCGGCACATTCATCGAGCCTGGCCATCTGGACTGGCTCCTAGAGACAAGGGACACCAGGTCTGGCGGCTGGTTCGTCGTTCAGGCAGTCAGCCTCCTCAGCAGCGTCATTTCGGGACTCGTCGCAAGGATGTTGTCTCCGGCGCGGTCACAGGTCGCCATCGGCCTCCTGCTGCTTCTGGCGGTGGTCACGGTCTTCTTCGCTCAACTGCCGAGCCCGCGTTCGGCGCTGGTGGTCGGCATCTGGGCGCTGGTCACCCCCGTCGGGATCGTCATCGGCGCGTATCTGGCCAAGCGAGTATCGCGGGCGCCCGGCGCAGGCGACCGCCTGCCGGATGTCTCCGAGCGCTGAACCATAGGGAAGCCCGCGCCGAATCTCATCCGCCCCCGGCCGCCTTGACGGCGTATTTCACCGGCTTCATCACATCGCGGGGGTCAGGTCTTCACCTCGCTTCTAGCATCGGCGCATTCCGGACTTCCAGCCCTGATCGCCATGCTTGCACGCGCACTGAACCCTGTGGCCCTGCTTCTCCTGGCGGCCATTCATGACCCGTCGTTTGCGGTCGCTGCGGCGCCCGCGGTCGCAGCGACCGAACTGGTCGTCGAACGGGTCGAACTGCCCGGCGTTGATCCGCAGACGCAGACCTACAACCTGCAGGAAACCGCCACCCTGCGCGTCTTCGCGCGCTCCGCCGCCGGCTTCAAGCAATCGCAGATCTTCTGGCAGCGGCGGAATCCGGACGGCAGTTGGCGCGCCCCGGAGCCGCTGCCGTTCTCCGAGCCCCGCTCGCGCGACTCGGACCCGCATCTGTCCGGAGACGGCAAGACATTGACCTTCGTCTCCCATCGGCCCGGCGCGGGGACCGCCGCTCGAGGCGACGATCTCGATCTGTTCGAAGCCGGGCTGTCGGATCTCGCCACCGGGCAATGGACGCCGCCCCGGCGACTGGCCGATGTGCTGCAAAGCCCGGGGCAGGAGCTCGGCCCTGAGCGTTACGGCAAGCGGCTGTACTTCGCGTCCACACGCGCCGGCGGTCCGGGCAAGCTCTCCATCTATCGCGTCGACGACGATGAAGACCGCCCTCCTCGCCTTCTCCCGTCCCCCATCAACGAGGGGACGGCCAACAGCGACTTCACCCTCAGCCCGGACGGGCGTTTTGCCGTGTGGTGGAGCAACCGCGCCGGGAGCGAAGGCGGTGCCGACCTCTACCTGGCCGAGCGCGTCGGCGAGCAGTTCGGCCCCGCGCTGCGACTGCCAGCACCGATCAACGGAGCCGGGTTCGAGTTCACGCCGTCGGTCACCGCGGACGGGCGATGGTTGCTGTTTGCGTCGACGCGACCGGTGTCAGGTCTTGCGTCAGGGTTGTCGCAGGTCTATCGCGTGAGCTGGCCGGCGCTGATCGACGCGCTCGGGCCCGACGCGCTGGCCTTCAGCCGCGCCGCGCTGGAGACGCAGGTCACCGCGCTGTGGCAGTCGTTCAGCCACACGGCAGGACAACCCGCGGACACGGTACGCATGAGCGCGCTGATGCATCCGGAAGCGCGGGTGTGGGGCCAACAGCTCAATGCAAACGTCAACCAGCTGCAAGCGCGCAGCTGGTCCGCCGAGGCGTTCATCGCCGCCGTGGGAAAGCCGTCCCCGCGAGCGCTGCATGAATGCGAAATCCACAGAGAACTGCGCCGTTACGCGGGGCAGGCCGAGGTCTACAGCGTGGTCGAATCACGCCGCGATCCCGCGCAGGCGGCACCGGACTACGTGGGCGTGAACAGCACGCAGTGGCAACTGGGGCCGCAGGGGTGGCAGATGTTGTCGCTGCACTATGCGATCGAGTTGCCAGGGGCGCCGTTGCCGGGGCACGGCGCACAGAGCGGGAAGTGCGTGGGATAGACCGGGACAGCCCGATCGAGTTCAGGTGTCGTAGACGCCGCTGTCCCAGGGCGCAAAGAACGCCATGTAATTCCCCGGTTGCGCTTCGACGGCGAGCACATCGTCGGGATCCTCGCAGTCCCGTCCGATCAAGCCGAATGTCCTGCCAAACCTCTCGACCTCGAACGGGGCCACCTCAATCCGTTGGAACGTGACCGGGCCCAGTCCATCGAGCAGTCGGCGGTAGGCCTGCGCTTTCGCTTGGGCATCAAAAGAGCTTCTCGGGCCGAATGACTCGATCTGCGCGCTGATGAATTCTCCCGTCGAATCGAACAGGTAGAGCGCATTGAACTCACCGCCCGGGTTTCCGTTCCTCGCCGGCTCGAACGGATAGGTCAGGAAGAACTGGCGTCCGTCGGCAGTCCTTCCGACGTGTTCCGCGTGGTAGTCGTCATGGTCGATCGCGATTCTTGTGGGGGAGTCTGGATTCATGGCGTCGACGATACCGAACGATCTCCGCAGCTTCAGTTCAATAGGGCATCCAGTTCGGCCCACAGCGAATCGCAGAGTCCCTGTCGATAGGCGGCTTTTCGAAAGGTCGAATGCTCGCTGCAATACACCTTCAGCATGCGCTCGTTGCGGTCCTTCACGGAGGCTCTCACGTTGGCCAGGCGATCCGATGCCTTCACGATCAAGGCGAGCTCCAGTGGTCCGGTGACCTCGGCCAGCTTCGCGTAGGTCTTCGCCTTGCGCTCCTTGCGGTCGGCCCCTGGCTCATCCGTCAGCAGTGCCACGCAGGCGGCGATCTCCGGACCGAACTGCTCGGTGATCTCCGCCAGCGTCGCCGGCGTGTCTTCCACCGTGTCATGCAAGTACGCAGCGACGACCGCGGCCTCGCCGAAAGGCTCGGCAATCGAGGCCACGGCGTCCAGATGATGCACGTAGGGATGATCTCCGTACCTCTGCGCGCCGTGAGCGGCAACGGCGAAGGCCCGGGCTTGCTGCGGGAGGGAGGTCGTCATGACCTTCAGTATCCGCGACGTGCCCGACCGCTGGCCGTGCAGGGACACCGGCAACCTTGGGAGTCCCGACTTCGAGCGATAGCGCCTCTCGATCCGCTTGATTGCTCAGAGTCTCCCGCCGGCGTATCGTTGTGTCGCCACGAAAGAGCAACTCGGCCGATGGAGGCAGCGCATGGCCAGGGCACTTCCCCAACTTGCTGGCGGCATCTTCTTGAGCGACGGCGGCCTCGAGACTTCGCTCGTCTTCCTCGACAAGATTGAGTTGCCGCACTTCGCTGCGTTCACGCTGCTGGATGATGAGCTTGGCCGCGAGCGCCTGAAGAGTTACTACGTTCCCTACCTCGAACTCTGTGGCGAGACGCCCGGGGCTGGCTTCGTACTCGAAACGCCCACGTGGCGCGCCAGTTCCGACTGGGCCACGCTGCTGGGCATGGATGCCGCGCACCTGCGAGCGCTCAACACCCGAGCAGCGCAAATGATGTGCGGCATGCGTTCGCGCTGGGCGCCACGCCTCAGCGGTCCGATTGTTGTCAGCGGTGTCATCGGTCCACGGGGAGACGGCTACATTGCGCAGGCGCCCGACAGCGTGGACGTCGCTGCCGACTATCACCGACTGCAGGCTGAGGCGCTTGCCGCAGGCGGGGTGGACATGCTCGCAGCCGTCACGATGACCACATCGGCTGAGGCCCTGGGCATCTCCATGGCAGCGCAGCGCGTGGGACTGCCCGTCGCCATCTCATTCACTGTCGAGACAGACGGCCGACTGCCCAGTGGAGAGGCGCTGGGTGACGCCATCCAACGAGTGGACGCGTCCGCTCCGCCGGCCTACTTCGCCATCAATTGCGCACATCCGACACATGTCGAGGATGTCCTGTCGGCCGACAAGCCATGGATAACGCGCATCCACGGTCTACGTCCCAACGCCTCGACGAAGAGCCACGCCGAGCTCGATGAATCCACCGCGCTGGACATAGGCGATCCCAAAGACCTTGCTCAAAGGTATCGGGGCCTCAAAGGTGTCTTGCCACGGTTGAATGTCCTGGGCGGCTGCTGCGGCACCGACTGGCGGCACCTTCGCGCCATGCGGGATGCATGGGTCAGCTAGGAGTCGGCATGCATGCCTCGCCTCGACCCTCACTGCGAGAGTCGCCTTTGATTCGCCTTGCATCAACCTTCAGCGGGCCGATGGGTGCTCTTGAGCCGGATAACGCCGACGAAGCTCCTCCACGGACGCCGACACCAACTGCTCAAGCACATCGACATCAACATCGGCGAGCTGCTTCACATACAGGCAGCCCTTGCCGGCCTTGAACTTCCCGAGCCTGCTCAACCACGCTTGCGCGCCGTCCCATTCCGGCGCCAGATAGAGGACGAACTCCTTGCCCCGGATGGCGAAGCCCGCGAGGCACGACGTGCCCGAACGACCGGACGCGTAGGTGTAGCGGTAGGCGCCGAAGCCCACGATGCTGGCGCCCCACATCGCCGGCGCCTCGCCGGTGACGGCGGAGAGAAGCAGCACCAGTCGCTGCACGTCCTCGAGCTGCTTGGGCGTCGCCTTGGCGAGGAGATGGTCCCTCACCGCATCGGGGATGGGGAACGTCTTCATGTCGGAGTCCATGCCCCCTCCCTTTTCTCTGGCGAATGGGTTTGGAGACTGTAGCCGTAGGATGATCGCGCTCATGAAATTCGCCAAGACCACCCCGATCCTGCGCATCTTCGACGAAGCCAAGGCGCTGGAGTTCTACGTGCGATTCCTGGGCTTCCAGGTCGACTGGGACCATCGCTTCGAACCGGGACTGCCGCTCTACCTGCAGGTCTCGCGGGACGGCTGCGTGCTGCACCTCTCGGAGCATCACGGCGATGGCTGTCCGGGTGCGGCGATGCGCATCGAGACGGACGACATCGAAGGCTTCCACGCGGAACTGACCGGGCGGCAGTACGGCTACGCCCGGCCCGGGCTGGAGGAGACGCCGTGGGGGTCCAAGGACGTCTCAGTGACGGATCCGTTCGGGAACCGGTTGACGTTCACCAACGCGATCAGCACCTGACGCAGCCGGGCGCTGTGCAGTTCCTCCGAGTCTTCAACGGCTCAAGTAGAAGTCCATCGGAATCAGCTCCACGGCCCATCCACCCGCTTCGCCCAGCGTGGCGGCCGGATGCATGGAGGCGATGCGCAGCGCTTCTTCCTCGCTGTCCGCCTCGATGATGAACAGGCCACCGACAACTTCCTTCGCTTCGGTGTAAGGCCCGTCGGTGACGTGCGTCTTGCCGCCGCTCGGACGAAGCGTCTTCCAGCCCTCCAGATCGCCAAGCGACGCGGACACCAGGACCTTGCCCGTGGCGCGCATCTTCTCGTCCAGCGGCGGACATTGGCTCACCAATGCCTTGACGTCTTCAGGCGACATCTTGGCGAATGCATCGGGCGTGAAGTAGGCGAGGCCGAGGTATTTCAAGGGAAGTCCTTTGAGACGGTGATGCACTGACGACGAATCGGAGGGTCGGAATTCGACAAGCTCCTGCAGAAATCTTGCAGCAGGATCCGGTCATCGTCACTGCGGAGGTTCCTCCAGAGGCCAGATTTCCACGACGCCGTGCGCCACGGCGCATGGCGTCTTCGACACCATCGCGATCGCTTCCTGCAGGTCCTTCGCCTCGATCACGGCGAATCCGGCGATCGGCAAGGCGCTGCGCAGGTAGGCGCCCGACGTCGTCTGGACGCCCGAGTTGTCGGGGTTACGGACCTGCACAGGAGCGCCGGCCATTCCGATCAAGGCACCGCTGGCCTTGAGCTTCGCATCGTGCGCATGAGCCGCATCGCGCACGGCTGCGTCGGTCTGCCTGTATCCGGCCTCGTCGCCGTAGCCCACGGTGAGGAACTTTGCCATTGACGTCTCCTTGTCGAAGCCAATGGGTTCGGGGGAGCAAGCAAGCCTCCCGATGCCCTCAACGCTCCCGCTTCGTCGGAAAGTCCAGTCCGCGCTCGGCGAAGATCATGTTGTTCGGCTCGAGGGTCCCCAGGCTGCGCAGGCTCTCGCAGAACTTCTTCATCAGACCGTCCTTGGCGATGTCCGCGCGAAACTCTTCATCGTCCATGTAGATGTCCACGGCCGCCCCCTGCTGCAGGAGAACCATGGTGCCCGAGGAATCTTTCTTCTGGTCGCCAACGGAGAGCAACACCAGATCGCGCTCGACCATCTCATTGAAGTCGACGTAAAGGCGGGGTTTGTCCAAGGGCGCTCCAAGCGCGTTCATGAGAGGGTCGAGATCGAGAGGATCTTGATATTCTCGACGCTGTCGCACGCAATGCCTTCAATGAACAAGCGCTACTTCTTTGACCCGGGCAGCGCGCTTAGAAGTCCTTGGCTTGAGCGCGTGAAGCCAGAAGCGAAGGCCTACCTCGTCGTGAAGCGGCTGCAACGTCTTCTTCTGATGCTCGCGGAGGCATTGCCCTTGTTTGCATTTCCAGTACACGCCGAAGCACTTCGCGATGATCCTTTGGTTGTGGCATCTGAGCGAGACGAAAGACAGGCCAGTGAGACGGCAAAGCGGCTGTTCGACTACGCCGAGCGCTACTTCGATCGGTACAGAATGACAACGCCGCGGAAGGACGACGTATCGGTAGAGGCCCTGGCGGACGGCAGCGAAAGCCGGCGGCACGATGCCGTGTTCGATTCGTTCAGAGCCAGCTTCTGGGTCGGACCGGATGGCAAGCGAATCCTGGATTCAATGTCGACACGGTCCAGGGCCTTCGTTCTGCCATCCCGGCTGAAGATGGGTGACTCCATGGCGCGCGTCCGGCAGGTACTGGGAGCACCCAGCGCGATCAGTTCGGACCTGTTCCTTTTCCAGATCAGGGGCGAGGCGCTGAGTGACGTCTTCTTCCGGTTCGAGAACGGTCGTCTCGCCGAAGTGAGTTGGCTGTACGGTGCGGCGGACTGACCTCAGACGAGCCTATCGCAGCGCAAGGCGGGAGCGCCGGCAGCTCAATCCCGACAGTAGCCCTCGCCAGGATGCAGCGTCAGGCACCTGGACTTGCCCGCAAGCCATTTCATGCCCGTGGCATTGCCATCGGTAGCTTTGATGGACTCCTGCTTCCCGTCTCGCTCGAAGTAGATGACACCGTCCTTGCCGACGCCCTTGAACGTCCGCTCCGCATCCAGGTCCTTGATGCGGATTTCGTAGCTCGCGTCGCCGGCGGCGTTCAGTTGAAGGTAGGTGCCTTCCGGACCGTTCCAGCGACCCAACCAGGATGGCGCGGTGTCAGGTGTTGATGATGCAGGGACCGACGCGGCTTGGGTTGGCGAAGTCGATGCCGATGTCGGCGCGCCAGCGCGGTCGCAGCCCGTCAATGCCAAGGACGACACGACGATCGCGCCTGCCGTCAACTTCATGATGATCATTCTGGTGCTTCTTGAGCTCGGTGTCGCTGGTTGACCCGGATGCAAGACAGGTGAGCAAACGAGGTGCCATGGCCAGCGGCTGTACCGTCAGAGCCAGCGACCACGCGGCAACACAGTCCGAACCAAATTTCTTCCGATACTTGGAGCAGGAGAAAATCGCCGGTCAGGCCGTCCATGAGCGGACGGACCGCCGACCTCAACGACATGCAAAACACCGAGCGACTGATCCATCTCGTCAACGACAGTCCCTGGATGATGAGCGCCTTGCGCGCAGTACGCTCCCTGCATCTGTCCTCGTGGTGCATCGGAGCGGGCGCCATCCGCAATCTGGTGTGGGACGCTCTCAGCGGACACCGCGAGCCGTCCGCCCTATCGGACGTGGATGTCGCATTCTTTGATGCCGACAACCTGAGCCCCGAGCTTGAGGCCAAGTTCCAGGACGCCCTATCGGCACGCTTGCCAGAAGTGCCGTGGGAAGTGACGAATCAGGCGGCCGTGCACCTCTGGTTCGAGACGTACTTCGGACATCCTGTTGCGCCCCTCACCTCTCTTCATGAAGCGGTCGGCACCTGGCCCGAGTTCGTGACCTCCGTCGGCGTCTGGTTGGACGGGGATGATCAGGTTCACGTGATCGCACCATGGGGTCTGAACGATTTGTTCAAGATGGTGGTCCGCCACAATCCGACCCGGGCCAGCGCCCAGAACTTCAAGGACAGGACGGCCGCGAAACGCTACAACGAACGGTGGCCTCGCGTCGTTATCGAGAGCTGATGATGAGCACCCGCAGCGAAGACCTCCCCAACGCCCTCCAACCCGAGGACTTCTTCCCCGCCCTCGAGATCCGCCGCACGCGCGCCATCGTCGAGCGCGACATGCCGGTCATCGAATCGCTGCACGCGCCGGAGTACGAGCTCATCACGCCGGCGGGCCGCTTGTTCAGCCGCGACAAGTACCTCGGGCTCATCGCCGAGGCGCCCTTCTACACCGGCTGGGAACACAGCGACATGCAAGTCCGCGCGTCCGCGGACCTCGCGGTCATCCGCTACCGCGCGCGACTGAGCTTCCCGTCGGGCAAGGTCGTCGACTGCTGGCACATGGACGTCTACGAGCGACGCGCGGCCGGTTGGATGGCCGTGTGGTCCAAGGCAACGGCCGTCCCGGCCATCACGCCATGAAGCTGCGCGCCATCGCACTCTCCATCGGCAGTCTGCTGCTGTCCGCGCTCATCTTCGCGAAGGCGTTCACGATCGAGAGGCAGCCGCCGGAGGACCTCCAATTCATCAGCGGCGTCGTCGTCGACAGGGAGCCGATCTACACCCGCAAGCAACTCACCGGGTTCAAGCTGCGGATCGGTCACCCGAGCGTCACGTTCACCTACCAGTACCCGGACCCGGACGTGGCGCGCGCCTGGTCGACGATCCAGGCCGCACGCGCGGTGCGGGTCCGCTTCCACGCACATGTCGATGACCAACCCACCTTGTGGTCCCTGGACGCCGACGGCAAGCCGGTCGCCACCGTGGCGCAGGTCGAGGCCGCACGGAGCACCTCGTTCTGGCTGCACTTCGGCGCCGCCGTGTTCGCGGGCGGCATCGGGCTGACCTCAGTCGCGTCGTGGTTCAGGAAGAATTCGAAGTTTCGCCGTTGACCCTGATCGACTGACAGTTCCTCAGACTTCGATTCATCGAAATGACGGCCATGAGCCTGGTGATAGGCTGCCGCCCGATCAGCACAGACCCTCTCGTCTCATGAGCAACGCGTCGCCCATCCCTGGGATCGATACGCGCCCGCCCAACCTGTGTTGCGGCTACGGTGGCATCCGCTTCGTGCGCGAAGGCTGTTCGAAACAACGGACACCTTGCGACTGCGGACGCGCGACGGCACAGTTGCTGCAGGCGTGCCCCGAGGAGAACTGATGACTGAAAGCAAATACCCTGTCGCGTCCGATAGCGAACAACAAGGCAGGACGGGGGTTCATCTCGTGGGCTTGAAGGTTCACCAAGACTTGAAGTGGATCTTCAGGGAAAAACCCACGACAGACATCGGAATCGATGGCGAGATTGAAATCCGGCAAGACAAGGGCGAAAGCCATGGTCGACTGATTTCAGTCCAGATCAAGTGTGGCCCCTCCTACTTGAAAGAGCAGGACGGCACTGCCATCACTTACCGCGGCGACTACCAGCACCTCCGCTATTGGGCCGACTACGCAACCCCTGTCGCAATCATCATCTGCGACCCGAAAACAAACGTCTGCTGGTGGGAGACGTTGAGATGCGAAAGGTCTCGTTCCACGAGAAGGGCTGGAGTCTCATGGTGGACAAGGCCAATGTGTTGGGTGACTCAACCGCCACTGCGCTGCAAGCGTTGGCGGCAGGACTGCAGAGAAAGGATCTCATCGAACTCGCGCTTCGTGATTGGATCGGATGGAGATTTGAGCACCGCATGCGGTTGGCATCGATATTTGCCAGTCCGGAGGACTACTGGTGGTTTGCCATGCTTGGCCACTTGGACGAGGACTTCTTCATGATTGACTATGTCCTGGCAGACGTGGATGGATTCAATCAAGAAGAAGTTTCTCAATTCATCAAAGCGGCGCAGGTCAATCACTCCAGGTTTGATTACCAGAACGTACTTCTCGGCTTTGTAAGCGAATCGCCCCACCACCTGAAAACGCTGCCAGTTCCTCCTACCATTCCTGGTCTTCGCATTGAGTACGTTCCATTGCTCCTTCAGCTCAAGGAGACCCCTCCATTGAGTGAACTGGGCACTGGAGGCGAGTCGATCTTCTTCTATGAGCAAGGTGACACGCTCGGATCGGGGGCAAACGCGGTTGGGACCAATAGAAAGGTCTCCGACGCTCGAACTGTCCCTCCTTCGGCAGTCCCGCCCCCTCCATGAAGCCGAAGCCCATCCTCCTTCCCGCCGTGAACCTGATGCTCTGCGTGCTGTTCTTCGCGATGACCTTCATGGTCGACTCGCGAGCGCCGCAGGATCTGGAAATCGAGAGCGGCTTCATCGTCGACAAGGAGCCGCTCCGCGAGGCGGGCCTGCTGACAGGTTTCAGGATTCACGTTGGACACCCGCCCCTCACCTTGACCTATCGGCGCCCCGATCCGGACATGGAACGCGTCTGGTCCACCATCCAGACGTCCCGCACGGCAAAGGTCCGATATGCCGTTCACACCGACCGTCCGCCCACCCTGTGGGAGCTGGAAGCCGACGGCCGACCGGTCGCAACACTCGCCGACATCGAAGCAGCGCGGAGCACCTGGTTCTGGTTTCACTTCTGTGCCGCCGTGCTTGCGGGCGCCATCGGACTGGCCTCTGTCGCGTCGTGGTTCAGAA
This sequence comes from Mitsuaria sp. MSU3D, assembly GCF_056867975.1. NCBI lineage: Bacteria > Pseudomonadati > Pseudomonadota > Betaproteobacteria > Burkholderiales > Sphaerotilaceae > Roseateles > Mitsuaria sp. MSU3D. The sequence goes on along the minus strand of NZ_CP200314.1, from coordinate 1,184,064 downwards.
AAACTTCGAGGTTCCACCGTTGGCCCTGATGCGATCCACCGTGCTCACCGTCGCCGTGCTGCTCTGCGCCACGGCCTGCACGCCAACCCCACCGTCCACGCCCGCCTCTCAAAGCGCGATGTCGCCCGAACTGCGCCAGGCGCTGCAGGAGATCGAACGGCAGGGCCGCGAAGAGGAAGCACGTCGCCCGCGCGTGACGACGCTCAACGACGACGCGTGGCGCGCCATCCCCGATGACAAGCTCGATGCCGCCGTGATCGCGTACATCGAAGACCGCATCTACGGAAAGATCGGCGAACCGAAGCCGCTGGCTTCCCTGCCGCGCGGATTCCAGATCTTCCACGTCTCATTCATCGTCGAAGCCGAGGTCGCCGATGGCGGCCTCAACCAGTTCTTCTGGAACAGCTCAGGCGAATCCGCACCCCAAGTGCCGGCCGCCTTGCGGACCATCGGCGCGGACGAAGCCGCCACCCTGTTCGAGCAAGTGCGGCGCGTCGCGGACCAGGACAGCCCGCGACGCGCCCCTTTCAAGGCGCAAGGCTCCCTGCAGGCCTTTTCGGACTCCTACAAGGGTTCGCCGCTGAACGCCTTCGACAAGCCGTTCATGGAACTGGCGATGAGGTTCTCCGCCCTGCGCGTCGAGTACCTGAAGCGCAACATCGAGCAGTTCCGCGAGTGATCGCCGCGGCCGACGCCGCACGCGCCAGACGGCCACGGACGAACGTCCTTTCGGCCATGAAGCCCTCTCCACGCCGAAAAGCGAATCGCGCTTCGCCGCCATCGCCGCTTTTGAGGCCCTCACCCAGGTAGATCCACGTCCCCGCGCAGTGGCACGGTGCTTGCAAAAGATGAGGCAAGGAGCACCGCCCCATGTCGCATCCACTGGTCGACTACAGCCCCGAGACCGAGGCTCAGGAAGGCACCTCGCCAGGTCCGCTGGCCGCCGTCGCGCAGCGCACGCCGGCCTCGGCCGGCGTGTTCAACGAAGGCCAGGTGCTGGAGCTCGCCGCGCAGTTGCTGGAGGCGCGAACCGCGCCCGCGCTGGCCGCTTCGCTGAACCATCTGATCGCCCGCACGTCCCGCCAGCTCGGCACGTCCGTCGATCCCGCCGCGGCGCGTGCGTTGCAAGGCGCGCTGCTCCAGAGCGCCGCCCGCGTCCTCCCCTGCACCGGCTGCCCGCGCGGCAACCAGCCCCTCGCCGCCGCGACGCGCGCCGCGGGCCTCGAACTCGAGGGCCTCAGCCCCGAGGACAAGGAGTTCGAGCTCGCGCGCAACTTCGTGCGCCTGTCCGCCGACGCCGTGCGCCATCTCGTCACCGCCCCTGCCCGCCTGTCCGCGCCCTTCCCGCCCTCACCGCAGCGGGCGGCCCGGGACGCCTTCGCACTGGCCGCGCGCCATCACGCCCCCGGCCTCCTTTCCTCACCCCACCGCAACCAGGAGCCCACCATGCACGACATCGACCGCACCCAGATGGAGTACGAGAACGAGCAGTTCGAATTCGGAGAGAACGAGTGGTCGACGGAATCCGGCGCCTTCAGCGAGGCCGAAGAACTCGAGCTCGCCGGCGAGTTGCTGTCCGTGGCCAACGAAGGTGAGCTCGACCGCTTCCTCGGCGACCTCGTCAGCCGCGCAACCAAGGCCGTCGGCTCCTTCGCGCGCTCCCCCATCGGGCAGGCCGTCGGCGGCGTGCTCAAGGGCGTGGCCAAGAAGGCCCTGCCCATGGCCGGCACCGCCATCGGCACCTACTTCGGCGGGCCGCTCGGCGCCAAGATCGGCAGCGGGCTGGCCAACGCCGCCAGCAATGCGCTCGGCCTCGAAGCCGAGATGGCCGGCGAGGACCGCGAATTCGAAGGCGCCAAGCAGTTCGTGCGTCTGGCCGCGCAGACCGCCGCGCAGGCCGCCTCCGCGCCGCCCAACGCGGACCCGCGCGCCGTCGCGCAGCAGGCCGCCGTCGCCGCCGCGAAGCAGCACGCGCCGGGCCTGCTCACCGGCGGCGCGTCCGCCGCCACCACCCCGCCGACCGCCGCACGCCCGGGCGCCGCCACCAGCGGCCGCTGGGTGCGCCGCGGCCATCGCATCGTCATCTTCGGCGCGTGAACCACCATGGCCATCGGCACCTATCCCGCGTGGTTCCTGATGCAGGAATCGCGTGCGCTGCTGACGCGGCTGGCGCGGGTCAAGCCCTTCGCGCTGGTCGAGCCGATGGTGCCCGCGGCCAACCTGCTGCCGGCCGCGCAGAGCGCGATTGAAGGCCATCTGATCGCCGGCCGGCGCGAGCTGCGCCGCCTGGTCCACGGCTTCATGGGCTGGCTCGACAGCGGCGCCGCGCAACGCGCCAGCGCCGCCGAGGCACAACGCCGCTTCGCCTACCTGCGGCTCAAGTTCAACGCCGTGCTGACGCAGTTCGACCTCTTCAGCGACGTCGTCACGCAGCGCAGCGAAAGCGAGAGCGGCGTCTGGCTGTCCGGGCTGGACGTGCTGTCGGCCGATGCGCTCGCGCTGCGCGGCGGCTACTACCGCGCGCCGCCGGTGATCTGCTACCTCGACCGCGGCCCCGGCGCAGCCATCCGCCGCGCGCGCACCCGGCTGCCCGGCGGCGGCACCAGCCCCGTGGCCGTGATCCGCGTGCCGCGCGAACGCATGATCGGCAGCGGCATCGCCTCGTCGCTCGTGCACGAGGTCGGTCATCAGGCGGCGGCGCTGCTCGGGTTGGTCGACTCGCTGCGGCCGGTGCTGCGCGGGCTGCAGCAAGGCGCCGGCGACGGCGCCGTGGCATGGGGCCTGTACGAACGCTGGATCAGCGAGATCGTGGCCGACTTCTGGTCCGTCGCGCGCATCGGCGTGGCCGCGCCGACCGGGCTGATGGCCGTGGTCAGCCTGCCGCGCGCCTTCGTCTTCCGCATCAACGTCGACGACCCGCACCCCGTCCCCTGGCTGCGCGTGAAGCTCAGCTGCGCGATGGGCGACGCGCTCTACCCGCATCCGCAGTGGGCGCGCCTCGCGGCGATGTGGGAAGCCTTCTATCCGACCCGCGGCCTGGACACCGAGTCGCTGCGCCTGCTGGATCGCCTGCAGGCGCTGATGCCGGCCTTCGTCAGCGTGCTCGTGCAGCACCGCCCCGCGGCGCTGCGCGGCCGCACGCTGGCCCAGGTGCTGGACGTGGCCGAGCGGCGTCCGGCGCGGCTCTCGGCGCTGTTCCGGCTCTGGACCCGGGTGCCGGCGCTGATGTACCGGGCGCCGCCGTCGCTCGTCTTCGCGGTCATCGGCCAGGCGCGCTGCGACGGCCGGCTCAGCCCCGAGGACGAATCGCTGCTGCTGGGCAAGCTGCTCACGCACTGGGCGCTCGCCAGCACGCTGGACACCACGCAAGCCTGCGCCGCGGCGCAGGGCCGCAGCTTCACTGTCACCGAAGGAGAACCCTCATGAGCAAGCACCATCACGACCACGATACCGATCGCCGGTCCTCGATCGAGGTCCGGGTGCGCGACAGCGGCGGCGCGCACCGTCCGATCGCCCAGGCCCAGGTCGGCCTGTTCCACACCACCGGGCTCGCCGCCGGGTCCCACCCGGCCGACGAGCAGGTGCTGCTGCTCAAGCGCAGCGACGGCGACGGCCACCTGTGCTTCGACGACGTCGCACCGGGCGAGTACGTGCTCGGCTTCCTGCACCACCCGCGGACCTACTCGGCCCGCTTCACCGTCGGCGACGGCGGCACCAGCAGGCAAGACCTGGAACCGGAGTTCTGCGCCCAGCTGGAAGCGCGCTGGATGACGCGCGACTGCGAGACGCTGGACTGCCGCCCGCCCCAGGTCGGCGACTACCTGAAGGCCACGGTCAACCACACCGTCAATCCGCAGCTGCACGTCGTGCCGCCGCACGGTTCGACCGGGCTGTCGCACGACGGCAGCTTCACCAGTTTCTCCACCCCCGTGTCGCGCGCCGGCCGCGTCGACTTCGTCTACGAGCTGCGCTCCCCGGCGCTGGGCGCCGCCGCGGGGCAGCCGCCGGCCGTGCTGACGCTGGCCCACTCCGGCCACGCCGCGTCGGTGCCGACGCAGCCGGTCTCCGGTCAGCTCGGCATCGCCCTCAGCCGCACCGGGACCGAGCCGACCGACGACATGGCGCTGTGGCTGGCCATCCGCAACGGCACCGATGCGCTGGGCTTCAACCACTACCTGCGCTTCATGGACGTGCTGTTCGGCGGCCGGCGGCACGGTCCGCGCCACGGCGACCGCCACAACGACCGCCACAACGACCGTAACGGCGACCGCGACGGCGACCGCGGCGGCTTCGGCCACGGCGGCGGAAGCGGCAACGCCGGACGCGGCTTCGAAGCCGAGAAGGAGGCGTTCGAGAAGCTCTCGCTGAAGCGCTTCCTGCCCTTCAACGACAGCGACTCGTACCGGGTGCTGAAGGCCGCGACCGAGGCCTTCGTGATGGTCAACTGCGGCGTGCTGCAAGGCGGCGAACACGACCGGGCCTTCCGCCCGCGCCACGACAACGCCTACCTGGACCGGCGCGACCTGCCGGCCTTCGACGACGCGCGCGGCAGCTTCGACGACTACCTCGAACAGCCCGGGGGCCTGCTGCCCTACCTGGCGCTGGTGGCGCGCAAGCTGCCCGACATCCCGATCATCGAGGGCAACCCCGACGGCGCGAACCTGGCCGTCGGCTTCGTGCACGACAAGCTGGCCAACCCCTGCCTGATCGAGCTGATCTGGTCGTACTGGCATGAGGAAGCGATGCTCGTGCAGACGATGAACGCGGTGACGCGGCGCTTCCAGAACCGCGGCTCGCCGACCACGCCCGACCCGCTCGCCAACCTCGAGATCGATCCGCTGCGGCCGCTCAACAGCCTGCTGTGGGGCTACACGCAGGACGAGCAGCACCGGCTCACCGTGAACCGCCGCAACGCCGAGTACGCCCACCAGTACGGCCTGACGCTGCGCGGCAAGGCGGTGAAGGACTTCCGGATCGCCGACTCGCGCTCGCAGTTCCTCGAAGGCTTCCACCACCTGCTGCGGCTGCTGACGGCGTTCTACAAGCAGGACGACGACACCACGGTCAAGGCCGACGCCTTCCCGGTGCTGAACGCGCTCAAGGAGGTGCACCTGGTGATGTCGCAGGGCGCGCACAACAACTTCGGCGAGCTGGCGACCACCGCGCGCATCGAGATGCTGATGCAGCAATGGCTGCTCGGGCGGCCCGAGTTCCGCGAGTTCCTGCCCAGCCGCATCATGGTGGCCTACCCCGAGCCGTGGATGGACCGCGTCGATGCGATGAAGAAGCTGCAGGGCTGGACCGACACCAGCGTCGTGCACTTCCGCAACCTGGCGATCTTCGGCGAGCAGGTGATGCTGGCGATCCGCGTCGGCAACTGGAGCGAGGTCTTCGAGCCGACCCCGGCCTTCAACTTCGCCCGCTACTGGCGGCCGCAGATCCAGGGCTACATCCATGCCTACCGGGCGGCCACCGGCATCGACCTGAGCAGCGAGACCGCCGATCCGAGCGCCGACGCGATGCTGCCCTCGCTGCTGATGCAGCGTCGGCTGGCCCAGCAGCAGCGCAACGCCTGACGGAGTCGCGGTCATGCTCGACTTCACCTCGTCCCTGTACCTGGGGCTGCGCCACGCGGAAGGCAGCGCCCGGAACTGGCCGGCCCTGAGCCTGGGCCGGCCCGCGGCGCTGCAGGCGCCGCCGGGCGCCGAGGCGGTGGCGCGCGAGCTGGCGGCGCTGCAGGGCTGCGAGGCGGCCACGCTGCTGCCGTCGACGCTGCACCTGTTCTGGGACCTGTTCGGCCTGCTGGCAAGACCTGGCACCGTGATCTGCGTGGAGGACGGCACCTACGCCATCGCGCGCTGGGGCATCGAGCGCGCCGCCGCACGCGGTGCGACGGTGCACGGTTTCGCGGCGTCGGATGCGGACGGCCTTGAACGCCTCGCCGCCGGCGCCGCCCGGGCCATCCAGGCCGCCAGGTCCGCGGAGACCGACGGCGCGGGTCCGCGCCTGCTCATCGTCTGCGACGGCTTCCGTCCGGGCCGCGAGCAGCAGTCGCCGATCGCCCGCTACGCCGCGACGGCCGCGCGCCACGGCGGCTGCCTGGTGCTCGACGACACGCAGGCGCTCGGCGTGCTCGGGCCGGCGGGCGGCGGCTCGGTGCGCCTGCACGGCCTCGAGGGCGCGCCGGTGATCGTCGGCGCATCGCTCGCCAAGGGCTTCGGCGTGCCGATGGCGGTGCTCTCCGGCAGCAGCGCGACGCTGCGCTGGTTCGAAACCCGCAGCGAGACGCGCGTCCACACCAGCCCGCCGACGTTGGCGGTGATCGAGGCAGCACGCCACGCGCTGGCGCTGAACGGCCGCTTCGGCGACGCGCTGCGCACGCGGCTGATGCAGCGCGTGGGGGAGTTCCGCGGCCGGCTCGCCGCGCTGCGCTTGCGTTGCATGGGCGGCGATTTCCCGGTGCAGTCGCTCGCGCCGCTGCCCGGCATCGACATGCCGGCGCTGCACGCCGCGCTGCTGCAGCGGCAAGTCCGCACCGTCCTGCACGCCGGAGGCGTGGCGGCGCCGTCGCGTCCGCTGTCTCATCCGGCGTCGCACACGCAGTGGCGTCCGCAGTCGCGTGGGCCGTCGCCATCGCGATCGCAGGCGCAGGCACGGCTGAGTTTCGTGATCACCGCGGCGCACACCGCGGCCTGCATCGAGCGCGCCGTGCAGGCGCTGATGCAGGCCCTGGCGGCGTTGCGGCGGCCCTTCCACCCCTTCCTTGCGGAGGCTCCATGAATCCCACGACATCCTTCGAGTTGCTGTCCACCGGCAACGAATTCGAGACCGCGTCCGAGGAGTTCGAGCGCGGCTACCGGGGCGGCCGCTCCGGCGGCTCGCGCTACGGTGGCTCGCAGCGCCGCTCTCCGTCGTCGCAACGGCGATCGCCACAACGATCCCCGCAGCGTTCACAGCAACGGCCGCCATCGCATGCGTCGCGGCCCTCGCGCTCGTCGCCCTGGGGGCGCTATGGCGGCCCCGCCTGGGATCCCACGCCGTGGCCGGCCTGGGGCGGCCCCGGATCGCGCTACCAGCGCTGCATGCAGCAGTGCCTGGCGTCGCCCTATGCGCCGCCCGATGTGCCGCCGTACGCGCCACCTGAACCCGCCCCTGCTGCTGCCGCCGACCCCGGTCCCGCAGCGGCGCCCGATGCCCCCAGCGAGGAGATGACCATGCATCCGATCCGTTGCAACTGCCCCCGATGCGGGGGCGCCCAGGAGACCTTCGAGTTCGCCGCGGAAGGTGGAGGTGAATTCGAGGGGGCGTACGAAGGCGAAGGCGAGTACGAGGGTCAATACGAAGGGCAATACGAGGGCCAGTACGAAGGCCCTTACGAAGGCCCCCACGAGAGCCAGTTCGAAGGCGAGTACGAAGGCGAGTACGAAGGCGAATACGAAGGCGAATACGAAGGCCAGGGCGAATACGGACGCGGTAGCGGCTCGCCGTTCAGCGAGGCCGAGGAGATCGCCCTCGCCGCCGAGCTGCTGTCGGTGTCCAGCGAGGCCGAACTCGAGCAGTTCCTCGGCAAGCTGTGGAAGGGTGTCAAGAAGGTCGCGGGCACGGTCGGCAAGATCGCCAAGCCCTTCTCGGGCGTGTTGAAGGCGGTGGCCAAGAAGGCGCTGCCCTTCGTCGGCGGCGCGCTCGGGTCGATGATCCCGATCCCGGGGGTCGGCACCGCGCTGGGCACGGCGCTGGGCAGCGCGGTGAGCTCGGCGTTGGAGATGGAGTTCGAAGGCCTGGAGCTGGAGGACCGCGAGTTCGAGATGGCGCGCCGCTTCGTGCGCATCGCCGGCACGGCCGCACAGCAGGCCACCGACGGCACGGCGCCGGCGGAGTTCGAAGCCGCCGTGGCCGCCGCCGCGCAGCAGCACCTGCCGCACTTCAGCGGCCGTGCGCTGCCGGGCCGGCCCGGCACATCGGGCGGTTCGGGCACGCGCAACGGCGGCCGCTGGACGCGTCGCGGCTCGACGCTGGTGCTGCACGGCGTCTGATCAGCCATCCACCGGGAGACGCACATGGACACGCGTGAATTCGAGATCGTCGGCGAATGGGGCCTGGGCGACGTGATCGGCGGCATCGGCAGCCGCATCGGACAGGTCGCGGGCCAGATCGCCGGCACGCTGGCGGGTGCGGCGGGCGCCGCGAGCGCGGCCGGCGCCGGCATCATCGACCTGACCGACAAGGCCGACAAGAGCAACCGCCACGGCATGCGCCCGGCCGCGCAGGTGAAAGCGCTGGTGCTGCACCAGATGGCCTGCTGCCGCAACCGCAAGAACGCGCTGACGGACTACCTGAAGATCGGCTCGCACTTCGCGATCATGGCCGACGGCCGCATCCTGCAGCTGCATCCGGAGCTCGCGATGGTCTGGGCCAGCAACGGCTTCAACCACGGCAGCGTGGCGGTGGAGTTCGCGGGCAACTTTCCCAACACCAAGGGCAAGTGGTGGCAGGGCGACAAGTACGGCCGCGACCAGGTCACGCCGGCGCAGCTGGAAGCCGGCCGCCGGCTGGTGCGCTACCTCGTCGCGAAGATCGGGTTGAAGACGATCCTGGCGCACCGCCAGAGCAGTGCCTCGCGCGAGAACGACCCCGGTCCCGACATCTGGTACCACGTCGGGCAATGGGCCGTCGACACGCTGAAGCTCAGCGACGGCGGGTCGGGCTTCAAGGTCGGCGACGGCAACGCGATCCCCGACCTGTGGCGCACCTGGGGCCGCAGCGCGCCGGTGAAGGAGGCCGAGTTCGGCGGCGTCGGCGCCGGTGAGTTCGGCGCCGGTGAGTTCGGTGAGGGCGAGGGGGAACAGGAAGGCGAACAGCAGGCCGAACAGGAAAGCGCCTTCGGCCCGCTGAACGCGCGGCTGAGCTGGCTGCCGAAGTCCTACTCGCGGGCGCAGATCGTGCGGGCCGGCAGCTCGTTCACGGGCTTCGGCGGCGTGTACATCGCGTTCGAGCCTGCCGCGGCCGGCGTGGCCGACGCGAAGCCGAAGATCCTGAAGGTCGGCATGAGCGACACCTTCGCGCGGCGCATGGGCGATCCGGCGCACATCGCGCTGAACCGCGCCCACCCGAAGCTGCAGTACTACCTGGCCAAGGTGCACGGCCACCGCGGCGCGCACGGCGTGGCCGGCGTGGTGCGCATGGTCGAGCTCGCACTGGCGCGCTTGCTGCGCCGCTCCGACGACCTCACGGATGCGCAGTTGCCCTTCAAGCCGTCGATGACCCGCGGTCCCGTGAAGATCGTCAACGTGCTGCCGCCGCAGCTGCAGACCGCGATGACACGAGCCCTGCGCAAGACACCGATCGATCCGAAACCCTTCGACCCGATGCCGCCGGGTCAGCTGGTGCTGCCGCGCGGCGTGCGTTGGGAGTTCGAGCAGATCGGCCCGGCTTGACGACGAGCATCCCCATGATCATCGACTGCCACTGCCACGCCGGCCCCGGCGACGGCTTCACCGGCCCGTGGGACAGCGGCGCGCCGCTGCGCGACTACGCCCGGCGCGCCGCGCAGGCCGGCATCGGGCGCACGGTGATCTTCGCGGCCTTCCACTCCGACTACGGGCGGGCGAATGCCGAGGTCGCGCGCATCGTGGCCGCGCAGCCGGAGCGCTGGATCGGTTTCGTCTTCGTGCACGCGGCGCGCGATCGCGGCCGCATCGGCGAGCTGGTGCGCATCGGCGTCGAGGACCACGGCTTCGTCGGCATCAAGCTGCACCGCCACGATGCCAACATCTCGCGCGAGGTCTGCGAGGCGGCGCGCGAGCACGCGCTGCCGGTGCTCTACGACGTGGTCGGCGAGGTGGCGCAGGCGGAGCTGCTCGCGCAGGAGTTCCCGGATGTCGATTTCATCGTGCCGCACCTGGGCAGCTTCTCCGACGACTGGCGCGCGCAGCGCGCGCTGATCGATCCGTTGGTCCGCCACGCCAACATCCACGCCGACACCTCCGGCGTGCGCCGCTTCGACCTGCTGGCCGAGGCCGTGCGGCGCGCCGGCGCGCACAAGCTGCTGTTCGGCAGCGACGGCCCGTGGCTGCATCCCGGCGTCGAGCTGGCCAAGGTGCGCGCGCTGGGCCTGTCCGCGTCCGACGAGGCGCTGGTCACCGGCGGCAATCTGCTGCGCCTGACCGCGCGGGCGCGGCGGCGCGCCGCGTTCACACCAGCGCCCGCTGACTGGCGCGCCGGATCTGCAAGGCTCGGTCGGTGACGCCGAGCCGCGTCGCGGCGCGCTGCAGGTTGCCCTCTTCGCACTCCAGCGCCATCTCCACCGCCAGTTCGGTGGCGCGCTGGCTGATGTCCTTCATGCCGATGCCCAGTTGCACCGCCGAGCGGATGGCCGATCGGAAGCTGTTGTCCGGCCACAGCGGCGGCGCGCCGGGCATCGTGTGGTCTTCCGGCGGAATGTCGCCGACCGTGATCGCCCCGCGGCCGCAATGGCGTTGGCAGATGCGCGTGACCAGTTGGCGCAGGTCGCGCACGTTGCCGGGGTAGTCGCGCGCGATCAGGAACTCGCGCACCGCCGGGTCGATGGTGAGCTCGGCCTGCGACGGGAGCAGCTCGCGCATGAAATGCAGCGCCAGCGGCAGCACGTCGTCCTTGCGCTCGCGCAGCGGCAGCGTGCGGCACCGCCAGCCGGCGATGCGGTAGTAGAAGTCCGCGCGGAAGCTGCCCTCGGCGATGCCGCGCTCCAGGTCGCGGTGGGTGGCCGAGACCAGGCGCAGATCGCTGTGCTGCCAGGTGTTGCTGCCCACGCGCTTGTACTGGCGCTCCTGCACCGCGCGCAGCAGCCGGGCCTGCAACTCGCACGGCAGCTCGCCGACCTCATCGAGGAACAGCGTGCCCTTGTGCGCCAGCGCGAAGGCGCCCTCGCGCGATCCCACCGCGCCGGTGAAGGCGCCGCGCTCATGGCCGAAGAACTCGCTGCCGGACAGCTCGGGCGACAAGGTCGTGCAGTCGACGACGACGAACTCGCCCTTGTCGGGACGCGGGTCGAGGTCGTGGATCAGCCGGGCGATCAACTCCTTGCCGGTGCCGCTCTCGCCGGTGATCAGCACCGACGACGAGGTGGAGACCGTCGCCTCGATCACGCTGCGCATCGAGCGCCGCCACGCCGGGCTGGTGCCGACCAGGCAGGACGCGACCGCCGGCGAATCGACCAGGGCGTCGACACGGAGCCACTGCTGCAGCCGCGCGCTGATCTCGTCGGCCGTCGCGGGCAGCTCGGGCCACTGCAGCACATCGCGCGCGCCGGCATGGACGAGGTGCCACTGCACCGCGCTCGACAGCGCCTCGGCGCCGACGCAGATCGCCAGCACCAGGGCGCTGTCGCCATGTCGTCGCAGCAAGGTGAGGACCTCGTCGTCGCACGCGCCGAAGACGACCAGGCCCAGCGCCGCGCCGTCCTCGGGTGCTGAAGCGCTCACGGCGATGCCCGCGCGCGTGAGCAGCGAGACGCAGCGCTCATGCAGACCGGCGTCGCACGACCCGGTAAAGGCGATCCAGGCCGATGGCGCCAATTGCTCCCCCCAAAGGAATGTCTTGTCCGATTCGTAACCGGCGACCTTCCCATTCCCGTCCGAGAGGCCTGAACCGCGATCACGTCCGAGTCAGTCTAGGTTCTGTCGTCGTGCGCGACATCCCTAACCTCGCGATGCAACGAGATGCTTCCTCACCCCGCGCTCAACCGGCCCTCAACCGGCCCTCAACCGGCCATCACCCTGCCCTCACCCGCCCCTTCCCATCGCGCTTCCCCCGCAGCATCTCGTGGTCCGCGCGCTCGATGAGCTCGTGCGCGCCGACGGTGTCGTCCGGCGAGAACACCGCGACCCCCGCGGTGACGCCCACCGCCACCTTCGCCCCGGACGACAACACGATCGGCTCGCCGATCGCGTCGATGACGCGCGCCAGCACCGTGCGCCATTCCCCGTCCTCGATGCAGGTCAGGACCAGGACGAACTCGTCGCCGCCCAGCCGCGCGACCGTGTCCAGCGGGCGGATGCCCGCCGTCAGGCGCGCCGCCACCGTCTGCAGCAACTGGTCGCCCGCGTCGTGCCCCTGCGCGTCGTTGACCGCCTTGAAGCCATCCAGGTCCAGGTAGCAGACCGCCACCTGCTGGCGCTCGCGCCGCGCCAGCGCCAGGGCCTGCTCGATCCGGTCGTACAGCAGCACGCGGTTGGGCAGCTGCGTCAGCGCGTCGTGGAAGGCCGCGTGCGCCAGGTCCTCGTGCGCCGCCTTCATCGCGGTGATGTCGACCGCCATCGCAAAGATCTCCGTGTCCGACAAGGGCACCGCGCCGAAGTCCACCCACACCGCCTCGCCGGTCTTGCTCCGCATCCGGATCTGCGAGCGGTAGTAGCCGTGCTCGGCCAAGGCCGCGTAGACCTGCCGACCCACCTCTTCGAACTGCGCGTCGTCCCAATAGAACACCCGCGCCGACACGCCCTGCAGCTCACCGGGCCCGTAACCGAGCAGCCGCTCCAGCGCGCGGTTGCGCCAGCTGATCGTGCGGCGCGAGATCCTGGCCATGCCGACCAGGTCGCTCTCGAGCATCGCCGCCTGCTCGCGCAACAGCCGCCGCTGCTGCGTGACGTCGCGGCCCGAGGAGAACACCATCAGTTCCCCGCCGATCTCGGTGACGCTCAGCTGCAGTTCCACGTCGATCACCTCGCCGTCGTCGCGCCGGTGCTGCACGTCGACGCGCTGCCGGTCCCCGGCCTTGACCCCGGCAAGCCAGCGCGTGATCGCGGCCTCGTCCTGGTTGGCATCCCAGCTCGAGATGTGCCGCCCCAGCAGCGACGCGCGCGTGGACTTCAGCATTTCCGCGAAGGCGTCGCTGAACTCCACCAGCCGTCCCTGCCGGTTGACGATGTGGATGCCGTCGGCCGAGACGCGCATCAGCGCCTGGATCCGCTTGCCCTGATCGGCCAGCGCCTGCATCGCGCCATCCTGCCGCCGCGTCACGCGATGGACCTGCCACGCCGCCAGCGCCACCAGCAGCCAGGCCAGCACCGCCAGCGAGGCCACCGTCCAGGCCTGCTGGCGCCAGGGCTTGAAGAAGCGCTCGTTGTTCACCCCGGCGTAGACGACGAAGGGCCAGTCGTCCAGCGCGCGGTACGCGCTGGTGCGGTTCTGCCCGTCGATCGTCACCGTCGACACGAAGGTCCCCTGGCGCGGCTGCGCGGCCTGCATCTCGCGCAGCTTGTCGGAGACCTGCGTCTCGCCGATGCCGCCCTGCGCCGGGCTGCCCGGCGCCATGCGCGCGACCAGGCGCAGGTCGTCGCGGCGCAGCGTCATCGCGTCGAGCGGCGCGAGGTCGTAGCGTTCGAAGAGATGCCGGAAATGATCGACGCCCACGGTCACGTACAGGACGCCCGCGAACCGGTTGCGCACCACCAGCGGCCGTCCGAAGCCGATCACCCAGTTGCCGGACACCCGCGAGACCAGCGGCCCGGTGACCTGCGTCAGCGGCTTCGAGAGGTCGCGGGCCTTGATGAAGAAGTCGCGATCGGAGATCCACGCCGGCGCGTCGGCCGGCAGGCGCGTGCCCCAGCGCACCTGCCCGGACGCGTCGGCGGCGCGCAGGGCCTCGATGCCGAAGAGCAGGCCGAAGCGCGCGTGGAGCACCTCGTTCAGCACCGCGTCGGAGGCGCCGCCCGGCGCTTCGAGCAGCCGTTCCATCTCGCCGGCGGTCGCGCGCAGCACCGCGTCGACGCGGCCCATCTCGGCCGCGACGTTGAGTTGCGCCACGGCGGCCAGGCCCTCGGAGACATCGCGCGCCTGCGCCGCATACGCGCGATGGGACGTGACCAGCACATGCGCCACGAGCGCGCCCAGCACCAGCGCGACGGTGAGGTTGGCGCCGATCAGCCAGGCCGTCATGCGGCGCCGGCGGCGCACGGCGCCGTCGACGAGGTGTTGCGGATCGGAAAGCGGCATGCCCTGAATGGTGCCTCAGCCGGACGTCGTCCAACAGCCGCACCGGTCCCCCGGGCCCTGTGTTTTCCCGAGTCCCCACATTCGGGGATGACCGCCTGGCCCTTCCGTCCTAGCCTTCCGGTTTCGACAGAAGAAGCACAGAGGGGGGATGGCCATGGACACGAGCACGACTGGCGCCGGCAGCGACAGCGACAGCGGCAGCGGTGGCGGCGTCGACCTCCGCAAGCGCAACCTCGTGCTGTTCTGCGACGGCACGAACAACACGCTGACCGGTGGGATCGAGGACACCAACGTCCTCAAGCTGTTCGGCTACCTGCGCAGCCGGCGGCCGGCCATCGACTCGCTGCTGTACTACGACCCCGGCGTCGGCTCGCCCGACTCGGCGCCGCCCACCGGGCTCATCGACCTGATCAAGCGCCGCTGGGCGCGCATCGCCGGGCTGGCCTCGGGCCAGGGCGTCTACGACAACATCGGCGAGGGCTACCGCTTCCTGATGCGCCACTTCGACGAGCGCATCGACGACCGCATCTTCTGCTTCGGCTTCTCGCGGGGCGCGTTCACGGCGCGCGCGATCGTCGGCATGGTCAACCTCTTCGGCATCCTGCGCCCCGAGCACGAGGAGCTGATCCCGACGCTGGTCCGGATCTATTTCTCGCAGCCGCCGATCGAGGAGCAGGCCGAGGGCCGCAAGAACTGGCGGCGCTCGCTGGCGCGCTTCGTCCACCGCGGGTTCGCCAGACCGGGCCAGGAAGGCGCGCGCGGCGCCCAGGGCGGCGAGGAGGCGACCGCGGCCACGCGCAACCGGCTCGCGGAGCAGGTCCGGCGCAACTTCGCGCGGCCCGCGGACGTCTTCTGGGTCGGCGTCTGGGACACCGTCGAATCGGTCGGCCTGCCGCCCTTCGGCTCGCGCGACAACCCGGCCACGGCGACCTTCGCGGACAAGCGGCACATGCTCAACGTCCGCCACGCGCTGGCCTTCGACGAGCACCGCTGGCCCTTCCTGCCGCGGGTCTACGACTCGCCGAGCCGCGTCGACGTGCCCGGGGTCGACCGCTTCAATCGCCCGATCGTGCGCACGTTGCGCCAGCTCTGGTTCCCGGGCGTGCATTGCGACGTCGGCGGCAGCTATCCGGCGCAATCGGCGGAGAGCCGCCGCTATCCCCACGGCCGCACCGGCCTGCCCGATGCGTCGATGGTGTGGATGGTCAACGAGGTGGCGGCCGAGCTCGGCGTCCCGCCGCTGTCCAGCCTGCCCGCCGGCAGCGATGCCTTCGGCATGCCGCTGCCGGAGTCCTTCGTGGGCACGCTGCCGCTGCGCCACGACGCGCTCCACGACACGCCGTTCTGGGCGCTCGCCGGCATGACAGTGCGGCGCATGACGACGGAGGTCGTCCGCATCCCCAAGGGCAGGCAGAAGATCCCGGTCGACGTGGCGCCCGAGTCGCCGCCCGCGCCGTTCCACGGCCCCAGCGTCTGGGACGAGCGGCGGTCGCTGCCGTGGCTGCTGTTCGCGGTCCTCGCGGGCGCGGCCTTCCTGCTGCTCTCCGGCTGGAACCTGCAGCAGCTGCCCTTCCTGCAGTCGAGGCTGCCGGCGCCGGGCGGCTGGTGGGAGTGCCTGATGCGCAGCGCCGTGGCGCCGTGGGAGTTCGCTCGCCACCAGGCGGGCTTCCTGGTCCACGTCGTGGTCCACGGCTGGCCCGATCACCTCGACTGGATCCGCCAGAACCGCGCGGGCATCTTCTGGGGCCTCGCGGGGGACCTGCTCTTCCTGCTGGCGGCGGCCTACCTGCTGTCGCGGCTCGCGTCGCGCGTGTTCACGTGGATGGCGGGATGGCGCCACCCGGGCGAGTCGCGGTCACGGCTGCTGCTGGGCATCGGCTGGCTGCCGGCGCTGGCCTTCGGCGCCGACGCGCTGGAAGACCTGTCGACGCTGGCCGCGGTCGCGATCGACACCCTCGGCATGCCCCGCCTCGCCGGCGTGGCGCTGCTGGCGATGAGCGCCTGCTCGCTGGTGAAGCTCCTCGCGTGGGGCCTCGGCATCGCCGTCTTCGGCGTGGGCCGCGTGCTGCTGGCGGTGCTGCCGGTCAAGACGGTCGGCAAGGTGGGACGCAAGACCTGACCCTGCGCGGACCTCGTCCGAGGCAGGCGCCGAGGCCTCAAAGGCCTTCCATCGCCTTCTCGTGCGCCTGGTCCTTCAGCGTGCCGCCCTTGGGCTTGAGCAGGTCGCGGGCGTTGGGGATGCCGGAGCCGGCCGACGCGGGTGCCGGCGGCGCCTTGTAGGCCGGCATGACGGTGATCGTGCCGCCCTTGACCTGCTGCTCGGTGCTGCCGGCCGGGCAGGCATCGTTGGTGTAGAGCACGCTGCCGTTGACCAGGCAGCGGCGCGCGCGGCCGGGGATGGGATTCGTCCGCGGGTCATCCGCCGTGACGGGCGGGCTCTCGGCGAAGGGGTTCTTGGGAATCTCGACCTTGTCTGCCTGGCGCTCGACCTGCCGCGCGGCATCGCGCAGGAACGGGATCTCGTCGCGCTTCTTCCAGCCGACGACACCCAGGATGGCGACAACGATGATGAGCAGCACGGCTCGCATGACTTCTTCTCCCTGATCGGCCGGCCATGTGTTTCGAAATGATGCGGCGCGGCGGGTGCGAATGATAGCGACGGCCTGTCACCTCGGCGCAACCTTGCGCAACGAACATGACACGCATCACGACCTCCATCGCTGTCATGTCCTTCACCTCGACGCCGTCCTTCCGCCGTTCCATCGCTTGCTCCCTCTCCGCGACCCGCGGCCTCGTGCCGCTGCTGGTGGCGACCGCAGCGCTGGCCGCCTGCGGCGGCAGCGACGACGACGCCGGCGAGCCCATCAACGGCAACAACAACATCACCGTCTCCAGCCTGCGCCTGATCGGCCAGCAGGTGCTGCCGCGCCGGATGGACTACGCGGGCACGGTCGTCGGCGGGCTGTCCGGCGTCGACTACGACCCCAAGACCGACACCTACGTGCTGATCAGCGACGACCGCACGACGACGGACTCCGCCGGCGCGCCCCGCCTCTACACCGCCAAGCTGAGCTTCGACGCGAACACCTTCAGCGCGGTGAGCTTCACCGGCGTGGTGACGATGAAGCAGCCGGACGGCAGCGTCTATCCCAAAGTGCCGGACGCGAAGGTCGCGGATCCGGAGTCGGTCCGCGTGGATCCGGTCACCGGCAACTGGGTCTGGCTCAGCGAGGGCGACCGCACGCTGACGAGTACGCCGCCGCGCGTGATCAACCCCTTCATCCGCGAGATCTCGCCGCAGGGCGGCCACGTGCGCGAGTACACCCTGCCGGCGATGTTCCAGATGAGCGCGCAGGAGACCGGCCCGCGCGGCAACCTGGTCTTCGAGGGCCTGAGCTTCTCGCCCGACGCCCAGTCGGCCTGGGTGCTGATGGAAGGCGCGCTGATCCAGGACGGCGCCACACCGACGCCGGCGGCGGGCAGCGCGTCGCGCCTGACGCGCTTCGATCGCGCGAGCGGCGTGGCCAACGCGCAGTACGTCTATCCGATCGAGAAGGTGCAGGCCACGCCGGTGCCGGCCGACCAGTTCACGGTCAACGGTCCGACGGAGATCCTGGCGCTGTCGGCGACGCGTTTCCTGGTGCTGGAGCGCAGCTTCTCGGTCGGCGTGATCGGCAACCAGGTGCGGCTCTACGAGATCGACACCGCCAACGCGACCAACGTGCTGACGGCACCCTCGCTGACCGGCGCGACGCCGGTGAGCAAGAAGCTGGTGCTGGACTTCGAGACGCTGAAGACGCAGCTCGGCGGCATCGCCAACCTCGAAGGCATGACCTTCGGGCCGAAGCTGCCCAACGGCAAGCGCAGCCTGGTCGTCGTCGCCGACGACAACTTCCCGACGGCGGACTCGCTGACGGACCGCAACCAGATGCTGGTCTTCGAAGTCCAGCCTTGAGATCAGGGGCGCGTTACGGCGACCGCCCGTAACGCGCCTTTCGCCTTCAGCCGGAGGGCGGCAGCCTCTATGGTCCGGGTTGAACGCCGCGCATCTCGCGCGGACCGATTCCAACGATTCCAACGAGGCTTCATCGATGCATGGGATTCCACGCGCCACGGCGCGACTGACGGCACAACTGACGGCGCTCGCCGCGTCCGGTCTCGCGCTCTTCTCCGCGCAGGCAACGACTGACCCCGTGCGTGACCCCGTGCGTGACCCCGTGCATGATGCCGCGGCGATCCACGCGGCCGTCGACGCGGCGGTCCGCCCGATGATGGCGAGGAACGACATCCCCGGCATGGCCGTCGGCGTGACGGTCGGCGGACGGTCCTTCGTCTTCAACTACGGCGTCGCGTCGAAGCAGTCCGGCCAGCCGGTCGACGACAGGACGCTGTTCGAGGTCGGCTCCGTCAGCAAGACCTTCAACGCGACGCTGGGCGCGAAGGCGCTGGTGGCAGGCAAGCTCCAGCTGTCGGACCACCCCAGCCGTTTCCTGCCCGCGCTGAAGGGCCATCCGATCGACCGCGCGACGCTGCTGAACCTCGTCACCTACACGGCCGGCGGCCTCACGCTGCAGGTGCCGGACGCGGTGACCGACGAGGCGTCGATGCTGCGCTACCTCCAGCAGTGGAAGCCCGACTTCGCGCCAGGGGAGAAGCGTCGTTATTCGAATCCGAGCATCGGCCTGTTCGGCCGCGCTGCGGCCGCGGCGCTGGGGCGCGATTACGCCGATGCGGTCGAAGCGGACCTGCTGCCCAAGCTCGGCCTGCGCGAGACCTACTTGCGGGTGCCGACGGCGGCCATGGCGAACTACGCCACGGGCTACGACAAGGTCGAGCACCAGGGGGCGACCCAGGACATGGCCGTGCGGGTCTCGCCGGGCGCGTTCGACGCGGAGTCCTACGGCATCAAGACGACGGCGGCGGATCTGGTGCGATTCATGCAGGTCAACATCGATCCCGGCGACCTTGACGCGACGACTCGCCAGGCGGTCGACGCCACGCACGTCGGCCACTTCCAGGTCGAAGGCATGACGCAGGGCCTGGGCTGGGAACAGTACCCGTGGCCGGTGTCGCTGGCGCAGCTCCAGGCGGGCAACACGCTGGGGCGCGTGACCACGGCGGTCAAGGCGCTGGACCACACGCCGGCGGGACCGCGGCTGTTCAACAAGACCGGCTCGACGCGCGGCTTCGGCGCCTACGTCGTATTCGTGCCGACGCAACGCATCGGCGTCGTGCTGCTGGGCAACCGGAGCTGGCCGATCCCGGAGCGCGTGGACGCGGCCTACGCGATCCTCGGCAAGCTCCAGGCGAGCACCACCCGCTGAAGCGACTCGGCTGGGCAGCTTCAGCGTGAGAACTTCAGCGTGATCGCTTCAGCGCAAGCGCTTCGGCAAGATGAGCTCAGCGCGCGGGCGAAGGCGCCGAGGCGCCCTTCCCCGCGGCGCGCACGGTCGCGAGCTCGCGCGTGAGCCAGGTCTTGCTCTCGACCGGCGCCGTGCCGCCACAGCGCACGAGATAGGGCTTGCCGCTCATGCTGCTCCTGGACGCGCCGAGGTCGATGAACTGCTCCGCGGTCTTCACGAGGTTCTTGTCCTCGAGGTAGCTCAGCTTGCGCTCGAGGTGGGTCTTCGCCTCGGCGGCGGAGTGCCAGTCCCCGTTGCGGTTGAACTGGCAGGACGACGCGGTCAGCTTGTCGAGCAACGCGGCGACTTCGGCTTTCGCGGCCGGGGGCAGCGGGTCGGCCTTGACGAAGGCGGGTGCGAAGGTCGCGGTCAACGCAGTGGCGAGCAGCATCGTGATCACAGGGGCGCGCATGGGCAAGGTCGTCGTGGCGTCGGAAAGCGCGATGTTGCCACGGCGCCTGATGAGGCACACTTCGCTGCCATCGCCCGGCCCTCGCGTCCGGCCCGCCGCCATTCGATCTCCGCATGACCCGCCCTGTCTCCCCTCCGCCGGACCGCCCCCCCGCGGTCGGATTCCGGGAAGCCTTCCGCTTCTGGCTGAAGCTGGGATTCATCAGCTTCGGCGGTCCCGCCGGGCAGATCGCGATCATGCATGCCGAGCTTGTCGAACGGCGCCGCTGGATCAGCGAGGGGCGTTTCCTGCATGCCCTCAACTACTGCATGCTGCTGCCCGGTCCGGAGGCCCAGCAACTGGCCACCTACATCGGCTGGCTGATGCACCGGACCTGGGGCGGGCTGGTCGCCGGCGGGCTCTTCGTCCTGCCGTCGCTGCTGATCCTGGTCGCGCTGTCGTGGGTCTATGCCGCTTTCGGCACCCAGCCGGTGATCGCCGGGCTGTTCTACGGCATCAAGCCCGCCGTGACGGCGATCGTGCTGCATGCGGCGCATCGCATCGGCGGGCGCGTGCTCAGGAACGGCTGGCTGTGGGCCATCGCGGTCGCGGCCTTCGTCGCGATCTTCGCCTTCGACACCCCTTTCCCATTGATCGTGCTGACGGCCGGCGTCGTCGGTGCCGTCGGCGCGCGCCTGGCGCCGGCGGCGTTCTCCGGCGCCGGGCCCCATGCGGCCCGGAGCGGCTACGGCCCCGCGCTCATCGACGACGACACGCCCACGCCCCCGCATGCGCGCTTCACGCGACGCCGGCTGCTGGGCGTGCTCGGCGTCGGTCTCGGCCTGTGGGCGGTCGCGATGGGCGCGCTGGTGCTGCTATACGGCGTCGACGGCGTGCTGACGCGGATGGGCGGCTTCTTCACGAAGGCTGCGCTGATGACCTTCGGCGGCGCCTACGCCGTGCTGCCCTACGTGGTCCAGGGCGCCGTCGACCAGCATCACTGGCTCAGCGGGCCTCAGATGATCGACGGGCTGGCGCTCGGTGAGACCACGCCCGGCCCGCTGATCATGGTGGTGGCCTTCGTCGGTTTCATGGGCGGCTGGAACACGCATCCCTTCGGGCCCGAGGCGCCCTTCCTCGCCGGCGCCATCGCGGCCGCCGTGGTCACCTTCTTCACCTTCCTGCCGTCCTTCGTCCTCGTGCTCGCCGGCGGACCGCTGATCGAGTCGACGCACGGCAACCTGCGCCTGAGCGCGCCGCTCACCGCCATCACCGCGGCCGTCGTCGGCGTGATCGTCAATCTCGCCTGCTTCTTCGCCGGGCACGTGTTCTGGCCGGACGGGCTGCATGGCCGCTTCGACCCCGTGTCCGCGCTGATCGCCGCCGCCGCGGCGTTCGCGCTGTTCCGCCTCAAGTGGGGCGTGCTCCCCCTGCTCGGCGCCTGCGCGGCGATCGGGCTGGCGTGGTCGATGGCCATGGGCGCTTGAGGTGTCGCAGGCCCTGCCCCCGCTCCTCGAAGACGCGCTGCGGCGGACGGCCCGACGGTATCGCGCGCCCGCGCTGCCGGCGACCTTGCAGGACGCTCGCGCCGCGGGCGCGGCGACCGCGCTCGCCGTCGCGATCGAATACGCACGGACGGCACTCGCCAGCGGGGAGGCACCCGAAGACGCCGTGCAGACGCTGTTCCTCGACGCGCTCGCCGACCTGATCGGCGAGGCGATGCGTCCGCTCAAGACGCATGGCGACGACATCGCGGAAAGCGGCGGCGACCCCGCCTTCCAGGCCATGGTGTTGCGCCACCGCTCGGCGGTGGTCCGCGAGTACGCCTCGCTCAGCGCGCATGCCGAGCGCGATCGTCGCGCGGTCCGCGCCGCGGTCAACGCCCTCGCCCATCCCGCGAAAACGCAGCGCCGATCGCCGGGACCGGCGCGCGAGGCGCTGCTGGCGCTTCACGCCGCGGGCGAAGCGGGCGACTGGGCGCGTGTGTCCGACGTCATCGCGCCGTTGCGCGACCTGCCCGAGGTTCGCGCCGAACCGCTGCTCCTTCGCGGCCTCGAGCGCCTCGCCGACGACAGTGCGATGAAGCATCTCCGGCGCCTCGACGCGCTGTCCTCCGATGCACTCGTGGCGCGTTATCGCGCGCTGTGGGACCGGCAAGGACCGGTCGCCGGCAGCGAGCAGGCGGCCGCCAGCGGCGCAGGCGCACAGCAGCGCGGTGACGCGGTGGAGGCGCTGGCCACCGAGGCGCTCGACGCGCTCGTCAGCCGCATGAATGCGGAAGGCGGCAGCGGTGTCGGCACGGGCCCCGGCGATGTTGGTACCAGTACCGGTGTTGGTGGCACGCGATACCGGGTCGCGACTTCGCTGCGGGTGCCGCCCTCCTTCCCCGGCGATGCGCAACGCGCGAAGAGCGAATGGGACGTGGCACTGCTGCGGCGCCATGGGACCGCGGAGCTTGGCGGCGAGGACTGGGACCTTTGCCTGCTCATCGAAGCCAAGGCCTCCCCGGATGCCGCGACGACAGACCTGCCCCGTCTGCTGCGCGGCTTGCGCCTGCTGGCGCAGGCCGACATCGGCACGACCTATGGGTTCGCCTCGAACGATGGCGACGTGCGCCTGCGCGGCGCCTCGCTGAGCAAGCTGCCCACCGAGCAGGGCGATCTCGCGCGCGCCGTGCTCTATTGCTGCGACGGTCCGGAGGAGCGCGCGCCGCGGCTGCTCAACGCGGCGAGCCGCATGCAACTGCTCTCCGCGGAGGCCAGCCTGGAGGTCGCCATGCGGCTGGAGGACGGCTCGCCGGTCACCCCTTCCCTGCTGCGCCCGGTCTGGCGACTGCTGCTCGAAGCGCCCGCCTTCACCTCGGTCCTGCACCAGTACGCGACGCTGCGCGTCGTGCGCGAGTTGATGGTCCATCCGCACGACCTGCTGACCGCGGTGACGGCCTGAGAGCGATCGATCGGCAGCGGCCGGTCATTTCATTTCGGGCCGACTGGACGAAGGCGAAGGCGAAGGCGAAGGCGGCTCCGAATCCGGCTCCGCATTTGCTGCCGCGCTGTTCTCGGACGGCCCGCGCATGTCGACCTCTTCCGATTCGCCAGGCATGCGGATCCCGTCGAGCAGGCGCGCGAAGACCTCCACCTCTTCCGGACGCGGCGGCCATCCGGTGCCGAACAGCAGTTCGTGCTTCGCGATGAAGCGCTCCGCGTCATCGATCAGTCGCACGTCGTCGTACTGGGAAAACGTCGAGAAGTCGCCTGGCCGGCTGTGACCCAGATCCGACCGGAATCGCGACAGCCAGTCTGCGCCGAAGGCTTCGTGCAGCGCGCCCAGCGCCACGAGCTGCTGCGCGGCGATCCGTCGATTCGGCTCTGCGCTCGGCGGGTTCGCCGCCGAGGCCGCGTCGTCGTCCCTCGTGGCGAAACGGCGCAGCCGCGCCTTGAGGTCATCGAGCAACGTGCGATCGCGCGCTTCCCCTTGCTGCAGCATCTCGAAGTAGCGCAGCTTGTTGCCGAAGCGCTTGACCGCGCGCGGGGTGTGGGCGGACTCGCGGACCAGCTCGGTCCAGACCTTGAGCGCGTCGCGGAAGTCCTTGGAATCGGTGGCCTCGCGATGGCGCCGGCTCGCGGCGCGCAGGAGCAGCAGTCCCGCCAACGCGGCGCCGACGACCAGCACGCCGGCCACGATCCATGCATCCGCATGACTGCCCGCGCCGGCTTGCACGAGCACCCGCGTCGCCGACTGCGCGGGGGATCGCCCCCAGGCCAGCGTCGGATCGGATGCGCCAAGGCCCGGTGTCGGTACCCAGCGCGGCGCGCTCGCCGCGCTCGCGACGGCCGCGGCCTCCGGGGCGGACGCGGCCGTCAACACAGGCCCCGTTGCCAGGTCTTGCGCTTGCGCCTTCAACGGAAGCTGCGGGCGCAGCAGGACGCCCAGACTCACGCCGCCTGCGATCGCGCCCGCGAGCGCCAACCACATCGCGTGGCGACGGAGCCCCTGCATCGCCTCGCGCCGCCACGACGACGAGGCGGCCATCGCCGGATCGTCGGTCAGCAGCCGCCACGCCTCATACGACTGCGCGGTCGGCACCTTGATCTCCAGGTTGATCAGCTTCTGCAAGTAGTTGGCCGCGTAGGCACGGCGCTGCTCGCGCGCGGCCTGCTCGGGGTTGGCGTTGGCATCGGATGCGGACGCGCTCGCCAGCTCCTTCGCGATGCGCTCGAACGCGATCGCCAGCGCCGCCTGCACCTTGTCGGTCGCCATGCCGAAGAGCACGAAGCACTGCCCTGACGAGGTCAGGAAGTTCACCGCTTCCATGATCTCGAGCACGGCCTCGGGCCGGCAGCGGTCGAGATCGTCGATGACGACGACCACGCGCTCGGGCAAGGCGCGCGAGACCTCGCCGAACTGCTCGGCGAATCGCGTGCGGAAGCTGTTCTGCTCGGCGGCGAGCTTGGGTTTCATCCCTTGAAGCCCGCCGGCCAGCAGCGCGGCGGGATCCGCGCCGAAGGCCGTCAGCGCCTTGCGCAACGCGGCCAGCGTGGTGCCCGCGACCGTCAACAGCGCGAGCCATTCCGCCCAGGGCAAGGGCGGTGCACTCGGCGTCGTGCTCGAAGCGGCATCCGACGCCGGTCCCGCCGCCGTCCTTGTCGGCGCGGCGGCGGTCTTCGCGGGCTCCTGCCCTGCCAGCGAGCCCAGCACCTGGTCGACGCGCCGCAGCATCTGAGCCTCCGCTGCGGGATCGTTCATCCCCGCGTGCAAGGTCAGGATCAACGCCGCCGCCGCGCACAGGAGCACCGTGAACACCCAGTGCTTGCGCGAGCGCAGCCACAACAGGCGCAGCCGGAAGCCGATGCCATCGAGGCTGAGCCAGGGCGGCAGCGCCTGCTTGCTCAGCGCGCCCAGCAGCGCGGCGAAGAGGTGATCCTCCTTCTGGTGGTGCCAGGCGTTGAACCAGATCGGACGCGAGCCATGCTTGCGCAGGTCCGCGCACACGAGGCCCATCAGCGAGCTCTTGCCCGAACCCCAGTCGCCGGTGATGGCGAGCGTCAGCGGCGGCTCGGTCGCCGGGTTGCGCAGGAAGCGGGAGATGCCCGCGGCGAGCGGCTCGAAGTTGAGCCGGTCCTGCTTCGGGTCGGTCAACGCCGCGTCGGTGGCCGGCGTGTCGGCCATGCCGGCCACCACCTGGCGCGCCTGCGTGAACGACCGCCAGGCGCGAAGGAACATCGGCACCGACAGGAGCAAGGCGAGCCAGTACCAAGGCGCCGGATAGCGCGCATAGACACGGGGATCAATCCAGGTGCGGCCGCCGTCGCGCGTGGTCAGCAGCAGGCCGCCGTCGCCGACGGCCCAGCCACGCAAACCGTCCGTGCCGATGTAGCCCGTGCGCAAGCCAAAGGGCAAGGGCATCGGCGGCCGCAGCGGTTGACGCGGACGCGCCATCGCCGCTTGCGCGTCCGGCGCGGTCAGGTCCCCGGGTTCCCACAGCAGGCCGCCGTTGGTGGTCTGGAGCACACTGTCGTCTTTCGCGCCCATCGCCCACGCCTTCTTGCCGTCGGCGCTGACGCGCAGCACGGCCAGTCCCGCAGCAATGCCCGCCGGCTGCGAGCGCCAGGTCTTGCCGCCATCGTCGGTCCTCAGCACGGTGCCGCTGGCACCGTAGGCCCAGCCACGTTCGCCGTCGTCGGAGAAGTCGACGCTCAGCAGTGCGTCCAAGGCCCTTCTCGTCGCCGGCGACCACGTCAGCGCGCCATCGTCGGACGTGATCAGGAGGCCGTTCTTCCCCAGCGCCCACGCGCGCCGTCCCGCGTCATCCAAGCGGACAACCGTCAGGAGCCGGAAGCCGTCCCCTTCCTGATAGGCCGGTGCCGGGGACGCCTGCACCGGGAGCGACTGCACCGGCGGCGCCTTCACATCGCGCGGTGGTGGCCGGTTCACGGACTGGACGACGCTCGACGGCGCGATGGCCGACGACCCGTAGCCGGCTTCCGACCAACGCCGGGCCTGTTCGTCCATGACGAACACGCGACCACTCTCCATGATCACCGCGCCCACGGGGTGAGTCGCGTCGAGGCGCACCTCCCTCATCCTGGAAGTGCCGGGGCGATCCGCCGAGTGCCACGTCGCGCCGCCGTCCAGCGTCTCGATCGTGACGCCGTCGTCACTCGCGAGCCACCACCGCTGGCTGTCGTCGTCGACGGCGATGGACGTGAGGTTTCCGCTGACATCGGGCAGGCGCCGGAACGCGTTGCGTTCGACGGGGAGAAGCCACCATTCCCAGAGACCGCGCTCGACGCGCGTGACCGGCAGTGCCGAGTCCACTGGCCCAGGCGGCTGCAACAACGCCACGGTGGTGGCGAGCGCGCACCAGACGAGCCCCATCGTCAGCCAGACACGGCCACCGCGTCGATGCGTCGCAGGCGAGCCGGGCGAGCCGGGCGAGCCGGGCGAGGGAGCTTGCATGGCGAGGAGCGAGTGGGCAACGTCATCCGTATATCCCGCGGCCCCGGCCCGCGCATCATCAATTGGGATGAGCCCGCGCCATCGCACAATCCACGCGTTCCGAACCAAGAGAAAGTC
This sequence comes from Mitsuaria sp. MSU3D, assembly GCF_056867975.1. NCBI lineage: Bacteria > Pseudomonadati > Pseudomonadota > Betaproteobacteria > Burkholderiales > Sphaerotilaceae > Roseateles > Mitsuaria sp. MSU3D. The sequence continues at coordinate 1,157,724 of NZ_CP200314.1, read as the reverse complement.
ACCGGCATGCGCCTCGCAGCGATCCGACTCCGCCTCACACGCACGACGCTGGCCGCGGTCGTGGCGGTGAGCCCGATGACCGCCATGGTCTCGATGGCGCAGGTCACACCGGCGGCGCCGGCGGTCTCCGCCAGCGAGCCACCGATCATCGGCCGCGAGGGCGTGACGGCCACCTTGTGGTTCCAGACCGCCGTCGAACGGCGGGCCGCGACGCTTGCGGTTTATCGCGCCGCGACCGCCCGCCTCCCCGCCGCGCGCAAGGCCACCCACGAGACCGCGTCGCTCGAGCAGGCCGCGCAAGGCGGCTTCGCCCGCAAGCCGCCGGCGATCGTGCTGGACGTCGACGAGACGGTGGTCGACAACTCGCCGTACGAGGCGTGGCGCATCCAGGCTGGCAAGCCCTACGACAGCGCCTCGTGGGCCGCCTGGGTCGCTTCCGCGCAGGCCACCGCGATTCCGGGAGCGCCCGCGTTCATCGCCCGTGCGCGCGCCCTCGGCTTCCGTGTCGTCTTCGTCACCAACCGCACCTGCCCCGCCAACGGCCCCTACGGACCCGAAGGCCTTCACGCCGCGTGCCCACAGAAGGCGCAGACGCTCGCGAATCTGGAACGGGTGCTGGGCCGCCCCGTCGCTCCCGGCGACCTGATGCTGCGCGGCGACCGCGCGGACTGGGCCGAATCCGACAAGAGCGCCAGGCGCCTGGCGGTGGCGCGCACGCATCGCATCGCCATGCTCGTCGGCGACGACCTCAACGACTTCGTGCCCCGCGCGAAGTACGTCGAGCAGGGCCACGCGAAACGCTGGGGCCTGACCTGGGTGCCGATCCCCAATCCGACTTACGGATCCTGGGGCGATTCCCTGACGCTGCCTCAACGCTACGACGCGCTGAAGCCCTGGCGCGGACCCGGCTCCGCCGAACCAACCGTCCCGGCGTCCGGAGCGTCCGCCGCTCAGTGATCGATCAACGCAAGGCCACCGGACGTGGCCCCTCTTGGGCTTAGGCGCTTGAGGGCTTGAGGGCTTGACGATTCCATTTACAGCTGTAATCATTCATTCGATTACATACGTAAACGGAATCACATGCCCGACGATCTCCCGCCCATCACCTCCGCCGAAGCCGAGGTCATGGAAGTGCTCTGGCGCTCCTCGCCGCTGTCGGCGGAGGACATCGCCGCGGCGCTTTCCGACCGGCAGGACTGGCAGCTCGCCACGGTGAAGACGTTGTTGAACCGGCTGCTGAAGAAGGACGCCCTCGTCGCCGAGCGCGACGGCCGGCGCTTCCTCTACGCGCCGCGCTTCCCGCGCGCCGACTGGGCGCACAGCGAGAGCCTCTCGCTGCTGGACCGCCTCTTCGGCGGCAGCCTCGCGCCGCTGGTGTCGCACTTCTCCGCGCGCCGCCAGCTCAAGGCCAGCGACGTCAAGGCGCTCAAGCAGTTGATCGACGACCACGAGCAGCGCGCCGCCAAGCCGCGCAAGTCCCGCAAGGGAGATGCCGCCGATGACTGACGCCCTGCTCCATGCGTTGCTCCGGCAGAGCGCGCTCGTTGCCCTCGTCGCGGTCGCCTTGCTGACCTTGCGTCGTCCCTTGACACGCTGCTTCAGCCCCGGGCTGGCCTACGCGGCCTGGCTGGTGCTGCCGGCGCTGCTGCTGGTCGACCTGCTCCCCGCGAGCCGCCCGCCCCTGACCCACACGCCTGGTCAGATGCGCATGATCATTGCCCCGCCGGTGGAGTCGTCGACCGCGGTTGCCGGCTCGCCGCTCGCATCCGCGATGCTCTGGCTGGCGCTCTGGGCCGTCGGTGCGATGGTCATCGTCGCGCGCATGGTCTGGCTGCAGCGCCGATTCGGTGCGACGCTGACGCGCGACGCGCACGCCCGCCACTGGATCGGCGAACAAGGCCCGGCGCTGGTCGGCCTGTGGCCGGCCCGGCTGGTCCTGCCGCCGGATTTCGAGCAACGCTTCGACGCCATCCAACGCCCGCTGGTGCTCGCGCATGAGGACGTCCATCGCCGTCGCTTCGACAACCATTGGAACGCTCTCGCCGCCGCGCTCTGCGCGCTGCACTGGTTCAACCCGCTGGCGTGGCTGGCGCTGCGCGCAATGCGCGCGGACCAGGAGGTGTCCTGCGACCAGGCCGTGATGCGCCGCTTTCCCGGCCGCGAGGCCGACTACGGCCGCGCGCTGCTGCGTGCCCAGCAATCCCCTTCGCCGCTCCAGCCGTGGTCCGGCTGGCGCTCGTCCCACCCCTTGATAGAAAGAGTCGCCATGCTGCGTCACCCGCCGCGTTCCCTCGTCCGCCGCCTGCTGGGCGCCACGCTGCTGGCCGCCCTGGCGCTGGGCGCCGCCAACGCCGTGCACGCGACCAAGCCCAAGCCCACGGACATCCCGCCGGGCGAAGCCCGCATCAGCCTCGACATCGCCGTGGAAGTCACCACCGGCACGAAGGAGGCGAGCGACAAGCGCAAATCGGCCATGCGGCTCATCGTCCGCGAGGGCGAGCAGGCCATGGTGCTGATGGGCGGCACGCTCGACAAACCCACGCCGGATCAGGTCAAGCTCGTCTTCACCGCGCGCCGGCAGCCGCCGGGCAGTCTGCTCGGCGATCTCTTCGTGACCTTCGTGGCCAGCCAGGGCGGGCGCCCGCTGTACGAGAACGAGTCGGTGATGGCCAACGCGCAGCCCTCCCACCTGAACGTCGCGCCCGTGGACGGGGCCATGCCGATCATCGATCTGCGAATCACGCCGACGCTGCTGGACTGAACGGCCGCCCCGGCCGCACGCCTCAATAGCCGGCCGCCAGCCCCGTGTTCCGCCGCGGATCGTTCGCGCCGTAGAAGCGGTTGTTCCCCACCGGCTTCCCATTGAGCGACGGCGCGCCGACGATGATCGCCGCCAGGTGGTTCGCCGGATGCGGCGCGCCCAGCTTGTGCCCCATGCCTTCCAGCAGCTTGCGCGTGTCCGGCGAGAACGCATACGGTTCGACGTTGGTCACGTCCGGCAGCCATTGCTGGTGGAAGCGCGGCGCGTCCACCGCCTCCTGCACGTGCATGTCGAAGTCGATGGCGTTGAGCATCGTCTGCAGCACGGCCGTGATGATGCGGCTGCCACCCGGCGTCCCGACCACCATCACCGGTTTGCCGTCCTTGGTCACGATCGTCGGGCTCATCGACGACAAGGGGCGCTTCCCGGGCGCGATCGCATTCGCCTCGCCCTGCACCAGGCCGTACATGTTGGGAACGCCGACCTTGGACGTGAAGTCGTCCATCTCGTTGTTGAGCAGCACGCCCGTCTTCGCCGCTGTGACCTTCGCGCCGAACCAGTCGTTCAGCGTGTAGGTCACCGACACCGCGTTGCCCCACTTGTCCGCGATCGAGTAGTGAGTCGTGTTGCTGCCCTCATGCGGTGGCACGCCGGGCTTGATCTCCATCGACACGCCCGCCTTCGCCGGGTCGATCGCCGCGCGCAGCTTGGCCGCGTAGTTCTTGTCCAGCAGCCGCTGCAGCGGGTTCTTCACGAAGTCCGGATCACCCAGCGTGCTGTTGCGATCGACGTAGGCATGGCGCATCGCCTCGATCTGGTAGTGCGCGCCCTGCGCCGATCCCCAGCCGAGCTGCCGCAGCGGGTAGCCCTCGAGGATGTTCAGCATCTCGCAGATGATCACGCCGCCCGAGCTCGGCGGCGGCGCCGACACGACGTGGTAGCCGCGGTAGTCGCATTCCACCGGGGGCAGCTCACGCGTCTGGTACTGGTCCAGGTCGGCCTGCGTCAGGATGCCCTTGCCGGCCTGGCTGGACTCGACCAGCGCCTTCGCCACCCAGCCTTTGTAGAAGCCGTCCGTGCCTTTGGCGCCGATCTCGCGCAGCGTCTTGGCCAGGTCCTTCTGCACCAGCTTGTCGCCGGCCTGGAAGGGCTTGCCCTTGTTCAGGAAGATCGCGCCGGAGGCCGGGTCCGCCACGAAGTCCTTCGTGGCCGTCTGGAACATGTCGACGTCGCCCTGGTCCAGCGCGAAGCCGCGGTCCGCCAGCGCAATCGCGGGCGCGATCAGCGCGGGGCGCTTCATCGTGCCGTACTTCTCCCGCGCGTACTCCATGCCGGAGACCGTCCCCGGCACGCCCACCGCGAGGTGCCCGTGCGTGCTCAGGCCCTTGATGACGTTGCCGTCCTTGTCGAGGTACATGTTGGCCGTCGCGGCCAGCGGGGCCTTCTCGCGGAAGTCGAGGAAGGTCTTGCGGCCGTCGGCCAGCTGGATCGTCATGAACCCGCCGCCGCCGAGGTTGCCCGCCGCCGGGTACACGACCGCAAGCGCGTAGCCCACCGCCACCGCGGCATCGACGGCATTGCCGCCGTCCTTGAGCACGTCGACGCCGACCCGCGTCGCGAGGTGCTGCGCGGTCACCACCATGCCGTTCTGCGCGGCCACCGGCGCGGCCGACGCTGCGAGGGACGGCGCCATCGGCGCAAAGGCCAGGGACGCGGTCACCGCCGCGGCACACGTGAGCAAACGGAAAGTCTTCATGAACCTGATTCCTCAAGAGATGCGACGGGGCATTCGACACCCGCGGCGGTGTCGCCCGCAATCCCAAGCGGCGTCAGGTCGTTACTGGAGAGGGTCTTTCAGCGCATCGGGCACCGGCAGTGCGACGATGTCGATGCCCTCGTCCGCGAGCTCGCGCGCCTCGTCCGGCGTCGCGCGGCCGCGGATGCCGCGCTCCTCGGCTTCGCCGTAATGGATGCGGCGCGCCTCGGTGGCGAATCGGTCGCCCACGTCCTCGGTCTTCGCCATCAGCGTGCGAACCGCCTGCAGGACCTGCTTCTGCATCTCGATCGCGATCGGCGGCACGCCGTCCGGCATCGAGGGCCCCGAAGGCAGCGACGGCGCTTCGGCGCCGCTCGTGCGCGACTTCGCCGTCGTCGGCTCGGCGGCGGAAGAGAGATTCAGCCGCGGCGCGCTCGGCATCCGCCGCACGGCCGCGCTGTTGCACAGCGGGCAGCTCAGCAGGCCGCGCGCTTGTTGCGACTCGAAATCGGTGGCGGAGGCGAACCAGCCCTCAAAGGCATGGCCGGCCTCGCAGGCCAGGTTCAGTACCAGCATGATGGACCGATGCTAGCGGCTGGACGCTTCGTCCGCCGGCATCCAGTCCAATGGCCATGCGCCGGCCCGCCAGCGCTGCAGCCATTGCAGGCAGATCAGCGTCTTCGCGTCGGTGACGCGACCGTCGAAGGCCATGCGGTCGAGCTCGTCCTCGGCCACCGGCAGCAGGTCGAGGAACTCCTCGTCGTCGAGCTGCCGTTCGCCGGCGATCAGGCCGCGGGCGAAGAAGATCTCGATGCGTTCGTCCGAATAGGCGATCGCGTTGTGGAGCACGCCCGCGTAGGCCCACTCGCGCGCGCGGAAGCCGGTCTCCTCGAACAGCTCGCGCATCGCGCAGCGCAGCGGAGATTCGTCCGGATCCAGCTTGCCCGCGGGAAACTCCAGCACCACGCGGCCCATCGGATAGCGGTACTGGCGTTCCAGCAGCACGCGGCCGTCGTCGAACAGCGGCACGATCACCGCCGCGCCGGGGTGGCGGATGTACTCGCGCGTGGCCTCCCGGCCATTGGGCAGCGCGACACGGTCGCGCTTCACATGAAGAAAATTGCCCCGCAGGATCCACTCGGACGCCAGCGGGGCTTCGCGCAGATGTTCGTCGGCATCGGCGGCCGGCGGGATGCCGATCACGCCGTCGTCATCGGGTCGGTTGGCGTCAGGCAGCTTCTTCGTCATCGAACTCTCGCACCTTGGCCCGCGAGCGGCGCAGGTAGCGCCACACGAAACCCGGGAAGCCCAAGGTCACGAACATCGCCAGCGCCGCCGCGTAGAACTCCCAGCCCTGCGGGAAACGCTGGCCCTGCTGCGACTCGAGGCCGAAGCCCACGGCCAGCGTCACCAGCGCGAGCAGGAAAAGCTCCAGCAGGCGCCAGCCGCCGGCCTTGGGATCGCGACGCGGCCCCACCAGCAGGATGCGCGAACTCAGGTAAGGCAGGTTGGCCGCGACAAGCGCGACCACCAGCACCATCCAGACAGAAACGCCTTGATCCATGATCGTGCTCCGTATCCCGTCGTCGGCCGCTGCCGTTTCCGCCCGCCGTCGCCGGCGATCAGTGCGCCAGCGCGCGCGTGACGGCCTGGCTGCACAGTGCCAGCAGGCCGCTCGGCACCAGGCCCAGCACCAGCACCGCGGCGCCGTTCAGCGACATCACCACGCGGGCGTCCGCGGGGGCGCTCAGCGGGCTGTGGTCGGTCGGTTCATCGAAGAACATGACCTTCACGACACGCAGGTAGTAGAACGCGCCCACCAGCGACAGCAGCACCGCGATCACGGCCAGCCAGATGTAGAGCGACTGGCCCGTCGTGACCATCGCCTGCAGCACGGCCAGCTTGCCGTAGAAGCCCACCATCGGCGGGATGCCGGCCAGCGAGAACATGTAGATCGCCATCACGAAGGCGTACCACGGGCTGCGCTTGAACAGGCCGGCCAGATCGCTGATCTGCTCGGACTCGAAGCCCTGGCGCGCCAGCAGCATGATCAGGCCGAAGCTGCCCAGCGTCGTCAGCACGTAGGTGATCGCGTAGAACATCGCCGAGCTGTAGGCGTTCAGCGCATGCAGGTCCGGCTGGCCGTTCACCACGCCCGAAGCCAGGCCCAGCACGACGAAGCCCATCTGCGAGATCGTCGAGTACGCCAGCATCCGCTTCAGGTTGCTCTGCGCGATCGCCGCCAGGTTGCCCACGACCAGCGAGGCCACCGCCATCACCAGCATCATCTGCTGCCAGTCGGTCGCCAGCGGCAGCATGCCTTCCACCAGCAGACGCAGCGTCATGCCCAGCGCGGCCAGCTTGGGCGCGCCGCCGATCAGCAGCGTCGCGGCCGTCGGCGCGCCCTGGTAGACGTCCGGCACCCACATGTGGAAAGGCGCGGCACCCAGCTTGAAGCCCAGGCCGGCGACGACGAAGACCACGCCCAGCACCAGCACGCCCTTGTTGACGGTGCCGGTGGAGATGACCTCGAACACGCGCGGGATCGAGAGCGAGCCCGTGGCGCCGTACATCATCGACAGGCCGTACAGCAGGAAGCCCGAGGCCAGCGCGCCCAGCACGAAGTACTTCATCGCGGCTTCGGTCGAGATCGTGTGATCGCGACGCAGCGCCGTCAGCGCGTACAGCGACAGGCTCATCAGTTCCAGACCCAGGTAGGTGGTCAGGAAGTTGTTGGCCGCCACCATCACGTTGACGCCCAGCAGCACCAGCAGGCTCAGCGTGAACAGCTCGCCCTTGAGGATGTCGCGCGACTCGGCGTACGGACGCGCGTAGACCAGCGTGACGATCAGCGCGATGGCGCTGACGCCGCTCAGCAGGTGGCTGAGCGGGTCGACGACCAGCATGCCCTGCATCGTCTCGGTGGGCACGTCGCCCATCGCGGCGAAGTGCATCACGCCGACCACCGCCAGGCTGAGCTGCGTCAGCCAGTAGGTCGTCGTGCGGCGCGCGTCGGTGACGAACAGGTCCACCAGCGCGACCACGCAGGCCAGCGCCAGCAACAGGATTTCGGGATAGACCGCGACCCAGTTCATGTCGTTCATTGTGTTGGGCCCTTATTGGATCTTGGACACCGCGACGTGCTTGAGCAGCGCGTCGACGGACTGATGCATCACGTCGGTGAACGGCTTCGGGTACACGCCCATGTAGAGCGTCGCGATCGCCAGCACGCCCAGCATCAGGAACTCGCGGCCGTTGATGTCGGTCAGGTTGCGGACGTTGTCGTTGGTCACCGCGCCGAAGTAGACGCGCTTGATCATCCACAGCGTGTAGGCCGCGCCGAAGATCAGCGCCGTGGCCGCCAGCAGGCCGATCCAGAAGTTGTGGCCGACGGCGCCCAGGATCACCATCCACTCGCCCACGAAACCGGCCGTCGCCGGCAGGCCGCAGTTGGCCATGCCGAAGAACACCGCCAGCGCCGCGAACTTGGGCATCGTGTTGACGACGCCGCCGTAGTCGGCGATCTCACGCGAATGCACGCGGTCGTACAGGACGCCGATGCACAGGAACATCGCGCCCGACACGAAGCCGTGCGAGATCATCTGCACCAGGCCGCCGGCGACGCCCAGCTCGTTGAAGATGAAGAAGCCCAGCGTCACGAAGCCCATGTGGGCCACCGACGAGTAAGCCACCAGCTTCTTCATGTCGCGCTGGACCATGGCCACCAGGCCGATGTAGATCACGGCGATCAGCGACAGGCCGATGATGAACCAGTCGTAGTGACGCGCGGCGTCCGGCGCGATCGGCAGCGAGAAGCGCAGGAAGCCGTAGGCGCCCAGCTTCAGCATGATGGCCGCCAGGACCACCGAGCCGCCGGTCGGCGCCTCCACGTGGGCGTCCGGCAACCACGTGTGCACCGGCCACATCGGCACCTTCACCGCGAAGGCCGCGAAGAAGGCGAAGAACAGCAGGGTCTGCGCCGGCATCCCCAGCGGCAGCTTGTGCCACAGCAGGATCTCGAAGCTGCCCGACTGGCTGTACAGGTACAGCAGCGCGATCAGCATCAGCAGCGAGCCGGCCAGCGTGTACAGGAAGAACTTGAAGGCCGCGTACACGCGACGAGGTCCGCCCCAGACGCCGATGATGATGTACATCGGGATCAGCGTGGCCTCGAAGAACACGTAGAACAGCATGCCGTCGAGCGCGCAGAACACGCCGATCATCAGGCCCGACAGGATCAGGAAGGCGCCCATGTACTGGTGCACCCGCGTGTCGATCACTTCCCAGGCCGCGATCACCACGATGATCGAGATGAAGGCCGTCAGCGGGACGAACCACATCGAGATGCCGTCCACGCCCAGGTGGTAGTGGATGTTGAAGCGCGGGATCCAGGTCGCGACCTCGACGAACTGCATCGCCGCCGTCGAGTTGTCGAAGCCGCTGATCAGCGGCAGCGTCACCAGGAAGGACGCGACCGCCGCGACCAGCGCCATCCAGCGCACCGCGCCGGCATTGTTGTCGCGCCCGAGCGCGAGCAGCAGGCCACCGCAGACGATGGGCAGCCAAATGGAGAGACTTAGCAACATTCTTATTCTCCGCCCGCGTCAGAGGCCGAACAGGGCCTTGAATTGGGGCCCCATGTAAGGCCACAGCTGCCAGGTCATCAGACCCACGACACCCAGGATCATCACCAGCGCGTACCAGTACAGGTGGCCGGTCTGGATCAGCCGCACCAGGCCGGCGACGCCGCCCACCGTGCGCGCCGAGCCGTTGATCAGCACGCCGTCGATGACGCCCTGGTCGCCGCCCTTCCACAGGCCGGATCCGAGCGCGCGCGCGCCGCGGGCCAGCACGTTCTCGTTGAACCAGTCCATGTAGTACTTGTTCTCGAGGATCGTCACGATCGGGCGGAAGATGCGCGCGATCGCGGCCGGGATCGCCGGGCTGATCATGTAGAACCAGTAGGCCACGGCCACGCCGGCGATCGCCAGCCACAGCGGCAGCGTCTGCAGGCTGTGCACCGCCATCGCGACGGCGCCGTGGAACTCCTCGCCCAGTTCGGTCATCGCGTGATGGACCTCGTGGTTCACGAAGATCGAGTCCTTGAAGAAGTCGCCGTGCAGCATCGGCTTGATCGTGAAGAAGCCGATCAGCACCGACGGGATCGCCAGCAGCACCAGCGGCACCGTCACCACCCACTTCGACTCATGCGGCGTGTGGTCGTGCGCGTCGCCATGGTGATCGTCATGATCATCGTGGTGGTCGTGCTCGCCCGGGAACGGCTTGTGGTGGAAGTTCTCCTTGCCGTGGAAGACCAGGAAGTACATCCGGAAGCTGTAGAACGCCGTCACGAAGACGCCGGCCACCACCGCGACGTAGGCGAAGCCCGCGCCCGGCAGGTGCGAGGCGTGGACCGCCTCGATGATCGAGTCCTTCGAGTAGAAGCCCGAGAAGAACGGCGTGCCGATCAGCGCCAGCGAGCCCAGCAGCGAGGTGATCCAGGTCACCTTCATGTACTTGCGCAGGCCGCCCATGTTGCGGATGTCCTGGTCATGGTGCATGCCGATGATCACGGAGCCCGCGCCGAGGAACAGCAGCGCCTTGAAGAACGCGTGCGTCATCAGGTGGAACACCGCCACCGAGTAGGCCGAGGCGCCCAGCGCCACCGTCATGTAGCCCAGCTGCGAGAGCGTGGAGTACGCGACGACGCGCTTGATGTCGTTCTGGATGATGCCCAGGAAGCCCATGAACAGCGCCGTGATCGAGCCGATCACCAGCACGAAGCTCAGCGCCGTGTCGGACAGCTCGAACAGCGGGCTGAAGCGCGACACCATGAAGATGCCGGCCGTCACCATCGTCGCCGCGTGGATCAGCGCCGAGATCGGGGTCGGGCCTTCCATCGAGTCCGGCAGCCACACGTGCAGCGGGAACTGCGCCGACTTGCCCATCGCGCCGATGAACAGGCAGATGCAGGCCACGCTCAGCATCATCCACGGCTCGGCGCCGAAGGGATTCGCGAAGCCGATCTTGGCCAGTTCCGCCGACTTGGCGAAGGTCTCGGTGTAGTTCAGCGAGCCGCCGTAGGCGACCAGCAGGCCGATGCCCAGGATGAAGCCGAAGTCGCCGACCCGGTTCACCAGGAAGGCCTTCATGTTGGCGAAGATCGCCGTCGGCTTCGTGTACCAGAAGCCGATCAGCAGGTAGGACACCAGGCCCACCGCTTCCCAGCCGAAGAACAGCTGCAGCATGTTGTTGGACATCACCAGCATCAGCATGCTGAAGGTGAACAACGAGATGTAGCTGAAGAAGCGCTGGTAGCCGGGGTCTTCCTCCATGTAGCCGATGGTGTAGATGTGCACCATCAGCGAGACGAAGGTCACCACGCACATCATCATCGCGGACAGGCCGTCGATCATGAAGCCGACTTCCATCTTCAGGCCGCCCAGCACCATCCACTCGTAGACGGTCTGGTTGAAGCGCGCGCCGTCGAGCACGGCGTTGAGCGTCATCACGGAGATGATCAGCGCCACCAGCACGCCGAGGATGGTCACCACGTGGGCGCCGCGGCGGCCCACCTGCTTGCCGAACAGGCCCGCCACGATGGCGCCGGCCAACGGCGCCAGGGGCACCGCCAGCAGCATGTTCTGAGAGAGTGTTGCAGACATTGTTTTTCTCGCTTCCTGACGCTCGTCAGCCCTTCAGGGCGTCCAGCTCTTCCACGTCGATGCTGCTGCGGTTGCGGAACAGCACGACCAGGATCGCCAGGCCGATCGCCGACTCGGCGGCCGCCACGGTGAGGATGAAGAACACGAACACCTGGCCGGCCATGTCGCCCAGGTAGTGCGAGAACGCCACGAAGTTCATGTTGACCGCCAGCAGCATCAGCTCGATGGCCATCAGCAGCACGATCAGGTTCTTGCGGTTCAGGAAGATGCCGATCACCGACAGCGCGAACAGGAACGCGCCCAGGATCAGGAAATGGTTCAGGCTCAGCGCACCCATCACGCGGCTCCTTCGTTCTTGTCAGCCGCCGGCAGCGACGGCGCTTCGACGGTCGGGGCGACCTTGACGATGCGCAGGCGGTCCGCCTTCTTCACGCGCACCTGCTGCGACGCGTCCTGGTGGCGCGAGTCCTTGCGGCCGCGCAGCGTCAGCGCGATCGCCGCGATGATCCCCACCAGCAGCAGCACCGCGGCGATCTGCACCGGGAACAGGTAGTTGGTGTAGATCTCGATGCCCAGCAGCTTGGTGTTGCCCAGCTGCGCCATGTTGGGGATCTCCGGGGCGTTCTCGACGCCGCGGAAGCCGCCCATCAGCACGGCCGCGATCTCCAGCGCGATGACCGCGCCGACGAGGCTGGCCACCGGCAGGTGCTTCCAGATGCTCTCGCGCACGGCGGTGGACTCGAAGTCCAGCATCATCACGACGAACAGGAACAGCACCATCACGGCGCCGATGTAGACCAGCACCAGCGTGATGGCCAGGAACTCCGCCTTCAGCAGCATCCACAGACAGGAGGCGCTGAAGAAGGACAGGATCAGGAACAGGGCCGAGTGCACGGTGCTCTTGGCCGTGATGACACGGACCGCGGAGGCCAGCAGTACGAACGAGAAAACGTAGAAGAGCGCGGTAGTGATATCCATGCGATGTCCTGCAAGCAGGCCGCCGGTCGCGGTCCTCTCCCCTCGCCTCGCGGCGCGGTGAAGACGACCGCCGGACCGGTCAGCGGTACTTGGCGTCGGCCTCCTTGCTGGCTGCGATCTGCGGCTCGTACCGGTCCCCCACCGCCAGGAGCATCTCCTTGGTGAAGTACAGGTCGCCGCGCTTCTCGCCGTGGTATTCGAAGATGTCGGTCTCGACGATCGAGTCGACCGGGCAGCTCTCTTCGCAGAAGCCGCAGAAGATGCACTTGGTCAGGTCGATGTCGTAGCGCGTCGTGCGGCGAGAGCCGTCCGCGCGCACCTCCGATTCGATCGTGATCGCCATGGCGGGGCACACGGCCTCGCACAGCTTGCAGGCGATGCAGCGCTCTTCACCGTTCTCGTACCGGCGCAGCGCGTGCAGACCGCGGAAGCGAGGAGACAGCGGGGTCTTCTCTTCCGGGAACTGCACCGTGATGTTCTTCGAGAGGAAATGCCGGCCGGTGAGGGCCATGCCCTTCAGCAGCTCGGTGAGCATGAAGCTCTTGACTAGGTCCTTGATCACAGCGGATACCTCGGATTACTTCCAGATATTGAACGGCGACTGGATCCACAGACCCACCACGACGAGCCACACCAGGGTGACCGGAATGAAGATCTTCCAGCCCAGACGCATGATCTGGTCATAGCGGTAGCGCGGGAAGGTCGCGCGCACCCACAGGAAGCAGGTCACGACGAAGAAGGTCTTGGCGAACAGCCAGAACCAGTTCCAGAACGCCATCGAGTGCTGGATCCACGCGGGCGTGTCCATGCCCAGCAGCGACCACGAGATCGGGGCCGACCAGCCGCCCAGGAACATCAGCACCGCCAGGGCCGACACCAGGATCATGTTGGCGTACTCGGCCAGGAAGAACATCGCGAACGACATGCCCGAGTACTCGATCATGTGACCGGCCACGATTTCCGATTCGCCTTCGACGACGTCGAACGGGTGGCGGTTCGTCTCGGCCAGGCCGGAGATGAAGTACACCAGGAAGATCGGCAGCAGCGGCAGCCAGTTCCAGGACAGGATGTTCACGCCGTGCGACGCGAACCAGCCCTGCTCCTGGCTGGTCACGATGGCACTGACGTTCATCGAGCCGGTCACCATCAGCACGACGACCAGGCAGAAGCCCATCGCGATCTCGTAGGAGACCATCTGTGCCGAGGCGCGCAACGCGCCCAGGAAGGCGTACTTCGAGTTCGAGGCCCAGCCCGCGATGATCACGCCGTAGACCTCGAGCGAGGTGATGGCCATCAGGAACAGCAGGCCGGCGTTGACGTCGGCGATCGCGACGCCCGGGCCGAAGGGCACGACCGCCCAGGCGGCCAGCGCCGGCATGATCGTCATGATCGGGCCGAGGAAGAACAGGCCCTTGTTCGCGGCGCTCGGGACGATGATCTCCTTGAAGATCAGTTTCACGGCGTCGGCGATCGGGGTCAGCAGGCCCAGCGGACCGACACGGTTCGGACCCGGACGGATCTGCGACCAGCCGATGGCCTTGCGTTCCCACAGCGTCAGGTAGGCGACGCAGCCCAGCAGCGGCAGCAGCACGGCGATGATCTTGAGCACGCTCCAGACCACCGGCCAGACCACACCTCCCAGCAGCGAGGCGCCGGCGTTATAGAAGTTTTCCATCGTCGTCTCGTCCTCAGGCCTTGGTCACGGCGATCGCGCCGGTGAACGCGCCCAGTGCGGCGGTCTCGGGGATGCCGGCGGGGATGCGCACCACGGTCGCGGGCAGCGATGCGTCCAGCTGCGCGGCCAGCACGGCCTCGCCGCCGTTCTGCGTCACGCGCACCTGCGCACCCTGCTCGGTCAGGCCGAGTTCGGTCCACAGCGCCTGCGGCAGCGAGGCGATCGCCGCGTCACGGCCGTCGCGGGTCAGCTGCAGCGAGGTGGCGCGGCGCACCAGGGCGTCGGTCGCGTAGATCGGCACCGTCGTCAGGCGTTCCAGGCCTTGCACCGGCGCGGCTGCGGCGGATTGGGCCGACACGGTGTTGCCCAGGCGGTTCGCCAGGTCCAGCGACGAGCCCAGGGCCGCGGTGCGGACCTGCTCGGAGCTGTCGAAGTCGAAGCCTTGCAGGCTCAGCAGGTTGCCCAGCACGCGCAGGATCTTCCAACCCGGACGGGTCTCGCCGCGGGCCTTGGCCACGCCGACGAAGCTCTGCAGGCGACCTTCCGCGTTGACGAAGCTGCCCGAGGTCTCGGTGAACGGCGCCGTCGGCAGCAGCACGTCGGCGAACTCGACCACCGGGCCGGTCTTGAACGGCGTCAGCACGACGACCATCTCGGCCGCGTTGACGGCCTTGGCGGCGGCGGCGGCGTTCGCGCCGTCCAGCACCGGGTCGGTGTTGAGCAGCAGCAGGGCCTTGGCCGGCTGGTCGTTCAGCAGTTGGGCCGCCGTGCGACCGCCCTGCCCCGGACGGGCATTGACGAGTTGCGCGCCGACGCTGTTCGCCGCGGCCGACAGCACGCCGACGGTGGCGCCGGTCTGCTCGCCGATCCAGTTCGCCAGCGACAGCAGCGTCGCGGCCTGCGGATGCTGGATCGCGGCGTTGCCGATCAGCACGGCCTTGCGCTCGCCCGACAGCAGCGTGTCGGCGATCGCCTTGGCGGCGTCGGTCGCGTTGCCTTGCACCGGCGCGCTCACGCCCTTGGCGGCGCCGATGGCGGCGGCGACGTTGGCCAGTTCAGCGACCCAGGCCGACGGCGCCGCGGTGATCGCGGCAGCGACCGGCATCTTCCAGTCTTCGACCGAGCCGGCCAGCGACGCGATCTGCGCGCCGCGGCGGGCGGCCTGGCGCAGGCGTTGCGCGAACAGCGGGTGGTCCTTGCGCAGCGACGAGCCGACGACGAAGGCCCGGTCCAGTTGCGACAGCGATGCGATCGAGGTGCCGAGCCACAGCGCCTTGCCGTCCGCGGCGCGCAGCGCCGGGTCGACGACGCGCAGCTGCGTGTCGATGTTCTCGCTGCCCAGGCCGCGCACCAGTTGCGCCAGCAGGTGCAGTTCCTCGACGGTGCTGTGCTCGGAGCCCAGCGCGGCGATGGACGCGCCGCCCTTCTCCGTCTTGACCTGCTTCAGGCCGTTGGCGACGTATTCCAGCGCGGTGGTCCAGTCGACCGACTTCCACTCGCCGCCCTGCTTGAGCATCGGCGTGGTCAGGCGTTCGTCGCCGTTCAGCGCTTCGTAGGAGAAGCGGTCGCGGTCGGCGATCCAGCACTCGTTGACGGCTTCGTTCTCCAGCGGGACGACGCGCATCACTTCGTTGTTCTTGACCTGGACGATCAGGTTCGCGCCGGTCGAGTCATGCGGGCTGACGCTCTTGCGACGCGACAGTTCCCAGGTGCGGGCGCTGTAGCGGAAGGGCTTGCTGGTCAGCGCGCCGACCGGGCAGATGTCGATCATGTTGCCCGACAGCTCCGAGTCCACGGTGCGGCCGACGAAGGTCTGGATCTCGCTGTGCTCGCCGCGGTGCGCCATGCCCAGCTCCATCACGCCGGAGATCTCCTGGCCGAAGCGGACGCAGCGCGTGCAGTGGATGCAGCGGCTCATCTCTTCCATCGAGATCAGCGGGCCGACGTTCTTGTGGAACACCACGCGCTTCTCTTCCGAGTAGCGCGAGGCGCTAGAGCCGTAACCGACGGCCAGATCCTGCAGCTGGCATTCGCCGCCCTGGTCGCAGATCGGGCAGTCCAGCGGGTGATTGATCAGCAGGAACTCCATCACGCCCTGCTGGGCCTTGATGGCTTTCTCGCTCTTGGTGCGGACGATCATGCCCTGCGTCACCGGCGTCGCGCAGGCGGGCAGCGGCTTGGGCGCCTTCTCCACGTCCACCAGGCACATGCGGCAGTTGGCCGCGATGCTCAGCTTCTTGTGATAGCAGAAGTGCGGGATGTAGGTGCCGGCCTTCTCGGCGGCATGCATCACCATGCTGCCTTCGGGCACTTCGACCTTCTGGCCGTCGAGTTCGATTTCAACCATAGTTCTTCTCAGCGGCTCCGATCAGGCGTGCGCCGGCGACTTCGCCGTGGCGGACGGGGACGACGCGGCAGGCGCCTTGTTCTGCTGGGCCTGTTCGATCATCGCGATGAACTCACCCTTGAAGTGCTTGAGCATCGCGCGCACCGGCATCGCCGCGGCGTCGCCCAGCGCGCAGATGGTGCGGCCCTGGATGTTGTCGGCCACGGAGTTCAGCAGGTCGATGTCCTCGACGCGGCCCTTGCCGTGGGCGATGCGCTCGATCACGCGGTGCATCCAGCCCGTGCCTTCGCGGCAGGGGGTGCACTGGCCGCAGGACTCGTGCGCGTAGAAGTAGGACAGGCGCAGCAGGCTGGTCACCATGCAACGGGTCTCGTCCATCACGATGACGGCGCCCGAACCCAGCATCGAGCCGGCCTTGGCGATGGAGTCATAGTCCATCGTGCACTGCATCATGACGTCGGCCGGCAGCACCGGGGCGGACGAACCGCCGGGGATGACCGCCTTGAGCTTGCGGCCGCCGCGCATGCCGCCGGCGAGTTCGAGCAGCTTCTCGAACGAGGTGCCCAGCGGGATCTCGTAGTTGCCGGGACGCTCGACGTCGCCGGAGATCGAGAAGATCTTGGTGCCGCCGTTGTTGGGCTTGCCGACCTCGAGGTAGGCCTGGCCGCCGTTGCGGATGATCCAGGGCACCGCCGCGAAGGTCTCGGTGTTGTTGATGGTCGTCGGCTTGCCGTACAGGCCGAACGAGGCCGGGAACGGCGGCTTGAAGCGGGGCTGGCCCTTCTTGCCTTCGAGCGATTCCAGCAGCGCGGTTTCCTCGCCGCAGATGTAGGCGCCGAAGCCGTGGTGGCCGTGCAGCTGGAAGCTGAAGTTGCTGCCCAGGATGTTGTCGCCCAGCAGGCCGGCCGCGCGGGCCTCTTCCAGCGCGGCTTCGAAGCGTTCGTACACCTCGAAGATCTCGCCGTGGATGTAGTTGTAGCCGACCTTGATGCCCATCGCGTACGCCGCGATCGCCATGCCTTCGATGACGATGTGCGGGTTGTACATGAGGATGTCGCGGTCCTTGCAGGTACCCGGCTCGCCCTCGTCGCTGTTGCAGACCAGGTACTTCGCGCCCGGGAACTGGCGCGGCATGAAGCTCCACTTCAGGCCGGTCGGGAAACCCGCGCCGCCGCGGCCGCGCAGGCCGGAGGCCTTCACTTCCGCGATGACCTGGTCGGAGGTCATGCCCTGACCCTCGCCCTGGGCGAGGATCTTGCGCAGGGCCTGGTAGCCGCCGCGCGCTTCGTAGTCCTTCAGCGACCAGTTCTTGCCATCGAGGCCCGCGTAGATCTGCGGGGTGATGTTGCGGTCGTGGAAGCAGGTCTCGGCACCCGTGGCCTGCCACTTCGAGAGGTCGATGTTCGCGATGTTGGTCATCGTGCAGGTCCCTCAGTTCTTGTTGGCCACAGATTGCTGGCCATGGTGCGCTCTGAGCGCATCCACCAGCTCATCGAGACGTTCGGCGCTCATGAAGCTGAGCATCTGGCGATCGTTCACCAGCATCACCGGCGAGTCGGCGCAGGCGCCCAGGCACTCGCTCTGCTGCACGGTGAAGACGCCGTCGGCGGTCGTGCCGCCGGCCTCGACGCCCAGCTTCTTGCACAGGTGGTCCAGCGCCTTCTGGCCGTCGCGCAGCTGGCACGGCAGGTTGGTGCAGACGTTCAGCTTGAACAGGCCCAGCTTGCGCTGGTTGTACATGTTGTAGAAGGTCGTGACCTCGTAGACGGCGATCGCCGGCATGCCCAGGTACTGCGCGATCGCGTCCTCGGCCTCGCGGGACACGAAGCCCTGCTCCTGCTGGACGATGGACAGGCAGGCCATGACGGCCGACTGCGCCTGCTCGGCCGGGTACTTGGCGACTTCGCGCGCGAAGCGGGCCGCGGTGGCCTCGCTCAACACGAACCCGGTGCTCACAATTTCAGTGCTGCTCATGCGGTCACCACTCAACGGTCAATTTCACCGAACACGATGTCCATCGTGCCGATCACGGCCACCGCGTCGGCAATCATGTGTCCGCGGGCCATCTCGTCCAGCGCGGCCAGGTGCGAATAACCCGGCGCGCGGATCTTCAGGCGGTACGGCTTGTTGGCGCCGTCGCTGATCAGGTAGATGCCGAACTCGCCCTTCGGGTGCTCGACCGAGGCGTAGGCCTCGCCCTCGGGGACGCGGAAACCTTCGGTGAACAGCTTGAAGTGGTGGATCAGCTCTTCCATGCTGGTCTTCATCGCCACGCGGCTGGGCGGCGCCACCTTGTGGTTGTCGGTGATGACCGGGCCCGGGTTGGCCTTCAGCCACTTCACGCACTGCTGGACGATGCGGTTGGACTGGCGCATCTCCTCGACGCGCACGCAGTAGCGGTCGTAGGTGTCGCCGTTGGTGCCGACCGGGATGTCGAAGTCCATGCGGCCATAGACGTCGTAGGGCTGCGTCTTGCGCGTGTCCCACGCGATGCCGGAGCCGCGCAGCATCGGGCCGGTCAGGCCCAGGTTCAGCGCGCGCTCGGGCGTGACGACGCCGATGCCCACGGTGCGCTGCTTCCAGATGCGGTTGTCGGTCAGCAGCGTCTCGTAGTCGTCGACGTTGGCCGGGAAGCGGGCGCAGAAGTCCTCGATGAAATCGAGCAGCGAGCCCTGGCGGTTCTCGTTGAGCTTGTCGATCGCCTTCTGGTTCTTGATCTTGCTGACCTTGTACTGCGGCATCGAGTCCGGCAGGTCGCGGTACACGCCGCCCGGACGGAAGTAGGCCGCGTGCATGCGCGCGCCCGAGACCGCCTCGTACATGTCGAAGATGTCCTCACGCTCGCGGAAGCAGTAGATGAGGATGTTCATCGCGCCGCAGTCGATGCCGTGCGCGCCCAGCCAGAGCAGGTGGTTCAGGATGCGGGTCAGCTCGCCGAACATCACGCGGATGTACTGCGCGCGCTCCGGCACTTCCAGGCCGAGCATCTTCTCGATGGCCAGGCAGTACGCGTGCTCGTTGGACATCATCGACACGTAGTCGAGGCGGTCCATGTAGGGCAGCGACTGGATGAAGGTCTTGGTCTCGGCCAGCTTCTCGGTGGCGCGGTGCAGCAGGCCGATGTGCGGATCGGCGCGCTGGATGACTTCCCCGTCCAGCTCCAGCACCAGGCGCAGCACGCCGTGCGCGGCCGGATGCTGCGGGCCGAAGTTCAGGGTGTAGTTCTTGATTTCGGCTGGCATGCTCACAGGCCCCCGTAGTTGTCTTCGCGGATCACGCGCGGCGTGATCTCGCGCGGCTCGATGGTGACCGGCTGGTAGATCACGCGCTTCTGTTCGGGGTCGTAGCGCATCTCGACATGGCCCGTCACCGGGAAGTCCTTGCGCATCGGGTGGCCGATGAAACCGTAGTCGGTCAGGATGCGGCGCAGGTCCTCGTGGCCTTCGAAGATGATCCCGTACAGGTCGAACGCTTCGCGCTCGAACCAGTTGGCGGCGTTCCAGATCGGGGTCACGGCGGCGACGGACGGGAAGTCGTCCTCCGGCGCGAAGACCTTCAGGCGCAGGCGCCAGTTCTTGTTGATCGACAGCAGGTGGGTGACGACGGCGAAACGCGCGCCTTCGTAGGCGCCGTCCTTGTAGGCGGAGTAGTCCACGCCGCACAGGTCGATCAGCTGCTCGAAGCGAAGCTCGGAGTGGTCGCGCAGCAGCTTGGCGACGTTGAAGTAGTCCTTGGCCGCGACGGTGATCGTGATTTCACCCAGCTCGCGCTTGAACGCGACGATCTGGTCGCCCAGCACGCTGTGCAGGGCCGCCTGCAGGGTGTCGAGTTTGATGGTCATGGGGGTCTGCCTGCTTCTGCTCAGCGAGCGATGGTGTTCTCGCGGCGGATCTTGGCCTGCAGCTGCAGGATGCCGTAGAGCAGCGCCTCGGCGGTCGGCGGACAGCCCGGGACATAGACGTCGACCGGGACGATGCGGTCACAGCCCCGCACGACCGAATAGCTGTAGTGGTAGTAGCCGCCGCCGTTCGCGCAGCTGCCCATCGAGAGCACCCAGCGCGGCTCGGCCATCTGGTCGTAGACCTTGCGCAGCGCCGGCGCCATCTTGTTGCACAGCGTGCCGGCCACGATCATCAGGTCGGACTGGCGCGGGCTGGGACGGAACAGCATGCCGAAGCGGTCGATGTCGTAGCGGGCGGCGCCCGCGTGCATCATCTCGACCGCGCAGCAGGCAAGACCGAAGGTCATCGGCCACAACGAACCGGTCTTGGACCAGTTCACCAGCTTGTCCAGCTGGGTGGTCATGAAGCCTTCCTTCATTACGCCTTCGTTACCCATATCGAATTCCCATCTTTCGAGATCAGCGGAGAAGGAACTTCGTGACTGCGGACGTTGCATTAACGCCGCGTTGACGCGTCGCCCTTCCCTAACGGACACGCGCCCGAAACGGGCGCCGTGTCCTGAAGCATTCACGGATCCGGCGCGTCATCGCGGATCCGCCCATCGGGTCGTCACTCCCAGTCGAGCGCGCCCTTCTTCCATTCGTAGGCGAAGCCCACCACCAGGATGCCGAGGAAGAGCATCATCGCCCAGAAGCCTGCCGGTCCGATCTCGCGCAGCGAGACGGCCCACGGGAACAGGAAGGCGATTTCCAGATCGAAGAGGATGAAGAGGATGGCGACGAGGTAGTAGCGCACGTCGAACTTCATGCGCGCGTCCTCGAAGGCCTCGAAGCCGCATTCGTAGGGGCTGTTCTTTGCCGCGTCAGGGCGACGCGGGCCCGCCAGGAAGCCCAGTACTTGCGGGGCGATACCCACTCCGCAACCGACCAGGATGAAAAGGATGACGGGCAGGTATTGTTCCAGGCTCACGACTTGCTCTCGTTTTATGGCCGGGAAAACCAATTCCCGACGTGTCACCGAAGATTGGCGGGCCAGGGCCGACCAACGATTCGGCAAAAGCAACGGGCGCGCCGCCAGCGATTATCCAATCGCTCACGGACCGCGCCCGCCTTGTCCTCCGGAAATTCGCACACGGGATGTGCGCTGGGATTTCCTGAGTCCTACGACCTGCTTGATCACCTTCGATCCGGCTTTCCGGCTAGATCGCGAAGACCATGGCAGGCCGATTTATTCTGGTGCCGACGGCGAGACTCGAACTCGCACAGCTTTCGCCACTACCCCCTCAAGATAGCGTGTCTACCAATTTCACCACGTCGGCTTGTCGTCACCTTTCAGTGACCTTGTCTTGACGGCTCGCGTTTCAGACAGCCTCGAATTCTATAGTGCTTTCTGAGCCCCAAAAGGAAACCAAAGCAATTTTGTCGAGGTGCTTGCGCTTGCCGCCCACCTCTGTCAGTTCGAGGCGCCGGATGCGGCAGCCGACGGCGCCGCTTGCGGAGCGATCGACGCGCCAGGCAGCACCGCGGCCGAGGCCGGCGCGGACGGCACGGCGGCGCGTTCGAGCAGTTGCTCGCCCGCCGACGGACCGGAACCGATGCCGCCGTCGCGATGGCTGCCCATGTAGGCCAGCGCCAGCGTCGACACGAAGAAGATGGTCGCCGCGACGGCCGTCGAGCGCGACAGGAAGTTCGCGCTGCCGGTGGCGCCGAACAGCGAGCCCGAGGCACCGCTGCCGAACGACGCGCCCATGTCGGCGCCCTTGCCGTGCTGCACCAGCACCAGGCCGATCATCGCCAGCGCTGCGAGCAGTTGCAGCACCAGCACCAGATTCATCATCACTTGCATTGCTATTTTCTCCAGGAACCTTGAACGCCGGGCATCAGCCGGCAGCGCGGCAGATCGCCGCGAAATCGGCCGCCTTCAGCGCGGCGCCTCCGATGAGGCCGCCGTCGATGTCCGGCTGCGCAAACAGTTGGGGGGCGTTGTCGGGCTTGACGCTGCCGCCGTACAGGATCTGCATCTGATCGGCCTTCTGCGTGGCCGCGCGCAGTTGCTGGCGCAGCAGCGCGTGGACCTGCTGGGCCTGCTCCGGCGTGGCCGTCAGGCCGGTGCCGATCGCCCACACCGGCTCGTAGGCCACCACGATCTCGCCGATGCAGTGCGTCAGCGTGTGGATGACCGCCGCGAGCTGGCGCTTGACGACTTCCTCGGTGCGACCCGCCTCGCGCTCGGCCAGCGTTTCGCCGACGCAGACGATGGGCGTGACGCCATGCGCCAGCGCGGCCTTGGCCTTGTCGGCCACCAGCTGGTCGCTCTCGGCGTGGTACGCGCGGCGCTCCGAGTGGCCGACGATCGCGTAGCGGCAACCCAGATCCGCGAGCATGGCCGACGACACCTCGCCGGTGTAGGCGCCCTGCTCGTGCGTGGACACGTCCTGCGAGCCGTAGGCGACCTGCGTGCCGGTCAGCGCCAGCGCCGTGTCCGTGATGTACGGGAACGGCACGCACACGGCGACCTGGGCGTTCCACGGACCCGCTTCCTTCAGGCCCGCCAGCAGCACGGCGTTGGACGCACGGGTGCCGTGCATCTTCCAGTTGCCGACCACCAGTTTCTTGCGCATCAGATCAACTCCCTTGAATCCGAAAAATCCTGCGGATGAGCGGACCGCTCACCAGCTCAGCACGATCTTGCCGACGTGCTCGCCCGACTCCATCAGCGCATGCGCCGCGGCGGCTTCCGACGCGGGCAACTGCTTGAAGATCACCGGCGAGATCGCCCGCGACTCGAGCAGCGGCCATACGCGTTCGCGCAAGGCACGAGCGATACCCGCCTTGAACGCGATCGGACGCGGACGCAGCGTGGAGCCAGTGATCGTCAGACGGCGGCGCAAGACCTGACCCGCATCGAACTCCGCCTTCACGCCGCCCTGCACCGCGATGATCACGGCACGGCCGTCGTCGGCCAGGCACTGCACGTTGCGGGCGACATAGCTGCCGGCCACCATGTCCAGGATCACGTCGACGCCGCGACCGTCCGTCGCCGTCTTCACTTCCTCGACGAAGTCCTGGTCGCGATAGTTGATCGCGACGTCGGCGCCGAGCGCCAGGCAGGCCTTCGCCTTGTCCGCGTTGCCGACGGTGACCAGCACCGTCGAGCCCAGCGCCTTCGCCAGCTGGATCGCCGTCACGCCGATGCCGCTGCCGCCGCCGTGGACCAGCAGGCTTTCGCCAGGCTGCAGGCGAGCACGCTCGAAGACGTTGCTCCAGACAGTGAAGAAGGTCTCCGGCAGGCTCGCCGCCTCGACCATGCTCCAGCCCTTCGGCACCGGCAGGCACTGGGCCACCGGCGCCACGCAGAGCTCGGCATAACCACCACCCGCCACCAGCGCGCAGACCGCGTCGCCGACCTGGAGGCCGGCGGCGGCCAGCGCCTGGACATCCCCCGACTCGACCGTGCCCGCGACTTCCAGACCTGGAAGATCGCTGGCACCGGCCGGCGCCGGATAGGCACCCTTGCGCTGCAGGACGTCCGGACGGTTGATGCCGTAAGCCTGCACGCGGATCAGGCACTCGCCAGCCCCGGCGGCGGGGTCGGCGCGCTCGATCAGCTGCAGGACCTCCGGTCCGCCGGGTTGGGTGATGGCGATGGCCTTCATGACGTGAGCTGCCGGGCTGCTTCGCCGATTACTCGGCCGAGCCTTCGCCGTGGAACGGAGCGGCCGGGGCCGCATCGCGGTCCAGCAGCGCCTTCATCGACAGCTTGATGCGGCCCTTCTCGTCGGTCTCGAGCACCTTGACCTTGACGATCTGGCCTTCGCTCAGGAAGTCGGTGACCTTCTCGACGCGCTGATGCGCGATCTGGCTGATGTGCAGCAGGCCGTCCTTGCCGGGCAGGATGTTGACCAGCGCGCCGAAGTCCAGGATCTTGGTGACCGCACCTTCGTAGACCTTGCCGATCTCGGCTTCCGCGGTGATCTCGGCGATGCGCTTCTTGGCGATCTCGGCCTTGGCGCCGTCGGTCGACGCGATCGTGATCGTGCCGTCTTCGCCGATGTCGATCTGCGTGCCGGTCTCTTCGGTCAGCGCGCGGATGGTCGCGCCGCCCTTGCCGATCACGTCACGGATCTTCTCCGGATTGATCTTCATCGTGTACAGGCGGGGCGCGAACTGCGAGATCTCGGCGTTGGCCGTGCCTTGCGCGCCGACCATGGCTTCCAGGATGTGCAGGCGGGCTTCCTTGGCTTGCGCCAGGGCGACCTGCATGATTTCCTTGGTGATGCCCTGGATCTTGATGTCCATCTGCAGCGCGGTGATGCCCGAGGTCGTGCCGGCCACCTTGAAGTCCATGTCGCCCAGGTGATCCTCATCGCCCAGGATGTCGGTCAGCACGGCGAAGCGGTTGGCGTCCTTGATCAGACCCATCGCGATGCCGGCGACGTGCGCCTTCAGCGGCACGCCGGCGTCCAGCAGCGACAGGCAGCCGCCGCAGACCGAAGCCATCGACGAGGAGCCGTTGGACTCGGTGATTTCCGAGACCACGCGGATCGAGTACGGGAAGTCTTCCTTGGTCGGCAGCACGGCGACGAGCGCGCGCTTGGCCAGACGGCCGTGGCCGATTTCGCGGCGCTTGGGGCTGCCCACGCGACCGGTTTCGCCGGTGGCGAACGGGGGCATGTTGTAGTGCAGCATGAAGCGCTCGGAGTACTCGCCGGCCAGCGCGTCGATGGTCTGCGCGTCGCGGTCGGTGCCCAGCGTCGCGGCGACCAGCGCCTGCGTTTCGCCGCGGGTGAACAACGACGAACCGTGGGCGCGCGGCAGCACGCCGTTGCGGATCTCGATGGCGCGGACGGTGCGGGTGTCGCGGCCGTCGATGCGCGGTTCGCCGGCCAGGATCTGGCCGCGGACGATGCGGGCTTCGATCTCGAACAGCAGGCCGTCGACTTCAACGCCGTCGAAGGCGGTGCCTTCGGCGGTCAGGGCGGCCTTGACCTTCGAGTAGGCGCTGCGGCAGGCCTCGGTACGGGCCTGCTTCGAACGGATCTGGTATGCGGCGCGCAGGTCTTCCTCAGCCAGGGCGGTGACCTTGGCGATGAAGGCCTCGTCCTTGGCCGGGGCGACCCAGTTCCACGACGGCTTGCCGGCGTCGCGGACCAGTTCGTTGATCGCGGCGATGGCGACCTTGCCCTGGTCGTGACCGAAGGTCACGGCGCCCAGCATGATGTCTTCGCTCAGCTGGTCGGCTTCGGACTCGACCATCAGCACGGCGGCTTCGGTGCCGGCGACGACCAGGTCCAGCTTGGAGTCGATCAGTTGGGTCTTGCCCGGGTTCAGCACGTACTCGCCGTTGACGTAGCCCACGCGGGCGGCGCCGATCGGGCCGTTGAACGGGATGCCGGAGATGGCCAGCGCAGCGCTGGTGGCGATCAGGGCGGCGATGTCGGCCTGGACTTCAGGGTTCAGCGACACCGTGTGGACGACGACCTGGACTTCGTTGAAGAAGCCTTCCGGGAACAGCGGGCGGATCGGGCGGTCGATCAGGCGCGAGGTCAGGGTCTCGAGCTCGCTCGGGCGGCCTTCACGCTTGAAGAAGCTGCCGGGGATCTTGCCGGCGGCGTAGGTCTTCTCGATGTAGTCGACGGTCAGCGGGAAGAAGTCCTGGCCCGCCTTCGGGGAGGACTTGGCGACGACGGTCGCCAGCACCACGGTGTCCTCGATGTTCACCAGCACGGCGCCGGAGGACTGACGGGCGATTTCGCCGGTCTCCATCACGACTTGATGTTGGCCCCATTGGAAGGTCTTCACGACCTTGTTGAACATGCTCATTCGAGTTCTCCTCAGTTCAGGGATGCGCCGCTTGCGGTGCGGCACAGAGACCGGGAGTGAAACTGGGTTTGGCGGGATGCCATTCCAGAGCGGCTGCTTGTCCGGCTGCCACCGGTAAACGCTTTGGAATGACACATCGGCGCCACGTCAGTTCAACTCCGTTGTCCGACCGGTCCGCGGACCGGTCAGGCCGCCTGCCGGAACACTCCGGCCGACGGCACGCAGAAACGACAAAGAGCCTGTTGGAGTCAGACCAATCAGGCTCTTTGCTTTCATGCGCCGATTACTTGCGCAGACCCAGCTTCTGGATCAGGGCGGTGTAGCGGTCGGCGTCCTTCTTCTTCAGGTAGGACAGCAGGCTCTTGCGCGCGTTGACCATCTTCAGCAGGCCGCGGCGGCCGTGGTGGTCCTTGGCGTGCAGCTTGAAGTGGGGGGTCAGCTCGTTGATGCGCGCGGTCAGCAGGGCGACTTGCACTTCCGGCGAGCCGGTGTCGTTGGCGCTGCGCGCGTTGGCCTTGACGATCTCGGCCTTGTTTTGGTCGAAGCTGGACATGATGCGTTCCTTGTTCCGGAATGATTCGGAAGGTCCGCCGGCATGGCCAGTGAAGGCGTCAGGTGCGCAGACGGTTTCCGAGGTTGGACTTGCGATCACAGGTGAAACCGACCCGTGTCGTGCTGATTGCCGTCGCCAGGATGAACCTGACAGGACAGCCGGGGAGTATAGCCGCAAACCATACCTTTCAGTAGGGCCGCTTCATCCGGCAGCTGGAAGGCTGTTCCGCCTGCGCCGCATCGAGGAAGCGCAGCGTGCGGAAGCCGTAGCCGGACCCCTCGTTGTCGTGGGGCGTGCCGGCTTCGCCGGCGCGGCGCATGACGCTGACGTAGAGCGGCTGCTGGAGCTGGTGATCCGACGGCCGCATCCAGCCCTGGTGAGCCACGCCGAGCGGCCGACCATCGAGCCTCAAACCTTCCAGCGCCAGCGCGACCGCCTTCGGATCGGTGCTGCCGGCCTTCTCCATCGCAGCGGCCAGCATCTCGACCATCAGCTGCATGCGCGCATGGAGGTAGTCGTGCTCCGGCTTCGGGAAGCGCTGGCGGAAGGTCGCATAGAAGCGCTCCGAGTCCACGGTGCCGACGTTCGGATGCCACTCCGCCACCGCCAGCACGCGGTCGACGCCCGCCTCGCCCAGCACGCCGGGCACCCCCAGCGCGTTGCCGTAGAACGTGTAGAAGCGTGCATCGAGGCCGATGTCCTTGGCCGCCTTGATCAGCAGCGTCAGGTCGTTGCCCCAGTTGCCGGTGAGCACGGCCTGGGCGCCACTGGCGCGGATCTTCGTCGCGTACGGAAGAAAGTCCTTCACGCGGCCGAGCGGGTGGAGTTCATCGCCGACGATCTGCAGGTCCGGACGACGCTGCGCCAGCATCGCCCTCGCCTGCTCTCGCAGGTGTTGGCCGAAGCTGTAGTCCTGCCCGATCAGGTAGAGCCGCTTGAGATTCCGATCCTGGGCGATCACCTCGACCAGCGCAGCCAGCCGCATGTCGGTATGGGCGTCAAAACGGAAGTGCCAGAAGCTGCACTGCGCACCGGTCAGCGCAGGGTCGACGGCCGCATAGTTGAGGAACAACGCGCGGCGGTCGGGCTCACGGGTGTTGTGCTTGTCGAGCGCGCCGATCAGCGCGCTCGCAACGGCCGAGCTGTTGCCCTGGAGGACCACCGGGATACCCTGGTCCGTCGCCGCGCGCAGCATCGACAGCGACTCCTCGACGGAGCCCTTGCTGTCGAAGCGCACGATCTCCAGACGGCGCGCGCCGCCCGGCAGCTTCACACCACCACGCGCGTTGACGCGCTCGGTCGCCCAGATGAGATTGCGGAAGACAGCCTCGCCGCCGTTGCCGAGCGGCCCGGAGAGCCCCTCGATCAAGGCGAGCCGGATCGGAGCGGCAGGCGTCACCGGGACAGTCGGGACGGCGGCGGCCGGGGCCACTTGAGCGAGCACGACACCTGCGGCAAGCGCGAAAGCGGCAGACATCGCAGCGGTCAGCGCGACCGCCGCCCTGCTCGTCCAGCGCATCACAGCTGCGCCGGGCTGGCGAGTTGCGACAGGTCCCAGCGCGGCTTGACCTCGAAGCCACCATCGCGCGTCAGGTTCGCCATGTCGCGCTGCAGACGCAGTCCCGCCGCGAGGGCGATCATGGCGCCGTTGTCCGTGCACAGGTGCAGCTCGGGATAGTGGACGCGCACGCGGCGCTTCTCGCAGGCTGCATCCAGTTGCTCTCGCAAGCGCCTGTTCGCGCCGACGCCGCCTGCCACGACCAGGCGCTTCAGGCCGGTCTCCTTCAGCGCCAGCAACGCCTTCTTGACCAGCACCTCCACGATGGCGGCCTGCGTCGAGGCCGCGAGATCGGCCCGCTGCGACTCGGTGATGCCGCCGGGCTGCGCCTCGAGCTTGCGGACTTGCGTCAGCACCGCCGTCTTCAAGCCGGCAAAGCTGAAGTCCGGCTTGCCACTGTGCATGAGCGGGCGCGGCAGCGCGAAGGCTTCCGGATTCCCCTGCTCCGCCAGCTTCGACAGATGGGGACCACCGGGATACGGCAGCCCGAGCAGCTTGGCCGACTTGTCGAAGGCTTCGCCGGCGGCGTCGTCGATGGTCTCGCCGAGCAGCTCGTAGCTGCCGACGTCGTCGACGCGCATCAGTTGCGTGTGCCCCCCGGACACCAGCAGCGCGACGAACGGGAACTCCGGCGGGTCCGCCGAGAGGAACGGCGACAGTAGGTGCCCCTCGAGGTGATGGATGCCCATCACCGGCCGATCCAGCGCGACGCCCAGCGAGGCGGCAACGCCCGCACCGACCAGCAGCGCGCCAGCCAGGCCGGGACCTTGCGTGTACGCGACGACGTCGACATCCGCCAGCGACAGGCCGGCGCTCGCAAGAACTTCGCGCGTCAATGGCAGCACACGGCGGATATGGTCACGCGAGGCCAGCTCGGGCACGACGCCGCCGTAGGCCTGGTGCATCGTGATCTGACTGTGCAGCGCATGGGCGAGCAGCGTCGGCACGCCGTCGCCGGACGCGTCGACCAGCGCCACGCCGGTTTCGTCGCAAGAGGATTCGATGCCGAGGACGCGCATGGGCTCAGACGCTCAATGGTTCTCTTTGGCGTGGTTGATCGAGTACTTGGGGATCTCGACCGTCACGTCCTTGTTGGACAGGATGGCTTGGCAGGACAGGCGCGAGTTGGGCTCCAGCCCCCAGGCGCGGTCCAGCATGTCTTCCTCGTTCTCCTCCATCTCGGACAGGGACGCGAAGCCCTCGCGCACGATCACGTGGCAGGTCGTGCAGGCGCAGACCTGGTCGCAGGCGTGTTCGATGTCGATGTGGTTGTCGAGCATCGCCTCGCAGATCGTCGTGCCCGAGGGGGCCTCGATCGACTTGCCCTCGGGCGCGTATTCGGGATGGGGAAGGATCTTGATGACAGGCATGGGGAGGTGTCCTTGAGGCTGGCGAGCTGAGCTTGTCCGGCTGGGCGTCGGCTTGCGGTCAGACCTGATCGATGCTGCGGCCGGTCAGGGCCTGCTGGATGCCGCGGTTCATGCGCGCGGCGGCGAAGGCCTCGGTGCCCTTGGCCAGCGCCTCGACGGCGGCATCGATCGCATCGGCGTTCGCGACCGCATCGTCGGCCTGCGCCTTGGCGAGCAGGTCCGTCTGCAGCGCGGCGATCTCGGCGCGCTCGGCGTCGCTGAGCAGGTCGCCGTCGGCGCGCAGCGCGGACTGGGTCGCGAGGATCATCCGCTCGGCCCCGACGCGCGCCTCGCGCAGCTTGCGGGCGACCATGTCGCCCTCGGCACTCGCGAAGCCCTCGCGCAACATCGTCGCGATCTGATCGTCGGAGAGCCCGTAGCTCGGCTTGACCTGCACCGCCGCCTCGACGCCCGAGCCCAGCTCGCGCGCGGAGACGCTCAGCAGGCCGTCAGCGTCGACCTGGAAGGTCACGCGGATGCGGGCGGCGCCGGCGACCATCGGCGGAATGCCGCGCAGCTCGAAACGCGCCAGCGAGCGGCATTCGCTCACCAGCTCGCGCTCGCCCTGCAGCACGTGCACCGCCAGCGCGGTCTGGCCGTCCTTGAAGGTGGTGAAGTCCTGCGCCTTCGCCACGGGGATCGTGGCATTGCGCTCGATGATGCGTTCGACCAGGCCGCCCATCGTCTCCAGACCGAGCGACAGCGGAATCACGTCCAGCAGCAGGATCTCGCCATCGGCGCTGTTGCCGGCCAACTGGTTGGCCTGCACGGAAGCGCCGAGCGCAACGACCTCGTCCGGATTCAGATTGGTCAGGACTTCGCGACCGAACAGCTCGCCGACGACGCGACGCACGATCGGCATGCGCGTCGAGCCGCCGACCATCACCGTGCCCTGGACCTCATCCGCGGTGACCTTGGCGTCGCGCAGCACGCGTCGCACGGCCAGCAGTGTCTTGTTGACCAGCGGCTGGGCCAGCTCGTCGAACTGACCGCGCGAGACCTCGACGCTCAGCGCGCCGGCATCCAGCGCGGCGCTCAGCGTCACGCGCTCGTGATCGGTCAACGCTTCCTTGGCCTCACGCGCGGCGACGAGTACGCGGCGCTTGTCCGCCGCGCTGCTGACGCTCAAGCCCGCCTGCGCCAGCGCCCAGTCGGCCAGCAGGCGATCGAAGTCGTCGCCGCCAAGTTGCGCGTCGCCGCCGGTGGCCACCACTTCGAAGACGCCCTTCGTCAGGCGCAGCAGCGAGATGTCGAAGGTGCCGCCACCCAGGTCGTAGACAGCGTAGAGCCCTTCGCTGCCGTTGTCGAGCCCGTAGGCGATCGCGGCGGCGGTGGGCTCGTTGATCAGACGCAGCACGTTCAGGCCCGCCAACTGGGCCGCATCCTTGGTCGCCTGGCGCTGCGCGTCGTCGAAGTACGCGGGCACCGTGATGACGGCACCGAACAGGTCGTCGTTGAACGTGTCCTCGGCGCGCTGGCGCAGCGTGGCGAGGATCTCGGCGCTGATTTCGACCGGCGACTTCAGGCCCTCGCGCGTGGCCACGCTCAGCATGCCGGGCGTGTCCTCGAAGCGGTAGGGGAGCTTGTCGCGGTTGGCGATGTCGTCGAGCCGGCGCCCCATGAAGCGCTTCACCGAGACGATGGTGTTCTCCGGATCCTCAGCCTGCGCGGCGAGCGCCTCGTAACCGAACTGGCGGCGGCCTTCCGGCATCACGCGCACGGCCGACGGCAGGATCACGCGACCCTGCTCGTCCGGCAGGCACTCGGCGACGCCGTGGCGCATCGCCGCCACCAGCGAATGCGTCGTGCCGAGGTCGATGCCCACCGCGATGCGACGCTGATGGGGATCGGGCGACGCGCCGGGTTCGGAGATTTGCAGCAGGGCCATGGTGTGTTGTCTTGTTCTTCGAAGGTCGAATCGAATGTCGAATCGGATGCCGGGTTCAGGAAGGCTCGAGCGCATCCAGTCGATGGTCGATGTCCGAGCGGAAACGCGTCAGGAACATCAGCGCGCGCACCGATTCGGCGGCGCCGGCGGCGTTGTCCTCGTCATCGAGCTGGCGGCCGGCCTGCGCCAGCAGTGCCCGTTCGCGGTCCGCGACCTGCTTGTCGATGGCCAGGATCGCGTCGGGCGTCTTCGCCTCGTCGAGCGACTCGCGCCACTCCATCTGCTCCATCAGGAAGGCCGCGGGCATGCGGGTGTTCTCGTTGGCCTGGATCGGCGCGCCGCGCAGTTCGCAAAGGTAGGAAGCGCGCTTGAGCGGATCGCGCAGGCGCTGGTGCGCCTCGTTGACGCGCAGCGCCCATTGCATCGCCAGACGCTGCGACGCCGCGCCGTCGGCGGCGAAGCGGTCCGGATGCACCTTGGCCGCGAGCGCCTTCCAGCGCTCGGCGATCTCGGCGCCGTCTTGCGCGAAGCGCTGCGGCAAGCCGAACAGGATGAAGTCGTCGTCGTCGAGTTTCATGAACTCACGCTCGGCGCGAAGCCGAATCAATCGCACGAACAAAAAAGCGCGGCACCGTGGCCGCGCCTCTCTTCGCTTGCGAACTCAGACGCGGAAAGACTCGCCGCAGCCGCAGCGGTCCTTTTCGCGAGGGTTGCGGAACTTGAAGCCCTCGTTCAGGCCCTCGCGGACGAAGTCCAGCTCGGTGCCGTCCAGGTACGGCAGGCTCTTCGGGTCGATCAGCACCTTCACGCCATGGCCCTCGAAGATCACGTCCTCGGGGGTCACCTCGTCCGCGTACTCCAGCTTGTAGGCCAGGCCCGAGCAGCCGGTGGTCTTCACGCCCAGGCGCACGCCCACGCCACGGCCGCGCTTGGCGATGTAGCGCGTGACGTGCCGGGCGGCGGCTTCGGTCAGGGTGACGGACATCGCTGACCTCAGGCGGTGGCGGTGGCGCCCGCCTCGGCGTTCGAACCGTGCTTGGCGCGGTAGTCGTCCACGGCGGCCTTGATGGCATCCTCGGCCAGGATCGAGCAGTGGATCTTCACCGGCGGCAGGGCCAGTTCTTCCGCGATCTGGTTGTTCTTGATGGACAGCGCCTGGTCCAGCGTCTTGCCCTTGACCCACTCGGTGACCAGCGAGCTCGACGCGATCGCCGAGCCGCAGCCGTAGGTCTTGAACTTGGCGTCCTCGATCAGGCCGGTCGCGGGATTGACCTTGATCTGGAGCTTCATCACGTCGCCGCAGGCCGGCGCGCCGACCATGCCGGTGCCGACGGATTCGTCGCCCTTGTCGAAGCCGCCCACGTTGCGGGGATTTTCGTAGTGGTCGATGACCTTGTCGCTGTATGCCATGTCGTGTTCTCCAACAACCTTGTTCGTAATGATCAGATGGCGATCAATCCGCCGCTATCAATGAGGGGCGCTCAATGCGCGGCCCATTGAATGCTGCTGATATCGACGCCTTCCTTGAACATGTCCCACAGCGGGGACAGTTCGCGCAGCTTGGCGACCCGGTCCTTCAGCAGCGAGACGGCGTAATCGATTTCCTCTTCGGTCGTGAAACGGCCGATCGTCATGCGCAGCGAGGAGTGCGCCAGTTCGTCGCTGCGGCCCAGCGCGCGCAGCACGTAGCTGGGTTCCAGGCTCGCCGACGTGCAGGCCGAGCCCGACGACACGGCGATGCCCTTGATGCCCATGATCAGCGACTCGCCCTCGACGTAGTTGAACGAGGCGTTGACGTTGTGGGGCACGCGGCGGGTCAGGTCGCCGTTGATGAACACCTGCTCGATGTCCTTCAGGCCGTCCAGCAGGCGCTGCTGCAGCGCCTTGATGCGGGGCAGCTCGGTGGCCATTTCCTCGCGGGCGATGCGGAAGGCTTCGCCCATGCCGACGATCTGATGCGTCGGCAGCGTGCCCGAACGCAGACCGCGCTCATGACCGCCGCCATGCATCTGCGCTTCCAGGCGCACGCGCGGCTTGCGACGCACGTACAACGCGCCGATGCCCTTGGGGCCGTAGGACTTGTGCGAAGCCAGGCTCATCAGGTCGACGGGCAGCGTCGCCAGGTCGATCTCCACCTTGCCGGTGGCCTGCGCGGCGTCGACATGGAAGACGATGCCCTTCTCGCGGCACAGCGCGCCGATGGTCGGGATGTCCTGGATCACGCCGATCTCGTTGTTCACGAACATCACCGAGATCAGGATCGTGTCCGGGCGGATGGCCGCCCTCAGCACGTCGAGGTCGATCAGGCCGTCTTCCTGGACGTCGAGGTAGGTGACCTCGAAGCCCTGGCGCTCCAGTTCACGCGTCGTGTCGAGCACGGCCTTGTGCTCGGTCTTGATCGTGATCAGGTGCTTGCCGCGCGACTGGTAGAAGTTCGCCGCGCCCTTGATGGCGAGGTTGTTCGACTCGGTCGCGCCGGAGGTCCAGACGATCTCGCGCGGGTCCGCGCCGATCAGCTTCGCGACTTCGACGCGCGCCTTCTCCACGGCTTCTTCCGCCTCCCAGCCCCACGCGTGACTGCGCGACGCCGGATTGCCGAAGTGCTCGCGCAGCCACGGAATCATCGCGTCGACGACGCGCGGGTCCACCGGCGTGGTGGCGCCGTAGTCCATGTAGATGGGGAAGTGCGGGGTCATGTCCATGGGAACGTTCTTCTTATCGACTACTGAATGGTTGACGTGGACCGGAGGGCCGGGATCACTTGCTCATTGCATTGCCGAGCGCGAACACGGAATTCGGCGCGGTGATGCGGATGGGCTTGACGACGGGAGTGCTCGAGATGGCGCGCTTGATCGGCGCTTCCTCGACGGTGACGCCCTTGGCGAGCTGGTCGTCGACGAGCTTGCGCAGCGTGACCGAGTCGAGGTATTCGATCATCTTGTTGTTGAGCGCCGTCCACAGGTCGTGCGTGATGCAGCGGCCGGTGTCGTCGCCCATGCAGTTTTCCTTGCCACCACAACCGGTCGCGTCAATGGGTTCGTCGACGGCGACGATGATGTCGGCGACGGTGATCTCATCGGAGCGGCGGCCCAGCGAATAACCGCCGCCAGGACCGCGGGTGGATTCGACCAGCTGGTGGCGGCGGAGCTTGCCGAACAGCTGTTCGAGATAGGACAACGAGATCTGCTGGCGCTGGCTGATCGCCGCCAGCGCGACGGGCCCGCCGTTTTCGCGCAGGGCCAGATCGATCATCGCGGTGACGGCAAAACGACCTTTGGTGGTGAGACGCATCGAACTTCTCCTTGGCGCCCTTGTCGGGCTACAGGACATGGAGGCGGCGGCTCGGCTGACGCCGGGTCGACTCACGGAGCAGGGTTAACCCCCGCTAAGTCCGACCATTTTACTCAATTAAGAGGAAGCTTGCTCGGGTTACCCCGGACAGGGGTCGAGGGGGCCTTTTCAGGCCAGTCGACTGGCTGCGATTTGCGCCAGACGACCGCAGCCTGACTCCAGCAGATCGAGCACCTGCTCGAAGCCGTCG
Source organism: Mitsuaria sp. MSU3D (assembly GCF_056867975.1). Classification (NCBI taxonomy): domain Bacteria; kingdom Pseudomonadati; phylum Pseudomonadota; class Betaproteobacteria; order Burkholderiales; family Sphaerotilaceae; genus Roseateles; species Mitsuaria sp. MSU3D. The sequence continues at coordinate 1,122,869 of NZ_CP200314.1, read as the reverse complement.
GCACCGCCGTAATACGGATCTGGTACCTCGATCTCCCCGGGCAGCAGGGAAATCTTGTGCTGCAGCGCAGCAGGGCAGCGGCGTCGGAGCTCGCGCAGATGGCCGCCATCCATGGCGACCAGCAGGTCGAAGCGCTCGAAATCGTCGGTGCGAAGCGCGCGCGCCCGTTGATCGCAGAGCTCATAGCCCCTTTTTCGGGCGTGGTCTTGGGAGCGTTCATCCGGGGCTTCGCCGGCATGCCAGCCCTGCACGCCGGCGGAGTCGACGTGGACGCGGTCCGCCAGCCCCATCTCCAGCAATTGGTGACGGAGCACGCCTTCGGCCGTCGGCGAGCGGCAAATGTTTCCCGTGCAGATAAAGAGGATGGAGAGCTCGGCAGGCATGGGCCGGCATTGTGGCGCCGGCGCCGCCGATTGCCATTCGGCAGATCCGCGATCGGCAGGACCGTCACATGGGACCAGAATTTGCTCATCGACCCATCACACCCACCCTGGAGCCCTGCCATGAACCTCACGCAAATCGAAACCGTCCGCGCCGCTCGCCTGCAGCTGATCGACCTCGGCGACGAGAAGACGGCCGCGCTACTGGAGTGGGCGCTAAAAGAGGAAGCCGCCCCCTCCCCGGCTTCCGGCACCACGCCTCAGCGTGACGATCCGCGGGCGGGCTGACATCCCGAACGCGCTTGAGCAGAGCGCGTTTATCGATCCTCGCTTTGCTTCCTTCCGATCCCCGGCCTGGATCCGTAGCCTGCGGCGTTCCCCTGTTTCACGCTCGATCTCGAGCACGCTGCCATGGTTTCCCTGCGCTTCCAGACCTCCCGCCGCCAATGGCTGGCACAAACCGCCGCCCTCGCGGGGGCGGCGGCCCTCCCCGCGCTCCCGGTCCGCGCGGCCGAGGCCAGGACCCTGCGCATCGGCTACCAGAAGTCCAGCACGCTGACGCTGTTCCTGAAGTCTCGCGGCATCCTCGAGAAGGCGCTCGCGCCGCAGCAGGTCGCCGTGAGCTGGCATGAATTCACCTCCGGCCTGCCGCTGCTGGAAGCGCTCAATATCGGCGCGCTCGACCTCAGCGCGGACGTGGCCGACGCCGTCCCGCCGTTCGCGCTCGCCGCCGGGGCCAAGCTCACCTATTACGCGATCGAGACGCCCTCGCCCACCGCGCAGGCCATCGTGGTCCGCAAGGATTCGCCGATCACCAGCGTCGCCCAGTTGAAGGGCAGGAAGATCGGCTTCGCCAAGGGCGCCGGCGCGCACTACCTGCTGCTGGAAGCGCTGAGCCAGGCCGGCCTGTCGATCCGCGACATCGAGCCCGCCTACCTCAACCCCGCCGACGGCCGCTCGGCCTTCGAGAACGGCGCCATCGCCGCCTGGGTCGTCTGGGATCCGTTCCTGGCCGCCGTACAGCGCCAGTCGGGCGCGCGCATCCTGGTCGACGGCACCCGCATCGCCGCCTACCGGCGCTTCTACCTGGCGGCCACCTCGTTCGCGCAACAGAATCCCGAGGTTCTCCAGCGCGTCTACGACGAACTTCAGCGTGCCGGCGAGTGGGTGAAGAAGAACCCCGCCGCCGCGGCCGAATGGCATGCGCCGGTGCTTGGCCTGGACGCTTCGATCGTCGCCGCCGCGAACGAGCGCCGCAGCTATGCGGTCCGCCCGGTCGACCCGGAGTCCCTGTCCGAGCAACAGCGCATCGCCGACGCCTTCAGCGGTGCGCAGATCCTGCCCCGCCGCATCGCGGTCCAGGAATCGCCCGTGTGGCGCCCGGCTTGAACACCGCCCCGTCACCCGACCCGCACCGCCCCGGTCCGATCGCAAGGAGCATCGCCATGTCCGTCCTGAACTCCGACACGGGAACCGCCCAAGGGCTGCCCCGTCCGCCGGCCCCGAAGCACCCCGCGCCGCTGCCGACCCGCACGCCCGCCGACGTCCGCGCCGCGCTGCTCGCGCGCGTGGAGATCGCCCTGCTCGACGTCCGCGAAGAGGCCGCCTACGCCGAAGCCCATCCGCTGTGGGCCGCCAATCTCGCGGCCTCGCGGCTGGAGCTCGACGCCTGGGGTCGCCTGCCCCGCCGCGACGTGCCCATCGTCGTCTACGACGACGGCGAAGGCGTCGCCGCGCCATCGGCGCGCAAGCTGCAGTCGCTGGGCTACACGGATGTCGCCCTGCTCGCGGGTGGCCTGTCCGCCTGGCGCGACGACGGCCTGGAGCTCTTCCGCGACGTCAACGTTCCGAGCAAGGCCTTCGGCGAGCTCGTCGAAGCGCGCCGGCACACGCCATCACTGCCGGCGGAGGAAGTCCAGGAACGGCTCGCGCGTCGAGACAACATCGTGCTGCTGGATGCCCGCCGCTTCGACGAGTACCGCACGATGAGCCTGCCGGGCTCGATCAGCACGCCTGGCGGCGAACTGGTGCGGCGCGCGCGCGACCTCGCGCCCGATCCGTCGACGACGATCGTCGTGCACTGCGCCGGCCGCACTCGCAGCCTCATCGGCGCGCAGTCGCTGATCGACGCCGGCGTGCCGAATCCTGTCGCCGCGCTCCGCAACGGGACCATCGGATGGACGCTCGCCGGCCTCACGCTCGCGCAGGGCCAGGGACGCTCGCACGAGGACGTGCCGGTCGGCGATCTGTCCGCCGCGAGAGAAGGGGCGGCCGCCCTCGCCCGCCGGGCTCACGTGCAACGCATCGATGCCTCCTTTCTCGCGGAATGGCTGGCCGATGCACGACGGTCGACCTATCGATTCGATGTCCGTAGCGCCGCCGAATACGGCCGCGGCCACCGCCCCGGTTTCCGCAACGCGCCCGGCGGGCAGCTCGTCCAGGAGACGGACCACCATGTGCCGGTGCGTGGCGCGCGCATCGTGCTGGCCGACGACGACGGCGTCCGCGCGCCGATGGCCGCGGCCTGGCTGGCGCAGATGGGGTGGGAGGTCGCCGTGCTGCCGCCCGACGCCACCGCCCACACCGAGACCGGCCCTGACCTGCCGCCGCAGCCGCTCTCGCCGACGGTCGCGACCGTGACGCCCGCCGAGCTCGCCCGCTGGCGCGCCGAGGAGGCGGATCGGGAGCAGCCGGATACGGTCGTCGTCGACGTGGCGCCGAGCATCACCTACATCGTCCGTCACATCCCCGGCGCGTGGTGGAGCCCAAGGGCGCGGCTCGCTGATGCGCTTCGGACGGTGATCCCGCCGGCACGTCGCGTCGTGCTCACGGGCAACCTGGGTGTGCTCCCGCGTTTCGTCGCCGCCGACCTCGCGGCCGAACTGGCTTCAGAGGGGCGCGAACTGCTGGTGCTCGAAGGCGGCACGACGGCCTGGTATGACGCCGGCCTGCCGATCGAGTCCGCCAATCCGCGCCTGGCCTTCCCGCGCGACGACCGTTATCGGCGCCCTTACGAGGGCACGAATCACCCGCGCGACGCAATGCAGGCCTACCTCGACTGGGAGTTCGGACTGATCGCGCAGCTCGACCGCGACGGGACGCACTTCTTCCGCGTCATCGAGAACTGACGCAGCCCGCACCACCGGACTCGCAGTCCCCAGTTCCCACTGGGGCCGGAATGGGGCTGGGGGTCCCTGGAGGGGCGCCCCCTGCCCCGTGGAGTGCCCGCGCTCGGCCACGCGAAGTCGGGGAGCCTCGACCAGAAGCGGCCTACTTCCCCTTGCCGGCCGTGATTGGTACGACGTTGTCGTGCACGGCCGCGCCGAACGCCTGCTCCTTGAGTTGCGAGAGCTGGTCGCGCAGCCGCGCGGCCTTCTCGAACTCCAGGTTGCGCGCGTGCTCCAGCATCTGCTTCTCCAGCTGCGTGATGCGCTTGCTCAGGTCCTTTTCACTCAGGGCCTCGACTTCAGCGGCGTCGTGGATCACCTTGGCGTCGTCGCGGCCCGGCTTGTCGCTGTAGACGCCCTCGATCAGGTCGCGGATGCGCTTGACCACGCCGCGCGGCGTGATGCCGTTGGCCTCGTTGAACTCGATCTGTTTGGCGCGCCGGCGCTCGGTCTCCCCGATCGCCTTCTTCATCGACTCGGTCATGCGATCCGCATACAGGATCGCCTTGCCATTCACGTTCCGGGCGGCCCGCCCGATGGTCTGGATCAGGCTGCGTTCCGCGCGCAGGAAACCTTCCTTGTCCGCATCCAGGATCGCCACCAGCGACACCTCGGGGATGTCCAGGCCTTCGCGCAGCAGGTTGATCCCCACCAGCACATCGAAGGTCCCGAGCCGCAAGTCGCGCAGGATCTCCACCCGCTCGACGGTATCGATGTCCGAGTGCAGGTAACGCACCTTCACGCCGTTGTCGCTGAGGTACTCGGTCAGTTGCTCGGCCATGCGCTTGGTCAGCGTCGTGATCAGCACGCGTTCCTTGATCTCCACCCGGTCGCGGATCTCCTGCAGGACATCGTCGACCTGATGCACGGCCGGTCTCACCTCGACGATCGGATCCACCAGCCCCGTCGGACGCACCAGTTGCTCGACGACGTTGCCGGCCTGGCGCTTCTCATAGTCACCCGGCGTCGCGCTGACGAAGATGGCCTGGCGCATCTTGCGCTCGTACTCCTCGAACTTCAGCGGCCGGTTGTCCATCGCCGACGGCAATCTGAAACCGTACTCGACCAGCGTGCTCTTGCGCGCCCGGTCACCGTTGTACATGCCGCCGAACTGGCCGATCAGCACGTGGCTCTCGTCGAGGAACATCAGCGCGTCGGGCGGCAGGTAGTCCACCAGCGTCGGCGGCGGATCGCCCGGCGCGGCCTGCGACAGATGACGCGTGTAGTTCTCGATGCCCTTGCAGTGGCCGACCTCCTGGAGCATCTCCAGGTCGAACCGCGTGCGCTGCTCCAGCCGCTGGGCCTCGACGAGCTTGCCTTCCTTGATGAAGAAGGCGACGCGCTCGCGCAGTTCCTCCTTGATCGTCTCGATCGCGGCGACCACGCGGTCGCGCGGTGTCACGTAATGGCTCGAGGGATAGACCGTGAAGCGCGGGATCTTCTGCCGGATCTGTCCGGTCAGCGGATCGAAAAGCACCAGGCCCTCGACTTCGTCGTCGAAGAGCTCGATCCGCAGCGCCAGCTCCGAGTGCTCGGCCGGGAACACGTCGATCGTGTCGCCGCGCACGCGGAAGTGGCCGCGGGTGAATTCCATCTCGTTGCGCGTGTACTGCATGCGCGCCAGCTGCTGGATCACGTCGCGCTGACCGACCTTGTCGCCGACCCGCAGCGTCATCACCATCTGGTGGTAATCGCTCGGGTTGCCGATGCCGTAGATCGCCGACACCGACGCCACGATCACCACGTCGCGCCGTTCCAGCAGGCTCTTGGTGCAGGACAGCCGCAACTGCTCGATCTGCTCGTTGATCGCACTGTCCTTCTCGATGAACAGGTCGCGCTGCGGAACGTAGGCCTCGGGCTGGTAGTAGTCGTAGTAGCTGACGAAGTACTCGACCGCGTTCTTCGGGAAGAACTCGCGGAACTCGCTGTACAGCTGCGCCGCGAGCGTCTTGTTGGGCGCAAAGACGATGGCCGGGCGTCCGAGCCGCGCGATCGTGTTGGCCATCGTGAAGGTCTTGCCTGAGCCTGTCACGCCCAGCAGCGTCTGGAAGCTTTCGCCGTCGTTGACGCCGTCCACGAGTTGCTGGATCGCCGTCGGCTGGTCGCCCGCGGGCGGGTACGGCTGGAACAGCTGGAAGGGAGAGCCTTCGAAAGAGACGAATTCGCCCTTCGGCGACTCGCCCGCGCCGGCGGTGTCCACCTCTGGCGAGGCGGGGCTCTCCCCCTTGGCGACGGGAGTTTCAGGCTTGGCGGCGGAGGATCGACTCATCAGGGTTTCCCAGGGGCAACGCATGTTCCCTGCCTACAATCGGCGGGCTTCGCTGGACGCTCAGGAGGCGCCTCGGGCGTCAGGACGCGACAGCGTAGCGCAGTCCTCTCCACCGTTTGTCAGGAAAGCCTCCATGTCCTTGTTCGCCGCCGTCGCCATGGCCCCTCGCGACCCCATCCTGGGTCTGAACGAGCAATTCAACGCCGACCCGAATCCCGACAAGGTCAACCTGGGCGTCGGCGTCTACTACGACGACAACGGCAAGCTGCCGCTGCTGGCCTGCGTGGCCGCGGCGGAAGCGCAGATGCAGGCCGCGCCCAAGCCGCGCGGCTATCTGCCCATCGACGGCATCGCCGCCTATGACCTGGCGGTGCAGGGCCTGGTCTTCGGCGCCGACAGCGAGGTGCTCAAGAGCAAGCGCGTCGCGACGGTCCAGGCCATCGGGGGCACCGGCGGTCTGAAGATCGGCGCCGACTTCCTCAAGCGGCTGAACCCGGACGCGAAGGTCCTGATCTCCGACCCCTCCTGGGAAAACCACCGCGCGCTGTTCACCAACGCCGGCTTCCCGGTCGACACCTACCCCTACTATGACGCCGCCAACCGCGGCATCAACTTCGACGGCATGCTGTCGGCGCTCAACGCCGCGCCGGCCGGCACGGTCGTCGTCCTGCACGCCTGCTGTCACAACCCGACCGGCTACGACCTGACGCCCGCGCAGTGGAGCCAGGTCGTCGAAGTGGTCAAGGCGAAGAACCTGGTCGCCTTCCTGGACATGGCCTACCAGGGCTTCGGCGAAGGCATCGCCGAGGACGGCGCCGTAATCCAGCAATTCCTGGCCGCGGGCCTGGACTTCTTCGTGTCGACGAGTTTTTCCAAGAGCTTCTCGCTCTATGGCGAGCGCGTCGGCGCACTGAGCGTGGTCTGCGCCTCGGCCGAGGAAACGGTCAAGGTCCTGAGCCAGCTGAAGATCGTCATCCGGACGAACTACTCCAACCCGCCGACGCACGGCGCCCAGGTCGTGGCGGCCGTGCTGTCGACCCCGACGCTGCGGGCCCAGTGGGAAGAGGAACTGGCCGGCATGCGCGTGCGCATCAAGCAGATGCGCGAGGCGCTCGTCACCGAGCTCAAGGCCGCCGGCATCACCGACGACCTGAGCTACGTCACCCGTCAGAAGGGCATGTTCAGCTACAGCGGCCTGAGCGCCGAGCAGATGCAGCGCCTGCGTTCCGAGTTTGGCGTCTATGGCGTCGATTCGGGTCGCATCTGCGTCGCCGCGCTGAACAGCAAGAACCTGAAGCCGGTCGCCACCGCGATCGCCGCCGTGAAGAAGGCCTGACCTCCGGGCTCCTCTCCGACACCACACTTCGATGCGCTGATCGCACGATCAGCCTCCGAACACAGGGCCGGACCCGCCGCAAGCGGGCCGGCCCTGCGCATTTATGGCGAAATGCGTCGGTTCGAAGTCCCTCCTCCCGCCTTGCTCGGCGCACCGGCGACACACACTGCAAGAAGCCGGGCACTAGAATTGCTGCATTGCACAACGGGTGCCAGCCTTCGCCTCACTCCCCCCTCCAGAGGTCCGCCAGATGCTCTACCAGCTTTATGAAACCCAACGCGCGCTGCTGAGCCCGTTCTCCGAATTCGCCAGCGCCACGGCCAAGCTGTACAGCCACCCGCTGTCGCCTTTCGCCCATACGCCGTTGTCGCACCGGATGTCCGCGGGCCTCGACCTGATGCACCGGCTGGCCAAGGAGTACGAGAAGCCGGAGTTCGAGATCAACAGCGTCGAAGTCGACGGTGTCGACGTCGCCGTGCAGGAACTGGTGGCGCTGGAGCAGCCGTTCTGCCGTCTGCTCCGGTTCAAGCGCTACACCGACGACCAGGCCGTGCTGGCGAAGATGAAGGCGCAACCGACCGTGCTGGTCGTCGCACCGCTGTCAGGCCACCACAGCACGCTGCTGCGCGACACCGTCAAGCAGCTGCTGAAGGACCACAAGGTCTTCATCACCGACTGGACCGACGCCCGCATGGTGCCGCTCGCGGCTGGCGCCTTCCACCTTGACGACTACATCTACTACGTCCAGGATTTCATCCGCCACGTCGGCGAGGACTGCCATGTGATCTCGGTCTGTCAGCCGACGGTGCCGGTGCTCGCGGCGATCTCGCTGATGGCCTCCAAGGGCGAGACAACCCCGCGCTCGATGACGATGATGGGCGGTCCGATCGACGCCCGCCGCAGCCCGACGGCCGTCAACAACCTGGCGATGAACAAGAGCTACAGCTGGTTCGAGAACAACGTGATCTACCGCGTTCCGACCAACTTCCCGGGCGCCGGCCGCGAGGTCTACCCGGGCTTCCTGCAGCACACCGGCTTCGTGGCGATGAATCCGGACCGCCACCTGAGCTCGCACTACGACTACTTCCTCGACCTGGTCCGCGGCGACGACGACAACGTCGACGCCCACCGCCGCTTCTACGACGAGTACAACGCCGTGCTGGACATGCCGGCCGAGTACTACCTGGACACGATCAAGACAGTGTTCCAGGACTTCGCACTGGTGAACGGGACGTGGGAAGTGGGCGGCGACCTGGTGCGCCCGCAGGACATCACCCAGACCGCACTGCTCACGGTTGAAGGCGAACTGGACGACATCTCCGGCGCCGGCCAGACCAAGGCGGCGCACGAGCTGTGCAGCGGCATCGACGCGAAGAACCAGGCCCATTACGACGCGGTCGGTGCCGGCCACTACGGCATCTTCTCGGGCCGCCGCTGGCGCGAGAAGGTCTATCCGGTGATCCGCGACTTCATTGCGAAGTACGATGCGGCCCCGTTGCACCAGCCCGCCGCGACCAAGCGTGCTGCCGCCCGTCCGGCTGCGGCCCGCCGGCCGCGCAAGCCGACCGAGTGAATCCCGCCGCTGCCGCCTCCGCTGAACCGACCTCCTCCGCGTTCGACGACTTCGTCGAACGGCTGAACCTGGCCCTGCCGCAGACGCAATGCACGCGCTGCGGCTGTCCCGACTGCCACTCCTACGCCCACGCGATGGCGAGCGGCGAGGCGGCGATCAACCAGTGCCCCCCCGGCGGCGCCGAAGGCATCGCGCGCCTGGCCGCGCTGACCGCTCGCGAACCGTCGCCCCTCAATCCGGACCACGGTATCGAGGGACCTCGCCGGCTTGCCGTCATCGACGAAGGCTGGTGCATCGGCTGCACCTTGTGCATCAAGGCCTGTCCAGTCGACGCGATCATCGGAACCAACAAGCAGATGCATGTCGTCATCGACGCGGACTGCACCGGATGCGAACTGTGTATCCCGGTCTGCCCCGTCGACTGCATCTCGCTGGCGGACGTCACGCCGGGGCGAAGCGGTTGGGCTGCATGGAGCGCGCCGCAGGCCGAGCGCGCTCGCGAGCGCTACCGTTGGCACGAGATCCGTGTCACGCGCGACCAGCATGAGCACGATGCGCGCCTCGAAACCAAGGCGCAGCACAAGCTCGATCACCTCGAAGAGGAAACGCGGCTCACCGACGCGGCACAGATCGACCGCAAGCGCGCCGTCATCGAGGCCGCGCTCGCGCGGGCCCGTGCCAAGCGCGGCGCCTGAACGCTGCCTCTCTTCGATCCCGCCCCGCCCATCGCCAGCCGTTTCCCGCTCGCCATGAATCAAACGCAAGTCCGCGAATTCTTCGAGATCCTCCGCCGCGCCAATCCGTCGCCGCAGACCGAACTGGAATATGCCAGCGTCTTCGAACTGCTCGCCGCGGTGCTGCTGTCCGCGCAGGCCACCGATGTCGGCGTCAACAAGGCGACGAGACGGCTGTTCGTCGTCGCCAACACGCCGCAGAAGATCCTGGACCTGGGCGAGGAACGGCTCGCCGAATACATCAAGACGATCGGCCTTTACAAGACCAAGGCGAAGAACCTCTACGCGACCTGCGGCATCCTGGTCGAGAAGTACGGCGGCGCCGTGCCGCAAAGCCGCGAGGCGCTCGAATCCTTGCCCGGCGTCGGTCGCAAGACGGCGAACGTGGTGCTCAACGTCGCCTTCGGCGAAGCGACGATGGCCGTGGATACGCACATCTTTCGCGTCGGCAATCGCACCGGCCTCGCGCCCGGCAAGAACGTGCTGGAAGTCGAACAGCAATTGCTTCAACGCGTGCCGGAGGAATTCCTGGTCGACGCGCACCACTGGCTGATCCTTCATGGCCGCTACGTCTGCCAGGCACGTCGACCGCTGTGCGAACGCTGCGCCGTCGTCGCGCAATGTGACAGCGCCCCGATGGCTGCGGCGCGCTGAGCGAACCCCGCCCCCTACAATCCGCGCGTTCATCCGTCAGGGAAGCCATGTCCAGCATCAACGACCTAGTCGACCGCGTCGAGCGCCTGCTGGTGCGTCACGAGGAACTCAAACGCACGAACGGCTTGCTCGAGCAACAGGTCCAGGCGCTCACCCTGGAGCGCGACAGCCTGCGCTCCAGACTGGCCGCGGCGCGCGCGCGCGTCGACGCCCTGCTGGATCGTCTCCCGCTGGAGGCGGCCGATCTGCTGGAGAGCGGCGACGGCACTGAACCCTCAGATTCTCGAAAGACGGGCGCATGAAGCAAATGGAAGTCACGATCATGGGCCAGAGCTATTTGCTCGGCTGCCCGGAAGGCGGCGAAGCCGCGTTGCAGAAGGCAGTGGCGCGTGTCGACAAGGAAATGTGTGCGATCCGTGACGCGGGTCGCATCAAGGCACGCGAACGGATCGCGGTGCTGGCGGCCCTGAACCTCGCTTATTCGCTCACCGAATCGAACGCATCGGCGGTGGCGCCGGGCGATGCAACGGATGCAATCGCCGGTGACGCGCGCGGCACCACCGTACCCGATCTTGAAACGCTGATGAAGCGGCTCGATGAAGCCCTTGTCCAAGACGGGCAACTGCTGTGAACGCGGAGTCGCGGCGCGTAGAATCCATGCTGTCCACTGCGTTCGCGTGAGTTTTATATTTCCTTGAACCGATGCTTTCGCGAGCAAGGGCTTGGAACATTGCAGAGCTGGTGTGAGCGTCTCGCGTCAGATGAACCCGAAGCCCTGCTGACCTCGCCCACCTGTACCCCTAGGGTTCAGGAATGCGGCTCACGGTTCGCCGTGGACACCCCTTCCCGAAACCGCGCCTGATCGTTCCGTCACGCGCGGTTTTTTCATGGTCGAGCTTGATCGGCCATCGCCATGAGGGTTCCGCCTTGAGCACCGCATCGCACGATTCCCGGCAGTACTGGCTGATGAAGTCCGAACCGGATGAGGCCTCGATCGACCATCTGCAGGCCGCCGGTGAACTTCCGTGGACCGGCGTCCGCAACTACCAGGCACGCAACTTCATGCGCGACCAGATGCGCATCGGCGACGGCGTGCTGTTCTATCACTCGTCCTGTCCAGAGCCGGGCATCGCCGGGTTCGCCGAGGTCAGCAGCACGGCCTATCCGGACGAGACCCAGTTCGATCCCGAGAGTCACTATTTCGATGCGAAGGCCAGGCGCGAGGAACCGCGCTGGCAGCACGTCGATGTGCGCTTCGTGCGCAAGACCCGGTTGTTGAGCCTGGCGGAGATGAAGCACGATCCCGCGCTTGCCGGCATGCGCACCCTGCAGCCGGGCAACCGGCTGTCGATCACGCCGGTGACGCCGTCGGAATGGCAGCACCTTCAGAAGCTGCTCGCCTGACCGGCGAGCGCGACGCTCGGTCCAGCAGCAGCCTCAGCCGCCCATCCCGAACGGGATCGACGCCAGCACGACCTGATTGCCGCCGCGCCGCTGCGCTTCCTTGACCGCCATCTCGGCGGCGCCCAGCAGTTCCTCCTGGCGCGAGGCGGTATGCGGGAAGCTCGCCACGCCCATCGACAACGACAGGCCGATGTCCTGCCCATGCAGCACGACGATCTGGGCATGGCACTGGCGGCGCAGCTGTTCCATGCGCGCATGCGCGGTCGCGAGGCCGACGCCCGACAACAGCACCGCGAAGAGGTCGTCGCCGATGCGGCAGGCCGCATCCATCGCGCGAGTGTTGGCGCGCAGCATGCGCCCCAAGCCTTCGAGCAGGCGTTGACGCGCCTCCTCGCCCAAACCGGCCTCCGGCGCCACCGGATCCAGCGCGATCAGCACCAGCGTGAACTCGCGGTGCTCGCGGGTCGAGAGATCGATCTCGCGCAGCAGTTGATCGTCGAACTGCGCGCGCATGTAGAGGCCAGAGACCTCGTCGCGGCCGCTGCCCTGCTGCAACTCGCGGCGCATCTGTTCGAGCGACTTCTGCTGCTGCTCGAGTTGCTGCAGCGCGCGCTGCAGGTGCGTCTCGCGGTGACGCTCTTCGGTCTTGTCGCTCCACAGCGCCATGACGTGCTCCGCGCCGAGCGGCACGCGCATGACCATGAACTCGCGACGGCGTCCGCCGATCTCCAGCCGGTGCTCGGAACTCACCACGCCGCGCTGCGCGAGCGTGGCCTGCTCGGAGCGTCGCATCGCCTGCACTTCGTCGCCGCGCATCAGCTCGGCATCGGTGGCGCCGACGATGCCGGTCTCCAGGCGACCGAAGAGCTCGCTCATGCCCGGGCTGGCGAAGACATAACGTCCGGTCGCCATCGACTTCACGGTCAGGCAGGCGCCGGTCGGCTCCAGCAGGCTGAGCAAGCCGGCCGCAACGGGCGTCTGGGGCGTTCCCAACGATTCCAGCCAGGCATCGAAACTGGCAGGCGCGGGCGTCGCGGCGGCTTGTAATTCCATGGGTCGGGCCGGGCCAGGGGGAGGCCCCTCGCGGTCGAATGGTGGTGGATCGAATGTAGATGGGCGTCCGTCGCCGGGGCAAGTGCCGATGGCAGGACAGAGGTGCCACTCCCCCTAAGCTTGGGGTGCGGCATCCTAGCTTGCCACGGCTTGGGCCGAGAGCGATGCACTTCGCCCAGCGAGGCGGGCCTGCGCTCCAGCGGGGACAAGGCGTGAAAATGTCACACCCGCCTGCACGGCGAGCATGCGGCCTTCACAGGGGACACGCTGGCGGGAACCAGACGTTGTCTCCTGCGCGGCGCGGCTGCATCGAGTTGAGTGGTCACCGGTCAAAAATAAGGCTAGAATCCTCGTTTTGCTGGCAAACCCTGCGCGTCGATTCGGAAGTGGACTCCGGATACTCCGCTTCGAAGGCAAGCCCTTCCTCGCGAACACCGAGCGCTATTTGAAGGAATTTCATGACCACCATTCGCGTCAAAGAAAACGAGCCGTTCGACGTGGCCCTGCGCCGCTTCAAGCGCACGATCGAAAAGCTGGGCCTGCTCACCGAGCTGCGCGCCCGCGAGTTCTACGAGAAGCCGACTGCCGAGCGCAAGCGCAAGAAGGCGGCTGCCGTGAAGCGTCACTACAAGCGCGTGCGCAGCATGCAGCTGCCCAAGAAGCTGTACTGATCGCCTGATCGGACCGCTTCGGCACCGGGGACCCGTCCACTGACGATCCCCACCGCCGGAACAGCACAGAAAGCCCGCGCAGGACGCTGCCGCGGGCTTTTCTGTTTCTGCGCGACATTACGACATCTCCCACATCTCCCTCGAGACCAGGAATCAAGGAGCCCTCATGAGCCTGAAGGAACAGATCACCGAAGACATGAAGACGGCGATGCGCGCCAAGGACAGCGAACGCCTGGGCACGATCCGGCTGCTGCTGGCCGCGGTGAAGCAGAAGGAAGTGGACGAACGCGTCGTGGTGGACGACGTGATGCTGGTGGCCATCGTCGACAAGCTGATCAAGCAGCGCAAGGACTCGATCAGCCAGTTCACGGCGGCAGGCCGCATGGACCTGGCCGACAAGGAAACCGCGGAGCTGAAGGTGCTGGAGGTCTACCTGCCGCAGCGCTTGAGCGAAGACGAGATCAAGGCAGAAGTCGCCGCCATCGTGACGGAGCTGGGCGCCAAGGGCCCTGCCGACATGGGCAAGGTGATGGGCGCCGTGAAGGGCAAGCTGGCGGGCAAGGCCGACATGGGCCTGGTCTCGGCGGCGGTGAAGGCGGCGCTGGCGGGCTGAGCGCCCTCCTCGCTTCGACTCAACGACAGGAGTTCGCGATGGAACTGACCGTCCAACAATTGACGCCCGATTTCTGCGTCGCGCCGCAGCTGACGCCGGAGGCGATGGCTGCACTGGCCGAAGCCGGCTTCAAGTCGGTGATCAACAACCGGCCCGATTTCGAGCACGGCCCTGACCAGCCAACCAGCGAGCAGGTCCGCGCCGCGGCCGAAGCCGCGGGACTGGTGTATCGCCACTTGCCGGTGCAGGGCGGTTATCAATCGCCGGAAGAGATCGCCGCGATGCGCGCGTTGCTCGACGAAGTGCCGAAGCCGGTGCTGGCGTTCTGCCGCTCCGGCGCGCGCTCCACGCGCCTCTTCGCTGCCGCTACCCAACTCTGAGCCGACGAGAGCCCCTCGGTGCCTCAGATCGAGGCGACCGGGGGCCCTTTTCGGAGGTCAAGGAGGGAATTCGACTGCCGGGAGGCAGTCGAAGGAGGGACACGGAGAAAAGGGGCCCCGGTCGCCTCGATCAACGCTCCATTCTTCGCATGTCGGGGCTTTCCCGCAGCCCCTCCCGAATTCAGGTTCCCGACAGCCCCCGCTGGCTACAGTCCACGTCTATACACAAGAACCGAGCCCCCCCCGTCGGGGTTCGAGATGGAGACCTGGACTCGTCGATGAAAGCCCTGCTTGCATTTGCCAAGGGCATCGACTGGCTGACGGACCGGTTCGGCACGCTTGCCGCCTGGGCTGTCCTGCTGTCGTGCTTTATCAGCGCCGCGAACGCGGTGATCCGCTACGGCCTGGACATCAGTTCCAACGCCTTCCTTGAGATCCAGTGGTACCTGTTCGCCGCCTGCGTGATGGGCGGCGCCGCGCAGGTGCTGCGGCTCAACGAGCATGTGCGCGTCGACATCCTCTACACGCGGCTGCGCGGCCACGGCAAGGTCTACGTCGACCTGTTCGGACTCATCGTCTTCCTGATCCCCGTGATGGGGTATGCGGGCTGGCTGTCGTGGGACTTCTTCCTGGTGAAGCTCACCACTGGCATGCGCGCGGAGGACACCGTCGCCGCGCTCGGCTACGGCGGTTATGCGTGGAAGCTGTTCACCAGCGGCGAGGTGTCAGGCAACGCCGGCGGGCTGATCCGCTGGCCGGCCGCGCTGACGCTGCCGGTGGGCTTCGCGCTCGTGTTCCTGCAGGGGATCTCGGAGGTGATCAAGCGCATCGGCTACCTGGCCCATCTCGTCGAGATGGACACGCACTACGAGAGGCCGCTGCAATGATCACGATGGAGCAATTCCCCCCGCTGATGTTCGCGGGGCTGATCATCATCATGCTGATCGGCTTCCCCGTGGCGTTCTCGCTGGCCGCGCTGGGCCTGGCCTGCGGCTTCTTCGCGGTGAGCCAGGGCTGGTTCCCGCCGTCGTTCATGTCGGCGCTGCCGCAGAACGTCTTCGGCATCCTCTCCAACGAACTGCTGCTCGCGATCCCCTTCTTCACGCTGATGGGCGCGTTGCTGGAGAAATGCGGCCTGGCCGAGGACATGCTCGATTCGATGGGCCAGCTCTTCGGGCCGGTGCGCGGCGGGCTGGGCTACTCGGTGATCATCGTGGGCTTCATCCTGGGCGCGATCACCGGCACGGTGGCGGGTCAGGTGATCGCGATGGCGATGATCTCGCTGCCGGTCATGATGCGCTACGGCTACAACATGCGCTACGCCACCGGCGTGCTGGCCGCCTCGGGGACGATCACGCAGCTGGTGCCGCCCTCCCTGGTGCTGGTGGTGCTGGCGGACCAGCTCGGCAAGCCCGTCGGCGACATGTACAAGGGCGCTTGGGGACCGTCGATCCTGCAAGTGCTGATCTTCGCGCTGTACACCTTCATGGTCTCGCGCTTCAGGCCGGAGCATGTGCCCGGCGTACCCAAGGAGGCGCGCACCCTTGACGGCTGGGCGCTGTGGGCGAAGTGCCTGCGCGGGATCATCCCGTCGGCGATCCTGATCTTCGCGGTGCTCGGCTCCATGGGCGGATTGCCCGGCATCGACAAGGCGATCTGCACGCCCACCGAGGCCGGCGCGATGGGGGCGGTCGGCGCGTTCATCCTGGCGGCGTCGCACCGGCGGCTGAACTGGCCGGTGGTCAAGGACGCCATGATCGGCACGATGCGCATCACCGCGATGGTGGTGTTCATCCTGATCGGGTCGCGGACCTTCTCCCTCGTGTTCCAGGGCGTCGAAGGCGGCAAGTGGATCGAGCATCTGCTCTCCAACCTGCCCGGCGGTCAGATCGGCTTCCTGATCGTCGTCAACCTCTTCATCTTCTTCCTGGCGTTCTTCCTCGACTTCTTCGAGATCGCCTTCATCATCCTGCCGCTGCTAGGCCCGGTCGCCGACAAGATGGGCATCGACCTCGTGTGGTTCGGCGTGATGCTCTGCGTGAACATGCAGACGAGCTTCATGCACCCGCCGTTCGGCTTCGCGCTGTTCTACCTGAGAGGGATCTCGGACACGCTGTTCAAGAACGGCGCGCTGCCCAAGCGGGTGCTTTCGAGCGATATCTACCTGGGCTCGATCCCCTGGGTGGTGATGCAGCTGATCCTGGTGGCCATCGTCATCTTCTTCCCGGTCACGGTGACGGCGTTCCTCGACAAGGCGGAAGCGGTCGACATGGACAAGGCGACGGAGATGCTCCAGGGCATCGACGCCGGCCAGATTGAGCGCACCGATCCCAACGCGGACACGAACGCGCTGTTCGGATTGCCGGCGGAGGCCGCGTCCGCACCGGCCTCCGCTGCCTCTGAAGGAACTCCCTAGCGCGTCGAGGGCGGCATGTTCGACGCCTCCTTGATGCGATCCCAGGCGTCCTTCACCGCGGGCTTGGCGCGCGCCCATTCGAGCGACGAGCCCTGGCGCTGATTGCCCCAGTCCCGATGCAGCTCGGCTTCGAAGTCCTCGAAGTCCCGGTCCGGATAGCGGGCAAACGCATCGGCCCCATAGGCATACGCCGGACCGAAGTCGTCATGCGTGTCGCCTTGCTGGATGTAGGGCCGGTTGGCGTAGTTGTCGCGCCAGTAGGCGGCCTCCTGCTCGTGGTCGTAGGCCTTGTCGCGGGGTTCGTTGAAGTCGGGCATGGGAGTCTCCAGAAGTCTTCGATGACCTTCGTCGGCAAGTGCCATGCCCTGCGCTCGCTACAGCCAACAGGCGCCGAGGACCTTCTGCTGACAACTGATCAGGCGCCGGTCGGCAACCGCGAACGACGCGGCAGTTGGCGGGCTTACTGCGGCGTGACGATCTTGAGCCCGACGATGCCCGCGGCGATCAGGCCGATGCACGCGAGCCTCGCCGGCGACGCCGACTCGCCCAGCAGCGCGATGCCCGCGATCGCGGTGCCGACGGCACCAATGCCCGTCCACACCGCGTAGGCCGTCCCCACCGGCAGATGCTTCAGCGCCCAGCCCAGCAGCACGACGCTCGTCACCATCGCCGCCACGGTGCCCACCGTCGGCCATGGCCGTGTGAACCCTTCCGTGTACTTCAGGCCGACGGCCCAGCCGATCTCGAACAATCCGGCCAGAAACAACACGCCCCACACCATCGCCATCTCCTTGAAAGTGGAATGGACGCCACTGTATGTTCGTGGTTCTGATAGTTAAAGTCAGCATCCATCAGATTGCCTGACAGATCAGGGACCACCATGGCTTTCGACCTCGACAACCTCCGCGTCTTCCTCGCGGCGATCGACCACGGTTCGTTCTCCGCTGCGGCGCGCGCGCTGGGGCGCGTGCCCTCAGCCGTCAGCATGACGATCGCGAACCTGGAAGCTCAGCTCGACCTCCCTCTCTTCGACCGCGCCGGCCGGGAACCCGTCCCCACCGCGCAGGCGCTCGCGCTGGTGCCGCAGGCGCCCCGGCTGGCCGAGCAGCTCGGCCAGCTCAACCGCCATGCGTTGTCGATGACCCAAGGGCTGGAGCCCTCGCTGACGATCACGGTCGTGCCCGAGCTCGTCGCAGCAACGCCATGGAGCGACGCACTGACGACGCTGTCCGCCGAGTTCCCGCTGCTGGACGTCGAGGTACTGACCGCACCGCAGGCGGACGCGCTCGCGATGCTGAAGTCCGGCCGCGCGCAACTGGCCCTCGTCTTCGAGCGACAAGGACTCGACCCGTCGGAGCAGTTCCAGGAAGTAGCCCGCGAAACGCTGATCGCCGTCGCGGCGACCTCGCATCCGATGCTCGCGCGCGATCCGTCGGCGCTACGCGATGAGCACCTCATCGGCGAACGTCAGATCCTGGTCGCCGGTCGTGACGCCTGCGACGTCGACAAGCGGATCGCAGTGTCCCGCGTGCAATGGCGCACCGACAGTCCGGTGGCGGCCTTGCGGATGGTGTCCGCGGGCCTAGGATGGGCGTGGTTGCCGTCGGGGTTCGTGCGCGCGGCGCTGGCCTCGGGGGAACTGGTGCAGATTCCCGCAGGCAACTTCACGACCGCCCTGCAGCTCTACGTCGACGTCGTCTGGACGCAGACGCGGCCGCTCGGACTCGCCGCACGGCGTTTCGTCGAACTGCTGAACGGTCGCGAAGGCTGCTCCGGCACGATCGCTGGCGATCGGACGCCGGCAGGTACGCCGTTCAGCGGTAGCGCTCCGGATCCGGCGAGTCCGTCGGCTGAGCGACCACGCGCCGGAAAGCAGCGTTCATCGGCAGCTTCAGGTTGATGCCCGTCGGCGGCAGCGGCGACTCGAACCAGCGTCTGTAGATGGTGTGGATCTCGCCGCTGCGGTACAGGCCGGTCAGCACGTCGTCGACCATGGTCTTGAACATCGGATCGTCGCGATTGAGCCCGATCGCATAGGGCTCCACGGTCAACGCGCGATCGGAGATCACGTAGTCGTCCGTCGAAACCGCCGCACCCTGCTGCGCCAGCAGGCTGCGGATGATCACGTCGTCCATCATGAACGCGTCGGCGCGGCCGCTGCGCAGCAGCTGGAATGCGTCCGGGTCGTCCAGCCCCGCGACGATGCGGATGTTCAGCCCCTGTTGCTCATTGACCTTGGCCAGGTGCTGGATGCTGGTCGTGCCGATGGTGCTCACCACCGGCCGGCCGCGAAGGTCAAGCAGGCTCTGCACCTTCTCGCCGTGGCGCGTCATCAGCTTGGTCTCGGCCACGAAGATCGTCACCGAGAATGCCTGACTGCGCGCGCGCTCGGCGGTGTTGGTCGTGATGCCGCACTCCATGTCCAAGGTGCCATTGCTGACCATCGGCATGCGCGTCGCCGAGCCGACCGCGACGCGTCGCACCTCCAGGTCGGGCAGCTTGAGCCGCACGCGCAGCGACGCGATCACGCGCTCGCAGAGTTCGACGGAATAGCCCGTCGGCCGCAGCTGCGCGTCGAGATAGCTGAACGGTGCCGACGCCGGCCGGTAACCGATGACGACGACCCCGGTTTCGCGGATGCGCGTCAGCGTCGGGCCTTCTGGCGGTTGCGCCAGGCGCGACGCCGACGGTCCGGCGAGTCCCGGCTTGACCGGCGCGGCGCTCGCGGGCAACGCGCCCGCCGTCCACACCAACATCAGAAGGACCGCGGTCACAACGCTGACGATCCGCGCACTCATCGATCAGGCCTCGCCGTTTTCACCGTTTTCGCCGATGCCATCGGTGCCGCCTCGACCGGGGGCATCGTCCTGTCCGAGCGCTCCGGCGTCGAGCCGCCGCAATTCGTCGAGCCGCGCGCCGATCTTGATCTCCAGGCCGCGCGGCACGGGTTCATAGAAGCGCTGATCCTCGAGGCCGTCCGGCAGGTACTGCTCGCCGGCCACGTACGCACCGGGGAAGTCATGCGCGTAGCGATAGGCCTTGCCGTAGCCGAGCTCCTTCATGAGACGCGTCGGCGCGTTGCGCAGATGGACCGGCACCGGCCGCGAGCTGTCCTGCTTGATCAGCGCGCGGACCTGGTTGTAGGCGTTGTAGACGGCATTCGACTTCGGCGCGATCGCCAGATAGACGACCGCCTGCGCCAGCGCGAGCTCACCCTCCGGCGACCCGAGACGCTCATAGGTTTCGGCCGCATCCAGGCAGATCCGCAGTGCACGCGGATCGGCGTTTCCAATGTCTTCGCTGGCCATCCGGACCAGTCGCCGCGTGATGTAGCGCGCATCGACACCGCCGTCGAGCATCCGCACCAGCCAATACAACGCCGCATCCGGATGGGAGCCTCGCACCGACTTGTGCAGCGCCGAAATGACGTCGTAGAACTGGTCGCCGCCCTTGTCGTAGCGCCGCAATTGCTCGCCCAGCGTGCGCTCCAGCAGTGCCTCGTCGATCTCCGCCGTGCCCGCGGGGGTCAGTTGCGCCACGGTCTCCAGCGTGTTCAGCAGACGCCGCGCATCGCCGTCGGCATAACCGATCAAGCGCAGCGTGGCGGCCTCGCTCACCGGTGGCGCGCCGAGCGCCTCGCGCCCGCGCGTCAGCAGTTCGCGCATGTCCTGCTCGTCGAGCGACTTCAGCACGTGCACCGTCGCCCGCGACAGCAGCGCCGAGTTCACCTCGAACGACGGGTTCTCGGTCGTCGCTCCGATGAAGCTGAACAGCCCCGACTCGACGTGCGGCAGGAAGGCGTCCTGCTGCGCCTTGTTGAAGCGGTGGACCTCATCGACGAACACGATCGTGCGCCGCCCCTGCCCCGCCGCGACCTGCGCGCGGTCGACCGCCTCGCGGATGTCCTTGACGCCGCCCAGGACCGCGGAGATCGCGATGAACTGTGCATCGAAGTGCTGCGTCATCAGGCGCGCCAGCGTCGTCTTGCCGACGCCGGGCGGCCCCCACAGGATCATCGAATGCGGCCGGCCGCTCTCGAGCGCGACACGCAGCGGCATGCCCTCGCCCAGCAGGTGGCGCTGGCCGACGACCTCGTCGAGCTTGTGCGGCCGCAGCCGTTCCGGCAGCGGTGCGTGCTGGCTCGGTGCGGCCCTCGCAGGCCGTCCGCCCGGGACGGAATCGAACTCGTCCGGAAAGAGCGACGCGTTGCTCATCGATGCTGACTCAGACGCCGCTCAGGGTTGGCGAGCGATGTCCGTGCCCGGCGGCGGGTTGAAGCGGAAGCGGTCGGCCGACACCTTGGCGTTCGGCTCGATCGCACTGAACTGCATCACCGACTGCTGGCCGAAACCGTCGACGATCTCCAGCGCGCCCAGTTCGCGCCCCTTGAAACCGAGCTTCAGGCTCTGCAGACCGCTGTCGTTCCGCTTGGGCGTAGCCTGCACCCAGTCCAGGCCGTTCGCGGCCGGCAACGACTTCAGCGTGAAATCCTTCGACAGGTCGCCGCCCGCGAGCAGCGACACCGGCGTCGCGCCCAACGCCTGGTCCATGTTGCGGACGCTGGCCTGCTGCAGGTCCGGGTCGTAGATCCACACTTCCTTGCCGTCGGCCACGATCAATTGCTCGGCCGGCTTGGCGTAGCTGAAGCGGAACTGGTTCGGGCGTTGGAACTCGAAGGTGCCGGTCGTCGTCTTCTTGCGCTTGCCATCGGGTGCGGTGACGGTCTGCGTGAACGCCGCGCGGCCGCTCTTCACTTCGGTGACGAACTGCTGCAGCGCGCTCACGCCGTCGGCGTGAGCCAATTGCGTGACGCAGACGGCGATCGCCGCGATGCCACGAGTCAGGATACGGAGCATGGAGGAAGCCTCAATCATTCGTCGCGTTCATTCGTCGCGTTCAGTGGTCGCGTCCGGTGACGCCGTCAGTCGTCCCGCTTGGGCACGATGATGTCGCGGTTGCCGTTGGTGGCCATCGCCGAGACGACACCGGACTTCTCCATCTGCTCCAGCAAACGGGCGGCCCGGTTGTAGCCGATGCGCAGATGTCTCTGCACCAGCGAGATCGATGCCCGCTTGTGCTGCAGGACGATGCCCACCGCCTGGTCGTACATCGGGTCGGATTCGCCGTCGCCGCCTGCTGTCAGGCCAGGCAGCCCATCGCCGCCCCCATCGCCGTCCAGCACGCCGCCTTCCAGGATGCCTTCGATGTAGTTGGGCTCGCCTTGCTCCTTCAGGTACTCGACGACGCGATGCACCTCGTCGTCGCTGACGAACGCGCCGTGCACGCGCACCGGCAGGCCGGTACCCGACGCCATGTAGAGCATGTCGCCCATGCCCAGCAGCGCTTCCGCGCCCATCTGGTCGAGGATGGTCCGCGAGTCGATCTTGCTCGATACCTGGAAGGACAGGCGCGTCGGGATGTTGGCCTTGATCAGGCCGGTGATCACGTCGACCGACGGACGTTGCGTCGCGAGGATCAGATGGATGCCGGCCGCCCGCGCCTTCTGCGCCAGGCGGGCGATCAGTTCCTCGATCTTCTTGCCGACGACCATCATCAGGTCAGCCAGTTCGTCGATGACGACGACGATGTGCGGCAGACGCTCCAGCGGTTCCGGCTCTTCCGGCGTCAGGCTGAACGGGTTGGGGATCTTTTCCTCGCGTTCGGCCGCGTCGGCGATCTTCTTGTTGAAGCCCGCGAGGTTGCGCACGCCCATCTTGGACATGAGCTTGTAGCGCCGCTCCATCTCGTTGACACACCAGTTCAACGCGTTGCTGGCCTGCTTCATGTCGGTCACGACGGGTGCCAGCAGATGCGGGATGCCTTCGTAGACGCTCATTTCGAGCATCTTCGGATCGATCAGGATCAGACGGACATCGCGGGCCTCGGCCTTGTAGAGCACCGACAGGATCATCGCGTTGATGCCCACCGACTTGCCCGAGCCGGTCGTGCCGGCCACCAGGCAGTGCGGCATCTTGGCCAGGTCGGCCACCACCGGCAGACCGACGATGTCCTTGCCCAGGCCCATCGTCAGCGGCGACGCGGCGTCGGCGTAGACCTGGGAGCCCAGGATCTCGGACAGCCGGATGGTCTGGCGGCGCGCGTTCGGCAGCTCCAGCGCCATGTAGTTCTTGCCCGGGATGGTCTCGACGACGCGGATCGAGGTCAGGCTCAACGAGCGCGCCAGGTCCTTGGCCAGGCCCAGGATCTGCGAGCCCTTCACGCCGGTCGCCGGCTCGATCTCGTAACGCGTGATCACCGGCCCCGGCGAGGCCGCCACCACCCGCACATCGACGCCGAAGTCCTTCAACTTCTTCTCGATCATGCGGCTGGTCATCTCCAGCGATTCGGGCGTCACCGTCTCGATGCGCGGCGGCGGCGCGTCCAACAGGTCCACCTGGGGCAGCTTCGCGTCCGTCGGATCGGTGAACAGCGTCTGCTGGCGCTCCTTGATGACGCGCGTGGACTTCGGCACCTCGGCGACCGGCGGCTCGATGACGATCGGGATGTGATGCTCTTCCTCGACCAGACGCTCGACCTCGACGACCGCTTCGCGCTCGCGTTTGGCTTCCTTGCCGACGCGCTTGTCCTCGGCGATCTCGCGACGGACCTCGCGCTTCTCGATCAGACGTTCGATCTTGGTTCCGATCTGCTCGGCCACGCGCAGCCAGGAGAACTTCAGCGCCAGCGACACGCCGGCCACCAGCGCGGCGATCCACACGACGCCAGAACCCGCGAAGCCGAGCAGCTTCATGCTGGCGGGTCCGAGCAGGTAGCCCAACACGCCGCCGGCATGTCCGGGCAGGTGCGACTCCCAGCCATAGAGGCGGGTCCATTCGAGCGCGCAGCTCGCGGCCATCAGGAGCACGAGGCCGGCCACGGTCGGCAGGCGTTCCTTGAACGTGAGCATCGGACCGCCGTCGGCGCGCAGCATACGCGCCAGGCCGCTCAGCCACGCACGCAGCGAGATGAGCATCAGCCACCAGCAGGAGTAGCCGAAGCCGAACAGCATCAGGTCGGAGATCCAGGCGCCGAGCGCACCGACGCGGTTGTGCGCCGGGGCTGAGGTGCCGGCGGTACTGAAGGCCGCATCGGCGCGGTCATGGCTGACCATGGCGAGCAAGACCAGGCACCACACCAGCGCGCCGATCAGCAGCCACAGCGGCGTGCGCAGCGGACTGGGAGGCGCGGGCGGCGCGGCGGGCGGCGCGGCCTTCTTGGACTTGCGTGCCGGCGCGGGGCGCTCGGTCGGAGCGGCGTCGTCACCGCCGCCCAGCAGGGAACCGGGAAAACTCATTCCTCGATTGTGACGCACAAGCCCCGCGTCCCGGACGCGGGGCTCCTCACCAAGGTGAAGAAACGTTGAAGCGTCAGTCTCTGGCGCCTCAGTCGTGCTGCAGGCGTTCCTTGATGACCACGGAGCCGTTCTCGAGCGTCTCGATGACGCCCTTGTCCTCCAGGTCCTTCATGACGCGGCTGACCATCTCGCGCGACGCGCCGACGACCTTCGCCATGTCCTGCCGCGATACCTTGCCGCGAATGATCTTCACGCCCTTCTCTTCCTCCGCCATGTCCAGCAGCGTACGCGCGACGCGACCGTAGACATCGAGCAGCGCGAGCGACTCGATCTGGCGGTCCGCGTTTCTCAGCCGCGCGACGAGGCCGCGCAGGATGCCGTAGGCCAGGCTCGACGAATCCGGCAGACCGCGTCCGAAATCGGCGCGGCCCAGCACCAGCATGTCGGTCTGCACCTCGGCGCGGACCGTGGCCGAGTGCGGCTCGTTGTCGATGAGGCTCATCTCGCCGACGTAGTCGCCAGGCTGCAGCACGGCGAGGATGACTTCGCGGCCGCGGCTGTCCGCGGTCAGCACGCGGGCGCGGCCGTTGAGCAGGATGAAGAGCGCGTTGGACTTGGTGCCCTGCTCGACGATCAACTCGCCGCGTTTGAAGCGCCGTTTGACGACGCTGTCCGCGATGGACTGGGCCTGGTCGGCGGTCAGCAGGGAGAACAAGGGAACCCTGCGGATCAGATCCAAATTGGACAACATGGCCATGAAGGGATGCCTCCTGTCGGGGGTTAGGGTCAATCGTGGTTGTCAGGATGGCAGAGAGACCCGCCACCTAGAATGGATGCATTGTGCCAATTTGTTCACGCCTGTTCATAGGGTCAACGCCATAGGCCGCCCGCCGGTCCCCTTAGGCTGTCGACCCTTGCGTCCGTTGAACGCATCCCCATTTCCCCCGTCATGAGCCAAAACACCCGCCACGCCCAGCTGTTGATCCTCGGTTCCGGCCCCGCCGGCTACACCGCCGCCATCTATGCGGCGCGTGCCAACTTGAAGCCGCTTCTGGTGACGGGCATGGCGCAAGGGGGTCAGTTGATGACCACGACCGAAGTGGACAACTGGCCCGCCGACGTGATGGGCGTGCAAGGTCCCGAACTGATGCAGCGCTTCCAGGAACACGCCGAGCGTTTCCAGACCGAGATCGTCTTCGACCACATCAACAGCGTCGACTTTTCCAAGCGTCCGTTCACGCTCACCGGCGACAGCGCGGTCTACACGGCCGACGCGGTGATCCTGGCCACCGGCGCTTCCGCGCAATACCTGGGACTGCCGTCGGAAGAATCGTTCATGGGCCGCGGCGTCAGCGCCTGCGCGACCTGCGACGGCTTCTTCTATCGCGAGCAGGAAGTCTGCGTCGTCGGCGGCGGCAATACCGCGGTCGAGGAAGCGCTGTACCTGTCCAACATCGCCAGCAAGGTCCATCTGATCCATCGTCGCGACAAGTTCCGCGCCGAGCCGATCCTGGTCGACAAGCTGATGGACAAGGTCAAGGCCGGCAAGATCGAGCTGCACGTGTTCCACACGCTGGACGAGGTGCTGGGCGACGCGAGCGGCGTGACCGGCGTGCGCATCAAGAGCACGCAGGACGGCACGACCACCGACATCAAGTTGCAGGGCTGCTTCATCGCGATCGGTCACAAGCCCAACACGGACATCTTCCAGGGCCAGATCGAGATGAAGGACGGCTACATCCGCACGAAGAGCGGTCTGGAAGGCTTCGCCACGATGACCACCGTGCCGGGCGTGTTCGCCGCGGGCGACGTGCAGGACCATGTGTATCGCCAGGCCATCACCAGTGCCGGCACCGGCTGCATGGCAGCGCTGGATGCTCAGCGTTTCCTGGAGCAGGAATCAGCCTGATCCTTCCGCGCTGCGCGACCGTGGCGCCCCTGGACGGGGCGTCCCCGAGGCTCACTGACCGGCCCGCCTTTGCGCGGGCCGGTTCGTTTCTGCTACACTCTTCGTTTCCCCGCGCCATCAACCTGTGAAGGATCTTGACGCGAGGAAGATGGGATACCGCCACCCTATGGCGAGGTGAGGCCGCCGCCCGCGACTCGACAGCGAGGTCGAGACGATTGGGACGGTCGCCGGATGACAAGTATCGGAGTGTCCTCATGGCACGCGTCTGCGAAGTCACGGGCAAGAAGCCCATGGTCGGGAACAACGTTTCCCACGCCAACAACAAAACCAAGCGCCGGTTCCTCCCGAACCTGCAATACCGCCGTTTCTGGGTCGAAAGCGAAAACCGCTGGGTCCGTCTGCGCATCACCAACGCCGGGCTGCGTCTGATCGACAAGAAGGGCATTGACGCCGTGCTGGCCGACCTGCGCGCGCGCGGTCAAGCCTAATCACTGAACCAGGAGCGACACCATGGCATCCAAAGGCGGACGCGAGAAGATCAAGCTGGAATCCACTGCCGGCACCGGTCATTTCTACACCACCAACAAGAACAAGAAGACCACGCCTCAAAAGCTGGAATTCATGAAGTTCGACCCCAAGGCACGCAAGCACGTGCTGTACAAGGAAACCAAGCTGAAGTGATTCAGCCCGGTCCTTGAAGAAGAAAACCCGCCTCTCGGCGGGTTTTTTCATGGGCGACCGAAAAGGGGCGTCACGGCCCCCATCGCGATCAGCGGGTCGGCGCCAGGTGCGCCTTGCCAAGCAGTTCGCGCGCCATCCAGTCGTCGATCATCTTCTTCTCATAGCGCAGCGGCTCGGAGTCGAAGTAGCGGTTGCCGACGCCATTCTGGTAGTCCATGTCCTTCAAGTCCGCCTTGCCGGACTTCAGGACCTGGCCGTTCTCGCTGAGCGTATAGGTGAAGCTCATGCGCGGAATCGTCACCGATCGAAGGATGCGGAGCCGATCGGTGCGGACATGCGGTTCGACTTCCCCCGCGAGGTCGACGTCGGTGACGTCGATCTTGAGCTGCTTGCCGGGCAGCTCGCGCGCGGCGAGCGCCTTGAAGTGCTCTTCCAGTTGCTTCATGGCGTTGTCGCGGTCCACGCCGACCCAGCCGATGTCGGAGAAGTTCTCCGGCTTGATGAAGTTGACTTCCGCTTGAGCCTGCGCAGCCGCGGCGATCGCGCCCAGGCTGGCGCCCATCAGGCCGAACAACACAGTGCGCTTGAAAAGGGTCGAGGCCATCATGTCAATCTCCTTGTCTGAGAGTTCAACAAATTATGGGCGCCGCCAAGAAAAAGGCGCCCAGTAGGGGCGCCCTTTGCATTGCTTCATCTCCGCCTGGGTGTCAGCCATCACTCTGGCCGACCTCGGGGCACGATGAGCCGACCTTCGCTCAGACGCGCACCGTGCGCAAACCCGTCGCGAAAGCCTTCAGTTCGGCGATGCCGCTTTCTTCGGCCTTGCGGCACCAGGCCTGCAGGTCATGCACCAGCTGCTCAGCCGACACGTTCGTGCGGGTCCACAACTGACGCAGTTCTTCGCGCATCGTCACCAGCTTGTCGAGCACCGGGCTCGCCGCGCGGGCGCCGTTCAGTTGCTCCTGATAGGCAGCCGGGATCTTCTCGGCATCGCGATGCAGCCAGCGGGTCGCCAGCTTGAACTGATGGAACTTGACGCTGTGCTGCTCGCCCGCAGCCTTCAACTGGAGCAGCTCGGCCTTGCAGGCGCCGCGCAGGCCGCGCGCATAACGCGCCATCACTTCATAGCGGTTGGCGATGATGGCCTCCAGCGTGTCCTTGTCGGCCACCGCCTTGAGTTCGCCGGTCTTCATCTGGGGCGCGGTCTTGCGCACCTTCGCCCAGCCGATCATCTCCATCGCACGGATGTAGCCCCAGCCGATGTCGAACTCGAAAGGCTTGACCGAGAACTTGGCCGAGGTCGGATAGGTGTGGTGATTGTTGTGCAGCTCTTCGCCGCCAATGATCACACCCCACGGCGAGACGTTCGTCGACGCGTCCTGCGCCTCGAAGTTGCGATAGCCCCAATAGTGACCGACGCCGTTGATCACGCCGGCGGCCCAGAACGGGATCCAGGCCATCTGCACCGCCCAGACCGCCATGCCGGCCACGCCGAACAGCGCCAGGTCGATGATCATCATCAGGGACACGCCCCACACCGAACGGCCGGTGTAGACATGGCGCTCGATCCAGTCGTCCGGCACGCCATGGCTGAACTTCTTGATCGTTTCCTCGTTCTTGGCTTCGGCGCGGTACAACTCGGCGCCACGCGTCATCACCGTCTTGATGCCGCGGGTGACGGGGCTGTGCGGATCATCCTCGGTCTCGCACTTCGCGTGGTGCTTGCGGTGGATGGCCACCCATTCGCGAGTGACCATGCCGGTCGTCAGCCACATCCAGAAGCGGAAGAAGTGCGACGGAATCGGACCCAGGTCGAGTGCCCGGTGCGCCTGGGCGCGGTGCAGGAAGATCGTGACGCCAGCAATGGTGATATGCGTCACCACGAGGGTGAAGACCACGATCTGCCACCAGCTGGCGCCGGTGAGGCCGTCGATCATCCACGCCAGGATGGCGTCGTGCACAGACATCAATACGTTCATTCGGTCCTAACCCTGCTCGCGAGGAGCCAGTTGTCCACAGGAAGCCCCGATTGTAGGCGACGCACTCTAGAAATCGCCCAGATGTAAGCCGCTTTCCCGTCGGTCTTTTGACGCTTCACGACCGGAAGGGCCTGAAGACGTGATCGAACAGACACGATAACCTGTTCGCAATAAGAAACATGCCGCTCATCGGACCCCGCCAAGTCCGGTCGGCAGACTCATTTCTTACGTTCCCAGACGGCCGCGAAGAAGCCGTCGCTCTGATGACGATGCGGCCACAGGCGCAGATAGCCGTTCTCGGACAGCTGTGCAGCCTGGGTCGCGTCGACCTGGGCGTGGGTCAGCACGTCCTGCGCGGGCATCAGGACGAAGTCGGGATGCGCCTCCGCGAAGGCCTGGGCGACCGACTCGTTCTCGGCATCGAGCAGCGAACAGGTCGCATAGACCAGGCGGCCGCCCGGCTTGAGCAGGCGCGAGGCGCTGTTCAGGATGGCCAGCTGCTTGTCGTGCAATTCCAGGACGCTGTTCGGGGATTGGCGCCATTTCAGATCGGGATTCCGGCGCAGCGTGCCCAGGCCCGAGCACGGCGCATCGACCAGCACGCGGTCGATCTTGCCGGCCAGGCGCTTGACGCGCTCATCGCGTTCGTTGCTGATCTGCACGGGGTAGACGTTCGACAGCCCGCTGCGCGCCAGGCGCGGCTTGAGCTTGTCGAGTCGATGCCCCGAGACGTCGAATGCATACAGCCGACCGGTGTTGCGCATCGCGGCACCCAGCGCCAGGGTCTTGCCGCCGGCGCCGGCGCAGAAATCGACGACCATCTCTCCGCGTTTGGCCTCGGTGAGCAAGGACAGCAATTGGCTGCCTTCATCCTGCACCTCGACCTGGCCGCTGGTGAAGACGTCCAGCTTCTGCAGCGCCGGCTTGCCTTCGAGCCGCAGGCCCCAGGGCGAGAACGGCGTCAGCGACGACGCGAATCCCTTGTCCTTCAAGGCCGCCTGCACGTCCTCGCGCTTGGCCTTCAGCAGGTTGACACGCAGGTCCAGGGGCGCGGACACGTTGACGGCGTCCGCCAGTTGCCAGAACTGCTCATCACCCAGACGCTGCCTCAGCGGCTCGACCAGCCAGTCGGGCAGGTTGTGGCGCAGCTTCTCCGGCAGCTTGCTGCGGTCGACCTTCGCCACCTGCTTGAGCCATTGCTGCTCCTGGTCATCGGTCGCCGCGCGGAGGAAGGTGTCGCTGCCGGCCCAGGCGAGGATCGCCAGCCGCCGCGACATCGGACCGCGGCCCGACTGGGCCAGATGCTGCAGCACCGGACGCTGGCGCAGCACGGCGTAGGCGGTTTCGGCGATGGTGTGGCGCTCGCGCTGGCCGAGCGCCTTGTGCGCACGGAAGAAATCGGAAACGAGGGCGTCGGCGGGCTTGTCGAACAGCAGCAGGCTGTCCACCAGTTCGGCGCAGAGTTCAAGAAGGGCATTAGGATGCATCGCGCGATTATCCCCGGCTCCGGCGCCAGGCCCGCGCCCTGCCCCATTCCTGCCGTCACGACCCTGCCCATGAGCGCCTCCCACACCGTCCCAGACCCTGCCGCGCACGGCGCCGGCGATCCGCTGCAACCGCTGCCCAAGGCGCCCACCGGGCGCTACCGCCACTACAAGGGCGGCGAGTACGAAGTCCGCGGCGTCGTCCGCCACAGCGAGACGCTGGAGCCCCTCGTGCTCTACGTGCCGCTCTACAACGACAGTGGCCTGTGGGTGCGTCCTTACGGCATGTTCTTCGGCTCCGTCGACATCGACGGGGTGACGCAGCCGCGCTTCGCCCGGATCCCGGACTGATTGCGCGTGGATCGGCCCATGCCCCTGCTGCACCAGATCAAGCGCCGCCCCCGCCTGCTGATCGGCGCGGCCACCGGCGCACTGCTGGCGGCCGCCTGGCCGGTCGAACTGGCCTGGCATACCCGCGCGTTGCTGGGCTGGAGCGCCGGCGTCTGGACCTACCTCGTGCTGATCGGCTGGATGATGTTCCGCACCGATGCGGAAGACGTCGAGGAGCAGGCCAGCGCTGTCGCGGACGGTGCGCCGACGGTGCTGGTCTTGGCGATCCTCGGCGGTGCCGCCAGCATGGCGGCGATCGCGCTGGAACTGGCGCAGGTGAAAGAGGCCGGCCTGTTGAAGGCCTGGCCGCACCTGCTGGTGGCATCGGCGACGCTGACCGGTTCGTGGCTGCTGCTTCCAGTGGAGTTCGGACTGGCGTATGCGTCGCTGTTCCACTGCGGCCCGAAGGCGCCCCACGGGCTGGAGTTCCCCGGCGACGAGGATGCCCCCGACTACCTGGATTTCTTCTATTTCGCGGCCACGGTCGCCGCGACCTCACAGACCTCGGACGTCGTCGTCAGCGCGCGACCGATCCGGCGACTGGTGCTGGTGCAGGCGATACAGGCCTTCGTGTTCAACACGGTCGTGCTGGCGCTGACGATCAACTTCCTTGCCGGCATGCTGGGCTGAACGCCGGGCCCGGGAGTCAGCCCTCGGCGCAGCCTGCGACGGGTCGTGCGGCCATGCGGTTAGTTGAACATCTGCGGCTCGCCGCCGCGATGGAGGACGCGCGCGCCCTCGATCGCGAGCTGCCCCTCGACGAACCAGCGCACGGCGCTCGGGTACATGCGGTGTTCGACCTTGAGCACGCGCGCCGCCAGCGCCGCCTCGTCGTCGCCGTCCAGCACCGGCACGATGGCCTGCGCGACGATCGGACCATGGTCCAGCTCCGCCGTCACGAAGTGCACCGTCGCCCCCGCCACGCGGCAGCCGGCCTCGATGGCGCGCTGGTGCGTGTGCAGCCCCGTGAATGCCGGCAGCAGCGACGGGTGGATGTTGAGCATGCGCCCCGAGTAATGACCGGTGAACGCCGGCGTCAGGATGCGCATGAAGCCGGCCAGCACCACCAGATCGGGGGCGAAGCCGTCGACGACGCGCTGCAGTTCCGCATCGAACGCGGCGCGCGCGGCGTCTCCCTTGCCGAAGGCCTTGTGGTCGACGACCGCGGTGGCGACGCCATGCGCCCGCGCGAATTCAAGCCCGGCGGCATCCGGCCGGTTGCTGATCACCGCGGCGATGCGGGCCGGCCATCCACCGGCCGTGCAGGCCTGGACGATGGCCTCCATGTTGGAGCCTCGCCCGGAGATCAGGATCACGATGTTCTTCATGGGCCGGCAGTGTAGCCAAGGGCATCGGCGCCAGCGCACTGCCATGACCGGCGGCGACCGGGCCGACGCTCCCTACAATCGCCCTCCCGCCGTCGCATGTCCGACCTCGTCCCGAGATCGCCGCGCGCCGGTGCGGCCACCGCCCCAGCCTTCCGCCATGACCGACCAACCCACCCTCACCCCGCGCCAGCGCGTGCTCTCCGGCATGCGCCCGACGGGCGCGCTGCACCTCGGCCATTACCACGGCGCGCTGAAGAACTGGGTGCGTCTGCAGGACGCGTACGACTGCTTCTTCTTCGTCGCCGACTGGCACGCCCTGACCACGCATTACCAACATCGCGAAGGCCTGGAACAGAGCGTCTACGACATGGTCGTCGACTGGATGGCGGCCGGCGTCGATCCGGAACAGGCGACGCTCTTCATCCAGAGCCGCATGCCGGAACACGCCGAGCTGTTCACGCTGCTGGCGATGAGCACGCCCTCAAGCTGGCTGGAGCGGATGCCGAGCTACAAGGACCTCGTGGCCGAGAACCGCGAACTGGCGACCTACGGCTTCCTCGGCTACCCGCTGCTGCAGGCGGCCGACATCCTGATCTACAAGGCGGCCTTCGTGCCGGTCGGCGAGGACCAGGCGCCGCACGTCGAGGTGACACGCGAGGTCGCGCGACGCTTCAACCACCTCTACCGGCAGCCCTCGGCGCCGCTGTTCCCGGAGCCGCAGGCGCTGATGACCGAGAACTCGCGACTTCCCGGCCTGGACGGACGCAAGATGAGCAAGACCTACGGCAACGCGATCGCGATGCGCGACGCGCCGGAGGTCGTCGCCGACAAGGTGCGCAAGATGCAGACGGATCCGCAGCGCGTGCGTCGCGGCGATCCGGGCGAGCCCGAGCGCTGCCCGGTGTGGGCACTGCACAAGGTCTATGCCGACAGCGACACGCGGGCATGGGTCGAGTCGGGCTGCCGCAGCGCGGGCATCGGCTGCCTGGACTGCAAGCAGCCGCTGATCGAGGCGATCCACGATGAGCAGGCGCCCTGGCGCGCCCGCGCCGACGATCTGCTCGCCGATCCGAAGAAGGTCCACTGGATCGTCGAGGTCGGCACCGAACGTGCCCGTGCGGTGGCACGCAAGACGCTGCGCGAGGTGCGCGGCGCGATGGGCATCGACTACTGAGCACGCACAGATGGCCGGCATCCACATCACCGACATCGAGTCCGCCATCAACTGGTGGCGACAGCGCTCGCCGGGCGACGGCGTGACGCTGGGTCCCGAGCTGCGCGCGCTGGCGGAGGTCTATGCGCTGATGGTCTTCCATCACGAGACCGAGTGCGACGAGGACTCGATGCCGCCGCGCGCGCTCGCGGCCTGGACGCGCTGGTACGACACCACGCCGGACGCGCCCTGCATCGCGATCTGTTCGACCAGCCAGGGCGACGAACTCTGCAAGGGCTGCGGACGCAGCTTCGACGAGGTCCAGAACTGGCCGGTGCTGACGCCCGGAGAGAAACGCGCCACCTGGCGGCGGATCACGATCGAAGGCACGGCGTGGCGCTTCAACCGCTATGCGGAGCGGGCGATCGAGCGGCGCAACGCCGCCGGCGCCGACGCTCAAGCGGCCGCCGACAAGGATCCCGCTTGAGCGCTGCGCTCCACGGCCGCCTCGCGAGCCTGCGCCAGATCCTGCCGCTCGCGTGGCCCGTGTTCATCGGGCAACTCGCAGTGCTGGCGTATTCGACGATCGACACGCTGCTCGTCGCCCGCCACTCCGCCATCGACCTCGCGGCCCTCGCGGTTGGCTCGGCCGTCTACACGTCGGTGTTCGTGGGATTGATGGGCGTGGTGCTGGCGATCTCGCCGGTGGCCGGGCAGCTCTTCGGCGCGAAGCGCATGGCCGAAGCCGGCGACAGCCTGCATCAGGCCGCGTGGCTCGCGCTGGCGCTCACGGTGATCGGCGAATTGATCCTGTGGTTCCCGCAGCCCTTCCTCGCGATCTCGCAGGTCAGTCCCGAGATCGCCGCAAAGATCCGCGACTACCTGCGCATGCTGGGCATCGCGCTGCCCGCGGCCTTGCTGTTCACCGCCTACCGCGGATTCAACACGGCGGTGTCGCGACCGAAGGCGGTGATGGCGTTGCAGATCGGCGGACTGCTCTTGAAGTTCCCGGCCAGCGCGCTGCTGATCGGCGGATTCACGCTGGGGCCGCTGCACGTGCCACCGCTGGGCGCGGTCGGCTGCGCGATCGCGACGGCAATCGTGATGTGGAGTCAGCTGCTGATCGCACTGGCCGTGCTGCGTCGCGATCCGTTCTATGCCGCGTTCGGCTTCGCTCGGACCGGGCTGCATCGCCCACGCAAGGACACGTTGATGCGGCTGCTGAAGCTGGGCGTGCCCATGGGCGCGTCCGTGCTGATCGAGGTGACCGGCTTCACCTTCATGGCGATCTTCATCGCGCGGCTGGGCACGACGCCGGTGGCGGGGCACCAGCTCTGCGCCAACCTCGTGGCGATGATGTTCATGCTGCCGCTGTCGCAGGCGAACGCCTGCAGCACGCTCGTGGCGCAGGCCATGGGCGCGCGCGACTATGCGGCGGCGCGCCGGCTCGGCTGGCATGGATTGGAGATCGCGCTGGCGATCGCGTTCGTGCTCGGCGGCGTGGTCTTCTCGCTGCGGGAGCAGGTGCTGGGCCTTTACACCAGCAATGCCGCCGTCATCGCCGCCGCGCTGCCCCTGCTGGGCTGGTTGTGGCTCTTCCACGTGTCCGACGCCGGCCAGACCGTGGCCGCCTTCGTGCTGCGCGCCCATCACATCGCGACGGCGCCGATGCTCATCTACGCGTTCGCGATCTGGGGGCTCGGCCTGGGCGGCGGCTACTGGCTGGTCTTCGGCGACCATGCCGTCGCGTTGCCCGCGATCATGCAGGGCGCGATGGGGTTCTGGAGCGCTGCCTCAGTCGGACTTGCCGCCGCCGCGATCGGGCTCGGCGTCCTGCTGGCCCTCGTTCATCGCCGGGAGATCGGGCGTTGAGCGTCAGCCAGCCGCGTTCAGCGGCAATGTGATCACGAAGCAGCTGCCGCCGCCCTCGCGGGCATCGCATCGCACCGTGCCCTGGTGGGCCGTCGCGATCTGCTTCACCAGGCTCAGGCCGAGTCCCACGCCGCCCGACACCTCGGCATGGCCGGGCAGACGGAAGAAGGCCTCGAAGATCCGCTCGCGCATCGGCTCGGGCACGCCCGGACCGCGGTCGCAGACCTGCAACTCGACGCGATCCTGCCCGGCGCGGCGCACCTTGAGCTCGACGACCGGCCCGCCGTAGCGGCGTGCGTTCTCGAGCAGGTTGCGCAGCGCGCGTCGCAGCAGGCGGTCGTCGCCGTTCAGCGGCAGGCGGGCGATGCCGGTCTCGATCTCGAGCTCGGCGTCACCCAGCGCGGCCGATTCGGCGGCGATCGCCAGCAGGTCCACCGGCTCCAGCCGCAGCGACTGCGCGCCGCCTTCCAGCCGGCTCGCCAGCAGCACCTCTTCGACGAGCGCGTCCAGCTCCACGATGTTGGTGTTGATCTCCTGCCCCAGGCGCGCGCGCTGGGCTGGCGACGCGTCGTCCAGCATCGAGAACGCCATCTTCAGCCGCGCCAGCGGCGAGCGGAGTTCATGGCTCGCGTTGGCGAGCAGGCTCTTCTGCGATCTCAGCAAAGCCTCGATCCGTTCGGCGGCGAGGTTGAAGCTGGTCGCGAGCGCGGCGACTTCGTCCTTGCCGTTGTCCTGCACGCGGAAACTCAGATCGCCGGAGCCGAACTGCTCGACCCCGGACTTCAGCGATTCGAGCCGACGCGTCAGCCGGCGCACGACCGGATAGGCCCCGACGGCCACGGCCACGAACAGCACCGCCAGCAGCACGGCCAGGGCTTCGCCGCTCGGGCGGGGGATCCAACCGGGCAGCCAGGAGCCGTTCGCCGCGTCCTCGCGACGCTGTTGCTCCAAACGGTCCAGCATGCGCTGGCGCATCTGCTCGACTTCGGGCCGCGGCTCGCGGCGGATGGGACTGCGCACGTCGTTCGGCGGCGGGCCATCGACGAACGGATCGCGGCGCTCGCGCTGCATCCGGTGCGGACCGCTCGCGGCACGCGCGTCGGCTTCGAGCTTGTCCTGGCCGGTCGGCCCAGATGCGCCCGGCGGGCGGGCCAGGCGCAGGAACAGCAGGTGCCGCCCGTCGTCCAGCGGCACGCGCTGCACGCGCGAACCGGGCAGGTCCTCGCGGCGCTCGAACAGCGGCGAGGCGCCGATGCGGCGTCCGCGCGAATCCTCCAGCGCCAGCGCCATCCGCAGGCGCTGACCCCAGTCCTCGACGGCGTCGGCCTGCTCGTCGGTCGACGCCGTGACCGGCGGCAGCGCGCGCTGCACCAGCACCGCGAGCGCCACCAGCCGCTCCGAGGCGGCCTGCTCGAAGGTCCCGCGCTCCTGCTCGATGCGGCCCTGGAAGAGCCACGCCGAGCCCAGCGCAAATGCCAGCAACACCACCACGACGGTGATGTAGATGCGCAGGTACAGCGCCTTCACTGCGTCGCAGCCTTCATTCCAGGCCTTCGGCGTCCTGCTTGCGTGCGAACACGTAACCGGCACCGCGCACCGTGAGCACGCGGCGCGGGTTCTTGGCGTCGTCCTCGATGACCGAACGGATGCGGGAGATGTGCACGTCGATCGAGCGGTCGAAGGCCTCCAGCGGGTGGCCCTTGAGCGCGTCCATGATCTGGTCGCGCGACAGCACCCGGCCCGGGCTCTGCGCCAGCACGACCAGCAGGTCGAACTGGTGGCTCGTCAGGTCGCAGGCATTGCCGTCCAGGCGCACCTGTCTCGCCGCCAGGTCGATCTCCAGGCGGCCGAAGCGCAGCACCTCGTCGCCCATCGCCTGGGGCTCGGTGCGGCGCAGCAGCGCCTTCACGCGGGCCTGCAGCTCACGGGGCTCGAAGGGTTTGGGCAGGTAATCGTCCGCGCCCAGCTCCAGGCCGAGGATGCGATCCATCGGCTCGCCGCGTGCCGACAGCATCAGCACCGGCAGGCGGCGCCAGCGCTTGTCGCTGCGCAGTTGGCGGCAGAACTCGAGGCCATCGCCGTCGGGCAGCATCAGGTCCAGGACCAGCAGTTCGAACTGGCCGGCCTCGAGCTCGGTGCGGCCCTGCGCCAGCGAACCGGCAAAGCTGACGTCGAAGCCGGCGTTGCTGAGGTAGTCGCCCAGCATCGCGGTGAGCCGGGCGTCGTCGTCGATCAGGAGCAGTCGTGGGTTCATCGGGCGTTGCGGTGCAGCCACCGACCGGGCCGGATCGGCCAGGCCGCGCGCCGCGGACTCATCGAAAGACTGAAGCATAGCCGGCCTCGTTCGTTCAGCGGTCAGTGAAAGGCTTCGGGACCGGGTTGGCCTCGTTGGCGCCGCGGCGTTCCTTGGCGCGCTCGGCGCGGTCCTTCATGCGCTCCTTCATCTTCTCGCGCTGCTGGTCCTTCAACTGGGCGATCTTGGCGCGCTGCTCGGGGGTCAGGACACGCGACGCGTCGATCATGGCCAGCGTGATGCGCTTGGACTCGACGTCATGCGCGGCGTGCATCTGCTGGCGCACCTGCTCGACGGCGTTGGCGTCGACGGTCGGCGCGGTGAACAGCGCCTGCATGCGCTCGTGCAGCTGACGCTCGGTGTCGCGTTGCGTCTTCAGGTCCTTGTGCGCGGCGTCGAAGATCTGCTTGATCTGGGCCCGCTGCGCATCGGTGACGCCGGCGTCCTTCAGCAGCTTGCCGTGCATCGGGCCCATGGGGCCGAAGCCGGGGCCGCCGAAATCGGGGCCACCGCGATGCATGCCGTGCGGCGGCGGCGGCGGCGCGTCGCCAGGTGCTGTCTGGGCGTGCGCCGCCAGGGCGGCCACGCTCATCGTCGCGGCCAGGGCCAGCATCTTGAGGGGGCGGGAGAAGCTCTTGACCATCTCGGGATCTCCAAATCGTTCTGGGGTGAGGAAATGGTCGAGGGCGCGCGTCAATTGGCCGTGGGCGCGCCGTAAAGATTCGTGAAATGAATCAGCGCCAATGAAAAACGCCCGCGGTGCCTCTTGAAATCGAGACATCGCGGGCGCCTGGCAAGGCCTGCCTCGGAGGGCGGGCCTGGCGGCTGAGAGCCTTGGAAATCAGGTGATCGGTTTGAAGCGCACGCGCTTCGGTCGCGCACCTTCTTCGCCGAGGCGCTTCTTCTTGTCAGCTTCGTACTCGTGGAAGTTGCCGTCGAAGAAGAACCACTGCGAGTCGCCCTCGCAGGCCAGGATGTGCGTGCAGATGCGGTCCAGGAACCAGCGATCGTGGGAGATCACCATCGCCGAGCCGGCGAACTCCAGCAGCGCTTCTTCCAGCGCGCGCAGGGTTTCGACGTCCAGGTCGTTCGACGGTTCGTCGAGCATCAGCACGTTGCCGCCCTGGGCCAGGGTCTTGGCCAGGTGCAGGCGGCCGCGTTCACCGCCGGACAACTGGCCGACCATCTTCTGCTGGTCGTTGCCCTTGAAGTTGAAGCGGCCGATGTAGGCGCGCGACGGCATCACGAACTTGCCGACGATGATGTTGTCCAGACCGCCGGAGACGTCCTCCCACACGGTCTTGTTGGCGTCCAGGCTCTGGCGGCTCTGGTCGACGAAGGCCAGCTTGGCCGTCTTGCCAATCTTCACCGTGCCGCTGTCCGGCTGCTCCACGCCCTGGATCATGCGGAACAGCGTCGACTTGCCGGCGCCGTTCGGGCCGATGATGCCGACGATCGCGCCCGCCGGGACCTTGAACGACAGGTTGTCGATCAGGACGCGGTCGCCGAAGGACTTGGTCACGCCTTCGAACTCGATCACCTCATTGCCCAGGCGCTCGGCCACGGGGATGAAGATCTCGTTGGTCTCGTTGCGCTTCTGGTATTCGACGTCGCTCAGTTCCTCGAAGCGGGCCAGACGCGCCTTGCTCTTGGCCTGGCGGCCCTTCGCGTTCGAGCGCACCCACTTCAGTTCTTCCTTCATCGCCTTGGCGCGGGCGTCCTCGGTCTTCTGTTCCTGCTCCAGGCGGCGTTCCTTCTGGTCCAGCCAGTCAGAGTAGTTGCCCTTCCAGGGAATGCCGTGGCCGCGGTCCAGTTCCAGGATCCACTCGGCGGCGTTGTCCAGGAAGTAGCGATCATGGGTGATCGCCACCACGGTGCCGGGGAAGCGCTGCAGGAACTGCTCCAGCCACTCGACCGATTCGGCGTCCAAGTGGTTGGTCGGTTCGTCCAGCAGCAGCATGTCGGGCTTGGACAGCAGCAGGCGGCACAGCGCCACGCGGCGCTTCTCGCCGCCGGACAGCACGCCGATGTTGGCGTCCCACGGCGGCAGGTTCAGCGCGTCGGCGGCCAGTTCCAGCTGCAGGTCGGTGTTCTCGGAGCCGGCGGCGGCGATGATCGCCTCCAGTTCGCCCTGCTCGGCGGCCAGCGCGTCGAAGTCGGCGTTCTCTTCGGCGTAGGCGGCATAGACCTCGTCCAGGCGCTTCTTGGCGGCCAGCACGCCGCCGATGCCTTCCTCGACCGCTTCGCGCACGGTCTGGTCCGGATTCAGCTGCGGCTCCTGCTCCAGATAGCCGATCTTGATGCCGGGCATCGGGACGGCTTCGCCCTCGATCTCCTTGTCGACGCCGGCCATGATCTTCAGCAGCGTGGACTTGCCCGAGCCGTTCAGGCCGAGCACGCCGATCTTGGCGCCGGGGAAGAAGGACAGCGAGACGTTCTTGAGGATGTGGCGCTTCGGAGGAACCGTCTTGTTGACGCGGTTCATCGAAAAGACGTATTGAGCCATGGCGATGGTTCTTCAGCGTTTCGTGGGTTGACCTGGAGCCCTGGGGCCGCCTGCAGCAGCGGGTGCGACAGTGGGGCCGGAGCCTGCGTGGGCGGCGGGGCGCCCGGGCAATAGTCGTGCATTGTCGCAGCTTCCGCCGGTGCCCCTAAACTCGACCGCCCTGCCCGTTCCCTCAGAGATGACCACCATGCTGTTCCGTTCCATCTCGCGTTCCATCTTGCGCGCCATCCCGGTTCGTTCGCGCACATCGGCCGCCCTGGGCGCCTGGCCGCTCACGATCGCCCTGAGCCTGGGGCTCCTGGGCGCCGCGCACGCGCAGACCCTGCGCTGGGCCAGCCAGGGCGACATGCAGACGGCCGATCCGCATTCGCAGAACGAGATCGTCACCAACGCGATGAACGGCCAGGTCTACGAGCGCCTGGTCTCGCGCGACCGCAACCTCAACCTGGTGCCGGGTCTTGCCACCGAATGGACGCAGCTCAAGCCCACGCTGTGGCGGCTGAAGCTGCGCCAGGGCGTGAAGTTCCAGGACGGCACGCCGTTCACGGCGGACGACGTCGTGTTCTCGATCAACCGGGCCAAGGATCCGTATTCGCAGATCAGCGTCTACGCGCAGGCCGTCGGCACGCCGAAGAAGATCGACGACCACACGGTCGAGTTCCAGCTCGACAAGGTCAATCCGATCTTCCTGCAGCACCTGGACACGCTGTTCATCATGAGCCGCAAATGGTGCGAGCAGCACAACGTCGTCAAGCCGCAGAACTTCAAGGACAAGCAGGAGACCTACGCCGCCACGCATTCGAACGGCACCGGGCCGTACGCGATGGTGGCCCGCGAGCCCGGCATCCGCACGACCTTCAAGCGCAATCCGGCCTGGTGGGGCAAGTTCGACGGCAACGTGCAGGACGCCGTCTACACGCCGATCGCCAACGACGCGACCCGGCTGGCCGCGCTGGTGTCGGGCGAGATCGACTTCGTGCTCGACCCGTCGCCGCGCGACATCCCGAAGCTCAAGCAGACGCCGCAGGTCAAGGTCCAGGAAGGCCCGGAGAACCGCATCGTCTTCATCGGCATGGACCAGTCGCGCGACAAGCTGCTCTACGGCAAGGTGCCCGGCGACAAGAACCCGTTCAAGGACCTGCGCGTGCGGCAGGCGCTGTACCAGGCGATCGACATCAACGCGATGCGCACCAAGCTGATGAACGGCCTGAGCCTGCCCACCGGCGGGCTGACGCCGTCGCCGCTGGGCGCGTTCAACGATCCGCAGCTGGAAACGCGCCTGCCCTTCGACCTGGCCGCGGCGCGCAAGCTGATGGCCGACGCCGGTTATGCCAACGGCTTCGAGGTCACGCTCGATTGCACCAACAACCGCTACATCAATGACGAGCGCATCTGTCTGGCGCTGGCCTCGATGTGGGCGCAGCTCAAGGTCAAGGTCAGCGTGAACGCGCAGCCGCGCGTGCTGATGTTCCCCAAGCTGGAGAAGCTCGACACCAGCCTCTACATGTACGGCTGGGGCGGCAGCATCACCGACGCGGAGGTCGCGATGACGCCGTTGATGCGCAACCGCGGCGAGAAGTCGGTCGGCCAGTACAACTTCGGCAACTGGCGGGACGACAAGTTCGATCAGCTCGCCGCCGCGTCCAGCGAGGAAGCCGATCCGAAGAAGCGCGAGGAACTGATCAAGGCCGCGCTGCGCGAGTTCCGCGCGCAGACGCACCTGATCCCGCTGCACCGCCAGATGATCCCGTGGGCGACCCGCGCCAACGTGACGGTGGTCCACCGTCCCGACAACTGGTTCGAACTGCGCTGGGCCTCAGTCGCCCCGAAGTAAGGCAGATCGAACTCCCTCTCCCCGCTTGCGGAAGAGGGTCGGGGTGAGGGCCAGCGGCCGCATTCGTGCATCAGCGCAACGGCGGATCGAACAGATACCCGATGCCGCGCACCGTGCGAATCAGCGGCGAGCTCGGATCGTCGTTCAGTTTCTGTCGCAGCCTCGACACCATCAGGTCCACCGAGCGCTCCAGCGCCGTGACGCCGTCGCCGCGCGCCAGGTGCAGCAGCTCCTGGCGTTGCAGCACGCTGTGCGGACGTTCCAGGAAGGCGCGCAGCAGCTTGTATTCGCTCTGTGACAGCACCACGCAGAAGCCCCCCGGTCCGGACAGTCGACGCGTCATCGGCTCCAGCTTGAAGCGGCCGAACATCAGCACCTCGGCCGCATCGCCCTCGCGGGGTCGCAGCAACGCCTTGATGCGGGCCTGCAGTTCGCGCGGTTCCCCGTCCTTGGGGAGCACCGCGTCCGCGCCGCGCTCCAGGGCGAGGACGCGTTCCAGCGTGCTGTCGTGCTGCAGCAGCACGATCACCGGCATCCGCGAGCGCTGTCTCAA
Source organism: Mitsuaria sp. MSU3D (assembly GCF_056867975.1). Classification (NCBI taxonomy): domain Bacteria; kingdom Pseudomonadati; phylum Pseudomonadota; class Betaproteobacteria; order Burkholderiales; family Sphaerotilaceae; genus Roseateles; species Mitsuaria sp. MSU3D. The sequence goes on along the minus strand of NZ_CP200314.1, from coordinate 1,080,943 downwards.
TCGGGTCAGCGCGCCCCAGCCGGCCTCGCGGGCGTCGCTGGGATCGATGAGGGCGAGGTCCACCGGCAGCAGCGGCACGCGGTCCAGCAGGGCCGCCTCCGCGCTGTCGGTGACGCGGAAGCCCCAGGCCCGTATCAGGCCGGCGAATCGCAGGCGCGCATGCGGGTCGGGGTCCAGCAGCAGCAGATGGGTGCCGGCGGCAGGATCGGGAAACAGGGCGCTCATGACGATGGGACAAGTGGACACATTGGCGCAAGACTATGCCGCCGCAATCCCGTTTGAACGCCGATCAGGACGGGCCTCACCGCCCTTTTTACCCACGGTTTACCGCACTGAAACACGGCTGCGGACACCGACACGCTTGCCTGAGTGAGGCCTGTCACCGAGCTTGCTGGAAGCTGTCCGGATCGCCGTATTTGCGCCCTTGCGGTGCACGCGTTCCCTCTTCTTCCCCCTCTTCGGCATCGAGGGAGAGGAATGGGGCGAGGCTCGTCGACCGAACCAATTGCTCACAGGGGTGACAGACCCCGTCAGCTACAATGCCCCCATCGCCGCGGCTCAGTCTTGCCGCGGCTTTATCTTTTGAGCTCACGCTCTCCCACGGCAGCCGAAGACTGGCGCCAGCCCTCACCGGGCCGGCGTGCTGCACACAAAGCCCGTTCGGGCACCAACAAAGCAGCTTATGAGTTTTGACGCATTGGGGCTCTCCCAGCCCCTGCTCCGCGCGATCGCCGATGCCGGCTACTCGACCCCCACCCCCATCCAGAGCCAGGCGATCCCCGCCGTCCTGACCGGCGGCGACCTGCTGGCCGGCGCCCAGACCGGTACCGGCAAGACCGCCGGTTTCACGCTTCCCCTGCTGGAGCGCCTGTCCGCCAGCAAGCCCGTCCGTGACGCCAAGGGCCGCGTCGCGATCCGCGCGCTGGTGCTGACGCCGACCCGCGAGCTGGCCGCCCAGGTCGAGGAAAGCGTGCGCACCTACGGCAAGTACCTGCCGCTGACCAGCATGGTCATGTTCGGCGGCGTCGGCATGAATCCGCAGATCAGCCAGCTGCGCAAGGGCGTGGACATCCTGGTGGCGACGCCGGGCCGTCTGCTGGACCACGCACAGCAAGGCACGCTGGACCTGTCCAAGGTCGAGATCCTGGTGCTGGACGAAGCCGACCGCATGCTGGACATGGGCTTCATCCACGACATCAAGAAGGTGCTCGCGCTGCTGCCGGCGAAGAAGCAGAGCCTGCTCTTCTCCGCGACCTTCAGCGATGAGATCAAGGCGCTGGCCGACCGCCTGCTGGACAAGCCGGGCCTGATCGAGGTGGCGCGCCGCAACGCGACGGCCGACACGATCGCGCAGCGCATCCACCCGGTCGACCGCGACAAGAAGAAGGAACTGCTCGCCCATCTGATCACGAAGAACGACTGGCACCAGGTGCTCGTGTTCACGCGGATGAAGCACGGCGCGAACCGTCTGGCCGAGTACCTGGACAAGTCGGGCATCACCGCGATGGCGATCCACGGCAACAAGAGCCAGGGCGCCCGCACGAAGGCGCTGGCCGAGTTCAAGAGCGGCGACCTGAAGGTCCTGGTCGCGACCGACATCGCCGCGCGCGGCATCGACATCGACCAGTTGCCCCACGTCATCAACTACGAGCTGCCGAACGTCGCCGAAGATTACGTGCACCGCATCGGCCGCACCGGCCGCGCGGGCGCGCAGGGCGAGGCCCTGTCGCTGGTGTGCGTCGACGAGGAAGGCTTCCTGCGCGAGATCCAGAAGCTGATCAAGCGCGAGATCCCGCGCGAGGTCGTGCCGGGCTTCGAGCCGGACCCGAACGCCAAGCCCGAACCCATCGTGCTGGGCCGCATGGTGCTGAACGGCGGGCTGGGCAAGTCCTCGGGCTCGCCGCGTCCGGCGGGTGGCGGCGGTGGTGGTGGTGGCCGTCGCGGCGGTGGCGGTGGCGGCGGTGGCCGCTCGCAGGGCCAGGGCGGCCGTCCGCAGGGCGGCGGTCAAGGCCAGGGCCGTCCGGCGCAGGGTGCGCAAGGCGGCGGCCAGAGAGCCGGCGGCCAGCCGCAAGGTCAGCGCCAGGGACAAGGCCAAGGCGGCCAGGGTCAAGGTCAGCGTCAGGCACAAGGTCAAGGCGGTCAGCGCCAAGCTCAGGGCCAAGGTCAAGGCCAGGGTCAGGGCAGCCGTCACGGCAGCCAGGGCAACCGTCCGGCAGGCGCGGCACTGACGCGTCCGAAGTCGAACTCCTGATCCCGGACCTTCCGTGATGCAACGGCGCCCTCACCGGCGCCGTTGTCGTTTCCGCCTCCGTGCCGCCGTGCGAGACCGCATTGGGCATACTCGCGGCCACTCCCCGTCCCCATGAAGACCGCGCCCATCCTTCCGGCCCGCGTCGATTTCTCCGGCGCCATCCCGAACGCGCCCGACTTCGGCGATCTCTACCACGCCCCTTTCGGCGCGTTCGCGCAGGCGCGGCAGGTCTTCCTCGACGGCAACGAGATGCCGGAACGGTGGGCGGGTCGACGGCACTTCGTCGTGCTTGAAACGGGCTTCGGCCTGGGCAACAACTTCCTCGCCACCTGGGCCGCGTGGCGCGAGGACCCGGCGCGTTGCGAGCGGCTGGTCTTCCTCAGCATCGAGAAGCATCCGCTGACGCAGGACGACCTCGAGCGCGCTCATGCGGCGTCGCCAGAGCCTGCGCTGGCGCGCCAGTTGCTCGAGGCCTGGCCGGCACTCACGCCCAACCTGCACACGCTGGACTTCGACGAAGGCCGCGTCCGGCTGATGCTGGCGTTCGGCGACGCGCACGATTGGATGCCGGAGCTGGTGGCGTCGGTGGATGCGTTCTTCCTCGATGGCTTCGCGCCGGCGAAGAACCCCGAACTGTGGGACGACGCCATCTTGAAGCAGGTCGGCCGGCTGGCCGCGCCGGGCGCCACGGCGGCGACCTGGAGCGTCGCCCGCGGCGTGCGCGACGGATTGACGGCGGCGGGCTTCGAGGTCCGGAAGCGACCGGGCACCGGCGGCAAGTGGCAAACGACCGTGGCGCGTTTCGCTCCCCGCCATCGGGCGCCGGTGCCGCCGGGCCGGACGGCCGTCGCGCCGCAGGCCAAGGACGTGCTGATCATCGGCGCCGGGCTGGCGGGCGCCGCCTGCGCGCGCGTGCTGGCGCGGGAAGGCTTGCGAGTCACGGTGCTCGAAGGCGGCGCAACGACCGCGGCGCAGGCCTCCGGCAATCCAGGCGGACTGTTCCACGGCACGCTCCACGCCGAGGACGGTCCGCATGCCCGCTTCAGCCGCGCCGCGGCGCTCGCCACGGAGCGCGAACTGCGCCGCATCGCGCCCGCCCTGCCCTGGCTGCAATGGGGACTGCTGCGCGTCGAGCGCGATCCCCAGGCGCTGGCATCGATGCAGGCGCTGTTGGCGCGCAGCGGGCTCCCCGCCGACTATGCGCAGGCCCTGAGCGCCGAGGAAGCGGGAGCGAAGGCAGGCCTTGCATTGACCCAACCCGCATGGTTCTTCGCAGGGGGAGGCGCGGTGTCGCCGCCGGCGCTCGTGACGGCGTGGCTGGATGAAGCGGCGCGATCCGACGGCTTCCAGTTGCGTTTGAACACGCCGGTCGAACGACTGCATCGTGACGACGCCAGCGGTCGCTGGGCCGCGCTGGACATCGTCGGCGAATCCATCGCGACCGCGGATGCCGTGGTGCTGTGTGGCGGCATCGGAAGCGCTCCGCTGGCCTCCGCATGGACGGCCGGCCCGTCGTGGCCATGGGTGGCGCAGCGCGGGCAATTGAGCCTCATGCCGCAAGACCTGTCCCCGCCGATGCTGGCGATGCCGGTGGCGGGACTGGGCTACGCGCTCACTCTCCCCGACGGCACGCTGTGCTTCGGCGCGAGCACCGATGGCGGCGACATGGACCCCACGCTGCGTGCGTCGGACCACTCACAGAACATGGGTCGGTTGCGTTCGTTGCTACCGTCGGCCGCGCTCCCCGATGACATGCCCCTCGCGGGCCGTGTGGGCTGGCGCAGCCTGGTGCCGGACCGGCTTCCGATCGTGGGCGCGCTGCCGGCCGCCATGCCCGAGCGCCGCGCCGAGCAGGCGCGCTTCTGGCCGCGCCAGCCCGGCTTGATGGTGCTGGGCGCCCTCGCCTCGCGTGGGATCACATGGGCGGCGCTGTGCGCCGAACTCGTCGCCGCGCAGTTGACTGGCGCGCCGTGGCCGGTGGAATCGAGCCTCGCGGACGCGCTCGATCCAGCCCGCTTTGCCGCCAAGGCGCACCGGGCCACGACGTAGAGCGCCTACTCGCGCTGCAGGTCTTGCGCCTTGTCGGCCACCATCGCCAATGCCAGGACATCCCGACCGCGCGGCGAGAGCTGGAGCATCGGCGCCATGGCCGTCACGACGGCCGCCGCAGCCACGATCGACGTCAACGCGACGCCGACGCCCCACTTCAGCAGGTTGGTGAACGCCTGATGCATTTCCGACCGGAGGCTGCCGATCTCGGCACGCACCGTGCCGATCTCCCCGCGGAGCGCGCCCACCTCCTGCTGCAGCTGCTCTCGCGTCGCCAGGGTCGGCAACACCACATCCAAGCGCGTCTTCAGCATCTGCACCTGCAGCGCCAGTTCGGCGTTTCCGCCCATCGCGCTTGCGCGCTGTCCTTCTTCATTGAACTGCATGAACTTCCCCATCGCGACGACGGGCGTCGCCCATCCATGGCCATTACTCTGCCACTGCGAGAGAAGTTGCGGATTCAACTTTCGGGGGAAGCGGCGGGGGATTCGACCTCCCCTTGCGCGGCGTCAACACCTCTCGTCATTTCGGGGGGTCAGGCCTTGACGGCGTCCACCGGCTTGCCGTCGGCGCCCACGCGCACGACGTAGCTCGTCACCTCGCGCGACACCAGCATCGGGATGATCGTGCCGAAGCCCAGCCGCTGGAAATGCTCGGAGGCCCGGTGCTCGTCCAGGCCGCTCGCATCGGTGTACTGCTCGAGGATCACGTAGCGGTCCGGATCCTGCGGCGAGCGGTAGAACGCATACGCCAGGTTCTTGGCCTCGCGGCGCGTGGCCTCGGTCAGTTCGACGAGCAGCGCGCCGACCTGGTCGCCCAGACCCGGCTTGACGTGGTAATGCGCGATCACCTGCAGGAAGCTGCCGCGCTCGGCGGTCGGGAGAGTCGTGTCGGACATGGCGGACATCGGTGCTGGACGGGGTCGTGACGGATGGCGCATTGTCCGGCGACCCACCGTCGAACCATTTAAGTTTCTTCACGTACGCGTCGATATGAAGCGAAGGTGCCGTCAAGGCGTCGCGCGCCCGCATGGGCGCAGACATACGAATCCAAACGGATCCAAGCGGATTCAATATCTCGGGAGACACATTCATGATTCATCTCGTGGCGGGCCGATCGATCGGCCAGCGGCTCGGCGTGGTGCTGGGCCTGGTGCTGCTGATCGCCTTCGTGGGCTCGGGCCTGAGCTACCTGGCCCTGGGCCGCGTGGCCGCCGAGACCGACGTGATGCTCAACCAGGACCTGGCCGCCGAACGTGTCGCGTCCGACTGGTACCGCAACATCACCAATGGTGTGAACCGCACCAGCGCGATCGCGGTCAGCGCGGACCCCAGCCTGGCCCAGTTCTTCGCCGCCACCTCGGCCGAATCGACCAAGCAGTCGGGCGAACTGCAGAAGCAGCTCGACGGCTACATGGTCACGCCCGAGGAACGCAAGATGTTCGAGACGCTCAGCGAGGCCCGCAAGGGTTACCTGAGCACCCGCGACGCAGTGGCCGCCGCCAAGAAGGCCGGTGACGCGGACAAGTCGCGCGAGGTCTTCGACCGCGAATTCCAGCCGGCCGCGGCGAAGTTCCAGGAAGCGATCCAGGCCATCGTGCAGCACAAGCGCAGCTTGCTGGACGACGCCGCCAAGCAGCTCGACGCGACCAACAGCCGGGCGCGGACCGCGCTGCTGGTGTTCTCGCTGGTCGCGCTGGCGCTCGGCGTGTGGTTCGCGGTGACGCTGACGCGTTCGATCACTGGCCCGCTGCGTGGTGCCGCCGAAGTGGCGGACGCCATCGCCCATTTCGACCTGACGCAGCGCGTGCCTCAAGGCGGCCGTGATGAAACGGGCCAACTGCTCGGCTCGCTGGGCGGCATGCAATCGCAATTGCTGAAGCTGATCGGCGACGTGCGCGGCTCGGCCGAGAGCATCGGCACCGCCAGCGCGGAGATCGCCACCGGCAACCACGACCTGAGCGCGCGCACCGAACAGACGGCCTCCAACCTGCAGGAAGTTGCCGCGTCGATGACGCAGCTGACGGGCACGGTGCGCCAGACGGCGGATTCGGCGATGACGGCCAACCAGCTGTCGAGCTCGGCAGCGGAGACGGCGCAACGCGGCGGCTCGGTGATGAGTCAGGTGGTGAGCACCATGGGCGACATCAGCAACAGCTCGCGCCGCATCGCCGACATCATCGGCACCATCGACGGCATTGCGTTCCAGACCAACATCCTCGCGCTGAACGCGGCCGTGGAAGCGGCGCGCGCCGGCGAACAGGGCCGCGGTTTCGCGGTGGTGGCGAGCGAGGTGCGTTCGCTCGCACAGCGCAGCGCCGAGGCGGCCAAGGAGATCAAGACGCTGATCGGCGCCAGCGTCGAGCGCGTCGAGTCGGGCTCGCGCCTGGTGGAAGACGCCGGCGGCGCGATGACCGAGATCGTGGCCAGCGTGCAGCGCGTGGCCGACATCATCGGCGAGATCAGCGCCGCGTCGCGTGAGCAGAGCGACGGCATCAACCAGGTCAACGCGGCCATCGGCCAGCTGGACCAGATGACGCAACAGAACGCGGCGTTGGTCGAGGAATCGGCGGCGGCGGCCGAGAGCCTCAAGGAGCAGTCGCAACGGCTGGCCACCGCGATCTCGGTGTTCCGGCTGCGCTGAGCGCTCGGGGAGCAGAAGAAGATCGGGGCCCCGCGGGGCCCCGACGTCATTTCCTCCGGCGTTCGCTCAGAACGTCATCGTCTTCACGCCCTGCGCCGTCCCGAGCAGGCACACGCCCGCCTTGTTGCGGGCGAAGACGCCGACGGTGACCACGCCGGGCCACTGGGTGACCTCGGCCTCGAACGCGGCCGGGTCCGTGATCTTCAGGCCCTTGACGTCCAGGATCTGGCAGCTGTTGTCCGTCACGCAGTCCTTGCGCAGCACCGGTTCCGCGCCCATCGCCCGGAAACGGCGCGCGATCTGCGCGGCGGCCATCGGGATCACCTCGACCGGCAGCGGGAAGCCGCCCAGCACGTCGACCAGCTTGCTCTCGTCGGCGATGCAGACGAAGGTCTTCGCCAGATCGGCCACGATCTTCTCGCGCGTCAGCGCCGCACCGCCGCCCTTGACCATGTGCCCCTGGCGGTCGATCTCGTCGGCGCCGTCGATGTAGACCTGCAGCGACTCGACCTCCGACGCGTCCAGCACCGGGATGCCCAGCGCCTTCATCCGCTCGGTGCTGCGCACCGAGCTCGACACCGCGCCCGAGATGCGGATCGCGCTGGCGGCCAGCGCGTCGATGAACTTGTCCACCGTCGATCCGGTGCCCACGCCCACCACCGTGTCAGGCGTCACGTACTGCAATGCGGCCTGGCCGACCAGGGTCTTCAATTCGTCTTGGGTCATGGCGAAGGGATCGAGCGAAGGCTCGTCGTTGATGGCGGGAGAGGAAAGGCGGGATTATCTCCGCCGCTCACGCCGGCGACGACCTCAGTCCGTACACCTTCCCGCCGACGAACAGGTACTCCGCCCGCAGCACCGCCTCGCCCTGCTCGCCCCGGGCGGCGAAGCCGATCACCGACACGTCGGTGCCGGGCCTGATCTCCTCGACCTTCCAGGCCTCCAGCCGCGTCAGCGGCGCGAGTTCGACCTCCCAGCGCCGGTCGCGCCGCGTCGGCACCTGCGTCTTCGCGAGCAGCGCCTGGCCATCGACGGCGGTCGTCTGCTTGGGCAGCGTCCGCTGCTTCAGGTCCGCCGGCAACACCAGCCGCTCCGGCACCTCGAGGTCCAGTTCCGCATGCGGGTTGCGCCAGGCGACCTTGAGCGCCTTGCCTTCGAGATACAACGGGCGATCCTGGTCGAAGCCGCTCCACCCGTGATGGGCGCGGACGGTGGCGGGCATTAGGGGCGCGGCCGCGAGCGCGGCCAGCAACAGACGACGTTCCATCGAAGCCTCCTTGAAAGACGCGCCGGCGGGTGGGAAGTCAGACGAACGCGATCCAGCGCCCGCAGATGATGACAGCGACCCAAATCCCCAACGACAGCAGGCATTGCCAGCGCCCGAGCCGGTCCTGCGCGCGGACGCCGCCGCGCCAGTGGAACCACGCGGCGTTCAGGCCCGCCAGCGCGATCAGCGCGACCTTGATCCGCAACGCCGGATTGACCCACAGCTCCTGGGGCTGGATCGCGAACATCGCCGCGCCGGACACCGCGCACAGCGCGAAGCCCGCCAAGGCCGCGGGAATCGCCAGCCGGGCCAGCGACGACGGATCCAGCTCGCGCCGCAGACCCAGCGTCCTTAGCTCGAAGACCAGCAGCCCACCGAACAGCGCGCCCAGCCCGATCAGGTGCACGACCGAGAACGCTGGGTAAGCCCACGGATGGGCCACCAGCGTCGTCATCGTGCGCCACATGCGCTCAGGCCACGCGACGCTCGCGACGCTCTCGACGTTCACGCACCGCGGCCGCCAGCGAGCGCATCAGCGGCTCGGTCTGGCTCCAACCCAGGCAGGCGTCGGTGATCGACACGCCCGGCAGCAGGTCGGCCTTGGTCTGGCCGGCCAGCAGGTCCTGGCGACCTGGCTGCAGGTGGGACTCGACCATCACGCCGGTGATGCGCGCATCGCCGCCGGCGATCTGCGCGCCGACATCGTGGCCGACGTCGATCTGGCGCTCGTACTTCTTCGACGAGTTCGCGTGAGAGAAGTCGATCATCAACTGCTCGCGCAGCCCCGCGGCCTTCAGCACCTCGGCCGCCGCCTGTACCGACGCCGCGTCGTAGTTCGGCGCCTTGCCGCCGCGCAGGATCAGGTGGCAGTCGTCGTTGCCGCGGGTCTCGAAGATCGCGGCCAGGCCCATCTTCGTCATGCCCATGAAGGCGTGGCTCGCGCGCGCCGCCAGCACCGCGTCGGCGGCGATCTTCACCGAGCCGTCCGTGCCGTTCTTGAAACCCACCGGGCAGGACAGGCCCGACGCCAGCTGGCGGTGGCTCTGGCTCTCGGTGGTGCGCGCGCCGATCGCGCCCCAGGCGATCAGGTCCGAGATGTACTGCGGCGACAGCAGGTCCAGGAACTCGGTGCCCGCGGGCAGGCCCAGCGCCGTCACGTCCAGCAGCAGCTGGCGCGCCAGCCGCAGGCCTTCGTTCATGTGGAAGCTGCCGTCCAGGTGCGGGTCGTTGATGTAGCCCTTCCACCCCACCGTCGTGCGCGGCTTCTCGAAGTACACGCGCATCACGATCAGCAGATCCTGCTCGAGCTCGCCGCGCAGGTCCTTCAGCAGCCGGGCGTAGTCCATCGCCTGGCCATGGTCGTGGATGGAGCACGGCCCGACGATGCACAGCAGCCGGTCGTCGCGGCCGTGCAGCACGTCGCTGATCTCGCGGCGCGCGGTCTCGACGACCTTCAGCGAGGCCTCCGGCAGCGGCAGCTCGTCGAGCAGCAGCGCCGGCGAGATCAGCGGGCGGACCGCATCGATGCGGGTGTCGTCGGTGCGGGTGTCGTCGCGGGTGGAATCGGCGGAACCGATCTCGCGATCGTGCTGCGGGTGGTCGAGGTGCTTCATGGCGGCGGCGCTGCGCCCTCTCGGGCGTCGATACGCGAAATTGAACCGCCGATTATCCGCCCGCCCGAGACATCGAGGCCAGTCCCACCGAGGCCGCCGACACGACGAAGCCCGCCAGGGCCAGCGCGCCGAAGTGCTCGCCGAGCAGCCCCATGCCCATCAGCGCCGACACGCCGGGGATCAGGTAGAAGAGCTTGGCCACCGCGCCGGCCTGGCCGCGCCGGATCATCACGAACATCAGGCTGAACGCGCCGATCGAGTTCACCAGCCCCAGCCACAGCGTCGAGCCGATCAATTCCGGACTCCAGTCCGGCATCCCGGGTTCGCGCCACCAGGCCAGCGCCAGTACGGTGAGCGCGGAGACCGTCATCTGGATGCCGCTGCCGGTGCGCAGGTCCATGCCGGCGCAGAAGCGCTTCTGGTACAGCGTGCCGGCGACCAGGCCGGCCAGCCCGAGCAGCCCCGCGCCGTAGGCCATCCACGCCCCACCGCCCAGCGGCCGGTCGACGATCACCAGCGCCACGCCAGCCGCGCCGCCGAGCATGCCCAGCCACTGGCCGGCGCTCATCCGTTCGGCCAGCCACAGGTGGGCGCCCATCGCGGTGGCCAGCGGCATCATCCCGATCAGCAGCGCGGCCACGCCGGTCGGCAGACCCCACGCGATCGCGCAGTAGACGCCGGAGAAATGCAGCACCTGCATCAGCAGGCCGACGACGCCGAGGTGGATCCAGGCCCGCGCCGTCTTCGGCCACGGTGCGCGCGTCGCGACCGACACGGCCAGCAGCACCACCGCCGCCAGCCCGAAGCGCAGCGCCAGCAGCGTGAACGGTCCCGCGTGCGGCAGCGCCAGCTTGCCGGCGACGTAACCCGTGCTCCACAGCAGGATGAACAGCGCCGGCAGGCTCAGCGCCACCAGGGCGCCGAGACGGGCGGGTCGCGTGCCGCCACCCAGCCGTGGAAGCCGGCGCGACGCCGGGGGCGACTGCGATGAATGCGGCGTGGCAGTGGTGAGGGTTGAGGTCGTCATGGCGAACTCCCAGGTGAACGTCGATGAGACGAACTCTAGAAATGGAATCCCCTGGACACAATCCATCAGCGATTCGTTTTAGAGTTTCCAAATCGAGAACAATCAAGGGACCGTCATGGGCCGCCTGGAAGACCTGCAAGCCTTTGCCCGCGTCGTGGACGCACGCAGCTTTTCGGGCGCGGCCAAGCTGCTGGGCGCGACCAAGTCCGCCGTCAGCAAGCAGGTCGCGCGGCTGGAACAGCAGCTCGGCACGCGGCTGCTGCACCGGACCACCCGCAGCATCAGCCCCACCGCCGAGGGGCGCAGCGTCTACGAGCGTGCCCAGCGCCTGATCGAGGAGGCGCAGGCGCTCGATGCGGAACTCGCCGGCCAGCGCGAACAGCCGCGCGGCGTGCTGCGGCTGAGCACCTCGACCGCCTTCGGCAACCTGCAATTCACCGCGCTGATGGCGGAGTTCTGCGCGCTGCACCCGCAGCTGCAGATCGTGCTCGGCCTCAACGACCGCTATGTCGACCTGGCCGAGGAAGGCTTCGACGTCGTGATGCGACTGACGGGGCGTCCGAGTCCCGGGCTTGTCGCGCGCAAGCTGGCCGACATCCGTTTCGTGCTGTGTGCGTCGCCGGACTACCTCGCCAGGCATGGCACGCCGACGGCGGTCGCGGACCTGGCCGGCCACCGCTGCCTGCGCTTCGGCTACCTGCACGCGCCGGAGCGCTGGCGCTTCCGCCATGCCGCCGAGGGGGAGTCGGAGGTCGAGATCTCCGGGGCTCTGCGCTTCGAGAGCGGCCTCACGGCCAACAGCAGCGAGTCGCTGCGGGTGGCGGCGCTGGCCGGCATGGGCCTGGCGGTGCTGCCCACCTACGCGATCGGTCGCGACCTGCGCGAGGGCCGCCTGACCGCCCTGCTCCCGGACTGGACGCCGCTGGGCGGTCCGGCCGAGGCCAACGTGCTCTACGCGGTCTACCTGCCGAGCCGCTTTCCGAGTCCGAAGGTGCGCGCGCTGATCGATTTCTGTGTCGAACGGTTCGGCGACGTGGCGCCATGGGATCGCGCGGAACCCACCTGACACCAGCGCCGGCGGGCCCGCGGCGGGAGCCGCCCCGAAGGCTCCGCCAGGCCCCGGCCCGAACGGGCCAGGGGGAGTCCCCCATCACCGTTCGCACGCCAGGAGTAGGCGCGGCCAGGGTCGCGCGAAGGGCGATGAGACAATCCGCCCCCATCATGACTCTCATCCCCTACGGCTTCGCCCGTCCCTTCCTGTTCGGTCTGGATCCCGAACACGCGCACGAACTGACCCTGGGCAGCATCGCCCGTCTGCAGAACACCCCCGCCCAATGCGCCTGGGCGCAGACGCGGGTGTCCGATCCGGTGACCGTCGCCGGACTGCGCTTCCCCAACCGCATCGGCCTGGCCGCCGGCCTCGACAAGAACGGGCGCTGCATCGACGGCCTCGGCGCGATGGGCTTCGGCTTCATCGAGGTCGGCACCGTCACGCCCAAGGCGCAGCCCGGCAACGACAAGCCGCGCATGTTCCGTCTGCCGGCCAAGCAGGCGCTGATCAACCGCCTGGGCTTCAACAACGAGGGGCTGGACGCGTTCATCGCCAACGTCAAGCGCTCGCACAGCTTCCGTCACCATGGCGGGCTGCTCGGCCTGAACATCGGCAAGAACGCCGCGACGCCGATCGAGCGTGCCGTCGACGACTACCTGATCGGTCTGGAGGGCGTGTTCCCGCATGCCGACTACATCACCGTCAACATCTCCAGCCCCAACACCAAGAACCTGCGCCAGTTGCAGAGCGACGAGGCGCTGGATGCGCTGCTCGGTCCGCTGCAGGCGCGTCGGCTGGCGCTGCAGGACGAGAGCGGGCGGCAAGTCCCGCTGTTCGTGAAGATCGCGCCGGACCTCGACGAGGAGCAGGTCGCCGTCATCGCCGCTAGCCTGAAGCGCCACGGCATCGACGGCGTCATCGCGACCAACACGACCATCTCGCGCGAGGCCGTGCAGGGCCTGCCGCACGCGAACGAGACCGGCGGCCTGTCCGGCGCGCCGGTCTTCGAGGCCAGCAACCGGGTGATCCGCCTGCTGCGCGCGGCGCTGGGCAGCGGCTATCCGATCATCGGCGTCGGCGGCGTTCTCGGCGGCGAGGATGCGCGGGCCAAGCTGCAGGCCGGCGCGGATCTGGTCCAGCTCTATACCGGCCTGATCTACAAGGGCCCGGCGCTGGTGCCCGAGTGCGCGAAGGCGATGGCGCGGCTCTGACCCCGCACTCGTCGATCCACGTCCCACCTGCCAGACAAAGCGCTCCCGAGGGAGCGCTTTTTCGTTGGCGCATCCAGCAAAGACCTGCTGGTGAGAGCTAGAACTTCATTCGGTTGGGCCATTGCCGAGACGATAATGCCTCGCATTCACATCTCCCCGATGCCTGCCCGCTCATGATTGATGCCGCTACCCGCCCCGCTCGAGGCACTGGCCGACGACCTCCGCTCGCCCTTCTCTCCCGCATCGGCGCGGCGATCCTCGGCGGCTACGCGTTCTGCTGGGGCTTCATCGCGATCGCGCACAGCGGGCTCTATGCGCTGGGCATGCCCTTCCACGACGCCGAGCACCTGAGCGCGATCCTGGGCGTGCTGCTCTTCCTGGTGGTGTTCCTCTGGACCTTCGCGGCACGCCGCGTCGGCCTGTGCTGGGCGGTGCTGCTGGCCGGCGGCGGCGTCATGACCGGGGCAGCCGCGCTGATCCAGCGCGCGCTGCTCGCCTGACGCGAAAGGATCGGACCGTGTTCCAGAATTTCCGGCTGTCGATGGCCTGGCTGCACACCTGGTTCGGCCTGGTGCTGGGCTTCGTGCTGATGGTGGTGTTCTTCTTCGGCGCGCTGTCTGTCTTCGACCGCGAGATCGACCGCTGGGCGATCCCGTCCTCGCGCTTCGAGCCGCAGCCGATGCCGTCCTTCGACCAGATCCTCAAGCCCGCCTTCGAGAAGATGCAGCCGGCCAAGGAGACCGTCGCGCTGCTCGAAGGCCGCGTCAACGGACCGCTGCCCGGGCGCTTCGACGTCGTCAGCAGCTGGGGCGCGTACACGACCCACCGCGATCCGGTGGTGTCGGTGTTTGCCGGCTTCAAGGTCCCGAACGCGAAGGATCCGGACGAGACCGTCTTCGCGGTCCATGCGCTCGATCCGCGCAATGGCGCTGTGCTGCCGCAGGGTCAGCTGCGCATCGGCAGCGAGTTCTTCTATCCGCTGCACTACAGCCTGCACGTCACGTGGAAGGACCTGGGCTACTGGATCGTCGGCTTCTCGGCGCTGATGATGCTGGCGGCGCTGGTCAGCGGCGTGGTGATGCACCGCAAGATCTTCCGCGAGTTCTTCACCTTCCGTCGCAACAAGACCGTGCAGCGCAGCGCGCTGGACCTGCACAACCTCACCGGCGTCGTGGCGCTGCCCTTCCATTTCTTCTTCGCGTTCACGGGGCTGGTGATCTTCGCGGGCATCTATTTCCCGGTCGCCCACACACAGCTGCATGACCTGCACGACCTCCATGAACGCGTGGAGGCACAGGAGACCGGCCTGCCGCACGAGCGCGCCGGCACCGCGGCGCCGCTGGCCTCGGTGGACGCGATGGTGGCCGAGGCGCAGCGTCGCTGGGCGGCCAAGGGCATGGCAGGCGACGTGGGCTTCGTCAACGTGCAGCACGTCGGCGATGCCAACGCCTATGTGAGCGTGTATCGCGCCGGCACCGACCGCGTCGCGCTGACCGGCGAAGGCATCCACTTCAAGGGGACCACCGGCGAGCTGCTGCGCGAGGATCCGCCGCGCACCGCCGTCGACAGCGTCAACGAGTTCCTCACCGGGCTGCACCTGCAGCACTTCCGGCATTGGCTGCTGCGCTGGCTCTACGTGCTGGGCGGCCTGCTGGGCTGCGTGTGCATCGCGACGGGTTTCCTGTTCTTCGTGGAGAAGCGCAAGCAGCAGCACGCGAAGGCCGGCGGACAGGGCAGCCGCATCGTCGACGCGCTGGCGGTGACGACTGTCACCGGCATGCTGGTCGCGACGATGGCCATGCTGATCGCCAACCGCCTGCTGCCGGAGTCGCTCGCCGACAAGGGCGCGTGGGAGCGCAACGTGTTCTGGAGCACCTGGGCGCTGACGATGGCGCATGCCTTCCTCCGCGGCGGCGCGGTCGCGCAGGCGCGCATGAATCCGGCCTGGCGCGAGCAATGCTGGGCGATCGCCTTGGGCGCGGCGTCGGCGGTCATCGCGAATGCGGTCACGACGGGCGACCACCTCGGCAAGACACTGTCGGCCGGCTACTGGCCGGTGGCCGGCGCGGACCTGAGCCTGATCGCGATGGCCGCCATCGCCCTGTTCGCCGCCAGCAAGCTGGCGCAAAGGGCCAGGCGTTCAGCGTCGCCGGAGCCTGCCTCGCCGTCCGCCCTCAAGACCGCGGGAGTCCGTCATGGCTGAGCCCGTTGTGCTGTTGAGCGCTGCCGCCGTGAACGCCGTGCTGGGCTTCGGCTGGCTGGCGTTGGCGATGGACACCCACTGGGAGCAGGTCCACGGCGAAGCCGCGCCGACGGCGGCCACCGTCCGGAATCTCCGCGCGGCCGGCGTGCTCGCACTGGCGCTGTCGCTCGGCCTGTGCCTGCAGGCGGATCACCCGTCGATGGCCGCGCTGGTCTGGCTGATGCTGCTGGCGGGCTCGGCAGCGGCCATCGCGGCCACGCTGTCGTGGCGCCCGCGATGGCTGAAGGCGCTGTGGCCGCGTTGAGCGGCTGAAAGACAAACGGCCGCGTGAGCGGCCGAATGAAGAACGGCCGCGTGGGCGGCCGAATGAAGAACGGCCGCTCACGCGGCCGTCGAGGCAGTGGCCGCAACCCGCGGCCCGGATGCCGATCAGTCCTGGCGACGACGACGCGCCGCGAAGCCGATGCCGGCGATACCGGCCAGCATCAGCGCGTAGGTCGCGGGCTCCGGCACGGCAGCCGCCGCGGCGACGTTGACCGTCGTCGACAGCACCGCGATGCCACCGAAGCCGGCACCGCCCAGCGTGCCGCTGGCGAGGAGCTGATAGGTACCGGCGGCCAGGTTGGCGTAATGGAAGCCAGCCGCGCTCGCATCCAGGTCGGTCAGCCCGTTCAGGCCCGCGAAGCTGAAGCTCACCGACTGCAGCGGCACCGTGAAGCCGTTGCCGAAGCTGATGGTGGTCGCGGCCAGCACCGAGCCGGTGACGTCCGAGGCCTGCGTCAGGGTGAAGGATCCGAGGACCACGTCCGAAAAGCTGTTGCCGCTCGGGGTCACCGTCGGCGTGACAAACACCGGATCCAGGGTCGCGGCGCCCGCGGCGCCACCGATCAGCGCGGCGCCCAGCGCCAGCACGAGAGACTTCAATTTCATGGCTGCCGATCCCGTCAGTCGAGTTGATTCGTGACGGAGTTTGCACTGCAGCATGGGTTCGCGTCCTGCACAAACCGGCGACTTTTGTTGCGGTGCGTCACTGGCGTGTCACATCCGCAGGGGACAAGGGCCAGGTTTTGTCCCCTTCCCTTGTCCCATGTGTGCCCACTTCAGGCACGCCGCCGATCGAACAGGCGATGGGCGGTGACCGGGGAGAAGATCCCTCAGCTTTACCCTGCCGTGATGCGCATCGGCTTCTGCATCACGTCGCAGGGCTTGCCCTTCTTGGCTCGTTTGCCGGCGTAGCCGGCGAGCGCCACGCCCTTCAGCGGCTCTTCCCGGGCCTTGCCGCCGCGGATCGTGCCGCTGACCAGCAGATGGGTCGTGAACGCGGCCACGCTGACCAGCGCATCCTTCGCGTCCAGGTCGATCAGTGTCAGGCCGCGACCGCCCTTGGGCTGGTGCTTGAGCTCGTCCATCGCGAAGGTCAGCAGGCGACCGGTCATCGACAGGCAGGCGACCTGCACGCCGGCGACCTCCCCGGCCGGCACCACCGACGGCGGCAGCGGGCGCTCCTCGCCTTCCAGGCTCAGGAAGCTCTTGCCCGCCTTCTGGCGGCCGACCAGGTCGCCGACCTCGGCCACCAGGCCGAAGCCGCCCGTCCCCGCGAGCAGCAGCTTCTGCGTCGCCGCGCCGGCGAAATAGTGCGCGATCTGGGTGCCCGACTCCAGCTCGATCAGCGTGGTGATCGGCTGGCCGTCGCCGCGGCCGCCCGGCAGCGCCGAGACCGGCACCGAGTAGGCCCGGCCGTTGGTGCCCAGCACCACCAGCGGATCGACGCTGCGGCACGGGAACACGCCGTACAGCGAGTCACCGGACTTGAACGCCAGCGCCGCAGGATCCACCTCGTGGCCCTTGAGCGCGCGCACCCAGCCCTTCAGGCTGACGACCACCGTCACGGGCTCGTCGACGATGCGCACCTCGGCGACCGCGCGCTTGTCTTCCTTGATCTCGGTGCGGCGGTCGTCGCCGTACTGCTTGGCGTCGGCCTCGATCTCCTTGACCACCGTGCGGCGCAGCACCGACGGGTTGGACAGGATCTCCTCGAGCTTGCCGGCCTCCTCGCGCAGGTTCTTCAGCTCCTGCTCGATCTTGATGAACTCCAGTCGCGCCAACTGGCGCAGGCGGATTTCCAGGATGTCCTCGGCCTGGCGCTCGCTGAGCTTGAAGCGCTCGATCAGCGCCGGTTTCGGTTCGTCCGAGTGGCGGATGAGCGCGATGACCTCGTCGATGTGCAGCAGGATCTCGTGGCGGCCTTCCAGGATGTGGATGCGGTCGCGGACCTTGTCCAGGCGATGCTGCGTGCGCCGCGTCACCGTGTTCAGGCGGAAGCCGATCCACTCGGTCAGGATCTTGCGCAGCGTCTTCTGCGTCGGTCGGCCGTCATCGCCGACCATCGTCAGGTTCAGCGGCGCCGTCGTCTCCAGGCTGGTCTGCGCGAGCAGCGTGTTGATGAAGTCCTGCTGGTCGACCGTGCGGCTCTTGGGCTCGAAGACCAGGCGCACCGGCGCGTCCTTGTTGGACTCGTCGCGGGCCTTGTCCAGCACCGCCAGCATCGCGCCCTTGAGCTGCAGCTGCTCCGGCGTCACCGTCTTCTTGCCGGTCTTGACCTTGGGGTTGGTCAGCTCCTCGATCTCCTCGAGCACCTTGGCCGTGCTGACGCCTTGCGGCAGCTCGGTCACGACCAGTTGCCACTGGCCGCGGGCGAGGTCCTCGATCTTCCAGCGCGCGCGCACCTTCAGGCTGCCGCGGCCGGTGCTGTAGGCCGCGCGGATCTCGTCCGCCGAGCTGATCAACTGGCCGCCGCCCGGATAGTCCGGTCCCTTGATCACGCCGAAGAGGTCATCGTCGCTGGCATCCGGCCGCTTGAGCAGCAGCACCGCCGCCTCGGCGACCTCGCGCAGGTTGTGGCTCGGGATCTCCGTGGCCATGCCTACCGCGATGCCCGAGGCGCCGTTCAGCAGCACGAACGGCAGCCGCGCCGGCAGTTCGCGGGGCTCGCTCTCGGACCCGTCGTAGTTGGGCTGGAAGTCGACCGTGCCCTGGTCCAGCTCGTCCAGCAGCAGGCGCGAGTAGGCGGACAGGCGCGCTTCCGTGTACCGCATCGCGGCGGCGTTGTCGCCGTCCCGGCTGCCGAAGTTGCCCTGGCCGTCGACCAGCGGATAACGCTGGCTGAAGTCCTGCGCCATGCGCACCATCGCGTCGTACGCGGCCTGGTCGCCGTGCGGGTGGTACTTGCCGAGCACCTCGCCGACCACGCGCGCGCTCTTGACCGCCTTGGCGCCGGTCGTCCCGGTGAAGCCCAGGCCGAGCCGCTCCATCGTGAACAGGATGCGGCGCTGGACCGGCTTCTGGCCGTCGCTGTAGGACGGCAAGGCCCGGCCCTTCACCACCGACAGCGCGTATTCCAGGTAGGCCTGCTGCGCGTACTGCGCCAGCGTCAGCGCGTCGCCCGACGGGGACTGACCGCCCGGGCCGCCGGCGCCGTTGGGGTTCTCGAAATCAAAGGTCTCTTGGGTCATCTCTCTCATGCCGGCCTGCGCCGGTCGTTCGAATCTGCTTGCGAATGTCTGGAAAAACGTTCTTGCGAATATTCTTGCGAGTGTTCTTGCGAATGTCTTTGGGAAGGTACTTGGGAACGTTCCCGGGAATCTGTTGCTCAGGAATCCTTCGGCGTCCGCCGGTCGCCACGACCGCTCATTCGAGCGGCGCCGCGACCATCGTCAATTGCCTGGCCCGGCTGCCGAGGCTGCGCTGCAGCAGCGCCCAGTAGAGCTCCATCACGAGGTGGACGTGCGCCTGCGTCTCGTCGATGTCGGGCATGTGGCCGCCTGCGCGACGCACCGCGCCTTCGCCGGCGTTCCAGGCCGCCAGCGCCGCGTCCAGGCGGCCGAAGCGCCGTGTCAGGTCCGCCAGCATCCGCGCGCCGATCAGCACGTTGGTGCGCGGATCCTGGAGGTAGCCGGTGCGCCGCAACTCTTCCGGCGTGGCGTAGCGTTGCGCCGTGACCGCGGTGATCTGCATCAGACCGGTCGCGCCGCGCGGCGACACCGCGTCGGGCTTGAAGCCGGACTCGACCGCGATGATCGCCTTGAGCAACTCCGCGTCGATGCCGGTCGCGGCCGCGGCCTCGCGCAGATACGGCTGCACGGCCTTGACCTCGGGCGCGATGTCCAGCCAGGTCAGCATGCGCTGGCCGTGGTCGGTCTTGCCCGGCACGCGCCGGATGCCGCTCAGCGGCGACATCACCGGCTGGAAGCGGCTGTCCACCTGCACCGGCGCGAAATGCGCGATGCCGTCGGCATCCACGTAACCCCACAGCTCCGCATGCGCCGGCGACATCTTGGCCGCGAAGGCCACGGCGATGCTCAGCGCCAGCCGCTTGCGCAGCCCGCGTCCGCGCGGCGTGGGGCGGCCATGGCTCATGGCGCCTCCAGGCCCTGCGCGGCGCGCGCCTCGTACTCGCGCTGGAGCAGCGACATCACGATCAGGTCGTCGTAGCCCTCGCCCATGACGCCTTCAGCATCGGCCAACGGCTCGGCCCGCACGCATTCGCGCAGCCGGCCTTCCTCGACATAGCCCTCGCTGAGGTACAGCGATTGCGCCCGCGTGTTGCGGCCCTTCACGTCCAGCCAGAAGCGGTGCGCCCCCAGCTGCGTGAATGCCATCTTCTTGAGCAGCCGCACGCAGAGGCGCCCGACGCCCTGCCCCTTCGGGCCGAGCACGATGCGCTTGAGCTCCACCGAGCGGTTGGGGTTGCGGCAGCCCTGCAGGATCACGAAACCCGCGCGTTCGGCATCGAGCTCCACGATGAAATGCCGCGCGTCCGGGAACCGGACGGCGCCCTCGTGCTGCGTGCGTTCCCACGGCGTGATGAAGGGCCGGTTGCCCGCGTCCTGCTCCACGCCGACGACGAAGTCCAGGTCGGACAGCATCGTGGGTCGAAGCGTGACGCGGTGTTCCAGCATGGCGCGGTCCGGGATTCAGACGTCGACTTCGATGGAGTCGCCGTGCAGCTCCATCAGCTCGCGCCGCGCGGCCGCTTCACCCTTGCCCATCAGCTTGTTGATGGCGCCTTCGGTGTCGCCGAAGTCCAGCTCGCCGTACTGCACCTGCAGCAGGCGGCGCGTCTCGGGGTTCAGCGTCGTGTCCCAGAGCTGTTCGGCGTTCATCTCGCCCAGGCCCTTGAAGCGGCTGATGCTCCAGCTGCCTTCGCGCGCGCCCTCCTTGCGCAGCTTGTCGAGGATCGCGGTCTGCTCGCCCTCGTCCAGCGCGTAGAGCTTGGCCGCGGGCTTCTTGCCGCGCGCCGGCGCATCCACGCGGAACAGCGGCGGCCGCGCCACGTAGACATGGCCGGTGGCGATCAGCTTGGGGAAGTGGCGGAAGAACAGCGTCAGCAGCAGCACCTGGATGTGGGCGCCGTCGACGTCCGCGTCCGAGAGGATGCAGATCTTCCCGTAGCGCAGGCCGGACAGGTCCGGCTCGTCGTTCTTGCCGTGCGGATCGACGCCGATGGCCACCGAGATGTCGTGGATCTCGTTGTTGGCGAACAGCCGGTCGCGCTCGACCTCCCAGGCGTTGAGCACCTTGCCGCGCAGCGGCAGGATGGCCTGCGTCTCCTTGTCGCGGCCCAGCTTGGCGGAACCGCCGGCGGAGTCGCCCTCGACCAGGAACAGCTCGTTGTGCAGCAGGTCGGTGCTCTCGCAGTCGGTCAGCTTGCCGGGCAGCACGGCCACGCCGGAGCTCTTGCGCTTCTCGACCTTCTGCGCCGCGCGCTGGCGCGTCTGCGCCTGCTTGATGACGAGCTCGGCCAGCTTCTTGCCGTGCTCGACGTGCTGGTTGAGCCACAGCTCCAGCGCCGGCTTCACGAAGGCCGACACCAGCCGCAGCGCGTCGCGCGAGTTCAGCCGTTCCTTGGTCTGGCCCTGGAACTGCGGATCCAGCACCTTGGCCGACAGCACGAAGCTGGCGCGCGAGAACACGTCTTCCGCCATCAGCTTCACGCCCTTCGGTGCGAGGGCGTGCATCTCGATGAAGCCCTTGATCGCGCCGAACAGGCCGTCCTTCAGCCCGGACTCGTGCGTGCCGCCGGCCACCGTCGGGATCAGGTTCACATAGCTCTCGCGCATGACCTGCCCCTCCTCGGTGAAGGCCACGCACCAGCTCGCGCCCTCGCCCTCGGCGAAGTTCTCGCTCTCGGAGGCCGTCGCGAACTGCTCGCCCTCGAACAGCGGGATCAGCGGATCCGCCGGCAGCGCCTGCATCAGGTAGTCGCGCAGGCCGCCCTTGTAGGTCCAGGTCTGCGTCTCGCCGGTCTTCTCCTGCGTCAGCGTCACCGTGACGCCGGGCATCAGCACGGCCTTGGAGCGCAGCAGGTGCACCAGCTCGCCCTTGGGCAGGTCGGCGCTCTCGAAGTACTTGCCGTCGGGCCAGACGCGCACCGTCGTGCCCTGCTTGCGGTCGCCGGTCTTGAGCTCGGCCTTGCGCGTGGCGACCGGCTCGATGACGTCGCCGCCGGAGAAGGCCAGCGTCGCGACCTGACCCTCGCGATAGACCGTCACCTGCAGCCGCTTGGCCAGCGCGTTGGTCACCGAGACGCCCACGCCGTGCAGGCCGCCGGAGAAGCTGTAGGCGCCGCCCGAGCCCTTGTCGAACTTGCCGCCGGCGTGCAGTCGTGTGAAGACGATCTCCACGACCGGCACGCCTTCCTCGGGGTGCAGGCCGTAGGGAATGCCGCGGCCGTCGTCCTCGATGGTGATCGAGCCGTCGGTGTGCTGGATGACGGCGATGCGCTTGCCGTGACCGGCCAGCGCCTCGTCGGCCGCGTTGTCGATCACCTCCTGGATGATGTGCAGGGGGTTGTCGGTGCGGGTGTACATGCCCGGGCGCTGCTTGACGGGCTCGAGTCCCTTGAGGACGCGGATCGAGCCTTCGCCGTAGCTGCCAGGAGCGCTGCCGGTGGGAGTGACTGCTTTGGTTGCCATGGGGCGGGATTCTATGCAGCGTCGGCGACGCTTCCGGACGCCTGCGGGCACGGGTCGTTCCCATGGGGGTTTCCACCCCCACGAGACGGCCTTCGCGCGCATGCCGCACGCCACACGCGCTCCCGCACGTCCCGTTACCGCTGGAGCCCCGACGGCATGGGAGCGCTGACGTAGCATCCGCCGCTTGTCCGCACGCCCCCGCCCGACTGGTCCGATGTCGCTCCTGCCCCGTTCCTCGCGCCCGCTGCTGGCGCCCCTGGCCCCCCTCGCCCTGGTGTTGGCCGCCCTCCTCGGGGCGGGACCGGCCCGGGCCGACAACTACAAGGCCAGCCCGGAGATGGCGATGGAGCTGCGCCACGCCCGCTGGTTCGACGGCGAGAAGCTGCAGAGCGGCACGCTCTACGTCGAGGACGGCCGTTTCGTCGAGAAGCGGCCCCGCAAGGTCAACCGCCTGCTGGAGCTGCGCGGCCAGACGCTGGTGGCGCCGCTCGCCGACGCGCACAACCACAACCTGCAGAGCGCCTGGGGCCTGGACAAGTTCGGTCAGGATTACTTGCGCGACGGCGTGTTCTACGCGGCGATGCTGTGCGCCGACCCGGCCGCGATCGAGCCGATCCGCGCCCGCATCTCGCAGCCGGAAGCGCCGGACGTGCTGTTCGCCACCGCCTGCATCACCTCGTCGGACGGCCAGCCGCTGGCGATGCTGCAGTCGGGCACGCCGCCGATGGCGCTGGACCAGATCGTCGACAAGGCGGTGCTGGTCATGGACACGCCCGAGCAGGTCGGCCAGAAGTGGCCGCTGATCGCCGGCCGCCACAGCGACCTGGTCAAGGTCATCATGAGCTACCACGACCGCCCCGAGCTGCGCCAGGTGCCCGAGCAACGCGGCCGCCTGGGCGTGACGCCCGAGGTCGTGGCGGAGGTGGTCCGCCGCGCGCATGCGGAGCAGCGGCGCGTCGTGGTCCACATCGAGAGCGCTGCCGATTTCGCCGCCGCCGTGCGCGCCGGCGCCGATTTCATCGCCGAGTTGCCGGGCTACTTTCCGCAGCATGGCGAGGATCCCGAAACCCATCTGATTGCGCCCGACGTCGCCGCCCTGGCCGCGGAGAAGAAGATCGGCATCATCACCGCGACCGTGGCGACGCGGCTGTTCCAGCCGGCGCCGGAGCTGCTCGCGCGCATCGAGGCCGTGCAGAAGCAGAACCTGGAGCGGCTCAGGACGGCCGGTGCCCAGTTGCTCGTGGGTTCGGACCTTTTCACCGGCAACGCGCTGAGCGAGCTCCACCACCTCGAGCAACTGGGCGTGCTGGACAAGCCGGCGCTGTTGCGACTGGCCACGGTGGACACGCCGAAGGCCCTGTTCCCGCAACGCAAGCTCGGCTGCTTCCAGCCCGGCTGCGAAGCCAGCTTCCTGGTGCTGATCGGCAACCCGCTCGAGGACCTCGACGCGCTGGACAAACCGCTGCTGCGCATCAAGCAGGGCCGCGTGCTGACGCAGCTGGAGGACGTCGCCGCGACGGCGGGCGAAGAGAACAACGCGCTGAACTCCGCCGCCGGCGCGCAGAAGAAGTCCTCCGGCAAGAAGTCCGGCGCGAAGTCCACGAAGAAATCGTCCAACTCGAAGGCCAAGCCCGCGGGCAAGTCCACCAAGGGCACGAAGACGAGCGCCCGCGACGCCTCGACCCCACGCGCCTGAACGCCGCGGGCGCGCCGATCGATCGCCCTTCGGAGGGAGCGCGGCCGCCCCGCGTCATCCAGGCGTCAGCGGAACGCGCATGAAGCCATTACATTGACCGGATGAGCGCGATGCCGATCCCCCCTTCCTCCTCCCGCACCCTGTCGATGCGGCAGGTGCTGATCTGCGGCACCGCGATCGTCACGCTGTCGATGGGCATCCGCCACGGCTTCGGCCTGTGGCTGACGCCGGTCACGATGGACCGCGGCTGGACCCGCGAGGCCTTCTCCCTCGCGCTGGCCGTGCAGAACATCGCCTGGGGCGCCGCCGGCCCCTTCGCCGGCATGCTGGCCGACCGCTTCGGCGCGCTGCGCGTGCTGATCGCCGGCGCCCTGCTCTACGCGGCGGGGCTGGCGCTGATGGCCGTGTCGTCGTCGACCGCCGGTTTCCTGGGCAGCGCCGGGGTGCTGATCGGGCTGGCCCAGTCGGGCACCACCTACGCGGTCATCTACGGCGTCATCAGCCGCAACGTCTCCGCGGAGAAGCGCTCCTGGGCCATGGGCGTGGCGGCGGCGGCGGGCTCCTTCGGGCAGTTCCTGATGGTGCCGGTCGAGAACTGGCTGATCGGCTACACCGGCTGGCAGAACGCGCTGTTCGTGCTGGCGATCGCCGCCTGCCTGATCATCCCGCTGGCCTTCGGCCTGCGCGAGCCGGCGCGCGACGCCGTCCACGGCGCGCACCACCAGAGCATCGGCCAGGCGCTGCGCGAAGCCTTCGGCTACCGCAGCTTCCAGCTGCTGATGCTGGGCTACTTCGTCTGCGGCTTCCAGGTCGTGTTCATCGGCGTGCACATGCCCAGCTACCTGAAGGACCACGGCCTCACGCCCCAGGTCGCCACCAACGCGCTGGCGCTGATCGGCCTGTTCAACGTCTTCGGCACCTACGCTGCCGGCACGCTGGGCCAGAAGCTGCCCAAACGCTACCTGCTGTCGGGCATCTACCTGCTGCGCTCGATCGCGATCATCGTCTTCCTGTCCGTGCCGCTGACGCCCGCGAGCGTCTACGTCTTCGCCGCGGTGATGGGCGTGCTCTGGCTGTCCACCGTGCCGCCCACCAACGCGATCGTGGCGCAGATCTTCGGCGTGCAGCACATGTCGATGCTGGGCGGCTTCGTGTTCTTCAGCCACCAGATCGGCAGCTTCCTGGGCGTGTGGCTGGGCGGCAAGCTCTACGACGCGACGGGGTCCTACGACGTCGTCTGGTACCTGGCCATCGCGCTGGGCGTGATGGCGATGCTGGCCAACCTGCCGGTGCGCGAGACCGCGATCACGCGGCACGCCGCGCCGGCGGGAGCCTGACGGCGTGCGACGGAGCGACGGAGCGACACGATGACAGGCAGGCGACGCGGACTCTGGCGGATCGTGGCGTGGCTGGGCGCGTGCGGCGTGCTGGCGGCGGTCTTCCTGGCCTACGCGCAGCCCTCGCTGATGCAGCAGCTGGGCGATGCGATCTGGGCCTGTTTCTGATCTACCTGATCCGGTTCCCGAACCGGGCTTTCTCTCTGACGATCTGACGACGAATACAACCAGCGCCACGAGCGCAACGACAACGGAGACAACATGGTCGTGATCATCACCGGCGCCTCCGACGGCATCGGCGCCGAACTGGCGCGTCAATGGGCGCGGCGCGAGGGCGCCAAGCTCTCGCTGGTGCTGGCGGCGCGCAGCGTCGACAAGCTGGAGAAGGTGGCGGCGGAGTGCGAGTCGCTCGGCGCCCACACCCGCGTGCAGCGTTGCGACGTCGAGTCGCAGGAGGACTGCCAGGAACTCGTGCGCACGACGCTCGGCGCCTTCGGCGCGATCGACGTGCTGGTCAACAACGCCGGCATGTCGGCGCATGCGCTCTTCGACCAGGTCAAGGACCTCGCCTGGTACCAGCGGCTGATGCAGATCAACCTGTGGGGCTCGGCCTGGTGCACCCAGGCCGCGCTGCCGGCGCTCAAGGCCAGCAAGGGACGCATCGTGGCGGTCTCGAGCCTGGCCGGCCTGCTGGGCATCCCGGGTCGCACCGCCTACAGCGCCAGCAAGTTCGCGATGACCGGCTTCTTCGAGGCGCTGCGCACCGAGGTCGCGGCCAGTGGCGTCAGCGTGACCATCGCCTATCCGGGCGTCGTCGACACGCAGATCCGCTATCGGGGCTTCAACGCGCAGGGGCACGCCTCGGGGTTGAGCAGCCTTGACGAACGCGGCGCGATGCCGGTCCAGGAGTGCGCCAGACTGATCCTCGACGGCACGCTGGCCCGCGAGCGCGACATCGTCATGACCGCCAAGGGCAAGCTGGGCCGCTGGCTCAAGCTGCTGGCGCCTGCGATGGTGGATCGCATGGCGATGAAGGCCCTCAAGAAGGAACAACGCCCCGCATGAGCTTCTCCTCTTTCCCCAGTACCCCGTTCCCGAGCGACTGGGTGCTGCGCTGGGCGCAGGCCTGGCGCGACCGCGACGGTGTCACGGCGCTGGACCTGGCCTGCGGCTCCGGCCGCCATCTGCGCCTGCTGACGGGCGAAGGCGTGGCCGTCACCGGCGTCGACCGCGACGCCGCGGCGCTGGCGACGCTCGCCGGGCTCTCCGACCGCGTCGAGCTGATCGAGGCCGACATCGAGCAGGGACCCTGGCCGCTGACCGACCGCGTCTTCGACGTCGTGCTCGTCACCAACTATCTGTGGCGCCCGCTGCTGCCGCGCGTCATCGAGGCCGTCGCGCCCGGCGGCTGGCTGATTTACGAGACCTTTACCGATGGACAACAGACGGTCGGCCGGCCCGCGCGACCGGACTTCCTGCTGCGGCCCGGCGAGTTGCTGGCCGCCGTCGACGGCCTGCGCGTGATCGCCTACGAGGACGGTTTCATCGAGGCGGAGCCCCCCGTCACCGGGGGCGGCGCCGTCAACGGCCGGTATGTCCAGCGCGTTGCTGCCGTTCGGGAGAACCGGCCCGCCGCCGGTGCCGCGACCGCAGCCGGCCTTGACGGAGGC
Source organism: Mitsuaria sp. MSU3D (assembly GCF_056867975.1). Taxonomy (NCBI): domain Bacteria; kingdom Pseudomonadati; phylum Pseudomonadota; class Betaproteobacteria; order Burkholderiales; family Sphaerotilaceae; genus Roseateles; species Mitsuaria sp. MSU3D. The sequence goes on along the minus strand of NZ_CP200314.1, from coordinate 1,053,951 downwards.
GGCGGCAGGGGTGGCGACAGCGATGTGCCGCCTGGGGTCTACCCGAGATACCGGCTGCGCTGAGCGCGCAGGCCCGGAAGCGCCCCGGCGCTTCAGTAGAATCCGCCGATCCAGAGGAATCCTCAATGAACGCAATTGTTGGCAGCATCGTCGCGCTGGTCACGCCGATGCATGAAGATGGCCGCATCGACTTCGATGGGCTGCGCAGCCTGATCGACTGGCACATCGACCAGGGCACGGACGTCATCGGCGTCGTCGGCACGACCGGCGAGTCCCCGACGGTCACGATGGAAGAGAACCGCGAAGTCATCCGCGTCGCGGTCGAGCACGTCAAGGGCCGCAAGCCGGTCCTCGCCGGCACGGGCGCCAACGCCACGGCCGAGGCCATCGAGCTGAGCCGCTTCGCCAAGCAGGTCGGTGCCGACGCCACGCTGTCGGTCGTCCCCTACTACAACAAGCCCTCGCAGGAAGGCATCTACCAGCACTTCAAGGCGATCGCCGAGGCGGTCGACATTCCGATGATGCTGTACAACGTGCCCGGCCGCACGGTGGCGGACATGTCGGTGGAGACCACGCTGCGCTGCGCCTCGCTGCCCGGCGTGTTCGGCATCAAGGACGCGACCGGCAACGTCGAGCGCGCCGCCTGGCTGATCAAGCACGCCCCGCAAGGTTTCAGCATCTACTCGGGCGACGACGCGACCGCCATCGCGATGATGCTCATGGGCGGCCGCGGCTCCGTCAGCGTCACCGCCAACATCGCGCCCAAGGCGATGCACGAGATGTGCATGGCCGCGATCGAAGGTCGCGTGCGCGAGGCCACCGCGCTGCACTTCCAGCTGCTGCCGCTGCACAAGCAGCTGTTCTGCGAACCCAGTCCCGCCCCGAGCAAGTGGGCCCTGAACAAGCTGGGCCGCTGCCCCAACAACCTGCGCCTGCCGCTGACGCCGCTGACCGCCGCCGGCCAGGATCTGGTCGAAGGCGCCATGCGCGAAGCCGGCCTGCTCTAATCACCCCCGGCCGGCGCGCGCCGGCCGCACCCTTTTCCTTCAGCGGCCGCGGGCCGCAGCGACCTACCTCGGAGATCTCCAGCGTGACTCGTTCCCTTTCTGAATCCGGCGCGCCCACTCCGGTGCGCGTGGCCTGCCTGATGGCGCTGGCCTCGCTGACGGCGTGCAGCACGTTCGAGAGCATCACCAGCAGCGACAAGGTCGACTACCGCACCCAGGCCAAGCAGACCACCGGCCTGGACGTGCCGCCGGACCTGACGCAGCTGCCCAAGGAAAACCGTCCCACCGGCCCGATCAGCGCCGCGCAACTGGCCGCACAGCCGAACGCCCAGCGCCAGGCCGTCGCCACCGCCGGAGCGCCCGTCGCGCTCGACAAGGCCGGGACGATCGAATTCCACCGCCTGGGCAACGCCCGCTGGCTGCACAGCACGCTGCCGCCGGAGCAGCTCTGGCCGCAGGTCAAGGGCTTCTGGCAGGACCGCGGCTTCACGATCGAGTCCGAGGACCAGAACGTCGGCCTGATGGAAACCAACTGGGCCGAGAACAAGGCCAAGCTGCCGCAGGACTTCATCCGCAAGACGCTGGGCTCGCTGCTGGATTCGCTGTACTCCACCGGCGAACGCGACAAGTACCGCACCCGCCTGGAGCGCAACGAGCAGGGCGGCACCGACATCTACGTCACGCACCGCGGCCTGGTCGAGGTCTACACGAACTCGCAACGCGACGACACCGGCTGGCAGCCGCGCCCCTCCGATCCAGAGCTGGAAGCCGAGATGACCTCGCGCCTGATGCTCAAGCTCGGCGGCAAGGAAGAGGACGCCAAGACGCTCGTCGCCAACGCGCAGCAGCCGGCGCCCTCCTTCGCCGAAGCGCCGCGCGGCAACGCGCCGCGCTCGCTGGCGGACGTGCCGGATCAGCTCAAGATCAACGAGGACTTCGACCGCGCCTGGCGCCGGGTCGGCCAGTCGCTGGACCGCCACGGCTTCACCATCGAGGACCGGGACCGCAAGCAGGGCCTGTTCTTCCTGCGCTACGCCGATCCGAACCAGGCCGGCAAGGAAGAGCCCAACTTCTTCCAGCGTCTGTTCGGCGCGACCAGCGCGTCCACCGCGGTGCGTTATCGCGTGTCGGTCAAGACCGAGGGCACGACCTCGACCGTCATGATCCTGGACGACAAGGGTCAGCAGCAGACCAACGAAATGGCCAAGCGCATCCTGCAACTGCTGATGGAAGACGTGCGCTGATCTCCCTGGATGGCGGACCACCGTACGCCATCAGTTTGCGCAAAACAAAAACGCCACCTTCGGGTGGCGTTTTCATTGGCGAGCCATTCGTCGGGAGCGACCGGCCACATTCGGTTGGGCGAGGCTAGGTAAACTCCACTCTAATACCAGCGCGGGGCGCTCAGCGCGCGGATTCCCGAAGCGGGGAAGAGGCAAAGGCGATGGGCCAGGGACAGGCAAAGGACAGGCAAAGAAAAAGCCGCAAGGGCGAACCCTTGCGGCTTTCTCAGGACGAGAGATCGTCTTAGTTGCTGGCGGCCGAAGCGGGCGCAGCAGCGTCGGAAGCGGCAGCCGAAGCTTCCACAGCCGGGGCCGAGGCCTCAACAGCGGGAGCCGAAGCTTCCGGAGCCGGGGTGGCCACGGGAGCAACGACTTCTTCCTTCTTGCCGCAAGCGGTCAGGGCAACAACGGCCAGCAGGGAGGCCAACAGGATCGACTTTTTCATACTTGTCCTCAAGTAACTTTTAGACGAACAATCAATTACCGGTAATTAATGAAGTCGTACCAGATGACAAGTACGAACTTCAGCAGACCAAGACGTGAGAAACCTCGAGCGCTTCCCCCGCCTAGCCAGCAATTATAGCCACCAGTTTGTAATCTCCTTACAAGCCTAGGGTGCTGCTGGCGAACGAGTCGGCAGACCGTTGCTCAATAGCGTCAAACCACTCGCGGGCCATGGCTTCTTCGCGGGCGTCTTGTACCGAAAGAGAGGCCCGCGCCGGCGTCCACAGCTTCATCGTCAGCAATCCGGGTGCCAGCAGCAGGCCCATGGGAGCGGGGGTGCTGCGCTCCGCGAGGTCGGCGGGATCGAAGGCGCGCGCCAGCACCACATGGTCATGCGCCTGGCGCCACTGGACGAAACGAGGATGGACGCGCCGCAGCGTCTCGTAGTCATGGGCTGCCAGCAGGCGCAATTTGCGGTGGGGCAGCGCCCATCGATGCAGGGCATCCAGCAGCGCCGGATCGGACAGCGGCCAGTGGGCGAAGTCCGGGTCCAGCCAGCACAGCTCGCGACCGCCCTGCTCCGCAGCCCGCTGCAGCGCTTGCTGCAGCATTTGCCGGACCTCCGCGGCGGTTTCGACGAGTCCGGGCGTCAAAGCTTCTGGCATCGTGGGTTCCGGCGACATGTCGAACTCCTCATGACGTTGGCGTGGGATGGAGGCGGGACCGGTCAGGCGGGGTTCACCCACCCGTCCTCGGTCCACTGATCCAGCAAATCGCGTGCACCGTCGCTCAGTTTCGCGACCTCGGCAGGAGACAGCGCTCGGCTGTCCGCCATCCGGCGCATCAGCGTCGCATCGCGTCCGCCGGCCCGGAAGGATTGTCCATTGATGAAGACATGGGCCGCGTCGTACATCATGCGGGTGCGGGCGCTCAGCCGCGCCCCCTGCCCCGGCGGCAAGGCGGCGCCGGGTTCGAAGAAGACGCGGGGCTTGGGCTCGGTCAGCGCCTCGCCCAGCGCGCGCTCCAGCGCCAGCGGCTGCGAGGCCGCTCTCAGCACCGCTTCGCGCGCAAACGCCGTCAGCGCCTCGGGAATGCGTCCCGGCTCGCCGGTCGCCGGCTGACGGGGGTCGACATACATCCGGTCGCCGCGCGGCGCTTCCTCGTCGTCGGTCAGGCGGACCAGCAGTTCATTGGCCAACTCGCTGCGCCAGGGCGAACGGAAACCCACCGAGGCGGTCATGCAATCGCCGCCGACGGCCACGCCGTCGTGCGCCCATCCCGGCGGCAGGTACAGCATGTCGCCGGGCTCGAGCACGAAGTCCTGCTCCGGCTCGAAGTCCGCCAGCACCTTCAGCGGGACGTCGTCGCGCAGCTCGCCGGTGGTCGACACGCCCAATCGGCCGATGCGCCAGTGGCGACGGCCGCTGACCTGGATCAGGAAGACGTCGTAGGAATCGAAATGCGGACCGACGCCGCCGCCCTCGCTGGCATACGACAGCATCAGGTCGTCGAGCCGGGCCTCGGGAACGAACCGGAAGCGGCTCAGCAGCGCCGCGGCCGGCTCAACGTGCAGATCCAGCCCCTGCACCAGCAGTGTCCATTGCGGTTTGCTCCAGGCGGGCAACTTGGCGATCGGGCCCTGGCGCATCGTCCAGCGGTCGCCGTCCTGCTGCGACACGAGTCGGGATTCCACCTCGTCGCTGGCCGCCAGCCGGGCCAGGCCGGCGCGATCGATCGGCGGCACCACGCCGGGCAAGGCCTGGCGCACGAGCAGCGGCTGCTTCTGCCAATGGCGCTTCATGAACTGCGCGGGGCTCAGGCCGCCGAGCAGCGGCAGCTTCGCGTCGATGTCGATGCCGGAGGCGCCGGAAGCGGCCGGGGCACGCTTGGACAGGATCGGGGATGTCTGGGGGGACTTGGACTTGGAGGTCATGGGCGCGCATTGTCTGAGAGAATTGCGCGATGCAAATCACTGCCCCCTGCGTCGTCTCCCTGACTTGGAGACTCGAGGACGCCCAAGGCCAATCCGTCGAGGTGCTGGACCCGCCGATGGAGTTCTTTTACGGCGGTCAAGACCTGTTCACGAAGGTCGAGGAAGCGCTCGCCGACAAGCTTGCCGGCGACGAGGTCAGCGTGGCGCTCGAGCCCGAGGACGCGTTCGGCGACTACGACAGCGCCCTGGTGTGCTTCGAGCCGCGCGAGGTGTTCCCCGAGAACGTCGATGTCGGCATGCAGTTCGAAGGACTGCCCGAAGGCGCGTCGACGCCCGACATGCCGGCCGACCGCATCTACACCGTGACCGAGGTTTATCCGGAACACGTGGTGCTGGACGGCAACCACCCGCTGGCCGGTGTCGGCCTGCGCATCCACGTGACGGTGCACGATGTGCGCGAGGCCACGGAGGAAGAGCTGGAAGCCGGCTCGCTGGGCGATTCGGGTTTCACCGTCGCCACCGGCCTCACCGCCGGCCCGGGGCCGGATGAGCCGATCCACTGAGCCCCGCCGAAGTCCGAATCCATGGAAGCCCCGCGATGCGGGGCTTTTTGCTGCCTAGGTGTGAAGCTTCAATAGGTTGTATCGGGTGTTCACCCGGGCTGAATTTGAGAGACTGGAAATCGCCAAACCCCCAGTCACTCAGGAGAGCAGCCGGACGAACACCGACAAGCATGCCCGACTCACCTTCGCGCGTCGACTCCAAATGGTCCAGCAGCTCACCTTCGAAGGGTTCTCCTTCGCTCAAGCCGCAGCCGAGCATGGCGTGACCCCGGCGACGGCCCGCAAGTGGCTAGCCCGCTATCTCGCGGGCGGCGAGTCCGCGCTGGAAGACGCGTCCTCGAGGCCCGTTAAGTCACCGCGTTCGATCTCTCCGGCCAAGGCGTCATTGATCGTAGAACTGCGGCGTCGGCACCTGCTGCAAGCGCGCATCACGCGCTCGGTGGGCGTCTCCGAGTCGACCGTCAGCCGAGTGCTGGCACGCGCTGGACTCTCCAAGCTCAGCGACCTCAAGCCGGTCGAGCCGGTGCAGCGCTACGAGCACGAAGCGCCGGGAGATTTGCTGCACATCGACACCAAAAAGCTCGGGTGCATCGTTCGACCCAGCCATCGCGTCACTGGCGACCGCCGAGACGGCGCGGACGGCGCTGGATGGGAGACCTTGTTCGTTGCCGTCGACGACCACGCGCGCATCGCCTTCACGGAAATGCAGCCCGACGAGAAGACGCCTCGGGCCGTGCGGTTCCTTCGCGATGCCGCGGCGTACTGCGCGTCGTTGGGCGTGCGGCTCAAGCGGCTTCTGACCGACAACGGCGCGGCCTTCAGATCGCGCGACTTCGCGGCCGCCTGCAAGGATCTGGGCATCCAGCATCGCTTCACACGGGCCTATCGACCGCAGACCAAGGGCAAGGCGGAGCGCTTCATCCAGTCTGCGCTGAGAGAGTGGGCCTACGGCTGGACGTACCAGAACTCCAGTCATCGCACCGCCGCCTTGGCCAGCTGGATGCACCACTACAACTGGCATCGCCCGCACAGCGGCATCGGCGACGTCGCACCAATGACCAGGCTCAATGCTTCAGGACATAACGTCTTGACGCTTCACAGCTAGGCCTCGTGCCTCAAGCGCCCGTGAAAGCTCATGCAGTACGGACGTCGCGAAGGTTCTTGCCACGGAACATCCCGACACGATGATGCGCCGAAATTGCCATCGAAAATCTGCTCAGGCCCTCGCTCCTCACGACTGCGTCAGACCAGACGACTGGCCGTCCCGCAAGTTGCCGCTTTCGTCAAAGAGACCGTCGAGTCGATTGAACTCCGCAGTGACATAGGTGGCCAGATCACGCCACTCGGCAACGACACCCCCACCGTGCTCCAGCGCCACCACTCGCGTGTCACTCTCCAGACAGGCGACAAGAACGCCGTCCCATCGGTACCCTCCGAAGATGAGCGCTTTCTTGCCAAAGAGCGTCCGCGCAGGCGTGTTGCCGGAGATCAGCTCAAGAGGCTGCGTGGTCTTGCGTGGATCCTCCGTACGAACACCAAAAAAGTTAAGGTGCCCGGAGAAAAAACGTCCGCCGTTGAGCGACCGCAGCAAATCAAGATAGCCGTTCGGAAAGTTCCAGTACCCGCGATCGTCAAAGTCGGTTGTCGCTTGCTCCGGCAAATCATCCGGCCTCCACGCGCTGGCACCGAGGTCCGACCAGCATTCATCCAGAAGCGACGTTGGCAGCGGCTGATAGAGAACTGAAAACCATTTGTCCTCGCCAGGAAACTGCGGCGTGCGTTCTCCGAGCATCAAGGCGTTGTCGCCCGCCACGCGGCGCATGCCCTTGCGTCGCGCCAACACGTCAAAAATCACCTGACACGCGCCGGATTGATCGCGTGTCACGTCAAACAGGTCATGGTCCATGCGACGGATTCCTAAAGTTGCCCTGATGCCCGATCACCCGATGATCATGCGCGTTGTAGAACCTGATGAACTCCGGTCGGCCAGCGTACTCAGGATAGCGAGCAACACTGTATTGGTGGTGCCCCTGGAATCCAGTCACGCTTCCTCTCGACAAGAGTTCTCTCGCTTGGCTGAATGTCCAGTTGTAGGTCGAAGTGCCGTCTCGCACGGCTTGTGCTTCGATCCGCCAAGCCTGCGCCACCGCACGGCTGGCGGCTGCGGGAAGCAACTGGTCGATTCGAGCCGTCAACGAGTTGTAATAGGCTTCAGACGGGGGTTGGCCTCTCGACGAAATGGTGGAGAAGTTCGGCTCAAGTTCCCTCAGTACATGTTCCGCTCGGGTGATTCTCACCTGCAAGATCTCGCCCTGAATGCTGATCCGCCACTGGTTGGCGGCTCGTCTCGATCCATGGTTGAACAGAAATGCGAATCCAGCCTGAGCTGCACCATTCGCAAACTTCCCTCCACCAACCACGGAAGCAGTCCCACCCGCCACCATGGTCATGACGCCTTGCATGACGTCATCCAAAGGGAGGACGCTGATGCCTTCCGTCATGCCCTTGCCAACCGCTCCGCTGAGCGCGCCTGGGCCGCATTCACCGCCGCTCACGGCGCCTTGCACGCAGCCGACAAGCGTGTGTGCGAGCACTCGACCAGGGACTGAATCGACCCCCACGCCGATCGACTGGTAAACAGCGGCAAACAGCATCGATTGCGCGATGGATTCGACGGTGGCGCCAGGGGTCAATGCCGTGGCCACTCCTGCGGAGACCATCGCGTTGCCTAGCCCTCCAGCAGCGAATGTGGGGCTCGACGCACCTAGGCCGCTCTCTACCAAGCCGCCACCCTGCCCGGCTCCCGACAGCGCCGCCATCATCATGATCTGCCCGGCCATGCGCCAGTACTTGTTGCCCTCTTGCGCCAGCACGAAGCCCACGATGAACACTGGCACCTGCCACCACTCACCCGTCGGATCGCGATAGATCAGCGGGTTGTTCAGCACATAGCTGTAGCGGTTGTAGCCCTGCAGCAGCGTGGGATCCTGGACCAGCGGATCCGCGCTGAGGAAGCGTCCCAGCAACGGGTCGTACAGCCGCGCGTTCATGTGCACAAGAGCCAGCTCGTCCAGATGCTCATGCCCGGTAAAACCGCGATCGCCGTTGGCCGGGCTCTCGGTCAGTCCTACCTCCGCGCCAGTCGACGCCTGGCGCCTGCCCCACGGATCGAACAAGGTGCGCTCGAACACCTGGCCGTTCGCATCGCTCACCGCGACGATCGACCCCAGCGAATCCTTGTGCCAGTAATTCACCAGCCTCGGATCGGCCTGCACGCCGCCTGCGCCGGGGCCCTCGCCCAAGGTCTTCACGACGGTGACAACATCGCCGCCGATGCTCACGTAATGTCGATGCTCCACGCGCGGGTTCGGACCAGCGACGACGTCCTCCCGCTCGTAGCCCAGGCCGCCAGCACCGTCCGGATGCAGCTGGAACACGCGTCGCTGCAGCACCTCGGCGGCGTAGAACTCCTCCCGCAGGCGCTTGTAGTCGCCGTCGTACAGGAAGGTGACCTTGTTGCTGCCGTAGCTCATGCTCGACGGGCGGTTGAACGCGGTCCACGTGTTCGTGCGCCGCTGCACGCCGGTCACGGTCGTCAGCTGTCCGTTGCCGTCATAGGCATAGGTGCTGCCGCCGGCCGACTTGACCGCGAAGGGCTGCGGCGAACCAGCCGCCTCGTAGCGGTAGCCGCCGACATCCTCCTTGCTCAGGATGCTGCCCATCGCGTTGTAGGTCACGCCCACCGAGCGCGTCGCTGCGGCGTCGCTTGCCGAGTTCAACTGATGATTCGTCAGCCGGTTGAGCCGGTCGTACTGGAACTGATCCTGCACGCCCATGCGCGCCTCCAGGCGCGACACGATGTTGCCCGCGACGTCGTAGTCGTAGCGATGATCCAACGCGTCGCCCCAGCCGTCGTTGGTGCCGGTGCGCAGTTGGAAGGCTTTGCCCGACAAGCTGTCCATCTGATGGCTGACGAAAAGGCCGTTGCCCAGTCTCGCCTTCAGCAACTGCCCCCGTTCGTTAAACGCTTGGTCACGCGCGATCGAGTCGATTTGCCAGAACACGCGCGCGGGGTTCGCCGCGTCAGCGATGCGGACCATCGCCCCTGGCACTGCGTCCGTCGTCGCCGAGAAGCTGTAGCGCAGGGCAAAGCCGGTCGGATATGTTCGTGTCACCACACGGCCCAGAGCGTCATACCCAACACCGGTCGTGAACGTGCGGTCCCCTGTGCTCATGGTCGTCTGCGTCGGACGCGCCAGCGCGTCGTAGCCCATCCGGAACTGCGACACTTTCGGCACGGACGGGTTCGCCGGATCGCCGCCCGACGCCACTTCGCAGACGCGGTTGTGACCCGACGCGCACGCCTGCCCCGCTGCATTGCGGTCGTGATACCAGAGCGTGCTCAGGTCTGCGTTGCGCTTGGCGGTCAACCGGCCCAGCTCGTCGTAGTCCAGCGTGGTCACCTGCAGCTTGGCATCGGTCTGCTTGCGCAGCTGACCGGCCCCGTCGTGCTCGTACTTCCAGGTGCCGACGCTCGGATCCGTCATCTCCACCTTGAAGCGCGCATGGCCCGGCGAATATGCAACGCGCGTCTCATTGCCCATCGCATCGATGCTGCGCACCGTATTGCCGACAGCGTCGTAGGCCACGTTCAGCGTGGCGCCGTAGGTGTCCACCATCTGCAGGGCCAGCCCTTGCCCATCCTTCTGCACGACCGTGCGCCGTTCCTGTTGTCCGTCAGGCGAGGAGTCGGCCGGCACGACCGTGGCCAATTCTTGGCCGCGGAAGTAGGTCAGCTGACGCCGTACCATCAGCGCGCCGTTGAGCGTGCCGCGCCAGTAGTTGCGCTGATCGACCGGCCGATGCATCAGGTCGAACGCCGCCGTCCATTGCCGGTGCTCGTGCGCGTCCAGCATCGTCACCGCACCCGACGCATCTCGACCGTAAAAGTTGCTCCATCCGGCCACCGCCAGCCCCAGCTCGTCATAGGCGGTCAGCTCCATCACCCAGCGTCCGCTGAAGTGCCGGAGCTCCTTGGCCACCAGCCGATGCAGGCTGTCGTAATGCTCGCGTGCCGGAGCACCCATGGCCTCGCCGGACGGACCGTAGGTCTGCGTCTCGACGTAGTAGGCCGAAACGATCATCGGCTGGACCGTGCCGACCGGATCGCCGTCGGCATTCGTGTTCAGCCGCGACTGGTAGTCCACGGTCACCGCGGAGAGCGAGCGGATATCCAGGCAAGCCGCCAGTTCGGACGGCTGCGCCGTCTTCAACGGTCCGAGGCAATAGACGCGGCGCGTCTCCGCGTAACCATCGATCTGGTTGCCGGATCCATCGCGATCCACCGGCGCGTATTGCCGTTTCAATCGACCGAAGCCGTCGTACTCGACGCGCGTGGTCAGGTGGCGACCGGCATCGGCCTCGATCGTCTTGTCCAGCGGCTGGCCCGTGGCCGGATCGACGCGGTTGGACGCGCGGCTCATCGCGAGCGCCGGATTGGTGTCCAGCCCCGCCTTGCCCGTGCGCACCGCCGTAACGAACGCCCCCTCGACGTGGCCGTTCTGCGCCGCGTACAGGTACTGCGTCGCACGCGGCGCGAAGTTCGCGCCGGACGGGCTACAAGAACTGGTCGTCGTCAGCTTTCGGTTGCCATACGCATCGAGCTGATGCTCGGTGCGCACGCATTCGGCGGCCCCAGGCTCGACGGTTTCCTTGACCAGTTGCCCCGAAACCGGGTGGTAGTCGTAATCGACGGTACGGGTCACCGTCTGCTGCGCCTGCGCGGCGCCGGGCAGCACGGCAAACCAACCCGCAGCGATCACCGCGGCGGTGCCGATCAGGCGGGATGCGCCCATGGGCGCGCGGCTCTTCGACATCGTGAGGTCCTTGCGACTCATGTCAGTCCTCCAGCAGGATCTGGAGAATCGCCGACAGCACCGCCGGCGAGATCTGGTTGGGCGGCGGCGTCTGCCCCTTGGGCGGCATCGTCGACAACACCTCGGCGGCGTGCGGCGACGAGCCCACATTGCGCGGGTACGCCGCCAGCTGCGCCTCCGGCGTCGGCGCGGTGCTGGTCACCGTGCTGCGCGTCAGGCGCCCCAGGATCCACGCGGCGGGGTTGTCCTGGTCGTAGCGGTTGACCGTCGTCTTGCTCCACTGCAAGCCCTTGACGGTGTCCTCCGTGACCTGGTCGATGCGCGTCACATTGCCCAACGCGTCCAGTGCGGTGGTCACCGTCTGCTTGGGCAGCGCATAGGGCGCGCGGCCATCCAGATCCCATTTCTGAGTCGAGGTCTGCGCAGCGAAACGCACCCGAGGATTGACCGGGACGGTGTCCCCCAAGGTGTTCGTGGTCCGCTGCGTCAGCACGTAATCGGCGCTCAGGCGATCCGGATTCGGCTCCGCGGCAATCGTGTTCAGGATGTGACCCAGCGCCGTGCCGAGCTCGCTGCCAGGCACCTGACCCGGCTTGCTGCCGGTCATCGCGAAGCGCTGCTGCATGCGCAGCTGGCCGACCTCGCGGTAGTCCCCCTTGACCGACCCGCCGCCGTTGCCCAGCCCCTGGAAATAGATCAGATGCTCGATCGCATTGCTGCCCTCGGTCAGCATCCAGCGCTCCGAGAATCCCTGCGAGCCCAGCAGCGGGCTGTAGCGCAGGTCCTTGTAGTAGTAGCGCGCGTTGCCGGTGAGCCGTTGGTTCGTGCCCTCGCGCCAGGCGCGCGTCTCGAAGACCACCTGCTGCTTGGGCTGCAGGATCAGCGAGCCGTTCTTGCTGTTCACCGCGCTGGCCTCGCCGTAGCCGCTGCGGTAGTACACGCGGTTGGTCGTCATCGACGTGTAGCCGATGCGCGTCTCGGCGCCGACGCCGTCGCCGAAACGCGTCATCAGCGGCGACTCCGGCAGGCGCTGTTCGGGGAAGCCCGCCATCACGCCGTAGACATCGCGCGTCTGGTTCCAGCAGCCGTTCTCGTTGCAGGTCTCGGTGCCGGGGATCTCCTCGGTGCGCATCGTGATGCGACAGAACGTGGACACCCCGCTCCCGAACATGTCGCAGAAGCCGCGTCCGCCGTCGGGGATGCCGAAGTTGACCCAATGCAGCTGGACATCGGAGCTGGCGAAGATCGTCGAGTCACCCGAGGTCAATCGGCAGACCATCGAGTTGGTCGAGTTCTGCCACGGTGTCGCATGCGGATCGCCGCCGCCGACGGCGCGGCAGTAGTCCGGATTGCCGTCGCCGTTGACGTCGATCCACCAGCGCGCGAACCAGCCGGTGTCGGTCGGCTCGGTCATCGAGTCCGAGCCGGAGCCCAGCCAGCCGCTGCCCGTCGAGAGCCGGCAGGCCACGCGGCGCACGTTGGAGTTGTTGGTCGGCCGGCAGTAATCGGTCTTTCCGTCGCCGTTGATGTCGATGAACGCGGAACCGGCTTCCTCGTTGCCGGGTCCGAGGTCGGTCGAACGCGATTCGCCGCCGGTGAACGGGCCGTCCTTCGTCCCCAGCAGGCAGCGGATCGCGTTGTTGTTGACGAAGCAGTAGTCCTGGTAACCGTCGCCGTTGACGTCATGGAAGCCGCCCTTGCGCAGGGTGTCCTTGCTGACGTCGGAGAGCGCCACCTTGCCCCAGTTCGGCAGCAGCGTGAAGCCGCCGGTGCTGGCCTGGGTACATTCGATGCGGCTGTTGCTGCCGCCGCCGGTCATCAGCACGCAGTAGTCCGTGCGGCCGTCGCCGTTGAGGTCGGCGAAGATGAAATCGCCGCGCTCGGTCGGACCCATCGGATTCAGGCGGACCACATATCGCATGTGGCTGGGACCGACGGGAAAGTCGACTGTCGCGCGAAAGTCCGTCCCCAGCCGGCATTCGACGCCCAGGCGCGCACCGCCGTCGCGCTCCGAGACCTTGCACAGGTCGACCTTGCCGTCGCCGTTCTGGTCGACCCAGCGAATCGACTCCGGATCGGTCCAGCCGATCTCACCGAAGCTCACGGGCGAGGTCTCCAACGCGGTCCCGTTCGACAGATAGCAGTCCAGCCGCGTGTTGCCGACCAGGAAACACAGGTCGTCGCGGCCATCGTTGTTGATGTCGACCCAGTAGCGGCCCTCCTTCGGGCCGGGATCGACGAAACCCTCGCGGGCATAGGACTGCGCACCCTGCGCCTGCGCGCCCGGCGCGGACAGTCCCAGTGCCAGGCCCAGCACCAGCTGGAACAGGCCAAGCACCATGAACGGCGAGAGGCGTTGAAGGAATCCGGAAGCGATGACCATGGCGATGCTCGTGGACGCGGATGTGGACGTGGACGCGCGAGGGCGGATCGGAAGGACGCGGGCGTGTGGCATGGACGACCTCACGGGCACAGCAGCCGGCGGCCTGTGCGCGGATCGATGCCGCAGTCGGTGCCGCCGATCGGCGGATTCACGACCCCGCCCTCGCCGGCGACCTGCGTCGTCGCCTGCCCCCACACCAGGTCCGCGGTATGGCTGAACTGCAGCGGCGGCAGCCGGGTGCCGTCGCGACCGATCTCCTGGATGCTGGCGAGACGGCTCGTGCGCGTGGCCCGCACCGGCGTGCTGCCATTGGTGAGCGCCTCGTAGGTCAGTTCGTAGGTGCGCACCCGTGTGCCACGTTCGGCGATCGCCGGGCCAGAGAAGCCGGTGTAGGTCTGCAGCGATTTCAGCCGCTGCCCCTGCTCCTGACGCGAGCCGGCGTGATAGCTCAGCAACCGGTCGCGACGAGCCTCGTAGGTCAGAAGCACCGCCGAATTGCCGGGCGCGCCGGGCCGGTTGGTGTAGCGCACGTAGTGCAGCAAATGCGAACCCGCCCACATCGACTGCGTCGACTCGGTGCAACGGGCGCCGTCATCGAGGACCTCGCCGGCGCAGTAGACGAAGTCCACGCTGTTGCCGTTCCGATCCTCGATCCGACGCAGCATCCAGCGGACGGCAAACTGCGTCGACGCCAGACCCGATCCGATGTTGCTGCGCACGACGGCATTCGCATCGCCGCCGAAATGCATGATCAGTCCGGACTTGCTTTCGACCGTCCAGCTCTGCGGCGCGTTGCTGCCGACCGGATAGGTCCCGACGGCGCGCACGCGCGAGAAGCTGTCGCGCTCGGTGCGGTATTCGGTGCCCGCCGTGCCATAGGTGGCGTCGGTGCTGCTGCCGCTGACCAGCAGCAGGCGCTGTCCGTCCAGACAGTAACGGTCGCCCACGCCGAAGGTGACCGCGCCGCGCTCGCCGTCGTGCAGGTCCGTCTTCGGGCAACGTGTCACCGCCGAAGGTCCCGTCAGCATCCAGCCCAGGCCGACCATGCCGTTGCCCTGCTGGCTGCCGTAGGAAAGGCTCAGCTGAGGCTCCATCCCCGCGATGCCGGGCACGACCTTGATCGGCACATTGATGCTGGCGGCACCACTCGCGTTGACGGAGAACTCGTGGGGCGTCGTCATCTCGGCCCGCGCATCGGGACTGGTAGCAGCCAGCGCCAGCACGACTACCGCCGCGTGGCCGGACAAGCGCCGCATCCCGTCCGGAGACGGACTCAACAGGGTGTGGAGATTCATTCGCATCGTGTGTCTTCCGCCTCGTGCCGCGTCCGGGGCCGGACAGGCACGGGCAGACCCGATGCGGATCGACCGCGAACGGTCGATCGCACACAAGCTGCGCGCTTCCTCCCTCCCCTCGACGCGGCGTTGCTCCGCGTGTCAGGTCTTGCCGTGCGTATTCGCATCTGGCAAGACCAATGGGCGCGCAGTATACAAATTACTTAACGAATATTTAACTCAACATCAACGCCAGAAAAACCTTCGTGCGAGGACATCCGTCCGTCAAACATCGCGGGCACAAAGCCGCCGATAGAGATCGAAGACCTTCGCCTCCAGTTCGGCCGGACTGCAGCAGATGCGTGCGCCGATCAGCCGCGCGCGATAGTTGTGGATCTGCTCGCGAACCGCGTGCGACCAGCTCTGGGTGCTCGGCGTCAGGTCGAAGGTGCTGCTGCGCAGCACGTGCAGCCAGCCGATCAGCACCGGCTCCGGCACTCCCGCCAAGGTCTCGGCGAGGGTCTCCGGCGGTCGCGCCCGGCCGGCATGCAGGCGGTGGAGCATCAGCAGCCGGATCACCAGCGCCGGGTCCGAGGCCGCGGTCATCGCCAACGCCTCAGGCGGCGCGCCATGCCGCACCAGGCGGAAGAGGCGCCCCAGCACGTCCAGATCGCAGCTCGGCAGCGATCGCGGCGACTCCTCCTGCGGCGCCATCAGCAGGTCGCCCTGGAAGTAGCGCACGCCCAGCGCCTTGAGGCGCAGGTAGTCCGCGGACTCCGTCATGCGGTCGGCGATCAGCGTCGCACCGGCCTGGCGCGCCAGTTCCTGGACCGTCGCCCAGGCGCTCACCGGCGCCAGCGACACATCGAGCTTCACGAACGAGACCATCGGCAGCCAGGCGGTACGCGCATCATCCGGCGACACCACGCCCGCCAGTGCGAATCGGTAGCCTCGCGCATGCAGTTGCGCGATGCGGCGGGTCACCGACTCCTGGACGGGCATGCCCACGGGCAACTGGATCGCGCCGAGCGAGCCGCACAGGACATCCCCGATCGGACTGAGCAGGGTCGCCGCGTCCATGTCGATGAACAGGCAGCCGGGACGGCGATGCGCCAGGCCGCCGTCGAGCAGGGCCTGGCTCAGCAGCAGGCTGGTCGCATAGGCACTGGGCGGCGGCGCGCGGCGCGAGCCGGCGCTCCATCGGAAGCACAGTTCCTGTCCCATCGGTTCGACGGATCCGTCGATGATGGATTGGCGTGCGAAACGGGAACTGGCCGGTTCGGGTTGAATCAGCAGCCGGGCTACCGTAACGCCGTTGCGGGAGGGTCGGGAAGATTGCATGACCATGGAAATCGTCGGCAGACCCGGATGCCCGGGCGGGATATCAGTATTTCCAGGAACGGCCAAACGTTCGATGGCTCAGCTCAGTGGCAATGCAGCGGTTTCCGACTGGGAACAGTCGTCGACCGACTCGTTTGCTGAGTCCTGGGCCGGCAATATCGTCAACGGCAGGCTCAAGCAGGTGCGCGCGCCTTGCGGCGTGCGTTCGAAATGGAAGACCGCGCCGATGCGCTCGGCGCGGCGCCGCAGACCGTGCAGCCCGGTTCCTCCGGTCAGCGGCGACTCGTCGCCGGACATCTCCGCGCGCGCGTCGCGCTGGGCCGCCCCGGACTGGCCGTTGTCCTCGATGAGCACTTCCAGCCGCGCGCCCTGCTGCACCGTCATGCGGATCGAGAGCCGGCTCGCCTGGGCGTACTTGATGGTGTTGGCGACGGACTCCTCCACGATGCGCATCACCTGCCTGGAAAGATCAGCCAGCAGCACGATCTCGGGTCCTTCGGGAATGTCGTACTCGATCTGGAAGTCGGCCCGGGTGAGCGATTCGTCGAGGTTGCTGCAGTAGGTGAACAGGATGTCGTGGATCGTCCGCTGCTCGTGGACTTCCGTCACCGAGATGATCTCGCGCAGGTCCTTCAACGCATCCATCAGCCCGCGCTCGAGACGGTCATGGTCGATGTCGCGGTCTCGCACGCTGAACAGCGTCGTGACCAGCTTGGAGCCGATGCCGTCGTGCAGGTCGCGGTAGATCCGGTCCCGCTCGGCCTGCGCGGCGGATTCGGTCTCCATCTCGCGCTGCCGGTTATAGCTGATCAGCAGCTCCCGTTCGCGCTGCTGCAGCGTGTCCGTGAGGATGCGGTTGTTGTCGCGAACGCGCTTCACGCTCGCCTGGAACTTCGTCAGCAGGATCTGCGCGACGACGAACAGCAGCAGCGGCACGCTCAGGTGACTCAGGAAGATCGGCGTCACCAGCAGATGGGAGAGCGACCAGCCTGCATCAGGAATCGGGAAGGACACGAGCTGTCGCACCGCGTTGTGGTCGCGCAGCGCGAAGACCTGCGCCAGCACGGACTGGAACAGCAGCGACATGGCCGTGCGCGAGCGCGTCCGCGCCACGTGCAACGCCAGGCGCGAGCAGGCGTAGAGATGGAACACCAGCAGCACGGGCAGCCAGTAGGTGTCCAGCCATTCCCGCCCGCGCAGATCCAGCAGCGGATAGGTCAGCGCCGCGAAGGCACCCGCGCCGAACAGGGCCAGCATCCCGCCCCGGCCCAGGGGCTCGTCGACGAAGGCGAAGATGAACAGCGTCAGCACCACCACGACGCCGCCGATGCAGGCGTACTGGGCCCAGAGCCACAGCGGCAGCATCGCGGCCGGGACGTACGGCAACAGCACCAGCGAGAACAGCACCGACCACAGCACCGTCGTCGCCCCCGCATGCAGGAACACGGCGCCCTCCCGCCGGTTCGCCAGCCAGGCGCCCAGCATGAACATGCCCGCCAGCAGGCAGAACACGTTGGACGCATTGGCCAGCGAGGTCCCGACGAACAGGGTCAGTTCGCCGATGTAGGAGATGGTGTCGAGGTCCCCGATGTAGATCGGCGCGATGTGGATCTGCCGGTCCCAGGTCGTGAGTTCGACCGTCAGCACGTTGCCTTCCGGCCGCACGAGGCTCCGCGCCAGCGGCACCTGCAAGGGGCGGTACCACTTGTAGCGCGCGTCGGCGGTCGACTTCGGCAGGCCGGCGACCCAGACGCCGTTGAGGTAGACGTCCATGCCATCCAGGGCCTGGCTGATCAGCAGGCTGGTGCCTGGGATCCGCGACTCCTGCCGGAAAGGCGTGCCCGCCGGCGTCTCGCAGCACGGCGCCGGGCGGGCGAGATAGCGGTCCAGGTCGATCCGGAATCTCGCCCGCTTCAATCCGGCCGACTGGCTGACGTCGTGAAAGTAAGGGAGGGCGAAGCCCCCCTGGTGGGCGAGGATCAGCCCCTCCAGCCGGGGGATCTCCGGACCCGCATCGCGCGCAGCGGAATTGGCTTCGACGATCTCCAGGTCCTGGGCCCCCTCCACGCGGTAGACCCGCGTCGCCAGACTGCTGGTCGCCACGACCAGCAAGGCCAGGATGAAGAAGGTCAGCCAGAAGAACACCGTCTTCAGCGAACTCCGCCTCGGACTACTCATCGATGAGACCGTGCAGGCGCGCGGCGTTGGCCGCCATGGCCCGCGACTTCACACCGAGCTTGCGGTAGACGCTGCGCAGGTGCTGGTTGACGGTGTGATGCGAGATGCTCAGCCGGCGTCCGATCTCGACGATGGGCAGGCCATCGACCAGATGCCGCAGGACCTCCCATTCCCGCTCGCCCAGCCCGAGGTCACGGAGCACCTTCTGCCGGTCGACATGCGGCCGCACGTTGTTCTCGAGCATCGTGATCCGCTCGACGACCAGCTGCGCGACCGCCGGGCTCAGCGGGGCCTGCCCGTTGTGCGCGCTGACGAGCTTGTCCACCATCGACGGCTGGATCTCCTCCTTGAGCAGGTAGCCGCTGGCCCCCGCCCGCAGGCTGCGCATCACATGCTTGCTGTCGCCGAAGGTGCTGACGACGACGCTGCGCGACTCCGGGCATTTGTCCTGGATCAGCCGGATCAGTTCGACACCGTCCACGTCCGGCAATCCCAGGTCGACGATGTACAGGTCCGCGCGGTTGGCGAGGATCGCCGCCACGGCCTCTCCGCGATTCTTGGCGATGCCCACCACCTCGCAAAAGCTACTGTTCGAAATCACGTCCACCAACCTCTTCATGACGGTGGGGTCGTCCTCGATGATCACGACGGCGATACTCATTCATTGGCTCCTTCTCACTCGTTATCCCATTGCCCAGAGGCGGGCACAGTTTCGCGAGCGAGCAGAAACGAGCAATCACCGAAGCAAGTAAACCCGAAAACGCCAGACTACTGAATTCAGTGGTGGTCCAGGATTCGCGGCGGCGGCTGGTCCCACTCCCTGTCGGCGGGCCGCGCGACCCGATGCCATCGGCCTTTGATCCAGCCTTCGGTGCTGGCGGCCAGGCAGGCGATCAGCAGCATCAGTCCACCAATCGCCAGCAGATAACCAATGACAGTAAGTTCAAATAAGGGATGCCCGGGGGGCGACGACTCGGTCCGCTCGGCCACCAGGCATCCCACGCCGGCGAGCGTCAAGCCGATCGAGATCGCATACATATTTCGCATGACACAAATCCATTCGCAAACTGTTGGCGGCAGTGTCACCGACTGCGATCAGTTTGCTAATCACTCATGAATGCATTTATCGACTTAAACATGTCAGCCTCCGGCGATTCGAATGACGAATTCATTGGTCGACCAACGAATTCGTGTCGTTCGAGGAGGTCGTTTCGAATAAGTGGGTCGGTCTGACCCATTCTCAGGCCGCCATTGCCGATATCGAGGCCCTGGTCGGGATGCACCGACTCAGTCGCTGAAAACCGCCCGACGGCGACTTGTCTGGCCGGCTTGCGCGTCAGGAAAAACAAGACGGGCGCCCGAAGGCGCCCGTCGCGAAGGGAAGTTCCGACCCCGGGATCAGCGCAGGAAGCGGCCTCGCGGATCGATGATCGCGATGTCCGCGTAGTTTGTGCCCGTGTGGTCGGTGGGCGAATACCCCACCTCCATGCCGCCCAGATCGAAGCGGGTCATGCTGTTGAGGACCTTCTGGATGGCGGCGCGGCTGGGATCCTTGCCGGCGCGCTTGAGCGCCTCGACCAGGACCTTGGCGGAGGCAAAGCCTTCCATCATGGCCGGCGTGACCTGGCCGTTGGACTCGGCGGGATTCGCCTTCACCAGGTCGCCGAGTTCGCGGACCATCGGCACGTTGGTCGAGCGCTCGCTCGGGAAGACCTGCGACACGATGATGCTGGCGGCGTTCTGGCCCAGCAGCTGGACGAACCCGTTGGACGCGTTGTTCGACAGGGTCGCACCCAGGATGCGCGAACCGGCCGCGCGCAGCGCATTGATCGTGTCGGCGGTGATCTGCTGCGAGGCGACCATCAGCACGACCTGCGGGTCGGCGGCGATCAGCTGCTTGACGACGCCGGCGATGTCCGGCTTCTCGCGCTCATAGGTGAAATGGGCCACCGGCTTCATCTTGCGGTCGTTGAAGCCCGCCATCGCACCGACGATGCCGTCCGCGCCGAAGGTGTCGTTCACCTGCACCAGCGCGATGCGCGTGTTGCCCATCTCCAGCAGCAGCTGGACGGCACGCTCGGCCTCGCGCTGGTAGGTCGAACGCACGTTGAAGACCAGGGGGTGGACCGGCTTGTGCAGCAGCATGGCGCCGGTGGACGGCGCGATCAGCGGCACCTGGCCCTTTTCCAGCAGCGGGAGCACGGCCTGCGTGTGCGGCGTGCCGCGCGTCAGGAACAGGGCGACGGCGCCCTTGTCGATCAGTGTCTGCGCGTTGGCGGCGGCGCGCTTGGGATCGAAGCCGTCGTCCAGCGACTGCAGGTCGATCTTCTGACCGTTGACGCCGCCGGTGGCGTTGACCTTGTCGATGTAGAGCCTGGCGCCCAGCGTCAGTTCCTTGACGCTGGCCGCGACCTGGCCGGTGAAGCCGGCCGTCTGGCCGATCAGGATGTCCGCGCGGGCCGCGGCGCTGAGGCCGAAGGCCACCAGGGCGGTGGCGATGGAGGCGGCGAACCGGCTCAGGGGCCGGTTCCGTGTAGGCTTGCTCATGGTGGTCTGTCCCGCCGGCTCGCGGTGGCGGCCGGCTTGTGTCTCCAGCACGCCGACGGTCAGTTCGCCGCCGGCCCCTCGGCGCCGCGACCCCCACGTTCAGGGGGGATCAGCGCCCCGCGCGCATCTTAGCCACGATGTCCGTGACCCGCCCCAGCAAAGCCTGCGTGTCGAAGGTCAGAACGTTGCGATTCGACAGCACCTGACGGCCGCCCACCCAGACGTCCGTGACATGTTCACGCCCCGCCACATAAACGAGTTGCGCGTCGGCGTGATAGACCGGCTGGCATTCGATCGAGTCCAGCGCCACGGCCACCACGTCGGCCAGCTTGCCGGCTTCCAGCGTGCCCAGATCGTTCGCGCGGCCCATGGCCTTGGCGGCGCGCACCGTGGCCATCTCCAGCGCGGTGCGCGCGGAGACCGTCAGCGGATCGCCGGTCACGCCCTTGGCGAGCAGCGCCGCGGCGCGGATCTCGCTGAACATGTCCTGGCGGTTGTTGGAGGCCGCGCCGTCGGTCCCGAGGATGGTGTTGACGCCGGCCGCCTCCAGGGCCTTCACCGGCGCCACGCCCGAGGCCAGCTTGAGGTTGGAGCTCGGGTTGTGGACCAGGTGCACGCCCTGCTTCGCGACGAGGTCGATCTCCTCGGGGCTCAGGTGGACCATGTGCACGGCGATCATCTTCGCGTTCAGCAGGCCGAGCTTGTTCAGGCGCGCCAGCGGGCGCTCGCCGTACTGCTTGATGCTGCCGTCGATCTCGTCCTGCGTCTCATGGATGTGGCAGTGCATCTGCAGGTCGTACTTCTCCGCCAGCTCGCGCAGCTGGATGAAGGTCTCGTCCGAGACCGTGTACGGCGCGTGCGGCGCGCTGGTCCAGTCCAGCAGCTTCTCGCCCTTGAACTGCTCGTAGGCGGCCAGGCCTTTCTCGATGTAGTCCTGCGCGTTGGCGGCGTAGCCGGTGGGGAAGTCGATCACGTTGATCGACACGCCGGCGCGGATGCCGCTGTCCACCGCCGCGCGGGCCATCGCGGCCGGGAAGAAGTACATGTCGTTCAGGTAGGTCACGCCGCCGCGCAGCGCCTCGGCCGCGGACAGCAGCGAACCCTGGTAGGTCCAGTCCTCGCTGACCCACTGGCGCTCCAGCGGCCAGATGTGGTTGTTGAGCCAGTCCATCAGCGCGAGGTCGTCCGCGACGCCGCGCAGCAGCGACATCGCCGAGTGCGTGTGGGCGTTGATCAGGCCGGGGATCAGCACGTGGTTCGGGAGCTCGACGCGCTCGGCGTCGGCGTAGCGCTTGAGCGCTTCCTCACGCGGCAGGACGGCGGCGATGCGTTCGCCTTCGATGGCCAGCGCGTGCTGCTCGAGCACCGGGCTGTCCGGGGTCATGGTGATCAGCCAGCGGGGCAACAGCAGCTTCACGGCTTGGGTCGTCATGGGGGTCTCCTCAAATGCTCAAAAGATCTCGTCGAACAGCGCCAGCACGCGCGCCGCATCGACCTCGACGCAGACCTGCTGCGCCGGATGGCCGCTCCAGGGCGTGCCGCCGCCGTGTTCGCCGCGCCAGTCCTGGATGGTCTGGCCGGTGGCGATGCCTTCCAGCGCCACGCGCACCGGGCCGGCACGCAGGGTGAAGGCGTCCGGCACCAGCAGGATCGCCGCCGCGCTGGCATCGTGCGCGTAGATGCCGCCGATGCCGTCGCGCGCATCGTAGAACTGCTGGTAGTGGCGCGTGGCCTGCCAGAGCAGGTCGCCCGCGCCCTCGCCGCGGCCGCGCAGCTTCGCCAGGTCGGCCTCGCGCATGATCGCTTCCTGCGTCACGTCCAGACCGACGATGGTCACCGGCCAAGCCGCGGTGAAGACCTGGTCCGCGGCTTCGGGATCGGCCAGGATGTTGGCTTCGGCCACCGGCGTCACGTTGCCGCCGTGGCCCTTCAGGCCGAAGGCGCCGCCCATCACGACGACGCGCTTGACCTTGCCGGCGATCGCCGGATCGTGCGCCAGCGCGAGCGCCAGGTTCGTGAACGGACCGACGGCCACCAGCGTGATCTCGCCGGGCCGCTCATTGACGAGGTCGCAGATCAGCTGATGCGCGGGCCGCGGATCGAGCGGCCGCGTCGGCGCCGGCAGACGGTCGGCGACGCCGCCCAGTCCGTCATCGCCGTGCACGTGCGCGGCATCCTTGCGCCGGCGCTCGTCGCGCAGCGGGCCTTCGGCGCCGGCCGCGACGGGCACATCCTTGCGGTAGAGCGCGGTCAGCCCGCGCGCGTTGCGCGTGGTCGTGGCGACGGGGCCGTTGCCGAAGGCCGTCGTGACGGCCACCAGCTCGAAACGCGGATGGCAGGCCAGCAGCGCGAGCGCGAGCGCGTCGTCGATGCCGGGGTCGGTGTCGAAGAGGACCGGAATGCGGCCGGAAGCGGGGATCTTGCTGTCCATGGGGTACTGCGCTCCAGGGTCAGGAGTTGCCGTCGGCGGAGTGTGCCCCGTTCGCCGTCAACGTGGCGAGCTCGGGCAATTCCGGCAGCTCGGAGCGGTGCGGCATCGCCTGCTGCACGCCGGTGCGGCTGACCGCGAGCGCCGCGGCCAACTGCCCCAGCGCGGCCGCGCGGGCCGGCACCAGGCCCTCGGCCAGACCGACCGCGAGACCGCCCACGAGCGTGTCGCCGGCACCGACCGTGTCCACCGCATCGACGCGGGAGGCGCGCAGATGCAGCCCCTCCGGATGCTCGTCGCTGAGCAGCCAGGCGCCGGCGCCGCCCAGCGTCACGAGCACGTGACGCGGTCCCAGCGTCCGCAGATGCGCGGCGCTCGCGCGCGCGATGGCGATGCCGTCGGCATCGCCGGGCAGCGCCAAGGCGCGGGCCAGTTGCAGCGCCTCGGTCTCGTTGACGATCAGCCAGTCGCTCAGGCCCAGCAGCGCGGCCGGCAGGTCCTGCGCGGGCGCGGCGTTCAGCACCGTGATCACGCCGGCCTCGCGGGCGATCTCGAAGGCGCGCTGGATCGCCGGCACCGGCACCTCCAGCTGCGCCACGACGACCTTGGCCTGCCGCAGCAACGCCCCACCCTGCTCCACGTCGGCCGCGTCGAGGTCCGCATTGCTGCCGGGCACGACGACGATCGCGTTCTCGCCACCCTCGCTCGCGACCATGATCACCGCCACGCCGGGCCACGCGGCCTCGTCGCGTCGGATCGCCTGGACATGCACCCGCTCCGCTTCCAGCGCCTTCAGCAGATCCTGGCCGTGCTGGCGCATGCCGACGCGGCCGATCAGCGCGACCTCGGCGCCGAGCCGCGACGCGGCCACCGCCTGGTTGCCGCCCTTGCCGCCGGGCGTGCCGGCGAAGGCCTCGCCGATCAGGGTCTCGCCCGGCGCGGGCAGGCGCACGGCGTGGGCCACGAGGTCCATGTTGACGCTGCCCACCACCACCACGGTGGCCGCAGCCTTTGCTGAAGTCATGAAAGCTCCGGAGACGACGGCGCCGCGGTGCTCTCGCGCAGCACGACCTGCGGCACGAGTTGCAGGTCCTTGAAGGGCGCCTGGGGATTCTCGATGCGCTCGATCAGCGCGCGACCGGCCTCCCGGCCGAGCTCGCGGATCGAGCAGCCCACGCTGGTCAGCGCGGGATAGACATAGCTGCCGAGCTCGATCGCATCGAAGCCCACGACCGACAGCTGACGCGGCACGTTCAGTCCGAGTTCGGCGGCGGCGCGCAGCGCGCCCATGCCCATCAGGTCGTTGCAGGTGAAGACGGCCGTCAGCTCGGGCTGGCGGGTCAGTAGCGCCTTGACGGCCTCGTAGCCGCCGGCAGTGCTGAAGTCGCTCTCGGCCAGCCACTCCGCGCGCGCCTCGAGGCCGCGCTGCTGCAGCGCGTTGCGCCAGCCGGCGACGCGTTCAGTCGTCACTTCGAATTCGGCGGGGCCGCTCACACAGCCGATGCGGCGATGGCCCAGTTCCAGCAGATGGCGGACGACCTCGAAGGCGCCCAGCTGGTTGTTCACGCTGACGCGGTCCGCGCGCGCGCCGGGCACCAGGCGGTCCACGGTCACCACGGGCACGCTCGCATGACGGAAGGTGCTGGCCAGCGTCTCGGCATCGCCGGCGGAGCTCAGCAGCAGGCCGTCGATGCGCTTCTCGAGCAGCGTGCGCAGGTAGGCCTGCTGGTGCTTGGGGTCGTTGTCCGAGTTGCAGAGGAAGACCGAGTAGCCCGCCTGCCGGCACCACTCCTCGGCGCCGACGACCAGCTCCGCGAAGAACGGGTTGCGCACGTTGGGCACCAGCACGCCGACGATCTTGGTCTCGCTGCGCCGCAGCGAGCGGGCCACCGCGCTGGGCAGGTAACCGATCTCGTCGACCGCCGCCAGCACGCGCGCGCGGGCTTCGGCGCTCACCGGTCGCGTGTTGTTCAGCACATGCGACACCGTGGTGAAGGACACCCCCGCCAGCGCGGCCACATCCTTGATGGTGCTCATCGGTCGATCCGGTCCTCTGCTCGTGCCAAACTGGCTGGTTCAGTCAATTGCAAACGTTTGCAGAGCATACCCCAAGGGCAACGGGCTCCAGGCCGGGGCGAACCCCGTGCATCAAATATTCAAATGCCGGTCCAGATGAAGAAAAGCCCCTGGGCCGAGGCACAGGGGCTTGGTGGGGTGAGCCGGTGTTCCGGCTCGGCGTCTGCTGATCAGCGTTGGGCGATCGGCGTGACGTCGCGCTTGGTGGCGCCGACGAAGAGCTGACGCGGACGGCCGATCTTGTACTCGGGGTCGCCGATCATCTCGTTCAGCTGGGCGATCCAGCCGACCGTGCGGGCCAGCGCGAAGATCGCCGTGAACAGCGGCACCGGGATGCCGATGGCGCGCTGCACGATGCCGGAGTAGAAGTCGACGTTCGGGTACAGCTTGCGGGCGACGAAGTATTCGTCTTCCAGCGCGATCTTCTCCAGCTCCATCGCCAGCTTGAACAGCGGGTCGTCGTGCAGGCCCAGTTCGTTCAGGACTTCGTGGCAGGTCTCGCGCATCAGCTTGGCGCGCGGGTCGTAGTTCTTGTAGACCCGGTGACCGAAGCCCATCAGCTTGACGTTGCTGTTCTTGTCCTTGACCTGCTTGATGAACTCGCCGATCTTGGCCACGCCACCCATCTGCTGGATGTCGTTGAGCATGTTCAGGCAGGCCTCGTTGGCACCGCCGTGCGCGGGACCCCACAGGCAGGCCACGCCCGCGGCGATCGCCGCGAACGGGTTGGTGCCCGACGAGCCGCACAGGCGCACCGTCGAGGTCGAGGCGTTCTGCTCGTGGTCCGCATGCAGCGTGAAGATGCGGTCCATCGCGCGGACCAGCACGTCGTTGGGCTTGTACTCCTCGCACGGCGTGGCGAACATCATGCGCATGAAGTTGCCGGCGTACGAGAGGTCGTTCTTCGGATAGATGTACGGCTGGCCGATCGTGTACTTGTAGGCCATCGCCACGAGCGTCGGCATCTTCGCGATCAGGCGGATCGCGGCGATCTCGCGGTGCTCGGGGTTATTGATGTCGGTGCTGTCGTGATAGAAGGCCGACAGCGCGCCCACCAGGCCGGTCATGACCGCCATCGGATGCGCGTCGCGACGGAAGCCGCGCAGGAAGAACTGCATCTGCTCGTTGACCATCGTGTGGTTGGTCACGCGGTTGACGAACTCTTCCTTCTGCGACGGGCTGGGCAGCTCTCCGTACAGCAGCAGGTAGCAGGTCTCGAGGTAGTCGCAGTTGGTCGCCAGCTGCTCGATCGGGTAGCCGCGGTACAGCAGCTCGCCCTTGTCGCCGTCGATGTAGGTGATCGTGGAGTTGCACGACGCCGTCGACAGGAAGCCCGGGTCGTACGTGAACTTGCCGGTCTGCGCGTAAAGCTTGCGGATGTCGATCACATCCGGACCGATGGTGCCCTTGTACAGGGGCAGATCCATTTGCGGGCTGCCATCGGAGAACGACAGGGTGGCTTTGACGTCAGACGGGGTCATGGGCATTCCTTATGACTTCGGGGGTTCTGGTTACTGAGGAGTCCGCAGCATCGCGAGCACGGCATGAACGTCGGGCCGGTCCAGCTCGTCGGCCGGTTCCTTGCGGGCCAGCATCAGATCGAGCAGGTCGTTGTCCGACAGGTCCATCAGCTGGCGCAGGCCTTCCGCGTGGAATTCGGTCAACGCGCCTTCGTGCCGCCGGAAGAACCGCTCGATGAAAAGATCATTCTCCAACAGCCCGCGGCGGCAGCGCCACTTGAGCTTGGAGAGATCCCTCTCATCGATGAGGGTGTTGGTGTCGGCGGCGTTCATGCGTGTGCGTAGGTTCGCGCGAGCAGGCTCAGACGGTGCGGCGCACCATCAGTTCCTTGATCTTGCCGATCGCCTTCGTCGGGTTGAGACCCTTCGGGCAGACGTCGACGCAGTTCATGATGGTGTGGCAGCGGAACAGGCGGTACGGGTCCTCGAGGTTGTCGAGGCGCTCCGCGGTGGCCTGGTCGCGGCTGTCGGCGATGAAGCGGTAGGCCTGCAGCAGACCGGCGGGACCGACGAACTTGTCGGGGTTCCACCAGAAGCTGGGGCAGCTCGTCGAGCAGCTCGCGCACAGGATGCACTCGTACAGGCCGTTGAGCTCGTCGCGCTCCTCGGGGGACTGCAGGCGCTCCTTCTCGGGCGGCGCTTCCTCGTTCACCAGGAACGGACGGATCGAGTTGTACTGCTTGAAGAACTGCGTCATGTCCACGATCAGGTCGCGGACCACGGGCAGGCCCGGCAGCGGCTTGAGGATGATGACGTCCGGCAGCGAACGCAGATTGGTCAGGCAGGCCAGACCGTTCTTGCCGTTGATGTTCATCGCGTCGGAGCCGCAGACGCCTTCGCGGCACGAGCGGCGGAACGACAGCGAGGGATCCACCGCCTTGAGCTTGAGCAGGGCGTCCAGCAGCATGCGTTCGTTGCCGGCGAGCTCCAGCTCGATGGTCTGCATGTACGGCTTGGCGTCCTTGTCCGGGTCGTAGCGGTAGATCTTGAAGGTGCGCTTGATCATGTTTGAGTGCTCCTGCGGCCGGTCAGAAGGTACGGACCTTCGGGGGGACGCTATCGACGGTCAGCGGTTGCAGATTCACCGGCTTGTAGGTCAGGCTGTTGGACTTGGAGTGCCACAGCGTGTGCTTCATCCACTCCTTGTCGTTGCGGCCCAACGGGAATTCCGCATCGTCCGCGCCGCGCTCGAAGTCGTTCACCGTGTGGGCGCCGCGGCATTCCTTGCGCGCGGCGGCGGACACGATCGTCGCCTGCGCGGCCTCGATCAGGTTGTCCACTTCCAGGGCCTCGACACGCGCGGTGTTGAAGACCTTGGACTTGTCCTGCAGCGTGATGTTCTTGACCCGCTCGCGGATCGCGGCGATGGCGGTGACGCCCTCGTCGAGCAGCTTGCTGGTGCGGAACACGCCGGCATGCGACTGCATCGCGGCGCGCAGATCGTCGGCGACGCCCTGCGCGTATTCGCCGCCGGTGTTGGACTCCAGACGGTTCAGGCGCGCCAGCGTCTGGTCGGCGGCGTCCTTGGGCAGCGGCTTGTGCGACTTGCCGCCGTTCCTGACCGCGTCCACGATGTGATTGCCCGCGGCGCGACCGAAGACCAGCAGGTCCAGCAGCGAGTTGGTGCCCAGGCGGTTGGCGCCGTGCACCGACACGCAGGAGCATTCGCCCACCGCGTACAGGCCGTTGACGATGTCCTTGTAGTTGTCGCCCTTGGGGGCGACGACCTGGCCGTGGACGTTGGTCGGGATGCCGCCCATCTGGTAATGGATGGTCGGCACGACGGGGATCGGTTCCTTCGTGATGTCGACGTTGGCGAAGTTGTGGCCGATCTCCAGCACCGACGGCAGGCGCTTGGCGATGGTGTCGCCGCCCAGGTGGGTCATGTCCAGCACGACGTAGTCCTTGTTGGGACCGCAGCCGCGACCTTCCTTGATCTCCTGGTCCATGCAGCGCGAGACGAAGTCGCGCGGTGCCAGGTCTTTCAGCGTCGGGGCGTAGCGCTCCATGAAGCGCTCGCCGTTGGCGTTGCGCAGGATCGCGCCCTCGCCACGACAGCCTTCGGTCAGCAGCACGCCCGCGCCGGCCACGCCGGTCGGGTGGAACTGCCAGAACTCCATGTCCTGCAGCGGGATGTCGGCGCGCGCCGCCATGCCCAGGCCGTCGCCGGTGTTGATGAAGGCGTTGGTCGACGCCGCGAAGATGCGGCCGGCACCGCCGGTGGCCAGCAGCACGGTCTTCGCTTCGAGGATGTGGATCTCGCCCGTCTCCATCTCCAGCGCGGTCACGCCGACGCAGTCGCCATCGGCGTCGCGGATCAGGTCCAGCGCCATCCACTCGACGAAGAAGTTGGTGCGGGCCTTGACGTTCTGCTGGTACAGCGTGTGCAGCAGCGCGTGGCCGGTGCGGTCGGCCGCGGCGCAGGCGCGCTGGACCGGCTTCTCGCCGTAGTTGGCGGTGTGGCCGCCGAACGGGCGCTGATAGATCGTGCCGTCCGGGTTGCGGTCGAACGGCATGCCGAAGTGTTCGAGCTCGTAGACGACCTTGGGCGCTTCACGGCACATGAACTCGATGGCGTCCTGGTCACCCAGCCAGTCCGAGCCCTTCACGGTGTCGTAGAAGTGGTAATGCCAGTTGTCCTCGGACATGTTCCCCAGGCTGGCGCCGATGCCGCCCTGGGCGGCCACGGTGTGCGAGCGGGTGGGAAAAACCTTGGACAGGACGGCCACGTTCAGGCCGGCCAGCGACAGTTGCAGCGACGCGCGCATGCCGGAGCCGCCGGCACCGACGATCACCACATCGAATTTGCGCTTGGGCAGCGAGGTTCCGATTTGCATTTCTTACAGCCTCCAGAGCACTTGGATCGCCCAACCCGCGCAACCCGTCAACCACACCAGCGTGAACGTGTGCAGGAACAGCCGCACGCCCACCGGTTTCACGTAATCCATCCAGATGTCGCGCACGCCGACCCAGGCGTGGTACGCCAGGGACACGATCAGCGCGAAGGTCAGGAACTTCATCCATTGCTTGCTGAAGATGCCGGCCCACAGGTCGTAGCCGATGGCCTGGCTGGTGAACAGCACTTGCGCCAGCAGCACGATCGTGAACAGCGCCATGAGCAGCGCGGTGGCGCGCTGGATCATCCAGTCGCGCAGACCGTAGTGCGCACCGGTGACGATGCGCTTGGTTCCGTAGGTGGTCATTGTTGATTTGCCTCTTGGGTCAATCGTCGGAATTCAGTCCGACCGCACGGCCCGCGCCGCCCGGTCGCGGCCTGATCAGTACAGGCCGAACAGCTTCGCGCCGAGCGCCAGCGTCAGCACGACGCTCAGCACCAGCGTCGCGACGGCGCTGACGTGCCCTTGCTGCTTGCTCACGCTGTGCGTCGCGTCCATCCACAGGTGGCGGACGCCGGCGATGAAGTGGTGCAGGTAGCCCCAGATCAGGCCCAGCGTCACGAGCTTGATGAACCAGCCCGGCAGGAAGCCGATGCCGGACACGAAGGCCGCGGTGAAGGTCTCGTACGAGATCTCCGACGTGAGGCTGGTGTCGAACATCCAGATCACGAACGGGAGCAGGAAGAACATCAGCAGGCCGCTGATGCGATGCAGGATCGAGACGATGCCGGCCGGCGGCAAGCGGTACGCCACGATCTGCGTGACATGGATGTTGGTGTAGACCGGTCGATTCTTCTTGGTGGCTTGGGTGGCGTCCGTCATGTCCGACCTTGTAATCAATGTGAAACCCGAAGATTTTATGGCAACGCAACACCCCTCAAGGGTGTCCTGGGCGCATGTCGTCTTCCGGCGTTGCCATGAAAACGTCAGCGCCGCAACGCGAAAGCATCAGTTCAGGCTGTTGCGATAAAAGTGGTGGGAAGTGTTGTAGAGACCGCGGCGCAACTCCACCGGCTTGTCGCCGTAGGTGAAGGAGAGCCGCTCCACGCTCAGCAGCGGACTGCCGGGCGTCACCTGCAGCAGCGCGGCGGCATCGTCCTCCGCCGCGACCGCACGGATCTTTTCCTGCGCCCGGATCATGGGCACGTTGAATTCGGTTTCGAGCAGGCTGTAGAAAGGGCCGCGATGCTCGAGCAGCCGCTCGGTCGTCAACCCCTTGAACAGCGTGCCGGGCAGCCAGATGTCGTCGAGCACGACCGGATGGCCGCCGCTGTGCAGCAGGCGGCGGATCTCGATCACGGGATCGCCGGCGCGCAGCTGCATCAGCTTGGCGATGAAGGCCGGTGCGCGCTGGCGTTTGCAGTCCAGCAGCTGGCGGCCGAGCGACGAGGCCTCGTCGGCGTCGGGCGTCAGGCGCAGGAAGCGGTATTGCTGCTGCTGTTCCGCATGGGTGGCGACGAAGGTGCCCTTGCCCTGCTTGCGGACCAGCAGGTTGTCGGCGGCCAGTTCGTCGACGGCCTTGCGCACGGTGCCCTGGCTCACCCCGAAGCGGGCCGCCAGGTCCATCTCGCTGGGGATGGTCTCCCCCGCCTTCCATTCGCCGGCCTGCAGCCCCTTCAGGATCAACCCCTTGATCTGGCGATACAGCGGGCTGAACGACGGCGCGGCTTCCGCGCGCGCCAGCTCATTGAGCGGCGTCACGGGGTGGACCGGTGCGGCGGGGGGCGACATGGGGCGCGATTCGAGCACAAACCCGAAGACAGCGTCCACCCTCCAGAGGGAGTCCGACCGGATTAGTCTTATATAAGACAGAAGAGTGTCAGTTCCGCGCAATGGTCGTGCACTACTTTTGGGGGCAACTCCCCAGACCGGTGGGCGAAGAAGACCCTTTCGCGATCCGTGCCGGGGCCGCGCTGTCCTACACTTGCCGCCGCTGGCGCGGACTGCGCCTCACGCATCATTCACTCGCACTTCTCGGAGACCCTGATGAGCAAGAAACCCGTTCGCGTCGCCGTCACCGGCGCCGCCGGCCAGATCGGCTATGCCCTGCTGTTCCGCATCGCTTCCGGCGAGATGCTGGGCAAGGACCAGCCCGTCATCCTGCAACTGCTGGAGATCCCCGACGAGAAGGCCCAGAACGCGCTCAAGGGCGTGATCATGGAGCTGGAAGACTGCGCCTTCCCGCTGCTGGCCGGCATCGAGGCCCACAGCGACCCGATGACCGCCTTCAAGGACACCGACTACGCACTGCTGGTCGGCTCGCGTCCGCGCGGCCCGGGCATGGAGCGCTCGGAACTGCTGTCGATCAACGGCGCCATCTTCACCGCGCAGGGCAAGGCCCTGAACGCCGTGGCCTCGCGCAACGTCAAGGTGCTGGTGGTCGGCAACCCGGCCAACACCAACGCCTACATCGCGATGAAGTCGGCCCCGGACCTGCCGGCCAAGAACTTCACCGCCATGCTGCGCCTGGACCACAACCGCGCCGCCTCGCAGATCGCCGCCAAGACCGGCAAGCCGGTCGCCGGCATCGAGAAGCTGGCCGTGTGGGGCAACCACTCGCCGACGATGTACGCGGACTACCGCTTCGCCACGATCGACGGCCAGTCGGTCAAGGCCCTGATCAACGATGAAGAGTGGAACCGCACGACGTTCCTGCCGACCGTCGGCAAGCGCGGCGCCGCGATCATCGCCGCCCGCGGCCTGTCGTCGGCCGCCTCGGCCGCCAACGCCGCCATCGACCACATGCGCGACTGGGCCCTGGGCACCAACGGCAAGTGGGTCACGATGGGCGTGCCGTCCAACGGCGAATACGGCATCCCGAAGGACGTCATGTTCGGCTACCCGGTGACGGTCGAGAACGGCGAGTACAAGATCGTCGAAGGCCTGGAGATCGACGAGTTCTCGCAAGGCGCGATCAAGAAGACGCTGGACGAACTGCTGGAAGAACAAAACGGCGTGAAGCACCTTCTGTAAACCACCCCTACCGCCTTCGGCGGCCCCTCAAGGGGCGGCTCCGAGGCCTGGCAAAGCCAGATCCTCGTGCCCTGCTTGATAGGGACCAGGCTTCGCCGGACCGTCGCTGAAGGCAGTATCGTTGGGCCGACCTTCGCAAGAAGGCCGGCCCTTCTTCTTTCCAGACCTCCTCATCGCCCCTCCTCATCGCATGAGCACCCTCCTCACCCCTGCCCAGGCCCTGTTCGAAGAAGGCCAGGCGCCCGTCGTGCTGCCGGTCGTCGATCACTACTGCGGCGTCGAGGCGCGCATGCTCAAGAGCCTCGAACTGCAGGTGCGCATGGGGCCGGTCTTTGACATCACGCTCGATTGCGAGGACGGCGCGCCCGTCGGCGGCGAGGCCGAGCACATGCTGCTGGTGCTGCACCTGCTGAACGGATCGCTGAACGCCCATGGACGCGTCGGCGTGCGGGCGCATCCGTTCAGGCACCCGGCCTTCGAGGCCGATGTCGAGGCGGTGATCGCCGGCGGCGGCGAGAAGCTCGCCTTCCTGATGATCCCGAAGCCCGAAGGCATCGAGGATCTGAGCCGCGCCATCGCCTTCATCGACGACTGCCTGAAGCGCCACGCGATCAGGAAGCCGCTGCCGCTGCACACGCTGATCGAGACGCACGGCGCGCTGCGCGACGTGATGGCGATCGCCGCGCATCCGCGCATCGAATCGCTCTCGTTCGGCCTGATGGATTTCGTGTCCGCGCATCGCGGCGCGATCCCGCGCTCGGCGCTGACGGTCGAGGGCCAGTTCACGCACCCGCTGGTGCAACGCGCGAAGCTGGCGATCTCCGCCGCCGCGCACAGCTACGGCAAGACGCCGTCGCACTGCGTCGTCACCGAGTTCAAGAGCGAACGCGCGATCCAGTCCGCCGCCGAGCGCGCCGCGCGCGAGTTCGGCTACACGCGGATGTGGAGCATCCATCCGAACCAGATCCAGCCGATCATCGACGCCTTCGCGCCCAGCGTCGCGGAGATCGACGAAGCCATCGACATCCTGCAGGCCGCGCAAGCCGCGCAATGGGCGCCGATCCAACACCGCGACATGCTCCATGACCGCGCCAGTTACCGTCTGTTCTGGCATCTGCTGCAGCGCGCGCACGGCACCGGGCAGAGCCTGCCGACAGAGGTCGAGCAAGCGTGGTTTGCGCCGCATCCATCGCCCCTGTGACGGCACGAACACCCCGTGAAGACCCTAGCAACGATCAACGGTTTGACACATTAAATCCCCGCTTCAGGGGACGCGCGCGCAGTCACAATCGCGCATCGCCGAGCTCCGGCGTTTCGTTTTTCCGGCCGTTGCTTCGGCTGGTGATCCAAGGTCCCTCAGGTCCAACTTTCACGTCCTCCCCATGCGACTGACCGCCCTCCTCCTTTCCGGCGCCGCTGCCGCCGCGCTGACGCTGACCACCGGCATCGCCGCCGCCCAGCCCGCCGCCAACACCGGCACCGCCAAGCCCGCGGCGCCGGCCAAGCCCGCGGCCGCCAAGCCCGCACCGGCGAAGACCGCCGCGAAGAAGCCGGCCGCCAAGACGCCCGCCCCGCCGCCTCCGCTGCCGGAAGCGAACGAGGAACAGCTGGCCGCCGCCAAGCGCGCCTACCTGGGCCTGTACGAGTGCGAGTTCAAGCAGTCGATCACCATCGAGCCGAACGCCAAGGACGTGGGCTACATCAACGTGGCCTTCAAGAAGGACACCTTCGTGATGAAGCCCGTGCTGTCGACCACCGGCGCCCTGCGCCTGGAAGACGTCACCGGCCGCACGCTGATGGTCCAGATCGCCAACAAGTCGATGCTGCTGGACGTGAAGGCCGGTCAGCGCCTGGTCGATGAGTGCGTCCACCCGGAACAACGCGCCGCGATCGAAGCCGCGCGTTCCGCTTCGGCTCCTGCCGGTGGCGGCCTGGGCATCACACCGAGCGCGCAGTAAAGCCTTCGCGCCCGCTGGACGAAGCCGCCTCTCGAGGCGGCTTTTTCTTGTCCACCGCCCCTATCCATACTTCGGGTGTCGGGCTTCCGGTGCTGACGCTGGCTTTCATGGACTGAAAGTACGTACAATTCATGCATACTTTCTGATTCATACCGTTCGTGCGACGCCGCACTGAACGGTCATGAATTCGCCAGAGCCGTCGTCTAATCTCCCAGCATCGCCAGGAGCCCGCATGGAAGCCACCGTCGCCGAACGAGGTCAGATCACCCTGCCCAAGGCCGTGCGCGACGCGCTGGGCCTGACCAAGGGCACGACGCTCAAGGTCGAGCTCGACGGCGCGCGCATCATCCTGCGCAAGAACGTCGACGACGCCATCTCCCGCGCCCGTGGCCGCTTCAAGCTGCCCGAAGGCACCGCCACCGACGACGTGATGCGCGACCTGCGCGGCCGCGGCCCCGACGACGCCACCGACGCCTGACCCGATGATCGCCGTCGACAGCTCCGTCCTCATCGACCTCCTGGGCGACGCGCCCGGCGCGGACGCGGCCGAGGCCGCCCTGCGCCTGGCGCTGTCCAGCGGCCCGGTGGTGCTGTGCGACGTCGTGCTGTCCGAGGTGACCGCCGGCCTGGGCCATGGTTCCGAGGTGATGGACGCGCTGGAGGAGATGGGCCTGAGCTTCCTGGCCATCGACCAGCGCGCCGCGATCCGCGCCGGCGAGATGCAACGCAAGTTCAAGCAACGGCTGGCCGACAAGGGGGCGAACGCCTCGTCGTCGCGCGCCATGCCCGACTTCCTGGTGGGCGCGCACGCGATGCTGCAGTGCGACGGCCTGATCACCCGCGACCAGGGATTCTTCCGAGACTATTTCAAGGGCCTCAAGGTCATCGTGCCCAGCGCGCCATGACCGGTCAGACCCGCCTTTTGACCCAAGCAGAGACAACGACTGGAGTTCGCATGCTGCAAGCCTACCGCCAACACGAAGCCGAACGCGCCGCGCTCGGCATTCCGCCGCTGCCACTCGACGCCAAGCAGGTGGCCGAGCTGATCGAACTGATCAAGACCCCGCCCGCCGGTGAAGACGCGTTCCTGCTGGACCTGCTGACCCACCGCGTGCCCCCGGGCGTGGACGACGCCGCCAAGGTCAAGGCCAGCTTCCTGGCCGCCGTCGCGCACGGCGACCTGAAGGTGGGCCTGATCTCCAAGGCCAAGGCCACCGAGCTGCTGGGCACCATGGTCGGCGGCTACAACGTGCATCCGCTGATCGAGCTGCTGGACGACGCGGAAGTCGCCGGCGTCGCCGCCGAGGGCCTGAAGAAGACCCTGCTGATGTTCGACTACTTCAACGACGTCGCCGCCAAGGCCAAGGCGGGCAACGCCAAGGCCAAGGAAGTGATGCAGAGCTGGGCCGACGCGGAGTGGTTCACCTCGCGCCCCGAGGTCGAGAAGAAGATCACCGTCACCGTCTTCAAGGTGCCCGGCGAGACCAACACCGACGACCTGTCGCCGGCCCCGGACGCCTGGAGCCGCCCCGACATCCCGCTGCACTACCTGGCGATGCTGAAGAACACGCGTCCGGACGCGGCCTTCAAGCCCGAGGAAGACGGCAAGCGCGGCCCGATGCAGTTCATCGAGGAACTGAAGAAGAAGGGCCACGTCGTGGCCTACGTCGGCGACGTCGTCGGCACGGGCTCGTCGCGCAAGTCGGCGACCAACTCGGTGATCTGGGCCACGGGCCAGGACATCCCCTTCGTCCCGAACAAGCGCTTCGGCGGCGTGACGCTGGGCGGCAAGATCGCGCCGATCTTCTTCAACACGCAGGAAGACTCGGGCTCGCTGCCGATCGAGGTCGACGTCAGCAAGCTGGAGATGGGCGACGTCATCGACGTGCTGCCGTATGAAGGCAAGCTGGTGAAGAACGGCGAGACCGTCACCGAGTTCAAGCTCAAGAGCGACGTGCTGTTCGACGAAGTGCGCGCCGGCGGCCGGATCAACCTGATCATCGGCCGCTCGCTGACCGCCAAGGCGCGTGAGTTCCTGGGCCTGCCCGCCTCGACGCTGTTCCGCCTGCCGCAGGCCCCGGCCGAGACCAAGGCCGGCTTCACGCTGGCGCAGAAGATGGTCGGCCGCGCGGTCGGCCTGCCGGAAGGCCAGGGCGTGCGTCCGGGCACCTACTGCGAGCCCAAGATGACGACCGTCGGTTCGCAGGACACGACCGGCCCGATGACCCGCGACGAGCTGAAGGACCTGGCCTGCCTGGGCTTCTCGGCCGACCTGGTGATGCAGTCCTTCTGCCACACCGCGGCCTACCCGAAGCCGGTGGACGTCAAGACGCACCGCGAGCTGCCCGCCTTCATCTCCAACCGGGGCGGCGTGTCGCTGCGTCCGGGCGACGGCGTGATCCACAGCTGGCTGAACCGCCTGCTGCTGCCCGACACCGTCGGCACCGGCGGCGACTCGCACACGCGTTTCCCGATCGGCATTTCGTTCCCCGCAGGTTCGGGCCTGGTCGCCTTCGGCGCGGCCACCGGCGTGATGCCGCTGGACATGCCGGAATCGGTGCTGGTGCGCTTCAAGGGTGAGATGCAGCCGGGCGTGACGCTGCGCGACCTGGTGCACGCGATCCCGCTGTACGCGCTCAAGGCCGGTCTGTTGACCGTCGCCAAGGCCGGCAAGAAGAACATCTTCTCGGGCCGCATCCTGGAGATCGAAGGCCTGCCCGACCTGAAGGTCGAGCAAGCGTTCGAGCTGTCCGACGCCTCCGCCGAGCGCTCGGCCGCCGGCTGCACGATCAAGCTGAATCCGGCGCCGATCAAGGAGTACCTGAGCTCCAACGTCGTCCTGATGAAGAACATGATCGCCGACGGCTACGCCGACGCGAAGACGCTGCAGCGCCGCATCGAGAAGGTCGAAGCCTGGCTGGCCAAGCCTGAGCTGCTGGAAGCCGACAAGGACGCCGAATACGCGGCCGTGATCGAGATCGACCTGGCCGACATCACCGAGCCGATCGTCTGCTGCCCGAACGATCCGGACGACGCGAAGGTGCTGTCCGAAGTCGCCGGCACGAAGATCGACGAGGCTTTCATCGGCTCGTGCATGACCAACATCGGTCACTTCCGCGCGGCGGCCAAGCTGCTGGGCGGCCAGCGCGACATCCCGGTCAAGCTGTGGGTCGCGCCGCCGACCAAGATGGACCAGAGCGAGCTGATCAAGGAAGGCCACTACGCCGCCTTCGGCACGGCCGGTGCGCGCACCGAGATGCCGGGCTGCTCGCTGTGCATGGGCAACCAGGCGCAGGTCCGCGAGGGCGCGACGGTGATCTCCACCTCCACGCGCAACTTCCCCAACCGTCTGGGCAAGAACACCAACGTGTTCCTGGGCTCGGCCGAGCTGGCCGCCATCGCGTCCCGCCTGGGCCGCCTGCCGACCAAGGAGGAGTACCTCAAGGACATGGGCGTGATCGATGCCGACAAGGCGAGCGTCTACCGCT
The DNA here is from genome assembly GCF_056867975.1 of Mitsuaria sp. MSU3D. Classification (NCBI taxonomy): domain Bacteria; kingdom Pseudomonadati; phylum Pseudomonadota; class Betaproteobacteria; order Burkholderiales; family Sphaerotilaceae; genus Roseateles; species Mitsuaria sp. MSU3D. Next base: position 1,015,782 of record NZ_CP200314.1, on the reverse strand, counting down.
ACATGAACTTCGACCAGATCGAGGAATACGCGGAAACGGCGAAGTCGGTGGCGTGATGCAACGAGCGACCTGACGGTCGCTCGGTCGCGAGATCGGCGGGGGATGTTGACTCCCCTGCCCCTCGCCAAAGAACAAGGGCCCGGAGGTGCAAACCTTCGGGCCCTTTGCATTGGGCGAACGTGTCGTCGCCACGGCTCGGGCATGGCGTGCCCGATCAGGGAGGCTCAACCGCCGATGACGCCGCAGGCGACACGCGCCCCGCCACCGCCCAGCGGCGCGGGATGGTCGGAGTGGTTGTCGCCGCCCATGTGGACCATCAACGCGTGACCCTTCACCTCGTCGATCTTCTTCAGCCGCGGCGACAGCACCGGGTTCGTCGCCTGGCCCTCGTGCGACACGTACAGCGGCGGCAGGTCGCCCAGGTGGCCGTCGCCCCAGGGCTCGCCGTGGCGCTTGCTGCCCAGCGGATCAAAGTGCCCGCCCGCGGCGCCGGCCGGCGTGACCGTGCCGTTGGTCGTCGACGGCGCGCACGAGGGGTTCTCATGCACGTGGAAGCCGTGCACGCCGTGCGGCAGTCCGGTCAGTTGCGGATAGAACGCCAGGCCGTAGGGCGTCTCCACGATGCGCACCGTGCCGACCGAAGGGCCGGCGCCATCCGCCTGCGCGGCGGCGAGGTTCACGGTCAGCTCGGCGGCATGGGCCGCCGCCATGGCGCCGCAGGACACGAACAGGCCCAGGCACAACGACTTCACGAGGTTCATTCAAAGCTCCTTGGTTTACCAGCCACCCTGGGCCACGTACTTGTTGCCGTTGGCCTGGTAGCGCGCGATGGCTTCCTTCAGCTCCGTGTGCTGCTCGCAGGACGACTTGCACTCGGTGGCCAACGAAGCCAGACGGGCCTGCGCCTTCGGCAGGTCGCCCTTCATCAGGTAGAGCTCGCCAGAGTACTCCAACGCGTTGCGGTGATGGGGATCGATGCGCAGCGCCTCGTCGTAGTAGCGCTCCGATGCGGCCAGGTCCGGATTGCCGGCCTTGCGCGACACGTAGCCCATCAGGTTGTTCCAGTCCGCGTTGCGGCGATCGTCGACGCGCTTCAGTTCGTCACGGGCCGCTTCCCACTGGCGGGCCTCGATCAGTTGACGGGCGGTGGCCAGGCGGTTCACCGCCGGCGCCGGCGCGGCCGACGGCGGCGGCGACATGTCGGCGGCCTGCGCGGACGGGATGGAACCGGCCAGCGCCCAGACGGCGGCCACCAGGGACAGCAGCTTCATGGTCTTCATGTGTTGCTCCTCGAGCGTGATGCAGGACATCCTGCTCCTTGACTTACGGGCTTGTCATGACGGCGGACGCACCCGGCTTCGAAAATTCGTTGTAACGATTCGTCGGGCGCCCGAGGGCTGATGCCGCCCTCACCCGGGCCTCACCACACCTTGACGCAGGCCCCTTCGAGCACGAAGGTCGACGGCGTCGTCGGTGCCGGTCCATCGCTCGACTCCAGGCTGATCGCGACGCGACTCACGCTGAAGAAGAGCTTCTCGGACTCGGCCGGCAACGCGATCTGCGTCTGACCCGATGGGGAGACCGTGCCGACCACGAACGGCGCGCCGTCCTTCGGGATGGCCCACAGCGTGGCGCGACGGCCTTCAGACACGGCGATGGGGCGCAGCACTTTCACGGTGAGCAGCTTGCCGTGGCGCTTCGAACTCACGACGACGGACGGCGGCGCGGCTTCCGCGCTGAGCACGCCGACGTAGCTCGCGGGCAGCGCTTCCGAGGCGGGCTCCAGACCGACCGTGGTGGGCACCGTCTTCACGAGCACCACCGCGAGCAGCATGCCCGCCAGGACGCCGCCGGCCGCGCGACCGGTGAGCCAGCCCAGCACGGCGCTCAAGCCGCCACTCGCCTGGGTCGATTGCGCTTGCTGAGCACGCGGGAACAAGCGCAGCTCGATGCCCTGCCAGGTCGTGACGGGCGGCTGGATCGGCACCGGCGAACGCTCCATCACCGCCATGCGCTGCTCCCACTGCGCGACCGCAAGCGCGATCGGCCGTGAGTCGCGCATCAGCGCGACGAAGCGACGCCGCGCGGGTCCTTGCAACGTGCCCAGCACGTACTCGCGCGAGAGGTGTTCCACCAGCTCGGGTCGGTTGTAGTTCATGGCGCGGTCACCCCCCCGGCTTCGAGGCAGGCCTTGAGGCGATCGAGCCCCCGGCGCACCCACGCCTTGATCGTGCCGAGCGGCGCATGGAGCGCTTCGGCGATCTCGGTGTGGACCATGCCGCGGTAGTACGCGAGCGCCAGGGCCTGACGCTGCTGCGCGGACAGCGCCTGCATGCAGGCACCGATGCGGGCGTCGGCGAGGTTCTGCTCGAGCAGCTGCAGCGGCTCGCCGGCCGCGTCCGCCGGCACGGCGAGCGCGTCCTCGTCGAGTTCGACCGAGTGCTCGTCCTCGTTGCGGCGCGAGCGCAGCTGGTCGATGGCCTTGTTGCGGACGATGTTGATCATCCAGGTCATCGGCGTACCGGCATCGGGCCGGTAGGCCTGCGCGTGGTGCCAGATGCTCACGTAAGCCTCCTGGAGGTTCTCCTCCGCGCGCTGTTCGTTCCTCAACATACGCAAGGAGACGGAGAACAGATGCGCGCTCGTCAGTCGATAGACGAGCTCGAAGGCCGCGCGGTCGCGCAGCGCCACGCGGGCCATCAGGTGGGGGAGATCTTGATTCGCTTGCATCGCCGGGGTCACTGCCAGGACCCGGGATGATCGGTCAAGACGGACCTCACCGCGACGGGGTGGAACCCCAAAAGAGGTAGTCGGCGGTGTAGTCGATCCGGACGGTCCGGCCGGTGGCCGCCGCGACGCACTCCTGCGCCGACGGCGCGACACCACCCACCGTGTTGATGCGCTGCACGGCGTCGACGGGATCGAGGCCGCCGGTACCGCTGCGCGACTTCACCGTCAGCAGCAGCCAGGGAATGGCGCCCGCCGTCAGCGACGGAGACGATGCCTTGGCCTGGCCGACGATGCGGGAGCCATCCTCCAGGCGCCAGAACGGTCCGGCGCCGTGGTCGCCGACCTTGGCATTGCGCGCGTCGAAGAGCGTCGCTTCGGGCCCGCGGAACTGCCACTCCCAGGCGCCGTTGGCGGCCTGGGCGCATTCGTAGATCTGGACGCCGATGGCATGGACCTGCAGCACCAACCGCGAGCCGTCTGCGGGGCGAAGCGCCGGGGGGACGTCGGGGACCTTCACCGCGATCGCGTTCGCGGTCGCATTCGCCGGGTCAGGCAGGCGGGCCAGCACGTCCGCGGATGGTCGGGAGGCCTGCGCACTGGCGCAGGTGGCGACGGCGATGGCCAGAGCGGGAAAAACGGTAGCGGCGATTCGCTTCATGGAAATCTCCTTGGTCGGATGGCAGAAGGAGCGGCGTCAGTGCCGCACATCATCCACTTACGGAGAGAGGTCCAGGACGGATGCACCCGTCTTACAAACCCCGCACCATCTCCACGTGCGCGATCCCCGCCTCCTCGAACACCGGCCCGCGCCGCTGGAACCCCGCGCGGGTGTAGAACCCTTCGGCGCTCAGCTGCGCATGCAGCAGCACCTCGCGGTAGCCCTGCTCGCGACCGGCCTGCATCAGCGCGTCCAGCACCTGGCGACCGACGCGGCTGCCGCGCATCGGCGACAGCACCGCCATCCGCCCGATCTTGGCCACCCCCGGCACGTGCTCCAGCAGCCGGCCCGTCGCCAGCGGCCGGCCCAGCCGGTTGTAGGCCACCGCGTGCGTGCAACTCTCGTCGGCGGCGTCCCACTCCATTTCGGCGGGGATCTTCTGCTCCTCGACGAAGACGGCCTGGCGGATGCGGTGCGCGTCCTCGCCCACCGTCGCCCAGTTGCCCACGCGCGCCTCGGTCATCGCCTCGCCGCGCTCGAAGCCCAGCAGCAGGTCGCGCAGCGCCTGGGGCACCGCCTTGGGCACGCGCGCCACCGGATCCGCGAAGACATAGACCAGCTCGCCGTGCACCAGGCACTCGTCGCCGCGGAACACCGCGCAGCTCACCGTCAGCGAGCTCGTGCCCACGCGTTCCGTGCGCACGCCGATGTCGAGCAGCTCGTCGTAATGCGCCGAGCCGAGGTACTCGATCGTCGACTTGCGGACGAAGAGGTCGCCCTCCAGCGCCTGCATCGTCGGCGCGTAGGGCAGCGCCAGCGCGCGCCAGTAGCCGCCCACCGCCGTGTCGAAGTAGGTCAGGTAGTGGCCGTTGAAGACGATCTGCTGCGCGTCGATCTCGGCCCAGCGCACGCGCAGGCGTTCGAAGAAGCGGAAGCGGTCGCGGGTCAGGGCGTGGGGCGCGGTGGTGCTCATGCGGAAGCCCCGGTCGGGGTCGAGGAAGTCGTCGTCCCGGAAGCGGGATCGGAGGCGGGATCGGAAACAGGAACGGAAGCAGGAACAGGAGCAGGAACGGAAACCGGCGCCGGCAGGCCGAAGGCCGTCCTCAGCGCGTCCGCGCAGGCATCGAGCGCCTGCTCGGCCTCCGGAATGCTACGACCCATCTTGATGAAGTCGTGTGTCACGCCGCGGTACAGCTCCAGCCGCACCTCGTTGCCGCTGGCGCGCAGCAGGTCGGCGTAGGCGATGCCTTCGTCGATCAGCGGATCGGCCTCGGCCAGGATGAGCGTGGCGGGCGCCAGGTCCTCGTGGTCCTCGGCCTGCAGCGGCGCGAAGCGCCAGTCGTCGCGCTGTTCCGTCGGGATGTACTGGTTGAAGAACCAAGCGATCGTGTCGGCGTCCAGCAGATGGCCCTTGGCGAAGCGGCGGTGCGAGTCGGTGTCCGCATGCGCCGTCGCGCCGGGCGTGATCAGCAGCTGCATCACCAGCGACAGGCCCAGGCGGTCACGGATGTCGCGCGCATGCAGCGCCGTCACCGCGGCCAACGTGCCGCCGGCGCTGTCGCCGCCGACGGCGATGCGCGCGCGGTCCAGGCCCAGGTCGGTGGCGGCTGTCGCCAGCCATGCCAGCGCGGCCCAGCAGTCGTCGACCGCGGCCGGGAACGGATGGTCCGGCGCCAGGCGGTAGTCGACCGCGATCACCGCGGCGCCGGTGCGCAGCGCCAGCTGGCGGCACAGGCTGTCGTGGGTCTCGAGGCTGCCGATGACGAAGCCGCCGCCGTGGAAGTACAGCAGCACCGGCAGGCCGCGCGCGTCCCGCGCGGCCGCGTCCTCACGCGTGAATGGGGCGTAGAGGCGCGCGGCGATGTCGCCGGCGGGACCGGGGATTGCCAGATTCTCGATGCGCGGCAGCGGCGCCCGCGGCAGGTCCAGGATCTCGGCGCCCATGAGGTAGGCGATGCGGGCCTGCTTGGGCGTGAGGCTGTGGAACGACGGGCGGTTGGCGCGGTGGATGCGCTCCAGCACCGCGGCCATCCGCGGTGTCAACAAGGTGCTACTCAACGGGAACTCCAGGACGTAGGCTCGGCTGCTGCCAAACCCCAATCGCGGGATTCTCCCAGACCCCGCGGGCCCGCGCCGATGCGGCCCGCCATCACCAGGCAAAGGACGTCGCCCATGGCCCTGATCCAGTACCTCACCCACATCCACCTGGAGGCCGGCGCGCGCCGGCTGATCGGTGCCGAATGCGTGCGCGCCGGCATCGGCAAGCCGCTGATCGTCACCGACAAGGGCGTGCGCGCGGCCGGCGTGCTGGACCTGGTGCTCGAGGCCTGGGCCGCGTCGCCGATCGACGCGGCCGCCCTGCCCGTCTACGACGGTACGCCGCCCAACCCGACCGAGGCCGCCGTGCGCGAGGCCGTCGAGCTGTTCCGCGCCCACGGCTGCGACGGGCTGATCGCCGTCGGCGGCGGCTCCAGCATCGACCTGGCCAAGGGGGTGGCGATCGCCGCGAGGCACGACGGGCCGCTGACGCGCTACGCCACCATCCTCGGCGGCGCCGGCAACATCACGTCCCAGGCCGTGCCGCTGATCGCGGTGCCGACGACGGCGGGCACCGGCTCCGAGGTCGCGCGCGGCGCGATCATCATCGTGGACGACGGCCGCAAGCTCGGTTTCCACAACTGGGAGCTGATGCCCAAGTCGGCAGTCTGCGATCCGGAGCTGACGCGCAAGCTGCCCGCCTCGCTGACGGCCGCGACCGGCATGGACGCGATCGCGCATTGCATGGAGACCTTCATGTCGTCGGCCTTCAATCCGCCGGCCGACGGCATCGCGCTGGAAGGCCTGCGCCGCGGCTGGCGCCAGATCGAACGGGCCACCACGCATCCCGACGACATCGACGCCCGCCTGGACATGATGGCCGCGAGCACGATGGGCGCGCTCGCCTTCCAGAAGGGATTGGGCTGCGTGCACTCGCTGAGCCACGCGCTCGGCGGGCTCATGCCCAGGCTGCACCACGGCACGCTGAACGCGGTGTTCCTGCCGGCGGTGATCCGCTTCAACGGGATGCACGACTCGATGCGGCGCGACGACAAGATCGCCCGCATGGGCCATGCGATGAACCTGCAGGCAGGCACGCCGGCCGACGAGCTCGCCGCCGCCGTCAAGGCGATGAACCAGCGGCTGGGACTGCCCGCCGGCCTTGGCGAGATGGGCGTCACGGTCGATCTCTACGAGCAGATCATCGACCGCGCGTTGCACGACCACACCCACAAGACCAATCCGCGCGAAGCTTCCGCGAGCGACTACCGGAAGATGCTGGACGAGTCCCTGTGATCTACCAACTGGTAGATCACCCGTAGAATCGGGGGCTCCTTCATCCGATGCAGGCCCCATGACCGTCGAGCTCTCCCCCAAGGCTGCCGAGATCGTCGCGCACACGCGATCGCTGCTGGTCTCGGGCGGCTACAACAGCTTCAGCTACGCCGACCTGGCCGAACGCGTCAGCATCACCAAGGCCAGCATCCATCACCACTTCCCGAGCAAGGCGGTGCTGGTCCAACGCGTCGTCTCGCTCTATCGCGAGGAAGCGAGGAACGGCCTCGCCGGCCTGGTGCAGAAGATCGACAACCCGGTGGCCGAGCTCAACGCCTACGCGGACTACTGGGCCGGTTGCATCCGCAGCGGCGAACACCCGTTCTGCATCTGCGCGATGCTCGCCACCGAGATGCCGACCATCCCCGAGGAAGTCGCGATCGAGGTGCGAGGCCACTTCCACGATCTGGGCGCGTGGCTCGCGTCCGTGCTCAAGCGCGGCGTCGCGGCCGGACAGTTCCATCTGCCCGGTAGCCCGGCCGCGTCGGCGCGCGCCTTCATGGCGGTGGTGCACGGCGCCATGCTGGTGGCCCGCGCCGTGGACGACCCGAAGGCATTCGCAGCTGTCGTGCAGCCGGCGATCGTCAAGCTGACGCAGCCGGCCTGATTGCCACGGCCACTGGCCCTCACCCCTGCCCTTTCCCGCTTGCGGGAGAGGGTGGGGGTGAGGGCCAGCGGCGGAGGAAGTGCAGAAGCCTTCACCGATCTTCAGGTGCTTTGCCTGTGGTCTTCACCGCACGCAGGAAGTCGAAGTCCACGCCCTGGTCCGCCTGCGTGACGGTCTGCAGGAACAGCTTGCGATAGCCCCGCTCCGCCGTCGGCTCGACGACCGGGTGCTCGGCGGCACGCTTCGCCAGCTCCTCGTCGGAGACCAGCAGCGCGATCTCCCGATGCTTCACGCTCAGGCGGATGCGGTCGCCGTTGCGCACGTGGGCGAGCGGACCGCCCACAGCCGCCTCCGGCGTCACGTGCAGCACGATCGTCCCGAAGGCCGTGCCGCTCATGCGACCGTCGGACACGCGCACGATGTCCTTCACGCCCGCGCGCGCGAGCTTGCGCGGGATCGGGATGTAGCCCGCCTCGGGCATGCCCGGCGCGCCCTTCGGCCCGATGTTCTTCAGCACCAGGATGTCGTCGGCGGTGACGTCGAGGTCGTCGCTGTCGATGCGCGCGGCGAGGTCCGCGCTGTCCTCGAAGACGACCGCCCTGCCCTCATGCTCCATGAGCTTGGGATCCGCCGCCGACTGCTTGATGATCGCGCCGCCGGGCGCCAGGTTGCCGCGCAGCACGGCCAGGCCGCCCTGCGGATAGATCGGCCGGTCGAAGGAACGCACGACGTCCTGCGCAAAGCCCTCGCCGGCGCGTTCGATCTCCTCGCCCAGCGTGCGCCCGGTGACCGTCAGCGCCTCCAGGCGCAGCAGCGGCTTGAGCTCGCGCAGCAGCGTCGCCATGCCGCCCGCGTGGTGGAAGTCCTCCATGTAATGCTGGCCCGACGGCTTCAGGTCCAGCAGCACCGGCGTCTCGCGCCCCAGGCGGTCGAGGCCCGCGAGGTCGATGTCGATGCCCATGCGGCCCGCGATCGCGGTCAGGTGCACGATGCCGTTGGTGGAGCCGCCGATCGCGAGCAGCACCCGCAGCGCGTTCTCGAACGCCGCCGGCGTCAGGATCTTGTCGATCGTCAGGCCCTTGCGCGCCAGCTCGACCGCCTGCGCGCCGGTCTGCTCGGCCACGCGGATGCGGTCCGCGGTGACGGCCGGCGGCGAGGCACCGCCCGGCACCGTCATGCCGAGCGCCTCCGCCACGCAGGCCATCGTGCTGGCCGTGCCCATCACCGAGCAGGTGCCCACGCTCGCAACGAGCTGGTTGTTGACGTCGGCGATCTCCTGGTCGTCGATCTCGTCCGCGCGGTACTTGCCCCAGTAGCGGCGGCAGTCGGTGCAGGCGCCGACGCGCTCGCCGCGATGGCTGCCGGTCAGCATCGAGCCGGTGATCAGCTGGATCGCCGGGATGCCCGCCGACGCCGCGCCCATCAGCTGCGCCGGCACCGTCTTGTCGCAGCCGCCGATCAGCACCACCGCGTCCATCGGCTGCGCGCGCACCAGTTCCTCGGTGTCCATCGACATCAGGTTGCGCAGGTACATGCTGGTCGGGGCCGAGAAGCTCTCGTGCACCGAGATCGTCGGGAAGTCCATCGGCAGCCCGCCGGCGAGCATGATCCCGCGCTTCACCGCCTCCAGCAGCTGCGGCATGTTCCCGTGGCACGGGTTGTAGCTGCTGCCGGTGTTGGTGATGCCGATGACCGGCCGGGCCAGCGCATCGTCCGTGTAGCCCGCGCCCTTGATGAAGGCCTTGCGCAGGAACAGCGAGAAGCCCTGGTCGCCGTAGTGGGTGAGGCCCTTCTTCAGGCCCTTGGGTTGATCGCTCACGACTGCCTCACTCGTCTGCCTTGATGTTGGCCGCGGCGATGACCTTGGCCCATGTCGTCACTTCGCCCTTGAGGCGCTCCTGCGCGGCGGCCGGCGTCAGCGGCGCCTGCGCCACCACGCCCTGCTGGGCCAACTGTGCCAGCACCTCGGGCTTCTTGAGCGCCTTGTAGATCTCCGCGTTCAGGCGCGACACGACGTCCGCCGGCGTGCCCGCCGGCACCAGCACGCCGAAGGTCGAGGTCGCCAGCAGGCTGGGGAAGCCCGCCTCGGCCGTCGTCGGCACGTCGGGCAGGTTGGGATCCCGCGCGGACGCCGCCACGGCCAGCGGCGTCAGCTTGCCGCCCTTGATGAACTGCAGCACCGCCGGCACGGTCTCGGCCATGAACTGGATCTGACCCGCGATCAGGTCGGTGACGGCGGGGCCGCTGCCGCGGTAGGGGATGTTGTCGGTGGCGAGCTTGCCCTGGAGCTTCAGCATCTCCGACGCCATGCGCTGCGGCGCGCCGGCGCCGGAGGAGCCGAAGGAGGTCTTGCCGGGATTCGCCTGGATGTAGGCGACGAGCTCCTTCAGCGACTTCGCCGGCACCGAGGGGTTGGCCACGAAGACCAGGGGCACGCTGCCGACGACGGCCGCGGTCTGGAAGTCCTTGACCAGGTCGTAGCGGACCTTGCCCTTCTCCAGCGTCGCGATGGTGGCGTGGGAGGTCATCGCGCCCATCAGGATCGTGTAGCCGTCGGGCGCGGCCTTGGCCACCGCCTGCGCGCCGAGGTTGCCGCCCGCGCCGGCGCGGTTCTCGACGATGACCTGCTTGCCCAGCCCCGTCGACAGCTCCGCCGCGAGGATGCGGCCGATGATGTCGGTGGCGCCGCCGGGCGAGAACGGCACGATCATCGTGATGACCTTGTCCGGCCAGGTCGCGGCGGTGGCGGGGCCGCCCAGGGCGAGCGAGGACGCCGCCGCCGCGGCGGCGACGGCGAGGACCTGGCGGCGACGGACGCCGGAATTCCGAAGCACGGGACGGGGCAATGAGCGCGGCAATGAACGGGGCATGTTGTCTCCTGGCTGTGGTCAGCGGGGTTGTTATGAGTCGTTGTGGGTAGCGATGGTTGGCCAAAGACGACCTGAGAACAATTTGCTTCCCATTGCTTCAGAGCAAAAAATTCCTTATGTTCCGGAGCCGCCCGGTCGGGGCGACGGATGAAGGACGCCGGGATGGATCTGCGCTACGTTCAGAGCTTCGTGACGACGGTGGAGTGCGGCTCCATCGCGGAGGCCGCGCGGCGGCTCGACATGACCGCGCCGGCGGTGGCCGCGCGCCTGAAGGCGCTGGAGGACGACCTCGGCACGGCGCTGATCCGGCGCTCGGGGCGTTCGGTGAAGCCGACGGCGGCGGGGCTCAACATCTTCGACCGTGCCCGCAACATGCTGCGCGAGGAGCGCGACCTGCGCGCGCTCGCCAACGAGAAGGTGCAGTTGGGCGAACTGCGGCTGGGCGCGTTCGTCTCGGCGCTGACGACAGTGCTGCCGCCGGTGCTGCGGCGTCTCTACGCGAGCCATCCCGACCTCTCGGTCTCGGTCGTCTCGAACGCGTCGACGGAGTTGGTGCGCATGGTCGCGGCCGGCGACCTGGACGCCGCGGTGGTGGTGGAGCCTCAGTTCACGATCCCCAAGACCTGCGAGTGGCGCGAGCTGATGACGGAGCCGCTCGTCGTCGTGGCGCCGAAGGAGCTCGCCCGGCGCGACGCGCACGACCTGCTCCAGACCGAGCCCTTCATCCAGTACGACCGCTCCGTGCTCGGCGGTCAGCTGGCGGACCGATACCTGCGTCAGCAAGGCCTGACCCCGCGACGGCGGCTGGAGATCAACGGCCTGATGTCCATCGCCGCGATGGTCGACCAGGGGCTGGGGATCTCGCTGCTGCCGGACTGGTCGGCGCTGTGGTCCAGCGGCTTGTCGATCCAGAAGGTGCCACTGCCCGGCACGGCACCGGTCCGCAAGAGCGGCTTCGTCTGGAGCGCACGGAGCCCGCGCGCGCCGCTGGCACGGATGTTCCTGGAGCAGGCGGAGGCGCTGTTCGCCCCGAAGCTCAAGCGGAAACGGTGAGCCTTAAATCCTGGCAAAGCAGGCGAATAGATGCTTAAAATGACGCATGCTACTAAAAACCTGCCAAACCATCCGAATACAACTCCATTGACTTGATAGGCGTATAGTCCTGGTAAAACAGGAGGAAAGATGCGCAAAGTTGTTCGCGAACCTTTTCCCGACCCCATGGTTCGGGACGCCCAGGCCTTCGGGCAGGCAGTCCGTGCTGCCCGGACGGCGGCAGGCATCACCCTTGAAGCCGCCGCCGAGGCGCTGAGCATCAGCAAGGCGACGATGAGCGATCTTGAAGGCGGCAAGGGGACGGTGGCATTGGGTACGGCGCTGCGCGTCGCGCGGGATCTCGGCGTCGCCTTCTTCACGACGCCGCTGGTGACGCACTACGAGGCCGCGAGCGCGCTCCAGCATCTGCGCGTGAGTGACCCCATTCCATGGGGAGGCCCCAGCGCCGAACGCACCCGCTCCCTGAACGGACGCGTGGAAGGACCCGCAAAGTGATCAAGCTCGCGATCTGGGCGGCAGACCGCCGCGTTGGGACTCTCGCGTACGACCCGGCTGGCACGCTTTTCGATTTCAGCTATGCCGAAGAGTGGGAGCACTGGCCCGGCACCTTCCCTCTGAGCCCCCAGATGCACATGGCGCCGCGACTCCTCTCGCAGGCATCGGGTCCGGCGCGATTCGGGGACCTATCGCCAGAGACGCGCTCCGCGATCGTCCGAGCGTTCTTCCAGAACCTCATGCCGGAAGGGCAGGCCCTGGACGTGGCGGCACAGGCGAATGGCTTGTCGAAAGCAAATCTGGCGGGACTGCTGGTGGCCCTGGGCACCGAGACGGCGGGCGCGCTGAGCGTCAGTCTGGCCGATGCATCGACGCCGCCACGGATCGACATCGGTCGAAGCACACTGCGCCCGCTGCCGCCCGCAGAGCTGAGCGAACGCATCCGGGGGCGCCTCCAGACGCCCTTCTCCGTCTGGGACGGCAAGGTCAGGCTGTCGATTGCCGGGCTTCAGGACAAGATCGCAGTCTTCGAGGACGACAACGAGTTCTTCCTCGCCAACGGCGGCGACTTCGCCTCGACGGTCATCCTCAAGCCAGCACCGCTCGATCCACGTTTCGGCGAGCTTCCGGCCATCGAGCATGTCTGCATGCACCTCGCCGCCGCCGTCGGTATTCCGGCCGCCAAGACCCGCCTGCTCCACGTGCCGGAGCCAGTGCTGCTGGTCCAGCGCTTCGATCGCAGGCGCTCGGCAGACGGACGGGTCGAGCGGCTGCACATCATCGACGCCTGCCAGGCGTTGGGGCTCACGCCCGAGCTCAAGTACGAACGCGCCTACGGCGATCAGGACGCGGTGAAGCATCTGCGCGACGGGGCGTCGATGCAGCAGCTGTTCGGACTCGCTGCGATCGGCACGTCGCCGCTCGAGATGCAATCGCAACTCCTGGATCGCGTGATCTTCAACGTCCTCATCGGCAACACCGATGCGCATGGCAAGAACTGGTCGTTCTTCATCGAACGGCATCCCGGGCTGCTGCGCCTGGCGCCCGCCTACGACCTCGTGGACGTCGAAGCCGTGGCCGACGAGCACATGAGCACGAGCTTCGCCATGGGCATCGGCGATGCGTTCCATCTCGACGAACTCGGCGCATTCCAGTGGGCGAGCATGGCCCTGGAATGCGCCCTCGCACCGCGACAACTGGCAACGCGAATCCGGGCCTTGAGCACCCGACTGCCCAAGGCGCTCAAGGACTCACGTCCAATGCTGGAGGAGCAAGGCGTGCCCCCGGCATTGCTGGATGCCACGGCCGCACGCCTCCAACATCGTTGCGAGTTCATCGCAAAGCATGCGTCGTTGATTCCTCAGGTCTCGCCAGAGGACCTGATGTGACGCGTTCACACCGGTCCCCCGCCATGCCGCCCCGGCATAACAGCTAGCGCCATTCCAGCATTGGTCGCTGCGAGGCCACCGACCAGAATGCGCGCGGGCGGTGCCTCCCGGTCCGACCCGCAGCGCGCCGTCTCCGGCGCCGATTCCCCCACAAGGTCCCCATGAAGAGACAAGCATTCCTCTGGGCCGGCGCCGCGTTGGCGTTCGCCGCCCCGCTCGCGTTCGCGCAATCCCTCCCCGCCGGTCCGCTCAAGATCGTCGTCGGCTACTCGGCCGGCGGCGCCGTGGACGTGGTCGCCCGCGCGGTCGCCGTGCGGCTGCAGGCCGAGCTGAAGCAGCCCGTCATCGTCGACAACAAACCCGGCGGCGGCAGCAACATCGCCGCCCGCACCGTCGTGTCCGCGCCGGCCGACGGCGCCACGCTGCTGATGGCCGCCAACGCCGTCGCGGCCAACATGGCCCTTTACCAGCCGCCGCCGTACGACTCGGAGAAAGACCTGGCCCCCGTTGCGCTGATCGGCCGCGTGCCGGTCATCATCGCGGTCAATCCGGAGTCGCCGTACAAGACGCTGGCCCAGCTGATCGAGGCCGCCAAGGCCAAGCCGGAATCCGTCGGTTATGCGACGCCGGGCAACGGCTCCACGCCGCATCTGGCCGTCGAGCTGTTCGCCAGCGCCGCCAAGATCAACCTGATGCACGTGCCCTACAAGGGCGGCGCCCAGGCGCTCACCGACGTCATCGGCGGCCAGGTGCCCGTGGTGGCGCTCAACGCGCTCGAGATCCTGCCGCACTGGAAAAGCGGCAAGCTGCGCCCGCTCGCCGTGCTGAGCGCCAAACGCTCCAGCCTGTTCCCCGACGTGCCGACGATCGCGGAGTCCGGCTTCCCCGGTTTCGAGGCCTCGGTCTGGTACGGCCTGATGGCGCCGGCCGGCACGCCCAAGCCGGTGCTCGCCGCGCTGAGCGCCGCCGCCGTCAAGGCCGCTCAGTCGGCCGAGGTGAAGGAACGCCTGGCCCAGGCCGGCGGCGAGAGCACGCCCGGCGACGCCGCGGCCTTCGCCAAGCACCTGCATGCGGAGCGCGAGCGCTACACGAAGCTGATCACCGCCGCCAAGATCAAACCGGATTGAGCGGAACCTTCCCTTCGCAGGCCAGCCCTCGCGACGCGTCCGGGCGAGGCGCGCGCGCCTTGCCGGACGACGGGCGATCTGCGCGTCCGCCGCACGCTCCGCCCGGGTAATCACGCTCGTGATGCGCGGGGAATCGACGTCTCATCGATCCACAAGATCAGGAGACCTCATGTCCATGCCCCGCTTTGCCCCCCGGCCCGTCCTCCGCCCGATGCGCTCCGCCGCCTTCGGCCTGTCGTGCCGCGCTTCCTCCCGCCGCGCGATCCTCGCCACGACCGCGGCAGCCCTGCTCGGCGCGTGGGCCGCACTGCCCGCCTTCGCGCAGGACGCCTTCCCCACCAGGCCGATCCGCTTCATCGTGCCCTACGCGGCCGGCGGCACCACCGACCTGGTGGCCCGCACCGTCGGCGCGCACATGTCGCAGACGCTGGGGCAGGCCGTCGTCATCGAGAACCGTGGCGGCGCCGGCGGCAACCTCGGCATGGACGCGGTCGCCAAGGCCGCGCCCGACGGCTACACGGTCGGCATGGGCGCCATCTCGACCAACGCGCTGAACCCGCACATCTACAAGAAGATGTCCTTCGATCCGCGCAAGGACTTCAGCGCGATCGGGCTGCTCGGGAACTCGACGATCGTCCTCGAGGTCGGACCGTCCCTGCCGGTCAAGACCGTCGCCGAGCTGCGCGCCCATGTCGCGAAAAATCCGGGGCTGCCCTTCGGCACGGCCGGCGCGGGCACCTCGATGCATCTGGCCGGCGTGCTGTTCGGCCAGCTCAGCCACACCGAGTGGGTGCATGTGCCCTACAAGGGCAGCGCGCCGCTGATCACCGACCTGATCGGCGGCCAGATCCCCGTCGCCTTCGACAACCTGCCCGCGTCGCTGCCGCACATCCAGGCCGGCAAGCTGCGCGCGCTGGCGGTGGCCGGCTCGCAGCGCAATCCGGCGCTGCCGGATGTGCCGACACTCGCGGAGGCCGGCCTGCCGGGCTACGCGATCGAACCGTGGTTCGGCGTGTACGGTCCCGCCGGACTGCCCGCGCCGGTCGTGCGCCGCCTGGAGCAGGCGCTGAAGGCCGCGCTGGCCGATCCGGGCGTGAAGGAGAAGCTGGTCGCCGCCGGGTTCTCGCCGAAGTCATCGACCGCCGCGGAGCTCGCGACGCTGTCGGCGCAGGAGTACGAACGGCTCGGCAAGGTGGCGCGCAGCGCCAACATGACGGCGGATTGAAGGGTCAGCGCGCGGGCCGCTTCACCACCGCGCCGACCTTGCACGACGCCGTGTCGAACTGCGTCGTCCCCGGCGCGCCTCGGCCGCCGGTGGTGCCGTCGGCCGGCGTCCACTCGTCCACCAGCGGCAAGGTACCGCCGAAGTCCGCCGCGTTCATCGCGGTGAACCGCGTCTGCCACAGCGAACCGTGCGGCGTGCTGAACAGCTGCAGCTTCACCAGCCCGCCGCGACCGGTCGGCAGGTTGCCGCGTAGGTGAAGTTGTCCGCGCTGGTCGCGTCCTTCGCGCCGCGCTTGTAGCCCGTTGCATCGTTGGGCTTGTTCCAGTCGCGGTACCCGATCGGCAGCAGGTGGCGCAGCACCGTGCCGTCGGCGTAGGTCGCCACCAGCGTGTAGTCGCAGCCGCTGGTCACGCAGTAGTAGCCGCTCCAGCCGCCGGGCTTGTCGCTGAGGAGGCGGTCCACATCGGCTTGCACCGTCGGATCGATGCGCTGCGGCAGGTTGCCGGTCCACGCCGGCGTCACCACCATCGTGCTGGCCGTCGGCGCCGCATTGAAGTGCGACACCGTGCCGATCACCGTCTGCACCTGCTGGTCCAGTTGCAACACGTCTGTGCCGGCACGCGCGCGGTCGTCGTTGGAGACTTTCTCAAAGGCGCCCGTCGTGCGGTTCCAGCGCTTGTAGCCGCCGTCGAAGGTCGAGTCCGGGAACAGCTTGTCCAGGAAGCCCTGCTGCAGGATCGCCGCCTGGTAGTCGGAGAACGCGTTCCACCGGTAGCTCGCCGCGTTGCGGTCGTCGTCGCCGCCGGACATCGGCGTGCGCTGATAGCAGATGCCGTCGACGGTGCGCGTGTCGCAGGACTGGCCGCTGAACTCGCGCGTCGTCAGCAGCTGCTGCTTCACGCTGTCGAAGCCCCAGGCCGAGCCGCTCTTCGTGCCCAGCTTGTACGGATCGTCGCCCGCCTCCGCCGCGGCATCGGCATGCGGCAGCCCGTAGGCATGGCCCATCTCGTGATTGAAGATCGCCGAGTAGATCGCGTCCGGCCGGTAGTCGCCGCCCGACACGGCCACGCCGTTGCCGCCCAGTCCGCCGCCGGTCGAGGCCGCGACCTGCCTGCCGCCGCTGAGGGTCTGGACGAAGCCGTAGAAGCCCGCCGCGAAGGCCTGATCGCGGTTGGCCGTCCAGCCGCGCAGGTCGCGCAGGAGACGCAGCATCCGGGCATTCGTGTCGCCATCGATGGCGCGGTAGTCGGCCCACGAGGACACCGTCATCGCGGGATAGCAGAACTTGTCGTCGTTGCGGCCGGGCACCGCCAGCTGGTCGATCGTGACCGCGCCGGCAAGACGCGCGTCCAGCTTCGCGATGGGCAGCTTCTCGCGGTACTCGAGGTCGATCGGATACCCCGCCGTCGAGAACGCGCTGAGGTTGAAGTCGGGCACGACCGATTGCGACGCGCGCGCGCCGAACAGGTAGATCGGCACCGTGTGATGCTTCAGCGTCGTGGCCGGCGTGACGGTCAATGCGATCGTCCGCGGCGACGAAAAATCGGTCTGCCCGACTTCCAGCGTCGCGCCGATCTGCACCCATTCCTTGGGCAGCAGCGCGCTGTACTTGACCGACGAATACGCAACACCGCCGCCGTCCGAGGTCGGCAGCCGGCCCGGCGTGTTCATCGTCAGCGGACCGAGCGTGCGACCGTCCGCGAGCTTCACGCGGACCAGCAGCGAGCCCACCGAGCCCGCCGTCGTGGACGGCTGCAGCATCAGCAGCGCCGCGCGGTCGGCGACCAGTTGGAGCTTGCGGCTCTTGTTGAGCCTGGCCTCGTTGGGCGACTGCAGGGTGCGACCGTGGGCCGGGATCACATGCGTCTGCGCCAGCTCGACGCCCAGCAGTTCCGGCGTGACCGTCGGCGCGGGCGGAGACACCTGCACGGGCGCCGACGCCGGTGCAGGTGCGGGAGCGGGAGCGGGAGCGGGTGTCGGCGCGGGAGCGGGTGCAGGCGAAGGCGCGGACGAAGGTCCCGGCAGGTAGAGCGCCATGGCGCGCACCGGCGCGGGCGCGGGCTCCACCGGCTGCGTTGACACGCTGGAGACGGCGAAGCGCATCGGCACGGACGGACTCGATCGCGCCGTCACGGTCGCCGGAACGGGCGCCGGCGGGATGATCGGCGGCGGCATCGGCACCGCGCCGGTCAAGGCGAACTTCGGTTTCTTGATCGCCGGTGCCGAAGGCTCCGGCGGTCGCACAGGCCCCATGCCGGCGAAGGCACGTGCGTTGGCGCCGCCGCCCTGCGCGGCAGCGCTCACGCTGGGTTCGGGTTGACTGCTGCCTCCCGCCTTGTACGCGGCGAACGACGCTGCGGCGATGAACGCGGCAGCGGAAACGACCGCTTTGGGGTAGGGAACCGTCATGAGTGCGACATACGAATCTGCAAAAAGGCGGCGAATGATCAACGATCCTTCCAGGTTCTTTGCCTCGCCTTGACCAACTCTTACGCCTGATGCAGCCCGCTACAGGTCAGCCGGGAGGTCACGGGGCCGTCAGGCTTCGCGGCTACGCTCCGGGGTCATGACTTGCCTCTGGACCCCCTCGCGCCGCAGCCTGCTGCAGGCCGCCCTCGCCGCCGGCTGCGCCCCGGCACTGCTCCGCCATGCCGACGCCGCCAGCGCGCCACTGTTCGCGTTGGGCGTCGCCTCCGGCAGCCCCCGTGCCGAACGCGTCGTGCTGTGGACCCGGCTGATCGGCGACCGGCTGCCGGCCCAGGTGCCGGTGCAGTGGGAACTCGCGGAGGACGAATCCTTCAAGACCGTCGTCGCGCGCGGCACTGAACACGCGGAACCCGGTACCGCGCACAGCGTGCACGCCGAACCCGCGGGCCTGCGGCCCGACCGCTGGTACTGGTATCGCTTCCGCGCGCTGGGTCAGCAGAGCCCGATCGGCCGGACCCGCACCGCGCCGGCGGCGGGCGCGGTGGCGGCGTCGCTGCGTTTCGCCATCGCGTCCTGCCAGCGCTACGACCACGGCGAGTACGCCGCCTGGGGCGACATGGCGACGCAGGAGCTCGACCTCGTGTTCTTCCTCGGCGACTACATCTATGAATCCGCCACCGCGGTGGACAGCAAGGCGCCGCGTCGGCATCACGGCGGCCAGTGCCGCACGCTGGAGGACTACCGCCAGCGCTACGCGCAATACAAGAGCGATCCGCAGCTCCAGGCGATGCACGCCAACGCGCCGTGGATCCTCACCTGGGACGACCACGAGACCCAGAACGACTGGGCGGGCGACGTGTCGCAAGACCTGGCCCCCGATTTCCATGAGCGCCGCGTCGCCGCCGCGCAGGCCTACTGGGAGCACCAGCCTTTCCCGAAGCACCTGCGTCCGCGTGGCGCCGACATGACGCTGAACCAGCGCTACGACTGGGGCAACCTGGCGCGGCTTGTCACGATCGACGACCGCTCGTGGCGCGATCCGCAGGCCTGCCCGAAACCGGGCCGCGGCGGTTCCAGCACGGTCGACCTGAAGGACTGCCCGACGCTGCGCAATCCGCAGCGCACGCTGCTGGGCGCGCCGCAGGAGCAGTGGCTGCGCGACAGCTGGGACGCGACGCGCCCCTGGAATCTGCTCGCGCAGCAGACGCTGATGGCCCGCTTCAACTCGCAGGATCCGGCGAAGGGGCCGGGCCGCTACTGGACCGACGGCTGGGACGGTTACCCCTTCGCCCGCGAGCGGCTGCTGCGCGACCTGGCGGCACGGCAGGTACCCAACGCGGTGGTGCTCGGCGGGGACGTGCACGCGAACTACGTGTCCGACCTGAAGCTCGACTGGGACGACCCGACAGCCCCGGTGCTGGCCAGCGAGTTCTGCGGCACGTCCATCTCCAGCAACGGCTCGGAGCAGTCGCGGCTGGACAAGGCCCTGCCCTTCAATCCGCACATCCGCTATGGCCGCAGCGATCAGCGCGGCTACATGCGCTTCGAGCTGCGCGCCGAGCGGCTGGAAGCCGAGCTGCGCAGCGTGCAGACGCCGTGGGACGCGAAGAGCGCGATGTTCACGGCGGCGCGTTTCGCCGTGGAGGCGGGACGGCCGGGCGCGCAGGCGGCTTGACCGGCGCCAGTGCCGGTGGACTGCCAAGGCCGCCGGCCCTCACCCCTGCCCTCTCCCGCAAGCGGGAGAGGGAGTAAGCGCGCTTCGTTCAGTCTTTCACATTCGGCGTCTTGAAGGTGCCGCTCGCGAGCGCCCGCTGCGCGCGGGCCTCGTCGAACTCCCAGTGCCACGGCTCCCGACTCACCGTGCGCACGAAGCCGAACGAGGTCGCATGCCGCTTGAGCCACTCGTAGGTGGGATTGCCGTCGCCGCCGGCGACGGAGAGGTCGAACGCGATGCCGTTCTGGTGCTTGGAGAAGCCCGGCTTCGCCGCCGTGTTGAATCCGGGCAGTCCCCGCACGAAGCCGTCGTGCAGCAGCTTCTGCTCCGGGTAGGACCGGAAGCCGCTGTTGAGCGTGATCCTGACGCCGTCGTCCTTCGCGGCCGCCACCAGCGCGGTGAACGGCGCGATGGTCTTCATCGCCAGGCGCTCGATCTCGAGGTTCGAGTCGACGATCGCGACGAGGTCGAGCTGCTCGAGGAACTCGCCGTTGTCCCACGCGGCATTCGGGCCGAAGCGGTTGGCACCGGGCTCGGGCGGCACGAGGCCGATCGTCTCGTTCATGAAGGTGCCGGCGAGGTTGCGCGTCGACGTCCAGCCGAGGACATCCCCGCCGGCGGCCGCCGCCGCGCGACCGAAGACGATGCGCTTCTTGCTGCCGGCCTCCTCGAGCCTGACCGCGACGATCGTCACCGACGTGCCCTTCGCGATGGTCTTGAAGCCGCCGCCCGGCGACGGCACGAAGGCCATCAGATCGTCGTCGCGGCGGATGCGCGCATCCGGGTCGTCGACGACGAAGGTCCTGTCGCGGAAGCTTTCTTCGAGGCTCACGGCGGGCTCCAGGAGTGGGCACCGCCAGCGTAATCCCGAGCGGCCCGCCAAGGCCAGCCGGCGGGCCGGCGCGTCATCAAGGAAGGGGACTTGAGGAAGGGGACGTCAGGCCGCCGCGCTCCCTTGCTGCGCCCGTCGCCACGTCGCCGGCGGCAGTCCTGCCGCGCGCTTGAAGGCGCGCGAGAACGCGGCCTCCGAGTCATACCCGACCTCCAGCGCGATCGCCGCCACCGCGGCCCGGCTCTCGCGCAGCAGCCGCGCGCCGCATTGCATCCGCCAATGGGTCAGGTACTGCATCGGCGGCATGCCGGCGAGCGAGACGAAGCGCTCATGCAGCGCGGACCGCGACAGTCCGACGCGATGCCCCAGTTCCTCGAGGGTCCACGGCGCCGACGGATCGCCGTGCATCAGCGTGATCGCGTGGCCGACCTGCCGGTCCTTCAGTGCGCCGAGCCAGCCGCGCGAGGCCGCCGGCAAGCTCTCCAGGTAACGGCGCGCGCCGTCGACGAACACCATCTCGCTGACCCGCTCCAGCATCGCCGCCGTGCCCGCGCGCCGGCTCACCGTCTCGCTGGCCGCGTGCGACAGCATCGGTGCCACCCACTCACCGACCGAGTCCCGCGGCAGCACCAGCAGCCGCGGCAGCGCGTCGATCAGCGGATTGAAAGGCCGCAGGTCGCAGGCGATGAATCCGCACAGCAGCACGGTGCTCGCGTCCTCCGACGGCAGCAGGCCGGGCTCGACCATGAAGCCGCGGTAGGTCACAGGAATGGGCTTCGGGTCCTCGGGCTGGAACAGCAGACCATCGCCGCGCGCCGGGTGCAAGCCAGGCGCGCTGGACACCGCGTGGGCATCGCCATGCGGGAGCATGGCGATGTCGCCGGCCTGCAGGCGCCGCGGCGCCTCGCCGTCGAGGGCGATCCAGCACTCGCCCTTGACCACCAGGTGGTATTCGATGACGTGTTCGGCGCCGGGCATCACCGCCGGCGCGAGCTCACGCGACGGCGGCGCCCAGGCGGCCCAGTCGTCGCGGCAGCTGACATGGAAGAACACCGAGCCGCGCAGGCGCACGCTGCGCAGCACATCGGACAGAGGGTCGGACAGGCGATCGGAGGCACGGTCGAACGAGCGGTCGAACGAGCGGTCTGACGGAAGGTCGGACGGGGAGTCGGACGTGGGAGCCGCGTGGGGATCGTGGGGGTCGTGGGACATGGCCGATGCCGCCGCGACGGCGGACGTTCGAGCAAAGCGGCGCGACATCGGGTGAAGCGCCCGGCGCGGTGCCTCGGAATCATAGGCACACCGACGGACGCACCGCCGGGCACCCCCCAGTTTGAAGGAACCGAGACATGACGACCCCCGCGAACATTCCCGCCTCCGCTGTCGGCAGCACCGCCGTGCCGGACTACACCGCCATCAAGCAACGCCAACAGGCCACCTGGGCCAGCGGCGACTACACCATCGTCGGCACCACGCTGCAGATCGTGGGGGAGTGCCTGGCCGAGGCGGTCGACCTGCGTGCCGGCGAGCGCGTCCTGGACGTCGCGGCCGGCAACGGCAACGCGACGCTGGCCGCCGCGCGCCGGTATGCCGACGTGACCTCGACCGACTACGTCCAGGCGCTGCTCGATCGCGGTCGCCGCCGCGCCGATGCCGAAGGTCTCTCCGTCCGCTTCGAGGTGGCGGACGCCGAGTCGCTGCCCTACGAGGCCGGCAGCTTCGACGTGGCGCTGTCCACCTTCGGCGTGATGTTCGCGCCGGACCAGGCCAGCGCCGCGCGCGAGCTGTTGCGCGTGGTCCGTCCGGGCGGTCGCATCGGCCTGGCCAACTGGACGCCCGAAGGCTTCATCGGCCGGCTGTTCAAGACGATCGGCGCGCACGTGCCGCCACCGGCGGGCGTGCGTTCACCGGCGCTGTGGGGCGCGGAGTCGCATCTGGTCACGCTGTTCGGGCCGAAGGCGCAGGAGCTGCGGGTGCAGCGCAGACACTTCAACTTCCGCTATCGCTCGGCGGACCACTTCCTGCAGGTCTTCCGCGACTACTACGGTCCGACGCACAAGGCCTTCGGCGCGCTGGATCCGGCGGGCCAGGCCGCGCTGAGCGACGACATCCGCGCGCTGCTGGATGAGCTCGACGTCGGCGGCGGTCGCGGACTGGTCGTGCCGAGCGAATACGCGGAGATCGTGATCACCGTGGCGTGAGGCGGCGGTGGCAGGACCGCATTCCGAGGCGGTGCTCCGCCTCGGGCCCTCCGCGCCTCACTGCGGTTGCGCGATCAGGCCGCCGGACAGCGTGATCGCCACGGCGATCACCAGCGCCAGCTCGTCCCCGCCGAAGAAGTCCTTGTCGAAGGCTTCGGAATCGAGGATGCCGACGACGCGCCGGTCGGCGTCGAACAGCGGCAGGCAGGCTTCGGCCTTCACCTTCGGATCGCAGGTGTAGTAGCCGCCGCCCTCGGCCACGAACGCGGCCACGTCGTTGATCAGGCGCGCGCGGCCGCTCAGGCCCACGGCGCTGTTGTTGCTGCCCGCCGCAAAGGCCTCGGTCAACGGGAACTCGGCGCGGCTCTCCGCGCCGAAGTAGGCCAGCTTCACCAGCACCGACTCGTCGGCGGACTTGCGCCGCGCCTGATACACGCCGAACCAGTGGCTGCGGCTGTGCTCGCGGTAATAGCGCGTGACGATCGTGGCTTCGGCCAGCAGGCGCCGGTTGTCAGCGCCCTGCCCGCCCAGGATGCCGGCGAGCTCATAAGGCTGCTCCGCCAACTGGCCGAACAGGGAGCAGGCGCCGCCTTCGCCGAGTTCCGGCACGCGGAAGCTCCAGCTCACCGGCGAGGCGGCCAGCGTTTCCGGTGTCAGCAGCGCTTGCAGCGCCGCCCGGTGCGCGCGCACGGCCTCCGTGAACGACGGGGAAGAGGCGGCGTCGGCGAGGTCGGCCCGCAGGCCGCTCCAGTCAAGGTATTGATCGAGAGTCATGGTCGGGAAGGAAACAGGAGGATGTCGGGAACGTCGCCGACAGCGGCGCCGTCACGCGGTCCTCTCAAGATCGAGTTCCCAAGTTTCGCCGACAAGGTCCAACCCGAATCCCTGGAAGGGCTCTGTCCCCGTCAGCCGGTAGCCCGCCTTGCGATAGATGTGCTTGGCCGCATCGAGCTGGCTGTTGGTCCACAGCCGCACGCGCTGGTAGCCGGCCTCGCGTGCGAAGCGGTGGCATTCGGCGACCAGCCGATCGCCCAGTCCGAGCCCGCGCGCGGCCGGCTCCACGAGCAGCAGCCGCAGCTGCGCGACGCCGTCGATCGGCGCGTCGGTCGTCTCGTCGCGCGCCTGCACCAACGCCACGCTGCCG
The DNA here is from genome assembly GCF_056867975.1 of Mitsuaria sp. MSU3D. Taxonomy (NCBI): domain Bacteria; kingdom Pseudomonadati; phylum Pseudomonadota; class Betaproteobacteria; order Burkholderiales; family Sphaerotilaceae; genus Roseateles; species Mitsuaria sp. MSU3D. The sequence goes on along the minus strand of NZ_CP200314.1, from coordinate 991,939 downwards.
ATGTTGGCGCCGTCGCGCTCGGCGATCCAGCAGGCTTCGCGGCGGGCATCGAAGCGCTCGATGAAGTCGGCGGCGATGCGCGCCACCAGGGCCTCGAAGCGCACGTCGAACTGGTACTCGCGCGCATAGAGCGCGCCGTGCCGCGACACGATCCACCCCATGTCGCCGGGCCGGTGCGGGCGCAGGATGAAGCCCTGCTTCGCGGGCTTGTCGCCGGGCGCTTCCAGCAGCCCCTGCACGCGGCGGAAGGCCTGCAGCAGCTCGGTCTGCTGCGCCTCGCCAAGTTGGTCGAGCAACGCGCCGACCTGCTCCTGCGAGCGCCGCTCCAGCGGCTTGAAGGCCTTGCGTCCGGCCGGACTCAGCTGCAGCAGCGACTGGCGCGCGTCGACCGCGCTGCGGGTCGCACGCACGAGGTCGCGTTCCTTCAGGTCGCGCAGCAGGCGGCTCAGATAGCCGCCGTCGAGGTCGAGCAGGCGACCGAGGTCGGTGGCGGTGATGCCGTCGCTGTTCTCGAGATGCGCGAGCTCGAACAGGATGCGCCCTTCGGTCAGGCTGAACGGGGAATCCAGCAGGCCTTCGTTGAGCACCCCGATGCGGCGCGTGTAGAAGCGGTTGAAGCGGCGGACGGCTTCGATGCGGTCAGGATCGGACATGGCGGCATGCTCCGCCAATTGATTGCTTTTGGCAAGTAATTGATTGCCAGTGCATCAGCAAGCTGCGTCGTCGACATTCGCCATGGCGTCGCCGCCACACTCAGTGTTTCGGTGTGCGATCCCTGTACATCGGACGCGCGGGACGGATCGCCGGCGCGTTGCTTCCTGCCGCGAAATTGCCCGGTCTTGCCGCCAGCAATACCGCCAGCAGGTCGGTCACGTTCAGCGGCTTGTAGAGCAGGCGATTGAATCCGGCCGACCCGGCCGACTCGTCCGTGATCTCCGGTCCACCGCCGGTCAGGCACACGTACATGACATGGCGGCCGGCCTCGGCGTCGATCAGCTTGGCTTCGGACACCACCTCCAGGCCGTTCATGTCCGGCATGTCGAAGTCGACGAACACCAGCTCCGGCTTGAACAGCTTCAACAGGCGCAGCCCCACCCGGCCGCTGTAGGCGACCGAGGTCGCGCAGCCATAGCAGCGGAACAACTCGCTGAGGCTGCGCGCGCCCTCCGGGTCGTCGTCGATCACGAGGACCCTCAGCGCGTGCGGCGACGTGTGGGACGCCGCGTGAGGCGATGTATCGGACATCGAAGTCTTCTCCCTGAATGCAACACGACGCAACAGCGGCCCGCGCACGACAAAGCGCGGGCGGCATCCGCCGTCCGTCCACACCGTATATCGGCAAGCTGCGTGCCCGGCCCTGCCCTCCTAAACCCAGGTCCCGCCCGCGTTGTCGCACGGCTAAAGTCGATCGGTTGAGCCGCGATCAGACGGCCGTCGGGAGTCCTCAATGAGCGTCTTGGAAGAAGGGGTGGCCGTGGTCCCGGCCGAGCACCTGAATGCAATGCTGCTGGCGCTCCATGCGCTGCGCCGCGGAGACCCGGACGTGCGGCTGCCCTTCCACTGGACCGGCGTCGCCGGCAAGCTCGCCGACGCCTTCAACGAGGTGGTCGAGCAGAACGCGTCGATGGCCGCCGAACTCTCCCGCCTGCGACAGGTCGTCGGCCGCGAAGGCCGGCTCAAGCAGCGCGCCACCCTGCCCGAACTGCGCGGCTTCTGGGGCCAGCAGATCGACTGCATCAACGCGCTCATCGACGATCTCGTCCATCCCACCAGTGAAGCCGCGCGCGTGATCGGCGCGGTCGCCGAGGGCGACCTCACCAAGTCCATGGCGCTGGAGGTCGAGAGCCGCCCGCTGCAGGGCGAGTTCCTCCACACCGCCAAGACCATCAACCGGATGGTGGAGCAGCTCGGCGACTTCTCCGCCGAAGTGACCCGCGTCGCGCGCGAGGTCGGCACCGAAGGCAAGCTCGGCGGCCAGGCCGAGGTCAAGGGCGTCGCCGGGACCTGGAAGGACCTGACCGACTCCGTCAACTCGATGGCCGGCAACCTCACCGACCAGGTCCGCAACATCGCCGACGTCACCACCGCCGTCGCGCAGGGCGACCTGTCCAAGAAGATCGAGGTCGACGTCAAGGGCGAGTTCCTGACGCTGAAGAACACCATCAACACGATGGTGGACCAGCTGCGCTCGTTCGCGTCGGAAGTGACCCGCGTCGCGCGCGAGGTCGGCACCGAAGGCTCGCTGGGCGGCCAGGCCCGCGTGGAAGGCGTGTCCGGGACCTGGAAGGACCTGACCGACTCCGTCAACTCGATGGCCGGCAACCTGACCTCGCAGGTGCGCAACATCGCGGACGTGACCAAGGCCGTGGCCGCGGGCGACCTCTCCAAGAAGATCACCGTCGACGTCAAGGGCGAGATCCTCGAGCTCAAGAACACCGTCAACACGATGGTCGACCAGCTGCGCTCCTTCGCCGCGGAAGTGACCCGGGTCGCGCGCGAGGTCGGCACCGAGGGCAAGCTCGGCGGCCAGGCCGACGTGCAGGGCGTGGCCGGCACGTGGAAGGACCTGACCGAGTCGGTGAACTTCATGGCCGGCAACCTGACCTCGCAGGTGCGCAACATCGCCGAGGTGACCACCGCCGTGGCCGCGGGCGACCTCTCCAAGAAGATCACCGTCGACGTCAAGGGCGAGATCCTCGAGCTCAAGAACACCGTCAACACGATGGTGGACCAGCTGCGCTCCTTCGCCGCGGAAGTGACCCGGGTCGCGCGCGAGGTCGGCACCGAGGGCAAGCTCGGCGGCCAGGCCGACGTGCAGGGCGTGGCCGGCACGTGGAAGGACCTGACCGACTCGGTCAACTCGATGGCGTCCAACCTGACCTCGCAGGTGCGCAACATCGCCGACGTGACCAAGGCCGTGGCCGCGGGCGACCTCTCGAAGAAGATCACCGTCGACGTGCTCGGCGAGATCCTGGAGCTCAAGACCACGATCAACACGATGGTGGACCAGCTCTCCTCGTTCGCCGCGGAAGTGACCCGCGTCGCGCGCGAGGTCGGCACCGAAGGCCGCCTCGGCGGCCAGGCCACGGTGCGCGGCGTGTCGGGCACCTGGAAGGACCTGACCGACAACGTGAACTTCATGGCCGGCAACCTGACCGGCCAGGTGCGCGGCATTGCCAAGGTCGTGACCGCCGTGGCCAACGGCGACCTCGCGCAGAAGCTGACCGTGGAGGCCAAGGGCGAGATCGCCGCGCTGGCCGACACCATCAACTCGATGACGGACACGCTCGCGATCTTCGCGGACCAGGTGACCACCGTCGCGCGCGAGGTGGGCGTCGAGGGCAAGCTCGGCGGCCAGGCCAAGGTGCCGGGCGCGTCCGGCACCTGGAAGGGCCTGACGGAGAACGTGAACGAGCTCGCCGCCAACCTGACCACCCAGGTGCGCGCGATCGCGGAGGTCGCCACCGCCGTGACGCAGGGCGACCTGACGCGCTCGATCACCGTCGAGACGCAGGGCGAGGTCGCGTCCCTCAAGGACACGATCAACGAGATGATCCGCAACCTGAAGGACACGACGCAGAAGAACACCGAGCAGGACTGGCTCAAGACCAACCTGGCCAAGTTCACGCGGATGCTGCAGGGCCAGAAGGACCTGGTCACCGTCGGTCAGCTGATCCTGAGCGAGCTCGCGCCCGTCGTCGGCGTGCAGCAGGCCGAGTTCTTCGTGCTCAACATGCGCGGCGAGATGCCCCGCCTGAAGCTGATCGCCAGCTACGCCTCCGGCGGCCTGGCCACGCACGGCAAGGAACTGGCGCTCGGCCAGGGGCTGGTCGGCCAGTGCGCGCTGGACCAGGAGAAGATCCTGCTGACCAACGTGCCGGGCACCGCCTTCCGCATCGCGTCCGGCCTCAGCGAGACCGCGGCGATGGAGGTGCTGGTGCTGCCCGTGGTCTTCGAAGGCCGCGTGCGCGGCGTGCTGGAGCTGGCCTCGCTGGAGCGCTTCAGCTCGACCCACCAGGCCTTCCTCGACCAGTTGACCGAATCCATCGGCATCGTGATCAACACGATCGAAGCCAGCACGCGGACGGAAGACCTGCTGATCCAGTCGCAGTCGCTGGCCGAAGAGCTGCAGCGCCGGCAGCAGGAACTGCAGCAGACCAACGGCGAGCTGCAGGAGAAGGCGCAGCTGCTGGCCCACCAGAACCAGGAAGTCGAGCGCAAGAACACCGAGGTCGAACAGGCCCGCCAGGCGCTGGAGGAAAAGGCCGAGCAGCTGGCGCTGACCTCGAAGTACAAGTCCGAGTTCCTCGCCAACATGTCGCACGAGCTGCGCACGCCGCTGAACTCGCTGCTGATCCTGTCCGACCAGCTCTGCAAGAACAGCGAGGGCAACCTGACGCTCAAGCAGGTCGAGTTCTCCAAGACCATCCACGCGTCCGGCAACGACCTGCTGATGCTGATCAACGACATCCTGGACCTGTCCAAGATCGAGTCGGGCACGGTGGCCGTGGACGTCAGCGAACTGCGGCTGGACGAGCTGCAGCGCTCGGTGGAGCGCAGCTTCCGCCACTTCGCGGACTCCAAGCACGTCGGCTTCGCCGTCGAGATGGACCAGCCGCTGCCCAAGTCGCTGGTCACCGACGTCAAGCGGCTGCAGCAGATCATCAAGAACCTGCTGTCCAACGCCTTCAAGTTCACGCACCAGGGCCAGGTCACCTTCAGCGTCACCGCGGCGTCCGACGGCTGGGCCGCCGACAACGAGGTGCTCAACCACGCGGGCCAGGTGATCGCCTTCGCGGTCGCGGACACCGGCATCGGCATCTCCGCCGACAAGCAGCAGATCATCTTCGAGGCCTTCCAGCAGGCCGACGGCTCGACCTCGCGCAAGTACGGCGGCACCGGCCTGGGCCTGGCCATCAGTCGCGAGCTCGCGCGGCTGCTGGGCGGCGAGATCCGGCTCGTCAGCGCGCCGGGTCGCGGCTCGACCTTCACGCTCTACCTGCCGCAGCACTACACGCCGGCGCGCAATGCGCGGCCTCGCCTGGCGCCGGCCGCGCCGGCCAAGCCCGAGGCCGGCGGCGCGCCGTCGACCGCGCCCGCCGATGACCGCGACGATCTGCCGACCCACTCCCCGGCCGCGATCTCCGCCGCCGAACTGGCCGAGGCGGCCGTGCAGCGCGCCGCCGCGCGGCGGGCGCCGTCCGCGCAGGCCCGCCCGGTCGAAGGTCGTGGCGATGGCCGCGATGAGGGCAAGGGCCAGGGCAAGAGCGACGGCACCGGCGATGGCGGCATGACACCGCTCGACGCGCACCGCGTCCAGATGGACACGCCGCCCGACAGCATCGTCTTCGCCAACGTCGCCAAGGACGACCGCGAGGACATTGGCAGCGGCGACCGCGTGCTGCTGATCGTCGAGAACGACCTGGCCTTCGCGAACGTGCTGCTTGAAGCGGCGCGACAGTCCGGCATGAAGGGCCTCGTGGCAACCACCGGGGCGGGCGCGCTGGCGATGGCGCAGGAGTTCCGCCCCAGCCTGATCACGCTGGACATCTTCCTGCCCGACATGCAGGGCTGGCGCGTGCTGGACCGGCTCAAGTCCGACCCGGACATGCGTCACCTGCCGGTGTGCGTGGTCTCGACCGACGATGCGCGCGAACGCGCGTTGCAGGCCGGCGCGCTGGGCTTCCTGCCCAAGCCGCTGCAGTCGCGCGACGATGTCGACGTCGCGCTGCGCGACCTGCAGCGCTACCTGGACCGTCCGCGACGGCGACTGGCCGTGGCGATGCCCGAAGGACCGGAGCGGCTCGCGCTGCTGACGCCGCTGGCCGACGACATCGAGACGGTGTTCGTCCAGACCGCGGCGCAGGCGCGCGACGTGCTGCCCGGCGTCGATGCGCTGCTGGTCGACGCGGTCGCGAGCGCCTTCGGTCCGCAGGACGTCCTGGACGCACTCGAGACGCGGCCCGGCACGCTGCCGCTGCCGGTGGTCGCGCTGAACACCGAGATGCCCGCCGCCGCCCCCGGCGCCACGGAGCCCTCCGAGGAACAGGCCGCCGCGCGCCGCTGGACCCGGCCGCACGGCCTGCCGGTGCGCACGGCCACGGGCACCGACGCGGCGCTCGCGGCGCTGGCGCTGGCGCTGCACCGCGCGCCCGCCGACATGGGCGACGGCGAGCGCCAGGCGATGCACGACGCGCAGGAGACCAGCTGCCCGCTGGCCGGCAAGAAGGCGCTGATCGTGGACGACGACATGCGCAACATCTTCGCGTTGGCGACCGTGCTGGACGGCCACGGCATGGTCATCGTCTCCGCCGACAACGGCCGCGAGGCGATCCGGCTGGTGCAGGAGGACCCGTCGATCGACATCGTGCTGATGGACATCATGATGCCGGAGATGGACGGCCTGGAGACGATGCAGCAGATCCGCCGCCTGCCGCGCGGACGGGAGCTGCCGATGGTCGCCGTCACCGCCAAGGCGATGAAGGGCGACCGCCAGAAGTGCATCGAGGCCGGCGCCTGGGACTACCTGTCCAAGCCCGTCGACCCCGCCAACATGCTGACCGTGCTGCGGGGCTGGCTATGCCGCTGAGCGCCCTCTTCGACGGCTACGCGACGCCGGACGCGGCGGAGCGCGCCAGCATCCTGATCGTGGACGACCTGCCGGAGAAGCTGCTCGTCTTCGAGACCATCCTGGCCGACCTGGACCAGCACCTGGTCATCGCGCGCTCCGGCAGCGAGGCGCTGCGCGAGGTGCTGCGCCAGCAGTTCGCGGTGATCCTGATGGACGTGAACATGCCGGGCATCGACGGCCTGGAGACGGCGCGGCTGATCCGCGGCTACCGGCGCTCGGCGCACACGCCCATCATCTTCGTCACCGCGTATGCGGACGAGCTGCAGACGGCGCAGGGCTACTCGCTCGGCGCGGTCGACTACATCCTCTCGCCGGTCATCCCCGACGTGCTGCGCAGCAAGGTGCGGGTCTTCGTCGACCTCTTCATCATGCAGCAGCGGTTGCGGCAGCAGGCGCTGGAGCGCATCGCCATCGCGCGCGCCGAGGCCGCGCAGCGCGCCGCCGAGGAGAACACGCGGCGCTCGATCTTCCTGGCGCAGGCGGGACGGGAACTGGCCGACTCGCTGGACGCGGACGTCGCGATGCGGCGCCTGCTCGCGCTGCTGGTGCCGAACTTCGCCCCGCGCGCCCTGCTGTGGCTGCGCGACGCGGGCCACGGCCATGAGCGCGTGCTGCGCTGCGACGCGCCGCCCGCGGCCGGCGAACCCGCCCCGTTCATCGAAGGCCGCGAGCAGATGCTGTCCGAGGTGCTCTACGACGCCACGCGCACCGCGATCGAGCAGATGATGCCGCCTCTGCCGCACGGCGCTTCCGCGGCGCCGCACGCGCCCCCGGCCTTCGCCCCCGCCCTCCCGCCCGGCGTGCCCGGCCTGCCCGACGACGAGCCCCCGCCCCGCGCGCCGCTGCACCGCGACACCGCCAGCGGCGTCGTGCTGCCGCTGGTCGCGGGCGAGCGCATGCTCGGCGGCCTGCTGCTGGTCGAGCCGCATCAGCCGCCCGACTGGCCGACGCTGGAGGAACTGGCGGGCCGCGCCGCGATCGCCTTCGAGAACGCGCGGCTGTACGGCGCGCTCCAGGCCGAGATCGTCGAACGCCGCCAGGCCGAGGCCGGGCTGCTTGAAGCGAGCCGGCGCAAGGACGAGTTCCTCGCGATGCTGTCGCACGAGCTGCGCAATCCGCTGGCGCCGATCCGCAACGCGATCGAGGTGATGCGCGCGCTCGCCGACACGTCCACGCGCGACGGCCAGCCGCACCCCGACGCGCAGGACCGCGACCGGCGGCTGGGCGAAGCGGTCGCGGTCACGGATCGCCAGGCCCGGCACCTGACGCGGCTGGTCGACGAGCTCCTCGACGTGGCGCGGATCAGCCAGGGCAAGATCGTGCTGAAGAACGAGACCGTCGATCTGCGCGACATCGTGCGCCACGGCCTGGAGCCGGTGCAGTCGTTGATCGACGGGCAAGGCCAGCAGCTCTGCCTGACGCTGCCCGATCGCCCGGCGCGCGTGCGCGGCGACGCGGCGCGCTTGATCCAGGTCGTCACCAACCTGCTGCACAACGCGAGCAAGTACACCGGCGCCGGAGGCCGCATCGAGCTGACGCTCGTCCACCAGGACACCGACGGCGTCGGACAAGAGGGCGTGTTCGTGCTGACCGTGCGCGACAACGGACGCGGCATCGCCGCGTCGCTGCTGCCGCATGTCTTCGACCTGTTCGAACAGGGACCGCGCGGACTCGACCGCAACCAGGGCGGCCTCGGCGTCGGACTGACGCTGGTGCAGCGCCTGGTGCAGCTCCATCACGGCCAGGTGGAGGCCCGCAGCGAAGGCCCCGGTCACGGCTCCGAGTTCGAGGTGCGCCTGCCCGCCGCCGTGGACGAGGCGCTCGGGACACCGCTCGCGCCCGTCGCTTCCGAGGAGCGCGTCGTGCCCCCGCGCGCCGAGATGGCGGTCGGCAATGACGTTCGCAATGAAGTTCGCGGCGAGGTCCGCGGAGACGGGCACCAGGACGAGGACCAGTGCCCGTGCCGCGTGATGGTCGTCGACGACAACCGCGACGCGGCCGATTCGATGGCGGTGTTCCTCGAACTCGCGGGCTTCGACACCGCGGTGCAGCTCGATGGCCCCAGCGCGCTCGACGCCGCGACCACGCGCGCGCCGCAGGTGGTGCTGCTCGACATCGGCCTGCCCGGCCTGGACGGTTATGAGGTCGCGCGCCGCCTGCGCGCCCTGCCCGGCGGCATGGACTGCCTGTTGATCGCGCTCACCGGCTACGGCCAGCAGGACGACCGTCGCCGTGCGCACGAAGCCGGCTTCGACGTCCATCTGGTCAAGCCGGCCGATCCGGATGCGGTCGTCGAACTGATCCAGGAATGGCGGCAGCGCGATCGGAGCGCACGTCCCGCGGAGGCGGCCGCGCGCTGAACGGGAGGCACGGGACGGGAGGCGCCGAACGGGAACGGCGGCCGGGGCACTACGGGGACTCCCTTCTCATCAAAGTCGATCACCATGCCTCTTCCCCTCCTCGCCACCGTGCTCGCTCCCGCCGTCTCGTCGCTTGTCGGCGGTCTCGTCCAGAAGGGCGTCTCCAAACTTGCCGGGCCACGGGCCGGCATGATGGCCGGCGACCTCGCCGGCGCCGTCGCGCCCAGCCTGATGCAGAACGCGGGCGCCGGCGTGCCTTCGACTTTCCCCCAGAGGCGCTGACCGCAACCAGCACGGGGCTGCTCATCGGCAGCCTCGCACCCAGCCATCGCAACGAGCCAGGTCTGCACCCACCCGATCCATGAACCGGGACTGCGACCGGCCACTGCCGCACGGTGTGGTCCCCTTCGGAAGACACACCATGACTGGCCTGTTCCCGCTCGGCGTTCCGAGCGGCCCCTCGCTGCCGCCGGACGATCCGGTGAGCGTCACCTTGGGTCACCGCTTTCTCTCGTCGCGTCCCCAGGTGATCGACGACTTTTCCGGATCCGGCTTCCTGCCGCTGCTGCGGATGCTGGCGCGCGTTCGCAACCTCGACGGCCCGGACGACATCGCGAGCGGCATTCCGACGGCGATGTCCCGGGCCCAGGCGCCCTACGCGGAGATGGGGCTGCTGGCCGCCTTCTTCCCGCTGGTCGCCGCCGCCGCGGTGGGCGCGGTCAGGTCGGCGCGCGCGGGCTACGCGCAGGACTATCCCGACAGTGTGCGGCGCACCCTGGACCAGCAGCAGCGGCTGATCGACGCATTGAGGCACGGGAACAGCGTCGGCAACGGCAACGGCAACGGCAACGGCAACGGCAACGGCGAATCGGAAGCCACGCTGCAGCCGCTCATCGACCTGCACGCGCAGGGCGTCGAGCGATTCGAGGCGCGTCGACGGCATCGCGACAAGGGCCTCCTCTCGCTGCTGAAGCACAACCTGACCAGCAAGCGGCTTCACACCCCGGGCAACGGCGTGCTGAGCGACGCCTTCAACAAGCGGGCCGCCGACATCATCGCCGAGCGCCTCGCACGCCACTGGCGGCTGGACACCGAGGAGACGAGTTATCAATCGCACCTGCTGCGCAAGTGCGAAGGCGAGCGGCAGGTGGCCAAACGCACCCGGACCGTCAGGCTGCTGACGGGCATCGGCATGCCGGGCATGGCGGCCGGCATGGTGGCCTCCATGGGCAAGTCGGCGGCCTCCGCCGGCGCGGTGGCGGCGCAGGCCGCGGGGAGCGTGTCCAGCCAGGTGGCCGCCGAAGCGGCCCATCACGCCCTCGGGGCGGCGACTGGCGGCATCATGATGGGCGCCCAGTTGGCCCAGGGCCTGTCGGGCGTCGTGAACGGACGCCTCCATGCCGCGCAGCACCGCCAGATCCGCCGCGACCGGGACGCCTTGCAGGCGATCGCCGCCGACCTGCCCGAACGCGTTCCGACGCTGTATGCGCGGGACGCGCGGTTCCGGCTGGCCGACAGCGCCAGGAGCCAGGCGTGCGACGCGATGCTGAGCGCGGGCCAAGGATTGATGCTGGGCGCCTCCGTGTCGACCTTCGCCTGCCCGCCCGTGGCCCTGGCGCTGGCGGTTCCGGGCATCGCCCTCACGCTGGGCGGCAGCGTGGGCGCCGGCATCAACGAGGCGCATCGGGACGGCTATCTCGGCGAACAGGCGCCGGCGTCGATGAAGGCGGCGATGCGCCTGGGCAACCTCGGGTCGCGCTTGCGCGAAGGGACGCTGGGCCAGGTCTTGCGGGAGGTCGCCGACCGGTTCGAGGGTCACCAGGACCGGGCCTCGCTGGCGCGCCGTCGGCGCGATCCGAAGTCCCGCGGCGGGGAGACCGGATTCGCGCCTCAGGAACAGTGGGCAGGCGAGCTGCGGCAGCACCCGGCCAGCGCCGCCATCACCGCGCTGAAGTCTTTCCGGCAGGAGGTGTTCTTCGCCACGGCCCGCGATCTGGCACGCCGCCGGGATCCGGCGACGCAGGCGCTGTTCCATGACGCGACCGGGCGCCGGCTGAAGACGCTGACTGACGATGAACGCTTCGCGCGGTACCTGGCCGCCGATCCCGAGGCCCGGGCCATCCAGCGGCGACGGCACAACGAGATCCTCGCGCGCCACCTCCAGGCGGTGGACCGCTTCGGACGCGCCGACAGCCGCGAGGCCCTGACCGACCTGGCGCACGTCAAGCGGGACCGCGCCGCCCGACACGGGCCCACGCCCCCAGCGATGCGAGCGACATGAGCGGCAGGAGCGGCAGGAGCGGCAACAGCAACTAGAGCGGCGGACCGGACACGACCGGCGCCATCGGACCGACGAAAAAAGGGCTGCTTCCCAGCAGCCCTTTCCGGTTCACGGGCCCCGCCACGACGGGGCCTTGGCGCGGCGATCAGCCGTGCTTCGCGTCGAAGAACTGTTCGTCCTCCGTCGATCCCTTCAGCGCCGCGGTCGACGCCTGCGCCTCGATCGTGGTGGTGACCGCGTCGAAGTAACCGGTGCCCACTTCGCGCTGGTGCTTCACCGCGGTGAAGCCCTTCTCGGCGGCGGCGAATTCAGCCTCCTGCAGCTCGACGAAGGCGCTCATGTTGTTGCGCGCATAGCCGTAGGCCAGGTTGAACATCGAGTAGTTCAGGCTGTGGAAGCCGGCCAACGTGATGAACTGGAACTTGTAGCCCATCGCGCCCAGCTCGCGCTGGAACTTGGCGATCGTGGCGTCGTCCAGGTTCTTCTTCCAGTTGAAGCTCGGCGAGCAGTTGTAGGCCAGCAGCTTGCCGGGGAACTTCGCGTGAATGGCTTCGGCGAAGGCCTTGGCGAAGGCCAGGTCCGGCTTGCCCGTTTCGCACCAGATCATGTCGGCGTACGGCGCGTAGGCCAGGCCGCGGCTGATGGCCTGCTCCAGGCCGTTGCGGGTGCGGAAGAAACCTTCGACGGTGCGCTCGCCGGTGCAGAAGGGCTTGTCGTTGTCGTCGATGTCGCTGGTCACCAGGTCGCCGGCCTCGGCGTCGGTGCGGGCCAGCAACACGGTCGGCACGCCCATCGTGTCGGCGGCCAGGCGCGCCGCCACCAGCTTGGCCACCGCTTCACGCGAAGGCACCAGCACCTTGCCGCCCATGTGGCCGCACTTCTTCGCGGCGGCCAGCTGGTCTTCGAAGTGCACGCCCGAAGCGCCCGCCTCGATCATGGCCTTCATCAGCTCGAAGGCGTTCAGCACGCCGCCGAAGCCGGCTTCCGCGTCCGCGACGATGGGGGCGAAGTAGTCGATGTCGCTCTTGCCTTCGCTCCATTGGATCTCGTCGGCGCGCTTGAAGGTGGCGTTGATCTTCTTGACGACCTTCGGCACCGAGTCCACCGAGTACAGCGATTGGTCGGGGTACATCTCGCCATTGCTGTTGGCGTCGCCGGCGACCTGCCAGCCGGACAGGTAGATCGCCTTCAGGCCGGCCTTGACCTGCTGCATGGCCTGGTTGCCGGTCAGCGCGCCCAGCGAGTTGATGAAGGGCTCGGTGTTCACGAGGTTCCACAGCTTCTCGGCGCCGCGCTTGGCCAGCGTGTGCTCGATGTTGATGGAGCCGCGCAGGCGGACCACGTCGGCCGCCGAGTAGCCGCGCTGGATGCCCTTCCACCGGGGGTTCTCCGCCCAGTCCTTCTCGAGGGCGGCAATCTGCTGTTCGCGGGTCAAGGTCGTCATGGTGAGCTCCTGGTGGTTCGAGTGAAGTTGCAAAACCGATGGCTCAAATCTAGACGCCTGGACCTCCGGCGTGTGAGGCGATGTCTTATATAAGACTGATTTTTTATTCCTTTGAAATCAACGACTTGGAAAACAGAAACCGGATCGTGAGAACAGCTCTTCCATGATGAGAAATCTTGCGGCACTGCAGCACGTCAGTTTTTTGCATGCCGGCAAGTTCTTTTCATAATTTGAAATCCATCGATGCACCGCGCGGACGGATTCATTGCAAATGAAGGAGTCACTCCCTCATTTGCAGCAGGCGGTCGGCGCTCAGTCGCAATTCGATGGTCGACCCTTTGAGTCCGCCCACCGCACTAGAGCATTCGTGCCGCGACCTGATTTCAGGCCGCCGCGCGCCGGGACACCGGTCGTGCTCCGCGGCACCGTGGCGACCTCCCGATCGCGCGGCGGTTTTCAAGGAAAAACGATGATTGGTGCAATTGCAAGTGCTGTGCTTCCGGGCCTGCTGGGCGGCGTCGGCGGCAACAAGGGTTCGGGTTCCGCAGGCGGCGGCGGCGGCCTGCTGTCGGGCATCGGCGGCATCGCCAACAGCCTGACCGGCGGCCTGCTGGGCGGCGCGGCCAACTCGCTGGGACTGGGCAAGCTGTTCGGCGGCTGATCCGCACCCGGCGGTGCGGCGGATGTGGCGACAGCGGTCTCTTGACCACCTGTCGCCCGCATCCGGCGCTATCCGGCCACGCTGACAAGGGGCGCTTCGTGCGCCCCTGTTCTTTGGTGACATGGCGATGTTTCATCGCGCATCGCCCGGCACAACTGCACGTTCGCGCCGATTCACCCCGCACGTTGTCAGACAACTAGCTTCTACAGTCCTTCCCATGCACGCGCCAGCAAGCCTGTTGGTGCGGCGTTAAGAGCGCACACCGATGATCCATCGGCCACGGCGTTGTATGACAACTGGCTTCCGCCATGACGGAAGTCGAGACTGGGGAGATGCTGTGAAACTGAATGACATGCGCCTGTCGGTGCGGCTGGCAACGGGCTTCGGCGTGGTGCTGCTGCTGGTGGCGGCGCTCATGACCGTCGGCTGGCTGGGACTGAACCGGACCGCCGACGCCACCCGCACCATGATGGCGGTGCCGCTGCAGAAGGAGCGCCTGGTGAGCGAGTGGTACATGCTGACCATCGTCGGCGTGAAGCGCTACACCGCCATCGCCAAGAGCACGGACGCCTCGCTGGCCGACTACTTCGCCGGCGACGTGAAGATCTCCACCGCGCGCGGCAACGAGATCGTCAAGGCGTTGGACGAGCTGCCCAAGAGCGACGCCGAGAAGAAGGTCGTCGCCGAGCTGACCGAGGCGCGCCAGACCTACATCGCGACGCGCAACAAGATCGCCGAGCTCAAGAAGAGCGGCGACACCGACGCCACCGAGCGGCTGCTCAACGACCAGTTCCGTCCGCAGGCCGAGGCCTATCTCCTGAAGATGACGGGCTACCTGAAGTTCCAGCAGCAGACGCTGGACGAGATGGCCGCGGAGGTCGACCACGTGACGCAGCGCGCGCAGACCCGCATCACGGTGATGGGCCTGCTGGCGATCGTGGCGGGCACGCTGTTCGCGTGGGCGTTGACGCGCTCGGTGACCAAGCCGCTGTCGGAAGCGGTGCGGCTGGTCGAGGCCGTGGCCGAAGGCGACCTCACCCGCGCCGCGCCCCCGCAGGGCAAGGACGAGATCGGCGCGATGGTCGGCGCCCTGGAGCGCATGCGGACCAGCCTGCAGACGGCGATCTCGCAGGTGCGCGAGTCCTCGGAGAACATCCAGAACGCCTGCCACGAGGTGTCGGCGGGCAACCAGGACCTGAGCCAGCGCACCGAGCAGACGGCGTCCAACGTGCAGCGCGCGGCCAGCACGATGGAACAGCTCAGCGGCACCGTCGGGCACACGGCCCAGTCGTCGGGAGAAGCGAACAAGCTCGCGGTGGCGGCGTCCTCGGTGGCGGAGCGCGGCGGCCAGGTCGTGGCGGAGGTCGTCACGCGCATGCAGGGCATCCACGACAGCTCGCGCAAGATCGCCGACATCATCGGCACCATCGACGGCATCGCGTTCCAGACCAACATCCTGGCGCTGAACGCGGCGGTCGAGGCGGCGCGCGCCGGCGAGCAGGGCCGCGGCTTCGCGGTCGTCGCCTCGGAGGTGCGCACGCTGGCGAGCCGCTCGGCGGCCGCGGCCAAGGAGATCAAGTCGCTGATCGCGGCCAGCATGGAGCAGGTCGAAGCCGGCACCGGGCTGGTGAACCGCGCGGGCGACACGATGAACGAGGTGGTTCAGGCCATCGCCCAGGTCAACCGCATCGTGGGCGAGATCAGCGTCGCCAGCGCCGAGCAGGCGACGGGCGTGTCGCAGGTGTCCAGCGCGGTCAGCGAGATGGACGCCGCCACACAGCAGAACGCCGCGATGGTCGAGGAGATCGCCAGCGCGGCGTCCAGCCTGCGCGGCCAGGCGCTGGGCCTGGTCGACGCGGTGCGGGTCTTCCGGATCAGTCGAGCTTGAGCTTCTGCTGCTCGACGACCTTCTTGTAGACCGCGTACTCGGCCTTGATCTGCTCGGTGAACTGCTCGGGCGTATTGCCGATCACGATCGAGCCAGTCTCCTCGATGCGCTTCCTGACCTCGGGCATCTCGACGGTCTTGCGCGCGGCCTCGTTGATCTTGGCCACGACTTCCTTGGGCAGGTTCTTCGGGCCGAGGATGCCGTAGTAGGCCATGCGGTTCACGGGCTCGAGGCCGAGCTCCTTGAAGGTCGGCACATTGGGCAGCACGGCCAGGCGCTGCGGCGCCGCGACGGCGATCGCGACCAGGCGGCCGTCCTTGATGAAGGGCAGCGCCGACGGCAGGTTGTCGAAGATCATCGGCACCTGGCCGGCGACGGTGTCGTTCAGCGCGGGGCCCGCGCCGCGGTACGGGATGTGCGTGACGAAGACGCCGGTCAGGCTCTTGTACAGCTCCATCTGCAGGTGGCCGATGCCGCCGGTGCCCGAGGTCGAGTAGCTGTACTTGCCGGGGTTCTTCTTCAGTTCGGCGACGAAGGCCTTGTAGTCCTTGGCCGGGAAGGACGGATGCACGGCGATCACGTTGGGCGTGGCCGCGAGGTTGATGATGGGCGTGAAGTCCGTCAGCGGGTTGTACGGCGTCTTGGGATTGATCGCGGGGTTGGTGGCCGTGGTGGACACGGTCGCGACGCCGAGGGAGTAGCCGTCGGGGGCGGACTTGGCGGTGTCGTTGGCGCCGATGATGCCGCCGCCGCCGGCCTTGTTCTCGACGATCATCGTCTGGCCCAGCGGCCCGTTGATGTGCTGCGCGACGACGCGGGCCACGATGTCGGTCGTGCCGCCCGGCGCGAACGGCACCACCAGCTTGACCGGCTTGGTCGGATAGGACTGGGCCAGCGCCGCGGCGCAGGACAGCGACAGCGTGCTCAGCAGCAGGCCGTGTTGGAGGATCGAGCGACGGTTCATTGGGCTCCTCGTCTTTTGAACAATAGGTAACGTGATCGGAACAGCTTAAGTATGTGCCGGCTGGCCCGGCCTAGCGGAACTACGTAGAGACCTCGTCACAGGAGCGGGAAACCCCTGGCGCGGTCTGAGGCTGCGTTCGGGAGTTCCGATGTGACCAGGCGAGCCCCCGCAGCGGGAGGCTTCACCACGTTTAACCACAGCCAACCCCCGCTGACGACAGGAGGAAGTACCTTGGCTGCGCGCCGCTGATTCCCATGCGGCAACGAAAGGTCTCTCGATGCGCACCGCCCCTCCTCATCCCTGTTCATCCGCTCACGCCCGCTGGCTGGCACTCGCGGCGCTGGTGTTCTGCGCAGGCGCGATCGCGGCACCGCCGCAGGCCTCCGAGGCGCTGCCATCACCGCCTTCGTCCGAGGCGTCGATCGTCGTGCGGCACGACTTCGCCGATGTCGACGGACACCGCGTCTTCTATCGGGAAGCCGGTCCGGCCGATGCGCCCGCGATCCTGCTGCTGCACGGCTTCCCCAGTTCGTCCCACCTGTTTCGCGAGCTGATCCCCAAGCTCGCGCGGCGCTACCGCGTGATCGCGCCGGACATCCCCGGCTATGGCCTGACCGAGGTGAAGGCCGGCGCCTCGTTCGGCTACACCTTCGACGAGTTGGCGCGCGTGGTCGAACGCTTCGCCGAGACCCGCCAGCTCCAGCGCCATGCGCTCTACGTCTTCGACATCGGCGCGCCCATCGGCTGGCGGCTGGCGGTCGCGCACCCCGAGCGCATCACTGCCATCGTGTCGCAGAACGGCAATGCCTACGAGGAAGGTCTGAGCCCCGGCTGGGCGCCGATGCGCAAGTACTGGTCGGATCCGTCCCCCGCCAACCGAGAGCCGCTGCGCGGCCTGTTCAAGCGGGAGACGACGAAGTGGCAGTACCTGGAGGGCGTCAGCCAGCCTGACCGCATCGCGCCCGAGAACTACCTGCTGGACCAGCTCTTCCTCGATCGCCCGGGCCAGGAAGACATCCAGCTGGCCGTGCTGCTCGATTACCGCTCCAACCTGAAGCAATACCTGACCCTCCAGGACTACTTCCGCAAGCACCAGCCGCCGCTGCTCGCCGTCTGGGGGGCCAACGACCCGTTCTTCCTGCCCGCAGGCGCGACGGCCTTCCAGCGGGATCTGCCTCGGGCCGAGGTCCATCTGATCGAGGGCGCGGGGCACTTCGCCCTGGTCTCCCACGGCGACGAGGTCGCCCGGCGGATGCTGGACTTCCTCGATCGCCAGATCCCTCGACCCGCGCCGCGCTGAGCCGACGCCCCGGCCGGTCGCCGCAAGGCGATTGGCCATGACCCCGGCTCAAGTCCTGAGCGACGCGAGGAAGCGCAGCAGGTGGCCGAAGTACACAGCCTGGTCGTCCCACATCGCGAGGTGGCTGCCGTTCGGGCAGATCGCCGCCTTCGCGTCGGGCATCAGCGTGGCCATGCGACGGATGTCCTCGGGATCCATCGTGTCGTGCCGCGCGCCCAGCAGCAGCGTGCGCGTGCGGATGTCCCTGAGCCGGTCCCACGAGGACCAGTCCTTCAGGTTTCCGCTCACCTCGAATTCGCTGGGCCCCTGCATCTGCACATAGATCGCCTTGTTGAAGTGCTTGAAGCTGCGCATCAGCGCATCGGGCCAGGGGTCGAGCCGGCAGATGATCTTCGTGTACAGATGGGTCAGGATGATCTGCTCGTACTCGGGGTTGTCGAAGTCCCGTGCGGCCTCGAGGACGTTGAGCCGTTGCAGCAGTGGCGCGGGGAGCAGCGTCTCTTTCAGGTGGTTCACAGGCTTCAGGTAGGCCTGCATGCCCGCGACCATGTTGGAGACGACCAGGCCCTTCAACACCTGGGGATGCCTGAGCGCGTACTCCATCGCGAGCAGCCCGCCCCACGAGTGGCCGAACAGCACGAACTGCTCCAGGCCCAACGCCAGGCGCACCTCTTCCACTTCCTCCAGATATCGCGGCAGGGTCCATAGCGTCGGGTCCTCGGGCTGGTCCGAGTTGTTGACGCCGAGCTGGTCGTAGAAATAGATCTCGTAGCCCGCATCCGGCAGGAAGGCCGCCATCGCTTCCAGGTACTCGTGCGAGAACG
The DNA here is from genome assembly GCF_056867975.1 of Mitsuaria sp. MSU3D. Classification (NCBI taxonomy): domain Bacteria; kingdom Pseudomonadati; phylum Pseudomonadota; class Betaproteobacteria; order Burkholderiales; family Sphaerotilaceae; genus Roseateles; species Mitsuaria sp. MSU3D. The sequence goes on along the minus strand of NZ_CP200314.1, from coordinate 973,586 downwards.
CCGGGCCGCCGTGCAGCAACAGGATCTTCGTCTTGCCGCTGCCGACGCGCTTGGTCCAGACCTTGTACCTGCCGCCGACCACCGGCACCAGCCGCACGCCGGCCGTGCGCACGCCCACGGGGTTCAGCCCGTCCGGCACGCGGGCCGCGATGTCGGCGCCGCGCGCCGCTGCGGTGGCCGCCGCCGCGCCCGTGGAGACGACCAGCGCGCTGGTGGCCGCGGTGACCGCCGTCGCAGCAGCGGCACCGGCGGCCAGGAAACTTCTTCTGTCAGTCATGGAGGTTCTCCAGTGAAAAATGCCCTAGCGGGCAGGAGGCGCCCTCGCGTCAGGAGGACGCGCGCCAGGAGGCGTCGCGCCGCTGCGTGGATGGCATCAATTCAGCGAGGCGAGCTCATACCGCGGCGACCGTGTGAACTCGACGATGCCAAGCTCCGCCGCGATGCTCGCGGCCTCGGTGCGCGTGGACGCGGCGAGCTTGCCGAGGATGGCCTTGACGTGGCTCTTGACCGTGCCCGGCGCGATGCCGAGGTTGGTCGCGATGGACTTGTTGCATTGCCCGCGCGCCAGCAGCTGGAGGACGGTCTCCTCGCGGCAGGTCAGCGGCTCGCGCGAGAAGTTGGCGGCGACCCGCTGCGCCACCTCCGCGCACACATAGCTGCGGCCGGCCGCGAGCGCGTCCACGGCAAGCAGCAGTTCGGTTTCAGTGCAGGACGCCAGCAGCACGCCGCCCAGCCCTCGACGCAGCGCGGACAGCATCGGCTGCTCGCGCGCCTGCGACGAGACGACCAGCACGCTCGCGGCACGCTGCGGATCGGCGCGGCTCGCCGACAGCCCTTGCACGCCCCTCGACCAATCCGTCACGAGCACCTGAGCCGGCAGCCCGTCGAGCGCTTCGCCCGGCTGCATCAGCTGCAGGTGGGGGGCGCGATGCAGCGCGGCGCGAAGACCCATCGCGAGCAGCGGCTCCTCGTGATCGACGGCGACTCTCAGCAGACCGGAGGGGGCACGAACCATGATGAACTCCTGTTCGTGCACCGGCACGACTGGCCGTCATCGTCGACCCAAGGACGATGGGGCGTCGAGTTAGTTCCGGTTAAGAACCATAAGCCGCGGTGCACGACGGTCCATCGTTTTTCACCGGGAAACGTCGAAGGTGCCAGGTCATGCGCGGCCGCCACCGCTCCCGGTTAATCATGGTGAAACGAGGTGAGACGCGGCGTTCACGCCGTGTCCACCGGGCTTCCACCTTCCATACTCGTCTCACCGCCATCCGCAGGAGACCCGCGTGGATCAACGCCCCCCCTTCCCTCCTAGCGCTGCGATGTCCGCAAGACCCACCGTGATCGAGCTCTCCCACGAGGTGCCGGTTGTTGAAGCGGGACTTCGTCAGATCCTCGGCGCGTGGCCCGAATTCGAGCTGAGGCCGTCGTCCCATGACACCGCGCATCCACCCGCGCCGCAGGGGGCGCCGGACGTGCTCGTCCTCGACCCGGCGCGAGCCATGCAACGCACGGTGCGACAGGCCTGGCAGCACGCGGCCGCGCCGCCCTCCGGCCCATCGCCCCGCACGCAGACGCTGATCGTCGCGATGGACGGCCAGACGCTCGACGTGCGCGGCGCCGTGGAGGCCGGCATCCGGGGCTATGTGATGGTGAGCTGTGGTCGCGACGAGATCGTCCGGGCCGTCAGGGCCGTGGCGGCGGGTCATCGCCATCTCTGCACGGCGGCCTCGCTGCGCCTGGCCGACAGGCTGGATCAACCCACCCTGACCCTGCGCGAGCGCGAGGTGCTGGCGCTCGTCCTGCGCGGCCTGAGCAACAAGGAGATGGCGCGCTCGCTCGCGATCTCCGAGGGCACGGTGAAGGCGCACCTGCGCACGCTCTTCTCGAAGCTCGGCGCCCGGTGCCGCACCGAGGCCCTGTGGATCGCCTCGGAGCGCGGACTGCTCACGCGACCCAGCCCCGCGGACGGCGCACCTGTCCGAATGGACGAGCCGAGCATGACCGCACGTGCGTTGGCGCCGGGCGCCCTTCTTCCGAGACTGGGGACTCGTTACGCAACCCCGACTTTCTCCGAGGAGGCCCCATGCCCATCACCGCCACCGCCAGCGCTGCATCCCGCCTGATCACGCCGACCGATCACACCCTGGTGCTGATCGACTTCCAGGCGCAGATGGCCTTCGCCACGCAGTCCATCGACGGCGTGAGCCTGCGCAACAACGCCGCCATCGTGGCCCGTGCCGCCGCCGGCTTCAAGGTGTCCACGATCCTGACGACCGTCGCGGCGCGCAGCTTCTCCGGCCCGATGTTCGACGAGGTCACCGACGCCTTCCCCGCCCAGGAACTGATCGACCGCAGCACGATGAACTGCTGGGAGGACGCCAACGTCGTCCGCACCCTCAACGCCATCGGCAAGCCGCGCGTGGTCCTTGCGGGCCTGTGGACCTCCGTGTGCATCGTGGGGCCGGCGCTGTCCGCGCTGGAACAGGGATTCGACGTCCACGTGCTCACCGACGCCTGCGGCGACGTCACGGCGGAGGCCCATGAGCGCGCCGTCGCCCGCATGGTGCAGGCAGGCGCGCAGCCGATGACCTCGCTGCAGTACCTGCTCGAACTGCAGCGCGACTGGGGCCGCGCCGAGACCTACGAACTCACCACCGGCATCGCCCGGCAACTGGCCGGCGCGTACGGCGTGGGGATCGCCTACGCCAACGCGATGTTCGGCGCGACCGAAGGCTGACGCGCTTCCCCCATCCACCCCTTCTTCATTTCTTCCTTCTTTCCTTCAACCCTGAAAGGTTTCCCATGAAGCACTCCGCCCACGCCTGGGCCCTGGCGACATCGCTGCTGCTGGCGTTCGCGCCGCACGGCGTCCAGGCCGCCCCCACCGCCGCCAAGGAAGCGACGAACGTCGTCAGCACGGCGGCGGTCAGTTATCGCACGGTGAAGATCGACGGCCTCAACATCTTCTACCGCGAAGCGGGTCCGAAGGATGCGCCGGTGCTGCTGCTGCTGCACGGCTTCCCGACCTCGTCGCAGATGTTCCGCAACCTGATCCCGCGCCTGGCCGATCGCTACCGCGTGATCGCACCCGACTACCCCGGCTACGGTCAGAGCGACATGCCGGCCATGGACAAGTTCCAGTACAGCTTCGACAACCTCGCCAAGGTCATCGACAAGTTCACCGAGGCCGTCGGCGCGAAGCACTACGCGATGTACGTGCAGGACTACGGCGCGCCGATCGGCTACCGCCTCGCGGCCGCGCATCCCGAGCGCATCACCGCGATCGTGGTCCAGAACGGCAACGCCTACGACGAAGGTCTGGACAACGAGTTCTGGGTCCCCGCCAAGGCTTACTGGGCCGACAAGTCCGTGGCCAACGGCAACAAGCTGCGCGGCCTGTTCGAGCTGTCCGCGACGAAGTGGCAGTACGCGGAGGGCTACCGCGACGCGGCCCACATCAGCCCCGACGCCGCGGCCACGGACCAGTTCTACATGGACCGGCCGGGCAACAAGGACATCCAGCTCGAGATGTTCTACAGCTACGGGACGAACCCGCCGCTGTACCCGTCCTGGCAGGCCTATTTCCGCAAGCATCAGCCGCCCATGCTGATCGTCTGGGGCAAGGGCGACAAGATCTTCCCGCCCGCCGGCGCCCACCCCTATCTGCGTGACCTGCCCAAGGCGGAGCTGCACCTGCTCGACACCGGCCACTTCGCGCTCGAGGAGGAGAGCGAGAAGATCGCCGGGCTGATGCGCACCTTCCTGCAGAAGAACGTCAAGGCGTCGAAGTAAGCGAAGGCGTCGACGTCATCGACGTCATTGACGTCTCCGATGCCGTCGGCGCAGTCGATGCATCGCTGGCGCCGCCGAGCTCGCTCAGCAGCTCGGCGGCGCTCATCAGATCCCGCGTCGCGAATCCTTCGGTGAACTCATGCTCCGCGTCCGCGGCGGCCCAGGCCAGCGCGCCGCGCAGATCGTCGATGGAACGTCCGTCGGCCGCGGCCCAATCGTCCGCGGGCCGCTTCGCCCATTCGGCGCCGGCGCGCTCGAGCGTCGCGCACAGGTAGCGCGCATGGCGTCCGCGCACGGCCGGCTCCTCGCGGGCGGCCCGCAGTCGTTCGATGCAATAGGTCCGCGTCGTCTCGAGCAGGCGATAGGCCACGCCGGACGCGTCCAGGTCCGCCGCCAGCAGCGACTTGGCGGCGAGTTGCGCCAGTCCCTCCGCGGCCTCCGCGCCCGGCAGATCCGCGACGGCCGCGGCGCCCTCGCTGTCGAAGACGCCCGCGAACACCGACACCGCCCGCAACAGCGCGGCTTCGCCGTCCGACAGCAGACCGTAGCTCCAGTCGAGCGTCGCGGTCAGCGTGCGATGCCGCTCGGGGCCGGCGCGTCGCCCTTGCAACAGGCGGAAGCGGTCGTCGAGCTGCTGGAGCAGGCCGCCGACGCTGAACGCATCGACGCGCGTGGCGGCGAATTCGATCGCCAGCGCCAGGCCGTCCAGCCGCCGGCAGATCTCGGCCACCCTTGGCGCATCGCCGTCACTGAGCGCGAACGATGCCAGGCGTTCGGTCGCCCGCTCCACGAAGAGCTGGATGGCGGGGAACGCCAGGGACTGCGCGGCGCTCAGCTGCGCGGAGGCGGCCGGCGCCGCCAGACCGGGCAGCCGGCGCACGCGTTCGCCCTTCACGAGCAGCGGCTCGCGGCTCGTGACCAGGATCTTCACGCCGGCCGCTTCCGCCAGGATGCGATTCACGCAGGCGGCGGCCGCGTCGATGAGGTGCTCGCAGTTGTCGATCACGAGCAGCAGTTGCTGGTCGCGCAGGCAGTCGCACAGTGCGGCCAGCATGTCGGCCGAATGCGCCACCATGCCGATCGCGGTCGCGACGACATGCGGAACCAGCAACGGATCCTTCAGGGGCGCGAGGTCCACGAGCCATGCCCCGTCCTTGAACGACGGGAGCGCGCCCTGGGCGACGGCAAGCGCCACGGTCGTCTTCCCGATGCCGCCCGGCCCGAGCAGCGACATGAGCCGCGACCCTTGCAGGTCCTGCTGCAGGGCGGCGATCGCGTCCGCCCTTCCGACCACCCGTGTCGTGCCGGTCGGCAGGTTGTGCCTGCGCAAGGGCGCCACCTTCTTCGGCGAGGGTTCGGGCGATTCCGGGACATGGACGTCGGCGATGAACCGGTACCCCCGGCCGATGACCGTCGCGATGTATCGCGGGTCGCCGACGCCTTCGCCCAGCACGCGCCGCAGGCCGGCCATGTTGACCTTGAGATTGCTCTCGTCGACGACCGTGCTCGGCCAGGCGCGCGCCATGAGCTCGCGTTTGGTCACCATCTCCCCGGGACGCTCGACCAGCGCCGTGAGGAGGTCGAGCGCACGCCCGCCGATCCTCGATGGCGTGCCGCCGTTCAGGAGCAGCTGCCGTTCAGGCAGCAGGGTGAAGGGCCCGAAGACGAACTGCCTGCGAGGCCGCGCCGCGACATCCATGATCCACTCCCCGGGGGGCCGGCCGGAACGGCCCGATGGGCGGGAACTCTAGGAGCCGCGTATCGACGCCGCCAGCCACCACGCAGGGATCGCCCACTCACTCGATCGAGTGAGTGGCACGGCATTTTTCTTGACCGAGCCGGAACGCCGGCGGTAAGGTCGCCCGCTGATTCCGAACCGCGCCTCGCGCGCCGCCCATGTCCCTGTCCCCGTCCGTGCCCGGCTCCCCCGAGCGCCCGATCCGCCTGCTCGTCGTCGACGACCATCCGATGGTCCGCACCGGCATCGGCGCGGTGATCTCGGGACAGCCGGACATGACGCTTCTTGCCGAGGCCGAGGACGGCCTCGAGGCCGTGGCGATGTACGAGCGGCACCGCCCCGACATCACGCTGATGGACCTGCAGATGCCGCGCATGAACGGCATGGTCGCGATGGGCGAGATCCTGAAGCGCTGGCCCTCGGCGCGCATCGTCGTGCTGACCACCTACCGCGGCGACGTGCAGGCCCTGCGCGCGCTCAAGATCGGGGCCTGGGGCTATCTGTTGAAGAACACCTTGCGCAAGGAACTGGTGTCCGCCGTGCGCGACGTCCATGCCGGCAGGCGCTACGTCGCCGCGGAAGTGGCACTCGAACTGTCCCGTCGGGTCACGGACGAGGCGCTGTCGCCGCGCGAGGTCGAGGTGCTCGGCGAAGTGGCCGCGGGCGGCGCCAACAAGCAGGTCGCGGACCGGCTCGGCGTGTCGGAGGAGACGGTCAAGACCCACATGAAGAACATCCTGGTCAAGCTGGGCGCCAGCGACCGGCTTCAAGCCGTCGTCATCGCCATGCGGCGCGGCATCCTCAACGAGGATCTCTGACCGGCCGCGGCCGTGATCCGGCCCCCGTCAGCCACTGCAGCCAGCCGCGCCGCGTCCGCCGGTAGGCCAGACGCCCCGGCACCCGCAGATGCACGGCGGTGCCGCCGGCGTCCGAGCGGACCTCCAGGATCGCCCGCAGGCGGGCGGCCCGTTCGCGCATGCCGACCAGGCCCCAGCGGTCGGCGTGCCGGACCGCGGTGTCGAAGCCGCGTCCGTCGTCCGACACCCGCAGCGAGAACGACCGGGGCGTGTAGGCGATGTCCAGCCGCACGGTCGCGGCCTCGGCGTGGCGGAACGCGTTGCTCAGGGCCTCGGTGGCCAGGCGCTGACACTCCTGCAGCACGATCGGGTCGAGGGCCCTCACGGCGCCCAGCACCTCGGCCCTGAAGGCGACGCCGGTGTCCTGCGACCAGCGTTCGCCGATCAGTTGCAGATCCGCGGCCAGGTCGATCGACAGGTCCGCCGGCTCGCGCAGGTTCAGCACGGCGTCCCGGCCCACGGCGATCACGTCGTCGGCGCTGTCCAGCGCGTGTTCCATCAGCTCGCGCGCGGGCTCATGCGGGGGGATGCGCTCCATCGCGGAATGGAAGCGCAGCATCAGGCCCTGCACGGCCTGCAGGAAGGTGTCGTGCAGCTCGCGCGCGATGCGCTCTCGTTCCACCATGCGTTCCTCCAGCCGCAGGCGCAGCCGGTCGTTGACCGCGCGCAGGCGCATCAGGTACAGCAGCCACAGCGCGCCAAGCACCGCGATCACGCACAAGGCGATGAACCACGGCGTCTGCACGAAGGCGGGCGGGATGACGACCTCGACGCTGGCGCCCGTGTCGCTCCAGAGGCCGTCGTTGTTGGCGGCAGTCACCTGGAATCGATACCGGCCCGGCGCCAGGTCCTTGAAGTAGACCTCGCGGTGATTGCCGATGTCCTGCCATCCGGCGCCCGCGTCACCCGAATCACCCATTGCGCCTGCATCGCTCGCATCGGCCAGGCGATAACGGAAACGCACCCGCTCCGGCATCGTCAGGCTGGGCGCGGTGAAGGTGATCTTCAGATCGCGCGTGCGGAGCGGCAGTCGGGTCGGTGCATCCGCCGAGAAGGGATGGAGCGTACCGTCCGCGACGATGGCCTTCACCACCACCGTGGGGGCGACCGTGTTGCGCGGTCGTTTCGACGGGTCCATCCACACGACGCCGTTCACCGTGGCGAACCAGATCCGGCCGTCGTTGCCTTCGGCGCCATCGGGCACGCCGGGCAGGCCGTCGAGGTAGTCGAGCAGCTCGTGGCGGAGGCGATGGTCGGGACGCCCGCGGGCCAGCTGCAGCTCGGCCGCGTCCAGGCGGACCGGGCCCTCCACCGTGCTCAGCCACAGGTCCCCGGAAGCGGTCGGCACGATGCCCACGACGCCGATGAACGGCCCCCGCGTGCCTTCGACCGCCTGGAGGGCCAGCCGCTGTTCCTGCCGCTCATGCAGACGCTCATCCAGCCTCCACAAGCCCTTCTGTGTACCGATCCAGAGCGTCTCCCCCTGCTGCACGAAGACGGACACCTCTCCCAGCACCGGGCGCGGCGGCGTTTCCGCGGGCGCCACGACGGTGGCGAACCGGTCGCCGTCGAGCACGCCGACCCTGCCGTCGTCATAACCGAACCACACCCGTCCGCGCGCATCGGTGAACAGGGCCGTCACGTTGTTGACGGGCATGTCCGTGCGTCCTCCCCATAGCGTCCACTGGTCGCCGACGACGCGGTACACGCCGACTCGGAGCACGGACACCCACATGCCGCCTTGCGGATCCTGGGTCATCGCCTCGATGTTGGAATAGGCGTTGGTTCCGGGCTGACTCGGGGCTGCGGCGGCGGCCCCGCGGCGCGCCGACCGGCGCCAGCGGTGATCCGGCAGGCGCTCCAGGATCGAATCGTCGGCGGCGGCCCACAGCGTGCCGGACGGGTCGGTGTAGAGGACGTCGATGCCGGCCCGGAAATGCGGATCGGACCTGACCTGTTCCTGCGCGCCGGGAGACGAGCGGAAGAGGTTGCCTTCCGAGGTCCCGATCCAGACGCCGCCGTCCCGGGCCGGGGCCAGCGGGTACTCCATCGCCCCCACGTCCAACGGCAGCCTGCGCAGCGCGGGCGCGCGGATCCGGTCCAGCCCGCTGCGGGTGGCTATCCAGATGTTGCCTTCGCGGTCCTCCAGCACCTTCGCCAGGGAGGTGCCGGTGAGCGTCATCAGCGCGGTGGTCTCCGACCGCGCGGCCCGCGCAACCCGCGCGATGGTCGCTGCAGTCGTGGAGGCCGCGGAGGTTCTGCCATCAGGAGCGGCCGGGAAGCGTCCGCCGCCCTTGAGTCCTCCGAACCACAGCTGACCCTGCCGGTCGAACCCGCAGCGGTTGGCACCGATGTCGACCGGGCGATCCGTCCAGCCGGGAATGACGGCCGGCTCGCGGGACGAGGCGGGCGACGTCAGCGCCATCACCCGGGTGTCCATGCACACCATGGCGGTGCCGTCCGGATGCAGCACCAGCGTCGAGTAGTCGCTCCTCGGGATGGTCGCGGCGAAGGTCTCGAACCGGGCGGCCCCCTTGCGGAGGAAGTAGACCCGGTCGGCGCTCATCACCCACAAGGTGCGGTCGCGGTCGAGCACCAGGGCGTCCACGGGTTCCGTCGGCACGTGCCAGGCGCTGTTGGCCGGGGACCAGCGGCCGCCCTCCAGCCGATAGAGGCCCCGGGTGGTCCCGGCCCAGATGGTGCCGTCGCCGTCCTGCCCCAACGCGCTCACCGACGATCGCGGCAGGCCTTGATCCGGGCCGTGGTTGACCAGCCGACCCTGCTGCAGGCGGCTCACGCCACCGAGGTGATGCCCGATCCACAACGCGCCGTCCGCGGCGACGTTCAGGGAGTAGATGTCCTGGGACAGGAGCGGGACGCCGTCGACGCCCGAAAAGCGCTCGAAGCTCACGCCGTCGAAGCGGAACAGCCCGCCCGGGCTTCCCAGCCACAGGAAGCCGTCCGGGGTCTGGACCATGGCGGCAATGCCGGTCGGCACGCCGTCACGGACGGTCCACTGGGTGTGATACAGCTCGTCGACGCTGTAGTCCGCCGGCAGGGCCCAGACGGCGGCGCCGGTCAGCCATGCGATGGCGACCGCGGCCAGCCGGCCGATCAAGGTCTGGCGCAAACGCGGGACGATCCGTTGGAGAGCTCTTTTCAATCACAGGCCCGTGGATGGGAGGGGGCCATTATCTTTACTGGCTCACAGATGCTCGCTCACATCCGCTGACTCACAGGGACTGACTCACGTCGCGGAGCCGTCTGCCTCGCCCAGGCCACGGCGCGACGCGCCAGCGCCGCAGTCGCATCGATCACCGGCAGTCCGGCCGACTGCTCATCGAGCACCAGCGGGATCTCGGTGCATCCGAGCACGAGCGCACGGGCACCCCGTGCCCGCAAGCGCTGCGCGGCCGCGGTCAGTCGCGGCGCCGCCATCGCGAGTTGCCCCGCCTTGACCTCCGCGATGGCCGGCATGATCAGCTCGAGCATCTCGCCCGCGGTCGGCAGCAGCCATTGCACCGCCCTGCCCCGCGGCGGCCTGCGGTTCAGATAGAGCCCGGAGGCCAGCGTCGCGTCGGTCGCCAGCAGGCCGACCTTGCCGCCTTCCGGCACGAGGTCGAGCGCCTCGGCGATCGCCGCGTCCACGAGGTGGATCATCGGCAGGCCCAGCGCCTGTTCGAGGTCGTCGAACCACAGGTGCGCGGTGTTGCAGGGCACGACGACCACGCCCGCGCCCGCCGCGGCCAGGCGACGGCCGCTGACGATCATCGCGGCGAGCGGCGATTCGCCCTCGCCACGGAAGGCCGCGGTGCGGTCGGGGACCTGCGGGATGCTGCTCACCACGACGGGGATGTGCTCCTGGTCCGTGGCGGCCGGCGTGGCGGCCAGCAGCTTGCGCATGAAGTCGACCGTCGCCAGCGGACCCATGCCGCCGAGGACGCCGACGATGCCCGGCGCGGCGGGCAAGGCTCCGCCCTCGCCGCGCGCGGGTCGCGGTGTGGTGTGCGTCATGACGGGATCAGTGCGCGATCAGCGCGCGGGCTTGTCCGACAGCGCCTGCAGGTTCTCCTGCAGCTCGCGGCTCATCGGCGCGCCCAGCGTGATGCCCTTGGGCGGGATCGGCGACTGGAACCACTTCTTGTAGAGCGCCTCGAACTCGCCGCTCTTCATCAGGCCCGTCAGCGTGGCGTCGACCAGCTTCTTGAACGCGGCATCGTCCTTGCGGACCATGATCGCGTAGGGCTCCACCTGGACCGGATCGCCGACCACCGCGAGCTCGGCCGGATTGAGCGCCCCGGCGCGCAGCCCGTACAGCAGGATGTCGTCCATCGCGAACGCGTCGGCCCGGCCCGACTGCACCAGCAGCGCGGCGTCGGCATGGTCCTTGGCGCCGAGCATCTCGAAGCCCAGGTTCTGCTCCTGGTTCATCCGCCGCATCACCTGGTAGTTGGTCGTGCCGGTGGTCGACACGACCTTGCGTCCCTTCAGGTCGGCGAAGGTCTTGATCGGCGAGCTCGACTTCACCAGCAGCCGGGTGCCCGTGTAGAAGTAGTTGATCGCGAAGTCCACCTGCTTCGCGCGCTCGCTGTTGTTGGTGGTGGAGCCGCATTCGATGTCGATCGTGCCGTTGTCCAGCAGCGGGATGCGGTTTTGCGAGGTCACGGACTGCGTGGCCACCTTCAGGTCGGCGCGGCCGGTGGCCTTCTTCACCTGCTCGACGACCTTGCCGCAGATCTCCCAGCCGAAACCGGTCGGCTGCCCGTCCGCGCCGAGGTAGGAGAACGGGATCGAGGAATCCCGGTACGCGACGGTGATCACGCCCGAGGACTTCACCTTCTCGAGCGTGCCCGAGGGCTGCGCCGCGGCGGGCCCAGCGATGAACGCGGTCATGGCGGTCAAGGCGCAGACGGCGATCGACGCGATCGGAGCCGTCGAGGCGAAGGACACGGCAACGGCACGGGGAGCGGGCATCTTCATGGCGTATTCCTTTGTCGGGAGAAGTGAAGTTTGCATGGCGTCAACGATAGTGGCCATCGCCGTTTGCGAGCATCGGGATCGCGCCGCTTCGTATAAGCTGGTCTTATGTTCGTCGGCAATGTCCATCCATGCGACTGAAGCACATCGAGGTCTTCCACGCGGTCATGCTGACGGGCTCCGTGAGCGCGGCCTCGAAGCTGCTGCACGTCACCCAACCGGCGGTGACCCAGTCGCTGCAGCTGGCGGAGCTGCAGCTGGGGTACGCGCTGTTCACGCGGCAACGGCGGCGCCTGATGCCCACGCGCGAGGCGCAGGCGCTCTACCCGGAGGTGCAGGCGCTGATGTCGCAGCTGGAATCGGTGCGGCGCATGGCCACGGCACTGGGCACCGGCGAGGGACAAGGCTTCCGCATCCTGATCGTGCCCTCGCTGGCCGTGAAGGCCCTGCCCGACGCCTTGAAGGTCTTCCGCCGGCGCTATCGCGATCTGCCGATCAGCGTGCGGACGCTGCATTCGAACGACATCGCGCGGGCGATGCTGCTCCAGGAAGGCGATGTCGGCATCGTGTACGGACGCCCGTCCCACGCGGCACTCTCCGAAGAACTCGTCGCCACCGGGCGGCTGGTCTGCGCGTCGCCCCGCAGCAAGGCGGGTGCGGACCGTCGCACGACGGTGGCGCTGCAGGACCTCCTGCGGGAGCCGTTCATCCGCATCGACGAGCACGATCCGCTGGGCGCCGTGCTCGCCGATCAGTGGGCGCGACTGGCGCTGTCGCCGCGCGCCGGCATCACGGTGCAGACGCACCACATCGCCATGGTGATGGCCGAGCAGGGATTCGGGCCGGCCATCATCGACTCCTTCACCGCCCAGGCCAGCGGCGGCGACCTGCACATCCGCACGCTGCTGCCGGAGGTGCCGGTCGAGGTCCGCGCCGTCCAGCCGCAAGGGCTGCATTCGCCGCAGCCGGTCGCGGACTTCATCGCGGCGTTCAGGCAGGCGATCGAGGAATAGCGTCCTGCGCCAGCGCCCACTCGATGTGCTCGGCCACGACGGGCGTCGCCGTCGGCAACGCGGCGGTCAGCGCCGCCAGCAGGTCCGAGCGCAGATCCGGCGCCAGGTCTTGCCTCAGCGCGTTCCCCATCGCCACGGCGATGTTGCGTTGCCATCGCGCATGGCCGATGCGTCGGATCGCGGAGCCTTCGGTGCGCTTGAGAAAAGTCGCCTCGTCCCAGCCGAAGAGTTCCAGGAGCGACGCATGTCCCAGCGGCTCGCGCCATTCGAAGTCCGGCAGCGGGTTCCTGCGCGCGAACTTGTTCCAGGGGCACGCGAGCTGGCAGTCGTCGCAGCCGTAGATGCGGTTGCCGATCGCCTCGCGGAATTCGATCGGGATGGGACCGTCCTGCTCGATCGTCAGGTAGCTGATGCAGCGCCGCGCGTCGAGGCGGTACGGGGCGATGATCGCCCCCGTCGGGCAGGCGTCGAGGCAGGCGCGGCACTGGCCGCAATGCGCGGTGACCGGCTCGCTGGTCGGCAGCGCGAGGTCCAGGTAGATCTCCCCGAGGAAGAACATCGACCCGCTGTCGCGATGCAACGTCAGCGTGTGCTTGCCGCGCCAGCCGATGCCGGAGCGGCTGGCGAGCTCGACCTCCAGCACCGGCGCGGAATCGGTGAACACGCGGTGCCCCATCGGGCCGACGCGTTCCTGGATACGGTCCGCCAGTTGCTGCAGCCGCTGGCGCAACACCTTGTGATAGTCCCGGCCGCGGGCATAGAGCGAGACCTGCGCGCGCGCCGGGTCGCGCATCGCGGCCCATTCGCGGTCCTGCCAGTCGTCGCCGGCGGCCTCGGGCAGGTAGTCCATGCGGGCGGTCAGGATGCTGATCGTGCCCGGCACCAGTTCGGCGGGTCGAGCGCGCTTGAGGCCGTGCGCGGCCATGTACCGCATCTCGCCATGGAAACCGGCGTCGAGCCAGGCCTGCAAACCGGCTTCCGCGTCGCTCAGATCGACGTGGGCCACCCCAATCTGTGAGAATCCGAACTCAAGCGCCCAGGCGCGGACCTCGACCATCAGCGCACGCAGCGCGTCGGGGTCTCGGGAGGGGCTCGACGGGTCATCGGAGGACGCGTCGGGCCGTGGCGTGTTGACCAGGGAATTCATCGCAGTTGAGCATTCTAGAAACCCGCCCGTACCGTTGGCCCGACGAGGCCGCCTGCGAACGTTTCGCACAGGCGTTGGCCCGCTGTCCGCAGATCGCGGACCTGAGCATTGAACTCGACGGCGGCCTGGGGGCCGGCAAGACCAGCCTGGTCCGTCATCTGCTGCGCGCGCTGGGCGTCACCGGCCGCATCAAGAGCCCGAGTTATGCCGTGGTCGAAGACTACGCCCCGCCGGGCCTGGCCGGCCTGCCCGCCCATCATTTCGACTTCTACCGCTTCAGCGATCCGCGCGAGTGGGAGGACGCGGGCTTCCGCGACCTGTTCGCCGCGCCGGGGCTCAAGCTCAGCGAATGGCCCGAGAAGGCCGCCGGCATGCTGCCGACGCCGGACCTGCGGCTGTTCCTCACGGTCAACGACGACGACAGCCGCGACGTTCGGGCTGAAGCGCACACGGTGCGGGGTCAGGATTTGCTGGTGGAGTTGGACCGGCAACTGGCCGGACCGTCCCACTGATCCGACGGCAAGCGCCCGCCACACATGAACGCAGACATGAACGGAGACATGACCGGCCTGCCCTCCTCCACCGCAGACACGACGCCGACGCGCGCCGACCTGCCCTCGCGGAGCCGCCGCAAGGCCCTGGGCCGCATGGGCGCGACGGTGCTGAGCTTCTCCGTGCTGCCCGCCGTGCCGGCGCTGGCCGCGAGCGCCACCAACATCGTCGCGGTGCGGGTCTGGCCGGCGAGCGACTACACCCGCGTGACGATCGAATCCGATCGGCAACTGGCCGCGAAGAGCTTCATGGCGGCGAATCCGGACCGGCTCGTGATCGACATCGACGGGCTGGAGCTGAACGCAGGCCTGAAGGAGCTGCTGGGCAAGGTCAAGCCGGACGATCCGTTCATCGCGGGCGTGCGCGTGGGGCAGAACCAGCCGCGCGTGGTGCGCATCGTGCTGGACCTGAAGCAGACGGTGGCGCCGCAGGTGTTCACGATCGAGCCGGTGGCGGCCTATCAGAACCGGCTGGTGCTGGACCTGTATCCGACGCGCGAGCGCGATCCGCTGCTGGACCTGGTGCGCGGCAAGGAAGCCGCCGAGTCCGCCGCGGCGCAGTCGGTGAACGACGCGCTGGGCGAGCTGATCGGCCGCATCGACCGGCCGCTGTCGGCGGCCTCATCGGCCGAGCAGGCCGCGAGCGCCGCGACGCCGCCGCAGCGCCCGGCAAGCGCGACGGCGATCGCGAAGATCGACACCCCGCCCCCGCCCGCGCCGCCGCTGAAGGAAGTGGCGCCGGAGATGAGCCAGACCAAGCTGGACCGGCTGATCGTGATCGCGATCGATCCGGGCCACGGGGGCGAGGATCCGGGCGCCATCGGCCCGACGGGCCTGAGAGAGAAGGACGTGGTGCTGGCGATCGGCAAGAAGCTGCGCGACCGCCTGAACGCGAACCCGCGCATCCGCGTGATGATGACGCGCGACGCCGACTTCTTCGTCCCGCTGGGCGAGCGCGTGCGCAAGGCGCGACGGGTGCAGGCCGACCTGTTCGTGTCGATCCACGCGGACGCCTTCATCACGCCGAAGGCACGCGGCGCCTCGGTCTTCGCGCTGTCGACCAGCGGCGCGAGCTCGACGAACGCGCGCTGGATGGCCGACAAGGAGAACGCGGCCGACGTGATCGGCGGCGTCAACACCAAGGCGGTGAAGGACGCGGGCGTGCTGCGCGCGATGCTGGACATGAGCACCTCGGCGCAGATCAAGGACAGCCTGAAGCTGGGCGGCGAAGTGCTGGGTCAGATCGGCAAGCTGGCCAAGCTGCACAAGGGGAGCGTCGAGCAGGCCGGCTTCGCGGTGCTGAAGGCGCCGGACGTGCCGTCGATCCTGGTGGAGACGGCCTTCATCTCCAACCCCGAGGAAGAGGCGAGATTGCGCGATCCGGACTACCAGGACGACTTGGTCAAGGCGCTGGCGACCGGCATCGCGCGGTACTTCGCGAAGAATCCGCCGCTGGCGGCGAGACACCGCGCGCTGTGACGGTGCTCGAGGATCAGCCTGCGGCGCCCCAGCCGCTGTTCGGGTTCGGCTCGATCCTGCTGGCGGGGTTCATCGGCGGGCCGCCCGCGGCGGGCGTGCTGGCGTTCCTCAACCTGCGAACGGCACCGGCTCGCGCACGCCAGCTGGTGCTCGGCTTCTTCGTGGCGGCGTCCGCCGTCTGGTGGTGGTGCCTGACGCAGGTTCCACCGGATGCCCTCTCGCAGCTGCTGGCCCATCTCCCGGTCTGCGCCGTCCTGAGCTTGCCCGCCTGGCTGATGCTGCGCGGATCTCACCGCGCCCACAAGGTAGCGGGCGGAGCGTTCAGGTCTGCGTGGGCGGCAGTCGGGATTGCAGTGCTCGTCCGGGTCGCGCTGGCGATGCTGACGCTTGCAGTTGCGGTCGCGACAGTCGGTTCCTAGGCGCGATCAGCCCTTGCTCTTGGCCGCGCGACTCGACGCTCGTGCTCGCTGCCTGGCTGGCACGCCGCCCTCGGGCAACAGTGTGCCAAATCCGTCGAGCACGATGACCACGCCAGCAGCAGTACGAATGGTGAGCTGCAACTCTGCCCCCATCGCGGACACGTACTTCCGCAATGTCGAAAGCAGCATGTCGCTGCGCTTTTCCAGTTGAGCGACCGCGTTCTGTTTGATCTGCAGGACATCGGCCAATTCGGTCTGAGTCTTTTCCAAAGCGCGGCGTGCCTGTGCGAGCGTCTCCGCGTAACGGATCATGTCGTCGGCCATCTCACGACTCTTGGCCTCAACCTTTGCGCGCCGCTCCGGCGGAAGCTCCGCGACGATGCTCTTGAGTGATCGGCTCATCTTCATTTCCTCTCGAACGTCCTGCCCCGATGGCCTTTGCGAGCCAGATGATCGGCAAATCGCCGATCGGCAATGCGGATCAACTGCTCGTAGAACATCGCCTGGCTCCTACCTTGCTTCGCCCCTGCCACCAGCACGCACGCCTGTCGATCAGGATCAAACGCGAATGCAGCGCGCCACACTTCCTTGCCGGCATTTGCCGTAAATCGCAGCTCCTTCATGTTGGAAAACTTCGAACCATGAAGCGTGTCCACGTGCGGCCTACCTGTCATCGGTCCAGACAATTCGATCGCACCCGCCGCACCGACCAAAGCGTCTTGGACATCCAATTCCAGGGCTTCATATTCGGCGACGAATTCATCATGAAAGAAGACTTCCCATGCGCCGGGAGAACAATCGTATGAGGACAAAACCATAACCTTTGCGTGATATCACGTCAAGGTGATGGTAGGCATGCAATCGGCACTTGGGCGATCTTCTCCCCCGACGCCGACCCGGCTCCCTCTTCAGTGGGAAACAGGTCAGGATTCAGAAAGCAATCGGCACCAATGAAAAACGGGGCCGCAGCCCCGTTCCGTTTCGTGATGGCGAGATGCCTTACTTGCCGACCTGCGTCGGCATCGCCGGTGCCGTCGTGCGCTGGATCGGCTTCCAGGTCTTGAGGCGTTCGAGGACGCTCGCGACGCCCGCTTCCAGCTGCACATCGCGTCCCGCGTTCACCGCCACCGGGTCCAGATCGACATCGATGTCCGGCGCGACGCCTTCGTTCTCGATGCGCCACTCGCCTTCCGGCGTGAAGAAGCGGAAGAACGGCACCACGAGGAAGCCGCCGTCGATCAGGCTCGGGTTCGCCGAGATGCCGATCAGGCCGCCCCAAGTCCGCTTGCCGATCAACGGGCCCAGGCCCGTGCGCTTGAACGCATAGGGCATGAAGTCGCCGCCGGAGCCCGCGTCCTGGTCGATCAGCATCGCCTTGGGACCGTAGATCGCGCCCGCGGGCGTGTCGTAGATCAGGCCGTCGCGGTCCTTCCAGCTGCCCAGGTAGGCGCGGTTCAGCAGCTCCGTCACGTAGTTCGCCGCCTGGCCGCCGCCGTTGCGGCGGTCATCGACGATCAGCCCCGGCTTGTCCACCTGCGCGAAGAACATCCGGTTGAAGTGCTGGAAGCCCGGACCCGCCGTGTCCGGCATGTAGACGTAGGCGATCTTGCCGCCGCTCAGGCGATCCACTTCCTCGCGGTTGTGGTCGATCCAGGCCCACTGGCGCAGCCGGCCCTCGGTCGCGATTGGCTCCACGGTCACGCGGCGCGCGCCCTGTCCGTTCGCATTGGCCGACACCGTCAGCTGCACCTGCTTGCCGACCGTGTTCTCCAGCTGCTGGTACAGGTTGTGCGCGCCGTCCACCGGCTGGCCGTTGACCGCCAGCAGGTAGTCGCCTTCCTTGACGCCCAGGCCCGGTGCCGCCAGCGGCGCCTTCAGGTAGGGGTCCCAGCGGTCGCCCTTGAAGATCGTCTTGATGCGGTACCGGCCGTTCTCGACGCTGAAGTCCGCGCCCAGCAGGCCCACCGCGACACGCGCCTCCTGGTGCACGTCGCCGCCACCCGTGCGGTTGTGGCCGACCTGCAGCTCGCCGATCATCTCGACCAGCAGATCGTTGAGGTCCTCGCGGCGCTGCAGACCCGCCACCAGCGGCGAATAGCGCTGGTACACGCCCTTCCAGTCGAGGCCGTGCAGGTTGGGGTCGTAGAAGAACTCCTTCTCCATCCACCAGGTCTCGTCGAAGATCTGACGCCATTCGGCGCGCGGATCCACGCGGGTCTTCAGGCCCGACAGGTCGATGCTCTTGGGATCGATCTTCTCCTTGGCATCGGCGATCTCCAGGCGGCCGCCGCCCGGGCTCAGCAGGATCTTCTTGCCGTCGGGGCTCAGGCTGTAGCCCTCGATCTGCGGCTTGACCAGCTTGGCCTTCTTCTCCTCGAAGTCGAAGCGGTACAGATCGCCCTTGCCGGCGTTGCCGGCCTCGGCGTCGATGGACACGCCCGGCTGCTTGCGCTCGATATAGAACAGCGCGCCGTCGTCCGCGACGGCCAGGTCGTCGTAGCGCGCGGTCGACACCGGCAGGCCGACGATGCGGTCCTTCAGGCCGGCGAAGTCGATGCGCACCGGCTTGACCTTGGGCTTCACGTCCTTGCCGTCATCCTTCTTGCCGGACTTCCCGTCGTCCTTCGACTCCTTGGCGTCCTTGTCGGCCTTCTCCGACTTGTCGGCCTTCTCACCCTTCTCGGACTTGTCCGACTTGTCGTCCTTCTTGTCCTCGTCCGCCTTCTTGTCCTTGCCGTCCTCGTCACCGGCCTTGGGCTCGAGCGGCGACTTGCCGTCCGCGCGCAGCACCGCCGCGTACAGGCCCATGCGCAGCGAGCGCTCCTGCGTGGACATGTCCAGGCCCACCTGGGCCGGGCCCGAGTTGATCGACGCGGCGAAGAACAGCACGTCGCCCTTGGTCGAGAACGCCGGCAGGTTGGCGTGGCTCAGGCCGTCGGTGACCGTGTGCTGCTGACCGGTCTGGAAGTCGGCGATGCGGACCTGGCTGAAGAAGTTCTTGCCCACCACCGTGTAGGCCAGGTAACGACCGTCAGGCGAGAAGCCGACGTCGAAGCCGGCGCGACGCTCGCTGCTGTCGATCTTCGCCAGCTTGCCCGACTGCGCGCCGGTCAACGGCAGCTGGTACAGGTTGAGGTGGTTGTCCTGCAGCACCAGCCGCGCGCCGTCGGGCGACCACGCGAGCAGCGTGTAGTAGCCGGTCTCCGGCAGCAGCAGCTTGCGCGTGGGCTTGTTGGCGGCCTGGTCGCCGAGCTGGTCGCGGATCACGACCTGATGGCGCATGCCGGGCTCGTCGGAGACGTAGGCGACCTGCTGGCCGTCGGGGCTCCACAGGCCGTCCTTCTCGCGCACGCCGGAGGTCTGCGTCAGGTTGCGCACGACCCCGTCCTTCACCGGCACGGAGAAGATCTCGCCGCGCGCGCTCACCACGACGCGCTTGCCGGTCGCCGACAGCGACGCGCCGGTCATCGTCTTGGCGGCGTCCTTCCACTGCACGCGCGCCTCGTTGCTCGGCTCGTTCAGCGCGATGCTGAGGAAACGCGCGGTGCCGCCGTCGATGCCGACTTCCTTCAGCTGGCCGCCGGCCTCGTAGACAATGCGGCCGTCACGGCCGTCGGCGCTGCGCACGTCCCAGACGGTTTCCTTCGTCAGCTGGCGCAGCGCCTTGGTCCTGGTGTTGAACGCGAACAGGTTGGCCGCGCCGTCGTTGCGGTCGGAGATGAAGACGACCTCGTCGCCCATCCAGATCGGGTTGCTGTCGGTCGCGTTGACGTGGGGGATCTGCTCCCAGGTCTTGCCCTTGGGATCGAGGATCCAGATCGGCGGCGTCGTGCCGCCGCGGCTCTGGCGCCAGCCGCTCGGGCCGACGTACGCGGCCGCGTAGGGGCGGTAGGCCAGGCGCGTGCCGTCGGGCGACCACGTGCCTTCGAAGGCCACGGCCTCCATCACCTTCTGCTCGAAGCCGCCGTCGACCGGCACTTCGAAGAGCTGTCGGCTGCGGTTGTTCAGCACCTCGCGGTTGGAGGCGAACAGCACACGCTTGCCGTCGGGGCTCCAGCCGGTCACCACGTCGGCGGCCGGGTGCCAGGTCAGGCGACGGGGCTGGCCGCCGCTGGCGGCGATGACGTAGACATCGGTGTTGCCGTCGTAACCCGCGGAGAACGCGATCCACTGGCCGTCCGGCGAGAAGCGCGGCGCGAACTCGGCGGCCGCGTGGCCGGCGAGCCGGCGCGGCTGGCTGCCGTCGCGGTTGGCGATCCACAGGTCGCCGCCGTAGACGAAGGCCAGATGGCGCGCGGACAC
Organism: Mitsuaria sp. MSU3D; assembly: GCF_056867975.1. Lineage (NCBI taxonomy): Bacteria > Pseudomonadati > Pseudomonadota > Betaproteobacteria > Burkholderiales > Sphaerotilaceae > Roseateles > Mitsuaria sp. MSU3D. Next base: position 953,308 of record NZ_CP200314.1, on the reverse strand, counting down.
GGCGGGCTCGCGCAGCAGCAGGGTCACGGCTTGCGTCGGTGCGGTCGTCGTGGCCGTCGCGGCGGCGGATGCGATGACGGCAGGCTGGGCCTGCTGAGCCTGTGTCGGGGCTGCCGCGATGACGGCGGTCAGACTCAGGGCCAGGGTGATGGCCTTGCTGAGGATGCTGGGTTGCATGAGCGTGATCGGCGGTGAAAACAGCGGGCGAGGATAGCCCTGCGATTTCACCGTGACGAAGCTCACCCCCGGGGTTTGCGCGCTCTGCGGGTCGGTGTTTTCCCTTTAGGTGCCGCCTGCCTGCCGCGACCGGGGCGTTGGCCGCTGGGGCATGGGGCCACAGGCGTCAAGCGCCTGAACCCCAAGCCCCACCGTCCCCAACCGCTCGTGGCGTACGACGTCTTAGCGGCTCGCTGTCTGCGTCGATCAGGCGGTGGTGGTCTTCGCGCGTGAGGCGCGCCATCCACCGTACAACGCGATCAGGCCCGGGATCAGGATCATGGCCCAGATGATCTTGCTGAGATGGGTCTGCACGAACGGGATGTTGCCGAAGAGGTAGCCCGCCATCGTCAGGCCCACGACCCAGACGACGCCGCCGGCGACGTTGTAGGCGGTGAAGCGGCTGCGGGTCATCGCCGCGACGCCGGCCACGAAGGGCGCGAAGGTGCGGATGAAGGGCATGAAGCGGGCGAGGATGATGGTGACGCCGCCGTGCTTCTCGTAGAACTCATGCGCGGCGTCGAAGGCGCGCTTGTTGAAGAAGCGCGACTGCTCCCACTGGAAGACCTTCGGCCCGAAGTAGCGCCCGATCGTGTAGTTGCACTGGTCGCCCAGGATCGCGGCGACGAGCAGCACGGCGATCGCCAGCGGCAGGCTCATCATCCCGGTCCCGCACAGCGCGCCGACGACGAACAGCAGCGAGTCGCCCGGCAGGAAGGGCATCACCACGAGGCCGGTCTCGACGAACACGATCAGGAACAGCAGCGCGTACACCCACATGCCGTAGGCGGTGACGAACTCGGCGAGGTGCTTGTCGACATGCAGGATGAAGTCGACGAGGAAGTGCATCAGGTCCATGGGCGCGGATTATGGCGGGCGGTTCCCGGTCAACCGGTGACGAAACGCGAGATTGACCGACTCGGAAATGCGGTGTGGTCCACCGAACAGAGTCAAGCCCTCAGATCGGCAGTGATCGGCCCCGGAACCGCGCCACCTTCTACAATCGCCCCCATGGACGACACCCTCGCCCCGACGGCGAACGCCGCGGCCGCATTCGACACCGCCGCCCCCGCGGGCCGGCGCGCGATCCGCGAACTCCCCGATGAACTGATCTCCCAGATCGCCGCCGGCGAGGTCGTCGAACGCCCGGCCTCCGTCGTGCGCGAACTGGTGGACAACGCGCTGGACGCCGGCGCCGGCCAGATCCAGCTCAAGCTGATCGCCGGCGGCATCCGCAGCCTCATCGTCGAGGACGACGGCCACGGCATCCCCGACGGCGAGCTGCCCCTGGCCATCAAGCGCCACGCCACCAGCAAGATCGGCACGCTGGACGACCTGGAGGCCGTCGCGACGATGGGCTTCCGCGGCGAAGCCCTCGCCGCCGTCTCGTCCATCGCCGAACTGGCCCTGGTCTCGCGCTACGACGGCGCCGCCCATGCCTGGCGCCTGGAAGCCCGCACCGGTGAGCTCAGCCCCGCCGCCCGCGCCAGAGGCACTTCCGTCGAAGTCCGCGAGCTGTTCTTCAACACGCCCGCCCGCCGCAAGTTCCTGAAGAGCGAGAGCACCGAGCTCGCCCATTGCCTCGAAGCGCTGCGCCGCCACGCGCTGGCCCGGCCCGACGTCGGCTTCGCCGTCTGGCACGAGGGCAAGCTGGTCGACCAGTGGCGCGCCTCCCCGTTGCCGCAGCGGATCGCGGAAGTCCTCAACGAGGACTTCATCGCGCAGAGCCGCGAGGTGTTCGCCGAGGTCGGCCCGATGCGCATCCACGGTCGCATCGGCCTGCCCGAGGCCGCCCGCAGCCGCGCCGACATGCAGTACGTCTACGTCAACGGCCGCTACGTGCGCGACAAGCTGATCGCCCACGCGATCCGCTCCGCCTTCGACGACGTCCTGCACGGCCACCGCCAGCCGAGCTACGTGCTGTTCATCGACGTCCAGCCCGAGCTGGTCGACGTCAACGTCCATCCGACCAAGATCGAGGTCCGCTTCCGCGACGGCCGCGAGATCCACCAGCAGGTGCGCCGCGCCGTGGTGGCCGCGCTCGCGCTCTCGCGCAGCAGCGAGGAAGGCCAGCCGACCGCGGCGGCGCCCGCCACGACCGGCGAGCCCGCCGCCTCGCCGGGCCGCCAGCGCTGGACCGGCACGCCGGCCTGGGAACAGGGCGGCATGGCCGGTGCACCGGGCACCTCGATCGCACCGGGCACGGACGGACAGACCGCGGGCGACGCCGCTTCCAGCCAGTTCGCCTACGAGCCACCGGCCCCCTACACCGCGCCCTCCGCCCGGTTTGCCGGCCCCGAGGGCTGGCGTGCCCCGATCCCGACCCGCGCGCAGACGGCGCTCGCGCTGGAACAGGCCGAGGCGCTCTACGCTTCCGGCCCCAGAAGCGGCCTGCCGACCACGCCGGCCTCGGCTTCCGCGCTGTCGGCGCTGGGCGCCGCACCCGCCGCCCCGCTGCCGTCGAGCCAGGCCGGCGAATGGCCGCTGGGTCGCGCGATCGCGCAGATCCAGGGCATCTACGTGCTGGCCGAGAACGCGCAGGGCCTGATCATCATCGACATGCACGCGGCCCATGAGCGCGTGGTCTACGAACGCCTGAAGGCCGCGCTCGGCGAGACCCGCATCGACTCGCAGCCGCTGCTGATCCCGGTGACCTTCGCCGCGACGCCGGCCGAGATCGCCACCGCCGAGGCGCAGTCCGAAACGCTGCGGCGCCTGGGGCTCGACATCTCCCCGCTGTCGGCGAAGGTGCTCGCGGTGCGCGAACGCCCGGCGCTGCTGGCCGGCGGCGATGTCGTCGAACTCGCGCGCGGCGTGCTGGCCGAACTGGCACAGTTCGACGCCAGCCATGCGATCGAGCGCGCGCAGCATGAGATCCTCGCCACGATGGCCTGCCACGGCGCGGTGCGGGCCAATCGCCAGCTCACGATCGACGAGATGAATGCGCTGCTGCGCGACATGGAACGCACGGAACGCGCCGATCAATGCAACCATGGGCGCCCGACCTGGCGCCAACTGACCCTGCGCGACCTCGACGCGCTGTTCCTGCGCGGGCGCTGAGTCCGGGCGACTCAACGCGCCCGCCCGTCGTCCGTTCCCGCGCTCCCCCTCTTTTTCCGGCGGATCCCCGCAATTCACCCCGAAGCAGTACCGACATGGCCACGCTCAAACTCAACAAGAACAAACCGGCCGATGCCAAGTCGGCGGACGACAAGGGGCCGCGCCGCGCGCCGCTGCGCGGAAAAGGCGTCAACAAGCCGCGCCCGACGCTGGCACAAGCCCAGACCGACCGCGCCGAACGCGAGGCGGCGTTCCAGAAGCGCCTGGCTGAGGAAGGCCGTGAACGACGTGACCCGCGCCGTGACCCGCGACGTGACGATCGCGGCCAGGACACCCGCGGCCCGCAGGGACGCGACGACCGCCGCGGCGGTCCCGGCGGCCGGCCACCGCGCGAAGGCGGAGGCTACGGCGACCGTCCGCGCTCGGATGACCGCCCCCGCTTCGACGGCGACCGTCCCCGCCGGGATGACCGCTACGGCGATCGTCCCGCCCGTCCTCAAGGGGATCGTCCGCAAGGCGACCGCCCGTATGGGGACCGCCCTCAGGGGGACCGTTCCTATGGCGACCGGCCGCAGGGGGATCGCTCGTACGGCAACCGTCCGCAAGGGGATCGTCCTTATGGCGACCGTCCTCAGGGAGATCGCCCCTACGGTGATCGCCCGCAACGCGACCGCGCCTATGGCGACCGGCCACAAGGCGACCGTCCCCGGGGTGATCGGCCGTATGGCGACCGTCCCTATGGCGACCGTCCCTCTGGCGATCGTCCACAGGGCGACCGGCCTTACGGGGACCGCCCGCAAGGCAACCGCTCCTACGGGGACCGCCCGCGCGATGATCGCGGTGGCGACCGGGGCGGCGACCGCTATGGCCGCGGCAACGAAGGCTCGCGCTACGGGAACGGCCCCGGCGCCGGTCCGGGCGCCCGCTACGGCGACGACCGCCCGCGTCGCGCGCCTTACGGCGACCGCGATCCCGGCCACCCGTCCGACGTCCATGCCCGCGCCGAGCGCGAGGAGCGCGCCGAGCGCACCGACCGTCCGCGTCAGCCGGACGCGCCGCGCCAGCCCGCGCCGGTGCGCCTCGCCGACCAGGATGCCGGTGAGCGCCTCTCCAAGCGCATGAGCGAACTCGGCCTGGCCTCGCGCCGCGAAGCCGATGAATGGATCGAATCCGGCTGGGTGACCGTGGACGGCCAGCTCGCGACGCTCGGCCAGCGCGTCGGCCCCGACGCGAAGATCGAGGTCGACCCCGCCGCCCGCGAACAGCAGGCGCAGCGCGTGACCATCCTGCTGAACAAGCCGATCGGCTACGTCTCCGGCCAGGCCGAGGACGGCTACGAGCCCGCCTCGGTGCTGGTCAAGGCCGACACCCATTGGGGCGAGGATCCGTCCAAGATCCACTGGGCGCCGGGCCACGGCCGCGGCCTCGCGCCGGCGGGGCGCCTGGACATCGACTCCACCGGCCTGCTGGTGCTGACGCAGGACGGTCGCATCGCGCGCCACCTGATCGGCGAGGACTCCGACGTCGAGAAGGAGTACTTGGTCCGCGTCGCCATCGAGAACGGCGATCCGGAGCAGGCCCCGCAGCACGCGCTCGACCCGCGCGCGGTCGCGATGCTGATCCACGGTCTGGAACTGGACGGCGTGCAGTTGAAGCCCGCCAAGGTGAGCTGGGCCAACGAGGACCAGCTGCGCTTCGTCCTGCGCGAGGGCCGCAAGCGCCAGATCCGCCGGATGTGCGAACTGGTCGGGCTGAAGGTGCTGGGCCTGAAGCGCGTGCGCATCGGCCGCATCCCGCTGGGTCAGCTCCCGCCAGGACAGTGGCGCTACCTCGCGCCCTGGGAGCGCTTTTGAGCGTTCCGTCGCCGGCGGCGGCTGACCGCGGCGCGAGCCCCGCGCCCGCGCTGCAGGTCGTCGCGCTGGCGATGCTGCTGGGGCTGCAGCCGGTCACGACCGACCTCTATCTGCCCGCCCTGCCCGGCCTGCGCGCCGACCTGCAGGCGGGCATGGGTGCGACGCAGCTGACGCTGTCCGCGCTGATGCTCGCGTTCGGACTCTCCCAACTGGTGCTGGGCCCGCTGGGCGATCGCTTCGGCCGGCGGCCGGTGCTGCTGGGCGGGCTGTCGCTGTACGTCGTCGCCGCGATCGGCGCGGCGCTGGCCTCGACGATCGAGGGCCTCGTCGCCTGCCGCGCGCTGCAGGGTCTGGGCCTGGCGGCGTCGGTCGTCGTCGCGCGGGCGATGCTGCGCGACTGGTTCGAGCCCCAGGAAGGCGCACGGATGATGGCCAAGGCGCTGTCCGGGCTCGGCGTCATCGCGCTGGCCTCGCCGCTGATCGGCGGCGTGCTCGCGGCCGGTCTCGGCTGGCGCTGGGCGATCCTGGCGACCGCCGTCTTCGGCGCCGCGACGCTGGCGCTGATCGCGCTGCGCGTCCCCGAAAGCCTGCCTCGTCCCGACCCCGCCGCGCTGCGTCCCTCGGGTCTCGTCGCCAACTGGCGGACCGTGCTCTCGAACCCGACCTTCCGCGCCTACGCGCTGCTCACCGCGCTCGCCTACGCGACGCTGTACGCCTTCCTCGCCGGCTCCAGCTTCGTGTTCATCGAGGTCCTGGGCCTGCGCCACCACGCCTACGGCGCGCTCGTCGCGGGCGGCGCCGCGCTCTACGTCACCGGCACGCTGATCTGCCGCCGCTGGCTGCGCACGCTGAGCATCGCCGACACCGTCGCGCGCGGCGCGTGCTTCACCGCGCTGGGCGCGCTGGGCATGGGCCTGGCCGCCTTCGTGCTGTCGCCGTCGCCGTGGGCGCTGATGATCCCGCACGTCGGCATCATGCTCGGCCACGGCGTGCTCCAGCCCTGCGGTCAGGCCGGCGCCGTCGGGCCGTTCCCGCGTCAGGCCGGCGCGGCGGCGGCGCTGTCAGGCTTCGCGATCGCGCTCGCCGCCTTCGCCGTCGGCGCGTGGCTCAGCGCCAGCCTCGACGGCACCGTGACGCTGCTCGCCGCCACGATGATGGTGCTGGGCCTGTGTACCGCCACCTGCGCCTGGACGCTGGTTCGTCGGCACGGCCAGCCCTCGCCCCGACCCGCATGAGCGACCTCCGCCGCCCCGATACCGTGATCGACGCCGAGATCGACGCCGTGATCGACGCCAACCGCCCGGCGAGGCACGACCTGACCCCGCTCTGCATCGCGGGCCCGACGGGCTGCGGCAAGACCGCCGCGGCGCTTGCGATCGCGCGCCGCCAAGCGGTCGAGATCATCAGCGTCGACTCCGCGCTGGTGTACCGCGGCATGGACATCGGCACGGCCAAGCCGACGCCGGACGAGCTCGCGTCCGTGCCGCACCACCTGATCGACATCCTCGAGCCGACGGCGAGCTACTCCGCCGCGCAGTTCGTCCGCGATGCGATGCGACTGGTGCCGGAGATCCAGTCGCGCGGCGCGCGTCCGCTGCTCGTGGGCGGCACGATGCTGTACTTCAAGGCGCTCTTCGACGGCCTGTCGGAGCTGCCGCAGGCCGACCCCGCGCTGCGGGCGCAACTCGACGCCGAGGCCGCGCGCGACGGCTGGCCCGCGATGCACGCGCGGCTGGCCACGCTCGATCCCGAGACCGCCGCGCGACTGGCGCCGCTGGACGCGCAGCGCATCCAGCGCGCGCTGGAGGTCTGCCTGCTCAGCGGCGAGCCGATGTCGGCGCTCTACCAGCGCCAGCGCTCGCAGGGCGTCGACTGGCCGCTGATCTCGCTCGAACCCTCGGACGAGGCCCGCGCCTGGCTGCATGCGCGGCTCGGGCAGCGCTTCGCGCTCATGCTGGAACAGGGCTTCATCGACGAGGTCCGCCGCCTGCGCGCGCGCGGCGACCTGCACCTCGGCCTGCCGTCGATGCGTTGCGTCGGCTACCGCCAGGCGTGGGAACTCCTCGACGCGAACGAGGCCGCGCCCGACCTCGCGGCGCTGCAGGAACTCGGCACCGCGGCGACGCGGCAGCTCGCCAAGCGCCAGATCACCTGGCTGCGCAGCATGCCGGCGCGCCGCATCGTGCCGGCCGAGGCGCCAGACGCGCTCGACCGGCTGATCGCACACGTCGACACGATCTGACCGGGCGCCCGCCGGGACAGGCGCCACAATCCCTCGATCGACCTCCGGCTTCTCCACGACGATCTGGAAGAGGGTTCCGACGATGGATGTCCCGCTCCTCACGGCCACCGGCCTGACCAAGCGCTACGGCGCGCAGACGCTGTTCGAGCACCTCTCGCTGACGCTGCAGCGCGGGGAAATGCTCGCGCTGCTCGGCGAATCCGGCAGCGGCAAGTCCACGCTGCTGAACGGCCTGGCCGCGCTGGAGCCGCTGGACCGGGGTCAGGTCGTGCTGCTGGGGCGCGACATCCTGTCGCTGGACGAATCCGGCCAGGCGCAGCTGCGCCGCGAACAGCTGGGTTTCGTGTTCCAGGCCTTCCACGTGCTGCCGCATCTGAACGTCCACGACAACGTGGCCCTGCCCTTGTTGCTGCAGGGCAAGCCCGACGCGAAGCGCGTGGCCGAGATGCTCGACGCGGTCGGCCTCGCCGCGCAGGCCCGGCACCTGCCGCGGCAGTTGTCCGGCGGACAGCTGCAGCGCGTCGCGATCGCCCGCGCGCTGGTGCACCGGCCCGTGCTGGTGCTGGCCGACGAGCCCACCGGCAACCTCGATCCCGCGCATGCGGATCAGGTCATGCGGTTGCTGCGCCAGCAGTTGCTCGAGCAGAACGCGGCCTGCCTGCTGGTGACGCACTCGGCGCACGCGGCGGAACACGCGGACCGGCGGTTGCGGCTCGAGAACGGGCACCTCGTCGAGGCATGAGCCCGCAATGAGCACGCAATGAACTCGCGACACCACCGAAGCCGGCGATGAGTCCGCGATACCCCCGCCCTGCGCCCACGACGGGCCAACGATGAGCCGGCGATGAACGCGCGCGTGAACTCCTCCGCCCTCGCCGGCCTGCGCCGCGCCTGGGGCTGGTGGTGGCAGCTGTCGTGGCCGGCGCTGCGCCTGCAGTGGGGCCGCCAGCTCGCGGCGCTGCTGACGATCGCGCTGGGGCTGGCGCTGGCCGGCGCGGTGCACTGGATCAACGCGTCGGCGCTGGCGCAGTTCGAATCCGCCGCGCGCCAGAGCAGCGCGGTGGCCGATACCGAACTCAGCCCCGCGCCCGGCGCCGCGCCGCTGTCCGACCGCTACTTCGGCGAGCTCGCCGCGCGCGACGACATCGCCGCGATCGCGCCCCGGCTCGACGCCAGCATCCGGCTTCAGGGCCGCGACGGATCCTGGCAGCGCGTGCGGCTGATCGGGCTGGACCTGGTGCAGCTCGGCGCCTTCCATCCGCAATGGTTCCCCCGACTGGACGGCGCGGACCTCGGCCGCGCGCTGCGCGAGCCGGCGCTGCTGGTCAGCGATGCGGCGTGGTCGAGACTCGGCTTCGACGCCACGGCCAACGCGGGCACAGGCAACGGCACATCAGGATCCCTGCCCGCCTCGGGGTCAGGTCTTGCCGCGCCTTCCGCGCCGCCTTTGTCGCCCTCGCGGCCCTCGCCCCTGCCCCGGACCCTGCGCGTCGACCTCCCGGATGAACCGGCCCCGCTCCCCGTCGCCGGCCGCGTGCCGGACCGCCAGCAGCCGCTGGTCATCGTCGACATCGCCTGGGCACAGCAACTGCTGCACCGCCCCGGGCAGCTCGACGCGATCCTGCTGCGCATGGCGCCGGACCGCGCGGTGCCGACCAACTGGCCCGCCGGCGTCCAGGCCCATGCGCCCGAGGACCAGGCCCGCCAGCAGGCCGACGAGGCGCGCCGCCTCACGCGCGCCTACCGGCTCAATCTCGGCGTGCTGTCGCTGATGGCGCTCTTCGTCGGCGCGTTCATGGTCTTCGCGGTGCACAGCCTGTCGGTGGCGCAGCGGCTGCCGCAACTCGCACTGCTGGGCGTGCTCGGCATGAGCGCGCGTCAGCGGCTGGCGCTGCTGGTGTCGGAGGCGCTGGCGCTTGGCCTCGCCGGCGCGGTGCTGGGCCTGGGGCTGGCCGTCGCACTCGCCGAGCTGGGCCTGCACGCGCTCGGCGGCGATCTCGGCAGCGGGCTGACCGGGCTCAGCGGCGGACGGCCCGAGCTGCAGCTCTCGGGCGCCTCGATCGCGGGCCTGCTCGCGCTGGGACCGCTGGTGAGCCTGGGCGCGGCCGCCCTGCCGCTGGCGCGGCTGCGCGGCCTGCCGGTCGCGCAGGTGCTCAAGGGACTCGGCAGCGGCGGCGATGCCGGCCGCTGGTGGTGGATGGGTCCGGTGCTGCTGGCCGCCGCCTTGCCGCTGACGTGGATGCGCCCCGTCTTCGGCCTGCCGCTCGGGACCTATGCGGCGATGGTCGCGCTGCTGCTCGGCGCGCTGGGCACGGTGCCCTTCGTGCTGCGCGCGATCACGGGCCTGCTGCGCGGCTGGGCGGCGCGGCGCGCGCTGCCGCTGCTGGCCGTCGAACGCGCCCGCGACCAGGCGGGTGAAGCGGGCCGCCTGATCGCGGGCGTGCTGGTCGCGCTGGCGCTCGCCGTGGCCATGCTGGTGATGGTCGCGAGCTTCCGGAATTCCCTGGACCAGTGGCTGAGCGACATGCTGCCCGCCGATCTCTACCTGCGCCAGACCGCCCGCGACAGCGCCCAGCAGGGCCAGCCGATGCCGCCGGGACTGGCGGCGTCGGCGGCGGCGCTGCCGGGCGTCGAGCGCGTGGCGGCGCAGCGCACGCGCTCGATCGGGATCCGGGTGCGCGGCATGACCGGCGGCACGACGCTGCTGGCGCGGCCGCTCGATCACCGGCTGCCGCTGCAGGGCGAGGCCGCCACGCTGCCCGACGGCCTGCAGCCGGTCTACATCAACGAGGCGATGCGCGACGAGCTCCGCCTCGCCCCCGGCGACCGCTTCATGCTCCGGCTCGACGGACGGCAGCTGCCGGTCGGCGTGAAGGCGATCTGGCGCGACTACAGCCGCCAGAGCGGCGCCGTGCTGATGGAGCGAAGCGATTGGGAACGGCTCAGCGGCGACGCCGCGATCACCGAGCTCGCGCTGTGGCTGAAAGCCGGCGCCGATCCCATCGCCGTGCAGCAGGCGCTGCGCGACAGCTCCGGCGCGCCGGAGTCGCTGGAGATCGCCTCGGCCGGCGAGCTGCGGCGCTTCTCGCTCGCGATCTTCGACCGCAGCTTCGCGATCACCTACTGGCTGCAGGCGGTGGGGCTGGGGCTGGGCCTGTTCGGCGTGGCGGCCAGCCTGTCGGCGCAGTTGCTGGCACGGCGGCGCGAATTCGGCCTGCTGCTGCACCTCGGCCTGACGCGCGCGATGCTGCGCCGGCTGGTGCTCGCCGAAACGCTGCTGCAGGCCCTGGCCGGCGCGGTCATGGGGCTGCTGGTCGGGCTGGCCATCAGCGCGGTGCTGGTGTTCCGGCTCAACCCGCAGAGTTTCCACTGGAGCATGGACTGGGCCATCCCCGGCTGGCGCGTCGCGGCGCTGCTGGTGGCCAGCCTGCTCGCCACCGGCGCCACCGCCGCCTGGGCCAGCGCGCGTGCGCTGCGCGCCGGCAGCGGCGAGGCGCTGCGCGCCGTGCGGGAGGACTGGTGATGATCGGACGGCGCCCGCTGCTGGGCGGTTTCGGACTCTCGGCGCTGACCCTGGCGCCTCAGGCGTCGTTCGCCCAGGCGCGGAAGTCCGGCGCCGGGTCAGGGTCAGGGTCAGGGTCGGGGTCGGGGCCGACGTCGGCATCGGCATCGGAGCGCTTGTCCGCCGCACCGCTGCATTTCCCCCGCGACCACGGCGCGCATCCCGAGACGCGCGTCGAGTGGTGGTATGTGACGGGCGTGCTGTACACGGGTTCGGCCGCGGCCGCGCCGGCAGCCAGGATCGGCAAGGACGGCGACGGCAGTCCCCGGCCGGACTTCGGTTTCCAGCTCACCTTCTTCCGGGTCCGGAACGATCTGAAGCGTCCGTTGCAGTCGGCGTTCGCGCCGGATCAGATGATGCTGGGCCATGCGGCGATCTCGGACCTGGGCCGGCAGCGCCTGCTGCACGACCAGCAGGTGCTGCGGCATGGTTTCGCGAACGCGCGGACCGAGATCGACGACACCCGCGTGCGCCTGGGCAACTGGCAGTTGCGTCGCGTGGACACCCCCGGCGGCGCCGGCGGTGTCGGCACTCCCGGCGGCCGCAGCCGATACGCGCTGCTGATGGCGAGCGAACAGGCCGGCTTCGCGCTCGAGCTGACGCTGGAGGCGCCGCAGGCCCCGCTGCTGCAGGGCCGGGCCGGCTGGTCGCGCAAGGGACCGGGCGAGCAGCAGGCGAGCCGCTACGTCAGCGAGCCGCAGTTGTCGGGCACCGGCCGGCTCGCGCTGCGCGAGGGCGGCACGCACGGCACACGCGATGTGCGGGCCCGGGCCTGGCTGGATCACGAATGGAGCAACCAGTACCTTGGCCGTGGCGCCGACGCGGCGCCGGACCGCGCGGTCGGCTGGGACTGGCTGGGTTTGAACCTCGACGACGGCGCGTCGCTGACGCTGTTCCGGATGCGCGGGCAGGACGGCAAGGGGATCTGGACCGGCGGCAGCTGGCGCGCGGCGACGGGCGGCGCCATGGTCGACTTCGAGCAGCAGCTCCAGTTCGAGCCGCTGGCGTTCTGGAAGAGCCCGGTCAGCCTCGCGACCTATCCGGTCCGCTGGCGGATCCGCACGCCGCGCGGCGTGTTCCTGGTCGAGGCCGCGTACGCGTCGCAGGAGATCGACGCGCGCCGCAGCACGGGCTTCCCGTACTGGGAAGGCGTGGCGCGCGTGGCCGACGAGGCCGGCCGCACGCTGGGCTGGGGCTACCTGGAGATGACGGGCTACGCGGGACGGGTCCCGCTGTAGCACCGCGCTAGGCCGGTCGCGTGCCGCTGTAGCGACTGCGCCCCGACGGGATCGCCGCGTAGGCGCGCACGCAGTTGCAGCCGGCGCTGCGGGCCAGCGCCAGCGCCTGCCGGGCCTGCTGCAGCAGTTGGTCCGCGCCCTGCTGCGGCTCGCGCCGCCAGTCCTGCCAATGGGCCAGGCCCAGGCTCGCGCTCAAGGGCAGCGCCTGCCCCTGCCAGCGGTAGTCGAGGGTGGCCACGCGGGCCCGCACCCGGTCCGCGGCATCCAGCGCGCCCAGCGGATCGGTGCACGGCAGGTACGCGGCCCACACGCCACGCGGCAAGGGCAGCAACCAGTCCCCGCCGCGCAACTGTTGCCGCACAAGCTGGTCCAGGCGCTCATCCAATGCCTGGATGCAGTCCTCGCCATGCTGCTGCTGCAGTCGCGCCCAGGGGTCGAGTTCCAGCAGCATCAGCACGCCGTCGTGGCGGTGCCGCTGCGCACGGGCGGCCTCGCGTTTGAGGTCGTCCATCAACTGCGCCTCGTCGGCGGCGGCGATCCGCGCCGGAGGCTCGCGACGCGCCAGCCAGCGCCGCCGCAGGGAAGTCCACCAGGCCCCGGGGCCCCTGTCCGAGTCTTGAGCCATGCCGCCCACCTTCGCCGGAGATGAGGATCGATTGCAGCACAGGAGCAAGCCGCGCGCCGCCCCCTTGAGCGGGGGAGGATAGGCGCTTGCGCCACGGTGCGTCGCGTCAGTTGTAACGAATCCGGACGCGCCGCAGGGACGCGTGCGACCGGTCCGCGCCTGCTCTACAGTCAACGGCTGTGTCCAGCGCCCGCGGCCTTGCCGCCCTGCCCGTGCACACCACACCAGAACAAGGTTCGCGAGATCCGGGAGACTCGCGGGATTCCACGTTCAATGAACCGGCCGCTCCGCCGCCCGGCGACCTGCCGATGCCGGCGGTCGTCGGCGCGCTGCTCGTGCTGCTGACCGGTCTGGCGCTGACGCTCAGCGCGATGCTGTGGAACCGCAACCGCGTCGTGGCCGAAGGGCATCGCGTCCTCGATGCCCAGATGGAGCGCCTGCAGCGCGACGTCGTCCAGCGCTTCATGCAACCGGTCTACGGCCTCAAGGGCGCGCGCGGGACGATCGCCGCGCTGCGTGGCCGGCTCGACCGCCACGCCTTCCGCGCCTACGTGCAGTCGCGCGATCTGGCGCGCGAATTTCCGGGAGTGCGCGGCTTCGGCTTCGTGCCGCGCGTGATGCGCGCCGATCTGCCCGCGTTCATCGCCGCCGAGCGGGCGGACGGCGCGCCGCAGTTCTCGGTGCGCGGTTTCGGCGACGCCGCGCCGGACCTCTTCGTCGTCGCCCACATCGAGCCGCTGTCGCAGAACTATCCGGCCTGGGGCTTCGACCTCGGGTCGGAATCGACCCGCCGCCGCGCCATCGAACAGGCGATCGCCACCGGCGAGGCCACGCTGTCCGCGCCGGTGCCGCTGGTGCAGGATCGGGCGCACGGACCCGGCATGCTGCTGCTGGTGCCGGTCTTCCGCGACGGCGCGGATCCGGTCACGCCCGACCAGCGTCGACAGTCCTTGCTGGGCATGCTCTACGCGCCGCTGGTGGCGCAGGAGATCCTGCACGGACTCAAGGAGGGCCTGGCCGCGGCGCCGATGGACTTCCGGCTGCTGGTCGACGACCACGGCGCGACCGAGGACCTGCTGCTGGATTCGGTCACCGGCATCCAGCCCCTCGACACCCCGCCGACCGCGCGGGCCGGTTTCGACAACCGCGTCGTCGCGGTCGAGCGTCAGGTCGAGATCGCCGGCCGGGCCTTCCGCGTAGAGGCCGCGCTGACGACGGCCTATGAGCGCGACGTCATCGACGCCGCGGGCTGGGGGCCGGGGTTGCTGGGCCTGGTGCTGACGACGCTGCTGGCGGCGACGACCTACCTGCTGTCGGCCGGCCGCGCCCGCGCGCAAGCCCTGGCCGACACGATGACCGAGGACCTGCGCCGCCTGACGCTGGACCAGCAGGCGATGCTGGACACCGAGGTCATCGCCATGGCCAAGCTGCGCGGCCGTCGCATCGTGTGGAAGAACGGCGCGCTGGAACGGCTCTTCGGCTACGGCAAGGACGGGATGCTCGGGCTGCCGGTGCGCGAGCTGTACGTCGACGAGGACACCTTCGCCGCGCTCGGCCAGAACGCCTATCCGGTGCTGCGGCGCGGCGGCCACTACCGCAGCCAGCAACAGATGCGGCGCAAGGACGGCAGCCTCGTCTGGGTGGACCTCAACGGCGTCGCGCTGCCCGGCGAGCGCGACGAGGAGACCACGCTCTGGATGATGGTCGACATCACGCAGAGCAAGGCCTACGAGGCCCGCGTCGAGCGCGCCGCCTTCCACGATGCGCTCACCGGCCTGCCCAATCGCGTGCTGCTCGCCGACCGGCTGCGCCAGTCGATGGCCGCGGCGCAACGGCAGCAGCAGTCGGTGGCCGTGGCCTACCTGGACCTGGACGGCTTCAAGGCCGTCAACGACGCGCACGGCCACGATGCGGGCGACGAGGTGCTGAAGGCCGTGGCGCAGCGGCTCGCGGAGACGATCCGCGCCACCGACACGGCCGCGCGGCTCGGCGGCGACGAGTTCGTCGTGCTGCTGACGCCCCTGCCCTCGCCCGAGGCGAGCCGCGTCACCTGCGAGCGGCTGCTGCGCGCGATCCTGGAACCGGTACGGCTCTCCTCGGGCGCGACGGTGCAGGTGGGCAGCAGCATCGGCGTCGCGCACTACCCGCTCGACGGTGTCGACGCCGAGGTGCTGATGAGCCGCGCGGACCAGACGATGTTCGAATCCAAGCGCGCCGGACGTTGCCGGATCCGCTGGCTCAACGGGGCGCTGCCGCCGGACGAGATCGATCTGTCGGCGCTGCGCCAGCCTTCGGAGCTGCCATCGGCCGGCACTTCGGCGGAGACATCACCCGCGACCGATCCGCAGCGTCTGCGGGGTGACCGGAGCCATGCACGCTGAGCCGCCGTACAGTCGGGCGATGACCTGCCTGACCACCGCCCGCCTCCGCCTGGAACCGATGACCGACGCCCACCTGCAGGGCCTGTTCGAGATGAACCGCGACCCCGAGGTGATGCGCTACATCACCGGCAAGCCCGACACGCTCGAGGACACGCAGGCCATGATCGACCGGGTCAAGGCGCGCTGGGCCGAGTGGGGCTTCAGCTGGTGGACCTTCTTCGAGGTCGGGACCGGCGAGATCGTCGGCGCTGGCTGCATCCAGCATTTGCGCGGCGACAAGGCCAACCCGCACGAGATCGGCTGGCGCCTGCGCCGCGACCGCTGGAGCCTGGGTTATGGCTCGGAGGCGGCGCGCCGGATGGCGGCCTTCGCGTTCGATACGCTGCAGGCGCCCGAGCTCGTCGCGGTCTGCGAGCCGGCGAACGAGGGCTCGGCCCACATCATGAAGAAGCTCGGCATGAGTTACCGCGAGCTGCAGCGCTGGCACGACGCGGACATCGCGGTCTACGGCATGACGGCGGACGAATGGCGCCGCTCCCCGTCCGCGGCCAAGGCGGCGCAAGAGATGTCCGCCACAACGCTGGCTCCCCGCGGCTGACGCGGCGCCGGTTTGGGATGCGCCGCTAGGCGCAAACCGGAGCCATAGCGGCGCTATGGCGAGGATTTGCAACGACGCGGCGCGCCCAAAGCGGTGCTGCGTCAGTCGTGGGGATCAGAGGCCGCCGACGAAGTAGCGCTTCAGGCCGGACAGGATCATCTCGACCGCGATGGCGGTCAGCACCAGGCCCATCAACTTCTCGATCGCCGAGACGACCGAGTCGCCGAGCAGCTTGCGGATCCGGTCCGCCAAAATCAGCGCGAGGAACGAGATCACCATCGCCGTGAACAGCGCGCCGATCCATTCGGCCACGCGGTCCGGCTGGCGCGAGGCCAGCAGCAGCACCGTCGCCATCGCCGACGGGCCGGCCAGCAGCGGCACGGCCAGCGGGAAGATGAACGGCTCGCGGCCGGTCTCCACGCCGTAGGCGGATTCGCCGGCGTGGCTGAAGATCATCCGGATCGCGATGATGATCAGGATCACGCCGCCGGCCACCTCGAGCGAACGCTCGGACAGGTGCATCAGCCGCAGGAAGCCCTCGCCCAGGAACATGAAGGCCAGCAGCACGCCGAAGGCGATGGTCACTTCGCGCAGCGCGACCTTGAGCCGGCGCTCGCGCGGCACGGCCCGCATGATGGGGATGAAGATCGGCAGGCTGCCCAGTGGGTCGAGCACCAGCAGCAGCAGGATGAGGGCGGAGAGAAAACTGTGATCCATGGGGCGGGATTCTCGCCGATGGCGCCCCGCGGGCGACTGGGCGTTGGCGCGCCGCCACGCACGCTTCGTTCATCCGACTCCATAGAATCGCAAGGATTCCTCGCCCTGACCTCGATGATGAACAAGATGAACGACAGGATGGACAAGAAGACCGCCCCTGCCCGGCCCACCGGTCCGGTCGTGCTGGATGCGATCGACCTGCGGATCCTGGAGGCGCTGCAGCGCGACGGCCGGATGTCCAACGTCGATCTGGCGACTCAGGTCCACCTGTCGGCGCCGCAGTGCTTCCGCCGCGTGCGCGCGCTGGAGGAACGCGGCGTGCTGCGCGGCTACCGCGCCGATGTCGCCCCGCTCGCGCTGGGGCTGAGCGTCACCGCCTACGTCAGCCTGAACATCACCGCGCAGGCCTTCGTCCGCGTGCGGGAGATCGAGTCGCTGATCCGCGACTTCCCCGAGATCCTGGAGTGCCACACCGTGTCGGGGGACTCGGACTACCTGCTGAAGGTGGTCGCGCGGGACCTGCAGGCGCTGTCCAAGTTCCTGACCGACAAGCTGATGCAGCTGGACGGCGTCGCCGACGTGCGCTCGATGATCTGCCTGGAGGAGATCAAGCCGCCGGCGGGGCTGCCGGTCAAGTAGGCGCGTTCTGCTTCGACGGCACGGCGAATTCCAGGGCCGCGATCGCGTAGTTCAACGCTTCATGCTTGCGCTGGGCCACTCGATACTCCGCGCTCACGCCGCTGGGGTCGCGCGATGCGGGGACGCCTGACGCGGGGTCGGCCAAGCGGATCATCTCCCGCAGTCGGTCATCGCGCGCGGCCTTGATCGCCGGCAGCTGACCGCCATCGTCATGGAACGCATCGATGAGTCGCAGCCGCATCGGCGGCGTCAATTCATTGAATGCTCGACCAGCGGCCTTGGAGAGGTTCCGGGCAATGAATTCGGCCTCCCCGACACCGCTACCGCCGGCACCGGTCGCTTCGAGCTTCTGATGCACGTGACGGAGCTGGTCGACGACCAGCATCATCCGGTCCGCGATCTGATCCGCCAATCGGGCCTCCCCATTGCGGAACGGCAGGAGACGCTTCAACTTCTGAGCAATGCCCAGGGAACTGTCGATCTCCCGGAACAGCGCTCCCATCGAATTCTGAAGGGGTCGTTCGCGCGAGGTCGCCAGCAGGTTGGCTTCGCTGGCGGCGCGCGCCTGCGTCAGTGCCATCGCCAGCGTGGTCGCCGCTTCAGCATTCCTCGAGGTCTGCAGAAGGTCCGGGGCGGAAGCGGACCGCGGCAGCGCGGCGAACGCCTTCGGCAGGCGGGCCATGGCGTCCATGATCTTGCGTTCCTTCAGGTCGGCAGCTTTGCGATCGTCGACCTCGGGATCATGGGTGGCCACTGCCGGCAACTGGGCGAACATTCGGTGGACCTCGGCGTTCGTGATCGCCGGGGTGGGCATCAAGGGCCGATGCAAAGCGGTGTTGGCGGGAATCGGCTCGTCCAGCAGCGATGACTCGGCCCCGGACATCGGTGCCGGTGCCGGTGCGGGCACAGGTGCAGGTGCAGGTGCGGGCACAGGTGCAGGTGCAGGTGCAGGTGCAGGTGCGGGTGCAGGTGCAGGTGCGGGTGCGGGCGCGGGCGCAGGTGCAGGTGCAGGTGCAGGCATGGGTGCGGGCGCAGGTGCCGGTGCCGGTGCCGGTGCCGGTGCTGGCGGTGCGGCTGCAGGTGCGGGCGCAGGTGATTGCGCGTACACGCGCTCGCAGGCCTGGCTGAGCTGACGATCCAGCCCTTGCGCAAAGGCCTCGCCATGCCGGTCCCGCGCCTCCTGAATGAATCGGCGCTGCTCTTGCTGGAAGTGTTCCAGGCTGGGCCCTGGCTGCTGCAGCTCATCCGCCTCCTGGCGGTGGCGATCCAGCGATTCCATCTGGTTCATCAGCGTGATCGCCGCACCGGAAGCCGTCGCGCCGTCCGCGCAGATCACCGCCAGGCCGCTGACGTCGCCGAGCGTCTCCTGCCTCGTCGCGACGGCGTCGCGAGCGCGGGCCACGTCCAGCTGAAACGCCTCCGGATCCCGCGGCTGGGCCTGCACGTCATGCATGCGCATCAGCCGCGACTCCACGGGCTCCCCGGGGAGCTGGATGTCCACCTGCAACAGCCAACTGCCGTCCGGTTCCATGCCGTCCAGGCGATACGCACTCGCGCGCGCTTCGCCGCCGTCGTCGGTCTGCAGGCTGCAGACGATCGACTGCCCCGGATGCTTGAGTTGCTCGAAGAATGGAGAGATCGGCTCACCAGGCCCCGGATGCAGCAGCATCACATCGGACACGTCCTGTTCGTCCAGGGCCTGCAGCACGCCGAGGAAGGCATGGGGATCGATGGGCGTCGGCGGCGACGACGGGGCAGGCACTGTCGCCGCGCGTGCCGGTGAAGCGGCGCGCTGGAGGTCCGGGCCGGCTTGCGGCGCCGGGCCGCTGCGCACAGGAGCGCCGGACTGCGGTTGCGGCGGTCGCGGCGCGCTGGGTGCCGGCGCGGGGTACGGCACGTACCGGATCGGGGCACCAAAGGCCGCGGGAGGCGCCGCGGCTTGCAAGACGGGCGGCATGTACCGGGAGATCTCGTGCAGCGCCGCATTCAGGATCGGCGCGATCACGCCGTGCAGCGGATGGCCGACCGCGCAGGCCGCCAACGGCAGCAGGTGGGCCACATGAACCCCGTGCGCCACGGGCGGCCACACGGACGCGACGCCCGCCATCGAGGCTCCACCGAACGACGGCGCATGCATGGCGCCGCCCCAGCCGACAGCGGAGGCGAAGGAGGAATGGAAGAGCGTGTTTTCGAACATGGGGCGGGAGAATCGCGCGGGGCAAGGCCTCGAAACGGGCCTGGCCAACGATCCAGGGAAGCGTGGATAGCCGTTTGGTGCGGTCACCGTCCAACACGGTTCGGCGCGCCCCGCCCGCGCTCCCTCATCCCCTCGGGTGATGCGCCGCGTGCAAGGCCTTGAGGCGCTCCCGCGCCACATGTGTGTAGATCTGCGTGGTCGACAGGTCCGCATGGCCCAGCAACAGCTGGACCGCCCGCAGATCCGCGCCATGGTTGAGCAGGTGGGTGGCAAATGCATGCCGCAGCGTGTGTGGCGAGATCGGGCTCGTGATCCCCGCGATGAGCGCGTACTTCTTGACGATGCGCCAGAAGCTCTCCCGCGTCATGGCCTGGCCGAAGCGGCTGAGGAAGAGGTCGTCGGTGCCGCGCATGCCGAGCAGTTGCGGCCGCCCTTCCCGCAGATAGCGCATCAGCCAGGTGTGCGCCTCCTCGCCGAACGGCACCATCCGTTCCTTGTCGCCCTTGCCGGTCACGCGCAGCACGGCCTCGCGCAGCCCCACGTGCACGCTCTTGAGCGTCACCAGCTCGGTCACGCGCAGCCCGCTGGCGTACATCAGCTCCAGCATCGCCCGGTCGCGCAGGCCCTGCGCGGTGCCCACGTCGGGCGCGTCGAGCAGCGCCTCGACCTGCTGCTGCGACAGCGTCTTGGGCACGCGCATCGGCTGCTTGGCGGTGATCAGCTTGAGCGTGGGGTCGCGCTCGATGCGGCGCTCCCGCAGCGCCCAGCGGAAATAGCGCTTGAAGACGGACAGCCGCCGGTTCGCCGAACTGGCCTTGCCGCCGTCATGCCGCGCCGCGGCGTAGCCCATCAGGTCGAGTTCCTCGACCTGGTCGAGCGTCCGGTCCCGTTGCGTGGCCAGCCAGTCGGCGAGCAGCTGCAGGTCGCGCCGGTAGGCCAACTGCGTGTTGCGCGACAGGCCTTCCTCGATCCAGAGCGATTCGATGAACGCATCGACGGCCCGGCCGCTGCGCTCGCGCGCGGCGGAAGGAGCGAGAGGTTCGGTGCTGGAAGACGACGGGGAGGGGGACGACGGGGAGGGGGACGACGGGGAGGGGGACGACGGGGAGGGGGACGACGACATGCCGCGCATGATGCGCGAAAAAAAGGGCCCGCGCCACCACGCGCGGGCCCTACGGAGCAACCGCCACAGGCAGCGGTTGGTTGGGGACCGGGAAAGAGGGAGACGCCGCGCGTCAGCCGATGCGCACCGGCACGAAGATCTTGTCGCCGCCGCGCTGCACCAGCAGGGCGACCGACTTCTCCGCGCCCTTGACCGCGCTGCGGACCTGATCGAGCGATTGCACCGGCGTGCCGTTGACCGCCAGCAGCACGTCGCCGGGACGCACGCCGGCACGCGCCGCGGCGCTGCCCTCGCCCACTTCCTGGATCAGCAGGCCGTCGCGGGTGCCGAGCTGGCGGCGCTCCTCGGGCTGCAGCGGGCGCAGGGCCAGGCCCAGCTTGGCGTGATCGGCGTCCGCATCGCCGCCGCCGACCTTGGCCAGCTTGGCGCCCTTCTCGTTCGCATCGCCGAGGGTGGCGGTGATCGTTTCGCGCTTGCCGCCGCGCCAGACCTCGATGTCGACCTTGTCGCCGGGCAGCGACTGGTCCACCAGCGCCGGGAGATCTCCGCTGGACACGATGCGCTGCCCCTTGAAACCGAGGATCACGTCGCCCGAGCGCAGGCCGGCCTTGGCGGCCGGGCCGTCATCCTCGACGTTGGCGACCAGCGCGCCCTCCGGGCGGTCCAGCTTGAAGGAGTCGGCGAAGCCCTGGTTGACCTCCTGCACCATCACGCCGAGCTTGGCGTGCTGCACCTTGCCGCCCTTCTCGATCTGCTGGCGGACCTTGTTGGCGACCTCCACCGGAATGGCGAACGACAGGCCCTGGTAGCCGCCCGACGCGCTGTAGATCTGCGAGTTGATGCCGACCACCTCGCCCCGCGCGTTGAACAGCGGGCCGCCGGAGTTGCCGGGGTTGATCGCGACGTCCGTCTGCAGGAACGGCACGCGGCTCTCGTCCGGGCCCAGCGAGCGGCCCTTGGCGCTGATCACGCCGGCGCTGACGCTGTTCTCGAAACCGAACGGCGAGCCGATCGCCAGCACCCATTCGCCCACGCGCAGGTCCTTGGTCGCGCCCAGGCGGACGGTGGGCAGGTTCTTGGCTTCGATCTTCAGGACGGCGACGTCGGTCGACTTGTCGCTGCCCAGGACCTTGGCGCGGTACTCGCGACGGTCGGTCAGCTTGACGACCACTTCCTGCGCGTCCTGCACGACGTGGGCATTGGTCAGGATCACGCCGTCGGCGCTGACGATGAAGCCGGAGCCCTGGCCGCGGATCTCGCGACTGCCGCCGCCTTCACCGCCGCCGTTGGGGCCGCCGGGCATGCCGGGCACGCCGAAGCGGCGGAAGAATTCGTAGAAGGGATCGTCGGGATCGATCTGCGGCGCACGCGCGGCCCGCGTCTTGACCGTGCCCGACACGCTGATGTTGACGACCGCCGGGCCCTGCGCCGCGGCGATCTGCGCGAAGTCGGGCATGCCCGCGGGCGGCGACGTGAAGTTCCCGGCCGGCGCGGCGGCATTCGCCAGCGGCGTCGTGGCCGCGGCCACCTGGGTGTCGCCGTTCGACGTCGAGACACCGTCGGTCGACGCCGGCGCCGAGGTCTGCGCGACCGGCATCAGCTTCGCATTGCGCATCGCGAGCGCACCGCCCGCGGCCCCCAGCACGCCAGCCGCGGCCAGCGCCCACACGAGTTTCTTCACCGGAATCATCTTCTCCACTTGAGCCATCTGAACCTCCAGATTCACTGGGAGTCGGCGACCAGTGCGGGACGCCTTGGCGCCGACTCGATGGCTTGAAGTTTGAGCAGCTTGGCTTAGGTCGCTCTTAATCCGCGGCAGGCGCCCTTCCGGTGCCGTTTTCAGCGGCCCGTCGACGATGCCGTGTCGCGCATGGCGCCGAGCACCTGCAG
Organism: Mitsuaria sp. MSU3D; assembly: GCF_056867975.1. Taxonomy (NCBI): domain Bacteria; kingdom Pseudomonadati; phylum Pseudomonadota; class Betaproteobacteria; order Burkholderiales; family Sphaerotilaceae; genus Roseateles; species Mitsuaria sp. MSU3D. Next base: position 930,967 of record NZ_CP200314.1, on the reverse strand, counting down.
CGTGACCAGCAGCCGCTCGTTGCCCCGCCAGCACGCGTTCTGCTGGGTGATCCCGGCGCACAGCTGCTCATGGCGTTTCAGCGTGTCCTGGAACGAGCCGTCGCCGCCGCTCACGCGTCGGGCCCATCGGCGTCGACCCGCGTCGTCCAGGCCGTCGAAGGCGGCCTGCATCCAGTCCCCGCAGAGCCTGGCGCCGACCTCGCGTCGCCGAGCGGGTGCCCAGTGCTTGGGCAGCTCATCGAGCACGGGCGCGACCAGCGACATCGCCAGCGGCTCCACGGCCCTGTGCTTCGGCCCGAAGACCCGCCGCAACCAGCCTTTCACCCCGGTGGGCGCCGTCATGCGCGCGGTGAGGCTGCGGATGGCGGTCTGGCGCCAGGGCGTCAGCAACCGGGCCGTCCACGCCGTGTCCTCAGCTTCCTGCGCTTTCTGCGCTTCCTGCCGCGACGTGCAAGCGCGCGGAACCGCCGCCAGAGTCGTCGGCCCCACGGCCACCGGCGTGTCGTGCGGCGGCGAGGCCCGGGGGGTGCTCAACTGGGACTTGCGCAGGCTCGCGCCCCTCGGACGAGGCCGCGCGGGTGCGTTGGCGTCATGGCCGCGCGGGCGCTCGCCGCCGGGCGCGATCCGACCATGCGGGTCAGGCGTTTGGGACGTTCGGGACGTTCGGGACGTTTGGGGCGTTTCGGCTGCGGGCCAGGACTCAGGCGACTTCAACGCGGAGAGGAAACGCGTCGAGGCGAATCCAGCGGACGGAATGAGCATGAGAGACCTTTCGCGAAGCGTTGAGGTCCTTCATGGGTGGGAGCGGGAAGACACCCGGTTCCCTCGCGACATCGCGTCCGGCGCTGGCGCGCGATCGGGCACGCGTGGTGGCCATACGGATGCGGATGCGGATGCCCATGCCGCTGCCGGTCAGGCGGGCGGCGGCGATGAAGGCGGCAGCAGCCCGGGCGGCGGCCCCGGCGGCAATCCGGACGGAGGCGGGGACGCGGCCAGCGGCGCGCGGGAGAGCGGCATCGCCAGCTCGACGCGCAGTCCGCCCAGCGCGGTGCTGTGCCCCAGCCGCAGCGTGGCGCCGTGGTCGTCGGCGATGCTGCGCACCAGCGCCAGTCCGAGCCCGCTGCCCGGCGCCTGCTGCGCCTGCGATTCGGACCGGTAGAAGCGGTCGAACACGCGCCCGCGCTCCGCGTCGGGAATGCCGGGGCCGTCGTCCTCGACCACCAGCAAGGCCTGGCCGCCGCTGCGCTCCAGGCTCAGGTCCACGCGGCCGCGGCCGTACTTGATGCCGTTGTCCAGCAGGTTGCGCAGCAGCATCGTCAGTGCCTCGCGATGGCCGTCGACCAGCACCGCGTCGCAGCGCTCCATGCCGAGGTCGATGCCGCGCGCCTGCGCCAGCGTCGCGCCGTCGATGACGGCATCGCGGCACAGCACGTCCAGCGCGATCGGCTGCGCCGGCGCCTGTGCCTTGGCGCTGTCCTGGCGGGCCAGTGCCAGCAGTTGCTCGATGAGGTGGGACGCCCGGTCGATGCCCAGGCCGAGTTTCTCCAGCGCCTGGACGCGCGCGCCCTCGTCCGGCGCGCGGCGCAGCGACTGCAGCTGGAGCTTCAGCGCGGCCAGCGGCGAACGCAGCTCGTGCGCGGCATCGGCGACGAAGTGCTGCTGCTGCTCGAAGGCCTGGCGCACCCGGTCCAGCAGCGCGTTGAGCTCGGTGACCAGCGGCTGGACCTCGGCCGGCAGGTCCTCCTCGTCGACCGGGGCCAGGTCTTGCGCGGCGCGGCGCGACAGTTGCTGGCGCACCCGCTCCAGCGGCGCCAGCGAGTGCGACACCACCCACCACACGACCAGCGCCAGCATCGGCAGCATCAGCGCGGTGGGCAGCACGGTGCGCCAGGCCAGCTGTCCGGCCATGCGCTGGCGCACGGCGATGTCCTGCGCCACCTGCACGACCTGGAAGCGCCCCTGCACCGCGAAGACGCGATAACGCTTGCCGCGCAGCGCGACGTTGGAGAAGCCCAGCACCGCGCGCTGCGGCAGCCAGTCCGGTCCGGCCGAGCGGTACAGCGGCGTGCCGTCCAGGCCCCAGACCTGCACGATCAGGTCGATGCTCTGCTCCTCGCCGAGCGGCAGCGGCAGCCCCGTGCCCATGCCCGCGCGCAGCGACAGCGCCACCTGCTGCATCTGGTAGTCGAAGATCTCGTCGGTCTCCATCAGCGCGTTGCGGTAGGCGCTCATGCCCTGCGCGAGCGCGCCGGTCAGCACCGCGCCCAGCAGGAACAGCAGCAGGCGGTAGCGCAGCGATCGCGGCAGCAGCGCCAGCCGGCCGCGGCGGCCCGCGCCGGAGCCGGCGTCCGCCTTCACGCCGCCATTCGCGTCCGCCTTCATGTCCGCATTCACGTCCGCCTTCACGTCCGCCTTCATTCCTTGGGCACGCGATAGCCCACGCCGCGCACGTTCTGGATCAGTTCCGCGCCGAGCTTCTTGCGCAGGCCGTGGATGTAGACCTCGACGGCGTTGCTGCTGATCTCGTCCTTCCAGCCGTAGAGCTTCTCCTCGAGCTGCTGGCGCGAGAGCACCATGCCCGGACGGGCGAGCAGCGGCTCCAGCACCGCCCACTCGCGCTGCGACAGCGTGACCGGATGGCCGTTGGCGGTGACCTCGCGCGTGGCGGGATTGATGCTGACGCCCATGTGCTCGTAGACCGGCTCCGCGCGGCCGGCGGCACGGCGCAGCAGCGCGCGGATGCGGGCCAGGAGCTCGTCGAGCTCGAAGGGCTTGAGCACGTAGTCGTCCGCGCCGGCGTCCAGCCCGGCCACGCGCTGGGCGGTCGCGTCGCGCGCGGTGGCGATCAGCACCGGCACCGCCTGCTTGCGGCCGCGCAGCGCCTGCAGCACGCTCATGCCGTCGCGCCTGGGCAGGCCCAGGTCCAGGATCACCAGGTCGTAGGTCTGGGATTGCAGCGCGGTGTCGGCGATCTCGCCGTCACGCACCCAGTCCACGGCGTAACCCTCGGCACGCAGCAGCTCGAGCAGCTGCTCGCCGATCATCAGGTCGTCTTCCACCAGCAGGAGTCGCATGGGCACGATTGTGCACGCGCGCCGAGGCGACCGCGGCCGCGAGCGGCCGGTCAGGCGTCCGCGGGGCGCCGTCGCACGGGGCCGGCCTCGAGGACCGCGGGCGCACGCCAGTCGCGCGACGGCGCGATCGGGAGCGGTGGGGGCGGCGGCAGCGGCAGATCCTTCGCCGGCGAGGGCGTTCTCCGGCGCCGGGCGGCAAAGCCTGCCCCCGCCTCCTTGGGCGATGTCCCCGCACGCAGCTGCTCGATCACGCAGCGGATCTGGACGAGGTCCCGCTGGCGCTCATGGATCACGGCCAGGCCGTCATGGTCCTCGGCGTCCTCGCGCGGCGAGCGGCATCGCCTGGCCAGCGCGATGGCGTCCCGCAGGCCGCTCGCGAACCGGACCGCCTTGCCGGTCGGCAGCGCATGCACGGAGAGGGACTTCCTGCTGCGCAGTTCACCGTCCACCTCGATCGTCAGTTCGATCCCACGCGGCAACTGGCCCGGCGGCGCCGGCAGCGGCCCTGTCCGGATCCGCAACCGGCCATGGCCCGTGAGCTCCCGGTCCACCGAGCACGGCCCGCCGAGCAGGCGCTCGACCAGCGAGCGGTGCCCCGGCGCCACCCTCGGATCGGGTTCCTGGCGGACCGGCACCGCCACGCCGCCGATCCCCTGGTTCAGCACCGCGTCGGCCAGACGCACGAGCAGATCGCCGTCCTGCCCCGCGCCGGGTCCGGCGGCGATGGCCCAGGGATCGCCGGGGCGGCGCAACACGCCGGATCGGGATCCGGGCTCCAGCCCGGCCACCGGCCTCAGTCCGGCCCGCCAGGCCGCCACGCCCAGGGACAGCAGTCGCCGGCGCTCGGACGCCTCCTTGCTGCCCGGCGCCGGTCCCTCCCGCCTCGCGGCGCTCCAGGCAGACTTCAGGTCGTGGCTGTCGGCCTTGGCATCGAGGCCCAGGCAACGCGTGAACAACGAAAAGATCGATGAGATGACCGGCATGTCGAGGGTTTCCATTCCTGCCCGTCCATCGGGCCGTTCCCCCTGTGTGCAGATGACGGCGCGGAGCACCTGCAAACCAGACGGTCGCGAGGCGGACCGATTCCATGACTACAATGCGCGCCTGTCAGGAGAGAGCTCCCTCGCGGGAGCCGCCGAAGGCGCAGTGGCACAGGTGATCCCACGCTGCGAACGCTCAGGCAAAAGGACTGACGAAACGCTCGAGACATCGGGCGTCCTCACTGGAGAGAGGCGGGGCGGACCCTTTGGGTCGAGCCCGTCCACCGAAGGGGCAAGCCGCCGGTCAACCGCCGACGGCCAATCTCTCAGGTAAAGCGGACAGCGAGGGCATCTCCCCCACCTTGACGTGACCGGTTCACAGTCGGGGTGGTCATGACGAATGCCCTCGGAGCGAGACATGTCCGCTGATCAGTCCTTGAACGCCCCCCTGCACAAGACCCCGCTGCACGCGCTGCACGTCGAACTCGGCGCCAAGATGGTGCCCTTCGCCGGCTACGACATGCCGGTCCAGTACCCCGCCGGCGTGATGGCCGAACACAAGCATGCGCGAGCCCAGGCCGGCCTGTTCGACGTGTCGCACATGGGCCAGGTGCTGCTGGTCGGCGACGACGCCGCCGCGGCGCTGGAAACGCTGGTGCCGGTCGACATCGTCGACCTCGGGATGTTCAAGCAGCGCTACGCGCTCTTCACCGCCGACGACGGCGGCATCCTCGACGACCTGATGGTCGCGCGCCGCACGGACGGCCTGTTCGTCGTGGTCAACGCCGGCTGCCGCGACCAGGACATCGCGCACATGCGCAAGCACCTGTCGGGCCGCTGCGAGGTGCGCCCGCTGCCGGACCAGGCGCTGCTGGCGCTGCAGGGCCCGCAGGCCGTCACCGCGCTGTCGCGCCTGAACGCCGAGGTGGCCAAGCTCGTCTTCATGACCGGCGGCTTCTTCGAGCTGGACGGCATCCCGACCTTCGTGACCCGCTCGGGCTACACCGGTGAGGACGGCTACGAGATCTCGGTCCCCGCCGACCGTTCGGTGGAACTGGCCCGCAAGCTGCTGGCCCAGCCGGAAGTGATGCCCATCGGCCTGGGCGCGCGCGACTCGCTGCGCCTGGAAGCCGGCCTGTGCCTGTACGGCCACGACATCGACACGACGACGACCCCCATCGAAGCCTCGCTGACCTGGGCGATCCAGAAGGTGCGTCGCGCCGGCGGCGCCCGCGCGGGCGGCTATCCGGGCGCCGCGGTCATCGACAGGCAGTTCGCCGAAGGCCCCGCGCGCAAGCGCGTGGGTCTGGTCAGTTCGGAGCGCATGCCCGTGCGCGAAGGCGCGAAGCTCGTCAACGCGGACGGTCTGGAGATCGGCGTCGTCACCAGCGGCACGCTGGGCCCGACAGTGGGCAAGCCGGTGGCGCTGGCCTATGTGCAGACGCCCTACGCCGCGCTGGGCACCGAGCTGTTCGCCGAGGTCCGCGGCAAGCGCACCCCGATGACGGTCTCTTCCACGCCGTTCACGCCCAACGGATACTTCCGCGGCTGATCCGCAATCCCGGGTCACACGTCCTTCGATTCCCTCGAGCTCACCCTCGAGATTCCCCTTTCAACTTTCCGACGCACGGAGCCTCTCCATGAGCATCAAGTACACGCCCGACCATGAGTGGGTCGATACCACCGACGGCATCGCCACCGTGGGCATCACGGTCCACGCGCAGGACGCGCTGGGCGACGTCGTGTTCGTGGACCTGCCGGACGTCGGCAAGTCCTTCGCCGCCAAGGAAGTGGCCGGCGTGGTCGAGTCGGTCAAGGCCGCCGCCGACGTCTACGCGCCGGTGTCCGGCGAGATCGTCGAAGTCAACGAGGCGCTGCGCGCCGACCCGTCGCTGGCCAACACCGATCCGCTGAAGACGGGCTGGTTCTTCAAGGTCAAGCTGTCGGATCCGTCGGAGCTGGATGCCCTGATGGACACGACGGCTTACGACGAGCTGGTCAAGAACAGCTAATCGCTTGAGCGATGCACGCAGGGCCCCTCGGGCCCTGCGGCAATGAATTCTTCTCTCCAGGATCGCCCCGCCATGTCCGCCCTGCCCTCGTTCGCCGAACTTGAAAACGCTGCCGAGTTCCACGCCCGTCACATCGGTCCCGACGCCCATGACGAGACGCTGATGCTCTCGGCCATCGGCGCCGCGTCGCGCGCCGCGCTGATCGACGCCATCGTCCCGGCCGCCATCAAGCGCGCCGCGAAGATGGACCTGCCGGACGCCGTGACCGAGTCGCAGGCGCTGGCCGAGCTCAAGGCCATCGCGGGCAAGAACCAGATCCTGAAGAGCTTCATCGGCCAGGGCTACCACGGCACGATCACGCCGGGCGTGATCCTGCGCAACATCCTCGAGAACCCCGCCTGGTACACCGCCTACACGCCCTACCAGGCCGAGATCTCGCAAGGCCGCATGGAAGCGCTGGTCAACTTCCAGACCATGGTCTGCGACCTGACCGGCCTGGCCATCGCCAACGCGTCGATGCTGGACGAGGCCACCGCCGCCGCCGAAGGCATGACGCTGGCCGCGCGCATGGGCAAGAGCAAGAGCCAGATCTTCTTCGTCGCCGACGACGTGCTGCCGCAGACGCTGGAAGTCGTGCGCACGCGCGCCGAGCCGCTGGGCATCACCGTCCAGGTCGGCAAGGCCGAGGACGCCGGCAAGACCGAATGCTTCGGCGCGCTGGTGCAATACCCCGGCGTGACCGGCGTGGTGCGCCCGCTGCAGGCGATCGCCGACGCGGTGCATGCACAAGGCGGCCTGCTGGTCGTCGCGGCCGACCTGCTGGCGCTGACGCTCATCGCATCGCCCGGCGAGCAAGGCGCCGATATCGCCGTGGGCACCACGCAGCGCTTCGGCATGCCGATGGGCGCCGGCGGCCCGCACGCCGCCTACATGGCCTGCCGCGACGAGTTCAAGCGCTCGCTGCCGGGCCGCCTGGTCGGTGTGTCCGTCGACTCGCACGGCAAGCCCGCCTACCGGCTGTCGCTGCAGACGCGCGAACAGCACATCCGCCGCGAGAAGGCCACCTCCAACATCTGTACCGCGCAGGTGCTGCCGGCCGTCGTGGCCAGCATGTATGTCGTCTATCACGGCCCGCAAGGCCTGAAGCGCATCGCGCAGCGCGTCGCCGCCTACGCCGCCGTGCTGGCGCAGGGCCTGAAGGCGCTGGGCCTGACGCTGGTGCACGAGACCTCGTTCGACACGCTGCACGTGAAGACCGGCGCCCACACCGGCCCGGTGCTGGCCGCCGCCGTCGCCGCCGGCATGAACCTGCGCCAGGCCGGCGAGGACAGCATCAGCCTGACGCTCGACGAGACGACGACGCGCGCCGACATCCAGGCGCTGCTGACGGTCTTCGCCGAAGGCAAGCCGGTCGCGGATGCGTTCGGCGGCGCCTCGGCCTCGACGCTGATCCCCGCGGCGCTGTCGCGCACCAGCGCCTATCTGACGCATCCGATCTTCAACATCCACCACTCCGAAACGGAGATGCTGCGCTACATCCGCCTGCTCTCCGACAAGGACCTGGCGCTGGACCGCAGCATGATCCCGCTGGGCTCGTGCACGATGAAGCTGAACGCGACCAGCGAGATGATCCCCATCACCTGGCCCGAGTTCGCGCAGGTGCACCCGTTCGCGCCGCAGAGCCAGCTGCAGGGCTACGCGCAGCTCGACCAGCAGCTCACCGCCTGGCTGTGCCAGGCCACCGGCTACGCGGGCGTCTCGCTGCAGCCCAACGCCGGCTCGCAGGGCGAGTACGCCGGTCTGCTGATCATCAAGGCCTGGCACGAGTCGCGCGGCGACGCGCACCGCAAGATCTGCCTGATCCCGGAATCGGCCCACGGCACCAACCCGGCCTCCGCGCAGATGGTGGGCATGCAGGTCGTCGTCACCAAGTGCGACAAGGAAGGCAACATCGACCTGGCCGACCTGAAGGCCAAGTGCGAGCAGCACAGCGCCAACCTGGCCGCGATCATGATCACCTACCCCTCGACGTACGGCGTGTTCGACACGCACGTCAAGGAGATCTGCGCGCTGGTGCATGAACACGGCGGTCGCGTGTACGTCGACGGCGCCAACATGAACGCGCTGGTCGGCATCGCCGCGCCCGGCCAGTTCGGCGGCGACGTGTCCCACCTGAACCTGCACAAGACCTTCTGCATCCCGCACGGCGGCGGCGGCCCGGGCGTCGGCCCGGTCTGCGTGGTGGAGGACCTCGTGCCCTTCCTGCCGGCGCACCGCTCGGCCGGCCTGGGCGAGAAGACCGCCATCGGCGCCGTCAGTGCCGCGCCGCTGGGCAACGCGGCGGTGCTGCCGATCTCGTGGATGTACATCCGCATGATGGGCGAGGTCGGCCTCAAGGCCGCGACCGAGACCGCGATCCTGTCGGCCAACTACGTGGCCGCGCGCCTGTCGGACCACTTCGACATCCACTTCAGCGGCAACATCGACGGCGTCAAGGGCGGCGGCGTGGCCCACGAGTGCATCCTGGACCTGCGCCCGCTCAAGGACAGCAGCGGCATCTCGGCCGAGGACGTCGCCAAGCGCCTGATCGACTACGGCTTCCACGCGCCGACGCTGTCGTTCCCGGTCGCGGGCACGCTGATGGTCGAGCCGACGGAAAGCGAATCCAAGTTCGAGCTGGACCGCTTCATCGCCGCGATGATCCAGATCCGCGAGGAGATCGCGAAGGTCGAATCCGGCGCCTGGTCGAAGACGGACAACCCGCTGGTCAACGCGCCGCACACGGCCGAGAGCCTGCTCAAGACCGAGTGGTCCCACGGCTACAGCCGCGACGACGCCGCCTACCCGGTGCCGGCGCTGCGCCACGTGAAGTACTGGTCGCCGGTCGGCCGCGTGGACAACGTGTACGGCGATCGGAATCTGGTCTGCTCCTGCCCCCCGCTCTCGGCCTACGCCGACGAGTGATCAGGGTGATCGACGAAGGCCGCTGACGCGGCCTTCTTTTTGGCCTAGTTTCCATCCAGGCCGTCCGGCCCCGCGCGTCACGAGCGACGCGGGCGGGCGTTCCACATCCGCAAGAGCCACCCACGAGGTCCGCCATGGCAGTTTCCGTCTTCGACCTGTTCAAGATCGGCATCGGGCCGTCGAGCTCGCACACCGTCGGTCCGATGCGCGCGGCACGCATGTTCGTGCAGCGCCTGCGGCATGAGGGCGTGCTCGATCGCACCGTGCGCGTCGCCACGGCGCTGTACGGCTCGCTCGGCGCGACCGGCAAAGGCCACGGATCGGACAAGGCGGTGCTGCTCGGCCTGGCCGGGCACGAGCCCGACACCGTCGACATCGAGGCCATCCCCGGCGTCCTCGAGGGCATCCGCAACGACAAGCGCCTCGCGCTGGGCGGCGAGCACGTCGTCGCCTTCGACGAGACGCGCGACCTCGTCATGTACCGCCGCCAGAGCCTGCCGCTGCACGCCAACGGCATGCGGCTGATCGCCTACGACGCCGACGGCAACGAGATCCAGAACCGCGTGTACTACTCGGTGGGCGGCGGCTTCGTTGTCAGCGAGGAGGTGCTCGCGGACGGCAGCAAGCAGAAGCAGATCGCGCCGGACACCACCGTCCTGCCCTACCCCTTCAGGTCGGGCGCCGAGCTGCTCGAACTGACGGAGAAGGAAGGTTGCTCGATCGCCGAGATCATGCGCCGCAACGAGCGCCACTGGCGCACCGACGAGGAGACCCGCGCCGGCCTGCTGAAGATCTGGCAGGTGATGCAGGACTGCGTCCAGCGCGGCTGCCGCACCGAGGGCATCCTGCCCGGCGGCTTCAAGGTGAAGCGCCGCTCGGCCGCGCTCTACCGCGACCTGATCGCCCATCCGGAGGCCGCGTTGCGCGATCCGTTGCAGGTGATGGACTGGGTCAACCTCTACGCGCTGGCGGTCAACGAGGAGAACGCCGCCGGCGGCCGCGTCGTGACGGCGCCCACCAACGGCGCGGCCGGTATCGTGCCGGCGGTGCTGCACTACTACGCGCGCTTCGTCCATTCGGCCAACGAGGACGGCATCGTCGACTTCCTGCTGACGGCCGCGGCGATCGGCATCCTCTACAAGGAGAACGCGTCGATCTCGGGCGCGGAGGTCGGCTGCCAGGGCGAAGTGGGCGTGGCCTGCTCGATGGCCGCCGCGGCGCTGTGCGCGGTGATGGGCGGCACGCCGGCGCAGACCGAGAACGCGGCCGAGATCGGCATGGAGCACCACCTGGGACTGACCTGCGATCCGGTCGGCGGCCTGGTGCAGATCCCCTGCATCGAGCGCAACGCGATCGCGTCGGTCAAGGCCATCAACGCGGCGCGCATGGCGCTGCGCGGCGACGGCACCCACCACGTCAGCCTGGACAAGGTCATCAAGACGATGCGCGAGACCGGCGCCGACATGATGACCAAGTACAAGGAGACCGCCCGGGGCGGTCTCGCGGTGAACATTGTCGAGTGCTGACACGCCGCCGACGTGTCAGAGGGGGAGGCCGATTCGCGTGCCCCGGCGGTACGGCTTGCCGGAATCAATCGCGAGTCAGGCGGCGAAAACTGTCAGCACTCGAGCAAACGGTGGGTCCGGATCTCCCTGCCAGGCGTCCGTCCCATGACGACGACGCAGGCTTCCTGACGGGAAGACCGGACCGGGATCGGATCAGCCTGGGTCGCTGATCGTCACGGTGCGGTGTCGCTGTCGGTTTTGGTGCCGCTGCCCGGCACGACGCCGGCCGGCGACGGGATCGCGGAACCGAAGCTCAGGTGGGCATCGGACACCATGCGGGCGCTCGTGACCGTCACCGGGAAGGTGTCGGTCACCGGCGTCGCGCCGCGTGCTTCCTGGACCGCGCTGAACATCAGGCCGGCGCCGATGGCCAGGCTGCTCAGCAGGATCGCGGTCTTGAAACTGCTGTTGCGTTCGGTGCGGATCGCTCGCAGGTACTTGGTGGTGCTCATGTGATGCCCCCCGGTTGATGGAACGAATGTTCCGCCTCAGTGCGTTCAGGCGGCAGACGTGCATGCCGCATCGCGCGGTGCAACGAAGCCGGCAGGCCGCGTAGGCGATCGACCGACAGCTGACAGCCGGTGACAGCACCGACCGCCGGGCAGGCGAACGGCACTGGCGGCGCCCCCTCGCCCGCTGCTACAAACGCGTCCGTGTCGATGTCACGGCGGCCCGCCCGTCGTGGGGACAGACACCCTCGGTTCAACACCTCCTCCTGCCCATGACCTCTCACCTTGATCCGAAGCGGCGCCGCTGGCTGGCGCTCGGCGTGCTGTGCCTGGGCGTGCTGATGATCGTGCTGGACACGACCATCGTGAACGTGGCGCTGCCCTCGATCCGCGCCGACCTCGGCTTCACCGAGACCTCGCTGGTCTGGGTCGTCAACGCCTACATGCTGACCTTCGGCGGCTTCATGCTGCTGGGCGGCCGGCTGGGCGACCTCCACGGCCACCGGCGCATGTTCCTGGCGGGACTGGCGCTGTTCACGGCCGCGTCGGCCGCCTGCGGGCTGGCGCACACGCAGGCGCTGCTCATCGCGGCGCGCGCCGTGCAGGGGCTGGGCGGGGCGGTGGTATCGGCGATCTCGCTGTCGCTGATCATGAACATGTTCACCGAGCCCGGCGAACGCGCCAAGGCCATGGGCGTCTACGGCTTCGTCTGCGCGGGCGGCGGCAGCATCGGCGTGCTGCTGGGCGGGCTGCTGACCAGCACGCTGAGCTGGCACTGGATCTTCCTGGTGAACCTGCCGATCGGCGTGGTCGTGATCGGGCTGTGCCTGTGGCTCATCGAGCGCGGTGGACCGACCGCGCCGGACGAGACGCTGGACTGGGCCGGCGCGGTAACCGTCACGCTGTCGCTGATGCTGGCGGTCTACGCGGTGGTCAACGGCAACGAGGCCGGCTGGACCTCGGCGCGCACGCTGGGGCTGATGGGCACGGCCGTGGCGCTGCTGGCCGCCTTCCTCGTGCTGGAGACGAAGGTGGCGCACCCGCTGATGCCGCTGTCGCTGTTCCGGCTGCGCTCCGTGGCCGTGTCCAACGTGATCGGCGTGCTGTGGGCCGCGGCGATGTTCGCGTGGTTCTTCCTGTCGGCGCTGTACATGCAGCTGGTGCTGGGCTACGACGCGATGCACGTCGGCCTGGGCTTCCTGCCGGCCAACCTGATCATGGCGGTGTTCTCGGTGGGCCTGTCGGCGAAGCTGGTCATGAAACTGGGGCTGCGCAAGCCGCTGTGCGGCGGGCTGCTGCTGGCGGCGCTGGGGCTGGCGCTGTTCGCGCGCGCGCCGGCGGACGGCGGCTTCTGGCTGGACGTGCTGCCTGGGATGCTGCTGCTGGGGCTGGGCGCCGGCGTCGCGTTCAATCCGGTGCTGCTGGCGGCGATGAGCGAGGTCGCGCCGAGCGAGTCCGGGCTGGCCTCGGGCGTGGTGAACACGTCCTTCATGATGGGCGGATCGCTCGGACTGGCGGTGCTGGCCAGCCTGGCCGCGGCACAGACGGCGGAACTCGGCGCGATGGGCGCCGCGATGCCGGCGGCGCTGGCGGGCGGGTATCGCGTGGCCTTCGCGGTCGGCGCGGTGTTCGCTGCATCCGGCGGATTGCTCGCGCTGCTGCTGCGCGAGCCGGCGCCGCAAGCCGACGCAGCGGCGCCGGTGGCGCACCCGGGGTGAGGGCCTGTCGGCCCAGTCGCGCCCCTCACTTCGGGACGACTCCGACGTTGACTTCGCCGATCACTTGCCCAGCAGCGGCCACACGTACTTCACCGGCACCGCGTAGGTGATGCCGCTCGGCGCGCTGAGCGCCGATTCACGCGTGCCCTTGAGCACCACCATGTTGACGATGCCCACCACCTTGCCGGTACGGATGTCCAGCAGCGGACCGCCGCTGTTGCCCGGATAGGCCGTCGCGTCGAGTTGCAGGAATTCCATCGCGCCTTCGCGCAGCTGGCGCACCGCGCGCTCGGACAGCGTGTTCGAGGTCGGCGCGGGCAGCGCCGCACGCGTGATCGCGGCCACGGTGCCGCGGTGCGTCGCCATCGTCACGCCCAGCGCCGTGCCGATCGGATAGCCCATCAGCGCCACGGCGGCGCCCTCGCGCACCACGGGCTGGTCGCCGTCGGTTTCGGCCAGGGGCAGCACGTCGACCAGCGCGCCCTTGTCGTCAGCCAGTTCCAGGATCGCCAGGTCGCGCGCCGTGTCGCGGCGCAGCAGCTTCACGGCCCGCAGTTGCGGCTGCCCCGACGCGTTACCCACCGCGGGCACGGTGATCATCAGGTCCTTCTCGATCGGGTTCGGGATCACGTGCGCGCAGGTGACGATGCGCCGGCCGTCGGCGACCGCGAAACCCGTGCCGCGAAAACCGAAGCGCGGGTTGTCCGTGGCCGCGAAGGTCCCCACCGCCACCACGGCCTGCCGACTGCGGTCGATCAGGTCGGGCAGCGTGTTGGACATCTCCTGCGCCCGCGCCGGCGCGGACGCGCCGAACAGTCCCGCCATGCCCAGGGCGCCCCCCGCGCCCAGTGCCAGCAGCTCGCGGCGCCTCGGCGCCGTGGCACGCATGCCGCGATTGCTCGGCTCATTCACGGGATCGGACGTCGGATCGGACATCGGGTCGGACATCGGGTCGAACATCGGAACGGTACTGCCAGTCATGCGGCCAGGTCCTTCGTCGTGGTGCCCATCTCCAGCGTGGAGACGAAGCTGCGCCAATGGCGGTCGGGTTCGTCGATGCGGAAGCCGTAGAAGCTGCCCTGCTCGGTGTCCTTGCGTCGCACCGCGCGCGCGGTCACGTGCGCGGTCTCGTTGTGGCCGAGCTCGATCTCCACCGTGCCGTCCTGGTTCAGCGGCAGGTCGTGGTCGCACTCGGCCTGGAAGCCATGCGCCGACACCTCGATCACATCCAGGTCGAAATGCCCCAGCTGGCTGTCGTTGGCGGCACGGATGTCGAGGTGGCCCGGGCAGCGGATCGAGTAGCGCGGGTATTGCCGCAAGGAACGCCCCAGGTCCTGGCCGCCGCCGCTGAGCATCGGCAACACCTCGCGGAACTGCGCGTCGTCGCGGTACACCGACCACAGCAGCGCCTTCTTGCGGTCGTCCATCGTCGGGAACACCGGCACGACCTGGTTGAAGAAGTGGTCGAGCAGCGCCGGCGTCATGACCGGGTCGTTGGTCGTGTGGAAGCGGCGCTCCGGCAGCCGGATGTTGGGCAGCCGGTGGCGGAAGAAGTAGTGGTGCAGGTTCTTCTCCGGCCGGCGACCGCGGTAGCGGCGCTCGAACAGCGCGTCGGCCTCGTGCAGGTCCAGCGTCGCGCCGACCGCGGGCGCGCCGTTGGCGAAGTCGTACTCGGCCACCGTCTGCTCGCGCAGCCGCGTGAAGGACAGCAGCGCCTCGTAGAGCTCGATCTTGTCGGGGTTCACGGCGATCACCAGGTGCCGCGTGTCGAAGTACTCGGTGCAGTACTGGTGCATGAACTTCATCAGCGGGAACAGGATCGCGCCGCCGGTCTTGCGGAACGCGGGCGCGATCGCCAGCGCCGAGATCTCCGCGACCTTGCCGCCCTTGGCGCGCACCCCCTCGAGGTCGAAGACCGACTGCAGCGGGAAGCCGAAGACGCCCTCGCGCACCATCGAGATGGTGCCCACCACCTGGCCGTCGTACTTGGCGCACAGCGTCGTGGTCGTCGGCAGCGCGTGATAGATCGTCACGCGCAGGCCGCTCGGGTCGGGTTTCATGAAGCCGCTGCCGACGTAGGCGTCGTGCAGGATGCGGAAGCAGGCGTCGAGTTCCTCCTGCGTGTCCGCGACCTTCAGCTCCAGGCGCTCCGACGGCGCGGGATCGCAATCCACCATGCGCCGGTAGACCGCGAAGCGCATCGGCTTCGGGAGCGACGAGAACAGGCGCCGCAGCCCCTGATGGAGCCGCTTGCGCAGGCTGGATCGTCGAATCTGGCTCATGACCGTCCCCTCCCCGGGCGCGGTGGTGCCACCGTTACGCGGTCCCCGCGGCGATCGACCTCAGGATCGGACGCCTCAACGGATCGCGGCCTGCAGCTTGCGCACCTCGGCTTGTTGCTCGAAATTCGGTCCCAGGTCTGCCAGGCGCTTGAGTTCCGCCTCGGCCTCGCCCTTGTTGCCACCCGCCACGTAGAGCTGCGCGAGGCGCAGCCGGTACGCGGGAATGGTCGGCGCCTGCTTCACGGCGTCCTTCTGCACCTCGATGGCCTTGGCGTTCTGCCCCTTGGCGGCCAGCGCCTCGGCCAGCGTGTCCATGTACGGCGGCACGTTGGGACGGAGCTTGTTCGCTTGCTGGGCAAATTTCAAGCCCTCATCCGCCTTGCCGGCCCGCAGCCGCAGCCAGGCGACGTTGTTGGCCGCCGCCGCATTGTCCGGATTGGCGGCCAGCACCGCCTGGTACCGCTGCTCGGCCTCAGGATAACGGCCGGCGTTGAGCGCCACGTCGCCGAGGTGATACGTGAACAGCTCGTCCGACTTGAACTTCGCCAGATACGCGGCGGCCCAGCGGTCCGCCTCGTCCTTCTTGCCGGACTCGATCAGCACACTGTGCAGCGCGATCGCGAGCTCGGTGTTGGGCACCTTCGCACCGGCGTCCGCGGCCAGTTGATCCGCCTTGCGGTAGGCCGCGATCGCGGCCGGTGCATCCTTGCGCGCGCGGGCGATGTCGCCCTCGAGCTTCCAGCCCAGCCCGAACTTCGGCTGCGCCGTCTGCAGGCCCTTGGCCGCCGTCAGCGCCAGGTCGGGCAGTCCCAGTTGCAGGCTCTTCTCGACCACCTTGCGGGCCAGCTCTCCATCACCGGGCGCGATGGCCTGGGCACGCTTGAGCGCCGCGGTCGCAGCCGCCTTGTCGCCCGCCTGCGCATGCAGATCCGCCAGCCGCAGCGGACCGAGCGGCGAGCGGGGCTGCAAGGTCGCGACCTTGTTGAAGCTGCTGATCGCCTGCTGGCGGTCGCCCGTGGCGGCCTGCACCTGGCCCAGCAGGTCGACCAGCGCCGGGTTGTCCGGGCTCGCCGTCACGCCTTCCTGGGCCAGCGACAGCGCCGTCTTGAAGTCCTTCTTCTCCATCAGCAGGCCGACCGCCGCCTGGCGCGGCGTCGCGTCGTCCGGATGCTGCTTGGCGAGTTCCGTCAGGCGCTTGACGGCCGCGTCCCTGTCGATCAGCTTGTGGGTCAGCTTCAGACCCAGGAGGGCCATCTCCGCGCGCAGGTTCTTCGGCTCGGCCTTGAGCACCGTTTCATAGCGCTTGACGGCGTCCTCGGCCTTGCGGTCCTGCAGGTCCTGCGCGACCAGGCTGTTGGCCGCGGTCATCGAGCCCGGGTCGCGCTTGACCGCTTCCTCGAAGCTCGCCCGCGCGCCCGCGCGGTCGCCGCGCAGCAGCGCCAGGCGGCCGCGCAGCTCGGCGGGCGTCGCGGACTTGGGATCCTTCTTCTCCAGCGCCGCGATCGCCTGCGAGGCGCCCGCATCGTCCTTCTTGCGCGCCAGCACGCTGATCAGCGCGATGTCGGCCACGGTGCCCTTGTCCTCGGCCGCCAGCTGGCGCAACGCGGCCAGCCCGGCCGCTTCCTGGCCCTTCTGGATCTGGTTGAGCGCCAGCCCGACGCGGCTGCGCACGTCGTTCGGGTTGGCCTCGGCGGCGCGCGCCAGGAAGCGCTCGGCCTCGCCGCCCTGCCCTTGCTTGAGCCGGATCTCGGCGGCCAGCGCGAGCGCCTCCGACGAGGCCACCTTCGCATCGAGCGCCGGTTGCAGCGTGGTCATCGCCTGCTCGGCATCGCCGCCGCGCAACTGCAGCTGCGCCAGGGCGACGCGTGCCGGCTGCGCCTCGGGCGCGGCCTGGATGACCTTGCTGTACTGCGACTCGGCCTGTCGCAAGTCGCCGTTGGCCTGCGCCACCCGACCCGCCAGGAAGAGCGCGCGCTCGTTGTTCGGCGCCACCTTCAGCAAGGCCTGCGTGAGGTCGGTCGCCTCCTTGACCTGGCCCGCGTCCATCGCGAACACGGCGGCGTAGTAGTAGGTCTGGGGGTGCTGCGGCGCGGCCGCCTTCATCGCGGCGACGGCATCCTTGGCCCCGGCCTTGTCACCGGCGCGCATCAGCTGGTTGATCAGGCCGGCATGCGCGCCGACGAGCTTCTTGTCGAGCTCCAGCGCCTTGCGGAAACTCGCGACCGGTTCCGCCGATGGCGCCTCGGCCAGCACCTGCAGCTCGCCCTTGAGCTGCCAGGCCTCGGCCGACTGCGGCGACTTCTCCAGCACGCGCTCGACCTCGGCGCGGGCCTCGGGCAGCTTGCCCTCGCTGGTCAGCAGACGCACGTTGACCAGGCGCACCGCCGCACTGTCGGGCGTCGCGCGCAGCGCCGCGTCCGCGGCCTTGCGCGCTTCGGCCATCTTCTGCTTCGCGACATAGGCGCCGACCAGCGTCATCTGCAGATCGGCTTCGTCGGCGGCGTTCTGCAGATGGGCGTTGCCGTACTGGCCGAGCAGCTCGTCGACCTTGCCCTGCATCAGCAGCAGCCGCGCCTGCAGCGCGACCAGCGCGTCGCCGCCGAAGCCTTGCGTCTTGGCCTTCCCGGCCTCGATCGCCGCGCCGGCGACATCGCCGCTGTCCAGCAGCGCCTTGGCGAGCAGGTAACGCGCCTCGGCCAGCGACTCGTCCTTCTGCAGCGCGTTCTTGAGCTGGATGATCGCGGCCTTGTTGTCCCGCTTCTCCAGGTGGCCCTTGGCGGACTTCACCAGGTCCTGCGCGGACTCGCCGAAGCAACCGGCCAGCAGCAGCGCCGAGCCCAGCGCCAGCGCGGTCGCGCCGCGCCGCAACGCGCGGCGGCCGTCGCGGGAAAGGCCGGCGTCCGCCACGCCGCAGTCAGCAGTCTGGGGGGCAGGCAAGGGTCCGGTCATCTTGGTGTTCTCAGGCTTGCGGGACATGCGTCGTCTCTTTCGCTGTCGGGTGGTCTGTCGGGTGATCGATGCTCAGGCCTTGACGCCGAGGCGGGCCATCAGGTCGTACAACGTCGGCCGGCTGACCCCCAGCAGGTCGGCGGCCTTGGCGATGTTGCCGTCGGTACGGGCCAGCGCGGCCACGACGGCCTGGCGCTCGGCGCGCTCGCGCACGGTGCGCAGGTCGAGGTCGGCCGCGTCCGCCGGCACTTCGCCGCCGGCGGGCACCGGCAGGTTGAGGTCGTCGGCGGTGATGCGGTCGCCGTCGGCCATGATCGACGCGCGCTTCATGACGTTCTGCAGTTCCCGCACGTTGCCGGGCCAGCGGTGGGCCTCGACCGCGCGGATCGCGTCGTCGGCCAGGCGCAGGATGGGGCGGCGCTGCTCCGACGAGAAGCGGCGCAGGAAGGCATGGCTCAGCAGCACCGCGTCGCCGGCGCGATCGCGCAGCGGCGGGATGTCGACAACGATCTCCGCCAGGCGGTAGAAGAGGTCTTCGCGGAACAGGCCCTGCTCGATCTTGGCCTTCAGGTCCTGGTGCGTCGCGCCGACGATGCGCACGTCGACCGCGATCTCCTGGCGCCCGCCCAGGCGTTCGATGCTGCGTTCCTGCAGGAAGCGCAGCAGCTTGGCCTGCAGCGACATCGGCAGGTCGCCGATCTCGTCGAGCATCAGGGTGCCGCCGTGCGCGGTCTCGATCTTGCCGACCGTGGTCTTGGTCGCGCCGGTGAAGGCGCCGCGCTCGTAGCCGAAGAGCTCGCTCTCGAGCAGCGCCTCGGGGATCGCCGCGCAGTTGATCGCGACGAAGCGGCCCTTGCGCTTGGACGCGTCGTGCAGCGACTGCGCCAGCACTTCCTTGCCGGTGCCGCTCTCGCCGAGCAGCAGCACGGTGGCGTCGCTGCCGGACACGCGTTCGACGGTGCGGCAGATGCGCTGCATCTGCGCGTCGCGCGTGAGCAGCTTGCCGGTGGGTTCGCCGTCCTGCTGGGTGAGCAGCCGCTGGTTCTCCTGCTGCAGCTCATGCAGGCGCATCGCGCGCTCGACGGTCAGCACCAGCACGTCCGGATCGACCGGCTTGGCCAGGAAGTCGTAGGCGCCCATGCGGATCGCGCGCAGCGCGTTGCTCTGGTCGTTCTGGCCGGTGAGCACGATGATCTTGGTGCCGGGTTCGAGCTCGATCAGCTTCTCGAGCAGCTTGAAGCCCTCGGAGGTCGAGTCCTGGTCGGGCGGCAGCCCGAGGTCCATCGTGACGACCGGCGGCTTGTGCCGGCGGAACTGCAGCACCGCGCTGGCGACGTCATCGGCGGTGACGGACTCGAAGCGGTCCATCGACCACTTCAGCTGCTTCTGCAGCGCGAGGTCGTCCTCGACGATCAGCAATGCGGGAGGTTGAGCGCTCATGTGGACTCCCGCCGCTTCGCGGGACCCTTCGGGAGGGAGGGCGTGCCGCCTTCGGGCGGCCGTGCGTCGGCGCTCATCGCGCCTCCACCAGTCCGGCATCGCTGCCCGACTGGGCGAAAAACAGCGGCAGCAAGATGGTGACCTTGGTGCCTCGTCCGGGCGCGCTTTCCACGTTGATCTTCCCTCCAAGTTCCTGCAGGTACTGATAGCTCTCGTAGGCGCCGATGCCCATGCCCGCCGCCTTCGTCGTCTGGAACGGCTTGAACAGCCGTTGATCGATGAACTCCTGCGACATGCCGCAGCCAGTATCTTCCACTTCCACCTGCGCGTGGCTGCCCACGCGCTGCAATCGCAGCGTCACGCGGCCGTCGATCGGCGTCGCGTCCAGCGCGTTCTGCACCACGTGGCCGAGCACGCGCTCGATGCGTTCCTCATGGCCACGCGCGCTGACCTCGTCGCGCAGCTCCAGGTCCAGCGCGCGGCCCTTGCTGACGGCCGCCGCGGCCAGCCGCCGCGCGATGGCCGTCAGCGCGACGCCGCCGGCGCTGCCGTGATGCGGCTTGTCGCCCTCGCGCAGCTGCAGCATCAGCTGCCGCATCTTCTCCAGGGAGTTCTCCACCGTGTCCAGCATGTCCTGCTGGAACTCCGGGTTGTCGCGCAGCCGCTTGGCGTTCTTCATCATCAACGACAGCTGCGTGACGATGTTCTTGAGGTCGTGCACCACGAAGGCCGACATGCGGTTGAAGGCCTCGAACTTGCGCGCCTCCAGCAGCGCTTCCGCCGCCTGCATCTGCGCGAGGTAGCTGGCGGCCTGCTGGGCGGCGGTGCGCAGCAGGTCGCGCACCTCCCAGTTCAGCTCCAGCCGGGTGCGCGGCTGGCCCAGGATCACCCAGCCCGTCAGCGCGCCCGCATTGAGCAGCGGGATCAGCAGCCAATGGCGGGCATCGCCGGCGATCGCCTCGGGCAGCGGCGCATGTTCGTAGGCGGCCGGGTCGCGGCGCCACTCGTCGAGGTCGACGATCCACGCGCGCTCCTGCAGCAGTCGCAGCAGCGGCTCGTCGGCGGTCAGCGGCTGGCGGTCGTCGTTGAGGTTCCAGCGCGCGGCCTGCTGGTACTCCGCCGCCGGCGCCGCCACCGGCGCGCGACGCAACCAGAGCGCGCCGGCCGGGCTCTCCACCAGATGGGCCAGCCCGCGGATCACCGATTCGCCCAGCTCCGCCGGCGACGCGCTGGCCGAGAGCATCGCGGTGAAGCGCAGCCATTCCTGCCGGTAGTCGTAGCGGTAGCTGAAGAAATGCTTGCTGATGTAGACGCGCAGCTTGGCGCGCAGCGAGCCCGACAGGCCCATCGTCAGCAGCGCCAGCACGCCCACCGCGAGCAGCACCTGCTGCAGCGCGCGTCCCCATTCGCCGCCGGTGTAGCGCACGTAGTAGCCGATGCCCGACACGCCGAGCAGGTACACGCCGACGATCAGCAGCGTCGCCGAGTGGAAGGCCGCGGTGCGCGAGACATGCAGCTTGTCCAGCCACTTCTTGTGCCGGCGGCTGGCCAGCCACAGCAAGGGCACGGCCAGACTGTGCACGGCGGCGCGCACGCTGAGGGCGTCACCGTCGAACTGCGCGAACAGCGAGGCCTGCGAGAACACGAACACGTCGAACGCGAACACCGCGCCCAGGCCCAGGCTGACCGGCTTGGCGTTCCAGCGCGCGTCGCTGTCGATGTTGCGCAGCATCTGCTCGATCAGCACCAGCCCGAACACGCCCAGGCCCAGCCAGGCCATCGTCATCGGACGCTGCATCGTGACCAGCGGCGCGTCGCCCCAGTAGCGCCACAACGGCAACGCGACCGCGGTGACCACGCCGGCCCACGCGAGCCATTGCAGCGGCCGCGCGACGCCGGCGCTGCGCGAGCGGCCGTCGTCGTCGCGCGATTCGATCAGCGCCAGGATGAAGGAGAACCACGCGCCGTAACGCAGCGCGTCGCAGATGGGCAGGAGCACGAGGGCCGGCCACTGGTGGTCGCCGAGCCAGCCCTGCTCGACCGCGGCGTCAAGACCGGCCCACAGGGCCGTCAGCAGCAATGCGGCCTGCAGTCGCAGCGCGCGGCGCCGGTGCTGGCCGAACTGGGGCAACACCACGACCGCCAGGGCCAGATGCGCGAATACCGCGACGATCCCCGACGCGGCGCCGAGGCTCAGGGTGTTGGCCCACATGGATCAATGTCCCGACGCGCGGGCCGCGATCAGGAACGGCCGCGGACACCGGCGCAAAAATGGACGCAGAAACGGGACGCCGGGAGCGCAACGCTCCGCCGTCGCGCTCAGCGCGCCCCCCGGCCCGTCAGGACCACCGCCACCGTCTCGAGCATGATCAGCAGGTCGAGGAACAGCGTGTGGTTCTTGACGTAGTACAGGTCGTACTGGAGCTTCTCCAGCGAGTCCTCGATGGTCGAGCCGTATTCGTAGCGGACCTGCGCCCAGCCGGTCACGCCCGGCTTCACGCTGTGGCGCACCGCGTAGTACGGGATCTGCGCGACCAGCTCGTCGACGAAGAACGGGCGCTCGGGACGCGGGCCCACCATGCTCATCTCGCCGCGCAGCACGTTGATCAGCTGCGGCAGCTCGTCGATGCGGACCTTGCGGATGAAGTTGCCGACGCGCGTGACGCGGGCGTCGTTCTTGGTCGCCCACTGGGGGCGGCCGTCCTTCTCGGCGTCGTTGCGCATGCTGCGGAACTTGATCACCTTGAAGGTCGCGCCGTTCAGGCCGACGCGTTCCTGCGTGTAGAAGATCCCGCCGGGCGATTCCAGCTTGATGAGCAGCGCGGTGACGGCCATGATCGGCGCGGTCGCGACCAGCAGCACCAGCGAGGACACGAGGTCGAAGGCGCGCTTGACGGCGCTGCGCAGCACGCCCTGGTTGAAGCCGTCGCCGAAGATCAGCCAGCCGGCGTGGACGTGGCTGATCTTGATCTGCGCCAGCGTCTTCTCGAAGTAGGTGGCCAGGTCCACGACGCGGATGCCGTAGAGCTTGCAGTCCAGCAGCTGGCGCAGCGGCATGCTGCCGCCGCGGCGCTCGGACAGCGCCACGACGATCTCGTCCACGCCCAGGCGCATCGCCGCGTCGGTCAGGCTCTCGGCGGCCAGCAGTTCATGGGCGGGCACCTGCGGGTCGATCTCGTTCGGGCCGGGCAGGAAGCCGACGATGTGCGCATGCGGATCGGCGGCGCGCAGGCTCTCGCTGACCGCCAGCGCGGCATGGCCGCTGCCGAAGATCAGGATCTTGGTCCGGCCGGCGCCCTGCGCGCCGGAGTGCGCGGCGTACACGCGGTGCACCATGACCAGCGCGACGGCCAGCATGGCGGTCGTGGTCAGCAGGTCGCGGTGGGAGACGGTGGCGGGGATCAGGCTGAACAGGCCGTAGGCCAGCGGCAGGCCGATCAGCAGCGCGAAGAGCGCGCGGGCGCAGGACTGCGTCAGCGAGCGCTTGTGGGATTGGGAGTAGAGGCCGGACGCGGAGTTGATGACGAACATGCCGCCGGCCAGCGAGAGCCCGTAGGACGCGGCGAAGGTCACCATGTGCTCGCTGCTGCCCTGGCTCAACGCGACCGCGAACACCGCCGCCACGATCAGGCCCAGGTCGAAGAGCACCTGGACCAGGGTTCGACGATGGAGGTAATGGTTAAAAATTCGAATCATGCCCGTCCCCAAAGCTGGTCACGGCATCCTCTCGGGATGCTGTCGCCGACCCGGGTGAACCTCTCAGGACCGCTCGTCGCGAACACGTCCTCCGCCAGAGGAGGCCCCATTCGCTGCGGGGGGCATCATGCCTCCCACCCCCAGGCTTGAAAGCCCCCTGTTTGCAGGGGCGTTCGCCTTGCAATCCGGCTCGGTTGAACCCGTCTCGCCGACCGCCGCGGAATCCCCGAATCGACCCCTTGGCGCGTTGACCGGGGCCATTGTCTGTAGGCCCTGTTAGGTGCAAACCCCCTGACTGAATGCTTTGAGGGGCTCTCGTGCGGGAATGCACGTGAGTGAGGGGGGTGCCCCCTCGATCAAGGGACAGGCCCGCGTCGTCCCGACGTCGGCTTGTCAGAGAGGAACCGTGAAGGGACGACCAGGGAAACGACGGACGAAAAAAAACGCCCACCGAAGTGGGCGTCGTTTTGACGTCGCACGACCGTCGCATGACCGTCGTGTGACAGCCGGATCCCTCTCCCGAGGGCCCCGGCCTCGCGCCGACGATCAGCGCACGACGGCGATCTGCTCGCGGTTGCCGCCCTTGTACGTGTACAGGGTCAGCGCGCCGTTCTTGATGTCGCCCTTGGCGTCGAACGCGATCGTGCCGGTCACGCCCTTGTAGTCGGCCGTCTTGGCCAGCACCGGCAGGTAGACCTTCGGATCGGCGGACTTGGCCTTGACCATCGCGTCGACCATCACGTTGACCGCGTCATAGACGTACGGGGCGTAGATCTGGACCTCGACCTTGTACTTGTCCTTGAACTTGGTCTTGAAGGCGTCCAGCGACTTCTTCGACTCGCCTTCCACGCCGCCCGCTTCCGCGCAGACGACCTGGCTGTCGGCCAGCGTGCCGGCGGACAGCTTGGGCAGTTCGGCCGTGCAGATGCCGTCGCCGCCCATGAACTTGGCTTCGATGCCCAGCTGCTTCATCTGGCGCAGCATCGGGCCGGCGACGGCGTCCATGCCGCCGAAGAAGACGACGTCGGGCTTCTTGCCCTTCAGGGAGGTCAGGATGGCGGTGAAGTCCGTGGCCTTGTCGTTGGTGAATTCACGACCGACGACCTTGCCGCCGGCGGCCTTGACGCCCTTCTCGAATTCATCGGCGACGCCCTGGCCGTAGGCCGTGCGGTCGTCGATGACGGCGATGGACTTGCCCTTCAGCGAGGTCACCGCGTACTTGCCCAGCGTGCCGCCCAGGTGCACGTCGTCGGCCACGACGCGGAACGCCGTCTTGTAGCCGTTGCGGGTGTACTTGGGGTTGGTCGCCGACGGCGAGATCTGCGGGATGCCGGCGTCGCTGTAGATCTTGGACGCGGGGATCGTCGTGCCGGAGTTCAGATGGCCGATGACGCCGTTGACCTTCGAGTCGACCAGCTTCTGGGCGGCGGCGGTGCCCTGCTTCGGATCGCCGGCGTCGTCTTCGGCCAGTAGCTCGAACTTGACCTTCTTGCCGCCGATCGTCACGCCCTTGGCGTTCAGCTCGTCGATGGCCATCTTGGCGCCCAGTTCGTTGTCCTTGCCCAGGTGCGCGATGGCGCCGCTGGTGGGACCCACGTGGCCGATCTTGACCACCGCATCCTGCGCCAGGGCGGCGCCGCTTGCGGCAATGGCGATTGCGCCCACGATCACATTCAGCTTGGATTGCATCTAGGAACCTCCGACTCGGGAATATGTGGAATGACGTTGAGTTCTCAACGCGAGCGACCATACCCCGAAAGACGGAAGCGTTTCCATAGTGAAAATGCTGTGAACGCGGTCACGGCGCAGACGTTGTCGCGCCCCTGTCACCGGGGCAAACCCGGATGGTTTTCGCAGGAGTGCGACGGCGTGCACACAGGCCGCACGCGAAGTGCGGATTTCCGCCCAGTCGATCGCGCATCAGGGGGATTCGCGCCCTGCCCATGGGCTTCGCGGCACCACGACGGCGCAACGCGTCACCGGCCTGGCACCAGCCCGGCGCGGGCTTCGCCTGGCGACGAAATGACAAGAATCAGTCGGCTCAGGCCGACATGACGTGGTGATTCAGCGTCAGGCCCAGCGCCTTGTAGGCCTTGAATCGTCCGCGTCCCGCGGCGACCTGGTCGGCGTCGGTGGAGACCAGCTCCAGCACACGCTCGAAACGCTCGAGGCCGGGCGGTACGCCGGGCTCGAAATTGAGCAAGACCTGGCACCCGGCCAGCGCATCGAGCTGGTCCGAGAGCAGGATCGGGGTGCGCGCCCGCAGCGCCGCCGGGGTGTCGGCGCGCAGCAGCAGGTGCGGGAGGAATTCGCCGGGCTCGAAGGTCCAGAGCGTCTGGTCCAGCCGCTCCAGCAAACGCATCGGGCCCCAGATGCCGACGGTCAGTCCCGCCGCCTGCGTCTTGCGCAGCAGGCGGCAGGCGTAG
This sequence comes from Mitsuaria sp. MSU3D, assembly GCF_056867975.1. Classification (NCBI taxonomy): domain Bacteria; kingdom Pseudomonadati; phylum Pseudomonadota; class Betaproteobacteria; order Burkholderiales; family Sphaerotilaceae; genus Roseateles; species Mitsuaria sp. MSU3D. The sequence goes on along the minus strand of NZ_CP200314.1, from coordinate 905,412 downwards.
ACCTGGCGGTCGGGCACGCCGGTATAGAAGTTGACTTCCGTCACCGGACCCGCCCTTCCCTCGTCAGCTTGCGGAAGTTCCGAAGAACGCCGACGGCGTTCAGCGGACCTGCGACAGCACGAAGTGCGTCAGCAGACCGACCGGCCGGCCGGTCGCGCCCTTGGCGCCGCCGCCCTTCCAGGCGGTGCCGGCGATGTCCAGGTGGCCCCAGCGGTACTTGGACGCGAAGCGCTGCAGGAACTTCGCGGCGGTGATGGAACCGCCCTCGCGGCCGGCGACGTTGGCGACGTCGGCGAAGTTGGTCTTCAGGCCGTCGGCGTAGTCGTCGTCCAGCGGCAGGCGCCAGCACGGGTCCAGCGCCGTCTCGCCGGCGGCGCTCAGCGCGGCGGCCAGTTCATCGTCGCTCGCGTACATGCCCGAACGCACGCCGCCCAGCGCGATCACGCAGGCGCCGGTCAGCGTCGCGACGTCGACGACGGTCGCGGGCTTGAAGCGCTCGGCATAGGTCAACGCGTCGCACAGGATCAGGCGGCCTTCGGCGTCGGTGTTCAGGATCTCGATGGTCTGGCCCGACATCGAGGTCACCACGTCGCCCGGCTTGACCGCGCGGCCGCTAGGCATGTTCTCGCAGGCGGCGATCAGCACGACCAGGTTGATCTTCGGCTTGAGCTCGACCACGGCGCGCAGCGTGCCCAGCACGGAGGCGGCGCCGCCCATGTCGAACTTCATCTCGTCCATGCCGGCGCCCGGCTTCAGCGAGACGCCGCCCGAGTCGAAGGTGATGCCCTTGCCGACCAGCACGACCGGTGCCTGCGTCTTGGCGGCGCCTTCGTACTTCGCGACGATGAAACGCGGCGGCACGTCGGAGCCCTTGGCCACCGACAGGAAGGAGCCCATGCCCAGCTTCTCGATGCCCTTCTGGTCCAGGACCTCGACCTTGATGCCGTGGCTCTTGGCCAGGGCCTTGGTCTGGTCGGCCAGGTAGGCCGGCGTGGCGACGTTGGGCGGCAGGTTGGCGCATTCGCGCGCGACGGCGATGCCGGCGCCGATGGCCTGGCCGCGGGTCAGGCCGGCCTTGACCGCCTTGACGTCGTCCTTGCCGTGCAGCAGGGCGATCTTCGTCAGCTTCGACGCGGCGGGCGCGCTGGGCTTGGTCTCGCGGTAGACGTAGGTCGCTTCCAGGGCGGCGAGCACGGTCTGCTCGGCCAGGGACTCGGTCAGCTCGGCACCGAAGCCGGCGTAGGCCACCGAGGCGCCGGTCGCGCCCTTGCCCTTGAGCTGGCCCAGCGCGGCGCCCAGCGCGCTGCGGGCGGCCTTGAGCGAGGCGCCGCTGGCGGCGACGATCAATCTGGGGGCCTTCAGTCCGGCAGGACGGACCAGGGACAAGACCTGACCCGCCTTCAGCTCGAAGTCGCCGAGCTTGACGGCATCCTTGACCAGGGCGGCGACGGCCTTGTCGAGCGACGCCGGCAGGCTGTCGCCCGCGACGACCAGCACGAGGGCGTCAGCGCCGTGCGACGACAGGGCGTCGAGGGAAACGAGCTGAGAGCGGAAGTCCATAATGCCGAGAAGTAGATAAAGTGCCCGGATGTTATTCGATTCAACCGTACGCAAGGAACTGGCCCGCAGTTTCGGATTGGCCTTCGTGGTCATCCTGACCATCGTCGTCACGATGCTGCTGGTGCGCTCGCTCGGCATGGCGGCCAAGGGCACGGTGGCCCCGCAGCATGTGCTGCTGTCGCTGGGTTATCTGGCCCTCGCCCAGTTGCCGGTGATGCTGAGCCTGTCGCTGTTCGTCGCCGTCGTCATGTCGCTGGGGCGCATGTACAAGGAATCGGAGATGACCATCTGGTTCGCCAGCGGCCTGGGCCTGACGCGCTTCGTGCGGCCGGTGCTGACGATGGCCTCGCCGGTGCTGGTCGTCGTGACGGTGCTGATGACCATCGTCTGGCCCTGGAGCAACGAGAACAGCGTGCAGCTGCGCGAGCAGTTCGAACAACGCAGCGACCTCTCGCGCGTCGCGCCCGGCCAGTTCCAGACCTCCAACGACGGCTCGCGCGTGTTCTTCATCGAGCGCGACCCGGCCGATGAATCCGCCGCCCGCAACGTCTTCATCATGAACAACACCGAGCACCTGGAGTCGGTGACGACCTCGGCGCGCGGCGCGCTGCAGTACAAGGACAACCAACGCGTGCTGGTGCTGGATCACGGCCAGCGCAACGACGTCGACCAGCGCAACGGCGACAAGTCGGTGGCGCGCTTCCAGCAGTACCAGGTCGTCGTCGACGACGAGGTGATGCGCGCCGGCGGCACGCGCCCGCCCAAGACCCGCCCGACGCTGGACCTGCTGGTCGACCGCACGCCCCAGAACGACGGGGAACTGGCCTGGCGCTTCGGCATGATCCTGGGCTGCGTCAACCTGGTGCTGCTGGGGATCGGCATCTCGGCGACGAATCCGCGTCGCGCCAGCAACTGGAACCTGCTGTTCGCGCTGCTGGCCTTCATCGTCTACTTCAACCTGATCAACCTGACCCAGACCTGGGTGGTGGGCAACAAGATGAAGCTGGGGCCGGCGCTGATGGCGCTGCACGGCGGCGCCTTGCTGGTGACGCTGCTGCTGCTGCTCTGGCGCGAACAGGGCGCGCGACTGGGCGCCCCGCGCAGCGGCGTGCTGCCGGCCCCGCCCGAGAACCCGGCGTACGCGGAGACGGTCTTCGCCGCGCCCCCGGCCGGCATGGTGATCGCGCCGGCGTCGATGTCCGGCTCCACGCCGGGAGTGCCCACATGAGAACCGTCCGGCGGCTGCTGTATCGCGACATCCTCAGCTCCTTCACCCTGGTCATGGCCGGGTTCCTGGCGCTGTTCTTCTTCCTGGACTTCATCGACGACCTGGACCGCTTCCAGCGCCTGGGCCTGGGCATCGGGCTGGCGGTCTGGTCCAGCGTGCTGAAGCTGCCGGGCCGCTTCTACGAGCTGATGCCCATCGCGGTGCTGATCGGCACCATCTTCAGCATGGCGCGGCTGGCGCAGTCCAGCGAGTTCACCATCCTGCGCACCGGCGGCCTGGGTCCGCAGCGGGCGCTGGGCCTGCTGAGCGTGATGGCGCTGGCCTTCGCGGTGCTGGCCTTCGTCGTGGGCGACTTCGTCAACCCGTGGGCGGACCGCCAGGCGCAACTGCTCAAGTCCAGCGCCAGCGGCGGCGTCACGAACGCCCAGGGCGCCTGGTTGAAGGACCGCATCGGCGACTACAGCTACGCGGTGCACGTCGGCCGGGCCCGCGCCAACGGGACGATGGAGGACGTGCTCGTCTTCGAGTTCGACAGCAAGGGCGCGATGGCCACGCGGATGACCGCGAAGAATGCGACCGTCGACCCGACCGGCCGCTGGCTGATGAACGACGTGCGGCTGATGCAGTGGTCGCGCGCGCCGACGCCGCTGAACCAGCCGGCCCTGGCCGCGCCGCAGCACGCGGACCCGGCGGCGCCGCAGGACAAGCTGGCCGAGAACCCGGCCGTGCGCGAGATCCTGCTGCCGAAGTATGAGTGGCAGAGCCAGCTCCCCTCGGGCGTGGTGGCGGCCGCGGTGCAGCCGACCTGGAACATGTCGACGCTGGAGCTCTACCGCTACACGCGCCACCTCTCCTCGCAGGAGCAGTCGTCGGCGCAGCCGGAGATCCAGTTCTGGCGCAAGGCCTTCTATCCGTTCGCCTGCATGGTGATGGTGGCGCTGGCGCTGCCCTTCGCCTACCTGCATTTCCGCTCGGGCGGCATCAGCGTGAAGGTCTTCGGCGGCATCATGCTGGGCATCAGCTTCGTGGTGCTGAACGCGATCACCGGTCACCTCGGCCTGCTGCGCGACTGGACCCCGTGGCTCGTGGCCTCGGCGCCGAGCCTGCTGTACCTGGGCATCTCGATGGGCGCCTTCTACTGGCTGGTGCGTTATCGATGAGCGGCGGGATCGCCGCCTGCCGGGCCCCACGCGGGCCCTGTCGCCTGAGGGAGAACCGCTGATGGACAGTCTGCTGCTCTTCGCCCACGGGGCCCGCGATCCGGCCTGGGCCGGCCCGTTCCAGGCCATCGCCGCGGAACTGCAGACGCGCTGCCCGGACCTGCCGATCGCGCTCGCCTATCTCGAGCTGATGACGCCGGACCTGGCCACCGCCGCCGGCGCGCTGGTCGCCGTGGGCGCCACGCGCGTCCAGATCGTGCCCATGTTCCTGGGCGCCAGCGGCCATGTGCGCCGCGACGTGCCGCCGCTGGTGGAGTCGTTGCGCGCGCAGCACCCGGGCGTGCTGTTCGTGCTGCACGACGCCATCGGCGAACAGCCCTCGGTGATCCGCGCGATGGCGGGCGCGACGCTGGACCTGATCTCGTCCGTCACGCTCCCCGCCGACCCGCTCAACCCCGCCACGCCGACCGTGCTGGCCCAGTCCTGACGCTCCGACGAGCCCCGCACTGAACCCGCCATGAACCTCCACCAGTTCCGCTTCGTCCAAGAGGCCGCGCGCCGCAACCTCAACCTGACCGAGACGGCCAAGGCGCTGTACACCTCGCAGCCGGGCGTCTCCAAGGCGATCCTGGAGCTCGAGGAGGAACTCGGCGTCGACATCTTCTCGCGCCACGGCAAGCGGCTGCGCAGCATCACCGAGCCCGGCCGCCAGGTGCTGAAGTCCATCGAGATCATCATGCGCGAGGTCGGCAACCTCAAGCGCATCGGCGAGGAGTACTCCAAGCAGGATGTCGGCACGCTGTCGATCGCCACGACGCACACGCAGGCGCGCTACGTGCTGCCGGGCCCGGTCACGCAGCTGCGCAAGCAGTTCCCGCAAGTCAACATCGGCCTGCACCAGGGCAGTCCGGACCAGGTCGCGAAGATGCTGATCGACGAGACGGCCGACGTCGGCCTGGCGACCGAGTCGCTGTCGCAGTTCGAGGAGCTCGTCACCCTGCCCGCCTACGAATGGCAGCACGTGCTGGTGATGCGCGCCGAGCATCCGCTGGCGCAGCTCGAACGCATCGACCTCGAGCACCTGGCCGCGCAGCCGCTGGTGTCCTACCACCCGAGCTTCACCGGCCGCACCCGCATCGACCGCGCCTTCGCGCAACGCCAGCTCAAGCCCAACATCGTGCTGGAGGCGATCGACTCCGACGTCATCAAGACCTACGTCCGGCTGGGACTGGGCGTGGGCATCGTGGCCGAGATGGCGGTGCGCGAGGACCCGCCCGGCGGGGAACTCGTCTCGCGACCGCTGGGTCACCTGCTGGGACAGAACGTCGCGCGCATCGCCTTCAAGCGCGGCGCCTACCTGCGCAACTACGTCTACAGCTTCGCCGAGCTGCTGTCCGATCGCCTGAATCGCACGCTGCTGCAGCGCGCGATGAGCGGCGAGGCCAGCGACTACGATTTGTGAGCCCCACCATGCGCATTCACACTCCCGTTCCCGCGAGCCGCCTGCCCCAGCTGGGCGTGACGGTCTTCAGCGTCATGTCGGCGCTGGCGCAGCAGCACCAGGCGGTCAACCTGGGCCAGGGCTTCCCTGATTTCGAAGGCGATCCGGCGCTGCTGGACGCCGTCGACGCCGCGATGCGCGCCGGCCACAACCAGTACCCGCCGATGCCCGGCGTCCCGGCGCTGCGCCAGGCGATCGCCGCGAAGATCGAGACGCTCTACGGGCACTCGTACAACTCGGACACCGAGATCACCGTCACCGCCGGCGCGACGCAGGCGATCCTGACGGCGCTGCTCGCGATCGTGCACCCCGGCGACGAGGTCATCGTGCTGGAGCCGGCCTACGACAGCTACGCGCCCAACATCGCGCTGGCCGGCGGCGTGATGGTGCCGGTGCCGCTGGACCCATCGAGCTTCCGTCCCGACTTCGACCGCCTCCGCGCCGCGCTGACGCCGCGCACCCGCGCGATCATGATCAACAGCCCGCACAACCCCAGCGGCGCCGTGTGGAGCGCGGACGAACTGCGCCAGCTCGCCGAACTGCTGGACGGCACCGACGTGCTGGTGATCAGCGACGAGGTCTACGAGCACATGGTCTACGACGGCCAGACGCACCAGAGCGTGTCGCGGCTGCCGGCACTGGCCGCGCGCAGCTTCGTCGTGTCGAGCTTCGGCAAGACCTACCACGTGACTGGCTGGAAGGTCGGCTACGTGACCGCGCCGGCGCCGCTGATGGCGGAGTTCCGCAAGGTCCACCAGTACAACGTGTTCACGGTGAACTCCGCGATGCAGCACGGCATCGCGACCTACATGCGTGACCCCGCGCCCTACCTGGGCCTGAGCGACTTCTACCAGCGCAAGCGCGACCGCTTCCGCGCCGGACTGGCGGGCTCGGCCTTCGTGCTGCGCCCCTGCCCCGGCAGCTACTTCCAGTGCGTCGATTACAGCGCGCTGCCGGCGCCGCTGGCCGCGATGGGCGACATGGAGATCAGCCAGTGGCTCACGCGCGAGATCGGCGTCGCAGCGATTCCGCTGTCGGCGTTCTACGGCGGCGGCAGCGACGCGAAGGTCATCCGCTTCTGCTTCGCGAAGAAGGACGAGACCCTGGACCTCGCGCTGGAGCGCCTGAAGAAGATCTGAGCCAGGACGATCAGCGTCCCTTGGGCTCGCGTGGCGCGTCGTCCTCGACGAGCGACAGATCCAGATCCACCGACTGCGTGAGTGGCGTCCGCGACGCGGCTGGCGACTGCCAGACCATCGTGGCCATCTGGTCCGCCGGCGCGGTCGCATCAAGCGGCAGCACGACGTCGATGGACGACCCGTCGATCTCGTGCTCGGCGCGGTCCCGCGCCACCGCGTACAGCAGCAGCAGGTCGCGATAGGCCGGCAGCCCCAGGTCCCCGCTGTACTCCTGGTGGTTGGACAGCAGGTCCTGCAACAGGCTCATGCTGCCCTCGGGATCGGACCAGGCGGCCTCGAGCCGCTCGATCAGTTCCCCGTGGGTCTCCAGCGCCTCGCCCTGGTTCAGGTCGTCGCTCCACGACGGCGCACGGGCGTGGAACTGCTCGGCGAAGCGCGCCCCGACGCGGTCGAAGGCCTCGCGGTCGCCGCGACGCTGATAGAGCTCCATCAGCTTCAGGAACGGCAGGCCGCTGGCCGCGTCGCGGTGGTTCAGGCGCGAGGACAGCAGCTCGATCGCCGCGTCGTCCTGGCCCAGCACCATGAAGAAGTCGACCTGCTGCTCGAGGTCGATGAGTTCCTCGACCGTCACGGTGACACCGCCGACGCCCAGGTCGGCCGACAGCGGTGCCGGCCGCGTATCGCCACGCTCGAACTGCAGGCTCAGCGGCTCCAGCGCATCGAGCGCGGCCAGGGCGTCGAGCGCGTCGTCCGCCGCCGTGGTCGGCGCACGGGCCGGCCGCTGGACGGAGGACGCGGGCGGCGTGGGCGACATCAAGGGCGCGGGACGGGTCGGCTCCTCGTTGAGGCTCAGCGGCATCGGGATCGTCGACGGCGCCAGGGACGCCACCGGACCGTCGCTCGACAGGTGCGACATCAACGGCACCGGCGAGCTGTGCGGATCGGTGGGCGTGAACGGGGACGGACCGGTCGGCACCGGCGGCAACACCGTCTCGGCCCCTTGCAGATCGTGGCGGGAGTCGCCCAGCCAATGCTGGCCCGCTTCACGCTTCTGCACGCGGTTGCTGCGCCACAGCAGCAGGCTGCTCGCGGCCAGCGCCAGGCTCAGCAGGCTCAGGCCCAGTACCCAGACGGACGACGACGCGTTGCCCCCGCTCGCGGCATGCTCGCGCGCGGCCTGCAACTCCTGGCGCAGCGTGGTCATCGCGGCCATCGTGCGCTTCTGCTCGGCCTGCATGTCGGCGAGCTGCTTCTGCATCGCCAGCATCTGCTGGCGCGCGTCCTCGGCGGCGCTCGCGGCACTGGCGGCGGCCTCGGCGGCCAGCAGCGCCGGCGCCGTCGACTGCAGCGCTTCCATGGGTTCCAGCGACAGGCGCGGCGTCGGAGCCCGCACCACGCGGGCATCGCGCGCCTGGGTCCGGCTCTGGCTCTGCCGTGCCTCACGCGACGGGTTCGAACGGGTGCCGTCGGTGCCAGGACTTGCCTCCGCCGTGCGACGCTGGGGGCGACGTGGCCGCTCGTCCGTGCTGCCCGAGGCACCAGGCGTTGCCGCGGCGGCGATCGCCAGCTCACTGCCGACGCGCGGTGTCGACGGACGGGGGACCGGCGCCTCTGGCGGCCGTGCCTGCTGGTTCTCCTGCAGAGCCTGCAGCGCGGGCGACACGGTCGCCGCGGGCGGCGGGCCGGCGTCGGCCATCGGCTCGCCATTCAGGCCCGGCGGGTCGATGAAGGCGGTGTACTGGCGCGTCAGCCGCGCCGGACAACCCACGCTGAGCTGCACCGAGACGATGGGCTCGTCGATCCGTTGCGCGCTGCGCAGCCGCACGCCGGTGACGCGCGCGCCGTCGCCCTCGACCTGCCAGTGCAGGCCCGACGTGGCCAGCGCGTTCTCCCCGGCGCTGACTTCCGCGCGCACGCACTCGGGCGTGACGGTCTCGCCGGGGTTGAGCTGGACGGGGAACAGCAGGTTCAGCGGCTGGCCCAATGACGATGCCGCCTGGGGGCGGCCGACACCGAGGCTCCAGGCCGGCGCCGACATCATGAGGATGGCAAGCACGAGAACGCTGTGCGGCGGCAACGCGCCGCGCGGGTCGTGATGATCTCGATCCATTCCCGCTGTTGTTGCTGTTGGTGTGCGTTTCACTCTAGCACGGCGCTTACAGGGACAAACCCGGAAAAGCGCCCCTTCCTCCCCCGGATGCGCATCGCCCGCGCATCATGCGCGGATGGTCGCGGCGCCCACGGGCATGCCGCGGGTCCCTCACAATAAGCCGGAAGAAGCCGCGACGCACGCGGTCCATCCGCACATTTCAGGAGACCGCTGGCTTGTCACGCCAGCGACAAAGCATGAACAGCTCGGTTCTTACAATTTCCGAACGCAACAACATCGAGACGGGGCCGTGGTTTTCCAAACTGTCACTGCCGCTGCGCAGCGACATTCTGGCGCGCGCCACCGTGAGACGCCTCACCGACGGCGCACTGATGTCGGTGCGCGGCGAACCGGCCGAGGAATGGATCGGCGTGGCCAAGGGCGCGGTGCGGGTGAGTTCGGTCTCGCTGTCGGGCAAGCAGGTCACGCTGACCTACGTCGAGCCCGGCATCTGGTTCGGCGACATCGCCCTCTTCGACGGCCTGCCGCGCACGCACGACGCCAGCGCGCATGGCGAGACCACGCTGCTGGTGATCCGCAAGCCCGACTTCCGCGATCTGCTCCAACGCCACACCGAGCTCTACGAGGCGCTGCTGCGGTTGAACTGCCGCCGCCTGCGGCTGATGTTCGACCAGGTCGAGGACCTCAACACCCGACCCCTCGCCTCGCGGCTGGCCAAACAGATCCTGCTGCTGGCGCGCAGCTACGGCGTGTCGCAGGGCGAGGAGGTCCGCATCGGCCTGCAGCTGGCGCAGGAAGACCTGGCGCAGTTGCTGGGCGCCTCGCGGCAGCGCGTGAACCAGGAGCTCAAGGGCTTCGAGCGCGAAGGCGCGGTACGCGTGGAGCCGACCCGGCTGGTGGTGTTGAGCAAGGAAAAGCTGCTGGCCATCGCCAACCGCTGAGCGTCGGGGGAACGTCGACACAATCGACACGGTCGACGGGGTCGACCCGGTCTCCAGGACGCTCGGATCACGAATCACGACAACTTCAGGAGACCTTGTGGACGATGCTTTCACCGGCACCCGTGCCCCTTCGCAATCGATGGATGCCCAGGCGCTCGCCGCCTGGCTGGCGCGCGAGATCGACGGCTTCGCCGGCCCGCTGACGATCGAGCAGTTCAAGGGCGGCCAGTCCAATCCCACCTACAAGCTGATCACGCCGGGCGCGACCTACGTGATGCGCGCCAAGCCGGCGCCGGTGGCCAAGCTGCTGCCGTCCGCGCACGCGATCGAGCGCGAGTTCACCGTGATGCGCGCCCTCGCCGGCACCGACGTGCCGGTGCCGCGCATGCTGGCGCTGTGCGAGGACGAATCCATCGTCGGCCGCGCGTTCTACGTCATGGAGTTCATGCAGGGTCGGGTCTTGTGGGACCAGACGCTGCCGGGCGCGTCCACCGACGAACGCAGCGCGATCTACGAGGAGATGAACCGCGTCATCGCCGCGCTGCACCGGGTGGACTTCCGCGCGCTGGGACTGGAGGGCTACGGCAAGCCGGGCAACTACTTCGAACGCCAGATCGGCCGCTGGAGCAAGCAGTACCAGGCGACGATCACCGGCCCGAACGAGGCGATGGACCGCCTGATCGAGTGGCTGCCGGCGCACATCCCCGAGTCGGCGCGCGACGAGCGCGAGGTCGCCATCGTCCACGGCGACTACCGGCTGGACAACCTCGTCTTCCACCCGACCGAGCCGCGCGTGCTGGCGGTGCTGGACTGGGAGCTGTCGACGCTGGGCCATCCGCTGGCGGACTTCAGCTACCACTGCATGTCGTGGCACATCCGCAAGAGCGGCGCGGCGCGCGGCCTGGGCGGCGTGGACCTGGCGCCGCTGGGCATCCCGAGCGAGCTGGACTACGTGCGCCGCTACTGCGAGCGCTCCGGCCGCGGCGACGCGGCGACGGTGATGAAGGACTGGAACTTCTACCTCGCCTACAACCTGTTCCGCATCTGCGCGATCCTGCAGGGCATCGCCAAACGCGTCGAGGACGGCACCGCGTCCAGCCAGCAGGCCCGCGAGGCCGGTGCCGGCGCGAAGCCGATGGCGGAGCTGGGCTGGCAGTTCGCGCAGAAGCTGTCGGGCTGAGCGCGAAACGAGCGGCGGCGATCGCGCCTCGACCCGCTGCTTTGGGAGCAGAGGGTCACGAGTTCCGGAGCGGGCAGATTTTCAGGCTAGAATGCAAGGCTCAGTCGGGGCGTAGCGCAGCCTGGTAGCGCATCTGCTTTGGGAGCAGAGGGTCGCGAGTTCGAATCCCGCCGCCCCGACCAACCATCTCGAAAGCCGCAAGGAGTCCTGCTCCTTGCGGCTTTTCCTTTTGGCGAACTACTTCGACGACGTCCGCTTCGGACTCGCCAGCTTCGGCGCCATCGCGCCGACGGTCTTGCGCAGATGCTCGACCACGTGCTGCGCGCGCGCCGACAGCGGCCATTCGGCGCGATGGATCAGCCACAGCGTGTCCACCACCGGCGAGCCGCAATCGAGCACCCGGATCTCGTCCTGGCGAGGGAACGCGCGGCGCGCATGCTGCGTCAGCACCGTGAATCCAAGACCGCGCGCCACCGGCTCGAGCAGCAGGCCGATCTGGTTGCTGAAGCCACGCACCGGCAGGTCGCGCACGCCCGGCGAGCCGGGGAAGTGACGGCTCAACAGACGCCCGGCCATCGCCTGTCCGTCGGGATGATCGATGAAGCCGATGCGGCGCAGGTCGTCCCACTCCGCGCACTTCTCCGCCGCCGGCAGCACGAGTTCCAACGGCTCTTCCAGGAAGGCGCAGCTGGCGAGCCGCGCATCGTCCGGTCGCAGCGTCACCAGGCCCAGTTCATAGCGGTTGTCCAGCACCGCCTGCAGCACGTCGGGATCGGGCGCGAAGCGATGCCGCACCACCAGTCCGGGACGTTGCGCCTGCAGGTCCAGCAAGTGCGGGTACACGAACAGCCCGATGCCGCCCGGCGTGATCATGCCCACCTCGCCCTGGCAGGCGTCCTCGTCGGCCAGTCGGCCACGCAGGCGCTGGTCGGCCTCGTCCAGTTCGCGCCAGTAGTCCAGCGTCGCCTTGCCGGCCGGAGTCAGCTCGATCGCACGCGGGCGGCGGATCAGCAGCGGCCCCAGCGAGCTCTCCAGATGCCGCACGTGCTGGCTGACCGCCGCCTGCGTCAGGTCCAGCGCCTCGGCGGCGCGCGTGAAGCTGCCCAGCCGCGCCAGGGTGGCGAAGCTGCGCAGCCATTGGGGATTCAGCATGGGGTACTCGGCTCGAACATAAGAAAATCTTATCGCGGTGATAAGGCCGCAGTACTTTTCATTATGGGTCCGACTTTCTAGACTGCCGTCTCCGCAGGTCTTTCCCTGCGCCCTCTTCCCCCTTTCCCCCCTTCCTCCCCCTCCCTCCGGCGGCTCCCGCTTTTCCGATCAAGGTCTCCATGTCCAGCTTGTTCTCTCCATTCACCCTCAAGGACGTCGTCCTGCGCAACCGCATCGCCGTGCCGCCGATGTGCCAGTACAGCGCCACCGACGGCCTGGTCAACGACTGGCACCTCACGCACTACACCGGCCTGGCGCGCGGCGGCGCGGGCCTGGTGATCGTCGAGGCCACCGGCGTTTCGCCGGAAGGCCGTATCACGCCAGCCTGCCTGGGTCTGTGGAACGATGAACAAGCCACCGGCCTCGCCCGCGTGGCCGCGTCCATCGCCGCCGCCGGCGCCGTGCCCGGCATCCAGATCGGCCACGCCGGCCGCAAGGCCAGCGCCCATAAGCCCTGGGAAGGCGACGACCACATCGCCGCCGGCGATCCGCGCGGCTGGGCCACGTTGTCGCCCTCCGCCGTGCCTTACGGCAAGGGCCTGCCGCAGGTGCCCAAGGCCATGGACAAGGACGACATCGCCCGCGTCCAGGCCGACTTCGTCGCCGCCGCGGTGCGCGCCCGCGACGCCGGCTTCCGCTGGCTGGAGCTGCACTTCGCTCACGGCTATCTGGCGCAGAGCTTCTTCTCCGTCCACGCCAACCGGCGCGACGACGAGTTCGGCGGCAGCGCCGAGAACCGCGGCCGCTTCCTGCTGGAGACGCTGCGCGCCGTGCGCAAGGTCTGGCCCGAGCACCTGCCACTGACGGCCCGTTTCGGCGTGATCGAATACGACGGCCGCGACGAGCAGACACTGGCCGAAGCCATCGGCCTGACGCGGGCGATGAAGGCCGAGGGCCTCGACCTGCTGAACGTCAGCGTCGGCTTCACGACGCCGGAGGCGCAGGTCCCCTGGGGCCCGGCCTTTCTGGGCCCGATCGCGCAACGCGTGCGTCGCGAAGCCGCTCTGCCGGTCGCGGCCGCCTGGGGCTTCCACACGCCGCAACTGGCCGAACAGGCCCTGGCCGACGGACAGCTGGACCTGGTGATGATCGGACGCGCGCTGCTGGCCAACCCGCACTGGCCTTACCAGGCCGCGCAGGAGCTGAAGAAGGACAAGCCGACCTGGGTGCTGCCCGCGCCGTATGCGCACTGGCTGGAGCGCTATCAACCGCAACGCGGTTGAGTCCCCCTCGACGAACGCCCTGACGATCGTGCACGGAGCCGGGCATGCCGGTACCCCCGGGAGCGAATTCCGAGCGGCGAGGAGGAGATTGAGCGGACGGGGGTACCGGCATGCCCGGCGGGCGCTCGGTCCCCGTCAAAGCGGATACGAATACCCCTGCTGGATCGCGCGCTCGTAGGTACAGACCTCGATCGCGTCGCGGCGGCTGTCCAGGTAGTCCAGCAGACCCGTGAACTTCGCGAACTGCGCCGCGTTGCCCGCCGGGATCACGTGGAAGACGAAGATGGCCAGCCCCCGGCTGGCCGCCGCATAGCTCGCGAAGTTGATCAAGTCGGCGCCGGTGTTGACGTTCAGGTCGATGCCCAACGCCGTCACGTAGTTCGGATCGGCGATCGGGAAGGTCTCCGGCAGCACGGCCTTGGCGGTGATGGAGCCGCTGGCACCGACGTTGAACCCGCGCATCCCCATCGGAAAGTTGGTCCTGCGCGCCGCCTTCCAGTCCAGCGCGTTGGGCGAGTTGTTGGAGAAGTAGGAGCCCATCCCTCCCCCGTTGAGCCCCAGCGCCACCCACAAGGCGCGTTGCGACGCCATCTCGGACATCGCCTGGCTGCCGCCGAACGAGGGGTTCTCCGTCGACCAGGCCTGGGACGCGACCTGCCAGCCGTGCAGCCGGCAGAGCTTCTGCATCTGCGCGACGCTCATCTGGAACTGGTCCGGACCCGCGCGCAGCATCGCGGCGACCGCGCCCGGGAACAGCGAGCCCGGGAAGCCACGCCTGGCCATCTCGAACGAGGCGTCGGTCCAGGTGTCGGCCCGGCAGTCGTCGAAGGCGATCACCGCGGCGGCACGGCCCAGCTGTTTGGGACAGATGAACAGCCCGCCCAGCGCGATCTGCGTGCTGACGGTGACACCGCCGAGTCGCGCGCCCGCATGCGTGATCGCCGTGATGTCGCTCAGCTGGGCGGCGCCCACGGCCACGAAGTCCTCGATCGCAAATCCCAGCACCTGCCATTCGAGCGTGGCGTTCCAGTTCACACGCGTGCATTGCAGGTAGTTCCCGCCGCTCGCGTTGACCGTCCCGCCGGTGTAGAGACGCACGCCCGCCGTGATGCTGCCCGGGCCGGACGCGCCGCCCGGCAGCACCTTGAAGGCGAGGTAGACGTTGCAGCCCGTCAGGTTGAGCGCGGTCAGCGGCACCGCGCTCGGGATCGCCGTGACGGCGCCGCCCGAGCCCAGGGTGATGAGCGGGCTCGTGCCCATGTTGGCCGGATAGGCGCTGGCCGCGGTGTTGCCGATGTAGGGATCGGCGGTGTCGTTGGTCTTGGTCGCGCCGCCGGTCAGCGCGGTCACCGCGGCGGCGGCTGTCGTGAAGAGCCCGAGGTTGCGCTTCTTCGGCCAGAACGTCGGCGGCGGCGCGGACGGACCGGAGATCAACGGCATCTCGAAGGCGCCGGCCACGACGTTCGGCGGCGTCAGCAGTGTTCCGGTCGACACCTCGGACTCGAGCGCGTTGGCGGTCGGCGCGGAGAGCGGCATCAACGCGCGCTGCTGCACGCCCACGACCTGACCGAAATCATCGACGACCCATTGCAGTTGGCGATGGGTGTCGTCGGCCATGGTTCAGCGTCTCGCCACGTCCAGCGGCACCGCCGCGGTCTCGACGAAGATCGACGGCCGGAAGCCCTCGGTGTGACCGCTCGCGGCCTTGCCCGAATCCGAGGCCAGCACCTCGATCGCGAAGGCCGACATCGGCTTCGCGAACAGGAAGCCCTGCAGCTCGTCGCAGCCCATCGCGACCAGCTGGTCGCGTTGCGCCGGCGTCTCCACGCCCTCGGCCACGACTTTCAGGTGCAGCACCCGTGCCATCTCGATGACGGCGCGCACGATGGCCTGCGCCTCGACGCTGGTCGCCACGTCGGCGACGAAGCTGCTGTCGATCTTGAGCTCCTGCGCCGGCAACTGGCGCAGCGCGGCCAGGCTCGAGTACCCCGTGCCGAAGTCGTCGATGGACACATGCACGCCCAGCGCGCCCAGCCGCTTGAACGCGCGCCCGGTGACGGTGGCGTGTTCCATCGCGACGGATTCGGTGATCTCGCAGGTGAAGCGCTCGGGCCGCAGACGGTGCTTCTTGAGGCCCTTCTCGAGCCGGAGGATGAAGTCGTCCGAGCGCATCTGGTAACCCGACACGTTGATCGCCACGCGCATCCGCAGGCCCATCTCGCGCCAGCGCGCGGCCTGGGTCAGCGCGGTATCGGCGACCCAGTCGCCGATCGCGTCGATCACGCCGTAGCGCTCGGCGATCGGGATGAAGCGCGACGGGCTCACCATGCCCAGCGTCGGATGCCGCCAGCGCAGCAGCGCCTCCACCGCGGTGACCTGCATCGTCTTCGCGTCCATCTTCGGCTGATAGACCAGCTCGAGTTCCTTGTTCTTGATCGACTCGCGCAGCTCGCGCGCCATCGTCAACTCCTCGCGGAGTTCCTCTTCCTGCACCGCGTCGAAGAACGCATGGCCATTGCCCCCGAGGCGTTTCACCGAGCGCATCGCCGTCTGCGCGCGCCGGATCAGCCGGATCGAGCTGCCGTGCTCGGGCGACATCGCCACGCCCACCGACAGTCCCGTGCGCAGCGGCGTCGTGCCGATCACCACGGGTTGGCCCAGGCTTTCGAGCACCTGGCGCACCAGTGCATCGGTCTGCGACGGTGACACCTCGCTCCAGAGGGCGAACTCATCCCCCGCGAGCCGTCCGACCAGGGCCCTCTTGCCGCCGATCTGCCGCAGGCGCTCGGCGGTGCGGACCAGCAGGTGGTCGCCGAACTCCTTCCCGTGCTCGTCGTTGACGAGGCGGAAGCCGTCCAGTCCGATGTACAGCAGGCAGCCCTGCCCTTCGCGGCGTTGGAGGCCCTCGAGCATCGCGGCGAACTCATCCTCGAAGCGGCGCGCCAGCAGCAGGCCCGTGAGGCGGTCCCGCTGGCGCCGGCGACGGGCACGACCGAGCCGGCCCTGGACCGCCATCAGCAGGGCCAAGGTCAGCGCGACGCCCAGCAGGACGCCCAGGAGAACCCACATCAGCGTCAACAACGGCTCCGGAATCGGCGGGGGAAGTACGCATGCTAGGCGCTGAATGCGCTTCCGTGCGATCTCAGCACCGGAATGCGGGGGCAGGTCTGACCAGCGGCGACCGGAGGGCGTGACGAACTCGGCGGGGGCCGGGCCTTGCGCGCGAGAGGGGCCGGCGCGGCGCGGCGTTCGCGCGACACCCCACCCGCAGGGGCGATAGGCGCGATGGGCAAGCACCGATAGGTGGAAACCCCATGCGCACGGACCTGTCAGCACGATGTCAGGCAGAGACAATGCGCGCTGTTTTTTTGTTTCAAAACAGCGCCTTTTTCCTGTTCTCCTGGTCACGAGCCGGGAGGCGGGCGGGGCAACGGGAACGAACCCGGAAAGATCGAGCACAGCATGGCGCTACAGCATTTGACCGACGAGCAGGTGCAGACCTGGTCGCGCGCGCAGAAGGACGAGTGGTGGTTCAAGAACGTCTTTCGCGGCGACATGGCGCAGCTCTCGCTGCGCTCCGGCTTCACCGGCTTCATGCTGGGCGGCATCCTGGCGGCGACCTCGCTGTACATCGGCGGCAAGACCGGCATCAGCGTCGGCGTGGGGCTGACCTCGGTGATCCTGGCCTTCGCGATGTTCCGCATCTTCGCGACGCTGGGCTGGGCCTCGGACTACACGATCCTCGAGAACAACTGCACCCAGTCGATCGCGACGGCCGCGGGCTACGTGGTGTCGCCGCTGTTCTCGTCGCTGGCGGCGTACATGCTGGTGGTGGACCACATCGTGCCGTGGTGGCAGATGATGGTCTGGATGGTCGTGATCGCGATCCTGGGCGTGCTGGTGGCCTTCCCGATGAAGCGGCGCTTCATCAACGAGGACCAGCTCCCCTTCCCTGAAGGCCGCGCCTGCGGCGTGGTGCTGGACTCGCTGTACACCGGCGAGGGCGGCGAAGGCATGTACAAGGCCAAGCTGCTGGCCAAGGTCGCCGGCGGCGCCGCGCTGTACCAGGCCGTGGTGAGCGACGGCTGGATGAAGCTGCTGCAGTTCAAGATCCTGCGCATGGACCAGTGGGCCGGCATGACCGAACCCTGGACCTTCCACGAGCGACTGGACCAGTACTACTACGGCCTGGCGGCCAAGGCCGAGATCTGGATCCCGAAGATCCTGGGCACCGACATCCGCGCGCTGGGCCTGCGCCTGACGCTGGACGCGGCGATGCTGGGCGTGGGCGGCCTGATGGGCATCGCGGTGGCGACGAGCTGCCTGCTGGGCGCCTTCGTCAACTTCGTGGTGTTGGCCCCGATCATGATCCAGGCCGGCGACATCGTGCAGCGCGTGGGCCCGACGGGCGCGCTGATCCCGATCTCGCGCGTGGAGATCGTCAACCAGTGGTCGATGTGGTGGGGCGTGGCGATGATGGTCGCGGGCTCGCTGACGACGCTGCTGGCCAAGCCCGACCTGTTCCTGGCGGTGTTCAAGGTCTTCAAGAAGAAGCCCGCGGGCCAGAGCGAAGGCAGCGACCTGCTGAACCACATCGAGGTGCCGCTGTGGATCTCGTATGTCGGCGTGCCGGTCTTCGGCGTGCTGGCGGCGTGGACCTCGCACGCGTTCTTCGGCGTGCCCTTCCTGATGGCGCTGATCTCGCTGCCGCTGATCTTCGTGCTGACGGTGATCTGCACGAACTCGATGGCGCTGACCTCGTGGACGCCCACGGGCGCGCTGTCCAAGATCACGCAGTTCACGATGGGCGCGATCGACCGCTCCAACCCGGCGTCCAACCTGGTGCCGGCGGGGATGACCGCCGAGATCGCGTCGAACGCGGCCAACCTGCTGAGCGACATCAAGCCGGGCTACATGCTGGGCGGCAAGCCGCGCCACCAGGCGATCGGTCACATCATCGGCGTGGTGGCGGGCGTGCTGTTCTGCGTGCCGCTGTTCTTCCTGCTGTTCGTGCCGAAGAACGCCGAGGGCGTGCGCACGACGGCGACGATCATCTCGGACCAGTTCTCGATGCCGGCCGCGGTGCAATGGCGCGGCGTGGCGGAGATCATCGCCAACGGCCTGCACAGCCTGCCGGCGTCGGCGCTGATCACGATGGCGATCGCGGCGATCTGCGCGGTGGTGATCGAGGTGATCAAGATGGCGACCAAGGGCAAGTTCCCGCTGTCGTCGGTGGCGATCGGCCTGGGCGTGGTGCTGCCGCCGGAGTCGACCTTCGCGATGTGGGTCGGCGCCATGATGTTCTTCGTCATGGGCAAGCTCTACAAGACGCCGGGCACCAAGGGCTGGAAGCGCTGGGTCGACGGCTGCGAGCCGATCTGCGCGGGCCTGATCTCGGGCGCGGCGCTGATGGGCATCGGCAACGCGATCGTCAACGTGCTGATCTGAGTTTGAGCTTATCGACAGTCGATCGGACAAAGATCGATATCGAACCATTCCACGGGCGCCGGTAACGGCGCATCGCATGGCACAATTCGGGCCCTTCGGCAGGCGTGGGAACGCTTTCCGAAGGGCCCGAAGTCATTTCTGGACGCGGGCCGTCGGTCTACCGATTTCAGTCTGCCCGTAGCTCAACTGGATAGAGCAGCTGCCTTCTAAGCAGCAGGTCGGGGGTTCGAGTCCCTCCGGGCAGGCCATGCAGATCAAGCACTTACGTCGCCCGGAATCATCCGCCGAGGCCAAAAAGTTTGACAGCGTCTAACTCGGCGCGCTCGCGCTCAGCTCCTGCTGGCAGGCTCGCAGCCGGTCGCTGACGGCGTCGGCGTCCCTGGCAACCGCGACAAGATCCTCTCGATCCTCTCGACGAAGCACCCAGACGGCGGGGCCGGGACCAGCATCTCCGTTGGCGCAGGAGGCCGCTGAGGCTGGAGCGGTTGCGGCGAGCTGGCGCAGCCGGCCAGCAGCATCAGTTGCAGCGCGCTCGCTGCGCAGGCGATCCTGGGTGAGTGCATCGCTGATCCTCGTCATGTTGCGGGCCGCCAGGCGCTCGGCCTCTCGGTTTGCCTCGGACTGCTGCAGCTGGGTCTGCAGCGCGTCGCGCGCAGCCTTTCTGACCGCCATGCCCCAGCCGGTGGCGAACGCCGCCAGCAGCGCCAGCAGCAGCGCCAGGATGCGGGCCGGCAGGCTCACGCCTCGTTCCTTGAGCTGGCCTCGGCCGTCGCGTAGATCGGAATGGCCGAAGGCGGAAGCTCGTTCGAGTCGGCCGGCCAGCGGTAGCCCGACACGCGCTCCTTGTCGAACGGCGAGATCTTGACGGCGTCGCCTTGGTTGCCGCCGAGGACCAGGATGCGGTTCACGCGATCGACGCCCACGACGATCCCCACGTGGCCGCCGCCGACACGCTCGAAGACGACGACGCTGCCGACGGTCGGGAAGCGCTGCGACACGCCCCAGTCCAGCCACGCCTTGGCCCGGTACCAATCCTTCGGGATGGCCACGCCGGAGCTGCTCATCCAGTAGGCCATCGCGCCGCCGCACCACGGCTGGCCCTTGAGCCACGACGCCTTGAAGCGGTCCAGGATCTGCCGGATGAACGGCGAATCGTTGGGGCCGAGCGTCTCGCGCTCGCCGATGTTCGCGCGCGCGGCGCGCAGCCAAGAGGGTTCGGTCATCGTTTCGGTCCTCGTGAAGCCAGCGAGTCCAGCTCGCCGAAGTCGGTCTTGCGTCGACCGGGGTGATGCAGAGGGGCGGCGCGGTGCCGGTAGACGGCCCAGCCGATCCAAGCGGCGCAGCCGATCAGCACGACGACGTGGGCCGGGTGCAGGTACCCGGTGACGGCCACGGCCATCGACCAGGCGCCGCCGGCGCCCAGCAAGAGCGCCACCGCACTGCGGATGGAGATCTCGAAGCGATGCCCGCCTTCGAGGATGCGCAGCGCCGTCAGCACCAGCACCAGCGCGCAGATGAATCCGATCAGGTCAAGGAGCCACATCGGGCACCTCCTTCGTCAGGTATCTCCCAACGGCCAACCTGTATGCGGGTGGTCCGACCTTGTGGATGAGCGCCGCGACGGTGAAGGCCAGCACCCACCGCGGCGCCTTGGCGACGTAGGCAACGATCGGCACCTCTGACATGGCTGCGATGCCGGCGGAGGCTGCGATGCCGGACAGGACGCTCACGCAGATCATCCCGATCGCGCGCCACACCCAGGCCCAGGACAAAGGCTCGCCCTTCTGCCGGTCGAGCCAGACCGCGACGAGCGCGCCCATCACAGCCCAGAGGATCACGTCCTGCGGCGGCATGCCCGCAGCGATCGCTGCCGACGTGGCGCCCGAGGCTACGGCCGCCGCCGGCGAGGTGGTGAGTTCGGCCATCGTGCGGACCTCATTCCCCATGATCGACGGGCTGTTCGGCGACCTCGGGCGGGACCTCCGAGATCGTCAGCCGGTTCATGGCGTGGACGAAGAACTCGGCCGACTCGCCCCTGCGAAGTCGCACATCCGGATGACCGCGCCCCTGCGTGATCAGGAGCTCGTCACTGCTGGCGGGGTCGTCGTGGGTGATGGTCACCTTGGTGGTCATTCGTGGCTCCAGTGGGATGGGCGGTCAGACGATCGTGACCTTGAAGTGGCGGTAGGTGGACGTCGATACGCTCACCACCAGCTGCAGGTTCTGGTGGGAGGTCAGCGTCACGACGCCGGAGACGAGGCCCGTCACGGTGATCCGGATCGTCTGCGAGCCGATGCTCGCGACGCGCTGGAACTGCTCCGAGGCGGCGACGATGCCGGCGATGCGGAAGTACATGTCGCCGGCGGGCGAGTTGTTCACCGTGGCCAGGTCGACATAGAACTCAACGACAGCCAGCCGCGGCTTGCTCAGGCGCGTGTTGACGCTGGCGATGGTGTTGCCCGCGTTGTAGGTGCCGTCGGCGATCGTCGTGCTGAAGACGCGGCCCTGGGTCTGCTGGTCGCCGCGCACGACCACATCCGAGTAGGTGCCGGTGACGATGATTTCCGAGCCCGGCGGCAGCGAGTCCTGGACGGGGAAGTCGTTGTTGTCGACGTCCAGGTCGTTGCAGGCATCGACGATGAAGTAGCCGTTCTGCACGATGTTCATCGCGCGCTGGTTGCCCAGGATCCGGTTGCCCTTGATCTGGCCGTGGGTGAGGTTGGTGAAGCGGCAAACCGGGTTGGTGATGTTGTACTTGCCGCCGCCGTCGTCGGTGCCGATCACCTTGATCAGGTTGTCGTTGAACTGGAAGCCCTGCGAGAAGTTGCTGGCCTTGATGTTGTTCAGGTCGACGTAGATCGTGAGGATGTTCCCGACGATGCGGATGCTCTGGTTCACCGAGCCGTCGGCCACCACCTCGATGCCGTTGCCCAGCATCACGCAGCCCTCGATGACGAAGGCCTCGAGGACCGCGTTGATCGCGCCCTTCGTGTGCTGGACGTCGATCAGCTTGTCGAGGTATCCGGTGGCCGTGCCGTACTTCTGCGAGTTGGTGAACCAACAGTCCGCGGTGAAGGTGATGTCCTGGCCGGACTCCCAGTGCAGGCAGGCCTGGTTGGCGTTGTTGCCGGTGTTGTAGGCCAGGTCGAAGGTGCAGCCGTTGAACTTCAGCCCTTCCACCAGCAGCGCGCCGGTGACCTGCTCCACGCAGCGCTGGCGCGCGAAGATCGTCAGGTTGCGGAACTGGTTGGCCAGCACCGTCGTGCCGATGTGCAGCCCGATGATGGGCGTTGCCTCCTGGTCCGTGCCGATGAACCGGCCACTCTTGGCCAAGCCCATCTTGATGTCGCTGAAGACCGATTCGCACACGCCTTCGATGTCCATCCCGGTCTGGAAGCCCTCGAAGGTCAGCCGGGTGAAGGCGCAGTAGAAGACACCCACGGTCGCCACCGAACTGCGAGTCATGACCCCGGTGGTGACCACGGAGCTGCCCGGGCCGACCAGCGTCATGTTGTCCAGGCTGAATCCGCGCGAGCTGGTCGCAGAAAGCAGTGCGCCGGTCGTTCCGGTGTAGCGAATCCCAGAGCTGCGAGTGGCGCCGAAGATCAGACAGCCATCGGTTCCCGTCGGCATCGTCAACGTGACGGCGGTGCTGTAGAAATCGTTGAGCTGAACCGTGCGCCGCGCGCTGCACGCGTAGTTGATGGCGGCCTGCAGGGCCTGCGCATCCGTCGAACCCGTCGCGGTCCACCACTCCGGCTTCACGGGGTTGAGCCGATCGGCCCAGCCGATCGTGTTCACCGCGTAGTTCTTCGTGCCGTTGAAGCCGATCAGGCCGGCCCCGAGTAGCGCGCTCGACGTGTCCTTGAGATCGTTGATCTGCTGCTGCAGCTGGATCGCACTGCTGATCGTTGCCGCGCTGGCGCAGTAGTAGACGAGCTCACCGCGGCGCGACTTCACGCTGATGGAGTAGTCGCCATCGAGATAGACGTTCGCCGGCGTGCCGGCGCGAGCGATGTACCCGTTCATCGTGCGCAGCGGCTGGGCCGCCGGCTGCGTGCCCGCGGGATCCCAATAGACGGCTACCTGCGCCGTTTCCGGGTTGTCGTTGGCGGCTCCGAAATAGATCTTCCCGCCATCCAGAGGGTCGCCGCGAACGTCCAGGTAGAGCGGAAAAGGGGTAACGGTGGCGAGCATCGTCGTGTCCTCAGAAGGTGGTCGCGGCGGACCGCTCGGAAGGCTGTGCTCGTTGGCGGCGCTCGACGGCGGTGAGCGCGTCGGTGATTCGGCGCCTCAGCTTTGCGTCCTGGATGCGCTTGGAGACTTCCCGGGCGATGCTCACGACGGGCACCGGCAGCCCGGTCGCGCCGATCAGGCCAGCGTCTCCGAACGCGCTGAGCAGCGTCGCGGCAGTGTTGGAGTGGTTGATCGCCGACTCGGGCGGAACCGTGCGCGCGTACTGCGCCAGGTCGCGGATGTCTCGCAGCTGCTGCGCACCTTGCTTGCCGACGATGAAGTCCAGCTTGCCGTCGGCATCGAGCTCGCGGATCGTCTTGTCCAGCTTGGCCGCCGACACGACGCGGTTGCCGGATCCGTCCGTCGCGGTATTGCCGAACGCCTCGTCGCGGATGTGGCGCACGGTTTGACCCTGCAGCTCGCGCCAGGCCTGAGAGCCCGTCTCGCCGCCGCGCTGCAGCACGCGCCGGACATTGCGGATGTCGTCCAGGCTGCCCTGCAGCATGGTCTGTCCGAAGACATCCTCCAGAGCCACGCGGCGGTCGGACGTGCCCCGCTTGGTCTCCAGCAGCTTCGCGATGGCGCCGCGGTCCTCGAAGTTCTGCGAGAAGCGTCGGCGCGCCGCGCGCGCTTCGCGGTAGAGGTTGCCGCCCAGACCATCGGTCGATTCGTCGATCAGACCCTTGATGATCGTGGACTGCCGCACATTGGTGGGCTCGTAGTCGGTCGCTCGGCCGACGGCCTGGCGGAACGTCTCAGCGATCCTGAGCGGTACCGGCTGCGGCGTGAGCTGGCCGCCCTCCTCCACGGCCACGCCCAACTGGATCGCGCGGCGACGCGCCACATCCAGCAGGGGCGCCGTCGCGGCATCCGGCGCAGCGTCGTTGAGGTGGGCCACGACGCTGTCGAGCGAGACGGGAGCCTCGAGCTCGCCGGCGCGTTCGGCGTTCCGGTAGAGCGTACGGATCTGCGCCTTGTCGCGGCGCGACTGCTCGACCAAGGCCTTGTCCACCGCCTGGCCCACTGCGCGCAGCCCCGGAGCCTCTGCGCCGGTCTGGTCGACCCAGTTGTCGAAGTTGCGCAGGATCTGGTCGTTCTGCGCGACTTGGCGCGCGCGCAGCGGCGCACCTTGCTCGGGCAGCTTGGCCGTCTCGACTTCGAACTTGAGCTGTGCAGCGTCGCGCGTTGCCTGGCCTGTGGTCAGCGCGGAGTCGCCGGTGAAGCCGAGGTTCTCCGCCGTCGCGATGCGCTGGGCGGCAATGTCGGTACCGGCGGCACCCGCGCTGCCGAGCGTGCCCGGCGTCGGGGTCTGGCTGTCGCCGCCGCGGATCGCTGCGACGGCGCGGCGCGGCAGCGAGGTCGCCTTCTTCGCAGCGTCGGAGAGCGCGGTACCGGTTGCGCGTGCGGCCGTCGCGCCAGCGTCGATCGAGCGCGAGGTCAATCCGGCCGCGGCCTCGCCTGCTGCTGGACCAGCGACGCCAGCGATGTCTCGCGCGGTTCCCTCAGCGGCGGCGCGCGCGGTGGTGCGCAGCGGAGCGCCTGTACGCGCGGCCGCGCCCGGTACCGCGAGCGACTGCAGCACCGGAGCGGCGGGCACAAGCTGCTGCAACGCATCGCCGACGGACTGTGCCTGCTCCTGCCCCTGCTCCGTGCGCGGCGCATAGGTCAGCGCCTGCGCGCCGCCGGAGACGGCCTCCGACATGCGTCGCTGAGCCTCTGCCACGAGCGCGGGATCAGTCCCCGGCGCCTGGTAGGCGTCGCCGCTCACCAGCGCGGCCGCGCCCCCGCCGAGGGCGCCCCCGATGCTGCCCAGCAAGCCGCCGGTGGCGCCCGTGACGGAGCTGAGCGCGGCCTCGCCGGCGCCGACGATGCGGTCCAGCACGCTGGGCGCGGCCGCCTTCGCCGGCGCGACGCGCGCGGCCAGATGCGAGATCACGTCGGCATCGCTGTAGCCCGACTGCTTCGCGCCGGCCAGGTTGAAGCCCTGCGCCTTGGCCAGGTGGTCCGCGATCTCCGCGTCCGAGTAGCCGGCCTTGCGCGCGCCGTCGACGTCGAAGGCCATGACTCAGGTCCCCGCGTCGAAAGAGCTGAGCGGGGGGCGCCCGGCCGGAGGCGGCGCCGGCGGGCGGATGGACGCGCCAGGCTCAGCGGGCGCTGCGCCGGGCGCCAGCGCGGGACGGTAGCTCTTCGCCGCCTCGGCGGCCACGCGCTTGCTGACGCTGGTCCAGTCCTCACCCGCCTTCACCGGCACGCCGCCGGCGGAGAAGTCGCTGCCCGCGCGCCGCAACAGGCCCTTGTTGTTCGCCGCGAAGTCCGCCTTGGCGTTCTCCACTGCGGCGTTGATGTCGTTGAGCTTGGCCATCCCGGTCAAGAACGACTTCAGCGTGGCCGGGTTCGCGGTCGCCGGCGGGAATCCTTCGAGCGCGAGCGCCACGTCCTTGTCGGTCGACGGGCCGGGCGGCAGATATTCCTTCAGGCCGGAATTGCGCAGTCGTGCGTACTCCTGACGGAGTTGGGTCACCGCATCCTGGTTGCCGGTCTGCTTGGCAAGCCATTCGGACAAGCTGCCGTAGGCACCGCCCTTCTGGTCAATCTGGTCGATGCGGTTGGCCAAGTCATTGGCACGGTCGGCGGCCAGCTTGGCAGCTCCAGCTTCGACTGCCGACTTGTTCACCAGCGCACGACCATCCTGACCGATGTCCTGCAGCTTCTGTTGCTTGTCGAACAGGAACTTCTGCGTCTCCAGATCCAGCTTCTGGCGATCCAGTCCGAGCTGGCCGGAGCGGTTGCTGATCTGCGAGTTGACATCGCGGACCTGGGCCTTCGTCAGACCGAGCTGCGCCGCCTTCTGGTCCAGGCTCGCCTGGGCCTCGGGGCGCGCGAAGTCGGCAGTGACCGCGGCGGTCGTCGCCTCGCTGCCGGCCTTCGCCGCTTCTGCACCGGCCTTGGCCACGGCGGAGGGCTGCAGTTCCTGCGCGCGCTGCTCGCCGCCGAACTTGGCCAGCGCTTCCGCGGCGTCCTTGCCGTTGGGGTTCACCGCCAGCAGCGCCTGGTACTGGCCGAGCGCGAACTGCGGGTGATCGCGCACAAGCTGGGCCTGCGTGCGGAGCGCCTGCGATTCGGGCGTAGGTTGGCTGGCGTTGCCGCCACCGGCTTGCGCCTCGATCGACTCCGCGCGCTTCGTGAGCTCGTCGGCGACCAGGTCGGCACGGTTGTTCTTGAGCGCCGCCCCCCAGCGCACCATGTCGCCGGCGGCGGCCTGCTGCTGCGCCGCGCTCTTCGTCGTCCACGCCTTCTGCAGCTGCTCCGAGAACTGGGGCAGCTGCGTCATGACGGAGGCGTAGTCGTCCGCCGTGGCGCTCTGCTTGGCAGCCAGGCCGGCGAGGAGTTGCTGCTGGCGCTGCTGCTGTGCAAGCGCGGCCTCCTGCTGCTGGCGCTGGATCTGCCGGTCCTGGATGGCCTGACCTGCCTGGTAGCCCTGCAGGGCGGCCTGGAACGGGCTCTGCACGTCCAGCGAGTAGTCGATGGGTCCGAGTGCCATGTCAGAACTTCCCGCCGATCAGGCCGGCCGCGTTGACGAAGGAGTTGGCGAGGCCCGAGGTCGCCTTGCCTTGGCTCAGGTACGCGCCCGCCTGCGCAGCGCCCTGCTGTTGGAGGAGCTGCGCGATCGAGTTGCCGGTCTGCATGCCTGCGTTGCCGGTCATGGCAGCGGCGTTCTGACCCACGCTGGTCAGGCCGCCGAGGCGCGAGTACTGGTCGTTGATGGTCTGCGCCAGCAGCGCCGGGCTGAACTGCGCCAGCGCGGCCTGCGTGTTGCCGCCACGCAGGCCGCCGGTGGCAGATGCGTTCTGCAGGATCGAGTTCTCGCCTTGCTGCAGCTGCGCCTGGAACGCGGGCGAGTTTTGTAGCGCCGTGATGGCGGACTGCTGCGCAGCGTTGCCGTTCAGGCCGACCAGGTTCTGCTGCGCCGTCAGCGCCCCGGTGCCCGCCTGCGCGTATGGCGCCAGCAGCTTCTGGATCGCATCGAACTGGCGCTGCTGCTCGGCTATGCCGGCTTCCGATGCCGCGGACTGGGCGTCGGCGGCCTTGTTTCCTGCCTTGCGCTGAGCGTCCGAGGAGACGATGCCACCGACCAAGGTGGCGCCGGCCACGGCGACGACGCCCCAGCTCATGCGAGCACCTCGACGACCTGCTGCTCGAGCTCGAACGATTCGGGCTCCGTGAGGTCCGCTTCCAGCTGTACCAGGTCTTGTTCGGCAGTGATGTGCAGGTTCGAGCACACGACGTCGGTGATGGCCACACCCACTCGCTTCATGCCAGCGCGGGCCACGAACTGCACCGGCGCCTGCAGGCGCTCGACGCCGTCCTCCGTCGCCACCTCGAGGATCCCCTCCGAGAGGAAAAACACGTGCTCGGTCTTGTGGACCCTCCCCACCAGCACGGTCCCGGCGGGGATCCGAATGGTGCGGACGTAGAAGCCCGGTCCGAAGGTGTGATCGAGTGGCAGCTCAGACTGCGGCAGCTGCGCCATGGCGTGCTGCAGGCGCTCGATCTGCGCGCGCGTGGGCGCCGCTGGGGTGGCCGCGACCGCGGCGGATTCTTGGACCGGAGCTGCTGCCAGCATCACTCGCTCCCTTGCGGGGTGGTGAGCTGCTGGCTGCTCTACGGTCTCAGCGGGCCGGCATTGCGCCGGTCGGGTGCGCGGATTGTAGGCGCGGGTGCGCGGATCAGGTCAACTCGCGACCGACGACGTCCAGCGCGATGGCGCTCGCGGCGCTGGAGGCGGCCCAGATGCTATCGCCCGGCTTGAGAAACTTGCCACGCAGCTCCGGCAGCAGGTCAGTGGCGCCGATCGCGATCGACTTCGCTTTCGCAACCAGGTTGTCCGCGGTGGCGGCTTCGCCTAAGGGCACTCGATACAGCGTGAGCGTTTGCGCGCCCGCGTTGTCGTTGGTGCCGGTCGCGGCATCGATCCAGGTCCCCTTCCCACCGGGCGGCGATGTGTAAAGGGCGGCGGCGGACGCGGGCGCGAATACGCCGGCGATCAGAACGGTAGCGGTGCTGCTCATCGGGGTGGTCCTTCTTCGAGGGCTGAGACGCGCTGCAGCGCCGCGTGCAGCTGGCCATCGATCGACGAAAGTGCTGCGGGGAGCGCATCGAGTCCAAGCTGGTCGATCAGCGCGGCGAGGCTATTCACAGCAGACTGGGCCGCGACGGCGGCGGCCTGAGCAGCTTCGGCGGCGAGTTGCGCTGCTTCGGCGGCGGCCTGAGCAGCCTCAGCAGCCTGTGCCGCAGCCTGCGTGGCCTCGGGCAGCGTGATGGAAACGTCCTGCCCGAGGTTCTCCATGAACTTGATGCCGCGCGGCGTGCCGGTGATCTTGACGATCTCATCTCGCGATAGCGCCTGAGTTCGGATGTCGGGCATGTCAGCCATACAGTGCCTCGATGTCGGCTTCCAGGCGCGCCAGCGACAGCCGAGCGTCGCTCGTGCCCCGGAAACGCTCCATCCGGTAGTTGCGCATCTTCCCGCAGCGGCGCCACTGGAGACGCTTGAGCCGGACGCCGCGCCCACCTGCCGAGATGGGTCGCTCCTGGCTCCAGGTCTCGCCATCGACGCTGTAGGAATGCCAGATCGTGGGGTCACCGGCGATGTCCAGATCGACCCCGGGCCTGCCTGGAGTGCCGATCAACTCCAGCGTGCGCACGATCGCGCCGCGGCCCTCGTTGAACAGGACCATCGTCCCGAACTCCCAGCCAACCTTCTGACCGTAGTGGCGCATCGTGTTCTGCACGAGGTAGCCGGTGGCTGTCGACGTCGGGTCGCCCACACACCAGCGGTCATAGCACCACACCAGGTTGCGAGCCCGATAGGTTGCCGGCCGGGCGCCCGGCGCTGCGCTGTCGCGCGTGGACCAGGCCGGCTCGCCGAGAGCCTGCGTCGCGGCCAGGTCGTAGACGAGCGTTCGGTCCGGCAGGTGGATCAGTAGCTCGTTGTGCCCCTTATCGACCTTGGACTCCACGACGGACGCTGCCAGCTCCTCCTCGGAGAATTCGAGCAGGATCCGATCGATTTCGGCCGTGGCAATCTTCTGCGTGCTGCCGGCGGTCATGAGGTACACCGACGGGGCCTCTTTCTTGCCGCTCCCCATGAACGCGACCGTCTCTGCAAAGGTCGTGAAGGTGTGAGTGCCGATCGCGCCGCGCAGGATCTGGGCGCCATCAATGCGTCGAAACGGGAAGTTGTCGCCGCCCACGTTCTGGAATACCTCGCCGGTGTAGCGGTTCATGGCGATGAGCTCGTTGCGCAGCTCAAGCACGCCCCTGATGGGGTCCGGGTCGGCCTCGCTTGAGCCGTACTTCAACGGATTGACCGACATCGGGTCGTTCAGCTCCGTGACGATGATGCTCGTGCCGTCGGTGCTGGCGTAGTAGCCGGCGATCCAGCAGCCATCGATCACGGTGCCCAGGTCCGCGTCGGTGACCTGCGAAAGCGTGGCGCCATTCCAGTAGTACTGCCGGCCGCCGGACCAGATCACAAGGCGGTCGAAGCCGTTGTCCATGGTGACCTGGCCGCCGATTCCCACGTCTCCAAGAACAGTGATAGCGCCGCCCGCGTCCTGGGACACCAACTTCGATCCCATCACGCGATAGAGCGTGTCGTTCCACCGCCAGCCTCCGCGGTCGACGCCCGGGCCGGCAGTCAGTGCGGCGATGCCATCGGCGGGCCGCAGGAAGCCGCTGCTGATCCCCGTCTGCTTGGGCACCGGGAGCAAGTTTCGCGGATAGCTGGTGCGGAAGTCCGCGACCGGATCTGCGTAGATGCCGTTGAGGATCGGGATCTGCATGAGATCAGCTCGAGCGCGCCACGGCGATGCAGCTGCAGGTCACGCCGGCGGCGGAGGCGCCGAAGATGTTGAAGATGCCGCCCAGCAGCAACGTGGCCAGGTTCTGGGGGATCGTCTGGGCGCGATAGGCCTTGATCACGCAGCCGATGACGTCGGGGCCGCTCATGGTCCAGGACTTCACCTTGAAGAGCAGCGGTTGGTTGTCCGCCGACTCGACGTAGGTGCAGCCGATACCGGGCGTCGCCGCGAAGCTGCGCGTGAAGACCACCGTGAACTCGCCGTTGGCGTCGGTGACGTGCGCGGTGACGCTCGTGAGCCGCGGGTGCTGATGATCGTCGCGCGAGGCGGTCGTGCCTGCACCTGCAAGGCCTGCTACCGCCTCCGGATCCGGAGCGGCGTTGGACAGCAGCATCGCCTGCAGCTGGGCAGGCGTCAGTTGGATGCCGAAGCCCGCATCCATCTCACCACCCCTCGCCCAGGATCACCTCCAGCGTGGTGCCGGCGGCGGAGATGTGGCTCAGATGCGTGTGCTGGGACGACTTCGACACCGTCGTCGACATCCCCGGCGGGATGCACAGGTCCGCCGTGGTGGCAGCTCCGAGCGTGGACTCGCCGATCCGCACATAGCACTTGTTGGTGCCGGTGTTGGTCAGGCGGACCTGCCGGTTGTTCTTCTGGACGTCGATCGCCACGGTCGCCGAGCCGGCCGCCGGCGCCAGCACCTGGTTGCTGCCGTAGACCGGCTGAAATGGGGCCTTGATGGTCACGATGCGTCTCCTTCAGCCGATGCGGCACCAGAGCTTGTTGGGTTGGTCGTAGCGCAGGCGGAAGAAGCTGGCCGCCGTGAGCGCCGCCGGCGCACCACTGACGCTGTCGCCTGCCTGCGGCGTGACGGTCAGCGTCGTGACCGCCTGGCGGCTATGCACGAGCACCTGCTGGCCATCGACGGCCGGGGGGAGCACGACGGTCCCCGCCGCGTAGGCGCCACCCTGAGACAGCAGCAGGAACATGCTGGCCCCGTCGGTCGGCGGGCTCACGGTGACGGAGAAGCCGGTGGAGGTCGGCGCCGCGTACTGCGAGATTAAGTCGCCGCCGTCAGTCAGGAGCGACTGCAGCACCGTCGCGATCTGCGAGAGCGATGCGCGCCGGTCCTGTCCCTGAGAAGGATCGTTGAACGGGATCTGCGAGGCCGAGCTCGGCAATCCCTGGTTGAGCGCGTAGATGGTCATGGTCACTCCGGGAGGACGTCCAGGTCACCGCCGCTCGTGGTTCGCAGCGGGCCGGTGTTGGGGCCTGGGAAGAACGGCAACTCGGTCGAGACGTAGCGTCGATTTCCGGCGCCGCGCGGCAGCGTGCTGGGGAGCTGTTGCTGCTGAGGGAAGGCCGAGCCGATGAGCAGCCGACCCTTGCTCTCGCGGAACTGCCGCTTCGTGTCGGCTGGCAGCGTCTTGCCCAAGCCAGCGGCCAGCTCGATCGCGAGCCCGAGGTAGGCGGCCTTGATCGCCTTGGGCTGCAGACCCGACTGCTGATCAGGGTCAGCGTCGTCCGGGTTGTCCGCGAACGCATAGCCCAGCTGGATGTCCCAGTCCGCCAGCATCGCGTCGAGTCGGATCACACCCTGCTGCTGCTCCTCGGGCGTGATGTCGAACTCGTACCCGGCCAGTGCCATCTCGGCGTAGGCCTGGTCGACGATCTGACGCTTGGTCCATCCCATGGCAGCCTCACGCCGCCTGGTCGCCGCGCTTCGCCGCGATCAGCTCCGCCAGCTTCTTGTTGCTGACGGTGTGATCGAAGTCGACGCCGTGTTCCTTGGCCTGCTTCTCCAGCTCGTCGCGGCTGGGCTTGCCGGTCGCGGGGCGAGCGGTAGCCGGGGCGGTGGTCACCGCAGCCGTCGTCGCCGGCGGCACCGGAGGGCTTGCGAGCGCTGCGGCTTGACGGGCCTTCTCAGCGTGGTGCTGCTCGATGGCCTCGGTCGTGGTCTCGGACCAGCCGATGGTCTGCGCGTCGGCGAGCTCGTCCTCGTCGTTGACGATGAGCGTCGCGAAGTTGGCGCCGTGGACCGGCTCCGAGCCGGGGAAGCGGTAAAGCATCAGGGGGAACTTGTCCATGGTGGTGTCCTGTCTGGGGAAGAAGGCGGGCCGCGCCACGGCGGCCCGAATGCAACCCGGCGAGCGCCGGGAGGAGAACGTGATCAGGTCTGGTTGAACAGGATCACGCCGCACATTTCGGGGTTGGTCATGCCGACCCCGAAGCGCGTGTCGCACCGGTACTTGTAGACCTTCGAGTTGATGTCGAAGAACTTATAGAGCGTGATCTCCACGCCCAGCTCGGTGGTGCCGCGCATGTAGCCTGCGCCCGCGGCAGCCAGACCCTCGTCGATGCCGTTGCGGCCCGGCAGCAGCTCGATCGCGCGCTGATCGAAGAACGGTGCGACGTTGCTGGCGGCGGTGTTCAGCCAGGTGATGGCCGCGCCGTTGGCCGGGGCGGCCGTCACGTTCTTGTATTCCAGCTCGGGGGCGGTCGGCGCGGAGTCGGCGGAGATGATCGGCGGGCTGATCTGGATCGTGCCCGAGCCGCCACCGCCGCTGATGATGCCGGTGACCGTGAAGGTCTTCAGCTGGCCGGTGTCGGCCTTGCTGATGTGGTGCACCGCGTTCACGCCGGCGATCGTGAACTTGTCGCCGACCTTGATGGTGCCGCTGGTCACGGCCACGATCAGGTTCTGGTACCGGTTGTCGACGTTGCCGGTCTCGCCGGTGCCGGCGGTGCTGGTGGCCTTCGGCACGTAGCGCTGGCCTGCGCCGTTGACCGTCACCGTCACACCAGCAGCAGCCGTCAGGCGGTAGGTGTAGTCGGCCTTGTAGGTCTCGAAGCCGCTGACCGGGCCGATGTACGCCTTCTCGTAGGCGGTGTTGACCTTCGCGTTGGCCGAGGTCTGTGGCTTGGCCAGCTGGCCGGCGGCGGCGTTGTAGTCGCGAGCGTGCAGCACCGCCACGCGACGCGACTCATCGCCCACGAGGCCCTGCTCGATCATCAGCGCGTCGGCGAGCGAGAGATCGTCGTAGCCGGATGCGGCGGCGGTACGTTTCACGATGAGCGTGCCCTGCAGGCATGCCACGTTGGCGCAGGCGACGTTGATGTCGGTGGCCAGGCGCTGGAACGCGCTGGTCATCTTGCGATCGCGCTGCTGCGGATCGTTCAGGTCGTTGCTCGTCATCTGCCAGGGGACGGTCTTGTCGTAGCCCAGGCCGATCGGCACGGCCAGCTGCGTCACGTCCGAGAAGCTGGCGGCGATGCTGGTGCCGGCAGGGCCGTCGACGGACACGCTGACGTACGGCACCGGGCGCCAGATCAGCGTGCCCTGCGAGCGCTCCAGGATGACCGGGTCGGCCTGGTAGGTGCTGACGTTGCGACCCACGACGAGCATGTCGTCGAAGCCGGCCAGCAGCTGGTCGAAGCGCACCGTCTCCTGCTTGTTGAAGGCAGTGACACCGAGCACCAAGCCGGATGCCTGGGCGCGGTTCAGGAGAGCGGTGGTCAGCGACGAGCTGACCAGACCGACGAGGCCCAGCATGGTGGCCTTGAGGCGAGAGGGAGTCTTGATCACGGTGATCTCCGATGGGATGAGTTGAGAGCGCGGCTCGCGCCGCATTCGCTTGACTCATCCGCTCGGGGCCGGATGGGGGCCTCTATCGCTGCCCATTGGGTGGGCGAGACCTGGCGCTGTGAGGGGCGCCGCCCCGCGGGCATCAAGCCGCCCGCTGCTTCTCTCGGATGTACTTGGCGACCTTGGTGCGGTCGCCCGTGCGGTCCGCTTCCTTCTGGAGGCGGTCGAGTTGCGGATCAACCGCGGCGGCGGCCGTCGTGGTGGAGCGCAGCGCGCGCTCGGCCGGCGGCGGACCGGGCTTCTTGCTCGTGGTCTTCAATTTCTCGGTCTCCAGCTTGGACACGGCGAAAGCGAACTTCACCGGGTCCTTGATCGACGCCAGTTCCTTGGCGACCTTGGGGTTGCGGCCGACGGCGTACATCAGCAGCGCAGCGCGATCGGGCGACAGGCCGTGCAGGATGATGCCGGTCTGCGTCGTGTCGAAGTACTCCATGGCCGTCGACTCGGCAATGTCGAAGTCGCGCACCTTGAGCTTGGCACCGGCGGCCTTGTAGGAGTCGACGGTGGTCTGCCACTGCTGCGCCGCCTGCTTCTGCTGGCGCTCGGTCTCCTCGCGTGCGCGATCGGCTTCGGACTTCGCCTTGATCCAGGTGCTGTACTTGGCCTTGAACTTCTCCGCGTCGTAGTCGACGTCGGCGTCCTCCATCGTGGGCTCGGGACCGATGGCGACTTGTGTGGCGGGCGCAGCGGCGCCGGTCTGTTGCGTGCGGATCTGCTCGCGCAGCTGATTGCGCTCACGGATCAGCGCCTTGTGGGCCTTGCGCAGATCGCGAATGACGGGGGACTTCTCGGCCTCGGGATCATCGGAGACCTCCGGGTCTCCCTCGCCGAGCGAGACGACCAGCTCAGCGTTTTCGTCGTCGGGACTGTCGGCGCCATCCCCTTCACCGTCGCCGTCCTGTGCGACTTCGCCTTCAGCGTCGTCGTTCTCGTCAGGATCTTCCTCGGCACCGCCGTCACCATCCTCGACGACCTGCTCGCCATCCTCCTCGTCATCAACGACACGGAGCTGGTACGGGCGCAGCAGCGCCAGCAGCAGCTTGGAGAAACGGGGCGTGGGGAGCTTCATTGCAGTGCCGGGGCGTTGGACTGCCGGCATTGTCGAAACGCAACAGCCGCGAGGCGATGCCTGCGGCTGTCGGTTATCGGTGATGCAGATAATCTGCGTGCCAAATATCGGCGCGGCAAATAGCTTTGCCCGTCTACGCCGTCTCGGCGCCGTTGAGGATGCCCTGCAGCAGCTGCGTGCTGGCGATGAACTGGCTGTTGTGCTCGCCCACGGCCTTGGCGTATGTCTCGGCGGTCTGGGCCCGCTTCAGATCCGCGCTGGCCAGCGTCTCGATCGTGTCTGCGCGTGCTTTTCCTGCCTTGGCGACAGACTCCTCGGCCAGCGCCCGCAGCGCCTGGTCGTTTGCGTCCGGCGGCGTGTTGGCCGCGGCCTGCGCCATCTGCTGCGCCTCCTCCTCGGTGGGCTTGATCACGCCCATCTGCACCAGGCGCTTGCGCGACCAGTCGCGCGCGTCGGACAGCCCCTCGCCCTCCATGTTCATGAGGATCAGGTTGTCCAGCACCGACAGCGTCTCCGGGTCGGTCGTACCCAGCTTCATGGCGGTCAGCTCGCGCACGGTGGCGGCCCGCCGGCTGCTGCTGCTCGGGCCCACCTCGACGTCGACCTCGTAGTCCGCCTTCGAGAGGTCGTTCTCGACGACGTCCTGCATCGACTCGGCGTCGTATTCCGGCTGGTTCATCACGACGCTGGAGGTCTTGCCCGACGCGTCGATCGTCTTCATGCGGCGGCCGCGCTCCACGACGATGTCCTTCTGCATCGACAGCCAGATCTCGCCGCTGCGCTTCATGCCCTTGGCGTGGTTGGACATGTAGATGAAGGTCTGCATGTCCAGGCGGTTCTGGATGAGCTCGACGACCTTGCCGCTGATGTTGGGCTGCATCTCCTCGCCGGCCTGCTGGGCGCCGAGCAGGTCCTCGAGGAGGCCGCCGGCCAGCTGCGCGAGCGCTGCCATCGCCGGCGGGACGTTGGGCGCCTTCGTGTAGCCCATCGGGACCTGCGAGCCCGGGATCGGGTTGCCGTCCTCGCCGTTGATCATGTTCAGCAGCAGATACGGGTACTTCTCGACGTTGTCCTCGGACCACATCTTGGCGTGCCCAGCCATCTGCTCGGGCGAGACGATCGGCTTCTCGATGTCGAAGCGCGCGGCCATCTCGGCCAGCCACGACAGCAGCATGTTGACCAGGCGCTGCGCGTCCTTGGCCAGGCGCACATGGCCCATGCAGCGCTCGATGCCGTCGATGACCCAGCGCTTGCCGTACGTCACGACGATGGGGATGTGCTTTCCCGGGATGCGGCCGCAGTCCTCAATGATGCTGCCGCCGCTCATGAGGTACTTGCGCACCACGCGACGCTTGACGCGCTTCTCGCGGATGACCTGAAAGCCGGTGGCCTCGAGCTCGTCGGCCATCGCCGGGTCGGCTTCGAGCTCCTCCTTCGTTACCTTCATTGGCGGGGCGCTCTCGTCCAGGCCGGCGTAGTAGTAGACGACGCTGGGCGCCTCCTCGACGCGGTAGTACTCGGCCACCCACACGTAATCCGGCGTGCACCAGTCGAAGTAGGCGTTCTGGATGAGCTTGGGCCAGCTTGCCGGGTCGTCGTTGAAGGTGTCCTCGTACTCGCGCCGCGTGAAGGGCGTCAGCACCCAGCAGCGTTGCGCGTCGGACTTGTCCTGACGTTTGGCGCCGAGATCGAAGAACACGCAGCTGTCGGCGTCGTAGATCGGCTCGATGGCGCAGCGCTGGCGGTCGTTGTCGTCGTCTTCCTCGTCCTCGTAGATGGCACGCAGCCGCCACGCGCCCATGCCGCCGGTGCAGGCCTCCTCGAACGCGTTGTCGTAGGCCTCGTCGGCGGTGCAGGCCTTCTCGTCGGCGCGGTAGAGCCCGTCGCACACGTCGGCAAGCTTGTCGTCGTCGGCGCCGTCGCGCGGCTGGAAGTCGACGGTGATCCGGTTGTTGCGGTACTCGTTGATGATCCGGATGACCGCCAGGTGGGTCTTGTTGAACTCGAACCGCGGCTTGTTCTCAAACTGCTCGCCCAGCGGTCCTTCCCACTGGGCGCCTGCGATGGAGTTGAAGCGTCGGTCTTGCAGGCACTGCAGCCGCTCGTCGCGCAGCGCGATCTGGATCGCTTCGAACTCGATCAGCGCCTCGCTGTGCAGTTCGGCCAGGCGTTGTTCCTTGGACTTGGCCATGGCGCGCCCCTCAGGCGGTGACCTTACGGATGGAAGCGCGGGAGATGTCGACCGTGGCGCCGCCGGCCTTGCTGAACAGCGTGTACCAGTTGATGGTGATGCTGGTCAGGCCCGTGGCGTTGGCCGGGATCTGCACCGGCGGCGTCTTCAACTGCGCGGTGTAGTTCAGGGTGTCGGTGCCGTCGAATGTCAGGCTCACCGGGTACATCGTGCGCGAGCGCGTCGGTCCTGCCGGCGAACCGCCGGTGTAGGCGATGACCACCTCGCAGGCCACGCTGATCAGGCCGCTGGCGCTGCTCACCTGCACGAGGCACTCGCCCTGCAGGAACGATCCGGCGCCCAGCTGCGCGAACGACGGTCCGGAGGTGACAGGCAGCGACACCTGATGGATCTCGCCGGCGACGGCCGAGGCCACGACCTGGCGCAGCGAGTTGCCGATCGAAGTGATGCCGTCACCGATCGGCGCAGGCACGACCGGAGCCGCACCGATCGAGTAGGTCGCGGTGCCAGAGCCAGCCACTCGGCTTACGGTCATCGAGACCTGCTTCGTGCCGGCAGTCCCGGTCGCAACCGCAGCATCCTGGGCTCCCTGAATCAGCCCTTCGATGCCGGCCAGCACGTTGGTGCTCAGCGAGTTCTTCTGGAAGCAGTCGTTCTGGCTGGAGATCAGCGTGGGGTTGGGCGTGACGTACTTCGAGACCATCGCCACGAAGAGCAGCGCCTGACGCACGGCACCGTTGGTGGCCCAGTGCGTCGTGTCCACGTAGAGCGATGCGATCGCGTAGCCCTGGACGATGGCCGGGTTGATCAGCGCCGAGAAGGTGTCGATGAAGACCACGTTCTTGCGCAGAGCGGCCAGCCGCTTCAGCTCGGTGTTGATGCGCACGACCAGCGTGTTCTCCGGCGTGCCTTCGCCCGAACTGACCTGCTTGGGCGAGATGGACTCGTAGAAGACGCGGATGTTCGCCTTGGCGGCCTGGTCCCACATCGACGTCACATTCGCAACCGTGGTGCTGAAGCACAACGCGGCGTCGCCGCCGTAGGTCGTGGACAGCTGCGTGACGTCGTTCCGGCCCGCGTCCATGAAGACGTCATCGGGCGCGTCGGCCATCACATCGGGCCAACGCGCCAGGATCTGGATCGAGTTCTCACCCGAAACACCACGCGCGCCGACCAGGGTCCACGGCTGGCCGCACAGGGCGTTGACCCAGTTGAAGACGCCGCGCGGGTTGAGCTGGCTCTGCGGCACCGAGAATGGGCTGCCGTAGATCGGCGTGTCAGCGGTTGGCAGACACACCTCAAGCGCCTTGAGCGAATCACCCATCAACACTGCGCGACGGGCCTGCACGCTTGGAACGCCGCTGCCGCTGACGCTCAGGCTGGCCCCGGTCGCGTCGTACAGCGTGCCCTGGCCGTCCGTGGAAACCGGCATGTTGCCGCTCCAGGGCGTGACCACGGTCCAACTGATCGGCCGATTGGCCTGGATGGCGATGGTGGTGCCGGCGCGATATGGGCCCATAAGCACCGGAGCCGCTCCGATGAGCTTGGGGGATCCGGGGTGGCCGTTGACCTGAGCGACAGCGAGGCCATCGCCTCCAGCGTCGAATCGGAGCGCCTGGCCGGCGGAAAGGGTGATGTTCGTCGAGCCGCTATTGAGCGTTGGCATGGCAGTTCATCCTCGGGAGGGATGAGCTGCTGGCGGCTCGTTCTACTCAGCGGACGCGATGCGTCGTGATGGTGTGCGTGCGGTCAGGATGGGATTTGAACCCATGAGCGATGACTCAATCGGCTCGCGTGCAGCCTTCGTCCCCGCTTTTGCATCGCGCCACCCTTCAGCCTCTCAGGCACCCGGCCACGCGCACGGACGGGAGTTTATCGGCGAGCGAAGTGCGACACCATGGGGATAGGTTCCTCCTTGGCCTTCGCTGGTTCCGGCTTCACGATCGCGGGGAACAGCTCGGCCAGGCCCCAGACGTGCGCATCGGCCCGGTTGGGCGACTTCTCGCCGGTGTAGCCGCCTGTGGAGAAGGCGCACAGCTCGTCCTCCAGCTTGGCGAAGATGCCGACGTGCCGCACCTTGCCCTGCTCGTACAGCGCGGAGAACGGCTCGGCGCGCTGCACCTTGCCGCGGCTGGCCGTGACCATCTTGAACGGCACCTTCACCCCGAGCGCCTGGGCGGCGACCTGCATGGTGAGCTTCACCATGCCGCCGCCGAAGTTCTTCTCGCCCACGACCAGGTCGGCCTTGTGGCGGATGAAGGCCTGCACCGCGACGCGTCCCCAGGTCGTCGGGCCTCCGCTGACGGAAAGGTCCTCGAGGAGGTAGGCGCGACCGTCGGTGCCCAGCGCGTCGACGCTGATGCCGACCTCGTCGTTGTCCGCGTTCTGTTCGTCGTCGCTAGCACCGGATGGGTCGACCGATACCACGATGCGCACGAAGTCGGGCAGCTGCTCGCCGTCGGCCACGCGCCAGCGGTCGATGGTGGCCTCGTCGAAGAGCGCGTTGGGCGTGGCCTCGGCGAACTCGCCGCGCTTAAAGCGGCGCTTCATTCGCTCCGACAGTCCGTCCAGCACGGTCATGTACTCCTCGGACAGGTTCTCCAGGTTGTCCTCGGGATTTATCTGGAAGGACTGGTAGTCGTCGGGATTGGCCAGCAGCTCCTTGGTCTCGGGGTTGACCTTCTGCTTGAAGATCTTGAACGACCAGTGCGCCTTAGACGGCGGGTTGCAGTCGAAGAAGAAGCGCAGCTTGAGCGGCACCTCGCCGCGCCCGGGCAGGAGCTGCATCACCTTCTGCGCCAGGCGCGTCAGCAGCAGCATCACGCCGGCCCAGCTGATCTGGCTGGACTCGTTGCAGTAGATGGTTGCGAACTCCATGCCGAGCAGCTTCTCCATGCGCTCGCCCTCGTCGAGGCCGCCGAACCAGATCTCGCTTCCATTGTCGAAGGTGACGAACCAGTCCGTGCGGTTGAGCACGTAATGCACGCCGGGGAAGCAGATGCGCATCACCTTGGGGAATGTGTCGGCCAGGATCGAGGACTTCAGGTGGACGAAGCGAAAGCGCACGATCAGGTGGCGCGACGCCGCGGCCTTGAGCGCGCGCAGCACGATGGTGCGGACGATGAGGAAGGTCTTGCCGCTGCGGCCGCCGCCGTAGAGCAGCAGCCACGTCGCGGCGCTGGCGAGGATGCCGGCGATCGCCTCGCGTTGCTTGGCGGTGGGGGCGAAGCTCAATGCTCAGCCTCGGCTGCCGTGATGTTGAAGTGGATCGGGCCGCCGCCCATGCCGCCGTGCTCGTGCTTCTCGGTGAACAGCTTGTAGTGCTGACCCAGCAGCTGGTTGGCGCGGTTGGCCGCGTTGTAGTCGCCGGCGGCCTCGGCCTTCTGCGCGACGCGGTCGATGCGTTTGAGCACCAGGTCGGCGGTGATCAGCGTGCGCTTCTCCTGCTCCTTGAGTGCCCGGGTGATCGCGGCGCGGATGTGCGGCTTGGCCAAGAGCTGCGATCCCTGTCGCATGGCTGACCGCTCGCTGTAGCCGGCCGCCTTGGCCGCGCGCGTGGCATTGCCGTCGACCAAGTACTCGGCGACGAAGCGCTGCTCCTTGGCGGTGAGTTCGGTTGAGTGGCGGGGCATGGTCTCGATTGTCAGCGGTCCAGACGCAACGCGTCGACGCCGTTTCCGGTTCCGGTGTCGAGGGCGGACGCAACGACAACGGCCTCGACCGCATCCTTACCCAGGAACATGGCCGCCATGGCGAAGTCGCGTCCGCTGCCGATGGCGAACTTCTCGTTCTCGATGGTCATCGGATCGGGCGTGTTGTCGAAGTAGAGCAGGCGCCCTTCCGACGTGACCACGAGGATGCAGCAGCACTTTTCCTCGATCCGGTTGGACTGCGGAAAGCTCTGCGGCTCAGCGCCGGTCGCGATCCATCGCAGCATCTCCTGGATGAGGACGGCCGGGCCGGCGCCGGCGACCAGCGCGCCCTGGTACGGACCGATCGGCATGCGATGCACCTTGGTGGTGGTGGCGTGCATGCCGCCGAAGTTGGTCCGCTTGTCCCCGGCCAGCGTCTGGCCGTCCCATGCGATCGTGGTCATCGCGACTCCTGATTGTGGGCGTCAGCCCGGTTGAAACTCTTCACGCTGTTTGCGCTTCTTCTGCCGCTGCCCGGCGCTCTTCGGTCGGCCGATGTGCCAACCGTGGCAGAACGTGCAGTGGTACGCCTGCATCGGCTCGTCGTGGCGGCGGCTGACATCGCGCGCCAGGCGCCGGGCCCGGCTGACGCTGTAGGCCTTCTTGCCGGTGCACGACGAGGCCTCGAAGTCGCTGACGCTCATGGCTGCGCCTGCGGCTCGCGTGCGTACGGGATCGGCGCGTCGCCATAGACGTGGTCATAGCCGATGTCGAGGCCTCGGGCCCGGGCCGCTTCGATGAGCCGGCCGGCCACCTCGGGCTGGATGGTGGCGCCGCGCTCATACGCGCTGATCTGCGGCTGCGTGCGGCCGACGGCTTCGGCGAGCTCGGACTGGGAAAGGCCGAGGCGGCTGCGGATGATCTGGATGCGGCGCATGGTCGTGGGTCTCAGGTGCGGGAGAGGCGGTCAGCGCGGATGCGATCGAGGGGCGCGCGGCTGAGCTTGCGGATCGCGTTGGCCAGCGCCGGGCCGTGGCCGCGCGCGGCGGCCCAGTCGTCGGCTTCGAGCTCCTGCTGGTGGGCACGCTTGGGCGTGCGGCGGACGAAACAGCAGGCCAACGCGAGGTTCTCGATCGCGTGCAGGTGGTGCTGGTGGCCGCGCTCGTGGGCGATGACGGCGGCCAGCTCGGCGTCGGTGAGCTGCTCTCGCACGTGGCGCGGGATGGAGACCCAGATGCCGTTGGTGCTGGCGCCGCCGGTGAGCAGCGGTGCGAGCAGGAGCAGCAACAGCTGCAGGGCGCACCAGCTGAGCCACACGCAAGCGACGATCTGCAGCGTTCCGCTCATCGCTTCACCCCCTTCGGGAACGGCCAGCCGAGCGGCGTCTCTGCCTTGGCAGGCTCCTGCTTCAGCTCGCGCGGGTTGGGCAGCGGGCAGTTGCAAGCGTGGTGATCGGTCCAGCGGCTGCAACGCATGCAGTACTTCGCGCCGTAGCGGGTGTGGTCGGAGACGGGCGGCTCGCGGTTCATCGCGGTTCTCCTTGCATGAGCTGGTGCGCAACCTTGCGCAGGCGGTCGGCGGCCAGGTCGCCGCGGCTGGCGCGCACGGTGGCGATGTGGCGCTTGCGTTCATCGTGGCTGGACATGGCGGCGACGCGGCGCGCCTCCACGTAGCGCTCGGCGCACTCCAGCCGCCATTCCTCGGAGGCGCTGTCGACCTGGCGGCCGTCGATGAGCTGGACGGGGGTCATGGCAGCGGCTCGCCCATCACGTGCTGGTACAGATCGGCCATACCCATCTCGCGCATGCGCTTCTGCAGGTACTGCAGCT
The DNA here is from genome assembly GCF_056867975.1 of Mitsuaria sp. MSU3D. NCBI lineage: Bacteria > Pseudomonadati > Pseudomonadota > Betaproteobacteria > Burkholderiales > Sphaerotilaceae > Roseateles > Mitsuaria sp. MSU3D. The sequence goes on along the minus strand of NZ_CP200314.1, from coordinate 863,241 downwards.
TCAGCTGGGCCAGGTCTTCGCGGGACAACAGCGAGTAAGCGGTCCCGCAGGCCTGCTCGACGGTCCATGCGCTTTGGAACCCGTCCTTGGCCACATGCCGGAAGAGCGTGACTTCGAGAGGGGCGTCGGGCAGGCCGCGGTAAGAGGCGAAGTGGTCCAACGCCGCGAGTAGGTCTGGATTGACGACGACGCCTCTCACGCCGCCACCTGCTCAGGCACGTCGACCAGGTCGAGCTCGTCTTCGGAGAGCGGCGGCAGCGGGCGGAGAAACTCGTCGGGGATGCCGCAAACCGTGACGGTTCCGGACCCACCGAACGAAGACTCCCATCGAACGTCGCGGACTGGCTCTTCGAGCATCCACGACCCAGCGTAGCGATCGCTCAGCGCGGTCACCCGCACAACGGTGCCGGCCATGAACAGCTCCACGGTCATAGGCGCGCCGTTGAAGCTGCCCGGGCACACCGGGCGTCGATAGACGATGGCCATGTCTCCAGGCTTGCAGTTCATGCGGTCTCTCCCAGCAGGTCCAGCTGCGGCGCCGGCGCGCTGGCCAGCGGGGTGATGCGGATGACGACGCGCGCGCCGTTGGCGTCGGGCTCCATGCGGCGCGATCGCAGCTCGCGCACCCACTTGTCGTCGTCGAAGGCGAAGCCCTTGAGCGAGTCGAGCAGCACCTTGTTGGCGTTGTCGAGGTCGATGCAGCGCACGTCGTCGTCCCAAGCGTCGCCGTGCTTGCGCTGGCGCTTGGCCCAGTCCAGCGGGCGCTGCGGGTAGAGCTCGATCTCCACGACCACGCGCCCGGCGATCGGGCGACGGATGCCGGCCTGGCGGACCTTCCAGCCCACCTCCTGCTTGTAGGCCTTGGCCTCGTCGCTCAGCGTCACGATGGCGCGCTGGTGGCCCTTGGGCACGAACGAGCGCCAGTACACGTTGGCCGAGACCGGATACGGCAGCACGAGCTCGATCACGGCGCACCTCCCGCGATCAAGAACCACGCCGAGGCTGCGGCCATGCCCAGCACGAAGCCGCCCAGCAGCAGGTCGGCCACCGAGATGCGAGTGGGCGCGACCTTGGCCGTCCGCACACAGCCGTCGGTGTGGTCGCAGTTGGCGCCGCCGCATGGCAAGCGTCGGCGATGGCATACGGCCTCGGCCGTGCATGCCCTCCCCTGCTGGCAGTTCCCGCTGCAGGGCGGGCAGAAGTTTTCGGCAGTGGCTGTGACATCCGCGCCACCGGCAACAATCGTCGTGTGACCGTGATGGTCACGGACCGGAGGGGAGTGACTGTCACTGTCACGCTCAGATGTCACTGTCACGCTGTCATCTGTCACGCGTGACATCCGTGACATCACCCCGAAGGGGTTTCCCGGGCGCGCGCGAGGGATGTCACGCTCCGCGTTTGTCACGCTGACTCCGTTTTCTGTCACGTTTGGCCGTTTTTGTGTCACGGTCATGCTCCCGGCTTGAGGGTGAGGATGTGGCCCTGCGCGACCTCGAAGAAGCCCTTCTTCGTGGCCCAGGACTTGGCGCGGTGGTAGGCCTGGCGGCGCGCTTCCGGAGTGGTGGCGTCGCAGGCGTCATAGAAGGCTTTGCGCAGGTCGGATTCCTTGGAGCCGTTCTGCAGGAGGGACAGCAGCAGCTGGTTGTTGCCGCCGCGGCCGGCCTTGGCCTCGGTGTCCATGACTTCCTGGATCTCCTCGGCGCTGCTGATGTGGCGCGCGACCAGGCTGGTGACCTTGTCGCCGTCCTCATCGGTGCCGATGGTGCTGACGGTCACGGCGAAGGTGGCGTCTTCGAAGGGGTCGCCGTCCTTCACCTTGGCGCAGGTGATCGTGGCGAGCATCTCCTTCTCGTCGCGGAAGACACCCAGCATCCAGTCCAGGTTGGCGCGCATCACGCTGGATCCGCGGGGGCGTTCTGTGGCGTTGTGGCCGCTGTGGTGGACGAACATGACGGCGCAGTGCCACAGGGCGCGGATGCGCGTGCCGACCTCGCGGAAGTAGCCGGCGACCTCGTTGGCGCTGTTCTCCTCGCCGCTGTAGGTCTGGCTGAGCGTGTCGACGATGACCAGCGCGGGGTGGATACCGAGCGCCTGGATGGCCTCGACGACACGCCAGGAGTCCTTGCCCAGGTCGACGGCCACCGGGATGACGTAGAACGGCACGTCGCCGATCTGCAGCCGCCTGGCGCGGTGCCAAGCGACGATGCGGGTCCACAGGCCGGTACCACCCTCGGCCGCGACGAACACGACGGCGCCCTGCTGGGTGCGGCGGCCCATCCACGGGAGCCCATGCGCCACGTGCAGCCCCGCGTCGATCGCCACGAAGCTCTTGAACGAGCCCGAGGCGCCGAACACCATGCCCATCGAGTCCGCGTTGATGATGCCCTTGACGATCCACTTCAGCGAATGCGCGAGCTCGCGCAGCTGGCTGAGCGCCATGACGGGGATGCGGCTGGAGCTGGCGACCTTGCGTTGCTCGGCGATGCGCGCGAATGACACCTTAGCGTCATCGAGCAGCTGAGCTGCGGTGCCCTCGGCGGCGAAGGCCTGCTCCAGCGTGACGGTGGCCGCGGCGATGATGGCGCGCTTCGTGGCGCGCTCGGCGACGATCTCGGCGTGGCGCTGAACGTTCGCCGCGCTGGCCACGCCCTGCACGATGGCGTTGATGTACTGCAGCCCGTGGGCCTGCTCGGCCTGATCGCCCAGTTGCTCGAACACTGTGACGACGTCTGCTGGCTTGCCCGAGCCGATGAGCTGCGCGATCGCGCCGAAGAGCAGCTTGTGGGCGTGGGCGTAGAAGTCGCCGGCGCCGATGGTCTCGGCGACCTTGGCGAAGGCGCCGTTCTCCAGCATGAGTGCGCCGAGCACGCTCTGCTCAGCCTCCAGCGAGTGCGGCGGCTTGCGCAGGTATCCATCGGCGTCGTAGGCCTGCGGCGGTGGATTCGCCGCGGCCAATGTGTCGGGTGCGGTCATCGGCGGCGCGCCCCTTTCCAGGTGATCGAGCAGGGCGGTATCCACGGCGCCCTGCTGGTGGTGGGAACGCGGGCGTCAGCCCTGCAGGCGGTGCTGGAAGACGGAGTTCTGCGGCAGGCCCTGCGGCAGGTTGGTCTTCCCCACCGCGCTGTCGATGAAGCTGGATTCGCCTCCTCCGGCGACACGCACGTAATCGACCTCGACCTTCGCCGTCTCGACGATGGTCTTGGCGACCTCGTTGATCTGCTTGGCCCGGTCCAGGTCCAGCTCGCCGCTCTTCACGGCCTCCAGGGTCGCGAACAGCGTTTCGCGCAGGTCGCTGATGCTCTTGTTCATGTGGACTCCTTGGCGCGCTTGTTGATCTGGCGCGTGATGGCGCCGCGCAGCTGCACGACGCTGGCCACTTCAGGGCCGTATTGGTGGAAGGTGTGGGTGCGCATGTGCTCAGCGCGGGAGAGGCGATCGAGGGTGACTTCCTCGACGTCGACGGTGTGCATGCCGTGCCTGAAGCGCACCAGGCGGCCGCCCGGGATCGGGCCGTTGGCCTCTTCCCATACCAGGCGCGCGACCGATGTCCAGCGACGCGCCGGGTACACCAGCGGGTCGTCAGTCATCTTCCGCTCGAGAATTCCGTCGCGGGTGACGCGCAGGCTGCCGACGGGCTTGTAGTTGCGCGCCTCCTGCGGCGGCCGGCCCTTCTTGAACTGCGTGGCGCGGCAGGCCTCCTGCACGCCGACGACACCCTTCAAGCCCTTGTTCCAGGACTGCTGTCCCTTCACGAAGCGCGACTTGATGCCGCCGTGATCTGGGCGCGTCGAGCGCTCGCGCGCCGTGTCCGCGATCCACTGCACCGACTTCTGCAGCCCGAGGCGGCGCGCCTGCTGGTAGACCGTCGACGGCGTTCGATCGAGCGCGACCGCGATGTCCTCGGTGCGGCTGTCTGCGTAGTTCCTGCGCAGCAGCTCGAGCTCGGGCTCAGTCCAAGGCCTGCGCGGCGCCAGGATTCCGCGGCTCTTGGTCATGACGCCCTCGCCTTCAGCATCGCGTCGGCGAGCTCGTAGGCCAGCACCGCGTGGTTCTCGATGACGTTCAAGCCCGGCTTGGGCTCGTAGTCGAAGTCGAACCAGGTGCGCTCGATCACTGCGGGGAGCGCATGCGCGGCAAAGTAGTCGCGCAGGCCCACCTGCACGGTCTTCTCGGCCGCGGCGTGCTGGCCATCACCGATCAGCGCCGCGACCGTGGTCTGCAGGACATGCGCAATCCTGGTCATCAGATCGAGGTTCACGCGGCGGTGCCCACTCTCGATCTCGCTGAGATACGAGTTGCTGATGCCGACCTCCTTGGCGACCTTGTTTTGCGCGATGTCGAGCTCCACTCGACGCTTGCGGATCTCGCGACCGACGCCATCCATAACGGCGGTCATGACGCCGCCCTTTCCGCCTGCATCTCCTCGAGGAGCGTGAAGCGATGGCGCGCGGCGAGCCACTGCGTGATGGCGGTGTTGCCGCAGACGTCCTCGAAGCGGTGGATCTGCTCGGCGGGCAGGCTGCGACGGGTGGGCAGGTCGTCGTCGTTGAGGTAGTCGCTGACGTGCTGGCGGGTGAAGCCGTGGTCGCGGCCGAGGTCGGTGACCTTCAGGCCCTTGGCGCGACGCAGGGTCCAGCACAGGCGCACGGCGGCGCGGTAGTTGCGGATCTGCTTGAGCAGAGACGGAGGGACGACTGCGGGCGCGTCGATGCGCCCGAGCAGCGTCAGGGTGGCTTGTTGCAAGGTGGCCTCCTTGAACGGGTTGGTGGAAGACGAACGCTGCACCGGTTGATGCACCGGTTGAGGTCCGCAGACAGTGAAGGCTCGATGGGTCAGACCTTCCAGTTGCACCCGGCCCGCCGCACCACCGCTTGGAACGGAGGCCACCGCCGAGACGGCGGAGCGACGGGAGGGCACAACTGGAAAGCGACGAATGAAGCGAGACATGACACCGGCCGAGGCCGACTGGGCGTATGCGAAGGTGCTGCTGGTGATGGAGCTGGTCGCGCGACGCCTGGCCGCCGCCGGCGAGCCCGAGCTGGCCGCCGAACTGAGGAGGTGGAGGTGAGAGCGCATGGGTCAGGTCCCCTCGCCTCGCCGCTCGCACGCCGCCCGGATCGCGTCACCGATCCAGTGCCGGCGCACGACGAAGCAGTTAGGCCGTACCTCTTCGAGCGGCACGTTCAGCGGGATCAGGCTGCACGGCGCGCGCTCCACGCCGCCCCCCCAGTGGCCGATCCATTCGCCGCAGTCGGCGCACGGCTTGTGCGACGCCCAGCGCCAGCGCTCGCGGCGGATCTCCGACTCCCACCGGGCGCGATAGGAGGCGTCCTCCGCCTGGGCGTCCGTCGGTGCGACGACTTCCGGCACGGATCAGCCCTCGGAGGCGTCGGCGGTGGCTGCCCCCTGCGCTGCGCGCTCCGCCATCACAGCGGTGTGCAGGTCCTGCAGGCGGCGGTAGTTGCGCGAGAGGACGTCGTCGACGTCGCCGCGATAGACCTTGCTGATCGTCGGCTGGGGGATGCCGGACCGCTCGGCGATCTGGACCTGCGTCAGCCCGGCTCCGATCAGTTCAGTCACGTAGTCCTTGGCTTCCATGGGTCGCTCCATATTCCTTCAGGACTATTGTCGCAGGCCTTTGGGAATATGCAAGTGCGATTAAATCCACCCATGAGGGAAGCAGACACATTGGGGCGCCGCTTGAAGCTCGCGCGCGAGAAGCGCGGGATGCGCCAGGCCGACCTGGCCAAGGCTGCCGACATCGGTCAATCCTCGATCTCCAAGCTGGAGCGAGGCGACTCGTTCGAGACGGCAGCGATCGCCAAGATCGCCCGGGCTCTGCGAGTGCCGGCTGCGTGGCTCGAGCTCGTCACGGACGACGAGCCGGATTGGGATGGCGGTTCAGGCGCAGAAGTGGAGCCCGCAGATTCGCATGTGACGCTGTCCGTCGGCTCGGTAGCAATGCTGCTGGCCCGATCGCTCGAGAGCACCAGCGACGAAGACCGTGAGCTGATCGCTCAGCAGGTCGCACACCTACTGAGGCGCGGGCCGATAGAAAGGCTCGCGTCAGCCATCGACGCCCTGGCGACACTCGACGTTTCCGTGCAACTGCCGGCGTCACCGGCGCGACAGAGCGCCACCCCCAAAGGTTGGGATTCGTCGGACGTAGATCACGAAGTCTCCAAGACCCTGCAAGAGCTTGCAGTTGCGTCCATGACCATGACCCTCCCCCAGCGGCGCGCGATGGTCGCAGCGCTGCAGGGCATAAAGGAGACGTCATGGAAATCGACGCAGGAGACTTCATCGGGAAGACTGGTCCGGCCGCCCAACGAGGAGCCGGGCACGCAGCCGATCTACCGCAGCCCAGGCGGCGGCGCACGGACCGAAAGGAAGACGAAGTGAGGGCGCGTCCGTTCCGCCTGGTGCAGCTCAAGAAGCCTGTGTCCCACGACACCGTGCGCTGCCTGCGCGCCCTCCTCGAGGAGGCCGAGCGGGGTGAGATTCAGGGCGTGTGCTTCGCCGTCATGAAGTCCAACCGCGACTTCTTCTACAACTCCTGCGGCGAGGCCCACCGCAATCCGGCCTGGGCCGCGGCGATGGCCGCCACGCTGCTGCATGGCACCATGAAGCGAGTTTTCAACGAGGAGGGATGATGAAAAAGCTGATGAGCGCCGGCTTGGCGCTGCTGCTGGCGGCCTGCGCGTCGACCGGCGTCACGCCGATGGGCAAAGACACTTTCCACATCGCCAAGCAGAGCGCGGCCGGCATGTTCGGCACGCCGGAAGGTGTGAAGGCCGACATCTATCGCGAGGCAGCCGCCTTCTGCGAGGCCAAGGGCCAGACCTTCGAGACGATCGACGCAAAGACGCGCAACGCGGTGCCGTTCGTGCACACCGGCAGTGCGGCCCTGACCTTCAGGTGCATCGACAAGTAGGGGCACATCGCCGCGCTGTCGAATGCCCGCCATGCTTGCGGGCATTTTTTTCACCAGTCATATTCTTTTGCGCTTGCGCTTCCGTATTCTTTGTCGAATAATTCTCTCCAACGCGCCACCCCGGCGCACTTGGAGGGCAGATGGAACAGCAAGCGAATGCCGGCGCGGCCGGCCTGACGATCAACAGCCTGCCGGCGCTCGGCGAGGGCTGGCCCGGTGTCGAGGGCAAGTACTTCGGCGTGATGACGGCCACCGACGGCGCGCTGTACGCGCTGGTGCTGCTGGACGCGAAGCCGACGGGCGCCAAGACGTGGCAGGCGGCCATGGACTGGGCGAAGGACGCGAGCGGCGATCTGCCGACGCGGCCCGAGGCCGCTCACCTGTTCCAGGTCGCGCGCGGCGAGTTCGCCCGCGAGTGGTACTGGACGAACGAGACGCACGAGGCTGACGCCTCCTACGCCTGGCTCTGCACCTTCCACTACGGCCTCCAGGGCAGCTACCACAAGGGCAGCGCGGAGCGCTGCCGCGCCGTCCGCAGATTGCCCCTTGGATCCTTGGATCCTTTGGCCGGGGCCGCGAAGGCCACGGCTGAGCGCGTCGGCGAGCTGCGCAGTGCGGCGCAGGCGCTGCTGGCGGTGTGCAACGACGTGGGCGGCGTGCTGTGAGCGCCGCGGCTGCCGTCACGCTGCCGATCGCCATCGTGGAGACGATGCGCGACCTGGTGACGTTCCACCGCCAGCGGGGCGAGTACTGCGCGAAGGCCGTGGAGCAGCGCGCGCTGCGCGCCGAGGCTGAGACGACGCAGCAGCGAGAGGAGCACACCCGCGCCGAGATCGCCGCGCGCGAGCAGGAGATCGCCGCGCAGCGCATGGCGCTCGCGACGCGCAACAAGCTCGAGGCGCTGGTCGTGAAGCACGCGGACGAGATCCTCGCCGATGCGCGCTTCGCGCCGGTGGGCGACTGGGGTCCGACGCATCAGCGCTGCGAGGTGGCAGCATGAAGCTCACCTTCACCGTCGAAGAAGTCGACAGCATCCAGCCCGGCTACCGCGAGCTCGACATCGGCATCACCGTCACCGAACAGCAGGCGGAAAAGATCCTCGAGGAACTCGGCAGCGGCTTCGATTTGAAGAAGCTGCTCGAAGAGGCCGCGCCGGACGTCGTCGCGGCCATCCGCCAGGCTGCTCTCGAAGATGTCGAGGCCCCGGAATGAGCACCGTCTTCCATCAGGGGCTGCCCGCGCCCGGCGCGTGCACTGAAGCCGACCTTGACCGCTGCATCGCCGATCGGCTGCGTGAGTTCACGGTGTCGGCGCGTGTCGGCGGTCGCCGCGTCGAGCACACGGTCGTCGCGCGCTCCAGCAGCGCGGCCGCCGCAATCGCATTCGAGTCGCTCGGCCTGCCGTGCGCCTGCGTGAGGCGCGCGCCATGACGCTCGATCGTCCCCGCGCGCAGCCGGACCACGCTGCGATGGATGACGCCGCCGAGTGGGCCTGCCCGCAGCCGGACATGTCCATGTGCGACCCCGACCACCTCACGCCGCCGGACGCGCCCTCGAAGCGCGCCGACCGAATCGCAACCGTTGCCGGGGTCGCGCTGATCCTGCTGGCGTGGGCGCTGGGCGCCTGGCTGGACTCCCTCTGAACCCTTCAATCCGGAGAACCTGATGAATCAGACCGCCATGGCCGCCACTTCTGCGGCTTCCGCTCAAACCGTTGCCGCGCAACAGCAGGAGAGCGAATTCGAAAAACTGCTGCGACAGCCGCCTAGCTTCAGCACGCGCGACCTGCTGGCCGACGACATGCTGGACAAGGTCCTGCGACTGGCCGAGGTGATGGCCTCTGGCAGGGTCACCTGCCCGAAGCACCTGCAGGGCAACATCGGCGACTGCGCCGCAGTGATTGGGCAGGCCATGCGCTGGGGCTTCGACCACAACGCCGTGGCGCAGAAGACCCACCTGGTCAACGGCGTCCTGGGCTACGAGTCCCAGCTCATCGTGGCGGCCCTGAACTCGTCCTCCTTGCTCGCTTCACGCATCGACTACGAATGGGCAGAGGGCTGGGACGGCACCGGCGGAAAGGCCGACAACAGCGCCAATCACTGGTGTGAAGTCTCTGCGCGACTGTCCGGAGAGACGAAGACGCGGAAGCTGCGCGTCAGCATGGCGCAGGTTGGCAGTGTTCGGAACTCGCCGAACTGGATCACCGATGCGCGCCAGCAGCTCGCCTACCTCGCGGCCAAGCGCTGGGGACGCCTGCACGCTCCGGACGTGATGCTCGGCGTCTATTCGCCGGACGAGCTTCGCTCCAGCGCCGACGACCAAGAGGAGGCGGCCGCCATCGTTACGCCGGCGCCGAAGCCTGACCTGCCCGCGTATCAACAGGACGCCTTCGAGAAGAACCTGCCGGGCTGGCGCAACGTCGTTGAGTCCGGTCGCAAGACCGCGCCGGACCTGCTCGCCATGCTTCAGACGAAGGCGACCTTCAGCAGAGAGCAGCAGGCCGAGATTCTGAAGCTTGGCCAGGTCGAAGAAGCGCAGGCGCTGACCGCCGAACAGCAGGAGTTCGCCAACGCCATGGACGACACCGATGGGAGCCAAGAATGAAGATCCACAACCTGATCCAGGGCAGCCCGGAGTGGCTCGCCTATCGCGCCCAGCACTTCAACGCCAGCGATGCGCCGGCCATGATGGGCGTGTCGCCCTACAAGACTCGCGCCGAGCTGCTGCGCGAGATGCACACCGGCCTCACGCCAGAGGTCGACGTCGGCACCCAGAAGCGCTACGACAATGGCCACCGCGCCGAAGCGCTGGCCCGCCCGCTGGCCGAGGAATTCATCGGTCAGGACCTGTACCCGGTCACGGGATCGCTGGACCGGCTGTCCGCGAGCTTCGATGGTCTGACGCTCGACGAACGCGAGGGCTTCGAGCACAAGGCGCTGAACAACGATCTGCGCCAGTGCTTCAAGGCGATGGGCGACGCCGAGGACCGCGATTGCCGGCTCCTGCCGGTCTACCACCGCATGCAGATGGAGCAGCAGCTGTTGATCAGCGGCGGCGAGCGCGTACTGTTCATGGCCAGCCAGTGGAACGGCGAGGAGCTCGTCGAAGAGCAGCACTGCTGGTACTACCCCGACGCCGCGCTGCGCGCCGAGATCGTCGCGGGCTGGGAGCAGTTCGCGAAGGACCTGCAGGCCTACGTGGCGCCCGAAGCTGTCGAGCCCCCCGGTCGGCAAGGCGCCGGAGTCGCTGCCGGCGCTGCTGATCGAGGTCACCGGCAAGGTCACTGCCAGCAACCTGGTCGAGTTCAAGAAGACCGCGCTGAGCGCGATCGCCTCCGTGAACCGGGACCTGAAGACCGACAAGGACTTCGCGGACGCGGACAAGGCCGTGAAGTGGTGCGAGGACATCGAAGAGCGCATCGCCGCGGCGAAGCAGCACGCGCTGAGTCAGACCAGCAGCATCGATGAGCTGTTCCGCACGATGGACGAGATCAGCGCCGAGGCGCGTACCGTGCGCCTGGATCTGTCCAAGGTGATCAAGGTCCGTAAGGACCGCGTGAACGAGGACGCCGTGGCCGCCGCGCGCGCGGCGCTCTTCGAGCACATGCAGACGTTGAACGCCGAGTTGTCCCCGGCCGTGCTGCCCGCGCCAATCGCCGACTTCGCCGGCGCCATCAAAGGTCTGCGCTCGATCGCCAGCAAGCAGGACGCGCTGGACGCCCTGCTGGCGAAGACCAAGATCGCACTAGACACCACGGCCCGCGGCGTGCGCACGAACCAGGCCGCGTTCAAGACGCAAGCCTCCGGCTTCGAGCATCTGTTCCCCGATCTGGCCGTGCTGGTGCTGAAGCAGCCCGAGGACTTCACCGCCGGCGTCGGCGCGCGCATCGCGCAGCACAAGGACTCGGAGGCCAAGCGCCTGGAGCAGGAGCGCGAGCGCATCCGAGCAGAGGAACTGCAGCGCATCGAGAACGAACGCCTGGCGGCTGAGAAGGCTCAGGCCGAAGCATCGGCGCCGGCGGCGGCTCCTGCTGCCATGCCGGCCGCTGCCCCGATCTCGACGCCCGTGCGCGGCGTCGGCGCTGTCCGCCGTGCTCCGGCCGCCGAGCCCGCGTCGTTGAAGCTGGGCGTGATCTGCGAGCGTCTGGGCTTCACCGTCGGCGCAGACTTCCTGGAAGTCCTGGGCTTCGTCGCGCACAAGGACCGTTCGGCGCGCCTGTACCGCGAGGGCGACTTCAAGGCCATCTGCGCCGCGATCCGCGCCCACGTGCAGGCCGTGGAAGAGAACGCCACCGAGGCGGCCTGACCATGCGTCGCGTCACCATCGAATTTGGCCATGACGCCGAGCGCGGCATGGGAGTGAACGTCGTCGACGAGTACGGCCGAGAGACGGGCCCGCTCACCTTCGGCGAGGCGCTGCAGCAGCTCACCTCCCTGTTCATCCTCGGCGACGTTCCGGCGCTGCAGTACCCGATGCAGACGCCCACCGAGTGGGAGGCGCGTCGCCAGCGCCGCCTCGACGCCAAAGCCGCGCGCGCGCTTCAGGGCGCAACGCCGCCCTACTGATCAACGGGACGGCGCGACGTAGCCGGTGAAGGCCCCGGACGCACCGGGCAGCACTGCCGGGCAAAGGGCGCCTCCCACCATTCCCACCACGACCGAGACCACACCATGAGCCTGATCCTTGCCTACGACACCGAGACCACCGGATTGCCCAACTGGAGCGTGCCGAGCGAAGACCCGAGCCAGCCCCACCTGGTGCAGCTCGCCGCCGTGCTGATCGACGAAGAGACCCGCGAAGAACTCGAGGGCATGTGCGTCATCATCCAGCCCAACGGCTGGGCCATCCCCGACGACGTCGCCAAGATCCACGGCATCACGACCGAGATCGCGCTGGCCGAGGGCATCCCTGAAGCCGAGGCAGTCGAGCGCTTCATGTCGCTGTGGCAGCGCGCCTGCAAATCCGGGGGGGGGCGCCTGGCCCACAACGAGTCCTTCGACATGCGCATCGTGCGCATCGCCCTCATGCGCTACGCCGATCACGAACAGGCGGACGCGTGGAAGGCGGGTCCGGCGCGCTGCACGCAAACGGCGTCGACGCCGATCTGCAAGCTTCCGCCGACTCCCAAGATGCTCGCAGCGCGCCGCAACCATCCGAAGTCCCCGACGCTGGCCGAGGCCTTCGAGTTCTTCACCGGCCGCAAGCTCGAGGGCGCGCACAACGCGCTGGTCGACGTGAAGGCGTGCATCGCTGTGCACTGGGCCATCGCTGACGGCGTTCGCGAACGCGTTACCGCCGTCGACCAGGCCGAGGCCTGACCAGTTCCCTCCCGCGCCCACTGGTGCCGGCCTATCCGGCGGCAGTTTCCCTCCCTGTTGCCGGGCGCGGCTTTCCCCGGGGCTTCGGCTCCGGGGCTTTTCTTCCCAACGCTCCATCAGGAGAAACACCGTGAACGTGACCGAGACGACCACCAACACCGTCCGCCTGGCCGAGCTGCCGGCCGTCGGAGCCCAGCTCGCTGGCGGCATCTTCGCCGGCTTGTCCACCACGAAGGCCGGCCAGCACGTAGCCGTGATCCTGCTGCCCAACAAGGCGCAGGAGCGCATGTCGTGGACCGAAGCCGCCGAGTGGGCCACCGAGGCCGGCGGCCTGCTGCCGACGCGCCCTGTCGCCGCCCTGCTCTACGCGAACCTGAAGTCCGAGTTCGAGGCGGACTGGTACTGGACCGCCGACGTCCTCAGCGACGACACCGGCAACGACGCACACGCCTCCTCCGCCTGGCACTGCCACTTCAGCGACGGCGGCCAGGACGGCACCCGCAAGAGCAGCGCGGAGCGCTGCCGCGCCGTCCGCCTGATTCACCTCGCCGATTGATCCTTCAATCCTTTCAACCACAGGGAGCACGCACATGTCTCTGATCACCCTGGACGACCTGGTCGCCGACCACGAGCGCCTCGGCGCGCGCATCGAGCAATTCAAGAGTCAGCCCCAGCCGCGCAGCCTGACGCTGCCGGCCATCACCATCGATCTCCGCCCGGGCGAGCACTACGCCGGCGCGGTGCTGGACGAGAACGGCACCTTGAGCCACCACCTCGTGCTGATGGCGCAGAAGCCACTGGGGCCGCTGAACTGGGTCGACGCCATGAAGTGGGCCGATGACGTCGGAGGCGCCCTTCCGACTCGCCAGGAGCAGGCGCTGCTCTACGCCAACTGCAAGGCGCAGTTCGAGGCCGCGTGGTACTGGTCCGGCGAGGAGCACGAGAACGCCTCCTCCGCCTGGTTCTGCAACTTCACCGACGGCGGCCAGAGCGGCTACCGCAAGAGCAGCGCGGAGCGCTGCCGCGCCGTCCGCAGAGTGAATCCTTCGGTCCTTTGATCCTTTGAGCTGACCACCACCATGGCCTTGCACCACGACCTGCCGATCTATCGCACGGGCTCACAGTTGCTGAGCTTGGCCGTGCGTGCGCAGGTCCAGATGCCCCGCGACGTGAAGCGCTCCCTCGGCGAGAAGGTGATGCAGCACTGCGTGGAGATGCTGGACCTGATGGCGCTGGCGAATGCGTCGCAGCGCGCCGAGCGCGCCCGGCACATCGAGCAGCTGCTGACGCGCAAGCGCGCGGTCGAGGTGCTGCTGCGCGTGAGCTTCGACAGCCGCTACCTCTCGCCCAAGCTCTGGAGCGAGTCGGTGCAGCTGCTGGGCAGCATCGGCGCGCAGGCCGGTGGTTGGCTCAAGTCCTCGAACAGGGCGCCTGCTGTATGAAGGTCACGGCCATCATGCCCGAGCGCAAAGTGAATCTGGTCGCGCCGCTGGTCCACGAGACCACCGACATGCACACCACGGATACCTCGGCCCGCGTGCCGGATGCGTTCGGTGCAGCTTCCACCGTGATCGGCTCCGGCCTTCGCGGCGGCAGCCTTCATAGCGCGACTGGTGCGCCTCCTACGCCTGGAACTGCAACTTCAACAACGGCAACCAGAACAACAACCACAAGAGCAGCGCGGAGCGCTGCCGCGCCGTCCGCAGATTCCGACCTGTTCCACCTGCTGGTGCAGGCGTACCTCGATTGCCGGCGCACGAAGCGCAACAGCGCCAGCGCGCTGGCATTCGAGGCCCACGCCGAGCGCAACCTCTTCGACCTGCACGCGGAGCTGATCAGCGGCGCCTACCGGCCCGGCCGCTCGATCTGTTTCGTCGTCACCCGCCCGCGGCCGCGCGAGGTGTGGGCCGCGGGCTTTCGCGATCGCATCGTCCATCACCTGCTCTACAACCACGCCGCGCCGCGCTTTCACGCCGCCTTCGTGGCCGACAGCTGCGCATGCATCCCCGGGCGCGGCACGCTCTACGCGGCCAGGCGCCTGGAGCACCAAGTGCGCAGCATCACCCGCAACTGGAGCCAGCCGGTCTCGTACCTGAAGTGCGACCTGGCCAACTTCTTCGTGAGCATCGACAAGACGGTGCTGCTGGAGCAGCTGGCGCGCCGGATCCACGAGCCGTGGTGGATGGCGCTGGCCGAGACCATCCTGATGCACGACCCGCGCGAGGACGTCGACGTGCGCGGGAGCCGCCGCGAGCTCGCGCTGGTCCCGCCGCACAAGAGCCTCTTCAACGCGCCGGCCAGCCACGGGCTGCCGATCGGCAACCTGTCCTCGCAGTTCTTCGCCAACGTGCTGCTCGATGACCTCGACCAGTTCGTGAAGCACCGCCTGCGGGCGCCGCACTACATCCGCTACGTCGACGACTTCGTGCTGCTGCACGAGGACGCGTCGTGGCTCGTCGCCGCGCGCGGGCGCATCGAGGTCCGGCTCGCTGAACTGGGCCTGCGCCTGAACCCGCGCAAGACCATCCTGCAGCCCGTGGCGCGCGGCATCGACTTCGTCGGCCATGTCATCCGGCCATGGCGCCGCACGACCAGGCCGCGCACGCTGGTTGCGGCGCTGCGCCGCGTCGCCGAGGTCGATCCCGACGACCTGATGCAGACCGCGAACAGCTACTTCGGCCTGCTCGGACAGGCCAGCCACAGCCATCACGACCGCGCCCAGCTCGCCAACGCCGTCCGCCGCCGCGGGCGCAGCGTCAGCGCCGGGCTGCGAAAGATCTGATTCCTCAACCACTCCAACGGGAGACCCGCGTGACCATCGACACCACCGCGATGCCCATCTACCAGGGCACCAAGACGCTGAAGGCGCATCCCATGACGCGCGGCGAATACAACCGCTACCGCGGCTGGAACGCGCCCGTCGACGAGGACATGGGCGAGCGCGGCTACCTGGTCGAGTACACCGACGGCGGCAAGGCCAACGACCCGCGCCACGCCGGCTACATCAGCTGGTCGCCGGCGGATGTCTTCGACAAGACCTACCGGCCCTGCGGCACCTTCCAGGAGCGCGTTCGCCTCGAGGCCGCCGAGCTGGGCGAGAAGCTCATCAAGCTCCAGACGTTCATCAGGTCGCCGGCGTTCATTGCGCTGCACATCGACGAGCGCACCCGTCTCTGCGATCAGCGCGACCACATGGAGCGCTACCACGACACGCTGAGCGATCGCATTGAGGCCTTCCCGCCCGATCACCACCGCGTCTGACCTGACCGATCGCAACCAACAGGAGATCCCCGCGATGCAATTCCAGCTCACCGAATGGACCCAGGCGGTCCTCGCGAAGAAGACCGACCGCACCGAGCACCACGGTGACGAGAAGGTGCCGGCCGTCACGCTCGGCTTCCGCATCACCGGCCCGAACACGATCCTGGATCTGTTCGGCAAGCCCTACGACTTCCGCCACGCGTTGTACTCGGCGCCGGATGACGGCCAGGAGCAGATCGCAGGCATCGACAACACGCCTCTGCTGCGCACCGTGGGCCTCGGTGTCATCCCGCTCGCGGTGAAGAAGCTGGAGGGCTGGGTGCTGCACATCGACCACGGGATCGACGAGCACGACCCGATCGCGCTGGGCAACTGCTCGGTGTCGAAGTTCAAGCTCGATCCGTTCCAAGGCGGCTCGTGCGAACTGTCCTTCATCGTCAGCACCGACGACGTCGACGCCGAATATGGCGGCCTGCTGCTGATGATGCTGGGCCAGGAGGTGCCGATCAAACTGATCGCGCCAGAGCCGAAGGAGGAGGCCATCGACGGCAGCGCGCAGGCCTTCGAGAAGGATCACCCGCTGTTCAACCAGGTCAACCATGCATGCCCGCAATGCGGCTGCGAGGACACCTCGGACGAAGGCGAGGATGGCCGTGGGTGCCCTGAGTGCGAGCACGTGTGGAAGCCGGTCCAGTCCGCCGCCGACGCCTTCGCCGCCAACGAGGCCGCCGGCATCAACAAGGAGGCGTCCGAGGTCCCGCCCGAGCCCAAGAAGAAGCGCGGCCGCTCCAACCGTCCGTCGCTGACGCCCGTCGAATGATCAGCCCCATCGTCCCCCGCGTGGAGCTCGAGCGCGAGCTCTTCCGTCAGCTCGAGGACGGGGCCACCTCCGACCAGGCGGTGGCGGCCGTTTCCTCGGACTACTGCCTGCCCCGCGAAGCCGTCGAGCAGGTGATCGAAGACCTGGAGGAGGCGTGACCATGCGCACCATCGACCCCAGCGAGATCCCGAAGGACGTGATCGACGCGGCGACCACCGTGGCCTGGTTCTTCAGAAATCGCGGCATCCTGTCGTGGCAGCTGGGTGAAATCCAGTCGCGCGCGCAAGACGCGCCGGCGGCTCGCTCCAAGACCGAGGTCAACGAGCGGCAGGCGGAGCTGCTGGAGGAAGCGATCAATCCGGCGCTGGCGGACGCTGCGCTGCGGCTGCAGGCCGGCGCACGGGAGCTTGCTGCGTCATGAGCCACTACGACACCCTCGGCGTCGCGCGCGACGCGTCCACCGTCGAGATCAAGCGCGCATGGCGGCGAGCCAGCTCTGCCGCTCATCCCGACAAACCGGGTGGCTCGAAAGAGCGCCAGCAGGCGGTGAATCGCGCGTACGAGATCCTGGGCGATGCGGAGCGGCGTGCGGCCTATGACGCGACCGGCGAAGACGTCGAGAAGACGTCGATCGATGAGCAGGCGCACCGAACGCTGATCCAGATGCTGCGGAGCTGCCTCGATGCGGACGATGTGATCGCGGCAGCGCGCGACACCGTCCGCCGCGTGCGATTCGACCTCGACGCAGGTTTGGCCGCTCGTCGGCTCAGCATCCGCAGCCTGGAGAAGAAGCTCGGACGCGTTCGCGTGAAGCAGGGGGATAACCTGGTCGAGATGCTGCTGCAGGACCGGATCACGACGCTGCATGCGGAGATCGAGGTCATGGAAACCGGGTTGCTCATCAACGCCGCCATCATGAAGAAGTTGGACGACTACGAGAGCATGCCGGCGGAAGTATTCACGCCCAGCGCAACCACCGCCGGCACCATGCCGGCCTTCAACCCGATCTCCAGCCTGTTCAACCGCAGGACGCCGTGGAGGAAGGCATGACCACGCTACTTCTGTCCGCCGCCGAGATCGTCGAGCTGACCGGCTACAAGCAGCCCGCGGCCCAGCTCGCCGAGCTGACGGCTCAGGGCTTCCACCGCGCGCGGCGCAACGCCGCCGGCCACGTGGTGCTGGAGCGCGCGCACTACGATGCCGTCTGCGCCGGCCATCAGCCTCACCAGACGACGCCGGCGCTGCGCCCCGTCAAACCGCGCCTACGCGCCGTCGCATGATCCGCAAAGCCTCCGGCCTGCCGCCCCGTGTCTACCCCAAGCACGGGGCGTATTACTTCGTCACGCTGGACCGGAAGTGGATCCGGCTATGCCGCATCTCCGACGGCGCCCAGGCTCTATATGCGGCGCTGGCCGCGCACCTGAAGTCCGACAACGAGCGCGACGGCATGCCAGCTGTCATCGGGCGTTGGGTGGAGTCCAAGGACGGCGAGTGGACCACCAAGACGAAGAAGGATCAGGAGCGTCTGTCCAAGGTGATGGCCGAGGCCTTCGCCGACTTCGCGCCGGCGCAGGTCACCACACCGGTCGCAGCCGCCTACCTGAAGGCCTTCGCCGCCACGCCGCGTACCTACAACATGCACCGGACCATGCTGCGCCAGGTGCTGTCGTTCGCCGCGCTGGAGGGCCTGCGCGAGGGTTTCAACCCGGTGGACAACGTCCCAACCAAGACGCTCGCCGGCCGCAAACGCCTGGTGACCGACGACGAGATCCGCGCGCTCAAGGCTGCGGCGCTGCTGCAGTCACGGAATGGTGAGGCGCTGGTGCAGATGATCGACCTCGCGCTGCTCACCGGCCAGCGCATCGGCGACCTGGTCAAGATGCGCTGGCAGGACGTCACCGACTCCGGTGTGCTCGTCGAGCAGGGCAAGACCGGCGAGCGGCTGCTGATCCAGTGGAGCCCGGCGCTCAAGGCTGCGATCGAGGCCTGCGCGCGCAGCGACAAGATCGGCCACGTGCTCAAGACGCAGAGCGGCGCCGGGTACCGCTACGCCGGCATCCGTAGCGCCTGGGTGCGCGCGTGCGAGCGCGCCGGCATCGAGGACCTGCACATCCATGACCTGCGCGGCCGCGCCGGCATGGACGCCCGGGATGGCGACGGCCTGGAAGCCGCACGCGACTTGCTCGGGCACAAGTCCATCAGGATGACCGAGCACTACGTCGACGGCAAGGCGCCACGCAAGGCCCGGCCCGCACGCTGAACGGCGTCTGATTGGCGTCTAACTGGACGCCGGGACACTCGATGGAATGCGGCCTAGATCAGCGCCTCGGAGTTTGACGAATCAGCCGCCAGGCCGCGCCAATGCAGGATACGGCGCATGCCTTCTAAGCAGCAGGTCGGGGGTTCGAGTCCCTCCGGGCAGGCCATGCAGATCAAGCACTTGTGGCTCGAGACGTCAGCCGCCGAAGCCGCGAAGTTGGACAGCGTCCAACTCACCGTCCTGTCAGCGCGGCTGCACAGCCCGCATCGCACTGTTCGGCCAGTTCGCAGGCCTTGCTTTTGCAGCCCCCGTCCGAGTCTTCAGTGGCCGGCGTCCAAGGCGGACAGTTGGCGCAGACGGGTTCGCATGTCCAGCCAATCGTTCGCTCCTCACGGCCGAACTCACGGGAGGACCGCCGATATCATTTTCGAATGCAAAGCCGCCCCATCAACAACCCACTTGGCAGCGTCAACCCCGCGTTGTCTTCGGCCCCCGCCACAGCCGCAGATGCGCCTGCTCGAACTTCTGGAGAGAGCGTTCGATCCACCGGCAATCCCCATGGCCTGCCGACACGGGTCTCGCCACGATCAAGCCCGACCGGAAGTCGCGTCAGCCTCCCATCGTCGTCCAGGGCACCAGGCCCAGGTGCCAGCGCTACGCCGAACCTGCGACAGTCTGCGAATTTTTTCGAGGGGATCGCGGAGAAGCCGAGCCAGGTGACGTCATTTGCAGCGGCCGCCCAAGGTGGTAACGCAGAGTCGCTGATGTTTGTCGCGCGGAACGTCAATCCGAATTACTACACTGGGGCGATTTCCAATGGGATTGGTGCATTGATGGGCGGTCCAAAGGCATTGAGGCAAAACTGCGTGTATTGCTCGAAGGCCGTTGATCAAAACCTCGAGGCACTCGCCTCTGGAACGCCAGCGAAATTCTGGGTGGCCACCGACACGTCTGCAGCCAACCTGCCGCACGAGAACAACGATCCCAAGGCCGTCAAAGCGCAAGTCAGCATTGAAGAGATGATCAAGGCGGAAATCGAGCCGGGTCGGCGCGGCATCATCAGCGTGCCGCAGCGCAAGGCAAAGGACAATCACGCGATGAATGTGGTGAGCGCGGATAGTGGGGCGATCCATGTGATCGACGGCCAGAATGGCAGGCTCTACGACCTGTCCAATCAGCTTGATCAGCAAGACTTCAACACCACCTTCGGCCACAACGGCGGCCCATGCATGGCACGGTTCTTCGACACAGGGGAAGCGCCCAAAGCGCCCACCCAGCAATCGTTGACCGAGGGTTGGGTGAGGGTTTGAGTGATCTGCTGTCGCAATGCTTCTCCCCAATTGACTCTCAACTGTTTCACGCAAGCGGTGGGACCGCGCCCGCCGCGCGACGTGTTTTCGCCGCTGCCCACCCGACAGTTCTTCCATTGCCTCGTCGCCGGTCGAGATGCTGCCATCAGCGCGGCGCTGTCGCCATCTGAAGCAACGGGGGACCTCCCTTGACATCGATTCGATGCCTCGCGCTCGCAGCCTTGCTGAGCGTTTCCTTTGCCGCTCATGCCGAACCCGAGATCCAGGTCGGCTTCTCGCCCGAGGGTTCGGCGCGACAGCTCGTGCTGGAGACCATCAGCGGCGCAAAGGAGCGCATCCAGATCCTGGCCTATGCCTTCCAGGCGCCCGACATCATGCAGGCGCTGGTCGATGCCAGACAGCGCGGCGTTCAGGTGCAGGTGGTCGTGGACAGGAAGCGCAACCAGAACAAGCCGAGCAAGAAGGCCATGGACTTCGTGACCGGCCACGGCGTGGAGCTGCGCACCAACGACCATTTCCACATCCACCACGACAAGACGATCATCGTGGACGGCCACACGGTGGAGACGGGCTCGTTCAACTTCGCGCCGTCGGCGGAAACGCTCAACTCGGAGAACGTCGTCGTGATCCGCAACGCGCCCGAGATCGTCCGCCAGTACGTCGCGCACTGGCAGTCACGGTGGGACCTCGGCAAGCCGTACGACGCCAAAGCGCTTCCCGACAAGGCACCTCCTCCGCCCATGCCCTGATGGTGGCTGCCAGCCGTCAGCGCGCCGCGCGATCCTGCGCCCATTCCGCCGCTCGCTCCGCCGCCAACACCATTGCCGCGCGGCGGTCGCTCACGATGCAATGGATGCCGGCACCTCGGTACGCATCCACCTGGTTGGGTTTCGCGATCACGACGATCGGCGACCGCGCGCCACGGAACTTGTAGGTCCCGACCTGCAGATCATTTCCGTATTGATAGTCCAAGTCGGAGAGGTCGACGACCATGCCGTCCGGGTCGGTCATGACAGAGAACATGTTCAGGACACGTCCGATCAGTACCGCGTCATCCAGACCTTCCGACCCCGGTCGATAGATCCCGCGGAACCGGACGAACCCGATCTTCATGCTTCCCTCGCCGTGGATCTCGGCGGCGGACTGGATCGTCGGCGAATGGCTGTCCATCACAAAAACGCCTGGCCTTGGATCCAAGTCCCGCGGATCAACAGGCCGCCCCTTTTTTGTCTTGAGCTTTCGGTCGATGCACACCTGCGTCAATCCCTCGAGCTCAGCCGAGCTGATCGGCGCCGAATGTTGAGTCGCATGCACCGCGACACAATTCAGCAGCCTGAATGGCTGACTCATGATTTCCGTCTGAGTGGCACGCGGAAGCTGCTCCGGAAAGGAAATCGCGCCGCCGACTCGATGTTCGGGCGAATCGAAGCACTCGCTCAGCGCCAGGTTGGCCAACTTGGGCGCATCGTGAGCGAAGGCCATGCCGCTCACTTTCACGAGAGAAATGGAGCGCCCACCCCCAAGAGGAAAGTCCAACAGCGGCACTGAGAGCCTTGGCAAAACTACAAGCGTCATTTCAATTTCCTCGACGACCGCTAATAAGAGATCTTTTCGGAACTCGGCAGATTGGCGATCGTATCGGTGCGCACGACGGCCACACTCGATCCGCGCCCCAGTTGCTGCGCGGTCTGGGCGTCGAAGTCCTGGAACACCTGATGCAATTCGGCATTCGCGCTCTTGGTCGAACGCGGCTTGATCTTGCCGTCGACGTCGAATTCATCCTTCAACTTGCGGTCAAGCGTGGGACTGGACACCCAGAAATCGACGTCGCTGGCCTTCAGCCCGTCGGGGAGACGGTCCTGGCGGAAGTTGCCGCCCTTGCTGGAAACATTGGTGACCGAGCTTCCCAGAATCCCGACCTGGGCATCGTCAATCCCCAAGGCCTTCAGGCGGTTTTTCAGGTTGCCAAGGCGTTCCTGGATTTCGCCCGCATTCCTGAAGCCACGCACATCGTGCCCCTGGTATCGGGACGTCCCGCGTCTCCTGTTTCTCTGGCATTGCGCGCTGAGCCCCAGCGGATCAGCCCAGTTGAAGGTGTTCGGGCCGAACTGGTAAATGTTCAGGCCACCGGCCAGGCGAATCGGGTCCTGACTCACGAACTGCCCGGCCACCGCATCGAAGTAGCGATACCGGGTGTAGTACAGCCCGTTTTCCTCGTCGTCGTACTGGCCCTGCAGTCTCAACGGATTGGCGATCTCGTTGATCGAGATCCGAGCCTGGCCCCACGCTTCGTACTGCGCCGCCCAAACGACCTGGCCGTCCTGTTTCGTCAACCGTGTCGGACAACCATTCGGATCGGCGTGATAGCGGTAGCTGCCTTCACCATCCACCAGGGCCAGCGGCACAAAGGTGTGCGGGTAGTACACGTACTCGCGCTGCAGCGGCTGCCCTTGTGAGGCGGCACCGGTCTCTTCATTCGCCAGCGCATCCCCGTCCCAGCCGAACTTCGCGCAGAAGTCGCCTGTGCGCTTGAAGACCCGCCGCCCCAACGGGTCATAGCCGTAGACGGTTTCAACCGTTTCCGCTTCGACGCCGCCGAACGTCGGCCTCGCGCGACTGCGCACCAGGCGCTGGTTGGCATCCCACGCCAACGCGAGCGTCTTCGGCGCCTCCGCGGCTTGCGCAGTTTCCAGATCCCGCTCGTCACGCCGCTCGACCAGGTTGCCCGCCGCATCGAAGCGGTAATGCACGCCCTCGCACCAGCCTTCGCGCCGCCATGGGCCCTCTGCCTGCTTCACGCCGGTCGTCAGGCGATCCCCCGCCGGGTCGTGGAAGAAGCGCTTGAGCTTGCCCTGCGGATCGACATGCTCGACGATCTGCCCCAGCGGGTCGTAGCGGAACTGGTCCACCCCGTACTGGCTGTCCTTGCGATGCGTGAGGTTGCCCACCGAGTCGTAGGCGTACTGCGTGCTGAACAGCCACTCGGCCTCGCGTCTGACGCCCCGCCCCGTGAGGCGGCCTTCGCCGTCGTACTGGTACTGCCGCTCCAACGCCGGCGACAGCGTCTCCTTGACCACCTGCCCCGCCGCATCGCGCTCGATCGTGATCGGCGGCTCGTCGTTGATGCGGATGGCCGTCGGCTGCCCGAGCACGTCGTACTCGTAGGCGATCGTGTTGCCCGCGCTGGTCTCGCGGCGGATGCGGCGCCCCAGCGCATCGAAGTCGTTCCTGACGACGAAGTCGCCCTGCTTCTCTTCGACCAGACGCCCTTCGACATCGAGCGTCCGCTGCACCGTGACATGCTCGTTCGCGCATGCGGTGAGATTGCCGTTGGCATCGAAGTCGAAGGTCTCTTCGAACATCCGCCCCGCCGCGAACGGATGCTCGAATCGCTTGCGCCGGACACGCCCGAGTTTGTCCGTCGTGTACTCGATGGCCCGGCCCAGTGGATCCACGCTCTGCTTCAGATGCCCGGAGAGATCGAAGCCGTAACGCGTGACCTGACCCCAGTAGTCCACCTCCTCGACCACCCGTCCGAGCGCGTCGCGCCTGAGCTCGTACATCTCGCCGCGCTGGTTGCTCACGCCGACGAGTTGCTCTTCCGTGTCGTAGTGGTACTGCACCACATGCCCGTCGGGCTGGTGGCGCTTGGCGATCAGTCCTTGCCCGAAGTACTCGAAGCTCGTGCGCGCGCCGTTCTCGTCCTCGTGGTGCGTCAAGTTGTCCTGCGCGTCGTAGGCACAGCGGATGCGCGCGCCCGCCGGCAAGCCCGCCTCGACGAGCCGGCTCTTGCGGTCGTAGCGGTAGCGCGTGCCGCGTCCCAGCGGATCGGAACGCCCCAGCACGTTGCCCAGCAGGTCGCGCTCGAGCCGGGTCACCTGCCCCAGCGCATTCCGCACGCTGACCAGATAACCGTCGGTGTCGTAGCCCAGCCGCGTGGTGGCCTTCAACGCATCGGTCGCGCCCAGCAGAAGTCCGTCCCCGCTGTATTCGTAGCGCGTCACCGCGCCCAGCGGACTGATCTGCTCGGCCAGCAGTCCGCGCTCGTCCCAGCGCTGGCGCCAGCTTGCGCCGTTGGGATCGGTGATGGCCACGGGCTTGTCGCGCGCATCCATCTCGACCGCCATCGCGCTGCCGTCCGGGCGCGTGAGCCGCAGCAGGTTGCCGCGCTCGTCGTAGACGTACTCGGTGCGTCGGTTGGCCGCGTCCACCACGGCGGTGGTGCGGCCCACCTCGTCGTACTCGAAGATCGTGCGCCCGCCCAGCGGGTCGATCTCCAGGATTGGCAGGCCGTTCTCGTCGTACTGGACCGTGGACACCTGCCCCAGCGAATCGGTGATGCGCACCTCATGGATCGCCGGCCAGTAGGCGAAGCGGTAGTCGTACAGCCCGCCGTCGCCCCACGCGTGGACCACCTGCCACGCGTCGCCGCTCTTGTCGTACTCGTAGTGGAACGAGAGCCCGGTGCGGTTGGTATGCCGCACCATGTGGCGGCCGTCGTAGGCGAAGCGGTAGGGGTGGTCCAGCTCGTCGCGGACCGCCACGAGGCAGCCCGCCTCGTCGTGCTCGTAGGTCACGAAGGTGTGGCTGAAGTCGGCCTCGGGCACGTACAGCGAGAGCGCCCGGATGAAGCGCCCCGCGTACTCGACCAGCAGGTGGCGCCCGCCCGATTCGCGGATCGCGCTCAGCCGGCCTTCCACCCATTCGTAGAGCAGCCAGTTGCCGCACAGGTCGGTGACGCGGCCCAGCGGCACTTCCCGCACGTCCTCGGCCGTGAGGACGGCCAGCGACTTCGGGAAGTGATAGACCAGATCGCCCTTGGTGCGCACGCGCCACTCGTCGCCGTGATCGCTGAGCCGCGCGCCGTCCATCAGCTCCAGCACCGCCGCCGCGTCGCCAGGCTCGACGGGCAGCGCGGGGAAGAGCGCCGGTCCTTCGTCGGGATGCAGGAACACCACGCTGCCGTCGGCCACGTCGATCTCCAGCCGCGCATCGGCGGGGCTCTCCCAGCCGACGCCGCAGGCGCCGACACGCTCGCGACCCGAGGCGTAGCTGCGCCCCCATTCCAGCGGGACGCGCCAGGGCAGGTGGAAGTCGCTCTGCTCGACGCTGACCTCCCCCGTCAGGATGTTCACCGGCTCCGCGCGCAGCACCTTGCACTTCAGGAAGCCGGGGTCCATGTTCTTGAACAGCTTCTGCCGGAACTTCTTGAAGCGCGCGCCAAGCGCCTTGCCGAGCCGGGACTTGGCCAGCTTGCCCAGTCCCGCGAAGGCGCCGCGCGCGATCATGCCCGCCATCGAGATGGTCGGCGCGCCGCCCACCTTCACCGTGTTGGGGATCGCCAGGTTGAAGCTCGTGGGCAGCAGGTTGGGCAGCTTGAGCTTTTTCTTCTTCGGCCGCAGCGGGCTGGGCATGCCGGCCACCTGGCAGCCCAGCACCGGCAGCGCCTGGTACGACATCGGATCGCCGTCCGCCACGACGGTGGCGCTGCCCATGAACAGCTCGTCGTCCTTCTCCGGAATCATCGGGGCGAAGGGGAAACCCGGCGGGATGTGCACGACGATGGCCGACGTGCCCGCCGTCGCCCGCTTCATGCCCATCACCTTCACCGTCGCGCCGATGAAGGGCAGGTAGTCGAAGGGATCGAACACCACCGACAGGTGGGGCGTGGGCAGCGGGATCGGTCCCGCCGGCGTCGTGCACAGGTGGATGTCGATGCCCAGTTGCGGGTCACCGTGCTTGGCGGAAAGGCTCATGCGGCGACTCCTTCGGCCTTTGCCGCGCCCGGTCCCGGGCCGGGTCCGATCGCGCCGTGCATGACGACCGGCCACGTCGGCCCGAACAGGCCGCGCGCCTGCGCGAACAGCGCGACGAACGCGGCGTCGCCACCGGCCGCCTCACGGTCCGCGCCTTCCTGGGCCTGCAGTGCCAGGGCCTCGCGCTCGTCCAGGTGTTGCTGCTCGACATGCCGCAAGGCCGCGACGTCGGACGACGCCTCCAGCGCCGCGGCCTGCGCGTCCAGGCGCCCTCGCCTGTGCGTCTGTTCGTGTTCGAGCGCATGACGGATCGCCTCGATGCGACCGGCGCGCTCGGGCTCGATGAGCCGCAGCATCTCGAAGCAATGCAGCGGCAAGGTCGTCATCGGCCGCGATGCAGGCCGGAGCTTCTCTCCGACCATCAGTGCCGATTGCCCGAACGCCAGCGCGGCCTCGGTGTCCCCGGCGCGCGCGAGGCAGAACGTGCCCATGCGCAGCGCCTCGATGCGCATCAGCGGGTTCGGCAGGTCGGCGGCCAGTTGCTCGGCCGCCTGGTAGCACGGCGCGGCCGCCTGCGGCTGCCCGGCCGCGAGCAGGGCCGCGGCCTCGCCGAACCACGTCTGCAGCACCAGTTGACCGCCCGCCGGATGCCCGGCGGCACGCGCGGCCTCGGCGGAGGTTCGCGCATGCCGGTAGTGGTTGACGGCCTCGTCGCAGCGCCGCTCCTTGAGCATCACGCCGGCCGTCAGCAGCCGCACCGCCACCTCCTGGTCGGGCCAGCCCTGTCGATGCGCGAAGGCCAGCGCATCCCGCGCCTTCAGCAGCACCTGATCGGCCGAGCCCTTTTCGGCGAGCGCGAACAGGCCCGTCAGCAGATTGCGGAACACGCCGCCCGGCCCCACCGCGGGTTCCTGCGCGAAGGTCTCCTGTGCGATGGACCAGGCATCCAGCGACAGCGCCTGCACCAGCACCTCGGGGTGATCGGCTTCCGCCAGGCGCTCCAGGCGCGATGCGCCGTCGACGTCGGGCACGAGCAGGCGCACGCCCTCTGGCACGCCGGCCCCGAGCGCCCGGGTCACCCAGGCGGCCCAGGCCTCGTCGTCGCTCACGCCCGCGGGCGACAGCACGGCCACCAGATGCCCGAACACCGCGTGATGCCCGGCCAGCGACGCCAGCGCCCGCACGAACGCGGCGGCGGTGTCGGGAATCTCGTCCGGCTCGAAACGCCAGTCCGGCACCTGCCCGGCCTTGCGCAGCTCGTCGTGGCTCGCGGCGTACTGGCCCGCGAGCGTCTCCTTGAGCGCACGCGAGTAGCCGATGGCCTGCTCGAAGGGCGCGTCGAAGACGATGAAGGTGTCGCCGCTGGCGCCGCTCGTGGCGCCGCCGTCGGGGTCCTCGTGCCGCTGCATCTCGAAGAAGGCGTCCAGCATGCGCTGGCCGCCGTCCGCCACCTGCCACAGCAGCAGGCGCTTGTCCGGCAGGGCGATGAACGCCTGCCAGTGCTGCAGCAGCTCCGCGAGCCGGCGCTGCACCGGATTGATGGCCATGGCCACCCTTTCTTCAGCAGTTCAGGGAGATTTCGGTGCCGTTGACCGACACGCCGCCGGCATCGATCTTGATGACCGAGCCGCCGGCACTGATCGTGATGCTGCCCGCGTCGATGACGACGGTCGATGCGCCCACGCCGAGGGTCAGCGAAGCGGCCGAGGTGTAGGAGCCCGCCCCGGTCGCGTGCAGCGACATGGTCGCGGTCGCGCCCTGCGTCACCGCGCCGGTCGTCTGGACGTCCAGCGGGCCCGTGACGGCCTGCGTGTAGCCGCCGGTCACGGTCAGCCGCTTGCCGGCGCTGACGGTTTTCTCCTCGCCGGCGGTGACCGTCTCGACGAAGTGGCCGTTGACGGTGTTCTCGCGCTTGCCGTTGACGGTGTTGGTCAGGTCGCCGGTCACGGTGCGCGTCGTCGCTCCCGTGATCGTCTGGGTGTAGCCCCCCGCGGTGACCGTCACCTCGTGCCCGGCGTTCACGGTCTCGGCCAGCTTGCCCACCACGCTCATCGTGCGGTCGGCGTTGACGGTCAAGGTGTCGTTCACCGACACGGTGGTGGTGCGGTTGTTGTTGACCGCGTTGGTCTGGTCGTGCAGCACCGTCGTCGACATGTCGTACTGCGCGTGCAGGGTCATCTGTTCCTGCCCCGCGGTGTCGTTCATGGACAGCTCGTTGTAGCCCGTGCCCTTGTGCGTCTTGGACTTGATGCCGCTGACCATCGCGCCGTCGGGCAGGCCGTACGGCGGCATCTGCTCGGCGTTGTAGAGACGGCCGACGATCAGGGGCTGGTCCGGATCGCCCTCGAGGAAGTCGACGATGACCTCCTGGCCGATGCGCGGGATGGAGACGCCGCCCCAGCCCTTGCCCGCCCAGGGCTGCGAGACGCGGATCCAGCACGAGCTGCGCTCGTCGCGGCGGCCGCGGCGGTCCCAGTGGAACTGCACCTTCACGCGGCCATAGGCGTCGGTGTGGATCTCCTCGCCCCCCGGCCCGGTCACCGTGGCGGTCTGCGGGCCCGCCACCAGCGGCTTGGGCGTGCGGCGCGCCGGCCGGAACTGCTGGGCCGCGGGGATCGCGACGAAGTCGCAGCGAAGCTCGGTCCGGCCGCTGCCGGATTCGCTCGCGGCCTGCCGCACCGACAAGCTGGTCGACGTGATCAGGTAGCGGCCGTTCTGGTCGTCGCGCGGATGCCGGCTCAGCGACAGCAGCCGGCCCACGCACACGCCCTGGGCGTTGGTGCTGCCCGTGAGGACGTTGAAGGCGCTGTGCAGTTCGTCCAGGCGGTCTTCCGCGTATTGCGTGCCGTCGGCGGACTGGCGGTAGCCCCCGGGGAAATCGAAGATCTCGCCGTCGGACTGGTCGTAGCCGCGCACCCGCGACTGCTCGGTCTGCAGGGAGGTCGACGGCCGCTCGAAGTCATAGTCCGTCAGCACCACCTTGCCGGGCTGCAGGCGTTGCTCGCAGGTCCATCGGCTGATGTGCTCCAGCGCGGGCGGCGCCTGCTCGACGTTGCCGTAGAAGGGCAGCGACTCGCAGCCCGGCACGCTGTCGTGCGCGCCCGCCGCATCGCAGAGCACCAGCTTGTGGCCGCGTTCATCGTGCTCGAGGTACCAGTAGATGCCTTCCTGCTCCAGCAGGCGCGCGACGAAGTTGAAATCCGTCTCGCGGTACTGCACGCAATAGGTCCAGGGCCGGTACGGGCGCATCAGCTTGAACTCGAAGCGCGCCACGGGATGGTCCTGGAACACGGCCGCCACGATGTCGGGCACGTTCATGTCCTGGAAGATGCGGCAGTCGGCGGTGCGCGTGAGCAGCCACGGCCAGGGCTTCAGCGTCATCTCGTAGACGCCGTGACGGCCCTCGAACCCGCCCTGCACGAACCGGGCGACGTGGCCGCTCAGCCTGCGGGTGTCCGTGTCGCGCAGCGCGATGATCACCGACACGGGCTTGCCGAGCAGATCGTTCGGGGCGATGTCCATCTGCTCGCTGAGCAGCCGGAGCCGGATCTCGCCCAGTTCGCTCAACGATTCTGCGGCGTCGCACTCGTGCACGCGGAACGTGCCTTCGGGCAGCGGGGATTCAAGCCGGATTGAAGCGGTCATGTCACGCAATGCTCGGTGGGGCCTGCATTAGAGGCAGCGCCCCCAGAGGGGTAAAGCGACGAAAGTCACCACCTTGGCAACGTGCCCGCGCGACGCGTCCGCCGGGCATGACCTTCCGCATGGGGGGCACGTGTCGTTCCAGTTGCCGCAGGGTCCTCATGCGCGGCGGCCCCTGTTCCGGGCCGGATCACAGGGCTCGGGAGATCCGTCGATACTGCCTCGTCCCGATTCGATCCACGCCCGTTCCCGACACCTTTGCCCACGCCTCCGATGCTGCTGTCCGCGCTCCGCAAGTTTTTCAAGTTCCTCCTCTGCCTGCTGCTCGCCCTCGCCTTGCTGGCGGTCTGGGGCCTGCTGATCGAGCCCCGCTGGGTGGCCCGGCGCGACATCCCCGTGGAGGTGCCCGGCTGGCGCGGACCGCCGGGACTCAAAGTCGTGGTCGCCTCCGACTGGCACATCGCGCACGAGTTCAAGCGCGTCATGACCATCGCTCGCGCCAACGCCATCGTCGACGAGATCAACGCCGCCAGGCCCGACGTCGTGCTGCTGCCCGGCGACTTCATCTACGGCCGCGGCGAGGACGGCACGACGCCGGAAGACGTGGCCGCCGTGCTGGGCCGCCTGCGCGCCACGCGCGGCGTCTACGCGGTGCTCGGCAACCACGACTGGTGGACCGACGGCCCGAGGTTCAGTCGCGCGCTGGGCGCGGCCGGCATCCAGGTGCTGCTCAACGAGGCGGTGCCCTTGCCCGGCACTGACCTGTGGGTGCTGGGCATCGGGGACAGGACGTCGATGCAGAGCGACCCGGTCCGCGCGGCGCGCCAACTGCCCGCCGGCGCCCAGGCGCTGACGCTGATGCATGACCCCGCCAGCGCGCTCGCACTGCCGCCGGTGCCAGGTCTTGCCGTGGCCGCGCACACGCATGGCGGTCAGGTCTGGATCCCCTTCTACGGCTCCGCCGTCGCGCCGCACGGCTGGCCGAAGGACAAGACCCACGGGTGGGTGGAGGTCGGCGGTCGGCCGGTCTACATCACCAGCGGCCTGGGCGTCAGCATCTATCCGGTCCGCATCAACATGCGGCCGGAGTGGGTGATGTTCAGCGTGAGCGATGTGGCGAGTGGCGCCTGACCGAAGAGAATGGTCCGATGACGACGTCCCCACGCTCCGTGCCAGTCATGGCATCGCTCGCGGTGTTGCCGCTGGCGCTGATGGTGTCCACCCCGGTCCAGGCCGCCTGCGCCGAGACAGCCTGGGCTGGCCGCATCGGCACCGTGCCGGTGTCGCTGGTGTTCGGACGCCATGACGACAGCGATGCCAGGACGCCGGTCGCGCGCTATCACTACAACCTGTCCCTGGAAGACCTCTACCTGCGCGCCGACGAAGGCGCCCCCACGCGTTGGACGGAAACCGATGTGTCGGGCCGCCGCACGGGCACCCTTCAGATGGATTGCCAGGGGGATCGGCTCACGGGCACCTGGCGCTCGACGGATGGGCGCAGGGCCTTGCCGCTGCTGGCAAAGAAGCTGGCCGGTACGGACCAGTACGACGGGGGACGCACGCTCCAGCTGAAGCCTGATCGCGAGACCTCGAAGTACTTCGAGGACCGCATCTACGACGAAGTCGCGTACTCCGGTGTCTCCAGCGTGTCGGCGGTGTCACTGTGGGGCGACGGCGTCGGCATCGGGCGCATCAATGAACTGCTCTGGCATGAGGCCAAGCTCGCCATGTCGGAGGCCCTCGATTGCGACGGTGAGGGCCGCATGGTCCGCGGCCCGAAGCACGACCATGAATACAGCTGGCGACAGGCCGTCGCGGCCTGGAACGAACGGTATGCGGTGATCACGACCGCGTCCGGCGGCTACTGCGGCGGCGCGCATCCGTATTACGCGGATCGCGCCGCCGTGTTCGACCTGCGCTCGGCCGACGAGATCGATCCCAATGCCTGGCTCATGGCTGTTTATCGCCGGGGCGTCGATCTCAAGTCCCCCTTGGGGAGGATTCTCGTGGGGCGTTATCTGTCCCAGGAAGACGGCGAGACCGAATGCCTCGACAGGATCGACGCCGGCGGCTCCGTTTACCCGGTCCGCACGGGCATGGTCTTCAAGCTGAGCGCGATCGCCTATGTCCATACGCCATGCACCCGCGACGTGACGGTGCCGTGGGAGCAGTTGACGCCGTTCCTGAGTCCGGACGGGATGACGGCGTCCAAGGCGTTCCGCTGAGCACGCAGGCCTTCGACGCGAGCCCCCGAGTGAGGGACTCGACCCTCGACACCCCGGCGCTAGCATCGCCGCCATGTGCTACAGCGCCCGCATCCGCCAGGAATGGAAGACCTTCTGCGCCCGCCTGGGCGTGAAGATCTCGCTGGCCGATTACATCGAGCTCTTCTGGGAACGCGCCGACGGCCGCAAGCTGCCGCTGCCCAAGACGATGGAGGCGATGTTCGCCGACCCGCGCACGGACGAAGAGCAGCGCGCCTGGGACGCCGTCGTCCGCTACCGCGAATCACGGACCGGGGAGATCGAGCAGGAACTCTTCGAGCTGCGCCGCCGTGTCGCCGACGCCGAACGCAAGCTCGCCGCGAAAGCGACCAGGACCGCCGAGGACAGCCGGCGCATCGCCCTGAACAAGATCGACCAGCGCCTGCGCTGGCTCGGCGACCTGCGCCGCGATCTGCCGACCGAGGAACAGGACTCGCGCATCTACCCCGGCTGGTACGTGCCCGTCCTGGTCATGGAGAACGGCCAGCGCGTGCTCAAGCCGATGCGCTACCAGTGCCGCCCCGCCGGCAAGCCCGCATTCTTCGACACCAGGTTCCCAGGCACCTACAACGCGCGCCGCGACGGCCTCGCCGGCTTCTGGAAGGGCCAGTTCGGCGTGAGCCACGGCGTGATGGTCGCGGACGCGTTCTTCGAGATCGTCGAGCGCGACGGCCGCAAGGTGGTGCTCGAGTTCCGACCGCAAGGCCACGGGGACATGCTGGTGGCCTGCCTGTGGTCACGCTGGGAATCGCCGGACGCGCCCGGCGAGCCGCCGCTCCTGTCCTTCGCCGCGATCACCGACGACCCGCCGCCCGAGATCGCGGCCACGGGACACGACCGCTGCGTGATCCCGATCAAGGAGGCCCACCTCGACGCGTGGCTGAACCCGCAAGGCGATGTGGCGGCCATGCAGCGCCTGCTCGACGACCGCGAGCGACCGTTCTACGAGCACCGGCTCGCGGCCTGATCAGCTCATCGCCGCCACAGACCGAGCAGCTTGTGCAGCGCCAGCGCGCCGATCACGGCCGCGATCAGGGCCGTCAGCCACAACAGCGAGCCCGCCGAGGCGCCTGACGCGATCGCCGACCCGGCGTCCGACGTCCCCTCGCCAGGATCGCTCAACAGGAAACCCGTCGTGTTGAACGCCGCATGCAGCGCGATGCAGGGCATCAGCGAGCGGCCCCGCTCGTACAGCAGGCCGAGCAGCAGCCCCAGCAGGAAGGCCAGGCAGAACTGGTAGATGTTCAGGTGCGCGACGCCGAAGTACAGCGCGGAATAGCCGATCGCCAGGCCTCTTGGATAGCGCTGCAGGAACCCGCGCAGCAGCACGCCCCGGAAGAGCATCTCCTCCACGACCGGCGCCACCACGCAGACCATGAGCGCCATCGACAGCGAGGGCTGATGGAGCTCGGTGAACGCCCGCGCCTCGTAGTCCGAGAGCGGCAGCACGGCCTGCAGGCCGGTGAAGAGCACCGAGTTCAGCAGCAGGAGCAGCGGGGTGAGCAGCAGCACCGCGGGCACGACCAGGACGAGCGTCGGCAGCAGCGACGACAGGTCGGGATGGACGACCTCCCGGTAACCGACGCCCTGCATCTGCATCGCCACGGCGATGACGATGCCGTCGGCCAGCACCGTGACGAGCACGGTCATCTGCTCGAGGCTCAATCCCAAGGTCTCGCGGAAGTCGTAAAGCGCCGCGCCCACCAATTGCTGGAGCACCAGCGTGGCCAGCAGGAGCAGGCCCGCCTGCAGGGCGGAAGGAAAGGGCGACTTGTTGTCCGGCATGGGATCCGGACTGTAGGGCCCGTTTGTTGCTGATCGGTATCGGGATCGAAGGGGATTTCCCCCAGTGGGGGGAGGCGCGCCCGAGGCCGCGCGCCAAGGCTGAAACCACCCTCGCGCGCGTGATAGCCTCGCGCCCCATGTCTCAAGAGCCCACCGTCGACGACGCCCCCGCGCGCGCCTCGCTGCCCGAGGTGCTGCTGCTCGCCAGCGTCTTCGTCATCGCC
The DNA here is from genome assembly GCF_056867975.1 of Mitsuaria sp. MSU3D. Classification (NCBI taxonomy): domain Bacteria; kingdom Pseudomonadati; phylum Pseudomonadota; class Betaproteobacteria; order Burkholderiales; family Sphaerotilaceae; genus Roseateles; species Mitsuaria sp. MSU3D. The sequence continues at coordinate 829,668 of NZ_CP200314.1, read as the reverse complement.
GCCTGCGGGCTGGTCTACGAACTCGCGGCCGGCGCGCTCGCGAGCTACCTGCTCGGCGACTCCGTCCTGCAGTTCTCGACCATCATCGGCGCCTACCTCTTCGCGATGGGCGTCGGGTCCTGGCTGTCGCGCTACATCGACCGCCAGCTGGTTGCGCACTTCCTGCGGCTGGAGCTGCTCGTCGGCGTCATCGGCGGGCTGATGCCCGCGGCGCTCTTCACCGCGCACAGCCTGCTGCCGCCGTCGCAGGTCGCCGCCTTCCGCGTGCTGCTGTACGGGCTGGTGCTGCTCGTGGGCATGCTGGTGGGCCTGGAGATCCCGCTGGTGATGCGCATCCTCAAGCGTCACTTCCGGCAGCGTTACGCGCTCAAGGAACTGGTGTCGCAGGTGCTGACCTTCGACTACCTCGGCGCGCTGCTGGTCGCCGTGGCCTTTCCGCTGCTGCTGGTGCCCCACCTCGGGCTGGTGCGCACGGGGCTGTTCTTCGGGCTGCTGAACGTCGCGGTCGCGGTGTGGGCGCTGTGGCTGTTCCGCGCGGAGCTGCGCGGCTGGCGCTCGCACGCGCTGACCTGCGCGGTGGCGATCGGCCTGCTCGCCGCGGCGATGGCGGGCGCCGACCGGCTCAGCACCTGGGCCGAGGACCGCTTCTACGGCGAGCAGATCGTGTTCAAGGAAAGCAGCAACTACCAGCGCATCGTCGTCACGCAGGGCGCGGCGGGCACGCGGCTGTTCCTGAACGGCAACCTGCAGTTCCACTCGCGCGACGAGTACCGCTATCACGAGGCCCTCGTGCACCCCGCGATGGCCGCGCAGGGCGCGCCACGCAAGGTGCTGGTGCTGGGCGGCGGCGACGGCATGGCGGTGCGCGAGATCCTGCGCTATCCATCCGTCGAGCAGGTCACGCTGGTCGAGCTCGACCCGCACATGACGACGCTGTTCTCGACGATGCCGCTGCTCAGGCAGCTGAACAAGGACGCGCTGCTGAGCCCGAAGCTGCACATCGTCAACGCGGACGCCTTCAGCTGGCTGGAGACGACCGACGAGATCTTCGACGTCATCGTCATCGACTTCCCCGATCCGAGCAATTTCGCGCTCGGCAAGCTGTACACGGCCAGCCTCTACAAGATGGTCGACCAGCATCTGAGCGCGTCGGGGTACGCGGTGATCCAGTCGACCTCGCCGCTGGTGGCGCCGCGCGCGTTCTGGACCGTCGTCAACACGGTGGAGTCGGTCGGCCTCACCGCGACGCCGTACCACGCCCACGTGCCGAGCTTCGGCGAATGGGGCTTCGTGCTGGCGAGCCGGCGTCCGTGGTCGATGCCGAGAAAGCTGCCGGACGGGCTGCGCTTCCTGAGCATCGACGGCATCCCGGCGCTGATGAGCTTCCCGCCGGACATGGCGCGGCCGGAACACCTCGAAGTGAACCGCCTGTCCAACCAGGTGCTGGTCCACGAGTTCGAGCGCGAATGGGGCAAGTTGCATTGAAGCGGCGTGACCTGCTGACGCGCACGCTGGCGGCCTCGCTGGCCACATCGCTGGTGCCGATGCTGTCGGCTTGCGGGCGCGATGCGCGGCCGCTCGCCGATCGGCTGGCCGAGCGCCTCGTGGAACTGCCCGGCGGCTGGACCGGCGCGAACTGGGAGCGCGGCCATCGGCTGCGCGGCGCCCTGCCCGCCTGGTCGGCAGCGACCGGCGCGCCCCAGCGCGCGCAGGTGCTGGTGCTCGGCGCGGGGATCGCGGGACTGGCCTGCGCGCGCCGTCTGCGACTGCAAGGCGTCGATGTCGCGCTGCTCGATCTGGAGGATGCCCCCGGTGGCAACAGCCGCGGGCATCGCATCGGCGCAGGCCCGGCGCTCGGCGAAGGGCTGCGCTGCCCGCTCGGCGCGCACTACCTGCCCACGCCGGGGCCGGAGGCCGTCGAGGTGCGCGCGCTGCTGGAGGACCTCGGCCTCGCCCGCCAGGAGCATGGCCGCACCGTCTACGAGGAACGCTGGCTCTGCCACAGCCCGCAGGAGCGGCTCTGGTGGCATGACCAATGGGTCGACGGGCTGCTGCCGCCGGCCGAGTCGCCGGAGGTGCAGGCGCAGTACCGCCGCTTCGGCGAGCTGGTCGACCGGGCGCGGCATGAGGTCGGCTTCGCCATGCCGAGCACCCATCGCGCATGGACGCCGGCGCACCAGGCGCTCGACGCGAAGACCTTCGCCGCGTGGCTCGACGAGCACCAACTGACCGCCGCGCCGCTGCGCTGGTACCTCGACTACTGCTGCCGCGACGACTACGGCGCCGATGCGACGCAGGTGTCCGCGTGGGCGGGGCTGCACTACTTCGGCAGCCGCCACGGCTTCATGAGCGGCGAGGAACGCGAGGCCGTGCTGACCTGGCCGCAAGGCAATGGCTGGTTGTCCGAGCGCCTGGCCGCGCCGCTGGCGGAGACCTTCCACGGCGGACGCACGGCGCTGCGCGTGCGCGAGGAGCGCCATGGCGTGCAGGTGCTCGTCTGGAACGACAAGGACCAGGTGGCGGAGCAATGGGCCGCCGATCAGGTCGTGATGGCGATGCCACTGTTCATCGCGGCGCGGCTGCCGGAGCAGCCTCCGCCAGCGCTGATCGAGGCCGCGAAAGGCATGCGCTACGCGCCGTGGCTGGTGACGAACCTGCTGCTCGACGCACCGCCGCTGGAGCGGCTCGGCGCGCCGATGTCCTGGGACAACGTCGCCTACGGCGGCGAGGCCCTGGGCTATGTGAACGCGAACCAGCAGGACCTCGATCCGAGCCGTGGTCCGATGGTGCTGACCGCCTACCGCTCGCTGCGCGAGTCACAGCGCAAGGACCTGCTGCAGGACGACTGGCGCGCGTGGGCGGCGCGCGTGCTCGCGGACATGGCGCCGATGCACCCGGACCTGCCGGAGCGGCTGCAGCGCATCGAGTTGATGCGCTACGGACACGCGATGAGCATTCCGCATCCGGGGCTGCGCGGGTCACAGGCGCTGACCGCGCTGCGCGAGCGCCCGCAAGGGCGGCTTCATTTCGCGCATGCGGATCTGGCGGGGTACTCGGTGTTCGAGGAGGCGTTCACGCAAGGTGAGGTGGTGGCGGCGCGCTTGACGCGCCGACCTCCTCGCTAGAAGCGCGGTGCGTGATGCAGCGCTTGCAGAATTTCAGCAAACCCTTTTTCGTCCAAGGATCCCTCCGCAACGCAAACCATAGCCTCTTCAAGTTGAAGACACCTCTGCAGGTCGATTCCCTCCCTGCCCAGATAGGTCAACGCAGCGACGAGGCCGGTCCTCTTGTTTCCGTCATTGAAGACATGCCCCCGAGCGACTGCCACCGCATACATGGCTGCAATCTCTCAAAGACATCTCCGATCTCTCCGTACTGAAGCCGGTGGCTGACGCGTGCCAGCGCACCGTCCAGAGAACCGACATCGCGGTCACCTGGCAAGCCACCCTCATTCAACAGGATGGACTCATGAAAGTCGCGGACCTCTTGCTCGCTGAGCATGACGTCATCGCTTGGCAAGGGCGCGAAGAACGTCCCGATGCACTTCCATGACCTTCTTCGCCGCAGCCATCGTCTCCGGATCGATACCCTCCCGCGGCGTCATGTGCTTGGCGGGATGCATGATCCGTTCCTTCAATGCCGGAATGCCGATCCGCTTCCTGATCGCTTCATCCATCGTCGTCACTCCTGATGTCGTTGATGAGGGTCAGATCTTGCGTGAGGCCTCCTCGAGCGTCCATGACTCGGATCAGTAAGAATTGGCCTCAAGGAGCCCGCATGCCTCACGACCTCGACCAAGCCATCCTGCTCGCCCCTGCCGGCGGCCACCGCTTCGCCGGTGCGACGAATCCGGCCTACGCCAACATGGTCGGTCCGTTCGGCGGCACGACCGGTGCGGCGATGCTCAACGCCGCGTTGCTGCATTCGGAGCGCATCGGCGAGCCGATCGCGCTGACGATCAACTTCTGCAGCCCGCTGGCCGACGGCGCCTTCGAGGTCGAAGCCCGACCCGCCCGCACGAACCGGTCGACCCAGCATTGGGTGCTCGAGCTCACGCAGAACGGCGAGGTGGCCGCCACCGGCAGCGCCGTCTTCGCGCAGCGTCGGGAGACCTGGTCCGCGAAGGAGGCCGAACTGCCGGCGGGCATCCCGCCCGCAGCGGAACTGAAGCCGCTGCCGAAGGTCGGTTTCCTGCCCGCCTGGGTCTCGCGCTACGACATGCGCTTCCTGCCCGGCTTCGGTCCTGGGCCGTTCGACGGCCAGGAGCAGCCGCACTCGATCAGCCGCTACTGGGTCCGCGACGAGCCCGCGCGCCCGATGGACTTCCCGTCCCTCGCCGCGATCTGCGACAGCTTCTTCCCGCGCATCTTCGTCCGCCGCCGCAAGCCCGGCGCGATCGGCACCGTCACGCTGACGACCTACTTCCATGCGGACGCCGTCATGCTCGCGCAGCAGGGCGACCGGCATGTGCTCGCGATGGCGAAGGCGCTCAACTTCCGCAACGGCTACTTCGACCAGACCGCCGAAGTCTGGAGCGACGACGGCCACATGCTGGCCAGCACGCACCAGATGGTGTATTTCAAGGAGTGAGGCGGCACTCGCCGCTGCGGCGATCAACGGCCACGTTCATCCGCCGCCTGACCTTGAACGGCGGCCGAGCCCGTCCGCCGGATCGGTCACCGATTCAACCGCCCGTGACTGGCGGGAAGAACGCCACTTCCGCGCCGTCCTCGACGGCCGTGTCCTCGGGCAGGATCTGCTGGTTCAGCGCGCAACGGATCGCGCGGCCGCGCGCCAGCGCCGCCGCGTGCGTCGCGTCGCTGGCGATCAGCGCATCGCGGATCGAGCCCAGCGTCGCGCCGGCGTGATGCGGGAAGCGTTCGTCTGTCCCCAGGGCCTCGCGCAGCGAGGCGAAGTAGCGCACGGTGATCGTCATCTCGGGTCGATTCGTCAGAACAGCCGTCAGAACAGCTCGTTGAACGGAATGAAGCGCAAGACCTGACCCGGCGCCACCGTGCTGCCGGGCGGCAGGTCGATCAGGCCGTCGGCCCACGCCGCCGAACTCATCACGCCCGAACTCTGGTTGCCGAACAGCTGCAGCCCGCCCACGTCGCTCAGCTTCGCGCGCAGGAACTCGCGGCGCTTGTCGGCCTTCGTCCAGGTGAACTCGGCCGGCAACGGCAAGGCGCGCGGCGTCAGCTGCGTCGCGCCCTGCATCCGCAGCAGCACCGGCCGCACGAACAGCAGGAAGGTCACGAAGCTCGACACCGGATTGCCCGGCAGTCCGATGAACCAGGTGCGCCCGCCGGTGCTGGTCACCTCGCCGAACGCCAGCGGCTTGCCGGGCTTGATCGCGATCTGCCACAGGTCCAGACGGCCTTCGCGCTCGAGCGCGGGCTTCAGGTGGTCCTCCTCGCCGACGGACACGCCGCCGGAGCTGAGGATCAGGTCCGCGTCCTTCGATGCCTCGCGCAAGGCCACGCGGGTCGCTTCGAGCGAGTCGGGCACGATGCCCAGGTCGCGTACCTCGCACCCCATCGCCAGCAGCAGCGCGTGCAGCGTCGTACGGTTGGAGTTGTAGATCTGGCCGGGACCCAGCGGCTGACCCGGCAGCACCAGCTCGTCACCGGTCGAGAACAGCGCGACGCGAGGGCGCGCCGCCACCGTCAGCGCCGCCGCGCCGGCCGTCGCGGCCAGGCCCAGCGAGGCCGCATTCAGGCGCATGCCGGCGCTGAGCACCAGTTGACCGACGCGCAGGTCCTCGCCTCGACGGCGGATGTGCAGGCCCACCGTCAGCGGCCCGTTGATGCGCACCTGACCGAGGCTGCCCGCCGCGCCCGTGGCATCGGCGATCGCCTCGCACTGCTCCTGCATCAGCACGGAGTCGGCGCCCTCGGGCACGGTCGCGCCGGTGAAGATCCGCGCCGCCGTGCCGGGCTGCAGCGGCTGCGGCACCGAGCCCGCCGCCACGCGCTGCGACACCGGCAATACCGCGCCCTCGCCGCCCAGCGCCGCGACGTCGGCCGCGCGCATCGCGTAGCCGTCCATGGCGCTGTTGTCGTAGGGCGGCACGTCCAGCGGCGAGACCAGGTCCTGCGCCAGCACGCGACCGCGCACCAGCGGCGTCGTCACCGACTCGGTCCGCCCCAGCGGCGTGACCTGCGAGAGCAGGCGCTCCAGCGCCTCCTCCATCGGCATCATCGGCGCGCGCGGTGTGGCAGCGGCGTCCGGGGCGTTCTTCGCGTCAGACATGGTCGACGATGAACTGCTTGACCTGTTCCACCGAGACCGGCATCACGCTGACGCGCTTCGGACGCGTCTCGAGATCGTCGAGCGCGGCCGGGCGCGGCGGCACGATGCCGAGCGCTTCCTCGATGGTGACGGCGAACTTGGCCGGCAGCGCCGTCTCCAGCACCAGCATCGGCACGCCCGGCTCGCGCTTCGCGAGCGCGACCTTCAAGCCATCCGCCGTGTGCGTGTCGATGACGACACCGTACTGCTGATGGCACAGACGGATCGTCGCCACGCGATCCTCATGCGTGCTGCGCCCCGAGACGAAACCGTAGCGTTCGCTGATGCGGGCGCGCTCCTCGGCGGTGATCTCGAAAAAGCCCTTCGAGGCCAGTTCCTCGCCGAACAGCCGCTTCACGCGCGAGGCGTCGCGGTCCAGCAGATCGAACACGAAACGCTCGAAGTTGCTCGCCTTGGAAATGTCCATCGACGGGCTGGAGGTCTCCAGCGTGTGCTCGGCGCCGCGCGGGCGATAGACGCCGGTGCGGAAAAACTCGTCGAGCACGTCGTTCTCGTTGGTCGCCACGACCAGGCGCTCGATCGGCAGGCCCATCCTGCGCGCCACGTGGCCCGCGCAGACATTGCCGAAATTGCCCGACGGCACGGTGAAGCTCACGCGTTCGCCGTCGGTCTTCGTCGCCTGGAAGTACGCGGCGAAGTAGTAGACGACCTGCGCCAGCAGTCGCGCCCAGTTGATCGAGTTGACGGTGCCGATGCGGTGACCGCGCTTGAAGTCGAGGTCGTTGGACACCGCCTTGACGATGTCCTGGCAGTCGTCGAACACGCCTTGCACGGCGATGTTGTGGATGTTGGGATCCTGCAGGCTGAACATCTGCGCCTGCTGGAACGGGCTCATGCGGCCGTGCGGGCTCAGCATGAAGACCTGGATGCCGGCCTTGCCGCGCATCGCGTACTCGGCGGCGCTGCCGGTGTCGCCGGAAGTCGCGCCGAGGATGTTCAGCGTATCGCCGCGGCGCTGGAGCTCGTACTCGAACAGCTGACCGAGCAGCTGCATCGCCATGTCCTTGAACGCCAGCGTCGGGCCGTTGGACAGCGCGACCAGCGCCAGGCCCGGCTCCAGCGGCTTCAGCGGCGTGATCTGCGGCGTGCCGAAGACGGCTTCGGTGTAGGTCCGGTGCGCGATCGCCTTCAGGTCGGCCGCGGGGATGTCGTCGATGTAGAGCGACAGGATCTCGAACGCCAGGTCGGCGTACGACAGGCCGCGCCAGCGGCCGAGCGTGGCGGCATCGATCTGCGGATACGCGACCGGCAGATACAGCCCGCCGTCGGGCGCCAGGCCCTCCAGCAGGATGTCGCAGAAGTGGCGCTCGGCCTTGTCGCCGCGGGTGCTGAGGTATTTCACGCCAGCTCTTCCTTGCGCAGCTTCACGATCGGCGCCAGCACGGTCTGCAGCGCCTGCATCTTCGCCAGCGCCTCGCTCATGCGGCCTTCCTGCGTGTCGTGCGTCAGGATGATCAGGTCGGTCTGGCTCTCGCCTTCGGCCGACTCGCGCTGCAGCACCGCGTCGATGCTGATCTCGTGCTCGGCCAGGATGGTCGTGATGCGCGACAGCACGCCCGCCTGGTCCGCCACCCGCAGCCGCAGGTAGAACGCCGTCTGCACCTGCGCCATCGGCAGGATCGGCGTGTTGTTCATCGCGTCCGGCTGGAAGGCCAGGTGCGGCACGCGGTGGTCCGGATCGGCCGTCGCCAGACGCGTGATGTCGACCAGGTCGGCGATCACCGCCGAGGCCGTCGGCTCCGCGCCCGCGCCCTTGCCGTAATACAGCGTCGTGCCGACCGCGTCGGCCTGCACCAGCACCGCGTTCATCGCGCCCTCGACATTGGCGATCAGCCGGCCCGACGGGATCAGCGTCGGATGCACGCGCAGCTCGATGCCGTTGTCTCTTCTGCGGGCGATGCCCAGCAGCTTGATGCGGTAGCCGAGTTGCTCCGCGTACTTGATGTCGGTCGCCTGCAGCGCCGTGATGCCCTCGACATGCGCCTGATCGAACTGCACCGGGATCCCGAACGCGATCGCGCTCATGATCGTCGCCTTGTGCGCGGCGTCCACGCCCTCGATGTCGAAGGTCGGATCGGCCTCGGCGTAACCCAGCCGCTGCGCCTCCTTCAGCACCGTCGCGAAGTCCAGCCCCTTGGAGCGCATCTCCGACAGGATGAAGTTGGTCGTGCCGTTGATGATCCCGGCGATCCACTCGATGCGGTTGGCCGTCAGGCCCTCGCGCAGCGCCTTGATGATCGGGATGCCGCCGGCCACCGCCGCCTCGAAGGCAACCATCACGCCCTGCTCGCGCGCCGCGGCGAAGATCTCGCTGCCGTGCACCGCCAGCAGCGCCTTGTTGGCCGTCACCACGTGCTTGCCGGCCTTGATCGCGTCCAGCACCAGCGTGCGTGCGATGCCGTAGCCGCCGATGAGCTCGACGACGATGTCGATCTCCGGGTTCGCGATCACGTCGCGCGCGTCGGCCACCACCGGGCAGGCGTCGCCGACGATGCTGCGGGCGCGCTCGACGTCCAGGTCGGCCACCATCGCGATCTCGATGCCGCGGCCGGCGCGACCGCGGATCTCCGCCTGGTTGCGGCGCAACACCTGGAATGTGCCGCTGCCCACGGTGCCAATGCCCAGCAGGCCAACTTTGATCGGGTTCATCGTCTTGTCTTTCAGAAGGTCGGGAGGTCAGCGTGCGTGGCGTTTGCGGTATTGCGCCAGGAATCGCTCGATGCGGCCGATGGCTTCACGGAGATCGTCCGTGTTGGGCAGGAACACGAGCCGGAAATGATCGGGAGCTTTCCAGTTGAAGCCCGTCCCCTGGACGATCAGCACCTTTTCTTCGGCCAGCAGCTCGTAGGCGAACTGCTGGTCGTCCTCGATCGGATAGATCTTGGGGTCGAGGCGGGGGAACATGTACAGCGCGGCCTTGGGCTTGACGACGCTCACGCCCGGGATCTGCGTCAGCAGCTCGTACGCGAGATCGCGCTGGTGGCACAGCCGGCCGGTCGGCGCGACCAGGTCCTTGATGCTCTGGTAGCCGCCCAGCGCCGTCTGGATCGCGAGCTGGCCCGGCGTGTTGGCGCACAGGCGCAGCGAGGCCAGCATGTTCAGGCCCTCGATGTAGTCGCGGGCATGGCGCTTCTCGCCCGACACCACCATCCAGCCGGCGCGGTAGCCGCAGCTGCGGTAGTTCTTGGACAGGCCGTTGAAGGTCACGAACAGCACGTCGTCGGCCAGGCTGGCCATGCTGGTGTGGGTGTTGCCGTCGTAGAGCGTCTTGTCGTAGATCTCGTCGGCGAAGACGATCAGCTCGTGGCGCCGCGCGATCTCGATGATGCCCAGCAGCACGTCGTCCGGGTACAGCGCGCCGGTCGGGTTGTTGGGGTTGCAGACCATGATGCCGCGGGTGCGCGGCGTGATCTTCGATTCGATGTCCTGCAGGTCCGGCAGCCAGCCGGTGCCCTCGTCGCACAGGTAGTGCACCGGGCGGCCGCCCGACAGGCCGACCACCGCTGTGTAGAGAGGGAAATCGGGCGACGGGATCAGGATCTCGTCGCCGTCGTTGACCAGCGCGTTGATCGCCATCTGGATCAGCTCGGACGCGCCGTTGCCCAGGTAGACGTCGTCCACCGACACGCCGCGGATGCCCTTCTCCTGCGTGTAGTGCACCACCGCCTTGCGCGGCGCGAACAGCCCCTTGCTGTCGGTGTAGCCGCCGGCGTCGGCCAGGTTGCGGATCATGTCCTGGACGATCTCGTCCGGCGGCGTCAGCCCGAACACCGCCGTGTTGCCGATGTTGAGCTTGATGATCTTCTGCCCCTCTTCCTCCATCTGCCGCGCCTTGTCCAGCACAGGCCCGCGGATGTCGTAACTGACGCTGGAAAGCTTGCTGGACTTGGCGACGGTTCTCAAGATGACTCCGGGCGAGGTAAGGTTCCGCAAGGGGAACACACAGGGGAAAATCGGGGCCATCGATTTAAACACAGGGTTATCGCGGGTAATCCCACGCCCGCGGGGAGACACCCTCCGTCGCTGCCAGAATCACCCTCAATGAAATTTCAACCCGACCAGCCGCTCGGCGGCAACATGATTTCGGCCCACGACCTGAACCACGTGTGGGTCAACGGCGTCGAGCAGGCCCACAGCGTGCTGGTGCCATGGCAAGGTCAGCCGGAGAACTGGGATGTCACCCGCTTCGAGGACCTCACCGAGGCGCACTTCGAGCGCATCCTGGCACTCAAGCCGGAGCTGGTGATCTTCGGCAGCGGATCGAAGCTGCGCTTCGCCAGGCCCGCGCTGTACCGGGGCCTGATCCAGGCCCGCATCGGCATGGAAACGATGGACATCGGCGCCGCCTGCCGCACGTACAACGTGCTGGCCAGCGAGGGCCGCGCGGTGCTGGCGGCCCTGCTGATCGAGCCATGAGCCCGGCGTGATCGCGTCCTGATCGCGTCCTGAACGCCCGCCCCGGCCCCCGCGAACCCTGCCGCCGCCGCGGCTTGCCTCCCTCTCTCTGGGAGGCTGCCTACTCGTCCATGTCAGAGGGGGCGAGGAACGACCCATTCAACGTATAATCGCTGGCTATGCCCACCCGGGCACATCTCTCTGAAGAACGCCACATGACGCCAGCGCTCAACAAACCCCTCCCGGACATTGAAGCTCTTGCCACGGGAGGCGTGAAGTTCACTCCCAAGGAATTCCTGGGTCGGGTCGTGGTGCTGTACTTCTATCCGAAGGACAACACCCCGGGCTGCACGACCGAAGCGATGCAGTTCCGCGATCACCACAAGGAATTCGTCAAGGCCGGCGCCGTCGTGCTGGGAGTTTCCCGCGACAACATGGCCTCGCACGACAAGTTCAAGCAGAACCTGGAACTGCCGTTCGAACTGATCGCCGACACCGAAGAGAAACTCTGCCACATGTTCGGCGTGGTGAAGAACAAGATCATGTACGGCAAGAAGGTCAAGGGCATCGAACGCTCGACCTTCCTGATCGACGCCCAGGGCATCCTGCGCGAAGAGTGGCGCGGCCTGAAGGTCGCCGGCCACGTCGAGGAAGTCCTGAAGGCCGTCAAGGCCCTCAAGAAGGAAGCCGCCTGATCGTCTGCGCGGCCCGCGCCAGGACGTCCTGAGGGCCGCGGAACTTCGCATCGGACCATCGAATCCGATCGCCGACACCTCGGGTTTGCGCTGAGCCGCGCACGGCGGCGTCTGACAGCAACGCCGCCATGCGTCCGTCACGGGCGGACGCCGCGAGTTGTGCATAATCAGCCGCATGCCCCTGTGCCTGATCGCAGCGAATGAATTCCCAAGGACGAGCCGCACCGCCCCCGGTGCGGCTTTTTGTCTTCTGGGATCCGCGTGCGAGTTCGAGGCCCCCGATGCCGCCGATACCTCCGGCATCGCCACCGCCCGTCAGGCCCGGGGCATGACCCCTGGTCCGCATCGACCCAGGCTCATCACGCAAGCCCGTCACCCCCGCACATGCCACTGCCCAAGCCTCCGACCAAGCGCGCCAGCCGCCTAGATTCCGACGCCTTCGCGACCGACCTGTCGCCCAGCAAACGGCTCCCCCAGAACGAGGCCAGACCGTCCGCCCCCCTCGCCGCCCCGATCGCGGCGACCCGGCACGAGCCCGAGGCCAGCCATTCCGCCGCCGCTCCCGCACAGCCGTCCGCGGCCAGCGCGCGTGCGCGCACGGAGCCCGTCGAAGCCCGCGGCGGCAATTCGCCGTCGCTGGCGCTGGTGTCGCCGGCCCCGTCCAGGGCCCCCGCGAAGAAAACCGCCCCGACCCGCGCCAAGGCGCGCAAGCCGGCCGGTGACCCCAAGCTGTTCGTGCTCGACACCAATGTGCTGATGCATGACCCGATGTCGTTGTTCCGCTTCGAGGAACATGACATCTACCTGCCGATGATCACGCTCGAGGAGCTGGACGGCCACAAGAAGGGCATGACCGAGGTCGCCCGCAACGTGCGCCAGGTCAGCCGCGACCTGGACGCGCTGGCCACCAGCCTCAAGTCGAGCACGATCGAGGAAATGTCCAAGGGCCTGCCGCTGGACCAGACCGGTCACCGCGAGGCCGGCGGCAAGCTGTTCTTCCAGACGACCCTGTTCGAGGCCCCGCTGCCGCAAGGCCTGCCGCAGGGCAAGGCCGACAACCAGATCCTGGGCGTCGTCCAGGCGCTGAAGCAGCAGCAGCCCGGCCGCGAGGTGGTGCTGGTGTCCAAGGACATCAACATGCGCATCAAGGCCCGCGCGCTGGGCCTGCCGGCGGAGGACTACCGCAACGACAAGACGCTGGAAGACTCCGACCTGCTCTACACCGGCGTGCAGGCGCTGCCGGCGGACTTCTGGGAGCGCCACGGCAAGACGATGGAGAGCTGGCAGCAAGGCGGCACCACGTTCTACCGGATCAGCGGCCCGCTGGTGCCGACGCTGCTGGTGAACCAGCTCATCTACCTGGAAGCGCCGGGCGCCGCGCCGCTCTATGCCAAGGTGCAGGAGATCACCGGCAAGACCGCGGTGCTGCGCACGCTGAAGGACTTCGGCCACCAGAAGCATTCGGTCTGGGGCGTCACCGCGCGCAACCGCGAACAGAACTTCGCGCTGAACCTGCTGATGGATCCGGACTGCGACTTCGTCACCCTGACCGGCTCGGCCGGCACGGGCAAGACGCTGATGACGCTGGCCGCCGGCCTGTCGCAGGTGCTGGACGAGCGCCGCTACACCGAGATCATCGTCACCCGCGTCACGGTCCCGGTCGGCGAGGACATCGGTTTCCTGCCCGGCACGGAAGAGGAAAAGATGGGCCCGTGGATGGGCGCGCTCGACGACAACCTGGAAGTGCTGGGACGCGGCGACAGCGCCGCCGGCGAATGGGGCCGCGCGGCCACCAACGACCTGGTGCGCAGCAAGATCAAGATCAAGAGCCTGAACTTCATGCGCGGGCGCACCTTCCTGAACAAGTACGTGATCATCGACGAGGCGCAGAACCTGACGCCCAAACAGATGAAGACGCTGATCACGCGCGCGGGTCCGGGCACGAAGATCGTCTGCCTGGGCAACCTGGCGCAGATCGACACGCCCTACCTGACCGAGGGCAGCTCCGGCCTGACCTTCGCGGTCGACAAGTTCAAGGGCTGGGCGCACAGCGGGCACGTCACGCTGGCGCGCGGCGAGCGCTCGCGGCTCGCGGACTTCGCCTCCGAGGTGCTCTGAGCGGCGGGCCTGCCGGCCCTTCCCGCTCCCGCCAAGCCACCCTTCGGGGTGGCTTTTTCATTCCCGCGTCGATCCCTGCTTTCGGGCGACCGCGCCCTACTCTTCGGGGGTCAGTTTCGACTGGACGGTTTCCTCGGCGGCACCTTCGTCGCGGCGCAGCTGGTAGAAGATGAACGCCGCCAGCGCAGCCATGGCGCCGAGCGCGAGATAGGTGCCGTGGAAGGCGGGAACGATCGCGGCGCCCTCGGTGCGCGGCAGCCCGTGCGAGAACAGCAGCAGGAAGGCACTCGAGGTCGCCACGCCCAGGCTCATCGACAGCTGCATCACCACGGCCAGCAGGCTGTTGCCGGGACTCGCGGTGCGCTCGTCGAGATCGCCCAGCGTCAGCGTGTTCATCGCGGTGAACTGCATGCTGTTGACCATCCCGAACAGCCCGAGGTGGATGGCCAGCCAGACGTGCCCGACGCCGCGCGGGATCAGCGCGAAGCTCGCGATCAGCACGCCCAGCAGCAGCGTATTGACGATCAGCACGCGGCGGTAGCCGGCACGCTTGATCAGGCGGATCGCCAGCGTCTTGGTGAACATCGCGCCGAGCACCGACGGGATCATCGACAGGCCCGCTTCGCTGGGCGAGAAGCCCAGCCCCACCTGCAGGAACAGCGGCGTCAGGAACGGCGTCGCGCCGCTGCCCAGTCGCGCGAAGACGTTGCCCAGCAGCCCGATGCGGAAGGTCGGCACGGCGAAGAGCGCGGGCGTGAAGAGCGGCTCGTCCGTGCGCGTCGCATGCAGCCAGTAGGCCATCATGCAGGCCACGCCGGCGATCAGCATCACGAAGCACACGGCGACGCTGACCATGTGCTCGCCGAAGCCCTGCAGCGCCAGCGACATCAGCATCAGCCCGACGCTGAACAGCCCGTAGCCACCCCAGTCGAAGCGCTTGCCGATGGGGCCCTTGATCTCCGGCATGAAACGCCGGCAGGCGAAGGCGCCGGCGAGCCCGACCGGCAGGTTGATCAGGAAGATCCAGTGCCAGCTGACGAACTCCACCAGCACGCCGCCCAGCGTCGGGCCCAGCAGCGGTCCGACCAGCCCTGGCAGACTGATGAAGGTCATCACCGCGAGGAACTCGGCCTTCGGGAAGGCCCGCAGCACGACCAGCCGTCCGACGGGCACGAGCAGCGCGCCACCGACGCCCTGCACCACCCGCGACGCGACCAGCACGTGCAGGCTGGGCGACACCGCGCAGGCCAGCGAACCCAGGCTGAACAGCCCGATCGCCCACAGGAAGACGGTCCTCGTCCCGAAGCGGTCCGCCAGCCACCCGGAAGCGGGGATCAGCAGTGCCACCGTCAGCAGGTAGGCGACGACGGCGGACTGCATCCGCAGCGGGTCTTCGCCGAGGTCGCGCGCCATGCCCGGCAGCGCGGTGTTGAGGATGGTCGTGTCCAGCGTCTGCATGAAGAACGCCAGCGCGACGACCCATGGCAGCCAGCGGCGGGTGGCGTCATCGAGGATCGGGCGACCGAGCACGTCGAGCGGCGTCGTCGAGGAGGAAGGCATGGGCGGCATCCGGCAAGTATCGGACCCCGGCGGCGTAGGATGTGCGCTTGTCGCGGCGCGCGGACGCGCCCCGGACCTCGCTGCCCAGGACCCATGCGCTTCTACGTTTCCGATCTCGACGGGACCCTGCTCGACCCGCAGGCCCGCCTCTCCGCCGCCACCCGCGCGGGCCTCACCGAACTGCTGGCCGAGGGCCTGGCCTTCACCGTCGCCAGCGCGCGGCACGTGGTGTCGATCGCCCGCATCCTCGAAGGGCTGCCCATCTCATTGCCGGTGGTGTCGTCCAACGGCGCCTACATCAGCGACCTGCGCACCGGCCGGCATGAGCTGGTCAACGCGATGGAGCCGGCGCTCGGCCAGGCCATCTTCGCGCTGGTGCGGCGGCACGGCCTGATGCCCTTCATCGCGACGCACGGCGCCAAGGGCGACCAGCTCTTCTGGCAGGAAGTGCAGAACGAAGGCCAGCAGCGCTTCGTCACCGAGCGTCAGCGCAACGCCGATCCGCGGCTGCGCCACGTCGACCGCCTGCAGGACCAGTTGGACGATCCGCTGGTCACGCTGCTGGTGGTCGGCCGCGCGGAGCCGCTGGAAGCGCTGCAGGCCGAGATCCTGAGCACCTGCGGCGACCTCGTCACGACGCACCTCGCCGAGGACCTCTACATGCCGGGTTGGCCCTGGCTCAACGTCCACGACCGCCGGGCCAGCAAGGACCAGGCGATCGCGACGCTGGCGCAGCGCTACGCGTTGCATGAGCGCGAACTCGTCGTCTTCGGCGACCAGGTCAACGACCTGACGATGCTGAAGGCGGCGCATCACGCCGTCGCGATGGCCAACGCCAGCGACGACGTGAAGCAGGCGGCGCACCGCATCATCGGCTTCCACCATGAGGACGCCGTGGTGCAGTTCATCCGCGACGACTGGCGGACCTACTTGCGCAAGTAGTCGTAGAACGCGTTGGCGTTGGCATCGCGACCGAGGAAGTCGCGCACCAGTTCCGGCGCCGGTTTCTCCGCGCCGCGCGACAGCACCGCGTCGCGATAACGGCGGCCCACGGCGGCATCGAGCTTGTCGGCCGCGAACGGCGTGCGCAGGTCCATCGCGACGACCAGACTCCACAGGTAGCCGTAGTAGCCCGCGCCGTAGCTGCCCGCGATGTGCGCGAAGCGCGACGGGAACATCGTGCCCGCCACGTGGCCCAGCGGCGTGTCGCCTTCCATCCTGGCCCACAGCGCCAGCGGATCTTGGATCTCCGCGCCGTGCAGCGCGAGGTCATAACTCGCATACAGATGCTGGCGGCCGAACTTCGTGCCCTTGGCGAAGTCGCGCGCCTCGCGGGCCTTGCCGACGAGTTCGTCGGGCACCGGCTTGCAGGTCGGGCAGACCTCGGCCATCAGCTTGAGCACGCGCGGGTCGTAGACCCAGTCCTCGAGCATCTGCGACGGCGCCTCGACGAAGTCGTGCATCACCGCCCATTGCCCCAGCGACACGTCGCGCGTGTGGGCGAGGTTGTTGTGGACCGCATGGCCGAGCTCGTGCAGCAGCGTCTCCAGCTCGTCGAGCGACAGCCCGCCGCGATCGAGGTTGACGACCAGCGCCGCCGCAGGATGGCGCCCCAGGCGCGTGCTGCTGGAGCGCAGCGGCCAGACCGCCGCGTGGTTGTACTTGCCGTCGCGCGGGAAGGGATCGACGTAGAGCGTGCCGAGCGCCTTGCCGGTGGCCGTGTCGCTGACCACGTAGGCCTTGACGTCGGGATGCCAGAGGCCGGGCAGCTTCACCGCGGTGTGCGTCACGCCGAGCAGCCGGTCGACGACGCGCAGCGTGAAGGCGAGACTTTCGGCGGGCGGGAAGTACGGGCGGAAGGCTTCCTGGTCGACGGTGAAGCGTTGCTTGCGGATGCGCTCCGCGTAGTAGACGCCGTCCCATTGCGTCACGGCGGTGGTCTCGACCGCGGTCCCGAGGTGCGCCGCCTTCGCGCGGCGGAGTTCCTCCAGATCGGCGCGTTCACCCTGCTGGACGGTGCCCTTGACCTCGCCGAGGAATCGCGTCGCCGTGGCCGCGTCCTTGGCCATCTGGCGACGCAGGTTGAAGTCGACGTAGTTGTCGTAGCCGAACAGCCCGGCGTACTCCTTGCGCAGCGTGATGATCTCGGTGAGCAGCTTGAGGTTGCCCTCGCCGCCCTCGTTGGTCTTGGCGCGCCAGATGCGCTCGCGCGCGGCGCCGCTCTCGGCGGTCTGCATCAGCGCGGTGTAGGTCGGGTTGTCGACGCCGAGCAGATAGCGCCCCTGGTCGTCGCGCGGCTTGTCCTTCCAGACGCCGTCGGGCACGCCGCGCAGTTCCTCGGCGGTGAACGCGACGCGGATGTTGGCGTCGCGGATCGCCTTCGAGAACTGCTGGTCGAGCGCGGAGAGCCGGTCCAGGATCTGCTTGGCGCGCGAGCGCTTGTCCTTCGACAGGCCGACGCCGCTGTCCTCGAACAGCCCCAGCGCATTGCGCTTGAGTTCGCGGTCGATCGCGTCCGCGGCGGGCGCGGTCTTCAGGCCGCGATAGATCTTCTCGTTCTGCGTGAGCGCGGTCTGGAAGTCGGTCCAGCGCAGCGCGCAGTCCTGGGCGGCGTCGCGCACGGCCTTGTCGGCATGCACGTTCTGAACGAATTCGATCGGGAACCGCGCATCCTCGTGATGCGCGATCACCAGGTCGTAGGCGGCGAGCCAGCCCTTGTCGACCTTGCGTTTGGCCAACTGGGCGACCTCGCGGTTCAGCGCCTTCAGTCCGGCATCACAGGCCCGGTCCACGGCCTTGCCGTCGGCGAAGCTGGGAAACGCCGGCGTGGGCAGCGCGGGCGCCCGGGCCCCGGATTGAGCGAACGCCGGCGCGGACACGATCGCGCAGGCCGCCAGGATCAACGCATGCGTCGAGGCCATCGGAAACTCTCCAGGAATTGGAATGGCGGGGATTCTCGTCCCCGCCCTCACCCATCCCGAAAGTCGTGCCCGCATCCTGGGGCAGAGGAAACCCGACCCCGCGCTCGCTCCATCACGCCATCAGGTCGCGGATCTGTTGCAACGCGGCCGGATCGTCGAGCGTGATCAGGTCGCCGGGATCGCGATGCTCGCAGACGGCCTGGATCGCGCGCCGCAGCAGCTTGCCCGAGCGCGTCTTGGGCAGCAGCGCCACGAAGCGCACCCGCGACGGCCGCGCCACCGCGCCCAGCCGCTGGTCGACGCGCTTCAGGATCTCGCCTTCGAGCGCCAGCGCGTCCTGCGGCGTCGCGGCGCGCGCCGGGTCCTTCAGCACCGCGAAGGCCATCGCGACCTGACCCTTGAGCGGATCGGCCACGCCCACCACCGCGACCTCCGCCACCGCCGGATGGCCGGCGATGCATTCCTCGATCTCGCGCGTGCCGAGCCGGTGCCCGGCGACGTTGATCACGTCGTCGCTGCGTCCGAGGATGAAGTAGTAGCCGTCCTCGTCGCGCAAGGCCCAGTCGAAGGTCGAGTACACCTGCCGGCCCGGCACGCTTTCCCAGTAGGTGCGGATGAAGCGCTCGTCGTCGCGCCAGACGGTCTGCATGCAGCCGGGCGGCAGTGGATACGCGATCGTGAGCAGGCCCTTCTGGTTCGGCGCCTCCAGCACGTCGCCGGTGCGCTCGTCGAGGAGCTGGACGCGGTAGCCGAACATCGCCACGCCCGGCGAACCGAACTTCGGCTCGGCGGGCTCGACGCCGCGCGCCAGCGTCAGGATCGGCCAGCCGGTCTCGGTCTGCCAGTAGTTGTCGACGATCGGCTTGCCGATGGCATCGGCGATCCAGCGCGCCGTCGGTTCATCGAGCGGCTCGCCGGCGAGGAACAGCGCGCGCAGCGACGACAGGTCGTGCCGCGTCAGGCAGGCGGGGTCCTGCTTCTTGAGCACCCGCACCGCGGTCGGCGCGCTGAACATCACCGTGACACGGTGCCGCTCGACGAGCTTCCACCAGATCGCCGCATCGGGGCTCACCGGCGTGCCCTCGTACATCAGCGTGGCCATGCCCGCGATCAGCGGCCCGTAGACGATGTAGCTGTGGCCGACGACCCAGCCGATGTCGCTGGTGGAGAAGAAGGTCTCGCCCGGATGCCCGTCGTAGATGTGCGTCATGCTCGCGGCCAGCGCGACGGCGTAGCCGCCGACGTCGCGCTGCACGCCCTTCGGCCTGCCGGTCGTGCCGCTGGTGTAGAGCGTGTAGCTGATGGCATCGGAGGGCAGCCATTCGCAGGGCACGCGCGTGCCGAGCAGGCGCCCGCGTTGTTCCGCGTAGTCGAGGTCGCGGCCGTCGACGCGCTCGAACGCGCTGAGCCCGCGATCGACCATCAGCACCTTCGCCGGCTTGTGCGCCGCCAGACGGATCGCCTCATCGAGCAGCGGCTTGTAGGGCACGATCTTGCCGTTGCGACTGCCCGCATCCGCGCTGACGATCAGCACCGGCTCGGCGTCGTCGATGCGGTTGGCCAGGGCGTGGCTCGCGAAGCCGCCGAACACCACCGAGTGGATCGCGCCGATCCGCGCGCAGGCGAGCATCGCGAAGGCGGCCTCGGGAATCATCGGCAGGTAGATCAGCACACGATCGCCGATGCCCACCCCCTGCTCGCGCAGCATCGCGGCCATGGCCTCCACCTCGTCCTTGAGCACGGCGAAGCTGAAGACGCGTTCCTGGTCGACCTCGCTCGACACCCAGATCAGCGCCGCATCGTCCGGCCGCGCGGCCGCGTGGCGGTCGACCGCGTTGTGGCACAGGTTGGTCCGCCCGCCGACGAACCAGCGCGCGAACGGCGGCCGGCTCGTGTCGCAGACCTGATCGAACGGGCGCTCCCAGTCGATCAACGCCGCCTGCCCGGTCCAGAAGCCGTCCGGGTCGTCGATCGAACGCCGGTACATCGCCGCGTAGCTGTCGGTCATCGGGGTCTCCTTGGATGTCGGTATTGAATGCGCGAATTCCGCACGGATCCTCGCATCGGCAGCTTTTCTGAAACTTTCGTTCACAGCCTTGCGTCATGGGGCTGTGGTCCAATCCGGGTTTTCCTGGGAACGGTCACGCGGCCACGCCCGGACTTTCCCTAGCCAAGCGCGGTCTTGCGGGCATTCGCGCTTGACCGGTACGGAGATGGTGCCTAGTCTCCGCGCCCAACACCGATGAGTACTGTTCGTCCTTCCCGCTCTGCTCCCCGACACAAGAAGCTCCAGCGCGCCATGGCCGCACTGGGGCTGATCTGCGTCTTCGCGAGCGGTGGTTGCTGGGCGCAACAGTCGACCTCGTCCACCAACGAGTCGCACGACAAGCCCAAGGCGCAGGCCAAGGCGGCGCCGTCGAAGGCTGCCGCCAAGCCGGCCGCGAAGAAACCCGCCGAGTCGAAGCAGGCCGCCAGGTCCTCGAAGGACGGCAAGGCCTCGAAGCCGGTCGCGACCAAGAACACCGGCAAGGACCGGAAGGCCAAGGCCGACGAGGACAGGTCCCCGGCGACCGAGATCGCTGCCGACAAGCCGGCGAGCACCGACAAGATCGCTTCGGCCAAGGCCGAAACGAAGGCCGAGACGAAGGCAGAAACGAAGACCGAGTCGAAGACCGCGGACAAGGCCGCGCCGGCGAAGGCCGACGCGAAGGTCGCGGACACGAAGACCGACGTCGCGCCGCCCGCCGGCACGATGATGGGCGCCTATGGGCAGAGCCTGATGCGCTCGCCCGCCGGCGCCGCGGCGGTCGCGACGACCGTCGCCGCCGCAGGCACGGCCGCCGCGCTGGTCGCGCCGGCCCTGCCCGCCACGAACACGACCGCCACCCCGACCTCCTCGCTGCCGCCGACCGCCCTGATGGGCGCCGCCGCCGGCAACGCGAACGCCAGCGAGTCCGTCGCCCGCTTCCTGCAACAGCGCGGCATCGTCGCGCAGGCTCAGCAGACGCCCGCCTCGCCCGGCGCCGATGCCGCCTCGCCGGGCCTGCTGAACCGGGTGCGCGACAACGCCTCGGACCTGGTGCTGTCGGCGATGAATTTCCTGGGCGTGCCGTACAGGCGCGGCGGCAACTCGGTCAACAACGGCTTCGACTGCAGCGGCTTCACGCGCCACATCTTCGAGATGAGCGTGGGCCTGGTCCTGCCGCGCCGCGCCGACGAGCAGGCCAAGCTCTCCAGCCTGGTGCCGATCAAGAAGGAAGACCTCAAGCCCGGCGACCTGGTCTTCTTCAACACGATGCGCGCGACCTTCTCGCACGTCGGCATCTATGTCGGCGAAGGCAAGTTCATCCACTCGCCGCGCGTCGGCGGCGCGGTGCGCGTCGAGGACATGCGCGAAGCGTACTGGGCCAAGCGTTTCACCGGCGCCCGCCGCGCCGATCTGAACCAGGCCAATCCTGGCACCTGAGCCAGCACGCGAGCGGGTCCCTGCGCCCGCCGCCGACGCCCGCGACACGGGCGCCCCGCGCAACTTCCGGCGCGATCCTCCTGAAGACAAGTCCTGACACGGCAACCCGGTGATCCCGGCTATGCTGCGCCCCAGCGCCGTCGCCGCGATCCTCCGCGATCCACCTTGTCCGCCGTCCTCGATCCCGCCCAGACACCGCTGCACCGAGTCTCCGACCAGATGGGTCAGGCCCTGCTGCTGGCCGTGCTGCTGCACGTGCTGCTGCTCGTGGCCATCGGCAACGCGCCCGGCGGATCGGCCAAGCCCGGCGAAGGCGCCTGGGGTCCGCTGAACGTGAGACTTCAGGGCGATCGCTACGAGCCAGGCTCGGGCGAGCCCGCCGTCGTGCTGCCCGAGCGCGGACCGATCGGCGAAGCGAAGCAGCCCCGCTCCGGCGGCGCGGTGCGGGAACGCCCGCCGACGCCGGAAGAACAACGGGCGCCTGGCGCCGCGCGCCAGGGGCAATGGCGGCAACAGCCCGGCGACGAACTGACTGGCGACGCGCCCGCCGACCGCAGCGCACCGCCGGCCACGACGGCACCAGTGCCCGCACCCGCGCCCACACCACCGACACCGACACCGGCCCCGCCCGCGCCGACACCCGTTCCCGCGCCAACGCCCGCACCGACACCAGCGCCGCCGACGCCGACGCCGCCTCCAGCGCCCTCGCCCACGCCCGCCGTCGAGCCCGCGCCTGCGATCACGACGCTCACGACGCCTGCCGACACCACGGTGACGGCGCCCACACGCATCGCTCCCGCGCGAGAGGCGACGCCCGCGCGGCCGGCAGCGCCGACGGATCCGCTGCAGGCACCTTCGCCGTTGCAACTGCCGGAGCGTCCCGCGCCCATCCTCAGCGAAACGCCCACGACAGTGAGACGCATCGACCGCACGCCGATCGAGCGGACACTGACACCACCCGTGCCATCGGAACTGAAGGCGCCCGCCGAGTTGCCGCCACTAACGCCTGCGCCGGCGCCAACACCCGCCCCTGCGCCTCAACCCGCGCCGACGCCCGTACCGACGCCGCCAACGCCCGCGCCGCAGGTCGCGCCGCCCACACCTGCGCCCACCCCCACCGCTGCACCAACGCCACCGGCGGCGGCCACGCCCGCGCCCAGCCCTGCCGCCACGCCGCAGCCGCGCGTATCGACCACGCCTTCACCGACACCGGCCAATCGGACATCGCTCGACGGCTCGACCACGCCCACGACGACCCAACCCAGCGTGGGCGCCCCGGACGCAGGCGCACGCACCGGCCATGACGTGGCGACCCCGGCATCGACGCCGCCGAACGCGCCGAAGCTGAACCTCGACCTGAACGCCGCGCGGGGTCCGATGCGCCCGCGCGGGACGCCCTCGGGCGTGATCTCGGCGGTACCGAAGCCGCCGGAGGACAAGGACGCCCTGGCCGAGAAGATGCGAGAGGCCGGCCAGCAGGAATGCCGCAAGGCCTACGCGGACAAGGGCCTGCTGGCGGTCGTGCCGCTGGTGCGCGATGCCGCGCGCGACAAGGGCTGCCGTTGGTGAATGCCGCGCGCCGCGATGACCACCCCGCGTGTTGTGCGAACTCCGTTCCGGTTTCCGACGCAGCGGTGACCACCGTGAAATCTCTGCTATAGTCGATGTCTTCGTTGGGGGGGTAGCTCAGCTGGGAGAGCGTCGCGTTCGCAATGCGAAGGTCGGGAGTTCGATCCTCCTCCTCTCCACCAACAGATCCGGAAGGGGTCGCACCGAAAGGGGCGACCCCTTTTTCTTTGTCTGGCTTGTCTTTGACCGGGTTCCCCCCCGACCCGCTGCCCGACTCGGGACCTTCCCTCATACGCCTTCCGTTCTTCCAACGCGCTGCAATAATCCGCGCGCCTCGCGCCGGCACGTTCCGGCCACGCGAGCAAGAAGAACAAAGTTCCAGGCCACCACGAGGGAGAAATCATGATCCGACTGCGACTTGTCGCAACGCTTTCCGTCGCCCTGCTGCTGACCGCTTGTGCCGCGCCGATGCGGGCCAGCCTCACGCCCGAGCAGCGCGGCAAGATCACCGGGCTCACGGCCCATGTCGTCGTCGTGCAGGACGAGGTCATCGCCGCGGTGGAGGCCTCCAACGTGAGCGCCGCGCTCGGCGGCGGCCTCATCGGCGCCATGATCGACAGCAAGGTGACCAACAACCGGGTGAACGAGTCGCAACAGGCGCTCGGCCCCTTCTACGCCGCGATCGAGGACGTCGACTACCGCCAGGAATTCAACGGGTCGATCGAACGCGGCCTGGCCGGCTACCCGATCAAGGTGGGCAAGGTCACGACCACGCCGCGCGCCCTGTCCGACGCCAAGCTCACACAACTGCGCAAGGATCTGCAGCCCGGCCAGGCGCTGTTGGTGATCAGCCCGCGCTACACGCTGAGCATGGACTTCCGCAGCTTCGACTCCGAGTCCGTGGTCACGATCTGGCTCCGGCCCGAGGCCTCCGATTCGCGCATGCCCAGCCAGCGAGGCGTGCTGCACTATCAATCGGCGCCGGTCGGGCCGGGCGGCAGGGAGTCGCTGGCCCAATGGGCCGCCAAGGACGCCGCCGCCTTCCGCGACGTGATGCGCGAATCGATCGCGGAGACCGTCCGCATGGTGATGCTGGACATCGACGTCGCCGCCTCCAGCGCCCCGCCAGCCAAGGACCTCAGGAGCTTCGCGTTCAACTTCGGCGCCGGCAAGGGGGAGATCAAGGGCACGGTCCTGAAGTCGGAGAACGGCCGCACGATCCTGCTGGGCTCGGACCAGAAGCTCTACTCGCTGCCCGACGCGGGCGCCGCCGCCACCACCGCCTCGGCGCAGAAATGATCAGGAGGACCGCCATGACCAAGACCACGACGCTGATGGCCGGCCTTGCCGCCGCCCTGCTGTGCCATGCTGCCTCCGCCGCGGACGCCGACCTCGCCACCGCCGCTGCCGCCGCCCATGAATCCGGCGAGAAGGTGGCCATGAAGTACAGCGCCACCGACAGCGAGACCGGCGGCAAGGCCACCTTCCGCGCCGCCGGAGCCTGCACGGTGCACATCGTTCCCACCGCGGACCTCCGCCAGAACAAGGAGACCATCGGCCAGACGATGAGCGGCGCGCTGCTGTCCGGCGACGTCGGCCCCTGGGTGACCGACGGTCTGCGCCAGCTGAAGGACTTCGGCTTCACCGTGTCCGACGCGTCCGCCGAGGCCCCGGTCGCCGCCGACGGCGTGACCGTGCGCACCAGCGTCACGCGCGCCTACACGTGGCAGATCGGCCTGAAGCTCTTCAGCATGGTGGCGGTGAAGGCCGAATTCGCCGACCGCAACGGCGTGCTGCAGCAGAAGTACTACCGCTCCCATGGCGACAAGACCAACATGTGGGGCGCCAACAGCGAGTACGTCACGACGATGAACTACGGGCTCAACAACCTGCTCCCCTTCCTCGCCAACGACCTGCAGTCGCTGTGCAAGGGCGAAAAGGTCGCGGCCTATTCCTACGCTGGCCCCGACGGCCTGCCGAAGAAGTAAGGCCGGCCGCCGGGAGCGACCGGCGCGCCGTTTCCCCCATCGATCCGGAAGGGGTCGCACCGAATGGGGCGACCCCTTTCTCTTTGGCGCTTCGACTGGAGCGTCCGCTGACGAGTCGCGGTAAAGCCCCAATCGCCATTCGCCCCCCTGCTCAAGACAATCCACGCCTCCTCTGCAGTCGGCGGCGTCCTTGAGTCACACAACATTACAGTGGTCGTACAAAACGCAAGGTTGGCCCCTTCGGGCAACCCGCAAGATGCGCTGCATGGTGGCGTTGGCGGTGTTGCCCTGGAGTTGCGCGGTCATGGCGACCGGGCCGACCGTGGCCGCCCCGTCCGCGGAGGGCGCCGGTGAGCTGAATGTGCTGCACTGGTGGACGTCCGCCAGCGAGCGTGCCGCGGCCAACCATGTCGCCGCGCGCATGGCCGAGAACGGCTTGAAATGGGTCGACGGCGCTGTCGCGGGCGGCGGCGGTGGCCCGGCCATCAAGGTGCTGAACGAACGCATCCTGCGTCGCATGGCGCCCAAGGTGGCCCAGCTCAACGGCGCGTCCATGAACGAATGGGCCGACATGGGCCTGCTGCTGGAACTCGACGGCGTGGCGGCCAGGCGCAACTGGTCCTCGGTCATGTTCCCGCAGGTCATGGCCCAGGTCACGGTGCGCGGCCACATCGTCGCGGCGCCGCTGGGCATCCAGCGCATCAACAACCTCTACCTGAACAAGGCGCTGCTGAAGCGCCACGGCATCGCCCCGCCCGACGACTGGGACGGCCTGGAGCGCGCCGCCGTCAAGCTGCGCGCGGCCGGCGTCACCCCGGTGGCCTTCAGCGACGAGCCCTGGCAGGTGGCCACCATCTTCGAGGCCATGCTGCTCAGTGAAGCCGGCCCCGCCCTGTACCGCCGCATGCTGGAGCAGCGGGATCTCAGCGCCTTCGACGATCCGGCGCTGGAGCGCGCGCTGAGGCGCCTGCGCAACTGGCGCAACCTCGCGCTGCCCGCCAGCGGCGTGGCGCCCGGCGAGCGGCCCTGGACCGACGTCGTCGCCGACTTCGCCAACGAGCGCAGCGCCATGATGATCATGGGCGACTGGGCCCGCGGCGAGCTGGGCACGATGGGGCTGGAGGGCGAACGCGACTTCAGTTGCAAGGCCGTGCCGGGCACCGCCCAGGCCCATCTCTACAGCATCGACACGCTGGCCATGCTGGCCGGCAACGGCGGCAGCCAGGCCGACCAGGAGAAGATGGCCGAGCTGCTCGGCAGCGCCACGCTGCAGCTGGGCTACAACCGCATCAAGGGCTCCATCCCCGTGCGCCGCGACGTGCCGGTCGACGAACTGGACCCCTGCGCGCAGGCCTCCTTCCACCTCTTCGCCAACCCCGGCACGCCGCGCGTGCCCAGCCTCGTGCACCGCATGGCCTTCGGCGAGATCGGCAAGAACGCCATCATCGAAACCGTCCACCGCTTCGCGCTGGACCCCACCCAGACACCCGCCGCCGCCCAGCGCAAGCTGCAGGGCCTGCTGCGCGCGCTGAGCCCCAGGAAAGCCGCCCCATGACCCCGCGAAAAATCCTGATCGTCGACGACGATCAAAAGATCCGCAGCCTGCTGAAGACCTACCTCGAGAAGAACCAGTACGAGGTGCTGCTGGCCCACGACGGCGCCAGCTTCATGGCCGAGTTCGAGCGCCACCGCGACGAGATCAGCCTGTGCATCCTCGACGTCATGCTGCCCGACACCGAGGGCTTCACGCTGTGCCAGTCGGTGCGCCGACGCTCCGAGGTGGCGGTCATCATGCTGACGGCGAGCGCGGACGAGACCGACCGCATCGTCGGCCTGGAACTGGGCGCCGACGACTACCTCGGCAAGCCCTTCAACCCGCGCGAGCTGCTGGCGCGCATCAAGGCCATCACGCGCCGCACCGGCCAGGAGAAGACCAAGGAGCCGCGCTACTACGCCTTCAACGGCTTCACGCTGGACCTGCTGGAGCGCAGCCTCGTCGATCCCGACGGCACGGCCACGGCGCTGTCGGGCATGGACTTCCAACTGCTCAAGCTGCTCGTCGAACACCCCGGCGAGGTGCTGGATCGCAGCCGTCTGGCCGAGGTCACGCGCGGGCGCGACCTGGGACCGCTGGACCGCTCGCTGGACGTGCAGGTCAGCCGCCTGCGCCAACGCCTCCAGGACGATGGCAAGCAGCCCGCGCTGATCAAGACCGTGCGCGGTTCGGGCTACGTGTTCTCGACGACCGTGACGCCGCGGCATGCGCTCTGAGACGCCCCGGTCCGCACCGACAGCACCGACAGGGGCACGTCGATGACCGACGCGGCCGTCGACTTCGACGGCCCGCCGGCCCCCGCGCGACGCTGGTGGCAGCGCACCCGCAGCTTCCTGTTCGACAGCCTGCAGGGCCGTTTCGTGCTGGCCATGCTGGGCGGCCTGGCCCTGGTGCAACTCACGGTCAACCTCGTCTGGTACAGCCAGATCGAGCAGCGCGTGCGGCGCCAGACCGAGCTGGCCGCCCATCACGTGACCAGCGGCGCCATGGGGGCCGTGCGGGCCCTGCGCGAACTGCCCGCCGCCTACCGGCCGCTGCTCATCGAGCAACTGCGCACCATGGGCGGCACACGCTTCCAGGTCTTCTTCAACAACGCCGCGGTGACGGTGACGCCGCTGCCCGGCCAGCCCATGGTGCGCATGCTGGAACAGCAGGTCACCCAGGAGCTGACCGCCCAGCTCCCCAAGGGCACACCGGTCCGCGTCGTGCTGGCCTCGCCCATCGGCCTGGCGGTGGCCCCCAGCGGCGCGCTGCTCAGCGATCTGCCGGAGAGCTGGGTCGAGCCGTCGCTGATCGCCGCCGAGCGGCCCGCGCCCTTCCTCGTCATCCAGGCCGAGACCGAACCCGGCGTGTGGCTCTACCTCAGCAGCACGCTGCCCGACCCCTATTTCCTGGAACAGCTGGAGTTCTTCACCTGGCACCGCCTGACCCCGCAACTGCTCGCACTGGGTCTGGCAGTGCTGCTCACGCTGATCGCCGTGCGCGCGATCACGCGGCCGCTGGCGGGTC
Organism: Mitsuaria sp. MSU3D; assembly: GCF_056867975.1. Classification (NCBI taxonomy): domain Bacteria; kingdom Pseudomonadati; phylum Pseudomonadota; class Betaproteobacteria; order Burkholderiales; family Sphaerotilaceae; genus Roseateles; species Mitsuaria sp. MSU3D. The sequence continues at coordinate 801,580 of NZ_CP200314.1, read as the reverse complement.
TGAGCCAGGCGGCCGCACGCGTGGGCCGGCGCGTGGCCCCCAAGCCGCTGCGCGTCAGCGGCACGCAGGAGGTGCGCCAGGCCATCGAGGCCTTCAACGACATGCAGGAGCGCATCCGCCGCTATATCGGCGACCGCGAGCGCCTGTTCGCGTCCATCTCGCATGACCTGCGCACGCCGATCACGCGCCTGAGGCTGCGCAGCGAACTGCTGGACGACACCGCCGTGCAGGACGAGTTCCATGAGGACCTCGACGAGCTGGACATGATGGTGAAGACCGCCCTGCAGATCGTGAAGGACACCGACATCCACGAGAACCGCGCACCGCTGCGCATCGACCTGGTGCTGCAGAAGATGGTGCGGGATGCGCGCATGGGCGGGCACAGGATCGAGTTGCAGAACGAGCCGCTGACCGTGTTCGGCAAGCCGCTGGCACTCAAGCGCGCCATCGGCAATCTGCTGGACAACGCGATGTTCTACGGCGATGCCGGGCAGGCGGTGGAAGTGAGCGTCGGCAGCGACAAGGACGGCCTCGTGCTCATCACGGTGCGCGATCACGGGCCCGGCGTGCCGGACGGCGCGCTCGCTCTCCTGGGCCAGCCCTACACGCGGCTGGAGCACGGCGCCGGCCTGCGCAAGGAAGGCCTGGGCCTGGGCCTGTCCATCGTGCGCGAGATCGTGGCCGACCACGGCGGCACGGTGCGCTTCCGCAATCATCCGTCGGGCGGATTTGAAGTCCGTGTCGCCCTCCCTGCGGGCTGAGCCGTCACTACCGCCCTTCATCGCCCTACTGCCACCGCCGCTGGCCCTCACCCCTGCCCTCTCCCGCAAGCGGGAGAGGGAGCAAGACGGACACCGCCTTCACCAACGCCGGAGGCGGCTGCCGAACAGGGCGTAGAACAGGATGAGTCCGTACCAGGGCAGCATGACCCAGTAGCCGAGCTGCGGGCTGGTCACATCGGCCAGATGGCCGTAGAGCATGGGGATCAGCGCACCGCCGGCGATGCCCATGATGAGCAGGGCCGAACCGGCGGCCGTGTACTTGCCCAGGCCCTCCAGCGCCAGCGGCCAGATGGACGGCCACACCAGGGCGTTGGACAGGCCCAGCAGCGCCAGGAAGAACACGGTGTCGGGCACGGGCGGCACCCCCGCCCAGCCCAGGAGCGCCTGCGAGACGCTGGAGGCCGTCGGCGACGACAGGGCGACGCCGAGCACGAACGCGATCCCGCTCGCCCCCGACAGGATGAGGGCGGTGCGTTGCGACATCCAGCGCGGGATCAGCGCGACGCCCAGCAGATAGCCCAGCACCATGAAGCCCATGGTGTAGGACGTCAGCACCCCGTAGTGCGCAACGCCGAGTTCACGGCCATAGAGCCCGATGGTGTCGCCGGCGATCACCTCCACGCCGACATAGCCGAACAGCGCGATGGCACCGAGCACGACCTGCGGATGCTGGAAGACGCCCCAGCGCTTCACCGCGTCCGACGGTGCATCGGCCGCTTCCAGATCGGGCTCCCGCAGCGACGAGAAATGGATCAGGGCCATGAAGACCAGCAGACCCGCGGCCATCACCGTGTAAGGCAGGACCAGGCGCTGCGACAGCTCGTTGCGCAGCGCCTCCCGGCCCACGGCATCCAGGGCCGCGAGGGCCGGCTCGGAGAAGCGCTCCATGCCCGACAGGATCAGCGCCGAGAACACCAGCGGCACGACGATGCCGGCGCCCTTGTTGAACAGGCCCATGATCGAGATGCGCATGGCCGCGCTCTCGCGCGCGCCGATGCAGACGATGTAGGGGTTGATGGCCGTCTGCATCAGCGTCATGCCGCTGGCCAGCGTGAACAGCGCGGCGAGGAAGATCGCGTACTGGCCCGAGCGCGCGGCCGGGATGAAGGCCAGCGCGCCGATGGCCATCACGCCCAGGGCGGCCGTCATGCCCTTCTTGTAGCCGATGCGAGCCAGGACGGCCGCCGACGGCAGCGCCATCACCGTGTAGGCGATGTAGAAGGCAAAGGCCACCCACAAGGCCTGGAAGTTGTTCAGCTCGCAGACGATCTTCAGGAAAGGGATCAGCGAGCCGTTCAGCCAGGTGACGAAGCCGAGGATGAAGAACATCAGCCCGATGAAGAGCATGGGCAGCAGCACGCCCTGTGCTGCCGCAGGGGTCAGGGTCTTGGTATGCATGGAGGTGGTCGACCCTTAGAACTTGGCCCGGACGCCGACGCTGTAGCGCGCGCCGTTCTCGTACATGCCGACGGGGATGCCGTCCACGGTATTGGACTTGATGACCTCGTTGTTGAGGTTCACCGCGCTGGCATAGAGCGCGATGTTGCGTGTCACGTCCCAGCTGGCCGACGCGTCCCACTGGCCGTAGGCGCTGTTGACGACCTGGCCGCCCATCTCCACGTTGCCGTAGCTCTTGGAGCGGTAGTTGTAGGAGACGCGCAGCGTGATGGGTCCCCGCTCGTAATAGCCGCTGAAGTTGAACTGGTCGCGTGAGTTGCCCAGCACCTTCAGGCGCGGCTGGCCCGCCACGGCGCCGGCCTTGGCGTCGGTGAAGGTGTAGTTGACGACGGTGCCGAAGCCGGTGTTGCCGAAGGGCTGCTGCCACTGCAGCTCGAAGCCCTTGATGTCGGCGCCGTTGTCGGCGTTGTAGGGGCGCTCCACCGTCAGCGTCTCGCCGCCCACCTGCTCGGACTTGGACGCCTTGTAGGTGAAGGTGTCGAGCTTCTTGATGAAGAAGGTGCCCGAGACCAGCGCGGCATCGGCGTAGTACCACTCGGCACCGATCTCGGCCTGGTTGGCGTGCACGGGCTTGAGCAGCGGGTTGCCGGCATAGCCCTTGGAGAGCACGGTGCCGTCGCGGCGCAGGCCGGGGCTGAGCAGGTCGAAGGTCTGGCGCGCCATGGCGCGCGAGACCGCGCCGCGCAGGATGACCTCCTTGCTGAGGTCGTAGACGACGTTCAGGCTGGGCAATGCGTCGGTGTAGTTGTGATCGACGCTGGTGGGCGAGAAGCCGCCGCTGGCGTTGCCCAGATAGCCGTCCGAGGTCTGCTGCGTGCGCACGACGCGCAGGCCGAAGTCGCCGCGGAATCTGGCCACCGAGAAGTCGGCCTTGGCATACACGGCGCTGATGCGCTCGTGGATCTTGTAGTTCTCGTTGAGCACCTCCTTGTAGGTCATCGCCTGGTCGAACATCGGGATGCCCTTGCTGGCGACGAGACCGTCGTCATACCAGGCGTACTGCCGCAGCGCGTCCGGCGTGCCCGCGGCCTGGCTCAGCAGCGGCGAGGGGCCGGTGGACAGGTCGGCCAGCGAGAACGACTGCCAGCCGTTCGAGCCCGGCCCGGCCGTGCCCTGGATGCGGGTGTTCCTGAGCGTGTTGTCGCGCAGCTTGACGCCCACCTTGACCGCCTTGATGACGCTGCCGTCGATGTCGACCGTCACGTCGCCCTGGGCGTACTTCTCCCGGGCGTCCATGCGCCGGATGCGATCGTCGCCGGACTTGAGCGTCAGCGCTGTCGGATCCAGCGGGTTGATGTCGAGGTACTTCACGCCGTAGTGATCGGGCCCCAGCGAGATCGTCGTGCGCGTGTCGCCTTCCATCCAGAAATGGCGGTCGTGCTTGCTGCCGCCCGAGCTGCTCGTGGTGCCGGCCTGGCCGTGCACTTGCCAGTTGCCGCCCTGGTAGGTGCCGTCCAGGTCCGCCACGCGCGACTTGATGTAGCTCTCGCGATAGATGGGCTCGAAGGACACGCCGGTCTTGGGCCCGAACGTGCCGCCGACCAGCGCCTTGCTGCCGTCGGCCACGGTGATGAACTTCGGGTCGACGGCGCTGATGACGCCGCCCACCGCCAGGCCGCCGGCCTGCCAGAGGTAGTTCTGGTTGTTGTTGTTCATCTTCATGTCCGAATCCATCAGGTTCAGCACGAGATCGGTGGCCCGGTTGGGCTGGAACTGCAGCGCGAGGTTGGTCGTCGTGCGCTCGCGCTCCTGGCGGAAGATGGCCGAGCCGCCGCCCCAGGACGCATAGGCATTGGTGACGACGCCGTTCTGATCCCTCACGTCGTACTTGCCGTCGGAGAACTGCTCCAGGCCGTCGCGGCGCATGTGGCGCTTCTGGCTGCTGATGGCGAGCAGCACGCCGAAGGTCTTGTCGTCGTTCTTCCAGTTCAACAGGCCCGACAGCTGCGGATCGGTCTTGCCGGGCAGCTTGCTGTACATGGCCTCGGCGGAGACCTGCACCGTCAACGGGTCCTTGAAGGCCAGCGGCCTGCGCGTCTTGACGATGACGAGTCCGCCGATGGAGCCCTCATCCAGGTCGGCCGACGGACTCTTGTAGACATCCAGGCTGCCGACGATCTCGGAGGGCAGCACGTCGTAGTTGAAGCTGCGGGTCTGCGGCTCGTTCAGCCACCACTCGGACGACGCCACGGCCTGGCCGTTGAGCTGCGTCATGTTGAGGTTCTTGTCCGTGCCGCGCACGAAGATGGACTTGCCCTCGCCCCAGATGCGGTCCACCGAGATGCCGGGCACGCGCTGCAGCGAGTCGGCCACGTTCTTGTCGGGGAACTTCCCCACGTCCTCGGCGCTGATGCTGTCGACGATGTTCTGCGCCTCGCGCTTCTCGGCCAGGTTCTTCTTCAGCGTCGCCCGCACGCCGCGGACCTCGACGGTGTCGAGCTGCTGGTTCGCCTCCTGCGCATGGGCGGCACCAAACGCCGCGGCGCCGAGCGCGAGGCCGATGAGCCGGGGCAGGAGAAGCGGCTTGAAGACCGGCTTGAGGGCCGGCTTGAGGACCGGCTTCGGGAGGGGCTTGGGAAGGGTCTTGAAGGGGGGCTTGGCCACGTAGGTGCTCCTGGGCAACGAGTGCCCGCAATCTAGTGGCGATGCCGCCGCCCGGAGCGCGGCGTTGCGCTTTGATGGACTTCATTGCGCCGACGTTACGTTGGCGCAAGACAGGGTCAGGTCGCGCCCCCCGCCGGTGCGCGACCTTGGCGATTCATTTCCCACTGACGTACGCGTATGGCACGCCACACGCTGTCGAGCGCGTTCGGCGCACGCCTGGAAAGATTGCGCAACCCGGGCTCGGAATCCCCCGAACGGGCGGTGGGTCACCGCCGTCCGCGATTGCGGCGGCGGCGCCGACAGGTCTAGTATTGATCGCTCCCACCCGGCATGCCGAGCCTCGCGCCCGGAGCGCCGGGAGCCCGCCGCGACGCGGCACCGCCACCAGGAGCACCCCATGCTTGAACTGATCGGCGCGATCCTCGTGGGCGCGTTCGCCCTCACCTTCGGGGTCCTGTGCATCGGCCCCATGATGCTCAAGCCCGACGACCTCTGAGGCGATGACGGGCACAGGGCTTGCCGCTAGGGCAAGCCATGAAATTCACCGTCCTCACCGTCAATCTCCACAAGGGTTTCGGCTTCTTCAACCGCCGCTTCATCCTGCACGAGCTGCGGGAGGCGGTGCGAGCCGTCTCCGCCGATGTCGTCTTCCTGCAGGAAGTGCTGGGCGAGCATGAACTGCATGCGGCCCGGATCGCCGACTGGCCGCGGGGCCCCCACTACGAGTTCCTCGCGGACAGCCTGTGGACCGACTTCGCGTACGGCCGCAATGCGGTCTATCCGCAGGGTCACCACGGCAACGCGCTGCTGTCCAAGTTCGCGATCACGCGACACACCAACCACGACGTGTCCATCGAAGGTCCCGAGCGCCGCGGCCTCCTGCACAGCGTCCTGAAACTCTCCGACGGCCGCGAGCTGCACGCGATCTGCGTGCACCTGGGCTTGCGCGAGTCGCACCGCCAGCGCCAGGTCGAGCGCCTGTGCCATCTGATCGACAGCCTGCCCCCGGGCGACCCGGTGGTCGTCGCTGGCGACTTCAACGACTGGCGCCAGCGGGCGCACAAGATGCTGAGCCGCTGCGCCGGTCTCGCGGAGGTCTTCGTGAAGTCGTACGGCTCCGCGGCGCGGACCTTCCCGTCGCGCTTCCCGCTGCTGGCGCTGGACCGCATCTACGTGCGCGGCGCGTCGGTGCAGCATCCGATCGTGCTGCCGCGCCGGCCGTGGTCGCACCTGTCCGACCACGCGCCGCTGGCCGCGGAGATCCGGCTGTGAAACGCCCCGACTGGAGCGCAGGCAACGACCTCGAGCTGCTCGAGAACGGCGAGGAGTTCTTCCCCGCCGTCTTCGCCGCGATCGAGGGCGCGAAGCACGAGGTCCTCATCGAGACCTTCATCCTCTTCGAGGACAAGGTCGGCCTGGCCTTGCGCGAGGTCCTGATCGCGGCCGCGAAACGCGGCGTGCGCGTGGACATGACGGTGGACGGCTTCGGGTCGCCGGAGCTGTCGATGAACTTCGTGAGCGGACTCACCGACGCGGGCGTGCGGCTGCACGTCTTCGACCCGCCGCCCAAGCTGTCGCGGCGGCTGAAGCCGTTCCGCAGGCTGCATCGCAAGATCGTCGTCGTCGACGGCGAGACGGGCTTCATCGGCGGCATCAACTACTCGGCGGATCACCTGATCGATTTCGGCCCCGAGGCCAAGCAGGACTACGCCGTGCGCGTGCGCGGGCCGGTGGTCGCGCAGCTGCGGCGCGTGACGGGGGAGATCCTCGCCACCGCGACGCCGCAGACGCCGTCCGCCGGGTCGGCGGGACAGCGTCGCTGGTGGCCGAGCCGCGCGAAGGAACCGCGCAGCAGCACCCCCTCGACGGGTCGCGCGGACGCATCGACGGCCGGCCAGGCCAAGGCGGTCGTCGTCACGCGCGACAACCACCGCCACCGCGACGACATCGAGCGCATGTACCGCCTCGCGCTGCACGCGTCGCAGCGCGAGGTGATCATCGCCAACGCCTACTTCTTCCCGGGCTTCCTGCTGCTGCGGAGCATGCAGCGCGCCGCGCGCCGCGGCGTGGACGTCCACCTGATCCTGCAGGGCCAGCCCGACATCGCATGGGCGCGCTGGGCGGCGCAGCTCGTGTACGACCAGCTGATGCGGGCCGGCGTCCACATCCATGAATACTGCGAACGACCGATGCACGGCAAGGTCGCGCTGGTCGACGACCACTGGGCGACGGTGGGTTCGAGCAACCTCGATCCGCTGAGCCTGTCGCTGAACCTCGAAGCCAACCTGATCGTCGAGGACCGCGACTTCAACCGCGCCCTGCGCGACAAGCTCCTGCCGCTGATGAAGAACCAGTGCAAGCTGCTGAAGCTCGAGCACACCAATGCGCATCGCTGGTGGTGGCGCCTCGGCATGGGCACGCTGGTCTTCCACGTGCTGCGGCATTTCCCGCGCTGGCTGGCGCGGCTGCCGCGGCAGACGCAGCCGGTGATGCCGGCGGCGGAAACGCCGGTGGTGGTGAGCGCCTCGCAGACACCGGCTGCTGAAGCCTGGTCATGGCAAGACGGGACCGGCGAGCAGCGCGGGCAGGACGCTCACGGCGTGAAATGCATGAGCAAGGAGACGGCCGAGTGAGTGCCACGCCGACGCCGGACGCCGCGGGGCAACGCCCGGCGCGCTGGCGTTGGGGCCGATGGCTGAGCGGCGTGTTCGCGGTCGCCGTGGTGGCCCTGCTCGCCTGGGCGGCGCGGCAGGTCGACTGGAACGAGGTCGGCGACGCGCTGCGGCAACTGCCCCTGGGCGTGCTGATCGCCGGCGCGGCGCTGTGCGCGCTCAGCCACCTGATCTACAGCGGCTACGACCTGATCGGCAAACGCTGGGCGCATCACGCGGTGCCGACGCGGCGGGTGATGCTGATCACCTTCATCAGCTACGCGTTCAACCTCAACCTCGGCTCGCTGGTCGGCGGCGTCGCGATGCGATTGCGGCTGTACGCGCGCGAGGGGCTGAGGCACCCGGTGCCGGCGAAGATCCTCGCGCTGAGCATGGCCTCGAACTGGCTCGGCTACGGCTTGCTCGCGGGCGGGCTGTTCCTCTTCGGCTGGCTCGCGCCGCCGCCGGAGTGGCGGATCAGCGCCGCCGCGCTGCGCGGGCTGGGTGCGCTGATGTGGGTGATCGTCGCTGCCTATCTGGCGCTGTGCGCGTTCTCCAGACGCCGCGAGTTCCGGCTGCGCGGCCACGACTTCTTCGTCCCGAGCCTGCGCATCGCGCTGATGCAGCTGGCGATCTCGTCGGCTAACTGGCTGACGATGGGCGCGGTGCTGTGGGTGCTGCTGCAGCAAGGCGTCGACTACGGCCACACCCTGTCCGTGCTGCTGGTGGCCGCGGTGGCCGGCGTCATCGCGCACGTGCCGGCAGGCCTGGGCGTGCTCGAAGCCGTCTTCGTCGCCTTCCTGGGCCCGACGCTCGGCCACGGCCAGGTCCTCGCCGCGCTGATCGCGTACCGGGCGCTCTACTACCTCGCGCCGCTGTCGATCGCGGCCATCGCCTACTTTGTGCTGGAGGCGAAGGCGAGGACGTAGGAGGCTCAAGCGCTCCTCCGAACCCAGGCACCCGCCTTGCTGAGCCCTCCGCGAGCATCCGCATCGGATGCGCCGCACCGCTCTACAAGGACGTCGCCATGCTCCGCCTTCACTTCCAGGTCGCCGCGCTCAGCGCGCTGCTGTTCACCCTGCCCTTCGTGCATGCCGCCGACGAGGCCGGCAAGGGCACGGGCAACGAGCAACCCGGCAAGCTCAAGACCGCCATCGCGAAGACCATGGGCAGGATCCGGCTGGATGGCGACATGCTCGCCGTGCTGAAGGCGCATGAAGGCCTGCGGCCCAAGGCGATCGAAAAGATCGACGTGCCCGCCGCCCGCGCGAATCCCACCCTCGCCGACGCCGTCAACGCGCTGCTGCGCCAGAACGGCCGCAGCACCGATCCCGCGCAGCTCGTGCCCGGCGTGACCAGCATCGACGGCACGGTGCAGGGCGGCGCGGGCATGATCCCGGCGCGCTTCTACACGCCCGCCGGGCCGGGCCCTTTCCCCGTCGTCGTCTACTTCCACGGCGGCGGCTGGGTCATCGCCGACAAGCAGGTCTACGACGCCAGCGCGCGCGGCATCGCCAGGCAGGCGCAGGCGGTCGTGGTCTCCGTCGACTACCGGCAGGCGCCGGAGAACAAGTTCCCGGGCGCCTGGGACGATGCGCTGGCCGCCTACCAGTGGACGCTGGCGAATGCCGCGAAGTTCAAGGGCGACATCAGCCGCGTCGCGCTGGCCGGCGAAAGCGCCGGCGGCAACCTCGCGCTGGCCACCGCCATCGCGGCGCGCGACGCGGGCCTGCAGAAGCCGGCGCACGTGCTGGCCATCTATCCGGTCACGCAGACCAGCCTCAACACCGAGTCCTACCTGGAGAACGCCGCCGCCCAGCCGCTCAACCGCGCGATGGTCGAGTGGTTCATCGACAAGCTGCTCGACAACAAGGAACAGTTGAAGGACTGGCGCCTGAACCTCGTCGACGCGAAGCTGACCGGCCTGCCGTCGGTGACGCTGATCAGCGCCCGCGTGGATCCGCTGCGCTCGGACAGCGCCAAGATGGAAGACGCGCTGAAGAAGGCCGACGTGCTCGTCGAGCGCCGCGACTACGAGGGCGTCACCCACGAGTTCTTCGGCACCGCCGCCGTCGTCGAGAAGGCCCGCAACGCGCAGGCCTTCGCGGGCGAGCGGCTGCACAAGGCGTTCGGGAACTGAGGGCGGTCCCCGCTGATGCCCAAACGAAGGATCAGCCGCCGTTGGGCAGCAGACTGGTGATCAACGGCGCGACCAGTTCACGCAAGAGCACGCCGAGTCCGCCGGCCACCGCGATGGCGACCATGGCCAGCGCCAGGCGGGCGATGAGCCGCCGGTGGCCCGTCTTCAGGATGAAGGACAGGCTGAAGGCCAGGCTGGTCATCGAGGCCAGCACCGCGCCGTTGGCCGCGACGTCGAAACCGATCGCGCCCTGCGCCGCCATGCTCGCGGCGGCCGCCACCGCGCTCGCGCTGGAGAGCAGCCCGCCGATCACCGTGACCAGGTAGAAGCCGCCTTCGCCGAACTCGCGCTGCATCAACCGGCCCACGACATGCAGCGCCAGGAACAGCACGCCATAGCGCAAGGCCACGGGCAGCGAGAACGGCAGCTCCAGCTTGATGTCGGTGACGTCCTCGACGGCGGCGCCGTTGCGTCGCGCGATCAGGCTCAGCACCACGAAGCCCGCCGCGGACAGCACCATGAAGCCGAAGGCCGCCGCGGCGTTCACGAAGGCCAGCGGTGTGAGGATCAGCAGCAGCACCGCGTTGCGCATCACCATCGCGGCGACGGCCACCAGCACCGCGCGATACGCGCCTTCGGCGAAGCGGCCGGAGGTCTCGCGCACGCGCGTCGCCATCTCCACCACCGTGAAGTTGCTGTTGACCAGGCCGCCGAAGAACGCGGACAGCTCCGCGCCCTTGGAGCCGTAGAGCTTCCACAGGATGTAGTTCACGAAGCCGATGCTGGCGATCAGGATCACGGTCACCCAGGCGGCGCGCGGCTCGATCAGGTGCCAGGGTCCGATCGGCCCGGCGGGCAGCGCGGGGTAGATGACGATCGCCAGGATCGCGAGCAGCAGCGCGGAGCGCACCTCGCCCTCGGTCAGGCCCATCGACAAGCCGGAGAGCCGTTCCTTCCACGCGAGCAGCGCGGTCGTGCTGACCATCACCGCCGCGGGGGTCACGGTGTGCCCCAGGCCGCAGAGGATGCCCGCCATGCAGGTCACCAGCATCGCCGCGGAGGTCGTCAGTTCCGGCCCATGGCCGCCGCGCATCGTGTGGACGTTGAGCGGCACCGCCAGGCCCGCCGCGAGCAGCAGGCTCAGCAGCGCGTAGTGCTCGCCGAGCGAGCCGCCGAGCGCGCCCAGCAGCGCAATGAAGCCGAAGGTCCGCAGGCCGGCTTCCTTGCCGCGCCGCTCTCGTTCCAGCCCGAGCAGCAGGCCCAGGGAGAGGGCCAGCGCCAGGCGGATCAGGATCTCGAGATAAGGCCACTCGGCATTGGGGAGTGGCGTCGACGTCGGAAGCACTGGAGTCATCTGCCCCAGGTTATCGCAACCCTTCGCACCGCGAAAGCCGCCGCCCCGATCGACCGCCTCTCTGTTCGGCCGCCGCCCTGATTTGGGTGCGCGGCTAGGCGCGAACCGGAGCCATAGCAGCGCTATGGCGAGGATTCGCAACGACGCAGCGCGCCCAAATCAGGGCGGCGCGAGGCCGTCGGTGTGGTGGAAGGCCCCCCGGCCCTTCAACTACCGACGGCCCGCGCTGCACGCCTACACCGCCCAGCGCAACATCGGCGCGGCGACGGAAAGTGGAGCCGGCTGGTGAGCGACGTCGGGCTCGCGACCGGGCGTGCTCAGCACGCGGTCGAGCAGCCGCTGCTCCAGCGAGGCGAAGGCCGCGTCGCGTCGACGCGGACGCGGCAGATCGATGCGCAGGTCCAGCGCGAGCCGGCCGTCCTCGATCAGCAGCACGCGGTCCGCCAGCGCGACCGCCTCGGCCACGTCGTGCGTCACCAGCAATGCCGTGAAGCGATGGCGCGTCCACAGCGTCTCGATGAGGCGCTGCATGTCGATGCGGGTCAGCGCGTCCAGCGCGCCGAGCGGCTCGTCGAGCAGCAGCAGCTTGGGCGCATGGACCAGCGCGCGCGCCAGTGCGACGCGCTGCCGCTGACCGCCGGACAGGCGCGCGGGCCACTCGCCGGCACGGTCCGCGAGACCGACCTGCGCGAGCGCCTGTCGCGCCCGCTCACGCGCATCGGCACCCGCCAACCCCAGCGCCACGTTGTCCAGCACCCGCGCCCACGGCAACAGCCGCGCGTCCTGGAACATGAAGCGTGTGTCCTCACGCTCGCCCGCTTCGAGCGCGCCGGCGCTCGGCGTTTCCAGCCCCGCGAGCAGGCGCAGCAGCGTGCTCTTGCCGCAGCCGCTGCGGCCGATGATGGCGACGAACTCGCCGGGGGCGATGTCCAGGTCGATGCCATGCAAGACCTGGCGCTCGCCGAAGGCCTTGCCCAGGTTGCCCAGCGTCACGGCCTGCCCGTTGGCAGGGAGCTTCGCGACGGCCTCGCGTCGCACCGGCGCCGCGTGCTGTGACGCCGCATGCTGCGATGCCGCGGGGGGCAGCGCCGCGGGCTGCGAGTCCTGCCATTCGGTCAGGACGTCGATCTCGGTCACGCTCATCATGTCTCACCCATCCTGTTTCAGCCTCGGGCCTGATAGCCCGGATGCCAGCGCAGCCACGCGCGTTCCAGCGCCTGCGCCGCGACGTCGGCCAGCTTGCCCAGCAGCGCGTAGATCAGGATGCCGACCAGCACCACGTCCGTCTGCAGGAATTCGCGCGCGTTCATCGTCATGTAGCCGATGCCGCTCTGCGCCGAGATGGTCTCGGCCACGATCAGCAGCACCCACATCAGGCCGAGCGAGAAGCGCAGCCCCACCAGGATAGACGCGATCGCGCCGGGCAGGATCACCTGCCGGTACAGCGACCAGCCGCTCAGTCCGTACGAGCGCGCCATCTCGATCAGGTCGCGGTCCACGCCGCGGATGCCGTGGAAGGTGTTCAGGTAGACCGGGAAGAACACGCCCAGCGCGACCAGGAACAGCTTGGCCGTCTCGTCGATCCCGAACCACAGGATCACCAGCGGGATCAGCGCCAGCGGCGGGATGTTGCGCAGCATCTGCAGCGTCGTGTCCAGCGCCGTCTCCGCCCAGCGCTGCGATCCGGTCAGCAGGCCCAGCAGCAGCCCGAGTCCGCCACCGATCGTGAAGCCGATGAAGGCGCGCCCGGTGCTGACGGCCAGGTGCCGCCACAGCTCGCCCGAGAGCGCCAGCTCCCAAGCGGCCTTGGCCACCGAGGACGGCGCCGGCAGCACCCGCGTCGACAGCCAGCCCGCCTGCGCGCTCAGCTGCCACAGCGCCAGCACCGTCAGCGGCACGATCCAGGGCACGAGGCCCTTGAAGGCGACGATGCCGCGGCCCGGTGTCGCCTGGGAACTGGCGTGGGCCTGGGCCTGGGCCTTGATAGCGACGGTGCTCATCTCAGCTCGCCGCGGCCAGCTTGGCCGGACCGGGCACGAAGTTGTTGGCGACGATCTCGCCGAAAGGGCCGGTCAGTTTCGGTGCGCTGAGCTTCTCACGCACGTCCAGCGGCAGCAGCGGGAAGACCAGCTCGGCGAAGCGGTAGGCCTCTTCCAGATGCGGATAACCGCTGAGCACGAAGTACTCGAGACCCAGCGCCGCGTACTCCTGGATGCGATCGGCCACCTGCTGCGGATTGCCGACCAGCGCCGTGCCCGCGCCCCCACGCACCAGGCCCACGCCAGCCCACAGATTGGGCGAGATCTCCAGCCCGGCGCGGATGTCGTTCTTGTCGAAGCGACCGCCGTGCAGTTCCGCCATGCGACGCTGGCCGACCGAGTCCATCGATGCGAACTTGGCTTGCGCTGCAGCGATGACGTCCTCGTCCAGATGCTTGACCAGATCGCCGGCGGCGGCCCAGGCCTCTTCCTCGGTCTCGCGCACGATGACGTGCAGGCGGATGCCGTACTCGAGCTTGCGGCCCTTGGCTTCGGCAGCCGCGCGCACCTCGTTGATCTTCTCGGCGACGGCCTTCGGCGGCTCGCCCCAGGTCAGGTAGGTGTCGACCTGGTCGGCCGCGAGGTCGATCGCCGGTCCCGACGATCCACCGAAGAACACCGGCGGATAGGGCTTGTTGATCGGCGGGTACAGCAGCTTGCCGCCCTTGACGCGCAGCTGCTCGCCGTCGAAGTCGATGGCCTCGCCCTCGTGGCTGGCGCGCAGCACGTCGCGCCAGACGGTCAGGAATTCGGTCGAGAGCGCGTAGCGCTCCTCGTGCGGCAGGAACAGGCCGTCGCCCGCGAGTTCATCGGGATCTCCGCCGGTGACCAGGTTGACCAGCAGCCGGCCGCCGGACAGGCGGTCGAGCGTGGCCGCCATGCGCGCCGACTGCACCGGCTGCACCAGCCCCGGCCGCAGCGCGACCAGGAACTTCAGCCGCCGCGTCGCCTCGATGAGACTGGCCGCGACGATCCAGCTGTCTTCGCAGCTGCGGCCGGTGGGCAGCAGCACGCCCTCGTAGCCGAGGCTGTCGGCGGCGATGGCGATCTGGCGGTAGTAGTCGAAGTCCGCGACGCGCGCGCCCTTGGAGGTGCCGAGGTAGCGTGAATCGCCGTGGGTGGGAATGAACCAGAGGATCTTCATGGGGGGAAGCTCGTGTGAGGAACCGACGTCGCGGCGGTGGGCTTGCGGCGCTTACTTGGCGGCCGTGGTGATCGACTTCGGCAGCGCGTCGGCGATGCGGATCGGCTTGGGGATCAGCTTCAGCGCATGGAACGCGTCGGCGATCTTCTGCTGCTCGGCGGCGATGGCCGGCGTGATCGGCTGGATGCCGTAGGCGAAGCGCGCGGCGGCGACCTCGGTCGTCGCAAGGTCGAGCCCGATCTGCGGCGCGAGCAGCGCGGCCACGGCGGCGCTGTTGTTCTCGGACCAGCGGTCGAGTTTGGCGAGTTCCTCGATGATGGCCTGGACGACTTGCGGGTACTTCTCCGCGTAGCCGCGCTCGGCCAGGTAGAACTGATGGTTCGCGACGACGCCCTTGCCGTCGGCCACCACGCGCGCGCCGAGCTGGCGTTCCGCCGCGGCCAGGAACGGATCCCAGATCACCCAGGCATCGACCGCACCGCGCTCGAAGGCGGCGCGCGCATCGGCCGGCGGCAGGTAGACGACGGTGATGTCGGTGTACTTCAGGCCCTGCTTCTCCAGCAGCTTGACCAGCAGGTAGTGGACGTTGGAGCCCTTGTTCAGCACGACCTTCTTGCCCTTGAGGTCGGCGAGCGTCCTGATCGCCGAGTCCTTCGGCACGATCAGTGCTTCGGCGGTCGGCGCGGGCGGTTGATTGGCGACGTAGACCAGGTCCGCGCCGGCGGCCTGCGCGAAGATCGGCGGCGCCTCGCCGACGGTGCCGAAGTCGATGGAACCGACGTTCAGTCCCTCCAGCAGCTGCGGGCCGGCGGGGAACTCGGTCCACTTCACGGCGATGCCCTGCGCGCTCAGGCGCTTCTCCAGGTCGCCCTTGGCCTTCAGCACGGTGAGCGTGCCGTACTTCTGGAAGCCGATGCGGACCTCCGTCGGCTTGGCCGCCGTCTGCGCGCTGGCGACACCGGCGAACAGGCTGAGCGAGGTGGTCAGCGCGGCGGCAAACGCGAGGGCCCCGCGGCGGTCGAAGAAGAACGTCATGGTGGTGGTCCTGGAGAGTGAAGAGTCGGGAGGAATCGGGAGGAATCGGAGGCGTCAGGCTCGCGGAGCGCGCGCGAAGCGTTCAGGGGTGCTCAGAGCACCAGCGCGGGACGCGAGACCGGCTCGACGGCCTGCGGCGTCGGCACGCGGTCCAGCACCTGCGACGCACCGACGAGCAGGCGGCGGGCGATGTCGTCGTTGATGCGGTAGTCGCCGACGGCGTCCTTGGCGATCTGCGCGTCGCAGGCGTAGACGCCGTCGACATGCGAGCGCGCGCCGAGCGCGGACAGGACGGGCAGCAGGCCGTAGTCCAGCGCCAGCAGATGCGCCATGCTGCCGCCGGTGGCCAGCGTCCACACGCTCTTGCCCGCGAGGCCGTCCTGCGGCAGCAGGTCGAGGAAGACCTTCAGCAGCCCGCTGTACGCGGCCTTGTAGATGGGCGTCGCGAGCACGACGACGCGCGCCTCGGCGACCGCGGCCAGCGCGGCGCGGATCTCGGCGTCGTCGAAGTCGGCGTGCAGCAGCGGCTGCGCCGGCAGATCGCGCAGACGCAGCGTGCGGGTCGCGAGTCCGTGGTGATGCAGCCGCTCCGCGGCGGCGCCGAGCAGCGCGCCGGAGCGCGATTTCACGCTGGGGCTCGCGGCGATGAGCAGGACGGGCGAGCCCGGAAGATCGGCGGTCGAGGCGGTGGCGGAGGCGGTCATGGCGGGGGGAGGAAGCAGGAACCGCCTCATTCTGCGAACCGCCCCGCCCTCGCCGAACGAAGGAGATCGTCGATGCTTAGGCGCTTTGCGGCTATCGCTTGCGCACGGGTGCCGACGGCTTCACGGCCGGCGTGAGCGACGCCAGGGCCTCGTTGCGGCAGGCGACCAGGATCTCGTCCGCCAGCGGCGAGTCGTCCGGACAGGCGCGCGACATCACCATCGCGCCGACTGCCCGCGCGAAGAGGTCCAGCGACTTGGCTCGCGCCTCGTCGGCGCTCGCGTGCTCCAGCACGGTCCCCTCGAGGTTCAGTGCCGCCAACAGACTCTCGATGCCGTTCGCAAACGTGGCGCGCACGGCGTCCGATTGACGCGCCGCATCGCCGCCGAGCGCCGCCATCGAGCACCCCTCGCCCCGCGCGTCGCGATGTTCGCGCGAGAGATAGAACCGGGCGAAGTCCGAGACCGTCACGCCGGCCGCCAGGGCCACCGTCTGCGCGATGCCGCAGGCCGCCGACTCCGCCATCAGTTCGGCCTTGGATTCGAACTGCTTGTAGAAGCCGCCGTGCGTGAAGCCGGCCGCGGCCATCAGATCGACGACGCCCACGCCGTCATAGCCGCGCTCACGGAACACCGTGGACGCCGTCTGCACGACGTGCTCGCGATTGGCCTGCGCCTGTGCCTTGCTGACCTTCATCTGTCGTCCATGCGCGTGGAGAGATCCACGGGCGCCACTATACATAGATGCTGATCATCATCAAAGTCTTGACTTTTTGGATTACAAACATAATCATTGCCATCGATCCTGCCCACCGATTCAACAGGCCTTCCCGGTCCACCCCCAGTCATGAAGACGACGATGAAAGCATTTGTCCTGGAACGCTACGGCAAGCAGAGCACGCTCCAGCCGGTGGAGATGCCGACGCCGGAACCTCGGGACGACGAGGTGCTTGTCGAGGTCCATGCCGCTGGCGTGAACCTGCTGGATTCCAAGCTCAGGGATGGCGAGTTCAAGCTGATCCTGCCCTACCGGCTGCCGCTCGTGCTGGGACACGACGTCGCCGGCGTGGTGGTCCGGGTGGGCTCGCGGGTGCGCCTGTTCAAGCCGGGGGACGAGGTCTACGCGCGGGTGGACGATTTCCGGATCGGCACCTTCGCCCACTTCGTGCCGGTGAAGGAGTCGTCGCTGGCGCTCAAGCCCGCGAACCTCACGATGGAAGAAGCCGCCTCGATCCCGCTGGTCGGCCTGACCGCCTGGCAGGCCCTGGTCGAGAAGGCCGACCTGCAACGCGGGCAGAAGGTCTTCATCCAGGCCGGATCCGGGGGCGTCGGCACCTTCGCCATCCAGCTGGCCAAGCACCTCGGCGCGACGGTCGCCACGACGACGGGCACGACCAATGTCGCGCTCGTGAAGGGACTCGGCGCCGACGTCGTCATCGACTACAGGAAGCAGGACTTCGACGGCGTCCTGCGCGACTACGACGTGGTGCTCAACAGCCAGGATGGCACGACGCTTCAGAAGTCGCTCGGCGTGCTGCAGCGCGGCGGCAAGCTCATCTCCATCTCCGGCCCGCCGGACCCCGAGTTCGCCCAGGGGATCGGAGCGCCCGGCTTCGTGCGACTGATCGTGCGCCTGCTGAGTGCGGGCATCCGTCGCAAGTCGCGCCGCCAAGGCACCGGCTACTCGTTCCTCTTCATGCGGGCCGACGGTGCGCAATTGCGCGAGATCACCCGCCTCATCGAGGCCGGCGTCATCCGGCCGGTGATCGACCGGGTCTTCCCCTTCGAGTCGACCAACGACGCCCTGGCCTACGTCAAGGCCGGCCGTGCCAAGGGCAAGGTCGTCATCAAGGTCAAGTAGATCCCGACACCCCACACGCCTCCGCCAAAGGACGCGGCGGCGCCATCGACGGGCCCGGAAGCCCAACCACAGGAGACAGAAGAATGACATTGATCCCGGCGGTCCATCGCCCCTCCCTGCTCGTGCTCGTTGCCGGCCTGGCTTGCGCCGGCCTCGCTCAAGCCGCAGCCTTCAAGCTCAAGGAGCAGAGCGCCGCCGGTCAGGGACGCGCCTTCGCGGGGTCCATCAGCGAAGGTGGGGATGCCTCCGTGATCGCCAACAACCCCGCCGCGATGACCCTGCTCGATGGGCGCCTCGTCCAGGCGGACGGCGCGGTCGTGACCTATTCGGCCAAGTTCGACGGCTCGGGCCGGGATGCGCTGGGGCGCCCTCTGTCCGGTGGGAACGGCGGCGATGCGGGACAGACCGCGGTCATTCCCTCGCTCTACTTCCATGCGCCGGTGACCGACCGGATCCATCTGGGTTTCTCCGTGACGGCACCGTTCGGATTCAAGACCGAGTACGACGACGGATGGGTCGGTCGCTACCAGGGCGTCAAGACCTCGCTGAAGGTGATCGACGCCGGCGTGTCGGGTGCCTACCAGGTCAATGACGTCCTGTCGCTGGGCGTCTCCGTGTTCGCGGAGCGCCTGGACGTCAAGCTGCGCAATGCCGTCGACTTCGGCGCGCAGCTGGCGGCCGCGCGCGTGCCGGGATTCCTGCCGACGAGCGCGGACGGGTACCTGGACGTCGAAGGCGACAACACCGAGGTCGGCTACACGCTGGGCGCGCTGCTGCGTCCCGTCGACGGGACGACGGTGGGCCTGGCCTACCGCTCCGAGGTCAAGCACAAGGCCAAGGGCGTGGACGCGCGCTTCTCGATTCCCGCCGCGGCGAACGCGGTGCTGTCGGTGGCGGGTCCCAACACCTTCGTGAACACCACGGTGGACACCGAGTTGACGATGCCGGCGTCGTGGACGCTCAGCGTCAGCCAGCGGCTGAATCCGCAATGGACGGTGATGGCCGACTACTCGCGCACCGCGTGGCACAAGTTCGACCGGGTGGTCCTGGACTTCGCGTCCAACCTGCCCAGCCAGACGCTGGACTTCGGCTATCGGGATTCGTCGTTCTACTCGGTGGGCGCGGAGTACCGGATGAACGACGCCTGGACCTTCCGCGGCGGCTTCGCCTACGACCAGACGCCGGTCACCGATGCGGTGCGCGATGTCCGCGTTCCCGACGTCAGCCGCCGATGGCTGTCGCTCGGCGCGACGTGGCGGGCCAGCAAGCAATCGGCCTACAGCCTGGGCTACACGCATCTCTTCATCAAGGACACGAGCGTCAACCTGACCTCGCCCTCCGCGAGCACCCTGCAGGGCTCGTACAAGGTGGGCAGCGACATCCTGGCGGTGTCGGCGCAATACAGCTTCTAGGCGCGTCGACACCCGCGCCAGTTTGCGTCGGTTCGCGCCGCAGCGAATCGCACGGTTCCAGGGGTTGTCGTGCATTGGCTTGCACACGACCCATTCGCCTCGGACGGCAACGTCCGGGGCGTTTTTTACGACAGGCGCTCCAGCTCCCTCAGCACCTCGCCCCGCAGGTCCGCCACCGCCGCGCTCCCGCGCCCGCGCGGATGCAGCAGCGGCACCTCGATGCGCCGCACGATGCGGCCCGGCCCGGCGCCGAGCACCAGCACGCGGTCGGCCAGCAGCACCGCTTCCTCCACGTCGTGCGTGACCAGGATCAGGCTGGTGCCATGTCTTGCCGCGACCTCGCGCACGAGGTCCTGCAGCCGCATCCGTGTGAAGGCGTCCAGCGCGGAGAACGGCTCGTCGAGCAGCAGCACGCGCGGCCGCGTGTAGAGCGCCCGCGCGATCGCGGCGCGTTGCGCTTGGCCGCCGGACAGTTGACGCGGCAGCGCCTCGCCGAGCTCGCCCAGGCCGACCTCGCGCAGCAGCGTGTTCACCCACGCTTCATCGTGGCCCTGGCCCAGGTCGAAGCCGACGTTCTCGGCCACCGTCAGCCACGGGAACAGCCGCGGTTCCTGGAACACGACACCGATGTCGCGATCCGGTCCGCGACGCGCGCGACCGTCGAGACGCACTTCCCCGTCGAAGTCCGGATCCAGCCCGGCGGCGATGCGCAGCAGCGTGCTCTTGCCGCAGCCGCTCGCGCCGACGAGGCCGAGGACCTCGCCCGCGTTCAGGTCGAAGTGGACGTCCTGCAGGATGGGCAGGTCGCGGGCGAAGCGCTTGGCGCGCACGGACACGGTCAACAGGCTCATGCGTGGCCTCCGAAGCTGTCGCGCCAGTGCAGCGCGCGTTGTTCCACCGCGGCCATCAGGCTGTCGGTCAGTTTGCCCAGCAGCGCCAGCAGCACGATCGCCGCCATCACCAGGTCCGCGCGGCCGGTCTCGCGGCCGTCGGTCAGCAGGTAGCCCAGGCCGCGGCTCGCCGCGATCAGTTCCGCCGCGACCATGAACATCCACGCCAGGCTCAGTCCGTTGCGCAGACCCGTGAGCAGCGCCGGCAGCGCGGCGGGCAGCAGCACGCGGCGCGCGAGCGCCACGCGGCCGAGTCCGCGCAGGCGCGCGACCTCCACCAGCTTGCGGTCCACGTCGCGGAAGCCCGAGGACACGCCCATGTAGACGGGGAAGAAGGCCCCGATCGCGATCAGCGCGATCTTGGACGCCTCGTCGATGCCCAGCCAGAGCAGCAGCAGCGGCACCCAGGCGAGCGAGGGAATGGCGCGCAGCGCCTGGAAGCTCGGCGTCAGCACGGCTGCGGCCAAGCCCGAGAGGCCGACCAGCGCGCCGAACAGCACCGCCAGCACCGCGCCGAGCGCGAAGCCACCCGCCACGCGCAAGGTGCTCGCGAGAACGTGTTGCGTCAGTTGGCCGTCGCGCAGCATCTGCGCCAGCGCCGCGGCCACATCGCTCGGCGCCGGCAGCAGGTTGGGCGCGATCCAGCCGAGCCGCACCGCCGCCTCCGCAAGGGCGAGGACCGCCACGGGCGGCAGCGCGCCGAGGAGCCACGTCGGCCATCGCCACGCGACCCGCGTCTGCGTCTGCGTCTGCGTCTGTGTCTGCGTCTGCGTCAGCGTTGATCGCGATCGAGCCGGCGCCTGCTCCGGCAAGACCGGCCCGAGCGACGAGACGGCGCGCGCGATGAGGTCGGGGTCGGCGCTCATCGCTCCGGACTCACGCCTTGATCAGGCCGTTGGCGAAGCGCGTGTCGACCAGCTCCGCGATCGTGCGGTTCAGGTCCACGCCCGGCTTCACCAGCTGCTCCGCGTTCAGGATCGGCGCCGCCGCCTGCAGCGCCTTCACATGCTCGTCCGACGGCTGCGGATGCGAGAAGTCGCTGCGCAGCTTCACCTGCAGCAGGGCCACCGGCAGGCTGACCTTGGCCTCTTCGGACAGGATCTTCGCGGCGTCCGACGGGTTGGCCAGCGTCCACGCACGCGCCCGCTCGTAGGCCGCGATCACGCGCTTGACCGTCTGCGGGTGGCGGTTCAGGAACTCCTCCCGCACGTTGAGGAAGCCGTAGGTGTTGAAGCCGACGTTGCGGTACAGCAGCTTCGATCCGGCATCGAGCTCGCTCGCCGCCATCAGCGGGTCGAGGCCGGCCCACGCATCGACGCGGCCCTGCTCCAGCGCCGCGCGTCCGTCGGCATGCTGGAGCGCGACATGCTCGATGTCACCGCGCTTCAGGCCCACCGTGTGCAGCGCGCGCAGCAGGAAGAGGTAGGGATCGGTGCCCTTGGTCGCCGCGATCTTCTTGCCCTTGAGGTCGGCGAGCGAGCGGATGCCGGAGTCCGGACGCACCACCAGCGCCGTCCATTCCGGCCGCGAGAAGATGTAGGGCGCGCGGATCGGATTGCCGTTGGCGCGCGCCAGCAGCGCGGCCAGGCCGGCCGTGGAGCCGATGTCGATGCTGCCCGCGTTGAGGTACTCCAGCGCGCGGTTGCTGCCGGCGCTCAGCACCCAGCGCACCGACGTGCCGTCCTTGGCCAGGTCCGCCTCCAGCCAGCCGAAGCGGCGCAGCACCAGGCTGGTCGGCGAGTAGTAGGCGTAGTCGAGCTTCAGCTCCTTCGGCGCCGCGGCGCCTTGAGCGCGCAACGGGCCTGCGGCCAGTCCGGCGGCGAGGCCCGCGCCAAGGACGAGCGCATCGCGACGCGTCGGGCTGTTGTTCTTCGAATCGGTGTGGCGGGTCATGCGACGGGCTCCGTCAGGGGAATGTCCAGGGAAGTGAGCGGGGGATCCCGACCGTCGGCGGTCGTGGTGGTCGAGGGGGTCGCGGCGGCGGTATCGGCATTCGGCTCGCCGAGGCGGACACGACGCCCGGCGTGCGTCGGCATGAGGCCGTCACCCGCGCCGAACAGCCGCGCGCGCAACGTCCTCGGTGCGTCGGCGACGTCTGCGCCCTCGCCTGCTTCCGGGCGATAGCGGCCGCGGCGGCGAAGCTCCGGCACCACGAGATCGACCACGTCGCGGAAGGTCTCGTGCGCCAGCGCATAGGCCAGGTTGAAACCGTCCAGGCTCGTGGCGTCCTGCCACGCGATCAACTGATCGGCGATCTCCGACGGATCGCCGACGAAGACCGGCCCTCGACCGCCGAGGCCGATGAACGCGGCCGCCTCGCCCACCGTCCAGCGACGCGTCGGATCCGCGCTGCTGAACGAGGCCAGCGCCGTGCGCCCCGCCTGGGTGTCGAGGTAGTCGATCGTGGCGTCCAGCGGATAGCGGCTGAAGTCGACGCCGGTCCAGCCCGACAGCAAGGCCAGTGCGGCCTCGATGTCGACGTGGGACTTCAAGTCCTCGTGCTTGGCGTGGGCCTCGGCACTCGTCGGCGCGGTGACGATCAGCGCCTGACCGTAGATCAGCACGTCGTCGCGCGCGCGGCCCGACTCGGCGACCGCATCGCGCAGGCCGTTCACATAGCCCTTCACCACGGACGTGCTGGGACCGCTCACGAAGACGCACTCCGCATGCCGGCCGGCGAAGGCGCGGCCGCGGCTCGACGTGCCGGCCTGGAACAGCACCGGCGTGCGCTGCGGCGACGGCTCGCAGAGATGCACGCCGGGCACGCGGTAGTGCTCGCCGCGATGGTGGATCGCGTGGACCTTCGTCGGGTCCGTGAAGACACGCCCCGCCTTGTCGCGCTGGACCGCGCCGTCCTCCCAGCTGAGTTCCCACAGCTTGTAGACGACGTCGAGGTACTCGTCCGCCAGGTCGTAGCGCTCGTCGTGCGCGCGTTGCCCGGTGTGGCCGAGGTTGCGCGCCGCGCTGTCGAGGTAGCCGGTGACGATGTTCCAGCCGATGCGGCCCCGCGTCAGGTGATCGAGCGTCGACATGCGCCGCGCGAAGCTGTACGGCGGCTCATAGGTCAGCGCCACCGTCACGCCGAAGCCGAGGTGCTTCGTCACCGACGCCATCAGCGGCACCAGTGCCAGCGGATCATTGAGCGGCACCTGCACCGCATGGCGCAAGGCCGCGTCGGGCGAGCCGCCGTGCACGTCGTAGACGCCCAGCACGTCGGCCAGGAACACGCTGTCGAAGCCGCCGCGTTCCAGCAGCCGCGCCAGCTCGACCCAGTAGTCCGGGTCGGTGTAGCGATGCGACTCGTCGCGCGGATGCGTCCACAGCCCCGGCGACTGGTGCCCCACCGTGTTCATCGCGAAAGCGTTGAAACGGATCGGCTTCAACCCGCTGGCGCTCATTGCAGGAACGCCGGCCGCGCGTAGCCGGGGAACTTCTGCACCAGCACCGCCTTGAACTCCGGCGCGCGGAAGGCATCGGCCAGCGCCTTCGTCCACGGCTGCTGCTTGTCCTTGCCCTTCACCGCCAGCACCAGCATGTAGTGGTCGGGCGTCTTCTCCAGCAGCAGCGCGTCGGTGAGCTTCAGGCCGCTGGAGATCGCGAAGTTGCCGTTGACGATCGCGTACTCCGCGTCGTCGAGCGTGCGCGGGATCTGCGCCGCCTCGATGGGCTGCAGCTTCAGGTTGAGCGGGTTGCTGGCGATGTCCTTCTCCGTCACGCGGATCGGATCGGCGCCCGGCTTCAGCGTCAGCAGCTTCTGGTCGGCCAGCAGCGCCAGGCCGTGCGCCAGGTTGGCCGGGTCGTTGGCCAGCGTGATGCGGTCGCCGGACTTCACGTCGGCCAGGCTCTTGCGCTTCTTCGAGTAGATCCCGAACGGCGCCATCGGCCCCTGCACCACGTCCACGATGTCCAGCTTGCGGTCTTCGCGGAAGCGGTTCAGGTAGGTGATGTGCTGGAAGAAGTTGGCGTCCAGCGCGCCCTGCGCCAGCGCGATGTTGGGCTGCACGTAGTCGTTGAACTCGACCAGCTTGACCGTGTAGCCGCGCTTCTCCAGCAGCGGCTTGATGCCCTGGCGCAGCACCTCGATGTTGGAGCCGGCGGTCGCGCCGATGGTGATCTCCTTCTTGTCCTGCGCGTGGACGGCGGGCGAGGAAAGCGCGGCGGCGGTGAGCGCGAGGGCCAGCAAGGTGCGGCGGGCGAGGATCATCGGGAAGTCCTTGGAGGTCCGGGAGGGATGGAAAGGGAAAGAAGCGGGAAGGAAGAATCTGAAACGAAGGAGCGCGTGCTCAGCGCTTGTCGAGCCGTCGCGCCACGCGCTGACCGGTGAACTGGATCAGCTGCACGAGCACGACGAGGATCGCGACCGTCAGCACCATGACGTCGGTCTGGAAGCGGTAGTAGCCGTAGCGGATCGCGAGGTCGCCGATGCCGCCGCCGCCGACGACCCCGGCCACCGCCGAGTACGACAGGAAGCTGATCGCCAGCACCGTCAGCGCGCCCACCAGGCCGGCGCGCGCCTCGCGCACCAGCACGCGCAGGACGATCTGCGTCTCGGAGGCGCCCATCGCGTGCGCGGCCTCGATGACGCCGCGCGGCACCTCGCGCAGGCATTGCTCGACGAGGCGCGCGAAGTACGGGATCGCGGCGAAGGACAGCGGCACCGCGGCGGCCAGCGGCCCGATCGAGGTGCCCGCGATCACGCGCGTGATCGGCACCAGCGCGACCAGCAGGATGATGAAGGGGAAGCTGCGCACGGTGTTCACCACCGCGTTGATCAGGCGATGCAGCAGGCCCGCGCCGCGATGGCCCGACAGCGACTGGCCCGGGCTCAGCAGGAACAGCAGCACGCCCAGCGGGCCGCCGAACAGCACGGCCGCGCCGAGACCGATGGCGAGCATCAGGCCCGTCTGGCCGAGCGCGGTCCAGATCTCGGGCAGCAGCCCGATGAGGTTCTCAAGCATGGCGGACCTCCCGGCGTCCGATCGACGCGATCACTTCGGAGGTCGCCAGCGCCGAGGCGTCCAGCGCGGCAAGGTTCGCCGCCTGCCGCTGCAGCCGCGCGAGCTCCAGTCCCAACGGCGAGGTCGCCACGCGCGTCGCGTCGACGACGTCGAACTGCTCGACCAGCCGGCCCTCCGCGATGACCGCGGCGCGTCGGCACAGCGCCTGCACGACCTCGAGTTCATGCGTGACGATCACGATCGTGACGCCCAGCCGCTCGTTGATGTCGGCCAGCGTGGCGAGCAGCTCGCGCGTGGTCTCGGCATCCAGCGCGGAGGTCGGCTCGTCGCACAGCAGCACGTCGGGTTGCGGCGCCAGCGCCCGCGCGATCGCAACGCGCTGCTTCTGCCCGCCGCTGAGCTGCGCCGGATACTGGTCGGCCTTGTCGGTCAGCCCGACCAGCGCCAGGCACTCGGCGACGCGATCGGCGATCTCGTGGCGCGAGCGGCCGGCGTGCAGCCGCAGCGGGAAGGCGACGTTCTCCGCCGCGGTCGCGTTCTGCAGCAGGTTGAACTGCTGGAAAATCATCCCGAGCCGCTGCCGCTCGCGGCGCAACTCGGTCGGCTTCAGCGCGGTCAGCTCGCGGCCGGCCACATGCACCCGGCCCGCGTCGGGACGCTCCAGCAGGTTGATCAGCCGCAGCAGCGTGGACTTGCCCGCGCCGCTCTTGCCGATCAGGCCGAGGATCTCGCCGGGACGCACGGACAGGCTCACGTCGCGCACGGCCTCGAAACGCCGCCCGTCGGGCAACGCGAAGGACTTCGACACGCCGTCGAGGCGGATCAGTGGGTCGTTCTTTGGGGCGCACTTTGGGGTGCTCTTTGGGGTGCTCTTCTGGTCGCTCATCGGGACCTCCTCGATCAGGAATACGCCGTCGGATCGGGGATCCGGCCGTCGAGGAAGAAGCGGCCCAGGTCGCGCAGCTTGTAGTCGACCGGGTCGTGCAGCGTGTGCACCCGCGCGTTGCGCCAGAAGCGGTCCAGGCCGAACTCGGCCGACGTGCTGCGCGCGCCGGTCAGCTCGAACAGCTGGCTGCCGACCTCGACGCCGGCGCGGTGCGCGAGCACCTTGGCCTCGGCGCCGGCGACCGCGACCTCGCCGCGTTCCTGCGCGGTCAGGGCCTCGCCGCGATCGAGCGCGCGCCGCAGGCGGTCGACCGCCTCGACCGACACGGCCTGCGCCGCCCTCACCTTCAGCCACAGGTCGCCGTAGCGGTGCTGCACGAGCGGATCGTCGACCGCGCGCGACACGCCCGAGGCCGACCAGGCCCGGCCACGCGTCGCCGTGTAGCGGCGCGCCTCGTCGAAGGCGCCCTCGCCGATGCCCAGGTACAGGTGGGTCATGATCAGCTGAGCGATCTGCGAGCGCAGCGTCGCGCGCGGGGTCGGGCTCTGGCCCGGCACCTGCAGCAGCTCGTCGTCGTCCAGCCGGACGGCGTCGAAGCGCACCGTGCCGCTGTCCGTCTGGCGCTGGCCGAAGGCGTCCCAGTCCTGCTCGACGCGCACACCCTCGCGCCGCGTCGGCACGATGCCGATGAGGAAGCCGCCCTCGCCCGTAGTCGCCGAGACCGTCAGCCGGTCCGAGCCCAGCGCGCCGGAGCAGAAGCTCTTCACCCCGTCCAGGCGCCATCCGGCGCCGTCGCGCGCCGCCGTCAAGCGCGTGTCGGCGGGATTGAGCGCATTGCCCCAGAACAGGCGCTGCTCGGCGGTCTCGCGCAGATGGCGCGCGCCATGCGCCGTCGCGGCCGGGCCGCCATACAGCGACACGCCGTAGAGCTGCAGGTGGTGGAAGGCCAGCACATGGGCCAGCGCGCTGTCGACGCGGGCGAGCCGCCGCACGGCGTCGAAGAACTCGGGGATGCCGCCGCCCAGGCCGCCATGGGCCTCGGGAATCGTCAGCGCGAGCAGGCCGCTGGCGCGGATCAGCTCGCGCTGCTCGGCGGCGTGGCCGCCCTCGCGGTCGCGCTGCACGGCCGTGGCGGCCAGCTGCTCCACGACGTGGTCAAGTCCTGACCCCAGGAGCTGGGCCAGCGGGGATGCGGCAGGGGTGGCGGAGGAAGTCGGGGAGGCGTCGTCGAGACGCCGCAGCACGGGAGCGGTCATTGGCGAGGAGACACTCGGGGGGCGGCAATGCGCGATGACGCCGAGTGTTCCTGTCCGGCCGCGCGGACCGAAGCGAGAAATTCGTCTGTGCTTATGCGGTGGCCGGTACCGCACCCATACCGTGCCACGCGACCCCGGGGCGGGGTCGGCCGAGGTCGGCCGAGGTCAGCGGAGATCGGCCGAGCTCGGCTGACGTCGATTCAACTCGACCAGGTCGATTCGTTCTTCGCCGCCTGCGCGTTGCTCTGGATGCCGACGTCCTGCGAGAGCATCGCGCGCATCGCCTGCGCGCATTGTTCGACGTGTCGCTTGTCGGGATGCCACGGTCCCGCCGCATCGCCGTTGCTCTGCAGGTTGGCGCTTCTGACGTAGACGACGCGCCAGAGCGTCTGTTTGAGGTCGCTGGCTTGCATGTCGGGGAGTATTCCGAATCGACCGGGCCTTGCGCGAGACGGCATCGCCGTCACCGCCTGTCAGCCACTGCCCTACAGCGGGGCACGCAACCCCGAATCTACGCCTCGGGCTTGCCCCAGTCCAGTGCAAGAGGCCGGGCTGTTAATCTTCCATTCATGAACCTGCTGCTCGCCGAAGACGACGCGATCCTGGCCGACGCCCTGTGCGAACAGATGCGCGCCAGCGGCTTCACCGTGGAGCACGCGCCCAACGGAGCGGTCGCGCAGTACCTGCTCGCCAAGCAGCAATTCGACGTGGTGGTGCTGGACCTGGGCCTGCCGATGGTGGGCGGCATCGAGGTGCTCAGACAGCTGCGCCAGACGGATGCGTCGCTGCCGGTGCTGATCCTGACCGCGCTGGACAGCCTGGAGGACCGCGTCGCCGGCCTGAACGCCGGCGCCGACGACTACCTGACCAAGCCCTTCGACTTCCCCGAGCTGGAGGCGCGTCTCCGCGCCCTGCTGCGTCGCAGCCGCGCGCTGAAGGCGAGCACCGAGCTGGGCCAGCTCAGCATGCAGCGCGAGACCCGCAGCGCGCAGGTGCGCGGCGAGATGCTGGAGCTCAGCCCGCGCGAGTTCGACCTGCTCGACCTGCTGCTCACGCACCAGGGCCGCGTGATCACGAAGGAGCAGATCAACCAGGCCTGGTCGGGCGACCGCAACGGGACCGCCGCCGGCGCCGCCAGCCCCGTGGATAGCGGCGCGGCGACCAACGCCGTCGAGGTCTACATCCACCGCCTGCGCCGCAAGCTCGAAGGCTCGCAGGTGGCCATCCGCACCGTGCGCGGCCTGGGCTATCTGCTGGAGCTGGAACGCGCCTGAGGGCGCGCGCCCTCCACGCCCTCCCCATGGCGCCGTCCCGCTTCTCGCTCAAGCGCCAGCTCCTGCTGTGGCTGCTGCTGCCGCAGGTCGTGCTGTGGCTCGCGGGCGCGGTGTTCAGCTACCGCCTCGCGGGCCGCTATGCCAACGAGGCCGTCGACGCCACGCTGCTGCAGGCCACGCGCTCGCTCGCGCGTCAGGTCAAGCCCATGGGCAACGGACTGCTGATCGACTTCCCGCGCGCGGCGCAGGACGTGCTCGAGGCCGACCCCAGCGACAAGCTGCTCTACACGGTCAGTTCACCGCCGGGCAAGTTCATCCTCGGCAACCGCAACCTGCCCAGCCCGCCCGCGGTGCCGGCCAGCGCGCCGCTGGGCCAGGCGCAGTTCTACGACGGGGAGATCGACGCGCAGGAGTCGCGCACCGCCTCGCCGGTGCGGGTCGCCGCGCTCTACCTGCAGTTCGGCGAGAACCCCAAGGCCCAGCAGACGATGCTGGTGCAGGTGGCCCGCTCCAGCGCCAACCGCGAGCTGCTCGCGCGCCGGCTGCTGATCGACACGATGCTGCCGCTGTCCATCCTCATCGTGCTGATGAGCATGATCGTGTGGGCCGGCGTCGGCGCCGGGCTCGCCCCGATCGCGCGGCTGCGCCGCCTGGTCGAGGGCCGCAAGCCCAACGACCTGCGCCCCATCGAGCTCGACGCCGCGCCGCAGGAACTGCGCTCGCTCGCGCAGGCGATCAACGACCTGCTCGAGGCCGTCCGCCACAACGTCCAGGGCCAGCGCCGCTTCATCAGCGACGCCGCCCACCAGTTGCGCACGCCGCTGGCGGGGCTCAAGAGCCAGAGCGAACTCGCGCTGGCCGAAGCGCCCCCCGGTCCGCTGACGGTGCGTCTCGCCCGCGTGCATGAGAGCGCCACGCGCAGCGCCCACCTCGTCAACCAGCTGCTGGCGCTGGCGCGCACCGAGCCGGAGTCGCTGACGCGGCAGACGCCGGTGCGCTTCGACCTCGGCCGGCTGGCCCGCGAGGTCACCGCCGAACTCGTGCCGCGCGCGCTCCAGCAGAACGTGGACCTGGGCTACGACGGTCCGGACAGCGATCCGGACTGCGCCTCCGCCTCGCAGCTCGAGGAGCCGCTCACCGTCCCCGGCCTCTCCCGCGAAGAGCAAGCGCAGAAAGAGGGGCGCGAACAGGGGCAGGAGGACCGCCCTGTCGAGGTCACCGGCATCCCGCTGCTGCTGCGCGAGGCGCTGGTCAACCTCGTCGACAACGCGCTGCGTTACGCCGGCCGCGGCGCCCGGGTCACCGTGCAGGTGCACGGCGACGCCGACCGCGCGGAGCTGGTCGTCACCGACAACGGCCCCGGCATCCCCGAGGACCTGCGGGAGCAGGTCTTCGAGCGCTTCTTCCGCGCCACCCACGAGGGCAACGGTTGCGGACTCGGCCTGGCGATCGTCAAGGAGATCGTCGAGCGCCACGGCGGCCGCATCGTCCTGTCGACGGCCCGGCCGCGCGGCCTGCGCGTCTCGATGAGCCTGCCGCTCGCCGCCTGAGCCCCCCCGCCCGCCCTGGCGCAGGCACGACCTGGCCCCGGCCGGTCATCACACGTCCTTCCTCGCAGGACTTGCCACCGCGATCGCTTCCCCGGACCTGCGCGCTCGGCGCCGCCCCGCGCGCACCAAGACTGCGCCGATCACACGCCAGGCGCCCGACATTGCCGCCACGCGCCCGAACTCCCCGCCTTTCGTGCACCACAACGCTAGTGGTAAGCACCAATATAGATTCATTAATGAATTATTAAAGTTCAGCCCGCATGCAAGAAAGATAAACGTCCGATTAACGGCGGCACGCCCGGAGCACCGTTGCTCGGAGACAACCGGAGACTGAACATGACACGCACCTCGCGCTTGCGCACCACCACGCTGTCGACCCTGTCGACCGCCGCCGGCCTGCTGATGGCCGCCGGTTCCGCCCATGCCCTGGACTACACCGGCTACTTCCGCGCCGGCCCCGGCGGCACCACGGACGGCGGCGCCAGCCGCGCCTGCTACGCCCTCAACGGCGGCACCAGCGGCATGAAGTACCGCCTCGGCAACGAGTGCGACATCTACGGCGAGTTCCAGCTCGCCCAGGGCTTCAAGAAGGACGGCATCGACTACAAGGTCGTGCTGATGACGGACTACTTCAATCCGCATTCGGACGCGGACGACGCCAAGCACCTGCGCCTGGCGCAGATGTACGCCGAGGCCAAGGGCTTCGACTTCGCGCCGGAAGCCACCGTCTGGGCCGGCAAGGAACGCGGCCGCCGCGGCGACGTGCACATCGTCGACACCTACTTCACCGAGATGGCCGGCATCGGCGCCGGCTTCAAGGGCCTGAACGTCGGCCCGGGCAAGCTCGGCGTCGCGTACTACACCAACGACAAGGACAACAACCAGCGTCCGGCCCACCGCGGCAACGTCGAGTACGTCGACATCAACTCCAACACCGACGGCACGCTGGCCTTCTTCGGCACCGCCACCAAGTCGCAGTTCGCCGGCGGCACCAACGGCTGGGGCCTCACCGCCAAGCATGTCCAGGCCAAGCTGTTCGGCTCGGACTTCAACAACGTGCTGTGGGTGCAGTACGCGCAGGGTTCCACCGGCCTGAACTCCAACTTCGGCAACCAGACCGACACGTCCGCGGCCAAGAAGTTCCGCGTCGTCGAATCGGTGAACTTCCAGCAAGGCGCCTGGGGCGGCATGGGCATGCTGCTGTGGGCCAACGAAAAGGACAACGCCGGCAAGGCCACGGTGTCCACGTCGGTCGGCGGTCGCCTGTCCTACGGCGTCACCCGCAACTTCAAGCTGCTCACCGAAGCCGGCGTCTCGCAGTACAAGCCCGACGGCGGCCAGCGCGCCCGCCTGACCAAGGTGACCTTCGCCCCCACGCTGTCCACCGGCCCGGCGCTGATGGACCGACCCGAGTTCCGCCTCTATGTCACCCACGCCAAGTGGAACAAGGCGGCCGGCAACGTGACCGGCGTGGCCGGCTACGACGGCGAGACCTCGGGCACCAGCTTCGGTGCGCAAGTCGAAGTCTGGTTCTGACGCCCGGTTCCGATCGGACGACGACTGAGGGGCGCGACGCGCCCCGCCTCATCCGACATCCCATGACAACATCGCACCCACTCACCGTCCGGCGCGAGCCGGATGCGATGCCCGGAAGGTGATGCCGGACGCGACACGAAACGCGATGCGAACCGTGATTCGAAACCCAATTCCAGACGACATGGAGACCCCCCCGATGATGAAGCTCAAGCAACTGTCCCAGGCCGCCGCGCTGTGCGCGCTGATGGCCGCCGGCGCGGCCCAGGCCGGCGAGGTCGAAGTCCTGCACTGGTGGACCAGCGGCGGCGAGGCCAAGGCCGCCACCGCGCTGAAGGCCACCCTGCAGAAGCAGGGCCACACGTGGAAGGACTTCGCGGTGGCCGGCGGCGGCGGCGATTCCGCCATGACGGTGCTGAAGTCCCGCGTGGTGTCGGGCAACGCCCCGGCCGCGGCGCAGATCAAGGGCCCGTCGCTGCAGGAATGGGCGGCCGAAGGCGTGCTGACCAACGTCGACACCGTCGCCAAGGCCGGCAAGTGGGACGAGGTGATCCCGCCGGTCGTCGCCAACATCATGAAGTACCAGGGCCACTACATCGCCGCGCCGGTCAACGTGCACCGCGTGAACTGGCTGTGGGTCAACCCCGAGGCGCTGAAGAAGGCGGGCGCCAAGCTGCCCACGACCTGGGACGAGTTCTTCGTCACCGCCGAGGCGCTGAAGAAGGCCGGCATCATCCCCGTCGCGCACGGCGGCCAGAACTGGCAGGACTTCACCACCTTCGAATCGGTGGCGCTGGGCGTCGGCGGCGTGGACTTCTACAAGAAGGCCCTGGTGCAGCTGGACCCGGCCACGCTGACCGGTCCGCAGATGGAGAAGGTGCTGACGACCTTCAAGCGCATCAAGGACTACACCGACAAGAACGCGTCGGGCCGCGACTGGAACCTGGCCACCGCGATGGTGATCAAGGGCGAGGCCGGCATGCAGCTGATGGGCGACTGGGCCAAGGGCGAATGGGTCGCCGCGGGCAAGACGCCGGGCAAGGATGTGCTGTGCGCCGCCGCCCCGGGCACGCAGAAGGCCTTCACCTTCAACATCGACTCCTTCGCGCTGTTCAAGCTGAAGAACGCCGCCAATGAGAAGGCCCAGCAGGACCTGGCCACCGCGATCATGTCGCCGGAGTTCCAGGAGCTGTTCAACCTGAACAAGGGATCAATTCCCGTGCGCACCGGGATGAAGATGGACAAGTTCGACGACTGCGCCAAGCAGTCCGCGACGGACTTCGCCGCCGACGCCAAGTCGGGCACCCTGGTGCCGTCGATCGCGCACGGCATGGCGGTTCCCGCCGCG
Organism: Mitsuaria sp. MSU3D; assembly: GCF_056867975.1. Taxonomy (NCBI): domain Bacteria; kingdom Pseudomonadati; phylum Pseudomonadota; class Betaproteobacteria; order Burkholderiales; family Sphaerotilaceae; genus Roseateles; species Mitsuaria sp. MSU3D. The sequence goes on along the minus strand of NZ_CP200314.1, from coordinate 768,704 downwards.
GCCGAAGGCGCGATGAAGGACGTCGTGAGCCAGTTCTGGAACAGCGACAAGATGACGGCCAAGGACGCGCAGACCAAACTGGCGGCCGCCGCGAAGACGAAGTAAGCCACCAGCGAACGCTGGCCCCGAGGGGGCGGACCGATCCCGGACCGCCCCCGATCCGTTTCTCCCGACGCGCCTTCCGCGGCGCGTCCTCAGGTCCGCTCCTCCGCATGTCCGCTTCCCGAGCCCCCCGCAGTCCCTGGCTTCCCAAGCTGGTGGTCGCGCCGACCTTCCTCGTCTCCTTCCTCTTCATCTACGGCCTGATGGCCTGGAACGGCTACCTGTCGCTGTCCGCGTCGCGGCTGCTGCCGAACTACGAGTTCGTCGGCCTGGACCAGTACCGCGCGCTGTTCGACAACGAGCGCTGGTGGCTGGCGCTGACCAACCTCGGCATCTTCGGCGCGCTGTTCATCGGCGGCGCGATGGCCGTGGGCCTGCTGCTGGCCATCCTGCTGGACCAGAAGATCCGCGGCGAAGGCGTGCTGCGCACCGTGTACCTGTACCCGATGGCCCTGTCCTTCATCGTGACCGGCACGGCGTGGAAATGGATCCTCAACCCCGGGCTGGGCATCGAGCACCTGATGCAGCAATGGGGCTTCGAGAACTTCAGCTTCGGCTGGCTGGTCGACCCGGACATGGCGATCTACTGCGTCGTCATCGCCGGCGTGTGGCAGTCCGCGGGCTTCGTGATGGCGCTGTTCCTGGCGGGACTGCGCGGCATCGACGACTCCATCATCAAGGCCGCGCAGGTCGACGGCGCGTCCCTGCCGCGCATCTACTGGCGCATCATCATCCCGACGCTGCGGCCGGTGTTCTTCTCGACGCTGATGGTCGTGGCGCACATCGCCATCAAGAGCTTCGACCTGGTGATGGCGCTGACCGCGGGCGGCCCCGGCTACGCCACCGACCTGCCGGCGACCTTCATGTACACGATGGCGTTCTCGCGCGGCCAGATCGGCCTGGGCGCGGCCAGCGCCACGGTGATGCTGGCCACGATCGCCGCCATCGTCGTTCCCTACCTCTATTCCGAGCTCCGCTCGAAGCAGTAACCGCGAGCGCCGCGACATGAGTACCCTCACCTCCCCTTCCGGTCCTCCCTCCTCGGGGGGATCCCGCAGCCTGACCGTGCAGCGCATGCTGCTGTGGGCCGTGCTGCTGGTCTTCGCCTTCTTCTTCCTGCTGCCGCTGTACGTGATGGTCAGCACCTCGCTCAAGAGCATGGACGAGGTGCGCAACGGCACCCTGCTGTCCGTGCCGATGGCGCCGTCGCTGGCCGCCTGGTCCAAGGCCTGGACCAGCGCCTGCACCGGCACCGACTGCGGCGGGCTGAAGCCCTTCTTCATGAACTCGGTGCTGATGGTCGTGCCGGCGGTGCTGATCTCCACCGCGCTGGGCGCGATCAACGGCTACGTGCTGACCAAGTGGCGTTTCCGCGGCAGCGAGCTGCTGTTCGGGCTGCTGCTGTTCGGCGTGTTCATGCCGATGCAGGTCGTGCTGCTGCCGATGAGCCAGGTGCTGGGCACGCTGGGCATCGCCAGTTCGGTGTGGGGCCTGATCCTGGTCCACATCCTGGCCGGCATGCCGTCCACGACGCTGTTCTTCCGCAACTACTACGCCGGCCTGCCCGACGAGCTGATCAAGGCGGCGACGCTGGACGGCGCCTCGTTCTTCCAGATCTTCTGGCGCATCGTGGTGCCGCTGTCCACGCCGATCCTGGTGGTGACGCTGATCTGGCAGTTCACCTCGATCTGGAACGACTTCCTGTACGGGGTGGTGTTCTCCGGAGCCGACAGCAAGCCGATCACGGTGGGGCTGAACAACCTGGCCAACACGTCCAGCTCGGTCAAGGAATACAACGTGGACATGGCCGCGGCGCTGATCGCCGCGCTGCCGACGCTCGTGGTCTATGTGGCCGCGGGCAAGTATTTCGTGCGCGGGCTCACCGCCGGCGCCGTCAAGGGTTAAGGAGTCAAGCATGGGCGCGCTCGCCATTTCTCAAGTCCGCAAGAGCTACGGATCGGCCGACATCCTCAAGGGCATCGACCTGTCGATCGACGCCGGCGAGTTCCTGATCCTGGTCGGCCCGTCGGGCTGCGGCAAGTCGACGCTGCTGGCGATGATCGCCGGCCTGGAGCACCCGACCTCGGGCGCGATCCACATCGGCGACCGGGACGTCACCTACCTGCCGAGCAAGGACCGCGACATCGCGATGGTGTTCCAGAGCTACGCGCTGTATCCGAACATGAACGTCGCGCAGAACATCGCCTTCGGGCTGGAGATGCGCAAGGTGCCGAAGGCGCAGCGCGAGACCACGGTGCAGCGCGTCGCGAAGATGCTGCAGATCGACCATCTGCTCGATCGCAAGCCGGGCCAGCTGTCCGGCGGCCAGCGGCAGCGCGTGGCGATGGGGCGCGCGCTGGCGCGCGATCCGAAGCTGTTCCTGTTCGACGAGCCGCTGTCCAACCTGGACGCGAAGCTGCGCATCGAGATGCGCGCCGAGATCAAGCTGCTGCACCAGCGCACCAAGACCACGACGGTCTACGTCACCCACGACCAGGTCGAGGCGATGACGCTGGGCGACCGCATCGCGGTGATGCGCGACGGGCTGGTGCAGCAGTTCGGCACGCCGGAAGAGATCTATACGCGGCCGGCCAACCGCTTCGTGGCCGAGTTCATCGGCTCGCCGACGATGAACTTCGTCCAGGCCGAGCGCAACGGCGGCGGCGCGCTCGCCGCGCAAGGCGTGACCCTGCCGGTGAACGCGGCGCAGCAGGCGTCGATCGACGCGGCCGGCGGCGTGCTCTACGGCGTGCGTCCGGAACACATCCGGCTGGCCGAGACGACCGACGCGGACGCGGGCGGCATGCCGGGCGTGCTGAAGATGAGCGAGCCGACCGGTCCCGAGACCTACCTGCTGGTGGACACGCCGTCGGGCCCGATGACGGCGCGCGTCTCGGGCAACCCCCACCTCAATGTCGGTGACGCGGTTCGCCTGCAATGGGCGGCGGAGTCGGCCCACCTGTTCGACGCGAAGGACGAGCGCCGCCTGGCCTGAGACCGTCGGTGGGACCGGCAGGTCTCATCCGCAGCCAGAGGGTCTGCGCCGCGAGCACCGCGGCCAGCACCAGCGCGATCCAGGCGGAACCGTCCGAGCCGCTCATCGGCGAGGCGGTCTGCTTCACGTACACGCCCACCAGGCCCCACACCGCCGCGCCGGCATAACCGAGCGCGGCGGGGCCGGTGCCCGGCGCGTGAAGACGCGCGTTGGCGACCAGCAGCAGCAACGCGGCCAGGGCCCACAGCACCAGCGTCCAGGGCAACTGGTCCTGCGTCGGCAGCATCTGCGCGGCGACGACCGTCTGCGCGGTGTCCAGGAACGCGGCCAGCGACAACCAGCCCGCATGCAGCGCCAGCGGGAACACGGCGAGCCAGGACTGCGCGCCGCGCGGCATCGCCCGCGCGACCAGCATCAGCGCCCACAGCAGGCTCGCCAGCGCGGCCCAGATGACGGCAAGCGCCAGACCGAACCATTGCTGCGAGAACACGATCATCCAGCTCGCGGTCAACGCGAAGCCGACGATGACCAGCCAGTGGCAGCGATGCGAGTCGCGATGCCCTTCCCTGTCCGGGACCGGCTGGCCGCGCAGCAGCCAGGCGGCAAATACGAGATCGAGCAGGAAGATCACCCCCCAGATCGAGAACGCGTAGCCGTCGGCGACGAGCAGGGTCGGAAAGCGGTCGGAGATCGCGCCGTTGTCGGGCCCGAACACGCCGCGCTGGGACGCCCAGGCCACCAGGGGCATGGACAGCGCGCTGAGGATGACGAGGATCTGAAGCATGTCCCATCATGGGCAAGGCGCATTCCGCCTACCGCGAACGCGGGGAATGACTGGGTTTGCATACAGCTTATGATCCGGCGCCATGTCCACCGCCGATGTCTTCGCCGATCTGAATCCCGAGCAGCGCTCCGCCGTCGAGCATGGCCTGGATGAAGGCGCACAGGGCCACGGACCGCTGCTGGTGATCGCCGGCGCGGGATCGGGCAAGACGAAGACGCTGGCGTCGCGCGTGGCGCGCCTGATCCAATCCGGCGCGGATCCGCAACGGCTGCTGCTGCTGACCTTCTCGCGCCGCGCCGCCGGCGAGATGGAACGCCGCGCGGGCCGCGTGCTGCATCGCGCGCTCGGCCTGCGCGTGACGCAGGCGCCGCCGCGTTTCCCGTGGGCAGGCACCTTCCACAGCGTCGGCGCACGGCTGCTGCGCGAGTACGCGCATCGCATCGGCCTCGCGCCCAACTTCACCATCCTCGACCGCGCGGATGCCGAGGACCTGATGGGCCTGCAGCGTCAGGCGCTCGGCCTGGCCGAGACCACCGACCGCTTTCCGCTGAAGGCGACCTGCCTGAACATCTACTCGCGCGTCGTCAACAGCGAGGCGCGGCTGGACCAGGTGCTGCAGGAGCACTTCCCCTGGTGCTTCGCGGTCCATGACGAGCTCAAGCACCTGTTCAAGGCCTACGTCGAGGAGAAGCAGCACCAGCAGCTGCTCGACTACGACGACCTGCTGCTCTACTGGTCGGAGCTGATGAGCGACGACACGCTGGCCGCGGAGCTCGGCGAGCGCTTCCAGCACGTGCTGGTCGACGAGTACCAGGACACCAACCGGCTGCAGGCGACGATCCTCAAGCGCCTCAAGCCGCGCGGGGACCGGCTGACGGTGGTCGGCGACGACGCGCAGGCGATCTACTCGTTCCGCGCGGCGGAGGTGCGCAACATCCTGGAGTTCCCGGCGCAGTTCGACCCGCCCGCGCGCGTGGTAGCGCTGGAGCGCAACTACCGCTCGACGCAGACCATCCTGGATGCCTCCAACGCCGTCATCGCAATGGCCCGGGAGCGCCACGAGAAGCGCCTGTGGACCGACAAGACCTCGAGCGAACTGCCGCACCTGGTCACTGTCGACGACGAGGCGCGACAGGCGCAATGGGTCGCGGACAAGGTGCTGGAGCGCCGCGAGCAAGGGCTGAAGCTGACGAAGCAGGCGGTGCTGTTCCGGACCTCGAGCCACGCGGCGCCGCTGGAGCTGGAGCTGACGCGACGCAACATCCCGTTCGTCAAGTTCGGTGGCTTGAAATTCCTCGAGAGCACGCATGTGAAGGACGTGCTGAGCGTGCTGCGCTGGGCGGAGAACCCGCGCGGTCGGCTGGCGGGTTTCCGCGTGGCGCAGTTGCTGCCGGGCTTCGGTCCCGCGAGCGCGAGACGGCTGCTCGATGCGATGACCCCCGCGGCCGATCCGGCGCAGGCGCTGCGCGATTTCGAGCCGCCACGCGCCGCGGCGTCCTCCTGGACGGCGTTGCGCGAACTCATGCTGCAGTTGATCTCAGGCTCCAGTTGGCCGATGGATCTGGAAGAGGCGGTGCAGTGGTACGCGCCACATCTGGAGCGGCTCTACGACGATGCGCCGGTGCGCCTGTCCGACCTGGAGCAGATCACGCGCATTGCGCAGGGCTACGGGTCGCGGGAGCGGTTCCTGACGGAGCTGACGCTGGATCCGCCCGACGCGAGCAGCGACGAGTCGGGCGTACCGCTGAAGGACGAGGACTACCTGATCCTGTCGACGATCCACTCCGCCAAGGGCCAGGAGTGGAATGCGGTGTACCTGCTGAACTGCGTGGACGGCTGCATGCCGTCGGACCTGAGCACGGGCGCGCAGGCGCAGATCGAGGAGGAGCGGCGGCTGCTCTACGTCGCGATGACGCGCGCGAAGGACCACCTCGCGGTGATGGTGCCGCAGCGCTTCTACGTGACGCAGCAGACGCGCAACGGCGATCGGCACCTCTATGCGAGCGTGTCGCGTTTCCTGCCCGGCAAGGTGGTTCGCCACTTCGAGAAGGTCGGCCCCGCCAATCAGGCGCAGGTGCCGCTGCCAGAGCTCGTGAAGCCGGCGATGGACGTCGCCGCGAAGCTGCGCAAGGCCTGGGACTGAGCTCCCCCCATCGGTGACTCAAGCTTTCATGACCTGCGAACACCGCGTCAGAGCTGCTGAAGACAGGCTGCAAACGTCGTGCAGTCGCCCGCGCGTAACGCACGTTACGGCAAGCCCGGATGGCGGTCCGACGCGAAGAACTTAAACTCCGCGACGGTCAAACCCTGACCCCGCGCTTGCCGGAAGATCTCCGGACAAGTTCCCGGACCCAGCCCGCCAGCCCCGCCCGACCGCCGTGACGATCCGCGACACCGTTCTCCGCACCCTCGCCCATACCAACTGGAAGCTGGCGCTGCCGGCGCTGATCCTCACCTGCGGTTGCCTGATCGTGCAGGCCGCCAGCGACGACCCCGAGGTCGTCGTCCCCACGACCGCCCCCACCACCGCGGCCATCAGCCCCAACGGCGTCGTGACGCCGGCGCCGGCGGGCGCCTCCGCACCGGCGCCGACAGCGCCGACGGCCTCCTCGCCCCTGATCGCCAAGTCGCCCGGCACCGTCGTCGCGCCCACGCCGTCCGACGAGCCGCTGATGAAGCTCCCCGTCAACGCCCGCCACATGCTGGTCGTCGACGACACCGGCCGCGTGCTGATGGCCAAGGAGCCGGACACCGTCGTGCCCATCGCCTCGCTGACCAAGCTGATGACGGCGATGGTCGTGCTGGACGCGAAGCAGGACATGAACGAGGAAATCAAGATCGACGACGCCGACGTCGACCGCCTCAAGCACAGCAAGTCGCGCGTGCGCGTCGGCGCCACGATGACCCGCGAAGCGGCGCTGGAGCTGGCGCTGATCTCGTCCGAGAACCGCGCCGCGTCGGCGCTGGCTCGCCACTTCCCCGGCGGCCTGCCGGCCTACGAGGCGGCCGTCGTCGCCAAGATCCGCGCGCTGGGCCTGTCGCACACGGCGCTGGCCGACCCGACGGGCCTGTCGCCCAACAACACCTCGACGGCCGCCGAGGTCGCGCGCATCGCCGCCGCCGCGTCGCGCTACCCGGTGATCGCGCGCATCAGCAGCGACAAGTCCAGCGAGGTCGAGGTCAACGGCCGCCCGCGCGAGCTGCGCAACACCAACCACCTGGTCGGTGCCAAGGGCTGGGACATTCGCCTGTCCAAGACCGGCTACACCGAGGAAGCCGGTCGCTGTCTGGCGATGCGCATGAAGAGCGGCGGCCAGACCATCACGGTCATCCTGCTCGATGCCGACGGCTCCGCGCAGCGCCTGCGCGACGCGGCCGCGATCCGCAAGTCGCTGGCGAAGATCGCGGCGGCCTGACCCCCTCATTACGCCTGGAATCCCCCTCGCGGGGGACGCGAGCAGGTTCTTTGAGGCTGGTCAAACAACCATCAGATTCGGCATTGGCGCCACGCCTTTGGTGTCCGATCACTCCTAGCATCTGCGGCTCCTCTCACCGCATGTCTGGAGTAGACGCATGCACCCTCACTCCCCGCAAATCACCAACGTCACGCCGATCCCGAACGCTCAGCCCGACCTCCATCACGTGATGTATCGGCTCGACCTGCTCTCCGCCGAGACTCACAAGCTCCGCCAGCAAATGCAGGAAGGCTTCACCTCGATTCGGAAAGATCAGGAAGTCTTCAGGAAGGAGCTCAACGACCAACGCCAGGACTTCACAAAGGAGATCAACACGGTGCGTCTCGAGATGAACGCCCAACGCCTCGAGTTCAAGGCTGAACTCAATGCTTGTCGGCACGAGTTCAAGCAGGAACTGCATGACATGCACGAGAAGTCCAGGAAAGAATTCGATGCCACGCTCGATCGCGCGAGGATCAACGTGAAGGAAATGCTCGACTCGGTGATCGCCACCGTCGACGATCGCATCAAGATGAGCGGTCAGGCCTCGGACCTCCGGCTGCTCAAGTGGTGCGCCCGCGCCGCGCTCAGCTCGTCCGCCGCCGCCGGCAGCCTCGCGTACGCGGTGTCGAAGCTCATGCCGTGACGGGCGCCTCAGGGAGGCGTCGCGTTCGCGCCTCCCTCCGTCACCCGCAGTAGGCCCCGTCCTACCCGCCCCATGAGCCACCGGAGCTACTGTCGAACCATCCTCGGCAGACTCGGTCCAGCCCTCATGGTTTCTCCCTCCTCCCCCGCGACGGACCTGCCGCCGTCCGCCTCTTCGGGCCCGCGCTCGTCGTCCTCGACCAGCCCGCCCGCGCCTCCGGTCGCCCCCAGGAAGAAGCACAAGCGCCGCCGCCCGCCGCGCCTGTCCGCCGCCGCCTGGCGGCAGTTCATGCAGATCGCCAAACCCTACTGGCTCGGCGACCAGCGCAAGGCCGCCTGGGGCCTGCTGCTGTTGATGATCGTGCTGATGCTCTGCGAGACCCAGCTCGCCGTCATGCTCAACAACAAGACCGGGGAGATGACCTCCGCGCTCGCCGAACGCAACCACGCGCGCTTCTGGCACGCCGTGCGCGACAGCCTGATCGTGCTGGGCTTCGCGGTGCCGGTGTACGCCTTCTACTACTACATGCGCGACGCCTTCTCCAACCATTGGCGACGCTGGCTCACCGGCAAGTTCCTCGACGGCTACCTCGACGGCCGGAAATATTACGAGATCGGTGCCGGCGCGGCGGGCGACATCGACAACCCCGACCAGCGCATCTCCGAGGACATCAACACCTTCACCGGCCGCTCCACCCACTTCATGCTGCTGATGCTGGGCTCCGCGATGCAGCTGGTGGCCTTCTGCGCGGTGCTGTGGTCGCTGTCCAAGCTGCTCGTCGCCTTCCTCGTCGTCTATGCCACGGTGGGCACCTTCCTCGCGCTCTACGTCTTCGGCTCGCCGCTGATCCAGCTCAACTTCTGGCAGCTGCGCCGCGAGGCCGACTTCCGCTTCGGACTCATGCGCCTGCGCGAGAACGCCGAATCCATCGCGTTCTACCGCGGCGAGCCGCAGGAACGCGCCCACATCGAGAGCCGCTTCGAGTCGGTCTACCAGAACTACTGGAAGCTGATCCGCAAGCAGCGCGCGCTCAACCTCTTCCAGCGCGGCTTCAGCCAGCTGACGCTGGTCGTGCCCGCCGTGATCCTGGCCGAGCGCGTGCTGTCCGGCGACCTGGAAGTCGGTGCGGCCGTGCAGGCCGCCGGCGCCTTTGCCGCGGTGCTGACCGCCGTCTCGCTGATCGTCGACAACTTCGAGAGCCTCAGCCGCTTCGTCGCCGGCATCGACCGGCTGCATGCGCTCTCCGAGGTCATGCACAAGCGCAAGCCCCGCGACGAACGCGCCCGCGAGAAGATCGAGACGAAACACGCCGACCAGCTCGCGTTGCGCGACCTGACGCTCTACACGCCGCAGTTCGACCGGCTGCTGATCGAGAAGCTCGACGTCGCGCTCAAGCCCGGCGAGAGCCTGCTGATCACCGGCGTCAGCGGCTGCGGCAAGAGCTCGCTGCTGCGCGCGATCGCCGGCCTGTGGCGCAGCGGCGAAGGCACGATCGAACACCCGCCGCTGGAGGACGTCTTCTTCCTGCCGCAGCGCCCCTACCTGCAGCCCGGCACGCTGCGCAGCCAGATGATCTATCCGGACACGACGACCGAGCTCGACGACGACGCGCTGCGCGCCATCCTCGACGAGGTCTGCCTGCCCGAGCTCGCCGACCGCGTCGGCGGCCTGGACGCCTCGCAGGACTGGGAGAAGCTGCTGTCCATGGGCGAGCAGCAGCGGCTGGCCTTCGCGCGGGTGCTGGTGCGCACGCCGAAGATGGTCATCCTCGACGAGGCCACCAGCGCGCTGGACAGCTGCAACGAGCGCCGTCTCTACGAGCGCCTGTGCCGCGACGGCGTCACGCTGGTGAGCATCGCGCACCGCCACGCAGTGCTGCAGCATCACACGCATGTGCTGCGCCTCACCGGCGGCGGCGCGTGGCAGCTGCATGCGGCCGAGGGCTACGACTTCGACGCGGTCGAGGCGGAGGCCGAAGCGGCGCGCGAGGCGGCCCTGGAAAGCGCACTGGAAGCCAGGCATGCCACTGGCGCCGACACGGGACCGGTCGCGAAGCCCGCCGAGAAAGAGTCGCCATGAGCGCCGCCAGTGCCGCCGCCAGTGCCACCGCCGCTGCAAGCGCAACGGCCAACGCCGCTTCGAACGCCGCTTCGAACGCCGGCGCCTCCTGGACCGACGAAGTCATCGAGACCGTGCGGTCCGAGTTTTCCGACGTGCCCGACGTCGCGCAGATCACGCGCATCGCCGTGCGCCTGCTGCTGGCGGCGCTGCTGGGCGGGATCCTCGGCTACGAGCGCGAGCACCACGGCAAGGCGGCGGGCATCCGCACGCACATGCTGGTGTCGCTCGGGGCGGCGCTCTTCGTGCTGGTGCCGCAGCAAGGCGGCATGGCGCTGGCCGACATGAGCCGCGTGCTGCAGGGCGTCATCGCCGGCATCGGCTTCCTCGGCGCGGGGGCCATCCTCAAGCTGAAGGACGAGGAACAGGTCCACGGCCTGACCACCGCCGCCAGCATCTGGATGACAGCCGCCATCGGCATCGCCTGCGGGCTGGGCCGCGAGGCGACGGCCGTCTTCAGCATGCTGCTGGCGCTGCTGATCCTCGCGGTGCTGCCGCTGTTCACGCGGCCGCATCCCCGGACGGACGAGGGTCGGATGGACGAGGGTCGGACGGACGAGGACCGGACGGACGAACATCGGAAGAGCGAGCCCCGGAACGAGGACGACCGGACGGCGGATGAGCGGAAGGCGGACGCCCTGCGCTGATTCGCTTCTCGCACCATGCGCCCCTGCCCATGGCACGCGAACCCGGCTGCTGTCGGAGCGACTGAGCCCGCCCCGACTGCAAGGACCTGCATGCTCCCCCTCCGCAGCCCCGCGAGCCTCGTCGCCGCATCGATCGACGACGCATCGATTGACGACGCAACGATCGATGCCCGCTTCGACGGCGCGCGCCCCACCACGATCGATCCCACGCCGCTGGCGCGCCAACTCGCGACCACGAGGGACGCACTCCTCCGATCGATGGCACGCGACCATCTCGCGCTCTGCCCCGAGGTCAAGGCGTTCCCCGACAGACCGGGAACGCACGAGTACGAAGCGCATTGCTTCAAGAGGCTCGTGGTCTATGCGAATGAGCGCCTGGCGTCGCCGTCGGCCGAGCCGCCGGTGGCTGCCACCGCATGGGAGCGGAAGCTGGATGCCCCCATGGAAGCCGAACGCTTCGTGAGCCGCGTGGCGCCGCGATTGACGGAAGCGGCGGTCTGCCGGGCGTTGGCGCGGCAGCTGCGGCGCGGCGCCGACGCCCACGGCGACGCTCACGGCGACGTCGTCCTGTCGGCCCGGTCGCTGTGGCGCGAGGCCCGGGCCACAGCGGGCGCTCCGCAGGCCGCCATCGTCATCGCGCCCCTGCCGGGGTCGACGTCGCAGCAACTGCGCATCGAAGGCGATGAATGGGTCAGCATCACTGGACCCGCCCGCATGGAACGCTCGGTGCGCGTGGGCGATCTGGCGCTGATCGATCAAGCCGAGGGTGTTCGGTCCCGCCTGAGCGCCCATGCACGCGAGCGCGTGGCGCTCACCGCCATTGACGCGTCGTCATCCGCCGACCTGCGGGTCTTTCCCGCCGCCTGGGTCTGCACGTCCGGTGTCGCGGCCGCATTGCTGGAGCGGCTGGACGACCATGAGATGTCGCAATGGGTGGCGCGCCAGGCGTTGACGGAGCAACCGGAGATCGCCCGGCGGATTGCCGCGAGCGGCGTCGACGCCTGGCGTCATGGGCTCGTGGCCGTCAGCGCTGATCGACTCGGCAGGACGGTCGTCCTGGAGAGCCTGAATGCACGCGCCAGCGGCCACGCGGACGACCGATCCCTGACCGCGGCGCGTTCACTCGGCGATGCCGGACGGGTCCGCGACCTCGTCGGCGGCGTGCTGGGCGGCATCGGCAAGGGGCTGACCGCGGACGAGGCCGTGTCCATCCTCTGGCGCGAGGACGACGTCGAGCCCTCACGGCCCGTTCTCCGGGGCGAGGAGGACGAGTGGCCCTCGCCGGCTCACCGGCACGGGCACCGGTACAACGCAGCCTTCCTCGACGCGCTGGCGCCTGCGTTGCGGGACGGCCGGCTGTCGGCCGTCCAGGCGACCGAACTGCTGGACAGCGGCACGCCGTCCCGGCCCATCGTGACGGGGTCGACCGCGGACATCGCCCACTGGTTCGGTGCGATCTTCAAGCTGTGGCGCGACAAGCGGATCAGCGCCGGAGACGCTCGCTCCCTGATGCTCGGTCTCGACCACCGCGGATCGTCCGTGTGGCACGCGGCGCTCCGGCATCCCGTGGACACGTCGAATGTCTCCACCGTCCTGTCCCTGGTGCGGGCCTGGGACAGTGCCATCCGTGCGGGCCTGCTGCCGTGCGAGGCGCTGCGCGACGGGCTGCTCTCGCGAGCGCCCGACGGGGAACGAAGCGAACTCGCCCGCGCATCGGCCGCTCGCCATTCGCATTGCCTCTCCGCCGCGTTCAGGGAACTGGGTCGGCTTCAACGCCGAGGCGTCCTGCCGGAAGCCGACCTGCGCCTGATCCTCGACACCACGCTGGATACCGGAGGGATGGCGGAGGATGTGGCGGAGGAGCCTCTGGTCGACCTCATCCCGCACCCGGCACTCATCCGTTCGATTGCGCAACGGCAGTTGGCGACCTTCGAACGATTGATGAACCAGTGCCTCCGCGCCCGGATCATCGATGGCGCGTCGGCCGCACGGTTTCTCCTGGCGCGGCCCGACGGCCAGACCTCGCGATCGGTGCGGGCGGCGGGGTGCGCCGGTGGGAACACCGACATTCATCGACGGATGCTCGACGACGCCGTGCACCGTGGCGACCTGTCCGCCGCGCAGAGGACCGAGGCCCTGCAGGCGGCCGGACGTCATGCCCTCGCGATCTACCCGCGACACGACTCGCCGCCGGCGGCCGCCGGCGCCTGAGCCTTCCACCGAAGCGTCCAGGCCGGGCAAGCGGCGCGGCCCTCGCTCCTCGCTGCCGCATGCCGTCACCGCATGCTGCCTCCGCACGGCATCTCCACGTGCCACGCGAACCTGGCCCTCACCGGGACGACTGAGGCCTGCCCTGCCTCGAGGACCTGCATGCTCCCCACCAGCACCACCGCGAGCCAGATCGCCGCAGCGATCGACGACACGACGATCCCTGCGCCGCTGGACCTCGCGGGTCCCCCGGGCTCCGGCACCACGCCGCTTGCCGACGAACTCGCCAGCACCAGGCAGGCGCTCCTCGAGTCGATGGCACGCGAGCACCTCGCGCTCTGTCTCATGGTCAAGCGGTTTCCCGACCAGGTGGAGGACGTGGACGAGCATGAGGCGGACTGCGTCGCCCGGCTGGTGGCGTATGCGACCTCCGCGCTGGCCATGCTTCCCGGCAAGCCGCCGTCGTATCCGGCGTCATGGGACTGCTCCGCAGCGCACGACATGCGAGCTGCTCTTTTCCTTCATCGCGCGGCCCCGCAGGTGACGGAGGCCGCTGTCTGCCGGGCCTTGGCGCGCCGTCTGCTGAGCGAGATCGGTGCCGCCGGTCCGGACGGTCTCCCTGCCGACGCGGGCCTGCTGAAAGCGCGGGCGGCCGGGCTGGCACGGAGGCTGGGGGTGCGGATCCCCGAATCCTGCGTCCTTGCGCCGGACGCGGTGACAGGAACGGTCGGCGTGCGCGGCGACGCCACCCTGCTGGGTCAGACCTTGTGGCAAGCGGGACGTCCCGCCGACGGTGCGACGGAGGCCGCGCCGGTCACCATGCGGCTGCCCGGGCCGTCATCACGGCAACTGCGCATCGATGCGCAGGAATGGGTCCGCATCGTCGGGCCCGATCGGCAGGAGACCTCGGTGCGCGCGGCCGATCTGGCGCTGATCGATCAGGCCGAGGGACGCCGCTCCCGACTGACGACCCGCGAGCGGGAACGGGTGGCGCTCACGGTCATCGAGTCGTCGCCTTCCGCTGAACTGATGGCCTTACCTGCCGCCTGGGTCTGCTCGTCCCGCGTCGCCGCCGCGTTGCTGCAACGGCTGGACGACGACGCGATGTCGCGCTGGATGGCGGACCAGGCCCTGACGCAGCAGCCGGACGTGGCCGCGAGGATCGCCGCCGCCTGCGTCCTGGCCTGGCGTCATGGGCTGGTGGCGGGCAACGTCGACAGCCTGGGCAAGGCGATCGTCTGGCAGAGCCTGACGGCGAAGCCCAGGCAATGGCACGACGAACGATGCCTGACCTGGGCCAGTTGCCTCGGCGATGCCGGACGGGTCCACGCGATCGCCGCCGGCGTGCTGGGCGGCATCGGCAAGGGGCTGACGGCGGACGAGGCCCTGTCCATCCTCTGGCGCAAGGAGGACGTCCTGCCGCCATTGGCCAACGGTCACGGGCATCGCTGCGCGGCGGCTTTCCTCGACGCGCTGGCGCCTGCGCTGCGGGACGGCCGGCTGTCGGCTGAACAGGTGACCCGGCTGCTCGGCGGCGGCACACCGACGCGGGCCGGCCTCGGCCTGGGGCCGGTGTTCATCGACGGCTACTGCGGCGAGGCCAGACAGTTCCTCGCCGCACTCCGGCGGTGCCAGGGCCCGGGTGGGCTCAGCGCGGAGCAGCAAGGCAGGATCATCACGGGGACGGTCCATGGCCGGCCGCCGCCTCGCCTGTCCTTCTCGCTACAGACTGTCATGAAGGGCTCGCCCACGGACATCGCGGACTGGTACGCCGAAATCCTCGCCTTGTGGCAGACACAGCGGATGCCCGATCAGGACGCCAGGCGCCTGATGCTCGGTCTCGACCGCGACGGATGGTCCGCGTGGCACGCCGCGTTGCGGCGCGATCCGCGCGGGTCTGATGCGGCCGTGGTACTCGCCCTGGTGGAGGCCTGGGCCGTCGCCATCCAGGAGCACCTGCTGCCGCACAGCAGCCTGCGCGACGGATTGCTCTCGCAGTCGCCGCGCACGAGGCAATGCGAACTCGCCCGCGCGGCGGCGAATACCGACACCCGCCGGCTCTCGGAGCTGTTCCGCCGGCTGGGCGAGCTGAATCGCCTGGGCGTCCTGCCAGCCACCGATCTTGTCGAGATCCTCGACGCGACGGTCGACGTCGATGGATTGACGCAGGCCGTCGCGGCGGAATATCCGCACCTGGACACCACGAGGCGCGCCGGCTGGCGCAGGATCGCCGCACAGCGCCAGCTGATGAGCTTCGAACGATTGCTGAACGAGTGCCTCGAGGCCGAGGTCCTCGACAGCGCGTCGGCCGCCCGCCTGCTCCTGGCCCGGCCCGACGGCCGGACCTCGAGATCCGTTCGCGCGGCCGGGATGGCCGGCGGTCACAGCGACAGCCATGTGCGCCTGCTCGACGACGCCGAACGCCGCGGCGACCTCTCCGCCGCGCAGAAGGCCGATGCCTTGAGCGCGGCCGGGCGCCTTGCACTGGCGAACCCGGAACATGGCGCCCCGCCGGTGGCGGAAGGCGGCTGAGGGGCGGCTGAGGGGCGACTGAAGGGCGGCTGCCCCGTCCCATCGCCGTTTTACCCTGCGGCGCGACCTGTTCCGGCGACTTGGGCATGACAGTTGCCGCTCGATGCGCTAGGGTCGCCGATCCGGAGGCCACCCGGAGACGACCCGGAGCTCAGCATGGATCTCGATACCGTCTCATACGTTTTCCAGAGCCTGGACGGCACGTTCACGATCAAGCCGCGGCTGTCGCGGCGCTGGCGCGTGAAACACGACAGCATGCCGTGGGGGGATTCCTTTGCCTCGGCGGAGGAAGCCGCGAAGGCGCTGTCGGCGCGCTTCGCCGTGCCCGCCGACCTCAACGAGTGGACGGAAGTCGGTGACTTCCACACCGACGTCGGGGGCTTCAATCTCTGACGCGGCTGAAGGTCGACTTCCGCGACTGCTCATTCGCCGGCCACACGGCGCCGCCGCCGATCGCGTGACAGCGTGAGCCTTCGGGCAGCCCGGCCAAGGTGGTGCCGGTGAACGCGCCGAACGCGGGCAGGATCATCAATCCCTCGGATTCGCAGAAACACGGCAGCCGATGATGCTCGTGCGCCCGCCCGCGCAAGGTCATCGCCGGATGCAGATGCCCGGCGAGCACGTAGGCATCGGCCACGCGGCGCGGATGGTGGCAGGCGGCGAACGGTCCCATCGGATGCGGTTCGTCGACGATCTCGAAGCGCAGCGACGGCGGCGGATCGCCCGCGCGACTGTCGTGATTGCCGCGGATCAGCAGGCAGTTCACGTCCGCGTGCCGCTCGCGCCAGTGGTGCGCGGGATCGAGCACCAGCGGCTGCTGCGCCGCGGCCGCATGCAGGAAGTCGCCGAGCACGACGAGCCGCGCGGCGCCCAGGGCGTCGATCAGTGCGCTCAGGCGGTCGAGGTTGTCGCGCGTCGTCCCTGACGGCACCGGCTGGCCCATCGCGCGGAAGCTCGCGGCCTTGCCGAGGTGCACGTCGGCGACGAACACCGTGCGCGTCGCCGGCCACCACAGCGCCCGCCCCGGCAGCAGGTCGACGCGCTCGTCCGCCAACGTCACCGTGAGCGCGCCCGACCGCGGATCGGCGTCCGTCATCGTCTTCTCCTGCGGCCGGTATCGCGGCGTTTCGCGGGTGCCTCGCCACGCGTCTCCAACGCGAGCGACTCCCGCACCGCCTCGACCGCAAACTGCGGCGAATCCTTCTTCGCGAACACCGCCAGCGCGCGCTCCGCGGGCTCGCGCGCGGTCCCGACCGCATCGCCGCCGGCGCTGCGTTCCAGTTCCGACACCATGCGCGCGATGCGGTCGCCGAGCGGCTCGTTGCTGAGCTTCTCGCGGAAGCGCTCCACCATCAGCGGAAACGCCAGCGGCGTCGGTTGCTTCAGCGCATGGATCTGGAGCGTCTGCCGGCCCATGCGCTCGAGCGCCGCGGCAAGCTGCCGCACATCCAGCTCCTGCGTCAGCAGCTCCCGCTCCGCCTGCGCCAGCAGGCGGTTGCCTGGATCGTGCTGCTGGAACACCTCGAAGAACAGCGTCGCCGAGGCCTGCAGCTGTCGGTTGCCGCGCCGCTCGCCCGGGTGGCTCTGGAAGATCAGGCCGGCGATGCGCGCGATCTCGCGGAAGCGCCGCCGCGCCAGCTCGGTGGCGTTCAGGCTCGCGAGCACCTCGCGCAGCAGCGTGTCGATCGGTGGCAGCGTCAGCAGCGACGGCAGCCGCTGCGCCCAGTCGATGGGCTTGGCGCTGAGCAGCTCGATGCCGTAGTCGTTCAGCGCGATGGAGAAGGTGCCGGTCTCGGGCTGCGCCGCGCGCCACGCGATCAGCCCGGCCAGGCCCAGGTGCACCTGCCGGCCGGCGAAGGGATGGAGGAAGAGGTGCCAGCCCTCGCGCGACTTGAGCGTCTCCGCCACCAGCACGTCCGGACCGGGCACGCCGGACCAGCGGCGCTGGATGTCGATCAGCGGCCGCACGCACTGCATCTCGGGCGAGTCGAAGCGTCCGGCGTCGGCCGCGGCCAGTTCGTCCAGCACCGCGTCGGCGAGCGTGCTCGACAGCGGCATGCGGCCGCCGTTCCAGCGCGGCAGGGCGGCGCGGCCCGAGGTGGCGCGCCGCACCAGCGCCGTCATCTGCTCGACGCGCACCAGCTCCAGCAGCCGGCCGCTGAACATGAACGCGTCGCCCGGCTTCAGGCGCGCGATGAAGCTCTCCTCGACGCTGCCCAGCTTGCCGCCGCTCAGGTACTGCACGCTGATCGACGCGTCGCTGACGATGGTGCCGATGTTGACGCGGTGGCGACGGGCCAGCCGCGCGTCGGGCACGCGCCAGACGCCCGCCTCGTCGGGCACGACGCGGTGGTAGTCCGGATACGCAGTCAGCGACGGCCCGCCCTGGCGGACGAAGTCCAGGCACCACTGCCAGTTCTCCGCGCCGAGGTCTTCGTAGGCGACGGTGCCGCGCACTTCGGCGAGCAACTCGTCCGGCCGGAAGCCGCCGCCCAGCGCCACGGTGACCAGGTGCTGGACCAGCACGTCCAGCGGTTCGCGCGGACTGCGCCGGGCCTCGATCCGGCCGGCGCGGACGGCATCGCGCGCGGCGGCGGCCTCGACCAGTTCCAGGCTGTGCGTCGGCACCAGCGTGATCCGCGACGGCCGTCCCGGCGCGTGGCCGGAGCGCCCCGCGCGCTGCACCAGCCGGGCCACGCCCTTGGCCGAGCCGATCTGCAGCACGCGGTCCACCGGCAGGAAGTCCACGCCCAGGTCGAGGCTGGAGGTACAGACGGCGGCCTTCACGCGGCCTTCCTTGAGGCCGAGCTCGACCCACTCCCGCACCTCGCGGTCCAGCGAGCCGTGGTGCAGCGCCAGCACGCCGGCCCAGTCGGGCCGCGCCTCCAGCAGCGCGCGGTACCAGCGCTCGGCCTGCGAGCGCATGTTGGTGAAGACCAGGCAGCTCGCGCTGGCCTCGATCGCCTCGACCACCTGCGGCAGCATGCGCAAGCCCATGTGGCCCGCCCAGGCGAAGCGCTCGGCGGTCTCCGGCAGCAGGGTGTCGATGACCAGCGTCTTGTCGGTTTCGCCCTGCACCATCACGGCGTCCGTGCCGGCGTCCGCGGTGCCCTGCAGGGTCCGCATCGCTTCGTCGAGATTGCCCAGGGTCGCCGACAGCCCCCAGATCATCAGCGTACTTCGCCGGCCGCTGGCCCTCACCCCTGCCCTCTCCCGCAAGCGGGAGAGGGAGTGCGCGGAACCGTCACCGGACTCGGAAGCGGCGCTTGAATCGCTCCCTCTCCCGCTTGCGGGAGAGGGCGGGGGTGAGGGCCTGCGCTCTCCGCAATGCTCCTGCCTGAAGCGGCGCAGCCGCGCCAGCGCCAGCTGCGTCTGCACGCCGCGCTTGTTGCCCATCAGCTCATGCCACTCGTCGACGACGACGAGGCGCACCTGGCCGAGCTGGTCGCGCGCATCGGCGCGCGACAGCAGCAGCGACAGGCTCTCCGGCGTCGTCACGAGCACGGTCGGCAGACGTCGATCCTGCGCGGCCCGCTGCGCCGACGTCGTGTCGCCGCTGCGCAGCGCGGCGGTCCAGCCGGGACACAGCGCCGCCATCGGCGTTTCGAGCGCCCGCAGCGTGTCGGCGGCCAGCGCGCGCATCGGCGTGATCCAGAGCACCGTCAATGGCGGTGCGATCGACTTGCCGGCGTGCACGCGCGCTTCGGCGCCGACCTCGTCGCGCAAGGCCGCGAGCGCGCCCAGCCACACCGCCAGCGTCTTGCCGCTGCCGGTGCTCGAATGCAGCAGACCGCCGCGGCCGCGCGCGATCTCCTCCCAGACGCGGCGCTGGAACGGAAACGAAGTCCACCCCTTCTCCGCGAGCCACGCGTCGATCGCCGCCACGCCGATCGCCGTCGCGCCGATCGTTGTCACGCCGATCGCTGGTACGCCGATGGCGTCCCCCCTTGGACTCCCTCTCCCGCTTGCGGGAGAGGGTGGGGGTGAGGGCCAGCGTCCGTGCCTGTCCTCCCCGTCGTCGCCGTCGCTCCCGCCGGTCACGCGCCCTCCTCCGGCAGCAGGGCCTGCAACGTCTGCAAGGTGTCGGCCTCTTCGACCGGTTTGTCCTCGCGCCGACGCAGCATGCGCGGGAACCGGACCGCAATGCCGCTCTTGTGGCGGCCGCTGCGCGCGATGCCTTCGAAGCCGAGCTCGAACACCATCGTCGGCGTGACGCTGCGCACCGGACCGAAGGTCTCGGTCGTCGTCTTGCGGATCACCGCGTCGACATCGCGGATCTCGGCATCCGTGAGCCCCGAATACGCCTTCGCGAACGGCACCAGCTGCCGGGCCGGATCGTCCGGCGGGCCGTTCCAGACGGCGAAGGTGTAGTCGGTGTAGAGGCTGGCCCGCCGCCCATGGCCGCGCTGCGCGTAGATCAGCACCGCGTCGACCGACAGCGGATCGATCTTCCACTTCCACCAGACGCCGACGTCCTTGGTCCGGCCGACGCCGTATCGCGCGTCCCGGCGCTTGAGCATCATCCCCTCGACGCCGAGCGCGCGCGCCTGCTCGCGCTGCCGGGCGAGGTCGTCCCAGTCCGCACCGGCGATCAGCGGACTGGGCTCGAGCCCCGCCAGCGGATGCGCGGCGACGAGGCGCTCCAGCCGCGCGCGCCGCTCATGCTGCGGGCGATCGCGCAGATCCTCGCCGCCCTCTTCGAGCAGGTCGTAGACGCACAGCGCCACCGGCAGCTCGCCGAGCAGCTTCGCGCTCAAGGTCTTGCGGCCGATGCGCTTCTGCAACTCGGCGAACGGCATCGCGCGGCCGTCGCGCCAGACGAGGATCTCGCCGTCGAGCACGACCCCGTCGGGCAACGCCTCGCCCATCGCGCGCAGCTCGGGAAAGCGGTCGGTGACGAGCTCCTCGCCGCGAGACCAGATCGCCACCTCGCCACCGCGTTTCACCAGTTGTGCACGGATGCCGTCCCACTTCCACTCAATGAGCCACTCCGACGCCGGCCCGATCGCGGCGTCGAACTGCCCGACAGCCAGGTTGAACGGATGCGCGAGGAAGAACGGATACGGCTGCAACCCGCGACCGGCGCCATCGGCGCCCTCGAGGTCCGCGGGCGCGATGAGCGCGGCATAGTCGTCGGCGGTCGGCGTCGCGCCGAGGTGGGTGTAGCCCATCAGCCGCTGCGCGACGAGCTTGGCGTCCAGCCCGCCGACGGCCGCCAGCGCCTGCGTCACCTGCAGCTTCGACACGCCGACGCGGAATGCGCCGGTGATCAGCTTGAGGTGGACGAAGCGCTGCTCGACCGCCAGCGCGGCCCACTGGCTCTGCAACTGGACGGCGAGCGACTCCGGCGGCTGCCCGCGCAGCGGCAGCAGGTACTCCGTCATCCAGACGGACAGCGGCCGCTCGATCACCTGCGCGGGCTCGGGCAGGAGCAGCGAGATCGTCTCGGCCAGATCGCCGACGGCCTCGTAGCTCTCGTCGAAGAGCCACTCGGGCAGCCCGGCCACCAGGCGCGCCTGCTCGCGCAGCAGCTTGGTCGGCACCAGCTGGCGCGGCTTGCCGCCGGCCAGGAAGTACACGGCCCACGCGGCGTCCTCCGGCGGCGCCAGGCGCAGGTAGGCCTGCAGCGCGGACTGCTTCGAGAGGCTGGACGTCGAGGCGTCCAGGTCGCGGTACAGCGCGGCAAAGGCTCTCATGCGGGCGATGCTAGCGAGCGCCGCGGTCCGACGCTGTAGGACGCGGGCGCGTTCTCAGGTTGACAAGCGCCGGTCCGCCCTCCAACACTGGGCCGGCTCCCACGCGGCACAGGCACTCGGCGACGCATCGCCGAAGCAGTCCGGAGCGGCCCGGGCCCGCCCGGAAGAACTCAACCGGTCCGGGGGGAGATCGTGATGGCGCAACCGCCGCGGAGCAAGAAGTCGCAGGGCTGGCGGGGCGCCGTGGTGGACCGGCCGCGCCTGGCGTGGCTCCTCATCGGCGCCGCGACGGCGGTGGCGGCCTGGACCGCGCAGTTCGGCTATACGGCCTGGGCCGGATACGAGGCGCGGCTGGAGCTGGAGCGGTCCGCGCGCGGGCAGGCCTTCCTGCTGAACCGCGTGACGATCACCAGCCCCGGGTCGGGGGCGCTCCTCATGCTCGGCCGCCTCGGCGACGAGCTCAAGCACGCCGCCCGCCTCGAGCGCGTCGAGCGCCCTCCCGCCGAACCGCTTGCCCGCCGCACGCTCAGCGTGCTGGCCCAGAGCCCGGAAACCGAAGTGGCCTTCGTGGCGAACCGTCGCGGGCTCGTCGTCGAGAGCTGGAGCAATCCGGGGCAGGAATCGCCGCTCGGGCAGGACGTCGGCCTCAGCCCCTACTTCCGGCGCGCGATGACCGGCGAGATCGCGGTGAGCGTCGGCATCAGCGCGTCGAGCGGCCGGCGCGCGTTCTTCACGGCCGCGCCCATCTGGCCGGAGGAAGGCGGCCCCGGATCCGTCGCCGCGGTCAAGCCGCCGGACCGGCCGATCGGGGTCGTCGCCCGGCGCTTCTTCCTGGACGAGGTGGACCGCTTCCTGGCCGACCCGCAGTTCGATCACGGGCGGTCGGTCTCGCCCGACGCCCGGTACGCCGGCGGCCTGCTGATCTCCCCCGACGGCGTGGTGCTGGCGGCCAGCGAAGCCGGCTGGCGCCTGGCGGTCGTCGGTCCCTTCGACACGGCACGCGCCGCGGCGCTGACCGCCAGCCGCCAGTACGGCAACGCCTTTCTCGACCCGGCGCGGACGCGCCGCCTGTCCTTCGATCCGGAGCAGCCGACGATCGAGGTCGGCCGTCGCCGCCTGCTGACGGGCCGCGCCGACGTGGACTGGGGCGATCCGCGCGGCCCGTGGCGGCTGGTGCTGCTGAAGGACGAGACCCTGGTCGCCCCGATGGGCGAGCGGCTCGCCGCGGCCGGCGTCATGGCGCTGCTCTGCGGGGCGCTGCTGATCGCGCTGCAGCGCGCGACCGCCCACGGCGTGGCCACGCGCCGCGCGAAGGAGGCCGCCGAAGAGGCCACGCGCGCCAAGTCCGATTTCCTGGCCAACATGAGCCACGAGATCCGCACGCCGATGAACGCCATCCTCGGCATGTCCGAGCTGGCCCTGCGCACCGGGCTCGATCCGCGTCAGCGCAACTACATCGAGAAGGTGCACCGCTCGGCCGAGCACCTGCTCGGCCTGCTCAACGACATCCTGGACTTCAGCCGCATCGAGGCGGGCAAGCTCCAGCTGGAGTCGGTCCCCTTCCGGCTCGACGACGTGCTGAGCCACCTCGTCGACCTGATCGCCCTGCGCATCGAGGACAAGGGCCTGGCCCTGCGGCTGAACGTCGCGCCCGACCTGCCGCCGCGGCTGCTCGGCGATCCGCTGCGGCTCGGGCAGGTGCTCGTCAACCTGGGCAACAACGCGGTCAAGTTCACCGATCAGGGTGAGGTCGTCGTGGCCGTGGAGCGCGCGGACGAGGCGCCGATGTCCCCCGGCGGCACGACGCCGGACCGCGCGGCGTCGGACGGCATGACGCACGATGGCACGAAGCGCGATGGCACGGCGCAAGACGGCACGATCGCACTGCGCTTCGTCGTCCGCGATTCCGGCATCGGCATGAACCGGGCCACCCTGTCCCGGCTGTTCAGCAGCTTCAGCCAGGCCGACTCCTCGACCACCCGGCGCTACGGCGGCAGCGGCCTGGGATTGGCGATCTGCCGACAGCTGGTGGAGTTGATGGGCGGCCGCATCGAGATCGAATCGGCGACCGGCCTGGGGACGATCGTCCGCTTCACGGCACGGTTCGGCGTCGTCGCGGCCGCGGAGACCGCGCCGGCCACGCCCTCGCCGGGCAGACGCCGCGCCCAGGGCGAGGCGATGCGCCGCCTGGCCGGCGCACGGGTGCTGGTGGTCGAGGACAACGAACTGAACCAGGAACTCGCGGCCGAGCTGCTGCGGGATGTCGGCGCGACGGTCACGCTGGCGGACCACGGCGCCCAGGCGCTGGCCTTGCTGGCGATGGCGCCGCAGGGATTCGACGCGGTGCTGATGGACTGCCAGATGCCGGAGCTGGACGGCTACGAGACCACGCGGCGGCTGCGCGCCGATCCGCGCTGGCGGACATTGCCCGTGATCGCCCTGACCGCCCACGCGATGGCTGGCGACAGCGATCGCATCCTGGCCGCGGGCATGAACGCGCACCTGGCCAAGCCGCTGGACATCGAGCTGCTGTATGCGACCCTGGCCCGCTGGGTGGCGGTGTCGCGCGGCAAGACGCCGCCGGTGGCGGACGACGGCGCGCCGGTGGCGGCGGCGCCCCGGTCGCTCGACGATGGCGGCCCTCACGGCTTTCAGGACGCACGAGACATACACGACATACGCGACATTCGCGACATTCGCGACAAGCGTGGCGCACGCGACGAGCGCGGCACGCCCGACCGACGCGACGACCCGATGCCCGTCGAGGACGGCGAGGCGGGCCTGTCGTCGCAGGACCTGCGCCTGATGCGCGCCGGCCTGGCCGGCGCGAACCGGCGGATGCCGCTGTACCGGCGGCTGGTCGCCACCTTCCTGCGCACGCGTGCCGACTTCGACGCGCAACTGGCGGCCGCGCACGAGGGCGACGACGCGCGGTCGACCGCGCTGCTGGCGCATGCGCTGCGGGGTGCCGCGGGCGCGGTCGGCGCGCACGAGGTGGCGGAGGCGGCGGCTCGGCTGGAGCGCGCCTGCGACGCGGGCCTCCCGACGCAGGAACGGTCGGTGCTGCTGGCGCGGCTGCGGGAACAGCTGGGCGACCTGCTGCCGGCGCTGCGACGCATCCAGGCCTGGTCCAAGGCCCGGTTCGACGTCGGCTCCGATGATGACGCCGCCCATGACACCGCCCATGACGCTGTCGCCGTCGGCGCCGCGGTCGACGCGGCCAGGCCTGACGCCGCGAAGCTCGACGCGGCGGATCGGGATCGACTCCTGCGCCTGCTCGACGCCGACGACGGCGCCGCCGTCGACCTGGCGGAGCGGATGCGCGGCGCGCTTGATCGTCGGACGGCACTGGACGACGATCAGCGCGCGCAGCGGGCCGCGCTGCTGGACGCGCTCGACGCCGTGCAGCGCTTCGACTTCAGCGACGCCCGCGATCGGCTGCGGAACGGGCGGCGCACCGGTTGAGCCTCACGGACGCGGCCCCGTTCGAGCGAGCCTCGCCGACTCGGTTCGGCGCGCATGAGCCGAACGTCCGCGGCTCGGCACCGGCGCCCCTCACGGCGGCGGCTCGGGCACCGCGGCGGCGGTCGTGTCGGCATCGCCGCCCGCTTCCTCGTCGCCGTACTCGGTCGCGAAACCCTGCGCCCGCAGGCCCTGCTCGCTGAGCCAGCGCACCATCGTCGCGACGCTGCCGTGCGTGACGAAGACGCGCTCCGCGCCGGTGCCCCGGATCGCCGCCATCAAGCCCGGCCAGTCGGCATGGTCGGACATCACGAAGCCGCGGTCGACGCCGCGCCGCCGCCGCGTGCCGCGCAGCTGCATCCAGCCGCTGGCGAAGGCGTCCGCGAGGTCCGGCCCGAAACGCTTCAGCCACGGCGAACTCGCGGCCGACGGGGGCGCGATCACCAGCGCGCGCGACAGCGCGGCCTTGTCCAGCGCCGGATCGCCGGCATGCCGGGTGGGCGGCAGGCTGACGCCGGCCGCGCGGTAGACGGCGTTCAGCGGCTCGACGGCGCCGTGCGCCACGATCGGGCCGATGGACGCATCCACGCCGTGCAGCAGCCGCTGCGCCTTGCCCAGCGCATAGGCGTAGAGCACCGAGGCGCGGCCCGCCTCGGCGTTGCGGCGCCACCAGGCGTCGATCTCGGCGAACAGCGCCGGCTGCGACGGCCAGCGGTAGATCGGCAGGCCGAAGGTCGACTCGGTGATGAAGGTGTCGCAGCGCACCGGCTCGAAAGGCGCGCAGGTGCCGTCGGCCTCGAGCTTGTAGTCGCCCGACGCGACCCAGACACGTCCCCCGTGTTCGAGCCGTACCTGCGCCGACCCCAGCACGTGTCCGGCCGGATGCAGCGACACGCGCACCCCGTGATGCACGATCGCCTCGCCGTAATCGAGCGTCTGCAGCGTGATGTCCTCGCCCAGCCGGCGCCGCAGGATCGCGGCGCTGTCGCGATGCGCCAGGTAGTGCGCATGGCCCATGCGGGCGTGGTCGCTGTGGCCGTGCGTGATGACGGCGCGGTCGACCGGCCGCCACGGGTCGATGTAGAAGTCGCCGGGCGGGCAATAAAGCCCCTCGGGCCGCGCGACGACGAGGTCGCCGACCGCCATTCCGCCGGCGTCCATGCCTGCCGTCCCCCGGGCGTTCACGATGTCCATGTCGACCGATGCTAGCCAGGGCGCGACGCCCTCCGTGTAGGACGAGCCCGCGTCCGGCGTCCGGCGCCGGGCATCCGGCATCCGGTATCCGGCATCCGGTATCGCAATCACAATCGCAATCGCAATCGGCATCCAGCAATTCGATCGAACCGAAGCGCCGGGGGCGCAACAAAGTAGGTCTACCCTCACCTCGCGACCTTGCCGCCTACGCGGGGCTTGCGCCCCGGGCCACCTCCCCTACACTGACCCGGCGTTCATCCACCATCACCCGGCGCACGTACGCCGGGGGTTCCAGGGAGGAAAGGGATGGGTCGTGTTTCCGACTGGCTGCTGGGACATCGCCGGGTCGCGTGGCCGCTGGCCGCCGTGGCGGCGCTGGCGCTCGGTGTCGGCGCGAGCGAGCTGCACCGCCGCTCGCTCGAGCACGACTTCCTGCGCAACCTGGACAACGCCGCCCAGCGCGAGGCGCTGGCGCTGCAAGGCCTGACCCTCACCGGCAAGGGCATGGGCGCGGTCGTGCTCTCCGGCCAGCTCAATCCGGCGCTCAAGACCGTCGCCACCCTCACCGACGTCGACGAGGCCCGCCGCACCCGCCCCGCCGCCGACACGCTGGAAGTGATCGGCAGCAGCGTCGGCGCGCAGCTGGCCTTCGTCGTGAACGCGCGCGGCCGCATCATCGCGGGCTGGGACGACGAGGGCTCGCCCCCGATCGGCCTGGACGTCGGCTTCCGCCAGTACTTCCACCAGGCGATGCGCGGCCAGCCCAACGTCTTCGCCGGCATCAGCATCAGCACCGGCCAGCGCGCGTACTGGCTCTCCGCGCCGATCTACCGCCGGCCCGGCCAGGAGGGCGAGATCGTCGGCGTGATCGCCGCCCGCCTCTACGCCGACGCGCTGGACCACTTCCTCGACACCCGCAGCTACGCGGGCGCCCTGCTGGTGTCGCCGTCGGGCGTGGTGCTGGCGGCCAGCCGACCCGGCTGGCGCATGAGCCTGGACGGCCCCGCCACGCCGCAGCGCGCGAAGACCATCACCGCGGCCGGCCAGTTCGGCAAGCTCTTCGAGGATCCCGCCCACTCCCACAGCCTGCCGTTCGCGCTGCACGGTCCCACGGCCGAGATCGACGGCGTGCGCCATGCCGTCGCCCATGCCGCCGTGGCCTGGAACGATCCGGCCGGCCCCTGGCGCCTGGTGCTGCTGGGCGACCTGGACGCGCTGGAGCCCACCGCGACGCGGCTGGGGATCGCGGCGCTCGTGGCGCTGCTGGCCTTCGGGCTGCTGGCCGCGACCTTGCGCAGCCTGGCGCACGGCGCGTCGCGCGACCGCAAGGACCTCGAGCTGCAGGCGCAGCATCGCCAGCTGCAGGCGCTGCTCGCGGAACGCGAGCGCGCCCAGGACGCGCTGCAGCAGGCCAAGGACGACGCGGAAAGCGCCACCCGCGCCAAGTCCGACTTCCTGGCCAACATGAGCCATGAGATCCGCACGCCGATGAACGCGATCATCGGCATGTCCCACCTGGCGCTGCAGACCGGGCTGGACGCCCGCCAGCGCAACTACATCGAGAAGGTGCACCGCTCGGCGGAGAACCTGCTCGGCGTCATCGACGACATCCTGGACTTCAGCCGCATCGAGGCCGGCAAGCTCAGCCTGGAGTGCGTGCCCTTCCGAATGGAGGAGGTGCTCGACCACCTGGTCAACCTGATCGGTTTCCGCGTCGAGGACAAGGGCCTGGAGCTGCTGCTGAACGTGCCGCCCGACCTGCCCACGGCGCTGATCGGCGACCCGCTGCGCCTGGGCCAGGTGCTGGTGAACCTGGGCAACAACGCCGCCAAGTTCACCGACCACGGCGAGATCATCATCGGCATCGAGGCCGTGCCGCTCACGCCGCCCACGCCGGCCCTGGACGCCGACCCGCCGGGCGCGGCCTGCACGCCCGAGGTCGAGCTCCACTTCCAGGTCCGCGACAGCGGCATCGGCATGACGCCGGAGCAGCAGGCGCGGCTGTTCCGCAGCTTCAGCCAGGCCGACAGCTCCACCACGCGCAAGTACGGCGGCAGCGGCCTGGGCCTGGCGATCTGCAAGCAGCTGGTGGAGATGATGGGCGGCCGGATCTGGCTGGAATCGACACCGGGCGAGGGCTCGACCTTCCATTTCACGGCCCGCTTCGTGCTGCAGTCCGAGGGCTCGGACCTGCCCGCGCGCCGCGCGCTGATGGCGCATGAGCTGGCGCAGATGCGCACGCTGGTCGTCGACGACAACCGCGCCGCGCGCGAGATCCTGTCCACGCTGGGCGCGGGCTTCGGGCTGGAGGTCTCCACCGCCGCCGACGGCGCCGAGGCGGTGCGCGACGCCGAGCGCGCGCAGGCCGACGGCCGCCCCTACGCGCTGGTGCTGATGGACTGGCAGATGCCGGTGCTCGACGGGATCGAGGCGACGCGCCAGCTCGTCGACGGGCGGCTGCGGGTGCCGCCGGCCGTCGTGCTGGTGACCTCGTTCGGGCGCGACGACTCCTTGACCGCGGCGCTGGCCGCCTCCGGGCCGTCGCGCCGGCCGGTGCTGCTGACCAAGCCGGTGACCGCGTCGTCGATGCTCGGCGCCATCGGCGAGGCGCTCGGCCACGTCGACCTGCCCTCCCCGGCGGCGCAGCGCCGGCGCGACTCCGCGCGCGAGGCGATGCGGCAGGTCGCCGGCGCCCGGCTGCTCGTGGCGGAGGACAACGAGCTGAACCAGGAACTCGTCACCGCGCTGCTGGAGGATGCCGGGGTCCATATCACCCTGGCCTGCAACGGGCGCGTCGCGCTGGACCTGCTGGAAGCCTCGCCCGACGGCTTCGACGGCGTGCTGATGGACTGCCAGATGCCGGTGCTGGACGGGTACGCCGCCACCCGCGCCCTGCGCGCCTCGCCGCGCTGGGCGGACCTGCCCGTCATCGCGATGACCGCCAACGCGATGAGCGGCGACCGCGAGCGCGTCCTCGAGGCCGGCATGAACGACCACCTCGCCAAGCCCCTCAACGTCGACCATCTGTTCGAGATCCTCGCGCGCTGGGTGCACCCGGCGATGCCGGCGGCGGACGTGCCGATGGACACGCGCTCCGGCGCGGGGCGTCGCGTGGACACGCAGCAGGGGCGCAGCGAGGTGCTGGAGCCCGGCATCCTCGATGCACGCGATGCACGCGGCGGCGGGACCGCCTCCACCGGACCGAGGGATGGCCGGAGCGACGGTCAGACCGACTGGCCCCAGGGCGACGCCGGCAAGCCGGACGGCCTGCCGCAGATCGCCGGGCTGGACGTGCAGGCCGGCCTGGCGACGGCCGGCGGTCACCTGCCGCTCTACCGCAAGCTGCTGCGCACCTTCCACGACACGCAGACCGGCTTCGCCGCCGACTTCGCCGAAGCCGCCTCGGCGGGCGACGCGATCACGATGACGCGGCTCGCGCACTCGCTGCGCGGCGCGGCGGGCACGCTCGGCGCCCGACCGCTGGCGGCGGCGGCAGGCGCGCTCGAGCAGGCCTGCGCGCAGCGCGCCCCCGCCGCCGAGCGCGACCCGCTGCTGATCCGCGCGCAGTCGCTGCTGGCGACCTTGATGGTGTCGCTGGGCCGGCACCTCGCGCGCGAGGCGATGACACAGGGAATGACGCAGGCGATGGCGCAAGGGATGACGCAGGGGATGCCGGCGTCGCCGCCCCCGCCCGCCCCAGCGGCCACCTGGCCCGGCGGCGGCGCCTCGCCGGCGCTGGACGACGCCTCGCGCGAGCGCCTGGACGCGCTGCTGGCGCGGCTGACCGCGCTGCTGCGGGACAGCGACTCCGCGGCCACCGACGCGGCGCAGGAACTGACCGAGCTGCTCGACCGCGTGCCGCTGCCGACCGCCCGGGCCCGCCTGCTGCGCCGCGCGGCGGACTCCGCGGCCCGCTTCGACTTCGACGGCGCGCTCGACTGGCTGCACGACGACGAACGCGCCACGTCCTCCGGGAGGCCTGCATGAGCGACCCCTTGTTCCCTGCCGGCACCACGCCTCCCATGCCCCCCCTGGACCGCGCCGCCAGTCTTCCCGACCCCACCGACGGCGCCACCGTGCTGGTCGTCGACGACACGCCCGACAACCTCCTGCTGATGAGCGAGCTGCTGCGCGACCGCTATCGCGTGAAGATCGCCAACCATGGCGAGAAGGCCCTGGCCATCGCGCGCGCCGAGCACCGCCCCGACCTGATCCTGCTCGACGTCATGATGCCGGGCCTGGACGGCCACGAGGTCTGCCGGCGCCTGAAGGCCGACCCGGCGACGCGCGACGTGCCGGTGATCTTCCTGACGGCGAAGTCCGACGTCGCCGACGAGACCCGCGGCCTGGCGCTGGGCGCCGTCGACTACATCACCAAGCCGATCAGCCCGCCGATCGTGATGGCGCGGGTGCGCACCCACCTGCAGCTCAAGGCCAGCGCCGATTTCCTGCGCGACAAGGCGGACTACCTCGAGGCCGAGGTGGCCCGCCGCAGCGAGGAACTGGCCGCCATCCAGGACGTCACCATCCTGGCGATGGCCTCGCTGGCCGAGACGCGCGACAGCGACACCGGCAACCACATCCGCCGCACCCAGCACTACGTGCGGGCGCTGGCCGAGGCGCTGCGCGAGCACCCGCGCTGCCGCGAACTGCGCCAGCCCGGCGTCATCGCCACGCTGTTCAAGTCGGCGCCGCTGCACGACATCGGCAAGATCGGCATCCCCGACCGCATCCTGCTGAAGCCGGGCCGGTTCACGCCGGAGGAGTTCGAGGTCATGAAGTCGCACCCGGCGCTCGGGCGTGACGCCATCGAGCAGGCCGAGGCGCAGCTGGGCACGCCGGTGGCCTTCCTGTCGACGGCCAAGGACATCGCCTACTGCCACCAGGAGAAGTGGGACGGCTCGGGCTACCCGCAGGGCCTGCGGGGCGAGACCATCCCGCTGTCCGCGCGGCTGATGGCGCTGGCCGACGTCTACGACGCGCTGATCAGCCGGCGCGTCTACAAGGACGGCATGCCGCACGAGCAGGCGGCGGCGATCATCGCCGAGGGCGCCGGCACGCATTTCGACCCGGTCATCGTCGAGGCCTTCCTGCGCATCCAGCCCGAGTTCGAGTCGATCGCGCGGCGCTTCGCCGACGACGACGCGGCGCTCGCGCGCAAGCGGGCCTGGATGGAGACGGTGAGCCCGCCCGACCTCACGCCGCTGGGCGTCGAACGGGGGCGTTGATGCCTCGCCCGGGCGATCGCAGCAGGCGGGGCTGGCGCGATCGACCGGTCATCGTCTGGGGCATCGCCGCCGCCGTCGCGATCGCGGCGGGCTGGGGACTGAGCACCGCGCAGCGCTGGTACCTGGAGGCGGACCTGCGCCGCGCCTTGCGCTCGGCCACCGACCGCGAGGGCGTCTCGCTGGTCCAGCTCACGCTGTCGGGCAAGGACATGGGCGCCGTCGAACTCAGCGGCCGGGTCGATCCGCTCGTCAAGGGGATGACGCTGGAGACGGACCTCGAGCGGGCGCGGCTGGTGCGGCCCGGCGCGGCGCACCTGCGGGCCATCGCCGACACGCTCGACAGCGAGGGCGTCGTCGTCCTCAACGGCAAGGGCGTCGTGGTGGCCGAATGGGGACCGGACGAGAAGAAGGAGCGCTTCATCGGCCGCGACCTGTCGATCCGCACCTACGTCCAGCAGGCGCTGAAGGGCCGGCCGTCGATCTCCACCGGGCTGAGTCCCGACCTGCGGCGCCGGTCCCTCATCTTCTGCGCGCCGATCTTCGGGAGCCGGGAGTCCACCAGCGTCGTCATCGGCGCCATGGTCGCGCGCAACTCGTCGGCGGTGCTGGACCGCTTCTTCGAATTCCGGGGCCATGCGGGCGGGTTGCTGATCTCGCCGCAAGGCGTGGTCTTCGCGGCGAGCCGGCCCGACTGGCTCATGGCGCTCGTGGGCCCGCTCAATTCGGAGCGCGCCGCGTCGCTGACGGCGACGCACCGCTTCGCGGACCTCTTCCAGGATCCGGACCGCTCGCGCGCGCTGCCGTTCGATCCCGTCGACGGCGCGGTCGTCGAGGTCGACGGCCGGCGCATGGCCGCCGCGGAGACCCCGATCGAGTGGAACGATCCCGAAGGCCCCTGGCGCCTGGTGCTGCTGGAGGACCTCTCCGGCGCGATGGGCGCGCGGTACCCGCTGGGGGTGGCGGCGCTGACGGCGGCGTTGCTGCTGGGGGGCTGCGCGCTGCTGCGGCTGATGGCGGCCCATCGCCGCCTTCGCGCGCGCAACAGCGCCGAGATCGCCGCCCGCGCCGACCAGGTCCGCACCATGTTCCGCATGGCGCCGATCGGCGTCTGCCTGATCGTCAACGACCGGATCGAGTTCCTGAACCCGGTGCTGGCCGAGCAGCTGGGGACGGCGCTGTTCCAGGACTGGCCGCATCGCTACGCGGACGAGGCCAGCCGCGATCTGGTCGACGCGGTGCTGCGCGAGCGGCGCCGCACGCTGGACGTCGAGGTCGGCCTGCTCGACGCCCGGGGGGAGGCGCGCAGCTTCGCGCTCTCGTCGATGCCGTTCGACTACGAGGGCGACAAGGCCGCCGTGGTGCTGTGGCTGGTCGACATCACGCGGCGCCAGGAGGCCACGCGCGAGGCGCGCCGGGCGATGGAGGCGGCCAAGGACGCGGCCCGCGCCAAGTCCAGCTTCCTGGCCGGCATGAGCCACGAGATCCGTTCGCCGATGAACGTGATCGTCGGCATGTCCGACCTGGCGCTGCAGACCGGCCTGGACGCGCGCCAGCGCAACTACCTGGAGAAGGTGAACGGTGCCGCGCTCAGCCTGCTCGACCTGATCGACGACATCCTGGACTTCAACAGCATCGAGTCCGGCCGGATCGCGCTGGAGCGGGTGCCCTTCCAGCTCGACCAGGTGGTGGACCGCCTCATCGACCTGATCGGACTGCGCGCCGAGGACAAGGGCCTGGAGCTGCTGATCCATCGCCCCGCCGACGTGCCCAACGCGCTGATCGGCGATCCGATGCGGCTCGGCCAGGTGCTGATCAACCTGGGCGCCAACGCCGTGAAGTTCACGGACAGCGGCGAGGTCATCGTCGCCGTGGAGCGCGTGCCGGCGGGCACGGCCGGCCAGGGCGCCAGCAACGGCAACGGCAACGGCAGCGGCGGCGATGGGCGGGACGCCGACGTCGGCGACGACGTCGAGCTGCGCTTCAGCGTCACGGATTCCGGCATCGGCATGACGGCGGAGACGATCTCGCGGCTGTTCCACAGCTTCAACCAGGCCGACACGTCGACGACGCGCCAGTACGGCGGCAGCGGGCTGGGTCTGGCGGTCAGCCGCCAGTTGGTCGAGATGATGGGCGGACGCATCCAGGTGCGCTCGCGCCCGGGCGAGGGCTCGACCTTCTCCTTCACCGTGCGGCTCGGCCTGCGGCCGGGGAGTCGCACGGCGGCGACGGCCGCCTCGGCGGCCTCGGCGGCCATGGCCGACCTGTCGCGGCTGCGCGTCCTGGTGGCCGACGACAACCGTGCCGCGCGGGACATCCTGGGCGCGCTGTGCGCGGGCTTCGGCATGCGCGTGGACACGGCGGTCAACGGCGCGAACGCCGCGCAGTGCGTGCTGGAGGCCGAGGCCGAGAAGCGCCCCTACGACCTGGTGCTGATGGACTGGCAGATGCCCGTCCTGAACGGCCTGGAGGCGACGCGCCTGATCACGGCCGGACGGTTGAGCTCGCCGCCCGCGATCCTGCTGGTCACCGCCTTCGGTCGCGACGCGACGCTCGCCGCCGCGCTGGTCGATTCGGACCCGCGCCACCGGCCGCAACTGCTGAGCAAGCCGGTCACCGCCTCGGCGCTGCTGTCGGCCATCGGCGAGGCCACCGGGCGGGCGGTGCTCCCCACCCTCGCCGCCCCGCGCCGCGGCGGCGCGACGCGCGCGGCGATGGCACGGCTGACCGGGACGCGGCTGCTGGTCGTCGAGGACGATCCGGTCAGCCGGGAACTGGGCGCCGAGCTGCTGCGCGCCGCCGGCCTGGACGTGACGCTGGCCCCGGACGGCCCGACCGCGCTCGACCTGCTGGCGCTCGCGGATCCCGGCATCGACGCGGTGCTGATGGATTGCCAGATGCCGGGGATGGACGGCTATGAAACCACGCGCCGCCTGCGCCAGGACCCGCGCTGGCGCGAGCTGCCCGTCATCGCGCTGACCGCCAGCGCGACGCTGGAGGCGCGCGAACGCATCCTCGCCGCCGGCATGAACGG
Source organism: Mitsuaria sp. MSU3D (assembly GCF_056867975.1). NCBI lineage: Bacteria > Pseudomonadati > Pseudomonadota > Betaproteobacteria > Burkholderiales > Sphaerotilaceae > Roseateles > Mitsuaria sp. MSU3D. The sequence continues at coordinate 734,606 of NZ_CP200314.1, read as the reverse complement.
CTGCCTGAGCAAGCCGCTGAGCGTGGACCGCCTCTTCGAGGCGCTGGCGCGCTTCTCACGCGGCGGCGCGCCCGATCCGGCGGCCACCGGCGACGGCGCCGCGACGCCGCCCGCCGACGCGGCGCCGGACGCCGCCCTGGAAGCGCTGCTGTCGCGCCTGGCCCAGCTGCTGCAGGACAGTGACGCGACGGCGATCGAGGTCGGCCGCCTGCTGGCCGAGACGCTCGATCGGCGGCCGCCGCCGCCGGCCCGGGCCCGCCTGCTGCGCCGCGTGGCGGCGGCGGCCTCGGGGTTCCGCTTCGAGGAAGCGCTGGCGCTGCTGAGCTGGGACGCCGGCGCGCCGGCTGGAGGGCCGACGCCATGATGCGCGCGGCGCTCCGGCTGTCGCGTCATGCGACGGCAGCGTGGATCGTGGCGGCGGCGCTGTCGCTGCTCGTCGGCGCGCTGGTCGCCCGGCAGGCCCGGAGCGTCCTCGAGGAGCGCTTCCGTGCCCGGATGACGAGCACGATCGATCGGGAGGTCCTGCAGTTCCGCGGCCTCACGGAAGAGAGCAAGGCGATGGGCGCGTTGCGGCTGGCCGGGCGCCTGGATCCGGACCTGAAGGCGGCGGCGCTGCAGACCGACCTCCCGGTCGCGCTGCGCATGCGGCCGGCCGCCGAGATGCTGTCCGCGATGAACGACCAGCTCGGCGCGGACGTCAGTTTCGTGGTCAACCGCCACGGCACGATCGTCGGGGAATGGAACCGCGGCCTGCAACGCTCGCCCCTGGGGCAGGACATCAGCCATCGCGAGTATTTCCGCGAGTCCATGGCCGGACGCACCGCGGTCTCGATGGCGATCAGCCAGGCCACGTCGCGCCGCGCCCTGTACCTGAGCGCGCCGGTCTTCCGGGACGTCGACGCCCGCGGCCCCGTGATCGGCATCGTCGCCACGCAGTTCTACGGCCCGTCGCTGGACCGCTTCCTGACCGAGCGCGCCGACATGGCGTCGCTGGTCCTGTCGCCCGAAGGCGTGGTGATGGTGTCGTCACGGCCCGAGTGGCTGCTGATGGTCGCGGGGCCCGCGTCGACCGAACGCAGCCGCCGGCTCACCGAGGGGCTCCGCTACGGGCGCCAGTTCCTGGATGCGACGCGCGTGCCGGTGCTGCCCTTCGACCCCGGCGCGAGCGTCGCGGCGATCGACGGACACCCGCATGTGCTGGTGGCGCGCGACCTGGGCTGGCGCGACAGCGCCGGCCTCTGGCGGTTGGTCCTCGTGGCCGATCTCTCCGCCGCGCTCAGCGGACCGGCGCAGGCGGGCATCGGCCTGCTGACCGCGCTGCTGTGCTTCGCCGCGCTTGCCGCGCTGCTGCGCGGCCTGCTGCTGCGCGCCGCGAAGCACGCGCAGGAGACGGCGCTGCAGCGCCAGGGCGAGCGCTTCATGACGCTCATCGAGCACACGCCCGCGGGCATCGGGCTGATCACGGACGGCGTGGTGGGCATCGCCAATCCGGCGCTGCGGCGCCTGGTCGACGTGCGGATCGGCCAGCCCTGGCCCGACGTCTACGCGGACGACGCGAGCCGCGCGCGTGCGCAGGCCCTGCTGCAAAGCAAGAGCAGCAGCAACAGCAACAGCAACGGCACCAGTGACGGTGACGGCGGCGGCAGCAGCAGCACCGGCACCGGTGACGGCAGCGGCAGCGATGTCGAGCTGCAGATCGTCGATCGCGAGGGGGCGCACCATGCCTGCCTGGCGACCTTCCTGCCGGTGGCCTTCGGCCAATCGGGGACGCTGATCTGGCTGACGGACCTGACCGACCGCCTGTCCGCCGAGAACGAGATCCGCGCGGCGCGCGAGTCCGCGGAGGCCACGACGCGCGCCAAGACCGACTTCTTCGCCAACATGAGCCACGAGCTGCGCACGCCGATGAACGCGATCATCGGCATGTCCGAGCTGGCGCTGCAGACCGAGCTCGACGCGCGGCAGCGGAACTACGTGGACAAGACCTGCCGTGCCGCGGAGACCCTGCTCGGCGTGATCGACGACATCCTCGACTTCAGCCGCATCGAGGCCGGCCGGCTCGCGCTCGAGCACATCCCGTTCGAGCTCGACGAGGTGCTGGCGCATCTGGTGCAGGTGATCGGTCTCGGCCTGGAGGAAAAGGGCGTGGAGCTGCTGCTGAGCGTGCCGCCCGGCCTGCCGCGGACACTGGTCGGCGACCCGTTCCGCCTCGGCCAGGTGCTGGCCCATGTCGGCAAGCATGCGGCGCGGCGCAGCGAGCAGGACGAGGTCGTCGTGGCCGTGGCGGAGGATCACCGTCCGGGCGACGACGAGATCATGCTGCGCTTCAGCATCCGCGACAGCGGCCCTGCGCTGTCGCCGTCGGAGCTGGCGCGGCTGGGCCGGCGACCGGCGGAGGTCGACGCGGACACCCCCGATCGCGGCGACCTGGCGCTGGCCGTGTGCCGGATGCTGGTGGAGATGATGGGCGGCACGCTGCGCGTGGACTCGATGCCCGGCGCAGGCCTGACGCTGCACTTCACCGCGCGGCTGGGCATCGGGCGGGACGAGGATGACGGCGAGAACGCCGGCGAGACGGACGGCGAGACGGACGACGACATCGACGGCGATATCGACGGCGATATCGACGCCGATGAGGGCCACCAGGGCCATCAGGGTCATGAAGGCCATGCGGCAGACGGGAGCGCCGACGACGATGAAGGCGCCCAGGACGATCACGACACGCGGCCGGCGGCGCTTCGCGGCCGGGTGCTGATCGTCGACGACAACCGCGTCGCCCGCGAGGTCCTCGCCGCCCTCTGCCAGGGCCTGGGCCTGCAGGTCGAGCAGTGCGTCGACGGCGCGCGCGCGCTGCGGGCGGTGCATGCGGCGACGCGGGAACACCGTCCGTTCGACTGGGTGCTGATGGACTGGAAGATGCCGTCGCTGGACGGCGTGGGCGCGGCGGCCCGGCTGCTCCAGGAGGCGACCCCGGTGCCGCGCATCGTCATGGTGACCGCCTTCGGCAACGACGACGGGCTGTACGAGGCGATGACGGCGCTGCCCACCGGGCACGCGCTGCCGGTGCTGGCCAAGCCGGTGACGGCCGCCACGCTGGTGGGCGTCCTGGACGGCTCGGGCGCGTCCGGCGCGCACCCGGACGCGCAGGCCCGCCGCGCCGCGACGACGGCGATGATGCAGTCCCTGGCGGGGGCGCGGCTGCTGGTCGTGGAAGACAACCCGGTCAACCAGGAACTCGCCGGCGAGCTGCTGACCAACGCCGGCATCGCGGTCACCATCGCGGGCAACGGGGCGATCGCGCTGGAGCTGCTGCGGCAGTCCCCCGACGGCTTCGACGGCGTGCTGATGGACTGCCAGATGCCGGTGATGGACGGCTACGACGCGACCCGTTGCCTGCGCCAGGACGCCCGCTGGCGCGAGCTGCCCGTCATCGCGCTCACCGCCAACGCCACCGGTGCCGACCGCGCGCGCATCCTGGCCACCGGCATGAACGACCACGTCGCCAAGCCGCTGAACGTCGACACGCTGTTCGAGGTCCTGGCGCGCTGGATCCGCCCCGCCGGGGGCGCGGCGGTGGCGCCGGCCGGGCTGGCCGGCGGACCGCGCGCCGCGGCAGGGATGCCCCGCTCGTCCGGCACGCCGGCCCCGCCGCCCTCCTCCACCGGCTCGCCCAGGGCGCGCCTGGAAGTCCCGGCGGTGCCCGTCGTCGACGGCCTGGAGGCGCGCTCCGGCCTGGCCTCGGCCTCGAACAACGCCGAGCTCTACCTGCGCCTGCTGAAGATCTTCCTGCACTCCCAGCAGGAGACCGGCGCGCGGCTGGACCAAGCCGCCGCGTCGGACCAGGCGCAGGTGATGGAGAAGATCGCCCACTCGCTGCGGGGCTCGTCCGCGACCATCGGCGCGCTGCCCTTGAGCGAGGCCGCCGCGGCGCTGGAGAGCGCCTGCCGCTCGCCGGAGACGGCCGCCCGACGCCGTGAGCTGGCGCAGGCCGTCCGTGTCGCGCTGGACCGCCTGTTGCACGCGCTGGCGGAGACGCTCGCGGACGACGCCCCGCCGACGCTGCCGGGCCCGCTGGACGATCAGTCGCCGCCGGGCATCCCGCAGCTGGACGAGCGCCTGGCGCGTCTGCGCCGGCAGCTGGACGAGGACGACGCCGCGGCGGTCGACACCGCCGAGCGGCTGAAGGAGGAGATCGACCGGGGTCGGCACGGCCTGGACGACCGGCGCGCCGCCGCCCTGCGCGAGGTCCTGGCGGCCGCGACGCGATTCGACTTCGAGACCGCGCGCCGCAGGCTGGAGAATGAGAGCGCCAGTGCACCGCCCCCGCCCCCGTCCCCGCCATCTCCCGGCGCCCGATCGTTGGAGGACCCCCTGCCATGAGCATCTCGAACGGAGATTCGCGCCCGACGATCCTGATCGTGGACGATTCGCCAGAAGTCCTGTCCCAGCTGTACGAGCTGCTCAAGGAACGGCATCGCGTCAAGGTGGCGACCACCGGCGACCGCGCGCTGCGCATCGCGGCCGAGTCGCCGCGGCCCGACCTCATCCTGCTGGACGTGCTGATGCCCAACATGGACGGCTACGAGCTCTGCCGCTGGCTCAAGGCGGACGCGGCCACGCGCGACATCCCGGTGCTCTTCCTCACCGCGCGCTCCGATCCCGCGGACGAGAGCCACGGCCTGTCGCTCGGCGCGGTGGACTACATCACCAAGCCGATCAGTCCGCCCATCCTGCTCGCGCGCGTGCGCACCCACCTGCAGCTCAAGGCCACCGCCGACCTGCTGCGCGAACGCGCGGCGCACCTGGAAGCCGAAATCGCCCGATGGGCCGGCGGCGCCGACGGCTGAGCTTTCATAATCGTCCGGTCCTCTCCGCTTCTGTCCTCGTCATGCAACTCCGGCCCTGGTCCCTCGCTCTCATCGCCCTGCTCGTCGGGTCGGGCAACACCTGGCCCCAGCCGCGGCCGGTGACGCCGCGCGGTCCGCTCGACGCGCAGGAGCAGAACAACATCGCGGTGTTCCGCAAGGTGTCGCCGTCGGTGGCCCACATCACGACGCTGGCGCAGCAGCGGGACTTCTTCTCGCGCAACGTGACGGAGGTGCCCAGCGGCACCGGCAGCGGCTTCCTGTGGGACGAGCAGGGCCACATCGTCACCAACTTCCACGTGATCCGCGGCGCCTCGGCGGCGAAGGTCACGCTGTCGGACCAGAGCGCGTACGACGCGACGCTCGTCGGCGTCGATCCCGACCGCGACCTGGCCGTGCTGCGCATCGTCGCGCCGCGCGAGAAGCTGACCCCCGTGCCGATGGGCAGCAGCCGCGACCTGCTGGTCGGGCAGACGGTCTATGCGATCGGCAACCCGTTCGGGCTCGACCAGACGCTGACGCGCGGCATCGTGTCGGCGCTGAACCGCGAGATCGAATCGATGACGCAGCGCACGATCCGCGGCGCGATCCAGACCGACGCGGCCATCAACCCCGGCAACTCGGGCGGCCCGCTGCTGGACTCCGCGGGCCGGCTGATCGGCGTCAACACGTCGATCTTCAGCCCGAGCGGCGGCAGCAACGGGATCGGTTTCGCGATCCCGGCCGACGAGGTGAACCGCGTCGTGCCGCAACTGATCAAGCACGGCCGCGTCATCCGGCCGGCGCTGGGCCTGACCGCCGGCAGCGAGCAGCTGCGCCAGGTGCTGCGTCTGCCCAAGGGCGTCGTGCTGATCGGCCTGCAGCCCGGCGGCGGCGCGCAGCGCGCGGGGCTGCAGCCGTTCATGCGCGGGCGCGACGGCCGCATCGTCGGCGGCGACCTCATCACCGCCGTCAACGGCAAGCCGGTGGCCGACCTCGACGAGCTGCTCGGCGAACTCGAGGAACGCCAGGTCGGCGACAAGGTCACGCTGACCGTCTGGAACGGCGGCAAAACGCGGCAGGTCCAGGCCCAGCTCACCAGCGACTGATCACCAGCGACTGATCACCAGCGACTGATCACCAGCGACTGATCACGAGCGACTGATCGCCAGCAGCGGATCGCCAGCCACCGATCGCCTACTCCATTCCGCGATAACCCTCCCGGGACCCCGGTCCGGACGGCGCGCCTAGACTCGGCGCCCATGCAAGCCCGACTTTCGATCCTCGACCTCGCCTTCATCGTCGAAGGCGGTTCCGCCGCCCAGGCGCTCCACGAGAGCATGGCGCTGGCGCAGCACGCCGAGCGCCTCGGCTACACCCGCTACTGGGTCGCCGAGCACCACAACATGGACGGCGTCGCGTCGTCCGCCACGGCCGTTCTGATCGGCCAGATCGCCGCCGCCACGTCGACGATCCGCGTCGGCTCGGGCGGGATCATGCTGCCCAACCATGCGCCGCTGACCATCGCCGAGCAGTTCGGCACGCTGGCCACGCTGTTCCCGGGGCGCATCGACCTGGGACTGGGCCGCGCGCCGGGCACCGACGGGCCGACGATGCGCGCGCTGCGCCGGCACCTGGCGACGGCGCACGAGGACCGCTTCCCCGAGGACGTGCTGGAGCTGATCAGCTACCTCGCCCCCGCGCAGGAGGGTCAGGTCGTGCGCGCCGTGCCCGGCCAGGGCACCGAGGTGCCGGTGTGGCTGCTCGGGTCCAGCCTGTACGGCGCACAGCTGGCGGCCTACCTGGGGTTGCCGTTCGCGTTCGCCTCGCACTTCGCGCCGGCGATGCTGATGCAGGCGCTGGAGATCTACCGCGCCCAGTACCGGCCCAGCGTCCGGAACCCGCAGTCCTACGCGGCCGTCGGCCTGAACGTGGTCGTGGCCGACACCGACGCGCAGGCGCAGCGCCTGTTCACCTCCATCCAGCAGCGTTTCCTCGGCATGCAGCGCGGTCAGCGCGGCCTGCTGCCGCGGCCGATCGACAGCATGGACACGCTGTGGACGGCGGGCGAGAAGCTCGGCGTCGAGCGCATGCTGTCGGAGTCCATCGTCGGTTCGCCGCGCACGGTGCGCGAGGGGCTGCTGGCGACACAGGAGCGCACCGGCGCCGACGAGTTCATCGTCGCCTGCGCGGTGCACGATCCGGCGGCCCGCCGGCGCTCGTACGAATTGCTGGCGGGGATCGCCGCGGGCACGGACGCCGGCTGACCGCCGGCCCCGGCGTGCGGCTGGCGCAGGCCGGTGACGGAAACAGGGGAGCCGCCTGCCGCGAATCGATGAGCGCCGACCGCTGGGCGCTCAACTTCGCGGATTGGCACGAACACCGGGGGCGGGGACCATGACGGCCCTCACCGCCCAGGAGTTCCTCCCGCAATGTCCGCCCGCGCCCGCTCCCTCTCCAACACGCCCGCAAGATCCGCGACACGACAGTCGGGCTTCAGCCTGATCGAAGTCTCGATGGCGCTGGTGCTCCTGGGTGCGATGTCGCTCGGCGCGCTGCAGGTCCAGCAGTTCCAGCAGACCGTCGCGGGCGGACGCCAGGCTGGATTGCGGCTGGCTGAACTGCGCGACGGCGTCGCGCGTTATGTGCGCGATCACAGCGCGGAGCTCCTGAAGGTGCAGGCCGCCCCCCAGTCGACCTGCGCGAACGTCGCCTTGTCATTGGCGCCCTCGGCGGGGACGCCGCCGCCCAAAGACTGCGAACTGAAGGCGACGGCCGGCGGCAAGCCCCTGGCCGTCAACGCGCTCCAGCCCTCGCTGCAGGAGTTGCAGGACCTCGGCTACGTCACCTTCAGCGACACCTTGCCCTTCCCTCACGGGGCCACCATCGTCGACGGCCGCACCGGTGAAATCGCCCGGGCGCGCTGGGCGGTCTCCGTGAAGTGCAAGGCGAAGTGCCTCCCCGTCGACGGCCAGCGGCCCGCGGCGACCTTCGAGGTGATGCTCTACAACACGCAGCCCTTCTTTGCGCAGGCCGAGCTGCCCTTCGGCTACGGCGCGCAGTTGAAGGCGGCCCTGCAGGCGCTGGGGCCCGATGCGATGGTGTCGCTGCCGGGCGAATCTCCGCGGGTGGCGGCCCAGTTGCGCGGCAAGGGCGCCCTGCCCGTCGACAACCCGCTGCGGGGAGACAGCGCCGATACCGGCGTAGCGGGCGTGCTGGCGTCATTCCGGCTGATCCACCTGGACGGCGGCGCCACGACGGCCGGCGTCGCCTGCGGCGTCCCCACCGGCGCCACCGGCCCCGGCGCCAGCGGGTCGGCCTGCCTCGACGGCTCGGCGAAGCTGACCGGGCGATGGGACTTCGACGGCCATGACCTCGTCGGCGTCCGCGATCTGGACGTTTCCAGGAGCGCGAAGATCAAAGGCATGCTGGAAGCGGACGGCACCGTCCACGCCAACGGCGGACTGGTGGTCCGGCATCCGCAGGGTGGCCGGAGGACACAGCAAGGAGCCGGGGCATCCCGCGACGTCGTGGATCCGCTCATCGACGTCCACGGCCACGCTGTCGTGCGCAAGCGCCTCATCGTGGGCCACAACAGCCCCTGGGACTTCGCAGGTCAGGATCAGGACGGCATGTCGCTGTCGGGCGTCCTGATGACGTCCAACGGCTACATCGACACCGCGTCGGGCCAGGCGGGCGGCCCCGGGTTCGACTCCCGTCGGAATGGCATCCGCATCCCCCGCCGCGACCCGGACACGCCTTGCAATGCGCAGGACGTCAACCCGAGAACCTCCGGCGGCAACATCGCCCTGTACCAGCCCCACCGGGGCCAGCAGGTCTACGTGATGGCCTGCAACCGGGAGGGCAAGTGGGTCAAGGCCACGGGCGGATGAAACGCGAAGGGCCGCTTGCGCGGCCCCTCCTCAGCGATGCGCCCTCATCGACGCATCACGCGCGGCGCACGCCGCCCGATCTCACCCCACCCACTTGCGCGCGTTGCGGAACATGCGCATCCACGGGCTGAACTCGCCGACGTCGCCGCCGGTCCAGCTCATCTGGATGTTGCGGAACACGCGCTCCGGATGCGGCATCAGCGCGGTGAAGCGGCCGTCGGCCGTGGTCACCGCGGTCAGGCCCTGCGGGCTGCCGTTGGGGTTCAGCGGGTACTGCTCGGTCGGCTGGCCGTCGCCGTCGACGTAGCGCATCGCGCGCAGCACCTGGTCCGGGTTGCCGCGCTGCGAGAAGTCCGCGAAGCCCTCGCCGTGCGCGACCGCGATGGGCAGGCGGCTGCCGGCCATGCCGGTGAAGAAGATGCTCGGCGACTCGACGATCTCGACCTGCGCCAGGCGGGCCTCGAACTGCTCGCTGCGGTTGCGCACGAACTTCGGCCAGTGCTGCGCGCCGGGGATCATCGGCGACAGCGCGGCCAGCATCTGGCAGCCGTTGCACACGCCCAGCGCGAAGCTGTCGGCGCGCGCGAAGAAGGCCTCGAAGGCCGCCTTCAGCACCGGGTTGAAGAGGATGGAACGCGCCCAGCCCTCGCCCGCGCCCAGCGTGTCGCCGTAGCTGAAGCCGCCGCAGGCGACGAAGCCCTTGAAGTCCTTCAGGTCGACCGCGCCGGCCTGCAGGTCGCTCATGTGCACGTCATAGGCGTCGAAGCCGGCCTGCGCCATCGCGTAGGCCATCTCGACATGCGAGTTGACGCCCTGCTCGCGCAGGATCGCGACCTTCGGACGGACGCCGCCGGCGATCAGCGAAGCGGCGACGTCGTCCTTCACGTCGAAGCTCGGCGACCAGTGCAGGCCCTGGCCCGGCGCGCCGGCCAGCGCATGTTCCTGGTCCGCGCAGGCGGGGTTGTCCCGCTCGCGGGCGATGCGCCACGAGACCTGGTCCCACTCCTGCTGCAGTGCGCTCAACGGGGCGGCGAAGACCTTCTTCGCGTCGCGCCAGACTTCCGCCTGCTTCGTGTCGTTGGTCTTGCCGACGACGTGCGAGATCTTCGACAGGCCGTGCGCGCGCAACGTCTGCAGCACCGCGTCGCGGTCGCCGGTCGCGACCTGGAGCACGACGCCCAGTTCCTCGTTGAACAGCGCCTTCAGCGTCAGTTCTTCGCGGCGGGCGCTGACCTGCGAGGCCCAGTTCTTCGAGTCGCCCATCTCGGCGCGGCTGTCGCTGATGCCGTCGCCTTCGGTGACCAGCATGTCGACATTGAGACTGACGCCGCGCTGGCCGGCGAAGGCCATCTCCAGCGCCGCGGCGAACAGGCCGCCGTCGCTGCGGTCGTGGTACGCCAGCAGCTTGCCCTGGCCGCGCAGGTCGTTGACCGCGGCGACCAGCGCCTTCAGCAGCGCGGGATCGTCCAGGTCGGGCACTTCCGGACCGAACTGGTTCAGCGTCTGCGCCAGGATCGAGCCGCCCATGCGCATGCGGCCCTGGCCGAGGTCGACCAGGACGAGCGTCGTGTCGCCGTCGCGCAGCTGCGGCGTCAGCGTGCCCCGCACGTCGGCCAGCGACGCGAAGGCGGTGATGATCAACGAGACCGGCGCAGTCACCTGCTTCGTCGCGCCCTCATCGCTCCAGCGCGTGCGCATCGACAGCGAATCCTTGCCCACCGGGATCGAGATGCCCAGCGCCGGGCACAGGTCCATGCCGACGGCCTTGACGGTGTCGTACAGCGCGGCGTCCTCGCCGGGTTCGCCGCAGGCGGCCATCCAGTTGGCCGAGAGCTTCACGCGCGACAGCTCGATCGGCGCGGCCAGCAGGTTGGTGATGGCCTCGGCCACGGCCATGCGGCCCGAGGCGGGCGCGTCGACGGCAGCCAGCGGCGTGCGCTCGCCCATGCTCATCGCCTCGCCGGTGAAGCCCTTGAAGTCGGACAGCGTGACGGCGACGTCGGCCACCGGCACCTGCCACGGACCGACCATCTGGTCGCGGTGGTTCAGGCCGCCGACGGTGCGGTCGCCGATCGTGACCAGGAAGCGCTTGCTGGCCACCGTCGGGTGGCGCAGCACGGTGCGCGCGGCCACGCCCAGGTCCACGCCGTCCATCGTCAGCGCGCCGCCCGAGCGGGCCACGCGCGACACGTCGCGGTGCATCTTCGGCGGCTTGCCCAGCAGCACGTCCATCGGCATGTCGATGGCGCGTTCACCGTCGGTGCCGTCCTCGAGCACCAGCTCGCGCTGCTCGGTCGTCACGCCGACGACGGCGAACGGGCAGCGCTCGCGCTCGGCCATCGCGGTGAAGAGCTCGAGGCTCTCCGGCGCGATCACCAGGACGTAGCGCTCCTGGCTCTCGTTGCACCAGATCTCCTTGGGGGCCAGGCCGCTCTCCTCGAGCGGAACCTTGCGCAGGTCGAAGATCGCGCCCCGGCCGGCGTCGTTCACCAGTTCCGGGAAGGCGTTGGAGATGCCGCCCGCGCCGACGTCGTGCACGGCCAGGATGGGGTTGCGCTCGGCCAGGCCCCAGCAGTGGTTGAGGACTTCCTGCGCGCGGCGCTGGATCTCGGGGTTGCCGCGCTGGACCGAGTCGAAGTCCAGGTCGGCGGTGTTGGTGCCGGCGGCCATCGAGCTCGCCGCGCTGCCGCCCATGCCGATGCGCATGCCGGGACCGCCCAGCTGGATCAGCAGCGAGCCGGCGGGGAAGGCGATCTTCTTCGTCAGGTCCGAGCGGATCGCGCCCAGGCCGCCCGCGATCATGATCGGCTTGTGGTAACCGCGGCGGATGCCGTCGACGTCCTGCTCGAAGACGCGGAAGTAGCCGCCCAGCGCGGGCCGGCCGAACTCGTTGTTGAACGCGGCGCCGCCCAGCGGACCCTCGGTCATGATCTGCAGCGCGCTGGCGATGTGCGCGGGCTTGCCGACGGGGTTCTGTTCCCAGGGCTCGGACAGGCCCGGCAGGTGCAGGTTGGAGACCGAGAAGCCGGTCAGGCCCGCTTTGGGCTTGGCGCCACGGCCGGTCGCGCCCTCGTCGCGGATCTCGCCACCGGCGCCGGTGGAGGCGCCCGGGTGCGGGGAGATCGCCGTCGGGTGGTTGTGCGTCTCGACCTTCATCAGCACATGGGCCGTTTCGGCGCGCGCCTCGTACTTCGGCGCGCGGCGATCGCCGGTCGCCATCCAGCGCTCGATCACGTGGCCTTCCATCACCGCGGCGTTGTCGGCGTAGGCGATCACCGTGTGCTGCGGGTGCAGCTTCTCGGTGTTGCGGATCATGCCGAACAGCGAGAGCGGCTGCGCCTCGCCGTCGATGGTGAACTCGGCGTTGAAGATCTTGTGGCGGCAATGCTCGCTGTTGGCCTGGGCGAACATCATCAGCTCGACGTCGCTGGGGTCGCGGCCCAGCTTCGTGAAGGCGGCGACCAGGTAGTCGATCTCGTCGTCGGACAGCGCCAGGCCCCAGGCGCCGTTGGCTTCTTCCAGCGCGGCGCGACCGCGGCCCGACACGTCCACGTGCGCGAGCGGCTGGGCCTGCTTGTCGTCGAACAGGTGCGCGCCGGCTTCGCGCGACAGCAGCACGCTCTCGGTCATGCGGTCGTGCAGCAGGTCGGCGCAGGCGAGGATCTCGGCCTCGGTCAGCGGCTTCGCGCCGCCGGTCAGTCCGGCCGTCAACTGGTTGAGCAGGCCGGACTTCAGCGTCAGGCGGAATTCGGTGACGCGCTCGACGCGGTGGATCGCGAGACCGCAGTTGTGGGCGATGTCGGTGGCCTTGGAGGCCCAGGGGCTGAGCGTGCCCAGGCGCGGGGCGACGACGATCAGCGCGCCCTCCGTGGGGCCTGACGGGCCTTCGTAGGCATCGCCGTAGTCGAGCAGCGCGGCCAGCTTGCCCCGGCCTTCGGCGTCGATGGCGGCGTCGGTCCAGACCCAGTGGACGTGGCGCGCGTGCACCGCGGCGATGCGGTCGCTGACGGCCTGCAGACGCGCCAGCAGCGCCGCGGCCCGGAAGGACGAGAGGGCATTGCCCCCCTCGAAGTGAATCAGATGCTTGGAGGAGGTGGTGCTGGCCATGGGGTCCCAGGGGGTTTGCGCCGCGCGCGCCGCGACGGTGAGCCCGCCATTCTAGCCAGCGCGCTCACGCGGCCCGGGTTTACCCCCTCCGCCGGCCGTCCCCGCCTTGCGTCAGCGGCAGTCCGTGAGGCGCTCCAGCGCCAGATGGAACTGATGGTCGGACAGCTTGCCGCGCTGCGGCTGCACCCAGACGCCGGGCGTGCCGGTGGTCAGCGGCTTGAGGGCCACCACCTTCACCGGCTCCGGCTGCAGGGGACGTTCCCGGTCCAGCGACCACCAACCGTCCGACACCGTGCAGGTCATACCGACGTCGACGCTGGTCGGGGCCGCCACGGCACCCGTCGCATCGACGGCCAGGACGCACAACCCGATGACAGCGGGCAATACGCGGGCAACTACATGCAACATCACACCAACTCCCTGGAACATTCTTTGAGTTTCCGAATGTATCGACGTCCCGCGACGTAATCGCCCGGGGATGTCGACATTCGCCCAAATTACTGTCCCTCATTCAGGGGGTGGCAGCGCATTGCCCGTCCTGGCTCAGCCCCTGGTGCGCCGGGCTCTTCCAACGGGCGTATGGCGGGGGTCATGGCTTGTCGCTACATTGGTCGGCTCTCGGACCCGGCGCGCGCCTCCAACGAAGCTGGCGCGCGCGGGTCGTCCATCGCCACTGGAGACCACCATGTCCCGCAAGACCCCCATCGAGCTCTACCGCAACATCGGCATCTCGGCGCACATCGACGCCGGCAAGACGACGACGACGGAGCGCATCCTGTTCTACACCGGGGTCAATCACAAGATCGGTGAAGTGCACGACGGCGCCGCGACGATGGACTGGATGGCGCAGGAGCAGGAGCGCGGCATCACCATCACCTCCGCGGCGACGACCTGCTTCTGGAAGGGCATGGACCGCTCGTACCCGGAGCACCGCATCAACATCATCGACACCCCGGGGCACGTGGACTTCACGATCGAGGTGGAGCGTTCCATGCGCGTGCTGGACGGCGCGGTGATGGTGTACGACTCGGTCGGCGGCGTGCAGCCGCAGTCGGAGACGGTCTGGCGCCAGGCCAACAAGTACAAGGTGCCGCGGCTGGCCTTCGTGAACAAGATGGACCGCGTGGGCGCGGACTTCTACCGCGTGCGCCAGATGATGGTGGACCGGCTCAAGGCCAACCCGGTGCCGGTGGTGCTGCCGATCGGCGCGGAGGAGCATTTCAAGGGCGTGATCGACCTGCTGAAGATGAAGGCCATCCTGTGGCACGACGCCACGCAGGGCATGACCTTCGATTACCAGGAGATCCCGCCGGAGCTGAAAGCGCAGGCCGACGAGTGGCGCGAGAAGATGGTCGAGGCGGCGGCCGAGGCCGACGAGGAGCTGATGAACAAGTACCTCGAGACGGGCGAGCTCGATGAGGCCGAGATCAAGCGCGCGATCCGCCAGCGCACGATCGCCGGCGAGATCCAGCCGATGCTGTGCGGCACGGCGTTCAAGAACAAGGGCGTGCAGCGGATGCTGGACGCGGTGATCGACTTCATGCCCTCGCCGGTGGACATCCCGCCGGTGCACGGCATGGACGACGACGACCAGGACACGACGCGCGCGGCCGACGACAGCGCGAAGTTCAGCGCCCTCGCCTTCAAGCTGATGACCGATCCGTATGTGGGCCAGCTGACCTTCGTGCGGGTGTACTCCGGCATCCTGAAGTCGGGGGATTCGGTCTACAACCCGACGCGCGGCAAGAAGGAGCGCATCGGGCGGATCCTGCAGATGCACGCCAACCAGCGCGAGGAGATCAAGGAGATCCTGGCCGGCGACATCGCCGCCTGCGTGGGCCTGAAGGACGTGACGACCGGCGAGACGCTGTGCGATCCCGAGGCCATCATCACGCTGGAGCGGATGATCTTCCCGGAGCCGGTGATCTCGCAGGCGGTGGAGCCCAAGACCAAGGCGGATCAGGAGAAGATGGGCATCGCCCTCGGGCGTCTCGCGGCGGAGGACCCGTCCTTCCGCGTGCGCACGGACGAGGAGTCGGGCCAGACCATCATCTCCGGCATGGGTGAACTCCACCTGGAGATCATCGTGGACCGGATGAAGCGCGAGTTCAGCGTCGAGGCCAACGTCGGCAAGCCGCAGGTCGCGTATCGCGAGACGGTGCGCAAGGCGGTGACGGACGTGGAAGGCAAGTTCGTGCGCCAGTCCGGCGGCAAGGGCCAGTACGGGCACGTGGTGTTCTCGCTGGCGCCGCAGGAGCCGGGCAAGGGCTTCGAGTTCGTCGACGCGATCAAGGGCGGCGTGGTGCCGCGCGAGTTCATCCCGGCGGTGGAGAAAGGCGTCATCGACAGCCTGCCCAACGGCGTGCTGGCCGGGTATCCGGTGGTGGACGTGAAGGTCACGCTGACCTTCGGCTCGTACCACGACGTGGACTCGAACGAGAACGCGTTCAAGATGGCGGCCTCGCTGGGCTTCAAGGAGGCCTGCCGGCGTGCGAATCCGGTGATCCTGGAGCCGATGATGGCCGTGGAAGTCGAGACGCCCGAGGACTACGCCGGCACGGTGATGGGCGACCTGTCCAGCCGCCGCGGCATGGTGCAGGGCATGGACGACATGGTCGGCGGCGGCAAGATCATCAAGGCGGAGGTGCCGCTGTCGGAGATGTTCGGGTACTCGACCTCGCTGCGCTCTGCGACGCAAGGCCGCGCGACGTACACGATGGAGTTCAAGCACTACTCCGAGGCGCCGAAGAACGTGGCGGACGCGATCATGACGTCGCGGGCGAAGTGATCGACCGTTAGCGATCGACGCTTGAGACGTCACACATGGAATGGGCCGCGAGAGCGGCCCATTGGCGTTTGCGAGAACGGCATCGGGCGGCTTGGAGATGCGAGGCCCGGTGCCCTCTGCCCCCACTACGCGCGGTGACTCTCAGGCGAGCGCCGCGCCCACGGCGACATCCAGCGTCGTCGTCGGTCGGCCGATCAACCGCGCCAACGCGCCGCCGTCGTCCTGCAACGCGCCCTTGGCGGCTTGCTCGTCCGAATCAGCGAGCAGCTCGGCCAACGGCGCCGGCAGGCCTGCATCCAGCAGCAAGCGCTCGTAGTCCGCGCGAGGCAGGTCCTTGTACTGCACGGGCTGGCCGCTCTGGCGGGCAACCTCCGCGGCCAGTTCCGACAGCGTGTGCCCGCGGTCGCCCGCCAGCTCGAAGACTGCATTGCCGTCGATGGGTCGCGTCAGCACCGCAGCGGCGGCATCTGCGTAATCGGCGCGAGTTGCCCACGAGATGCTCCCCTCACCCGCCGAGCCGAGGAAGGCGCCGTGCTTCAGCGCCATCGGCAGCGCAGCGAGGTAGTTCTCGACATACCAGCCGTTGCGCAGCAGCACGTGCGTGAGGCCGGCGGCTTTGATCAGCGCCTCCGTCTCGCGGTGTTCCCCGGCCAGGCCCAGCGGCGAGCGGTCGGCGTGCAGCACGCTGGTGTAGACGAGCTGGCTCACGCGAGCGGCCTTGGCCGCGTCGATGACGGCGCGATGTTGCGGAATGCGCTCGCCAATCTCGTTCGAGGAGATCAGCAGCACGCGTTCCGCGCCGACGAAGGCGGCGGTCAGCGTGTCGGGCCGCGTGTAGTCGGCCTCGCGGACGACGACGCCCCGCGCGGCCAGGTCCGCAGCCTTCGATGGGGTGCGTACCGCGGCGACGATGCCGGCGGATGCAACGCCCAGGCTCAGCAGGCGGTCGATGACAAGGCGGCCCAATTGGCCAGTGGCGCCGGTGACAACAATCATGATCAGGACTCCGGATCGGTGAAGAGGAATTCATGCTAGGGACGGCATCCCGGACTCGGAATGGACAAAGATCCATAATTCATGTCTCCGCGTTCCGGCATCTCCATTCATGAGCATCGATCTGTTGAGCGCTGTTTTGCGCGACACGGGCCTGTCGCGGCGCTTGCTCGACCTCAGCGAGCTGTCCGACGACTGCGCGCTGCGCTTCCCCTGCGACCGCAGCATCGGATTGCACGTCGTGCTGCGCGGCAGCGTGATGCTCCATGCGCCGGAGCTGGAGGAGCCGCTGCAGTTGAGCGGCGGCGACATCGCAGTGATGGCGCGCGGTCATCCGCACGTGCTGAGCCTGCGCCCGTCGCTGAAGGGGCAGCGCGTCGACGACATCGACATGCAGC
Organism: Mitsuaria sp. MSU3D; assembly: GCF_056867975.1. Lineage (NCBI taxonomy): Bacteria > Pseudomonadati > Pseudomonadota > Betaproteobacteria > Burkholderiales > Sphaerotilaceae > Roseateles > Mitsuaria sp. MSU3D. The sequence goes on along the minus strand of NZ_CP200314.1, from coordinate 717,583 downwards.
GGTCTTCGTCGTCCGGCGCGATCGGCGCGTTCGGGACGCCAACGGGCATCGATGCCGCCGTGCTCAGCGGCGCGTACCAGTTCTGGCATGCACCGGTGCATCCGTTCTTCGCGGAGCTGCCGACCTGGGCGGTGCTGCGTGCGGCCGACATGCCGCGGCTGGGGCCTCTCGCGCTGGCAGGCGGACTGCTGGTCGAGGAACTGCGCGAGGCCGAGCCCGGCGCGGAGATCATCACGCATGGCCTGCTGGACCTGCTGTTCACCTACGCGCTGCGCCAGCTGATCGCGAAGCGCGCGGCGACGAGCGTCGGCTGGAGCTTGGCGGTACACGACCCGATGGTGGGTCGCGCGGTGGCACTGATGCATGGCGACCCGGCACATCCGTGGACGCTCGACGAGCTGGCGAAACGGGCCGGCCTGTCGCGCACGGCGCTGGCGGAGCGCTTCCGCGAAGCGATGGGCGACACGCCGTTGAAGCACCTGCGCGTGGTGCGCATGCAGCGCGCGATGCAGTTGCTCGCGCAGACGCGGCATAGCCTGGAGGCGGTCGCCGCGGCGGTCGGTTACCGCGACGCGTTCGGGTTCTCGAAGGTATTCAAGCGGACGGTCGGACTCTCACCCAAGGCGTTCCGCCAGCAGGATGCGGCGGAGCGACAGGATCCGTGGCGCTTGTCGGCGGGGTGAATTCAGCCGAGCTGTTCGGCCAGCCCGACGATGATGCCCTCGGGCCCACGGAGATACACGAGCCGGTACGCAGTCCCGTACTCCATCCGGCCGATGAGTGCCGCGCCACGCGCGAGCATCCGTTCCACGACGGCATCGATGTCCTCCACGGCGAACATGATGCGACGAAGACCCAGCGCGTTCACCGGCGTGTCGACGGGCCCGAACCTGACGGCGTCCGGCGTGTGGAACTTGTCCAGTTCGATGCCCTGTCCATCGGGCGTCCGCAGCATCGCGAGCGTGGCCCGCACGTCGCCGAGCCCGATGAGGCGCCCGACATCGGGACCTTGCACGTCGGTCTGGCCCTCGAGCTCGAGGCCCAGTTCGATGAAGAACGCCTTCACGGCCTCGAGATCGTCGACAACGATCAGGACGTTGTCCATTCGCTTGATTGACATGTCCTTGGCTCCACTTCAACGATGTCGCTCATTTTGAGCCCCCCGTAGACTGCGACCTCCGCCCGGATCGTTCGTGGCTGATCTGCGCCTGCACCTTCGAGGTCGGGCCGCGCTGGCTGCGATGGCTGCTGGAACCGCCCGTCGTGTGGATGTTTGATTGGCGGACGCACCGCTGCTTCGAAGGGCTGCGGGCGTACATTCAGCGCCATCGGCCAGAGGTCGAGCGGTGGCAGAAGGAACACTCCGCATGACACCCCACCATTGCGGCTACGCGTGCGAGGAGATTCGACGATGAGACTGCTGCTGCTCGGTGCCACAGGTCTGGTGGGAAGCAAGGCGCTGGAGCTTGCGCTTGCCAGTGATGCGGTTTCCGAAGTCATTGCGCCAACGCGCAAGCCTTTGGCGCCCGCCGGGAAGCTCGTGAACCCGGTGGTCTCACGCCTCGAAGACCTGATTCCGCAGTTGGCGTCGTTCAGGCCTCAAGCGGTGATCTGCGCGTTGGGCACGACCCAGGCCAAGGCTGGCTCGAAAGAAGCGTTCCGACACGTCGACCACGAACTTCCCGTCGCGTTCGGAAAGGCCGCGCACGCCGCGGGCGTCGAGACCTTCGCCCTCGTGAGCGCGGTCGGCGCTTCAGCGGACTCCCGGTTCTTCTATACGAGGACCAAGGGCGAAGTGGAACGGGACATCCAGGCCATCGGTTTCCGATCGCTGACGATCTGCAGACCCAGCCTTATCGGAGGAGAGCGCCAGGAAACCAGGCGTGCCGAAGGCGCGGCCATGACACTGATCCGGCTCCTGACGCCAGTACTGCCGAAGAGGTTCCGCATCAATCCGGCGAGCAGCATCGCGGCGGCGTTGCTCAAGGCCGTCATGGAGGCAAGACCTGGACTCCGATGGATCTCGTCGGACGAGATGAACTGATTGCCTGTCGCTTGCACGCCAAGACGCATCGGTCCGACCGGATGCAGCTCAGAGCGACTTTGGCGTCTCGTCGCCGAATCGGAGCGCGCCCTTGGGACCACTCGCCAAGGTGTCCTTGGCCTTGGGCACGCTCAGTTCGGCCTCCAGCCCGGTGAGCTTGAGCCGGCTGAGCCAGGGCAGCAAGCATGCGACCACCAGCAACCCCAACAGGAGCGGCAGCAGCGCCGCGAAGACAGTCGCACTCACACGATCACTGGCAATGAACAGCCACCACAACGCACCCAGGTGCGCCAGCAGTACCACGCACAGGAACACGCTCGCGACGCGGCTGGCGCCAGTCAGTTTTCGTTCCTGGCGCAGCAGTGCCGCGACCTGTTGTCGATTGAGCTCGGCCTGCAGGTGATGTCGGTCCAACGCGAGGACCTGTTGAAAGCTCTGCAACGCACCGCGCAGGTCACCCAGCTTCGCTCGGATCAGACCGCGCTGGAACAGCGCGGCGCAGCTTCTCGGCTGACGTGTCAGCGCCAGGCCAACCTCCTTCAGCGCCTCTTCGATCAGCTTGTTGTCCGAGGCGTTCTCGCCCTGGCGCGCCAGCAACTGTGCCAAGGTGAGATGCAAGGTGCCGCTCTTTGCCACATCCACATCACGCAGGCCACGCCTCAGGATGAGTTCGGCCTCGTCCAACCGGCCCAGCTCGATCAGTCCGACGGCCATCGCGCGGTGGGCGTCCGGATTGCGAGGCGCCAAGGCCAACGCCTGATTGAACTCCGCGATGGCCAGCTTCGCCTTGTCCTGCGTCAGCAGGAGGCTTCCGAGTTGCAGGTGTGCAAAGACGTCGTCGGGGTCGATCTCGATCGCGCGGCGGAAGTACCTCTGCGCGTCTACGGTCCGCCCCATGCGTGCCAGCACCGTTCCAAGATCCGCGCAGCGCCCGGACACGGGATCCAGCTCCGCCGCGCGCCGGAACTGGCGCTCGGCTTCGCTCCACCGTCCGCGCTGGAAAGCAATCTGCCCGAGACAACCGAACGCGTCGGCCAGATCGGGCTCCTGCTTCAGGGCCTCGCGGCACAAGGCTTCGGCCTGGACATGATCATCCTCCGTCCGCTGGCACACCAGCGCCGCCGCCAGGCACACCTTGAGCCGAGGGTCCGCGGGCGCGCGCCGCACGGCCGTGGCGAACGCCCGCTCGGCGGTCTCCAACCACCCCTCGTCAAAGGCGGTCCAACCCTTCTCCACCAGCAGGCCCACGGCATCGGGACAACTCGTCATGCCTTGGGCCACGACTTCCCGCGCCTCGGCAAAACGCTCCAGCTTGCGCAGGCTGGCAATGCGCCCCTGCCAAGCGGACGCATCATCCGGACGGCTCTTGAGCACCTCCTCGAAGCGACGCAAGGCTTCCTCATGGTCGCGTCGATGGAAACTGAGCCACGCAGACTCGGTATTCAATCGCGTAGCACCGGGCAGACGAGCGCGGGCCAGCGAGATCATCGCTTCGGCCTCCTCGAACCGGCGCTCACGCCGCAGGAGTTCGACCTTCCACAAGTAGTGCCCTTCGTCTGCACGGCCCGTGGCGATGATCTCGTCCAGTCGTGTCGAGGCCTCCGCATCCCGTTTCTGGTCGAGGGCACACCAGACGCGCTCCGCGAGCAGGCCGAGGGCATCGGGGTGGCGCCGCAGCGCGGCATCGAGCACGCGCGCCGCCGCATCGAAATCCCGCTGCTTGCGCAGGGTCGCCACGAGTCCCTGGGCGGCACCCAGGCTGTCCGGCTCCCGGGCCAACACAGCCGCGAACCGTGCGTTCGCGGCGGCCCAGTCTCCGCTGTCGAGCAAGGCCCAGCAGGCCGCCTCGTCAGCGTCGACGACCAGCATCGCGGGCGTGGCGATGGCAGGGGTGGAGGCGCGCTGGACCGGCTTCGGACTCATGCCTGAGAGGATTCGCCGGCCTGACGCGCGGGGCAATCCCTATGTCGGCGATCGCCGAGCCAGTCCAAGCTTGCGCCGGGACCTTGCACGCCACTCGCACGGCCATTCGTCATGCCCTCGCAAACCCGGTCGGGTTTGCGCGTAGTCGGCCTCTATGCTGCCGGCACTCTTCATCCCAGGGTGCCCCATGACGAACAAGATGCTCACGAAGCAGTCCTCGCTGACGACCGCCTCCAATGGCGCCAACGCCTTCGCCGTCACGCCCGCCCGCGCGGGCGTGCTCGCTTTCGCGCTCACGCTGCAGGCGGCCGCCTTCGCCGCTGATGCCCCGGTCGCGGCGCCCTCTCCGGCCACAGCCGCCTCCGCGCCCGCCGCGAAATGGAACGTCAACCAGCCCCCCGGCGAGAAGAAGATCGCCAACATCGACGTGCGCACCGGCACCTGGATGTCGGTCGACGTCAGTCCCGACGGCCAGCAGATCGTCTTCGACCTGCTCGGCGACCTCTACGTGATGCCCGTCGGCGGCGGCGAAGCCAAGGCGCTGACACACTCGATCGCCTGGGAGATGCAGCCCCGCTTCTCGCCCGACGGCAAGCAGATCGCCTTCGTCTCCGACGCCGGCGGCGGCGACAACATCTGGGTCATGAACGCCGACGGCACCAACGCCCGCGCGATCTCGACCGAAGACTTCCGCCTGCTCAACAACCCCGTCTGGCACCCGAGCGGCAAGTACATCGCCGCCCGCAAGCACTTCACCGGCACCCGCTCGCTGGGCAGCGGCGAGATCTGGCTCTATCACCTCGACGGCGGCAAGGGCCAGCAGCTCAACGAGAAGCCGAACTGGCAGAAGGACCTCGGCGAGCCCGCGCTCTCGCCCGACGGCAAGTACCTGTACTACTCGCAGGACAGCACGCCCGGCCGCCAGTTCGAATACAACAAGGACAGCACCGGCGAGATCTTCCGCATCTACCGCCAGGACCTGACCGATGGCACCAACGAGCCCTTCGTCACCGGCCCCGGCGGCGCGATCCGGCCGACGCCCTCCCCCGACGGCAAGTACCTCGCCTTCATCCGCCGGCTGCGCGACGCCTCGGGCAGCCGCACCACGCTGTTCCTCAAGGACCTGAAGACCGGCCGCGAATTCCCCGCCTGGACCGGCATGGAACGCGACCTGCAGGAGTCCTGGTCCGTGCACGGCGTCTACCCCGGCATCGCGTGGATGCCCGATTCCAAGCAGGTTGTGGCTTGGGCGCAGGGCAAGCTCTGGCGCATCGATCCGTTCAAGTCCAGCGCCGCGGAGATCCCCTTCCACGTGAAGGACGAGCGCCAGATCACGCCCGCCCTGCGCTTCGCGCATGAGGTCGCGCCCGCGACCTTCGACTCGAAGATGCTGCGCTGGGTCAAGGTCTCGCCGGATGGCAGGCGCGTGGTGTTCTCGTCCGCCGGCTATCTCTACACGAGCGAGCTGCGCGACGGCCAACCGGTCGGCGAAGCGCGCCGACTCACGTCGCAGACGGAACGCTTCGAGTACTTCCCGGCGTTCTCGCGCGATGGCAAGCAACTCGTCTACGTGAGCTGGACCGACGCGGACCAGGGCCGCGTGCGCGTGCTCGACCTCGCCGGCGGCCGCGACACGATCGTCACGCCGGAGCCCGGCAAGTACCTGTCGCCGGCGTTCTCGCCGGACGGCAGGACCGTCGCGTATCAGAAGGCCAAGGGCGGCTTCCTGACCTCGCCCTGGAACAGCCTGGAGCCCGGCGTCTACGTCGCCCCCGCCGACGGCAAGGGCCAGCCGCGCCGCGTCACCAAGGACGGCGAAGCGCCCCAGTTCGGCGCCGACAACGACACGCTCTACGTCACGCGCAAGCAGACGACGGGCGAGGTCGATTCGAATCACCAGCTGGTCCGCCTGAACCTGGTCGAGCGCAGCGAGTTCGCCGTCGCCAAGAGCGAATTCGCGACGCGCTTCACCGTGTCACCGGACGGCCAGTGGCTCGGCTTCACCGAGCGCTTCCACACCTACGTCACGCCACTCGCGCCCGCGGGCAAGCTGCAGACGGTCGGCCCGAAGGCCGAGGCGATGCCGGTGAAGAAGCTCGACGTCAACGCGGGCGACGACCTGCAGTGGTCGGGCGACGGCAAGTCGCAGCCGTATGCGCTGCACTACGCGCTGGGCAACGAGCTCTTCACCGTGCCGCTGACACAGGCGCTGCAGCCGGGCTTCAAGCCCGCGGAACGCGGCGCGCCGATCAAGCTGACGCTGACCGCCGACAAGCCCAAGGGCCGCATCGCGATCGTCGGCGCGCGCATCGTCACGATGAGCGCGAGCAAGCCCGATGAAGTGATCGAGGACGGCGCGATCCTCGTCGACGGCGACCGCATCGCGGCGATCGGGCCGCGCGCGTCGGTGACGATCCCCGCCGGCACGGAGACGATCCAGGCGGCCGGCAAGACGGTGATCCCTGGCCTGATCGACGCGCACTGGCACGGCACGATGGCCGAGAGCGAAATCGTCCCGCAGCAGAGCTGGATCAACTACGCGTCGCTGGCCTTCGGCCTGACGACGCTGCACGATCCGTCCAACCGCACCAGCGACATCTACACGCAGTCGGAGATGCAGCGCACGGGCCGCGTGGTCGGGCCGCGGATCTTCTCGACGGGCACGGTGCTGTACGGTGCGAAGGCCGATTTCTCCGCGGTGATCAACAGCCTCGAGGACGCGCAGACGCATCTGAAGCGCTTGAAGTCAGCCGGCGCGATCAGCGTGAAGAGCTACAACCAGCCGCGGCGCGATCAGCGCCAGCAGGTGCTCGAAGCCGCGCGCGAGACCGGCATGATGGTCGTGCCTGAAGGCGGCTCGCTGTTCCAGCTGAACATGTCGATGGTCGTCGACGGCCACACCGGCGTGGAGCACGCGCTGCCGGTGGCCAAGGTCTACGACGACGTGAAGCAGCTGTGGCCGCAGACCCAGGTCGGCTACACACCGACGCTGAACGTCGCCTACGGCGGACTGGACGGCGAGCACTACTGGTACGCGCGCACGGACGTGTGGCGCCATCCGATCCTCAGCAAGTTCGTGCCCAAGGCCGTGCTGGAGCCACGCAGCGTGCGCCGCGAAACCGCACCGGAAGAAGACTTCAACGTCATCCAGGTCGCGAAGACCGCGACCGAGCTGCAGCGCGCGGGCGTGCCGGTGAACATCGGGGCGCACGGGCAGCGTGAAGGGCTCGGCGCGCATTGGGAAATGTGGATGATGGGCCTGGGTGGGATGACCTCGTTGGAGGCGATCCGCACCGCGACGCTCAATCCGGCGCGTTACCTCGGTCTGGACAAGGACATCGGCTCACTGGAGTCGGGCAAGCTCGCGGACCTGGTGATCATCGACGGCGACGTGTTGAAGGACATCCGCCAGAGCGATCGCATCAGCCAGGTCATGCAAGGCGGGCGGGTCTTCGACATCCCGTCGATGAACGAGGTCTGGCCAGCGAAGAAGGCGCGCAAGCCGTTCTTCTTCGATGGGGCGAATGCGAGCGCGCCGGTGGATGCGATGGCCGCAGGTGTCGAAGAAGGACACGGGCACGGGGATTGATCCCGGTCGGCCGAGCGCGGGCAGACCCCGGTCGGCCAAGCGAAGGCAGCCCCCGGTCAGCCAAGCGCGGGCTCTCCACGGGGCATGGGGCATCCCTCCGGGAACCCCAAGCCCCATTCCGGCCCCACTCACACTCGCTGACTCCAGCCTGCGATTGACCGGTCCGACTGCAAAGTCGGACTCGGTGTCGGTGTCGGTGTCGACTTCGACGTCTGAGTCCGAGTCCGAGTCCGAGTCCGAGTCAGCTTGGAGTGGGGTGAATGGGGTCAGGCCTTGCCGGTCGATCCGAAACCGCCCTCGCCGCGCGAGGACGCGTCGAAGTCGTCGACGACACGGAAGGTGGGCTGCACCACCGGCACGATCACCATCTGCGCGATGCGCTCCATCGGCTGGATCGTGAACGTGTCCTTGCCGCGGTTCCACACGCTGACCATCAACTGGCCCTGGTAGTCGGAGTCGATGAGGCCGACCAGGTTGCCCAGCACCACGCCGTGCTTGTGGCCCAGGCCCGAGCGCGGCAGGATCATCGCCGCCAGACCCGCATCGCCGATGTGGATCGCCAGACCCGTGGGCACCAGCACCGTGTCGCCAGGCGCCAGCGTGATCGCCTCGTCGAGGCAGGCGCGCAGGTCCAGGCCGGCGCTGCCGGTCGTCGCGTAAGCAGGGAGTTGCTCGGCCATGCGGCGGTCGAGCACCTTCAGATCGATGGTGGTCATGGAATCAGTCGAGATGGAAATCGAGGGCGTCTGAAGGGAGCGCAAAGGACTGCGACTGCCTCAGGCGCCGTAGGTCGTCAGCCGCTGCGCGATCTCGCGCACCAGCTCGCGGGCCAGCGTCAGCTTGTCGGCGCGCGAGAGTTCGCGTTCGCCGCGCGCGTCCACCAGCGTCAACGCGTTGTCTTCCTGGCCGAAGGCGGCCGGGCCGATGTTGGCCACGATCAGCGGCACGTTCTTGCGCTGGCGCTTCTCGCGCGCGTGCTTGATCAGGTCCTGGCTCTCCGCCGCGAAGCCGACACACAGCGGCGGATGCGGCAGCGCGGCGACCGTCGCCAGGATGTCGGGGTTCTCCGCCAGCGTCAGCGCGGGCGCGACCGCCTCGCCGGCCTTGGCGTTCTTCTTGATCTTGTGTTCGGCCGTCTGCGCCGGCCGCCAGTCCGCGACCGCCGCCGTGGCGACGAAGACCTGGTGCGTCGCGGCGCGCGGCAGCACCGCGTCCAGCATCTCGCGCGCGCTCTGCACGTCGATGCGGGTCACGCCCAGCGGCGTGGGCAGGTGCACGGGGCCGGCGACCAGCGTCACCTCGGCGCCCGCCTCCGCCGCCGCGCGCGCGATGGCGAAGCCCATCTTGCCGCTCGAGCGGTTCGTGATGCCGCGCACCGGATCGATCGCCTCATAGGTCGGCCCGGCCGTGATCAGCAGCTTGCGTCCGGCCAGCACCTTCGGCTGGAAATGCGAGACCACGTGCGCCAGCAGCTGCATCGGCTCCAGCATGCGGCCATCGCCGACTTCGCCGCAGGCCTGGTCGCCGGACCCGACACCCAGCACCAACGCGCCGTCCGCCTGCACCTGCGCCAGGTTGCGCTGCGTGGCCGGATGTGCCCACATCTCACGGTTCATCGCCGGGGCGAGCAGCAGCGCGCACTTGTGCGCCGGACGCGCCAGCGCCGTCAGCGACAGCAGATCGTCCGCGCGGCCTTGCGCCAGCTTGGCGATGACATCCGCGCTGGCAGGCGCGATCACCATCACGTCGGCCTCGCGCGTCAGGTTGATGTGCGCCATGTTGTTGTCGGGGCGCGCATCCCATTGGCTGGTGAAGACGGGGCGGTTGGAGAGCGCCTGCATGGTCACCGGCGTGATGAAGGACTCGGCGGCCTCCGTCATGATGACCTGCACCGTGGCGCCGGCTTTCACGAGCAGCCGCGTGAGCTCGGCGATCTTGTAGCAGGCGATGCCGCCGGACAGGCCCAGGAGGACGTGCCGACCGGCGAGGGAGTTGGATTCGGACATAGGAAGGAACTCTACCAGCGCGACCTTTTCGCGATGCCTGAAAGCCCTTGCAGGTCCCTCCGCGCCTGACCTTCGTCACGCACGTTCCCGCCGCGCCGGGCGCGGTGGGGAACTCGCCCCGACGGGCCCGATGAGTGACTCGCCTCGACGGACAGGAGGGGTCGGCGGGTCAGACCTTGCGCTTGAAGACCAGGTCCCACACGCCGTGGCCCAGCTTCAGGCCGCGGTTCTCGAACTTCGTCAGCGGGCGGTACTCGGGCTTGTCGGCGTAGCCGTCCGCGCGGGTCGAGGTGTTCTCCAGATCCGGATCGGCGCGCAGCACCTCCAGCATCTGCTGGGCGTAGGGCTCCCAGTCGGTGGCCAGGTGCAGGTAGCCGCCGGGGGCCAGGTGTTGCACCAGCTTGGCGACGAACGGCGGCTGCACGAGCCGGCGCTTGTTGTGGCGCTTCTTGTGCCAGGGATCGGGGAAGTAGATGTGCACGCCGGCCAGCGAGCCCTTGGGGATCATGCCGTCCAGCACCTCGACGGCGTCGTGCTGGAAGATGCGGATGTTGGGGATGTCCTGCTCGCCGATCAGCTTGAGCAGCGCGCCGACGCCGGGTTCGTGGACCTCGCAGCCGATGAAGTCGACGCCGGGCAGGGTCTGCGCGATCTGGGCGGTCGGGCCGCCCATGCCGAAGCCGATCTCGAAGACGACGGGCGCCTTGCGTCCGAAGGTGGCCTCGTAGTCCATCGCTTCAGGCTTGAACGGCAGCACGAACTTCGGTCCGAGTTCCGTGAGCGCCTTGACCTGTCCGGTGCCCATGCGACCGGCGCGCACGACGAAGCTGCGGATGCGGGCCTTCGGATGGTTGACGCCCTCGCCCGCCGCCGGCGTGCCGGCCTTGTCGCTGGCGTCGTCACTGTCGAGGGGATCGTCGATGGGGTCGATGGAATCGGACATGTCGGGAATCAGGAATCGAGGGCCGGGATTCTACCGAGCCCCATGGCCCGATCACCTGACTCGTCCGGTCTGCGGGACCCGGTGCCGGCCGACCGATTTGCGAAACATGTGCAGCGTATGAGGGCGGCCGGCACCGGGTCCCGCAGACGTGCTCGGTCTCAGCCGAGTTCCGCCATGACGAGCGGTGCTGGCGTCCAGGACGGCGCGTCGCCGATGGTGACGGCGGCGAGCACCTGCGCGATGGCGCGATCGGCCGAGGCCTCGTCGGCGGCGTGGACGAAGGCGATGGGATCGCCTGCGGCGACGACGTCGCCGAGCTGCGCGAAGCGGTCGAGGCCGACGCGCATGTCGAGCGCATCGCCGGGCAGACGGCGGCCGCCGCCGAGCTCGACGATGACGAGCCCGAGGTCACGCGTGTTCATGCCGACGATGCGGCCGGCGCGCGGTGCCGGGATCGGAAGGACGACCGGCGCTGCCGCGAGGTGAACCTCGGGCCTCTCCAGCAGATCCGCCGGACCACCGAGCGCCGCGACCATCTTCGCGAAGCGTTCCGCCGCCGCGCCGCTGTCCAGCGCCGCCAGCAGCTTCACGCGTGCCGAGGCCGTGTCGGCCGCGATGCCGCCCAGCACCAGCATCTCGGCGCACAGGGCCAGCGTGAGTTCATGGGTGCGGGCCTCGCGCGGCCGGCGTCCGGTCAGGTAGTCGATGGCGCCGCGCACTTCCAGCGCGTTGCCGACTTCCTGTCCCAACACCTGGTTCATGTCGGTGATCAGCGCCCGGGTCCGCAGGCCCGCGCCGCCGGCCACGTCGACGATGCTCTGCGCAAGCTCGCGTCCGAATTCCGGCGTGGACGCGAACGCGCCGTTGCCGCACTTGATGTCCATCGCCAGGCCCTGCAGCCCGGCCGCGAGCTTCTTGGACAGGATGCTCGCGGTGATCAGCGGCACGCTCTCCACCGTGGCCGTGATGTCGCGCACCGCGTAGAAGCGCTTGTCGGCCGGCGCCAGATCGCTGGTCTGGCCGATGATGGCGCAGCCCAACGTGCGCACGATGCGGTCGAAGTCGGCCGGCGCCGGCGTCGTCGTGTAGCCGGGGATGGCCTCGAGCTTGTCGACGGTCCCGCCCGTGTGCCCGAGCCCGCGTCCCGCGATCATCGGCACGTAGCCGCCGCAGGCCGCCACCATCGGCGCGATCATCAGGCTCAGCTTGTCGCCGACGCCGCCGCTCGAATGCTTGTCCAGTACCGGCCCTGGCATGTCCGGCCAGCTCAGCACGCGGCCGCTGTTCATCATGGCGCGCGTCAGCGCGACCGCCTCGTCGCGCCCCATGCCCCGCAGGAACACCGCCATGCCGAGCGCGGCCACCTGGCCCTCGCTCCAGCTGCCGTCCACCAGCCCGCGCACGAAGTGCCCGATCTGGGTCTCGTCCAGCGCGCGCCCCTCGCGCTTGGTCCGGATGATTTCCTGCGCCAGCATGATCGCCGCGTCCCTTCGATGTGTTGTCGTTGTGCGCCCGCCCCTCGTCGGTCGGGGTGGGGCTTCGCGGCTTGCGCGCTGCTTGAGCGCTTCCCATGCGCTTGTGGAGCGCTGCTTCAGTACTGCTTCAGTGGTGCTTCAGCGCTTCTTCGGCGCCTCAGTACGCCGCGCTGACCGCCGCGCTGTCCTGTCCGGCCAGCACCGCCTCGATGTCGCCCAGCAGCCCGCTCGCGCCGAAGCGCAGGCGCTGCGGCGTCAGCGCGGCGGCGCCGAGCGCCTCCGCCGCCAGCTGCAGATAAGCGCGGGCATCCACCACCGAGCGGATGCCGCCCGAGGCCTTGAAGCCCGCGTTGCCGAGCCCGCTGCCGGCGATCTCGCGCAGCATCGTCGCGGCCGCTTCGGGCGTCGCCGACACCTTGGTCTTGCCGGTGCTCGTCTTGACGAAGTCCGCCCCCGCCATCAGCGCCTGGCGCGTGGCCTCGGCGATGCGCGCGGTAGAACCGAGTTCGCCCGACTCGATGATCACTTTCAACGTCAGCGGCCGCGTCGCGTGCCGGACTTCGGACAGGAATTCGCCGACCTCGGTCGACTGCCCCGCCATCAGCGCGCGGTACGGCAGCACGACGTCCACCTCCTGCGCGCCGGCCTGCGCGATCGCGTCGATCTCCGCCAGCACGCGCGGCAGATCCAGGCTGCCATCGGGGAAGTTGGCGACCGCGGCGACGCGGATGTCCTTGGGCAACGCGGCGCGCGCCTGCGCGACGAACTTCGGCCACACGCACACGGCCGCGACGTGGCCACGCTCCGGCGCGCCGATCGCGCGCGTGCACAGGGCCTCGATGTCGGCGGCGGTATCGCCGTCGTTCAGGCTCGTCAGGTCCAGGCATTGCAGCGCCAGGCGCGCCGCTTGTTCGAGACTCATCTCCGACTTCATCGACTACTCCTACTGCTCTACCCTGAAGGTCGCGCACGACCGCCGCGGCCCGTCACGTCCGTGGACGCGGGGGCCACCGGGACGCGGCGCGTCCCGATCTTCGCTCCGGGGCGCTCAGGCCTTGAGCGATTCCAGCGTCGCCAACGAGGCCAAGTAGTGGCCCAGGTAGGCCGCCGCGCGGTCGCCCGAGACCTTCGCCTGCTGCAGCGTCAGCGCGTGCGTCAGCGCCTCGTCGGACATGCCCGCGGCCATGTTGGTGATCAGCGCCAGGCCGGCAACGCGCAGGCCCGCGTGACGCGCCAGGATGGTCTCCGGCACGGTGCTCATGCCGACCGCGTCCGCGCCCCAGGCGGCGAACATGCGGATCTCGGCCGGCGTCTCGAAGTGCGGGCCGACGGCCCACACGTACACGCCCTCGGTGAGCACCATGTTGTGCTCGCGGGCGATCTTGAAGCCCTGCTGGCGCAGCTCGGCGTCATAGGCCACGCTCATGTCGCAGAAGCGGTCGCTGCCCGGCAGGCCCGTCAGCGGCGAGCGCTGCGGCGCATTGATGTGGTCCGAGATCAGCATCAGGCTGCCCGGCGGCTGGTGCGAACGCAGGCTGCCCGACGCGTTCGTCAGCACCAGCACCTTCACGCCCCAGGCCTTCAGGCTGCGGATCGCGCCGGCCATGCCGGTGCAGTCGCCGCTCTCGTAGGTGTGGGCACGGCCGCGCAGCATCGCCACGCGTTGCTGGCCGACGCGGCCCACGGCGATCTCGGCCACGTGGCCTTCGACCTTGGGCTGCGGGAACGCCGGCAGCTTCGCGTACGGCAGGTGCTGCACGTCCTGCAGCTGGTCGACGGCGCCGGACCAGCCGGAGCCCAGCACGACGGCGACTTCAGGGCCTTGTTCGCCGAAGGTCGACTTCAGCGTGGCGATGCTGGCGGTGATGGCGGCGTCGAGCTCGGCGCCTTGCAGGGGGATGGACATGGTCGTTCTCCTGTCGCGGCCACGGCGGCCGCGTCGATTGGGATGTTCAGGGCTTCAGGTGATCCGGACCGAAGCTGGCGGGCAGCAGCTGCTCCAGCGTCCAGTGCGCGCGCACGCCGGTGGTGTCGCCCGCGATCACGATGAGGTCGTCGGGCCGCGCGAACTCGCGCAGCTTCTGGCGGCAGCCGCCGCAGGGGGTGATGATTTCCGAGCCCGCGCCGGTGACCATCACCGCGCGCGCCACGCGCCCGCCGCCCATGATCATGTGGCCCAGCGCGTTGGTCTCCGCGCACCAGCCTTGCGGGTAGGCGGCGTTCTCGATGTTGCAGCCGGCGTGGATGCGGCCGTGCTCGTCGAGCACCGCGGCGCCGACGAAGTACTTCGAATACGGCGCATGCGAATGCTGCCGCGCATCGAGCGCGGCCTTCAGCAGGCGTTCGATGACGTCGGCGGGCAGCGGGATCGCCGCGATCAGGCTTTGGTTCGCGCTCATGATCAGCGCTCCTTCACGTAGGGCTTGCTCAGCGCCTTGGGCGCGATCGCCTGGCCGATGAAGCCGGCCAGCAGCACCACGGTCAGGATGTAGGGCAGCGCCTGGATCAGTTGCACCGGGACCTCGCCGATGCCCGGCAGCGACACGCCCTGCAGGCGGATCGCGACGGCGTCCAGGAAACCGAACAGCAGGCAGGCGCACAGCGTCGGCACCGGCTTCCACTTGCCGAAGATCATCGCGGCCAGCGCGATGAAGCCGCGGCCCGCGGTCATGTTGGGAGAGAACGAGGCGTTCTGCGCCAGCGTCAGGTAGGCGCCGCCCAGGCCGCACAGGATGCCGTTGAGCGCCAGCGCGGTGTAGCGCAGCCGCGGCACGGAGACGCCGGCCGCGTCGACCATCGCCGGGTTCTCGCCGACCGCGCGCAGGCGCAGGCCGGGGCGGGTGCGCTCCAGGAAGAACCACACGACGACGACCAGCGCGAAGGCCAGGTAGACCAGCGCGTTGTGGCTCAGCAGGCCGTGGCCGATGACCGAGGCCACCCAGCTGCCGGGCGTCGGCTCGGCCCACTGCGGCAGCAGGCCGGTGATGCGCTGCTCGGCGCCGATCGGCGGCGTCTGGCCGCCCTGCGCGAACCAGGCGATGCCCAGCACCACCGTCAGCCCGGCGGCCACCATGTTCAGCGCGACGCCGGAGACGACTTGGTCGCCGCGGTGCGTCACCGTCGCGAAGCCGTGGATCATCGACATCGCGATGGCCACGCCGATCGCGGCCAGCAGGCCC
The DNA here is from genome assembly GCF_056867975.1 of Mitsuaria sp. MSU3D. Classification (NCBI taxonomy): domain Bacteria; kingdom Pseudomonadati; phylum Pseudomonadota; class Betaproteobacteria; order Burkholderiales; family Sphaerotilaceae; genus Roseateles; species Mitsuaria sp. MSU3D. The sequence goes on along the minus strand of NZ_CP200314.1, from coordinate 702,424 downwards.
AGCGTCGTCGAGTGCGACACGCTGGCCACCGCCGCCGCGGCGAACGCGGCGGACAGCATCTTGCCTTCCAGGCCGATGTCGACGACGCCGGAGCGCTCCGACAGCAGGCCGGCGAGCGCGGCAAACAGCAGCGGCGTGGTGACGCGCAGCGTCGACGCCAGCACGGAGCCGATCAGGACCTCATCCATTCGACTTCCCTCCAGCGACGCCTGCGCCGCCTGCAACGCCTGCGCCGCGCTTGCGGGCCACGGCCGCATACAGCTTCGCGAACATCGGCGCGCTCACCATCGCCATCGCGCCGGCGAACAGCACGATCAGGCCTTGCACCGTCACGACCATCTCGCGGCTGAAGCCGGGGACTTCGAACGAGACCTCGACGCCGCCTTGATACAAGGTGCCGAACAGCAGCGAGGCCAGCACGATGCCGACCGGATGGTTGCGCCCCATCAGCGCCACCGCGATGCCGGTGAAGCCCGCGCCTGCGACGAAGTCCAGCGTCAGCTTGCCTTGCACGCCGGCGATCTCGTTGACGCCGACCAGCCCGGCCAACGCGCCCGACAGGCCCATCGCGGCCAGCACCTGCCAGCGCGGCTTGATGCCGGCGTAGTGCGCGGCACTCGGATTGGAGCCGACCGCGCGCAGCACGTAGCCGGCGCGGCTCTTCCACAGGAACCACCAGACGAAGACGCAGGCCGCGACGGCCAGCAGGATCGACAGGTTCAGCGGCGAGGACGGCCATTCGATGCCGACCTTCGCCAGCAGCTCATGCACCGCCGGCATGCGCGCCGAGTCGGCGAAGGCATCGCTCTCGACCGACATCGAGCCGTTCGGGCGCAGCCAGTTCACGAGCAGGTAGCCATTGAGACTGGCCGCGAGGAAGTTGAACATGATGGTCGTGATGACCACGTGGCTGCCGCGCCAGGCCTGCAGGTAGCCGGGCACCGCGGCCCACACCATGCCGAACAGCGCCGCCGCGACGATCGCCAGCGGGATCATCACGAACCCGGGCAGCTTGGGCGCGAGCCACAGCGACAGCAGCGCCACGCCGATGCCGCCCAGCGTCGCCTGCCCTTCCCCGCCGATGTTGAACAGGCCGCCATGGAAGGCGACCGCGACGGCGAGGCCGGTGAAGATGAAGGTGGTCGTGTAGTACAGCGTGTAGCCGAGGCCACGCGCGCTGCCGAGCGCACCTTCCAGCAGCACCGACAGCGCCTGCATCGGGCTCGCGCCGATCAGCAGCACCACGCCGCCGGCCACCGCCAGCGCGATCAGCAGGTTCCACAGCGGCAGGAGGACCAGGTCCATCCAGCGCGGCATCTGCAAGGCTTGGCTGCTCATGGGGCCACGGCCGCGCCAGCGGCCTTCTCGTGAGTGGGGGAAGCGGACATCAGCAGGCCCAGGTTCTTCTCGGAGCACTCGTCGATCGCGAGCTCCCCGGTGATGCGCCCGGCGTTCATGACGATGACGCGATCGGCCAGCGCCAGGATCTCGTCGAGCTCGCTGGAGACGACCAGGATCGCGCAGCCGGCGTCGCGCAGGCGGCGCAGCTGGTTGTGGATGAATTCGATCGCGCCGATGTCGACGCCGCGCGTCGGCTGGCCGACCAGCAGCACGGCGGGACTCTGGCCGATCTCGCGCGCCAGGATCAGCTTCTGCTGGTTGCCGCCGGAGAACTTCGACGAGCCCAGCTCCGCGTTGCGCGGGCGGACGTCGAAGCGCTCCATCATCTCCGCGGTCTGCGCGCGGAGGTGGCGCTGGTTCATGCCCAGGCCCATCGGGCCGGCGCGATAGGCGTCCTGCTCGTGATAACCGAGCGCGGCCGTTTCCCACGCGGGGAAGCTCAGCACCATGCCGAGCGCGTGGCGGTCCTCGGGCACGTGCGCGAGCTTGAGCTCACGCGCCGTGCGCGGATCCATCCACGACGTCGGGCGGAAGTCGCGGCCCGCGACGTGCAGCGTGCCGGCGTCCGGCGCGCGCATGCCCGCCAGGACTTCCAGCAACTCGCTCTGGCCGTTGCCGGAGACACCGGCCACGCCGACGATCTCGCCCGGACGCAGCGCCAGCGTCGCATGGCTCAGCAGGTGCACGCCGGAGCCGCTGTCGCCGGCGACGGTCAGGCCTTCGGCCTTCAGCACCGGCTGGTCCGACGGCGGCTTCACGGCACCGCCGTCGCGGCCCAGGTTGACCTTGCGGCCGACCATGCTCTCGGCCAGGTCCTCGGGACTGGTCTCGCCGATCGCGCAGGTCTTGATCACCGCACCCGCGCGCATCACCGTCACGGCGTCGCACAGCGCCATCACCTCGCGCAGCTTGTGCGTGATCAGCAGGATGGTCGTGCCGCGTTCGCGCAGGCGGCGCAGGACCTCGAACAACTGGTCGGTTTCCTGCGGCGTCAGCACCGCCGTCGGCTCGTCCAGGATCAGGATCTTCGCGCCGCGGTACAGCGCCTTCAGGATCTCCAGCCGCTGCATCTCACCGACCGGCAGGTCGGCGACGGTCGCGTCCAGACGCACCGTCAGGCCGGTGTCGCGCATCAGCGCCTCGAGCTCCTGGCGCACCTGGCGCTTCGCGCGGGACAGGAAGAACGCCGGCTCCGCGCCGAGCATCACGTTGTCCAGCGCGGACAGCGTATCCACCAGCATGAAGTGCTGATGCACCATGCCGATGCCCAGCGCGATGGCCTGCTGCGAACTGGCGATGGTGACGCGCTGGCCGTCGACCTCGATGTGACCCTCGTCGGCGTGGTAGTAGCCGTAGAGGATGGCCATCAGCGTGCTCTTGCCGGCGCCGTTCTCGCCGACCAGGCCGTGCACCGTGCCGCGCTCGACGGCCAGGCTCACCGCCCGGTTGGCCTGCACCGCGCCGAAGCGCTTGGAGATCTCGCACAGACGGACCGCGGGCGCGGCGGCGCCGCGTGGGGACTGTGTCATGTCAGGAACGCTCGCTCGCGAGGGGTCAGTTCTTGCAGGCGTTGTCCGCCATGTAGTCCGCGACCTTGATCTTGCCGGCGATGATGTCGGCCTTGTACGCGTCCAGCCTGGTCTTGATCGCGGGAGCGATCAGCTTGGCGTTGTTGGCGTCGACGGCGTACTCGACGCCGCCTTCCTTCAGGCCCAGCACGCTGATGCCGGGCTTCCATTCCTTGAGCACGTTGTAGACGGCGACGTCCACGCGCTTGACCATCGAACTCAGCATCGTGCCGGGCTGGATGTGGTTCTGGTTGCTGTCGACGCCGATGGCCAGCTTGCCGGCATCCTTGGCCGCCTGGTAGACGCCGACGCCGGTGCCGCCGGCCGCGGCGAAGACCACGTCCACGCCCTTGGCGAACTGGGCCTTGGCCAGCTCGCCGCCGCGGGTCGGGTCGTTCCAGGCCGAGGCCGTCGTGCCGGTCATGTTCTTGAAGACCTCGACCTTGGCGTTGGCCGCCTTGGCGCCCTGCTCATAGCCGCACTCGAACTTGCGGATCAGCGGGATGTCCATGCCGCCCACGAAGCCGACCTTGCCGGTCTTGCTGGTCAGCGCGGCCAGCGCGCCGACGAGGAAGCTGCCTTCCTGCTCCTTGAACAGCACCGACTGCACGTTGGGCTGGTTGACCTTCTCGTCGATGATGACGAACTTCGTCTTCGGGAAGTCCTTGGCCACCTGGTTCAGCGCCGAGGCCTGTGCGAAACCCACCGAGATGATCGGGCTCGCGCCGCGCTCGGCCATGCGGCGGATCGCCTGCACGCGCTGGGTCTCGTTGCTGATCTCGAACTCGAGATACTTGCCGCCCGTGTCCTTCTTCCACTGCTCGACGCCGCGGTACGCGGCCTCGTTGAACGACTTGTCGAACTTGCCCCCCATGTCGAAGATCACCGCCGGGGTGGTCTGCGCGGCCGCCGCGCCAGCAATCAGGGCCAAGGCCAAGCCAGCCGCGATGGGGGAGAACGACAGGAAGGACTTCATCATTTGCGGTCTCGATGCGAAGGGTGAGGAGCAGCCGGCCATTCTAAGAAGGCGCGAGTGTAAGCCACCTCAAGGTAAACGCTAAACGTTTGCGGGGTCGTCAATTCCAGGAGGTGGCTCCCTCGCCGGAGCCATTGCGTCGCCCAGGAAATGCCGCTATCGAGTAGCACGTCTTGTGCCTACGTTGCTCGACTCCGATCTGCCAGGCGCGGGCTCTCTACGACTCAGGGGGCATCCCTCCGGGAATCCCCAGAGTCATTCCGGCCCCACCCCCACTGGCTGACCCCGGTCCGACTGGCGCTCGTTGACTTCGGGCGAGGCGACGTCGCCTCGTCTCGCTGCGTTCGCACCCTTTCGAGGGACCGCGTTTTGGGCGAATCGCAGTGCGCCCTCGGGTTGACCGAACCCTCACCCCCGTTCGGCGAGAGAAGTTGAGAATCACTATCATTTAGAATCTTTCGCTTCGCAAGCCCGCAGGCTCCTCCCGAGATCCCTACGACATGAGCGCCGTTCTCCAAGTCCCCACCCTCGCGCAGGCCACCATCGGTCAGGCGCACCGCGTCAAGGCGCTGCAGGCACCGGCGCATGCGCCGGAATGGAAACAGATGCTGGAGGAACTGGGCTTCGTCGCCGGCGAGCACGTCGCCGTGCTGGCCCGCGCCATGCCCGGCGCGGACCCGCTCGTCGTGCGCATCGGGCAGTCGACCTTCGCGCTGCGCCGTGCGGAAGCGGAATGCGTGGAGCTCGAAGGCGCCGCGCCCGGCGGCCTGACGGCGGCGGTCAACGCAAGCGCGGACCAGGCGGGAGCCGCCCATGCGTGAGTCCATCGTTCACATCCACCCGGCCGGGCCGCTGCTGGCGTTGGTCGGCAATCCGAACTGCGGCAAGACCGCCCTGTTCAACCGCCTGACCGGCAGCCGGCAGAAGGTCGCCAACTACGCCGGCGTGACCGTGGAGCGCAAGGAAGGCCGCCTCAAGACCGCCGCCGGCAAGCTGCTGCGCGTGCTGGACCTGCCGGGCACCTATTCGCTGTATCCGCGCTCGCCGGACGAGCGCGTCACCGTCGACGTGCTGGCCGGCCGCGCGCAGGGCGAGAAACGCCCCGACCTGATCGTCTGCGTGCTGGACGCGACCAATCTGCGTCGCAACCTGCGCCTGTTCCTGTCGGTGCAACGGCAGGGCCTGCCCTGCGTGGTCGCGCTGAACATGGCCGACCTGGCGCAGCGCCGCGGCATCGTGGTCGACACGCAGAAGCTCAGCACGCTGCTCGGCGTGCCGGTGATCCGCACCGTGGCCACCGACGGCGAAGGCATCGACGACCTGCGCGCGGTGCTGGACGAGCCGGAGCGCTGGCGCACCGAGTCCGTCACCGCCGAGGGCGAGGACACCGCGCGCATCAACCACATCCTGAAGGAGCTGGGCCTCGACGCGCTGCAGGGCGAGCTGCCCAGCGACAAGGTCGACCGCTTCGTGCTGCATCCGGTGCTGGGACCGATCCTGCTGGCGGTGCTGCTGTTCTTCCTGTTCCAGGCGGTGTTCGCGTGGGCCGAGGCGCCGATGGGTTGGATCGAGGCCGGCACCGCCTGGCTCGGCGCGCAGGCCGGCGCGCTGCTGCCCGAAGGCCACCTGCGCAGTCTGGTCGTGGACGGCCTGATCGCAGGGGTCGGCGGCGTGCTGGTGTTCCTGCCGCAGATCCTGATCCTGTTCTTCTTCATCCTGCTGCTGGAAGAGTCCGGCTACCTGCCGCGCGCGGCCTTCCTGCTGGACCGGCTGATGGGCTCGGTGGGCCTGTCGGGCCGCAGCTTCATCCCGCTGCTGTCGAGCTTCGCCTGCGCGATCCCCGGGATCATGGCGACGCGCTCGATCGCGAATCCGCGCGACCGGCTCGTCACCATCCTGATCGCGCCGCTGATGACCTGCTCGGCGCGGCTGCCGGTGTACGCGCTGCTGATCGGTGCCTTCATCCCGCAGCGCGAGCTGTGGGGCGGCATTGAGCTGCAGGGGCTGGTGCTGTTCGTCCTGTACTTCGCCGGGATCATCGCGGCGATGGCCGTGGCCTGGCTGCTGAAGCGCTTCACCGACGCGGGCCGCCAGGTGCGCCCGCTGATGATGGAGCTGCCCAGCTACCACTGGCCGCATGCGCGCAACGTCGCGATCGGGCTGCTGCAGCGCGCGGAGATCTTCATCAAGCGCGTGGGCGGCATCATCCTGGCGCTGACGTTGCTGCTGTGGGTGCTGTCGACCTTCCCCGGCGCGCCCGAAGGCGCGACCGGCCCGGCGATCGAGTACAGCTTCGCCGGCTACCTGGGCCGCGGGCTGGCGACGATCTTCGAGCCGATCGGCTTCAACTGGCAGATCAGCCTGGCGCTGGTGCCGGGCATGGCGGCGCGCGAGATCGCGGTCAGTGCGCTGGGCACGGTGTATTCGCTGTCGGCCACCGGCGACGAGGCCGCGCAGGCGCTGACGCCGCTGATCGCCTCGACCTGGGGCCTGCCGACGGCGTTCTCGCTGCTGGCCTGGTTCGTCTTCGCGCCGCAGTGCCTGTCGACGATCGCGGCGGTCAAGCGCGAGACCGGCGGCTACAAGATCCCGGCCGTCATGCTCGCCTACCTGTTCGTACTGGCCTACGTCGCCTCCTGGCTGACGTTCCACATCAGCCGGTGGTTGCTGACCTGAGGTCGTCTACTCGACAGCCGCATCCTTCGCCCATCGACGGATTCGAGCCAGGAGCGACCTCGCTGTAAGTCCGAATTCGGGCCTCGACTCGACGTCCATCAAGGGAACTTTCTGGATGGCCTCTTCCGCGGTGAGGTACTTGTGTTGAAGCAATGCGATACAGAACGCGCGGTCCTTGTCGCGCCCGGCCGCAGCCTTGGCCAGGAAGAGATCCAGCACGTCGAGGCAATAGCCCGCATAGCCTGACGTGTTTTCGTTCTGGATCTTGTTGACCCTGGTTTTCCAATCTCCGGGAAGAAGGGCGACCTCCGGGTCGATGCCTTCGGCGTAATAGCCGTTCTTGTTGTGGAAGTCGGAGAACTCCCCGATGGCGCCCTCGATCTTGGCCGCAAGCTCTGGCGCCGCAAGCGGATAGACATCGGCCTCCATGGAAGCAGTGAACACGGCCGCCGGATTCGGATCGGCACCGAGGATCGCCTGGCTGCCGAAGATCATGATGTCGTACTGATCCGTGATCGCCGCGCTTGCGCGGATGATGTGTTCAAGCTGCTCGCGCGTCATGGCTGCTTGGGCCCTCGTGCTGACCTGCCGACAATGCGGACTTCTTCGACAGCAGGCGCCTGCTGCTCGTTGAGCCGGCCCACCGTTTCCGAGACTGGACTCTGGAATTGCAACCCATTCTTGAGTTCTGCCATCTGGTTGAGGACGCGCTGCCTGGTCTGCTCCGGCACCAATGCGCCGAGCGGCGACGTCTGGCGCAATTGCTGGGCGAGCGCTGTCTTGGCAAGCACCTTGCTCCACGCCTTGGACTCCACAATCTTGAGCCACTCCCGCCAAAGGGGAAATGACCTCGATGCGGGATTCGTCCTCATCCACTGCATCAGCGTTTCACGAGCGAGTTGGACCAGTTCCGGCTTCTTGCGCAACAGACGCACCGCCTCTTCATGCAGAGAGAGGCTCAAGAGATCCTGGAGCCGATGCTTGGCGGGGTCGGTGGATATCTCGAGCTTCACCGGCGTCGGCAGCAGCCGTGAGCGGGCCGCAGCGGACCCTGGTGTGACAGGGGCGAACGTGTCTCCCGCAAGCATCGCGATTTCCTGGTTGACGCCCAGGACAGTCATGACGGACAGGTAGATCCCGATCGACGTCCTGGGGTCGCCAGACTCCACGGCGCGCAGCGTCATGCGGCTGACGCCCACCTTCGCCGCCATCTCCAGCGCCGTCATCCCGCGCGCAATGCGCAAAGCCCGCAGCCGCTCACCCAGCTGAAGGAGGAGATGACGGTTCAGTACGGTGTGGTCGGCGCTCATATGGCAAACATACTAGACAATTTATAGGTAAATGGCCAATATGCTTGCCATCCGATCAGGGGCGAAGAAATTTGCTCCCCTTTGCTTTTGGCATGCTGTCCCGACGGTTCGCGCAAAGCTATGCTCGCGCCCCATGATGAATCGCCCCACCCGTCACACCCTCTCTGCGCTGGCCGTGGCCGCGCTGTCCAGCTTCGGCGCGCTGTCCGCCGGCATCGCCTCCGCCGCCGACGCGCCCCAGCCGACGCGCGGTGTCATCAAGCTCGCGCCGGACCAGACCCTGGACGCCGACACGCGCTTCCAGCGCCTGGCCAACGACTACATCGAGGCGCTCTGGCGCCTGGACCCGGACGCGGCCATCGGCGCCGGCCGCTATGAGTTCGCCGCGGAGCTGCCCGCGCCCGACCGCACGATGCGCGCCCGCTCGCTGAGCTTCACGACCGACTGGCTCAAGCGCTTCGAGGCCGTCGATGCGAAGACGCTGAGCGCGGCCTCGCGCACCGACCTCGGGCAACTGCTCAACAAGCTGCGCAGCGACCGCTTCCAGCTGACCGAGCTGCGCGAGTACGAGTGGAATCCGTCCTTCCTCAACATCGCCGGCCCGATCGACTACATCCTCGCGACGGACTACGCGCCGCTGCCGGTGCGGCTGAAGACGATCTCGGCGCGACTGGCGCAGGTGCCGGCGTATTACCGCGCGGGCGCCGCGCTGCTGAAGCAGCCGACGCTGGAGCACACGCAGCTCGCGATCGACCAGGCGCCGGGCGTGCTGAGCGTGCTCGATGAAGTGGCCAAGGCCGCGCAAGGCCCAGACGCCGCCTCGTTGACCGACGCGGAGCGCAAGCAGCTGGCCGATCGCATCGCGGGCGCGAAGGCTGCCGTCGAGGGCTATCGCGCGCAGCTCAAGCAGTTGCTGGCCGACGGCAAGGCCAGCGGCAAGGCGCGCAGCTTCCGCCTGGGCAAGGCGCTCTACGAGCAGAAGTTCGGCTACGACATCCAGTCGGCGCATTCGGCCGAGCAGATGTACCAGCGCGCGTTGGCGGCGCGCGAGACGCTGCTGAAGCAGATGGCGCAGATCTCCGACCAGCTGTGGACGCAGACGATGGGCGACGCGCCCAAGCCGGAGGACCGCTTCGCCCGCATCGGCGCGGTGATCGGCAAGCTGAGCGAGCAGCACGTCAAGCGCGAGGACTTCGTCCAGGAGATCCGCGCGCAGATCCCGCAGCTGGAACGCTGGATCACCGACCACGACCTGCTGACGCAGGACGCGAGCAAGCCGCTGATCGTGCGCGAGACGCCGGTCTACCAGCGCGGCGTGGCCGGCGCCGGCATCGAGGCGCCCGGCCCCTACCGGCCGCAGGACCGCACCTACTACAACGTGACGCCGCTGGACGACCTGACGCCCGAGCAGGCGGAGAGCTCGCTGCGCGAGTACAACCGCTGGATCCTGCAGATCCTCAACATCCACGAGGCGGTGCCGGGCCACTACACGCAGCTGGTGCATGCGAACAAGTCGCCGTCGCTGGTGAAGACGCTGTTCGGCAACGGCGCGATGGTCGAAGGCTGGGCGGTCTACGGCGAGCGGATGATGCTGGAGTCCGGCTACGGCGGGAATGCGCCGGAGATGTGGCTGATGTGGGGCAAGTGGAACCTGCGCAGCGTCACCAACACGATCCTGGACTACAACGTGCACGTGCTGGGCATGACCGAGGCGCAGGCGCTGGACCTGCTGCAGCGTCAGGCCTTCCAGACCGAGCGCGAGGCGCGCGAGAAATGGCGCCGCGTGCAGCTGACCTCGGTGCAGCTGACGAGCTACTTCAGCGGCTACAGCGACATCATGGAATTGCGCGATCAGCGCAGGGTGGCAATGGGCAAGGACTTCAAGCTGAAGGACTTCCACGAGCAGTTCCTGAGCTACGGGAACGCGCCGGTGTCGGTGATCGCGGACCTGATGTCGCAGCCGGTCGCGAAGGCGGCGCCATGAGCGGGAGTCAGGGCGAGACCGGCAACACCGACGGCAGCGATGCGACGGCGCCGGAGGTCCGCATCCTCGAGGCCCGCGTCACGGAGCTGGAAATCAAGGCCAGCTTCGCCGAGGACCTCGTCGACCACCTGAACGCGCAGGTCGCGAAACAGCAGGAGCAGATCGACGCGCTGGTGCGCGAGGTCATGCAGTTGCGCCGGCAGGTGCCGGAAGGCCGCGGTGACGGCACCGGCGGATTGCGGGACGAGTTGCCGCCGCATTACTGAGTGAGGCCGCGGGCCCTCACCCCTGCCCTCTCCCGCAAGCGGGAGAAGGAGCAAGAATGATGGTGGTATGGCTCTCCTTTCCGCTTGCGGAAAAGACGCAGGAAGGGCGCCGGTCGGACTCCCTCTCCCGCTTGCGGGAGAGGGTGGGGGTGAGGGCCAGCAGCGGTGGAAGTACTGAGCCTTTTCAGGCCGCCGGGCGCGCCGGGATGTTCAGCCCGCGCTTGACGGCATCGCGCGCCAGGAAGGCCTCCAGCACGCGCTGGACGTTCTTGAACTCGCTGAAGCCGACCAGGTCGCCCGCGCCGTAGAAGCCCACCAGGTTGTTGACCCAGGGCCAGATGGCGATGTCGGCGATCGTGTACTCGTCGCCCATGATCCAGCCGCGGCCGGTCAGGCGCTGTTCGAGCACGCCCAGCAGGCGCTTCGATTCGTTTAGGTAGCGGTCACGCGGACGCTTGTCTTCGAAGTCCTTGCCGGCGAATTTGTGGAAGAAGCCGACCTGGCCGAACATCGGCCCGATGCCGCCCATCTGGAACATCACCCACTGCAGCGTCTCGTAGCGGCGTGCCGGGTCTTGCGGGATCAGCTTGCCGGTCTTCTCGGCAAGGTAGACCAGGATCGCGCCGGACTCGAACAGCGGCAGCGGCTCGCCGCCGGGGCCGTCGGGATCGATGATCGCGGGGATCTTGTTGTTCGGGTTCAGCGACAGGAACTCGGGCGTGAGCTGGTCGTCGGTCTGGAAGCTAACCAGGTGCGGCTCGTAGGCCAGGCCCAGTTCCTCGAGCGCGATCGACACCTTCACGCCGTTGGGCGTCGGCAGCGAGTACAGCTGCAGGCGTTCGGGGTGCTGCGCGGGCCACTTCTTGGTGATGGGAAAACTGGACAGGTCCGTCATGAAAGTTCCGTCTGGATGTTGTGAAGGCTGGATGGACGGACCATTCTCTTCGGCGCCCGAGAGACCTTGCGCGCGACGGGTCAATGCGATCCGTGTCTGCTCAACGCAGCGGCGCCGCGAACCGGTCCCAGCGCGGCGCCCAGTGCCCGGTGATGTCGGCCGAGACCAGCACGCGGTGCGCCTGCCCGATGATCAGCCGCCGCGGCACGAGGCCGATGAAGCGCGAGTCCTCGCTGTTGTCGCGGTTGTCGCCCATCATGAAGAACTGGTCGGCCGGCACGACGATCGGGCCGTAGTCGCGCCGCGCGCGAACCTCGGGCAGGAACTGCACGACGCGGCGCTGGCCGCCCCAGTGCTCGACCGCGCGCACGCCGCGGACCTCGACGCCGGGCGCGAGCGCCTCGGCCACCTCCTCCACCGGCGCGTAGTCCGCCGGTTGCCCATTGAGGATGAGCCGGTCCGCGCGCAGCTCGACGGTATCGCCGGGCACCGCGACGATGCGCTTGATCAGCCGCGTGCCGTCGCGCGGCGAGCCGAAGGTGACGACGTCGCCCCGCTGCGGCTCGCCGACGCGGCGCAGCGAGATGTCGGTCAGCGGCAGCTTCCAGTCGTAGGCGACGCGCTCGACGAAAACGACGTCGCCTTCGAGGATCGTCGGCCGCATCGAGCCGCTGGGCACCGGATTCCAGTCCGCGATCGCGGTGCGGAAGAACAGGAAGCCGGCGAGGAACAGCAGGAAGCTGCGGTTCTCGCGGAACCAGACGGCGACGGGGATCTTCATGGCAACACTCCAGGGTCGGGCGACGATGCGCCAGTGTGTCCAGCACCCGGGCCCCATGGCGATCGCGTGCGGCGATTGGCGGGAATCCGCGCCTGAGTGGCGGCATGCCCGGCGTCTGCCCGGCATTCACCGGCGGCTTGCCCGCTCTTCGCCTGCTCTTCGCCCGCTCTTCGCCTGCATTCGCCCACAGTTCGCCCCCGGCATGACGACAGCTTCGCGACAGCCTGACGTTCGGCCGGACGCCTCGCGACCCTCATAATTCCGCGCCATGCGCAAGCACCTCCTGCACTTGCTGCTCCCGCTGTTCATGCTGCTGTCGCAGCAGGGCGCGGTGTGGCACGGCATCGGTCACCTGACCGGTGCGCGGGGGCATGCGCCCGCAGGGTCCGTCCTGGCGCACGCGCCCACGACGACCACCGCGCAGGACGGGCACGACGACGTCGCCCACGCCGATCCGGACGATCTGTCCACCGATCAGCTGTGCGAGGTCTGCCTGGCCTTCGACGATCTGGCCGCGTCGGCCCGCGCCGAAGCCCCGGTGCTCGCACTGGCCGAGGCCGTCCACGTCCAGGCGGCCGCCGTCGAGCGCGCCACGCGCTCGCTGCCCGCGCCGCCGCCGCGCAGCCGCGGTCCGCCGCTGGCGATCTGAGCTCGACCTCCTGACCGCAACGCCGTCCGCCCGCGCCTGAACGCTTCGTCGAAGCCTTCGGCGCCCGGGCCTCGATGGCCGGCCTGCGTTCGACCGATTTCAGATTTCCAGAGTCTCACCATGACCCATCCTCCTCTGCGCGTGCTCGCGCTGTCCCTGTCGCTCGCCTATCCGCTGCTGCACGCGCTGCCGGCACGCGCCGACGACACCGCCACCACCACCTCCTCCGCCGTCGCGACCAGCACCGTCGAAGCGCCCACCGCCGCCGGCGGCACGCCGCTGCCCACGGTCCAGGTCCAGGGCGCGCGCAGCCGCCTCGACGCGGCGCGCAACGGCCTGTCGCCCGACACCGGCAGCACGATCTACAAGTTCGACAAGAACGACATCGCCCGCCTGCCGCAAGGCGACGACACGCCGCTGAACCAGGTGCTGCTGCAGACGCCAGGCGTCGTGCAGGATTCCTACGGCGGCCTGCACGTGCGCGGCGACCACGCCAACCTGCAGTACCGCATCAACGGCGTCGTCATCCCCGAGGCCATCAGCGGCTTCGGCCAGACGCTGGAGACGCGCTTCGCCGACAGCATCAGCCTGCTGACCGGCGCGCTGCCGGCGCAATACGGCTACCGGACCGCCGGCATCGTCGACATCACGACCAAGGGCGTCGGCGACGACGACAAGCCCTTCGCCGGCAGCGCCGGCATCACGCTGGGCACGCAGCGCTCGCGCGAACTCGACCTGTCGGTGCACGGCACGCAGGGCCGGCTGAGCTACGAGTTCAGCGGCTCCTTCCTCGGCAACGACCTGGGCATCGAGAATCCGACGCCGTCGCGGGACGCGCTGCACGACCGCACGCACCAGGGCAAGGGCTTCGGCCTCGTCTCCTACCTGCTCGACGACGACAGCCGCATCACCGCGATGGCCGGCGTCACCGACAACCGCTTCCAGATCCCGAACTCGCCGGGGCAGTCGACCGCCTTCACGCTCGACGGCACGCCGGACAAGGACTCGAGCACGCTGGACGCGCACCAGCGCGAGCGCAACCGCTTCGCCGTCGTCAGCTACCAGAGCGTGATCGGCAGCGACGTCGACTACCAGGTCTCGCTGTTCCACCGCTACACCGACGTCCACTACTCGCCGGACCAGACCGGCGACCTGCAGTACCTGGGCGTCGCCGCCAACATCCTGCGCCGCAACGAGGCCAACGGCGTGCAGGCCGATGCCAGCTGGCGACTCGACAGCGCGCACACGATCCGCACCGGCCTCTTCGCGCAGCGCGAGCACGCCAGCACGGTCAACGACGCGCTGGTCTTCCCGGCCGACGACGACGGCAACCAGACCAGCGGCACGCCGGTCAGCATCGCCGACAGCGGCCGGCTGAGCGGCCACCTGTGGGGCGCCTACCTGCAGGACGAATGGAAGCTGGATCGCACGCTGACGCTGAACTACGGCGCGCGTTACGACGAGGTCGACACGGTCACGAAGGAGCACCAGTTGAGCCCGCGCATCGGCCTCGTCTGGGACGCGGCGCCGACGGTGCGCCTGCATGCGGGCTACGCGCGCTACTTCACGCCGCCGCCGACCGAGAAGATCGACACCACCTCGGTGGCGGCCTTCGCCGGAACGACCAATGCGTTGCCGACCGACGCGGACACGGCGGTGCGTTCGGAGCGCTCGAACTACTACGACGCCGGCGCGGCCTGGCAGGTCACGCCCAAGCTGACCTTGGGCATCGATGGCTACTACCGCGCGGTGCAGCACCTGCAGGACGAGGGCCAGTTCGGCAACGCGCTGATCTATTCGGCCTTCAACTATGCGAAGGGCCGCATCTACGGCGTCGACCTGTCGGCCAGCTACAAGGAGAAGACCTGGTCCGCCTACGCCAACCTCGGCACGACGCACGCCCGCGCGCAGCAGGTCGAGACGGGGCAGTTCAACTTCGAGCAGGACGAGCTGGACTTCATCGCCAACCACTGGGTGCACCTGGACCACGAGCAGAAGCTGAGCGCCTCGACGGGCGTCAACGTGCGGCTCGACGACGGCTACGCGGTCGGCGCGAGCGCGCTGTTCGGCAGCGGCCTGCGCAACGGTTTCGCCAACACGACGCACCTGCCGTCGTACACCAGCGTCAACGCCGACGTGAGCAAGAAGTTCGACCTCGGCGGCGGCGGTCCGGTGGAAGCGCGGCTGTCGGTGCTCAACCTCTTCGACAAGGGCTACCAACTGCGTGACGGTTCTGGCATCGGCGTCGGCGCGCCGCAGTACGGCCAGCGTCGCACGGTCTACGTCAGCCTGACGAAGGAGTTCTGACACGCCGGCAGCGGCATCGCCGTGCGTCGTCCTGTCGCCTGTATCGGGCGACGGTGGGACAGCGCACGGCGAAGGCGATCGGCTCGCGGTAGGCTGCGACGCATGAGTGCCGAGCCGACCGCCCCACCGCCCCGCCCTGACGCCGAATCGCTCGCTGCCTCGCAGCCGGAGGCGCCGGGGCCCCTTGGAGCGAATGCCGAGCGTGCGGAGGCGATTGAGCGGAAAGGGGCCCCGGCGCCTCCGGCTGACGCTCAGTCCGCGCCTGCCGACGTCCCCTCGCCCACCGACGTCTGGGACCGCCGCTACGCCGCGCAGCCGCTGAGTCGCGACGAAGCCTGGTTGAGCAACTGGCAGCACCGCCTGCCCGGGGTGCGCCGCGCGCTGGACATCGGCTGCGGCGACGGCTGGGAGACGGCTGCGTTGCTGGAGCTGGGCGTCGACGTCACCGGCATCGACATCTCCGCCGAGGCGCTCGCGCGCTGCCGGCAGCAGTCGCCGCGGGCGCGGCACGTGCTGGCCGACGTGCGCGCGATGCCGATGCTGGCCGACGGCGAATTCGATCTGGCGGTGGCGCAGCTGTCGCTGCACTACTTCGACCGCGACGACACGCGCCGCGCGCTGTGCGAGATCGCCCGCGTGCTCGCGCCGGGCGGCCGGCTGATCGGTTGCGTCAACGCCGAGGACGACTGGCACTACGGTGCGCCGGACGACGCGTCGTCCTGGGCGCTGACGGTCGTCGACGGCGTCGCCAAGCAGTTCTTCACCCGCGAGAAGATCGAGGACGCGCTCGCCGCGTGCTTCGACATCGAACACCTCGATAAACGCACGCTGAGCCGTTACGGCAAGCCGAAGTCGGTGTGGGAATTTTTCTGCACGCGCAAGGCGGAGTGAGCGGGGGCCGCGCGCCCTCGCCGTCCGCGTCGCGCGGCTTCAGCCCTTGTAGAGCCGGAAGTACTGCAACTTCATCGAGCCCTGGTTGGTGCAGCCGCTGATGGCGACCGTCACCGTCGTTCCCCTGACGACAGGACGCTCACGCCTCGCTCCGGCGCTTGTACAGCACCAGCAGGCCGTCAACGAAATCGCGCCCCAGGAAGTCGGCGACCGGCACGGCGTAGATGTTGACGCTCGACGTGACGCGATAGTGGGCCTCGATGTCCAGCCGCGTGTGGACCGCATCGATGGGCGTCAGCGTGAACCGTGTTTCGCCGAGATCGAAGTAGCGTCCGCCGATGACGACGTGATCGTCCATCGTGCCGGGCGGAAAGGAGTCCGGCGAGAACTCGTAGCGCCACGCGATCCGGCGTCCCTCGACGCGCTCGGTGACTCGGCCGAGGAAATGGACGCCCCGCTCCCAGCGCGACTCGCGGACTTCACCCTGCGGCGTCGCATGGTTGACGCCTTCGACGGGACGCGGCACCCCGATGAGGTGGATCCAGGTGCGCGGAAACTCCTCTCGTCGGATGTCCCGCGCCGCGACGATCTCGGACCAGAGACGTTCCGGCGTCGCCTCGACGACCACGGAACGATCGATGCGCTGCCACTGCTCGACGGTCAATGGTCCTTCGACGATGGTGAACAGCAGCGGCAACGTCGCCAGCACCCCCACCTGCAGGTTTCCGATGCGCGTGGTTCGCAGGACAACGTTCATCACCACGCCGCCGACCGACGCCAGCGCCAGGAACAGAGGCGACAGGATCACGACGCAGATGGCGCCCTCGAGGAGCGTCAGCATCGCGCCGATCATCATCAACCCCGTCGCGCCCCAAGGCGCGAAGACCGCCTGCGTCCAGGTCGGGCCTGGGCGGCCAGGCTCTGCCCGCATCAGGTACACCGTGATCGCTCCGAGTACCAACGGCGTCATCAGGACAAAGCCCGTGCTCATGACGAGGCTGGTCTGTTCAGCAATGCCCAACCAGGACGACGCTTCGCGCAGCCCGCCGAACACGACGCGCATCAGCAAGCCATATGCCGCGCCTGCCAGCACCGGTGTCCAGGCCCTCATTCCGCGGCGGCGAGGTTCAGCCGTCACCGCCGGAATGGCCCTTTCGTCTTCACTTCGTGGGGTGTCCTTCTCGTTCATGTTCCCGTCCCTGTTTTGCGGCGCATTCTGCCCACATCCGCGCGCGTCCCCCGACTTTTCAATTTTTCGCTTGCAATTCATTCGCACACTAATTAAAGTTCATCCCATGGCACGCACCACCACCCCCAAGCAGCAGAAGGCGACCGGCACAGCCGCCAACGCCAGCGCCGTCTGCCCGCCGCTGGAGATCGATCAACAACTCTGCTTCGCGATCTACTCGACGATGCTGGGGATGAACAAGGTCTACCGCGAACTGCTGAAGGACCTGGAGCTGACCTACCCCCAGTACCTCGTGATGCTGGTGCTGTGGGAACGCGACGGCCTCACCGTCGGCGAGATCGCCGACCGGGTGTTCCTCGACTCCCCCACCGTGACCCCGCTGTTGAAGCGGCTGGAGACCGCGGGCCTGGTCAGCCGCGACCGCTCGCCGCAGGACGAGCGCCATGTGCTGATCACGCTGACCACCGCCGGCCGCGCGCTGCGCAAACGCTCGACGCATCTGCCGCAGTGCATCGTCGACGCCTCGGACTCCGACCTGTCCGAACTGATCGAACTCCGCGATCGTCTGCTCGTGTTGCGCGAACGGATGGCCCGCAAGGCCGGTTGAGCGCCGACCGACGAACTCGAACACCGCTTTCCCGCACCATTTACTTCGCACACTAACAATTAGCAAGCAATTCGAATCCCTGACACCTGATCCCGCAGCACCAACCCACCTTTCCACCCCCTCTCACCCCACCCAAGAAGGAGCCCACCATGAACGCCATCGCCACCCTCGCCCGCCAATCGCGTCGTCAACTGCTGGTCCTGTCGACGCTGGCCGTCGCCGCCGCCGGCGCGATCGCCACGCCGGCCCTCGCCGCCGACGCCAAGTCCTCGCCGGCGCCGGTCGTCAGCGCGCAGCCCTCGGGCTCCTACATCACGACCAAGGACGGCGTGCAGCTCTACTACAAGGACTGGGGTCCGAAGAACGGCCAGCCCATCGTGTTCAGCCACGGCTGGCCGCTGAACTCGGACAGCTGGGAATCGCAGATGATCTTCCTGGCCGACCAGGGCTACCGCGTGATCGCCCATGACCGCCGCGGCCATGGCCGCTCCAGCCAGCCCTGGGACGGCAACGACATGGACCACTACGCCGACGACCTGGCCACCGTCATCGAGACGCTGAACCTGAAGAACGCCGTGCTGGTCGGCTTCTCCACCGGCGGCGGCGAAGTCGCCCGCTACATCGGCCGTCACGGCACCTCGCGCGTGGCCAAGGCCGTGCTGGTCTCGGCCGTGCCGCCGATCATGGTCAAGTCCGACAAAAACCCCGGCGGCCTGCCCATCGCGGTCTTCGACGGCATCCGCAAGGCCCAGCTCGACAACCGGTCGCAGCTCTACAAGGACATCCCCGCCGGCCCGTTCTACGGCTTCAACCGTCCCGGCGCCAAGGTCTCGCAGGGCCTGATCGACAACTGGTGGTTCCAGGGCATGCAAGGCGGCCACAAGAACACCTACGACTCGATCAAGGCGTTCTCTGAAACCGACTTCACCGAGGACCTGAAGAAGTTCGACAAGCCCACGCTGATCATCCACGGCGACGACGACCAGATCGTGCCGATCGACGCCGCGGGCCGCGCCTCGGCCAAACTGATCAAGGGCTCGGTGCTGAAGGTCTACGCAGGCGCCCCCCACGGCCTGACCGACACCCACAAGGATCGCGTCAACGCCGATCTGCTGGCCTTCATCCGCCAGTAACGCCCTGCAACTCCGGGGCCCCGGCCGCCTTCCATGGGGGCCGGGCGACCGGGTAGCAAGACCCGTCCCCCACCTTCGGGGGAAGTCAGACGCGGGGTTTCGCCAGTCGCTTCGTTTGGTACGCTTGGTGATCTTTCCGATGGCCGGCGTTTCGACGCGCCGGCGCGTGGACCCCGCCGATGCCGACCCCCCTCCCGCCCTCTTCTTCGCTGCCGAATGTCCGCGTGTTCGAACTCCAGGCCAGCGATGAGGACCTGCTCCAACGGTTCTACGAACGGAATCCGCTGTACTTCGAGCAGGTGAACGGCGCCCCCCCCCGTCCCGACGAAGCCCGCGAGGAAATCCGCGACCTGCCGCCCGAGGGCTGGAGTTTCAGTGCCAAACGGTTGCTGGGCTACGCCGACGACGCAGGCGAACTGGTCGCGATGGCCTCGATGGTCTCGGACCTGATGGCACCCCGGGTGTGGCTGGTGGGACTGTTCATCGTCGCCACGTCCCTGCACGGCTCGCCGGCCGCGCGCGAGATCTACGGGGAACTGGAGCGCTGGATGCAGCGCAACGGGGCTCAGTGGGTGCGGCTGGGGGTGGTCGTCGGCAACCAGCGCGCGGAGCGCTTCTGGGAACGCCAGGGCTTCACCGAGGTCCGCCGTCGCGACGGGCTCACGATGGGACAACGCGTCAACGAGCTGCGTGTGATGGTCAAGCCGCTGGCCGGCGGCCGGATCGACGACTACCTGGCACTGGTCCCCCGCGACCGACCCGGGGAACCCTGATCAGCCTCCCCCGCCGGAGGGACGTCGGAAAGAACGAAGGGTCCTCGCGGACCCTTCGTCGTCATGCATGCCGGCATGCACGTCATCACTGGGCGCCGGCCGTGACCGGCGCCGCAGCGAGGCTCGCTCGCCCGCTCGTTCGCAAACGTACTCGCCCACGTACTCGCCGACTCACTCGCCGAGGTAGGCCGCGCGCACCTTCGGGTCGTTCAGCAGCGTCTTGCCGTCGCCTTCCATCGTGATCGCGCCCGACTCCATCACGTAGCCGCGGTTGGCCAGTTCCAGCGCGCGGCTGGCGTTCTGCTCGACGAGCAGCACGGTCACGCCCTGCTGGTGGATGTCGTTCACGACCTCGAAGATCTTGTCGACCATGATCGGCGACAGGCCCATCGACGGCTCGTCCAGCAGCAGCAGCTTGGGACGCGCCATCAGCGCGCGGCCCATGGCCAGCATCTGCTGCTCGCCGCCGGACATCGTGCCCGCGAGCTGGTTGCGCCGTTCCTTGAGCCGCGGGAACAGGCCGAAGACCTTCTCGATGTCGGCCTCGATCTCCTTGTCCTTGCGGATGAAGGCGCCCATCTGCAGGTTCTCGGTGATCGTCATGCGCGTGAAGGTGCCGCGGCCTTCGGGCACCATCACCAGGCCCTGTTTGGCCAGGTTCCAGGCGCCCTGGCCCTTGATCGACTGGCCCAGGAACTTCACGTCGCCGACGTTGAGCGGCTGCAGTCCGGTGATGGCCTTGAGCGTGGTGGTCTTGCCCGCGCCGTTGGCGCCGATGAGCGAGACGAGCTCGCCCTCGCGCACGACGAAGTCCACGCCCTTGACCGCCTGGATCCCACCGTACGCGACCTTGAGGCCCTCGACCTGGAGGAGGATGTTGTCTGCCATCTTTTCGATTTCCTTGGGTCGCGCTCAGGGAGCCGCGTGGACTTCTTGCGCCGCATGGGCGCCGAGGTAGGCCTCGATCACCTTGGGGTTGCGCTGCACGTCGGCCGGCGTGCCTTCGGCGATCTGCTTGCCGTAGTCCAGCACCGAGACACGGTCGCACAGGCCCATCACCAGCTTCACGTCGTGCTCGATCAGCAGGATCGTGCGGCCGTCGTTGCGGATGCGGTCGATCAGCTCGCGCAGCACGACCTTCTCGGTCGCGTTCATGCCGGCGGCGGGCTCGTCCAGCGCGATCAGCTTCGGATCGGTGGCCAGCGCGCGCGCGATCTCGAGGCGACGCTGGTCGCCGTAGGACAGCGTGCGCGCCTTGAAGTCGGCGTGCCGGCCGATGCCGACGTAGTCCAGCAGCTCGCGGGCGCGGGCGGTGATCTCGGCCTCTTCCTTCTTGAAGCCCGGCGTGCGCAGCACCGCGCCGATCAGGCCCGAGTGCGTGCGCACATGGCGCCCGACCATCACGTTCTCCAGCGCGGTCATGTCGGCGAACAGCCGGATGTTCTGGAAGGTCCGCGCGATGCCGGTCTTGGCGACCTGGTGCACCGCCTGCGGCTTGTAGGGCTGGCCGCCGAGTTCGAAGGTGCCGCCGTCGGGCACGTAGAGCCCGGTGATCACGTTGAAGAAGGTCGTCTTGCCGGCGCCGTTGGGTCCGATCAGGCCGTAGACCTGGCCCTGCTTGATCTCGATGCCCACATCCGACAGCGCCTGCAGACCGCCGAAGCGCTTGGAGGCGCCGGCCACTTTCAGTACGGTTTCAGTCATTGGTTCTTGCTCCTGGCGCGGGTCAGGTGGCGTTGATCGCATTGCCGGCATTCGCGGGCGGCTGCGCGCCCGGCGGCAGCGGCCGCGACTTGCCGTGTTCCGGCGAGGGCCACAGGCCGCGCGGACGGATCAGCATGATCACGATCATGGCCAGCGCCACCAGCAGCTGGCGCAGGATGGACGCGTCCAGGCGGCCGTCGGTCATCTCCTGCAGCGGACCGGCGACGTAGCGCAGCACTTCCGGCAGCGCGGCCAGCAGCAGCGCCCCCAGGATCACGCCCGGGATGTGGCCGATGCCGCCCAGCACCACCATGGCGACGATCATGATCGACTCCTGCAGGCTGAACGATTCCGGCGAGACGAAGCCCTGGAACGCGCCGAACATCGAGCCCGACACGCCGCCGAAGGTGGCGCCCATGCCGAAGGCCAGCAGCTTCATGTTGCGGGTGTTGATGCCCATGGCCTTGGCGGCGATCTCGTCCTCGCGGATGGCCATCCAGGCGCGGCCGATGCGCGAGTTCTCGAGCCGGTAGCAGATCAGCACCGAGCCGACCACCAGCGCCAGGAACAGGTAGTAGTACATCGACACCGAGTTGACGGCGAAGCCGAGGATCTCGTGGTTCTGGCTGAACTCGAAGCCCCAGAAATGGACGCCGTCGATCTGGCCGATGCCGCGCGGGCCGTTGGTGATGTTCAGCGGATATTCCATGTTGTTCAGGAACACCCGGATGATCTCGCCGAAGCCCAGCGTCACGATGGCCAGGTAGTCGCCGCGCAGCTTCAGCGTCGGCGCGCCCAGCAGCACGCCGAACAAGCCCGCCAGCAGCGCCGCCAGCGCGATCGCCAGCAGCAGCGGCAGGTGCAGCCCGTTGGGGAAGGCGGCGGCGATGTGCTCGAAGTTCTCCGCCAGGTGCGGGCTGTTGAGCAGCGCGAACAGGTAGGCGCCCACCGCGTAGAACGCGACGTAGCCCAGGTCGAGCAGGCCGGCGTAGCCGACGACGATGTTCAGGCCCAGGGCCAGCAGCACGTACAGCAGGGCCAGGTCGATGATGCGGACCGGGCCGTTGCCGAACTGCTGCGCGAACAGCGGCAGCACCAGCAGCAGCGCGCCGGCGACCAGGAAGGTGATCAGCTTGGAGGATTTGGTCTGGAACATGTGCGGCTCCTCAGGCGCGGTCGGCGACGCGTTCGCCCAGCAGGCCGGACGGCCGCAGCGTCAGCACCAGGATCAGCGCGATGAAGGCGAAGATGTCGGAGTAATGGCTGCCCAGCACGCCGCCGGTCCAGTCGCCGAGGTAGCCGGCGCCGATGGCCTCGATCAGGCCCAGCAGCACCCCGCCGACCATCGCGCCGGCCAGGTTGCCGATGCCGCCCACCACCGCGGCGGTGAAGGCCTTCAGACCCGGCAGCACGCCCATGGTGTGCTGCGCGGTGCCGTAGTTGGCGGCCCACATCAGGCCGGCCACCGCGGCCAGCGCGGCGCCGATGATGAAGGTCAGCGAGATCACCGCATCGGGCTTGACGCCCATCAGCGAGGCGACGCGCGGGTTCTCGGCCGTGGCGCGCATCGCGCGGCCCATCTTCGTGTGGTTCACCAGGAACAGCAGGCCGCCCAGGATCACGACCGTCGTCACCAGGATCACGATCTGCGTCACCGTGATCACGGCGCCGCCAATGTGGATCGGGTCAGCCGGCAGCAGCTGCGGGAAGGGCTTGGGGTTCGGCTTCCAGATGATCATCGCCAGCGTCTGCAGCAGCAGCGACATGCCCATCGCGGTGATCAGCGGCGCGAGTCTGGGCGCGCTGCGCAGCGGCCGGTAGGCGATCTTCTCGATCGTGTAGTTGAGCAAGGTGCAGATCACGACCGCGCAGACCAGCGCGATCAGCATCAGCGCCCAGCCGGGCAGGCCCAGCGACGCCAGCGCCGTGACCACGGTCCAGCTGACGAGGGCCCCCACCATCAGCACGTCGCCGTGCGCGAAATTGATGAGGTTGATGATGCCGTAGACCATCGTGTAGCCCAGCGCGACGAGGGCAT
This sequence comes from Mitsuaria sp. MSU3D, assembly GCF_056867975.1. NCBI lineage: Bacteria > Pseudomonadati > Pseudomonadota > Betaproteobacteria > Burkholderiales > Sphaerotilaceae > Roseateles > Mitsuaria sp. MSU3D. The sequence goes on along the minus strand of NZ_CP200314.1, from coordinate 679,276 downwards.
ACATGCTCCCCAGCACCAGGCCGTTGATGATCTGCTGAAAAAGTATCTCCATAAGGCCCCAGCATGTAGTTGGACGCGGCTCGCACCGCGTGACGGCGCTTCGGGGTGCAACCCCCGTGCCAAGCGCTGCGTTTCAAGGGTATTCACCGACAAGGTGACATCCGTGCGTACGAGGCGACGTTGTGTTCCCAGTCTCGGCGACGCAACGAGGTGCGGAAATCCGCACAAACCGCCTAGCCAGCCGGGCGATTCCTCGCCAGTCACAAAAAAGCCGCCGCGCCGGGTGCAAGGCGTGCGCCAAGTTGGGCACACTGGGCGTCGATTTTTCGTCTCCCATGCCCTCGGTCGCCTCCTCCTCCTTCGCCTCGACATCGGTCCGCCAGCGGCTGGCGCATTTCCTCGGCCGGCCGACCTTCTACCTCTACCTGACCGGCGTGCTGATGCTGCTGGGCCTGCTGCTGGGCCATCGCTTCAGCGAACGCGCCAGCCTGGACCAGCTCAGCGCGCTGGCCACCGAACGGCTGGAGCTCTACGCGTCCAACCTGCAGACCGAACTCGGCCGCCACGCCTATCTGCCCAGCCTGCTGGCCATCGACGGCGATGTGTCGCGCCTGGTCGAACATCCCGAGGACGAGGCCCTGCGCAAGGCCGCGAGTCTGCTGCTGGCCCGGGTCAACGTGCGCGCGGGGACGACGCAGATCTTCGTCGCCGATCCGGACGGCCGCGTGCTCGCGGCCAGCGAGCCGCTGACCCCACCGCTGCGGCTGCAGCAGGCGATCGAGCAGGACCGGCACCACTTCTTCGCCTCCGACGCCGGCCAGACGGGGCTGAGCGGCTCGACCAACTTCTTCCTGCTGCATCCGTTGCGGCGCAACCAGCAGTTGCAGGGCGTGATCGTCGTGAAGCTCAACCTGGCGCCGCTGGAGTCGACCTGGGTGGACCTGGGGCTGCGCTCGCAGGGGGAACGGATCCTGGTCTCGGACGACCAGGGCGTGGTGATCATGAGCTCGGTCGAGGACTGGCGCTACGCGGTGCTGAACCGCGCCGACGCGTCCGAGCGCGACCGCCTGCAGGCCAGCGCGCGTTACCCCAAGGTCGGGCCGGACCTGGGCCTGCCGGGCGCACTGGAGGCCTACAACAGCCTGTTGGTGCGGGCGCCCGCGCCGGCCAGCGCGACGCTGCTGGCGCAGGAGCGGCAGCTGCTGCCGCTCGGTCTGCGGCTGCTCGCCCTGTCCGACCTGTCGGAAGTGCGGCGGCAGGCACGCCTGGCGGCCTGGAGCGGCGCGGCCTTCGGCGCGGCGATCGGCATGCTGCTGCTCTACCTCGCCTCGCGTCGGCGCGCGCTGCGGCAGCTCTTCCACGCGAAGACCGAATTGCAGAACGCGCATGCGCAGCTGGAGCTCATCGTCGATGAACGCACGGCGGAACTCCGCCAGACCAACGAGGAATTGCTCGACCAGATCGCCCAGCGCCGACAGGCCGAAGGCGAGCTGCTGCAGACCAGCAAACTGGCGGTGCTGGGGCAGATGTCGGCGGGCCTGTCCCATGAAGTCAACCAGCCGCTGACGGCGCTGCGCGCGCTGGCACGGAATTCGCAGAGGTTGCTGGAGGCCGGCCGCACGCAAGCGGTCGCGGACAACCTGCAGACGATGGACGACATGGTCGAGCGGATGGGTCAGATCACGCGCCAGCTCAAGAGCTTCGCCCGCAAGGCGGAGCCCTCGCGCACGGCGGTGTCGCTGCTGGCGAGCGTGAACAACGCGAGACTGCTGCTGGAGCACCGCACGCGTCAGCTGGACCTGCCCGTGGAAGTCGACGTGCCGCCGGGGCTGCGTGTCAGCGCCGAATCCAACCGGCTGGAGCAGGTGCTCGTGAACCTGCTGGCCAACGGCATCGACGCGATCGCGTCGGAGCCGGCGCACGATGGCCACGAACGGCGGCTGCGCGTCGCGGCCGTGCCGACGGACGACGGCCGGCGCGTGCTCGTGCAGGTGCAGGACACGGGACCGGGGCTCAGCGAATCGCTGCTGCCGCGGCTGTTCGAACCGTTCTTCACCACCAAGCCCGCCGGCGAAGGCCTGGGGCTGGGGCTGGTGATCTCGTCCAAGATCGTCCACGAGTTCGGCGGCGCGCTGCGGGCGCACCGCCTGGACCATGGCATGTGTTTCGAGTTCGACCTGGAGGTCGACACCTGGCAGGCCGAGGAGGGGCAGTATGTTTGAAGGCTACAAGGTCGTGTTCGTCGAGGACGACCTGCCGGTGCGGGTCAGTCTGACCCAGACGCTGGAACTCGAAGGGCTGGCCGTGGTGCCGTGCCGCTCGGCCGAGGAGGCGCTGCCGCATGTGCAGCCCGGCGCGCAGGTCATCGTCATCACCGACGTGCGCCTGCCCGGCATGGATGGACGCGCGCTGCTGGCCCACGTGCAGGCGACCGATCCGCAGATCCCGGTGATCCTGATCACCGCGCACGGCGACGTGAACATGGCCGTGCAGGCGATGCGCAACGGCGCCTACGATTTCATCGAGAAGCCCTTCGCGCCGGAGCGGCTGCTGGACACGGCGCGGCGCGCGCTGGACCTGCGCCTGATCCGCCACTCGGCCGACGAGTTGCGCGCGCAGCTGTCGGCGGCCAGCGGCATCGAGGCGGCGCTGCTCGGCAAGTCGGCCGCGATGCAGCAGTTGCGGCGGCAGGTGCTCAACCTGGCCTCGACCTCGGCCGACGTGATGATCCTCGGCGAGACCGGGACCGGCAAGGAACTGGTCGCGCGCTGCCTCCACGACCAGAGCCCGCGGCGCGATCGCAACTTCGTCGCGATCAACTGCGGCGGCTTGCCCGAAGCGCTGTTCGAGAGCGAACTCTTCGGCCATGAGTCCGGCGCGTTCACGTCGGCGGGCAAGCGCCGCATCGGCAAGATCGAACACGCCAACGGCGGCACGCTGCTGCTCGACGAGATCGAGACCATGCCGGTCGCGCTGCAGATCAAGCTGCTGCGCGTGCTGCAGGAACGTCGCGTGGAACGGCTCGGCTCCAACGAGGAACAGGTCATCAACGTCCGCTTCATCGCGGCGAGCAAGGCCGACCTCAAGGAGATGGGCGAACGCGGACAGTTCCGCAGCGACCTCTACTACCGGCTCAACATCGCCACGCTGGTGCTGCCGCCGCTGCGCGAGCGCCGCGAGGACATCCCGCTGCTGTTCGAGCACTTCGTCGCCCAGGCCTGCAAGCGCTACGAGCGCGACGCGCCCGAACTCACGCCCGAGAAGCTGCGCGAGCTCATGGCCCACGACTGGCCGGGCAATGTGCGCGAGATCCGCAACGCGGCCGACCGCTTCGTGCTGGCCCTCGATGACCTCGATTCATCGGCCGCGATCCAGGCCGTGCCCAACCTGGCACTGGCGCGTCAGATGGAAATGGTCGAGAAAGCACTCATCGAACAGGCGCTGCGGCGATCAGGCGGCAAGGTGCCGGCGGCGATGGAACTGCTCGGGACACCGCGCAAGACGCTCTACGACAAGCTGCATCGGCACGGGATCCAGCTCGACGATTTCCGCTGAAGCCCCTCTTCCTTCCCCCTCTCTGCGTCCGCATGGGGGAAAGATTTTCCCGGCTCCGCCGCGAAAACCCTTCCCCCATACACCGACACAGCACCGCCCTTCGACGGCCGCGCACCAAGGACTTCGAAAGACGTTGTTCGTGGTGGCGTTCGGCCTTCAAGCGGCCTGACGCGAGGCGAGCGGCGCAGCATCCAGCACCGCCTTCAATTGATCGATCGTCGCGGGCTTGACCAGGTAGGCGCTCGCGCCGCGACGGATCGCCTCGGCAGCATCACCGGGGTCGGACGTGCCGGTGAGCATCACCACAGTCATCGGTCCCTGCAACAAGGCCTCGGTCAAAAAATCCATGCCCTGCCCGTCCGGCAGCGCCCGATCCAGGATCAGGACGTCCGGTCGGTGCTCGGCGATGCGCTGGCGCGCCTCGCGCAAGCTCCCGGCAGTGGCGGCGGAGTAACCCTCGAGTTCGAGGAGGATGCCCAGCGTTTCGCTGGACTCGAGGTTGTCGTCGACGATGACGGCGTGGGGAGGCATGGCAAACCCTGCGGCAAGAGGTCCACGGAACAAGCCGGCGGGCGCGGCGCGAGCCGGCGCGCGACAAGCGTGCGATGAGGGGAATCGGGGCGACTCGGCAAATGGCGTGCCTCCCTCGGCGACACCCCTCTGGCGCACGGTTCGACATTCTTGCCGCGGTCGCGCGCGGGCATGGGACCCCTCGTCCGTAGGGGGCGGGACGGATGTTTGCCCTGGGCCTTTCTGACCATAATCCGCGCCTTCGCGGAGAGGGGTTGCGGCAAGTCCGCAACGTGCCCGACCCGCAGTGCGCGCCCGCCTTGTTTGCCGAGCTTCATGACGACGACCGACGCCACGATCGAGACCGACCTGCTCCCCCGCCTGCGCCGCAGCACCGGGCCGCTGCATGACGACATCGAGGCGCTGCTCCGGCTGGAGGCGCCGATGCCGCTCTTGCGCTACGGCCGCATCCTGCGCGGGTTCCACGAATTCCTGCAGTTGTGGGAACCGCGCGCGCGCCAGGCGTTGCCGGAGCGCCTTCGCCCCTGGTTCGACGCCCGTGTGCGATCACCGTTCGCCGCGCGCGACCTCGCCGCGCTGGAGCTGCCCGAGGACGCCGCGGACACCGCGATGCGCGCGTCGGCGCTCGCGGCGCTGCACGGGCTGCGGCTGGATTCGTCGGCGGCGGCCTTGGGATCGCTGTACGTCATCGAGGGCTCGGCGCTCGGCGGCCAGGTGCTGACGCCGAAGCTGCTGGCCGCGCACGGCCTGACCCCCGAGCACGGCGCGGCCTACTTCCACGGCTTCGGGGCCCGGACCGGCGCGATGTGGCGCGAGTTCCGCCAGCTCGCCCAGGCCGAAGCCGGCGGCGCGGAAGACGATCGCATCGCCGCCTGCCACGCGGCGGTGGAGACCTTTCGTGCGCTGATCGCGACCTTCGGGGCGCTGGACGCGCCAGCAACGCCCGCAGCGCCCGCAGCGCCGCCGAGGTCATGATGAATACCGACACGCTGGCCACGTCGCCGACGGACCTGCAGGTCGCGCAGTGCGCGAGCGAGCCGATCCGCATTCCCGGCGCGATCCAGCCGCACGGCTGGTTGGCGGCGGTGGACTGGCGCAGCGGCGGCCTGGTCGCGTTCAGCGAGAACTGGTCGGCCTTGCTGCAGTCCACGCCGGACATGCTGGCCGCGCGCATCGAAGGCGCGCTGGACGCGGTCAGCGGTGTGCGGCCGGGGCTGATCGACGGCGAAGGCCCCGTGTCCTGCGGCACGTTGACGATCGGCGGACGGCGCCTGCACGTGTCGGGCCACCGGCTCGGCGGGCTGGCCTACTTCGAGCTCGAAGCCGACACCGACGACGCCGGCAACCGCGCGCCGATCTACAGCCTGGCGCGACACCTCGTGCCGATGATGCAGCGCACCGACGCGGTGAGCGAACTCTGCCGCATCGTGGTGGCGGAGATGAAGCGGCTGACCGGCTTCGGCCGCTGCCTGGCCTACCGCTTCGACGCGGACGGCCACGGCGAGGTGCTCGCCGAAGCGATCGACCCCGGCTACGACGCGTACGCCGGCCACCGGTTCCCGGGTTCGGACATTCCGCCGCAGGCGCGCGAGCTCTACCGCATCAACCACATCCGGCTGATCGCCGACGCGCACTACGAGCCGGTGCCCGTGCGCTTCGTCGACGGGCGCGACGGCACGGCGTTGGACCTGTCGCAGGCCGCGCTGCGCAGCGTGTCGCCGGTGCACCTCGAGTACATGCGCAACATGCGGACGCTGGCGTCGATGTCGGTGTCCATCATCGTGGACGGGAAGCTGTGGGGACTGGTGTCCTGCCACGACCACGCGCCGCGCCAGTTGTCCTGGCAGGCGCGCATGGCCTGCGAGCACCTGGGCCAGCTGCTGTCGCTGCAGATCGAGGCCAAGGAAGAGAACGAGCAGGTCACCGAGCAGTTGCGGCTGCGTCAGCAGACGCTGGCGATCGTGGCGCACCTGTCCGACAGCGACGCCACGCTGCAGCGCCTGGTCGAAGAACCCGGCCCGCTGCTGCGCCTGGCGCGCGCCACCGGCGCCGCCGTGATCCTCAACGACAGCTGCTGGGCCGTCGGCGAGACGCCGGACCACGCCACGCTGCTGGCACTCGGCCAATGGCTGGGCAACCGCATCGACCAGGTCTGGCACAGCGACCGGCTGCCGGTGGACGCGGCGTCGCTGGGCAGCGAGGCACGCGGGGAGACAGGCAACGAGGCGGATAACGAAATGGGCAACCCGCTGGGACCGACGGCGGGGCTGCTGGCGATCTCGATCTCGAAGCTGCATCGGCATCACATCGTCTGGTTCCGGCCCGAGATCGTCCAGACCATCCTATGGGCCGGCGACCCGCGCAAGGAATCGGCCATCGGCGAAGACTCGCGGCTGCATCCGCGCCGCAGCTTCGCCAGCTGGAAGCAGCAGGTGAGCGGCCGGTCCCTGCCCTGGACGCCGGGCGAGATCCACGCGGTGCAGGAACTGCGGCAGGCGCTGATCGGCATCGTGCTGCGGCGCGCCGAGGAGATGGCCGAGGTCGCGATGGAACTGGGCCGCGTCAACAAGGAGCTGGAAGCCTTCTCCTACACCGTGTCGCACGACCTGCGCGCGCCGATGCGCCACATCGCGGGCTTCGTCGACCTGGTGCTGGAGATGGAGGGCGGCGCGCTGTCCGAGCGTTCGCGGCGCTACCTGGCGCATGTGAAGGAAGCCTCCGCGCATGCCGGCCAGCTGGTGGATGCGCTGCTGGACTTCTCGCGCATGGGGCGCTCGGCGATCAAGCCCGGCTCGATCAACACGGACCACCTGATCGACGACCTGATCGCGGAGCAGAACACGCTGAACAAGGACCGCCGCATCGAGTGGGCCGTGTCACGCCCGCTGCCGCGGCTGTGGGGCGATCCGATCCTGCTGCAGGTCGCCATCCGCAACCTCGTCACCAATGCCGTCAAGTACACGCGGCCGCGCGATCCGGCGCGCATCGAGATCACCGGCTTCGAGACCGGAGACGGCGTCGGACTGAGCATCTCGGACAACGGCGTGGGTTTCCAGATGAAGTACGTGAACAAGCTGTTCGGCGTGTTCCAGCGCCTGCACCAGACCGAGTCCTTCGAAGGCACCGGCATCGGCCTGGCGAGCGTGCGACGCATCGTCGAACGGCACGGCGGCCAGGTCGAGGCCTGGGGCGAGGCCGACCGCGGCGCACGCTTCCGCTTCACGCTGCCCACCCGCGAGATGGCGGAAGCCCAAGCCATCGATCCCGCCCCCGGCCACGGGGCATTCCCCCCTGACGATGCCGCCGTGACCGCCTTCGAGCGATCGGTCGGCACCGGCAACACCCTTCTCTGACCCCCAGCCCCCGAACGCCATGCTCAAGCCCATCCTGCTTGTTGAAGACGACGCCCGCGATCTTGAACTGACGCTGGTCGCCCTCGAACGCAGCCAGCTCGCCAACGAAGTGATCATCGTGCGCGACGGCGCCGAGGCGCTGGACTACCTGAACCGCGAAGGCGTCCACGCGGACCGCGCCGAGGGCAATCCGGCCGTCATCCTGCTGGACCTGAAACTGCCGAAGGTGAACGGGCTGGAGGTGCTGAAGGCGGTCCGCGCCACGGAACGGCTCAAGAGCATCCCGGTGGTGATGCTGACCTCGTCACAGACCGAGTCGGACGTGGTGCACAGCTACGAGCTCGGGGTGAACGCGTATGTCGTGAAGCCGGTGGAGTTCAAGCAGTTCGTCGCGGCGATCGCGGACCTGGGCGTGTTCTGGGCCGTGCTGAACGAACCGCCGCCCGGATCGCTGCGCGCCACGCGCCGCTACGAATGAGCCATGACTGAGACGTCACCGCCGCCCGACGACGCGGGCTCGCCGCCGCTGGAGATCCTGCTGCTGGAGGATTCGACTTTCGACGCGGAGCTGCTGCTCGCGTCGCTGGAGACGACGCATCCCCGCGCGCGGGTGACCTGGGTGAAGGACGAGCCTCAGCTGCTGGGCGCGCTGGAGACGCAGCGCTTCGACCTGATCCTGTCGGACTACCAGTTGCCGGGCTTCACCGGGGCGGAGGCGCTGACGCTGGCGCAGCAGCTGGTGCCGGGGACGCCGTTCATCTTCGTGTCGGGCGTGATCGGCGAGGAGAACACGGTGGAGCTGCTCAAGCGCGGCGCCACCGACTACGTGATGAAGGGCCGGCTGACGCGGCTGCCGGTCGCGATCGACCGCGCGCTGCGAGAGGTGCGCCAGCGCGAGGCGCAGATCCAGGTCGAGGCGCAGCTGCGCGAGGCCGACGCGCTGTATGCGCGGGTCGTCGATTCGCTGCAGGACCACGCGGTGATCCTGCTGGACACCGAGGGCCGCATCCGCGACTGGAACCGCGCGGCGGGGACGATCTTCGGCCACGCGCTGGACGACGTGCTCGGCATGTCGGCGGAGATCCTGCTGACGCCGGAGGACCGCGCGGCGGGCGTGCTGGAGAACGAGCTGGCGCTGGCCCTGACGCAGGGCGCGGCGCGCGACGACCGCTGGCTGATGCGGCAGGACGGCACGCGGCTGCGCGCCGAGGGCGTGGTGACGCCGCTGTTCAGCGCGGCGGGCGTGACGACGGGGTTCTCGAAGATCATCCGGGACACGACGCCGGCCTACGAGGCGCAGCAGGCGCTGCGACAAGGCAAGGAAGAAGCGGAGCGCGCCAACGAGCTCAAGGACCAGTTCCTCGCGGTGCTGTCGCACGAGCTGCGCTCGCCGCTGAGCGCGATCACGGGCTGGGCGGACATCCTGACCAATTTCTCCGACGCCCATCCGCTGCTGGGCAAGGCCTCGACGGTGATCCGGCGCAACGCGCAGCTGCAGGCGCGGATGATCAACGACCTGCTCGACATGAGCGCGGTCGTGGCCGGCAAGCTGATGCTGCAGACGACGCCGATGGACCTGGCGGCACTGGCGGCGGACTCGGTGCTGGGCGCGCTGCACGAGGCGCAGGGCAAGGGCGTGGCGCTGAACTGCCATGCGGCGGCGCCGGTGTGGATCCCGGGCGATGCGCAGCGCCTGTCGCAGGTGATCACGAACCTGATCGGCAACGCCATCAAGTTCACCGAGAGCGGCGGCCGCGTCGACGTGCAGGTCGAGGTCGAGGACGGCTGCGCGCTGCTGCGCGTGCGGGACACGGGCCGCGGCATCTCGCCGGAGTTCCTGCCCTTCGTCTTCGATCGGCTGCGGCAGGAGGACGGCTCAAAGACGCGCAAGGTCGGCGGCCTCGGCCTGGGCCTGGCGATCGCGCGCGCGATCGCGCAACTGCACCAGGGCCGCATCAGCGCCGACAGCCCGGGCCCGGGCCGCGGCGCGGTCTTCGAGCTGCGCCTGCCGATGCTGGCGGAGCAGGCCCTGGCGCCCTCGCCATGCGCGGAGCCGGTGGAGTTGTCGGAAGACACGCTGTCGGGCGTGCGGGTGCTGCTCGTCGACGACGAGGAGGACGCGCGCGAGGTGGGCCAGGTGGCGCTGAGCCGCCTGGGCGCGAAGGTCAGCGTGGCGACGAGCGCGGCGGAGGTGCTGTCGCGCCTCGAAGAAGGCGAGGAGCACTACGACCTGCTGGTGTCCGACATCGGGATGCCGGAGATGGACGGGCGCTCGCTGATCCGCGCGGTGCGGCAGCTGCCGGGAGGCAGCCCCGACAAGCTGCCGGCGGTGGCGCTGACGGCCTTCGCGATGGTCGCGGATCGCCAGGAAGGCCTCGCGGCCGGGTTCCAGGGCTACGTGGCCAAGCCGATCGAACTGGCCGCGCTCACGCGCGCGGTGCAGGAGGCGCTGGGGCGCAAGGCGGGCGGGGATTGAGGGTCATCAGCGTCGCGGGCCGGCTGCGCTGAGCGCCCGCTGCCTGCGCGGACGGACGGGCTCCGAGGGTCGACGCGGCTGCAACGTGGGGCGGCACAGCGCTTGCACCGCCATGTACTTGGCTCCAGTCACCCTACCCGCTCGCTTGAGCGTGAAGTAGAGGTCGAGAAGCGTTCGATCAAATGGAGACACGGATTTGTGCATGGCAATTCACTTTGAAAAGACGACCGTCCTCGATCTCCGTCTCGCGTTGATCGAGGCCCAATGACAGAAATTCTTTGACGGCGTCTCGGCAATGCAGCTCCCTCGCGGTGCTGATGTTGCTCAGATCGCTCTTCGCGAAACCGTAAACGAAGAGCCAGGTCTCGAATTCCGGTTTGGCGACGATCGTCCGGAAACCGCCACGCTTTCCTTGACCGTTTCGGGCAATGCGCTTCTTGAACAGCGCGCCCCCGAGGTTCGCGTCGATCAAACCCTGTGTCATCTCCAAAACGGCCCGACAGAGATCGTCATCTTTCCAACCCTTGATCTCGCATCCAACGGCGAAACCTGCGCGCGACATACACCGTCACATCGACCTCCACGCAGCACTGCGATGAACCTCAGTGCCGGGTCTTGCGTGCGAACGATTCGTTCTGAAGGCGGCCTACTGATGGGGGCGTGGCGACCGCCCGATTTCAGAATGTGGATCTGCGGCGCACCAGGCTCGGCACGGCCAGCAGGACGATCAACACCGCCTCGAAGAGATCGAAGGCGAAGGGACCGTCCGATGCGTACAGCTCCATCACGTGGCGCCAGCCGAAGAAGACGATGCTGAGCGCATACAGCACCAGCAGCAGCACCGCGCCGATGCGGCGCACCGGTTGCGGCACGAGCAGCATGATCAGCAGACCCGCCAGCACACCCGCCGGCACGAGCGCCCAGAACGGCGGCGACGCATACGTGAACGCGTAGGCAAAGAGCCGGAAGCAGATCACGGCGATGACGGTCAGCGTCAGCAGCACCGTGAGCAGCACGCGAAGGGCCTTGAGGAGCGCCTCGAGCGACTGCGTTTCCTGATTCATGAACTCATCCTGATGCCGGTTGATCGAGGACCGATTGTGACGCCACGGCCCCTGCCCTCGGCTCAAGGGCACGCCACAAGCGGAACGGGCCGCGCCCCTTTCGAAGCGCGGCCCGCGATCAGCGGATGTCGTTGCGGACGTCGGTCCCGATCAGAACCGCTGCGACTGCATGTAGTCGTCGAAGCCCGCTTCCGCGAAGCGGAACCACAGGTTCTGGTCGCGCCGGAAGTTGGCGTAATCCTCGTAGACCTTCTTCCAGTTCGGGTTCTTCGCCGACAGCTCCGCGTACAGCGCCATCGACTCCTTGAACGCCAGGTCCATCGTGTCCTTCGGGAAGCGCATCAGCTTGGTCTTGGCCGCCACCAGCTGCTTGAGCGCCTGCGGGTTCAGCACGTCGTACTTGGCTTGCATGTCCACGTGCACGTACGCGGACGCCGCTTCCACGATCGCCTTGTACTCGGGCGACAGCCCTTCATAGGCCTTGGTGTTGATGAAGAAGTCGACCTGCGGGCCGCCCTCCCACCAGCCGGGGTAGTAGTAGAACGGCGCCACCTTGTTGAAGCCCAGCTTCAGGTCGTCGTACGGTCCGACCCATTCCGCGGCGTCGATCGTGCCCTTCTCCAGCGCCGAATAGAGCTCGCCGCCCGGCAGGTTCTGCGGCACGCCGCCCATGCGCTCGATCACCCGGCCGGCGAAGCCGCCGATGCGGAACTTCAGGCCCTTGAAGTCCGCCGCCGACTTGATCTCCTTGCGGTACCAGCCCGCCATCTGCGCGCCGGTGTTGCCGCCGGGAAAGTTGATGATGTTGTAGTTCCGGTAGAACTCGCGCATCAGCTTCAGGCCGTTGCCGTGGAAGGTCCACGCCGTCATCTGCCGCGAGTTCAGCCCGAACGGGATGGACGCGCCGATCGCGAAGGTCTCGTCCTTGCCGAAGAAGTAGTACGGCACCGTGTGCGCGATCTCGACCGTCGCGTTCTGCACGCCGTCGACCACGCCGAAGGCCGGCATCAGCTCGCCGCCCGCGTGCACGCTGATCTGGAACTTGCCGCCGCTGAGCTCGCTGACCTTCTTGGCGAAGACCTCGCCGCCGCCGTAGATCGTGTCGAGCTGCTTGGGGAAGCTCGACGCCATCCGCCACCGGATGTTGGCCTGCGCATGCACGATGGCCGGTGCCGCACCCGCGGCCAGCACGCCGGCCAGGCCGGCATTCTTGACGAACGAACGACGCTCCATGAAGTCTCCTGTTTCGTTGGTATGGGGCGCCCTCTGCGGGAGCCCTTGAGCGAAAGCAGGATTAACTACCGCCGGGCTGGCGTCAACCTGACAAGCCCTGGGGAAGCCTCAGGCGCCAGCGAGCTTCATGTTCTCCAGCAGGATCGACCCCACCGTCTTGCTGCCCAGCGTGTAGGTGTCGGCGCCGATGCCCACGATCTGCTTGAACATCTCCTTGACGTTGCCTGCGATCGTGATCTCGTTGACCGGGAAGGCGATGACGCCGTTCTCGACCCAGTAGCCGCTCGCGCCGCGCGAGTAGTCGCCGGTCACGTAGTTGACGCCCTGCCCCATCAGCTCGGTGACGAACAGGCCGGTGCCGAGGCGGCGTAGCATCGTCGGCAGATCGTCGCCGGGTGCCGTCGCCTTGCTGCGCATCGTCAGGTTGTGCGAGCCGCCTGCGTGGCCCGTCGTGCGCAGGCCCAGCTTGCGCGCCGAATAGGTCGACAGGAAGTAGCCCTTGAGCACGCCCGCCTCGACCACGGTGCGGGCCTTGGTGACCACGCCTTCGTCGTCGAAGGGCGAGCTGCCCTTGCCCTTGACGATGTGCGGATCCTCGACCACCTCCACATGCGGCGACAGGATCTGCTGGTCCAGGCTGTCGAGCAGGAAGCTCGCACGGCGGTAGAGCGCGCCGCCGCTGGTGGCCTGCACCAGCGCGCCCAGCAGGCCGGCCGCGACCGGGGCCTCGAACAGCACCGGCACGCTGGCCGTCTTGACCTTGCGGCCCTTCAGCCGCGCCAACGCGCGCTCGGCGGCGTAGCGGCCGATCGATTCCGCGGACGAGAGATCCGCCGCGTCGCGCATCGAGCTGTACCAGGCGTCGCGCTCCATGCCCGCGCCACGGCCGGCGATCGGCGCCACCGACACGGAATGCCGCGAACTTGCATACCCGCCGCGGAAACCGCGCGAGTTGCCCGAATAGAAGTGCGACTGCTGCGCCGAGACCGCCGCGCCTTCCGAGTTGGTGATGCGCGCGTCCGTCTTCAGCGCCGCGTCCTCGCAGCGCAGTGCCAGCTCGGCGGCCTGCTCGGCGGTGATCGCCCACGGATGGAAGAGGTCCAGCGACGGCCGCGCCGCTTCGTCAAGCGACAGGTCCTGCTCGTCCGGCAGGCCGGCGAATTCGTCCTCGGCCGTGAAGCGCGCGATGTCGTAGGCGGCGCGCACGGTGTCCTTCAGCGCCTGCGGCGAGAAGTCCGAGGTGCTCGCGTTGCCTCTGCGCTGGCCCAGGTAGACCGAGATGCCCAGCGACTTGTCGCGGTTGCGCTCGACGTTCTCGAGCTGGCCGCGCCGCACCGACACCGACATGCCGCTGCCTTCGGAGACTTCCGCGCCGGCGTCGCTGGCGCCCTGGCGTTTGGCCTCGGCGAGCACGTCCTCGATCAACTGGCGGAAATGGTCCTGGCTGTAGGCGAATCCTTGCTCGGCTTGACTCATGAATGCGGTCTCTTTGGAAAGCAGCGCGGCCTGGGGGAATCCGAGGCCGCGGCGGGGTGGCGACTATCATACGGGCGCTGTGCCCCGCCCTTCCGGTCGGGGCTTCTCGCTTTCTCCCCCTCATGAACGCCGACCACGACGACCACGACGACCGCGCGGACTTCGACGACTTCGAAGACGACCGCCCCAGCAAAAGCCAGCTCAAGCGCGACATGGACGCGCTGCAGGCGCTGGGCGAAGAACTGCTCACGCTGCCCGAGAAGCGCGTGGCCGCGCTCGACCTGCCGGAATCGCTGCTCGACGCGATCAAGGAAGGTCGCCGCATCGTCGCCGGCACCGCCCGCAGCGGCAAGAAGCGCCACCTGCAGCTGATCGGCAAGCTCATGCGCCAGGTCGATCCCGAACCGATCCGCGAGGCGGTCGCCGAGTTCAAGCTCGGCCGCGCGCAGGACTCGCTCGAACTGCACCAGGCCGAGCGCTGGCGCGTGCGCCTCGTCGAGGACGACAACGCGCTGCAGGGCTTCCTCGACGCCTTCGACGAGGTCGATACCCAGCAGCTGCGCAGCCTGATCCGCGCCGCCCGCAAGGACCGCGCCCAGGCGCCCGAGCAGCGCAACGGTCGCGCCTGGCGCGAGCTGTTCCAGTTCGTGAAGGGCCACGTGCTCGCGGGCAAGGGCGACGCGGCCGGCGACACGGAAGCGGCCGGCGAGGATGACGATGAGTGAGCCCGCGGCCCTGCCGGCCGACGGCGCGGCGCTGCCGCCGCCGGAGCCGGTGCGCATCGGCATCGTCTCGATCAGCGACCGCGCCTCCAGCGGCGTCTACGAGGACAAGGGCCTGCCCGCGCTGCAGGACTGGCTGCGCTCGGCGCTGATCAACCCGATCGAGTTCCAGCCACGGCTGATCCCCGATGAACGCGAACTCATCGCGCGCACGCTGCGCGAGCTCGTCGACGAGACCCGCTGCGATCTCGTGCTGACCACCGGCGGCACCGGCCCCGCGATCCGCGACGTCACGCCCGAGGCGACCATGGACGTCGCCGACCGCGTGATGCCGGGCTTCGGCGAGCAGATGCGGCAGATCTCGCTGCGCTTCGTCCCGACCGCGATCCTGTCGCGCCAGGTCGCGGTGATCCGCGGCCAGGCGCTGATCATCAACCTGCCGGGCCAGCCCAAGGCGATCGCCGAGACGCTGGCCGGCCACGAGGCCGCCAGCGGCATCTTCGCCGCCGTGCCGTACTGCATCGACCTGATCGGCGGCCCCTACCTTGAAACACGCGACGCGATCTGCGCCGCGTTCCGTCCCAAGACCGCCCAACGGCCCAAGCGCCCGGGCTGACCACCCCCGCGGCCTCCACGAGGGGCCTCCACAAGAAGCACGCACTGAGCAACACCCCATGAAGATCACCAAGGACACCATCGCCACCGTCGAACTGAAGGTCGCGAACAAGCTCGGCCAGATCATCGAGAAGACCGATGAGCCGATGGCGCTGCTGATCGGCGGCTACGGCAACACGCTGCCGGTCGTCGAAGCCGCGCTGGAAGGCCAGGAGAAGGGCTTCGCCACCACGATCGAGCTGACGCCCGAGACCGGCTTCGGCGAGCGCGACGAGAGCCTGCTGATCACGATCCCGAAGAAGGACTTCCCGCCCGGCGTGAAGGTCGGCGGCCAGATCCAGATCCGCCAGGCCAAGGAAGGCGAGGAAGAGCCGGCGGCCGACGACGGCTTCCATGTCTTCACGGTCGTGAAGGTCAAGGGCGACACCGTGCACCTGGACGGCAACCACCCGCTGGCCGGCCAGCACCTGAAGATCAGCGTCAAGGTCACGGACGTCCGCGCCGCGTCGCAGGAAGAGATCGAGCACGGCCACGCGCACGGCGCGCACGGGCATCACCACTGATCGCCATCCAAGCCCTCACGATGGGGGCACTCTGAAGAACGAAGGGCGCCATCGGCGCCCTTCTGCGTTTCCGCCCGGAGCGGAAGCGAATCAGCTTCCGCTGATCACTTCACCAGCCGCGACAACTCCGCCGCGTCGAAGTGCTCGCCCTGCTGCGCGCCTTGCGGCACGCAGTCCTTGCGCTCTTCCTCGGACAGCTTCGCGATCGCCTGCCACAGCAGCGCGATCTGGTGCTCCTGGGTTGCGGCGTTGTCGATCAGGCCCTTCATGGCCAGCGCCACCGGGTCGTCGCCCTGCGTCACGCCGTAAGCCGAGAAGCCCATGCGCGCCGCCGCCTCTTCGCGTCTGGCATCGAGCTTGGCCTCGATGACGCGGGCCGGATTGCCGACCGCCGTCGCGCCCGGCGGCACCGGCTTGGTGACCACCGCGCCGGAGCCGACGCGCGCGCCCTCCCCGACCGTGAAGCCGCCGAGGATGCAGGCATTCGCGCCCACGATCACGCCGCGCTCCAGCGTCGGGTGCCGCTTGGCGCCCTTCACCAGCGAGGTGCCGCCCAGGGTCACGCCCTGGTAGATCGTGACCTCGTCGCCGATCTCGGTCATCTCGCCGATGACGACGCCCATGCCGTGGTCGATGAACACGCGCCGGCCGATGGTCGCGCCGGGGTGGATCTCGATGCCGGTCAGGAAGCGGCCGACGTGGGAGGTGAAACGTCCCAGCCAACGCAGGCCACGGAGCCAGAACCAGTGCGCACAGCGATGCACCACCAGCGCGTGCAGACCCGGATAACAGGTCAGCACCTCCCAGGCCGAGCGGGCGGCGGGGTCGCGTTCGAGGATGCAGGCGATGTCTTCGCGAAGACGCTGGAACATGGTGGGGGGACCCGATGGCAGCCCGCGAGGGGCTGGAGCTGAGGGTCGGCCAGTTTAGCGGCGGGTCCCGACCTTGCCGGCCGCAGGCTTACTGGCCTGCCGCGCGGGCGCCACGCCGAGCCTACTCGTCTCCCCCGAGTGCGGGGGGCGTGCCGGCGGCGGGGTGGGTCTTCTCGATCGCACGGGCGATGCCGCGCAGGATGTGGACCTCTTCCTTCGTCAGCCCGGCGCGGTTGAAGAGCTGGTTCAGCCGCGGCATCAGCTTCTTGGGCGAGGCCGGGTCGAGGTAGCCCAGGTGGACGAGGCTGCCTTCCAGATGCGTCAGCAGCCCCTGGACCGCCTGCGCGTCGGCCAGTTGCGGATCGGCCGTGCGCGGCGCCACCGCGTAGCCGCCCAGCGCCTGGCGCCAGTCGTAGGAGATCAGTTGGACCGCCTGCGCCAGGTTCAGCGAGCCGTAGTCCGGATGCGTCGGGATCGACAGCACCGCGTGCGCGCGGTAGACGTCCTCGTTGCTCATCCCGTAGCGCTCGGAGCCGAAGAGGAAAGCCACCTGATGGGGGAGCGGCTCCCCCATCGCCAGTTCGGCGAACAGCGATCTGGGCTCGCGCGTCGGCGGTCCGAAATCGCGCGGCGTCATCGCCGTGGCGCAGACGAAGGTGCAGCCGTCGAGCGCGTCCTCGACGCGGTCGACGATGCGCGCGCGGGCGAGGATGTCGGCCGCGCCGCTGGCCATGGCCACCGTCTCCTCCTGGCTCAGCACGTCGGCGAAGCGGGGCCGCACCAGCACCAGGTCGCGGAAGCCCATCACCTTCATCGCCCGCGCGGTCGAGCCGACGTTGCCGGGGTGGCTGGTCTCGATCAGCACGAAACGTGTCGGATCCGACGTCGGAGGGCGGGCGGTCGTGCCGGAGTCAGCCGGGGGCATAGGGGAAACCACGAGTCTGTGTCAAAATGGTCGATTATCCGCGCCGGTCCCCTCGCTCGCGATTCAATTCGCCCCCGAGGTTCTGACCACAGGCCCCAGGGCCGACGCACGCTCTTTCCTTTCGCCAGTCCACTTCCCACAGGAACCGTCCCGCATGACGCAAGCCGCTCACCATCCCATGCTCAACGTCGCCATCAAGGCGGCGCGTACCGCCGGCGCGATCATCAACCGCGCGTCGATGGACCTGGACATCCTGAAGATCAACACCAAGTCGCCCAACGACTTCGTGACCGAAGTGGACCAGGCCGCCGAGCAGGCGATCATCGAGACGCTGCTGCAGGCCTACCCCGACCACGGCATCCTGGCCGAAGAATCCGGCCGCGAATACGGCGCGAGGCACTCCGAGTACCAGTGGATCATCGACCCGCTGGACGGCACGACCAACTTCATCCACGGCCTGCCGTTCTACTGCGTGTCGATCGCGCTGGCGCACCGCAACATCGTTCAGCAGGCCGTCGTCTACGACCCGACCCGCAACGACCTGTTCTACGCGACCAAGGGCCGCGGCGCCTACCTGAACGACAAGCGCATCCGCGTCAGCAAGCGCACCCGCATGAGCGACGCGCTGATCGGCACGGGCTTCCCGTTCCGCCGCGGCGACAACTTCAAGCGCTACCTGAAGATGTTCGAGGACGTCATGACCCAGGTCGCCGGCGTGCGCCGCCCGGGCGCGGCCGCGCTGGACCTGTGCTACGTGGCCGCGGGCCACTACGACGGCTTCTTCGAGACCGGCCTGAACCCGTGGGACGTGGCCGCGGGCTCGCTGATCATCCAGGAAGCGGGCGGCCTGGTCGGCAACTTCACCGGCGAACCCGACTTCCTGCATCAGCGCGAGATCGTCGCCGGCACGCCGCGCATCTATGGCCCGCTGGTGCAGATCCTGGCGCCGTACACCCGCGTGATCACGCAGGACGCGCTGGACGCGGACGCAGACGCAGCCGCGGGCGGCGAGCCCGCTGACAAGGCAGCCCCCCGGAAGAAGGCCGCGGCCACCACCGAAGGGGGAAGCGAGGCGCCGAAGAAGCGCGCGCCGGTCCGCATCAAGAAGAACGACGGCGGCGCGGAAGCCTGATTCCATCGGCCTTCCCGACGATCCGCGGCGTCGTTGACGCCGATCAAACAGAGCCCTCCCCTTGGAGGGCTTTGTCGTTTTTGGCGCGAACGGTTGAAGCGCGAGCCGCTGGAGCAGACCTAGCATGGCTCCATTCGATCACTGGCATCACCCGCTTCAGCGCCATGACTACGCCTCTCTGCTCTGCCCAATCAGTTGCCGATTACATCCTCTCCTTCTTCCAGTGGAAATGTGACCCGATCAACAACTACAAGCTGCAGAAACTTCTCTATTACGTCCAGGGCTGGCACTTGGCGGAATACGACGAGCCCGCGTTTCCTGACCGGATCGAAGCCTGGATTTCAGGACCGGTCTGCCCTGCCATCTTTGAACGGTATGCGCAGTACACCTGGCGTCCGATATCGGAAGAGACGCAGGATCCCACGGGCCTTCCCGAACGTTTGACCAGGTTGATCGACGAGGTCGTTGATCTCTATGGCTTCGATACGGGGTGGTCCCTGGAGTACCGTGTGCACCGGGAACCCCCGTGGCTGGAGGCCCGCAAGGGCCAAGATCTCATCG
This sequence comes from Mitsuaria sp. MSU3D, assembly GCF_056867975.1. NCBI lineage: Bacteria > Pseudomonadati > Pseudomonadota > Betaproteobacteria > Burkholderiales > Sphaerotilaceae > Roseateles > Mitsuaria sp. MSU3D. Next base: position 660,198 of record NZ_CP200314.1, on the reverse strand, counting down.
ACACGCGCCGCGAGGAGATCACGCACGAATCCATGGCGCGATTCTTCAAGGCGGAATCGGCGGCCGCCGAGGTGGAGGCGGGGTCATGACACTTCGCAAACGTGCCGAGCGGCGTCCCGCCGTCGCCGCCTCGACATTCCACGCTCTTCCGGACGGCATGCTGCACTTTTCGTTTCGGCTGCTGCACTCGACCGGCAAGTTCGGCCACGAACAGGTGACTGCTGCTGCACCCTACCTGTCGACGCTACTCGACAGGCTTCGAGGACTGTCGACCATGCGGCCCGACGAGTTCCGACGCAACAGGGATCGTGCGTGGCGAATCCACCCCGTGCAATGGTCCGAAACGACGGAGAAGAATGGTTTCAAACATCTGCCAAGCGAAATGCAGCAGTACGTCGCCTGGCAGTTCCAGTTGACAGCGAACGAACACGGCCGTGTTCATGGAATCCTGGTGGAGGATGTCTTCTACATCGTCTGGCTCGATCCCGAACACCGTCTCTACCAGTGATACCGGCAGCCCCGATCATGTCCAGCCATGCCCTACACTCATCCCCCAGTCAGCCACCACAGCGCCCTCCGCACGAGGGCGTTGTCCATTTCCCGTCCGCACCGCTCCCGATGACCAGCGCCGTCCCTGCCGATTTCAGCCACCACACGCCGATGATGCAGCAGTATTTCGGCCTCAAGGCCGAGCATCCGGACACGCTGCTCTTCTACCGGATGGGGGACTTCTACGAGGTCTTCTTCGACGACGCCCGCAAGGCCAACGCGCTGCTGGACGTCACGCTGACCACCCGCGGCCAGAGCGGCGGCGAACCGGTCGTCATGGCCGGCGTGCCGGTGCACTCGCTGGAGTCCTACCTCGCCAAGCTGCTCAAACTCGGTGAGTCCGTCGCGATCGCCGAGCAGACCGGCGAAGTCGGCGCCACCAAGGGCCCGGTCGAACGCAAGGTCGTGCGTGTGGCCACGCCCGGCACCGTCACGGAATCCGAGCTGCTCGCCGACAAGCAGGACTCGATCCTGCTGTCCATCGCCACGCAGGGCAAGACCTTCGGCTTGGCCTGGCTGTCGATGACGCAGGGGCAGATCGGTCTGGCGCAGTGCGGCGAACGCGACCTGCCCTCGTGGATCGCCCGCCTGTCGCCGGCGGAGGTCCTGGTCGATCGCGAGAAACATCCGCAGGCGGTGCTGGGCGCCAAGCTGCCGATCACCAACCGCCAGAGCTGGCAGTTCGATACGAACCTGGGCTGCCGCAAGCTCTGCGAGCAACTCGGCGTCGCGAACCTGCAGGGCCTCAACGCCCAGGACCTGCCCGCCGCGCATGCGGCGGCCTCCTGCCTGCTGTCCTATGCCGAGAGCACCCAGGGCAGCCGCGCGCTGAGCCACGTGAAGAGCCTGCGCGTGCTGCGCGCGTCCGACCTCCTGGACCTGCCGCCCGCCACCCAGCGCAACCTGGAGTTGACGCAGACGCTACGCGGCGAGACCTCGCCGACCCTGCTGTCGCTGCTGGACACCTGCCGCACCGGCATGGGCAGCCGCGCGCTGCGTTTCTGGCTGCTGCACCCGGAGCGTGAACGCACCGTAGCCCGCGAACGTCAGGCGGCCATCGCCGAACTGATGAGCACCGGGTTCGAGCCGCTGCGGGAAGCCTTCCGGCAGGTCTCCGACGTGGAGCGCATCGCCGCGCGCATCGCGCTGCGCCAGGTGCGTCCGCGCGAACTCGCCGGCCTGCGCGCGACCTTGCTGATCCTGCCCGAACTCGCGCAGACGGTCCCTGCCGGCGCGAAGTTGCTCGACGAGTTGTCCGAAGGCCTGCGCGCGTCGCCGCACATCGCGGAGCTGTTGAGCCGCGCCATCGCGGAAGAGCCGCAGGCGCTGATCCGCGAAGGCGGCGTGATCGCCAAGGGCTTCGACGAGGAGCTCGACGACCTGCGCGCCGTGCAGACCGACTGCGACCAGTTCCTGCTCGCGATGGAAGTCCGCGAACGCGCGCGCACCGGCATCGGCAACCTGCGGGTCAAGTTCAACAAGGTGCATGGCTTCTACATCGAAGTCACGAACAGCGGCCTCGAGAAGATCCCCGCCGACTACACCCGCCGCCAGACACTGACGAACGCCGAGCGCTTCATCACCCCCGAGCTCAAGGCCTTCGAGGACAAATCGCTGTCCGCGAACGAACGCGCCCTCGCCCGCGAGAAGATGCTCTACGAGATGGTCATCGACCAGCTCACCGAGGAGATGCCGGCGCTAGGCCGGCTCGCGCGCTCGCTGGCGTCGCTGGATGTGCTGGCCGCGCTCGCGGAACGCGCAGCGACGCTGAACTGGTGCCGTCCCGAGTTCGTCCCGCATCCCTGCATCGACATCCAGGGTGGCCGCCATCCGGTGGTCGAGGCCCGCCTGCGCGAGACCGGCGCCGGCGAGTTCATGGCCAACGACTGCCGGCTGGACGCCCGCACCAAGCTGATGGTGATCACCGGCCCGAACATGGGCGGCAAGAGCACCTTCATGCGTCAGGTCGCGCTGATCGCGCTGCTGGCGGCGATCGGCGCCTATGTGCCGGCGACCGCCTGCCGGCTGGGGCCCATCGACGCGATCCACACGCGGATCGGCGCGGCGGACGACCTGGCCAACGCGCAGTCCACCTTCATGCTCGAGATGACCGAAGGCGCCGCGATCCTGCACAGCGCGACCGAGCAGTCGCTGGTGCTGATGGACGAGATCGGCCGCGGCACCTCGACCTTCGACGGCCTGGCGCTGGCCGGCGCGATCGCCACCCACCTGCACGACAAGTGCCGCGCGTTCACGCTGTTCGCGACGCACTACTTCGAGCTGACCGAGTTCCCGGCCAAGCATCCGCAGGCGGTCAACATGCATGTCTCGGCGGTCGAGAGCGGCGAGAACATCGTCTTCCTGCACGAGATCCAGCCCGGTCCGGCGAGCCGCAGCTACGGCGTGCAGGTGGCGCGGCTGGCCGGCATGCCGGGTCCGGTCGTGCGGCAGGCCCGCGCGGCGCTGGAAGCCCTTGAAGCCCGCGCCACCGAGGGCGAGTCGCAGATCGACCTGTTCGCCCCGCCGCCGGAGCCCGCGCCGGGCGCGGTGGCCGAGGAGCCGTCCGAGCTGCTGGACGCGCTGCGGGACCTCGATCCCGACGCGCTGAGCCCGCGCGAGGCCCATGCGGCGCTGTACCAGCTCAAGCTGCTGGCCGCCGGCCGGCACTGAATCCTCCGCCGATCCGACGCGCCAGACCTGACCCCATGGACTCGACCAAGACCCTCGTCTTCTCGCATGCCAACGGGTTTCCGGCGGGCTGCTACCGGGTGCTCTTCGACCGCTGGCGCGACGCGGGCTGGACCGTGCACGCGCTGCCGCGCATCGGCCACGACCCGCGTTATCCGGTGACCAGCAACTGGCCGCACCTGCGCGACGAGCTGCTGCACTTCATCCAGGACGAGGTCAAACCGACCGCGCCGGTGATGCTGGTCGGACATTCGCTCGGCGGCCTGCTGTCGCTGCTGGTCGCCTGCCGCAAGCCGTCGCTCGCGCAGGGCCTGGTGATGCTGGACTCCCCGGTGATCGACGGCTGGCGCGCGCACAGCCTGCGCGTGGTGAAGTCCGCCGGCCTGATCAAGCGCGTCTCGCCGGGCAAGGTCTCGCACCAGCGGCGCTACGAATGGCCCAGCCTCGAAGAGGCACACGCGCATTTCGCCGCCAAGAACAAGTTCGCACGCTGGGATCCCCGCGTGCTGAAGGACTACATCGCCAGCGGCTTCGACGCGCACGAGGACGGTCAGGTGCGCCTGGGCTTCACGCGCGAGATCGAGACCCGCATCTACAACACGCTGCCCCACAACCTGCCGCGCATCCTGCACGGCCACGCGCCGAAGTGTCCGGTGGCGTTCATCGCGGGCACGCAGTCCGAAGAACTGCGGCAGGCCAACGCGGCCGGGTCCAAGGCGCTCGCCAAGGACCTGTTCCGCTGGTTCGAGGGCACCCACCTCTACCCCTTCGAAAGACCGGACGACACGGCGGCGCTCGTCCTCGAATTGATGGGCGAGATCGAGGCCAAATCGGCATCGCTATAATCTCCTTTTACCACCACGGCGTTTTTGGTTTCCTGCTCGGAAAACCGGCGCTGCAAGACAATGACCAAGTACGTCTTCGTCACCGGCGGTGTCGTGTCCTCTCTCGGCAAGGGCATCGCATCGGCCTCTCTCGCGGCCCTTCTCGAGTCCCGCGGCCTCAAAGTCACCCTGATCAAGCTGGATCCCTACATCAACGTGGATCCGGGCACGATGTCGCCGTTCCAGCACGGTGAAGTGTTCGTGACGGACGACGGCGCCGAGACCGACCTGGACCTGGGTCACTACGAGCGCTTCATCACCACGCGGATGAAGAAGAGCAACAACTTCACCACCGGACAGATCTACATGTCGGTGCTGGAGAAGGAACGCCGCGGCGACTACCTCGGCAAGACCGTCCAGGTGATCCCGCACATCACCAACGAGATGCAGGACTTCATCCGTCGCGGCGCCGGTCACGGCACGGCGGACGCGGTGGACGTGGCGATCGTCGAGATCGGCGGCACGGTCGGCGACATCGAGTCGCTGCCCTTCCTGGAAGCCGCGCGCCAGATGAGCCTGAAGGCCGGCGCGAACAACGTCGCGTTCGTGCACCTGACCTACGTCCCGTGGATCGCCGCCGCCGGCGAACTCAAGACCAAGCCCACGCAGCACACCGTGCAGAAGCTGCGCGAGATCGGCATCCAGCCCGACGCGCTGCTGTGCCGCGCCGACCGCCGCATCCCGGACGACGAGCGCGAGAAGATCTCGCTGTTCACGAACGTGCCCGAGTACGGCGTGATCTCGATGTGGGACGTGAACACGATCTACAAGGTCCCGCGCATGCTGCATGAGCAGGGCCTGGACCAGATGATCTGCACCAAGCTGCAGCTCAACACCAAGTCCGCGGACCTGAAGCGCTGGGACACGCTGGTCAACGAGGTCGAGAACCCGAAGACCGAAGTGACCATCGCCATGTGCGGCAAGTACACCGACCTGTCGGACAGCTACAAGTCGCTGAACGAGGCGCTGCGCCACGCCGGCATCCACAACCACGCCCGCGTCAACATCGAGTATGTCGACTCGGAGACGCTGGACGCCGAGCACTCGCAGCAGCTCGACAAGTACGACGCGATCCTGGTGCCGGGCGGCTTCGGCAAGCGCGGCGTCGAGGGCAAGATCCTCGCCGCCCAGTACGCCCGCGAGCACAAGACGCCCTACCTGGGCATCTGCCTGGGCATGCAGGTGGCGACCATCGAATACGCGCGCCACAAGGCGCACCTGGACGGCGCGAACTCGACCGAGTTCGAACCCGACGCGCCGCACAAGGTGATCGCGCTGATCGACGAATGGCAGGACGCGGACGGCTCGATCCAGAAGCGCAACGCCCAGTCCGACCTCGGCGGCACGATGCGTCTGGGCGCGCAGAGCTCCGACGTCAAGCCGGGCACGCTGGCCTACGAGATCTACGGCCCGGTCGTGAACGAGCGTCACCGCCACCGCTACGAGGCCAACGAGCAGTACCTGGACCAGCTCCAGGACGCCGGCCTGGTGATCTCGGCGATCACGCAGCGCGAGAAGCTGACCGAAATCGTCGAGCTGCCGCGCAATGTGCACCCGTGGTACATGGGCGTGCAGTTCCACCCGGAGTTCAAGTCGACCCCGTGGGACGGCCACCCGCTGTTCATCGCGTTCATCAAGGCCGCGCTGGAACACAAGGCCAAGGCCGGCCACGAGGTGAGCGCGCCCGCGGCGGCCTGAGCCCCGTCGGGGTCCGGGACGACTTCAGACACCAACGACAGAGACACCGCCCATGCCCGCCTTCATCATTGCCGACGTGACCGTGACCGACGCCGACCAGATGGCCAAGTACCGTGAATGGAGCACCAAGGCGATGCAGGAGCACGGCGCGGAAGTGCTGGTCCGCGGCGGTGAGATCGAGGTGCTGGAAGGCCCCTGGACGCCGAGCCGCCTGGTGGTGCTGAAGTTCCCCGATCGCGCCGCGGCCAAGGCCTTCTACGACTCGGAGACCTACCAGCATGCGAAGTCGCTGCGCGAGCACGCCGGCGTGATGCGCATGATCGTCGTCGACGGCGTCTGATCCCCCGCCATGCCCTGCACGAGCCATCGCGCCGCCAGCCTGTCCAGACGGACGGCCAGCGGCCCGGTGGCTTTTTTTCGCCTCCGTATTTCATCCCCCGTTTCGTCCCCCAATATCCGGACGCAGGTTGTTCAGCCAAGGTAACCCGTTGCTGGCACCATGCGCGCCGACCGCGTTTTTTCACTTCTGGAGACTGTTCCCATGAGCGCCATTGTTGACATCGTCGGCCGAGAGATCCTCGACAGCCGCGGCAACCCCACCGTGGAATGCGACGTGCTGCTGGAGTCCGGCGTGATGGGCCGCGCCGCCGTGCCGTCGGGCGCGTCGACCGGTTCGCGCGAAGCCATCGAGCTGCGTGACGGCGACAAGTCGCGCTACCTCGGCAAGGGCGTGCTGAAGGCCGTCGAGCACATCAACACCGAGATCTCGGAAGCCGTGCTGGGCCTGGACGCCTCGGAGCAGGCCTTCCTGGACAAGACCCTGATCGACCTGGACGGCACCGAGAACAAGAGCCGCCTGGGCGCCAACGCGATGCTGGCCGTGTCGATGGCCGTGGCGCGCGCCGCCGCGGAAGAATCGGGCCTGCCGCTGTACCGCTACTTCGGCGGCATGAGCGGCAACCAACTGCCGGTGCCGATGATGAACGTCATCAACGGCGGCGCGCACGCCAACAACTCGATCGACTTGCAGGAACTGATGATCATCCCCGTGGGCGCGCCGTCGTTCCGCGAGGCGCTGCGCTGGGGCGCGGAGGTCTTCCACGCGCTGAAGAAGATCATCGACGCCAAGGGCATGTCGACCGCCGTCGGCGACGAAGGCGGCTTCGCCCCGAACGTCGAGAACCATGAAGCCGCGATCCAGATGATCCTGGAAGCGATCGACAAGGCCGGCTACACCGCCGGCGAGCAGATCGCGCTGGGCCTGGACTGCGCCGCCAGCGAGTTCTACAAGGACGGCAAGTACGTGCTGGAAGGCGAAGGCGGCATCCAGCTGACGGCCGAACAATGGACCGACATGCTGGCCACCTGGGTCGACAAGTACCCGATCATCTCGATCGAGGACGGCATGGCCGAAGGCGACTGGGACGGCTGGAAGCACATCACCGAGAAGCTCGGCGACAAGGTGCAGCTGGTGGGCGACGACCTGTTCGTCACCAACACCAAGATCCTGAAGGAAGGCATCGACAAGGGCATCGCCAACTCGATCCTGATCAAGATCAACCAGATCGGCACGCTGACCGAGACCTTCGCCGCCATCGAGATGGCCAAGCGCGCCGGCTACACCGCCGTGATCTCGCACCGCTCGGGCGAGACCGAGGACTCGACGATCTCCGACATCGCCGTCGGCCTGAACGCCGGCCAGATCAAGACGGGTTCGCTGTCGCGCTCGGACCGCATGGCCAAGTACAACCAGCTGCTGCGCATCGAGGAAGACCTGGGCGACGTGGCGGTGTACCCGGGCCGCGCCGCGTTCTACAACCTGCGCTGACCCCACGCGGACGTCCGCTGGGCGGGCGCTCCCCGCGTTCGAAGGGCAGGCCCATGGGCCTGCCCTTTTTCGTTGCAGCTAAACTCGCGGCCTGTGAAAGCCCTGGCCATCGTCCTCACCGCGTTCCTTGTCGCCATCCAGGCCCAGCTCTGGTTCGGCAAGGGCGGCCTGGCCCGCGGGGTCCAGCTGCGCGCCGAACTGCGCGAGCAGGACGAAGCCAACGAGAAGGCCCGCGCGCGCAACACCCAGCTGCAGGCGGAACTGCTCGACCTGCGCGAAGGCCTCGAGATGGTCGAGGAAAAGGCCCGCATGGAACTGGGCATGGTCAAGCCGGACGAAGTCTTCGTCCCGCTGCGCCGCTGAATCACAATTCCGCCTCCCGCCACTCCTGCATGCGCTCGCAGATGGATGCCTTGCTCGCCTGGGCGCTCTCGCCCGCCTTCCACGCCCTCGGCAGCCCGATCAGCTGGCTGGAGCTCGTCGCGTTCGCGCTGGCGATCTGGATGGTCGTCTGCAACATGCGCGTGCAGGTGCTGGCCTGGCCGCTGGCGCTGACCAGCTCGCTGCTCTACTTCCTGCTGTTCTGGAGCGGCAAGCTCTACGGCGAGGCCTCGCTGCAGCTGCTGTTCGCCGCGCTCGCGCTGTGGGGCTGGTGGCAGTGGATGCGCGGCCGCACGGCCGATGGCCACACGCTGCATGTGCGCACGCTCGGTCCGAAGGGCCGCGTCACCGCGCTGCTGTTCACGCTGGCGGCCTGGCCGCTGCTGGGGATGTTCCTGCAGCACCGCACCGACTCCCCCCTCCCCTATTGGGATGCCCTCCCGACGGTGGCCAGCATCACCGGCCAGTGGCTGCTCGGCCGCAAGTACCAGGAGAACTGGCCCGTCTGGGTGATGGTCAACCTGGTCAGCATCGGGCTGTTCGCGCTCAAGGGCTACTGGCTGACGGTCGTGCTGTACGCGGTGTTCGTGCCGATGTCGGTGGCGGGCTGGCGCGCCTGGCAGCGCCAGCTGCGGCCGGCAGCGATGGCCGCTTGAGCGACCGCTCTCATAGCGCACTTCGTCTGACGCCCCTGCGCGGCGCCCTGCCATCATTCCCACCATGACGCTGCACATCGCCCTCGTCGGCGCCGAGAGCACCGGCAAGAGCCGCCTCGGCGTGGCGCTGCTGGAGCACCTGAGCGCCCAGACGCGGCTGCGCTGCGCGCTGGTCGGCGAATACCTGCGCGAGTGGTGCGAGCGCGAGGGCCGCACCCCGCGCCCCGACGAGCAGCGCGCGATCGCCGAGGAGCAATGGCGCCGCGCCGAAGCCGCCGCCGTCGATCACGACCTCGTCCTGCACGACACGACGCCGCTGATGACCGCGGTCTACAGCGAGCAGCTGTTCGACGACACCAGCCTCTATCCATTCGCGCTACAGGTCCAGGCCCGCATGGACGCCACGCTGCTGATGGCGCTGGACCTGCCCTGGGTCGCCGATGACATGCGCGACGGTCCGCATGCGCAGCAGCCGACGGACCGCCTGGTGCGCCGCGCGCTGCGCGAGGCCGGCCTCGGCTACAGCCTGGTCTCGGGCACCGGCCCGGAGCGCCTGCAGCAGGCGCTCAACGCGCTTGGTCCGCTGCTGAGACCGCATTTGGGCCGCGAGGACGGCCTGTTCGGCCGCCTGCTGCAGCGCGAGGAAAGTCTGGGCGGCGACTGGCGTTGCGAGCTCTGCGACGACCCGGCCTGCGAGCACGCCAGCCGCACCGCCGAGCGCCTGCCGCGCGCCTGAACGCGGCGCTCACGGCCCGGCCACACAGCCGAGGCACAATCCGCCGCTTCGCCGTCGCAAACATTTGCGGACGTCGCGAATTTCGAGATCACGGCGTTCCTGGAGCCTCCCCGATGAACCGTTCTTCCGTCCGCCCGCTGGGCGCTCTGTCGATGCTGCTGAGCGCGGCACTGCTCGCCGCCTGCGGATCGTTGAGCTCCTCCGGGCCGCAGGCGCCTCTGCCGCCCTCGCTGGAGACATCGGCCGCGGCCGCGAAGACCGCGACGCCGACCAGCGGCTCGGTCGCCGTCAAGGTGCTGGCGATCAACGACTTCCACGGCAACCTGCTCCCGCCGGCCGGCGGCATCAAGCTGCCCGATCCGCAGAACCCCGACAAGACGATCACGCTGCAAGCCGGCGGCGCGGAGCGCATGGCGACGGTGGTCGCGCAGATCAAGGCGAAGAATCCCAACCACGTGTTCGTGGCCGCCGGCGACCTGGTCGGCGCGAGCCCGCTGCTGTCGGCGCTGTTCCATGACGAGTCGACGATCGAGTCGCTGGGCATGATGGGACTGGACATCTCCTCGGTCGGCAACCACGAGTTCGACCAGGGCATCGACGAGTTGCTGCGCAAGCAGCGCGGCGGCTGCCACCCGAAGGACGGCTGCAAGGGCCCGACCGAGTTCAAGGGCGCGAAGTACCAGTACCTCGCCGCCAGCACCATCGATGAGAAGACCGGCCAGTCCGTGCTGCCGGCCTACGCGATCAAGCGTTTCGACGGCGTGCCGGTGGGCTTCATCGGCCTGTCGCTGAAGGGCACGCCGGAGCTGGTCAGCCCGACCGGCATCAAGGGCCTGCGCTTCGACGACGAGGCGCAGACGATCAACCGCCTGGTGCCCGAGCTGGAACGCCAGGGCGTGCACGCCTTCGTCGTGCTGATCCACGAAGGCGGCTACCCCAGCGGCGGCATCAACGACTGCCCGGAGATCTCCGGGCCGATCGTCGACATCGTCAAGCAGTTGGACAAGCGCGTCGGCCTGATCGTGTCCGGCCACACGCACCGCGCCTACAACTGCCGCATCGACGGCCGCCTGGTCACCAGCGGCGACAAGTACGGCACCCTGGTCACCGAGATCGACCTGACCCTGGACCGCGCCACCGGCACGATGACCGAGGCGCGCGCCAACAACGTCGTGGTGCGCCCGGAAACGGCGAAGGACCCTCGCCAGACGCTGCTGATCAGCAGCTACCAGCACGTCGCTCAACCGCTGATCGAGCGCCAGGTCGGCTTCCTCGCTCAAGCGCTGAGCAAGGAAGGCGACGACAGGAACGAAGGCGGCGGCTCGACGATGGGCCAGCTCGTGGCCGACGCCATGCTGGCCGCGACGCGCGCGCCGGAGAACGGCGGCGCGCAGGTCGCGTTCCAGAACATCGGCGGCGTCCGCACCGGGCTGATCCATCGCGCGGACGACACCATCACCTTCGGCGATCTCTTCGCGGCGCTGCCGTTCTCGAATGCACTGGTGGTGGTCGAGATGACCGGCACGCAGTTGCAGGCGGTGCTCGAAGAGCAATGGTGGGCCAGCGATGCGAAGAAATTCCTGCCGCTGCAGACCTCGCAAGGCTTCAGCTACCGCTGGGACAAGCGCCGCCCGTTCGGCTCGCGCGTGGTGCCCGGCAGCATGACACTCAATGGCCGGGCGATCGCCCCCGATCAGAAGGTCCGCGTCGTCATCAACAACTTCCTGCAGGTCGGCGGCGACAGCTTCAATACCTTCACGACCGCGCGGCTGGTGCAGACCGGACCCATGGACGTGGATGCGCTGGAAGCCTACTTCAAGGCCCATGGCACCCAGCGCGTGAAGGCCACGGCGCTGGATCGGGTCGTGCGCGTCGATACGCCCTGAGTCCCTTACTGGACCTGCTTCGATCCCGGGGCCTGGTTTTGGGGATCGGTGAACAGCTCGCCGACATCCACCGGGTCGAAGACATAGTGGTTGCCGCAGAACTCGCAGCCGATCTCGACACCGCCCAGCTCCGCCAGGATCTCGTCCACCTCCTGTCTGCCCAGACCCAGCAGCATGCGCCCCACCCGCTCGCGTGAGCAGGTGCAGGCAAAGCGCGGGTACTGCGGATCGAAACGGCGGACGTTCTCCTCCCAGAACAGACGGCGCAGGATCGTGTCGCTGTCCAGCGTCAACAGCTCTTCCGCCGTCAAGGTGGCGGCCAGCATGCTGATGCGGTTGTAGGCATCCTCCATCTCCTCGCGCGCGACGCCCGAGCTGGCACCCGGCTCGAGGTTGCCCTCGCCTTCAATCGGCAGGCGCTGGATCAGCAGGCCCGCGGCCAACTGGTCGTTGGCGGCGAGCACCAGCGTGGTCTCGAGCTGCTCCGACTGCCGCATGTAGTGCTGCAGCACGTCGCTGAGCTTCTCCAGCGGCTGGCCCTGCGGGCCGCTCAGCGGCACGACGCCCTGGTAGGGCTGCTGGCCCGGCAGGCGGTCCTTGGGATCGAGCGTGATCGCGACGCGGCCCTGGCCGTGCACGTTGAGCATCTGCTGCAAGGTCGCATCGTCCACCACCGTCTCGCGCGTCTTGGCGGTGGAGCGGAAGCTGGCGTCCGGCTGCACCTCGACGACCGCCAGCTTCAGCGGCCCGTCGCCCATCACCTGGAAGATCAGCGCGCCGTTGAACTTGATGTTGGCCTGCATCAGCACGCCGGCCGCGGTCATCTGGCCGAGCAGGTCTCGCACCGCCGGCGCCAGCGGCTCCTTGCGGCGGCCGAGCAGTTCCTTCCAGCTGTCGTCGAGCCGGACCAGCATGCCGCGCACGGGCAGCCCTTCGAAGAGGAATTTGTGAAGCTCGCTCGGAGCGGGTTTGATGGACGTGGCCATGGGCTTCCTTTGAATTCGAGTTATCTGGGGACGGATTGCGGATCGTCAATGCGGACGAGTTCCTCGGCATACCGCCGCCCGTTCTGGACGTAATGGGCGGCGCTCATCGCCAGGCCCTGGATCTGCTGCGGCGTGAGCTCGCGCACGACGCGGGCCGGTGAGCCGACGATGAGGCTGCCGTCCGGGAACTGCTTGCCCTCGGTGACCAGCGCGCCGGCGCCGACGAGGCAGTTGGCGCCGATGCGCGCGCCGTTGAGCACCACCGCGCCGATGCCGATCAGCGCGTTGTCGCCCACGGTGCAGCCGTGCAGCATGACCTGGTGTCCGACGGTGACGTTGCGGCCGAGGACCAGCGGCATGCCCGCGTCGGCGTGCAGCACGCTGCCGTCCTGGATGTTGCTGCCGGCGCCGATGGTGAGGTGCTCGCTGTCGCCGCGCAGGACGGCGTTGAACCAGACGCTGACGTCGTCCTCCAGCGTGACGCGGCCGACGACCTGCGCGCTGTCGGCGATCCAGACGCCGGTGCCGAGTTCCGGCGTGTGTTCGCCAAGGCGGTAGACGGCCATGCGATTCTCCAAAAGGGATAATTCTACGAATGGAACTTCGAATCCGCGCGCTGCAGGTGCTTCTGATCGCCGATCCGCAGGCCAAGGCGCGGGCGGCCCGTGAGCTGTACGGCGCGGCCGATGCCGCTGAGCTCGACACCGCCGCCCTCCTCACGCCCGACACCGAGCCGCCCGGCCGCCCCGAGCGCCCCCGCCTCGTCGCGGCGCTGCAGGTGGCGTCGCGCTCGCCGTTCACGCCCGAAGGTCGAGCAGCGCTGATCCACGCGATCGCGCACATCGAGTTCAACGCGATCAACCTGGCACTGGACGCGGTCTGGCGCTTCCCCGGCATGCCGCGCGCCTACTACGTCGACTGGCTCCAGGTCGCCGCCGAGGAGGCGTTGCACTTCACGCTGCTCGACGAGCACCTGCGCAGCCTGGGCCGCGCCTACGGCGACTTCGACGCGCACGACGGCCTGTGGACGATGGCGATGCGCACGGCCGGCGACGTGCTCGCACGCATGGCGCTGGTACCGCGCACGCTGGAGGCGCGCGGGCTGGACGCGACGCCGCCGCTGCAGGCCAAGTTCGCCAAGGCCGGCGACGCGCGCGCGGTGGAGATCCTCGACGTGATCCTGCGCGACGAGGTCGGCCATGTCCGCATCGGCAACCACTGGTACCGCCACCTGTGCCGCGAGCGCGGGCTGGATCCGCTGACGCTGTATCCCGAGCTCGTCGAGCGTTTCGAAGCACCGCGGCTGCGGCCGCCGTTCAACGTCGAGGCGCGCAGCGCCGCCGGCTTCAGCGACGAAGAGATCGCCTACCTGAGCAGTTGATGGCCGAGCTCCTCTGAGCTCCTCGCCGACGCGCCGCAAGCCTCCCCTGCCAGCCGAAGAAGGCTGACCCGCCCGTGCCATCCGGCGCGGGCGTCGAGATCCCCGACACTCCCTCCCCATGACCCGCATCCAAGCCAACCTGCTGCTGACCCTCATCGCGATGATCTGGGGCTCGGCCTTCGTCGCCCAGGCCCATGGGATGGAGAGCATCGGCCCGATGATGTTCACCGGCATCCGCTTCCTGATCGGCGCGCTGGTCGTGCTGCCGCTGATCGTGCGCGAGCGGCGCGCCCCCGGCGCGACCGTGCTGCGCGGCAGCGACGCGCTGAAGATCATGGGCCTCGGCGCGCTGCTGACGACGGGCGCGGCGCTGCAGCAGATCGGCATCCAGTACACATCGGTGACCAACGCCGGTTTCCTGACCGCGCTGTACGTGCCGTTGGTGCCACTGCTGGGCTGGCTCGTGCTGCGCCATCTGCCGCACTGGTCGGTGTGGCCGGGCGCGCTGGCCTGCCTGATCGGCGCTTTCCTGCTGTCGGGCGCGCATGAGCTGGACATCGGCGTGGGCGACGCCTGGGTGATCGCCTCCTCGCTGCCCTGGGCCGTGCACGTGCTGCTGGTCGGCATGGTGGCGGACCGGATGAATTCGCCGTTCACCGTGGCCGGCGGGCAGTTCCTGTTCTGCGGCGTCGTCGCGCTGGCCTGGGCGCTGGGCTTCGAGTCGTGGAGCTGGGCCGGCATCGAGGCCGCGGCCGGACCGATCCTCTACACCGGCGTGCTGTCGGTGGGCGTGGCCTTCACGGGCCAGGTCGTCGCGCAGCGCTACGCGCACGCGGCGGACGCCGCGATCATCCTGTCGTCCGAGACGCTGTTCGCCGCCGTGTTCGGCTACCTGATGATGGGCGACCGCCTCAACGGCGCGGGGCTGCTGGGCTGCGCGCTGATCCTCGGCGCGATGCTGCTGATCCAGTTGCTGCCGATGCTGCGCGTGCTGCGGCCGCGCACGGCCTGACCCTCGGCGCTCAATCCAACGGGAACGCACTCGTCTTCTTGACGGTGCGCAGCACCAGCATCGAGTTCGCCTTCGCCACGCCCGGCAGTTGCATGAGCACGTGGGTGTGCAGGCGTTCGAGGTCCTCGGCGTCCTTGTAGGCGAAGCGCAGCAGGTAGTCGTTGCTGCCGGCGACGTAGAAGCAGTCGAGGATGTCCGGCGCGTCCTTGACCGCCTGTTCGAACTCGGCCAGCGCGGCGGGCGTCATGCGCTCGACGTTGACGATGGTCCAGCTCGTGCCGGGCTTGCCGATCGCCTTGGGGTTGAGCAGCGCGACGACGCGGTCGATCACGCCGGAATCCTCCAGCCGCTTCACCCGTCGCAGACACGCCGACGGCGACAGATGGACCTGCTGCGCGAGGTCCTGATTCGAGATGCGCGCGTCGCGCTGCAAGACCGCGAGGATCGCGCGGTCGATCGCATCCAGTTGCACTTCCTTGATCATGGGCGGCATTCTGTTCGAAGAATCCACCCACAGGCCGCATCCGATTGCGTCGATGCGGGTTTTCCCGCCGCCGGAACGCTCACCGATTGCGCGTCCGCTTGCCTAGACTGGCCGGATCGATCACGCGCGCCGAACGCGCTCCGGGAGCTCCACCATGTCCACCCCCACCCGCCCCGACCTCGACGCCTACTGGATGCCGTTCACGGCCAACCGCCAGTTCAAGCAGTCGCCCCGCCTGCTGACGCGCGCCGACGGCATGTTCTTCACCGACGACCAGGGGCGGCAGATCCTGGACGGCGTCGCGGGCCTGTGGTGCGTGAACGCGGGCCACAACCGGCCGCGCATCGTGAAGGCGATCCAGGAGCAGGCGGCGGAACTCGACTTCGCCCCGCCCTTCCAGATGGCGCATCCGAAGGCCTTCGAGCTCGCGTCGCGGCTCGCGGAGATCTCGCCCGAGGGCATGAACAAGGTGTTCTTCACCAACTCCGGATCGGAGTCGGTGGAGACGGCGTTGAAGATCGCGCTGGCCTACCACCGCGTCCGCGGCGAGGGCCAGCGCACGCGCCTCATCGGCCGCGAGCGCGGCTACCACGGCGTCAATTTCGGCGGCATGTCGGTGGGGGGCATGGTGGCCAACCGCAAGATGTTCGGCACGCTGCTGTCGGGCGTCGATCACCTGCGCCACACGCACGACATCGCGCGCAACGCGTTCAGCGTCGGCCTGCCTGCCCATGGCGCGGAACTGGCCGACGACCTCGAACGCATGGTTGCGCTGCACGACGCGTCGACGATCGCCGCGGTGATCGTGGAACCGGTGGCCGGCTCGGCCGGCGTGCTGATCCCGCCGCAGGGCTACCTGCAGCGCCTGCGCGAGATCTGCGACAAGCACGGCATCCTGCTGATCTTCGACGAGGTCATCACCGGCTTCGGCCGCACCGGCAGCCCCTTCGCGGCGCAGACCTTCGGCGTGACGCCAGACCTGATGACGGTCGCCAAGGGCCTGACCAACGGCTGCGTGCCGATGGGCGCGGTCTTCGCGCAGCAGCGCATCCACGACACCTTCATGACCGGGCCGGAACACCTGATCGAGTTCTTCCATGGCTACACGTACTCGGCGCATCCGCTGGCCTGCGCCGCGGGCCTCGCGACGCTGGACACCTATGCGGAAGAAGGCCTGCTGACGCGGGCGTCGGAACTGCAGGGCTACTTCGCCGAGCAGCTGCATTCGCTGCGCGGTGAACCCAACGTCATCGACGTGCGCAACATCGGCCTGGTCGGCGGTGTCGAGTTGGCACCGCGTGCCGGCGAGCCGACCAAGCGCGCCTTCGAGACTTTCCTCGACTGCTGGCAACAGGGCGTGCTGATCCGCACGACGGGGGACATCCTCGCGCTGTCGCCACCGCTGATCGCGGAGCGCGAGCACCTCGACCGGATGATCGACGCGATCCGGGTGGCGCTGCGGCGGCTGAAGTAAGTCTGCTTTCCACCTGCTCAGGCCCGGGCGTTGGCCGCCAGGTCGCAGGGCCCTGGCGTCAAGCGCCAGAACCCCGCGACCAGCCGTCCCCAATCACTTGCTGACTGCTCTCAGTTCTTTGCGCACGACGAGCTTGAGCCCCGACCACACCTCACTGACGGCGCAGACCTTCACGTCGACCCAGCCCAGCGGCAGGCACTCCTCGCGGATGACGTCCTCGGTGATCGTGGTCGGCACCTTCGAGGCCTTCTTCGGCCACGAGATCCACAGCGCCGCGTCGTCGCGCAGCTTGGCGCGCAGCGCCTTGAGCTGATGCGCGAGGTCCTCGCGTTCGACAAGGAATGCGTGTGCGACGTCGACCTTCGTCGACGGCTGCTTCGCGCGCGTGACGTCCTCGGGCATCGGCGCGAGCCAGTCCTCGTAGCCCTCGGGCGCATTGAACGTCCACACCGTGCTGCCCGCCTGGATCCCGAGCTTGCGTGCGAGGGGTGTTCCCGAGTAACCCGCCGACGTCGCTCCCACCCCTGTCGCCATGTCTGATCCCTCCCTGCGTCGGGCATCATCACCCACCATGTCCAGCGCCACAACCGACCGGAAACCCGCGTCCTCCGCCACGGCCCCCACCACGTCTTCCGCGGCCTCCGACGCGGCGTCGGGGACGATCGGCACACACGGTCACCACGTCCCGTGGCTCTCGTACCTGAGCCTGGCCGCCAGCACCAGCGTCATCGGCAGCTACGTCGGGCTGTCCAAGCTGCTGGTCGTCGTCTTCCCGATCTTCCTGCTGGCCTTCCTGCGCTTCGGCATGGCCGCCGTGTTCATGCTGCCCTGGCTCAAGCGCGGCCCCACCGAGAAGCCCCTCACCGGCCGCACGCGCTTCCTGCTCTTCCTTGAATCCTTCTTCGGCAACTTCCTGTTCTCGATCTGCCTGCTGTTCGGGATGAAGCACAGCTCGGCCGTCGTGGCCGGCGTGATCATGGCCGGCATCCCGGCCACGGTCGCGCTGATGAGCTGGATCTTCCTGCGCGAACGCATCGCGCCGCGCACGCTGTTCGGCATCGCGATGGCGGTCGGCGGCATCGTGATGGTGGCGCTCGACCGCCATGGCGGCGGTGAACACCTCGGCGACACCTCCGCCTGGGGCGCGCTGCTGCTGGTCGGCGCGATGTGCTGCGAGGCCAGCTACGTCGTCATCGGCAAGCGCCTGACCGCCGACCTGCCACCGCGCCGCATCAGCGCGCTGATCAACCTGTGGGGCCTCGTCCTCGTCACGCCGCTGGGCCTGTGGCAGGCCGTCGATTTCGACTTCGGCACCGTCGCCGTGAAGGACTGGGGACTGCTGCTCTTCTACGCGATCGCCGCCAGCACCGTCACGGTCTGGTTGTGGATGAAGGGGCTGCAGCACGTCAGCGCCGCCAAGGCCGGGGTCTTCATGGTGTTCCTGCCGATCTCCACCGCGCTCGTGGGCCTGGTGCTGCTCGGCGAGCAGATGAGCGGCATCCAGTTGCTCGCCTACGCGCTGGCGCTGGGCGGAGTGGTGCTGGCCACCTGGCCGGGCCGCCCCACGGCTTGACGCCGGCCGGCGGGCCCCGCTGGCAGGCTCCCCGGGAAGGGCCGCCGGCGAGGTCGCGGACGATCCCGACCGGCCCGCTCCGGGAATACACCGGTCTTCATCCAGTTTTACTACCAATGTAATACCATTTCCCGATTCGGCCCGCTAAGATGGGTCGATCGAACTTGCCTTGGCGCCTGCCGTCCGGGCCGCCAACTTCCCGCCGATGAACGCGACCGCCCCTTCCCCGGCCTCCACGCCTGGTTTTCCGACAGCCGTCAGCCCCGCCGCCAGCCAGGCCGACTGGGAATCCTGGATCGCCAGCTGGTATGCCGTCCTGCGGCAACCCGTGCGTACCGGTGTGAGTCCTTTGGCCCCGGATGGTTCCGGTACCACACCAGGCATCCCACGCCAACGCGCGCCGCACGTGCTGGTGTTCGCTCCACATCCGGACGATGAATGCATCGTCGGCGCGCTGCCGCTGCGGCTGCGCCAGGAAGCCGGCTGGCGCGTCACCAACATCGCCGTGACGCTGGGCAGCAGGCAGGACCGCCGCGCCGAGCGCTGGACGGAACTGGGCGCCGCCTGCGACGTGCTGGGCTTCGACCTGCGGCTGCTGGCGGCCGACGGTTTCGAGCAGGTGAAGCCCGAAGCCGCCGCCGCGCGCACGCCGCTGTGGCAGCAGCAGGTCCGGCTGGTCGCCGAGCTGCTGGTCGCCGAGCAGCCCGCGCTGATCCTCGTGCCGCACGCGGGCGACGGCATCCCGACGCACATCGGCGTGCACCTGCTCGTGAGCGAGGCGCTCGCGCAGGCGCGCATCAGCACCGTCTTCGCGCACACCGAGTTCTGGGCCACGCAGCCCTCGCCGACGACGCTCGTCGAGACCGGCCAGCGCGACACCGCGCTGCTGGTGCGCGCCCTCGCCTGCCACCATGGCGAGATCGCCCGCAATCCGTATCACCTGCGCCTGCCGGCCTGGATGGCCGACAACGTGCGCCGCGGCGGCGAACTGCTCGCCGGGCCGGGCGAGACGCCGCCGGACTTCGCCTTCGGCACGCTGTACCGGCTGACACGCTGGATCGATGGCGCCGCCGCCGAGGAACTGCCGAACACGCACTGGTCCTGCGACGCGCCGCTCGACCCGGCCGCGCTGCTCGGCGGCTGAACGGCGCCACCCCCCACTTCAACTCATCGCTGCCCGCGCTTTCGGCATACGCGCCGCGCACGCGAGGGCGGTGCGCGGGCTCGTGCGGGCCTATGCTTCGGGTTCCCTTTTTCGAGCCCCTCCGCCACGCCATGAGCGACGCCCGCACCGATCACCCGACCCACCTCCGCGTCCACCAGTTCGCCGGCCTGAAGCCCGGCCCCAAGCTGCTGGTGACGGCCGCCGTGCATGGCAACGAGGTCGCCGGCGTCGGCGCGATCCAGCGCGTGATGGCGATGCTGGACGAGGGCGCGCTGACGCTGCTCAAGGGCACGCTGACGATGATCCCCATCGTCAACCCGCTGGCCCACCGCCTGCAGCGTCGCGAGGGCGAGCGCAACCTGAACCGCAACCTGCGCGTCAACCCGATCCCGCAGGACTTCGAGGACCGCATCGCCAACCGCCTGTGCCCGTGGATCGCCGCCAGCGACGTGCTGCTGGACCTGCACAGCTTCAACAACCCCGGCCCGGCCTTCGCGATGATCGGCCCGCGCGACAACGACGGCGAGCTCGAGCCCTTCCGCCACCAGGCCGCCGAGAGCGCGCTGGCGATGGCAGTGGGCACCTCGCGCATCGTCGAGGGCTGGCTGTCGACCTACGCGCTCGGCCTGAAGCGCCGCGCGGAGAAGGCCGCGGACGGCTCCCGCAAGATGGCGCTGCAGCAGGACCCGCATTACGGCGTCGGCACCACCGAATACATGCGCAGCACCGGCGGCTACTGCATCACGCTGGAATGCGGCCAGCACGCCGACCCGCAAGGCCCCGACGTCGCGTTCAAGGCGATCCTGCGCACGCTGGTGCTGCTGGGCATGATCGCCGCCGAGGGCGTCGAGCGCGCGGACCCGAAGCGCCCCGTCGAACTGCTGCAGCTCTACGAGGTCGTCGACCGCGAGCGCATGGACGACACCTTCACCCGCGCCTGGGCCAGCTTCGACCCGATCGCCGAAGGCGAGCGCATCGGCACCCGCGCGGACGGCACGCCGGTGCTGGCGCCCTTCGGCGGACGCATCGTCTTCCCGAACAACAACGCGGAACCCGGCCACGAGTGGTTCTATCTGGCAAAGCCCAGCGACCGCGTGTTGACTTGAGCTTCTGGCTAGAGTCGGCGGCATGAACGACACCACCGCTTCCGCCGCTGCCGCCACGAGCCCGCTGCAGCCCTTGCGCATCGATTTCGTCTCCGACGTCGCCTGCCCCTGGTGCGCCGTCGGACTGAAGTCGCTGGAGACCGCCCTCGCCCGCGTGCCGGACGTGCAGGTCGACATCCACTTCCAGCCCTTCGAGCTGAACCCGCAGATGGTGCCCGAGGGCGAGGACATCGAGGAGCACCTGACGCGCAAGTACCGCTCGACGCCCGAGCAGCGCAAGGACATCCGCGCGCACCTGAAGCAGCGCGGCGCCGACGTCGGCTTCACCTTCACCGAAGGCGCGCGCAGCCGCATCTGGAACACCTTCGACGCGCATCGCCTGCTGCACTGGGCGGGACTGCAGTCGGCGCAGGCGCAACGCGACCTGAAGCTCGCGCTGCTGACCGCGTATCACACCCACGGCAAGAACCCGGGCGACCGCGAGACGCTGCTGGAGACGGTGCGCGAGATCGGCCTCGATGCCGCCGAAGCGGCGCGTGTGTTCGACAGCGGCGAGTTCGCCGACGACGTGCGCGAATCCGAATCGCTGTGGCAGAGCCGCGGCATCAGCTCGGTGCCCGCGGTCGTGATCAACGAGAAGTACCTGATCTCGGGCGGCCAGCCGCCGGAGGCCTTCGAACAGGCGCTGCGCCAGATCGCCGCCGAACAGGCATGAGGAAGCCCCGGCCACCGAGCGGCCCTGAGCAGACCTGAGCAGAACTCGGTCGGCAGGCAGCGAGTGCTGCTGGGGCCGGAATGGTGCTGGGGGTCCCTGGAGGGGCGCCCCCTGCACCGTGGAGTGCCCGCGCCAGGCGTCCCGAAGTCCCTCGAGTGACGTAACGGTTCCAAACGCAAGGGGGTTGTTCCGCTGCCGACAGGACCGCCAGACCTGAGACAATCGTGCCATCGTTTGAACGGGGCTCGCGTCGTCCGCGTGGCCCCGTTTTCATTGCTGTCGCTGTATCGTTGTCGCGAGTTGTCGTCCGTATGTTCAAGAACCTGATCGTTTACCGTCTGGCTGCTGACTGGCAGCCCAATGTCGAGAAGCTCGAGGATGCGCTCGAGAACGAGCGTTTCGTCCCGTGCGGTGCCACGGAGGCGCTGTCTGCCGGCTGGGTGCCGCCGCGTGGCGAACCTGGCGCCCGTCTGCTCGAGGAGATCGGCGACCACTGGCTGCTGAGCCTCCGCATGGAGAAGCGCGTGCTGCCCGGCTCGGTCGTGCGCGAGAAGGTCGAGGAGATGGTCGAGCGCGTCGAGCTGGAGACCGGTCGTCGCCCTGGCAAGAAGCAGCAGCGCGACATGAAGGAGCAGGCCACGCTGGAGCTGCTGCCGCGCGCGTTCACGCTGCAATCGCACCTGCGGGTGTGGATCTCCCCCAAGCAGGGGTTCCTGATGGTGGACGCGGGCTCGATCGGCAAGGCCGATGAGTTGATCACGCTGCTGGTGAAGGCCGATTCGTCGATCAACCTGCACCTGCTGCAGAGCGCCGAGTCGCCCGCCGCCTGCATGGCAGCGTGGCTGATGGACGGCGTGCCGCCGAAGGACTTCGTCATCGACCGCGACTGCGAACTCAAGGCCGCCGACGAGATGAAGGCTGCCGTGCGCTACGCCCGCCACAACCTGGACACCGACGAGGTGAAGGCGCACCTGACCAGCGGCAAGATGCCGACGCGCCTGGCGATGACCTGGAAGGAGCGCGTGTCCTTCACGCTGACGGACACGATGCAGATCAAGGGCATCAAGTTCCTGGACGTCGTGTTCGACGGTCGCGACAAGCCGGCCAAGGACGAGGCTTTCGACGTCGATGCGGCGCTGGCCACCGGCGAACTCGCGCAACTGATCCCCGACATGATCGAGGGCCTGGGTGGCGAGCTGGACTTCATCGGCCAGTCGGCCAAGATCGCGGTGGAACATGCGCCGGGCGGCGCGACGGCCAAGCCCGCGGCCACCGAAGCCAAGGCGGCAAAGACACCGGAATCGGCCTCCTCCGCGAAGGACGAGGACCTCGCCACCGAAGCGGCGCCCTGGGACTGAGCCCGCCATGACGGACGCCCCCGCCGCGGACACCGACTGGGTGCGTCACGGCGCGGGCCACGACGGCCTCGATCGACTCGAGGCCTTTTTTCATGGCGAGGCCTACACGCCGCATCGCCACGACACCTACGCCATCGGCAGCACGCTGAGCGGCGTCCAGTCCTTCACCTACCGCTCAGCGCTGCGCCACAGCCTGGCCGGTCACACGGTCGTGCTGCATCCGGACGAACTCCACGACGGACACGCCGGCACCGACGCCGGCTTCCGTTATCGCATGCTCTACCTGGCGCCGGCGCGGCTGCAGGAGATGCTCGGGGGCGTCGCCCTGCCCTTCGTGCCGGGCGGCGTGTCGACCGATCCTCGACTCGCTCGCGCGACGCGCGCGCTGCTGGCGCAACTCGCCGCGCCGCTCGACGCGTTGGAGCAGGACGACGGGCTCTTCGAACTCGCCACCGCGCTGCAACTCGCGACCGGTTCATCGCCGCGGCCCGTGCGGGGCGACTACCGCGCCGCGCGTATCGCACGCGAGTTCATGGACGACCGACTGGACAGCGACATCACGCTCGAGGAGCTCGGCGCCGCCGCGGGGCGCGATCGATGGAGCCTCTCGCGCGATTTCCGCGCCAGCTTCGGCACCAGTCCGTATCGCTATCTGACGCTGAGACGGCTCGACCTCGCGCGACGGTTGATGCTCGCCGGGCAGACGCTCGCGGACTGCGCCGCCCACGCGGGCTTCTCGGACCAGAGCCATCTGACGCGCCAGTTCGCGAAGGCGTTCGGTGTCACACCAGCACGGTGGCTGCGCATGTCGGGCGCGCCGTGTTCGAACTAGCGCGGACCAGGCATCGGGCTCGGACTCGAAGTTGACGTCGAACCCCACGCACGATCGTTCAAGACGGAACGCAGGCGGGTCGCCAAGATGGGCGATCCGACAGACTTCCACGCGCTGACCGCCTTGAATGCCATGACAACGCCTGACCCCCAGCCGATCCCCGGCCCCGCCCCGCGCCGGGACTACCGCGCCGTCAACCTCGCCGACAAGCTCTCGCTGCTGCATGAGCAATGGTCGCAACGCGTGGTGGCCGAGATGAACGACTACCAGTTCAAGATCGCCAAGGTCGAAGGCGAGTTCCTCTGGCACGCGCATGCCGAGACGGACGAGGCCTTCCTGGTCGTGGCCGGTGAACTGCGACTGGACTTCCGCGACGGCGCGGTCACGCTGCGCGCGGGCGAGCTGTTCGTCGTCCCGCGCGGCGTGGAGCACAAGCCCAGCGCCGCGCAGGAGACGCATCTCCTGGTCATCGAGCCGCGCGGCGTGCTGAACACCGGCGCCGCGCACAACGAGCGGACGCAGCCGAACGACCGGTGGGTCTGAGAGGCGGACTGACGCCTCTTCCACCATCACGTCAACGTCGTGCGGCAGCCGGATGGGTCGTCTGAGGGCGAGGCCTCGCAGACGCGTCCGAGGATGGCCGATGCCTGGCCGACGCGAGGGAAGGCCGTGCGCTGAACAGGGCCATGCGAGCCCGGGCGTTTGCAACGAATCGCCTTGCGGCGCTGCCACTGAGCCAAGAGGGCGCTTTAGCGGAATGAACGCCGGCTGGTGCCTCCCGCGCCGGGGATTCCCCGGCGCCCTCGCCCTCCCGAACGCTCAGTTCTCGCGGTCGCGGCTTGTCGAGCGCAGCACCGCAAACCGGCATCGCCAGTGGCCTGCCCCTCGCGGGGACCCGCGTAGCGGGTGCTTGGGGTGCCGTCCAGGGTTGCCAGGCCTCGACGTCGGTCAGTTGAAGGAAGGCCGTGGCATCCGACTTCGCCAGGTGAAGCATCCGACGAATGAACTCATCCCTGAAAGACCGGGCCTCGATTCGATCGAAGCCCTCGACGGGCCTGGCGCCTCGCCCGATCTTGATGGCGTGGTGCAAGGCGTCGAGGAACCCACGCGTGGTCGCCGGAGCAGCGATGCGGTTGGCGTCGGCCTCCGCCACGGAGCCGCCGCGGACCCGCATGGTCGCCATGAACTGCTCGGCCGAGCCTCGACGGCGGTGGCCGAAGTAGAGGACTTGCGACGCCGCTTCGCAGTCTCCGGGCAGCTCGCGCCGTTGGTCCTCTTCGCTGAAGCACACGACCGCGGTATCGCCCAGTTCGAGAAGCTCGACAGCCAGGGCGGTCAGTTGCTTGATCGCTCGCTCCCGCATTTCCGGGTCCCACCACTCCCGCTCCAGCCGACTCAAGTTGAAATGAAGCCCCTCCGACTGAACGCGCCGATCAAAGCGCGTCTCCGACGGGCTCAGGGGCCTCCGGACGGTGTGCGGCATCAGGACGCTGGTTTCTCCGCGCCAGGTCGTCGGGACATCGGGGCGCTCCCACCACTTGGCAGCGTCCGCGTCCGCAACTGAGGCTGAGGCTGAGGCGCCTTGGAGATTGTTCGATAGGTCGTACAAGGATCGATCTCTGCAATTGACAACGATCCTTGAGTAGCCTGTCCCTGCCGAACGTTCATGCTGCGAGAGCTCCCCGAGACGCAGCCGCTGCGCGACGAGTGACGTCCTAGAACAGATCCTGCTGTTCGCCGACCTGCTGCCCCGTCGCGCGGGCCTCGATCGCGAGGATCTTCAGCTTCGTCACGACGCCGCCCGGCGCAGAGAAGCCCGTGAGGTTCGCCGCCTTGCCGGCCGTCGGCGCGCCCATCACGCGATGGCAGGGCACGATCGGCGCGAACGGGTTGTGGCCCTCCGCGCGACCGACCGCACGCGCCGCGTTCGGCTGTCCGAGCCGGGCCGCCACCTCGCCGTAGGTCAGCGTCTGTCCCACCGGAATAAGCCGCGTGAACGCGAGCACCTCGCGATCGAAGGCCGGCACGGCGCTGTCGTCGAGCTCGACCTCCAGCAGATCGCGCGCCTCGCCGTCGAGCAGCGCGCGCACACCGACGCAAGCCTGCTTCACCGGCTCGGGCAGGCGCTCGAAATCCGCCACCTCGCGCCCCGCGGGGAAACGCACCTGCATGCGGTCGCGCGTGACGGACAGCGTCTCCTCCGGCAACTGCGAGCCGACGATGCCGCGCTCGGTCCACGCGATGCCGCAGTGGCCGAGCACCGTCGGATAGCAATGGAAGAACACCTGGGGCGCCATGGCGGGATGCTGAACCGAGATGCGGTCAGTTCGTGACAGGAGCCTGGGCGGCCGGCTCGATCGCCGCGTCGACGGGCGGCTTGAACGCGGGATGCTGGCTGGCGATCTCGGCAGCCTGCAGGCGGGCGGCGGTGGCGAGCTTCGCGACCTCGCGCGGCGCCATCGCCTTGAGCTTGTGATCCGACCACACCTGACGCCAGCGGCGCGCGCCGGGCAGGCCGTTCCACAGGCCGAGCGCGTGTCGCATCGCCTGCGACCACGGGCGGCCAAGCGCGACCTGCCGATCGAGATAGTCGAGCCACTGGTCCTCGACCTCTTCACGGCTGGCGACGGGGGCGGTCTGCTCGCCGAAGAAGCGCTGGTCCCACTGCGCCATCTGCCAGGGCTCGTGATAGGCCTGGCGGCCGATCATCACGCCGTCGACGTGGTCGAGCTGCTGGGCGATCTCGTCGTCCGTCTTGAGGCCGCCGTTGATGGCGATCGTCAGACGCGGGAATTCGCGCTTGAGGCGATGCACGAGTTCGTAGCGCAGCGGCGGGATGTCGCGGTTCTCCTTCGGCGACAGGCCCTGCAGCCAGGCGTTGCGCGCATGGACGAGGAAGACCTCGCAGCCTGCGTCGGCGACCTGGCCGACGAAGTCGCGGACGAAGTCGTAGCTCTCGATCCTGTCGATGCCGATGCGGTGCTTGACGGTGACCGGGATCGCGACCGCGTCGCGCATCGCCTTGACGCCGTCGGCGACCAGCGCGGGCTCCGCCATCAGGCACGCGCCGAACGCGCCGCGCTGGACGCGCTCGCTCGGGCAGCCGCAGTTCAGGTTGACCTCGTCGTAGCCCCATTGCTCGGCCAGCTTCGCGCAGGCGGCGAGATCGGCCGGTTCCGAACCGCCGAGCTGCAGCGCGACGGGGTGTTCCTGCTCGTTGAAATCGAGGTGCCGGGGCTTGTCGCCGTGCAGGATCGCGCCGGTCGTCACCATCTCGGTGTAAAGCAGCGTGTGGCGGGTCAGCAGCCGGTGGAGATAACGGCAGTCGGCCGTCGTCCAATCCAACATCGGGGCGACGGACAGGCGCCAGGGGGAGAACTTCGAGGACATAGGGGGCGGATTATCCCGCGCCGCCCGGGATCGGGCGCCGGACGGGGCTTCCCCGGCGTTCACCCGCCGCGAAGCCGTCAACCCCTCCTTAGAGGCAGCTTCTTGTTTCCAATTGCTTCAACGCCGCTGAAGCCGGCGACGCCGGGGCTTGCGTACGTCGTACCATCCCCGCCGCCTCCGCGGTCTCCTGCCTCACGTCCGATGTTCCCGTTCCGCCGCCCGCTCGGCTCCGCCAGCGGCCTTCCGCGCCTTCATGGCACCGTTCTCGCGCTGCTGATCGCCGCGGGCGTGGCGCTGCCGTCTGCGCATGCGACGCAGACGCAGAAGAGGGTCAAGGCGACGAAGGCGGCGACCTCCGGCCCGCCGGCGGACGAGCCGGCGTCGAACCTGGCGAAATCCGAACTTGCCGACATCGCCGACCTGCGCAAGCGGATGTCGGCGAAGACGGTGACCCTGACGCGGCATGCCGAGGTCGCCGACATCGCCATCCAGGTCTGGGCGCGGACGACGCTCCCGAAGAAGTACTACGTCGCCGTGACGCAGCAGGGCACGCTGCGGCGCACGCTCACCGCCAACGATGAAGCCGAAGCCTGGCGGAGCTACGACAGCTTCCGCCGGATGGCCGGCCTCGGCGAGGTGGGACGGCCGGTGCTGCTGGGACAGCAGATGACCGCCATTCCGGTGCAGCCCTTGCCCCCGCTGGCGCCCCCCCCGCCGCCTTCGTTCTCATCCCCACCGCCGGCCCGCACGCCGGTGGCCACCGCGGCGATCGGGATGTCAGCGCCGGAAGGCCTCACGCGCGCGCCGTCGTCGAGAAGCGATGTGCCCATGGCCGCCAGGGAGATCTCCGCGACTACGGGCGAGACCGTGGAGTCGCGTGTCGCCGGCTATGCGGTCGAGACACTGCGCCGCGCACGCTTCGGCGACGAGGTGGCGCGGCTGGTCTGGAGCGCCGAGAGCTCGCTGTACTTCGTGTCTCTCACGCGCCAGGGCTCGGTCGTGGCCATGCTGCGCAGCCGCGACGGCGCCGAGGCGACCCGGGCCTACGAGGACTACGTGCGGCAGGCCGAGACGCGCGCGGCGTTGCTGCAGGGACGCACGGCGGGGCCGATGTCGTCGGCATCGCGCTAGCAGCGGCTCCTCGTCCTACAGACACCGCTCCGGGAAGGGCGAAGACTCCGTGCATCCAGCCGCCACGGCCATCGAGAGGCACGTCATGATCCGCAAACTCAGCAACGGTCAGTACCGCCTCTATTCCCGCAACCCCGATCCGAAGACGGGGAAGCGCCGCAACCTCGGCACCTTCGACACCCGCGAGGCGGCGGAGAAGCACGAGCGGGAGGTGCAGTACTTCAAGCGGCATTGACCCCTCAAGGAGTTCGTGGTCCATGCCAGCCGTCACAGCAGTCGAATACCTCCTTCGCTTCGCGCTGTTGATTTCGCATTTCCTCCTCGGAGATATCGCGCCAAAGCTTGTAGTCGGCCATCACTCGACGCTCGCGCAATGTCGTTAGTTGCTTCGCCAAGTGATGGGCCACGCGCATCTGCCGCGCGGGACAAGACTTGGGAGGATCCGCGAGACGTTCGATCAGTTGCTGATGAACACCGTGGACCTTCCGGCTCGACGGGGTCGGTCGAGGAAGCGACTTCGCCCATTCCCGACAGCGGTGATACGCCGCGTAGTAGGCACGACTGATCATCGCCCGCCGACGCGCTTCGGGCGTATGTCCACGCAGGCCTTGCGCATGCACAAGCAGATCCTTGCTTGACGTCGACATCACTCGTCCTCCTCGTCGCAATCATCGTAATGATCGTAGGGGTCCAATTCGTCTTCACCGTCTTCGACGTCCTCGTCGCCGGCAGCCTCCTGGTCGACCGGACCGTCCCAGCGCCCCTTGAATGCGATCTGAAAGCCCAGCGACTGGAGATCACAGTCGATGATTCGCCATGAGCAGGCCGTCGACACCACATGCCCGACTTCCCAAGGGGCATCGATGCGCAGCTCGTAGCGCATGCCAACGAATCCTGCTTCCTTCGGCGAGAACGTCACTCGTGCCGGGCAATTGCACAGCTGCAGCGAATGTTCCTTCAGGACGTCTGCGGCCACCTGCAGCATCTGCACGACCTGCGACCAACGCAATCGGTGATGCCGCAGCACCTGATCCATGTCTTCGGCGACTTGGTGCCAATCCACGGCCTTCGTCGATCCGGAACAGCTCCCGTCGCACGCCGTCGATGGCTCGCCGAACAGCGCCGTCGGCGCTGCAAGCAGAGCCACGATCTCGTCGAATTCCGCCACAGGCCGTCCTACCACCGGCGGTAGTCGTTTCACCAGATTCTTCGCCTGCGCCAAACGAACATCCATCACCATCACCGTCCTCGCTTTCTCTTGCACTCAAGCAGTCGTTCGATCCGAATGCATGCAGTGTCGAACCGGATCCGCCGATGTCGATTCCCCTTGAAGGGCGATTAAATGGGGGACACACCTTCGTGTGAGTCGCTCCCCCTGCACAAACCGATGCAGGTCATTGCGTCGAAGCCTCTATGCTTGAACGGAACCGGCCCGCCCCGGCGCGCCGACTACCAGAGAGCACAGGGAGACAACATGCGACTTTCCGTTCGACGCGGCCGTGGGCCGCTGCATGCACTGGCCTTGGCCTTGACCGTGGGATCGGCCGTGGGATCGGCCGGGCTGCTCGCGGGCTGCAACGGCGATGACGACGGGGACGGGACACCCGTTGCCAAGTTCAGCGCCGAGATCCGGCGCACCGCCCTGGGCGTGCCCCACATCAAGGCCGCCGACTGGGGCGGCGCCGGTTACGGGTACGGCTACGCGCAGGCGCAGGACGACCTGTGCACCATCGCCAACTCGATGCTCACCTTCCGCGGTGAACGCGCGCGCCACTTCGGCGCCGATGCCGTCATCCCCTTCCAGGGCACCATCGGCCAGCCGAAGAACCTCGACTCGGACTTCTATCACCGCCACGTCCTCAACGACGACGTGATGCAGCGGCTGATCGCCGCGCAGCCGGACAAGCTCAAGCAGCTCGTCGCCGGCTTCGCCGCCGGCTACAACCGCTACGTGCGCGAGATCAAGGCCGGCGCGGAACCCACCGCCCATGCGGCCTGCCGCAATGAGGCCTGGGTCGTGCCGGTCTCGGACACCGACATCTTCCGCCGCATGTACGCCGCGCACTTCGCGGCGGGCTACAGCAACTTCATCGCGCAGATCGCGAACGCCACGCCCCCCGCGGCGGCGACACCCGCGATGGCGACGTCCACGACCGTCATGGCGGCCGCAGCAACCAGAAAGCCCGCAACGACCGCAACGACCGCAACGACCGCAACCACGGTACATGCTGCGGCGGCCAAGGCATCGCGACGTGCGCGCACCGCGGCGCCGCAGCGACTCGCCATCGCCACGCAGCACCTGCCCGACTTCCAGGTCGGCGGCAGCGACGGCGTGGGCAGCAACATGATCGGCTTCGGCACCGCCGCGACCGGCGACGGCAGCCCGCTGCTGTTCGGCAACCCGCATTGGTACTGGCGCGGCCCCGACCGCTTCTACCAGGCGCAGCTCACGATCCCCGGCGAACTCAACGTCGCCGGCACGTCCTTCCTGGCGATCCCGGTGATCCAGATCGGCTACACGGACAACGTCGCCTGGAGCCACACCGTCTCCACCGCGCGCCGCTACGGCCTGTTCCAGCTCACGCTGACGCCCGGCGATCCGACGAGCTACCAGCGCGACGGCGCCCCCGTGAAGATGACGGCCCGCGCGATCACCGTGCAGATCAAGCAGGGCGACGGCAGCATCGCGCCGGTGTCGCGCACGCTCTATGAGTCGCAGTACGGCCCGATCGTCAACCTCGGCGCGCTCAACGCGGCGCTGGGCTGGAACACGAACACCGTCTTCGCGATCCGGGACATCAACGGCGACAACTTCCGCGTGTTCCGCGTCTGGCTGCGCTGGAGCCAGGCCAAGACGCTGGACGAGCTCGCCGCCATCCAGCGCGAGGAATCCTCGATCCCCTGGGTCAACACGGTCGCCGTCGCGCGCGGCAGCGGCCAGGCCTGGTACGCCGACATCGGCGCGATGCCCAACGTCTCCGCCTCGCAGCTCGGCAGCTGCGCGACGGCCTTGACGACCGCGCTCAGCGCCGCGCTGCCGCGCACGCCGGTGCTGGACGGCTCCAAGAGCAGCTGCGACTGGCAGAGCGACCCCGACTCCAAGCAGCCCGGCGCGCTCGGCCCCGCCCGCATGCCCAGCCTGCTGCGCGACGACTACGTGCTCAACAGCAACGACAGCTACTGGCTGGCCAACACGGCCGCGCCGCTGACCGGATATCCGGACATCCTCGGACCGGCGGGCACGACGTCGATCAGCTTCCGCACGCGGCTGGCGCATCTGCTGGCCCAAGGACGCCTGGCCGGCACCGACGGTTATGGCGGCAACAAGGCCACCAGCGAGACCGTACGCGCCATGGTGCTCAACAGCCGCACGCTCACCTCGGAGCTCTTCAGGGATCAGGCGGTCGCGATGTTCTGCGCGCCGCCGACGGCGTTCACCGTGGGCGGCGATCCGGCCACGGGCGAGACCTTCAGTCCGGCGCGCAACGTCGACCCCACCGAGGCCTGTGCGGCACTGCAGGCGTGGGACGGCAAGGCGCTGCTGGCGTCACGCGGCGCGCACCTGTGGGACGAGTTCTGGACGCGCGCGTCGCGCGTCCCCGAGGCCTCGCTGTTCGCGGTGCCCTTCAGCAGCGCCGATCCGCTGCACACGCCGCGCGACCTGAACGTCGCCGTGAAGACGACACTGCAGCAAGCCTTCGGCGCGGCGATCCTGCGCGTGCAGGCCAGCGGCTTCGCGCTGAACGCGACGCGCGGCGAAACGCTCTTCGCCACGCGTGGCAGCGAGAAGATCCCCCTCTTCGGCGGCTGCGGGCAGCCACAGGGCTACTACACGGTGGCCTGCGCGCTCAGCCGGCTGGACCAGGGCGGCTACGACCTCAACACCGCCACGAGCGCCAACAGCTACATGCAGGTGGTGCGCTTCCCCGGCGAGGGTGTCGAGGCCTACACCTTCCTGACCTTCTCGCAGTCGGACGATCCGGCCTCCGCGCACTACAGCGACTACACGCGCGCCTACAGCGCCGGGCAGTGGCAGAAGGTGCCCTTCTCCGAGGCCGACATCGCCAAGGACGCGGCCTTCACGACGAAGACCATCAGCGAATAGCGCGACGGGCACGCGCTTGCTCGCGACGGCCTGACCGATGACCAGGCGCGTCAGGTGCCTCGGCAAGGCAAGGCTGAGGTCAGGGCTTGCGCCGGCCATCGCAGCAGTCGAAGACCTCCTGCGCGAGCCCTACTTGCACGCTGAGTTCCCTTCGGTCCAGCTCCTCCGACAGCTTGTAGTCGGCCCGGACCCTCAGCTTTCGCAGTTCGTCGAGGCTGTCGCCAAGCCATCGGGAAAGCTTGGCTTGTTCGCCGGTGCACTGCGTATCAGGCGTTTGAAGTCGCAGGATCAAGCGTTGATGGACGCCGCCGCGCCGCTTGAGCGGATTTCCACGAGCGGGCAACGATCGCTCCCACTCGAGGCAACGGTGATAGCTGGCGTAGTAGGCGCGGCTTGCCAGATTGCGCCGGCGTGCCTCAGGCACGACGAGCGGTCGTTCTTTCGCTTGATGAAGCAGGTCATGACTGGTGACGGGCATGGCACTTACCTCACTCAAGGTCCGCTTCACGGCGATCCAGTTCGGCCAGTTCTTCCTCGGTCCATTCGCCGACGAATCCGAACATGAAACCATGCCGATGCATGTCGCGATCGATCAGGCGCCAAATGAACTTGTCGGTGAGCGCCCGAGCCACCTGATGAGGCGCGTCAATTCGGAGGTCGTAGCTGAAGCCGGGCTCCTCCATCTCCGGCGGATAGATGTCGACACACTCGGGATTGCCGCGACAGATTTTCAGGCCACTCTCGCGCAACACTTCCGCTGCGACCTGCAGGACTTCCACCATCGTTGTGGCCGTCATCCAATGCTCTGCTGCTGTCTGATGCGCGACTTGCAGCAACTCATCCCAATCTACGCGTGGGCACTTGGCATTCGGATCGACCTCCTTGTCCGCAGGTTCCCCGAACAGCGCGCTCGGTTCTCGCAGTATTGCCAGCAGATCATCGAAATGGAACGTCTGCCGGGGCGGAAGCTGCGACATGCCAGCCACCACCATGGTTGCCCGTTCCAACTGCGCATTCATCGTCATTGCACATCTCCTGTTGCCGAGTCCTCGACCCGGGAAGGCATGCAGTGTCGAATCGGAAGCGCGGTTGTCGATTCCCCTCGAAGAGCGAATCGATGGGGGAAATCACTTCGAGTAGGTGAGTCCCCCTGCACATACACATGAGGGCCATTGCGAGGGGCCCGGCGATGCTCACGGCCCCATTGCTTGCAGTGCCTGCGCCGCCTCGGGGCGCGCGGGCTGCGCCTCGCGCAGCGCGATGAGCACGCGCCGAGCCGCCGCCGCATCGCGCGGCGCGAGTGCGTTCGCCATCTGCAGCAACGGGTCGTAGGCGGGGCGGAAGTCCGGACTCAAGCGCAGGGCCTCGAGCAGCGGATCGCCCACCTGCGCCAGCATCGACGCCGGATCGGCAACCGGACGCGCCGATCGTCCAGCTTCGAGGAATCGATCGCGCGCCCGCCAGTACGCGGCGAGTCGCCGCGCCTCATCCGGCGCCTTCAGGCCGACGTCCGACGGCGCGGCGCTCACCTGGTGCAGGA
Source organism: Mitsuaria sp. MSU3D (assembly GCF_056867975.1). NCBI lineage: Bacteria > Pseudomonadati > Pseudomonadota > Betaproteobacteria > Burkholderiales > Sphaerotilaceae > Roseateles > Mitsuaria sp. MSU3D. The sequence continues at coordinate 626,640 of NZ_CP200314.1, read as the reverse complement.
ACTCGAAGAGCCGCTCCTTCGGCGTCGATGCCGGCGCGTACACCAGTCGCGGCGCCAGGTACGCGACGATCGGGCGGTCGTCCGTGTTCATCGGAAACTTGCCCGCGAAGGCCGCCAGCGACCGCGGCCCCGCGACGATCGCGCCGAGCATCGCGAACTCGTCCTCGATGCCGAAGTCGGCCAGCGTCCGGCCATCGCGCCTGGCGGGCGAGAGCTCGACACGCGCGTGCCATGCCGACAATGTCGATGTCGATGTCGATGTCGATGAAGCCGCCCCGCGCCACGCATCCGCTTCGCGCCGGCCCACGAGCCCGATCACCGGTGTCTCCAGGCTGTTGGCCGCCAGCACTGCGATCGCCTCGGGGTACACCGCCAGGAAGGCGCGCGTGACGCTGCGCAGGCTGTCGAGGTCCAGCTGGTGCAGCGGCAGCCACTGGCAGAACAGGCCACGCGGCGCCAGGCGTTCGCGCACGGCGGCGAAGTGCTCGCGCGTGTAGAGCGCACCGGAACCGCTGCGCGCCGGATGGAAGTTGTCCGAGACGATCACGTCGTAGCGCGCTTCGGACGCGCGCACGAACCGCCGCGCGTCCGCCGCGACGAGGCGCGGCAACGCGGCGTCCAGCCCCAGCGCCCGCGTGAAATGCGGCGACGCATCGATCACCTCCGACAGCAGCTCCACCGCGTCGACCTGCAGCGACGGATCCTGCACCGCGACGCCAGACGTCGCGCCGGTGCCCAGGCCCAGGAACAGCGCGCGACGCGGCGCCGGATGCAGCAGCACGGGCAGCAGGGCCTGTCGACCATCCACGAACAGGCTCGCGCTGCTGCCTTCCTGCTGGCGGTTGTTGATGCGCAGTCGCGCCACGCCCGCCGCGTCCTCGACGACGCTGACCGCGGCCATGCTGCCCTCGGCGTAACTGACGAGATGCGCGCCGTCAGGCAGGTCGACGAATGCGAGCGGCGCGCCAAGGACGGCCATCAGCGCGAGCGCGACCATCGCGGCCGCAGTCCCCATCGCAGTCCCGCTCGCAGTCCCCATCGCAGCCGCCGTCGAAGTCCCCGTCGCGGTCGCCGTCGTTGGCGTCGCAGTCGACGTGGCGGCGGCGGTCGCTTTCATCGGCGCGACGATCAGACGTCGCCACGCCCGTGCCCCGACCATGGCGGCGGCAAGGTAGCCACCGGCAATCAGCAGCAGCGCGGTCTTCGGCCCGCACCATGGCGCGACGACGACGCCAAACAGCGGCGCGGCCATCGCTGCTCCGACCGTGTTCACCGCAAGCGCACGCCCGAAGGCAACGCCCTGCCCCATCGCCTGCGCGCCCAGATGGCTGAACCACGCCCCCATCGCCAGGGTCGGCAGACCGAAGGCCGCCGCCGCAAGCAGCGCTTCGGCGCCGAGCGCCGCCGCGAAGCCGGTACCGATCAGCCCGATGGTCCCGGCCTTCAGCATCGGCGCCGTCCACAACGCGGCGAGGCCGAGCAGGCAGGCGGCCGCCAGCACGCCGGGCAACACCGTGGACAGCCGCTCCTCATTCCATCGTCGAAGCCAACGCTGATAGCACGCCGCGCCCATCGACGTGCCGACGAGGTAGACGGCCAGCAGCAACGCGAAGGTATAGACCGTGTCCTCGTTGAGCTGGCCGAGCACGCGCACGACGACGACCTCGTAGCCGATCCCCAGCAGGCCGCTGACCGCGAGCAAAGCCAGGGCCTGCGTCCAGCGAGCGCCGGTGGGCCCGGAACGGTGCGTGGGGGTCCCGGACGGGAGCCCCCATGCATCGTGATGGGCCGCGCTTGGCCGACCGCCCGCGGGTGCTGCGGAGCTTGCGTCATTCGCGCCGGCGCGCCGGTCCTGAAGCCACCGCCACGCCGCGACCACGCACAGGGCATTCATCGCCACGCAGACCCTGGCCGTCGCCGCCAGTCCGAGGGCCGGCACCAGCCAGAACGTCGCCAGCAGCACGCCGAGCACGGCACCAAGCGTGTTGGCGGCGTAGAGGCCCGCGATGGAACGTTTCCCCTCGCCAGACTCGCCTGCCCCGCCTGAGTCGGCACCGAGCACCCGTTCGATCGCCGGCAGCGTCGCGCCCATCGCGGCGGTCGCGGGCAGCAGCAACAGGAAGCTCGCGCCGAAGGTCACCATCCATTGCCACCACGCGGCGGGCTCCGCGCCGATCCAGTGCTCCACCGCATCGCCGACCGGTTGCATCAGCACGATCAGCGCCAGTCCCCACAGGCCGATCACGGCCTCGCAGGCGAGATACCCACGCAAGGGGGACGCCGATCTCTCGATCCGTCCGCCGAAGGTGATCGCGCCCAGCGCGAGCCCGCCGAAGAACGCCGTGACCACGGCGAGCACCGCCGCCGCCTCGAAGCCGAGCCACAGTGCGCACTGCTGCGTCCAGACCATCTGGTAACCGAGCCCCGCGAATCCCGACAGGCCCATCAACACCAACGCCACACGGCGCGCGCGGCTCCGTGACGCCGCCGACGCGGAGTCGACGGCGGCAGGCGGATCGGCAGGCGTCAACGACACCGTCATCCGCTGAACCCGATCGTGTAGCCCCACGAGTTCAGGCGCGCCGGGATCGCGTTGAACGCGAGGCTGATGCGCGTCTGGCCGTCGTTGGGCGGCACTGCATGCATCAGATAGCTCGGGAACAGCACCAGGTCGCCGGGCGACGGCGAGGGGCTGATCCACTTCTCCGCATTGAACGGCCCCGCGACCATGCCGGGGTGATCGTTCTTGAAGCTGAAATCGGTGCCGCCCGGCGACTTCATGAACACGGTCCGCGCCGAGTCGTCCGTCCCCGTCAGGTACACGATCCCCGAGGCGAAGCTGTTGGCATGGTTGTGCATCGCCTGATGGCCGCCGTGCGCCATCACGTTGACCCAGAGCTCCTTGACGCCCCAGGCCATGCGCTCGCCGAAGAGCAGCGCGCCGAACTCCGACAGCGGCCCCGCCAGCAGCCCCGCGACGTCGACCAGCAAGGGGCTGTCGCCCGGTTGAAGCATCCGCGTGTGCACCAGCTTCGCGGAGCTGTTGTTGTCCCGCACGGCCTCCGCGCTGAAATGCGCCACGAGGGCCGCCACCAGCGTCGGCGGCAAGGCGCCCGGCACGCGCATCACGGGCGTGGGGAACAGACTGAAGGTTTCGGATGCAGGCATCGACGCTCCCCTCACCCGGCGATCGCCGCGATGCGCAGCCACGACCAGTACGCCGCCGCCGAGCCGATCAGGTACAGCAGCGCGGTGCGCAGCCGCCCGGTCCACGGCCATCGGCGCGAGACCCGCCACAGCGCCCAGCAGGCGCCGACCGTCATCAGCTGGCCGATCTCGACGCCGACGTTGAAGGTCAGCAGCGCGACCAGCAGGTGGTTCTCCGGCAGGCCGATCTCGCGCAACGCGCCGGCGAAGCCGAGGCCGTGCACCAGTCCGAACAGGAAGGCCACCAGCGCCGGCCAGCGGCGCGCCAGCGTCTCGCGGCCCTTCGATGGTTTCAGCGCCTCGCACGCGACCAGCACGATGGACAGCGCGATCGTGGCCTCCACCGGCGGCGGCCGCAGCTGCAGCCAGCCCAGTGCGCTCATGCCCAGCGTCAGGCTGTGCGCCGCGGTGAACGCGGTGATCGTCCACAGCAGCTGGCGCCGGAAGCCCACCAGGAACAGCAGCCCGATGACGAACATCAGGTGGTCGATGCCGGCCAGGATGTGCTCCACGCCCAGCAGCGTGTAGGCGCGGGCGATCTCGCCCATGCCGCGCCTGTCCTGCGCCGAGCCGAACAGCTGCACCGACGGCTGTCCTGCCGTCAGCGTGTAGACGCTGGTCTGGCCGTCGATCCAGAACACCTTCACCAGCGCGGCCGAGTACTGGCGGCCGACGCCGTCCATCGTCAGCGTGCCCGTCAGACCCGACTTGCCGCAATGCAGGTTCAGGCCTTCCGCCGTGCAGCCCTCGGGCCACGCCGGCGCGAGCACTTCCTCGGCGGCGCGCTTCTCGCTCGCCGTCCATTGCCAGATGAATTCGCCGGGCGCGGTCTCGCGCACCTGCATCTCGGCCATGCTCATCTCGTGCGCCCGCGCACTGCCGCCCGCCAGCGCGGCCGCTGCCATCAGCAGGCCGAGCATCCGTCGCATCCAGAGGCTCATTTGGATTCGCCTCCGAGGGCGGCGGCCGGCGCGGTGGTCGACGTGATCGCCGCTGTCGCCGCTGTCGCCGTCGTCGCGGTGGTCTCACGGCGGATCGTGTACTTGCGGCTCAGCGCGAGGACTGCCGCACTGCGCTGCTCCGACAGCGTCGCATCGGTCCAGTCCTGCAACACGACGCCGCGCAGCCTGTTGAAGTCGCCGGGTCGGGCCGGTGTCGTCGAGACCAGCCGCATGGCGCGCCATACCGGATTGCCGCCTTCAACAGTGCGGAACACGCGCCATTCGCCGATGGCCGACGACTCGATCGCCTTCGCGAAGTCCGTGCCGTAGCTTTGCACGAGGTTGGCATGCGGACGGCCCTTGAAGACGCGCAGGCCGGCGCCGGTGTCGCCCGGTGCGCCGCCATTCGCTCCACCCGCACCGCCGTTGAGCTTCGCGACGAAGGCGCGCAGGGCCGCTTCATCGGCGTCGCCGGCCAGCACGGCCTCCTCGAAGTCGAAGCGCGCGGGATCGTCGTACTTCTCGCGATGCGACTCGAACCAGCCGCGCAGGTGCGCGTCGTCGGCCGGCGGCAGCTTCACGCCGGCGTCGATCATGCTGAGCGACTTGAAGATCACGCGCTCGCGGATCGCCGTGTCGCCCTTGTCGAGCTGCAATGCGAGGCCTTCGCGGTACAGCACCTCGTTGTCGAGCCAGACCTGGCGCAGCGCGGCGAGCTCCTTCGCATCGGGCGCGCGGCCGCGCGAGGCGGTGAACACCTGCGTCGCCTCCGCATCGACCTCGGGGCCGACGACGATCCGCATCGGATCGTCCGCGCGACTGACCATCACGTGGTCCACGCCGAACAGCACGCCGCCCAGCAGCAGGAAGTGCAGCAGCGGCTCGCGCGTCCACGAGGGCCAGCCGCCCTTGGACGACGAAGAAGAGGTAGAAGCAGCGCGCGCTTCGGCGGGGGGCATCGTCATCGACATGGCAATCGGATCACTTCTGAAAATGGAAATGCGCCGCGCGTCGAAACGCGCGGCGCCGAGGGCTTCAGTGCGACTGGGTTACTTCACACCTGCCACTTGCGTCGAACCGCTCACTTCGATGTAGACGGGGTTGCTGTAGAACCAGAGGTCCGACCAGGCGGCCACGTCGTAGGCCACGTACTTCACGCCGCCGACGGTCGGGAGGTGGTTCGGGCAGCCGTCGATGGTCGTGCCGGTGTAGGTCGCGCCGTTGGCCGGGACGTTGGTCCCCACCGTCGTGCAGGCGATGCGCAGCTTGGAGGAGTCGTTGGCGTTGGTGTACAGGTCGGCCAGCGGATTGCCGCTGCCGTCGGTCTCGAAGGGCACCGACGCCGGCAGGTTGGAGCCGCGCAGCCGCACGTACTGCGAGGCCGTGACCGCCGGGATGCGGGTGCTCATCTTCAGGAACTGCGTGCTGTCCGCGCCCGAGATCACCTTGACCCACGGCGACGAGCCGGCGCCGTTGAAGCTGCGGATCACCGCGGCCGTCGTGTTCTTCGCCGCGGCGGGGACGTTGGCCAGGCCGGTGGTCGTGCCGTCGGTGCGCAGCCAGTTGGTGTTGCGCGGCCATTCGCCGGCGTAGTCGGCCGAGCCCGGCGCGCGGTAGCCGCTGACCAGACCGCGGATCAGATCGATGTGGTCCAGCACCGGCTGGTTGATCGGCTGCTCGATGCCGACCTGCTTCAGCGACGGATTCGGGAAGCTGTAGGGCGCGTAGTTCGTGCCCGCCGGATCGCGCACCGCGACGGCGACGACGAGCTCGGCGCCCGGACGCACCACCAGCTTCTCGCCCATCGTGGCGCAGCCGGCCACGTCGGTGTCGGTGTTGCCGGTGGCGGCGTTCAGCGCGAGCTGCTCCACCGAGGCGCTGCTGCGCGCGCCCGGGCCGGCGTAGGACGCACAGACGACCACGGCCAGGCGGTCGATCAGCTGGCCGGTCGTCGACCAGGCGTTGCCCGAGCGCAGCCCGTTGACGATGGCTTGCGGGCGCAGCTTGTCGGTGCCGTTGCGGACCATCGCGTAGGTGCGCTGGTATTCGCCGGGGTAGAAGTCCTGCGTCGAGCGGCGGTCATCGGGACCGAAACTGCCGCGGTTGTGCCAGTCGGAGCTGGCGAAGAACCAGAAGTTGCGGCCCTCGCCGAGCAGCGCGTCCCACACGCCGCCGACCACGCCCGCGTACACGCCGGTGCCGCCGAAGGTCGTGCCGCCGACGGAGTCGACCTTCTCGCTGCCGAAGGTATTGCGGTTGACCTGGTACTCGCCGCGGTTGGCCGAGGCGCCGTGGCCCGGCTGCGATTCGAAGCCGAAGGCGATGCCCGGGGCGGCGTTGTTGAAGTTGCGCAGGTGCTCGACGTTGAAGCCCTGGTTGCCGTCGGCATAGAACGGGCCGGCGCGCTCCAGGTGGGCCGGCACGTAGTAGCTGGCGGTCGCATGGTTCTGCGCCATCCACTTCAAGGCCTCGACCGTCTTCAGGTGGCCGCGCGTGCCGACGCCGGCGCCGCTCGCGGGCATCAGTTTCTGGGCCTGTGCGTTCCAGCTCACGTCGGCCTGGCTGTTGCTGCCCGGGACCGCGCAGTTCCAGTTGTTGCCCACGTTGGAGCCGGTGACGTTGCCGCGGCTGCGGTCGGTGTCGCCGCGGTCGAAGCAGTAGGACCACTGCGCCAGCGCGTCGGCGTTGCCCAGCGCGGAGAAGCTGCCGTTGGCGGGCAACTGCGTGGCATCGATGCCGTTGGGCATCTGGCCCGTCACGATGGACATCGAGCTGTGCTCATGGCCGGCCACCACCGATTCCATGCCGATGAACAGCGGCAGGTTCTTCGCGACCGACAGGTACTCCAGCAGCGGGTACTGGAACTCCTGGATCGACTGCCAGCGCCACATGTTGCCGTTGCCGCCGACGCCGCCGTTGTCGCCCTTGATCGCGGCCGCGCCGATGCTGGCGGACCAGGTCGTCGTCGGACCCTGCCCTTGCACGAACGGGTAGGCCGGCGTGGACAGCGAGGCGTCCTCGACAAGCGTGCAGTTGCGGTTGCCGTTGCCGCCGTGGCCGGCCTGGACGAACCAGTCCAGGCCCCAGGGGGTGTCCTGCTTGTCGGTGACCTTCTTCACCAGCTTCTGCATCGAGATCGAGCCGTCCGAGCAGGTGGTGTGGTTGTGGAAGTCGCCGCTGACGTAGCGGCCGGGGGTCTTGCCCGCGGCGGCGGCCGGTGCCGGCGCGGTGGTCAGCGAGAGGGAGCCGAGGGCGGCGAGCGCGGCGAGGGCGACGTCGCGTCGGGCGAAGGGGAAGCGCATGGTGGTTGCTCCAGGAGTCAGCGAGGACCGGATGAGGAAAAAGTCACGCGCAGCGTAGAAAGCCGGCTTGACCGAGCCGTGACAGCGCCGTGGCAGGACCCGGAATCGCGTCCCCTGAAACCAGGGACGCGGGAAACCCGTGGAACGAGACTTCCGTCACGCGACTGCCTTGGACGGATTCGAGACTCGCGGCCGAAGCGTCCCGACGTGCAGGCCCGATCCGCGCGGTTTGCATGCGGGAGGCAACCCCTGACCCCCACCGGAGAACCTCCATGAAGCGTGCTGCTTCCACCGCCTTGCTGTCCCTGGCCGCGCTGTCGGCCCTCGCCCTGTCCGCGGCGCCGGCCCATGCCGCCAACGCGTGGATCGACTTCGACGGCCCGACGAGCTTCGCGTCGGTCGCCGACTACTACAACGGCGGCACCGACGGCGCCGGCCTGAGCGGCGCCAACCTGGGCGTGTCGTTCAGCGGCTCGATCCTGGGCCTGGCCAACGACGGCCTGGCGGACAGCCCGAGCGGCAACTACTTCAGCAACGCCCCGACGATGGGCGGCGTGATGTTCAACAACATCGGCGAGACCGGTCTGATGAACGTCGCCAAGGGCTTCACCGGCGAGGTGTCGCTGTACTACTCGTCGGCGAGCGCGCTGGCCAGCGCGGTCACGATCTACAGCGGCCTGAACGGCACGGGCTCGATCCTGGGCTCGTTCTCGCTGGCCAACAACGCGCAGCTGGGCTGCTCGGAGTCGTCGTACTGCCACTTCGACCTGGCGTCGGTGAGCTTCGCCGGCGTGGGGCGCTCGCTGGTGTTCAGCGGCGGGCTGAATGGCGCGATCGACAACATCGCCATCACGGCAGTGCCGGAGCCGGGTACCTACGCGCTGATGCTCGCCGGCCTCGCGGCCGTCGGGTTCGTGGCGCGGCGCAAGCGGGCGCAGTAAGTCTGCACCGGGGCCTGCCCGGCCCCGCACCGACGATCAATGCGCCTGGAGGCGCATTGATTGTCATCAGCTGCCGCAGGTCTTGAAGAGCAGGCGCGCGTCGTAGAGTTGCTTCTTGAGATCGATCTCACTCACGGAGCGCCGCAAACGATAGTCCGCGATCACGCGCTGATCCTTCTGGCGGCTCAGGAGCCGGTGCAGGTCGACCGATTGACACTTCTGCTTCGACGTGCAGGCACCGTTTGGCGCGCCGAGCCTGTCGATCAGGCGCTGATGAATGCCGCCCTGCGGTTTCGCGACTTGGCCGCGCCGGGCCAGCCCACGCTCCCACGCCAGACATCGGTGGAAAGACGCGTAGTACGCGCGGGAAATGGCAGAACGCCGCCACGGCTCACCAACATGCCGGGCTTGCTCGCTGGCCAGTTCCAAAAGGTTTTCGGGTTTGATTGACATGCGATCTCCTCAGTCCAAGTCTTGATCCCAATCAAGACTCTCATCCGTTTCGTCGTCTCCAGCCCCTTGAACGAAGCTGAAGCAGAATCCGTGATAAGGCACGCCAACCTGATTGGCGAGCCCATCGAGTTCACGCGTCAAGTCACTGGCTCGCTTCCAGTCGGTGTCGACGCTCAACTCGATGAAGATGTCCATCGTGTCCTCCTCATGGAGGAAAAGGATCGCCATCTCACCAGCGCAGATCCGGACGCCATGCTTGAGGAGCACCTCGACCCCCAAGTGCAGGTGAAACAACACATCGCTGCAGCGAGTGTCCCAGTAGGCAAGGAACTTGCCGATCTCCCGCGGCGCCGATGCCCAGTCGACCGACTCTCCCCGGTCCCTGGCTTTGCGCTCAGACGGAGTTCCAAAGAACTCTTCGGGCACGCGCAACATGCGCATCAGCCGAGCCAATCCAGGCATGCCTTCCAGCGCATCAAGCTCCGCCGCGGTCGACGGGTTGACGGGCGACAAGGAAGGCACCGACGCCGTCTCCGGCTCGGTCACGCGGTCATCGAGTGACTCCACCTCCGGCTCCATCTCCAGCTCAGATTCCATTTCTGCAAACGCCATTTGCATATCTCTCCATGTCTACTGCGACAACCATCGAGCTCACGGCTCGGATGCATGCAGTGTCGAAGCGAAGAGGCGTTTGTCGATTCCCTCCGAAGGGCGTTCTGATGGGGGGCGTTGATTGAAGTAGGTCAGTCCCCCTGCGTCTACGCAGAAGGGGTCATTGATTCAGCGCGGCGTCAGAAGCTGCGGCGCAGCGTGACGCGCACGGTGCGCGGTTCGGCGGGATGCACGTGGCGATCGGCGACCGGTGTGGCCTCACCGGGCAGCTGCGACTCGTAGTAGTACTCGATGTCGTTGACCTTGCGGTCGAAGAGATTGAATACGTCCAGCGTCAGCTCGGTCTTCGTGCCGAAGCGCCGGCTCACGCGCAGGCTGGTCGTCAGCGACGAATGGGAACGCACGCTGTTGTCCTCGATCAGCGCGCCGCTGCCGAGGTAACGCCATTGCAGGCTCGCCGACCACGGGCCCACCTCGCGCACGGTCACGCCCATCGAGGCGACCTTGTCGACCGCATTGGGAATGCGATTGCCAGCCGGATCGGCGTCGGAGAAGCGCGCGTGCGTCCACGCAAGGTCCGCGTCGATCAGCAGCCAGGGCAGCGGCAGGTAGCGGTTGTTCCACTCGATGCCGCGCCGCCGGCTCGGCCGGTTGGCCTCGGTCGCGCCGGCGTCGCCGACGTAGACCAGCTCCGAATCGAAGTCCAGCTTCCACAGCGCCACCGAGCTCTGCAGCCCGGGCACGATCTCGCTGCGCAGGCCGAGCTCGTAGCCCCTGGCCTTCACCAGACCTTGCGCCGGGTCGCTCGCGCTGGTCACCCCGCGCGCGTCGTTGCTGTGGAAGCCGCGGCCGGCGTTGACGAACAGCTCCGTCTTCGCCCACGGCCCCAGCACCAGCGAGAACTTCGGCGACACCAGCGTCGCGCGCTCGCTGCCGGAGTTGCCCTCCCCCGCGCGGTGGTCCACGCGGAAGCGTCCCTGGTCGGCGCGCACGCCGAGCACCGAACGCGCCCACGGTGCGAGCTCGACACTGGTCTGGCCGTACACGCCGGACAAGGTCTCACGCACGTCGTCGTCGCGCGTCGTGTCGGTCGCCGGATCGACGACCACGCGCGCCACCGTCTTGAACAGCCCCACCCGCGCCCGGTCCTGGCGCACCTGGAAGCCGAACTCGGAACGCGCCGGCAGGCCGCCCAGCACGTGGTCGAACGCGTGACTCCCGCTCAGGCCGTAGACCTGGCGGTCGTCCTTCTGCGCGAACTGGTCGCCCACGTCGGGGCGCTCCATCGCGTAGGTGAAGTTGGAATACAGCGCCAGTTGATAGGCCATCGCATAGGCGGCCAGTCGCGTGCTGCGGCCCTCGGCATCGCGCTGCCATTCGGCGGACAGGCTGCTGCGGCGCGTGTTGCCGCCGTCGCTCGGGTCGACCGCATCGAAGCGCCCGAAGGGCCGCCCGTCGAAGCGGCCCGCATCGATCAGCCGTTGCGGCACCTGGTCCGTCGAGGTCCAGTCCGCGCGGTAGTCCATCAGCCCGATGCGCCAACGGTCGCCGCCGGTGCCGCCCATGCCCGCGGTGCCACCCGACAGGCTCAGCACCACGTTGCGACGCTTCAGGTCCTCCGGCAGCTGCCACGGACCGTCGTTGCGCATGCCCTCCGCGGCGCCGAGCAGTTGCATGCCGCCGCCGATGGCCGTCGAACCGGCCGCCAGGGCGCGCCGGTACTTGCCCTCCCCCAGCGTGAGCGCGACGAAGGGATCGTCGAGCCGGCGGAAGTAGGCGATGTCCGCCGACCCCGCGGCCGCGAAGTCGCCGTTGCCGGCGAAGTACGGCCCCTTGCGATAGTCGATGCGCTCGACCAGTTCCGGGATCAGGAAGTTGAGGTCCGAGTAGCCCTGCCCGTGCGCATGGCTGGGCATGTTGACCGGCAGCCCCATGACCGTCGTGGCGAAGTCGGTCCCGTGGTCCAGGTTGAAGCCGCGCAGGAAGTACTGGTTGGCCTTTCCGTCGCCGCTGTGCTGCGTGACGATCAGCCCCGGCACGAACTCCAGGACCTCGCCGGGGCGCAGCGCCGGGCGGCTCTTCAGCAGTTCGGCGCGCACCGCGCCCTGCGAGGCCGCGTCCGTCGTGCCGATGCCGTTGTCGTAATGGCGGCCGTTGAGCTCGACGCGGTCGAGCGCGACCGGCTCGGCCCTGGCGACCTGGACGGGTGTCGCCGCCTCGTCCCGCGGCGTGGCGGTCGCCTTGGCGGAGGAGGCGTCGACGCTCCCTGGAATCTGGGCACACGCGGGGCCGCAGACCGCCAACACCACCGCGCCGATGCGCGCCCTGTTCGCGGCCCTGGGCCCTCGCCTGATCGTCATCCGTCCGTCGCTCCGAGATCCCTCCGCACGGGAGGTGCGCAGTGCGGCGACTCTAGGCGGACGCTGTGAAGGTTCTCTGAAAACGCGGGGGTCGGGTTTTGCCCGTCACTGACGTGGGGGACAGCGCGGGCGATCAGTCGAGCCCGCGCAGCGGGTGCTCGACGGCCGTCCAGGGGCTCTGGAAGAAGGCCTCGACATCGGCGCGCGTCACGTCCTCGACGCGGGCCGGGTGCCATTTCGGCGCGTGGTCCTTGTCGATGGCCAGTGCGCGCACGCCCTCGACCGTCTCGCTGGCGGCGCCGGGCCGGAGGTGGAAGCAGTGATGCACCAGGTCGCGCTCCATGCGCAGGTCGTCGGCCAGGCTCATCGACGCGGCGCGCCGGATCTGCTCCAGCGTCACCGCCATCATCAGCGGCGAGCGCTGCTTCAGCGTCGCCAGCGTGTGCTGCGCCCAGGGATCGGCGTCGGCCTCGAGCGAGGCGAACAGCGCCGGCACCGAGGCCGCCGAGAAGTGCCTGTTGATCAGCGCGCGCGAGTTCCAGTGCTCGGCGACCGGCGCCAGGTCCACGCGCTCCATCACCGTCGCGACCACGTGCTCGGCGCTGTCCTGCACGCCGGTGCGGAACGCCTCGACGATCGCCGGGAGCTCGCTGCTCTGGACGAAGACATCGCCCAGGCCGAGCTCGATCGCGTCGCCCGCGCCGATGACCTGGCCGGTCAGCGCCAGCCACTCGCCGCTGCGGCCGGGGCAGCGCGACAGGAAGTAGCCGCCGCCCACGTCGGGGAACAGGCCGATGTTGGTCTCGGGCATCGCGAGCTTGGAGTGCTCCGTCAGCACGCGCAGCCGCGCGCCCTGGCTGATGCCCATGCCGCCGCCCATCACGACGCCGTCCATCAGCGCGATGAAGGGCTTGGGGAACTGGTGGATCAGGTGGTTGAGCGCGTATTCCTCGGTGAAGAACGCGTCCAGCGCGTCGTCACCGGCGAGCGCGGCCTGGTGGAAGAAGCGGATGTCGCCCCCGGCGCAGAACGCCGCCGGTTTGCCCTCGCGGCCCGCGCCCATCAAGGCGACGGCCTGGATCGCGGGATCCTTTGCCCACGCGGTCAGCAGCGCGGTCATGTCGCGGATCATGGCCAGCGACAGCGCGTTCAGCGCCTGCGGACGGTTCAAGGTGATCAGGCCCAGGCAGCCGTTGACCTCGGCCAGGACCTGCCCTTCGGATTGCAGCGACGGAATCACAGCGACATCTCTCCACTCGTAGAAGCTGCCGGGCGGCGCCACGCGGCCAGCAGCTCATTGCCTATCAATGCGGCCAGCACCATAACACCGCCGAGCAGCGCGGCCCGCGATGGCGCCTCATCCGCCAGCAGCCAGGCCCACAGCACGCCCAGCAGCACTTCCATCAGACCCAGCAGCGCCACCTCGGCCGCCGGCAGCACCCGCGTCAGCCGCACGACGATCAGGCACGGCAGCGCCAGCTGGAACACGCCCAGCCCGGCCAGCAGCAGCAGGTCCCGCCCCGAGGCCGCGAACGGCCAGGCCAGCGGCAGCGTCGCCAGCGCCGACAACAGCGCGCCGAACCAGACGGCGGGCAGCAGGTCGGTCTCGCCGTCGCCGGCGCGCGCCTGCAGCAGCGTCCAGTTGCTGGCCGCCGCGACGGGGACCGCCAGCGCGACGCCCATGCCCAGCCACGCGGCCGGGCCGGCGCTCATCTCGTTCGCGAACATCCAGGCGATGCCCGCACTCGCGACCCAGATCGCGAACCAGGTCCGCGCCGCCAGCCGCTGATGCAGGAAGACGCGCGCGAACAGCGCCGTCAGCAGCGGCCCCAGCGCCATGGTCACCAGCACGTTGGCCACGCCGGTCATCGTCAGCGCCAGCATGAAGGCCGTGTACATCACGGCCCAGCACAGGCCCGAGCCCAGCACCGACGGCGAGCGGCGCAGGCGCGGCAGCGCGCGCCGCCAGTAGTCCCGGCCGCGCAGCAGCGGCAGCAGGACCGTCAGCGCCAGCGCATTGAAGGCGCTGCGCCAGAAGGTCACCTCGAAGCCGCGCGCCGAATCCAGGTGGCGCGACACCGCCCCGGCCGTGCTCCACAGCAGCGTGACCAGCAGCATCAGCAGGACGGCGACACGGTGGCTCATGGCATCGGTCGACCTCATTCGGCCTCGTTCGTGTTCATCCGTCCTCATTCTTCCTGGTAGACGCCGACCACCGGCGCGCCGCCGGCCTCGACCCAGCCGCGGTACATGCCTTCGGTGTTGAAGCCGAGCCAGACGTTGCCCAGCGTGTCGACCGCGATCAGGCCGCCGTCGCCGCCCACCGTCGGCAGCTCGTCGAACACGACGCGCGCACAGGCCTCCGACAGCGGCAGGCCGCCGATGCGCATCAGCGCGCCGACCTCGTGGGCCGCGGCGGCGCGGATGAAGGCTTCCCCGGTGCCCGTGCAGGAGACGGCGACGCTGCGGTCGTCCGCATAACAACCGGCGCCGGGGATCGGAGAATCGCCGACGCGACCCGGCCGCTTGTTGGTCATCCCGCCGGTGGAGGTCGCCGCGGCGAGGTGGCCCGCCGCGTCGCGCACCACCGCGCCGACGGTGCCGAACTTGGTCTGCTCGTCGATGGGACCTTCGACGGTCGAGTCGGCCTCGGCGAGCACCTGCTGCCCGTCATGATCCAGCACCTGGCCGAGCGCCGACGCCCTCGCCTTCTCCAGTTGCGCCAGCCGCTGCGGCGTGCCGAACCAGTCCGGCGCCACGCGCTCCAGGCCCTGCTCGAAGGCGAAGGTGTCCGCCGCCGTGCCGACCAGCAGCACGTGGCCGCTATGCGCCATCACCGCCCGCGCCGCGAGCACCGGATTGCGCACCCGCGTCACGCCCGCCACCGCGCCCGCCGCGCGATCGCGCCCGTCCATCACGCTGGCGTCGAGCTCATGCCGCTGGTCCGCCGTGTAGACCGCGCCCTTGCCGGCGTTGAAGAGCTCGCACTCCTCGAGCCGGCGCACGGCCTCGACCGCCACGTCCATCGCCGCGTCGCCGCGCGCCAGGCACGCCGCGCCGTCGGCCAGGATCTCCGCCAGGGCGGCCCGGTAGCGCGCCTCCATGTCCGCGCTCATGCTGGCGCGGCGGATCGTGCCCGCACCGCCGTGGATGGCGAGCACGGGCCGGGGAAGGGACGTCGCGAACAGGGTCGGGAGAGCCGTCGGGAGAGCGGTCGAGGAAGCGGTCGACGGAGCGGTCGGGAGCGAGGCGGTCATGGCGGTTCTGCGGAGCCCGGAAGCCGCGCATTCTCCCCCGCCCCCGGGATGCCCCTGGCTTTGTCCCGGTCGGGACAGGAAAAAAGCGAACGCTCGTGCTAAAAACCGCCGCAGTTCCCTCGACAGGCGCGCCACAAGCGCCGGGCAAGACATCAAGGACCGCAGGAGACACACCAGCATGGACCTCAACTTCACTCCCGAAGAACAGGCCTTCCGGGCCGACATCCGCCAGTGGGTGGCCGAGCATCTTCCGAAGGACATCAGCCACAAGGTGCACAACGCGCTGCGGCTGAACAAGGACGATCTGCAGCGCTGGGCGCGCATCCTGGGCAAGCAGGGCTGGCACGGCTGGGCCTGGCCGAAGCAGTTCGGCGGCCCGGGCTGGAACGCCGTGCAGCGCCACCTGTTCGAAGAGGAATGCGCGCTGGCCGGCGCGCCGCGCGTCGTGCCCTTCGGGCCGGTGATGGTGGCGCCGGTGATCATGGCCTTCGGCTCGCGCGAGCAGCAGGAGCGCCACCTCCCCGGCATCATGAGCGGCGACGTCTGGTGGAGCCAGGGCTACAGCGAGCCGGGCTCCGGGTCGGACCTCGCCTCGGTGAAGACGCGCGCCGAACGCCGCGGCGACACCTACGTCGTCAACGGCCAGAAGACCTGGACCACGCTGGGCCAGTACGGCGACTGGATCTTCTGCCTCGTGCGGACCGACGCCAGCGTCAAGCCGCAGGCCGGCATCTCCTTCCTGCTGATCGACATGAAGTCGCCGGGCGTGACCGTGCGCCCGATCACCATGCTCGACGGCGAGCACGAGGTGAACGAGGTCTTCTTCGACGACGTGGTGGTCCCCGCGGAGAACCTGGTCGGCGAGGAGAACAAGGGCTGGACCTACGCCAAGTACCTGCTCGCGCACGAGCGCACCAACATCGCCGACGTCAACCGCGGCAAGCGCGAGCTCGAACGCCTCAAGCGCATCGCCAAGGCCGAGGGCGTCTACGACGACCCGCGCTTCCGCGACCAGATCGCGTTGCTGGAGGTGGACATCGTCGCGCTCGAGATGATGGTGCTGCGCGTGCTGTCGGCGGAGTCCAGCGGCAAGCAGTCGCTGGACGTCGCCGGCCTGTTGAAGATCCGCGGCAGCGAGATCCAGCAGCGCTACACCGAGCTGATGATGCTGGCCGCCGGGCCGTATTCGACGCCCTTCATCCAGGAAGCGATGGAGGCCGGCTGGCAGGGCGACCAGGTCGGCGCGACCCACTGCGCGCCGCTGGCGAGCCACTACTTCAACTATCGCAAGACGACGATCTACGGCGGCTCGAACGAGGTTCAACGCAACATCGTCGCGCAGACGGTTCTGGGCTGAGGCAGGAGACACGACATGGATTTCGATTTCACCGAAGACCAGAACTCGCTGCGCGACGCGGTGCGGCGCTATGTGGACAAGGACTACGGCTTCGAGCAGCGCCGCGCGATCGTGAAGGCGGGCGGCTTCTCGCGCGACGCGTGGAACGCGCTGGCGGGACTGGGCCTGACCGCGCTCGCGGTGCCCGAGGCCCACGGCGGGCTGGGCTTCGGCCCGGCGGAGGCGATGGTCGTGATGGAAGAGCTGGGCCGCGGCCTGGTGATGGAGCCGTATGCGCAGGGCGGGCTGGTCGCGCCGGCCGTGCTCGCGCACGCCGGCGATGACGTTCAAGGCGAGTGGCTGCCGCGCATCGCGGGCGGTGAGGCGCTGGTCGTTCTCGCCCATCAGGAACGCCGAGCGCGTTACCGACTTCATATCTGCGACACGATGGTCAGTTCCGATCAGCGGCTGAGCGGCACGAAGAGCCTCGTGCCGGCCGGCGATGCGGCGGATGCCTTCATCGTGCCGGCGCGCATGGATGGCGCGGGCCAGAGCATCGCGCTGTACCTCGTCAGGAAAGACGCGCCTGGCGTCACGCTGCGAGGCTACGCGCTGCACGACGGTTCGCGTGCCGCAGAACTGACGCTCGATCGCGCGCCAGCCACGCTGCTGGTCGGCAAGGGTCGCGGTCTGGACGTCCTGGAGCACGCCGTCGACATCGCCATCGCCGCGCAGGCGGCCGAGGCCGTCGGCGCGATGGACCGCTTCGTCGCGTTGACGGCGGAATACCTGAACACGCGCAAGCAGTTCGGCGTCGCGATCGCGAGCTTCCAGGCGCTGCGCCACCGCATGGCCGACGTCAAGATGCAGCTGGAGCTGGCGCGCTCGATGAGCTACTTCGCCACGCTCAAGCTGAACGAGCCGGCGGACGCGCGCCGCCGCGCGATCTCGCAGGCCAAGGTGCAGCTGGGTCAGTCGATGCGCTTCGTCGGCCAGCAGTGCACGCAGCTGCACGGCGGCATCGGCGTGACCGACGAGTACATCGGCAGCCACTACTTCAAGCGCCTGGCCGTCATGGAGATGCAGTACGGCGACTCGCTGCACCACCTCGGCGAGGTGAGTGCGCGTATGCAGGACACGGCCGGCGTCTTCGCCTGACGCAGCGGCGATTCGGGCGCACCGCGTCGTTGGAAATCCTCGCCATAGCGCTGCTATGGCTCCGGTTTCCGCCTAGCGGTGCATCCCGACTCGCCGCTGCGTACACTGGCGTGGCTCGCCCCTGCTGCGGCGAGGGAGCCTGTCATGCCTTTTGCCCCCTCCTCCCTGGTCGTCGGCCTGCTGCTCGCGGCCGGCGTCGTGTCCGCTTCCGCCCAGGACTTCAAGCCCGGGTTGTGGGAGATCAAGCAGAAGCCCCAGCTCGATCCGCAGCGTCAGGCGCAGATGGAGCAGATGCAGAAGCAGATGGCGGCGCTGCCGCCCGAGCAGCGCAAGCAGATGGAATCGATGATGTCGCAGCACGGCGTCAGCATGAACTTCCAGGGCGGCGAGCTGACGCTCAAATCCTGCGTCACGAAGGAACAGGCCGACCGCGCCGCGATGCCGCGCACCGACGGCAAGTGCGAACACGACAGCAAGCGCACCGGCGACACGATGCTGGTGAACTTCCGCTGCACCAATCCGGCCTCGGAAGGGACCAACGAGATCACCTTCCTCGGCCCGGACCATTACAAGACCAAGAGCGAGATCCGCGCACAGCGCGACGGCAAGACCGAGGTCCTGCGCTCCACCGGCGAGGCCCGCTACCTGGGCAGCGACTGCGGCTCGCTGAAGCCGCAGGGTGGCAAGCCTTGAGCGGATCCCCGACCGGCGCCTTGACCGGCGCTTTGACCGACCCTTTGACCGGCCCTTTGACCGATGCCTTGCCTGACGCGTTGACCGGCTCGTTGTCCGACGCGTTGCACGACCCGTTGCCCGAAGCATCGCCCGACGCAGGCGCCCTGTGCGACGTCGCCGGCCTGAAGGTCGGCCACTTCACGCATCCGTCGGTGCCCACCGGCTGCAGCGTCGTGCTGTGCGAGGCCGGCGCGACCGCCGGCGTCGATGTGCGCGGCGCCGCGCCGGGCACGCGCGACCTCGAACTGCTCCGTCCCGAGAACACCGTGCAGCAGGTCCACGCGATCCTGCTGACCGGCGGCAGCGCGTTCGGCCTCGCCGCCGCGGACGGCGTGATGCGCTGGCTGGCGGAGCGGGGGCACGGCTTCCGTGTCGGCCAGGTGCGGGTGCCCATCGTGCCGGCCGCGGTGCTTTTCGATCTCTGGCTGCACGGGGCGCAGACCGCGCCCGATGCGGAGGCCGGCCGCGCGGCCTGCGACGCGGCGTCGGCCGATGAGCGCTCGCGCGGACGCATCGGCGCCGGCACGGGCGCGACGGTGGGCAAGCTGCTGGGCGTCGAGCGCTCGATGCCGGGCGGACTGGGCATGGCGTCCGTGCGCATCGGCGGCGTGACGCTGTCGGCGATGGTGGCGGTGAACGCGGTGGGCGACGTCGTCGATCCGCGCGGCGGCGAGGTGATCGCGGGCTCGCGCGGCGCGGACGGCCGGCCGCGATCGACGGTCCAGGCGCTGCTTGACGGCGAACGCCCCGGCGGTGCGCTGCAGGGCAGCGCCACGACGATCGGCGTCATCGCGACCGACGCGCGCCTGACGAAGGCGCAAGCCACCAAGCTGGCCCAGATCGCGCATGACGGCCTGGCACGCGCCATCCACCCGGTTCACACGGTGATGGACGGGGACGTGATGTTCGCGCTCGCCACCGGCGCCGCGGAGGTCGACGGCGACATGACGCTGCTCGGTGGGGTCGCCGCGGAAGTGGTGGCGCGGGCGATCGTGGACGCGGTCCGGGTTCAGTCGCGCTGAGGGTCCGCTCTGGTTTGACCACCCCGGCCGGCTGTCAGCCTCCCATCCCCGCCACCCGCGCCGGACGGGCCATCTGTCAAGGCAGATCCCGCGCTGCCAGCATCAGGCGGCCGAAGGCCATCAGTGACGCGAGGTCCTCGGCGCGGAACAGCTCCGGGCCGCGATCGCGGCGGATGGTCAGGCATTCGTCCAGCACGACATCCTGCAGTTCGTCCGCGAAGATCGGGAAGCGGCGATGCACCTCGAGCAATGCGTGGGCGGCCGCGAACGTGGCGCCGGTGTGCTGCCCCTGCGCGCACTGGAACGCCACGTGCGCCGTGGACGCCGCGCGGGCCAGATGCACGCTGGTGTCGAGCAATCGCTGGGGCGAAATGGGCTTGTCGTCGTCCACAGGCACCCGGATCCAGTCCAGCGACTGCGACAGGTCGCGCGGCGCATCGCCCTCCGCGGCCGGCGTCTGCCGACCGGGCTGGAGGCTGAGCTCGATCTTGCGGACGTGGTCTTCGGCCGCTCCCGGCCCCACGCCGCGCAACGGGGCCTCGCGCCCCTTCCGTGCAAAGCGGGCGACCCCGTCCTCATTGACGAAGGCCGGCTTTCCGCCGTCCAGGGGACTCGCGTGTGCAGGCTGTCCGTCATTCGACGAGCGAAGGTCCACGACCCAGCCGATCTGGTGCTTCACGCAGGCACGGGCAAAACACAGCGCCTCCTGGACCGTCGGCGACGCCATCAGCACCGGACCGTCGCGCAGGCGGCTGGCGTGCGGCAGCCCGTCGCCCAGCAGCGTCTCCTCGTTGAGATGGGCCGGCGTGCGCGAGCCCGCCGGCGCGGGGGGACAGCGCGGCAGCGTCGCTGTCTCGGCTCCCAATTGGTCGTGGAGGCGCCGGCCCTCGACCTGGTTGCGGGCCTGAGCGTCGGCCTGAGCGTGGGATTCGACCTGCCCGTTCAAGGAGATGGAAGTGCGTTGGACGATGGATGGCATGGCGGCGAGGACCGGTTCGGAGGTGCCGTGTAGGTGCCCCGCACGCCCCCACCCATCCCACTGACGAACGTCCAACATTGACATCGCTCAATTCCTGAACACATTCGCCCGCGAAGCGACAATTCCTCCCCATGACCTCGAGTTCCGCAATTTCCAACAAGTCCGCCAAGCCGGTGGCCCTCGCCCAGATCCTCTTCAGCCAGGGCTTCGGCACCCGCCGGCACTGCGCCGCGCTGGTCCACCACGGGCTGGTCTCGATCGGCGGCACGGTCGTCGACGATCCGCACCAGGCCTTCGACACCGCGGGCCTCGTCTTCGAGGTGGAAGGCCAGACCTGGCCCTACCACGAGAAGGCGCTGATCCTCCTGTACAAGCCGGCCGGCTACGAGTGCTCGCGCAAGCCCAGCCATCACCCGAGCGTGTTCTCGCTGCTGCCCGAACCGGTGCGCAACCGCGACATCCAGCCCGTGGGTCGCCTCGACGAGGACACCACCGGCCTGCTGCTGCTGACCGACGACGGTCCGCTCCAGCACAAGCTGACCAGCCCGAAGTACCACGTGCCCAAGCTCTACCAGGCGGTCTGCAAGGCCGATGTGGACGAGGAACAGCTGCGCCGGCTCGTCGCCGGCGTGCTGCTGGAGGAACGCAACCCCAAGCTCGCCGAGGAACCGGTGCGGGCCGTTTCCGCCGAGCGTCTGCCCGACGGGCGCCTGCAGATGGCGCTCACCGAGGGTCGCTATCACCAGGCCAAGCGGATGGTGGCCGCGGTCGGCAACCGGGTGCTGAGCCTGCACCGGCAGCGCATCGGCGCGCTGGAACTGCCGGCCGACCTGAAGGAAGGCGGCTGGATGTGGCTCGACGAGCGCCAGCGCGAGCTCGCCATGTCCGAACCGCCTTCCGGCCCCGGCTCTTCGGCGCCCGACTCGGCCGGCTGACCCGGGTCCGCGCCCGGGGCGTCGCCGGACAGCGCCCACTCGCGGGAAGTCCCCGAGTCCACGGATCACCATCCTTGGGTAGAAACGCGCCACCGAAGCGCCGCCCTGGAGCGGCGCCAGCAGCAGGAGCCGCATCGGTCGGACACCTCGCCGGCCGGGTCGTATGGGAATTTCAGACATCGCACATCACGAGGACAGCGCCGCCAGCGTGGCGATCCAGGTCCGGGCCGAGCGCCTGAGCAGCCTGCAGGCCCGCGTGGCCATGCCCGCGGGCGTGGGCGCGCTGTTCGGCCTGCTGCCGGTCGTGCTGCTGTGGCCGCACCTGCCCGTCGTGGACCTGCTCGGCTGGCTGGGGGCGCGCTGGATCATCTCGCTGTGGCGCACGGTCCAGGCCCGACGCTTCCTCGCCCTGCCGCTGCAGGAGCGCGCCTCGCCGCGCGAGGAACGGCGCTACCTGGCCGGACTGGGACTCGACGGCCTGGCCTGGGGCGTGATCGGTGCCCTCTTCGCCACCCCCAACCTGCCGGAGATCGACGGCGCGGTCATGACGACGCTGGTCGGCCTGGTCGCCTTCACGATGGTGTCGCTGGGCCACTGGGCGCGCGGGCAGGCGCTGTTCGCCTCGCTGGTGATCGCGCCGCTGGCGATCCGGCTCGCGCTGCAGGGCGGCGTGACCGGCTGGCTCAGCGTCGGCGGACTGGCGATGTTCTGGCTGCTGACGGTCCTGGAATCCCGCCGCATCGAGGCCGGCACGCTGGAACTGCTGCGCCTGCGCTTCGAGCAGGCCCGCCTGGCCGAGCAGCGCCGCCTGGCGCTCAACGCCGCCGAGGAGACCAGCAGCAGCAAGAGCCGCTTCGTCGCGGTGATGAGCCACGAGATCCGCACGCCGCTCAACGGCATCATCGGCATGACCCAGCTGCTGGAACGCGGCGACCTCAGCGCGCAGCAGCGCGAGCAGGTCGAGATCGTGCGCCGCTCCGGCCGGCATCTGCTGACGCTGGTCAACGACATCCTGGACCTGGCGCGCATCGAATCCGGCAAGCTGGTCGTCGAGGCGCGGCCCTTCGACATCCGCGAGGTCGCCGGCGACGTCGCCCGGCTGCTGGGCGAGTCCGCGCGGGCCAAGGGACTGGACTTCACGCTGAGCGTCGCGCCGCAGCTCCCCGCCCGGGCGATGGGCGACGCCTCGCGCATCCAGCAGGTGCTGCACAACCTGGTGGGCAACGCCATCAAGTTCACCGACCACGGCCGTGTCGGGCTGGAGGTCTCGTCGGTGCTGGACATGCGCGCCGGCACCCTGCTCCACTTCGCGGTCCGGGACACCGGCGACGGCATCCCGGCGGACCAGCTCGAACGCATCTTCGCGCCCTTCGAGCAGGCGGGCGGCCCCGGCACGGACCGCGCCCGCCGTGACGGCGCCGGGCTCGGGCTGACGATCTCCCGCGAGATCGCCCGGGCCATGGGCGGCGACCTGCGCTGCGCGTCGGCGCCGGGCCAGGGCTCGGTGTTCGAGTTCACGCTGCCGCTGCAGGCCTGCGCCGCCGAGGCCGCCGCCCCGATGCGCGCGCCGTCCGCCGGCACGCCGCCGCACCCGCCGCCTCAGCTGGAAGGCCGCGTGCTGCTGGTCGACGACAGTCCGGTCAACCTGCTGGTCGCCACGACGATGCTGGAGCGCTGCGGCTTGAGCGTCGTGCCGGCCGAACACGGGCGCGAGGCCCTCGAGTTGTTGAGCGCCCAGCGCTTCGACCTCGTGCTGATGGACTGCCACATGCCTGAGCTGGACGGTTATGCGACCACGACCGCGTGGCGGCAGGAAGAGGCGCGCCGCCTGCTGCCGCGCACGCCGGTGGTCGCGCTGACCGCCAGCACCGTCGACGAGGACCGCGCCCGCTGCCTGGCCAGCGGCATGGACGGTCATCTGGTCAAGCCGTTCGAGATGGACGAGCTGCTGGCCGTCGTCGCGCGGCATCTGCCGGCCTCGCCGGCCGCCGCGGCCGCCTGATCCGTCAGATCCGCGCCCGATCCATCGGATCCCGCCCGAATCCATGCATCGGCGGCGGCGCCTCGCGCGGCGGCTGATAATCCCCGCCCATGCAGGTTTTCCGCGGCTTCCACCATCCCGGCATCGCGGCGCAGTGCGCGCTGACGATCGGCAACTTCGACGGCGTCCATCGCGGCCATCAGGCCATGCTGGCGCTGCTGCTGTCGGAGGCCCGCCACCGCGGCCTGCCGACCTGCGTGCTCAGCTTCGAGCCGCACCCGCGCGACTTCTTCGCCAGGAAGCTCGGCAAGCCCGAACTGGCGCCGGCGCGCATCGCCACGTTGCGCGACAAGCTCCAGGAGCTGGAGCGCTGCGGCATCGACCAGGTCGTGGTGCTGCGCTTCGACGAGGCGCTGGCCTCGCTGCCGGCGCAGGACTTCATCCAGCAGGTGCTGGTCGACGGACTGGGGACGAAGTACGTGCTCGTCGGCGACGACTTCCGCTTCGGCGCCAAGCGCCAGGGTGACTACGCGACGCTGGACGCCGCGGGGCAGCGCCTGGGCTTCGACGTCGCGCGGATGATGAGCTACGAGGTGCACGGCCTGCGGGTGTCCAGCTCCGCCGTGCGCGAGGCGCTGGCCGCCGGCGACATGGACGGCGCCGCGCGCCTGATGGGCCGGCCGTACGCGATCTCCGGCCACGTGATCCACGGCCAGAAACTGGGGCGCCAGCTGGCGGAGACCGCGCCCGGCCGGGGCGACGGCTTCCGCACGCTGAACCTGAGGTTCGACCACGACAAGCCGGCGGCGCACGGGATCTTCGCGGTGCGCGTGCACGGGCTCGACGGCCAGGACCCCCATGATGGCAATGCGGGCGGCCAGGGTGGCGGCATCGTGCTGGACGGCGTCGCCTCGCTGGGCGTGCGACCGACGGTCGAGGACGCCGGCCGCGTGCTGCTGGAGGTCCATGCGCTGGACTGGCCGGCGGCGCTGGCCGACCGCCTGGGCCCGGGCGAGGCCTACGGTAAACTCGTGCGCGTGGAACTCCTGCACAAACTGCGTGACGAAGCCCGTTTCGACGGTCTGGACGCCCTGACCGCCGCGATCCGCGAGGACGTCCGCCAGGCACGCGCGTACTTCGCCGAACCGGCGACGACCCACGCCGCCGTCCGCCGCCAGACCACCCGCGACCGAATTTGAAGGGCTGAGCACCCGATCGCTCATCTCGACCGCTCATCTCGACCGCTCAGCCGGCGCGCGGGCCCGCCTCTTGTGCCTCCTGCCCAGCGCGCCACCCCTCTTCTCTCGCGGCCCCGTCCACCGGCCGCCTCCTTCGATTGCCGCCGCCATGACCGACGCTTCCAAGTCCAACACCTTGTCCGCCGACAAGTCGGGTGCCAAACCTGACTACCGCTCGACGCTGAACCTGCCCGACACCCCATTCCCGATGCGCGGCGACCTGCCCAAGCGCGAGCCGGGCTGGGTCCAGGAATGGGAAGACCAGGGCGTCTACCAGCGCCTGCGCGTCGCGCGCCAAGGCAAGCCGAAGTTCGTGCTGCACGACGGCCCGCCCTACGCCAACGGCCAGATCCACATGGGTCACGCCGTCAACAAGATCCTGAAGGACATGATCGTCAAGGCGCGCCAGCTCGAGGGCTTCGACGCCGCCTACATCCCCGGCTGGGACTGCCACGGTCTGCCGATCGAGAACCAGATCGAGAAGACCTTCGGCCGCGGCCTGCCGCGCGACGAGGTGCAGGCGAAGAGCCGCGCCTACGCCACCGAGCAGATCGACCAGCAGCGCCTGGACTTCAAGCGCCTGGGCGTGCTCGGCGACTGGGACCATCCGTACCGGACGATGGACTTCAAGAACGAGGCCGGCGAGCTGCGCGTGCTCAAGCGCCTGTTCGAGCGCGGCTTCGTCTACCGCGGCCTGAAGCCGGTGTACTGGTGCTTCGACTGCGGCTCCTCGCTGGCCGAGTTCGAGATCGAGTACGCCGACAAGGACTCCCCGGCCGTCGACGTGGCCTTCCTGAGCGCGGAACCGGAGAAGCTCGCCGCGGCCTTCGGCGTGCCGACGCTGGACAAGGAAGCGTTCACCGTCATCTGGACGACGACGCCCTGGACCATCCCCGCCAACCAGGCGCTGAACCTGAACCCGGAGCTGCCGTACGCGCTGGTCGACACGGCGCGCGGCTACTTCGTCGTGGCTGAGGCGCTGGTCGAGAAGTGCCTGGCCCGCTGGGGCATCGAGGGCAAGACCGTCGCGGTCACGCCGGGCAAATCGCTGGAGCTGCTGAAGTTCAAGCACCCGCTCGCGCACGTGCATCCGGGCTTCGACCGCGAGAGCCCCGTCTACCTGGCCGACTACGCCACCGCCGACGACGGCACCGGCGTGGTCCACTCGGCGCCGGCCTACGGCGTGGACGACTTCAACTCGTGCATCGCGCACGGCCTGGCGTTCAAGGACATCCTGAACCCGGTGCAGGGCAACGGCGTCTATGAGGCCGAGCTGCCGCTGTTCGGCGGCCAGCACATCTGGAAGGCCAACCCGGTGATCGCCGCGGCGCTGCAGGACGCCGGCCGCCTGATGGCGCACAGCAAGATCCGCCACAGCTACCCGCACTGCTGGCGTCACAAGTCGCCGGTGATCTACCGCGCGGCGGCGCAGTGGTTCGTCCGCATGGACGAGGGCGACGGCGTGTTCACCGTCGACAAGGCCGACAAGACCCTGCGCCAGCTGGCGCTGGACGCGATCGAGCAGACCAGCTTCTATCCCGAGAACGGCAAGACGCGCCTGCACGACATGATCGCCGGCCGGCCCGACTGGTGCATCTCGCGCCAGCGCAGCTGGGGCGTGCCGCTGCCGATCTTCCTGCACAAGGACAGCGGCCAGCCGCATCCGAAGACGCTGGAGTTCATCGAGCGCGCCGCGCAGCTGGTCGAGGCCGGCGGCATCGAGGCCTGGTCCAAGCTGGACCCGGCCGAGTGGCTGGGCGACGAAGCCGCGCAGTACTCGAAGGGCCAGGACATCCTGGACGTGTGGTTCGACTCGGGCTCCACCTTCCAGCACGTGCTCAAGGGCTCGCACGCCGGCGCGGCGCACGAGACCGGCCCGGAGGCCGACCTCTACCTCGAGGGCCATGACCAGCATCGCGGCTGGTTCCACTCGTCGCTGCTGATCTCCTGCGCGATCAACGGCCGCGCGCCCTACCGCGGCCTGCTGACCCACGGCTTCACCGTGGACAGCAAGGGCCGCAAGATGAGCAAGTCGCTGGGCAACGGCGTCGACCCTCAGGAGACCAGCAAGAAGCTGGGCGCCGAGATCATCCGGCTGTGGGTGGCGGCGTCCGACTACTCGGGCGACATCGCCGGCGACGAGAAGATCCTGGCGCGCGTCGTGGACGGTTATCGCCGCATCCGCAACACGCTGCGTTTCCTGCTGGCCAACACCTCGGACTTCGACGCGGCGACGGACGCCGTGCCGCTGGACCAGCTGCTGGAGGCGGACCGCTACGCGCTGGCCCGTGCCGCGCAGTTCCAGGAGGAGATCCTGGCGCACTACCAGCGCTATGAGTTCCACCCGGTCGTGGCCAAGCTGCAGGTGTACTGCTCGGAGGACCTGGGCGCGTTCTACCTGGACGTGCTGAAGGACCGGCTGTACACGAGCGCGCCGAAGTCGGCGGCCCGCCGCTCGGCGCAGACGGCGCTGTGGCACATCACGAACGCGATGCTGCGCTGGATGGCGCCGTTCCTGAGCTTCACCGCCGAAGAGGCGTGGAAGGTCTTCGCGGGCAAGCAGGCCGGCGACACGATCTTCACCGAGACCTACTGGTCCGTCGGCGTCGCGCACGACGACGGACTGATCGCGAAATGGAATCGCATCCACGAGATCCGTGACGCGGTGAACAAGGCGATCGAGGAAGTCCGCACGACCGGCGCGATCGGTTCGTCGCTGCAGGCCGAGGTCGCGCTGGGCGTGAACGCCGAGGACCTCGCCCTGCTGAACAGCCTGGGCGACGACCTGAAGTTCGTGCTGATCACGTCGGCGGCGAGCGTGGCGCTGGCCGGCGAGCTGAGCATCACGGTGACACCGTCGGCCCATCAGAAGTGCGAGCGCTGCTGGCACTACCGCGCGGACGTCGGCGCCAATCCGGCGCATCCGACGATCTGCGGACGGTGCGAGAGCAATCTCTACGGCGAAGGCGAAGCACGAACGATCGCGTGAACGTGGCCGTGATTGCGGACCTGCTGAGGCGCTGATGGGCTGATGCGTTGAAGCGCTGTCGAATCAAGCCGCCAGGCCATGCGCCTGGCGGCTTTTTTTCGCCCGAAGCGCGGGCTCAGAGCGTGTCCAGGTCGACGTCGAGCTCGATCAGTTGATCGAAGGCCGGATCCGTCCAGCCGCGCGCCTGAAGCGTCACACGCCCGCGGTGGAGACCAGCGGGTAGGTGAGGGTTGTCCTCCCGATGGAAGCGCACCATCACCCGCCCCGCCGACCGTCGCTGGCAGGTGGCGGCATCTTCCATGCGCGTCATCCGTCCGCCGCAAAGCGGATCGCGTTGCGCTCGCAGCACGACCTGCCGGTCCTGCTGGGTCACGGCGTCGCGCACCGTCACATCGATCCGGCTGGACAGCGGGCTGCCGTTCCACACGCCGGACACCGGTCCTTGCGCGCGCCCCTGCGGAGGGACCGTGTAATAGATCGTGCCGTGGGCCGCCCGCTCGGCCAGATTGGGCGAGACGTAAGCGGAGGTGGTCGAGACCTGGCCCCGCAGCAGATGCCGGACGTCGACATGGAGGCTCACCCGCTCCTGCCGCGAACGATCCAACCAGGACAGCACATCCACATGGAAGCGGCCGGTGTACGCGCCGGGTTTCAAGCCGGGGTTGTCGTCCGCGCGAAACGCCACCTTCAGCTGGTTGTTCTGCGAGCCGGGACACGGTGCCGCATCCTCGATCGGCGACCGCCGGCACCCTGCATCGCGGTGGGCACGGAGCCGGATCGTGGAGGTCGCACCGGTGCGGGACTCCTTCACCGCCACGGAGATCATGCTGTCGCCCTTGGTGCGCGACGATCGACCAACAGTCGGCCCGATGGCGCCCGCCTGGGGAGGAACGACGAAGAAGACGTTCATTCCAGACGGATCGAGCGCATGGTTCCGAGACACGAAGGGCGCGGACGCGGTCACCGACATGCGTTCCGACTGCATCACGGCGCCTGGAAACACGCCCTCGATCCACGCCGCATGTCGGGCCAGATGCGGACCCACGCCGTAGGAAGGACGCATGCCGGCGTTGACGCCGGCAGCCTGCCAGTAGCCCTGATGAAGACGCCATGCGGCTGAACCGCTGTCACCTGGCGAGGGGCGGGCCCACGACTGGCTGGCCTTCACCGACTCATATCGGCTGTAGAAACCGCGATCGCCGGAGAAGAAGCCTGCGACAGGGGCCTCGCCCCTCAACCGACCTTTCTCAGCCGCCGGCCGGTGGCTGTCGCTATAGGTTTGTCCGACGCCGACCAGGCCGTAGCCGACGTAGTGAAGGAGCTCCGATGTCTGCAGCGGTGTGTCGGCGATCGTCGGCGGCGCCAACCTTCTGCCAGAACCATCGACCGGGCTCGCCACGCGAGGCAGGCTCAGCACGGCGACGTCATCGGCAAAGCCGTCCCAGCTCGGCGTGGCCTGCCAGTTCGCCCACTTCGGCGGCCTGAGGGCCCAGCCCTCTCCTTGTGCAATGACCTGGCCGCGCCAGTCCTTGAATGTCCGGTGGGTACGAGTGACCTCGCCGTGCGTCGCGGACACGCAGTGCGCCGCAGTCAGAAGGTAGGTCCGACCGACCTCCTCGCCCAGCCAGGTCGCCGTGCATCCCTCGATCCAGCCCACGGGCATGAACTGCTCCGACAGACTCCACGAATGCAATCGCGCGGCGACCGCAGAGAATGTTGCCTTGACCGCGCCGAGGTCTCCGCCGAGCTCGACGAATTTCGCCTCGTTGACGATCAAGGCATGCGCCGTCCGGACGACGGCCAAGCCGCCGACCAGGGCGATCGCCAGCCCCGCCAGCGGGACGACGAGGCCCCTTCGAAAAAATCTCACCGCGACTCCTCGCTTGCAAATGGAGCCGCTCAGTAGATGGCGGGGGCAACCTGTGTCAGACGTTTTCCCGTCGAGTCGGGAACAACCAGCCGAGACCGGCGCTGGTACCGCCAGGGACTGCACCGCGCCGGGGTCGATATTCGCAACCGATCCAGCCGTCCCATCCGGTCGCCGCCGCGATCTCGTCGATCGCGGCAAGGGCGCTTCGCCAATCCAGCAATCCGTCATCCGGCTCGTGCCGGTCCGGGACGCCCGCGATCTGGAAGTGCCCCACACGCCCCGTCGGCAAGTAGCGGCGCACCTGCGCGACCACGTCGCCTTCGACGCGCGCGCAGTGGTACAGGTCCATCTGGACCTTCAGGTTCGAGGCACCGACACGTTCAACGACCGCGTGCGCCTCCTCCTGCCGCTGCAGCAGGTAGCCGGGGATGTCGTGCGGATTGATGGGCTCGATCGTCAGCCCGATACCGGCGCTCGCAGCCTGCGCCGCGGCCCAATGCAGCCGCTCCTCGTAGCGCGCAATCGCCGCATCGCGATCGCTCCCCTCAGGCAGCAGGCCGGCCAGCACATGCACGCGCGGCGCGACAACCACCGAGGCATAGGCGAGCGCGCGCTCGATCGACGCGCGGAACTCCCCTTCGCGGCCCTCGACCGACGCCAGGCCCCGATCCCCCGCCGCCCAGTCGCCCGGTGGCGCGTTGATCAGCACAATGTCCAATCCCTGGGCAGACGCGCGGGCGCGCAGCTCAGCCGCAGGGACGTGGTAGGGGAACAGACACTCCACGGCTTCGAACCCATCCCGCGCAGCAGCCGAGAAGCGATCGAGGAACGGCAGCTCCTGGTACAGGAAGCTCAAGTTGGCGGCGAAGCGGGGCATGCCCCGTAGTGTCACCGAGCCACGGCGCAAGGTCGCCCGGGGCCGGCGGAGTGGCCTCGCCGGGGCACCAACTCGCTCCGCTCACCTGCGGTTCGCTGTGCTCGAACAGACGGTGCCCCAAGTCAGCCCCAGGGCTCGGCCACTCCGCCGGCCCCGGGCGACCTTGCACCTACCGACGATCCAAGCGCACGCGGCCGTCCGGTGCCCGCCCGTTGTCGCTGCTCAGCAGCAGCGGCCGGTGCGGGAGCTGTAGCGAGCCTCCTGACGCTCGCGGAAGAAGGCTTCGTAGCTCAGCGGCGCCTGGTCGGGATGCGTGCGGGCCATGTGCGCCAGATAGGCGCCGTAGTCCGCGCCGATCAGTTGCTGGCGCACGCCTCGGGCCATGTAGCGGCCGGCCTGCAGCACGTCCGAGGCCGCCGACAACGCGGCCTGGGCCGCTTCCGCCGCCTGCTTAAGCATGACCGCCTGCCGTCGCGCCTTCGGGCATGCGCTCGAACGGCGTCTCTTGCACCGACGGCCTGCGCTCGGCACGCGCCTTCAGCACCGCCTTCACGCTGTACACGAGCACGCTCACGACCACGAACATGAACAGCGCGCACAGCGCCGCGTCGAGGCGGTCGTTGAAGATCACGCGCTCCATCGCCTCCAGGCTCTTGGCCGGCGCCAGCACCTTGCCCGCCGCCAGCGAGTCCGCGTACTTCGCGGCATGCGCCAGGAAGCCCACCTTCGGGTCGTCGCTGAAGATCTTCTGCCAGCCCGCCGTCATCGTGCAGATCAGCAGCCAGGCCGCCGGCAGGATCGTCGTCCAGGCGTAGCGGTCCTTCTTCATCTTGAACAGCACCACCGTGCCCAGCAGCAGCGCCACCGCGGCCAGCATCTGGTTGGCGATGCCGAACAGCGGCCACAGCGTGTTGATGCCGCCCAGCGGATCCACCACGCCCTGGTACAGGAAGTAGCCCCAGGCCGCCACGCACAGGCCGGTGGCGATCAGGTTGGCGGGCAGCGACTCGGTGCGCTTCAGGGCCGGCACGAAGGTGCCCAGCAGGTCCTGCAGCATGAAGCGCCCGGCGCGCGTGCCGGCGTCGACGGCGGTCAGGATGAACAGCGCCTCGAACAGGATCGCGAAGTGGTACCAGAAGGCCATCATCGCCTTGCCGCCGACCACCTGGTGCAGGATGTGGGCCATGCCCACCGCCAGCGTCGGCGCGCCGCCGGCGCGCGCGAGGATGGTGTTCTCGCCGACGTCCTTGGCCGTCTGCACCAGCATCTCCGGCGTGATCACGAAGCCCCAGGTGGACAGCGTCGCGGCCACCTGGTCCGGCGTCGAGCCCACCAGCGCGGCCGGGCTGTTCATCGCGAAGTAGACGCCCGGCTCGATGCACGAGGCCGCCACCAGCGCCATCACGGCGACGAAGGATTCCGCCAGCATGCCGCCGTAGCCGATGAAGCGCGCGTTGACCTCGTTGTCCAGCATCTTGGGCGTCGTGCCCGAGCTGATCAGCGCGTGGAAGCCCGACACCGCGCCGCAGGCGATGGTGATGAACAGGAACGGGAACAGGTTGCCCGACCACACCGGGCCGTTGCCGGCCGCGAACTGGGTGAACGACGGCATCTGCATCGGCGGCGCGACGATCACGATGCCGATGGCCAGCGCGATGATCGTGCCGATCTTCAGGAACGTGGACAGGTAGTCGCGCGGCGCCAGCAGCAGCCACACCGGGATGCTGGCGGCGACGAAGCCGTAGCCGATCAGCATCCACGTCAGCGCCTTGCCGTCGTAGGTGAACAGCGGCGCCCACGCGGGGCTCTCATGCACCCACTGGCCGCCGATGATGGCCAGCATCAGCAGCACGAAGCCGATGATGGAGACCTCGCCGATGCGGCCCGGACGGATGAATCTCAGGTACACGCCCATGAACAGCGCGACCGGGATGGTCGCCGCCACGGTGAAGGTGCCCCAGGGCGACCCCGCCAGCGCCTTCACGACGATCAGCGCGAGCACCGCCAGGATGATGATCATGATCATGAACGCGCCGAACAGCGCGATCACGCCGGGCACCGTGCCCATCTCCTGCTTGACCAGGTCGCCCAGCGAGCGGCCGTCGCGGCGCGTGGAGATGAACAGCACGATGAAGTCCTGCACCGCGCCGGCGAAGATCACGCCGGCCAGGATCCAGAGCAGCCCCGGCAGGTAGCCCATCTGCGCGGCCAGCACCGGACCGACCAGCGGGCCGGCGCCGGCGATCGCCGCGAAGTGGTGGCCGTACAGCACGTACTTGTGGGTCGGGACGAAGTCCAGGCCGTCGTTGTATTTCCAGGCGGGGGTCTTGCGGGTGGGGTCCAGTCCCAGGACCTTGGTGGCCAGGAACAGGCTGTAGTAGCGGTAGCCGATCAGGTACACGCAGATCGCCGCGACGACGACCCACAGCGCGCTCACCGCTTCGCCGTTGGCCAGCGCGACGGTGGCCAGGGCAAAGGCCCCGAGGATGGCCACGCCCGCCCAGGCGAGGTGGCGACTCATGTTTGACATCGATGTCTCCTTTTATCGTCGCGCGCCCGGTGCCCAAGAAGGACGACGACACGCGCGGGCTGTCTTGCGGCGGCAGTTTCCGTTCCTGTGCGGTTTCGCACATCCGTCGCGTGGACTAGCCGACCGGCGTAGGAGCGCTTAAGTGGAAACCCTCGGCGGCGTCGCATGACACCCATGGCGGGCGCCTTCGCAGGACACCCCGCGTCCGCGGATCGAAGCGATGGCGATGGCGATGGCGACGAGCCCGGCCTCAGGCGTCGTCGCGATGCAGCCCGCGCGCGTGCTCGACCGCGTAGCGGATCAGTTCGGCCTGGCCCTCCAGGTCGAGCTTGCGCTTGATGTTCTGGCGGTGGGTCTCGACGGTCCTCACGGACAGGTCGAGCGCCCGGGCGATCTGCTTGCTGGATTCGCCGCGGGCCAGCGCGGAGAGGATCTCGCTCTCGCGCGGCGAGAGGATGGGCCGCGGCTGCTGCGTGCGGAACATCCGCTTGGAGACGCCCGGGCTGAGGAAGGTGCCGCCGGCCGCGACCGCGTCGATCGCGGCCACGATCTCGCCCGCCGGCGCATCCTTGAGCACATACCCCCGCGCGCCGGCCTGCAGCGCGCGCTGCACGTACTCGGGGTTGTCGTACATGCTGTACATCAGGACGCGCAGGTCGGGCGCGCGCTCCAGCATGGTCTGCGCGAGCTGGATGCCGTTGTGGCCCTTCAGGCCCACGTCCAGCAGCACCACCTGCGGCTGTGTGGCGATCAGCATCATCATCGCCTCCTCCGCGGTGCCGGCCTCGCCGACGACGAGGTAGCGCGCCTCGCCCTGCAGCCGCGAGCGCACGCCCTCGCGCACCAGCGGGTGGTCGTCGACCAGCAGGATCCGGACGGGCGCGGCCGCGCCGGCCGATGCGGCCGCCGCGGCGGTTGTCGCGGTGGTGCTGGAGGAAGGATCGGCACTCATGGAGCGGGATTGTCGCGCGCCAGACGGCTGATCGCCGGCGCCGGCACGATGGCCTCCACCTGCGTGCCGTGACCCGGGCTGGACTGCAGGTCCAGCACCCCGCCGATCGAGGCCATCCGCTCGCGCATGTTGCGCAGGCCGATGCCCTGGCTGGGGTCGGCGCGCTCGGCGTCCGCGGGATCGAAGCCGGCACCGTCGTCGAGCACGCGCAGCAGCACCGCGCCCGTTTCGCCGCGCACCGCCTCCGGCGCGAACTCCAGCGTCATCTCCACGCGCGCGGCGCCGGCGTGCTTGGCGACATTCGTCAACGCCTCCTGCGCGACCCGGAACAGCACCGTGTTGAGCAGCTCCGGCAGCTCGCGCGGCGCGCCGGTGACGCGCAGGGCCACCGGCACCGCGCCCGCCTCGTCGAACTCGCGCGCGAGATGCTCCAGCGCCGCCGGCAGCCCCAGCGTGTCGAGCAGCGCCGGGCGCAGGCGGTGGGACAGGCCGCGCACCTCGCTCAGGCTGGCGTTGAGCCGCTCCAGCGCGCGCGGCAGCAGCGCGGTCGAGCCCGCCTGCTGCGCCGACTCGATCAGCAGCTTCGTCGAGACCAGCGTCTGGCTGACGCCGTCGTGCAGTTCCCGCGACAGGTGCGCGCGTTCGTCCTCCTGAGAACGCACCACCTCGTGCGCCAGCGCGCGCAGCCGCGCCTCGGACTGCCGGTGTTCGCTGAGGTTCAGCGCCAGCGCGCAGGCGCTGATCAACGCGACGCCGAACACCGCGATCGCGGCGATGCCCCACATCGTCCGCGCGATGTTGGCCTGCGCCTCGCGATCGAGCTGCTCCAGCGTCGCGCGGATGCCGTCGAGGTACAGGCCCGTGCCCAGCATCCAGTTCCAGCGCTCCATCGCGACGACGTAACCCAGCTTGGGCGCCATCTCGCCGCTGGACGGCTTGCGCCAGAGGTACTCGACATAGCCGCCGCCGGCCTTGGCCTGTCCGACCAGCTGCTGGATCGTCGGCCGGCCCAGGGGATCGCGCAGGCCCCACAGGTCGCGGCCGAGCAGCTCCGGCTGGCGCGAATGCATCAGCACCTTGCCCTGCAGGTCGTAGACGAAGAAGTAGCCGTCCTCGCCGTAGTCGAGCGAGGACAGCAGCCGCAGCGCCTCGCGCTTGTCGCGCTCGATATCGGCGTCGGTGGCGCGGGCGGCGAGCACGGGCGAGCGCTCGTACAGCGGTTGCAGCGTGCTGACGGCCAGCTCCACGTAATGGCGCAGCTCGTCGCGGCGCGCGTCCATGTAGGCGCGCTGCACGGCGGCGTGCTCGCGCTCGAGCAGCTCGCGCTCCTGCTGACGCACCGCCACCGCGATCAGCAGCAGCGAGGCGACCAGCGGCAGGAGCGCCAGCAGCAGGATCTTCAGGCGCAGTCTCATGGGGTCATCATCGGAACGTCATCGGAACGTCGTCGGATCGGCTTCGAGGGAAGCGCTCCGGTGCCGCACTCTAGCCGCACGGCGCGGCCTCGGCGGGGCGCTACAGTTGCGGGTTCCGTCCGACGTCCCCATCCCGCAGCATCCATGGCCACCAAGTCCCCGTCCTCGTCGAACAACCGCCTGATCCAGTGGCTGGCGATCGCCCTGCTGGTCATCGTGGCCGATCAGTTCACCAAGGTCCTGATCCTGCACAGCTTCCAGTACGGGGACAGCCACTACGTGCTGCCTTTCTTCAACCTGGTGCGGGTCCACAACACCGGCGCCGCGTTCAGCTTCCTGGCGGGCGCGTCGGGCTGGCAGCGCTGGTTCTTCGTCGGACTCGGCGTCGCGGCGACGATCTTCATCATCTGGATGCTGCGCCGCCACGGGCACCAGACGCAGTTCGCGTGGGCGCTCAGCCTGATCCTGGGCGGCGCGGTGGGCAACATCGTCGACCGGCTGCTGCACGGCTATGTCGTCGACTTCATCCAGCTGCACTGGGCCGGCTGGTACTACCCGTCGTTCAACATCGCCGACAGCGCCATCACGATCGGCGCCGTCCTGCTGATCTGGGACGAGCTGCGCCGCGTCAAGCGCGGCTGAGCGTCCGGCGCGCGGGAGCGCGCCCGCCACGCACGTCCCCTCGCGCCCCTCGGACCGAGGGTTCCTCCGGAGAAACGAGGCTGGCGCTCCTGCATCGGCCTGCGTAGCCTTGCGCCATCGAGGGTTGCCGCCACGCATGCGGCAGCTCGGAGGGGGTTCTTTCGGGCACCGACGCGGACACGCCGCAGGCAGGGCGTTGCGCCGCGCATGGGCGGTCTTCACGCACCGTCGCGCGCTTCGGCACGCCCGCGCGTCCGACGTGACGGAATGGACATCAGGACCATGGACAGGACACGGCCGACGGCGACAATCCGCTGCGACCAAACGTAACCAAGAACAGGGCCTCGCCCCCATGCTCGACTTCTCCTGTCTGACCCACTATGACTGGCTCGATGTGCCCATGTGGGTCTACGACCAGGAGCGTCAGCGCAACCTCTGGGCCAATGCCGCCGCGCTGGGTTTCTGGCGCGCCGACAGCGCCGAGGAATTCCTCTCCCGCGACCTCAGCGACATGAGCCCGTCGGTCGCGGAGCGGCTGGCGGTGACCGCCGCCGACCACACGCAGGGCAAGCTCGTGCGCGAGCAATGGACGCTCTACCCGAAGGGCCAGCCGACGACGGTGATGCTGGTCTCCCGCGGCATCCGCACGCCCGACAAGCGCCAGGTGATGCTGTTCGCGGCGGACTCGCTGGTCAGCGGCGTCGACAAGAGCCTGCTGCGCGGCGTCGAGGCGCTGCAGCACACCTCGGTCCGCATCGCGGTGTTCTCGCTGCGCGACGGCAGCACCCTGATGCGCAACCCCGCCGCGGCGATGTGCTTCAACGGCCTGCGCAAGACCATCGGCGCGACCGACTTCAGCGCGATCTTCCCCGAGCCGGACCTCGCGCGCCGCATCGTCGCGCAGGTGCGCGGCGGGCAGACCTTCGGTGCCGAGCTGGAGATCAACACCGCCAATGGCCGCCGCTGGCACGCCATCGACGCGCGACCGATGCGCGACCCGGTCAGCGGCGAGGTCGTGCTGCAGCTCAACGCGCGCGACGTCGGCGACTTCAAGGCCACGCAGGCGCAGCTCGAGGCCGCGCGCGAGGCCGCCGAGGCCGCCAGCCAGGCCAAGAGCTCCTTCCTGGCCAACATGAGCCACGAAATCCGCACCCCGATGAACGGCGTGCTGGGCCTGACCGAGCTGGTCCTGCAGACCGAGCTCAACGAGCGACAGCGCAAGTTCATCGAGCTCGCGCACAGCTCGGCCAAGGGCCTGATGGTGATCATCAACGACCTGCTGGACATCGCGAAGATCGAGGCCGGCCGCGTGATCATCGACCAGGCGCCGTTCAGCCTGCACGACTGCCTGCGCGAAGCGCTGCACCCGCTGCTGCTGCAGGCGCACGAGAAGGGTCTGCAGCTGCACGCGCGCGTGCAGCCGGGCGTGCCGCAGCATCTGCTGGGCGATGCGCTGCGGCTGCGCCAGATCATGGTGAACCTGGTCGGCAACGCCTTGAAGTTCACCGAGAAAGGCGAGGTCCGCGTCGACATCCAGCGCGTGGACGGCGGCGGCGACGAGCCGGTCCACGCGGGGCCGCTGCGTCTGCGCATCGCCGTGCACGACACCGGCATCGGCATGACGCGCGAGCAGATCGCGCAGATCTTCAGCCCGTTCACGCAGGCGGACGGCAGCATCACGCGCCGCTACGGCGGCACGGGCCTGGGCCTGACCATCGTGAAGCGCCTGGTGGAACTGATGGGCGGCGAGGTGCAGGTGGAGAGCCAGCCGGGCGCCGGTTCCTGCTTCAGCTTCGAGGTCAAGGTCTCGCAGCCGCTGGTGCTCGACGAGGTGCTGCGCACCGAGACCGTGGACGTGGACGTGCACGAGACGACGGCGGGCTCGCTCGACGGCGAGCCGGCCACCGACTTCGGCGCCGACACCGTGCCTGCGGGGCTCGACGACCTGCCCGCGCCGCGGCGCGTCGTCACCGACGAGGGCGCTGCGGAATCGCGGGAATCGCGGGAATCCCGGGATCCCCGGCATGACCCGCGCGCCGATGACAGTGCCAACGACGCGCTGCTGGACGCCGAGACGGTGGCGGCCGATCTGGATCCGCCGCTCGCCGCCTCCGCCGGTTCAAACCAGCAGCACGCCTGAGCCCGTCGTCGTGCGGGCTTCCAGCTCGCGATGGGCGCGCTGGACCTCGTCGAACGGATAGCGCTGTTCGACCTCGATCTTCACCGCGCCGCGCTCGACGGCCTGGAACAAGGCGCCCGAGATCTCCTGTGTCGCCTCGAGCGACGAGAGATGCACGAACAGCGACGGCCGCGTCAGGTAGAGCCCCGACGCCGCCAGCGCCTTCAGCGGCACCGGCGGCACCACGCCGGACGCGTTGCCGAAGCTGACCATCAGGCCGAAGGGCCGCAGGCTCGCGAGCGAGCCTTCCCAGGTCGACGCGCCGACCGAGTCGTAGACGACCTTCACGCCTTTCCCGCCGGTGATCTCCTTGACGCGATCGGCGAAGTTCTCCTTCGAATAGTTGATCGCGAACTCCGCGCCGTGGTCCAGCGCGAGCTGGCATTTCGCATCGCTGCCGGCGGTGCCGATCAACCGCAGCCCGAGCGCCTTCGCCCACTGGCACGCGATGAGTCCGACCCCGCCCGCCGCCGCGTGGAAGAGCACATGGTCCCCGGCCTGCAACCCGCCCTGCGGCAACGTGCGCTGCAGCAGGTACTGCACCGTCATGCCCTTGAGCATCATCGAGGCGCCCTGCTCGAAGCTCAGGAAGTCCGGCAGCTTCACCACGCACTTCGCAGGCATCACGCGCGCGGTCGCGTAGGCGCCGATCGGCTGGCTCGCGTACGCGGCACGGTCGCCGGGCTTCAGGTGGGTGACGCCCTCGCCCACCGCCTCGACGATGCCGGCGCCTTCCATGCCGATCCCCGTCGGCACCGGCAGCGGATAGACGCCGCTGCGGTGGTAGATGTCGATGTAGTTGAGGCCGCAGGCCGCGTGGCGGATGCGGATCTCGCCGGGGCCCGGGTCGCCGACCTCGACCGATTCGATCGTCAGGACCTCCGGTCCGCCGGGTTGCGAGATGCGCACGGCTCTGTCGCTCATCAGGGTTCTCCTCATGGGGGGATGTCGCTCGCGCGTCGCCCGACGCGTCGATCGCGGCTATCGTGCCAGTCTCGCGACTCGGGCGCATCGCCGCAATGACCTTGACCCCACGACTGGCCCTGATGCTGACGCTGCCGCCGCTGCTGTGGGCGGGCAACGCGGTGGTCGGGCGGTCGGTCGGGCCGCTGGTGCCGCCGCTGCTGCTCAACGCGACGCGCTGGACGCTGGCCTTCGTGCTGCTGGTGCTGATCGCGCGTCCGGCGCGCGCGCTGCTGCAAGACCTGACCCCGTTGCGCGCGCGCTGGGGCTACTTCGCGCTGACGGGTCTGCTGGGCATGGGCTGCTACAACGCGCTGCAGTACCAGGCGCTGCACAGCTCCACGGCCCTCAACGTGACGCTGATCGCCGCGAGCCTGCCCGTGTGGATGCTGGCCGTCGGCGCCCTGTTCTACCGCGTGTGGCCGACGCGCCGCCAACTGGCCGGCGCCGTGCTCTCGCTGGCGGGCGTGGCGCTGGTCATCTCCCGTGGTCATCTGGAGCGGCTGGCGCAGGTGCAGTTCGTCGTCGGCGATCTGCTGATGCTGCTGGCCGTGCTGAGCTGGGCCTTCTACAGCTGGCTGCTGGCGCGGCCGCCCGCGCACATGCAGGGCGAGCGCCGGCCCGACTGGGACTGGGCCGCGCTGCTGATGGCCCAGATGCTGTTCGGGCTGGCCTTCGGCTGGGCCTCGGCGGCCGTGGAACAGGCCGTCGGCGTGCCGCCGGTGCAATGGGGATGGCCGCTGGTGGCGGCGCTCCTCTACGTCGCGATCGGGCCGTCGCTGATCGCCTACCGCTGCTGGGGATTGGGCGTCGCCCAGGCAGGACCGACGCTGGCCGCCTTCTTCGGCAACCTCACGCCGGTCTTTGCGGCGCTGATGTCGGCCGCGCTGCTGGGCGAATGGCCGGCGTGGTTCCACGGCACGGCCTTCGCGCTGATCGCGGCGGGGATCCTGGTCTCGTCGGCGAAACGCTGAGATCCCAACGCCGACGTTCAGAACGTGCCCGGGTAGGAGCCGCCGTCCAGCAGGATGTTCTGCCCGGTCAAGTAGCCCGCGTGCGCCGAACACATCAGCGCGCAGATGGCGCCGAACTCCGCCGCGCTGCCGAAGCGCTGCGCCGGGATCGCACCCATGCGCTTGGCGCGCACGTCGTCGACCGGTTGCCCGGACTTCTGCGCGCCGGCGGCCATCGTCTTCTGCAGGCGTTCGGTGTCGAACGCGCCCGGCAGCAGGTTGTTGATCGTCACGTTGCGGCCGGCGATGCGCGACTGGCGCGCGATGCCGGCCACGAAGCCGGTCAGGCCCGAACGAGCGCCGTTGGACAGGCCCAGCACGTCGATCGGCGCCTTCACCGCGCCCGAGGTGATGTTGACGATGCGGCCGAAGCCGCGCCCCGCCATCTGGTCTACCGTCGCCTTGATCAGCGCGATCGGCGTCAGCATGTTGGCGTCCAGCGCGGCGAGCCACTGCTCGCGCTCCCAGTCGCGGAAATCGCCGGGCGGCGGGCCGCCGGCGTTGTTGATCAGGATGTCCACCTGCGGCGCGGCGGCCAGTGCGGCGGCGCGGCCGGCCTCGGTGGTGATGTCGCCGGCGACGGCCACGACCTGCACGGCCGGGTTGAGCGCGCGCAGCTTCGCGGCCTGCGTCTGCAGCGCCTCCTCACCCCGCGCGGTGATCACCACGTTGACGCCTTCGGCGGCCAGCGCCTCGGCGCAACCCGCGCCCAGGCCCTTCGAAGCCGCGCACACCAGGGCCCACTTGCCCGTCAGTCCCAAGTCCATGTCGATCTCCGTTCTAGATTCGTCGGCCCTCGCAAGAAGGCTTCAGCAC
The DNA here is from genome assembly GCF_056867975.1 of Mitsuaria sp. MSU3D. Lineage (NCBI taxonomy): Bacteria > Pseudomonadati > Pseudomonadota > Betaproteobacteria > Burkholderiales > Sphaerotilaceae > Roseateles > Mitsuaria sp. MSU3D. The sequence continues at coordinate 585,937 of NZ_CP200314.1, read as the reverse complement.
TGCCACCGCCGCGGGCCCTCACCCCTGCCCTCTCCCGCAAGCGGGAGAGGGAGCAAGAGGACTTCAGCTTGTCAGCGCCGCTGGCGCGCGAGCAGCCACACGCCGCCCAGCACCAGCACCGTGCCCGCGACAACCCAGCCGGTCAGCGGCTCGTCGAGGATCAGCACGCCCATCAGTATCGTGGACATGGGGCCGACCATGCCGGTCTGCGCGGCGACACCCGCCCCCATGCGCTCGATCGCCATCATGACCATCAGCACCGGCGCGAAGGTGCAGGCCAGCGCGTTCAGCACCGACAGCCACCACACGGCTGGCGCGAGATCCGCCAGCCCCGACACCGGCCGCGTCAGCAGGAACTGCGCGATGCAGAAGCCGCAGGCGACCGACGTCGCCAGGCCGGTGAGCCGCATGGCGCCGAGGCGCTTGACCCATTCGCCGCTGTAGACGAGGTACAACGCGTACGACACCGCGCTGCCGAAGACCAGTGCGCCGCCGAGCCACACGTTCGCGCCGGCGACCTGCAGTTCATGCCCGAAGACCAGCAGCACGCCGGCGTAGCTGACCGCCAGCGCGCCCGCCTGGCGCAGCGTCACGCGGCGTCCGAACATCGCCCACGACAGCAGCAGCACGATGGTCGGGTTGAGGTACAGGATGAGCCGCTCGAAGCTCGCGCTGACGTAGGCCAGGCCGGCGAAGTCCAGGAAGCTTGCGAGGTAGTAGCCGCTGAAGCCCAGGCCGAGCACGGCGAGCTTCTCGCGTCCGGTGAGGGCCGGCTTGCCGCGGCCCGCCCACCAGGCCAGCAGCAGGAACAGCGGCAGTGCGAGCAGCATGCGCAGCATCAGCAGCGTGATCGCGTCGACGCCGTGGCGATAGGCCAGCTTGACGATGATTGCCTTGCCGGAGAACCCGATCGCGCCGCCCACGGCCAGCAGCAGTCCGCTCAGCGGCACGCGCGACGAGGCCGCATCGGGAGAAGCGACCGGCGTCGCTGAAGGGGAACTGCTCATGCGGTCGATTCTAGGAATCGGGGCGTGGGCCGCATTCGCGAAGGGGCAATGCACGCTTGCCGCCCGAGACCCGAGACCCGAGACCCGAGACCCGAGGCCCAAAGCCCAAAGCCCAAAGCCCGAGGCCCGAGGCCCGAGGCTCACGGTGCCTCGAAGCCGGCGGCGCCGGTGCCCCTCGAAGCGAATGCCGAGCGTGAGGAGGCGATTGAGCGCAGAGGGGCACCGGTGCCGCTGGCTTCTGCTCGGTCTTCGAGGGCGTGTCCCCTCCCCTGTCCCATGTCGCGTGAATAGTTGCGGCCCGTGCCGCCAAGGTGTGGTGGGGCCCTCAAGACCTGGCCCCACTGCGCCGAAGTCCGGGAGCGCCTGCCGCCGTGAAGCGGCGCACGGCGGAAGTGGAAGTGGAAGTGGGGATAGGAAACGACAAGGGACCGCGCGTCGACGGACGTGACAGGTTCCGGACCTGCGAGGGACCCTGCCGATGAGGTACACCGAGAGCATTGCCGCCAGCGCACAGGCGCTGCGGACCGCTTTGCCGTTGATGTCCAGACAGCGCGCCGCGCTGCATCCGGTCACCTATGCCGTCTGGTACGAGCACGTGACCGCGATGAACGGTGCGCTCAGCCGCGAGCTGATGGGACTGACCCAGGACGGCGCGACGCTGGACGAGCCGCAGACCTGGGCGCTCTACCGCAAGCACATTGCCGAGCTCGATGAACAGATGGCCGTCACGCTGGCGCAGGACGTCGGCGACGTGCTGCGCGGCGTGTCCGACTGCACCGACCAGGCGGGCCAGCAGGTGCAGCAGTACGCGCGGGCGCTGCAGGGCTGGGAGCGCTCGCTGCGCGACGCCGCGCCGGGGCAGCACGTCCAGGTGCTGGCGGCCGCGCTGCAGGGCACACAGGACATGGGCCACGCGGTCCTCAGCCTGGTGGCGAAGCTGGAGGCGAGCCGCCAGGAGGTCGCGTCGCTGCGGCAGGAGGTCCACCGCGCGCGCAGCGAGGCGCTGCTGGATCCGCTGACGGGCCTGAGCAACCGCCGCGGTTTCGACCGCGCGCTGGCCGACTGCCTGCGCAGCCCCGACGCCGGCACGCCGACGGCGCCGTGCCTGCTGCTGGGCGACATCGACGACTTTCCGGCGCTGCGCGAGCGCCTCGGCGAGGCACGCCTGAACGACACGCTGCGGCAGGTCGCCAACGCCGTGCGCAGCGTCGCGCAGAGCCACCACGTCGCCGCGCACATCGAGGACGACGAGTTCGCGCTGCTCATCCCGGGCGCCGGCCTTCACGAGGCCTACACGCTCGCCGAACAGTTGCGCCACGGCGTCGCGCAGCTGCAGGTGGCCGCGGACCGGCGCCTGAGCCTGTCGGTGGGCGTCACGCAGCTCGGCCAGGGCGACAGCGCGCGGGATTTCATCGGCCGCGCCGACCAGGCGCTGCAGGCCTCGCGCGCCCAGGGCCGCAACCGCGTGACCGTGCTGGCGGCGGATGAGCGTTTCGCCGCATGAGGTCGTCATCGTCGACTTGCATAATCGGCCGTCACAAGGGTTGAGAGGGACGGACGTGGCCCTGATGAAGACTTCTCTGCGCAGCGCCGTGATCCTGGCGTTGTTGGCGGGCCTGGCCCTGCCGACCGGCGGCGTGCTGCTGTACGAGCAGCAGCTGAGCCGCCGCGTCGTGATGGAGGACCTGCAACGCGACCTGTCGCGCGTCTCGGAGGTGCTGGCGCTGTCGCTGGCGGAGCCGATCTGGCAGGTCTCGCCCGACCTGGCCGAGCCCATGGTCAAGGCGCAGGTCGACGATCCCCGCTTCGTCTCCGTCGTCGTGACCGAGAACGCCGCGCAGCAGGCCTTCATCGAGTTCCACCGCGGCACGCCCGACGACGCGATGACGCTCAGCGAGACGCGCTCCGTGCTGCGCGACGGCCGCGAGATCGCCAAGCTGACCGTGGTCATGAGCGCCGAGCCGCTGATGGCGCGCAAGCGCGACGATCTCTGGAACGCGCTGTGGCGCAGCCTGCTGACGCTGACGGTGTCGCTGGGGCTGATCCTCGTCGTGATGCAGCGCCGCGTGCTGCGCCCGATGGCGCGGCTGTCCGAGGCCGCCGACGAGCTCGCGTCCGGCCAGCTCGACAAGCCGCTGGCCTTCGGCGGAGAGGACGAGATCGCACGCGTCGGCAAGGCGATGGAGCGCATGCGGCTCGCGCTGCTGAAGGCTTTCGACGACCTGCGCGGTCATGCCAGCACGCTCGAGGACCAGGTGGCGCAGCGCACCGTCCAGCTGACCGAATCCAACGCGGAACTCACGCAGGCGCTGGCCAACCTCAAGACCGCGCAGCGCGAGCTGGTCGAGTCGGAGAAGCTGGCCTCGCTCGGCCGGCTGGTCGCGGGCGTCGCGCATGAGCTGAACACGCCGCTGGGCAATGCGCTGACGGTGGTGTCGGCGCTCGAGGACCGCTGGGGCAAGCTCGACCGCATGCTGACCGACAACACGCCGATGCGGCGCAGCCAGCTCGAGGAGCTCGTCAAGGACACGCGACGCGGCCAGGACATCCTGCATCGCAACGTGCAGAAGGCGGCCGACCTCGTGCGCGACTTCAAGCAGGTGGCCATCGACCAGACCAGCGACACGCGGCGCGACTTCGAGCTGGCGCAGGTGGTGGAGGACGTGCTCGTGATGGTCGAGCCGAGCTTCAAGCACACGCCCTTCCGCATCGTCACCGACCTGCAGCCGGACCTGCGCATGAGCAGCTATCCCGGCGCGCTGGGTCAGGTCTTGACCAACCTCCTGATGAACACGCTGGTCCACGCCTTCGAGGGCGAGGCGCAGGGCGAGGTGCGGGTGAGCTGCCACCGGCTCGACGAGGCCACGGTGGAGCTCTGCGTCGACGACAACGGCCACGGGATGGATGCCTCGATCGTGCGCCGGATCTTCGATCCCTTCTTCACGACCAAGCTCGGCAAGGGCGGCTCGGGCCTGGGCATGCACATCGTGCACAACATCGTGACGAACGTGCTGGGCGGTCAGATCGAGGTGATCTCGCGGCCGGGCGAAGGCACGTGGATGATGATGCGATTGCCGGTCGACGCGCCGCTGCGCGCCGCCAGCGAGGACCGGGGCGGGTGACCGGTCCTCGGGCCTGCGCCGCGTGATGCGGCGCAGGTGTGGCACTGCTTACTGCGAAGCGCCCGACGCGGCGACGGAAGCCGCTTCTGCCGGCAGGGCCGCAGACGCAGCCGCCATCGCCGCCGAAGCCGCATCGCTCGCGGCCTGGTCCGCGTGACCGCCGGTCACGTCGTGCTTCTCGCCCGTCAGGTCGATGTTGCCGCCGCTCTTCATCAGCACGAACAGCGCGATGGCAGCGAAGACGATGAATCCAACGACGATTTTCCACATGGCTCCGAATTCCTCTTGAGGTTGCCGGTCGCGACAGACTGACCGGGTCGGAGGCCATTGTGGGAAGCAAGCCTGACAGCAGGCTGAGCGCCACCTGTATCCAAGCGTGATGCCGGTGCGGCTCAGCCGATCTGCTCGATCGCATAAGCGATCGCGCGCCACGTCGGATCGCTGCTGGTGGACAGCACCCGTTCGACCAGCGGCCGCCACTCGTGCTGGCCGCCGGCCAGCCGGTCGACCATCGCGAACACCAGCGTGGCGGCGTCGGCCTCGCCGGAATGCTGCTCGTGCGCCAGCTCCGCGCGGCCCACCGAGGCATCCCCGCCGAGTAGCGCGCCCACCGCCATCAGCACCTTGACGGCTCGCTCGTCGCCCAGGTCCCGCGCGAGCGCCGCTCCGATGTGAGCGGCCTCGTCATGCCGGCCGATCCGGCTGGCCAGCAGCAGGCACGCGGACAGGATGCGTCGCCCGTTCCAGGACGCTTCCGGCGCGGGCAGCACGGAAGGGAACCCGCCGCCACTGCCCGACATGGGATCGAACGGGGCGGTGCTGTCGAAGGAAGGCGTGGACTGCAGGTACATGGGGGTTGCTCACGGTGGCCGCTCTCGATGAGCCTGGCATGCAGCCGACGCGATCGAAGCTCGCATCGCGAAATCTTCGCCCTCGGCGCGAAGCAGCGAGGCCGGCGTCCAACTTCTCGATGTCTTCGGGGATCAGGACGCCGCTTCGGATCTGGCCAGCGACGCGCGCAAGGGTGCCCAAGATGGCCTTTTGTCGTCAGCAACCCCAGAAGGAGACCTGCCATGTCCGTGAGCTTCCAGAACCAACCGCTCGGAGGCCTCGGCGGCCTGGGCGGCCTCGATTCCCTTGGCCAGGCGGGAGGCCTCTCGGGCCTGTCGCAGGCGCCGGGCGGCGCGGCCGAGATCCAGGCCCGACTGACCGAGGTGATCCTCCAGATCCTCAACCTCCTGATCAACGAGATCATGAAGGCGCTGCAGCAACAGCAGCAGGGTGCACAAGGCGGTGGTGGAGGCGGTGGCGGTGGCGGTGGCGGCCCGTCGGCCGTCGGTGGCCCATCGGGTGCTTCGGGCGCCGGCGGTCCCCAGGGCGCGTGCGGTCCGCAAGGCCCCTCCAATGCCTACCAGCCCAACAACGCCTATCAGGCCCAGCAGCCGTCCTATGCACCGCCGGTGTCGAACACCGGCTCGCCGTCGGGCGTGGGCGACGTGTCCTCGACGAGCGGCGGCAAGGGCCCCGCCGGCATGCCCGCGGAGTTGTGGAAAGACTGCCAGGAGGCCGGCAGGAAGACGGGTGTCGATCCCTACATCCTGGCCGCGCAGATGGAGAAGGAAAGCCAGTTCGGCAAGGGTCTGAACGGCAGTCCCAGCGCGGGCGACGGCCTGATGCAGGTCGAGCCCGGCACCCGCCAGGCCTACGCCGGCAAGTTCCAGGAAAAGATGGGGCACGCCTACGACCACAACGATCCCAAGGACCAGGTCGCCATGGCCGGCGTGATCCTCGCGGACAAGGGCGGCGACGCCACCAACATGCTGCAGAAGTACAACGGCGGCGACAACTGGGCGCCGGGCGCCACCGACTCCTACGGCCGCGAGATCAAGGCCGCCGAGTACGCGTCCTCGGTGCTGGCGAGGGCGCAGCAGATGAAGGCCGCCGGCTGACGATCCGCGACCATGAAAAAGGGCGGCCTTTCGGCCGCCCTTTTCGTTGGTGCGGAGCGCTCGCTCAGTCGCGGGCGTAGATGTCCACGTCCTTGGTCTCGCGGACGAACAGCAGGCCGATCACCAGGGTGAGCGCGGCGATGCCGATCGGGTACCAGAGGCCGTGATAGATGTTGCCGTTCTGCGCCACCATCGCGAAGCTGATCGAGGGCAGCAGACCGCCGAACCAGCCGTTGCCGATGTGGTACGGCAGGCTCATCGAGGTGTAGCGGATCCGGGTCGGGAACAGCTCCACCAGCATCGCGGCGATCGGGCCGTAGACCATGGTCACGTACAGCACCAGCACCGCGAGGATCGCGATCACCAGCGGCGTGTTGACCTTGGCCGGGTCGGCCTTGGCCGGGTAGCCCGCGGCCTTCATCGCGTCGGCCAGGTCCTTCTTGAACGCGGCGATCTTCTTCGCGCTGTCCTCGTCGAACTTGTGGCCACCGGCGGTCAGCGTCGCGGTCGGCGCCTCGATGACCTTGTCGCCGATCTTGACCTGACCCGAACCGGCCGCGCCGGGCACGGTCTCGTAGTTCGCCGCGGCTTGCGCCAGGGCGCGCTTGGCGATGTCGCAAGGCGTCGTGAAGTCCACGTCGCGCGCGATCGGGCTGCCCTGGAACGAGCACTGCGCCGGATCGGTCGTCAGCGTGATCTGCGCGGTCGCCTGGGCCTTCGCCAGGTCCGGGTTGGCCGCGTTGGTCAGCGCCTTGAACAGCGGGAAGTAGGTCAGGATCGCCAGCAGCAGGCCCGCCATGATGATCGGCTTGCGGCCGATCTTGTCGGACAGCGTGCCGAACACGACGAAGAACGGCGTGCCGATCAGCAGCGCCACCGCCACCATGATGTTGGCCGCGGCCGGATCGACCTTGACCACGCTCTGCAGGAAGAACAGCGCGTAGAACTGGCCCGTGTACCAGACCACGCCCTGGCCGGCCACCAGGCCGAACAGCGCCAGCAGCACGACCTTCAGGTTCTTCCACTGGCCGAAGGACTCGGACAGCGGCGCCTTGGAGGTCTTGCCCTCGGACTTCATCTTCTGGAAGGCGGGCGACTCGTTCATCGACAGCCGGATCCACACGCTGATCGCCAGCAGCAGGATCGACACGATGAACGGGATACGCCAGCCCCAGGCCGCGAACGTCGCTTCGCCGAGCGCCGTGCGGGTGCCCAGGATGACGATCAGCGACAGGAACAGGCCCAGCGTCGCCGTGGTCTGGATCCACGACGTGTACGCGCCGCGCTTGCCGTGCGGGGCGTGCTCGGCGACGTAGGTCGCGGCACCGCCGTATTCGCCGCCCAGTGCCAGGCCTTGCAGCAGGCGCAGGCCGACCAGGATCACCGCCGCGGCGGGACCGATCGTGTCATAGGTGGGCAGCACGCCGACGATGAAGGTCGACAGGCCCATGATCAGGATCGTCACCAGGAAGGTGTACTTGCGGCCGATCATGTCGCCCAGACGGCCGAACACCAGCGCGCCGAACGGACGCACGATGAAGCCCGCCGCGAACGCCATCAGCGACGCGATGAACTGCGCCGTCGGATCCAGGCCGGTGAAGAACTGCTTGCCGATGATCGCGGCGAGCGAGCCGTACAGGTAGAAGTCGTACCACTCGAACACCGTGCCCAGCGAAGAGGCGAAGATCACCTTCTTCTCTTCGGCCGTCATCGGCGCATTGGTGGTCACTGCGCTTGCAGTTGCCATGGGATTGTCTCCTCGGGATTTCCCAGAGCCATCGACCGATGGCCCTTGGGGAGCGACTATCCGAGCGCGCTCTGACCCGTTTCTGACGACTTGCTTGCCTCAGGCTGACAAACCCGGGTGCAACCCTCGCTTCGCATTTCTCGATGCGGAATTTCGGTGCCTGCGCGCCGCATCAGAGGGTATGTCCCTACGGCGACATTCGAGGGCGAAGCGACCTCGTCGTCGTCTCGACGACCGCCCGCGCTCAGCCGCGCTGGATGCCCACCGGCAAGGTCCGCGCCGCGTCCCACGCGGGACCGTCGAACCACGTGTCGCCATCGAGGTAGCCGGTCAGCATCTCGATCGCGTCGAGGCCCCAGAACAGCTTGTCGTCGACGGCCATCGTCGGCACGCCGAAGACGCCGCGCGCGACGGCGGCATCGGTGGCCCCGCGCAGCGCGGCCTTGACCTCGGCCGAGGCGGGATCGCGCATCGGCGCGAGGTCCGCCGTCAGTTCGGCCAGGCGCTGCGCATCCGCCGCGTCGAGCCCGCCGCGCCAGACATGGTGGAAGACGCGTTCGACCGCGTAGCGGCCCGGCGTCCCGAGTCCGTCGTGGGCGCTTGGCGCGGTGGCCCACAACAGGCGCAGCAAGGGCAAGGGATTGAAAGGATGCGCCGCCGGCAGGTCCAGCGGCACGCCGAGCCGGTGGCCGAGCCACGACACCTGGCGGTAGGTCCAGTCGCGCTTGCCGGGGATCTCGGCGGGGCCCTTGTGGTCGAGCGCCTTCAGCATCGCGCCGAAGAGGATGGGCACGTAGCGGACCGCGACGCTGCGACCGGCCAGCGCCTCGGGCAGCCGCTCGAAGGCGAGCGCCGCATACGGCGAGATCGGGTCGAAGTAGAAATCGATCGTGACCATCGTCGCTCCGTTCAGACCTTGGGCAGCGGCTCGGTGGCAAGCGCGCCGTGCGCGATCAGCAGCGCGCGGCGCTCGGGCAGCAGCGCGAGCAGGCGGATGCGCGACTCGTCGTCCGACTTGCTCCAGCCGGCGATCTCGGGGATGGTGCGCGCGCAGCCGCGACACAGCGCGGTGGGCTCATGCATCTTGCAGATGTTGATGCAGGGCGAGGCGACGCGGCCTTCAGGCGTGCGGGCGACGTCGCTCACTGCGCGACCTCGATCACCGGCGCGCCGGTCAGCGCGACCAGCTGTTGCGGCGTCATCAGGAACACGCCGTTCGGATGGCCGGCCGCGGCCCAGATCGCGTCGAAGCGGAACAACTCCTGGTCGATGAACAGCTGCGGGGCGGCGCCCTCCTCCGCCGGCTGGAAGCCGAGTGGCGACACGCCGCCGATCGAGAAACCGGTACTCGCCTTCACGTAGTCGGCATCGGCGCGGCCGAGCTTGCCGGTGTGGAGCTCGAGCTTGCGCTCGTCGACGCGCTTGTCGCCGGAGGCGATCACCAGCACGGCCGCGCCGTCGGACTTGCGCTTGAACACGACGCTCTTGGCGATCTGCCCCAGCGCGACGCCGAGGGCGTCGGCCGCCTCCTGCGAGCTGCGGGCCGAGACCTCGAGCCAACGCGGCTCGTGTTCGTGGGACAGCGCGCGCAACGCGGCGCGCACGCGGAGGAAACCGTCGGGACGGGCGGTGTCGCCTGCCGTGGAAGTCGCGGGGGAAGTCGTGTCGCTCATGCCGCGCATTGTGCCAAGGCGCCCGGTGCGCGATTGGCGCATCGGCGTCAGACCACACGGCGCGCACTTCGGTATGGTGTGAGGGGCCGCACCCTGAGCGGCCTCTGGAGATCATCTCGTGGAACTGCGCCAGCTGAGGTATCTGATCGGCGTCGCCGACGCCGGCAGCCTGCTGAAGGCGTCCAGGCTGCTGCACCTGGCCCAGCCCGCGCTCGGCCAGCACATCGTCGCGCTGGAGGAGGAACTCGGCGCGCCCCTGTTCATCCGCTCCAGCCGCGGCATGGCCTTGACCGACAACGGCCGCCGCTTCGTCGAGCAGGCGCGCAAGGTGCTGGCGGAACTCGAGGCCGCCAAGGCCTCGGTGCTGGCCGACGGACAGCACCTCGCCGGCGAGGTCATCCTGGGCCTGCCCACGACCGTCGCGCTGGCGGCGACGGTGCCGCTGCTGCGCCTGGTGCGGACGCGGCTGCCGCTCGTGCGGCTGCGCATCGTCGAGAGCCACAGCGGCTTCCTGCGCGAATGGCTGCAGGCGGGGCGGCTGGAACTCAGCATCCTGTTCGAAGACCGCCAGGAGCCATGGTTGTCGCAACGGCAGCTGCTGACGGAGCAGCTGGTGCTGGTGGGCGCCGCGGGTGCCGGCGCGCAGCCGCTGGGGCGCGAGCTCGCGCTGCGCGAGCTGAGCCGCTTTCCCATGATCCTGCCCAACACGGAGCACGGGCTGCGGCGCATCATCGACGCGGCCTGCCGGGCCCATGGCGTCGAGCTCGACGTGGTGGCCGAGATCGACTCGCTGCCCGCAGTCAAGAGCGCCGTCGCCGCGGGGCTCGCGTTCACGATCCTCTCGCCGGGCTCGGTGAGCGAGGAACTGCGCCAGGGTCGCCTGCGCCAGGCCGTGATCCGCGATCCGGAAATCCGGCGAACCATCTGCAGCTGCTTCGCGCTGACCCGCTCGCCAGGGCCCGCGGCACGCGCGGTGAGCGATCTCGTCGATGAAGTGATCCGGGAACTCGTGCTGACCGGGCAATGGCCGGCGACGCTGGCGTAACGCGTCTCCGCACGCCCGCTAGTCCGGATCCGACTAGCGCCTAGCCGACATCCGTATTTCCCAGCGACGGCGCGCATCCGTAGGCTGCTTCCATGAAAGGAAGCGCCTCCATGAGCCTTGAGCCCTCCCTCTCCGACGAGCGCCAGCCGCTGTCGGATGTCGTCGTGATCGACCTGTCGCGGCTGGTGTCGGGCAACGTGCTGACGCATGTGCTCGCCGATCTCGGCGCGTCGGTCGTGAAGATCGAGTCGCCGGAGCGTGGCGACGACCTGCGCGCCTGGCAGCGCCAGGGCGTGAGCACCTACTGGATGGAGTACAGCCGCAACAAGGACAGCGTCGCGCTGGACCTGCGCTCGGACGACGGCATGGCCTCGCTGAGGTCGCTGATCACGCGCGCCGACATCCTGGTCGAGAACTTCCGTCCCGGCACGCTCGAGAAGATGGGGCTGGGCATCGACGCGCTGCAGCGGCTGAACCCGCGCCTGATCGTGGTCCGCATCTCCGGCTGGGGACAGACGGGCCCGTTCGCGAAGAAAGGCGGCTTCGGCTCGCTGATCGAGGCGATGAGCGGCTTCGCCGCGATGAACGGCCATGCGGACCGGCCGCCGGTGCTGCCGCCCTTCTCGCTCGCCGACTCGGTGGCGGGCCTGCACGGAGCGACCGCCGCGCTGGCCGCCCTGCATCGCCAGCGCGCCCATCCCTCGCCGACGGTCCAGGAGATCGACCTCTCGCTCTTCGAGCCGCTGTTCTCCATGCTCGGCCCGCAGGCCTCCGAGTTCCAGCTCACCGGCCAGGCCACGCAACGGTCCGGCAGCCGCTCGCCGACGCATGCACCGCGCAACGTCTACGCGACCAAGGACGGGCGTTGGGTCGCGTTGTCCGCCGGCATGGCGGGCACGCTGCAGCGGCTCTTCGCCGGCATCGGGAAGCCCGAGGCCCTGAAGGACGAACGCTTCGCCACGCACGAGGCGCGGCTCGCCAACATCGACGCGCTCGACGAGTTGATCCAGGGGCACCTGTCGACGCTCACGCTGGCCGAAGCGCTGGCCTTCTTCGAGGAACGCGACATCACCGCCGGCGAGGTCTGCGACATCGAGGACCTGCTCCAGCACCCCTACGTGCGAGAGCGCGAACTGCTGCTGGACGCGCAGACGCCGGACGGCCGCACGGTGTCCGTGCACGCCGTGCCCTTCAAGATCAACGGCGCGCGTCCGCCGGTGCGCCGACCCGCACCGGCGCTCGGCCAGGACAACGACAAATGGCTGAAGGACCAGTGATGAACGCCCGCCCCGCATCGACCACATCGACCACATCGACCGCTCCGTCGCACCGCTTCTACCGGTCCTACCTGTTCGTCCCCGCCGACAACGAGCGTCTGCTTCAAAGCGCCTTGAACAAGACGCCCGACGTCGTGATCCTGGATCTCGAGGACGGCGTGCATCCGAGCAGGAAGGCGGCCGCGCGTGCCGGCGTGGCGACCGCGATCGGACGCGTGCACGCGAGCGGCAAGGCCGCTGCGGTGCGCGTCAACGGCGCGCTGAACACCGCCATCGACGACCTGCGCGCCGCCGTGTCGCCGGGCCTGCGCCTGCTGGTGCTGCCGAAGGTCGAGCACGCCCGCGATGTCCAGCTGCTGGCCGGCGTCGTCGACGAACTCGAACGATCGGCCGGTCTGCCGGCGGGCGGGGTCCGCTTCCTGCTGCAGATCGAGTCCGCGGCCGCGCTGCCACGGCTCCACCACATCGCCGCGGCCTCGCCGCGCGTGCATTCCATGATGCTGGGCAGCGAGGACTTCTCGCTCGACGTCGGCGGTCTTCCGACGCCCCAGGCGCTGCTCACGCCGAGCCTGATGGTGCTGTACGCGGCGCGCGCGGCCGGCGTGCTGCCCGTGGGCTTCGTCGGCTCGATCGCCAACCTCGGCAACGTCGAGGATTTCGAAGCACTGCTGCAGCAGGCCCGCTCGCTCGGCTTCCGCGGCGCGGTGGTCGTGCATCCGAAGTTCGTGGACGCGATCAACGCCTGCTACACGCCAACGCCCGAGCAGGTGGCGCAGGCGCGCGCCATCGTCGCCGCCTTCGACATCGCCGATCGCGACGGCCTCGGCGCCACCAAGCTCGGCGATCTGATGATCGACAAGCCGGTGGTCCTGCGCGCGAAGGCTCTGCTCATCGAGGCCGGCCTCAGCCCCCTCGGCGACGGCTGAGCGCACTCGCCGCTTCGGCGTTCCGCGGCCCCGGACGACCCCGACCCCAAGACAACAACAGGAGACAACGTCATGCTGACGAAGCGAGAGTTCTGCGCCTTCACCGCCTTTTCCGCCTTGAACGCGGTCGTGCCCGCCGCGCGGGCGCAGGCCTATCCCGGCAAGCCGGTGACCATCGTCGTGCCGCAGGCTCCAGGGGGCACCAACGACGCGGTGGGTCGCATCCTGGCGCAGAAGCTCACCGAGAAATACGGCCAGGTCTTCAACATCGACAACCGCGCCGGCGCGGGCGGCAACATCGGCACCGAGCTCGCGGCACGCGCGCCGAAGGACGGCTACACGCTGCTGCTGACGATCAGCAGCACGCAGGCGATCAATCCGGCGCTGTACCGGCGCATCGGCTTCGACCCCGTGAAGGACTTCGATCCCATCGCGCCGATCGGCGTCGTGCCCAACGTGCTGGTGGTCCACCCGGGTTTCCCGGCGCGGGACCTCAAGGGCTTCATCGCGGCAGCCAAGGCGAAGAGCCCGTCCTACCAGTACGCGTCGGCCGGCAACGGCTCGTTGAACCACCTGCTCGGCGAAATGCTCAACCGCTCCGCCGGACTGCAGCTCGAGCATGTGCCATACAAGGGCGTCGGGCCCGCGTTGACCGACATGCTGGGCGGTCAGGTGAGCGTCGGTTTCGCGAGCCTGCCGTCGTGCCTCGAGTTCGTGCGCGCCGGCAAGCTCGTCGCGCTCGGCGTGAGCTCGCCCAAGCGTTCCTCCGCGCTGCCGGACGTCCCCGCGATCGGCGAGGTCGTCCCGGGATTCGCGGGTGAGCTCTGGGTCGGACTCTTCGCCCTCCACGGGACACCGGACGCGATCACGAAGCAGCTGTCCGAGGACGTGAGCTCGGTGATGAACGCGCCCGATGCGCTGGCCAAGCTCAAGGCGCTGGGCGTGGAGCCGCTCAGCGGCGGCCCGACCGCGCTGGCGGCGATGCTGAAGCAGGACATCGCCAGATGGGAGCCGATCGTGAAGGCGTCGGGAGCACGCGTGGACTGACGCGGCTCAAGGGGAGCGGCGCATACACGGCGTGCTTGTCCGCGCGGATTAGGGCGAGCGCTCTCCTGCCGCGCGCGGCCTTGCGTTATGGTCCGCGCCCATGACCGACGTGAAGAGCCCCTTCGAGCCCGAGTTCACCACCGCCCTGTGCGAGATCTTCGAAAAGCTGATCACCTTCAACCAGGTGCTCGGCGTGAAGATCGACGAACTGCAGCACGAGATCGTGCGGGCCCACATTCCCATGCGGCCGGACCTGGTCGGGCACTACGCCCACAACCGGCTGCACGGCGGCGTGATCAGCGCAACGCTCGATTCGATGGGCGGCCTGGCGGTGATGGCGGCGATCGGCGCGCGACATCTCGACGAAGCGCCGCAGCAACGGCTGCAGCGTTTCGCCAAGCTCGGCACGATCGACCTGCGCGTGGACTACCTGCGGCCCGCCATCGGCGCCCTCTTCCGCTGCGAGGCCGAGGTGATGCGGCTAGGCAGCCGCGTCGCCAACACGCGGATGGCGTTCACCGATGAGCAGGGCCGACTGCTGGCCACCGGCGCCGCGGCCTACATCGTCTCGTGACATTGGCGCCCTTCTTGCTCCCTCTCCCGCTTGCGGGAGAGGGTGGGGGTGAGGGCCAGCGGACTCTGCAGTCCACTACACCGCGCTGATCCGATAGGCACAGCGCCGCGCGCCGGCCAGCAGATGCTCGGTGCGCTCGACGGTAAGTCCGGGCCCCAGGCAGCGCTCGAACAGCGCCAGCTCCGAGCGGCAGAAGCCTTGGCAGCTCTGTGCGGCGGCGCAGATCGGGCAATGGTCTTCGACCAACAACCAGTCCTTGCCGACACGCTCGGCGCGGGCCATGTACCCTTCCTCGGCGCGCAGCCGAGCGAGTTCGCGCACACGGTCGCCGGTCGTTCGGCACCGCTCGATCGCGGCGCGGTAGCGTAACTCGCTGTCGCGCTCTCGAGCGCCGATCAACTGATCGAGCCCCGCCTCGCCGAAGACCGCGCGCGCCTGCTGGATCAGTTGCACCGTGAGATCGGCATGCCGATCCGGGAAACGCCCGTGGCCCGCCGCCGTCAACGACCACAGCTTGCGCGGCCGTCCGGCCTCGCCGCGCTGATCGTCCTGCGCGACGACGAGTCCCTGCTCCTCCAGGCGCGCCAGCAGCTTGTGCGCGCCCATCGGCGTGATGGCGACGGTTGCCGCCAGCGCGGCCGCCGCCTGCGGGCCGCGGCTCTTGAGCTCGAACAGCAGCCGGTCCTCGTTCCCTTGACTCATGAGTGGCGCCTCGCGAAGCGGATGAAGCCGATCGCCGCGCCCAAGCACATCGTGCCGCCCAGCAGCATGATCCAGCGCGCGGACAGCATGCCCAGCGCGCCGCCGATCAGCGCGATCAAGGTGTTGGACAGGCAGAAGACCGTCGTCAGCAGGCCCATCACGCGGCCTTGGCCATGCGCGGCGAAGCGCTCCGACATCCATGCCGGCATCAGCGCGTTGTAGAACGAGAGCGGCACCCCCAGCAACGGGATCAACGCAAGTCCCAGCCAGGAGGGCGCTAGGCTCAAGGCCAGCAGCCCGATCGCCGCGACGACCGCGAAACGCGCCGCGCGGTGCAGCGGCGTCGGCCCGGAGCCGATGCGCGCCGCGAAGATGCTGGCCGCCGTCATCGCGGCGCACTGCACCGCGGTGACCAGCGCGATGCCGCGGCTGTCCAGCCCCGCCTGCTGCAGCATCCACAGCGGCGCGAACTCGTACAGCGCGTTGACGCCCAGCGTGTACGCCAGCTGCAGCAGCGCGAGGTGGCGCAACACGGGATCCTGGGCGATCAGCCCCAGCGACTGCTGCCGCCGCATCGCGGCGAGCATCCCGCCTTCGGGCTTGGCGGTCGGCCGGTCGTCGGGCAGCCCGAAGCCGAGCAGCACCAGGCAAGGCAGGATCACGACGGCCGCCACGATGAAGGGCACCGCCTCGCCCCAGGGCAGCGTCAGGCCGCCGAGCAGCGGCCCGACCAGCCAGCCGATGTAGAGGCTCGCGTTGAGCCAGGCGAAGCTGCGCGTGCGCTCGAGCTGCGGATGCCAGTCGGCCAGCAGCGCCCGCACGACGGCGACGTTGCCTTCGGTCAGGCCCGTCGCGAAACGCGAGAGCACGAACAGCGGATAGTCCCGCGACGCCAGCGCGAAAGCGCTCAGCCCGTAGCCGACGAGCGTCGCGGTGATGGTGACGCTGAGCACACGGCGCCGGCCGTAGCGGTCGGACATCGGCCCGATCACCAGGCTGCCGACCAGGATGCCGGCCGGGTTCACCGCCAGCGCCAGGCCCATCAGCAGCTCCGGCCGCAGGCCGAGGAAATGGGTGAAGTCGTCGACCGGCCCGCTGACGAAGATCGGCGCCAGGATCGGGTACGGCAGCGCGACGCCGGCGGTGCTCATCAGCGCGAGCGCGCAGACGGCCCAGAGCAGCAGATGCGGATGGCGCAGCGGCGCCGGCGAGGTGGCAGTCGCGGAGGACTCGGAGGAAGACAGCACGGCGCTCATTGTGCGGCCCCTTCGCGGCGCAGACACAAGGCATAGCCGGGCCAGCCGCGATGGCGCCATTCCTCGCGCGCGGCGTCGGCGACCTTGATGCGGTGGTCGTTCATCGACGCGTGCAGCGCGGGCAGCTCGCGCGTCCAGTCGTCCTCCGTCGCGGGTCCCGCGTGGACCAGCGCCCAGGCCGGCGCCGGACGCAGTTCCGACAGATACGTGCCCAGCCACGCGCGCCAGACGGTGCGCAAGACCTGGCCCTCGTCGACCGCCAGGCCGCGTGAGGCGGCGGCCTCCAGCAGCACGCGCAGCGCATGCGTGCCCGTCACCAGGTGCAACGAGGCGAACTGGTGCCGCGACAGGTACGCGGCCAGCGAGGCTTCCGCCAGCGCATCGAGCGTCAATCGCGGGCGCTCCACGTAGCCGTCGAAGCCCGGCAGCGTCGCGGCATGTTGCATCCGCGTCGTGATCAGCGTGCCCGGCATCGCCGGCATGGCGAGCGCGGGATCGGCACGCACCGCATCGATGACTTCACGAAGGCTTTCACGCCCCTGCCCCGCCGGCACCGGCGCGCCGAGCGGGCTCTTCAGCCCGATCGTCGTCCTCAGCGCCGCGTCGAGCTCCTGACGATGCCCCGACTGCAGCGCATAGGCGAGCCGGATCGCGACATGGAAAGCCTGCGCTTCGGGCGCGGCCAGCACGCGGCGCAGCGCGTCCTCGACGGAGGGCGGCGGCACGCCGTCATCGTCCGCGACGCGTGACAGCGGCGCCCAATGGTCGATGTGCCGTTGCAGCGATTCGCGCGGCGCGCCCAGCCGAGCCAGCGCGCCGAGCGCCATCGGCAAGTGGTTGAAGAGCGGCAGCGCCTCGGTGCCGTACATGGGGCCGAACTTCACCGACTGGTCCAGCGCCTCGTGCAGCCCCGCCGGCCAGGGCGGGCCCTTGAGCTCGAGGGCATTGCCGTCGGGATCGAACAGGTACAGCGACGGTCCGTCGCCCTCCGCGCCGTAGCGCGAGCCGTAAGTGTCGACGGTGACGCCTTGCGACGTCAGCCAGCGACGCAGCGCGGGCTCGTCGAGCGTCTCGACGCGCAGGCAGAAGTGGTCGACATTGCGCCCCTCCGCGCCCGGGCCTGCGCCACCGACACGGCCGAGCTTGCCGTCCAGCGGCACGAGGTCGATCAACTGCGCGCCCGCGCGCAACTGCACCAGCCCGATCTCCTCTTGACGCCGCTCGACGGTGCAACCCAGCAGGTCCACGTAGAAGTGCAGCGCCGCCGGCAGATCGCGCACGCGCAGCACGAGATGGTCGAGTCCCTGGATCCTGATCATGGCGAGCTCCTTCCGCTTGCGTTGTTGTGACTTCGAGCCTTGCTTCGGCGGGGCGTCGAACGAGGCGCTGAACGCCATGCCGCGATGATCGCGCCGCCCGTCAAATTAATAAACTTTTAGTTGATTAACATCGCCTCCAGCAGGGAGACCCGACAATCGGGGGCATGGCTTTCCGACCCCTCCCCCTCCCCGACGCCATCCCGGGCCGGCTGTGGCTGCAGTCGATGCCGGGCCGCCGCGAGTCCTGGGGCGCCTTCCTCGACGAGGCGCGCCTGAATCAGCTCAACATGGTGGTTTGCCTCAACCCGCTCGAGGAAGTCGCCGAGCTCTCGCCGCCGTATCACAAGGCGATCGCCGAGGGCCGGCTGCCCTTCCGCTGGCTGCATGTGCCGATGCGCGATTTCGGTCTCGCGTCGGACAGTGCGGCGTTCCGGCAGGGTGTGGAGCACATCGCGCAAGGCCTGCGCATGGGCGACCGCGTGCTGCTGCATTGCGCCGCCGGCATGGGCCGCACCGGCACGATGGCCGCTTGCGTGCTGAAGCGGCTGGGCGTGCCCGCGGCGCAATCGCTCGAAGCGGTCAGCGCGGCAGGATCGAATCCGCAGTCGGCGCAGCAGTCCGGATGGATCCACCAGTTCTGAGCTGCAACGACGTTGGGTGATTCCTGATGATGCTTCAACGATGCCTCGATGATTGATCCGACCCTGGCGGCACTAACCATCGTCCATGCGGACAGATGGCGCGTCGTCGTCGACAAGCCGTCGGGCCTGCTGTCCGTACCCGGCAGAGGCGAGCACAAGCAGGACTGCGCCTGGGCGCGCGTGGCCGCTGAATTTCCGGATGCGCTGATCGTGCATCGGCTGGACCAGTCGACCTCCGGCCTGATCGTCTTCGCGCGCGGCGAGGCGATTCAGCGCGCGCTCAGCGAGGCCTTCGCCGCGAGGCTCGTCGACAAGCGCTATGAGGCGGTGGTGGCGGGCCTCGTCGAACGCGACGCGTTCGAGATCGACCTGCCGTTGATCGTCGATTGGCCGAATCGCCCGCGGCAGATGGTCGACCACGAGCGCGGCAAACCCAGCCTGACCCGCGTGCGGGTGCTCGATCGCGATGTCGCGGCGCGCACCACGCGCGTCGAGCTTGAGCCGGTCACCGGGCGCTCGCACCAGCTGCGCGTGCATCTGTTGGCCGCCGGTCATCCCATCCTCGGCGACGCGCTGTACGCGCCGCCGGAGGTCCTCGCGCAGGCACCCCGCCTGCTGCTGCATGCACGGGACCTCAACCTGCCGGCGGTGCTCGATGCGCCGCCGCTTTCATTGCATTCGCCGCCCGATTTCTGAGCGTGCATCCCGCCATCCGCCCAAGGAGCATTCCCAATGTCCTCGACCGTGTCCACCGACTCTTCCCAAGCTCATTCCCTCACGATCATCACCGGCAGCTCGCGCGGCCTGGGCGAGGCGCTGGCGCGCCAGTCGCTCGAGGCCGGTCATCTGGTCATCGGCATCGCCCGGGGACGCAGCGAGGCGTTGGAGCGTTTCGCCCATGAGCGCGGTCTGCCGCTGCAGCAATGGCAGGCGGATCTGTCGAGCCCGCTGGCGATCGCGCAGCGCCTGGCCGACTGGCTGCGCACGCAGCCCCGCGAATGGACCACCGCGACGCTGATCAACAACGCCGGCGTCGTCACCACGCCCGGCCCCATCGACGGAGAGTCGCTGGAGACACTGTCCGCCGCGCTGCGCGTCGGCCTGGAGGCGACTGTGCTGATGAGCGCGGCCTTCCTCGATGCCACCCGCGACTGGCCCGCCGAGCGCAAGGTGCTGAACATCTCGTCCGGCCTGGGCCGCCGCGCGATGGCCGGCAGCGCGCTCTATTGCGCGGCCAAGGCCGGCATGGACAACCTCAGCCGCGCCATGGCGCTGGACGAGGAACACAAGGCAGCCAAGGGGGAACGCGCCGCGCGCGTCGTCTCGCTGGCGCCCGGCATCATCGACACCGACATGCAGGCCCAGTTGCGCGGGGGCGATTCGTCGAAGTTCCCGGACCGGGATCGCTTTGCCGCCTTCAAGGCCGAAGGCCAGTTGGCCAGCGCCGGGGACACCGCGGCTCAGGTGCTGAAGTTCCTCGCCAGAAAGGACTTCGGCCAGCAGGTGCTGGCCGATGTGCGGGACGCTTGAACTTCCGGTTGGGGCGTGCGCAGAGCTTGGCCGGGTCCGGCGGCTCGGGCCTCGCGGGCGCGCCAACTCGCTTTGCTCACCTGCGGTTCGCGCCGCTCGGACAGACGGCGCTCAAGTCAGTTTTGGAACGCTCGGCTTCGCCGCCGGACCCGGCCAAGCTCT
Source organism: Mitsuaria sp. MSU3D (assembly GCF_056867975.1). Classification (NCBI taxonomy): domain Bacteria; kingdom Pseudomonadati; phylum Pseudomonadota; class Betaproteobacteria; order Burkholderiales; family Sphaerotilaceae; genus Roseateles; species Mitsuaria sp. MSU3D. The sequence goes on along the minus strand of NZ_CP200314.1, from coordinate 565,960 downwards.
GGAGATCGTCTGCGCGCGGAAGGCGCGCTCAGCCCACCAGGTTCGCCAGCGTCAGTAGGGCCAGCAGCATCATCCACAAGACAACCGAGCGCCAGACGAGGCCGACCACGCTCTGCAGGTGACCCAGTTGCGGTGGGACACCACCGGTGGAACCTTCCGCCCGCGTCGCATCCATGTCGCCGCCAGATTCGAAGGTCTTGCTGCGGTCGGGCGTGACGCCTGGAGCGGCGCTGCCGCCCAGTTGCACGCCGACGGCACCCGCGGCGGAAGCGAGGATGATCCCCTCGTTGTCGTGGGCCCACAGCGCCGAGTCGCGACGCCAGGAACTCACCGCCTCCTCGAAGTTGCCCACGATCGCGAAGCCCGTCGCCGTCAGGCGCGCAGGGATGTGGTCGATCATCCCGAACAGCTTGCGCGAGAGCTCCATCAGGCGCTCGTTGGTCGGCGCGTCCAGCGTGCGGCTCTTGAAGGCCCAGTAGCGGCCGGCGAATTCAGCCATCCGGTACAGCACCGCGCCCGCCGGGCCCAGGCCCAGCGTCGAGAACAGCACGAACCAGAAGAACACCCCGAAGACATGCCGGTGTGCGGCAAGCAGCGAGTGCTCCAGCACGTGCCTCAGCAGCTCGGTACGCGGCAGCTCGCTGGCGTCGAGGTGACGCCACTCGGCGAGCAGGCGGCGGGCTTCGAGCTCGTCGCCACGCTCCAGCGCGTCACGGATGTCGGTGAAGTAGTGGCTGAACTGGCGGAAACCCAGCGTCAGATAGAGCACCAGCACGTCCATCGCCAGCGAAAGCAGCAGGCTGTAGGGCCGCACGAGCGCGTAGATCGCCCCGACCAGCAGGGCCGGACCGACGACGGTGATCGTCCACACGACGGCCGCATGGTGCGACCGGCCCGCGTCGAAGTTGCGCCCGGTCCAGCGCACCCAGGCGATCATGCCTTGGTGGACCGGATTCCCGTGCGGCAGAGGCTTGAGCTGCTCGCACACCAGCGCCAGCAAGACCGCGAAGAAGTTCATGGCCCGGGATGATAGCGGCCCGCACACCCGCCGAAGAGGGATCGGTGTCCCCCTGCCCCCTGCCGTGGCTCAGACCTGCAGGAAGCGGTAGAGATTGCGCAACATCGCGGCGGTCGCCCCCCAGATGAAGAACTCCTTCGAAGCGCCCGCCGTCAGCGTCACGTCGGGGTCCACGTTCGACACCGCAAGACCTGGCCCCGTCCACGGCATCGACAGGAACTGCCGTCGGCCTTTCAGGGGACCGTTGTCGCTGGCGGCCTCCCCGGTCGCGTCGCCCGCGTCGTACTCGAAGGTGTGGCGCTGGTGGTGCGCGGGGTTCATCAGGAACTCCAGCGGGACCTCGAACGCCTCCGCCACCTCGAAGGCATCCAGCCGCAGCGAGAAGCCCGGACGGATCAGACCCACCACCGGCGTGACCTCGTAGGCTGTCACCGTGCGATAGACAGGCAGCTGGCCGATCAGGTCCACGTAGCGCTCGTCGAGGCCGATCTCCTCCTCCGCCTCGCGCAGCGCCGTGCGCTCGGGCGAGCCGTCCTCCGGCTCGGCGCGGCCGCCGGGGAAGCTGATCTGGCCGGCATGGTCCCGCAGATGCGCCGTGCGTTGCGTCAGCAGGACGTGCAGGCCTTCGGCGCGCTGCACCAGCGGGATGAGCACCGCGGCCTGCGTCGTCGTGCGGCCCGGGAAGAGGCCGCCGTCGCCGGGCAGCTCCGGGTCGATGCTCAGCGGGTGCAGGAAGCGCTCACGCAGCCAGCCCGGGGTCAGACGCTCACGGGGGACGGCGGGGAGATGCGCATCGGTGCCGGTGACGGGGATGGCGCGGGGATCCTGGATGGCTGGACGGCTGGCGGGACGGCTGGAAGGAGGCGTCGGCATGCGGCAGGGTCGTCCGGTGTGCCGGACTTGTTCGTGGGCGCTCGGGGCGCGAAGCCCCGATTGGACGCCAGAAACGACAAAGCCGCTCCGGGCAGGGCCTTGGAGCGGCTTTGGGGGTGGCTTGCGCCGAGGATCAGGCCGACTTGATGGCCAGCTTTTCCTTGATGCGCGCCGACTTGCCCGAACGCTGACGCAGGTAGTACAGCTTCGCGCGACGGACGTCGCCGCGGCGCTTGACTTCGATCGAAGCGATCAGCGGGCTGTACAGCTGGAACGTCCGCTCAACACCTTCGCCGCTCGAGATCTTGCGGACGATGAAGTTGGAGTTCAGACCGCGGTTGCGGCGGGCGATCACGACGCCTTCGTAGGCCTGCACGCGCTTGCGGGTGCCTTCGACGACGTTCACGTTGACGATCACCGTGTCGCCAGGAGCGAAAGCGGGGATGGTCTTGTTCAGGCGAGCAATTTCTTCTTGCTCGAGGGTTTGGATCAGATTCACGAGGATCTCCTGTGATCTTGCCGGCGCGAATCAGGATGATTCCAGGTCTGGCCGCCATCGAATGAATTCTTCGGCGCCGCCCGCGTGGGGATTCAACCAACGGTGTCAAAGCACCGCCCTTGCCCCATCAGCCCAGTAGAGGATCGGAAAAACCCGCGATTATAGACGTGGTCGGGCGATCGTCAAACTTCGCCCGTCTTGGCGATCGTCCCGCCCTGGGCAGTGCGCAGTGACGCGAGGAACTTCTCGTCCTTCTTGTCGAGCTTGCCGTCGCGGCGCGCGGCCTCGATCAACTCGGGTCGGCGGCGCAATGTCAGCGCCAGCGACTGCTCGCGACGCCAGCGGGCGATCTCGGCGTGATGGCCGGACAGCAGCACCGGCGGCACCGGCAACGGGCCGTCGGGCGTCTCCAGGACCTCCGGGCGGCTGAAGTGCGGGCAGTCCAGCAGCCCGTCCGAGAAGCTGTCCTGCTGGTGCGAGGCGGCGTCGTTCAGCACGCCGTCCTGCAGACGCGCGATCGCATCGAGCATCGCGATGGCCGGCAGCTCGCCGCCGGACAGCACGAAATCGCCGAGGCTGATCTCCATCGTCACGTGGCGGTCCAGCACGCGCTGGTCGATGCCTTCGTAGCGGCCGCAGAGCAGGATCGCGCCCTCGCCTTGCGCGAGCTCACGCGCCAGCGCCTGGTCGAGCTTGCGTCCGGTCGGGCTGAAATGGACGACGGCCGGCGCACCGGGATGCGTGGTCGCGCGATCGGCCTTCACCGCCGCCAGCGCGCGCTCCAGCGGCGCGGCCAGCATGACCATGCCGGGACCGCCGCCGAAAGGCCGGTCGTCGACGCGACGGTAGTTGTCCTCGGCGTGATCGCGCAGTTGCCACAGGCGCACATCGACCTGCTTGCTCTCGTAGGCGCGACGCGTCACGCCGACCCGCAGAAAGGGGTCGAAGAGTTCAGGAAAGAGGGTGAGAACGTCGAAGCGCATGGGCATCGGGCCCGACGGCTTCAATAGTCCAGATCCCAGTCCACGGGGATGACCCGCGCGGCCTTGTCGACATCGCCGACAAACGCGTTCACGAACGGGATGAGGATTTCCTCGTCCGGCTTGACCGGCGTGGTCTTGCCGGCGGGCAGGATGCGCAGCACGCAGTGCGGGCCGGTGTCGATCAGGTCGATCACCTCGCCCAGCGTCTGGCCGTCCTTGTTGACGACGCTCATGCCGATCAGGTCGACCCAGTAGAACTCGTCTTCGCCGGTGTCCGGGAACACGCTGCGCGAGACGAAGATGCGGGCACCCTTGAGCGCCTCGGCGCCGTTGCGGTCCGCCACACCTTCGACCTGGGCGACGATGCCGTCCGCATGGTCGCGGACGGAAAGAATCTTGAGCACGGGGGGCACGACATGCGGCTTGCCCGGCAGGGCCTTCTCGCTCGGCTTCATGAACCAGCGGCGAGAGGCGAAAAGCGCCTGGGCATCGGCGGAGTGGCTGAGGATCTTCAGCCAGCCCTTGATGCCCCAGGCGTCCAGCACGCGCCCGACCTCGATGGCGTCCTCCGGAAAGGCCGGAGAACTCTCGATGACGTCGTCGGGCGCTTGCTTCATCTGCTGCGATCCGAAGGATTAGGCAGCGACGGCGGCGGCCGGAGCGGCAGCCGACTTCTTGGACACGTCGACCAGGCGGGCGACGGCCGGCGACAGCTGGGCGCCGGTGCCGACCCAGTAGGACACGCGGTCCTGGGCGACGCGCAGGCCTTCGGCGTTGCCGGTGGCGACGGGGTTGTAGAAACCGACGCGCTCGATGAAGCGGCCATCGCGACGATTGCGGCTGTCGGTCACGACGATGTTGTAGAACGGACGCTTCTTGGAGCCACCGCGGGAGAGTCGAATAACGACCATGATCTATCCTTCAGGTTTTGAGCGTTCCACCGCACCAGGGAGACACACAGGGGCAAGCAGACAATTGAATCGACTTTTCAAAGGGCACGCGTGTGTCGCGAAAGATCCCCACGAAAGTTCGACAGCTGGCCCTGTAGATACGCCCCCGGACTGTCATCGCACAAGCTCCGGATCAGGAAGCTTCGAAGCGTGACAGCCACACCCGGGGGCCAGCGCCAAAACCCGGCATTATAAACTCGCGTTTGACGCTTTGTCCTCCTCCCCCAATGACGACAACCACCAGCAGTTCCTCCCCCCTCCTGATCCGCCCCAGCCTGGAGGGCGACATCGCCGCGATCCAGCAGATCTACGAGCACGCGGTGCTGCACGGCACCGGCACCTTCGAGACCGACGTGCCCGACCGCGCCGAGATGGGCCGCCGCCGCACCGAGGTCCTCAGCCGCAGCCTGCCGTACCTGATCGCGGAGCGTGACGGGCAGGTGCTCGGTTTCGCCTACGCCAACTACTTCCGCCCGCGCCTGGCCTACCGCTACTTCGTCGAGGACTCGATCTACCTGTCCCCCCAGGCCCAGGGCCAGGGCGTCGGCCGCTTGCTGCTGGCCGAACTGATCGCCCGCTGCGAGGCGGCAGGCGCCCGCCAGATGGTGGCCGTGATCGGCGATTCGCAGAACCTCGGCTCGATCGGCGTGCACCGCAGCCACGGTTTCGAGGACATCGGCGTCATGAAGGCCGCCGGCTGGAAGTTCGGCAAATGGCTCGATGTCGTGCTGATGCAACGCCAGCTGGGTCAGGGTGACACCAGTTCGCCCACCGGTGCGACGCCCGCGACCGCGGCGGCCTCGCCGGCGGCCCCGTCCGCGCCTGCCGAAACGCCCGCCGCATGAGCGCCGTCGCTCCCGACGCCGGCGGCGCGGCGGACCTCAAGTCCAAGACCGTCGCCACCTGGCTGAGCTTCGCGCTCGGCAGCCTCGGGGCGCATCGTTTCTACCTGCACGGATTCAGCGACAAGCTCGCCTGGCTGCATCCGCTGCCGACGCTGCTTGGCCTCTATGGTGTGCACCGCATGGACACGCTGGGCCAGGACGACGTCGCCGCCTGGTTCCTGATCCCGCTGCTCGGGCTGATGATCGCCCAGAGCATGCTGGCGGGCATCGTCTACGGCCTGATGCCCGACGAACGATGGGCCGACCGCTTCAACCCCGGACAACCGGTGCGCAAGACCGGCTGGCTGCCTATCCTGGGCGTGATCGCCTGCCTGATGGTGGGCGGCGCCTGTCTGATGGCGACGATCGCCTTCTCGGCGCAGCGCTACTTCGAATCGCAGGTCGAAGCCGCCCGCGAGATCAGCCAGTAGCGCGCCGCGCTCAGAACAGCGTGAAGCTGATCCAGTAGAACAGCCCGGCGATGAACGCCGACGCCGGGATCGTGAAGATCCAGGCCCAGACGATGTTCCCCGCCACCCCCCAGCGCACCGACGACGCGCGCTGCGTCGACCCCACGCCGACGATGGCGCCGGTGATGGTGTGCGTGGTGGACACCGGAATGCCCAGGGAAGTCGCCAGGAACAGCGTGATCGCGCCGCCGGTTTCCGCGCAGAAGCCGCCGACCGGTTTGAGCTTGGTGATTTTCTGCCCCATCGTGCGGACGATGCGCCAGCCGCCGAACATGGTGCCCAGGCCGATCGCCAGGTAGCAGACGACGATGACCCAGGTCGGCGGCGAATGTTCGCCGGCGCCCGCGTAGCCGGAGGCGATCAGCAGCATCCAGATCAGGCCGATCGTCTTCTGCGCGTCATTGCCGCCATGGCCCAGGCTGTACAGCCCGGCCGAGACCAGTTGCAGCCGCCGGAACCAGTTGTCCACCCGCAGCGGCGAACTGCGTCTGAACACCCAGGCCACGGCCACCATCAGCAGCGAGCCCAGCAGGAACCCCAGCAACGGCGAGACGAAGATGAACAGCACCGTCTTGCCGATGCCGCTCATGATCAGACCCTTGGTGCCTGCCTTGGCGATCGCCGCGCCGACGAGGCCGCCGATCAGCGCATGCGACGAGCTCGACGGGATGCCGTAGAACCAGGTGATCACGTTCCACGCGATCGCGCCGATCAGCGCGCCGAAGATCACATGGTGATCGACGATGGACGCGTCGATCGACCCCTTGCCGATCGTCGCCGCCACCTTCAGCTCGAAGAACAGCACCGCGATCACGTTGAAGAAGGCCGCGAAGAGCACGGCCTGCTGCGGCTTGAGGACGCCGGTCGACACGACCGTGGCGATCGAGTTCGCCGCGTCGTGGAAGCCGTTCATGAAGTCGAAGGCGACGGCCAGCACCACGAGCATGGCCACGACCCAGAAGGCCACGTGCATCGTTCCCATGGGAGACGCTCCGGGACCGGGTCAGGAATTCTCGAGGACGATGCCCTCGATCAGGTTGGCGACGTCCTCGCAGCGGTCGGAGATCGATTCCAGCTGCTCGTAGATCGCCTTGAGCTTGATCAGCTCGCGCACGTCCTCCTGCTCGCGGAACAGCTTGGACATCGCGGCGCGCATCACGCGGTCGGCGTCGGACTCGAGCTTGTCGATCTCCTCGCAGGCCTTGATGGCGGCTTCGGCGGTCTTGGGCTCGCTCAGCTTGGGCAGCAGCGTCACGGCGTGCTTGACGCGTTCGCAGCACTTGGCCGACAGCTCGCCCAGGCGCAGCACCTCCTCGGGGATGGAGCGCACGTCGTAGAGCTGCATCGTCTCGCTGGAGTCCTGCAGCAGGTCCAGGATGTCGTCCATCGCGTTGATCAGGCCGTGGATCTGCTCGCGGTCGATCGGCGTGATGAAGGTGCGATGCAGCAGCCGGTTCACCTCGGCGGTGACGCGGTCGGCGTGGTGCTCGGCCTTGTCCACCTCGGCGGCGTATTTCTCGCGCAGCGTCAGGTCGTTGTAGTTCTGGATCATGAGCATGAAGGCGCGCGCGCCTTCGACGATCTGCGTGCCGTGCTCATTGAACAGTTCGAAGAAATTGCCCTCTCGGGGCAGCAGCTTGCCGAAAAACATGGGGGAGGCTCCGCGCCGTGCGATCCGCGCCGGATCGTCACAATTGATTCATTTCCGTGTCACGGAAAACCCGCGAGTGTAGCCGCCCCATGGCCCGTTGGAGCCACGGCCTGCGCACACCCCGACGTCTGCGGGTCTGCCTCGCCCCGCCGGGGGACGGGAATTTCAGCTGCGGAAGATGAAGTAGACGGCCCCCATCAGGCACAGACCGGCCCAGAGGTAGTCCGTCTTGAACGGCTGGTTCATGAAGAACATCGAGAAGGGCACGAACACCGCCAGCGTGATCACTTCCTGCGTGATCTTGAGCTGCGCCAGCGTGAAGCCGCCCTGGTAGCCGATCCGGTTGGCCGGCACCTGCAGCAGGTACTCGAACAGCGCGATGCCCCAGCTGATCAGCGCCGCGACATACCAGGGGCGCGCCGCCAGGTCCTTCAGGTGGCCGTACCACGCGAAGGTCATGAACACGTTGGACAGCGTCAGCAGGACGATCGTCTGCCAGCCGGCGGCGCTTGCGAACATGGGGCGAGCTCCCGAAAGGCTTGGACGTTGATTCGACTCGTCAGGGACGGCGAAGGCGCAAGGGCGCGTCCTCGCGTTCGACCACCTGATCGGCGACCGACGGCAGGTAGCCTGCCAGTCTACCAAGGCCCGGCGCGTCCAGCGTCGGAGCCAGCTCCAGCAGCGGGCGCAGCACGAAGGCGCGCTGATGCAGCCGCGGATGCGGGACGATGAGCCGATCCAGGTCGACGGTCTGGTCACCGTAGAGCAGCAGGTCCAGGTCGAGTGTCCGCGGCGCGTTGACGAACGGCCGTTCGCGCCCATGGCGCAACTCGATGGCCTGCAGTGCCGCGAGCAGCGTCAGCGGCGGCAGTGTGGTCGTCACGCGGGCGACCGCGTTCAGGAAGTCGGGCCCTTCGCAGCCGACCGGCGCGCTGCGCCAGGCGGAGGAGACAGCCTCCAGGGTCAGATCCTTCACGTCGGCCAGGTCGGCGAGCGCCGCCTCGAGCGTGTGCCGCAACTCGCCGAGGTTGGCGCCCAGCCCGACGTAGGCCGTGGTCATTCGTCGTTGGACGGGGCGGTGTCCGCCGGACCCGCGCCGCCTGCCGCCTTCGGCTTGCGACGACGGCGGCGCTTCTTGGCGGGGTGGCCCACGCCGCCCTCGCCTTCCGCGGCGTCGACCGCTTCGGCATCGATCGGCAGCGCGGCCGCCGATTCACCGCTGACAGGCATCGTCGAGGGCGTGCTCACCGCACCGCGCGGCACCGAGTGGACACGGCCGCCACCCGCCTTGGGCTTGCTGCGCGGACCGCCCTGGCGCTGCGTCTCGCGCGCCAGCTCGAGGAGCGCACGACGCTCGTCCTCGGTGCCCAGCGCGAAGTCTTCCCACCAGTCGGCCAAGGCCGGATCGATCTCGCCCGCCTCGGCGCGCAGCGCCAGGAAATCGAAGCCGGCGCGGTAGCGCGGCTGCTCGATCAGCCGGTGCGGACCGCTGCCGGTGCGGCGCTCGAAGCGCGGCTGCATCATCCAGATTTCGCGCATGTCCGCCGCGAGCTTGCCGCGACCGGAGATGTCCCCGACGCGCGCGTCGAAGACCAGGTCGATCGCCTGCTGCAGCGCCGCCACCGCGCCTTCGCCGCCGTCGATCAGGCGCGTCCAGCGCTGCTGGACTTCGCCCCACAGCATGCAGGCGAGCATGAAGCTCGGCGCCACCGAGCGGCCTTCTTCGACCCGCTTGTCGGTGTCTTCCAGCGCCAGGCGGACGAACTTGCCGTGCACGTTGTCCGGCAGCGCGCCGTCCTTGTCGAGCACCGCGTCCAGGATCGGGAACACGCCGCGCGCCAGGCCCTGCTTGCGCAGCTCGTCGATGCTGGCCAGCGCGTGGCCGGTCTGCAGCAGCTTGATCATCTCGTCGAACATCCGCGACAGCGGCACGTTCGCGAGCAGCGGCGCCATGACGGCGATCGGCGCGCGGGTCTTGGGCTCGATCGTGAAGCCCAGCTTCGCGGCGAAGCGCACGGCGCGCAGGATGCGGACCGGGTCCTCTCGGTAGCGGGTCTCGGGGTCGCCGATCATCCGCAGCACCTTCTTGCGGGCGTCGGCCAGACCGCCGTGGTAGTCGACCACCAGCTCGCGCTCCGGGTTGTAGTACATCGCGTTGACGGTGAAGTCGCGTCGCGCGGCATCCTCGATCTGCGGGCCCCAGACGTTGTCGCGCAGCACGCGACCGGACGCGTCGACGACGTGCGACTTGCCCTCCAGCGCGCCCTTGGACGTCTTCTCGTTGCCCTGCACCTGTTCGGCGTCGTCTTCCTTGAGCAGCGCCCGGAAGGTCGAGACCTCGATCACCTCGTGCTCGCGGCCGCGGCCGTAGACCACGTGGACGATGCGGAAGCGCCGACCGATGATGAAGGCGCGTCGGAACTGGTTCTTCACCTGTTCCGGCGTGGCGTCGGTGGCGACGTCGAAGTCCTTGGGCCGGCGGCCCAGCAGCAGGTCGCGCACGGCGCCGCCGACGATGAAGGCCTCGTAGCCCGCGTCGGTCAGTCCCTTGACGACCTTGACGCCACGCTCGTCGAGCAGGGCCGGATCGATGCGGTGTTCCTCCGCGCCGATCTCCACGCGCTTGCCCAGGGGCGTGGCGGTACTTTCGGGCTTGCCCAACAACTTGTTGATGAATTTCTTGATCATTCGAACAGCTTCAGTATCGGCCAGCCGCGCTCGCGCGCCAGCGCCTCGAGGGCCGAGGTGGGGTTGGTCGCCACCGGATGGCTGACCCGATCCAGCAGCGGCAGGTCATTCATCGAGTCGCTGTAGAAATGCACGCGCTCGAAATCCTCCCAGCGGCGCCCCTGCGCCGCCAGCCATTCGTTCACGCGCACGATCTTGCCCGCCTGGAAGGACGGAGTTCCGTGCACGCGCCCGGTGAACGACCCGGTCGCGTCGCGCTCCAGCTGCACGGCGATCAGGTGGTCGATGCCGAAGGCCTTGGCGATCGGCGCGGTCACGAATTCGTTGGTCGCCGTCACCACGACCACCAGATCCCCGGCGTCCAGGTGGCGCTGCACGAGTGCGCGCGCATTGTCGCGCAACATCGGCGCGATGATCCGGGCCATGAAATCGGCGCGGGCCGCCTCGGCCTCGGCCAGCGGGCGGGCGCGCCAGACCGAGGTGGCGAACTCGACGTACTCGTCCAGGTCGAGGTTCCCGCGCTGGTAGTCGGCGTAGAACCCGTCGTTGCGGGCGGCCCAGGCGGCGCCGTCGGCCCAGCCGATCTCCACCATGTAGCTGCCGAAGGCGTGGTCCGAGTCCTGCGGGATCAGCGTGCCGTCGAGGTCGAACAGGGTCAGGTCCACGTCGAAATCCTTGAAAGATCTTGAAAGCGAAGCAACCGGCGGCGTCGCGCCCTCAGGCGTGCGCCCCCTGGTCGGCGAGCATCTGGCGCAGCAGCGGCACGGTGACCGCCCGCTTGCTGGCCATGGCGAATTCGTCCAGCCCGTCCAGCAGCGTCATCAGGTGCTTGAGGTCGCGGGCGTAGCGGGTGAGCAGGTAGTCGATGACGTCGTCGGTCAGCGCGATGCCGCGCCGATCGGCCTCGCGGCGCAGCACGGCGCGCACCTCGGCCTCGGACAGGGGCTGCAGCGCGAAGGTCGGGCCCCAGCCGAGCCGGGTGCGCAGGTCCTCGCGCAGGTCCAGGTCCACCGGCGGCGCGGTACCGGTCGAGACGACCGCCAGCCCCAGCGTGGCCGCCTCGACGAATAGCGCGAAGGCCGCATGCTGCTGGCCGGGGTCGAAGCGCTGAGCGTCGTCGAGCAGCAGCAGGCTGGGGTGGGTGGGCAGTTCCCAGGGCAGCGGGGTGTCGGCGTCGTACCAGCCGACCTGCGCGCCGGCCTGCTGCCAGTGGCGCGCGAGCGCGCGCAGCAGGTGCGTCTTGCCGCTGCCGGGCGGCCCCCACAGGAACACCGGCGGCGAGCCAGTCCCCAGCGCCAGCACATGCGTGAGGGCCGCGGTGTTGGCACCGGTGAGGAGCGTGTCAAAGGTGTAGTCGGGCTCGGGACCGAGCGACAGCGGGATCTGCTTCAAACCACTTCAGCGTTGGATGGCGGGGCGACGTCGGCGACGCGGAGGTCGGCAACAGGGAGGTCACACCCTCAGGAAGAGGGGGATTCTATGCGTCGCCCGGCGCCCCTCCCCCGTCGTGCACCCTCAATGGAGGGTGGCGGGTCCGCCACCCGCATCGCGCAGCTGCTGCAGACTCTGCTCGAGCTCCGCGCGCTCCCCGCGATCGTCGGGCAGCAGCGCCACGAGTTTGCGCTGGACCGCCAGCAGCCGGGGCAGGTCCTGCTGGTCCATGTGGATCTGCTTGAGGTTGCGCAACATGCGCGCCAGGATCTGCCGCGGCGCCGCCGTGCCCAGGAAGGCATCCAGCGACATCGGCTCCTGCGGCATCAGGCCGGCACGCTCGCGCCAGGGGCTGAGGAACTCGTCGAGTTCGCCACGCCCCAGCGAACGTCCGCTGAACGGGTCCAGCACGACCTCGCCCTGCGGCAGGCGCAGCTTCATCAGGAAATGGCCGGGGAAGCTGACGCCCTTGACCTGCAGGCCGACGTGCGAGGCCAGCTCCATGTAGATGATCGCCAGCGAGATTGGAATGCCGCGACGCGTGGCGAGCACCTGGTGGAGGTAGCTGTTGCCGACGGCGTAGTAGTCGTTGACGTTGCCCGCGAAGCCGAGTTCGCCGTGGAAGTACTGGTTGAGCATGCGCAGCCGGTGGCTGGGCGGCGCATCGGCGGGCAGACGGTGGCGCAGCCGTTCGCCGAGACGGTCCAGCTCGGCCATCACCTGCTGCACGTCCAGCCGGGGCACCTCGTCGAGCGCGATCGCCGTGGCGGCTTCGGCCAGGTTCAGCGTGTCGTCGTCGGCAACCAGCGTCGAGAAATAGTCCAGCGCCGACGGCACCGTCCACTGCAAAGGCGAACTCATGCGCCCGAGTCTACGCCCACCGCCGCCGCCGGAAACCGGCGACGACGCCCCCGGGTTCAGGCCCGGCGAGCGAACTGGCGCAGCTTCACGCCCAGCAGCAGCAGCACGCCGAAGTACAGCAGGGCCGAGGCGCCGAGACTCAGCGCCATCCAGCCGGCGCGCGCCAGCTCGAAGTGGAAGCCCTTGCCGCCGACCCAGGCGACATGCCCGGCCAGCCACCATTGCAGCGCGCCCATCGCGGCGCTGGCGATCAGCACGCGCAGCAGGAACAGCATCCAGCCGGCTTCCGGCGCGTAGGTGCCGAGCTTGCGCAGGCCACGCAGCAGCAGCAGCGCATTGACGACGGCGCCCAGGCCGATCGACAGCGACAGGCCCGCGACGCCGATCTTGAATCCGAAGACGAAGATCGCGTTGAACACCTGCGTCAGGATCAACACGCCGACGGCGATGCGCACCGGCGTGCGCATGTCCTGACGGGCGTAGAAACCAGGCGCCAGCACCTTGATCGACACCAGCCCCATCAGGCCCAGCCCGTAGCCCATCACGGCGTGCGCGGTATGGGCGACGTCCTCCGCCCGGAAGGCGCCGCGCTGGTAGAGCACCGCCACCAGCGGCTCGGCGAAGACCAGCAGCGCGACCGCGCAGGGCAGCGCCAGCAGCAGGGTCAGGCGCAGGCCCCAGTCGAGCAGGCCCGAGTACTTCTCCGTCTCGCCCTTGGCCGTGCTGGCCGCCAGCTGCGGCGTCAGCACGACGCCCAGCGCGACGCCGAGCAGCGCGATCGGGAACTCCATCAGCCGGTCCGCGTAGGTCAGCCAGGAGGCGGCGCCCTCGCCCACCGCGATCGCGATCTGCGTGTTGATCAGCAGCGAGAGCTGGGCCACGCCGACGCCCAGCAGCGCCGGGCCCATCTTGCGCAACACCTGGCGCACGCCTTCGTCGCCGGCGGCGCGGCGCAGGCCGGAGAAGTTCAGCGCGAAACGCGGCATCAGGCCGATGCGGCGCAGCGCCGGCACCTGCACGGCCAGTTGCAGGATGCCGCCGATCATGACGCCGAGCGCCAGCGAGTAGATCGGCTCATAGCCGTGGCGCGCCAGCACGGGTGTCAGGCCGTAGCCGCAGGCCAGCGAAGCGAGGTTCAGCAGCACCGGCGTCACCGCCGGCACGATGAAGCGTTTCCAGGTATTCAGGATGCCGGCCGACAACGCCACGAGCGACATGAAGCCGATGTACGGGAACATCCACCGCGTCATCACGACGGCGGCCTCGTGCGCATCCCGGGACAACCCCGCTCCCAGCGTCCAGACCAGCACCGGGGCGCCGATCACGCCGATGACGCAGGTCGCCAGCAGCGCCCACAGCAGCACGGTCGCGACGGCGTCGATCAGGTGGCGCGTCGCCTCGTCGCCGTCCTTGGCGCGCGCGGCGGCCAGCGACGGCACGAAGGCCTGCGAGAACGCGCCCTCGGCGAAGAGCCGCCGCAGCATGTTGGGAATGCGGAACGCCACGTTGTAGGCGTCGGTCATCGCGTTGGCGCCGAACAGCCCCGCCACCATCTGTTCGCGGACCAGCCCCGTGATGCGCGACAGCAGCGTGAAGACCGAAACGACGGAGGCGGTGCGGAGCAGGTTCATTCAGGCGACGGCGCGGAGGCTCTACGAAGGCAGCACGGAAACGGTGCGTGGAACAATTCCCCTGGGGCATCGAGCCCCGGCGAACGACCGCGCATTATGGGTGGCCCGCCGCGGACGCCATACCTCGGGTTTGGTTTTTCCAATCCTGGCTGCTATACTCGCCGTCTTTGCACCAACTGGACCAATAAGACAATGGCAAGCTCTTCCAAAGCCAAGAAGAAAACCGTGCGTCTGGCCTCGGGCCGCAAGCGCGCACGTCAAGACGTCAAGCTGAACGCCGCCAACTCGGCGCTGCGTTCGAAGTTCCGCACGGTCATCAAGAACGTGCAAAAGGCGATCGTCACGGGTGACAAGGCTAAGGCCGCCGACCTGTTCAAGACCGCCCAGCCCGTGATCGACTCGGTCGCCGACAAGGGCATCTTCCACAAGAACAAGGCTGCTCGCCACAAGAGCCGCCTGTCTTCGAAGATCAAGGCGCTCGCCGCCTGATAGCAAAGTCCAGCTCTGGTGCACGGAAAGCCCGCCAATCGGCGGGCTTTTTCGTTGGGCTCAGAGCGGCATCGGCGTCGTGATCTGTCCGACGACCTCGCGCACGTGGAGCCAGTCCACGACGTTGCGCGCCACCCACTCCCCGTCATCGAGCGGCAGGTCGTGCCCCGCGTGCCGGTGCAGCCGCAGCGGCGCACCCCACGCCCGGCTGATGGCCTGCGAGCAGCGCCAGTCGACCAGCGAGTCCCCCTGGCTGCACAGCAGCAGCATCGGCGGCTCGGGCTTGGCCAGGCTGGCGCGGTAACGCGCCGCCGCCAGCAGCTGCCGCAGCGCATTGCGGCGTCGCACCGGGTGCTGGCGCTGGATCGAGACCCAGTCGTCGATCACCTGGTCCGGCTGACGCTGCATCCGCGTCGTCATCTGCAGCACCTTAGCCTCGCGCTGGCGCAGGCTCAGCCGCGTCAGGCTGAGCAACAGCAATGACCAGTAGTTCGACGGCCTCAGCCGCCGGAAGAAGGCGCTGAAGGGCCTCAGGCTGGTGTTGATGAGCACGATGCCGTCGAGCTCGCGCGGATGGCGCGACGCCCATTCGCTGGCGACCATGGCACCCAGCGACATCGCCAGCACCTGATACGGCGGGGGAACGCCGCGACGACGCAATTCCGCACGGCAAGCCTCCATCATCGCGTCGACATGGGTCGGACTGCTCTGCCGATGCTTGTCGCCATTGCCGGGCAGGTCGAGCAGTTCCAGCCGGGCGTCCGGCTGCTGCACCCGCAACGCGCGCAGCAGGCGCGCGGGGAAGTCCCCCCAATGGCCGCTCTCGCGGGTCAAGCCGCGCAGCAGCACCCAGGTGTGGACGCTCATCGAGCGGTCCTCCGATACCAGCGAATCAACGCCTGCTCCCCGTGATCGATTCTTGTGTCCGGTCCTGGCAACCACCGCAACGCGCTCTGCGTCGCACGTGTCATGAAGTCCATCCAGGCCATGTGCCGTCGCAACACACGCTGCTGTCGATGTGCGATCAGCGGGTTGAACATGCCGTGCCGGGAGAGTAGCTGGCGCGGGTTTTTCTTCACCCACAGCCATGACCCCATTTCGAGCGTCATCGGCAGGAAGATCCCCCGATCAAGGGAGAGGGACTCGTCGTAGAGGTGGTCCCACAGGTCGCCGTGGGTCAGGTAGTGCCGGCTCTGCGGCTCCATCACGTAGGGATGCGGGGACAGGCATTGATCGAGCACCTCGCACAGCGCGTGGATCTCGGCGAGGTGATGCATTGGACGGCGCGTGCGCGCATAGGGGAACCAGATGCGGTCGCGCAGGCCGAAACCGCTGTGGAAGTCGATGGCCACGGAGATCGGCCGCCCCAGCAGTTCCTCGCGGACGAATCGGCACAGCGCGTCGCTCTCGACCTGCAGCGGCGCGCCGGTCAGCCCGCGGTAATACGGCAGATGCGGGGACAGGCGATGCCCGCCGACCAGGAAGGGCACGCCGCGGTCGGCGTCCTGCGGCGCGTTGCGCATCAGGTCGACGCCCTGCGGATTCGCGCGCGACCCGGCCAGCACGCCACCCGGATTGACGACCGGCAGGAACACGAGCCGCAGCGACTCGAGCTGCTGATGCAGGCTGAGGTCCCAGCGCAGCCGGCGCACCAGGCTGCCGAGGTAGGCCAGCACCACCTGCGCGCCGATGCGCTCCAGGCCGTGGACCCCACCGATGAAACCGAGCGCGGGCACCGCGGGATCAGGATTGCCCAGGGTCACGCCGATCACCGGCAGCGGGCCGCCGACGGTGCTCACGGTCGCGAGTTCGCGGGCCTGCAGCATCGACCCGCCCTGGTCGATCAGGCGCAGCAACTGCTGCATTTCCGGCAGGACGGCCGCGGCCCGGGAGCCCGCGTCGGCGGTGAAGACGGCCATGTCCAGGGAGCCCGGTGGGGAGGTCGCGGCGAACCCGGCAGCGTAGTCGCAAGGACGCGGGCCGGCGATGGCCCGAACGGGCCAGCGGGCCTCCAGCGCTTCAGGCCTTGCCGGATTCCCGATCGCCGGGCAGCAGGCAGGCGTCGACGACCTGCAGCTTGTTGTCACGGGCGAAGTTCATGACGAACTCCCAGGCCATCGGTTCGACGGACTTCAGCGCCTCGTTGACGATCACGCACTTGATGCCGTCGATGACGCGCGGCACGCAGTAGGGCGAGTAGCCGAGGTAGGCGTCGCGGCCGCTGCGGGTGCCGCCGGGACGGAAGCAGGACATGGCCCCAGCCAGACGTTCGGCCCAGTCGCTCGGGCGGAAGGTGCGGCCATCCGTGGTGATCCCCTGGATGAACACTTCTCGCGGCTTGGGCTGCTCAGTCATTGGCTACGGTCTCACGCGTCCCGGCAAAAACGCTATTGTGCCCTGGATGTGTTGCGCCGCAGCACAGGTGGGCTTCTGCTCGCCCGCTGGTCAGCGCGGCTTGTCTGGCTGTGCAGGAGGAATCTCCTCACCCGCCAGGGTCGACCCGTAGAATCGATCGGCTCCCGCAACCCCGGTCCCGGACCGGGATTGCCGGGCGCCTTCCTGGAGATGATTCCCCCACCCCTCCCACGTTTTGGAGACTTGATGAACGCCCCGGACTCCTCGTTCGCCGCCCCGACCGAACCCCATGTGATGCACACCTACGGCCGCCTGCCGATCGCCCTGTCGCACGGCGAAGGCGCCTGGGTCTGGGATACGGCCGGCCGACGATACCTGGACGGCCTCGGCGGGATCGCCGTCAACACGCTCGGACACAACCATCCGAAGCTGGTGGCGGCCTTGCGGGACCAGGTGGGCAAGCTCATCCACACGAGCAACTACTACCACGTCCCGCTGCAGGAGCAGCTCGCGGCCAAGCTCTGCGCGCTGTCGGGGCTGACCAACGCCTTCTTCTGCAACTCCGGCCTGGAGGCCAACGAGGCCGCGCTCAAGATCGCGCGCAAGTACGGCCACGACCGCGGCAACGAGAGCCCCGAGGTCATCGTGTTCGAGAAGGCCTTCCATGGCCGCTCGATCGCGACGCTGTCCGCGACCGGCAACCCGAAGGTGCAGGCGGGCTTCGGCCCGCTGGTGCCGGGCTTCGTCCGCGTGCCGCTGAACGACATCGCGGCGATCCGCCAGGCCATCGCCGAGCACCCGAACGTGACCGCGATCTTCCTGGAGACCATCCAGGGCGAAGGCGGCATCAACCCCGCCCACATCGACTTCCTGAAGGACCTGCGCAAGCTGTGCGACGAGCACGACCTGCTGCTGATGCTGGACGAGGTGCAATGCGGCATCGGCCGCACCGGCAAGTGGTTCGCGCACCAGTGGGCCGGCATCGTGCCGGACGTGATGCCGCTGGCCAAGGGCCTGGGCTCGGGCGTGCCCATCGGCGCGGTGGTGTGCGGCGACAAGGCCGCCAAGGTCTTCGGACCGGGCAACCACGGCACCACCTTCGGCGGCAATCCGCTGGCGATGCGCGCGGGCGTCGAGACACTGACGGTGATGGAAGAGGACGGCCTGCTGGCCAATGCCGCGACCGTCGGCGCCGAGCTGAAGGCCGCGATCGAGCACGGTCTGGCGGGCGAAGCGGGCCTGGTCGAGGTGCGCGGCCACGGCCTGATGATCGGCATCGAACTCGACCGCCCCTGCGGCGTGCTGCTGACGCAGGCGATGGAGGCGGGCCTGCTGCTGAGCGTGACCGCCGACAAGGTCATCCGCCTGGTCCCGCCGCTGATCCTCACGAGCGCGGAAGCGGCCGAGATCGCCGCGCGTCTGGTGCCGCTGGTGAAGGCCTTCCTGGCCGCCCCGGCGTCCGCGCCATGAAGCCGGGGAACACGCTCATGCGTCATTACCTGCAGTTCAAGGACCTGCGCGCGGAGGAGTACACCCACCTGTTCGAACGGGCGGCGACGATCAAGCGACGCTTCAAGAACTACGAGAAGTACCAGCCGCTGCAGGACCGCACGCTGGCGATGATCTTCGAGAAGGCCTCCACGCGGACCCGCGTGAGCTTCGAGGCGGGCATGTACCAGATGGGCGGCTCGGTGGTGCACCTGACCACCGGCGACAGCCAGTTGGGCCGCGCCGAGCCGATCGAGGACAGCGCGCGCGTGATCAGCCGCATGGTCGACATCGTGATGATCCGGACCTACGAGCAGACCAAGCTGGAGCGCTTCGCCGCGCACTCGCGGGTGCCGGTCATCAACGGGCTGACCAACGAGTACCACCCCTGCCAGATCCTGGCGGACCTGTTCACCTTCATCGAGCAGCGCGGCATGGACCGACGCGGCGCGATCGACATGGACTGCCTGAAGGGACGCGTGGTGGCCTGGGTCGGCGACGGCAACAACATGGCCAACACCTGGTTGCAGGCGGCGGAGATCCTGGGCTTCACCGTGCACGTCAGCACGCCCAGCGGCTACGAGATCGACCCGGCGGTCGCCGGCATCAAGGACACGCGCTGCTACAAGGTCTTCAAGGACCCGAAGGAAGCCTGCCGCGACGCGGACCTGGTGACGACGGACGTGTGGACCAGCATGGGCTACGAGGCCGAGAATGAGGCGCGCCGCACGGCGTTCGCGGACTGGTGTGTGGACAAGGACATGATGGCGCAGGCCAAGCCGGACGCGCTGTTCATGCACTGCCTGCCAGCGCACCGCGGCGAAGAGGTGGCGGCCGACGTGATCGACGGCCCGCAGTCGGTGGTCTGGGACGAGGCCGAGAACCGCATGCACGTGCAGAAGGCGCTGATGGAGTACCTGCTGCTCGGACGCATCGGCTGAGCACCCTGCCCCGCCCCCGAGACGACAAGGCCCGCCGAGCGCGGGCCTTGTTCCATGACGCGGCGATCGCTGCGCTACTTCGGCACGACGATCGCCTTCAGGCCGTCTTCATACGACCCGGCCGGGTAATGCTTCTGCAGCGTCTTCCAGACGGTGCCGGAGCGTGAGTTCCGCTCCAGCGCGTCGCTCAGCACCTCGCGGTCCTTCGCCGGCAGGTGCCGTGACAGGTAGATCCCGCTGTCGGTCCAGGTGAGCTCCGCCATCGCCTCCAGGCGCAGACGGTCCAGCAGCGGCCGCGTCTTCGAGTCCTGCAGCAGGGTGCCCGCCAGGATCGACGGCGCCATCACCGTCACGTCCGCCAGGTTGCGCTCCAGCGTGCGCACCACCGCCGCCGGATCCGCTTCCACGACCAGTCGGCGCTGCGCCTTCAACGTCCTCAGCAACTGCTGGTAGGGCTCGCCGTAGTCGAAGCCGCGCACCACCGCCACGCGCAACTCCCGCCGCTCGCCGAGCTCGGTCAGGCTCTCGACCGGCGCGCGATCCGACGAGATCGAGATCAGCATCGCCCGCGCCTTCATCATCGGAATGAAGTCGCCGTGCAAGTCCCGCTGGGAGGTGCGCGTCGCCGGCACCAGCACGTCCGCGCCGCTGCCGGCGAACATCGCCTCGACCCGCGCCCGCGGCACGACGACGAAATCGAACTGGCAGCCGGTCTCCGCCGACACCTTGCGCAGCAGGTCCGGATAGACCCCGCTGACCTCGCCGCCCGAGGTCACCACGCTCATGCCGATCGGTGCCATCGGCACCCGGATCGGTCGCGAGCAGTCCGCCCGCGCGGCGCCGGTCACCGACGCGAGCATCAACCCCACCGCCAGACCGCCTGCCGCGCGCGCGACGAGCGGCAGACGGCCCCGCCAGGGCACGCATGCCCAGCGCTCGATCGCCGGCGTTCGCCCGCGCTCGCGCGGGTCCGGCCGCCCGGATTCCAACGTGTTCATCTTCTTTCTCTCCCATGCCGGAACTGCCGGCGGCGCTGCGCTCTCGCCACATCGCCTCCTGGGCGTCCCATGTCGTCGGCCAGATTAGCAAAGCCCGGGACATCCACAACGCGTCAAACCCGCGAGTCCCCCGATCCATCGCCCATCCGGAGGGGCCGTGCCCCTGCGCTTCGGGGGGCTTGCGTCCGCCACTCGCCGTCTTGCGAAGGTTGACGTCAGCCATGCGTGGCATGCTTGCCCCTCGCATCCATGCTGCCTCCATGAAGACCGCCCTGATCTCCGACCTGCACGCCAACCGGCAAGCCTTCGAGTCCGTCCTCGACCACGCCCGGCGGCAGGGCGCCCGGCATTTCGCCCTCCTGGGAGACTACGTCGGTTACGGCAGCGACCCCGGCTGGGTGATCGACCAGGTGCGGACCCTGCGCGCGGAAGGCGCGATCGTCGTCGCCGGCAACCACGACCTCGGCGTGACGCAGGGCCCCCGCCCCACGATGAACGACGACGCGCGCGCCGCCATCGCCTGGACGCGCGCGCGGCTCACCGACGACCAGGTGGCCTTCCTGGCCGGGCTGCCGATGTCGGAGGAAGAGGACGACTGCCTCTACGTGCACGCCAACGCGTTCGATCCGACCGGCTTCGCCTACGTGCAGGGCCGGCTGGAGGCGATGCGCAGCCTGCACGCCACCGAGTGCCGCTACACCTTCTGCGGCCACATGCACGAGCCGATGCTGTACCACCTCTCCGGCACCGGCAAGGCGGGCGACTTCAAGCCGCAGCCCGGCGTGCCGATCCCGCTCCTGCCCAACCGTCAGTGGCTCGTCATCCCCGGCGCCTGCGGCCAGCCGCGCGACGGCAACCCGGCCGCCGCCTACGCGCTGTTCGACCACGACAGCGAGGAACTCAGCTTCCAGCGCGTGCCCTACGATGTGGAAGCCGCCGCCGCCGCGCTGCGCGCCGCGCCCGGCCTGCTCGCCGGCCTGGCGGACCGGCTCGCGCAACGCCTGGTGGCGGGCCGATGAAGATCGATGACCGCAGATGACGGCCGGCCACTTGCTCCCTCTCCCGCCTCCGGCAGAGGGCGGGGGTGAGGGCCAGCGGCGGTAGAAGTGCCAATGAATCGATGAACGACGCCCACCCGACGCACGCTTCCACTTCAGTCCCGGTACCGATCACCTCGCCGCTGCAACCCGGCCAGGTGCTGGACGGTTTCGTGCTCGAGGCGCGGCTTCACCAGGGCGGCATGGCCAACCTCTGGCAGGTGCGGCGGCAGGATCCGGCGGACCCGACAGGTCCCGCCGACGCCCATGCCGTCGATGTCCATCCCGTCGAGGACTTCCCGCTGATCATGAAGGTCCCCCGCATCAAGGGCGGCGAGGACCCGGCCAGCATCGTCGGCTTCGAGGTCGAGCAGATGATCATGCCGGCGCTCAAGGGGCCGCACGTGCCGCGCTTCGTCGCGCGCGGCGACTGGCGCCGCCAGGCCTACATCGTCATGGAGCGCATCGAGGCCGAGAGCCTGCGCCCGCGCCTGGACCAGGCGCCGCTGCCGCTGGTGGAGGTCGTCGAGATCGGCATCCAGGTCGCGCACGCGCTGACCGACCTGCACCGCCAGCACCTGGTCCACCTCGACATCAAGCCCAGCAACATCCTGCTGCGCCCGGACGGCACCGTGGTGCTGGTCGACTTCGGCCTGTCGCGGCACGACTTCCTGCCCGACCTGCTGGAGGAGGAATTCTCCCTGCCGATGGGCACCGGGCCATACATGTCGCCGGAGCAGGTCCAGTTCGTCCGCAACGATCCGCGCAGCGACCTCTTCGCGTTGGGGGTCATGCTGTACCACCTTTCCACCGGCGAGCGGCCCTTCGGCCAGCCGACATCGGTGCGGCAGCTGCGGCGCCGGCTCTACGTCGACCCGATCCCGCCCCGCGCGATCCGGCCCGAGCTGCCGCCGTGGTTCCAGGAGATCGTCCTGCACTGCCTGGAGGTGCGCGCCGAGCGCCGCTACCAGAGCGCCGCGCAGCTCGCGCTGGACCTGCAGCGGCCGGACGCGGTGCCCCTGACCGCCCGCGCGCACAAGCTGCAGCGCAGCGGCATGGTGCGACGCTTCAAGCGCTGGTTCCTGGCGATGGGCGAGGAACCGCGCGCGCCGGCCTCGGTCGGCGCGCAGGTCGCGCGCAGCCCCGTGATCATGGCCGCCGTCGACGTGCTGGGCGCCACGCCCACCTTGCTCGAGGAATTGCGCGAGGTCGTGCGCCGCCTGATGCAGACCGAGCCCGGCGCGCGCCTGGCCTGCGTCGGCGTGATGAAGACCAACCGCATCGGCATGGACGAGCTCACCGACGCGCAGGGCCGCAGCCATCACGTGCAGCAGCTGATCGCGCTGAAGAACTGGGCGCATCCGATGACGCGGGAACTGGCGCTGGAAGACGGCCGGCTGACCTTCCACGTGCTGGAAGCACCGGACGCCGCCGATGCGTTGATCGAGTTCGCCGCGAAGACCGGCGTCGACCACGTCGTGATGGGCGCGCGCGCCAGTTCGATGATGCGCCGCTACCTGGGCAGCGTGTCGGCGCAGGTCGTCTCGCAATGCGCCTGCACCGTCACCGTCGTGCGCGAACCCGTGCTGCCCGACGACACGCCCGCGCCCGACAGCACGCTGATCAGCCCGTCGGCGTCGAACTGAAACCCTTCCCGCGGCGCCCTGCCCTCACCCGCCCTCCGTTGACATGCCGGCCTTCACCGACAACCCCTGCACCCGCTGCGGCGCCTGCTGCGCGAGCTTCCGCGTCGACTTCTCACGCCAGGAGCTGCTCAGCGAAGGCGGCACGGTGCCGGACGGCCTGACGGTGGAGGTCACGGACTCGACCTGCCGGATGCGCGGCACCGACCATGCGCGGCCACGTTGCGCCGCCTTGCAGGGAAAGCTCGGCGAGCACGCCGGCTGCGGCATCTACGAATGGCGACCGTCGCCGTGCCGCGACTTCGGCCTGCGCTCCCCCTTGGGCATCGGCGACGACGCCTGCGCCCGGGCGCGCGCGCGTCACGGCCTGCCGCCGCTCGACGCCTGAGTTCCCAAGCCGGCGTCCCCGGCCCGCGGCTGCCGCGGGCTAGCGGACCTGGACTTTCGCCGGCTGCATCTTCGCCTTCAGGCTTTCCAGCTTGGCCGCGTAGAGCTGCCGCTGCGGCGCGGTCACGCTGTACTCCTGGGCCTTGGCCAGTTCCGTGCGCACGACATCCCACTTGCCCAATCCCACGTTGGCCAGCGCCATCCAGAAATGGAACTCGTGGTAGTAGGCCGAGCGGTCGATCTCCTTGGCGAAGAGGTCGCGCGCCTGGGCGTAGTCGCCCGCCTTCATCGCGGCCACGCCGAGGTCGAAGAACTTGAACGGCGGATACGGCTGGAGCAGGGCCAGCTGGGTCTCGAGCTTCTGCGCCTCGGCGAACTGACCCTGGAAGCGCAGCGCCTGGGCCAGGTTGGACATGGACTGCACGTTGGCCGGCTCATGCGCCAGCACATGGCGGAAGGCGCGCTCGGCGAGCACGGTGTCGCCGTGCCGCCGGTAGATCACGCCCAGCGTGTTGAGCGCCGTCAGCATCCGCGGATCGTGCAGCCAGGCGGCGCGGGCCCACCAGTAGGCGCGGGCAATCTGGGCCTGCGCCAGCAGCTCCGCGGCGCGGTTGTTCATGTACATCGCGACGATGCCGCGCTCGTCGATGGGCATCGCGCGCTGGCGCGAGATCTGCGCGCCGGGCAGGAAGTCGACCACCAGCGAGGGCTCGTCGTTGCCCAGCACGCGGAAGTCCGTCCGGCGCCGGCCCAGCGCGATGTTGACGTGGCCGGAGACGACCTGCAGGTCGCCGACGCGGCTCCACTGCTCCTCGTCGTAGATCTGGCGGAACACGAAGGGCAGGCCCATCTCGCGCGCGAAGGCGGCCGTCATCATCGCCAGCGACAGGCAGTTGCCGGCCTTGGCGTCGAAGGCCTCGGCGGCGGTGCGCGTGGTCTCGGCGTCGTACTCCAGCTGGAGCTCGTTGCGGTTGTAGAGCGCATCCAGCAGCAGGTGGCGCATGTCGCGCGCATCCATCATCAGCGTCGTGCCGTTGGCGCTCGCATTCGGGATGCGGCTGCGGATGAACTCGCGCATCTTCGGCGTCAGCGCCATGACCTGCGACGGATCGATCACGTCGCGCGACGGCGGGAAGAGCTCGTCATGGATCAGCGAGGCCGCCTCGATCGGCGGCGTGGCCTCGGGCGCCGTGGCGCACCCTGTCACCGCCAGCGCGGCCAGCAACGCCGCGCCGAGCATCAGCGCCTTGCGGACCGAATGGATCGCCTGGATCGTTCCCATGACCGTCTCCGATGCGACCTCTGACGGGGCCGCTGGTGAGCCATGCTACTCCGCCGCGCGAGGCGTGCAGCCCCGTGCGACGGATGGGGTGATCCCGGGCTTGAAAGTCGCCCGGCGAAGGTCCAGACCCGGGACGCCCGCGAGGCTCAGCGACGCTCCGACTTCGTAACGGGACCGTTCAACGACGCTCGACGACGAACACCGCGACGCTGCGCGCCGGCACCCGGAAATGCCCCCGCACGCCGTCGACCCGCGACTCGTTGCGGATGCGCGTATCCGCCGCGCCGGCGGCGCGCTGCACCGGATGCAGGCGCCAGGCGAAGCCGGCTTCAGCCGGCAAGGTCAGCGACGTCGGCTCGGCGGTGGCATTGACGACGTACAGCAGCCGATCGAACACGGCATCCGCGCGTCCAGCCCCGTCGAGTCGACCCACGATCACGCCGGCCTGCTGAGCCGGGCCGGTGTTGTGGAAGACGAGCCGGCGCCGGATCTCCTCCGGATCGGCGAGCCGGAACAGCGGCGTGCTGGCGCGGATCCGCAACTGGTCGAGGAACACGCGCCGCGTCCAGTCGATCTGCGCCGGACCGGGCTTGATCGCGGGATCGGCCAGCAGCGGCCGCAGCAGTGCGAAGTCCTGGCCGCTGTCGCGGGCAGGCGGCAGGCCGGCGCCGAAGCCGTTGTCGCGACCGCGCCAGTCGAGCCGGTTGAACCAGTCGCCCGAGTCGTAGCTGTTGCGGTCCATCGACTTGGAGCGCAGCAACTCGCCGCCGGCATGGAAGTAGGCGACGCCCTGGCTCAGCGCATTGATCCCGAGCGCCACCGCCTGCGTGCGGGCGCGGTCGTCGGCGCTCGTGGTGCGCGGCAGCTTCAGCACCAGCGCGTCGAACAGCGTCTGGTTGTCGTGGTTCTCGACGTAGTTGACGACCTCCGCCGGCACCGAGGCGTAGCCGGCGGGCTGGTCGCCGTAGGGCAGGCGTTCGCCGGCGACGCGACGGCCGTCGGCGGTCTCCAGCTCGAAGCCGCGCAGCGTGCCCGCCATCGCGAGCTTGAGCAGATCGCCCTGGCGCAGCAGTTCCTCGCGGCGCGCGGCATCCCCCGAGTGCGCCGGCACGATGAATCCAGGCCGGCGCGCCGAAGTGGCCGCATCGTCACCCGCCGCGCCGCCGCGCACCGCATCGCGGCCGCGATCGCTGAAGGTGCCGATGCCGGTGCCGTTCAGCGACAGCTGGGAGGCCTGCACGAATCGCGCGCCGTTGGCGACCTCGCCGAAGTTCCAGCCTTCACCGATCAGTTGGACGTCGCGACCCAGCTCGCGCTTCAAGCGCGCCTGGAGTTGTTCCATCACCGCGCGCGGCTGGTGCCCCATCAGGTCGAAGCGGAAGGACGCGATCTTGTACTCCCGCGCCCACAGCACCACCGAGTCGACCAGCAGCTTGCCCATCATGCGGTGCTCGGTGGCGGTGTTGTCGCAGCAGGTCGAGCGCTCGACACGGCCCAGCACGTCCAGGCGCTGGTAGTAGCCGGGCACGATGCGGTCCAGCACCGAATGCGGATGCTGCCCGGAGGCCGTCGTGTGGTTGTAGACCACGTCCATGCCGACGCGCAGTCCCGCCGCATGCAGCCCCATCACCATCGCGCGCAACTCCCGCACGCGGACCGCGCCGTCATTGGCATCGCTGGCGAAGCTGCCCTCGGGTGCGCTGTAGTGGTACGGGTCGTAGCCCCAGTTGAAGCAGTCGCTGTCGGCGACGGCCATGACGGCCGCCTGCTGCGCGTCGCTGTCGGGCGCGGCCCTCGGCACGCGCGGGATCGCGCAGTGGCGCTCCGGTACGGTGGCCAGATCGAAGACCGGCAACAGATGCACGTCCGTCAGGCCTGCCTCGCTGAG
This sequence comes from Mitsuaria sp. MSU3D, assembly GCF_056867975.1. Classification (NCBI taxonomy): domain Bacteria; kingdom Pseudomonadati; phylum Pseudomonadota; class Betaproteobacteria; order Burkholderiales; family Sphaerotilaceae; genus Roseateles; species Mitsuaria sp. MSU3D. The sequence continues at coordinate 539,513 of NZ_CP200314.1, read as the reverse complement.
CGCGCGCAGGTGGCGCATGCCGGCCGAGCCGGACTGCGTGAAGGCCAGGTACTTGCCACGCATCGCGGCGGGCACGCTGCGGTCGTCGCGGGAGAAGTCGCGCACATGCAGTTCGTAGACGACCATGTCCGTCGGCGTCTTCACGCGGTCGGGGATGCGGCTGACCGACCAGCCGCGCGGCTGCAGGCGCGGCTCGGACAGGTCGGCGACGTAGCTGCGCGCCGAATCCGCCGACAGGCTCACCGAGTACGGATCGGTCACGAGGTTGCGCACGCGGCCAATGCCCGGCACGAAGAGCTCGACGAGGTAACGGTAATACGAGCCGCTTCGCACGCTCGCCGCGCCGGATACGCCGGGTGCGCCGGGTGCGCCAGCCTCGCCGGACGTGCGCGCCGTGTCGACGGCCCAGATCCCCGTCCGGTCGTCGCGCGCCAGCGGGAGGCGCACGCGGGCAGCGCTGTCGGGGCCGTCGTAGACGCACAGCGCGACGCGATCGGCCGTCGGCGCCCACAGCTTGAAGGCGGCGCCCTTCGACCCCACCGTCACGCCCAGCGCCGACTCGTCCTCGGCGGCGGCGTAGATCGCATCGAGCGCGCGCGCGGTCTGCGCCGGACTCCAGCGCCGCACGCGGCCCTGCGCGTCCTCGACGACGACCAGCGACTGACCGCGCTGCAGCACGGCCGCGTCGACGCCCTCCTCCAACGCGAACTCCGGGCCGGCGCCCAGATAGGCGCCCTGCGCGGCGATCTCCGCGCTCAGCGGCTCGCGGGCGACGTCGACGATCCGGAGCGCGAGGCTGCGGTCGCTCCCGGCCACGCGCCCTTCATTCAAGGTCAATCCGCCAGCCGCCGAGTGATGCCACCGGACGGTCTCGCCGGCGGCCAGCGTCAAGCCCGGCCAGCGCAGGCGGCGTGCATCGAGCCACACCGGCTGCGGCATCGCGGGCGCGGCGGGCTGGGGCGCCAGCGTCGGCGACTGCGGTGCCAGCACCGTCGCCCACCCGGCGCCGCAGGCGGCCAGCGAAGGGTCACCTGCAGCGATCGAGGAATCGCCTGCGGCGATGGCCATCGGCATTCCGGTCAGGCCGCTCAGCATCAATACCGCCAGATGTGGCCAGGGGCGGGACAAGGTCGAGCGGACGCCCATCGGATCTCCATCGGAAGGTGGTTCTGGCGCCGGATCCGCCTTCCTCGAAGGCCATGCCGGCGCTGCGCTTCAGATGGTAGCAAAACTACATACGAGGGCGATCAGGACTTCCCTTCATAGGCCATACCTTCTATGCTGCGGCGCGACGACGTCTCCGAAGCTTCTTCCGGCGACGTTCAGATTTGTACTTTTGCTACAGACAAGATCACAAGACCAGGAGATTCGCGAGATGACTCGTCGCCCCTTCGCCCTCGCCACGGCCACGGTGCTGGCCGTCGCGACGGCCGCCGGACTGACGGCGCCGACGGCGCGTGCGGCGCCGGCCGCCGCGGTGACGCCGGCCAGGGCCGCGACGCCCGTCGACCTCTCCCCCGTCCAGGAGGCGCGCGGCCGCAGCGCGCTGCCCGAGGGCTGGCAGCACGGCGCCTTCATCGAGATCTTCGTGCGCGGCTTCCAGGACAGCGACGGCGACGGCATCGGCGACCTGCGCGGCGTGACGCAGCGGCTGGACTACCTGAAGGACCTCGGCATCAAGGGCATCTGGCTGATGCCGATCACCGCCAGCGCCGACCACGACCACGGCTACGCGACGACGGACTACCGTGCGATCGAGCCGCAGTACGGCACGCTGGCCGACTTCGACGAGCTGATCCGCGAAGCCCACCGGCGCGGCATCGGCGTCGTCATGGACTACGTGATCAACCACAGCGCGCGCGAGCATCCACTGTTCCGCGCGGCGGCGGCGGATCCGGCCAGCCCGTGGCGCGACTGGTTCGTGTGGACCCCGCAGCCGCTGGGCGAGCTGAAGGACTGGGACATCTGGGGCAAGACGCCCTGGTACCTGCCCGGCGAGGACGTCCCGCCCGAGGTGCCCGAGGGCGCGAGCGCGCCGCCCAAGCCTGAATCGACGGCCCAGGCGGGCGCCGGATCGCCGCGCTACTTCGCGGTGTTCGGACCGCACATGCCCGACTTCAACATGCGCAACCCGGCGGTGGTGAAGTACCACGCGGACAGCCTGCGCTTCTGGCTCAACCGCGGGCTGGACGGCTACCGCCTCGACGCGGTGCCGCACCTGATCGAGAACAGCGCGAAGGACTGGAACGACCAGCCGGAGAGCCGCGTCCTGACCGGCGACTTCACGCGCCTGATCAAGCGTTACCCGCGGCGCTTCGTCGTGTGCGAGGCCACCGCCGAACCCAAGGTCTACACGCGCGACGACATCTGCGGCAGCGCCTTCGCCTTCGGGCTGGAGCGCGCGGTGATCGATGCCGCCAAGGGCGGCGACGGTTCGGTCGAGGCGGTGGCCAAGGTCGCGCGCTTCTTCACCGAGGCGCCGTTGTCGATGGCCACGATGCTGAGCAATCACGACATCTTCGCGGGCAAGCGGGCCTGGGACCAGTTCGAGGGCGACGAGGCACGCTACAAGCTCGCCGCCGCGACCTACCTGCTGCTGCCGGGCACGCCGTTCATCTACTACGGCGAAGAGATCGGCCAGGCCGGCGTCGCCGGCCTGCCGGGCGATGCGCCGCTGCGCGCGCCGATGAGCTGGACCCCGGCGCCGGGCGGCTTCTCGACAGGCACGCCGTTCCGGCCGGCCTCGCCGAACCTCTCGACGCACAACGCGCAGGCGCAGGCCGCCGATCCGGGCTCGCTGCTGAACTTCTACAAGGCGATGCTGGCGCTGCGCAACGGCCAGCCGGCGATCGCGCGCGGCCGCTACGAGGCATCGCTCGCGCAGGGTCAGGTGTTGAGTTTCCAGCGCGCCTACAAGAACGAACGCGTGCTGGTCGTCATCAACTACGGGCGGGCTGCCACCGAGGTGACGCTCCCCGGCCTGCCGGCGAAGGCGCGCCTTCGCGCCTTGCACCCGCAGCCTCCGTCGGGCTCGGCGGCCGCCATCCAGGCCAGGGCACTCGCCGCCGATGCGCGGGGTCGGGTCACGCTGACCGCCGCGCCGCTGTCGGTGCAGGTCTTCCGCCTTCGCTGAAGGGCGTGCAGGATGCCGACCACGACGCGCCACATCGCACGACTCGCCCCGCTGGCCTCGCTCACGCCTTCCACCCCCTTCGTCTCCACCGTCTCCACCGTCTTCCTCGCCTTGAGCCTTCTTGTCATGACAAACGCTCCCTCCGCCGCGACGACCGCTCCCGCCTCTTCCACCGCTTCCACCGCCCCGGTGACGCTTGATCACGTCGAACCGCCGGACTGGTGGGTCGGCATGAAGTCGCCCGACCTGCAGCTGATGCTGCACGGCGCGGGCATCGGCGCCCTGCAGGCGGAGCTGGCGCCCGTGCCCGGCGTGACCCTGGTCGGCACGCGGCGCGGCGACAGCCCCAACTACCTGTTCGTGGACCTGCGGATCGAATCGTCGGCCCAGCCGGGCACGCTGACGCTGCGCCTGAAGCGTGACGGACAGGTCGTCGTCGAGCATGGCTACGTCCTGCGCGCGCGCCTGCCGGGCTCGGCACAGCGCGAAAGCTTCGGACCGAAGGACGCGATCTACCTGGTGGTCCCGGACCGTTTCGCCAACGGCGATCCGCGCAACGACGAGGTGCCTGGCCTGGCCGAAGGTCTGCGTCGCGACGACCCGGGCGGCCGCCACGGCGGCGACCTCGCGGGCCTGACGTCGCACCTCGACTACATCGCCGCGATGGGCTTCACGATGCTGTGGCCGACCCCGCTGTCGGTGAACGACAGCCCGAAGTGGAGCTACCACGGCTACGGCGCGACCGACTTCTACCAGGTCGATCCGCGCTTCGGCAGCAACGACGACTTCGTGCGGCTCGGCGCCGAAGCGAAACGCCACGGCATCGGCCTGATCCAGGACATCGTGCTGAATCACATCGGCGTGCATCACTGGTGGATGGCCGACCTGCCGACGGCCGACTGGGTCAACGCCTGGCCCCAGTACACCGAGACGCATCACGCGCGCATGTCGCTGCAGGACCCGTACGCCGCGCCGAGCGACCGCAAGCGCTTCAGCGACGGCTGGTTCAGCCCCGGCATGCCCGACCTCAACCAGCGCCAGCCGCTGATGGCGACCTACCTGACGCAGATGAGCCTGTGGTGGATCGAGACCGCCGGCCTGGCCGGCGTGCGCACGGACACCTACAGCTATTCCGACAAGGACTTCCTGGCCGCCTGGTCGCGCCGCCTCAAGGACGAGTATCCGAAGCTGAACATCGTCGGCGAGGAATGGAGCCCCCACCCGGCCGTGGTGTCGTACTGGCAGGCGGGCAAGCACAACCACGACGGCTACGTGTCCTCGCTGCCGAGCCTGATGGACTTCCCGCTGCAGGAGGCGCTGCTGGCCGCCCTGAACCAGCAGGACGCGCACGACGGCGGCTTCACGAAGCTCTATGAGGCGCTGGCGCATGACTTCGTCTATCCGGATCCGGCCAACCTGGTGCTGTTCGAGGGCAACCACGACACGCCGCGCGTCTACAGCGTGCTGCACGACGACGTCGAGCTGACGAAGATGGCTTGGGCCTACCTCGCCTTCGTGCGGCGGATCCCGCAGTTCTTCTACGGTTCCGAGATCCTGATGACCAGCCCGCGCCATCGCGACGACGGCGCGGTGCGGGCGGACTTCCCCGGCGGCTGGGCCGGCGACGCGGTCAACGCCTTCACCGGCGCGGGGCTGGGCGAGCGCCAGGCCGGCGCCCAGGCCTGGCTGAAGCGGCTGCTGAACTGGCGCAAGACGGAGGCGCTCGTGCACGGCGGCGCGCTGATGCAGTACGCGCCGCTGGCCGAGAGCTACGTGCTGTTCCGCTACGACGCGGCCCAGGGCCTCGGCGGCAGGCGCCTGATGCTCGTGCTGAGCAAGGCGAAGGAGCCGCGCGAGCTGGACCTGTCGCGCTTCCCCGAGATGCTGCGCGAGGGCGACACGGCGGTCGACGTCATGACCGGCGAGCGCAGGACGCTGGGCCGGACGCTGACGCTGCCGGCGAGGTCGGTGACGCTGCTGTCGATCGAGTGAGCGACTGCAGGAACGACTGCAGGAACGACTGCATGAGCGACTGAGTAAGAATAGACTCCAGTCCCATCGACTGGAGCCGTCCATGCGCCCTGCTCTCCGGCGGCTGATGTCGTTTGTCTCCGTGTTCGCGTCGTTCACCGCGGTCGCGGTGTCGTTGACCGGCGGCAGCGCGGCCCACGCCGCCGACTACGTCGGCCCGATCTTCGACGCCCACCTCCACTACAACGAGGAAGCCTGGAACGGCCTTGACGGCCCGCATCCGCCGTCGGACGTGCTCGCGCGCATGCAGCGCAGCGGCGTGAAGGCGATCCTCGCCAACTCGCGCCCGAACGACGGCACGCGCACGCTCGCGTCGCTGCCGGAGACACGAGCGGCCGGCGTGACCGTCGTGCCGTTCATCCGCCTCTATCGCACCCGTTCCGACTACGACGGCTGGTTCCGCAACGAGAGCATCTATCGCATGGTGCAGGATGAACTCGCGCGCGGGACGGCGTCAGGCCCCTACCGCGGGATCGGCGAGTTCCACCTCTACGACAGCGCCAACGCGCGCGGCCCGGTCGCGCAGAAGCTGATGGCGCTGGCGGAGGAGAAGTCGCTCGTCGTGCTCGCACACGTCGACGACGAGGCGATCGACCTGCTGATGGAAGCGACGCCCAGCAAGGGCCGCGAAGCGCGACTGATCTGGGCGCACACCGGGATCAACGGCGCGCCGATCGAGCGCGTGGAGGCGCTGCTCGCGAAGTACCCGCGGCTGATGGGCGAGCTGTCCTACCGCCCCGGTCTCACCTGCGACGACGGCAGGCTCTGCCCCGCGTGGCGCGCCTTGATCTTGAAGTACCCGGATCGTTTCCTCGTCGGCTCCGACACCTGGGTCAACCAGCGTTGGCAGCACTACGAGGCCACGATGAAGGGCTACCGCACCTGGCTGGGCGACCTGCCCGCGGACGCGTCCCGCAAGATCGCCTGGGGCAATGCGGCGAAGCTGTTCGGACTCGGCGACTGACGACGCCCGCCGGTGCCGCGCGACCCCTCTGGCAGCGCCAGCAACGACGGCGGCTGAGGCCGCGGCCACCGCGATCATCAGCATCGACGTCAGAGGACGGCCTCACACGTAGCAGCTGCATCCCATCGCGCCCCAGAACGCCTGCGCCGCCGATGCGTCGCGCGCCGCGCTCGCGACCGCCGTGTGATCGTGGGCATGCACACCGCACGCGCTCGCGCAGGCGCACTGCGCGGCGTACTGGTAGCGGCGCTCGGCATCGCTCAGCGACGACGACGCCGCCGACTTGCGCGCCTGGTAGCCGCCGTAGGTGCGCACCGGCGACCAGTCCGGCATCGCCGGCGGCAAGGCCGGCGCGAGCGACGCATAGGCACCGCTGCCGTGCACCGGCTTCCCCGCCACCACGGTCAGCACGGACGTGATGTCCTGGATCTGGTCCTCGGGCACGGTCAGGAAGTCGCGGTCGAGCACCGCCAGGTCGCCGAACGCGCCCGGCTTCAGCACGCCCTTCTTCCCCGTGTCGCGCGAGAACCAGGCGCCATCGGCCGTCATCAGCCGCAGCGCGGCGACGCGGTCGAGCCGCCGCTCCTCCGGATACAGCAAGGTGCCGCCGATCGTGCGACCCGACACCAGCCAGTACAGCGCCTGCCACGGGTTGTAGCTATTCACCCGCGTCGCGTCGGTGCCCAGCGAGACGGGGATGCCCATCTCCAGCATGCGCTTGACCGGCGGCGTCTCGGCCGTCGCCTTCAGCCCGTAGCGGCGGATGAAGTACTCGCCCTGCATCGACATCCGGTTCTGCACCGCGATGCCACCGCCCAGCCGCTTGATGCGCTCGAGGTTCTGCGGCGTCACCGTTTCGCAGTGGTCGAAGAACCAGCCGAGCTTGTCGATCGGGTGGTCGCGATGGACCTTCTCGAACACGTCCAGGCTGCGCGACACCGTCTCGTTGTAGGTCGCATGCATGCGCCACGGCCAGCCGTTGCCGGCAAGGAAACGCACCACGCCTTCCAGGTCGTTCTCCATCGCCGCCGGCATCTCGGGCCGCGGGACGAGGAAGTCCTCGAAGTCCGCGGCGCTGAAGGCCAGCATCTCGCCGGCGCCGTTGAGCTTGTAGAAGTCGCTGCCGTCGCCCGGCTTGCCGGTGCGCGCCCAGCGCTGGAAGTCGGCCAGTTCCTGTTTCGCCTTCTGCGGGAACAGGTTGTAGGCGATGCGCACCGTGAGGCGGTTCTCCCTGGCGAGCTTGTCGATGATCGCGTAGTCGTCGGGATAGTTCTGGAAGCCGCCGCCCGCGTCGCCGACCGAGGTCACGCCGAGCCGGTTCTCCTCGCGCATGAAGTGCAGCGTCGAGTTGAGCTGCTGCTCGGGATCGAGCTTGGGGCCGAGGTTCAGCGTGTTGTAGAGGATGAAGGCGTTGGGCTCGGCGAGCAGCAGGCCGGTGGGCTCGCCGCGCGCGTCGCGCTCGATGATGGCGCCGGCGGGCTGCGGTGTGTCCTTCGTGTAGCCGACCGCGCGCAGCGCCGCGCGGTTGAGGAAGGCCTGGTTGTAGAGGTTGAGCACGAACACCGGCGTGTCCGGCGCGGCGGCATTGAGCTCGGCGAGCGTCGGCATGCGCTTCTCGTCGAACTGGAATTCGTTCCACCCGCCGACGACGCGGACCCACTGCGGCGCCGGCGTGCGCGCGGCCTGGTCCTTGAGCATCTGAAGCGCCGCGCCCAGCGAGCGCACGCCGTCCCAGCGCAGCTCCATGTTGAAGTTGAGCCCGCCACGGATGATGTGCATGTGCGAGTCGGTCAGCCCTGGGATCACGCGACGCTTCTCGACATCGACGACACGCGTCTTCGCGCCGGCGAGCTTGGCGATCTCCGCGTCCGTGCCCACGGCCATCACGACGCCGTCGCGCAGCGCGATGGCAGTGGCCTCCGGCCTGGCCGGATCCATCGTCGTGATGCGGCCGTTGCGCAGGATCAGGTCGGGCGCGCCACCCTGCCCCGTCTGCGCGAGCACCGGCCCCGCCATCACGCTGATCCCGAGCGCGGCGGCCGCCTCCATGAAATCTCGGCGGTTGCCCTGCGGCGCATCCTCGCGGCCGGTGCGGATCAGGTCGGTGAACATGGCGAGCTCCTGTGCATGGGAACTGGCCGATTCTTCGCCTGATCGGAGCGCTTCGCTTCTCCCGAAAGGGGGGACACCGATGGGGGATGCGATACCTACGTCGAGGTGATTGCGGGAGATACCGCGAGCCGAATACGCTGCAAGCCCAAGGAGTCGCTCATGAAATCGATACGCGAATTGCACGAGAAGTACGGCATCCCCTACGTTGAACGCACGAGGAAATACCCGCCAAAGAATCTCCCACGCCCCGGGGAAGAACGCGCCCCCTCACGCGAAGTGAGTCCGGAGTTCATGGCCATCGTCGAACAGGTCATCGCGGAACATCGCGACGTCCTTCGCGCGCTTGCAAAGCGTTGAACCATGCTGGACGCGAATGAGGTCTTGCGAATCCACGACTCGATCCTTCGAGATGAAGGTGGATTACCCGGTGATCACGGCATGGGCGCCTTGGAGAGTGCGCTCTCACGTGTCATCAATCGTATGCAGTTCGCAGGCATGGATGACATCTTTGAGAGATTGCCGCCATGTACGCGGTGGCCATCGCTCGAGGACATGTTTTCAACGATGGCAACAAGAGGACGGCGCTCGCCAGTGCCCTGGCGTATCTGAAGGCCGAGGGCATCAACTTGCAACGGAGCATTGAACTTGAAGAAGTCATGGTCGACGTTGCGCAGGGGCTTCTGAACGAATGCGACCTGGCAGAGTTCCTCCAGTCGCTCCAGCCCGCGACTCATCGGCCACCGGCCGAGTGAACCGCGATGAGGCGTCATCCCGACGCCTCATCGCGGCCACTTTGGCAGACCGCCTTGTCAGGGCCGGTCGCGCTTGGGCACCCGCGTCTCGATGGCCTTCACCTGGTACTTCGGCTCGAAGCGGCAGGTCTGCCCCAGCTTCTCCCTGGCCTTCTCGCAGCCGGCGGCGATGGATTCGGGCGTCGGCTTCTTCCCTTGCGTGGCCCAGGTCGTCAGCGCGTCCATCAGCGCCGCATAGGTCGGGTCGCTGAGGTAGCTGTGGTCCTTGTCGCCGGTGAAGGTCTGCACCAGCGCATCACCGCGGCCCGCGGCAGCCATCGTGCGGCCGAAGCTCTCCTGCAGCTCGACCATCGCCGTCGGGTCGTGGATCGCGTGCACCGTCAGCACCGGCACCGGGATCTTCCCGCCCAGGTCCGCATCGGCGGACAAGGTCGCCACCGCCTTCGCATCGGCCGTGTAGCGCAGGACGCCCGCGTTCAGCGCCGCGTCGTCGCTCGAGCCGGCATACACCGCGCCGACGTTGCCGAACGGGCTCGCGCCGCCGGTGCGCTTCTGCGCGATGTCCTGGAAGTGCCAGGTCGCCCAGTTCAGATGCGACTGGATGCTGCGCTCCGGGATGTGGATCACGTCGACGATGGTCTTGATCTTCGACGCCTGCTCCGGCGTGCGCTCCGCCGCCGGCTTGTTCAGGCCCAGGCAGTCGTCGACGCGCTTCGCAAGATCAGGCTGCTTCAAGGGCGAATCCGCCGGCAGCCCGATGTTGAGCGGGTACTGCGGTTCGCTCGCCAGCGGATGGTTGTGGCAGAGGTACTGGTAGACGACACGCAGGTCGAGCCGGAAGTCGTAGCTCCGCGTCCCGCCACCCAGCACGCCGGAGGTGAGCAGCACCGCGTCGTAAGGCTTGCCGTCGGCGAACAGCTCCGCACCCTTGGCCGCCACGCTCGCGCCCCAGGACTGGCCGTGCAGGTAGACATGCCTGGGCTTGGCGACCTTGTCGATGAACAGGCGCCGCAGGCGCTCGTTGTCCTCGGCCGCGGCGGTGACCGCCACGCCGCCCTGACGGTAACTCGACGTCGCGAACGCGTAGCCCAGGCGCGGCATGATGGTCCAGCGCTCGACGTCCTCCGTCACGCGCTTGATCGTCGGCGCGCCGAGGAAGGGCCCGCCGTGCGCATGCACGACGAGGTCCCCGTTCCACTGCCTGGGCATCACGATCATGTAGAGCGCACCGGCGCTGTCCTTGCCCGACAGGCAGCTCGCGCCCTCGCCGACGCCCGACGGACAGGCGGCCGGGGCCGGCGCGGTCTCGGCCGCCATGTCGAAGCTCGCGCCCGCCGGGCCCTTCGCGAAGGTGGCCGGCACGCCGGCCACCAGCAACAAGGTCGTCGACCACGCGATCCACGCGCTCGCGCCGCCGATCCCGTTCGTTCGCGTCATCCGCTTCATCGTCATCCTCTTCTCCCTTCGGATCATTGCAGTCAGGCCGCCGCGCCGCCGGGCGCGAGCGCGGTGGGCCTGGTGGCCATCAAAGGCGCCGCGACCGACGCCGCCGCGCGACGTCGACGCAGCATCCACAGCAGGCCCAGGCCCAGCCCCGCCAGGGCGAACGACGCCGGCTCCGGCACCGCCGCGGCGAAACCGAGCTGGTCGCTCGCCACGCGCTGCAGCAGCAGCGCGTCGGCCGCGCTGATGCCGAGGTCGCGCGCGGCGATCTCGTTCAGGCCCAGCACCGCCGGATCCAGCCCCGTGATCGTGCCGAACAGCGTCAGCGCGCTCAGGTAGGAGCCGTACTTGCTTGCATGGGTGCCGTCGTCGAACCACAGGTCGAGCAGTCCGTCTGTCGCCGCCGTCGACGCGTACATGTCGGGCGTCGCGACACCCGCCGCGATCGCGCGCATGAAGGCCTCGCCCACCGGCGCGACGCCGGCGATGCCGCCCGAACCGTCCGCGCCCGCCATCAGCGCCGCCGCGGTGTACGCCTGCTTCAGGTCGTCGGTCATCGCCTGCAGCGACGGGTAGAAGGACGGCGCAGGCTGCCCCGTCGGGATGACCTCGCCGGTGTTCTCGTCGGTGACCGTCGTGCTGGGCGCGTTGACCAGGTTGGGCCGCGCCCAGGTCTGGTAGAGGTACACGTCGGCGTTCGCGTTGGCATGGGCGTTCGCCGGCACGTTGCGCAGCAGCGAGCAGGTGCCCGTCGACGCGCCGGTGATCTCCGCGCACTTGGCGTTCGTGCCGCCGATCAGGTCGCGCTCGCGGTAGCTGAGCGCGTTGCCTTGATGAATCCAGTTCTCGATCAGGTTGGTGTACGTGTTGAAGTAGGCCGGGTTGGAGGCCAGGCCCGGCTGCTTGGTCAGCGGCTCGTCGCTCTGCTCCTGCAGCACCACCTTGTCCCAGGCCTGCGAGCCGATATTGCCCCGCAGGTCCCAGCCGGCGTTGTTGGTGTTGAGGAACTGCCCGCGCAGCGAGGCCGCGTTGCGCGCCGAGATCGAGACGTCGTAGTCCAACCCGACCTGCACGGTGAACTGCTTGAAGATGCCGGCGACGCCGCCCCACGGATGGGGCTCGAAGCTGTTGGCGCCGCTCGGGTTGCTGGCGTACATCGCCGCCGTCAGGTCGTGGACGTTGGCGGCGTTGTAGCTCATCACCGGATCGACGCGTCCGAAGGTGTAGCTGTTGCCGACGAAGAGGATCTTGGTCGCTTCCGCCTGCGCGCCCAGCGGCACGCAGGCGCCCAGCGCCGCGAAGGCGAGCGCGACCGCGCCGGCCAGGTTCGAGGACCGCCGCGATGGCCGCCCCGAGGACGGCCCCGAGGACTGCCAGGACGACCGCCATGACGTGGTGGAGAGCATGCTGTTCGACATGGTCGTACTCCTTCGTTGCTGCTGGTTGAAGCGAGGGTCAGAAGTTGTGGCGCACGCCGGCCTCGAAGCCGCCGCTGTCGCCCCCGGGCTGCGTCGTCGCCAGACCGACGTTGAAGCGCGTGCCGCGGCCCTTGTTGTCCACCTTGGCGACGTTGGTGTAGAGCGCCGTCCGCTTGGACAGGTCATGCACGTAGCCGATCGCGATGTGCGTCGCGTCGCTGGCGACGTTCTTCGCCTTCAGCCAGGCGTAGGCGAAGCGCAGCTCGCCCTGCGGCCACACCTGCCACTGGGTGCCCAGCATCGTCGCGGTCGTGCTGGTGATGCCGACCTCGTTGCGGCCCCACAGCGCCATCAGCTTGGCCGGCCCCCAGGTGTAGGCCATGCCCACGTTGCTCTGCGTGTAGTCGCCGGTGGCATACCGCGTCTTGGAGATCGCCGCCGAGCCGTTGAAGGTCTCGTTGCGCCAGCCGATGCGCACGCCGGTCAACTGGCCGTCCTTGTGCGTCGGACCCGCGCCCTGCTCGCCCAGCGCCAGCATCGCGTGGCCGTAGAAGCCGTTGAGGCCCGACGGCGTGAAGTAGCCGATCGAGTTGGACGCCCGCACGTTGGTGCGCGCCGTCGTGCCGTTGGCGGGCGCCGGGTAGTACATGATCCCGGAGCTGCCCACGCCGTTCGTCCCGAACGGATGCATGGAGGTGGTCAGGTTGCCGAAGGACGGCACGTAGTCGCGGCCCAGGCGCAGCTCGCCCCAGTCGGCCGAGGAGATCTGGACGGTCGCACGGCGACCCCAGGTCAGGCCGCCGCTGACCGAATCCTTGTTGTTGGTGCTGGTCGCGCCGCTGGTGCCGTCGTCGACGGACACCGCCGACTCCAGCCAGAAGCCGACCTTCAGCCCGCCGCCCAGGTCTTCCGTGCCGCGCACGCCGAAGCGGCTGGACGTGTTGCCGTCGCTGTTCACGAAGTAGCGGGTGTCGCTGCCGCTGGCCTTCAGCGCCTGCACGCCGATGTCGAGCAGGCCGAACACCTGCACGCTGCTGCCGCTCTGCGCCTGCGCGCCGCTGGCCGCTCCCACCGCGGTGGTGGCCAGGACCAGGGCCCTGGATGCGTTCCACGCGTTCCTCGACTGTCGTTTCGTCTTCATCAGCGTTGTCTCCGTATGGTTGTCGTCGTGTCCTCGTGCGGGACCGCTCGTCGTACTGCTCACCCGACCGCAGTGGGACCGTTCTCGGACGGTTCTTGGATCGCTTTTCTCGGTATCCGGGCCGGACCTTAGTGACCGGCCTCCATAGCGTCAAATACACTGATCCGCAGAGTCCGAGACGTTTTGAATATGGGACGTACGTAGCTTTGCGCATGGCAGGGCGACGGCGAGCCCGAGGACCAGGAGACAACGCAGACATGGACCTTCGACATCTGCGCTACTTCGTGACGGTCGCGGAGACCGGCCACATGACGCGCGCGGCGGCGCTGCTCGGGATGCAGCAGCCGCCGCTGAGCCAGCAGATCAAGACGCTGGAACAGGAGCTGGGCATCGCCCTGCTGCACCGCCATCCGAAGGGCGTGAGCCTGACCGACGGCGGTCGCCAGTTCCTGGACGAAGCGAGGCGGCTGCTGCGCGATTACAACGACATGCGCGACCGCATGGACCGGCTGGCCGGCGGGCAGCACGGGCTGCTGGCGATCGGGTTCACCAGTTCGGCGGCGGCGCATGCGTACACGCCGGCGGTGCTGCGCGCCTGCCGCGGCGAACACCCGGGCATCGCGCTGACGATGACCGAGAACCATGCCGCCGGGTTGATCGAATCGATCGTGAAGTCGCGGCTGCACTGCGCCTTCCTGCGCGTGCCGGTCGCGCAGCCCGAAGGCGTCAGCTTCGAGACGCTGTTGACCGAGCCCGCGCTGCTGGCGCTGCCGCTGGACCACCGGCTCGCGACGGTGCCGCGCGCGGGGGCCACGCCGGTGCCGCTGGCGGAGCTCGAGGACGAGGACCTGATCCTCGTCCGCCGCCCGGGGGCGCCGGGCCTCTACGCCAACCTGCTGGCGCTGTGCGAGCGCGACGGCGTCAAGCCGCGCAGCTTCGTGGAGGTCGACCGGATGATGATGAACCTCAACCTGGTGGCGGCCGGTGCTGGCATCACGGTCGTGCCGGCGTCGATGCGCGGCGTGCACGCGCACTCGATCGTGTTCCGGCCCCTGGAGAAGCATGCGCGGCTGGAAGCGCCGTTGACGATCGCGTATCGCTCGCATGACCAGGAGGGTCCGACGGCGACCTTCCTCGCGCTGGCCCGCCGCATCGCGATGGAGCACCGCGATGCGTAGGCGCGCGTTGCTGAACGCCGCCGCGTGGACCGCGGTGGCGGTGCCAGGTCTTGCGCAGGTCGCGGGCGAGCCCTGGCCGGCGCGCCCCATCCACCTGATCGTCGCCTACCCGCCCGGCGGCGTCAGCGACGAGACCGCACGCGCGCTCGCGCAGCACATGAGCGCGCGGCTGAAGGTGCCGGTGATCGTCGAGAACCGCGCCGGCGCTGGCGGGCTGACCGCGCTGGAGGCGCTCGCGCGTGCGGCACCGGACGGTCACACGCTGGCCTACTGCGCGATCTCGCCGCTGGTGTTCGCGCCGGCCGGCGCCGGCCCCTCCGCGACGGCGCCCGATGTGGCGCCCGTCGTCAGCGTCATGGACACGCCGGTGCTGGTGCTCGCGCATCCGTCGTTCAAGCCGAAGGACTTCGCCGCGATGCTCGCCGCCGCGCGCGCGGCGCCTGGCCGCCTGCGCTGGGCGACGTCGGGCCACGCGACGGTCGGGCACATGGTGCTGGCGCAGGTGCGCGCCGCGGCGCGCGTCGACATCATCCACGTGCCCTACAAGGGCGGCGGCCAGCAGTTGACCGATGCGATCGGCGGGCAGTTCGAGCTGCTGTCCTCCAACGTCGCGTCGCAGCAGCTGCAGTTCGTGCGGCAGGGCAAGCTGAAGGCGCTGGCGATCGGCTCGCCGGTCCGGCTGCCGGTGCTGCCCGACGTGCCGACGCTGGCCGAGCTCGGCTTTCCGGACGCGAACCTCGTCTCGACGTTCGGGCTCTTCGCGCCGCGCGGTGTGCCGGAGGAGCGGCTGCGATTGATCAACAGCGTCGTCAACGAGGCGCTGCGGCTGCCGGAGATCCGCTCGAAGATCCTCGACGTCAGCAACCTGCCGACGGGCGGCTCGGCGGCGGACTTCGCCGCGCGCATCGCGAAGGAGCGGGAACGCGCGCTGCGCGTGCCGGCAGATTGAAGCGGGAGGCATTCCACCTGCCAAGTCTCTGCGCTTGGCCGCCAGTGCATGAGGCCCGGACGGCAAGCGTCCAAACCTCACGCACTGCCGTCCCTGATCGACCGCGCACTCATTCGAGTCCGCTGCGTGCAACGACCTCTTCGGCGATCGCCAAAGCACTCGTGAGTCCGGGCGACTCGATCCCCATCAGGTTCACCAGTCCCGGCACGCCGTGCTGCGCGGGGCCGTCGATGCGGAAATCGGGCGCAGGCTCGTGCGGCCCATGGATCTTCGGCCGCACGCCGCTGTAGGCGGGCTGCAGCGCGCCATCCGGCAGCGCGGGCCAGTAGCGGCGCACGTCGTCGTAGAACACGTCGGCGCGGGCGGGATCGACGGCGTAGTCGATGTCTTCGGGGCTCGCGACGTCCAGCCATTGCGCATCGGGGCCGAAGCGCGCCTGGCCGCCGAGGTCCAGGGTCAGGTGCACGCCCAGCCACGCGTCCTGGGGCATCGGGTACACGAGCCGCGAGAACGGCGCCCGCCCCTGCAGCGCGAAGTAGCAGCCCTTGCTGAAGCGCGCCACGGGTGGCGGCGGCAGGCCCTCGATCGCGGCGGCAAGCAAGGGGGCGCGCAGCCCCGTCGCGTTGACCACGATGCGGGCGCCGAGCGTCATGTCGTCGGTGTGGACCACGTGCGCGCCACCGTCGCGACGCACCGCGGTCACCGCCGCGCCGAAGGCGACCGCGCCGCCATGCCGCTCCAGATCGCCTTGCAGCGAGAGCATCAGCCCGTGGCTGTCGACGATGCCAGTCGAGGGCGACAGCAAGGCGGCCTCGCACTGCAGTTGGGGTTCGAGCGCGAGGGCCTCCTCGCGCGTGAGCCAGCGCAGGTCGTCGACCCCGTTCGCGGCGGCGTTCGCCTGCAACGCGCGCAGGCCGGGCAGTTGTTCGGCCGACGTGGCGACGACGAGCTTGCCGCAACGCTGGTGCGGCACGCCGTGCGATTCGCAGTGCGCGTAGAGCAGCTGCTTGCCGCGCACGCACAGCCGCGCCCTCAGCGAGCCGGTGGGGTAGTAGAGCCCGGCGTGGATGACTTCGCTGTTGCGCGAACTCACGCCGGTGCCGATGCCGAGTTCGCGCTCGAGCACCAGCGTCTCCAGTCCGCGCATCGCCAGCGCCCGTCCGACCGCGAGGCCGACGACCCCGGCCCCGATCACCACTGCATCGACTTGATCCATCCCGGCGATTGTGCCGAGCCGCTTCTGCCTTGGTCCGCCCTCGGACGCCGATCAGGCGCGCAGATCGACCAGCGCGTGCGAATGCTGGAAACCGAAGGCGCTGACCGCGGCGGCGTCGTGGCTGAACTCGCCCGCGGCGAGTCGTTGGGCGAGCGTCTCCAGGTCCAGCGTCAGGAACTCGCTGACCTCGCCGTCGCCGTTGCGCGGCGAGAAGCCGGCGGGCAACTGCAGGCTGAAGACATGCAGCACCTCGTCGTGCAGGCCTTCGGGTTCCATGCGCGTGCTGCGCAAGGCGCCGCGCGCTTGCACGGAAGCGCTGACGACCATCGGCACGCCGGCCTCTTCCAGCAGCTCACGACGCGCGCAATCGACGAGGTCTTCATCGGCGGTCAGACCACCGGCGGCGAGGTTGTCGAGCTTGCCCGGATCGGTCGCCTTCGTCAGCGCGCGTCGGCCGCACACGAGCCGCGCGCCCGGCAGGAAGCCATTGATGTGGACGGCGCGGCTCATCAGGCCGAAGAAGCGGAAGGCGGCGCGCTCCAGACGGAACAGCACTTCGCCGCGTTCGGAGCAGGGATCCTCGACGGGCCGCTCGCAGGCGTAGCGTTCGCCGCGCCAGCCGGCAATGGCGCCGCGCGCCTTCAGCGCGAGCGCCACGGCGCCGATGCGCTCGGAGCGGGCGTCGACATCGAGCGCCTCGGCGTCCCAGCACAACGCGCCCTCGCGGCGCTTCAACTCGGGCCAGACCTCGCCTAGCAAGACCTGGCGCATCGGATGCACACGGCCGATCGTGGCGTCACCGAGCCGCAGCGCAACGAGCCCCTCCGGCAGCGGCTGACGCGCCAGTTGCAGACAGCGCGGAAGGACGGCAACGAGCGATGGCGGCAGCAGCGGAGACATGCGTCGATTCTCTCCGCGCCTCCCCCGGAAATGACTGAAATGTGCGAGAGACGAGACCCCGTGAACGCAGGATGATCGCTGCCCACCCCACCCAAGAACACGCAGTACACAACGCGAAGGAGCCGCTCAATGAAGCTCGCATTGCACAAGGCATTCCGTCAGGTCGGCGCCTCGCAGCAGGACGCCGACACCGCCGCTGAATCGATCGACAGCGCCTTGGAGAAACGCATGAACGACAAACAAGCCCATCTGGCCAAGAACTCCGACATGTATACGGTCAGGACGGAAATGGCGGAGATGAAGTCCCAGATCGCCGGCGTTCGCAGCGAGGTCGGCATGGTGCGCGCTGAACTGCGGCAGGAGATTGCCCTCGTGCGTGGCGAGATTGCCACCGTCCGCGCAGAGTTGAAGCAGGACATCGCCAGCGTCCGCGGCGACATCGCCAACGTTCGAGGCGAGATGTCGCACATGCGAAGCGACTTGGTCCGCTGGATCATCGGAAGCCAGGTCGCAACGATCGGCGCGACGACGTCCATCGTGTTCGGGATGCTGAAGTACCTTCATCCCTGATGAACAGCCAAGAAAAAACCCCGCCAACTTGCGTTGACGGGGTTGATCTGGTGGGCGGTGCAGGGTTCGAACCTGCGACCCCTGCCGTGTGAAGGCAGTGCTCTACCGCTGAGCTAACCGCCCGGTATCTGGACCGGGACTTTTCCGACTCTTCGCCGACTTTTTGCCGACGTCCAACAAGAGGCCAAAGCGACTTCGATGAAGAGACTTTGGTGGGCGGTGCAGGGTTCGAACCTGCGACCCCTGCCGTGTGAAGGCAGTGCTCTACCGCTGAGCTAACCGCCCGGTCTTGTCGTCCTCAACCGCGACCTGAGCCGCCGCCGGGGATGTCCGGGAAAGTCGGAGATTATGCCATGAGAATTTGACGTGATTCAAGAACTCTTTGGCGCTCGTCTCTCGAGCCGACGTTCAAGCCGTCGCCGGCACCTGCCAGATGCGCTTGCCGCCGCTGGCCTTGTCGAGATCCGCCAGCGCCTTGTCGTGCAGCGCCAGTTCCTCGGCCGTCGCCGCGATGACCGGCAGGTCGAAGGCGCTGAAGTCGATGGCCACGACTTCCAGCTGACCGCCCTCGCCCGACGACGACGACGCGTTGTCGTCGATGACCAGCGAGTCCTGACCCCGCGTCAGCCGGATGAAGACCTCCGCCAGCAGCTCCGCGTCCTTCACCGCGCCGTGCAGGCCGCGGTTGCTGTTGTCGACCTCGAGCCGGCGGCACAGCGCGTCCAGCGAGTTCGCCTTGCCCGGGAACATGTCCCGCGCCATCAGCAGCGTGTCGCGCACGCTTTCCACGCATTCATGCAGCGGCGCGCGCCCGCAGCGCTTGAGCTCGGCATTGATGAAGCCGACGTCGAAGGCCGCGTTGTGCGCGATCAGTTCCGCGTCGCGGATGAACTCGAGGAACTCGTCGACGATCTGCGCGAACTTGGGCTTGTCCGACAGGAACTCGCTGCTCAGCCCGTGGACGCGGAACGCCTCCTCGGGCATGTCGCGCTCGGGGTTCAGGTAGAAGTGCAGATGGCGGCCCGTCAACTGACGGTTGACCATCTCCACGCAGCCGATGTCGACGACGCGGTCGCCCGATTCGGGATTCAGGCCGGTGGTTTCGGTATCGAAGAAGATCTGACGCATGTCTGGTCTCGAAGAGGGATCGCCCCGCTCAGCGGGCCGCGGGCGCGGCCTGCAGCCGGGCGGCGCGCCGGTAGGCCCACAGCATCATGAGGACGCCGATGACGATCATCGGCGCGCTCAGCCACTGGCCCTGGCTCAGGTGCAGCGGCTGCTTGTCGAGCGTGAGGAAGCTGTCGGGCTCGCGGAAATACTCGGCGACGAAACGCGCCACGCCGTAGCCGACCAGGAACAACCCCGATACCGCCGCCATCGGGCGCGGCTTGCGCGCGAACAGCCACAGCACGATGAACAGCAGCACGCCCTCGCCCAGGAACTGGTACAGCTGCGACGGATGGCGCGGCGTCAGCACCGCATCATGGGCCTGCGGAAACACCATCGCCCACGGCAGGCTGGGGTCCGCCTGACGGCCCCACAACTCGCCGTTGATGAAATTGCCCAGACGGCCCGCGGCCAGGCCGGTGGGCACGCAAGGCGCGACGATGTCGCCAACCTCGAGGAAGTTGAAACCCCGCCGCCACGCGAAGAAAGCCAGCGCCACGATCACGCCCAGCAACCCGCCGTGGAAGGACATGCCGCCCTGCCACACCGCGAGGATCTCGCCCGGATGGCTCAGGTAGTAGCCCGGCTTGTAGAAGAACACGTACCCCAGCCGCCCGCCCAGCACCACACCCAGCACGCCGTAGAACAGCAGGTCGTCGATGTCGCGGCGGGTCCAGCCGCGCGCCGCGTTCCAGGGCTTGCGGACCATCCGGTTGCCCAGCCACAGGAACAGGCCGAAGGCCGTCAGGTACATCAGCCCGTACCAATGGATCGGCCACCCGAAAATCGAGATGGCCACAGGGTCGAACTGGGGATGGACCAACATGGAGAAAGCTTTACCGCGTCGCGAAGGGGCGAATCATAAATGGCACCCGTGGGGTACTTAGCGGAGGAGCGACCGCGAGGCAGGCCGGTGCCCCTTTCCGCTCAATCTGCTCCTCGCCGCTCGGAATTCGCTCCAAGGGGCACCGGCCCGCCTCGCTCCGAGCCACCGAGGTGATCGTCAGGGAGCGCCGAGCGCGGCGAGCTGCTTGCGGCAGTCCTCGATGTCGCCGTTGCTGCCGCGGCGGTTGTCGATGCAACGTTGCAGCGCCACGCGCGCGCCGGCCTTGTCGCCCTTGCCCGCCAACGCGCTGCCCAGGCGCCGGTCCAGGCCCAGTTGCTCGGCGCCCAACATGCCGCGGGCCCGTTCGAAGGCGGCCACCGCCTTGTCGTACTGGCCCAGCGCGTCGTATGCGCGGCCCAGGCCGTAGGCGCCCATCGCCTGGGTGGGCTGGCTCTTGAGCAGTTCCTCGAACCACGGCACCGCCCGCTCCTTCTGCTCGCTGAAGAACAGGTTGCGACCGTAGTCGCTCCACAGCACGCGTTGCTCCAGCAGCAGTTCGGGCCGCTGCGTGCGCACGGCGCGCAAGGCCTTCTCCATCGCCGGCCAGTCCTTCTTCGACGCCGCCACCCGCGCACGCATCAGGCTCAACTGGGCCGGGTCCTTCACGTCCTGCTCGAGGGCGCGCGCCTTCGACTCCCCGCCCCCGACGAAGCTCGGCAGGGCCAGGTAGTACTGCTGCAGCGCACTGCGCGGCTCGGGCGCGTCGGGCAGCAGCGTCATCGCGCGCTGCGCCAGCTCGCTGACCCGGCCCAACGACCCCAGCGCCTTGAGCTTGCTGCCACCGCGCGCCTGCATCACCAGCGCCAGCGCCAGTGCGTAATGGCAGGCGCCTTCGTTCGGCGTGCGCTGCACGCATTGCTCCAGGCGCTGCGTGTTCTGCTTCAACACCGCGCCGTCGACCAGATCGAGCTGCGCCAGCGCCAGCGCGGCCACCGCCTGCGGATCGTCCGGATCCGCTTTCAGGCGCTGTGCGGCGAGCTTCTCCAGATCGTCCGCGCGCCCGGCGTCGAGCAGCGCCTGCAGCGCCGTCTCCTTCAGCACCGCGGCCTGGGCCGTCGTCGCGAAGGCCACGCTCATGAGCATCGAGAAACCGGTCACGACGCAGATCGCGCCGATCAGGCGTCGCCAGGTGCCGCGGCGGGCGGTGTCGTCGTTCTTGCGGGGAGCTTTCACGGGAGAAGGTCCTTTCATCGGCAGATGGTCGCAGAAGTCCGCCGGGCCTGCATGCCCCCTGCATGCCGAATACGGAACTTCACCTTCGTCTTCACCATCGGCAACAAACAGGCCGGACCTGCCCCTTGGAGCCCGGTCCGCGCGGGGTCACGCCTTGACTTTCACCTGACCGCGGACATGGTCGACGAAGCGATGCACCACCGGCGACGCATCGCGGCGCCAGATCAGGCTGGTGTCGCAGGCCGGTACGCGCGCGGACGGCCACGGCCGGTAGCGCACGCCGGGCCGCTGCAGCGCGCAGACCGACTGCGGCACCCAGGCCACGCCCATGCCCGCCGACACCAGGTTGACGATGGTCTGCATCTGGATGGCCTCCTGCGCGATGTGAGGCGTCGCGCCGTGCGCGCGGTAGAAACCGAGCAACGCGTCGAACAGCGACGGCGCAATCTCGCGCGGGAACACGACCAGCGGCTCGCGCAGCACGTCCTCGAGCGACGGACCGCGGCGTCGCGCCAGCGCCCAGTCCTCGGGATGCGCCAGCACCAGCGGCTCGGTCGACACGGTCAGGCAGTCGAAGCCGGCCGGTTCGGCGCCGGGCGCATGGATCGCGAAACCGGCGTCGAGCTCGCCCGTCTCGAAACCGCGCAGCTGGACATCGAGCGTGGCCTCGCGCAATGCGAGCTGCACGTCCGGCAACGCTTCGCGGAACAGCCGCAGCCAACGCGGCATGTCGCCGTAGCCGACGGTCGACACGAAACCCAGGCTCAGCCTGCCGGCTTCGCCGGTGGCCGCAGCGCGGACGCGGGCGGGCACCTGGTCGGCCTGCTCCACCAGCCTCGCGGAGGCCTCGACCAGCGCCAACCCGGCCGCCGTCAGCGCGACGGTGCGGCGACCGCGCTCCAGCAGCTGGACGCCCAGCTGCGCCTCCAGCTTCTGCACGGCCAGGCTCAGCGGCGGCTGCGTCATGTGCAGCCGCTCGGCGGCGCGGCCGAAGTGCAGTTCCTCGGCCAGCACCAGGAACTGACGCAAGGGGCGGAGTTCGATCATCGATACATGGCATGAATCAAAACACCGACAACTATATATTGGACCCGCAAGAAGGCGCGACGCATACTGGCGCGCTCCAAGCCTCGCTCGCCAGGATGACGCCATGACCGACCCCAAGAACAACGCCCCCGCGCCTCACGACGACGCGCCCAACCGCCGCTCGAAGCACATCACCGAGGGCGTCGCGCGCGCGCCGAACCGGTCGATGTACTACGGCATGGGCTACCAGGAAGGCGACTTCGGCAAGCCGATGATCGGCGTGGCCAACGGCCACTCGACGATCACGCCGTGCAACTCCGGCCTGCAGAAGCTGGCCGATGCCGCGGTCATCGGCCTGAAGGCCGCCGGCGCGAACGCGCAGCTCTTCGGCACGCCGACGATCTCCGACGGCATGGCCATGGGCACCGAAGGCATGAAGTACTCGCTGGTGTCGCGCGAGGTCATCTCCGACTGCGTCGAGACCTGCGTCGGCGGCCAGTGGCTGGACGGCGTGATGGTCATCGGCGGCTGCGACAAGAACATGCCCGGCGGCATGATGGGCATGCTGCGCGCCAACGTGCCGGCGATCTACATCTACGGCGGCACCATCAAGCCGGGCCACTACAAGGGCCAGGACCTCAACATCGTCAGCGTCTTCGAGGCGGTCGGCCAGTTCAGCGCCGGCAAGATGAGCGAGGAAGACTTCTGCCAGATCGAGAAGCGCGCCATCCCCGGCAGCGGTTCCTGCGGCGGCATGTACACCGCCAACACGATGAGCTCGGCCTTCGAGGCGCTGGGCATGTCGCTGCCCTACTCCTCCAGCATGTCCAACGTGGAGGACGAGGTCGTCGAGAACACCAGACGCGCCGCCGACTACCTGGTCGCCGCCGTCAAGGCCGACCTGAAGCCGCGCGACATCGTGACCAAGCAGGCGATCGAGAACGCCGTCGCCGTGATCATGGCCACCGGCGGCTCGACCAACGCGGTGCTGCACTTCCTGGCGATCGCGCATGCAGCCGAGGTGGACTGGACCATCGACGATTTCGAGCGCATGCGCACGAAGATCCCGGTGCTGTGCGACCTCAAGCCCAGCGGCCGTTTCCTGGCCGTGGACCTGCACAAGGCCGGCGGCATCCCGGCGGTGATGAAGCAGCTGCTGAAGGCCGGCCTGCTGCACGGCGACTGCATCACGATCACCGGCAAGACCGTGGCGGAGAACCTGGCCGACGTGCCGGACCTGTCGCCCGACCAGGAGGTCATCCGCGCCGTCGACGATCCGATCTACGCGCAAGGCCACCTGGCCATCCTGAAGGGCAACCTGTCGCCCGAGGGCTGCGTCGCCAAGATCACCGGCCTCAAGAACCCGGTCATCACCGGCCCGGCGCGCGTCTTCGACGACGAGCAGTCGGCGCTCGCGGCCATCATGGCCAACCAGATCAAGGCGGGCGACGTGATGGTGCTGCGTTACCTCGGACCCAAGGGCGGTCCGGGCATGCCGGAGATGCTGGCGCCGACCGGCGCGCTGATCGGTCAGGGCCTGGGCGAGAGCGTCGGCCTGATCACCGACGGCCGCTTCTCGGGCGGCACCTGGGGCATGGTCGTCGGGCACGTCGCGCCGGAAGCCTATGCGGGCGGCACGATCGCGCTGGTGAACGAAGGCGATTCCATCACCATCGATGCGCTGCAACTGCTGCTGCAGCTCAACGTCGACGACGCTGAACTCGCCCGCCGCAAGGCGGCATGGAAGCAGCCCGCGCCGCGCTACACGCGGGGCGTGCTGGCGAAATTCGCGAAGAACGCATCGAGCGCCAGCTCCGGCGCGGTGCTCGACAAGTTCGAGTGAGGGGTAGGCGCGGGAAGCTTCAACGCTTCTTGCGCGTCTTGTCGCCCTGGCCGATCGCGTCGAGCTGGCGTTGGCGGCGCGATTCCTTCTTCTCGTCCATCTTGTCCATTTCCTTCTTCTTGGTGTAGCCCGTCTTGTCGGCGATCTCCCACCACACGACGGCCACCGGGAAGGGCGACAGCACCCACCACCAGCTCAGCGTCTCAAACGGGCCGACGGCGGCCAGTTTGAGAAGGATCAACAAGACACCGATCACCATCAACCACATCGTCGTTCTCCTCGTGCGCACGCCCGGTCGGCGCGTCCCTCAACACTACAATCGCGCGAGCCCGGAATCTCCCAGCCACTCGTCGACTTGCGTCGCGACTCGTCATGTCGCGGCGGCGATTGTGGCGCCATTCGGAGGCCCGGCGACACCTGAAAGGATGCCATGAGAAACGCCCTGTTCATCTCCGCGGCCCTCGCCGCCACGTTGACCGCACCCAGCGCCTTCGCCAGTCCCGAACTGGCGCAGAAGAAGAACTGCATGGCCTGCCATGCGGTCGACAAGAAGCTGGTCGGCCCCGCCTACAAGGACGTCGCGGCCAAGTACGCCGCGGACAAGGACGCGGTGAAGAAACTGGCCGAGAAGATCATCAAGGGCGGCTCCGGCGTCTGGGGTCCGGTGCCGATGCCGGCCAACACGCAGGTCAGCCCGGCGGAGGCGGAGCAGCTCGCCAAGTGGATCCTGTCGACGAAGTGACCGCTTGAAGTGATCGTCGACCGGGCGTCCCGCGACGCCCCCACCCTGCAGGCCCTTCGGGGCCTTTGCTTTTTCAGGATGGTCGGGCGGGCCCGTGGTGGCCTCGTCAGGCCACGAGCTTGAGCAGCTCGTCGCGCCGCCGCTCGTCGAGGTGGCGGCTCTCGCGGGCGAGATTGACGGCCTTGGCCACCGTCGCGAGCTCGAGGATGGCCTCGTCGATCTTGTAGCCGCCCCGCCCCTGCATCCAGCGCAGCACGTCCCACAGATGCCAGACCGAGGACGAGTTGCCCTCATGGATCGGCGACGGAAAGCTCATCGGATGCGTGAGCATCAGCTTGCGCATGTTCTGACGGGACACCCCCACCAGCGCCGCCACGTCGGTCAGGCCGACCATGTCCGGCCCCGCCTCGATCAGCCGCGCGCCGGGGATGGCCTTGCGGACCTCGCGCAGCGCGCCCAGCAAGGCCTGGTCGGCGCGCTCGGCGCCTCTGGCGAAGCTCAGCATCATCCTGCCGCGCAGGCCCACGGCGACCCGCACGTCCTTGCAGCCGACGGATGCGAGCCGTTGTTTCAACGGCTCTTCCTCGCAGTCCGACGGCGGCATCTGGTACTTGAGCGTGAACGAATATTCCACAAACGACTCCTTCTGTGAGGGCGGCGTCTGGCGCGCCGTGTCGCCCGAGCGCCGCCATGATCGCGGGCACCGCTCCTGACGGAACGGAGCCGGCATTCTTGGCCCGGGCGCGTCCGGGCTCCACAACCCGTCGGAGTGTGGATCGCGCGTCCGCTGCCACGTGAAGGTCAGCCGCTCACCAAGGTCGAGGCATCGAGGCGGTTTTCCGCTTGCGCCAGCGCAAGAAAAAGCCCCGCGAAAGCGGGGCTGCGACGGTCTTCAGAGGAGAAACGCCTGAGGAACCGATGACAACGGGGATGCCACGCGCATCCCGCGCGCGGCACCGGACCGGGTCCTCAATAGGCCTGTCCGAGCTGTTCCAGGATGGCCGGGTTCTCCAAGGTGGAGGTGTCCTGCGTGACGCTCTCCCCCTTCGCGACCGAGCGCAGCAGGCGCCGCATGATCTTGCCGCTGCGCGTCTTGGGCAGGTTGTCGCCGAAGCGGATGTCCTTGGGCTTGGCGATCGGACCGATCTCCTTGGCCACCCAGTCGCGCAGCTGCTTGGCGATGGCCTTGGCCTCGTCGCCGCTCGGACGCGCGCGCTTGAGGACGACGAAGGCGCAGATCGCCTCGCCGGTCGTGTCGTCCGGACGGCCGACGACCGCCGCCTCGGCCACCAGCTCGGTGCAGCTGACCAGCGCGGACTCGATCTCCATCGTGCCCATGCGGTGGCCCGACACGTTCAGCACGTCGTCGATGCGGCCGGTGATCGTGAAGTAGCCGTTGTCGGCGTCGCGGATGGCGCCGTCGCCCGCCAGGTAGTAGCCCTTGAGCTCCGGCGGGTAGTAGCTCTTCTTGAAGCGCTCCGGATCGCCGTAGATCGTGCGGATCATCGACGGCCACGGCTTCTTGACGACCAGGATGCCGCCCTGCCCGTTGGGCACGTCGTTGCCGGTCTCGTCGACGATGGCCGCGGTGATGCCGGGGAACGGCAGCGTGCAGGAGCCCGGCACCAGCGGCGTGGCGCCCGGCAGCGGCGTGATCATGTGGCCGCCGGTCTCCGTCTGCCAGAAGGTGTCGACGATGGGGCAGCGGCCGCCGCCCACATGCTCGTGATACCACTCCCACGCGGCCGGGTTGATCGGCTCGCCGACCGAGCCCAGGATGCGCAGGGAGCTGAGGTCATAGCGCTTCGGGTGCACGGCCTCGTTCGCCTCGGCCGCCTTGATCAGCGAGCGGATCGCCGTCGGCGCGGTGTAGAAGATCGTGACCTTGTGCTTCTCGATCATCTGCCAGAAGCGGCCGGCGTCCGGGAAGGTCGGGATGCCCTCGAAGACGACCTCGGTGCCGCCCAGCGCCAGCGGGCCGTAGGTGATGTAGGTGTGGCCGGTCACCCAGCCGATGTCGGCGGTACACCAGAAGACGTCCGAGTCCTTCAGGTCGAAGGTCCACTTCGTGGTCAGCGCGGCATGCAGCAGGTAGCCGCCGGTGCTGTGCTGCACGCCCTTGGGCTTGCCGGTCGAGCCCGAGGTGTAGAGCAGGAACAGCGGGTGCTCGGCCTCGACCCATTCCGGCTCGCAGCTCGAGGACTGGCCGGACACCGCGTCGTGCAGCCACTCGTCGCGGCCGTCGACCCAGGCGATGTTGCCGCCGGTGCGCTTGTAGACGATGACGTGCTTGATCGTGGGGCAGCTGTTGTCGGCCAGGGCCTCGTCGACGATGGCCTTGAGCGGCAGCGACTTGCCGCCGCGCGCCTGCTCGTCGGCGGTCAGCACCATCACGGCGCCAGCGTCCTGGACGCGGTCGCGCAGCGATTGCGCCGAGAAGCCACCGAACACCACCGAGTGCGTCGCGCCGATGCGCGCGCAGGCCTGCATCGCGACCACGCCCTCGACCGACATCGGCATGTAGATGACGACGCGGTCGCCCTTCTTCACGCCGCGCGCCTTCAGCGCGTTGGCCAGTTGCGCCGTCCTGGCCAGCAGCTCGGCATAGGTGACGCGGGTCGTGGTGCCGTCGTCGGCCTCGAAGATGATCGCGACCCGGTCGCCGCGGCCCGCTTCCACGTGACGGTCCAGGCAGTTGTAGGAGACGTTGAGCTTGCCGTCCTCGAACCACTTGAAGAACGGCGCGTCCGATTCGTTCAGCACGGTCGTGAAGGGCTGCTTCCAGGTCAGCAGCTCGCGCGCCAGGCGCGCCCAGTAGCCTTCGTAGTCGTCCTCCGCTTCCTTGCACAGCGCCTCATAGGCGGCCAGGCCGGACACGTGGGCGCCCTGGACGGCGGATGCGGGGGGGTTGTAGATCTTGTCGCTGATCTTGTCGCTCATGGCCTATGTCTCCGTACAGGCAGGGATCTTCGAACTCAGGTTCACACTCGGGCGAACTCTCCGCTTTCACACTGACGATGTGCTTACTCTTGTAGAAGAGCACGCGGCATGCTCTCACTAAAATCAACTGGTTTGGCGGTTCCCGCCAGTTACGACTTGAAGGACTTACCCCGATGACCGACAGCCCGAAGCCTCCGGCCGAGACCGCGCGCAAGCGCATGCACCCGCTCTCGCATCTGATGTTCGGGAGCCGCTGGCTGCAGTTGCCGTTGTACATCGGGCTGATCCTGGCGCAGGCGGTCTACGTCTTCCAGTTCTGGACCGAACTCGTGCACCTCGTCGAGGCCGCGTTCGGCAACCCGGAGGCGCTGCAACTGCTGGTCAACAGCGTCGGCTATGACCCCGGCGTCAAGGTCACGAAGCTCAACGAGACCATCATCATGCTGGCCGTGCTGGCGCTGATCGACGTGGTGATGATCTCCAACCTCCTGATCATGGTGATCATCGGCGGCTACGAGACCTTCGTGTCGCGGCTGCACCTGGAAGGCCACCCCGACCAGCCGGAGTGGCTGGACCACGTCAACGCGTCGGTGCTGAAGGTCAAGCTGGCGACGGCCATCATCGGCATCTCGTCGATCCATCTGCTCAAGACCTTCATCAACGTCCAGAACCTTCAGGAGAAGACGCTGATCTGGCAGACCGCGATCCACCTGGCCTTCCTGCTGTCGGCGCTGGCCATCGCGATGACCGACAAGCTGCTGTCGCACGGCCCGACCGAGAAGCACTGAGCAGGGAGTGCCCCAGCATCCGAGCCGATGCACGCGGCGGCGCATGAACGACGAAGGGGCCCTCGGGCCCCTTCTTCATTGACGGATCGACATTCTCAGCCGCGCTTGCGCATGAGGATCAGCGTCCCCGCGATACCCGACAGGATGGACCCGCCGAGCACGCCCAGCTTGACGCGGGTTTCCCAGTCCGGACCGTGCCCCTCGAACGCCAGGCCGCCGATGAACAGGCTCATCGTGAAGCCGATGCCGCACAGCACGCAGACGCCGAAGAGCTGGACCCAGTCGGCGCCGCCCGGCTTCTGCGCCAGGCCCAGCCGGATCATCAGCCACGAGCTGCCGAACACGCCGATCGCCTTGCCCAGCAGCAGGCCCAGCGCGATGCCCAGCGACACCGGATGCAGCAGGTCGCCGGCGTTCAGTCCGAGCAGCGACACGCCCGCATTGGCGAAGGCGAACATGGGCAGGATCAGGAACGCGACCCAGGGGTGGAGCGCGTGTTCGAGGTCCTCGGCCGGCGAATGGCCGTGGCCGTCGTCATCGGACGGGATGAAGAGCGCGGTGGCCACGCCCGCCAGCGTGGCGTGGACGCCCGACTTCAACACGCAGGTCCACAGGACGAGGCCCACGACGATGTAGACGTCGGCGCGCCTGACCTTGGCGCGGTTGAGCCCGAAGAGGACGGCGAGGCAGACCGCGGCACCGGCAAGCGCCGTCAGCGACAGCTGGCTCGTGTAGAAGAGCGCGATGACGACGATGGCGCCGAGGTCGTCGATGATCGCGACCGCCGTCAGGAAGACCTTCAGCGAGGACGGCACGCGGCTGCCCAGCAGCATCACGATGCCGATGGCGAAGGCGATGTCGGTCGCCGCGGGGATGGCCCAGCCGTGCAGCGCGACGGGGTCGCCGAGGTTGAGGCCCGCGTAGATCAGCGCCGGCGCGGCCATGCCGCCGAACGCGGCGACGATGGGCAGCACGGCCTGCGACCGATCCGACAGTTCGCCGCCGACGAATTCGCGCTTGATCTCCAGGCCGACCAGGAAGAAGAAGACGGCCATCCACAGGTCGTTGACCCAGACCAGCAGCGGCTTGGCCAGCACCAGCCAGTCGCCGCCGATGCGGACCTCGCCCTCGATGCGGGTGAAGGCGGCGTACAGCTCCCGCCAGGGGGAGTTGGACAGGATCAGCGCGACGACTGCGGCGATGGCGAGCACGATGCCGCCGGCCGATTCGCTGGCGAAGAAGCGTTTGAGTCCCGGTGTCAAGAAGCATTCCTCCAGAAGACGTCCCGCAGGATCGGCGGGGCTGGGCAGTAAAACAGAGCGGACGCGCCGCGTCGATGGCTCATCGGGGCAGAAGACGCCGTGAGGACCCGATCATCGCCGGTGCGCGCCCCGCCCGGGCGCCTCGGGACTCCGCGTTCGTCCCGAGGCGGAAGGCACGCGGGCGCCGATAGCATCGGCGCCGGGGGCGAATCGCCTCGACAACCATGAAGGTCAGGGAGAAGGACGCGATGAGATTCTGGATCTGTGCGGCACTGCCGCTGGTGGCGACCTTGGCCGCGTGCGCCGCGCCGGACACGGACAAGGCCTCGGCGGTCAAGGCGGAGTCCTGCGAGCGTGAAGCCCGCACCGGGTCGATGCTCGGACGCAAGCAATGCGGCCCCGCGCTGAGCGAGGCCGAGCGTGCGCGCATGGCTTCGGAGCTGCAGACGCAGATCAAGCCGACGGCCAGCAATCCCGGCAGCGGCGGCGGTCACTGAGCCGACGGCGCTGCCGGTCGAGTCTGGCCGAACGGGCCGGACGTCGCGGGATCAGAAGCTGAAGCGCGTCCCGAAGTACCAGGCGCTGAGGGTGCGCTTGTCGTCGACGTAGAGATCGAAGTGCCTGGCGCGGCTCAGGTCCGCGCCGAGCTCCACACCCCAGTACGGCTTGACGGCGACGGTCAATCCAACGCCGGCATAGGGCTGGGCGGAGGTGCGAGAGAACCTGCCGTACGCGGGGTTCATCAGTTCCGCCTTCTGCCACGACACACCGCCGCGCGCCACCACGCCCAGCGTGCGCCACACCGGTTGGCGATACGACAGTCCGGCGGTGAGCGCACGACTCTTGAGCACACCCCACATCCAGTTGTCGGCTGCGACGCGGACGGTGCCGTAGTCCACGCGCCCGATCTCGAGGCCGAGACCGTTGTCGAAGTGGTAGCCCACCAGCAGCCGGTTGAACTCGCCGTGGCGGTCGCAGGGCTCGCTGCTCTGGCACAGCGACTTCGAGAACTGGCTGGCGCCGACGTCGAACTGGGCGCTGATCTCGGCCTGCGCCGCGGGCATGGCAACGGCGGAAGCGGCCAGCACGGCCGCGATGGATGTCTTCAAGGGAACTCCCTCTGATCCCGCTCGGACGGGATCGGTTGTTGTGGTGATCGTTGCCGTCTCTTGCGGCGGGCGACATCGTAGCCGCGAGCGGCACGGCCGCCCGATCGGCGCCGTGGCGTTCGCACAAGCGTGCGCACCGCGTCCCGCCGACGCCTCTGGCGACGGGGATTTCATCGGGTAACGGGATAAAAAGGATAATCGCCGTCTCCCGTGACCAGCCTGTCCACGACCATGACCACCATCCGCTACGCCGACCTCGTCGAAAGCGTCGCCGCCGCGCTGCAGTACATCAGCTACTACCACCCGGCCGACTACATCCAGCATCTGGCGCGCGCCTACGAGCGCGAGCAGAGCGTGGCCGCGAAGGACGCGATCGCGCAGATCCTGACCAACTCGAAGATGTGCGCCGAAGGCCGCCGTCCGATCTGCCAGGACACCGGCATCGTCAACGTGTTCCTGAAGATCGGCATGGACGTGCGCTGGGGCGACTTCCCCGGCTCCATCCAGGACGCCGTCAACGAAGGCGTGCGCCGCGCCTACAACCACCCGGACAACAAGCTGCGCGCCTCGGTGCTCAGCGATCCGATCTTCGAGCGCAAGAACACCAAGGACAACACGCCCGCGGTGATCTTCATGGACGTCGTGCCCGGCAACACCGTCGACGTGATCGTCGCGGCCAAGGGCGGCGGCTCGGAGAACAAGAGCAAGGTCTACATGCTCAACCCGAGCGAGAACATCGTCGACTGGGTGCTGAAGACCGTGCCGACGATGGGCGCGGGCTGGTGCCCGCCGGGCATGCTGGGCATCGGCGTCGGCGGCACGGCCGAGAAGGCCGCGCTGCTGGCCAAGGAAGCCCTGATGGACGACATCGACATGTACGAGCTGCTCGAGCGCGGTCCGAAGGACAAGCTCGAGGAGCTGCGCATCGAGCTGTACGAGAAGGTCAACGCGCTGGGCATCGGCGCGCAGGGCCTGGGCGGCCTGACCACGGTGCTGGACGTCAAGATCAAGACCTACCCGACGCACGCGGCGTCCAAGCCGATCGCGATGATCCCGAACTGCGCCGCCACGCGCCACGCGCACTTCGTGCTCGACGGCTCGGGCCCGAGCTACCTGACGCCGCCGAGCCTGGACCTGTGGCCCGACGTGAAGTGGGCGCCGGACTACAACAAGAGCAAGCGCGTCGACCTGAACACGCTGACCAAGGACGAGGTCGCCAGCTGGAAGCCGGGCGACACGCTGCTGCTCAACGGCAAGATGCTCACGGGCCGCGACGCCGCGCACAAGCGCATCCAGGACATGCTGGCCAAGGGCGAATCGCTGCCCGTGGACTTCACCAACCGCGTCATCTACTACGTCGGCCCGGTCGATCCGGTGCGCGATGAAGTCGTGGGACCGGCCGGTCCCACGACGGCGACCCGCATGGACAAGTTCACCGACATGATGCTGGAGAAGACCGGCCTGATCGCGATGATCGGCAAGGCCGAGCGCGGCCCGGTCGCGATCGAGTCGATCAAGAACCACAAGTCGGCCTACCTGATGGCGGTGGGCGGCTCCGCGTACCTCGTGTCCAAGGCGATCAAGCACGCCAAGGTCGTCGGCTTCGAGGACCTGGGCATGGAAGCGATCTACGAGTTCGACGTGGTCGACATGCCGGTGACGGTGGCGGTCGACGCCGGCGGCACCAGCGCCCACATCACCGGCCCGGCCGAGTGGCAGCAGCGCATCGCCGCAGGCAAGCCGATCAAGATCCCGGTGGCGGCGGGCTGAGCGCCCTCCCCCTCGCGATCACCAGCGTCGCGATCGCGAATGACAAGACCACCCTCGGGTGGTCTTTTTCATTGCGCCGCCGACGCCTCCTCGGTCGGGCTCTTCAGGCTTCCACAGGCACGTGGAAGTGGATGATCGAACCCGGCTTCTGAGGGTCGAAGCGGCCGTCATAGAGCTCGAAGTCGGGACCCTCGGCGACCTTCAGGCCGGAAGCCGGAAGCAGTTCGCCCCAGATCGTCGCCATGGCCTGCTTGACCTGCGGGTGCAGCGCGGTGCCGTTCAAGGTGATGCGGAACACCGCATAGGTCGCAGCCGGAATCTCCATCGTCGAGAAGCCCGGCGGCGGCACGCAGCCGGGCTCGACGCCGACGCCCGCCATGTACTGGAAGCCGCCCTCCTCGTGGTCGACATCGGAGACGACGCCGTAGGTCGCCCAACTTCCGACTTGACCCTCGAACGGCAGCCGGCCGATCAGGGCGGACCACAACTGAGGGATCTCCGCCTTGGTCGCCTGGTCGAAGCGGCGCATGGGACCGGCGACGCAGAACGCCGGGATCTTCGCGAGCTCTGGAAGTCGGATGACAGCAGTGTCCTGGGCGATCGGGAGAGTCATGGGAAATTGGCCTTCAAGGGGTTCAACGGCGAAGCCGCTGCGGAACCGACCCGGCGAGATGCCGAACATGCGCTTGAACGCACGGGTGAAGGCCTCCTGCGACTCGAAGCCGCAGTCGAACGCCAGGTCGACGAGTGGGAGATCCGGTTCGTGGCAAAGCCGCCGGGCGCCGCGCACGAGCCGGCGGCCCCGCACATGCGCCATGACGCTGCGGCCCATGCGCGCGGTGAACAGCCGCGAGAAGTGATACGGCGACAGTCCGGCCCGCTCCGCGACCTGCTCCAACGTCAGCGGCTGGTCGAGCTGCTTCTCGATCCAGGCGACCACGTCGGGGAACCGGTCGGTGGCGGGAGGCGTCGTCGTGCTGTCCATGTGCCCATCTTCGCAAAGGCGGGGGGACGCGTCCTGACCGAACTTGCTCTTGTGAGCTCATGCGACGCGTGCCTTCCGGCACTTCGCGTCGCGGCCCCATCGCGCGTATCACTGCGGACATGAACGCCTCCACCGACAGGCTGGCTCACCTTCCGCGCCGAACCTTCACGGGCGCCGCCCTGGCGATGCTCGCCGCGCCGCTGGCATGCGCGAAGGCGACGGCGACAGCGATGGACGCTGCTCCCGCAGCGTCGCGGAACCGCCCGCGGCTGATCGCACCGGGCGGCCCTGTGCGCGTGGAGGGCGCGGACGAGCTCGTCGGCGAGATCCATCTCGCCTGGCCCGCCGGAGAGCCGTCGCCGACGACGGTGCGGCTGCTCGATGCCGATCGCGGCGACACCTTCGCGGCGCTCCAGGACGCCACGCTCACGCGGCGTCTCGCGCGCATCGACGAGGACCGGCTCCTCATCCACGTGGAGCTGCGCTCGCGACCCGGACAGCCTCTACCACCTCGCCTGTTGCCGATCGTCGCGTGGGGGCCGGATCGGGAGGTCCGGGGTGATGCGCTCGTCGTGCCGGCGCAGGGCGCGACGGTCTTCGGTCCTCCGCTCGGGGAGGGCCTGTGGGTCGCGATCCACGATCCCGCCTGGGCGCGCGGCCACCGGCGCGTCGGATTCCAGCAGGCGGATCGTTGGACGATTCCCGGGCGGCATGCCATCGACTTCGTCCAGGTAGACCCGGACGGACGCATCGCGCGAGGCGACGCCGATCGACCCGCCAACCACTTCGGGTATGGGGCGCCGGTGCTGGCCGTCGCGGACGGCGTCGTGATCGCGACGAGGAACGACATGGCCGAGGCGACGTCGATCGCGGGCAACCGCCGTCATGCCTTGATCGACGCGCCAGGCAACCACGTCATCCTGTCGCTGGCGGGCCGGGGACACGTCCTCTACGAGCACCTGCGCCCGGGCAGCCTGACCGTCCGCCCCGGCGACCGCGTGCGCAAGGGCCAGGTGCTGGGCGAGCTGGGATTCACCGGCGACTCCACCGGCCCCCACCTGCATCTGCACCTCTGCGACGAAGGCGTGCCGAACAGCGGGGAAGGCCTGCCGTTCGTGTTCGAGCGCTTCGAGCGGCTGGGTGGCTATGACGACCTCGCGACGCTTGGCCGCGCGCGGTGGCAAGCGGCTCCGGAGGGACTTGCCACGGTCCGCCTTCGCGAAAAGCCGGCCTCCCATCGGGTGATCCGTTTCACCCCTGCATAGCCCTCCCCTAGTTCAAGGGTGAACCCACACTCACCTCCCCGTTCATCGCCGCCGATCGCGCTTGATCGCGCGCCACGCGCATTTCATCGCAGCCGCGATGGTGCGGCTCAGTGCCCCTCCCAGAATCCGCCGCCGTGCCCTTGAGCGCCCCGCCGAAGCCGCGGAACGCCGTGGGCATCGGGTCTGTGCGCCGACCGATGGCGGCGCGCAGGCGCGACCCCACGCGCATCGGATGAGAGTTTCGGGAGTGAGAGTGATGAATCGATGGATCCAGCGAGGCCTGTTCGGTCTCGCCACCTTGGCCTTCCTGGCCGGCGCGTGCGCACTGGCCGCCGTGCACATGGCCGACACGAAGATGAACCGCCGCATCGAGGTCGCGTCGCGCGACGTGCCCATCCCGGCGGATGCGGCCAGCCTGGCGCGCGGCCGCTAC
This sequence comes from Mitsuaria sp. MSU3D, assembly GCF_056867975.1. NCBI lineage: Bacteria > Pseudomonadati > Pseudomonadota > Betaproteobacteria > Burkholderiales > Sphaerotilaceae > Roseateles > Mitsuaria sp. MSU3D. Next base: position 504,317 of record NZ_CP200314.1, on the reverse strand, counting down.
CTGTACGCGACGCGCGGCTGCGTCGACTGCCACGGCGCCAATGGCGCCGGGCGCCGCTTCATCGACGACGACGGCATGCGCGTCGCCGGTCCCAACCTGACGACCGGCCCCGGCGGCGTCACGATGGGCTACACGCCGGCCGACTGGGAGCGCACGCTGCGGCACGGCGTGAAGCCCGACGGCACGCCGCTGCTGATCATGCCGAGCCAGGACTACAACCGGCTCACGGATGAGGACGTCGGCGCGCTGGTGGCCTACATCCGCTCGATGCCGCAAGCGCGCGGCGGTCCGGCGGAGATGCAGCTGCCGCTGCCGGTGCGCGTGCTCTACGGCCTCGGGCAGATACCGGACGCGGCCTCGCGCATCGACCACACGCTGGCGCCGGAAGCGCCGGTCCCCGCGGGGCGCACGGTGGCCCACGGTCGTTACCTCGCGGCGATGTGCATCGGCTGCCACGGCGAGCAGTTGCAAGGCGGCCGCATTCCCGGCGCGCCGCCCTCGTGGCCGGAAGCGGCGAACCTGGCCGACGCCTCCGGGCCGATGGCGTCACGCTACGGCGACGCGGCGACCTTCGCGCGCATGATGCGCAGTGGCCAGCGCCCGGACGGCTCGACGATCGCGGTGATGCCCTTCGAATCGCTGCGCGAGCTCACCGACGACGACCTCGCCGCGCTGCACAGTTACCTGACGCGGCACGGGACGCAGGTGGCGTCAAGCAGCGGGCGCTGACCGCGGCGCGGACGGGACGGGACGGGACGGGACGGGCACAACAACTCAGGCGCCTCGCCCGGCCCCCTCCGGCACCGTCGGTGTTTCGGCAATCGTCCGCACCACCCGCTGCGGGAACGGGATGTCGATCTCCAACCGATTCAGCAGCCGCAGGATCGCCAGGTTGACGTCCGAGCGCACGCCGCCCTGCCCGTTGTGCGGATCCGAGATCCAGAAGCCGATGGTCAGCTCCAGCCCGTCGGCGGCGAAGTTGCTCAGCGACACCGACGGCGACGGCTCGGACAGCACGCGCGGGACGCGCTTCACTTCCTCGATCAGTTGCGGGAACAGCGCGTCCACGTCGGTGCCGTAGGCCACCTGCACCACCGTCGACACGTTCACCTGCGGGTCGGCGAGCGAGAGGTTCTCCACCCGCGTCGTGATCAGCGACTCGTTGGGCACGATCGCCTCGCGGCCGTTGAGCGCGCGGATCACCGTGTAGCGCGTCTTGATGTCGCTGATGCGGCCTTCGAAGTTGTCGACCTTCACCATGTCGCCGATCCGCAGCGATCGCTCGGCCAGGATCATGAAGCCGGAGACGTAGTTCGCCGCGATCTTCTGCAGCCCGAAGCCCAGGCCCACGCCGACCGCGCCGCCCAGCCAGGACAGCGCGCTCAGGTTCAGGCCCACCATGTTCAGCGCCACCATCGCGCCGACCACGAGCAGCGCCGTGCGCGTCAGGTTGACCGCGATCTTGCGCATCGAGAGGTCGAGCACCGACTTGCCGCGCAGCAGGCGCGACTCGATGGCCGACGATAGCCACAGCACGACCAGCATGATCGCGCCCACCTGCAGCACGCCGATCAGGAGGTCGTACACCGTCGTCGATTCGCCCCTGGCGTTCTTCGGCAGGAAGCCCAGCTTGTAGTCGTCGAGTTCGTCGATGAGGATCGGCAGCAGGCCGACGATCCACAGGATCGATCCCAGCCACGCCACCCACGACACGCTGCGCTCCAGCAGCTTGATGCCGATGGAATCGGGCATCGTGGCCCGCAGCACGCGCGCGACAAGGCGGATGACCACCAGAGACAGCAGCACCGGGATCACCACGCGGAACAGCGCGACCGGCTCGCCGATGAACGGCATCAGCCGGCGCGCGCCCAGCGCCAGCAGCAGCGCGATGACCGGGAACAGGACGCCGTCGAAGACGCGGTGACCGAGCAGCACCGAATGGTGGCCGGGTGCCGACGTGACGTGTTTGCTGATGCGGTAGACGATCAGCCAGGACAGCGCCAGGCAGGCGAGCACCAGGCCGACCTCGATCAGCGCGCGCGGCCGCGCCAGCATGGTGAGCAGCGACTCCAGCTCACGCAGGCTCAGCGTGTGGTTCAGGGAAGAGGTGGTACCCAAGGTGGCGTTCAAGGAGGAGATCAAGTCGGCATCCGGCGCGGGCCGGGTCGTTCAGTCGAGGGGAATGCTGGGTGGTCGCCCGTGCGTGACGAGTGCGGCGAGCGCGGCTCGTGCGGCTCGTACGGCAAGCGCGTGCGGCAAGCGCGCGCGGCGGGGGATTGCGGAAGAAGACCGAGGCACCGGCTCAGATCCCGGCCAAGGTCCGCAGGTGCACGCCGACGCTGCGCGCCAGCGCGCCCAGGTCGTAGCCGCCCTCCAGGCAGGACACGATACGGCCCTTCGCGTGGCGTCGGGCCACGTCCATGATGCGCAGCGTGATCCATTCGTAGTCGGCCTCGACCAGGCCGAGCTGCGCCAGATCGTCGTCGCGGTGCGCGTCGAAGCCGGCCGAGACGAAGATCATCTGCGGCTTGAAGCGCTCCAGCGCCGGCATCCAGAGCGACTCGATCATCTCGCGCACCTCGGCGCCGCGCGTGTAGGGCGGCACCGGCACGTTGAGCATGTTCGCGCCCTTGGGCTCGGTGCCGGAGTACGGATACAGCGGGTCCTGGAAGATGCTGACCATCAGCACGCGATCGTCGCCGGCGAGGATGTCCTCGGTGCCGTTGCCGTGGTGGACGTCGAAGTCGATGACCGCGACACGGTCCAGGCCGCGCACGTCCAGCGCATGCCTGGCCGCGACGGCCACGTTGTTGAAGAAGCAGAAGCCCATCGCCTGGTCGCGCGTCGCGTGGTGGCCGGGCGGACGCACCGCGCAGAAGGCGTTCTCGGCCCGGCCGTCGACGACCAGATCGGTCGCGTGCACCGCCGCGCCCGCCGCGCGCAGCGCCGCGGCCCAGGTGTGCGCGTTGGCGGTGGTGTCGGGATCGAGCGCCTTCATCGGATGGGGCACGCCCTGCTTCGCCTGCCACTCGAGCGCCTCGAGTTCCGCCTTCAACTCCGCGACGTAGCGGGCCGAATGCGCGCGCTCCAGCGACTGCAGCTCGGCGCGCGGCGCCTCATGACGGTCGAGCGCGACGTCGACGCCGTGCGCGATCAGCCAGTCCTCGATCGCGCCCAGGCGCTGCGGGCATTCCGGGTGACCGGCGCCCATGTCGTGACGATGGCAATCGGGGTGGCTGATGAAGGCGGTGGACATGGTCGGGGCATGTTCGGAGCTTCGTCGGAGCGAAGGGATTCTGAGATATCGTGCGCCGATGAGTTCCGCCGCTCCGACCCTCGCCTCCCAGCCGCTGACCGACCTGCGCCGGCAGATTAGCACGATCATCAAGGGCAAACAGGCGCAGACGGAGGACTGTCTGGCCTGCCTGCTGGCCGGCGGCCACCTGCTCATCGAGGACCTGCCCGGCGTCGGCAAGACGACGCTGGCGCACGTGCTGTCGATCTCGCTGGGGCTGCGCTTCTCGCGGGTGCAGTTCACGACCGACCTGATGCCGTCGGACCTGCTCGGGGTCAACATCTACCAGCCGGGCGCGCAGGCGGCCGGCGGCAATCCCTTCCAGTTCCACCCCGGACCGGTGTTCAGCCAGGTCCTGCTGGCCGACGAGATCAACCGCGCCGGCCCGAAGACGCAGAGCGCCCTGCTCGAGGCGATGGAGGAGTACCAGGTCAGCGTCGACGGCACGACGCATCCGCTGCCGCTGCCCTTCTTCGTCATCGCGACGCAGAACCCCAGCGAGCAGCTCGGCACGCATCCGCTGCCGGAGTCGCAGCTGGACCGTTTCCTGATGTGCATCAGCCTGGGGTATCCGGACCGGCAGGCCGAGCGGGAGCTGCTGATGGGCGGCGACAGCCGCGAGCTGCTGCGCGCGCTCAAGCCGGTGATGACGCCGGACCAGCTGCGCGAGCTGCAGCGCGCGGTGCTGGCCATCCATGTCTCGCCGGCGCTGCTGGACTACCTGCAGGCGCTGCTGGAGGCGACGCGTTCCGGCGAATGGTTCCAGGAAGGCCTGAGCCCGCGCGCCGGTCTGGCGCTGCTGCGCGCAGCGCGGGCGAAGGCGCTGCTGAGCGGGCGCGACTATGTCTCGCCGGACGACGTGCAGGCGATCCTGCCGCAGACCATCGCGCACCGGCTGCGGCCGCGCGGCGGCAGCGCCCGCGGTGCGCGCGAACAGGTGCGCGCGATGATGGCCGCGGTGCCGCTGCCCTGATCGCAACGCCGCGATCCGCCGACCGCCGCCGCCGACCGTCTACCGCAGCCCACACCGTCGCCCAATACCGCCATGCGCGTTCCATCCTGGAAGCTCCCCTCGCTGAAGCTGCCGACGGTGCGCTGGCCGTGGCAGCGGCGCTGGGAGAAGTGGTGGCAGGGCCGCCACCCGGCCAGCGACACGACCGCGCTGACGCAGCGCAACCTGTACATCATTCCCAGCCGCCCGGGCGCCGCGTTCGTCGCGACGCTGCTGGTGCTGCTGCTGGCCTCGATCAACGACCAGTTGAGCCTGGGCTACCTGCTGACCTTCGTGCTGGCGGGCGCGGGCATGGCGTCGATGAACGCGACGCACGCCAACCTGCGCGGCCTGAAGCTGGACCTGAAGACACCGCCCGCGACCTCCGCCGGCCAGCCGCTCGCGCTGGACATCCGGCTGCACAACACCGGCGCGGCGCGTTTCGGCGTCGGCCTGAGACTGCCCGACGCCAAGGCGGCGGACACGGCCTACGCCGATGTGCCGGCGCAGGGCCATGCGCAACTCCACCTCCAGCTGAGCTTCGCGACGCGAGGCCGGCATGCGCTGCCGCGCTTGCGCATCGAATCGCAATTCCCCTTCGGGCTGTTCGTGACCTGGAGCTACTGGCGCCCGGCGGCGCAGGCCTGGGTCTATCCGGCGCCGGAGCTCGACGCGCCGCCGGCCGCGGCCGTCGAGGAAGGTCTGCCGCAAGGCCAGGGCCAGCCGGGCCTGGGCGACGATCCGGGGCTGCGGCCCTACCGGCACGGCGACTCGCCGCGACAGATCCTGTGGAAGAAATCGGCGCTCGCGCTGGCGCAACCGCAGCCGGCGTCGGGCAGCGGCGGCGGCGCGTCGCTGCTGGTGCGCGAGCGCCTGGGCAGCCGCGCCAGCGAGCAATGGCTGGACCTCGCCGCCACGCGCGGCCTGCCGTTCGAACAACGCGTGTCGCGTTTGACGGCCTGGGTGCAGCGGGCGGAGGAAGAAGGCCTGCCCTACGGCCTCCGGCTGCGTGACATCGCGATCGAGCCGGACCTCGGACCGGATCACTTCCGCGTGTGCATGGAAGCGTTGGCGCTGATCCAGGAGTAGTTCGAGCTTGCGGCGTCGGGCCATGCTGGCAGCGTCGCGACCACAGGAATCAGTGGGTGGCTTGGCTCAATCCGGTGGGACTTGCCGCAGAGTTGACCCTCATCTGCCATAGCCAGCAAGACCCGACCCCGCAAGACTGTGCGTCATGACTCTCCGTCAACGCACAGCCTCCATGGCGCGGGTATTGCTCGGCCTCTACCTGATCGGCCATGTCACCTACAGGTTGAGCCTGTGGATCTGCCTGAACATCCTCCAGGTCCCGTCGATCCACGCGCCGCTGGGCGCGTCGGTGCTGACGTCCCTGCTGGACCTGTCCATCGTCTACCTCCTCTTCGGCCGCGTACTCCTCGGGAGACTGACCAGCGGCCGAACCTGCCGGTGCGCCGTTCCGCTCGGCGTGCTGATGGCCATCGGCCTCGTCGCATCGATGATCGTGGGAGCGACGTTCGGTGCGGTCAGATGGATCCCCCACGACACGCGCGACGTCCAGTGGTTCTACCTGATCGGCTTTTCATTCCATGCCGCGGTGTCCGAGGAACTGCTCTGTCGATTCCTCGTCCTGGACCGGCTCGGACCGGTCATCGGCAAAGCGCCCGCCTTCGTCTTGCAGATCCTGCTGTTCGTCTACCTCCACCTGTTCGGTCCGCCGCTCGACCTGCGCGCCGCGCTTCACCTGGCCCTGGGCGCCGTCATGATCGGATCCTTCTATCTATGGAGCCGATCACTGCTCGGCGCGATGGCCTTGCACCTGGCCTACGACGTGCTGGTCTCGCTGGCCTTCGGCGGATCCTTGGACGGGCTGGCCATCTACCCCCTGGTCGCCGGAGACAACTTCTCCCTGCTTCACAGCTATCAGGCCAGCGCCGCCTTCATGTCCTGCCTGTCGGTCTGGATGCTGTGGAACGCCCGACGGCCACGGCGACTTCCGACGTACATCCTCTGACCCCAATGTCACCCTGACCTGTGCTACGTTGCGTCCTTCCGAGCAATTCCCCTGAATCACCGCCGCGAGACCCGCGATGCGGACGCCGACGCGATGAGCGCTTCCTTCCCTCCGACCGCCGCCGCAGGCGGCTCGATCAAGCACCGCAGCCCCCTGCCGCGCGAAGCGCGCGACACGCTGTTCCTGCTCGCGATCATCGCGGCCACGCTCGTCCCGCACGCCGGCCATCTGCCATGGTGGTGCAGCCTGCTCACCGCCCTGATGCTCGGATGGCGCGCGCGGCTGGCCTGGCGCAGCGAGGCGCTCCCCGGACGCTGGAGCCTGCTGGCCGTGCTCGCGCTCGTCGTCGGCCTGACCTTCGCCACGCACAAGACCATTCTCGGCCGCGAAGCGGGCATCACGATGCTCGCGATGCTGATGGCGCTGAAGACGCTCGAGCTCCGCGCCAGACGCGACGCCTTCGTCGTCTTCTTCCTCGGCTTCTTCCTGGTGCTGACGCAGTTCCTGTACTCGCAGTCGCCGCTGATCGCGATCTGGATGATCGCCTGCGTCTGGGCGCTGCTGTCGGCGCTGGTGCTGGCGCAGATGCCGCAGGGCGTCCCCAGCCTGAAACTCGCCGCGCGCATCGCCGCCCGCAACACGCTGATCGGGCTGCCGGTGATGGTGGCGCTGTTCCTGCTCTTCCCGCGTTTCCCGCCGCTGTGGGGGCTCCCCAAGGACTCGGGCGCGCGCACGGGGCTGTCGGACTCGATGAGCTTCGGCGCCTTCGCGGACGTTGCCGTCGACGACACCATCGCCATGCGCCTGCGCTTCGACGGCGCGCCGCCGCCGCAGCCGCAGCTGTACTTCCGCGCGCAGGTGCTGACGCGCTTCGACGGCAAGACCTGGACGACGCCGCGCGTGACCTGGTCGCCCGGCGACGATGCGCCCGCGCTCCAAGGGCCCGTGTTCCGCTACGAGGTCACGATGGATCCATTGCGCGTGACCGCGATCCCGCTGCTCGAATTCAGTCCCGGTGCCAGCGGGGCACGGCTGCCGCTCGGACGCCTGACCGCGACCCGCGCGCCGCAGGGCCAGTGGCAGGTGCCGCTGCCGGTCGCCGAGGTGCTGCGCTTCCGGCACGAGGCGTGGCCGCGCGCCGCGCCGAGCACCCGCCTCGGCCGGGCCGACCGCAATGAATCCCTGAGCCTGCCCCCGGGCGTCAATCCGCGCGCCCGGGCCTACGGCGCGTCGCTGAACCAGCGCTTCGCCACGCTGGACGAGGACGCGCTCGCCCAGGCGGTGAACCGGGAGCTGCTGACGCAGATCCGCCGCGACGGCTTCGGCTACACGCTGGCGCCGGGCGTCTACGGCGAGACGACGCCCGACGCGATCGACGAGTTCTGGTTCGATCGCAAGCTCGGCTTCTGCGAACACTTCGCCTCCGCCTACGTCGTGCTGATTCGCGCGGCGGGCGTGCCGGCCCGCGTGGTCACCGGATTCCAGGGCGCCGACCCCAACCTGCAGGACGGCGACCTGATCGTGCGCATGAGCCAGGCGCATGCCTGGGCCGAGTTCTGGTCGCCCTCGGGCGGCTGGCAGCGCGCCGACCCGACCGCGGCGGTCGCGCCGGAGCGAGTCCAGGGCCGGCCGCTGCGGCCGGAACCGGGCCTGTTCACGGGCGCGCTCGACCAGTTGCGCCCCGGCCTGCTGACGGACCTGCGCGCCGTCTGGGAGCGGCTCAACAACCGCTGGCAGCAGTCGGTGCTGAACTTCTCGACCGGCGACCAGATGAGCCTGCTCAAGCGGCTCGGCTTCGACAACCCCGACTGGACCACGCTGGGACAGGTCGCCGGCGCGCTGTTGACGGCGACGGCCGTGATCGGCGCCGGCGTGGCCGCGTGGCAGCGGCGGCCGCACGACCCGTGGTCGCGCCAGCGCCTGCGGGTACGGCGCGAGCTCGATCGGCTCGGCCTGCCGACCCGCGACGACGAGACGCCGCGCCGCTGGGCGGCCTCGCTCGTCGAACGCCATGGCGCGCGAGCGGAGGCCGTGGCGGCGTCGCTGTTGCAATTGGAAGCGCAGCGCTATCGCCAGGACCTGGCTGCGGCCACGTCACAATGGCAACGCCTGTTCGCGGCGCAATGCGCCGAGCTCCGGCAAGGCCTGACCCGCTGATCCGCTGATCCGCTTTCCTTCCGCTTTTCCTTCCGCTGCCGTTTCTCCTCCCGATCCGCCGCTCCGCGTCCCTGCATCACCGCCGCGCCCCGCGCGCTCCCGTTCGCAAGACCGCCCGCATGACCGCCCTCCGCCGTACCCGCAGTTCCTCTCCCCGTCGCGTGTTCCTGAGCACGCTCCTGCAGACCGCGATGACCGCCTCGCCGCTGATGGCCGCGCTGGCGGCGACGCCGGCGATGGCGCAGTCGCCGGCACCGGCCGGATCGCAGGCGGCCCCGCATGCCGCGTCGAAGGCCTCCCCCTCGAAGAAGGCGGCGAAGAGGCCCGCGCGCAAGCCGGCCGTGCTGCCGGAGTACGGCGATCGCGCCGACGTGATGGCCTTCGCCGATGCGCAGGCCGAGTCGCTCGGCTACCGGCGCGAGGAACTGCGCGCGGTGCTGGCGCTGGCGCGTCCGCAGCCGACGGTGCAGCGGCTGATCCTCCCGGGACCGCCCGGACAGGCGAAGGACTGGGGCGCCTACCGGCAACGCTTCGTCGAGCCGCAACGGCTGCAGGCCGGTCTCGCGTTCTGGGCGACGCACGAGGCGGCGCTGGCGCGCGCCGAGGCGACCTACGGCGTGCCGGCGGAGGTCATCGCGTCGATCATCGGCGTGGAGACCTTCTACGGCCGCATCATGGGCGGCTTCCGCGTGCTGGACGCGCTGGCGACGCTGAGCTTCGACTACCCCTCGCCGCTGCCGCCGGGTGCGCGCGACCGCAGTCCGTTCTTCCGGGAGGAACTGCGCCAGTTCCTGATCCTGACGCGCGAGAACGGCCTGGACCCGATGTCGATGAAGGGCTCGTACGCGGGCGCGATCGGCTGGGGCCAGTTCATGCCGGGCAGCTGGCGCCGCTACGCGATCGACTTCGACGGCGACGGCCACGTGGACCTGGTCAACAGCCCCGTCGACGCGATCGGCTCCGTGGCCAACTTCCTGAAGGAGCACGGCTGGCAGCGCGGCATGCCGACACATTACGAGGTGCAGGTGCCCAACGACACGGCGGCGCGGGCCCAACTGCTGATCAGCGACGTGCTGCCGCAGCTGGACGCGCGGCAGTTCGAATCGGTCGGCGCGCAGCTGTCGCCGCAGGGCCGCGCGCACACCGGACCGCTGGCGCTGATCGAACTCCAGATGGGCGGCGCCGCGCCGGTGTACGTGGCGGGCACGCAGAACTTCTACACGGTGACCCGCTACAACCAGAGCAGCTACTACGCGATGGCGGTCATCGAGTTCGCCACCACGCTGGCGAGCTGGAGGAAAGCGACGGGGGCGACGGGGGTTACAGGCACAACCGGCACGACCGGCACAACGGGCGCGATGCCGGCGTCGGGCGCGGCGAGCGGGAACTGAGGCCGGCGCTGCCGCGCCGGCCAGAGCGCGCGCTCGATCAGGTCTGCGCGGCGAGCATCGGCGCGAGCCGTGATGTCGATGCCCAGGCGTCGGGCGCGCCGCCACTGAAACCCTCCTGCGGCGCGGCGCTGGCCATCGCCTGCGTCATCTCCGCGACCGAGCGCTTGAAGCGATGCCGCGAGGACACCGAAGCGCCGGTGTTCGGATCGACGTAGTGGGAGTCGATGTACCCGCGGCGCTCCGCGCCCCGGTCGATGGCAGGCGAGCGCCAGTCGTTGTACATGGCCGGCCAATGCCATGACCGCACCTCCGACCAGCGCCCACTGGACTTGCTCCCGACGTCGCGTGCGGTGGCGGGAGCAACGCTTTCGCTGCTGTTGTTGAGCTTCAGCGAGGCCGACTGGAACCAGTTGATGATCTTCCCGGATCCGGGCTGGCGCGATGCTTGCGCGGACCCGTTGACACCCGGTAGTCCGAAGGTCACCTCCCACGGGTTGCGGATCGGCGCGGCGCTGCTCCGCCCGACCAGATGCGGCTTGATCCCGCTCTTTGGTCCGTAGGCAGCGATAGGCTCAGTCATCGCGCGCTGCGCGTCATTGATCGGTTTCATGGCGATTGCACTCCTTCAAAGAGAACTTCGAGACGACCAGCGATGAGGGCACGTCAGTCGGCTGGCCGGAGGCGCAAGTTCATGCGATCCGATCGACAACAAGTCGGGCGCATGACCACCCGGGATGCGGAGGAACACCAGCATCCATCTGCATCGCTTCGCGGTAGCGTTGACCCATGAAAGCCCTGCCTCGTCTTTCCCGCCGCGTGTCGTGCATCGCGCTGCTGATGCCGCTGCTTGCGTCCGGCCAGGCGCCCGCGCCGCAGGCCGCGGAGGCGCCGGCCTCTCCCGCCTCTTCGGCCTCGATGCCCGCCCTGCCGCCCATCGCGGCCAGCCTGCGTTACGACTCACGCCTCGTCGAATTCAAGAAGCCTTTCGGCGCCTTGCCCGCCAAGACCTGGATCGACTTCCAGCTGACCGCCCTGCCCGGCGTCGACAAGCTCGAGCTTGTGATCGAGCGCCGCCGCGTCGAGGGCAATGAGGACCTGATCGCCTACGCCGAAGAAGCCCGCGTGCCGCTGCACAAGGCCGGCGTTGCCGCCGGTCGCGATCGATGGCAGGCGCGCCATCGCTTCGGATCGCCAGGGGTCTACGGCTACTACTTCATCGCCACCATCGGCGGCGCGCGCTACGTCGTGCAGAACAATGCCGACGCCATCTACTGGACCAAGGAGAAGGGCTCGATGGGCCCCGCGGCCATCGCCCCGCTGCCCGAGGGCCCCGATGCCAAGGGGCCGTTCTCGATCCGCCGCTACCGGCAGACGATCCATGCCTCCGACTTCGCCGTGCCGGACTTCGCCCGCGATCTCGTCTACTACTACGTCTTCCCCGAGCGCTTCCGCAACGGCGACAAGCGCAACGACCCGCAGGTCGGGCAGGCGAAGTACCAGGACCACGGCATCGAGCGTCACCCGCGCTGGCTGGACCGGCCGTACAAGCCCGGCAGCGGCGACGGCTCCGATGCGGTCTACAACAACGACTTCTTCGGCGGCGACCTCGCCGGGATCATCGAGAAGCTCGACGATCTGCGCGACCTCGGCGCCAACGCGCTCTACCTGACGCCCGTGTTCCAGGCCGCCAGCAATCACAAGTACGACACCGGCGACTACAAGCGCATCGATCCGGCCTTCGGCAGCAACGCCGACTTCGAACGCCTGACCAGCGAGGCCGGCAAGCGCGGCCTGCGCGTGATCCCCGACACCTCGCTGAACCACGTCGGCGCGGACTCGCCCTACTTCAACCGCTTCGGCAACTTCCCTGCCGGCGGCGCCTTCGACAACGGCAAGCCCAATCCCGCCTCGCCGTATGCGAGCTGGTTCAAGTTCGATCTTTCCAGGAGCCAGCCCGACGAGCAGTACGCCGCCTGGATCGGCATCAAGGACCTGCCCGAACTCGACAAATCCAGCCGCGCGTTCCGCGACTACGCCTTCGGCCGGGACGGCGTGATGCAGTTCTGGCTCGATCGCGGCGCGGCGGGCTGGCGCATGGACGTGGCACCGTGGGTGCCGGACGACTTCTGGCGCGCCTGGCGTGTCGCAGTGAAGCGCCACCAGCCCGGCTCGCTGACGATCGCGGAGACCTGGTTCGACGCGAGCAAGTTCTTCCTCGGCGACACCTTCGACGCGACGATGAACTACATCTTCCGCAACGCGGTGCTGGACTACGCGGCCGGCGCGCCGGCGGACCGCGTCTACCAGAACCTCGAGCTGCTGCGCGAGTCCTACCCGGCGCCTTCGCTGTTCGCGTCGATGACGCTGCTGTCATCGCACGACCAGCCGCGCGCGCTGCATCACTTCGGCGTGCGCGACGACAGCCCGCCGGAGAAGATCGCCGACGGCAAACGCCGCCTGCTGCTGGCGGTCTTCTTCCAGATGACGTATCCGGGTGCGCCGACGATCTACTACGGCGACGAGGTCGGCCTGGGCGGCGGCGAGGACCCGTACAACCGCGCGCCGTATCCGTGGGCCGACGAGGGCGGCCAGCCGGACCTCGCGCTGCGCGACCAGTTCAAGCGCCTGGTGGCGCTGCGACACGCGCAGCCGGTGCTGCGGCACGGCACCCTGTCGGCGCCGCTGTGGCTTGACGAACACGTCATCGTGCTGCTGCGCCAGGACGGCCAGCGCAACGCGATCGTCGCGATGAACAACGCCACGGAGCCGATGCGCGTCGAACTCACGCTGCCCGCCGCGCTGCGCGGCATCCCGTTCATCGATGCGATGACGCCCGGCGCGCCGATGAAGGCGGCGACGAACGGCAAGCTGTTGATCGAGATCGGGCCGATGTCGGGGCGGGTGCTGGTGGGGGATTGATGCGATTCAGGGCGGCGCCTTGATTGGCATGCGAGCAAGGCGCTCGTCAATGGTCGTCCGCTTTCGTACCGATCGCTTCATGGCCACGCGGACGGCGGCTTCAAGAGCGCCCCGGTCGCACTCCGGTGCGGCAAGTCCTGGCAACGCAGAGTCTCTACCGATCAACCAAAGCGCAGTGGCGTAGACGGCCATCGACACCGTCGGATCGCCGCGCTCCATCCTCGCGAGCGTCGGCTCCGACACGCAGATCCGTTGCGCCCAACTCTTCATCGGTTCTTCTCTTCGCTTGCGCGCGATCGCTAGGTTCTCTCCGAGCTCACGCAAGTGCGCGAGCACCGCCGGAGGCATCTGCTCTTTGACTGGTGTGTTCTTTGACATCACATACGTGTGAGTGAAAGCGCCATTTCACCAACGTATATGTTGGTTGGAGGAAAGTGGTGTGAACACCGTGCCACAGCTTGCGTTCTCTGAATGACTAGTCGATGCCCCTCATAAGTTTGGCGACGGAAGTCCTGAGGGGAAATGGCCTCGGGACGTCTTCGAGGACTACCGTCAACGCTTCACTTCTGCACGCGATGTAGCGGAGCGCTTGACGAAGGACGTGGCTCGACTTGTAGCGACGAAAACCGCCGACCGCTGATTGCTGGTCGATCGTGTACACGGCGTGCCAAACGCCGGAGATGCGCGGACACGATCGACAAACAAATGGCCCCGCCCGGCTCACGCCGGACGGGGCTGCATCGTTCGCTGAACCGGACCCGATCGGGCCAGGCGGCTCAGTCGTTCATCAGAACTTGTAAGTCGCGCCGATCAGGTAGGTCCTGCCCCACTTGATGTACTCCAGCGGCCGGTCCTTGGTGGCCGCGTAGGTGCGGTAGGCCTCGTCGGTCAGGTTGTTGACCTGCGCCAGCAGGCCCAGTCCCTTGAGCGGACCCTCGGTGAAGTTGTAGCCGATCTGCGCGTCGACGATGCTCTCGCCGACCACGTAGCGCAGCGTGCGCGCACCGTTGAAGTTGCCGATCTCGCCGATGAAGTCCGAACGCTTGCGCTGGCTGATGCGGGCCTCGAAGCCGTTGGCCTCGTAGTACGCGGTCAGGTTGTACACGCGCTTGGACAGCCCCGGCAGCGTGATGAAGCCCGATCCCACGCTGCTCGCGCTCTCGGGATCCTTGATCTCGATGTTGCTGCTGTTGAAGCTGGCGCTCGCGACGATGCCGAAGCCGTTCAACGACTTGCTGAACAGGTTGAACGGCAGCGAGGCCGTCAGCTCCATGCCGCGCAGCTTGCCGCCCTGGCCGTTGTACGGCGCGGTGTAGGTGCCGGTCAGTTGCGCGTCGGGCTGGCCCGGCTGCGGCGTGTAGCCGGCGACGAAGCGCGAGAAGTCGTAGCGGTCGTTGCCCTGCGTGTAGATGTAGCTGCGCAGGTCCTTGTAGTAGCCCGCCACCGACACGTAGGCCTTGGAGCCGAAGTACTTCTCCCAGGACAGGTCGACCGCGTTGGCGCGCCACGGATCCAGCTCCGGGTTGCCGCCGCTCGCGCCCGGCTTGCCGGTCGTCGCGTCGACGCCGAAGTCCAGCGCGGAGCGCAGCTGGTCCACCTTCGCGCGGGCCATCTGCTTGGCGACGGCGAAACGCAGCGTCTGGTCATCCGTCAGCGACCACGCCAGGTTCAGCGCCGGCAGGTAGTCGGTGTACTTCTTGCCGCCGTTGAGCGGCTTGACCTGCTGGCCCGCCGGGGCCGTGCCGTCGAAGTAGTTCGACTGCGACGACTGGTCCGTGTGCACGACCTGCAGGCCGATGTTGCCGCGCATCGGGATGCCGAAAGCCGTCGAGTCGATGTTGCCCTTGAAGAACACCGTCGCCACCTTCTCCTTCACGTCCCAGGCCTTGGAGATCAGGTAGCTCTCCGTGTCCGTCGGGTTGAAGGTCATGTAGCGGCCGACCGCGCCCGGCACATTCCACGCCGGGATCATGCCCAGACCCGCGAAGCTCAGGTCCACCGGGCTGTACTGGAATTCCGGTCCGATGGGCGTATCGCCCTGCGCGCCGACGTTGATCGCGCCTTCGGGCTGGCGCTTCTTCTTCGACCGGTCGGCGTAGTTCAGGCCGACGTCGAAGTCCGAGAACCAGCCGTTCACCGCCGCCGGCGCCGGCAGGTTGCCCACCAGCTTGAAGCCGGTCAGCTCGTCCTTGACGCTCGGCGTCTTGCCGTAGCCCGAGCCGTAGATCGTGTTCTGCAGGTACAGCAGCTTCGGATCGGCGTAGCTCCGGCCCGGGATGATCTGCGAGAAGTCGCCCGAGCTGAAGGCCAGCTTGACGTCATCCACCGGCCAGCCGCCCGCGCGGCTGAGCTGGGTGTTGTTCTCGAGGTTGATCTCGTTGCGGGTCGCACGCGAATAGTTGACGTCGGCCGTCAGCGACAGGCCGCTCTCGAACTTCAGCTTGTTGTTCCAGCCGGTGGCGACGATCTTGTCATCGCGCTTGTTGTACATGCCGCGGACCAGCGGGTAGGCATTCAGCAGCGTCCCGCCGGTCTGCGTGCCGTTGGCGTTGACCGTCGGGTTGGACCAGTTGAGCGCCGGCGGCGGATTGAGGGTATCAGCGCCGTTCCAGGTCATGCTCATCTCGAACTGGTTGGCCGTGTCCACCGCCTTGGCCTTGGTCCAGAAGCCGTCGACGACGCTGGTCCAGTTCTTGGTCGGGCGGAACTCGACCGTGCCCATCAGCGCGTCGCGTTCGGTCTTGCCGGTGCGGCGCAGCGCCTTGATGCCGCCGGAGTTGTAGGTGCCCGCGGCCAGTCCGGTGCGCGCCGAGGTGTCCCAGGGCTCGTACAGGCCGACCTGCTCTTCCTGCGTCGGCGTTTCCTGGTGCGCGTAGCCCAGCGACACGCCGATGGTGCGGTCGGCGAATTGGTCGATGTAGCTGGCGCTCAGGCGATTGCCGGTGGCGCTGGCGTTGGCGGCCGAGCCCAGCGAGTTGCGCTGGCCGCGCGCGTTCAGCGTCACGACGCGGTTGCTGAAGTTGAGCGGACGGACCGTCTGCATGTCGATCGTGCCCGACAGGCCCTGGCCGACCAGGCCGGCGTCCGGCGTCTTGTAGACGACCACGCCGCTGAGCAGCTCGGACGGGTACTGGTCGAACTCGACGCTGCGGTTGTCGCCGGTGGAGACCAGTTCGCGGCCGTTGAGCAGCGAGGTCGCGAAGTCCGGCGACAGGCCGCGGACCGAGATCACCTGCGCGCGGCCGGCCACGCGCTGGGCCGACAGGCCGGGCAGGCGCGCGATCGACTCGGCGATCGACACGTCGGGCAGCTTGCCGATGTCTTCGGCCGACACGGCCTCGACGATGGAGTCGGCGTTCTTCTTCACCGAGATCGCGGCCTCGATGCCGCGGCGGATGCCGGTGACGGTCACGGTTTCCAGCTGGCGGTCCGCGGCGGCCTTCTCGGCGGCCTGCCGGTCAGCTTCAGTCTGGGCTTGTTGTGCGTGCGCGGCGCCGGCCATCAGGGCCAGCGTCATCAGGCAACCGGCAGCGACGGGCTGCACCCGGAACAACTCGCGCGAGGCGTGCGATGTCTTCATTTGTTTGTCTCCTGTTTGAACGACGGTACCCAACGTTCTGAAAGAATTCTGTACTAAAACTAGATCACGATCCAAGCTCTCGCAAACCCTGGACAACAGGAATCGCAGCTTCCATGGTGGAAAAACGACGAAGTTACTTCGGGTTTCCACGGATAAACATGCAAATTAGGGACGTGAAATGAAAAACGGCGGCCACTCGGGCCGCCGTTGAGAAGTCGTTATGTAGCTGGACTACAACCGACTGTGGCGCTCAGCGCACCGACTGCTCCAACGCGAACGCGGCGCCGGCCAAGGCGGTCAGCGTGTCGGTGATCAGCACGCAGGGCACCGAGGCCAGGTAGGGCGCGAAACGGCCCTTGTCCTCGAAACGCGCCCGGAAGGACGACTGGAAGAAGCGCTCCCCCAGGCGCGGCACGATGCCGCCGCCGATGTAGACGCCGCCGCGCGCGCCCAGCGCCAGGGTGACGCTGCCGGCGAAGCTGCCGAGGAAGGCGCAGAACTGGTCCATCGTCTTCGCGCAGATCGCGTCGCCGGACAGGGAGCCCTCGACGATCTGCTCCGCCGTCAGCCGCTGCGCCGACGGCTGGCCGGCCACGGCCGCCACCGCCGCATGCAGCGTCGGCAGGCCGATGCCGGACAGGAAGCGCTCGGCGGAGACATGCGGGAACTCCTTGCGCGCGGCCGCGAGCAGCTCGCTCTCGTAGTCGTTGGTCGGCGCCAGCGTCATGTGACCGCCCTCGCCCGCCAGCGCAACCCAGCCGCCCGAGGTCTCGATCACGCCGCCCACGCCCAGGCCGGTGCCCGGCCCGATCACCGCCAGCGTGCCGCGCGGCGTCGCCAGCGACGGGCCCGGCACGGCCGCGACCTGGTCCGCGCGCAAGCCCGGCAGCGACAGCGCCAGCGCTTCGAAGTCGTTCAGCAGGCGCAGTTCATCGAGTCCCAGGTCGGCCTGCAACTGGCTGCGCGAGAAGGTCCAGTGACTGTTGGTCAGCTCAATGCGGTCGCTGTTGATCGCGGTGGCCAGCGCCAGCGAGGCCCGCCTCGGCCGCGCCGACACGCCCAGCCCGGCGAGTTCCTTCAGATAAGCCTCGGCCGCGGCCCGCAGCGAGTCATAGTGGGCGACCGGCAGCTTGCGCACGTGCTGGACGCGCTGCCCGGCGCCGTCGACCCAGGCGAAGCGGGCATTGCTGCCGCCGATGTCCGCGACCAGCCACGGATATCCCGCGGCGTCCCCTGTCTGGCTCGAAGCCACACCCTGATCTGCTTGCACTGTTCTTGTCCTGCTGCTGGTTCGGCGGAGTCGCCGGTTCGGCTCGTTGGCGGCGCGTGGCGTGTGTCCGTCGCCGCGCCGGAGGCCGCCCCAATGGCGGCATCCGCGCAAGGTAGCAAAACTACACACATCGCACAAGAGCGAAGTCACCGGGTCGTCGCTCGCCCGCCGCACGATATCAGAGGACGGTTCGACTCCCGTTCGCAAGTGATTGTCAGGGATGGAGTTTTTATTCCCCCGATCCGGCCGCGACGTGTTTATATTGCTGTAGTCACACTACAGCACCGACCGATCCAAGCCGGCAAACCGCAGGCCTGCGGGCGCCTCGCCGCCGCTAGGGCGAACCCTTCCGATCCATCCAGGGCGGCGCGCCATAATCGCCTCCCGGTCACCGCCCCTCCTTCATGCGTGAATTCGACAGTCCCCGGTTGATCGCCGACATCGGCGGCACCTTCGCCCGCTTCGCCCTGGAGACCACCCCGGGGGAGTTCGAGCACATCGCGCTGCTGCGCTGCGCCGAGCACGCCGACTTCCACGCCGCGGTGCGCGCCTACATGGACCGGCTGCCGCGCCAGCTGAAGGTGGCCCACGCGGCGATCGCGATCGCCAACCCGGTCGAGGGCGACCTGGTGCGCATGACCAACTACCACTGGCAGTTCTCGATCGAGGAAGCCCGTCAGCGCCTGGGCCTGGACACGCTGGTGGTCGTCAACGACTTCACCGCCCTGGCGATGGCCCTGCCCCGGCTGCACGGCAGCGAGATCCGGCAGATCGGCGGCGGCGAGCCGCGCGCCCACAGCGTCATCGGCCTGCTGGGCTCGGGCTCCGGCCTGGGCGTCTCGGGCCTGATCCCCGCCGGCGACGGCTGGATCTCGCTCGGCTCCGAAGGCGGCCATACCAACTTCGCGCCGCGCGACGAGCGCGAGATCGCGCTGCTGCGCTTCGCCTGGAACGAGTACGAGCACGTCTCCTTCGAGCGCCTGCTGTCGGGGCCAGGTCTTGAGCTGATCCATCGCGCGATGGCGGACTACCTGAAACGTCCGTCGGAGCCGCTGAGCGCGCCCGACATCACCGCGCGGGCGCTCGAGGCCGCCGACCCGGTCTGCGAGGCGACGCTGGACCTCTTCTGCACGCTGCTGGGCACCGCCGCGGCCAACCTGGCGGTGACGCTGGGCGCGCTGGGCGGCATCTACATCGGCGGCGGCATCGTGCCGCGGCTGGGCGAGTACTTCGACCGCTCGCGTTTCCGCGAACGCTTCGAGGACAAGGGCCGCTTCACCGACTACGTCGCCGCGATCCCGACCTTCGTGATCACGGCCGAACACGCGACCTTCAAGGGCGCCTCGGCGATCCTGGAAGCGCAGCTGCGCAGCCTGCAGACCAGCGGCGGCGCCTCGGCGATCGTCAGCCAGATCCGGCGCGCGCGCGACGGTCTCTCGCCGGCCGAGCAACGCGTCGCGGACCATGTGCTGGCGCATTCGCGCAAGGTGCTGAACGACCCGATCGCGGAGATCGCCCGCGCGGCCAGCGTCAGCCAGCCGACGGTGATCCGCTTCTGCCGCTCGCTGGGCTGCGAGGGCCTGTCCGACTTCAAGCTGCGCCTGGCCTCGGGCCTGACCGGCACGGTGCCGGTCAGCCACACGCAGGTCACGCAGGACGACTCGATGGTGGAGCTGGGCGAGAAGGTGCTGGGCAACACCGCCTCGGCGATCCTGCAGGTGCGCAGCCAGCTCAACCGCGACATGATCGACCGCAGCATCGAGCTGCTGCTCAAGGCCTCGCGCATCGAGTTCTTCGCCATCGGCCATTACGGCGTCGTGGCGCAGGACGCGCAGTTCAAGTTCCTGCGGCTGGGTGTCGCCTGCAATGCGTATGTCGAGCCGCGGCTGCAGCTGCTGGCCGCGCAGACGCTCAAGGCCGGCGACGTCGCCGTGCTGATCAGCAGCAGCGGCAAGCTGCCCGAGCTGATCGCGGTGGCGGATGCCGCGCGCGAACGCGGCGCGCATGTGCTGGCGATCACGGCGAGCCAATCGCCGCTGGCGAAGAAGGCCGACGCGGCGCTGATCGTCGACCACGTGGAGGATGTCGCCACGCACCTGCCGATGATCAGCCGCATCCTGCACCTGCTGGTGATCGACATGCTGGCGGTGGGCGTCGCGATGCGACGCGACAACGCCGGCGCGGCCGGACTGGCGCTCGGCGCGGCGCATCCGGAGCTCGACGAGACCGACGCGGACGGCCGCCCCAGCGCGCGCCGTGCCGCGCCCGGGATCAGCCTGGCCTCGCCGCTGGCGAAGCTGACGGCGCACAGCCGCTGAGCCTGCGCGGACGCCGCCGGCAGGGCGGCGGCACGGTCGGCGGAAAGCACGGCAGAAGGGTCGGCACAAGCGTCGGCAAAGAGCGCGGAAAGCGCTGCACCAGCAGCGGCGGCGGTTGTCATGCCCCCTCGCAGGCGGTGCTCACTGAAGCGTCTCACTCCTTCGCGTGAGACGCCATGATTCCCTTCTTCCCTGCCTCCCACGATCACGCCGGCCCGTCAGCCGATGCGGACGGCCTGGCCGCCAGCAAGCAACGCGCGGCCGCCATGGCCCGGACGCTGCAGGGCGAGCTCCAGGACCCGCCGCTGCGGGACACGACGGCGGAGCAGATGCGTCGCCTCGGTGCCCCGCTCGGCACGATCGCCCGGCGGATCCTCGTCAGCGACAGGCCGGATCTGCTGGCCAAGGCGGCGGGACATGTCGCGGTCGGCATGCTGGACGGGTCGTTCGCGCAGCTCGCGCGGGCCTACGACGACCTGCTGGACGCCTTCACGCGCCCGGGTCTCTCGCTGTCCCAGATCGAAGCGCAAGCGCTGCGGGGAATCGAGCGCCTGAAGGACAAGCTGGTCGAAGGCCTGGACGAGCTTCCCCACGAGCGCGAAGCGTCGAATGCCCTGGCGGCGGCGTTCCTCCGGCGGCTGCGTGAACCGGCGGCGCCGTCCGTCGACGTGACGCCGCGACGGGCGAGGTCCGCGCCGCAGGACGATCCCGGGCGCGGGGCGGTGATCGCCGTTATGCTGGATCAGCTCACCGATTCGTGGCCCGACGACGAGGCCCTGCTGCCGTCGCTGAGGATCGGGCTGCGCCAGGCCTTCGACCGCCTGCCGCTGTCCGGCATCGACTCGCCCCTGGGCTCCACCGACCTGCGAGCGTTGGCGGGGCGCTTGTTCGACGCGATCCTGGACGAGGGTCCACTGGGGCTGGGTCAGGTCTACACCGCGCTGCTCGAGGCCGAACGCCAGGACCAGGGAGATGCCGGCGCCGGCGCGCGCGCGACGAAGGTCTTCCAGACCCTGGTCGAGGAGGCGGGCGGGCTCCTGGTCGGCCATGTCGATCCGACGGCCCGGACAGGGACGGTCCGGGGTCGCGAGCTCGCGACCTTCTTCGGCGAACTGCTCGAGGCCAATGGTCCCGACCGACCGTTCACGGTCAGGCTCGACGACCTCCTCCGGGCGCGCCACCGCGGCGTGGCGCAGCCTTCGCGGTTCCGCGCGGGACTGCGGCTGGCCGCACTGGACCGTCTGCGCCTGCTGGAAGCCACCGGCGTGATCGGCCCGCTGCGTTTCGTGGCGGCGCCGATCCTGCCCGGGACGCAGGCCGCGGGAATCGACTGGACCCGTGGCCCTGGCGGCTACGAGACCAGCCCCGCCGGCGCCGCGCGCGTGCTGGCGGGTCGCTTCTTCGATCCCGTCCGCGAGCGGATCACCCGGCTGAGCGATTCCGAACTCATCGCGATCCTGCGCGAGCCGTGGAAGAAGTTCGTCGCCTTCACCGACAGCATCGCCCCGCCGCCCGGCACACCCTCGCGGCAGGGACTGTCCCGACTGAGGGCCCTCGCGAAGGCAATCCTCGCCGACATCGACGGCCTGGACCGGCTCCCGCTGCTGCAGCGGGCCGTCGTCATGGGGCCGCAGGCCTGGGAGCGCCGGCAGGCCGAGGCGACGGAGCAGATCAACGCGCTGCGCGCCGAGCCCGCCGTGACGCCGGAGGTCCTCGCCCGCGCCGAGCGGCTGGAAGCGTTGATGACCGACTTCCCCGATCTCTGGCTGGGAGAGTGGGTGAGGCAGTCGGCGCTCGGCTGGCACGCGTTGGGCGGCCTGACGGACACGCAGCCCCTGCCCCTGCTGGCCGCGCTGGCGCCGCAGGTGGGCCAGCGGCTGGATCGGACCACGGGCACCCTCGAACTCGACCTGGGCGCGACCGGCACGCGGGTCTGGCAGGTGCAGGCCTTGCGCGATCCCGCCGACACCGCGGCCCGGGTGGCGCAGGACATGGCGCTGCGCCGGATGGATGCATCGATCATCCGTCGCCATTGGCGCGGCGACGCGGGATCGCTGCAGGACCTTCCCGCCGCGCTGCGCCTCGTCGACGACGCCCTGGAGGTCGACGGCGTCGTCATCGAGCGGTTCGCGCCCGTCGTCGACGCCACCATCCTGGCCGACGCGCTGCCGCCTGCCGATCCGACGCGTCCGCAAGAGGACCTGTCGACGACAACGACCGAGTCGGAGTCGGAGTCGGAGTCAGAGTCAGAGTCGGAGTCAGAGTCGACGTCGGGCTCAGGCTCGGGCTCCGGCCCGGACTCCGCCTCCGAGGCCACCGCGATCGATCCGTCAGCCGACGGCCACACGACGCCGCGCGAGACCGGTCGCGGGGGGGCCGGCGGGTCCAGCGTGCCGCGGCCGTTGTCGCGCTGGTCGCCGGATCCCACCGGCGCGTTGACGATCGAGCAGCGCGCCACCACGATCGCGGCGGCATTCCAGGCGGCCACCGCCGACTGGCACCTGGCACTTCCCCAGGCTGCCTCACTGCGCGAGCCCCTGCTGAAGGCGCTGCGCGCCGCGGCGGCGGCCCAGCCCAAGGCCCTGCCGGCGGCCGTTCTCGACGCCGCGGCCGCGCACCTGCTGGACGCCCTGCTCCTGGGCTCGCCGCTGCGCTGCCGCGATGCCTACCTGACGCTGCTCGACGCCGTCGATCCGTCGCGACGCCGCGCGCCCGCCCAGCTGGCGGAGGCCTCTTCCCGTTTCGCCTCGCTCAAGCGCCTGGCCTGGGACCAGGTCGCGCAGGCGAGCCCGGCGTATCAGGCGTCGACCTCCCAGGCGCTGGCCGACCGCTACCTCTCGGCGATCGACGCCGGACCGGGCAAGCCGCTCAAGCTGGGCTTCGACGAGATGAACTTCTCCTCGATGGACAACCGGTCGCGCTCGAAGGACGTCGCCGCCGGCGTCGCCTTCGAGCTCTACGACGTGCTGCGCCAGCTGGAACACGCGGGGCTGATCGGACCGGTGACCTGGACCTCCGGCAAGCGGCACGCCGAAGGGCATTGGCAGCCTGAGCCGCAGAGCACCCGCTTCCTGTCGACCGACGACATGCGCGGCCCGCGCAGCCGATGGCGTTTCGAGCCCACGGCCGGCCTGCTGGAACTGCTCGAGCGCCGGCCGCTCGAGCCCGTGCCGGTCGACGCCTCCCGACCGCTGCGCACCCTGGCCGCGCTGGCCCCCGACCTGCGGCAGACGCTGGACCGGGACGCGGGCACGGTGCGACTGGCCTGGACCTCCCGGGACACGCGCGGCTACGCGCTCCTGGCCTTCGCCGGCAAGGATCCGCTCACCGCCGCCGAGGGGGATGCGCAGCTGCGCCAGCTCGATCTGCTGGTCTCGGCCCACGTCGCACGCGCCGATGCCGCCAACCTGAACGCGCTGCCGGCCCGCCTGACCTTGTCGGACAGGCAGCTCGCCGACAGTACCCACGTCATCGCCCGCGGCACGCCGTCGGGGTGGACCTTCGAGCACGCGCCCGAATCGTCGGGAGCGAGCGGCGCCGCCAGACCGATGCCGGTGGACGGCGCCGGCCGCGTCGAGGTGATCGCCTCGCTGCTGCACGGGGCCACCGCCGCCTGGTCCGCGCCGGCCGGCTGGACCGAGGACGGCAAGATCGGCCTCATCGACGCCTTCGGCCTGAGCGCCTTCGATGCCCCCGCCGGCAAGGACAGCCGCACGCTCTCGATGCGCCCCGTGGCCGAGACCCTGCTCGCCGGGATCCTCGACGCCTCCGTCCCCACGCTGCGCCGGGCCCATGACCTGATCATCGGTGCGGCCCGGCCCGGTCGGGATCCCGCGACCGTGCACCGGCAGGCGGCCCGGGTCTTCCGCGAGCTGGTCGACCGCGCGACCCCCTTCCTGGCCGCCCAACCCGACAACGGGCAGGCGGCGATGCGCAGCCTCCCCGGGCGCACCCTGGCCGGCCTGTTCGCCGACCTGTTGACGTCCGCCGCCGGCGATGCGCCGCTCACGCTGGACTTCGAGGCGCTGAGGACCGCGCTGGAGCGCCCCTACCGCAACGATCCCGCGGCCACGCGGTACGCGGGCCTGGTGCTGTCCTTGCGCGACCAGCTCCGGCTGATGTCGGCCACCGGCGTCATCGGTCCGATCCGCTACGTCGCCGACCGGGTGCCTCACGACGACAACACGCCGGGCTGGACCTTCGAGGACGGTCGCTGGACGACGCGGCGCGACATGCTCGCCAAGTGGCCGACGGCCGTCGCCGATCCGGTCACCGCGGCGGTCGAGATCCTGCCCCGCGACGACCTGCGCGAGACCTGGCAGGACTTCGTCGCCGAGCTGGACAGCTGGTCGTACGAGGATGCCGACGACGCCGCGGCGGCCCTCCGGCTCACGGACTGGGCCGACGACCTCGGCGACGAGCTCCATGCCTTGTCCGCCAAGCCGACGGCCGACCGGTCGGCCGCGATGGGCGCCGCCGCCTGGACCCGTCGCCTGGCCCAGGCGCGCGCGCTGCGCGACGAGATCCACGCGATGGACGTCGGCACGGAGATCTCCGGTTTCGCGAACCAGTTGGTGGAGGTCACGAAGGCCGCCGAGCGCCTCGCGGCGACGCCCACCCGGCAGGCCGCCTTCGGCCGCGGCACGCTGCCCGCGATCGACGAGGCCGCGCCGCTGCCGCTGCTGCGACGGATCGCGCCGGGGGTGTCGCAGCGGCTGGACCGCGCCGCGGGCGTCGTCCACCTGAGGGAGGGCGCGACGACCGTCACCTGGCGCCTGCCCGCGGCGCCCACGACGTCCGTGACGTCCGTGACGTCCGTGACGTCCGCGACGCCGGAGATCGACGTGGCCAGGACCTGGCAGCAGGACGAGGCCCTGCGCGAACTGGACGTCTTCGTCGCGGTCCGGCACTTTTCCCCCGCCGGCCCGCTGTCCCTGGATGGCCTGCCGCCGTCCCTGAGCTACGACGACAGCGACCTGCGTTCCGGCACCGGTGACCTGCTCGCCCGACGCCAGGTCATCGATCCGGTGCGTCCGCCGCCGACGCGCACCGCCTTGCCCTCGCCCAACGACACCGGCGCGGAGGGCGACATCAGCATCGTGGAATCGACGCCGAGCCCGGACGTCATCAGGGTCGCGCGCCGCCGTCCTGCCCCCCGCGAGCGCCCCACCGTCGACAGTCCGTCCGGCAGCAGTCGCGACACGGCCATCGATGTCGACGCGGAGCCGGACGGACCTCCCGCGCCGACCGGCGACCGGGCCCTGCACCGATGGGGCCTCTCCGCGATGGATGTGCTGATCGAGGCGTGGCTCAACAAGCAGTGGCAGGTGGCCGCCAAGGTGCCGGGATGGAGCGCCATCAGCGGGGACGCCCCCCTCCCCCGCTCCACAAGGTCGCGGCGGCGGCCAAGGACCTGGGCCTGGAAGGCGCGCCGAGGCTCTTCTCGGAGTGGGATGCGTTCACGGCCACCTCCAGCAGCCTGCTTGTCCTGGACGAGAGCCTGCGTCGGCTCGCCGTCGCGCGGCGACGCTCGCGGCCCTGGACGAGGGACGACACCGTCGCGCTGCTGGACGCCGTCTACGACACGCGCCGCTCGCCGTCCGCCCCGGGATCCAGCGCCGGCATGCGGGCCAGGATGCTGTTCGACGTCATCGATGCGGCGCGCCACCGCACGGCCCTGCGGATCGACGTCGACCGTCTGAGGCGCTGGCATGACGAGGGCGGCCACCTCGGGCAGCAGATCGCCGCGCAGGTCGCCGACCTGGGCCCCGTCTTCAGGGAACTCTCGCGCCGCGGCGTCATCGGCGACGTGCTCTGCGTGTCGTCCGAGGCCGGCTCCCGGCAGCGCGGCCGCTGGCGCCAGGAGGGCGACCGCCATGTCTCCGACAGCCCCTTGCATGAAGTCCTCGGCTTCGGCGAGGAGCTGCCCCACGTCTACAGCCGGGACGACGCGCTGCCCGGCGCCCACCTGACGTCGAAGATGGATTGGACGTCCCGCCAGGTCGGCTTTCCCCGCGCGCGGCTCCGGCCCTCGGGACTGCTGAGAATCCAGATCACCCGCACCGGGAAAGTCAGCGGATTCGACTTCGAGCCGCGGGACCGTGGCGACCTCGGCGCCTCGGCGATGGATCTCGACGTGGCGATCGCGCGCCTGATCGGCAACGGGCCGGCGACCCGGCGCCTGCCCCGCGCCTTGTCGTGGGACGGAGAGGATCTCCTGCTGGCGAGATCGGCGCAGCGGCGCGGGAACGCGCCCCCGCTGCTGAGGCGCCAGCACACCGGGGCCCTGGTGGCGGACGAGACCGCGATCCGGGGCTATCAGGCGTTCGCGGACGACACCGGCGCCCCGGCCGAGCTGCTCGCCCGCCCCGTCGCCCGGTGGCGCGACGAACTGACGCCGGGCAAGCAGCTGTCCACCGCCTGGACCCTGCTGAAGCACGAGGTGATGTCGGCGGAGCCGGCGGCCAAGCAGGCCCGCCGCGATCTGAAGATCGTCGTGCTGCAGATGGACGATTCGCCGCAGGCCTTCGAGGCCAGCCTGCGGCATGCCGCGCAGTCCATCGAGCGCTGGCGCGGCGTGCTCTGGCTGCAGGTGGACCGCGAGGGCGGATCCCGGATCGTGACGGGCGAAGGCTTGACCCGGCCGACGACAGCGGGCGACGAGATCCAGCTGGTCGTCGTGGGTCAGGGATCCACCGACGACGCTCAGTCGCGACGCCTGAGCGGCTACAACGGCAGGCAGTTGTCGGAGCGCATCGACCAGGCCCTGCGCCGGCACCTCGATGGCCCGGCGGCCCCGGCCCGCAAGGTCACGCTGCTGGCCTGCGACCTGGAGTCGCCCTATGCGCGCCGTCGTTTCGTCGAGGACTTCGTCGACCACTTCCAGCCCGGCGCCACCTACGAGGTCACCACCTTCCGGGGCCGGGTGCTGTTCTCCGCCGACGACCCCGCCGACCCCGCGCTCACCCGGCGATGGACGCTGGGCTTCGGCGACAGCCAGGCGCTGAACCGCGCCAAGGACGGCGTCTTCGTCACCCGGGTCCTGTCCGATCCTGTCGGGCGGGCGGGCGACACGGTCGCCAAGTACGCGGGCAACACCCGGCCGGACCGGCTGTCGGAAGCAGAGACCATCGCCGCGCTGGAGTCGGCGCTGGACGTCGACCCGCAAGCCGCCGCGGAGCGGGCCGCCAACCGGCTGACGCCGCGCCAGCGGGCCCTCGAGGCCCGACGGGTGCGGCTGGTGCTGGAGGTCCTGGGGCAACTCCGGCCGGAAGAACTCCTGCGCTTCCAACGCGACCGCGGAGAGCGCGCCTTCGCCATGTCCGACGCGGTCCTGGCCCAGTTGTCGATGGTCTTCGGCAGCACCGACGAGGTGGCCGCGGCGCAGTTGCGCCGGATGGCCGACCACATCACGCAAGGCCTGCTCAGCGACCCCGCCCGATTGCTGGACGCCTACGAACTGCTGGGGCATCTGAGCCCGCGCGACAGGGCCTCGGTCGCGTCGCGCGGCTGGCAGGCCCGCGCGCAAACCTCGCCGCACATCGCGCGGACCTTGACCGAGATTGCCGGCGGCACGTCCAGCATCACCACCGCGTCCGCCCTGTTCATCCACGCGCTCATCGCGGCACGGGACGGCCTGATCGGGGGCAACCGGACCGGCACCGAGTCCACCAACAGGATCTACGGCCGCACCATCCTCTTCATCGCCGCCGTCGGGGCCGCGGCCTCGGACAGCGCCCTCTACGTCGACCTCTCGGCCCTCCCGCCGGGCGCCGACGGATCGCCGGCGCGGGACATCGATCTCCTGCGCGCCCGCGCGGCGCTTCGTCATCTGCGGGACCTCGGCGCGCTGCAGGAGGTCGTCGCCCTGTCCATCGATGCCCCGCACGCGACGCCGCGCCCGATCGCGCAGGGATGGGGAGAGCCGGACCTCGTCCATCTCCGTTCCCACGGCAATCTGGCCTCGCTCGCCGTCGCCGTCCAGGCCGCGCCCCTCACGGACGCGCTGATCGAGCAGGCCATGCCGCAGGTGACGAGGATCCTGCGGGACGGACAGATCACCTGGTCGGGCACCAGCGCCGCCACGCTCGCCCTCGCGGCAGGCAGGCTGGCGGAGCCGTTCTCGGAGGCCTTCGAGCGCCTGCAGACCTGGCAGCGGGAGGCCGAGGGCGCCGCCGCGGACCGGACCGAGCAACTCATCCTCAAGACCATGACCGAGGACCTCGAAGCGAGGCTTCGACGGCAGCACGGCGCCAATGCGCGCGCGTTGACATTGGAGACGCTGCTCCGCGAGGTCCTCGGTGCTCCCGGCGCCGAGCACCTGAGCGGCCAGGCGCTCACCGTGGCGGATGTGGCGACCTGGGTCGAGCAACTCGGATCCGACCGGAGCACGCGGATCAACCAAGCCCTGGAGACCTACCGGGACGCCGTGCGCGTGCACGGCGAGCGGGTCGAACAGCTCCGGGAGGCGCTGGCCGGTCACCTGCCGGGCACGTCCGCCGACGCGATGGACCTGCTGCCCGATGACCAGCCGTTCGCGGCACTGGTGGACCAGGCGTCGAACATGCGCCAATCGCTGGACCGCGCCGCGGGCCTGATCCGGCTCGAGTACCCGAACACCCCGATCGACACGACGCTGCAGCTCGACCCGCTGAGCGCCTATCGATCGGACGGCCTGAGCGAGCACGCCGCCAGCGTCCGGCAGGACATCGACATCCGGACCGCGGAAGCGCTGATCGTCCGGCTCCTGCAGACGTCCCCGCTGGCGCCGCTGGACCATCCGGAAGCGCTGGGGAACCTGCCGCGCCGCATGAGCCTGCGCAACGGCGAATTCAGCGTCAACGAGCAGGTGGTCGCCCGGCGACGCACCGGCGCGCTGGCCGTCGACGACGCCTCGGGCCCGGCGGCCTGGATCCCCGATCCCGACGGCATCGCCTCGGCGCTGCGTCCGCTTCGATCCTCGGACGGCTGGACGGCGTCGTCGTTCGACAGGAACGATTTCGGCCTCGATCCGCTGCCCGATCCCGAGGTCCATGGCGTGCCCTCGAAGCTGAAGCTGAAGCTGATCGTCCAGGTCGGGGCCGACCGCGACAGCACCGTCGCAGCCTGGCTGCTGGCCCGCAAATACGCCGGGATCGCGGCCTGGGTGCAGATGGAAGAGAGCCGCGACCTGTTCCAGCGGCCCCACTTCTACAAGGGGGTCGGGCAGGCGCTGCTGGCAGCGGCCACGTCGGCCACGGAGATCGACATCCTCGTGGTCGGTCACTCCGGGATGCAGCTGGGCGGGCACCAGACCTTGAGCGGCTGGGACCCCTACACGCTGGCCAAGAGCCTGCGCACGGGCGTGTTCGACCACGACGAGGACCC
This sequence comes from Mitsuaria sp. MSU3D, assembly GCF_056867975.1. Classification (NCBI taxonomy): domain Bacteria; kingdom Pseudomonadati; phylum Pseudomonadota; class Betaproteobacteria; order Burkholderiales; family Sphaerotilaceae; genus Roseateles; species Mitsuaria sp. MSU3D. The sequence continues at coordinate 474,998 of NZ_CP200314.1, read as the reverse complement.
TGCCCTCCTGCCCCGGCTGCGACGCGTCAGCCTGGTCGCCTGCGACATGCACGCCCCGTCGATGGAGACCTCCTTCGCCGCCGAGTTCCTGAAGCATCTGGTCCGCCATCCCGGCTGGACGGACCGCGCCGAAGTGACGGCGCGAACGGGCCACGTCCATGTGGCGGAGGTCGAGGTCGACGAGGGCCCGATGCGGATCATGAAGCTGACCGGGCGCCTGGACGCGCAGGAGCGGCTGACCCTGCGGCATCAGATGCCGGGCGATACGAAGCTGCTTCGCATGGACCCGTCCGACGGCGGATTCACGGTCACCGACGTGCATCCCGACACGGACGACTACGACGTCCGGCAGTGGCAGCGGCCGGCCGACGAGCTCCACCTGATGTTCGACTCGGTCCTGCGCGACACGGTGCCGACGCCGCTGATCCGGCTCTTCACCGGCGCGGACGGCCAGGTCGACGAGGCCCGCATGCGCCGCGTGGCGGCCGACCCCGCCGAGGTCCGCGTGCTCGCGGACGACCTCGCGTCGGCCCTCGCGTCGCTGCCTGAATCGGCGCGTGACGCCGTCCAGGCGCACGAGCTGCTGTCGCACTCGCTCGCCGGACGTGTCGTCGCGCTCGACGGCCGGGACGTGTCGGCGACGGCCGTCCTGCGCGACGAGCGCCTGATGGACGAGCTCGCGCGCCAGACGCTGGACGAGGACACGCTCGGCCTGGACGCGATCTCGCGCACGACGACCGAAGGGGCCCTGCGCGCGCTGCGCGACAGCGGCCTCGTGGCGGTCGATGCGCGCGGCCATGCGCGACTGGTCGAGCAGCGCCTGCAGGCGCTCGTGGCCGGTGACGACGACGCCGGACTGATGCGCGCGGGCGCCTCGCTGCTGCATCTGTCCGATGCGGAGTTCGAGGCCTTGCGCGTGGGCGCGGGCCCGGAGGGGGAGCGTCTGCTGGGCAAGGCCCGGGAGGTGCGCGCCGGCTTCGCGGGCCAGTTGGGCAGCGAGTTGGGTAGCGAGTCGGGCAGCCAGGCGGAGGCCGTCGCGGGGCACGGCGTGGGCCTGATGAACACCGTCATCGCCACCACGCAGCTCGTGCAGGGCTGGCGCCACATGGACGCGGCGATGAAGGGCCTGCTCGTCACCCAGACGGGCAGCATCGTGATCACGCCGATCACGGTGAAGGTGGGCCAGTGGTTGCGCGAGGCCGCCCTCTCCGCCTCGCTCTCCTCGACCTTGTCGGCCGGGAGCAAGGCCGCCTCGACCCTCGAGTCCGCGCTCTCCACCATCGGCACGGCGCTGGAAGGCGGGGCCGCCGACCTCGGCCTGTCCGCGCTCGGCCTGGTCGTGATCGGCCTGCAGTGGGACGAGTTCCGCAAGAGCGGCCAGGGCACGGACAGCTTCGCCTTCAGGAACCTGGTCGCGAACACGACCATCATGACCTTCTTCACCGCCACCTCGCTGGTGTCGGCCGGCATCCAGGTCGGCGCGGCCTTCGCCGGCGGCGCGGAGGCGATCGCCGGCACCGCGCTCGGCATGGCCGCCGGCGTGGCGGGGGCCGCGGCCCTGCCGCTGGCCTTGCTGATGATCGCGGTCAACGGCGCGGTCGGCAGCTTCATGTGGCTGGAGGAATACGGCGACTACATCCGCCCGTCGACCGATCTGGGCGACCTGATCGGCGCGGGCATCGCCAAGTTCTTCGGCATCGAGACCGACGTCATGAAGCGGGCGGAGGTCGAGAAGAGCGCCGTCGGCACCGCGTCGGCGCGCGAGCGGACGCTGGACCAGGACCGGCGGGCCTACATGGCCTTCCGCGGCGAGCAGCTCGCCAAGTCCGGCTACGGCTCGATCCGGTATCCCCATCTGGATCACGCCGTCGGCCATGCGACCTTCAGGGTGCCGAAGCAGGACCCCGACTACACCTTCGTCCTGCAGGACCGGGAGATCCCCTTCAAGGACCGGGTCCTGGCCGGGTATCTCGCCGGGCAGACCGACCGCTGGGAATCGCCGACGCCGGAAGGCGCCGGGGCCCGGTCCGGCACGGCCTGGCTCGATCTTCGCCACCACGTCGGCTACGGCCGGTCGGCGACCGCCGACCACGGGCCGCAGATGTTCGAGCTGCAAGGCGCCTGGGGCCAATTCAACGGCGGCGCCGACCGCGATGTCTTCCTGCTGGACGGGCACAGCCACGCGGACGTGCACGGCAACGGCGGGCACGACGAGGTCGACCTGGACGCCAGGGACCGTCTCGTGAGGATCCGCCATGACGACCGGCTCGGCGGCCTCCGGCTCGCCACCGACGACCCGGACCAGCCCGCGGACCCCTTCATGGACGACGTGCTGCTGGGCATCGAAAGCGTGACCATCCGCGATGCCCTCCGTGCGGAGGTGAGCGGCGGCCCCGGCGACGAGCGCTTCGACGTGACCGCCCTCCAGACCGCCATCACCGGCGGCGGCGGCCGCAACACCTACGTGCTGCGCGAGGGCAACCGCATCGCCAGTGCATCGGACGATGCCGCCCTCTGGTCCGGCGGCGTGAACGCGTTCATCGACGTCGGCGGCAATCGGCCCGGCAGCCTGCTGCTCAAGGTCGACGTGCCGCACGAGGATCTGAGCTTCCGGCGCTACCACGGCCACCGCCTCGTCATCCGCAACGGCGCGGGCGACGGCGCGGGTTCGCTGACGCTGGAGGGCTTCTTCCCCCGCGCGGCCGCCGGCGCGACGGCCTCGGCCCCCGGGACCGCCTCGGCCCCGGCGTCGCTCTTCATCGTCGATGCCCTCGGCACCCATCTGACGCTGGTCGACCCGCGCCGCCTCGACGAGCGCGAGTCCGCCTCCGCCACGCTCGACAAGCACCTGTTCTTCGACGCGTCGACGCCCGACGCCCGGCGGGCGCTGACCGGCGACCACGGTCACACGCGCCATCACCTCGCCTCGGGCAGCGGCGACTTCCTGCTGCGTCCCCGCACGTCCATGCCGATGGACGTCACGCTGGACGTGCCGCTCGACCGGCTGAGCTATCGCCGCGAGGGCGACGACCTGGTGCTCATCGAAACCCCGTCCGCGCAGGCCCCGGCGGACGTCACGCCCTTGCGACTGACGCTGCCCGGCTACGCCCGGCGCGACTGGGCCGCGTCGCACGGCCAGCTGGCTTTGTGGGCGCGTGGCACCGCGGACCCGGAGAACCGCGCCGTGGTCAAGCTGAGCCATCCGTCTCCCCAGGATCCGGACGAAGGCGTCCTGCGGGCTGCGGCGCCGGACGTCGCCCCGGGTGCGGCGTCGACCACGGCCGCCTCGGCGCCTGTGCCGTCCACGCCCACACCGACGTCCACATCGACGTCCACGCCACCACCGGTGGCAGGGACCGAGGCCCTGACCGGCAGCGACGGCGTCGATACCTACGAAGTGGCGACGCAGCGGCACGTCGTGATCGACAACACCGCGATGACGACGACGCGGGACATCCTCCAGCTCGACGCGATGCCCCGGCGGCTGTGGCGTTCCGGCGCGGACCTGATGATCGAGGCCGAGGGCGGCAGCATCACCGTGCGCCGCCATGCAGTGGAGCCGCTGGCCCGGCACCTCTCGATGGCGATCGACGGCAGGCGCTACGCACTGCCGGTGATCCACGACAGCGGCGTCATGGTCTACGGTCCCGACGCCGACGACGGCGACATCCTCGCCACGCTGCCCGGCACGCACCTCGTGCTGGCCGCCCCGGACGCCGCGTGGGCGACGGCCCCGGCCGGCCGGTCGGTGGTCGTGGCGTCGCCCTCGGCGGTGCGCCGCATCGGTCGCAGCATCGATCTCCGGTCCGATGAGACGCGCAGCCGGGTGATCCTCAAGGATTTCCCGAGCTGGGCGAGAGAGGGAAGCGGCCTGCAACTCCGCCTCCCGGACGGGTCGGCGCCGCAGCTCGCGCCTGCCCTGCTCGACGCGGCGTGGCGCGATGCGGTCGAGCGCCAGCAGCGGGCCGGACTGCCCGACGACCTCTTCCTGGCCCGGGCATTCGCGGACGACGGCCTCTGGGACGCGGCGCTGATGACGGCGGTCGCCGCGCTGAGGCGGGACCTCGTCACCGACAGCACGCCCTCGGAGCGCGTCCATCCGGTCGAGGCCGTCCAGGCCTTCCTGCGCATGAGCGGACTCCCCGTCGACATCGCCGATGCCGTCCGCTCGACCACGATCGGCCAGGTCCGCCGGATCCGTTCATTGCTCGCCGCGCTCGGCGATGGCAAGACCTGGCCCTCGGCGGCGCTGCTGGACGACTACGCGACGAGCACATCCGTGCTGCCGTTGTCGGCGTCGCGCCACGGCGCGATGCTGCGCCGTCTCGTGGCCGCTCAACGGCCCTGGGCCTACCAGGAGGTGGTGCTGGGCGGCGACCTGTCGCCGCACGCGCTGGACGCATTCGAGACCTGGGCCACGACCCGGCACGCCGGCATGCCGGACGACGACGCGCTGCTGGACGACCTGAAGGAATTCAACCGCCTGCTCCTCGGCAGGCCCGATGCCGACGAGGTGATCTCGGCCGACACGCGAGAGCTGCTGCGGATCGCGCTGCGGGTGAAGGGCCGCCCCGACGAGGTGGCGGACCAGATGGCCCGCGCGATGATCGCCGTGACGATGGACGAAGCCTGGATCGATGGGATGCTCCAGGCGGGCGTCCTCGACCACGCGGTGCTGCGGGCGTTGTGGGACGCGAAGATCCCGGTGCGGGACGTGCTGCTCGCCAACGCCAACCGCCTGGCCTACGAGGGCACGGGCAATCGCTCCGGCCTGATCGAGGTCCGCGCGGCGGACGCCTTCAGGACACCCGAGACCACCGTGTCGCGCTACGTCGTGAACCGCTACCTGAAGCTCGACGACAACGGCAACGACTTCATCGTCCATGACCGGCCCCGGCGCGGGGTCACCTACGACCTGCTGCCCGGCACGGTGCTCGACGCGGCGGGGCAATCGCCCGCCGCGCTCTCGCCCGCGGAGCGGGCGCGCTTCGAGCAGTCCGTGAGGAGGGACTTCGACCGGGATTGGGACAAGGCCGAAGACCGGACGCCCCGGTCGCCCTGGGACTCCGCGCTCACCTTCAGCCACCTGACGCCCAAGCCTGCCTCCCGGCGCGAGGAGCACTGGCCGGCGACCCGTTTCGCCGCCTTCGCCAAACGCTCGTCGCTGTACGCGATGCTGGAGAAGGGCTTGGTCACCGTGACACAGGAGACGCTGCCGGGCCGCGACAGCGACGGACGCAGCAGCCCCGCCAACCTGGTGGACGGCGTCGCCCGGGCGGGGGAAGCGACGGCCTGGCGGCCGCCCGCGGACCTCCAGCGGGTGTCGTCGTCCGCGGACGGGAGCGAGGCGCTTCGCGCCCTCGAGTTCGACTTCAAGGACCCCGTCGCCTTGTCCGGATGGCGTCTTGCCCTCCAGCACGAGGGTCAGGTCGCCGGCGGCGGCCCCGTCATGGAACGCTGGACGCTGCAGGCGCAGAACCGGCAAGGCGACTGGGTGCATGTCGACGACGGCATTCCGTACCGTCGCTACCGGATCGTGGGCATCCAGGAGGACCTCCCGGCCGGCACCTGGTTCACCGAGGTGAGCTTCACGACGGCCGAGGTCGGCGCCAGCCCGCTGGTCGCGCGACTCCAGTCGGGCGGCTACGACCGGCGGGACGCGCAGGCCCTGCTGGCGCTGGGCCTGCAGACCGACAAGGCGGTGGAACGGGCGATCGAGCTGCGCCGGCTCGGCGGCCCGTTGCGGCCGGACGTGGTCGCACGGCAAGTGCTGGACAAACGGGTCCATGTCTCCGTGCTCATCCAGCGGGCCACGGCCTTGATCGGCCACCTGTCCTACGGCGACTGGAGCAACGGGCGGATCCGCGAGCGCGAGCTCGCCCCCTTCCGTGCCGATGTGAAGCGGTCGCTGACGGAGAGCCTGCTCGCGGGCGTCGACGCGCCGCCGTCGCCGCCGGTCGACGAGGGTCTGGGACGCCTGTCCGATCTGGTCCTCCGAGCGGCGACCTGCGATCGCGATGCGCTCCTCGAGGCGATCCCTCTGGCCAGCGGCCTGGCCCACCAGGCGCGCACCGGCGACGCGGACGACACGCAAGCCGGTCATGAGATCGAAGCCATCGCGCTGTCGTCCTTGAGCCGGGCCCTCCGCGTCGTGCTGGGATTCTGGGAATCCCGGCGGGAGCACCTGAGCCTGCAGATTCAGACGGCCAAGACCATCGCGCCGTCGATGGTCGCGGACATGCTCTCCGCCCTCGCCTCGGGCACGCCGTACGAGTTCCGGCTGCCGTCCCTCGATCTCGCCGAGACACCGTTCACGCGCGTCCATTCGGGCTCCGGCATCCGCCTTCCCCTCGAGCTGCAGACGAACAACCTCGTGATCGTCACGCGGCAACGCAGTGCCGCCGACATCCAGGCCGCCCGCGACGCCGGTCTGCTGGCGGTGGCCGTGACATCGGAAGAAAGACCCGCGTTCGGCGCGCTGGACTGGCGGCAGCGCGGCGACTCGACGGGCTGGACCACCGACGCGCCCCTGCCGGCGGTGTTCAACGAGCCCGGCCTGTACATGCTTTCGCACGGCATCGCAGCGAAGCGGATCGATGGGATGTTCGCCGCGGGCATTCGGACGCCCGCGCAGCTCGACCGGGCCATCGAGTTCCAGCACGCGCTCCACGACCAGGATCTCGGCATCGCCTGGGCGCTGAGCGATCCGCGTCCGCCGCTCGATACCGACACCGTCGCCTGGATGCGCCGCATGCGCCAGGAGGGTCTGGGGCCGACGGACGTCCTGCGGATCCTGGCCAACGGCGTGCCGGAGAGGCACCAAGGGGGCGGCGGGACGAGCACGACACGCCCGCCAGGCCCTCAGGGGGACGAGCCCTTCCCGGCGCTTCGACTCGCCGCCGGGCTGGTCCAGGCGATGGCCGCGTCGGACGAGCACCCGCTCGGCGTGGCAGGTGCGGTCGCGATGTCCGCGTTGCGACCGGACGCGCTGTCGCAGTTGTCGCCGTCGCCCGCCTGATCGATCGACGACACGGAGTCCCGGTCGTCTGCACTCACGCGTCTTTCCCGAGACCGTGAGTCCCGATGGCCGATACGACCCTTCCCCTTCGCCTGCCGCCTCCCGGCCCGACGCCGCCGCGGGTCTCCCCGCTGGCGGCGCTGTGCCTGGTGGCCGCCTTCCATGAGATCGCCGCCGAACCCGACGCGCTGGCGCACCAGCTCGGCCTCGGTCCGAACGATCTCGTCGAGCCGGACGACCTGCTGCGCGCCGCGCGACTGCTCGGCCTGAAGGCGCGCCGCCTGCGCGGCGACGCGGCCCGGCTGGCGCGCGTGCCGTTGCCCACGGTGATCTGGCTGCGCGACGAGGGCAGCGATCCTGACGAGCCCGGCGCCCCGGTGCGTCCGGTCGTGCTGGGCCGCTTCGGCACCAGCGAGGCCCTGATCGCCGATCCCGCCGTGGAGGGCGGCCGCCCCTCCAAGCTCACACGCGACGCCTTGCTGGCGCGCTGGAACGGCGAGCTGATGCTCGTCGCCAGCCGCGCCAGCCTCGTCGGCGAGATGGCCCACTTCGACTTCTCGTGGTTCATCCCGGCCCTGGTCAAGCACCGGCGCCTGCTCGGCGAGGTGCTGCTGATCTCGTTCGTGCTGCAGGGCTTCGCGCTCGCGCACCCGCTGTTCTTCCAGGTCGTGATGGACAAGGTGCTGGTGCATCGCGGGCTGTCCACGCTGCACGTCATCGTCGTGGGCCTGGTCGTGGTGATGCTGTTCGAGAGCCTGCTCTCCGGCCTGCGCCACTACATCCTCAGCCACACGACCAGTCGCATCGACGTGGAGCTCGGCGCGCGGCTGTTCCGTCACCTGGCCGCGCTGCCGCTGGCCTACTTCCAGGCGCGGCGCGTGGGCGACTCGGTGGCCCGCGTGCGCGAGCTGGAGCACATCCGCGCCTTCCTCACCGGCCAGGCGCTCACCGTGGTGCTGGACCTGTTCTTCTCGATCGTCTTCATCGCGGTGATGTTCCTCTACAGCGTGCCGCTGACGTTGATCGTGCTGGCGAGCCTGCCCGGCTACGTGCTGCTGAGCCTGCTGATCGTGCCGGTGCTGCGACGGCGGCTGGACGAGAAGTTCGCGCGCGGCGCCGAGAACCAGGCCATGCTGGTCGAGTCCGTCACCGCGATCCAGACGGTGAAGGCCGGCGCGCTCGAACCCGCCTTCGCGCGCCGCTGGGACAAGCAGCTGGCGGCCTACGTGTCGGCCAGCTTCCGCACGCAGAACCTCGCGGCCTGGGGCCATGAGGGCGTCGGTCTGGTCGGCAAGCTGACGCAGGCCGCGACGCTCTGGTGGGGCGCGCAGGAGGTGATGGACGGCGCGCTGACGGTGGGCCAGTTCGTCGCCTTCAACATGTTCGCGCAGCACGTCGCGCAACCGGTGATGCGCATGGCCAACCTGTGGACGGACTTCCAGCAGACGGGCCTGTCGATGGCGCGGCTGGGCGACATCCTGAACACGCGCACCGAGGCGCCGCCCGCCAGCGCCGCGCAACTGCCCGCGCTGCGCGGCGCGGTGGCGCTGCGCGACGTGACCTTCCGCTACCGGCCCGAGGCCGCCCCGGCGCTGCGCGGCGTGGACCTGACGATCCGCGCCGGCGAGGTGGTCGGCATCGTCGGCCGCTCCGGCAGCGGCAAGAGCACGCTGACGACGCTGGTGCAACGCCTGCACCTGCCGCAGGAGGGCCGCGTGCTGATCGACGAGGTCGACAGCGGGCTGATCGACGCGGCACAGCTGCGGCGCCAGATCGGCGTGGTGCTGCAGGACAACGTGCTCTTCAACCGCACGCTGCGGGAGAACATCGCCATCGCCGATCCCGCCGCGCCGATCGAGGCGGTGGTCCGCGCGGCGCGCCTGGCCGGCGCGCACGACTTCATCAGCGAACTGCCCGAAGGCTACGACACGATCGTCGGCGAACAGGGCGGCTCCCTGTCCGGCGGCCAACGCCAGCGCGTGGCGATCGCGCGGGCGCTGTTCACCGACCCGCGCATCCTGATCCTCGACGAGGCCACCAGCGCCCTCGACTACGAAAGCGAAGCCGTGCTGCACAGGAACATGGCGCAGATCTGCCGCGACCGCACCGTGCTGATCATTGCGCACCGGCTCAGCGCGGTGCGCCACGCCGACCGCATCATCGTGATGGAACGCGGCCGCGTCGTCGAAGAGGGACCGCACGACGCGTTGCTGGCCTTGCGGGACGGCCTGTACCGGCGCTTGTGGTCGATGCAGGACGGACCGGGAGCACGCGCATGAGCGGCCGTTGGAACGCTCGCTGGAACGCCCGGGCCGGGGTCCGGATCAGGCGACTGAAGCGATTGCAGGAGCTCGGCGCCGCGCTCAGCCACCGCTTCGGCGCGCCGGTGGAGATGCTGCGTCGCCATCGCGAGGTGTTGGCCGCCGCGTGGGCGGCGCGCCGCGACCTCGTCGGACCGGCGCGCCACGCCGAGGAGGCCGCCTTCCTGCCCGCGGCGCTGGCGGTGCGCGACACGCCGCTGCATCCGGCGCCGCGGCGCACGGCCTTCGTGCTGATCGGGCTGGCGGCGATCGCGCTGGTGTGGTCCCTGGTGGGCCGCGTGGACATCGTCGCCGTGGCCGAGGGCAAGCTCGTCGTCAGCGAGCGCAGCAAGGTCGTGCAGCCGCTGGAGCGCTCCGTGGTCCATCGCGTGCGGGTGCGCGACGGCGAGCATGTCACGGCGGGCCAGACGCTGGTCGAGCTCGATCCGACGGCGCCCGCCGCCGACCGCGAGAGCCTGGACGAGCAGCGCCTGGCGGCCCTGGCCGAAGGCTGGCGCGCGGAGCGGCTGCTGGCGTCGCTCCAGGCGCCCCCGCAGGCGCCACCGTCGCCGCCGGACGACTGGCCCGTTGCGCGACAGCGCGAGACGCTGGCGATGCTGCGCGCCGAGTGGGGCGATCTGCAGGCCCGCCTGGAGCGGCTGGACGCCGAGGCCGACCGCCGCCGCGCCGAACGCGACACCGCCCTGGCCGCGGCGACGCGGCTGGCATCGGCGCTGCCGCTGGCCGCGCGGCGCGAAGACGACCTGCGCGCGCTCGCGGGCGAGGGATTCGCCTCCACGCATGCCTGGGAGGATCGGCGGCGCGAGCGGCTCGACCTCAGCGGCGAGCTCGACACCCAGCGCGCGCGGTCCCGCGAGACCGACGCCGCGTTGACCGAGACCCGGGCGACCCGCGCCGCGCTGATCGCCGAGGTCCGCCAGCGCTGGCACACGACGCGGGAGCAGGCCGCCGCGCGGCTGGCGCAGATCGAGGCGGAGCGCCGCAAGGCGGGCCGACGCGAGGAGCTGACGCGGCTCGTCGCGCCGGTGGACGGCACGGTGCAGCAACTGGCGATCCACACGCCGGGCGGCATCGTGACCGAGGCGCAGGCGCTGATGGTGATCGTGCCCGACGACGCGCCGGTGACGGCGGAGGTCATGCTCCAGAACAAGGACATCGGCTTCGTGCGCGTCGGCGACGCGGCGGCGATCAAGCTGGAGGCCTTCCCGTTCACGCGTCACGGCACGCTGCCGGCGACGGTCACGCGGGTGAGCCCCGACGCGATCGACCATGAACAGCTGGGACCGCGCTTCGCCGTGACGCTGACGCTGGACGCGCGCGACATCGAGGTCGACGGCGCGCGCGTGCCGCTGCGACCCGGCATGGCGCTCAGCGCCGAGGTGCGCACCGGGAGCCGACGCGTCATCGGATTCCTGCTGAGTCCGCTCGAACGCGTCAGGAGCGAGAGCCTGAAGGAACGCTGAGGTGCGATGCGGAACTCCCTCTCCCGCTTGCGGAGGAGGCGCCGTGCGGAACTCCCCCTCCCGCTTGCGGAAGAGGCGCCGTACGGAACTCCCTCTCCCGCCTGGGGGAGAGTCGCCGTGCAGGACTCCCTCTCCCGCTTGCGGGAGAGGGCCGGGGGTGAGGGCCAGCGGCGGTGGAAGTACTGAAGCCCCTACCAGTCTGCGAGGACTTCTTCCGCCAATCCGAACGCGGTGCTGGCGCCCGTGCCGCTGGTGACCATCACGAGCCGCGTTCGCTCGTCCGGCGCCTCGACGAGGCACGGTGCGGCCGCGCTGACCGGATAGACACCGGTCCAGCGCTCGACCACCTCCACCGAAGGCAGCGCCAGCTGGCGATGCAGTTCGTCGAGGATCAGCCGGTCCACCGCCTCGCTCGCGAACGGCGGCAGCACCGGACCGTAGTGATGCGAGTCGCCGACCACCAGCGTGCCGTCGGCGCTCTGCACCACGATCAGGTGGATGCCGTGCGCCAGCGCGTCGTGCCGCTGCGCCGACAGACGTCGCAGCAGCGGCTGCGCCTCGGGCAGCGCGGCGTAGCCTTCGTAGCGCACCAGGCTCAGGTCGGCCATCAACGCGGCGTTCAGGCGGAAGCCCGACGGCGGCCGCACACGCAGCATCTGCAGCTGGCACAGCGACAAGGCATGCGGCGTCCAGCGATCGGCGAAGAGCCCGTGCAGCTCCGCGCCCGAACACACGGCGACGCGCTCGGCGCGGTAGCTTGCGCGGGAGGTGCGCACGTGCGGGGCCTCGACCTCGAGCACCGATTCGCCGAAGCGGAACTCGACGCCATGCCGCTCCGCCAGCCAGGCGGCGAGGCGCGGGATCGCGTCGCGCGATTCGACGCGCAACTCGTGCGGGCTCACCAGCGCGCCGATCAGGCCGTCCTCGCGCAGGCCGGGTTGGCGCGTCGGCGCGTCCGCGGCGCCGAGCCACGCGCAGCCCTCGCCCATCTCGGTGGCGAGGAAGGCCTCGAGCAAGGCTTCCGATTCGGCGCAGCGCGCGGCCAGCAGCAGGCCGGCGTGCTCGATGCGCAGGCCGGCCTGCGGCGCGAGCTCGGCCCAGAGATCGCGCGATCGCCGCGCCCGGCGCCAGTGCGCACCGCGCTGCTGACCGGTCACGGTCACGAAGCCGAAGTTGCGGATCGACGCGCCGATGCAGGCCGCGTCGCGTTCGACGACGACGACGCGCCAGCCGCGCTTTGCGCCGGCCCAGGCATGGGCCAGGCCGACGATGCCGGCGCCGACCACGAGAAGGTCACAGTTCATGAGAATGCCTATCGAAGGAATGAAGCGCGCTGGCTTGGCTCCCTCTCCCGCTTGCGGGAGAGGGCGGGGGTGAGGGCCAGCGGCGGTGGCAGTACGGCAGCTCTCTGGCCAGGGCTATCGGGCTCGCCACCGCTGGGTCCGTTGCACAAGGACGTGGCCGACCAGGCCGATGACACCTCGCCCGATCGCCGCGGTCACGAACAACAACGTCGCCATCGCGGCGGCCGGCGCGGTGTCGCCGGCGTCGTCCATCGCGAGCACCGCGATCGCGGCCAGCGTGGTGTCGGGCGAGTACAGGAACACCACCGCCGACACCGTCGTCAGCGCGCTGACGAAGAAGTAGCCCGCCACCTGCACCAGCGTCGGGATCGCGATGGGCAGGTGCACGCGGCGCAGGTGCGTCCAGAACGGCAGGCCGAGCGACTCGGCGACGCGTTCGTACTCGGGATCGAGCTGCCGCAGCGCGCCGAGCTGCGTCAGGTGCGCGACCGAGTAGTAATGCGCCACCGTGCACAGCACCAGCAGGCCGAGCCCGCCGTACCAGCCGCGCAGCGGATTCCACGGCGCGTTGAAGAACAGGATGTAGCCCAGCCCCAGGGCAAGACCCGGCACCGCCATCGGCAGCGTCGCCAGCGCGTTGAGCACGCCGCGCGCGGCGGCGAAGCCGCGCGGCTTGTCGACCAGCCAGGCCAGCACGAAGCTCAGGCCCGCGCCGGCGAGCGCGGTCCACGCGGCCAGCCGCAGCGAGTTCCCATAGCTGGCCCAGCCGCCGCCGTCGCTCATGTCGAACTGGTAATGCGTCAGCGTCGGCGCGAGCTGGTACGGCCAGTACTGCGCGAACGATGCGTACACCGCGATGCCGAAGACGCCGACCAGTGCCGCCGCGACCAGCGCGCAGTACAGCAGCGCGGCGAGGTCACGCCCCGCGCGCGGCGACGGCACGTGCGGGACGGCGCGCAGGCTCAGCACCGCGCGCTGGCGCGCGCGCAGGCGCTGCTCCAGCACGAAGGCGCCCAGCGCCGGCAACAGCAGCAGCATCGCGACGACGGCGCCGCGGTCCAGGCGCTGCTGGCCGACGACTTCCTTGTAGATGTCGGTGGCCAGCATCGCGGTCTGCCCGCCGACGACCTTGGGCACGCCGAAGTCGGTCAGCACCAGCACGAACACCACGACCAGCGAGATCAGCAGCCCATAGCGGCTGGCCGGCAGCGTCACCGTGCGGAACACGCGCCAGCCGCTGGCGCCCAGGCAGCGCGCGGCTTCGATCGTCCGCGCGTCGCTGCTGGACAGGGTGGTGACGAGGATCAGCATCGCGTGCGGGAAGGTCCACAGCACCGAGCCCAGCACGATGCCGGCGGGGCCGTAGATGCTGTCGATCCCGAGCGCCTGCATCGGGCCCTTCAGCAGGCCCTGGTTGCCGAAGGCGTAGACCAGCCCGATGGCCGCCAGCAGCGAGGGCGCGAGCAGTGGCAGCAGCGCGAGCGCGCGCCACAGGCCCTTGGCCGGCAGCGCCGTGTGCGTAAGCGCCCAGGCATAGCCGTAGGCGAGCGCAACGCAGACGACGGCCGAGACCGCCGACAGCGCGACGCTGTTCCACAACGCGCTCCATCGGCCGGTCGAGAAATACGCGATGAAATGCGACGCGCCGACGAAGCGCCCCTGCCCGTCGAGCACGCTCTGCGCGAGCAGTGCCACCAGCGGCAGCAGGATGATCACGGTCAACACGACGAGTCCGGCGGCCAGTAGTGCGCGCAGCACCCACGATTCGAGGCGGCGCCCCCGCCGGCGCGGCAGCGGCACCTGAGGTGCCCGCGATGCCTGATCGAACACCAGGCTCACGCGGCTCTCCGCATCGACAACGGCGCGTCGAAAAGCTGGAGCGCTGCGGCGGGCAATCGCAGGCCGCGGACTTCCCCTTCGCTGAGACCGGCGGCTTCGCCGCTGGGAATCTCGAGCATCAACGCCCCGCCGACTCTCGCACCGGTGCCAGCGCCGAGCGCTTCGCAACGCAGCAGCACCTGCGTGACCGCGCCATGGAACTGCAGCGCCTCGATGCGGGCGCGGAGCATCGCGCCCTCCCCGTCGATCAGCCGGATCGCTTCCGGGCGGATGCCCACGCGCACGACGCTGCCGGTCTTGTAGAGGCGGCTGTCGCAATCGAGCAGCGTCGTGCCGACGCGCACGCGTCCCTCGGCGACGACCTGCCCGTCCATCCAGTTCATCCGCCCGACGAATCCCGCCACCAGCGCGCTGGCCGGCTGGTCGTAGAGCTGCCGCGGCGCGCCCTGCTGCGCGATCTGTCCCTTGGCCAGCAGGACCACGCGGTCGGACATCGCCAGCGCCTCGTCCTGGTCGTGCGTGACCATCAGCGTCGTGATGCCCAGCCGCTGCTGCAGCGCGCGGATCTCGGTGCGCAGCTCCTGCCGGACCTGCGCGTCCAGCGCCGACAGCGGCTCGTCGAGCAGCAGCAGCTTCGGTCCCGGCGCCAGCGCGCGGGCCAGCGCGACGCGCTGTTGCTGACCGCCGGACAGCTGCGCGGGGAACTTGCCGGCCTGCTCCAGCAGGCCCACCAGCGCGAGCATCTCGTCGGCGCGGGCGGCGGCCTCGCGCCGGGGCAGCTCATTCAGGCCGTAGCGGACGTTCTCGCGCGCCGTCATGTTGGGGAACAGCGCATAGGACTGGAACACCACGCCGAAACGGCGCTGCGACGCCGGCCACGCGGTGATGTCCTGGCCGTGCATCAGCACCTGGCCGGCCTCGGGCGTCTCGATGCCGCAGACGATGCGCAGCAGCGTCGTCTTGCCGCAGCCCGACGGGCCGAGCAGCGACACGAACTCGCCCGGGCCCAGGTCGAGGTCGATGCCCTGCAGCACCGTCTGCGGGCCGAAGCGCTTGGTGATCTGGCGCAGATGCAGCATGGGAGGTCCGGATTACTTCTTCTCGGCCTTGGCCTCGTAGCGGCGCGACCACTCGGCAAGGATGCGATCGCGGTTCGCGGCGGCCCAGTTGAAGTCGTTCTTCGCCAGCAGCTTGTCGAGGTCGGAGGGCACGTACTCCAGCTGTTCCTGCACCGAGGACAGCGCCAGCACGGCGAAGTTCTTCGCGTAGAGCTCGTTGGCCTTGCGCGTCACGGACCAGTCGGCCAGCGCCCGGGCGGCCTCCGGCTTCTTCGTCGTCTTCATGACGGCGGTGGCCTCGACGTCCCAGCCCAGGCCCTCCTTCGGGAAGACGATGTCGATGGGCGCGCCTTCCTTCTTGGTCTTGTTGGCGCGGTACTCGAAGGACAGGCCGACCGGGAACTCGCCGGCGCCGGCTTGCCGGCAGGGCTTGGAGCCGCTGTGCGTGTAGACGCCCATGTTCTGATGCAGCGCGTCCATGAAGGCCCAGCCCTTGGCCTCGCCCATCATCTGCAGCCAGGCGGAGACCATCAGGTAGCCGGTGCCGCTGGAGGCCGGATGCGGCATCGTCAGCAGGCCCTTGTAGACGGGCTGGGTCAGGTCGGCCCAGGAGGCGGGCTTGGGCAGGTTGTGCTTCGCGGCCTCGGCGGTGTTGAAGCAGACGGCCGACGACCACAGGTCCATGCCGACCCAGGTCGGCTGCGGACGCGGGTCGCGCATCGTGGCGCGGACCTGCTCCAGGCCCTTGGGCGCGTAGGCCGCGAGCATGCCCTCCTTGTCCAGCAGCATCAGCGAGGTCGCGGCCAGGCCCCAGACGACGTCGGCCTGCGGGTTGGCCTTCTCGGCCAGCAGCCGGGCGGTGACGATGCCGGTGGACTCGCGGACGAACTTCAGCTCGATGGTGGGATGGTCCTGCTCGAAGGCGGTCTTGTAGGCCTTGATCTGGTCGGCCTCGAGCGCGCTGTAGACCAGCAGCTCGGTCTTGCCCTGAGGGCCCTGGGCGCCCTGGGCATGGACCTCGGGGCTGGTGAACGCGGCGATCGCGGCCAGGGCCAGCGCCGCGGCGGCGTGGAGGACGGTCGAGAGGGAGGTCGACCGCGAGGTCGGCAGGGGAGAGATCGTCATGGGCGCTCCATCGGGTGAATCGATGGGGGACACTGTAGGAATGGCATATGTCATTGACGCGTCAAACGCCCCAAGTTCGTGGAAACCGGTATTGGCCGATTTGGGAGCCCTCCGGTGCTCGTGAACCAGCTGAAGGCCTTCTTCGCCGTGGCGCGGCTGGGGTCCATCACCGGCGCGGCCAAGCAGCTGGGGCTGTCGCAGCCGACGGTGACGACGCAGATCCGCGCGCTGGAGGAGCAGTACGGGGTGGAGCTGTTCCACCGCGGCGGCGGCCGCCTGAGCTTGAGCGACGCGGGCCGGCGGCTGATGCCGCAGGTGGACGCGCTGCTGCAGCAGGAGCTGGACATCGAGTTCGCGCTGCGCGATTCCGCCGAGCTGCGCGGCGGCGCGCTGCGGCTGGGCGCGACCGCGCCGTACTACACGCTGACGCTGGCGCAGCGGTTCCGGACGCGGCACCCGCGGGTGGAGCTCAGCATCGCGGCCGGCAATTCACGGCAGATGGTGGACGCGCTGCTGGCCTACGAAGTGGACCTGGCGACCTCCAGCCACCTGGTGGACGACGCGCGGCTGCACCGCGTCGAGCTGGGTGCCGACCCGCTGGTGCTGCTGCTGCCGCGCGGCCATGCGCTGGCGCGGCGCACGGCGGTGTCGCTGACGGCGCTGGCGGAGGAGACGCTGCTGGTGCGGGAGCGCGGCTCGATGACGCGGACCTTGAGCGAGCAGGCGCTGGACGCAGCCGGCGTGCGCCCGAAGGCGCAGATGGAGATCGCCAGCCGGGAGGCATTGCGCGAGGCGGTGGTGCGCGGGCTGGGGCTCAGCATCTTCGCGGCGCACGAGACCGGGCGACACCCGGACCTGATCGCCCTGCCCTTCGAGCAGGACGTGCCGCTGGTGCGGGAATACCTCTACTGCCTGCGGGAGCGGCAGGGGGCGACGCTGGTGGCGGCGATGCTGGCCTGCGCGCCGACGGAAGACTGAAGTCGGATCGAGTCTTCCGCCGCTCGCGATGACGCGGGCGCGGGCGCGGCGGCTTACTGCCCGCCTGGTTGGGTGCCTTGCCCGTCCTTCAGGTGCTTGGCGAGGAAGACCTCGACGCGCTTGGCGAAGTCGACCCTGTTGTCGAGGTTGGTGAAGCTGTGGCCCTCGCCGCGATAGGCGATCCATTCGGCCGGATGTCCGGCCTTCGTCAGCGCGTCGCGCATGCGTTCGCCGTGCTCCAGGGGGACGCGACGATCGCGCTCGCCGTGGGCCAGCAGCAGCGGCGCACGGATGCGCTCGGCCTGCAGCAGCGGGGAGTTGGCCTTGAGCATGTCGGCGTCCTTGGCCGGGTCACCGATCTCGACCGGGGCCAGATAGCTGCGATACACGCTGCCGGCGTCGTCGTCGACCCAGCGATCGCCCTTGAGGATCAGCATCAGGTCGGTCGGCGCCGCCGCGGCGACGCCGCAGCGGTACAGGGCTCCGTCCTTGGCCAGGCCCATCAGCGTGCTGTAGCCGCCATAGCTGATGCCCATGATGCAGGCGCGATCGGTCGCGAGCTTCTGCCCCTGGGCCCAACGCAATGCGTCCGCGACGTCGTCCTGCATGGCCTGACCCCACTGCTTGTAGCCCGAGCGGAAGTGCGTGTCGCCGTAGCCCTTGCTGCCACGGAATTCGGGCTCGATGACCAGGTAGCCGCGCGAGGCGAGGAACTGCGCCCAGCCGTTCCATTCCCAGGTGCGCCCGCGCATGAACGGACCGCCGTGGACCAGCACCACGGCCGGCGCCGGCTTGCCGGGTGCGACGCCGCGCGGCAAGGTCAGCCACACCGGCAGATCGACGCCGTCGCGGGCCTTGATGCGGTGCAGCTCCTGTCCCGCCATGGCGCGCGGATCGACGTCCGGACGCTGGCGGCCGACCGGCTGCCAGCGGTCCGCCTCCGGCGCGGAGGCGCGGTAGATCCAGTATTCGCCGGGCTCGCGATCGGAGAAATTGCGCACCAGCGCGACCATGTCGGGCTTGCCGCAACGCCGGCACTGGATCTCGTTGATGCCTTCAGTGAAACGGGCGTCGACCTGCTTCTGGAAGTCGCGCATCGCCGGATCGAACCAGGCGGTCGACAGGCCATCGGTCTGATAGCGCACGCCGACGGTGCGCCCCGCATCGAGGATCACGCCCACCTCGTCGTACTCCGCGACGCCGCCCAGGGCGTCGAAACCGGGCGTGGCGAGCAGCGCGCGTGGCTCGGGCTGCTTCTTCTCGAAGTCGAAACGGGTCAGCACCTGATAGCCCTGCGGGCCCTCGAGGCGTGTCACGAACAGTCGACCGCCGTCGTCCACCGATCGGGGCACGAAGGGCAAGCCCTGCTGATCTCCGCGGGTCATTTCCGTCCAGGTCTTTTCGCCCGGCGCCCGCCAGTGCGCGACGACGACATTCTCCTGTTCCGTGACGACGACGCGGGCCTCGCCATGGCTGTCGAAGAGGAAGCTCGTCGCGCCGCGAGGTTCGTCGTAGGTGGCGGGCAGCGCGCGTCCGGTGTCGACGTTGAGCCAGAACGGCGTGTACGCGCTGGCGTTGTTGGACCGGTTGAGTCCGTACTTGCCGACCAGCACGCGGTTGCCGGGCTCGCCCGGATGGGGGTACGGCACGCTGAGCAGGACATGGTTGAAGGTCAGCGCGCCGCCGAAGGCCTTGCGCTCGCCTTCGCTGTCGCTGTCGCGCTGGACGATCTGGCGCACGCCGGAGCCGTCGGCCGCGACCGAGAAGAGCCCTTGGGCTTGGTAGTGGGTCCCGGAGGCGATGCGCCGATCGGTCGCGGAGAAGACCAGCTTGTCGTCGTTGACCCAGTAGAAGTCGCCGACGTCGTCATTGCTGAACTGGACGACGCGACGGGCCTCGATCTTGGCGCCCAGTTCGAACACGTAGAGACCGACCCGCAGTCCGGGGCCGCCCGGCGCCGCGACGGCCAGGCGCTTGCCGCTCGGCGAGAGCTTGGCCTCATTGAGCTCGGCGTTCTTGAAGAACACCTCCGGCGGCACGGAGGCCGGCACGGGCGCCGGCTGCGCATGGGCGACGCCCTGCAGGCCGGCCAGCGCAAGGGCGAGCGACAGCGCGCAGCGGCGCGCGACGGAGATCGGTGTCATCGGGAACTCCCTGTTGCGCCGCGCCGCGCAGGCGACCGGCGATGGTCTTTTCTTGGCGGGGGATGCTAGCCGCGTCGCGAGGGGCGATGTCTGGGGGATGTCCCGGAGCTCGGCAACTATCCAGTCCTCCCAGCTCTGCTCACTGCACGGACTGGTGATGTCCCTCAACGCCCAGCCGCTGGTCCGATCGAAGGCGGCAGCGGCAACGGCACCAGCCGCGTAGATACTCGGCGCCTGCGGCCGACAGCGCCGCGAGCCAGCTGCACAAAGCGAAATCCACCGATGTCCATTGAACTGCGCCACCCGATGAGCTCGCTCGTGATCGGCACGATCAGCGCGGCGTTCTTCTTCTGGCTCGCCGCCGTGTCCTTCATGACCGGCACGCACCCCGCGGCCACGTTCGGCACCGCACTCTGCTTCGGCGTGCTCGGGCTGATGGCGCTGCCCATGGTCGCGGACTACTTCTTCGCCCGCCATCGTCTGTCCGACGAGGCCATCGACTACGGTCGCCGCTTCGGCGGCCGCGGCACGATGCGCTGGGCCGACGTGCGACTCGTCCGCTTCTCGCCGACGATGAAATGGTTCGTGCTCGAGGACCCGTCCGGACTCAAGGCGAGGGTGTCGGCCAGCCTCGCCGGGCTGCCGGAGTTCGCCAGACTCGTGCTCGCGCACGTGCCGCCCGAGGCGGTCGACAAGAAGACGCACAAGCTGCTCGTCGATGCCAGCCTCGGCAGGCGGCCCCGCGTGTGGCTCTGAGCGAGGCAAGACCTGACGCTCGGGGGAGCGCGCGAGATCAATCCGCGGTGATCCCCCGCTCCTTCACCAGCTTCGCCCATTGCGGCAGTTCCTTCTCCAGCCGCGCGCGCGCCTGCGCCGGCGTCGACGGCGTGGCCTCGAAACCTTCCTTCGCCATCCGGTCCTTGACCGCCTGGGCGGTGAGCACCGCGTGCAGCGACGCGTTCAGCTTGTCGATCACGGGCCGGGGCGTGCCTGCCGGCGCGAAGACCATGAACCAGGTCTCGAAGGAATAACCCGGGACGCCGGCCTCCGCGATCGTCGGCACGTCCGGCATCAGCGGCGAGCGTTTCGGTCCGGTCACGCCCAGCGCGCGCAGCTTGCCCGACTGCACGTGGCCCTGCGCCGCCGACAGCACCGGGAAGGACATCTCGACCTGCCCGCCGATCGTGTCGCTCAACGCGGGACCGCCGCCGCGATACGGGATGTGGACGATGCTCACGCCCGCGACCGCCTTGAACAGCTCCGCCGACATGTGGAAGGTGCTGCCCGTGCCGGCCGACGCGTAGGAGAGCTTGCCGGGCCGGCTCTTCGCCAGCGCGATCAGCTCCTTGACCGACTTCGCCGGCACCTGTTCGTTGACGACGAGCACGTGCTGCGAGCTCGCGACCATGCCGATCGGCGCCAGGTCCTTGAGCGTGTCGTAGGGCATCTTCGGCGTCAGCGCCGGATTGATCGCGAGCGAGACCGTCTGCAGGCCGATGGTGTAGCCGTCGCCGGCGGACTTCGCGACCTCGGCCACGCCGACGTTGCCGCCCGCGCCGGCCTTGTTCTCGACCACCAGCGGTTTGCCGAGCGCCTTGCCCCATTCGTCCGAGATCAGCCGCGCGACGCGAATCATCTTGTCTCCTGTGAAGCCCCGGTCGTGCGCCGGAGTCGGCCCATGCTAGGCCGGAGACGGCTGTCCGGCATGTCGATCCGGATCATTCACTCGTTCCCGCAGGGAATGGATCGCCCGCGCTGCGCTCCGCGCTCCGCCCGACCGGTCGCGTGCTGTGATCAAGCCGTGAGCGTTCCCGGGCCCGTGCTCAGACGTCGAAGCCGGGACACTGCCTTCTCGCCTGCCGCAGCAGCGTCGGCCACACGAAGGCCCCGCCCAGGCCGCCGGTCTGCACGCGCATCGACTCGGCGGTCCCGCGGATGATCGCTTCGGGGACGGGCGTCAGCTCGACGCCGCCGGCCTGCGCCGCGATCTGGATCTGGCAGGCGCTCTCGAAGGTGTACATCGACAGGAAGGCATCGCCGATCGTCTTGCCGACGGTCAGCAGCCCGTGGTTGCGCAGGCAGTAGAAGATCTTGTCGCCGAGGTCGTTCTGCAGTCGCGGCCGCTCGTCGGCGTGGATCGAGACGCCCTCGTAGTCGTGGTACGCGAGCGAGGCCAGCACGAAGGTCGATTGCTGCGAGATCGGCAGCACCCCGCCCTTCTGCGCCGACACCGCCACGCCGGCGCGCGTGTGCGTGTGCAGCACGCAGCCGATGTCGTGCCGCGCCGCGTGGATGGCGGAATGGATGATGAAGCCGGCCTGGTTCACCGGGAACGGCGTCTCCTGCAGCTTGTTGCCCGACGCATCGACCTTGATCAGGCTGGAGGCGGTGATCTCGTCGAACATCAGCCCGTAGGGATTGATCAGGAACTCATGCGCGTCACCGGGCAGGCGCGCGCTGATGTGCGTGAAGATGAGGTCGCTCCAGCCGTAGCGCGCGACGAGCCGGTAGCACGCGGCGAGGTCCACGCGCAGTTGCCATTCGGCGTCGCTGACCTGGCCCTTGAGCGAGGGAATGCGGGCGGTGATGTCGTCCATGATCGTCTCCTGATCGCGCCGGACCATCGAACGGGGCCGGTCAGCGGGGGATCGTGCTACCGGAGCTTCGGTATCGCTGTCGCATTCACGACAGAGCGGCGGTCGCCTCGTCGTGCTTGCTCAGGCAATTCATGAAGCGGTTCTCTTGACCCTCCAGCCACCGCCCGAGGGCATTGTTTGCGGCCTTCTGGATGTCATCGCGGCTGGGCATCAGCGCGTGCACTTCAGGCGATGGCTCACGGTCGCGCCCGCGAGCCATCAACCGCTGACTCGCGCGCCTGATGGTGTGCACGGTGATGGACTTGCGAGCGGCCGATGACTTCATGTTCATGATGCGATTTGCCGGGCACGAGATCGATTCCGGCATCATCGGATCAGATGGCGTCACACTCAATGACATCAATGAGCTAGCGAATCTGAGTTCTATTCAGGCGACAACCTTCTTCGCAGAATGGACCGCGATGTTGCCCTGAAGCGGGCACCCAAGACGCCTCAGATCGGCGTCATGGCGCGCGTTCACCTGCAATGTCGCAGGTAGCCACAGGCCGAGTGCTTTCGGCCAATCGAGAGAAAGAATCAATGACTGATGTCGATGGTTTGGTCGAGTTGACCGATGACGAGATTGATCAGGTTGCTGGCGGCTTCTGGAAGAGCCTCGTGGCCTCCGCAGCCTGGGACGCCATCAAGGGGTTCGGCTCCTGGGTAGGCGAGAAGGCTCCCGGTGGCGCAGACGACGGGACCTGGGAGCAGATTGGCCGCTCGCAGATGACTGCATAAGGTGACGACGCGCCAGCGCGGTCGTCGATCGCTCGCTGGCGCGTCCCGCACTTCTCGACAACTCATGAGCCTGAATCCAATGAGTGCCGAACAGAATGCGCGACCGCTCCGCCCACTCGATTCGCGGCGCTTTACTCTGGACGTCACGGGACCGCTATTCATCTATTGCTTGAAGGTCTTGGTCCTCTCGCTGCTGGCGGCGACAGGACTGCAGGGACTCGCGACCATCGTCGCGCAAGCGACCGGCTTGCCAGCGCCGCCCATGCCGAACATGGCGATCCAGTTCATCGACTGGGTCGGCGCGGTGCTTCTGTCACCACTCATGGAGTCGCTACTCCTCTGGGCCGTCGGATCAGTGGCCCGTAGCATCACGCGGGCGGTATGGGCGCTCAGCATGGTGATCGGCCTGATCGCAGGCGCTGCCCACGGTGCGCTTCACTCCATGTGGTTCTTCGGCCCCGCCGCATCGTTCGCTGTCTTCGCATGGGCGTGGCTGCGATGGAGAGACGCCGGGCGCTCGCATCACTTCCTGATCCTTCTTGTCCCACACATGCTTCAGAACATCGTCGCGATGTCTCTGCAGGCCCTCGTCGAGCGCTTCTGACCGGCATCGTCACGATTCGCCCGGAGACCTCGATGGGAAGGAACCTCCAACGATTTTCACCCGCCCAATCCATATGCAGAACGATGCAAAACTGCGGTGTTCTGCATATGACTTGGGCAAAGTGGTCCGAGCAGCTACACGCCTTCGAGCAGGCGCGGAAACTTGCGGACGCGAAACTCGTCCAGCACGTCGGAGGTCCGCTTCCATGCATCGCCAGGGAGATGGACGATCACCTTGCGCCAGACGTTCTCAAACGCAGCGATCGCATCCACCTCCTCGAATCGCATGCCCGCCGGCAGCAGTGGCCCGATGTCGTCGGTCAGACTGGCGATCAGCTTCTTGAGCATGCGCTCTTCGGCATGGGCTCGAGTGATCGTTGTTCCTTCCAGGCCGAGGTAATGGTCGAAGCCCATGATGACCATGCGCGCGTCGAGATCGAGAGACTCCAGACCGTGATGCAGATCGAAGAGGTCGCGATTCTTCCGGCGCTGGAGCAGCGCGCGCAACTTCGTCCCGAAGAGCTCCTCCGGCGCGAAGGTGGTGATGTCGCATGCGCCGCTGTACCAGCCGTTTCGCACGTCGAAAGGCATCTCGCGCAGCCCCATCAGATTCGCGTGCTCCCGGGTGTTCATCTCGACCTTGAGAAGCATGCGCTCCGCGGGCGCCAATTCCGGATTGAACTTGTAGACGAGGTGCATCGAGTGCGCGGCCACCTTTCGCGACGGCACGCCGAGCCACGCCAACGCCTCCCGGATGGCGTCAATGGTGCTGCCAATCGGCTCCGGCCGCGTCTGCACCAGATCAATGTCCTCCGAGTAGCGCAGCGGCTCGGGGAACAGCAGCTTGTTGATGGCGGTACCGCCACGAAAAGCGATCCGGCCCTTCAGGGCCGGCGAGTTGAACAGGTCACACAGCGCGCGGCAGATGATGAGGTCTTGTTCAACCTGTCGTTCATCCACCCAAGGGGCAGTCTGCGCCCAGGCTTCCAGGTACTTCCGAGTAATCAAAGATCGATCTCCACCTCCTGGTTCAACAGGAGTTTCCATTTGGCGTTCTTCTCGAAGTCTTCTGCCAACGAAGGGATCACGGGCTTGGCCACCGGATCCAGCAACACCGTTGTCTTCGCGCCAGCGGCGAAAGGCTCCAGAGCCCTCGCCTGCTTGTCGTGATGAAAGTGCTCGAAAAGAAAACCGAGTCTTCGCACACACGGCGTCTCGTAATGGGAGGCCAACTGCGCCAAGCGCCCTGATCTGGCCTTGTCGCCGAACGTCATCACCAGCTGCGCGACGCCGTTGATGCCGCCCGCCTTCTCTGAATAGCGAGCCGCATCGAGGAGCGTCAATTCGACCCCCGCCGCTTTCGCAAAGCCAGCCCGCGTCTTGATCGTTGTCAGAAAATCAGCTTGATTCACCGCAAAAAAATCTTCCGCCCCCTGCGTCAGGAACTGGATCCTGCTGCGCCCGATCTCGAAGCTGCGAAGTTGCCTTGGGACGATCACCTGGAAGACCATCGCGGCCTGGTGCGAAGAGCCATGGAGCGCGGCGGCCCGATACAGCGACACGCGATAGTCCAGGTCCAGGTAGGCCATGAGCGGACCGATCCACTGGGCCGGATCAGGAATGCCATAAGCCCGGTCCTCGGGCCGCATGACGACATAGAAGCCCTTGTGGACGTTGACGATCCGTCCGCGCTTTCCCAAGCGCACAAGGGCTGCATCGAGCCCCGCCTTCGTCAAACCCAACGCCTGCTCCGCTTCTTCCCGCGAAAACGTCGCCTCCCCGACGGTGAGGCGCTGATCCACGAAAAGGTCGAGTGCAGACATGCCCAAACCATATGCAGAAACTTGCAGATTTGCAAGTTTCTGCATACAACTTGGGAACGAAAAAGGGCGCCGCAGCGCCCTTCCTTCCGGGGAAACCCAGCCTCAGAACGCCGCGATCCCCGTCTGCGCGCGCCCCAGGATCAGCGCGTGGATGTCGTGCGTGCCCTCGTAGGTGTTGACCACCTCCAGGTTGACCAGGTGTCTGGCGATCCCGAACTCGTCGCTGATGCCGTTGCCGCCCAGCATGTCCCGCGCCGTGCGCGCAATGTCCAGCGACTTGCCGCAGCTGTTGCGCTTCATGATGGACGTGATCTCCACCGCCGCCGTGCCCTCGTCCTTCATGCGGCCCAGCCGCAGGCAGCCCTGCAGGCCCAGCGTGATCTCGGTCTGCATGTCGGCCAGCTTCTTCTGCACCAGCTGGTTGGCCGCCAGCGGCTTGCCGAATTGCTGGCGGTCCATCGTGTACTGCCGCGCCGTGTGCCAGCAGAATTCCGCCGCGCCCAGCGCGCCCCACGCGATGCCGTAACGCGCGCTGTTCAGGCAGGTGAACGGGCCCTTCAGTCCGCGCACGTCGGGGAAGGCGTTCTCCTCCGGGCAGAAGACCTCGTCCATCACGATCTCGCCGGTGATCGACGCCCTCAGGCCCACCTTGCCGTGGATCGCTGGCGCGCTCAGGCCCTTCCAACCCTTCTCCAGCACGAAGCCGCGGATCTGGCCGCCGTCGTCCTTGGCCCAGACGACGAACACGTCGGCGATCGGGCTGTTGGTGATCCACATCTTGCTGCCGCTCAGCGAATAGCCGCCGTCGACCTTGCGCGCCCGCGTCACCATCGAGCCCGGGTCCGAGCCGTGATTCGGCTCCGTCAGGCCGAAGCAGCCGATCCATTCGCCGCTGGCCAGCTTGGGCAGGTACTTGCGCTTGGTCGCCTCATTGCCGAATTCATTGATCGGTACCATCACCAGCGAGCTCTGCACGCTCATCATCGAGCGGTAGCCGCTGTCCACGCGCTCCACCTCGCGCGCGATCAGGCCGTAGCAGACGTAGTTCAGGCCGGCACCGCCGTATTCCTCGGGGATCGTCGGGCCGAGCAGGCCCAGCTCGCCCATCTCGCGGAAGATCGCCGCGTCGGTCTTCTCGTGCCGGAAGGCCTCCAGCACGCGCGGCGCCAGCCGGTCCTGGCAGTAGGCCGCCGCGGCGTCGCGCACGGCGCGTTCGTCGTCGGTCAGCTGCTGTTCCAGCAGCAGCGGATCGTCCCAGTGGAATGCGGCCTTCGCGGCCTTGGATGCGTGGCTCATGTGTCTCTTCCGTTCGTGAATGCGTGGAGGCCGGCGGTGCGCTGGCCGGAGGCCGTCGTTCGCGGCGGGTCGATGTCGATCCTAGTCCCGCGCCGGCACCACCGCTGTCACCTCGATTTCAACCTTCGCACGGTCCTCGATCAGACCCGCGACCTGGACGGCGGTCATCGCGATGCCGTACTCGCTGCCCAGCACCTCGCGGTAGGCCTGCCCGACCTCGCGGCCCCGGGCGACGTACTCGCGCTTGTCGAGCAAATACCAGGTCATCCGCACGATGTGCCGCGGCTCCGCGCCGGCTTCGGCCAGCACCGCCTTGATGTTGACCAGCGCCTGGCGGCACTGGTCGATGAAGTCGTCGCTCTCGAACTGGCAGTGGCCGTTCCAGCCGATCTGCCCGGCCACGCTGACCACCGTGCCGGTCGCGGCCACGCCGTTCGCGTAACCGCGCGGCGGCGCCCAGCCCGCGGGCTGCAGCACGCGCTTGGCGGCGCCTGTCTTTTCGTTGTCGTTGTTGTTGTCGTTGTTGTTGCTCATCGTCGTGACTCCTCTACTGCTCTGACGATTGATGGGATTGCTGCTGCTGGACCGCCCGCACCAGCGCGGCGCGGACGTCCTCGGGGAAAGGTTGCGACTGGTGCGTCTCGAGCGAGGTGCACACCAGCACCTGCCCGAAGCTGACGCGCGGACCGTCCGCGCCGTCGAAGCTCACGCGCAACGACAGCGAGCTGCGCCCGACGCGCTCGATCCACAGCCGCTGCGTCAGCCGCTCGCCCTGGCGGCTGATGCGCTCGAAATTGGTCTGCAGCTGCACCGTCGGCAGGCCGACGCGGCGCGGGCCGAGCAGCTCCGCGTACGGCACGACCAGCCCCTCGTTGAACCAGTCCTCGACGAAGGCGTTCAGCATCTCGAAGTAGCGCGGGAAGAACACGATCCCCGCCGGGTCGCAATGCCCGAAGCGGATCAGCACCTCGCGCTCGAAAGCAGCCGTCATGTCGTCCTCCTCGTCATGTCGTTCGGTCTCGGCTCACACACCCAGGTGCCGGTGCCACAGCCCCTGATCGGTCGCCAGCGCCGCGGAGTCGCCACGCCACACGACCTGACCCCGTTCCAGGATGCTGTGCCGGTCCGCCAGCCTGATCAGCCGCTTGACGTACTTGTCGACCACCAGGATCGTCTGCCCAGCCTGCCGGAGCGTGTCCAGGCAGCGCCAGATGTCCTCGCGGATCAATGGGGCGAGGCCTTCGGTGGCCTCGTCCAGCACCAGCAGCCGCGGATTGGTCACCAGCGCGCGGCCGATGGCGAGCATCTGCTGCTCGCCGCCCGACAGCTGCTGGCCCATGTTGCTCTCGCGCTCCTTCAGCCGCGGGAAGAGCGCGAAGACGCGCTCGACGGTCCAGGGCTCCGTCGCGCGGCAACGGTTGGCCTCGAAGGCCCGCAGGTGCTCCAGCACGCTGAGGTTGGGGAAGATCTGCCGGCCTTCAGGCACGATCGCCAGCCCCAGGCGCGCGATGCGGTCGGCGCGCCAGCCGGTGACGTCCTCGCCCGCGAAGCGGATGCGGCCGCCGTTCGGCGCCAGCCAGCCGGTCAGGCAGCGCAGCGTCGTGCTCTTGCCCATGCCGTTGCGGCCCAGCAGCGTCGCGACCTCGCCCGGGGCGATGCGCAGGTCCAGGCCGAACAGCACCTGGCTGTCGCCGTAGCCGGCGCGCAGGCCTTCGATCTCGAGCAGCGCGTCGCTCATGGCGCCACCTCCGCGTCCGCCTCGTCGCCGAGGTAGGCCAGCTTCACCGCCGCATCGTTGCGGATCTCGTCCGGCGAGCCGGTCGCGATGACGCGCCCGCTCACCAGCACCGAGACCCGATCGGCGAGCTTGAACACCGCGTCCATGTCGTGCTCGACCAGCAGCAGGGTCAGGTGTTGCGCCTTCAGCGCGGACAGCAACTCGACCATCCGCGCCGATTCGTCCGGGCCCATGCCGGCCATCGGCTCATCGAGCAGCAACAACCGCGGCCGCGCGGCCAGCGCCAGTGCCAGTTCCAGCTGACGCTGCTCGCCATGCGCCAGGCTGCCCGCGACGCGGTCGGCCATCGCCGCGAGACCGACCAGCGTCAGCATCGCCTCGGCGTCGGCATAGGCGGCCTCGTCCGCGCGCGCCGCGCGCCACCACGGTGGTGCCGACGGCCGCCGCGCGAGCACCGCCAGCACGACGTTGTCCAGCACGGTGAAGCGGCGGTAGATGCTGGTGATCTGGAACGAACGCACCAGGCCCTCGCGCACGCGGCGCGGCATCGGCAGCGCGGTCACGTCCTCGCCGTCGAAGAAGATGCCGCCGCCGTCGGGCGCCAGCGCGCCGGAGATCTGGTGGATCAGCGTGGTCTTGCCCGCGCCGTTCGGACCGATCAGCGCGTGGGTCTCGCCGGCGCGGACGTCGAAGCTGGCCTCGTCCGTCGCCGTCAGCGCGCCGAAACGCTTCACCAGCCGATGGACCTGGAGCAGCGAGAGCTCCGGCAGCGGCGATGAAGACGATGACAAGGGCGCCGTCGTGGTGTCACGCATGCGCGGCTCCCTTGGACTTCGACGGCGCCGTCGAGGACGTCGCCTGCTTCACGCCGAAGCGATCGAAGATCCCCGCCAGTCCACGCGGCGCGAAGAGCACCACGATGAGCAGGATCGCGCCGAGCGCAAACTGCCAGTGGATGGTCACGCCGGACAGCAGTTCCTCGAGCAGCAGGAACACCGCCGCGCCGATCGGTCCGCCCCACAGCGCGCCAGCGCCGCCGAGGATCACCATCACCATCAGTTGTCCCGACTGCGACCAGTGCATCAGGTGCGGCGAGACCAGTCCGTTGAGATTCGCGAGCAGCGCGCCAGCGAGCCCCGCGATCGCACCCGCGACGACGAAGGCCGACCACTGCACCGCGAAGACGCGACCGCCGGTCGCGGTGACGCGGGTCTCGTTCTCGCGCGCGGCCTGCAGCAGCCAGCCCAGCGGCGAATTGACCAGCCGCCGCAGTCCCGCGAAGACCAGCGCGAACAGCCCCAGCGCGACCCAGTAAAAGGACGCGTCGTCGGCGAGGTTGACCGGCAGACCGTTCAGCGCGGACCGCGCCGGCACCGGCAGGCCGTCGTCGCCACCGTAAGCCTTCAGCGAGACGGCCAGGTAATGGAACATCTGCGCGAAGGCCAGCGTGATCATGATGAAGTAGACGCCGCGCGTGCGCAGGCTGATGGCGCCGATGAGCGCCGCCGCCGCACCGGACAGGCCCATCGCCGCCGGCCAGGCGATCCAGGCCGAGGTCACGCCCGCGTCCGCCAGCACGCCCACCGTGTAGGCGCCGATCCCGACGAAGGCCGCATGGCCGAAGCTCACCAGGCCGCCGAAGCCGAGGATCAGGTTCAGGCTCGCCGCCGCGATCGCGAAGATCAGCACGCGGGTCGCGACCACCGTGTAGAACTCCAGGCCCAGCGCCTGCAGCAGCGGCGGAAGCGCCGCGAGCGCGACGAACAGCGCCCAGATCCAGGCACCGCCGGCGCGGTGGTGCAGCAGCGTGCGCCGGGGACGCAACGGGCCGGTGGGGCGGGTGATCGGATCGGTCATCGGATCAGCCTCTCGCGGGGAACAGGCCGCGCGGTTTCCAGAACAGCACCGCCGCCATCAGCACGTAGATGAGGATGGCCGCGAGCGACGGGCCCAGCGTGGACGCCACCTCCGGCGACGCGACCTGCCGCAGCACCGCCGGCAGCAGCGTGCGCGAGCCGGTGTCCACCAGCCCCACCAGCAGCGCGCCGACCAGCGCGCCGCGGATCGAGCCGATGCCACCGATGACGATGACGACGAAGGCCAGGATGAGGATGCTTTCGCCCATGCCGACCTGCACCGCCAGCAGCGGCCCCAGCAGCGATCCGGCCAGCGCGCACAGCGCCGCGCCGATGCCGAAGACCGCCGTGAACAGCCGGTCCGCGGGCACGCCCATCGCCGTGGTCATCGCGCGGTTGGACGCGCCGGCGCGCACCCACATGCCCCAGCGCGTGCGTGTCACCAGCAGGTAGAGCCCGACGGCGACCGCCAGCCCCACGCCGATGATCAGCAGCCGGTAGGCCGGGTACATCAGGCCGGGCAGCAACTCGACGGGGCCGGACAACGCCGCCGGCGTGTTGAGCAGCAGCGGCTGCTCGCCCCAGATCATGCGCACGCCCTCGTTGAGCATCAGGATCAGCGCGAAGGTCGCCAGCACCTGGCTGAGGTGATCGCGCTGGTAGAGCCGGCGCAGCAGCGTCACTTCCAGCAGCATGCCGAACAGCGCCGTGCCCGCGACCGCGGCCAGGACCGCCACCCCGAAGGACGCGCCCGCCGCGATCGCCGCGGCGGCCAGGTAGGCGCCGACCATGTACAGCGAGCCATGCGCCAGGTTGATCAGGTCCATGATGCCGAAGACCAGCGTCAGGCCGGCCGCCAGCAGGAACAGCATCAGCCCGAACTGCAGGCCGTTGAGGGCCTGCTCGGCGATCAGGATCGCGTCCATCTCGGTGGGCTCCCGCTCGTCACTTCAGTCACCTCAGTCACTTCATCTTGCACTGCGGCGCATAGGCGTCCGCGTGCTGCTCGAAGATCTTGCCCAGCGTCCGGTTGGTCACGCGGCCCTGCGGGTCCTTGGTGATCACGCGCAGGTAGTAGTCCTGCACCGGATACTGGTTGTGGTTGAAGCGGAAGGGGCCGCGGACCGACTCGAACTTCGCCGCCTTCAGCGCCTTCAGCAGCGCGGGCTTGTCCTCGATCTTCCCCTTCACGTCGCGCACCGCCGCGCCGATCAGCTGCGCCGCGTCGTAACCCTGGCTCGCGTACAGCGAGGGCAGCCGGCCGTAGGCCTTGACGAAGTCCGCGACGAAGCGCTTGTTGGCCGGGTTGTCCAGGTCATGCGCCCAGTGCGAGCTGTTGAACATGCCCAGCATCGGCTCGCCGACGGCCTTGATCACGTCCTCGTCCGCGGAGAAGCCCGGCCCGAACAGCGTGATGTCCTTGGACAGCCCGGCGCCGACGAACTGCTTGATGAAGTTGATGCCCATGCCGCCGGGCAGGAAGATGTACATCGCGTCGGGCTTGGCCGCGCGCGCCTGCGCCAGCTCCGCCGAGTAGTCGAGCTGGCCGAGCTTGGTGTAGATCTCGTCGGCGACCGCGCCCTTGTAGTAGCGCCGGAAACCCGCCACCGCGTCCTTGCCCGCCGGGTAGTTGGGCGCGAGCACGACGACCTTCTTGAAGCCCTTGTCCATCACCGTCTTGCCGATGGCCTCGTGCAGGTTGTCGTTCTGCCAGGCGACGTTGAAGAAGTAGGGGTTGCACTGCTCGCCCGCGTACTGCGACGGGCCGGCGTTGGCGCTGACGTAGGGCACCTGCGCGGCAAAGACGCTCGGGCCGACCGCCAGCATCACGTTGGAGAACACGATGCCGGTCATGATGTCGACCTTGTCGCGCTTGAGCAGCCGCTCGGCGGACTGCTTGGCGACCTCGGGGTTCTGCTGGTCGTCGGCGGTGACGGTCTCCACCGTCAGGCCGCCGAGCTTGCCGCCGTTGTGCTGCACCGCGAGCGCGAAGCCGTCGCGGATGTCGACGCCCAGGCCGGCGCCCGCGCCGGACAAGGTGCTCAGCATGCCGACCTTGAGCTTGTCGGCCGCTTGCGCGGCGGGGACGGTCATGGCCAGCGCGGTGAACGCGACGAGCGCCGCGGACGCGGTGCGGGCGACGGTCGGGGCGGGCAGGAACGCGGGGGACTTCGACGGCTTCTTCATCGGCTTCTCCGGGGAGGAAAGGGGACGGTCGGTCGGAAGACTGCGGTTACTGCTCACGCAGGCGGAAGCGCTGCAGCTTGCCCGTTTCGGTGCGGGGCAGACTGGCGCGGAACTCTATCGCACGGGGGTACTTGTACGGGGCGATCGTGGCCTTGACGAAGTCCTGCATGGCCTTGATCAGCGCGGCTTCGTCGGTCCCGCCGAGCGAGCCCGGCTTGAGCACCACGAAAGCCTTCACGACCTGGCCGCGCTCGTCGTCGGGCACGCCGACCACCGCGCATTCGGCGACCGCCGGATGCGCGAGCAGCGCGGACTCGACCTCGGGGCCGGCGATGTTGTAGCCACCGGAGATGATCATGTCGTCGGTCCGCGCCTGGTAGACGAAGTAGCCGTCGGCGTCGATGAGGTAGGCGTCGCCGGTGAGGTTCCAGCCGCGCTGCACGTACTTGAGCTGCCGGTCGTCCGCCAGGTAGCGGCAGCCGGTCGGGCCCTGCACCGCGAGCTTGCCGACGCTGCCCTGCGGCACATCGTTGCCCTCGTCGTCGACGACGCGGGCGCGATAGCCCGGCACCGGCTTGCCGGTCGCGCCGGGGCGTGCCGTCTCCTCGGTGTGCGAAACGAAGATGTGCAGCATCTCGGTCGCGCCGATGCCGTCGATCATCTCGATGTCCGTCGTGTCCTTCCACAGCTGACGCGTCGCGGCGGGCAGCGCCTCGCCGGCGCTGACGCACTTGCGCAGCGAGGACAGGTCGTGCGCCCGGACCGCGCCGGTGCCTGCCGCGGCGATCGCCGCGGCCATCGCGCGATAGGACGTCGGCGCGGTGAAGCACACCGTCGCACGGTACCGGGCGATGGCCGGCAGCAGGGCATCGGGCGAGGCCTTCTCCAGCAGCACCGCCGTCGCGCCGACGCTCAGCGGGAACAGCAGGAGGCCGCCGAGGCCGAAGGTGAAGGCCAGCGGCGGGCTGCCGATGAAGACGTCGTCGGCCTGGGCGCGCAGGCAGTGCACCGGCCAGCACCGGCAGATCGCGAGCACGTCGCGGTGGAAGTGCATCGTGCCCTTGGGCTGTCCCGTCGTGCCGGAGGTGAACGCGATCAGCGCGCAGTCGTCGGAGGCGGTGTCGACGTTCTCGAAGCTGGCCGACTGGTGCTCGACCAGCGCTTCCAGCCCGTCCGGCGCATCGCTGCGGAACAGGCACACCCGCGCCAGCACGGGACACTGCGCGCGCGCGGTCTCCAGTTCGTCGGCCAGCGCCGCGTCGCACAACGCATGCGAGACACGGGCCTTGTCGATGACCTGGCCCAGTTCCTTGGCCCGCAGCAGCGGCATCGTCGCCACCGCGATCGCGCCGGCCTTCATCACCGCGAACCAGCACGCGGCCATCTGCGGCGTGTTGGCGCCGCGCAGCAGCACGCGGTTGCCGGGCACCACGCCCAGCTCGTTCACCAGCACGTTGGCGATGCGGTTGGCATGCGCCTGCAGCTCGGCGTAGGTCCAGCGGATCTCGCCGCCGCGACCGTCGCCGCCGATCACGCACGTCCGACCGCCCTGCCCTTCGGCCACCCAGCGGTCCAGCAGATCCCACGAGCAATTCATCCGCTCCGGAAACTGCAGCTCCGGCAAATCGAAGACCAGCGCCGGCCACTGGTCCTGCGGCGGCAGGTGGTCGCGAGCAAAGGTGTCCTGGTGGGCGGTGCGGTGCATGAGCGCGTCCTTATCCGTTCTTCAACAGGTCTCGTCCGATGATCAGTTGCTGGACCTCGCTGGCCCCTTCGTAGATGCGCAGCGCGCGGATCTCGCGGTACAGGGACTCGACGATCTCGCCGCGCCGCACGCCGCGGCCGCCGTGCAGCTGCACCGCCGCGTCGATGACGCGCTGCGCGCCTTCGGTGGCCATCAGCTTGGCCATCGCCGCCTCGCGCGTGATCGTGCGGCCCTGGTCGCGCTCCCATGCGGCGCGGTAGACCAGCAGCGCGCTGCTGTCGACGGTGCAGGCCATGTCGGCCAGCTTGGCCTGCGTCAGCGGCAGGTCGGCCAGCGTGGCGCCGAACATGGCGCGCTCCTTGGCCTGGTTCAGCCCTTCCTCGAGCGCCCGCCGCGCGAAGCCCAGCGAGGCCGCGGCGACCGAGGTGCGGAACACGTCCAGCGTGCGCATCGCCACCTTGAAGCCCTCGCCCGGCGCGCCGACCATGGCGGTCTTCGGCACGCGGCAGCCGGTGAAGCGCAGGCGCGCCAGCGGATGCGGCGCGATCACGTCGATGCGCTCGGCGATCTCGAAGCCCGGCGTGCCGGCGTCGACGATGAACGCGCTGATGCCGCGTGATCCGGGCGCTTCGCCCGTGCGTGCGAACACGACGTAGAAGTCCGCGATCCCGCCGTTGGAGATCCAGGTCTTCTCGCCGTCGATGACGTAGTGCTCGCCGTCCTCGCGCGCCGCGCATTGCATCGCGGCGACGTCCGATCCGGCCTCCGGCTCGGAGAGCGCGAACGCCGCCAGCGCCTCGCCACGCGCGACGCGCGGCAGATAGGCCTCGCGCTGCGCCGGTGTGCCCATCAACGAGATCGCGCCCGATCCCAGTCCCTGCATCGCGAACGCGAAGTCCGCGAGGCCGTCGTACCGCGCCAGCGTCTCGCGCAGCAGGCAGATGGCGCGCGTGTCGATCACCTCGCCCTCGCCCGCCACCGCGTGCCGCAGCCAGCCGCCGGCGCCGAGCGCCTTCACCAGCGATCTGCAGCTCGTGTCGACGTCGTCGTGATCGACCGCGCCATGCGCCAGGTTGCGCGCGCACCAACCGTCCAGCTCGCTGGCGAGCGCGCGGTGCCTGTCCTCGAAGAACGGCCAGTCCAGATGCTTCTGATGATTCATGGCCGTCCTCAATCGCCCTTGAACTCGGGCCGCTGCTTCGCGACGAACGCGTGGTACGCGCGGTGGAAGTCCTGCGTCATCATGCAGATTGCCTGCGCCTGGGCCTCGGCCTCGATGGCCTCGTCGACGCCCATCGTCCACTCCTGGTGCAGCATCCGCTTGGTCATCGCATGCGCGAAGTTCGGACCGGCGGCGATCTCCGCGGCCCAGGCCACGGCCTGAGCCTCCAGCGCGTCCGGCTCGGCGATGCGGTTGAGGAACCCCCACTGGTGCGCCTCTTCGCCGCCCAGGCTGCGGCCCGTGTAGAGCAGGTCCGACGCGCGCCCCTGACCGACGATGCGCGGCAGCAGCGCGCAGGCGCCCATGTCGCAGCCGGCCAGGCCGACGCGGGTGAACAGGAAGGCGGTCTTGCTGCGCGCCGTGCCGACGCGCAGGTCCGAGGCCATCGCCATGATCGCGCCCGCGCCGGCGCAGACGCCGTCGATCGCGGCGACCACCGGCTGCGGGCAGGCGCGCATCGCCTTGACCAGGTCACCCGTCATGCGCGTGAACGCCAGCAGGTCCGGCATCGCCATCTTCGTCAGCGGGCCGATGATCTCGTGCACGTCGCCGCCGGAGCAGAAGTTGCCGCCCGCGCCCTGCACGACGATCGCGTTCACCTCGTCCACGTAGGCCAGCGTGCGGAACAGGTCGCGCAGCTCGGCATAGGACTCGAAGGTCAGCGGGTTCTTGCGCTCGGGGCGGTTCAGCGTGATGACGCCGACGGCGCCTTCCTGGCGCCATGCGAAGTGTTGGGGCTCGAAGCCCTTCAGGCTGCGCGTGTTGCCGCTGATGAGATGGCTGTCCATCGATGGGTACTCCTGTTTTTCCCGGGTTCGCCGCGGCGATCAGTCGCTGGTGGCGGTCATTGCCCGGTGAGGTTCATTTGCGGGCGGCGTCGAGCTGCGCGAGGTGGCCCTTCAGCCCCGCCAGCAGCTCGTACACCTGCGTCTTCTGTTCGGGCGGCCAGCCGGCCAGCAGCTCGACGATCCAGCCCTCGTGCGTCGCGGCCATGCGCTTGAACTGGCGTCGCCCGGCCGGCGTCAGCCGCACCGTGACGCTGCGCCGGTCCGACGGATGCGGCTCGCGCACGACGTGGCCCTCGGCCTCGAGCTGGTCGGTGATGCCGGTGACGTTGCCGCCGGTGACCATCAGGCGCTGAGACAACTCGCGCATCGTCAGGCCATCGGGACTGCGCTCGAGCTGCGCAAGCAGGTCGAAACGCGGCAGGGTCGTGCCGAAGTCGTTGCGCAGGCGCTGACGGATCTGGTCCTCGATGCGCGTCGTGCAGGCCAGCAGACGCAGCCAGAGCCGCAGCGCCTGGTGATCGCCGTCGTGCATGCGCGATTCCAGGTCGGGGCCGAACTCCGCGCCCGGATCGTCGTCGACGTCCGGACCCGCCCCTTTCGTCGCGGCGCGCGTCGCACCGTGGGTGGCATCTCGTGCAGCATCGCGCATCACATCACCTCCCCGCCGGCGACCGCGATCGCCTGTCCCGTGATCGAGCCGCTGTCGCGGCGCGCCAGCCACGCCACCGACGCGGCGACCTCCGCCGGATCAATCAGTCGCCCTTGTGGATTGGCCGAGGCCAACTCGGCGCGCGCTTCGTCCGGCGTGCGGCCGGTCTTGGCGACGATGGTGTCGATCGCGCCGGCGACGATGTCGGTCTCGGTATAGCCCGGGCAGACCGCGTTGACGGTCACGCCCTTGCGCGCCGTCTCCAGCGCCAGCGCGCGCGTGAGGCCGAGCACGCCGTGCTTGGCCGCGCAGTAGGCCGCGACGTAGGCGTAACCCTTCAGCGCCGCGGTGCTCGCGACGTTGACGATGCGGCCGAAGCGGCGCTCGGTCATCGCGGGAAGCACCTCGCGGCTGCACAGGAAGCTGCCGGTGAGGTTCACGTTGAGCAGGCGCTGCCAGGTGTCGAGCGAGGTCTTCGCGAGCGGCGCCGTCTCGACCTGGCCGGCGTTGTTGACCAGGAGGTCGATCGGCCCGGCCGCGGCCACCGCCGCCGCGAAGGCCTGGCGCACGCTGGCCTCGTCGCCGACGTCGCAGACCTGCAGCTCGACGGACGGGCCGCCGTCGATGTTCAGCCTGTCGCGCTGTTCCTTCAGCTTGTCGATGCGCCGGCCCATCAGCGTGACGCGCGCGCCGTCGACGATCAGCGCCTGCGCGATCGCCGCGCCGATGCCGGAGCCGCCGCCGGTGACGACGGCGTGCAGGCCTTCGAGCGGGTACTTGTTGCTCATGTCGGTGGTTCCCGTCTCAGACGCCGAGCGCCCGGTTGGCCTGTTCCTGCGCGGCGGCCCCGCCGCCCGTGGCACGCTGGCGCTCGAACTCGCGCTCCATCTGGCTCTTGCCGGAAAGGTACTGCGCCGGCCAGTCGAGGCCCGGGCCCGACAGGTAGCCGATCCTCGCCGCCTCGGTCAGCGTCCATGCCGGATTGGCCAGGTGCGGACGCGCGATCGCGCAGAGGTCCGCGCGGCCGGCCGCGATGATGCTGTTGACGTGGTCCGCCTCCGAGATCGCTCCCACCGCGATCGTCGCGATGCCGACGCGGTTGCGCACGCTCTCGCTGAACGGCGTCTGCCACATGCGGCCGTAGACGGGCTTCTCCTGTTTGCTCACCTGGCCCGAGGAGACATCGATCAGATCAGCCCCCGCGGCCTTGAAGGCCTCGGCCATGGCGACCGCGTCCTCGGTCGTCGTGCCGCCGGGCACCCAGTCGTTCGCGGAGATCCGCACCGACATCGGCCGATCCTGCGGCCACACGGCGCGCATCGCGGCGAAGACTTCGAGCGGATAGCGCAGGCGGTTCTCCAGCGAGCCGCCGAACGCATCGCCGCGCTGATTCGTCAACGGCGACAGGAAACTCGACAGCAGGTAGCCGTGCGCGCAGTGCAGTTCCAGCCAGTCGAAGCCGGCCTCGGCGGCCCGGCGCGTCGCGGCGACGAAGTCCGCCTTGACGCGGTCCATGTCCGCACGCGTCATCTCGCGCGACCACTGGCTGACGCCGTCCAGATACTGCTGCGGCGAGGCCGAGATCAACGGCCAGTTGCCCTCGTCCAGCGGTTGATCGATGCCGTCCCAGGCCACGCGCGTCGAGCCCTTCGCGCCGGCGTGGCCGAGCTGCATCGCGATCTTCGCGGTCGAGCTGCGATGCACGTGGTCGACGATGCGCCGCCAGCCGTCGCGCTGCGCGTCGTTCCACAGGCCCGGGCATCCCGGCGTGATGCGCGCGTCCGGCGAGACGCAGGTCATCTCGACGAACACCAGCCCCGCGCCGCCCATCGCGCGGGCGCCGAGGTGGGCCAGGTGGTAGTCGCCGGGCTGGCCGTCCTCGCAGGAGTACTGCGCCATCGGCGACACGACGACGCGGTTCTTCAAGCTCACGCCGCGCAGCGTGAACGGCGTGAACATCGGGGGCGCCGCGCGGTCCAGGCCCGCGCGCCGCGAGAGCCACGTCTCGTACTCGCCGACGTAACGCGCATCGCGCAGCCGCAGGTTCTCGTGCGAGATCCGCTGCGAGCGCGTCAGCAGCGAGTACGCGAACTGCTCCGGCGCCAGGCGCGCGTGGCGCTCGACGTTCTCGAACCACTCCGTCGAGTTGCGCGCGGCGTTCTGGATGCGCAGCACGTCGATCGACCGCGTGGCTTCGTATTCCTCCAGCGCGGCGGGCAGGCTGTCGACGCCGCCGCCGTGACGCTCGATGTCGCGCGCCAGCGCGATGGCGTCCTCCAGCGCGAGCTTGGTGCCCGAGCCGATCGAGAAATGCGCCGTGTGCGCCGCGTCGCCCATCAGCACCACCGGCGCGCGACCGTTGTGATGCACCCAGCGCCTGCAGACGACGCGAGGGAAACGGATCCACTGCGCCGAGCCGCGCAGATGCGCCGCGTTCGAGATCAGCGGATGGCCGTCGAGCACTTTGGCGAAGAGCTTTTCGCAGAAGGCGATGCCCTCTTCCTTGCTCATGCCCTCGAGGCCAGCGGCCTGCCAGACCGACTCCGGCGTCTCGACGATGAAGGTCGAGTGCGTGTCGTCGTAGCGGTAGGCATGCGCCTGGAACCAGCCCCACTCGGTCTTCTGGAAGTCGAAGGTGAAGGCGTCGAAGAGCTTGGTCGTGCCGAGCCAGACGAAGCGGCAGTGCCGCAGGTCGACGTCGGGCTGGTAGGTCGCGGCGTACTTCTGGCGCAGGCGGCTGTTGAGGCCGTCGGCGGCGATGATCAGGTCGGCGTCGATGTCCGCGTCGTCGGCGACATCCGTCTCATAGCGCAGGACCACGCCCAGTTCCTCGCAGCGCTCGCGCAGGATGTCCAGCAGCTTGCGCCGGCCGATGCCGCAGAAGCCGTGGCCGCCGGACACCATCGTGCGTCCGTCGATGTGGACGGCGATGTCGTCCCAGTGGTTGAAGGACTGCAGGATCTGCTCGGCCGTCTTCGGGTCGGCCTCGCGCAGCGCGGCCAGCGTCTGGTCCGAGAACACCACGCCCCAGCCGAAGGTGTCGCCGGCGCGGTTGCGCTCCAGCACCGTCACGTCGTGCGCCGGGTTCTGCCGCTTCATCAGCAGCGCGAAGTACAGGCCGGCGGGACCGCCGCCGATGCAGGTGATACGCATGGTGGGAAACCCGGCGAGCGTCGGGCGAGGACTGCTTGATGGGATCACTTTAGGCATTGATAGTTGAAGTGTCAACGATCAAGGGACGCTAGATAACCCTGAGTCGATCGACGTCGTCGGACCGGGCGGCTTGCGCAAACGCTCCGGCCTTGTTGGAATTAACCGACACCACGGCCCAGGACGCCGCGCTAAGGTGCGCGCCGTCGTGCCGCAAGCCCGGCAGGAGCAGCAGATGAAGTCAACCAGTCCTTCCCCTCGGCGATCGCTGTGGGACATCTCGCCGGTGGTGGCGCCCGACGCGCCGATCTTTCCCGGCGACGAGCCTTATGCGTTGAAGTGGACCGCCCGCCTGTCGCCGGACTGTCCGGTGAACCTGAGCGCGATCACGATGTCGCCGCACGTGGGCGCGCATGCCGATGCGCCCTTGCATTACGCCGACGGCGTCGCGAGCGCGGCGGAGGTCGCGCTCGATCCCTACCTCGGGCCCTGCCGCGTGATCCATGCGATCGGCTGCGGACCGCTGATCCGCATCGAGCATCTGGAACACGCCGGGCAGGACCTGCCGGCGCGCGTGCTGGTGCGCTGCAACGAGCGCGCGGACACGGTCTGGAATCCCGACTTCAGCGCCTATGCGCCGGAGACCGTCGAGTGGCTCGCCGCGCGCGGCGTGAAACTGATCGGACTCGACACGCCGAGCGTCGATCCCGCGACCAGCAAGACGCTGGACAGCCATCAGCGGCTGCTGCGCCTGGATCTGCGCGTGCTGGAGAACCTCGTGCTCGACGAGGTGCCCGAGGGCGACTATGAGCTGATCGCGCTGCCGCTGAAGCTGGCCGGCGCGTGCGCGTCGCCGGTGCGCGCGGTGCTGCGGTCGCTGTGACCCCTCTTCCCAATTCATCTGGACCATTGATGACGACAAGACAAGACTGCCTGGCCCTGGACGCCGCCG
This sequence comes from Mitsuaria sp. MSU3D, assembly GCF_056867975.1. Classification (NCBI taxonomy): domain Bacteria; kingdom Pseudomonadati; phylum Pseudomonadota; class Betaproteobacteria; order Burkholderiales; family Sphaerotilaceae; genus Roseateles; species Mitsuaria sp. MSU3D. The sequence goes on along the minus strand of NZ_CP200314.1, from coordinate 434,405 downwards.
ATCCGCTGGCGCCGTTGAAGGACCAGTTCTCGCTGCCCGCGGGCACGCTCTACCTGGACGGCAATTCGCTCGGCGCGATGCCCAAGGCGACCGCCGCGCGCGTGCAGCAGGTCATCGCCGAGGAATGGGGCCGCGACCTGATCAAGAGCTGGAACACCGCCGGCTGGATCGACCTGCCCTCGCGCATCGGCGACAAGATCGGCCGCCTGATCGGCGCAAAGCCTGGCGAGACCATCGTCGCGGATTCGACCTCGCTCAACCTCTACAAGGTGCTGAGCGCGGCGCTGCGCATCGTCAAGGCGGACGAGACCGACACGGGCGGCCATCGCCGCACGGTCGTCGTCTCGGAACGCAGCAACTTCCCGACCGACCTCTACATCGCGGAAAGCCTGGCCGAGCAGTTCGGCATGACGCTCCACCTGGTCGACCACGTCGATGAGATTCCTTCGCTGCTGAACGATCGGCTCGCGGTGCTGATGCTCACCGAGGTCAACTACCGCACCGGCCGCAAGCACGACATGAAGGCGGTGACCGCCGCGGCCCACGCGGCCGGCGCGCTGACGGTGTGGGACCTCGCACACTCGGCGGGCGCGATCCCGGTCGACCTGAACGGCGCGGATGCGGACTTCGCCATCGGCTGCGGCTACAAGTACCTCAACGGCGGTCCGGGCGCTCCCGCCTTCGTCTGGGCGCATCCACGCCACGCGGATCGTTTCTGGCAGCCGCTGTCAGGCTGGCTGGGTCACGCATCGCCGTTCCAGTTCACGTCGAACTACGCGCCCGCGCCAGGCATCAAGCGCTACATCTGCGGCACGCCCGCGATCCTCTCGACGGCGGCGCTGGAGTGCGGCGTGGACACGCTGCTCGCGGCAGAGCCCTTCGGCGGGATGGCTGCGTTGCGCGAGAAGTCGATCGCGCTGACCGAGCTGTTCGCGCGTCTGGCCGAGCAACGCTGCGGCGAGCAAGGCATCTACGTCGTCTCGCCGCGTGACGCCGCGCTGCGCGGCAGCCAGGTCTGCCTGGCGCTGAAAGCACCGCTGCACGAGACCACCGGCTATGCGGTGGTGCAGGCGCTGATCGAGCGCGGCGTGATCGGCGATTTCCGCGCGGGCGACCCGACTCGCCTTGACGAGGTGCCGCACATCCTGCGCTTCGGCTTCACGCCGCTGTACATCGGCTTCGCCGACGCGTGGGATGCGGTCGAGCATCTGCACCAGGTGCTGGCCACCGAGGAATGGCGCGAGGCGCGCTTCAACAAGAAGGCGGCAGTGACATGAGTTGCCCGATGGGACATGGGTCCGGCGCGGCGCCCGACAACGTCGACAAGCGCTCAGCAGACGCCGGGGGAGACGCCGGGCAAGGCGGCGAAGCGATCGTCCGCGAGGAAGGCGCGCAGCTCGATTTCTCCAAGGACATGAGCTACGGCGACTACCTGCGCCTGGATCAGGTGCTGAGCGCGCAGCACCCGCTCTCGCCCGACCACAACGAGATGCTCTTCATCATCCAGCACCAGACCTCGGAGCTGTGGATGAAGCTGATGCTGCACGAGCTGCACGGCGCGGTGACGCACGTGGCCTCGGACCAGTTGCCCGAAGCCTTCAAGATGCTGGCGCGGGTGTCGCGGATCATGGAGCAGCTCGTCCACGCCTGGGACGTGCTCAGCACCATGACGCCGCCGGAATACTCGGCCATCCGGCCCTACCTCTCCAACAGCAGCGGCTTCCAGAGCGCGCAGTATCGGCGCATCGAGTTCATGCTCGGCAACAAGAACGCCGCGATGCTCAAGCCGCACGCGCATCGCGCCGATCTGCTGGCCGACGTGCAGGCGGCTTACGAAGCGCCCTCGCTGTATGACGAAGTCCTGCGGCTGCTGAAGCGCCGTGGCATCGACGTGCCGGCCGCCGCGCTCGATCGCGACTGGACGCAGCCGCGCTCCGCCGACGACGGCGTCAAGGCCGCGTGGCTCGAGGTCTACCGCGATCCGAAGGCGCATTGGGACCTGTACCAGATGGGCGAGGAACTCGTCGACCTCGAAGACGCCTTCCGGCTTTGGCGGTTCCGCCACGTCACGACCGTGGAACGCGTCATCGGCTTCAAGCGAGGCACCGGCGGGACGGGCGGCGTCAGCTACCTGCGCAAGATGCTCGACGTCGTGCTGTTTCCCGAGCTGTGGGCGTTGCGGACGGAGCTCTGAATTCAGGGACCGAGCGCTCGCGGGGCGACCAGGCCCCCTTGACGCCATCTCCCTCCTTTGGCGGCCGCCACGGCCGCCAAATTCCCTCCCTAAGTTCCGTCAAGGGGGCCTGGTCGCCCCGCTCCGGTACACCTCGCACGCTCGTTGGAGGGGCGGGACGGTCGCTTCTACAATTCGGGGACTTCGAAGTGGGGGATCTATCCGGTCACCCACGGTCCGCTCGCCAACCCGCCGAGGCCCGCCATGGATACCCGCCTTTCCCAGATCAAGCTGCGCATCTCCAGATTGCGCGACGCACTGCGCAACGCCGGCGCCCACGCCATCCTCGTCCCCTCGGCCGATCCGCATCTCTCCGAATACCTGCCGCGTCGCTGGCAAGCCCGCGAAGTCTTCTCCGGGTTCACCGGGTCGATGGGCACGCTGGTCGTCACGCTGGATGACGCCCAACTCTTTGCCGACAGCCGCTACTGGACCTCGGCCGAACGCGAACTCGCCAACAGCGGCATCAACCTCTTCAAGATCCCCACCGGCGCCTCCAGCCAGCACATCACCTGGATCGCGGACAAGCTCCAGAGCGGCCAGACGCTGGTCGTCGACGGCCAGGTGCTCGGCCTTGCGGTGGCGCAGCAGCTGCGCGCCGCGCTCGGCGCCAAGGGCGTGCTGATCAACACCGCCATCGACCTGATCGACCAGGCCTGGGACGAACGCCCCGGACTGCCCGACGCCCCCATCTACGAACACGCCTCGCCGCAGGCCACCGTCAGCCGCGCCGACAAGCTCCAGCAGGTCCGCGAAGGCATGGCCAGGCACGGCGCATCCCACCACCTGATCTCCAGCGTCGACGACATCGCCTGGCTGTTCAACCTGCGCGGCTCGGACGTCACCTACAACCCGGTGTTCCTGGCGCATGCGCTGCTCGACAAGAATGGCGCGACGCTGTTCGTGCAACCCGGCAAGATCGACGCAGCCCTCGAGCAGCGTCTCTCGGCCGACGGCGTGCGCCTTGCGCCTTATGCCGACGCCCGCGCTTCGCTGGGCGCCCTGCCCGCGGATGCCAAGGTGCTGATCGATCCGCGCCGCGTCACGCTCGGCCTGCGCGAGGCGCTGCCCGCGTCGGCGACCGTCATCGAAGCCATCAACCCCAGCACCCTGCTGAAGAGCCGCAAGAACGCGGCCGAAGCGCAGTTCATCCGTCAGGCGATGGAGCAGGACGGCGCCGCGATGTGCGCGTTCTACGCCTGGTTCGAAGCAGCGATGGCGCGCGGCGAGGCGATCTCCGAACTCACTATCGACGAACGTCTGACCGCGGAGCGCGCCAAACGCCCCGGCTTCGTCGGCCTGTCGTTCTCGACGATCGCCGGCTTCAACGCCAATGGCGCGATGCCGCATTACCGCGCGGTGCCGGAGTCCTTCTCCCAGATCGACGGCAACGGCCTGCTGCTGATCGACTCGGGCGGCCAGTACCTCGGCGGCACGACCGACATCACCCGCGTCTGGCCGATCGGCACCATCACCGACGACCACAAGCGCGACTACACGCTGGTACTCAAGGGCACGATCGCGCTGTCGCGCACCGCGTTCCCCCGCGGCACGCTGAGCCCGATGCTCGACGCCATCGCCCGCGCCCCGCTGTGGGCCTACGGCCTGGACTACGGCCACGGGACCGGCCACGGCGTCGGCTACTTCATGAACGTCCATGAAGGCCCGCAGAGCATCTCGAAGGCCGTGCCCGATGCGAACATGGCCATGGAGCCCGGCATGATCACGTCGATCGAACCTGGCCTCTATCGCCCCGGCCAATGGGGGGTGCGAATCGAGAACCTGGTGCTGAACGTGGCCTTCGACACCCCCGAAAAGGGGCAGTTCGGCGAGATGCTGGCGTTCGAGACGCTGACGCTGTGCCCGATCGACACGCGTTGCATCGCGCTGGCCTTGCTGTCGGAAGACGAACTGGCATGGCTGAATGCGTATCACGCCGAAGTGCGCCGCCGCCTGGCACCACTGGTCGACGGCGAGGCGCTGGCGTGGCTGAACACCCGCACCGAGGCGCTGCAACGTTGATCGCCAGACCGTCCATGCGACGGATGGCGGAAAAGCGCGGTTGATCCGCGCTTTTTTACGTCCGGCCTCGCTGGAAGCGCTCCGGGCCGCCACCTAGACTTGTTCCAGGTTGTCGACGAGGAGCAGAGACCATGGACACCCGACTCTCTCAAGCGTGGAACGGCTGGCGCGCCTTGGCGCGACACAGGCCGCCGACCAACGACGAGCACGAGCTACACCGTTTCTCCGACGGCGCCATGCACACGGCCTTGATGGTCGCGATCATCGCGGTGGCCGTGATGGCCGTCGTGCAGATGGTCAACGTCGCCGCCCCGATGTGGCAGCTGGAACCCGTCGTCGTGCAGGGCAAGGCGCAGCAGGTGCCGCTGCCCGCCGCGCCGCAGCCACTGGAACAGGCGCAACCCGGGCGCTGAGCCCCGCGGGACCGGCCACGCCGGTCCCCGCTGCCGGCCCGTCTCACATCTGCCGGAACAGGTGCAGGTAACTGCGGCTGACCGGCAGCACTTCGGGGCGGGCCTTCAGGTGGAGGTCCGCCGTTTCATTGGGACCACGCGTGACGTGACTGATCGCGTGCAGGTTCACGACGACCGAGCGATGGACCTGCACGAAGCGCTGTGCGTCGAGCCGCTCGATCAACTCTCGGATCGGCGTGCGGATGAGGGCCTCCCCCTCCGCGGTGACGACCAGCGTGTACTTCTCATCCGATCGCAGGAACAGGATGTCGTCGACCGGGATCAGCTTCAGCGTCGAGCCCACCGAGGCTCGGATCCATTGCAGCGGTCCGGTGTCGGTCGCCAGGCCGCCGGCCGTCGGCGCAGGCGCGCCCGGCGGACGGGCCATGCGCCGGGCGAGCTCGTCGATGACGGCTTCGAGCGCCGCCTGGCTCCCCTCCGCGCGCGATCGCCGGGGCGATTCGGCCAGACGCTCCTTGAGCCGCCCGACCGTGTCGGCAAGGCGAACCTCGTCGACCGGTTTGACCAGGTAGTCGATCGCGCCGCGCTCGAAGGCCTGCAGCGCATATTCCTCGAAGGCGGTCACGAACACCACCTGCGCCTGGCGCGCGATCTGCCGCGCCGCTTCCATCCCGTTCAGGCCCGGCATGTGGACGTCGAGGAAGGCGATGTCGGGCCGATGGACTTCGAACATCTCGACCGCCTCGCGTCCGTTGCGCGCCTGCGCGACGACGCGCAACTCCGGCCACAGCAAGCCGAGACTGCGCTGCAGGCTGTCGCGGAGCAGCGGTTCGTCATCGGCGATCAGGGCCGTCGGCGCGTGGGCGGAGTGGGTGGAGGAGCTCATGTCATTGCGGCGTGAAGCGCAGTTCGGCGCACAGGCCGTGCGGCAGATTCTCGGTGAGCGCCAGCGTGGCGCCGAGGCCGTAGAACAGCGTCAGCCGCTCGCGCAGGTTGCGCAGTCCGGTGCCGCTGCCCATGCTCTGCGTCATGCCGACACCGGAATCGCTGACCCACAGCCGGACCTGCCCGTCGTGCAGCGCGCCGCCGACCTCGATGCGGCCACCCTCCTCGCTCGGATCGATGCCGTGGCGCACGGCGTTCTCGACCAGCGTCAGCAGCGCCATGGGCGGAAAGCGCAGGCCGCCGAGTTCCGGCGGCAGCTCGACGACGTAGTCCAGCCGGTCCGGCATCCGCAGATGCATCAGCTCAAGGTAGGCACGGACCAGCGCCACCTCGTCCGACAGCGTCGTGGCATCGCCTTGCAGCCTCGGCATCGCCGCACGCAGGTAGGCGATCAGGCTCCGCAGCACCGGTGCGGCTTGCGGCGAACCGGTCTCCACCAGCGCACGGACATTGGCCAGCGTGTTGAACAGGAAATGCGGCTCCACCTGCGCTTGCAGCAGCCGCAGGCGGGCGTCCAGCGCCTGGCGCTCCAGCTCGCTCCGTTCGAGCTCGAAGCTGAGCGCCTGGTTGCGGGCTTCGGCGTCCCGCTGGCGGTAGAGCGCGCCCATCGCCAGCAGCGGCCCGACCACCAGGCCCGAACCCGCAATCCAGAGGAAGCCGAGCATCCGGGATTCGGACTCGACGAAGCTGGAAAAGTCGCCGCCGACGGCGACCATGTAGACCGCCAACGTGGCCAGCGGCACCGCCGCCGCCACCACGACGACCTGGAACAGCCAGCGCGCCCACCAGCGCGGCAGACGGCGCGGCCATTGCCCCGCCGCGGAGAACGCCAGCAGCGCCAGCATGCCCACGAACATCGTCCGCCCCAGCAGGACCGGGAACGGCGTGATGAAGATCGGTTGCAGCGCCAGCGCGAAGACGGTGGCCAGCGCCAGGGCCAGCAGGACGCGCTGGGGCGTCAGATAGGAGACGAAACCATGCCAGGCCGGGTGCGGAGGCTCGACGGGGCTGACAGGGAGGACCGGGGTCGACATGCCCGCACGATAGCGGGCCCGCCGCGACGATCCAAGCGCGGGCCGGCTCTCACGCGACGAAGCACGGGATGGGCCGCTTGAGCCACGAAGACCGGGCCGGCAATCGCCCCCACTCGCGGCAGCGTGGTCAAGAAATCTTCGAACAGCCTGTCGTCGGACAGGGGGGCGTCGGAGAAGTCGTCGGAGCAGTCGTCGGACAGGCCGTCCTCGAACGGGCCGGCCGCGTTCATGCGTACATCCCGATCCGGCACATCACCGCTTCCTTGCCGGCATTGATGGCGAAGCGCAGCGCCTCCGCCGGCGTCGCCCAGCCGTAGCCGCCGGCCAGGTTCTCGTCACGGAAGGCCTCGCGCTTGTTCACCGCCTCGCTGTGCCCCGTCCGCACCACGACGACCGCCGCCACATAGCCGAACTGGCGCGGACGTTCGATCGCGCCGGCATAGATGCGGTAGTCCCCGGTCTCGATTTCGGCGAAGTGCATGGCTGACTCCTTCAACGACAGGCAGCTCGTCGGGAGCCGCGATGGAGTCGACTGTGCGCGCTGCAACGCGCGATGCATACCCAACTGAGGAGGGCCCTCGGAAGGGGGAGTCCGTCCCGGATCCCCCAATCGGGCGATGGGCCCGGGCTTCAGAACTGGTTGTTCGCGATCGAGGTGTACTCGCGCAGCTCGGCTTCGACGACGCGCTTGGGCGGCACGTCCGCCGGGCGCTGGCCCAGCGTGGGATGGAGGACGTCATAGGCCCGACGCTCCGACGGCGAAATCACGCCGTTCTGGTCGGAATCGGCTTCGGCATACACCAGGTTGGGCACCAGGCTGATCGGCTCGGGGAACTTCTCATCCTCGGACACCACGGCGGCACGGGCATTCGACGGCTGGAAGGAGGTGCTCTGCGCCGTCACGGTCGTGGGGGCGGCCGGCGCCGGTGCCGGTACTTGAACTGAGGCCGTTTGGGTCGACGCCACTTGAGCGGGCGCCGTTTGAGCGGACGGCGTTTGAGCGGACGGCGTCTGAGCCGGCGACGCCGTGCCGGAGGCCGCCAGGCTGGTCGCCTGCGGGGACAGGCTCACCACGGCGGACGCCTCGGCCTGCGAAGCGGTCGAGGGGTCGTAGACATCGGCTTCGCGCACGCGGGCCGACTGCCCGGTGCTCGCACCGGGTCCGTTCACATTCGTCGAGTTGTTCAGGGCAGCAATCATGGCGAGCCTCCCGCGAGGTGTCCGCACATTTCGGCCAGCGGATGCCGGGACCGGGACACGTCCCGGGCCAACGCCCTTTCAGGGCATGATCGGTTTATCGGCGGGCGATCTCCGGACTTTAGGCCTCAGTCCGCGCCTTTCGCACTTTCTTGATAGGGATAAACCCCTAATCCCGTGCGGGAAGGAGCTTCGAGCCCGCAAGCCCACTCACCGGAAACCCCTGTCGCCTTCGGTTAAATTGCAACGCATGGGTCTCCGCTCCTTCGCAACCGCTCACATTCCAGGTCTGACCGGACTGGCAGGCCCCAAGGCCACGCCGGACACGGCCGCCGAGGCGTCCTCGTTCGACGCGCTCGTGGATCGCCTGCACTACCTCCCCAAGGCCGACGTCAAGCGCATCCGGGAGGCCTACAAGTTCGCGGACGAGGCCCATCTGGGCCAGTTCCGGGCCAGCGGCGAGCCCTACATCACCCATCCGATCGCCGTCGCCGGCCTGTGCGCCGACTGGCGCCTGGACGCGCAGGCCATCATGGCCGCGCTGATGCACGACGCGATGGAGGATTGCGGCGTCACCAAGACCGAGCTGATCGAACGCTTCGAGGCGCCGACCGCGGAACTGGTCGACGGCCTGACCAAGCTGGACAAGCTGCAGTTCTCGACCCGCGAGGAATCGCAGGCGGAGAGCTTCCGCAAGATGCTGCTGGCGATGGCGCGGGACGTCCGCGTCATCCTGATCAAGCTGGCCGACCGCCTGCACAACATGCGCACGATGCAGCACATGGCGTTCGACAAGCGACGACGCATCGCCCGCGAGACGCTCGACATCTACGCCCCCATCGCCCACCGGCTCGGCCTCAACGAGATCTACCGGGAACTGCAGGAACTGTCGTTCCAGTACATCCACCCGTGGCGCCACGGCGCGCTGGCCAAGGCCGTCACGAAGGCGCGCGGTCACCGGCGCGACCTGGTGTCGCGCATCGAGCGCGATGTGCAGAAGGCCTTCGCCGAGGCCAACCTGCGCGTCGAGATCCAGGGCCGCGAGAAGACGCTCTTCAGCATCTACAAGAAGATGAGAGAGAAGCACCTGAGCTTCGCGCAGGTCAGCGACATCTTCGGCTTCCGCGTCATCGTGCAGGACCTGCCGCAGTGCTACTGGTCGCTGGGCGTGCTGCACCAGCTCTACAAACCGCAGCCGGGCCGCTTCAAGGACTACGTCGCCATCCCCAAGCCCAACGGCTACCAGTCGCTGCACACGACGCTGGTCAGCCCGCTCGGCACGCCGGTGGAATTCCAGATGCGCACCGAGGCGATGCACATGGTCGCCGAGAAGGGCGTGGCCGCGCACTGGCTGTACAAGAGCAAGGGCGACGCCAAGGGCGCGCAGCAGCTGGGATCGCGCTGGCTGCAGTCGCTGCTGGACATCCAGGACGAGACCCGCGACGCGACCGAATTCCTGGAGCACGTCAAGATCGACCTGTTCCCGGACGCGGTCTACGTGTTCACGCCGAAGTCCAAGATCATGGCGCTGCCCAAGGGCGCGACGCCGGTGGACTTCGCCTACGCGATCCACTCGGACGTGGGCGACCATTGCGTCGCCGCCAAGGTCAACGGCGAGCCCGTGCCGCTGCGCACCGAGCTGCGCAGCGGGGACGTGATCGAGGTGGTCACCGCCGCCGGCGCGCGGCCGAATCCGGCCTGGCTGAGTTTCGTGCGCACCGGCCGGGCGCGCTCCAAGATCCGGCACTTCCTGAAGAACCTGGAGCAGGAGGAATCCCGCGAGCTCGGCCATAAGATGCTGGCCCAGGCGCTGCGCGCCGAAGGCCTGGCGCTGCCCAGCCTGCAGCCCGAGGACGAGACCGCCGCCGCGCTGTGGCAGGACCTGGCCCGCTGGGCGGGCAACCGGCATGTCGACGAGCTCCTCGTCGAGATCGGCCTGGGGCGCAAGATCGCGACGATCGTCGCGAAGAAGCTGGCGCGCACGCTGTCCGACCAGGGCCAGCGGCCCGACGCGGTGCTGCTGACGATGGGCCGTTTCGCCACCGATGACGCACCGGCGCAGGGTCAGGTCTTGATCGACGGCAGCGAGGGCGCATCGGTGCGGCTGGCCACCTGCTGCCGGCCGATTCCTGGCGACGACATCAAGGGCTATCTCGGCCGCGGCGAGGGGCTGGTGGTGCACACGGCCGAGTGCTCGGTCGGTAGACGCCTGTTCCAGCGCGACAGCGAGCACTGGATCGCCGTGGGCTGGGGCGAGGAACTGAGCCGCAGCTTCGAGGCGGAGGTCGGCGTGCTGATGCGCAACGGCAAGGGCGTGCTGGCGCAGATCGCGACCGCCGTCAGCAGCGCCGAGGCCGACATCACCCACATCGCGATGAGCGACGACTCCCAGCAGCGCGAGACGGCGGAGATGACGCTGTTGCTGGCGGTGCGCGATCGGCTGCACCTGGCCGACGCGCTGCGCACGCTCAAGCGCTCGAGCGCCGTGATGCGCGCGTGGCGCGTGAAGCCCTGATCAGGCGCCGGGCTTGGCGGGCGTCGGGTAGCGGACCTCGACAACCTCGATCGGCTCCACGCCGACCGGCGTCACCAGCTGCAGTTCATCGCCCTCGCGCGCCTTCAGCAGCGTGCGCGCGATCGGCGACACCCAGCTCACCTCGCCCGCCAGGCTGTCCGACTCGTCGATGCCCTTGATGGTGATGGTCCGCTCCTCGCCTTTCGAATTGGCGTAGGTCACGGTCGCGCCGAAGAACACCTGGTCGCTGCCGTGATGGGCGCTGGGGTCGACGACCTCGGCGATGTCCAGCCGCTTCGTCAGGAAGCGCAGACGGCGGTCGATCTCGCGCAGCCGCTTCTTGCCGTAGAGGTAGTCGCCGTTCTCCGAGCGGTCGCCGTTCTTCGCGGCCCAGGAGACGATCTCGACGATCTTCGGGCGCTCGACGTCCAGCAGCTGCATGAACTCGGCGCGCAGCCGGGCGTAACCCTCCGGCGTCATGTAGTTGCGCGAGCCCTGGGGCAATGCGGGCAGCGACGGGCCGTCGTCATCGTCGTTGCTCTCGGATTCCTTCGTGAATGCCTTGCTCATGAGGCTATTGTGTCGCGCACCGGGCCTGCCCTGATCGTGTCGTCGTCCAGCGGTCCGGAGAATCAGGCCCCAACACGCTATGGTGTGACGACTCCACATCCCCAGGGAAGGCGCGGCATGAACGACACCACGGACCCGGGCGCGAGCGGGCCCTTGAACGGATTGCGAATCGTCGAGTTCGCCGGCATCGGCCCCGCGCCCTTCGCAGGGCTCGTGCTGGCCGATTTCGGCGCCGATGTGACCGTCGTCGAGCGCCCGGGCGGCGAAACCCGGCTCGGTGGCGGCGCGGCGCTGAATCGCGGCAAGACCGTCGTGCAGGCGGATCTGAAATCACCCGCCGGTCTGGCTCGGGTGCGCGAGCTCATCGCGGGTGCCGACGCGCTGATCGAAGGCTTTCGGCCGGGCGTGATGGAAAGGCTCGGATTGGGCCCGGACACGCTGCTCGCGGCCTACCCCAGGCTGGTTTACGCCCGGCTCACCGGTTGGGGCCAGACAGGGCCGATGGCGCAGCGTGCCGGCCATGACATCAACTATGTCGCGCTGAGCGGCCTGATGCCCTTCGCGGCGCGTCCCGGCCAGGCGCCCGCGCTACCGGCCACCCTGCTCGGCGACATCGGCGGCGGCGCGTTGACGATGCTCTTCGGACTGATGTGCGCGTTGTGGGAGTCGCGCCTGTCAGGCCGGGGGCAGGTCGTGGACGCGGCGATCGTCGACGGCGTCGGCTACATGGGGACCCTCATCCAGGCGCTGCGCGCCGGCGGCCGGTGGGACGACGATCCGTCGCGCAACCTCTTCCTGCATCGCTCGCATTTCTACGATTGCTTCGAATGCGCGGACGGTCGCTGGCTGTCGCTGGGGGCGATCGAAGCGCCCTTCCAGCAGGAACTCATGGCGCGGCTTGGCCTCCCGGCGACGTCCCAGGACGATCCCGCGCATTGGCCGGCGTTGCGCGAGGCGGTCGCCACGCGGATCCGGCAGGAGCCGCTCGCGCACTGGGTGGCTGCGTTCGAAGGAAGCGACGCCTGCGTCGCACCGGTACTGACCGCCGCTGAAGCGCCCTTGCATGCCCATCAGCAGGCCCGCCGCAACTTCTTCATGCAGGACGGACTGGCGTGGCCGATGCCGGCACCGAAACTCTCCCGCACGCCAGCCCGGCCAGGTCCTCCGGTCACCGAGAACGATCTCCCGCAGGAGTTATTCGGTGCGGACGATATTCGCCCAAGATAATCCCCCGCGGTCATTCAATCTGTCTCACGCATGGATTTCACGGGGAATCAGCGGAAATCCGAAAATGCGTCGGACAAAGAAAAACGCCAGCGTCTTTCAACGCTGGCGTTTCGATTTGGTGCGGCTGGCAGGATTCGAACCCACGACCCCTTGGTTCGTAGCCAAGTACTCTATCCAACTGAGCTACAGCCGCTCGACTTTTACTGATCAGGAACCGCCGTCGTGGAAGCGATCCCAGGTTTTTGTTGTTACTTTTTCTTTTGCTTGCCGAATCTCCGGTGACCCGGACATTCAACAGTTTTTCTGGTGCGGCTGGCAGGATTCGAACCCACGACCCCTTGGTTCGTAGCCAAGTACTCTATCCAACTGAGCTACAGCCGCTGAAAGACTGCGACTATAGCATGCGTTTTTGCGGGTCTGCAAGTATCTCGGCGAAAAATCATTCCATCGACCGGGCTGCGTCCCACGCGAACCCTCAGCCCAAGCGCGCGGCGGCTTCGTAACAGCGCGCGCGGCGTTCCGCGTCGTCGTCCTGGTCCGCCATCTCGGCCAGCCGCAGCCAACTGCGGCGACGCGCGTTGACCGTCAATTCGCGGTCCTCGGCGGCCTGCTCCAACATCAGGCGCGCCTTGCCCCACAACTGCCGTTCCGCCAGCGCGTGGCCCAGCGCGAACGCCATCATGCCGTCGCGGGGGAAGCGCTGCACGGCGCCCTCCAGCCGCTGCAGCCACTCCGGCCCCAGTCCCGGCATGCACAACACCAGCGCCTCGGCCAACGCCTGGCGTTCGTCCGAGCCCTGCTCGGCGATCGATTCCCAGAACGGACGCAGCCAGCCCCGACCGTCCTCCGGCGCCCCGAGACCGGCCGCGCAGTTCGCGGCCCGCGAGGCCACGAACACATCGCGCCGATCCGACGCGTCCAGTTGCTGCCAGATGCCGCGCAGTTGATCGATGTCGCGCGCGGTGTCCAGCGCCTCGCAGGCGAGCGAGCGCAGCAGCCCCTGCGCCGCCGCCTTCGAGAAGCCCTGGTGCTTGGCCAGCAGGCGCGCGGTACGCAGCGCCTCGAGAGGCTCGTGCGCGAGCCGGCTGCCCTGCAGCTTCAGTCGCAGCGCCTGCGTGCGGCGCGCGACACCCGGCGTGAGTTCCCCCAGCAGCCCCAACGCGCGCGGCGCGTCGCGATCGTCGAGCGCCCATTCGGCGGCCAGCAATCTCGCGCCCTCTTCCTGCACGCGGGCACCGGCCGTCGTCGCCGCCACCTGCAGAGCCTGACGGAGGTGCTCGTCGCGGTTGCGTCTGTCCTGCAGCCGGTGCGCGCTCTGTGCCGCCACCAGGTGCGCCAGGGCCATGAAGGCGCCGTCCTGCGCCAGGTCGGGCGTCTGCGCCTGGATGGCGAGCGCGCGCTGCGCCGCCTTCTGCGCGCGGCTGTAACGGGCGCCGAAATATTCCGCCCACGCCTCGCGCAAGGCGATCTGGGCGCTGCGCTCGCGCTGGGCCATGCGCCACAGGCGCGCGCGCTTGGGCAGCGTCAGCAGCGCGTCCAGCGTCTGCATCAGCGTCATCAGCGCAAAGCAGCCCGCCACCAGCAGCAGCAGGAACAGGTTGAGCGACAGATCCATCCGCCAGCCGCGCCAGTAGAAGCTGGCGAGACCGTCGTTGTTGCCCAGCGTGAGCGCCGCCACCACGGCGGCGACGAACAGCAGCACCAGCCAGATCACCATGCGCATGGCGATCTCCTCAGCGCGCGACCGCGCTCAGCGCGGCCAGCGTGTCGTCGGGGCGCGGCACGCTCACCTGACGGGACTGGCCCTGCACCTGACGCAGCAACTCCGTCGTCTGGGTCAACTTGCGTGAGCGCGCGTCGAAGTAGCGGTCCAGCATCGCCTGCGCCTCGCGCAGGTCGGCCTGCGCGGTGTCGAACTGCCGGCTCAGCAGCGCCAGTCTGGCGTTCAACAGCCGCAGCTTGAGGTTCTCGCGAAGGAAGAAGGACTGCTCGGGCGCGATCAGCGCGGCCTCGGGATGGTCGATGCGGGTCACGCGCAGCAGACCGCGCGCCTCGCGCCAGACGTCGCCGGACAGCGTCGTCCAGCGATCGCCGGCCTGGTCCCAGAGGCGGGTCCACCAGCCAGGTTCACCGTCCCCGTCGGCCTGCGAAGCGCCCGCCGATGCCCCGGAGGCGGGCTTGCGCGGCGCGGCGGTCTTCACGGCGACGGGCGACGGGGTCGGGTGTCGCGCGGCCGGAGCACCCGACGCGGCGGTCGCGCCGGAGGGATCCTGCCCAGGCTGGGCGACCGCCAGCAGCGGGAGGTCGTCGACCTGGCGCACGACCTCGTCCAGCTTGATCGTCAGCGTCGACACGTCGACGACGCTGACCGCCTTGATGCGTTCCAGGTCCCGCGTCACGGCGCGGCGCACACCTTCCAGGCGCGGTTGCTTGTAGCGGCCCAGCCGCTCGTCGGCCTGCCGCAGCGCGGCCACCAGCGGTTCGGCGCTGCCGGTGATGGTGCTCTGCTGCATCGCGACCCGCAGCGAGGCCTCGATGTCACCGACGACGTTCTCGTCGCGCGAGCGGTTCATCGACTGCATCAGCGTCTCGAGCTGCTCGCGCTGCACGGCGACCTCGGACAGACGCGCGTCCAGCAGCGCGACCTTGGCCGCGGTGTCACGGCTGAGGTCCTGCGCCTGGCGCGCCTGGTCGCGGGCGATGTTGGCTTCGCTCTGGCTGCTGTCCTGGCGCCGGACCAGCTCCTGTTCGACCTGCTTGAGCCGCTGCTGGCTCTGCCAGGCCAGACCGAGGGCCAGCAGGGCCACCAGGCCGACGCCGGCCACGACGGCCTGGGTCAAGGTGGCGCCGGATTGCCGGGCGGGCTTGTGGGTCGACGAAACGTCGGCTGCGGGGGTGGTGGTCTCGCTCACGTCGGCGATTCTAGGGTGGACCCTGACAGCATCCGGAACCCGGCCGCGACGGCCTCCGCTTCCGGTCGCACCAAAACCACATGCCCCACCCCGAGGGCTTGTGCGCGGGCCGCGATGCGTTCGTGGGTCGCCAGCGCCCGGACGTGCCCCCAACCGGGGAGAGACGGGTCACCACGCCCCCCCTCGACGCTGTCCGCCCGCGTCCCCTTTTCGAGGGCCTCCAGGTGGCCGATCGCCTCCGAACTGCTGAAGAGCCAGACATGACGCTCCGGCGCGGCCATCGCCGCGCGCAGCAGCGCGGCCGTCGCCTCCGAGAGCCGGGGGCAGGTCCGGCGGTAGACGCTGACCGCCTCCACCTCCGCGCCGGCATCGCGCAGCCGGTCACCCAGCCATTCCCGCCCGCCATCGCCGCGCACCAGCAGCGCACGGCGGCCGGACCAGTCCGAGCCCGCGACGCGGACCAGTTCCGGCCAGAGGTGTTCCGAGTCGAGGCTGTCGGATGCCGCCGGCGGCTGGACAAGGCGCGCCTGCGGCACGCCGCGCTCGACCAGTGCCCGCGCGCTGCCGGGGCCGACGGTCGCCGCCCAGGTCCGTTCGGGCCAGGCGGCCTCGGCGGGACGATGGTCGAAGAAGTGCTCCACCGCGTTGGGACTGACGAACATCGCCAGCGCCATGGCCGGCAGGATCGACCAGGCGGCCGCGATGGGCGCCGGATCATCAGCCGGTTCGATCTCGATCAGGGGCAGCGAGTCGGTCGGCACCCCCAAGGCGGCCATGCGTCTCGCGCAGTCGTCGGCCTGGGCCCGCGGACGGGTCAGGATCAAACGGACCGGGGCGACGGCGCCCGGCATCAGACGTCCTTCAGGTACGCGGCAGCCCCGAGCTCGCGCAGCGCGGAGGCGGCGGCGATGCCCAAGGCCTCGGCGGCCTCCAGGTCCGCCACCGCCGCCTGCGCGCCGGATCGCAGCAGCGCCCGCTCCGGCTCGACCGGATGTCCCAGGGCGACGGAGAGCGTCAACTGGCCATCGGCCGTCCAGACCGCGTGCGCGGCCAGCGGCATCGAGCAACTGCCGCCGAGTTCGCGCGAGACCGCGCGCTCCGCCGCGGCGGCCAGCCACGTCGGCCGGTGCGCCAGCGCCTCCAGATGCGCGCTCAAAGGCGCTTGACCCGCACGGATCTCGATGCCCAGCGCGCCCTGCCCCGCGCACGGGATCATCTCGTCGATGTCGAAGTACTGGCGGATGCGGCCGTCCAGGTTCAGGCGCTTCAGGCCGGCGGCGGCGAGCACGATCGCGTCGTACTGGCCCTCGTCGAGCTTGCGCAGCCGCGTGTCGAGGTTGCCGCGCAGCGGCTCGATGCGCAGGTCCGGGCGCAGGTTCTTCAGCTGGGTCACGCGGCGCAGGCTGGACGTGCCCACGCACGCGCCTTGCGGCAGCGCCGCCAGGTTCGCGTACGTCGACGACACGAGCGCGTCGCGCGGGTCCTCGCGTTCCAGCACCGCCGCGAGCACGAAGCCCGGCGGCAGCTCCATCGGCACATCCTTCAACGAGTGCACCGCCAGCTGCGCGCGGCCGTCCTCGAGCGCCGTCTCCAGCTCCTTCACGAACAGGCCCTTGCCGCCGACCTTGGACAAGGTCCGGTCCAGGATCTGGTCACCGCGCGTCGTCATCCCGAGCAGCGTCACGTCCAGGCCGCGTGCGCGCAGCAGCGCCTGCACATGTTCCGCCTGCCAGAGCGCCAGACGGCTCTCGCGCGTGGCGATCACGAATTCTTGGTTCATGGGCCGGCATGCTAGCCGAGCGGATGCGCCTGTCGTCCCTCCATGGAGGGAAGCTCGTTTGCCGCGAAGCGTCGCTTGCGCGATCCCGGAGCAAATCGCGGCGCGCGCGCCACGCCAGGCCACGCCAACGGGCGAGCCGCGCACGAAGAAACTGCTAAAGTCAACCGAAGGTAACTTCGTTACATCACCCCCTCCGCCGGTCCCTGACGAACCTCTGACGCCGCCATGCCCGCCAGTACCACCCCCGCCTCCTCGAAGTCCCGCGCCAAGGCCCGCGCCAAGCCGGCGGCAACACCTGCCCCCAAGACGACGCCGAAATCGACGCCCAAATCGACACTGAAGTCGGCGCCGAAGTCGACGAGCAAGGCGGTCGCCAAGCCTGCCGCCAGGCCCACCCTCAAGGGGACGACGGGCACCCGTTCGATCAGGACGATCAAGGACAAGAACCAGCCGCTGATGGACGACATCCGCCTGCTGGGCCGCATCCTGGGCGAGGTGATCCGCGAGCAGGAAGGCCGCGAGGCCTACGAACTGGTGGAGCGCGTGCGTCAGCTGTCGGTGGCCTTCCGCCTGAAGCGGGACACCCAGGCCGGCAAGCAGATGGACAAGCTGCTCAAGGGCCTGTCGGGCGAGCAGACGGTGAGCGTGATCCGCGCGTTCAGCTATTTCTCGCACCTGGCCAACATCGCCGAGGACCGCCACCACGTGCGCCGCCGCGAGGTGCACGAGCGCGAGGGCTCGCTGCAGCCGGGATCGCTGGGCTATGCGCTGGAGCGGCTGTTCGACGCCGGCGTGCGGCCAGCGGAGGTCGCGAAGACGCTGGCGCACGGCTTCGTGTCGCCGGTGCTGACGGCCCACCCGACCGAGGTGCAGCGCAAGAGCATCCTGGACGCCGAACGCGCCGTCGCCGAACTGGTCGGTGCGCGCGACCGCCTGCACACCGAGCGCGAACTGGCCGCGAACGAACTCCTGATCCGCGCCCGCGTCACGCAGTTGTGGCAGACGCGGATGCTGCGCTACTCGAAGCTGACCGTCGCCGACGAGATCGAGAACGCGCTGAGCTACTACCACGCGACCTTCCTGCGCGAGATCCCCAAGCTCTACACCGAGCTGGAGGAGGCGCTGCCCGGCGAGGACGTGCCGCCCTTCCTGCGCATGGGCCAATGGATCGGCGGCGACCGCGACGGCAATCCCAACGTCACCGCCGACACGATGCGCCTCGCGCTGCGCCGCCAGAGCGAGCTGGCGCTGCGCCACTACCTGACCGAGATGCACGAGCTGGGCGCGGAGCTGTCGATCTCGCTGCGCCTGGCGGGCGTCACGCCGGCGATGCAGGCCCTGGCCGAGCGCAGCCCCGACCAGAACGAGCATCGGATGGACGAGCCCTACCGGCGCGCGCTGACCGGCATGTACGCGCGGCTGGCGGCAACGCTCGAGTCGCTGACCGGCACCGAGGCGCTGCGCCACGCGGTCGCGCCGCAGGACCCGTACCTGTCGCCCGAGGAACTGCTCGCGGACCTGCGGATCATCAAGGAATCGCTCGAGCACCACCATGCGCACGCGCTGATCGCGCCGCGGCTCAAGCCGCTGATCCGCGCGGTGCAGGTCTTCGGCTTCCACCTGGCGACGCTGGACCTGCGCCAGAGCAGCGACCAGCACGAGCTCACCATCGTCGAGCTGCTGAAGACGGCGCGCGTCTGCGAGGACTACTCGGCACTCGGCGAGCAGGAGCGCCGCGCGCTGCTGATCGACCTGCTGAACCAGACGCGCCCGCTGCGGGTGCTGGGCGTCGACTACAGCGAGCGCACGCTGGGCGAGCTGGCGATCTTCGAGACCGCGCGCGAGTCGCTGAAACGCTTCGGCCGCGAGGCGCTGCGCCACTACATCATTTCGCACACCGAGGACGTCAGCGACCTGCTGGAGGTCCAGCTGCTGCTCAAGGAAGTCGGCCTGCTGCGCGGCACGCTCGACGGCGACGCGGTCAGCGACCTGATCGTGGTGCCGCTGTTCGAGACCATCGCCGACCTGCGCAACGCGCCCGGCATCATGCGCGGCTTCTACGAGCTGCCCGGCATGGCCGCGCTGGTGCGGCGCTCCGGCGGCGAGCAGGACATCATGCTGGGCTACTCCGACTCCAACAAGGACGGCGGCGTGTTCACCAGCAGCTGGGAGCTGTACCGCGCCGAGATCGCGCTGGTGAAGCTCTTCGACGAACTGCGCCAGCAGGGACCGCTGACGCTGCGGCTGTTCCATGGTCGCGGCGGCACGGTGGGCCGCGGCGGCGGTCCGAGCTACCAGGCCATCCTCGCGCAGCCGCCCGGGACGGTGAACGGGCAGATCCGGCTCACCGAGCAGGGCGAGGTCATCAACTCCAAGTACGCCAACCCGGAGATCGGCCGGCGCAACCTGGAGACGCTGGTCGCCGCGACGCTCGAGGCCACGCTGCTGCATCCCACCAAGCAGGCGCCGCAGGCCTTCATGACCGCGGCGCAGGCGCTGTCGGATGCGAGCTTCGCGGCTTACCGCGGACTGGTCTACGACACGCCGGGCTTCGCCGACTTCTTCTTCGCCACGACACCGATCCGCGAGATCGCCGAGCTCAACATCGGCTCGCGTCCCGCCTCGCGCAAGGCGACGCGCGCGATCGAGGACCTGCGGGCGATCCCGTGGGGCTTCAGCTGGGGGCAGTCGCGCATCACGCTGCCGGGCTGGTGCGGCTTCGGCTCGGGCATCCAGGACTTCCTCGGCAAGGACAAGGCGGGCCGCGACGAGAAGCTGGCCCTGCTCAAGCGCATGCACAAGCAATGGCCGTTCTTCAAGACGCTGCTGTCCAACCTGGACATGGTGCTCGCGAAGGCGGACCTGGACATCGCGCGCCGCTACCTGGAGCTCGTCGAGGACAAGCGCCTGGCCAAGCGCATCTTTGGCGCGATCGAGACCGAGTTCGCACGCACCGAGGAAGCCATCGCGCTGATCACCGGCGAGAGCGGCCGCCTCGCGGCCAATCCGGCGCTGGCCCGTTCGATCGAACACCGGTTCCCCTACATCGATCCGCTGAACCACCTGCAGGTCGAGCTGATGCGGCGCTACCGCGCGATCCCGGCGGAGAAACGCGCGGAGGATCCGCGGCTGGAACGCGTCCAGCGCGGGATCCACCTGTCCATCAACGGCATCGCGGCGGGCTTGCGCAACACCGGCTGAGGTCGCGCGGGCCGGTGCGTCAGCGCTGGCCTGCCAGGGCCTCCCGCACGGCGGCGACCTGCCGTCTCGAGACGGCCAGCCATTCATTCACATGGGCGATCCGCACCGCCCATCCGAGTTCGCCGCCGTTGTCGCCATCGCCGTCGGCGGGACCGTCGGTCGGCACGTGGCGCTCGAGCTCGCGCACCGCCGACCGCGCGACCAGCGCGTTGCGATGCACGCGCAGGAAGCGGTCGCCCAGGCGCTGCTCCAGATCGCTGAGCGAGCCGTCCATGACATGGCTCTGCGTCGCGGTGCGCAGCGTGAGGTACTTGAGCTCGGCCTTGAAATAGAGCACTTCCGCCAGCGGCACGCGCAGCAGCCGCCCGCGCTCGGTGATGTTGATGACGGGCGCCTCCGTGCCCGGCGACGATTCCTGGCCGTTGACGTCGCGCTCCTCGCGCGCCTTGGCCGCGGCCCGTTCGTCGATGCGCTGCACGGCTCTCGACAGGCTGGCCTGCAGCCGCTCGCGCCGCACCGGCTTGGTCAGGTAGTCCAGGGCCTCCAGCTCGAAGGCCAGCAGCGCGTGCTGCGCATGCGCGGTGACGAAGACGATGGCCGGCGCGAAGGGCCGTCCGCGCAGCGCCTGCGCCAGTCCCAGCCCGTCCAGGCCCGGCATCTGCACGTCCAGCAGGATCAGGTCGCAGGCATGGTCCTTGAGCCACGCCAGCGCCTGGTCGCCGCTGCCGGCCTCGGCGACGACCTCGGCGCGCGGTTCCTCGTTGGCCTCGACGAGGCCGCGCAATCGGAGCCGCGCCAGCGGCTCGTCGTCGACGATCAAGACCCTCAGCGGCGGATGCGTCAGCATGTCCTTCCCTCCCGTCCCATTGCTTTCATAACCCCCGTGATCGTCGCGATGTGCCGCCTCAGCGCGGCATCACGATGCGCACCACGAATCGTCCCTCGCCAGGACCCGCCTCCAGGCGCGCCGCCACGTCGTGCATCAGCCTCAAGCGCTGCCGCACATTGCGCAGCGCCAGTCCGTGCCCCTTGCCGCGCGACGGCAGGCCGACGGTGTTGACGACGCGGATCTCGATCTCGCTGCCGCGCGCGCGCGTCACGATGTCGACATCGCCGCCGCCGTCGTTGGGCTCGACGCCATGGCGCACGGCGTTCTCCACCAGCGGCTGCAGCAGCAGCGGCGGCACGCGCGCTTCCGCGGCATGCGGATCCAGCTGCCAATGCACGCGCAGCCGGTCGCCGAAGCGCAACTGCTCGATCGCCAGGTAACGTCGCGCCAGTTCGACCTCCTGGTCCAGGCGCACCCCTTCGGCGGTCGGTCCCGCGTCCGCGAGCGCCACCCGGAACAGCTCGGCCAGATCCTCCAGCACCTCCTCGGCGCGGTTCGGATCGACGCGCACCAGCGCGATCGCGGTGTTCAGCGTGTTGAACAGGAAGTGCGGCCGGATGCGCGATTGCAGCTCCACCAGCCGCGCCAGCGCGTCGGCCGGCGCCTGCGCGCGCTCGCGCAGCTTGAGCCAGCCCAGCAGCACCCCCGCCGCCATCGCCCCCGCCAGCACCGCCGCGGTGCGCTGCAAGGTGCCCAGCATGCCGATGTCCACGGCCTCCAACAGGAGCGCACCACCGTGTGCGCAGATCGCGCCCAGCCCGATCGGCAGCGTCCATTGGGCCCACTCGGGCAAGCGCGCCAGCACGCGCTTGGCCGCGCACACGATCAGCAGCCAGGCCAGCACGCCGCTCAGCGCCGCGACGGAGGCCCCGCCCATCGACCAGGTCCATTGCGCCACGGTCTCCGAGGTCATCGCCAGCCCCAGCGACAGCACCAGCTGCACGCCCAGCACCGCGCGCAACACCAGGCCGACATGGCAGACGTCGAAGCGCCGCTGCGCGTCGATCAGGCGCGGCGGTTCGGCCGCCCGCGCGTCCAGGCGGGTTTCCTCCCAGGCGGGCTGCATCGGCATCGGCCGGCTGTCCAGCGGTTGCGTGCTCATGGGTTGGGTGGACGGCGCCAGCGCGTCCATCGCCTCCGGCGACGGCTGGGTCGACCGCCACGGGTCCTTCCCGGGCGAGCTCCCGTTCCTTGCCTTCGTGGCCATCGGATCCTCCCGTCCCCGCACTGTCCTGTCCTCTGACTGCAGCCCCTCGGGCGCCACGGCGGCGCCCCTTTAGAATCGGCGGCTCATTCTCACCCAGGCGTCCGCCCGCTTCCCATGCGGATACGCCCGGGGCGCCGCGAAGTCGTAACGCCTTGCAAGCCGATGTCCTCCTCCCCCACTGACTCCTCGTCCACCCCGCCGGTCGCCGACAACCAGCTCGCCAACAAGACACAGGCCTGGTCCGCCCTGTTCTCCGAGCCCGTGAGCGAGCTGGTCAAGCGCTACACCGCCAGCGTCGACTTCGACAAGCGCCTGTGGGCCGCCGACATCCAGGGCTCGCTGGCCCATGCGGACATGCTGGCCGCGCAAGGGATCATCGGCGCCGAAGACCTGGCCGCGATCCAGAAGGGCATGGCGCAGATCCGCGAGGAGATCGCCTCCGGCCGCTTCGAATGGAAGCTGGACCTGGAAGACGTCCACCTGAACATCGAGGCCCGCCTGACCGAGCTGGTCGGGCTGGCCGGCAAGCGCCTGCACACCGGACGCAGCCGCAACGACCAGGTCGCCACCGACGTGCGCCTGTGGCTGCGCGGCGAGATGGACACGCTGGTCGGCCTGCTCGCCGAGCTGCAGCGCGTGCTGGTCGACCAGGCCGAACGCCACGCCGACGTGATCCTGCCGGGCTTCACCCATCTGCAGGTCGCGCAGCCGGTGGCCTTCGGTCATCACATGCTGGCCTACGTCGAGATGTTCGCCCGCGATGTCGAGCGGCTGCTCGATGCCCGCAAGCGCGTGAACCGCCTGCCGCTGGGCGCCGCCGCGCTGGCCGGCACGAGCTACCCGCTGGACCGCGAGCGCGTCGCGCGCACGCTGGGCATGGAAGGCGTCGCGCAGAACAGCCTGGACGCCGTCAGCGACCGCGACTTCGCGATCGAGTTCAGCGCCGCGGCCGCGCTGATCATGGTGCACATCTCGCGCCTGTCGGAGGAGCTGATCCTCTGGATGAGCCAGGCCTTCGGCTTCATCGCGCTGCCGGACCGCTTCTGCACCGGGTCGAGCATCATGCCGCAGAAGAAGAATCCGGACGTGCCCGAGCTGGCGCGCGGCAAGAGCGGCCGCGTGGTGGGCCACCTGATGGGCCTGATCACGCTGATGAAGGGCCAGCCGCTGGCCTACAACAAGGACAACCAGGAAGACAAGGAGCCGCTGTTCGACACCGTCGACACGCTGAGCGACACGCTGCGGATCTTCGCGGAGATGATGGCCGGCCTGACGGTCAAGGCCGACGCGATGGAGCGCGCCGCGCTCAAGGGCTACGCGACGGCGACCGACCTGGCGGACTACCTGGTCAAGCAGGGCCTGGCCTTCCGCGACGCGCACGAGATCGTCGCGCACGCGGTGAAGACGGCGCAGGCGCAGGGCATCGACCTGTCGGCGCTGCCGCTGGAGTCGCTCCGGCAATTCGATCCGCGCATCGGCGAGGACGTCTACGAGGTGCTGTCGCTGCAGGGCTCGCTGAACGCGCGCAACATCCTCGGCGGCACGGCGCCGGCGCAGGTGCGCGCGCAGGTGGCGCGCCACCGCGCGCGCCTGGCGACCACCGATGTGAAGGCATGAGCATGAGCGCGCTGGCCTGGACCGACGAGCTCGTGCTGAATCAGCCGGAGCTCGACCACACGCACGAGGAATTCGTCGCGCTGCTGAACCGCTACGCCGACACGCTCGATCGCGGCGAGGACGCGCTGCCGGCATTCAAGGAACTGCTGGCCCACACGGAAGAGCACTTCGCGATGGAGGAACGCTGGATGGCGGCGACCGGCTTCGAGCCGGAGAACTGCCACAGCAGCCAGCATGCGATGGTCCTGAACGTGATGCGCGAGGTCGTACGCTACGCCGAGGAGCTGGGCGACCGCGAGCCGCTGGCGATCGTGCGCACCGAGCTGTCGCAGTGGTTCCCCGGTCACGCCGAGATGATGGACGCGGCGCTGGTCTACACGATGGAACAGCGCGGCTTCGATCCGAAGACCGGCGAATGCCGCGATCCGATCCGGGCCGCGGGAAGTGCCGAGGCCCAGGCCGCAGACACCGCGTCGGCCGTCTCGGCCTGCGGGTCGACGAGCTGCGGACACTGACCGCCGCCGGCCCTGCTGACAGCGACTGTCAGCGCCGGCGCTCACAATCCTTCGCATGGCCGAGCCGACGCCAGCGTTGCCCGATCGCCTGATCGCCCATCTGGACATGGACGCGTTCTACGCGTCCGTGGAGCTGCTGCGTTATCCGGAGCTCAAGGGTTTGCCGGTGGTGGTCGGCGGCCGGCGCGCCCACACGCCGCAGGAGCGTCCCGACGGCACGCGCGAGTTCTTCAAGCTCGCCGACTACACCGGGCGCGGCGTCGTGACGACGTCGACCTACGCGGCGCGTGACCTGGGCGTGTTCTCCGCGATGGGGCTGATGAAGGCGGCGCTGCGCGCGCCGCAGGCGATCCTGCTGCCGGCGGACTTCGATTCGTACCGGCACTTCTCGCGGCTGTTCAAGGCGGCGGTGCGCGAGATCGCGCCGGTGATCGAGGACCGCGGCATCGACGAGATCTACATCGACCTCACCGACGTGCCCGGCGCGCGCGACGCGGTCGGGCACGACCCGCTGGGCGGCGTGCGGGGGATCGCGCGGGAGATCAAGAATTCGGTGCAGCGCGCGACCGGGCTGACCTGCTCGATCGGGGTGACGCCGAACAAGCTGCTGTCGAAGATCGCATCGGAGCTCGACAAGCCCGACGGCCTGACGCTGATCATGATGGAGGACCTGCCGACGAAGATCTGGCCGCTGCCGGTCCGGCGCATCAACGGCATCGGGCCGAAGGCCGGCGCGAAGCTGGAGAGCCTGGAGATCCACACGATCGGCGAGCTCGCGGCCGCGGCGCCGGAGCTGCTGCTGCAGCATTTCGGCGCGGGCTACAGCGCATGGCTGCACCAGGCGGCGTGGGGCCTCGACGAGCGGCCGGTGGTGACCTACAGCGAGCCGGTGTCCATCAGCCGCGAAACGACCTTCGAGCGCGACCTGCATGCCAAGCGCGACCGGCCGGAGCTGTCGCGGATCTTCACCGCGCTGTGCGAGCAGCTGGCATCGGACCTGCAGCGCAAGGGCTACCTGGGGCGCACGATCGGCATCAAGCTGCGCTTCGAAGGCTTCCGCACGGTGACGCGCGACCTGACGCTGGACGCGCCGGTGCAGGATGCGGCCTCGATCCGGCACGCGGCGGGGCTGTGCCTCAAGCGCGTGGACCTGAGCCAGCGCCTGCGGCTGCTCGGCGTGCGGGTCGGCAAGCTCAGCCGGCCGGGCGATGTCGAACCGAAGACGCGGGGGCGAGCCGCGCCCGCACCGAAGGACGACTCGCCCGCGAGACCGAAGCCGGAGAACCTGACACTGTTCAGTTGAGGCGCAGTGCGACGCCAGAGTCACCGACCGATGCGCTCGGTCATGAGGATGTGGAAGAGGAAGGAACGGAAGTTGATATTTCGCAAGACTTGCGTCGACGCCTCCCCCATGCGACCGGCTGCTTGCATTTTGATACGCCCATGGACGCGCACAGTGATCGCTCCAGCAGTCATGAAGAGCGATCCATGCGCAGCCCACTTCCTTCAATTTCCAGCCATTTCCACTGCGAGGGAAAGTCCACCTACGACCGTTGGTTCGGCGTGATCCGAACCACCTTGGGAGGGGGCGGTTTCCTGAGCGTCTGCAGCGGCTTGTTCTTTCCCCAGGGCGTCTACCGAGACCTCGCGGCGATCGCGATCGCCGCAGTGATCACGCTCTGGTTGGACCGCAATGAGCGGAATCGTTGATATGAGAACGGAGCATCAGCAATGCCCGATTTCATCGACGCCTCCATCCACGACGTCCTTTGCGTGGCGATCGCCGCCTTGGCCACCGCCTGGGTCCGCCTTCTGGGAAAGGGATCCGCCGATCGCCCCATCGTGCGTGACCTCTGGGATGGACTCTCGCTCTATCCTTGTCTCTTGATGTCGACGGCCGTGTTGTCGACATCCGCCGTCAGCGCACTGATGACCACCAATCGCGTCTTCATCACCGTCGCCGGCCTTGTCGCTCTGGATGCGGCCATCAGGGGATTGGTGGGAACATCGTCTGTCGGATCAGGCAGTAGGCAAACGCCAGAGCCAGATGCCGACCGCCAGGCAGCAGACGGCGGGTAACCAGGGAACGACCGGCATGACGAGGGCCGAAATGATCGAGCTGATCGCCATCATTCCCCAGGCCATCTGCTTGGCCCGGAGGGGCACCGCACGATTGGCGCGCCACTGGACGATCATCGGCCCGAAACGGGGATGGCCGACCAGCCACGCCTCGCAGCGCGCAGACCCGCGCGCGAAGCAGAACGCGGCCAGCAGCACGAACGGGGTCGTCGGCAAGAGCGGCAGGAAGATGCCGATCACGCCCAGCGCCAGGCTCAGCGCGCCGCCCACCATCCACGGCAGACGGCGCCACAGGGAAGCCTGCTCCAGCACGCGCACGGTGGCATCGTCGGCAGCGGCCTCGTCAGCGGCGTCATGCGCGACCTCATGCGCGACCGCCTCGCGGGCCGCTGCATCAAGCACCCGGGCGGGGCGTCTCTCGGGAACTTCGGACATTGCGTCACTGTAGCCGCGCTGTGCGACCCCACGTGCGCTCGACATCCGTCGCCCTGAAGCGCTGAGGGCCTGGGCAGTTCCGGACGCTACAGTCGCGCCCATGAGCGACTCCTCGCGCCTCGCCCCTGACGAGCCCCTGGCCGACACCTTGCGCCTGCCCTCGATCGACGGCCTGCTGGCCTTCGAGGCCGTCGCGCGGCTCGGCAGCCTGGAACGCGCCGCCGAGGGGCTGCACGTCAGCGCAAGCGCCGTCGGCAAGCGCATCGCGACGCTGGAGGAACGTCTCGGCCAGCCGCTGCTGACGCGCAACCCGCTGCGCCTGACCGCCGCGGGCAAGGAGTACCTCGCCCAGGTCCGGACCGCGCTCTCGCTGCTGGCCGCCGTGCCGCTGCACCGGCGCGAGCAGCAGCGTGTCGTCCGGCTCAGCATCTCCAGCCCTCCGACCTTCGCGCGCCAGGTGCTGGTCCCCGCCCTGCCCGGCTTTGAGGCCGAGCATCCGGACATCGAGCTCGAACTGCTGTTGTCCACCCCGTTCCTGGACCAGCCCGCGCCTCCCGCCGAGGTCGAGATCTTCGCCGGCACCGTCCCGGCGGGCGGCGATGTCCTGCTGGTCGACGTCATCACGCCGATGGCCGCGCCCTCGCTGCTCGCGCGTCTGCCCGCCATCCACGCGCCGGCCGACCTGGCCTCGGCCCCGCTGCTGCGCACGCCGCTGCAGCCCTGGCAGCCGTGGCTGCGCGCCGCCGGCCTCGACTGGCCCGAGCCCGCGCAGGGCACGCGCTTCGTCGACCTGGGCCTCACGCTGGAAGCCGCCGCCTGCGGCCAGGGCGTCGTGCTCGGCCGGCCGAGCCTGGCCGCGACCTACCTGCGCAGCGGCGCGCTCAAGCGCCTGTTCGATCTCGCCGTCCCGGCGGCGATGCCGTATGGCTTGGTGAGGCACGCGGACGGCGACGCGGCGCGTTCCTTCGCACGCTGGCTCGTCCAGCATTGCCGGTCGCTGAGCGCTGACGGGGGCGCCGACGGGGGCGCCGGTGCGCACGCGGGCTCGGGCGCCGTCTGACCCGCGCCGCCCCGGGAACGCCCTGAGTCCGTCGGAACGATCCTCCGACCCGGCCCGCGAAACTTTCCGGTCATGGTCCGCGCGGCTCGCCTAGCATGCGGCGCATGAACGTCATCACCTGCATCGAAGACCTGCGCGTGCTCGCGCAGCGCCGTGTCCCGCGGATGTTCTACGACTACGCGGATTCCGGGTCCTGGACCGAGAGCACCTACCGCGCCAACGAATCGGACTTCCAGTCCATCAAGCTGCGCCAGCGCGTCGCCGTGAACATGGACAACCGCAGCACGGCGACCACCATGCTCGGCCGCCCCGTCGCGATGCCCGTCGCGATCGCGCCGACCGGCATGACCGGCATGCAGCACGCCGACGGCGAGATCCTCGGCGCGCAGGCCGCCGAGGCGTTCGGCGTGCCCTTCACGCTGTCGACGATGAGCATCTGCTCGATCGAGGACGTGGCGGCCCACACGACCGCGCCCTTCTGGTTCCAGCTCTACGTGATGAAGGACAAGGGCTTCATCCACAGCCTGATCGATCGCGCCAAGGCCGCCAAGTGTGAGGCGCTGGTGCTGACGCTGGACCTGCAGATCCTCGGCCAGCGCCACAAGGACCTGAAGAACGGCCTGTCCGCGCCGCCCAAGCTGACGCTGCCCAACCTGATCAACATGGCGACCAAGCCGCGCTGGTGCCTGGGCATGCTGGGCACGCCGCGGCGGCAGTTCGGCAACATCGTCGGCCACGTGAAGGGCGTCGGCGACATGAGCTCGCTGTCCGAATGGACCGCCAAGCAATTCGACCCGCAACTGAGCTGGAGCGACGTGCAATGGATCCGCGACCGCTGGGGCGGCAAGCTGATCATCAAGGGCATCATCGACGAGGAGGACGCGAAGCTCGCCGCGGCCACCGGCGCCGACGCGCTCATCGTCAGCAACCACGGCGGACGCCAGCTCGACGGCGCGGAGTCCAGCATCCGCGCGCTGCCGCGCATCGTCGACGCCGTGGGCGACCGCATCGAGGTACACCTGGACGGCGGCATCCGCTCGGGCCAGGACGTGCTCAAGGCCTGGGCCCTGGGCGCGCGCGGCACCTACATCGGCCGGGCGTTCCTGTACGGACTCGGTGCGATGGGCCGCCCCGGCGTGACCCGGGCGCTGGAGATCATCCACCGGGAACTCGAGCTCACGATGGCCTTCTGCGGCCACCGCGAACTGCGCGGCGTCGGCCGCGACATCCTGCTGCCGGGCACCTTCCCGCAGTAAGCGTCCGAATGCAAACGCCCCGCGCGAGGCGGGGCGTTGATCGGAGCGACCGCGAGGATCGCTCAGCCGGAAGACCGCGCCATCACAGCGCGTTCATTTCCTTCAGCAGGCGGTCCGCCTTGTCGACGACCTTCATCTGCCACAGCATGTAGCGCGCATCCAGGCAGATGCTCCGGTTCATGTGGTCGTTGAAGTCCCAGTCGGAGATCACCGCGTCCAGCGTGCCGTCGAACAGCAGGCCGACGAGTTCGCCGTTGCCGTTCAGCACCGGCGAGCCGGAGTTGCCCCCGGTCGTGTCCAGCGTCGCCAGGAAGTTCACCGGCACCGAGTCCAGCGCCTTCACGCCGTACTTGTCGAACTGGCGCGCCTTGATCGCGGCGAGCTGCTCGGCGGGCGCATTGAACTCGCCCGTGCCGGTGTGCTTGGCCACGATGCCGCGCAGCGTCGTGAACGCGGTCCAGGTCGTGCCGTCCACGCCCGGCGTGCGGCCCTTCACCTGACCGAAGGCCACGCGCAGCGTGCTGTTGGCGTCCGGATAGACCGGCTGGCCGCGGCTGGCCTTGAAGTCGATCTCGGCCTGCATCGTCGCGGCATAGGCCTGCTGCAGCTTGCCGGCCAGTTCCTTGTCGCGGTTCTCGCGCGCTTCCTCGTCGGCGTGCAGCGCCACGGCGGCCTTGACCAGCGTGTCGGCGCTCGCCTCGAAGGCGGCGGCATCCCGCGACAGCCAGGCGGTGCGCTCGGCCTTGTCGGTCAGCTTCGTGCCCGCGTACAGCGCATCGACGCGCGCCGTCACGGCCGCCGCATCCATGCCGGCACGCACGCCCAGCGCGTTCAGGAACGCAGCGTTCAGTTGATCCGCCGGCAGGGCCAGGTATTGCGTCAGGAAGTGGCTGACCACCTTCTTCTCGGTGATCTCGTCGAAGCGGCGGTCCACCGTTTCCACGGCCTGCTTGCGACGCAGCTGGTCGCGGTCCTGGTAACCGGCCTTGCGCTCCGCATCGGGCTTCTTGCGCTGCAACGACTGCTCGTACAGGTCGCTCGCGCTCTTGACCAGCGAGGGCGTCGCGTAGCTCAGCAGGAACTCCCGGCGCACGATGGCCTGACGCTCGGCGATCAGGCGCTCCACCTCGACCAGCGACGGACCGTAGGCGGCGCGGCGCTTGGCGTCGGCGTTCACCCAGGTCTTCATCGCGTCGAAGGCCGCCTGCTTGCGCGCGAGGATGTCGCTGCCCGCGTAGCTGGCCATCTGGCCCTGGTAGTTCTTGTAGTAGTTGTTGACGCCGGCGACCGTGTTGGCCAGCTTGATCTCGGCATCGCGGCGGCCCGTGGTCGCCTCCTTGATCAGGTCGAGCTGCTCGCCCATCGCCTTGACGCGATGCGGGAAGTCCCATGAGAACGCGAAGTCGACTTCACTGGGCAGGCGATGACGGTTCGTGCGGCCCGGATAACCGGCCACGGCCACGAAGTCGTTCTCGTTCAGCGGCGTGCTCGCCAGCTTCAGGAACTGCTGCGGCTGGAAGGGCTTGTTGTCCTTGCTGAAGTCCGCCGGCTTGCCGTCCGGACCGACGTAGGCGCGGTAGAAGCTGTAGTCGCCGGTGTGGCGCGGCCACATCCAGTTGTCGGTGTCGCCGCCGAAGACGCCCACGCCTTCAGCCGGCGCGTGGACCAGGCGCACGTCGCGGATCTCGAGCTGCTTGGTCAGCTGGTACATCAGGCCGCCGTAGAACGCGCCCACCGAGCAGCGGTGGCCGGCGTCCTTCTCGCACGCGGCGACCAGCGACTTCTCGTTGGCCTCGATCGCATCGACGCGGGCCTTGCCCTGCAGCGCGGCGGTCTTCTTGTCGATCACCTTGTCGGTGACGTCGCTCAGCGCGACGGTGACCAGGATGCGGCTGCCGGGCGCGGCCGGCAGTTCATCGGCCAGCGACGCGGCCAGGAAGCCGTTCTTCAGCAGGTCCTTCTGCGGCGTCGAGTTGTACTGGATGCTGCCGAACGCGCAGTGGTGGTTCGTCACCACCAGGCCTTGCGGGGACACGAACGAGGCCGTGCAGCCGCCCAGGCTCACCACCGCGCCCATCGGATACCCCAGCGGCTGCGACAGCCGCGCCGGATCGAACTTCAGGCCCAGGGCCTTCATGTCCTTGGCCACCAGGGGCAGCTGCTGCGGCATCCACATGCCTTCATGCGCCTGGGCGCCGGCCGCGGCGTACAACGCCAGCGCGGCCCACATCAGTCGTTTCATTCGCGGGACTCCTGTCCACCTTCTGAGAAGGGGCGAACCATACACGAGCCCGCCGACCCGTCCCCCGTGCCAATCGGCACCCGGCCCCCATGCCGCATGGCGGGATAACCCGGAGTTCCACTCGGGCTCCACGAGCGTGGGATGGGGAAACCCTGACTCCAAACTTACACTTCCACCCGTCCGGTTTCCCACTCATCGAGGCCGTCCAGGCCCCCCTCTCCCGTCGTCCAGGAGCCCGTCATGACTCTCACGCAGCTCAGCCAGGTGAAGCGCTGGATGGTGATGCACAGCGCCCGCCACCCGGTGGAGCTGGCGGTCTGGAACGTCGTGCTGACGATCTGGATGCTGGGTTTCATGGGCGTTCCGGGCGCGTTATTGATCCAGGCGTGGATCGCACTGCCGTTGTGCCTGATGGCCTGGCTGCTGCCGATGGCCTACACCGGCGGCCGACGCCGGCTGCACCGATCGGGCCGCCTGCGCTGCGACTGGCTGACGGCGCTCTGACCGCCGCCGCACGTCACGCACGTCACGCACGACCCGCAGACCTCGGTGATTCGAAGCCGGCGGAGCCGGTGCCCCTCGGAGCGAATTCCGAGCGGCGAGGAGGAGATTGAGCGGAGAGGGGCACCGGCTCCGCCGGCTTTCGCTCGCCCGATCGACCGCCTCCCGCCTTGACATCATCGTCACTTCTGACGATGATCCGGCGCATGAAGTATCCAGGCGGCAAGGGAAAGACGTACCAGCACGTCATCAACCTGATGCCTCCGCACCGGGTGTACATCGAGACGCATGTCGGCGGTGGCGCGGTCCTGCGCCACAAGCTGCCGGCGGCGCGATCGATCGCCATCGACGCTGACGAGCGGGTCATCGCGCACTGGCAAGGCCTGGCCCTGCCCGGTGTCGAGCTGGTGCATGGCCGCGCGGAGGATTTCCTCGCGCGGCATGTGTTCGAGGGGGATGAGCTGGTCTACGTGGACCCGCCCTACCACCCCGAGACGCGTCGGCAGACGCGCATCTACCGGCACGAATACGACGCCGCGGACCACGAGGCGCTCCTGGCGCAGCTCGCGGCGCTGCCGTGCCGGGTGATCGTGTCGGGCTACGCGCATCCGTCGTACGACGCCCTCCTGCGGGGGTGGCGGACGGTGGCGTTCCGCGCGAAGACCCACACCGACGTGCGGACGGAGACGCTGTGGTTCAACTTCGAACCGCCTGAGATGCTTCACGACAGCCGGCACCGCGGAGCCACCTTCCGCGAGCGCCAGACCCACAAGCGGCGTCTCGAACGCCTTCAAGAGCGTGTCCATGCCATGGATCCGGTCGAGCGCGCCGCGTTCGCCCAATGGCTGAACACCACCTATCCAGCCGCCCAGAGAGGCGGCGTTCCCCTTCTCCCATGACCCAGATCGTTGCCCTCGTCTCCCGCCACGGCTCCCTCCAAAGAGAACTTCCCGATCCCCACCACCTCCTGCTGACCGGCGTGCGCTGGGGCGCCGTCGAGGAATTCCCCACCCCCGCCTACTGGACGCAGCAGGCGCTGCGCCGTCGCCTGGAACGCCAGGATGCGACGGCGCCCGCGGCGTCCGGCCGTTCGCTGGCCGAGGAGGTCGGCGCGTCGCTGCTGGGCGGGCCGGGCATCCCGGCCGCCGTGGGCCTCGCGGCGTTCGCGCGCATCCGCGAGCGCGGGGCCTTCGTGCAGCCCGGCGTCTGCGAGCTCACGCTCACCGCGTGGCTCAGCGAGCCGCTGCACGTCGAGGGCAAGGCGCTGGGTTTCCGCTTCGCGGCGCAGAAGGCCAGGCACCTCGCGGCGGTGATGCCGGCGCTGCTCTCGGCGCCGGACTTCGAGGCCGGCCAGGACGTGCGCAACTGGCTGATGGAACTGCCGGGCGTCGGACCGAAGACGGCATCGGCCATCGTGCGCGGCTGGTCCGCGTCGGAGGACGTCGCGCTGCTGGACGTGCATCTGCTGCGCGTCGGCCAGGTGATGGGCCTCTTCTCGCGCAAGCTGACGGTGGAGCGGCACTACCTCGAGGCCGAGGCGCGCCTACTCAAGCTGTGCACGGCGATGGACGTGCATCCGTCGGAACTGGAGGCGGTCGTCGCGGCGGAGATGAGCCGCTCGCCCGAGACGGCGCGTTTCCTGGTGGATCACCTGAAGGCGACCGAGCCGGGCGCGAAGGCCGCGCCCTCGGCGAGGGCCCGCGCCATGCGCGAGCCGGAGCAGATCGCGCTGGTGTTCACGGCGTAACCTCAGCGCGCCTGCAATCATCCGCTGATCCGGCCACGTCTACGCCGGCGACAGCCCGCTGACCCTCACCCCGCCAACTGGAACCTCGCCACCACTTGGCTCAGGCGCGCGGCCTGTTCCTTCAGCGCCTCGGCCGCGGCGGCGGACTCCTCGACCAGCGCGGCGTTCTGCTGCGTCATGCCGTCGAGCTGCGTCACCGCCGCGTTGACTTCCGACAGGCTCTGCGTCTGTCCGCCGGTGGCCGAGGCGATCTCGCGGATCAGCTGACTGACCTGCGTCACCGCGTCGACCACCTGCGTCATCGTCGACCCCGCGTCGCCGACGGCGCGCGAGCCGGTCTCGACCTGCTCGACCGAATCCGCGATCAGCGACTTGATCTCGCGCGCCGCTTGGGCGCTGCGCTGCGCCAGGCCGCGCACCTCGGACGCGACCACCGCGAAGCCCCGGCCCTGCTCGCCCGCGCGGGCCGCCTCGACCGCGGCATTGAGCGCCAGGATGTTGGTCTGGAAGGCGATGCCGTCGATCACGCCGATGATGTCGGCGATGCGCCGCGACGACTGCTGGATGCCCGCCATCGTCGAGACGACCCGCCCGACCATGTCCCCGCCGCGGCTGGCCACGCCGGCCGCGTCCTGGGCGATGCGGCTGGCCTCGTCGGCGCTACTCGCGCTCTGGCGGGCGGCATCGGTCAGCTGGTGCATCGCCGCCGAGGTCTGCTCCAGGCTGGACGCCGCCTGCTCGGTGCGGCTGGAGAGGTCGAAGCTGCCGTTGGCGACCTCGCGGCTGGACTCGGCGATCTGATCGGCGCTGGCGCGCACCGTCGACATCGAGGCATGCAGCGCGTCGCGCATCTTGCCCAGCGCCCGCAGCAGGTCGCCGAGCTCGTCCCGGCGAGACGCCGCGGCGATGTCGCGCAGGTCGCCGTCGGCGATCCGGTCGGCCGCGGCCGAGGCCGCGCGCAGCGGCAGCGTCAGGGACCGCGTCAGCAGCCAGCCGACCAGCGCGCCCAGCGCCATGGCGACGGCGACCAGCGTCCAGATCGCGGTCAGCACGACGCGGTAGTCGGCGCGCGCCTGCTCGTGCGCGACATGGGCACCGTCGGTGTTGATCTTCACGAGTTCCGCCTGACGCTGGGTCGCGCCCCGGAACGCGGCGCGTGAATCGCCGCGCAGCAGGGTCACGGCCTCGTCCCGCTGACCGGCACCCAGCGCCGCCACGTAGCGCTCCTGCGTCGTGCGATACGCCTGGACCTGGCGTGCGAGATCGTCGAAGACCTGCCGCTCCTTGTCGCTGGAGATGAGCTTCTCGTAGGTCGACAGCAGACCGGGCAGCACGCGCCATTGATCGGTGAGCCGCGCCGCCTCGTCCGCGATCGTCTTCGGATCGCCGCCGACGAGCATCTGCAACTCCGCGCGGCGCATCTGGTTCATCGATTCGCCCATGGCGCCGAGCGTGCGCGTGCTCGGCAGCCAGTTGGTGGCCAGGTCCTCCACCTTTCCCTCGACCTGCGCCACGCGGCTCGCCGAGAAGGCGCCCATGGCCAGCATCAGCAGCACCAGCAGCGCGAAACCCAGACCGAGCCGCATTCCCACCTTCAAGTCGGACAGCATTCCCATGTGATCCTCCCTTCGGCGCCCGTTGTGGCGTCGCCCTCGGAAGCTAGCACCTGTCCGGCGGCATGCACAGCCCCGGTGACAGGGGGCAGCACCGGTCGCACCCGGGGTGGAACGCGCTCAGGGTGGAACACCCTCAAGGGGGAACGCCAGGGGGAACAACGTCGGCGGCATCCGGCTCCGGAACGCTCGCGGGGAGGTCGGCGGGCGACGGCAGGGTCGGGAGGTCCGGGCGGACACCCGGCGGCAGGCGCAGCCAGTAGCGCCGACGCGTCGCCCGTTCGCAGTCGTCGACCGGTGGTGACCAGCGGTCGCTGCGCCAGCGCCACGCGCCGCAGTCCACCGTGTTGAGCAGCAGCGCGTCCGCGGCGAGGTAGCGCGCCACGACGTCCGGCTTCGGATGGCCGAAGCGGTTCAGATAACCCGACTGAACCGCCGCCACGCGCGGCGCAACCGCCCCCACGAACGCGACCGTCGACGAGGTCCGGCTGCCGTGGTGCGGCACGACGAGGACCTCGGACCGCAGGCCGTCCCCGCCCTCCTCGCGCACCAGGCGCGCCTCCTGCGGCGCTTCGATGTCGCCGGTCAGCAGCACACGCCGGCCGGACGCCTCGACGCGCAGCACGCAGGAACCGGCGTTGCGCCTGGTCTCCTTGCGCCTCTGGCCCGCGCCATCCGGCTCGCCCGGCTCACCGTCGGCGATCGGCCACAACACCTCGAAACGCACGCCGTCCCAGGTCCATCGCTGTCCGCGCCGGCAACCCTCCCCGCCGGGCACGGCGCCGAGCCGCCGCTCGACCGGCATCCCCGCGAGCAGGCTCGCGGCGCCGCCCACGTGGTCCTGGTCCGCATGGCTGACCATCAGCAGGTCCAGTCGCCGCTCGCCGAGTCCGTGCAGCAGCGGCAGCAGCACGCGCTGCCCGGCATCGGAGCCCGGCCCCCACGA
This sequence comes from Mitsuaria sp. MSU3D, assembly GCF_056867975.1. Taxonomy (NCBI): domain Bacteria; kingdom Pseudomonadati; phylum Pseudomonadota; class Betaproteobacteria; order Burkholderiales; family Sphaerotilaceae; genus Roseateles; species Mitsuaria sp. MSU3D. Next base: position 398,249 of record NZ_CP200314.1, on the reverse strand, counting down.
CGGGCCGGCGTCGAAGACCATCGTGTGGCCCTGCGTGCGCAGGATCGTGGCGCCGCCCTGGCCGACATCGGGTAGCCAGAGGTCGAGGTGCCCCGGCGCAGGCCGCTCGATGACGGGCCAGAACATCGGCACGCACAGCGCGAGTCCACCCAGCCGCAACCGCCATGGCCACGGCATTGCGAGCACGGCACCGCCGACCAGTCCCAGCACCTGCGCCCACGCCGTCGGCCACGGCAGGTGCCAGACCGCCAGCGGCAGGACGCGCAGCGCTTCCAGCATCGCGTTCATCAGCGCGACGCACCACGCGCCCAGCGTCCACAACGGCGGACACAGCGCGCCGAGCATCGCCAGCGGCGTGATCACGTAGGACACCAGCGGGATGGCGAAGGCGTTCGCCACCAGGCCCACGATGGACAGTTGCTGGAACAGCAGCAGCGTCAGCGGCGCGAGGCCGAGCGTCACCACCCACTGCGTGTGCCAGGCGTTGCGCAGCGCGCCGCGCCAGCCGGGATCGGCGCGGTGGTCCGCCGCCATCAGCAGCGCGACGGCGACGAACGAGAGCCAGAAGCCGGCCTGCGTCAGCGCCCACGGATCGGCGGCGCAGACCCCGGCGGCGGCGGCGCACAGGCTCGTCGGCCACGGCCAGCGCGCACCGGCCTGACGCAGGAGCGCGAGGATCGCGAGCAGCCCGACCGTGCGCTGTGACGGCACGCCCCAGCCGGAGAACAGCGCGTACAGCCCGGCGGCGACCACACCGATCCACATCGCCGCGCGCGGCGCGGGCACGCACAGGCACAGCCGCGCGCTGCGCCGCCAGGCCCAGCCGGCGGCGGCGCCGGCGAGCCACGCGAACATCGTCACGTGCAGCCCGCTCACGCTGAGCAGATGCGACACGCCGGCATCGCGGTACAGCCCCCAGTCGGCGGCATTCACCGCGCCTTGATCGCCCAGGCTCAGCGCGGCGAGCACGCCAGCGCCGCGGCGGTCGCGCCGCTCGCTCAGCTGGCGGTCGATCGCGTCGCGCATCGACTGCCGCAACGCGTCGACACTGAAGCCGCTGGCCGCCAGTCGCTCCTGTCCCTTGCTGCGGCAACTGCCGGCGGCCGGCAGGTCCTGGTCGAGCATCCACAGCGCCTGATCGAAGCCGCGAGGATTCATGAGGCCGTGCGGACGGCGCAGCTTGACGTCGAGGCGCCACCGCTCACCGGCGCGCGGCGGGAGCGGCATCTGATAGCAGGACAACAGCACGCGCGGCGGCGCACCGGCGCTGACCGCGGGCGGCTCGACGTCGAGGATGAAGCGCCAGCCCTCGACGCCGCCGATGCCGTCGGTGCGCTGGGGAAGACTGCCGATGCGGCCGGTGAGGGTCATGACCTGGCCCTCGCGGTCGGCGGCCGGCACCTCGGCCATGCGCGCGCCGGCCCGCGCCGCGGTGAGCCCGGCTCCGGCGATCGCCGCGAGCAGCGACCAGGCCAGCCAATGCGTCGTCCAAAGCGTCGTCCGGTGGGTGGTCCAACGGGTGGCCCAACGGGCGGCCCGCAACACCATCGTGAACACCAGCATCACGGCGATCGCGGTCCCGGTCCGCCAGGCGGCGGGACCGGGCAGTTCCGGGAGGGCATGGACCAGCCCCATGCCCAGCAGGGCCGCGAGCGGGACGAGTGTCCAACGCCAGGCCGGGGTGTAGGATTCCCGGCGATTTTTTCCACTTCCGCGCAGATCCTCATGAGCACTTCCGTCTACGACCGCCTGACCCAACTCGGCATCGAACTTCCGCCGGTGGCGGTGCCCGCCGCGGCCTACGTGCCGTTCGTCCGCACCGGCAACCTCGTGTTCCTGTCCGGTCATATTGCGAAGAAGGACGGCAAGCCCTGGGTGGGCCAGCTGGGCAAGGACACCGACACGAAGACGGGCCAGCAGGCCGCGCGCGCGATCGCGATCGACCTGCTGGGCACGCTGCACGCGGCGGTCGGCGACCTGAACAAGGTCAAGCGCGTCGTGAAGCTGATGAGCCTGGTCAACAGCACCGGCGACTTCACCGAGCAGCACCTGGTGACCAACGGCGCGTCCGAGCTGATCGGCGAGGTCTTCGGTCCCGAGAAGGGTGCGCATGCGCGCAGCGCCTTCGGCGTGGCGCAAATCCCGATGGGCGCCTGCGTCGAGATCGAGCTGATCGCCGAGATCGCCGACTGATGCGTGCGCTGACCCCCTCGCGCGTGCTGGCCTTCAGCGCGCTGGTGTCGCTCGCCGCCGTGGCGGCCGCGTTGGTGGCGCAGTACCAGTTCAACGTCAAGCCGTGCCCGTGGTGCGTGATGCAGCGGGGGATCTTCCTGCTGATCGCCGCGGTCAGCGTGCTGGGCTGGGTGCTGCAGCGCGTCGGCTTCGTGCGCGTGCTGTCGCTGCTGCTGTCGGGCGCGCTGGGCGTGGCGGGGCTGTTCGCCGCGGGTTACCAGCACGAGGTTGCCTCCAAGCTGGCCAGTTGCGACATGACCTTCGCGGACCGCGTGCTGACGATGTTCAAGCTGGAAGATCGGATCCCGAGCATCTTCATGGTCACGGCCAATTGCAGTGAAGCGTCCGCGTACACGCTGCTCGGTCTGCCCTACGAGATCTGGAGCGGCGCCCTGTTCACCCTGATCGCGCTGCTGTGTCTGCTGACGCTCAAGCGCGGAGCGGTGCATCGTCGGTGAGACGACCGTCGATGTCTTTGAGATCGATCAACCTGTCGGGAGTTCCCACATGAAACGAGTCACTGGCATCGGCGGCATCTTCTTCAACGCCAAGGACCCGGCGGTCCTGCGCGACTGGTACCGGACGCACCTGGGCGTCGATGTCCAGCCGTGGGGCGGCGCGGCGTTCACATGGACCGACGACGCGGGCCAGCCCACGGGCGGCTCGACGATCTGGTCCATCGGCGCGGCCGAGGGCGGCGACGGCTTCGGGCCGAACAAGGCGCCCTTCATGATCAATTACCGGGTGGCGGATCTCGCGTCGCTGCTGAAGGCGCTGCGCGACGAGGGCTGCAACGTCCTTGAGAAGACCGACGACTCGGAGTACGGCAAGTTCGGCTGGGTCATCGACCCGGAAGGCAACAAGGTCGAGCTGTGGGAGCCACCAGCGGGGCAGTGAGGACCGTCGGCTGACGCCGGCCGGTCACCGCCTCGTCACACCCTCCCGGCAGCATCGCGGGCTTCGCCTTTCTGATCTCTCCGGGAGACCCGCATGGACCGCCGCCGCTTCCTCCACGCCAGCACCCTTCTGGGTGGCGCCTCGCTTCTGACGCTGCCCGGCGCGCGGGCGCAGGCCCCCGCCGTCATCACGCGCGACGCGATGCGCCCGCAGATGCCGCACGGCATCCAGTCCGGCGATCCCATCGCCGACGGCGCCATCGTCTGGACCCGCGGCGACCGCCCGAGCCGCCTCTGGCTCGAGTGGTCCACCACCGCCAGCTTCGCCAACCTCCAGCGCGTGCGCGGACCGCATCTGCTCGAGGACTCCGACTTCACCGGCCGCATCGACCTGCGCGGCCTGCCCACCGGGCAGGAGATCTTCTATCGCGTCGTCCTGCAGGACCTGCACAACGAGCGCGTGCTGTCCGAGCCCGTCGCCGGACATCTGCGCCTGCCGGCCGCCTTCGGCGCGAAGGGCCTGCGCGATGTCCGCTTCGCCTGGAGCGGCGACACCTGCGGCCAGGGCTGGGGCATCAACGAGCAATGGGGCGGCATGAAGATCTATGAGCAGATCCGCCGCATCAATCCCGACTTCTTCCTGCACAGCGGCGACACCATCTACGCCGACAGCCCCATCCCGGCCGAGATCAAGCTCCCCGACGGATCGCTCTGGCGCAACGTCGTCACCGAGCAGACCAGCAAGGTCGCCGAGACGCTCGACGAGTACCGCGGCCGCTACCGCTACAACCTGATGGACGCCAACGTCCGCCGCATGTCGGCCGACGTGCCGCAGATCTGGCAGTGGGACGACCACGAGGTCACCAACAACTACTCCGACAGCAAGGACCTCTCCGGCGACGCGCGCTACACCGAGAAGAACATCCCGCTGCTCGTCGCCCGCGCCACCAAGGCCTTCCAGGAATACGCGCCGATGCGCTGCTTCGGCGACGTCGAGAGCGAACGCATCTACCGCCACCTGCCGCAGGGGCCGCTGCTGGACGTCTTCGTCGTCGACATGCGCAGCTACCGCGGCCCCAACAGCGCCAACCTCCAGACCGAGGAGAACGCCGACAGCGCCTTCATGGGCCGGCCGCAGATCGCGTGGCTGCTCGAAGGACTGAAGCGCTCGAAGGCCGTCTGGAAGGTCATCGCCGCCGACATGCCGATCGGCCTGCACGTCAACGACGGCAAGGACGCCGAGGGCCGCGACAAGTGGGAGGCCATCGCCAACGGTGACGACGGCGCGCCGCGCGGCCGCGAGCTGGAAATCGCGCGCCTGCTCAGCGAGATAAAGCGCCACCAGCTGCACAACATCGTCTGGCTCACCGCCGACGTGCACTACACCGCCGCTCACTACTTCGATCCCGCCAAGGCGAAGCACACCGACTTCCTGCCCTTCTGGGAGTTCGTCTCCGGCCCCTTGCACGCTGGCGGCTTCGGCCCCAACAAGGCTGACGGCACCTTCGGCATGCAGGTCGCGTATCAGAAGGGGCCAGGCATTGCCAACGCCGCGCCGGCGCCCGACACGCAGTTCTTCGGCCAGGTCGACATCGACGCAAAGACACGTGCGATGACGGTCACCCTGAAGGATCTGGAGGGCTCGACCCTCTACAAGAAGACGCTGGAACCGAAGCGCGCCTGAAGCTCGTTGCAGTCCCCGGCAGCAAAACCGGGCAAGTACGGTGATGGTTGGGGACGGGAGGTCGAGGGGTTTTGGCGCTTGACGCCAAGGCCCCTTGACCTCGCGGCCAACGCACGATCCTCAGCAGGAAGGCAGGCAGGCAGCCTCAAACCCGCTCCATCACCCGCAACACGCCCTGCATCGGCGGCAACTGCGCCACCATCGACACCAGGTCGCGGATGCTTTCCGTCGCCGTCTTCGCCCGCACGCTCGCGATCTGCGTGCGCACGGTCGAGATGGCGACCCCGTGGCGATGCGCGATCTCTTGCGGTTGCAACCCGGAGCAGAGCGACTGCAGCACCTGCAGCTCCGCCGCCGTCAGTTGATGTTCACGCGCGAAGGCGAGCATCGGCAGTTCCCCGCACAGGTTGCGTTTGCCGAGCACGACCATCGCCTGCGACGGCCGGCCGTGCCCGTCCTGCAGCGGCAGCACCGACAGCGACAGGCGCCCCGGCCCGCGCCCGAGACAGATGAGATGCCGCAGCCCGCGCTGCACGTCGGCCAGCGCGCTTTCCAATCGCAATTGATCGTTGCGCTGCGCCGCGATCAACTGACCGTCGACGATCTGCAGCGGCGACGTCTCGTCGAGCTGCCGCCGCGCGGTGCTGTTGGCATAGAGCAGCAGCCCCTCGCCGGCGACGAGACAGACCCCGAGGTCGATCTCTTCCAGCGCATGGCGCCACCACCGATCCGGCGATCCGCGCCGGCGTTCCGGCCCTCGATAGGCCATCAGCCGACCCAAGTCCGGGGTCCTCCCCAACATTCCGTCCATCTCAGCCTCCCTGATCGGGCCATGCGTGGATCGCCGCCCTCGACTGCGCACGGTCTTGTCGCCGTGATCGATGTGCGGGGCGTCGTCGAGATGTTAGGAGAACGTCAGGGTCTTGCGTAGCAGAACTCGACCGGCGGCGCCCCCTAGGGTTGGGGGAGCGGGCATGTCGGTTTCCGGGCCGATTTGCCGGGAGCCCGCCGGATCGCGGAGAAACCCCTATCCATCGGGGTCGTCTGCGATCCACGATGGTGCGTCAGGACATGAAGCCGAGATCCGTGCCGGCGAAGTTGCCGATGTTGGGCAGCACCGTCCGCAGCTCGGAAGGCGGCACGCCCATCCACAGCGCCAGCGTCGACGCGAGTTGGTCCACCGAGGTGGTCGGCAGCAGCCGGCCCTGGCCGACGTCGTCCGGCCCGTTGACGCTGACCGACGGCGCCGTGCCGTAGAAGCGTCCGCCCTTGACCGCCCCGCCCATCACCAGGTGATGCGCGCCCCAGCCGTGATCGGTGCCGTCGCCGTTGCTGCTGAGCGTGCGGCCGAAGTCCGACGCGGTGAAGGTCGTGACTTGGTCGGCCATGCCCAGCTCCCGCAGCGCGGCGTCGAAGCTTGCCATCGCCCCGCCGACCTGCTGCATCAGCGCCGGATGGCGCGTCGTCAAGCCGTCATGCAGGTCGAAGCCGCCCAGGCCGACGAAGTAGACCTGCCGCGTCATGCCCAGCGAGGAACGCGCGGCGATCAGGCTCGCCACCATCTTCAGCTGTCGCGCCAGCGCGTCCGCCGCGAAGGCGGTGGACAGCGTCGCCCCGCCGGTCAGCGCGGTGCTCAGCGTCGTCTGCAGATCGATCGAGCGGGCGGTCACGCGGTTGAGCTCCGATTCCATCGGATGGGTCCGCTCCTCGGTGATCAGCGCCCGCAGCAGTTTGGCGCAGGAGGTCGACCCGAACACCTGGCTGCCGATGCCGGTGATCGGCTTCTTGCCGCCCGGGCCGGTCAGGTACTGGAACGCGGCGTCGCCGGCCTGGAAGACCGCGTTGCCGTAGACATTGATGCAGGTCAGCCCCGCGCGGCCGTTGCCCGACAGCATGAGGTCGGCCATGCGACCGCCCCACCCGGTCCGCGCGCCCTCGACGTTGGAGGACTGCCAGAGGCTGGACTGGTCGTTGTGGGAGAACAGCTTGGGCGGCGCCGGCACCGCGCCGGACTTGAACTGCGCCAGCGTCATCGGCGCGGTCAGCGTGCCGATGTTCAGCATCACCGCGAGCCGGCCAGCGTCGAAGACGGGCTTGATCGCCGAGAGCCCCGGCGCCAGCGCCATCTGGCGGCCGTCCGGCAGCGCCACCGTCGGCGCCAGTGCGGTGGCCGCGAGCGCGTCGCGTCCGATCGCCAGCGTCGGGCGGATGGCCGTGTAGGCCTGGTGGCTGACGGCGTCGTACGGGATCACGGTGTTGCCGTGGTCGTTCCCGCCGTACAGGAACACGCACACCAGCGCCTTGTAGTCGCCGCCCGTCGTCGCGGCGGCGGCGTCGCCGATCGCGGCGAGCTGCAAGGCCCACGGCGCGGCGGCGCCCACGGCGGACGCGACCGAAGCGCGCTTGAGGAACTCGCGACGATGCAGCGAGGACAGCTTGGACACATGAGCCACGGAAGTTCTCCGGTGAACGTCGCCGCAGGGCGACGTCGTCATTTCTGGATCTGGTATTCGGGGCAGGCGAGCAGCAGCATCCAACCGGCTCGGGCGCGGTTGATCTTGCCGTCGTCGGTGTTGGCCGCGATCGTCGTGACCGCGGCCGCGATGCGCTGCTGCGTCGCGTCGGAGACCGCACCGCCGCCGAGCAGCAGCGCCTGCCGCGCCACCATCGCGCGTGCGTCGGTGGAGAGCGCCATGTCGTCCGTCAGGTCCGGCTTCGCATCGCCCTGCCCGGTCGTCAGCAGCGTCTGCATGAAGTTCAGGTAGCCGGTGACCGTCACCTCGTTGAGCAGCTGGAACTCCGGCGCGGTGACGCCGGTCGCCGTCATCGACGAGTTCGGCGGCACGTAGCCCGGCCGATAGAAGTTGAAGACCGACGGGCTGAAGAACGGACTCTGGCCGAGCCGGGTCTCGGGGTCGCTGGTCTCGGGGATGGTCCACTGGCCGGCCGAGCTCAGCTTGACCGACCTCGCCACCTGGACGAAGCGCAGCACCGGCTCGCGCAGCTTGCCGGAGCTGCTCACGCCGGCCTCGATCAGGCGCGCCTCGGGATCCAGCAGCACGGCGCGCAGCACCGCCTTCAGGTCGCCGCGCACCCCTTGGCCGTTGTTGTTGAACACCTGCGCCACGCGCTGCACGTAGGCGCCGCTCGGGTGGGAGCAGACGAAGCGCTGAATCAACTGCCGGCCGAAGAAGGGCCCGACGTTCGGATGATTGGCCAGCGTGTCCAGCGCCTGGCGCAGCGCGGTCGGGCCGTCGACGCCCGCGGAGATGGTGCTGCCCAGCACCGACTTCGCGCCGCTCGAGAAGTTGGCCGCGTTGTGCACCATCGGACGGCGCATGAAGGAAGGATCGGCACCCGCGGCGTTCGCGGTGTCGAAGTCCCATCCGGTGAAGGCGCGCGCCAGCTGCGTGACCGTGGTCTGGTCGTAGGTCTCGATCGGCCGGCCGGCGGCGGTCTGCACGGAGCCGTCCAGGTTCAGCTGCACCAGTCCGATGGTGAACAGCTGCATCACCTCGCGGGCGAAGTTCTCGTCGGGCTGGCGGCCCTTGCCGTCGTCGTTCCGGCTGCCGCGCATGGCCAGGAAGGTGCCCATCGCCGGCGACAGCGCCACCGCCTCCAACAGGCCGCGGAAGGTGCCGAACGCATGGTCCTCCAGCACGTCCGCGTAGGCGGCCAGCATCATCGTCCGCCATGGCAGCGTCGCGCCCACGGCGGAGACGACGAAGATCTCCGACAGCGCCAGCACCATGCGCTGCCGCAGTTGGTCCGGAGAAGCGATGAGCTTGCGCCACACGCTGTTGGGGAAGCCGTCGAAGTTGGCGTTCTTCCTGGCGTCGGTCGCGTAGCCGTTGCGCGTGAGCCAGTCCCAGTGCGACTCGGTGCGCGGTGCGAGGAACTGCAGGTCCAGCCAGTTGTTGTAGCCGACGGACTTCAGCGTGGCGATGTCGGCCTCGCTCGCGGCGAAGCCCGCCTGCGCGAGGAAGCGCGAGGCCTGGGCGTCGTTGGGCAGCGGCAGGACGATGCTCGCCGCGGGAGCGGGCGACGGGGCCGGTGCGGGGTCCGGCGCGGGCGCGGGTGCGGGCGGGGGTTCAGGAGCAGGCGCTGGTGCCGGCGCAGGCGTCGGGCTCGGCGCCGTCGAGGGCGCTGGAGCGGGCGAGCCGTCGGGCGTCTGCCCGGAGCCGGACGGGGCTGCGGACGAATCGCCGCCGCCTCCCCCGCCGCCGCAGGCGCTGAGGGCAGCGGCAGCAGCCGTGACGGCTGCGGAAGACCAGGGGAAACGGAACATGGTGGGGGTGCGTCGTTACTGCTGACGGCCGCGACTCTAGAGAGTCCCGCCCCCGAAATCAGCATCCGATCCGCAACAGCGGAAAGGCCCGGAAACGCATCCGGTTACCGTGCCGTTCGACCTCGACAGTCGCCCGTTTCCCCCGTGATCATCGGCGCTCCCGACGATCGACCGGTATTTGTTCCGGCTTCCTCGAACGGCCCGTGCGACTTCTCACGACCTGACCCTCCGGTCCCGTCCCGATCCCGTCGACGCGGTCCCGACGCGTCCTCGATCCCCGGTCACGCCGACCTCGCCCGATGTAATTGGCGCGTACAAACCGGCCAGTCCCGGCGATCGCCGCCGAGATGTTCGAAATCAGGCCGCAAAGAGCCCGAGGTCTTTCTGGTTGAAGTTCACGATCCCCGGAAGGATCCCCGGCAGGTCGGTCGCGGGCACGCCCATCCACAGCGCCAGCGTCGCGGCCAGCTGGTCGACCGAGGTGGTCGGCAGCAGCCGGCCCTGGCCGACGTCGTCGGGACCGTTGACGGCGACCGTCGGCGCCGTGCCGTAGAAACGACCGCCCTTCACCGCGCCGCCCATGACCAGGTGGTGGCTGCCCCAGCCGTGGTCGGAACCGTCGCCGTTGGAGCTCAGCGTGCGACCGAAGTCGGAGGCCGTGAAGGTCGTGACGTTCTGGGCGACGCCGAGCTCGACCAGCGCCGCGTCGAAACTCGCCATCGCGCTGCCGACGTTGCCCAGCAGCACCGGCTGCTGCGACATCAGGTTGTCGTGCAGGTCGAAGCCGCCGATCGACACGAAGTACACCTGCCGCTGCACGCCCAGCGAGGCGCGGGCGCCGATCAGGCGCGCCACCGTCTGCAGCTGGGCCGCCAGGCCGTTGCCGTTGGTCTCGAACGGCGTCTGCAGCGTGGTGGTGGACAGCGCCGTGGTGATCGTGCCCTGCGCATTGACCGAGCGTGCGGTGACGCGGTTCAGCTCCTGCTCCATCCAGTGCTGGCGCTCGCCGGTGATCATGCCGCGCAGCGCTTCCGCACACGCGGCGGAGCCGAACAGCGAGCGGTTCGCGCCATTGATGGCGACGGCGCCGCTGCTGCTCATCTGGTACTGCACCGCCTGGCCGCCCGACATGAAGACGGCATTGCCGGAGACGTTGATGCAGCTGAAGGTGGCGTTGCCGTTGCTGGACAGGAACTGGTCGGCCACGCGACCGCCCCAGCCGGAGGTCGCGCCTTCGGGCCGCGACGATTGCCAGAGGCTGGACTGGTCGTTGTGCGAGAACAGCTTGGGCGGCAACGGCACGTTGGCGGCCTTGTACTGGGCGAGCGTCGTCGGCTGCATCAGCGGGCCGATGTTGAGCATCACCGCGAGCCGGCCCGCGTCGAAGACCGGCTTGAGCCGGTTCATCGTCGGCGCCAGCGCCAGCTGCCGGCTGTCGGGCAGCGCGAGGGACGGCGTCAGCGCCGTGGCGGCGAGCTGATCGCGCGGGATCGCCAGCGCCTGGCGGATGTTGGCGTAGGCCTGGTAGTTCGCCGTGTCGTACGGGATCACCGTGTTGCCATAGTCGTTGCCGCCGTACATGAACAGGCAGACGATGGCCTTGTAGTCGCCCGGCGCGGCGGCCGCGGCGGCCTCGCCGATGGCGGCCAGCTGCAGCGCCCAGGGCGCGGCGGTGCCGGCGATGGAGACCGCCGAGGCGCGCTTGAGGAATTCGCGACGGCGCAGCGAGGGAAGCTTGGAGAGGTGGGTCATGGTCGGCACTCCGCTCACGGCTGGTTATTTCTGGACCTGGTATTCGGGCGCCGCCAGCACCATCAGCCAGGAGGCCTTGACGCGGTTCAGCTTGTTGGTATCGGTGTCGGCCTTGATCGTGGCGACGGCGGTGGCGATCGTGGTGATCGTGGCCTCCGAGATGTCGCCGCCGCCCATCAGCTGCGCCTGGCGCCGCACCAGCGCCGGGACGTCGGCGACCAGCGCGAGATCGGCGGTGTAATCGGGCTTCATGTCGCTGACGCCGTTGCCGATCAGGCCCTGCATGTAGTTCAGGTAGCCGGCGACGGTGCTCTCGTTGCAGAGCTGGAACTCGGGCGCGGTCACGTTGTTGGTGCCCAGCTGCGAGTTGGGCGGCACATAACCGGGCCGGAAGAAGTTGAAGACCGAGCCGCTGCGCATCGGGCTCTGCCCCAGGCGCGACGACGGGTTGCTGGTGTCGCCGACGGCCCAGAGGTCGCCGGGCGAGCTCAGGCCCACGGTGCGCGCCCACTGGATCATGCGCTGCAGCGGCTCGCGCAGCTTGCCGGCGCTGGGCGCGGTGGACCGCGTGCGGGCCTCGGTGTCGAGCAGGATCGCGCGGATCACCGCGCGCATGTCGCCGCGCACGCCCTTGCCGTTGTTGTCGAAGACCGCGGCGACGCGCTGCACGTAGGCGGGGCTCGGGTTCGAGGCCACCAGGCGCTGGATCAGTTGTCGGCCGATGAACGGGCCGACGTTGGGATGCGCGGTCAGCGTGTCCAGCGCGACCTTCATCGCGGCGGCGCCGTCGGCCGTCGCGGGGATGACGGCGTCCAGCACCTTCTTCTCGCCGGTGGAGAAGCGCGAGGCGTTCTGCCGCATCGGGCGCTTCATGTAGCTGAAGTCGAGGCCCTCCACGTCGGAGGAGTCGACGTCGAAGTCCCAGCCCGTGAACACGCGCGCCAGATCGGTGATCTGCTGCAGCGTGTAGGTGTCGACGGTCTTGCCGTTGACCATCTTGGGCGTGCCGTCGGCATTGAGCTGGTTCAGGCCGATGGTGAACAGCTGCATCACCTCGCGGGCGTAGTTCTCGTCGGGCTGGCGGCCGCTCTTCACGTCTTCCTTGCGGTTGCCGCGCATGGCCAGGTAGACGCCCATCGCCGGGGACAGCGTCACGCCCTCGATCAGCGCGCGGAAGCTGCCGAAGCAACGCTCTTCCAGCATGTCGACGTAGCCGGCGGTCGCGAATTGCGGCCACGCGATCGGCAGGCCGTTCATCGAGACGACGAAAATCTCCGACAAGGCCAGCACCACGCGCTGGCGCAACTGGTCGGGCGAGCCGATCAGCTTGCGCCACAGCGTCGCGTCGACACCGTCCAGGCTGTAGCGGTTGGCCTCGGCGCCCTTGCCCTTGGCCACGAGCCAGTCATAGTGGCTCTGCGTGCGCGGCGCGTCGAACTGCTGGTCCAGCCAGCGCGCGAAACCGACCGTCTTGACGCTGGTCAGGTCCGCCGCGCTGGCGGCAAAACCGGCCTGGCCGAGGAAGCGCGCCGCCTCGGGTTCGGTCGTGGGCACGTTGGTCTGGGGATCGCTGTCCGGGCCGGCGGTGCTGTCGCCGCCCCCACCGCCGCCGCCGCAGGCCGCGAGCAGTGCCGCAGCAGCGGCGGCCGCCAGGGCGGCCGTCGTGCCGACGGTGGTGGTGTCTTCAACGACGCGATCGTCGTCGGGCAGTGCGGGCGGTGCAAAGTGGGTAGTGGCGGCGGCAGTCATCTCGGCATCGGCTCCAGGCAGCGGATGCGGGATGGTGGCGAGGACCGGACTTCAATTCACCGTCATTCGTACAACTTGTGAAAGGCGCGGCAACAGGCTGTTGCGGCGTGATTTATTCACGAGTCGAACTTGTCGGGGTGGGATATGCGCGAGAAACGAACTGGAAATACATCGCCCGCGCGTGGCACATGAGATGCCTGGACTGCCATTTTCCTGCGCGCGGCACGTGTGGCGTGACTCCCTCCCCCGCTTGCGGGAGAGGGTAGGGGTGAGGGCCAGCGGCGGGGGCATTGCGCACTCTCCTGCGAGAAGCCAAGCGCGGGCGCTCCAGGGTGCAGGGGGCATCCCTCCGGGAACCCCCAGCACCCTTCCGGCCCCATCCGCTCTCGCTGCCCAGGGGCCTGGGGAGTACGTGTGGCAGGTCTTGCCACGAGTGGGGCCAGGTCTTGCTCAGATCAGCGTCACGCCGGTCTTGCTCTGCACGAACTCGCGGGTCACTTCGGGGGCGAGCTCGACCAGCTTCAGGCCCTGCGGAGTCACGTCCATCACGGCCAGGTCCGTGATGATGCGGTTGACCACGCCCACGCCCGTCAGCGGCAGCGTGCAGGTCGGGATGATCTTCAGGTCCTCGGTGCCGTCCTTCTTGCGGGCGACGTGCTCCATCAGCACGATCACGCGCTTGACGCCGGCGACCAGGTCCATCGCGCCGCCCATGCCCTTCACCATCTTGCCGGGGATCATCCAGTTGGCGAGGTCACCGTGCTCGCTGACCTGCATCGCGCCCAGGATGCTGAGGTTGATCTTGCCGCCGCGGATCATCGCGAAGCTGTCATGGCTGCCGAAGATGGACGAGCCAGGCATCGTCGTCACCGTCTGCTTGCCGGCGTTGATGAGGTCGGCGTCGACCTCGTCCTCCGTCGGGAACGGGCCGATGCCGAGCATGCCGTTCTCGCTCTGCAGCCACACTTCCTTGTCCGCCGGCACGAAGTTCGCCACCAGCGTCGGAATGCCGATGCCGAGATTCACGTAGAAGCCGTCTTCCAGTTCCTGCGCGGCACGTGCCGCCATCTGGTCTTGGGTCCAGGGCATGTCTCTCTCCTCAAGCCGCGGGGCGGATGGTGCGCTTCTCGATGCGCTTCTCAGGATTCGGGTTGTGCACGATGCGGTGCACGTAGATCCCGGGCAGATGGATGCTGTCGGGATCCAGCTCGCCGACCTCGACGACCTGCTCCACCTCCACCACCGTGACCTTGCCGGCCATCGCGCAGGCCGGATTGAAGTTGCGCGCCGTGCGCCGGAAGATCAGGTTGCCGCTCTTGTCGGCGATGTGCGCCTTGACCAGCGCCACATCCGGATTGAGCGCGCGCTCCATCACGTACTGATGGCCGTCGAACTCGCGGATCTCCTTGCCCTCGGCCACCAGCGTGCCGACGCCGGTGCGCGTGAAGAAGGCCGGGATGCCCGCGCCGCCGGCGCGCAGCTTCTCGGCCAGCGTGCCCTGCGGCGTGAACTCGAGTTCGAGCTCGCCCGCCAGGTACTGGCGCTCGAACTCCTTGTTCTCGCCGACGTAGCTGGAGATCATCTTCCTGATCTGCCGCGTCTCGAGCAGCTGGCCCAGGCCGAAGCCGTCCACGCCCGCGTTGTTGCTGATGACGGTCAGGCCCTTGGTGCCGCTGTCCCGCAGCGCCGCGATCAGCGCCTCCGGAATGCCGCACAGGCCGAAGCCGCCGACGGCCAGCAACTGGCCGTCCGCCACGATGCCGTCCAACGCCGCCTTGGCATTGGGGAAAAGCTTGTTCATCCGATGTCTCCTGCTTGCCGTTGATCCACGGGTTTCAGAACTGGTCCAGAACTGGTCGAGCAATCTACTACGTAAGGCATTAGGTAAGCGCTACGTAGAATTGATTAAGCATCCGCCGCTGCCTCCCCGCGCAGCCATCCCGCCACCGAGTCCCCGAAGGAAGCCCGATGACCCTGCCCCCGGACGCCCTGTCCCTGGACGCGCTGCGCGCGCAGATCCCGAAGATCTTCGCGCCCTGGATCGTCGCACTCGGCCTGGAGCCCGTCCATGCGGAAGATGGGCTGCTGCGATTGACGATGCCGGTCGCGCCCGAGCTGGTCCACGTCGGCGGCGTGATGTGCGGGCAGGCGTCGATGGCCGCGGCCGACACGGCGATGGTGTTGCTGATGATGCGAGAGCTGGGCGAGTTCCGCCCGATGACGACCGTCCAGCTGCAATCGACCTTCATCCGCCCGGTCTCCGGCGCCCGCTGCACGATCGAGGCGCGCCTGCTACGCCGCGGCAGGAACCTGGCGTTCGGGCAGATCGACCTGCTCGACGAGCAGGGCCGGCTGGCCGTGCAGTCGACGACGACCTACGCGCTGTTGTGACTGTTGCAGCCCGTTCCGACCTGCTTCCCATGAGCCTCGACTACCGCACCGCGTTCGACCAGGCCCCGATCGGGCTGGTGATTTCCGAGAACCGCCTGATCAAGGACTGCAACCGGCTGGTGCTGGAGATCTTCGGCGCGCAGCGCGAGCAGCTGATCGGCCACAGCTTCGCGCTGCTGTATCCAAGCCCCGTCGAATTCGAGCGCACCGGCGAGCGCATCGTCGCGAGCCTCGATGCCGCCGGCTATTACGCCGACGAGCGCGTGATGAAGCGCGTCGGCGGATCGCGCGCGGGCGAGCTGTTCTGGTGCCACGTGTCGGGCCGCGCGCTGGACCCGTCGCAGCCGCATGCGAGCGGCATCTGGAGTTTCGAGGACCTGTCCGCGACACGCCAGCTCAAGGCCGACCTCACGCCGCGCGAGCGCGAGATCGCCGCCCTGCTGATCGAAGGCCTCACCAGCAAGCTGATCGGCCGCAAGCTCGGCGTCAGCCCGCGCACGGTCGATGTGTACCGCGCACGCTTGATGAAGAAATACGGCGCGGCGAGCACGCCGGACCTTGTCCATCGCCTGCTCGTGTCATGAGATTCCTTGCGTGACGTATTGCCGGGCAAGGCCTGAAGCCTGGGAGAATTCACCTGGAATGCCCCCTTGGCAACAGGATGGAAACCTCGTTGCAAGCGCTCACAAGATCCTCAGAAGCACCGATGGATACGGCAATCGAGCAAGACGTGACCCCGGATAGGCGATTTCATCGATGATTTGCGGGGCAACCCGGGGATGCGCGCGTGATTTCTCACGCACAATACGCGCCGTCCGGCGTGAAGCCGGGCCTTAACCGCAGAGTCAAACGAATGAACAAGACTGAACTGATCGAACACCTGGCTTCCAAGCACGAACTGACCAAGGCCGAAGCTGGCCGCATCCTGGAAACGCTGCTGGACGCGGTGGTGTCCACGGTGAAGAAGGGTGGCGCTGTCTCCATCCCGGGCTTTGGCGCCTTCAAGCAACACGCCCGTGCCGCCCGCACCGGCGTGAACCCCAGCACCGGCGACAAGATCAAGATCGCCGCCGCCAAGCTGCCGAAGTTCACCCCGGGCGCCGGCTTCAAGGCCGCCGTGGACCCGAAGGCTGCCGCTCGCAAGGCTGCCGCCAAGCCGGCCAAGGCTGCCGCCAAGCCCGCCAAGAAGGCCGCCAAGAAGTAATCCACTTCTGGCGCACGCCGATCGCCAGGGTCGCTTCAGCGATCCGGGCGGTACCGAACAAACCCGGCTTCTGCCGGGTTTGTTTTTTTGCTCCTACAGTTCCGACATGTCCGCCCCCGCGCCCACCGCCGCGTCCGCCCCGACGCCCGCCCTTGCGCCCTCCCCGCGCGTGCTCTCGCTCATCCCCCCGATGACGCAGCTCAACACGCCCTACCCGTCCACCGCGTACCTGACGGGTTTCCTGCGCTCGCGCGGCTTCCAGGCGGCGCAGCGCGATCTGGCGCTGGCGCTGGTGCTCAAGCTGTTCTCCCGCGACGGCCTGACACGCGTGCGGGCCGCCGTGCAGGCGATCCCGCTGCCGGACCGCGGCATCGCGTCGCGCCATTTCGACGAGTCCTTCGACCGCTACTTCGCCACGATCGCGCCGGCGATCGCGTTCCTGCAGGGGCGCGACCCGACGCTGGCGCACCGCATCAACACACGGACTTTCCTGCCCGAAGGCGCTCGATTCCAGACGCTGGAGGTCTACGTCGCCGATGACGGCGAGGATCCGCTGGCCTGGGCCTTCGGCGCGCTGGGGCTGCAGGACCGCGCGCGGCACCTGGCGACGCTGTACCTGAACGACCTCGCCGACGTGCTGCGCGAATCGGTCGATCCGCGTTTCGAGTTCGTCCGTTACGCCGAGCAGCTGGCGACCAGCCAGCCGACCTTCGATCCGTTGCACGACGCGCTGAGCGCGCCGCCCAACCTTGTCGACGACCTGCTGCGCGAGCTGACGCTCGCCGCGATCGATGCGGAACAGCCCGACGTGGTGCTGCTCTCGGCGCCCTTCCCCGGCGCCGTCTACGCGGCGCTGCGCATCGGGCAGACGATCAAGCGCGAGCGGCCCCACATCAAGATCCTGTTCGGCGGCGGCTTCGTCAACACCGAGTTGCGCGAGCTGACCGAGCCGCGCCTCTTCGACTACGTGGACTTCGTGTCGCTGGACGCGGGCGAGCGGCCGCTGCTGGCGCTGCTCGATCACATCGCCGGCAAGCGCAGCCGGCAGCGGCTGGTGCGCTGCTTCATCCGCGAGGACGACGGCGAGGACGCGGAGCGCGCCGGAGGCACGCGGGCGGGCCAGGTCCGCTACATCAACTTCGTCGAGCCGGACGTCCCCTTCGAGGACGTCGGCACGCCGACCTGGGACGGTCTGCCGTTGCACGACTACCTGTCGCTGCTGGACATGCTGAACCCGATGAACCGGCTGTGGAGCGACGGCCGCTGGAACAAGCTGACCATCGCGCACGGCTGCTATTGGAAGAAGTGCAGCTTCTGCGACATCACGCTGGACTACATCTCGCGTTACGAGGCAGCCTCGGCGAAGACGCTGGTGGACCGCATCGAGGCGATCGTCGCGGAGACGGGCCAGACCGGCTTCCACTTCGTCGACGAGGCGGCACCGCCCAAGGTGCTGAAGGCGCTGGCGCAGGAGCTGATCGATCGCGGCGTGTCCATCAGCTGGTGGGGCAACGTGCGCTTCGAGAAGACCTTCACCCCCGAGCTCTGCCAGTTGCTCGCCGACAGCGGCTGCATCGCGATCAGCGGCGGGCTGGAGGTCGCGTCCGATCGACTGTTGAAGCTGATGCAGAAAGGCGTGTCCGTCGAGCAGGTGGCGCGCGTGACGCGCGCGTTCACCGAATCCGGCATCCTCGTCCACGCCTACCTGATGTACGGCTTCCCGACGCAGACGGTGCAGGACACCGTCGATGCGCTCGAGTACGTGCGCCAGCTCTTCGAGAACGGCTGCATCCAGAGCGGCTTCTTCCACCGCTTCGCCTGCACGGTGCACTCTCCGGTGGGACAGGACCCGAAAGCCTTCGGCGTCGAACTGCTGCCGCTGCCGCCGTCGCCGTTCGCGAAGAACGACGTCGGCTTCGTCGACCCCACCGGCACGGACCACGATGCCATGGGGGAAGCACTCAAGAAGGCGCTCTACAACTTCATGCACGGCATCGGCGTGGAGCAGGACGTGCGACGCTGGTTCAGCGTCAGGGTGCCGAAGCCCAAGGTGTCCAAGCAGTTCATCGCCGAGGCGTTGGACGCGTGAGGATGCCGGCGTCCGCGCTGCCAGGCGCGGGCTCTCCACGGTGCATGGGGGATCCCTCCAGGACCCCCAAGCACCATTCCGGCCCCACCATCACTCGCTGACTTCGGGCCTTGGTTGGCGCTGGTCAGCGCATGCCGGCGGGCGCGATCATCGTTGCGGCCGGGACCGCGTTCGTCGTGGGACCCGCACCAGGATCGGGCAAGCGCACCGGGCGGATGTCGAGCCGCACATCGAGCAGCGTGACGTCCTTCGCGTCGCCATCGGTGTCGATCCATCCCTGCGTGTCCGCACCGCGATAGAGCCGGAAGACAAAGCCGGTGCGGTCGCGATCGCCGGTGGCGTCGGGACGGATGCGCGCCGCCATCGCGCGCACCTCGGCCGCAGGCGAACTCAGCAGTTCAGTCATCGCCTGGACGATGCGGTTGTCGCCGAGGATGTCCGGCTGGAAGCTGTCCACCGGCCCGCGTGAGGAAGCAGCCCCTCCCTGCATCGAGGCACGGACCGGCACGGGGGATCCGGCGGCGGTCTTTCTGGGCGCCGGCATCGTGACGCCGGAGCGCAGGTCGTGGCGGTCGCCGTTGTCGAGGTAGCTGAGCCGCGCGCCGCGCACGTTGAACATGCCCAGCGACGGATCGCTGCGCGCATCGCGCAGGTCGACGAACAGCGCGCCTCGTCCGCCGATGACATCGATGCGATCGCCATGCACGACGGCGGCGCTGTTCTCCTCGACGCCGAGCCCGAAGCGGTAGCCCTTGGCCATCATCAGCGGCAGCATGCGGCCGATGCGCCCGCGCTTGAGGAAGTGCTGGTCGACGAACAGCTCGCTGCCGACGAAGCCGAGGCCCTGGTCGATCTCATGGCCCTCGCGCAGCGTGCCGCGCATGACCTCCATGACGTTGAGCGCATCGCGGAACATCACGCGGCTCATGATGGCCGCGCCGGCGCTGGTGCCCGCGACGACACCGCCGCGCCGATAGACATCCCAGATGGCATCGAGCATCGCCGTGCGCCGCCCGTCAGGCTGCAGCGTGTCGACGATGAAGCCCTGCGCGCCGCCCGAGAAGAAGACGGCATTGGAAGCGCGCACCTTCGCGATCAGCTCGGGGTCGTTGAGGTTCTTCTGCAGGTCGGCGCCTTCGAGTCGCGGCGCCACGGGGATGTGCTCGGCCTGCGCGCCGTGTTTCCTGAGCACGTCGATGATGAGCTTGGCGGAGAGCTCCGGATTGGCCGCGGCGGTGGCGAGCACGGCGAAATGCGCCTTGCCGGGGCCGCCGGCCTCCTGGACGATGCGCTGCCAGACAGCGTCGTTGTCCATGCGCAGCGCACCGCCGATGACGATGGCGGTCTGGGCCGAGGCGGCGCCGGCACCCAGCAACGCCGCCGCGGCGAGCAGCGCGCGGACCCGGATCGAGAGGAGTCGGAAGGCATGCATGCCGCCTATCTTGCATATCGCATGCCAGATGGGAAGCAGGCTCCACCTTCAACCTGGGGATACGAACGGGCATTACGGCCCGCCCTCCCCTGAACGGATGGGTATCGATCGGGGCGGACACCGCACGGCAGAAGCGGGCACGGGAGTGTCCGAGCGCGTCCCCTCCCTGTGGGATGACGCATGACAAGCGCGTTTCCATACTCGTCCACGGTCCGATCCGGGCCGAGGAGACACGCGATGACGACGAAGATGTACTCGAACGAGGACCTGAGACAAGGGCGGACCGATTTCAACCAGTTCGTCCCGGTGATCGCGCACGGCGACTCGTGGGGCTCTTTCGGCTCATTGCCGACCTGGCTGACGGGAAGCCTGTTCAACGCCCTGGACTTCGGCAAGGACGTCGGCATCGTCAACTACGCCATGCCGGGCCAGTTGCTGCGCGACCTGCCGGACGCGAAGAAGTTTTCGAAGTTCAATCAGGCGATGACGGCGAGAGGCGCGCCCAACTGGCGCGCGCTCATGATCTCAGGCGGCGGCAACGATCTGATCGACTGGATCCGCCGCAGCCCCGGCTTCGATCTCTCGCAGCGCATCCTGCGCCGGCAGGACGAGTGGCAGGACGCGAGTCTCGGCGTCGCGCGCTACCTGTCGCAGTCCGGCTGGACCAACCTCTGCGAGGAATTGATGGAGGCCTATGTGAAGCTGGACGCGCTGCGCGACGGCAACTTCGCCGGCATGGTCATCATCACGCATGTCTACGACTACATGACGCCGCGCTTTGCGCCGGTGATCGGCGGCGGATCGAACGCCTGGATGGCACCGGCGTTCGAGATGGCCGGCATTCCGAAGGGCGACTGGAACGCCGTGGCCCACGTGCTGGTGGACTGGTTCCACGACTTCCTCGAGCATCAGGTGAAGGCACGCATCGGCGGTTTCCTCGTGCTGGACACGCGCGGCGGCAGCACCCCGGCGGCGCCGGGCACGACCGGCGTCAGCAATGACTGGGCGAACGAGATCCATCTGACAGCACAGGGCTACAAGAAGCTCGCCGCGGCGACATGCAACGCCACCTTGACGGCCTTGGCCCAGACCTGGACGACCGGTGAAATCGCGGCGTCCGACACCCCACCGGCAGCGGCGGGACTCCGCGCGCTGGAGTCGGCGCTGCGCGAATCGGGACACGCGTCGCCGAAGTCCGCAAAGGCGATGAAGAAGGCGCCGGACGCTCCCGCGAAGAAGGGGAAGAAGACGGGGCAGAAGACGGGGCAGAAGACGGCGACGAAGGCGGCGACGAAGGGGGCGAAAAGGCCCCGCTGATGCCGATCGAAGCGGAGCTCCGCTTCTTCGCCATCGCCGGAAGCATCGTGACGGGGCGTGCTACCGGGTCGTCAACGCGGCGAACTCCTCCGGCGGAGACCGCGTTGCTACGCGGTCCGGCGCCGTCTACCGACGCGCCGGGTGAGCGAGCTCAGGCCCGACCCGCGAGATCGATCAATCGCTTGAACGCTGCAACGACGACCTCGTCGCCCAAGGCGAGCAGGTTGTCGCCGACATAGATCTCCGTCACTGCCCGACCCGGAGAGCCCATTTCGCGCGCGGCATTGAACAGCCAGAGGCCGTCGTTCTCGGCGATCGCGTTGCGCGCCTCCACGAGGCGTTGCACCTCGCCGTCCATGTGGACATGGAACATGTTCGCGTGCGGCGCGGTGGGATTGATCCGGAGGCCGTCGACCTGGCTCAACGCCTGGACCACCTGCGCCGTGCGCTCGAACAGGCGAGGCATCAGCGCCAGGCGCTCGTCCAGACGGCAGGCCGCCGATGCCGCGAGCGGCGCCAGTTGATAGATCGTTCCGCCCATGCGTCGCCGCCACAGGCGCGCCTGGGCCATGACGCGTTCCTCACCCGCGAGCAGCGCGCCCGAGAATCCGCCGAGCCCCTTGTAGGTCGAGACATAGACGGTGTCGAAGCCGGCGGCGAGATCGGCGTAGTCCTTCCCGTACCACGCGGCCGCCTCCCACAGGCGCGCGCCATCGAGGTGGAGTCTTGTGTCCGTCTCCATCCCCCAGGCCTTGATCGCGACCAGTTCCTCCCATGTGGGGGACTGCCCGCCGATCACGCGCGCCGG
This sequence comes from Mitsuaria sp. MSU3D, assembly GCF_056867975.1. Taxonomy (NCBI): domain Bacteria; kingdom Pseudomonadati; phylum Pseudomonadota; class Betaproteobacteria; order Burkholderiales; family Sphaerotilaceae; genus Roseateles; species Mitsuaria sp. MSU3D. The sequence goes on along the minus strand of NZ_CP200314.1, from coordinate 376,407 downwards.
GAGTTCGAGCACCACGGCGGCCAAGACCTCCGCGGGCTGTTCCAGATCGCTCCTGTTGAGCGTCCGGTGGGACTGCCCGAGGAACGCCGCATGCAGCCCCATCACATGGGAATAGGCCTGTTCCTCTTCCGTTGCCAGATGGCAGGTCGCGTGCATGCCGAAGCGCTGCAGACGCTTGTCGTCCGCGTGGAGGCGCAAGGCGATCAGCTGCGCCATGACGCCGCTGGGCATGAAGACGGCGGCCGGCTTTCCCAACAGACCGGCGACGCGCTGCTCCAGCAGTGTGACTGCGCCACCGTCGCCGTACACGTCGGCAGCGACGTCGTTCGCCCGCGCCCAGGCCGCGACAGCTTCCAGATCCTCGGCGAACGATCGGGGCGCAAAACCTGACACCCACCGGGTGCAGCGCTTCTTCAGGGCTTGGATCTCAGAGGGCGTCATCGCTGTCTCGCTCGCGGCAACCGGATCGCGATTGAATCACGATCGCGGACTCGCGGACTCGCGGACTCGCAGCACGCGGCACGGGGCTCGACGAGGCGCCGTCTTTGCGCCTCGCCCCGCTCCGGTCCGCCTCGCCCCACACCGCCTGGCTTACAGCTTCGTGCCGCCGCTCGCGTCGACGATCTGCCCGGTGGTCCAGGCACCGTCCGGCCCCGCCAGGAAGGCGACCACGCCGGCCACGAATTCCGGCTTGCCGACGCCCGGCAGCGCCTGCACCTGCGCCAGCGTTTCCTTGCCGCCCGGCTCGTTGATCCAGGCGCTCATGCGGGTGTCGATGGCGCCGGGCGCCACGACGTTGACCGTGATGTTGCGCGGGCCCAGCTCAGCCGCCAGTTGCAGCGTCAACGCGTCCACAAAGCCCTTGCTCGCGGAGTAGGCCGTGATGCCCGGGAACGCGATACGCGTCGCCGCCGTGCCGATGTTGATGACGCGGCCGCCGTCGGGCATCACCGGCACCACGCCCTTCGTGACGTGGAACAGGCTGCGCATGTTGACGCTGACGAGGCGCTCGAAGTCCTCGACGCTGGTGTCGGCCAGGCCGGCGAACACGGCGATGCCGGCGTTGTTGACGAGGATGTCGACGCGCGGCAGCTTCAGCGCCGTCACGCGTTCGACCAGTTGCTGGCCGCCGTCGACGGCCGACAGGTCCGCCTGGACCACATGGGCCTTGCCGCCGGCAGCGCGCACCGACGCTGCCAGCGTTTCCACTTCATCGCGGCCGCTGCCGTAGTGCAGCACGACCTCCGCGCCGTCGGCGGCGAGACGCTGCGCGATGGCGGCGCCGATGCCGCGCGAGGCGCCGGTGACCAGGGCGATTTTTCCTGCAAGGGACTTGCTCATGATGTGCTCCAAATAGACCGATCGGTCAAAATAGGGGGAAAGAAAAGCCGCTCACGCGGCCGGTGGGAAATCGGGGTGGAGGGGCGGTGTTCAGCGGCGGATCACGCCCTGTCGAGCACCGCCGTCGCGAGCGCCACGGAGCGCTCCATCTGTTCGCGGCTGCGGCCCGCCTGTGCGGCCACGCGCAACCCGCTGGTCAGCGCAATCATCAGTTCGGCGAGCTCCGCCGACGGTGTCCTGTTGGCGATCGAGCCATCCCGCTGACCGCGCTCGACAGCTGCGCGCAGCATCTCGTGCGTGGCCTGCCAACGGCTCGTCAGCGCCCAGGCCAACGGTGCATCGGACAGGCCTTCCAGCAGGCCGCTGGTGACGATGCAATGCTTGTCGACGGGGTTGGGACTGCTGCAGCTGGCGACCATCGCCTCGAAGTACACCTCGATCGCCAGGCGGCCGGTCTCCGCGGCCTGCACTGCGGCGACCGTATGCGCAGCGCGTTGCACCGCGCAGTCGATGGCCTGCAGGTACATGGCCTGCTTGTCGCCGAAGGTGTTGTACAGGCTCTGCTTGCCCAGGCCGGTCGCTTCCTGCAGGAGCGCCAGGCTCGTGCTCGCATAGCCGTGCGTCGCGAAGACGTCGGTCAGACGCTCCAGGACTTCGGCTTCGGAAAAGCGGCGTTCGCGTGGCATGGGACGGATCCTACGGCGTATTGGACCGATCGGTCAATAGCCGTAGTTTCCGTCCGGTCTCACGCCGATCGCAGAGCTCACGCCTTCGACAGGTCCGTGTCCTTCAACGGCAGTTGCCGGATCCGCTTGCCGGTAGCCGCGAACACCGCGTTGAGCACGGCCGGCGCGGCCACCGCGATCGTCGGCTCGCCGACGCCGCCCCAGAAGCCGCCCGACGGCATGACGATCACCTCCACCGCCGGCATGTCGTACAGGCGCATGACGCCGTAGGTGTCGAAGTTGGTCTCCGCGATGGCGCCGTCCTTCACGGTGTTGCCGCCGAACAGTGCCGCGCCCAGCCCGTACACGAACGAACCCGCCACCTGCGCTTCCACCTGCTGCGGATTGACGACATGGCCGGGGTCGGTGGCCGCGACGATGCGGAGCACCTTGAGTTGCCCGTCCTTGACGGACACCTCCGCGACCGCGGCCGTGTAGCTGCCAAAGCCCATGTACTGCGCGATGCCGCGGAACACGCCCTTGGGCGCCGGCTTGCTCCAACCGGCGCGATCGGCCACGGCCTGCAGCACCGCCAGGTGCTTGGGCCGCTTGGCCATGTGCTGCTTGCGGAACTCGAAGGGATCCTTGCCGGCGGCGTGCGCGAGCTCGTCGATGAAGCACTCGCTGTAGATCGCGTTCTGGTTGGTGTTCACGCCGCGCCAGTAGCCGGGACGCACATGCGGATTGCGCATCGCGTGGTCGATCAGCAGGTGCGGCACCTCGTAGCCGAAGTGACCTTCCGGCGAATCCGCGAGCAGGCCCTGGAACACGGTCGCGTCGCCGTTGGCGGTGATCGCCTTCGGGTTGACGAAGGACGTGATGGACTGGCCGGCGATGCGCATGTGCAGCGCGGCGATGCGGCCCTGCCCATCGAGCGTCGCGCGCAGTCGGCACTGCGTCACCGGATGGAAGCGACCCTGGAGCATGTCCTCCTCGCGCGTCCACATCATCTTGACGGGCACGCCGGGGCGCTGCCTGGCGATGCGTACGGCCATCGCCAAGTAGTCCGTTGCGAGGCGGCGCCCGAAGCTGCCGCCAATGCGCATCGGGTGGACCTCGCAGGCGGTGATATCGAGCCCCGCGGCGTCGGCCACCGTCGCGAGCGCCGCTTCGGCCACCTGCGTCGGCGCCCAGACGTCGCAGCGCTGCGGCGTCCACTGCACGGTGGCGGACAGCGGCTCCATCGGCGCGTGGTTCTGGAACGGCGTGCCGTAGTCGGCCTCGATCACGCGGGAAGCGCCCTGCAGCTGCGCCTTCGCATCGCCCAGCCGGTTGCCGACGAAGGGCGTGTCGCCCTGCAGGCCCTCGCTGATCATCGCGGCGATGGAGGCGCTGCTGACCGACGCGTTCGGCCCCTTGTCCCAGACGATGGGCAAGGCGTCGAGCGCGCGCTTCGCTTGCCAGAAGCGGTCCGCGAGCACGGCGAGGGTGGCGTCGTCGACCTTGATCACGTCGCGCACGCCCGGCATCTTGAGCACGGCCTGCTTGTCGAAGCTCACCAGCGTGCCGCCATGGACGGGACAGGCCTTGGGCAGCGCGACGATCATCCCGGGCAGGCGCAGGTCCATGCCGTAGACCAGCGAGCCGTTGAGCTTGTCCGCGGTGTCGAGCCGCTTCAGCGGCTTGCCGGCGATGCGCCACTGCGACGGATCCTTGAGGACGACGTCCTCGGGGATCGGCAGCTTGTTCGCCGCTGCGGCGACGGCGCCGAAGGTGGTCTGGCGCTTGGAGGCCGCATGGCGGATCGTGCCGCTGTCCACGGTGCATTCGGCGACGGGCACGGCCCACTGCTGGGCGGCCGCGCTGACCAGCATCGAGCGCGCGGCCGCGCCGGCCTTGCGCACGTAGTCCTGCGAGCCGCGGATGCCGCGCGAGCCGCCGGTGCCCATGTCGCGCCACACACGGGCACGCGCCCGGTTGACGCCGGGCTTCACCAGCTCGAAGCGGACGTTGGCCCAGTTGCATTCGAGCTCCTCGGCCACGAGCTGCGCGAGCCCGGTCAAGGTGCCCTGCCCCATCTCCGCCCGCGCGATGCGGATGACGACGGACTCATCGGGATGAATCAGCAGCCAGGCCGTCACTTCGCCAGCCGGCGCCGCGCCCGACGACGGTGCCTGAGCCGGCGTCTGCGCTTGCGCCATCGCGCCGGTCACGGGCAGCGTGAACTCAAGAGCGAGGCCACCCGCCGCGAGGCCGGTCGCTTTCAGGAAATGGCGTCGCGTCGCGCCCGTCGCGGCGGCGTTGGTGGCTGCGGCGGCGTTGGTGGTTGCGGCGCTCATCGCTGGGCTCCCGCGCCGCGCAGGCGTTGGGCGGCCAGCTTGGTCGCGGCCAGCACCCGCGGATAGGTCCCGCAGCGGCAGATGTTGGTGATGCCCGTGCGGATGTCTTCATCGCTGGGATCGGGCGTCTGGGCGATCAGGGCGGCGGCGGCCATGATCATCCCGGGCTGGCAGTAGCCGCACTGCGCGACATCGAGTTCGGCCCAGGCCTCCTGCACGACCTTCAGCCGCGTCTGGCCCAGTCCCTCGATCGTCACGATCTTCGCGGTGGCCGGCACCGCGCTGGCCGGCATCACGCATGAGCGCAGCGCCGCGCCGTCCAGGTGCACCGTGCAGGCGCCGCACTGCGCGACGCCGCAGCCGTACTTCGTGCCGGTGAGCTGCAGCTCTTCGCGCAGCACCCACAGCAGCGGCGTGTCGCCGTCGACGTCCGCGCGCAGTTGCCGGTTGTTGACGTTCAGCTCGGTCATGGTCATGGCTTGCCTCCCTGTTCCAGGATCCAAGTGGAGAGCGCCTGGGCCTCCTCGGCGCTCACCTGCGGATTGGCGGGCATGGGCACGGGACCCCAGCGGCCCGAGCTGCCCTTGACGATGCGCGTGGCGAGGTCCGCGGCGACGCCGTCCTGCTTCGCGTACTTGGACGCGATGTCCTTGAACGACGGCCCGACGAGCCGCTTGTCGACGGCGTGGCAGGCCATGCAGTTCTTCTTCTGCGCGAGCGCGGGGTTGGCCAGGGCAAGACCCGGCACGGCGACCAGCAGCGCACAGCACGCGAGTGCGGACAGCTTCCTCATGAATGGCTTCTCCGAAGTGGCTTTTCGAGGCGGCGTTGGCGCCGTGCAGGCACTCTAGGCGCGAGAGCAGCCGCCCACAATGCGCGAAAGCCTGCTTTGGGCGGCGGGCGCCCCGCACCGCAGTGCACGGCGCGGAGACAGTGAATGCCCCAGCCGGAAGCCTCTCGGCATGCGTCTACCGGCACGACATCACGGGTAAAGCCTTCTGACGTGAAGGCGGCAGGCCGTCTGGTCGCTTGCTCGCCCTCGCTGCTCCATGGAAGGTCTGCAAAACCTGGTTCATCGGCCGGTACGGCGATTCCTGGCTTGCCTTCACAGCCTTTGCCGCAGAGTGACTTGCCAGGGGCTCACGACCAGCGCCAGTGCAGTCTCCATCGGCCAGCCAGGGGCGGTTTCGATCAGATGCAGCAGCGACCAAGCCAGGCCAAAGCAGTCATCAGGACCAAAGAGTCCGCAGAGTACCGTGGCCTCCGTGTCGGATACGGGCCTGCTGACCTGCTGCAATAGTCGCTCGAACATCTCCAACGTCGGCACTTCCGCCACGGCAGAGGCAGGGAGTGGCCCCAGCCCGACTATCGCTTCAACCGCTGCTTGCATTTGCGCTTCCTTCGTCGACGCTGGCCTGAACGCCTTCGTCATGCTCGCGTTAGTTTCCCAAAGCGGCTTCTCTATCGTCAGCCTGACTGGCGCAGGACGTCCCGCACGATGCGAACATGACCCGCTTCTACCGGCGAGTGGAACCCCAACTGACGTTCGATCAGGTGTGGTTTCCTATCCTGTTCGGCAACAACAGCCGCTACGTCCACATCGGCAATGTCTCCGATGGGTGCGTGACGGTCATGGACTTCGCGCGTTGGCCGGCGATTCACGAAACGCTGCTCAGCCATCGCACCGCCGACGGACGCGGGGTCGCTCTGTTGACCGTCAAGGGCAAGCCGGCGCGTGAACGATGAGTACGAAGGCACTCTCGCGGTTCGCGCTCGCCCCCATCCTCGCCTCGCTGCTTGCACTTACTCTGGCATGCGCCGGAGGACCCAAGGCCGCGGCCGAAGAAGATCGGAAGGCCGCGGCTGCGCTCAACCGCGACGGTGACCGCGCCTATCAAGAAGGTCGATTCGACAAGGCGCTGAAGGCCTACATGAACTCGTATCCCAACCACGCGACTTCGCACGCCTACCTGATGGCCGGCGACGCCTACTGGCGAGCTGTTCTTGCGGCCAACCAGACGCTGGCGTCGTCGAAGGGAAAGGATGCCTGTCCGCTGACAAACGCCTACTTCGCGCAAGACGCAGGTCGAAGCCTGGATCAGTACTACCGCCCCGGATTGGCGTTGATCGACAAGGAACCTGCCGACGCCAAGGGTGTGATTCAACTTCGCGAGCGCTCGCGTACAGCAGCGAGCTGCCTGGCCGCCGTTCAGGCGAAATATGCAGCGTTGCCCAAGACTGCCTGCGTGGACCTGCGTGACGTCGCCTCGTGTGTGGGCGAGCCGCTCAAGCCCTAAGGTCAGGTGTTGTTCGACCTGCTCAGGTTCTTGCTTTCGCTCCTGCCACGGTCACGGTAGCGCAGTGACCATTCCGAAGTTCAGCCGCAGCCCAGTACCCGAGCGCCACCACGCTGATCCCCGCGCCGAGCAAGCACACCGCCGTCCATCCCCCCATGGCATAAACCATCGTCGATGCCATCGCCCCTGCCCCGCTGCCGACAGCATAGAACAGCATGTAGCAAGCGATGAGCCGCCCGTGCGAGTCTGCCGGCCCGCGCAGGATCAGGGCCTGGTTGATGACATGCAACGCCTGGCACCCCAGGTCGAGCACGACGACGCCCGCCATCACCCACCACAGCGACGCTCCCATCCCCGCCAACGGCGCCCACGCGAGCACCATCAGCAACAGCGCACCGGCGCTCGCCTGTCGGCTCCAGCCGCGGTCGACCCACCGCCCTGCCCTGCCGGCAGCCAACGCCCCGACCGCACCCAGCAGCCCGAACGCCCCAACCGCCGAATGCGAGAGCGAATACGGCGCGGCGGTCAACGGCAGCGACAGCGCACTCCAGAAGACGTTGAACGCGGCGAAGAGCAGCAGGCCGAGGATGCCGCGGCGAAGGAGCACGCGATCCGTTCCCAGCAGCGCCAGCGTCGAGCCGACCAACTGCGGATAGCTCAAGCTCGACCGGGTCGTGGGCAGCGACGGGAACCGTCGCCAAGCCACGATTCCGACACCCGCAACCACGGCCGCGGATGCCAGATAGACGCCTCGCCATCCGAGCAGATCCGCGATGCCGCCTGCCCAGACGCGGGCCATCAACAATCCGATGACCACGCCGCCTTGCGTGGCGCCCACCACGCGTCCGCGTTCACGCGGCGCCGCGGCGCTGGCCGCATACGCCAGGATGCCCTGTGTCATCGCCGTGCCCAGCGCGCCGACGAGCACCGTCGCGCCCATCAGCAAGACGTAGTGGCCGGCCATGGCGACCGCCAGCAGGGACAGCACGAGCCCGATCAACTGCAGCCGCATCAGCCGGCCTCTGGCGTACCGGTCACCGAGCGGCACCACCAGCAGCAGTGCCAGCACCGACCCGACCTGCGTCGCCGTCACGATCGAGCCGATGGCACCCGGCGCCACGTTGAAGTCGGTCGCCAGACTGTCGAGCAGCGGCTGAGCGAGATAGACGTTGGAGACGCTGACGCCGCCCGTGACGGCGAACAGCACGAGCTGCCGCGCGGGCATCGATTCTGAAGACGAGCCCGTGGACGAAGGATCTGGCATGGCGCTACTGGTTTTGTTTTGAAACCAGTCCAGCATATCAGCTGGTTTTAAAATGCAACCTGATGACCTGACCTGCCGATAGGAGATCGAGATGGCCGAGCGCAAACGCATGAACGACGCGACGTGTCCTGTGGCCCGCGCGGTGGACATCGTGGGGGACCGGTGGTCGCTGCTCATCGTGCGGGATGCCTTCGATGGCATCACCCGCTTCGGAGACTTCCAGACCAGCCTGGGGGTCGCGAAGAACATCCTCGCGACACGCCTGAAGACGCTGGTCGCTGACGGCGTGCTGGAGGTCCAGCCTGCAACGGACGGATCGGCCTACCAGCAGTACGTGCTGACCGCCAAGGGAGAGACGCTCTTCCCGATCGTGGTGGCGCTACGCCAGTGGGGCGAGGACCATCTGTTCCGCCGCGGCGAACGTCATTCGCGCCTGGTGGAGAAGCAGACGGGGCAGCCGGTCGGCAGGCTGACGGTCACGAACAAGCGCGGTGAGGCCTCAGGCTTCGACGACTTCGAGGTCGTGGGCAAGACCTGACCCGAGGCCTGCTCATCTGCCAACCAGCTTGAAGTCGAAGTTGATCGACAGCTTGTTGTCCCCGGCCTTCACCGCGTCGATCTTGAGCGCCTGCACTTCCCCCTGCATGCGGCTCCCTGAGCCCTTGAGCATCTCCTCGACCGCCTTCTTCACATCGAACTCGACGGCACCAGGCAACGCTGGCGCGAGGCCCAGGTTCAAGAGGTTGCGCGTGTTGGGATCTTCCACCTCGTCCACGCGGATCTCGGTCAAGCGCACAACGTGACCCTGCGCGACCGGAGCCGCTGACACTGTCGCCCAGCTCGCCAACCCGACGCCAAGGCAGTCCCGTCCCGAGGGAACACCCAGCTTGCTGCTGAGATGGACCCGGATGACCACTCGCCCGCTCTGGAGCGACACCTTGGGATCCTCGAGATAGGCGTAGCAGGCGCCCTTCTGCAGATAGAGCCGCCCTTCTTCCCTGAACAGTCCTTCGATCAGCAGCGACTGGACCGCCGACTGCTCCAGGACGATCTCCGCGCACCGACCGATACCGGGCACGCCGAGCAACGCGGCGGCGAGGCTTCCACAGATGAGGAGTTTCTTCATGATCTCCCCAGTCTGCCACGTCACACGGAAACGGCGTCCCAACGAAAAAAGGCCGTGGCATGCCGCCACGGCCTTCGTGTCGAGGAACGGGCGCGCGAAGCGCCCGTCCCGTTCAACCCATCACAGCGTCCGCAGCCACGCCAGCAGCGCGTCGCGATCCGCCTTGGACAGCTGCTCGAAGCGCTGACGCGACTTCTCGCCTTCGCCGCCGTGCCACAGGATGGCTTCGGTCAGGTTGCGGGCGCGGCCGTCATGCAGGTAGCCGACCGGTTGACCCTGGGCCACCTTCTCGGTGTAGCCGATGCCCCAGAGAGCCGTCGTGCGCCACATCGCGCCTTGCGCCTGGCCTTCCGGCAGGTTGTCCGCCAGGGCCGGGCCCATGTCGTGCAGCAGCAGGTCGGTGAACGGGCGGATCGTCTGGTCGCGCAGTTCCGCGAACGGATGGTTCTTGCCCGTCTTCATCTCCGCCGTGTGGCACGCCGCGCAACGCAGCGCGTCGAACACCTTGCGGCCGTTGGCCACCTGGACCGCATCCACGCGATGCTCTTCCGTCGGCGCCACACCCTTCGGGAATCCGCTCGGGATGCTCCGTTGGGCCGGCACGGCCAGCAGCTGCATGTACTGCGTCAGCGCGGTCAGATCGGCTTCCTGGATGCCCTTCTGCGCCGGCGCCGTGCGGCAACCCTGCGGGTCGGTCGCGCAGCTGCGGTTCGGGTACACCGGCGAGGTCACCGACATGTCGTTCAGCAGCGCGTTGGCCACCTGGTGACGGATGCTGGCCTTGGACGCCTTCCAGCCGAAGCGGCCCAGACGCGTCGCGCCGGTCTCCGGATCGAAGGTGTAGTTGGCCTTGCCCACCACGCCGTCCTGGTCCGGCGACGTGCGCGCACGGGCCAGGATGTCCGCTTCAGGCACCGCTTCCAGCAGGCCGACACCCAGCAGCGGCAGGGCGGCGCGCGCCGACCACAGCTGCGGCGTGGGACCGTCGAAGGCGAACTTCGGCTTGCGCAGCTCGATCTTCGTGCCGTCCGACAGCGTGACGCTGCTGGTCTCGAAGCCCGCGACCTTGACCGCGTTGCCCCAGTCCTGCGGCGCGCCCGTGGACGACGTCGAGTTCATCTGGATGGCCGAGCCGTAGCGCGGGTCCGGACGGATCGAGCCGTCGGCGGCCTTGACCGCGACGTGGAAGGCCATCTTGTCCAGGCGCTGGTCCACCGTGAACGGCGCGGGACTGCGACCGTTGTTGGTGTGGCACTGCACGCAGGCCGTGGCGTTGAAGCGCGTCCCCGCCAGGTTCTGGATCGAGGTCATCGGATCGTTGCCCGGCTCGATGTGCTGCCCGGTCACGAAGCTGCTGTGCACCGCGCGGCGGCCTTCAACGAAGCGCTGCAGGTTCTGCATGCCGATGTTGTTGAAGGGCTGCTGGAACATGCGCCAGCCTTCGTCCGAGTAGTTGTACGACACGGACCCGATGCCGCCCGACAGGACGGCATCCGGCAGCGGCACGCTGTTCAGGCGCGGCTGCACGCCGTACCACGGACGCAGGCCGGTGCCCATGACGTAGATGACTTCGCTGGTGTAGTAGCGGTAGTCGCCCTTGTCGCCGATCGCGTCCATCGCGGCGCGGCTGGAGAAGAACGAGCCCGTGAACTCGATCGCCTCGCCCAGCTGCAGCGGACGCGCCGGGATGTTGACGCCGTTGGGCACCAGCACGCCGTTGGCGTTGGGCGCCAGGTCGGTGTGACCCGGCATGTTGTCCAGCACCACGGAGCAGCCGTCGTTCGCGCCGATCACGCCCTTGAAGCCCGAGTTGGGGTTGGCCAGCGCGTTCTGTGGCGGCTTGGGCACGACCGGGCAGGAGGTCTTGTCGACGAATCCGTCCGTGTAGGTGGTCGGGTCCAGCAGCTGGCCCGGCGACATCCAGCCGTAGCCGGTGACGTTCGGGTCGTCGATGCGGCGGAAGAAGGAGTGGCCGCCGCCGCGCTGCGCCTGCGGGAAGTACTGGTTGACGATCAGTCGCGGCTTGGTGACGCCCGCGACGCGGCTGTTGTCGATGAACTCCACGCCCCACGTGCGATTCTTGAAGTAGTTCGCGACGAAGTTCATGTAGTTGCCCGGGCCCTTGTCCACCGGGTTGCCGTTGGCATCCACGGTTTCATTGGGGCCGAAGCCGATCTCGTTCCAGTCCTCGCCGCGCTCGCGACCGTGACGGCCGACGCCGCGCTGGCCGAAGCGCGTGATCAGCGTGCCGTCGGGCAGCGTGATCTGGATCTGCTCGATCGGGGCCTGCGGGTTGTACAGCGGGCCCACGTTCGCGCCGTTGGCCGGGAAGGCGAACGGCGTCGTGGTCGTCGTCGGGATGCTGTTGTCGCTGCCGACGGTCTTGAACTCGACCTCGAACAGCGAGTAGCCGTAGTTCGTCGCCCGGGTCACGCCCTGGATGCGGACGAAGCGCGTCTTCACGCCGAGGTTGAAGTACTCCTCGGTGCCGCCCTTGCCGGCCGGCTGGTTGCGCAGACGGGTCCAGGTCTTGCCGTCGTCCGAGATCTGGATCTCGTAGGCCTTGCCGTAGGCGTTCTCCCAGACCAGCTTCATGTAGCCCAGCGCTTGCGCCGTGCCGAAGTCGTACTGGATCCAGGCGCCGTCTTCCGGCTTGGACGCCCAGCGCGAGGCCAGGTTGCCGTCGATCGTGTTCTTCGCGGACAGGCCGTCGTTCTCCGGCGTCGACGAGATCGCCGCCACGGGCTTGATCGCCACGCCCGGCTTGCTCGTGTCACCCACGGGCTCCGTCGGCTGCGTGGGCGTGGTCGGATCGGTGGGGGTGGTCGGCGTCGTCGGATCGGTGGGATTCGTCGGCGTGGTCGGGTCCGTCGGGGTGGTCGGCGGGACCGGCGTGCCGGTGAAGGCCTGGATCTCGAAGATCGAGTAGCCGTACTGGGTCGAGCGCGTCACGCCCTGCACGCGCAGGTAGCGGCCCTGGCCGCCGAGGTCCTTCAGGTCCTCGACGCCGCCCGGGCTGTTCTCGACCGTCTTGATCGTGGTCCAGGTCTTGTTGTCCTCGGACGTCTGCAGCAGGTACTTCTTCGCGTGGGCGTTTTCCCAGTTGATGCGGACCCGCGTGATGGTGACGCTGCTGCCGTAGTCCAGCGTCAGCCATTCGTTGTCGGTGAACGCGGAGCCCCAGCGGCTGTTGTCGTCCTTGTCGATGGCCTTGGCGCCGTTCAGGTCGCCGCGCTCCATCGAGCTGCCGGTGGCGGAGACGGGCGTGAGCGCCGTCTCCGTGCCGCTGTCGCCGGCCATGCGCTTGGCGCGTGCCGCGGAATCGGCGCTGCCGCCGCTGTCATCCGAGGCGATCTGGACGCTGCCGTCCTGCTGGCCGTTGCCGCCGCCGCATGCGGCAAGCAGCGCACTGCCCAGCAGGGCAGGGACAAACGCCCTGCCCATCAAGATGCCGAGTTGCTTGAACTCCATGGTGGTTCCCTCCCGTGCCTGTGGGTGCGATCGGTGCCGCGGAGGGTGGTGTCCGCGGCCGCTCTCATGTGGACCTGGTCTGGTCCGGCGCACGTGCCGCCCATCGGCACGCGTCGCAGCTTGTCCCTCCTGAGAGGGGCAGGCGGCGGCAGTGTCCGCGTTTGTTTTGCCGGGCGGCAAGTTTTAATGTGTGTCGAATTGATGCCCCTCTTGATGCCGGCGCAACGGTATCGATACCAACGCACCAAGACGGGCAACACGGGCGATACGCAATTGAAATTCAAGCTCGAAAGCTACCTCCGCCGAGGTAGTACGGCGCGCGACGAAGGCATGATGGCGGACATGAGCACTCCGGATACTTCCACGCCCCGCCGCCGCGAGCAGCAGCGCTCGGCCGACACGAAGCAGGCGATCCTGAAGACCGCGCTGAAGGAATTCGCCGAGCGCGGCTTCGAGGCGGCGAGCATGCGCGCGATCGCGGAGCAGAGCGGGCTGACGCATCAGCTGATCACCTACCACTTCCAATCGAAAGAGGTACTGTGGCAGGCGGTGGCGACGCTGGTCTATGAGGAGCTCGCCCGGGCACGCGAAGGAATGATCCGGCAAGCGAAGCCGGCGACCGCGATCGGGCAGTTGCGGCAGGAGTTCATCGCGTATTTCCAGTTCACGCTGGACCAGCCGCACCTGCACCGCTTCATGATGCAGCGGCGCGAGGGCGCGCACAGCGAGGACCGGCAGGAGTGGCTGGCGCAGCATTTCCTGCGGCCGCATTTCGGGCTGGCCAAGCCGCTGATCAAGGCGGCGCAGAAGGCCGGCGACCTGCCCAAGGGCGAGCCGGTGCTGCTGTACTACGCCATGGTCTCGCTGGCCAACTCGCTGGCGGTGATGGGGCCGGACATCGCCGCCACGACGGGCGTGCGGGCCGACGACGCGAAGACGGCCAAGGCCTACATGAAGGTGATGGACGCGGTGCTGTTCAGCCGAGGGGCCGCGACGAACTGAAGGCCGGGAGCCGGCGTGGCGGGGAAATCCGGCGCCGCGCGGCGCGGGATCGACGCTTGCCCTCCAGGGCAGCATCATTCCTACCGCTCTGGAGTTCCGCATGGCCACCAAGAAGAAGTCCTCCCCGAAGGCGGGTCGCGTCGACGCCGCCCACGCCGCCACGACCCCGACGATCGACAAGTCCGTCAAGACCCAGTCGCAGGAGACCCAACGCTTCGGCGAGGTCATCAAGATGCCGCACGGGCTGCCCGAGGCGGTCGTCAAGAAGAGCGTGAACTCGCTCAACCAGGTGCTGGCCGACACCATCACGCTGCGCGACATGTACAAGAAGCATCACTGGCAGGTGGTCGGGCCGACCTTCAACCAGCTGCATCTGCTCTTCGACAAGCATTTCGAAGCCCAGGTCGAGCTGGTCGACCTGCTGGCCGAGCGCATCCAGATCCTCGGCGGCGTGTCGCTGGCGATGGCCGCGGACATCGCGGAGGAGACGCGCATCCCTCGCCCGCCGCGCGGCCGCGAGCCGGCCACCGTGCAACTCAGCCGCCTCATCGAGGCCCACACGATGATCCTCACCTACGCGCGCGAGCAGGCCGAGAAGGCCAGCGACGCCGGCGACTCGGGGACGGACGACCTGCTCGTCAGCGACGTCGTGCGGACCAACGAGCTGCAGGTGTGGTTCCTGTCCGAGCATCTGGTGGCCGCCTCGCCGATCTGACGCCTCGTGATGCGGTGACGCCGTGATCGTCGCGACCTGGAACGTCAACAACGTCCGGAAGCGACTGGACCAGTTGCTCGACTGGCTGGCCCGGCGCCGACCCGATGTCGTCGCGCTGCAGGAGCTGAAGACGCCCACGGAGGACTTCCCGGTCGACGCCCTCCGCGAGGCCGGCTACGAGTCCGTCGTGGTCGGCCAGAAGACGTGGAACGGCGTCGCCCTCCTCGCCCGCGGGCATGCACCGCTGCCCGTGATGAAGGCGCTGCCCGGCGACGCCAAGGACCGACAGGCGCGCTACGTCGAAGCCGCCATCAACGGCGTGCTGGTGGCCGCGATCTACCTGCCCAACGGCAATCCGTTTCACGGCCCCAAGTTCGACTACAAGCTCGCGTGGATGGCGCGGATGCGCCAGCGCGCCGATGCGCTGTGGCAGGCAGGCCATCCCACCTTGCTCCTGGGCGACTGGAATGTCGTGCCCACCGACGCCGACATCTACAAGCCGGACACGTGGCGAGACAACGCGCTTCTGCAACCGGAAGCGCGTGACGCCTTCGCGGCCTTCCTGGAACAGGGCTGGACCGATGCGCTGAAAACGGCGCATCCCAAGGACACGCCGTTCACGTTCTGGGACTACCGCCGCAAGCGGTGGGAGCGGAATGCGGGTCTGAGGATCGACCACATCCTGGTGAGCGCCGCGTTCAAGGTCGTGGCCGCCGGCGTCGACCGCGAAGAGCGCGGGATGGACAGCCCGAGCGACCATGCGCCCGTGTGGGCGGACCTCGCTGCGTCGAGGCCGGGCAGGAAGAAGACAAGCAAGGCCGCCGTTTGAAGGCAAGCCCTGACCCCTGCCTCTCAACATCCGTCGTTGGCGTTGACACCGCAGAACTTCCAGCCTCCTGAAGGATGAATCTTCCAAGAGGCGAATGACGCCGTCGCCGTGTTCGCGAATGCCGCGACGGGCTCGGCATCCCGGCGCCCCGAAATCAGCAAACCACCGATGGACCGTGGGAAGCGCGGCCGAAAAGATGGCGGCGGACAGTCCCTTCCGCCGGAGATTCGACATGCCACGTCTTCCACGCACCGGCCACGATGCGCCTGCCATCGGCCCGGCCGCCGAGCGCGACGGGCATATCGCCGGATCGCCGCTGCAGCACGCGCCGGCCAAGGACGCCTGGTCCGCCCAACTTCAGGGCAGCGCGCGGATGCGCGAGGAACGCGCGCTGCACCAGCGCCTGTTCGGCGCCGCCGCTGAGGGGCCGGTGGCCCAACGCACCATCCACCAGTACAAGGACAGCGAATGGTGGATCCGAGAGCGCGGCACGAAAGGCGGGCACCCGCTGCCCGTCGACGACAGCAAAGGCGCCTTCTTCAACGACGTGACCGGCGTGAACGGAGCCACGTTCGAGGCTGTGCGCGCAGGGCTGGTCGACCGGATGATGGAAAGCGGCGGCTTGACGGAGCTGCCGCAGGAGCAGGGCGAGCTGGACAGCAGCTGGTCGCAGCTGTCCGCCAAGCTGGCCGCCTATGCCAAGGTGAACCTGAAAGCCATCGACGAGAACAAGAAGAGCGAGAAGGACCGCATGCTCACCGTCGGCAACATGTACCTCTGGTACGAAGGCGACGATCTGATGTCACGCAGCACGGCTCACGACGACATCAAGAATGAGAAGACCCTGGCCGGAGAGACTGAGGATTTCGTCTTCGATCTGATGGCGGCGAACAATCAGCTCGCGTTCATCGAGCAGCAGGACTGGTTGAAGAACGGCTACCACGTCTGCATCGAGATGAACTACTACTACAACCGTCCGATGTCGGATGACGGCGCGCTGAGCATGCACAAGGACACGGGCGGCGACAACCTGTTCGTCAACCTCGTCTTCGACAACGAGGAAGACACGCCGGCCACCGAGTGGACCCAGGACCGGGCGCCCATCGACGGCGCCAAGCGCGAGGTGATGACGGACCACTATGCGCTGCCCGACTCGATGCTGACCAACATCGACGCCGCCAAGCAGAAGCTCGGCGAAGCCGACAACCGGGCCGCCGGCAAGGCAAAGATCAAGGGCGGCGTGATGCCACGCCATGCCTACGTCTCGTGGGTGGACGAACTGGTCTGGCATTCGACGCCGACCCTCGCGAACCGGACCCGCTTCGCCAAGGGCAACGGGAACTGCGAGTACGTGCGCCGCGTGCTCAACAAGACCGGCAAGATCACCGCCTACGGGATCTTCTTCGACGTGATGATCGCCTTGCGCGAGACCTTTCCCACCTCGGTGCTGCACAAGATCGACCTCGACGCGGCTCGCGTGGAGGCCAATCCCGAGGCCTTGCGCAAGTGGCTGGACGACAACATCACGTCAGAGGACGTGGCGAAGCTCAACCTTGAACTCGACGCGCTGATGGAGCTGGGAACGGTCAAGTCCAGCGGCCGGGCCGGCAACGAACTGGACGAAGACGGCGACAAGCAGACGAAGAAGATCTACAAGCCCACCGGCGTTGCCGGGCGCAGCCGCTCGAACAGCGCGGCCAGCAAGCTCCAGGCGGTGAAGGAGGCCGCGGCACGCCAGAAGTTCCGGTCGTTCATCCGCACGTGGGTGCGCATCATGAAAGGCGCCAAGCCCGACGGGTTCTAGGGCTTGTTCGTGCCGCGCAAGCCGCTCGGCGATCAGACCCCGGCAGAGATGTTCAAGCGATGTGTTGCATCGACAGGCTGAATCCGCCAGCGAAAGCGGTCTTTCATTTCCTCGACATCGATCGACCGTCGAAGCGCAGGGCGTTCAAGACCAAAGAGAACGCAGGTGAAGGCTGGCGTCGGCTTGGATAGTAGAGGTGGTAGCCCGCAAAAGGTGGGCACCAATCCTCCAGCACGCGCACCAGGCGCCCCTCTTCGACGTGAGACCCGAGCTCATCCTCAGGCAGCAGGGTGATGCCCATACCAGCCAGCGCTGCGTCGACCTGCGGCGGGGCTGTGTTGAAGATCAACGGACCATCGACACGCACGTTCACCTGTTTGCCCTTCTTGGCGAAGTCCCAGACATACAGGCCACCCGAACTGGGCATGCGCTGGTTGATGCAGCGGTGCTCAGTGAGGTCCTTCGGCGTCCTGGGTATGGGGTGTGAGGCGAAGTAGTCTGGAGAAGCCACAACGGCCATGCGCAGCGGTGGGCCGATGGGTACGGCGATCATGTCCTTGTCGATGGTGTTGCCCAAGCGCACCCCTGCGTCGAAGCGGTCGGCCACGATGTCCCTGAACCCATAGTTCATGTCGAACTCGAGGGTGATGTCCGGGTTCTCCTTCAAGAGCGGCATCAACTTGGGCAGCAGCACCGCATGCATGACTTGGTCACCACAAGTGATGCGCACTGTGCCGGCGGGCTTGTCTCGCAGTGCCGTCAGCGCATCCAGTTCGGCCTCAATCTCGTCAAAGCGGTGTCCTATGGCCTGAATGAGCCGCTCTCCGGCCGGCGACGCCGAGACGCTGCGGGTGGTGCGCGTGAGCAGCCTGATCTTCAGACGTTCCTCAAGCGCTCGAATCGTCTGGCTCAGCGCCGACTGGGTCACGCCCAACACCGCGGCACCCCGGGTGAAGCTGCCTTCACGAGCCACCGTGACAAAGGCCATCAGGTCATCGAGATTTCGCTTCGCCATGGTGCGCACACGTCGATTGATTAGAAATTCTAATAAGCATTATCGCGATTCATTATCTAGTCAGTAAAGCGGCCGATCAGCAAACTTCCAGGCATGCAACGCACCCCACGCACCGACACCCTTGGAAGATCGACGCGAGCATGCCTCGCGGCAGTGGTCGGGCTGGCCGGGGGCCTGGGGTCATTCACAGCATCCCCGCAAGGAAAGCCCATGAAAGTTCGCCTGAATGTCGACGGACAGGTCGCGATGGCCACGCTGGACGACACCGCCGTTGCGCGCGACTTCGCGGAGTTGCTGCCTCTGACCTTGACGCTGAAGGACTACGCACGCATTGAGCGCATTGGGGACCTGCCGCGCAGGCTCTCGGTGGTCGGCGCACCCGCCGGGCACACCCCCACAGCGGGCGAACTGACCTATTACGCGCCCTGGGGCAATCTGGCCATCTTTCTCGAAGGCAACGCGCACGCGCAAGGGCTCGTGCGCCTCGGCCAGGTCGACAACGGACTCGCGGCGCTTCAGCGCCCCGGCCCGTTCAAGGTCCGCATCGAGCGAGCCTCTGACTGACGCAGGAAGCTCGGTCGCGGGGAGCTCATCCCCCCACCCACATCACCCTATCCCTCACAGGAGCCATATCCATGCACGCAATTCCGGAAGAAGGCCAAGCCTCTGATCGACGCGACTTCCTTGTCCAAGCAGCCTCCGGTGCCGCCGCCCTGGGCTTGCTGGTGGCAACCGGAGGGGCTCAAGCCGCACTACCCGCGGTCGCCGGAGCCGACAACTTCTATCGCAGTGACAAGGTCACGGCGCGGAAAGTCGTGTTCAAGAACCAGTACAAGATGAGCGTGGCGGGCAACCTGTTTATGCCCAGAGCTCTCGGGGAAGCTGTCAAAGCCCCCGCGCTCGTCGTCGGACACCCGATGGGCGCAGTGAAGGAGCAGAGCGCCAACCTGTATGCGACGAAGATGGCGGAGAGAGGCTTCGTCACCTTGTCCCTGGACCTGTCGTTCTGGGGTGAAAGCGATGGCGAACCGCGCAACGCTGTCGCGCCGGACATCTACGCCGAGGATTTCAGTGCTGGAGTGGACTTCCTGCGCGCACAGAGCTTCGTCGACCGCGAGCGCATCGGCGCCATCGGCATCTGCGGCAGCGGCAGCTTCGTCATCAGCGCGGCCAAGATCGACCCGCGCATGAAGGCCATTGCTACCGTCAGCATGTACGACATGGGTGCAGCCAATCGCAACGCACTCCACCATTCGCAGACGCTTGAGCAGCGCAGACAGATCATCGCCGCCGCCGCAGCTCAACGCGACGGTGAGTTCGCAGGTGGCGCCACGCAATACACGAGTGGAACGGTGCACGAGCTCACCTCCGATACCCACCCCATCCAGCGTGAGTTCTACGACTTCTATCGCACGCCTCGCGGGGAGTACACGCCCAAAGGCGCTTCGCGGCTGACCACCACGCATCCGACGCTGAGCAGCAACGCGAAGTTCATGAACTTCTACCCGTTCAACGACATCGAGACCATCTCTCCGCGGCCGCTGCTCTTCATCACTGGCGACCAGGCTCACTCCAAGGAATTCAGCGAGGACGCCTTCAAGCTTGCGGCTGAACCCAAGGAGCTGCACTACGTTCCGGGTGCGGGCCATGTCGACCTGTATGACCGGGTCCATCTGATTCCCTGGGACCGGCTGACCGCCTTCTTCAATCGGCACCTCGCCAAGGCCGGCGTATGACGGCTGCATCGCTGGACGCCGACGCACGCGGCGTGGACGGCAATGGTTCGGAAGCACGACCCGAAAGGTGGGCCGGGGTGTTTGCGATGTCTCTATGCGTCTTCGCACTCATCGCCTCCGAGTTCATGCCCGTCAGCCTGCTGACGCCGATGGCCGCCGATCTTGGCGTCAGTGAAGGTGTCGCAGGACAGGGCTTGGCCATCTCCGGTGCCTTCGCGGTCCTCGCCAGCCTGAGCGTGGCTTCCCTGGCCGGCCGGCGGGACCGTAAAGCGCTGCTGCTCGGCCTCACCGCGCTGATGTGCCTCTCCGGCGGCATCATCGCGCTCGCCGGGAACTTCGCCACCTACATGGCGGGCCGAGCGCTGATCGGCGTCGTTGTCGGTGGCTTCTGGTCCTTGTCCGCCGCCACGACGTTGCGGCTCGTTCCGACAAGCAAGGTGCCCAGGGCTCTTGCCATCCTGAACGGTGGCAACGCGCTGGCCACCGTGTTGGCGGCGCCTCTGGGCAGCTACCTCGGCAGCGTTGTCGGATGGCGAGGAGCCTTCTTCTGCCTGGTGCCGATCTCACTGCTCGCCCTGGTCTGGTTATGGATCAGCCTACCCGCCTTGCCGGCGCAGGGTCAGGCAACCCGCAACGCGAACCCGGTGAGGCTTCTTCGCGTCGGTCGCGTTGCTCTGGGCATGCTGGCGGTCGGTGTCTTCTTCTCCGGGCAGTTTGCGTTGTTTACCTACCTTCGACCGTTTCTGGAGACCGTGACGCGAGTGCACGCTGCACAGCTATCCGCCATCCTGTTGGTCATCGGCGTCGCGGGACTTGCGGGGACCCTGCTCATCGGCGCGGTGCTCAAGCACGGGCTGTACCGCACCCTGCTGGCCGCGCCGGTGCTGATGGCGGTGACAGCTGTGGGACTGGCGTTGTCCGGAACGGCAGTCCTCCCCGTCACAGGGCTGCTTGCAGCATGGGGCTTCGTGGCGACGGCAACACCAGTGGGTTGGTGGATGTGGATCGCTCGCACGATGCCGAAGGACGCAGAAGCAGGCGGCGGATTGATGGTCGCGGTGGTCCAACTGGCCATTGCATCCGGCTCGACCCTGGGAGGGGTGCTCTTCGACCATCACGGCCATCTCGGCACGTTCATCGCGAGTGCGGCTCTGCTGTTGGCCTCTGCGCTGCTGGTCTTCGTGACCGCACGGGCCGACAGGCGTAGTGGCGCCCGATAGGGGCAGACGTTCCCGGTGCGCGCGCGGGCGGCCGAATCAGCAATCGACCGATAGCCCGCACGGTCGGTGCCCCCTATCGTGGCGCCTGCACGTCAACCCTAGCGAGGACGCGTCATGAAGCTCCACGAGGGCGACGCCCAAGCGGCGCCGCGCCAGCCTGCCGCCGACACGGCGCGCAAGACCGGGGAAACGCCGACCCCGCAGACTCGGATCGATCAGTCCCCCCGGATGGTCGCGCAGCGCAATGGCCTGCAGGCCCTCCGCGGTGATGCGGTGCGACGCCGGGAGACGCCGACCACGCAGGCTCGGGTCGACGAATCGCCCCGGATGGTCGCGCAACGCGGCATCCTGCAGGCTCTGCGCGGCGACGCGGTGCAGCGCCGGGGCGCGCCGGTGATCCAGCGCTACGTCACCTTCGACAAAGCCCAGGAGCTGCCCGTGGTCCTCGGGCACCAGGGCCCGGAGAGATATGACCTCAGCACCTCGGAGAAGCTGCTCACGACGCTCTTTGGCAACGAGCCGACGGACTCCAAGACCTTCGATACGCTGGGCCCCTTCCTGACCGAGGCGCAACACATCTGCTTCAACAGCGTCGGCAGCGCCGTCAATTGGATCCTGGCGCAGCGCGGGGTGCCGGAGAAATCCAGTGAGCCACGGGAAGAAAAGGAGGAAGAGAAGAAGACGGCGAGCGCGAAGGGCGGGGGCATCGTGTGGGCGTACCGGATGGAGGGCGCCCCCAAGAGCGACAAGCAGCGCTCCAACGTGGCGAAAAATGTCACGCCGCAAGCCGCCCTTGAGACGATCTTGTCCGAGATGGGCGAGAAGCTCGAGGGCCAGGAGAAGCTGATCGTCGGGCTGCGCGAGAAATGGTCCGAGGTTGCGCTGGAAGAAGCCCCCAAAAAACGCGCAGACCTGGCGACCAAGCTGCACAAGCAGCTGCGGAGCAAGACGCTGGACATGAAGAAGCTCCTGCTGGACGTCTACGCGAAGAAGGACCTGTTCGACGCCCAGTCCGCGACCGGTGAAATCTTCGCCTCGCGCATCTACCTCGACGGCACGAACATGATCCCGGCGGGCAAGGAAAGCGGCCGGGTGACCGGCCTGCACACGTGGTTCAACTTCAGCGTCGGCTCGGCAGATCACGCCTCGTATTTCGCCTCCACTTTCGGCAGCGACGGCAGCGGCATCGTGATCCGCTTCGCGCTGGAAAAGGGCCTCTGGCGCAAGTGGAAGACGGAGCAGACCGGCCCGCAGGAGCGCCGCCTCGGTCCGAGTTCGCCGAACACGACCACCACGCTCAACGACGTGGGCCAGCCGGGCGTGAAATACGAGATGTCCAGCCCGCAGACGAAGACGTTCTTCGAGGAAGTGGTGGTCAAGGACATCCCGGCGCAGGTGACTCCGCTCGCGCCGGTCAGCGGCGTCTGGAAGCCATCCGACGAGGACGTCGCGCGCACCGTGCAACGCTTGGCCAAGGCGCAGAAGAAACTCGAACAGGAACTCGGGGGTCTCGAGCCGTCGGCACCCGAGTTCGCGACCGAGCGGGCGCAGAACGCGACCGCCACGGAACAGCTCCAGAAAGAGTGGAAGGCGGGGCCGCTCGAGCAGATGAAGGCCCTCTACACGGCCATGAGCCTAACCAAAAATGCGCTCCATTCCGTGCGCCGGAAGAAGGGACCGCAGAACCAGTGAGCCGCCCTCGGAACGTGCGAGTGAATCCGGCGAGCCGGAGAGGGGCGTCAAAAGGCGTCCGATCACAGCCCCAACCGCCCTATTCCTGGCCGCCGCGCGGCGCGAGCCTGCACGACACCGCCTGTCTCTTCCTCCGATCCGACACCGTGCCCTCAAGCCTGTCCGACCGCGTGCGCAGACGCCAGTGACGTCCCTCGATGTCCTTGAAGGTCCAGCCTTTCAAGCCATCGCCTCGCACCTCGACCACGCCCACCCGTCGGCCCTGCTCCGTCAGCAGCACGCCCTCGGTCATCGGCTCTGTGACCAACCGACAGGCTTCTCCATCGCAGCCTTCCGCCGCGCTGACCTGACGCCAGTGCATCAGCATGACCCATCCGGTCGCCCGGCAGTGCCATCTGGACTCGGGCATCTCGCCATGGGGAGTGGCCTGGAGGCCCGTCGCAGCCAGCAATGCCGGCAGCCCCAGGGCACGAAGAATGGCGCGAGCGTTCATGCGAGTTCCTTCAGATCGATTGCGCCGTGAAGGCCATGTCTGAATGCTAGGAAGCCGTCCGCTCGTCCGGTAGGTCCGCCAGACTCAACACGTCGTTGAGCGGCGCACACCCGTCGACCGCGGTACCGCATCAGTCCGGCGCCGTGTCGTCGAACCACTCGACGAGGAAGTCGATGAACCGCCGCACCCGTGCCGGCGTGTGCCGCCCGAAGGCGTGCAAGGCATGGACGGGCACCGAGGGCATCGGCAGCTCCGGCGCCGCCTGCAGCAGGCGCCCCTCGCTCAAGTCCTCGCGCACCGACCACGCGAGGATCTGGGCGACGCCCCGTCCGCTCAACGCCGCCGTCCGCAGGACGTCGCCCGAATCCGTGTCGAACACCGGCGTCGGCTCGACCTGCCGGCCGTCCCCGAGCACGATCGGCTGCGGTCGACCGTTCAGCACGTAGCGCAGATGCGCGTGGCGTGAGAGTTCGTCCACCGTCGTGGCACGACCGCGCGCCGACAGGTAGTCCGGCGAGGCGACCAGCACCAGCGACATCCGCGCCAGCAGACGGGCATTCAGCCGGTCGTCCTCGACCTCGCCCACGCGGATCGCCACATCGATGCCTTCGCGGATCAGGTCGACGGGCCGGTCGGTGACGCTGAAATCCAGGTGCAGCGCGGGATGTCTGGGGGCGAACTCGCGCAGGATCGGCAGCGCCAGGACGCGGCCCAAGACCGCCGGTGCCGACACGCGCAGCGCGCCTTGCACGGTGTCGACGGCGCGCACGGCCTCGCCCGCTTCGTCGAGCGCGCGCAGCAAGGGCGCGACACGCTCGAAGAAGGCGCCACCCTCCTGCGTGGGGATCAACGCGCGCGTCGTGCGTTGCAACAGACGGACGCCCAGTCGCTTCTCCAGGCGTCCCACGGCCTTGGATACCGCAGAGGGCGTGGCCCCGAGCGCGCGCGCCGCCGCGCTGAACGATCTCATCTGCACGCTGCGTACAAAGGCCAGCAAGCCCTGGGTCTGGTCGGGCGTCGGCATCACCATGGATTACCTCCTTCCAGGAACAGCGCCTGTTCCTCCCCACCGGCTAGTGGACGGGCATCCCGCTGTCTAGAGTGATCGCCATGCCGCGCGGCCTCGAAACGCCCGCGGTCGTCCTCAAGCAGCACCACACCGGAAAGGAATCCCCCGTGAAGAAACTGGAAGGCAAAGTCGCCGTCGTGACCGGCGGCAACAGCGGCATCGGCCTGGCCACCGCGCAGGCGTTCGTCGAGGCCGGCGCGTCCGTCGTCATCGTCGGCCGCCGCGCGGACGCCGTCGACGCCGCACTGACCCGGCTCGGCCCGCGCGCGACGGGCGTCGTCGGCGACGTCGCCGACCTGGCGACGCACGACCGGGTGGTCGACCACATCGCGCGGACCCACGGCCGCATCGACATCTACGTCGCCAACGCCGGGATGGCCGTGCTTCAGCCTTCGTCCGCGGTGACGCCGGAGGACTTCGATGCGCACTTCGCCACCAACGCGCGCGGCGTGTTCTTCGGCGTGACCAGGGCCGTGCCGCTGATGTCCGACGGCGGCGCCATCGTGCTGGTCAGCTCCATCGCCGGCACGAAGTACATGGAGAACCACGTCGTCTACGCCGGCAGCAAGGCCGCGATCGAAGCGTTCGCGCGCAGCTGGTCCATCGAGCTCAAAGACCGCCGCATCCGGGTGAACGTCATCAGCCCCGGACCCGTCGACACGCCCATCCTCGAGAAGCTGGGCGTGGATCCGCAGAACAAGGCCGAGTTCGAGAAGACCGTGTCCGCGGCGATCCCGCTGGGACGATTCGGACGCCCCGAGGAACTCGCCCGCGCCGCGCTGTTCCTCGCGAGCGAGGACAGCAGCTTCATCACCGGCGTCAACCTGCTGGTGGACGGCGGCATGAGCCTGCTCTGACCCCAGACGCCGACGGATACGGGGCCGCGCACGGACACCAGGCCTTGCGCGGCCCCGTTGCGTGTCACGACTGTGTTGCCGCGCACGCACCAATGCGAGCGCCTGCGACCGGGCCCCGACTTCCACAATTCCCGCCATGACAAACCCCTTGCAATTCCCACCTTCTCGCGTGGCCGCCGTTGAAGGCGCCAACGGCCTCAACGTCTTCGACGCCCGCTCCACCGCCGACGACGTGCTCGGCGACCTCGACCTGCGCGGACGTCACGTCCTGCTCACCGGCGCCTCGTCCGGCCTGGGCATCGAAACCGCCCGCGTGCTCGTCGCCCGCGGCGCGCGCGTCGTCGGCGCGGTGCGCTCGCCCGACCAGGCCGCCGCGGCGACCGCCGTCGTGCGCGAGGCCGCTCGCGATGGCGGCGGGCTCGACCTGGTCCCGCTCAACCTGGCCTCGCTGGCCAGCGTGCGCGGCTGCGCGCAGGCCCTGCTGCAGCGCGCGCAGCCCTTCGACGTCGTCGTCGCCAACGCGGGCGTGATGGCCACGCCCTTCGCCCGCACCGACGACGGCCTCGAGATGCAGCTGGCGACGAACCACCTCGGGCACTTCGTGCTGATCAACCGGATCGCGTCCCTGATGGGCGCGGGCAGCCGGCTGGTCGTCGTCGCCTCGTCCTCGCACCGCGCGGCCGACGGCGACTTCGACGACCTCAACGTCGAGCGCTCGGACTACCACTCGCAACTCGCCTACGCCCGCTCCAAGCTCGCCAACGTGCTGTTCGCCGTCGAGTTCGACCGGCGCCACCGCGATCGCGGCGTGCGCGCCTCGGCGGTCCATCCCGGCACGATCCGCACCGGGCTGGGCCGACACATCGGCCAGGACGTCATGGACCAGGCCGTGGCGCAGATCAGCGCGAGCCTCACGGCGCAGGGCGAGCCGCCCTTCCAGTGGAAGAGCGTCGAGCAAGGCGCCGCGACCTCGGTGTGGGCGGGCTTCGTCGCGCCGGCCGACGAGGTCGGCGGACGCTATTGCGAGAACTGCCACGTGTCCGACGTCGTCGATGCGTCCGCGAGCCCGCTGGCCGAAGGCGTCAGCGCGATCGCACTCGATCCCGCAGCTGCGGCGCGGATGTGGCATCACAGCGAATCGCTCGTCGGCGAACGCTTCTGAGCACTGGACTTCGGCAACGCGATAGCTCAGCAGCTCAGTTCCCCAGGATCTCGGATCGCGAATCGCGAATCGCGGATCCCGGGCTTCTGAGGCACTGGGATCCGCGGCCCCTCACCCGCCGCGCGCCGCCTGGACGATCACCTTCGTGACCGTCTCCGGATGGCTGATCATCGGCACATGCGAGGCCGAAGGAATGGACACCGTGCCGCGCGAGTTCGCGCGTTCGGCCATCCACGCCAGCGCGGCCGACGGGATGTTCCTGTCGTCGGTGCCGAAGACGAAGTACGACGGCAGCGTCTTCCACGCCGAGCCGATCTCGCCGGTGGGTTCGTTCAGCGCGGCGTCGGTGATCGGGCGTTGACCGACCGCCATCAGCAGCGCGTCGCCTTCCGGGACGTCCGCGGCGAACTGCTGCCAGAAGCGGTCCTGCCGGATGTAGAGATCCGAAGCGCCGCCGTCCTGCGGCACGGCTGCGGCCAGCGCGCCGCCCAGCGAGCTGCCGGGGAACTTGCCCGACAACGAGGCGCAGCTCTCGCCGGCGTCCGGCGCAAAGGCCGCCACGAACACGAGCGCCTTCACGTTGGGCTTGCCCACGGCCGCCGCGCTGATCACCGAGCCGCCATAGGAATGACCGACCAGCACCACGGGACCGCTGATGCCGTCGAGCACGCGGGCCGTGTAGCGCGCGTCGCTGGCCACACCGCGCAGCGGGTTCGCGATGGCCGTCACGGCATAACCCTGGCCGCGCAGACGACGCGCCACGTGGTTCCAGCTGGACGCGTCGGCGAAGGCGCCGTGCACCAGCACGATGGTCGGGCGCGGCTCGGCGGTCTTGCCGGACGGCTCCGACCTGGCGCCCTTGGCGGTAGCGGCAGCTTCGGCGCGCAGCGGGAGGGCCAGCATCGCGGCCAGCGCCCCGAGCACCAGCAGCGCCGGGATCGAGAAGCCCCGCAGGATTTGGGAAGTGGTGTTCATGATCGTGAGGAAATGAGGAGAAGAAGAGACGCGGCAGGAGACTCGGCACGGCCGCCGGGGCGGCCGATGTCCGATCACGACTGGATGAAGCTCAGCAGGTCCGCGTTCAGCCGGTCCGCATGCGTCTCCGCCAGACCGTGCGGCGCGCCCGTGTAGACGATGAACTTCGCGCCCTTGACCAGTTGCGCGGTGCGGCGGCCGCCGACGTCGATCGGCACGACCTGGTCGTCGTCGCCGTGCACCACCAGCGTGGGCTTGTCGAACTTCTTCAGGTCCTCGCGGAAGTCGGTTTCCGAGAACGCCTTGATCGAGTCGTACACAGCCTTGTGGCTGCCCTGCATGCCTTGCAGCCACCAGTAATCGATCATCCCCTGCGACGGCTTGGCGCCCGGACGGTTGAAGCCGTAGAACGGGCCCGACGGGACGTCCTTGAAGAACTGCGCGCGGTTCTTCAGCAGCGCGGCGCGCGACTCGTCGAAGGCCGCGATCGGCACGCCGTCCGGATTGGTGGGGCCCTTCGCCATCAGCGGTGGCACGGCCGAAATCAATGCGATCCTGGCCACGCGCTTCGTGCCATGACGGCCGATGTAGCGCGCCACTTCGCCGCCGCCGGTCGAGAAGCCCACGTGCACCGCGTTGCGCAGGTCCAGCGCTTCCACCACGGCCGCCAGGTCGTCGGCATAGTGGTCCATGTCATGACCGTCCCACGGCTGGCTGGAGCGGCCATGGCCGCGGCGGTCATGCGCCACGACGCGGAAGCCGCGATCGGCGAAGTACACCATCTGCGCATCCCAGCTGTCGGAGCTCAGCGGCCAGCCGTGGCTGAAGACGATGGGCTGGCCGGTCTTCGGCCCCCAGTCCTTGTAGTACAGCTGCACGCCGTCCTTCGTCGTGATGTACGACGAGGACCCGGCGGCCCCGCCCGAGCTCTGGCTGGAGCCCGAGCCGCCGGCGGCGGATGCGCCATGCGCGGCGGCCATCGTCAGCGCCGCCGCGGCCAGCGCGGTCGTGCCGCTGCCGATCAGCAGGCGGCGGCGGGACGCGCCGCCGGACAGGTCGATTTCGTTCGTGATCATGGGTGGATTCCTTGTGGGTGATGGAGGGATCGCACATCGTCTGTCCCCGTCGTTCATCCGATGACGAGGGGCCGAGCGTCGATGTGTTGAGCGAAATGTAGGAATCCGGTCCGATCGCGGCCAGCCCTCGGCGAGTCGTCTCTGTGTTGCCCGACGAACACCAATCGCGGCGACGGCATCCCGCATAGTGGCGCGGCCCAACGACACGCAGTACAGGTCCGAGACGCCATGTCAGTTCCCTCATCCAACGCCTCTTCCTCGTCGACCCTGTCGGCCTCATCGACCTCCTCGACCTCATCGACCTCATCGACCTCGCCGGACGCGCTCGCGTCCAGCTTCGCCACGAGCTATGCCGGCGTCGTCGCCTTCATGACCGTCGTCGCCGAGGGCAGCTTCGCCAAGGCCGGCGATCGGCTCGGCATCGGCCGTTCCGCGGTCAGCCGCGCCATCCAGAAGCTGGAGACCCAGCTGGGCGCACGGCTGCTGAGCCGCACCACGCGCAGCCTGGCGCTGACGCGCGAGGGCGAGCTCTTCCACGGGCGCTGCCAGCCCGGCGTGGCGCAGATCTCGCAGGCGCTCGAGGACCTGCGCGAGCTGCGCGACGGACCGCCCAGCGGGCGGCTGCGCATCTGCGCCACGGTCGACTTCGGCCGGCGCATCGTGGCGCCGCTGCTGCGCGAATTCAGCGCGCGTTATCCCGACGTCACGCTGGACCTGGTGCTCAGCGACGCGCCGGCGGACTTCACCTCGGACCGCGTCGACGTCGCCTTCCGCAACGGCCGCATGGAAGACAGCCAGATCATCGCGCGGCAGATCGTGCCGATGCAGCTGCTGGTCTGCGCCTCGCCGGCCTACGTCCGCGCGCGCGGCATGCCGACGTCGATCGAGGCGCTGGCGCAGCACGACTGCGTGAACTTCCGTGCCGCCTCGGGCCGGGTGTTCGAATGGGAGTTCAAGGTCCAGGGCGAGCTGCGCAAGTTCGCGCCGCAGTCCCGCATCACCTTCAACGATGCGGACCTCGTGCTGCAGGCCGTGCTGCAAGGCCAGGGGCTGGCGCAGCTCGCCGGCTACCAGGTCTGCCAGCTGCTGCGCGAGGGGCGTCTGCTCGTTTGCATGCCGGAGTACGCGCCCGACGACCGCGGCCACTACATCTGCTACCTCAGCCGGCAGCACCTGCCGTCGCGGATCCGCGTCTTCGTCGACCACATGACCGCGGCCATCCGCGCGTCGGAGCTGCAGTGCGCGGACGGTTTCCTCGACCTCGCGTCGCTGCCATCGGCGACATCCGCCGCCATTGGTGCGGCGCAGTCAACAGTGTGATGGCCCCGGGATGGCTGGCGCGTAGGCATCGCCGTTCCTAGCATTCATCGAACGCCCCGCACCGCCCGCCCGCGTGCCCTGCATGCCGGCGTGCACGCCTGGCACTCGCCGCACTCCTCGCATTCCTCGCATTCCTCGCACTCCTCGCACCGAAACAACATCGTGACCGACCTGCGCCCTCCGCCGACCAGCCTGCTCGACGCCTACCGCGGCGCCGAGTTCCAAGCCCTGTATGTGACCACCGTCCGCGTCTCGGGCGGCGAGGCGCGCCACGCGCGCGCCTCCGGGTGCATCCGGTCGGACGACGGCGCGCTCGACATCGTGCTGCGCCTGCCCGAGGAGATGGGCGGCGACGGCGGCGGCACCAATCCCGAGCAGCTCTTCGCCGCCGGCTACGGCGCCTGCTTCCACGGCGCGCTGAACCTGCTCGCCGCGCGGCACGGCATCGCGATCGACGACTGCGCGGTGCACGTGACCGTCGCCTTCGGGCGCGATCCGGTCGACGGGCGGCACACCATCACCGCGGACCTCGTCGTCAAGCTGCCCGGCCACGACCGCACGTCCGCCGAGCGCCTGGTGCGCGAGACCGAGCGCATCTGCCCCTACGCCAAGATGGCCCGCGAGGGCATCGCCAGCACCGTCCGGGTCGAGACCTGACCCCCGGGTCCGATCCGTTTCCACCCCTGCCCCGCGACGGAGGCGGCCATGAGCGCTTCCGCCACGGGCTCTCAAGCAGCCCCACATGAAGAAACTCACCCACGCCAACGGCGCGCCGGTCGCCGACAACCTCAACATCGCCACGGCCGGTCCGCGCGGTCCCGCGCTCCTGCAGGACCTCTGGCTGATCGAAAAGCTGGCCCACTTCGACCGCGAGGTCATCCCCGAGCGCCGCATGCACGCCAAGGGCTCGGGCGCCTACGGCCACTTCACGGTCACGCACGACATCCGGCGCTTCACGAAGGCCCGGCTGTTCTCCGAGATCGGCAAGCGGACCGAGGTCTTCCTGCGCTTCTCGACGGTTGCCGGCGAGCGCGGCGCGGCCGATGCCGAGCGCGACATCCGCGGCTTCGCGATGAAGTTCTACACCGAGGAAGGCAACTGGGACCTGGTCGGCAACAACACGCCGGTCTTCTTCATGCGCGACCCGTTGCGCTTCCCGGACCTGAACCATGCGGTCAAGCGCGATCCGCGCACCAACCTGCGCAGCGCGCAGAACAACTGGGACTTCTGGACGCTGCTGCCGGAGGCGATGCACCAGGTCACGATCGTGATGAGCGACCGCGGTCTGCCCGACGGCCATCGCCACATGCACGGCTTCGGCAGCCACACCTTCAGCCTGATCAACGCGCAGGACGAACGGGTCTGGGTCAAGTTCACGCTCAAGACGCAGCAGGGCATTCGCAACCTGACCGACGCGCAGGCGGCCGAGATCATCGCCAACGATCGGGAGAGCGCGCAGCGCGACCTCTTCGACGCGATCGAGCGCGGCGACTTCCCGCGCTGGACGATGTTCATCCAGGTCATGACGGAGCAGCAGGCGGCGCAGAGTCCTTTCCACCCGTTCGACCTGACCAAGGTGTGGCCGCATGCCGACTACCCGCTGATCGAGGTCGGCGTGCTGGAACTCAACCGCAACCCTGAGAACTACTTCGCCGAGGTCGAGCAGGCGGCGTTCTCGCCGGCCAACCTGGTGCCGGGCATCGGCGTGTCGCCGGACAAGATGCTGCAGGCGCGGCTGTTCAGCTACGGCGATGCGCAGCGATACCGCCTGGGCGTCAACGCGCATCAGATCCCGGTCAACGCGCCGCGCTGCCCGTTCCACACCTACCACCGCGACGGTGGCATGCGCGTGGACGGCAACAAGGGCCGCATCCCGGGCTATGTGCCCAACAGCATGGGCGAGTGGGAAGACAGCCCGCTGCAGTCCGATCCGCCGCTGGCGCTGCACGGCGAGGCCTGGCATTGGGACCACCGCGTGGACGAGGACTACTGGTCGCAGCCGCGGGCGCTGTTCCAGCTGATGTCGGCGGAGGAGCGTCAGCGCCTCTTCGACAACACCGCGCGCTCGATCGCCGGCGCGAGCGAGGCGGTGCGGCAGCGCCACGTCGTCAACTGCACGACGGTGGATCCGGACTACGGCGCCGGCGTCGCGGACGCGCTCGAGCGGATCGGGAAATGAAGGAAGCCCCGCCGAGGCGGGGCTTCGTGCCGCGCTGAGCTCAGCCTCGGCTTCGGCCTTGGCTTCGGACTCAACCTCGGGCGATGAACCGGTCGGCGCGCGCCGCCTCGACCACGGCGGCCGGATCGCTCCGCAGCAGATCGAGCGGCCAGTGATCGTCGATCCAGCAATTGGGTTGGACGAACCAGTCGGCGACCTCGCGATCATCGAAGGCGCCGTTGAGTTCGTCGAGCACCTGGCGGACGACGACGAGCACCTCGCCCGTGGCGGCGTCGAACTGGAACAGCGGCACCAGCAGCGCGCCGTGCCCGGCCACGACGACGATGTCGCGACCGACGATCCAGCGCGCGAGACGGGAGATCGGCTGGTCGCAGCGCTCGCGCAGGTGCAGCGCGAGCGTGTTGGCCTCGATCAGCCCGCCGCTGCGGCGGTAGCTCTGGACGAGGTCGTCGAGCCGCTGCGCCTCGATGCGGCGGAAGGCCGCCTCGACGAAGCAGCGCGCGCGCTCGCTCACTGCCGCGGCCGCGCCTGGCGCGAAGTCCGCGGGCGTGTGGAGGAAGAAGGGCCAGGCCAGCATCGGAGGCTCCTGCGTGGGCGGGGCCCGGCGAGGCGCGCCGGGCCGGTGCGCTTACTTGAGCTTGGCCTTGTCCAGACCGAAGGTCTTGTCCCAGGCACCCGGAGGAATATGGAAGGCAACATTGGCGCGATTCCAGGCATTGATCAGCATCACGAGATAGGTCAGGTCGACGATCTCCTGCTCGCTGAGCTGGGTCCGCACGCGTTCATAGACGTCGTCGGGCACGCCGCCGTCGGGCAGGCGGGTGAGGAACTCGGTCCAGGCCAGGCTGGCGCGCTCGCGCGGCGAGAACAGCGCCGACTCGCGCCAGGTCGCGACGTGGTGCAGGCGCAGCTCGCGTTCACCGAGCAGATGAGCCTGCTTGACGTGCATGTCGACGCAGAAGCCGCAGCCGTTGATCTGCGAGGCGCGCAGCGCGATCAGCTCGTTGATCGCCGGTTCGATCGAGCCGGCGTGGGCGGTCTGCGCGAGCTCGACCAGTTTCTTGAACAGCTCGGGCGACTGCTTCATGTAGTTGATGCGTTCGGACATGGGTGCTTCCTTGGTGGAGAGGGACAACCGGTCCCGCCACCATCGGCGAGACGCAGACGGATGCTAGGAATCCCCCTCCCCGCGCGGTAGCCCGCCGCGCGTCCCCACAGCGTTGCTCCGCCGGAACCAATGCGACGTCCGAGCGTGGATGTCACAACCGGGCGCCCTGCGTCGTCTTGTCGGTAGCGGCGATCTCTACCTCACGCCGCCCCACCGCCATGGATGACCCGTCCGCCCACGATCCGCTGCCTGCTTCCTTCTCGACCAGCTACGCCAACCTCGTCGCCTTCATGGCCGTCGTGATCGAGGGCAGCTTCGCGAAGGCGGCTTCCCGCCTCGGCGTCGACCGCTCCGCGGTCAGCCGCAGCGTGAAGCGGCTGGAGGAGCATCTCGGCGTGCGGCTGCTGCGGCGCACGACGCGCAGCCTGTCCCTGACATCGGAGGGCGAGCTGTTGCATGACCAATGCCGACCCGGGATCGAGCAGATCGGCCAGGCCTTCGAGCTGCTGCGCGAGCTGCGCGACGGCCCGCCGCAGGGCACCTTGCGCATCGGCGCGGAGGTCGATTTCGGCCGCCGCGTGATCGCGCCGCTGCTGCCCGCCTTCCAGTC
Organism: Mitsuaria sp. MSU3D; assembly: GCF_056867975.1. Lineage (NCBI taxonomy): Bacteria > Pseudomonadati > Pseudomonadota > Betaproteobacteria > Burkholderiales > Sphaerotilaceae > Roseateles > Mitsuaria sp. MSU3D. The sequence goes on along the minus strand of NZ_CP200314.1, from coordinate 343,042 downwards.
GGCGTATCCGGGCATCGGACTGGACGTGGTCCTCGACGACATGCCGGTCAACTTCATCGATGACCGCATCGACGTGCGCTTCCAGCGCGGCCCGCTGGCCGACGGCCACGTGGTCGCGCGACGCCTGATGCCGCTGGACCTGACCGTCTGCGCCACGCCGTCCTACTTCCACTGGCACGGCGTGCCGTTGACACCCGAGGACCTGCGGCGACACCGCTGCGTCGGGCGCCGTCTACCCAACGGCCGGCTGCAGGACTGGGAATTCAGCGTCCAGGGCCGGCTGCTGCGGCAGCGCGTGACGCCCCGCCACATCGTCAACGACGACGAACTGCTCGCGCGCGCCGTCGGCGAGGGCCTGGGCATCGGGCAGCTGCCCGGCCATCTGGTGCGCGACCGGCTGGCCGACGGCTCCCTGGTGCGCTGCCTGGAGGACCACGCCGTCGAGGACGCCGGCTACGAGCTCTGCTACCCGCGCCGCACGCACATGCCAACCCGCGTGCGCGTGTTCATCGACCACATCGCCGCAGCGCTGCCCTCGCGCGGCGGCGGGATCGGACGCATTCGTGAATCGCAGGCAACAGTGCGTTGATGCCTGGCCGGCTACCGGCGCGGCGACGCGATCCCTAGCATCCGTTCCGTCGGTCACCGCACCGCGACGCACACCGGACCGATCGCCCGCGATCGCCCGGATCCCCGATTCCATCGGCCTCATCGACCCGTCGACCCCGTCGACCTCATCGGCCGTCACCAGGACCCATCATGACCCAGCGCATCAACTTCATGCAGCAGTCGCCCGAGCTCTTCAAGAAGTACATCGAGTTCAACAACGCCGTGAAGGCCGGCGCGATCGACGAGACGATCCGCAACCTGGTCACCGTGCGCATCTCCCAGCTCAACGGCTGCGCCTTCTGCCTGGACATGCACGTCAAGCAGGCCCGCATCGCCGGCGAGCGCGAACTGCGCCTGCACCACCTGGCCTCGTGGCGCGAGTCCACGCTGTTCGTGCCGCGCGAGCGCGCCTCGCTGGCCTGGGCCGAGGTGCTCACCCGCATCCCCGAGCAGGGCGTCTCCGACGAGATCTACGAGCGCGTGCGCACGCAGCTCAACGAGCAGGAGATCGTCGACCTGACCTTCCTGGTCATGTCCAGCAACGCCTGGAGCCGCCTGAACATCGCCTTCAAGGCGGTGCCGGGCGCGTCGGACGCGGCGCTCGGCCTGGACAAGGCCGGTCTGGCCTGACCCGTTTGAATCAAAGGGGTTCCCACCCCTTTTCCCGCGGGCGCCGTCGCGGAAGCCGCCGCAAGCCCCGCCCTTTTTCCCACCAGCAGGAGTCTGAAATGAAAGTTGTCGTCATCGGCGGAACCGGCCTGATCGGTTCGAAGCTCGTCGCGCGCCTGAAGGCCGCGGGCCATGAGGTCGTCGTGGGCTCGCCCAACACCGGCGTGAACACGATCACCGGCGAGGGCGTCGATGCCGCGCTGGCCGGCGCGAGCGTCGTGGTCGACGTCGCCAACTCGCCGTCGTTCGCGGACGAGGCCGTGATGACCTTCTTCACCACCTCGGGCCGCAACCTGCTGGCCGCCGAAGCCAAGGCCGGCGTCAAGCACCACATCGCGCTGTCGGTCGTCGGCACCGAGCGCCTGCAGGCCAGCGGCTACTTCCGCGGCAAGCAGGTCCAGGAAGACCTGATCAAGGCCGCGAAGATCCCCTACACGATCGTGCACTCGACGCAGTTCTTCGAGTTCGCCGGCGGCATCGCGCAGTCGTCGACCGTCGGCGACGAGGTCACGCTGCCGACCGCGAAGATCCAGCCGATCTCCTCGGACGACGTCGCCGACGCGATGTTCGACGCCACCGTCGGCCAGCCGCTCAACGGCACGCAGGAGATCGCCGGTCCGGAGGCCTTCCGGCTGCACGAGCTCATCGCGCTCTACCTCGACACGAAGAAGGATCCGCGCCACGTCAAGGGCGACTCCGCCGCGCTGTACTTCGGCGCCGCGCTGGACGACACGACGCTGGTCCCCACCGCCGGCAGGACGCCGCGCCTGGGCAAGGTCACCTTCCGCGACTGGCTCGCCACGCAGACGACCTGAGTCCACCCATCAATGCCTCCTGCCCGTCGCGACGAAGATGACGGGTGTCAGTTCGTCGAGGCGGCTGTAACGGGCGTGCACTTTCCATCCGTTCGTGCACGGGACCAACCCACGCTGGCGCGGCGTCCCCGCAAATGCCGGTCAGCCACACGACGAATGCGCGGGCGGGAGGCACCCCCAACGGAGTGCCCCATGAAGCTGTACTACTTTCCCGGCGCCTGCTCGCTCGCCGGTCACATCGTGCTCGAGTGGATCGCGCGTCCGTACGAGACCGTGCGCATGAGCCTGGCCAGCATCAAGACGCCGGACTACCTCGCCATCAATCCCGGCGGCACCGTGCCGCTGCTGACGCACGACGACTTCTCGCTGACCGAGAACGTCGCCATCCTCGGCTACCTCGGCGACCTGCATCCGGAGTCCGGCCTGCTGGGCGACGGCAGCGCGCGCGGACGGGCCGAGGTGATGCGCTGGCTGGCCTTCTTGAACTCCGACGTGCACAAGGCCTTCAAACCCATCTTCCAGCCCGGGCGCTTCCTGGAGGACGCCGACGCCGCCGCGCCGCTCGCAGAGAGGGCGCGCATCCACGTGCGGCACTACCTGGAACGCCTGGACGCGCAGCTCGAGGATCGCGACTGGCTCACGGGCGAGCGCTCGGTCGCCGATCCCTACCTCTTCGTGCTGATCCGCTGGGCCCTGTCCAAGGGCATCGACCTCTCGGACCTCGGCAACCTGCGCGCGTTCCGCGCCCGCATGCACGAGGACCCGGCGGTGCAACGCGCGCTGGCCGCCGAGGAAGGCGAGCAGTCGCTGAAGTCCGTGCTCTGACGGGAGCGCCGCCATGGACTCGCCCCTGCCCGCCCAGCCCGCCGCGCCGGCGCTCCCCGTGACGGCGCCGGAGATCGCGGCGCCCTCCGGGCCGCATCCGGTCGAGCGCGCCTGCAGCGCCTGGCTGGAAGTGCGCTTCGACGGCAACCGCTGCATCCATACGCGGCAGTGCGTCACCGGCGCGCCGGCGACCTTCCTCGCCGACGTCGACGGGCCGTGGATCCGGCCCGCGATGACGCCGTTGCAGGACCTGATCGCCGTCATCCGCAACTGTCCGTCGGGGGCCTTGAGCTATCGCCGCCTCGACGGGGGCGCGCCCGAACAGGCACCACCGGTCAACCTGCTGTCGGTGCGGGAGAACGGCCCCTACGCCGTGCGCGCGCGCATCGTCCTCGACCGCGACGAGACCACGCCCGTCGCCCCGATCGGGACGGCGGTCGGCCACCGCGCCACGCTGTGCCGCTGCGGCCACTCCCGGCGCAAGCCCTTCTGTGACAACTCGCACCGCCGCATCGGCTTCGAAGCCACCGGTGAGCCGATCAGCGGCAACACGGCCGCGCTGACGGTGCGGGACGGTCCACTGGAGATCTCCCCGCAGATCGACGGCCCGCTGGAGATCCGCGGCGCGCTCGAGATCATCAGCGGCACCGGCCGCACCGTCGAACGCTGCACCTCGGCCACGCTGTGCCGCTGCGGCGCCAGCCGCAACAAACCCTTCTGCGACGACAGCCACCTGCGCATCGGCTTCCGCAGCACCAACGAGGCATCGCCATGAACTTCCCGATTTCGCCCCCCGCTCCTTCCTCCACTTCGACGATCACTTCCATCCCCTCCTCCTCTTCCGCCTCTTCCTCTTCCTCTTCCATCCCGGCGCCCGCAGCCACGGCGCCTCAGGCCACCTTCGGCAGTCCGTATGCGGCGCCCGATGCGGCGGCCGAGCTGCTGCGCTCGACCGGCATCGGCGTCCGCGCGCTGCGCGCCGGTGACGCGGCGCCGTATGGCGCGCTGCTCGATGCGCGCGGCGGGACGGTCGCGTTGCCGGACGCCTGGCGCAACGGCCCGGCGATCGTGCTCTTCATCCGGGGCGGCTGGTGCCGCGCCTGCAGCCTGCTGCTGCGCCACTGGCGCGAGTACGGCGACGAACTGCGCGCGCTGAACACGACGCTGATCGCGGTCTCGCCGCAATCGCCGGAATTGACGGACCGCACCGTGGTCGACAACGGCGTGGACTTCGCCGTGCTGAGCGATCCGGAGCTGGCTGCCGCGAATGGTTTCGGCATCTCGTTCACCTTGTCGCCCGATGCGGTGGACCTGTACGCGGCCAACGGCATCGACGTGCCGGTGCTCAACGGCAACGGCCTGTGGGTGCTGCCTGTGCCGGCGACCTATGTGGTCGGCCCCGATGGCGTGATCCGCTACGCGCATATCGAAGGCGATCCCACCCCGGCACCGAAGCCGGAGGATGTGCTCTTCGAGGTGGAAGAGCGTTTCGGCTGGCAGTGAACTCGTCGCAGTCCGCGACTGCCCATGACAGTCCGCCACTGCCTGGTGGCAGTCCGGCACTGTCTGGTGGCAGTCCGGCACTGCCTGGTGGCAGTCAGCGACTGGTTGGGGACGGAGATGCTTGGGGTTTTGCCGCTTGCCGGCAAGGCCCCATGCATCTGCGGCCAACGCCCCGGACTTCGCAGGCAAGGCATTCCTCAGCCGTCGATCGTCGGCTCACTGAACACTGCGCCTGCTTCCAGCGTGCGGTGAACCGGGCACCGCTGCGCGACCTCCACCAACCGTGCGCGCTGCTCGTCATCGAGCTCGCCCTCGATCGTGATGTGCCGGGAGAACTCGTCGGCCGGCACCGCGTCCTTGCGCTTGCGATGGCTGACGCCCGTGCGGATGCGTCCGATCTGCCATCCCTTGAGCTCGGCGAAGTGGCGGATCGTCATCGTCGTGCAGGCCGCAAGCGCCGACGACAGCAGGTTGTAGGGCGACGGTCCCGACCCGAGGCCGCCGGCCGACTCCGGCTCATCCGCCAGCCACCGCGAGCCGCCCGACTGCAGTGCCAGCTGGAACTTGCCGAGTCCGGTTTCCTCTGCCTCGGCGTCGGGCGACGGCACTGCCATCGGCTGCGGATCGTGGAGGTAGCGGATCGCCCAGGCCGCGACGCAGGCGCTCGCGTGCACGGCATCGGCGTGGTCGCGCATCAGATGGTCCGCCTTGTCCAGCGAGACGAAGCTCTTCGAATGGTGGGCGGCCAGGAAGATGCGGCTGGCGTTCTCGATGTCGACGACCTGATCCATCGGGCTGTGCAGGATCATCAGCGGCACCTTCAACTCGGCCAACCGCCGGCCGGCATCGTGCAGACGCAGGTCTTCGACGAAGGCCTTGCCGATGCGCACCGGAAACCCGCCGAGCAGCAGCTCGATCGCGCCGTGCTCGTCGAGCGCCTGCAGGTCCTGCGCGGTCGCATGGCCGAGCAGATGCGACGCGTCGAACGGCGCGCCGATCGTCGCCACCGCGCGCACCGACGGCATCCGCGATGCTGCCGTCAGCACCGCCGTGCCACCGAGGCTGTGCCCGATCAGCAGCGCCGCCGGCATGCCCGCCTCGGCCATCGCCTCGCCGGCCGCGACGAGGTCCTCCACGTTGAGCGTGAAGCTCGTGTCGTCGAAATGGCCATCGCTGCCGCCGAGGCCCGAGAAATCGAAGCGCAGCACCCCGATGCCCTGCGCGGCCAGGCCGCGCGCCAGCGCGACCGCCGTGCGGCTGTCCTTGCCGCAACTGAAGCAGTGCGCCAGCAGCGCCCAGCCGCGCACCACGCGCTCCGGCATCTCCACCTTGCCGGCCAGACGCTGGCCATGCGCGTTCACGAAACTGAAGCCGCGGGTCGGCATGTCGCTCGCGCCTCAGCCGAGGTAGGTGTCGATCGAGACGCCGCCCAGCAGCGTCAGCGTGACCGGCGTGCGTTCGGCGATCTCGGCGAGGCGCTCGCGCTGCGCCTCGTCCAGGCCCGCGATGCGCAGCGTGCGCACGACGCGGGGGCCGTCCTCCTCCTGCCGCCATTGCAGATCGACCTCGAGCGACTCGAGGGGCCAGGTCTTGCGGTCGGCGTACATGCGCAGCGTGATCGCCGTGCAGGCCCCGAGGCTGGCCAGCAGCAGGTCGTAGGGCGCGGGACCGGCGTACGCGCCGCCGAGCACCTCGGGCTCGTCCGCGACGAGCGTGTGCGCGCCGAGCTCGATGTGGGTGCGATAACGATCCTGCCCGATGCGGGCGATTCCGTGGGCCATGGCCGTGCTCCGAAAGAGTGGAAGGGAGAGAAGAAGGAAGGAACGAGACAGAGACAAGGAAGAGACCAGGAATGAGCGGGGCGGACCCGCGCCGCGGGTCCGCGAACGATCAGACGCGGATCGCGCCGTCGCCGAGGTAGCGGGTGAACAGCGCGAGCGGCATCGCCGCCTGACCGCGGTACTGCTCGTCGCTCCAGGAGATCACGACGTCGGCCTCGCCGACGACGACCTCCACCGCGCCGCGGCGGACCTCCTGCGGCACGCCCTCGCCTTCGCGGTACTCGACGACGCCGACGATCTCCGCCAGCAGCGAGCCCCTGCCCGGCGCCGGCAGACTCACGTCCGGCCGGCCCGGCGCGGGCGTGCCGGTCAATCGTTCCTCGACCGCCAGCGCGGCGCGCACGCCCCGGTCCTCATGCAGCCGGCGCAGGAAGGCGGCCAGGTCCGGGAACTCCGCCAGGCCGATCTTGGTCGTCAGCGCCCAGCGCAGCATCACGAACAGGTAGGCGTCGGCGATCGAGCGCTCGCCGGTCAGCCAGGACAGGCCCGCCAGCTGGGACTCGATGCGCCCGAGCAGCGTGCGCACGCGATCGCGCGCGACGGCGGCGATGTCATCGACGTTCGCGTCGGCGTTCGCGTCGCCGAAGCGGAAGCGCTCCGGATAGAAGATCGGCGCGAAGGCCTTGTGCACTTCCGAGTTGAGGAAGGCCAGCCACTGCAGCGTCCTCGCGCGGCCGCTCGCGCCGGCCCCGCCCCACAGGCCGGCGGCCGGGTAGACATCGGCGATGTGCGCCAGGATCGCCACGCTTTCCGTCAGGCACAAATCCTCATCCAGCAGCACCGGCACGGTGCCCATCGGGCTCAGCACGAGGAACTCCGGCGAGCGCAGCCGCGACCGCGTCATGCGCACGGCCTCGTAGCCGCCGCCCGCCCACTCCAGCGCGATGTGGCTCGCCAGCGAGCCGGCGCCGGTCATGTAGTACAGCTTCATCGTGGTCTCCTGCCCGTCGCGGGCCCGTCATGGCGTGCCGGGTGCGGCATCAGTGCGCGGGCAGCACGGCATCGACGCCCTGCTTCTTGACCAGGAAGACGACGAACTTCGCCGGCTTGGTCGTGCTGGCGTTGCGGCCGACGGTGTGGATGTCGGCGGGGCCTTCGTAAAAGGTCTCGCCGGGGCGCAGCGTCACTTCCTTGCCGCCCTTCACGCCCATCACGATCGAGCCTTCGAGCACGTAGATGAAGCCGTGCGCGTCATGGCGGTGGACCGGGTCGGCGCCGCCGGGCGGGTACTCGACCACCAGCATCAGGCCTTCCTGGCCGGGCAGGTTGCCGAGCGGCTTGTTCATCAGCGCCGAGACCTTGGGTTCGGGCGGCGCCGCATGGGCGTCGTTGACGATCAGGCCGGTGGACAGCGTCGCGCAGAACGCGACGGCGAGCACGGACAGCACCGAGCGGCGCAGCACGACGCCGCGAGGGGAGCGGATTCGGAACATGGGCTTCTCCTTGGAATGGATGTCCCCATGCTAGGAATCGCGCGGCGGCGGCGGAAGCCATGCCGCGGTTCTCACCGTGTTGCCGGCGAGGCACCAATGCGGGCGTATCGGCACGCGCCGCCTGGTCCGCACACCTGCCTGCCAGTCCCCGTGGGCACGGGGACGCAGGCAGGTGCCGCACTCGTCAGTGCGAGGCGCCGGCCAGCGGATCCGGCCGGCACGGCTGCATCAGCAGCGTGCCGCAGGCGGGGCGTTCCGCGGGGCCGCGCACGCCGTCGAGCACGCCCAGCCGCAGGACCGAGTCGTGGCGCGCGTTGTGCAGCACGTGGAGGCGCTGGCGCAGCGAGAACGGATCGAAGACCATGCCGCCGGACTGCGCCGGCGTGTCGATCCACAGCCGCAGCCGCGATCCCTTGCGGAAGTAGTGGCCCATCTTCTGCACCTCGACGCGCGCGAGCACCGGCCGGTTGGGCAGCAGCGGGGCGATGTCCTGGGGCCGCTCGCCGTGCCACGGCAGCAGCCGCGTCGATCGCGCCGGATCCAGCGTCCGGTTGGACAGCCGCAGCCATCCGCGTTGCACGTAGGTCTCCTGGCCGTCGGGCCGCAGCTCGGTGACGGTGACCTGCAGGTCCGCGTCGCCGCCGGTGGCCGCGACCCAGAGGTCCGCGCTGCCGGGACCGTAGACCAGCAGGTCCTCGCCCAGCGGCGCGGAGGTGTAGGCCAGGCTCGTCGACTTCCAGTCCGCCGGCAGCGGCCCCCAGAACGCGTTGCCGAGGATGTCGTTCACCGCGACGCCCGTGCCCGGCGCGTCGAAGCCGTCGGCAGCGCCGCCGGTCTGGTCCGCCAGCACGCCGCCCTCGGCGAGGTGGAAGTCGCGGACCCGCAGGTCGGACTCGCGGATCGCCTCGCGGTTGATCGTCCAGCCCGCCCGCGCCCATGCGCCGCTCTGCTGGTCCTTGGCCGCGCCCCCGGTCGTCTCCATCCACAGCGACAGCCGCGGCGTGTCGCGCTCGAAGCCGTTGTCGACGCCCTTCACGAAGCGGTCGATGAAGCGCAACGCCGTCGCCTGGAAGGCCGGTGCATCGTAGAAATCATGCGCGCCGTTGGACTGCACGTGCCACAGCAGCTTCGGGTCCAGCCGCGCCTGGTAGTGGCTGCCGCGCGGCGTGAGCGCCTGGTCCTGGAAGGCTTCCGTCGACAGCACCGGCACGCGGATCCAGTCCATGCCGCGCGACAGGTCGAAGCCGTTCATGTACTCGTCGCGCAGCGGATGCGCGGTGAAGAACTGCATGATCGAATGCGGCTCCTCGTTCTCGAGGTTGCGGGCCACCTGCCGGATGCAGGCGGCATCGCCCTCCTCCTGCGCGGTGCGCAGCACGACGGTCTGCCACCACGCGCGGAAGACGACGCGGAAGCCGGTGATGAAGCCGGGCTGCGGCACGCCGCCGGGGTTGAGCGCCTCGCGGTAGTCGACCAGCGGCGCGCCGGGCACGATCGCGCGCAGGTGCGGCGGCTGGAACTGCGCCGTCGCCAGCTGCGACGAGCCGCTGTACGAGAACCCCATCATCCCCACGCGGCCGTTGGACCAGTCCTGCGCCGCCGCGAACTCGACCGCCTCCGCGCCGTGCCGGCCCAGTTGCGGGCGGATGTATTCGAGCGTGCCGGTCGAGCAGCCGGTGCCGGCGGGGTTCAGGCCCATCACGGCGTAGCCGGCCTCGAGCAGCCTGCGGTCCAGCGCCAGCCGCTGCGCGGTCTGGCCGCGCCGGTAGGGCATGCCGCCGATCGAGCCGGCGTCGTAGCCGTTGATGAAGAGGATCACCGGCACGCGTTCGGCGCCGGTGCGCTTGGGCAGCAGCACGCTGTAGCGCAGGCGCTCGCCGTCGGCGGTGGTGAGGTAGCCGGTGCGGCGCTCGGCCCAGAAAGGATCCACCGCAGGCGCGGCGGGGAACTCGAAGGCCGGCGCGGCGGGCAGGCCGGTGTCCGGATCGAGCGCTGGCGCGGATGCCGGCGCGGGCGTCGCCGCCTGCGCCCACAGCGCCGGCGTCGCGAGCAGTCCCGATGCCATCACGGCGGCGGTCGCCAGCCTTGTCTTCATGCGGATCGTCATCAAGATCGTCCTCCCTCGGTTCATCGTCGTCATCGTGATGGTGGTGATTCGTTGGACGGGCCGCGGCCCGCGGCGTCGAGCAGCTCCTGCGCCTGCGCGGCCTTGCCCTGCGACGCCCACAGCGCCGCGAGGCTGCCCGCCGCGCGGCGTTCCCATCCGCGCGTGCCCTGCTCCCGCGCCACGTCGACGGCACGGCGGTAATGCCGCTCGGCGTCTTCCAGCCGGCCCGCCCGCTCGTCGCGCCAGCCCGCGGCGCGCCAGATCTCCGGAGCGCACCACAGGCCCTCGCCGAGCGCGAGCCGCTCGACCAGCGCGTCGTCGAACCACTCCGCGCAGAAGGTCACCAGCATCTCGCGTCGCGGCGCGTCGTAGCCCGGCAGCTCGGCGCGGACCGACTCGATGTAGGCCGCGCGATCCGGCTCCTCGGCCAGCCGCAAGCCCTGCCAGAACCACTCCGCATACCGCAGCCAGCCGGTCAGCCCGCGGCGACGGGCCTCGTCGGTCATCAGGCGGATCCAGCGCGCGGCGAGCTCATGTTCCCCAGCCCACAGGGCGACCACGCAGGCGCCGTAGAGCGCCGAGCACATCGATACCGAATGTCCCATCGCCTGCGCCCGGTCGACCGCCTCGGTGGCCAGGGTCAGCGCGCCGGCGGCGTCCCCCTGGATCCACGCGGTGCGGCAGAACAGCGCCTTCGTGGCGACGACCGAGTCCGGCCCGACGAGGTTGGCGTTGGTGCGACGCGGCGTCGCCGCGGCGAGCGCGGCCTCGCTGTGACGGCGCGACTCGTCGAAGCGGCCGCAGAAATGGTGGGCCATCGCGCAGACCCGGTGCGACAGGATCAGCGCCGCCGGGTCGGCCCAGGCCGTCGCCGTCGACGCCAGCGTGTGGGCGTGACGCAGGGCCGCGCTGTACTCGCCGCGGAACATGTCATGCGTGCACCGTCCCCACCGCGCCCGCAGCTCCAGCGCCGACGAGCCGATCGCCAGCGCGCCTGCGAGCGCGCGGTCGCAGGCGTCGTTCAGTTCCTCGACGCTGCCGCCGGTGTGCAGCAGCGCGGTGATCAGCACCGTGTAGAGCGAGGTCGCCGTCTCGACGTCGGGCTCGGCCTGCTCGTCGACCAGCCGCAGCGCGGCCTGCACCCAGTGCTGGTACTCGGCCACCAGCGATAGGTGGAACCACAGCGGCGCGGACGCGATGACCAGCGCATTCGCGGACTTGGCGTCGGTCTCCTGCACCAGGCAATGCTCTAGCGCCGAGCGCACGTCGTTGAGCCGCCAGGCGTGGCGATCGTCCCAGGCCTGCTCGCTGAGCGTCTGCAGGTCTGCGGTCGCCGTCTTCATCACTTCCACCATCACCGTCGCGTGACGGTGCAGCAGCGCGGCCCGTTCGTCGCTCTGCGCCAGCAACGCCGACGCGTAGCTGCGGGTGGTGTCCAGCAGCCGGTACGGCGCGAACGCATCCTGGCTGTCGAAGAACACCAGCGACTTGGCCGCCAGCGCGATCAGGGTCTCGAAGGCCTCCTCCGGATCGGCGTCCAGCGCGACGCCCAGCGCCGACTCGACGTCGAAGCGCCCGCGGAACACCGACAGCCGCCGGAACATCGTCAGCTCGGGCTCGCTGAGCAGCGCGATGCTCCAGTCCAGCGCCGCCGCCAGCGTGCGATGACGCGGCAGCGCGCTGCGGTTGCCGATGGAGAAGAGCCGGATGTGGTCGTCCAGCCGCAGCGCGAGCTCGCTCACCGACTGCACCGCCAGGCGCGCGGCCACCAGCTCGATCGCCAGCGGGATGCCGTCGAGCTGCCGCGCGACCCGCGCCAGCAGCGGCCCTTGCGCGTCCTGGAACGGTCCCGCGCCGGCCGCGCGCGCGCGGCCCACCAGCAGCTGCACCGCGGGCGCGCGCAAGGCTTCGGTGAGCGACGGCGCGTCCTCCGCCGGCACCGCCAGCGGCGCCAGCCGCAGCACCAGTTCCCCGGGCACGCGCAGCGCCTCGCGGCTGGTGGCGAGGATGCGCAGACCCGGCAACGCGCCCAGCAGCCGCAGGACCGGCGCGGCCAAGGTCTCGATCACGTGCTCGCAGTTGTCGATCACCAGCAGCACGTCGCGGCCGGCGATGGTCTGCGTGATCGCCTGGATGGTGTCGGGCATGTCCGGCGCGGCGCCCAGCGCCCGCGCCATCGTGCTGAGCACGTGGTCCTGCGAGATCAGCGGCGCCAGGTCGACGAAGGCCACCGGCGCGCCCTGGCGCTGCTGGAGGCATTCCGAGGCGCGGGTCGCGACGCTGGTCTTGCCGATGCCGCCCGCCCCGACCAGCGTCACGAGCCGGTGGCCGTCGAGCGAGCCGAGCACCGTGTCCACGTCGGCGTCGCGGCCGATCAGCTCGGTCAGCAGCGTCGGCGGCGCGGCGAAGGTGCGCGACGCGGCGCGCAGCCGGACCGGGGCCGGCGCGGCGTCGCCCTCGACCGCCTCGCGCCGCACCCGTCCGTTGAAGCGGTAGCCGCGCTGCGGCACCGTGGAGATCCATTCATGGCAGCCGTCGAGCTCGCCCGGCTCGCCCAGCGCCTTGCGCAGCATGGACATGTGCACGCGGACGCTGGCCTCCTCCACCACCACGCCGGACCAGACGGTGGCCAGCAGTTCCTCCTTGGCGATGTACTCGCCGGCGCGGCGCACCAGGTGCAGCAGCAACTCGAAGGACCGCGGACCGATGCGCACGGCCTGTGCGCCATCCGCCCCGGCGCCTGCCGGGTCGGTGCGCTCGAGACGGCGTTGCATCTCCCAGAGCACGAAGGCGCCGAAGAACCAGCGGTAGTCGGCGGCCGGCGCGTCGATCGGCGCCGCGGGCGGTGCTTGCATGGCGGACGGACCTTGTTGTTGGGCGGCCGAGTATGTGCGGAACCGCGCACGGCGGTAAAGGCGGCGGCCCGGCTCCGGCCTCAGCTTTAACGCGCTTTAACTCGCCCTCGCGCGCAGCTTCGACCAGAGTTCGTCCATGACTTCACCGGTCCCCGCCATGATCCCGTCCGGCCACCCCGATCCCCTTGCGTCGAGCTTCGCCACGACCTACGCCGGCGTGATGGCGTTCATCGCCGTGGTCGCCGAAGGCAGCTTCGCCCGCGCGGCGGAGCGGCTGGGCATCGGCCGCTCCGCGGTCAGCCGCAGCGTGCAGCGGCTGGAGGACCAGCTCGATGTCCGGCTGTTCACGCGCACCACGCGCAGCACCTCGCTGACGCGCGAGGGCGATCTCTTCTACGCCAACTGCCATGCCGGCGTGGATCGGATCATGCAGGCGGTCGAGGAGATGCGCGATCTGCGCGAGGGGCCGCCGCGCGGGCATCTGCGCATCGGCGCCTCGGTGGGTTTCGGCCGCCGCGTGGTGGCGCCGCTGCTGAACGCCTTCCAGGACACCTATCCCGACGTCGCCATCGAGCTGCTGCTCAGCGAGCGGCCGACGGACTTCATCGCCGACGGCGTGGACGTGGCCTTCCGCCACGGTCGCATGGAAGATGCTCAGATCATCGCCAAGCAGATCGTGCCGATGCAGATGCTGGTGTGCGCCTCGCGCGAATACGCGCAGGTGCACGGCCTGCCGGCGAGCGTCGAGGAGCTCGACCGCCATCCCTGCATCAACGTGCGGGTGCCGTCGGGGCGCATCGTCGACTGGGAGTTCCAGGTCGACGGCCAGACCCGGCGCGTGCTGCCCAAGGCGCGCCTGACCTACAACGATGCGGACCTGGTGTGCCAGGCCGTGCTGGACGGCCAGGGCCTGGCGCAGATGCCGGACTTCATGGCCTGCGACGCGCTGCGCGACGGCTCGCTGGTGGCCTGCCTGCCGCAGCATGCGCCGGTCGACCAGGGTCACTACATCTGCTTCCTGAGCCGGCAGCACCTGCCCTCCCGAATGCGGGTGTTCATCGACTTCATGACCGCGCGCATCCGCGAGCGGGACCTGCGTTGCCCGGACACGATCCCGGCCGCGCATTCGTGACCTCCGGGCAACAAGGTGTTGCGCGGGCGTCGCCTAGCCGGAGAAGGGCGTGGCTTCTAGCATTCGCCCCCGTTCCCGGGTCGAGGAGAGGACCGATCGATGATGCAGCTCTACTACCTGCCCGGCGCGTGCTCGCTGGCAGATCACATCGCGCTCGAATGGACGGGGGCGCCGTATGCCGCCGTGGCCATGACGCCGCGCGCGCTGCGCGCGCCGGAGTACCTGGCGCTGAACCCCGGCGCCAACGTGCCGTTGCTGCGCGACGGCGACCTGCTGCTGACCGAGAACGTCGCGGTGCTGCACTACCTGGCCGAGTGTTTTCCCGAGGCCGGGCTGCTGGGCGACACGCCCCGCGCGCGGGCCGAGACGATGCGTTGGCTGGCCTTCATGAACTCGGACGTGCACGGGGCGTTCAAGTCGGTCTTCGCGCTCAAGGCACTCGACGAGGGCGACCCGCACGCCGCGCTGCGCATCAGCCCCGCACAGCGCCAGGTGCGGGCCTGCCTGGAGCGGCTGGACCGGCAACTGGCCGGCCGCGACTGGCTGACCGGGACGCGCTCGATCGCCGACCCCTACCTGTTCGTGATGTTCCGCTGGGCGGTGGGCGCCGACGTCGGGCTGGACGGCCTGCGCAACCTGACCGCCTTCGCCCGGCGCATGTACCTGGACCGCGGCGTGCGCGCCGCGCTGTTCACCGAGGAGGGCCTCGCCCTATGATTTCCCCGCCATGAGCTCGCCCAGCCTGCCCTACAACCCCGCGCTGGACGGCCTGCGGGCGCTGTCCATCCTGGTCGTGATCGCCTTCCACTGCCTGGTGCCGGGCTTCGGCGGCGGCCACATCGGCGTCGACCTGTTCTTCGTCCTCTCGGGGTACCTGATCACCGCGCTGCTCGCGGCCGAGGTCCGCCAGGGCGGCATCGCGGTCGGCCGGTTCTACGCGCGCCGGCTGCTGCGCCTGTATCCGCCGCTGCTGGTCCTGGTCGTGGCCTACCTCGCGCTCGCGCCGCTGCTGTTCCCGCAGGAGCCGCGCTGGACGATGGCGATCCTGGCGCTGACCTACGTGATGGACTACGCCATCGCCTTCAACGTCCTGCCGCCGACGCTGGGCGTCACCTGGTCGCTGGGCATCGAGGAGAAGTTCTACCTGCTGTGGCCCGTGCTGCTGCCGATGCTGCTGCGCGCGCGGCGGCCGATGCACTGGCTGCTCGGCGCCTTCCTCGTGGTGACGGCGTGGCGATACGCGGTCGCCGTGCAGTGGGGATGGGGACAGGCCTACTTCCGCTTCGACACGCGCGTGACCGGCATCGTGCTGGGCGTGATCGCCGCGCTGCGACCTACCGCGATGCCGCGGTGGGTCGTCCTCGCGGCCTGGGTGGCGATGGTCGTCAATCTCGCGCTGCCCTCCTTGCCCTTCCAGTGGCTCACCGCCGGCGCCACGGTGCGCGTCACGGTGGCGGAGATCGCCGCCTTCGTGCTCGTCAGCCACGCCGCCGCGCATCCGACCGGATCGTGGCTCGCACAGCCGTTGATGGCGTGGCTCGGCCGCCTGTCCTATGGTCTCTTCCTGTGGCATTTCGCGGCGATCAGCGCATTCGGTCGCGGCCACGGGCCTTGGGTCCTCCTGGCCGTCGCCCTGCCCTTCGCCCTGGCCATGGCGATCGTGTGCCACTACCTCATCGAGCGGCCGGTGAGCCGATGGCGCCGCCGCCGCTTCATGCCGGACAGCCCGGGCGGCTCCGCGACGGCGGCCACGGACATTCGTGTCCGGCATTCAACAGGCCGGTGATCGGGACGCGCCTGTCGAGGCGGGCCTTGCCCGTCTAGCATCCAGCGATATCCCCCCAGTCCTGGAGCTTTCATGCGAGTCCTTCTTCAAACCACGATCGCCGCGGATCCGGACGATTGGTCCATCGCGCGGTTCAGTCTGCTCAAGGAGTTTCTGGCGTCGCGTCGCGATGGCGACGGCCGCCCGCTGTACGAGGTCACCGCGCGGGACCGCGACCCCGGCCCCGGGCCGGACGCCGTGCTGCGCAGCCTGGACACCTCGTCCTTCGATCAGATGTGGCTGTTCGCGGTGGACGTGGGCAACGGCCTCACGCCCGAGGACTGCGACGGCATCCGGCGCTTCCACGAGCGCGGCGGCGGCCTGATGCTGACGCGCGATCACATGGACCTGGGGTCGTCGCTCTGCGGGCTCGGCGGCTGGCTGGGGCGGGCGCACCACTTCCACTCCCGCAACGAGGAGCCGGACGAGCAACGGCGCTGCGTCGACGACACGTTCACGTCCTCGATCCTGTGGCCGAACTATCACTCCGGGGCCAACGGCGACTACCAGGAGGTCCGGGTGGTGGAGCCCGCGCATCCGGTGCTGCGCGACCCGCTGTCCGAGACCGGCCTGCTGCGTTATCTCCCCGCCCATCCGCATGAGGGCGCGGTGTGCTCGCCGGGGGACGACGGCGGCGCCCGCGCGATCCTGCAGGGCACCAGCCGCGTGAGCGGGAATCGCTTCAACCTGGCCGTGGTGAGCGAACGTTCGGCGGAAGGCGGACCGGTGCTGGCGCAATCGACCTTCCATCACTTCTGCGACTTCAACTGGGACGTCAGCAAAGGCTCGCCGTCCTTCGTCAGCGAGCAGCCGGGGGACGGGATGCAGCGCCATCCGGAGGCGCTGCGGTCGACGCAGCAGTATGTGCAGAACGCGGCGCGGTGGCTGGGGGGCAAGGACTGACCCTGGGGGGCCTGAGCGCCCCGTCAACCATCCGCGATCGCCATCACTCAAGATGCTGCCGCAGCCACTCCGGCAACGGCACGGACCTCTGGATGGTGGCGTCCTGCCACACGGTCGTGGCGCCGCCCGAGGCGTAGATGACGCCGGGCTCGTCGAGGCGCTCCAGCGTGATCCACGTGTCGAAGCTGGAGCGCCCGGGATTCGAGACGTAGTGCTTCGCCAGGATCTCGCCCGGATAGGCGAGCTGCCGATGGAAGTTGCAGAACGCGTTGACGATGACCGGGCCTTGGCCATCCGGGCTCGGCGGATGGCCGAGGCTGGCTAGCCATTCGACGCGCACGATCTCCAGGTAGCGGAAGTAGACCGTGTTGTTCACATGGCCCATCGCGTCCATATCGCCCCAGCGGATCTGGATGCGGGTTTCATGGACGAGCTTCTTGGCGTCGGGGAGTTCGAATCGCATGGTGGTCATCCCTGGTTCAGTTGCGTGCGCTGCGAGCGGAAGAGCACGCATCGGCATTGAGCGCCGGTTACATTCCATGACCGCTGTCGTGGAAGACGACATCTCGTCAGTCCAGCAAAGCGACAAGCGACGCGTCGTTTCCCGTCACCCGCTTATCTGCCGGTTCAAGTGCCAACAAGACCTGCTCGAACCGGTGCCGCTGACGTTCAAAGAATTCCGCTGGTCCCGTCAAGGTCGGCACGCCAGCGAAGACCTTCAGCATCGACTTCAACGTCATGCGAAGGTAGTACTCCAGGTTGGCGCACAGCAGACTCGCCATGACAACTTGCCGGGCCGCATGCACGATATCGCAGCGTGCCCGGTAGATGCGCTCGATCTGCCATCGGACGCGACGGTCATGCGCACGAAGCATCGCAGCCGTCCTGGTGGGCGATTCCAAGCTGTCCATGAACGCCGACAGATGCTTCCACAGGTAGGGCTGCTGCGCGCAACTGGCCTCCAGCGCCGGCCGCTGCGTCGGATCCTTCAGGGCCGCGTAAAGCGCAGCGTTGGAGCAGTCCTTCACCTGGACGCGCCCACCGCCGCCCATCACCGCGACATCCAGGGCAGCCAGTGCCGTGCGAAACGTTGCCAGATGCTTGGGCAGATAGGTCAACGCCAAAGTGGGAGCCAAAGCATTTTTCACCTTGTCGCCAATGCCTCCGGCAGTCTTGGTGCCGCTGGTGAGGTACTCAACGCCGGTCCACCAGTTCACCAGTTTGTTGTCGAACATGCTGGTACCGGTGCCGAGTCGATACAGCCGGAAGGCGGAGAAGATCCGATCCCTGGTTTCAGTCTGAGAAGGATCCCGCGCTGCCAGGCCGCCCAGGTGGTCCACGAATTCCTGCAAGCTCCTGGTGGGCGGCTCAGCCTCCGGATTCGGAATCAATTGAGGCAGTTGGAGCAGGCGAAACTTCTCTTCGTCCTGAAGAAGAAAGCGCGTTTCGGCCTGGATCTGAGGTGTGTCGTATTCGAAGCGCATCAAATCCAGAATCTGGCCAATCTGTCGGTAGGCGTCCAGCCCCGCCGAGCGACCATCCTTGCTCCTCACGATCGCAGTCGCGAACAATCGACGTGGCCGCGACGAGAACAAGTTTTTCGCCGCGGGTGATGACTGCTCCGGGAGTTCCGGCGGGATGCGTGAGATGGTGATGGCCCCGAAATCCCCACAGCACACGTCGGAGGCCACGTTGGTACATCCATTGATGACGAAGAAGAGCCGACGCACCTGAGGTTCCATCAGAATCTCGCGCTTGACACGCGCAAAGCGCTCGGCGAAGTCGTAGGCCAGAGCCGCACCGCCCCGGTCCTCGACTTGGCTGATCTGCGGCAGTGGCGCCGGATCGGCCTCTGCGGCAGAGCCTCGCTCAGTGCCCAGCACGAAGATGCGGTAGAGGTGGAACAGACTTTCAAGGCTGAATCCCTCATCGTGGGCAACACTGAGGATGTCGCGACAGACCCGGTCGATGCTTGCCTGACTAGCGTCGCGATGCTCAGCCGTCTCGCTGATCGGAATCTCAGCCAGCGCCTGCTCCATCCATTCAAAACAATCTCGCAAGAAGTATTGCTCCAGAGAGGATTGCAATTCCCTCATGAAAGACTTCAGCAGCAGCGCGCTCTTCTTGAATCCGCCCTCCTTCGCGCCCGCGGCCTCGGCAACCAACGAGACTGTGTCATCCAGAGCGGCATAGTGCTCCGCCCGAGCGACGATGACCGGGTGCTTGTCCAATATCTCCAGCGCTTCCGCCGCCACGACCTTGCAGTCGTTCTCGTCAGCGGGAGGCTCGAACATGCGTTGCAGTTCACGCAGGATGTTCAGTGGGTTCATCGCGCGCACGCGATAGGAATCGAGCGAGTGCTCATGGACCAGGTTGAACCATGCCCCGAGGAACAGGTGCTGTCGAGCGTTGATACCGAGGAGCGCGGGGTTCAGGCGTTGGTCGATTCGCATGCGATGGCGGGCGTTGCTGGTCGCTGAGTTGCTCCGGCTAGAATAGCCTTACGCCGCGAGGTCAACTTCGACTCGCGCCACCGAAAAAGCCAGGAACTGGAGGTGCAGGCTGGGTTAAGACCCGCTGCACTCTCCTTTTCCCCTACACCGATCACGGGCCGCCATGCGGCCCGTGTTTCTTTGTGCGGCCGTGGACGCTCGCCGCTTGCGCTTCGCTCGCTCGCAACGGACGGTCCGAGCATCACTTCCACACCTCGTCCAACGTCCCCGTCTTCCTTGCCTCATCTCGGTCACTGCTGACGCCGTCACGTCGCGACTTCACGGTCACTTCACCGCCAGCCTTCATGCTCCTCATCACCGCGCACGAGGCCGTGCGTCCCGCAACGAGGAGCCGCCGATGAACCATCCCACCCGCCAATCACCGTCGTGGCGCCTCGCCCTCTGGGGCGGTGCCCTGCTCCTGCTCGTGCTGCCCTGGGCGGCCATGCAGGTCACCGCTGAAGTCCGCTGGGACCTGGCCGACTTCCTCGTGTTCGGCGCCATGCTCGCCGTGGCCTGCGGGGCGTTCGAAGCGGCGGTGCGTCTCACCGCCGACCGGCGTCGCCGCGGGTGGGCCGGCGCCGCGATCCTGGTCGCTTTCCTGCTCGTGTGGGCGGAGCTGGCGGTCGGCATCTTCAACTGACAAGACCGGGCGTCTTCGAGTTTGGCGCGGGCGTATCCTTCGCGCGCCACCACCGAAGGGAGACGCCAATGACCCGTGCCTGGTCGACGCTCGCCGTCGCGCTCGCGATCCTGATTCCCCGCGCCGAGGCGCTCGCCGCGGACGCCACGCCGCCGCGCGAGCTGCGTCGCTTCCACGAGATCTTCAAGGAGCTCGTGGAGACCAACACGACGAACTCCTCGGGCAGTTGCACCGTCGCCGCCGAGGCGATGGCCAGGCGTCTCAAGCAGGCCGGCTATGCGGACGGCGACATGCAGCTCATCGTCCCGCCCGACGCGCCGACGAAGGGCAACCTCGTCGTGCGCTTGAAGGGCAACGGCGAGAAGCGCCCGCTGCTGCTGGTCGCGCACCTCGACGTCGTCGAAGCGAAGCGGGAGGACTGGGTCCGCGATCCCTTCAAGCTGATCGAGGAGAACGGCGTCTACTACGGCCGCGGCACCTCCGACGACAAGTCGCAGGTCGCCACGCATGTGAGCAACCTCATTCGCTACAAGGAAGAGAAACTCGTCCCGAAGCGCGACATCATCATGGCGCTCACCTGCGACGAGGAGATCATCCCGTCGAAGTGGGACGGCCTGGACTACCTGCTCAAGCACCACCGCGCGCTGATCGACGCCGAGCTCGCGCTCAACGAGGGCGGCGGCGGGACGCTCGACAAGAACGAGCAGCCGGTCTCGTACAGCCTGCAGATCGGCGAGAAGGTCTTCGTCGGCTATGAGCTCGAAGTAACGCACCCCGGCGGCCACAGCGCAGTCCCCGTGCGGGACAACGCGATCTACCGCCTCGCCGAAGGGCTCGCGCGTCTGTCGAAGTTCGACTTCCCCATCCAGTTCAACGACACGACGCGCGCCTACTTCGAGCGCGTCGCCCAGCTCGACGGCAACAAGGACATCGCGGCGGACCTGCGCGGACTGCTCGCGAGGCCGACCGACACCGCGGCGCTGGAGCGCCTGTGGGCGAAGTCGCCGGTCTACAACTCGAGCGTGCGCACGACCTGCGTGGCGACGATGGTCGAGGCCGGTCATGCGACGAATGCGCTGCCGCAGCGCGCCCGCGCGACGGTGAACTGCCGCATCCTGCCGGGCCAGTCGGCCGAGGAGGTGCAGAAGACGCTCGTGAAGGTGATGGCCGACGAGCGCATCACCGTCCGCGCGACCAACGAGGCGCTGGCCTCGCCGCAGCCGCCGATGTCGCCGCTCGTGATCCAGGCGGTGGAAAGCACCGCCGCCGAGTTCTGGCCCGGCGTGCCCGTGATCCCGACGATGCTGGTCGCGACGACCGACGGCCGCTTCCTCAACAACGCGGGCATCTGGACCTATGGCGTGGGCACCTTCTCCGGCGTGGAGCCCAGCGGCGTGCACGGGCTCAACGAGCACATCCGGGTGAAGTCGCTGAACGACTTCCAGGAATTCATGTATCGCCTCGGGAAGAAACTGTCGTCATGACGCTGAAGCTCCCCGCACGTCCGCACTTCGATCTCACGACGGTGCACCTGTTCATCGCCACGGCGGAGCTCGGGAGCGTCACGCGTGCGGCGGAGCGACTGCACATCGCGCCGGCGGCCGCCTCGCGGCGCATCGCCGAGCTGGAAGCGCAATTCGGCCTGCCGTTGTTCCTGCGTCGCCCCCACGGCATGGCATTGACCGACGCGGGCCGCGCGATGCTGGCCCATGCGCGCAACATCACCCACACCGTGCTGCGCATGCAGGACGACGCCGCCTCGTTCGTCGGCGGTGCGCAGGGCGTCGTGCGGCTCGCCGCACCGAAGTCGGCCGTGCTGCAGTTCGTCCCCGCCGACATCGAGCGCTGCGCCGCCGCGTGTCCCGGCGTGAGCATCGACCTGCAGGAGATGAACAGCCTCAACGTCCAGCAGGCGCTGACGCGCGGCACCGCCGACATCGGCATCTTCGAATCCTCGCTGGGCGCCGTCGATCTCCCGACGATGCCTTATCGGGCCGATGAACTCGTGCTGGTCGCGCCGCGCGGTCATGCGCTGTTCTCGCACGCGCCCGCCACGCTCGACAACATCCTGTCCTGCGACGTCATCGGCCTGGGGGAAGGCTCCGCGATCTTCGCCCTGCTCGAGCGGCTGGCCAACGAGTCCGGCCGCCTGCTGCGCATGCGCATGCGCGTCGGCGGCTTCGACAGCATCGCGGCGCTCATCGCGCAGGGACTCGGCGTCGGCGTGATGCCCAAGGCCGTGGCGAAGACCGTCGCGGGTGGTGCGCACTTCCTGCGCGTGGCGATCCCCGAGCCCTGGGCGCATCGCCAGTTCGTCCTCTGCTGCCGCCCCGCCGACAGCCTGTCGCCCGCGGCGGTCAGCGTCGCCGAGGTCTTCGCGCGTACGAATTTCGCGAAACCAGATCCGCCGAATTAGCGATGGCCGGCAGGCCCCTCGTTGCTCAATAGTCGTCCTCACGGAAATTCACGAGAACGACAGGAGACAACGATGCGCCGCAGAACCTTCACCCGCGCCGGCCTCTGTGCCGGGATGGGCGCCCTCGCCCTCCCCTCGCTGCTGCGCGCGGCCCCGCTGCCGACGTCTCCCGTGCGGATCATCGTCGGCTTCGCCGCCGGCGGCGGCACCGACGTGCTGGCACGCGTGCTCGCGCAGAAGCTCACCGGGATGTGGGGCACGCAGGTCCTCGTCGAGAACAAGCCCGGCGCGACCGGCGTCATCGCCGCGGACTACGTGTCCAAGCAGCCGGCGGACGGCACCACGCTGCTGATGGCGCACGTCAACAGCAACGCCATCGCGCCGGCGTTGATGCCCAACGTCAAGTACGACCCGCGCCGCGACTTCTCCCCCATCGTCATGGTCGGCGTCACGCCCAACGTGCTGACCTGCGTGGACACGCAGAAGGTGCGCACGGTGCCGGAGATCGTCGAGCTCTGCCGGAGCAAGCCGGGCCAGGTTTCGTTCGGCTCGTCGGGCATCGGCTCGGCGCAACACCTGGCCCTCGAGATGTTCCTGCTCGCGACCAAGGTCAAGGCCACGCACGTGCCCTACAAGGGCTCGTCGGCGCTGCTGGTCGACCTGATGGGCGGACAGATCGACTTCGCCTTCGACACGATGACCGCGGCCACGCCCTTCATCAAGCAGGGCAAGGTCACCGCGATCGCGCAGACCCGGCTCAAGCGCGCCAAGAGCTACCCCAACGTCCCCACGCTGGCGGAGTCGGGATGTCCCGGCCTGGACGCGGCATCGTGGTACGGCCTGGTCGGCCCCAAGGGCATGCCCGCCGAGATGGTCCAGCGCATGAACCAGGACGTGAACAAGGTGCTCGCGCTGCCCGAGATCGCGGCGAAGCTCGATGAATTCGGCGCGGAAGACGCCGGCGGCAGCAGCGAGAAGTTCGGCGCCTACATCCGGGCCGAGTGCACGAAGTGGGCCAAGGTCGTGAAGGACGCGAACGTCCACGTCGAAGCCTGAAAGGAGTACCGATGACCGCATCGACCGCATCCACCCGCCCGTTGCCGCTCAAGGGCGTGCGCGTCCTCGACGTGAGCCAGGTCATGGCCGGCCCGTATGCCTGCATGCTGCTGGCCGACCTCGGCGCCGACGTCGTGAAGATCGAGCCGCCCGAAGGCGACCAGACCCGCGGCGCGATGGGATTCAAGATGAAGGGCCCCGACAGCATGGGCTTCCTCAACATGAATCGCAACAAGCGCAGCGTGACGCTCGACCTGAAGTCCGAGGCCGGCAAGCAGGTGCTGCACCGCATGGCCAAGGAGGCGGACATCCTCGTCGAGAACTATCGGCCGGGCGCGATGAAGCGGCTCGGCATGGACTATGAGACGCTCAGCCAGATCAACCCGGCACTGGTGTACGTGAGCATCTCGGGCTTCGGACAGTCGGGGCCGTGGTCGGAGCGGCCCGGCTTCGACCTGATGGCGCAGGCGATGTCCGGCGTGATGAGCGTGACGGGTTATCCGGGCGGTCCGCCGGTCAAGGCGGGCGTGCCGGTGGCCGACATCGGCTGCGCGCTGTTCGCGGTCTACGGCGCGCTGTCGGCCTACATCGGCGCGAAGGCCAGCGGGCGTGGGCAGTACGTGGACGCGTCGCTGTTCGACTCGGCGTTGGCTTTCTCGGTCTGGGACACCTGCGAGTACTGGGGCACCGGCCGCGAGCCGACGCCGCTGGGCACGTCCAATCGCATGAGCGCGCCGTACCAGGCGGTGAAGGCCTCGGACGGCTACTTCGTCATGGGCGCGACGAATCAGAAGCTGTGGCAGAAGCTGTGCGGGCTGCTGGAGCGTCCCGACCTGCTGGCCGAGGAACGCTTCGGCTCCGTGGCCGCGCGGCTCGCGAATCGCGAGGAACTCATCGAGTCGCTGGAGCGCAGCTTCGCCGCCGACACCACCGAGCACTGGATCGATCGGATGCTGGCCGCGGGCATTCCGGCGGGTCCGATCCTGACGTATCCGCAGGCGTTCAACAGCGAGCATGGCAAGCATCGCCAGATGCGCATCGAGATCGATCATCCGATCGAAGGCAGCGTGCCCAACATCGGCTTCGCGGTGAAGCTGCTGGGCACGCCGCAGGAAGTGCGGCATCCGCCGCCGCTGCTGGGTCAGCACATCGACGAGGTGCTGGCGGAATACGGCATCGAAGCGGCAGAGTTGAGCAAGCTCGCCGAGGCCGGCGCCTTCGGTGAACAGCGTGCGAAGGCAGGCCCATGAGCGAGGGGACCAACGAGACCACGAACCAAGGCACGAGCGCGGGCTGCGTGCGCCTGAGCCGCAATGGCGCGATCGCGACGATCACCTTCGACCGGCCCGAGGCGCGCAATGCGATGACCTGGGAGATGTACGGGCAGCTCGCGGCGCATTGCGAGTCGCTCGCGCATGATCGAGAGATCCGCGTCGCGGTCTTTCGCGGTGCAGGCGGACAGGCGTTCGTCGCCGGCACCGACATCGCGCAGTTCCTCGCGTTCCGACATGGGGCCGATGGCGGCGATGACGGCGTCGCCTACGAGCAGCGCATCGACCACGGCGTCCAGCTCGTCGAGCAACTGCCGATGCCGACCGTGGCGGTGATCGAAGGCTGGGCCGTGGGCGGCGGACTGGCGATCGCGACGGCTTGCGATTTCCGTATCGCGACGACGGATGCGAAGTTCGCGGTGCCCATCGCACGGACCTTGGGCAACACGCTGTCCGCGGCCAACATCGCGCGGCTGCAGGCGGCGTGGGGACAGCAGCGCGTGCGGCGCATGCTGCTGCTGGCGGAGTCGCTGCTGGCGGATGAAGCGCTGGCGTGCGGCTACCTGCACGCGGTGTGCGCCGCGAGCGAGCTGGACGCCGCACGCGACGCGCTCTGCGACAAGCTGAGCCCGCTCGCACCGGTGACGCAAGCGGTCAGCAAGGAGATCCTGCGCCGCATCACCTCAAGCAACCTGCCCGACGTCGACGACCTGATCCGGCAGTGCTACGGCAGCGCGGATTTCCGCGAAGGCGTGGGGGCGTTCACGGAACGCAGGAAGCCGGTGTGGCGGGGGTGAGGGCCAGCAGCCTCGGCAGTCAGTCGGAAATGCCGAGCTCTGCCTGAATCTTCGCCACGACCGCTTTCAGTTGGTCGACCTCCGCGCGCAGCGCCGCGATCTCTTCATCGCGCGCGCTGTTCGATGACGAACTGGCGCTCGACGACGCCGCCGACGCCACGTACACCGGCACCGCCGGCTCGCCGCTCAGCAGATGCGCCCATCGCGCCTCTCGCGCGCCAGGCGCCTTCGCCAGCTTCACCGCCAGCGCGGGCTCGCGCGCCGCGAGTTCGTCGAGGAATCCCTCCACCGACGACACGTCCGCGAAGCGGTGGATGCGCTCGCAGTTCAGCCGCAGTTCCGCCGAGGTCTGCGGGCCGCGCAGGATCAGCACCGTCAGCAGCGCCTCCGCCTGCCCCGGCACACCCAGCACGCGCTTCATGTTGTGCTCGAAACGCGCCACGCGGCTGCCGCTCACCGTGTTGACCAGGCTCATCGCCTTCAACTCGTCCAGCACCGCGGCCACGTCGGACTCGCTCGCGTTCATCACCGGATCGCGCGCGGTCTTCTGGTTCACGCCCAAGGTCAGGCTGTTCAGCGACATCGGGTAGCTGTCCGGCACCGTGGACTCCTTCTCCACCAGCACCGCCAGCACGCGCGCTTCCAGCGCGCTCAGTTCTCTCACAGCCATCGACTCGTTTCTTTCCTCAAACTCCGAATCCGTCGTCCGCCTGGATGACCGCGCCGTTGATGAAGCGGCTTTCCTTCGCGCACAGCATCAGCAGCGTCGTGTCCAGGTCCTGCGGCGTGCCCACGCGCTTGCGCGGCAGCAGCTCCACCAGCTTGCGGCCCTGGTCGGTCTGCCAGTGGTGGTGGTTGATCTCCGTGTCGATGTAGCCGGGGCAGATGGCGTTGACGTTGATGTCGAACTTGCCCCACTCCAGCGCCATCGCCTTGGTCATGTGGATGACCGCCGCCTTGCTCATCGCATAGACGCCGATCTGCGACAGCACGCGCAGCCCCGCCATCGACGCGATGTTGACGATGCGCCCGCCCGTGTACGTGCCAGGCGCCGCGCCGCGCGCCCGCGCCAGCATGCGCTTGCCCACTTCCTGCGCGACGAAGAACGCGCCGCGCACGTTCGTGTCCATCACGAAGTCGAAGTCCTCCGGCGACACGTCGACCAGCCGCTGCGTCGTGCTCACGCCGGAGTTGTTGATCAGGATGTCCAGCGTGCCGACTTCCGTCTCCGCCCGCGCCACCGCCGCGGCGATGCTCTCCAGGTCGGTGACGTCCATCTGCACCACGTGCGCGTCGCCGCCGCCGGCCTCGATCTCCGCGCGCAGGTCCTTCAGGCGGTCCACGCGTCTTGCCGCCAGCACCACGCAGGCGCCCGACTTCGCCAGGGTCCTGGCGAACTGCGCGCCCAATCCGCTGGACGCGCCCGTGACGAGGGCCACACGGCCCTCCAGATCGATGCTGTAGCTCATGGCAAGGTCTCTCGCAAAACTTCTCGTGTGACCGGACAGGTGCCGATCACGATAGCACGCAAGACCCGCCCCGATGATGATCCCGGGCCTCAGCAGGCCATCAACCGGCCATCACGGTTTCGATCTCCGTCTTCACCTGCGTCATCAGCTTGTGCACCGGACACTTGTCCGCCACCGCCAGCAGCTGCTGGCGTTCCTCGTCACTCAGGGTGCCCACGAAGGTCAGCGACGCCTTCAGCTTGTAGAGCCCTTGCCGCTCCTGCGAGCGGTCGCTCTCCACGTCCACCAGCACGTCCTCCAGCGCCATGCCTTTGCGCCGCGCGTACCAGAGCACCGTCAGCGCCTTGCACGAAGCCAGCGCGGCGTCGTAGAGCTCGTGCGCATCGGGGCCGGCGTCCTCGCCGCCACCTTCGACCGGCTGGTCCGCCGTCAGCACGTGCTTGCGGATGCTCACCGTCTGGCGCATCGGGCCGGTCTTGTCGCGTTGAACGTGAATGCTCATGAGGGTCCTCGGTTCGAAGGCTTGGAAGATGAATCGCTTCGCAGGCATGGTACGGCGCGTGCCCCTGGCACAGGAGCCCCATTCGGGTCGGCCCGCATGCAGGTCGCGCTATCGACACCCCTCTCTATTTCACAAAAAGCACGACCGTTCTTTTTTCCCTTCACGCGGCTAGAATGCGCCGCAAACCGCCCCAGCCAGACAGCGAGCCGGCCCCCGCCGATCCGCGCGTGCACGGCCAGGACTCCGACTAGAACGAGCAAGGATGACCATGACCTCCGAAGAACTCATCGCCCAGTACGGTCCGCGCGACAGCATGGAATACGACGTGGTCGTCGTCGGCGGCGGTCCCGCCGGCCTGGCGACGGCGATCCGGCTCAAGCAGATCGCCGCGGAGAAGGGCCAGGAGATCTCGGTGGTGGTGCTCGAGAAGGGCTCGGAGGCCGGCGCGCACATCCTGTCCGGCGCGGTCATGGACCCGCGCGCGATCACCGAGCTGTTCCCCAACTGGAAGGAACTTGGCGCGCCGCTGGGCCAGCCGGTCACCGGCGACCAGGTGCTGTTCCTGAGCGAGTCCGGCCACACCGACACGCCGCAGGCGCTGATCCCCCGCTGCTTCCACAACCACGGCAACTACGTCATCTCGCTGGGCAACGTCACGAAGTGGCTGGCGCAGCAGGCCGAGGCGCTGGGCGTGGAGATCTTCGCCGGCTTCGCCGCCGCCGAGGTCGTCTACGACGAGCAGGGCCGGGTCAAGGGCGTCTCGACGGGCAACGTCGGCCTCGGCAAGGACGGCAAGCCGCATGAAGGCTTCCAGCTCGGCATGGAGCTGCACGGCAAGTACACGGTCTTCGCGGAAGGCGCGCGCGGCCACCTGGGCAAGCAGCTGATCGCGAAGTTCCAGCTCGACGCGGGCAAGGATCCGCAGACCTACGGCATCGGCATCAAGGAGCTGTGGGAAGTGCCGGCCGACAAGGCGCAGCCCGGCCTGGTGGTGCACACGGCCGGCTGGCCGATGGACAACTCGACCTACGGCGGCGGCTTCCTGTACCACCTCGAGGGCAACAAGGTGACGCTGGGCTTCGTGGTCGGCCTCGACTACCAGAACCCGTGGCTGTCGCCCTTCGAGGAGATGCAGCGCTGGAAGACGCACCCCGCGATCCGCAAGCACATCGAGGGCGGCAAGCGCCTGGGTTACGGCGCGCGCGCGATCACCGCAGGCGGTCTGCTGAGCCTGCCCAAGCAGGTCTTCCCGGGCGGCGCGCTGGTCGGCGATGACGCCGGCTACCTGAACGCGGCGCGCATCAAGGGCAGCCATGCCGCGATCAAGTCCGGAATGATGTGCGCCGATGCCATCGCCGAGGCGCTGGCCGCGGGCCGCTCGTTCGACGAGCTGAGCGCCTACCCGGCCGCCTTCGAGAAGAGCTGGCTGCGCGAGGAGCTGGATCAATCGCGCAACTTCAAGACCTGGTTCAAGAAGGGCACGACCGTCGGCGCGCTGATGACGGGCATCGAGCAGTGGCTGCTGCCCAAGCTGGGCATCAAGAGCCCGCCGTGGACGCTGCATCGCGACAAGCCCGATCACGTCTTCCTGCGCCCCGCGTCGGAGATGCCGAAGATCGAGTACCCGAAGCCGGACGGCAAGCTGACCTTCGACCGGTTGTCGTCGGTGTTCGTGTCCAACACGAACCATGAGGAGAACCAGCCGGCCCACCTGACGCTGAAGGACAACAGCATTCCCGTGCAGGTCAACCTGGCGAAGTACGCCGGCCCCGAGGCCCGCTACTGCCCGGCCGGTGTCTACGAGTTCGTGAAGACGGATGACAACGTCGAGCGGCTGCAGATCAACGCGCAGAACTGCGTGCACTGCAAGACCTGCGACATCAAGGACCCGACGCAGAACATCGTCTGGGTCACGCCGGAAGGCGGCGGCGGGCCGAACTATGTGAGCATGTGATCGAGGGCGGCTCCAACGCCGCCTCGCCCAACAAAGAGAAGGCCCGCTTGCAGCGGGCCTTCGTTTTTGGCCACCGTTGTTTCAGTTCACGGCAGCGGTTGACGGATCAATGAGCAAGGATCATGGCGGGCTGCCTGCGGAAGCAGCCGCCGCCCACGGCCCCGGCAAGCGTGAGCCCCCCGAAGGTCCCCGCAAAGATGAGCGGGTTTGCCATCGAAAGACCGGCCACCAAGCCTCCGATCATTCCGCTGAAAACGCCGTCGGTACATGAACTGTGACCGGACCCCTTGTCCAGCGGAGACACCTTCATCGGGCCGCCACCGCCATTGCCCATGCCACCGGACACACAGTCAATCTCTTCTTCAGTCAGCACTTCAAACATCATTCTCTCCATTGATTTGATCGCCCTTCGAGCCGGATGGCCGATGAGCCTCATGACGGCAATGCCGCCACACGCGATACAACAAGTCAAAGAGCGGAATGACACAAAAGACCGCGCCCATCGTGACCACATAGTTCGGAATCCTTTCACCGAACCCTGCGAGCTTCAGCATGAACGCGACGAAGAAGCTCCCGGCAAAGCGCAAGAGAAATCTCCATGCCTCTCGCCGCGCCCAATCCTTGTTTTCTTCCTCTGTCACGTCACCATCTCCTTGCGTTGTTGCAGAGCGCAACGTTAGGAGGACGCGTCTCGAAGATCACTGACCCAAAGTTGCTGGGCGTGTTCGGGGAAGTCCTAGATGGCAGACCGGGCGCAAATTGGCAAGACCTGACCCCGAGAACGATTGCCAGTCCAGAAAGGTGGCTGGACAGAAGCGACTCGAACCAATTCTTGACTAGCTCGACGTTGGCGACCCCGTGAGGATTTCAGCCAACGGCTGCGCCAGGCTCACGCACGCCACGCCGCACACTTCCAGCACGGTCATGTAGTAGCTCAGCGCCTCGATGAACGCGTCGCGGCCCAGCCCTTGCCGGTACAGGCCGACGCCGTGTTCCAGGCGCAGTTCGAAGATCTCGTAGGCGTCGGCCACGATACGGAAGAGCGCCTCGCTCTCGACCGCACGACCGGTGCCGATCAGGATCTTGACGTTCAGCGTCCACTGCTCCTCGAACAGGAGCTTCGGTTGCACCAGCATGCACAGCACACCCGTGTCCAACGGGATCGAGAGCGACACCAGACGCTCTTTCGCATCCCAGCGAGGCGTCATTCGGGCGGACATCTCCGGCATCACCGCGGCGGCCAACTCGCCCACCAGCTTCAACATGCCGCGGCCTTGAACCGCCGTCTCGAGCGGAGGCGGAAGGAGATTCGGCAAGGCCGTCGCGACAAAGGAGGCGGCCATCCGCAGGCGCTGCGGCTTCATCACGCGGTCCCGGTAGTCGTCCCAGGAATGCGTCGAGCGCCAGCGCTGCTCCGCGGGACCGATCGGCACGCTGCCCGAGATCACGCAGGGGGCGGCAAGGATGCGCTCCTTGCCGTCGATCAGCAGGCTCGTGGCGCCGTTCCGGACCGCATCGATCAGCGGACTGCGCGAGGTGGCTCCCTCACCCGTCGTCGGGTTGTAGATGCCGATCCAGCCGAAAGCCTCGCGGCGGAAGGCGGCGTCGATGGCGAGGTCGATGTCGGCTTGCGGGTCCCCGTCCCATGTGGCTAGGTGGAAGGGCAGCAGGCGGTGCGACTGCAAGCCGAGGCGATCGAGCGCTCTACAGGTCTCGTCTGCGAAGCGAGGAAATCCCGCCGCCATCGATCGGCCCAATGCCAGCCGACCGTCGACTCCCAGAACCGTCCGAACCGTCATCGTTCAGAAGTACGGCTGGTAGCCGAGAAACTTCAGGCGGTCGATCTCGCCCTCGAAGGTCAGCGCGCCGATGGACTGGTTGTCGACGCAGCTCGATCGCACGTGCACGCCGAAGTGGGTCGGACTTCCGAGCATCGCGGGAATCTTCGAGAGGTCGCCGATCGTCGACCGCGTTTTGGGTTGCCCCCGGCAGAAGAAGAGATCCTTCCCCAGGACCTTCTCGTTCAGCATCGCCGCCGCTTTGGGATACACCACCGCAAACTCCGCGGGCGTCAGGCCCATTGCCGACACGTAAGCGTCGCTGCCCGGCTCGGGGCAGCCGTCGCCGGCGACGGCCATGTAATCGACCGACATCCGGTCGTGGTCAGTCCAATGGCCCGTCTTCGCGTCACGCATGGCCATGATCACGCGAGTGATGCAGACCTGACCCTCTCGCCGGGCTGCGAAATGGTAGAACTCGAGCGCATCGGGCGAGCCATCGTAGACGCACGATCGTCCGACCACCGCTTTCTTCACAGGATCGCTCGCCTGGGTCATGTCGATCGCGGTGCAGACGATCGACCGGGAGAGTTGGCTGGCCTGCGATGGCGCCGGCATGAGCGCCATCAAGAACAGCGCCGCCGCAATGAGTCGAGCGAAATGAAGCATCACGAAAGTATCCGGATTCAATCGTGACAGCACGCTGAGGATTCGATGACGGCCAGGCACTCCGGCGTCTGCCGCCGGGCGTCAACGCGGCGCGAGTTCGCGCACCCATCTTGCCAGGATCTGCTCCTCCAGCGAGCCGTGGTGCTCCTGATGCGCGAGGATGCGCTCGCGCTCGGCGGCGCTGCGGTTCTGGCTGATCTTGGCCTTCATCGTCCAGCGCTCGACCGGCACGCGGAAGCCGACGATCGCGCCCAGCATCTTGTGTTGGAAGTCTTCCGGCAGACCGCGCCACGTCGCGGCGTAGTCGGGTTCCTGCGTCGCGATGAGGCGCTTGAGCAGCGCGTCCTTCGCGTGCTCCTCGTCGATGATCTGCACGCGGCCATGGACCTGCAGGGTCAGGTAGTTCCACGTCGGCACCGACAGCGGCGTGTCGTAGTGGCTCGGCGAGATGTAGGCGCCGGGACCGTTGAACTGCACGAGCACTTCGCCCAGCTCCGGCGACTTCAGCGCGGCCACATGCGGGTTCGCGCGCGCCAGGTGGCCTTCGAGCCACCAGCCCTCGCCATCGGCGGGATCGGTCGGCGCACCCCAGATCATCGGCACCGGCGTCGCCGACAGGCCGTGCGTCGGATCGATCAGCATCAGCGTGGACAGCGGATGCTCCTGGATCATCAGCCGGGCATGCGACAGGTCCGGCAGGTCGAAATGCTTGGGGGTGTACATGCGATGACTTTAGGACACATCGCCCGAAGACCGCTGAAAGTTTTCCTGACCCACTGCAGTAGTCTGGAATGCATTCAGTCGCCCCGGAATGCAAAAACCCCCGCAACTTGCGCTGCGGGGGTTTCACATCTGGTTGGCGGAGACGGAGGGATTCGAACCCTCGATGCAGGTTTTGCCCACATACTCCCTTAGCAGGGGAGCACCTTCGGCCACTCGGTCACGTCTCCAACCGGAGAAGCAGCGACTATAGCATGGCTTCTCGCGCGCTCAAGTGAAACGCAGGCGTCATTCCTTCATCAGGCCTCGATGTCCTGATCCAGATCGAACGCGCGATGCAAGGCGCGCACAGCCAGCTCCATGTACTTCTCGTCGATGACGACGGAGGTCTTGATCTCGCTGGTCGTGATCATCTGGATGTTGATGCCCTCTTCCGACAGCGAGCGGAACATCTTCGACGCCACGCCCACGTGCGAGCGCATGCCGATGCCCACGATCGAGACCTTGCAGATGCGCTGGTCGCCGGTCACCTTGGCGGCCTGCACCGCCGGTCCCACGACCTTCTCCAGCAGCTCCATCGCGCGCTGGTAATCGTTGCGGTGCACGGTGAACGAGAAGTCGGTCTTCCCGTCCTGCGACACGTTCTGGATGATCACGTCGACGTCGATGTTGGCGTCGGCCACCGGGCCCAGGATCTGGAACGCGATGCCGGGCTTGTCCGGCACGCCCAGCAGCGTCACCTTGGCCTCGTCGCGGTTGAAGGCAATGCCGGAGACGACGGCTTGTTCCATTTGTTCGTCCTCTTCAAAAGTGATCAGGGTGCCAGACTTGGCTTCTTCGTCGATGTCGATGTCCCAGGGCGTGAAGCTGCTCAGCACGCGCATCGGGACGCGGTACTTGCCCGCGAATTCCACCGAGCGGA
Organism: Mitsuaria sp. MSU3D; assembly: GCF_056867975.1. Lineage (NCBI taxonomy): Bacteria > Pseudomonadati > Pseudomonadota > Betaproteobacteria > Burkholderiales > Sphaerotilaceae > Roseateles > Mitsuaria sp. MSU3D. Next base: position 309,836 of record NZ_CP200314.1, on the reverse strand, counting down.
TCTGCAGCACCTTGGAGCCGAGCGAGGCCATCTCCAGCATCTCCTCGAAGCTGATGGTGCTCATGCGGCGCGCTTCCGGAACGACGCGCGGATCGGTCGTGTAGACGCCGTCGACGTCGGTGTAGATCAGGCACTCGTCGGCCTTGATCGCCGCGGCGATCGCCACCGCCGACGTGTCCGAGCCGCCGCGGCCCAGCGTCGTGATGTTGCGGTCCTCGTCCACGCCCTGGAAGCCGGTGATGACGACCACGCGGCCGGCGTCGAGGTCGGCCTTGACCTTGGCGTCGTCGATGCTCTCGATGCGGGCCTTTGTGTAGGAGTTGTCCGTCGACACGCCGACCTGCCAGCCGGTGTAGCTGACGGCGTCCATGCCCTCGGCCTGCAGCGCGATCGCCAGCAGGCCGACGGAGACCTGCTCGCCGGTCGAGGCGATCATGTCGAGTTCTCGCATCAGCGACGGCGACGAGCTGCCCGGCGACAGTTCCTTGGCCAGGCCGAGCAGGCGGTTGGTCTCGCCGCTCATCGCCGAGGGAACCACCACCATCTGGTGGCCCGCCCGCGCCCATTTGGCGACGCGCTTGGCCACGTTGCGGATGCGGTCGGTCGACCCCATCGAGGTGCCGCCGTACTTGTGAACGATCAATGCCATGGGAGTGTCAGAGGCCTGCTGCGGGTGGATCGGCGATTCTAAGACCCGCCCTTGCCCGCAACGTCGCTGTCCATGCGGGATCCGCATGCCTCAGGCACCCAGCGCAGTGCCATTTGTGCTTCATCGGCCGGCGCGATCCAGCGCGCGTCGATGCCCAGACCGGGCGCGAAGAGCAACGCGCCATCGACGTAGATCAGCGGCCCTTCCCTCTGGACAGCGGGGATTCCGGCGGTCTGCCAGCACTTCCTGAGCGAGCGGGCCAGGCCCTTGGCATGCGCCTGGAACTGCTCGCCGCCTTCGCGCGGGCGCAACTCGACATTGCTGAGCGCAGAAAGCGAAACACCCCCCGTGGTCACGGGTTCGACATCGAATGCGCCGCCCCACGCCGCCACCGGGTGGCGCCCGGGCCGGGTGAGGTCGATGCGCATCGTCGTGTCGGCCACGGCGGCGGCGACCCCGAGTCCCAGCAGCGATGCGGGCAGTGCCTCCGCTCGAGCGGGACTTCGCACCCGCGGTGGCGCTTGCACGAAGAACCTGCCGCGATAGAGATGCAGCTCGACGTCGCCCAAGGGCCAGCGCGCCACGGTTGCGGCCGGCGCCTCCGCCATCAGGCGACGAATCAGGGTCGCGGGTGCTGTCCGTCCTGTCGCGCGATGCAGCCAGGCGCGCAATGCGTTGGACGCGCGCGCCGGACTGAGCGTGCCCAGCATGGTTTGCGACAAGCCGTCGCCATCGGACCAGCGGGCCAGGTCCTCCTCGGCGATCTCGCGCTGGAGTTCCGCCGCTTCCTGCGCCCATGCGGCGGCCTGCGCCAGCGCGGCTTCCGCGCCGGGAGCCTCCGCGGTCAGCGCGGGCCATGCCTGCAGGCGAAGCCGGTTGCGGGCGAAACGCGCGTCCCCGTTGCTGTCGTCTTCGATGAAGCGCAAGCCATGTTCGGCGACATAGGCCTCGATGGATTCGCGCCGACGATCCAGCCACGGACGAACCCAGCAGACGCCGTCGCGCCACTGCGTGCGCGGCATGGCGGACAGTCCGGCCACGCCGGCGCCGCGCATGGCCTGCAGCAGGAAGGTCTCCGCCTGATCACGCCGGTGATGAGCCAGCAGCAACAGATCGGCGCCGGCCGCGAGGGTCAGGCGTTGCAACGCCTGATGTCTGCCGGCACGAGCCCAAGCTTCGATGCTGTCGCCGGGTCCGGGCGCGCCGTCCAACCGCTCATGCACGAGCGACACGGGCAGGCCTTCAGCCGCCCAGCCCGCGATCTGCGCCTGCAGATGCGTCAGCCACGCGTCGGCGTGATCGCTCAACCCATGATGGATGTGCAACGCCACCACGTGCAGCCCGAGCGGACGGGCGGCAACAGCGGTGGCGTGGAGGAGCGCCGTCGAATCGCGGCCGCCGCTGGTGGCGACCGCAATCACGCGGCGGGAGGCGTCGTCGGAGCCGGCTTGAGCACCGGGCTGGTCGCCGGCAGCAGCACCGGCGTCGGAGCGCAGATCAGCGGCTCTTGGTGTCGCCGAATCGACCATAGGCCTGCAGACGCTCGTAGCGGCGGTCCAGCAGTTCCTTGGTCTTCAGGTCGGAGACCTGGCGGAGCGCATCGCCGAGCGCGCGCTTCAGGTTGGACGCCATCTGCTTCGGATCGCGATGCGCGCCACCGACCGGCTCGCTGACGATCTTGTCGATCAGGCCCAGCGCCTTCAGGCGGTGCGCGGTGATGCCCAGCGCCTCGGCGGCCTCGGGGGCACGCGCCGCCGTCTTCCACAGGATCGACGCGCAACCTTCCGGCGAGATCACCGAATAGGCCGAGAACTGCAGCATCAGCACCTGGTCGGCCACGCCGATCGCCAGCGCGCCGCCGGAGCCGCCCTCGCCGATCACGGTCGCGATGATGGGCACTTCCAGCTGCGCCATCTCGAAGATGTTGCGGCCGATCGCTTCGGACTGGCTGCGCTCTTCCGCGCCGATGCCCGGGTACGCGCCCATCGTGTCGATGAACGTGAACACCGGCAGACCGAACTTCTCGGCCAGCTTCAGCAGGCGCAAGGCCTTGCGGTAACCCTCGGGGCGCGGCATGCCGAAGTTGCGCAGCGTGCGCTCCTTCGCGTCGGAACCGCGCTGATGGCCGATGACCATGCAGGCCTGGCCGTTGAAGCGCGCGAGACCGCCGACGATCGCGGCGTCATCCGCGAAGTGGCGGTCGCCGTGCAGCTCTTCGAACTCGGTGAAGACCTCCGCGCAGTAGTCCAGCGTCTGCGGACGTTGCGGATGGCGCGCGACCTGATAGACCTGCCACGGCAGGACATTCGAATAGATGTCCTTCGTGAGCTGCAGGCTCTTCTTGCCGAGGCGGTCGATCTCTTCCGAGATGTCCACCGCGGACTCGCTCTGCACGTAGCGGAGCTCGTCGATCTTGGTTTCGAGCTCGGCGATCGGCTGCTCGAATTCGAGGAAGTGTTTCTTGCTCATTCTCAGTAATCCACGGGTAGCGGATCGAGGCTCCGCCAAATGTACCATGTGGCCACCGAGCGATACGGGGCCCAGCCCTCGCCCAGCTCTCGGGCCTCCGCGCGCGACACGGGTTCGTCGCTGAAGTAATGCTGGCTGATGCCTTTCAGCAGTCCCAGATCGTCCAGCGGCAGCACGTTCGGCCGCATCAGGTGGAAGATCAGGAACATCTCCGCCGTCCAGCGACCGATGCCGCGGATCGCGACCAGCTCGTCGATGATGGCTTCGTCTTCCATCTGCGCCCATTGACGCACATGGACCTGACCGGTTTCGAAATGCTGGGCCAGGTCGCTGAGGTACTCGACCTTGCGCACCGACAGCCCGACAGCGCGCAGCGCGGTCTTGTCGAGGCTCAGCACCTCGGTCGGCTTGATGCGGTTGGACGGTCCCGAGGTCAGCTCGGCGAACTTGTCCCACACGCTCTGCGCCGCCTTCACCGAGATCTGCTGGCCGACGATGGAACGCGCCAGCGTCGTGAACGCGTCGCCGCGGCTCTGCAGCCGCGCCTCGCCGAATTGCGGGATCAGCTTCTTCATCACCCGGTCGCGCTTGACCAGATGTCTGCAGGCTTCGTCCCAATAGTCCGGGGTCACCCCGGCGGTCGCCACACGCGCCATCAGGCCTGCTCTCCAACCTTCGATGCACGAACCCAGGTCGTGCCGGTCGGGGAATCCTTCAGCTCGATGCCTTGTTCGGCGAGCGCCTTGCGGATGCGGTCGGCCTCGGCGAAATCGCGGCCGGCCTTGGCGGCGGCGCGCGCGGCGATCTGCGCGTCGATCGCGGCCTCGTCCAGGCCCGCGCCGGCTTGCAGGAAGGTCTTCGGCGCCTGCTGCAGCACGCCCAGCACGCCGCCCAGCGCCTTCAGCAGACCGGCGTCCTGCGCGGACCGGTCGCGGTTGACCTGGTTGGCCAGTTCGAACAGCACGGCCAACGCGCCCGGCGTATTGAAGTCGTCGTCCATCGCGGCCTTGAACGCCACCGCCGGACCTTGCGTCCAATCGATGGTCACGTCCGCCGGCGCGACCGCGTCCAGCGCCGTGTACAGCCGGCGCAGCGCGGTGCGCGCATCGTCCAGGCTGACATCGCTGAAGTTGAACGGGCTGCGGTACTGCGTGCGCAACATGAAGAAGCGGATCGACTCGCCGTCGAACTTCTCCAGCACTTCCTGGATGGTGAAGAAGTTGCCCAGGCTCTTGGACATCTTCTCGCCGTCGATGTTCAGGAAGCCGTTGTGCAGCCAGTAATTGACGAAGTGGCCGAAGGCGCCTTCGCTCTGTGCGATCTCGTTCTCGTGGTGCGGGAACTGCAGGTCCATGCCGCCGCCGTGGATGTCGAAGCGCTCGCCCAGCAGCGCGCAGCTCATGGCCGAGCACTCGATGTGCCAGCCCGGGCGGCCTTCGCCCCAGGGGCTGGCCCACTTGGCCTCGACGGGCTCGTCGGCCTTGGCCGACTTCCACAGCACGAAGTCCAGCGGATCGCGCTTGCCGTCGTCGACCGCGACGCGTTCGCCGGCGCGCAGCTGGTCCGGCGACTTGCCGCTGAGCTTGCCGTAGCCGTCGAACTTGCGCACCGCGTAGTTCACGTCGCCGCCGCCGTCGGCCTGGTAGGCCAGGCCCTTGGTCTCGAGCCTGCCGATGATGTCCAGCATCTGCGGGACGTACTCGGTGGCGCGCGGCTCATGCGTCGGCTTGGCGATGCCCAGCGCGTCGAAGTCGCGATGCATCGCGGCGATGGTGTCGCTGGTGAGCTGGCCGATCGTGATGCCGCGTTCGAGCGCGCGACGGATGATCTTGTCGTCGATGTCGGTGATGTTGCGCACGTACGTGACGTCGAACCCGCTGGCCTGGAGCCACCGGTAGACGACGTCGAACGCGATGTTCATGCGCGCATGGCCCATGTGGCACAGGTCGTAGACCGTGATGCCGCAGACGTACATGCGGACCTTGCCCGGCTCGATCGGTTGGAAGTCCTGGAGCTGGCGGTCCAGCGTGTTGTAGATGCGCAAGGAAGACATACGGGGCTCGCGCCGCGCTGGCGACGGGTCGCGAGGGGCGGCGCAATCGACAGTTCGGACGGTGCGGTGCGGGTGGGCCGGAGAGCCGGCCGGGAGGCGAGCGGGAGACGAAAGCTCGCTCTAGAATGCCCGGCAGTATAGCGGCCCGACCCCATGCCAAGACTTCCGTCAAGACTTCCCGCCCTGATCCGCTTCTGCTGCGTCGCCCTGGCGCTGACCGGCGCGACCCTGACGCATGCCGCGACGCTCGACGACGCGCAGGCCCTGTGGGCCGCCGGCAAACGCGACCAGGCGATCCAGACCGCCGAGACCGGCCTGAAAGCCACGCCCGACGACCCGCGCCTGCGCTTCGCGCTGGGCACGATGCTGCTCGAGCAGCAGCAGCTCGAGCGCGCCCGCGCGCTCTTCACCGGCCTGACCGAGGACTTCCCCGACCTCGCCGATCCGTACAACAACCTGGCCGTCATCCACGCCGCGCGCGGCGAGTACGAGGCGGCCCGCCAGGCGCTGACCCGCGCCCTGGACCTGCAGCCCGACCACGCGCAGGCGCAGGAGAACATGGGCGACGTGCTGATGCGCCTGGCCCAGCAGTCCTACGAACGCGCACTGAAGCAGGCGCTCGGCGACGACACCGCGCTGAAGGTCAAGTTGCAACGCGTCACAGCGTTCAACAACGCCAAGGGCGTCCAGGCGCGATGATCGCGGGCGGCGCGCCGACGGCGCGTCGTCGAACACCGCCCCTTCCACCGTTCCCCACACAGACATCAGGACCATGCGGACATCCAAACTCCTGCTCGCCGCCGGCGCCGCCGTGCTGGGCCTCGCGGCCTCGTTCGCCCAGGCCCAGGTCGTCAAGCTGAGCACCACCGCCGGCGACATCACGATCAAGCTGGACGCGGAGAAGGCGCCGAAGTCGGTCGCCAACTTCCTCGCCTACGTGAAGGCCGGCCATTACAACGGCGTGATCTTCCATCGCGTCATCGGCGACTTCATGATCCAGACCGGCGGCTACACGCCCGACCTGAAGCAGCGCCCGACGCGCGCGCCGATCCCGCTGGAGGCCGGCAACGGCCTGATGAACATCCGCGGCTCGATCGCGATGGCGCGCACGAACGACCCGAACTCGGCGACCTCGCAGTTCTTCATCAACACCGTGGACAACCCGGGACTGGACCCGGGCTACGCGTCCGATGGACGCGGCTACGCCGTGTTCGGTTATGTCACCGAGGGCATGGACGTCGTGGACAAGATCCGCGCGGTGCCGACCGCGCCGTCGCCGAAGAACCCGGCGTTCCAGAACCTGCCCAACACCCCCGTCCTCATCAACAAGGCCACCGTCGAGAAATAAGGAGTTGACGACATGAGCAAGAAAGTCGAACTGCACACCAACCATGGTCTGATCACCGTGGAGCTGGATGACGCGAAGGCCCCCAAGAGCGTCGAGAACTTCCTGGCCTACGTGGCCAAGGGCCACTACGACGGCACGATCTTCCACCGCGTCATCAAGGGCTTCATGGCCCAGGGCGGCGGCTTCGAGGAAGGCATGAAGCAGAAGCCGACCGACGCCCCGATCCAGAACGAGGCCAACAACGGCCTGAAGAACGACAAGTACACGCTGGCGATGGCGCGCACGAACGCGCCGCACTCGGCCAGCGCCCAGTTCTTCATCAACACGGTCGACAACGACTTCCTGAACTTCAAGAGCGAAAGCCCGTCGGGCTGGGGCTACGCGGTGTTCGGCAAGGTCGTCGGCGGCCAGGACATCGTGGACAAGATCGAGAAGGTCAAGACCAGCCGCTCGGGCTTCCACGACGATGTGCCGGTCGATCCGGTGATCATCGAGCGCGCCGTCGCGGTCGAGTGAGTCCCGGGTCCGTCGCCTTGCCGCTGCCCCGTGCGGTGGTGCCCCTGGTACCGCTGCGGGCGGCGGGCGGCTGGCGGCGGATCGACCTGCTCTCCGACCTGCACCTGTCGCCGGACATGCCGGCGACGCTGGCGCGGTTCCGCGCGCACCTGGCGGCAACGCCGGCCGACGCGGTCTTCCTGCTCGGCGACATCTTCGAGGCCTGGATCGGCGACGACGCGCGCTGGCAGGCCGGCACTTTCGAGCAGTTCGCGCTCGATCTGCTGCGCGAGGTGTCCTCGCGCAAACCCCTCTTCTTCATGCATGGCAACCGCGACTTCGCGCTCGGCGAGGCGATGGCGGCGGATGCCGGCATGCGGCTGCTCGCCGATCCGACCCGCCTGGAGGCGTTCGGGCGTTCGTGGCTGCTGAGCCATGGCGATCAGCTCTGCCTGGGCGACGTCGGCTATCTGAAGGCCCGCGCGGTGGTGCGTCGGCCCGACGTGCTGGCGGCGCTGCGTGCGATGCCGCTCTTCGCGCGGCGCGCGTTGGCGCGCCACCTGCGCGCGAGGAGCCGGATGCATCAGTCCGATCCGTCCACCTGGGCGGATGTCGATGACGACGCGGCGCGCGCGTGGCTGCGCGCCTCGGGCTGCGGCACGCTGATCCACGGCCATACGCACCGGCCCGCACTGCACGATCTCGGCAACGGGCTCACGCGCGCCGTGCTGTCCGATTGGGACTACGACCATGGCGGCCCTGGCGGCGGTCGCGGCGACGTCTTCGTCCTCGATGCCGACGGCCTGCGCCGGATTGCCCCGATGACATCGGCCATCGAGGTCACCCTCGCATCATGATTGGCGGCCTGCTCCAACGCTGGCGCGATCGCCGCGAGCGCAAGCTGCTCGATCAGTTCGCGATTCCCGACCCGCTGTGGGAACTCACGCTCACGCAGTACCCCTTCATCGCCCGCCGCAGCGATGCGGACCGCACCGAGCTGCGCCGGTTGTGCTCGCTCTTCCTGGCGGCCAAGGAGTTCCACGGCGTCAATGGCTTCGAGGTGACCGATCAGGTCGCGGTGGCGGTGGCCGCGCAGGCCTGCCTGCCGGTGCTGCGCCTGGGGCTCGAGTGGTACGACGGCTTCGTCGGCATCGTGATGCACGAGGGCGAGGTCGTCGCCGCGCGCGAGACGATGGACGAGGACGGCGTCGTCCACGAATACGACGAGACGCTCGCCGGCGAAGCCATGGAAGGCGGGCCGCTGATGCTCGCCTGGAGCGAGATCGCGCCCGAGGCCACCGAGCGCGTCGAGGGCCACGACTCCGTCTACAACGTCGTGATCCACGAGTTCGCGCACGTGCTCGACATGCGCGACGGCGAACCCGACGGCGCACCGACCATCGACGATCCCGCGCTGCGGCTGCAGTGGGGAGCGACGATGGAAGCCGAGTGGCACTGGTTCTGCGATCAGGTCGACGCGGGCGTCGCGACGCTCATCGATCCCTACGGCGCGGAAGCCCCCGAAGAGTTCTTCGCCGTCGCCGTCGAAGCCTTCTTCGTCGCGCCTCGCGAGCTGCTCGCAGAGCAGCCGCGCCTCTATCGCCTCCTCGCCGGGTTCTTCAGGCAAGACCCGGCACACGGCTGAGCAACATCAAGGGAACCCGGGCCCCGTCTCCTCCGTCTCCCTCCTTTGTCGGCCGCCCCGGCCGACAAATTCCCTCCTTAAGCTGCGGAGACGGGGCCCGGGTTCCCTTGATGCGATACATCGAGCACCACACCAATGAAAAAGCCCGCGTGAGCGGGCTTTAGGGGTCAGGTGTTGCGGGGTCAGTCCGCCGTGGCGGGCTCGGACTTGGGCTTGTTGTCCTTCTTGTTGGGCGTGATGTCCAACTGGACCTCGCCCTTGTCGTCGACGTCCACGCTGAGGCGGCCGCCGTCGATCAGGCGACCGAACAGCAGTTCGTCGGCCAGGGCGCGACGGATCGTGTCCTGGATCAGGCGCTGCATCGGACGGGCACCCATCTGCGGATCGAAACCCTTGGCGGCGAGGTGCTTGCGCAGCGCGTCGCTGAAGGTGACCTCGACCTTCTTCTCGGCCAGCTGACTTTCGAGCTGCAGCAGGAACTTGTCCACCACCCGCAGGATGATGTCCTCGTTCAGCGCGCCGAAGTTGACGATCGCGTCCAGGCGGTTGCGGAACTCCGGCGTGAACAGGCGCTTGATGTCGGCCATCTCGTCGCCCTGCTCACGCTTGGTCGTGAAGCCGATCGTCGACTTGGTCATCGCCTCCGCGCCCGCGTTCGTGGTCATGATGATGATCACGTTGCGGAAGTCGGCCTTGCGTCCGTTGTTGTCGGTCAGCGTGCCGTGGTCCATGACCTGCAGCAGCACGTTGAAGACGTCCGGATGCGCCTTCTCGATCTCGTCGAGCAGCAGCACCGCGTGCGGCTTCTTCGTGATCGCCTCGGTCAGCAGACCGCCCTGGTCGAAGCCCACGTAGCCCGGAGGCGCGCCGATCAGGCGGCTGACGGCGTGACGCTCCATGTACTCGGACATGTCGAAGCGGATCAGCTCGATGCCCAGGATGTAGGCCAGTTGCTTGGCGACTTCCGTCTTGCCCACGCCCGTCGGGCCGCTGAACAGGAAGGAACCGATCGGCTTGTCCGGCTTGCCCAGGCCCGAGCGCGCCATCTTGATGGCCGCGGCCAGCGCGTCGATGGACGGATCCTGGCCGAAGACCACGCTCTTGAGGTCGCGGTCCAGGCTCTTGAGCTTGCCGCGATCGTCCGACGACACCGAGGCCGGCGGAATGCGCGCGATCTTGGCGACGATGTCCTCGACCTCCGCGCGGGTGATCGTCTTCTTCTGCTTGCTCTTCGGGAGCACGCGCTGGGCGGCACCAGCCTCGTCGATGACGTCGATGGCCTTGTCGGGCAGGTGACGGTCATTGATGTACTTGGCCGAGAGCTCCGCAGCGGCCTGCAGCGCGGTCAGCGCGTACTTGACGCTGTGGTGCTCCTCGAAGCGCGACTTCAGGCCCTTGAGGATCTCGACAGTCTGGTCGACGGTCGGCTCGACCACGTCGATCTTCTGGAAGCGCCGCGACAGCGCCGCGTCCTTCTCGAAGATGCCGCGGTACTCGCTGAAGGTCGTCGCGCCGATGCACTTCAGCTGGCCCGACGACAGCGCCGGCTTCAGCAGGTTGCTCGCGTCCAGCGTGCCGCCCGACGCCGCGCCGGCGCCGATCAGGGTGTGGATCTCGTCGATGAAGAGGATCGCGCCGGGCTGGTCCTTCAGCTGCTTGATCACCGCCTTGAGGCGCTGCTCGAAGTCGCCGCGGTACTTGGTGCCCGCCAGCAGCGCGCCCATGTCCAGCGAATAGACCACCGCCTCGGCCAGCACGTCGGGCACCTGGCCCTCGGTGATGCGCCAGGCCAGGCCTTCGGCGATCGCGGTCTTGCCCACGCCGGCCTCGCCGACCAGCAGCGGGTTGTTCTTGCGGCGGCGGCACAGCACCTGCACCACGCGCTCGACCTCGAGCTCGCGGCCGATCAGCGGATCGATCTTGCCGTCGCGGGCCAGCTGGTTGAGGTTCTGGGTGAACTGCTCGAGCGGGCTGCCCTTGCCGCCGCCCTGGCCCTGGCCGCCCTCGCCTTCCTCGCGCTCGGACTCGCCGCTGTTGCCTTCCGGGCCCTTCGGGGGCTCGGGCGGCTCGCTCTTCTTGATGCCGTGGGCGATGAAGTTGACGACGTCCAGCCGCGTCACGCCCTGCTGGTGCAGGTAGTAGACGGCGTGGGAGTCCTTCTCGCCGAAGATCGCGACCAGCACGTTGGCGCCGGTCACTTCCTTCTTGCCGTTGCCGGTCGACTGGACGTGCATGATCGCGCGCTGGATCACGCGCTGGAATCCCAGCGTGGGCTGGGTGTCCACCTCGTCGGTGCCGCCGACGGTCGGCGTGTTCTCCTTGATGAACTGCGCAAGCGACTTGCGCAGGTCCTCGATATTCGCCGCGCATGCGCGCAGCACCTCCGCCGCGGACGGGTTGTCCAGCAGCGCCATCAGCAGGTGTTCCACGGTGATGAACTCGTGGCGCTGCTGGCGCGCTTCGACAAACGCCATGTGCAGGCTGACTTCAAGCTCTTGCGCAATCATGCGGCCTCCATAATGCACTGCAGGGGGTGACCGGCGCGCCGTGCGGCCGCCAGCACCATTTCGACCTTGGTGGCCGCGACATCCTTGGTGAAAACACCGCAGACGCCACGACCGTCGTGATGGATCTTCAACATGATCTGGGTGGCCGTATCCAGGTCATGGCGGAAGTACTCCTGCAAGACCATCACCACAAACTCCATCGGTGTGAAGTCGTCATTGAGCATCAGCACCTGGTACAGGCGCGGCGGCTCCGTCTTCTGAGCGACACGCTCCAGGGTGGTCGAATTCCCACCGTCCTCCGGACCCGGCGGCTGAGGGCCGGGCGGTCCCGCGGGTGGGGGCTGTTGGGCAAACAATGGCATGAACCGATTCTATAAACAGCGGGAGCACCCTACATGGGGACAGGCTTCCGCCTGTCAATGCCCCGAGTTTGTCACCTTCGCGGCTCCGTACCCCGGGGAGTTCCTCAATTGACACTGACTTGACACGGATTTGAGAATCCGCCCCGGTGCGAGAAAGACACCGGGATGGAGAAGAACATGGCAACAGGCACGGTCAAGTGGTTCAACGATGCCAAAGGGTTTGGCTTTATTGAACCCGAACAAGGCGGAGGCGACGTTTTCGCGCACTTCTCAGCCATTCAGATGGACGGCTTCCGGACGCTCAAGCAAGGCGGCAAGGTGAGCTATGAGCTGGTGCAAGGCCCCAAGGGCCAGCTGGCGCAGAACATCCGTCCCATGGACGGTGGCGACGGCGGCGACGCGATCGAGGCGCCCCTGGACGCGCCGATCGGGATTCCGCTGATGGCGGACGCCCACGCCGGGCAGCAGGCAGCGGCCTGAACAACCCCCGCTGATCTGGATCGCACGCAAGAAAGCCCGCGCAAGCGGGCTTTCTGCATTCCGGCGGCGGGCGGCCACCGGCCGACCGACCAGCGCGGTTGGCGGCCGGCCAGGCGACCGGGCCGGCCTGTGGTCAGAAGGAAACATCGACCCAGGATCGGTCAAGGACTCGCTCGAGAAACCAGGCGCCGGGACGCCCGATTCCCCGCCCGGACCTACCGATTTCAACGTACCCCTGCAAACGCGCCGCGCTCGTCGGAGAACACGATCTCCACGCGCCGGTTCTGCTGGCGCCCGGCGGCGTCAGCGTTGGAGGCTACCGGGCGCGCTTCCCCGTTGCCGCGCACATCGACCCGCCCAGCGGCGACGCCGCGCTTCACGAGCGCATCCCGCACCGACTCTGCCCGCGCCCGGGACAGGGCGAGGTTGCTCTCGGCGCTGCCCGTGCTGTCGGTGAAGCCCTCGATCAGGATGCGGCGTTCCGGGTGGTTGCGCAGCGCCGAGGACAAGGTGTCGAGGCGGCTGTAGGCGCCTTCCTTCAGCGTCGCCCTGCCGGTGTCGAACAGGACGTCCTGCAGCATGACGACGAGGCCTTGCGGCGTCGGCTTGGCCTGGATCTCCGCGAGCTCGCGCTGCAGGCGGTTGGCGCGCTCGGAAGCAGCCATGGCGGCGGCCTCCGCAGTGGCCGCCTGGCCTTGCGCGACCTGAGCCTGTCCCTGTGCGACCTGGGCCTGACGGGTGCGGACCTCCGCGCGCAGGCGCTCGCGTTCGAGGCCGGCCGATTCGACCTTGGCGTCGGCGGCGCGCGCGGCGCCCAGGTTGATCGCCGTCTGCGCACGTTGGGAAGCGATCGTGGCGGCGCTGTCCAGCTCAGACGGGTCCTTGCGCTCCCGCCAGGCGAAGTCGGCCCGGTCCAGGGATTCCCTGGCCTTGGCGAGCTCCGTCGCGGCGTAGCGACTGGTGTTCGGATCGCTGCTCGCTTGCGCGTAGTCGCGCTTCGCTGCTTCCAGGCCCGCGTGGGGAACGGGCACCGACGAGCAGGCGGCCAGCGCCAGGGCCGTGAGTCCGCCAGCGAAATTCCAATATCGATTCATGATGTCTCCTCAGAGTGGAAGTCGCTGACAGGTCAACGGTTGGGCGCGGCAGAGGCCGGACCTCGGTTGAGCTCCTCGCGCAAGGTCGAGAGGCTGCGGTCGAGTTCGGCAGCGGCCTTCTCGGAGCGGTCGCGCGCGGACTTGGAACGCGCCAACGAGGCGGCGGCCTCGGCTTCGTCGGCCTTGCGGCGGGCGAGCGCGTGATCGCCCTTCTTCTGGGCCTCCTGGGCTTCAGCCAGGCGTGCGCGGGCCACGACCAGGTCGGGCGAATCGCCGGCACCGATGCTGGTCTGCGCGGCATCGAGGGCACCGCGGCTCTCGCCGACCTGCGAGGCGGTCTCGACCTTGTTGGTCGAGCATCCGGTCAGCGCGGCGACGGCGAGAACGCCCGCGGCGATGAGGACGCTCCTGGGCGAGCGGAGTAAGGGTTGGTGTCGCATGAACAATCCTTTGATGTCTGGATGTTCATGGACAGGCAAGCGCGGGTCCCGCGCCGACGGTCAGGCCACCGTCTTCAGGAAGCAGAACCCCGTCAGCCAGCTCCACTGCGGATGCGTGGCATCAATAGTTCCTCCCGGGTCATCCCCAGATGCCGCGTTCTCGCTGCAGCCCCGCTGGGGCGCCAGGATGTTGGTGCAGGAGCGGCTGATGCGTCCGCACGAACCAAAGATCCAGCCGAATGCTGGATTCGCCTCCTCGTAGCCAGCTTCGCGTGCGCACGACAGTGCGCTCCGAAAGGCCGACACCATGAGGCAAGACCATTTGCCCCGGGGGCACTTCAATGAAGCTTCACAGTGACGCGCCAACGACGAGCCCTCAGATTGGCCAGACTCAGCAATCGAATCCGCTCAATCGCTCGCCATCGGGAGAAGCTGGCGCTGCCCGGCCACCAGGCTCATATGAACTGTCGGGCCTTGCCGCAGCCCCCAGTCGCAAGCCATCCCTGCCGCTGTCCGCCGGCTCGCCCGCGACAAAGCGCCTGGCTGATGACATGGACATGGCGGCGGATCAACCGGCGAAGCGAATGAGACAGAACGCCGTCCTGCCACCCCGCACCGAGCACCTGGCATCAGCCACGACGGCACAGGCATCGCAGATCGGCGCCATCTCATCGCATGCCGCCGGAGCCAGCCAACTCGGCGGAAAGGTGATCGACGTTCCCGGTCTTCCGATGTACTCGCGGGTTCCGACCAAGGGGCAGGCCACGGAGATCGAATCGACAATCAAGGACGCGTTGCAAGGCCAGCACGGGCCTGTCCAAGTGTTCGGCTATCACGTCACCACTCAGGAAAACGCCGACGCGATCCGGAATCAAGGCTTTTCTGCCGATGCAAATCACGGCCTGGGTGGCGGCGTTGCCGGAATGAACATTCACGGATCCGGGCTCTACACGTCCATCCGTCCCGTCGACGACTACGTCAAGCCCGACAAGACCAATGTCATGTACGCCGTGGTGGCACCGCAAGGCGCCGGGTTCAAGGAGGGAACGCGCGAAACAGGAAAGTCGTGGGACGCCGCGAGCAACGCTGCCAGTGCCCACGATGGGGATTTCGTGAATAGCATGAGTGGCGACCGCAAGGTCAACCCAGGCGCCATTTCCAAGGTGGCTCTGGTCCCAGTCGCGACGATTCCCCCTCGATGCCGCCGGAGCTTCTCGCCATGCAGGCTGGCACTTCGCATAGGCCGGCACCGGCGAAGACAGTGTCTCCCGAACTCCATGACTTCATTTCCGGTGCAGTCGAGAAACATCCGGAGGCCGTGCAGGCCATCCACGACCAGCCGGATCCCGATAAGAAGCTCGACCTGATAGTGGCCCTCAAGAACAAGATCATGGCGGACGGTGGCATGCCTGAAGGCGCCACCAGCCGGCTCCTGATGATGGATCTCAAGCCACGCTATCAGCGGCCGACCGAAAGCTGAGCCACTTTTGCCTGCGGCCGGTCGTCAACACCTGACCCTGGCCGCGCCTGACCCGCTCTGACTCAATCCTGACAAGGGAGAGCGCGTGAGCCCACGGATCGTCTCGACATGAAAAAACCCCAGGCGCTTTCGCGCACTGGGGTTTTTGACCGGAGCCCGGCGAAGCCGCCGGGCCTGCAACGATCACATGTTCTCGATCATCACCTGACCGAAGCCCGAGCACGACACCTGCGTCGCGCCGTCCAGCAGGCGGGCGAAGTCGTACGTGACCTTCTTCGACAGGATCGACTTCTCGATCGACGAGATGATCAGGTCGGCCGCTTCCGTCCAGCCCATGTGACGCAGCATCATTTCAGCCGACAGGATCTCGGAACCGGGGTTCACGTAGTCCTTGCCCGCGTACTTCGGCGCCGTGCCGTGGGTGGCTTCGAACATGGCGACGGAGTCGCTCAGGTTCGCGCCCGGGGCGATGCCGATGCCGCCGACTTGAGCCGCCAGCGCGTCGGAGATGTAGTCGCCGTTCAGGTTCAGCGTCGCCACGACCGAGTACTCGGCCGGACGCAGCAGGATCTGCTGCAGGAACGCGTCAGCGATGCTGTCCTTGACCACGATGTCCTTGCCGGTCTTCGGGTTCTTGAACTTGCACCACGGGCCGCCGTCGATCAGCTCGGCGCCGAATTCCTTTTGGGCCAGGGCGTAGGCCCAGTCACGGAAGCCACCTTCGGTGAACTTCATGATGTTGCCCTTGTGGACGATCGTGACGCTCGGCTTGTCGTTGTCGATCGCGTACTGGATGGCCTTGCGGACCAGACGCTCCGTGCCTTCGCGCGACACCGGCTTCACGCCGATGCCCGAGGTCTCCGGGAAGCGGATCTTCTTGACGCCGAATTCCTCTTGCAGGATCTTGATCAGCTTCTTGGCCTTCTCGCTCTCGGCTTCGAATTCGATGCCGGCGTAGATGTCTTCCGAGTTCTCACGGAAGATGACCATGTCCGTCTTGTGCGGTTCCTTGACCGGCGACGGCACGCCTTCGAACCAGCGCACCGGGCGCAGGCAGACGTACAGGTCCAGTTCCTGGCGCAGCGCGACGTTCAGCGAGCGGATGCCGCCGCCGACCGGCGTCGTCAGCGGGCCCTTGATCGAGACCACGTAGTCCTTCAGGACCGTCAGCGTCTCTTCGGGCAGCCACACGTCGGGGCCGTAGACCTTCGTCGACTTCTCGCCGGCGTAGATCTCCATCCAGTGGATCTTCTTGGCGCCGCCGTAAGCCTTCGCCACGGCCGCGTCCACCACCTTGATCATCACCGGGGTGATGTCGAAGCCGGTACCGTCACCCTCGATGTAAGGAATGATCGGGTTGTTCGGAACGTTGAGCGAGAAGTCGGCGTTGACCGTGATCTTCTGGCCGCCCTCGGGCACCTTGATGTGCTGGTACATGGAGTCGTCTCCGCGAGTCGCGTGGGTGGTTTGGGGTAAACCGGAAGCGCCGATTCTATGACAGCGAAACTTTCAATCGGCTGATGCCCGGACCATGTCCCTGGGACGGTCAGCCGCAGAACGCGCGGATCTGCGCCCACAGGCCGTGACCGAGCGCCCAGAGCGACCCCGCCGCCAGCATCGCGCCGGACAGACGGGTTGCCATTCGCACACCCGAGCCGCCCGCGGGACCGCCCCGCATCCCCGCGCCGCCCAGGCGGGCCAGCAGCCAGGGACCGGCGAGCAAGCCCGGCGATGAGCCGAGCGCGAAGGCCGCCATCACGCCGGCGCCCTGCCAGGGGCCTTCCGCGAGCGCCGCGACGGTCAGCGCGGCATGCAGCAACCCGCAGGGCCAGGCCAGCCAAGCCAGTCCGGCCAGACCGGCGCCGGCCGTGCGCACGGGAGACAACGCGACGGCGCCTGCGCCGAGCGACGCGACCGGAATCCCGACCGCCGTCGGCGCCCGGGTCGTCCAGAGTCGCAGCACCCACCGCGGCGGCTCCGCGCGCCAGAAGAGGAACGCCCCCATCGCCAGCGCCGCGAGATGCACCATCAGCCACAGCGGCCGCAAGGCCCCGGAGGTCGCCTCCCAACGCAGCAGGCCGCCGACGCTGGCCGCGACCATGGCCCCGGCCGCCGCGTAGCCCAGCAGCCTCCCCCGTGGAAGGCGGCCATTCCGCCGCGCCGGCCGCCGGTCACCGCCGCACACGGCGCGACGCACATCGCCGCGCAATGGAGGCTGCCGGCGGCACCCATCACGAGCGCGGTCCCGGCAAGCGCGAGCGACAGCATCCCGTATCCGTCCTTCGACTTCAGAAGATGCGCGAGAAACGCACCGGCGACTCGACCGACGCGCCATCGGCGGCGCTCATCGCATCGGCGGCGCTCATCGGCGTCGTCGCCGAGGTCGCCGAGGTCGCGAACGATGCGCCCGCGGTGCTTCCCGGCCTCAGGTACCGGTCGAACACCATGGCGACCGCCCGAACGAAGAACCATCCCATCGGCGTCACCTGCACCGCGCTCGGCTCGATCGTGACGAGTCCGTCCGCCGCCATCTGGCGCAGACGATCGAGCTCCCCCGCGAAGTACTCGGCCGCGACGATCCCGTGCGAGCGCTCGATCGGCTCGAAGTCGAGCCGCCCCTGGCACATCAGCGCCATGATCGCGTCACGCCGCACGAGGTCGTCCTGGTCGAGGACCAGACCGCGCTCCACCGGCAGCCGGCCCTCGCGCAAGGCCGCGTAGTACTCGGGCAGCGTCTTCACGTTCTGCGCGAACGAGGCGCCCAGCTTCGAGATCGCCGAGACGCCCAGCGCCACGAGGTCGCAGTCCGGCTGCGTGCTGTAGCCCTGGAAGTTGCGATGCAGGCGCCCTTCCCGCTTCGCGACGGCCAACGGATCGTCCGCGAGCGCGAAGTGGTCCATGCCGATGTAGCTGTAGCCCCGCGCGAGGAAGCCTGCGATCGCGCCGGACAGCATGCGCAGCTTGTCCCCGGGCGGCGGCAGCGCGGCGGGCTCGATGCGCCGCTGCGGCTTGAAGCGGTGCGGCAGGTGCGCGTAGCCGTAGAGCGCGATGCGATCGGGCCGCAGCGTCGCCACCTGTTCGATCGTGCGCGCGAACGAGGTCGGCGTCTGCAGCGGCAGGCCGTGGATCAGATCGACGTTGATCGAGCGGAACCCCAGGTCGCGCGAGGCGCCGATCAACGCGGCAACGCTCTCCAGGCTCTGCTCGCGATGCACGGCGCGCTGCACGTCGGGGTCGAAGTCCTGCACGCCGAAGCTCAGCCGGTTGAAGCCCAAGGCGCGCAGATGACGCAGCCGCGCGACGTCGATGGTGCGCGGGTCCACCTCGATCGAGATCTCGGCATCCGCGGCCAGGCGGAAATGGCGACGCAGCAGCGCCATCAGCATCGACAGCTCGCGATCGGCAAGGAAGGTCGGCGTGCCGCCGCCGAAGTGCAGCTGCGACACCAGCCCGCGATCGCCGAGCCGGCGATGCACCAGGCCCATCTCGACCTCGAGTGCGTCGACGTAGGCCGCCGCGCGCTCACGGTGCCGCGTGACCACCTTGTTGCAGGCGCAGTAGTAGCAGACCGATTCGCAGAATGGGATGTGCACGTAGACCGACATCGGCTGCCGCGCCGCGGGGCCGAAGGCGCGCAGCGCCAGCATCTCGCCGTGGCGCTCGGCATCGAGGCCCGCGTGGAAGCGGTCCGCCGTCGGGTACGAGGTGTAGCGCGGTCCCGCGATGTCGAAGCGGCGCAGCAGATCGGCATCGGGGATGCTGCAGTCCCAGGGGGTCGGGTCAGGGCACATGGGCGCCATCCTCACCCTTTGTTGGCAAAGCGTCATTGATTGATGTCATTGCCGGCGTCGATGCCCCGGCAAAGAATCCGCCGCTTCCTCGCATGTCCGACGATCTCATGCCGAGCGCCACCACCTTGCCCGCCCCACCCCCTCCTCCCGCTTCGGCGCCCGCGCCTGCGCGGCCCGTGCTGTCCGCGCCGCCCGACACGACCCGGATCACCTGCGCGACCTGCACGGTGCGGCAGGTCTGCCTGCCGACGGGACTGCCGGCCGCCGACGTCCATCAGCTCGAGCGCATGGTCTCGGACCGCCGGCATGTCACGCGGGGCACGGTGCTGTTCAAGCCCCGCGATCCGTTCGACGCCCTCTACATCGTGCGCACCGGCTTCTTCAAGACCTCGGCCTCGGCGGAGGACGGCCGCGATCAGATCACCGGCTTCCACATGGCCGGAGAGATGCTCGGCCTCGACGGCATCTTCAGCGGCGCCTACGCCAGCCAGGCGGTGGCGCTGGAGGACTCGCACATCTGCGTCGTGCCCTACGGCCGCATCGAGGACATCACCCGCGAGGTCGACCGGCTGCGTCGACAGTTCCACCGCCTGATGAGCCGCGAGATCGTGCGCGACCAGGGCGTGATGATGCTGCTCGGGTCGGTGCGCGCCGAACAGCGCGTGGCGACCTTCCTGATCAACCTGATGCGGCGGCTGCGGGCGCGCGGCTTCTCGTCGTCGAGCGTCGTCCTGCGGATGACCCGCGATGAGATCGGCAGCTACCTCGGCCTGACGCTGGAGACGGTGAGCCGCACCTTCTCCCGGATGCAGGACGATGGCCTGCTCGAAGTGCGGGCGCGCGAGGTGCGCGTGCTCAAGCCACGACAGCTGCTGCAGCTGGTCCGGCGCACCGCCTAGCGGCGCATCGGCGACGTCGGCGACATCGCCAACGTCAGCCACGGGATCCACGTCATCGACGTCATCGACGTCATCGACGTCATCGAGCATGGCGACCTCAGCGCGACTGTCCGCCCGTCGCCGCATGGTTGCGTGCCTTCAGCGCGGGCGTCGTGGCAGGGTCGCTGATCTCGTCCGCAGCGACGCCACTGCGATCGACCGCACTCGTCGAATGCACCACCGGGTCGGGATGCACGATGGCGAGCGTCAGCGTCGCCATCGAGGCCACCACCACGATGCTCGGGCCACCGACGACCAGCCACATCGTCGGGTGTCGCCACCAGGGACCGCTGGCAGGGAGATCGGCGTCGTTCAGGCGTGTGGGGGTCATATCCGCTCCTGATGAAGAGGCAAAGAGAGAAAGGGGAAAGGGGAATGGAGGAAAGGGGAAGGCGGCCGCGCTCATCGCGGCACGACGAAGGTCGATTTCTCGAGCAGCTCGCGCTCCGTGGCATCGACGGGGCCCATCGACGCGCCAGGCGGCGCAACCCGTCGGACGGCGAAGCGCATCGGATGCGCGCCGGGACCGAGTTCACGCGCGACCTCAGGCGGCAGACGCAGCGCGACGGTGACCCAGCGCGCCTCCGCGGGCCCGAGCGCCAACTCCCCGGACGGCGAGGCCACGCGAAGGCCATCGATGCCCCGCACATCCACGACGAAGCGCTGCGTCGATTCCGCGGCGTTCATCAGCTGCAGGCGGTAGAGGTTCTCGACCACGCCGTCGTCGACCTCGCGCGCGAGCGTCGCACGATCGCGCACGACGTCGACCTTGAACGGCAGACGGACGGCCAGGCTCCAGACCAGACCGCCCGAGACCAGCAGCAGGATCGCGCCGTAGACCAGCACGCGGGGCCGCAGCACGCGACGCCACTGCTGAGCCGCCGTCCAGCGATGGCGCATGCCGTTCTGCGTCGCATAGCGGATCAATCCGCGCTCGTAGCCGAACTTGTCCATCACGTCGTTGCAGACGTCGATGCACGCGGCACAGCCGATGCATTCGTATTGCAACCCCCGGCGGATGTCGATGCCGGTCGGACAGACGTGGACGCACTGCTGGCAATCGACGCAGGACCCGAGGCCCATGACCGACGGGTCTGCCTTCTTCGAACGCGGGCCGCGCGGATCGCCGCGCGCGGTGTCGTAGCTGATGATCAGCGTGTCGCGGTCGAGCATCGCGCTCTGGAAGCGCGCGTACGGGCACATGTACTTGCAGACCTGCTCCCGCAGGTAGCCGGCGTTGCCGTAGGTCGCCAGGCCGTAGAACAGCACCCAGAAGAGCTCCCACCCGCCGAGCGCGAACGCGGCCGCGTTGCCGCCCAGCGCGCGGATGGGCTCGAAGTAGCCCACGAAGGTGAAGCCCGTCCACAGCGCCACCGCCAGCCACGCGGCGTGCTTGCCGCCCTTGCGCAGCAGCTTCTCCAAGGTCCAGCCGGCGCGGTCGAGCCGGATGCGCGCGGCGCGGTCGCCTTCGGTGTGGCGCTCGATCCAGAGGAAGATCTCGGTGTAGACCGTCTGCGGACAGGCGTAGCCGCACCACAGCCGTCCCGCCACCGCCGTGAAGAAGAACAGCCCGAACGCCGACACCACCAGCAGCGCCGTCAGGTAGATGAAGTCCTGCGGGTAGAGGATCAGGTCGAAGATCAGGAAGCGGCGCGCCTCCAGATCGAACAGCACCGCCTGGCGTCCGTTCCACTGCAGCCACGGCAGACCGTAGAACAGCAGTTGCGTGGCCCACACCAGCGCCCAGCGCCACACGGCGAACCAGCCGTGCACGGCACGGGGGTAGATCTTCGCTTCGGCTTCGTAGAGCGAAACCGCTCGCCGTTCAGGGCCGCTCATGGCCGCTCATGGGACAGGCCCCAGACATACGCGGCGAGGACGCGGATCTGTTCCGGGCTCAGGCGCGAGCCGTGCTCGGGCATGTGGCTGTGCTTGCCGTTGTTGACCATGGCGACGATGGCGGACTCGCCCCACCCGTGCAGCCAGACCTTGTCGGTCAGGTTGGGCGCGCCCAGCGCCTGGTTGCCCTTGCCGTCCATGCCGTGGCAGGCCGCGCAGGCGCTGAACTTGGACTTGCCGAGCGCCGCCGCCACCGAGTTGTGCGGACTGCCCGACAGGCTCAGCACGTAGTGCGCGAGGTTGCGCACGTCCTCGCCATTGCCGACCGCCGTGGCCATCGGCGGCATCGTGCCTTCACGCCCCTGCGTGATGGTCTGGACGATCGTGTCGCCGCTGCCGCCGTAGAGCCAGTCGTTGTCGGTCAGGTTGGGAAAGCCCTTCGAGCCCTTGGCATCGGAACCGTGGCACGTCGCGCAGTTGTTGGCGAAGAGCCGCTCGCCGATGGCCTGGGCCTGCGGATCCGCCGCCAGCGACTCGACCGGCTTGCCGTCGAATCTCGAGTAGATCGTGTGCATGGCCACGCGCGCCTGTGCCTGCTCGGCCTCGTACTGCCCGGTGCTGGACCAGCTCAGCGAGCCCGCGTACGCACCAAGGCCCGGATAGAGCGCCAGGTAGAGCCCCGAAAACACCACCGTCAGCACGAACAGCACCATCCACCAGCGCGGCAGCGGGTTGTTGAGCTCGCGGATGTCCTCGTCCCAGACGTGGCCGGTGGAGTTGTCCTCGGCCATCACCTTGCGGCGGCTGGCGATGATCAGCAGCGCCAGGCACAGCACCAGGCCGAGCACGGTCGCCGCGGCGACGAACAGCGACCAGCCGTTTGAAACGAAATCACTCATGACGACCTCCTCGCGGCGCGTCCTCGCCCGTCAGGACGAGCGCGCCCAGGTCTTCGAAACGTTCGCGGTTGTGCCGGGCATAGGCCCAGACGACGATGCCGACGAACACCAGCAGCGACACCACGGTCACCGCCGAGCGCAATGCATTCAGATCCATGTCGGGCATGGGGTCCTCCGATCAGGGCTTGAGCGCGGTGCCCAGCACCTGCAGGTAGGCGACGACCGCGTCCATCTCGGTGTGTCCCTTGACCTCGTCGCCCGCCTGGGCGATCTGCTCGTCGCTGTAGGGCACGCCGACGATCCGCAGCCCGCGCATCTTGGGCGCCAGCTCTTTCGGATCGAGCGCCGCGCCCGCCAGCCAGGCATAGGCGGGCATGTTGGACTCGGGCACCAGGTCGCGCGGGTTGGTCAGGTGCAGGCGGTGCCACTCGTCGCTGTACTTGCCGCCGACACGCGCGAGGTCCGGCCCGGTGCGCTTGCTGCCCCACTGGAAGGGATGGTCGTAGACGAACTCGCCGGCCATCGAGTAGTGGCCGTAGCGCAGCGTCTCCGCGCGCAGCGGCCGGATCATCTGCGAGTGGCAGTTGTAGCAACCCTCGCGGATGTAGACGTCGCGACCGGCGAGCTGCAGCGCCGTGTAGGGCTTGAGGTGTTCGACCGGCTGCGTGGTCGAGCGCTGGAAGAACAGCGGGACGATCTCCACGATGCCGCCGACGATCACCGTCAGCAGCACCAGCACGATCATCAGGAAATTGCTGGTCTCGATGCGCTCGTGACCGGCGGGGCGGGCATGGGTGTTGGCCATGGCGTGCTCCTGTCGATGCGATCAGGCGGCGGCCGCGAGCGCGGCGCCGGGGATGGGGTGGCGGGCCGGCCGGCCGGCGCGGACCGTCATCACGACGTTCCAGGCCATCAGGCACATGCCGCCCAGGTACAGCAGGCCGCCGAGCAGGCGCACCACGTAGAACGGATAGGTGGCCTTGACGCCTTCGGCGAAGGTCCAGGTGAGCGTGCCGTCCGGGTTCACCGCGCGCCACATCAGGCCCTGCATCACGCCGGCGATCCACATCGCGGCGATGTAGAGCACGATGCCCAGCGTGGCGATCCAGAAGTGCAGCTCGATGGCGCGCTTCGAGTACATGTCGATGCGGCCGTACATGCGCGGGATCAGGTGGTACAGCGCCCCCATCGAGATGAAGCCCACCCAGCCCAGCGCGCCGCTGTGCACGTGGCCGACGGTCCAGTCGGTGTAGTGCGAGAGCGCGTTGACGGTCTTGATCGACATCATCGGTCCCTCGAAGGTCGACATGCCGTAGAACGACAGCGCGACGATCAGGAACTTCAGGATGGGGTCGTCGCGCAGCTTGTGCCACGCACCGCTCAACGTCATGACGCCGTTGATCATCCCGCCCCAGCTAGGCGCCAGCAGCACCAGCGAGAACAGCATGCCCACGCTCTGCGCCCAGTCGGGCAGCGCGGTGTAATGCAGGTGGTGGGGCCCCGCCCACATGTAGGTGAAGATCAGCGCCCAGAAGTGGACGATGGAGAGCCGGTAGCTGTAGACGGGCCGGTTGGCCTGCTTGGGGATGTAGTAGTACATCAGCCCGAGGAAGCCCGCCGTCAGGAAGAAGCCAACCGCGTTGTGGCCGTACCACCACTGCACCATCGCGTCCTGCACGCCGGCATAGGCGGAGTAGCTCTTCGTGAGCGAGACCGGGATCTCCGCGCTGTTGACGATGTGCAGCAGCGCGACGGCGATGATGAAGGCGCCGAAGAACCAGTTGGCGACGTAGATGTGGCGCACGCGCCGCACGCCGATCGTGCCGAAGAAGACGATCGCGTAGGACACCCAGACGACGGCGATCAACAGGTCGATCGGCCATTCGAGCTCGGCGTATTCCTTGCCGGTCGTCAGGCCCATCGGCAACGTGATCGCGGCGAGCACGATCACCAGCTGCCAACCCCAGAAGGTGAACCACGCCAGGGCCGGCGCGAAGAGCCGCACATGGCAGGTGTGTTGGACGACGTGGAAGGCTGTGGCCATCAGCACGCAGCCGCCGAAGGCGAAGATCACCGCGTTCGTGTGCAACGGCCTCAGCCGGCCGTAGCTGAGCCAGGGGATGCCGAAGTTCAGTTCCGGCCAGGCGAGCTGCGCGGCGATGATCACGCCGACCAGCATCCCCACCACGCCCCACAACACCGCGGCCAGCGAGAACGCGCGGACCACGCCGTCCTCATAACTGGGCGCATCACCGGCCGTGATGGCGCGTCCTCCCTCCGACCCTGATCTGCTTGCCATGCTGGCTCCTCGAGGCGCTTGCTGCGCCGATGGCAAGGATTGTTCGGCGCCGCTCCGAAGCGCGTGTTGATACGCGTCAAGCTTGCGCGTCGTCCTCGAGGATTCGTTGACCTTCCCGGTCCAGCGACTCGAGTTGACCGTCCTGCACGGCCCAGCCGAACACGGCCAGCACCAGCAGCACGAGCACCACCGACAACGGGATCAGCAGATAGAGGATGTCCATCGCGGCAGCGTCCTTCAGATGTCGATCGATCGGCGGACGATCACCGCGGACCCCGTCGCATCGCGGCCCAGTCGGGCCGCATTGGCGACGACGAGCAGCGAGCTCGTGGCCATGCCCAGGCCCGCGGCCCACGGCGGCAGCCAGCCGATCAGCGCCATCGGCACGCACACGGCGTTGTAGAGCGCCGACCAGGCCAGGTTCTGGCGCACGACGCGGCGCGTGCATCGCGCCAGGGTCAGCGCGACGGTGATCGCGTCGAGGCGATCGGCAGTCAGCACCGCGTCGGCGCGCGCTTTCGCGAGGTCGGCGCCCTGTCCCATCGCGATCGATACCTGCGCCCGCGCGAGCACAGGCGCGTCGTTGATGCCGTCGCCGATCATCAGCACACGATGGCCGCGCGACTGCAACGCGATCACGTGCTGGAGCTTGTCCTCCGGCGTGGCGCCGCCGCGCCAACGCGCGATCCCGGCCTGCTTCGCGACGGCTTCGACGCGCGCGGGCGTATCACCCGACAGCAGTTCGACCGTGGCGCCCATGGCCTGCCATCCGGCGATCGACGCCGTCGCGCCAGCGCGCAGGTGTTCATCGACGTGCCAGGCGGCGCGGACGACACCGTCGCAGGCCAGGACGATCTGTGCGTCGAACGGGTCCGGTGTCGGGCCTGGCGTCGGGCTTGATATCGGGCCCGCTTCGACCGCCCAATGCGGCGATCCCAGCCGCCATCGATGTCCGCAGGCATCGCGGCCTTCGACACCCCGGTTGCTGAACTCTTCGATCGCCCACCCGTCATCGATCGGGGGTGGCTCGGCGAGCGACGCTGCCAGCGCGCGCGACAGCGGATGATGAGAGGCTGCGGCCAGCACCGCGGCCGCCGTCTTGGCCTCCTCCTCCGCATCGGCATCGGCATCGGCATCGGCATCGGCATTCTCAGCATCGGGCCGCACGCGTCGCAGACAGGGTGCGGGGTCCGTCAGCGTGCCGGTCTTGTCCATCACGATCCGGTCGACGTCGGCGAGCGACTCGATGGCGTCGAGCCGCGACAGCAGCAGACCGCGCCGCGCCAGCGCGCCGGCGGCCGCGACCCAGGCCGCGGGCGCCGCCAGCGACAGGGCGCAGGGGCAGGTCACGATCAGCACCGACACCGCCACCGCGACCGTCCGCGACGGATCGACGAACTGCCAGACGAGCGCGGCCACGCCGGCGAGCAACAGGACCGCCGCGAGGAACCAGCCCGCGACGCGGTCCGCCGTGCGCAGCATCGCCGGCCGGTCCTGGAACGCCTGCGCCATCAACTGGCGGATGCCTGCCAGACGAGTCTGCTCGCCGACGTGGCGCACGCGCAGCGTGAGCACGCCGGAGAGATTCAGACTGCCGGCGAGCACGGCATCGCCCGGCGCTTTCGCCACCGGGCGCGCCTCGCCGGTCAGCAGCGACTCGTCGGCCGCGCCGTTGCCGGCCTCGACGACCGCATCGGCCGGCACGCGCTGCCCCGCGGCGACGCGCACCCGGTCGCCGACCGCAAGCGCCTCGATCGCCACGCGTTCCGCCGTGCCGTCCGGCCCCAGCCGTTCGACCTCCTCCGGCAGCGCTTCCGTGGCCTGTTCGATCGCCGCCGCCGCGCGATGACGCGCGCGCAGTTCCAGATACCGCGCGCCGAGCAGGAAGGTCACGAACATCGTGATCGAATCGAAGAAGACCTCGTGCCCGAACGAGCCGCCGGGGTCCAGCGTCGCGCCGCTGCCGGCCACGAAGGCGACGGCCAGGCCCAGCGCCACCGGCACGTCCATCCCGAGGCGCCGTCCGCGCAGCTGACTCAGCGCCGCGCGGAAGAACGGTCCTGCGGCCAGGAGCATCACCGGCAGCGTCAGTACCCATTGGCCCCAGCGCAGCAGCGCGGCCTGGTCGGGCTCAAGCTCCCCTGACGCGGCGACGTAGGACGGCCACGCCAGCATCATCACCTGCATCATCAGGAAGCCGGCGACGAACAGACGCCAGAGCGCCTGGCGATGCTCGCGCCGCCGCAGGTCGCGCGCCGGCCCGGCGACGTCGGGCACGAAGTCGTAGCCGGCGGGCGCGAGCGACTGCCGCAGCTGCTCGAGCGTCACGAGCGCCGGTCGCCAGTCCAGCACCAGCGTCTGGGTCGACGGCTGGACCTCGGCCGATCGCACGCCCTGCTGCGCAAGCAGGAGGGACTCGACCAGACCTGCGCAGGTCGCGCAATGCAGGCCCGACAACCGGAACCGGGCGCGCGTCAGCGCTGCGTCGGGACCGGGGCGATTGGCGCGTCCGGCATCGGCGCCCAGGGCACCGGCGGACACCGAGGCGGCTGGGGCGGGCAACATGGCCGCGATAATCCGCCAAACCTTGAGGTGACAACATGCTCAATATCAAACAAGCGGCATCGTCCGTCGTTCTTTCGACCCTCCTGTCGACCGTGTTGTCGATGGCCGCCCTGACGGCGGCCGGTCCGGCGGCGGCCCAGCAGATCCCCCAGACCGGACTGCCGGTGGTCGAGCTCGGCGCCGGCATGCACCTGATCCATGCCGAGGTCGCCCGCACCGACGAGCAGCGCGCCATCGGCCTGATGGCCCGCAAGGAGATGGCTCAGAACGCCGGGATGATCTTCATCTTCGAGCAGCCGTCGCAGCAGTGCTTCTGGATGCGCAACACGCTGATCCCGTTGTCGGCCGCCTTCGTCGCCGACGACGGCACCATCGTCAACGTCGTGGAGATGCAGCCGCTGTCCGACACCTCGCACTGCTCGACCAAGCCGGTGCGCTACGTGCTCGAAATGAACAAGGGCTGGTTCGACAAGCGCGGCCTCAAGGCCGGCGCGAAGCTGCGCGGCGGCCCCTGGCCCAAGTGATCGCGCCGCCGGCCTCGAGGGGCGACTCCCGCGGCGTCGGATCCCCTGCGATCCGGACGCTGAAATGACAACGGCCCGGGAGCGATCCCGGGCCGTTCCTTCATCGGCTCCCGCGGAGCGGGCGCCGGTGGGTCAGTTGCCGAAGTTGGCCTGGGCGAAGTCCCAGTTCAGCAGGCTCTTCAGGAAGGTCTCGACGAACTTCGGACGCGCGTTGCGGTAGTCGATGTAGTAGGCGTGTTCCCACACGTCGATGGTCAGTAGCGGCGTGTCGCCGGTCGTCAGCGGGGTGCCGGCGGCGCCCATGTTGACGATGTCGACCGAGCCGTCGGCCTTCTTCACCAGCCAGGTCCAGCCGGAACCGAAGTTGCCGACGGCGCTCTTCTGGAAGGCTTCCTTGAAGGCGTCGACGCTGCCCCACTTGGCGTTGATCGCGTCGGCCAGCTTGCCGGTCGGCGCGCCGCCGCCGTTGGGCTTCAGGCAGGACCAGAAGAAGGTGTGGTTCCAGATCTGCGCGGCGTTGTTGTAGATGCCGCCGCTGGAGGTCTTGACGATCTCTTCCAGCGTCTTGTTCTCGAACTCGGTGCCCTTCTGCAGGTTGTTCAGGTTGTCCACGTAGGCCTTGTGGTGCTTGCCGTGGTGGTACTCCAGCGTCTCGGCGCTGATGTGCGGCTCCAGCGCCTTCTTGTCGTAGGGCAGCTCGGGCAGGACGTGTTCCATGAGGGACTCCTAATCGGTGGTTGGTGGTGGGACGGGTGTCGCGGGCGATTGTAGGCAGCGAAATCATGCCCCTGACGGGAGCGCGCATACCGCGCCACAGAGGGCGCGGACCGCCCTCAGACCTCTCGGCGAACGACGCGCCCGACTGTCAGATCGGCTTCGCCGTCGGACAGGACGGCGCGCAAGTCCTGACCCTCGCGGAGCTGGTCGACCGAGCTCAGCGCCCGCCCCTGCCCATCGTCCAGCCAGGCGTAGCCGCGGGCCAGCACCTGGCGCGGATCGAGCGCCTGGAGGCGCGCCTCGAGCGCGTCCAGCCGGTGCGCGCCGCGCTGCGCCTGTTGCGGGAGTGCCCGGTCGAGCCGCTCCGCGAGATGTCTCAGCCGCTGCGTCTGCAGCGCCGCGGCGCGGGGTGCGATCTGGTTCAGCCGCTGTTCCAGGTGACGCAGACGTTGCGATTCCAGGGAGACCGTCTTCGGCGCCACCTGACCCAGCCGCTGGGACAGCAGATCCAGCCGGCGCCGCTGTCTCGCCAGGGCGTCGCCCGGCCGCGCGAGCCGCAAGGCCAGCCGGTCGAGCCGCTGCGCGGAGGCGTCCAGGCGCTGTTCGACCCGGCGCGTCAACTGGCGTTCCAGCGCGTCCAGCGTCTCCAGGCACTGCTGACGCGAGACCGTGGCCAGCTCCGCCGCCGCCGTCGGCGTCGGGGCGCGCAGGTCGGCCGCCAGATCCGCCAGGGTGATGTCGGTCTCATGGCCGACGCCGCAGATCACCGGCAGCGGCGATTCGGCCACCGCCTGCACGACGCGCTCGTCGTTGAAGGCCCACAGGTCCTCCAGCGAGCCGCCGCCGCGCACCAGCAGCAGCACCTCGGCATCGGCGCGCTCGTTGGCCGTGGCCAACGCCCGCACGATCGCCGGCGGCGCCTCGGCGCCCTGGACCAGCGTCGGATAGAGGAAGACACGCGCGTGCGGCGCTCTGCGGCGCAGGGCGGTCAGCACGTCCTGCAGCGCGGCCGCACCGGTGGAGGTGATCACGCCGATCCGCCGCGCGTACCTCGGCGGCTGGCGTTTGCGATCCGCGTCGAAGTAGCCCAGCGACTCCAGCTTCGCCTTCAGGCGCAGGAACTGCTCGTAAAGCGCGCCCTCGCCGGAGCGGCGCATCGCCTCGACGATGAACTGCAGTTCGCCGCGCGGCCCGTACAGGTCGAGCCGGCCGCGCACTTCGACCGTCATCCCGTCCCGCGGCGCGAAGTCCACCATCGACGCCGCGCGCCGGAACATCGCGCAGCGCAGCATCGCCGGCTGGCCTTCCGCGTCCTTCAGACTGAAATAACAGTGGCCGCTGGCCGCGCGCGTGAAGCCCGACAGCTCGCCCTGCACCGTGATGACGGGGAATCTGGCCTGCAATGCGTCGGAGAGGGCCGTCAACAGGGCCGCGACCCCCCAGACCATCCGTGGTGATGCGGGTTTCGGGGCGTCAATCATGCGCAAACCCAATGCCGGCGCGGGTCCGGAACTCCACAGCCGCGTCAATGCTGGCTCCGCGGGCCATATTGGCCGTCATGCCCGCGTCACAGATCGATAAGCGCTTGTTTTTCAAAAGCTTTTTCCTGCCTTTTTTTGGAGCAGCCTAATCCTTGCCGTTTGGCGACGGGGCCTGGCGCGGTTCCGAGACCAGTTGCCCACAAAGTTATCCACAGGAACGGTGGATGTTTGTAAGGGCTTGTGATGAGGGTCCGGAGTGGTCGGCGCCAGCGTTGCGGGGCGCCATAATGCGCCGCCGGGCCGGAGATGCCCGTACGGAGGGAAAGCCTTGTTTTCGATCATACAAGCCGCCGGCTGGCCGATCTGGCCCTTGCTGCTGTGTTCCGTCGTGGCCCTGGCGCTGATCATCGAGCGCGTCGTCAGCCTGCGTGCCGCGCGCGTCGCGCCGCCCAGCCTGATCGAGGAAGTGCTGGGCGTGACCCAGCTGCAGATCCCGAGCGGTGAAGTCGTCGGCAAACTGGCCGAGAACTCGCTGCTGGGTCAGGTCCTGGCGGCCGGGCTGCGCACCTCGCAGGCCGATCCGCGCGCCGGCGAGACCCGCCTGCGCCAGTCCTTCGAACTGGCCGGCCGCCATGCGATCCACCAGATGGAGCGCTACCTCAACACGCTGGGCACCATCGCCGCGGCCGCGCCGTTGCTCGGCCTGCTGGGCACCGTGGTCGGCATGATCGAGATCTTCGGCAGCCAGAGCCCGGGCCCCGGCGGCAACAACCCGGCGCTGCTGGCGCACGGCATCTCGATCGCGCTCTACAACACCGCCTTCGGCCTGGTCGTCGCGATCCCGTCGCTGATGTTCTACCGCTACTTCCGCGGTCGCATCGAGTCCTACGTCGTCGACATGGAGCAGGCCAGCGAGCGTCTGCTCACCCACCTGGTCAACCGCGCGATGCCCGGCGTCCATGCCGTGAACGCCGGACCGGCCACGGTTCCGCCGCCGGTGGCCGCGCCCGCCTCGGGGAAGGCCAAGGCATGAAGTTCCGCCGTCGCCAGGGCGAGGAACCGGAGATCAACCTGATCCCGTTCATCGACGTGCTGCTCGTCGTGCTGATCTTCCTGATGCTGTCGACGACGTACTCGAAGTTCACCGAGCTTCAGCTGACGCTGCCGACCGCCGACGCCCAGCAGCTCAAGGAGCGGCCGGCGGAGATCATCGTGGCGATCTCGGCGGACGGCCGCTATTCGATCGACCGCAACGCCGTCGAGGGCCGCAGCGTGGACCTGCTGACCGCCGCGCTGCTGCAGTCGGCGCAGGGCAAGCAGGAGCCGGTGGTGATCATCTCCGCCGACGCGGCCACGCCGCACCAGGCGGTGGTCAACGCGATGGACGCGGCCCGCCGCGCCAACCTCACGCGACTGACCTTCGCGGCCAACAAACCTCAATGATTGCCGCAATGAGCGCGGCCATGGCCCGGGACCGGACATGACCCGGCCGGCCCTCGAGGACCGGCTGCAGCGCGCCTGGCGCGATGACGACCGCCTCGCCCACCTGCTGCGGCCCTTGGCCGCGCTGCATGGCGCGGTGCTGCGGCTGCGCGTGGCGCTGTACCGCTTCGGCCTGAAGAAGGCCGAGACGCTCCCCGTGCCGGTGATCGTCGTCGGCAACTGGGTGGTCGGCGGCGCCGGCAAGACGCCCACGACGCTCGCGCTGCTGGACACGCTCCGGCGCATGGACATCCGCGCCGGGGTCATTTCGCGCGGCTACGGCCGTGCGGATGACGCGCAGGTCCGCGTGATCGCCGACGGCGACCGCGCCGAAGACGTCGGCGATGAACCCCTCCTGATCAAGCTGCGCGCGGGCGTGCCGGTCGCGGTCGGCCGCGACCGCATCGCGGCGGCGCGCGCGCTGCTCGACGCCTGCCCCTGGATCCAGGTGCTGGTGTCGGACGACGGTCTGCAGCACTGGCGGCTGCCGCGGCAGCTCAGCGTGCTCGTGTTCGACGAACGCGGCCTGGGCAATGGCCGCCTGCTGCCGGCCGGGCCGCTGCGCCAGGCGCGGGCCCTGCCGCCGCCGCCGGGGTCCTCGCCGGACACGCTGGTGCTCTACAGCACCGGTCGGCCGAGCACCGCCCTGCCCGGCTACGTCGGCACCCGCCAACTGGCCGGGGCCGCCGCGCTGGCCGACTGGTGGCGCGGCGAGCCGGGACGCCTGGAGCGGCTGCACGCGCTGCGCGGCAAGCCGCTGCTGGCCGCGGCCGGACTGGCGAGGCCGCAACGCTTCTTCGACATGCTCGGCGAGCAGGGCCTGAACTTCCGCGCGCTGGCGCTGCCCGACCACGCCTCGCTGGACCCGTTGCCCTGGGCCCGCACCGACGAGGTCGTCATCACCGAGAAGGACGCCGTCAAGTTGCGTCCGGAGGCGCTGCAGGGCTGCCGCATCTGGGTGGTGGCGCTAGACTTCCGCCCCGAACCCGCTTTTGAAGAGGCGTTGCAGCGCGAGCTGCGGCGGCTGCTCCCCCATGGACCATCGACTGATTGAGATGCTGGTGTGCCCCGTCTGCAAGGGCCCGCTGGACGACCGCCGCAATGCCCCGGGCACCGGCCTGCCGGACCGCGAACTGCTGTGCCCGGCCGACCGCCTGGCCTTCCCGATCCGCGACGGCATTCCGGTCATGCTGGCCAACGAGGCCCGTTCCACGGACGCCGAAGGCGACGCCGCGTGAACACCGGCTTCCACATCGTCATCCCGGCCCGGCTGGCGTCGACACGCCTGCCCAACAAGCCGCTGGCCGACATCGCCGGCGCGCCGATGATCGTGCAGGTGGCGCGGCGCGCGGCGCTGGCCGGCGCGGCGCAGGTCGTCGTCGCGACGGATGCCGTCGAGGTGAAGGCCGCCTGCGAGGCCCACAATGTCCGCGCGCTGATGACGCGCGCCGACCACGCCAGCGGCAGCGATCGTTTGGCGGAGGCCGTCGAGCTGCTCGGACTGCCGGATGACGCGCTGGTCGTGAACGTCCAGGGCGACGAGCCGCTGATCGCGCCGGAAATGATCCGTGCCTGCGCCGACCTGCTCGCCGCGAAGCCGCAATGCGCGATGGCGACGGTCGCGCACGCGATCGACGACGACGCCGAGTTCGCGAACCCGAACGTCGTCAAGCTGGTCACCGATGCCCAGGGCCTGGCGCTGTACTTCTCCCGCGCGCCGATCCCGTGGTGGCGCGACGCGCCCAGCGGCGGCGCCCGCGTGAAGCCCGAGGCCGTGCTACGACACGTCGGGCTGTATGCCTATCGCGCCGGTTTCCTGCGCCGCTTCCCGACGCTGGCGGTGTCGCCGCTGGAGCAGATCGAGGCGCTGGAGCAGCTGCGCGTGCTGTGGCACGGCGAGCGCATCGCGGTGCATGTCAGCGCCGAGCGACCGGGGCCGGGCGTGGACACGCCCGAGGACCTCGAACGCGTCAGAAGGCTGATGACAAGCTGAATCGCGGCCCGGCCCGACAGGGTTACACCGCAGTTCATTCGCCTGCCGCGTCAGCGGGCCGTAGGCCAGCGCGTGCTATTCTCGCCCGCAGTTTTCGAGGGCGCGTCGACCCGTGCGGCGCGCCCTCTCCCTATATCGAGGAGACCCATGCGACTGATTCTTCTGGGCGCCCCCGGCGCCGGCAAAGGCACTCAGGCCTCTTTCATCTGCCACAAGTTCGGCATCCCGCAGATCTCCACCGGGGACATGCTGCGTGCCGCCGTCAAGGCCGGCTCCGAACTCGGCGTCGCGGCCAAGAAGGTCATGGATGCCGGTGGCCTGGTCAGCGACGACATCATCATCGGCCTGGTCAAGGAACGCATCGCCCAGCCGGATTGCGCCAAGGGTTTCCTGTTCGACGGTTTCCCGCGCACGATCCCGCAGGCCGACGCGATGAAGGCCGCCGGCGTGAAGCTGGACTTCGTGCTCGAGATCGACGTCCCTGACAGCGCCATCATCGAGCGCATGAGCGGACGGCGCGTGCATGTCGGCTCGGGCCGCACGTACCACACCAAGTTCAATCCGCCCAAGGTCGAGGGCAAGGACGACGTCACCGGCGAGGACCTGATCCTGCGTGACGACGACAAGGAAGAGACCGTCAAGAAGCGCCTGGAGGTCTATCAGGCCCAGACGCGTCCGCTGGTCGACTATTACTCCAGCTGGGCCGCCAGCGGCGACGCACAGGCGCCGCAGTACCGTCGCATCGAAGGCATCGGCACGGTCGACGAGATCACCGGCCGCGCCCTCGCCGCGCTGAGCTGAACTCACTCCGACCCGTGATCATGGCGGCCCGCGTGGCCACCATTTTTTCGTCGACAATTGACGTTTACGTCAACGGCAACCAACAACTCGGAAGGAGACATCCATGGACATCGCGAACAAGGTCTTCATCGTCACCGGCGGCGCCTCGGGCCTCGGCGAAGGCACGGCCCGCATGCTGGCGCGCGAAGGCGCGACGGTCGTCATCGCCGACCTGCAGGTCGAACGCGGCGAGGCGCTCGCCAAGGAGCTGAACGGCGCCTTCGTGAAGTGCGACGTCAGCCAGGAAGCCGATGCCCAGGCTGCCGTCGCCAAGGCGGTCTCGCTGGGCAAGCTCATGGGCCTGGTGAACTGCGCCGGCATCGCGCCGGCCGCCAAGACCGTCGGCAAGGACGGCGCACATGCGCTGGCGACCTTCTCGAAGGTGATCACGGTCAACCTGGTCGGCAGCTTCAACATGATCCGCCTCGCCGCCGAGGCGATGAGCAAGAACGAACCGGAAGCCACCGGCGAGCGCGGCGTGCTGATCTCGACGGCCTCGGTGGCCGCCTACGACGGTCAGATGGGTCAGGCGGCCTATGCGGCCTCCAAGGGCGGCGTCGTCGGCATGACGCTGCCGATCGCGCGCGACCTGGCGCGCAACGGCATCCGCAACATGACGATCGCTCCCGGCATCTTCGGCACGCCGATGCTGTTCGGCATGCCGCAGGAGGTGCAGGACGCGCTGGCCGCCAGCGTGCCCTTCCCGTCGCGCCTGGGCCGTCCGGAGGACTACGCCAAGCTGGTCCACCAGATCGTCACCAACGACATGCTCAACGGCGAAGTGATCCGCCTGGACGGCGCGATCCGCATGGCGCCGAAGTGACCCTGGTGTCGACGCCGACGAGCCGCTGATCCACAGATCATCGAATCATCGGCCCACGAAAAAGGCCTCCCGGCGCAAGCCGGGAGGCCTTCTCACTGGATCGCGCCGATCGCGACCCGGCGGACCGGATCGCGAGGCGGAGGGATCAGTGCTTCGCGCTGCGCGCGTAGACCGACCACAGGCCGGCCAGATCGGCCGAGCCGTCGGTGCCCTTGACGGTGCGCCAGGTGGCCTGCGCCTTGGCCTTGTCGCCGCCCAGGAACTGCGCCAGGCCCAGGTAGAGCTTGGCGTCATCCGGACGCTTCAGGTTGCCCTTGGCGATGCCTTCTTCCATCAGCTTGATGCCGGCGGCGGCCTGGCCGCGCTGCACCTGAGCGAAGCCGACCTTCACCAGCTCGTCGCCTTCCCGGGCGCCGCGGGCAGCCTTCTCGGCCTCGGCTGCACCCGCCTTGGCTTCGGCGATGCGCTTGTCCAGCAGATCGGCCAGACGCTTCGGACGAGCGTTGTCGTCGGTCGGCTTCAGGACGCCGGCGGCGAAGCCCTTGTCCAGCACCTTCTTGCCTTCTTCCGGATAGCCAGCAGCACCGGCGAGCTGGGCCAGCTCCATGTAGTCGTTGGCCCCCGTCATGTTCTCGGTGACCAGACGCAGACGCAGCACGTCGACCTGATAACGACCGGCCGCGAAGCCCTTCTTGGCCTGCAGCGTGCCCAGCGACTGTGCCCACAGCTGCTTGGTCGGGTAGTAGTTCAGCAGCTTCTGGATCAGCACCGATTCCGTGCCGCCGTCGCCCTTCTTGTTGGCCGCCCACAGCGCCGTGTTCAGCTTGTCCTGGGACGGCGCGCGACCCGCCTTCTCGTCGGCGGAGATGTCGGCCAGCGTGTCCTTGAGGATCGTGGTCACGTCGCCCGAACGCAGCTGCGCCGCGGCCTGGACCTGCTTCATCGCCGGGCTGTTGCCGCCGGCGGCGTTGTACTTGTTGACCCACTCCAGCGCCTTGGCGCCGTTGCCCGCGCGCAGGTAGGTACCGGCGATGGCTTCCATCGTCGGCAGCTTGTTGGCGGCCGGCAGCTTGCCGGCGGCGCTCAGCGCGTCATAGGCCTTGACCATGCCGTCGGCATCGCCCAGGCGCGATGCGGCGGACAGGCGCAGACCTTCCAGCGTCGCGTTCTCGTCCGCGTTGCGGCCGGGCACGGCCTCGGCTTCGCGGATCTTGGCCATCGCTTCCTGCGCCTTGCCCGCCTTCAGCAGATCGGACGCGGCCTTCAAGGCGCCGCCGACTTGCGGACGCACCTGCGCGGCGGCTTGGGACAGGACGCTCAGGCTGCCTTCGGGCGTGGAGCCCAGCACCAGCGCAGCGGCGCCGACAGCGGCGGTTGCCAGCAGTTTGAGTTTCATTCGCTTGCTCTCCAAAGAAGAAAAACGCGCCGCCCTTTCGGGCAGGCGCGTTCTGGTCAGACACCGATCAGGCGGTCATCCGGCTCAGTTCAGGAACTGTTCGTTCCCGACCATCGCCATTTTCTTGACGCCCAGGCGCTGCGCCGACGCCATCACATTGGCCACGTAACCGTACTCGGCCAGCTTGTTCGGCTTGATGTGCACTTCCGGCTGGTCCGGCATCGCGGCGATCTCGGACATCCTGGCCTCCAGCGCCGCGTGGTTCGGCACGGCGGCGCCGTCCCAGAACACCGTGCCGTCGAAGTCGATCGCCACTTCGTGGACGACCGGCTCGTTGGGCGGCGGATTGTTGTTCGGCGGCGGCATGTCCAGGTTGACCGAGTGCAGCTGGATCGGGATGGTGATGATCAGCATCACCAGCAGCACCAGCATCACGTCGATCAGCGGCGTCGTGTTGACGTCCAGCATGGTTTCCGGCTCGTCGCTGCCGCTGGAGCTTCCAACGTTCATACCCATGTTTCAGCTCCTTCAGCCACCGCGAGCCGGCGGCTCGGTGACGAACTTGATGGACATGATGCCAGCACGCTGGCACGCCACCATGACCTTGCCCACGTTCTCATAGCGGGACTTGTCGTCGCCGCGGATGTGAACTTCCGGCTGAGGATTCAGAACCGCCACCTTCTTCAGGCGCGCCACCAGCGTTTCCACGTCGGGAACCGGCT
This sequence comes from Mitsuaria sp. MSU3D, assembly GCF_056867975.1. Taxonomy (NCBI): domain Bacteria; kingdom Pseudomonadati; phylum Pseudomonadota; class Betaproteobacteria; order Burkholderiales; family Sphaerotilaceae; genus Roseateles; species Mitsuaria sp. MSU3D. Next base: position 272,505 of record NZ_CP200314.1, on the reverse strand, counting down.
GCACGCCCCAGTAGATGTCGCCATCCTTGGTCACCGCGATTTCGATGTTCTCCGGCTTCGTGACGCGGACGACGTTCGTCTCCTTCGGCAGGGTCACCCCCACCGACTGCGTCACCACCGGCACGGTGATCAGGAAGATGATCAGGAGCACCAGCATCACGTCCACGAGGGGCGTGGTGTTGATGGTCGAGACCACTTCGTCGTCGCCACCGGACGAACCTACGTTCATCCCCATATTGCGTCTCCGGAAACTGCGGTGCGGATTAGCGGCCTGCGACCTTGCGGCTGCCCATCAGGACGCCGTGCAGGTCAGCAGCGAAGGCACGGACCTGGCCCATCACCGTCTTGTTGCGGTTGACCAGCCAGTTGTAGCCCAGCACGGCCGGAACGGCGACGGCCAGACCGATGGCGGTCATGATCAGCGCGGCGCCCACGGGGCCGGCCACCTTGTCGATCGAAGCCTGACCGGCGACGCCGATCTGCGTCAGCGCCTGCAGGATGCCCCACACCGTGCCGAACAGGCCGATGAAGGGGCTGGTCGAACCGACGGTCGCCAGGAAGCCCAGGCCGCCTTGCAGACGGGTGTTGACTTCGCTGACGGCGCGGTCGATGTTCATCGTGACCCACGTGTTGTGGTCGATGTTCTCGGTCAGGGCGCCTTCATGGTGCTCCGAGGCTTCCACGCCGGTCTGGGCGATGAAGCGGAACGCACCGGATTCGCTCAGGCTCTTCAGGCCTTCCTGCAGGGAAGCCTTCTTGAAGAACGACGCGCGGACGTCCTTGGCTTCACGCGAGATCTTGGAGGTGTCCCACAGCTTCGTGAACAGGATGTACCACGAGCCCATGGACATGATGGCCAGGATGGCCAGCACGGCCTGGTCGACCACGTTGCCGTGGGCGACGATGTTGCCCAGGCTGTAGGGGTTGTCGACCGGCTTGGCGGCGGCCGGCTCGGAGACGGCGGCAGGAGCGATGTCGGCAGGAGCGGGGGCGGTGTCAGCGGCGGAGGCGGCGGCCGAGGCAGCCTGGTCCTGCGCTTGGGCGGCCAGCGGGGAGACGGCCAGGGTCGCGGCGCAGGCGACGGCCGCAAACAAGGCAGACAGACGAGAGATCATGGAGGGTGCTCCTACGAGAAAAGTCTTGAACTCAGGTTGAGAGGTCGGGGCGCGTCAGGCGCCCCGTGTTCGATCGATCGCGGGTGGGACAGTCCCGCGGATCATTCCATGTTGAACACGAATTCCTGTTCGAGGATCGCGTCCGTGCACTGGTATTCCGTCAGCGCCGCCTGGATGGCGTTCTTGAGCGCGCGTTCGGCCTTGCGGTCGTTGGCGCCGCGCAAGGCGGTGAAGGTCACGTCAGCCACCTTGCCGCCCTTGACGGTGAAGGTCGCCTTGTAGCTGGCGGTACCGCTCCAGTTGAGGGCCGGCATTTCGGGCTTGGCCATCTTGGTGCAGTTGCCGATCGCCGAGCGCGGGCGGTCCGACGGCGGAGCCGGCGGCGCGGGCGCCGGTTGCGGCGGCGCCGGACGGAATTCCTGCGCCGGGGGCGGCGTCGTCGACTGCACGGCCACCGTCTGCGTCGGCGGCGGCGGAGCCGTCACGACCACTTCGGGCGGGGGCACGAACGGCGGCGGGGGCGCCTTGATGTCCGGCGGGGGCGGCACGACCTTGTCGGGCGGCGGCGGCGGCTTGACCTTTTCCTCGACGACCTTGACGTCGATCGGGCCCTTGACGGCCTCCTTGATCTTGGTCGCCAGACCGCTCGCCAGCGCCCAGATGATCAGGGCGTGGATGACGATGACGATGCCGATGCCAGTCACGCGCGATGACCCAGCTTTATCCTGCGCAAAGTTCATGCGCGCTCCTTCATCAAACTGCGAATTTCTTTCATCGAAGCTACAAGGGGAGTTCGACTCAACACAGCGTCTGGTCGGATCAGGCGTTCGCGCCGCAACCTGGGGTCAGCAGCGCCTGTCTTGCCGGCTGTGCGAGCGGCGGAGACGACCGGTGCCACATCGCCGAAGCGCCACGGACCGCCGCCCCGCCGAAGGCAGGAGGGACACACGAAGACTCGAAAACCCAGGGCACGATACGAACCCGACTCAACAAAAATGCCCGTCAGCTTGTGGCCGCGGGCGTCTCGAGGATCAGTCAAAATTCTGTAGCAAAACTACAGAATTCGACCACCTTTCACGACCTTGATCATAAACGACATGCACAAGCCGCAAGCCATGGGGTTTGCCCGAGCATGCGCGCATCGCCCATCGCACGAATCACCTGCGGTTACAGCGGGTGCGCCGTCCAACGGTCAAGTGCATCGACCCTGGTATTCTACTGGTATGCCCCCTTGCCCCCTCCCCTGGAATCCTAGGGCTAACCCGCAAAGCCGTTACCAGACGAACTGCTCTGCGTACGAGGCAATCCTTGTGCCAGCCGGCGTCCTCAGGCCGCTTTCGGAGCGGCAATCAACCAGCCGGTGATCGCCTGGCGTTCGGCCATGGCGAATGGCGGCACATAGGAGACAAAATGTCGCTGAGGTACCGTGAACAGTGACAGTGAGTTGAAATGCGGGAAGTAGGTATCCAGTACCGATCCATCCTCCGCCGCGAAGTGGAGCATCCCGCCCCAATCCGGACGCCAGTGCCGGGTGAGGTTGATCACATAGGCGATCCGGCGGTCCTCGCGGTCCACATGATCGTCATGGGTGGTCAGGAAGTTACCGCGCGAGTACATCGTCGCCTGCGCGAAGACGCCATTGATTTGAGGGTCACCGCTCAGTTCGCGCATGGGCGAGAGGAACTCGTCTCCGGCCATCCAGAGCATGAATCTGGCGAGCAGGTCGGTGCGCCCTTGGTGCACGGCGTGGACCAGCGAATCGGAGAAGAAGGAAAACTGGAAGCCACGGCGAGCCACCGCGTGGATGCCCTCATTGAGATCCATGCGCTGCGGCGGCGTCAGCGCGCGCAATTGCTCGCCGGTGAGGCGCCGGTCGCCCTGGGCATCTCGGTAGACGAGTTCCCAGTCGATGGCCCGGAGCGCGCGTTCGAGGGCCTCGACAACCTGCGGGGCAAAGAAGTCGCGGATCTGCACCCGCCCCCGCGTCCGTAGCGTGTGGCCCAGGGCATCGAAGTCGAGCGAGGGGTTGATGTAATCCATGACGGGTCGAAGCCTGGGTGATCAATGAAAAGCGGGCCCCGAAGGGCCCGCCGGTTCGGATCCGCGTCAGCTGATCAGAACTTGTAGGCGCCACGCAGATAGAAGGTACGGCCCTTCACATCGGCGTAGGTCGGATCGAAGCCGACCTGGAAGTAGTCTTCCTGGACGGTGACCGGCGGCTTGGTGTCGAACAGGTTGCGCAGACCGACCGTGAAGGTCATGTTCTTGACGCCGCGGTACTGCGCCTGCAGATCGGTCAGGCCATAGGCCTTGACCTTGCCCGCAGCCTCGTAGTCCTCGTAGCCGTTTTGGCGATAGTAGCGGACGCCGACGCCCCATGGTCCCTTGTCCCAGTCCAGCGTCAAGGTCTGCTTGAAGCGGATCACCGGGCCGCCCACGTCGTACTTGCCGAGCTTGTCGATGATGTCGCCGGTCACGACGTTGGTTTCCTCGGCCTTGGTCAGGATCGTGCCTTCCCAGCCCGGGGTGAAGTTGCCCCACTCGGTGCGGATGCGGGTCCGGGCACTCAGGTCGAAGCCGGCCACATGCGACTTGCCGACGTTCTCTTGCGACGCGTTCACGAACGACAGGTAGCCGGTGGCCGGATCGCGGACCAGACGGTTGGCATACGCCGAGGAACTCGTCGTCGCGCCCGTCTGGTTCTTGTACCAGTCCTTGAGGATGTCGTCGCCGGTCAGCGCGCGGATGCCGTTGGTGATGCGGATGTCGAAGTAGTCCACGCCGAAGGTGGTGTCCTTGATCATCTCGAACACCAGACCTAGGGTGAAGGTCTTGGACTTTTCGGGCTTGAGCTGCGGGTTGCTGTTGTTCACCGCCGTCAGCTGCGTGTTGCAGAAGTTGGCGTTGAACTTGAGCGTGCAACCGTCCTTGGTCAGACCGTCCTTGGGGTCGACGCCGGTGTTGATCGTCTTGTAGAACGGATCGTCCCAGTTGCCGCCGGTGTTGGTGCCGGCGGACGGGGCGTACATGTTGTCCAGCGCCGGGGCGCGGAAGCCCTTGCCAGCCGAGGCGCGGAACAGCAGCCCGCTCATCGGGTTGAAGCGCAGCGAAACCTTCGGGCTGGTCGAGGACAGGTTCGGCGACGAGAACGACCCGTCGCGCGATTCACCCTTGGTGCCGCTGTAGCGGTCATGGCGGACGGCGGCGTTCAGTTCCAGCGTCTTCAGGATCGGGAAGTTCATTTCCGCGAAGAGGCCGCTGATGTCGCGTTCGCCCTGAACCTTGCCGGCGTTGCCAGAGCCGCCCACGATGTCGCCGGAGCCGGCGATGTCGGAGTAGCCGTCGTTGTACTTCTCCTTGCGGAACTCGCCGCCGAACGCGACGCCGGCATTGCCGGCGCCGACGTTGAACAGCTCGCGCGACAGCGTGAAGTCGAAGCCGGTGTTGCTCGTTTTGGAGCTGCGGTTGTTGCCCGACAGTTCGGCGCTCTTCAGCGCGGCCAGGCCGGCGGCGTCGTTCGGGCCCCACGGGTTGATCAGGCCGGTGGCCAGCGCCTTGACCAGGGCCGCATCGGAGTAGATGCCGCTCACGAAGTCATCCTTGGCCTTGCCCTCGGCATAGACGAAGGCGGCCTTGTAGTCGAAGCCGGCCAGTGTGCCCTCGGCGCCGACGACGGTGCGGGTGGTCTGGCTGGTCACCTTGTCGCGACGCTGACCGCCGTCGACCATGCGCCAGTTGATGAACAGGTCGCCGCGATAACCCGGCGCGACCGCGTCCACCGCGGCGGTCGGATACCACTTGCCGCCGGCGGGGTAGAAGTAGTCCGGCTTGCCGGTGGTGGTCGACGGCGTCTGCGAAGAACCCAGCGTGATCTCGTTGCGGCTGTAGGAGACCTCGGCGAACAACGAATTGTCGTTGTCGACCGCGAACGTACCCTTGGCGAGAGCGCCGTAACGCTCCTGCTCGGGCACCAGGTCGATGTAGTGCGTGTAGTCGTAACGGCAGACCGAGCTGCCGGGCTTGGAGAAGCTGTCCGGACGGGCGCAGTTCGGATAGTTGGAGGCGCCGGGAATGTACGTGCCGTCCGAAGTGAAGCTGTTGGCCGGGAAGGTGTTGCCCGAGTCTTTCACGATGCCCAGGTCGGGCCGGTTGCCAGTGGACGCGTACTTGCGGTCCATGGCGCGGATCGGGTCGTACTTCTGGTAATTGACCGTCCCCATGAGGTTGAAGCGCTGCTTGCTCAGGTCGCCCACGCCGGCGCCGGCGGAGAACGAGAACACATCGCCGACCTTGTGCGGCGTCTCCAGGCCGACGCTCAACTCGCCACCCTGCCAGTCCTTGCGGGTGATGAAGTTGATCACGCCGCCGATGGCGTCGGAACCGTAGGTCGCCGACGCGCCGTCACGCAACACTTCGATGCGTTCGATCGCGGCCAACGGGATCGAGTTCAGATCCACGCCCTGACCCGAGAACGGGTAAGTCGGCATCCGCCGGCCGTTCAGCAGGATCAGCGTACGGGCGCGGCCCAGGCCGCGCAGCGAGGCACCGGTCTGACCGGTCGCCGAGGAGTCACCGATCGACTGGCCCAGCGCGATGCCGCCGCCGTTGTTGTAGCTGAGGCGGTCGATCAGTTCCTGCACGTTCGACGCGCCGGTCTTGTCGATGTTGTCCTTGGAGATGACGCTCACCGGCAGTGCCGTCTCGGCATCAATCCGCTTGATCGAGGTACCGGTGATTTCCACGCGGTCGAGCTGTTGCTGGGCAACTGCCGGCAGCGCAATGGCGCCCAGCGCGAGGAGCGCAGCGGCGTTGATGCTCTTTCGTTTGAACATGAGGACTCCTTATCCAGAAACACTTGTGACTTGTTCCCGGGAACACGGGCGGCCGGGGTTTCGGCCAGCGCCCTCCGAGCGGTGTTCCCGGGTCAGGGCCGGGCCAGTTTCTTGTCGGCTGCGAAAAGGAATCCCCCGTAATCTCCCTATGCAAGTCGTGACTAGCCTGTTTCTGGCAGGAAAACGCGGGTAAACACCAAAGTGCGCATTGCGACACGCGTTGCGGCGGCGCGACGCGCGCTCAGCGCCCGAAACGAGGTATTGACCGCTGCAAATGACCAAGAAATGCACCATTTGTGCGCATGACATCGAATTCCCCACTCACCAATCGCCCCACCGCACGGACGGCGTGCAAATGAATGCCAGCGCATCAAGGCCACCGCACGCCGTACGCGGAAACATGGGTTCACGACGCTGCCTCAGCACCAGAACAGTGCGAACGCCCGGCGACTGGCCGACGCCATGAAAAAGGGCCGCAAGAGCGGCCCCGAGGTGAGGAGGATCGGTCGGATCAGGGATCAGGCGATCGTCCCTCGTTCGACGCGGGGAACGGCGGCGAGCAGCGTGCGGGTGTACGCCTCCCGCGGGGCGCCGAGCACGGCGTCGCAAGCGCCCGACTCGACAATGCGGCCCGCCTGCATCACCGCCACCTCGTCGGCGATGTATTCGACGACGCCGATGTTGTGGGTGATGAACAGGTAGGACAGGCCGCGGCTGCGCTGGAGTTCGCGCAGCAGGTTCAGGATCTGCGCCTGGACCGACACATCCAGCGCCGAGGTCGGCTCGTCGCAGACGATCAGGCGCGGCTCGACGGCCAGCGCGCGGGCGATGGCGATGCGTTGGCGCTGACCGCCGGAGAACTCGTGCGGGAAACGGGCCAGCGCGTCGCGGCGCAGGCCCACCTGGTCGAGCAGATCGTGCAGCAGCCCCAGGCGTGCTGGCGCGTCCAGTTCGGGGCGCAGCGCCAGGAGACCCTCCTCGAGCACCTCCTGCACCCGCAGCCGCGGGTTCAATGATGCGAACGGGTCCTGGAAGATGATCTGCACCTGACGCCGGGCTTCCCGCAGGGCCACGCCGTCGAGATGGAAGAGATCCGTCGGCGCCCCGCCCTGCCCCGCCGGACCGGCGGTCGCGGCGGCGGGCGGATGCAGCAAGGCCTGACCCTCGATGACCGCGACGCGGCGCAGCAACTGGACGATGGCCTTGCCGGACGTTGTCTTGCCGCAGCCCGATTCCCCGACCACCGCCAGCGTGCGGCCCGCCTCAATCGAGAACGAGACGCCACCCACCGCGTCGAACCATCGCTTCGCGCCGCCGAAGAACCCGCGCGACATCGGATACCGGACGTGCAGATCCTTGACCTCGAGCAGCATCGCCGGCGACTGCTCGGAGCCGGCGGCGCCGGTGCCCCTCGGAGCGAATGCCGAGCGTGAGGAGGCGATTGAGCGCAGAGGGGCACCGGCGCCGCCGGCGCTCTCGGACACTGCCACCGGCTCCCTGCGATCCGTGTAGAGCAGGCACCGGACTTCATGCGCCGCGGCCCCGCCCGCGACCGAGGCCAGCACCGGCGGTGTCGATCCGCAATGGACCATCGCCCGGTCGCAACGCGGCGCGAAACGGCAGCCTTCGAAGATCTGCCAGAGCGGCGGCACGGTGCCCGGAATCGCGGCCAGCGGCTCCCCGCGGCGCTGCGCGTCCGGCAGTGCCTGCAGCAACAGCCGCGCATACGGATGCTTCGGCGCGGCGAAGAACTCGGCCGCCGGCGCCACTTCGACGATCTGCCCCGCGTACATCAGGGCCACCTGATGCGCCATGCCGGACACCACGCCCAGGTCGTGCGTGATCAGCAACAGGCCCAAACCCCGCTCGCGCTGCAGGTCCTTGAGCAGGTCCAGGATCTGCGCCTGGATGGTGACGTCGAGCGCGGTGGTCGGCTCGTCGGCGATCAGGAAGTCGGGCTCCGCCGCCAGCGTCATCGCGATCATGATCCGCTGCTTCTGCCCCCCGAGAGCCGGAACGGGTACTCGTCGATGCGGCGCTCGGGCTCGGGGATGCCGACGCGGCGCAGCCAGTCGATGGCCTTCTTCCGGGCCGCCTCGCCGCGCAGCGGCGTGTGCGCCTCGATCGCCTCGACGATCTGCGCGCCGACCTTCATCACCGGATTCAAGCTGGTGCCGGGCTCCTGGAAGATCATGCCGATGCGCCCGCCGCGCACGTCGCGCATGCGCGCCTCGCTCAGGTCGAACAGGTCCTGGCCGTCGAGTTCCAGCCGGCCGCCGGCGATGCGGCCGTTGTCGGGCAGCAGCCGCATCAGGGCGAGCGCCGTCATGCTCTTTCCGCAGCCGGATTCACCCACCAGCGCGAAGGTCCGGCCCTGCGCCAGCGTCAGCCGCATGCCGTCGATGGCGCGCACCAGGCCGGCGTCGGCGTCCAGGTGGACGTGGAGGTCGTCGATCTTCAACATGTCGCGGCGTCCCTCACGAAGCCTTGGCGGCCTTGGCGGCCTTGCCGGCCGGACCGACGGGCTCGCCGGTCCTGTTCTTCTTCAGCGACAGCACCTGCGGCCGCAGCTTGCGCGCGCGTGGATCGAAGGCGTCGCGCACGCCGTCGGCGAACAGGTTGGCCGCCAGCACCAGGCTCACCATGAAGCCGAAGGCCGCCACGAAGCTCCACCACACGACCGGGTCGCGGCTCATTTCCGAGCGCGCCAGGTTGATCATTCCGCCGAAGCTGTTCATGCCTGGATCGACACCGACGCCGACGTAGGTCAACACCGCCTCGTAGAGGATCAGGTCGGAGAAATTCAGCACCAGCGAGATCAGCACCAGGTGCATCACGTTGGGCACGATGTGACGGACCATGATCGTCGTGTCACGCACGCCGAAGGCCGTGGCGGCCTGGACGAAGTCGGCCTCGCGCAGCTTGAGCGTCTCGCCGCGCACCAGCCGGCACAGCGTCGCCCAGCCGGTGACGCCCAGGATCACGCACAGCAGGAAGATCTTCAGATCCGCGCGCTCGGCGCCGGTCTCGAAGGCCTCGGGATGCTTGTCCAGGAAGACCTGCACCATCAGCACGCAGGCCGCGATCAGCAGCACGTTGGGCACCGAGGTCAGCACCGTGTAGAAATACTGGATGACCTCGTCGACCCAGCCCTTGAGGTAGCCGGCCAGGATGCCCAGCACCAGCGCGAAGGGCAGCGTCGCCAGCGTCGACAGCGCGCCGATGACGAAGGCGGTGCGGATGCTCTTGAGCGCCTGGTAGAGCACGTCGTTGCCGGTCTGGTCGGTGCCGAACACGTGGTAGTGGCCCATCAGCGCGATCACCGGGCCGGCCAGCAGCGCGATCACCGACAGGGTCGCGAGCGCCGCGCGCCACGGATAGTGCGTGCGATCGCCCAACAGGTCCTTCAATCCCTGACGGAAGCCGCCGTGATGCGGCGCGAGCACCGCCCCCATCAGCAGCGCCATCAGCACCGACGCGACGGCGCCCAGCGCCAGCCCCGTCAGCGCGCGTCGCGACAGGTCGCCATGCCAGTCGCGCTCCGGATCCTGCAGATGCGCGCCGCCGAAGGCCAGGCGCGGGAACTCGCGCACGATCTCACTGCCGTGCGCCACGCTGTCCAGCGTGAAGCCCTGGTACGCGAGCGGCGCCGAATAACTGGTCTCGCGCATCTCGATCTGGCGCGCCAGCAGCAGGTCCAGCACGGACTCGGTGCGGGTCTCGTAGAACTGCTGGCCGGCGGGACTGTCGGCCAGCGCGCGGCGGAAGTGCAGGCTGTCCAGCGCGGTGACGCCGAGGAACAGCACCAGCACCACGCCCGCGCTCAGCGCCGCCGGATCACGCAGCACGCGCTGCCAGTTGGCGCGCAGGTGCGGGCGGCGGACCAGCCGCACGATGTAGAGGACCAGCGCCGCGAACATCGCCCACAGCGCCACGTCGGTCCAGAGGAAAACGACCTTGAATCCCATGTCGACTCTCGTGTCCTGTCTCGAATCCCGAACGCGCCGGGCGCGTCAGGTCAGCCTCACGCGCGGATCGACCCAGGTGTAGATCACGTCGATCAGCGCGTTGCTCGCGATGTAGAGGAGCGCGCCCAGGAACACCATGGTGCGCACGATGGCGAAGTCCTGCCCGGTGATCGCCTCGATGACGAAGGCGCCCAGGCCGGGGATGCCGAAGAAGCTCTCGAACACCAGGCTGCCCAGGAACACGTACGGCAGGTAGGCGCCGGCGCTGGTGATGATGGGGATCAGCGCGTTGCGCAGCACGTGGCGCATCAGCACGCGCGGCTCGGACAGGCCCTTGGCGCGGGCGGTGCGCACGTAGTCCTTGCCGACCTCCTCGAGCAGCATCGCGCGGTACAGCCGCGCCTCGCCGCCCAGGCGCGACAGCAGCGACAGCGCGATCGGCAGCGCCAGGAACTTGATCGCGTCCAGGCCCGGCTCGTAGCCGTTGATCGGCACCAGCCGCAGGATGCGGGAGAAGAAGAACTGGCCGACGATGATGTAGAACAGGCTGGAGATCGACAGCATCAGCACGCACAGCACGACGCCCCAGAAGTCGATGCGCGAGTTGCGGAAGAAGGTGAGCAGCAGCGCGAAGGCGACGCTCACGATCAGCTGCAGCACGAAGATCGGCACCGCCAGCTGCAGACTGACGCCCATGCGGGTCTTGATCTCGTGGCCGATGTCGACGGCCTGGCGCGCGTCGGAGCGGCCGAACTCCAGCAGCATCAGCGAGACCGAACGCTCCCAGAAGACCGTGTGCGTGACCTGCTCCGTCCCGGCGCGCGACGCGTCCCAGTACAGGGGCTTGTCGTAGCCGCGTTCGGCCTTCCACTTGTCGATCTGCTCCTGCGACACGCGCTTGCCGCCGATGTTCAGCCGGGCCATGTCGTCCGGCGTGTTGACGGTGAAGAACAGGAAGAAGGTCAGCAGGTTGACGCCGACGAGGATGGCCAGCCCGTAGACCAGGCGGCGGGTGAGGTACTTGAACATCAGTCGGCTCCCCGCGGAGCGCTCGTGGCGGATTCTGCGGAACGGGCGGCCGGCGCGGCCGTGCCGCGCGCGGTCGCGGTCTCGCGCTTCTGGAAGCTGCGGCGCGTCATCCAGACGATCGCCACGCCGCCGATGGCCAGCACCAGCAGCGGCCACCAGACGGGCCGGTTCCATGCGCCCTGCAGTTGCGCGCGCTGCTGCGGATCGATGCGGTAGTAGCGCACCGGATCGCGGATCACGATGCTGGGCTTGCCGTTGTGCACCCAGCTCTGGTACGCCTGACCGGTCCAGGCCCAGTAGCCGAAGGCCCAGGGCGAATCCTGCTGGACGATCTCGACCATGCGATCGATCACCTGCTGCTTGGCGGGGCCGTCGTCCAGCACCTGGATCTGCTTGAACAGGCGGTCGTACTCGGTGTTCTCGTAGTTGGCCGAGTTCTCGCCCTCATGCAGCGACTTGCTGTTGGGCCCGTACAGCAGGAACAGGAAGTTCTCCGCGTCCGGGTAGTCCGCGAACCAGCCCCACCAGAACACCTGGTGCTTGCCTTGGTGCAGCTTCTCCTGGAACTGGTTGTAGTCGGTGGCGCGCACGTCGAGCTGCACGCCCAGCTTGGCGAACTGCTTCACCAGCCAGTCGTTCTCGGCCTTCACCTCGGGCGTGACCGTCCGCATGAAGTCGTAGTTCAGCACCAGCGGCTGGCCGCTCTTCGCATCGCGGCCGTCGGGGTAGCCGGCCTCGGCAAGCAGCTGCTTCGCCTCCTCGATCGAGCGGCGCTCGATCCTGCCGTCGACCCGCTTGTGCGTGACCGGATTGAAGAAGCCCGGCTGCGCCTCGCGCGAGCCGAACACGCCCGGCGGCACCGGTCCGAACGCGGCCACGCCGCCGCGGTTCTTGAAGATGCGGCCGTAGCCCTCCTCCCAGTCGATCGCGATGGACAGCGCCTGGCGCAGCTTGCGATGACGGGTCTCGTCCTCCGGCGTCTTCCCCTTGCCGATCACCGGATCGAGCATGTTGAAGCCGAGGTACCAGTTGTTCGGGTCGGTCGATCGCGGGAACGCGAAGCCGCGCTGCTTGAAGAAGGCGTCGGTCTCCGCGGAGTCGCTGGCATCGGCGTAGAACTCCACGCCCCAGTCGCCGCGCTCGAGGTCGGGCACGTCCAGGTAGCCCTGCTTGAACATCTCCTTGCGCGGCACCTTTTCCTTGATGAGCGTGGCCACGATCCTGTCGATGAAGGGCAGCGGCTTGCCGCAGTCGGCCAGGCGGCCGGCGGGACCGTCGTCGGGCATGCCCTCGCAGGGATAGAGATCGTCCTTGCGGTAGTTCGGGTTGCGCGACATCACGTGACGGCGGTCCTGCTGGTACTCCGTCATCATGTAAGGCCCCGTGCCCACGGGCCACTGGTTCCAGGACAGGCCGTGCTCGGCCATGCCGGGCTGGGCGTAGAACAGGTCCACCTCCCACGGGATCGGCGCGACGAAGGTCGTCGACAGCCAGTACGACCACTGCGGGTACTTGCCCTTGATGCGCACGCGCAGCAGGTGCTTGTTCACCGCCTCGGCGCCGGCCAGCGGCCACTTGCGGAAGTCCAGGAACGGCTTGTCGGGCGAGCTCTCGGGCAGGCCCTTCAGCAGCTTGGCGTTCTCCTCGCGGATCAGCGCGCCGTACTCCTTCAGCCCGACGACGTGCTCGGAGAACAGGCCGTAGATCGGCGCCTCGACGCGCGTGGTCGCGTGGCGCTTGAGCGCGTAGACGAAGTCCTCGGCCTCGATCTCGCGCGTGCCCAGGTGCTCGAACTGCCACGGCGAGCGCTTGTCGCCGAGGTCCTTCGCGCTCAGGTGGTGATAGAGGTAGTGCCCTTGCGCGTCCTTCGCGAACGCGGGGCTGGGCGCGTACTTCACGCCTTCGCGCAGGGGCACGTCGTAGACGCTCTGCGCGATCTGCTCGACCGGCGCGTCGTCGGGCAGGCGCTTGCCCTGCGCATCGACGTAATACGGCTTGACGACGGCCGCCGCGGCGCGCGGGATCAGCTCGTAGGGCCGCTTCAGATAGTGGTAGCCGTAAGGCGGCTCCATGATCTGGTAGGTGTAGACCGACTCCGGCGAGGTGTAGGACGCGGTCGGGTCGAGATAACGCGGCGAGCGCTCGTCGAAGGACAGGTAGAGCGTGTTGTCCTTGGCCGCGCCGGCCGGATACGGGCTGTTGTTGCAGGCGGCCAGGAGCAAGGCGGCGAGCAGCCCCGCCATCCGGGCCATCGGGGCCACCCACGTCCCGCGCCAGCCTTCAGCCGCGTGCAGCGACGCGTTCCACAGCCCCGACGACATCGTCATCCTTCCAAAAAGCAAACGCCGCATCCTGAGGATGCGGCATTGCCAGATTGTTGCCAAGGCCGCTCCTCGCGCAGAGGCCGGCCGATGCCGGGGCGGATCATAGCGGCCCGGTTCGCGGGGCGCGTGTGACGTCAGTCAGTGGTCGTGAGGCCCGTGGTCATGGTCGTGGCCGTCGTGACCATGATCATGCGCGTGTCCATGGCCGTGGTGATCGTGGTGGTCGTGGCCGTGATCGACGTGGCCCCAGGCGACGATGACGTCGCGGCCCTCGACCATCATCTCGGCCTTCGCGCCGACGGGCAGGCAGACCTTGGTCGGCACGTGACCGAAGGGCAGGCCGGTGAGGATCGGCACCTTGACGCGCTCGCGCAGCGCCGCGACGCAGGCCTTCATCGAATAGCCGCGATCCAGCGGCGACTTCTTCCAGCCGCTGAAGCTGCCCAGCAGCACCGCCTTCTGCGCGTCCAGCACGCCCGCCTGCCAGAGTTGCAGCAGCATGCGCTCGACGCGATACGGGTGCTCGTTGACGTCCTCGAGGAACAGGATGCCGCCCTTGATGCGCGGGAAGTGCGGCGTGCCCAGCAGCGAGCACAGCACCGCCAGGTTGCCGCCCCACAGCGTGCCGCGGGCCTCGACGCCGTCCAGGCCGGCTTCGGTGCGGAAGCCGATGGCCTCGAGCGATCCGTCCATCGCCTCGAGGAAGCAGTCGCGGGTGATCTCGTCGACGCCGCCGTCCGTGTCGGCGCGGCCGAAGTCGTCGCAGGCGAGCGGGCCCGCCCAGCTCGTCTGCTTCGTGTGGGCGAGCAGCGCCAGCTGCAGCGCGGTCACATCGCTCAGGCCGACCCAGCGCGTGCCGCGCTCGACGCTGCGGGCGATCGTCGGCCAGTCGATGCGGTCCAGCAGACGCGTCAGGCCGTAGCCGCCGCGCGTGGCCAGCGCCACCGACGGCGCGGCCTGCGCGACACGGTGCAGCGCGGCCAGCCGCGTCTCGTCGTCGCCGGCGAAGCGCTGATGCTTCGCGAGCGCCGCGTCGTCGATCGCCACCTCGAAGCCGAACGCCGTCAGCCGCTTGGCCGCGCGCTTGAGCGCTTGCGATTGCGCCAGGACGCCGGACGGGGTGTAGAGGGTCAGGGAGCTCATCGCTGCGTGTCGTCCTGCGTGTTGTCCTGCGAAGGATCGGAATTCATGGGAAGGTACTGCGCGTCACCGACGGGGATCTCGGGAAACTCCTGGACCTCGGGCAACGCGCTCAACGTGTCGAGGCCGGCGTCATCAAAGCCGTCGCCCGTGGCCCCGGTCTCGACCGCGGCGCGGCGGCGGGCCTCGCGCAACTGGCGCGCCGCCTCGCGGCGCTCGGCGAAGAACTCGCGCAGCAGCCGCGACGACGCCTCCGCGAGCACGCCGCCGTGCAGCGCGGTGTGGTGGTTCAACTGCTTCTGCCCGAACAGGTCGAGCACCGAGCCGGCGACGCCGGTCTTCGGATCCGGCGCGGCGAAGACGACGCGCTTGAGCCGCGCATGCATCATCGCCATCGCGCACATCGCGCAGGGCTCGAGCGTCACGTAGAGCTCGCACTCCGGCAGCCGGTAGTTGCCGAGCAGTTGCGCGGCGTGGCGCAGCGCGACGATCTCCGCGTGGGCGGTCGGATCGTGGGTCGTGATCGGGCGGTTGTAGCCGGTGGCGATCACCTGACCGGCCCGCATGATCACGGCGCCCACCGGCACCTCGCCGACGAGCCAGGCGTTCTGGGCCTGGTCGAGGGCGAGCCGCATCGCGTATTCATCCGCGGGGTCGGCGGGGTCGGCGGGGAGGATCTGGGGGGACTCAGTGGTCATGGCGGCGCTCGCGCGGCAGTGTAGCCGCGCCCGCTATGCTGCCGGCCCATGCAACAGGAGTTCCCCGGTCACCAGGACGATCTCTTCGGCGAGCTGCTGCCGCCCGCGCCCGCCGCACCCGCGCCGCGGGTCGCCGATCGCGACGACCTCGACGGCGATGACGACGTCGGCAGCGACCGCGCCGACACGCCCGCAGCCGGCGTCGCGCCGAAACGCCGTCGCGCCGGCATCCAGGCCCAGTCGCCGGACGAGGCCCAGGTCGTGCTGGCGGCCGCGTTGTCGCCGAGGATCCGGCTGGGCACCTCGTCGTGGAGCTACCCGGGCTGGCAAGGCATCGTCTGGGAGGGTCGGCATGGCGAGTCCAACCTCTCCCGCAACGGCCTGACCGCCTATGCGCAGCAACCGCTGCACCGCGCGGTGAGCATCGACCGCGGCTTCTACCAATCGCTCACGGCCAGCCAGTACGAGCGCTACGCGCAGCAAGTGCCTGAGGACTTCCGGTTCACGGTCAAGGCTCCCAGCGTGATCACCGACGCCCAGGTGCGCGCCGAGGACGGCCGCGGCCGCCAGGCCAACACGGCCTTCCTCGATCCGCGCCTGGCGATCCAGGAGTTCCTCGAGCCGGCGATGGCTGGACTGGGCACGCGCATCGGCGCGCTGGTATTCCAGCTGAGCCCGCTGCCGCTGGCGATGCTGGACCGCATGCCGGAGCAGCTCGACCGCCTGCACGCGATGCTGGCCGCCCTACCCTCGCTGCGCGACGTGGCGCCGGAGGCGGTCGTGGCCGTCGAGGTCCGCGACCCGGAATGGCTGACACCGGCATTCGTCGCCGTGCTCAAGGACTGCGGCGCGCGCTACTGTCTGGGCCTGCATCCGAAGCTGCCGACGATCGAGGAGCAGCTGCCGCTGCTGCGCGCGATGTGGCCGGGACCGCTGGTCTGCCGCTGGAACCTGCACCGGATCCACGGCCCCTTCGGCTACGAGGACGCGGAGAAGAAGTACGGGGAATACGCCGAGCTGATGGATCCGGATCCGGAGACGCGGGCCGTGCTCGCGAAGGTGATCCGGGCGACGGCGCAGGCGGGCCACCCCGCCTACGTCACGATCTCCAACCACGCCGAGGGCTCCGCGCCGCTGAGCCTGCGCGCACTGGCGCGGGAGATCGTCGCACCAGGCGAGGCCTGACCCCCGCGCATTGCGGCGCATGACGACGAATCGCGGCTGACCGGCTCAAGCGAGCGGCCAGCGCGCGAGCTCAACGTGTGTGGACTGTCCCTGCAGACTGTCCATGAGCAGGACCTCCGTCGCCGTCCAGCCGGGCACGATGAACGGCTGCGGCTCCACGACATGATCGTCGTAGAACAGCGTCAAGTGCGGCGTGAAGTGGGGATCGGTCCGCAGGCCGCTGGCGCGCAGGCGCTCGCCGAGCGCGGCCCGCATCGTCCGCACGGGGTCGAGACACGCGCTGCCGCTGAGCACGAGCGGCAGGTTCCGCCGCTTTCGGGTGAAGCTCAGGAGCTGGTCGAAGTCCACCTGGACCGGACCGTGCCGCAACGAGGCGGCAGCGACTTCGGCAAGCAGCCTCACCTCCGCCATCACCTCGGCCTGGTCGGTCTGGTCGTCGTACCAGCCCAGGTGGTGCAAGGTCACGTGGAGGCGTTCGGTGCGCGCCGCCTTGGCGCGCAGGCCGAAGCGCCGCACGAGCTCTCCAGAGATCACGCTCAATCTCGCCGCGGTCTCCAGATCGGGGCGCAGGCAGAAGAAGAGCGCATGGACGGTCACGATGCGATCACGACGCCATCACGGCGCGCTCATTCCGCTTCAGACGCGCGCTGCTCGCCCTGCTTCATCAGGTCCTGCACCTGGCGGCCGACGGCCTCCGGCTGAGGCAGCGCCGTCGATGCCGCGGACGCCGCCGGGTCCGCCGAGACCGGCGGCTTCATCGCCTGCATCTGCTTCTTCGCGGTCAGCATCACGATGGCGAGCACGATGACGAGGGCGAGGATGGACAGGGCGCTGCGCATGCAAGAACTCCGGAGTGGAAGCGGGGATGACGCGAAGCATAGCCACACTCCGCCGACCCGCCGTCACCCGGCGGCTCAGCGCGGCACCGAGGCGATGCCCGGTCGCAATCGCAGGATCTGCGGCGATCGCTCCTGCGCGTCACGCCAGCGCGGCTCGAGCGCACGCCACGCGGTCGAGTGCCGGCAGGCACTCCACCGAATGGCCCAGTCGTCGGCGTCCGCGGCGCGGGTCATCCAGACGAAGACCTTCTCCCCCTCGCGGACCGGCAGGCGTGGGAAGTTGTTGGGCGAGCGCTCCGGCACGAAGCTGCCGATCACCGGCAGGCCGGCCGCCTGGATGACCGGCGCGACCTCGTGCTCGAAGAAACGCGCGAAGCCGTCCTCGGGATCGGCCGGGTCCTTCCAGAGGGTGCAGAGGTGCAGGACCACGAGCCCCGGCGATGCCCTTCGCCGCAACACGCCGGCATCGCGCGCGCCGTCGATGCGCGCCGGCTGCGGCCCGACGCCCGGGTTCCTCATCAACAGCACGTTGTCGTTGTCGACGAGCATCGGATTCGCTTCGTCGCGATGCGCCTGCCACACGGGGCCGAAGTAGAACTCGCTCAGCGTCTTCTCGCGCGCCGCCATGTCGTCGAAACCACGGATCCAGACAAAGCGGTCGGGGTCGTCGAGATCGGCGAACTGCCCGTACAGCCGCATGCCGACGGCCTCCTGCGATTCGACGAAGGCCGCGTCGAACAGCCGCATGAAGCGTTCGCGCTCGCCCTTGACGATCTTGTACTGGCGCAGCTCGTAGACGGGGTGGTCGTCGGCCATGGGGTCTCCGGAGTGGTGGCTAAGCGATCCGCCGATTCTGGACAGAGGCCCTGACATCGCGTGTCAGCACAGGAACTTCGTGAATTCATCCTATGGCCATGAACGTCAATCACACAAGCAAGTTGAAGCGATACCGATCGTCGCCAGTACAGACTGACTGCCCACCGATCGAGGCCGTGGATCAGGAAGAACCGGAAGCGAAGAATCGCCAGTCTTGTTTCGCTAGACGCACTGGAGTCCACATGCCCGCGCCCGTCGCCATCCTGTCCTCACGACACCGCGTCGCGCTTCCGAAAGAGATTCGAGACACGCTCGATTGGAAGCCAGGAGAGGAACTCAAAGTCGTCCGACACAAGGACGGCATCTTCATCTACAAGCGCATCACCATCGACCAGATCATGGGCATTGCAAAAGGCGCTGACACGGGCAACTACCGGGATCGCAATGACCGCTACTGACCACTCCGGCTCACAGAATTCAGGACGAAACGTGGTCGTAGACACGTCCGCCTGGATCGAGTGCTTTGCCGAATCTGACTTGGGTCGATTGATCTGGCCCAACCTCCCGCCCTTGCAGCACTGCATCGTCCCGACGATCGTGCAACACGAGATTGAGAAGTGGGCACTCCGAACCTTGGACGCCGAGCGCCATGAAAGTCTTGAACGGACCTTGGAAGATTGCCCTGTCGACGAGCTCGACACCGCCACGGCCAAGGAAGCCGCAAAGATCAACGCCAAGTACAAGCTCGCGTCGGCAGACGCTTTGATCTACGCGACAGCGCAGAAGTTCGGTGTCGAAGTGATCACCTGCGATGCTCACTTCAAAGACCTTCCCTCGGTCAGGTTCTACCCGAAGAACGCCAAGCCCCGCAGCGTCGGCATCGGACCTGACGGGTGTTGGGAAGGCTGGCCGACATCGGCTCAAATGTCTCCGATGATTCAATGAATGGGTTGAGAGCTCAAAAGCAAACAAGGGCCTGACGGGCCCCTGTTTGCTTGTCAGCGCGAAGCGCTCATTCCCATTCGATCGTCGCCGGCGGCTTGCTCGAGACGTCGTAGGTCACGCGGTTGATGCCGCGCACCTCGTTGATGATGCGGCCCGAGCAGCGCTTGAGCAGGCTGTACGGCAGTTCCGCCCAGTCCGCCGTCATGAAGTCGCTGGTCTGCACCGCGCGCAGCGCGACCACGTAGTCGTAGGTCCGGCCGTCGCCCATCACGCCCACGCTCTTCACCGGCAGGAATACCGTGAAGGCTTGGCTCGTGAGCTCGTACCAGGTCTTGCCCGTCGCCTCGTCGCGCGTGTTGCGCAGCTCCTCGATGAAGATCGCATCGGCGCGGCGCAGCAGGTCCGCGTACTCCTTCTTCACCTCGCCCAGGATACGCACGCCCAGGCCCGGGCCCGGGAACGGGTGGCGGTAGACCATCTCCGGCGGCAGGCCCAGCGCCACGCCCAGTTCACGGACCTCGTCCTTGAACAGCTCGCGCAGCGGCTCCAGCAGCTTCAGGCCCAACTGCTCCGGCAGCCCGCCCACGTTGTGGTGGCTCTTGATCGTCGTGGCCTTCTTCGTCTTCGTGCCGCCGCTCTCGACCACGTCCGGATAGATCGTGCCCTGAGCCAGGAAGGTCGCGCCCTTGTGGACACCCTTGCCGCCGTCGCCGGACTTCAGCCGCTCGGCCTCGGCCTTGAACACGTCGACGAACAGGCCGCCGATGATCTTGCGCTTGCGCTCCGGATCGGTCACGCCGGCCAGTTGGCCGAGGAACAGCTCGCTCGCATCGACGCGGATCACCTTCGCGTGCAGCTTGCCCGCGAACATGTCCATCACCGCGTCGCCTTCGTTCAGGCGCAGCAGGCCATGATCGACGAACACGCAGGTCAGCTGGTCGCCGATCGCGCGATGGATCAGCGCCGCCGCCACCGACGAATCGACGCCGCCCGACAGGCCCAGGATGACTTCCTCGTCACCCACCTGCTCGCGGATCTTCGCGACGGCTTCGGCGATGTAGTCGCCCATGATCCAGTCGCCCTTGCAGCCGGCGATCTCGCGCACGAAGCGGTTGAACACCGCCGCGCCCTGCACCGTGTGCGTGACCTCGGGATGGAACTGGAACGCGTAGTAGCCCTTGTCCTCGTTGGCCATGCCGGCGATCGGGCAGCTCGGCGTCGAGGCCATCAGCTGGAAGCCCGGCGGCAGCGCGGTGACCTTGTCGCCGTGGCTCATCCAGACCTTGAGCATGCCGTGGCCTTCGGGCGTGGCGAAGTCCTGGATGCCGTCCAGCAGCTTGGTGTGGCCGTGCGCGCGGACCTCGGCGTAACCGAACTCGCGGTGATCGCTCCACTCGACCTTGCCGCCCAGTTGCACCGCCATCGTCTGCATGCCGTAGCAGATGCCCAGCACCGGCACGCCCAGGTCCCACACCGACTGCGGCGCGCGCAGCTCGTGGTCCTCGTAGGTCGAGGCGTGGCTGCCCGACAGGATGATCGCCTTCGGCGCGAACGAGCGGATGAAGTCGTCGCTGACGTCGTTGGGATGGATCTCGCAGTAGACGTGGGCCTCGCGCACGCGGCGCGCGATCAGCTGCGTCACCTGGGAGCCGAAGTCGAGGATGAGGACTTTGTCGTGCATGGTCAGCTTCTGGGGATGCTTGGGAATACTGGGATGTCGGGGATCGGGCGGAAGCCGGTGGCGCGCCGGCTCAGGCCTTGGCCGCGGCGGCCTGCGCCGGCGGGTCCGTGTTGAAGTGGCGCCACGCGAAGGCCAGCGAGGCCAACTGCAGCAGCGCGCAGAGGTAGAACGGCGCGCCGATGCGCCAGTCGGTCTTGGGGAGTTCGGCGACCAGCGCCATCAGCCCCAGGCCGGCGATCGGCGAGATCACCGCCATCAGGCTGTTGATCGCGGCCACCGCGCCCATGGTCTCGCCCTGCGTGCGGGCGTCGGCGGCATTGGAGATCAGGCTCTGCATCGCCGGGGCCGCGGCCACGCCGGCGATGTTCAGGAAGATCGCGCCGACCATCATCCAGGCCTCGGTCGACAGGCCCCAGATCAGGTTGGTCAGGATCGAGGTCGTCAGGCCGATCAGCACCAGGCGCCGCGCGCCCAGCCAGCGCATCAGCGGCTGCAGCAGCACGCCCTGCACCACCACCGCGACCAGACCCACGACGAACAGCGACAGGCCGTTCTCGCGCGGACCCCAGCCGAACTTGTGCTGGTTGTAGAGCACCCAGCTGGTCTGGATCACCAGCTGCGCCAGGCCCGAGCACGCGATCACGTAGATCAGCGGCCCGACGCCGTTCAGCTTGCGCAGCCGGCCCAGCGCCACGACCGGATTGGCCTTGCGCCACTCGAAGGGTCTGCGGTGCTCCGGCGCCAGCGACTCGGGCAGCACGAAGAAGCCGTACAGCCAGTTGAGCAGCGCCAGCGTGCCGGCGACGTAGAACGGCAGGTGCAGGTCGATGCTGCCCAGCAGCCCGCCCATCACCGGACCGAGGATGAAGCCCATGCCGAAGGCCGCGCCCAGCATGCCGAAACGCTTGGCACGATCCGCCGGCGGCGTGATGTCGGCGACGTAGGCGTTGGCGACGGCCGCGTTGGCCTGCATCGCGCCGGAGAACAGCCGCACCACGACCAGCATCCACAGCGCGTTGGCCAGCGCCGTCACGAAGAAGCTCAGCGCGAGGCCGCTGAAACCGATCAGCATCACCTTCCGACGGCCGAAGCGGTCGGACAACCCGCCCAGGATGGGCGAGCCGAAGAAATTCGCGATGCCGAAGGCGAACGCCACGGCCAGTTGCGCCAGCGTGTGCTGCGTCTCGCTCTGCGTGAAGGTTCCGACCAGCGGCGGCAGCACCGGGATGATCAGGCCGATCGACACCATGTCGATCAGCACCGCGATCAGGATGAACGACATGGCGGCCTTGCGGCCGCCATGCGTCGTCGTTGCTGCGGCGGCGTCGGGGCCGGAGCCCCGCGCCGCGTCGACCTGTTCGGACAAGGGCGTCACTCCAGGCGGTAGTTGGGCGCTTCCTTCGTGATCTGCACGTCGTGGACGTGGCTCTCACGGATGCCCGCCGAGGTGATCTCGACGAACTCGGCCTTCTCGTGCATGTCCGAGATGCTGCCGCAACCGCAGTAACCCATCGAGGCGCGCACGCCGCCGGCCATCTGGTGCACGATCGCGACCATCGACCCCTTGTACGGGACGCGGCCTTCGATGCCTTCCGGCACCAGCTTGTCCGCGTTCGGGTTGGTCGTCTCGTCGTTTTCCTGGAAGTAGCGGTCCGCCGAACCGGCCTTCATCGCGCCGATCGAGCCCATGCCGCGGTAGCTCTTGTAGCTGCGGCCCTGGTAGAGGATCACTTCGCCCGGGGCTTCCTCGGTGCCGGCGAACATGCCGCCCATCATCACCGTGCTCGCGCCGGCGGCGATGGCCTTGGCGATGTCGCCCGAGTAGCGGATGCCGCCGTCCGCGATCGCCGGCACGCCCGTGCCCTTCAGCGCGGTGGCGACGAAGTCGATCGCCGCGATCTGCGGCACGCCGACGCCGGCCACGATGCGGGTCGTGCAGATCGAGCCCGGGCCGATGCCGACCTTGACCGCGTCCGCGCCGGCTTCCACCAGCGCCAGCGCCGCGGCGCCGGTGGCGATGTTGCCGCCGATGACCTCGACGCCGGGGTAGTTCTTCTTGACCCAGCGCACGCGCTCGATGACGCCGCTGCTGTGGCCGTGCGCGGTGTCGACGACGATCGCGTCGACGCCGGCCTTGACCAGCAGCTCGACACGCTCCTCGGTGCCCTCGCCCACGCCCACCGCCGCGCCGACGCGCAGCTTGCCGTGCGCGTCACGCGCGGCGTTCGGGAAGTTGGTCTGCTTGGTGATGTCCTTGACGGTCATCAGACCGCGCAGTTCGAACGCGTCGTTGAGGACCAGCACGCGCTCCAGCTTGTGCTTGTGCATCAGCGCCTTGCCGTCGCTCAGCGAGGCGCCCTCGGGCACCGTGATCAGACGCTCGGCCGGGGTCATGATCTCGCTGACCGGGATGTCCATGCGCGTTTCGAAGCGCAGGTCCCGGTTGGTGACGATGCCGACGACCTTCTGCCCCACCAGCACCGGGAAACCGGACACGCCGTGGTGCTCGCTCAGCTGCTTGACCTGGCGGACGGTGGTCTCGGGCGTGATCGTGATCGGGTCGCGGAGCACGCCGGACTCGTAACGCTTGACCCGGGCCACTTCCGCGGCCTGCTGCTGCGGGGTCAGGTTCTTGTGGACGATGCCGATGCCGCCTTCCTGGGCGATGGCGATCGCCAGGCGCGCCTCGGTCACGGTGTCCATCGCGGCGGACACGAGCGGCAGGTTCAGGCGGATGCCACGCGTGAACTGCGTGGCCAGACTGGTGTCGCGCGGCAACACCTGGGAGAACGCCGGCACCAGCAACACATCGTCGAAGGTGAGGGCCTTTCCGAGTAGGCGCATGAGGGAAGCTCCAGACGCAAAGGCGCATTATAGAGAAGCCCGGCGGTACACTCCACGACCATGATGAATCCCCCACTCCCGCGACGCCCGCGACGCCCGCTGGGCATGATCTGCGCGCTCGCGCTGATGGCGCTGACCTCGGTCGCGCACGCCCAATGGAAGTGGCGCGACGCCGATGGCCGCACGCAATACAGCGATCGTCCGCCGCCGCCGAGCGTCGCCGAGAAGGACATCCTGCAGCGCCCGTCCAACGCGGCGCGTGCCGCCCCGTCGCCAGCGCAGGTGGCGCTGGCAGGCGCCTCCGCGGCGGCTTCGGCCGCTTCCGCGCCGGCCCGTGCGGCGAGCGAGGCCTCCTCGCGCGAGAAGGTCGAGCGCGAGCGCAAGGCCCAGGAAGACAAGGCCCGCGCGGACGCGATGGCCGAGAACTGCCGTCAGGCCCAGAACCGCCAGCGCGTGCTCGAGTCCGGCGTGCGTCTGCGCAGCGGCACCCAGACCGGCGACTCGCAGCCGATGACCGAGCAGATGCGCCAGGAAGAGATCCGCAACATGCAGGCCGTGGTCACGGCGAACTGCAAGTAAGGCCGGAACGAGTCCCGGAAACAACACCGGCGGGCAAACCGCTCGTAAGTCCGGTGACCGCTGGTAAGACAAAAGGCCGCTGATGCGGCCTTTCCTGTTTCCGGGCCCGGACCTGCGTCCGGTGTCAGGCCTTGCGGCCCAGCGGTCGATGCCGCGTGACGATGCGGCTGCCCGCGGCCTGGAAGCGCTGGCGGCGTGCTTCCTTCGGATCGACCGTCAACGGACGGTAGACCTCGACCCGGTCCTGTTCGCGCAGCGGGGTCTCCAGCGGCACGGTGCGCCCCCAGATCCCGGCCGTCAGCGCGGCGATCTGGTCCGGCGCGAACCAGGCGCTGGCCGCCAGGGCGTCGCGCAGGGTGCTGCCGGCGGGCAGGGTCAGTCGTTGCTCGCGCAGTTCGCCCTGGGCCGGGCTCCAGAAGAGCTCGATCGACAGGTCAGCGGGCGCCATGGACCTGCTCGGCGCGCTTCACGAAGCTGTCGACGAAGGTGTTGGCGATGCGGTCGAACACCGGACTGACGACGGCCTCGAGCGCAAAGCTCGAGAACGCGTAGCGCAGCTCGAACTCGATCTTGCAGGCGCGCGGCTCACCGTCGGCCGGCGCACCGGGGCGGCTCAGCGGCAGGAACTGCCAGTCGCCGTCGAGCATCGAGAACGGCCCGTCGACGAGTCTCATGCGCACGCGCTGGTTCGGCTCGTTCGTGTTGCGGGTGGTGAACGCATGACGCAGGCCGGCGTACTGCAGGGACAGCTTCGCGGTCACGCCGTCGTCGTGGCGTTCCAGGACCTCCGCGGACGAGCACCAGGGCAGGAACTCCGGATAACGCTCGACCTGGGTGACCAGGTCATACATCTCGCGCGGCGAGTACCAAAGGAGGACGGTCTTCCGGACGTGCTTCATGGCGGTTCTTAGAATGGCGGGATTGTAGGCGGCCCGATCGACCCCATCTGGGCGTCACCGGGCCGCCATCCGGCCCGCCTGCCCTCGGCGCTTGCGCCGACCTGGCGCGCCCGCGACCCGCACAAGAAGAGCTCCCATGTCCATTGCAGAAAACCGTCGCGCCCGATTCGAGTACCACCTCGAGGAGCAGTACGAAGCCGGCATCGTCCTCGAAGGCTGGGAGGTCAAGGCCATCCGCTCCGGCCAGGTGCAGTTGCCGGACGGTTATGTCGTCATCCGAGACGGGGAACTGTTCCTGATCGGCTGCCGGATCGATCCGCTGCGCACGGCGTCGACGCACGTCAACCCGCTGGCCGACCGCACGCGCAAGCTGCTGATGAGCGGCGCCGACATCCGCCGGCTGATCGGCAAGGTGGAGCAGCGCGGCTTCACGCTGATCCCGCTGGACCTGCACTACAAGAATGGCCGCGTGAAGGTGCAGATCGCGCTGGCCAAGGGCAAGGCCCAGCACGACAAGCGCGAGACCGAGAAGAAGCGCGACTGGGAACGCGAGAAGGGCCGCCTGATGCGGCACAAGGTCTCGGGGCCGTCGAAGGACTGAACGGCCGGCGGCCCCCGGCCAACTCAGCGCGCCTTCGTCGACGAGCGCGCACCGCTTCGTCGCTCCTCCAAGCAGCGGCAGCGGCAACGGTGCCGGGGAGTCGACCGTGTTCATCCCGTCCCATCCAGGCCCAGCGACATCGCCTCCATCGGATGACCCGTCGCCGGAGGCCTCGTCCGCAGGTCCCGATCCGTCATGCGATCCGGACGGGCCTGACAAGCCTCGGCAGCCCGATCGCTTGCGCTTCGGGTCGGCCCCTCGGCTTGCGGCCACCAACTCCCTGTTGGTCGCAAGAGGACTGACCGATCTCGACGCCACGCTGCGACACGTCGTCCTGTCCCTGCCACCGGGCAGGGACGGCAGCGCCGAGACCCTGATCCGCCTTCGCGCGATCAGTGCGCACCTGGCGCAGTCCGCTGCGGACACCGCCCAGCGTCGCGCGCTGGCCGAGCAGTTGATCCGGTGGGATGTGGTGTCGCACATGATCCGGATGAACCGCGCTGATGGCCATCAACAAAGGTTCCCAGACTCCGCGATGGGCGGACGCGACCAGGAATGCTGGCGTCAGCTCGACGCCGTGCAGGCCTGCGCGAACGCCAACTACATGACGCTGCTGGGACGCCTCGCGACGAGCGGCGTGCTCACGCCCGAGGAGGTCTGGACCGCCCTGTCCACGGTGCCGCCGGGACGCACCCTCGATGCCTACCTGAACGTGGCGGCCAACACGCTGTGCATACGGCCGCCGCAGCCCCATCGGCGGCTCCTCGCGACCGTGGATCTCGGCGACGCGGAGGCCCTGGCGCAACTGCTTGGCGACCTGCTCCCGCGGCTCTCGGGCCTGGACGACCGGAGCCACTTCGAACGGCTGGCCGCCGTCGGCAGATCCAGCCATGGCGATGCGCGCACGGCGCCGCCACGCTTCTACGACCGCCTGTTGCCGGAGAACTCGCGGACCCTGTCTCTCCCGCTGGCCCTGTTCTGCCGCGAGCTGGACGCATTGGACGCCGGCGTTCCACCGCCGCGTCGCGCGCCGAAGTTGCTCGGCTGCTGCGCCGGCGCGCCGCCTCCTTCCCTGGCCCGCCGCTTCGAGGCGGCATTGAAGGCCGTGCGCTCCTCGAACGAGCTCCCCCCGCTCGGGCAACGGCATCCAAAGGCTTTCGCGGCGATCAGCGATGACCTGGCGGGTGCACTCGACTGGGACGAACCGCGATCGCGCTGGGGTTACCGCAACGCGTTGTCGCGATTCCCCTTGCCCCTGTACCGGCGATGGAAAGCGGAGGACTTCGTCGATCGGCAGATCCGCGACGTGCTTCAGCGTCAATGGCAGTCGGAGGCGCGGCGAACTTCGCGGTCAGGGGACCGCTGCGGTCCGGCGCACATGCCCGCCGCGCTGATGGAGACGCTCTGCAGCGAGACGATGAGGTCCGCCGTCGCCGCCCATTGGATCCAGGAGATGACAAGGGCCCCGAAGGAGCTGTTGCCGTCGGTCCAGGAGCGATTCATGAGCGCCATCGAGACACACCTCGCGCACAACGGCGGCCTGACGGCACGTGTGGCCTACGCGGCCGTCGCCGCGAAAGAGCGACCGGCCGGCCCTCCGGTCGTGACGCAAGCGCGCGACACGCCCCGAACGCGGCTCACGCCAACGCCGACAGGGCCTGCGTGAGGTCGGCCCGCAGGTCCTCGACCTCCTCGAGCCCGATCGCGAAACGCACCAGCGTGCCGCCCTCTTCCGCTGTCCACGGCAGCCCCAGCGAGCGGCTGCGACTGAGGTCGTAAGGCACGACCAGACTCATCGGGCCGGCCCAGGAATAGCCGATCCCGAAGCAGGTCAGCGCGTCCACGAAGGCGTCGACGCGACGCGCGTCGAACTCGGGACGGAACACCGCGGAGAACAGGCATCCGCCTGCCTGCGGGCAGACGCGTTGCCAATGCGCATGGCCGGGCGAGTCCGGCAACGCCGGATGCAGCACCCGCGCCACTTCCGGTCGCGCGGCCATCCAGCGCGCAAGTTCGCGGGCAGCCGCATCCTGCGCGCGGTAGCGCAGCGCAATGCTCGGCAGGCCGCGCAGCACCGCCTCGACGTCGTTCTGGCCGACGCCGTAGCCGAGGTACTCGTGCGTGGCCACCAGTTGGCGGTTGAGCACCACATCGCGCGTGCAGACCGCGCCCATCAGCAGGTCCGCGCCGCCGGACGGGAACTTGGTCAGCGCCTGCATGCTGATGTCGGCACCGAGTCCCGGCGCGACGTCCGGCGCCACCTCGAAGGCATTGAAGGCCAGCCCCGCGCCCCAGGTGTTGTCGAGCGCCGTGAGCACGCCGCGCGCGCGGCAGGCCTGGAGCAGGCCGATCAGATCGGGGAACTCCAGCGTGATCGATCCGGCGGCCTCGAGCCAGACCAGCTTCGTGCGTGGCGACAGCAAGGCCTCGAACGCCGGCACGTCCAGCGGATCGTAGAAGCGGTGCGTGATGCCGAGCCGGGTCAGCAGGCCGTTGGCGAGGTGCCGGTTCTGGCCATAGACGTTGTCGGGCAGCAGCACCTCGTCGCCGGGCCGCAGGAAGGCCAGGCTGGTCAGCGTGATCGCGGACACGCCGCTGGGGGTGAGCACGCAGTGCTCGGCATGCTCGAGCGTCGCGATGCGCGCGGCCAGCGTGTAGGTCGTCGGTGTGCCGGGCAGGCCATAGCGATAGCTGACACCGTCCTGCGTGCGCGGCCGGTGCAGTTCGGCGGTGTTCCTGAACAGCACCGTCGACGCCTTGGCCACCGGGACGTGCACGGCGTCCCAGCCCTCGGGCGCCCGGTACGGGTGATGGATCTGTTCGGTGGACGGGCCGCGTCGGGTCACGACATCTCCTTGGAGTCAGGGGAACCAGACGGGCATTCTCCGGCACGCGTCAGGTCCGATGTCGAATGCGTCAAGCGGGCGCCCCGTGAACGGCGCCTGCATGGCGCCAGATGGGTTGTCGACCGGAAACACCCACTGAGCCCGACGACTCCACTCCCAAGGACCCGCGATGCCGTCGATTTCACGCCTGCTCTCACACCTCATTCCCTGCTTCAGGCAGTCACCGCCGCAGACGCCACCCGGCCGGCCGCGCCCTTCCGACGACGGCCCGGTGACGCTGTCCGATCGGCTCGCCCCGTTGAAGGAGGAATGGCCTGCGGCCGATTGCGCGGCCAGCGCCAGGATGAAAACGCTGAACCAGAGGACGGCCATGCCCACCGCGACTCAACAGCTGCTGCACGCGATGCATCTTCACCTGGCGCTGAGAGCAACGGTGAGACGCGGCGGGAGCGATTCCGGCCCGCCACCACCCGACCTGACTCGAGCCATCACGCAGGCTGCCACCGCGCTGACCCAGACCGAACGCCGGGCGTTGCAGCCCCATCTTGCGGAGCCGCAAGGATGGCTGGAATGGTCGAGATCCCAGCTGCTGCGCCGAGGCGAGAAGGCCGCGGTCGCGCGGAAACAGGGCGTCCTTGTCGAGACCGATGCCCAGCGCCTGCTGCAGTCGTTACGAGACGCCTTGAGGTCGCCCGCCCCGCGTGACGGGACGAGGATTTCCGCGAAAGCCGCGCAGATCGACGATCCGGAGGACGTGCATCAACAGCTTCGGAAAGCAGCGGCGGAGATCCGCACCTCCGGACATTGGACTGGAGCGGGGGGCGACCTGGCGCCGCATCTGGTCACGACCATGCCGGGATGGCCCGAAGGCCTCTCACTGCGAATCGAGGACAAGGCGGGGATACGGGCCCCGATGGAATTCGGTCAATTGGCGCCGGGCCGGACGCCCGTCACGGTCCAGATCGACCATGTCCGCCACCACTATTCGCCGATCGTCGATGGACGACCGCGCGACGTGCCGGCGAAGGGAGACTGCTTCTACGAATCGGTCCTTCGGGCGATGCGAGTGGAAGACCAGCGCGCGCTCTTCAAAGGCATGCGCTTCCAGAAAGGCGCCGGCATGGGCGATCTGATCCGGGCCATGCGTCGCCAGGTGGCGGATGAACTCGAACGCCAGATCGAGCGTCCGGGCGGTCCACCGGATGAACTGTGCGCACAGGTGATCGCCCGGTGGGAGCGGGCGGATGTCCGCGCGCTTCCGGAGCGGCGCGCATCCCACGGATTGACCCAGGGATTCAGATCGGCAATGCGATCAGGTCGTGGCCCTCGACACCCACGATGCGGGCGCGGGTGAACTCGCCGACGCGCAGTTGCTTGCTGGCCTTTTCGGGCGGCAGCAGGCGCACGGTGCCGTCGATCTCCGGTGCGTCCGCGTACGAGCGGCCGACGCCGCCCTTGCGGCCGAGCGCCGGCGCGGAGTCGACCAGCACCTGCATCGTCGCGCCGATGCGGCGTTGCAGCTTGGCGATGGAGACTTCCTCGGCCACGGCCATGAAGCGCGCGCGGCGTTCCTCGCGGACCTCGTCCGGCAGCGCGCCGTCGAGCGCATTCGCCGGCGCGCCTTCGATTGGCGAATAGGCGAAGCAGCCGGCGCGGTCGATCTGCGCCTCGCGCATGAAGTCGAGCAGGTACTGGAACTCCGCCTCGGTCTCGCCGGGGAAGCCGGCGATGAAGGTCGAGCGGATCACGAGCTCGGGGCAGATCTCGCGCCAGCGCAGGATGCGCTCGAGGTTCTTCTCGCCGTTGGCGGGGCGCTTCATGCGCTTCTGCACGTCGGGGTGCGCGTGCTGGAACGGCACGTCCAGATACGGGAGGATGAGGCCCTCGGCCATCATCGGCACGATCTCGTCGACGTGCGGGTAAGGGTAGACGTAGTGCAGGCGGACCCACGCGCCGTAGGGCTTGGCGATCTCGCCGAGCTGGGCCACGAGGTCGAACATGCGCGTCTTGACCGGCTTGCCGTCCCAGAAGCCGGTGCGGTACTTGATGTCGACGCCGTAGGCGCTGGTGTCCTGGCTGATGACCAGCAGCTCCTTGACGCCGGACTCGAACAGCGCCTTGGCTTCGGACAGCACGTCGCCGATCGGGCGCGAGACCAGGTCGCCGCGCATGCTCGGGATGATGCAGAAGCTGCAGCGGTGGTTGCAGCCTTCGGAGATCTTCAGGTAGGCGTAGTGCTTGGGCGTCAGCTTGATGCCGGCGATGCCGCGGGCCTCGGGCACGAGGTCGATGAACGGGTCGTGCGGCTTGGGGACGTGGGTGTGGACGGCGTCCATCACTTCCTGCGTCGCATGCGGACCGGTCACGGCGAGCACGCTCGGGTGGATCTCGCGGACCATGTTGTCGGAGCTCGCGCCGGCCTTCGCGCCGAGGCAGCCGGTGACGATGACCTTGCCGTTCTCGGCCAGCGCCTCGCCGATGGTGTCCAGCGATTCCTTGACGGCATCGTCGATGAAGCCGCAGGTGTTGACGATCACGAGGTCAGCGCCGGCGAAGGTCTTGGACGTCTCGTAGCCCTCGGCGCGGAGCTGCGTCAGGATCAGCTCGGAATCGGTCAGCGCCTTCGGGCAGCCGAGGCTGACGAAACCGATCTTGGGCGCCTGGCTGCCGGTGGGGCTGCCAGTCTTCGCGGCGGCGGTGGGGTCGTAAGTCGTTGATTCCATTTGGGTTCCGCCGGGCGATCTGGCTGATGGGCTGGGGCGGCATTGTAAGCGAGGCGCTACTTTCCAGACAGGGGCCGGTTCTTTGCGCCCCGCCCGCCACCGTGGACGAGTGCCGCTGCACGCGCCCGGCCATGGCCCCGGTCCGCCGCGTGCCGGCCCTGCCGGTCGCTGCGTGGATACTCGCGCTCCGGTCTCTCCTCACGTCCGCCTCGATGTCCGACCCTTCCTCGCGCTCCGAGCTCCTGCCCCTGATCGGCGACCGTGCCTCGGTGGAAATCGCCGCGCTGGTGATTCCACCGGCCGTGATCGCGAGCACGCAGGCGGGACCGGCCAGTGGGGCGTGGACGTGGGCGTGGGCCTGGGCGACCGCCTGTGCGCTGGGCTCGATCGGCGTCGCCGTCGCGCGCCGCCGCTTCCGGCGCGAGGCCGCGCTCATGAAGCCCGACGACTTCGTGACGCGCTGGTCGCGACCGCTGGAGCGCTTCGCGCTCGCCTCCGGTCTGCTGTGGGGTCTGCTGCCCTGGGTCGCCGCCACCGACGGTGTCTTCGAACACGCGGTCTTCCTGTACCTCCTGCTCGCCGACACGACGGCATCGATGGCGGCCTTCGCGGCCGCGGACCTCCCGTTCTTCGCCCGCTTCCTCTGTCCCGCGTGGGCGATGGCGGCGGTGGCGGTGCCGTTTGCCTTCCCCGCGCAATGGACGATCGTCCTGCCGCTGTGCCTGCTCTTTCCGTGGCTCGTGTGGCGATACGCACGGACGTCCAACGGCCTCCTCGTCCAGCAGTCCCAGCTCAAGCGCCAGAGCGAGTCCCTCGCGCTCGCGCACAAGGAGGCACGCGATGTCGCGAACGCCGCGTCGCGCGAGAAAAGCCTGTTCCTGGCCACCGCCTCGCACGACCTGCGCCAACCGCTCTACGCGCTGACGTTGACCGCGCAGGCCGCGCTCCAGCGCAACCAGGATCCGTCGCTGCGGCCGCTGCTGGTCGACATCGCCCAGGCCGCCGGCCACGTCAACGATCTGCTGAACTCGCTGCTCGATGTCTCCGTGCTGGACAGCCGCAGCGCCGAGCTCGCGCTCCAGCCATTGGCGCCGGCGCCACTGCTGTCGGAACTGCATGAGCGCTTCCAGCCGGAGGCGCAGGCGCGCGGCCTCGACTGGCGCATCCGGGGCCCGGAGGCGCCCGCCTGGGTCATCGCCGAGCCGATGCTGCTGCGCCGCGCGCTCGCCAACCTGTTGCACAACGCCTTGCGCTACACGCCCGAAGGCGGCGTGCTGCTCGCGGTACGGCGCCGCGGCGGGAACTGGGCCATCGAGGTCTGGGACACCGGCATCGGCATGGCCGCGGCCAGGCGCGAGGCGCTGTTCTCCGAATTCCGTCGCGGCGACGACGCCGCGCAGGTCAGCGGCGACGGCCGGGGCCTGGGCCTGTCCGTCGTGCGCGATTGCGTGCAACGGATGCAGGCGTCGATCGACTGGCACTCCACGCCGGGGCGGGGTTCCTGCTTCCGCATCACCTTGCGCGGCGCGGCCGTCCCGACAACGCCGGTGAAACGCGCGCCCATGGCGCCGCATGCGTTCGAGCCGCTCATGGGCCGCGTGCTCGTGGTCGACGACGACCTCGGCGTGACGCGCGGCCTCGTCCATCTGCTGGGCGAATGGGGCCTCGATTGCCGCGTCGCCGGTGACGCCGCCCAGGCGCATGCGGCCCTTGATGCGGGCTTCGAGCCCGATGTCGTGATGAGCGACCTGCGGCTGCGGCACGACGACGGCGGCTACGCGCTGCTGCAGGACCTGCTGGACCGGCTCCCGCTCGCGCGCGGCCTGGTGGTCACCGGCGAGCTCGACCTGCCCGACCTGCGCCGCGCCGAAGCCGATGGCCACCTCGTGCTGCGCAAGCCGGTGCAACCGGGGCCTCTGCACGCGGTGCTGCGGTCGATGCTCCCGTCGCGGGGGCGGTCGTCACCAGGCTGATCGAGCACCCGTGGCATGCGCGTTGCCGGCACAGA
The DNA here is from genome assembly GCF_056867975.1 of Mitsuaria sp. MSU3D. Lineage (NCBI taxonomy): Bacteria > Pseudomonadati > Pseudomonadota > Betaproteobacteria > Burkholderiales > Sphaerotilaceae > Roseateles > Mitsuaria sp. MSU3D. The sequence goes on along the minus strand of NZ_CP200314.1, from coordinate 239,433 downwards.
GCGATGAAGGAGAGCATCCCCATGCACCTCGAAGGCTCCTGCCACTGCGGCCGCATCCGCTTCTCGGTCGACTCGACCGAGCCGTATCCGTTCATGCGCTGCTACTGCACGATCTGCCGCAAGACGGCCGGCACGGGCGGCTACGCGATCAACATCGGCGCCGACCACCGCACGTTCAAGCTGATCAAGGGCCAGCGCGACCTGCGGGTCTATCGCGCCCTCCTCGACGGCAAGGAAAGCAGCGGCCAGCGCCACTTCTGCGGACATTGCGGCACCGCGCTCTGGATGTACGACGACAACTGGCCGGACCTGATCCATCCGCACGCCAGCGCGATCGATACGCCGCTGCCGGAGCCTCCGGAGAACGTGCACGGCCTGCTGGACTCCAAGGCGTCCTGGGTGAAGGTCGAAGGCCAACCGGGCGATGCCCGCTTCGGGCACTTCCCCGACGAATCCCTGGCCGACTGGCACCGGCGGCACGGCTTCTAGGGCAGCGCTTGTGCCGATCACCGGCGAGCGTTGCCGGCCCCCTCGACCCGGGGGACCGCGGCGCCGGATCCTCACGCGCCGCGCATTCGGTCACGGCGACGCGGACGCCACCCGCCGACGATGCAGGACCGGCTGACTAGCATCGCGCCCATGTCGAACACACGCCCCGCCCCGCTCCTGGACGTCGCGCCGCGCACGCGCGCGCAGCCCTTCGCCTGGATGAATCGGCGACCCGTGCTGGCGGCGCTCGCCCTGATCGCGGCGATCGTGCTGCTGGCGGTGTGGACGGGGCAGGACCCCTACGCCGATCGCGACGACTGCCTGGCGCGGCAAGGCACGCCGGTGGTCGTGAACGCAGCCCTGCATCAGACCGAGTGCCGCATCGTCGGCGAAGGCGCCGACGACGGGCTCAAGCGCTGAAGGTGCCGAACGCGCCGCTCACTTCTTCGGCGGCGGCGGCGGGAAGCCCGGCATGCCGGGAACGCTCGGGAAGATGTTCCCGGCGCTCTGGAACTGCTCCTGCATCTGCAGGAACAGGTTCTTGGACTGCTCGAGATAGTTGCCCATCAGGCCCTGCATCATCGGCGCCTGACCGCTCATGAACTGCGACCACAGCTGCGGATCGAAGCCCCCGCCCTTGCTCGGGTCGGCGAAGCGGCTCTGCAGCTCGGTGACGGCCTGCAGGTTCTTCTCGAGGTAGGCCCCCATCAGGCCCTGCATCGCATGGCCGTAGAAGCGGATGATCTGCGCCAGCAGCGGCGTCGAGAACATCGGCATCCCGCCCATCTCTTCCTCCAGGATGATCTGCAGCAGGATGGAACGGGTCAGCTCATCGCCCGACTTCGCGTCGCGGACCTCGAAGTCCTCGCCGCCGAGCACCATCTTCTTGACGTCCGCCAAGGTGATGTAGCTGCTGGTCTGCGTGTCGTACAGCCGCCGGTTGGGGTACTTCTTCAGCACCCGCGGCCCCTTGGGGTGCGCGGGGTCCTCGCTGCCGGTTGCGGTCTTGCCGCGTCGGGCCGTCGCCATGCTGTCTCCTCTGAGGGTCTTCAACCCATTCTAGGAGGCGCCCGGCAAGCGGCCCGCCGGGTGATTTCCCTTGCTGTGCGGGAGGCGGATGGGGCTGCCGTCGATGAGCCGCCAGTCTCCCGCCAGCTCCGTCCGGCTCAGTCCGGCTTGACGTTGCCGTCCTTGATCACCTTCGCCCACTTGGCCTGCTCGGCCTTCTGGAATTCGAGGAACTGCGCCGGCGTGTTGGGCGTGTACTCCAGGCCCAGCGATTCCATCTTGGCCTTCACCTCGGGCAGCGCGACGATCTTCTGCACTTCGGCATTGAGCTTGGCCACGATGGGCGCCGGGGTGCCCGCCGGGAAGTACAGCGCCTGCCAGCTCGAGACGTCGAAGCCCGGCACGCCGGATTCGGCCAGGGTCGGCACATCGGGCAACTGCGCGCTCCGCTTGGCCGAGGTCACCGCCAGCGCCTTCACCTTGCCGCCCTTGATCTGAGGCAGGGCCACGGTCACCGTCTCGAAGCTCATCGGCACCTGGCCGCCCATCACGTCCTGGATGGCCGGCGCACTGCCCTTGTAGGGCACGTGCGTCAGGTCCGCGCCGGTCATCAGTCGGAACACCTCGCCCGAGAGATGCTGCGACGTGCCCTGCCCCGCCGACGCGAAGGTGATGTCGCCGGGCTTGGCCTTCGCGGCGGCGATGATGTCCTTCACCGTCTTGGCCTGCGAGCCGGGCCCGATCAGCAGCACGTTGGAGATCTTGCCCAGCAGGATCACCGGCGCGAAATCGCGATCGGCCTTGTACGGCATCTTGGGCAGCAGCGAAGGATTGATCGCATGCGTCGCGATCGTGCCCAGCAGCAGCGTGTAGCCGTCCGGCGCGGCCTTGGCGACGCTGTCGGCACCCAGCACTCCGCCGGCGCCGGCCTTGTTGTCGACCACGATGGTCTGCTTGAGCGAGACCTGCAGCCGAGCCGCGATCTCGCGCGCCAGCACGTCGGACGTGCCGCCCGGCGCGAAGGGGACGATCAGCTTGACCGGCTGGGCCGGCCAGTTGCCGGTATCGGCGGCCTGCGCCGCCGTCATCGCCGCCATGCCCAGCACCACCGTCGCCGCCGCAGCGGCCAGGGCGCGCACGCGACCCCGCATCACCGAATTCATGTCGCTTGTCTCCATCCATGACGGCACGCAGCCCTCGCCGTGATCGACTCGGTACCGATACCATCTTCTTGATGAGAGGAATGGTATCGGTACCATCCATCGCGTCAAGATCGTGTTGATGAGGGATTTCACCCGGTCAGTGGCCGTTCATGCGCTGGCCCGCTGGACGAGTTCGAAACCGATGTCGACGGTGCGGCGATCGACCGTTCCGCCGGCCCGGTCGAGTATGAAACGCGCCGCCTGCCGGCCGATGGCGAAGCCGTCGATGCGCACCGTGGTCAGTGCCGGTTCGAGGTCCCGCGCCAGCGCCAGATCGCCGAAGCCGACGATCGCGAGGTCGTCGGGGATGCGCAGGCCGCGCGCCTGCGCCTCGATCACGACGCCCAGCGCCAGCGAGTCCGAGCTGCAGAACACCGCGTCGACGCCGTCCGGATGCGCCAGCAGTTCAGCCAGGCCACGGCGGCCGCTGCCCAGCGTGGTCGGCGTGGCGACGGTGGCCACGGGCACGTCGGCGATGCCGAGCGCCCCGGCCTGATCCTGGAAGGCGCGGAAACGCCGCATCGCGCGCTCGTCGCTGCCCGCCACGCCGGCCAGGCGGCGGTAGCCGCGTGCATGCAGATAGGACGCGACCTGCCGGCCCACCTCGACATGGGAGAAGCCGACCAGCATGTCGATCGGATCGGCGCTCTGGTCCCAGGTCTCGACGACGGGGACGCCGGAGGCGCGCAGCCGGGTGCGCGCCTGCTCGGAATGGCTGGTGCCGGTGAGCACCAGGCCGTCGGGCCGCCGGCCGATCATCGCGTCGAGCCAGGCTTCCTCGCGCGCGTTGTCGTAGCCGGTCTGGCCGAGCAGCACCTGGTAGCCGGCCTCGAACAGCGCCTCGGTGAGGCTCTGCACGGTGTCGAGGAACACCGGCCCGGCGATCGTCGGCACGGCGACGCCCACCATGCGGCTCTTCATCGACGACAGCGCGCCGGCGAGCAGGTTGGGGACGTAGCCGGTCTTGCGCACCGCCTCGGACACCCGTTCGCGGACCTCGGGCGACACCTGCGCGGGGGTGTTGATCGCGCGGGACGCGGTGATCGGCGCCACGCCCGCGAGCTGCGCCACGTCGCGCAGCGTGACGGCGCCACTGCCCTTGCGGCGGCGGGGACGGGGGAAGGTCTCGATGTCGGACATATGGCGGCTGATTATGGCGGTCGGGCGCAGGCGCGCCGGCGGACGATCGCGCGTCCGGCGTGTTCAGCGACGCCCCTCGTAGGCCATCACGACGTTGCGCCCCGCGCCCTCGATCCCGTCGCGGCGCGAGGTCACGAATATCAGCTGATTGACGTTGGCCGTCGCCCAGGCGATCGCACGCGGATGATCGAGCGACGGCGAAACGAGCCGCAGCCGCAGCGCCTCGTCGGCGACGGCTTCGCTGATCGACAGGCGCTCGAAGCTGCGGAGAAAACCGCGCGTCGGCGCCAGCAGTTCAGGCGGGCAGCGCGCCATCACCGCGAGCCAGGTGAGCACGCTGATCGAGCGGTGCGTGCAGGCGTCCAGCGCCCGCGCCGCCGTCGGCACGCCGTTCAGGTAGTCGAGCAGCACGTCTTCGTCGATGACGGCATTCATCGCCGGGGACTCCGCCGGGGCGCGTCGTCGTTGGATCTGCCCGGCCGGCCCGCCCCGCCCGCCTCGCCCGCCGGGTCGACGGAGGCGCCGCGCGAGGCCCACAAGCCGAAGGCCTCCGGGGTCACGTCGGCGTGGCCGTCCGCAAAGGCGACCAACGCGCGTCGCACGGCTTCGGCGCGGGAGATGCCCATCAGCTTGCACAGACGGTCGATCTCGACGAGCTGCGCGGCCGGGATGTCGACGATGGTGCGGGTCATGCGGGCCTCCGGGTTCTACGCTGAGGGTTCTACGCTGAGGGTTCTGCGCTGAGGGTTCTGCGCTGACGCGTGCCGCGCCCGGCTCAGCGCGCGAGGAAGTCGGGCTGGCGGAACTTCTCTTCGAGGAAGTGCCCGTTGGCGATCAGCGCCTGCGCGTCCTGGCGGGCGACGTTGGCGACAATCTCGCGCATCTGGGTCTCCAGCAGCGACAGCTGTTCCGCGAGCAGTTGCCGCGCCGTCTTTCCGTCCTTCAGCGCATGGCTGACGCGGAAGGCCGGCGGCAGCGCGACGTAGTTCGCCAGCGTCTCCGGCAGATAGCGCAGCACCGTCTGGCGGACGGTGAACAGATCCTCGTTGTGCAGGCCGGTCGCGCGCAGCCGCGGCAGCACCTCGGCGACGGCGTCGCGGATCGCGGCCAGACGGGGCTTCACGTCCTCGGGCAGGTGCGGTGAGGCGTGCGCGATGACCTCGTCCAGGCGCTGCATCGTCTGTTCGAAGCTCAGGCTGTCCTCGATCGCGCGTTCGAGCTCGGGCTGGCGGCGACCCAGCAGCAGACCCGCGACGTACAGGCCCGCCGTGATCGCGAGCCAGCCGCGGTCGATCACGCCGGCGAACAGCAGCGCCGGTCCGACCAGCGCCAGCGCGCAGCCCAGGATGTTGCCGCTGCCGTAGAGGAACAGCAGCGCCCGCAGCTTCAGCGATCTCGATGCGGCCATGGCGGCGTTCCCGGCGCGCTCACTGATAGCCGCGGATCTCGCGGAAGACCTGCGCCAGGCGCGAATGGCGTCCGTCGAATTCCCGCCCGCCGGTCATCTGCGCGATCTGCTTCATCTCGTCGACGTTGCCCTCCCCGAACAGGATCGGGAACACGCGCGCCGGCGCGCCCTGCCCGTAGCGCGAGCGGAAGGCGGCGAACGACATCCCGCTGTTGCTCTCGCCGTCGGTCAGCAGCGCGATGCTGACGAAGCGGTCCGGGTGCTCGCGCGATTCCCGCGCGGCCAGTTCCAGCGCGGCCGACAGCGCCGAATACACGGCGGTGCCGCCGCGCGGCCGCAGCTCGTCGGCGACGCTGGTCAGCCGCGCCCGCGCGGCATCGATGTCGCCGGCGTCGAAGGGCACCAGCACCGGATCGCTCACCCGGTCGTCGAACGGGATGAGGATCACCCGCTCTCGGCCCTGGAAAGCGCTGAGTCGCGCGCTGGTCGTCGCCTGCGACGCGCCGCTGAGCACCTTGAGCGCTTCGCGCATCAGCTCGATGCGCTCGCCCTTCATCGAACCGCTGATGTCCAGCACGAAGATCGATGTCGACGGCTTGCGCCAGGTCGACTGGTAGGCGGTCAGCACCGCGTCGATGACCTCGAGCCGGTTCGGGAATGAGAGCTCCGCGATCGCCGCCGTCGGCAGCGCCGCCGCGGTCGCGACCTGGGGATTCGCGGGCCGCAGGAAGGCGGGGCCCAGCGCGTCGCGCTGGAAATCCACCGCCTTCAACGCGGCGACCAGCTTGTTGTACGGCTCGCGCTGCGCTTCGCGCAACAGCATCAGCGGATAGTCGGCCGAGATCATCCCGTCCCGCGGATAGACCAGCGTCAGACGCTGGTCCTGGGCCAGCTTTTCGTTGGCACGCAGGATCACGGCCTCGTAGTTCACCATCGCGTCGATGGCAGCCGGGTCCTTCGTGAAGGCGTCGGCCAGCCAGCCGGAGCTGCCCGCGGTCAGCCGCTGGCCGGACAGGAAGGCGGTGATGACCTTGGCGTCGACATCGGACGCGGCCATGTCCTCGGTCTTGCCCGACGACGCGGCGGCCACCGCGAAGAGCGCGCTCATGCCCGAGTTCGAACTCGCCGCATTGGTCATCGCGTAGCGCAGCCTGCCGGTGCTGGCGGCCTTGGCGATGTCGGCCCAGGTCGGCGCGCGCTGGCTCCAGCCGAGTTCGGCCACCTTGGCCGCCTTCACGCCCAGCGCGATGCGCGAGTAGAAGAGCTTCTCGCGCGCCAGCGGCGGCGTCTGGAGCGCCAGCGACGGGTAGGCGCCGTTGGGCGGCAGGATCGCGTCGAAGCGCTCGCCGGCGTTGATCCGCTCGACGATGTCGAGCGTGCCGGCGTAGCTCATGCGCACGGACAAGCCCGCCGATCGTCCAGCCGCGACGATCGCCGGCTCCAGGTCCTTGACCTCGGAGCCCGCGAGCACGGTGAACGCGGCCTCCGCATTGCCCGCCTCCGCCGTCCTGGCCGGCGGCGCGTCGGACTCACGCCTGCCGCAGCCGCCGAGCACCAGCGCCATCGACAGCAGCGCGAGGGAGCACCATCCCATCGCAGTGCGGCGCGCGACGCTCACAGCGACACCTCTCCCGACGCCTGCAGCGCCGCGGCGGATTCCTGACGCCGCACCCGGTCCAGGTAGGTCCTGCTCTTGGCGACCTCGTCGGACAGCGTGTCCACGGTCGTCTGCATCGACGCCAGCGCCTTCGTCTTGAAGTCGGCGATGGTGTCCATCGTCTGGTGGATGTTGGTGAAGGCCAGCTGCAGCTTCGCGATCTCGATCGTGCTGGACGCGGCCTGCTGATGGATCGCGGCGCTCTGGTCGCGCAGCATCTCGCTGGTGCCGGCGATGAGCTGGCCGGTAGTGGTGTTCAGCGCGGCGATCTGATCCAGCACCAGCTTCTGGTTGTTGAGCGCCTGGGCGACGATGACCGCGGTGCGCAGCGCCGACACGGTCGTCGTCGTCGCGCGGTCGACGCCCTTGACCAGCTCCAGGTTGTTCTTGCGGATCAGGTCGAGCGCCAGATAACCCTGGATGTTCACCGCCTGCTGCGTCAGCAGGTCCGTCACCTTCTGGCGGGTGTAGAACAGCATCTCCTCGCGGACGACGCGCGCCTTCTCGCCGTCCGAGTGTTCGAGCTCGCGCGCCTTCGCCTCGAGCTGGCCGTCGAGCGTCCGGCCGATGTGGATGTACTTCTCCAGCCGTTCCATCAGCGTCCAGAGGTTGACCTTCTCCTGCTCGATCGCCGCGTTGTCGCGCAGCAGCTCGTCCTTGCCGCCCTTGAGCGCCTCGATGATGCCGTTCAGGTGCGACTGCGAGGACTGGTAGCGGTCGAAGTAGTCGGCCAGCCTGTTGCCCAGCGGGATGAAGCCGAGCAGCTTGCGCGCCGAGAACAGGTCGCCCTGGCGCGACGGGTCGAGGTCCTCGACGGTGCGGCGCAGGTCGACCAGCGATTGCCCGATCTGCGCGCCCTGGTCCAGGAGGCCGCTCTTCAACGATCCGACGGGCCGGTCGAGCATCCGGTTGGACGCGGCGGACGCGGCCTCGATGTCCTTGCTGCCCATCGCGTGGATGCGTTCGACGGCCTGCTTGAAGGTCGGATGCTGGCTGTCGTGCGTCGTGATGTCGTCGATGAACTGGCGGACCTGGCCGTCGAGCTCGGCGACCTCCTCCGGCTTGAGCTTCACCTTGCCGCCGGCGGTCTCGACAGGCACGACCTGCACCGGCGCGGGCGGCTCCAGCGTGAAGGCCTGCGGGGGCTGGAGTTCGTCGAGTGCGACATTGCCGGTCGAGTTCGGGACGGGCGTCGGGGTCTGCGATGCGGTCATGTGGTCCTCCTCGGGATGAAGCGTCACTTGAACCGGGCCTCGATGCCCTGGATCATGCGTTCGAGCCATTCATGGCTGGGCGGGTCGACGACGTCGACGAGCACCGGCGGCACCTTGACGCCGCGCAGGGCCCAGGTCTCCGGGCCCTTCACGTCGCCGCCGGTGCGGAAGCCGTATTCATGCGCGAGCTCGCGCAGCTTGGGGTCGGTGTCGAGTGCCTCGCCCAGGCGGGCGCCCTTCTCGTTGTAGGGCACCAGCACATGCTTCGAGTACACGGTCGGACGCGGGTAGAGCACGACCATGTCGCCCTTGAGCCGATCCGGATTGCGCAGCCAGAACTCGACCATCTGCGACTCGTAGGCCGCGAGCAGCGGCGCCTTGCCCATGCCGAGCGCGAGGTAGTCCTCGAACGGGCCGGCGGAGCTCTGCTCCTGGAAGCCCTGGCGCAGGAACAGCGGGGCGACGAGCGGGAGGACCTTGTCGACTTCCTCCTGGCTCTGGACGATCTGCTGCTGGTTGGCGAGATAGCTCGCCAGCGCGAGGTACATCGCCGCGGAGTTGGAGGTGCGCACATCGGTGGAGTTCACCAGCACCGCCTTGCCGGTGGCGAAGGCCTCGCTCTTCTTGAGGTCGCGCCAGCGGGCGTTCTGCTCGATCAGCGTCATCAGCCGCTGGAGATCGACGATGTAATAGAAGTCGCCCTCGCGCTGCGCGATGCCGTTGGCGACGAGGATCTCGGCGATCGGCTTCCAGCTGGCGAAGACGACCGGCGTATAGAACGGCGTGTAGACGTTGGCGGCCTTGGCGGCCACTTTCAGCTGCTGGCCCGCGGGGGCGCCGGACGGGAAGCCGAAGTCGTACTTCGACGCGTCGACGCGGTTGGCGATGGCACGGGACCCGGCCTTCTCGACCGTGACCGTGAGTCCTCGGGCAGCCAGCGCCTGCTGGACGCGGGGGTCGTTGAAGAAGGCTTCCTTCTCGGAGCCGATGAGACCGCGGAGCGTGACCTGTCGGTCCCGCACCTGCTGCGCGGTGACGGCGGCGACCTTGTCCTGGCCGAGCCGCGCGTTGGAGTACCAGACGCCGCCGCCGACCGCGGCGAGCAGGGCGATCGCCAGCACGGGGGCGACCAGTTTGCGAATGTCCAAGGTGACGAGCCCCTGAAGGCGCGTGGAAGGGTCACGCTGCGGCGGACGATATCGCCGGGTGATGACGGAAATGTGTCACACGACTGTCACGAGCGCGGGAGTCCGCGGCGTCCGGCAGGCGCTCGCCGCTGGTCTACCCGACAAGTGGAAAGCACAAAGCAGAACGCCCGCTAAGAAGCGGGCGTTCTGCCGAGGTGTCCCGAAGGACGTCCTACCGTCTGGTAGGCGCGATTGGATTCGAACCAACGACCCCCACCATGTCAAGGTGGTGCTCTAACCAACTGAGCTACGCGCCTGAAAAACTCGGCCAGTGGTGGTCAATCCACTGGTCCGTAAACAGAATCGCCCGCCGTTTGAAGCGGGCGACCTGTCGAGGTGTCCCGAAGGACTTGCCTACCAATTCTGGTAGGCGCGATTGGATTCGAACCAACGACCCCCACCATGTCAAGGTGGTGCTCTAACCAACTGAGCTACGCGCCTGAAGAGCCTCGCAGTATATGCCGGATTTTGAGGTCCGTCCAGGAAGTCGCCCGAAAAAGAACGTCAGACGCACGACGGTCTCAACGATGAACTGAGCGATGAACTCAGCGACGTCGCGCGCTCCGGATGCCCGAGACCTGCGACAGCGCCACCAGCGTCTGCTGCAGGCGCTGCGCATCGCTCACCTCGACGGTGAAATTCATCCGCGACAGGTCGCTGCGCGCGGGCTTGCCCTTGCCGCTCTGCTGGTTCACCGAGACCACGTTGAGCTTGTCCTTCGCGAACAGCTCCAGCACGTCCCGCAGCAGCCCCGGCCGGTCCGTGGCCTCGACGACCAGGTCCACCGGATACATCGCGCCCTTGCCCGCCCGGTCGGGCGCGGGCTCGCCCCACGCGACCGCGATCACGCGCTCCGGCGCCGCCTGCGCCATCTGACGCAGGTTCGCGCAGTCGCAGCGATGGATCGCCACGCCCTTGCCGCGCGTCACATACCCCGTGATCTGATCCGGCGGCGCGGGCCGGCAGCAGCGCGCCAGGCTCGTCAGCAACGAGTCCACGCCCACCACCAGCACGCCGCCCTTGGGCGTGCGTCCTTCCCCGACCGCGCCTTTCGTGTGGCGCTGGACGAGCAGTTCCTCCTCGTCCGCCTCCGGCACCGGGGGACGCAGCAGCGTCTCGATGTTGCGCAGCGAGTACTCGTCCTTGCCGACGACCTCGAACAGCGCCTCCGCGCTCTTGAAGCCGAGCCGCCCCGCCAGATCGTCGAGCTTGATCGCCGTCTTGCCTTCGCGCTGCAGCAGCTTCTCGACCAGCTCGCGGCCCTTGGAGATCGTGTGCGTCTGCACCTGCGCGTTGAACCACGCGCGCACCTTGGCCTTGCTGCGCTGGCTCTGCAGATAACCGAGCTCCGCGTTCAGCCAGTCCATCGACGGGCCGCCCTCCTTGAGCGCGACGATCTCCACCGTCTGGCCGCTCTGCAGCGGCGTGTTCAGCGGCACCATCTGGCCGTCGACCTTCGCGCCGCGGCAGCGGTGCCCCAGGTCGGTGTGCACCGCATAGGCGAAGTCGATCGCGGTCGCGCCCGCGCAGAGCTCGACCACGTTGGCCTGCGGCGTGAACACGTAGATGCGGTCGTCGAAGTTCGAGTCGGTCTCGGCGACGTAGTCGCGTTCCCACGCCAGCAGTTGCCGCAGCACCGCCTTGCGGGCCTGCGCGACCTGCTCCTCGAACTCGCCCGCGGCGCTCACGCCGGCGTAGCCCTTGGTGCCCGCTTCCTTGTAGGCCCAGTGCGCGGCGACGCCGTGCTCCGCATGCTCGTGCATGGCACGCGTGCGGATCTGCACCTCCATCGGCCGGCCGTCCGCCGCGATCACCACCGTGTGCAGGGACTGATAGCCGTTGGGCTTCGGACGCGCGATGTAGTCGTCGAACTCGCCGTCCACCGGCAGGTAGCGCTCGTGCAATTGCGCCAGCACCGCGTAGCAGTCCGCGACCTCCGGCACGACGACGCGCAACGCGCGCAGGTCGAAGACGCGTTCCAGCGTCAGGCCCTTGCCGCGCATCTTCTTCCAGATGCTGTACAGGTGCTTGGGCCGGCCCTGCACCTGCGCGTCGATGCCATGCGCCTGCAGTTCGCGCTCGAGCGCGGCCCGCACCGTTTCCACCGATTGCTCGCGCTCGACGCGCTTCTCGTGCAGGCCCTTGGCGAGCTGGTGGTAGTGCTCGGGCTCCAGGAAGCGGAACGCCAGGTCCTCCAGTTCCCACTTGATCTGCCAGATGCCGAGCCGGTTGGCCAGCGGCGCGAAGACCTGCAGCGATTCCGCCGCCAGCTCGCGCGGGCACGGCGTCTTGCTGGCCGCGAACCAGCGCAGCGATTGCAGCCGCGACGCCAGCCGCAGCAGCACCACGCGCAGGTCGCGTGAGAACGCCAGCAGCATCTTGCGCACGAGCTCGGTCTGCTCCTGCCGGCGTTGCTCCTCGACGCGCGCCTCGCGCGCCGCGCGCTGGATCTGCACCAGCCGGCGCGTGTGCGCGACCAGGCTCGCATCGCTCTCGCCGAAGGCCTTGGCGACGATCTCTTCAGGCTTGTTCAGGTAATCGCCGGCGTACACCAGGTAGGAGGCCGCCTGCATGGACGGCGCCGCGCCGACGCCGGCCAGGATCGCCGCCACGCCGTCCGCGTGGTCGAGCGCCGGCTCCCCGGTGCCCAGCAGGTGATCGGCCAGCAGCGGCTCCGCGAACGCGCGGGCGCGTCGCACCGGGTCCGCCGTCTCCTCGGCGCGCGGCTGCGCCGCGGGCAACCGGTGAGGCAGGTCCCCGTCCAGCAGGGCCACGATGGGCGCCGCCTGGTCCTGCCGCAGCCCCAATTCCGTCTTCATTCGTCGTTCATCCGTGTCGTCGGGGGCGCGTGCGCCGCCGGGACGTCATCCGCGGTCGAGGAATTGCTCCACCACGCGGATCTGTTCTTCATGCACCAGCGTCGGCGCATGGCCGACTCCTGGGAACTCGTGCAGCTCGGCGCGCGGGCCGCGCTGCGTCATCAGCTCGGCGGTCGTGCGCGTCAGCAGGTCCGAATCGCCGCCGCGCAGCAGCAGCGTCGGACAGCGCACCGCGTCGTAGGCCGCCCAGAGCTGGGCCTCGCCGGCTTTCGCCAGCTCCGGCGTCAGTCCGGCCAGGCCCTGGCCGATGCGCGGGTCGTAATGCAGCCGGCAGCGATCGCCGTCCGGTTTGAACATCGCCCGCGACAGCGCCAGCCACTGGTCGTCCGTGTGCGGCCCGAAACCTTGCGAGATGCCGCGCAGGTAGTCCGCGCCCTGCTGGCAGTTCTCGAACTGCGGCGCCCGGCCGAGGTAGCTCGCGATGCGCTGCAAGGCGACGAACTCGATCGTCGGTCCCACGTCGTTGAGGATCAGCCGCTTGATCGGGCTGGCCGGCATCGCCGCCAGCGCCAGGCCGATCAGGCCGCCCATCGAGGTCCCCAGCCAGTCCACCTGCGCAGGACCCAGGCGCGCCAGCAGCGTGACCATGTCCGAGACATATTGAGGAAGCTGGTAGTTGCGAGGATCGCCCAGCCATTCCGACTCCCCGCGACCGACGACGTCGGGGCAGATCACCCGGAAACGGTCGCTCAGGCGTCGCGCGATCACGTCGAAGTCGCGGCCCTGCCGCGACAGCCCGTGCACACACACCAGCACCCGCGGGTTGTCGGCCTGCCCCACTCCCAATACGCGACCCGGTGAAGGCCACAAGGGCTCAGCGCCTGGACTTTTTTCAACAAGGGTTCAGACATCGCTCGTATCCTTTGTCCCCATCCTAACAACCCTGAAGAGGACGCGGCATGTTGAAAGGCAAGACGGCGCTGGTCACCGGCTCCACGAGCGGCATCGGATTGGGGATTGCCCTGACCCTCGCCGAGCAGGGCGCGAACATCGTGCTCAACGGCTTCGGCGACCACGCGGGTCCGAAAGGACAGGTGGAGGCGCTCGGCGTGAAGGTCGGGTATCACGGCGCCGACATGAGCAAACCCGCCGAGATCGAGGCCATGATGGCCTACATCGACCAGGAATTCGGAGGCTGCGACATCCTGGTGAACAACGCCGGCATCCAGCACGTGGCCAATGTCGACGAGTTCCCGCCGGAGAAGTGGGACGCGATCATCGCGATCAACCTCAGCTCCGCCTTCCACACGATGCGCCTGGCGCTGCCCGGCATGAAGAAGAAGAACTGGGGCCGCGTCGTGAACATCGCGTCGACGCACGGGCTGGTGGCGTCGGCCGGCAAGTCGGCCTACGTGGCCGCCAAGCACGGCCTGGTCGGCCTGACGAAGTCGGCGGCGCTGGAGACCGCCCTCCTCCCCGTCACCGTGAACGCGATCTGCCCCGGCTGGGTGCTGACCCCGCTGGTGCAGAAGCAGATCGACGACCGTTCGGCCAGGGAGAAACTCGATCCCGCCGAGGCCAAACGTCAGCTGCTGGCCGAGAAGCAGCCCTCGCTGCAGTTCACGACGCCTGAGGAACTCGGCGCGCTGACCGTGTTCCTGTGTTCGGACGCCGCGATCAACGTGCGCGGCCAGGCCTGGGCCATGGACGGCGGCTGGACCGCGCAGTGAGCCTCACTTCGTCATCAGCACGTTGCCGTTGACGTTCACCGTGACGGTGGCCTTGCCGGATTCGACCGGCAGGGCTTCGTCGGCCGACGAGGCCATCGTCTTGAAGCGCGCCTGGGCCGCCATCATGACGGGCGCCGGCTGGTCGGCGTTCACGCTGACCTCGCCGATGCGGTAGCCCGAATAGCCGAACTGCTTCGCGTACAGGGCCGCCTTGGCCTTGTAGCTGGCGATCGCCTGCGCGACCACGTCGTCCTCGGCCTTCTCGCGCGCCTCGCGCGACAGCCCGTAGCTGACGTTGGCGATGGCCAGCGAGTTGATGCGGCCGCTCAGCTTGGAGATCGCGTCGATGTCGCGGCCCTGCACCAGCAGCTCGACGCTGCCCTGCCAGCCGGTGATCTGCGGCGCGGCGCTCGAGCTGCCCTTGGGCTGGCCGTAGCGCGGATAGACCGACAGGTTGCCCGCCTGCAGATCGACCTGCCCCGGCCTGGCGACCTTGCGCGCCTCGGTCAGCGCGGCCTCGAGCGCCTGCTTGAGCTCGTTCTGGACGGCGCCCGCCTCCTTGCCCTCGCGGGTGGTGGAGAAGCGCAGCTGCAACAGGTCGCGGGTCACTTCGGTGGTGGCCGAGGCATTCAGCGCGAGCACGTCGGTCCGGGCGGCCTGGGCCTGCGCCATCGCGGGCAGCACCGCCACCGCACCGGCGGCGATCAGGGTGCGGGCAAGGATCTTGGAGCTTCGGATCATTCGGGTTCCTACGGAGAGTCCAGGTGGGAACCAGCATAACGCGTGAGGAAAGCGTCACGGTTGACCACCACGGCGCGCCGTCCATCCGCCTTTTTGGGTCATTCATCGACCTCCGGTAGGGATATGGACAGCCCTGTTACAAAAGATGTAACCATCCGGTAAGGACTGATGCATCCCGCAAACAGGTCGAAAAACAGCCCTTACAGTCCCGCTGTTACAAATTCCGGAGTGGCCGCCATGCAAACCACAACCCGCCCCAACCGTGTCCTGGTCGTGGATGACGACGCCCGCATCCGCGACCTCCTTCGCCGCTATCTGGCCCAGGAGGGCTTCGAGGTCCTGCTGGCCGAAGACAGCAAGGCGCTCAACAAGCAGCTGACGCGCGAGACCGTGGACCTCATCGTCCTGGACCTGATGCTGCCCGGCGAGGACGGCCTGTCCATCTGCCGACGGCTGCGCGCCGCGGGCGACAGCACGCCCATCATCATGCTGACCGCCAAGGTCGAGGAAGTGGACCGGATCGTCGGCCTCGAAGTCGGCGCCGACGACTACCTGGCCAAGCCTTTCAACCCGCGCGAACTGCTGGCCCGCATCAACGCGGTGCTGCGCCGCCGTCCGCCGCCGGAAGCGCCGGGCGCGCCGTCCAAGGAACCGATGACGGTCCAGTTCGGCCCGTTCGAGTTCGACCTGGCGCTGCGCCGCCTGGCCAAGAACGGCGATCCGGTGCCGCTGACCACCGGCGAGTTCTCGATGCTGAAGGCGCTGGTGCGCCACCCGCGCCAGCCGCTGTCGCGCGACAAGCTGGCCATGCTGGCCCGCGGCCGCGAGTTCGAGCCCTTCGACCGCAGCCTGGACGTGCAGGTCTCGCGCCTGCGCAAGCTGCTGGAAGAAGATCCGGCGCAGCCGCGCTTCATCCAGACCGTGTGGGGGGTAGGCTACGTGTTCGTTCCGGACGAGGCGGCCTGATCCCGTGGCTCCCCCGCGTCTGGCGCTGAACCTGTTCTGGCGCACCTTCGCGCTGCTGGCGCTGCTGCTGGCGGCCGGTGTGCTGGCGTGGCAGCAGACCTTCAAGGCCCTGGAGGCCGAACCCAAGGCCCTCGAGGCGGCGCAGCAGCTGGCCGGCCTGGTCAACCTGTCGCGCGTGGCGCTGTCCAGCACCGACGCGATCAACCGCGTGGCGGTGGTCAAGTCGCTGGCGCGCAGCGAGGCTGTCTCCGTGGAAGTCGCCGAAGCGACCGACCGTTGGCTCCCCTACGAGAACTCGCCCTTCGCGCAGCGTCTGCGCAAGGAGCTGGTCTCGCGGCTCGGCCCGCAGACGGTGCTCGCAAGCGGCCTGAACGGCGTGCCGGGGTTGTGGGTGAGATTCGATGTCGGCCCGGACCAGTTCTGGCTGCAGACCAATCCGGCGCCGCTGCAGGCCAACATCTCCAGCAACTGGTGGTGGATCGCGATCGCGCTGGGCGCGTCGCTGCTGGGCGCCGCGGCCATCGCGCGGCTGATCAACCAGCCGCTGCGCGAGCTGTCGATCGCCGCGAGCCGCATCCGCGAAGGCGAGTACGACTCCCGCCTGGACGAAAGCACGCTGACCAGCGAGATCCGCGAGGTCAACATGGGCTTCAACCGGATGGCGCGCGAGCTGGCCAAGATGGAAGAGGACCGCAGCGTGATGCTGGCGGGCATCTCGCACGACCTGCGCACGCCGCTGGCGCGGCTGCGGCTGGAAGCGGAGATGAGCGTCAACGACGAGCAGGCGCGGACCTACATCGCGCAGGACATCGACCAGCTCGACGCGATCATCAACAAGTTCATGGACTACGCGCGGCCCAGCGAGCTGCAGCTGCAGGCGCTCAACCTGCGCGAGCTGGTGGAACGCGAGGCGCAGGGCTTCCGCGACCCGCAGCAGATCCAGATCAGCGTGCGGCTGTCCGCGGCGCTGCGCATCTGGACCGACCCGACCGAGCTGGGCCGCATCCTGCTGAACCTGTTCGAGAACGCGCGCCGCTACGGCCACCACGGCGACGAGCCGACGCGCGTCGAGGTGACGGCCGAGGCCGACAGCGCCTGGGTGCTGCTGACGGTGCGCGACCACGGGCCCGGCGTGCCGCCGGACAAGCTCGCGAAGCTGACGACGCCCTTCTACCGCGGCGACACGGCGCGCACGGCGGCGACCGGCGCGGGCCTGGGCCTGGCGATCGTCGAGAAGTCGGTGCAGCGCCTGGGCGCGCAACTGCGGCTCGCGAATGCCGACGACAGCGGCTTCGTCGCGCAACTGAGGCTCAAGCGCGCGAGCGTCTGACCGCGTCCAAGCGCGAGAGCGTCTGACCGCAGTCGGCATTCCCGCTCGCGCAGTCAACCTGCCTCTCTTGCTCCCTCTCCCGCTTGCGGGAGAGGGTGGGGTGAGGGCCAGCGGACTCGGCAGTCAGCAAGAAGGCTTCAGCACTTCCACCGCCGCTGGCCCTCACCCCTGCCCTCTCCCGCAGGCGGGAGAGGGAGTGCGACCGAGCGATTCAGTCGGAGCGGACAAGCAGGCAGACGGCGCGTGCCTCGATCGCCTTGAGTTCGCCGACGGGCCCCATCTTCTCGGCCGTCTTGGCCTTCACGTTGATCTGGCCGGGGTCGATGCCCAGCACTTCGGCGAGCCGCTGGCGCATCGCCGGGATATGCGGCGCCATCTTGGGCTGCTGCGCAATGATGGTGCCGTCGAGGTTGCCGATCACCCAGCCCAGGTCCTTCACGCGCCGGTAGGCCTCTTCGAGCAGCACCATCGAATCGGCGCCCTTGAACTCGGCGGCGGTGTCGGGGAACAGCTTGCCGATGTCGCCCAGCGCGGCCGCGCCGAGCAGCGCGTCGGTGATCGCGTGCGCGAGCGCGTCCGCGTCCGAGTGGCCCAGCAGGCCGTGCGTGTGCGGGACCGTGATGCCGCCGAGGATCAGCGGGCGGCCGGTGACGAGCTGGTGGGTGTCCCACCCCTCGCCGATGCGGAAATTCAGGACCATGAGGATGTGGCGTTGACTGCGGGGAACAAGCGGGGCGGCGGTCGAAAAAGCAGACGCGACGGAAGGAGTGGACGGGGCAGCGCTCAGTGCGGCAGCGCGTTCGTGACGACGAGCGGACCGTTGCGGGTGACGATCATCGTGTGCTCGAACTGCGCGGACAGGTTGCCCTTGACGCCGGAGAGGGTCCAGCCGTCGGCCTCCTCGTCGACCCAGCGGCTCTTGGTCGACAGGAAGGGCTCGATGGTGATGACCATGCCTTCGGTCAGCACGCGCGTGTCGTTCGCGTCGTAGTAGCCGGGGATGCTCTTGGGCTCCTCGTGCAGCGAGCGGCCGACGCCGTGGCTGCAGAGGTTCTCGATGATCTTGAACTTGTGCGCCTTGGCCACGCGTTCGATCGCGTGACCGATGCGGTTGATCTTCGCCCCGGGTCTCACTTCCTTCATCGCCTGCTCCAGCGCGTACTGCGCGGCGAAGACCAGCTGCGTCTTCGTCGGCGTCGTCGGCGGGACGATGCGCGTGCCGCCGGTGTCGCCGAAGTAGCCGTCCAGCTCGGCCGAGACGTCGACGTTGACGACGTCGCCCTTCTGGATCACGCGGTCGCCGGGGATGCCATGCGCGGCCTGCTCGTTGATCGAGATGCAGGTGGCGCCGGGGAAGTTGTACATCACGCGCGGCGCGGACTTCGCGCCGAATTCCGTCAGCCAGCGCTCGCCCATCTGGTCGAGCTCGAGCGTGGTCATGCCGGGCCGGATCGCGTCCAGCATGCGGCGCAGCACGGTGGCGACGGCTTCGCCGGCGGCCTTCAGGCCCTGGATATCGTCATCGGATTCGACAGTCATGCGCGGCTCCTGAGCAGGCGTTCGGCCAACGCGAAGTCGGCGGGATAGGTGACCTTGAAGTTTTCCATGGAAGCTTCGACCAGACGCGGCGAATGGCCCAGCGCCTCGACGGCGCTGGCCTCGTCGGTGATGCCTTCCATCGGGCCGGCCAGCGCGGGCATCAGCAGGCCGAGGCGGAACATCTGCGGCGTCTGCGCGGCCCACTTGCCGCGGCGGTCGACGGTGGCGGCGACGCGCGTCGACGGCGCCGCGCCGGGATCGGTGCCCGGGCTCGCGACCACCGCGTCCTTGAGCGTGTCGGCCACGGGCAACGCCAGCAGGCCGCCGACCTCGTCGTCGTCGCAGGCGTCGATCAGCGCATCGACCCATTCGGGGCGGAGCAGGCAACGGGCGGCGTCGTGGACGAGCACCCAGTCGTGCGGCTGGGCACCGCGTTCGCGCAAGGCCTGCAGGCCGGCGGCGACGGTGTCGGCGCGTGTCGCGCCGCCGGTCCTTGCGATCCAGCCGTGCTCGCCTTCGAAGCCAGGGACGGCGGATTCGAACTGGTCGTCGTCGGGTGAGAGCACTACCAGCGTGGCCTCGACCCGCGCGACGGCGCCGAGCGCCGCCAGCGTGTGCGCGATCAGGGCGCGGCCGGCGAGCGGGACGTACTGCTTGGGGCGGTCGGCGCCGGAGCGACTGCCGACGCCCGCGGCCGGCACCAGCGCGAAGCAGCGCGGCGTCAGGCCGATGGGAAAGGAACTCATGGGGTCGATTGTAGGGAGCGCCTTGTAGGGAGCGCCAACCTCGGCATGAACTCCCTCTCCCGCACCGCGGGAGAGGGCGGGGGGTGAGGGCCAGCGGCGGTGGAAGTGCGGCCCGATGCGGGGACGCCGATTCGATCGGCGAAAATCCCGTCACCTGCCCTCACCTCTTCCGAATGCCGTGTTCGCCATCGCCGACATCCACCGCCGCCTGACCGCGCTCGGCGCCAACGAGGCGCACGCGGGACGCGTGCTGCGGCACTGGGTCCAGGCCCGGCCGCTGACCGAGGGCCGGCGCCAGCTGGTGCACTACCTGCCGCTGGCGGTCCGCGACGCGCTGCCGGCGCTGATGGACGAACTGCACGGGCTGGCGACGCTGGTCGAGCGGCATCCGGGCGAGGACGGCTCCGCGCGACTGCTGGTGCGGCTGCAGGACGGCCAGACGGTCGAGAGCGTGCTGCTGCCGCGCGACGGCCTGTGCGTGTCGAGCCAGGTCGGCTGTGCCGTGGGTTGCCGCTTCTGCATGACCGGCAAGGACGGGCTGCTGCGGCAGGTCACCAGCGCCGAGATCGTCGCGCAGGTGGCGCTGGCGCGTCGCGAGCGGGCGGTGAAGAAGGTCGTGTTCATGGGCATGGGCGAGCCGTCCCACAACCTGGAGGCCGTCATGGAAGCGATCGAGCTGCTCGGGCTCGAAGGCAACATCGGCCACAAGCACCTGGTGTTCTCGACGGTCGGCGACCTGCGCGCGTTCGAGCGGCTCGCCTCAGGTCCCGTGAAGCCGGCACTGGCCCTGTCGCTGCACACGACCAAGCCCGACCTGCGCCGCGAGCTGCTGCCGCGCGCGCCGCGGCTCACGCCGCGCGAGCTGGTCGAGGCTGGCGAGCGCTACGCCCGCCAGACCGGCTATCCGATCCAGTACCAGTGGACGCTGCTGGCGGGCATCAACGACGGCGAGGACGAGCTCGACGGCATCGTCGACCTGCTCAAGGGCCGGTACGGCGTGCTGAACATGATCCCGTACAACAGCGTGCCCGAGCTGCCCTACGTGCGGCCCGACTGGGACAAGGCGCGCGACATCGCCCGCCGGCTGCATCAGCGCGGCGTGCTGACGAAGCTGCGCGACTCCGCCGGGCAGGATGTGGACGGCGGCTGCGGGCAGTTGCGGGCGCGCAGCCTCGATGTCCAGCCGACGTCGATGCGCGAGGCCCGTCGGTCGATTCCCATCGCCTCGGCGAACTGAGCATCAGCGCGCCTCGACGCGCATCACATCAACGCGCCTCGCTCACAACGCATAAGCGACGCTCATCCACAGCTGCGGCATCCGCGCCTTCGGCGCCGACACCGACCTCCGATGCATCGCCGTGCCGAGGCGCCATCCCGCCGTGCCGTCTGCGCTCCAGGGCCCGTGCTGCCAGCGCAAGCCGACGCCCGCACCGGCGAGCGTGCGACCTGGGGGCAAGACGCGCGCGCGGGCGCTCGTCTCCCACGGCGTGTGGCTGAACTTCACCCGCCCGGCATCGACGAACCCGAACGGCTCCAGGGCCTTCCACCGGTATCGCAGCTCCATCTGCGCCAGGACACCGTGGTCGCCCGAAGCCTCGCCCAGTGGCCACGCCCGCACGCCGTGCGCGCCGCCCAGCGGAAACTTCCTCGAGGCATCCAGGTTCTTGTCCGCAATCTGCCCGCTCCCACGCAGCAGCAGTCCCCACGCGGTCCACTGCTTGAGCCATGCCAGGTCGCTCGACAACAGCAGGTATTCACCCGCTGAGCGCGCGCTCGCGGCATCCGTCGCCACCGCCGCATCGCGCAGGCGCACGTCGCCGACCTCCATCCACACACCGCCCCAGGCAGCACTGCCCGGCGACGGAACCATCGCCGCCTGCAAGCCAGTCGTCACCGCCACCGCCCGTCGCGGATCGGTGAACGCCATCGCCTTGCGCGCGTTCGACGAGTTGGACGCGTTGGACGTGGCGGATGCCTTGGACGTTGCGGATGCCTTGGACGTATTGCGCGCGTGGTCCATGCGCCGCAACTCCACGCCGATCTGCCAGCTCAGCCGCCCCGTCCCCGTCGTGGTCAGCGGCACGACCATCGCCGCCCCCACCGCGTCGACCTGCCCCTGCGCGCCGGACCGCGCGAACGCCCTGCCCAGCCCGTAGTGGTGATGGCTGGCCGCCACCGCTCCTCGCATGCCACGCGAGCCGAGCGGGAACTGATAGGCCGCGATGCCGTCCCAGCCCTTGGCGCCCGACCCCGCACCCGAGGTGATCGAGACACCTGACGGGCTCGACAACGCCCGCACCTGAGATCCTGTCGACAGCGACGCGGGTGATCCGGTCGGCGGCGACGAGGGCGTCGGGGTCTGACCGAGGACCGGCGCCACGCCCGTCAGACAGGCGAGGCCAACCGCCACGGACAGCGCGTGCCGCCGGGCACCGGGAGAACACACGGATCGCCGCGACAACCGTCCGGTCGCTGGCACCCCTTCGATGAATGAACTGTGCATGCTGGAGAAATGCTCAATGAGAGACCCCCATTCTTCGAAGCGCGGGCGTTCTCACCAATCGCCGCGGATCACCAACGCGGCGTCACCACCAGCCTGATCGCGGCACCTCGACCCTGGAATGCATCAGGAACCGCGCGCCGGGTACGCCGACTGCTCCCGGGATGCTCCGCACAACGCCCATGCGCCCCTGAGCCTCCTTGCAACTCCGCCTTCTTGCGTCCCCTGGCGCCCCCCGTGCGTCCCCCGAGCGTCCCTTGTCGCTCCTGTCATGCCGTGTCGCGGCGGGCTCCCTACAATTCCCCCGAGCCCCTTCCCGGGGCTGTTCTCATTTGTGCGCCATGCAGCTGTCCACGATCTCCCCCGGCAAACGCTTCACCCTGCCCCGCCCCACCGGCTCCGCCGACGCGCTGCTGCTCGCCCGCTTCGCGCGGCAGCAGCAGGCCGCCGGCCGGCTGACGCTGATCGTCACCGCCGAGCCCGGCGACACGCAGCGCCTGGAGGACGAGCTCAAGTTCTTCGCGCCCGAACTGCGCGTCGCCGTCTTCCCCGACTGGGAGACCCTGCCCTATGACAGCTTCAGCCCGCACCAGGACCTGATCTCCGAACGGCTGGCCACGCTGTGGCGGCTGCTGCAGGCCAACGGGAAGCCGGTCGCCGAGCGCGACCTCGACGTCGTGCTGCTGCCCGCGACCACCGCGCTGACGCGGCTGGCGCCGCCGTCCTTCCTGGCCGCGACGACCTTCAACTTCCGCCAGAAGCAGCGCCTGGACGAGGCCGGCCTGAAGCGCCAGCTGACGCTGGGCGGCTACCAGCACGTCAGCCAGGTCGTCTCGCCCGGTGAATACGCCGTGCGCGGCGGCCTGATCGACCTCTACCCGATGGGCTCGCTGGTGCCCTACCGCGTCGACCTGTTCGGCGACGAGGTGGACTCGATCCGCGTCTTCGATCCGGACTCGCAGCGCTCGCTGTACCCGGTGCCCGAGGTCCGCCTGCTGCCCGGGCGCGAGTTCCCGATGGACGAGGCCTCGCGCAAGGCCTTCCGTGCCCGCTGGCGCGAGAAGATGGACGGCGATCCGACGAAATCGCGCATCTACAAGGACATCGACACGGGCCTGGCCACCGGCGGCATCGAGTACTACCTCCCGCTGTTCTTCGACGAGGTCGCCAGCGTGTTCGACTACGTGCCCGCCGAGGCCGGACTCGTCCTGCACGGCGAGGTGGACGAGGCGCTGCAGCGCTACTGGACCGACACGCGGGAACGCCACCGCTTCCTGCAGCACGACCCGGACCGCCCGATCCTGGCGCCCGAGGAGATCTTCCTGCGGCCCGAGGAGTTCTTCACCGCGACGCACCGCCACGCGGTGCTGGCGGTGCGGGGCCACGAGGCCGTCGACTACGCACGCCCGCTGCCCGACGTCAGCGTCGAGCGCGGCGCGCAGGAGCCGCTCGCGCGCCTGGCCGCGCACCTGAAGTCCACCGACTTCCGCGTGCTGCTGCTCGCCGAGAGCGAAGGCCGCCGCGAGAGCCTGCTCGAGCTGCTGCGCGACAACAAGATCGATCCGCCGTCGGTGAAGGACCTCGCCGAATTCGAGGCGAACAAGGACGAGCGCTTCGCGATCACCGCCGCGCCGCTGGCGGCGGGCTTCTTCTGGTTCGAACCCGACGAGGGGCGCCAGATCCAGCTCTTCACCGAGACCGAGCTCTTCGCGACCACGCCCACCACGCGCCGGCGCCGCAAGCAGGAGCAGGTCAGCGACGTCAACGCGCTGATCAAGGACCTGTCCGAGCTGAAGGTCGGCGATCCGGTGGTGCACACGAACCACGGCATCGGCCGCTACCTCGGCCTGATCAACATCGACCTCGGCGACGGCCCCAGCGAGTTCCTGCACCTGGAGTACGACGACAAGGCCACGCTCTACGTGCCGGTCGCGCAGCTGCACCTGATCAGCCGCTACACCGGCGTCAGCGCCGAGGAGGCGCCGCTGCACCGCCTGGGCTCGGGCCAGTGGGACAAGGCCAAACGCAAGGCCGCCGAGCAGGTCCGCGACACCGCCGCGGAGCTGCTCAACCTCTACGCCCGCCGCGCCGCGCGCGAGGGCCACGCGTTCCGCTACTCGCCGCACGACTACGAGGCCTTCGCCGCGAGCTTCGGCTTCGAGGAAACGCCCGACCAGCGCGCCGCGATCCACGCCGTCATCCAGGACATGATCAGCCCCAAGCCGATGGACCGGCTGGTGTGCGGCGACGTCGGCTTCGGCAAGACCGAGGTGGCGCTGCGCGCCGCCTTCGTCGCGGTGATGGGCGGCAAGCAGGTCGCGTTGCTGGCGCCGACGACGCTGCTGGCCGAGCAGCACTACCAGAACATCGCCGACCGCTTCGGCCGCTGGCCGGTCAAGGTCGCCGAGATGAGCCGCTTCCGCTCCGCCAAGGAGATCAAGGCGGCGATGGAGGGCCTGGCCGACGGCTCGATCGACATCGTCATCGGCACGCACAAGCTGCTGTCGGCCGACGTCAAGTTCAAGCGCCTGGGACTGCTGGTCATCGACGAGGAGCACCGCTTCGGCGTGCGCCACAAGGAAGCGATGAAGGCGATGCGCGCCGAGGTCGACGTGCTGACGCTGACCGCCACGCCGATTCCGCGCACGCTGGGCATGGCGCTGGAGGGCCTGCGCGACCTGAGCGTCATCGCCACCGCGCCGCAGCGGCGTCTGGCGATCAAGACCTTCGTGCGCAGCGAGACCAGCGGCACCATCCGCGAGGCCATCCTGCGCGAACTCAAGCGCGGCGGGCAGGTCTACTTCCTGCACAACGAGGTCGAGACGATCGAGAACCGCCGCATGAAGCTCGAGGAGCTGTTGCCGGAGGCGCGCATCGTCGTCGCCCACGGGCAGATGCCCGAGCGCGAGCTGGAACGCGTGATGCGCGAGTTCGTCGGCGGCAAGCACAACGTGCTGCTGTGCTCGACCATCATCGAGACCGGCATCGACGTCCCCAGCGCCAACACCATCGTCATCAGCCGCGCCGACAAGTTCGGCCTGGCACAGCTGCACCAGCTGCGCGGGCGCGTCGGGCGTTCGCACCACCAAGCCTATGCCTACCTGATGGTCCCGGACGTCGAGGGCCTGACCAAGCAAGCGGCGCAGCGGCTGGAGGCGATCCAGGCGATGGAGGAGCTCGGCTCGGGCTTCTACCTCGCCATGCACGACCTGGAGATCCGCGGCGCCGGCGAGGTGCTGGGCGAGCACCAGAGCGGCAACATGATGGAGATCGGTTTCCAGCTCTACAACGAGATGCTGTCCGAGGCCGTGCGCTCGCTCAAGGCCGGCCGCGAGCCGGACCTGCTCAGCCCGTTGTCGGCGACCACCGAGATCAACCTGCACGCCCCCGCGCTGCTGCCCGACGCCTACTGCGGCGACGTGCACCAGCGGCTGTCCTTGTACAAGCGGCTCGCGACGGCGGACCGCGCCGAGCAGATCGACGCGATGCTCGAGGAGATCACCGACCGCTTCGGCAAGCTGCCGGCGCAGGGACAGACCTTGTTCGACACGCACCGCCTGCGCGTGCTGGCCAAGCCTTACGGCGTGATGAAGATCGACGCGGCGCCCAGCGTCATCAACATCAACTTCCGGCCCAACCCGCCGATCGATCCGATGCGGGTGATCGAGCTCGTGCAGAAGAACCGCAACATCAAGCTGGTGGGCAACGAGAAGCTGCGCATCGACAAGGCGCTGACCGATCCGAAGGACCGCGCGCAGGCCGTGCGCGAGGTGCTGCGGCTGCTCGGCGCGCCGGTGGCGCAGGCCTGATCGCAGGTCTGCTTTGCAAGGGTGAAACGGCGGCTCCGGCCGCCGTTTTCAATGGCAATCCGGAGAAGTGACTGACCCTCACTTGAATTGCTGGAAGACGATCTGCAGGTCCACCAGTTCGAGTCAATGACCGCGGAGGAACCGCTTCCTAGACTGACGGCTTCTCAACTTCTGGGGATGCCGATGCATCAACACACGCCACTGTTACCCCTGATCGAAGCAAGCCGTCGGATCGATGCAGTCGAATCGATCGATGTCATGGCCGCCCGCCAAGCACAGGAAGACGCGGAAGAGGCGGCCTGGGATGCCGCACGCGAAGCCGAGTTCGCTGCCAAGGAGAGGGGATGCGCCTACGCGATGACTTGCTTCCAGTGCCGGCACCTGCCGCCGGACGACCGGCTGACCGATCCGGATTCGCTCATCCGCGCGATCTCCGAAAGCAAGCGCATCTCTCGCCTTATCCTGCATGCGCGCGAGGGCTGCGAGACCTGCCCGTACCTGCCGGAGAACTACGGCAAGCCGGTGCGGGCCCGGGTTCTCGGGCTGGACGACTGGGAGGACGATGCTGAAGTCGACAGGATCCGTCGCGCGCGCTTCGACGCCTGGGAGGCGCAACATGGATCGCGTTGAACCGCTCTACATGCTCGACACGAACATCATGAGCTACCTGATGGAGCGTCCCGGATCGGAACGGCTGGCTCACTGCCAGAAGCGCCTCGATTCACTCACCGGACGTGTCGCCATCAGCGTCATCGTGCAAGCCGAGATCTTCGCCGGGCTTGAGAAGAAGAACTCCAACCGCAAGGCGCTGCGCTTGCGGGAGCTGATGCGAGAGATCCGGGTCGAGTATCTCGATCGAGGACTCTGGTTTTCCGACCTCTACGCTTGCATCAGGTCCGCCAGCGAGCAGCGCGGCCAACGCATCGAACAGTTCGACGCAGCCATCGCCGCGCACGCGATGGCGCTGGGCGCAACCTTGATCAGCAAGGACAAGGGCCTGGCGCGTGTGGAGGGCCTGAAGCTGGAGTCCTGGGATGTTCCTGGCATCAGTGACCGGCAGCACGCCCCTCGCGTCTCGGAGCCGGCCGCCGCATACCTCTCGCGCTTGAGCGATACCCGCTTCGGTTGGGCCGAAACGCCGACATTCTGGATGACCGGCACTCGCGGAGCGACCTACGTCGGCGCGCATGCGCGCTGAGGCTTGCCTCGGCGAGTGCGCTAAGCTCCCGCCCGTCCCCGCCGACTGATCCAAGTGATCATCGGCGGGGACCTTCCGCATTCAAGGTCCCGCGCGCCGGGCCCCATCTTCCAGGCCCGTTTCCAGGCCCGCTGCAGGTTCCGATCGCATGACCACCACGCCGTCCCCGTCGTCCACCTTCTCCCCGCTCGTCCTGCAGGGCTTCACGCCGCCGCTGGCGCTGAGCGACTTCAAGCTCGCCGCGTTCGACATGGACTCGACGCTGATCTCGATCGAGTGCATCGACGAGATCGCCGCCGCCGCGGGCCGCAAGGCCGAGGTCGCCGCGATCACCGAGGCCGCCATGCGCGGCGAGATCACCGACTTCAAGGACAGCCTGCGCCGCCGCCTCGCGCTGCTGAAGGGCGTCGGCGAGGACGCGCTGGCACAGGTGCTGCGCGAGCGGCTCAACTTCAACCCCGGCGCGCGCGAACTCTGCGCCGCGCTGAAGGCGGCCGGCCTGAAGCTGGTGCTGGTCTCCGGCGGCTTCACCTACTTCACCCGCTTCGTCGCCGCCGAGCTGGGCATGGACTTCGTCCGCAGCAACGAGCTGGAGATCGTCGACGGCCGGCTGACCGGCGCCCTCGTGATGCAGGACTGGGGCGACATCTGCGACGGCGAGGAGAAGCGCCGCATGATGCTGGCCTGCGCCGGGCACATCGGCGCGACCTCCGCGCAGTGCATCGCCGTCGGCGACGGCGCCAACGACCTGCCGATGATGGGCGCCGCCGGGCTCTCGGTCGCCTATCACGCCAAACCCAAGGTCCGCGAACAGGCCATGGTCGCGATCAACGACGGCGGACTCGACCGGTTGCTGACAGTGTTGCGCTGAGGTTCTTGCCGACCGGCGTCGAGCCTGCGATGCTCCCGGCAAACAGGGAGCAGCGATGCGAGAACAGCACGCGACAAGGACGGACGAGCAGGCCGACATCGATCACCTGCAGCGCGACGTGCTGGAAGCCGTTGCGCTCGGCCGCCCGCTGGCGGCGGTGATGGACCTGCTGTGCCGCGCCGTGGAGGCGCTGGCACCGGAGGTGATCTGCTCCGTGCTGGCGGTGGACGAGGACGGTCGCGTGCACCCGCTGGCCGCCCCCAGCCTGCCGACCACCTTCAGCGGCGCGCTGGAAGGCTTCATGATCGGTCCGCAGGCCGGCTCCTGCGGCACCGCCGCCTGGCGCCGCCAGCCGGTCGAGGTCACCGACATCGCCAACGACCCGCTGTGGGCCGACTTCCGCGAGCTCGCGCTGCCGCACGGGCTGCATGCCTGCTGGTCCACCCCCATCCTGCTGGGCGCCGACCAGGTCGTCGCCACCTTCGCGCTGTACTACCGCGAACCGCGCGGCGCGGCGCCCTTCCACCGCCGCATGGTGCAGGCCTGCACGCAGCTGTGCCAGATCGCGTTCATGCACGACCGCCACCAGCGCGAGATCGAGCGCCTGGCCTACTTCGACGGCGTCACCGGCCTGCCCAACCGCACCCTGCTGGCCGACCGCGCCCGGCAGACGCTGATGCAGGCCTCGCGCACCGAGGCGCCGGCCGCGCTGCTGCTGCTCGACATCGACCGCTTCAAGACCGTCAACGATTCGCTGGGCCATGCCGTCGGCGACCAGGTGCTGAAACACATCTCCGAGCGGCTGCTGGGCGCGCTGCGCGACAGCGACACCCTGGCGCGCCTGGGCGGCGACGAGTTCGTCGCGCTGCTGCCGGGCTGCTCGGCGGACGACGCGATGCATGTGGCCGGCAAGCTGCGCGCGGTGCTCGAGGCTCCGATCCCGCTCGCCGGCAGTCATGCGCGCGTGCAGATGACGGCCAGCATCGGCGTCTGCGCCTATCCGCGGGACGGGCTCGACCTCGACCAGCTGCTGAAGAACGCCGACATCGCGATGTACGAAGCCAAACGCGCCGGCCGTGACTGCGCGCGCTTCTTCCTGCACGCGATGAACCAGGCGTTGGACGAGCGGCTCGACATCGAGGCCGCGCTGCGTCACGCGCTGTCCCACCAGTTGCTGCAGCTGCACTTCCAACCCAAGGTGCGGTTGACCGACCGCGCGCTGGTGGGCGTCGAAGCGCTGCTGCGCTGGCACGACGCCGAACGCGGCTGGGTGTCGCCGGACCGCTTCATCCCGGTCGCCGAGGAGAGCGGCCTGATCAATGCGCTGGACGCCTGGGTGCTCGCGCAAGCCTGCGCGCAACTGGCACGCTGGCGAGCCGAGGGGATCGCCGTGCCGGGCGTGTCGGTGAACGTCTCGCCGCAGCGTTTCCATCAGGACGACGTCGCCGCCCATGCACGGGCGCTGCTCGCGAAGCACGGACTGGCGGCGAGCGATCTGACGCTGGAGGTCACCGAGCGGTTGATGCTCGACGACACCAGCCGCCCCCGCGAGCAACTGCAGCAGTTGCACGAGATGGGCGTCGGCGTGTCGGTCGACGACTTCGGCACCGGTTATTCAAGCCTGAGCTACCTGAAGCGCCTGCCGGTGACCGAGCTGAAGCTCGACAAGAGTTTCGTGCGCGACCTGGAGCAGGACGCCGACGATCGCGCGTTGTCGAGCGCGGTGATCGGCATCGGGCGTTCGCTCGGACTGACCGTGGTCGCGGAAGGCGTGGAGACCGAGGGGCAGCGCGCCGTCCTCGTCGCGATGGGCTGCGACGCGGCGCAGGGCTGGCTGTTCGGCAGGCCGATGGCGGCGGAGGCCCTGGCCGGCTGGATCGCCGCCCAGGGGTGAGATCCGGGCCCGGCGCAGGCCTCGCTCAGCCGGCCGCGTGCACGGCCTTGGGCGTGACGACGACGCCGTCCTCGTCGGCGTAGAGCCAATCGCCTGGACGGATCCAGACGCCCTCGATCTGGACGGGCAGGTCCGCGAGGCCCTGCTCGCGGCGCTCGGTCGGCATCGGCACATGGCCCAGCGCGAAGATGCCGACGGCCGCCGCGCGCAGCTCCTCGAGGTCGCGCACCGCGCCATGGACCAGCACGCCGGCCCAGCCGTTCTTCGCCGCGCTGACGGCGAGGTTGCCGCCCAGCAGCGACCGCCGCAACGAACCGCCGCCGTCGACCACGAGCACGCGTCCGGCGCCGAAGCTCTCGACGGCCGCCTTCACCT
This sequence comes from Mitsuaria sp. MSU3D, assembly GCF_056867975.1. Lineage (NCBI taxonomy): Bacteria > Pseudomonadati > Pseudomonadota > Betaproteobacteria > Burkholderiales > Sphaerotilaceae > Roseateles > Mitsuaria sp. MSU3D. The sequence goes on along the minus strand of NZ_CP200314.1, from coordinate 209,610 downwards.
GCGAGTTGTCGTCCAGGCATCTCACCGTGGCCACCGGGCCGGCGAAGCGCGGATGGCCGCCGTAGCTGCGATACAGGCTGCCCGGCAGCCAGCGCGTGTCGCCGCTGGTGTCGGCCTTCAGCGAGTCGCAGAGATCGCAGGTCGAGAAACGGATCGCGGCGCGGGTCGCGGCGCTGGGACTGGTCATCGGGTCACTCCTCCGGGTCGTTCAGGATCTCGATGCGTTGGCCGTTGAACTCGACCACCTGGCCGGCGCGGATCTTGGCGGTCTTGCGCAGATCGACCTGACCGTCGACGCGCACCTGGCCCTCGGAGATGAAGTGCCGGGCCTCGCCGCCACTGCTGGCCAGCGAGGTGGCCTTGAGCAGCTTGTCGAGTTCGATGTATTCGCCGCGCAGGGCGAAGGGGATGGCGGAAGCAGTCATGGCGTGATTTTCCGTCATCCGGCTTTCCGCTTCAGCGCCGCCTCGCGGATGCTGCTGAGCGTCGCGCGGCTGGTGGAAATCTCGACCGGCAGCTTCAGGTGGATCAGCGTCGGGACCTGCGCCGAGAGGGCCTGCCGCAGCGCGGGCTCGACGTCCTCGGTGCGGGCCGCGCTGAACGCGAGCCAGCCGTAGGCGCGGGCGAGCGCGGCGAAGTCCGGGTTGTGCAGGTCGCTGCCGCTGACGCGGCCGGGATACTCGCGCTCCTGGTGCATGCGGATCGTGCCGTAGCTGCCGTTGTCGACCACCAGACAGATCAATCGCCGCGCGCCATGGGCCATCGCGGTGGACATCTCCTGGCCGGTCATCAGGAAGTCGCCGTCGCCGGCAATGTTGACGACCCAGCGCTCGCGCTGCAGCAGCGCTGCCGCGACGGCGGCCGGGAAGCCGTAGCCCATCGCGCCGCTGGTCGGCGCCAGCTGCGTACGGCCGCCCTGATGCAGCGCCGTATAGCGGTGGAAGCGATGCAGCCAGCCGCTGTAATTGCCGGCGCCGTTGGTGAAGATGGTCTCCGCGGGCAGCAGCCGGTCCAGCAGATGCATGACCTCGGCCAGGTCCATCGGGCCGACCGGCAGCGCCTGCTGGTTGCGCTGGTAGTCGGCATGCGCGTCGCGCGACCACTGCAACCACGGCAGCTCTTCGACGTCGGCGGGCGGGCGCAATTGCTGCAGCGCCAGCGCGGCGCCGCTCATGCTGGCCTGGATCATCTGGTCGGCCGCGTAGACGCGGCCCAGTTCCTCGGACCCGGCATGGATGTGCACCAGTTGCTGGGCAGGCCGCGGCGCCTTCAGCAGCGTGTAGCCGCCGGTGGTCATCTCGCCCAGGCGCGGGCCGATGGCGATGATGAGGTCCGCCTCGCCGATGCGTTTGGCGAGCGCCGGATTGATGCCGATGCCGACGTCGCCCGCGTACAGCGGATCGCGGTTGTCGTAGAGGTCCTGGAAGCGGAACGCGCAGCCGACCGGCAGCTGCCAGGCGTGGGCGAAGTCCTGCAGCGCGGCGCAGGCCTCGGCGGTCCAGCCGCCGCCGCCGGCGATGACGAACGGCCGCTGCGCGCCTTCGAGCCGCGCCTGCAGTTCGACCAGGTCCGCCGGTGCCGGCCACGCGACGGCGGGCTTGGCGCGGGGAAGCACCGGCGCGTCGGTGAGCTGCGTGAGCATGTCCTCGGGCAGCACGAGGACGACCGGACCGGGGCGTCCCTGCATGGCGGTGTGGAAGGCCCGCGCGACGTATTCCGGCAGGCGATGCGGGTCCTGCACCTCGCCGACCCATTTCGCCATGCCCAGCGTGCCCGGGCCGAACATCTGGCGGTAGTCGACTTCCTGGAAGGCTTCGCGATCGCGCTGATCGGAGGCCACCTGCCCGATGAACAGGATCATCGGCGTCGAGTCCTGGAAGGCCGTGTGCAGCCCGATGCTGGCGTTGGTGGCGCCGGGTCCGCGGGTCACGAAGCACACGCCGGGGCGACCGGTCAGCTTGCCCTGGGCATCGGCCATGAAGGCCGCACCGCCCTCCTGCCGGCAGCCGATGAAGCGGATGCGCTCGCGGTGCTCATGGAAGCCGTCGAGGACCGCGAGGTAGCTCTCGCCTGGAACTCCGAAGACCTCCGTGATCCCTTGCTCGATCAGGGCCTCGACGAGGACGTGCCCGGCGGGGCGGCTGACGGTGCGGTGCTGATCCATGACGGACGACTGTAGCGAGCGGCCCCGCCATTGCAAGCGGGTGGGGTGTCCCCTGTTGCGGCGCGGATGCGGGTTGCGAAATCCAGTGCTTCGGGGTCAAGTGTTGCCCGGGCTATTTCCTGGGTTCGAACACGCGTTCCAGCGCGTTGGCGAACTTGTCCGCGACCGTGGTGAAGACGGTGTCCGGCAGCGGCTCCTTCTTCGGTGAAGCCATCCGCAGGATGGCGATCAGCAACACTGTCGGAACGGAAAACAACGCCAGCATCACACCCGCGACGCCGTGCCAGCCATCGCCCTGGATCATCGGGTTCGTGCACTCCACGATGCGCGCGAAGGAATCGGTGATCTCCGCCAGCGGCGAGCAGTTGAAGGGCCAGATGGTCATCAGCTTCAGGATGACCAACACACCGACGATGTACAGGGTGCCGGCGACGCTCAGTCCACCGAAGGTGCTCGCGCGCTTGATCTTGTAGTCGAGCACTTCCGAATCGAACTTCTTCAACTCCCCCGCTGCCGGTTCATCGACCGGGGGGACCGGCATCAGCGGCGGCTCCGCCATCGGGAAGGACGACTCGTTCATTGCAGCTTCTCCCGATAGAAGGAGCGGATGCTGTCGTCGGGAATGACAGCCTGTTTGGCGGCTCGCGCAGTTGACCAGGGACCGCCCGGTTCATGCCCTAGCGTCGACAACTGCGACGCGCTGAGCCCGCCATACCGGTCCATCACCTGATCGAGAACGCGCCAGAACGCCGCATCCTCGGTGGACGGCATCAGCGCCTGGTACGCATTGGTCCGCGCCTCGACAGTCTCGATGTATTGGCAGATCGCCTCATGACCGAGGTTCTTCAGCCGGTGAAAGAGCGTCTCGAAAACGGGGCCGTATTCCCACGCCTCCGGTCGTTCGTCGACCGCGGGCAGCCCCTGCAGCGCGAGGCGCCACGCGTGGATGAAGAAGATCAGCTTCTGCAGCTTCAGATGACTGATGCGAATGCCACGCTGTTTCGCTCGGTAGAGCACGGCATTGGCGACGATGGCGGGTGAGTAGGGCATGGTTTGCGGACTCCAGAGCCAACGACTCTAGATCCGCCGCATGCCGCTGCAAACGAAGGTCCCCGCGCTGTTGCGTCCACGACGCGATGCAAGTTCCGGGACCAGCCTCGATTGCTATGACGACCTCGGATGACCACCTATGCCAGTCACCCGGCACCTCGCATTGACTTCCCCCTGAGGGGTGTCAGCGCTTCCCTTGCCGCACCAGGCTCGCCGCGCCGATGCCCAGCAGCAGCGCGAACGACGCGCCGAAGAACACCGCGTTGTTCCAGTGCCGGTCCATCAGCGCGCCGAAGATCGGCGCCGCGACGGCGAAGCCGGTGTCCAGGCCGGAGTACACCGTGCCGTACACGCGCCCCGTCGCTCCGGGGGGGGCCGCGCGCTTGATCAGCATGTCGCGCGACGGGCCTGCGAGACCCGTGCCGAAGCCTGCCGTCGCCGCCGCGATCAGCGCTGCCGTCGCCGGCAGCCAGCCCGTTGCCGTCAACGCCAGCAGCGCCGCGGCGACGAACATCGCGCCGGCGATGTTGCGCTCCAGGTTCTGCGACTTCGCCACCAGGAAGCCGCCGACGATCATCCCCGCCGCGCCGGCCAGCATGTAGCCGGTCACGACGAACGCGGTGCTGGCCAGGCTCACGCCGTACATCGCCGACAGCGCCGGCGACGCGAAGCTCTGGATCGCGCTCAGCGCGGAGGTCGTGAAGAAGAAGAACGAGAAGCACAGCCACACCGACGGCAGCTTCAGGAAGGCCATCGGATGCTCGTCGACGGGCGCCTTCGCCGCGCCGGCCTTCTCATGGCCCCACGAGCCCTGCGTGTCGTCGATCGCGTCGCGCTTGAAGACCAGCAGCGCGATCACGAACAGCGCCCACGCCGCCGTCGCCGCGTAGCCCAGGCGCCACTGGCCGGTCGCCTCGTGCATCGAGATCAGCAGCACCGGCGCCACGGCCCAGCCGAGGTTGCCCGTGATGCCGTGCACCGAGAACGCATGCCCCAGCCGCTGCTGCGACACCCGCTTGTTCAGGATCGTGAAGTCCACCGGGTGGAAGGGCGAGTTGCCCAGGCCCGCCAGCGCCGCGGCCAGCGCCAGCCCGACGAAGCTCTGGGCCGTGCCCGCCGCCAGCGACGCCAGCACGAAGCAGCCCAGCGCCGCGAACAGCACCGGCCGCGCGCCCGTCCTGTCGACCAGGAAGCCCGACAGCGCCTGCCCCACGCCCGAGATCACGAAGAAGATCGTCACCAGCAGGCCGAGCTCGGAATAACTCAGCCCGAACTCCCGCATGAACACCGGGAACAGCGGCGGCAGCAGCATGTGGAAGAAGTGCGAGGTGCCGTGGGCCAGACCGATCAGGCTGATGGTCTGGATGTCTCGTTGCCTGCTCTGTGCGGCGCTCTGTTCGGGGCTCGGCGACAGGCCGGCCGCGTCGGCGGTGGTGGTGGCGGTGTTCATGAACGGAATGGTGACAGGGCCTTTACGTCGGAATTACGATAGCCGGACAAGTTCTGTCGAGTTTCCGCCATGGATCATCCGACCCCTCCTTCGCACCCTCCTTCGGCCTCTCCTTCACCCGCTCGTCCGACGCCGCACCCCACCCCGACCCTCACCCGTCGCACCAGCCTGCCGCCGCTCGATCCGCGCCGCTATGCGCCCAGCGCCGTGCGCCCGGTGCGGGCCAAGTCGCGCAGCCTGGACGGGTTCATGGACATCCAGGCCCACCACCACACCTGGGGCCAGTTCGTCTTCTCGGTGACCGGCGTCGTGCGCGTCAGCACCGACCGCGCCACCTTCCTGGTCCCGCCCTCGCGCGGCGTCTGGATCCCCGCCGGCGTGGTCCATGCGGTGACCGCCGTCGAGCGCTGCGAGCTGCGCACCCTCTACCTGCTGGATCCGCCCGACGACGGCGAGGTCTGGGCCGAGAACCGCGTCCTCGAGGTCTCCCCGCTGCTGCGGGAGCTGGCGGTGCAACTCGCGCGGGACGAGATCGAGCCCGCTGGAACCGTGGCCGAGGTCGTGGCCGACCGCGAGGGCTGGATCGGCAAGCTGATCCTCGACGAGATCCGCCGCGCGCCCAGCCTGCAGCTCGGCGTCGCGCTGCCGACCGACAAGCGCCTGCGCCGCCTCTGCGAGGCCGTGCTGGCCGAGCCGATGCGCCATGCCAGCCTGGACGACTGGGCGGCGGAAGTCGGCGCGAGCGCGCGCACCGTCTCCCGCCTCTTCCGCCAGGAGCTGGGCAGCAGCTACGCGCAATGGCGCCAGCAGGCGCTGCTGGCCGAGGCGCTGCGGCTGGCGGCGCATCGCAAGCCGATGCAGGTCATCGCCGCGGAGCTCGGCTACGCCAGCGCCAGCGCCTTCACCGCGATGGTCACAAGGACGGTCGGCATGCCGCCGAGCCGGTTTTTCGGCCAGACCTAGAATTCCTCCCCTATGGAACAGGTTCTCTACGACTTCGCCCGCCAGGATGCGGACGGCGCCACCTGCACCGCCCATGCGTGGGCCAAGGTGCCGGCACCGTTGACGCCCAGCCAGCGCCGACAACTCAAGGCGCGTGCCGCCGAACTGCTCAAGGCCAAGGGGGCGGTGCTCGTCGCCCACTACTACGTCGACGGCGACCTGCAGGACCTCGCGCAGGAAAGCGGCGGCATCGTGTCCGATTCGCTGGAGATGGCGCGCTTCGGCCGCGACCACGCGGCGCAGACCCTGGTGGTCGCCGGCGTGAAGTTCATGGGCGAAAGCGCCAAGATCCTCAGCCCCGAGAAGCGCGTGCTGATGCCCGACCTGGACGCGACCTGCTCGCTGGACCTGGGCTGCCCGGCCGAGGACTTCGCCGCCTTCTGCGACGCGCATCCCGACCGCACCGTCGTCGTCTACGCCAACACCAGCGCCGCGGTGAAGGCGCGCGCGGACTGGATGGTCACCAGTTCCTGCGCGCTGGAGATCGTCAGCGAGCTCAAGGCCCGCGGCGAGAAGATCCTGTGGGCGCCCGACCGCCACCTGGGCCGCTACATCCAGGAGCAGACCGGCGCCGACATGCTGATGTGGAACGGTGCCTGCATCGTCCACGACGAGTTCAAGGGCCTGGAGCTGGAGCTGCTGCGCGAGCAACACCCCGACGCGATGATCCTGGTCCACCCGGAGTCGCCGGCCTCGGTGGTCGCGCAGGCGGACGTCGTGGGATCGACCTCCGCGCTGATCAAGGCCGTGGTCGAGGGCACGGCGCGCGAATACGTCGTCGCCACCGACAACGGCATCCTGCATGCGATGCGGCAGATGGCGCCGGGCAAGGTCCTGATCGAGGCGCCGACGGCGGGCAACAGCGCGACCTGCAAGAGCTGCGCGCACTGCCCCTGGATGGCGATGAACGGCCTGCAGGGCCTGGTCGATTGCCTGGAGCGCGGCAGCGGCGAGATCTTCGTCGAAGAGACGATCCGGGTCGAAGCGAAGTCGTGCATCGACCGCATGCTGGACTTCACCGCGAAGCTCAAGGCGAAGAAGGCGGCGGAAGCGGGCGCGATGGTGCCGGGCATCGGCGCGGCCTGATCGCACTTCGACGGCCGCTGGCCCTCACGCCTGCCCTCTCCCGCAAGCGGGAGGAGGCGTCTCGTGAGGGCGTCTCGTGAGTGCGCCCCGCGTGAACGAGTGTCACCGGGGGCTTTCCATCTGCGCGGGGGGCGGCCTATGCTGTGGCCATCCCAGTTGCCCACGGCAGGACGTGCTCATGGACTTCACCTCGCTCTACAACCATCACGAACGCGAAGTGTTTGCCGCGGTGATGGAGAACGCTCCGCAGTTCCCCGAGATCCACCGTGAAGCCGAATTGCTGGCCGACGTGGCCTGCGTCGCGCTGAACCGGCTGCCTCCGCGCTACATCCGCCATGCGGTGGACTACTCGTTCTACCTGACCGAGCAGGAGCGGTTGGACGTGGATGCCGCGATCAAGGAAGCGGTCAGCTACGCCTTCAACTTCGTGCAAGCGCGCAGCGTGCTGCGCACGAAGCAGCGATAGATCAGCGCGTATTGCCGTTGCGCACCAGCACCGTCGGCAAGCTCGCCGGCAGCGTGCGCGGGTAGTCGCGGCTGTAGTGCAGCCCGCGGCTTTCGTGCCGCAGCAGCGCCGAACGCACGATGAGTTCCGCGCAATCGACCAGGTTGCGCAACTCCAGCAGGTCGCGGCTGACGCGGAAGTTGGCGTAGTAGTCGTCGATCTCCGCGCGCAGCAGGTCGATGCGATGCAAGGCGCGCTCCAGACGCTTGGTCGTGCGCACGATGCCGACGTAGTTCCACATCAGCGAACGCAGCTCGTCCCAGTTGTGGGCGATGACGACCTGCTCGTCCGCGTCCTCGACCTGGCTTTCGTCCCAGGCCGGCAGCGGCGCCGGAGGGAGCACCTCCTGCGCCAGGATGTCGGACGCACAGCCCTGGCCGAGCACGACGCATTCCAGCAGCGAGTTGCTCGCCAGCCGGTTGGCGCCGTGCAGGCCGGTGTGGGCGGTCTCGCCGACCGCGTAGAGGCCGGGCAGGTCGGCGCGGCCCTGCAGGTCGGACACCACGCCCCCGCAGGTGAAGTGCACCGCCGGCACCACCGGGATCGGCTGGCGCGCGATGTCGATGCCCAGCGCGAGGCAACGCGCATGGACGGTCGGGAAGTGTTCCTTCAGGAAGTCCTCGCCCAGGTGCGTGGCGTCGAGCCACACGTGGTCGAGGCCGTGTTTCTTCATCTCGAAGTCGATCGCGCGGGCGACCACGTCGCGCGGTGCGAGTTCGAGCCGCTCATCGTGCGCGGCCATGAAGCGCGTCCCGTCCGGCAGCTTCAGGTGACCGCCCTCCCCGCGCAGCGCCTCGGTGATCAGGAAGCTGCGTTCCTGCGGGTGGTACAGGCAGGTCGGGTGGAACTGGATGAACTCCATGTTGGCGATGCGGCAGCCCGCGCGCCACGCCATCGCGATGCCGTCGCCGGTGGAGGTGTCCGGATTGGTCGTGTAGCGGTAGACCTTGCCGGCGCCGCCGGTGGCCATCACCACGGCGCGCGCCGCGATCGCGTCGACGCGCTGGGCGTCCATGTCGAGCGCGTAGATGCCGTAGCAGCGGGACGGCTCGTCGCGCTGCACATGCCGCGAGGTGATCAGGTCCAGCGCCATCCAGCGCTGGCGCAGCTCGATGTTGGGATGGGCCTTCGCCTTGGCCAGCAGCGCATCGTGGATGGCCTTGCCGGTGGCGTCGGCGGCGTGGGCGATGCGGCGCACCGCGTGCCCGCCCTCGCGGGTCAGGTGCAGCCCGAGCGGCCCCTGCTCATCGAGCGTGAACGGCACGCCCTGCTCGACCAGCCAGCCGACGGCATCGGCGCTGCGTTCGGCGATGTAGCGGGCGGTGGCCTCGTCGACCAGACCGGCGCCGGCTTCCTGCGTGTCGCGGACGTGGCTCTCGATGCTGTCGTCCGAGCCGAGCACCCCGACGATCCCGCCCTGCGCCCAGGCGGTGGCGGCCTCGTTGAGTTCGCGCTTGGCCAGCACGATCACCGGCACGCGGTCGGCGAGGTGAAGCGCCACGGTCAATCCGGCCAGGCCGGCACCCACGATCACCACCGGCGCCAGCGCGGCGTCGGTCCGAACAGCTGCTGTCATCGTCATCGCCCGGTCATCGGGGCGTCATCGCTTGGGAGTGGGGATTCTAAGCATCGGACCGTGGCGCGCCCCCGCCGCGTCGAAGCAGCGAGGGCGGCAGGCGCTCGTGCTTGTTCCAGTTCGCGCGGAAGGCCTGCACGCTGCCGTAGCCGCAGGTGGCCGCGATGTTCTCCAGCGACAGCCGTGAACTGGTCATCAGCCGGCGGGCCAGGTCCATGCGCAGCGCGATCTGGTACTGCTTGATGCTGACGCCGGTCTCGGCGAGGAACAGCCGGGCCAGATGGCGTTCGCTCAGGCCGGCCTGAGCGGCCAGTTCGTCGATCGTGACGCGACCACCCAGTTGTGTCGCGATCGCATCCTGGACCGCATGGATGCGCTGGTTGCCGTGGGCGCGGTAACGCGTCGCGGCGGACAGTTCGGGGTCGGCGCCGAAGCGGCGGAAGTTCACCACGTTCTCGCGCGCGACCTGGATGGCGACGTCCTCGCCGAAGGCCTGCGCCACCAGGTGCAGCGCCAGGTCGATGCCGGAGGTGACCCCGGCGGACGTGAGCAGGTCCCCGTCCTCGACGAACACGCGGTTCTCGAGCACCGTCGTCTTCGGACTGGCCGCGCGCAGTCGGGCGATGAAGCGGTGATGCGTGGTGCACAGGCGGCCGTCGAGCAGGCCGGCATCGGCCAGCAGGAAGGTGCCGGTGCAGACGCCGCAGATCCGCAGCCCGTCCGGCCGGTCGCGGCCCAGTTGCGCCAGCCAGTCCACGGCCTTGCGCCAGGCCGACGAGCGCATCAGCGCCGGCGTCAGTTTGCTGCCGACGATGAACAGCACCGAGTCCGGCGGCAGGGTGTGCGGCAGCGGGCGGATGTCGGTCAACGTCAGCGGCTGGAAGGCGCCGACCGAGACCTCCGGCCCGATGCAACGCACATCGACCGTGCCGGCGCCGATCTCGCCGATCGAATGGATGACTTGCAGCGGGCCCGCCAGGTCCAGCACATGCGCCGACGGGATCATCAGGAAGTGGACGCTCTTCATCGCCGAAAAAGTTCCTCAGGACTTATCCCCTCCCATCATGGCCGGTTTCTTGCCGTTCTGAGCGCGTTTGTTGCCGCGTCGGCCGCGGAGGCGTCGCTAATCTGCCCCTCCCGATCAATCGCGAAGGAGACCGCCCGTGAAGTCAGAGCCATCGTTCATTGCCCGTTACGACTGGATCGATCGGATCGACGATCGACTCGCCGGGCAGCTTGTCGAGCTCGTCAACAGCACCGTGGCCGACGGCGGCATGCTGGGCTTCGAGCGGACGCTGACGCCGCATCAGGAAGTCCAGTTTGTTGCCGCCCTGCGCGTGGGCATCGCCTCGGGCCGGACCCACCTGTTGATGGGACGCGTCGACGCGCGACCGGCCTTCATGGCGCTGCTGCATCTCAACGGCATGGCCACCTGCCGTCACCGCGCGGAACTGGCCAAGGGCGTGGTGCACCCGGACTTCCGCGGCCTGCGCTTCGTGCAGCTCGCGCTGCGCGAGATCACGCGCCGCGCCGAACAGCTGGGCGTCGAGCAGCTGGTGCTCGACGTGCGCGAGAACACCCGCGCCCACCACCTCTGGCAGTTCTTCGGCTTCGAGACCTATGGCGTCCTGGAGGACTACGCCCGCGTCGGCGACGCGGTCCATCGGGGCCATTTCATGGCGCAGGCGGTGCAGGCATTGCGCCGCCGCGTCGATGCCCCCGCCGCCCTTTGATCCCGCACAGGAGTCCCCCATGCCGCAATCCAAGGCCGCCTTCAAGGAACAGCTGCGATCGCTGCTGCACAGCCATCTGACGATGGCGCATCCCCTCTTCGACCGCCTGATGAATCCTGACGGGAAGGACATCGTGCTGCTGCGCCAGGTGGCGCTGCAGGGCTATCAGCTGACGAAGCATTTCCTGGGCTACGTCGAGCACCTGTTCTTCCACTGCCCGCTGCCGACGTTCAAGCGCGCGCTGCTGATCAACCTGTACGAGGAGGAAACCGGCCGGCTCTCCAGGACCGACAACCACGTGGTGCTGATGCAGAACTTCCTCCGTGCGCTGGGCATCGGCGATGAGGAGCGCGACGCCGCGCGCCCGCTGCCCGCGACGCAGGACCTGATCGACTACCGGCTGTACGCGGTGCGGGGCCGCGGCAGCTATCACATCGCCGCCGCCGCGGTGATGATCGCCAGCGAAGGTCAGAACCTGGAGCTCAAGGCCGGCGAGGCGCGCCACGAACTGCTGGGCAAGGTCTACGTATTGACGGAGGAGGACCTGTTGTTCTTCTCCGTCCACCAGGCCGAGGATGTCGGCCATGTCGAACAGGGCTTGAACCTGGTCGCCGAGCTGTGCGACACCGACCGGCTGCAGCAGGAAGCGCTGCACGCGGTCGATCACACCTGCCGCCTGTTCTACACGATGTACGACGGCATGTACCGCGCCTACTGCCTTCCGGCCACGCGCCGCGGCGTCCCGGGGCTGGTCGCATGAAGCCGGCAACGCCTTCCCGGCCGCTGGTCCACGCCCTCGTGGCGGTGGGCTTCCTGGTGATGTTCTTCTCCACCAGCATCAAGAGCCTCTACCAGGTCTACTTCGCCGACCTGGCGACCCACTTCGGGCGCGGCCGTTCCGACTTCGCCTGGTCGGGCGCCGTGTTCATGCTGGTCACCGGGCTGGCATCGCCGCTGGTGGGGTGGCTGAGCGATCGCCACGGGCCGTTGCGCACCGTGGTGATCGGCTGTCTGGCCGCCGGTGTCGCGCTCGCGGGTACCAGTCTGTTCGACCGGTCGCTCCCGGTCTTCGTCCTCGGCTACGGGCTGTTCGCGGCCTTCGGCCTGGCGGCCATGACCTATGTGCCGATGGGCGTGCTGGTCGATCGCCTCTTCGAGCAGAAGAAATCCGGTCTGGCCTTCGCGGTGGTCACCAATGGCACCTCGATCAGCTTCATCGTGCTGTCGCCGTTCTGGCTGTGGCTGGCGCCGAAGGCGACGTGGGAGACCACCTTCCTGCTGACGGGCGCTTTCCTCGCGCTGCCGCTCGCCGGTCTGGCGTGGTTCGCCGCGGCGAAGTCGAAGGCGGCCGGCCTGGATGCCGCCGACGCCGCTTCCGAAGCGGACGAGTCGACGGTGACGGCGAAGGCACCTCCCCCCGCGCCTGGTCCCTGCTGCGGCGCGACAGCGGCTTCCATGCGCTGGCGATCGGCTTCATGGGCTGCGGCGCGAGCATGGCCTTCATCGATGTCCACCTGGTCGCGTTCTGGCAGGACCATTCGACGCCGCGCGCGCTGATGGGCGTCAGCCTGAGTCTGCTCGGCGTGCTGGAGCTGATCAGCGGCTTGCTGACCGGCTGGCTGGCGATGCGGCTGCCCAAGCGCACGCTGCTGGGCGCGTTCTACGTGCTGCGGTCCTGCGCCGTGCTGCTCCTGCTCGGAGCGTCGGAAGACCTTCGCACGCTGGGCTTCGCCGTCGTGTTCGGCGCGACCTACCTGGGCACGGTGGTGCTGACGTCGATGTTCTGCCTGGCGCGCTACGGCGCGGCGATCAAGGGACGGGCCTTCGGCTACCTGTTCCTGGCGCACCAGTTCGGCGGCTTCGCCTCGGTGCAGCTGGGCGCGCTCAGCCATGACCTGTGGGGCAGCTACCAGCCCTACATCGTCGGGTTGGCAGGCCTGACGGCACTGGGCGGTGTGACGAGCTGGCTGTTCCTGCGCGATCCGGACGTCGACACCGCCCCGCCTCCGGGACTGCAAGCCCGGCCCTCCGCCTGACACGTCGCCGTCCGTCGGCCACGGCCCCACCGAAACGCCTTCGAGAGGAAGCTGCCTTGGATCACCAATCCTTCACCAACGCCGTCCGCACCGGCCAGTTCCAGGACCTCAGCGACGCGCACTGCGAACCGGTCGCCATCACCTCGGCCTATGTCTTCGCCTCGGCGGCGGACGCGGCGCGCAAGTTCAGCGGCGCAGCCGCGGGCAACGTGTACTCGCGCTTCTCCAACCCGACCGTGCAGGCGCTCGAGCGACGCATCGCGGCGATGGAGCGCGCGGAGGCGGCGGTCGCCTTCTCGTCGGGCATGGCGGCGATCGTGGCCATGGCGCAGGCGTGGGTGGCGACCGGCAGGAACATCGTCTGTTCCCGCGATGTCTTCGGCACGACCCTCATGGCCTTCCGCCATCACTTCGGCAGACTGGGCGTCGACGTGCGCGTCGTCGACCTGACCGACCTGGCGCAATGGGACGCCGCGATCGACGATCGCACCGCCTTCGCGTTCATGGAGACGCCGTCCAACCCGCTGCAGAACGTGGGAGACATCGAGGCCATCTCCCTGCTCGCCCATGCGCGCGGCGCGCTGCTGGCGGTGGACAACTCGCTGCTCACGCCGTACCAGCAGAACCCCTTGCGCCTGGGCGCCGACATCGTCATCCATTCCGCGGGCAAGTACATGGACGGTCACGGCCGCGTGGTGGCGGGTGTCGCGGTCGGTGCCGAGCGGCTGATGGCCGACCTGCGCGGCGTGCTGCGCGTGACCGGCGCCTCGTTGGGCGCGATGGACGCGTGGCTGCTGCTCAAGAGCCTGGAGACCTTGCATCTGCGCATGGCGGCGATCTCCGCCAACGCGATGCAGCTGGCGCGCTGGCTGAAGGCGTCCCCGAAAGTCGCCGCCGTGGTCTACACCGGCCTGGCGACGCACCCGCAGCATGCGCTGGCGGCGGCGCAGCAATCGGGCTTCGGCGGCGTGGTGGGTTTCCGCGTCCCGAGGGGCCGCGAGGGCGCATGGTCGGTGGTGGATGCGCTGCGGCTGATCTCCATCGCCACCAGCATCGGGGACACGCGCAGCATGATCACCCATCCCGCCTCGACCACGCACGGCAGGCTGTCGGTGGCGGAGCGCCGGCAGTCCGGTATCGGCGAGGACCTGCTGCGGCTGTCGGTCGGCCTGGAGAACGTGTCCGACCTGATGTCGGACCTGGATCTCGCGATGGCCGGGCTGCCCGATCACGAACCGGCCGGTGGGACGCTGCAAGGTGTCGCGGCGCTGGGCTGAACGGTCATCATGGACACCGCCCTGCACGCGCTGTTGACCGCGCTCTTCATGCTTGGCGTCGGCGCGCCCTTCCTCATCTCGGCATGCCGCCCGCTGCCGCGGTCGGCGCGGGCGCTGCGCGTGGGCCTGGGCGTGCTGGTCATGGGGGCGTCGCTGGCGTCGGACCCCTTGTCCGTCGCGCTGCTGCACGTCGACGGCCTGATGGCCATGGCCGGCTGCGGCCCCTGAGCGGCGCCATCCCCGCGATGGCCCCTTCGACGCGACAGTCGCGAGCGCCGCGCGCCTCAGAACAGCGGCTTCTCGCCGGCCAGCACGCGCAGGTCGTCGAGCAGCTGCAGCTGCTCATGCGCCTTGTCGTAGAAGCCGTCGGCGCCGTGCTTCTCGCACAGCGAGCGGTAGAAGTCGGGGTCGCGGCTGCTGAGCACCCACAGCTTGCCGGTGTAGCCGCCGGCGCGTGCGCGCCGCAGCACATGCATGCCGGAGCCGACCTGCAGGTTCAGGTCGAGCAGCACCACATCGGGTTTGAGCACCGAGATCGCCTGCACGGCGTCTTCCTCGCTGTCCGCGTAGCCCACCACTTCCACGAAATCGAGTCCCTCGAACAATCGCAGGAACTGCTCGCGAACAAACTCGGAATCCTCGACGAGCAAGACGCGCATGCCCTTCCCTTCCTCTCACTGAATCGTTCGTCACATTTTGGCGCGGCACCGATTCACACGCGGCCGTCAGGGGCGTCGACTTAGCAACGGAGCGTAAAACCGGCGCCTGTGGCGTGCGCTCCTCGCGCCGGCTTCAGGGGCGCTCAGACGACCGCGGCGATCGCCGTGCAGACGCCGCCCAGACCGGCGGCGGAAGCGAGGAAGGTGACGTCTCGCCGCTCACTGCCGCCCTTCCACGCCATCAGTGCGACCAGGGCCAGGGTGCCGGTGAACAACAGACCGGCGATGACGGGAGTAGTGAGGAAGTCCAAGGCAGTTCGAAGTGGGGTCAACAGAGGCCTCAGTGTGGGCGGCCCGCGCACGCGGCTCAAGGTCGAACTTCCTTGCCCGCCATTCGGCTTTGCCGATCCCGCGAAGGCCCTCCGCCGTGCCGGCCGCCTCAGGCGGTGGTGATCGTCTTCGGTTCCAGGAAGGCCTCCATGCCCATCCCGCCGAACTCCCGGCCCACGCCCGATTGCTTGACGCCGCCGAACGGCGCCAGCAGGTCCGGCGCGACGCGGTTGATCAGCACCGTGCCCGCCTCCAGTTGTGAGGCCACGCGTCGCGCGCGGTCCGCGTCGGCGGAGAACACGTAAGCCTGCAGCCCATACGGCGAGTCGTTGGCCACCGTGATCGCCTCGTCCTCCGAGTCCACCGGGAGCACGGACAGCACGGGGCCGAAGATCTCCTCGCGCGCGATGTCCATGTCGTTGCGGACATCGACGAAGACCGTCGGCCGCACGAACCAGCCGCGATCGCGTCCGTCCGGCCGCCCCTCTCCGCCAGCGATCAGCGTCGCGCCCTGGTCGAGGCCGCGGCGGATGAAATGCTGGACGCGCTCGTACTGCGCGCGGCTGACCATCGGACCGATCGTCGTCGCCGGATCGCGCGGATCGCCGACGCGCATCGCGGCGACGGCGGACCGGATCCGCTCCACGACCTCAGGCATCCGGGCACGCGGCACCAGCAAGCGTGTGCCGGCCACGCAGGCCTGCCCGCTGTTCATGAAGGCCGCAGCCAGCGCGAGGGGGAGCGCCACATCGAGGTCCGCGTCGTCCAGCAACAGCGAGGCCGACTTGCCGGTCAAGGCCAGGCTCACGCGCTTCATCGTGTCGACGGCGCCACGCGCGATCAGCTTGCCGGTCGGCGTCGAGCCGGTGAACGACAGCTTCGCGACGCCCGGATGCGTGCCGATCTCGGCGCCGACGTCGACACCGCGGCCGGTCACGATGTTGACGACACCCGGCGGCAGGTCCGCCGCGTGGATCGCGCGAGCGACGACATGCGCCTGCCACGGGCTCAGCTCGCTGGGCTTGATCACCGTCGCGCAGCCGGCGGCGATGGCAGCCGCGAGCTTGCTGGCCATCGTGCCGGCGGTGCTGTTCCAGGGCGCGAAGAGCCCGGACACGCCGACCGGCGCCATCACCACGGTCGATGCGCCGACGCGGCGTTCGAACGCGTAGCTCGGCAGCGCCCGCGCCGCGTCGCCGAAGCACTGCGACGCGTAATTGGCGACCCACTGCGCGCGGGCGACGGGACCGCCGTACTCGGTGATCGTCGCTTCCAGGAGGTCCTCGGCATGCGCCAGCATCGCGGCCTGCAGGCGCTCGAGCATCGCGACGCGCTCCGCGACGGAAGTCCGCCCGAAGGCCGGCTGGGCGCGCATCGCGGCTTCGACGGCGCGACGGGCATCGTCGCGATGCGCGAGCCGGGCCTGACCGACCACGGCCTCGGTGGCGGGATCGACGATGTCGACGACCTCGTCGCCGGTCACGGCAACGAAGGCGCCGTCGATGTAGTTCTGGTCGAAGTTCCGCATGGCTTGTCCTTTCGGCATGAACCTCAGCGACACGCCGTGGCTCGATGGGATGACTGTAGGCAGCGGCGTCCATGTCGATAAGCCGTCCAATGATGGACGAGTCATCCCGATTCAAAGAACAATGCAGACATGCAGAAGGACAGCCTGATCGAATTCGAGGTGGTGCTCGCCGTCGCGCGCAGGCAGGGCTTCCGGCCGGCGGCGGTGGAACTGGAGATGTCGACTTCCGCCGTCAGCAACGCCGTTGCGGGGCTGGAGGCGCGAATGGGCGTGCGGCTCTTCCATCGCACGACGCGCAGCGTGTCGCTCACCGAGGCGGGGCGGCGCTTCATCGACCGGGTCGGTCCGGCGGTGGCGCAGATCCAGGAGGCCGTCGCGTCGGCCGACGATCATGCGGGAGCGCCCACCGGCACCTTGCGCCTGAACAGCTCGCTGGGCGCGGCGCAGATGGTGTTCCGGCCGATCCTGGCGGAGTTCCTGCGTCGGCATCCGGGCGTCACGCTGGATGTCGTCACCGAGGGGCGGCTGGTCGACATCGTCGCCGAGGGCTTCGACGCGGGACTGCGGCTCGCGCCGCAGGTGCCGCGCGACATGATCCGCGTGCCGATCGGCCTGCCGCTGCGGATGGCGGTCGTCGGCTCGCCCGACTACTTCGAGCGCCACGGCCTGCCAGCGACGCCCGCGGACCTCGCACGCCATGCCTGCATCCGCGCGCGGATGCCGAGCGGACTGCCGTCCCCGTGGGAATTCGCACGCGCGAAGCGCGGCAGAGCCGCCGCGAGCGAGACGCTCGACGTGCCGGGACCGATGGTGCTCGACTCGCCGCTGCTGATGCTGGAGGCGGCGCGCGCGGGACTGGGGCTCGCGCAGATCGCCGAGTGGTATGTCGCCGACGATCTCGCGACCGGCCGGCTCCGCCGCGTGCTGGACGACTGGGCGGCTCCGCTACCGGCGCTGTGCCTGTATTACGCGGGCCATCGGCACATCCCGGCGACGCTGCGCGCGTTGATCGACTTCATCCACCAGCAGCATCAGCGATGACCGCGCCGGCGAGGGCCGGGATGCCCGCGCCAGCGTCCGGAGCTTGAGTCATCGGCCTCCCCGTGGCGACGGCGCCACTCCTCGGCCACCCGCTCGAGCCGACGCCTGGCGTCGACGAACGCCGCTCGCGGCGACTGCGCCGCATCCGCATTGACCGCCAACCCGCCTTCCTGCCGCCGGGCTCGCACCAGCAACCGACCGACCGAGTTCCACACCAGCCTTTCAGACGGACCGCGGCTGTGCTCCAGCGTGTCCGACGCCCACGCCATCCAGGGAATCATCAACAGGGGATCGGGGTGGTCCAGCTTGCCGATGGCGGTCAGAGCCGCCGACGCCGGCGTGAAGAACGCCGGACCGGACCGCAAGTGACGAAGGAAGCGGGCGAGTTCCTCCTGCAGGTCCGGCGCTCCCGTCTTGGACATCCATGAGATCAGCGCCGTGCGAACCGTGTGCTCGTCCGGATGACGGGAGAGCCAGGCACGGAGGATCTGCAGGCGCCGCCGGGTCGACGCCTCGTCCGCATACTTCAGCAGCCAGGTGATCAAGGCCGACTGGGCGCTCCGGTCGAGTCCCTCGTCGAGGCTGTGCCAGAGCCGCTCGACGCCGGCCGCCAACAGCGCTTGGTCGTTCCGGACCAGCCTGCCGACGAACGAGATGGCCCGACCGGCGGCGATCGAGAAGTCGGCCTGAGCGATGACGCGGGCCAGGCGGTCCCGACCGCCTTCGGCCGCCTGGTCGCCGTCCACGATCCACAACGCCAGTTGCGCCAGCCAGCTCTGCGAGTCCAGCGCCGCGGCCCGCTTCGACAGCGCCTGCCGCAAGGACGCGGGCACCTTGATGCCCCCCTGGTGACATTGCATGACCAGGCTGAACAGGTTGCGCGTCTCCAACTTCCCTTCGGGCGCCTCGGCCCAAGCCGTGGCGATCGCCACCATCAGTTCGTCGAAGGCCGGCATGCGGCCGTCCGGATCCTGGGCGGCATACAGGCGCAGCGTGGCCAGTGCGATGCCCAGCAGCCGGGCGCTGCCGGCCGCCTCGACAGACGCCGTCGCGATCAGGCGTTCCATCTCGCCCGTCTTCACGGGTCGATGGCGCCAGGCCATGTCGGCGACCCGCGCATGCATGGAAGCCACGCCCGACCAGGCCCGCCCGAGCTTGTGGTCGAGCTCGTGCATCTGGAAGATGTGCCATCCCTGCGCGCTGACCAGATGCGAGAGCCTCTCGCCGGCGGCGTGCCCGGACTCGGTGGCGAGCGGGAGAAAAGCCTCCAGCAGCAGCAGCGGACAGACCGCGTAGGCGCGATGGAAGTAGGCGACCAGCGTGAATGCCGCGATCTCCCAGGACAAGTCCTTGAAGGTCGCGCGGGCGGGCGGCTTGCGTCCATCGTTGAGCGTTTTCCAGATGCCCTTGACGATCGAGTCGAAGGGCTTGCCGGCCTGCGCCACCATGGCCAGGATCAGCAGGTCCTCCTCGGTCTTCATCAACCAGTCGCGATGCCCCGGATAGATCTCGGCCAGCGCGAGACGCTCGCGATCGTCCGGCCGCGCGACCCCGTGCCGCGGCAGCTCGTCGATGTTCTCGAGAAGATGCTCGCTGTTCTCCAGCAGCAGGTCGGGCGTCGCGGCGAGAACGACCAGGGCAAGCGGCCGCTTGCCCAGCTCCTTGAGGATGCGCGGCCATCCGCTGTTGGCGCCGAACGGATCGTCCAGCAGCAGGAGCACTGGCCGATGGTCTCCGGTCACCGCGCGCACCGAGTCGACGATGCGGTTGCCAGCGCTGGTCTCCTGGTCCTGCATGAAGCGCCCGTCGAGCACCACGCAGGCGCCGTCCAGCGCGAGCAGCGTGGCAACGCGCAGGGCCAGGGTGCTCTTGCCCGTGCCCGGTGCGCCCACCAGCCACTGCACACGCAACTGGCCCTCCCGGCGCAGGCTCAGCGCCAGCGCCTGCCCCAGACGCGCGACCAGGCCGGGCGTATCGCTGCGTTCGAAGAAGCCGTTGAAATCCTCGCCGCCGGCGACGACGTCGCCCCAGTCGGCGCGCCGAGCCACGAACCAGGGGCGGAACTGGTCCTGTCGGAGCTTGCGGAGCCGCGTGCGATCGACCAGATCCAGTCCGCACTCCAGTCCGATCGCGCGCGCCGTGAACGGAAACAGGCGATCGGAGACGTGATGCGTCAGCAGTTGCTGAGGTTCCTGTTGGCACCAGTTGATCGTTCCGTCGGGACTGCGGTCGGACACGGGCATCACCGACAACAGCGCCCGCAGCGCCTGAAGCACGCCATCGAGGGCGCCGGGGGCGGGGTCCAGGCCCAGGCCGCCCGCCGCCAGCTCCTTCATCGCCTCCTGCTCGGCGTAACGCCGATCCGCCGCCGCATCGACCGCCTCGTTGGGCATGTACAGCACGGCGGTCGCCGACCACAGTTCGTCGAAGAGCGCCTCGGGACCATGCGTGATCGCTGCCGCTTGCCAATGCGCTCGATCGGAGCTCTCCGTCGGTGGCGTGAGCACCGTCCTGAGGAAGTGCACCCGCGCGGCGTCCCGTGCCGACCCGGGCAGTTCGCCCGACCGGATCGCATGCACCTTGTAGGCAAGGTCCGGGGTGACCAGCCGGAGCTGGAGCAAGGCCCGCTTGTGCGGCGCGATCCACAGCCATTTCGGCGCGAAGGCCAGCAGCAACTCCGCCAGCTTGCCAGCGGTCGCCCAGTGGTCGCCGACCTTGCATTGCCACAGGACGATCCGGCCATCACGGTCGATCTCGTCGATGTCCTCGGCCCACTCGTAGCGCAGCCGCACAGGCACGTGCCCATCCACCGGAGACACGGCCCGGCCCAGGACCATCGCGGCCAGGCGAAGCACCGCGAAGGCCCGCTGGTACTCGAACCCGTTGAGCGCGATCCGGCCGCCGCGCGTTCCCTTGAGCTGGCTCAATCGCGCTTCGTCGATCGGGAACGTTTCCAGGCCTGACAATGCCGCCTCCCCAGGTGGTCGCGAGGCAGTCTAGTCTTCCGCGTCCAGGCTGTCCCCGTGCGATCGGGGGGCGGCGGCCCCGCGCGAGGTCAGGCGCTCTTCTTCGCGACCAAGGTCAGGATGTCATAGCTCGCCACGAGCTCACCACGCTGGTTGGTGACCTGCACGTCCCAGGCGACCACCCCTTGCGGCGGCTGGTCGGGGCGATTGCCGCGGTCGATGCGGCGCTTGCAGGTGAGGCGCGCCTGGATGGTGTCGCCGATGGCCACGGGGTTCACGAAGCGCAGCGTGTCGAGGCCGTAGTTGGCGAGGACCGGTCCCGGCGCGGGCGACACGAACAGGCCCGCCGCCGCCGACAGCACGAAGTAGCCGTGCGCGATGCGCTGGCCGAATTGCGTGTCCTTGGCCGCGACCTCGTCGAAGTGCATGTAGAAGAAGTCGCCGCTGATGCCGCCGAAGTTGACGATGTCCGCCTCGGACACCGTGCGGCGATGCGTCAGCAGCGAGTCGCCGACCTGGATCTCTTCGAAGTACTTGCGGAAGGGGTGGATCGCGTCCTCGGTGACCTTGCCGCCGCGCACGTACTCGCCGGTGATGGCCGTGAGCATCGTCGGCGAGGCCTGCACCGCGCAGCGTTGCAGGTAGTGCTTGACGGCGCGGATGCCGCCAAGTTCCTCGCCGCCGCCGGCGCGGCCCGGGCCGCCGTGCTTGAGCATCGGCAGCGGCGAGCCGTGGCCGGTCGACTCGCCGGCCGCGTCGCGGTCCAGCACCAGCAGTCGGCCGTGGAAGGCGGCCGCGTGATAGACGGCCTGCGCGGCCAGCGCGGGCGTCTTCGTGACCACCGATCCCACCAGGCTGCCTCGGCCCTTGGCGGCGAGCGCCAGCGCTTCGTCGAAGTCGTTGTAGCTCATCAACGTCGACACCGGCCCGAAGGCCTCGACGTTGTGGACCGCCTCGTTGTTCATCGCGTCGCGGCACAGCAGCAGCGTCGGCGCGAAGAAGGCACCGTCGCCGACGCCCTCGCCCACCGGCGCGAAGCCGTCGCGCTCGCCGTAGACGACCTCGTTGCCCTGCGCGAGCTGCGCCAGGCGCTCGGCCACGTCGGCCTGCTGCGCCTTGGACGCCAGCGCGCCCATGCGCACGCCCTCGATGGCCGGATCGCCGATCTTGATCTTCGCGAGCCGCTCGCGCAGCGCCGCGGCCACCGCGTCGATCTGCGCGGCCGGCACGATCGCGCGGCGGATGGCCGTGCACTTCTGGCCGGCCTTGGCGCTCATCTCCCGCATCACTTCCTTGACGAAGAGATCGAATTCGGGATCCCCGGGCACCACGTCCGGGGCCAGGATCGCGCAGTTGAGGCTGTCCGCCTCGGCGTTGAACGGCACCGAGCGGCGGATCAGGTTCGGATTGACGCGCAGCTGCGCCGCGGTGTCCGCCGAGCCGGTGAAGGTGACGACGTCCGTCTCCTCCAACCGGTCCAGCAGATCGCCGGAACTGCCGATGACCAGCTGCAACGCGCCGGCCGGCAGCAGGCCGGACTGTTCGATCAGGCGCACGCAGGCCTCGGCGACATAGCTGGTCGCGGTGGCCGGCTTGACGATGCAGGGCATGCCGGCGAGGAAGCTCGGTGCGAACTTCTCCAGCATCCCCCACATCGGGAAGTTGAACGCGTTGATGTGCACGGCGACGCCGCGCTTGGGCACCAGCACGTGCGTGCCCATGAACTGCCCGAGCTTGCCCAGCGCCTGGGCCGGGCCTTCATGGACGATGTTGCTCGAGGGCAGCTCGCGGCGGCCCATCGACGCGTAGGCGAAGAGCGTGCCGAAGCCGCCTTCGATGTCGATCCACGAATCGGGCCGCGTCGCGCCGGTGTGCGCGGAGATCGCGTAGAGCGATTCCTTGTGTTCCTGCAGATAGGTCGCCAACGCCTTCAGGATCGCGGCGCGCTGCTGGAAGTCGAGCGCCAGCAGCGCCGGCAGCGCCTGCCGGCGCGCGAAGTGCAGGCTCTCGCCGAAATCGATCTCTTCCGCATGGGTCTGCGTCACCAACCGTCCGTTGACGGCGCTGTGCAGGCCGCGCGCGGCGGTGGCGCCGATCCAGCGACCAGCAATCAAGCTCTGAAGAACGGGGGTAGCGCTCATAGGATTCTCACAACGTCAATCGCAGGATATTTCGCGGACGAGCGGCGTAGCGAGCGGGTCGAGGTTGGGCCTGAGGCGCGCAGCCATACTCCTGTATGGCGAGCACCGCAGGCCCAAGATCGGCCCGCGCAGTAGCCGAGCGTCGGCGAAATTAGGGTTGGTATTTCCAGGTGCCGTTCTCGATCTTGACCATCACGCGCGCGCGCTGGTCCAGACCCAGATGGTCATTGGGCGACATCGTGAACACGCCGTGCGCGGCCGGCAGTTCCTTGACGCCTTCGAGCGCATCGCGCAGCGCCGCGCGGAACTGCGGCGTGCCGGGCTGGGCCTTCTTGATGGCCTCGGGAATCGCCGCCTGCAGCAGCAGTCCCGCATCCCACGCATGGCCACCGAAGGTCGACACGCTGCCCTTGCCGTACGCGCCCTCATAGGTCGTCACGTAGGTCTTGGCGCTTTTCTTGGCCGGATGGTCCGCCGGCAGCTGATCGACGACCAGCACCGGGCCCGACGGCAGGAAGGTGCCCTCGACGTCCTTGCCGCCGACGCGCAGGAAGTCGTTGTTGGCCACGCCGTGGGTCTGGTAGTACTTGCCCTGGTAGCCGCGCTCCTTGAGCGTCTTCTGCGGCAACGCCGCCGGCGTGCCGCTGCCGCCGACCAGCACCGCGTCCGGCTTGGCCGCCATGATCTTCAGCACCTGGCCGGTCACCGAGGTGTCGGTGCGGTTGTAGCGCTCGTTGGCGACGATGCTCAGGCCCTTGCTGGCGGCGACCTTGTTGAACTCGCCGTACCAGCCTTCGCCGTAGGCATCGGCGAAGCCGACGTAGGCCACCGTCTTCACGCCCTGCGCCTGCATGTGGCTGGCGATGGCCAGCGCCATCATGATGTCGTTCTGCGGCGTCTTGAAGACCCACCGCTTCTTCGCGTCCATCGGCTCGACGATGCGCGCCGAGGCCGCCATCGAGATCATCGGCACCTGCGCCTCCGACACCGCGTCGATCATCGCCAGCGAGTTCGGCGTGACCGTCGAGCCGACCACCACGTCGACCTTGTGCTCGGTGATCAGCTTGCGGGTGTTGGCGACCGCCGTCGTCGTGTCCGACGCGTCGTCCAGGATGATGTAGTTGACCTTCTGCCCGGCAATGGTCTTGGGCATCAGCGAGAAGGTGTTCTTCTCGGGAATGCCCAGCGACGCGGCCGGCCCCGTGGCCGACACGGTCACGCCGACGTTGATGTCGGCCCAGGCGCTGCCGCCCGCGCCCATCAGCGCGGCACCCGTCATGGCCATGGCCAGCAGGGTCTTCTCGATGCGTTTCATGTTGTCTCCTTCGGAATGTGTTTTTCAGGAACGCAAGGTCAATGAGGTACTGCTACTGCGATGACTGCAAGCACTGCTTGGATTGCATGTCGGGGGCGATGGTCCTCCGCGAAGCCTTCATGAGACTTGCGGCGCCGCCGGGTCGAGTTCGTTGCGCTCGTGGCGCGCCGAAGGATCGGTGAGTTCGGTGCGGACCGCGCCGAGCCCGCCGAAGAACAGGTCCGCCACCATCGGCGCCACCGCCTCGTAGGTCAGCGCGCCGTCGGGCCGCAGCCAGGTGAAGGTCCAGTTGATCATGCCGAACAGCAGCATGGTCAGCGGCTTGTGCAGGTGGGCGCCGCGCAGTTCCGGCCGCACCGCGGCCACCGCGTCGGCGAAGCGGCCGACCACCTGGCGCTCGACCGCCACCATGCGCTCGCGGTGTTCGTCGTCGAGGAACTTCAGGTCCTCGGTCAGCACGCGGTGCTCGTTCTGCGCCTCGCCGTAGGCCTGCACGAAGCGGTGGATCAGCCCGCGCAGGTGCTCCGGCGGCGGCAGCTGCTGCGCGCTGACCTCGTCGACCAGGTCGACCAGGTGCTGCAGATGGTTCTGGCAGATCTGCGCGAGCAGCTCATGCTTGTCGCGGACGTAGTGGTACAGCGTGGGCTTGCTGACCTCGCAGGCCTCGGCAACCTGGTTCATCGAGGTCGCGGGGTAGCCCTGGTTGGCGAACAGTCGGGCAGCCTGCGCGAGGATCTCCTCGCGGGTGGCATCGAATCCTGGAGCTCGACCTCGGGCCATGGGTGTTGTTTTCCTTGTGAATCAGCGTTCGTCGAACGAGATCACGACGCGCGGCGTCAATGCGTGCGCTTGGCAGCTCAGGATGAATCCCGCCGCCACTTCGTGCTTCTCAAGGGCGAAATTCTTATCCATCCGGACCTCGCCCTCGATCAGCTTGCAACGGCAGGTCGAGCACACGCCGGATTTGCAGGAGAACGGCACGTCCATGCCGGCCCGCGCCGCGGCGTCGAGCAGGCTGGGATCGCTCTTGCGGAACTCGATCTCGCGCGACACGCCGTCGCGGATCACGACGACCTTGGCGGCCTCCGCGTCCTCTTCATGGACCTCGTGCGGCGCCGGGCGGCCGGTCTGCATCTCGGGCGTGCCGAAGCGCTCGATGTGGATGCGTTCCTCGGGCACGCCGGCCGCGCGCAGCGCCGCCTCGGCCTGCTCGTTCATCTCGAACGGGCCGCAGACGAAGACTTGGTCGATGCCGGCCGCGGGGACGGGACCGCTCAGGAAGTCGCTCAGCTTGGCCTGGTCCAGCCGGCCCGCCATCAGCGGCGAATCGACATGCTCGCGCGAGAACACGTGATGCAGCGTCAGCCGCGTCATGTAGCGGTTCTTCAGGTCCTCGAGCTCTTCCTTGAACATCGTCGACGCCGGCCGGCGGTTGCCGTAGATCAGCGTGAAGCGGCTCAGCGGCTCGCGGGCCAGCACGCTCTTCATGATCGACAGGATCGGCGTGATGCCCGATCCGGCCGCGATGCCGACGAAATGCCGACCGACGGCGGGCTCCAGGGGCACGTGGAAACGCCCCTGCGGCGGGAAGACCTGGATCTCGTCGCCGGCCTTCAGGTGCCGGTGGACCCAGGTGGAGAAGGCGCCGCCGTCGACCTGACGGACGCCGACGCGCAGCTCGCCGTCGTCGACACCCGCGCAGATGGAGTACGAGCGGCGCAGGTCCTGGCCGTCGACATCGCCGCGCAGCGTCAAGTACTGGCCTTGCGTGAAGCGGAAGGTCTCGCGCAGCGCCTCGGGCACGTCGAAGCACAGCACGACGGCGTCGTCGGTGTCCTGGTGCTTGGCGCTCAGGCGCAGCGGGTGGAAATGCAGGCTCATGGCGGTGGCTCGGCGTCTTGTGGTCTGCGGGATCTGGGCGATCGGCACCCGGGCTCAGATCGGTTTGAAATGTTCGAACGGCTCGCGGCAGGCGAGGCAGCGGTACAGCGACTTGCACGCGGTCGAGCCGAAGGCGGACAACTGCTCGGTGTGCGCGCTGCCGCAGCGCGGGCAGGCGATGGCCTCGCGGCGGCGGACGATGCGGATGGGCACGCCCTGCCCCGCGTCCACCGGCCCCGGCGGCGCGATGCCGTACTGGCGCAGCTTCTCGCGGCCTTCGTCGGTGATCCAGTCGGTGGTCCAGGCCGGCGCGCGGCGCATCGTCACGGTGACGGTGCCGAAGCGCGCGAGCGCGTCCCGCACGCTCTGCTCGATGACCTCGGTGGCCGGGCAGCCGGAGTAGGTCGGCGTGAGCACGACCTCGACGCCGTCGGCGGTTTCGACCAGGTCGCGCACGATGCCGAGCTCGACCAGCGACACCGCCGGCACCTCGGGATCGAGCACCTGCGACAGCACCTCCCATGCGGCGGACAGGCGTCCGCAGCCGAAGTCCGTCGCGCCGCCATCGGACGACGGCGAGCTCGGTGCGACCGGCGTCAACGACGACAGCCAGTTCAGATGCGACGGTGTCGGGGCGGCGTTCATGGCGTGTTCATCGGTGTTCGCGGCGATCCGGGGATCACCACCCCCCGCCCGGGTAGGTGCGCTGCAGCGACTGCATCGTCGCCAGCATGTGGCCCATGTGCTCGCTGTGGACGCCGCGCACGCCGGTATAAACGTGCGGCGTGTCCTTCGGCCGCGCGAGGCGCGCCTCGGCGAGGACCTCGTCCATCGCCGCGTCCCAGTCGGGCTTCAGCGACGACCAGGCGGGACCCAGGCCGCTGGCCTCGGCCGCGGCATCGATGTCGTCCGATGCGAACAGCTCGTTGACGTAGGGCCACAGCTGCGCAAGCGCGTCCTTCATCCGCTGCGCCGACTCGTCCGTGCCGTCGCCCAGGCGCACCACCCACTCGGCCGCGTGCTGCTGGTGATAGCGGACTTCCTTCACCGCCTTGGCGGCGATGGCGGCGACCTCGGCGTCGCTCGACGCCTGCAGCCGCGTCCACATCGGCATCAGCCAGCAGGCGGCGATCAGGTTGCGGGCCTGCGTGAAGGCGAAGTCGCCGCGCGGCAGCTCCATCATCACCGGGTTCAGGTAGTGGCGTTCCTCGCGCAGGTAGGCGAGCTGGTCCTCGTCGAGCGGCTGCTCGTTGAGCTGGCCGGCGCGCGTCAGCAGCGCGCGCGACTGGCCCAGCAGGTCCAGCGCGATGTTGCCCAGCGCGAGGTCCTCTTCCAGGATCGGCGAGTGGCCGATCCATTCGGAGATGCGGTGCGACAGCACCAGGCAGGCGTCGCCGACGCGCAGCAGGTACTGGACGTCCGCGCGTTGGCCGGGTTGGACGGAAGTGCTCATCGTCCGGTCCTCACATGTGGTCGAGCGATTCGGGCAGGTCGTAGAAGGTCGGGTGGCGGTACACCTTGTCCTCCATCGGATCGAAGTACATCGACTTCTCGCCCGGATCGGACGCGACGATCGCCGACGACGGCACGACCCAGATGCTCACGCCTTCCTGGCGGCGGGTGTAGACGTCGCGGGCCATCTGCAGGGCCATCTTCGCGTCGGGCGCGTGCAGGCTGCCGCAGTGCTTGTGGTCCAGGCCCGCCTTGTTGCGGACGAAAACTTCCCACAGGGGCCATTCGTTGGCGCCGGTCGTTTGGTTGATGCTCATGATTCGGGTGCTCTGAACGGTTCGTGGCGGAGGCGGCGTGATGGCTCTTGCACTGATGCGCGGGGGCGCTCGATCAGGCCGCCTTGGCGTCGGTGGCGCGCTTCTTCGCGTGGGCGAGCGCGGCGTCGCGGACCCAGGCGCCGTCGTCCCAGGCCTTGACGCGGGTGCCCAGGCGTTCGGTGTTGCAGGGGCCGTTGCCGCCGACGACGCGCCAGAACTCGCTCCAGTCGATCGCGCCGAAGTCGTGGTGGTCACGCTCGGCGTTCCACTTCAGATCGGGGTCGGGCAGCGTCACGCCGAGCAGCTCGGCCTGCGGCACCGTCGCGTCGACGAACTTCTGCCGCAGCTCGTCGTTGGTCAGGCGCTTGATGCCCCAACGCATCGACTGCTCGGAGTTCGGCGAATCCTTGTCCGCCGGTCCGAACATCATCAGCGACGGCCACCACCAGCGGTTCACCGCGTCCTGGACCATCGCCTTCTGCGCGGCCGTGCCCTCGCGCATCATCACCAGCAGGCTCTCGTAGCCCTGGCGCTGGTGGAAGGACTCCTCGCGGCAGATGCGGATCATCGCGCGCGCATACGGGCCGTAGGAGCAGCGGCACAGCGGCACCTGGTTCATGATCGCCGCGCCGTCGACCAGCCAGCCGACCACGCCGATGTCGGCCCAGGTCAGCGTCGGGTAGTTGAAGATCGAGCTGTACTTGGCCTTGCCCGTGTGCAGCGCGTCCAGCATCTGGTCGCGGCTGGTGCCCAGCGTCTCGGCGGCGGAGTACAGGTAGAGCCCGTGGCCACCCTCGTCCTGCACCTTGGCCAGCAGGATCGCCTTGCGCTTGAGCGTCGGGGCGCGCGTGATCCAGTTGCCCTCGGGCAGCATGCCGACGATCTCCGAATGCGCATGCTGGCTGATCTGCCGCACCAGCGTCTTGCGGTAGTGCTCCGGCATCCAGTCCTTGGCCTCGATGAAGTCGCCCGCGTCGATGCGGGCCTCGAAGGCCTCGTTGCGCTGCTGCTCTTCAGCAGTCTGCAGCTTGGTCGCCTGGTCCTGCGGACCGACGCTCATGGCTTGCGTGTACATGGATGCTCCTTGCTTCCTGCTTCGAAGCGGCGTCCTTGTGGGACACCGCCGCGTGGCCGTCGGACGCCGTCCGACGGGTTACGAGTTCTTCGGTCGCTGGTCGACAACGCGGCGGGCTTTTCCGACCAGCGTTCTTTCGATTGAATCCGGCGCGCCGACCGTCACCCGGGTCGACACGCCGATCAGCGTCTTGATGCGGTGCTGCAGCGACTTCGACATCGCCGACGCGTCGCCGCCGCCCGCGGCCGACAGCTCGCAACGCACCTCGACCTCGTCGAGGTGGCCGTCGCGGCTGACGACGATCTGGTACTGGCCGGACAGGCCGGGCTCGGCGAGCACCAGTTCCTCGATCTGCGTCGGGAACAGGTTGACGCCGCGGATGATCAGCATGTCGTCGCTGCGGCCGACGATCTTGCCCATGCGCCGCATGCTGCGCGCGGTCGGCGGCAGCAGCCGCGTCAGGTCGCGCGTGCGGTAGCGGATCACCGGCAGCGCCTCCTTGCTCAGCGAGGTGAACACCAGTTCCCCTTCCGAGCCCTCGGGCAGGACCTCGCCGGTTTCGGGGTCGATGATCTCGGGATAGAAGTGGTCCTCCCAGATCACCGGACCGTCCTTGGTCTCGATGCATTCGCTGGCAACACCTGGCCCCATCACCTCGGACAGGCCGTAGATGTCGACCGCGTCGATGCAGGCCTTGTGCTCGATCTCGCGTCGCATCGCCTCGGTCCAGGGCTCGGCGCCGAAGACGCCGGTCTTCAGCGAGGACGCGCGCGGGTCCAGGCCCTGTCGCACGAATTCCTCGACGATCACCTGCATGTAGCTCGGCGTGACCATGATGACGTCGGGCTTGAAGTCCTGGATCAGCTGGACCTGCTTCTCGGTCTGGCCGCCCGACATCGGGATGACGGTGCAGCCCAGCCGCTCGGCGCCGTAGTGCGCGCCCAGGCCGCCGGTGAACAGCCCGTAGCCATAGGCGATGTGCACGATGTCGCCCTTGCGGGTGCCGGCGGCGCGCAGCGATCGCGCGACCAGGTCGGCCCAGGTGTCGATGTCCTTCTGCGTGTAGCCGACGACCGTTGGTTTTCCGGTGGTGCCTGACGACGCGTGCACCCGCACCACCTGCTCGCGCGGCACGGCGAAGAGACCGAACGGGTAGTTGTCGCGCAGGTCCTTCTTCGTCGTGAACGGGAACAGGCGCAGGTCGGTCAGGTCCTTCAGGTCATCCGGATGAACGCCCTTCGCATCGAACGCGGCCTTGTAGTGCGGCACCTGCTCGTAGGCGTGCTTCAGCGACCACTTCAGGCGCTGGAGCTGCAGCGCGCGCAGCTCGTCCTGGCTGGCGCGCTCGATGGGCTCGAGGTCCTCGGGCCGGAAGGTCTTCACCGTCATGGGGTCTGTCTCCTAACCTGTCTCGTCGTTCCGGGGCGGGCGCGCTCAGCGCGCGGTCGCCAGTTCCGGCACCACGGGCTTGCCCTTGATGCGGTAGGAACGTCCGCGGAAGACCGCGATCAGCTCGTCGCGTTGATTGGTGATGCGGATGTCGTAGACGCCGGTGCGCCCGGCCAGCGAGATCTCGGTGGCGCGCGCGCTCAGCACGTCGCCCAGCCGGGACGGCGCGACGATGTCGATCGCGAAGCCCGAGGCGACCGTCACCTCGTTGTGCGAGTTGCAGGCGAAGGCGAAACACGAATCGGCCAGCGTCGTCACGAAGCCGCCGTGGCAGATGTCGAAGCCGTTGAGCATGTCCTCGCGCACCGTCATCGACAGCGTCGCGGTGCCGGGACCGATCGCATCGATGCGCATGCCCAGGCCCTTGGAGGCCCGGTCGTTGGCGAACATGGTGTCGCGGACCGCTTCGGCCACGCGCTGCGCATCCATAAGGGGATCCAGGGTCGCGCTCATCAGCGGTCCTTGAAGGTCGGGGACCGCTTGGTCAGGAACGCGGCGGCGCCTTCGAGATAGTCGTGCGCATAGCCGAGCTGGCTCTGCAGCCGGGCCTCGAGCTTGAGGGCGTCCTCGAACTCCAGGTCCATCGAGGCGTCGAGCGCCTCGCGCGTCTGCACCAGCGCCTTGGTCGGCATCTTCGCGAGCTTCTGCGCGGTGGCCATCGCCTCGCTCTGCAGCTCGGCATCGGCGACGCAGCGCGCGATCAGGCCCCAGGCCTGCGCGTCGGCGGCGGGCAGCTTGTCGCCGAGCAGCGCCAGCTGCATCGCGCGAGCGCGGCCCACGAGGCGCGTCAGCAGCCAGGTGCCGCCGCAGTCGGGCACCAGCCCGATCTTGGAGAAGGCCTGGATGAAGGACGCCGACTGGCCCGCCAGCACGAGGTCGCAGCCGAGCGCGAAGTTTGCGCCGGCGCCCGCGGCCACGCCGTTGACCGCGCAGATGGTCGGCACCGGCATGCTGCGCAGGCGCAGCGCGAGCGGGATGTAGTAGTGGTCGAGCAGGTTGCCGATGTCCTTGGCCTTGGGCTTCTTGTGGGCATCGACCTCGCCGGAGTGCTCGTCGAACTCCGGCTTGATGTGGGGATCCGACAGGTCCTGGCCCGCGCAGAACGCGCGGCCGGCACCGGTGATGAGCACCGCCCGCACGGTCTCGTCGTGCGCCGCCTCGTCGAGCGCGATCCGCAACTGGCCGAGCAGGCCGGTCGTGAATGCGTTCAGCGCCTGCGGCCGGTTCAGCGTGAGGACGCGCACGGCGCCCTCGGTGCTGATCAGCAGCGGACTGTCTTCGGCAGCGGTGGATGGGGTCGTGTTGGCGGTGCTCATTCGGCTTGTCTCCTCGGCCGTCGATGGATTCAGCTTTTTCTGCTTTTATCGGTCGGCTTCTATTTACCGACCGGTCGGTAGATACTACGAGCCATCGCATCGCAAGACAAGGTCGGAAACCTAGGGTTACCACCTAAAAAGGAGCTGTCCCATGCCCTGTTACGCCATCGACGGCCTCTCGCCGGTCGTCCATCCGAGCGCCTACGTCCACCCGACGGCGGTGCTGATCGGGGACGTGATCGTCGGTCCGGGGTGTTATGTGGGGCCTTGCGCCTCCCTGAGGGGGGACTTCGGCCGCATCCGGCTGATGGAGGGCGCCAACGTGCAGGACACCTGCGTGATCCATGGCTTCCCGGATTCGGACACCGTCGTCGAGACCAACGGCCACATCGGCCACGGCGCGGTGTTGCACGGCTGCGTGGTGCGGCACGACGCGCTGGTGGGCATGAACGCGGTGGTGATGGACGAGGCGGAGGTCGGCGCGTACAGCATCGTCGCGGCCTGCGCGTTCGTGCGCGCGGGGCTGAAGCTGCCGGAGAAGTCGCTCATCGCGGGCCTGCCGGCGAAGGTGATGCGGCCGCTGACGGACGACGAGATCCGCTGGAAGCGCGTCGGCACCGAGACCTATCAAGACCTGGCACGGCGCTGTCATGCGAGTCTGGTCGAGGTCCAGCCGCTGGCCGAGGAGGAAGCGGGCCGCCCTCGCCTGCAGGTCGGCGGGCCCAAGACCCTGGTCGCGACGAAGCGCGACGGCGACGGCTGATCGACACGCAGCGCCGTCCCGCGACCTCGCACGCGAGGTCCCCGTTGGGTTCCCTGGGAAGGCGCCGGGCCGCCAGGCCCAGCGTTACGCCATCTCGGCGCGCCTGACCTGCACCTGGTCGATGAGCGAGGTGACCAGCCCGGCCGACAGGCCGTCCACGCCCGCGCCGGCGCAGGCCGCCGCGCCCGCGGCGACGGCCCAGCGCAGGTGGTCCTCGGGATCCTGCGTGCCGCCGTTCATCAGGCTGTAGAGCAGGCCGGCCATGGCGGCGTCGCCGGCGCCGATGGTGTCGACGATCTGCTCGAGCGGCGGCGGCGCGGCGCTGAGGTCGGCTTTCGGATGGAACAGCTGCGCGCCGCGTTCACCGAGCGTCAGCATCACGATCGCGCGCGGGTTCCAGGCCGAGATCTGCGCCAGTCCGAAGTGGTGGTCGCGGCTGCGGAACAGGCCGCGGAGGTCTTCGTCCGAGACCTTGATGACGTCCGCCAGCCGGCACATGCGTTCCAGCGTGCGGTCGTAGCGGGAGTCCATGGACATGCGGTAGTTGGGGTCGTAGCTGATGCGCACGCCCTCGTCCTTGAGGGATTCGGCCAGTGCGATCAGCCGCGCCGCGAGCGGTTCGCGGGTGAGGCTGATCGAGCCGAAATGCGCCCAGCGCAGTGCGCGGCGCCATCCGGCGGGCAACGCGTGGGGGCGGAAGTGCAGGTCGGCGCTGTCGTCGCCGACGAAGGCGTACTCCGGCGGATCGACCTGATGGACGTAGGCCACCAGCGGCGACTTGGCGAACTGCTGGATGAAGCGCAGGTCCAGGCTGGCATCGGCGCTGGCCTGCCAGATCGCCTGGCCGAACGCGTCCTTGCTGATGCCGCCGGCGAAGGCGCTGAGCTGGCCCAGGCGGGACATCCCGATGGCGACGTTCCAGGGCGAGCCGCCGCTGCGGCTGCGCCAGTGGTCGTGGCCGACGCGGATCATGTCGGTGAGGGCTTCGCCGAAGGAGACGAAGCTGGCCAGGTCCGCATGGACCACGGTCGTGGGGGTCAAGCTCATCCCGCGATTCGACCGCTGCCGGCCTCGCTGCGCAAGTGACAGGTCCTACAGGGTGACGACGCGGTCTCGGATGCATAGCGCACAGCTCAGCCCCTGGCGCAGGAGCACAGTGGCTCCCCGAAGGGCCTCCGCGGGCGCGGGCGGGCTGTCGGCGGCACAATCCGCTTCATGACCGATGGTGTGATTCCGCTGCTCGATCTGCGCCAGATCGGGCGGACGCCTCCCGTGCCGCATCCGCTGCCGCCACCCCGCAGCGGCCCGTGGCTGGATGCGCGCGGCCGGCCACTGCGCGACCTGCGGATCTCCGTCACCGACCGCTGCAACTTCCGCTGCAGCTACTGCATGCCGAAGGACGTGTTCGACAAGGACTACGCCTTCCTCCCGCACCGCGACCTGCTCTCCTTCGAGGAGATCGCCCGGCTCGCCCGCGTGTTCGCCCAACTCGGCGTCCAGAAGCTGCGCCTCACCGGCGGCGAACCGCTGCTGCGCCGCAACCTCGAGGCGTTGATCGCCCAACTGGCCGCGCTGCGCACGCCGGAGGGGCAGCCGCTTGACCTCACGCTCACCACCAACGGCTCGCTGCTCGCCCGCAAGGCCCAGGCGCTCAAGGACGCCGGCCTGAACCGCGTCACCGTCAGCCTGGACGCGCTGGACGACGCCATCTTCCGGCGCATGAACGACGTGGACTTCCCCGTCGCCGAAGTGCTGCGCGGCATCGAGGCCGCCCACGCCGCCGGCCTGGCGCCGATCAAGGTCAACATGGTCGTCAAGCGCGGCACCAACGATGACCAGATCGTCCCGATGGCGCGCCACTTCCGCGGCACCGGCGTCGTGCTGCGCTTCATCGAGTACATGGACGTCGGCATGAGCAACGGCTGGCGCATGGACGAAGTCCTGCCGTCCGCCGAGGTCCTCGCCCGGCTGCGCGAGCACGCCGACCTGGTGCCGCTCGCGCCCTCCTCCGACGGCGAGACCGCCACGCGTTGGGGCTACGCCGACGGCAGCGGCGAGATCGGCCTGATCTCCAGCGTCACGCAGGCCTTCTGCGGCGACTGCAACCGCGCGCGGCTCTCGACCGAGGGCCGCCTCTACACCTGCCTCTTCGCCGGCGACGGCCACGACCTGCGCGCGCTGCTGCGCGGCGATGCCGCCCACGACGCGCGCAGCGACGACGAGATCGCCGCCGCGCTCGGCGCGCTCTGGACGCGGCGCAACGATCGCTACTCGGAACTCCGCGCCAGCCTGCCCGCGGCCTCGGAATCCGGCCCGGCGCGCCGCGTCGAGATGCACTACATCGGCGGCTGATGCGCGTCACCGCGCTGCTCCTCTGCGGCGGACGCGCCACGCGCATGGGCGGCGTCGACAAGCCGCTCCAGCCCTTCCAGGGCCGGCCCCTCGTCGATCACGTGCTCGACCGCATCGCCCCGCAGACCGGCGGCCACGTGCTCATCAGCGCCAACCGCCACCTCGACGACTACAGCCGCCTCGGCCATCCGGTCCTCGAGGACACGCTGCCCGACTTCCCCGGACCGCTCGCCGGGATCCTTGCGGGACTGGAGGCGATCGCCGCTGCAGATGAGCGCGACGATTGGCTGCTCGTGGTCAGCGGCGACAGCCCCTGGCTGCCCGTCGACCTCCTCGCCCGCCTGGCCGAGGGCCTCGCCCCTGACCGGACCGCGGCCATGGCGATGGGCCGCGAGGCGCCGGACGCACCGCTGCGCAGCCAGCCGCTCGCGAGCCTGATCCACGCCGGCCATCGGGCCTCGCTCGATGCCGCGCTGCGCGCGGGCGAACGGCGCGTCGAGGGCTGGCTGTCCAGCCTGCCGCTGGCGCGCGTCGCCTTCGATCGACCGGGCGACGACCGCGCCTTTGCCAACATCAACGACAGGAGCGAGCTTGAGCGACTCGAACGACTCCGATAGCGCGAACGTCGGCGCCATCACGCTGCGCTTGCTGACCGAGGGCGACCTGGACGCCTACAAGGCGCTGCGCGACGCGATGCTGGCGAGACACGAGCAGGCCTTCACCTCCGACGCGGAGACCGAACGCGCCCGCGAGGCCGCGAGCTATCGCGTGCGACTGCATCCGCAGGCCGGCGGCAAGTCGCTGTTCACGCTGGGTGCGTGGCGCGGCGAGCAGTTGGTGGGTGCGCTGACCTGCGAGCACGAGAACCGCAAGAAGGTGCAACACATCGCGCATCTGATCGGGATGATGGTGGACGACCGGTTCCGCGGACGCGGCATCGGCAAGCGCCTCTTGCAGCAGGCGCTTGCCTTGCTGCGCCGCGAGCCGCGCCTGGAGACCGTGACGCTCAGCGTCACCGCCGGCAATCAATCCGCCATCGCGGTCTACCGACAGGCCGGCTTCACCCGCTACGGTCACCTCCCCCGCGCCATCCGTCTCTCCGACGGCCGTTACTACGCCAAGGACCTGATGAGTCTCGATCTCCGCGCCTGACCCCGACTCCCAAGGCCCGATCACGGCCAGGCACCGGACCGAACTCCCAGGGCCTGATCACAGCGAGTCCCACTGGGGCCGGAATACTGCTTGGGGGTCCTGGAGGGATCCCCCATGCAGTGTGGAGCGCCCGCGCCAGGCCTCCCGCAGGCGACATCAATCGCAGGCCACCGAAGGCCGAGCCGCCACATCGACGTCGACCGTCAGTTCATCCTGGATGGCGAGCAGCCCTCCGAAGACGGAGAACGGCGCGATACCGAAGTCGCTCTGCCGCAGGACGAGCGCGCCTTGGGCGTGCAGCGGCGCATCCCCTGAAGGTCGTGCGACCCGCACGGGCACGTCGATCTCGCGGACCTGCCCGTGCCATCGCACCGCGAGCTTGACTGCGAGCACCGGGAACGCGCCACCCACCGCCGAGCTGCGCATCGAGATCGCCGGGAAGCGTTCGCCGTCGATGGCGCGGAGCATGTTGGTCCGCGTGCCGGCGACGTCGGAGGCCGTCGGCACGCTGGCGAATTCGGGGCCGAGGCTGGCGCGCCATTCGGGCTTGTCGATGCCGATGTCGTCGAGGCGGAACCCGAGTTCGACGCCTGCGCCCGCGATCCCGTCGGCGGGCAGGAAGACGTGGCCGTCGAGCCGTTCGACCCCGAGCACATGGTTGTGGCCGAGCTTGGCGAGCCGTCCGGCGCGGAAGACGTGGATCCGGACCTGCGAGCCTGCGGCGTCGACGCGGTAGAGCCGCCCCTCGCCGCGCTGCTGCGCCGCGAGCCAGGTGGGGCATGAGGACGGCGGCGCATCAGCGCCCGGCGCCGCGCCGGATGCAGTCGATATGGCCGATGCAGCGGCTGCACTGCGGCCCGTCGTCGACTCCGCTGTCGCCCCGATTGGTGCACTGCCGCATCCTGCGACCGCCAGCGCCACAGCGACGATCGCCGCGTGGGCCGCCCCCCGTGTCCACGGGGTCCACAACACCGGAGGCACCTCGCTTGCCCGCGTCAACACTTGCATAGGGGTAAACCAAGAGTGGTCAGACCTGCATTCTGAACGGCACAAACAAGCTGGTCGCACTAGCATTGCGACATCACGACGACACCTCGCACGGAGGACTGCCATGGCACGCCAAGCCAACGACCTGATGGCGCAGTACGCCGCCTACCACCGCGACCGCCGCAACATCGCCACCCACTTCGTCGGCATTCCGCTGATCGTCTTCGCGATCGGCGTGCTGCTGGCGCGGGCGCAATTCCACGTCGCCGACTGGACCGTGTCCGCCGCCTGGGTGGTCTGGGGCGCCGCCACGATCTGGTACCTGACGCGCGGCAACTTCGTGCTGGGCCTGTCCACCGCGATCGTCAACGCGGTGCTGATGGCGCTGGCACATCCGCTGGCGGCGGGTTCCGTCGGCGGCTGGCTCGCCTGGGGACTGGGCAGCTTCCTGGTCGGATGGATCATCCAGTTCGTCGGTCATTATTACGAGGGGCGCAAGCCCGCCTTCGTGGATGACCTGATCGGGCTGCTGGTCGGGCCGATGTTCGTTGTCGGCGAAGCGCTCTTCGCGATGGGCTGGGGCCGCGACCTGCTCGCCGAGATCGAACGCCGCGCCGGTCCCACCCATCTGCGCGACTTGACGCATCCTGCCTGAGCCTCGCGCGGCATCACGACCTCGCTCCTTTGGGGGTCGGGTCTTGATGGGGCTTGCGGCGCGCCGCCAAGGCGCTTATCTTGGGGCGTCCGAATCCGTCAGCGATTTGCCCAAGTCCCGGCCGGGATTCAAGTCAGGATCCCAGCCAGGATTCCGCCAGGAGGCCCCATGAAACCGGTGTCCGAACTGTTGAAGAACCGCGGCCCGAGCGTCTGGCGCATCACGCCGGAAGCAACGGTGTTCGATGCGCTGCATCTGCTCGCGCAGCATGATGTCGGTGCGCTGCTGGTGATGGAGGGCGAGCGGCTGCTCGGCATCTTCTCGGAGCGTGACTACACCCGCAAGATCGCGCTGCAGGGCAGAGATTCGCGCAACACGCAGGTCAAGGAGGTCATGACGGCCAACGTGTTCGTCGTGAAGCCCAACACCGAGTGCCGCGAGTGCATGAGCCTCATGAGCCAGCGCAAGATCCGCCACCTGCCGGTGGTCGAGGGATCGACCGTCGTGGGCATGCTGTCGATCAGAGACCTGATGGACAACATCATCGCGGACGATGAGCTGACCATCGCTCAATTGCAGAGCTACATCTACGGTTAGGGGCTAACCGCCCCAGAACTGCAACGCGCGGTCGGCGCCGTCCTTGGCGGCGCGCGGCTTGGGCGGCTTGTCCGACGGCGTCGGCGTGCCCATCGCGATCCAGCCGAGCAGCGTCTCGCCCGGCTCGCAGAACGCGGCGATCAGACCCGGATCGCGCGCCTTCGCGCCGCTGAGCATCTTTCCGCCGAAGCCGAGCGCCTGCGCGGCGTTCAGGAAGTTCGTCAGCGCCCCACCCACGCAGGCCCACTGCTCGTGCGCCGGCACCTGCGGATGCCCCAGGTCCAGCCGCACGACGACGGCCACCGTCACCGGCGGTCGCAGCGCGCGTTCTTCGTCCATCGCCAGGCCGGCGGCGTCCTTGCCCGCGCGGCGCGCAGCCTCGGCGAAGAGCGCCGCCATCGAGCGCTTCGCCTCGCCGCGCACGACCTTGAACCGGAAGGGCACCAGCCCGGCGTGATCGGGCGCGTGCAGCGCGGCATCGACCATCAGGCGCAGATGCCCGTCGTCGGGCCCGGGTTCGATCAGGTACTTCGGCCCGACCGAAGCACGTGTCAGCAGCAGCTTGAGGGCTTCGTCGTTCATGGCGGCTCACTTCCACGTTGCTCGGCAACGTCTCTCTTCAACGATTCAATTTCCGGCGCGCCGCGTAGGAACAGGCGTCGACCAGCATCACCAGCGCCAGCATCGCCAGCAGCACGGTGCAAGTCTCGCGCATCTGGAACAGGCTGAGGTGCAGGCTCAGCATCTGGCCGAGCCCGCCGGCACCGACCACCCCCAGCACCGTGGCGGCGCGGATGTTGTTTTCCCAGCGGTACAGCGTGTAGCTGAGCAGTTGCGGCGCCGCCTGCGGCAGCGTCGCGAACGCGAAGACCTGCCAGCGTGACGCGCCCGCCCAGCGCAAGGCCTGGGCGGTCTGCGGCGGTGCGTTCTCAAGCGCCTCGGCCATCAGGCGGCCGAGCACGCCCGTCGTGTGCAGCGCCAGCGCCAGCGTGCCCGGCATCGGCCCCAGGCCGGCGGCGACCAGCAGGATCGCCGCCCAGACCAGTTCCGGCACGCTGCGCAGCACGTTCAGCAACAGCCGCGAGGTCCAGCGCAGCAGCCCCGGCGGCCGGCTGGCCAGCAGCGCGATCGCGAGCCCGGCCACCGCTGCCAGGACGCTGCCCAGCGCCGACATCGCCAGCGTCTCCAACGCCCCCTGGCCGACGCGTCCGAGAAAGGCCGGCGCCCACTGCGGCGGAAAGAACTCCGCGATGAAGCGGCCCATCTGGGCGAGCGCCCCCGCCCCCAGCAGTTCACCCCAGCGCAGCGGCAACGTCGCGAAGCTCGCGACCAGCAGCATCAGCAGGCCGATGAGCAGCCCCCGCACGCCCCATCGCGGAGACGGCCGGGCGGTGCGACGGGACGCCTCCGCGCCCTGGCCGGCTTCACGCGCCGGACGCAGCCAGGCGCTGATCCGATCGGCCATCGCCACGAGCGCGATGAACACGAGCAGGATGGTCGCGACCTCGGCGCCGGCGAACATCTTGGTCGCGTTGTCCAGTTGCTGACCGAGCCCGCCGGCGCCGACGAAACCGAGCACGACCGAGGACCGGATCGCGCATTCCCAGCGGTAGACGGTGTAGCTCACGAGCTCGTCGGCGCATCCGGGCAAGGTGCCGAAGAGCAGCGCCTGCAGACGTCCGGCGCCACCGCGCAGCAGCGCCTGCGTGGGCGCGGCGTCGGCGCTTTCGAGGATCTCGGCGTAGACCTTGCCGAGCATCCCGCCATAGGACAGCGCGATCGCCAGCACGCCGGCGCCGGGGCCGAGGCCGATCACGCGGACCAGCATCAGCGCCCAGACCAGCTCCGGGACCGAGCGCAGCACGATGAGCACGAGGCGCACGATCCCGCGCAGCGCCGCCGGCCCCGGGCCCATGCGACCCGCCACCGCGGACACCGACAGCCGCGCCGTCGCCAGCAGCGCCATCGGCACGGCGATCACCCAGGCGAGCGCCATCCCCACCGTCGCCATCGCCACGGTGCGCCACGTGTCGGCGGCGAGCATCGTCAGGAACTCGGCATCCAGGCGCGGCGTCAGGAACTGCGCGCCGAAACGCATCGTCGCGCGCAGGCTGCGTTCATCGAGCAGTTCCCAAGGACGGAACTCGCACCAGACGAGGAGCGGCCACAGCAGCACGAGCAGGCCGACGGCCAGACCGAGTCGTCGCGTGGCGGCGGGATCGCGGCGCCACGGGGCCGCGGCGGCGGCGCTCATCGACACATCGCCTGTGGCAACGACGCCGGCGGCAACGTGTCCTGCGCCACAGGCGGCGGCTCGTTCAGCAGGTCGGCGTAGATCTCGTCCAGTTGACGCGCGCCGAGGTCCCGCGGCGGGCCGTCGTAGACGAGGCGCCCTTCGCGCAGCGCGATCACGCGAGGAAACACCCGGCATGCCAGGTCGACCTGGTGCAGGCTGCAGACCAGCGTGCGGTCCTGGGCGCGGGCCGTGTCCCGCAGGACCTCGAGCACGCGCTGCGCGCGCTGCGGGTCCAGCGCCGACAGCGGCTCGTCGGCGAGCCAGAGCCGCGCCTTCGACACCAGCAGCCGCGCGACCGCGACGCGCTGGCGCTCGCCGCCGGAGAGCTGATCGACGCGCGACCAGAGCCGATCGCCGAGCTCCAGACGGTCCAGCGCGTCGAAGGCGAGCCGCGCCTGCGCCTCGGTCGGGTTGAACAGCATGCGCAGGGTCTGCGCCATCGACGCGCCGGGCAACTGCCCGGCCAGCACCGCGGTGACCACGCGCTGGCGCGGCGGCAGCGGCGGATGCTGCGGCGCCAGCATCAGCTCGCGGCGCAGCCAGTGGCGATCGCGGGACGCCAAGGCCCAGGCGTCCTGCCCCGCCAGGCGCATGGTCCCGCCCACAGGTGCCAGCGCCATCGCCATCGCGTGCAGCAGCGAGGTCTTGCCGGCGCCCGACGCGCCGATCAACGCGACCTGCTCGCCGGTCTCGATGCGCAGCGTCAGCGGCTCGACCAGCGTGCGCGCCCCGGCCCTCAGGTGCAGGCCGTCCAGTTCCAGCAGCGGCATCGCGATCGTCTCAACTCACTTCAGCAGACCGGCGTTCTCGGCGGCGGCCTTGATGCCGGCGTAGTTCTCGGGCTGCGTCGGCACGAACTTCGTCGCGCGCTGCAGGTCGAGGATCTCCTTGCCTTCCGGCGTCGACGGGTTGAGCTTCAGGAACGCGGCCTTGAGCTTCTCCTTCGTCGCGGCCGGCATGTCGGCGTGGACGCTCCAGTTGTAGTCGTAGTACGGCGGCGTCGTGAAGAAGACCTTGACGGCCGCGGTGTCGACCTTCTTCTCGGCGACGAGCTTCTCCCAGACGGAGATGTTGAGCGCACCGGCGTCGACCTTGCCCGAGGACACGGCGGCGACGGTGGCGTCATGCGCGCCGGAGAAGGAGATGCGCTTCAGATCCGCGTCGGGGTTGATCTTCGCGGCCAGCAGGAACGAGCGCGGCATCAGGTGACCCGAGGTCGACGACGCGGAGCCGAAGCTGAGCGTCTTGCCCTTGAGGTCCTCGAGCTTCGTGATGCCCGACCTGGCGTCGGTGATGAAGACGGAGCGGAACTTCTCGTCCTCCTCGCGCTGGACCAGCGGGACGATCCTGCCGCCCGAGCGCACGTTGG
Organism: Mitsuaria sp. MSU3D; assembly: GCF_056867975.1. Lineage (NCBI taxonomy): Bacteria > Pseudomonadati > Pseudomonadota > Betaproteobacteria > Burkholderiales > Sphaerotilaceae > Roseateles > Mitsuaria sp. MSU3D. The sequence continues at coordinate 168,090 of NZ_CP200314.1, read as the reverse complement.
CCTGCACGAAGGTGAAGCCGCCGAACCAGGCCAGGTCGATCTTCTTGTTGACGACGGCCTCGACGGCGGCGGCGTAGTCGGTGACGGGCGTCCACTCGACCTTCACGCCGAGTTCCTTCTCCAGGTACTTGCCGAGCGGCGCGAACTTGCGGGCCAGCTCGGTCGGCGATTCGTCGGGGATGGCGGTCACGCGCAGCACCTGCGGCGTCTGCGCCATCGCGGGCCCGGACAGGCCCGCCGCAATCAGCGACGTGGCGACGATTCCCTGCAGCGCACGGCTGACTTGTCGGAAAAGGCTAGGCATCAAAGGCTCCAGTCAAAACGGTCGAAGTCAAAGAAATTGCCGCCCCGAGGACGGCCGCACGAACCAGCGACATCGGATGGCCGAAGCGAGCGGCCCGAGCTTGCGCCGAGGCGCACAGCCGTACTCCCGTACGGCGAGCACCGCAGGCGCAAGATCGGGTCGCGCAGCCGGCAAGCCGATGTTGCTGGCGGAGAGACGTGGGAGTCGAACCCACCCGGCGATGCGTGGCATCACCCACCGGATTTGAAGTCCGGCCGATCCACCAGGATCGTTGTCTCTCCATTGATCGTTGCGCGTTCATGCGGTCTCGACGGCGTCGACGCGCGCGGCGCCGCCCCCCTCATGATCGTCGATGAACAGGCGGCTGTCGGTTCGCAGCCGGTGCGCGTCGCCGACGCGCCGCAGCACGCCGACCTTGTCGAAGAACTCCAGCACCTGGATCGCGCGCTTGCGCCCCAGGCCGCTGCGGTCGCGGAACACCGCGGCCTTCACGTCGCCGCCGATCGCCGAGGCCCGCGCGATGCGCGCCAGCTCATGGATCGCCGTCGGCGCGTAGTACAGGTCCTTCACGACCTGGAACAGCTCGCCCCGCTGCGACAGGCGCGCCAGGGTCGTGCGCACCAGCGCTTCGGGCTCGTGCGCGTCCTTGGCCAGGTCGCGCGCCCAGGCGCCTTCGAAGCCCGCCGCCAGCAGCCGCGGCATCACCTTCTGCGCGAGGCGCTCGTCCAGCGCCGACAGCTGGATGCCGTGCGCCGGCAGATGCGCCGACGCGCCGCTGATCGCCACCTGTCCGGCCGACGCCATCCACCGCACGAGCGACTGCCACAGCGCCTCCGCCATGCGTGGCGCGGCCAGTCGCCGCCAGCGCGCGAGGTCGGGACCGAGCTCCTCGGGCTGTTCCTCGTGATACCGCGCCAACCTGACCAGCGCGACGCCCTCCCACTGCGCCGTCTGCGCGGCGCCGAGCGCCCACGCCGGTCCGTCGGCGCCGGGCACGACCATCGACGCACTGTCCGCCGCCAGCAGGGCCGCGCGCGCGTCGCTGGCCACGCCCTGCCCCGCGGCGAATCGCGCGAGATCGACGCCCATCGGCGCCTGCGCCAGCAGGCCGGCCAGCCGTTGCGCGGGCGAGTCCGCCGTCAGCGCGACGAGTTCCGCAAGCCGCTGCGTCGTGCGGCGATAACGCGCCGGCGCCTGCGGATCGAGCACGACCCCGCCGGCCAGCGCGCGCGTCGCGGACGCGTCGCGCAGCACGACGCGATCACCGGCCCAGACGCCGATCGGTCGATGCAGCACGAGCTGCACCAAGCCCTCCTCGCCCGGCTGCAGCGCCTCAGCCGGCGCCACAGGGCTCACTCCCTCTCCCGCTTGCGGGAGAGGGCAGGGGTGAGGGCCAGCGGCCTGCGCCGTACCGAAGCGTCCGAGCATCGCCACCGTCCCGGTGACCGCGTCCGCGCCGACATGCACGTGCACCGGCAGGCCGCTTCGCAGCGCGCGGGCTTCCTCGGGCCACAGCCGCAAGCGCGCGTCGAGGCGGTCCGTCCACTGCGCGATCTCCGGCGCGGCCAGCCATTGGCCGCGCTCGACCTCGTCCTTCTCCAGCCCGGCAAGGCCGATGGCGACGCGTTGTCCGGCCGACGCGCGCTCCGCCGGCTCGTTCTGTGCATGCAGGCTGCGCACGCGGCCGCGCCGCGGCGACTGTCCCGGCGCGGGCGGCAACAGCAGGAGTTCGTCGCCGACCGCCACCTCGCCCGCATGCGCGGTGCCGGTGCAGACCGTGCCCACACCGGGCAGGCTGAACACGCGGTCCACCGCGAGCCGGAAGGCCTGTCCCGCGACCTCGTGCGGCGGCAGCGCCTTCGCCTCGGCGATCAGGTGCTCGCGCAACGCGCGCACGCCCTCGCCCGCGGTCGCGGCCACCTCGAAGAGCGGTGCGTCCGCCAGCGGCGTACCGGCCACCAGCGCGCGGATCTCCTCGCGCCGCTGCGCGCGCGTCGCGATGTCCACGCGGTCGCACTTCGTCAGCGCGATCGTCCCGCGCGCGATCCCCAGCAGCGACAGCAGCGCCAGGTGCTCGCGGGTCTGCGGCATCACGCCGTCGTCGGCGGCCACCAGCAGCAGCGCGTGGTCGATGCCGGTCGCGCCGGACAGCATCGTGTGCACGAGGCGCTCGTGTCCCGGGACGTCGACAAAACCGATGCGCGGGCCCTCGCTCGCGTCCAGGAACGCATACCCGAGCGCGATGCTGATGCCGCGCCGCTTCTCCTCGGGCAGCCGATCCGTGTCGACGCCGGTCAGCGCCTTCACCAGCGTCGTCTTGCCGTGGTCGATGTGGCCGGCGGTTCCGACGATCACGCGAGCGCCTCCTTCAGCTGCGCGAGCTGCTCGAGGAAGTCGGGCTCCTCGCGCGCCTCGTCCAGGCAGCGCAGGTCCATCCAGAGTTCATCGGCCTGCACGCGCGCGATGACGGGCAGCGGCAACCCGCGCAGTGCCGAGAGCAGGTCGTCAAGCGCGCGCCCGATTCCCCGCTTGCCGGGCAGCCGCGGCGTCAGCACCAGCCCCGCCGACGGCAGCGTCTCCACCGGCAACGAGCCCGAGCCGATCTGCCCGCGCATCGCGCTGACGCGCGCGTCGAAACGCGGCGCGACGGCATCCTCGACGCGGGCCAGCAGCCGCTGCGCCTGCGCCTCGATCTGGCCCACCGGCCGCGTCAGCAGCCGCAGCGTCGGCAGGTCCTGCGTCAGCCGGTCCGGCTGCAGGTACAGCCGCAGCGTCGCCTCCAGCGCGGCCATCGGCAGCTTGGACAGGCGCAACGCGCGCTTCATCGGGAACTTGCGGATCTTCTGCACCAGGTCCTTGCGACCGACGATCAGACCCGCCTGCGGCCCGCCCAGCAGCTTGTCGCCGCTGAAGGTCACGATGTCGCAGCCGTCGGCCAGCATCGCCTGAGGCAGCGGCTCGGCCGGCAGGCCCCATTGCGCCAGGTCGACCAGCGAGCCGCTGCCCAGGTCCGTCATCAGCGGCACGCCCGCGGCCTTGGCGATCGGGGCGAGTTCGGCCTCGCTCACCGACGACGTGAAGCCCTGGATCGCGTAGTTGCTGGTGTGGACCTTCAACAGCAGCGCGGTGTCCGGACCGATCGCGGACTGATAGTCCCGCGCATGCGTGCGGTTGGTCGTGCCGATCTCCACCAGCCGCGCCCCCGCCGCCGCCATCACGTCGGGCATGCGGAACGCGCCGCCGATCTCGACCAGCTCGCCGCGCGACACGACGACCTCCTGGCCGCCGGCCAGCGCGGCGATGCCCAGCAGCACCGCGGCGGCGTTGTTGTTGACGACCGTCGCCGCCTCGGCGCCGGTGATGTCGCACAGCAGCGATTCGACGAGGCTGTCGCGGTCGCCGCGCTCACCGCGCGCAAGGTCGAACTCCAGGTTGTTGGGCGAGCTCATGCAGCTCAGCACATGGCGCAGCGCCTCGTCGGCCAGCAGCGCGCGGCCCAGGTTGGTGTGCAGCACCGTGCCGGTGAGGTTGATCACGCGGCGCATGCGCGGCGCGAGGCGCTCGACGCACAGGCGCTCGAGCTCGGACGTCAGGCGCTGAAGTTCCTCTGCCGGCAGCGTGCCCGCCAGCGCGCGCTGGCGCCACGATTCGAGCAGGTGTCGCGCCTGCGCGGCGACGAAGGCGTGACCGTGTCGCGCCATCAGGTGCGTGACCGCCGGATCGCGCAGCAGACGATCAACGGAGGGAAGGTCCTTCGGGGCCGCGGCCGCGGCGCGCGGCGCGGCCTGCCGGCGCGAGGGAACAGAGCGATCGTCGGGCGCGGCTGGGTCCTGACTGCTGACCGGGGAGCCTGCCGTCGGACCATGAACCATGGATGCCTCGGGCTTCATGCTCAGTGTCCTCCGGGGTCCGGAGGAGGCGCCTCGGCCTCGCCGAGGATCAGCAGCGGGTTGAACCCCTGCCTCACGAGGCCGAGTTCGCCGACCAGCAGATCGAGCGTCAGCGTCGCCAGGTCGTCGGCCAGCGGCTCGACCTGCAGGTCCTTTTCCATGTGGACCTGCTTGAGGTAGTGCCCGCAGGTCTCGCAGCACTCGGCCGCGACGGCCTCGGACTTGTTGCCGTCGGCGTCGACGAGGCTCTGGAAGGTGATGCCCTTCGTGCCCTGGCAATGCGTGCACTTGATGCGCACGTAGTGCCACTGCGCGCCGCACAGCGAGCAGGCGAGGAAGCGCTGCCCGGACTGTTCCGCGGCGATGCGTGTGATCGAGGCCACCGGTCGCGAGCCGCAGCACGGACAGACCGTCGGATCGTCGATCATGCCGAAGGGCGCGACGTGCTCGCCCTGGTCGCTGCCGTCGTAGCGCGCCTGCAGCTGCACGACGAGCCGCGCCCAGTACACCTGCAAGGCCGCGGCGATCAGCGGCGCCGCCGCCGGGTCCAGGCCCGGCGCTCCGCCGGCGAGCAACGCGCCCGCCTGCTGCTCCAGCCAGTCGTCGTCGGCTTCGCCCAACTGCGTCACCAGTGCCTTCGCCGGATCGGGGATCGCCGCCGTCGCCATCGCGCGCAGCAAGGCGCGGAGTTCCTCGCGCCACACCGGATCGCGCCGGAAGGTCGACACGTCGAGCGGCGGCACCCCGCCGACCATCGCGCTGTTGACCAGCACCTCGTCCAGCAGCTTCATCGGCTCGGCGCGCCGGAAGCGCTCATGCTGCGCCTGCGCCAGCTCGGCCACGAACAGCAGGTAGTCCCGCATCGCATGCCCCTCGGCCAATTGGCGCAGGCGCAGCGCGCGCTCGGCGAAGAGGCCGGGCTCCGGCACCTTCACCGGCGCGGCGCGTGCGCCGGCGTTGACCGCGATCTCTTCCGGGGTCATGACCCGGACGGGGCTGGGGGATGTCATGCGCGGGGCCGCTCCTTCGCTTCCTTGTGCCACAGCGGGTGATGGTGCGCGGCCCAGGTGTCGGTGACCGTACCACGGGTCATCGCCCGGAACGAGCCCTTGACCCAGATTGCCGCGTAGACATGGATGATGATTGTCAGGATCAGGATCGTCGCCGATACCGAGTGCAGCAGCACCGCGATGCGACGCAACATGATGTTGCCTTCCGGGAACCAGGCGTGCCAGAACATGAAGCCGGTGACCAGCAGGAGGATCAGCGTCACGACCATCACCCAGAACACGATCTTCTGGCCGGCGTTGTACTTGGCCGCGGGCTGGACGCCCTCCTTGCCGGCGCCGGTGATCATGGCGGGGCTCTGCCGCATCCATTGCGTGTCGGCGCCGATCCAGAGGTTGTCGCGCCACATCCGCACCGCGAGGAAGGCGAAGGCGATCACCATGCCCACGCCCAGGTAGGGATGCAGCACGCGCGTCCACGGCCCGCCGCCGAAGAGATTGCTGAGGAAGTAGAGGCTCGGGTGGAAGAAGGCCAGGCCCGAGAGCCCGGCGCACAGGAACAGCAGCACGATGAGCCAGTGGTTGAGCCGCTGGCTGTCGCGATAGCGTTGCAGCAACATGGTGAGCTCCCGGTGGGTCAGAGGCCGCCGCTGGGCGGGGTGTACGTCGAACGCCGCGGCTCACCGCCCGGCGCGCCGTCGGGGCCTTCGCCATGCTTGGCGCGTTCGTAGGCCAGTTCCTCTTCGGGATCCGGCTCGTCGTGCTCCGTCTTCTGCGGACCGACCTTCATGTAATGGAAGAAGCCCGCCACCGCCGCGCCGACCATCGCGGCGACCGCCAGCGGCTTGGCCGCGCCCTTCCACAAGGACACCAGCGGACTGATCTGCGGATCCTTCGGCAGCCCGTGATAGAGCGTCGGCTGGTCCGCATGCTGCAGCACGTACATCACGTGCGTGCCGCCGACGCCCTGCGGGTCGTACACACCGGCGTTCTGGTAGCCGCGCTCCTTCAGGTCGACGATGCGTTCGGCGGCGAACTCGTGCATGTCCTCCTTCGAGCCGAAACGGATCGCCCCCGTCGGGCAGGCCTTCACGCAGGCGGGTTCCAGGCCCACGCCGACGCGGTCCGAGCACAGGCTGCACTTGTAGGCCTTGTTGTCGGCCTTGCTGATGCGCGGCACGTCGAACGGACAGCCGGTCACGCAGTTGCCGCAGCCGACGCAGTGCTCGGAGATGAAGTCGACGATGCCGTTCTGGTACTTCACGATCGCGCCCGGCGCGGGGCAGGCCTTCAGGCAGCCGGGGTCCTCGCAGTGCATGCAGCCGTCCTTGCGGATCAGCCACTCCAGCTTGTTCTCGACGACCTCCACTTCCGAGAAGCGCATCACCGTCCACGACTGCGGGGTCAGGTCGCGCGGGTTGTCGTAGGTGCCGTGGGTCTCGCCGACGTCGTCGCGCAGGTCGTTCCACTGCATGCAGGCGACCTGGCAGGCCTTGCAGCCGATGCACGAGGAGACGTCGATCAGCTTGGCGACTTCCGTCGTCGTGCGCCGCGCGTCGGGGCTGGGCAGCGTCGTCGCGGAGCGCTTGGCGATGTCGAGGGATTGCAATGAAGACATGGCTGAGGCTCCTCAAGCTTTCTCGATGTTGACGGTGAAGCTCTTGAACTCCGGCGTCTGGGTATTCGCGTCGCCCACGAACGGGGTCAGCGTATTGACCAGATAACCGGGCTTGGCCACGCCGACGAAGCCCCAGTGATTCGGCAGGCCCACGGTGTGGACCCGCTTGCCGCCGACATCGAGCGATGCCACGCGCTTGGTCACCACCGCCACGGCCTTGATGAAGCCGCGGTTGGAACTGACCTTCACCTGGTCGCCGTTGCCGATGCCCTTCTCCTTCGCGAGTTCCTCGCCGATCTCCACGAACTGCTGCGGCTGGATGATCGCGCTCGTGCGCACGTTCTTGGTCCAGTAGTGGAAGTGCTCGGTGAGCCGGTAGCTGGTCGCCACGTAGGGGAACTTGTCCGGCTTGCCGAACTGCTCGCGGTCGGCCTTGAACACCCGGCCGGCCGGGTTGTTCATCGCCTTGGCGTTGGTCGGGTGCATCGGGTTGACCGTCAGCGGCGACTCGAAGGGCTCGTAGTGCTCCGGCAGCGGGCCGTCGACCATGCCGCTGGGCGCGAACAGGCGCGCCACGCCCTCGGCGGTCATGATGAAGGGCCGCACCGCGTCCTCGTCATTGGGGTTGGCGTCCGGCCGGATGTCCGGCACGTCGGAGCCGCCCCATTTGTCGGTGTAGCTGATCAGTCGCCGCTTCGGATTCCACGGCTTGCCGCTCGGGTCGCAGGACGCGGCGTTGTAGAGCACGCGCCGGTTCGCCGGCCAGGCCCAGGCCCAGTTCAGCGTCTGGCCGATGCCCCACGGGTCGCTGTTGTCGCGCCGGGCCATCTGGTTGCCCGCCTGCGTCCACGCGCCGGCGTAGATCCAGCAGCCGCTGGAGGTCGTGCCGTCGTCGCGCAGCAGGCCGAAGCCGGAGAGCTGCTCGCCCGCCTTCGCCAGGACCTTGGTCGGGTCCTTCGGATCGGTCACGTCGGCCAGCGCCTTGCCGTTGAACTCCATCGCCAGCTCCTCGGCCGAGGGGCTGTGCGGGATCTTGTACGGCCAGCTCAGGTTGACGATCGGATCCGGATACGCACCGCCGTCCTTCTGGTACAGCGCGCGCAGGCGCAGGAAGATCTCCGCGATGATCTCCGCGTCGCCCTTGGCCTCGCCCGGGGGCTCGGCGCCCTTCCAGTGCCACTGCAGCCAGCGTCCGGAGTTGGTCAGCGAGCCGTCCTCCTCCGCGAAGCAGGTGCTCGGGAAGCGGAACACCACGGTCTGGATCTCTTCCGTCTTCACGTCGTTGTGCTCGCCGTAGTTCTTCCAGAACTCGGCGGTCTCCGTGTTGAGCGGATCGATGATCGCGAGGAACTTCAGCTTGGACAGGCTCTCGACCACCTTCTTCTTGTTGGGGAAGGAGCCCACCGGGTTGAAGCCCTGGCAGATGTAGCCGTTGACCTTGCCCTGGTGCATCAGCTCGAAGGCCTGCAGCACGTCGTAGCCCTTGTCCCACTTCGGCAGGTAGTGATAGGCCCAGTCGTTCTCCTTGGTCGCGGCCTTGCCCCACCACGCCTTCTGCTGGCTGACGAAGAACTTCGGATAGTTCTGCCAGAAGCTCATCTGGTTGGGACGCAGCGGCTTGAGCGCGCGGGTCTTGTAGTAGGTCTCGAGGTCCTGCTCGGAGTCCTTGGCCAGCGACATGTAGCCCGTCAGCGAGGTCGACAGCAGGCCCAGGTCGGTGAGGCCCTGGATGTTGCTGTGGCCGCGCAGCGCGTTCATGCCGCCGCCGGGCTGGCCGATGTTGCCCAGCAGCAGTTGCACCAGCGCGCCGGTGCGGATGATCTGCGAGCCCTGGCTGTGCTGCGTCCAGCCCAGCGCGTACAGGATCGTCATCACCTTGCCGGGGGCCGAGGTCTCGCCGATCTGGCGGCAGATCTCGACGAACCGGTCCTTGGGCGTGCCGGTGATCTCGCTGACCTTCTCGGGCGTGTAGCGCGAGAAATGCTGCTTCATGACGTTGAGCACGCAGCGCGGGTGCTGCATCGTCATGTCGACCTTGGCGAAGCCCTTCTCGTCCATCTCATAGGCCCACGACGCGTTGTTGTAGGCGCGCTTGGCCTCGTCGTAGCCCGAGAAGATGCCATCCTCGAACTTGTAGCCCTCACCGACGATGAAGGGGGCGTTCGTGTAGTGCCGGACGTACTCGGTCTGGATCTTGTTGTTGCTCAGCAGGTAGTGGATGACGCCGCCCAGGAAGGCGATGTCGGACCCCGCGCGGATCGGCGCGTAGTAGTCGCTCATCGCGGCCGAGCGCGTGAAGCGCGGGTCGACGACGATCAGCCGGGCCTTGTTGTGATGCTTGGCCTCGATCACCCACTTGAAGCCGCAGGGATGCGCCTCGGCGGCATTGCCGCCCATGATCAGCACGAGATCGGCGTTCTTGATGTCCACCCAGTGGTTGGTCATCGCGCCGCGTCCGAACGTCGGGGCCAGACTGGCCACCGTCGGTCCGTGTCAAACGCGGGCCTGGTTGTCGAACGCGAGCATCCCCGTCGAGCGCATCGCCTTGTGGGTGATGTAGCCCGACTCGTTCGAGGATGCCGAAGCGCAGATCATGCCGGTCGAGAGCCAGCGGTTGACCGTCTTCCCGTCGGCGTTGCTGGCGATGAAGTTGGCGTCGCGGTCGGCCTTGAGCAGCTTCACGAAGCGGTTCATCGCCTCGTCCCAGCTGACGCGCTTCCACTCCTTGGCGCCGGCCTCGCGGATCTCCGGGTACTTCAGCCGGTTGGGGCTGTGGACGAAGTCCAGCAGGCCCGCGCCCTTCGGGCACAAGGTGCCGCGATTGACCGGATGATCGGGGTCGCCCTCGATGTGGATGATCTCGGAACTGACGTTCTTCGCCTTGTCCCCGAGCGAGTACATGATGATCCCGCAACCGACCGAGCAGTAGGGGCAGGTGTTGCGGGTCTCGGTCGCCCGGGCGAGCTTGAACTGGCGCGTCTCGGCCAGTGCGGCAGTCGGAGAGAACCCCAACGCCACGAGGCTCGAGCCCATCACGGCCGCCCCGCTCACCCGGAAGAAGTGCCTCCGGTTCATGTCCATCTTGTGCCTCCTGGGCTCGGCCTCCGCTCACGAAGACCGACCTGGGTGAAATGCACGGCCGTCACGCGGCCCGTTCGAGCATTTCGGCACAAAGCTCCCGCTTTGTCCAATGGGGACTCACCCTCTGACGCGAGGGAGAACCGCAGGGCGCACCGCGATAGGCGATGGGATTTTCTGACGGTCCGGTTTGTGCGTTGCAGCGACCGAGCGGCCCGCCGCGCAGGCCGGTGCCCCTCTGCGCTCAATCTCCTCCTCGCCGCTCGGAATTCGCTCCGAGGGGCACCGGCCTGCGCGGCTCCCGTTGCAGTGCAGCACTGCGTGGAGGGACCGCCGCGGGCGGTGGGGTCAGGTGTTTTTCGAGATGGTGATCGTCGGGAATTTCGATGAGTAGTCCTTGGCCTGGCCGGCCAGCTTCACCGCGATCTTGCGCGCGATCTGCTTGTAGGCCTGGGCGTGCGGGCCGTCGGGCTCCGCGACGACCGTCGGCTTGCCGCTGTCGGCCTGCTCGCGGATGGACAGCGCCAGCGGCAGGGAGCCGAGCAGCTCCTGCGAGTACTGCTCCGCCATGCGCTGGCCACCGCCGCTGCCGAAGATGTGCTCGGCATGGCCGCACTGGCTGCAGATGTGGATGGCCATGTTCTCGACGATGCCCAGGATCGGCACGCCGACCTTCTCGAACATCTTCAGACCCTTCTTCGCATCGATCAGCGCGATGTCCTGCGGTGTGGTCACGATCACCGAGCCGCTCACCGGCACGCGCTGCGACAAGGTCAGCTGGATGTCGCCGGTGCCCGGCGGCATGTCGATCACGAGGTAGTCCAGATCGCGCCAGCGCGTCTGGCGCAGCAGCTGATCCAGCGCCTGCGTCGCCATCGGACCGCGCCAGACCATCGCCTGGTCGTCCTCGACCAGGAAACCGATCGACATCAGTTGCAGGCCATGCGATTCCAGCGGCTCCATCGTCTGGCCGTCGGTGCTCTCCGGACGCCCATGGATGCCCAGCATCAGCGGCAGGCTGGGGCCGTAGATGTCCGCATCGAGCAGGCCGACGGTCGCGCCTTCGGCCGAGAGCGCCAGCGCCAGGTTGGCGGCCGTCGTGCTCTTGCCGACGCCGCCCTTGCCGGACGCCACCGCGATGATGTTCTTCACCCCCGGCAGCAGTTGCACGCCGCGCTGGACGGCGTGGGCGGTGATCCTGGTCGTCACGCCGACGCTGACGTTGCCGACGCCCGGCACCGACCGCGCCGCCTCGACCAGCGCCGCGCGCAGCGCATCGATCTGGCTGGCGGCGGGATAGCCCAGCTCGACGTCGAAGCTGACCGCGTCGCCCTGCACCTTGAGGTTGCGGAGTTGCTTCGTGGAGACGAAATCGCGACCGGTGTTGGGATCGACGACCTGCTGCAGGGCCTGCAGCAGCGGCGCTTCTTGAATCTGGGGAGCTTGGGACATGGGCGAAGGTGATCGTGGCGATCAGAGGAATGTCGACGGGCAGTCTAGCCGAGCGGCCAAAACCCGATACTCGAAGGCGGATGCCGGAATCAGTTTCCGGCGCACTTTCCGGGCACATCCGGCGCAGAAAAGGAAAAAGGGGTTGCAGCACTGCTGCAACCCCTTTGTTCTGGTGGGCCCTGAAGGATTCGAACCTTCGACCAACGGATTAAGAGTCCGCTGCTCTACCAACTGAGCTAAGAGCCCGAAATTCTCTTTGTCTTCTTGTCGTCCTGCAGGTTTCTATCGAAACTTGCGAAGCCGAGATTATGTCAGATATTTTGTCCTCGTCACACCAAATCCCCTCTGACATCGTCTCGTCGTCCGTGAATCGCACGCAACATCCTGCGCGTCTTTCACTCTGACGATCCGACAAGGATCGGTTGGTGGGCCCTGAAGGATTCGAACCTTCGACCAACGGATTAAGAGTCCGCTGCTCTACCAACTGAGCTAAGAGCCCCCGAGAACAATCAACTGACTGCCATCTGAAACGATGGTGGGTCGTGCAGGATTCGAACCTGCGACCAACGGATTAAAAGTCCGCTGCTCTACCGACTGAGCTAACGACCCGAAGCCTGCACGCCTAAGCCTGCTTCAAGCAGTGAAAGCCGAGTTGCCCCGACCTCCGCTGCATCGCTTCGAGGTGTTCGCCCCTCAGCAGAGCCTCACATTATAGGACGGTTTTTTGGGGTCGCGCAAGCGCCTTCAGATACCGTTTCACCAGCTCCGCCGCCGCGACCATGCCGAAGCCGGCAGTGACCGCGACACTCGATCCATACCCATGGCAATTCAGGTTGCCATCCAGGTCGCAGGCATCGACGCCTTCCGGCCGCGTCACCGGCTCTCGCGAGAACACGCAGGTCACGCCCATCGCGCCCTGGCGCGGCGCGGCGTGGAACTTGCGCAACCGCTGACGCAGGTTGGCCAGCAGCGGATCATGGGTGGTCTCGGACAGGTCCAGGATCTCGACGTCCTGCGGCCGGTGCTTGCCGCCGGCGGCGCCGATGCAGATCTGGGGGAGCTTGAGCGCCCTCGCCCACGCCGCGATCTGCGCCTTGGCGCGGACCTGGTCGCAGGCATCGACGATGCCGTCGACCTGCACGTCGCCGAGCAGCGAGGGCCAGTTCTTGTCGTCGACGAAGTCCTCGATGGTGACGACCTCGCAGCCCGGGTGGATGTCCGCGATGCGCTGCTTCAGCGCTTCCGCCTTGGCCATGCCCAGCGTGCTGCCGAGCGCCTGCACCTGGCGGTTGATGTTGGATTCGGCGACATGGTCGAGGTCGACCAGCACCAGTCGCGCCACCCCCATGCGGGCCAGCGCCTCGACGACCCAGGAGCCCACGCCGCCCAGCCCCACGACGCAGAAACGCGCCGCGCGCAGCCGCGCGTAGTCCCGCTCACCGTGCAGACGGCGCAGACCGCCGAAGCGGCGCTCCGCGTCCGCTTCCAGATCGAGGGGGCCGTGCCCGGTCTCCAGACTCAAGATCGTTGCGCGCCGGAGCGCGTCCTCAGCAGGTCGGCAAAGCGGTTCAGCGCAGTCCCGCAGCGCGTTCCTTGGCGGCCTTCGCGGCCTCGCTGCCGGGGTAGGCCTTCTGCAGGTCTTCCAGCGTCTTGCGGGCGCTCTTGGTGTCCTTGAGCTCGATCTGGCAGTTGGCGATCGCCAGCAGGCTCTCGGCCGCGCGCGGATGGTCCGGATTCGCGGCGACGAAGGCCTTGAAGGTCGCGATCGCGCCCTTGTAGTCGCGCTTGCCGTATTGCGCGTTGCCCAGCCAGAAGCGCACCGAGTCGGAGAAACCGCTCGCCGGGAAACGCTGCAGGAAGGACGTGAAGGCGGACACCGCCTCGTTGAAGTCGCCGCGGCGGATCAGGCCCATCGCGGCATCGAACTGGCGCTTCTCTTCCGGATCGGCCTGGAATTCCTTGCCGTCCAGCGACACCTTCTGCGGCTCCAGCGGGCGCAGCCGGTTGTCGAGCGTGGCCGACTGGTCGGCCACCTTGCGCTGGGTTTCGGACAGGTCGCGCGCCAGCTGTTCGTTCTGGCCGCGCATCTTGGCCAGGTCCGACTTCAGCGCCTCGATCTGTCCGGACAGGTCCAGCAGACCGCGTCGCGCGGTCTCGAGCTGGCCCTGCAGCTCCGTGACACGGGCACGCTGCGCGTCCTCGTTCTGCGCCATCTTGGTCCGCAGGTCGAGGATGGCCTTGCGGGCCTCGTCGTCCTCGAACAGCGCCGCCCGCGCGGGGCCGGCGGCGCTCAGCGCCATCAGCACGCCGATCAGCGCGGCCTTGGCCGCCGACACCGGCGCGAAGGGGAAGGAACGATGGAATCGCAGCATGCTCATGTCACCGGATCACTTGTCGCGCAGTTCGACGCGACGGTTCTTGGCCCACGCCTCTTCGTTGTGGCCGGTGTCGGTCGGACGCTCCTTGCCGAAGCTCACCGCCTCGACCTGGCCCGAGGACACGCCCAGCAGCGTCAGCGACTTGGCGACGGCTTCGGCACGCTTCTGGCCCAGGGCCAGGTTGTATTCGCGGCCGCCGCGCTCGTCGGCGTGGCCTTCGAGGCTCAGCTGCAGCGCCTTCTTGTTGTTCAGGCGCTTGGCGTGGTTCTCGATCAGGCTGCGGTACTCGTCCTTGACGACGAAGCTGTCGAAGTCGAAGAACACGACGCGCTGGTTGGACACGGCGGCGTCCAGCTGGGCACCCAGGTCGACGGTCTCGACCTTGCGTTGCGCGTTGGCGTTCGGGTCGACCTGCGGGCCGCTCGGCTGCGTCACGACCGGGGTCTTGTTCTCGACCGGGGCCGGTTCATCCAGCTTGGTCGAGCTGCAGGCGGACAGGGCTGCCGCGGCCACCAGGCCAAGCATCAGTTTTTCGAGTTTCATGGGCATACGCTCCTAGAGGTCAAGCGGGCGGGAGTTACGGTCTGGACATGGCGGTGGACAGCGCCGCCGGTGAAGCCGCGGGGAACAGCAATTGTGAATCATCGGCTAACACATCCGTGGGGCCGGCATGCCGGCGCGGAGGGGTCGTCGAATCGTCGCGATCACGCTTCGCACGGGATGGGCGAAGCGCGACGCCAACGTAGGCAATCCATGTGCCCGGCGTTGCGAAATGCGTCGATTTCCCGGACGTGCGAGCGCTCGGCACCGGAGGTCCTCAGTTGCCGAAGGGGCCCCACGCGGGTTCCCGGATGTCCGAGACGCCCGGCGTGGCCAGCTTCGCCTTGACCTTGCCGTCGAGCGTCGTCGTCATCAGGACGTCGCGGCCGCCGGCGCGTGTCGCGTAGACGATCAGCTTGCCGTTCGGGGCGAAGCTGGGGCTCTCGTCGTCGCTCGTGTCGGTGATCTGCTGGACCTGGCCGCCGCCGAGGTCCATCACGCACAGCTTGAAGGTGCCGCCGCCCACGCGCGTGACATAGGCCATCGTGCGGCCGTCGGGGCTGATGGACGGGCTGATGTTGTAGTTGCCGCTGAAGGTGACCCGCTCCGCGTTGCCGCCGCCGGCCGGCATGCGGTAGATCTGCGGCGCGCCGCCGCGGTCGCTGACGAAGTAGATCTGCGCGCCGTCGGGCGAGAAGGTCGCCTCGGTGTCGATGGCCGAGGTCTGCGTCAGGCGCTTCGCGCCCGAGCCGTCCTTGTTGATCAGGTACAGCTGCGAGCCGCCTTCGCGCGAGAGCGTGACCACCAGTTGCTGGCCGTTCGGCGAATACGAGGGCGCGCTGTTGGTGCCGCGGAAGTCCGCGACCTTGCGGCGCTTGCCGGTGCGCAGGTCCTGGATCCAGACCACCGCCTTGCGCGACTCGAAGCTGACGTAGGCGACCTCGTTGCCGTCCGGCGACCAGGCCGGCGAAATGATCGCCTCGGGGCTGTTGAGCACGGTCTGCTCGCCCTCGCCGTCCGCGTCGGCGACGCGCAGCGAGTAGCGCGGGCCGGCCTTGTTCACGTAGACCAGCCGCGTGGCGAAGACGCCGCGCTCGCCGGTGAGCTTCTGGTAGATCGTGTCGGCGATCTTGTGCGCCGCCAGGCGCAGGTCGCCGGCGACGACGGGGACGCTCTCGCTGCCCAGGTCCGTGCCCTTGACGACGTCCCACAGGCGGTAGCGCACGTCGAAACGGCCGTCGGCCAGGCGCGTCGCGGAACCGGCCGCCAGCGCGTCGGCGGCGCGCGCGCGCCAGTCGACGAACTGGGGTTGGGAGGTCTCGCTCATGCCGGCCTGGCCGGGCACGATGCTGAACTGGCCGCTGCGCTCGAGGTCGGCGCGGATGATCGCCGCCAGGGGCTGGCCGGTGGCCGATTCGTTGTTGAAGTCGCTGATCGCGATCGGCAGCCGGGTGGCGCCGACACCGGCGATCTCGACCCGGAACTGCGCGAGCGCCGGCATCGCCAGCCCTGCGGCCATGCCGCCGAGCAGTCCACGGCGCGTCAGCGCGCCGATGCCGGGAGGAAGAAGAGCGGAAGGGGTGGCAATCGTCTTGGTGCTCATCGGCTTGCGGAACGAATGGAGGCCTGATTGTGCCCGAGGCCTGAACGGGTGTTTCGGATCGGCGAGGTTACAAAGGGCAAGGCCCTCGGCAAGCAGCGCGCCACCCTGCATGGACAAGTTGGCCGACTACTCGAACCAGTTGATTTCAACGGCGCGTTCCATCAATTGCAGTCATGGCGTCGGATCCGGCCTTTTCCCAGAATCACTTCTTTCGCCCGCGCGCCCCGGCGCGACCACCGAAAGGAAGTCATGTCCCTGCCGCCCTCCGTCCATCGCCCGCCCGCCTGGTCCTGGTGGTCGTTCGTCGGCCGCCTGCTTCTGCCGCGCATGGGCGGCACGGTCCAGGCGTGGCTGATCGCCATCGTGTGCCTGGTGTGCATCGGGCTCTACCGGGCCGTACTGGCCCAGACGCCGCCCCCCGCCACGGACACCCGTGAAGGGTCGTTGACGCTGGTGATCCCGTTCAGTGCCGGCAGCGGACCGGACCATGTCGCGCGCACGATGGCGCTGGTCTGGCGCGAGCGTTCAGGGGAGCAGGTGCTGGTACGCAATCTCCCGGACCGCCAGGGCTACGTCGCGTCGCGCCAGGTGGCGAGCGCGCCACCCGACGGACGGATGCTGCTGCTGACCTGCAGCACCTTGCTGGAGCGCCCCGCGCGCCTGGCCGACGACCCGTTCCAGCCCCCGACCGCTTCGGCGGAGGACTTCACCCCGATCGCGCGTGTCGGCCAGCTCCCGTTCGTCACCGTGTTCCCGCCGCGCATGTTCGGTCGATGGCTGACGCCGCTGTCGACGCCGCCGTCCCTGGCCGGCGTGGCCAGCGCCCTCCCCGCGTCGATCGCCGATCCCCGGTTCGCGGCCGGTGCGGCACTGGCCGATCCGCCGGATCGTGCGGATTTCGACGACCTCGACATGCGCGACGTGCCGGCCTGGAACGCGTTGCTCGCACCGCCGCGACTGCCCGGTGCACTCGCGGCCCGGTTGCGCACGGTCTGGGGGCAGGTCGTGTCCGATGCCCGCGTGCGCCTCGCGCTGGCGCAGAGCGGCACGGAACTGTGGGAACGGATCCCCAAGGAGTCCTCGCGATGACCGGCATTTCCTTCAAGCACGTCGTGGCGGCGACCGCGCACTTCCACCGGCTGGTCCGCGCCCGGCTGGTGATCGAGGACGGCCTCGCCCACGCGCAGACGCAGATCCTCGGCGCCGCACGGCTGGCGGGTCTGCTGATGTTCCGCAGCTTCCGCGTCGACATCGCCACGCTCGCGCCGGGCATGCGACTGCCGTCGGAAGAGGCCGAGCTTCACGGTGCCCGGCTGCGGGAGGTCCTGCTGGCGACCTTGCAGCAGCTCGGCCATGCGCTCCACCTCGACGAGGTCGATCATCACTGCAAGAGCGCGGCACTGTCCCGGCTGGCGTTCGTCGAAGTGCACGAGCGCCTCACCCTGCCGGTGCTGGCGTACCTGGAGCAGTCGCCGATGAGCGTGCGCGATGCGGCGGTGGCCGCGGCCACCGCGACCGCCGGCGTGATCCATGACCATGCGCCCGCGATGCCCGCGTACCAGGCCACGGCGCTCGCGCTCCACGGCTTCGAGGAAGGCTTGACGACCGTGCCCTGGCCGCTGGCGTCGACCTGCGCCGCCGCGATCTTCGGCCGGCCCTCCCGGGCCTACATCAGCACGATGTCGTAGTGCTCGGTCTGGTTCGTCGGCTCGGCGGTCAGCGAGATCGGCTTGCCGATGAAGTCCGACAGCCCGGCCAGATGCTGGTTCTCCTCGTCGAGCAGCATCTCGACGACGTTGGCCGCCGCCACCACGCGGAACTCCTTCGGATTGAACTGGCGCGACTCGCGCAGGATCTCCCGCAGGATCTCGTAGCAGATGCTGCGGGCGGTCTTGACCTGGCCGCGGGCCTCGCAGGTCGGGCACGGCTCGCAGAGCATGCGGGCCAGCGACTCGCGCGTGCGCTTGCGCGTCAGCTCGACCAGCCCCAGCTGCGTGAAGCCGCCGATCGTGACCTTGGTGCGATCACGGCTGAGCTGCTTGCGGAACTCCTGCAGCACCGCGGTCTTGTGCTCCTCGCGGGTCATGTCGATGAAGTCGACGATGATGATCCCGCCCAGGTTGCGCAGCCGCAGCTGGCGCGCAATGGCGCCCGCCGCCTCGAGGTTGGTCTTGAAGATCGTGTCGTCGAAATTGCGCGCGCCGACGAAGCCGCCGGTGTTGACGTCGATCGTCGTCATCGCCTCGGTCTGGTCGATGATCAGGTAACCGCCTGACTTCAGGTCCACGCGCCGCGCCAGCGCGCGGGCGATCTCCGCATCGATGTTGTTGAGGTCGAAGATCGGGCGCTCGCCGCGATACAGCTCCAGCTTGGCGGTCGCCGTCGGCATGTAGGTCTCGCCGAACTGGCGCACCACGTCGTACTGGAGCTTGGCGTCGATCCGGATCGAATTGGTCCGGTCGCTGGCCAGGTCGCGCAGCACGCGCTCGACCAGGCTCAGGTCCTGGAACAGCAGGCTGCCGGGCGGCAGGCTCAAGGACTTCTCGCGGATCGAGTTCCAGGTCTTGCGCAGGTAACCGATGTCCGCGCCGAGTTCCTCGTCGCTGGCCTCCTCGGCGTTGGTCCGCAGGATGAAGCCGCCCGTGTTGCCGTCCTGCACGCCGGCCGAGACCAGCGTCTGCATGCGCGCCCGCAACGCGTCGCGCGCCTCGGGCGAACCGATCTTCTGAGAGATGCCGATGTGGTTGTCCTGCGGCAGGTGCACGAGCAGCCGGCCGGCGATCGAGATCTGCGTCGACAGCCGCGCGCCCTTGGTGCCGATCGGGTCCTTGATGACCTGCACGGTCAAGGCCTGGCCCTCGTAGACCTGGCGCTCGATCGGCACGGCCTGGGTGCCGTCCCCGTGCGCGCCGTGATGGCCGCGGGGATTCACGCCGTTCAGGTGCAGGTCCGCGACATGCAGGAAGGCCGCCCGCTCCAGCCCGATGTCGATGAAGGCGGACTGCATGCCCGGCAGCACCCGCGCGACCTTGCCGAGATAGACGTTGCCGACGAGGCCGCGTTCCAGCGTCCGTTCGATGTGCAGTTCCTGCACGGCCCCGTTCTCGACCACAGCCACCCGCGTCTCCTGCGGGGTCCAGTTGATCAGGATGTCTTCCATGTTCTTGTACTCCAGCGCTCTCGTCAGCCTCGGGGCTGGCGGCAACGCTCGAGTCGCCTTACGGAAAGCTTTGTCGGTCCAGGGTCCGCTCTTGATGCTTCGTCAGGCTCCGCGCCGCGCTCCGGTCTCAGACAACGACACCGGCCTCCCGCAACAGCTGAGCCGTTTCGAACAACGGCAGGCCCATGATGCCCGAATAACTGCCGGCGATGTGTTCGATCCAGGCGGCGGCCTGACTTTGTATCGCATAGGCGCCGGCCTTGCCCATGGGTTCGCCGGAAGCCACATAGGCGCGCAGGCGCTCGTCGCCGATCTCGGCGAAACGCACCAGCGACACGTTGACCGCGCTCAGCACGCGGCCGTCCGGCGTGCCGATGGCGACGGCCGTCAGCACGCGGTGCTCGCGGCCGGACAGGCTGGCCAGCATGGCCGACGCATGCGCGGCGTCGTCGGGCTTGCCGAGGAGGCGATCGCCGATCGCCACCGTCGTGTCCGAACACAGCACCGGCGCCTGCGGCAAGCCGCGGCGTTCGCGGCGTTGCAGCGCAGCATCGAGCTTGGCCGCGGTGACGCGGCTCACGTAGGCGTCGGGCGATTCGCCGTCGATCACGGCCTCGAGCGCTTCGGCATCTTCCTCGGCGCCGGGCAGCAGCAGTTCATGGCGGATGCCGATCTGTTCCAGCAGTTGCCGGCGGCGCGGGCTCTGGGACGCCAGGTAGACGAAGTCGGGCGAAGGGACGGCAGTCATGTCGTGGCGCTGAAGCGTTGCGGAGGCGATGGCGTGTCGAAGTGGGATCGAGGCCGATCGGCGAGGCGGATCCTCGGAACGGCTCACTCGCGGCGATCATTCGCGGTGGTAAGGATGCCCTTCCATGACGGACCAGGCCCGGTAGAGGCCCTCGGCCAGCAGCACGCGGACGAAGGCGTGCGGCAGCGTCAGGTCGGACAGGCGCAGCTTCTCGTCGGCGCGCGACTTGATGCTGGCGTCGAGCCCGTCCGGGCCGCCGATGAAGATCGCGACGTCGCGCCCGTCGCCGCGCCAGGTCTCGAGCCGCTGCGCGAGCTGCTTCGAGGTGACGCGCTCGCCGTGCTCGTCGAGCACCACGCGCCTGGCGCCCTTGGGGCAGGCGGCGTCGAGGCGCTGGGCCTCGGCCGCCATCAGCTGCTCGGTCGACTTGCCGGTGGTGCGCGGTTCCGCCTTCACCGCCTTGAGCTCCAGCCGCATCTCGGGCGGGAAGCGCTTGGCGAAATCCTCATAGGCCTCATCGGCCCAGGCCGGCATCTTCTGGCCGACCGCGCACAACACCAGGCGCACGGGGTCAGGCCTTGGCCTTGGACTTCGTGCCGGTCTTCACCGTCGTCTTCTTGGCGGCGGGCTTGGACACCGACTTGGCCGCCGGTTTCGCCGCCGGCTTTCTCGCCGCGGCCGCCGGCTTGGCGGCGGCGACCTTGGGCGAGACCTTCTTCGTCGCCGGCTTCTTGCTGCCGACCTTCACCGTCTCGACCGGCGCCTTGGTGGCGGCGGGCTTGCGGGCGGTCTTGGCGGCAGGCTTGGCCGCGGCCGCGGTGGTCTTGATGCTCGTCTTCTTGGCGGCAGGCTTGCCAGCCGGCTTGGCGGACTTGGTCGCGGCGGACTTCGCCGGCGCGGCCTTCGTCGCCGACTTCGCGGCGGCGGACTTCGTGCCGGTCGCGCGCGTCGGGGCCTTCTTGGACGCGGCGCCGATCGCCTCGCCGTCGACGGACTTGAGCTTGGTGGACTTCTTGTCGGCCTTCTCAGCCTTCTCGGCCTTCTCAGCCTTCTCGGCCTTCTTGTCGGCCTTCTTGTCCGCGCCCTTGTCAGCCTTGTCGGCCTTCTTGGCGGAGGACTTCTTCGCCTTCGGCGCGTCGTCCTCGTCGTCCATCGGCTCGGACGCCTTCACCAGCTTCGTGCCGCTGTTGCCCAGCTTGAGCTTCACCGGCTTGCCGCCCCAGATCTCTTCCAGGTGGTAGTACTGGCGGATCGCCGGCTGCATCAGGTGGACCACGGCGGCGCCGCAGTCGACGATGATCCATTCGCCGTTGTCCTCGCCCTCGGTGCGCATGACCTGCATGCCGCGTTTCTTGACCGTCTCGCGCACGCTGGAGGCCAGCGCCTTGGTCTGCCGGTTGCTCGTGCCCGAGGCGATGATCACGCGCTCGAACAGCGGCGACAGGCGCTCGGTGTCGAAGACCAGGATGTCCTGGCCCTTCACATCCTCAAGACCATCGACGATGGCACGTTCCAGTTTCTTGATGTCCATTCAGTTCTCACTGTAGAGACGGTGCCGGGCAATATAACCCGCCACCTCGTCGCCCACCACGGGCCCTACGTCAGCGCCCTCGGCCGCCAGTCGGCGGGCCTCGGTGGATGACCATTCCAGCGCCGGCATCGTCAGCCGGACCAGCCGATGCGGCCGTTCCAGCAGCGCCGCCGGCGCCTGTACCTTGTCCTGCGCGCGGGCCGCGACTGCCAGCCCCATGCGCTCGACCAGTTCCTCCCAGCCGTTCCAGCTTGGGAAGCCGGCCAACTGGTCCTGCCCGAGGATCAGCCAGAGCGCGTCGTCGGGGCGCTCCTGCTGATACTCGCGCACCGAGTCGAGCGTGTAGCTCGGCCCGGCGCGTGTCATCTCGCGATCGTCGAGGACGAAGCGCGGATCCCCGCCCGCCCCCGCGATCGTCAACCGCACCATCTCGGCGCGGTCCGCGGCGTCCGCCATCTGGCGGCCCGACTTCTGCCACGGTCGCCCGGCGACGATCCAGCGGACCTCGTCCAGCGCCAGCTGGTCGAGCGCCGCATGCGCCAGCGCCAGGTGCGCGCGGTGCACCGGATCGAAGGACCCGCCGAACCATCCGACCTGCCGTGCCCGGTCCGGGCGGTCCGGGTGGTTCAAGCCGTTCGAGGGCCCCTCGGCAGCGCTGTCGCTCACTCGCGTCCCTTCAGAACCACAGGTGCGTCGGCACTTCGTCCGCCCAGTCGCGGGGGCGGAGGAAGTCGCTGTAGAGCTTCGCCTCGGGCGAGCCTGCCTCCGGCTGCCAGTCGTAGCGCCAGCGCGCCACCGGCGGCATCGACATCAGGATGGACTCGGTGCGCCCGCCCGACTGCAGCCCGAACAGCGTGCCGCGGTCGAAGACCAGGTTGAACTCGACGTAACGTCCGCGCCGGTATTCCTGGAAGTCGCGCTCGCGTTCGCCGTAGGCCAGGCCGTGCCGACGATCGACGATCGGCTCGTAGGCGGGCAGGAACGCGTCGCCGACGGATTGGACCATGCCGAACGCCTTTTCGACGCCGCCCTCGGCGAAATCGTCGAAGAAGATGCCGCCGACGCCGCGCGGCTCGTTGCGATGCTTCAGGTGGAAGTACTCGTCGCACCACTGCTTGAAGCGCGGATAAAGCGCGTCGCCGTGCGGCTCCAGCGCCGCGCGGCAGGTGCGATGGAAATGCTGCGCGTCGCGCTCGAAGCCGTAGTACGGCGTCAGGTCCATGCCGCCGCCGAACCAGATGACCGGCTCGCGGTCGGGCGGCAGCGCCGCGAACATGCGCACGTTCATGTGGACCGTCGGCACGAACGGGTTGTGGGGGTGCAGCACCAGCGACACGCCCATCGCCTCGAACGGCGCGCCGGCGAGCTCGGGCCGATGCGCCGTCGCCGACGGCGGCAGCACGCGGCCGCGCACATGCGAGAAGTTGACGCCGCCGCGTTCGAACACGGCGCCGTTCTCGATCAGGCGCACCAGGCCGTCGCCTTCGAGGCGGCCGCCGGGCTCGCGCTGCCAGGCGTCGGTGATGAAGTCCTGACCGTCCAGACGCTCCAGCGTCGTGACGATCCGCTGCTGCAGACCGAGCAGGTAATCGCGCACCAGTTGCGTATTCATCGGGGATCTCCGTCCTTGGCGGCTTCGGGGTGGAATGCGGGGTGGGCGGCTGGGGGGGACGCCGGTCGGGGGTCAGTCTTCAACCGGATCGCTCCGGCGTTCCCGGGGTGCTTGCCCTGGCGGCCGCCCAGCACCTCGGCGAACAGCGCGAAGTCCTGCGCCGGATCGCCGCTGACCTCGACGAAGTCGGTGAACAGCACGCGCTTCGTCGAGAAGTCGAACGAGGCCAGCCCGACCGGCACGCCGGCCTGGACGGCGACGTGGTACGCGCCGGACTTCCAGTGATCGACATGGCCGCGCGTGCCCTCGGGCGCCACGATCAGCCAGAAGGAGTCGTCGCGCGCCTTGGCCTCGAGCATCTGCTGGACCGTGTCGGCGACCATGCCGTTGGCCGAGCGCCGGTTCACCGGCACGCCGCCGATCGCGCGCATCCAGCGGCCGACGACCGCCGGCTTGAACAGGCTGTCCTTGGCCCAGAACTTCAGCTGGAAGCCCAGGCTCCACTTCGTCAGCACGCCGACCGGGAAGTCCCAGTTCGACGTGTGCGGATAGACCATCACGACCCCCTGCTTCGCCGGCAGGCCGTCGCAGACGATGCGCCAGCCGAAGGCGCCCAGCACGGCGCGCGCCAGCGCGCTGCCGCCGGGCATCGGCGTCAGCGCGCCGGTCCATCGGCGGGGAGCGGAAGGGGCCACGTCAAGTCAGCGCTTGATGGCGCGATGGCCGATGTCCTGGCGGTACTGCTTGCCGTCGAACTGGATCGATTGCGCGGTCTGGTAGGCCAGCTGCTGCGCGTGGCGCACGGCCTCGCCCAGCGCCGTCACGCACAGCACGCGGCCGCCGCTGGTCACCAGCTGGCCGTCGTCCTGCATCGTGGTGCCGGCGTGGAAGACCATGGCCTCCTCGCCGTCCTCCGGAAGACCGGAGATCGCGTCGCCCTTGCGCGGCGACAGCGGATAACCGCTCGCGGCCATCACGACGCCCAGCGCCGCGCGGCGGTCCCACTGCAGCTCGACCTGGTCGAGCGTGCCGTCGGTCGCGTGCATCAGCACCTCGAACAGGTCGCTCTTGAGCCGCATCATGATCGGCTGCGTCTCGGGGTCGCCCATGCGGGTGTTGAACTCGACGGTGCGCGGCTGGCCGTGCGCGTCGATCATCAGCCCGGCGTACAGGAAGCCGGTGAACGGGGCGCCGTCGCGGGCCATGCCCTGGATCGTC
Source organism: Mitsuaria sp. MSU3D (assembly GCF_056867975.1). Classification (NCBI taxonomy): domain Bacteria; kingdom Pseudomonadati; phylum Pseudomonadota; class Betaproteobacteria; order Burkholderiales; family Sphaerotilaceae; genus Roseateles; species Mitsuaria sp. MSU3D. Next base: position 143,951 of record NZ_CP200314.1, on the reverse strand, counting down.
GGCATGATGATCTCGTGCATCGCCTTGGCGTGGACGTTGGGCGTCACGACCGGCGCGGGCGAATACGCCCCCATGCCGCCGGTGTTCGGGCCCTGGTCGCCGTCGAGCAGGCGCTTGTGGTCCTGGCTGGTGGCCAGCGGCAGGACGTTGCGGCCGTCGCACAGCACGATGAAGCTGGCTTCCTCGCCTTCGAGGAACTGCTCGATGACGACGCGCGCGCCGCCTTCGTTGTGCACGACGCCGAGCTTGTTGTCCGCGAGGATCCAGTCGATCGCCTCATGCGCCTCGGCCAGCGTCATCGCGACGACCACGCCCTTGCCCGCCGCCAGGCCGTCGGCCTTGATGACGATCGGGGCACCCTGCGCGTCGACATAGGCATGCGCCTGGGTCGCGTCGCTGAAGGTCTCGTAGGCGGCGGTCGGGATGCCGTGGCGCTTCATGAACTCCTTGGCGAAGGCCTTGGAGCTCTCCAGCTGCGCGGCGGCCTTGGTCGGGCCGAAGATGCGCAGGCCGCGGGCGCGGAACTCGTCGACGACGCCGGCGGCCAGGAAGGCTTCCGGGCCGACGACCGTCAACGTGATCTTCTGCTCGATGGCGAAGTCGGCCAGCGCCTTCACGTCGGTGATCGGGACGTTCTTCAGCAGCGGGTCGCGCGCGGTGCCGCCGTTGCCGGGGGCCACGAAGACCTGGGTGACACGCTCGCCCTGCGCCAGCCGCCAGGCCAGCGCGTGTTCACGGCCACCATTGCCAAGGACCAGGACCTTCATTCGGACAGGCTCGCGTTGTTGTAGACGTCCTGGACGTCGTCCAGGTCCTCGATCACGTCCAGCAGCTTCTGCATGCGGGCGGCATCTTCGCCGGTCAGCTCGATGGTGTTCTCGGCGCGCATCGTGACTTCGGCGATCTCCGGCTTCAGGCCGGCGGCCTCGAGCGCGTTCTTGACGGCTTCGTAGTCGGCGGGCGCGGTCAGCACCTCGATGGCGCCGTCGTCGTCGGTCAGGACGTCCTCGGCGCCGGCTTCCAGCGCGACTTCCATGACCTTGTCCTCCGACGTGCCCGGCGCGAACACCAGCTGGCCGCAGTGCTTGAACTGGAAGGCCACCGAGCCTTCGGTGCCCAGGTTGCCGCCGTACTTGCTGAACGCGTGGCGGACTTCGGCCACGGTGCGGACGCGGTTGTCGGTCATGCAGTCCACGATGATCGCGGCGCCGCCGATGCCGTAGCCCTCGTAGCGGATTTCCTCGTAGGTCACGCCGTCGAGATTGCCGGTGGCCTTGTCGACGTTGCGCTTGATGTTGTCGGCCGGCATGTTGGCGGCCTTGGCCTTCTCGATGGCCAGGCGCAGGCGGGGATTCATCGCCACGTCGGCACCGCCGGCGCGGGCCGAGACGATGATTTCACGCGTCAGACGGGTCCAGACCTTGCCGCGCTTCTCGTCCTGGCGGCCCTTGCGGTGCTGGATGTTCGCCCATTTGGAATGCCCTGCCATGTCCTCGTTCTCCTGTGACGCGGCCTGGAACAAATTCTCCGGGCCGGCGCGGTGGTTGCTTCGTTAGACTGCGATTTTAGCTTTTTTGCCTCTGGAGACTTCCGCATGGCCGACCCGATCCTGCTGGCCCGCCACGGCGACATCGAGTGCCAGTTGTTGCCCGCGCTGGCCAACCGCCACGGTCTCATCACCGGCGCGACCGGCACCGGCAAGACGATCAGTCTGCAGAAACTGGCCGAATCGTTCAGCCAACTGGGCGTTCCGGTCTTCATGGCGGACGTCAAGGGCGACCTGACCGGCATCTCGCAGGCCGGCGCGCCGTCGGCCAAGCTGCTGGCGGTGCTGAAGGAACGCGGCTTCGAACCGCCGGCGCCCATCGCCTGCCCGACGACGCTGTGGGACGTGTTCGGTGAACAAGGCCATCCGGTGCGCGCGACGGTCTCCGACATGGGACCGCTGCTGCTGTCGCGGATGCTGGGGCTCAACGAGACCCAGGGCGGCGTGCTCCAGATGGTGTTCAAGATCGCCGACGACCACGGCCTGGCGCTGCTGGACCTGAAGGACCTGCGCGCGATGCTGCAGCACGTCGGTGACAACGCCAGCGAGTTCACGACCCAGTACGGCAACGTCTCCGCGGCCAGCGTGGGCGCGATCCAGCGCGGACTGCTGCAGATCGAGGCGCAGGGCGGCGACAAGTTCTTCGGCGAGCCGATGCTCGACATCCACGACTTCATGCAGACGTCGGATGGACTCGGGGTCATCAACATCCTGGCGGCCGACAAGCTGATGGCCGCGCCGCGGCTGTACGCGACCTTCCTGCTGTGGATGTTGTCGGAGCTGTTCGAGGCGCTGCCCGAGGTCGGCGACCTGGACAAGCCCAAGCTGGTGTTCTTCTTCGACGAGGCCCACCTGCTGTTCAAGGACGCGCCGGCGGCGCTGGTGGAGCGCATCGAGCTGGTGGTCCGGCTGGTGCGCTCGAAGGGCGTCGGCGTCTACTTCGTGACGCAGAACCCACTGGACATCCCCGACACGGTGCTGGGCCAGCTGGGCAACCGGGTGCAGCACGCGCTGCGCGCGTTCACGCCGCGCGACCAGAAGGCGGTCAAGGCGGCGGCGGACACGATGCGTCCGAAGCCGGGGCTGGACATCGCGATGGCGATCACCGAGCTGGGCGTCGGCGAGGCGCTGATCAGCCTGCTCGACGAGAAGGGCCGGCCCGCCATCACCGAGCGGGTGTTCGTGCTCCCGCCGGGCAGCCAGATCGGACCGATCACGCCGGAGCAGCGCAAGGCACTGATCGCCGGGTCGCTGGTCGCCGGCGTCTACGAGAAGCACGTCGACCGCGAGTCGGCGTATGAAAAGCTGACCGGCCGGGCCGCCACGTCCGCCGACGCGGCGCCGCAGCCGTCGCAGGCCGGCTCGCCGCGCGGTGGCGCCGGGGCCGGGTCGATGGCCGACGAGGCGGACCAGGCCTTGCGCCACGCGCCGACCACGGGCCGCGGCGGTTCGCCCGCCCCCGCACCCGCGCAGGACGACGGTGGCGGTCTGCTCGGCGGGCTGAAGGACGTGCTGTTCGGCAGCACCGGCCCGCGCGGCGGGCGTCACGAGGGGCTGGCGGAGACGGCGGCCAAGTCGGCGCTGCGCAGCATCGGTTCGTCGGTGGGTCGGGAGATCGTCCGGGGCGTGCTGGGCAGCCTGCTGGGCGGCGGATCGACCAAGCGTCGACGCTGAGAGCCCCGCTCCAGCGGTAGACCGCCCACCTGCCTCGAGCGGGGCGTAGGCCGCCGAGGTATGGGGCCCCCGCGGCCAGCGCGGAAACCCCACACCTCACCGTCCCCGACCACTGTCGCACTTCCCCGGATCTGCGACCGAGGACTTCGGGTGGCGACGTACGGAGGTCGTTCGCGCCGGTTTTCGGCGCTTCGTCGCCAGACGCTGGGCAAGGGAGCACCGTTTCGGGACAGTCGCGTCCATCGACAACGCCTGTTCCACCGGAGCCCGCCATGCACCCCACCCCGCTTCAGATCCTGTCCCACATCCCCGGCTTCGTCTGGGCGATCCTCGTGGTGATCCTGTACTTCGGCCTCAAGCAGAGCACCGCCACCGCGGTGCGCGCCAAGCGCCTGATCGTGCTGCCGGCGCTGTGGCTGGTGTTCGGCGCCTGGGGCGTGGAAAAGAGCTTCGGCCTGGACGGCCTGCCGGGTCTGGCCTGGCTGGGCGGAATCGTCGTCGGCGTGCTGGCGCTGCGCGCCCTGCGCTGGCCCGGCAACGTGCGCTACGACGCCGCCAGCCGCCGCTTCCTCGTCCCCGGCAGCTGGGTGCCGATGGGGCTGATGCTGGGCATCTTCGTCCTGAAGTTCGCCTCCGGCATGAGCCTGGCGCTGCACCCCGACTACGCCCACAACACCGCCTATGCGATCGGGTTCAGCGCCGCCTTCGGCCTGTTCAGCGGCGCCTTCCTGGGCCGGGCGATCAACATCCTGGGCCACCGTCCCCAGACGTCGGACGCGGTCGCTGCCTGAGTGCCGGCCTGAGTTCCGACCCTCGCCGCGATCGCCGACACTCCGACCCCATGAGCACCCTGCCCCTCTCCCCGCCCGTGCGCTGGATCGTCCGGCACGTGCTCATCGTGCTGACACTGACCCTGGTCATCTCCCTGGCGCTGACCATCGTGTTCAGCCAGCCCTTCGGCCCGACGCTGATCTACTGCTTCTTCATCTCGCTGTTCTGCGCCGCCAGCATCAACCTGCTGCGCTACGGCCTGGGCTGGATCCGCTGGCGGCTGCTGGACCGCTTCGGCCGCGCGCCGGCCGAGCCCTTCGACTGGCCGGGCTGGCCGCTGATGGTGCTGTGCCTGCTGCTGGGCACCGGCGTGGGCTACAGCCTGGGCGTGGAGGTCGGCAACATGGTGACCGGCCTGCAGGAGAAGAGTCTGCTCTCCAGCCCCTTGCGTCGCGTGCTGAGCGTGATGGTGATCGCGCTGATCCCCGGCTTCGGCGCGACGCTGTTCTTCCTGTCCCGCCATCGCATCGCCGCCGCCGAGGCACGCGCCGAGACGCTGCGCCGCCAGGCCGCCGAGACCCAGCTGCGGCTGCTCGAATCGCAGCTCGAGCCGCACATGCTGTTCAACACGCTGGCCAACCTGCGCGTGTTGATCGGAATGGACGCGGACCGGGCGCAGGCGATGCTGGACCACCTGATCGCCTTCCTGCGCGCGACGCTGTCGGCCTCCCGCGCCGAACGCCATCCGCTGAAGGAGGAGTTCGCCCGTCTGGCCGACTACCTGGCGCTGATGCAGGTCCGGATGGGGTCGCGGCTGCGCTTCGAGTTCGACCTGCCCGAGGCCCTGCGCGAGGTGCCGGTGCCGCCGCTGCTGCTGCAGCCGCTGGTGGAGAACGCGATCAAGCACGGCTTGGAGCCGCACGTCGGCGGCGGCACGCTGCGCGTGCGGGCGGTCGAGGCCGAGGGTCAGTTGTTGCTCGACGTCGAGGACGACGGCGCGGGCTTCGACGCCGCGGCGGCGCGGTCGCCGGAGGGCGGCTTCGGCACGGTGCAGGTGCGCGACCGGCTGGCCGTCGCCTGCGGGCCGCAGGCGCGGCTGGAGCTGTCGCGGCTGGACCTGTCCCGCCCGGCGGGCGGCGGCACGCGGGCGAGGATCCGCATGCCGCTGCCCTCGCCCGCGCCCGCGCCCGCATCCGGGTCTGCATCCGGGTCCGCCTCGGAATCGGCGTCCAGGCCCGGCCCCTGCGTCACGCGCTGAATCGATCCGTCCCTTCTGGAGGAAACATCCATGCCCACCGCCCTGATCGCCGAAGACGAGGAACTGCTGGCCGCGCACCTGCGGCAGGAACTGAAGGCGCTCTGGCCCGAGCTGGAGGTCGTCGCGATGGCCACGCACGGCGAGGAGGCCGTGACGCTGGCGTTGCGGCACCGGCCGGAGGTCTGCTTCTTCGACATCCGCATGCCCGGCATGACCGGCCTGGAGGCGGCGGCGCAGCTCGCCGACGATTGGGACGACGAAGGACCCGGCGGCGCGGCGTTTCCGCTGCTGGTGTTCGTGACCGCCTACGACCAGTTCGCGCTTCAGGCGTTCGATCGCGCGGCGGTGGACTACGTCCTCAAGCCCGTGCAGCGCGAGCGGCTGGGGCAGACGGTCTCGCGATTGAAAGCGGCGCTCGCGCAGCGGCAACAGCCGCCCGCGGCGCTGGAGTCGGCCATCGAGCAACTGCGCGGGCTGCTGGGCGTCGGGGCGCACTCGACGGCGGGCGGGGCGACTGCCTCCGCGCCGTCCGGCGCGCCGGCCGCAGCCGGGAACACGGCAGCGACGCTGCGCCACCTGCAGGTCGGTGTCGGCGAGTCCATCGTGCTGGTGCCGGTCGACGACGTCGTCTACCTGGAGGCCGCGGACAAGTACGTCCGCGTGCTCACCGCCGATCAGGAATACCTGGTGCGGATCTCCCTGCGCGAGCTGCTCCCGCAGCTCGACGCGAACCGCTTCTGGCAGGTGCACCGCGGGCACATCGTGCACGTGGACGCCATCGAGCGCGTCCTCCGCGACGACACCGGCAAGCTCACCCTCCGGCTGCGCCGCCGGCCCGAGAAGCTGGCGGTAAGCCGGATGTACGGGCACCTGTTCCGGGCGATGTGAGACGCCGGACGGCGCTGACCCGTCCCCGGTGCGCCGGTCACTGGCCCGAGGAGCGCTGAGGTCAGAGGACGAAGGTCGCTCCGGACGCCAGGTGGATCGTCAGGTCCGTGCCGTGGTTCGCCGTGACGAGGGTCCGCGAGTCGAAGCGGGTGGAGATGTCGTCCCCGGGATAGGGATAGGTCTGGCCCTTCCCGTCCTTGTCGATGCCATCGACAAGCACCTCGACGTCCGCCCCCAGCAGGCGATCCATCGTCGCGTGCGGCGAATGCAATGCCAGTTCCGACGTGGCGGGCAGCGGCCGGCCCGGCGACTTGTCATCCATGTCCAGGATGGCATCGGACGTGGCGTCGGGCTTCCGATCCGGTTGGGGATCGGAAGCCGACTCCGGCTTCGGCTCCGGCGTGGGATCGGGCTTCGGCCTGGGCAGCCGTTCCGGCCTCGGCTCCGGCGTCGGCTTTGGCATGGGCGGCGTCGGCCCCGATCCCCCCGCCAGGACGGTCGCGGAGCCCGCGGTCAACGCGGCACCCACCAGCCCGGCCACCAGGGCGGGAACGGCCTTGTCGATCGCGCCATCGGCGTTGCAGGCGGACCCTGACGCAGCCTCGCGATCGGCCTGTTCAGGCGCGTCGCCGGCGACTGGAGCGACGCGCTCCGGTTCCGTGCCTGCCGACGCCTCGGCTTCGGGCTCGTCGGAAGGCGCTGGGGCGGACGCGGACTCGGCCGCCGGGTCGACGACGCGGCGCTGGCGCGGATCCGGTGTTTGAAAGCGCAAGGAAGACGTCGGGGTCGCAGTTCTGGAAGCTCGCATCGGCGTGTGTTCAGGTTGTCGCATGAAGAACCTGGCAGTCTCAAAGAGATGCTGATCCGCCTCCATGACCCTCACCGCCCGTCGCCGGATACGCCGCCCGCTCATCGAAGGGTGTCACCGGCTTCGATGCGGCATCCGCCCCAGGCGAACGCCGGCAGCGACGCCGCTGATCGAACATCTGCCCATTGAGAGTGAGCGCGTCGGCCCCCACGTAGAATCCACGGCCTTCCTTGAGACTTCATCCACCGATGTCCAGCCACGACAAGACCGCCGGCGCTCCCGCGCCCGACAAGACGGACGCCGCCGTCAAGCCCAGCAACTTCCTGCGCGCCATCATCGAGCGCGACCTGGAACAGGGCTTCCAGCCGGCGCGCCACTTCGGCGGCAGCCCGGGCGACGCGGCGCATCACGCCGCCGGTCCGCTGGACCCGGCCAGGATCCGCACCCGCTTCCCGCCCGAGCCCAACGGCTACCTGCACATCGGCCACGCCAAGTCGATCTGCCTGAACTTCGGCCTCGCGCGCGACTACGGCGGCATCTGCCACCTGCGCTTCGACGACACCAACCCGGAGAAGGAAGAGCAGGAGTACGTCGACGCGATCAAGGAGATGGTCGCGTGGCTGGGCTGGCGCTGGGACGCCGCGGACGCCGGCGGCCACGAGACCAGCCACCTCTTCTACGCCAGCAACTACTTCGACCTGATGTACCGGGGCGCGGAGTACCTGGTGTCGCAAGGCCTGGCCTACGTGGACGAGCAGTCCCCCGAGGACATGCGCGCCAACCGCGGCGACTTCGGCACGCCGGGCAAGAACAGCCCCTTCCGTGACCGGACGCCCGAGCAACACCTGACCCGCCTGCGCGAGATGCGCGACGGCAAGCACCCCGACGGCTCGATGGTGCTGCGCGCCAAGATCGACATGGCGTCGCCCAACATCAACCTGCGCGATCCGGCGCTGTACCGCATCCGCCGCGCGACGCACCACAACACCGGCGACCAGTGGTGCATCTACCCGATGTACACCTACGCGCATCCGATCGAGGACGCGCTGGAGTGCATCACGCACAGCGTCTGCACGCTGGAGTTCGAAGACCAGCGCCCGTTCTACGACTGGCTGGTCGAGCACCTGGCCGAAGGCGGCCTGCTCGCCCGCCCGCTGCCGCATCAGTATGAATTCGGCCGGCTGAACCTGACCTACGTCGTCACCAGCAAGCGCAAGCTGCGCCAGCTGGTCGAAGAAGGCCACGTCGACGGCTGGGACGATCCGCGCATGCCCACGCTGGTCGGCATGCGCCGGCGCGGCTACACGCCCGAAGCGATCCGCGCGATGGTCGAGAGCACCGGCGCGTCCAAGACGAACGCCTGGATCGAGTACTCGGTGCTGGACGGCTACCTGCGCGCCGACCTCGAAGGCAAGGCCGCCCGCGCGATGGCGGTGCTGGATCCGGTCAAGCTCAAGCTCAAGAACTACGCGGAGATCTTCGGCTCGACCGATCACCGCGAGCCGTGCTCAGCCCCCGCCCATCCGCATGTGCCGGAACTCGGCACGCGCGCCTTCAGCCTCGGCCCCGAGCTCTGGATCGAGCGCGAGGACTTCATGGAGGTCCCGTCCAAGGGCTACCACCGCCTGTTCCCCGGCAACAAGGCGCGGCTGAAGTACGGCTACGTCATCGAGTGCACCGGCTGCGAGAAGGATGCCGACGGCACCATCACCGCGGTGCTCGCGAAGCTGGTGCCGGACACGAAGAGCGGCACGCCTGGCGCGGACGCGGTCAAGGTCAAGGGCGTGATCACCTGGGTCGGCGCGCATGAAGGCATCGCCACCGAGCTGCGCCTGTACGACCGCCTGTTCACCGAGGCCCAGCCCGACGCCGGCGACCGCAACTTCCTGGAGCTGCTGAACCCGGACGCCAAGCGCGTGACGCGCGGCTACCTGGAGCCCTCGCTGAAAGACGCCGCTCCGGACACCAAGGTCCAGTTCGAGCGGCACGGCTACTTCGTCGCCGATCGCGTCGACCATCGGGCCGACGCGCCGGTGTTCAACAAGATCACCGGGCTGCGGGACAGCTTCGGGAAGTAAAGGCGGCGCGCCGCGCCGCTCAGACCACCGGGTAGGCAGGGACGGCGAGCGTGTCCATCACGCCCGCCGTCACGCCACCCGCCGCCACATACGCGAGCTCCGCCGCCTTCTCGACGGCGTGCTCATGCTCGGCCGGTCGGCTGAGGGCCGGCTCCCCCTTGGACCGGCGGAACATGTCGGGCGTTTCCTTGACGAGGATCGGCGGCAGGGCCGCCTCATTCACGTCGACGGCATCGACGCCCTTCGTCGAGTGCTGCGCGCGCACCCAGGCGCCCAGTTGGCTCAGCGCCGAGGCGAAGGTTTCCAACGCCTGCTCCAGACGGGGAGCGCCCGCGGCGAAGCCATCCTGGCAGGCGCCGGATCGAAAGCCCAGGCCCGTGTAGGGACCGAAGTCCCAGGTGGTCGGCGTGTACGTCGACCCAGGCTCGTACCTGTTGAACCCGCATCCATGGGAGAACAGGACGGGCATGACCGGCGTGACCGGCATGAGCGGCATGAGCGGCACGAATGGGACGGACGGTCCAAAGAAGAAGTTGTTGAACATGGCGATGCTCCATGCAGTGGGACAAGCCGCCAGTGTCCGGAGCGTTCCAGCGATGCGCCATCGCGCGAGCATGCCGCGCCCCGAGGGGCGGCTCCCATCGACGGGTCAGCCGATGCCCTGCCCGGGCCGCGGACGTTCGCGCGGACACACGACCTGTCCGGGTCTGTCCACCCAGCGTCCGCCGACTGTCCGCGGACACTGACCCGCGCTGGGTGCCGATCGACAACCCGTTGATTTCAAACGGGAATCCACGGGTCCGCCGTGTGGCACGCCCCTTGCGAACAAGTGCGGCATCGATCACACGGACCACCCTCGGACACCTTCATGATTCGCGACACCTCCGGACAGGACGTTCCCCTCGCCCGCCCCCAGGGACGCCGCCGCCTGTGGCTGGCGCTGGCCGGCGCAGGGCTGCTGATCGCCGCGGTCGCCGCCGCGCCCGCCGTGCAGCGGATGATGGGCAGCGGCAATTCGGTCAGCCTGCAGCGCCTGTCCGTCGCCCCCGTCGAGATCGGCCCGCTCGTGCGCGACGTGGCCGGCGAAGGCAAGGTCGTCGCCGCGATGAGCCCCACCGTCTACGCGCTGCACGGCGGCAACCTGGTGCTCAAGGTCAAGGCCGGCGACAAGGTCGCCAAGGACCAGTTGCTGGGCGTCATCGACAGCCCGGACCTGCGCGCCAAGCTCGCCCAGGAGCAGAGCAACGCCGACGCGCTGCGCACCGAGGCGCTGCGTGCCGAGGTCGACGGCCGCGAGCAGCGCGCCGCCCTGCGCTCCACGTATGAGAACGCCGCGATCGACCTGCAGACGGCCCGCAACGACCTCGACCGCCAGACCAAGGCCTACGAGGCCGGCGCCGTCGCCGGCATGCAGGTCGAGAAGGCCCGCGACGCGATGGAGAAGGCCCGCATCACCGCCGCCCACGCGCAGGCCGGCCTCGGTCTGAAGGACGACAGCCTGAAGTTCGAGCTCCAGTCCAAGCAGCAGGCGCTGCAGCGTCAGCAACTGCTGGTCAAGGACCTGGAACGCCAGGTCGCGGAACTCGAGCTGCACTCGCCGGTCGACGGCCAGGTCGGCCAGCTGCTGGTGGCCGAACGCGCCAACGTCGCCGCCGGCACGGGCCTGCTGTCCGTCGTCGACCTGAGCGCGCTGGAAGTGCAGATGCAGGTGCCCGAGAGCTTCGCCCGCGACCTCGCCATCGGCATGCCCGGCGAGATCTCCGGTAACGGCCGGCAGTGGAAGGGCCTGGTCAGCACGGTGTCGCCGGAGGTCGTCAACAACGAGGTCGCCGCACGCCTGCGCTTCGACGGCGCCACGCCCGACCAGCTCCGGCAGAACCAACGCCTGTCGGTGCGCGTGCTGCTGGACCGCCGCGACAAGGTGCTCACCGTCGCACGCGGCAGCTTCGTCGAGGACGGCGGAGGCCGCTTCGTCTACGTCGTCCAGGACGGCCAGGCGGTCAAGCGCCCGATCCGCCTGGGCGCGCAGAGCCTGTCCAAGGTCGAGATCCTGGAAGGCCTCAAGCCCGGCGAGCAGGTCATCGTCTCCGGCACCCAGGCCTTCGAGGGCGCCGAGCGCGTCACGCTCAGCCCATGAGCCCTTCAGGCATCGCCGCTCCGATCCCCACCCCTCCTTCAACGATTCCCACCCCATCACCGCCCGCGAGGAACCTCATGCTGAAGATGCAATCGCTCTCCAAGGTCTACCGCACCGAAATGATCGAGACCTACGCCCTGCGCGAGTTCAACCTGGACGTGCGCGAAGGCGAGTTCGTCGCGGTGACCGGGCCGTCGGGCTCGGGCAAGACGACCTTCCTGACCATCGCCGGCCTGCTGGAGGCCTTCACCGGCGGCCGCTACCAGCTCGACGGCGTGGACGTCAGCGGCATGGACGACACGCAGCGCTCGCGCATGCGCAACGAGAAGATCGGCTTCATCTTCCAGGCCTTCAACCTGATCCCCGACCTCAACGTGCTGGACAACATCGAGGTCCCGCTGCGCTACCGCGGCATGAAGGCCGCCGAGCGCCAGCAGCGCGCCCGCGACGCGCTGGCCCGCGTGGGGCTGTCCGCGCGCGAGCGCCACTACCCCGCCGAGCTGTCCGGCGGCCAGCAGCAGCGCGTGGCCATCGCCCGCGCGCTGGCCGGCTCGCCCCGCCTGCTGCTCGCCGACGAGCCGACCGGCAACCTCGACAGCGCGATGGCGCGCAGCGTGATGGACCTGCTCGAGGAACTGCACCGCGACGGCGCCACCATCGTCATGGTCACGCACGATCCGCAGCTCGCCGCGCGCGCGCAGCGCAACGTGCATGTGATCGACGGCCAGGTCGTCGACATCGCCGCCGAGCTCCACATGGACCCCGAGCTGCTGCGCGCCGCCAAGCCCGTCACCCCGACCACGCCGACCTCGGCCTGAGCCTCAGCCTGACCATGAGACTGCCCATCCCTTCGAGGCGCGCGGTGCTGCCGGCGCTCGCGGCAGCCCTGCTCTGCGCGGGCTGCTGCCTGCCGGCCGCGGCCGAGGACCTGCTCGAGATCTACGCGCAGGCCCGCGCCGCCGACCCCGTGCTGGCCGGCGCCCGCGCCGTGCGCGGCGAGCAGCAGGAACTCGCCGTCCAGGCCCGCGCGCAGCTGCTGCCGCAGTGGTCCGCGCAGTTGAGCGAATCCCACACCCGCGACGACGGCCGCCAGCACCAGCTGACGCACAGCCTGAACCAGGTCCTGGTCGATCTGAGCCGGCTGCGCAGCTGGGATGCGGCCAAGACGCTGGTCACCGCCGAGGACGCCCGCGTGCGCGCCGCCGAGGCCGACCTGTGCGCCCGCGTCGCCCGCGCCTACTTCGGCGTGCTGAACGCGCAGGCCACGCTGCAGACGGCGCAGGCGATCGAGGACGTGTACGGCCAGCAGGTCGCGCAGGCGCAGTCGCGCTTCGATGCGCAGCTGTCCGCGTCGCTGGACGTCGAGCAGGGCCGCGCGTATTACGAGCTCGCGCGCGGCAACACGGCGTCGGTGCGAGAGGACCTCCTCGACGCGCGCCAGGCGCTGGCGCAGATCACCGGCCGCATGCCGGGCGAGCTCAAGCCGCTCGCGCCCGACCTCGCGATGCTGATGCCCGATCCGGCCGATCCCGAGGCCTGGGTGACGCAGGCGCTGCGCGACAACCCGTCGCTGCAGGCCGCCGCACTGGCGGTGAGCGCCGGCGACCAGCGCGTCGCCGCCGCGCGTGCCGCGCACCTGCCGACACTGAGCGCCGGCCTGGACGGTCAGCGGCTGTCCGGCCCGGCCGTCGCGCCGCAGGATGCCGGCCGCTACACGACGACCGTGGGCCTGCGCCTGACGATCCCGCTCTTCGCCGGCGGCGCGACGGAGTCGCAGAAGCGCCAGGCGATCTTCCAGCGCGAGCAGTTGCGCGACGACCTCGAGAGCGCCCGCCGGGCCATGACGCGCGAGACGCAGGCGCAGTACCAGGCGGTGCTGTCCGCGCTGAGCCAGATGCGCACGGCCGGCGCCGCGGTGCAGGCCGCCGAGAAGGCGCTGGCCTCCACGCGCAGCGGCCTGGACCTGGGCCTGCGCACGATGACCGACCTGCTGCTGGCGATCCAGACGCAGAGCAACGCCCGCAACGCCTGGGAGCAGGCGCGCCACCGGTACGTGCTGTCCAAGCTGCTGCTGCAGCAGGCGGCCGGCGCGCTCGGCGAACCCGAGCTGGCGTCCGTGAACACGCTGCTGAATCCCGTGCCCGTCAAGCCGTGAGCTGAGAGAGGACCCCCATGCTGACCTACTACCTCGAACTCGCCCTGCGCGCCATGCGCAGCCACCGCGGCCTGACCGCGCTGATGCTGCTGTCGATCGCGATGGGCGTGGCCGCCTGCATGACGACGCTGACGGTGTTCCACGTCATGTCCGGCGATCCGATCCCGGACAAGAGCGGCCGGCTCTTCAACGTGCAGCTCGACGCCGAGACCAAGCGGGACTGGAAGCCCGGCGACGAACCGGTGCTTCAGCTGACCCGCTTCGACGCGGAATCGCTGCTGCGCGAGAAGCGCGGCGTGCATCAGGTGGTGATGACGGGCGCGTTCCTGGCGATCGACCCCGCCGGTTCCGGCGATGCGGCGCAACCGCCGTTCTTCACCGGGGCGCGATTCACCTCCGCCGACTTCTTCGCGATGTTCGAGACGCCCTTCAAGTTCGGCAACGGCTGGACGGCCGCGGACGACGGCGCCGAGGCGCGCGTGACGGTGATCTCGAGCGAGCTCAACGACAAGCTCTTCGGCGGCGCCGACAGCCGCGGCAAGATGCTGCGGCTGCGGGACAAGGACTTCACCATCGTCGGCGTACTCAAGCCGTGGCGGCCCGCGCCGCATTTCTTCGACCTGACGCTGGGCGCCTACGCCAAGCCGGCGGACGCCTACATCCCGCTGTCCACCTCGCTGGGACTGCGCTTCGGCGGTGCCGGCAACATGAGCTGCTGGGGCGACACCAACGGCCAGGATCCCCGCGCGCTCAACACGCCCTGCGCCTGGCTGCAGTACTGGGTCCAGCTGGACACGCCGCTGCAGCTCGCGGACTACCGGACCTACCTGACGCAGTATTCCAACCAGCAGCGCGAGGCCGGCCGGTTCGAGCGGCCCGCCAATCCGAAACTGAGTTCGGTGATGGACTGGCTGAACCAGCGCAAGGTCGTGCCCAGCGACATCCGGCTGCAGGTGTGGCTGGCCTTCGGTTTCCTGGTCGTCTGCCTGACCAACACCGTGGGCCTGCTGCTGGCCAAGTGCCTGCGCCGCAGCGGCGAGATCGGCGTGCGTCGCGCGCTCGGCGCGCCGCGGCGGCAGATCTTCCTGCAGTTCCTCGTCGAGGCCGGCACGCTCGGCCTGGTGGGCGGCCTGCTGGGCCTGGCACTGACCTGGGTCGGACTGTGGGTGGTGCGGCAGAACCCGTCGGACTACGCCCAGCTCGCGCAGCTGGACTGGGAGATGCTCGCGACCACGCTGGGCGTCTCGTTGGCGGCCAGCGTGATGGCCGGCCTGCTGCCCGCCTGGCGCGCGTGCCAGATCACGCCCGCCATCCAGCTCAAGACGCAATGACGCACTGACGGCGCCGCCGCACGGACGCGCCGCCGCACTACCGACGAGTCAAGGAGACCGCCCCATGGACATCCTGCCCATCCTCTCGACGCTGAAGCGTCACAAGACCGCCGCCGGGCTCATCGTGCTGCAGATCGCGCTGACCTGCGCGATCGTCTGCAACGCCCTGTTCCTGATCGCCCAGCGCATCGAACGCATCTATGCCCCCACCGGCATGGCGGAAGACGCGCTGGTGGTGCTCTCCCTCTCCAGCATGGCCCGGGTCGAGAACCCCGAGCCGCAGACGCAGGCCGACCTCGTCGCGCTGCGGCAGGTCCCGGGCGTGGTGTCGGCCAGCCTGACCAACCAGTACCCGTTCGGCCGCAACTCCAACAACTCCAGCGTGCGCCTGACCGCGGACCGCAACACCTCCAGCCGCGTGGTGGCCGGCCACTACACGGCCGGACCGGGCTTCCTCTCGACGATGGGGCTGCGCCTGGTGGAGGGACGCGATTTCCAGCCCGAGGAATTCGTGCTGGGCTCGACCCTGGACACCAACCCCGACCCGCGCGTGCCGGCGACGATCATCAACAAGCGCATGGCGGAACGGCTGTTCCCCGGCGAGTCGGCGCTGGGCAAGGCGATCTACGTCTACGGCAACGAGCCGCAACGCATCGTCGGCGTGGTGGAGAACCTGGCTTCGCCGAGCCCGGGCTCGCAGGACGAGAACGCACTGCACACGATGCTGATGCCGGTGCAACCGAGTTTCCGCGGCGGCACCTTCATGATCCGTGTCGCGCCCGGCGCCAACCCCGAGGCCGTGCTGAAGGCGGCGGGCGAGAAGCTGCTCGGCAACAGCCCGGGCCTGCGTCGCGTCATCCGCGAGCAGGAGACCTTCATCAAGCAGCGCAACGACTACTACCGCCAGGACCGCTCGATGATCCAGCTGCTGGCCGGCGTCTGCGTCGGGCTGCTGGTGGTAACGGCCTTCGGGATCGTCGGACTGGCCAGCTTCTGGGTGCAGCAGCGCACGCGGATGATCGGCACGCGGCGCGCTCTGGGTGCCACGCGCGGCCAGATCCTGCGCTACTTCCAGACCGAGAACCTGCTGCTGTCCACCGCCGGCATCGTGCTCGGCATGATCGGCGCGTACGGCATCAGCCTGCTGCTGATGCGCAGCTACGAGCTGCCGCGCCTGCCGCTCGTCTACCTGCCGCTCGGGGCGGTGGTGCTGTGGGCGCTCGGGCAGATCGCGGTGTTCGCGCCGGCGCGTCGGGCCGCGGCACTGCCGCCGGTGGCCGCGCTGCGCGGAGGCTGACGACCGACGGCCCGCACGCGGCCGTTCCGCTTCCCTCGCTCAGCGCGGGAACCTCACCGGCGCGAGGCCCTTCGCGCCGGTTTCCACTTGATATGCTGCGCCTCCAATGAGAACCGTCCTGATCATCGATGACCATGCCGGCGTCGGCGAGGCGCTGTCGCTGCTGCTCTCGCTGCACGACATCGAGGCGCTCTACGCGGCCTCGCCGGCCGAGGGGCTGGCGCTGCTGGCGCAGCGCCGCGTCGACCTGGTGATCCAGGACATGAACTTCAGCGCCGACACGACCTCGGGCGAGGAAGGCCGCGAGCTCTTCCAGCAGCTGCGCGGACGCCATCCCGACCTGCCCATCATCCTGCTGACCGCCTGGACGCAACTGGAGCAGGCGGTGGCGCTGGTGAAGGCCGGCGCGGCGGACTATCTCGCCAAGCCCTGGGACGATGCCAAGCTCCTGGCCACGGTGGAGAACCTGCTGGAGCTGGCCGAGAACGGCCGCGCGCTGCGCGAGAGCCGGCACGAGCAGCGCCAGCGTCGCGACGAGCTGCGCCGCCGCTATCGGCTCGACGGCCTGGTCTTCGAGTCGTCGGCGCTGCTGCGCTGCCTGGAGCTCGCCTGCCAGGTCGCGCGCTCGGCGGCGCCGGTGCTGGTCACCGGCCCGAACGGCAGCGGCAAGGAACGCGTCGCGGCCATCGTGCATGCCAACTCGGCGGTGGCCGACGGTCCCTTCGTCGCGATCAACTGCGGCGCGCTGCCGGGCGAGCTGATCGAGGCCGAGCTCTTCGGCGCCGAGAGCGGCGCCTACACCGGCGCGGCGCGCGCCCGCGAGGGCCGCTTCGAGACCGCCGACGGGGGCACGCTCTTCCTCGACGAGATCGGCAACCTGCCGCTGGCCGGCCAGGTGAAGCTGCTGCGCGTGCTGGAGACGGGGCGCTTCGAACGCCTCGGCTCGAGCCGCACGCGGCAGACGACGGTGCGCGTGATCTCCGCGACCAACGCGGACCTGCGCGCGATGGTGCGCGCCGGCACCTTCCGCGAAGACCTCTACTACCGGCTCAACGTGATCGAGGTCGCCCTGCCGGGACTGGCCGAGCGCGTGGCCGACATCCTGCCGCTGGCGGAACACTTCCTGGCCGGCCGCGCGGCGCTCAGCGACGGCGCGCGCGAGGCGCTGATGGCGCATCCCTGGCCGGGCAACGTCCGCGAACTGAAGAACGCCATCGAGCGCGCCGCGCTGCTGGCGCCGGGCCGCGTCATCGGGGAGCAAGACCTGGCACTGCCGGCCCTCTCGCCGCTGACCTCGCCGCTGGCCTCGCGCAACCTCGACGAGCCCAGCCGCGAGGCCGTGGTGGCCGCGCTGGCCTCGGCGTCGGGCGTGGTCAGCCGCGCGGCGCAGTCGCTGGGGTTGTCGCGCCAGGCGCTGTACCGGCGCATGGAGCGCTACGGGCTGGACGCCGGATGAAGGAGGCGCCGCCGGGCCCGACCGGGCACGCCACGGGGCGCGCCAACCGGCACGCGAGCTGGCATCGCTCGCTGCACATGCGGCTGGCGCTGTGCCTGATCGCCGCGGCCGTCGCGGCGGTCTCCATCCACCTGACCCTGACGCTGTGGCCGGTGCCTCAACTGCTGCGGTCCCTGGGCCACGACGCGCCGGCGACCTGGAGCGCCGCCGCGGTCGGACTCACCTTCCTGCTGATGCTCCCCATCGTCTGGGGCCTGGCGAGCCTGCTGCTGATGCCGTTGGCGCGGCTGCTACGGGCGCTGGAGAGCACGGTGCTCAGCTACCGCGACGGCGAGTTCGGCAGCGGCATTGCCGCCGATCCTCCCGGCGGGCTGGCGGAGCTGTCGACCCTCACGCGGCTGCACAGCGAGCTGGGCCTGGCCCTGCGCGAGCAGCGGCGCCACCTTGCGCAGCGCGAGCTGCTGCTGGACACGGTGGTGCAGAACACGCCGGTGGCGCTGCTCCTGACCGACGCGAACGAGCGCATCGCCTACGCCAACATCGCCGCGCGCCAGTTGATGGACCAGGGCCGCAGCCTGGCGGGTCGCGGACTCGACGAACTGCTGGTCGACGCGCCCGAAGACCTCCGCCTGGCCTTCGCGGGCGCACAGGACGGGCTGTTCAGCGTCATGCAGGATGGGCAGGAGGAGCGCTACCACCTGTCGATGCGCGACTTCCGGCTGCAAGGGCAGCCGCACCGCCTGCGCCTGCTGCGCCGCATGACGAAGGAGCTGTCGCGGCAGGAGGTGGCGAGCTGGAAGCGCGTGATCCGCGTGATCAGCCATGAGTTGAACAACTCGCTGGCGCCGATCTCGTCGCTGGCGCACAGCGGCGCGGAGCTGTCGCGGCGCGGCATGCACGAGCGCGTGCCCGGCGTCTTCGCCAGCATCGGCGACCGCGCGAAACACCTGCACCAGTTCCTGGCCGGCTACGCGAGCTTCGCGAAGCTGCCGGCGCCCGTGCTGGCGCCGGTCGAGTGGTCGCCCTTCATCGAGTCGCTGGGCGCGCACTACCCGTTCGCGCTGATCGGCGGGCTGCCTGCGGTGCCGGGGCGCTTCGACGCGGCGCAGATGGAGCAGGCGCTGATCAACCTGCTGAAGAACGCGCACGAGTCCGGCAGCGCGCCGGAGGGCGTGAGCCTGAGCGTCGGCGCGGCGCGCGAGGACTGGCGCATCGAGGTCGGCGACTGCGGCCCCGGGATGACCGAGGCGCAGCTGTCGCAGGCGCTGATGCCGTTCTACTCGACCAAGCGCAGCGGGAGCGGGCTCGGCCTGGCGCTCGCGCGCGAGATCGCCGAGGCGCACGGTGGCCGCATCGCGATGGGCAACCGCGAAGGTGGCGGCCTGTGGGTGGCGATCAGCTGGCCGAGAAGCTGATCGTCACTTGTAGAACGCTTCGACCTTGCCCTTGAGCTTGATCATCATCGGCTGACCCTTGCGGTCCAGCGTGCGTCCGGCGGGAACGCGGATCCAGCCTTCGGAGACGCAGTATTCCTCGACGTCCTTGCGTTCCTTGCCGTTGAAGAGGATGCCGATGTCGTGCTCGAACACGGCGGCGACGTGATGCGGGCTGCGCGGGTCGATGGACAGGTGGTCGGGCAGTTCGGGGCGGGTGGTGTCGCTCATGGTGTCGCTCATCACGGGGGCGTTCTAAGGGAATCGGAAAACGCGGCATTGTCCCGCAGACCGACGCCCTAATATCGCCGGCATGACAGCCAACGCCATGCCCTCCTCATCCCTCGCTCCATCCGGCGTCACGTCCCGCGCCTCATCCGGGGCCTTGTCCCGCTCCGCCATCGACGCCGTCACGCTGGACGCGCTGGCGGCCTTCCCCGCGCAACTGGCGGCGCACTTCGCGCTCTTCCCGGTTGAAGCGCGCCACTGGGCACCGTCCTCATGGGACGGCGTGCCGAGCGAACCGCTCACCGCGATCGAACAGGTCTGCCATGTGCGGGACATCGAGATCGACGGCTACCAGCAGCGCATCCGCCGCACGCTGGGCGAAGACGATCCGGTGCTGCCCTCGCTGGACACCGAGGCGCTGGCGCGCGAGCGCCGCTACGGGGAGGACGATCCGGCGGCCGCTCTGGCCGCCTTCGCGGCGGCGCGCCAGGAGACGCTGGCGCTGCTGGCCTCGATCACGCCGGAGCAGTTGGCACGTCGCGCGCGCTTCGAAGGGTATGGTCCGCTGACCTTCAAGTCGCTGATCCACTACCTGTGCAGCCACGACCAGCAGCACCTGGCGGGCCTGCAATGGGTGCTGGGGCAGTACGACGCGGCGCAACTCACGGCGCGTTGACCGCCTGGTCGGCCGGGTCTACCGAGCGCATCGAGCGCACCGGGCGCACTGAGCGCATCGACGTCGGTCAAGGACTCAGTCGTCGCAGCGCTGGACCACCGGCGTCGCGTACTCGTGGCCGACGACGGCGCGGGCGAAGAGGTAGTTCTCGCGGGCCTGCTCGCTGAGCTGGTCGAGTGCGACCTGGCCGCGCTCGTCGCACGGGAAGGACAGGCCGCGGCCGGAGTGGAACAGCGACTCGAAGCGCAGCAGGTAGCGGCCATGGCCGTGACCATGGACGTGGGCGTGATTGCTGCGGGAGCCTGATTCGCGCTGGAGCGCACCGAACTGGGAAGGACTCATGGACGGTCTCCGCGGCCCACGGGGAGGTGGGGCCGGACGAGACAACATTAGGACGCCGCCTCCAGCACCGCGCGTGCAAACGTCGCAAGTCGCGCGACTGTTTCCAACCCGCCCCCTCACTCGCGTGACGCTATGCGCCCAAGGTCCTGCTTCAGGTATCGCCTGACGTCTGCCTGACGTCCGCCCGACGCCCTGCCCGACGCTCGCGCGGAGCTGCGGCATCATGGATCCATGGACCCTCGCACCGACGACTTCTACCGGCGCTACGCCGGGCGCCTCGCCTCGCAGCCCGAGTCGCGACGCAGCGCGATGCTGCCCGTCGTCGAGGCGGCGCTGCCGCGCGGCAGCCGCGTGCTCGACGTCGGCGCCGGCGCGGGGCGCGATGTCGCCGGCATGCTGGCGGCGGGATTGGACGCTTATGGCGTCGAGCCAAGCGCAGAGATGCGCGAACGCGCGCTCGTGCAGTTCCCGGAACTGGCGGGCCGACTGCGCGACGGCGCCCTGCCCGACCTGGGACGCCCCTTCGGCGATGTGGCTCCGGACGGATTCGATGGCGTCGTGTGCAGCGCGGTGCTCATGCACGTCGGCGCGGACGACCTCCCTGGCGCGCTGTCCGCGTTGGCCGCCATGTTGCGGCGCTCAGCCGACGGGCAGCAGGCCGCGGAGGGCGCGGTGATGCTGCTGGCGCTGCCGGAGCAACGCGACGGCACGTTGGCCGAGGGCCGCGACGTCGACGGCCGCAGCTTCGCGAATCACGCGCCGGCGCGCGTGGCGGCGCTGCTGGCGACCATAGGTTTCTCACTCGCCGCGCACACAGTGAGCGACGCGGTGCTGAACGCGACAGGGACGCGCTGGCACACGCTGACTCTCCGCGCCGCCGATCGCGCTTGAATCCGACGTCAATATTTCGCATACTAGTCTTATTTACTCGTGACGAAATAAGGGCAAAAAACGAAATATGGCTTCACTTCGACCGTCGAACCGCAGTCGCGCTCAGCTCGTCGCGCTCGGCGAAGCGCTTGGCAAGCTGCCGCATGTGTCGCACGTGAAACCCAGCGCTACGGCTCACGCCATGGGGCACGACGCCTCGATCGATCTCCATGTGGCCGGGCGGAGGTTGACCTTGCTGGTCGACGTGAAATCGAAGGTCTATCCCCAACAAGCCCGGGATCTCATCGTCCGGCGCGAAAAGGGGCAGCACGTCGTCGTGGTCGCAGATCTCATCTCGCCAGGCGCTCGGGAGCTGCTGCTCGAGTCGGGGACCGGCAGCTTCTCAGCCGATGGGAAGTTGCGGCTCCCGTTTGAGGACATCTACGTCATCGTCGATCTCGACCCCAGCCCGGTCCTCGGCGCCGTTCGACCCTCTCGATTCAAGCTGTTCTCCTCCGCGCGCACGCCCGTGCTCCATGCCTTGTTGCTCGCGCCGGATCGATGGTGCTCCGTGAACGAGCTGGCCACGGCCAGCGGCATCTCGCCGGCGAGCGTGTCCAAGCTGCTGGCGCACCTGGAGTCAGACGAGTGGGTCGACACGCAGGGCAGCGGTCCGACCAAGGTTCGCAAGTTGGCAAAGGCGCCCGCGTTGCTCGACGCCTGGGTGACACAGGAGCAGGACCAACTGGGTCATCGGCGCGTGCATCGGTTCTTCGTACCCGGACAGAAAGGCGAGGATCTGCTGCGTTTCGCCGCGAGCGCTTTCGCCGGGGACGCCGACTCCACCGATGGCTATGCGATCACGAGCGAAGCGGCGGCGCAGATCTATGCGCCTTACCTGACCCAATGGAGCGTGGCGACTCTGCGCGCGACCCCTGCGGCGCTGGAGCGGGCCATCGCACGATGCGGCTTGCGGGAAGTGCAGCAGGGCTCGAACCTGAATGTGATCGAAGTCGAACCATCCGGACTGCGCTTCGTACAGCGGAGGGACGAAGTCCTTCTCGCCTCGCCCGTGCAGACCTATGTTGATCTGATGGTCGCCCCGGGTCGCGCACCCGATGCCGGCCGATTCTTGCGGGAGCAGGTGCTGGGCTTCTGAACGAAGGAGCCTCCACCGTGAACAAACCTCAGACGGCCGACGCCTATGCGGCCGATCTCACCCTCGATTGCGAGCGCCTGCTCGTCACCCTCATGCGCGGACTTGGACCTTGGGCCGATTCCGTCGTCCTGGTCGGCGGGCTGACGCCGCGCTACCTCGTCAAGCGCAATCCACCGGAGGTCCCGGAACACGCCGGCACGCAGGATGTCGACGTCGTCGTCGAGACCGCCTTGCTTGCAACGGTCGACGCCTACCGCTCACTCGAGGACAACCTCAAGAAGCTCGGCTTCGAACGAGGACTGAACGAGCGGCAACAGCGCATCAACTGGCGGTGGGAGGTCCGGACGGGCCGCACGCTGCTGCGGCTGGAGTTCCTGGCCGACATGCCCGGGCAAAAGCGTGTCGAGGCGCTGCCCACCGAGGGCAACATCAGCGCGCTCAACGTGCCGCATTCATCGATCGTCTTCGACCACTTCGAGACAGCGACGATCACAGCCGAGACGCTGGGCGGGAACGGCATCGTGACGCAACGCTTCAAGCACGCCGACCTCGTGGCATTCACGACGCTCAAGGCATTCGCGTTCCACCAGCGCTGGGAGCGCAAGGATGCGCACGATCTGGTGTTTTGCCTTGAACACGCCCGTCCGCTCCAAGTCGCGGCCGACGTATTCATGCGCGCGCTGACGGGCAGGTACGCAGCGGCCATTGAGGAGGCGCTGCAGCTACTGGCGCGGCATTTTGCGGACGACCTCGGCGTCGAGGGTTACCTCAAGGACGGTCCGGTCGGGACGGCCCGTTTCGAGTTGGGCGACGGGCCGGACGACGAGGAAATCCGCCTGCTGCGGCAGCGGGAGGCGAGCCACATCGTGTCCGAACTCCTGAAGGCGATCGCGACCCGGCGTGCCGGTGGATCAGGCTCGGACAGCAGCACCTGAAGCCTCAGCCCCCCGCCTTCTTCGGCGCGAATCCCGCCGTCGTCAGCCAGGCCATCACCTTGTCCAGGTGATCGCCCTGGATCTCGATCGTGCCGTCCTTGACGGTGCCGCCGCTGCCGCAGGCGGCCTTCAGCTTCTTGGCCGTCTCCGTGAGCTCCGCCGCCGTCATCGGCAGCCCGAGCACCACCGTCACGCCCTTGCCCTTGCGGCCCGCCGTCTCGCGGCGCACCCGCACCTTGCCGTCGCCCAGCACCGCGTTCGCCGCCTGCGCCTTGCAGCGGCAATCGGCCTGCGCCTGCCGGCAGTCCGGGCACACGCGCCCGCCGTTCGTCGAATACACCAGCGCCATCGCACCGCTCCTGTCTCGTGAGGCCCGCGCTCAGCGCGCCAGCGTGCGCGCGAAGAAGGCGTCGATCGTGCGGTACAGGTGCAGCTTCGCGCTGCGCCCCGCGATGCCGTGCGCCTTGCCCGGGTAGATCATCAGCTCGAACGGCCGCGCCTCGTTCTGCAGCGCCTCGGTCAGGCGCAGCGTGTGCTCGAACAGCACGTTGTCGTCCGCCGTGCCGTGCACGATCAGCAGCGGCTTGGTCAGCAGCTTCGCGCGCATCACCAGGTTGGACTGGCGGTAGGCGTCGCTTTGACCGTCCTTGCCCTCCTTGCCGTCCTTGCCGACATGCGGCATGCCGAGATAGCGCTCGGTGTAGGCCGTGTCGTAGAGCGTCCAGTCCGTCGGCGGAGCGACCGCCACCGCCGACGCCAGCGGCGTGTCGGCGTCCAGCATCGCGCGTTCCGCCAGGAAGCCGCCGTAGGACCAGCCGAAGAAGCCGATCCGCGTCGGGTCCACGCCCGCCACCTGCTTCGGCAGCTGACGCACCGCGGCGAACAGGTCGTTCACGTCGACGGCGCCGAAGGCCAGGCGATGCGCGCGCGTGAACTCGCGGTCGCGGTTCTGCATGCCGCGCGTGTCCAGCGTGAACACGCCGTAGCCGCGCCGCTGCCAGTAGGCGATCAGCGCCGTGTCGCGGCTCCAGTTCCAATTGGTCGTCGAGGTGCCCGGCCCGCCGTAGGCCATCGTGATCACCGGATGCGGACCGGCCTTGCCGTCCAGCGGCGCGAAGTACAGCGCATTCAGCGGCGTGCGGCCGTCGGCGGCGGTGACGTCGACCACCGCCGGCTTCGGCACGATGCGCGCCAACAGCGCGTCGGGCGCATCGCCCGGCAGCGACAACGGCTTCGCGCCGGCCTTCACCGACTGCAGCGACAGCGCAGGCGGCTCGCCCCACGCGCCACGCGTGACCAGCACCCGCGCGCAGTCTCCGTCGCCGCGGGCGTCCCGCCATTGACGCGGCTGTGCGCCGTCCAGCGGGCGGCTCGTGCCGTTCAGGTCGATCGCGAACAGCTCGCGCGAGCGGCCGCGATCGCGCGCCGCCGCATAGACCACCGTCTTGCCGTCGCTGCACACGCGGTGCGCGACCGGCTCGGGCTCGTTCGTCAGCGGCCGGCGTTCGCCGGTGCGGCGGTCCACCAGCACCAGCTGCCGGCGGCCCGAGGACTCGCTCGACCACAGCAGCGCCGGCTGACCCGACAAGGTCAGGCCGTCGATCTCCTGCAGGTCGTCGTGCACTTCGACCCAGGCCGGATCGCGCTCGTCGATCACGGTGCGGCCCGGACCGGCGCCGTTCGCGTATTCGGTCAGCGCCAGCTTGTGCTGGTCGCGCGTCAGCGTCTGCAGCCACGGCGTGCCGTCGCCGAACCAGCCGGCGCGGGCGATGTATTCGGCGTCCGAAGGCAGCGGCAGCGGCGTCATGCGGCCGTCCGCCACCTGCAGCGTCCACGCGGTGACACGGGCGTTGTTCTCGCCGGCGCCCGGGTAGCGCTGCTGCGTCATCGTCGTGCGGTCGGAGAAGATCTGCGCCCGCGTCTTCACCGGCACGTCGCGCTCGTCGACGTTCAGCGCCAGCAGTTGTTTGCCGTCCGGAGACCACCAGTAGCCGCGCTGTCGACTGAGTTCCTCCGCCGCGATGAATTCAGCCAACCCCCAGAAACGCGTCTCCGTCGCGCCCTTCGTCAGCGCGCGCGCGGCGCCGTCACCGTCCAGCGCCTGCACCCACAGCTCGCCGCCCTTCACGTAGGCGATGCGGCTGCCGTCGGGCGAGCAGGTCGGATCCTGCTCCGGCACCTGCTCGTCGTTGGTGAGGCGCTGCGCCGTCGGCCCCTGGTCGCCGAGACGCACCAGGTACAGGTCGCCCGACAGCGGGAACAGCAGCGCCTTGCCCGACGGACCGCACCACTGATAGCCGGTGATGCCGCCCTGCGAGATCCGCTTGCGCTCCAGCGCCATGCGCTCGGCCTCGGTCAGTTGCTGGCTGCGACCGCCGAGCACGTCCGCCGCCGAGACCAGCTTGCGCGGCGCGCCGCCGGCCGCCGGCTGCGCCCAGAGTTCGAGCTGCTCGCTGTCGGTCTCCGACGGGCGCAGGTAGCTGACCCACGCGCCGTCCGGCGAGATCTCAGCCTGGCGCACCAGACGCCCCTGCAACGGCGGATCGCCGAAGACACGTTCCAGCGTCAGCGGGACGATGTCCTTGGCGGAGGAAGAAGCGGTCGGGGCGGCCGTCGCGGCCCCGGCAAACACCGGCGCCAATGCGGCGGCGAGCGCCAGCAGGCGCGAGGTCAGGCGGTAAGCGGTCATGCGGCGATCAGCGAGTCGCTGTCTTGTTGTTGATCGGGATCGGAGAGGTCTGCGGCGCGCTCGCCCGGAGCGCGCTCATCTGCCTCGCAGGCGCTGAAGGCGTCGACGAGGTCGTCGTCCTCCGCATCGGGCGGCGGCGCCGTCGGATCGAGCGGACGGCCGAACAGCGTCATGGCCAGCACGTCCGGCGCGTTGATCGTGCGCACGCGCTGGTAGGTGTCTTCCGCCTCGGGATAACGGCGGCGCAGGTAATGCAGCCACTGCTTGAGACGGCCGGCCTGGTGGCGCGTCGCCACGTTGCGGCGCACCTGGGCGAAGAAGCTCTCCATCAGCGGGATCACGTCCGACCAGGGCAGCGCGGCGACGCCGGACGCGTGGCCAAGCGCCGCGCGCACCGCGAGCGCCAGTCCGGGATCGGCCACCATGCCGCGCCCCAGCATCAGCGAGGTGCAGCCGGACTCCTGCAGGCAGCGCAGCGCGTCCTCGACGGTCCACACCTCGCCGTTGGCGACGACCTCGATGCCGACGGCTTCGCGCAGCACGGCGATCTGGTCCCAGTAGGCCGGCGGCTTGTAGCCGTCGCGCTTGGTGCGGCCGTGCACGACCAGCTCCGACGCGCCGGCCGCCTCGATCGCGCGGGCGCAATCGAGCATGCGGCCGCGATCCTCGTTGCCGAGCCGCATCTTGGCCGACACCGGCAGGTGCGCCGGCACCGCGCGGCGCACGGCGGCGACGATCTCGCCGACCAGCTCCGGCTCGTCGAGCAGCACCGCGCCGCCGCGATGCCGGTTCACCGTCTTGGCCGGGCAGCCGAAGTTGAGGTCGATGCCCTCGGGATCGAGCTCGGCGAGCCGCGCGGCGTTCTCCGCCAGGCATTGGGGGTCCGAGCCGAGCAACTGCGCCCGCACCGGCACGCCGGCGTGCGTGCGTCCGCCGTGGAGCAGCTCCGGCACGATGCGCGTGAACACGCGGCGCGGCAGCAGCCGGTCGGTGATGCGGATGAACTCGGAGACACAGCGGTCCACGCCGCCGACACGGGTCAACGTGTCGCGCAGCATGTGGTCCAGCAGGCCCTCCATGGGCGCCAGCAGAATCATTGGAGGCAGGAAGCCCGCCGCGCTCGTGGCGCCGCGGGTCGGCGGTCTGGAAAGACCGGGAGCATAGCGGAAGCGCCTATTCCAGGGACTTCCCGGACTGTTCGGCCGGCTCGGCGCCCGCACCCGCACCCGCACCCGCGACCGGAGCCGTGCCGGCCTTCGCCAGCTTCTCCTCGCGATCGCGCACGCTCAGCCACAGGCGCACGTCGAACTCCAGCTGCGAGTAGGCCGGCTCCATGTGGTGGCACAGCGAATAGAACGCCTTGTCGTGCTCCAGCTCCTTCAGATGCGCGAGCTCATGCACGACGATCATCTTCAGGAACTCCGCCGGCGCCTCGCGGAACAGCGTCGCGACGCGGATCTCGCGCCGCGTCTTGAGCCGGTTGCCGTGCACCACGGCCTGCCGCGTGTGCGTGCCCAGCGCGTGCTGGATGACCTTGAGCTTGGCGTCGTAGGCGACGAGCGCCAGCGGCCCGGCGTTGCGCATGAAGCGCTGCTTCAGGTCCTGGGTGTAGTCGAACAGCGCCTTGTCGCTGCGGACCTCGTGCGCCTGCGGGTACTTGCGCGCCAGCAGCGGCCCGAGCTCGCCCGCGTCCAGCATCTGCTGCGCCTGCGCGACCAGCGCCGGCGAATAGCCCTGCAGGTACTTCACGACGCGGTCAGTGCGCCGCAGCGGCCGCCACTGGCGCCGGCGGCGTCGCGTAGTTCGCGCTGATCCAGTGCTCGAAGCGCTCGAACATCGCCTGCTCCGCCGACGCGCCGCCGTCGCCGTTGTCGGCCAGCAGTTCCGCGCCATGGACCACGCGGACATGCGCGTCCAGCGGCGGGCCCTCGTCGGCGCGCTCGCCGCGGCGCTCGGACGCGGCCAGCAGGTCCTGCGCCTTCGCCCAGGCTTGCTCGACGGTCTCGTCGCAGGCCTCGGCCAGGTAGCGGGCCGAGAAGCCCTCGCCGGTCAGCCGGCGCAGCGTCGCGTCGTGGGACAGGCTGTTGCCCGGCGCCCAGTAGGCCTGCGCGAGCGCCGGCCCGATCGCCGGGTTGTCGGTGAGATAACCGTCGCGCTGCAGGAAGAAGGCCCGGGTCTGGTAGACCGCCATGTGCGCGAGCAGGTAGCCCTGATACGACGCCGCCGACTCCTGGTTCAGCAGGTGCGGGATCGCGAGGATCGGCCGCGGCGCGCGATCGACGCCCTGGATGCGGCGCTCCATCGTCCGGGCCAGCGCGAGCACGGCCTTGGGCGTGCGCTCCTCGTCGGACATCGCGTACAACGCCGCCTCGAAGTACGGCACCACGGCGATCGCGCGCTCGTCGAAGGCGCGCATCGGCTGCGCCGAGGCGATGCGATCGTGGATCAGCTCGTCGGGGATCGCCTGCCCGTCGACGGTGCGCGCGTAGCGCTTGAGCCAGTCCGCGTCGCCGAGCAGGCTGTCGCAGAACATCGACTGCGTCTCCGCATAGGCCATCGAGGTCGGCGCGAACTCCTGCGAGAAGCACGGCGAGTTCTGCGTCACGTTGGCGAAGTGGGCCGCGTGGCCGCCCTCGTGGAACAGCGTCAGCATCGCCCGCGCACCGCTGCCGACCTGGTCGGGCTTGGCCTCGGCGGTGAAGTTGATCTCGCCGGCGTGCCAGCGGCCCTGCTCGTCGAACCACGTCGGCAGCGGGCCGTGGCAGAAGCCGTTCTGGTACTTGCCGGGACGCTGCAGCAGGTCCAGGCGCATCGTCGCGCCGCGGTACTGGATGCCCAGCCGGCGGAAGCTCCGCACCCAGCGCCGCAGCGCCGGACCGAAGGGCATGTACGGGTCCATCCGGCGGGTCACGTCGCCGGCGCTGTGGAAGCGCAGGTTCCAGGGCGCCAGCGCGTCCGGGCCGTGCTTCGCGACGAGCGCGTCATGCGCGCGCTTCTGCGCGGCCTCGGTGCGGGCGACGAAGTCGTCGAGCACACCGAAGAGCTCCGCCTTCGTCATGCGCTCGTTCTTGCGCAGCTTCATCTCGAAGTAGTCCGGGAAGCCCAGCGCCCGCGCCAGCCGGTTGCGCAGCGCGACGATCTCCAGGAAGCCGTTCTCCAGCACCCAGCGCTCGAGGCCGTGCAGCGCCTCGTAGGAACTGCGGCGACGCGATTCGTCCGGGTTGGTGGCCGCATTGGTCGACAGCATCGTCAGCGTGGCGGCCTCGGTCTCGCCGCGGTCGTTGACGTGCGTCGGCGCGAAGTCCTTGCGCTTGGCGAAGAGCAGGCGCTCGGCCTCGATCAGCTCGGCCATCAGGCGTCGGCCTTCGTCGTTGTCGACGATGTTGGCCTCGAACAGACCCAGCCAGCCGCGCAGGCCGTGGGCCAGCGCCTGACGCGCCTCCGCATCGGGGCCCGAGGCAGAGCCGCCCGGCGCGGCTTCCAACACGGCCTCGACGGCGGCCAGGTGCGCGCGCGTCGCGCCCAGCTTCTCCGGATCGGAGATGAAGGCCTTGTAGTCGGTCTCGGCGCGGCCGAAGCCCTCATGGTCGTCGCTGGTGGCCATGTAGGTGGCCCAGAACAGGTCTTCCTTGCGCTTGTGGACCGCGACGTAATCGCGGTTGAGCTGGTCGAAGAAGGCCTGGGCGGCTGGGACGGCCTGGGCGGTGGGCCCGCCGTCCACCGGTGTGGAAGTCGTGACGTGAGGCATCGGGCAAGCTTAGCGCACGGCATGATGGCGACCATGGATCACGCCCATGACGCCGCCGAGGACTCCGGCGCGCCCTCCCCGCCCTCGCACGCCCCGTCCGCCCCGGCCTCGCCGGCCGTCCACGCCGTCGAGCTCCATCCCCAGGGCTGGCGCTTCGACGCGCCCGAGGACCAGACGCTGCTGCTGGCGGCGCTTGACCATGGTCTGCGCCTGCCGCATTCCTGCCGCAACGGCACCTGCCGCGCCTGCATCGCGAAGCTGGCGTCGGGCCGCGTCGAGTACCGCATCGAGTGGCCCGGCCTGTCGCGGGAGGAGAAGGACGAGGGCTGGATCCTGCCCTGCGTCGCCTGCGCGCGCTCGGACCTGGTGATGGACCAGCCGCAGACGATCAACCTCTTCGACGTCCCGCCGCCGCCCGGGCCGGGTCCTCGGCGCTGAACGCATTTCGCACAAGCTGCGGCGATTCACCCACACGCGGGTTCACGACATCGCCTTCCGCGCTTTTGTTCACGGGCCACCCCGCTAATCCATCGATCAGTTTTCACCCCCAGCAGGCAGCATCGCGCCATCTGTCAAACCTGTCGGCAACGACACGACGGCCTTCCCGGGGGACGTCGGGCGAACAAGAAGGACTGTGGGAATGTTGAACCTGAATCGTTGGCGGCTGCGCAGCCGCGTGCTGGCCGGCTTCGCGCTGGTGATCGTGCTGATGGCGGTGGCCTCGGCGGTGGGCGTGATCCGGGTGTCGATGCTGCACCAGCGCATCGAGCGCCTGGTCGAG
The DNA here is from genome assembly GCF_056867975.1 of Mitsuaria sp. MSU3D. Taxonomy (NCBI): domain Bacteria; kingdom Pseudomonadati; phylum Pseudomonadota; class Betaproteobacteria; order Burkholderiales; family Sphaerotilaceae; genus Roseateles; species Mitsuaria sp. MSU3D. Next base: position 113,691 of record NZ_CP200314.1, on the reverse strand, counting down.
GTCGACATGCACACGCTGGAGATCTCGCGCCAGTGGTCGGGCCTGACCGAGGGCAACATCCAGCGCCGCATCGTGCAGCTGGTCGTCGACGACGAGAACTTCGTCAAGGCCTTCACCTCGCGCTCGAAGGAGCTGTCGGCGCGGATCGACAAGATCCAGAAGGAGCTGGACGACAGCATCACCGAGAAGGAAGGCGCGCGGCTGATCGACGAGATCGGCGCGGCCCGCAAGAAGTACCAGGACGCCCGCGAGGCGGCCATCAAGGTCAAGGAAGGCGGCGGCGACGTGAAGCCGATCGCCGCGTCGCAGCTGATCCCGGCGATGAACGACTACCTGGCCGCGATCGACAAGTTCGCCGAGCACACCCGCGACCTGCTGCAGGCCGCGCGCAAGGAAGCGCAGGCCGAGGCCGAAAGCACCCGCAACCTGGTCATCGCGCTGATGACGGTGGCGATCGTGCTGGGCGTGGGCATCGCGCTGGTGATCACGCGCTCGGTGACCGAGCCGCTGGCCGAGGCGCAGTCGCTGAGCCGGGCCATCGCCGAAGGCGACCTGAGCCGCCGCGGCCCTGACGTGGACGGTACCGACGAGGTCGCCGCATTGCGCCGCTCGCTGCAGGAGATGCAGCAGCGCCTGGCCAGCACCATCGCCAGCGTGCGCTCGTCCGCCGACCAGGTCCGCCACGCGTCCTCCGAGATCGCCACCGGCAACGCCGACCTGTCCAACCGGACCGAGCAGGCCGCGAGCAGCCTGGAAGAAACCGGCGCCGCGATGGCGCAGCTTGGTGAAGGTGTGAAGCTGAACGCCGAATCGGCGCGTGAAGCCGATGCCCTGGCGCAGACGGCCTCGCAGGTCGCCGGCCGCGGCGGCGCGATGGTCGAGCAGGTCGTCGCGACGATGAACGAGATCCAGCAGTCGTCCAACAAGATCGCCGACATCATCGGCGTGATCGACGGGATCGCGTTCCAGACCAACATCCTCGCCCTGAACGCCGCCGTGGAAGCGGCCCGCGCCGGCGAACAGGGCCGCGGCTTCGCCGTCGTGGCGAGCGAAGTGCGCTCGCTGGCGCAGCGCAGCGCGGAGGCCGCCAAGGAGATCAAGTCGCTGATCTCGGCATCGGTCGAACGCGTGGACGGCGGCTCCCGTCTGGTCGGCGAAACCGGCGCCACCATGCGCGAGATCGTCACCAGCGTCGAACGCGTCACCCGCGTCATCGGCGAGATCTCCGCGTCCAGCGCGGCGCAGTCGTTGACCCTCGGGGAAATCGGGCAAGCCGTGCGCCAGCTCGACCAGATGACGCAGCAGAACGCGGCATTGGTCGAGGAATCGGCCGCCGCCGCGGAGTCGCTCAAGGATCAGTCGGCTCAGTTGGTCGATACCGTCTCGAGCTTCAAGCTCGGCTGACACTCTTGAGAACCTGCGCTTAGCCAAGCGCGGGCTCTCCGCGGCGCAGGGGGCGCCCCTCCAGGGACCCCCAGCACCACTCCGGCCCCAGTGAGACCCCTCACTGCGGGCCTTTTCGCTTTCTGGGGCCTCATCCTCCTCGGTACCCCGTGGGCCGCAGGGCCATGGAGGGGTCGGTAAACTGGCGCAATGAATGCGCCTCTCAACGCGGCCCTCCACGCGGACTTCCCAGGCGCCGAGCCTGAACGCTGGACCCATCGCTTCGCGACACTCGGTCCCGACTTCTTCACCGAACTCCCCGGCACCGGACTGCCCGACCCGCATTGGGTCGCGACCAGCCCCGATTGCGCCGCCCTGCTCGGCTGGCCCGAAGACTGGTGGACCCGCCCCGCCGCGCTCGACGCCTTCAGCGGCAACGCCCGCCTCGCCGGCATGAAACCACTGGCCACCGTGTACAGCGGCCATCAGTTCGGCGTGTGGGCCGGGCAGCTGGGTGACGGACGCGCACTGCTGCTGGGCGGCGTCGATGGCCCGAACGGGCATTTCGAGTTGCAGCTCAAGGGCGCGGGGTTGACGCCCTATTCGCGTCGCGGCGATGGCCGCGCGGTGCTGCGCTCGTCGATCCGCGAGTTCCTCTGCTCCGAAGCGATGGCCGCGCTGGGCATTCCGACGACACGCGCACTCGCGATCACGGGCTCGACCTCGCTGAAGGTGCAGCGCGAACGCGTCGAGACCGGCGCCATCGTCACGCGCGTGGCGCCGAGCTTCCTGCGCTTCGGCCACTTCGAGCACTTCACGCATCACGGGATGGAAGCGCGCACGCGCGAGCTGTTCGACTTCTTCCTTCGCCACCACGCGCCGGAATGCGCCGACGCACCGAATCCGGTGACCGCCGCGCTGGCCAAGGTCGCCGCGCAGACGGCGGAACTCGTCGCGCAGTGGCAGGCCGTGGGCTTCATGCACGGCGTGATGAACACCGACAACATGTCGATGCTGGGCCTGACCATCGACTACGGTCCGTTCGGTTTCATGGACGGCTTCGATCCGGGCCACATCTGCAACCACTCGGACCATCAGGGCCGCTACGCCTTCGCGCGGCAGCCGCAGGTGGCGTTCTGGAACCTGCATGCGCTGGCCCAGGCGCTGCTGCCGTTGATGCCCAACATCGAGACGGATGCGGAAGCCGCCGGCGACGAGCTGATCGAGGCGCTCGAGATCTACCGCGAACGCTTCGGCGCCGCGCTGCTCGGCGCGATGCGCGCGAAGCTCGGCCTCACCGCCGAGATCGACGAGCGCGGCGAGGACGGCCCGCTGATCGACGACTGGCTGCGGCTGCTGGCCGCCCATCACACCGACTACACGATCGCGCACCGCCGGCTGGCCGGTTTCGATCCGGGTCAGCCCCTGGATGCGGCGGCGAATGCCGGCATCCGGGACCTGTTCCTGGACCGCACCGGGTTCGACGCCTGGGCGTCCCGGTACGCGGCGCGCTTGAAGATCGAGCCGATGGACGCACTTGGGACCCGTGCCCGACGGATGAACGCGGTCAACCCGGCGGTGGTTCTGAGGAATCACCTGGCCGAGACGGCGATCCAGCGGGCCGAGGCCGGCGACTTCAGCGAAGTGCGCCGGCTGCTCGATGTGCTGCGCCGTCCGTTCGACGAGCCCGCGCTGGCGTCCGACGCCGGTTTCCCGCCCGACTGGGCGCAAACGCTGGAGGTTTCCTGTTCATCATGAGCCGCTACGACAAGTTCATCCAAGACGCCACCGATCAGGACCGTGACCGCGACACGGCGTACCCCGTCAAGAAGACGGACGCCGAGTGGCGCGAACAGCTGGACCCGACCCAGTACCAGGTCGCTCGCCATGCCGCGACCGAGCGTGCGTTCACCGGCAAGTACTGGGACCACTGGGAAGCCGGGAACTACAACTGCGTCGGCTGCGGCACGCCGCTGTTCAAGGCGGACACCAAGTTCGACGCCGGCTGCGGCTGGCCCAGCTATTACGAGCCGATCAACGCCGAGGTGGTCGAGCGCGTCGTCGACTCGACGCACGGCATGGTCCGCGTCGAGGTGCGCTGCAACCACTGCGGCACGCACCTGGGCCACGTCTTTCCCGATGGTCCGGAACCGACGGGCGAGCGCTTCTGCATCAATTCCGCCGCGATAGACTTCGAGCCCCAGCGCTGAGCGCGCCGTACTGATTCCCGACCGAATGAAGCTCCTGCTCGATTTCCTGCCGCTCCTGCTGTTCTTCGTGACGTTCAAGTACGCCGACGGACAGCCGGACTGGGCAGCGGCCTTCGCCACCGAGCATCTCGGTTTCCTGGTCTCCGGCGGCAAGGTCGGTCCGACCGAGGCGCCCGTGCTGCTCGCCACCATCGTCGTGATGCTGGCGACGATCTCCCAGGTGCTGTTCCTGAAGCTGCGCGGCCGCAAGGTCGACCTGATGCTGTGGATCAGCCTGGGGCTGGTCGTCACGCTCGGCGCGGCCACCGTCTACTTCCACAACGAGACCTTCATCAAGTGGAAGCCGACGATGCTCTATTGGGCGTTCTCCGCGGCCTTCTTCGTCAGCCACGTCTTCCTCGGCAAGAACCTCCTGCGCAAGATGCTGGGCGCCGAACTGCCGCTGCCCGACGCCGCATGGACACGGCTCAACTGGGCGTGGGTGGCCTTCTTCGGACTGATGGGTTTTGCGAATCTTTACGTCGCTTACTCGTTCAGCACCGAGGCCTGGGCCAACTTCAAGGCCTTCGGATCGACCGGCCTGATCCTGCTGTTCACGCTGGGCCAGGGCGTCTACATGAGCCGGCATCTGCCGCACGAGACCGAGGCGCCCGCCGAGGAGCCCAAGCCATGAGCGGCGGCGACGACGGCGGGCATTCCTCGTCGACATCGAGAGCGGCGCCGAATCCGGCGGCCACGCCCTCGGTCGAGATCGAGGCCCGGCTGAGGGCCGCGCTGGCGCCGGTCTCGCTGCGTCTGCGCGACGACAGCGCACACCACGCGGGGCATGCGGGAGCGCGCGAAGGGGGGCATTACTACCTCGAAATCGTGAGCGCGCGCTTTGCCGGTTTACCCAGGGTGGCTCGGCATCGGCTCGTATATGATGCCCTCGCCGATCTGATGCAGAAGGGCATTCACGCGCTGGCCATCGAGGCTCGCGCGCCCGACGAACAGCAGAAACCAGGTCCTCAGTAGCGCCGCGTGTCGGCGCTTTGTTTTGGAGCGCTCACGCTCACCCGAGAGTCGAAAGGCCCTTTACCCATCATGAAGAAGTTTGTGCTCGCCGCCACCGTGGCGGTCATCGGCGCCGTGGCCCTGCCGGCCCTCGCCCAGAACATCGCGATCGTGAACGGCAAGCCCGTGCCGAAGGCCCGCGCCGACGTGCTGATCAGCCAGATCACCAAGGGTGGCCAGCCGCGCAGCCCGGAGATGGAAGCCAAGGTCAAGGAAGAGGTCGTCCTGCGCGAGATCTTCCTGCAGGAAGCCGAGAAGCGCGGCCTGAACAAGACCGACGACTACAAGAACCAGATGGAACTGGCGCGCCAGTCGCTGCTGATCCGTGAGCTCTTCGCCGACTACGCGAAGAAGAACCCGATCACCGACGCCGACGCCAAGACCGAATACGACAAGTTCAAGGCGCAGGCCTCGGGCACTGAATTCCACGCCCGCCACATCCTGGTGGAGAAGGAAGAAGACGCCAAGGCGCTGGTCAAGCAGCTCAACGGCGGCGCCAAGTTCGAAGACCTGGCCACCAAGAACTCCAAGGACACCGGTTCCGCCCAGAACGGCGGCGACCTGGGCTGGTCCGCGCCGGACGCCTACGTGCCTGAGTTCAGCGCTGCCCTGGGCAAGCTGAAGGCCGGCGAGATGACGCAGGAGCCGGTGAAGTCGCAGTTCGGCTATCACATCATCAAGCTGGAAGAAACGCGCCAGGCGCAGTTCCCGGCCTTCGACGACGTCAAGGGCCAGATCATCCAGCGCATGCAGCAGCAGAAGGTCGCGGAGTTCCAGGAGGAACTGCGTACCAAGGCCAAGACCGACTTCAAGTTCTCCGCGAACTGATCGCCGATCCGAACAGTCTTTGCTGTACTGTTCAGAGCCCGCGCCGCTGCAGGTCAGCCGCGCGGGCTTTTCACATCTGAAGCATCCCTGACGCCCCAATGACGGCTTCCCGACTTGCCCGCCGACTGCTGCCCTCGCCCGAGTCCCTGGAACAGACCAAGGGACTGAAGTGGCTCGGCCTCTACCTCAAGGAGCGCCCCTGGCTGTGGGTGGCGCACCGGCGGCGGGTCGCGCTGGGCGCGGGATTGGGGCTGGCCGTGGGGGTCATCCCCTTGCCGACGCAGATGCTGCTGGCGGCGGTGGTCGCGATCGTGTGCCGGGCCAACGTCGCCGCGGCGATCGCCGCGACCTGGCTGACGAATCCGTTGACGCTGGTGCCGATCTGGACGCTGGCGATCTTCCTGGGCCGCCAGGTGCTGGGCATTCACGGCCCGATTTCCGCCCCGAAGGAACTGGCGCTGAACTGGAGCGATCCTTCGAGCTGGTGGCACGCCTTGAGCCAATGGCTCTCCGAGCTGGGCACGCCGCTGCTGGTGGGCCTGCCGCTTGCGGGCGTGCTGCTGGGTCTGTGCCTCTACGTGATCGTCTACATCGGCTGGTGGGCCGTGATCCGCTACGAGCGCAGAAGGCGGCTGCGCGAGCGCGCGATGCGGACCTGACGCTCAGGCAGGCAGATCCGCCATCGTGATGTCCTGCAGATGGCCTGCCGAGATTTTCAACTGCCGCTCGCAGCGTGCCGCGATGCTCTGGTCGTGGGTGACCATGACCAGCGTCGTTCCGAGCTCCCGGTTGAGTTCGAACATCAACGCCATGACCTGCTCGCCAGTGGCGTAGTCGAGGCTGCCGGTCGGCTCATCGGCCAGCAGCAACGCGGGCTGCTGCACGAAGGCACGGGCGAGCGCGACGCGCTGCTGCTCGCCGCCCGACAGCACGCGCGGGTAGTGCGACAGCCGCTGCCCCAGCCCCACCCGTTCCAGCATGGCCTTGGCCTGCGACCGCGCATCGCGTTCGCCGCGGAGCTCCAGCGGGAGCATGACGTTCTCCAGCGCCGTCAGGTGCGACAGCAGCTGGAAGCTCTGGAACACGAAGCCCAGATGCGCCCCGCGCAGTGCGGCCCGGCCGTCCTCGTCGAGGATGAACATGTCCTGCCCCTGCAGACGCACGGTGCCCTCGGTGGGCGTATCCAGCCCCGCGAGGATGGACAGCAGCGTGCTCTTGCCCGAGCCCGAGGCGCCGACGATGGCGACGGACTCCCGCGCCTGCAGCTGGAAATTGATGTCATGCAGAATGGTCAGCACGCCGTCGGCATCCTGGACCGACTTGCTGACGTGATCGACTTCGAGGATGTTCTGAACCATGAATCAACCGCAGATGCGCCGCCGTGAATGGATGTTGCACTGTAGCGCCTGTGTCGCGACCCTCGTCGCGACGGGGGTCCTGGCCGGGCCTGTCGCGGCGCAAGGCCGCACCGAAGCGGGCGCTGTGGCCGGAGCGACTGGCGGGGCATCGCGCCGCATCGTCGTGCTCGGCGACAGTCTCTCCGCCGAGTATGGCCTGGCCCGCGGCAGCGGCTGGGTGGCGCTGCTGGAGCAGCGGCTGAAGGCGCAGAAGCTCGACGCCGAGGTGATCAACGCCAGCATCAGCGGCGACACGACCTCGGGCGGACGCTCGCGGCTGCCCGCGCTGCTGAAGCAGCATCGCCCGACGCACCTGATCATCGAGCTCGGCGGCAACGACGCGCTGCGCGGCCTGCCGCTGAAGATGACCCGCGAGAACCTGAAGGCGATGGTGCAGGCCGGCAAGGACGCCGGCGCGAAGGTGCTGCTGATCGGCATGCAGATCCCGCCCAACATGGGCGCGAGCTACGCGCGGGACTTCGAGGGCAGCTTCAAGACCGTCGCGCAGGAGGAGAAGGTGCCGCTGCAGCCCTTCCTGCTGGCCGGCGTGGCCGATCGGCCGGACATGGCCGAGTGGTTCCAGGGCGACCGCATCCACCCGCTGGCCAAGGCGCATCCGGTGATGCTGGACAACGTCTGGAAGGTCTTGAGGCCGATGTTGTGAGCGGGCACCTAGACTGCGCGCCTTCGCCGCTTTCTTCGACCTGATGTCCGCTTCGATTCCCGGACGCCCCGCGCTGCTGCGCTGGGGCGCTCTGAGCCTGCTCGCGCTCGCCTGCGCCGGCGCGGTGCTGGCCGGCCACGACAGCCGCCGCGCGGCGCAGGTCGGGTTGCTCGTCCTCCCCGTGCTGCTGTGGCTGCTGTGGCCGATCGAGCGCCTCGTCTGGCGCCGGGTGCGCTGGGTGACGGCCTTCGTCGTGATCTCGGCCTTCCTCGTCGACGGCGCGGTGCGCGCCTTCCTGCAGAACCAGTATCAGGCGGCGCCGGACAGCTCGCTCGTGCTCGCCGCGGCGGCGAACACGACTGCGCGCGAGTCGATCGAGTACCTCGTCTCGCAGGTGCCCGCGATGGCGATGGCCGTCGCCGCGTTGATCGGGATGCTCGCGCTCAGCGGCGTCGCGATCACGCTCGCGACCCGCGCGACCGGCGTGACTGGCGCGAGCGGCAATCGGGCGGTGCTCTCGCGCCGCGCCCGCATCGCGCTGCTCGTCGTGCTGGCCGTCTGCGCCCTCGCCCACCTGAGCAAGCCCTGGCGCCGGCATCATCCGCTGCTGTTCTGGCCGGCCTGGACGCAGCAGGTCGCCGACCTGCGCGCGAACTGGGCGGACCAGCAGGTCCAGCGCGAGCAGTTGATACGCAATGCCCGAGCCGCGTCGCCGGCGATGGTGACGAGCGGCCCATCGACCGTGGTGCTCGTGCTGGGCGAGAGCGTGAACCGCGACAACATGAGCCTCTACGGCTACGCACGGCCGACGACGCCCGAACTGATCGCGCTGCGCGACGAGGAACGCGCCAAGCTGCTGACGCTGCGCCACGCGTGGTCGACGCAGGCGACGACGGTCGCGTCGTTGAGCGGCCTGTTCAGCTTCGGCGAGCGCGACGAGGACGATCCCGCCGGCCGCACGCAGCACCTGATCGCGCTGGCGAAGAGCGCCGGCTACAAGGTCTGGTGGGTGAGCAACCATGACGACGTCGCCGTCGACCAGCAGCACGCGCGGCTGGCCGATGTGGTGGAGATGATCAACCGGCAGCCGGGACGCTCGTCGGGCTCGCTCGACGAGGACCTGCTGGACGAGGTCGAACAGGCGCTGGCCGATCCCGCGCCGCGCAAGCTGGTGGTGGTGCACCTGCTGGGCGCGCATCCGCACTACCGTCTGCGCATGCCGCCGGGCGAGCATCCGTTCGACGACCAGGACGGCGACGCCGTGGACGCTGCGATGGCGCGCGACGGCCGCGCCGCCTGGGTGCGCGAGTTCCGGCAGGACTACGACTCGGCCATCCACTATCACGACCGCATCGTCGCGCGGACGCTGCGGCTCACGCGCAGCCACCTGCCGGCGGGCGGACACGGCGCCTGGATGTTCCTGTCCGACCACGGCCAGGAGGTCGGCCACAGCCTCGACCACGCCGGCCACAGCCCGGGCACGGCCTCGGGTTATCGCATCCCCGCGCTGCTGTGGCGCAGTGGATCGGGCTTCGAAGCGTCGACGGCCTCGCGTCCGTTCCGCGCCGACTGGGCCGGCTGGACGCTCGCCGAGCTGATGCAACTCCGCTGGCCGGACATGCGCGACGAGCGCAATGTGCTCCATCCCGCTTACGCATGGGAAGCACCCGCGCTGCCGGTGAAGAACGTCCGCTTCGAGCAATAGCCGGCGGGCACAGCGCGGGACGTGCTTGAGCGTTGCCCGAGCATCGGGCGGGCCTCATGCGGACCTCGTGCGGAACTCGTGCGGGCATTGCGCTTGCCTGTGCCTCGGCAACCCAGGAGCCAGGCATGGATCGAATCGACAGTGACGCCGCGGCTCACGCGGAGAAGACGCCCGTCAGCGCGCCCTGGTGGAGCAAGCTCGGCCCCGGCCTGATCACCGGCGCCGCCGACGACGACCCGAGCGGCATCGCCACCTATTCGCAGGCCGGCGCGCAGTACGGCTACAGCGTCGGCTGGACCATCCTCGTGACCTTCCCGCTGATGGTCGGCATCCAGCTCGCCAGCGCGCGGATCGGCCGCATCACCGGCAAGGGGCTCACCGAGAACTTCTCCAAGCTCTGCCCGCGCTGGCTGGTCGTCGGGCTGGTGTCGCTGCTGGTCGTGGCCAACGTCATCAACCTCGGCGCCGACCTCAGCGCGATGGGCGATGCGATGCACCTGGCCGTCGGCGGTCCGCCGGGAGCGTTCGTCGTCGTCATGGCCTTGCTCTCCCTGCTGCTGCAGATCTGGCTGCCGTATGAGCGCTACGTGAAGCTGCTGAAATGGCTGACGCTGACACTCCTCGCCTACGTCGGCGTCGGCTTCGCGGCCCAGGCGGACTGGGTGCTCGCGCTGAAGTCGCTGGTGCTGCCGTCGCTGCACTGGGACCGCGACTACGCGACCACCGTCGTCGCGATCCTCGGCACGACGATCAGTCCCTACCTCTTCTTCTGGCAGGCCAGCCAGGAAGCCGAGGAGATCCGTCGCATCGACGCCGACCGTCCGCTCGCCGTCGCGCCGGAGCAGGCGGCCAGCCAGTTCCGCCGGCTGCGCACGGACACGTTGGTGGGCATGGGGTTCTCCAACACGATCGCGTTCTTCATGATCGTCGCGACCGCCGCCGCGCTGCATGCCCACGGCGTGCGCGACATCGAGACCACCGCGCAGGCCGCGCAGGCGCTCAAGCCGATCGCCGGGAACTTCGCGTTCGTGCTGTTCGCGGCCGGCATCGTGGGCACGGGCTTCCTCGCGCTGCCGGTGCTCGCCGGATCAGCGGCGTACGCGGTTGCCACGCTCGCGGGCGTGCGGCGCGGGCTCGACCGTCCGGCGCACTCGGCCAAGGTCTTCTACGCGATCCTCAGCGGGGCCATGCTCCTCGGACTCGCGCTCAGCCTGTCGGGGTTCAATCCGATCAAGGCGCTGTACTGGTCGGCTGTCGTGAACGCGCTGATCTCGGTGCCCATCATGGTCGCCGTGATGATCGCGGCCTCGCACCGGAAGATCGTCGGCGAGCTGCGCATGCCGCCGCTGTGGCGCGTGCTGGGATGGCTCGCGACCGGCGCGATGGCGCTGGCCACCGTGACGATGATCGCGCTGCAGACTTCCAGCATGGTCGGAGGCAGTCGCTAGACTGCCCCGATGACCGCACCCGCTCCGCTCCACGACGACTGGTCCCTGCGCATCGACGATGTCTGGCGGCGCGCACCGGATCTCACCGGCGCGCAGATCGTCGAGGCGATCGATGCGCTCGCGGCCGAACGTCCCGAGGGCGATGCGCGAGCCCTCTTCGAGCGCGCCTGCGCACGCGACACGGCCGGTCTCGAAGCGGAGGCCGAGCCGCTCTATCGCGCGGCGCTCGAAACGGGCGCGCTCGACCCGTACCGTCGCACGCGTGCGGTCATCCAGCTCGGCAGCACGCTGCGCTGGCTGAAGCGTCTCGACGAGAGCGAAGCGCTGCTCGTCGCCGAGCTGGCTCATCACCTGCAGCCCGGCCACGACCGCCCGCTGCATGACGAGGCGCGCGCGATCCTGGCGCTCACCTATGCGGCGCAGGGCCGCGGCAACGAGGCGGCCGGACTGGCGCTGGCGACGCTCGCGCCGCGGCTGTCGCGCTACAACCGCTCGATGCTGGCCTGCGCGAAGCAGCTCGCCGGCGAGGTCTGGGACGATGGGGCCGCCGTCGCGCCGGGCACGCCGGGCGTCGAGCTGATCGAAGGTCGCTTCGTGCTGCGGCCCTACCGCCCCGCCGACCTGCCGGACTTCGTCACCGCGGTCCGCGAGTCGCATGCGTCCATCGGCCGATGGATGAAATGGGCGCACGCGGATTTCTCCGCCGCTGATGGCGCCGAGTGGCTCGCCCACTGCGCCCGCGGCTGGCAGAGCGGCACCGCCTACGAGTTCGGCATCTTCGACCGCGACAGCGGCGACTTCGTCGGCGGCGGCGGACTCAACTCGCTGCATGCGGTGCATCCGTTCTGCAACCTCGGCTACTGGGTGCGTTCGTCCCGGGAGGGCCAGGGCGCGGCCTCATCGGCGGTGCGCGCGCTCAGCCGGCATGCGTTCGGCAAGCTCCAGCTGATGCGCGTGGAGATCGTCGTCGCCGACGGCAACGAACCCAGCCTCGCCGTGGCGCGGCGCTGCGGCGCGCACTACGAGGGCCTGCTGCGCAACCGGATCCGCGGCGTCGACGGCCAGGCGTGGGATGCGCACATGTTTTCGCTGGTGCCGGGCTCGTCATGAGGCGCTGATGCCCGCCATGTCACTGGCACCGAGGGCCTGGCCGAACAAGCAGGCCCGACCGAATCGATTGACAGGCCGATCGGACTTGGGGATGTCATCCGATGCCCTCAACTGACAGACTCTTCTACCGCGTTGAAAGGGGCTGGCGATGAGTGCGCATGGACTTCTGGATCAATTGCTGAGATCGGGTCGCGACCTGTTGGCAGGCGGCGGCGCACCGGGCCGAAGTGGCCCGGGCGGGCTCGGCGGCCTCGGCGGCCTCGGTGGACTGGGCGGGCTGGGCAACCTCGGCAATCTGGGGAATCTGGGGAATCTCGGCAACCTGGGAGGACTCGGACAGATCGGCGCAGGCGCTGGCGTCGCCGGCGTCCTGGGCGCCCTGCTCGGCAGCAAGCGCGGACGCAGCTACGGCGGCAAGGCGCTGAAGTACGGCAGCATCGCGGCGCTCGGGTTGATGGCCTACAAGGCCTATACCGCATGGCAGGCGCAGCAGCAGGCGCAAGGCCAAGGGCAGGCGCAGGGCCAGTCGTCTGCGCCGGGTTCGACGTCGTCGTCGCAGGCCAGCCTCACGGCGGAACCGCGCACGCTGGACCGGGTGCCTCAGGACGAAGCGGAGGAACACAGCCGCGCCGTGCTGCTGGCGATGATCGCCGCCGCCAAGGCCGACGGTCATCTGGACGACCGCGAGCGCGAACTGATCGAGCAGGCGCTCAGCCGCGTCGAGGACGATCCCGAGTTGCGCCGCTGGCAGGAGGACGTCCTGCGTCGTCCGCTCGATCCGGCCGCCGTGGCACAGGCTGCCACGACGCCGGAGATCGCCTCCGAGATGTACCTCGCCAGCCTGCTGATGGTCGACGAGACCAGCTACATGGAACGCGCCTACCTCGATGAACTGGCCCGCCAACTGAAGCTGCCGGAGGGCCTGAAGTCCCAACTCGAGGCCCAGGCGCTCGCGCAAGGCTGAAGCGTCCGCGCTGACCCGTCAGCGCGCCGGGTTGGCGTTCACGATGCCCTTGAAGTCGTAAGGGACGACGATCGTCTGCACCTTGCCGGCGGCGACGCCTTCGGCGATCTTCAGCTGGGCCTGCGCGTTCATGTACTCGATCGCCTTGCTGTTGGTGTTCAGCGCGGCGATCCGTTCGGCCTCCTTCTTGGCCGTCTCGACCTCGATCTCCTTGGCGCGCAGCGCGTTCTGCGCCGTCACCACGGCGTTGGCGGACGCGATGATGTCGTCCGCCGGCATCACCGTGCGCACCTGCACCAGCGAGACCGACAGCGCCGTCCCCAGCCCTTCCGACGCCAGCGTCTCCGTCACGATGCGCTTGATCTCGGACTCGATCTTCTGGCGGTTGTCCGCGACGGCCAGGGCCTTGTATTCGCGCACGGCCTTGTAGGCCGCGTTGTTGGCCACCGTGGTCATGTAGCCATGCATCAGGATCCAGTCGCGGTCGTCGCGGCTGAAGGCATGGAAGGTGCGGCTCTTGGTGGTCCAGAGGTCCGACACCGCCGAAGGATTGATCGAGTAGACCAGGGTCATGTCGAAATCCTTGAGCGTGCTGTTGTCGGACGTCAGCGGCTGCTTGTTCTCCAGCGTGACCGCGATGTCGCGGACCGGGAAGGTCAGCACGTCGCCGAACAGCGTCTGGTTGAAGCTGCCGGGCAACAGCTCGGCGCCGCTGATCTGCTTGTCGACGCCGACGCGCAGGCCGACCTCGCCGGTCTCGATGCGGGTGCAGCCGCCGAGCAGCGCCGCCACGGCCAGCATGCCGAGCGACAGGCGCGACGAACGCGCGCGATGGGTGGTGCTCATGTCTTCTTCTCCTCAGAACAGATAGATGGTGAGTGCCGCGAGCGCCAACGCGAGTACCGCGCCGCCGACGGCCCAACGCGCGAGCTGGAACCAGGCCAACGCCTGTCTGCGCGTCATCGAACGCACCCAGACCACCAGGCCCAGACAGGCCAGCCACAACACGATGAGCACCAACCAGGCGCGAATGAGAGCCATGCTTTTTCTCCTCGGCGTGCATTGTGGGACGGCGCACCGCGATCACGCTCGACTCCGTCGGGGGGACACCCCTCGGAGGGAGAACCGCGCGGCGGGGACGCCACATCGGCGTCATCACCTTCGGTCCGCCGGTGGGTGGTGCCAGGACTTGCCTGCTTGCAGCGGAGGCTCCCGCGTGCCGCTGTTCCGCGTTGGCGCGCCGCAACGCGAAATCGCTCCGCAGACGAATCGCACTTGCGCGTCCGCGCCGCAATGCGCATCATCCGCGCCCAACTGCTGAAGGCGCCCACGACAGCGCCCGCATGACGGAGATCCCTCTTATGTCCTCCTTGTTCACCTCGACGATCGACTGAACACGGTTCCCGAGCCCCGGCTGAACCGTGTCTGTTCACAGATACGGCCTCAGACCGCGCGGCAAGCAAAGCCCCGCCGCCATTGAGCCGGGGCTTTTGCTTTTCGGAAACCGAATGAGTGCACAACTCCGTTCCCGCGCCCTCCAGGAGGGGCGGGTCAAGGCCCTGCGCCGCATGAAACAAGCCATGACGCTGGTGCTCGAGACGAGCCCCGGTGCGCGCGACCCCGTGGCGCGCGCGATGGCCCAGCGTGGACTGCGTGGCGCAGGCCAACACATCCAGAGCCGCGGCGCGCAACGCCGCGCCGACCGCGTGGCGCTGCAGGCGCTGCTGCGACGAGAGGATTGGGATGAATGAATCCACCGACCTGCGCGCGCAGCTGGCGCAGAGAAACCAGCAGCTGCAAGACGTCGCCGCCCAGCTCAAGACCGAGCTGTTCGGCATCGACGCCATCATCGACCGCGTCATCGATTCGGTGCGGGCCTGGTACGTGCTGCCCGAACTCGTCTCGCGGCCCGTCATCGTCTGTCTCTGGGGCCTGACGGGCACCGGCAAGACGCAGCTCGTGCGCCGTCTGGCGCAGCTGCTGGGCTTCTACGACCGCTTCGTCGAAGTGCAGATGGACGGCTTCTCCAACGGCGCGGGCATGCGCGGCGCGCAGAGCATCTCGGGCATGCTGGGTCGGTCCGGCGTGCGCGAGGGCGAGCCCGGCATCCTCGCGCTCGACGAGTTCCAGCGCTTCCGCACCATCGACGCCAAGCGCGGCGAGATGCGCGTCGAACGCTACCAGGACGTCTGGGCCCTGCTCTCCGACGGCCGCCTGCCGCCGGCGCTGTCGCTGCTGCTCGACATCGAGTCGTCCATCGCCGAGGCCGCCTTCGACGCCGAACGCGCCGAGGCGTCGGACGCGAAGCTGCGCTTCAAGCTGCGCAGCTGGGAGGCGCAGGAGCTGCAGCGCACCCTCAAGCTCGACGAACCGCTGATGGAGATCATGGCCTGGACGCCGGACCAGGTGCAGGCGCGTCTGCGCGAGTTCCGCGAGCGCGGCCAGCAGCACTGGGAGACCGACTACAGCCGGCTGCTCGTCTTCGTCTGCGGCAACCTCGACGAGATGTACGAGGACCTCGCCACCAGCGTGGACGACTGCGACAGCGATGCCGACATCTTCCATGCGCTGACCGGCAAGCTCAGCGTGATCGACGTCAAGCAGGCGCTCAATCAGCGCTTCAAGCCGGAGCAGGTGGCGCGGCTGGGCAACGAGCATGTGATCTACCCCTCGCTGTCGCGGCGCGCATACGAGCAGGTGATCGCGCAGGGCTGCGCGCGGTATGTCCGCGAATCGGAGGCGCGCTGCGGCCTGCGCTTCGAGCTGGCCGACAGCGTGCGCGCGCAGATCTACGCGAACGCCGTGTTCCCGGCGCAGGGCACGCGGCCGCTGTTCTCGTCGCTGCACGCGATCCTCGGGACCGGGCTGGCCAAGGCGGCGCTGTGGGCGATCGAGCGCGGTGCCGCGCCTGGCGACGGCGTGAGCCTGAGCGCCGACGGCCGTTGCCTGATCGCGCATTGGCGCGGCGACTCAGGCACCATCGCCGAGCCCTTCGAGATCAACCGCCTGCGCCAGCGCACCAACGCCGATTTCCGGGCGCTGCTCGCGGTGCACGAGGCTGGCCACGGCCTGGTCCACGCGCTGCTGTTCGGCATGGCGCCGCGGGAGATCAAGATCCATGTGGCGAGCTTCGAGGGCGGCTACAACTCGTACACGTCCCGCAAGGTGTGGTCGCGCCGGAACCTGCTCGATGCCATCTGCACGAGCCTGGCCGGCCGCGCGGCGGAGCTGCTGGTCTTCGGCGCCGACCTGAGTTCCAGCGGCGCCTCGAGCGACCTGCGCAAGGCCACGCGGACGGCCGCGCGCATGCTCCGCTACCTGGGTCACGGCGATCGCATCGGCCGCGTCGACGTGTCGACGGACAGCGAAGAGCACGTCTGCACCGACGTCGAATCCACCAACGCGGCGATCGAAGCCCTGCTGCGCTCCGAGCACGCGCGCGCCACGGCGCTGATCGATTCGCATCGCGAGGCGCTGCTGGCGCTCGTGGACGAGCTGATCGCCGAGGGACAGGTGACGCCCGAACGCTTCGCGGTCGTGGTGGGGCTGCCGCTGGGCAGGACGGAGGATGCGCTGGATCCCTACGCGGAGAGCCTGGCGGCGTTCCGGGTGGCGGGGCGGAGGCCGTCGCGGCATCCCCCCGCCGAGGCAAGACACGAGCAGGCCCTTCCCGCCTTCGCTCTGCCGGCTCCGCAACCGGGATGACCATGGCCCTGGATCTCTACGCTGTCGCAGCGTCGCGAGCACATCGAGCCGCGGGACGAATGGCTGCTGACGGCATAGACTGCGCCGAGCTTGAACTTCGAGATCCGTCCGTCATGAAAGTCCACGGTTCCTGCCACTGCGGCGCCATCCGATTCACCGGCGACGTCGATCCGACGCAAGTCGTCGTGTGCCATTGCGACGACTGCCAGATCCTGTCCGGCGCGCCGTACCGGGCGGTCATCTCGGCACCGATGGAGACCTTCGAGATCTCTGGCTCGCCAAGGACCTACGTGAAGGTCGCGCAGAGCGGGAACCGGCGCGCGCAGGTGTTCTGTCCCGATTGCGGAACCGCGCTGTACGGCGCGGCGGCGGAGAACCCGACGCATGCGGTGCTTCGGCTCGGTTGCCTGGAAGAGCGCGACCAGCTGCGGCCGTCGCGGCAGATCTGGACGCACTCGGCTGCCGGATGGACCGGCAAGCTCGCCGAGGTGCCCGCTTCGCCGGAGCAGTGACCCGAACACGGGGAATCCCATGCAGGTCGGCGAGGCCGACATCTCCGTCGAGTACGGCCCGTCGTCGAACCCAGTCCACCGAGTCCTTCAGGCGCCCGGTCAGGAGGCAGGGAGGCGATGGAGGTCGATAAACATGGTCGTGAAGCTATTCACTTCATCCGCGTCCTCGCCCATCTTTGAAAAACCCTTGCGCAGATAGAAGCCGACCGAGTTCGGCTTGGCATCAACGACAAGGAAGCGGCAACCGGCGTACGGCATGATGTGCTCCTCCGCGAGGCCGATGGCGAAATCGACCAACTGCCCCCCAACGCCCTGCCCCTGCAATCCACTGTCCACGGCAAGACGTGCGAGCTTCACGGCAGGGTAGTCGGCATACCGGAAGCCATCCACGGGAGCCGGGCCTCCAAACTGCTGAACGGAGACATGGGTGCACACCAAGGTGATGTAGGCGAGCACTCGGGTCTCCCCGAACTCGACCATCACAAAGGTCTTTGCAAGGTTGTCCTTATGGAGCCGCTTGGCTTCCTTGCGGAGGAAGGTCTTCAGCGGGACCAGGTTCTGATCACCGAGACTCAGCGCGTTGCAGCCATCAGTCTCGTCAAGAGCGCGCAGCTCGTAAGACACGCGTTATTTCTTCGTCGAGGCCTTGGTCGACTTCAATTTGATGGCCACGGACCCCTTCTTTGCGAAGGTAGTGACCAGCTTGCGACCGTTGACGGCTGACTCAGCAGCTGCCTTCGTTCCGCGCGCATGGGTAATCTTCCGGGCGAACGATTTCGCATCGTCGCCGGAGACCTTCACGGATCCAAGGAAAGTGCTGTGGATAGCCATGTCGGAATTTTAGCAGCCGATGGCAACTTGAAGAATCAAGGGCGCGCGCGTAATACAGAAGGTGCGCCTATCGAAACATCTCCGGAAAGCGCCCGCCAATCTCCCGCATCAACGCTGTGGCCGCGCCGGTAAGTCCGCGCGCGACGGCACCGTCCCACGCCGCATCGAACGCCCCCGACGGCCCGATCGCCGTCAGCGCCAGCGCCATCTGCGCATCGCTGTCGAAGACCGGCACGGCCAGCGCGCTGACGCCCTCGACGATGCCGCCCACCGAGCGGTGCAGGACCCGGTCGCGGATCTCCGCCAGGGTCGCTGAGAACGCCGGCCATGTCGGCAGTTCACGTGGTCGATCGTGCGGACCGACGCGGGCGAGGTCCGCCGGCCCCTTGCGGCGCGCTTCCGCGAGCATCGCCTTGATCTCCGCCTCCGGCCGGTAGGCCGCGAACAGCGGACCCGACGCCGTGTCCGACAGCGACACCACCGTCCCGTGCCGCATCGTCACGTGCACCGCCGCCGGCGACGCCGCCGTGCGCACGATCGTCGCCCCCTGCGAGCCCCACACCGCGATCGCCACCGTGTGGCCGATCTCCTCGGCCAGCGCCTCCAGCCGCGCCGTCGCCAGTCGGATCGGGTCGATCTGCTGCATGCCGATCAGGCCCATCTCCATCGCCAGCGGGCCCAGGCCGTAGTACCCCGTCGCCGCGTCCTGCCGCATCAGCCCGAGCTTGCAGAAGCTCACCAGGTAGGGATGCGCCTTCGCCGGGCTCATCTCCGCCGCCTGCGACAGCGCCTTCAGCGGCAAAGGCTGGCCGCGCGCCGCCGCAGCCTTCAACAGGCGGCCGCCCACCTCGATGCTCTGGATGCCGCGCCGGTCCTCGCGGTCGTCACGATCCTCGCGATCCTCGCGATCCTCCCGGTCGTCACGGTCGTTGGCGTCCGGCCCGTCGCCGGCAATGTCTGGCATGGTCATTTCGCTATTGTTGAACGAATTCAGCGACACAGCTATATTTGCATCCAACAAACGAATTCCGTTTTGTTGAATTTCATCGTGCTTCGACGACCATCGAAGCGCTCCCCGCCTTCCCCCTCAGCCAACGCCCGGGACACGCCATGACCAAGCAGTTCGCCAGCCACGCCGACGTCGAGGAGAAGCAGGTCTCCTTCGTCAAGCTCAGCGACAACGCCTACGCCTACACCGCCGAGGGCGACCCCAACACCGGGATCATCATCGGCGACGACTCGGTGATGGTCATCGACACGCAGGCCACGCCCGTGATGGCCCAGGACGTGATCCGCCGCATCCGCGAGGTCACCGACAAGCCCATCAAGTACGTCGTGATGAGTCACTACCACGCGGTGCGCGTGCTGGGTGCGTCGGCGTATGAGCCCGAGCACATCATTGCCAGCCGCGACACCTACGACCTCATCGTCGAGCGCGGCGAGCAGGACAAGGCCAGCGAGATCGGCCGCTTCCCGCGGCTGTTCCGCAATGTCGAATCGGTGCCGGCCGGCCTCACCTGGCCCACGATCACCTTCCAGGGCGCGATGAGCCTCTGGCTCGGCAAGCTCGAGGTGCAGCTGCTGCAGCTCGGGCGCGGGCATACCAAGGGCGACACCGTCGCGTGGCTGCCCGAGCAGAAGATCCTCTTCTCGGGCGACCTCGTGGAGTTCGATGCCACGCCCTACGCCGGCGACGCGTACTTCAGCGATTGGCCGCAGACGCTGGACAACCTCGCCGCGCTCAAGCCTGTTGCGCTGGTGCCCGGCCGTGGCGCCGCGTTGACGACGCCTGAATCCGTCGCGCAGGGACTCGCCGGCACGCGCAGCTTCATCGCCGATCTGCACGCGTCGGTGAAGGCCGGCGTCGCCGCGGGCAAGGAGCTCAACGCCGTCTACAAGGACACCTACGCCGTCATGAAGCAGAAGTACGGCCACTGGGTCATCTTCGACCACTGCATGCCGTTCGACGTCACGCGTTGCTATGACGAGGTCACGCAGTTCCGCGATCCGCGCATCTGGACCGCGCAGCGCGATCAGGAGATGTGGCAGACGCTCGAAGGCTGATGGGCTTCAGCACTGCCACGGCCGCTGGCCCTCACCCCCACCCTCTCCCGCAAGCGGGAGAGGGAGCAAGAGGGCTTCAGCACTGGCTCCGACGCTGACCCTCGCCCCCAACCGCCGCCCTCTCCCGCAAGCGGGAGAGGGAGTTTGAATCGCTGACCTCCGCGATGGAGACCGCCGTGCATGCCACCTCGACCGCGCCGACGTCCGATGTCGACTATCAGCGCGTCGTCTATCCGTACCGTCGCAGCGCGGACCAGGACGCCCATGAGGGCGGCCGGGCCGCGCGCCATCCGGTGGTCGTCGTCGGTGCGGGCCCCGTCGGATTGACGGCAGCGATCGACCTCGCGCTGCAGGGTGTGCCCGTCGTGCTGCTCAACAACGACGGGCGGCTCTCCGTGGGATCGCGCGCGCTGTGCTTCGCGAAGCGGACGCTGGAGATCCTCGATCGCCTCGGCTGCGGTCAGCGACTCGTCGACAAGGGCGTCTCCTGGAACGTGGGACGCGTCTTCTTCCGCGACGAGCAGGTCTACCAGTTCAACCTGCTCGCCGAGCCCGGCCACCAGCGACCGGCCTTCGTCAACCTGCAGCAGTACTACGTCGAGGGCTTCCTCGTCGAGCGCGCCCTCGAACTCCCGCTGATCGATCTGCGATGGCACCACGGCGTGACCGGGCTGACGCAGCATGACGATCACGTCGCGCTGGAAATCGACACGTCCGAGGGGCCGTACACGCTGCTCGCCGATCACGTCGTCGCCTGCGACGGATCGCGCTCGACGCTGCGCAAGCTGATCGGCGAGGAGAGTCACGGCCGTACGTTCAAAGACCGCTTCCTCATCGCCGACGTGCGCATGAACGCGCCCTTCCCCGCCGAACGCTGGTTCTGGTTCGATCCGCCTTTCCATCCAGGACAGAGCGTGCTGTTGCACCGCCAGCCCGATGGCGTGTGGCGCATCGATTTCCAGCTCGGCTGGGATGCCGATCCCGAGCTCGAGAAACAACCCGAGCGCATCCTGCCGCGCGTGCGCACGCTAATGCGCGAGGCCTCGATCGCCGCGGGCGGCGACGGCGCGGTGCCTGAGATCGAGCTGGTCTGGGCGAGCGTCTACACCTTCGCCTGCATGCGCATGGATCGCTTCCGGCATGGGCGCATCCTGTTCGCGGGCGACGCGGCGCACGGCGTGTCGCCGTTCGGCGCGCGCGGGGCCAACTCCGGCATCCAGGACGCGGACAACCTCGCATGGAAGCTCGCGGCGGTCGTTCAGCGGCGTGCGCCTGACGCGCTGCTCGACACGTATGCCCGAGAGCGTGAGATCGCCGCCGACGAGAACATCCTGAACTCGACGCGCTCGACGGACTTCATTACACCGAAGAGCGACGTCAGTCGGATGTTCCGCGACGCGACGCTGACGCTCGCCAAGGACTTCGACTTCGCGCGCCGGCTGGTCAACAGCGGACGACTCTCCGTCCCGACGGTGCAGTACGGCATGCCTGCCGCGGACGCGCCGATCCGCATCAACGACTGCGACGACTGGTTGCTCCGCCAGATGCGGCCGGGTCGATTCACCTTGCTGGTCTTCCACGATTCGAACGAGCACGAGCACGAGCACGAGCACGAGCACGAGCACGAGCACGAGCACGAGCACGCGCACGCGCACGAGCACGAGCACGCGCATGAGTACGAGGACGCCGTCGCAGTAAGTCGGCGTCAACGAGTGCCTGTGGGGCCGGAATGGGGCTTGGGGGTCCAGGAGGGATCCCCCATGCCCCGTGGAGAGCCCGCGCTTGGCGACGCGGGGTCTGGGCTTGAGGCGGTGCTGACGATCCACGTTGATGAGTCGCTCGACGCACACGGGCTGGTCCGCCAGCGCTACGCCGCCGCCCCTGGCGCGGTGGTATTGCTGCGTCCTGACCAGCACATCTGCGCGCGTTGGCGCACGATGCCGGCTGGTAGGGCGATCCGTGCGGCAATGCATAGCGCGCTCGGCCATGATGTCTCTGTGGAGGAGCCAGCCGCATGCCTCTGATCACTGCTCCCAACCTGGATGCTGGCGACGATTTCTATGAAGCGCTGCTGAGCGCGCATCATGGTCTTGATGCCGAGGCGAGCCATGCTTTCAACGCGCGGCTGATCCTGCTGCTCGCGAACCACATCGGCCGGCAGGGCGTGTTGCTCGAGGCGCTGTCCGCGGCGGCCCGGGCCACTCCGGTTCCTCCGGCTTCCCAGGTTTCTCCAGTTTCCATCGATGCCCCGACCCCGGGCGCCGCTTCCCCACGAGGACAAGCATGAACGCACCAGAGACCCTCCGCTCGCCCGAGGCGACCGGCCAGGCGCCGAGCGCACTGGACTACCAGAGCGGCTTCGGCAATCAATTCGAGACCGAGTCCGTCCCCGGCGCGTTGCCGAAGGGCCGCAACAGCCCGCAGCGCGCGCCGATGGATCTTTATCCGGAGTTGCTGTCGGGCAGCGCCTTCACCGCACCGCGCGTGGAGAACCGCCGCACCTGGCTGTATCGTCGACAGCCCTCCGTCGTGACGGGCGCGTTCCACGCCTACGAGCAGCCGTTCTGGACCAGCGGCGCGGCAGGCGGTGTCGCGGCGCCGCCGGACCCGCTGCGCTGGCATCCGTTCCCGATGCCCGATGACAACGCGAATGCGCCGGGTGTCGACTTCGTCGACAGCATCAAGACCATCGTCAGCAACGGCGATCCTGACGCGCAGGTCGGCATGGCATCGCTGATCTACGCCTTCAACCGCCCGATGACCCGTCGAGCGCTGATGAACGCCGACGGCGAGATGCTGATCGTTCCGCAGGAAGGCGGCCTGCGCCTCACGACCGAGATGGGCCTGCTCGACGTCGTGCCCGGCGAGATCGCGCTGATCCCGCGCGGCGTGAACTTCCGTGTCGAGGCGCTCGATGGTCCGCAGGCCCGCGCACGCGGCTACGTCTGCGAGAACTACGGTGCCGCCTTCCGCCTGCCGGAGCTCGGCCCCATCGGCTCCAACGGCCTGGCGAACCCGCGCGACTTCCTCGCCCCCGTCGCGGCGCACGAGCCCGACGGCGCGCCGTATGAAGTCATCCGCAAGACCGGCGGCGCGCTGTGGCGCAATGCCCAGGCGGTGACGCCCTTCAACGTCGTCGCCTGGCACGGCAACCTGACGCCGCTGAAGTACAACACGAAGGATTTCATGACGATCGGCTCGATCAGCTTCGATCATCCCGATCCGTCGATCTTCACCGTGCTCACCTCGCCGAGCGACACGCCCGGCACGGCCAACTGCGACTTCGTGATTTTCCCGCCGCGCTGGCTGGTGCAGGAGGACACCTTCCGTCCGCCCTGGTACCACCGCAACGTGATGAGCGAGTTCATGGGGCTGATCTACGGCCAGTACGATGCCAAGCCCGAAGGCTTCCGTCCCGGCGGCGCGAGCCTGCACAACTGCCTGGTGCCGCACGGCCCCGATGCCGACGCCTTCGAGGCCGCCAGCACGCGCACGCTGACGCCGCAGAAACTGGACCACACGCTGGCCTTCATGTTCGAGAGCCGCTGGCGCTTCCGCCCGTCCGAGTGGGCGCTCAACGGCGGCGCACTCGACACGAACTACGCGGCCTGCTGGGGCGCGTTGAAGGACAAGTTCAATCCGAATGTCTCCGAATGACAAGGCCTGACCCCATGACCGACCTCGACCACACCCACGACCCCGCGCTGCGCAGCTGGATCGCCTCCGCCAACACGCCGGACACCGACTTCCCGATCCAGAACCTGCCGCTGGGCATGTTCCGCATGGCCGGCGCGACCGGCTCGTTCCGGCCCGGTACGGCGATCGGCGACCAGGTCCTGGACCTGATCGCCGCCGCCGATCTCGGCGTGCTGTCCGATGGACTCGGCGCCGTGCTGCGCACCTGCGAGGGACTCGGCCTCAATTCGCTGATGGCGATGGGCCCGGATCTGCGCCGGCAACTGCGCCATGAACTCGTCGCCGCGCTGAACGCGGACGCGGGATCGACGTCCTCCGAGCAGCTCGCGCCGGCGCTCAAGCCGATGACCGACGTCGAGATGACGCTGCCTTGCCGCATCGGCGATTACACCGACTTCTACGCCGGCATCCATCATGCGACGACGGTCGGCAAGCTGTTCCGCCCGGACAACCCGCTGCTGCCGAACTACAAGTGGGTGCCGATCGGGTATCACGGGCGCGTGTCGTCGATCGGGGTCAGCGGGCAGACCTTCCGCCGTCCCGTCGGCCAGACCAAGGCGCCCGATGCCGAGGTGCCGAGCGTCGGTCCGATCAAGCGGCTCGACTACGAGCTGGAGGTCGGCGCACTCGTCGGCACCGGCAATGCGCAGGGCCATCCGATCGCCATCGGCGACGCGGAGCAGCACCTGTTCGGTCTCGTGCTGCTGAACGACTGGTCCGCGCGCGACATCCAGGCCTGGGAGTACCAGCCGCTGGGCCCCTTCCTGTCGAAGAGCTTCGCGACGACCTTGTCGCCGTGGGTGATCACGATGGAGGCGCTGGCGCCGTTCCGTCGCGCCTTCACCCGGCCGGAAGGCGATCCTCAGCCGCTGCCGTACCTCGACGGCGAGGCGAACCGCGATCGGGGCGCGATCTCGATCCGCCTGGAAGTCCATCTGCAGACCCGCGCGATGCGCGACGCCGGCGAGGCGCCGGCGAAGCTGATGGCCTCGGATTTCGCCGACGCCTACTGGACCGTCGCGCAGATGCTCACGCATCACGCGAGCAACGGCTGCAACCTGCAGCCGGGCGACCTGTTCGGGTCGGGGACGATGTCGGGGCCGGAGGCCGGCCAGGGCGGATCGCTGCTGGAGTTGACGAACGGCGGCAAGCAGCCGATCACGCTGCCCAACGGTGAGCAACGCACCTTCCTGCAGGACGGCGACAGCGTCGCGCTGGTGGGTCGCTGCGAAGCGCCGGGACGTCGCACGATCGGATTCGGACCGTGCGTGGGCACGGTCGTGCCGGCGGTGGCCTGATCCGCCAGATCGGCCGGGTCACACACCGACACACCCTCAGGCGCCCGCTGTCGCCCCGCCATCCCGGCAGGTTGTCAGCGGAAGCCGACGGATGACGTCGGATTGAATCCAGTCCGTGCGCATTGCAGACGCACGGGATCGGAGGTTGCCGAAGCGGCGCATGCTCACTCTCCCCAAAGGAATCGACATGCCGCCGACGCGCCTCCTCGCCGTCTCCGCCGCCGCCTGCCTGGCCGCCTCGCCCCTGCTCTCCTTCGCCCAGGTCACCGTCAAGGACGACGGCCAGTGGCGTGCCCTCTTCACCGCCGGAGCCAGTCTCTCGTCGGGCAACAGCGACTCGACGACGGTCAACCTCAGCGGCGAAGCCGTCAAGGCCACGAAGACCGACAAGCTGTCGATCAACGGCCGCGCGCTGTACCTGAAGAACGACGACGACCAGGCCGAGCAGCGCTACGCCTTCGGCACGCACTACCAGCGCGACATCAACGACCGCGTCTTCGGCTTCGGGCAGTTCGACGCGCTCAAGGACGAGCCGTCCAACCTGTCGTCGCGACTCTCCGTCGGCACCGGTCTCGGTTATCACGTGATCAAGCAGGACAACGTGACCTGGGACGTCTCCACCGGCGTGGGCTACACCCGCGAGCGCTACGTCGAGCCGTCGATCGTCGACGGCGTGGCGCGCGACCGGTACGCCAACACCGAGCTGCTGTTCGCCGAAGAATCGAACCACAAGATCTCGGACAACACGACGCTCAAGCAGCGCCTGGCCTATCTGCCCGACCTGCGCAACAGCGGCGAATTCCGTGCCACCTTCGACGGCGGCATCTCGGTCGCGATGACCAAGCGGTTCAGCCTGACGGCCACCGTCCAGCACCGCTACGACAGCAATCCCGGCGATGGGCTGAAGAAGAACGACACGCTGTTCATCACCGGCGTGTCGTACCGGATCGATTGATCGAAGACCGTCCGCCTCAACCGAGCAGCGCAATGAGCCGCGTCGCCGCCGGCGGCAGGTAGGCCTGGGCGCGATGCGTCACCACCAGGTGGCGGCGCATCGTCGTCTCTTTCAGCACGACCTCGCGCAGTGATCGAAGCCGCCCAGGCCCTTCGAGGTGGCGGCGCGAGATGAAGCTGAGCAGCCCCGTCTCGGCGATCAGCGCGGGCAGCATCTGCAGCGAGCTGCTCTCCACCTGGACCACCGGCCGCGGCAGGCCGTGCCGGTCGAAGCCGTGATCGAGCCAGTCGCGCGTCGGCGCGCCCGCCGGCTGCAGCACCCAGCGGTATTCGCCGAGCGCCTTCAGGCTCGGTTTCCCCGAGAAGATCGGATGTTTCGCCGAGGCGGCGACGACGACGGCGTCCTCGACCAGCCGCTGCGACACGAAGCCCGCTTCCGCGCGCCGTTCGGTGCCGACGATCAGGTCCAGCTCGCCCGCGTGCAGCATCGGCATCAGCGCGTCGACCAGCGCGACCGTCGTCTTCAGCGTGACCTCGGGCGCCTCCTTCAACAGTCGATTCACCGCCTTGGGCATCAGGAACTGCGCCGCCGTCGGCACGACACCGACGCGGACTTCGCCCGACAGGCCGCGCCCGATGTCGCTCATTTCGCGCTGCGCGTCCTGCGCGTCGAAGCGCAGCTGACGCGCCCAGCGCAGCATCACCTTGCCGGCGGGCGTCAGACGGATGCCTCGCCCCGCGCGCTCGAACAGCGGCGCGCCGGCCGCCTTCTCAAGCCGGCGGATCGCGCCGGTCAGCGCCGGCTGGGTGCGATGCAGGCGTTCCGCCGCCTGGCCGACGTGTTCGAGCTCGGCGATGGTCTCGAAGTAGCGCAGGTCACGCAGATCCATAGCAAAAGCCGTGCTGATGAAAACGAAAGAATAATCGATTGGACCGGGGTGGAACGTCCGCCAATACTTGGCCTCGACAGCTTCAAGAACGTCCAGACCCCGGCCTGCGGACCGGGGCGCACACGGAGACAGACCCATGATTCGATCGATGCCCTCGCGCCGGGCGGCCCTCGCCGTTCCGCTGGCCATGCCACTCGCCCTGACGCTGGCCCTGTGGACGACCGCCAGCGTTGCCGCGCCCTATCCGAACAAGCCCATCCGCGTCTACGTGCCCTTCCCTCCCGGCGGCGGCACCGACGTGATCGCCCGAGAGGTCACGCAGGCGGTGGCGACCTCGACCAAGTGGGTCTTCGTCATCGAGAACAAGCCCGGCGCCGGCGGCAACCTCGGCGTGGACGCGGCCGCCAAGTCGGCCAAGGACGGCTACACGCTGGTGCTCGGCCAGAGCAGCAACCTCTCGATCAATCCGTGGCTGTACGCCCGCATGCCCTACGACCCGGCGAAGGACCTCGCGCCCATCGGCCTGGTCGCGCGGGCGCCGCTGGTGCTGGTGACCTCGGCCGATTCGAAGCTGAAGACCATCGCCGACGCCGTGGCTGCCGCGAAGGCCCAGCCGGGCGCGCTGAACTACGCCTCGGCCGGCAACGGCACGGTCGCGCATCTCGCCACCGAGCTGTTCCAGAAGGCCGCCGGCGTGAAGCTCCAGCATGTGCCGTACAAGGGCGTGGGGCAGGCGCTGACCGACGTCGTCAGCGGCAACGTGGACCTGTACATGTCGACCACGCCGTCGCTGCTCGGCCACATCCGCCAGGGCAAGCTGCGGCCGCTCGCGGTGACCTCGGACAAGCGGCTGCCCGAGCTGCCCAACGTGCCGACGCTGGCCGAGTCCGGCTTCAAGGGCGCGGAGTCGGCGACCTGGTTCGGCTTCCTCGCACCGGCCGGCACGCCGCCGGAGATCGTCGCGCGATTGAACAGCGAGTTCACCAAGGCGCTGCAGCAGCCCGCGCTCGTGAAGAAGCTCGGCGACGAAGGCGTCGCCGTCACCGTCAGCACCCCCGACCAGTTCAGCCAGCTCATCCGCCAGGACCTCACCCGCTGGGGCAAGGTCGTCAAGGACGCCGGCATCAAGATCGATTGAAGGAGAGCCCCATGAGTCAAGCCGCCGCATTGCCGAACGCGTTGCCAGACGCGAGGCAGAACGTGACGCCGAACGCGACGCCCGACGCGCTGCCCGACGCGCTGCCCGACGTGATCCGGGACATCGAACGCACGCCCGCGGAGGTCGTGGCACGCGCCGCCGCCTATCCGTCGTCCATCCTGGCCGACGTCGCGGGACGCCGCGGCGCGTTGCACGGGCGCATCCAGGGGCTGTCCCCGTCGATGCGCTTCGCGGGCACCGCCCTCACCGTCGAGGTGCGGCCGGGTGACAACCTCATGATCCACGCCGCCATGGCGTTGGCGCAGCCGGGCGACGTGCTCGTCGTCGACGGCAAGGGCGACCTGTCGAGCGCGCTGATGGGCGAGATCATGTCGCAGCAATGCGTGGCGCTGGGCATCGCGGCCGTCGTGATCGACGGCGCCGTGCGCGACAGCGAGGCGATCCGTGCGCTCGGCTTCCCGATGTTCGCCGCGGGCTTGAATCCCAACGGGCCGACGAAGTCGGTCTCCGGCCGCTTGAACCATCCCGTCTCCATCGGCGGCGTGACGGTGCATCCGGGCGATCTGGTCGTCGGCGATGCCGACGGCGTCACCGTGGTCGAGCGCGCCAGGGCCGCGTCGCTGCTGCCGCTGGCCGAAGCGAAGGTCGCCGCCGAGACGGCCCGCATCGCGGGCATCCGCGATCGCGTGGCGCTGCGGCCGGTCTGGCTCGACGGCGCGTTGCGCGCCGCGGGCGTGATCAAGGACGGAGAGACGCTGTGAGCCGTCCCGTCCTGCTGGTGACCGGCGCGGACCTGGCGCCGCAGGCGCTCGCGCTGCTGTCGGACTTCGAGGTGACCTACGCCGGCAGGACGCCCAGCGAGGACGACATCGTCGACCTCTGCCGCGCACGCAATCCGACGGCGATCATCGTGCGCTACAGCAAGGTCGGAGCGGCGGCGATCGAGGCGGCGCCGGCCTTGAAGGTGATCTCCAAGCACGGCAGCGGCACGGACACGATCGACAAGGCCGCCGCCGCCGCGCGCGGCATCCACGTGGTGGCCGCGGTCGGCGCCAATGCGGCGGCCGTCGCCGAGCAGGCGATGGCGCTGTTGCTGGCCTGTGCGAAATCGGTCGTGGCGCTGGACGCGCGTATGCGCAACGGGCACTGGGACAAGGCGACGCACAAGAGCATCGAGCTGGAGGGGCGCACGGTGGGTCTCGTCGGCCTCGGCGCGATCGGGCAACGCTTCGCGCGGATGGCCGACGCGATGGGCATGCGCGTGATCGGATCCGATCCGTTCGCGAAGGAACTGCCCCCGTTCATCGAGCGCGTCGCGCTGGATCAGCTCTGGCGCGAGGCCGACGTGATCTCGTTGCACTGTCCGCTGACGGCGGACAACGCGGGGCTGCTCGACGCGGGCACGCTCGCGGCGTGCAGACGTGGCGTGATCCTGGTCAACACGGCGCGCGGCGGCTTGATCGACGAGGCCGCGTTGCTCGAGGCCGTCCGCAGCGGACAGGTGGCCGGTGCCGGCCTCGACAGCTTCGCGATCGAGCCGATGCCGGTGGACCATCCGTTCATTCACGAACCGCGCATCCTGCTCAGTCCGCACATCGGCGGCGTCACCGCCGACGCCTACGTGAAGATGGGCATCGCCGCGGCGCGCAACGTGCTCGC
Source organism: Mitsuaria sp. MSU3D (assembly GCF_056867975.1). Taxonomy (NCBI): domain Bacteria; kingdom Pseudomonadati; phylum Pseudomonadota; class Betaproteobacteria; order Burkholderiales; family Sphaerotilaceae; genus Roseateles; species Mitsuaria sp. MSU3D. The sequence continues at coordinate 84,161 of NZ_CP200314.1, read as the reverse complement.
CGCGCTCGCGAGCTGACAGGCTGATGGGCTGATGGGCCACCCCATCGGAGCAGGGCTCAAAAAGCACTGAGGGGCTCGCGCCCCTCAGTCTTCCGTTCAGCGCTCCATCTGACGGCCAGGACCGTCGTTGCGGCGCGGCGGATCCACCGCGCGCGGAGGTTCCGCGGCCCGCGGCGGCTCGGCCCGCGGGGCGGGACGCGGCGCCTCGACGCGCGGCTGCGGCTGCTGCGGCATCGGGCGCGGCGCTTCGACGCGAGGCTGCTCCACACGTGGCTGCTCCACGCGCGGTTGCTCGAACCGAGGTTGCTGCGGACGCTCGAAACGAGGCTGCTCCGCACGGGGCTGCTCGAAGCGCGGTTGTTCAACACGAGGCTGCTCGAACCGTGGCTGCTCCACACGCGGCTGCTCGACACGATCGGGGCCACGATGGCGCCAGTCGCTCCGATCGCGATCGCCATCGCGGCGCTCCGACGGACGTTGCACGTCGGGACCACGCTGCGGCACCACCGTCTGCGCGGGCGGCGTCTGCTGCGCCTGCGGCAGCTGCGGCCGCACCGTGGCGATGTCGGGCTCGGGGCGGATCACGCCGCGGACCGGGCGGCTCTCGCCGGGTCTTGCATCATTCGGCGCGTCCGGGCGACCGTCGCCGTTCCGGTCCATGAAGGGACGGCTTTCGTTCCGGCCATCGTTGCGACCGTTATTCCGTCCGCCATTGCGACCGTCGTTGGGGCCATCCGGCCGGCCGTCGTGATTGCGGTCCACGAATGCACGTCCGTCGTTGCGCCCGTCATTGCGGCCATCGGGGCGGCCATCAGGGCGGCCATCCGGACGACCATCGGCCTGCCCGATCGGACGCGGCGGCCACGCGCGCTGCGGCTGAAGCGCGGTCGCCGGCAGCGGCGCCGACACAGGGCGCTGCGTGTAGAGCGCGCCGTGGTCGCGCTCGTTCCGATAGGCCGGCGGACGCTGGCCCGGCCGCACGACGGTGGCCGGATTCGCATCCGGATTCACGCGGCGCCAGTAGGCCTGGCTGTGGCGGAAGCCCGGGGTCCAGGCCTCGCGCGGCGCCAGCGGCACCCAGCTGCCGTAGCGCGGCGGCGGCGGACGCCGGCCTCCCCCCACGACAACGCCGATCGAGATCCCCGGCCCCACCCCGCCGACCAGCGCCGGCGCATACGCGGGACGACGCACGTACGGTCCCGGCACCCAGCACCAGCGGTCGCGCCAGTAGGCCCAGCGACCGTAATGGAACGGGGCGAAGCCCCAGGGCATGTCGTCCACCCAGGTGTAGCCCCAGCGCGCGCTCCACATCCAGCGGCCGTAGCGGTACGGCGCCCAGTCGGAGACGACCACCTGCGGCACCCACACGGCACCGTAATCCGAGCTCTGTTCCCAGGCGCCGTAGCGCGCCAGATCTTCAGCGCCGGTCATCTCCGGCGACACGTAGGGCACGCTCGTGCCGCTGCCCACCAGCGGCTGGACCGCGTCGCGGCTGTCCTCCAGCATCAGGCGCGCGAAGCCGTCCTGCTGCAGCGGCTGACGCTCGGTGCGCGGACCGTTGTCCCACCAGAACTCGGCCTGTTCATTCGTTCCCAGCCAGACCGGCTGCGCATCGGTCGCGCGCGAGTCGAAGCGCAGCTTGCCCTGCCAGGCCTGCGCCTCGCTGCCGCGATCCAGCTGCGTCACGCGGTACAGGCCCTCGCGCTCGAAGCCGAAGCGACCTTCCAGCGTGCGCACCGTCCATTCGTCGGCCGACTCCTGGCCCCGCACCCGCAGACCGACCGCGCCCTTCACGATCTGCACCGCGATGCGGTTGTCGGCGAGCGCGTTGAACTCGATCTCGCTGCGCTGGTCGATCCAGAGCGTGGACGTGCCGATGGTGATCGTCGCGCCGCTGCCGTCATCGGAACGCAGCCGATCGCCTTCGCCGATGCTCTGGTTGCGGTGCATCTGCACCCATTCGCGTTCATCAGCGTCGTACAGCCACACCGAACCCGCCAGATCGGCCAGCCGCCCCGCGCGCGACGGGGCGTCCGCCATCGCCGGGCCGTGGGCCAGCAGCGCCACCAGCGCGACCAGCACCAGCGAGGTCGCCATCCACCAGCGTGACAGTGCCCCGCGATCCCGCGCACGCGCCAGCCCGGTGGTCGTCCGTCGGAACGACGAGCGCTCCGGCAGACGATCTGGTGAACGATTCAGCGAACGGGTCATCGAGTCTGTCATGGCCTTGAGCCTCCACCGGTGTCCGGAGGAATGCGGGACGCGGAGCTCCGCGATCGTTTCTTAACGCTTTGGCGACGTCCTGGTGCACGCCTGCTTACAACTTGACGCCCTGTTGCGCGGAGGTCAAGCGGACGGCGTATGTCCATCCGATATGCCCATCCAGTCCGAGCATGCGCCACCAGACGCTCGCAACAGTTTCTGGCCGTGCTCCGGCACCCGGCGCGCCCGGGACTGCGCCGGGTCAATCGTCGGTGTTCGGGTCCAGGCCCGGGAACAGGATCTCGGTGAAACCGAAGCGGCTGAAGTCCTTGATGCGCATCGGATACAGCGTTCCGACCAGGTGATCGCATTCGTGCTGGACGACGCGGGCGTGGAAGCCCTCCGCCTCGCGGTCGATCAGGCTGCCGAAGGCGTCGAAGCCCCGGTACCGGATGCGGCTCAGCCGCGGCACGACGCCGCGCAGCCCCGGCACCGACAGGCAGCCTTCCCAGCCCTCTTCCATCTCGTCGGACAGCGGCTCGATGGTCGGGTTGATCAGCACCGTCATCGGCACCGGCGGCGCCTCCGGATAACGCTCGTTGCGCTGGAAACCGAAGACGACGACCTGCAGGTCCACGCCGATCTGCGGCGCAGCCAGGCCGGCGCCGTTGGCGGCCTTCATCGTGTCGAACATGTCCTCGAGCAGTTGCTTCAGCTCCGGCGTGTCGAAGTCCTCCACCGGCTTGGCGTGGCGCAGCAGGCGCGGGTCGCCCATCTTCAGGATGTCTCGAACAGCCATGGCGGTTTCCTTGTGCGGTGGCTTCCGGGGGGAAGCGTGGCGGGTCATGCAGGCGACGGCGGCCAGGGGCGCCATCACGTAATCTGGGGACCATTCTAAGAACCCGATCCGGAGACTGCCCGTGAGCGCCACCACCGCCCTGCCCTCAGCCCCGGCATCACTGCCGGCCTACCTGGAACCGCTGGGTCCCGGCGTCTTCGCCATCGACACGGCCTTCCAGCGCGACCACTTCGACGCGGCTTTCCTGATCGTGGACGGTGGACGCGCGGCCTTCATCGACACGGGCACGCGGCTGGCGCTGCCGCGGCTGCTCGGCGCGCTGGAAGCGCTCGGCGTGCCGCGCGACGCCGTGGACTGGGTGATCCCGACCCATGTGCATCTGGACCACGCCGGCGGCGTCGGTCCGCTGATGGCGGAACTCCCGTCGGCGACGCTGCTGGTGCATCCGCGCGGACTGCGGCACATGGTCGATCCGTCCGCGCTGTGGGCCGGTGCGCTCGCGGTCTACGGCGAGGCGGAGATGCGCCGCTCCTACGGCGAGCTGGTGGGCGTCCCGGAATCGCGCGCGCGGGCGAGCAGCGATGAGCAGCGCATCACCGTGGGCGCGCGCCCGCTGCGGCTGATCGACACGCCGGGGCACGCGCGCCATCACCACTGCGTGTGGGACGAGACGAGCGGCGGCTGGTTCACCGGCGACACCTTCGGCTTGTCGTATCGCGAGTTCGACGATCCCGAACGCGGCGCGTGGATCATGCCGACGAGCACGCCGGTGCAGTTCGAGCCGGACGCGCTGCGCGCTTCGATCGCGCGGATGATGGCGACGCGGCCGTCGCGCATGTACCTGACGCACTACAGCGTCGTCGGTCGCGACGCGGCGGACGTCGAGCGCCTCGCCGCGCTGCTGGTCGCGCAGATCGACGAGATGGAAGCGATCGCGTTGCGACTGAAGGACGCGCCGGATCGCCACGCCGCGCTCAAGCGCGAGCTGCTCGCGCTGTACCAGCGCCGCGCCATCGCGCACTGCGGCGAGCGCATGCCGCCGACGCGTGTGGCCGCGCTGCTGGCGATGGACGTCGAGCTGAATGCCCAGGGGCTGGGGATCTGGCTGGACCGCCAGCGCTGATCTTTCGATTTGATTTCATCGAAAGGCATTTTTCTAGGTATCAACGATCTTCGAAATTATTCGAAAGCATTCGTAGACTTCCGTCCAAGCAAACTTCTGGGACGGACGATGACGCGACGATGGGGAAAGACGAGCCGCACCGTGCTGGCAGCAGCGGCCCTGCTGGCCACGCTGCCCGCGGGGGCCCAGCAGCATGCCGGGACGGCGTCATTGGCGCCCTCCGGCCGCTGGTCCCATGTGCCGGTGGGCAAGGCGCCGACGCCCCCCATGGGTTGGTCGAGCTGGAACGCGTTCCGGGTCGACATCTCGGAGGCCCGCATCCTCGACGCGGCTCAGCGCCTGGTCGACACCGGCCTCGCCGGCGCGGGCTACCGCTACGTCAACGTCGACGACGGCTGGTGGTTGAAGCGGCGCACGGGCGACGGGCGCCTGCAGGTGCGCACCGGCCTGTTCCCGAGCGCCGCCATCGGGGGGGCGAAGGGCTCATCGCTGCGGCCCTTCACCGATCGCCTCCATGCGATGGGACTGAAAGCGGGCCTCTACACGGACATCGGCCGCAACGCGTGCTCGCAGGCGTATGACGCCGACAGTCCCAACCTGCCCGAGGGCACGATGGCGGAGCGCGAAGTCGGCCTGTCCGGCTTCATGGACCGGGACATCGCGCTTTTCTTCGGCGAGTGGAACTTCGATTTCGTGAAGGTCGACGGCTGCGGGCTCTCGTCCTACGGCCCGGAGCGCGCCTACGTGGCGTCCGGTCAGTACCGCGAGGTGAAGCCGCTCATCATCGATCCCAACGTCTACCAGACCGACATCGCCGGCACGAAGCGGCTCTACGCGGGTTTGCGGGAGACGCTGCGGCGCGCCCGGCCGGACGGGGACTTCGTGCTGTCGGTCTGCCTCTGGGGCACGGCCAATGTGCGCAGTTGGGGCCAGGACCACGGGACGATGTGGCGCACCAGCAGCGACATCGACGACACCTGGAGCCACATGGTCCACAACTTCGACAGCGTGGCCACGCGCGAGTTCTACGCCGGCCCGGGTCGCTGGAACGACCCCGACATGCTGGAGATCGGCAACGGCGACTTCGACGGCGATCACCTCCTCCAGGCCCGCGCCCACCTGAGCCTGTGGGCGATCATGGCCGCGCCGCTGATGATCGGCACCGATCTCTCGAAGGCGCCGGGCGCGATCGTCGACCTCCTCGGCGCGCCGGAGGTGCTGGCCATCGACCAGGATCCGGCCGGTCACCAGGGCGTGATCGCCTACGCCGACAACGATCGCCAGATCGTCGTGAAGACGCTGGCCGACGGCCGCAAGGCGGTGCTGCTGTTCAACCGCACGCAGGCGCCGACGACGCTCACGCTGACGGCCGAGCATCTCAAGATGGAGGCGTCGACACCGATCACGGTCCGCGATGCGTGGGGACGGCAAGACCTGACCCCGTTCACCGGTCGCCGCAACTTCGAGCTCCAGGGCCGCGAGGCGCAGTTGCTCGTGGTCAGTGGTCGCCACGCGCTGCAGGCCGGCTACTACCTGTCGGAGCGGCCCGCGGAGGTTTACGTCGCCCGCGACGGCATCCGCGCTCTGCAGGCGGATCCGGTGATCCACCGGATGCTCGATCCCTACGGCGGCAGCACGGAAGGTTCGGGCAGCCGGCCGGTCTATGCGGGCTGGGGCGCGCCGCGCGCGGACGCCACGCCTTACGACGAGACGCTGCGGGTCGTGAACGTGCCGTACCGCCATGGGATCGGCGCGCTGGCCGGATCCCGCCTCGAGGTGAAGATACCCGCCGGCTCGCGGCGTTTCGAGGCCATGGTGGGTGTCGACGACTCCACGCGCGGCCAGGCCGCGTCCGTGGTGTTCGAGGTCTACGGCGACGGCCGCAAGCTGGCCGTGTCGCGACCGATGCGGTTCAACCAGGCGGCTGCGGCGCTCAGCGCCGACCTGCGCGGCGTGAAGGTGCTCGAACTCATCGCGCGCCAGGTCGGCACGGACACGGATCCGGTCCTCGCGACCTGGGGCGCGGCGCGCGTCGAATGAGCGCTCGATCCCGGCCGGTCTGAAAACAAGAAGGGGACCGCAGCGCGGTCCCCTTCAAGATGCGCCGCGCGATTCGCGCGGCGCGATCGTCTTGCCTCACGCGTCGAGGTTGAGCTCCTGGATCTTTCGCGTGATCGTGTTGCGCCCGATGCCCAGCTTCTGCGCGGCTTCGATGCGACGGCCGCGCGTCAGGTCCAGCGCGGTCAGGATCAGGCTGGCCTCGAAGCGACGCGTCAGCACGTCCCACACGTTGGGCTCGCCGGCCGCGAGCAGGCGTCTCGCTTCGCGCGCCATCTCGGCGACCCACGCGTCCGGCGACGGGGGGATGGGCACGGCCGGCAACGGCATCGAGGTGGATGCAGCCGAACTCGTCAGCCCGCTCGCCAGCGGCATGACCTCGGACGACATCGTGGCGGAGATCGCCGACGCATGCGCGCCGGGCTGCGCCAGCAATTCCTGCGGCAGGTCCTTGGCCTCCACCACCAGGCTCGGCGCCATCACGCTCAGCCAGTGGCAGATGTTCTCCAGTTGCCGGACGTTGCCTGGGAAGTCGAAGTTCACCAGGCGCTGCAGCGCAGCCTCGGACAAGCGCTTCGGCTCGACGCCCAACTCGCCCGCGCTGCGCTGCAGGAAGTAGCGCGTGAGCAGCGGCACGTCCTCGCGGCGCTCGCGCAGCGGCGGCAGTCTCAGGCGGATCACGTTCAGGCGGTGGAACAGGTCTTCGCGGAAGCGCCCTTCCTTGACCAGCGTCTCGAGGTTCTGGTGCGTCGCCGCGACCACGCGCACATTCGCCTTCTGCGGGCTGTGACCACCGACGCGATAGAACTGGCCGTCGGACAGCACGCGCAGCAATCGCGTCTGCAGGTCCAGCGGCATGTCGCCGATCTCGTCGAGGAAGAGCGTGCCGCCTTCGGCCTGCTCGAAGCGGCCGCGACGCGTCGCCTGCGCGCCGGTGAACGCGCCACGCTCATGGCCGAACAGCTCCGACTCCAGCAGGTCCTTCGGGATCGCCGCCGTGTTGATCGCGACGAACGGTCCGTCCGCGCGCGGGCTGTGCTTGTGCAGCGCGCGCGCCACCAGTTCCTTGCCCGAGCCCGATTCGCCGGTGATCAGCACCGTCACGTGGCTCTGGCTCAGCCGGCCGATCGCGCGGAACACGTCCTGCATCGCCGGTGCCTGGCCCAGCATCTCGGGCATCTGCACCTGCTCGGCCTCGCCGACGGCTTCGCGCTGGCTCTCTTCCTGCGCGCGCCGGATCAGTTCCACCGCGCGCGGCAGGTCGAAGGGCTTGGGCAGGTATTCGAAGGCCCCGCCCTGGAACGCGCTCACCGCGCTGTCCAGGTCCGAGTAGGCCGTCATGATGATCACCGGCAGCCCCGGCAGCTGCTTCTTGATCGTGCTCAGCAGCTCCAGGCCCGAGCCGCCCGGCATGCGGATGTCCGACACCAGCACCTGCGGCGTGTCCTCCTCCAGCGCGGCCAGCACCTCGCGGGTCTGGCTGAAGCTGCGCACCGGCAGCCCTTCGCGCGTCAGCGCCTTCTCGAGAACAAAACGGATGGAATGGTCGTCGTCAACAATCCAGATCGACTTCATCTATGGCTCCCCTTTCCCCCGTTGTCGGCTTGTGGCCGCGGCTCAGGGCAAAGGCAGGGTGATTCGGAAATCGGTCCGACCCGGCTGGCTGTCGCAATCGATCATCCCCTGGTGCTGTTGGGCGATCGTCTGCGCCAGCGTCAGCCCGAGACCGGAACCGCCCTCTCTCCCTGAAACCAGCGGAAAGAAGATGCGGTCCTTGATCTCCTCGGGCACGCCCGGGCCGTTGTCTTCGATATGCAATTCCAATGCCAAGCGCCAGCGCTGCTTGCCGATGGTCACCTGCCGGGCCACGCGTGTGCGCAGGGCGATGAAGGCATCGCCCATCGGGATGCGCTCGTGCAGCGCCTGCGCGGCGTTCTGGACGATGTTGAGCACCGCCTGGATCAGTTGCTCGCGGTCGCCGCGGAAGTCGGGCAGCGAGATGTCGTAGTCGCGGATCATCGTCAGCCCGCGCGGGTACTGCGCCAGCACCAGCGTGCGCACCCGCTCGCAGACCTCGTGGATGTTGACGTCGCCCACCACCTGCGCGCGCCGGTGCGGCGCCAGCAGCCGGTCCACCAGCGACTGCAGCCGGTCGGCCTCGTGGATGATGACCTCGGTGTATTCCTCGAGCTCCGGCCACAGGTCCGTCGGCTGCAGCTCCAGCGCGAGCAGCTGCGCCGCGCCGCGGATGCCGCCCAGCGGATTCTTGATCTCGTGCGCGAGGTTGCGCGTCAGTTCCTTGGTCGCGTGGACCTGGTCGAGGTTGCGTTCCTCGCGGTCCTGGCGCGTCTGCTGCGCGTTCTCGATCAGCTCGATCACCAGCCGCTGCGGGTCGTCGGTCTGGCTGACGATCACGTGCACCGGCAGCAGGTCGTCATGCGTGCGCGGGCCGCGACGGATGGTGGCGTCGAAGCGCGAACTCGAGAACGCGTTGCGGCTCACCTCCTCGAGCGCCTCGACCACGCGCCCGGTGTCGACAAACCATTCGAGCAGGTTGCTGCCCTGCACCGCGCGGCGCGGCAGGTTGAACAACGTCTCGACGGCGGTGTTGGCGAACTCGCAGGTGCCGTCGGCACGGACCACGGCGACCAGGGTCGCCAGCAGGTCGAAGCAGGCGTACTGCGCGTGATGCGGATCGTGGGGAACTGGGGCGGGCGTCTTCTTCATGCGGTGTCGCTCTCGTCGCCATCGACGCGCGACACACCGGCGGCCTGGCCCGCCGTCCCTCGATCAGAGGTTGGGCGGCGGCAGCTTGGCGAGCTCGCGCTTGATGGCCTGGACGTCGGCCTCCTGGCGCGATACCGAAGCCTTGAGCTCGGTCGTGCGGTCCAGGTACTTCTGGTAGTTGCGTTCGTCGCCGCGCCGCTCGGGCTGGCCGTTGTTGTATTCCTGCTGGATCTTGGCGAGCTTGCCTTCGGCGTCGCGCAGTTCCTGCTCGAGGATGCGGCGGCGGTCATCATCGCGGACGCGCTGGTCCTTGACATCGACCTTGAGGTCACCACTCTGACCTCCCGAGGCGGGCGCCGTCGTCGACGGCGCGCGCGGCTTGCTCGGCGCGATCACGGAGATCGGCGTGCCCTCGATGCTGCGGCAGCCCTTGTCGGCGGCTTCCTTCGCGGACATCGCGTCGGTGTACAGCACGGGAGGGCCGGGGCAGCGATACACCACGCCCTGCGCCGATGCCTGCCCGGCCGCCATGCCCACCATGGCGGTCAGCATCATCACCAACCACGAACGTCCCACCCGCTTGTGCTGCAGCGTCATCTGCATTCCCTGCTTCTAACTGACCAGAGTCGTCGGGCATTGTGACGCAATCAGTCACTGTCAGGCGAGGGCGTGCGTTCACGCGCTGTTGCCAGGTGTACGCACGGGCAAGGACCGGCACGGCGCGCCAAAGAGAAAGGGACGGCCGGAGCCGTCCCTCTGCGTGGTCACGAACGTGCGGAGCGGGCCGTGCCGAAGCGGTCATGGCGCCCTCCGCGCGGACGATCACAGCGAGTAGTACATGTCGAACTCGACCGGGTGGGTGGTCATGCGGAAGCGCTGGACTTCCTGCATCTTCAGCTCGATGTAGGCATCGATGAAGCTGTCGGTGAACACGCCGCCCTTGGTCAGGAACGCGCGGTCCTTGTCCAGGTACTCCAGCGCCTGGTCCAGCGAGTGGCAGACGGTCGGGATCTTCGCGTCTTCTTCCGGCGGCAGGTGGTACAGGTCCTTGGTGGCGGCTTCGCCCGGATGGATCTTGTTCTCGACGCCGTCCAGGCCGGCCATCAGCAGGGCCGCGAAGGCCAGGTACGGGTTGGCCGAGGGATCCGGGAAACGCGCCTCGATGCGACGGCCCTTGGGGTTCGCCACGTACGGGATGCGGATCGAGGCCGAACGGTTCTTGGCCGAGTAGGCCAGCTTCACCGGGGCTTCGAAGCCGGGCACCAGGCGCTTGTACGAGTTCGTGCCGGGGTTGGTGATGGCGTTCAGCGCGCGGGCGTGCTTGATGATGCCGCCGATGTAGTACAGCGCGAAGTCGCTCAGGCCGGCGTAGCCGTCACCGGCGAACAGGTTCTTGCCGTCCTTCCACACCGACTGGTGGACGTGCATGCCCGAGCCGTTGTCGCCGACGATGGGCTTCGGCATGAACGTGGCGGTCTTGCCGTAGGCATGCGCGACGTTCTGGATGATGTACTTCTGCAGCTGCAGCCAGTCGGCGCGCTGGACCAGCGAGCTGAACTTGGTGCCGATCTCCATCTGGCCGGCGTTCGCGACCTCGTGGTGGTGGACTTCGACGGGGATGCCCATCTGTTCCAGGATCAGGCACATCTCCGAGCGCATGTCCTGGCCGCTGTCGACCGGGGGCACCGGGAAGTAGCCGCCCTTGACGGTCGGACGGTAGCCGCTGTTGCCGTGCTCGTAGTCCTTGCCGGTGTTCCAGGCCGCCTCTTCCGCCTCGATCTTGACGAAGGAGCCGGACATGTCGACGTTCCAGCGCACGCTGTCGAAGATGAAGAACTCGGGTTCCGGGCCGAAGTAGGCGGTGTCGCCCAGGCCGGACGACTTCAGGTAGGCCTCGGCGCGACGGGCCAGCGAACGCGGATCGCGCTCATAGGCCTTGCCGTCGGTCGGATCGATGACGTCGCAGCTCAGGATCAGGGTCGGTTCTTCGAAGAACGGGTCGATGTTGGCCGTGTTCGGATCCGGGATCAGCAGCATGTCGGACGCTTCGATGCCCTTCCAGCCGGCGATCGAGGAGCCGTCGAAGGCATGGCCCGACGTGAACTTGTCTTCGTCGAAATGGGAGACGGGCACGGTCACATGCTGCTCCTTGCCGCGCGTGTCGGTGAAGCGGAAGTCAACGAACTTGACTTCATGCTCCTTGACCAGGTTCATCACGTCGGCGACGGTCTTGGTGGCCATCAATCACTCCTAGAGGGGGCTGGATGAGAAAGAAAGAGTCGTGGGGCATCGGCCCAGCGCGGACGATTTAGCAGTTTGCATGCCAACAGATGGCGGCAAGGTGACAGTCAGGCGCCAGAGCGGTGCATGGCACGCAAGCCCTTGATGCCCAACGCGCCACACGGGGGCGGTGTCAGGCAACCAGAGAGAACCGCTGCCCGACCACGCCCGGCATCGTCCGGGCGACCTGCCCGAAGCGGTGCATCATCGCACCAATTCAGTGCTGATGACGGCACCAAACTGAACCACGCCCGTCCGCAGGGCAGCGTAGGCGGCGTCCATGGCGGCCGGGTCGCCCTTGACGCCCAGTTCGATGTGCCGGCCCCATTGCGGGTGGTCGACGCTGGGCAGCGAGAAGACCTTGATGCCGGGGAAGTCGGACTCGACGCGTTCCATCAGCGGCGTCAGGCTGGCTTCCATCGCGCCTTGCACGATCAGCGAGCGCTCCCGCGTGCCGACCTCGCGATGCAGGTCCGCGTGCAGGTGGTCCAGGACCCACTCGATCATCGGATGCGCCATCACCGGGAAGCCGGGGACGAAATAGGCGCGACCGACCGAGAAACCGGGGATCTTGTTGTACGGGTTCGGGATGATGGCGGCCCCTTGGGGGAACACGCCCATCTCCATGCGGCGCCGCGTGTCCGGATGGTCACGCTCGGGCGTCGTGCCCTGCTCCGCAGCCATCTGCTGGACGCGTTGCCAGATCAGGTCCGCGGCTTCGGGATGCAGCTCGAGCGGTCGACCCAGCGCCGCGGCCGCGGCCTGCCGCGTGTGGTCGTCCGGCGTCGCGCCGATGCCGCCGCAGCTGAAGAACAGGTCGCCGCTGTCGAAGGCGGCGCGGTACTCGCGGATCAGGTGCTCGCGGTCGTCGCCGAGGTACTTCGCCCAGGCGAGCGACAGGCCGCGCGCGCCCAGCAGCTCGATCACCTTGGACAGGTGCTTGTCCTGGCGTTTTCCGGAGAGGATCTCGTCGCCGATGATGAAGAGGCCGATGTTCATGCGGGGTTCCTGCGAAAGCGTGGGAGCGGAGGTCGGCGCGGGCCTGGATCGGGATCAGAGCGGCGACGGCTTGTTCTCGATGCGGGGCGTCGGACCGGGGGCCGGGTCTTGCCTGTCGTCGACATTCTCGACCTGGTCGACCTGGTCAAGGACACGCGGCGGTGCCGCCTCGTAGTTCGCCGGCAGCGCGTCCATCACCGGATCCGGCGCGCGATCGGCGACGGTGTCGGCGCGCCGCATCTCCTGCAGCGCGGCCAGCGCGTAATGCGAGAACCACAGCGAGCTGAACGCGAAAACCAGCGTGTACAGCCACACCGAGACCAGGATCAGCACCGGCGCGAAGGCGATCGTCAGCGCGCCCATCGCCCAGATCGCGGCGGGCGCCGCACCGAGGTAGCCGGTGGCCAGTCCGAGCACCAGCAGCGGCATCCGGTGCTCGGTGATCAGGCGGCGGCGCTCGGGGCCGGACGCGTGTTCGGCGAGCACGTCGAAGGTGAAGACGCGGTAGCCCAGCCAGCCCCAGATCAGCGGCGGCAGGATCAGCGCCAGCGGCGGGATCAGCCAGAACGGCAGCGACGCGACCAGCAGCACGACGCACAGCACCGTGTGGCCGAGCGACCAGCTCAGGCTCGCGACGAAACCCGCGCCGTGCTTGCGCTCCAGGCTGGCGAAGCGCCGCTGCGCGACCAGGTCCACCATCGACGGCGTCATCAGCAGCGCCACCAGCAGCAGGCTCAGCACGACCAGCGCCGGCACGGCCATCGCCAGCACGATGATGGGCGCGAGCACGGTGCGGAAGGACGCGGCGCCGAGGCTGTCCAGCCACTTCAGCATCCCGTCGATGAGACTCCACGACTCCATCGTGGCGCGCACGCCGGCGACCGCCGCTTCCCAGAAGAAGTAGCCGAGTCCGAACGCCAGCGCCGCCGACACGATCAACGGCAGCAGCGACAGGCCGATCACCCGCGGATGCAGGCAGTACGCGGCGGCGCGCCAGAACGAGTCCGCCAGGCGGCTCATCGGCTTGATCATCAGTCGTTCCCTCCGGCCGGCGCGCGGCCGGCGATGTCCATGGGCGCGCCGCCGGACGGGGTCGATCCGTTCCCGGGCGCGTCCGCGATCTTGTCACGCCCGACCATCCGCTTGAGCCCCAGCCACTGCTGCGCCCAGAAGCCGCGCCCGTAGTCGCGACCGCCCTCCTCCGGCAACTGGTCGCGCACGCCGGTCGGATCCCAGCGGTCCTCGAAGTTGGCGGTGCGGAACAGCACGTCCCAGATTGGGAACATCACCGCGAAGTTGTGGCCGCCCAAGGTGCCGCGGCCGAAGCCCTCATGGCCGATGCCGATCGAATGGTGCAAGCGGTGGAAGCGCGGGCTCACCAGCAGCCGCTCGCCGATCAGGCCGAAGGTCAGTCGCAGGTTCGCGTGCTGCAGGTTCTCCAGCAGCTGCGAGATCGCCACCAGCGCGACGAACTGTCCGGGACCGACGCCGATCAGCCGCGCCGTCACCGCGACGGCGCTGTCGATGATCAGGTCGTCGAGCAGATGGTTGCGGCTGTCGCTCCACATCGTCATCTGGCGCTGGCTGTGGTGCAACGAATGCAGTGCCCACCACCAGTTCCACGAATGCTGCGCGCGATGCAGCCAGTACATCAGCAGGTCGAAGGCGACGAGGTACACCACGAAGCTGACCCACGCCACGTCGGTGACGCCGGGCCACAGCGCGTCGAGCTGGAAGGTCGGGATGCCGTGCATGCGCATCTCGCCGACGGCGCTGTCGAACAGCGGTTCCAGCGAGAAGAACATCACCAGCCGGAACAGGCCCAGCCGCTGGATCAGCGTGTAGAGGATGTCGATGCGGATCGCGTGGCGGTCGGTGACGGCCTCGGCCGGACGCCAGCGCTGCAAGGCGCCGATCACCGCCAGCATGACGATGATCTGGATCAGGCCGACGAGCAGCCAGCCGGTCGCGTCGAACGCGTCCTCGAGCAGGTTGCCGTAACCCAGGTTGAAGACGATCGGTTGAATGACGCTTTCGAACAGCGCCTGCTGCACCTGTCCGAACAGATCGGTGAACCAGTCCATCACGCCGTCGGCCCTCCTGAAAATCGATGCATCGCCGCTTCAGCCTGGAAGCACGTCCACACGCCGACGCCTCAGCGCTTGAGCGCGTCCTTCGGGCCCGGCGCCCCGGCGCCACCGCCGGACGCCGCGGTGCCCGCGGCCGACGTCGCCTTCAGGGCGACCGCCTCCTGCGGCCTGCGCATCCACGCGACGTACTCCGGATGATCGCGCAACGGCGCGAAGCACATGCCCCGGGCTTTCAACCCTTGCAGCAGCGGTTCCAGCACCATCGGCGCCCAGGGGTCCTGCCGCGACCAGATGCCCAGGTGCGCCATCAGGATGTCGCCGGGCTTCACGCGTCGCAGCGCCTGATCGAGCAGCGCCTGGTTGGGAAACTTGTCGCTCGGCAGTTCGTCGCCGAGGAAACCCGACGCGCTCCAGCCCACATGCCGGAAGCCGCAGGCCTGCGCCGCCGCGAGCAGCGCCGGCGAGGTGCGCCCGGCCGGCGCGCGGAAGATCATCGACATCGGCCGCCCCGTCATCTCGAGGAAGCGCCGCGCGGGGCGCTTGAGCTCCTCGCAATACTCCGCCGAGGTCAGCACGACGTTCTGCGGCACCTGCTCGCCCGCCGCGCGCTTGAAGCGGAACTTCCCATCGGGCAGATCCGCCGACCAGGTGTCGTGGAACCAGGTGTGCGAGCCGAAGTCGTGGCCCTGCTCCGCCAGTTGCTTCCACCAGGGCGCCCACTTGTCGTCGAGCGTCTGGCCGCCGTCCATCGTCGGCTCCTGCGCCAGGAAGAACGTCGCCTTCGCGTCGAAGCGCTTGAGCGTGTCGACGATCAAGGGCGCGACCCCCATGTGGCCGGTGTCGAAGGTCAGGTAGACGGGTTTGTCGCAGGGCGCGGCGGCCGGTGCCGACGCGGACTGCGGCTGCGCCTGCACGACCGCGGTCAGGCCGAGCAGCAGCACCGCGCCATGACGCGACACCTGACGCAGCGCATGACGGCGCGCCTGGCGCAGGACGAACGAAGTCTTCACGGGCAGTGGCCTGGGTGGGGACGCGCTCACTGGCGCGGCATCTGGTCGAGCGTCCACACGCCGTGCGGCGACTTGCCGACCTTGACCTGCTGCAGGATCTGCTTGGTCTGCAGGTCCATCACCGTCAGCTTGCGGGCCCAGCGCGACGTGAACATCAGCGTGCGGCCGTCGGTCAGGATCTCCATGTCGTCCGGACCGCCGGGGGCCTTGAAGGTGTCGACGACCGTGAAGTCCGCCAGCGCGATCTTGCTGATCGTGTTGGCCGCGCGGTTGCTCACCAGCACATGCTTCCTGTCGCCGAGCGCGCGGAACGAATGGGCGCCGTCGCCGGTCTCGATGCGCTTGACCAGCTTGGGTTGCGCTGCGCTGACGTCGTAGACCTCGACGCTGCGCTCGCCGGTCAGCGCGACCAGCAGGTACTTGTCGTCGGGCGTCAGGTAGAGGTCGGCGGGCAGCTTGCCGACGGGGATCTTCCAGCGCGCGGCCATCGTGTTCAGGTCGATGGACAGCAGCTCGCTGCTGTCCTGCAGGCTCGCGTAGACGACGCTGCTCTTGCTGTCGATGGACAGGTGGCTCGGCGTCTTCGGCGCGGAGAAACGCTTGAACAGCGCCAGCGGCTGGGCCGCGTTCTGCGGCTGCCACTTGTAGATGTCGACGTGGTCCAGACGATTGCCGGCCAGCACCAGCCACTTCATGTCGGGCGAGAAGCGCAGGTGGTACGGATCGGGAATGCCCCGCACGGTGCGCTGCACTTCGGCCGTCACCGGATCGAGGAAGGTCAGGGAATCGCCCAGCGCGTTCGCCACGACCATCGTCTTGCGATCGGGCGTCAGGTAGAGGTGATGGGGTTCCTTGCCGGTCGGGATGCGCTTGAGCTCGCGGAAGTCCTTCGGGTCGATGACGCTGATGTCGGCGTCCAGCGAGTTCAGCACGAAGATGGGACTGCCGACGGACGCGAAGGCGGCCGGGGCCGCGGTCAGCGCGCCCAAGGCGGTAACGACCAGGGCGGTGACGGCCAGGGCGGCCCGCACGGGCCGCACGAGGGAAGACAGCATGGAGATCCTCAACAGGAGATGCCCGGCGCGCCCAGCGCCACGCAGCCCTCAAGTGTAGGCGGGTTCACCCTAGGTCCCGGCCGGAACAGGACCGCGCCGCCCCTGCTGATGCGGGCTTGGGCGCCAGACAGGTCCGGGGCGTGAGCTGATCTTGAGCGATTCGAGGCGCCGCCTTCACGCCGCCAGCGCGCCAGGCACGGAGCGGTCGTCTGGGCCCGCCGTTGCATCCGGTTGCGCCAGACTTGCCGCCAGCGTTGCGGCAAGTCTGCGCATGGCGAACTTCGCCCGACGGCTTATTCGTCGTCGCCGCCCAGCAGGCCACCCAGCAATCCGCCGCCGGCGATGCCGGTCAACAGGCCGCCCTCTTCCCGCGAGCCCCCGCGTTGCGGGGCTGCGGCGAAGACACGCGAGGCCAGGCGCGAGAACGGCAGGCTCTGCAGCCAGATCTCGCCGGGGCCGGTCAGCTTCGCCAGGAACAGACCTTCGCCGCCGAACAGGGCGGTCTTGATCTTGCCTACGTACTGGATCTCAAAACTCACGCTGGGCGTGTAGGCGACGACGCAGCCGGTATCCACCAGCAGCGTCTGACCCGGCTGGAGCGTACGTCGAACCACGGTACCCCCTGCATGCACGAAGGCCAGCCCATCACCATCGAGCTTCTGCATGATGAACCCTTCGCCACCGAAGAAGCCAGTCGACAGGCGCTGCTGGAGTGCGATCCCCAGCGACACGCCGCGGGCCGCACACAGGAACGCATCCTTCTGGCAGATGAGCGTGCCCCCGAGCTTGCCGAGATCCATCGGCAGGATCTTGCCGGGATACGGCGCCGCGAAAGCGACCCGCAACTTCCCATGACTCTGGTTCGTGTAGACCGTGGTGAACAGCGATTCACCGGTCACCAGCCGCTTGCCGGCGCCCAGCAACTTCCCGAAGAAACCGCCCTGGTTGGCGGACCCGTCGCCGAACACCGTGTCCATGCCGATACCGGCATCCATGAACATCATGCTGCCGGCTTCACCGATCGCTGCTTCGCCGGGGTCGAGTTCGACCTCGACGAACTGCATCTCGGCACCCTTGATTTCGTAGTCGACTACATCCATGGCCATGGTCTTCACCTTCTGTCTTTTCACCCGGAAACGGGCGCGATATTAACGTCTCGCGGCCTTCCTATACTGCGGTCATGACGCCCATGTCTCCTGACGAAAGCGCACCCAACACCCCCCTGAAGCCCGGCGACAGCTACGTGCAATCCTTCGCACGCGGCCTGTCGGTGATCCGGACCTTCGATACCCACCACGCCCGGCAGACGCTGACGGAAGTCGCCAAGCGCTGCGGACTGACGCGCGCCGGCGCGCGTCGCATCCTGCTGACGCTGCAGACGCTGGGCTACGTGAGATCGGAGGGGCGGCTGTTCGAGCTGACGCCGAAGATCCTCGACCTCGGCTTCGCCTACCTGTCCTCGCAACCGCTGTGGCGCTTCGCCGAGCCGGTGGCCATCCAGCTGGCCAACGACCTGCGGGAGTCCGTCTCCATCGCGGTGCTCGACGGCGACGACGTGGTCTTCGTGCTGCGCGCGCCGCTGCGCAAGATCCTGTCCGACCCGATGGGCATCGGCAGCCGTCTGCCGGCGTGGGCGACGGCCACGGGTCGCGTGCTGCTGGCCTCGCTGACGGTCGAGGAACGCGAGACCCGCGTGGCGCAGGTGCAGCTGGCGCGACGCGCGAGCAACACCGTGCGCTCGCACGAGGAGCTGCGCGCCGCGATCGAGCAGGCGCGGCGTCAGCACTGGTGCCTGGTGGACCAGGAACTCGAGGATGGCGTGCTGAGCGTCGCCGTGCCCATCACCGGCCGTGACGGCCGGGTCGTGGCGGCGATGAATGTCAGCACGCATGCCTCGCGCACGCCGCCGCAGCTGCTGCTGGAACAGAGCCTGCCCAAGCTCCAGGCGGCGGCGCAGAACCTGTCGCAGCTGCTGGTGCTGATGAAGAAGGACTGAGGCTGAAGGGCGCAGTCTTGCGTCCAGCAACGACGAAGGGCTGCCGAGGCAGCCCTTCTTCATTGGAACCGGCGCCTGGCGCTCAGCCCATGTGCAGCCCACCGTTGCAGCTGAAGTCCGCGCCGGTGGTGAAGCCGGACGTCTCGCCGGCGAGCCAGCCAACGATCGAGGCGATCTCCTCGGGTTCGCCCAGGCGCTTCACCGGGATGCCCGCCACGATCTTCTCGAGCACGTCGGGCCTCACCGCCTTCACCATGTCGGTGCCGATGTAGCCCGGGCTGACGGTGTTCACCGTCACGCCCTTGGCCGCCAGCTCCTGCGCCAGCGCCATCGTGAAGCCGTGCATGCCGGCCTTCGCCGCCGAGTAGTTGGTCTGACCGACCTGGCCCTTCTCGCCGTTGACCGACGAGATGTTGATGATGCGCCCCCAGCCCTTGTCGACCATGCCCGGCACCACCTGCTTGGTGACGTTGAACATGCTGTTGAGGTTGGTGTCGATGACGGTGTCCCACTCGTCGCGGGTCATCTTGAGGAACATGCGGTCCTTGGTCACGCCCGCGTTGTTGACCAGCACCTCGATCGGTCCGTGCTCCGCGATCGTGCGATCGAAGGCGGCGACGGTCGAGTCCCAGTCCGCCACGTTGCCGACCGAGGCATAGAACGTGTAGCCCAGCGCCGTCTGCTCGGACAGCCACTTGGCGTGATCGCGGCTCGGACCGCAACCGGCGATGACCTTGAAGCCTTCCTTGTGGAGGCGCTGGCAGATGGCGGTGCCGATGCCGCCCATGCCGCCGGTGACGTATGCAACTTTCTGACTCATGCTTGCCTCCTGTATGACCCCCCGGTGCGCCGCGTCCGCGGTCGGGGTGCCTGGAATATCGGTACGGGAAAGACGCGAAAAAACCACTCCGGAACGAAGCGGGAAAGAAGCCGGGAAATCGCTGATCGCTTCAGCGCTCGACGCACAGGGCGACGCCCATGCCGCCGCCGATGCACAGGCTGGCGATGCCCTTCTTCGCATCGCGCTTGATCATCTCGTGCAGCAGCGTGACCAGGATGCGGGCGCCGGACGCGCCGATCGGATGGCCCAGCGCGATCGCGCCGCCGTTGACGTTGACCTTGCTGACGTCCCAGCCCATCTCCTGATGCACCGCGCAGGCCTGCGCGGCGAAGGCCTCGTTGATCTCGAGCAGGTCCAGGTCCTTGGGCTGCCAGCCGGCGCGCTGGAGCGCCTTCCTCGACGCCGGCACCGGGCCCATGCCCATGGTCTTGGGATCGACGCCGGCGCTCGCGTACGAGGCCAGGCGCGCCAGCGGCGTCAGCCCCAGCGACTTGGCCTTGGCGTCGGTCATCAGCACCAGGCCCGCGGCGCCGTCGTTCAGGCCCGACGCATTGCCGGCCGTCACCGAACCCGCCTTGTCGAAGGCGGGCTTCAGGCCGGCCAGCGCTTCGGCGTTGGACTTGCGGTTGATGAACTCGTCGGCCGAGAACACCACCGGATCGCCCTTCTTCTGCGGGATCGTGACCGGCACGATCTCGGCGGTGAAGCGGCCCGCGTCCTGCGCCGCGGCGGCCTTCTGCTGGCTGGCCAGCGCCAGCTCATCCTGCTGCGCGCGGCTGACGTGGTACTCCTTGGCCACGTTCTCGGCGGTGATGCCCATGTGGTACTGGTTGTACACGTCCCACAGGCCGTCGGTGATCATCGTGTCGACCAGCTTCCAGTCGCCCATGCGCTGGCCTTCGCGCGAGCCCGGCAGCACGTGCGGCGCCAGGCTCATGCTCTCCTGGCCGCCGGCGATGATGATGTCCGAATCGCCGTCGCGGATCGCCTGCGCGGCCAGCATCACGGCCTTCAGGCCGGAGCCGCAGACCTTGTTGATCGTCAGCGCCGGCACCGTCACCGGCAGGCCCGCCTTGATGACGGCCTGGCGCGCCGGGTTCTGCCCGACGCCGGCCGTCAGCACCTGGCCGAGGATGACCTCGTTGATCTGGTCGGGCTGCAGGCCGCTTCTGCGCAGCAGCTCCTGGATGACGATCGCGCCCAGCTCGCTGGCGGGGGTCTTCGACAGCGTCCCTCCGAATTTGCCGATCGGCGTGCGCGTCGCGGCGACGATGACGATGTCTTGGGGTGAACTCATGACGGTCTCCTTTTTCGAAACTGCTGGACGGCGGGCGTCAGCGGGTGACTGCTGGATGAACTGGCGGAATCAACTTTGAACCGGATGGGTTCTCACTGCGCGGGAGTGGGTTTCACGCGCGCTGCTTCACATAGCGGCCTGGCGCCGGCTCGATGGCCTCGTGGCCGTGACCGCCCGGCTTGCGCGGTGCCGCCTTCTGCGGACCCGCGTGGCCGGCCAGCCACTGCGACCAGTCGGTCCACCAGCTGCCGGGATGCTCGGTGGCGCCCTGCAGCCATTGCTGGTGATCGGCGGGCAGCGCCGCGCCTTTCCCCAGCCAGTGGCTGCGCTTCTTCTTCTCCGGCGGATTGATGACGCCGGCAATGTGCCCGGACGCGCCGAGCACGAAACGCTTCTTGCCCTTGAACACCTGCGTGCTGCGGTAGGCGGCGTCCCACGGGACGATGTGGTCCTCGCGCGAGCCGTAGATGTAGACCGGCGCCTGGATCGCGCCGAGGTCGATCTTCTCGCCGCAGACCGTCAGTTGACCAGGCACGCGCAGGTCGTTCTGCAGATAGGTGTGGCGCAGGTACCAGCAGTACATCGGTCCCGGCAGGTTGGTCGCGTCGCCGTTCCAGTACAGCAGGTCGAAGGCCGGCGGCGCATCACCCTTCAGGTAATTGCCGACGACGTAGTTCCAGACGAGGTCGTTGGGGCGCAGGAAGCTGAAGGTCGTCGCGAGCTCCTGGCCCTTGAGCAGGCCCGGACCGCTCACCGCCTGGTCGCCGAGCGTCATCTCGCGCAACTGCACGGCCTGCTCGTCGATGAACAGGTCCAGCACGCCGTTGCTGCTGAAGTCGATCAGCGTGGTCAGCAGGGTGACGCTTTCGGCGGGCTGCTCGCCGCGCGCGGCCAGCACGGCCAGCGCGGTCGCCAGGATCGTGCCGCCGACGCAGAAGCCCAGCGTGTTGATCGTGTCGGTGCCGGCGATCTCGCGTGTGACCTCGATGGCCTTGATCGCGGCGCGGCCGATGTAGTCGTCCCAGGTCCAGTGCACGCAGTCCGCGTCGGGATTGCGCCAGCTCACCACGAAGGTGCGGTGCCCCTGCGCCACCGCGTAGCGGATCAGCGAGTTCTCCGGCTGCAGGTCGAGGATGTAGTACTTGTTGATGCAGGGCGGCACCATCAGCAGCGGCCGCGCATGCACCTTCGCGGTGAGCGGCTTGTACTCGAGCAGCTGGAAGAACTCGTTCTCGAAGACGACGTTCCCTTCGGTCGTCGCGACGTTGCGGCCGACCTCGAAGGCGGATTCGTCGGTCTGCGACACGTGCCCGCGCCGCAAGTCGGCCATCAGCAGCTGCAGCCCGCGCGACAGGCTTTCGCCCTGCGTGTTCAGCGCGCGCTGCTGGGCTTCGGGATTGAGCGCGAGGTAGTTGCTCGGCGAGGCCGCGTCGACGAACTGCTGCACCGCGAAGCGGACGCGCGCCCGGGTCTTGTCGTCGGCCTGCACCTGGTCGGCCATCCGCTGCAGCGTCTTCGCGTTGAGCAGGTAGAGCTGCGCGGTGAAGTGGGCCAGACGGTTGTCGTTCCAGGACGCGTCGGCAAAGCGGCGGTCCTTCAGCGCAGCGGTCGCACCGGAGACCGTGGCGGACGCCGTCGAGGCGGCGGTCGCGCCGTGCGCGGCGGCCTGCACCGCCGCCTGGGAATCACCGAGCGCGGCGTTCCACAGCTCGCCGGCCTCGCGGACGTACTCGGACTGCAGCCGTGACCAGGCATCGGCGGGGATCTGCATGGCCTGCAATTGCTTGAAGGCATCGCCGAAGCCATGCGACAGACTGCTGGCCGTCTGTTGGGCCTGCTGGGCCCAGTGTTCGAAACCGTGGACCGATGCGCCGGGGAACCCGGCCGCGGCGTTGTTCGCGCTCATGTGTCTCCTCATGCCGACCTGAGCAAGAAGCTTGCCACAGCCGGTCACGCGGATCGACGGGGAGGCTTCGCATATGCTCAGGCGCTTTGTAGCCCGACCAGCTTACCCCCGCGTGACGCTGCTGTCGCGAAGAGCCGAGGAAATCGTTGATGTATCTGGTGGCCATCGCCTGGATGTACGTGGTGCTGATGATGGCGGTCGTCGAGGCCTTCAGCTCGCAGGGTTCGGTGCTGGGCGCACTGATCACCTTCGTGTTCTACGGCGTGGTACCGCTATCGATCGTGATGTACCTGATGGGCACGCCCGGGCGGCGCGCCGCACGCCGGAGAGCCGAAGCGTCCGGAAAGCCGCATGACGACGGCGAAGGCGATGTTGCGCCGATGCCGACGTCGAGTCCGATGCAGGCGGCCGCGCCGGCCTCAACGCAGCCGGATGACCGCAGCCATGCGCCCGCTGCGCAGTCGGGTGACGCGTTCGTGGCGGAACGAAAAGAACCGTGACGGCTCGCTGAGCGTGCACCAGCCGCCGCCGCTGACGGCGGCGATGCCGAGCGCTTCGAGTCTGCGCCGCGCCAGGCCGTAGAGATCGGCGCGCCAACGCGCCTCCCCCTGTTCGTTCGGCTGGAAGCGGAACATCGGCTGATCCTGATGGCACGGCTCCGCGCCGAAGGCCGCGAGCACGTCGGCACCGACCTCGAACTGCGCCGGTCCGATGCACGCGCCCATCCAGGCGCTGATCTCGCGAGGCTCGCAGCGCACGGCCTCGCACATCGCGGCGACGGTGTTCTCCAGCACGCCGCCCGCGAGACCTCGCCAGCCCGCATGCGCGGCACCGACCACGCCCGGTCCGGCGAACAGCACCGGCAGGCAGTCCGCCACCATCACCGCGCAGGCGAGCGCGGGATCGGTGCTGACGGCGGCGTCGGCGGGCTCGGGATCGGCGCCGGGAAGCGCGTGCTCGGCGCGAAGTCGCAGCACGGTGGTCCCATGCACCTGCTTCAGGAACACGGGCAGGCCGCCAATGGCGACCGCGACACGCCGGCGGTTCTCGGCCACATGCGCCGGATCGTCGCCGACCGAACGTCCGAGGTTGAGGCTCGCCAAGCCGCGTTGATCGTCGGGCGCTTCCGGCCCGCCGCTGACGCCGCCAGCGCGCGTGGTCATGAAGGCATCGACGTGCGACACGCTCCAAGCCGGCCGCAGCCAGTCCGGATGCGACGTCGCGGTGAACGCGTCATCCACGCCGCTCGTCTCCCTCCTCTCATTCGGCATCGGGACAGGCGCTCGGCTGCGTCTTGCTGAAAGCATCCAAGGCCATGCAAGCCTCGAAGATCTTCATGACCGTCGGCACGTGATCGAGCCGGCTGTTGAAACGCTGCGCATTGAAGATCTGCGGCACGAGCACGCAATCGGCCATGGTCGGGCTGTCGCCGAAGCAGAAGCGGCCCGATCTTCCTTCGACCTTCAAGCGATGCTCGACGACCGCCAGCCCGCTCTCGACCCAGTGATGGATCCAGCGGTTCTTGTTGTCATCGCCGACGCCGAGGTCCTTCACCAGGTAGCGCAGCACGCGCAGGTTGTTCAGCGGATGGATCTCGCAGGCGATGTCCTGCGACAGCGCGCGGATGTAGGCGCGGCTCAGCGCGTCGCCGGGCAGCAGCGGCGGCTCGGGGTACGTCTCGTCGAGGTATTCGATGATCGCCATCGACTGCGTGACCAGCGCGTCGCCGTCCTTGAGCAGCGGCACCAGGCGCGACGCGGACACGGCGGCGTAGGACTCGTTGAACTGTTCGTTCTTCGCGAGGTGGACGGACTTGTAGTCGAAGTCCAGGCCCTTGAGCGCCATCGCGATGCGGACGCGGTACGAGGCGGACGAACGGAAGTAGTTGTAGAGCTCCATGGCCGGCGATGATGCCACGGAGGCCCTGGCGGAGGCCGGTACACTGCGGGCCATGTTCCAAGCGCGGCGCTACCAGCATTGCCCCACCTGCGGCGGCCAGATCGAATACCGCGTCCCGGCCGATGACAACCGGGAGCGCGCGACCTGCACCGCGTGCGGCGCGATCCATTACGAGAACCCGTTGAACGTCGTCGGCACCTTGCCGGTGTGGGGCGATCAGGTGCTGCTGTGCAAGCGCGCGATCGAGCCGCGGCTCGGCAAGTGGACGCTGCCGGCGGGCTTCATGGAACTCGGCGAGACGCTGGCCGAAGGCGCGGCGCGCGAGACGGTCGAGGAGGCCGGCGCGCAGATCGAGCTGCAGAACCTGTACTGCGTGATGAACGTGGTCCGCGTCGGGCAGGTGCACACCTTCTACCGCGCGAAGCTGCTGAGCCCGGCGTTCGATCCGGGCCCCGAGACCCTCGAAGCGAAGCTGTTCCACGAGCACGAAGTGCCCTGGGACGAGATCGCCTTCCACACGATCCGCGAAGCGCTGCAGCGCTTCTTCGAGGACCGCCGCAGCGGCAACGGGTATCCGTTGCATACGGCGGATATCGACTGAGCATCAGGTCTCGGCTCAGATTGGCAGTGGCCGCAGTTGAGCGGTGTGCCAGAACCCGACGACCTGGATCACCACCGGTTCAACGACGTAGCGAAGCACATACTGCTTGCTTCGTCCGAGTCCCCACTCGCGCGTGCGAGTGCTCACGGGTCGACCAAACTCCGGATTGCGCGCAAGCAACTCTGAAGCATTGCGCACGTCGCGCATCAACCGGTCCGCAGCCTGCTGGCTGTGTTCCTCCAGGTACCGTCGTTGCTGCTTGAGTTGAATGGCGGCGGATGGGGTCCAACGAACCCTCATTGCGCCTCACCCCGCTGCTGGCGCGTTTCTTCCTCGATCTCGGCCATGAGGTCTTCATGAGAGATCGTGTCGCCACGAAGTGCGGCCTTCACCGCGTTGTCTTCCTGACGCTCCATGAGCACCTCATGAAGAGTGACATCCGGCTCGTTCGGGTCGGTGCGTTCAACCCAGCGCTTGACGAGGAACTCGACGAGATAGTCCATGTCCACAGTCAAGCGCGCTGCAAGCGCTTCGACGCGAGCCTTGAGCTTCTCATCGATCTGGACACGGAAATCGGCGCGAGGCATGAAGAATTCGGGGGCCTGTAGGAGTGCGGACATTCTGCACCTGCTCATTCAAAAACAAGAGGAAGGTGCGGATTCTCAGAGCTTCAAAACACTTGGCAAGAGTGCTTGACGGAGGTCAAGCGATTCACCGACTTCGATGAGTCAGGGCTTGATTTCCTGCGCCGACGCCCATGGTCCGGTGATGCCGTCGAGTTCGCAATCCCAAAGCGCCTGTGCGTCGAGCGCATCGGTAACGCCTTCCGCATAGACCTTCAGAGAGAGGCTGCGCAGCATGACCACCAGGCTGCGCACGAAAGCGGCGCGCGCCACGTCCGCCGACACGCCGCTGACCACCGAGCTGTCGAGCTTCACGTAGTCCAGTCCGGCCTGGAAAAGACGGTCGATTTGAGCCAGTCCCGCCCCCGCGTGTTCGAGGCCGAGCTGCACGCCCAACGGGCGCAATTGACGACCGAGTTCCTGCAGCGCCTCGAAGTGCTGCACCGCCGCCGGCTCGGCCAGTTCGAGGCCGATCTGCCGCCGCACCGCGGCCGGCGCGGCCTGCACCAGTTCGCGCGCACGGGCGATGAAGCTGCCGTCGTTCAGCGACGCCGGCGCCACGTTGACGCAGCGCATCCGCCCGTCACGCTGCGTGGCCTGCAGCGCCAGTGCCAGCGCCTGCAGATCCGCCTCGGCGCTCAGCCGATGGCGCAGCGCCAACGGCAACCAGCGCGCCGCGGGCTCGAACTCGCCGACCGGATTCAGCTTCAGCTGCAGCGGGCATTCGAGATGCAAGACCTGACGCTCGCGTCCGATCAGCGGGAACTCCAGCAGCCGGCTGCGCTGGTGCGCCAGCGCGTCCGAGATCAGCGCGCGCCACGCCCGCTCGCCCTGCGCGACCTCGTCCGACGGCGGCGCCTCGCGCAGCTCCAGCACGACGCCCTCGCCCTGCTCGGCCTTCGCCAGCGCCGCGTCGGCCGCGGCGAACCAGGCGCTCATCGGCTGGTCTCGCATCAGCTCGACCGCGCCCAGCGCGACGCCGACCCCCGAGCCCAGGTTCTGCAGGCCGGCCCGCAGCGCATCGGCCAACGCCTGCGCGGTGTCGCCGACCACGTTCGGCGCCGGCAACCACAACGCGAAGTCCGAGCCGTTGAGCCGTCCCGCGAGGCAGCCGCGCACCTGCTCCGGATACACCCGCAGCGCCTGCGCGATCGCCGTCAGCGCCTGATCCGTCGCGCCGTGCCCGAGGCGCTGGTTCAGCCCCTGCAGGTCCCGCAGCCGCACCAGCACGAGGCCCGCGCGCAGCGGACCGTCGTCGCGCTCCAGCGCCGAGTTCAGCTCCGCCACGAACTGCCGCCGATGCGACAGGCCCGTCAACTCGTCGCACAGCAACTGGTGATGCAGCGTGCGCAGCTGCTCGGCCTGGGCCTCGAACATCTGCCGCGTGCGCACCACCATCGTGTTCATGGCGCTCGTGAGTTTGCGCATCTCCGGCACGCGCGGCTCCAGCACGGTTTCGAAGCGCCCTTGCGACACGCCCTCGGCCTGCCGCACGGCGGTGTCCAGCGGCCGGCGCAGCCGCGCCAGCACCGCCGCCGCCGCCACGCCCGTCAACACGCCCACCGCGATCAGCCACAGGGCCGTGCTGAGCGTCGCGCGCCACAGCGCCTCGTGCACGTAACCGGTCTGGCCGCGCAGCTCGATCTCGCCGGCGGCCTTCCAGCCGTCCGACACCTTCGCCACGCCCGGCGCCACGTCCAGCGGCAGCAGCGCGACGAACCATCGCGGCGCGTGCGAGACCTGCGGCGTCTCCAGATGGCGCTCGAACACCTGCGCGCCGCTGCCGTCACGCCAGCGCACGCTCTCGTACGCGCCTGCGTCGAATTGCGCCGAGATCAGCAGCGACATCAGCTCCGCGTCGCCCTTCTGCTGCGACAGCGTCAGCGCCAGTGCATTGGCGTTGTCGGCGTTCTTCAGCTGCGCCTGCGTCTGCAGCAGCTCGCGCAGCGACCAGGTGCTCACCGCGACGCCGCCCAGCGCCGAAGCCAGTACAGCGCCCAGGACCAGCCACCAGATTTGTCTTATCAGGGACATGTCTTGAATTCTCCGTCGCCCATCAGAAGCCCTCCGCCTTCGCCTTCGCCAGCAGGTCGCGCCACAGCGACAGACGGACCAGCGGATTCCCCGCCGTCGTGGCGCCGACGCCGCTCCACAGACCTTCGCCGTTGAAGCTGAACACCGGCGTCAGGTCCGGCCGCAGCGACGCGGGCCGGATCTCCGGATTGATATTGTCCAGAATCAAGGGCTCCGCCTCCGGCTGCGCATAGTAGGCCAGGACCATGTGCGCCTGCGGCCGGCCCTGGAACTGCGCCCGCACGTACACCATCCGCAGCCTGGACTGCGGCACGCCGGCGCTCAGCAGGCTCATGTACTTGGCGATCGCGTAGTCCTCGCAATCGCCGGCGCCCTTGTCCAGCATCTCCAGCGGCGTGGCCCAGTAGTCGACCTGACCCCAGACCTCGATGTCGTCCTTGAACGCCACCCGCTGGTTGAAGAAGCTGTTGACCGCCGTCAACCGGTCGCGTTCCTCGGGCATCGCCGCCGCGCGATCGGCCATCTGGATCATGGCCTTCACCGACGCCTGCGTCTTCGGCGACAGCTTCGCCGCGGATTCGGTCAGCTTGTCCTGGTCCCACCCCCAGGCCAGCGCGGACCACAGGCCCGCCGCGGACACCAGCACGGCCAACGCCCGTTGCGCCGGCCGGATTGTCCGGCCTGCGCGTGACGTTGCACGAGTGACGAAACGTGACATGCGCTGCAATGTATCTGCCCCGACGCGCTCCGGCGGGCGAAGTGCGACATGCGATGCGCCCCCGGGGACGCCCCTTCCGACAAGCGGCAATTTGCCGCATCCCCCGCGCGCCTCGGGTCGGAGAGCGCCGGGATAATCCGGCTCTCACATGAAGACCCAAGCCATCCGCCAGGAACTCGATCAGGCACGCGCCAACGGCCCGCTGCGCCAGATCCAGATTCCGCCCTGCCCCGAGCTGCTGCAGCGCCTGCGCGCGGTGATGGCACTGCCTCAGCCTGACCTCCACGAAGTCGGCCGCGTCGCCGCCGCCGACGTCGCCATGTCCGCGACGCTGCTGCGCGTGGCCAACAGCCCCTTGCATCTGGTGGCAGGCAACGTGCCTTGCACGACCGTCGGCCAGGCGATGTACCGCCTGGGCCTGGATGAGAGTGTCGCGCTGATGCAGGCCTTCCTGGTCCGTCATGCGATCCCCGTCAACAGCCCGCACCTGCTGCGCTTCTGGCAGCGATCGACCAAGCGTTCGGTCGCGATGGGCTTCATCGCCGGCCAGTTGCCCGGCATGCGCGTCGACCTGGCGCAGAGCTACGGCCTGTTCTGCCATGTCGGCATGCCGGTGCTGCTGCAGAGCGTGCGCGGCTATGGCGCGACGATGGTCGAAGCCGCCGCCCGCATCGACCGCCCCTTCATCGCGACGGAGAACGCCAACCACCGCACCGACCACGCCGTCGTCGGCGCGCTCGTGATCAAGGTCTGGCACCTCGCGCCCGAACTGATGACGGCGATCCGCCTGCATCACGACTTCGAGGCGCTGAAGGACGGAAGCATCGAGCCGGAGATCCGCTCGCTGATCGCCGCGGGCCTGATCGCCGAGCACCTGATGCGCCAGCACGAGGGGCTGGACGAGGACGTCGACTGGGCCGCCAACCGCGACGCGGCGCTGGCCTGGCTGCACCTGTCCGAGGACGAGCTCGAGCAGTGGGACGACGCACTGCGTCCGTTGCTGGACGAGGCCTGAGTTCGGCTTGCGGGGCCAGGGGGCCGGCCCTCATACGTCTCGCAGGCTCCACAAATCGGGCCGGCCCCCTGGCCCCGCACGCCTCCAGCTCGTGGTGGGCGTCGGCGTGGCGTGCGACGGTCAGGTGGCGCGTACGGCCACACGGGCAGCCGCGAGGTCCCAACGCGCGCAACCGACACTTTTGAACAGCCGCGTGCGGCCGTCGTTCACGGGCCGTTGGCCGAGCACGAGGTCGTCGAGCGCGTCCTGCGGCTCGAAGCGGCCGGCCGCCATCAGGTCGCCGGCCTCGGCCTGCGCGCCGACCGGGTCGTCGACCCAGATCTGCGCGCCGCGGACCAGCTCCTGCGGCAGCTCCACCATGTCGTCGCGGAACGCGCCGACACCGATCACCACCGCGCCCTCGCCCACGCCGGGACGCAGCACCGGCACGCGACTGGTGGTCGCGCACACGATCACGTCCCAGGGGTGACGCGTCTGGGATTCCGCCGGCAGCGGCTCGACGCCGAGTTCCTCGACAAAACCTGGCACCGTCTGGTGTCCTTGCACGTGGATCGTCGCCTGCGGATGCAGCGCCTGGAGCGCCTCCACATGCGCGCGCGCCTGCACGCCACCGCCGACCACCAGCACGCGGCGCGGCGCCTTGCGGATCAGGTGCTGCAGCGCCAGCATGCTGACGGCCGCCGTGCGGCGCGCCGTCAGCGCGGGCCCGTCCAGCACCGCCAGGCGCTGGCCGGTGCGGCTGTCCAGCACGACGACCTCGCCCGAGATCGTCGGCAGGCCGAGCGCCGCGTTGAGCGGATGCACACTGACGAGCTTGGTGATTGACAGCGTGTCGCTCAGGCAGGGCATCACCAGCAACACGCCGTCCTGGCGCAGCGGCAGCACCTGCCGCGGCGGACAGGTGAGCCGGCCGTCGCGATGCTCGCGGCAGACCGTCGCGATCTCCTCCATCAGGGGGGACCACGGGAGCGCGCGCGAAGTCGCGGCGGCGTCGAGGACCAGCATCCGGGCGCGTGCTCCGTGGACGGCGCTTACTTGCGCGGCGGCGGGACGTCGGTGCACGAACCGTGCGCGACTTCCGCGGCCAGACCGATCGACTCGCCCAGCGTGGGGTGCGGGTGGATCGTCTTGCCGATGTCGACGGCGTCGGCGCCCATCTCGATGGCCAGCGCGATCTCGCCGATCATGTCGCCCGCATGCGTGCCGACGATGCCGCCGCCGATGATGCGGTGGGTCTCCTCGTCGAACAGCAGCTTGGTGAAGCCCTCGTCGCGGCCATTGGCGATCGCGCGGCCGGAGGCCGACCAGGGCAGCAGGCCCTTCTTGACCTTGATGCCGCGGGCCTTGGCCTCGTCCTCGGTCACGCCGACCCAGGCCACTTCCGGATCGGTGTAGGCGACGCTGGGGATCACGCGCGCATCGAAGCGCGACTTGGCCAGCGCCTCGTCGCCGAGCAGCTCGCCGGCGATGACTTCCGCCGCCACGTGGCCCTCATGCACCGCCTTGTGCGCCAGCATCGGCTGGCCGACGATGTCGCCGATGGCGAAGACGTTCGCGACGTTGGTGCGCATCTGCACGTCGACCGGGATGAAGCCGCGATCGCTCACGACCACGCCGGCCTTGTCCGCGCCGATCTTCTTGCCGTTGGGCGTGCGGCCCACCGCCTGCAGCACCAGGTCGTAGACCTGCGGTTCCTTCGGGGCGCCCTCGCCTTCGAAGGTCACCTTGATGCCTTCGGGCGTCGCTTCCGCGGCCACGGTCTTCGTGTTCAACATGATGTTGTCGAAGCGCGGCGCGTTCATCTTCTGCCAGACCTTGACCAGGTCGCGGTCCGCGCCCGTCATCAGCGTGGGCAGCATTTCCACGACGTCCAGGCGAGCGCCCAGCGTCGAGTAGACAGTGCCCATCTCCAGGCCGATGATGCCGCCGCCGACGATCAGCATGCGCTTGGGGCGGCTGGTCAGCTCGAGCGCGCCGGTCGAGTCGATCACGCGCGGGTCGTTCGGCATGAAGGGCAGGCGCACCGCCTGCGAGCCGGCCGCGAGGATGATCTTGCGGAACTTCAGCGTCTGGGTCTTGCCGGTGCGCTCCTGGGCCTCGCCTGCGGTCTCCTCGACCGACAGGTGGTTGGCGTCCAGCAGCGTGCCGTAGCCGCGCACGACCGTGACCTTGCGGCCCTTGGCCATGAAGGCCAGGCCGCCGGTCAGCTTGCCGACGACCTTCTGCTTGTGCGCGAGCAGCTTGGGCAGCTCGACGGTCGGCTCGCTGAACGAGACGCCCAGATCGGCGAAGTGCTTGACTTCGTCCATCACCGCCGCGACGTGCAGCAGCGCCTTGGACGGGATGCAGCCGACGTTCAGGCAGACGCCGCCCAGCGTGGCGTAACGCTCGACGATCGCGACCTTGAGGCCGAGGTCGGCCGCGCGGAACGCCGCCGAGTAGCCGCCAGGACCGCCGCCGAGCACGATCACGTCGTACTCGCCTTCGGCCGGGCCGGTGTAGGTCGCGGCTTGCGGAGCCGGCGCCGCGGGGGCGGGTGCAGGCGCAGCCGTCGGAGCGGGCGCCGCTGCGGCCGGAGCCGGCGCAGCAGCGGCCGGCGCCGGAGCAGCGGCGGCATCGCTCTCCAGCACGACCAGCAGGTCGCCCTGGTTGAGCTTGTCGCCCAGCTTGACCTTGAGTTCCTTGACCACGCCGGCGACGGAGGACGGGATTTCCATCGAGGCCTTGTCGGACTCGACGGTCACCAGGCTCTGCTCGACCTTCACCGTGTCGCCGACCTTGACCAGGACTTCGATGATCGCGACGTCCTTGAAGTCCCCGATGTCGGGAACCTTGACTTCAACTTGTGCCATGTTGTCTTTCACTCATGGATTCTTAGCGCGCCCGGCCGGCGCCGGGCCGCCCCAAGGCGGCCGGGCACCCGCCCGGCGGGTGGCGGCGGTATCCCGCCGCCGGGTGCCCATCACAAAACGATGCGGCGGAAGTCCGCCAGCAGGGACGCGAAGTACACATTGAAGCGTGCGGCCGACGCGCCGTCGATGACACGGTGGTCCCAGCTCAGCGACAGCGGCAGGATCAGGCGCGGCTGGAACTGCTTGCCGTCCCACACGGGCTGCGTCGAGGACTTGCACACGCCCATGATCGCGACTTCCGGTGCGTTGATGATCGGCGTGAAGTAGGTGCCGCCGATGCCGCCCAGCGACGAGATCGAGAAGCAGCCGCCGGTCATGTCGGCCGGGCCGAGCTTGCCGTCGCGGGCCTTCTTGGCCAGCTCCGACATCTCCTGGCTGATCTGGAAGATGCCCTTCTTGTCGCAATCGCGGATCACCGGCACGACCAGGCCGTTCGGCGTGTCCGCGGCGAAGCCGATGTGGAAGTAGTTCTTCAGGACCAGCGTGTCGCCGTCGAGCGAGGCGTTGAATTCGGGGAACTTCTTCAGCGCCGCGACCGTCGCCTTGATCATGAAGGCCAGCATCGTGACCTTGATGCCGGACTTCTCGTTCTCCTTGTTCAGCTGGACGCGGAAGGCCTCCAGCTCGGTGATGTCCGCATCGTCGTGGTTGGTGACATGCGGGATCGTGACCCAGTTGCGATGCAGGTTGGCGCCGCTGATCTTCTTGATCCGCGACAGGTCCTTGCGCTCGACCGGGCCGAATTTCTCGAAGTCGACCTTGGGCCAGGGCAGCAGGCCGGGGAAGGCGCCACCACCGGCAGCGCCGCCGGCAGGCGCCGCCGCCTTCTGCGCGACGGTCTGCGTCGTGCCGGCCATGACGGCCTTGACGAAGCCCTGCACGTCGGATTCGGTGATGCGGCCCTTGGCGCCGGACCCCTTCACCTCGTCGAGCGGCACGCCCAGTTCGCGGGCGATCTTGCGGATGCTCGGCGACGCGTGCGGCAGCTTGCCGGAGGGCTTGGTCGGCTCGTGCGGCGGCAGCGCGGCGGTCGGGACCTGACGGTCCGACGGCGCCGCGACCGGCGCGCTCGCGGCGGCCGGAGCCGGCGCGGCGGCAGCCTGCGCCGGAGCGGGCGCGGCAGCAGCCGGGGCGGCGGCACCGCCAGCGGCTTCGATCACGGCGATCTTCGAGCCCTTGGCGACCTTGTCGCCGAGCTTGACCAGCAGCGCCTTGATCACGCCGCCATGCGACGACGGGATCTCCATCGAGGCCTTGTCGCTCTCGACGGTGATCAGGCTCTGCTCCTGCTTGACCGTGTCACCAACCTTGACCAGCACCTCGATCACCGCGACTTCGTCGAAATCGCCGATGTCGGGCACGACGATGTCCACGGCACCCGCCGGTGCAGCAGCAGCGGCCGGCGCGGCGGCCGGCGCCGCTGCGGGTGCAGCCTGCGGCGCGGGCGCCGGAGCAGCGGCCGCCGGAGCGGGCGCGGCGGCGGCCGGCGCCGGAGCACCCGCGGCATCGCTTTCGAGCACGACGATCAGGTCACCCTGGTTGATCGTGTCGCCGATCTTGACCTTCACCTCCTTGACGACGCCCGCCACCGAGGACGGGATCTCCATCGAGGCCTTGTCGGACTCGACGGTCAGGAGGCTCTGTTCGACTTTCACCGTGTCGCCGGGCTTGACCAGCAACTCGATGATCGCGACGTCCTTGAAGTCCCCGATGTCGGGAACCTTGACTTCCACCAATGCCATTTGTGTTGTCTCCGAGTCCGACGCTTAGGCGTACAGCGGGTTGATCTTGTCGACGTTGATGCCGTACTTCTTGAGGGCTTCGGCCACCTTCGCCTGCGGGATCTTGCCCTCGTCGGCCAGGCTCTTCAGCGCGGCCACGACGATGTAGTGGCGGTTGATCTCGAAGTGCTCACGCAGCTTGGAGCGGAAGTCACTGCGGCCGAAGCCGTCGGTGCCCAGCACCTTGTACGAACGGCCGGCCGGGATGAAGGCGCGGATCTGCTCCGCGTAGTTCTTCATGTAGTCGGTCGACGCGATCACCGGACCCTGCACCTTGCTCAGCTGCTGCGTCACGTAGGGGACGCAGGCCAGTTCGGTCGGGTGCAGCAGGTTCCAGCGCTCGGCGTTCTGGCCGTCGCGGGCCAACTCGTTGAAGCTGGGGCAGGACCAGACGTTGGCGCCGACGCCCCAGTCCGCTTCGAGCAGCTTCTTGGCGGCCTGGCTCTCGCGCAGGATCGTGCCCGAGCCCAGCAGGTTCACCGTCAGCGGCTGCGCGCCCTGCGGCTGCACGGCCTCTTCCAGCAGGTACATGCCCTTGAGGATCTGCTCCTCGGTGCCGGCCTTCAGGCCGGGCATCGGGTAGTTCTCGTTGAGCAGGGTCAGGTAGAAGTAGACGTTCTCCTGGTTCTCGACCATGCGCTTCAGGCCGGAGTGCAGGATGACGGCGACTTCATGCGCGAAGGTCGGGTCGTAGCTGATGCAGTTCGGGATCGTGCCGGCCAGGATGTGGCTGTGGCCGTCCTCGTGCTGCAGGCCTTCGCCGTTCAGCGTCGTGCGGCCCGACGTGCCGCCCAGCAGGAAGCCGCGCGCCTGCATGTCGCCCGCCGCCCAGGCCAAGTCGCCGATGCGCTGGAAGCCGAACATCGAGTAGTAGACGTAGAACGGGATCATCACGCGGTTGTTCGTCGAGTACGACGTCGCCGCGGCGATCCAGCTGGCCATGCCGCCCGCTTCGTTGATGCCTTCCTGCAGGATCTGGCCGGCCTTGTCCTCGCGGTAGTACATGACCTGGTCCTTGTCGACCGGCGTGTAGTTCTGACCCGCGGGGTTGTAGATGCCGATCTGGCGGAACAGGCCTTCCATGCCGAAGGTGCGCGCCTCGTCGACCAGGATGGGCACCGTGCGCGGGCCCAGGTCCTTGTCGCGCAGCAGCGTCGTCAGGAAGCGGACGTAGGCCTGCGTCGTCGAGATCTCGCGGCCTTCGGCCGTCGGATCCAGCACGGCCTGGAAGGTCGCCAGGTCGGGCACCTTCAGCGACTCTTCCGCCTGCGGACGGCGCTTGGGCAGGTAGCCGCCCAGCGTCTTGCGGCGCTCGTGCAGGTACTGCATCTCCGGCGTGTCGTCGGCCGGCTTGTAGAACGGGATCTTCGACAGTTCGCTGTCCGGGATGGGGATGTTGAAGCGGTCGCGGAAGGCCTTGATGTCCTCGTCCTGCAGCTTCTTGGTCTGGTGCGCGGTGTTCTTGCCTTCACCGATCTTGCCCATGCCGTAACCCTTGACGGTCTTGATCAGCATGACCGTCGGCTGGCCGACGGTGTTCACCGCCTTGTGGTACGCCGCGTACACCTTCTGCGGGTCGTGGCCGCCGCGGTTCAGGCGCCAGATGTCCTCGTCGGACATGCTCTCGACCATCTTCAGCAGTTCGGGATGCTTGCCGAAGAAATGCTTGCGCACGAACGCGCCGTCGTTGGCCTTGTAGGCCTGGTAGTCGCCGTCCAGCGTCTCCATCATGACCTTGCGCAGCAGTTCCTGCTTGTCGCGCGCCAGCAGCGGGTCCCAGTACGAGCCCCAGATCAGCTTGATGACGTTCCAGCCGGAGCCGCGGAATTCGCCTTCCAGCTCCTGGATGATCTTGCCGTTGCCGCGCACCGGGCCGTCCAGGCGCTGCAGGTTGCAGTTGACGACGAAGATCAGGTTGTCCAGCTTCTCGCGCGCGGCCAGGCCGATCGCGCCCAGGCTTTCCGGCTCGTCCATCTCGCCGTCGCCCAGGAAGACCCAGACCTTGCGCTTGGAGGTGTCGGCGATGCCGCGGGCGTGCAGGTACTTCAGGAAGCGCGCCTGATAGATCGCCATCAGCGGGCCCAGGCCCATGGACACGGTCGGGAACTGCCAGAACTCGGGCATCAGCTTCGGATGCGGGTAGCTCGACAGGCCCTTGCCTTCGACTTCCTGGCGGAAGTTGTTCAGCTGGTCCTCGGTGATGCGGCCTTCGAGGAAAGCGCGGGCGTAGATGCCGGGCGCGCTGTGACCCTGGATGTAGAGCAGGTCGCCGCCGTGCACGCCGCCTTCGCCGGTGTCGTCGCCGTGCCAGAAGTGGTTGAACCCGCAGCCCAGCATCGTCGCCAGCGAGGCGAAGCTCGAGATGTGGCCGCCCAGGTCACCGCCGTCTTCCGGATGCAGGCGGTTCGCGCGCACCACCATCGCCATCGCGTTCCAGCGCATGAAGGCGCGCAGGCGTTCTTCCATCTCGATGTTGCCGGGGAAGCGCTCTTCCTTGTCGGCCGGGATGGTGTTGACGTAGGCCGTGGTGGCCGAGAAGGGCACGTCGATGCCGGCCTGACGCGCGTGGTCGATCAGGGTCTCGAGCAGGAAGTGGGCGCGATCGCCGCCTTCCTCACCGATGACGGCGGACAGGGCGTCCAGCCATTCCTTGGTTTCGAGGGCGTCGGTGTCATTGGCGGCTGCGCCGAGGAACGACTGGGGCTGCGCGGACATGTCTTGTCTCCTAGCTATCTCAATCACGGCCTTCTGGCGGGCTGGTTGCCGCGCGAGGCTCTCGGTTCGAACGGGTCACTGTGCCCGAACTTGCGAGAACCGTCATGCGTGCGCCGTCATGCGTGCGCACGCGGCAAACCCCACCGGAAGGGCTATGGCGGCGGAGTGTCGCATAAGCCGCTCATTTTCCAAATAGCGCGATGCGTTTCCATATCATGAAATGCAATAGCCTTTGGAGGCCTCGTTTCGTGACGGATGTCTTTCACGATGCGATCCGGGAATGCCCGGATCGGGAATGCCCCGGGGCCGCCCGGCCCGGGGCGGGCTGAACGCGCCGGGATAATCGCGCCCATGTTGTCCCGCCTCGATGTCCAAGGCTTTGCGCGCCGTGCCCTGAATCCCGTCAAACGCCTGATCTCGGCGTGGTGGCGCCGGCAGTCCCCGTCCCGGCAGGACCGCTTCGCGACCTTGGGGCCGCTGCTGTCGGTGGTGCTGTTCCTGGCGGCGATCGTGTCGGCCTTCTGGTACCTGCGCAACGAGGAGATCGAGCGCGAGGCCGAGGCCGTCAAGCGCGACACCGAGATGGCGCAGCAGCAGATCCGCTCCCGCCTGATCGAGAACGAGGACTTCCTGATCCCGCTGCAGCGCGATCTGGCCAACCGCTCGATCGACAACCTCGAGTTCACGCAGCGCGCGATGGCGATCGCGCGCAACCGGCCCGAGATCACCCACATCACCTGGCTGAACGCGCGCCGCGAGAAGCGCGTCAGCGTCGCGGCGATCGGCGAGCAGGCCGAGTCGCTGATGACGCTGGAGGGCAGCGACCCCTCCATGCCCAACGGCCACGCCAACAGCGAGCCCGAGCGCGCCTTCCAGGGCGCGCGCGACCGGCGCACGCGGACGTATTCGGCCTCGTTCGCCGACGCCAACAACTCGACCGTCTTCCAGCTGCAGCTGCCGCTGAGCGACCGCGCCGGTTTCGCCGGCGTGCTGATCGCCGAATACGCGGTCGAAGGCCTGCTGCGCTACTCGGTCCCCAACGAGCTGACCTCGCGCCACGCGGTCGCGGTGCTCGATCCCCGCGAACAGGTCGTCGCCAGCACGGTCACGCCGATGCCGGGCAAACGCATCACGCGCGCCCCGATCTATCACGAGGTGCCGATGACCCCCGCGCCCGGCCTGGTGCTGCGCGGCCAGGGCTATCGCACGTCGATCGGCCTGATCTCCAACACGCTGTTCTGGATGGTGATGGCGCTGTCGGTGCTGACCGTCTGGATGCTGCTCGGCACCTGGAAGCACATGCGCCGCCGCGCGCAGGTGCAGAACGCGCTCGCCGCCGAGACCAACTTCCGGCGCGCGATGGAGAACTCCATGCTGACCGGCATGCGGGCGATGGACCTGGAGACGCGCATCAGCTACGTCAATCCGGCCTTCTGCGCGATGACGGGCTTCGCCGAGTCCGAGCTGATCGGCCGCAAGCCGCCCTTCCCCTACTGGCCGCCCGACCGCTACGAGGAGAACCTGCGCCTGCTGCAGCAGGAGATGCAGGGCCGCAGCCCGGCCGGCGGTTCCGAGGTGAAGGTGATGCGCAAGGACGGCAGCATCTTCGACGCCCGCATGTACGTCTCGCCGCTGATCGACCCCAAGGGCAAGCAGAACGGCTGGATGACCTCGATGACCAACATCACCGAGGCCAAGCGTGTGCGCGACCAGCTGTCGGCCTCGCACGAGCGCTTCACCACGGTGCTGGAGGGCCTGGACGCGGCCGTGTCGGTGCTGTCGGTGCAGCAGGGCGAACTGCTCTTCGCCAACCGCAGCTACCGGCTGTGGTTCGGCGCCGATCCGAAGGGGCACGCGATGCTGGCGGGCTCGCAGCCGGCCGCGCTGGCCGGCGCGACGAGCACGCAGGAGGCGGGCTACGCGGCAGGCGCCGGCGGTGACGGCGGTGACGGCGGCCACGGCGAGGAAGAGGACGTCGACGGCTACGGCGGCCTGCC
The DNA here is from genome assembly GCF_056867975.1 of Mitsuaria sp. MSU3D. NCBI lineage: Bacteria > Pseudomonadati > Pseudomonadota > Betaproteobacteria > Burkholderiales > Sphaerotilaceae > Roseateles > Mitsuaria sp. MSU3D. Next base: position 45,483 of record NZ_CP200314.1, on the reverse strand, counting down.
CGCGCAGCACCTGACCGAGGTCGGCGGCGATTCGCGCGAAGTGTTCATCGCGCAGCTCGACATGTGGTTCGACGTCCGCGCCCGCTACCTGCAGTGGACCGACGGCCGCCTGGCGCAGATGCTGATCGCCACCGACATCACCGCGCGCCGGCATGCCGAGGCCCAGCAGCAGCAGCAGACCGAGAAGGCGCAGGTCACCAGCCGGCTGATCACGATGGGCGAGATGGCGTCGAGCGTCGCGCACGAGCTCAACCAGCCGCTGACCGCGATCACCAACTACTGCAACGGCATGGTCTCGCGCGTGCGCGGCGACAACATCCAGAAGGACGACCTGATCGTCGCGCTGGAGAAGACCGCCAAGCAGGCGCAGCGCGCGGGGCAGATCATCCACCGCATCCGCGCCTTCGTGAAGAAGAGCGAACCGCAGCGCCAGCCCGCGTTCGCGGCGTCGATCGTCGAGGATTCGGTCGAGCTGGCCGGCATCGAGCTGCGCCGGCGCAACGTGCAGATCCACACCTACGTCGCGCAGCGGCTGCCGGTGATGCGCGTCGATCCGATCCTGATCGAACAGGTGCTGCTGAACCTGCTCAAGAACGCCGCCGAGGCGATCGACAACGCGGCGCTGCCGCCCTCGCGCCGGCACATCGAGCTGCGCGTCGTGCCCAAGCACACCGCCGAGCTCGGCGCCAACATCGAGTTCTCGGTGACCGACATGGGACCGGGCCTGCCGGTCGAGGTCATCGAGCGCATGTACGAGGCCTTCTTCTCCACGAAGGCCGATGGATTGGGGATCGGCCTAGGGTTATGCCGGTCCATCATCGAGTCCCACCAGGGTCGGATCCGTGCCGAGAACCTCTACAATGGCCCGTCCATCGTCGGGTGCCGGTTCGCCTTCACGATCCCCGTGGACATTCCGCGTCCGGAGTCTTCACTCGCCCCTCTGGACAAGAGCGGCGACGCAGGGACGGGCACTGCACACAACACCGCAGCAACACCATGAGCTTGATTCCGAAGAAGGGTAACGTCTATGTCGTCGACGATGACGAGGCCGTGCGAGATTCCTTGCAATGGTTGCTGGAAGGCAAGGACTACCGGGTCAAGTGCTATGACTCCGCCGAGAGTTTCCTGAGCCGCTACGACCCGCGCGAAGTCGCCTGCCTGATCGCCGACATCCGCATGGAAGGCATGAGCGGCCTGGAACTCCAGGACAAGCTGATCGAACGCAAGAGCCCGCTGCCCATCGTCTTCATCACCGGTCACGGCGACGTGCCGATGGCGGTGCAGACGATGAAGAAGGGCGCGGTCGACTTCATCGAGAAGCCGTTCAAGGAAGAGGAACTGCTGTCGCTGGTCGAGCGCATGCTGGACCAGGCCCGCGGCGCCTTCGCCACGCAGCAGGAAGCGGCCAGCCGCGACGCGCTGCTGTCGCGCCTGACGACGCGCGAGGCGCAAGTGCTGGAACGCATCGTCGCCGGCCGCCTGAACAAGCAGATCGCCGACGACCTGGGCATCAGCATCAAGACGGTGGAAGCGCATCGCGCCAACATCATGGAGAAGCTGAACGCCAACACCGTGGCCGATCTGCTGAAGATCGCGCTCGGCGCGAACACGCAGGCCAAGGCCGGCTGAGTTCCCTCCGCATCCCCCGAGGCCGCCCTGTGCGGCCTCTTTCATTTCAGAGTTTCGTTCTCGAGTTCCGGAGTACCGACATGACCGCACAACTGATCGACGGCAACGCCCTGTCCAAGCAACTGCGCGCCGAAGTGGCGACGCGCGCCGCCGCACTGACGGCCAAGGGCGTGAAGCCGGGACTCGCCGTGGTGCTGGTCGGCGACAACCCCGCGAGCCAGGTCTACGTGCGCAACAAGGTCAAGGCCTGCGAGGACGCCGGCCTGCACTCGGTGCTGGAGAAGTACGCCGACACGATGACCGAGGCGGAGCTGCTCGCGCGCGTCGACGCGCTGAACAACGACCCCACGATCCACGGCATCCTGGTGCAGCTGCCGCTGCCCAAGGGCATCGACGCGCACAAGGTCATCGAGGCGATCGCGCCGGAGAAGGACGTCGACGGTTTCCACGTCGCCAGCGCCGGCGCGCTGATGGTCGGCCAGGACGGCTTCAAGCCGTGCACGCCCTACGGCTGCATGAAGATGCTGGAGTTCATCGGCTATGACACCAAGGGCAAGCACGCCGTCGTGATCGGCCGCAGCAACATCGTCGGCAAGCCGATGGCGATGCTGCTGCTGCAGGCCAATGCGACCGTCACCGTCTGCCACAGCGCGACGCCGGATCTGGCGCACTTCACGCGTCAGGCCGACATCGTCGTGGCGGCGGTGGGCAAGCGCAACGTGCTGACCGCTGACATGGTCAAGCCGGGCGCGGTGGTGCTGGACGTCGGCATGAACCGCACCGAGGAAGGCAAGCTCTGCGGCGACGTCGACTTCGACGGCGTCAAGGAAGTCGCCGGCTGGATCACGCCGGTGCCGGGCGGTGTCGGGCCGATGACGATCACGATGCTGCTGGTCAACACGATCGAGTCGGCCGAACGTGCTGCGGGCGCCGCCGCCGCCCGCTGATCCTCATCGCACCATGACAAACGGGCGGCCAGTGGCCGCCCGTTGTCGTTGAAGAGCGCGTCCGTACTGCCTCCGCCGCTGGCCCTCCCCCCGCCCTCTCCCGCAAGCGGGAGAGGGGGTAAGAAGAGGTCAGTTCGTATCGGCCTCGCGCAGCGTCTGGACGACCGGGCGCTGCAGCACCCCGCGCAGCGCCCACCAGCCCGCGAGTTGCGCCAGCACGGCGCCGCCGATGGTCGTGCCGATCAGCACCCAGGGCTTGAACTGCCATTCGAAGTCGAAGGCGTAGTGCGTCAGCGCCCACCCCAACGCCTGGGCGGCGATGCCGGCGAGGAAACCGGCGAGCGCCCCGAGCCCGAGCAGCTCGGCCCGCTGTACCGCGGCGAGCAGCGCGCTCGACGCGCCGAAGGCCCGCATCAAAGCGAACTCCCGCGTGCGCGCATCACGTGACCCCACCGCCGCCACCAGCAGCACGACCACGCCCAGCGCCAGCGCCACCGCGAACAGCAGCTGCACGGCCATGATCACCTGCTCCAGCACCTGCTGCACCTGCTTGAGCTCGGCCGAGACGTCGATCAGCGTGAGGTTGGGGAACTCCTTGACCAGCTGGCGATCGAGCGCCGCCGCGGCGCCCTGCCCTTCCGGCGAGCGGTACGCGGAGATGAAGCTGACCGGCAGCTCCGGCATCTCCGCGCGCGGGTACAGCACGAAGAAGTTGACCCGCATCGATCCCCAGTCGACCTTGCGCAGCGAGGTGATCTTCGAATCGACCAGCACGCCCGCGATGTCGAAGCGCATCGTGTCGCCGAGCTTCAGGCCGAGCTGTTCCGCGAGGCCCTGCTCGACGCTGACGCCGTCCTTCTCCTCGGCCGTCCAGGTCCCGCCGGCGATCAGGTTGTGCGACGGCAGCGTGCCGCTGTGACTGAGGTTGAACTCCCGCTCCACCAGACGCTGGGCGCGCTCCTCGGTGAAGCGGCTGGCCTTGATCGCCTCGCCGTTGATGGCGACCAGCCGGCCGCGGATCATCGGGTACCAGTCGTAGTCCTTCACGCCGGCCTTGTCGAGATCGCCGCGGAAACCCGGGCCCTGCTCCGGCTGGATGTTGATGACGAAACGGTCCGGCGCGTTCACCGGCGTCGCGGCGCGCCAGCTCTCGATCAGGTCGGTGCGCATCAGCACCAGCAGCGCCAATGCGAGCAGCCCCAGCGACAATGAGCCGACCTGCAGCACCGCGAAGGCCGGCCGCGCGGCGACCTGCCGCGTCGCCAGCAGCAGCCAGCGCGGCGCGCCCGCCTGCGGCACGAGCCGCCGCAGCGCCAGCACCGCGCCGTACGCCAGCAGCGCGAAGAGGCCCAGCGCGACCGCGAAGCCGCCGGTGGCGAACAACCCCAGGCGCCAGTCCGCCGACAGCGCCGTGAGCACCGCGGAGAAGCCGATGACACCGGCCAGCAGCACGGCGATCGACCCCATCTTCGGTCGGCCCAGTTCGCGGCGGATCACGCGCAGCGGCGGCACGGCCGCGAGTTGCAGCACCGGCGGCAGGCCGAAGCCGAGCAGCAGGCTCATGCCCATGCCCAGGCCCAGCAACACCGGCCAGAGGCCCGGCGCCGGCAGATTGACCTCGATCAGTCCCGCCAACATCGCGATGAAGCCGTAATGCAGCAGGAATCCGAGCAGCACGCCAATCGCGCTGCCGATCAGGCCGACGGTGGCGAACTCCAGCGTGAACACCCAGGTCAGCCGGCGCTGCGGCTGGCCAAGCACGCGCAGCATCGCGCAGTCGTCCAGGTGACGGTTGGCGAATTCCCGCGCCGCGAGCGCGACCGCGATGGCGGCGAGCAACGCGGCCAACAGCGCGACGAGGTTCAGGAACTTGGTCGCGCGGTCCAGCGTCTGGCGCATCTCGGGGCGGCCCGTCTCGAGCGACTCCAGCCGTACGCCGCGCCAGTTGCCATCCTTCATCTGCTGGCGGGCCTGCGCGTTGAACTGCTGCACCGAGGTCGCCTGGCCGATCACCGCGAAGCGGTAGGTGATGCGGCTCGCGGGCTGGATCAGCGCGGTCGCGGCGATGTCGGACTGCGCCAGCATCACGCGCGGCGCGAAGTTCATGAAACCGGCGCCGCGATCGGGCTCGTTGGCGATCTCGCCGGCAATCTTCAGCGTCGCGTCGCCGAGCAGCAGCGGATCACCGACCTTCAGCCCAAGCGCGCTCAGCACGCCCGGATCGACCCACACCGTGCCGGCGACCGGCGCACCCACCTGGCGGCCGTCCTTCAGCGCCAGCGCGCCGCGCAGCGGATAACGCGGGCTGACCGACTTCACCGCCACCAGCCGGCTGCCGCCGCCCTGGTCCTCGTTGGCGCGGGCCATGCTGGGGAAGTTGAGCGTCTCGACGCTGCTCAGGTTCAGGCGCTGGGCAAGTTCCTTCAGCGGCGCGGGCGTCGGTTGATCGCTGGCGACGACCGCGTCCCCGCCCAGCAGCTGCGCCGCGTCGCGACGCAGGCCCTGGTCCAGCCGATCCGACAGGAAGGCCACCGCGCACACCGCGGCGACGGCCAGCATCAGGGCCAGGATCAGCAGATGGAGTTCGCCCGCGCGGAAGTCGCGCCAGGTCTGCAGTCCCATCTGCCGCCATAACGACGGCGGTCGGCGGCCGGTGGGAGAACCGGAAGCCGGCCGGGCCGAGGGGGTCCCGGCCGGCGTGCCGGCAGGGGCGCCGGCGGGGGTGGCGGACGGAGAAGACGGGTGCGCGCTCATGCGCGGACTGTAGCGAACCGCATGCCCGCGCGCTGGCACGGGGGTGCGGCCATGCAATCGGCTTGAACAGTCCGTGCAAGCGGTTTTGACGATGCGGCTCCCGCCCGGGCGTTCAATGGAACGCATGAACACCCACTTCCCTCCCCTGTTCGTCTCCCATGGCTCGCCGATGATCGCGCTGGAGCCCGGCGAGGCCGGCGCCTTCATGCAGCGCCTGGGCCGCACGCTGGACGCCGTCTGGGGCCGGCCGAAGGCGGTGCTGGCGATCTCCGCGCACACGACGGCGCGCGAGGCCGTCCTGCTCGGCACCGACCGGCACGAGGCGGTGTACGACTTCGGCGGTTTCCCGCCGGCGCTCTATCAACTGCGTTACGACGCGCCGGGTGACCGGGCGCTGGCGACGCTGCTCGGCGAGACGCTCGCGCTGCCGGTGGTCGATCATGGCGGCCTGGACCATGGCATCTGGACCGCGCTGCGCTACATCTACCCGGACGCGGATGTGCCCGTGATCCCGCTCACGCTGACGCCGCACGCCTCGCCGGCGCAACTGATCGAGCTCGGCGACAAGCTGCAGGCGCTGTCGCGCGAGGGCGTGTTGATCCTGGGCACCGGCAGCATCACGCACAACCTGCGCCTGCTGATGCGCGCGGCGTCCGAGGACATGCCCGAGATGGCCGAATCGGCGGCGTTCAGAGGCTGGTTCGCGGAACGTTCCGCGGCCCGGGACTGGGAGGCGCTGGCGGCCTATCGCACGCAGGCGCCGGCGGCCGCGCTGATGCACCCGACGGACGAGCATCTGCTGCCCTGGTATGTCGCCGCGGGCGCGGGTGGTCGCGACGACGCGCCCATCCGCATCCACGACGGCGTCACCTTCGGCGCGCTCGGGATGGACGCCTATGCGTTCGGCCCGCAGGCCGAGCGCCTGTCCCAGGCGCTGGCCGACTGAGCCTTCAGCGGGCGGTCTGCGCGGCGGTCAGAGGAAGATCGCCGCCAGGATGCCGAGGATCAGCGCCCACTTGACGACGTAGTAGCCGGTGCGGGACTTCGCCTTGAACGCCTTGAAGAACAGGCGCACCTTGTAGGCGTGATAGAAGAACTTGTTGAGGCCGCCGATGGGCTCGCTCTCCAGGTTCTGCGTCGCGGCGGACGTCATCACCAGCTTGCCGAACGCGCGGTTCAGCCAGCGGATCGGCGCGAAGTGGACCGGGCGCTCCACGTCGCAGAACAGGATCACGCGCTGATGCGTCGTGGTGTTCTCGGCGTAATGGATGAAGGTCTCGTCGAACATCACGTCCTCGCCGTCCTTCCAGTGGTACTTCTCGCCGTCGACGTCGATGTAGCAGCCGGGGTCATTGGGCGTCGTCAGGCCGAGGTGGTAACGCAACGAGCCCGCGTACGGGTCGCGGTGGCGCACGAGCTTCGCGCCCGGCGGCAGCGAGGCGAACATCGCCGCCTTCACGCCCGGGATCTGCTTGAGCAGCTCGACCGTCTTCGGGCACAGCGCGTTCGCCGAGGCCATGTCCCGGTCGTACCACTTCAGGTAGAAACGCTTCCAGCCGGTGCGGAAGAACGAGTTGAAGCCGATGTCGTTGTAGCCGGACGCGGCCTTGATGTAGCCCTCGTCGTTGAGCTTGAGGGCTTCCTCGCGGATCACCTGCCAGTTGTCGCGCAGCAGGCTGAGCTCGGGGAATGCCGAGGTCTTCAGGTAGGGCGTGGCGGGGGCGCGGGAGAACAGGTACATGACCGCATTGATCGGCGAGATCAGCACGGTGAAGTCGGTCAGCGCGCGGGCCAGCTTGAAGCGGACACGCCCGCGGAAGTGGGCATACAGCGCCGAGGCGATGAAGATCGCCAGCACCCAGTAACGCGTGGGCGGCAGCCAGTCGGCCATGTGCGGGACTCCAGCAAGAGAAGCCGGCGATTATCGACGATCGAATGCGAGCGACACCGCCCAGAACATCAAGCCCCCGAACGCGAGGGCGACCCCCACCCATCCGGTGGACGTCCAGCCGTGGCCGGCGGCGATCGCCAGGCCGCCCAGCCAGGGGCCGAGCGCGTTCGCCGCGTTGAAGGCCGAGTGGTTCAGCGCCGCGGCCAGCGTCTGCGCCTCGCCGGCGACGTCCATCAGCCGGGTCTGCAGCACGGCGCCGAGACCGCCGCCGCAACCGATCAGGAACACCACCGGCAGCAGGGTCCACAGGCTGCCGGCCGCGAACGGGTACAGCGCCAGCGATGCCGCGCTCCACAGCAGCAGCCCCCCGATGGTGGGCATCAGCGCGCGGTCGGCGGCCCAGGCGGAGACCAGCGTGCCCGCGGTCATGCCCATGCCGAACACGCTCAGCACGACCGGCAGCATGCCGGGGCCGGTGCGCGTGACCTCCAGCAGCGTGGAGCCGAGGTAGGTGTAGACGGCGAACATGCCGCCGAAGCCGATCGTCGCGATCCCGAGCGTCAGCCAGACCTGGCGACGGCCGAGCGCGCCGAGCTCGCGCATGGCACTGGCGCCGGGCTGGACGCGATCGCGCGGCGCATGCAACGCGACCAGCGCGGCGGTCAGCAGCGCCAGCAGCGTCACGACGCCGAAGCCCCAGCGCCAGCCGGCCCACTGCCCCAGCGAGTTGGCCAGCGGCACGCCGACGATGGTCGCCACGGTGAGCCCCAGCATCATGAGACTGACCGACTGCGCGCGGCGCGCCGGCGCGACCAGCGAGGCGGCGACCAGCGCGCCGACGCCGAAGTAGGCGCCATGCGGCAGGCCGCTGAGGAAGCGGAACAGCAGCATCGCGTGATAGCCGGGGGCGAGCGCGCTCAGGCCATTGCCGACGGCGAAGGCCAGCATCAGCGCGATCAGCAGCGTGCGTCGCGGCACCTTGGCGCCGAGCACCGCCAGCAGCGGCGCGCCGACCACCACGCCCAGCGCGTAGGCGCTGATCACGTGGCCCGCCGTCGGGGCATCGATGCCGAGATCGGGCGCGAAGAACGGGACCAGGCTCATCGCTGCGAATTCGGTCGTGCCGATCGCGAAACCGCCGATCGCCAGCGCGAGCAGGGCCCAGCCCGTGTGGGCGGCCGGCGTCGGGTCGTCGGAGAGCTGGGGGGAAGCGATCGGAGAGGCGGCGGACATGTCGGACGGCTGAAAGGAAACGCTCAGGGAGCGTTCAGGAAACGTTCAGCATTGCAACACGGATCGGGTCGCCCCACCGGTGGCGGGGACTGGAGAGCGCCCTGTGGAAGGGGCTGGGGCCGCCTGCCTGGAGCGGGCGCCGAAGGCACTCGTCGCAGGCGTGTCTCTGGAGCGGGCGAAGGGAGTCGAACCCTCGTCATTGGCTTGGGAAGCCAAGGTAATAGCCGTTATACGACGCCCGCGGAGGAGGCGCATTATGGCCCAAGCCAGCGGCGGTCCAGGGCATCCAGGGCCGCCGCTCAGCGGGTGCGCTGACCGATCAGTTGAGACAGCAGGCGTTGGAGTTCTGCTTCGGCCAGCGGGTTCAGGCCCACGAAGCGGCAGCCGATGTGGACCTGTTCGCCGGCAAGGAAGGACCGGAAACTGCGCCGGATACGCACCTCGAGATCGGTCACCAGCACGAGCTGATCGCCAACCATCACCCTCGCCTGCGAGACCTTCTGGCCAAGGAACAGACCGCGCCCCTCCTCGACCGTGCCGCGCAACCCGAGACCGCCCAGCGACACGTCGTCCACGCTCAGGCTGCGGGCGCGGCCCAGCAGCACAAACTCGACGCGCACCGCAGGCCCGAGCGGCACGTCGCGGCGCGGGGTGCTGCGACGCTCGTCGCCGTCGTCGTCGCCATCGACATCCTCGGAAACTGCCTCAGCGTCGGCGTCGGCCTCGGCCGCAATCACATCGACGGCGTCGACGTCGGCGATAGCGGGGGCGATGCCTTCGGCGGCGACTGGCGCTTCATTGGCCGCGGGCGGTTTCGGTCGGAATCGGAGGCGGAACATGGGAAGGTCGGAAAGCACAGGCCCCCGGGTTGTATGCGCTCCGGGTGAACGCCTTCATGTCTGGCCGACCTAGAAACGTGACCGATTTCACGCCCGAGAACATCCGCTTACAGGACCCACCCACCGTCGATCGTGAGGCTGGCGCCGGTCATGTAGCCCGACTCGGGGCCGGCGAGGTAAGACACCAGCGCCCCGATCTCGCGGGGCTGGCCCATCCGGCCCAGCTTCAACTTGTCCTGAAGGTAGTCCGCGAACGGCGCGGTCATGTCCGTGGCGATCGGCCCCGGCTGCACGTTGTTGATCGTGATGCCTCGCGGCGCGAGATCCAGTGCGAGGTTCTGGACCATCGAGGCCACCGCCGCCTTGGTCATCGCGTACACGCTGCTGCCCGGCGACCCGGTGCGGATCGCCGTGTTGCTGCCAATGGTGACCACCCGCCCGCCATCGCGCATCTGCGCCACCGCGGCCTGGATCGCGAGGAAGACGCCACGTACGTTGACGCTCAGAGACAGGTCGAGGTCTTCGAGCGACACGACGTCGATCGTCCCGTGCCGCAGCACGCCCGCGTTGACGACGACCGCGTCCAGCCGTCCCAGCCGCTCGGCCGCCGCGGCGACCGCCGCGCGGATCGCGACCGGATCGGCGCTGTCGGCCTGGATCGCCAGGCCTCGCCCGCCGGCGGCCTCCACCACGCCGAGCGCCGCTTGCGCCGCGTCCGGCCGCGACACATAGGTCAGCGCGACGTCGAAACCATCCTTCGCGAGTCGCTCCACGATGCCCGCGCCGATGCCGCGCGAACCACCGAAGACCAGCGCGACACGTCGAGTGCCCTGCTGATCCGGGTTCATGTTGTCATGCTTCATTGCTTCCACTCTTTTCTGGAACGATCGTTCCATAATTGGTCAAAAAAAACAGACTCACTTCAGAGCCTGCAGGGACAGTCGCGCCAACGCGCGCAATTCGGTGTCCGTCGCGCCTCCGCGCGCAGCCAGACGCAAGGCGGCGATCTGCGCGAAGACGAAGGCCACGGCGTGTTTCGCTTCAACCACCGCGGACAGCTCGCCCTTGGCCTGCGCATCCCGGAGGCGTTCCAGCAGCGCCGCCTGCATCGCCCGGCCGCCCGCCTCGCGGATCTCGACCAGCGCGGCGCTGCCTTCGCTGTCCATGCCGAACTCCTGGACCGAGCCCACGCCCAGGCAGGGCAGGTGTGCCTCGTTCACGACGCGCTTGAGCAATCGCTCGATGCCGTCCAGCGCGGTCTTGCCGCTCTTGAGCGCCTCGATGTGCCGGCTGGTCTCGCTCTGCGCGTAACGCTGCAACGCCGCGCAGTACAGGGGCCACTTGCCGCCGTAGGTGCTGTACAGGCTCTGCTTGCCAATGCCCATCGAAGCGGTGAGCATCTCCGCGGAACTGCCCGCGTAGCCGTGCTCGCGGAACACCGCCACCGCGGCGTCCAGCGCTTCGTCGGGATCGAACTGCTTGGGTCTGGCCATGTGGCGGACTGTAGCGATTCTGGAATGACCGTTCCACAAATGAGGCTTTCACCTCGGACCGGTGCCAGGATCGAACCGACCTCAGTCCCAGGCGGGCGCGAAGTCCGGATTGGCCAGCCGTTCGCCGCGATCGAGCGTGGCGATGCGGGTCATGTCGTCATCGCTCAGGCGCAAGCGCAGCGCCTCCAGGTTCGCGGCCTGGTTGGCGGGCTTCGTCGACGACGGGATCACCGCGAATCCCCGTTGCAACAGCCAGGCCAGCGACACCTGCGCCGGCGTCGTGCCATGTCGCGCGGCGATGTCGAGCAGTACCGGCTCGGTCATGACCTTGCCGTAGGCCAGCGGCATGTAGGCGGTCAGGGGCAAGCCCGCCGCCTTCGCATGGTCGACGACCTGACGGTTCTGCAGGAACGGGTGGATCTCGACCTGGTTGGTCGCCAACTCGCCGACGCCGACGAGATCGATCGCTTCACGCATCTGCGCGACGGTGAAATTGGACAGGCCGATCGCCCGCGTCAGGCCGAGGCGCTTCGCTTCGATCAGCGCGTCGAGCGTGTTCTTCAGCGGCACCGCGCCGCCGGGCGACGGCCAGTGGATCAGCGTGAGATCGACAGCCGCCATGCGCAGCTTCGCGAGGCTCTCACGCAGGCTGGGGATCAGGCGGTCGCCGGCCAGTTGCTCGGTCCAGATCTTGGTCGTGACGAACAGCTCGGCGCGCGGCACGCCGCTCTCGGCGATCGCCTGGCCGACCTCGGCTTCGTTGCCGTAGATCTGGGCGGTGTCGATGTGGCGGTAGCCGAGCGACAGGCCGCTCTTGACCGCATCGATGACGACCTGGCCCTTCAGGCGGAAGGTGCCGAGGCCCAGCGGCGGCATGGGGATGGCGACGGGGTGGGAGGTGGGGTGGGAGGTGGGTGTGCTCATGAGGAACTCCGGAAGATGCGGGACGGGCGCAACGAGCGTGCGCGATCAATGGCCGACGGCGATCGGCGCGGCGCCGGCGGCACGCGCCGGCAGCGGGAAGCGGCGGTCGAGGCGCCCTGCCAGCACGGTGAGCGCGAAGGCGCCGAGCACGACGATCGCGCCGATCCAGGGCGTGTGCAACAGGCCCAGATGCTCGACGATCAGACCGCCGCCCCAGGCGCCGCCGGCGATGCCGAGGTTGAACGCGGCGATGTTCAGGCCCGAGGCGACGTCGACGGCCTGGGGCGCATGCGCTTCGGCCTGCTGGACGACGTAGAGCTGTAGACCCGGCACGTTGCCGAAGGCGAAGGCGCCCCAGGCGAGCACGGTCAGCACGGCGAAGACCGGCGACTGCGCGGTGAGGCTCAGCACGAACAGCACGGCGGCCAGCCCCAGGAAGATCAGCTTGAGCGCGCCGATGGGGCCGCGCTTGTCCGCGAGCTTGCCGCCCCAGACATTGCCGACCGCAACCGAGAGGCCATACACGAGCAGCACGAGGCTGACGCCGTTGGCGGAGATGCCGCTGACCTGCTGGAGGATCGGGGCGAGGTAGGTGAAGGCGATGAACGAACCGCCGTAGCCGACCGCCGTCATCGCGTAGACGAGCAGCAGGCGCGGCTGACGCAGCGGCTCGAGCTGGTGAAGCAGGCTGGCCGGCGCGGGCTGGGCGAGCTTGCGCGGCACGAAGGCCAGGCTGGCGACGAAGGCGACGAGGCCGAGCGCCGCGACGGCGAGGAAGGTTGCGCGCCAGCCGAAGTGCTGGCCGACGAAGGTGCCCAGCGGCACGCCGGTGACCAGCGCGACGGTGAGCCCCGAGAACATCGTCGCGATGGCGCTGGCGGCCTTCTCGCGGGGGACGAGGCTGGTGGCGATGGTCGAGCCGATCGAGAAGAACACCCCGTGCGCCAGGCCGGTCAGCACGCGGGCGACGACGAGCGCGCCATAGCCCGGCGCGAGCCATGCGAGCAGGTTGCCGGCGGTGAACAGCAGCATCAGCGCGAGCAGCAGCCGCTTGCGCGGCCAGCGGCCGGAGAGCGCGGTGAGGACGGGGGCGCCGATGGCGACGCCCAGCGCGTACAGCGAGACCAGCAGGCCCGCGGACGGCAGGCTGACGCCGAGGTCGGCGGCCATGGTCGGGATCAGGCCCACGATGACGAATTCCGTGGTCCCGATGGCAAAGGCACTGACGGTCAGCGCCCACAAGGCGATCGGCATGAGGGGCTCCTGCAAAGCGTGGAAAGTGAGGGAACGGTCGCCAGTGTTCCCTGTTCCAACTTGCAGAAAAAGCCGTCAATCTTCAAAACATTGTTGATTAAAAGGCAAGTTTCAGTGAGCCAACCGATGCGGCGCACCCTTCAACTGGCGAACCAATTTCACGGGCGCATCACTGCGAAGCTTCCTTCCTGCAAGAGCGCCCGCCATGCCCCTTTCATTTCCAGCTTCATTCCGGAGCATCCCCTCTTCATCCGCTCAGATTCAGCACCCGACCACTGGACAGAGCCATTCGTACGGACCAGACCCCTACAAGCTGCAACGCTTCCTCGATGCGCAGAAGCAGAGGGACAGCGGGCGTGACCTGATCGACGTCGACATCAACTCAGGCCAGGTGCAACACGACTGGATGTGGTACGTCTTTCCCCAGGTCAAAGGCCTCGGGAACTCAGCGCTCTGCAATGACTACGGCATCAATTCATTGGCGGAGGCTGAAGCATTCTTCAAGCACCCCGTCCTTGGCAGGAAGATGATGGACCGGCTCGACACGATTGACCATGCCCTCAGGACTCAGTACTGCATGAACGCCGACATCTACCTCGGAAAGCAGCGTGCCCCGAAGCTCGCGGCGTGCCTGACGCTCATGTTCCAGGCGACCGGCGACAAGAAGATCGAACGCTTTCTGAAGGACCACTTCGGCTCAAACCATGAGCAGACCATGAAAGTCCTGCGCGGATGGCAAGACTGGCACTACCGCCAGACGAGCGTGGACCCGTACAACCTCGAGCGATTCTTCGATCGCGATCCAAAGCGGTTTGACCGGATCGTCCAAAACCTCAGCAGAGGCTCGATGGAGCTTCAATCCTTGCCTTACATCTTTCCGCGGATGCGTCGCGCCGGCGAAACGCAACGGATGGATCGAGCAGGCATGACCTGCGAGGATGAGATGTGGACCTACGCGTACCGTCCCGAACTCCGCCGCAACTTGAACTTGGCCATGGATGCGCTGCTCGCCAACAGGGCGGGCGTCACCGCGCAGGACATCTTTGGCAAAGCCGGTGCCACGCAGGTCGAGGCGTCGATGAGATTCATCAACAGGAGCGTGGATTTAACGGACTTGTTCGACAAGTCAAAGGAGATTCTTGAACGATTCTTCGGCGCGGAGGACCGCCGAGCGCCCAAGGCCTCGCCATCCGTCGCCGACGCCACGACGGCACGTCCACACGCGCAGCCTGATCGGAACCAACGCGTCAACGCGCAGCGACTCCCGGCTGCTCATATCGGCACTTCCAAGGCGGCAAGCTCGCACGCCACGCTTGGGCAGACCGGTCCTTTCAACCCGGAACGCTTCCTGAAGACCCACGGTCGGACGATCGACAACTTCGTCAACGAGTTGCGGGCAGGCCGCAAGCAGACGCACTGCATGTGGTACGCGTTTCCTCAGCTCGAAGGCCTGGGCAAAAGCAAGGAGGCCAGGACCTACGCGCTCAGGTCGATGGACGATGCCCGTCTCTACCTGGCTGAGCCCCTCTTGAGACGGAACTACGAGCGCTGCCTCGATGCGTTGATGGATGACAGGAACAAGGGCCGCGACGCCTTGTCGATTCTGGTGAATCCGATTGACGTGCAGAAGCTCCAATCCTCGCTGACCCTCTTCCGGTATGCCGCTGACGACGACACCTTGATCACGAAGATCGACGACGTCCTGGCGCGCTACTTCGGCCACCACCTCTGCCAGCGAACGAGGGACGCCTGCTTGAATCAGCCAAGGGCGCACTGACGCAGGCGCGGCGCCATCACGCGCCTTGCGACCGTCTGGCGCGGGGCCGGCTCTATCATCCGGCCCTCCCCGCGCCCTCACGCCGTCGATGAAAAGCTCCCTCGATGAACTCGCCGTCCTCGCCGCCATCGTCGATGCGGGATCGATCAGCGCGGCGGCGGAGCATCTGGGGCAGACGGTCTCCGCTGTCAGCCGCTCGCTGAGCCGCCTCGAGCAGAAGCTGGGCACGACGCTGATGCGGCGGTCCACGAGACGTCTGGAACTCACCGAGGAGGGCCAGTTCTTCCTCGCCCGCGCCCGCAACGTGCTGGCCGCCGTCGAGGACGCCGAGGAACAGCTGGCGCTGCGCCGCGACCAGCCCGCCGGGCGGCTGCGCGTGAATGCGGCCTCGCCGTTCATGCTCCATGTGCTGGTGCCGTTGATCGGCGGCTTTCGCGAGCGCTATCCGCAGATCGAGCTCGAACTCAACAGCAGCGACCAGATCATCGACCTGCTGGAGCAGCGCACCGACGTCGCGCTGCGCATCGGCACGCTCGCCGATTCTTCGCTGCATGCGCGGCCGCTCGGCAGCTTCCGGCTGCGGGTGCTCGCGAGTCCCGCCTACCTCGCCGCGCGCGGACGTCCGACCCAGGTCGAATCGCTCGCGAACCACTCGCTGCTCGGTTTCACCGCGCCGGAAAGCCTCAACACCTGGCCCCTGCGCTGGTCCGGCGGCGAGGGCTATCCGATCAAGGCCGCGGTGAGCGCGTCCTCGGGCGAGACGCTGCGCCAGCTGGCGCTCGCCGGCCAAGGCCTCGTGTCGCTGTCCGATTTCATGACCGCACGGGACCGCGCCGACGGCACGCTGGTGCAGGTCCTCGCGACGCACACGGTCGACACGCGCCAGCCGGTGCACGCGGTCTATTACCGCAACACCGCGCTGGCCTCGCGCATCAGTTGCTTCCTCGACGACCTCGCAGCCCAGATGGCGAACCTCACTGCCTGACCCACCCTGTCGTGCCCGCGTCGATGCGCGCCGGACCGCGCCATGCGACCTTCACTTGTTCAGGTCGCCCATGCACAGGTACTTCGTCTCGACATATTCGTCGATGCCCTGGTGCCCGCCCTCGCGGCCCAGGCCCGATTGCTTGACGCCGCCGAACGGCACCTCCGCCGTCGAGATCAAGCCGGTGTTGATGCCGACCATGCCGTACTCCAGGCCTTCGGACACGCGCGTGATGCGGCCGATGTCGCGGGCGTAGAAGTAGCTCGCCAGGCCGAACTCGGTGGCGTTGGCCAAGGCGACGCCCTCGGCCTCCGTGCCGAAGCGGAACACCGGCGCCACCGGACCGAAGGTCTCCTCGCGCGCGCACAGCATGTCGGCCGTCGCGTCAGACAGCACCGTCGGCTGGAAGAAGCGGTCGTGCAGCCGCGCGCCGCCGACCAGCACCTTCGCGCCCTTCTCCACCGCGTCGGCGACGTGGCGCTCGACCTTCTCGATCGCCGCGTCCTCGATCAGCGGCCCCTGCGTCACGCCGGCCTCGAAGCCGTTGCCGACCTTCAGCCCGCCGACCTTCTCCGCCAGCTTCGCCACGAACGCGTCGTACACGCCCGCCTGCACGTAGAGCCGGTTCGCGCACACGCAGGTCTGGCCCGCGTTGCGGTACTTGCTCGCAATAGCGCCCTCGACGGCGCTGTCGATGTCGGCGTCGTCGAAGACGAGGAACGGCGCGTTGCCGCCCAGCTCCAGCGACAGCTTCTTGATCGTCGGCGCGCATTGCGCCATCAGGATCCGGCCGACCTCCGTCGAGCCGGTGAACGACAGGTGCCGCACCACGTCGCTCTCGCACAGCACCTTGCCGATGGCGATCGAGTGCTCCCCGTCGCCGGTGATCACGTTCAACACGCCGGCCGGCATGCCGGCGCGCTGCGCCAGCTCCGCCGCGGCCAGCGCGGTCAGCGGCGTCTGCTCCGCCGGCTTGATCACGACCGGGCATCCGGCCGCCAGCGCCGGCGCCACCTTGCGGGTGATCATCGCCAGCGGGAAGTTCCACGGCGTGATGGCCGCGCACACGCCCACCGGCTGCTTGATGACCATGTAGCGCTTGGTCGCGTCGGTCGTCGGCACGATCTCGCCGCGCACGCGCTTGGATTCCTCCGCGAACCATTCGACGAAGCTCGCGCCGTAGACGATCTCGCCGCGCGCCTCGGCCAGCGGCTTGCCCTGCTCCGCCGTCAGGATGCGCGCCAGGTCGTCCGCATGCTGGATCAGCAGGTGGTACCAGCGCATCAGGATCGCGGCCCGCTCCTTGGCCGTCTTCGCCCGCCAGGCCGGCCAGGCGGCATTCGCGGCCGTCACCGCCGCGTCGGCCTCGGACGCGCCCAGGTTGGCCACGTGCGTCAGCAGCGCGCCGGTCGCCGGGTCCTCCACATCGAAGCGGCTCGTGCCGCCCACCCACTCGCCGTTGATCAGCGCGTCGGTCTTCAGCAGGCTCGGGTCCTTCAGCTGCGCCAGCGGGGAGGTCTTGGGGTCCATCGTCGCCATGTCATATCTCCGCGTCCCGTCTCCGGGCAAGGCAGGCATCCTAGCGGCGCCACCGGGGCCGCCATGTCAACGCCGCGTCACCTCCTGTGCGCCCATGTACGGCTTCCCGGCCGGTAAGCCGCGCCTGCGGCGCGGGTTGACTCCGCATCACAACACTGCGGCGAGGGCCGGAAGGGCCCGCTCCTATAATCGAAAGCTTCGCGAAATCAGGCGCTTGCAGGCGGCCACCCGCCGCCCCGGCGTCGATCACGGGCGGACATGCGCCCGGATCGGAACCGGCAAGCCGCGCACCCGCGAAGACACAACTGGATTCACATCGCAGCGTCGTCTGCGCCACACCCGACCCGCCAGGCCCATCAAGCAAAGGACAGGCATGAAAGCCGCAGAGATCCGCCACACCTTCCTGAAGTTCTTCGAGTCCAAGGGCCACCAGATCGTCGCGTCCAGCCCGGTCGTGCCCGGCGACGACCCGACGCTGCTGTTCACCAACGCGGGGATGAACCAGTTCAAGGACGTGTTCCTGGGCTTCGACAAGCGCGCCTACTCGCGCGCGACCACGGCGCAGAAGTGCATCCGCGCCGGCGGCAAGCACAACGACCTGGACAACGTCGGCTACACCGCGCGCCACCACACCTTCTTCGAGATGCTGGGCAACTTCAGCTTCGGCGACTACTTCAAGAAGGACGCCATCGGCTACGCCTGGGAACTGCTGACGCAGCACTTCAAGCTGCCGGCGGAGAAGCTGTGGGTGACGGTGTACTCGGAGGACGACGAGGCCTACGAGATCTGGAACAAGCAGGTCGGCGTGCCCGCCGAGCGCATCGTGCGCATCGGCGACAACAAGGGCGGCCGCTACATGTCCGACAACTTCTGGATGATGGGCGACACGGGCCCCTGCGGCCCCTGCACCGAGATCTTCTACGACCATGGTCCGGACGTGGCGGGCGGCCCTCCGGGCTCGGCCAATGAAGACGGCGACCGCTACATCGAGATCTGGAACAACGTCTTCATGCAGTTCAACCGGACTGAAGACGGCGTGATGCACAAGCTGCCCAAGCCCAGCGTCGACACCGGCATGGGCCTGGAACGCCTGGCGGCCGTGCTGCAGCACGTGCACTCCAACTACGAGATCGACCTGTTCGTGAACCTGCTGGCCGCGGCCAAGCAGAGCGTGGACGCCGCAACGCCTGGCACCGGTGACTGCGACAAGGAATCCCCGTCGCTGAAGGTCATCGCCGACCACATCCGCGCCTGCTCCTTCACCGTCGTCGACGGCGTCATCCCGGGCAACGCCGGCCGCGGCTACGTGCTGCGCCGCATCGCCCGCCGCGCGATCCGCCACGGCTACAAGCTGGGCGCGCGCGCGCCGTTCTTCCACAAGCTCGTGGCCGCGCTGGCCAAGGAGATGGGCGAGGCCTATCCCGAGCTGCGCCGCGATGAAGCGCGCGTCACCGAGGTGCTGAAGCAGGAAGAGGAGCGCTTCTTCAAGACGATCGCGACCGGCATGGAGCTGCTGGAATCGGCCCTGGCCGGCGGCGCGACGCAGATCGACGGCGACACCGCCTTCAAGCTGCACGACACCTACGGCTTCCCGGTGGACCTGACCGCCGACGTCTGCCGCGAACGCGGCGTGACCGTCGACGAGGCCGGCTTCAACCGCCTGCTGGAAGAGCAGAAGGACCGGGGCCGTCAGGCCGGCAAGTTCAAGATGGCGCAGGGCCTGGCGTACACCGGCGCCGCGACCACCTTCCACGGCTACGACCACCTGGCGCGTGACGAAGCCCAGGTCGTCGCGCTGTACGTCGACGGCAGCGCGGTGCAGAGCGCCGATGCCGGCGACGACGTCGTGGTCGTGCTCGACCACACGCCGTTCTATGCGGAAAGCGGCGGCCAGGTCGGCGATGCCGGCGAGCTGCGCAACGCCACGACCCGCCTGGTCGTCGACGACACGCTGAAGATCCAGGCCGACGTGTTCGGCCACCACGCGCAGGTCGTCGAAGGCACGGTCAAGGTCGGCGACGTCTTCGCCGCCAAGGTCGACGCCGAGCGCCGCGCGAAGACCATCCGCAACCACAGCGCGACCCACCTGATGCACAAGGCGCTGCGCGAGGTGCTGGGCGCGCACGTCCAGCAGAAGGGCTCGCTGGTCAACGCCGAGCGCACCCGCTTCGACTTCGCCCACACCGCGCCGATGACCGCCGAGGACATCCGCAAGGTCGAGGCCATCGTCAACGCCGAGATCCTGGCCAACGCCGACACGCAGGCCGCCGTCATGGCACTGGACGACGCGCAGAAGAGCGGCGCGATGATGCTGTTCGGCGAGAAGTACGGCGAGACCGTGCGCGTGCTGAGCATCGGCTCGTCGAAGGAACTCTGCGGTGGCACGCACGTGCGCCGCACCGGCGACATCGGTCTGTTCAAGATCGTCGCCGAGAGCGGCGTCGCGGCCGGCATCCGTCGCGTCGAGGCGGTCACCGGCGACAACGCGCTGCACTACCTGCAGTCGCTGGAGACGACCGTGCAGGCCGTCGCCGGCACGCTGAAGGCCGCGCCCGCCGAACTGGAACCGCGTGTCCACGCGGTGCTCGAGCAGCTCCGCGCGCTGGAGAAGGAACTGGCCGCCGCCAAGAGCAAGCTGGCTTCCGCGCAGGGCGACGAACTGCTGTCGCAGGCGGTCGACGTCAAGGGACTGAAGGTGCTGGCGGCGACGCTGGTCGGCGCCGACGCCAAGACGCTGCGCGAGACGATGGACAAGCTCAAGGACAAGCTCAAGACCGCCGCGATCGTGCTGGCCGCCGTCGACGGCGACAAGGTCCAGCTGGCCGCGGGCGTCACCGCGGACAGCATCGGCAAGGTCAAGGCCGGCGAGCTGGTCAACTTCGTCGCGCAGCAGGTCGGCGGCAAGGGCGGCGGCAAGCCGGACCTGGCGATGGCCGGCGGCACCGACGCCAAGGCCCTGCCCGCCGCGCTGGCGAGCGTGCAGGCCTGGGTCGGCGAACGCGTCTGACTCCCCCCTCGAACAGACTCCGGGACACGGGCGACGATCGAACCGCCCACCCCGGAGTTTCGACGAACAACCTCTTCAAGGGCCCCGGTCGGGCCCTTGTCGTTTCAAGCCACTGGAGCAACCATGACTGACACCCCGATGGACGACGACTTCGGCGACTCGATCGACGTCGAGAACGCGCAGCGCCTCGGCGAGCTGCTGGCCGTGCTGGCCGGACAGGCCGATCCGGATGCGCCGGCGATCACGCTGGACACGATGGACGGCTACCTGACCGCCTTGCGGGTCGGACCGTCCGACGCCGCGCCCATCCAGGCGATGGACGCGCTGTTCGGCGAGGACTGGCCCGCCGGTCTCGACGAGCAGGACCTGACCGACGCGTTCATGGAAGCCTTGCACGTGCGCTGGAACGAGATCGGCGACAGCCTGGAACCCCAGCCCCTGCTGGAAGCGCCAGAGCAGATGCACCTGACGCCGCTGATCTCCGAGTTCGACGAGGAGACCAAGGCCGAGCTAGTCGCGCAGGGCACGATCACCGCGGAACTGCTGGAGCGCATGCCCGCGCCCGGCGCGATGTGGGCGCAGGGCTTCCTGCAGGCGGTCGAGGACACGAACGCATGGTCGCTGCCCGCCGGTGACGGCGCCGACGACCTGCAGGCGATGCTGGAAGCGATCGAGGCCGTGACACTGGCCGAGGACGCCACGCCGCGCGCCGAGTACGTCCAGCGGGCCTACGAGGAGCCGGAAGGCATCGACCAGAACGCCCTGATCGACGACATGCTGTTCACCGTGCAGGACCTGCGCCTGTTCTGGATGCAGCAGCGCGTGATGAAGGAAGCGATCTCCGGACTGACCTCGGATCCGGACACGACGCACTGATCGCGCGGATCAGACGGGCCCACGCATCGAAGGCGGAATCGGGCCGCCTCGCACAAACGCCGGCCTTGCGCCGGCGTTTTTCATGGCGCCGGCGACGAGGCAGCGCTCAACGCCGCTCGCCTCAAAGCCGGCCCTTGCAGTTCGGCGCACCGCAGCGGCAACGCAGTCGGCCTTCGTGATGGCTCTCGCCATAGTCGGCGCAGATCTCCTCGCCCGGGTCGATGTCGCGGATCGCGTAGAACTCGGCGCGTCCTTGCCGGATGCGCAACACGGCATTCGGCGCGCAGCTGTGATTCACGTGGCGCAGCGCGCAATCGGACTTCGTCGCATCGATGGCGGTCTTGTCGGTCACCTCGACCACGTGGATCCGACGCCGCCCCTCGATGCGCCGCCTGGCCTCGCGCACCGGGACGATCTCACCGCGCATCTCGCCGATCTTGCGGCGCGCAGGGATGGACTCGGCGGCGAAGACCCCGAGCCCGTCGATCGGACTCTTGTCCACGGCCAGCGCGAAGCGCTCAGCCGGTTGCGGCTCGCCCTTCGGGCGCGAGGCCGTGTCGGCGGCGGAGGCCGGGGCAGGAGCGGCAGCGACGGAACTCAGTCGAGGCATGAAGGCGACGCGCGGCGCCGGCCGCGACGAAATGGGGAAACGCACATTGTCGCGCCCTTGCCACTGGTCTCAAGAAGAGCGCGCTTGACGCATCCGTCGCGTCGCCAAGATACTGGTTCGCATGTCCTTCGCGCTCCGCACCACCCGCCTCGTCCAGATGTGCTGCCTGCATCCGCTGCAGGCGCACCTGTGCGCACGCGGCCAGGGACGGCGTCGAACGCGGCAGACGCCCCCAGGATCCCGGACCCCACGGTCCTGAAGCGATCCACCGGACTCCCCCTGACAAGGCCCGCGCAACCCGCGGGCCTTGTTCATTTCCGCCCCCTCGGTCCTTCCATCCCACCAGGAGAACCCCGATGCAGACCCCGACGAATCCGACCCGCTCCACCGACGATCGCGACGCTGGCCGCCGCGCCGTGCGCATCGCCGAAGGTCTCACGCTGCGCCGCCCTCGCCCCGAGGACGCCCGCGCGCACGCCGAGCTGGTAGGGCACCCGGGCGTGCAACCGTCGCTGCTGCAGGTGCCTTACACCTCCGAGCTGCTCTGGCACGAGCGCTTCTCGAAGGTGCCCGACACCAACAGCGGCGAGTTGCAGCTGCTCGCATTCGACGGCGAACGATTGCTGGGGTCCGCCGGACTGCATCCGGTCGGACCGCAGGCGCGGCGCCGGCACGCGATGATGCTGGGCATCGGCGTGCATCCGGACGCGCAGGGTCGCGGTGTCGGCGCGGCCCTGATGGACGCGCTCATGCGGCAGGCGGACGACTGGCTCGGCGTGCTGCGGATCGAGCTCACCGTATTCGCCGACAACACGCGCGCCATCAGGCTCTATGAACGTTTCGGCTTCGAGCACGAGGGCCGCCTGCGCGGCTACGCGTTGCGCGACGGACGTTACGTCGATGCCTTCACGATGGCACGGCTGCATCCGCGGCCGCCCGTGATCGAGCGGACCGCGGCCTGAGCCGGGAGCGCGACGGGCCCAGCCCGTCCGCGGCGGTCAATCGGCAGCCAGCGCGGGCACCTGCGCCTCGACCACGCCGTTGACCAGGCGCCACAGGTCGTCGCCGTCCAGCAGGGTGAGCATCTGCGGCCCGTGGCCCTTGAGCAGGTGCACCTGCGCCTGCGCGGCCCAGCCCGGTCGCGTCGGGCTGGGTTGCAGCTGCTCCGCGCCCGCGACGAAGACCTGCCCCAGCTGCTGGACCGCCAGCACCAGACGTTGTCCGGCGCCGGTCTGGCACACCATCAGCGCGGCTTCGTCGCCGCAGGGGCGGTGGAACAGCAACTGACCGAGATCCAGCACGGGCAACATGCGGCCCTCGAAGCTCAGCATGCCGCGCACGGCCGCGGGGGCCGTGGGCCAGGCGGTGATGCGCTGGCGCTCCAGCGCCGCGACCACCTGCACCGCGGGAAGTCCCAGCCACTGGTGGTCGACGAGGAAGCTCGCCACGTCCAGCGTCTTCGCGCCGGCTGGCGGCATCGGCTTGAACGCCACGGGCATCGCGCCTGCGCCGGTCGACTCGCCGGCCGCCAGACGCCCGCCCAGCGGCAGCATCACCAGCGCGGCAAGATCGTTCGCGTCAGGCGGCGTGAGGCGACGGTACTCCCGGTAGCCGCCCGACATCGCCAGACCATAGGCATGGACACAGCCATCGAGGTCCAGCTCGCCGGTCACATGCTGATCCGACGGCAACGTGGAGAGCGCGGGCAGCGCCATCGGCAGTCGATCGCCCGGCGACCAGCGCGCATCGCTGCTCGCCACGACCTCGCCCGCGCGCGTCACCAGCAGCGCCGCCGCACCGGCCTGGTCAGGCAGGGCCGCACGCAGCATCGCGCGGAACTGCGGCGCGCCGTCGAACACGATCGCGATGCCGCCCACCATGGCCGCGCCATCCGGATGCGGCACGCCGGCCGCGTAGACAAGACAAGGCGCATGGCCGTCGTCGCCGTAAAGGCCGGAAGGCGCATGCGACGACACCACATACTGCCCGGCATCGCGCAAGCCGAGCGCACCGGATACCCAGTCCCCTTGCAGGGAACGCCCGACGTGATGCGCCTGGCTCGGGTCCGACACGGCGACGACACGTCCGGCGCTGTCGAAGACCAGCAGCAACGAGTAGACGGTGTAGAGCGCGTGGATGCTCGCGAGCACCGCTCCGGCCGATGCGGCGTCGCCGTCGGCGAGCGCACGTTGCAGTCGCGCGTCGAGCGCCCACCAGCGGCAGTCGTTGGCGCGTTCATAGAGGTTGCGGTTGACGATGGAGATCGCCAGTTCCGCCTGGAAGCCGGCACCGTCGAAGACGGCGTCCAGCGCGCCGTCCTCGAGCTGCGCGATCGCGCGTTCGAACACCTGGCGCAGTTGGTCTCCCGTGCGTTCGACCTCGTTGAGCAGGGTCACGGCGAAGGCGTTCCCGCCGGCCTGGCCGGCCACGGCGCCCTCGCCGGCGCGGGCGCCGGGCTGCGCATGGGCGCGGCTCTTGAGCTTGCCGTTCCACAGCGAGCGCGACAGCTCGCGCTGGATGCGGCGCGCTTCGACGGGGATGCTGCGCAGTTCCTCGTCGAACAACTCGCGCGTGTCGAGGTCGCGCGCGCGGCCGGCCTGGCGCTCGGCGGGCGCATCCGCGAAGGCGTGCTGCAGCGGCTGCAGCATCTGCGCCCGCCAGCCGGGTCCGAAGTAGCCTTCATAACCGCTGGCCGTGCTGTCGCAGGCCAGGTAGTCCCGACCGGCGAAATCGAGTCGCCAGCCTTGCGCTTCGCCGGCATCGGCCAGCGGCGCGCCGAGCGGGATCTGCCAGGGGTCCGAGGTCAGCAGCACGCGCCCTTGCGCGTCCTTGAGCACCAGGACCGAGCGTGGCACGCCCGAGCACAGCGCGCGGAAGAGGCCGAGCATCTCGTCCTCGAGCTTGAAGGACAGGCACAGCAGACCGCGCGCGCCGCCGGAGTCGGCGCCGTCATGGCCGCTCACCGCCGCTGCGTAGATCAGGCCGCTGCGGCCGCCGAGCAGCCCGGTCGGGCCGTGCACTTCGACGAAGGCGCGGCCGGGCTCGAAGGCCCCCTGCAGCCGCGCGTCATCGACGACGGGAGCACAACTCGATTCATCCAATGCCGCCAGACGACGCCCGTCGGCGGCCAGCAGCGCGACCTGGTCGTAGACGGAGTACTTGGCGACATAGGCGGCAAAGCGGCGACGCAGCGCCTCGACCTCGCCGGCATCGACATCTCCGGCCGCATCCGCCTGGAGCAGCGCACGCAACGGGCCGTCGCTGGCGAGGAAACCGACGTCGGCGGTCCGTTCGAAGAGGTTGCGCACCAGGATGTCGATCGCGACCTGCGAACGCCCTTGCAAGTGCCCGACCGCATGTCGCAACTGCCGGCGGGCCAGGCTGTCCAGCAGCCGTCCCGTCAGCGCCTCGAAGGCGGTGCGGGTGTCGGCCATGTCGGTGGCCGCGCCGCTCATCTGGCCCAGCAGCGCCAGGCTGTCCCAGGCGCCCTGCAAGCGCAGCAGCGGCTCGCGGTATTCCTCCAGCAGCGGCATGGCGGCCAGCAACGGCGCCACTTCGGCGCTGAACGGCAGGCCTTTCCGATAGACCTTGTTGGATCCCTGCGTCATCTCATTTCCTCCCAACGACCACGCCCTCGTGAGGCGACGCGCGGCAGTGTGGCGCGCGTTGACGACGTTGTCAGGGGGAGAAACGCACGGTTTCCGAGAGTAACTTCGTTGATCGCACGGCGATCAGAGATGAAGTGCCGCGCTGGTGCGGCAATGCCGCGAGTTGGGGAGAAAACCCCCGGCGATGCGACAGGCTGGTGCGTCAGTCCATCGACACCGCGGCACCTTCCGAGGTGCGGCGCTGTGTCTGGGCATGGAGTTCGCCGTCGGATGCACGGCTCTGGGGCTGGCTGGTGGCATCGGTGCCGCGTTCCGGCGCCGCCGGTTGCGGCGCGGGCGGGCGACTCGGCTGGCGCTTGCCTGTGATCAGCAGCCGGGCCAGCTTGACGACCTCGCTGGCCTGGGCAGGCGCGGCCGGCACCCACAGCGCAGCGCCGAGCACGGCGACGCCCAGCACCCTCCAAAGGGGCCGATAGGCGGTCAGCGCTTGTTGTTGTCGGCTTTGCATGGTCTCCCCGCGCGAATCTGCATCTTAGCGACGATGAGAGGAGTATCGAAAGTCAGCCCCCTGGCCGCCAGGGGGCGGCGACGAACTGCGCCTTGGAGCGGTTGACTTGCGGAATGGGGGACGAGAGTCGCCCTTGGGCAGGAGCGCCTGTTTCAGGCCGGCTCCGCGCACCTCGAAGCGCACCTCCTGCAGCACCCGCCCCCGTGCATCGAGCAGCGCCAGTTCATGCCGTCCCGGCATCGGCAGCCAGTCCCAGATCGCACCGCGCCCGATGACGCGGCCATCCAGCCGCCATGCCGCGAGGGCGCCACGTTCGAGTCGACCTTCGTGCGTGAATCGCAGCCGCTGCGCCTCCGGCGGGATGTCCGGATCCAACGCGTAGATCGCGCCGTCGATCGGATTGCTGAGCGCCACGGAGGTGCCCGCCGACTGGATGACCGCCTGCTCGGTGCCCGCGACGAACCACTCGCGCCGCACAGGCTCCTGGCTGCCCTCGAAGCGCGTGTCTCGCGGCACGACACCGGCCGGCGGCCTGATCGCCGGCGGCACACCGCCAGCATGAAGCGCCAGCATGATCTCGCGCCACACGGGCGCCGCACCGCTCACGCCAGACACCTGGTGCATCGCTTCGCCGCTCGAGTTGCCGACCCAGACGCCCACCGTGAACCGGCTGGTCCATCCGATGCACCAGTTGTCGCGCATGTCCTTGCTCGTGCCGGTCTTCACCGAGGCCGGGAAAGGCAAAGCCAGCGCGCTGGACAGTCCGAAGGTCAGCGCGCGGGCGTTGTTGTCGGCCAGGATGTCGCCGACGATGAAGCTGGCCTTGGGATCCGCGACCCGACGCGATTCGACCGGCGGCGTTCCGGCCTGCTGGCGCGCATCGCTCCGAGGCGCACTCACTTCGGCATATCGCCCCCCATTGGCCAGCGCACGGTACGCGTTCGTGAGGGCCAGCAACGTCACGTCGGCGCTGCCCAGTGCCAGCGAGGGGCCATAGAAGCCGCCCGTTTCCGGCAGTTGCAGGCCCAGCGCGTTGAGCCGCTCGAAGACCGCCTCCGGCGTCAGCATCAGCGCCAGCCGCACCGCCGGCACATTCAGGCTATTGCCGAGCGAGGCCCGGGCGCTGATCCAGCCGCGGTACTGCTTGTCGTAGTTCTGAGGCAAGTACATCCCTGCCCCCGTCGCGATCTGCGCCGGCGAGTCGTCCAGCAGGCTGGCCGCGGTGATCAGGCGACGCTCGATCGCCAATTCATAGAGGAAGGGCTTCAGCGTCGATCCCGGCTGCCGGCGAGCAAGCACATGATCCACCTGGGCCGCATCCGACAGTTGGCTGCCACTCGATCCGACCCAGACGCGGATCTCGCCGCTGGCGTTGTCCAGCACGAGCACCGCCCCGTCCTCGACCTGCCGGCCGGACAGCTCCGCCAGGTGCCGCCGCAGCGACAGCACCGCCACGCGTTGCCAGGTTGCATCGAGCGTGCTGCGTTGGGTCGGCGGCCCGTCCGCTCGCAGTGCGAGGCGCGCGTAATGCGGCGCCCACTGCGGCGCATCCGCGACTGACAGCGCCTTGCGCCGCAGCACGGCGCCGACCTCGTCGACGAGACCGTCACAGCCCTGCCCCATCACGCGCAGCACGCCGCAGGCGCGCGTCGCGAGGGTCTCGCTCGCGGCGTTCGGTCCGCGCAGCATCGCCGCGAGCAATGCGGATTCGCGCGCGTCGAGCCCGCTGGGGCGCTTGCCGAAGAGCGCCTGGGCCGCTGCGGGCACGCCGACCAGCTCGCCACGAAGAGGCACGCGGTTCAGGTAGGCCTCGAGGATCTGCGCCTTGGTCCACCGCTTCTCCAGCCGTGCGGCCACCCACGCCTGCCCGAGCTTCTGCGTCACGCTGCGTCCGCCGCGCCGGGCCAGATCCTGATCGAGGAGGCCCGCGAGCTGCATCGTCACCGTCGATGCACCGCGCGTGCGGGTGTTCCACAGATTGGCCCAGGCGCTGGCGGCGACGGCCGACCAGTCGACGCCGCTGTGCTCGTAGAAGTGCTGGTCCTCGGAGACCAGCATCGCTCGCAGCAGCGAGGGCGACATCTGGTCCAGCGGCACCCAGGCGAGCACACGCCGGCTGGGGTCGACGCGCAAGGTCTGCAGCAGCTCGCCTCGACGGTCCAGCAGTTGGAAATCCGACACAGGATGCACTGCGCGCGTCTGCGCGAACGAGGGCAGATCCGCGGCCGGCGCCGCGACGGCGGCTCCGGCGCCGAGGAGCGTCACGGCCAGCGTGCGCCTCCACCGCGCCAGTCCGCGCAAGCGCCCGGCCCCGGGCGTCTTCAAGGTTGGACCTCCAGGGTCGCATTCGGGACCTCGCCGAAACGGTCGGGCGAATACATCGCCTCGGCGCGCGTCGTCGGCATCTGGAAGCGTCCGGCGTTGTTCAGGCGGATCGTGTACTCGAGGACATGCCTACCGCGCGGCAGGTAATCGAAGTAGGCGCGCCACGCCGTGAAGCTGCGTTCGATGAAGCTGGGCCACGCCTGACCCTCGGCACGCTCGCCCTGCGTATCGATCGTGCCCTCGACCACGGCCGCGCCTGTCGGCATCGGGTCGCTGAGCACCACCCAGGACATGTCGGCGGCCGCGTCGACCTCCAGCCGCACACGCATCACGTCGCCGCGCGACCATCGCGGCGCCGCCTTCTGCGACACGGCAGTGATCGTCCGCTTGATCGCATAACCGGCCGTGAGCGGGGCCTTCAACGGGACGGCGGACAGGGCCTGCACGGTGGCCCAGGGCCGGCCGTCGCCCGTCTGCGTCACGGTCAGCGTGCCGTTGCCGGAGGCGGGCCATGGCAGACGCAACTCGCCGCCCTCGGGCTTCGTCGTCCAGTCGAGCGCGACACTTGAAGCCGCCAGCTTGGCCTCGGTTTTCCCCTTGACCGGCTGCGATTCGAAACGCGCCGAGAACTTCTCGAGCGCCAACGCGCCCCACAGGTTCGCCGTCGTGTTGAACCAGGCGCCCCGCTCCTGACGCGCCAGCGCGCCGACGACCATTCGGGGCAGGTCCTCCTTCCAGCCGGGGTCGTCCACCAGCGCCAGGATCGCGCGCGCCGCCGTCGCATCGCCGCTGCCCATCAGCCACCACCAGGCGTCGGACTCTTCGTTGACGAAACGCAGCGTCGTCCCCGCGAAGCTCAGTCGACTGCGCAACTGGTTCTGCGCCGCGGCGATCTGATTGGCGCGGTCGGGCGCATCGGTCATCCGCTGGTGCAGCACCAGCCAATCCACGACGGTGCCGGTCGGCCAGGTCGTCAGGTTGCGGCCCTCCACGGTGCCCAACTGTCGAGGCGTCGCTTTCCCATACCGTGCCAAGGCGGCCAGCGCCGCAATGCGCCTCGGTTCATCGTCCGGGCGCGGGGCCCAGTGGCGACGCTCCAGTCGTCCTTCGACGAATGCAGCCAAGCCATCGAGCGCCTTGCCCAGCTGCGACGCAGGCAAGGGGCGGCCGGCCTCTTGCGCCACCGACAGCAGATGGGCCGTCAGGACGTCGCTCCCCTGCGTCAGATGCTTCGAAAGCGGGAAATAGGCGAAGAGTCCATCGGCGTCCTGGTAAGTCGCCAGCTGCCCCATCAGCCCATCCCATGCGGCGCTGTCATGCAGCGCGATGAACTTCGAACTCTGCTGCTCGAGGCAGGTATACGGGTATTGCTCGAAATAGCGACGGATGCCCGGCAGCGCCGTCGACAGCTTCGGTTGCAGGCCGATCTGGAGCCCGCCCCGCTTGATGCCTTGCGCAGGGAGCGCGTCGGCGGGCGCGCCGACCGGGATGCTGATGGGCGCGTCGAGTTGACGCAGCGTCGCCTGCAGCACCCGTACAGGCACCGCGGGCTGGACAGCCTGCGTGGTCCGCATGGCGTCCTTCGCGCCACCGCCCTGCTCCTGGGCCTGCGCCTCCCAGACGATGCGCTGGGCGCCTTCGGGGATGACCACGTCCCAGGTCAGCTCCTGGGCTTGACCCGCGGCCAGCTTGACGGTTCGCGCCTCGGCGGGCACCGCCTGGTCGCCGCTCTCGCCGCTCGCCTTGCCCGTCAGCGTCACCTTGAGGTCCATCGCACGAGTCGTGGCGTTGCGAAGCGTGAGCATGGCCTGGACACGGTCGCCTTCGCGCACCAGCGGCGGCAGACCGGAGAGCAGCTGCAGATCCTGACTCACGTTGATGCTGCCCTCGCCAGTACCGAACCGTTGTCCTGGCGCATCGGCAACGGCCACCAGCCGGAAGCGCGTGAGCGAATCGTTCAGCGGCACGCGCACGAGCGCCTCGCCCCGTGCATCGACGGTGACCAGCGGCTGCCAGGTCAGCAGCGTGTCGAACAGCTCGCGCGTCGCGAACCCGCCCCCGCCCCCGGCGGCCACGGCCTTGCGACCGTAATGCCGCCGGCCAATGATCTCGCTGTGGCCGGTGGCCGTCGTCACGCCCCAGGGGCGCGTCTGGATCATGCCGTCCAGCAGCTTCCAGCTCGGGTTGGGCGCAAGGGCCAGCAGCCCCTCGTCCACCGCCGCGAACGCGATCTGGGCGTCAGGAACCGGCTTGCCATCCTGGGTCACGCGCAGCTTCACCTGCGCGCTCTGCCGCACGCCGTACTGCGCCTGCTGCGGTACGACTTCAACCTGCAACCGGTGTTTGGCCTGGCCGATCTCGATCGGTGCCATGCCCAGCTTGAACGACGGCTTGGACAGGTCGACCATGGCGGTGGGGGCCTGATAGTCGCCCGAGGCGCGCCACTCCCGCCACCAGTTCACCGGCTCGCGCCAGCCCCACGAGAAGAACGAATACCACGGCACTTCGCGCAATCGGCCGCGCAACACCATCACGCTGACAAAAGCGTTTGGCGTCCAGTTGCTGTCGATCTTCAATTCCAACCAGGGGTCGCGCCCCCATAGACGGCGGACCTCGCTGTACAACACGCCTTCCCGCTCGACGGTGATCAGCGCAGTGGCGTCGCGATAGGGCATGCGCACTTGGAACCGGGCCGTTTCGCCGGGCTCATAGCGCCGCCGTTCCGGGATCACATCGATACGATCGTCGTTGTCCTGCGCGAACCAGAGTTCTCCGGCCTTCGTCACCCACAGGGATCGGGCGGCACGTGCGGTGCGGCCGCCATCGTCATTGGAGGACCCGATCAATTCGATCTGCCCGCCTTGACTCAGCTTGACTTCGCAGTGCATGAGCCCGAGCGCATCGGTCTTGCCGCTGCAGAGCTCGCCCAAGTCCTTCAGGTTCCGTTGATGCTCATAGGCATAGAAGCCGCCCACCAGTCGCTTGCGCGTGCTGAGCGTCTGGATCTGGCGTGCACTGAGCGTGATCTTCCGATTGGCCATCGGCTTGCCATTGGTGTCCAGCGCCACCGCCTGGACCGACAACGCCTGGCCGTTGGCCACCCAGGTCGCGGCGCGCAGACCGACGATCACATCGGCGGGCCAGACGACCTGGGACGCGGAGCGCGTGTGCGTCTGACCATCGGGGTCGCGGTAGTTCAGCTCAACACGCAGTTCGGCGGGACGGTCGATGTTTCCCTTCAGCGGCACCTTGAACGACGCACCGCCTTTCGCGTCCGTCTGCAATGCGAGCTTGTCCAGAACGAGTCGGCTCGCCCCTGGCGTGCCGCCACTGGATTCGCCGTCGCCCTCGTCCATGTCGCCCGCAGACCCGGAATCCTGAGGCCCCTCCGGCGACGGTGGCTCGAAGGCGTAATCATCGAACCCGGGGAAGTTGGTCCAGCGGGGCTGCAGCATGGCACTGACTTCCACCGGAGACTTCGCCATCGGGCCACCGGCCATGTAGTTCAGTTGGGCCGTCCAGGCCTGCTCTTTCGCACCTGTCGCTGGTGTTTTCGGCGGGATGAGGCGTGCATCGACGAGCGGCACGCGGAATTCCTCAACGCGTACGCTGCCACTGTCCCAGGTACGACGCCCACCGCGCGCGTCCCCTCGCTCCATCACGAAGCGATATCGGCCAAGCTTGGCCTCCGGCGGTACCTTCCATGAGCTCAGCGCGTAGCGAGCCCCTTGCCATCGCAGGTCCAGCGTCGCGATGTCCTCCCCGGTGCCTTCAAACACGACACGCAGCTTGTCAGGCAACTGGTCTGGTGTCGCATCCGTCAGCCCCTGCACGGTTTCCAGGCGGAAGAAATGCTTCATCGACAGCGTCTCGCCGGCGCGCAACAGCGGGCGGTCGGTGACGGTATGGGCGCGCGCTGCGCGCTCTGATCCCCATGCAATCGGCACATTGAAACGCCACGGCTCGATGCCACGGCTCCAGCCGCTGAACATGAACGACTGGTC
Organism: Mitsuaria sp. MSU3D; assembly: GCF_056867975.1. Taxonomy (NCBI): domain Bacteria; kingdom Pseudomonadati; phylum Pseudomonadota; class Betaproteobacteria; order Burkholderiales; family Sphaerotilaceae; genus Roseateles; species Mitsuaria sp. MSU3D. The sequence goes on along the minus strand of NZ_CP200314.1, from coordinate 13,280 downwards.
CAGAGCCTTCCCTGGCTGAGCGAGCCTCGCCGTGATGAACAGACCCGCCTCGGCGATGCACTCGCCGCCCCCGCCGTCGCGGTCCAGGTTCGGCCGATCAATGCGCGCCAGGCCTTGCCCATCGGTTCGGCCGCTCCAAAGGGCCTTGCCGCGGCAGTCGTAGACCGACACCTGAGCCCCATCGACTGGCCGCCCCTTGTCGAGCGATGTCACCCACACCAAGCTGTCATCCTTCCCGAGCTTGAAATGCAAGCCGAGATTGGTGACGAGCGTCCCCGTCCGCACGAACATGGGCTGGATCGGATCAAGGAGCGATTGGCCCAGGCGCGGCGACTTCAGCTCGAGCACGTGATAGCCAGGCTGCGACAGCGGAATGCCGATCACATCAATGACCTTGTCCGGATTCGGCGGGGGCACTGTCATCGACTGCAGGTCCGAGACATCTTTCAACCACTCAGCCTTGCGGTCCTCCCACTCGTTCTGTCGGAACAGGCGCCCGTACCAGCGCAGGATCTCAACATCGTCAGTCAATCTTTTGATTCGCAAGCGCCCACTGGCGCGCGGCTGCAAGTCGGTCTGCACGTGCCGCAAGCTCAGAGGGACCAGACTAGGTCCGGCCGCTTCCCATTCGACGATCCCGAAGGGCGCCGCGGCGAACTTCGCCAGAGGCGGCGCCTCCGACGTTCGGACTTTCATCGGAAAACTGGCAGCGTTTGAAAGAGGCCGGCCGCTCTCGTCCTTGATCCCGCTGGGAAGCTCGAGCAGATATTCCTGCTGCTCCGCCAACGGCGCAGGGAATCGCACTGTCGACAACCAATGGGCCGATTGCTGCTCCTGATCGACCGGCGCCAAAGGCGCCACGCTTACACCATTCGCTCCCTTGAGGCGAACCTTCAGCGCAAGGTCTCGCGCAATCGGCTCCGAGAAACTCACCGTGATCGGACGGATCGACAGGCATGGCGCATTCGCGCGCTCACGCTCACACGAAAGCTCCGCAGTCAGCGGCCCTCGGACTGAGAAGCGGATTCGTCGGTCGGCACGCGTCCTCACGGAATCGTTGGCGGCGGCCGCGATGCCTGCCCCCCACACCAAGGTTGCCTCCGCGCCGGCCGGCAAGGGACGCGCGCAAGCCACCAGGATCCAGCTCTGACGCTTGACGTCGCCCATCTTGAGGGAGCGGAGTAGCTCGTCTCGATCAGACGCGCTGCGAAGCTCGACCGGAATGCGCTCGCCAAGTGCCTTCGATTCGCACCACATGTGTGGCGCAATCGTCTCGGATTTGGCGTCACCGGAGAGTTGCAGGAGGAATCGTTGGTCTTCCTCGATCCTGCTGCCCTCCCAAGGACTGACTCGCCGTATGGCGGGCGCTCCCAACTGAAACGAGAATTCGCGCGCTCCGCTCCATCCGGTAGGCGCGCCAGGCGCTGTGGGGCGGAAGTCGTCCTTCGCTGCCACCAGACACTTCGATCCAGCAGGCAATGGACGGGAGAAGTCGAAGGCCCACTCCCGATCGTTGATCCAGCGTCCGCTCCCCTGCGGTGTCGAATCTCCACAGCGGACCGTGACGGGATCGGGTAACCGCAAATCGCCCAACCTCGATGTCGGCGCTTTGAATCGCACGACGATGTTCTGGACCTGCGCCACCTCACCCTGAGGCGAGACTGACGCGATTTCCGCCGCATGCCCCTCTGGATTCCCCAACAGCAAGCCAATTGCCGCCCATGCTGGCAATGAAACAAATTTCGCTTTTTTCCAGAAACGCTGCATACGCTCCCCGTCATGCTCGAACGAGGGAGTCAGTCTATTCTGAGGTCGATCAAAAATCAGTCCCACAAAAGGGGCGGGTTCCAATCCACTTCCGCCATGTTCCTGCAATCAGCCCCTCAAATCAGTGATCTGATGGCAGAGGAGCCAGGTCAGGAAAAATTACTCGCAGAAAAGGCAAAACCCCTCGACCATGACTGATCGAGGGGTTTGGCGGGGTATTAGCCTGACGATGACCTACTTTCACACGGGAATCCGCACTATCATCGGCGCTGAGTCGTTTCACGGTCCTGTTCGGGATGGGAAGGGGTGGGACCGACTCGCTATGGTCATCAGGCTTGACTGGTTGGCTTGCTGAGGAACTCAGCAGGCCCAATTCGGTAGAGTCAAATCAGCTTGGTTTGATTGCGTCTTCAGGTTTGAAGAACGGTTTTGATCGGGCATTCCCAGCATGAGCGGGATGCGCGTCGATCTGCGTGACCACTCACCTTGACGTTTTGAGTGTCAAAGTTATAGGGTCAAGCCTCACGGGCAATTAGTACTGGTTAGCTTAACGCATTACTGCGCTTCCACACCCAGCCTATCAACGTCCTGGTCTTGAACGACCCTTCAGGGGGCTCTAGGCCCCGGCAAGACTCATCTTGAGACGAGTTTCCCGCTTAGATGCTTTCAGCGGTTATCTCTTCCGCACTTAGCTACTCGGCGATGCCACTGGCGTGACAACCGATACACCAGAGGTGCGTCCACTCCGGTCCTCTCGTACTAGGAGCAGGCTCTCTCAATCTTGCAGCGCCCACGGAAGATAGGGACCAAACTGTCTCACGACGTTTTAAACCCAGCTCACGTACCTCTTTAAATGGCGAACAGCCATACCCTTGGGACCGGCTACAGCCCCAGGATGAGATGAGCCGACATCGAGGTGCCAAACACCGCCGTCGATATGAACTCTTGGGCGGTATCAGCCTGTTATCCCCAGAGTACCTTTTATCCGTTGAGCGATGGCCCTTCCATACAGAACCACCGGATCACTTTGTCCTACTTTCGTACCTGCTCGACTTGTCAGTCTCGCAGTCAAGCACGCTTATGCCAATGCACTATCAACACGATTTCCGACCGTATTTAGCGTACCTTCGAACTCCTCCGTTACACTTTGGGAGGAGACCGCCCCAGTCAAACTGCCCACCATACACTGTCCCCAACCCGGATAACGGGCCAAGGTTAGAACCTCAAACACACCAGGGTGGTATTTCAACGTTGGCTCCACCTGATCTAGCGACCAGGTTTCAAAGCCTCCCACCTATCCTACACAGATCTGTTCAAAGTCCAATGTAAAGCTACAGTAAAGGTTCATGGGGTCTTTCCGTCTTTCCGCGGGGAGATTGCATCATCACAAACATTTCAACTTCGCTGAGTCTCTGGAGGAGACAGTGTGGCCATCATTACTCCATTCGTGCAGGTCGGAACTTACCCGACAAGGAATTTCGCTACCTTAGGACCGTTATAGTTACGGCCGCCGTTTACTGGGACTTCAGTCAAGAGCTTGCACCCCATCATTTAATCTTCCAGCACCGGGCAGGAGTCACACCCTATACGTCGACTTTCGTCTTTGCAGAGTGCTGTGTTTTTAATAAACAGTTGCAGCCACCGATTCTCTGCGGCCTCATTGGGCTAACCAAGTAAATGGATCACCTACTAAAGGCACACCTTCTTCCGAAGTTACGGTGTCAATTTGCCGAGTTCCTTCTCCAGAGTTCTCTCAAGCGCCTTAGAATACTCATCTCGCGCACCAGTGTCGGTTTGCGGTACGGTCGTCAATAGCTGAAGCTTAGTGGCTTTTCCTGGAAGCAGGGTATCACTCACTTCGTCTGCAAGCAGACTCGTTATCACCCCTCATCTAAGCCCGGCGGATTTGCCTACCAGGCACGACTACAGGCTTGAACCGGGACATCCAACACCCGGCTGAGCTAACCTTCTCCGTCCCCACATCGCACTATTGATCGGTACAGGAATATTGACCTGTTTCCCATCAGCTACGCATCTCTGCCTCGCCTTAGGGGCCGACTCACCCTACGCCGATGAACGTTGCGTAGGAAACCTTGCGCTTTCGGCGAGGGGGCTTTTCACCCCCTTTAACGCTACTCATGTCAGCATTCGCACTTCTGATACCTCCAGCAGGCCTCACGACCCACCTTCACAGGCGTACAGAACGCTCTCCTACCACGCACAGTAAACTGTGCATCCGCAGCTTCGGTAACTGGCTTAGCCCCGTTACATCTTCCGCGCAGGACGACTCGATCAGTGAGCTATTACGCTTTCTTTAAATGATGGCTGCTTCTAAGCCAACATCCTGACTGTTTTAGCCTTCCCACTTCGTTTCCCACTTAGCCAATTTTAGGGACCTTAGCTGGCGGTCTGGGTTGTTTCCCTCTTGAGTCCGGACGTTAGCACCCGGTGCTCTGTCTCCCAAGCTGTACTCTTCGGTATTCGGAGTTTGCATAGGTTTGGTAAGTCGCCATGACCCCCTAGCCTAAACAGTGCTCTACCCCCGAAGGTAATACTTGAGGCACTACCTAAATAGTTTTCGGAGAGAACCAGCTATCTCCAGGTTTGTTTAGCCTTTCACCCCTATCCACAGCTCATCCGCTAGTTTTGCAACACTAGTCGGTTCGGACCTCCAGCACCTGTTACGGTACCTTCATCCTGGCCATGGATAGATCACCTGGTTTCGGGTCTACACCCAGCGACTAAATCGCCCTATTCGGACTCGATTTCTCTACGGCTACCCTATTCGGTTAACCTCGCCACTGAATGTAAGTCGCTGACCCATTATACAAAAGGTACGCAGTCACCCTTGCGGGCTCCTACTTTTTGTATGCATGCGGTTTCAGGATCTATTTCACTCCCCTCCCGGGGTTCTTTTCGCCTTTCCCTCACGGTACTTGTTCACTATCGGTCGATTACGAGTATTTAGCCTTGGAGGATGGTCCCCCCATATTCAGACAGGATTTCACGTGTCCCGCCCTACTCTATTCGTGCCTAGTTCCACAATCGACATTTCTCATACGGGGCTATCACCCGCTATGGCCGGACTTTCCATTCCGTTCTGATATGCCAACTGCTAAAACACGAGGGCTACTCCGATTTCGCTCGCCACTACTTTCGGAATCTCGGTTGATGTCTTTTCCTCGAGCTACTGAGATGTTTCAGTTCACCCGGTTCGCCTCGCACACCTATGTATTCAGTGTGCGATACCTCTAAACGAGGTGGGTTTCCCCATTCGGAAATCTCCGGATCAAAGCTTATTTGCCAGCTCCCCGAAGCTTATCGCAGGCTATCACGTCCTTCGTCGCCTGTAATCGCCAAGGCATCCACCACATGCACTTAGTCACTTGACCCTATAACTTTGACATCCGCAGATGTCGTCAAGGACAGATGCTCAACAACTTGAGCATTTATTTGAGTATCACGCGTTCGCCGTTCTTCAATTTCTACTCTTTTCAGAGTTGAAGTTTGTTGACGCAATCAAATGTCGCTGGCGGCACGGTGCCGCGCCCCTTTACGAAGCGCTAAGCTTTCCGCCAGCAACGCTGATTCGACTCTACGAATTGTTAAAGAACAACAGCCGACTAAAAAGTCGAGACTGGCAAACCACAACGTCATGCTTGACGCTGTGGTTTGCCACCCTTGTGAAGTGATTGGTGGAGGATGACGGGATCGAACCGACGACCCCCTGCTTGCAAAGCAGGTGCTCTCCCAGCTGAGCTAATCCCCCAAGATCTTGACGATCCTCGTGGTGGGTCTGGCTGGATTCGAACCAGCGACCCCCGCCTTATCAAGACGGTGCTCTAACCGACTGAGCTACAGACCCACGCGTTTCATGCGTGCTCCTGTATCGCGCCAACCGGCAAGGCCAGCTCGCCAGGCTCACGCGTTTTCTCACTCACTGTTGTGTGTCTACAGCCGATAAGTGTGGGCGCGCTGAACTCGCATTTTTCGACTCGACTCTCCCGAGCTGCCTAGGCAACCCGACGGTCTCGTCATTCTCTAGAAAGGAGGTGATCCAGCCGCACCTTCCGATACGGCTACCTTGTTACGACTTCACCCCAGTCACGAACCCTGCCGTGGTAATCGCCCCCCTTGCGGTTAGGCTAACTACTTCTGGCAGAACCCGCTCCCATGGTGTGACGGGCGGTGTGTACAAGACCCGGGAACGTATTCACCGCGGCAAGCTGATCCGCGATTACTAGCGATTCCGACTTCACGCAGTCGAGTTGCAGACTGCGATCCGGACTACGACCGGGTTTCTGGGATTAGCTCCCCCTCGCGGGTTGGCAGCCCTCTGTCCCGGCCATTGTATGACGTGTGTAGCCCTACCCATAAGGGCCATGATGACCTGACGTCATCCCCACCTTCCTCCGGTTTGTCACCGGCAGTCTCATTAGAGTGCCCTTTCGTAGCAACTAATGACAAGGGTTGCGCTCGTTGCGGGACTTAACCCAACATCTCACGACACGAGCTGACGACGGCCATGCAGCACCTGTGTCCAGGTTCTCTTTCGAGCACTCCCACATCTCTGCAGGATTCCTGGCATGTCAAGGGTAGGTAAGGTTTTTCGCGTTGCATCGAATTAAACCACATCATCCACCGCTTGTGCGGGTCCCCGTCAATTCCTTTGAGTTTCAACCTTGCGGCCGTACTCCCCAGGCGGTCAACTTCACGCGTTAGCTACGTTACTGAGAAGAAACCCTCCCAACAACCAGTTGACATCGTTTAGGGCGTGGACTACCAGGGTATCTAATCCTGTTTGCTCCCCACGCTTTCGTGCATGAGCGTCAGTACAGGTCCAGGGGATTGCCTTCGCCATCGGTGTTCCTCCGCATATCTACGCATTTCACTGCTACACGCGGAATTCCATCCCCCTCTACCGTACTCTAGCCATGCAGTCACAAATGCAGTTCCCAGGTTGAGCCCGGGGATTTCACATCTGTCTTGCATAACCGCCTGCGCACGCTTTACGCCCAGTAATTCCGATTAACGCTTGCACCCTACGTATTACCGCGGCTGCTGGCACGTAGTTAGCCGGTGCTTATTCTTCAGGTACCGTCATGAACCCCCAGTATTAGTAGGAGTCTTTTCTTCCCTGACAAAAGCGGTTTACAACCCGAAGGCCTTCTTCCCGCACGCGGCATGGCTGGATCAGGGTTGCCCCCATTGTCCAAAATTCCCCACTGCTGCCTCCCGTAGGAGTCTGGGCCGTGTCTCAGTCCCAGTGTGGCTGGTCGTCCTCTCAGACCAGCTACAGATCGTCGGCTTGGTAGGCCTTTACCCCACCAACTACCTAATCTGATATCGGCCGCTCCAATTGCGCGAGGTCTTGCGATCCCCCGCTTTCACCCTCAGGTCGTATGCGGTATTAGCTGCTCTTTCGAGCAGTTATCCCCCACAACTGGGCACGTTCCGATATATTACTCACCCGTTCGCCACTCGTCGCCAGGTTGCCCCGCGTTACCGTTCGACTTGCATGTGTAAGGCATGCCGCCAGCGTTCAATCTGAGCCAGGATCAAACTCTACAGTTCGATCTTGAATAAACTCAACGGAATCGAACAAAGACTACTTTCATAGCTTCATTCATATCTTCCGTGAGCATCTAGCGATTTAACCTTCTCAGGCCGCTCGTCCAGACGCCCACGCTTATCGGCTGTAAATTCTTAAAGAACATCGAAGCAGCTTTCGCTTCAGGCTTTCCGCCTTGCTTCGTCGCACCGCTGATTTGTCGTCAGAAGCGCAGAGATGAGACTATAAACGAGTTCGTTTGAACTTGTCAAGCGTCTTTCACGATCATTCTCATGATCTGATCGACACCGCCTCAGCTCCAGAGATCAACGCTCCGCGAAGCGCTGATCTCTGCAAGCAGAGAAAGGAACGCCCGGTCATCCGACCGGGCGTCTCCGGATATTAGCCTGACGATGACCTACTTTCACACGGGAATCCGCACTATCATCGGCGCTGAGTCGTTTCACGGTCCTGTTCGGGATGGGAAGGGGTGGGACCGACTCGCTATGGTCATCAGGCTTGACTGGTTGGCTTGCTGAGGAACTCAGCAGGCCCAATTCGGTAGAGTCAAATCAGCTTGGTTTGATTGCGTCTTCAGGTTTGAAGAACGGTTTTGATCGGGCATTCCCAGCATGAGCGGGATGCGCGTCGATCTGCGTGACCACTCACCTTGACGTTTTGAGTGTCAAAGTTATAGGGTCAAGCCTCACGGGCAATTAGTACTGGTTAGCTTAACGCATTACTGCGCTTCCACACCCAGCCTATCAACGTCCTGGTCTTGAACGACCCTTCAGGGGGCTCTAGGCCCCGGCAAGACTCATCTTGAGACGAGTTTCCCGCTTAGATGCTTTCAGCGGTTATCTCTTCCGCACTTAGCTACTCGGCGATGCCACTGGCGTGACAACCGATACACCAGAGGTGCGTCCACTCCGGTCCTCTCGTACTAGGAGCAGGCTCTCTCAATCTTGCAGCGCCCACGGAAGATAGGGACCAAACTGTCTCACGACGTTTTAAACCCAGCTCACGTACCTCTTTAAATGGCGAACAGCCATACCCTTGGGACCGGCTACAGCCCCAGGATGAGATGAGCCGACATCGAGGTGCCAAACACCGCCGTCGATATGAACTCTTGGGCGGTATCAGCCTGTTATCCCCAGAGTACCTTTTATCCGTTGAGCGATGGCCCTTCCATACAGAACCACCGGATCACTTTGTCCTACTTTCGTACCTGCTCGACTTGTCAGTCTCGCAGTCAAGCACGCTTATGCCAATGCACTATCAACACGATTTCCGACCGTATTTAGCGTACCTTCGAACTCCTCCGTTACACTTTGGGAGGAGACCGCCCCAGTCAAACTGCCCACCATACACTGTCCCCAACCCGGATAACGGGCCAAGGTTAGAACCTCAAACACACCAGGGTGGTATTTCAACGTTGGCTCCACCTGATCTAGCGACCAGGTTTCAAAGCCTCCCACCTATCCTACACAGATCTGTTCAAAGTCCAATGTAAAGCTACAGTAAAGGTTCATGGGGTCTTTCCGTCTTTCCGCGGGGAGATTGCATCATCACAAACATTTCAACTTCGCTGAGTCTCTGGAGGAGACAGTGTGGCCATCATTACTCCATTCGTGCAGGTCGGAACTTACCCGACAAGGAATTTCGCTACCTTAGGACCGTTATAGTTACGGCCGCCGTTTACTGGGACTTCAGTCAAGAGCTTGCACCCCATCATTTAATCTTCCAGCACCGGGCAGGAGTCACACCCTATACGTCGACTTTCGTCTTTGCAGAGTGCTGTGTTTTTAATAAACAGTTGCAGCCACCGATTCTCTGCGGCCTCATTGGGCTAACCAAGTAAATGGATCACCTACTAAAGGCACACCTTCTTCCGAAGTTACGGTGTCAATTTGCCGAGTTCCTTCTCCAGAGTTCTCTCAAGCGCCTTAGAATACTCATCTCGCGCACCAGTGTCGGTTTGCGGTACGGTCGTCAATAGCTGAAGCTTAGTGGCTTTTCCTGGAAGCAGGGTATCACTCACTTCGTCTGCAAGCAGACTCGTTATCACCCCTCATCTAAGCCCGGCGGATTTGCCTACCAGGCACGACTACAGGCTTGAACCGGGACATCCAACACCCGGCTGAGCTAACCTTCTCCGTCCCCACATCGCACTATTGATCGGTACAGGAATATTGACCTGTTTCCCATCAGCTACGCATCTCTGCCTCGCCTTAGGGGCCGACTCACCCTACGCCGATGAACGTTGCGTAGGAAACCTTGCGCTTTCGGCGAGGGGGCTTTTCACCCCCTTTAACGCTACTCATGTCAGCATTCGCACTTCTGATACCTCCAGCAGGCCTCACGACCCACCTTCACAGGCGTACAGAACGCTCTCCTACCACGCACAGTAAACTGTGCATCCGCAGCTTCGGTAACTGGCTTAGCCCCGTTACATCTTCCGCGCAGGACGACTCGATCAGTGAGCTATTACGCTTTCTTTAAATGATGGCTGCTTCTAAGCCAACATCCTGACTGTTTTAGCCTTCCCACTTCGTTTCCCACTTAGCCAATTTTAGGGACCTTAGCTGGCGGTCTGGGTTGTTTCCCTCTTGAGTCCGGACGTTAGCACCCGGTGCTCTGTCTCCCAAGCTGTACTCTTCGGTATTCGGAGTTTGCATAGGTTTGGTAAGTCGCCATGACCCCCTAGCCTAAACAGTGCTCTACCCCCGAAGGTAATACTTGAGGCACTACCTAAATAGTTTTCGGAGAGAACCAGCTATCTCCAGGTTTGTTTAGCCTTTCACCCCTATCCACAGCTCATCCGCTAGTTTTGCAACACTAGTCGGTTCGGACCTCCAGCACCTGTTACGGTACCTTCATCCTGGCCATGGATAGATCACCTGGTTTCGGGTCTACACCCAGCGACTAAATCGCCCTATTCGGACTCGATTTCTCTACGGCTACCCTATTCGGTTAACCTCGCCACTGAATGTAAGTCGCTGACCCATTATACAAAAGGTACGCAGTCACCCTTGCGGGCTCCTACTTTTTGTATGCATGCGGTTTCAGGATCTATTTCACTCCCCTCCCGGGGTTCTTTTCGCCTTTCCCTCACGGTACTTGTTCACTATCGGTCGATTACGAGTATTTAGCCTTGGAGGATGGTCCCCCCATATTCAGACAGGATTTCACGTGTCCCGCCCTACTCTATTCGTGCCTAGTTCCACAATCGACATTTCTCATACGGGGCTATCACCCGCTATGGCCGGACTTTCCATTCCGTTCTGATATGCCAACTGCTAAAACACGAGGGCTACTCCGATTTCGCTCGCCACTACTTTCGGAATCTCGGTTGATGTCTTTTCCTCGAGCTACTGAGATGTTTCAGTTCACCCGGTTCGCCTCGCACACCTATGTATTCAGTGTGCGATACCTCTAAACGAGGTGGGTTTCCCCATTCGGAAATCTCCGGATCAAAGCTTATTTGCCAGCTCCCCGAAGCTTATCGCAGGCTATCACGTCCTTCGTCGCCTGTAATCGCCAAGGCATCCACCACATGCACTTAGTCACTTGACCCTATAACTTTGACATCCGCAGATGTCGTCAAGGACAGATGCTCAACAACTTGAGCATTTATTTGAGTATCACGCGTTCGCCGTTCTTCAATTTCTACTCTTTTCAGAGTTGAAGTTTGTTGACGCAATCAAATGTCGCTGGCGGCACGGTGCCGCGCCCCTTTACGAAGCGCTAAGCTTTCCGCCAGCAACGCTGATTCGACTCTACGAATTGTTAAAGAACAACAGCCGACTAAAAAGTCGAGACTGGCAAACCACAACGTCATGCTTGACGCTGTGGTTTGCCACCCTTGTGAAGTGATTGGTGGAGGATGACGGGATCGAACCGACGACCCCCTGCTTGCAAAGCAGGTGCTCTCCCAGCTGAGCTAATCCCCCAAGATCTTGACGATCCTCGTGGTGGGTCTGGCTGGATTCGAACCAGCGACCCCCGCCTTATCAAGACGGTGCTCTAACCGACTGAGCTACAGACCCACGCGTTTCATGCGTGCTCCTGTATCGCGCCAACCGGCAAGGCCAGCTCGCCAGGCTCACGCGTTTTCTCACTCACTGTTGTGTGTCTACAGCCGATAAGTGTGGGCGCGCTGAACTCGCATTTTTCGACTCGACTCTCCCGAGCTGCCTAGGCAACCCGACGGTCTCGTCATTCTCTAGAAAGGAGGTGATCCAGCCGCACCTTCCGATACGGCTACCTTGTTACGACTTCACCCCAGTCACGAACCCTGCCGTGGTAATCGCCCCCCTTGCGGTTAGGCTAACTACTTCTGGCAGAACCCGCTCCCATGGTGTGACGGGCGGTGTGTACAAGACCCGGGAACGTATTCACCGCGGCAAGCTGATCCGCGATTACTAGCGATTCCGACTTCACGCAGTCGAGTTGCAGACTGCGATCCGGACTACGACCGGGTTTCTGGGATTAGCTCCCCCTCGCGGGTTGGCAGCCCTCTGTCCCGGCCATTGTATGACGTGTGTAGCCCTACCCATAAGGGCCATGATGACCTGACGTCATCCCCACCTTCCTCCGGTTTGTCACCGGCAGTCTCATTAGAGTGCCCTTTCGTAGCAACTAATGACAAGGGTTGCGCTCGTTGCGGGACTTAACCCAACATCTCACGACACGAGCTGACGACGGCCATGCAGCACCTGTGTCCAGGTTCTCTTTCGAGCACTCCCACATCTCTGCAGGATTCCTGGCATGTCAAGGGTAGGTAAGGTTTTTCGCGTTGCATCGAATTAAACCACATCATCCACCGCTTGTGCGGGTCCCCGTCAATTCCTTTGAGTTTCAACCTTGCGGCCGTACTCCCCAGGCGGTCAACTTCACGCGTTAGCTACGTTACTGAGAAGAAACCCTCCCAACAACCAGTTGACATCGTTTAGGGCGTGGACTACCAGGGTATCTAATCCTGTTTGCTCCCCACGCTTTCGTGCATGAGCGTCAGTACAGGTCCAGGGGATTGCCTTCGCCATCGGTGTTCCTCCGCATATCTACGCATTTCACTGCTACACGCGGAATTCCATCCCCCTCTACCGTACTCTAGCCATGCAGTCACAAATGCAGTTCCCAGGTTGAGCCCGGGGATTTCACATCTGTCTTGCATAACCGCCTGCGCACGCTTTACGCCCAGTAATTCCGATTAACGCTTGCACCCTACGTATTACCGCGGCTGCTGGCACGTAGTTAGCCGGTGCTTATTCTTCAGGTACCGTCATGAACCCCCAGTATTAGTAGGAGTCTTTTCTTCCCTGACAAAAGCGGTTTACAACCCGAAGGCCTTCTTCCCGCACGCGGCATGGCTGGATCAGGGTTGCCCCCATTGTCCAAAATTCCCCACTGCTGCCTCCCGTAGGAGTCTGGGCCGTGTCTCAGTCCCAGTGTGGCTGGTCGTCCTCTCAGACCAGCTACAGATCGTCGGCTTGGTAGGCCTTTACCCCACCAACTACCTAATCTGATATCGGCCGCTCCAATTGCGCGAGGTCTTGCGATCCCCCGCTTTCACCCTCAGGTCGTATGCGGTATTAGCTGCTCTTTCGAGCAGTTATCCCCCACAACTGGGCACGTTCCGATATATTACTCACCCGTTCGCCACTCGTCGCCAGGTTGCCCCGCGTTACCGTTCGACTTGCATGTGTAAGGCATGCCGCCAGCGTTCAATCTGAGCCAGGATCAAACTCTACAGTTCGATCTTGAATAAACTCAACGGAATCGAACAAAGACTACTTTCATAGCTTCATTCATATCTTCCGTGAGCATCTAGCGATTTAACCTTCTCAGGCCGCTCGTCCAGACGCCCACGCTTATCGGCTGTAAATTCTTAAAGAACATCGAAGCAGCTTTCGCTTCAGGCTTTCCGCCTTGCTTCGTCGCACCGCTGATTTGTCGTCAG